>OZ255621.1:780000-4973510 GCA_965276705.1 Acidobacteriaceae bacterium | reverse complement strand
GCCAACTCGTCTCAGCAGCGACTCTTGAGCGTCCGCGTGGCGGGTCGATAGAGACGGTGGTCTTTCCGGTCCGCGCGTTACATTCCGATAAATCGGCGGGTGATCCGTTCGCGCAGGAGCGTGTAAAGCGCAATATTCATCTTCCTTGTTCCGTCTGAAAACACGGTACTTGCAGCTGAGCATGATCGGCTTTACACGGTTTCATACACCGTTGAAACACCTACTCTCGGCCCGCGTCGCTCGCAATACTCAGGACACATTTGTGCGGATGTCGGCTCCACGATGCTGGTTATCGAGCACGACCGCCGCCGCCAGCTTCCCGGAGATATGCATGTTTCAACTTCTTTGCCGCTGCGCCCAGGATGTGTTTTTCAGGAGTGTGCGCTCCCGTCTCAGGCTCTTCACTCCCGTTCTTCTCGGGCTTCTGCCGGCGGTAGCGTGCGCCCAGTCCGACCTCGCTTCCATCTCCGGCACCATCACCGACCCTACGGGTGCTGTCGTTTCCTCCGCGGGGGTCACGATCACGAGCGAAGCGACGGGTGCTGTGCATAAAACGGCGACCAACCGCTCGGGCTTCTACACTGTCTCGGGACTTGCCCCTGGCCGTTACACCATCGTCGTTGAGGGCGCCGGCTTCCAGAAGCTCACCTCCACCGGCAACAGTCTGGCGCCATCCATCCCTACCACCGAGAACCTGCACCTCGTCGTCGGCTCTACCGAGAGCGTTACGGTGCAGGGCTCGGAGACCACTCTTCAGGCCGACAGTGCGACCATCGGACGCGTGGTCACCGGCAAGCAGATCGATAGTCTGCCAGTGAACGGCCGCAACCCTATCTATGTTGCGCTCACCAAGGCCGGCGTCACCTCCGGCCCGGGGAGCCCCACCACTGCAAACGCCTCCGGCACCGGCAGCAACCTTTCCAGCTTCAACTTCAGCACCGGCCTGGGGGGTATCAATATCAACGGTGGCCGGGAACGAGACAACCTGATCACTTACGATGGCGCTGTGGCTGTGCGCGTCCGTGCCAGCGGTGATTCCATCGGCGTTGTCGACCTGGAAAACGTTCAGGAGGTCCAGGTTCTCACCGCCAACTACGCGCCGGAATACGGCCGCTCAATCGGCGGCCAGATCCGCATCATCACCAAGAGTGGGACCGACAAGTTCCATGGAAGTCTATACGAGTACCTGCAGAATCCCGTGCTGAATGCCAATAGCTGGGTCCGCAACCACAACACCGTGAACAACAGTAATCCCGATTATCCGAGGATCCTCAAGACCAACTACGTTGCTCCATTCACTTACAACCAGTTCGGCGGCAGCGTCAGTGGTCCGCTCTACATCCCGCATGTTCTTCCCAAAGGGAAGGTCTTCTTTCTTTACTCCGAAGCCTTTGTCCGCTATCCGCAAACTGTCGACAATCCCGTCACCGTGCCTAACCCGGCCTTCCGCACCGGCGACTTCAGCTCCCTCATCCATCAGACCAACCCCGCCAATAACCTCTACATCCACGATCCGCAGTCCACCGAGCCGTGCAATGCACAGACCGGCATTGGCGGCGGCTGTTTTGCCGGGAACATCATTCCGAAGAACCGGCTGAGCCCCAACGGTGTGGGGCTGCTCTCGATCTACCCGAGTCCGACGCCGAATTTTCAGGTGGGTACGGCGAACCTGCTGCAGATTGCAAAGTACCCGGCGAACCAGCAGATCGACAGCGGAAATCTGGACATCGTACCTGACGACAAGGACTACATCCGCTTTCGCCTCACGCACTTCAATTACCACGAAGACAATCCGTTCTCCGCCGCCTTCGATAACGTCCCGCGGTTGTATGATCGCCCCAACCAGACGGGTTCCATCGACTGGGTCCGCACCTTCAACGCGAATATGACCAATGAGGTCCTCATCACCGCCAGCCACGATGTGGCGCGGCTTTCCATCGATACCTCGGACACCGCCTATAACGGTCACGGACCGGCTTATTCTCGTGCCACCTACGGCGTGAACTACCCGTTTCTCTTTCCCGGCACCAAGGATCTGCCAAACAAGATACCGACCGTATCGTTCCTGACGACGTCCAGCATCACCACGATGGATGGCAGTACGTATCCATCGCATTCACAGGGGGAGATCTTCGACTACGCGGACACGTTCACCCGCTTGATCGGCAACCACACCCTGCGCGCCGGCGCGTTGTTTGAGCGCTCCGGCGAGAACGATCGCGACCAGATTGCTTTTTCTGCCTCAGCCTCGGGTCAGACCAACAACCAGAACGGTCAGTTCGACTTTTCGACCAGCAATCCCAACACCTCCGGCTACGACCTGGCCGACGCCGTGCTCGGCAACTACTACACCTATGCCGAGGTAGGCGCGCGTGACGAGACGCCCTATCGCGGAAACCTCTACGAACTTTTTGTCCAGGACTCCTGGAAGGTCACACCCAAGCTTCACCTCGAATATGGAGTGCGCTACTCTTCCGTTCACCCGTATTACAGCCTCTATAACAACGCCGGTAGCTTCGATCCGGCCTTCTATAATCCTGCAAATGCCGTGCAGGTGAATCCAAAGACGGGCAATCCCGTCGCCGGTTCTGGCGATCCGCTGAACGGCACGGTGCTGTGGGGCAACGGCTTTACATCGAATGCCGCCCAACATGTCGCCGCAGCCGCTTCAGGCCAATACAGCGATCTCTTTCACAATCTGCCACGCGGCTACATTCATGTGCAGAAATATCTCTTTCAACCGCGCCTGGGCGTTGCTTATTCGTTGAATCAAAAAACGGTCCTGCGCACCGGCTTCGGCCGCTATGTCAACCGGCAGGGCGTCTCGGACTTCGTCTTCGCCGGCGGCATTCCACCGCTGCAGCAGGTCGCTTCGCTCTCCAGCGGTACAGTCGATAATCCCGGCGCGGGCACAAACGGCTCCTACCCAACGCTCTCGGGACAGATCGATAGAGGCTCTCCACAACCGGAGGCTTACATCTGGAATGCTTCGGTCGAGCGCGATCTTGGATTCGGGACCGTTGCCGAAATCTCCTACGTAGGCCGCCACGCTTTGCACCAGCAATACGCTGCCAACGCCAATCAGCTACAGCCGGGAACGCTGACAAACCCCGCCAATAAAGGCATCAACGCGAATGCGTTGCGCCCCTATCTCGGATACGGAGCGATCAACCTGGTGCAGCAGGGTGACACCGCCTTTTATCAAGGACTGCAGGTGGACGTGAACCGCCGCTTCTCACACGGGTTCAGCCTAAGTGTTGCGTATACCTTCGCCTCATCGCGGGACTGCGATTCATTCCAGAAGTCCGTCATCCCGAACACATTCGATTCCAAGGCGATTTGTGGACCGGCAGATTATGACGTTCGCAATGTGATGGCGATCAACTCCGTCTACGAGATTCCGTTCAGCAGTGACAACCGCCTGCTCAGGGAAGCCTTGGGCGGGTGGCAGTTGACGCAGGCCTACCAGTTCCAGGCGGGCGCTCCCTTTTCTGTTGCCACGACACAGGACATCGCCGGCGTCGGCGCCGGAAGCGGCCCCCAGCTGCTCCAGATCACTCCCGGCGCCCATCTGAGCGGCAGACGCAAGTTCTCCAACTCAAATATCGACAGCAACTCATGGTTCAATATCACCAACCCCGACGGCTCACAGATCTTTACCACGCCGCCGCCCGGTACCTTTACCAACCAGCTGAACCGCAACATCCTGCGAGCGCCCGGACAGGAGTACTTCAACGCATCGCTGCAGAAACGGTTTCCGATCGTCGAGACGCAATCGCTGATCTTCCGATTCGATGCCTTCGATTTTCCCAACCATCCCAACTGGAATGCACCGGACTCGACCTACGTTGACCAGGCGATCTATGGCAATACCAGCAGTCCCACCTTCGGCAAAGTCACCAGCAAGAACGGCCAGCGCTCGATGCAGGCCAGCCTTCGCTACTCGTTTTAGGATTGCTATCGCGCCACTGCCGGAGTCCATCAGTTCTTCGAGTCTCCGGCATTTCTTGTCAAGCCTCTCGGAGATCCCTTGTGCTCCATCGCCTTCACTTTCTGATGTTCGCTTTTTTCGTCTGCATCGTAAGCGGCCTCATCGCACAGACAGCGAAGCCGGCCGTCACCCACCATGCGGATGATGTCTATCCATTTCTGGGCGTGGACTGGGGTGGCAACACCTTCGTGGGGGCAGCGGTGCCCTTCGGCATGGTCAAGCTGGGGCCCGACATGCAGAACTTCGACGGACGCGACTCCGGGTTCGGGTATGTGAGCGGTGGCGTTATCCTTGGTTTTTCGCACCTGCATCTCTCGGGCGCCTCCGGCAAGTACGGCAATATTCTCGTTGCACCCGTCACTGGCCCGCTCGACCTAGAAGACATCAAATCTCCTCGCACGGATGAGGTGAATCATCCCGGTTACTATGCCGCCACGCTCACCCGCTACAACACACGCGTCGAACTGACCTCCACGCGTCGCGTTGGCATTCACCGCTACACCTTCCTCTCCGCGGGACCGGCTCATCTGACAGTGAACATAGCGCGCTGTCTGGACAAGGGGCCGGGTTCCGAGTCGCAGCGCTTTCTTGGAGGCGAAGTGCACTTCGTCTCGGAGCGTGAAGTCGAAGGCGTCGGCCGCTATGCCGGCGGATGGAACAAGGGCGGCGAGTACAAGGTTTACTTCGACATGCTGCTCGATATACCGGCTCGGCAGACGCGGACCTGGACGGCGGCCGGCCTCTCCAGTGAGCGAACGGCGAGCGTCCAGAGCGATCAACCGCTTGGCGCCAGCTTCGACTTCACCGCGCGTGCCAGGCAAGTCGTTAACACGAAGGTGGGCATCTCCTTCATCGGTACTGCGCAGGCCCGCAGCAATATCGCTGAGGAGGCCCCCGCCTGGAGCTTCGCAGCCGCTCGCTCTGCGTCCGTTGCCGAGTGGAACAAGGCGCTTTCCAGGATCGAAGTCAGCGGCGAGAATGCCTCCAAACGCACGCAGGTCTACACCGCGATGTACCACATCATGCTCATGCCCGCCGACCGCACAGGTGAGAATCCGTACTGGCCGACATCGTACCCCGACCACCCCTACTACGACGACTACTATGCGATCTGGGACACCTATCGCAGCTCCGCGCCGCTGCTCACCCTCATCGCTCCCGATCGCGAGCGTGACCTCATCCGTTCGCTGATCGACATCTATCGACACACGGGCTACATGCCGGATGCCCGCAGCGGCAACGACAACGGACGTACCCAGGGGGGCTCGAATGCAAACGTGATGGTAGCGGATGCATTTGTGAAAGGACTGCGAGGCATCGACTACGAAACTGCATTTCAGGCAATGCTGAAAGATGCCTCCGTGCCTCCCGCGAACGCTCACAAAGAAGGACGCGGCGGCATCCTGGACTACAACAATAAGGGCTTTGTGACCCTTGCCGATGAGCGCTCGGGCTCGCGCACTGTCGAGTACGCCTACGACGACTTTACGATCGCGGAGGTCGCATGCGGACTCCATCATCCGGCAGAGGCAAAGATCTTTGCCAAGCGCGCCAACAATTGGCAGAATTTGTGGGATAAAGACCTCACCCGCGAAGGCTTCAAGGGATTTTTGCGCCCTCGCAACCCGGACGGCTCGTTCGCCGATCCCAATTTCCTGATTCGTGGCACCTGGCCGGATTTCTTCTACGAAGGCGATCTATGGACGTACTCGATGTACGCACCGCAGGATGTTCGCCAGCTCATCAAACTCGCCGGTGGTAAGAAGACCTTTGTGCAGCGCCTCGACAACATCTTCTATCGCCAACACTTCGACGTTACGAATGAGCCTGGGTTCCTCATACCGGTCTTGTACGATTGGGCGCTTCGACCCGACAAGACAGCCGACGTCATCAATGCGCTGCTGGAGAAGGCATTTACAGATCAGAGGTCGGGCATCCCCGGCAACGACGACTCCGGCGCTATGTCGAGCTGGTTCTTGTTTAACTCCATCGGCTTCTACCCGAACGCGGGACAACCTATCTACCTTATCGGGACGCCCAGTTTTCCTAGTGTGACAATGCAGCTCGGTCGCGGCAAGATGCTTCATGTCATTGCGCAGAACCTCGACGCCCAGCACATCAACCGCTATGTCCAGTCCGCTACCTTGAATGGCCGACCGCTGGATACCGATTGGTTCCGCCAAGATCAAATTGCAGATGGTGGCGCGCTCATCCTTATCATGGGCTCCGCACCCAATGACTGGGGAACCAAGGTCCCGCCGCCCTCGCTGTCCGACGCGGCGTCACCGCTATGCGCTGAATCCGCAAGCGATGCCGATACGAAAGAAGCGCGGACGAATGACAATGCACACCGCGACGCTGCGCTCTCCAGCGGAGCACCGCTCCTGTCCACCGACTATCCCGCGTCCGAGCCGGCCAAATGGCCCGGAGGCAACAGCGTGCCGCTTCCTGATCGACTGGTCGCGCGGTGCGACCCGGTCAACGCCGGCACCGCGTGCGTCTCGGGCCGGCTCAGTCGGTAAGCAGTGATCCCTGCTGCCCGCGGCAGTTCCGGCCACGAGGGTCTTACTCGAAAAAGCCGTATCGCCTCGGTAGCTACGACGGCATAGTACTACTCCGTTCTTGTCTACGAGGCTGCAATATACTGGACCGGACGCGACTGCTCAGGCCTGCCCGAACAATCGACCGTCAGATCTGACGCCGGCTACATCTTTCGTTTGAAGCATCCGTCGTGGGAAAGCAGCCCATTTGATCCCTCCGTTCAGCGCACGAAGTGTTCTCCTGTTGTGCGTTTCGCTCCTCTCGCCTTCTGCGTGGGGCACGGCGAGTCCGACGACCAATGTGGAAGCGGCACGCGCCAACAACATCGGCGTTGCGTTCATGAACCAACAGCTTCCCGGCAAAGCGCTTGTCAAATTCGACGAGGCGCATCGCGCAGATGTCTCGTCCGCGGTTCCTCTACTGAATCAGGGAATTGCGCTTATCTACCTGCGGCGCCTGTCGGATGCCGAACAGGCTCTCTATGCCGCCTCTCTCGTTGACCCGACAAGCCCCCGCATCTGGTACAGCTTGGGGCTCGCACGCTTCGATTCCGGCAATCAAATGTCTGCGCTGAGTGCATTTCAGCATGTCGTTGCACTGGATCCTCAAAATGCCGATAGTCACTACTACATCGGCACCATCGATCTTGGCCTGAAAGACTACGACCATGCAGCTCAGGAGTTCGAAACGGCGCTCACTGTCAACCCGTTGCATGCTTCTGCACAGTATGGATTGGCGCGTGCACTGCAGCGCTCCGGCAGGACCGATGAGGCTCGCACTCACGCCCAGCGATTTCAACAGATCACACAGGACAAGATCGGCACGATCTTCAGCGACAACTATGGCGAGCAGGGAACGTATGCGACAGCTCAGGACATGCATGCGCCCCCAGCTTCGGTAGCGGCAATGATCCCTGTGACATTTGCGGTGGTACCGGTTGCGACTTCGTCCCATGCCGGGCTGGTGTCCGGAACGGTAAATGGTGCGGGCGCCTGCCTCCTCGACTTGCCGGGCAACGGTGAGAAGGAATTCATCTCCATGCAGACCGGTGCAGACGCGATTCAGGTCTATCGCATAACACCCAATGGCGCCATGGTCGCGATCGATACAAAGGAGACGGGGTTGGCTGTGGCGGGGAAGGGCATCACATGTGCCGTAGGCGACTACGATAACGACGGACTGCCGGACATCGCGGTCGCTCTTGAAGATCGCGTTGTGCTCTTTCACAACCTTGGGCACGGCAAGTTTGCAGATACGACGGCGGCTGTTGGAATCCGTTCGCTCAATCATCCGGCAGGCCTGACCTTCGTAGATTTCGATCACGACGGCGACTTGGATCTCTTCATCACAGGGTCGGCCACGAGGCAAGGCATGGGGCCAAACGTTCTTTGGCGAAACAACGGCAATTCCACCTTCACTGATTGGACCGAGGCTAGCGGTCTAGGCGGGGCAGGCGACAGCGTGGGTGCCATACTCTCTGACATCAATAACGATCGAGCTGTGGATTTGGTGGTGACCGGTCAGAAGCCATCTCCTGTGATCTTTGAGAATCAGCGCGAAGGCGCCTTCCGACGCGCCTCCTTGTATGACGACAGTAGTCTGCCGATAACCCGCGGGGTTTCCATCCTGGACTTCAATAAGGATGGCTGGATGGATGTGGCCGTAACCCATGCTGGATCTCCCGCACTCACACTATGGAGAAACGTAGAGGGTAAGCGCTTTGAGCGCGTCTCATTACCCGTCCCAAATACTTCTGCGGGCTGGGGTCTGACTCCGGTAGATATCGACAACGACGGATGGATCGATCTTGCCGCGATTGTCGAGACCTCCCATGGCGCCCGACTTCGTGTCTTTCGAAATCGCGGATCGCTAGGCTTTGAAGATGTGACCGAAGCTCTCAAACTAGCAAGGCTGGATGTATCCGGTGCGAAGTCACTCATTGCAGCCGATGTCGATGGCGACGGCGCTCCGGACCTGATCGTGGCCCGAGGTAACGCAACGCCTCTGGTTCTCCACAATGTCGGGGGAAACCGAAACCATTCTCTCCACATTGCATTGACAGGGCTGGCTGACAACAAACTAGCCCTTGGGACAAAAGTTGAAGTCTTCTCCAACGGTGTGTCGCAAAAGTTTGAAGTGGCAGGGAGTTCCGGCTATCTGAGCCAGGGGCCAACCGATATTCTTGTCGGTCTGGGACAAAGCGATCACGTGGACGTGGTGCGCATGTTGTGGCCTACGGGCGTTCCGCAGGATGAGATCGATCTTGCAGCCGGCAAGCCACTTGTTCTCAAGGAACTGGATCGTAGAGGAAGTTCATGCCCGGTCCTGTTCGCGTGGGACGGGACGAAGTATCGGTTCGTCTCCGACGTGATCGGAGCGGCCGTCGTCGGCCACTGGATATCACCCACAAGCCGGAATACAAGCGACTCCGATGAGTGGATCAAGGTCGATGGCTCCATGCTGCGGCCGCGAAGCGGTACGCTGAGTCTGCGATTTGGCGAGCCAATGGAAGAGATCAACTATATCGATCAGTTACGTCTTGTCGCTGTCGATCATCCCGAGAAGACGGAGGTGTATCCGGACGAGCGCTTCTTGAGTGAAAGACCATTCGCTACGGGTGCACCCATCGTTGCTTCCCCGAAAACGCACCTTCCTGTGGGAGCCTGGGACGATAGCGGCAAAGATGTGCTTGCGCTGCTTGACCGACGCGATCACAAATATGTTCGCAACTTCCGAAACCTGAATTATGCAGGATTTGCGAATAGGCACACATTGACGCTGGATTTAGGAGAGTGGTCGGCAGATCGCCCCCTGCGACTTTTCCTTCATGGCTTTATCGAGTATTTCAGCGCCAGCTCGATGTACGCCGCCTGGCAGGCCGGCATTCAACCGGAGCCTCCTTCTGTCGAAGCACAGATGCCGGATGGGACATGGAAGAAAGTTATAGACGATATGGGGTTCCCGGCAGGTCTTCCCAGAACCATAGTTGTTGATTTGACCGGCAAACTACCAGCGCATGACCGGCGTATTCGTATTCAAACCAACCTGCAGATCTACTGGGATCAAGCTCTCATCGATAATAGTGCAGACGTGTCGCACTCTACGCATGAGACCGAACTTTCGCTTGCTTCCGCCCGTCTTGCATTCAGGGGGTACCCGAAGCAGGTGGACGGCAACACACCGGGTGATCTTACCTACGACTATCGGCAGATCAGCGCAACCGGTCCCTTCCAGTGGCAGCGTGGAAACTACACACGGTACGGCTCCGTAACTCCACTTCTGAACCGCAAGGATGACGAGTACGTGATCTTTGGTAGTGGCGAAGAAATCGATGCAGAGTTCTATGACAAGTCTTTACCGGTGTTGCCACCGCATTGGAAGCGCGATTATTTCTTCTATGCAGATGGCTATGTTAAAGACATGGACTTTTACGAAGCGTTGCCATTTACCGTAGCGGCGCTGCCATTTCAAAAGATGAGCAGCTATCCATATCCAGAGAGAGAGCATTTTCCAGAGGACAAAGACAGGCTGGAGTATCGGCTGAACTGGAATGATCGCTTTGAGAGTGGAAAGCGCACGCAGCTTTTCCAATTCCACTACAGACCGGTAGTTTCAGCACCGATTGCCGTCCGCCCGTGAGCAGCTTCAATTGAGCGTCGCCATAACGAGCTTAGCTGATAGGCGGCGGCCTATATCCGAACGCCGATTCAAGGGCGCTGGCTACTGCGAGCACCGATTCATCCATGAACGGGCGACCGGCAATTTGGATCCCGATCGGGAGGCCATCCGCGGAATGCTGAACCGGCACAACGGCAGCGGGCGCCCCTAGCAGATTGAACCACTGCGTATATCGCATAGCATCCAGATAGCTCACCTCATGCCCATCCACATCCCACTCGCGCTCACCGTGGCGAAATGCCGGAACCGTGCAGACCGGAGTCAGCAGAAGTGGACAATCCTCCATTTCACGCAACAAGCCGATGCGAACCCTGTCCAAATGCGCCCACGCATTCAGCAGAGCGTGGGCTGTCAGTGGTTGCCGTGATTCAGCTATCCGTAAAAAGTCAAGAAAGACGGAACTGAGTTCTTGTCTGCGCCCTTCGATCTCCAGGTCATAGAACATCGCTCCGCATTGCACGAAGAAGATGTCCCATAATTGATGAAAAGCCTCCAGAGACTTGGGCTGAAATTCGATGAGATGAAACCCTTGTTGTTTAAGCGCAGAAACGGCTTCCCTGACTGCATACCGAGTCTCCGGTGTGACAGGCGCCCCATCGTCTTCGAACCAGCCGATACGCCTACGCTTCGCCTCTTCTACTTCGACCGCCCGATACTCAACGGGGGTGTTGGCCGGATCGAATGCGCATCTTTGCGATGCGATACGAAATAGAAGTTTGACGTCGGCAATGGTGCGTGCCATGGGACCGATTGCTCCGAGAGTTGAAAAAGGACCAAAGCAGGGTGGGACATGTCCAATGGAGGAGATCCGGCCCGTAGTCGGCTTGAGAGAGCAGATACCCGAAAAATGCGCCGGCTCTCGGACGGATCCTCCGCTATCACTACCCAGTCCGCCGGCAGACAAGCCAGCTGCAATCGCTGCTGCTTCTCCACCGCTCGAACCGCCGGGCGTCCGCGCCACATCCCAAGGATTGTTGGTTCTGCCATAAAGGCGGTTGTCCGTTTCGTATGCCATCAGAAATTCGGGACAGTTTGTCGTGCCAAGAATGACGGCTCCGGCACCTCGCAGTCGCGCCACTGCCTCAGCATCATGGCCTGTGGTGTCACCGCGGCGTAGAAGACTTCCCACTTCGCATTTGTATCCGGCCACGCCGATTGACGATTTGATCGTGATCGGCAGCCCGCACAGCTCTCCGGCGGCAGGCTGCCGCGCCTGTTCGCGCACCCGGTCGGCGTCGAACTCCACAATGGCATTGAGCATAGGGTTCAATCGCTGGATGCGACGGATATGTTCCTCTGCCAGCTCGAGCGGTGAAATCCTGCCGGATCGCAATAGCTTGAGCTGGTCCACGGCAGACAAGAGAGCAACGGTCATAGAAGTTTGGAGCACGTCGAGCTAACCGACGCAGGAAGATTATAGAGTGCTACAGCAACCTGTCGGCTGGATGAACAGCAACGTGTTCGCATGCCTCACTCCGCCGGAGTACATTGCTAGAATCAACTGACATGCCGCATGCCCCGCAACAAGTGGACGACTGGAGCTTTCTTAATAGAGCGCAGTGCGAATTCGACTGGTCCGCAATTCGTCAGTATGTGCAAGGGAAATGCGTTCTCATTACAGGTGCGGGAGGTTTCATCGGCTCGGCTCTTGCCCGGTCGCTCTCTCGTCTCTCCGTCAGGCATCTTTTGTTGCTGGATATTGCCGAATCGCGCTTGCACGAACTCGCTGCGGACCTTGATCGGTTGAGTGCTCCGGCATTGTCCAACCTGATCGTCGGCGACATTTGCGACGCAGTTCTGCTCGCTGAAGTCTGCGAGCGACATCGTCCCCAGATCGTTCTGCACGCTGGAGCCTGCAAACATGTGGCGTTGATGGAAGAGAATCCATTCGTTGCGGTGAGAACAAATGTGTTGGGCACCCACCGAGTTGTCGAAGCAGCGAATCGCTTCGGCATCCAGAGAGGGATCGTCATTTCAACGGACAAAGCCGTCGCGCCTACGAGCATCATGGGCGCATCGAAACGGATCGCTGAACTTATCGTGCTGAAAAACAGAGGTCCTGCGCACGTAAATGCAGTTCGTCTGGGCAACGTGCTTGGTTCGACGGGTAGTGTTGTGCCGATCCTCCAGCGGCAAATCGCTCAGGGAGGACCGCTTACTCTTACAGACACCGCCTGTACTAGATATTTCGTCACTGTAGATGAAGCGGTAGGATGGCTGCTCTCTGCGCTTCTGGTAGACAAGCGATCTGAAATCCTTGTCACGGCTCTCAACCACAGCTACCGCATGGACATCGTCGTTGATTTTCTTTTAGATGCTGCCGGGTTAGATCGCAGAGAAATTGAGATTCGTTATACCGGTTTGCGTCCAGGAGAGAAACTCGCCGAGCAGATGACATTGGATGAAGAAATTTCTGCAGAGACGAATGTCAGCGGTCTGCTGCGAATCAACAGCCCCCAACCCTCTCACCACCAGATAGTCACTGTTGTAGAAGCGATCCATGCATCGCTTCAGCAGCGCGACCTGGATGGGCTGTTGCAAAGCATATCGAGTATAGTCCCAGACTATACTCTCAGTGCTCGCCTGCAGCCGCAGAGGAATGCGGTAAGGCACCGAGTTAAATCATGAGACGGACAATTGCGGTTATTACAACATCGCGTGCTGATTACAGTCATCTTTATTGGCCCTTAACCGAACTTGCAAACCATCCGGATGTAGACCTCAAGTTGATTGTCCTTGGGTCTCATCTGTCCCCTGAGTTCGGCAATGCGGTACGCGAGATCGAAAGAGATCGCCTCCCCATTGCCGCCCGCCTGGAGTGCCTGCTCAGTTCGGACACGGATGTCGGCATGGCCAAGAGCATCGGGGTGGCTGTGCTTTCGCTCGCCGACTGCCTCGCCGTTCTGCGACCCGATGTGTTGTTGCTTATTGCTGATCGGTACGAGATGCTCGCTCCGGCAGCCGTGGCTCTTGCCTTGCGCATACCTATCGCTCATATCGAGGGTGGAGAGATCAGCCAAGGAGCTATTGACGATGCTGTGCGTAACGCCATCACAAAGATGAGCCACATCCACTTCACATCCACAGAGGGTGCAAAGGAGCGTGTGATCGCGATGGGTGAGGAGCCGTGGCGGGTGCATCGCGCGGGCGCACCATCGCTGGATCACCTGCGCAGGAGCAACCTGCTCAGTAAAGTTGAACTGGAAGAAAAATTGAAGATCGACCTGACACCACCCACGACGGTCGTCGCCTATCATCCGGTCACACTTCTATCCGACACGAATGCAGAGGTGGAAGAGCTGTTCAGTGCGCTTGACCAGTTCCCGCATCAGCTTATCTTTTGTCATCCAAACGCAGATGCAGGCGGGCGAAATTTGGCCGAACGCATTCGATCTTTTCTTATGAAGCGGGGCAGCGGATATCTGTTTGTCAACCTTCCGGCCATTGAGTATTGGAGCCTGCTGCGAGCTGTCGATCTGTTGGTCGGAAACTCAAGCAGCGGCATTATGGAATCGGCATCGTTTGCCCTACCGTCTGTCAATGTCGGTTTTCGACAGCAAGGGAGAGAGCACGCGGAGAATGTGCTCGATGCTCAACCCATTGCGGCTTCGATCCTAGAATGTATGCGCAAAGCCGATACACGCTCGTTTCGGGAGTCTCTCTCAGGAATGACGAATCCTTACGGGAATGGACATGCTGCAGAACGCATTGCGCAGGTTTTGACGACTCTCCCTGACCGTGATCATCTGCTGTTAAAGCTCAGTTCCGGAGTATCGCCATTTTGAAGGTTCCACTCTCTGAACCCGACATCACGGAATCCGAGATCGAAGAGGTGGTTGCCGTTTTGCGCGGACCGCGGTTGAGCCTAGGTCCCAAGATGGAAGAGTTTGAAGATTCGGTCCGGCGATATGTTGGACAAGACTTTGGAATCGCCGTGAGTTCCGGGACTGCGGGACTGCATCTATGCGTTCGTGCGCTTGGTATTGGGCCTGGCGATGAAGTGATCGTCCCTTCCTTCACGTTCGTTGCTGCGGCCAACGCGGTTCGCTATGAAGGTGCGATTCCGGTATTTGTCGACATCGAGTCCCAATACCTGAATATTGATCCAACCCGGATCGAAGCCGCTATCTCGCCCCGCACGCGAGCCATCATTGTTGTCCATACCTTTGGGTGTCCTGCGGATATGCGCGCGATTCTCGACATTGCAAAGCGCCACCATCTCCGCATCATTGAAGATGCATGTGAAGCACTCGGCGCCATGTATGGGGGTAGGCATGTTGGCTGCTTTGGGGATGCTGCTGTATTTGCTTTTTACCCCAACAAACAAATCACCACGGGAGAGGGTGGATTAGTCGTCACCAATGATCCGTATCTGGCAAGGGAGATCCGCGCGATGCGTAATCATGGACGATACGAACCGGATGCATGGCATCAGCACTCGATTCTTGGATATAACTACCGGCTGTCTGAGATTCAGTGTGCTCTCGGCTGTGCTCAGATGCGGCGTATCGCGGATATTCTTCTACACCGGGAGCAGGTGGCTCGCAGATACGGCAGGTTGTTCTGTAACCTTTCGGCCATCATCCTGCCACCGATGGAGACGGTCATGGGACGGTTGAGTTGGTTTGTATATGTCGTGCGTCTCGCCAGTGACTTCCACCGGCATCAAAGAGACGCGATTGCCAGCATACTAATGCAGCAAGGGATCGGTTGCGGTCGTTATTTTGCTCCGATTCATACGCAGCCGGCCTATGCAGCCCTTCCCGTCCGGAACCCTCTTCCTGTTACGGAAGATGTCAGCGACAGAACGCTTGCGCTGCCTTTCTTCAGCCAGCTTGATGATGAGGAGGCACAATGCGTGGCAGAGGCGCTACGGAAGGCAATCGACGCCTGCCGATAGGCGTTGCGGCGCGGTGGAGGCTGTGCACGAACTGAAGCGCACGAGACAATGTAGCTATCGTCGGGCAAGCCTGCATTCTAGAGAGGCTGGAGGAAATGCAGGCATTCTATAGCCCCGTGATCGGATCGGTTTCGCATGAAGTGGGGAATTACGGTCCGCGGCCGCTCAAACTGGGCATGGCACTCACCCGTGGTGAAGTCTTCCACCGTATAACTATGTTGGGCATAAACCGGTTCGCGAGTATCGTGGCTGGAACCGCAGTAAGTTCAGTTGAAGGGCCATTGCGATACCAATTCGTTTCTCATCGCGCGGTGCCTCTATATGATTTATGATCGCGGACCAGATGGCGAATCTTTGTAATCATTATCTCTCGGTCAGCAGTCGGGAGAGGTCTTGGGGACTCTTCCTGACAGGTGTCGGTCATGCTGTGATCGAGCCGGATGGTGTGTACCCGCCGATTGCTCATCCAGATGGGTATGACTTTCAGTGGGAACGTGGAAGAATTCTCGACGAGTACGCCCTGCTGTACCTTGTCGATGGCGCAGGCGTCTTTGAGTCGGCCCATCAGACAGCACTCACCATCCATGCCGGCGATTGCCTCATCTTATTTCCAAGCGAATGGCATCGCTATAAGCCGGAGAAGTCCCTAGGGTGGGAAGAATACTGGCTCACCTTTCAAGGTGGGATGGCGGACATCTGGAAGCGCGCCAAATTGATCCAAATGCACAGCCCATTGATCTCTTCCGGAAACCAGCATCTACTGTCGCCCTTATTTGAAGACCTGCTGCGACTGACCAAGCCAAAGTCAGCGAGACGGTCGTTTGAGACGGCAGCGTTATGTCATCTCCTTCTTGCCCGTGCTCTCTCTGGCTTAGGTGCGGTGAGCGTGATGTCGAATGATGAACGGCTACATGAAGCCGGCGACTATCTGCGCATGCACCCGGAGATGGATATCGATCTTCCACAGCTGGCCAAGCAGCTTGGCATGAGTTATAGCACGTTTCGGCGGAGCTTCACCCGGCATTTCGGGAGTTCTCCAGACCGATTTCATCAGCAGGCGCGTGTTGCCAAGGCCAAGCAGTTCTTAATTGAAACAGAGCTGCCACTGAAGAGCATCGCTGAACGGCTGGGCTATTCCAGTGAGTTTTATCTGATGCAGGTCTTCAAACGCCAAACAGGGGTAACTCCGACTCAGTGGAGACGCCGGGCGACCTTGCGATGACTACTGAATAAGTAGGCATAATTCATGCGACGAGGGAGGAGATCTCTCCACTGTGCTTCGCTTTGGTTGAGAGGGCAAGACGACTTATTCCAGAGATTCCTTAAATGTTGGTTGTGAGATGGATATCTCGCTGGATGTAGGGCACCAGGCGCGCGGGACCAATCCACCCGTTCACATCGATGTTTTTGAGGATTCCTCTTGATGCACCCACGGCTCGCGCATTGGCTTCTGTATTGGCAATGCGTACTTTCAGCCGATTGGTGCCGACGCGTGCATGCTCGCTCAGGTCGAACGCAAAGGGCGCCCATGCCCTTGATCCAATTGACTGACCATTGATCCAGGCTTCCGCAACAACGCCGACCTCGCCGCAGTCCAGCAGCAATCGCTCGGCAAGGAGTGCAGAGCTGATCTCTATGTCTTTTTCGTAGGTCATCTGACCCGAGAAGTGCTCCAGCCCGGGCTGCATCCACGTGCCGAGTGGAAGAAGCCTGCTCACGGTCGTGACGATGAAGGGCGACGTTATCATTTCGCGTGAGTCGACGCGGAAGGTGATCTCCTTCGCTCCCTTGTCGATTGCGATCTCCGGAGCGGATGTGCACTTTTGCCCGTCGATGAAGGCCAGAGATGGATAACGCATGGGCGGCATCTTGATTGTGGAGGCTAGCGGAGGCACGTAGAAGCGTAGCCACCGATAGCCGACTTTCATTATTTCGGGTGATGGCTTGTAGGTTCGAGTCGAGTAAAATAACCCGTCGATAGCATTGCCGTTCTCATGCTGGATCCGGCACATGAATCGCCCTCCGGAGGCATTTTCGGGATTGTGAAGCAGCTTGATAAGAACGGCATTCCAGCCGGCATTCAGGTGTATGGAAACCTGCGCTGCAAAAGCATCATCCAGCACGTTGTAGAGAGGACGAAGCCAGCGCGAGTAGACCTTCTTTCGATTTATGAACACCGCTCGAGGGCAACTTGTGGCCAACAGCAGGGTGGCTTTGCCGGCAGTGGGCGCGTAGATGTATGTCTGCGCGTAGACGGTGCCGCGAAGCGGTGACAGGCGAAGCGGCGCTTGATAGTCGACAATATAGTCACCGTCTGCGTCCGGCCCCCCTGTTATCTTCATGGTGCCGATTTCGCCGGCATGTCCTGCCGGTTCCACTGCATAATCTGCAGCGTTGACCTCCATCCATTGAAGTGATTGCCCCGCGTCACCTTTATAAGACGCTGAGAAATCTACCGCCTCTTCCGGAGGGTACGTGTGCTCCAATCCCAGGTCCTGCGGATTTGGAAAAGGTCCAATCACGTTCCATGCTCTGAGCGCGTTTGTCATTGGCGAGAGCCAGAGCGGCTGCCAGGGTAGTTCGTTCTCTGTCTTGGTATACCAGGCAGATTCCAGTCCCACGCCTTCCGGATCCTCCAACGTATGGGCATAGGGGAGAGATATTTCGGGTGCGTCGATCGTCGTTGTCCAATCGCCGACGATCTCCTTCGGGGCTGTCCGTTGCGGGGTGTACTGCCCTATGTATTTCTTCCCATCCTTCACCAGCACGACCGAAGCGCTGCCTTCATCTGGAACCAGGGACCGGGCAGATATGGTCAACCCATTCACCGCCGTGTCCACGATGTGAAAGTCATCAAGGTTTGTCGATTCAATTGCGAAGTGCTGTGATGAACCCTGCGCGTCAAAGGTGACGTAAGCCGCATCCCAAGGGTCGAGTTTGATCCGGATCACGGTGCCCTGCTTCACTGATTCGTAGTAAAGCGGGGCACGAAGTCCCGTATGAGCATCCCAACGCTCTGGCTGCCCGGTGGCATGAAGAAGCAGCAGGTTTGTTCGAGATACAGGTGAGTCATTCACCAGCCAGTAGAAATGCGCCCCGTCCTTGATCTTGTGCAGCGCAAAAAGATTGTCCACAGGACCGTCTTTTACCTCGACGTTTGGGGCAACCATCTCCCGGAGTGCGAGGACAAGATCCGGAACAGAGTGAGGCACGAAGTAGGAGCGACCACCTCCAGTGTGAGGTTTCAGTTGAAATTGGTCTGAAATTTGGGTTGTGTCGAACGTTCTACCCCAAAGATCGATCAGAAAAGGATCGTTGCGGCCAGATTCAACGGACGTTATCGGCAAGCGCCTCAGCGCGATCAGTGTTCCCCCGGCTTTGACAAAGCTTTCGGCGCGACGCGCGGTGTCGCGGCGAATCGTGGACATGGGAGGAAGGATCAGCACCTTGAAGGTTGAGTCGGCAATCGATAAACAGCCATTTTCGATCTTGCTTTGATCGAGGTAGTAATCGTCCGCAACCTGATACGCGAGGCGTTCTTGCGTCAGCGTCATTTTCAGGGCGGCGTATTGCTCATTGGTGTCGGTAGCGTCGTAGCTCCAGTTCTCGTTGCGATTCATTGCTTCAAACTGGTCATTAGCAAACGCGGGAGACGATTGACCCCAGATGGAGACCTGCGGGTAGTACAAAGCGATCTCCGCGACTTCATGGCTGTCTCGGTTCATGAAGCTGATGCGCCGCATCTGGTCGGCGTATGCGCTGAACCATGGCAGGTAGGGCTGGCTGCGAAACCAATCCGGGGGAAAGTTTGTTCGCTTCAGGTCGTAATCAAAAGCATGTGGAATGAACTCACCAACATTCCACGCGCCCAGGCAATTCGACACGCGTCGCATTCGCTCGGGACTGAGATAGGAACTCTCCCCCTGCACACCTTGGTTTTCACAGACCACGTGTCGTCGCTCGAAGTCTGCAACTGAGGCGTTTTCTTTGAGCCAGACGGACTGCCGCGCCCACTCTTCGAGTGTGTCGCATCCCGGATTCGTCATGGAGCGCAGTATGCGGAAGAAGTCGCCTTGATACGCAGGCCCGAAGAATAGCGATTCCTCCCAGACGTGTCCGGAGTGCTGAATCTTGTGCTGCGTGCACCAGTCCGTCACCTGCTGGAAGAAGCTGTCGCTGTAGAGTTCACTGACAACATCGAGCAGATTGCACCGTATCTTTTCGGTCAACGGGCCCACATCGTAGGTAAGCGCAGGGAGGTTCGGCTCGAGTTTGTAACCGAACCTTTTCTCAAAGGACTGCATAAGTCGGGGAGTCCAAGGAAGACGACCACCGTAGGTGCCTTCATGGTCGGCGAAGGTTGCCGGCATGGCGGCGCCGAAATGCTCCTTATATCTACGGTAGAACTCTTCGTAGTAGATCTTTATGTACTCAGCGATTGCTTCCTGACTCATGAGATCCACGGTGCCGTGATCCGGCTGTCCGATGGTTGTCTCGAGTATGTATGTGAAGACGAGCCAGTTACCCTTTGGTGCATTCCACACAATTTCTTTTGCTTTCGGGAGTATCTCCAAGGTCTTGAGGCTGCCGCCATTCAACGTCTTCGGTCCCGTGACCTGCGCGACACTCACAAATGCCGTCCCTTCCGCTAACGAAATGCGAATGGTCTGCGGACCTTGCACCGACCTCTCGACGGTACGAAGCTGACGCATCTGAAAGTCAGGATTCGCCTTCACGACCAGGCTCTTCTGCGGTCCGGGCTGCCAGTAGTCGCGTGCTTCGCCGCTCGGCCACTCAAAATCGTCGACCATGCAGAGAGAGAAACCGTATTCGCGAGCCGCTTCCAGGGCCTGCCCAATGACAGTCCACCACTCTTCCGACAAATACGGCGTTTGCAACCCATCGCGTTGATGCGCATACGCTCCGTAGACGCCATGGTCGACCATTTGCTTGATCTGTTTTCGAATTTCTCCGACTTCCAGGGTTCCATTCCAAAACCAGAAGGGGCGAATGCTGAACTTTCGATCCGGATCTGAAAACCTACGATAGAGAGCATCCAGACCGCTGCCAGATGAGAGGACGTTCGGCTGCAGAGACCAGCCCTGCGCTGTGATCAACCCACCTATGCCCATTGCGGTCAGGCCGAGAAAGTATCTCCGACTTATATCTTCCACGCTTGCTCCCTCTTCGGTTCCGCAGAGGGCGGAATCCGCTTTCATTCGTTGACACTTGCAGCCATGTCGCCAGTGAGGTTCGGCACGACGCGATGGATGAAGCGGTTATGCCGCAACCTCGCTGAAGCATTCCCGAGCTATCTTGGCAAGCAACTGAGCTTGCTGCCAGCGGTCCGTCTCTTCGCGGAGTGCGCCGGTGTCATCCCGAAACTGTCGTGCGTAGTTGAAAGTCGTGCCCAGAAGTTCAGGGCAAAACCATAGATCCTGGTCTACAGTCCCAGAATCGAGAAAGCCGAGCATAGCGCACTTCCAGACCGAGCGAAACAAAGAGACCGTGTGCTCGGCAGTGCTGTCGAGAGCAACCTGCATACAGCCGCGGTCTCCGACCCGTCCATGAAGAAAGCGGGTTCGGGACAGTACCGGTTCGAGCAACGAGATACGCTTGTCGAAGTCTCCGTAGGGCATCTCCTGGCCGGTAAACCAATGCGAGAGGTCGAGATTGAAGCAAAGTTCGGGGAAACGCCCAGCGAGTTGGACCGTTCGCCATGCATCCTGGGAGATAGACGCACGATGCGTTTCCAGCAGGAGCGCCACATTGGAATCGACGGACGCCTGACACAGGGCTGCTGCCAGTGCATCCATCTCGCGGTCCGACTCAAAACCGAAGCCCACGATACAGGTGACTACTGTGGCTCCTTTCGCTTTCCAAGCGGCGGCAAGCGGCGCAGCCTCTTCAGGTGTGGTCACCAGCCCCGAACCGAGAAGAGCCAATCCGTAGCGAGAACACAATTCGGCATCACCGCCCTGCAGCCCCTCGTAGCCGGCCTCTGCAACGGCCCGATGCAACACCTGCGCACCGCCATGCGGCCCGCAGGAAAACTCCGGCAGATCACAGACATTCCCGTAGGTGATGCCAACACGAAGCCGTTTGGCTGCTGCTGCACCTGGCCTTAACAGATTCGCCCCAGCTTGCCGGCAGAGCTATGTCCCGGAGGATTCACGCCGACCCACCGTTCATCAACCGGTTCACTCGCCAGTTGATAGCGAGAGTCGGAGGAGAGCCGTATCCGGTTGGAACGATTGTCCATGCCTCCGTGCACCAGGTTGATCGAGAAGATCACTACATCGCCCAGCTCATATTCTGAGACGAGCCATCGGCCTCCGCGCGTCTTACGAAGCTCTGTTGGATGTTCTGATAGCCATCCGTTGTAGCCATTTGCGGTGCGTGCTGCGTCATCCGGATCATTCGCGCAGTAGCTGTCCACATCGCGAGCGCCGTAGGATTGTTGCAACTCCTGATCCCGATGACTGCCTTCCAGGATCATCAGGCCGCCGGCCGCGAAATCGATATCTCCAAGCGGGACCCAGGCGGTGTAGAGCGCATGTGTGCCTCTTCCCATGAAGACGACATCGCAGTGACTTGGTGTGCCTAGACCGGGCGAGATACAGCGAAGCCACGTGAAGTCGAAGTGCCGAACCTCTCCACCGAGAAAGTGACGGAAGAACCGCATCAATGCGCCATCTTCCGCGTAAAGAAGCTTTTGCAGCGGAGCATTATTCTTCTGGGCAAGTTCCGGTTTGAAGAAGAGTGAGGTGCCCGCTTTGGGGATCCCATCCATCAGCGGTGCGGATGGATCCAACTGCATCGCTGATGCAAGTTGCTCCAAAGTATTCCTTCGAGCGGCAAGGACATCTTCGCGAGGCAGCAAACTTCGAAGACACAGATAGCCATCTTTCGCCATTCGTTCCTGAAGTCTTGCTGAACTTGACAGGAGATCGTTCGCATCTCGAAGTCGTCCAAGACTTTCGGGCGAGCTGTCAAGCTTCTCTCCGCATGAATACAACTCCAACGCTTCTTCGGCGATCATCGCTTGCGCCTCCTCGTTGTTAGAGCCGAAGGTCTCGACCCGGCTCTTCGATAGGAGGACGTTACACACCGAACGTCGTCACCCACCATCTAAAATGCGTGCAAATTTATATAATTTTTGATCAGTCAAAAACGAGGCTTCCAAGAAAGCGTCAGGGTAGGTGCTGGTTTGCCTGGCGAGCGTGCCACTGATAGGCGACGAGAGAATTCTTCCAGAAGAATTTCTGGGATGCCTCGCGGCCTTTTTGGGAGATATAGTTCCGGACGAGCCGCAGCGTCTCCGCATACGTTGCAAGGTGGTCGCTATTGGGCCAGTCGCTGCCGTAAAGAATATGGTCTTCACCGAATACATCCCAGATCGCATCCAGTTTCTCCTGGTAAAAGGCGACATCTTTGCGAACCACATTGTCCTTCCGGACTGGAATCTCCGAGAGCTTGATGAAGACCTTTGGGTTCCGACTGAGACGATTCAGATTCGCCCAGTATTCCTTACGCGCACTTATCTCGGTCGGGACCGGCGCCGCCGGAAGGTGATCGATCACGATGCGTAGATCCGGGATAGTGTCCGATACATCAAGGATGGCGCGGATCAAACGCGGATCTGGGTTCGCAGTGTCTAGTTCGAGCCCGCGACTGGACAGCTTCTTAAGATCCGAAAGAAATGCGACTTTCTTGATAGCGACGGAGAGATCGCGCTGCCACAGATTGCCATAGCGTATGCCTACAAAGATAGGGTTGGCGTGCAGTGCGTCTAGGTCTTTGAGATAGGTCGCGGTTCCTGGAATCAAATCTCCTACGAAGCCGACGATAATGGGATGGTCGGCCGCCTGCTTCAGGACCCAATCGTTATCGCTTTCCAACGGGCTCGCTTCCACGGCGATTGCGCCTACCACTCCGAGCGGCCGAGCAATGCGTGCATAGCGATCCGGCAGCGAAGGTTTGTATATCGCTGCGTCGCTCTTTTCCGGCCAGGGCACGCCGCCGGGACGCGCGGTGTCGAACATGTGAATGTGGCAATCAATGATAGGAGACGTTTTTGGCTGGACCGCAGCAATTTCGTCCGCCCATCCATCCAGGGCATACGCAGCGGCCGCGGTCGCTGAGAGTTTAAGGACGTCACGCCTGCGCATTCGATCTCCGATGATGGGTGAAATCAGGGCTTGGACTGGGACAGTTGCTGACTTCCATATGAAACTCTTTCAAATCAGCGCTGAGAGTAGCGATGGGCAAATTCAATTGTCAAGGTGCCACGCGCAGGGTGCCACCTTTCTTTCAGAGCCGAAGGGGGGCTTCGGAAGCGCTCTTGGGTCGAGAGGGAGCATCCCCGCGCAATTTGTTACAGAGGTCACGCGAGGGAAGCCCGCAAATCTCCTAATGGTACAGTTGCTCTATTGGTTGGCAGTGTGATATCACGGTGTGTCTTTTGATCACCTCCCTAAGAAGGCTGGTATTCCAGTCTGCCTGCCGGTAGCATGAATCGGTCTGAAGACGAGGTGTCGAAAGGACCGGGTACAGATACCATGCAACCTCACGCGCGACCGCTTGCCATTGTTTCTCTCCTTTGTCTCTCTTGCCTATGTACGCCGGTGCGCGCACAGGAGCCACAGGACACGCTGTTTCAAGGGTTCCAGGCTCCCCCAGCGGGCGCAAGGCCGCGTGTCTGGTGGCACTGGATGAATGGCAACATCACAAAAGAGGGGATCGATCTCGATCTGCATTGGATGAACCAGGTGGGCCTCGGCGGCTTTCAGACGTTCGATGCTGCGCTTGCAACACCACAGGTGGTGCCGCACCGGCTGGTCTACATGACACCGGAGTGGAAGGATGCGTTCAAGCATGCGACCATCCTCGCTGGCCAACTACATATGGAAGAGGCGATTGCAGGTTCGCCTGGCTGGAGCGAGACCGGCGGTCCGTGGGTGCCGGCATCCCAGGGAATGAAGAAATACGTATGGAGCGAGACGTTGGTCGAGGGTGGCAAGCCGTTTAGCGGCAGGCTGGCTCATCCGCCGTCGAATACGGGCGCGTTCCAGGATCTTGGCGTCCACGATCTTCTGGAGGCGCCGGAAGGTTCGAAAGCGATTCCGCAGTTCTATGCAGATTCGGCAGTCGTCGCGTATCGCAGGCCGGCTAAGGCTGTTTCAATCGAATCCCTTCATCCAAAGATGACGGCGAGCGCGGGCGCACCGGACGCGGCGATGCTGGCGGATGGTGACCTGCAAAAGGCAACCGGGCTGCCGATCCCGGAGGTTGGCAATGATGCGTGGATCCAGTATGAGTTCGCCGCTCCGCAGTCGATCCGCGCCGTGACCCTTGCAATGAAAAATGTCGATGGGCTGGCCGCGGTCCTGGCCGGGATCAGTAACCCGGAGAAATCCTTAACGGTAAGCGACGATGGACAAACCTTCCGCAAGGTCGCCGATCTTCCCCATGGCTCATCACCGGAGTACACAGTCTCCTTCCCGGCCGTGACCGCAAAGTATTTTCGCGTTGTGTTCAAACGGACCCCGCCGCCTCCACTGCCGGATTGGGCGAAGAACATGGATCTGAAGTCCATGGGCGTCAAGCTTGGCGCACCTCCGACCGCTTATGAAATCTCCGAGCTGCGGCTGTATCCGGACGCCCGTGTGAACCGGTTTGAAGAAAAGGCGGCCTTCGTTCCCGTCCCGGATCTCTACAAGTTTGCGACGGCCCCCGCGCCGGCGGACGACGTGATCAAAGAAAACGATGTGATTGATCTGACCGGGAAAATGCGGCCCGATGGCACGTTGGACTGGACTCCGCCTGCAGGGAATTGGGTCGTTCTTCGATTTGGTTATTCACTTCTGGGGATTACCAACCATCCGGCCACTGCCGAAGCTACGGGACTGGAAGTAGACAAGCTCAATCGCGGCTACGTCAAAAATTACATGAATAACTACCTGGATAGTTACAAGCAGGCAGTTGGCGCGGATCTGATGGGCAAGCACGGTATCGAATATGTGATTACCGACAGCTGGGAGGCTGGAGCACAAAACTGGACCGACGACATGATCGCCGAGTTCAAGAAACGGCGTGGCTATGATCCGACGCCGTGGATGCCGGTGCTTACCGGGCGTGTGGTCAAGAGCGCAGCGGATAGCGACCGGTTTCTATGGGATTTTCGTAAGACGATTGCCGACCTAACCGCCGATGAGCACTATGGCCAGGTGGAAGCATCCCTGAAAGAACGGGGCATGGGACACTACGGCGAATCGCACGAATCCGAGCGAGCGTTCATCGCCGACGGCATGGAAGTGAAGAAGCTGGACGACATCCCGATGGGAGCGATGTGGACACAGCTGCCGGGTGTGAACGAGGTGCAATACGGATTCAATGCGGATGATCGCGAATCGGCATCCGTGGCGCACATCTATGGCCAGAATATTGCTGCTGCCGAGTCGATGACTGCGGGCGCCGCGCCCTGGGCGTGGTCGCCGGCGACGCTGAAACCGACCGCCGACCAGGAGCTACTGAATGGGATCAACCGCTTTGTGATCCACGAATCGGCGCACCAGCCGCTGGTGGACAAGGCACCGGGCCTGACACTTGGACCCTTTGGACAATGGTTCAATCGCAACGAAACCTGGGCGCAAGAGGCGGCCCCGTGGGTGAGCTACATCGCGCGCAGCAGCTACATGCTGCAGCAGGGGCACTTTGCCGCGGATCTGCTTTATTTCTATGGCGAAGACTCTAACCTGACAGCGATCTTCCACAAAACGGCGCCAAACATTCCAGCAGGTTACGGCTTTGACTATATAAATGCCGACGGCTTGATTCACGAGCTAAACGTAAGCGATTGTCACATCACAACCAGGAGCGGCATGAACTACCGGGTCCTGGCGCTTGATCCGTACGCGGAACATATGTCGCTGCCGGTGCTGCGCGCCATCCATAAACTGGTGGACGAAGGGGCAGTGGTTGCCGGCAAGAAGCCGATTGACGATCCCAGTCTCGCCGACGACCAAGCGGAGTTTCATCGGCTGAATGATGAGTTGTTTGGTGATGGCACAGGCATTCATCATTTGGGCAAGGGCACCGTGTACGCCGGCCAGGACCTTGCCGATGTTTTCCACGCACTCAAGGTCGATGCTGACTTCGAGTACACCAAGCCTGAGCAGGACACGCGGATTCTGTTTGCCCATCGCAAGCTGGTCGATGGAGACATCTACTTCGTCGATAATCGCAATGATCGCGACGAGATAGTGGACACCAGCTTCCGTGTGACCGGCAAGGAGCCGGAGCTGTGGTACGCGGAAACCGGCAAATCTGAGGCCGCCTCTTATAAGATTGCGGACGGCCGCACCACAGTGCCCTTGCATCTGGAGCCGTGGGGTACAGCCTTCGTGGTGTTCCGCAAGCCGACGAGTGCGACATCACACACGTTGCCCAAGAAGACGGAGACGGAACTGGCAAAGCTGGATGGGCCGTGGGAGGTGAGCTTCCAACCGGGCCGCGGAGCGCCGCCGACCGTCACTCTCCACAAGCTCATGTCGTGGAGTGACAGCACAGACCAAGGCGTGAAGTATTTCTCAGGGACCGGAGCGTATACGAAGACAGTCCAGATGCCGGCGGACTCGTTCCACAACAAAGCGCGCCTCTGGATTGACTTGGGAGATGTGAAGAACCTGGCGGATGTGACCGTGAATGGGAAAGATTTGGGCATCGTGTGGCATACTCCCTACCGCGTTGACGCAACTAGTGCGTTGAAGCCCGGTGCAAATCAAGTGACGATCAAAGTGACCAATGCGTGGGTGAATCGACTCATCGGAGATCAACAACCCGATGCGACGACGAAATATACCTTCACTGACATCAAGCCATACAAGGCCGATTCACCTTTGCTGCCCTCCGGACTTCTCGGACCGGTAAAGATTTCCTCGGTAACGATGGGAGGAGGGGACTGAGATTTCGTGCAGTTATCGAGTTTCGGGTATCTCTGCTACAGATGGTCGAGAAGGCGTGACACGATTGCATGATTGGTGCGCAACAGCGCGCCGGCGCCGGGACACTGCTTCTTTTCGCGGAGTTCATGATCATCGCTCGGAAAATCCGGGCGCGATTGTTCATACTTCCTCAGTTGAGCTGAACCGGGCTGTATCGCGTGCGCGCAGGCGGCTGTTGCCGTTTCTGCTGCTGATGTATGTCGTTTCCTTCCTCGACCGAGCCAACATAGGTTTCGCCAAGCAAACTCTTCAGGTATCTGTCGGTATCTCGGCAGGCACCTACGCGTTCGGAGCGGGGCTTTTCTTTCTCAGCTACGCGCTCCTGGAAGTGCCCAGCAATCTGTTGCTCCACCGGATCGGCGCGAGGATATGGATGTCGCGCATCATGGTGAGTTGGGGTCTGGTCTCAATGGCCACTATGTTCGTCAGCGGGCAGACCTCTTTCTACACGCTGAGGTTGCTGTTGGGTGCAGCAGAGGCCGGCTTTTTTCCGGGAGTGATTCTCTACCTCACGTATTGGTTTCCGAGCAGCGTGCGTGGCCAGGTCTTGGGACTGTTTTACCTGGGAGCGCCGCTTGCGTTCATCTTTGGCGGACCTGTTTCAGGTCTGCTATTGCAGATGTCTCCACGCTTAGGTTTGCAGAACTGGCAGTGGATGTTCCTGACGGAAGGTTTGCTGGCCGTCGTCATCGGGATCTGGGCCTACTGGTATCTCGATGACACTCCTTCCGCCGCCGCGTGGCTCCCTGCAGACGAAAGAATCGCATTGGTGGAGCAGCTATCGCGCGAGGAGAATGAGCGGCGGTCCCACAGCCCATCTGCCTTCTTCGCAATGCTCTGCGATCTGAGAATCATGCACTTCGTGCTGATCTATTTCCTGATCCAGATGAGCGTCTATGGCGTCGTGTTTTACCTGCCGACCGAAGTGGCAGCAATTTTGCAGAAGTCCGCAGGTCTGGAGGTTGGACTCGTCTCAGCGATTCCGTGGCTCTGCGCGCTCGCAGGTGTCTTATGGTTGCCGCGGCTGGCAGATCGCTGGAACAAGCATCGTCAACTTGCCGCCCTCACTCTGTTGGTCTCAGGCTGCGCAGGTTTTGTTTTTCCAACGAGTCGGCCGGTAGTTGCGATGGGCGCCTTGTCTCTGGCGGTGTCCGGCTTCATTGTTGTGCAGCCGCTATTTTGGGCATTTCCGGCCAATTTCCTGGCCGGGAGCGCTGCTGCCGGAGGTATTGCGGTTATCAACGCTATGGGAGCGTTGGGCGGCTTTCTCGCACCCAACGCCAAGGTCTGGGCGGATGCATACTTTGGATCGCAGAAAGCCGGTCTCTACCTACTGGCCGCAATCACTGTGCTCAACGCGGGTTTGATTGCCGGCGTCCGATTCCACAAATGGCCGGAGGCTCCGAAGCCGAGTAGAGCTGAGTAGAAATGAGCGGAGCACATGCGTAGCTACGAGATCACCTCATGACACAGATGAAGATTCGGCAAGTCCGCGCCTTTTACGTTCAAGGAGGGGGCGCCGACTATCACGACCAAGAGCCGGGGCACTGGATCGACGATCATATTGCAACGCCTATGGCGAAGTATCCCAGGTACAGAGCCAGCCGTCAGGCCTTCGGTCTGAACGTGTTGGGCACCCTGATCGTAGAACTCGAGGCAGACAATGGCGTCGTAGGGTTTGCCGTGACTACGGGTGGCGAGCCGGGTGCGTGGATCGTTGAACATCACCTGGCCAGGTTTCTTCTCGGCGCGAATGTGACTGACATAGAGCGCATCTGGGACCAAATGTATCTTTCCACGCTGTACTACGGACGAAAGGGATTGGTACTGAACGCGATTAGCTGCGTCGACCTGGCGTTGTGGGATCTGCTGGGGAAACTGCGCCATGAGCCGGTCTATCAGCTTCTGGGAGGTGCCGTGCGCGAGGAACTTGTCTTCTACGCCACCGGCCCCCGCCCGGACACAGCGAAACACCTGGGTTTCCTGGGTGGAAAGATGCCGCTTCATTACAGTCCGTCTGAAGGCGAAGCCGGCATGCAGAAGAACCTTGCACTCCTGGCTGACATGCGCTCACGTACCGGTGACGATTTCTGGCTGATGTATGACTGCTGGATGAGTCTGGATTTGGACTACGCTGTAAGGCTTGCGCATGCTGCTGCCGAATACAAGATGAAGTGGATAGAGGAAGCCTTGCTGCCCGACGACTATTGGGGCTATACAGAGCTGCGGCGGAAGGTGCCCCCAGGAATGCTTGTCACTACCGGCGAACATGAAGCGACGCGCTGGGGCTTCCGTCTGCTGCTGGAGATGGAGTGTGCCGACATGCTTCAGCCCGATGTCGGATGGTGCGGAGGAATGACGGAGCTGATGAAAATTTCAGCGATGGCGGATGCTCGCGGCGTCATGGTTGTGCCCCATGGTTCAAGCGTCTATAGCTATCACTTCTCGATCACACGTCACAACAGCCCATTCGCGGAGTTTTTAATGATGGCGCCCCAGGCAGATCGGATCATTCCTATGTTTTCCCCTCTACTGCTGGACGAACCGGTGCCGCAGAATGGGCGGATGATACTGTCCGATGCTCCAGGGTTCGGTGTCCGCTTAAACAGGGAGTGTCTGGCGAATGCTTCTTCAAAACAGCTGGGCTGAAAGCGTGCTCAACGCAACCACGGATTGACTGCCATGCAGGAAGTCTTCTGTCCTTTGGTGCTTGGGTTTCTGACAGGGTCGTCGGCCTGCAGGAGCAAACGTGGCGCTGGCAAGACAGCTTACAGCGCAGCTAGAAGAATGGAGCCGCTGTTGAACAAATGCTTCTCGTCAACGGAGCTTGGGGCAGCGTCGGAACTTTAACGAACGCGGATTCCAGATGAGGTACAGATTCGATGCCCGCACTGTGCTGCGGCATCCCTAGACCATTCCGGTCTTTCTCAAAACGCGAACGTGAAGTCGCTACTCATGACATTCGGTCGACCGCAGGAACGGCTCTTAGAGGCGGATTTGCAAGTTCTGGTAACGATGCTACTCGGCGCTATTTCCTTCTTGACAAGCTTTATAGCTGACGAATACTGTTTTTCCGTTTCGGATAAGTTCCAAAAGGGAAACGCGAGCAGAAGCCTGGAGGCCGTTTTGATGTCAAAGTTTTACCCAAACAAGATGCTGCAGTTTCTGACAGCAATCCTTCTGCTGCTGATTGCCAGTTGCTCCCTGAATGCGCAGGTGAGCACTGGTGCGATCTCCGGCACCGCAGTCGATTCGACAGGCGCCGCCATCTCCGGTGCCACCGTCACGATCACCAACGAGGGAACCGGCGTCTCGAACGCCCTGACAACGGACGGGAATGGCTTCTACTCGGCAGAGGGCCTTTCTGTGGGGCAGTACACCATCGACATATCGAAAGCTGGATTCAAAGGAACCCTTACAAAGGGAATACAGATTGATCCAGGGCAGCGCCGTTCCAACAATGTGACCCTGGAGGTTGGCAGCGCATCGTCGCAGGTCACGATTACTGCCAACGCGCAGCAGGTCAACACGGAGACGTCCGAAAGCGGCGGCACCATCACCAGCAAGCAGATCAGCAATTTGATGCTGAACGGCAGAAACTTTCAGACTCTCGCCATCTCCGTCCCAGGTGTCAGCAGCATCGCCGGTGCGGACGCGCAGAATGGAGGCGGATTCGAAGGTGGGACAACGCTGATCGTGAACGGAAACTCCGTTGAGTACACGACCTACACTCTTGATGGCGTTTACAACATGAACTCGGGCAACCTCACCGGCCTGAACATCACGCCGATCGTGGATGGTATCGCCGAGTTTCGCGTCCTGAAGGATAACTACAGCGCTAAGTATGGATTTGCCGGATCGGGCCAGGTTATCGCTGAGACCAAGAGCGGCACGGATACGTTCCATGGAAGCGCGTGGGATTATCTGCGCAACAACGCCTTCGACGCGAACAACTACTACTCGACAACCACGCAAGCGCTCCACCAGAATATCTTTGGATACACATTCAGTGGACCACTGGTCATTCCGCACCTGTACAACACGAATCGAAAGAAGACATTCTTCTTTGCTTCGAATCAGTGGTATGACGTTAGTCAAAGTACTATCCAGCGCGGGTCCGTCTTCCCGCAGGCACTCCGCAATGGAAACTTCAGTGCAAGCCCCACGCTCCCTACGGGGGGGCTAATGCTCGATGCGCATAGCCGGGCGCTCCTGGCGGCGGAAGGGAAGACGAACTGTGTTACCGGGCCGACTACGCTGAATCCTGCTTGTTTCGATCCGGTGGCAACTTCCGTACTGAATACATACATTCCGCTCCCCAACAATCCGGGCGGAGGGTTTCTCAATTACATCAACCAAGGCTCGCAGACAACCAGCCAACTTGACTATCAATACCGCATCGATCACTACATCAATTCACAGAACCAGCTGATGGCTCGAGTGATGTATGAGCCGGTTAAGAACGGCTTTCCATACGATGCCTGGAGCGGATTCCCATACTCGACCATTACCAATAGTTATTATCAGACGGGCTTTAACGCCCTGGTTCGCCTTACCTCTTCGATTACGCCGAATCTCCTGAATACGGCAGGCATCGCAGAGACCTACGACAAGCCACGAATCCAAAACACCAAGGGTGGTACGTTGCCCACCGGTATCACGTTAGTCCAGGCATTTCCCGGAGCGGACCCGTTTAACAGAATTCCCCAGGTCAGCATCAGCGGGGGATGGACTGGAAACGGCGTCGCGACGCAACCGATTACGGCTTCGGACGGCGAAGGGACAATATCGGATGATGTCAGTTGGGTGAAAGGAAATCACGTCCTGCAGGCCGGCGCGCTCTATATTTTTGGCATCAAGCGGCAGAATGTCTTTACCTATCCGCAAGGCAATTTCAGCTTTACCGGCGTGCACACGGGCGATCCGGCAGCCGACTATCTATTGGGTTTGGATGCAACGTATTCACAGGCAAGTTCACAAAAGCTCGGCAGCTTCCACTACCGTGAGGGGGATGCTTACGTCCAAGACGATTGGAAGGTCACTCCTCGCCTCTCTCTCAATCTAGGCATGCGCTGGGTGTATTTTTCCAATGACACAGCAAGCGGGGACCAAGTCTCGAGTTTCTCGCCAGCCGCTTACGATGCAGCACAGGCGCCGGTTGTGAACGTAAATGGAAGTCTGCAAATCAATGGGGCGAACGCGCCGGTGAATGGTGCCGGCCAGCCTGCGAACCTCCTGAACGGGCTTCTCTTTGCCGGAAAGAATGGAACTCCGAGCGGGTTTTTCATCCCGACCAAGAAGAACTTCGGCCCTCGTCTGGGTTTCGCCTACGATGTGTTTGGAGATGGAAAGACCTCGCTGCGCGGCGGTTATGGGCTCGGCTTCCAAAGAATTCCGCTTGAACTCATCTATTCAGCCTTTGGACAAAACCCGCCTTATAACAACAGCGCCAACATCCTGAACAGCTTATTGAGCAATGCGACCGCGGGTGCAGCAGCGGCACCCACCACGCAAACCCTGTCGGATGTGCCGCAAAATTTCAGGCCGGCATACATCCAGTCCTACAGCCTGACGGCTGAGCACCAGGTCGCAAGAAACCTGATTGCATCCGTAGCTTATGTTGGTAGTGTGGGGCGGCGCCTGGAGGTAACTCCAAGCAATTACGATGGGAATTTCCCACTTCCTGTGGCGGCGCCGAGCGCAACTGGCTGTCTGGCGCCAGGCCAGTCGCCTTCCGGCTCCTACGAATTCGATCCCTGCATCAATGCCGGTGTCGCATCGCGCGATTTTACTCGTCCCTACAAAGGATATAGCGCGATGAACGATGAGTATTTTCAAGGTAGTTCTAATTACAATTCCGTTCAAGCAGCAGCCACATACAGGGCTGGCGACTCACAGTTCAGCGTAGCGTATACATACAGCAAAGCCCTGGCGACGGTCGGTGGCCATAGCTCGTCGGGTGGAGCGTCTCAGGGAAACGGAGCGCAGAACATGCGCAATTACCATGCAGAATATGGCCCTCCGGATTATGACTTCCCGCAGGATGTTACTGCTACGTGGGTGTATCGCATTCCCATCTTCAAAAATAGCGACAAGCTGGTGAAAGGAGCGTTAGCGAACTGGAGTTTTGCCGGTTTGGCCCTGCATCAGAGTGGGTTCGCTTTGAGCCCTGGGTTGGCAACAAGCACCGCTGGCTTGGCGACACGCCCGGACCAGGTGGCACCTTACCATCGCGTCGGTCAGCTAAATGAATGGTTTGACACCACTTCATTTGCGGCTCCTAAGTATGGCTTTTTTGGAAACGCCAGCAATGGCATCATCCGCGGGCCGGCCTACACATCCGTCAACACGTCTCTTTATAAGACCTTTCCTATAACCAGCCGCTTTAATATGGAATTCAGGGCAGAGGCCTTCAATGTGGCCAACCATCCTAACTTTAACAATATTTCCACATCGCTCGGCTCGGCGAACTTCGGCCAAGTCACCAGTGCGCGTGATCCGCGTATTGTGGAGTTTGCGGTGAAGCTGCTCTATTAGCGCAATGCCCTGATGTTATGTAGCAAGAGTGCCCGCTTGGTGTGGCCTTAAGTAAAGGCAACACCAAGTGAACACTCGCCCCATATAGCTGCTGGAAATCTATTTTAAAACAAAGCAGGGCTACTGAGAGATACTCGAGATCCGTCATGTAGGCTTTTCCTTAACAAAAACCTGACGAGAGAAGTGCTTTGTCTTTACGTATATCCTGCTCTTACTCTAGGAAACTTTGAATAGGTCCACTTGTCTCAACCGGAGCGAAGAGAAGTGAGAAGATCCGCTTGTTGCATTCTTCGCACAAGCCTAGACAGACTTACTCAAAATCTAGGCTTCTATGTAGAAGCTTCGACCCCGCTTCTCCGGCCCTAGGGCGAAGATCAGAATGAGTGAGACGATCACCAGAGATTCGAAGACGGTGAGTGCCCACGGATACCCGAGATGGTCGCGGAGCATGTATTCCAGTCCCACTGCCGGCGATGCGACCAGCACTCCAAGTTGATAGACAAAGCCGGGAAAGAGGCTGCGCACGGCATCCGGCGAGAGTTCGTTCAGGTGCGCCGGTATCACACCGAACGCACCCTGAACGCCGGTTTGCATCAGGCAGGAGCCGAGAACAAGCACCAGTAGGGAACCACCGAATGCCCACGCCGGTATCGAGATAAGCGAGAACACCAGCGCAGCGATCATCGCACGGCGGCGTCCGTAGCGCTCCGAGGCGTGCCCGAAAAAGAGAGCACCCGTCATTGCGGAGATGTTGTATAGGATGGGGACAACAAAGAGCGGCTGTGCACCTAACAGCGTTTTTGCTGTGAGCCAGGGCATACTTTTCAAGAAGTCCGGGTATAGATCCTGTGAGCCATGCGACAGGCAACTCATGACCACCATCACCAACAGCAGATAGGCAAAGCTGCCCTTGTGTTGGAAGAGGGTGCGGAAGATACCGCTTACCGATCCCATGCGGTGCAACTTCCATGCCTGCGACTCCGGCGATAGGTAGGTGAGCACGACGATAACCGCGGCGAGTGCGGAGCCGACGAGGAACATCGAGTGCCACCCCAGCCATGGCCGGATGGTGAGCATGGCGACAGCCGCCAGCAGATACCCGAAGGGATACCCGCCCTGCATCATGCCGGAGAGGAAACCTCGCCGCTTGCGTGGCGCATGTTCCATCGCGAAGGAAGCACCTATACCCCAATAGCCGCCCATGCCGATGCCGTAAAGTGCGCGCATGGCAGCAAAGAATAGATAGTTGGGCGCAAAGCCGCTCAGGATGGTGACTGTCGAGAAGTAAATAACGCACACGATCAGCGGTTTACGGCGGCCGAAGCGATCTGCCAGAGCACCAAACAGAAGCGCGCCAATCGGTCGCATGGCGAGTGTGATGGAGATCGTCCACACGATCGCCTTCTTCTTCACGTGTAGATGATCGGCCAGCGTGTCGAGAAGGAAGATGACGACGAAGAAGTCAAACGCGTCTAGAACCCAGCCGAGGATGCCGGATGCTACTGCGAAACGCCAGCCGGCAGTACCTTCCTCCCGGCCAGCCGTATGTACATCCTCTTCAATATGCATTGCGTGTCCCAGGGCGTATGAGGAGAAAAGAAGGCGCCGGAATCTGAGGGCGGCTCAGTTAAAAGATAACCTTCGCGCCGAATTGAATCTGCCGCGAGGTGGTGGAGGTCTGGTTCAACGCGGTTGGCAGAGCACTGCCGTCGAAGTCGACCACCGAGTTGTTCTGTCCGAAGGTATTCAGGAAGCCCGGGGACAGGAAATTAGTATGATTCAGTACATTGAAGAATTCAGCGCGCAGTTGCAGGTTGAAGGCCTCAGAGATGCGTGGGATTTTTGTGTTCTTGAAGAGAGAAAAGTCGACATCAGTCAGCTTCGGTCCATAGAAGCTGTTGCGTCCGGAGTTGCCGAGGACATTCGAGCAGAACTGACGCCCTGGTGGGGGAGCGATTGGATTTCCGTTGGAGTCCCGATAGTTCGGGAATGAATTGGGTGCGCAACCGATTGGGTTAGCTGCTGTGGCGATGGGCAGCGATGCCGGCGCCGTCGGCGGAGTGAAGCAGTTCAAGTTCAGATAATTCACTCCTCCATGGATGGCATTGCAGTTGGGAAGACGGTCGGCGAAATCCATCGAGTAGTCGCCATTGAAGCCGGTTCCAAGCGGGTCGTTGCCGTCGCCCGCGGTTACGGTAAACGGAGCGCCAGTCTCGGCTGTAATGATGCCACCCAGCTCCCAGCCATTGGTGAGCACTTTTGTAAAGCCCGAAGATATATTCGCACCAGGCAGGTCCCAGATCACATTCCCGACGGCGATCTGCCGCAGGTCGAAGTCACAGGCTCCCAGTCGCGCCTGTTTCTGCAACAGCAGCGGCACAGCGATCGAGTTCAGAAAAGTGTCCCCGGTCACCGGGGCGGAACTGAGGTCGCGGCACTTACTCCAGGTGTAGGAGAGCTGTCCCTGGACACCATTGCTTATGTTCTTCCGAACCTGCGCCTGCAGACTGCTGTAAGAAGAGGCGCCATCGAACAGCACGGGCCGGATGCCCGAGCCGCCGCCCCAGTTGGAGTCGATCCGCGTTCCGGTTGGCTGATTCGCACAGGTGTTTCCTGTTGCCAGCTTCGAAGGGTTGCAGGGGAAGACAAATCCTACTCCCGGCACAGAGACCGGCTGCACGAGGTTGATATCGTCCGCGGCAGCCGAGAGGTGCAAGCTGCGCGATCCTACGAAGCCGACCATGCCGGTCCAAGTCTTGCCGAACTGTTGCTGGACATTAAGATCCCAGTTCATCACGTAAGCGCGCCTGGGCTTGGGATCGATATAGCGGTTGCGGATCTGCTGCCGGTTGAAGCTGACGTTCGGGTCGATGGCGCCTGTGCCGAGCTGAGCGTTTGGGTCGGTGCCGATGATCTGGAATGGCGCGGTCGCTGCGGTATTCAGTCCGAATTCGTAGGGCAGCGGCAGCACGTCGAACATGCCGAAGGCGCCTCGGATCGCAGTCTTGCCATCTGAAAAGGGATCGTATGCGAAGCCGATGCGCGGTTCGAAATCTTTCGTTGTGGGGTTGGAGAGCAATGGGCTGTCCACGCCCACTGGCCCGCAGGCCGTGGTTCCCGGCGTGCAGTTCGCGAGCGTCGTGATCTGCTGGAAGCCGGCCGCAGCCACCGAGTACCCGTTCACGGTGTATCCGGGTACTTTGTGCGCATCGGAGGGCTTCGTCGTCGCCTCGTAACGCAGGCCTAGATTGAGGGTCAGATTCGCGCGTGCACGCCAGTCATCCTGAAAATATCCGGCAAAGAGACTCTCTCGCAACTGCACCTCGGTCGAGCCGCCGGGCGCCAGCGCGTTTAACTGGTGAGGCGCGTTGCTAAGAAATGAGCCGAGTGTTCCGTAAGTATTCAACCGGCCATTCGGGCTCAGTTGTTCGAGGATGTTGTACTGCATGTTCTCGTAAGCGAAGCCCATCTTCAGCGAATGGGTGCCACGGGTCAAGAATGCGTCGTCGTAGGCTTGAGTGGACCACCAGTCGTGCGTGAACTTGTTAAAGCCGTTCAGTCCGTAAGCGATCGTCAGACCGGAGACCGGGATTTCCGGCGGCGCAGCAGCTCCCGGCGCGATAGCGAGTGCCTTATCGGTGGCTACAGCATCGCCCGAGACGGGAGTATTGATGTCGCCGATAATCCGGCTCACTCCACCGCGAACGGTATTGGCGAACGCGGGGCTGAAGATGTGCGTTTCCTCCGCTCCGCCCGCCTGCCGTCGCGAGAAGACCTGGTGCACGGTATTGCCCAGGGGGTCGGTCTGCGTCTGGGGCCCGGAGTCGAAGAAGTACGTGGCGTCGAGGCTGTCCGCGTTCGAGATCTTCTGGTCGTAGCGGGTAATTACATAATTCTCATCCGCCTTGGTGGGCGTGGAGACGTTGAAGCTCTGGATGCCGTTCAGGTCGGGAGCTCCGGTTGGAGCGACTGGCCACAACGCAAGATATGGCCGGATGGCAGGAACTGCAGCGGCGCGGGACGCGGCGTCCGGGACGTGAATTGTTCCTGAGGACGACTGGCTCTGCCGGATTCCTTCATAGTCGCCAAAGATAAAGGCTTTGTCTTTTACAATGGGCGCGCCTGCGGCGCCCCCGAACTGCACGCGCCGGAACGGCGGCTTCGTGGTGTCGAAGTAGTTGCGCGCGTCGAAGATGCTGTCGCGGTCGAAGACATAGGCAGACCCATGGAGCTGGTTCGTGCCGGATTTGGTGATGCCATTGATCACTGCGCCGGAAGTTCGACCGTACTCCGCGGTATAGGTGCTAGTTAGCACGGAGAATTCCTGAATGGCGTCGACGCCCAGGTTGACTCCGGTGGCGCCCCCAGGGGCGGCATTCGAATAGTCGTTGATTACCAGACCGTTCACCCGGTAGGTATTCTCGTTGGGGCGATGACCACCGTTGCTGAGCTGGTTGCCAAAGCCGCGATTGCCTTTGTTCGCGCTGAACGAGGCGGTTGCCTGGTTCGGGATGCTGGCTACGCCTGGCTGCAGTGTCGCCAGCGAGGTCCAGTCGCGTCCGTTGAGGGGAAGATCGCGCACCGTGCGGGCGTCCACGGTAGCACTGATGGTGGAAGAGGAGGTTTGGACGGACGGCGGAGCGTCTGTGACCACGACCGTTTGCGTATTGTTGCCTACCTGCATGGCCAGGTTCAGTGTCACCTGTGCGCCGACCGTCAGCTCGATACCCTTCTGAAGCACACTCTTGAAGCCGGGGGATGCCACCTTGATCTGGTACTTCCCAGGCAGCAGGTTCGGCGCCGAGTAAAAGCCATCGCCGTTGCTCGTCACATCGCGGCTCACTCCGGTAGCCACGTTCTGGATGGACACCGTGGCATTGCCGATGACAGCGCCTCCGGCGTCGCTGACGACTCCCGAGAGGGTTGCCCCAGCTACCTGTGCCCAGAGTCGGGCGCTTCCGGCAACGCAAAGGCACAAGGCCAGGAGAACGGCTGCTGCCTGTCCCAGCCGCGATCGATTTGTTGTTGGTTGCATCGTGCCTCCAGGCGGCTAACCGTTGTCGCACCGTTTTACGTGCGACAACGGACCGCTGGATGGGAAAGGTGCTCCCGCCGCATGACGGCGTGCAACTCTTTTCGGGTCACGTAGAGGCTACGAGTAGGTAACAGAACATCCCTTGCTGAATCTTTCATTTGCAGCGGCAGATAACCGAACTTCCGCTCGCATTCGTCATTGACCGGCTCTTCCAGTCATCAATAGAATCTGCCGCAGAGCCTGCTGCCGACAACCATGACACCAACCAACGCCCACGATCTGGGGCAATTGCACCTCGTACGGTTTGGTGTGTTTGAGGCAGATCTTGACGCCTGCGAACTGCGAAAGCAGGGCCGCAAAATCCGGTTGCAGACGCAGCCCTGTCAGGTTTTGAAGCTGTTACTGGAGCATCCAGGCGAAGTCATCAGCCGCGAGGAGTTCCGCAAGCGTCTCTGGCCTGAGGACACGTTCGTCGACTTCGACCACAGTCTGAACACCGCCATGCGGCGGCTGCGCGAGGTATTGAACGATTCTCCCGATAACGCCATCTTCATTGAAACCCTGCAGCGTCGAGGATATCGATTCATCGCGCCCGTGACGACAGTGCGCCCCTCTGAGGCGCCAATCGAAACTGCCGCCGGCATTCTGCAAGGGGTGCCCCCCTCGGAGGACATTGCGGTTGCCGCGGATCCTTCACCGACAGCTAGCAACAAGCATCTATTGCGGCATGCCCGGGTAGTTGTCGTCAGCCTCGTCGTGGGAGCTGCCCTCGGCCTGTCGGCCGGATGGTTGTTAATGCGCCGTGCTCCAGTGCCTGAAGGAAGGGTGAGGCCGTTGCAGGTGCGTTCGCTTGCCGTGCTGCCGCTTGAGAACATCGCTCCGACTCCGGGTCAGGAGTACCTGGCGGACGGTATCACGGATGAGTTGATTGCGAGCCTCGCCAAGGTGAGGAGTCTGCGGATTGCTTCGCGTACTTCATCCATGCAATACAAGGGGACGCACAAGTCGCTATCAGAGATCGCTCGTGCGTTGAATGTAGACGCGGTGGTTGATGGCACCGTGCAGCGTTCGGGAGACAATGTGCGCATCACGGCAGAATTGGTGCAGGCTTCGTCGGATCGCGCTCTGTGGGCAGAGACCTATGAGAACCGGGCCGGCGATCTTCTCGGTCTGCAGCAACAGGTCGCCGCGGCAATCGTTCGGCAGATTCAGATCGAGGTCACACCGCAGGAGCAACAGGCGCTCACCGCGTCGCAGTCCATCAGTCCTGAGGCCTATGAGAATTACCTGAAGGGTAAGTATTACTGGAACCGTCGTTCCGAAGCCGGTCTCACCAAAGCGATCCAGTATTTCGAACTGGCGACGAAGGACGAACCGCACTACGCGCTCGCCTACGCCGCGTTGGCGGACTGCTACGGCATTATTGGCGCTGCGATCGTAGGTACGGTGCCGGCAAAAGAGGTGGCGCCGAAGGCCGAAGCGGCCGCCATTCGCGCGATCGAACTTGGCCCAAATCTGGCCGAGTCCCAGACATCAATGGCCACCGTACGGCTGAACTACGACTGGGACTGGGCAGGAGCGGAGCGGGGTTTTCGCCGTGCCATCGAATTGAACCCCGGCTACGCCACGGCGCACCAGCGTTACTCGCTCTATCTCATCGCGATGGATCGTCCCAGCGAAAGCATCGCAGAGATGCAGCGCGCTCTCTCGCTCGAGCCGCTCTCCGTCAGCATGAACTTCAGCCTAGGCTGGCGCATGTACATGGCGCGGCGGTATGACGCGGCCATTCAGCAGCTTCGTAACGCCATTGCAATGGACCCATCCTTAGCTTTGGCCCATATGGTTCTTGGTCAGGCGTATGAAAAGAAAGGCGCCTACTCTCAGGCTGCCGCGGAGTTGGAGCAGGCAGTCGCCCTGACGCATCGTAGCGCTCCTATGATTGCCGCCCTTGCACACCTGTATGCCATTACCGGGCGGTCGGACCGCGCGCAGCAACTTTTGGAAGAGATGACAACGCAGGCCACGTACCAATACGTCTCTCCCTTCTATATCGCGCTGGTCTATGCCGGTTTGCACGACAATGCCGAGGCGGTGAAGTGGTTGAGTAAAGCGATCGACGATCGGTCCAATCCATGCATCTTCCTCCGAGTGGATCCGGACTTCGACAATCTACGAGCAGATACTGGCTTCATAGGACTGCTGAAGCGACTCGGATAGCTGCTCTATGTTCCAGGCGGGATGGCACCTACGTCTTACAAAGGGCATCTTTGGTTAGGGTGCCGAGCCCGCAGATGCGACTTAAGCTTCCGCAAGCTTTCCGCTATCGCCGGGCTGAAATACGCAATCTAAGCGCAGATGACGCCAATGTCGATCGACCAGTAAGGCGAAACGTGTACTCATCGCTTCTCTAGCCAATGGGAGGTTCTTTCAAAGTTCGCGCAATTAACTCAAGATCGCGTTCCCCATGGGATTGACGGAGATAGAGGTTGACCTCGTGATAACGCCGCGAGATTCCAGAATCCATTGCAAGGGGGGCCGGTCCGTAGGCTCGCGCGAATCGATGAAGCGTGTCTGTGCAGGCCTGCTCCACGAGATGTCGCACTTCGAGCGCCCGGATCTGAGCTGCATGGCGATCGAAAGGCGCACTATCGATCTCTCTGCCGGCGACGTCAAGATAAGATTCAAGAGCCCATATGTTCGCATGCATGGCCGCTAGGTGGGCTAGGGTATGGGCATCCTCTCTCTTATTTTTCATGGCGTGATCCAAGAGCCCCGCCACGCCGCCTGCCCAGCACGCTGCCGGTCCGCAAGCCCCGTGCCAGAAGCCAGGACGTTCCAGATACCATTCCGGTTCTCCACGAATGGCGTCCGCTGAGATCCCAGTTGCGTTGAACGTGACCGTGCTGGTGTGAGTCAGGCGAAAGGCATCCGTTGTCCAAGCAGAGCCGTCGATCGCAATGCTTTCGGAGTTCTTGTGCAGATCTACTTCGACAAGACGTTGTTCGGGAAGCCCAACGGTAACGAGAGCATGGTCGACGAGTCCTGCGCCGCTGCAAAACATCTTCGTGCCGGTAATACGATAACCACCGTCGAACGGTTCCATGGAGAGCGCTTTGCCAGGGATCTCCGATGCCCATACGCCATAGAGCGTACCGGGTATTGATGGGCGACCGGCTTCGGCGAGGATGGCAACTGCATCCCAGTGCGCTTCCGCCAAGCGTGCAAGGCTTAAGTCCTCCCTGCCGACTTCCATGAGACGCCGATGACGTTCCGCTGTTCTACCTCCACCCGGAAGAGGAAGTTGTTCGCCTCCAATCGCCGCGAGCCTTCGCTTGAATTGCTCTGCGTTCAAGCAGCTGCCTCATTGTGCGCAGCGAGCGCGTCGGCAAATCCGAGCGGAGCTCGTCCGACCCGCCTGCCGCTGGTGATGACTCGCAGGCTCGAATCAGAGAGTTGCCTGCGGCCACTGCGTTGCAGGCGCTCCCAGAGGTCATGATCCTCCCGAGTGGCCAAGTCGAGCCATCCCCCACTCCGAAAGTAGGCATCCGCACGCACCCCTAAGTTGGCCCCATGCACATGGGGATGAGTGCCATCCGGGTGGATGCGATAAGTGCTACGGAAAAGACCCTTGACTGCCGCATCATGTTCGGCAAATGAATCAATGTCCACAATCCCTGCGACAGCCTCGAAGCCACGTGCAGCGATGTCGAGCTGATCCAATAGCCAGTTTGCCGGAACCTCACAATCGGCATCAGTGTTCGCCAACCAGCAGTGTTCAAGGCGTCCTTTGTAGCGCCGAAGCGCAGCCCGAGCAGCTAAGGCGCGTGCGGCTCCCACCATCCCAGCATTCGATCGGACGACGAGGCCGGAACGCTGAACGATGTCCTCCGCTATCTCCTGTGTTCGGTCCAGCGAACAGTCGGAGACGACGATAAGGTCGCTGGTCACGCCGTCAGGCAGGCATAAGCGTGCTTCTTGCACGGAACGAAGGCACCGCGGGAGCAGCTGCTCTTCGTCACGTGCGGGAATTAATACCGAGACATGCCAGTTGATGGACCTCATACCCGCTCCCACCGATCCAGACGGAAGGCCTTGTGCCGCTCAGAGTGTTGTAGGCGGAGCAACAAGCTGGCTTGGATGATTTCGTGTACTTGATCGCCGCTCATACAGTGATCGGCCGAGGTTCCGAGCCAATGAGTCGCGAGCACAATGCCTCCAGTTGCCATGGGTGAGACCATCCGTGCCACGGTTTCGCTCCATTCATTCGGATCGAGGTAGTAGCCCATCTCGCTAAGCACGATCAAGTCGAAACCGTTGAGAGGCATGCGCCCAGAAATTGACGCACACTCGACGTCCACGTTCGAGAGATAGGCGCATCGTTCTTGAGCCTGCGCAACGGCTGTTGATGAGAAATCGATCGCTTCGACGGCGTCGCAGATGGCAGCGAGTCTTTCTGTAAGGACGCCAACGGAACATCCAGGTTCGAACGCCCGCCGGTAGCGGCGAGAGGCGAGCGCCGTGATGATGGCATCGTAGCGACCTGACTCGTAAGGGCTGCTGGCGAAGTCCCATGGATCGGCCTTCTGCCGATATTTCGCTTCGAAGAATTCAGAGGACGAGGTGTCATCGATGCTCATGATGGCGCAAACACCTCAAAGGTTCGCGTCGCCGGTTCTAATAAATCGTCGGGCAGGATTGGGAAACCTCCGGCATGTCTCAATTGCGACTGATGGCACAAGAGCGCATCCTGCTTTGCCTGGCGCTCCTTTTCATTGAGCGCTAAAGACACCAATCGCACTCCGTCCAAAACTTCGGGTGTGCCTCTGTGCCAGGTCCAAAAGAAGTAAGAGGTGAGCTGAGCCCTTTTCGTCTTAGATACAGTCTCCGCTGCGCGCCCGCAAGCCTCATGGTCCGGGTGAAAATCTTTCCGCCAAGGCGCAACAACGTGCATATCTGCGGTGACAAGAGTGAGCAGGACTTCAACAAGAAGATGTTCGCTTGCGGCGACGCCGCTATCGAGAAACCGTAGGCGCCGGATATGATCCGGGCCGACACCCAATCGCGCCAGAGCAGCAGTCTGCTCCCGCTCGCGTACTCTACCCAAGTCTGGTGTGTCTGTATAAGCATTTTCGCCATCGGTTACGGCGACCACCGTTACCTCGGTTCCACGTGAACGTAGCCGGGCGATCATGCCTCCTGCTCCTAACGTCTCATCGTCCGGGTGGGGAGCGATGATAAGAGCATGGCGTCGAGGCGGCTGCCACGAAGGCAATGTTCCGAGCAGAGGCATCCAGGCACTCTCATCGGTGAGGGGAGTAATCATATGGTGTGGCCTCGTTTAGATGGGTTAGACGGGCAAGTGCTCGAAGCGAAGAGCCCGAACCAACACAGCGGATAGAGCAATCAGGAGGGGGATTTCGACGACAAGTGCTACTCACTTAGGCATGAGCCTGTCGCGCTAGATAGTCAGATGCCGAGTCTGAGGCTCCGTGAATCGTAATTCCGTGATTTAAGGCTCATTCTGTGGCACGGCGTGGTCGATATTCTCGCGAGCGCATCTCATTTTGCAAACTTCGCCCGCACAGAAATCAACTTTTGATCGATCCAGCGATGAACATACGTTCAGGCTTCCGATTCACCTTTTGCTGGCACATCGAGTATCAGTCGACAAACGCGTCGTTAGATCCGGACAACGGCAAATCGGACCTTGTCGACACATCTGCACGATTCTTCTACTTCGCTTAGCGTTATTTTGGACTTGACAACTGAACCAGCGCGATGCCGTCCCAAGTTGCTTTTCCCGCGGCCGGCGGTGGAGTTGCGCTCAGCCCAATTATTCCAGTATCTTTCGGCGCAAGATGGAAACGTTGCTGGAGGTATGAGCGCACCAGAACAGCTCGACCTCGGGAACGAACCAGCTCCTCGCCTGGCGTTTCGCTTGTTGCATATCCTTCGACAATGATCGGCGTGTTATAGAGGTCCGGAATCCGGCTGACTGCTTCGTCAATCGCAGCTCGGCCTGAGGGCGTCAGAGTCTCCACCCGGTCAGGAGTTTCCCGGAAGAGGGAATTCGCGGCGAGCCACTGCCGATTCGCTTCCGGCTTCTTGAACAGCGTTCCATTTCGATAGGGCTCAGCCGGAAGTTGATCAAGATTGTAATAACCACGCTTCCTGAAGAAGCCTTTGAAGAAAAACTCGTGCTTCAGTGCCTCTGTGTCATCGGCGAGGTTGCCTGTCGCTTGGTTGACATTGGAAAGTGACTGTTGCAGATTTGTGCCTGCATCCTGCCCGTACTGATCTTCGGCGAAAGCGCTTTTGAGCGCCCCATTTACTTGTTGAGAGGCCTGATCAAGCTGCTGCGTAGCGTTCTTGGCGCTGTTGAGGGTATCGTCCAGCTTAGGAACTAGCTCGCGATGCTGTACGTCCTCGATGATCCCATTCACTTGTACTGACGCGGTTTTGAGATTGGCGGTCGCCTCCTGCGTATTCTCAACGACCTTTTTCACCTCCGCAGCGGTTTTAGGATCCTCTAACAGAACACCTGCGGTGCCTTTGCCTCGCCGAATGTCGGTCACGATTCCATTCGTGTTGTTTACGGTCGCTGTTACGGCATTCAGTGTGCCGTCCAGTTTTCCTTGAACATCGGTGACTGTCCCACCTACCTGCTTCAGTAGGCCGTTTGCCTGTTCGAGCATCTTGCCAATGTCAAACGGTTCCTTGCTGGATAATGTCGCTCCCGCTGCGGCTTCTGGCGATCGCTCGCTTCCGCTCTTAATGAGAAGAAACTTGTCTCCGACCAAGCCTTCCGTCTCTACGGATACGAGTGAATCATTTCTTATGAGACCGTGGAGCTGGTCGTCTACGGTTATCTTCAGGCGAAACTTGTGCAACGGGCTAGACGGAATGATGACGTCCTGTACTTGGCCGCCATCCATTCCGTTCACTCTGACCTTGGCTCCCTTGGCAATGCCGTCTACATTGGCGAATTCAGTGTAGAAGGTCGTGTGTCGCCGAAAGGCCTTGTGTTGATTGCCGATCAGGAATAAGCCAGTACCGAACAGCAGTATGGCGACGGCAACGACGATTCCGACCAACATGTTCCGCCTGTTCATCTTCCGGTCTCCGAAATGAATTGCTTTAACTGCTCATCCGCTGTCTGGTCCAATTCGTCGGGCGTTCCAAATGCAAGCAGCTTGCCGCCGTCTAGGACGGCAAACTTGTCACCCACACGGCGGGCACCGTGTATATCGTGTGTCACGATCACCATCGTCGTGTGACGCTCGTCCTTCACCTTCAGCAGCAGGTCATCAATCTCCGAAGCAGTAATGCGATCCAACCCACTACTCGGCTCATCTACGAGGAGAATCTCCGGCTGCAGCACGAGAGCACGCGCCAAGCCGGCACGTTTCTGCATGCCACCCGAGAGGGTCGCCGGCAACTTGTTCACATCACATTCCAGGCCGACCTGCCCCAGCGCTTCCTTGACTGCGGACTGAATCTCGTCCTCCGTCTTTTCTTTATGCAGGCGGCGAAGAGGCAACGCAAGATTGTCCCTCACTGAAAACGAGTCAAACAACGCAGCGCTCTGAAAGAGGAAGCCCATCTTGCGGCGTATCTTGCCTAGTCCTTCCGCATCCAGAGCGGCCACATCATTCCCCAGTACCAGGACTTTGCCGCGATCGGGTTTGAGCAGCCCGATCATCAAGCGTAGGGTCACGCTCTTTCCAGTGCCACTACGGCCTAGTATGCAGAGCGCCTCACCTTTCTCGACAGAAAACGATACGTCCTCCAGTATCTTTCTGGAGTTAAAACCCTTCTCAACGTTCTCGAACGCAATTGTCGCGGTCTGGGATGCCTGGGCTCCATCCTCTCGATTGCGTGTCATATCGCTTGTTCGGGAAACAGGAAGAAGATGCACTTCACTAGGATCACATCTGCGAGGATGACGACCAAGGAAGAGACGACGACACTATTGGTAGAGGCGCGTCGTACTCCGTCTGAGCCCTCGTTTGTTGTGTAACCGAAAAAACAGGAGATGGTGCCAATCAGATAGCCGAACACTGCTGTCTTCAGCGTGGGCGGAACGAAGTTTGCTAAAGCCACTCCGTCGAATGCCCGAGCCAGATAGAGGCGCCAGCTTAGGTGCGACATGATGTGCTCTGAGACATACCCTCCCAGAATTCCGGCCGCATCCATGAACACAGTCAGGATGGGGAGCATCACGGTACATGCCGCAATGCGTGTCACAACAAGAAACTTGAATGAATTAATGGACAGAGTTTCTATCGCGTCAATCTGCTCGGTTGCGCGCATGTTTGCGAGTTCCGCGCCTATACCGGCGCCGACTCGGCCCGCGATTAGCAGGGCTGCCACCAACGGGCCGATTTCGTTAAAAAACGCCATCGCCTGAAAAGTCGGTATCTGCGCCTCTGCTCCAAACTGCACCAATGTGCTTCGCGTGTGCAGCGTCATCACGACGCCAAGTGCAAAACCGGATGTAAGGATCAGCAAAAGGGAGCCGACGCCAATGTCGTAGAGCTGTTTCAGCAGATACTCGCGCTCGAATGGAGGGCGGAGAAAATCTCGTGCCGCGGACAGCCCGAATATCGTGACATTGCCTAAAAACTCGAAGAATCGTCTGATCATCGAAACCTCAGCATCACCGCAACCCTAATCGTGAGATGCAATACGGGTCGTCTTGCGTCTCTGGATTGTGTCTATGGCCCGGGAGCACTGTGCGAAGACGATATTCCCCAAGTCGGAAAGGGCACTTTGAAGAATCTTCTGCTCGGGAATCAAACCTAACCTACTCGTTTTAAGCCAGGCTTCAGAGCAGGCCCACGATTCAATCGCGACTGGCAGCGCCACTGTGAGCTAGCCGACATGCTCTTGTCGCAGGTGTTCAAACCATGTTTCTAAGTTTCTAGGCGGCCTTTGCTTACCTCTTCCCTAGGTCCCAAGCAGCGCGGGTGCAAACAGGTCCTCGCATTTTCGCCGATGCTTGGAGAGCCCCTGCTCATAGAAGTAGCGGGCGAAAGTATCGATCGCTTTACGGTTCATTTCGACACCGTAGGGCCACCAGTCTTCTGGAAAGATTTGTGCATTCTTCTCCAGAAGCGGGGTGATCCATTGGACGAGACTCGTGATGTTCTGCTCCACCATCCCAAGTCGATATTTCTCCATTGCAGCATGCTTGGCGTCGCATAAGCCTTTGTAGAGGACATGCGCCAACTCAGGATGTTCCGCGATCAGTTCCTTGCGAACGACGACGGTATGCATAATGGGGAAGATGCGGGTGCGACGGTAATACTCGCGTTCCACGGCTTCATAGTCCGGGAACAGACGCGCGACCTTTGGCGAGCGGTTGATAAAGCATTTCGGCGCACGTGCTGACAAGAACGCGTCGATCTCGCCTGTCTCCAGCATGTCACCAAGCGTTTTTCCTTGCGGCACAGGCTGCACGTCCACATCGTCCGGATGGGGTTGCGGGATGAAGTCGAATGGCGCCATGTACCAGTCCGAGGCGCCGATGATCCAACGGCTCTGTTCGGGCTTCACACCGTACTCATCGGAAAGAATGCCCTTCGGCCAGATGCCGCCGTCGTGGCCGTACATGCCGAACTCACCAATCACCTTGCCGGCGAGATCCTGGGGCCTCTGAATGCCGCTTGCCGTGTTGATGTAGATTGCGGCATGCCTGAAGGCTCGTGCCACAAATACGGGCAATGCGACAAAGGGAGGATCCTCGAAGTCCAGCGTCCGCAGATAGTAGGTCATACCCATTTCGGACACATCGAAGGCACGGTCGCGAATCATGCGCTCAAAAATGTCAGATGGAATCTTGGCAGTTTCAAAGCTGCCGTCGACGCCTTCAAACTGGACAGTCTTCTCGAAGAGTGGGAGTGTGTGATCGTACTGCAGGAAGGCGAACTTCAGCTTGAGATTGCTCATCCGTTAACTCCTTGCCTTGCGTCTGCGTGTGCGGGGTTCCTTCTTAGCGGCGAATTTCGGCGCAGAGCTTTTCCCAGTTGCCGGACGCGATCTTCACGCGGTCGGCATCGCTCACGTCTGCACTCTCCAGAAAAGTTCGCGCCGTTCCAGGAGGTTTCACGGCAAACGGATAGTCTGTGGAGAAGAGTATGTTGTCGGCCCCAACTACCTCGACTGCCCACCGAAGGTATCTCTCGCTGAAGATGCCGCTCGGCGTCACCATGACATGTTGGCGAACGTATTCGGACAGCTTGCGTGGCAGCTTCGCCACGCCGGTCAGCAGATCGATGCGTTCCAGGTAGAAGAGAATCAATTCGCCCCAGTGCCCAGTGATGATTTGAAGATCTGGGAAGCGATCGAAAACACCTGCCAGAATCATGCGAAGGATCTGCATTCCTGCTTCATAGTGCCAACCGATACCGCTTCGTGCGAACAGAGAATCCACCGCATCGCCGAAACCTGTGTAGTAGGCATTCACCACGCCCCATTGGGGCGACTGCGGATGCAGATACAGTGGCGCCCTGAGTGCCGTTGCAACTTCGAAGATCGGCCAGTAGTCATAGTGATCGAAGTTGCGATCGCGCGTGCGGCCGAACACGATTGCTCCGTGTAATCCAAGTTCGGTGACAGCGCGTTCCAACTCCTTAGCCGCGGCCTGCGGCGCGGGCGTTGGCAGCGTCGCAAACCCCTGAAAGCGATCAGGCCGGGCACGAACAGTCGCAGCAATAAGATTATTTGAGGATCGTGCCAGTTCAATTGCAATGTCACGATTCAGGTTCTGCACACCGGGTGCTGTTAACGACAAGACTTGCATGTCGATGCCAGCTTCGTCCATTCCCGCGAGGCGTTCAGCGCCAAAGTCCAGCAGGCGACGGCCACCCTCTCCTTCAGACGATGCCTTCAGGGCGAGGTCCTGCCACTGCGGATCGAGGGACCGCCATGCATGCAGCACCTCTAGAATCACACAGTGCTCTTCGAGGCCGATGATCTTCATACGCGCAACAGTCTTCCCTTCGTCACGAGGTCGGGCTTTTTCAGGGAATAGCGGGCTGCTATGTTGTCAGCAATTCCGGCACGAAGATGTCTTCGATCTTGAAGAGGCGCTTCGTGATGCCTTGCTCGAAGTGGTAGCGGAGAATCGCTTCGATTGCCTTCCGATTGGCTTCGATGCCATAGGGCCACCAGTCTTCGCCGAGCACTGCGCGATCTTCTTCAATAAGTCGACTGAACCAGGGGAACATGGTGCCCATGTTGTTGAATATCCGACCATGCTCATATTCCTCCATAGCGGCTTTTTTGGCGTCCCAGAAGCTTTGATAGAGCGTTGTCGCCAGCCCAGGGTTCTTTGCCAGCAGGTCCTTCCGAATAACGACCGTATGCATGATAGGGAAAATGCCCGTGCGCTTGTGATACTCACGCTCCACCGCAGGGTAGTCCGGGAATAGCCGCCCCACTCTTGGCGAGTTCTCAAGGATGCACTTGGGATTGTCGGCAGAAATGAGCGCATCGATCTCTCCTGCCTCCAGCATGGAGCCGAGTTCTTTGCCTTTGGGGATGTTGCTCACTTCGATATTCGCCGGGTGTGTATCTGGGACGAAATCAATAGGCTTCATCGGCCAATCAAGGCCACCGATGATCCAACGGCATGTTTCTGGTTTAAAGCCGTGTTCGTCCATCAACATGCCCTTCGGCATGATGCCTGCGTCGTGGCTATACAGGGCCAGCTCGCCGATGGTTTTGCCATTGAGATCCTCCGGCTTCTGGATGCCGCTCGCCTTATTGATGTAGATTGCCGAGTGACGAAAGGCGCGGTTAGGAAAGACGGGAATCGCAACGAAGGGTGAATCCTGCTCCTGAAACGTCCGCAGGAAGTAAGTCATGCCGAGTTCGGAGACGTTGAACTTACCGCGGACCACTCCCTCGAAGATCTCAGTAACGATGGGAGCGCTGTGAAACGTGGCATCAGCCCCCTTGATCTTTACCTTTCCATCCGCTAGCGCACGCGTCCGGTCGTAGTTCCAGAAAGCAATATCAAGCTTCAAATCGGCCATACAGGTTCTCCATTCTGGTGTGCTTTGCATCCGTACCGGATGAACACCGGCAGGTCAGGCTTGCAAAATAATCTCTATCGTGTGGTGATCGGCCTACGCTCTCTGTATTCGATAAACATATTTACTATATGGTTGCTCTAGATTGTTGAACAAGTTCCCGGACGGCGAAGATATACACATTTACCTTCCTTTAAGATGAAGTTGTGGGACATAAAGCAGATGCGGTCAAACAGTTGTTTGAGTCTGTCTCTCTCGGAGCACCCGAGAAATCCGTCGGCTTCGTCCTGTGGCGCGTGGTTCACCGTTATGTTCGCGAGGTCGACCGCGCGCTCATCGAGTGCGATCTGACGCACCTGCAGTTTTCGACACTGGCTATGGCGGCGTGGCTGGGGAAGTTGGGAGACAAGGTCACGCAATCGGAGGTGGCGCGCTTTGCCAATATCCACCCCATGCAGCTCTCGCAGATGCTGAAGGTGCTTGAGAGAAAGGGCATGATCACGCGTGCCTATAGCCCATTGGACGTGCGCGCCAAGCACATTACCACGACAAGTGCCGGCGTTAGGGCGCTTCGCCGGGCGATGCCGTTGGTGATCGAGGTGCAGGGGCGGTTCTTTGGCGATGAGGGGCGTCCCGGCGGCAGTCTGCTGGCTGCTCTGCTTCGCATTGATGAAGACATTGTTCGGTAGGGCCATCTTCATCTGCGCCTGTCAATCAAAGGAGGGATTTGTCGAGGGCTGGCTCGCCATGATCGTGCTTTCATTGGTAGACCGGATGTGTTCGAAGACTTCGTGCCAACAGCAGCTAAGCGTGCTTCGATAACTCCGTCCAATACTTCGGAGCAAGCGCCGCTGCTTTGGCCAGAAACAGTGGCATGTACGAAGGCTACATTCTGGAGCCGAGTCCAGAGTCAAGTTCTCATTGAATGAATCATGAGGAGTCGCGCGCTTCGAGCCGTTTACTGTTTAGCAATGCTTGTCTGAAGTTAAATGCTGCATTGCTGCGTAACCTTGCATACTCGTACTGAGCCTTAGGCAAGCGCTTGACTCTGGAGTTAGCTCCAGAGTGTACTCTTGGTGCGTGAAATCAAAGCTTGATGCAGAACTGCAAATCGGGATCGTCGCGGCTCGCAGCGGTCTCACTGTTGACACGATTCGCTTCTATGAAAAGCAGGGTCTAGTGGCCAAACCGCATCGCAGCACGGGCGGCTTCCGGCTCTACGGTGATAGGGATCTTAATCGCTTGCAGTTTGTGAGCCGGGCCCAAGCAATGGGTTTTTCGTTGGTGGAGATTCGGGAACTACTCCTGCTTCACGACGCAGGAGCAGAAGCCTGCACTCACGTTCACGATCTGCTCGATCACAAGCTTTCCTCTGTTCAACAAAAGATTGCGGACTTGAGAAAGCTGGAAAGCCAACTCAGAGACGCGAGGGATCGGTGCGATTTGGCGTCGATGAAGAAATGTGACGGGACATGTCCCGTCATCGAAGAATTTGCCAAGAGCAATCAGGGACGTCGATGAGAATCGAGGTGCTTTATATCGCGGATTGCCCCAACCACCAATTGGCGGTCGATCGTGTACGCGACGCACTGCGGAGTGCTGCGATATCCGGCCAGGTTGAGGAGATAGAGGTTCGTACTCAGGCACAAGCGGAAACATTGCGCTTCATCGGCTCGCCAACCGTTCGCATCAATGGATTGGACGTGGAGCCAGAGGCGCGAGCGGTTGACCATTTCGGTCTAGGGTGTCGCTCTTATCTGGAAGACGGCCGTCGCTCGGGCCTTCCTTCATCGAATTTGCTCCGGCTCTCTCTTTTAGACGAGTAGACGGAATTGCGATGAGAATTCGCAACTCCTCCGAAGATAGTGTGTCTGGGGACTTGGGCTTCAATGAAGCAGACCCCACAATCCAAGGAAGGCTTTCGATCCAATGCTCTCCACCGCTCGCCAGTGTTACATTCTCGCGCTCTCGCTTCTGCTGCCGGTGATGCTGAGTGGGCAAAGCCCCCTGCAACAAGGGACGCTGCGTCCCGTGCCCCAGGTCAACCGTATCTCGCCGGATGCGGACCTGGCCCTTCGTTCGCCGCTGGCAGGCCACGTGCCCACATGGGCCACACCCGCAAACCTTGTGTCCGGCAGCGTAGACTCCACGGCCCCGTTGCGGCTGACGATTCTGCTGCGCAGGACCACTACGGCGCAGGCGGCCTTCCTGCAACTGCTCGCTGATCAGCAGACGCCCGGCTCACCACGTTATCACCAATGGCTGACGCCAGTAGAGCTTGGCACACTCTTCGGCCCGACACAAAGCGATGTGCAGACAGTAGCCTCATGGGCCCAGTCCCAAGGCTTTATGGTGAATTCAATCGCGCCGAGCCGGACGGCGATTGAGATCTCGGGCTCGGTGGAAACGGCTGCCAAGGCATTCCAGACCAGCTTCAGCCTTTATCGGCCGGGAACGATATCGCTGCGCGCCCCGGACAGCGAACCTCTTCTACCTGCAGCTCTCCTGCCAGTGGTACAGTTCGTCTCCGGTCTGACCGAGCATCACCCCGTTCCGCTCGGTGGGTTCCATGGCGCGCCGAACGCCGCCCCTACAGCCGTAAACAGCCAGCAAGGCGCGCATCCGTCGTTCACGAGCAATCAAGGTGGCCACTACATCACTCCTGCTGACTTCGCAACCATTTACGACCTAACACCGGTCCTGACGAACAATACGGGCGCAACTGTGGGCGGCAAATCGCAACACGTCGCCATCATTGGCACGAGCGATGCCGATCCAGTAGACATACAACAATTTGCGACAAGCGTCGGAAGCAGCAGCTACAACTTCACGCCGATATACGCAGACGGGGTTGACCCGGGTTACGGAATGGCCCAAGGAGAAGCCACCCTGGATCTGGAACGCGTTCTCGGCACAGCGCCTGGAGTTTCTCCGGATCTGGTAATCGGTAGTGGATCGAGTGCGCTCTACGATGCCGCTTCCTACGCAGTCAATACAGTTCAGGATCCCGTGATCACGATGTCCTTCGGTGAATGCGAAGCTGATCTTGAACAGGGAACAGTCGACACATGGAACGACCTCTGGTCTGCAGCCGCCGGGCACGGTATCTCTGTCTTCGTCTCCGCTGGGGACTCTGGCGCCGCGGGGACGCAGGCGTCAGGAACGATTGGTGGCTACTGCGACGTTCATGGCGATCCAGCGCCAGCCACCCAGTCTCTGAACACGAACGGCTTCTGTACGTCTTCCTTTGATACATGCGTCGGCGGGACAGAATTCAACGATACAGCTGATCCTTCCACTTATTGGTCCAACACGAACAACAGCACCACTCATGCGTCCGCACTCTCTTATATTCCCGAGGGCGCCTGGAATGACCCGGTTGAGACCGATAACGGTACAACCACATATCTCGTTCGCGCAGGCGGTGGCGGTGTAAGTCAATTCATCACGAAACCAAGCTGGCAGACAGGCCCTGGGGTGCCTGCGGATGGTTTCCGTGACACACCGGATATCTCCTTTTCTGCATCCCCCACCCACGATCCCTACTACTACTGTTTCGACCATCAATGCATGGGGCCCGGCTTTGTGGCTCACGGAGATGGAGGCACCTCAGCGACGGCGCCGACCATGGCAGCAATCACCGCGCTTCTTAACACGGCGACCGGAAATACCCAGGGCAACCTCAATCCGCTGATCTACCGGTTGGCGAATTCTCCTGCTGCCAGCAGCATCTTCCACGATGCGACAATCGCCTCGTCCGGTGTCACGAATTGCAGCGCTTCCGTGCCGTCATTGTGCAACAACAGTACTCCCGCACCGACTTCGTTGACGGGCGGCCTCGCTGGATATCTACTTACCGCCGGCTACGATCAAGCAACAGGGTGGGGATCGTTAGACGTCGGAAACTTCATCAAGGCCTCTGTCCCTGTTACCACAACACTGGCGCTGACTATCAACGCCACGCAGATAACAACCACTCAACCTCTTACAGCGACCGTCAGCCTCACACCAGCCGGCAACTCCGTCGCCGCACCCACCGGCACTGTGCAGTTCCAAAGCAACGGAGCGTCGCTCGGCTCAGCCGTGCCCCTGGCCAACAACAGCGCAACCTCCGCCCTTACTTTCGCAACGCCGGGCACGTATACCATCACGGCATTTTATTCAGGCGACAGCTATTACAGTCCTTCCACCTCTTCCGCTATCCAAGTGACAGTCACTGCGATAGCGCCGTCGTTTACCCTTTCGGCCGCTTCCCCATCGCTCAGCTTTACCTCTGGCGCAACCACGGGCAATAGCGACGCCATCACGCTTACCTCGACATCCGGCTTTGTAGGCAGTGTTGCTCTGAGTTGCAGCGTCTCCAGCGGCACCGCCGCATTTCCACCTACTTGCACAGTGACTCCTGCAAGCGTGAGCCTCGGAGCAAGCGGCCCCATAACAGCCAATGTCACAATCGCCTCAACTGTCGCACAGGCTTCGGCAGTCATCCCGGCTGCGCCCGGCTTCCCACACCTCCGCGGAGCTGCGGCGAGCGCTAGTCTGGTGGTCCTTTGCGCCTTCGGTCTGCTTCCTACGGGACGCAGGCGGAGATGGTCCGCGCTCTTGGGGGTGGCTCTGCTCTGGATGCTTCTACCGTTCGCAGGTTGCGGCGGATCTAGTCCGAAACCTCCGCTCCGCTCGAGCGCTGGTTCAAACACAGTGACCATCACAGGAAATGGAATGAGTGGAGGAGCTCTCTCACCCTCAATGGCCAGCACGACCTTCAAGGTCACCATCAACTAAATCAACTTGGAAGTGAACACATGTCTGACTCGGGAGCATCGCCTGCGTGCGACCGAGCCAATGTTGACCACATTGCCGCCCTCCTCAGAAGACAGCGCGCCAGCTGCTTTTCGTCGAGGTGAGCGAGCCGGTGATGCTCGACACATTCACGATTACGTGTCGGATTGGCTCCTAGGAAACCGTCGCTATCCGGTCGGCGCCACGATGCTCTTCCTTGCTGCCTTCGTCGTCCTGCTGCACCCGGTCGTTAGCGCAGGCGTTCGGTCTGAGCATCTCGTTGACCGGTATCCTCTTCTGCCCCGATGTGCTAAATGACGGCGACCGCCCTTTCTATATATAGAGGACGTCCAACAGTGTGAGAGCTGATAGGCGATCACCGATAGTCCCGAGCCTTTCGGTCAATGCGCTCGTCGAACCTGGTTTGAAAAGAAAGTTCCGAGACAATGCGCTTCAGGTCGTGGCGCTTCCTGACAGGAGATCGTGCGTATTCGCGATCACTACAGTTTAAAAATTATTTCGGCTGAGAGGGTCTCTTGAAGGAGATGGCGTATTCATATTCTGGGTCAAATGGATTGAGGTGATCGAAGCCAAGTTGCCGGATGCGGGAAAACGAATGCTCTCAAGGGTCCGTTAATTTGCGAGCAGCACTATTTCTTCTGCGCATCGAGCCTCTGGAGTATGCTTTTGAGCGCATCAAGTTTCAGCCCGGCTTCGCCAAGCTTGCCTTCGGCCGTTAGACGCTGGTAGTCGGCGAAGTCTTTGCTGGCTTCCGAGATGAGACCGTTGACGTTCGACGAAGGTTCAGAACTGTCGCGAGTTGCAGGCGCGGCCTGCGATGCTTCCTTGGCATTCAGCGACGAAACTTCTCCGCCGAAAAGGGCCGCCAGGGCTGCCTGAAATGTCGTGCCGTAGGCGAGCTTGTCCTGCAGCGCGAGCACGACAAGACGGAGCTCCGGCATGGGGCTCTGCTGCGCCTGAAGGTAAATCGGCTCCGCATACAAGAGTGCTCGACCAGACGGTATAACCAGCAGGCTTCCGCGCAGGACGTGCGAGCCTTGTTGATTCCACAGTGTCAATTGGCCTGACAGCTGCGCGTTCTGATCGATGCGTGCCTCAATCTGCTGCGGGCCGTCAATCAGTCTCGTCTTCGGGAAGTCATATACCACCGCTGTCCCGTAGGCGGCGCCATCGCTGCGACCAGCAATCCATCCAATCAGATTGTTCCGATTGGCAGGAGTGAAAGGGAGTATCTCCACGAACTCCTCCCTGTCGCCGCCAGGCAGTTTCATGAGAACGAAGTTTGGCTGCATCATCTGCACCGTCTGCTGCCCAGTGCTATCGGTCCGAGTCTCCGTTGCGACTGTCCAGAGATCTTCCCGGTTGAAAAAGACCTCCGGATTCGTCATGTGATAAAGACCGTAAACTTCCGATTGCAGTTTGAACAAATCTTCGGGGTAACGGAGATGCCTGCGCAAATCCGCTGGCATGGCGGCCGCATCCTTGAAGAGACTTGGGAAAATACGGCGATACGCATCGAGGATCGGATCCTCAGCGTCGAAGGCGTAGAGCGTCGTGGTTCCGTTGTAAGCATCCACAACCACTTTGACGCTGTTGCGCATGTAATTGACTGAGCCGTCGCCGAGGTCATAATGGGTCGAATACGGATAGCTGTCCGAGACGGTGAACGCATCCATCACCCAGGAGAGCCGGCCGTCATCTCCCACCACCAGATAAGGGTCCTGATCGAAGGTAAGGAACGGCGCCACTGCCGCGGCACGCTCGCGTATGTTGCGCCGCATTAACAGCCGGCTCTGCGCGTTTACGTCGTCACTGAACGGTAATTTACCAAGATCGCCGCGGTCGATCGCAAGGATGACCCGCCGCAGGAACCCGCCCAGCAAGATGCCGCCGGTGCCCTGATACGACGTCAGATTATTGTTTTGACCCTGAGGATAATCAAACTCCTGCTGCTTCGTCTTGACGTACACATCGGTGTCGGTCAGTTCACCAAAGTAGATCTCGGGGCGCGTTACGTTGAGCCCGCGCACCGTGCTTTGGACGGGCATATTGCTGAGCAAAAGCGTTGGCAAGCCTTCCGCAGTGAACCCATTGACCGGATTCATCGTCACGCCATAGCCGTGGGTGTAGATCAGCTTTTCGTTGATCCAGTTCCGGCTACTGACCGGGAGCTTGTCGACGTTGAGTTCGCGCGCAGCGAGCATGACCTCGCGCGTCGTGCCGTCCAAATCATAGCGGTCAATATCGATGTCAGGAAAGTCGTAATACGTGCGAATCTCCTGCACCTGCCGCAGCGTGTCCTGCAAGGCATGCCAGTCCCACAGCCGGATGTTCTGAAGCGTGGGCTGGTTGTTCGCGGGATCAGTTGCATCGACCGAGGTTTCGGCGGGAAACTCGCGCCGTGCGAACCGATCAAGCCCAAAGGCCTTCCGGGTCATCTCAATGTTGTGAGAGATATACGGTCCTTCACGAACCAGCTCGTTCGGCTTGACGATAAAGTTTCCGACGTACCATCCAACGATCGCGAGCACACCGTAGCAGAGCGCAGCCGGAATGATGGCCATCGCAATCCATCGTCCGCGCGACTCCCGTGCCGCGTTAACAGCAGCGATAAGAGCGCCGAGAAAAAGTGCAGCGGATACAACAAGTAGCCCACCGATCATGATGTGTGCGTCGGTATACGTGACCCCGTCAAAGATCGTGTGATGTTCAAGCGATAGCTGAAATCGGCTCACATACACGGTCATTGCAAGAACGATAAGAAGGAATGCGACTGTGGCGGAGAGTCCACGCCAAGGCGACGTGGCATAGGTGATCCGTCGCTTGGCAAGGGAGCGGGCGCCGCTTGTAATGACGAGGAACAATACGGCAACCGCACAGGTGGTGATCGCTAGCGTGAGCAGCCAGTTGTCGATGAGCTGCCATGCGGGCAGCGTGAACAGGAAGAAGTTCAGCGGCTTGCCAAAGATCGGATCGGCAACCCTGCCGGTCGCGTGGGGCGCATACCAGAAAAGCGCCAGCGTGGGCCATTGCGCCATCAGAGCGAAGCCGGTCACACCCGCAAACACAATGGAGATGCAGAGTGAAATGACGCGCAGGGCTGGCTGGACGGACAGACTGATCGGTTGGCCGGCAATGACGATCGAGTGAAAGTTAGGCAGATCGGCTTGGTGAGACTGCCGTATAGCCGAAAACGCGCCATATAAGAGCAGAAACGTGACTGCTGCAAAGACGACAAAGCTCGCGCCCTCAAGCCCCAGTGTCTTCCAGTAGACGTTTCCAAAACTAAGCGATTGGAACCAGAGAAGGCCCACCCAATAGGACAATGCGATCCGGCCAGCTAAAAATATCCCGAAAGCGAAAGCGCTAAGAAGGAGAAGCCTGCGAAGCCGCCGCGACGAGTTTCCCCGCGATGGCGAATCAATGAATGACGGCAACTTCCCTCCGCGCTCTATCGGCAGCGCACAAACAGTTCGATTGTAGGCTTCTTCGAAGGCGAGCTGCTCTCGAGTCGGAGCCCCCCTTCTAGTGTTATTTGAACCTCGGCCTGGTTATACCTTCGCGTGCTCAACCATCTCGACGAGCACCTTCCGTGTCTCCTGCGCGGTCGCCACCTCACGGAGAAAGTTGATGCGGACACCCTTGATCCCTTCCTTCGTCTTCAGTCGAAGAGAGAATCCGAGGCGGTCGACGGAGGTCATGGATGCCTCGACTGCCTCGATCTGCGCATAGGAGCGGGCTAGCAGAATCATCGAGGCAACATGGTCGGCGTTCATGTGAGCGAGGATGCCGGTAGCGGCTTCGGCCAGTGGGTCTGGTGCAGCATGTGCGTAGTCTTCAGCCTCGACCCATCCCATCACGCCAAAGCCACCCACATAATAGAGGTCGATGGTCTGGAGCCGGAAAAAGCTGAAGTCGGCAAAGTCTACCCAGTAGCGGCTGTTTTCATGGCGAGCAAGGTACTGTTCTCGAACAGAAGCAGCATCCTGCTCCGGCACGAGTTCGGCATGGCCGATCAGGGTAGCCCGTGCGGCACCGAGTGGGTCACCATCGGCACCTGCCTGTCCAATAAAGAGGCTGCATCGCGGATTGGTCTTCAGGTTCTGGGTGTGCATGGCCATATTGCTAACGAGGAAGATGGGACAACCAGCAAGATCGAGCGCGAAGGGCATCAGCGAGCCAAAGGGGAATCCCAGATGTTTGCGGGACATCGTGGACAGCGTACCGACCGACACCAGAGAGAGAAGCGTGCGGACACGCTCTGCATGACTTGGCTCGGGTAGCTGCGGGAGCGCAGGTCCAGTGGACGCATGCTGGCGTGGCGCGGCGGTTTCTTTCATCGACATAGGATCCTCACCTTCCAACCTATGGTAGCTTCCCAATCGCATTCATTCGTTTCTTCGGCCCGCGCAACCCACCGAAACGATCTGCCGCAAGCGGTGGGCGTCAATGAATGTATGTGTGATGGTTCATTCACGATCGAACAGGGAAATATTCGTCATCTCAGTTCGGGGAAGGTGCCCCGACAGAAGACGCATCCGGCGCTGCGGGCCGCCGTTGCTGCTTTGGCGGGGGCAGGGAACACCCATCCAACCGGCGCCGGCGCTTCCATAGTGATACCGCACCGCGGTGCGGTATCCTATGCACGGTTGCCAACTCGGGCGCGGATAGCGCTCGCAGTTTGATCCGAGGGTTTTGCGGAGGCACGACCGATGCTCTTAATATTTCAGGCACGCTCGGAACGCTCAATATCCCGCAGTACCTTGCTCTCTGCGGCCGCTCATGCGACGGTTTTGCTTGTCATTGTGGTGTTGGCACACATCACGCCGCGTATCGCCCCGTTCAAGCTTCCCGGTACAGCGAAGGGAGCAACCGTGCTTACTTACTACAGTCCGGGCAGCCAACGCCATGCTTCCAGCGATGTTCGAAAGCGATTGGCTGTAAGCAAGCCCGTCAGACCTGCAGTTCAGGAACCCGCGCCCAAAGTGGAATCGACAATGCCCGCTGCTTCGAATGCCGATCCAGGCCAAGGTACGACGCCGGAGAGCAGTATGGGTGATGGAAATATCAATATTGCACTGCTCCAGCATTTCCCCATCCCAAAGCCCGATCTTTCGACACTTCCTGTCGGAACAAAAGGCGACGTGGTTCTGGATGCAGTCATCGATGAGCATGGAAAGATCACGGCACTCACTCTCTTAAAGGGTCTTGGCGGGGCAGTCGATGAATCGGTCATCGCGACCGTGAAGGAATGGTTATTCAAGCCGGCGACAAAGGATGGTGTGCCGGTTGTAAGCGAGCAAGAACTGCATTTCCACTACGAGCGTGGTTAGCACTGTCGATCCTAAAGCGGGGCGATTCAGCAGCTACCCACGCTGCTGATGTCTCATCTGGTGAGGATCGGTTTCGTCAAGCCAAAACACGCGCGGGGCGAGCAATCTGGAAGCCAAAGTCTTTTTGAGAATGGCGTGTTGCTACTCCCGCTGCATCGTCTGCTGCGCACGCCGGAAGGCATCATCGCTGATGTGTACCGTGCCCTGAAATGGCCGATCAATATCGGCGATGGCGACGAGCACGAGCGCGATCAGCAGGGAAAAGAAGGACACCTGCAGCGCGTGCAGGGCCACGCTTCCGGCGCCAAACATGCAAGCAGAGGTCACCGTCAGGAGCCCTCCGATCAACAGGACGCACCATAGAACTGCCGGCAGACGCGATGTGCTGGCCAGTTGCCGCATACGACGGTGCTCATTCATCTCACTCAGCTCCGAGATGGCATGGTCTTCTGCCGTAATTTCGGTAGGTGACGCTGCCTTCACAGACATCAATGTGCGCCATATCTCTTTATTCTGCGCGGTGGCGGCAAAGGTTCCTTCGTTGTGGGCCATGGCCGGCCATTCCGACTGGATGACCACGTCGGCATAGGAGCTGGCAAACCTCTGGAGATCGGTACGCTGGCCAACCGGCAGTCCCTGCGCCAGCCGGTAGACATTTACGAGTGAGTTAGCCTCAGCGTCCACGTTTGCATCCGCCACCCCGAAGTTCGTCCACACCGTGTACAGCATGAACCCGATGATGACGGCATACGTCGTCCCCAGAACGCTCAACTGCCAGCCAATCAGTTCGTTGTGAGCACGGCGCTTTTCGGAGGGCCAAAAGCGGTTCAGCAGAACGATCAGCAGCAGCGATGCAGCTAGAGTCAAGATGACCAAAAAATAGTCTTGCGCTGTGTTTAACATCCGGATGCTCCCCTCGTCATGGCCGCTACGCCGTGAAAATACGGGGGATGCGCATAGCATCTCCTATTCCTATCGATCCGGGTCAAGGAAATAATGCGGAAGTAACGCAGAACGAATAACTGGAGAACCGATTTAAGCGGTCCCAAGCGCGGGGACACTAAAGCATTTTCACTGTTGCTGTGTGGAGCGGAATCCCGCGAAGTGTGGCTTTTCTTGACCGGAAAGCCACGCGGATCATCGCGCTCTTCTCTATACCTACAGTGAAAATGCATTAAGCGGAGTCGAGCGCGATTTCGAAGCAGAAGACTGCTGCCCAGGCATCTCTTAGAAGCTATCTGCAGTTTACGGTTTCCGTTTGAATGTCAACACGGCCACGGATTTGGCAGCCAATCGCACGGTGCAGACACCGGCGCATCGCAAGGTTCTATCAAGCGGCTTAATTGCATCCGAGTGCGTGAATGTGTTGTTCGTAGACGATTGAGATGCATTGAGAATGCTGGCCTGTACAACAGGCGCATACCGGAAACCTGCGAGATCGATCGCAACAGAGATCGCACGGTCCTTCTCCGCATTGGACATCTTCACGAATAGCCGCGAGCCATCGCTGGAACGAGTTGCGATCGCGTCGATGCTGTTCAGGCCGTTCTGCAGCTTCGGGGACGTTGTTTCAGACGCGAGCCGCTCCGTACCGAGGTGATCGTTGTAGATCCGGATTGCGTAGTACTGCGGCGTGCCATAGATGCGGTCTCGGGTCGCCTGGATGACGCCGCCCACCCATCCATTCAGCAGATCGGAGATGGAATTCGCTTCCACCACGTCCCCGTCGCGTTCGAAGCCGTTCATCATGCGCGCAGCATACACCGCGCCATCCATGGATTGAATGACGTCGGCCGGATAGAAGAGATTCCACTCATTCACGATGAGCTTGACATTGCGGCCAGGTGCAAGCTTCTGCGCCAGCTCGCCTATGTGGCGGTAGCCGGCTTCGAATTCGGTGGCGCGACCCATCATTTGTGCACGTGGGTTCGCGGAGGCTGCATTTTGCGACTGCGAAGTGTAGTCGTGAATGGCCAGATAATTGATGACAGATCCGGCGATCCGCAGCACTGCGGAGTTCCAGTTGTCACCTTTGCCCGTCCCCTCACCGACGGCGATGAGCCTGATCTTTGGATCGACCGTGCGCATGGCATGGGCGTATTCCACGGCGGAGTGAGCGTATGTCTCTGCGTCTACATGTCCCCGAACCCAGGCGCCGAAGGTCTCATTGCCAAGCTCCCACTGCTCGACGCCATAGGGAGCGGAGTGGCCGTTGGCTGCGCGCATGGCGCCGTACTTCGAAGTAGTGGGTCCGTTGACGTATTCGACCCATGCGGCAGCCTCAGCAGGGGTGGCGCCGTTGCCATTCACATTCACGGTGATCGACGGCTCGATGCGCAGGCGGCTGCAGAGAGCGAGATATTCATCCGTGCCGAGGTCGTTTGGTTCAGGCGCGTTGCTCCACGCCTTGTTGATCCATACGGGCCGCAGATCGCGTGGGCCAATGCCCCACTGCCAGTGATAGTCCTGCGCCACGTTGCCGCCCGGCCAGCGGAGGAACGAGGGATGGAGCCGGTCAATCATCGCAGAGGAGTCGGCGCGTACTTCGTCGATCGCATCGGACGGCTGCAGTGATACCTGGTCGAGATAGAGCGTGCCTTTGCCTGAGAAGAGGAAGGTCAGTTTGGCAAATCGATCTGTTTTGTTCGGAAGTAATTGAAACGTGTATCTCTGCCAATCGCCCTGCTTTACTGGCCATGCGGAAGTAGCATATGTCGCGCCGTCGGTATTGTCCTCTTCAAGGGCTGCCGACATTGTGCCGGCGTAGCCGTTCTTCTCCGGTACTTTGATCCACACGTAACCCTGGTACGTCTTTCCGGCCTGGACCGAAAGGCGACCTTGCGAAAGGCCGCGCCGCGTATCAGTGATGTCTTCCGGTGTGAGCGTCACGTGCAAGGCATGCTCGGCCACTCCTGTGGCCGTGTCTGTGCGTGGGTAGGCTTCGTCGGTGGTGGGCGCGAAACGTATGGCGCCCACATTATCATTGCGCTCATCTGGCTCCAGCCGCCAGTCCGCAGGGAGCCCAAGGTAGTCCGGAGCCTGCTCGAACGAGCGATCATGTACCATCTCCGCTGTCATGCCCCACTTCACGTCTTCGGCCATCATCTCGACGAAGGCGCCATACATGCGCGGGCTAACGTGGTTCTCCACGCGTGAGGTATCGACCCTGATGGTGGCAGTTTGCGCGATTGCGATGGATGTGCTGAATAGCATGACCGCCAGCACGCTTCGCGTCATTGCGATACTCATCTCACCGTCCAGTTAGAGCAAATTTCCTGTAGAAGTACAGGGCCGCGCCAAGTGCATCCTCGCACTTCACAACATCAGAAAATTCAATCTAAAAAGCGCAGTGTTGCAATCACTTAAGGATGCCTGAATAAGTATGCGTCGGTTTCGGTGGCGAAATGAAAAACAAATCTCCACTTCACTCCGGTTGGAATGACAAGACGGCTTAGCAGAGATTCTCTAAGCCTCCCCTTGCTGATAGAGGATCGGGTTCAGAGGCGAGGCTACAACATCGCCGACAGCAACCAATGGACACCAGCGTTCGACGTCCATGCTCTGATTCTTATTCTTCGGCTCAACCAGGCGCATGTCCTTGTCCATATAAATCATTGTCATGACTTCCCGAGGATGCGGGGTGCTGTTAGCGCCGGCACGATGGAAGGTCCAGCCGGCATGGAAGCTGACATCGCCTTGTGCAAATGGGCTCTCTTTCAGGTGGAAGGCCTGAAGTGCCTGCTTGAGTGTCATCTCACTTTCATCGCTGATCTCCAGGTCGCGGCCGAGCTGAAAGCGATGGCTCTTTTCGCAAAAGGCGAGTGGGCCCATTGCCAGCGGTGTCTCCTGCAAGGGCACCCAGGCCGTAACCATGCGGTCGTTGGAGACAGGCCAGTAGTACTGGTCGGCATGCCAGGGGGTGATACCTCCGCCCGGCTCCTTGTAAAGGGCCTGGTCGTGATAGATCCGAACGCCGGTGCATTCCATCAACTCGGTGGCAATCCGTGCGAGCCGCCTACCGAAGACAAACTCCCGCACATCGTCGCTCTTGGTCCACAGATTCATGATCTGCAGAAAGGCCTTACCGTAAGTCGATCGCTGTTCAAGAGGAAGTTCGCCGGCCGAAAGCTCTGCCACCTTGCTGCCTATTCGCTGGCGGTAGTGCTCGAGAAGTTGAGGCGAGAAGACCTGCGGCAGTTTGATGTAGCCGTTCTCGCGATAGAAGGCGATCTGCTCACTGCTTAGAACTAACGGCTGATTGAGTTCCTGCAGGAGAGCCTTTTTATCATTGGTCATGTTTATCTCCCGAGCGTCGTAAGTAAGGCATTTTTTTCGAAACGTTTCGATATCGGTATCCTCTAACGCCAGGGATCATTTGTCAATCGCCTCGGCGATCTTGTGACAGGGTAAGGCACTGATCGCGGATCGGGAGTATCTCCATCGCAACGATAGGTAAAGTTGGCGACTCGGCTCGTCGTGAGAGAGCCGACTGCCGCTCCATGCCTCAAGAGCCAAACAATCTCACGATAAGAAGGAAAACTTTGTAGGTTTACTTCTTATCTGTTACGCTTCATATATGAGCAAGCGCGCCAACGACCCCAATGCTGCGCGCGCCTTAGAGTTGGCCGGGGAGTTTCGCGTTTTGCTCGGCAAGCTGTTACGACGGCTGCGGGAGCAGACGCATCCGGAGGATTTCACCTGGTCTCAAAAGGCGGTGCTGTTCCGTTTGGAGCGCGAAGGCGCTGCGACCGTGACGAAACTCGCGCGTGCTGAGCGCGTGAGGCCGCAGTCCATGGGCGCCACAATCGCCACGCTTGAGTCGGCGGGGCTTGTGAGTGGCGCGCCGGACCCAAGCGATGGACGGCAGACTATCTTGTCGCTCACTGCCGCTTGCCGAGAGATGATCCAGACCAACCGGTCGGCAAAGCAAGACTGGCTGTTCCGCGCGATTCAAGCAAAACTCACTTCGGCAGAGCAGGAAACGCTCGCAAGCGCTGTCGAACTCCTGGAACGTCTCGCTGACTCATAACCTCTCGTGCAAAAGGAGAACGCCACGATGGCCGTAACTGCGCTTGATTCCAAGACTGCCCTTCTCATCATCGATCTGCAAAAGGGCATCGTTGGTTTGCCCACCGCACACCCTATGGGCGAGATCCTGCGGCACGCCGGCATATTGGCAGAGGCATTCCGCCGGCACGGTCTGCCGGTTGTGCTCGTCAACGTGGACGGTGGGGCACCGGGACGAACCGAACAGGCTCCACGAGTTCGAGACTTTCCTGCCGGATGGACCGATCTCGTCCCCGAGCTGAACCAGCAGGCGGGCGACCACACGGTAACGAAACGGACATGGGGAGCATTCACGAATACAGGTCTCGAAGACCACCTGAAGAAGTTGGGCGCCACACAGGTTGTCGTCATCGGCGTAGCCACCAGCGCCGGTGTCGAGTCGACTGCACGTCAAGCGCACGAGTGCGGCTTCCACGTGACCCTTGCTGTCGACGCGATGACCGATATGAACCCCGATGCGCACACACATAGCATCGCGCGGATTTTCCCGCGACTGGGCGAGACCGGCACAACCGGGGAGATCCTCGCGCTCCTTGACGGCGCGCACACCTGAGATCCCCCACAGAAGCGCGGATTCGGCGATTCATCAAACGGCGACTCATCAAACAAGGAGAGCTTTGCATATGGAATGGGCTCATTACGTCTCGTACTTCTTCGGCGGTGTCTTTCTCACAAACGCTGTTCCGCATGTTGTGAGCGGTGTGATGGGGCGAAAGTTTCAAAGCCCCTTCGCGAAACCGCCAGGCCAGGGTCTCTCTTCCTCAACCGTGAATATGCTTTGGGGCTGGTTCAACCTGGCTGTTGCGTATGTCCTTCTCTGTCATTTCGGGAACTTCAATCTGCGCTCTATTACTCATGCGGCTTCTTTGGGATTCGGAGCTCTTCTGGTTGGCGTGATGCTGGCGCGGAGCTTTGGACGTTTTCACGGCGGCAATGCACCGGAAAACGCATGAGCGACCCCGTGAACCGGTAGACGCAAGCGCATTGTGTGTTCGCGGGAGAGCGTTCACTATAGGATGTGACGGTGGGCGCTGGTCTCGAACGGGGGCGGTCTGGATGCAGCACATCGCTTAGGATCGGCTTGTCCTCGCCGGCTGCAATCAGTCTTTACGCCCGAAGCCGGCAAGCAGTCGAAGAGCATAGCCGCCTCTCACCTTGTATGCACGCTTCCATCGAGAGAGGCTTGTGACATCTGCGAAATGTCGTTTGAATACGGTATTTGCTAATGCCCGCGCATAAATAGGAAAGCTACGGTGGAACTGGCGCCCCCCAATATCCCAAGGTTTAGGGCTTCCCACGAAGTGATAGATGCCAGGATTCGCGTGGGTATCGGGGATTGGGGTATTGGTATATAGATGGGTGTTGTACTTGGAGTCCAGATGCATGAAGTGGCCTGCAGACGTGCCTATCAGAGCAGTCTGGTCGTACTCCTGGTGTTTACGGCAGAAGTTCAGAACCTCACTCGTGAGTTTGCGGTCTCTCCATGCCGCCAAATCAAACAGCATGACGCCGGAGTTGAAGGCGGGTGTGTCCGGCGGCAGCCCTAAGCCTGCGAAGAAGGCTTTTTCTATGTAATCGTTGGTTACGCCGTGTCGCACAAACCCCGATGCGTGATCCATAGACAGTTCGGCTAACGGATAAACATCGATGGAACAGATTGTGTCCGAATCGAGATAGAGAAGGCGATCCGCCGGAACAAGTTCCGGAAGAACCAGCCGGTAATAAGGGGTCAGATTCCCATGGAAAGGTCGGAGCCCGGCAAACATTCTCGGATCCGGTTCTTGCAGGAACACAGCTCTGTAATCTCTTTGAGATAGATCAAGGCTGCGGAGCAGAAGCGTGCGTCTTGCATCATCGAAACCGGACAAGGCGAAGTAGAAGTCGATGCCGCCTGTAGAGTGCGCCAGCAGCGAGGACGCGGCTGCGTGGAGAGGAGCCTCCATGATGGCATCCGCACAGAAGGCTACAGCAAGTCTCAAAGCTGTTGTTCTCCAGTGAGAGGGACTGTCCGGGTCTTAGTGTGACTCAAGCAGGCCCATCCGTTCTCCGCGTGTGGGCTGACAACCGGGCTGCTTTTGATTTTAGATCAGTCATTCTCAGTGGTTCTGTGCGTACCGCATCTGCTAAGAGTTTAACGCCAATCGCAGAGCCCGAGGTTGGTAGATGCCCGTGGGCGCGGCTCCCATGGTCACGGAATCCGCAAGTCCGTCAGGATTTGTCGCCGTCGCGCTCATGGCGAAAATAAAATCTGTAATCATTTTCATTTTCGCGACGTGTTTGTTCAGTTTGGCATGTGTCGGAAGGCTTCAATACTCTTTAGATAAGAGCCTCTTTGATTGGGACGCTAGTCGCAGTACTTGACACTTACAAATAGAAAGCTTCACATCTTGCTAAATAAGGAGACTGGTATTGAAATCGTCTTAAATTTCATGGACACAGGAGCGGCTGTTCTTTCAACCTCCCATGCCTCGACGGTTCGCTCTTACCGACTGACGCCACTCTTCCAGTCGACGCTTGCGCGGTACAGTGAAACGCCGTAACAGGTGCCACCGCAACAAGCGGGTGCGCTCCGGATGAACGTGTCGCTCCTGCATTGCGTTGCGTAGCAATCGAATACAGAAGACCACATTGCGTGGTAGCGACTTGTAGAGGCTGAAGTAGGCATCCTGTGCGCCCATCAGATTTGCATATCGGGTCGCGGATGTGGCGCCTTCGCCCGCCATCAGTGAGACGTGATGTTGCAGCTTCAGCTCACCGGCCAGCCACGCGCCGAAGCCTCGTTTTGCCAGTAGGTGGCAGACATAGCGGTCTGAAAAGTCCAGCCAGAAATCCATACTGTAGCCGCCGACCTGCCGCAGAGCGGAGACACGCAGCAGCAAACCGGAGTTCATCAGAATCATTTCCCTCATGACCGTCCCTTGAAACTCCGGAGCAGGATCCGTGGCGCCACCCCATCGCGACATAATCTTCGGCGAGACCGAGATGCCGTCCATGAGCACTCTCGGAGCAACAGCAGCTATCTTCGATTCGCCCATGAGGCGATCCGCGTGATCACGCATGCTCGCCAGAAAAGCTGTTGGAAGTGTTGTGTCCTGGTCGAGCAATAGCAGCCATGTATCGCCGCGTTGCTTGGCTAACTCCATCGCGTAGTTGTAGGCGCCGGAGACGCCCACGTTCTCGTTCGTGTGTTGGTACTCCAGCCGGAACGGGAATTCCGGTACGGTTTGCGGAACAGGGCTGTTATCCCACACAAGCGCGGAGAAGCTCTGCTGAAGTGCTGGATCTTCCGCGAAGCATCTGTCTAATGACTGCATGACGGCCGAATCTTCGAGGGGTGTGCGGTAGCGAACGACAACGATGAGAATCTTAGGCATGACGAGGGGTCTGGTGCGGCGGCTCGCAGCTTCAGCTTACACTGGCGTGCCATCGCTGTCGTAACGCCGACGAACCGTTGAGACGGCTTCGCGTATTCTTGACTCATCTTGAGAAAGCCTCACTCCGAACGTCAAACGCAGACGGCGGAACTGGAGGTTGCGTGCATTCGGAGGAATCCTCGATGGGACATAGATACGCCAACATCCTTGAAACAATTGGGAACACCCCAGTTGTCAGAATCAACAAGCTGGCGCCGCGCGATGTGAACCTCTACGTAAAAGTCGAGGCCTTCAACCCGCTCGGTTCCGTCAAGGATCGCCTTGCACTCGGTGTGATTGAGGATGCCGAAAATAGTGGGCGACTCAAGCCTGGCCAGACGGTGGTGGAGGCGACCAGCGGCAATACGGGAATCGGACTGGCGATGGTATGCGCGCAGAAGGGGTATCCGCTAGTCGTGACGATGGCGGAGAGCTTCAGTGTTGAGCGCCGTAAGCTGATGCGTTTTCTGGGTGCAAAGGTCATTCTGACGCCGGCCGCAGGGAGAGGTTTAGGCATGGTGGCAAAGACCCTCGAACTCGCCGAGACGCATGGGTGGTTTTTGACACGGCAGTTCGAGAATGAGGCCAATGCCGACATGCACTCTCGAACGACAGCCAAGGAGATACTGGAAGACTTCAAGGATGAGCGGCTGGACTACTGGGTCACAGGATTTGGCACTGGCGGCACGCTGAAGGGCGTAGCGAGGGTGCTCGCGAAAGAACGGCCCGACACGAAGATCGTCGTGTGTGAACCGGATGACGCACCGATGCTCTCCAGCGGGATCGAGCAACAACGCAATGCGGATGGATCGGCAGCCACAAGTCACCCGTCATGGAAGGCGCACCCGCAGCAGGGGTGGAGTCCGGACTTCATCGCGAAGCTCGCCGCCGATGCTGTGGAGACGAAGGTCATCAGCCAGGTATTGCGAGTCAAGAATGCGGATGCGATGCGTTGCAGCAGGGAACTGGCACAGAAGGAAGGGATATTCGTCGGCATCACCTCCGGCGCAACGTTCTCGGCTGCATTGCAGGTCTGTGCCGAGGCGCCGAAGGGATCGACCATCCTGTGCATGCTGCCGGACACCGGTGAGCGCTATTTGAGCACGCCGCTCTTTGCCGATGTCTCCGTCGATATGACGGAGGACGAGTTGCAGATATCGCATTCCACCCCTAGCGGATGGCTACAGCCACCGCAGTAGAAACTGCTGCGAGCGGCCCTCCGCTCGCACTCAGAAGGTGATCCGCCCGGAGACCTGCACGATGCGCGGTGAGTACTGATTGTTGAGGATCTGCCCGAAGGTCGGGCTGTTGATATCCGTTATCGGAGCGGCCCTGCCGGCTCTGTTGAATAGGTTGAACACGTCCGTGCGTAACTGGAAATTGCGCGTCTCCCCGAAGCTGAAGCGCTTCTGCAGGCTTGCATTCTCGGATTGGAGTCCGGGACTCGCGACATTACCGAGCGCTGACGGTACATTGCCGGGGCCTGCGGCAATGTTATTGCCCACCGTTGGGACACGCGCAAAGGCTGCTGGATTCAGATATTGGGGGCCTGTGCTGTTTTTGAAGTCAATGTGTCCTGACTTGTTGAGCCTGACCGCTGAGCCGGTGTAGTTGGGCCTAGTCACTGCAAAGATTCCATTGGCCACACCGCTATCCGTGATGTTGATGGGGAGGCCCGACTGATAGATAAGGTTAGTGCTGAGCGTCCATCCTCCAGCCAGCCACGCGGCTGGCCCATGAGATAACAGCATGTGGCCCTGGCCGAAGGGTAGGTTATAAAACGCAGTAAATTTGAACTGCTGCGGGATGTGCAGATTGAGCGCGACCGCCTTCTCAAGCTGGGGATTGTTCACGTCCTGCACGGCGGAGCATGTGCCGCTATTGCAGTTGCTGTTTGTGTTCGTCATCGTCTTGGCCCATGTGTAAGCGGCCAGAACGTTGAACCCGTCTCCAACCTGGCGTGTGATGGTCGCCTGAAGCGAATCGTAGCGGGACCAGCCGGGGCTGTTGTAATCATATTGAAAGATCGTCCCTCCTCTGTACTGGGGGAAGGGAGCCAGGGCCTGCTGCACCGTTTGATTTGTACTGAAACCCGCATATGGAACGGGAATTTCCGGATGCGCTGACAGTGGATCCGCGAGTGCGCCGCCATACTTTGCCAGGTCGGAGATCGGTAGTTGATTGAGCTGGTCGAGTCCATAGGCGTAGATTCGCTTGCCTACGTTGCCGACATAGTTGAGTTCGGCAATGGTCTTATGCCCCATGCCCTGCTGGACGCCGAGATTGTAGTTCTCCACATAGGTGACCCGTGCACCGTCCGGCCGCATGTAGGCAGGCGGCGACTGTCCATTCGCCTGCGTGGGGTCGTAGTTGGGAAGTGCGCCGGGATATGAGGGATACGGCGATCTCAGATTGGCAACAGCCATGTCTGCAAACGGCTGGGGATTGGTGGACTGGTTGACCTGGATGCTTCCACTAAAACCAAGCGTCGCAGGCGGGATTTCATACTGCGGATTGAATTCGGGGCCACCCTCAGGGGACTGGGTATTGATACCGAATCCGCCGCGTAGCACCGTTGTCGGGGTAGCACTGTAGGCAAAGCCGAAACGAGGCAGGATCAGGCCCCAATTGGTTCTCTCAAAGCCATTCCGCCCCAATGGCTTGGCGAATTGAAGCGCTCCCAGGCGGCCGCCCGCCGCGGCATTTGGCAGAGCGGGATTCATTGTGGTCATCTGCCCATTCGCCTCGGTGATTCCTCCAATCACTTCCCAGCGCAGACCCATGTTGAGAGTGAACTTCGGTGAAATCTTCCAGTCGTCCTGGATGAACGTGCCGACCTCGCGGCGATTGAACTCATAGTTTGTCGGGAAGATCGTGCGACTGGTGTTGTTGACCTGTCCCAGCAGGAAGCTCGCGAAGGCATTTCCGGAGTACGACGTGGTCGCAATGCCATCGTCGGTCTGCGCATTGCCGAACCCGAAGGTTCCAGTGGAAGAGACGTTCAGATCATTCTCGCGGTAGAAGCGCCATTCGGTTCCAGCTGTCAACTGATGGGAGCCGAAGCTGAAGGAGATCTGATCGATCCCGATCACGCTGGAGTCAACCAGGCCAGCGCCGTTCGATGCGTCTCCCAAAACATCCGTGGTACCCCCAAGGCTTGGCAGCCCTACAGCAGGAGTGCCTGTTGGAGACAAACCTCCGCCATAAGAAATAGTCGGGAATCCAATCTTCGCCGTGTTTTGAATACCCAACGTAGATGCCCAATCCTGGTTGTAGAACGCCGTCGTGTAGACATTGGTGAAACGGTTATAGCCGACGGCCAGACGATTGAGGATCTTGGGTGTGATCTCCCACAGATCGGTGGCTCGAATGATTTTGCCGGGGTTGTTCTGATAGTGATACGGATTCAACGGGCTAAGGCCGGGCTCGCCCCAGGTTTCACCGTTGCCGTTGCTAAGGTTGTTGCTGTTGCTTCTATACCGCGAGTCGGTCATATACAGAAACGACAGTCGGTGAGCTGCGGTCAACTGATGATCGATCTTCACCAGAAAATTGTTCTGCGTGAATGTCGGGCTGTTCACGGTCGAGGGGATATTGTTCACGACAAGGTTATTGGAGAAATTCGTGGGATAAAGAAGCTTGAGGTACGCCGCCGCGACGGGATCGAAGCTCGAGCTTGGGATCCGGTTGTTTGCGTACGGTTCGCGAACCAGACCGGAGCTGACCGCTACTCTGCCGGTGACAGGATCGATCTGCCCCTGTTTCAGCAGACGCTGGGTAGCTGGGTTATAAATCTGACCATAGATAACGGGCCTGCCGATGGCATCGACGATCGGACCGAGGCTTGTATTTCCGTTCATGAGAAGCGCGGGCTGTCCGGAACGCGGATCGAGTGTCGCTGCCGGGTTCAGAAAACCGGAGAGATCGCCACTTCGTTCCGCTACCGTCGGCACGGTCGTTACTCCGGAGATTGCGAGATTGTTGACGATGTCGTGCTCTTCCGAGACGTAGAAGAACGTTTTGTTTCGTCCGTCGTACAGCTTCGGGATGTAGACCGGACCGCCGACTGTGCCGCCGAAGCTGTTGGTTCGCTGCTTGGGTCGTGCCAAGCCGAGCGCTTTATTGTCGTAGGTGTTTGCGTTCAGAGCTTCGTTTTGGAGGAATTCGAAGAGCGTGCCATGCAGTGCATTCGTTCCGGAATGAATGCTGTAGTTTGTGACTGCGGTGCCGCCTCCGTTGTACTGAGCGCCCATCGCGCCAACTTGCAGGTTGAATTCTGCAATCGCATCTTCACTCTCGTGGAGCTCCGAGCTATCGAACGTCCCAAGAGAGACGCCGTCGATATAAAGCTCATTGGAAAACGCCTGTCCGCCATCGATCGAACCGACGAAGGATGCGCCCGTGGTGCCGGGAAGACTGCCGAAGATGAACTGCTGATCGTCGCGCTGGCCGCCCGTATCCGGTAGAGGCCATGTGTCCAGTTCTTTGCTGGTGACGTAGTGACTGAGTTGCGACGTGCTTGTTTCCAGCAACTGGGCATCACCGGAGACTGTCACTGATTCCGCTCCGGCACCTAGTTCAAGGTTCATGTTGACGCTGAGCATCTGGCCGACGCGCAGCGGAATGTCCACCTTCGCCGCGGAACGAAACCCGTCATGCGTCGCTGTCAGTTTGTAGCGCCCCGGGGGAAGCGCCGGGAAGTTGTAGACGCCGGCTCCCGTCGTTGTCGTTGTTGTTGTGACATTTGTGTCCATGTCAGTTGCCGCAACGGAAGCGTTGGGGAGCACGGCGCCTGCAGGGTCCAGCACTGATCCATTCAACGCAGCAGAGGAGCCCTGTTGCGCCAGCCCGGTTGCGGCCATAGCTGCCCCCGCGCATATTGCCAGCAACAGCCGCTTCGCGCGAACACGCGTACGCGGGAGGAAGGTGTGCGAATCAGTGGCGGAACGGAATGCTGGAAAACCCTGTAGCAGTTGCAAAGTGCCTCCCGGGAGGGTTGCTGAAAACATTTGTTGTGGTTGAATCATCATTCGTATAAGAGGGAAATCGACCTTCCCTCCCACCTGATTGAGCCCAAATGCGATGGCTTCTACGTGCGCTCGAACCGGCGTCAGGGGCGGAATCGGAGCATTTCGAGGTCAGCCAAATCACCAGTTGAAGAATGATGGCCAGCCCTTATGTAGAGCGCAATCATAGAAAGAATCAAAACGAAAGTAAAGAACAATAAGTGAAGGGCGCCAACTCCGCTTTCGGAGGTTTTCGAAGCCATTTATCTTGCGCTTCGACGGCCAGACGGGTTAGCCTGCAGGTCAAACACCGGTCCTAGCGGAGCTTTCTTGCCAAAACCTATCGACGTGCGGCGGCGCGATTTCTTAAAAGGGGCGCTGTCGATTGGTGTGTCCGCAGGGTTTCCCTGCGGGCTACCTCGTCGCCTCCTAGGCCAGGAGGGATCGGCGCCCAGGGAGATTCCCTACGGTACGGGGAACTGGTCAGCAGATGCTTTCGATCCCTTGGGAAATCATCGCGCTGTTGTCAGAGTCGCAAGTCGAGCCGATGCTGTTCTGGTCCGCATCTTCTGGAGGCGGCACGACGTCGACCCAGAAAAAAAGAACATCGTGCTGCTGCACGCAGCGACCAAGGCGGAGCTCAAGAACGTCGTCCGGCTCGACATCAACCGCGAGTTTGGCGAGTTAGTCTTTCAACCGCAGTACGGTCCCGGTGAGTATCTCGTCTACTACCTGCCCACCGACGGTCCGGGCCGTTCCAAGAATTACCCCGTCATCACATACCCGCCTCCGGTCCTCACGGCCGACAACGCATGGATGGAACGCCATCAACTCGGGCATCTCGAAGCGCAGAAACGGCGCGAATTTCCGCAGGCCCAGGTGGCCCAGTTCCAGTCTGTCGATGACTTCAACTCCTTTTTTCCCATGGGCGTGATTGCGACAGAGGCGGAACGAGAGCGCTTGCTGCATGGAAACCGCGAAGGCACGCTGCTCCTATTTCCCGAGGACCGTACACGGTCCATCCGAATGACGAATGACCTGCCGCATCTTTGGGTGACGAGAGGACTGCACAAGCCATTTCAGGGAACTGCAGAGCGCGATGAGTACTACGTCATGCAGATTGGCGCATATGCCGCACGGAGGGATCTCGAAAACCTTAAGCTCAGTTATGGTGAGTTCCGCACGCGTTTGGGCGCGAGCCTCTCACCTTCCGCATGGACCTGCTTCAACACGGGCGGCGTGGATTGGAGCGGACAAGCCTTCACACGCGAACTCTCGGTTGTGCAGGGAAGAATCCAGCCGCTATGGCTCGGCTTGCAAATCCCAAAGGACGCGACACCTGGCGAGTATCAAGGCACGATCATGGTGTCTGCAGACAACGTACCGCCCGCCCCGGTAGATGTAAGCCTCACGGTCAGCGGCCAATCGGTCGCCGATCACGGAGACAACGACCCGTACCGTCTTTCGCGGCTTCGCTGGCTCGACTCAAGACTGGCCGAGGACGACTCGATCGTTGCGCCGTTTACGCCGGCGGTGTTACGCGGCAACACGGTCAGTATCCTTGGACGAAGCGTGACTATTGGCCCGGAGGGGTTTCCAGAACAGATTCGCAGCTCCTTTGCTCCGGCGAATACCCATCTCGCCAAGGACGCAAGAGACATACTCAGTGGGCCAATTTCGCTTGTGGTTGAAACATCGAAGGAACTGGTTTGGAAACCAGGCCATGTGCGCTTCGAGAGCCATCCACCCGGACGTGTCGAATGGACGGCAACCAACACGTCTGGCCCACTGACGATGCAGACCCACGCCCGCATGGAGTTCGACGGTCACATCCAGTTCACTGTCGCACTCTCCAGCACGGAAGCGATCGAGTTGAAGGACATGCGGCTGGAGGTGCCCTATGCGCGCGACGTCGCCGTCTACATGATGGGACTGGGGCAGAAGGGCGGCTACCGGCCGCCGTCGTTCCATTGGCGATGGGATGTGCAGAAGAACCAGGACTCAGTTTGGGTGGGCGACGTGAACGCGGGCATGCAGGTGCATCTTCGCGACGATCGTTACTCGCGGCCGCTCAATACGAATTTCTACCATCTGAAGCCGCTGGTTATGCCAGCCTCCTGGGCGAATGGAGGACAAGGCGGTTGCAGCCTGGTGGATCAAGATGCGCATACAACGCTGTTGACCTGCTACAGTGGGCCGCGCACGATGCGCCCGGGCGAGACGCTCTACTATAACTTCAACCTCCTGATTACGCCGTTCAAATTAGTTGATACACGCGCGCACTGGCACAACCGCTATTTTCACAAGGGCGATCCGCCGCCATCGGAAGTAAAGGCCACGGGCGCGAACGTCATCAACATCCACCACGGCAACTCGATCAATCCTTATCTCAACTACCCCTTTCTTCGCCCGCAAGAGATGAAGGCGTACATCGACGAAGCGCATGGGCTGGGAATGAAGGTGAAGATTTACTACACTGTCCGCGAGCTTTCCGACCATGCCCCGGAGATCTTCGCCTTAAGGAGTCTCGGTCACGAAGTCTTCGTGCCTGGCGCTGGGGGAGGATTCAGTTGGCTGCAGGAGCAGCTTGGCTCGGACTACATCGCGGGCTGGTGCGTCCCTTCGGTGCATGACGCCACTATTATCAACAGCGGAGCATCGCGCTGGCATAACTACTATGTAGAGGGCATTCAGTATCTCGCAAAGCATGTCGGCATTGACGGAATCTATCTCGACGACTTAGCCTTCGACCGCTCCATTATGCAGCGGGTGCGCAGGGTGCTCGACAACAATCGTCCTGGAGCGCTTATCGATCTGCACTCGGCGAACCAGTATGACGAGCGCGACGGCTTCGCCTGCAGTGCCAACCTCTACATGGGCGAGCTGCCCTACATTAACCGCCTTTGGTTCGGTGAATACTTCGATTACAACGCGTCGCCTGACTATTATCTGGTCGAGATGTCCGGCATTCCCTTTGGCCTGATGGGTGAGATGTTGCAGGGAGGCGGCAATCCTTGGCGCGGCATGATCTATGGCATGACCGCGAGGATGGGAGCGTCAGGTGACCCACGGTCGCTGTGGAAGGTCTGGGACGAGTTCGGTATGGAAGACAGCCATATGGAGGGCTACTGGGTCCCATCCACACCAGTCACAACCGGTAGGAAGGACGTGCTCGCAACGAGCTATGTGCGACATGATGCGGTGCTGATTGCGCTGGCAAGCTGGGCTGCGGAAACTGCAAACGTCCCACTCCACATCGATTGGAATGCTATCGGGATCGATTCGTCGAAAGCGCTGCTGACAGCGCCTGCCATCGACGCCTTCCAGGAAGCAGCTACCTACCGTCCGAACGATGAGATTCCTATACCTCCAGGGCGTGGCCTGCTGCTGATTCTTTCCGCATCCTCAAAGGAGATATGAGAACCGTATGCGTCGGCGAATCGATGTTTGGTGAACGAAGTGCGCAGCAAAGAATGTGCGGCTACTTCACCAGTTCCAGACGGCCAAATCGCTCTGGGACGTGGAAAGACTCCCCCATCGGGGCCTGCCATGCCAGAAGCTTCGTGTCGGGAGGTGCTCCCTGGCTTCGGAAAAAATTCACACGAAAGATATCTCCAGCCTGCGGCACACGGGAGTCGATAGCAGCGATAGGAATGCGCATCGCCCCATACCAGATCTTCTTTTCTGCATCGATTGTCGCAACTGTTTCGAAACCTGAGTTCCACTTCCAGCCGTCCTCGTGGTGGGGACGGTTCAGATCAATATCGAGATCGAGCCACTCCCCTTGCGGCGACAATTCAAACTCTTTATAGCGCCGGATGTTCTGGAAGTCGGAGCCGATAAACATCTCCGCCACGTCCCAGTTCCACAAGTGGTTCGTTTCCGTCTTCGTTACAGGCAATGGTTTCAGATGGAGCTTCCCGTAAGGGCAGACAAAGAGGAGGTACAGACTATCGTGCGTCCATCGCGAACGCACCTCCGTCCGCAACGACGGGATGGGTCGCCCGTAATTGTCGTTTTCGAACGACACCGGACGCGCTGCGCTCCAGAAGGACGACATGGGGTCGAGATCAAGCGCGACGTCATGAGCTGCTCGCACGCTCTTCATGATATCGCCGGTCGATCCATTCGATTGGGCCATGCTGATCATCGAGAGTATAAGCGCAGCGATCACTCCTCCTGCAAGGAGGCATACTTTTTTGCAAGCTTTCTGGAAAGAGAATCGAGGCAACGCAGTAGACTCCTAATCGAAGATTCTTCGCTTCTCACACATTACATCTGCCGATAGTCGAATCGGACTCATCCTGAGCACATGAATCTATTGCGTCGCCTTCACGCACCATCGGGGTTCACGACAGCCCATCCCTTTGCCCGCATATGAGAACAATTATGCCTAGATGCAAGTACGTTGCTGGTCTCCTGCTTATGCTTTTGCTGTTCCCCACGGTGGTTCAAGCACAGCCAATACGAGCATGGGAAGGCACGATCGAAATTCCTACTTACAAGCTTGGTCCGGCGGACCCGAATCCGCCCTTCGCATTGGTCAATCCGCATCCCGTGTATCCCTATCCGATGCTCGATGATCTAAGCGATCGACGAGCGATGAAGACATACCAGGCTATGTACTTGGAGAACCAATACCTCAAGATCACGATCCTCCCGGAGCTTGGCGGTCACGTCTACTCGGTATACGACAAGCTCAACCACCGCGAAGTTCTCTATCGCAACAATGTTATTAAGTACGGACTCGTCGGTCCGCGCGGGGCGTGGATTGCCGGCGGCATGGAATTCAGTTTTCCATTCGCGCACACGACCGACACCGTCTCTAAGATCGAGTCTGTACTACGTCACGATCCCGATGGCAGTGCAACGGTTGCGGTAGGCGCCATAGATTGGGTCTCGAATATGTATTGGGAGATTTCCCTGACTTTACGACCTAACACCGCAAGATTGGAAGAGGGGGTAAAGCTCTTTAATGCCACACCCCTCAACCACCTCTATCTGTACTGGACCAACACCGCGGTGAAAGCCACGGACGATCTGCAGTACATCTACCCCATGCGCGAGACGATCTCCGACGACCCGTTTGCTATTGTTCAGAGCTGGCCTACATGGAATGGCGTGGATCAGAGTTGGTATAAGAACGATCCCAGCGCGATGGCGATCTTTGCCCGCGACGTACAGCGGGACTTCTTCGGAGTGTATTATCACCAGTCCAACTATGGAGTAGTGCACGTAGCCGATTTTCGGGAAGACCCAGGCAAGAAGGTGTGGAGCTGGGGAACGGCTCCCAGCGGCCGAATATGGGACCACATTCTGAGCGACGAGGACGGCCCGTACAACGAGATTCAAAGCGGGCGCTTTGCTACCCAAGGGTACCGCGAGTTTATGAATCCCCATCGAGTCGAGACGTGGACGGAGTACTGGTATCCAGTTGCTGGCCTCGATGGAGGCTTTGTAGAAGCAACCAGCCAGATGGCAGTGAATGCCACCTTCATTGGCAAAGGTGCGGGCCAGCCAGGTGAAGTGAAAATACTTATCAGCCCTGTGGCAGACGTTTCAAAGGCTAGCTTGACGATAAGCCTGGGAAGCAAGCTGCTGCGTGAGATTCCCAATATTCAATTACAGTCCCTGCATTCGGTTGCTTATACAATCCCGGTTCTGGACCTCGATCAGGCAAAGAGAGATCTGCGCATTCAAGTGAAGTCCACCCCGGAGAGGGTGCTCTTGCAATGGTCGGCGTCCGCTCCGGTCGATGGAAATGCAGACCTTGTCGCGTTAGCCGGCAAACCGCTGCAGACACCGCTCTCTATAACCCAGCAAACACCGGTAGAACAGCTTTATCTCAATGGTGTCTTTCTGGAAAAGAGAGGAGATATGCAGGGCGCTCTTACGACCTACGATCAGGTGCTGCAGCGCGACCCTGGATATGTCCCAGCTTTACTCCAGAAGGCTTTGTACGCTTACCGGTCTACAGATTTTGTCGCATCAGAACGTTATATCGACCAGGCGCTCCAACGAGAGAGCGCGAATCCCTCAGTGGCCTATGCTGCAGGCCTTATCTATCGTGCCGCCGGTCAGCTGCCACTTGCCAAGAATTCGTTCTGGTCGGCAATTCACTATGGCGCCGCGTCTACACCCGGTCAACCTCTGTCGCCTACATATTTGCAACTCGGAGAGATTGCGATCCGCCAAGGGGACTACGCAAAGGCAGTCGAGCTTTTGCAGCATGCAGTCGAGGACAACGCATCCGATGCTTTGGCGCTGGTGGATCTCGCAGTTGCGGAGCGTCTAAGCGGGAAGGTGCAGGTGGCAGTATTATCTTCTGCCAAGGCCAGTCAGGAGATGCCCCTGTTGCCTTTTGCAATCGCAGAGCACTGGCAGGATGAGGCAGTGCACGGTGCTTCTTCTTCTGTCTCGGTGGGGGGGCGCACTTGGACGCAGACCATGGACGCCGATCCGGAGAACTACTTGGCCGTCGCCGCTTGGTATCACGACCTGGGCGTTTGGAAATCCTCCGATGCTGTATTGCACGCAGCGATTGCAAGCCTACCCGCACAGAGCCTGTCGCCCGTGGTCTATTACTACCTAGCGTCGAATAGCCGGCAGGAAGGCAACGGAAAGCAGGCTGCGGAATACAGTGCAAAGGCGGCTCTATTGCCGATCGCCGAGGTCTTTCCTAATCGCATCACGGATGCGGCGGTGCTGACGGAGGCGATCCATGCGGACCCGAACGATACACATGCCGAATATGCCCTGGGAAATTTCCTCTTTGCGCATGCGCGGTATGAAGAAGCCGCGACTCTCTGGTCGAACGCGCTCAAGCAAGGATTTGATAATCCAGTTCTATTGCGTAATCTCGGAGTCTACAAGTGGCACGTCCAGCGCGATCTGGCAAGCGCCGGCAGTGACTACGCTCACGCCATCGCACTCGCTCCGGCGGATTACAGGCTCTATGAGGATCTCGACAAGATATACGAGGAAGAAGGCGATATTACAGCGCGCGCGAAGCTATTCCAGGATACTCCAGCCGACGTGTTAGACCGCGACACTGTACGGGCTCGTCACGCACTCTTTCTTATTGAGCAGTCGAAGTCCGATCAGGCGCTTGCGCTCCTTGTGAGCCACCGGTTCAAACCGTGGGAAGGAGGCGTCGTGATCCACAATATGTTTGTCTTTGCGAATATGCAAAAAGGCAAGCAAGCGCTGGCCCAGCATGAGCCGGAACAAGCAGTCAAAGCCTTTCAGGAGGCCATGCAGTATCCGGAGAACCTAGGTACAGGACGGCCGGCGCAGCCTGTGCTAACAGAACAGCTCTATTGGCTGGGCGTGGCGCTTGAGGCGCAGGGCAAGACAGCCGAAGCAACAGTCGCATGGCGAGAGGCGGCTGGGCAACGCGTTGAGGAGGCGGATGTGTTTTCGGCAATGGCACAGGCCAAGCTGGGACACAAGGATGCAGCGCAGAGGATGCTTGAGCAATGCATTCAGAAAGCCAAGTCGCCGGATGCCGTTGCAAACGACTACTTGGTGGCGGGGATAGCCGAGCAATATCGGGGCAACCAAGATATCGCCCGCGCGGATTTTCAGGAAGCTCTCAAGCTCGACCCGCTTCTATGGCAGGCGCGCGTTGCTGAGGCAGAGATGAATACCTCCAAGGCGGTTATGGGACGATAAGTCGTGCTCTGCCGAGAGATATCTGCGTGTCCGTATCTCCCGGCAGAGCGGCCATGCTATTCCGACTTCTTTTCCTTATGACCACCGAACTGGTAGCGCATCGCGGATAGCAGTTTATTGGCGAACAGACCATTTCCCTGCGATGTGAATCGGGAGAACAGAGCCGCGCTCAAGACATCTGCCGGCACGCCTTCGTCGATGGCTGCAATGGTCGTCCAACGCCCTTCGCCCGAGTCGGAGACCCGCCCGCTGTAATCGGCAAGGTCGGGTGATTCCGCCAGCGACGCTGCCGTCAGATCCAGCAACCAGGACGCGATGACACTGCCCCTACGCCACACTTCAGCGACCTCTGGAATGGGAAGGTCGTACTTGTAGTGATCGGGCTCGCGCATGGGCGCAGTCTCCGCGTCGAATGTCTCTTCCGTTGCGCCGACGTTGGCATGTTTCAGGATGTTGAGTCCCTCCGCGTAGGCGGCCATGATGCCGTACTCAATACCGTTGTGTACCATCTTGACGAAATGGCCCGCGCCTGGAGGTCCGCAGTGCAGATAACCCTCCTCCGCCGTCGTCGGGGCCGCTTTGTCTCGCCCTGGAGTGCGATCAATCGATCCAATGCCGGGCGCCAGGGTCTTGAAGATGGGGTCAAGGTACTTCACCGATGCGTCGTCGCCGCCGATCATCAGGCAGTAGCCGCGATCCAGGCCGAAGACGCCTCCGCTGGTACCTACGTCCACCCACTTCAATTTCAGCTTAGCCACGGCCTCGGCGCGCCGGAGGTCGTCGACATAGTAGGAGTTTCCGCCGTCGATAATAATGTCGTTCGCCTGCAGGTGTTGCTGGAGGTCCTTGACGGTGTCATCGACCACACCGGCTGGCACCATAAGCCACACGGCGCGCGGCGTCTTCAACTTCGAGACCATCTCCTGCAGCGAGGAGGAGCCAGTCGCACCTTCTTTTACTAAGGCGTGTACCGCGTCCGCGCTGCGGTCGTAGACGACGCACTCGTGGCCGCCCTTCGTCAAGCGCCGCACCATATTCGCGCCCATGCGCCCTAAACCCACCATTGCGATCTGCATCCTGCATCTCCTGTGCCTGAAAAAGTGGCCGTGGTCTGATGGAGGGCATCCGATCCGATGAGTTGCCCGCGTCGACCTCGGCATCTACGTAGATGCATAGCATACGCGGCAGGGATCGATGAATCCTGATGTACTGTTTGCGGACAGGCTGTTTGATAAAGCCCGGGGCGTTATTTCTATTTCTGCGGGGGAAATGGCTCTGCTTTCATCGAACCGTCACGCTGCTTCATCAGCACCTGCACTTTGCCCTCAGCAGCGTCCAGTTCCTGCTTGCACACCGACGAAAGATGCATCCCCTCTTCAAAAAGCTTAATGGAGTCCTCTAGTGGAAGATCCCCCTTCTCCAGTTGATGGACGATGGTTTCGAGTTGCTTGAGCGAATCTTCGAACTTGGGCATGGCTTCTCGGTCTCTCCTGATTTTATGCGGACTGCTTCATCTCTGGGTGAAGAAGTGGTCGATGAGATAGTCGCGGAGTTCGATGTTGAAGGTACGCGTGTTCTGCGTCGCGTCCTGTGCGTCCGTGTTGTACGACACCAGATAACCGCGATGATGAATGGGGTCGAAGTTGAGTTGGCTGCGAAAGCCGTTCTGCCAGCCGGGATGCCCGATTAATCGGATGGTGTGGTCGGTGTGGACGAAGAAGCTGGCAGCCACTTCGTCATTCGCGCCTGGACGCGAGGGAAAGTCATCGTCAGGTGTGACAGGCAGGATCGGATGCCACATCTCTTCAAGAGACGATCGCTTGAGGATCGCCTCGTAGCTTGCGGAATGCACGGGGCTTGCGGAATGCGCGGGGTCGCCGAGCAGAAACCGCAGATAACGCACCATGTCGGACATGGGCGCGTTGAGGCCGCCATTGGCGCGGGTAATGCCGGTATCGAAGTCGAAGGGATCTTCCATGAGTTTGCCGTTCTTGCGATCCCAACTGTGCGATCGGTAGGGAAGCAGGGTGACCGGACTGCGGTCGTAGTAGCTGTGTGTCATGCCCAGCGGTCCGAGGACGTTCTTTTCCATGTAGACCTCGAAGCTATCGCCGGAGAGCCGCTCGATGATCTCGCCCAGGAAGACGACAGCCAGGTTTGAGTATCGATAGCGTGAGCCGGGTGCGAAGTCGACGCTGGTGTAGGGCAACATGGCGACGATCTGCGACCACTGCGTCGGTTCGAAGGGCTGCCACTCCTGGTCGCGCCAGGGCCAGGTGGCATCGCGGAGGCCGCTCGAATGCGACATGGCTTGCCGCACCGTGATCGCCGATACGGGACCATAAGGATCATGGACCGCGTTGAGTTCCGGTACGTACTTCGTGAGCGGATCATCGAGTGAGAGCAGGCCGCGATCGCGCAGCTGCATGATGGCGATACCGGTAAGCGACTTGGTGACGGATGCCCAGTGATAGGTGGTCTGCTCGTCGACGGGATGCGGCGGTGTGAGCGATTGCTTGCCGTATGGCTCATCCAATACGACGTGCCCGTCCTCGACGAGAACGAGTGTGCTGCCCACGATGCCGTTGCGTTCGAGGCCGGCGCGGTAGAAATCGCGGATGGGGGCGACGGTTGCGGCTGGTTTTGGTGTGGGCTGAGCCGCGAGGTTCATGGCGCCGAATAGAAGCGCGAAGAATGCGGGACGAAGTCGGAGCATGGTGGTCTCTGCGGCATTGTAGCGAGAGTGTGCTGGTTGCGGGTCGTGCGTAGGCGCCATCCCACCCTGGCGTTGCCAGGATTGATGGGATAAGGAGGAAGGCTTCAGCGATCGAGTAGTTTTGTGGTTGCGGACCATGAGCTGCTGGATCGGGAGAAGCCTTCTATGCAGATTGTAGGTTGTGATTTTCATCCGGCGTGGCAGCAGGTAGCGGTTTTCGATGTGGAGACCGGTGAGTTGACCGAGCGCAGGCTGGTCGACGGGGATGGTGAGGAAGAGCGGTTTTATTGGGGTCTGGCGGTGCCGGCGCTGGTGGGAGTGGAGGCGTGCGGCAACAGTCAGTGGTTTTTGAAGAACGGGTTGCAGCATCTGGCTCTGAACCGGGGTTTGCAGCAGAAGAGCCGCCTCCAGGCCGCAGGATTGAATGAGCGCTCTCGCATCCAGCACTAGGCTGGATGTCCGCATGGACGCATCATGGCCTGGAGTCGATGGCCGTATCGATGGTTGGTGGGGCGCTAAGACCACCGTGTGGTGATGCAGCAGGACGTTCCCAGAGCTCTGGTCCGCAACCTCTCTCTGGCAACGGCTGCGGTGCTCACGCACCGCAGCCGTGAGGTGCGGCTTGACAACAACCTTCCTCCTTATCGAGGGGCACCCGTTGGGGTAGCGTTGCAGACAACTGCATGTCCTTCGCTTCACGCAGGACGACTACGGAAGACCGCCGATTCGAACCTATGGATGAGACGAGACCGAAACGGAAGGCCGGGGAGTCGCGATGGCACGCATCGCCGCTCCCCGTTTCTGCGTCCAATGCCATCATGATTGTCCGTTTCAAGTCCAATTGGTGGACCATGCTGTTTGTCTGGCGTGGCTCGATGATGAAACAGATGCTGCCGCAGTTGCTGATCGTGGCTGGGTTGAGCGTCCTGGCGGTGTGGACGGAAGGCACCATCTTTGCCCACAAGGTGCCGCTGAATGCGACACCGTTCACGCTGGTCGGCGTCGCGCTGGCCCTCTTCCTAGGCTTCCGCAACAGCTCGGCATACGACCGCTGGTGGGAGGGACGCAAGCTGTGGGGCGCGCTGGTGAATACCATGCGCACGCTGACTCGCCAAGTGCTCACCATGACCGGCGACGCAGCGGACAAGCGGCAGTTTATCGACATGCTGGTGGCCTTCACCTATGCGATGCGCGACCAACTGCGCGGCGACACGTTTGCGCGCAGTGCGGAGTTGCTGCCGCCCGAATTGGCCGAAGAGGTAGACCGCTCGCGCTACAAACCCTTCATCATCCTGCGTGCGATGGGCGAATGGGTATCCGAGCGGCAGCGGCGAGGGGACTTCGGGGAGATCACCATGACGGCGATCGACCGCAACCTGGTAGCGCTGTCGGATATCCTGGGCGCATGCGAGCGGATTGCCTCAACGCCCGTTCCCTTCGGCTACTCGGTGATGATCCACCGGGTGGTCTATTTTTACTGCGCGCTGCTGCCGTTTGGGTTAGTGGATTCGATCGAGTGGATGACGCCAGTGGTTTCTGTGGTGCTGGCGTATTCGTTTATTGAACTGGACTCCTTGGCCGCCGAGTTGGAGATGCCGTTCAATCGCGACGAAAACGACTTGGCGCTGGATGCGATCTCACTGAACATCGAGCTGAGCATCCGCGAGATGAGCCACGAGCCGCTGGACAAGAAGCCGCTGCAACCGGTGGCCTACGTCTTGCGTTAGAGTGCCGGCTGCACGGGCGTATTGGGAGCAGGCTGCTCCCTTTGGTCGATGCCACTGATTGCCGCTGCATGGAAAGCGTGCTCGTCGGGTGTTCGTCGTCCCACCCTAGCGAACTTCGTTAGGATGCGGGCACGCGGTTTGCTTTTCGTTGGTGCAGTGCCGGCTTTGGTAGCCGTCCGGCAGACGAAATACATTTGGAAACGACGAAGGGGACGACCGAGGCCGTCCCCTTCGCGATGTTGCGGTGCGGTTTACAGAGGCTGAACGTTCTCTGCCTGCCAGCCCTTGGGGCCCTTCACCACGTTGAACTGAACTGCCTGACCCTCTTGGAGGGTGCGGAAGCCCTGTGCCTGAATGGCGGTGTGATGAACGAAAACATCCTCGCCACTCTGGCGGCTGATGAATCCGAAACCCTTGGCGTCGTTAAACCACTTCACTGTTCCCTGTTCCATATTGCTTGTGTCCTTTACTGCTGAGTTGTGACGCTGAATTCAAGATCGGTCTCGGCAAGTAGAGAACTGCAGATACAGAACTAGCAAAACCTGTCCAATTCGAACGCAGCTTCAGTATACAACGGGTCACCAGCGATCCGTCATTACCTTTGTGACCCGAAAGTTCGAAATCCCCTTGCCGACCGCACCGAAAATGTGGCAAATGCAGTCGAATCAATGGCTGCGCCGCTCAATCCTCCGGTGCAATGGCGTAATAGCCCTTGCGGGACTGCACTTTCAGCGCTTCATCCCGCTGGTGACACTGAATGTCGATCTTGCGGTAGGTGCCGTCGGTTTTGTCGTTGGACGGGGTGTAGCTGGCGACGTATTGGGTGCGCAGTTCGTCTTCGATCTGCTGGAAGGCGGCCTCCATCTTCCTGCCATTGTTCCCGACATCGATGACGCGGCCGCCGGTGGCTTCGGCAAGCCGGTGCATCTGGGAGTCGCCGCTGTAGCCGATGGTGTAGGTGCCTCGCCCGTAGAACTGGCGGTCGGCGATGAGCAGGACGTAGACCATGGTGTTGGCCTTTTGCGCGGCCTCAATGGCGTCCTGCACTTTGGCGCGCGAGCCCTGATCCTCGCCATCCGTCAGCAGGATCATGGCCTTGCGGCCAGTCTCGCTGGCCAGCTTATCGTGCGCCGCCTCGACCACTGCGTCATAGAGCACGGTGCCCTTCGGTGCGCCGGAGGTGGGAAGCGGGCCGGTCGTCATGCCGCCGGTACCGACGTTGATCTGTGCCTTGTCCATATCGCGAGACAGGGCGCTTGGGTTGGACGAGTAGTCGGAGAGCAGATCGATATCCACATCGAAAGAGATCAGGAAGGCCTCGTCCTTCTGCCGCAGGATGCGCTTCAGGAACTCCGAGCCGGTCTGCTGTTCGAGCGGCAGAACGTTTTGCTGCGAGCCCGACGTATCGAGCAAGATGCCGAGGGTGAGTGGCTGATCAACCTCTGCGGTAAAGTTTTTGAGCTTTTGCAGCTGCTTGTCTTCATAGACCTGGCAGTCGTCGCGAGTCAGGTGCGGGATGAGCATGTTTTTCTTGTCGCGCACATTGAAGTAGAGCGAGACCAGGTTGACGTTCTGGCGGAAGGTAGCCACGGACTGCGAGGTGTCGTCATTGCCGTTGGGGTCACCGGGCGGCCCCTGCGGGGCGCCGTCTGGCGAGGGAGCGGCCTGCGCGTGCAGCCGCGCTGCGGGCAGCACGAATGCGGCGAGGAGAAACAGGAGCGTGAGGGCGCGGCGCATGGTGGTCACTGGTTAGACGATAGCGCGGCAGGGACGTTGGCGGGGAGAATCAGCGGGTCAGCAAGTCGGCAAGCCAGCCAAAGAACCGCCAGGGCAGGAAGAGTCGGTCGATTCGCGGCGTATAGGAGTCGAGCAGGCACCAAATCAGTGCGCAGCGACCTCTTCGCGACTCCTTCTTTTGGCTGACCTGCCGACTTGCTGACTCGCTGACCCGCTGGCCTCCGTGGCGGAGGCCGGTCTCTCTGGTAGGCTGACAGAGGTCGTGTAGGCCACGGCATCGCGTCATTGCATCTATTCCGATACGCAGTCCTGCGTGAGGCGATGCGCAGGTGCAGGCGGGATGGCCCCGGAAACGGTGTTGGAGGAGCTTTGGGCGGAAGGCAGTGGGCATGGAGTCTGGTAGCGGCGGTTCCTCTGGCGGGACTGGCCGTCGGCGTGGCACAACAGAGCAGCGGTTCGCTGCCGAGTGCGCCCGGCGCGCAACAGAGCACGTCCGGCTCCCCGAGTAGCGGGTCTCAGGACAACGGCGGCGCCCAGAGCAGCGGCTCGCAGCAGAGCATGCCGGACGCCCCCAGCGCAGCACCCGGTCAGAGCGATGACAGTTTAAGGAACCTGACCCGGCAGGTGGCCCCCGGCAAGGCGCAGGCCCCCACACCAGACGAGGACCAGGTACAGGCTCCGCCGGCTGCATCCTCAAATGCTCCAAACCCGGACGGTCCACCCCAGGAACAGGCCCCCTACATTCCGAAGACGCAAGAAGAGGCGAGCCAGTTCAAGATCGTCATGAATACGACGCAGATCCTGGTGCCCACGACGGTGCTGGACAAGAACCATCACCAAGTGGCCGGCCTTACCTGGCGTGACTTCCGCGTCTATGAAAACGGCCACCGGCAGAGCATGAACTTCTTCAGTGTGGATCCGGTGCCGCTCTCGGTGGCATTTGTCATCGATCAGAGCCTGCAGAAGGACACGATGAAGAAGGTGAACGACAGCCTTTCTGCGATCCAGGGCGCCTTTACGCCGCAGGACGAGGCCGCCGTCTTCACCTATGGCAATGGCGTGACCATGCAGACGAGCTTTACCGCGATCCAGGGTGCGCGGCTTCCGGCGGTGCTTGATCGCTCGAAAAAAGAGGGCACGGACATGGGTGTGCCCAGCGGCGGCGGTCCATTGTCCGCGCAGGGGCCGACGATCAACGGCAAGATCGTGGACCCGAACGTAAACGGCCACATGACCAACGCGCTGGAGCTGAACATCCCGCGCGAGACGCACACGCTCTCCGACGCCATCCTGGCCGCAGGCAGAGAACTGCAGACCCGTCCGCGAGAGAGGCGTCGGGTGATCTACGTCATCAGCGACGGCAAGGATATGCGGTCGAAGGCGAGTGTTCGCGAGGTCATCCGCTTCCTGCAGACGAACAACGAGAGCGTATACGGCACCATGGTAGGGGAAGCGGCGGAGTTCGGCTTCGGCTATCTGGACAAGGTGCATCTGCCGCTCATCCCGGCCACCAACGTAATGCCTCGCTACGCGAATGCGACTGGCGGTGTACTGGAGGCGCAGTTCTCTGCCGATGGCATGGAGCGCAGCTTCCAGATCATCGCGAAAGAGATCCGCACCCAGTACACGCTGGGCTACCTGAGCCACGAGTCGTTGTTGAATAGCCGCTATCGCACGCTCGACGTGCATGTGGAGCGGCCCAACCTGGATGTCCATGCTCCGCCGGGCTACTATCCAAACGCCGCGCTGCAACGATGATCCTGGGGAACGGCGGGGCCGCGGGCATGTCCAATGGCGCGGCCACCGTCGGGTTCAGCATCGCCTCGGCGGCGATCTGGGGTACGAGCGATTTTGTGGGCGGCGTGGCAGCGCGGCGACTGCCTTCGTCCGCGGTGGTGACGGCATCGCACGGGCTTAGCCTGGTACTGCTCGTATCGCTCGCACTGATCCATGCCTCCAAGCTGCCGGATCCACAGTCTGCACTCTATGGCGCGCTGGCCGGCCTCGCATGCGGCACCGGCGTGATGGTGCTTTATAAAGCATTGGCGCTGGGCAGCATGGGGCTTACCGCGGCAGTGAGCGGTGTGCTGGCCGCGATATTGCCGGTGTTGTGGGCCTTTGCTACGGAGGGGCTGCCGAAGAACCGGCAGGTCCTCGGCATTGCGTTGGCAGGCGTGGCGATCTGGATGATTGCCCGCGCACCCGGAGCGGCCTCGTCGAAGCAGGGCATCCTGCTGGGAGCGGCCGCAGGGGTAAGTTTCGGCTGCCTGTTTATCCTGCTGAAGCTGGCAGGGCGTGGCGGCGTGCTGTGGCCGCTGGCCTTCTCGCGCGTGACGAGTTGCGCGCTGGCCGCAGGGGTGACGCTGATCACGATGCGCCGGGCAGACGGCGTTCGCGGCGCTGCAAACTTCCCAGATTCCCACACACGTGGCGGTGCCGGCAAAAGACCGCGACGCCTGGGGTGGCCAGGCTGGAGTGTGGTTGGCCTGATCGCCATAGCGGGCGTCTTCGACGCCAGCGGCAATACGTTGTACACCGTCGCGACGCGGCTGGGCCGCCTGGATATCGCGGCAGTGCTTAGCTCGCTCTATCCGGCGTCGACGATCCTGCTGGCCGCATGGCTGCTGAAGGAGCGCACGACGCGCAGCCAGGCCGCCGGTCTCGTCCTGGCGCTGGTAGCGGTAGTCCTGATCGCCGCATGACACAGCAGGTACACTGCTGCCTCCTGAACATTCACCATTCGAGCAGACACCTGCAAGAGACGCATGACACGGACAGCACAACAGCACGGCAGCGCTCTGGAGGCAGACCTGCAGCCGGGCCGCGTGGAAGTGATCACCGGACCGATGTTCTCCGGCAAGAGCGAGGAGCTGATCCGACGGCTCCGACGAGCGCAGATTGCGCGGCTGCGCGTGGCCAGCTTCAAACCGGATATCGATCTGCGCTATCAGCCCGATGCGATTGCCTCCCATAGCGCGCAGACGATCGAGGCAGCAGCGGTCCCGAACGTCGAGCGGCTCCGCGATGCACTCTTTCCTGCTCTCGATGCGATCGACGTCGTGGGTATCGATGAGGCACAGTTCTTCGACGACTCGCTGGTCGGGCTGACGATGGATCTCGTGCATCGCGGCAAGCGCGTGGTGCTGGCGGGCCTGGACACTACCTTCGCCGGCGAACCGTTTGCTCCGCTGCCCGCACTCATGGCGATTGCCGACGAGGTCGTGAAGCTCGCCGCGGTGTGCATGCTGTGCGGTGCGCCCGCGATCCATACCCAACGACTGGGTACGAACCAGCGACTGGTCGTGGTGGGCGCAGCGGGCGTCTATGAAGCGCGCTGCCGCGCCTGCTTTCGTCCTGAGGGCGATCTACCCGCCGCCGAACAGTTGAAGCTGCCGGGGAGTTGAATCCGCGTTTCCTCTGGGGGAGAGAGCTCATCTGGTGTGTCGATTCTGGTGTGTCAATTCTGTCGGGTCAATTCTGAGACCACAATGATGAGACAACAGCGATGAGGCAACAGCCGATCCCTCCGCTTCGCAGCTACGCTGCTTCGGTCGGGATGACGATTGTGCAAGGGCTGGATTCCCGCGAGACTGGGCTGGCGATGGAGCTTTCTCACAACCCTGCACCTACAATCGCCACATGCCGACGGTCCAGCCTCGCGATGCGGCGCACGCCGCGCACATGACGACCAGCTTTGCACTGGCGCTGGTCGGCGGCTACCTGGACGCCTTCACCTACGTGGGTCACGGGCATGTCTTTGCAAATGCACAGACGGGCAATGTCGTCCTGCTGGGCCTCGGGATCGTCACCGGCTCACTGCACTCCATGCGGCATCTGCCACCGATCCTCGCCTTTCTCGCAGGCATCTCCTTTGCCCGCGCACTGCTTGTGCCTGCGGTCGTGCGCCGCGTCCCGTATCTCTACACAGTGGTGCTGGCACTGGAGATCATGGTCTTCGCCGCCATCGCCATGCTGCCGCCGACCGCGTCCAATTTCTGGATCACGCTGGTGATCGCGTTCGTCGCTTCCATTCAGGTAGAGATCTTCAACGAGGTGAATGGCACTCGCTATAACTCAACCTTTACCACGGGAAATCTCCGAACGCTGAGTGAGAGCGTCTTCGATTGGTTCTCAGGCAAACGGTCACCGGAGATGGCTTCCCGGATTCGTGACTTCGGCGGCATCTGTTTTGCATTCTTGGCCGGCGCAACGTGCGGGGCATTCTTCACGCTTCGCCTGCACAACCGTGCCTTGTGGATCGAAGTGCTGTTGCTAATTCCGCTGCTGGCGTGGTTCGTACTGCGCGCGCTTCCTCCGAAACAGGGATTATCCGCAACCGGATCAACACCCGGCACGGCATGAGTGGACACTCGCTCTATGTGTTCTTGACGGAAAAGCTGCGCGGATCATCGCGCTCGTCTCTATACCTACAGTGAAAATGCTCTAGGCTGGATGCAACATGACTTCGCCACAAACCCTGCTACCCATTCGCGCCATCGCCGAGAAGCTCCACCTCCCCGAGGATCGCTACGAGCCCATTGGGCGCTATGGCGCCAAGGTCTCGCTCGACCTGCTGACCGACGCGGCCTTTCGAACACGTGGGCGGCTCATTCTGGTTACGGCGACAACACCGACCGTCTCCGGCGAGGGCAAAACGGTGACCTCCATCGGGCTCACGCAGGGGCTGGCGCACATCGGCAAGAGCGTAATCCTCACCTCGCGTGAACCGTCGCTGGGGCCGGTCTTCGGCATGAAGGGCGGAGCCGCCGGCGGCGGCCGCTCGCAGGTGGAGCCGGCGACCAAGATCAACCTGCATTTCCATGGCGACTTCCACGCCATCACAGCTGCGCACAACCTGCTGGCTGCGCTAGTGGATACGCACCTGTTCCACGGCAATGCGCTCGAGCTTAACCCGGACGCGATCACATGGCCACGTGCGATGGACATGAACGATCGCGCGCTGCGAAAGATTGTCGTCTCGGCAGGCGGCAAGCGGGAGGGTGCGAACCGGGCGACGGGATTCGTGATCACAGCGGCGTCGGAGGTGATGGCCATTGTGGCGCTGGCCGGCAGCCGCGAGGACCTGCGGCAGCGTCTGGATTGCATTGTGGTGGGCGCGAACCGCAGCGGACAGCCGGTGACAGCGCGCGATCTGAAGGCTACGGGCGGCATGATGGCGTTGCTGGCCGAGGCCCTGGAGCCCAATCTGGTGCAGACAACGGACGGCACGCCGGCCTTCGTGCATGCCGGGCCCTTCGGCAACATCGCGCACGGCACATCGAGCATTGTCTCGCAGCAGATGGGCCTGCGGCTGGCCGATTACGCCGTGAATGAAGCAGGCTTTGCAGCGGACCTGGGCGCGGAGAAATACTTCGACATCGTGATGCCCACGTCAGGGATTCGTCCTTCTGTCGCGGTGCTGGTGACGACCGCGCAGTCGCTGAAGAACCAGGGTGGTGGCTCGCTCGAGGCCGGACTGCCGAACCTGGCACGGCATGTCGAGACTCTGCGGAACTTTAAGGTGCCGGTCGTGGTGGCTATCAATCACTTCCCTGCCGACACACCGGAAGAGCATGCGCAATTGAAGGCCTGGTGCGTGCAGCAGAGTCTTCCACATGCCATCACGGACGCATTCACGCGTGGCGGCGAAGGTGCAGCAGACCTGGCGCGCGTGGTGGTGCGCACCATCGACGAGCATCCGGAGCCGACGGCTACTTCGATTTACGCACCGAGCGATGCGGTGGAAGAGAAGATCCGCAAGATCGTGCAGCAGGTGTACGGCGGTCGCGACGTGATGTTCAGCGAGCAGGCGGCGCAGAAGCTGGAACGCTATCGCCAATGGGGCTTCGGCACGCTGCCGGTGTGTATCGCGAAGACGCAGTACTCGCTGTCCGACGATCCGAAGCTCGCCGGCGCACCGACAGGCTGGGACCTGCACGTCTCTGACATCGCACTATCCGCGGGCGCCGGATTTCTGGTGGTCATCTCCGGCAACATGATGCTGATGCCGGGGCTGCCGACGGTGTCGCGCGCAGAGCAGTTGGATGTCGATGCTTCCGGCACCGTAACTGGCGTTTCGTAACGGCAACGAGGATGATCGTCACAGTTCTACGGCAAGGTTCGGAGTGTGCCGATAGCCTGGCAGCGGCTACGCTTCCGTGTATGACTCACAAAGACTCCAATCTGCTTTCTGTTGACGATGACATTCATGCAACTACCATGAATACGTATCCGAATACGTATCCGGCGATCAAGAACACGGTCTGGCATGCGGCAACGACGCGTCAGCAGCACCTCGCCTATGGTGACGGCGCTGCGCGGCGGTACTATCCCGAGGTGTGTCCCCTGGTTGGCCTGCGCGATCAGAGTTTCGAGGCGATTGCCGGGTTGACCGCACTGGTGGCTCCCGGAGAACGTGTCTGGCTGTTTGAGGAGCCGCCGGCTCTCGATCCTGCACAGTGGCGCGAGAGTCGCCGCATCCCCGGATTCCAGATGATGCTGCACGAGACAGCGGCCGGTGATGCAACATCACGAGACGGCGACATACCGTCTGTCCTGCTCGATACAGTGAAGGATGCGGCCGCGATGAACGCGCTGAAGGCCATCGCGTTTCCCGGATTCTTCGGCATGCGCACGCCGGAGATGGGCCGCTATCGTGGCATCCACATCGACGGTGAGCTGGTTGCGATGGCGGGAGAGCGGCTGGCAGTTCCGGGATATCGCGAGGTAAGCGCGGTGTGCACGCATCCGGCGCATCTTGGCCGTGGTTATGCGCAACGGCTGACGCGCGAGGTATCGGCGGCCATCCTTGCCGATGGCGACGTCCCATTTCTCCACGTCGCCGGGGCCAATGCGCGTGCCCTTGCCGTGTACGAGCGGCTTGGCTATGGGCGCTCGGCGGATGCTGTGTTCGTCCAGATCGAACGAATGTAGCTTCGTGCCTCCCGCCTATTTGATTTGAACGGCCGCCCCCGCATCCAACCTCGCAGCAGCGTAACTGCAGAGGAGACCGACGTGTCCAACCAGAATGAAATGCCCCGCCGCAAGCTTGGCACCACGGGCGAAGAGGTCTCCGCCATCGGCATGGGCGGCCACCACATCGGACTGCCCAGCGTGGATGAAGCGCTCGCGATCCGCTTGATCCGCAGCGCGCTCGACCGTGGCATTACGTTTCTGGACAATTCCTGGGACTACAACGGAGGCACGAGCGAACTGCGCATGGGCAAGGCCCTGCAGGATGGCTACCGCCAGCGTGCGTTCCTGATGACGAAGATCGATGGGCGGACGAAGAAGCTGGCCGGCAAGCAGATTGACGAGTCGCTGGCACGGCTGCGCACCGACCATATCGATCTGGTGCAGCATCACGAGATCCTGCGTTTCGATGATCCCGACCGGATCTTTGCCGCCGAAGGCGCGCAGGAGGCAATGTTCGATGCCAAGCAGGCGGGCAAGCTGCGCTTCATTGGCTTTACCGGCCACAAGAATCCGCACATCCACCTGCAAATGCTGGAGGTGGCGGAGCAGCACGGCTTCCACTTCGACACAGCGCAGATGCCGGTGAACGTGATGGATGCGCACTTTCGTTCATTTACGAAGCTGGTGGTTCCCGAGCTGGTGCGCCGCGGCGTGGGTGTGCTGGCGATGAAGACCATGGGCGACGGCTTCATCCTGAAGTCGAAGACGGTGACAGCACTGGAGTGTCTGCACTTCGCACTGCATCAGCCGACGTCGGTTGTCATCACCGGCATCGATAGTATGGAGATACTCGACCAGGCATTCGAGGCAGCGCGGACATTTCAGCCCTTGACCGATGAGCAGCTCGCGGCCTTACTGGAGAAGACACGCGATGCCGCCGCGCATGGCAAATATGAGCCGTTCAAGACCTCATCGCTGTTTGACAGCACGGCGCAGAACTATGAGTGGCTGGGGCAGGAGCCGGCAACGCTACGCGAACAGATGACGCAGTAGAGCGACAGACAAAACCAAGGCGCGGAGATAATCTCCGCGCCTTGGTTTGTTTCGCTTCCGTGGTTGCTACTTGCCGACGGGCTGCGCGGCGGCGTGGCCAGTGGCGTTGCTGACCTTGAAACGCTTCATGGTGACGGACAGCTTACGCTCGATCCGCTTCACATCGTTGCGCTCCTCGGGCATCGCGAAGGTGTGCGCCGTGCCGCTGCGTGAGGCGCGTCCGGTGCGGCCCACGCGGTGCACGAAGTCTTCAGGCTCCTTGGGCAGGTCGTAGTTGACGACGTGCGCGACGTGCGGCACATCGATGCCGCGCGCCGCCACGTCCGTCGCGACGAGCACACGGTTGGATCCATCGGCGAAGCTCTTGAGCGCGGCAACACGCTGCGATTGCGTGCGGTCGCCGTGAATGCGTGCCGCGTTGTGGCCGACGCGGCTGAGCCGCTTGGCCAGACGATCGGCGCCGTGCTTGGTGCGGGTGAAGACCAGGAAGCTGCCCTCGTGGGTGGACAACAGATGCTCCAGCAGCTCGGGCTTCTTGTCCTTCGCGACCTCAAACATCTGTAGGGCGACATTGTCCGCCGGCTTCAGCTCGGTCGAGATGTCAATGCGCACCGGGTCTTTGAGATATTCGCGGGTCACCTCGCGCATCTCCGGATTCAGCGTGGCGGAGTAGCAGAGCGTCTGCCGCTCGGCACGCAGCTTACCGACGATGCGCTTGATGGAGGGCTTGAATCCCATGTCGAGCATCCGATCGCACTCATCCAGCACCAGCACTTCTACGCCGTCAAGCTTTACGAGCTTGCGATCGATGAAGTCTTCCAAACGTCCCGGCGTTGCGACGACGAGACGCACACCACGGCGCATCGCATCGAGCTGGGGGCCTTCGGCCAGGCCTCCAACCACGAGAGCGACGCGCATGTTGCCTTCCGGCATGAGCTGGCGGTAGACCTTCTCCACCTGCATGGCGAGCTCGCGCGTGGGCAGCAGAACCAGCGCGGTGATCTGCTTGCCCTGCACCTTCTGCAACCGCTCGATGATGGGGATCATGAAGCTAAGCGTTTTACCGGTACCGGTCTGCGCTGTGGCCATGACATCGCGGCCTTCGAGCGCGGGGGGAATCGCACCCGCCTGCACAGGCGTGGGCGTAATAAAGTTTCCAGCCGCCAGGCGCTTCTGCACCAGCGGAGAAAAAGGCATTTCTGAAAATAAATTCAACTTGGTTTCCTATAGCATCGCCGGCGGCACACACGTGCATTCAGCCGCGATACGCGACATGCGCTGTTGCCTGGTCCGATCGCGTGTCATTCTCTCAATAGAGAACGCTCGGGGCAGTGCGCTGTTCTTCTTTGTACGTAAGGGAAAAACGGTGGGGACTTCTGGTCACTACCGACTGGCATTAATACCGCCAGCCTCCGCTCTTGCCACACGATCCTTGCGTTCAGGAAGCGCCTGCGTTGAAAGGCTGGGACTTCGCGAACTCCCTCAACTCGACACGCGGTGAAGGTAACGCTCTGGGTCGGGCTAGGACGCTCATCGGAGCGCCGTGGGCCAGCCTGCTGGCCGCATTTGGGATACGTCGAAACGCATCACCCTTGCTAAGCGTTGTCCCAAGTATAGCATTCTGTCGAGATCGACTTGTCTATGATTCCGTTTGCCCAGGCACTGGCAGAAGCTACGGCGCACCTCACATCCCATGCCGCCGCGCGCCGCGACGCGGAACTGCTGCTGCTGCACTGCGCCGGTATCGATCGAACAATGCTGCTGACGCACCCGGATCGCACACTTAACGATGCGCAGGCGAGCGCGTACCGCGATGCGATAGCGCGGCGGGCCCGGCATGAGCCAGTGCAATACATCACCGGGGTGCAGGAGTTCTACGGGAGGCCCTTTCGTGTGTCTCCAGCGGTCTTGATTCCGCGGCCGGAGACGGAGCACCTGATCGAGGCCGTGCTGGGGATCCGGCCGCAGCCGCGACGCATTCTAGACATCGGCACCGGCTCGGGAGTCCTGGCAGTGACCCTGGCGCTGGAGATTCCGGATGCCGCTGTTGCAGCAACGGACATCTCGTGTGAAGCCCTGGGCGTCGCCCGGTGGAATGCACAGGCGCTCGGCGCCGCAGAGCGCATCCGCTTCGTTGCCTCGGACTTATTTGCCGCGGTCTCCGAAGAACGTTTCGACTGCGTCGTCTCCAATCCGCCATATGTGCCTGCCCACGAGGTGCTGGAGGCGCAGGTCGGTGACTACGAACCGCCGCTGGCGCTGTTTGCAGGCGCAGACGGTCTGGACATCTACCGGCGGCTCATCCCACAGACGGCTGCGGCGCTCGATCCCGGTGGCCACCTGTTGCTGGAGATCGGCCACGGCCAGCAGGATGCCATCGACGCGCTGCTGCACGCGGCCGGCTTCGGCGAGGTTCAGTTCATCCACGACCTGCAGTCCATTCCACGCGTCGCGGTCGCCCGCAAGGCCGTATAGCAGTTTTCCTGTAGGTGTAGAAGGACCAACGAAGGCCTTTGTGGCCTTTCATTCAGGAAAGGCCACGCCGAGTGATGTTCCCGCACATCCCAGCATCGGGAAAATTGCATAGCGTAGACTAGAGCTATACCCTTAGCCTGACTAGATCAAGCACACTTCCAGCGACGTCTGCTCAGCGCTCCTACGCAACAGGCCGAGGAGGCCCACACTGCGTTCGTCACTCGTCTATTCCGCCAGTAAAGAGATCCCCAACCGGTTTCAACTCTGCCAGACCATCAGCAAAGCTGCCCGCGTGCTGCATTTGGCCAACAATCCAACCGAGAGCACGATCAACCGGGTGCTTGAGAATATTTCCAATCCGGGGCAGCCGGCCAAGGCATAGGGCAGCACGGAGTAAACGTTACTTGCCCTATTTTCGAGCCTCTGCAGACAGCTCCCACGGATCCTGAAAATACCCCTCGATCAGTGTGTCGTCCTCTATGCGTTCGGTACGCGAGCGCATGAGGCGGGGCAGGCTGGGTGCATTCGCCCCAGCCAGCATGGGTACGGCTTCCGGGCCGAGAAAGCGCGGCGCCTGGAAGAGGTAGAGCTTGTCGACGACATTCGCGACAAGCGCACTGCGGTTCAGTCGAGCGCCGGCTTCGATCATCACGCTCGTGATCTCCTGCTGGCCAAGCTGCACGAGCAGAGCACGCAGGGAGATGCCGCCCTCCGACTGCGTATCGATCTCTAACACACGTGCGCCGCGATCGATGAGTGCCTGCCGGCGTCCGCGGTCTTCACTCCGCGTGACCAACAGCAGATCATCGTCCACGCCTTCGAGAATGCGCGACGTGAGCGGCAGGTGCAACTGTGAGTCGAGCACGATACGCAACAGCGGACGCCGACGCGGACGCTGGCTGCGATCCGTCAGTAGTGGATCGTCCGCGAGCACCGTGCCCAGACCGGTGAGCAGTGCGTCGTGCGCGTGGCGCAACTCCTGTACACGTTCGCGCGATGCCGCACCGGTGATGGGAAAAAAGGCACGCTCCGGATGCCGGTCCGGAGGCGGAGCGATGCGGCCGTCGAGCGTGGCCGCGATCTTAAGCGAGACCAGCGGTGTGCGACTGCGGATGAAGTGCGCGAAGGCATCGTTCAGCGCACGTGCTTCGGCTTCGAGGAGGCCGACCGAGACCTCGACCCCGGCATCGCGCAGCATGGCGATGCCACGACCATTCACCACCGGGTTGGGGTCCGCGGTGGCGATTACCACCCGAGTGACGCCTGCGTCCACCAAGGCGCGTGCGCATGGGCCGGTGCGGCCGTAGTGGCTGCAAGGTTCGAGCGTGACGTAGGCCGTGGCGCCGCGCGCGGCTTCCCCGGCATGGGCTAGGGCCACGAACTCTGCGTGATCGCGATACGCATACTGGTGATAGCCACGGCCGACGATGCGGTTCTCCCGCACCAGCACGCAGCCCACAGTTGGATTGGGAGAGGCGAGCCCCACACCCTGGCGTGCGAGGGAGAGCGCGCATTGCATCCACTGCACGTCGCGCCGCGAAGCAGGCTGGGAATCCGTGCGGTCTGCCGCGTCGGGCATAGCGGTCAGGCGCCGAGCAGCGAGTCGGTAAAGGCTTCACTGTCGAAGGGCAGCAGGTCTTCAAGCTTCTCGCCCACGCCGACGAAGCGGACGGGAAGCTGCAGCTCGCGCGCGATGGCGACGGCGACACCGCCCTTCGCCGTGCCGTCCAGCTTAGTGAGCACAATCCCGGTGACACCGGCGGCTTCAATGAAGAGCTTCGCCTGCTGCATGCCGTTCTGGCCAGTCGTCGCGTCCATGACCAGCAAGACTTCGTGCGGCGCATCGGGAATGAAGCGCTGCGTGGTGCGGCGCATCTTGTCCAGCTCCTTCATGAGGTCGTTCTTGGTGTGAAGACGCCCGGCCGTATCCACCAGCAGCACATCGGTGGAGCGTGCCTTCGCCGCATTCAGCGCGTCGAAGAGCACCGCCGATGGATCGCCGCCCTGCTTGGTTTTGATGATCTCGACGCCGGTGCGCTGACCCCACACTTCAAGCTGCTCGATTGCTGCGGCGCGAAACGTGTCCGCAGCGCACAGCAGAACCGTCTTGCCCATGCGGCGATACCACGCGGCCAGCTTGCCGCTGGTGGTGGTCTTGCCGGTGCCGTTCACGCCGACCAGCAAGATCACCTCCGGCGGCTGCTCGACGATGCGCGGCGGCACGGCATAGGCATCGAGGATCGCCTTGATCTCGGTGCGCAGCATCTGCTTCAACTCGGATCCGTTGTGGATCTGGTGATTGAGTGCGCGTTCGCGGAGTGCGCCAAGGATCTCCTGCGCCGTAACCACGCCAAGATCGGCAGCGATCAGGCTCATCTCCAGATCGTCGAGCGCCTTATCGTCGATTTCGACGGTGAGCGCAACGATCTCTTCCAACTGTGAAGAGAGGTTCTCCCGCGTGCGCGTGACCGCCTCGCGCATGCGGTCGAAGATGCCGCGTTTTTTGGGTTCCTCAGCCTCTTTCAGGCTGCCGAAAAGGGTTTGAATCATGATTGCTCTTCATTCTCAGTGTAGCAACCGGGCAGGAGGGACCGGGGGCAGGGAATAGGCGCCGTGCTGCGTGCGTAGGTGGTATCCCAACCTTCGCGATACTCAGGATGGGGCACCCGGTGGGTTGGCGCTGTCGGCAGACTGCAGATCCTTCGCTGCGCTCAGAATGACAGATGAAAAACACATTCAGGATGACGAAGTGAAGGGAGTGGCTGACCGGCTCTTAGCCGACCGGTCTTTCCGCAAACCGCCTTTTAGATCGTCGCTGCTAAGCGGTCTGCGGCAGCACCTGTTGTACGATCTCTACCGCAAGGGCGTAGCGCCCGAAGGGCGCGCTGACCTGTACACCCTGCACCATCGGCCGCGCTTCCGCGAGCATCTCCTGTGCGATACGGATGCCTTCGGTGCGTGCGCTGTCCGGGGATCCCGCTGCGCCCATACGTGCCATGATCTCGTCCGGCATGGACACGCGCAGGTCGTTCTTCATGAACTCGGCGTTGCGCAAACTGGTGAGCGGCCAGATGCCGGCGATCACGGGGATGCGGAAGCCTTCGATGCGCTTCAGGAAGGTCTCTAGCAGCCGCAGATCGAAGACCGGCTGCGTGATGGCGTACTCGGCCCCCGCCTCGACTTTGTACGCGAAGCGGCGGACTTCATTGTCGATATCGGGCACACCCGGGTTGGCCGCCACGCCGATGGTGAAGCCGGTGGAGGCGCCGATGGGATTGCTGCCGATGTCGAGGCCGTGATTCAAGCGGTTGACGACATTCACGAGGCCGATGGCGTCCACGTCGAAGACCGCTGTTGCATCCGGGTAGTTGCCGAGCTTGGGCGGATCGCCAGTCAGGCAAAGGATGTTGCGCAGGCCCAGCGATGCCGCACCGAGCAGGTCGGACTGGATCGACAGCAGATTCCGATCACGGCAGGTGTAGTGAAGCACCGTCTCAATACCGGTCTGTTGCTGGATCTGCAGGCACAGGCTCTGAGCGCTCATGCGTGCCGAAGCGCGGGGCGAGTCCGGGATATTGATGGCGTGGATGCCGGTGGTGGCCAGCAACCGGGCGCCTTCGATCTCCTTGCTGCAGTTGAAGCCGCGTGGCGGCACGATCTCGACCAGGGTGACGAATTCGCCCGCAGCGACCAGCGTCCCAATCTTCGAGCGTCCAGCGAGCGGCGCGGGCGGTGTTTCCGTCACGATCGCGGTGCGGGCCTCCTGTGGGGCCGCGGTCTGCTGGGCGTCCATGGCCCGCACGGCAGACTTCATGGCCCGGATGTGGTTGGGTGTGGTGCCGCAGCAGCCGCCGATGAACTGCACGCCTGCCCGCACAAACTTGCGGGCGAAGCTGGCCATGTACTCCGGGGAGCAGAGATAGATGTTCCGCCCATCCACGTTGCGAGGCATGCCGGCGTTGGGCATCGCGGCCAAGGGGAGATCGGTGGCGGCGCGCATACGCTCGATGGCCGTCAGCACGGTGGCCGGTCCCAGGGAGCAGTTGCAGCCCACGGCATCCGCACCGGCTGCGGCAAGACGTGCCGCAGCCACCTCAGCCGGCGTGCCGTCCAGGCAGTTGGCTTCCTCATCCACGGTCACCATGGCCAGCAGGGGCACATCCGGCGCCACCTGCTTCGCGGCACGGATTGCCTCCTCTGCCTCATTGATTGCCGGCATCGTCTCCACAATCAGTAGATCCACACCGGCGCCGTCCGCGACGAGGCCTTCCACCTGCTCGGCAAAGGCCGCGCGTGCCTCTTCCAGAGCAGTCTTCCCCAGCGGCTCCAGACGCACGCCGAGCGGACCGATGGAGCCCGCCACAAATGCTTCTCCTGCCTGCTTGTCTGCCAGCTGGGTTACGGCCTCGCGCGCAAGCCGGACGCCGGCCTGGTTGATGGCCCGTGTCTTGTCCTGCAGGCCGTAGCGCTGCAGCCGGAAGCTGTTTGCCCCGAAGGTGTTGGTCTCGATGATCTCCGCGCCTGCCTGCAGGTACTCTTCGTGTACGGAGCGGATCAGCTCCGGCTGCGTCAGGTTCAGATCGTCGAAGCACTTATTAAGGAAGACGCCGCGGCCGTAGAGCGCGGTGCCCATCGCCCCGTCGCATAGGACTGTTCGATTGGCGAAGAGCGAAGACAATCGTGACATCCTTCCATGCTAGAGCATTTTCCCGGACTTCGTGTTCGGCAGAGCGCATCTCGGCATGGCCTTTTCTTGAAAAAAGGCCAGATGAACTGCTGCGGATCGGTCGGTGCTTGCAGGAAGAACACTCCACCCGAGGGAAGACAACAACACCAAACCCTTTGCTATACTTCAGTTTCCCGCACGCAATCTGTCGATGTGAAGGTTGAGGTCCGAAGCGTTTTGAAGAAGAGAAGTCGCCTGTCCCTGGCCGCTGCTGTGTTTGTCGCTGTTGCGGTTTCGCTCACTATCCTCGGCTGCGGCAAGAACTTCTACTTTGCAGCCAGGGGCCTGCCGCCAAGCGGCGTCAACAATCGCGTTCTGGTGGCGGTGGATAACCCTGTCGGCAGTCTGCAGTTCATGGATGCGTTTTACGACATCCGTCATCCATTCAATAATCCGAACGGGCAGTTTTCGATCGGCGGCTTCACCGGCTCGAATCCTGTGACTATCCAGAACCTGCCGGAAGAGCAGACCGGCCTGGTGTATTCCTCCGGGGACGGCAGTCTATCTTCGATCAACTACGCGACAGAAAAGCTGAACCAGGCCGTGGTCGCCGCCGGCAACATCTCCACCAGCATCTTCGGCTCGCACAAACAGGATTACTTCGTTTCGGCAGATCAGAACGCGCACGCCATGATGGTGTACGACGTTGCGCTCGGCCAACAATTGCTGATGGACATTCCGAATGTCTATCGCATCTCGATGAACGCGAATGCGACCCTGGTTCTCGGTTTCGTGCAGAACAGTAACGACGTTTACACCTTGTTCAAGCTGACGCCCGATCAGCAGGCGCAATACGCCACGCAGTCGGCATGGCAGGCCGCCAATCTACAGGACTGCGAACCGCAGACCCTGCCAAAGTACTGCGTCGGCAAAGTCTCCGATCCCTTGGCGCTGTTCGATCACCCAGCCAAAGGCATCTTCTCAGCCGATGGCCAGACCATCTATGTCCTGAATTGCGGACCGGAGTGCGGCGGCACGAAGTCCGGCATCGTCAGCATTCCTATCTCCAGCTCCGTGTTGAACAAGAACCCTGGTGGCCCCGCAGGCTTGCCGCCCATTACGACGAGTCAGGGAACGGTGCAGCCCGGACTCACGGCCACATCTGCTCTGGCTGTCCCCGGAGGCGCGACCAACGCATTGCAGAGCGCCTCGACGCTCTACGTGGCAGGGCAGCAGAAGCAAAACAACTACCTTGCCGGCTATCTGAGTGTAGTGAATCTGGCAAACAACACCGTCTCCTCCCCGCTCCCTATCAGCGACGGCACCCACACTAAGATGAGCTTTGCCGATGACAACACGCTCTGGATCGGGTCTGTTCAGTGCCAGAGCGGCCAGCGCTTTGCCGATAACCAGGCAGGCAAGCTCGATACGAATGGGCAACCTGTCCAGTTCGGCTGCCTCACCATGTACAACACCGCAACCGGGAAGGCGACGGTGGACCGTTACATCGGCGACCTGACGGGAATTGCGGATGTAGAAGGTCTACACAAAATCTACGTAGGCGAAGGCGGCCAGGTGCATATTTACAACACGACAAACTTCGCTGAGTTGGACAATACCAACGTCACCGTGACCGGTACCGTCTCCGACGTGGCCTACATGGACGGATCCACGGACGGCAACAACACCACCTATTAGAAACGTCAATGATTGGGAAGACTGTCTTTCCCTCCGACCGGATGACAATCTTGTGTGGCGAAGGAACGATTCGCCGCACCATCAGGTGACACGCGCATGACTCCAGCTCCGATCAGCGTGGTAGATATCCTGGCGATTGGCGCGCATCGTGACGATGTGGAGCAGACCTGCGGCGGAACACTGCTGAAGATGCGCTCGCTAGGTCTGGAGACGGGGATACTGGATCTGACGCAAGGCGAGGCCGGGACGCGGGGCTCAGCTGCGGAGCGAGCGGCCGAAGCCGAGATGGCGGCGCGCATTATGGGCGTCTGTTGGAGGCAGGCCCTCGATCTGCCTGACGGGCGCGTCGAAAACAGCTACGACAACCGGTTGAAGGTCGTGCGTATCCTGCGCGAGCTGCGTCCGCGCGTGGTAATCCTCCCATACTGGCAGGGACGGCATCCGGACCACTATACAAGCGCGACCCTGGGGTACGAAGCCTGCTTTCTAAGCGGGCTGGCGCGTGTCGAGACGGGTGCGGCGCCGCATCGGCCGTACAAGGTGCTCTACGCGAGCCTGTATGCCGATGTGCGGCCAACCTTTGTTGTGGATATCACGCCCTTTGCCGAGCAGCGCTATCGGTCCTTGATGGCGTACCAGTCGCAGTATGCGAATGCAGAGCAGGGAAGTGGCCTGTTCGTGCCGGAAGAGGAGATCCGAGAACGCACCTTTGCGGAAGCGCGACACTACGGTCAACTGGCCGGCGTGCGCTACGCGGAGCCCTTCCTCCAAAAAGAGGTTGGCCTCGTGGACGACCTTATGTCGATCCCGGTGGCTTCCCTGTAGAGCACATTCCCCGATGCTCCGAGTCGAAAGGTTCACTCAATGTGACCTTTCTTTCAGGAAGGCCGCAAGGACCATCACCCGGCCTTCGACACCTACAAGGAATTTGCTCGAAACGCTAGATCGGATGTCTTGAAAGACGACGAAAGCAGTGGCGCCTCGGTAATCTCTCCAATGGCCTTTGCATGGATGGACTTCTCCGGCAGATAGACACGCACCACGGCTCCGCGCAGATCGCCTTCCGTGCTGTTCGAAATGCGGACAGTGCCGCCGTGTTTCTGCACTATACCCAGACTCACCCACAGTCCCAGGCCCGTGCCTCGCTCCCCCTTCGTGGTCATGAAGGGTTGAAAGAGCTTCTTCTCCACATGCGGTGCGATCCCAAGGCCACTATCCGCGATCTCGACGATGGTGCCGGCCCGGCCATCCTGCGGGCTCGCCGGGCGCACGTGAATTCGAATATGCCCATTGGAGCCGGCCGCTTCGCCGGCATTGGCGATCAGATTGGTGAAGACCTGGTGCAGTTCGCCGGGAAAGCCATAGACATGCACCGGATGGGTAAAACTCTGCTCTACATGGATGTTGTGATCGCGCAGCTTGCGGTCCAGCAGCAGGAGCACGCTTTCGATCAGCTCTTCCAGATTGACCTGCACAGGCACCGGCGATTCCCGGTACAGGCTGAGCATCGCTCGACTGATCTGCAGGGTCCGTGCCAGCTCCTGCTGGGCCAGCTTCAAATAGTCGCTGCGACGCTGCGGGTCGCTCTCCTGGGAGATGAGAAAGTGCAGATTTGCTACCGAGTCAAGCGGGTTGTGGATCTCGTGTGCGATGCTTGCTGCCAGACGCCCCGTAACCGCCAGCTTCTCGTTGGCAATCAGTGTGACTTCGGCTTTGCGAAGCTCGGTCACATCGCGGAAGATCACAACCGAGCCCTCGGGCCGGTTCTCGGTGTCCACGATGGCTGTGACCTTTGCATCGACGGCATACTCGCTCCCATCGCGCGATAGCAGGGTTCCTTCCTGATGCAGCCCCATGGCCCCGGAGCGGTCCAGATCTTCCAGAACGTCGCCGATCGGTTGATGCGTCTGAGAATGGACGAGGCGAAGGACGTTTGCCACCGGCTGGCCGCTGGCCTCTTGAAGCGACCATCCGGTGAGTCGCTGGGCGACTGCGTTCATGAAGCGGATGGTGCTCTGCGGATTGAGGGAGATGACTGCGTCACCGATGGATTCCAGCGTAGCGGAGAGCAACTGCCGGTTCTCGGAAAGGCGATGGTTGCGCGCCTGCAGTTCTTCCAGTGCCCGTTCATAGGCTGTAGAGACGCGCTGCAGCCGGCTGCTGGCAAAGAAGCCGATCAGAATACCGGCAACAAGTGCAAGTGCGAGAACGAAATGCAGGAATTTGCTAATGCGCCGGTCAAGCTTTGCTACCCCTATGTCCCGGCGCTCCGTCGCGCTTCGGATGGCTATGCGAAACTCATCCCGCAGGCTATCCATGAGGCCTTTGCCCTGAAGTGTCAGGGTGGAGGCTACGGCCTCCGGAGCAGGGCTGGGCTGCGCCATCACGCCGGCAGCCCAGCCCTGCCAGCCATGAATGTCTCTCGCCAGTTGATCGATCTGCGCCTGGGATACGCCGCCCAACGCGGGAGGCCGGTGCAGTGCATGTAGGGTCGATTCGATCTCCGGCGCGGCCGTGTTGAAAGGAGCCAGGGACGTAGGCAGTCCGGTGAGCTGGTAGGCGCGGAGACCTGTCTCCTGGTCGACGACATGCTGCTGCAACGTGAGAAGCTGGTCGATCAAACGTGCATTCACGATGGACTGCTGGCGCAGTTCCAGTGCCTGCTCCACCTGCCATACAAAGAGCGCGGCCAGCAGGGCCAGCAGCGTGACCGGCACCAGAAGCGTCGTGCGCACGATGCGGTTGAATTCTCGGAGTCCGACGGGGGAGTCGGTCATCTCGAATCTCCTGCGCTTTGCAGCACTGTCCGTACGTTCTGCAGTAGAGCTAAAGCTCCGTCACCCTTATTGGCGACCAGTGTGACCATTCGCTGCACCTCTTCCGGCAACGTCAAATAGGCCGAAAGCAAGAGAATCGGAATCTTCGGATGAATCTCCCGTAACGCTACTGCCACGGCTCCGCCGTTCATGCCCGGCATCGCAAAGTCGAGAACCACAGCGTCAACGGGTTGCTGTCGGAAGATGCGGATTCCTGTCACCCCATCTGTCGCCGTGTGAACAACATAGCCCTCACGCTCCAGAACCACCTTGCGGATCTCGAGGCCGAGTACTTCGTCGTCAATACAGAGAATCGTCGGCATCGGCGACCCACGGGATCCGGTCGTCAATGCAACGCACGGGACCCGTTCAGTCAGCGGAGTATAGCATTCGCCGTTTCTTCTTCATCTCACACTTCTGTGCCACTTCGGGAAGGCGAGGCGCCAAGAGCAGGATTGCCGATTCATCGTCCTTTCTCATTTGCGGGAAGGCGATGCAGTACTCTGGGCGGGGTAACCATGACACCCGGCTGCGAAGGCCGGCTATGTCCCTGCAAGGAAGGTTCTTGAACCAGACCATATTCGTTCTCGAAGACGACCCGGATATCTCCCGGTTGGTGCAGCATCAACTGGAAGCAGCCGGATTCGCCGCGCGCACCTTTGCGACTCCCACAAACCTGATCCCCGATGCCGAGCGCCAGGCGCCCGCCCTCTTTCTGCTGGACATCATGGTCCCGGGTGGCGACGGCCTTGAGGTCTGCCGCAAGCTGCGCGCCCACACTGGGCTCAGCACGGTGCCGATCATCTTTGTAACCGCCCGCGCCGGGGAAAACGACCGTGTGTTAGGGCTCGAGCTGGGGGCTGACGACTACATCACCAAGCCCTTCGCCATGCGCGAGCTGGTGGCTCGTGTGAAGGCAGTCCTGCGGCGTTTCGAACGGCCGACGGCGCCAACCGTTATCAGCTTTGAAGATGTCGTGATCGATGCCAGCGCGATGCAGCTACGTGTGCGCGGCGAACTGACCACGACGACGGCGACGGAGTTTCGCCTGCTCGACTATCTGGCACGGCACCCCGGCCGTGTCTTCAGTCGTGACCACCTGCTGGATGCGGTATGGGGCGATGCCCGCTTCGTCACGCCCCGGTCGGTCGACGTCTATGTGCGGCGTATCCGTGAGAAGATCGAGAGCGATCCAGAGAATCCGCGTTACCTTAAGACAGTACGCGGAGCCGGCTACCGCTTCGAGATACCGAAGGTCGGCTAGAGCATTTCTTCTGCAGGTGGAGACGGATGAGCATCCGCCGGTGTAGGCTCCCCGGAGTCAAACTGTGACTGGAAGGGTCTTCTCCAAACTGCTGTTCTCCTTCGTGCTGGTGCTCATCATCTGCACCGCAGTGCTGGATTTTTCCATCCGCAGGATCGTGGATCGGGCATTGCATGAAGAGGTTGAGCAGGCGCTGACCGGCGAGGCGCGCTTTATCGCGGCGCAGTTGAGTGCCACCTCGCAGCAGACCGCGCAGCAACTGCTCGCCACTACGTCTGCCGTCTCTCATGCACGGATCGCCGTCTTCCGCACGGATGGGTCGCTCTATGCGAGCTCCGGTCCCACAGAGGTGCGGTACTCGCTGGATGCGTTGCCCGGCGTGGCCGCGTTGAAGCAGCACAATGGCGTTGGTCGCGACCTGCACGACGGCACGCTCTTTATTGCAGCGCGCCAGGGAGAACTGATCGTCCGGCTGGGCTATCCGCTTACCGAGATTGTCGGAAAACTGCACCTTCTACGTCGGGACATCCTATTCGCCTCTTTGTTTTCGCTCTTCCTGGCCACGATGCTCGCCGCGGTGATGGCGCAGCGGGTCGCCAGTCGCATGGGACGCATCGTGGCCTTTGCGCAGCGCATTGCCGCCGGCGATCTGTCGGCGCGTATCGAAGAAGACGATGGCGACGAGATCTCGGCGGTGGCCCGGGCTCTGGATATGACGGCCAGCCGGCTCGAATCAACCTTCTATTCGCTGGAGAGCAGCCGCCGCGAGCTGACCGCGTTGCTCGACAGTATGCAGGAGGGGGTTATCGCCGTGACGGAGGTGGGACTGGTGAGCTGGTCGAACGCCTCGATCGCGCGTCTTACCCAGCAGCCGATCCGCGAAGGGCGCGCTCTGGTGCAGACCATCCGCGATCCGGAGGTGTTGGTGTGTGTCGCGACCGCGCTGCGGGACCGCACCGTTGCACGTGCTCGCGGCGGTGCAGTTGCCCCCGGCCGTGTCTTTGAGGTGCACGCGGCACCCATGCCCGGAGGAGGCGCCGTGTGTGTGCTCTCCGACGTGACGGAGATCGAGCGCGCCGAGACCACGCGCCGCGATTTCGTCGCCAATGTCTCGCATGAGTTGCGCACACCGCTGACGTCGATCTCCGGCTACGTGGAGACCATGCTCGACATGGACGCGCTGGACCCGGTCGCGCGCGAGTTTCTCGGCATCATTCTTAAGAACGCAACGCGGATGAATCGGCTCACCGAAGATCTTCTGGCTCTGGCGCAAGTGGAATCGGCTGACTTCAAGCTGTCTCTGCAGCCGCTGCGCGCGAGTGCTTTGGTAGAGGATGCGGTGGACTCGCTGATGCCGGTAGTGCAGGACGCGGGCATGACGATGGAGACAGGCGACATGGTGAGCGATACGGTGATGGCCGATCCGGATGCGCTACAGCAGGTCTTTGGCAACTTAGTAGAGAATGCGAGCAAGTACGGTCGCAGTGGCGGCCGCCTTCTGCTGGGCGCACGACGGCATGAAGACAGCGTGGAGTTTTACGTGCAGGATTTCGGGCCGGGCATTCCGTTCGAACACCAGCGCCGCATCTTCGAGCGCTTTTACCGCGTAGACAAGGCGCGGTCGCGCGAATCCGGCGGGACCGGCTTGGGGCTGTCGATCGCCCGCCATATTGTGAACGCGCATGGAGGAGACATCCGCGTCGAGAGCGAACTGGGGCAGGGCGCCATGTTCGTCTTCACGCTGCCAATGGTGGGTCCACGGGGAGACGCATCCGTGCTACAGGATGAAGTCTCGGATCCAGTCGGCCGCCTGGGCTGATTGCTATCGGCGTCTACACCGAGACTCCCTCAGACCCTGCGGCCATTCTCATGCTTTTCATGCATGTGTAAACCAATGTTCACGGAAGCCCGGAACAATCGCGACGGTAGTCATTTCCGAGGGGGCAAGTCCAGTGAAACGAATCTTATCCGCAGCCGCGGCGCTCGTTCTGTGCGCATGCGCGAGCGCAGCCGGCGCGCAGCAGAAGCTGAATGGCGCAGGCGCGACATTTCCCAATCCGATCTATTCCAAGTGGTTCAGTGAGTACAGCGCCAGTCACGGCGTCCAGATCAACTATCAGCCGATCGGTTCCGGCGCGGGTATCCGTCAGGTGACGGCTGGTACGGTCGACTTCGGCGCCAGTGACGGCCCGATGACGGACGAGCAGATGGCGGCATCGAAGGTGAAGATCCAGCATATCCCCACCGTACTTGGCGCCGTAGTGCCGATCTACAACTTGCAGGGCGTGGGCGGCGATCTCAAGTTTTCGCCGGATGTGCTGGCAGATATCTACATGGGTAAGATCTCCAACTGGAGTGACGCACGCATCGCCAAGGACAATCCCGGCGTGAAGCTGCCCAATACCGAGATCTTTATCGTGCATCGTTCCGACGGCAGCGGCACCAGTTATATCTTCACGGACTTCCTCTCGAAGGTGAGCAGCGACTGGAAGAACGGTCCGGGCAAAGGCACCTCGCCGAGCTGGCCGAAGGGCATAGGCGCCAAGGGCAACGAAGGCGTGGCCGGCATGGTCCGTCAGACGCCCGGCGCGATCGGCTACGTTGAGCTGATCTATGCATTGCAGAACAAGATCGAGACCGGTCTGGTGAAGAACACCGCCGGCGTCTTCCAGAAGCCCACGATCGATTCCGTCACTGCGGCCGCGGCAAGCATGAAGCAGATGCCGGCAGACTATCGTGTTTCCATCACAAATGCGCCGGGAAAGGACGCCTACCCGATCTCCAGTTTTACCTGGCTGTTGATTCCCAATCCGGCGCCGGATGCAGCCAAAGGGAAGATCATCAAGGACTTCCTAAACTGGATGCTCGACCATGAGTCCGAGGCGACTTCGCTGAGTTACGCGCCCCTGCCGGCAACGGTAGCGGCTAAGGTGAAGGCGACCATCGGCCAGTTGAAGTAGGACTGCGGTGGGGCGGGCGTTGCGAGATGCAGCGCCTCCCCTCTGCCGTTTATGGCGAGGTTCCGCGCGCTGTAGCATTTTCGGTATTGGCATGGACCGCCCCAGCGATGGCTATCGCGGCTTTTTCTAGAGGAAAGCCACGTCTGCTGAAACTCCGCAGAGCCCAGCATTATCGAGAAGGCTTTATGTGTTACTCTCAACCCGCGCGTGCTGAACCCTTTCATCTTCTATTCACGGTGCATGGGTACCTTCCAATAGAGTGGCCCAGAAAATACAGGATCCTGCCTTGACGCAGCCTCCGAAGATACCCGTGTCCGTTCCTCGGTCTACCGCGAATTCTCCTGCTGAACCATCCGTCGTGCGCAGCTTTCTGCGCCGCCGAGGAAGTTCCGCAGCTGCGGACGGCACCTTCAAGGTGTTCGTACTCCTCTGCGCGCTGAGCATCTTCGGCATCGTTGCGCTGATCGCCTATGAGCTGGTGTCGCGCTCACACCTCACGCTATCGAAGTTCGGGTTGGGCTTCTTCTTTCGCTCGGCGTGGGACCCGGTCCACAATAATTTCGGAGCGTGGCCGTTCATCTACGGCACCCTGGTGTCTTCCTTCCTGGGACTGCTGATCTCCGTACCGTTTGCGCTGGGCGTTGCCATCTTCCTCACCGAGATGTGCCCCAAGTGGCTGCGCGCGCCGCTCTCTTTCCTGACTGAGTTGCTGGCGGCCATCCCCAGTGTGGTTTACGGATTGTGGGCCATCTTCGTTCTTATCCCGTTGTTGCGCGACAAGCTGAACCCCAAGCTAATCTTCACGCTCGGTTGGACCGGCTTCTTTACCGGCCCAGATGCGGGGTACAGCATGTTTTCGGCAGGCGTCATACTGGCCATCATGATTTTGCCGATCATCTCGTCGTTGACGCGCGAGGTGATGACCTCCGTGCCGATGGTGCAACGCGAAGCAGTCCTGGCTCTGGGTGCGACGCGCTGGGAGATGATCCGGATCGGCGTGTTGCGCAATGCAAGGATCGGCATCGTGGGCGCCATTATCCTGGGGCTCGGCCGTGCCCTGGGCGAGACTATGGCCGTCACCATGGTGATTGGCAACCGGCCGGAGATCGTGAAGTCGCTGCTGGCGCCCGGCTACAGCATGGCCAGCGTGCTGGCGAATGAGTTCAGCGAAGCTACCGATGATATGTACCTGAGCGCGCTGATCGAGATCGGGCTGGCGCTCTTTCTGGTCACCATCGTGGTCAACGCATGCGCTCGCCTGCTGGTGTGGGCGGTCACGCGTGGCGCGCCGGCAAGGGTGGCCTGAGATGGCAACGCAATCGTTGCGCCCACCGCTCCGGGCCTCCAGTACAAACGTGATCAGCCGCAGAATCACCAGCGGTATGGTGAGTGGATTGGCCATCCTGGCCACTATCGTAGTGATCACGCCGCTCGTCGCCATTCTTTTCTACTTGCTCAAGCAGGGTGTCAGCTCACTGAACTGGGATTTCTTCACCAAGGTACCGGTGCCCGTGGGCGAAAAGGGCGGCGGCATGGAAAATGCCATCGTTGGCTCCGGTGTTGTCCTCGCCATCGCCAGTCTGATTGGCATTCCGCTGGGCATCGGCGCCGGTATCTATCTTGCAGAGTATGGCGGCACTACCCGTCTAGGCTACCTGGTCCGCTTCACGGCAGATGTGTTGAACGGTGTGCCGTCGATCGTGATGGGCATCGCCATCTATGCGCTCATCGTGCTTCCGCAGAAGCATTTTTCCGCGTTTGCGGGCGGCGTCGTGTTGGGGGTGATGATGGTGCCCACCGTGACGCGCACCACCGAGGAGATGCTGCGCATGGTACCGCACGCAGTCCGCGAAGCAGCCCTGGGACTAGGCGTGCCGGCCTGGCGATCGGTACTGACCATTTCGTTGCGCACTGCGTCTGCGGGCATCGTTACCGGGTGCATGCTGGCCTTCGCGCGCGTAGCCGGCGAGACGGCGCCGCTGCTGTTTACCGCCTTCGGCAACTCGTTTCGCAGTACCAGCTTGAATGAGCCAATCGCTGCGCTGCCGCTGCAGATCTTCGTCTATGCAATCTCGCCCTATGAGGAATGGCATCGGCTGGCGTGGGCCGGATCGTTGGTCCTGATCGTGCTCATCATCGTTTCGGTAGCGCTGGTGCGCTATGTCGTCAGCCGCGGTACGTTGAAAGGGGCAAACTAGCTTGGGCGTCGGCATTGAAGTCAGCGACCTTAACGCGTGGTATGGCACCACCCACACGCTGCAGGACATTCAACTCAACATTCCGGCGAGCCACGCCACCGCGCTGATCGGTCCCTCCGGTTGTGGCAAGTCAACCTTTGTGCGCTGCCTGAATCGCATGCACGAGACCAACCCCATCGCGCGGGTCACCGGCAAGGTGGTCATCAATGGCGTGGATATCTACGCGGACGCCTCCCCGGTTGAGATCCGCCGTCGCGTGGGCATGGTCTTTCAGCGGCCCAATCCCTTCCCCACGATGTCGATCTACGACAATGTGGCCTCCGGTCTCAAGTTGAACGGCTTCCGTAGCCGTCGCGTGCTCGACGAGGTCGTCGAGCGGTCGCTCCGCCAATCTGCGCTGTGGGAGGAAGTGAAGGACGATTTGAAGAAGAAGTCGGGCGCCAGCCTCTCCGGCGGCCAGCAGCAGCGGCTCTGCATCGCGCGCGCGCTGGCGGTCGATCCCGAAGTGTTGCTGATGGACGAACCCGCCTCCGCGCTCGACCCTGTCTCCACGGCAAAGATCGAAGACCTGATCTTCGAATTGAAATCGCAATACACGATTGTCATCGTGACGCATAATATGCAACAGGCCGCACGCGTCGCAGAGAACACCGGCTTCTTCTTGATGGGCAAGCTCGTCGAGTTCGATTCCACGCATAAGATCTTTACGAATCCACGTGACAAGCGTACGGAGGATTACATCACGGGACGGTTCGGCTGATGCGCTTCTCCTGTCGATACACGCCGAAGAGATACCTTGGCCTTCCTTCAAGCAAAGCGGCACATCCTTCCCGCACGAGAGGACGGATGTTGAGGAGAACGCAGTGATGCGCATACGGTTCCATCAGAGTCTGGACGAACTGAAGGAGAAGCTGCTCGTGATGGCCGGCATGGCCGAGCAGGCTATCCAGCGCTCCATCGAAGCCTATCGCGTGCGCGATACTTCGATCTGCGACCTGGTGATGCGCGGCGAACTCGCCATCAATCGGCTGGAGCGCGAGATCGACCAGATGGCGCTCGATCTGCTCGCAATGGAGCAGCCAATGGCCATCGATCTGCGATTCATTCTCGCCGTGATCAAGATCAATGCCGACCTGGAGCGGGTCGGCGATCAGGCAGTTAACATAGCCGAACGCGTCGCCGACCTGAAGGCATTCGCAGCGGCCGAGCTTCCGGTGGACATCCCGCGCATGGCATCGGTCGCTTCGGCGATGGTGCGGAAGGCCCTGCAGGCCTTTATCGAAGGCGATGCGGAGATGGCTCAGTCGGTCCTCGTCATGGACGACCAGGTGGACAAGATCAACGAGACCGCGTACTACTCACTTTCGACATTGATCAAAGACAAGCCCGAACTTACCGCGCAGGCATTGAATGCCTTGGTGATCGCACGCAATCTGGAGCGTGTCGCCGACCACGCGACGAATATCGCAGAAGACGTGATCTTCTGGGTCCGCGGTGCCGATGTGCGGCATCACAAGAGTCTTTAAAGCATTTTCACTGTTGCTGTGCAGAGCTCAGTTCCGCGAAGCGTGGCTTTTCTTGGCGGGAAAGCCACGCGGGTCACCGCGCTTTTCTCTATACCTACAGTGAACATGCTTTAGACCGCTCGTTCACTCCATCGGCCACCAGTCCAGCCACGGCAGGGCTGGGTAATAAAGCGCCAGCCGGTGTTTTCGATGCGCTCGGAGTCCGGCTTGCTCGTCTAGCTTTCGAAAGAGCTCGCTGTACGACTCGAGTTGCTTGCGGTATTGATCGCGGCTGGAGGCAACGAAGCGTTCCCGATCCATGTCATCCGAGGGTGCAGCCGTCTTGTAATCGACAATCCACACATACTGCGACCCCGGCACGCCTGGACGTTCGCCGGCGAGAAAGACACGGTCGGGCCTCTGGCGCTGCATCCGGCCTCCCGGCAGGCTGCTCCAGGATGTTTCATTCTGTGACTGCTCGTTTTGTGCGGAACCTCGGGCACCGAGCAGCCAGCGGCCTTCGTCGTGCTTGAGTGCCTGGCGTATGGATCGGAGAATGACTGCACGTGCCGATGCGGCATCGGCCGGTGCCAGTGCATGCTGACGCAGCAGCCCGTCGGCAAGCCTCTCCCAGACAAGGTCCGTGCCGGCGACCTCGCCGTTGTGACGAGCCGCGTACTCCATGAGTGTATGCAGGACAATGCCTTGAACCCGCGCAACCCGACTGCCGACAGGTGAATGAAACTCCACGGCTGTTGCAGGCTGCGAACGGCCAGGATGGCTCGCTTGCGCGGTATTCGCAAACCAGTCTGACGGCAAGCGGCGAAGCGTTTGCGATGGTGTCGCAGTGGCTGCAATCTGGGTCAACACACCTTGCATTGGCGTCTTCTGAGGCGACGGCATCGTGCTCAGATTGCTTGCCGGCGGGAGGCTCTGCCGTGTCTGTTCGAATCGCGATTGCAGGCCGTCCCAACCGGCACTCAGCAGGCTGCCTGTCGTGGGCATAGAAAGGCTGCCGTCCTGATTGCGCTCAAGCGTTGCGAAGAGATGCAACTCGTGAATGGCACGCGAGCAGGCCACGTACAGCAAGCGCTTCTCTTCCAGTCGCTGCAGCCGCACCGATTTTTTGCCCACCCATTTGTATAGCGGTGGAGAGTCGCCGTGCTTTCGCCCAATGGGCGCCAACAGCAGCTCATCGTCCGGTGTGTGCTCACGCCTGCGAAGCAGCCAGTGGAAGAGCGGCGCATCGTCAGGCTTGCCCGGCCGGTGCAGTTGCGGCACCAGGACAGCCTCGAACTCCAGTCCCTTCGCACTGTGAATCGTCATGAGTTGGACGCCGTAGTTCTCACTGGTAGCAGGATCGGGCTGCGCGTACAGCTTCTCCAACTTCTTGTTGAGTGTTTCGTCGAGGACACCGAAGCAGTTCGGTGGCATCGTTGCAAGCGTGGCGAAGAAGACGTCGGCATTGGCCATTGCCTCTGCATTCAGAACGTGCTGCGCGCCGAGCGCATACCATGTGCGCTCGAGCCACAGCGCGAGGGAGGCGGGCGAACTGGCAAGCGAGCCTTGTGCGTAAGCGTCCTGCGCGTGCTCCAGGATAGAGAGCACATGCAGCCCACGGCGGCGGCTCTCTGCATCGAGCTCGTCGGCATGAAGACGCAGCAGCTCGGGAATCGACAGAAACCGCTCCGCATCGCTCGGATCGCCGCAGATCGCATGCATGGCAGGGATGGGGAGGCCGCACCACGGCGCACGGAGTATGGCCAGCCACGCAATGCGGTCCGCGGGATGGAGAAGCGCGCGCAGCAGAGACAGGATGTCGAGGATCTCCGGTCGGTCGCGCAGCAGATCGATCTTGACGCCGCGAAACGGAATCTTCTCCTGCCGTAATCTGTCGAGGATATCGACCAGATGCAATCGGCTGCGGGCCAGCACAGCGACGCGGTGTTTCGTGCCGTTCTGCTTCGCATGTTCGATCGCCGGCAGGTGTGAGCGGATGATGGCAAGGGCCGCTTCCGCCTCGGTTCCATTGTGTTCGTTGCTCGTCCGCAGGTCGCCCTGTTCGCAAATTTGCGGGTGGATAAAGACGGCATCCAGGCCAGACGCGGTTTTACTCGACAGCGAGGGTGCGTAAGCAATACCACCCTCGCCTCTGTGGGTAAGAACGCGTGTGAAGACATCGTTCAGCGGCTGAACGATGGCAGCGGTGGAGCGGAAGTTTGTAGAGAGTTGCAGCAAGGCAAGCGGGTGATGCATCCCATCGAGTTCCAGTCCGTCGCTGCGTACCTGATCGAAGAGCGTCGACTCGGCACCGCGGAATAGATAGATGGACTGCATCGGATCTCCGACGAAGAAACAGGTGCGGCTGCCGCCGGGCTGCCAGTCCTGCAGCAAGGTGCGCAGCAACGCGAAGTGAGCTCGCGAAGTGTCTTGAAATTCATCCACCAGGATGTGCCGCAGACGCTCATCCTGCTGCATCAGCAGGCCGGGGTCTTGCAGTGCGGCATGGGCCCCCAGTCCAGCTTCAACGAAGTCGATGACGCCCTGTTCGGCGAAGACCACACGCAGCTCCGCAACGGCGCGACGCAGAACGGTGAAGATGCTGCGGACAATCGTCCATTCCTGCTCGCTGTATTGGATCGGCGGCAGTTCCCGCACTCTGCACAGGAGATCCAGGAGCGAGTCATTGTCGCTCAACGTCTCCATCAAAGACCGAAGCTGCATCGCCTGCTCCGGATAGGTCTTGGCTGGAATCGCGCTTCGCTTGCGCCAGTCGCTGCCCTTTGTGAGGAGCAGGTGACACAACGACTGCCAGTGCGTCGCGTCCGTGAGGGCCTCGATAGTCTCCACATCGCGGAGTACGTTTAGCTCCTCTATGCCGCATTCGCATGCAATCGGTGCAAGCGTCAGCAGCCCCGGCAAAACTTCCGGCCAACGCGCAAAACTCCGATGCAGTGTTGCGATCAACCCTGTGTGCTCCCGATGGAAGGGCTCTTCCAGCTTGGCGCGTAGACTCTCCCAATCGGGATCGCGGCGCGCAATTCCAGGGAGCACGAGCATCCACTGGTCGCGCCGCTCCAGCATGCCCGCAATCAATGACTCGCAGTCCGGCAGGCTTGCATCGCGTAATCGCAGGATACGTTCCAGCGCCCCCGCAAGCTCCGGCTCTTCCGCGCTGCCCAAGTGGGCTAACACTCGCTCAGCCGCTATTGCATAGAAAGGGGCCGCTTCATCCACTGGTGTGAGCTGACCGCCGAGGCGGGAGAGAAGAGGCATCCGGTACGCGATGGAGAGCGCCAGTGAATCGATCGTTTGTATGTTCAATCGCTGTGGCTGGGCGAGGAGCTGCCAGCCTCGTGCCTCGGCGTGAGCAAGCGCCGCTTGTGCATACCGCCGAACATTGCGCTCATGATCGCTCGCACTCGTATCGTCACCACGGCTTGTCGACTCCAGTGCTTGCAAGACGCGAACGCGCATCTCTGCTGTTGCCTTGCGCGTGAAGGTGATGGCCAGCACCTGCTCGGGCTCCTCGACAGTAGGCAAAAGGGAGAGGTAGCGAAGGACGAGCAGCTCAGTTTTGCCGGAACCGGCCGGGGCCTGCACAAGGAATGACTCGGTTGGATCGAGCGCACGGACACGCTCCGCGGCGTCGGCAACCAGAGGCTGTACGCTGCCCAGGCTCACTCTGAGTCTTCCCTTTCGTCGGTTATTGTGTGAACCGTGCCCAAGGCTCGCAGCTCCGCGACGCGGCAGACGCCCGGGAGTGGGCAATACTGACAGGTCTTCGGATAGAGATGCGGGTCGACTCGCGCATCGCCGCGTACAAAGCTGTCCGCAAGCTGAACCAATACATTGCGCCATTCCTCGACCACGTCGTCGGAATACGGCCTGATGTATTTGTCACTATCCTTGATGGCAATTGAAAGGTTGTTTCGAGCGTCTGCGATGCGTCCCTTGAAGGCGAGCTTCGCCGGTCGCACTTGCGCGAACACAGTGCCGACCAGCTCCTCCACATTGCCGAATGCGGCATACAAGGGTAGTTGCGGTTCCTTCGGGCGATCTCCCTCCCAACTCGCCGGCGTGACCTCGCCTGTCTTGTAATCGAGCAGCAATTGGCCGTCGGCGACGCGGTCGATGCGATCTGCACGGACATCGAGGGCGAGGTCGCCCACCCGCACGCCGATCTTCTTTTCCGTAGCGACCACGCGAAAGGGTTGACGGGTGCCCTCATACGACAGCCACTCCATCACCAAATCAATGGCCCGCTCTCGCTCGGCGACAAGGTAAGCGCGCTGCCATCGCTCCGACGTATTTGCTCCGAGTGCGCGGGTGCGGGCGGCTGCATGTGCGGCGACCAATGTACCAAGCGTTCCGCTTTGCATGGCTGCAAGCAGGTCGGCGTGATCGTTAAGATGTGCGTGGTCCGGAGCGTCCTTCGACCATACGTCCTGCAGGATTTCATGCAGCAGTCTGCCACGCTCCATCGCGGAGAGTCCACGGCCTGCGACACGAAGCTCCCGCACGCGAAGTCTCTGGAAAACGAACGCCTGAAAGGGACAGGCTGCCTGCCGCTTCAATGCAGTCTGTCCGCCCGGTGTGACGCCTGTGTGCACGAGTGGCACCGACGCATCGTCGGCAACGTACTCGAGCAGAACAGCCGCCGGTCGTTCCGCAACTGCAGGGATTGGAATGGCTGCGAAGTTCGCGACGAGCGACGAACCGCGCTGCAGCGCGTCCTCGGTCTGCACGGCGTAGGAAAAGACGACCTCACCTGCGCTTTCGAGAATGCGTTCCGTGACGCGGTGCGCTAATGCGTGGTCGCTCGACGGCGAAGTGCGCGGCATGTCGAACTCGCGCTGCAGCGCGAGTGGCAGCAGCGGATGCGGACGCCCCGCCGCGGGCCATGCCGTGTCGGTCGCCCCCAGAAACCAGACTGCGTCGAATGCTTGACCGGATGCGGCATACGCTCCCATCACCTGCACCCGCGCGTCTGCAGACTCGGGGGCAAAGATGGTCGCACGCGCAGTGCGCTCAAGAACTTCCAGGAACTCTCTGTACGGAAGAGATTGTGCTGTGACATCGAGTGACGCGACAGAATCCAGCAGAAGCTCCCACGCCTCGCGCGCCTGATAGAGCAGGCTGGATGCATCCGCTCGTTCGCCCCAACGAGCAAGCTGCAGCAGCTGGCGGATGCGTTGCACCCACTCGCCGGCAAGGGCAGCGCGGGACGTGTGACGATGCGTCTGAAGCATGGCGGAGAGGTCGTTGTACAGGGAATGAACAGCGTCGCTCCGATTCTGCGATTGACGCAACAGGCCTTCGAGGGAGAGCTCCGGCGGAACACACTTGCCATTGCGCAGTTGGTCGTCCCAGCGTGCAAGCGCATCGCGTGCCGCATCGCCCTGCGTTGCGCCAAGTATATTCGCGAGCAGCAGCCAGGAGATCTCCTGCTGCAGGAGCGGTCTGTGCAGCCAACGCAACAGCAGCAGGGCCGCATGCACCAGTGGCTCCTGTGCCAGCGGCTGCCCGAGAGCGAACTCGAAAAGCAACGACGGCGCGGCTCCGGCCGTAATGGGAAAATCCTCCGGACGCAGGCTACGGTAGAACTCGCGTTCGATCTGCGCGCGACGGGCGGTGAGGTCGGGCATCAGAATGCCGATGCGTGATTGCGGATCTGCATCCAGCCGAGTGCGGACCCAGGCAGCGCATACAGCAGTCTCATCCGCTTCGCTCTGCGCTTGGTAAACGCTGGGCGGAGCCTTCGAAGGGGTCTCCAACGTCAAGGTTTGCGATTGTGCTCCGCAGGCCTCGAGTGCAGCGGTCAACTCCAGTTGCGCTGGTGTATCGCGGTCGAAGCCGAGCCAGCCGACCGCAGTGGGGGGACGGATTGCGCCCCAACGTAGAGCGTGCGCGACTGTATCGATCAACTTGCAGCGGGGGAGCCAGTGGCGACGCGTGCACTCTTCATCGAACCTGCGCACCCAGTTGCGAAACAGCGCGGGCTCGGTCAGCGGTTCGATCATCCACTTCGGATCGTTGAGACTGTCGAGCGCACCGTAGGCGGCAAGCAGCGCGTATGCCTCCTGCGCCTGCGTTGCCATGCGTGCCGGCTCGATCAAAGAACGTTCTGCAAGAAATGGCTTCAGGATGCGGTGCCACAACGCATGCTCCTGCACGTCGTTCACCAGCAGACGGTCTTCCGTTCCGGTCAACAGTAGAAGACCCCACTGCTCATGCAACCAGGAATGCAGATCCAGGATGCGGGCAGTTGGCCATGCGACGATGCCTTGCGTCTGCTGGCTTTTGGCGAACCGGCGGTCTAGAGCACGGGCTGCGCGGGCATTCGCGGTGAGGATGATGCCGCCACGGTCTAGCAGATCGCGCATCGCTGCAGGGAATCCCGTTTCGCGCCCGTCTTTCACGTCAACAGTGTACCGACATGTCAGGCGTACCTTCGCGTGCGTCGCGTGTAGACTGCAGAAGTGCAGCGGCTGATCGCCAACCTGTTGATGTGCTGGATGCTGCTCCTGGTTCCAGGGGCAACAGCGCTCGAACTGGCTCAGCCGGAGATGCTGCTTCCCGCCTGTTGCCGCGCGCACGGGGCTCATCACTGCATGATGGCGATGGCGATGGCCAGCTCGGCCAACAAGTCGGCGTGGCGTGGGCCAGGATGCCCGTTCACCTATTTGCTGCACGCAGCCATTCTTCTGACACCGTATCTGCCGGCGACGCAGCCACACTTCGCCAGCAGTGCACAGGCAGCTCACATTGTTGCCGCAAAACAAGCGGTGCTCGCGAACTATCTCGCCGGCCTTCCCGCATCCCGCGCCCCTCCTGCAATCGTTTAGAGCACGTTCACTGTAGGTATAGAGAAGAGCGCGATGCTCCGCGTGGCTTTTCCGTCAAGAAAAGCCACACTTCGCCGAACTTGGCTCTACACAGCAACAGTGAACATGCTTTAGTCCCCGCTTTGCGCCGTCCTTCCTCTCGCTGCGTCATGGCGAAGGCACGCTGGCGCACGCTCGAACTGAACGACACGATCAGGAGAGGGAAGTGTTAAGAGGAAGAGTAAGACCAATACCCGCATGGGCGGCGGTGTGCGCTGTGCTGTGTGCAAATGTAACTGCCAGTGCCACCGTGATGGCGAATCTGCGCGGCGTAGTGCACGATGCGGCGCACCGCCCCATCGCAGGTGCACATGTTGAAGTCCAGGCAGTCACGTCGAAGTATCAAACGACGTTACAGAGCGACGCGGCCGGTGCGTTTGAGCTCAGCTCACTCCCGTTGGGGGAGTATCGCCTTCTCGTGACCGCGCCCGGATTTGCAACCGAGGAACAGCGGCTGTTGCTCCACAGTGGAACGGCGCCGGTGCTCCATTTCGAGCTGGCGGCCGCCGGCCCGCATGAAGAGGTGCACGTCAACGATCTCGGCACTCAGCCGCAGATCGCCACATCGACAACCGAGACGACCATCGCCCGTCGGCAGATCGAGACGTACGCCGGTATGGATCAAAGCAACAGCCTGCGCGTGATCACGCAGTTCGTACCGGGGTCCTACATCGTGCACGACCAGTTGCACGTGCGGGGCGGCCACCAGGTCACCTGGGCCATCGATGGCGTGCCGCTACCGAATACGAACATCGCGACGAATGTCGGGCCGCAGTTCGATCCGAAGGATATCGACTATCTGGAGGCTACGACCAGCGGCTACAGTGCCGATTACGGAGACCGCACCTACGGAATCTTCAACGTGGCCACGCGCACCGGATTCGAGCGCAACCGGCAGGGCGAGCTCGTCGCGAGCTACGGCACCTACAATGCTACGAATGACCAGATCAGCTTTGGCGACCACACCGAGCGGTTTGCCTGGTACGTAAGCGGCAATGGAAACCGCACCGACTATGGGCTGGCTCCGCCGACGCAAAACAATCTGCACAACATGGGCGATGGCGGCGGCGGGTTCACATCGCTGATCTTCAACAAAACGTCGCACGACCAGATCCGTTTCGACGGAGGCTTTCGCGGCGATTTCTACCAGGTGCCGAACGATCCCGATCAGCAGGCTGCGGGAATTCGCGATCGCGACCGCGAGCAGGACGGCTTTGCCATCGTCTCGTGGTCGCACACCTTCGACCCCGGGACGCTCGTGACCGTCTCACCGTTCTTTCACGCCAATCGTGCTGCCTATGTGGGCGGCCCCGACGAGCCGCAGGGCACGACCGATGACCGCGTCTCCTACTACGAAGGCGGTCAGGTCGTCTTCTCACAAGTGAAGGGGCCCAGCAACCTACGCGCCGGTGTCTACGCATTCGCGCAGCAAGATGAAAGCCTCTTTGCCGTGGCTTCGGATGACGGGAGCGTAACCCCATTCCGTCAGAGCATCGCGCCGCATGGCCAGGTGGATGCCGCGTTTGTGGATGAGCAGTGGAAGCTGCTGCCATGGTGGACGGTGAACGGCGGTTTGCGCTTCACTTATTTCAACGGCAGCTTCAGCGAGCATGCCTGGAACCCGCGTTTCGGCACGGCCATCACGGTGCCGAAACTCGGCTGGGTCTTCCGTGGTTCGTATTCGCGCTTCTATCAGGCGCCCCCTCTCGATACCGTGACAGGGCAGGTGCTCGCCTTCGCCCAGACACAGGACCTCGGCTTTCTGCCATTGCGCGGCGAACGCGATGCGCAGTATGACGTTGGCATCGTGATCCCATACCGCGGATGGACTGCCTCGTTTGATAACTTCCGCACCGATGCACGAAACTTCTTCGATCACGATGCTATCGGCAACTCCAATCTCTTCTTTCCGCTCACCATCGATCGTGCGCGTATTCGAGGCTGGGAGGCGAATGTCCGCTCGCCCCAGATCATGAAGCGGGCCCATGCGCATCTCATCTATTCCAATCAGCAGGCCGCCGGCTTTGGTGCGGTGACCGGTGGGCTCACCGATTTCTCGCCGCCGGAGGGTGGCTTCTATCTCGACCACGATCAGCGCAATTCGCTGACGGCCGGGTTCGATACGGCCCTCCCTTGGCGGACGACCGCAGCCTTCGACTTCGTCTACGGTTCAGGGTTCCTCAACGGCGATGGCCCGGACCATCTGCCGAGCTACCGCACCCTCGATCTGGCCCTCAACAAGGACATCGGCGAGAGCTGGACGATTCGCGCTATCGGCACAAACATCACCAACAAGCGCTATCAGGTGGACCTGAGCAACACCTTCGGAGGCAGCCATGTAGGCGATCCAAGGATGCTTTCGCTGGAGGCACGCTACCGCTTTCATTTTTGAAAAGTGGCATCATCAGTACAGGAGACATCGATGAAACAAGTAGTGCGAAGGCTGGTATGGGCACTGGTGCTCGCGCTCCCCATTGCGGGCTGTCACAACGACCGTGCGCGCCGCGCGGAGAGCGCCCAGTCCGGACCCGTGAAGCAATACCCGATCAAGGGCATCATCGTCGGAACCGATCCCGCGCACGGCGAAGCCACGATTGATACGGAGGCGATCCCGAATTTCATGGAAGCCATGACCATGCCGTACAAGGTGAAAGATCCGAATGTGCTGCAGGACCTGCATGCGGGCGATCACATGACGGGGCTTCTCTTGGTGTCGGATGACCGCACGCTGCTGGACCAGATCGTGATTACGTCGCAGGCGAAACCCGATTACAAGCCGCAGGCACAGTTCCACGTGCCGGTGCCCGGGGACGCTGTGCCGGACTTCCACTTGATCAACCAGAGTGGACATGCGATCAGCATGCGCCAGTTTCGAGGAAAGGCGCTGTTGATCACCTTTATTTACACGCGGTGCCCGCTCTCGGACTATTGTCCGCGCATGAGCCGGAACTTCGCTTCGATCGATAAGAGTCTGCAGGCCGATCCCGCTCTGTACCGCAAGACGCATCTGTTGAGCATCAGCTTCGATCCGGCCTACGACTCGCCGGCCGTATTGCGCAGCTACGGCGAGGCCTATACCGGCAACTACACCAACGAGAAGTTCAAGCACTGGGACTTCGCCGCGCCCTCGAAGGGCGATCTGTCGAAGTTGCTCGAGTATTTCGACGTGGGAGCAACACCGGGGACGAACCATACCATCACGCACTCTCTGTCGACGGCGGTGATTGCGCCGGACGGAAAGATTGCGCAGTGGTATCCGACCAACGACTGGAGTCCGGACGCGGTGCTCCAAGAACTCAAGCAGGTCGCGGGAGGAACACAAGGGTGATCCTGATCCTGATGGGTGTGACCGCAAGCGGCAAGACGACGATCGGGACGAAGCTGGCTGCCGCCGAGCACTGGGAGTACGCCGAAGGAGACGACTACCACGCCGAAGCGAACAAGCAGAAGATGCACGCCGGCATTCCGCTGAACGATACCGATCGCGCTCCCTGGCTGGCAACGCTGCACGACGTCCTGCTGGGCTGGTATCGCAGCGGCGCGAGCGGCGTGCTGGCGTGCTCGGCGTTGAAACACTCCTATCGCGACACACTAGCGGAAGGTATTCCACCGGTGGATCTGCGCTTTGTCCTGCTGGAAGTGCCAAAGGCCGTGTTGACGGAGCGGTTGGCGGAGCGGAAGGGGCACTACATGAGCCCCGCGTTGCTGGACAGCCAACTCGCCACGCTGGAAGCGCCGCGCGATGCCATCCGGGTGGATGCGAACCGCGCTCCGGACGATGTTGTTCAGGAGATCATCGAAGCCATTCGGGAAACAGAATCGCATTCCTGAGGGCCGATCATCTATCCTTAAGATGTATGGCTAAGCTGACGGTACTGTTCGGCGCGCTGATTGCCCTGGTTGGAGTCGTGGGCTACTACGAAACGCACTTCTGGCATGCGCTTATCCCGGTTGTCCTGGGCTTCCTGCTGGCGGTTTTGGGTTTGGTGGCCAACACAGACGACCAGAAGCGGCGCATGATCACGATGCATATCGCTGTCACGCTCGGTCTGTTGGGATTTTTGGGCACGATTCCCGGACTCATCGCCATGGCCGGCTATCTGACCCGCAGCCACCAAAATACGGCCAACGAGCAGATTCAGGTCGGCGCGCTCTCCGTCCACAAACTTGCGGCCGAGGTGCAGTCGGCGACCAGCATCCTCTGTCTCGTCTTCGTCCTGTTGTGCGTGCGTTCGTTCATCGCCGCACGTCGCGCACGCGGGTAAGGGCCCATGCGACCGAATAACTTCTCGGCAAAGGCAGAGCGCACCTCGTCGGTGCGCGGCGCCATCCGCGCCGGCGATACCAGGCCGCTCGTGAAGGCCAAGCTGACCGATGCGTGGCCGCACGTGTGGCGGCTGCTGCGTCCGCGGCGCGGGCTGCTAGCAGTCGGCTTCGTGCTGATGGTGATCAATCGCTTCTGCGGTCTCGCGCTGCCGGCATCCGCGAAGCCTTTCGTAGATGGGGTGCTTACCAATCACAGGGGCGGCAAGCTGCTGCCAATTATCGCGTTTGTGATGACGGCCACCTTGACTCAGGCCGTGACCTCGTTCGCGCTGACCCAACTCCTCTCCAAAGCGGCGCAGCGCATGATCGCAGATCTGCGACGGCAGGTGCAGGCGCACATCGGGCGGCTCTCGGTGAGCTTTTATGATGCCAATCGGACCGGCGTCCTCGTCTCGCGGATCATGACGGACGTGGAGGGCGTGCGCAATCTCATCGGCACGGGCCTGGTGGACTTCATGGGCGGTATCCTCACGGCGGTCATCGCCTTCGTGGTGTTGCTCCGGATCAGTTCGAAGATCACGCTGATCATCTTCGCACTCATCTTCGTCTTCGCTGCGGTTCTGCAGAAGGCACTGCGCGTCATGCGGCCGATCTTCCGTGAGCGGGGCAAGCTCAATGCTGACGTGACCGGACGGCTGACGGAATCGCTGGGCGGCGTGCGGGTGGTGAAGGGATATCACGCGGAAGCGCGCGAGGCCTCCGTCTTCTCCGGGGGTGTGCAACGACTTCTGGACAATGTAATGAAGTCGCTCACCATGACTTCGGTGTTGTCCATGGCGTCGACGGGCGTGGTCGGGCTGATGGGGTCCATGGTGATGTTGCTGATGGGGCGACAGGCTTTGGCCCACGACATCACAACCGGCGATTATGTGAAATACACGATGTTCCTTGCCTTCATGGTCGCGCCGATCTTCCAGGTTGTGAACGTGGGCACGCAGATCACCGAGGCCATTGCCGGTCTTGATCGCACCAGCGAAATATTGAACGAGCAGCAGGAGTATGACGAGCCGGGGCGGATCGTCGAGCTGCCAACGGTCGTCGGCGATCTGCGCTTCAACGAAGTACGTTTCGCCTACGAGGCGGACAAGCCGGTGCTGCACGGCATCTCGTTCCATGCGGAACCGGGTACGGTGACCGCACTGGTCGGTTCCTCGGGCTCCGGCAAGTCCACCATCATCAGCCTGGTGTGTGCATTTCACGCGCCTGACTCGGGCACGATTCTTATCGATGGTGTCGATCTCTCGACCATCAAGCTCGATAGCTATCGTCAGCAGCTCGGCGTCGTCCTCCAGGAATCGTTTCTCTTCGATGGATCCATCCGGGAGAATGTCATCTTCTCCCGGCCCGATGCCACCGAGGAGCAGTTCCTCCATGCCTGCGCTGTTGCACGTGTCGACGAGTTCGCGGAGCGCTTTCCGGAGCGGTACGAGACCATCGTGGGCGAGCGTGGCGTCAAGCTCTCCGGTGGGCAGAGGCAGCGGCTTTCGATCGCACGCGCCATCCTGGCAGAGCCGCGCATCCTGATCCTGGACGAGGCCACCTCATCGCTCGACTCGGAGTCCGAGGCGATGATCCAGCATGGCCTCAGCTTCCTGATGCAGGGTCGCACGACCTTTGTGATCGCGCATCGGCTGTCCACCATCCGACGCGCCGACCAGATCCTGGTGGTGGAGGGCGGTCAGATCGTCGAGCACGGCACCCACGACACGCTTTACGCGTTGGGCGGCCGCTATTTCGATCTGTACACGCGCCAGCACGGTCTGGAATCGAACCGCTTCCTGGCACCCGGCGAAGGCGACACCGTGATGGAGACGGTGTAACGCGACAGAAGCCGATTGGCAGATCCGTTCTGATTGCCTCAAGAGGAATGCAGGTCCTTCGCTACGCTCAAGATGACAGACCATTGGAATGGATTGTCAGCCCTAAGGCTTGCGGAACCGATTCGACGGAAGAGGCTAGACCAGATTTCCCATGGCTATGCACTTCGGACTTGGTGAAGTGCTGCTTTTCTTAATAGAAAAAACAGCGTCGCGTGCTGTTACTCCGGTAGACACCGATGGGAAATCCGTTCTATTCGCCGGACAGGAGAATCGGCGCGGTTGGCGTCGTAGCGCCCCCTGCATTCTCGATGGTGATGCCGAAAGCCTTGGCCGCGACGCCCGTAGGCAGCTTTGGCAGCACCAGGGATGCAAATCCTTGCGCATCCGGGGAGAATGTTCCTGCCGGCACCGGTGCGGAACCGTTTGCCGGGATCACCCATAGCTCGTAAGCCTTACCTACCGGGACTTGCTTCATGTTGGAGGCCTGCATGACCAAAGCGCCCCGCTCCGGCAGGTAGACCGTATGGGCATTCGGCTCCGGGGGTGTCTTGGCGATGGTTAAGGTCACGCGTTGCGCATTCGGAGCGTTGAGCACCTCAAGTACCTGCTGCGCGCGCGAAGCCTTCGAAGAGAGATTGGCAACCTGCCGAGTTACGTCACTCAGGGCGTCATTGAGAGAGCTTGCACGCACGCCCAGGATGATGGTGGCGATGGCCAGCGCTGCTGCGATAGCCCAGGGCGTCACAATCGACCACTTACTGCGGCGCGGCATCTCGACAAGCGTGTCCGAAGTAGCCTTGTCTGCGGAAGCTTCACTTGCGACCACGGAGCCCGCGGCCATCGGAGCCGGGCCCACCTGCCGTTGTGCGGAGGCGGGTGCCACGGCAGATTGCCGCTCCTGAGCCATGCGCGCCTTGAGCCGGTCAAAGGCTTCCGCGGGCGGCTGCTGTTGTTCGCTCGAGAGGCTCAGAAGCGCGAGGTCGCCCCGCATGCGGGCCAGCTCCTGCCGCGCCTCCGGACTCTCGCGCAGCACCGCGGCCACGGCGTCCATCTCGTCCGCAGACAGGGCCTGCATCGCGTAGAGCGCGAGGTCCTCGGTCGGAATGGGTCGTGACTCGTTCATGCTTCCATTGCCTTTCGCAAACTCATCAACGCCAGACGAATCCTCGTCTTGACTGTGCCCAGCGGATCGCCAGTACGGCTTGCGATCTCGGTGTGGCTCAAACCTTCAAAGTACGCAAGCTCCAGACTCTTCCGCTGCTCTATCGGCAGATCGGCCAGGATGCGACGCACCTTCTCCATCATTGTGTTGCGCTCCGCCTCAGCAGCGAGGTTGAATGGAGATGCCAACACAACGTCATCCACTGAATCAGTCGGCTTGCGCCTCCGTAGGACGTCAATCGCACGGTTGCGTGCCACAACAACGAGCCATGCACCTAGCGAACCGCGTCCTTGGACAAAGGCGGTGGGGTTCCGCCAGAGTTGCAGGAAGATCTCCTGCATCACATCTTCAGCCTGACCGCTGTCGTGAAGTACTCGAAGTGCTACCGAGTACACAGGACCACTGAAGCGACGGAAGACCTTCTCCATTGCTCCTTCATCGCCCTGCCCAACCAGTGACAGCAGTGCCGGATCATCCATCAATCCATTTGCCGTTTCGCTGTTGGATGTACGGTGGCTGGAAGACATCGGATTGGAGGGGGACTCAAACATTCGGGGGGTGCCTGGTCATCATACGCAGGTGACGAAGGTGCTGTCACCCCTTGGTGTTATGGCCGACACTCATTGGATGAGCAACTCGTCGAAAACGCGGCTTGACAAGTTTTTATTGGCGCGCGGGCTGGTGCCCTCGCGGGAGCGGGCACAGGCCCTGATCTTGGCCGGTCGCGTCCTGGTGAACGAGCAGAAGATGGATAAGCCGGGCGCCAGTGTTGCCGAAGACGCCCAGGTCCGTCTGCTTGGCGAGGATCTGCGCTATGTCAGCCGCGGTGGACTGAAGCTCGAAGCCGCACTGACCCACTGGAAGATCGACCTCGCCGGCAGAACCTGCGCCGATATCGGCACATCGACCGGCGGGTTTACCGATTGCATGCTGCAATACGGAGCGTCGACGGTGCTGGCCATCGACACAGGGTACGGACAGATTGCTCACAAGCTGCGGACCGATCCGCGGGTGACGCTGCTGGAGCGCACGAATGCGCGCCATCTCGAAGTCCAACACGTTCGCCTGCCGGTTACGTTCTTCACCATGGATGTTTCGTTTATCGCCGCTTCGCTCGTCCTGCCGGCAGTGGTGACAGCCATGCAAGCAACGCTGGTGGAGGCAGTGGTGTTGGTGAAGCCGCAGTTCGAGGCAGGCCGCGAGCATGTAGGCAAAGGCGGTATTGTGCGTGATCCTGAAGCACATGCGCTTGCTGTTGATCGTGTCCGTACGGCTCTGGCCGCAATGGGTGCACATGACATGGAATCGATCGATTCGCCCATCCTCGGCATGGAGGGCAATCGCGAATTTCTGCTGCACGCGCGGTTTGGCTCCTGATCTTCCGGCCATGGCAGCGATGCAGAGAGGCGCTTCCTTTACACTGTGGGCACCATGCGCACTGTTGCCATCATCTCCAAGCCGCAAAAGCCGGACCTGGCTCCTATTCTGAACGATCTGGTCCTATGGCTGCGCAGCCGCGGCATGGAGACGATCCTCGATCCGGTGAGCGGAACCTATCTGCAGAACGCCCGCATCGTGCCGCGCCATGAGATGGCCGCCCTGGAGCCGCAGCTTGTGATTGTCCTGGGCGGGGACGGGACGCTGTTGGCGGCCGCCCGCGTCTTTGCCAAGACGAAGGTGCCGATCCTCAGCGTCAACCTGGGCTCGTTGGGCTTCCTGACCGAGGTGCGGTTGTCCGAGCTTTTCTCGAATCTGGAAGGCTGGATCGCCGGCAAGTGCCACATCGAATCACGCGCCATGCTGCATGTCGATATCGTGCGCGATGGCGAGATGTTTCGCTGCTACGAAGCGCTGAACGACATCGTTGTCTCCAAGGGCGCCATCGCTCGCATGGGCGACTTCCGCGTTTTGTTGGGCGAGCAGCTTGCGATGTCCTTCCGCGCTGACGGGGTCATCGTCTCGACGCCGACCGGCTCGACCGCTTATAACCTGGCTGCCAACGGACCGATCATGGCGCCGGATGTGGACGCGATGATTGTCACGCCCATCTGTCCGCATCTGCTGACGATCCGGCCCATGGTGGTGCACGGAGATGCACAGATCAATCTGAGCGTGGTAGGTGTCCCGGACCAGACATTCCTCACCGTCGATGGTCAGGAGGCGCTGCCTATACGCGTTGGTGACATCCTGCGCTGTCGTCGCTCCGAGCACACAGTGCAGCTCGTAAGGCTACGTACAGACGGTTTTTTCGACGTACTGCGCCAGAAGTTGAAGTGGGGCGAGCGATAGTGGAGCGGGCCGGTTTTCGACGGATGAACCTGTTTCGTTGATCCCTGTCTACGTACTTCCGTTCAGCTCATCGAGCAGCAGCTTTGCCTTGGTTGCAAGTGTGTAGGCGCCGTCTACGTCGCCGTTGTGGATCGCGCGCTGTGCCTGCGTGAGGAAGCTGCGAATCTGTGCAACCGTCTTCTCCTGGTCGGAGGAGAGACTGCGGTGCAGGGAATTGACGCCGCGTTGTGTGTTCTGGATGAGATCCGATGCCTGATTCTTCGAGGCGTCCGCATCCTGGGTGGGGCCGGCGGTGATCTGACCGATCGATGTAGGCTGGGTCGTATCGCCGGTGGGTGTCGGTGCGGTCACCTTTTCGACGGCAAGGGAACCTTCCGCAGCGGGTGTCCCAGGCTCCGCAGGCGGATTATTGCCGGCAGGCTCCTTCTCCCGGGCCTCTCGTTCCCTCGACTCGCGCTCGGCCAACTCTGTTTCGCCCTTGCGTCCACGAGTGCGTCGCGTCGGCGTCGGGCGCTGCTTGCGCGCGATCTCGACCACAGATTTCGGTGGAGGCGCCGGCTGCGCATTCGAAGGCGGCACATTGGGCAACTGAGGAAGCAGCGGTGCGCTCTGACTCAGTTCCAAAGAGTAGAGCGGTGCAGGCGCAGGCTCCGGCGTTGGAGCGATCGCGACCTGCGGCGGCGGGCTTGTCTTGTGAAAGACACAACCAGCCAGCGCCGGTAGAAGCAGCGAAGCGGCCAGAGACGCGCGACTGAGGACCTGTCGCATCACAGGCCGGATCCCTCGGAAGTGAAGGCCGGAGCCGAATCTTTCTTATCCAACGAAGAACCGCGCAGTTTCCCCTCGGCTGAAGCCAGCAAAGGGAGTTTCAAGGTGAAGGTACTACCTATATTTTGCTCAGATTGTACGTCAATACTACCGTTATGTAACTGAATGATACGGTATGTCATTGCCAGACCAATACCACTTCCGTCTTTGCGGGTGGTGAAGTAGAGGTCGAAGATCTTCTCCCGAATATCGTCGGGGATACCGCTGCCGCTGTCCGAGATTTCGATCGCGGCCATGCGGCCCTCCTCCCGAACGGTCACATGCAGTTCTCCCCCGTGGGCCATGGCCTGGGCACCGTTAAGCACCACGTTGAGGATGGCTTGCTTGATCAGGTCTGCGTCCACTTTCGTAATCAGCGGGCGATCCGGCATGTGGCTGTAAACACGCACGTTGTGGGTTTCAAGTTCAGCCGACGCCAGCATCAGGACGCCCGAGACGACCCGCCGCACATCCTGCTCCCGCAACTGCAGCTCGACCGGGCGGGAGAAATCTACCAGGGTCTGCACGACACGGTCCAGCCGCTGAATCTCGCTCTCGATAATCTCTAGGTGGCGCATGGCGCGGGAGTCGGGGCCGGACAATTTATTGCGGAGCAGCTCCAGGTGCACCACGATGGCGTTGATTGGGTTCTTGACCTCGTGACCGACGCCAGAGGTGAGCCGACCGATGGCGGCAAGGCGGCGCGAAAGCTCGATCTCGCTCTCGATCTCGCGGACCGATTCCAGGTCATGCAGCGTCAGCAGCGCGCCCAGCGAGGCGCCCGGCAATGCTCCGCCGGCCAGCGGATCGGCGCCGGAGAGGGCATCCTGATCGACTACGAAGTCGAGCGAGACCTGGACGTGACGACCTGTCTCTGTCGCCACCTCCTGCTGGTCGAGCGTGCGGCCCTGATCGAAGGCATCGCGCACCATGCGGCCCAGGGCCGTCTCTCGATTGAAGATCGAAACCACGCTGCCACCGAAGATCTCGGCTCGCGGAATGCCTAGGAACCGCTCGACCGAGTCCGAGACCAGGGCTGCGCGACCCTCTGCCGTGAACAGCACGATGCCGTCCTGCAGGTTTGCCATGATCGAGTCGAGGTTCTCCTTCAGTGCGGAGAAGACCTCCTCGACGTTGCGCATGCGGCGCCCGATGCGCTCGATCTTGTCCGAGACCAGGACGACGGTGTCTTCCGTGGCCCGGGGCAGTCGCGCGTCCTTCGGCGGAGGCAGCTCGGCAACATCTTGCGAGCCGGCATGTTCCAGAGTGTCCAGCCGCAGGCTGATCTGCTCGATCGGCTGCAGAGCCAGGTTGGCGAGCAGAGCGGCGACGGCCAGAGAGGAGAGGATGGCGATGCCGGTAAAGGTGAGGGAGGCCCAGATCCACGGCGCGAAGACGTGCTGCAGGAATGTGGACCGGATACCGACTCGGACGGTAATGAAGGGCTGCTTTTCGTGCTTCTGCGGCTGCGTCAGGTCCAGCGGCAGCGTGATGTTGTAGACCCGCGGCGGCCCGAAGAATGTCCGCAAGGTGGTAATGACGCCGCCGTGCTGCAGTTGGTCGTAGTCCGCACGCTGCGGTAGCGCCTGGTTGTCCTGGGTGGGATCGGTGCTCAGCAGGGCACGACCATAGCGGTCGGCGATCGCGACATCGAAGACGGTCGGCGAGTAGCGGATGACCGAGTCGAGCAGCCCGTTCAGCCCCTCGTCATGCTGCAGGGAATCGGAGACCGCAGCGCGGAGGGCAGCCGCGTTGTTGGGATCGATCTGCCGGTTGCGCAACCCGTTGTTGAGCGCCAGCTGCGTGCCATGGAGAATCTGGTGAGCCACCATGTCGTTGGCGGCATAGGACTCACTGATCCGCTGAGCCAGGAGTTGTTCGAGAAAGAGCCACGACAAAACCGTCACCACCAGGAAGACAAGCCCGGTGATGGCCAGAACAAGTTTTGTCTTCAGACGCATGCAGGTCAGCCTATGGTACGCGGCGCAACCGCATTTTGAACGTCGCGGAGGTAGCTAGCTAGAGTAGTTTTTCCTGTAGATGTGTGTCGGAGGGGTAACCGGACGCGGCTTTCCATGTAGAAAACCGCAATTCGCCACCGCCGATCTGCCAAAACTCCAGGAAAACTGCTCTAGACACGCTCCTCCACGCTCTCGCTCGATGCAAAGGAGGCGCTGCCATACTCTTTCAGCTTATTGTGCAATGTCTTAAGACTAATTCCTAGGATTTCCGCTGCCCGGGTCTTGTTGTTGCGGGTGGACTCAAGAGTCTTGAGAATGAGCAGACGCTCTGCCTCATCGACCGTCGCGCCAACCTCTACTTGGACGGAGTTGGCAGACGAGCCATCGTCCGAGCCCGGACGCATGATCCGCTCCCCGAACCCTGGCGGTAGATGCCGGGATTCCAATTGACCTTCGCCGCATAGGATCACAGCACGCTCGATGGTGTTGCGCAGTTCGCGGACATTGCCGGGCCAGTCGTGGCTCATCAGGCGCGCCAGCATCTCCTTATCCACGCCGGTCACGGTTCGATCGTGCTTCTCGTTCATGTCCTGCAGGATCGAATCGAGTATGGCCGGAATGTCTTCCTTATGCTCCCGGAGCGGCGGCATGTGGATGTTGAAGACGTTGAGACGGTAAAAAAGATCGCCGCGCAGGTGGCCGTCCTCGACTGCCTCGCGAGGATCCTTGTTGGTGGCGGCAAGCACGCGGACGTTGATCGGCTTTTCGATCTTCGAACCGAGCCGGCGGAGTCTGCGCTCTTCCAAGACGCGCAGCAGCTTGGCCTGTGTGCCGATGGGCATCTCGCCGATCTCGTCCAGCAGCAGCGTGCCCTCTTCGGCCAACTCGAAGCAGCCGGGGCTGCGCTCGATCGCGCCGGTGAACGCGCCCTTCTCATACCCGAAGATCTCGGCTTCGATCAACGTCTCCGGAATTGCGGCACAGTTGACGGCGACAAACGGCTTGATCTTGCGCGGGCTCAGCTCATGCAACGTCCGCGCGACGATCTCCTTGCCCGTCCCGCTCTCACCCGTGATCAGCACCGAGACGGTGCTGGGTGCGACGCGCTCGATCAGCGCGAAGATGTCCTGCATCTTCTTCGACGACCCGACCAGTGAGCCGAGCACGCCCTTCTCGCGCAGCTTGCGCCGGGTGACGTCCAGTTCCTGCTCGGTCTCCCGCATGCGCGACGCATTGGCCAGGATGATCTTGAGACGGGTGGGATCGACCGGTTTCTGGATGAAGTCATAGGCGCCGAGCTTCATCGCCTCGACCGCGCGATCGATAGAGCCCTGAGCGGTCAGCAGGATAACCGCCTGTTTTTCTGATAGTTCACTGAGTCGGTTCAACAGCTCGATGCCGTCCATGCGTGGCATCTTCATATCTGTGACGACGATACCTGGGTGCCAGGCGAGTACTTTCTCCAGCGCTTCGGCGCCATCTCGGGCCGTCTCGGTACGATATCCCCAACCGGAGACAAGCTCCGCCAGCCCCATGAGTGCATGAAGCTCATCTTCCACAATCAATACTTTTTCGCCTGCCATTGCTCTACTGCTCATTTCTCTCCAGAACGTTGTCACGTTTTTATCATGTGATGGATGGCCTGGTTACCACTGAAAAGGCGCGTCTGATGCGGTCTTTCCCGAATGGGGCAAACCAAGCAGACGGCTTGTACATCCCTCTACACATGTTAGACCTCGAATTGGTTCCACAGGAACTCAACACGCTCCTCGCCGAGACCGAGTCTCTTTCCCTACTAGACGTAAGGGAGCCGTGGGAGACTACAGCGGTCGGTTTTCCGGGAGCCCTCGCGATGCCGATGGGCGACGTGCCTGCCCGCGCCCATCAGGAACTCGATCCGGACGGGCGGATCATCGTCATCTGTCATCACGGCGTCCGCTCCCTCAGTGTGGCCAACTGGCTGCGTAACCAAGGCTTCGATCACGCACAGTCGCTGCGCGGCGGTATTGATGCTTGGTCGCGCGAGATCGATCCTGCCGTGGCTCGGTATTAGGAAAGCTCTGAAGGGGAAAAATGGGAGGAAAAGCAGATCTCTCTCCTGCGTGGCTGCACCGCTCCGGTCGGGAGGACAGCTATGTACGTGCGGGTATGCGGGGGCGCCGCGAGCCTGCAAATCGCCTTCCCACTTGATCTTGCCGCGGAGCGGACGCATCCATGCTTGGGCGCGCGTCTCAAACCGGAGCCGCCACACCGGGAGCCGCTACACCGGGAACCGCAGCACCGGGATCCGCAAGTAGCCCGATTGTCTGCTCCCCGATTGTCTGCTCTATGATCGCTCGGAGAGAATTCCATCATGTCCAGTACCGCGATTGACTACGCCCGCGAACAGCAGCCGCGGTTTCTTAGCGAATTGAAAGAACTGCTGCGTATTCCCAGCATCTCCACGCTGCCGGAGCATGCCGGCGACGTCCGTCGGGCCGCGGAGACGCTGGCCGCCGAGATGAAGCGCATCGGCCTCAAAGAGGTGCGCCTGATCGAGACCGAGGCGGGCAGCACCCGGCATCCGCTGGTCTATGGCGAGTGGTTGCACGCCCCGGGTAAGCCGACCTGCCTCTGCTACGGCCACTACGATGTGCAGCCGCCAGATCCACTCGAGGAATGGCAGACGCCACCCTTTGAGCCGACCGAGCGCAGCGGCAACCTCTACGCCCGCGGTGCGGTGGACGACAAGGGACAAATGTACATGCACCTGAAGGCACTGGAGTCCCTGTTTCAGTCGAGCCAGGGGACGCTGCCGGTGAACGTGCGCGTCATCCTCGAAGGCGAAGAAGAGGTGGGTGGAGAGGGAATCGCTGCCTTCGTCCGCCAGCACCCGGAGCAATTGCAGGCTGATTTTGCGCTGATCTCCGATACCGAGATGTTCGCACCGGACCTGCCGACGCTCTGCGTAGGCCTGCGCGGCATGATCTACACCGAGATCGAGGCGCGCGGCGCGCGTACCGACCTGCATTCCGGCATGTATGGGGGGGCAGCACCGAATCCCTTCGTGGCGCTGGCGCAGATCATCGCGGGTCTGAAGGACCGCGATGGCAGGATCCTGATCCCCGGTTTCTATGACGATGTCGAGGCGCCCTCCGACGACGAGAAGGCCGCATGGAAGAGCCTGCCCTTCGATGAAGAGCACTACCGCGAGACCGAGGTGGGATCGCCTGTGTTAACCGGCGAAGCGGGGTATTCGGTGCTGGAACGGACCTGGGCACGGCCGACGCTCGATGTCCACGGTATGCCCGGCGGCTTCACCGGCGCCGGCGCGAAGACGGTTATCCCGGCAAAGGCGCTGGCCAAGGTCTCGCTGCGGCTGGTTCCGGCGATGACACCGCAGAAGGCCTTCGCCCAGTACAAGAAGTTCGTCGAAGCGCTGACACCGGAGGGCGTGACGGTGGATGTACGCATGATCCACTCCGGCGATCCGATCGTGGTGGAGACGGAGAACCCCTACGTGGCCGCTGCAAGAGAGGCGATGCACGCGGTCTTCGGCACGGACACGGTCTTCGTCCGTGGCGGCGGGTCGATTCCGATCGTGGGTGATATCGTGCGGCATCTCAAGATTCCCGCGGTGATGATGGGGTTCGGTTTGCCGGACGACAACCTGCACGCACCGAACGAGAAGTTCCACATCGCAAACTTCTATCGCGGGATCGAGTCGATCATCCGGATGTTTGAGCGTCTGGGCGTCTGAGAATGCCCGCGATGAATGCCGTGCCTGCAGAGGGATGGGTGCTGGCCGGTGGGCAGAGCCGGCGCATGGGACGGGACAAGGCCACGCTTGAGCTGGGCGGCATTTCGATGCTGCGTCATATGGTCGGGAAGTTTGCAGCGCTCGGTCTACGATCACGGGTGGCTGGACTGCGGAGCACCCAGGCGGGCGCCGGCGTGGATCTGATGGGAGAAACGATTGGGGACGCACACCCGGGCTGCGGTCCACTGAGCGGGATCGAGACAGCGCTCCGTCACAGCAATACGCCACTGGCGCTGGTTGTGAGTGTAGATCTCCCCTTGGCATCGACAGCGTTTCTTGTCTGGCTGCTGGAACGCGCGCATGCGACAGGGGCCTTGGCCACTATACCCCGCCTGCTTGGAGAGGCGCAGCCGCTCTGTGCTGTCTACCGGCGCGAGCTGCTTGAGCCGGTCACCCACGCGCTGCTCTCGGGCGACTTCAAGGTGTTGCGTGCGATCGAGCGCGGTGCGTCTGAACTCGGAGGCAGAGTGGATCTGTTCGATGTGGAACGAATCGCGGCGGCTGCAACCTGGGCTGCCGGTTTGCCGATGCATTGGCAGTTGCTGAATTGCAATACGCCGGGCGATGTGACACTGGCCAAGACGCTGCTGGCGCGAGCCCCTATGCTATGAGCATGAACGACGAAACGAGGGACGACGAGACCGAAATTCCGGAACAGCCCGAAGGGGAAGAGATTCCGCTGCCGCCGGTGGATGACACACCGCTGGACATTCCGGTCGAGGTCATCCGCGAAGAGGTGCTGGAGGCGCAGAAGGAGGCCAAGGAGCATCCGGAGAGCGCCACCGAGGAAGCCAAGCCGGCGGAGCCATATATCGTCTTCGATCACGTCTTCAAGTCCTTCGGAGATCTGCATGTTCTGGACGATGTGAGCTTTCAGGTGCTGACCGGCGAGACTCTCTGCATCCTGGGCCGTTCCGGCGTGGGCAAATCCGTGTCCCTGCAACAGATCATGGGCTTCCTGAAGCCGGATAAGGGCCGGATTCTGGTAGCCGGCGACGACATTACTCAATTCGACGAGGCGCAGATGGAGGAGGTCCGCAAGAAGGTCACCATGGTCTTCCAGAGCGGGGCTCTGTTCGACTCGCTTAGCGTCGGGGAGAACGTGGCGTTTCCCTTGCGGGAGCGCCGCGAGCTGGAGGAAGACCAGATTCAGAAGATCGTGAATGGCCTGCTTGAGATGGTCGGGGTTGCAGGCATGGCTGACCTGTTGCCCTCCGATCTCTCAACCGGCATGAAGCGCTCCGTTGCCATCGCTCGCGCCATGGCCGCGCAGCCGCAGGCAATCCTCTACGATGAGCCGACCACGATGGTCGATCCGCTGATCGGCCGCCTGCTGGGCGACCTGATCCAGAAGCTGAAGACCCAACTCTTGTTGACCAGCATCGTCGTAACCCACGACATGCGCTTTGCCGAGCGATTGGCAGACCATGTCATGTTCTTGCATCAGGGCAAGGTGCACTTCTTTGGAACGATGGACGAGATGAAGCAGAGCGACGATGAGATCCTGCAGCAATTCCTTGAGCTGGACACCCTGATTCTGCCCAACGTGTGACCTTCGCTCTGGACGATTAACGCGGAAGTGCCATTCTTCCCATGTGCTGTGCTCTATGCGGGGAATGGCTCCCAAACCCGACATGGGGTTCAACGTTAAAGCTCGTTCAAAAATGCGCAAGCCTCCCAAAATTCAGCGTGAGATAACCATTCTTGCGTGACGGTTGAGCAGTTATTGCGCGATCCGGTAACGAATGCGGTACAGAACTTTCAAACTACCGTATTGGGCACGATGCTAGACTGACTTACCTGAGGCGGGGATAGAAGGTTCGCTAGCCCCGTATGCGTACCACTGCAGAAGGACAGACGACACATCGATGCCCAAAATGGGTTGTCCGGACCCAGGGGCGAGTGTACTTCCACAATTAACCGGATGAAGGCGCGGCATCGTACAGATAGATGAAGATAGATCTGATAGATGCCCGTACGTAAGACGTTACGCAGGAGCAGCCCGGTCCCAGATATGAGCACCCCAGAGTTTATTCCTCGCATGCAATCGGCCGAGCGCCTTCGTTCCGAGGGTGGCTCTGCTGCTGCCAGGGGTGCACGATTCGGCGTGTGGGCGCATTCCATGCGGGTCACTTTCCTCTGGGCGCTGTGCGACGTTCTCTCCGTGTTGCTTGCGGCAGCGCTGGCCGTGTTCTACCTCGGTAATTACCTGGCCGACAATAGCGTCTTTCAGACGCAGGGGATGTTTAGCCGGAACCCCTGGCTGACCACCCTCTACCTCGGGTGGTTCACCCTGGCCCTGATCCTGGTCAGCCGGCGCATGCACCTCTATGCGCCAATCCAGCTTCGCAACACCCTCCACGACCAGCGGATGACCATCCAGGCCTGCCTCACTGCGGGGCTGCTGCTCTCCGGGGCGCTTTACTTCGCCCGGGGTCAAGTCGTCTCTCGTGGTGTTGTCTTGCTCACGATTGGGTTCACTACGCTGCTGATCTGCACGCGCCGGTTGGTGTGGCGGGCGATGGTGTATCGCCGCTATGACCGCGGCATCGAGACCCGCAACATCCTGGTGGTCGGTACGGGACGTGTCGGCCAGGCGCTGCGCCACCATATTGAGAGCATTCGTCACCTCGGCTATACGTTCAAGGGTTTCGTTCATATGCCGGGTTATGATCCGGACACCGCGGTCAATAGTGTCGACGTCCTGGGGACGATCGACGAGGTTCTGGACCTGGCGCGCAAGCACTTTGTCGATGAGATCTTCCTCTCGACGCCGTGCGAGCGTGGTCTGGTGAAGCAACTGGTTGAGCAGGCGCGCGAGGCCAGTGTCGACATCCGTGTGGTTCCCGACCTCTACGACGGGTTGGCATGGAATAGTCCGGTCGAGTACATCGGTCAGTTTCCGACTATTCCGCTGCACCGGGGCGAGGTTCCGGTGATCGGCATGATGCTGAAGCGGATACTGGATATCGCCGTTTCGAGTCTTGCCCTGGTGCTGCTCTCACCATTCTTGCTGGTCATTGCGATCTGCGTCCAGAGTGACTCCGCCGGGCCAATCTTTTACTCGTCCGAGCGCATCGGCAAAAAGGGTCGCGTCTTTCGCTGCCTAAAGTTCCGCACCATGGTGCGGGACGCGGAGAAACGCAGGACCGAAGTGCTGCACATGAACGAGCGCGACTCGGTGCTCTTCAAGATCAGCAACGATCCGCGTATCACCCGCACGGGCCGTTTGCTGCGCAAGTATTCGCTCGACGAGCTGCCGCAGCTCATCAACGTACTGCGCGGCGATATGAGTCTGGTCGGACCGCGTCCGCCGATCGCAAGCGAAGTCAAGCGTTACGAATTGACCCATTTGCGGCGCTTGGACGTCGTCCCCGGTATCACCGGTCTGTGGCAGGTGCAGGCGCGGCAAGACCCCTCATTCGACAGCTATATCTCGCTGGATACGGCGTATATCGAGAATTGGAGTCTCTGGCTGGACATCAAGATCCTCGTGCGCACATTCACCGTGGTTGTGGCCGGGACGGGTTCGTAAGACTGCGCGGAGCAGCGGTATTGAGGCACGATTGAGGTCGCCCGGTGCGCTGGCCTCTCGCCTTCCGATCTTCGATACACTGGAAACGTGAAGATTGCGCTAGCGCAGATCGATCCGACAGTCGCGGATTTTCGAGGCAACACAGCACGAATCCTGCAGTATGTACGCGATGCAGAGCAGCGCGGCGCTGACCTGGTGGTCTTTCCGGAGTTGTGCGTCTGCGGCTATCCTACCGGCGACTTCGTCGAGAAGCCCTCATTCATCAAGCTGGCCGTCGCTGCCGCGGAAGAGATTGCCCGCGAAGCCACCTCAGGCAGATCGATCTCTGTCATTTGCGGCACGCTGGTGCCCTCTCCTCCCGGCTCCGGCAAGCCGGTCAGCAATGCAGCCGTGCTGATGCAGAACGGCGAGATCACATTCACCCAACGCAAGCGGCTGCTACCGTACTATGACGTCTTCGACGAGCAGCGTTACTTTGCTCCCGCCGAGCAGCAACAGGTGGTGAAGATCGGCGCCGAAACTGTGGCGCTCACCATCTGCGAAGATGCCTGGAACGACAAAGGATACTGGAAACAGCGCCTTTACAAAGTCGATCCCGTCGAAGAGCAGGTGCGGCGGGGCGCGACGATCATCCTGAACATCTCCGCTTCGCCGTTTTGGCAGGGCAAGCGCGAACAACGCGAGGAGATGCTGGCCGCAGCAGCCCACCAGCACAAGCTACCCATCCTGATGGTGAATCAGGTGGGCGGGAATGACAGCCTGATCTTCGACGGAACGAGTCTCGCTCTGAACGGTCGCGGCGAGACGGTCGCGCGCGGCCGCTCCTTCGCAGAAGACCTGGTGATGGTCGATGTGGCCACCGGCACCGGCGATGTCCACAGGACTGTCGAGGGCGATGAAGCAGCCACGTATGAGGCGTTGGTGCTGGGAACCCGCGACTACATTCGCAAGTGCGGCTTCCGGCAGGCGCTTATTGGGCTGAGCGGCGGCATCGATTCGGCATTGGTGGCCGCCATCGCTGTCGATGCGCTCGGGAAAGAGAACGTGATCGGCGTCGGGATGCCCAGCCCGTACTCCTCGGCGGGGTCTATCGACGACAGCAAGGCGTTGGCCGCCAACCTGGGCATTCGCTTCGAGATCATCCGTATCGACAGTATCTTCGGCCAGTTCACGGACGCGCTGGCGCCGATGTTCGCCGGACGTGCTCCCGATCTCACAGAAGAAAATATCCAGTCGCGTATCCGCGGGACGTTGCTGATGGGGCTTTCGAACAAGCTGGGCGCACTGGTGCTGACAACGGGTAATAAATCGGAGATGGCTGTCGGGTACTGCACGCTCTACGGAGATATGGTGGGCGCGCTGGCAGTGATCGGCGATCTGGTGAAGTCGCGGGTGTACGCGCTCTGCCGGTATGTCAACCGTGACCGGGAGGTGATCCCGGCCAAGATACTTACGAAGCCGCCTTCCGCCGAGCTGCGTCCCGGCCAGTTGGATACCGATTCGCTGCCGCCCTACGACATCCTCGATCCGCTCGTGGAGGCCTATGTGGAGCGGTACATGCCGATGCAGACAATCGCGGATCATTTGAAGATCGATCTCGCTCTGGTGCAGAAGATCGTCAAACTGATTGAGCAGAGTGAGTACAAGCGGCAGCAGGCCGCGCCGGTTCTCAAGGTGACGGCAAAGTCGTTCGGCACCGGGCGGCGATTTCCGATCGCTGTCAAGGTACAGGTTTAGAGCAAGTTTGTTCTGGAGAGGGAATCGATGGCTATGTGTGTGCGTGGTGAGGTGATTGCTGGACTGCTTTCTGTAACCATGTTGTATGGAGCAGCGACGGTTGCGTTTGGACAGGCCGCCGCTCCGGAGGCTCCGGCCCCGCAGCCGTCGGTTGCCGCGTCTCTTCCGCCCATGCCCGCACCCGATCCGGCGAACTTCACTGCCGCGACACCAACCAAGGATACGGTGAACTCATTCCTGCGCGAGAGCTGGGGATACGATGACAACCGTGTCTGGCAGGTGCAGGCGATTCAAACCACTCAGGTGCAGGGGTTGAGCCGTGTGACCGTGCTGGCGGAGGAGAAGGGTGCAAAGGATCAACAGCCCTCTGCCCTCGTCTTCCTGACGCTCCCGGATGGGAAGCATCTGATCGCGAATGACGAAGTGCTGCCATTCGGGGCGCAACCGTTCGAGGACTATCGCAATATCCTTCGACGCGACGCCAAGGGGCCCGCGCAGGGGCCGGCGACAGCGCCGTTGCTGCTGGTGGAGTTCGCGGACTTCGAATGCCCGCACTGCAAGGAGGCGCAGCCCACTGTCGACCGGCTGCTGAAGGACTATCCGCAGGCTCGCTTTGTATCGCAGCCATTTCCGCTGCGACAGATCCACAGCGAGGCAGAGAAGGCGGCAGAGGGCGGAGTCTGCGTTGCTAAGGTGGGCGGGAACGATGCGTACTTCAAGTATGCCGCTGCGATGTATGCAGACCAGGCTTCGCTGACGCCCGATGGCTCGAAGCAGGCGATCCAAGCTGCGGTCGCGGCCTCCGGTGTGGATCAGACGAAGGTTCAGGCCTGCATGGGGCAGCCGTCTACGAAGGCTGCTATCGACGATTCCATCCAGCTCGGCCAGGATGTCGGCGTCAACTCGACGCCCACGCTCTTCGTGAATGGACGCAGCCTTCCCTTCGCAGGCATTCCCTATGACACGCTGAAGCAGATCGTCGACTATCAAATAAAGCTGGACGCGGCAGCGAAGTAGCTACTGATGCGTGGGCATCATCATCACCTGGCTGGTGCCGGTGCGATGGGGCAGGCGGACCACGTGCGGTGTGATCAAGATGACAAGTTCATCTGTGCTGTTCTGCACGTTCTTGTCGGTGGTGGAGCGCAGACCGGGAATCTCACTGAGGCCGGGAAGCCCACTGATCGCGTTCGCTTCCTGCGAGGTCAGATTGCTCGATACCATCGTGCTCTCGCCATCACGCAGGTCAAGATCGGTAGTGAACTGTCGATTGGTTAGGATCGGGATGCTGTTGATCGATGTTCCGCCGAGCGCCTGCACCTGAATATTCAGTTTCAGACCCACCGACTGATCGTTATGAATGTGCGGGGTTGCTTTCATAATCAGACCGAGATCCTGATACTGCACCTGGGGAATGGTCTGGTTGAGGTTGGACGTATTCAATCCCAGTGCGGCGAGCTGGCTTGAAATGCCCGCGGTGTTCAGTCCCGGAATGCTGGCACCGGTGCCGGTCAGGTTGGAGTAGGTGGACTGGATGATAGGGTAATGTACCCCCGCATTGACGCTGCCAGTCTCTTGGTCCTGCACACGCAGCTGTATATCGTCGATAGCGCGGCTGTCGCTGGTGTTCAGCGCCAGGTTCAGCGTCGGGCTGCCAAGGGTGACACCTGTCTCGGTAAGGCCGCCGCCAAACACCGCAAAGGGTGAGCTGAGGATCGAGTTCGAAACTTGCCCGGAGGCCAGCAGAATGGCCGCAATCGCCGTCAGATCGCCAGCGCTGGCGAGTCCGCTCGAGACGATCTGATTGATCAGATCCTGATTGCCGTTGATGACGGATTGCAGCTCCGACGTGAGGTTGAAGGCGCTGAACTGTTGCGGCAACTGTACGCCCGCATTGACCGTGCGCATGCGGGCGATCTCGTAGATCTTGACCTGCAGCAGAACCTGACTGTGGCCGTTGAGCAAATCGGTCAGCGTATGGTTCAACAGCGCCAGCTTTGCCTCCGGACCACGGACGGTGAGCGTGCCCTTCGCTGCCTCTACGGATGCCTGCGGGATGTCGAGTATGTTGCGGGCGACGTTGCCCACGTCGGTCGCTTCTTGCGCATTCAGGCCGGGAAGATAGACCGTCTCCAGCATGAGCCGCTCATACGTCGTGCGATTCTCTTTCGTGTCCTTGGCGATCAGCACGCGACCCGGGTCCAGAGGGACGAAGAAGGTGTTCGTTGCAAGCTGCAACATCATCGCGGCTTGCTTGAAATCGATGTCGTCGATGTCGAAGCGCAGAGATTGCGTGGTGACGCTGGTGTCGAAGCTCGGCGTGATGCCGTAGGCGCTGAGCACCTGGCGCAACAGAGACTGCGCATCGGCACGGATGTGGAAGCTGTGTCGGCCGTCCTTGGGCGCGAGGTGAATGCTTTCGCCGATCTGTGACGAGATGTCGTCCGGGACGAGCGGTCCGATGGACAGGTCTGCGAGGTCGTCGATGTGCTGCGCGACGACCGGGTTTTTCGGGTCGAGCTCCAGAGCCTCGGCGAGGCGCGCACGGGAGACATCGATCTTGCCTACGATCCGTGCCTTCTCCGCCTGCTGCACCAAGTCGGTGACGAAGTGCGATTTTGCAACCTCGACTGCGTTGCGATAGTCGTCATTCGACGGATCGAGAGCGGCAGCCTCACTGAAGGAGTCATAGGCTGCGCGCATGTCATGGGCTTCGACCGCACGCGCGCCGGCCGTGTACGCCTTTGCGGCGGCGCGCCTGTCGTGAGCACCGGGGCCCTTGTGGGCTTTCTGAACCGTAGTTTGGGCGGTGGTTTGCGCTTGCGTGGCAACCGCAGAGAGAGCGAGCGCGCAGGTCGCTGCTCGCAGCCAGCGCCGGCTCATGCAGTCGCTCCGGCAAGCATGAGAGCACGCAGGTTCTCGGCGCAGATGTCCGGTGCATGCTCCATGAGCTGTTCGAAGGTGGAGTGACCGGTGGCAACCGCGATGACGGGAAGGGCATTTGCGCGTGCAGCCTCGATATCCGCTTTCGTATCGCCAACGACGATGACAGACGCGTGGCCGCCTGCGTGTTCGCGTGCAGCCTGTGCTGCTGCGGCGATCATGTCCGCACGCTGTTCGTGAGCATCGCTGAAGCCGCCGAAGCGAAACCACCGACGCAGTGCGGCAAGCTCCAGCTTGAGCCAGCCAATTGCCTCCAGATTGCCGGTAGCCACGCCGAGACACTTGTGGGCGCGTGCAAGATGTTCGAGCGCATCAAGCACGCCCGGCATCACGCGGAGCTGCATGTTGCCGGCATCGCGCTCCACGACCGAGCTGATGGTCTCAAGCAGGCGCTTCTGGTGCGGCCGCCATACCTCATCGGCAATCCCGGCAGCGGCAAAGGCATCCCGCAGGATTCGCGGATCGGTGCTGCCTTGTACAGAGATCGGTTCGAGGGAGAGAGGGTGGCCCAGGACTTCGACGCATGCCTTGGAGAACGCAAAGTAGTGGACGCGCCCGGGATCGCGCAGCAATGTGCCGTCAATGTCGAACAGATACGCGTCATATCCATCCCAACGCACGCCGTCGGAGCGCCACGCAACCGGGCCCTCCGCAGTGAGGCGGGAGCTGTAGCCCACTTGGGCGGGCGATCCAGTGACGAAGTGCGGCAAGACGGCGAACGGCTCCTGCGAGTGATGGAATCAGCCGAGTGTGGGATCAACAGGACAGACGAGGGTTGTCGTCAGCCCTGAGAGCGCATCACCTGTTTTGGCTGTTCGAGTAATGGACGCACGGGGCGGGGCGGACGCTTGAGTCCGTTGCGGATCTGTGTCGGATCCATATTAAGCTCGGCGATCGTACGGCTCAGGGTGTTCCGGTGCATGCCGAGCTCTTTCGCTGCCTTGCACTGATTGCCGCGATGCGCGGCGAGTACTTCTAGGATGAAGCGCTTTTTGAACTCGCGGATGGCTTCGTCATAGGTGATACCACCGGCGTGCATCTGGCTGACCAGGCTGTCCAACTCGCGTTTCACAGAATCCCTCTTTCTCTTGCTCGGACCGAATCTCTGCGCCGGTCTCTTCATTTTTGTGACTAGAGCATCTTCGGTAATGCTGTGAAGCGTGAAGATCCACTCGGCGTGGCTTTTCCTTGAAGAAAAGCCACAGGAGCTTGCGCCATACCCTCGACACCTATACCGAAAATGCTCTAATGGCCCAGTTTCGACGCCTCGCGACGCCCTGTGTTTTCCACCTGTTGCAATCCGGACTGAATTCTAACGCCTAAATCCCGCGGAAGCACAGTAACACTTCCGTATGCCCCGGGCATAAAGTATGGCATCAATTGCGACCCCTCGAGCCATGGCTGATGCGGAAAAAACGCGACCATGGCTGCCACTGCGATCGCCACTAAAACGTATCCCTTGACCAGGCCGAAAGCGCCGCCTGCCAAACGATCCGCCCAACCCAATCCAACCCGCCGGAACAACCAGCGTAGCATCCGCCCGAGGATTCCTGCAGCTAACATGACGCCGAGTGCGACCAGGATGAAGGCGACGGCTCGGGAGGCGGCCTCTCCGTGCACCAGCCGCTCGACCCAGGGAGCGACCTGCAGGTAATACTGACCGGCGACAATGACGCCGGCGACCAATCCCGCCAGGGCACAGACCTCGACCAGAAAGCCGTGTAGGAAGGCAGCGAAGACGGAGACTCCCAGAACAGCCAGGATTGCCCAGTCCAGCGGAGCCAACGTCTGCATGGCGCGATGGTATCGCAGCTTCAGTCCAGGCTGATGTCGTTTCCTGTCAGCAAGCGGTAAGCATCCTGGTACTTGCGTTGCGTTTTTTGAACGACCTCTTCCGGCAAAGCCGGCGCCGGGGCCTGCTTGTTCCAGTGGATCCGCTCCAGGTAATCCCGGACGAACTGCTTGTCGAAGGAGGGCTGCGGGCCGCCCGGTTTGTATTGGTCGGCGGGCCAGTAGCGTGACGAGTCCGGGGTCAGCACCTCATCTGCCAGCACAATGCCGTCGGAAGTCACGCCAAACTCGAATTTGGTGTCGGCCAGGATGACACCTTTGCCTGCAGCGTAACCGGCGGCGCGATTGTAGATATCAATGCTCAGCTCTTGCAGCCTTGTGGCCGCCGCTTCGCCCACGCGCGCGGTCATATCGGCGAAGGAGATGTTCTCATCGTGTTCGCCGCCCAGGCTCTTCGACGCCGGGGTAAAGACGGGCCCGGGCAGTTTATCGGACTCACGCAGGCCTTTAGGCAGAGGAATGCCGCAGACCGCGCCGGTGGCCTGATAGTCCTTCCACCCGGAGCCGGAGAGGTAGCCCCGCACCACGCACTCCACTGGGAACATCTGTGCGCGCTTCACCAGCATCGACCGGCCTTCGAGCTGGTCTGCGTAGGGCTGCAATATCTCAGGATACTTCCTGACATCGGTAGAGATGAGGTGGTTCGGCACGACATCGCGCAGCAGATCGAACCAGAAGAGCGAGAGCTGGGTAAGGATCCGGCCCTTGCCCGGGATGCCGGTGGCGAGCACATGATCGAAGGCGGAGATGCGGTCGGTGGCTATCAGCAGCAGAGCCTCGCCCACCGTGTAGAGGTCGCGGACCTTGCCTCGGGCAAGCAGGGGGAGGCCGGAGAAATCGGTCTGAGTGATGGTCTGCAAAGGGAGTCGCTGCCTGAGAGTGATCTATGACGATTCTGCGGACGGAGGTTTGGCTTTGTCAACGTGCGGGGGAGCGGCCCGAATGGGGCCATCCTCTGCAGACGCTGCTACGCTGTCGCGCGCCGATCAGTCATCCGGTCCGCGAATCCGCGTTCCTGTCCACCCATGCGCACGGAGACCAGCTTTGACACGCCGGGCTCCTGCATCGTGACGCCGTAGATCATGTCCATGGATGTCATCATGCGTTTGGAGTGCGTGACGAGGACGAACTGCGTCTCCTTCGCCATGCCTTTCAGCATCTCGGCTAAACGGCCGACGTTGGTCTCGTCGAGCGGCGCATCCACCTCGTCTAGCACACAGAAGGGGCTAGGCTGATAGAGGAAGATGCCGACCAGCAACGAGAGCGCAGTGAGCGCCTTTTCTCCGCCCGAGAGCAAGAGCACGTTCTGAAGCTTCTTGCCGGGAGGCGAGGCGACGATATCGATGCCGCTCTCTGCCACATTCTCTTCGTCGGTGAGCCGCATGAAGGCTTGGCCGCCGTTGAAGAGGCGGGTGAAGGTGACGGAGAAGTTCTCGTTGATACGCGCGAATGCCTCCTCGAACTTGGTGCGCGAGATCGCGTCGATCTCCTTGATGGTGGACTGCGTGTTCTCAATGGAGTCGAGCAGGTCCGTGCGCTGGGTTTCGAGGAAGCTGTGACGCTGAGCTGCCTCGGTGTACTCCTCGAGCGCCATCATGTTGACCGGTCCCATCGCTTCCAGCCGCCCCTTCAAGCCGCGACATGCCTCATCCTCTGCAGCCAACGCTTCGTCTTCGAGACGGGTGATGTCTTGCTGACCGCGCAATTCGGATGCCTCCACATCGAGATCGCTGACGCAGGCAGCCTCCAGATGTTCGAGATCGGCAGCCAGTTTCGCCGCCTGCGCGGCGCGGCTGCTGCGGTTCTCGCGCAGGGCATCGATCTCGGTGCGGAGCGCCTTGAGCTGCTGTTCGCTTTCGTGCAGAGTGACACGCAGCAGGCGAGCTTCATCGGTCCACCGCGCTGTTTCGGCAGCGGCTTGCTCCCGCATCTCTGCGAGCTGCTGCTGCTGTTCTCCGAGAGAGACGTTCTCTTCCGTACGCTGGGACTGTTCGGCAGCGGCAGCGGCGAGCTGCTGCTCCAGTTGCACGACGCGCCGTCCGAGATCTGCATACATGCGATCGATGCGTGCAAAGGATGCCTCGGCGCCGCGCTTGCGCTCTTCGAGACCGGCGAGCTCAGCGACTGCCTGAGACGATGCCTGCTGCTGCAGCTCCCGCGTCTCACGGTTGCCGGCGAGTGCCGCTTCGAGATCACGCTGTTGCGTCTCGGCTGTAGCGTGCTCTGCTTCCAGACGAGCAACGTCTTCGCGTCTCCGCTCCATCAGGGAAGTGCGCGCCGCACGCTGGTCGCGGTTGCGCTCGTTGTCGAGTGTCCAGTCCTGCAGACGGCGCTCCAGGCGCTTGGTTTCAGACTCCATCTGCCGAAGAGCTGCGCCCTGGTTGGCACTCTCGCGTTCGGCGGTGCGGCGCTCCTCGCTCTTCGATTCGAGCAGACGGGTCTTTTCGGCAACCGTGCGAGCGAGCGTGGCGGCATGCGTCTCGGCCTGTGCCAGTTGTGCGTCCAGCATCTCCAGCTTCTGCTGGGCCTCGCGCAGTTCGCGTTTCAAAGCCAGCGGTCCCTCGGCACGGGGCTTGCCGCCGGTGACGGTTACGTTGTGGAAGCACTCGCCGGAGGGCGCAAGGAAGAAGGCCCGCGGATTCTCAAGAGCCAGCGAGCGCGCCGTATTGGTGTCCTCTGTTACGTAGCCCTCACGCAGTTTGGGCAGAATGGCTTCAAGCGAAGTGCCAAAGCCATCCAGCACGCGGATGCAATCCTTGAGGCGGACGACGCCTTCGCGTCCGGTCTGCGTGCCGACCGGCTCCACAGACGCGAAGGAGAACTTGGCCTGCGAGTCGTCTGGGTGGACGAGGAATGTGGCACGTCCGTCGACATCATTCTTCAACAGCCGCATGCCTTCGTCGGCGGCGTCCCAGCTCTTCACAACGATGTAGTTGAGTTCGTCGCGCAGGTACTCGTCGACGACAGTCTCGTACTGGCCTTCGACTTCGAGAAAATCGGCCAACGTGCCCACGGCCGAAAGGCTGGTGCTGTTGGTGTTGACGCGAAAGAGCTTGCGCACCGTGTCGGTAGAGTAGCTGTGCTCACGGATCAGTGCGTCGAGTGAGTTGCGCCTGCCGGTCAGCGTGGCATGTTCGGCGCGTACCTGGTCACCGCGGCGGCGCGTCTCTGCTTCCTCCTTGCGCGTCTGCTCGATCAATCCGCGCAGTGCAAGGATCTCCTGCTCCAGGCGTGCCAGCGTATCGGTCACCGATTCGAATTGCAACGAGGCCTGACCACGCTCGGCGCCCAGTGTTTCAAGGTCGCGGTGTGCGACATCCATCTCGCCCTTCAGCCGCTCGGCTTCGCGCTCGAGCGCGCCCAGCGCCTCTTCGGCCTGGGTGCTCTGGCTGCGCGCGTTGGCCGCTTCCGACAGAAGCTGCAGTCCGCGTCGGCGCTCGGCTTCGAGCCGCTGCTCCGCGTGGGCGACGGTCTGCGCTGCCTCACGCGCCTGCTGCTGCAGCCCTTCGGCCTGCTGGCGGAAGCGCGCTGCCTCGGCGGCGGCAGTTTCGAGGAAGCTGCGGTGCTGCTCGCGCTCCGCGGTAAGTCCGTCCATTTGCTGCCGTGCCTGCCCAAGCTCGGCTCCGCCCGAGGCGCAGCGGGAGATGAGGTCCGCGATGCGCTCATCATTCGCATGCCGGCGCGCGTTCGCGCGTTCCAGGTCGATGGCCGCCTGGTTGGCGCGGGCGCTGGCTTCCTTCGCGCTCGCATCCAGCTCGTAGCCGCGCGCCATGGCTGCTGCGTGCTCCGCGTCGAGCGATTCGATTTGCGCTGCGGAGACGTCGATCTGTTTGGTCAGCTCGCCGATCTCGCCATTCAGAGCGAGCGTGCCAGCGTCCATCTGTTGCAGGCGGCTGGCCAGCACGACGCGCAGACGTCCACGCAATTCGTTACGAACCGCGGCATAACGCTCGGCCTTGGCGGCCTGGCGCTTGAGCGAGTTCATCTGCCGCGTGACCTCTTCGAAGATGTCGTTCACGCGTGCGAGGTTCTGCTTCGCCGATTCCAGGCGCAGCTCGGCGAGGCGCTTCTTGGTCTTGAAACGGGTGATGCCGGCCGCCTCTTCGATGATGGCGCGGCGGTCGTGCGGCTTGGAGCTGAGCAGTTGACCGATGCGCTCCTGTTCGATGATTGCGTAGCTCTCGGGCCCCAGGCCAGTGCCCATGAAAATATCCTGGATGTCGCGTAGGCGACAGAGCTTGCCGTTTAGCAGGTATTCGCTCTCGCCGGAGCGGAAGAGGCGGCGAGTCACGATGATCTCGCCGGCGCGTGCCGCGGTGCGCTGGAATTTACGTCGGCGAATCTTCAGCACCACTGCGCCTTCCGCTGCTTCCGCTTCTGCGGCCGGCGTCTCGAGCTCTTCGCCTTCGAGGACGGTGCCGGGCTGTGCCTCGGCAATGATCTCGTCGGTCTCCGCGGAGCGCTCCTGCCGCTGCGCGTCCTCGTCCCAATCGCCTTTGGAATCGAATGCAAGGTTAGTCGCGTCATCACTTGCGGGTTGGTCGGCAAGCGGGCCCTCTCCGTAGGCGTCCGGGTCGATCAGGGTGAGCGAGACCTCGGCCATGCCGAGCGCCTTCCGCTCGCGCGTGCCGGCGAAGATCACATCTTCCATCTTGGTGCCGCGCAAGGAGCGCGCGGACTGCTCGCCCAGCACCCAACTCACGGCATCCAGGATGTTGGACTTGCCGCAGCCGTTCGGACCCACGACGGCGGCCATTCCCTGGCCGGGCAGGGTCAGCTCGGTGCGGTCGCAGAAGGACTTGAAGCCGAGGATCTGGATCTTTTTGAGCTTGAGCATCGGTGTCACCTCGGAGACGAACACTTCGTCCGCAGCCCTACCTTCACTGGACCACAGTCTTGGCAAGAATGGTAGCCGGGCTTGGAGGGCGATTCAACACAGATACCCCTACGTATTGTGGATATTCAGGACGAATCTACTGTAGCTGGGGCAACGCTTGCATGATTCGGCGGTGGGTGAACCAGGGATCCGCTGATCGGGACGCGCAACCCGAAGCAGCTAGAGGTGAAGCCGTGGGCGCCGCTCAAGGACGTCGCTAAAACGTCTCAGGGCTTATGCGTCGGTCGCATCCGGACCTCGCTGATGAAAGATTGAGGCGGCTGGGTCACCAGCATTTCGACGACAGCAGCAACGTCGTCGGCCTGGAGCTTTCTCAGCCGCTTCTTGACCTCCTGGACGCTTACACTCTCGGAGTCGCTGCCGGTTTCTATGGAGCCTCTTCGTTTACCGCCGAAGCCGGTGTTGACGGAGCCCGGCGCGACCACGGAGACGCGGATATCGTAGGCGCGCAGTTCTTCGGCAACGGAGTAGCTGAGACCGTTGAGCGCCCACTTTGATGCTGAGTAGGCCGCGCCATTCGGCAGGGGGTTCTGGCCGGCGAGCGACGAAATGTTCACGATGTGGCCGCCGTGGAGCCGGATCATGATGGGGACGACGGTGCGCATCAGCATGAAGGGCGCTCGTAGATTTGTCGCGAGCACGGCGTCGAAGTCTTCGAGTGCCATTTCATGAAGCGGTGTACCGATTCTGCCGATACCGGCGGCGTTGACCAGGATGTCGCAAGCGCCTACATTCCCGATGTGCTTCGCCAGCTTGGCCATGTCGCGATCGGAGGTGAGTTCGCAGGGTATTGCCTCCGCTTCGCCCCCGGCCTGGGCAATCTCTTGCTGTACCGCGCCGAGCGCCGCATGGTCTCGTGCGACGAGAAGCAATCGCGCGCCAAGCCGTCCAAGTCGCAATGCGACGGCGCGGCCGATGCCGCGGGATGCACCAGTGATAAGAGCAGTCTGACCGGCGACAGACGGTTTGTGAGTTTCCGACATATCCCATCAGATGGCGCTTTCCAGGCGGCAAGCGTCCTATGTCCTGAATAAGAACAAACGCTTAGTGGTGTTGAGGCAAACGCACGGCTAGCAACCGCATCTTTCTCGGTGTTTGGCGCTTCAGTCACAGTTCCGGGCTTTCGTTTTGCTTGCGCCAGGGGAGACTGGTTCATATAATCCAGCCACATTGCCGAGCCGTTTCTTTCCCGGGACAGGTAGACCGATGCATCACACTTCCACTGGTGACCGCCATCGTGAGTTCTGCGGATGTGTAAGCTGCAGGTACGGGATTTTCGGTCACAAATCGCTGTACTTTCCTTAGGAGCGTTGAATGAAGAAGGTCGCCTTAGCTTCTCTGCTGGCAATCGCAACTAGTACGCTGTGTGCCACATCCATTGCCTTGGCCCAAGCCGCGGCTCCGGCTCAAGCCCCGGCTGCAGGTGCAGGCGCGTCACAGCAGATCACCATCAAGGATCCCGCCGAGTACAACGACTACTCGAACGCGATCAGCCAGTCTTCGCCTCCCGCGAAAGCCGCCGCCATCGAGGCGTTTCTCACCAAGTATCCAAATTCGGTGGTGAAGCAGGAGATGCTGGAACAGTTGATGGCCGCCTATCAGGGGGCAAACAATATGGACAAGACCGTGGACGCGGCGAACCGCCTGCTCCAGGTCGACCCCAGCAATCTGCGTGCACTGGCCATCACTGTTTACATCAAGAAGCAGCAGGCCGCCGCCAAGACGACGCCTGCCGAACAGCAGCCGCTGCTGGATGAGGCCGCCGCCAATGCGCAGAAGGGACTGGCCGCGCCCAAGCCTGCTAACCTCCCAGACGCCGACTACCAGAAGCTGAAGGCGGCCACGACGCCGATCTTTTATAGTGCCATCGCCTTGGATGACCAGGTCAAGAAGGACTACCCGGGCGCCGAGGACTCCTTCAAGAAGGAGCTGCAGGCCTACGATCCGGCACAGACTCAGACAGGACCGGCTTTGAATGACACCTACCTGCTGGGGCAGGCCTACGCGCAGCAGACTCCGCCCGACTTGAAGAATGCCGTATGGTTCCTGACCCGCGCCGCTACCTATGCACCACCTGCGGCCAAAGATCAGATCGAGAAGGCAGCCGAGTACTACTACAACAAGTACCACGGCAGCATGGATGGTTTTGACCAGGTGAAGCAGCAGGTGTCCACATCTGTGTTACCGCCGGACAGCTATAACCCAACAGCCGCGCCGCCGCCGCCATCACCTGCCGATCAGGCTGCGAAAGTCGTCTCCACCACGCCGGATCTGAAGACGCTGAACCTGAACGACAAGGAATTTATCCTCTTCAATGGCAAGCAGGAAGACGCCGACAAGATGTGGGCTGTCATGAAGGGCCAGACCTACGAGATTCCCGGTAAGGTTGTCTCAGCGACAGCAGACTCCGTCCAACTGGCGGTGACTGATGACGCAAAGGCCTCGAACACAGCGGACTTCACGCTCAACATGAAGACCCCGCTCGCGACCCCGCCGGCCATCGGCACTATGGTGACGTATATCGGGACCTTCGATTCGTACACCCAGAACCCGAAGATGGTCACTCTCATCAACGGCACGTCACCCCAGGCGCAGAAGGCTCCAGCGCGCCGCACCACCCGTCGCCGCGCGCAGTAGCGTTGCGTGGCGCTGCACAACAAACAGGGCGGCCCGTGAGGGCCGCCCTCCTCTTTTGTGGGAGGGCCAGGTAGCTGCGGGTGCGTGATAGATTGGCCTTGCGATGACCTCTTCGCCGTCATGTTTCGGAGCACAGGGCAGATCACAAAGAAGACATCAGCGTAGAGCGCTGCTGTCTGCGGTGATATCTCTAGGTTGCTGCATGTGCGCTTCGGCGCAGGCTACTATCGGCAACGTCACGCCTTCTGGAACAGAGATGCAGATTGCTGCGCTGAATGCCCATACGTATGCGCTTCCGCTGCTGGACGCAGGTGCGATGAGCGCCGGCGACCGTTCCCTGCTGCAGCAGCGGGAGCAGGATGTAAGCCGCGCGGCTGCGTTCTATGGCTTGGACATAAGCGATAGTCACTGGACCTATCAGCAGATCGTCTGCCGAACGCTGCCCGATCACCTGATGCTGAGCTTCCAAAACGATAGCGCGGAGCATGGCGCGTCGCACTTTGTCGCCGTCATTCCTCCGAACGACGGCAAAGTGCAAGTCGTCACGGACTATACCCACGGGCTGCTGCCGTTTCATGCCGCATGGGAGAAGAGCACGGCCTACGAAGCATTCAACCGCATGACTGAAGTCGATCGCGGAGAACACCAACTGGGGCCGGAGTCGCACTGGCTGAATCTCAGCATGTGTTTCGTGGCCTTGACCGGGCATATGGCAAAGGTCGCCGAGCCGGTGGACAATGTCGCAGCCTCCGAGGAACTGGTAAAACGAAACGGCAGCACACCCATCATCCTGATCGATCCCGGGAAGGATGCGGAGGTGCACTTCAGCGACGTAGCAGATGCGCGGCACACCGGCAACTGGCAGCTGCGCTTCGATCGTCGCGGGCGCCTGACAAAGGCCGAACTGGATGCGGCCGGACGCTTGAAGACACGGAGTGTGCCGATCTCTCCCATCGTCACACCGGTCCAGCCGGAGTAAAGCAGTTCGGCCCGAATAAAAGCAGCCCTGCATCCCACACATCGACTATGACAGCGGGGGGCTCGCTGACTCCTCTCGCCGGTATACTGAAGAGTTGCGTCGCATGTTATGTCCTTGCTCTGGTTGCGAGTTGCGGCTGTTCTGTACGTGATTGCCGGTGCCACCGCCTTCCCGGCCGTGCTCTACGGGCAACCGCGGTGGCAACGTGTGTCTCTTCCCGCAGCCGTTGCCGGCTTCTTCTTCCATCTGGTAGCCGTCGTCGAGCTGATGGTGGCGGCGCACCATCTGGTGCCAATCGGCTGGGTCGAAGTGCAGGCGACACTCGCACTGCTGATCGTTCTGGCGTACCTGTTGGTCTACGCTACGTACAGGGCCGCGGCCTTCGGCATCTTCGCACTCCCGTTGGCGTTGATGGTGATGCTTGCGCCTGCGATGGGCGCCAACAGCGGTGCGTTCGTGACGCCGGAGATGCGCTCCGGCTGGCTTGTGGTGCATATCAGCGCGCTGCTGGCGGCATACACCGCATTGCTCTTCAGCCTCATCGCCAGCTTCCTCTATCTTGCGCAGGAGCGCCGGCTCAAAAGCAAGGAGGGAATCGGCTTTCTGGCGTGGCTGCCACCTCTTGAAACGATGGACCGCATCGCCTACCTGAGTCTCCTGATCGGCTTCCCGTGCATGACGCTGGGCCTGCTGGCAGGCTCACTCATTGCACAGCAGAGCGTCGGCGCTGCCTACTTTCTCGATCCCAAGGTGCTTCTTTCCTTCGGCATGTGGGGCTTGTATGTGCTCATGCTGCTTGTGCGACGCAGTACCGGTCTACGCGGACGGCGCGCTATCTACTTGTCGAGCATCGTCTGTCTGGTGGTGCTGAGCGTCTGGGCGGCCAATCAGTTCAGCTCCGTACACAGGTTCCCCGTCCCATGACCATCCGCCTGCTGGGAGTGAACCACCGCACCGCGCCGATCGAGCTGCGCGAACGGCTCGCCATTGCTCCGGAGTCGCTCGCGGAGGCGACACGCCTGCTGTTGGGCACCCCCGGGGTGCGCGAGGGCATGATCCTCTCGACCTGCAATCGCGTGGAGCTGGTTACCTGCCACGAGCAGGCCACTCCGGATTTGATGGATTTTCTGTATCGCTACTTCGCGCTCGATGCCGAACTCCTGCGCCCGCATCTGTACCAGTATGAGGATCAGGATGCGGTGCGGCACCTGTTCCGGGTTGCCTCCAGCTTGGATTCCATGGTGGTGGGAGAGCCGCAGATCCTCGGCCAGGTGAAGGAGGCGTTCTCCGCCGCACGCTCGGTCGGGGCGGTGCGGTCTTCACTGGAGAGGCTGTTGCAAACGACGTTTACGGTTGCCAAGCGGGTGCGCACCGAGACGCAGATCGGTGGATCGTCTGTGTCGATCGCCTCTGTTGCCGTAGATCTCGCGAAGAAGATCTTTGGCTCGCTTGATGGCAAGTCGGTGTTGCTGGTAGGGGCGGGAAAGATGAGCGAACTGGCAGCGCGTCACCTGATGGAGCAGGGCGCGGGCTCGATATTGATAGCCAACCGCACCTTCGAACGCGCCGTGCCTCTTGCGCAGACCTTTCGCGGCCACGCGGTCCGTTTCGAAGACCTGTATGCTGTCGCCGATCAGGCAGACATTGTCATCACGTCCACCGGCGCGGCGCAGCCGATCTTCCGGCGCGAGCATGTACAGCAGTTCCTGCACCGTCGCCGCAATCGCCCTATGTTCTACATCGATATTGCGGTGCCGCGCGATGTCGCACCCGAGGTGAATCGCCTCGAGGGCGCCTTCGTCTACGACATCGACGATCTGCAATCCGTTGCCTCCTCACACATGAGCGAGCGCAGCCGTGAGGCGCTGCAGGCCGAGGCGATCGTGCAGGCTGAGGTTGAGCGGTTCGCCAGCGGCCAACAGTTGCGCGTGGTGGTGCCCGCCATTGTCTCGTTGCAGCAATCGATGGAAGAGATGCGTCAGGCTGAACTGCGTCGCATGCAGGGCAAGCTGCAGTCGCTCTCTTCGGACCAGCGCAATGCTGTCGAAGCGTTGACGCGGGGGCTCATCAACAAGGTGCTCCACCAGCCACTGCAGGCGATGAAGTCCGCTGCGCGTGACGGCGACACCCGTCTCGTCGAGGCGGCCCAGCAGATCTTTGGTATCGAGGTGCAGGGCGGTATCGAGGTGCAGGGCGGTATCGATGTACCGGGTGCGGAAGGGCCAAGTCAAACCGTGGAGAATGCCGGGCCAAAGGGCGCAGCGCCGACCTCCGATGCGTCTGCGAAGGCAGTTGACGAGCAAACCACCGACGCGAGTCGAGCGCTTGAGGCAAGCCGGCATTGATTCGCATCGGGTCTCGTGGATCGCAGCTCGCGCTTTGGCAGGCACATCACATCTCGGCACTCTTGCAGGCGCAAGGGCATGAGGTCGCGATTACGACCATCCAAACGACGGGCGACCGGCTGCAGGGTGTGCCGTTTGCGCGGGTCGGCTCGAAGGGCATGTTCACCAAGGAGATCGAAGAGGCGTTACTTGTCGACACGATCGACCTGGCTGTCCATAGTCTGAAGGACCTGCCGACAGAGCTCGATGCGCCATTTGTCATCGCTGCTGTGACAGAACGCGTTGACCCGCGAGACGTCTTCGTCTCCACACGTTTCGCAAGCATGGATGCGCTGCCGGATGGTGCGCGTGTGGGCACCAGCAGCCTGCGGCGGCAGTCGCAGCTCCGTGCGCGGTGGCCGAAGCTCCAATACGTTGAGTTTCGCGGCAACGTGGACACGCGACTGCGCAAGCTGAGTGAGGGCCAGGTGGAGGCTGCAGTACTGGCCGCCGCCGGTCTCGACCGGTTGGAACGCACCGAGTGGCTGCGCGAGCGATTTGCTGCGGATGTCGTATGCCCCGCGCCGGGACAAGGGGCGCTGGCCATTGAGTGCCGAGCTGCGGATGACCGCACGCGCGCCATCCTGCAAGCGCTGGAACATGCCGAGACACGATTCGCCGTGACCGCCGAGCGGACGGCTCTGGCAGCGCTCGGGGGCGGCTGCCAGGTGCCAATCGGCGCTTTCTGTCGCCGCGACGATGACATATACCACATCAGCGGCTGCGTCTCTTCACCGGATGGAGTTACCGTACTGCGAGCAGAGCATCGCGGCAGCGAACCCGCCGCCCTGGGTGCTGCGCTGGCAGACGATCTGCTGAAACAGGGTGCCCTGCAACTGCTGGCGCAGCAGGGCAGCATCCCGTGAAGGTACTCGCCGGACGGCGCATCGTGGTCACACGGGCGCAGCGACAGAGCGGGGGACTGCGCGAGCGGCTCGAAAAGCAGGGAGCCGAGGTCGTGCTGCTGCCGACGATCGAGATCGCTCCACCGGATTCCTATGCGCCACTCGACGACGCGCTGCGACAGCCGGAGCGGTTCGCTTGGCTGGTGGTCACGAGCGCCAATGCTGTCGCGGTGATCGGTGAGCGCCTCACTGCTCTCGGACTCACAGCGCATACGCTCGCGCATCTCCGCTGCGCCGCGGTGGGGCCGTCAACAGCGGAGGCTTTGCGTGTGCTGGGATTGACGATTGCCCTCATGCCGGAACGGTACGTCGGCGAGGCGCTTGCCGAGGCGTTGGCGGATCGCGTGAGCGGGCAGCGCATGCTGCTGGTGGGCGCGGCGACTGCGCGTGATGTCGTGCCGAATGCGCTGGTCGTTGCCGGTGCTGCTGTCACGGTAGTCGATGCATATCGGACGGTTGTGCCCGCTGACGCGGTCGAACGGGCGAAGGCAATCTTCGAACAGGCTCCACTGCCCGATGCTGTCGTGTTCACCAGCGGTTCGACGGTGACACATTTGCTTGATGTGCTTCGCGATGCGCAACTCTCATTTCCAGATCCGGTTGCGTGTGTGTCGATCGGTCCGATCACTTCAGCTGTCTTACGCGAGGCCGGCATTGCGGTTTCTGCGGAGTCCACAGAGGCTACGCTCGATGGGCTGGTGGACGCTTGTGTGCGGCTGTTGGGGCGTTGAGCAATTGCTGCGTCGCACTCTAAAGCATTTCACTGTTGCTGTGTGGAGCGGAATGCCGCGAAGTGTGGCTTTTCTTGACAAAAAAGCCACGCGGAGTATCGCGCTCTTCTCTATACCTACAGTGAAAATGCTTTAATCGAGCGTGAAATAGAACGTAGCGCCACGCCCGGGTGAGCTCTCTGCGCGAACCGATCCGCCGTGGCGCAGGATGACCCGTTGTACGGTCGCGAGGCCGATGCCGGAACCCTGGTAATCCTTGTCGCCGTGCAGCCGTTGGAAGGCGTGGAAGAGCTTATCCGCGTACTGCATATCGAAGCCCGCGCCGTTGTCGCGAATGAAGTACTCCGTGGTCCCGTTCCGCTGTTGCGAGCCGAATTCGACAGATGGATGTTCTGCTTTGGAGGAGAATTTGAATGCATTGCCCATCAGGTTGGCGAGTGCGACCTGGAGCAGACGCACATCTCCGTCAGCCCGGACGCCGGGAGCGATCTGCACCGCGACCGCTTTCTCCGGCTGCGCTCGTTGTGCCTGGTCCGCGGCGTCGTCGGCGAGCTGTGACAGGTCGACGGGCTCGCGGTCGATGTCGCCGCGGGTGACGCGCGAGAGCTGAAGCAGAGCGTCGATGAGCTTGCCCATACGCTGCACGCCTGAGCGGATGCGCTTGATGTAATCGCGCATCTCCGCGTCCAGGAGCGGTCCGGCGTCCTCTTCCAGTGCGAGGCTAAAGCCGTCGATCGTACGCAGCGGCGCGCGCAGGTCGTGGGACACGGAGTAACTGAAGGCCTCAAGCTCGTGATTGCTCGCTTCGAGCTCTGCCGTGCGCTGGCGTACTCGCTCTTCGAGTTCCGTGTTCAAACGGCGAATCTCTACCATTTGGGCACGGCGGTCCGTAATGTCGGAATGCACGCCCACCCACTCGCGGATCGATCCATCCTCCCGTAACACCGGGAGGGCGCGAACCGCGAAGAGGCGGTAAACGCCATCGTGACGACGGACACGATGTTCGAAGACGAACATCTTCTTTGCTGCCACCGCGACATTCCAGGCATCGATCGATGGCTGCGCATCCTCTGGATGCACCGCCGTGGCCCAGCCATAGCCCTGGTACTGCTCCATCGTCTGGCCGGTGAACGCTGCCCAGGCGGGCTGCTCGCCGCGCATGCGGCCTTCGGCATCGTTGGTCCAGATCAGGTCGCTGACGGCGCGGGTGGCGGTGCGGAAGCGCTCTTCCTTCTCGCGCAGCTCTTCCTGGCTGCGACGCTGCTCGTCTATGTCGGTGCAGGTGCCGAACCATTGGCCGATCCGGCCTTCGGCATCGCGGAGCGGATTGGCGCGGGCCAGGAACCAGCGATACATCCCGTCTGCCCGACGCAGGCGGTATTCGATACTGTACGGATTGCCGGTCTCGACCGATGTCTGCCATGTCCGGTTTGCTCGCTCAGTGTCTTCCGGGTGGAGCACACCGATCCAGCCGGCACCATCCGTCGAGCCCTTTGCTACGCCGGTGTAGTCGTACCAGCGTTGGTTGTAATAGTAGGGGCGGCCGTCCAGGTGGGTGCTCCATACCAGCTGGGGAAGAGATTCGATCACCTGTGCACGATCTCGCTCGCTTTGCGCCAGGGCTGCCTCGGCGCGTGCGATCTCCGTGATGTCGTAAAAGCTGGCCTGCACGGCCGGCGCGCCAGCCAGCGAAATGCCCCATGCGACAACCTGCGCACGAAAGGTGCTGTCGTCGAGCCTGCGAAAGGTCAGGGTCACCATGGGAGCAGCACGACCCGCATCACGTATGGCGCTGATCCGTTCCTCAACCTGACGTCGCGAACTCTCCGCGAAGAAGTTGAAGGGTGACAAACCGATGAGTTCGTCCGCGGTTTGCGCTCCCAACGCAACCACAGCCGCAGCGTTTACATAGACGAGGATGAGGTCTCTATGAACCCACACCGGATGCGGCGCGTGATCCCAAAGGGCCCGCAGGTGCTCCATGCGGACGCCGTCGGCGAGGTGTACTGCGTCTTCTGCCATGTGTCTCGATGCCAGTGTAACGAAGAGTCTTTATCCAGGGAGCCGACCGGTCGAATGTGGAGTCTAGAGCATTCGCGGCTGAGATGCACAAGTCATTCGACATGCGCTTCAGCGGCGCGACGGCCAGACGGGCTTGCGCTTCTCAAGAAAGGCGGTGATTCCTTCACGGAAGTCGTCCGTTGCACGCAACTCGGCGTTGGTGTTGACGGCCGCCCGCAGATTGCGGCTCAGCCGCTCGATCTCCTGGCGGTGTAGCAGATGCTTGGTGGCGCGCATGGAGCTGGGGCTGTTGGCCAGCAGCGAAGCGGCGAGTTCACTGACGGTTGCGTCGAGTTCTGCCGCGGGCACGACCTTGGTGAGCAGTCCGAGCGTGTGGGCTTCGGCCGCGTCGATGATGCGGCCGGTCAGCAGCAGGTCGCGTGCCTGCTTCTCCCCGACTTGCAGCAGCAGAAACGAAGAGACGATGGCCGGAACGAAGCCGATCTTCACTTCGGTGTAGCCGAAGCGGGCCTCGTCGCTCGCGATCGTGAAGTCGCAGAGCGTGGCCATGCCCATGCCGCCGGCAAGCGCAGCGCCACGGACGCACGCAATGCTCGGCACCGTCAGATTGTAGAGCGCGCGGAAGAGCTCCGCGATGTTCATCGAGTCCAGGCGGTGCTGTTCCATGGAGCGCCCAGTCATGGCGCGCAGCTCGGAGAGATCGAGTCCCGAGCAAAAGTGTTCTCCGGCGCCCCGCAGCACCACAACGCCGGTACAGCTATCTTCTGCCGCGCGCAGGGCCACGGTCAGCTCTTGAATCATGGTAGAGGTGAGTGCATTCCGCCGTTGCGGCCGGTTCAACGTGATGTTGAGGATGCAGGCAGCATCGCTCTCCACCTCCTCCACCAGAATTGTCGTGTAGTGCGCCATTTCCATCCGTCCTTGACTGTGTTGCTTCGTCTGCCGGTGCGAAGAACGCTACTGTTTCACGCCGGCATACTGTTCCGCAATGGCTCTGTTAGCCATCAAGACCGGCCCCAGGTCTGCCAACGCGGGGAGTGGTGCGCCGAGCGCGGCCAAGGTGGCGAGCGCGATCTCCGTCGGCACATTGCCGACCAACACGTCCTGCGCGAAGGGGCAGCCGCCCAAGCCGCCAAGCGCCGAGTCGAAGCGACGGCATCCGGCAAGGTATGCAGCGGATACTTTCGCGACAGCTTCGTCCGGACGCGCGTGCAGATGCACGCCCACTTCGATTCCCGGACTGGCCGCCTTGACCGCCGACAGCACGTCTCCGATGATCTGCGGTGTCGCCAGTCCGACGGTATCGGCCAGCGAGACGGTCTCGATGCCGGAGTCTGCCAGCAGATCGCATGCGGCCACGACCTCCTCCGTGCTCCACGGGTCGCCATATGGATTGCCGAAGGCCATCGAGATGTACGCGACGACATCCAGCCCGGCCTTGTAGGCTAGCGAGCTCAATGCCTCCAGTGCCTCCAAAGCTTCCTCCGGTGTCTGGCGTTGATTGCGTTCCAGGAAGCCCGGTGAGATGGAGTAGGGGAAGCCAAGTGTGGTGACTCCGCCGCTGTTGATGGCGCGCTCCGCACCCTTGGTATTGACGACGATGCCGATGACGTCAAGCTCGTCCGTGGTGAGCGAAGGTAGGTCGGCAAGGGCCAGCACCTGCTCCGAATCGGCCATCTGCGGGACGGCCTTGGATGACACAAAGGAGACTGCATCGAGATGACGGAATCCAGCGGAGACGAGGCTGCGCAGGTAGTCGGCCTTTACTTCGACAGGGATCGTGCCAGGCAGGCCCTGCCACGCATCGCGAGGACACTCGACAACCTTGACTGGAATTGCGTTTCGGACGCCGTTCATAGGACAGACGAGACTATCAGGTCCGGCCCGGCAACGCGTCTATAGCTGAGAGAAGAGCAGGACGGCGCCCAAAGCCAGCCCATGCACCATCAGCACCGTGATGGCCGCGCGCGCGAAGCCAGCCATGCGCCATACCAAGCCCAGCAGCAGCCCGTAAAAAGGAAATTGCGCATATATCAGCGCCTGGGCGACCGTATCAGCGGTGCCCTCCGGGATACCTAGCTGGGGCTGGTGGACCAGCATGGCCAGTGGAACCATCAGCCGCAGACGCATAAGGCCTGCCGGACCCATGAGCGGCAGCACTTCCGCATAGCGGACCGCGAAGTACGCCGCAACAAACCCGAGCAGGACCAGCGCCCAGACTGTCCATGAAGGGACGGGTGTCCTGCCGCTCTTTTTGCGGGCTGCGGCTTTCTGCCGGGGGAGTGCCTCTGCGCGGGATGCCATGCCTCTGAGCATAGCGGCGTGCTCGCATGAAATGCGCCCGCGGCGGCAGCCCGCACCTGCTTCGTTACCTCACGGCGCCGGGAAAGAGAAGGGTGAGCTAGGCAGCGCTCAGGTCTGCAGCACGCCGGGGTGGAAGCGCTCGACGACCGGGTTCAGCGCTGCGGCTTCCAGCGCCAGCAGGACGGCCTCACGCGTCTTCGCCGGGTCGAGGATGGCGTCCACCCATAGGCGCGCTGCGGCATAGCGACAGTCGGTCTGCGCATCATAGGAGGCCTGAATGCCGGCGCGGATCTCCTGCTTCTCGGCATCGCTCAGCTTGCGGCCGCCTCGTTCGAGGGCGCGGATGCGTAGTTCTACCAGCGTTCCTGCTGCGGAGGCACCGGACATGACTGCATAGCGTGCGGTGGGCCATGCAAAGACGAAGCGTGGGTCGTAAGCCTTGCCGCACATGGCGTAGTTGCCTGCGCCGAACGATCCGCCGACGATCACGGTGATCTTGGGCACGGTCGAGTTGGAGACGGCAGCGACCATCTTTGCGCCGGAGCGGATGATGCCGGTCCACTCCGCATCGCGGCCCACCATGAAGCCGTTCACGTCATGGATGAAGAGCAAGGGGATCAGGTTCTGGTTGCAGTCCAGGATGAAGCGCGCGGCCTTGTCCGCGCTCTCGGCATAGATGACACCGCCGAACTCGACGCGCTTCTCGCCGGTATGGCTTGTGTGCGGCTGATGCTGCTTCTGGTTGGCGACAATACCGATGGCGAAGCCGCCAATGCGCGCATAGCCGCACAGGATGGTGCGGCCGTAGTCGGGTTTATACTCGTCGAACTCGGAGCGATCGACGACGCGCGCAATCAGCCCATGCATGTCATAGGTGTTGGTGGAGGCGCGGGCAGGGTCGGGATCGAGCAGTGCGTAGAGATCCTCTGCGGGATACTTGGGGGCGTCATTTGCCGGCTCGTAGGCAGCGCGGTCGAAGGGAGCTCGCGCTGGATGGCCGAGCTTGCCGACGAGCGAGCGCATACGTGCGAGACAAAGATGATCGTTCGGCTCCTTGAAATCGACGGTGCCCGAGATCTCGGCGTGCATCGTCGCGCCGCCTAGCTCTTCTGCCGAATACTTCTGCCCGATGGCCGCCTCGACCAGCGCGGGACCGGCGAGAAAGAGACCGCTGCCTTCGGTCATCAGGACGTGGTCGGTCATGACCGGGAGATAGGCGCCCCCCGCCACGCACATGCCCATGATGGCGGTGATCTGCGGGATGCCCATGGCGGACATGCGCGCATTGTTGCGGAAGACGCGGCCGAAGTCGTCCTGGTCTGGAAAGACATCCTCCTGCAGCGGGAGAAAGATGCCGGAGGAGTCCACCAGATAGAGCGTGGGGATGTGGTTCTCCATCGCGATGTGCTGCGCGCGCAGCACCTTCTTGGCGGTCATGGGGAAGAAGGCGCCGGCCTTCACCGTGGCGTCGTTCGCGATGATCATGCAAAGCCGTCCGCACACGCGGCCCAGACCGCAGACGACGCCTGCGGCTGCCGCGCCGCCCCATTCCTCATACATGCCGAAGGCCGCGAATAGCCCTAGCTCGAAGAGCTCCGTACCGGGATCGAGAAGCAAAGCAAGCCGTTCGCGCACGGTGAGGCGCTGCTTGGCGTGCTGTGCGTCGATCGCTTTTGCGCCACCTCCCTCGCGGATGGCCGATTCCTGCTGTCGCAGAGCCGCAAGGAGCGCCAGCATGCCGGCTGCATTTGTCTGGGAGCGCTTGGCTTTGGGATCCAGCTTTGAGGCCAGCACGTTGTTCAAAGCAGCAGGCGCGAGAGGGTTGTCAGGAGTGGCCATAGGAAACCAGTCAGCATAGCAGCATCCCGATGGGAAGGTGGTTTACATTCACTGGATAGACTTCGTGGCGTTCGATTCCGTCGACGAAGCATGCAGGTCGCCGATCTTGTAGAGCGACACATCTTCTCCACTTAAGATCGCCAGCCGATTGCCCGATACACTCAGCGCAAAGCTCTGCCGGTTGACGACTTCGCCGGCCGACTGAGCTGCGAACAGCCTGCGCCCATTCGCGGAGTTGTAGACAGAGACGTCGATCTTCTGAAAGTCCGAAGCGAGCATGCCGCTACCAAAGTCGATTGGCTGCGTAGCCTCGACGATGCCGATGGCGAATACACCTCCGCCTGTCAAAGCCTCGGCGCCCTCCAGCCAGTTGTTGTTGGGCGTAGCACCATCCAGCAGTGTTTTCCCATCGGCTCGTACCACCGAGTACCAGGAGTGGCTTTGATCTGCAACACAGCCCACCAGGAGAATGAGATTGGTTGGCAGCGTCTCGATTCGCAGCGGACAGGCTGAATGGACGCGAACGATGTCGCGCCGCTTCTTGTTCCAGCCGATCTCGTAGACGTTCCATCTCTGCAGCGTGCCCGCTTGGGCGAAGACCAGTCCGGTATCGAGCACTTGCGATATCTCAGGTTGCTCGGTCATCCGTGTTGTGCCCATAACGTTCAATTGATCGTCGAGCGTCGTAAGGTCATAGTCCTCTTCGACTGCGTGGTCAGGGCCCACGAACTCCGCCAGGCGGCGATGCTGATCCGGAGTATGCCGCTCATGAGTCACCACGGCCACCAGCAGTCTCCGCGATGGGGACACACGGAGAGCCGCAAGATCGCCCGGAACGACCCACTGCCGTTCGATCTTCAGCCCAGACCCGTAAACGATGAGGGCGTCGCCGACATGTGCCAGCAGGCGACCATCCGCAAGCGGCCAAAGATACGGGCCGGCAGACTCGATGCGCCAGTCCTGCGCGCGCAGGACTTTGCCGCTGGTCGTCGAGATGAGAAGTGCGCGGACGACGCGCAGATTGCGGTCCGTATCAGTGCCGGTCCGTCGGATCAGAGAGTGCGCGTCGAAGGCAACCAGCAGTTGATCCTCACCGAGGAAGCGGACACCGGCATCTTCGGCAAGCGAGAGAAGCCGGCGGTTGCTTCGCATGCGATAGCCAAGGCTCTTTAAGGAAAATTTTCGTTCCACCTGACTGTTGGTATGGAGGGGCGGGCTGTCTGCGAGCGCGCATCCGCCGGCAACGCAGGTTTGTACGTCGGCCGGTTCTTCCGATGGTGGGACAGGGGCGGGGACTTTGGGGAGCGGCGCTGGAGGAATCTCCGCCTTTGCGGTCGCCGGCGGCGAGGCCGTGCGCTCGATGTCCCTTCGTTGCACAATGAGGACGAAACGTGTTCCGGGCTCGAGGAGCATTCCATGCGATGCGGAGAGACCGGTGGGATCAGTGGTCAGCGTTGGCAGCAACAGCTTGACGCCGGAGAGTCCGCGCACCTCGGCGGTGCGCAAGGGCCGTCGATCCACCGCGCCAAGCGATGCGCCGGGTCCAGCCAAGCTCGCTTCCGCCGTTGGAACGCAACTGATTCGCCTCAAGGGCCACCAGGACCGGCACCATTTCATGGAGATCGTCACCGGAGCAGTTCACCGGCAGGAACTGCAGCTGCATCTCTGCGCGTTTATGTTCCGGGGAGCGGCGCTGGGCACTGACTACCCGGCCTTCCAGGGTATCCCCGTTTTTTAGCCGGCAGGTGCCCTGCTTCCATTCGGTGATCGCCTTCACGAAAAAAGTGGCGCCCGACTTTACTTGATTGCCGTCGATGCGTCCCAGCAGGCTCGTCGTCACAGAGGCGACCTGCGCATGGGAAGCCATGCTGAGGCAGAACAGAGCTGTCAGCGTCTGCAAACAGCCGATGGCCGTCTTGAGGAGACCGCTTCGCATGACTGGTCCTTATGCTGACGGCCTGTGGGCGGTCAGAAGAGCCCGCTTCTCATTAGGAAACGCCAGGGGAAACGCCAGCCAATCCTAGCGCCTCGGCATCCCGTTGCATAGCCGCCAGACAAAAGGCGATGTGCTGGTCCAGATTGACGCCCAGCTCGGCAGCGCCGTGGAGGACATCGTCGCGGTTGACGCCACGAGCGAAGGCCTTGTCCTTCAACTTCTTTTTCACGCCGGCAACCTCGACATCATGAATGGATTTGCTCGGTTTGATCAGCGCGCAGGCGGTGAGGAAACCGGCCAGCTCGTCACAAGCGAAGAGTGCTTTGTCCAGGTGAGAAACGCGTGGCGTACCGGTGTACTCGGCGTGACCCATGATGGCGTGACGCATCGCCTCCGGCCAGCCGCGCTCTTCAAGCACGCGGACGCCGACATAGGGGTGCTCTTCCGGCGATGGATGGCGCTCGTAGTCGAAGTCATGCAGCAGGCCGGTGGCGCGGTAAAGCTCGATCAGCGCTGTGGCGTCGCCGCCTGTCAGGCTCTGGCGCTCTGCCTCCTGCGCGCCGTAAGCGTGCATACAACTCTGAACCGCAAGCGCATGTTTGCGCAGGCTGGGACCGTCGGTAAACTCGGTCAGCAACTCCCACGCAGCCGTGGCGCTCTCGGGAAGGGCAGGTATCTGGTTAGTCATCTCACCTCATCTTCGGCGCTAAGCGGCGTTGAAGCATGTTTCTTTAGGGTTTTGTCTGTATTTTTCGAGAGGTCGCAGGCTTTCGGCCGGAATTTAACTTGACATAAAAATCACCCCTGCTGCACTGTAGCTATGCGTCGCGAAGATACGTCTTCGCTCTGCGGGAAGCCCGCTCTGGCCTCCGTACAACATATGGCAACTACCTTAGCAAGCGTCGAGGCGCGCGAGGTACTACGTTGCGGCCACTGCAGTCTCGTGCAATTCCGCACGACGAACGCCCTTTGCAGACGGTGCCGCAAATCCCTTGAAATGGAAGAGCCGGAAGCGGCCATACCGCTCGCGACCTCCACCGTTCAGGAGCCTGAGGCAGAAGAGGGTGGACTGCAGGTGGCGCGCGCTGTGCGCGATGCCCGCCGCGGCCGCAACCTCTCCCAGCGTCAGCTCGCCGGCCGGATGCAGGTGCCCCGCACTTACATCTCGAAGATCGAGAACGGCAAGGCAATGCCGACTCTGTCTTCGCTCGAGCGGCTGGCCACCGCTCTTGAAGTAGATATGTGCAATCTGTTGCATGACGCGCGGAACCGCCAGCATGACGAGTCGTTCTCGGTCCTGGACGACCCCTTCCTGTCGGAGATTGCGCCGCTGATCTCGAAGTTGGACGCCTTACAGCGCTCCATATTCCTGAATCAGGTGCGCGATATGGCGTTGGGCCGCCGCCGCACCGCTGTCGCCTAAGCAGGCAAGTTCTTCATCTGGCTTTCATGAAGCGCGGCAGTGCGCGCGACCGTTTTCTCCAAACGGCCGCGCGCATTGCGACGCGCTCCGGCCCTGTGCTACGGTCGAAGGCTGAGAGGGAAGGGCGTTCTCCAATGAAGTCAGCCAACCGGGCCCACGAGCTCTCTCCGGAAGAGCAGGCTATTTACCGGTCGCTCGATCCCGAGCGCATGCCCGAACACATCGCCATCATCATGGACGGCAATGGCCGCTGGGCCGGACGCCGTAGCCTGAAGCGATTCCTGGGCCACCAGCAGGGCGCCGAGTCGGTGCAGTATGTGGTCGAGACGTCATCCCGCATCAGTCTGCCGTGGCTTACGCTCTACGCCTTCTCGCTCGAGAACAATCTGAAACGTCCGAAGACGGAAGTGAACTTCCTGATGCGGCTGCTTCGTTCCTATCTCATCAACAACGTGCAGCGCATGAACGATAACAATGTGCGCATTGCCTACATTGGCCGCACGCATGAGCTACCCGCCGAAGTGCAGGAGCAGATGCAACAGGCCGCCGCGGCGACCGCGCGCAATACTGGCACGGTGCTGACGCTGGCGCTGAACTACGGTGCGCGGTCGGAGATCATCGACGCCTTTGCTTCGCTGGCACGCGAGCGTGCGGCGCAGGGCCGCGGCGCGGATGCTATCTCCGAGGACGACCTGCACCGGCATCTCTACACCGCGCACATGCCCGATCCCGACCTCGTAATCCGCACCTCCGGCGAGATGCGGATCTCAAACTTTCTGTTGTGGCAGATCGCGTATTCGGAGATTTTCGTGACCGACCGCTTCTGGCCGGACTTTCGCGGCCCCCATCTGCTGGAAGCGATCGCGGAGTATCAGCGCCGCGAGCGCCGCTACGGCGGATTGAAAGACCGCTCGCCGTCGGATGAGGAGATTCCGGAGCAGGCTGGCGTGCTGGTGCAGCGGTAGAATCTGCCTCTGGGAGTGCCGCCGACCGGCTGGTCGTTATCGCACCGGACTGTAAACAACCCTTCGCATCCAGACGAGCATTTGACTCACAGGACTCATCGATTTTCGAACTGCATCTGTAGACGCGCGGCCTGCGGCAAACTGCTTGTCCGAGCACTCTGCCATCCCCTCTCTTATCTGCTCGGCGAGCGGCAGTCTGAGATCCTCTGCAGTAGCGGTGCTGAGCAGTAGTTGCCAATCCTGGTCAAATCCAGCCGATGTTTGCCGATAGCGTGGCTCTGACATCAGATCGTAGTTGATGACCGACATCATCAGCCGGAAGGCGATGGCACGGTCTGCACTGTCATCAGACTGGGTCATGGCGCGTATCCCAGTCCTGCCTGGGACAGGCACCGTGACCGGAGCGAGGGGAAGAAATTCCTGCGCCAAGCCTCCCGTGCAACCGAAGTGCAGGCAGTCACGAACACCCAACATCAACGAGGCTTTCTGAGATTGAAGCGCAGAAACTCTCTCGTAAAAGCGAGGAAGAAGGAAAGGCCGATCCGGCAGAAGCATGAGGGAGAGTTCCGCTTTCGTAAGGCTTCCTGTCTCACTTGCCTCTACAGCCAAGCGGCTGAACTGTTGCTCCTTCTTCTGCCAACAGGTTGGAGTTCCAAACAGGTGTACGGCTCTCGCATTTCGCTGAGATACAGTGCGTCCTGAATCGACGGTGAGATCCACACCGCTGGGCGACAGCGCGTCCCCATCGCGCTCGTAGATCAACTTTTCCAAGCGAGCGAATCCCGAGGCATACGACACCCCCAAGGCAGTTGCGCCGATGAGCGGATTCAGCGTGTTGACGTAGACCTTCAACCCGAAGGCGATCTTGCCCTGATTCGGATCGGGGACCAGTGCTCCCCGGGAGATGGGCTTCACGGAGAATGACGGCCTACGTGTGCTCGCGAGCATCGGCATCCACAACACATGGAGCGGGAGCGCATGCTTCTTTGCGTACTGAACCAAGCCGGTGGTGACGAGAAGTGGGCTCGTGATCCATGCGTCGGCCGGATCGAGCGCGCGTGGGCGGATGTGCAAACCATGATCGCCGAGCACTGCCTTCAGACCCTGCTTAGTGAAGTCAGAGCAGTTGTTGGTGAGCACATTGAAGGGATCACGTTGCAGACGGTCGATGACCGGTGCCAACTGCAGTTCGTCACGAAGCGTTGCGGGTACCGTAATGATCACGGAGCTGCGAAGATGCTCTACGCCGATAGCTTCACGCCAGCGTCCGTTTGGGATCAGGTCCGCGCTTTGTGGCTCCGTCATCGCGATCGAATTGATGGAATATTGGTCCGGATGTCCAGCAAGAAGCTTCGCTAGAAATTCCATCGTCAGCAAACGGCGTATGGTGCGGCCGGCATTGAATTCGGACTGCTTCCGCGTCATCTCTCGATACTGTGCCTGCGAAAGAGTGGGTAAGTAAGGCTTGAGGTGATCGCGCCAATACTGGATTTGCAGCGCGTAGAGCGTGCTTGCACTGCTAAGGACAGGTATGGATTGCGGGTCGTCCACTGCTCCGAAATGTGCAATCAGCGGTGCGACGAATATCGTTTTGTCATATCCGGATGCGAGGTCGGGATATTTCGTGATGACCACGCCCTGCGGCTCATCGTGGGAGCAAAGGCGCACTTGATCGATGCCGCGGGCGCAAAGATCGGTAACGATCAGGGCGACGTGTCCTGAGTCGGTGCGGCGAGCATCTACACCCTTGCTGCCGTAAACGACGATGCCTATTTCAGCATGTACCGGCAATGCGAAGCAGCCCAAAAGCGCTAGAGTAGTAGCGGCGGAATACCATTGACGTGACATGGGTTCCTCTTACATATGCGGCGATGGAGACAGAGGCCTCGTGGAAACGCGATGACCAGCGCCTCGCACGTCACACTGCGACGAGTAAGGGGCGTCGTCGCTTTCTTTTCCCCAACATCAGTCGTGCCGGTCGTTTATTACAGAGTGCCGCTCGTGTACTAAGAGGTCTGACCGAGGAATCTAGCCGGAGGGGACTCCGGCAGTCCAGAAGTGAGTGTGGATTCGTATAATTTTTTAGGAAAGACTACGGAATATGTGAATGGCCGTAAAATATTTAAGAGTACTTAGCGGAAATTGGTAACTAAAATCTTCGCATTTAGGTATGTGCTCCTTGAGCACTAAGCTCGCGAGTCATGGCAGGGCTTATCTTCCTTGACGAAGAGGCCAGTCTGGCGAGGAGCTATAAGACGTGTAGTGGCGCAACTTAGTCTGGCGCGGTTGCTAACGTCTTCCGCCACCGAGCAGCGACCCCAATGCTCCGCGAATCAACTGTCTTCCCACTTGGCTGCCAATCGCGCGCGCGGCGCTGTTCACCATGGCCTGTCCGGGTGACATGCGACGTGAGTTGCCACTGCCAAACAGCGAACCCAGCGCCTCGTTCAGCAAACCGCCTGCGCCCGTGCTTGCCGGTGCGTTCTGCTGCAGTGTCGTTTGCGCCTGGGTCTGCACCGTGTCCCGCTGTTGTATCTGGCTGTCGGTGGGTGTCTGCTGCGCCTTGCCGGCGAGCCGTTCGTAGGCAGATTCGCGATCTACGGCCTTCTCATAGATCCCCGCGACCGGGGAATGCGCGATCAACTGCTGTCTTTGCTCCGGTGTGATGGGGCCGATCTGGCTGGCGGGTGGGCATATCCACGCACGCTCGACGATGCCGGGCGTGCCGCTTTCATCCAGAAACGAGACAAGCGCTTCGCCAACGGCGAGCTGGGTGATGACCGTGCCTGTGTCGAGCTTCGGGTTGGTGCGGAAGGTATCTGCGGCCGCACGAACGGCCTTCTGGTCGTTCGGAGTAAAGGCGCGGAGGGCATGCTGCACGCGATTGCCAAGCTGGCTGAGCACCACCTGCGAGATGTCCGTGGGGTTCTGCGTCACGAAATAGACGCCGATGCCTTTCGAACGGATGAGCCGCACTACTTGCTCGATGCGCGCGCCGAGCGCGGAGGGAAGGTCGTTGAAGAGCAGATGTGCTTCATCGAAAAAGAAGACCAGCTTGGGCTTCTCCGGATCACCTACCTCCGGCAGGCAATCAAAGAGCTCCGAGAGCAGCCAGAGCAGGAAGGTTGCGTAGAGCTGCGGCGCCTGCATCAGCTTATCTGCAGCCAGGATGTTGACGACACCGTGGCCCTTCTCATCGGTCTGCATCAAGTCGTCGATGTTCAGCGCCGGTTCGCCGAAGAACTTGTCGCCGCCCTGCTGCTCAAGTGCGATCAGATTGCGCTGGATGGCGCCAATGCTGGCGGCAGAGATGTTGCCGTACTGCGTCCTGTACTGTGCGGCGTTGTCGCCCGCGTGCTGCAGCATGGCGCGCAGGTCCTTCAAGTCCAGCAGCAGCAGGCCCTCGTCATCGGCGATCTTGAAGACCAGTGTGAGCACGCCGGCCTGGGTGTCGTTAAGGTTCAGGATGCGACCGAGCAGCAAAGGCCCCATCTCCGAGATGGTCGCTCGCACCGGGTGTCCCTGCTCGCCGAAGACGTCCCAGAGGGTGACCGGGCAGCCGGCAAAGGCCGGAGCATCCATGCCGAGCATCTTCAGCCGGGCAGTGAACTTGGCGGAGTTTTGTCCCGGCTGGCTGATGCCGGAGAGGTCGCCCTTCACGTCCGCGGCGAAGACCGGGACACCGATGCGGCTGAGCGCTTCCGCGACCACCTGCAGCGTTACGGTCTTTCCAGTGCCGGTGGCTCCTGCCACCAGGCCGTGTCGGTTGGCCAGGGCAGGCAGCAGCATTAGCCCTTCCTTCGTGTCCGTTTGTTTTGCAATCAGCATCGGCTCTGGCATTCTGTCGTGCTCTCCTTCGGGCCCTGCTCCGGGCTACACCCATCGACTTGAAGGTACACCGGCGCCCTGCCGCATGCACGCGTTCGGCTACCTTCCGGAGGCGCGCGCGTCTAAGCTGGACAGCATGCAGGTGCGCGTTCTCTTCTTCGGAGTACTGAAGGACATTCTCTCGACGAATGGGGATACCGTCGCGCTCGCAGAGGGCGCTACGGTCGCGCAGTTGTTGGAGCAGCTTCGCAGGGATGCGGTGCATCCGGTGTGGTCGGCGTTGGCGGTTGCGGTGAATCGTGAGTACGCAACGAACACGAAGATCCTGCAGGAAGGCGATGAAGTGGCGCTGCTGCCGCCGGTGTCGGGCGGCTCGGATGCTCTGCGCGGACCCAAGGATGCGGTCACGCACGTCGAGCTGACCCATGTCCCCATCGATCGCGCGGCTCTGATCGCTGAGTTGCAGCAGCCTGCGAATGGGGCCATCGTGGTCTTCGATGGCATTGTGCGCGATAACACGCGCGGACGCAGGACGCTCTATCTCGATTACGAATCCTACGATGAGATGGCGCTGGCCGAGATCGGTAAGCTGGCAGAGGACGCCAGGACGCGGTTCGCCATTGACCGCGTGGGGATCGTGCATCGGCTCGGGAGACTGGAGATCGGCGAAAGCAGCATTGTGATCGTTGTGACCTCCGCGCATCGCGCGCCGGCCTTTGAGGCTTGCCGCTGGCTCATCGACACGTTGAAACGCACGGTTCCGATCTGGAAGAAGGAGCACTTTGCGGATGGCTCGGTCTGGACCGATGGCGAGCCTTTTCCTGCGGAGCTGCAGGCGGGCACTTCCTGATGAGCCACGCAGCCGCAAGACGTATCGCTGTCGCACTGGTTGTCGGCGCACTTTGCTGCACGTCTGCACGGTCGCAGCAGACGCCGAACTTCCGCGTGGATGTGGGGCTGGTGAACGTGTTTGTCAGCGTAACTGACAAAGCAGGCGCGCCCATCGGTGAGCTGACTCGCGAAGACTTCGCGCTCTACGAGAACGGAAAGGCGCAGCAGATTGCGGTCTTCGAGCGCGATACTTCGGCCCCGCTTGCGATTGCCCTCTCGGTCGATCTCAGTGGTAGCGTCTACCGTGATTTTGCGCAGGAGCAGGCGGCTGCGCAGCGGTTCGTAAAAGATGTCCTGCGGCCGCAGGATCGCGCCGATCTGTTCGCCTTCGCCGACGGCACCCGTGAGGTCACCGGCTTTACCGGCGATGCAAAGCGTATCTCCAAGGGGCTCTCTTCCATTCATCCCGGCGGCGGCGGCACGGCCTTCTACAGCAGTATCTCGCTGGCGTCGCAGGCGCTGCGCCCGGAGCACGGTCGACGTGTGCTGGTCGTGATCTCGGACGGCGGCAATACCGTGAACGGCGTCAACTACCAGGATGCGCTGGACGAGGCAGTGCGCGACGAGGTGATGATCTACAGCATCATCGAAGTGCCGGTAGCAGCCAGTGCCGGGCGTGATCTGGCCGGCGAACACGCGATGATCACGCTCTCCGAGCAGACCGGCGGCCGGTCCTACTATGCTGATCAAGCCTCGCTCGATCAAATCTTTCGGCGCATTGCCGACGACCTGCGCACGCAATATTTGCTGGGCTACTACCCGCGCAAGCGCGCTCCCGAGGAGCATGGCGCATTTCGTGCGATCGCCGTGAAGATGAGCAGCGTCGCCAACAGTACCAAATACAGTGTGCGCAACCGGCCTGGCTACTTTGTGACGGCGGATGCGCCGTAGAACGATTTGCGGTGCAGAGAAAAGCAGATATCTCTGTCTTCCCTTCACTACGTTCAAGGTCGGGTCGAGATGACAGGAAAGCTTTTAGACGAGAGCTTCCTTAATGACTCGCGAGCAGATCGCCCAAAAAGAACCACAACGGAATCGAGCCGATCATGCATAGGGCCGTCAAGAGGACTACGGACGCCGTCTGCTCAATAGCCTCTTCGTAACGAGACGCGAGAATGATGGAGATCAATCCGCTGGAGAGAGAACTCATCACAACCGCTTCTACAAGAACGCTTCCTTTGACCCGGAACAGGAGAGCAAGCAAACCGACCAGGAATGGAAGGAAGATCAGCTTGCCGGCGGAGAGCAGTGCGACTTGTCGGGTGAAGACAAAGCGGTGTGCCGCCAGTGTCAGTCCGGATGCAAAGATGGCGACGCCCGCTGTGGTCGAGCCAATCAGTGCAATGGACGAAGCAAGCACCACCGGGATCGGTATGCCGACGAGCACGACGAGCACTGCGAGTATCGGAGCGACGACGACCGGCTTCAATAAAGCGTTGCCGGCGATGCGGAGCGTGTGAGGCTGGTCGGACGCACTCACTGCATGGCCATGTGCGGCCGCGGCCTGGGCCGCATTCGCATCGAGAAGAACGATTGTGAACGGAGTCTGCAGGACATTGATCACGACGGCGCCGATAGCGATGATGACCGAACTGCGCAACCCGAACAGCGGAGGGAGAAGCGCAGGACCAAAGAAGGATGCGGCTGGAACAGTTACGCAGAGAGCCGCCAGCGCTGCACCACCGCGGTTGTGCCTTCCCAGGCGCCGTGCCAGCAGGTAGACAACCGCATAGGTGCCGGTGAAGCTTACGGCAACGGTTGCGAGGGCTGGAACGTTTTCAACCAGCGATGCGCGCGGCACCTTCAGCAGAGAAGAGAAGAGGAGGGCTGGCAGTGCGTAATCGACCAGCAACAGATTGAAGCCGGCCGCCTGCTCCGGGCGGAACCGGTGGTGCCTGCCTGCGACGTAGCCCAGCAGGAGCACGAAAAAGAGCGGCACAAGCGCCTGCACCAACTCTTCAGCCATGAACGCTTCTCCCGTATGCAGCGGTTGCGCGCAGCGGGGGAAGCTGCGGGATGTGTTGCGGCCAACAGAATAGCGCACTTGGCAACCAGCGACCGATGGAAAGTCTACGTCTGTTACCGACGTCCGAAGGAGGCCTCGGCTACAATCGCCGCATGTCGATTGAGCATGCATCGCGCCGCGGCCGCAAAGCACCGCCGCCTGGCGATACTGGACAGGAGGCAGCTTATCTCCGCTTCCTCTCCGACAAACAGGTACCTGTGGCCGTGAAACTGCGCGATGGCGAAAGCGTCTCCGGTTGGATCGAATACTTTGACGAACGCATGATCCGTCTCACGCGGGAAGGTCGTCCAAACCTATTCATCTACAAGGAGCAGATCCGCACCATCACGGAGAACGGTCGTCGCACACAACGGTCCGAGAGCGTTCATAACGGAGCAGAGGAGACGCGGCCATGAACAGCCAGCTGCCGGATTCGCTCAATCTTGGGCTGGCTGTGCCTGCTGCTGCGATCGCGATCGAGGCGGGACTGCTGATCCACGACTTCTATGAGCGCGGCGTGCGCACCGAGTACAAAGGCGATGTTGACCTGGTGACGGAGGCCGATCGCGCCAGCGAGCAGTTGATCGTCGCAAAACTGCACGAGACCTTTCCCGACCACGGCATCTTCGGTGAAGAGGGCACACGCACGAAGCTCGATGCCGAGTATCGCTGGTATGTCGATCCGCTGGACGGCACGACGAATTTCGCGCACGGGTTTCCATACTTCTGCGTATCACTGGGGTTGGAGCATCGTGCGGCCGGACTCGCTCCGGACCAGGATGGCGAGCTGCTTGCCGGCGTCATTTATCAGCCGGTGCATAACGAGCTCTTCGTAGCGGAGAAGGGAAGCGGCGCGTACCTGAACGGCCGTCGGCTGCAGGTCTCAAAGACCGCGCAACTGCAGGAGGCGCTGCTGGCCACCGGCTTTCCCAGTGTGAAGCGGCACGAGAATCCGAACATCCACTTCTATCAGCAACTCACCCTGCGCTCGCATGGCGTGCGTCGCGCGGGCGCCGCTGCACTGGACCTGGCGTACACCGCTGCGGGACGCTTCGATGGCTACTGGGAGTTCAATCTCAATCCGTGGGACACAGCGGCGGGCGTGCTGCTGGTAACCGAAGCCGGTGGCACGATGACCAGCTTTGATGGCAGCCCATTCAAACTGGAGAGTCGAGAGATTTTGGCGACAAACGGTCTGTTGTTGCCGGAGTTGCAGCGGTTCTTCACGGACATGTTTGCAGGCCTAGACATCGAGCCGGTGCCGACGCCGGCGGAGTTTGCCGCACGACGGGCGAAGCCCACTCCCAGCTGAATCGTTGCTGTCGCCAGCGCCTCTCGAAGGCATCGCACGAGGCGCCGACGGCTTCGATCTTCGCCTGTGCTTGCTTCGATCGATTGCGTGCAGTGCGGTATCTTGGCATTGCCGATGAAAGGCCTTACATGCGTGCGTTGAAACTCCTGCTTACCGCTTTGCTTGCACTCGCAGTGCCTCAATCGATCTTCGCGACAGACGCGCCGACGCTCGTGGAACACGACGGCCATTACGCACTCATGGTCGATGGCAAGCCCTTCTTCGTACTCGGCGGCCAGATCAACAATTCAAGTTCGTGGCCCGCAACGCTGCCCGAGGCGTGGCCCACCTTGAATGGCATGCATGCGAACACGATCGAAGCACCCGTCTACTGGGAGCAGATGGAGCCGACTCAAGGCCACTTTGACTTCTCGACCGTCGATGCGCTGGTGCAGGGTGCACGCGCACATGGGCTGCGCATGGACCTGCTGTGGTTTGGCACCTGGAAGAACGGCGAAGACCACTACGTGCCGGAGTGGATCAAGACGCATCCGGAGACGTACCCGCGCATGATCAACGAGCGCGGCGAGCCGGTGCAGGTGCTCTCCGCTAACTCCGATGTAAACCTCGAAGCTGACAAGACGGCATTCCGTGCACTGATGCATCACTTGCGCGAGATCGACGGCGACCAGCATACGGTCATCCTGGTGCAGGTGGAAAACGAATCGGGTGCGATCGATGCCGTGCGGGACCACTCATCCGCCGCCGAGAAGGCATTCAACGGTGAGGTGCCGGCAGCGCTGGTGAAGGCGCTCGGCGTGCACCGCGGTACGTGGCGCGAGGTCTTCTCTGCCAAGGATGGTGGTCCGGGTGCCGACGAGGCCTTTCAGGCCTACTCGGTAGCGCATTACATCAGCGAAGTAGCTGCGGCAGGCAAGGCGGAGATGCAGTTGCCGATGTATTGCAATGTGTGGATGCAGTACCCGCACGGCTACCGCATTCGTGGCTGGGACATGCCAGGCTTCGACTATCCCAGCGGCGGCCCGGCGCAGCCGGTGCTCTCCATCTGGAAGGCCACGGCGACGCACATCGACATGATCGGGCCGGACATTTACACCAGCGATTCGAAGGCATTCAACGATATCCTGAGCGCCTACCACCGGCCTGACAACCCCATCTGGATCCCGGAAACGGGGCTTGGCGATGCCTTCGGCAAGGGCATTTTCTACGTGATGGGCCAGGGCGGGATTGGCTATTCGCCCTTTGCCACGGACCAGACGGGCTGGTCGTTGCAACCGGGTGAACTCCCCAAGATGCACACGGAGAACTACACACTGCTGTCTCCGATGGACCGCGACCTCGCGCAGTGGCTCTATGAGGGCAAGGTGCACACGGCGACGGAAGAGGTAGGGGCGACCGAGACGTCGCTCGACCTGGGACGTTGGCGCGCAGAGATCGGCTTCGGACATCCGCAGCCCGATGGCGGCCATGCGCCTGGCACGTCGGATCACATGGGCCGTGTGCTGATCGTCGAGGTTGCCCCCGACACATTCCTCATAGCGGGCTTTGATACCCGCGTGACATTGCGGCTGGCGTCGCAGACGGCTGGCCACCCGCAGATTCTGCGCGCCGAAGAAGGCAAGTATGAGAACGGCACATGGCACGCCCTGCGTATTTTGAACGGTGACCAGACCGACCGTGGCATCAATCTGCGCCACGAGGACACCGTGGTGCGCATCCAGATGGGCACCTACTAAAACGGATCCCGCAGCCGGCCGACAGCGGGCCGGAACGATGGAAATCGCCTGTTACAATCGAGGAAATCACTCGCATTGGAGAGTTGCTTCATGGCTTACATCATTGCAGAACCCTGCATCGGTACCAAGGACTCAGCCTGCGTCGATGCCTGCCCCGTCGATTGCATTCATCCCAAGAAGGATGAAGCCGACTACGCCAATGCAGAGCAGTTGTTCATCGATCCTGTGGAGTGCATCGACTGCGGCGCCTGCGTGCCGGTGTGTCCGGTCTCGGCGATCTTCGCGGGCGACGATCTGCCGGAAAAGTGGGCGGGTTTCACGGAAAAGAACGCCGCGCACTTTGGTCGCTAGGCACAAACCTGTTCGTATGACCGACGCGCAGCCTTCGGGTTGCGCGTTGCTGCATCTGTTGCTGCATCTATAGTTCGATGGAAGCTCATGTCCTTTCCCTGTAATGTCTGCGGCGAGCTGCACGTACCCGAGTCGTTGAGCTTCGGCGCGGACCTGCCGGATCCCATCACCAGCCTTCCGGAGGCCGAGCGCCGCCGTCGCGTTGTGGGGGATGCTGACCAAGCGATCCTCGACCGGCAGTACTGTTTCCTGCGCGCCGTGGCCGTGGTGCCGATCCGTGACCACACGACGCCCATGCTGCTGGGCCTGTGGGCGACTCTGCATCCGGAGGACTACAACATCGTGGTGGACACCTGGAACCTGGAGGGCAGAGAGCAGCAGGTGCCGCCGATCATCACGCGCATCGTCAACACGCTGGCCTGCTATCCACCGTTGCTCAACGTCACGGCCGAGATGCGTTTGCAGAAAATAGGCACGCGGCCGCATCTGCTGGTCACCGATAAAAACCATCCGCTGTACGCACATCAGCGCGAGGGCATCACGCTGCCACATGCCGTCGACCTGGCTTCGCGGCTCATGCATCCGCTCACGCCGGTCGCCGATCCGGCCTGAGGCGCAATGGTCTCCGAAGCGGTTGTGCTGCGCACGTGGCCCATCCAGGAGGCCGATCAGATTGTCGCGCTCTTTACACGTGAATACGGCAAGCTGAAGGGCGTGGCCAAGTCTGCGGCGAAGAGTCGTCGTCGCTTCGGTGGAGCGCTCGAGCCTATGACCCATGTGCGCGCCAGCTTTGTGGAGCGGCCACGGCAGGATCTAGTGCGGCTGGACTATTTTGAGATTGTGCGCTCGCCGCTCTCTGTAGCGGTGGACTATATGCGGCTCAGTGCGCTGGCCTTCTTCGCGGAGGTCATCGATGAGACGCAGCCGGACCACGACCCGAACGATGCGGTCTTCCGCCTGCTGCTGTCAGTCCTCGAAGCGGCAGAGAACGGGACGATTTGGATGCCGGTGACCTACTTTGCTTTATGGATTACCCGGCTGATGGGCTGGTTGCCGGATCTGCGCCGCTGCATGCTGTGCGGCGAGGTATTGGAGGATGCGCCGGCCTACTATCATGCTTTGTCCGACGGGCTGGTGTGCGTGCATCACAAGCGGCTCGCATCCGGTACGTTGAGCATCGAGTCACAGCGGTTGGCTTCGCAGATCTTTCACGCGCCTGCGGGAGCGCTCGTTGCTGAACCCTGGCAGCGGGAGCGTGCTCGCGATCTGCGGCGCTTCTCGGTGCAGACGCTGGAACGACATATCGAGCGGCGGCTCACCACTGCCGCCGCGCTGGTGAAGTTGGGCGGCTGACAGCTTCGCGAGTTATGGGTCTCGGTGGTATCCCATTCTAATTACGTCAGGATGGTGCAGCCATGTTTCAGCGCAGCGGCTACGTGCTCTTTGTCTTATCCTCACCGCCGAGCCACGCCGGGTTCTTGATGGTGCCGTCGAAGTGCGGCGTAGTCTTGAAGAGCTCGTAACGTCCGTCCATGGCAAGCTCGCTGGTGCGGCGCAGCAGAGCGGCCATCTCCGTCGGATTCATTGGTGTGAAGTCTTTGATGGCGGCGAGCGCCTGATCCAGAATCTGCATGGAGTCGATCCCTGTGATCTGGGTGGCGATGGGCAGGCTGAGTGGATAGCGCAGCATCTCGATCGGCGTGGCGATCTTGCCGTCCTGCACGGCGTCGAGGATGAAGTGGTCGCCGAAGGCCTTCATGCCGAGCACGGCGGTACCATGCTGCAGCGCGATGGGAAGCACCTGCTTCTCAAAACTGCGAAAGTGCGCGTCCATCACGTTGAGCGGCATCTGTACCGTGTCGAAGTGGAAGTTGTGCTTGTCCGCCATCTCGAACATGCGCAGATGCACGATCGGATCTTTGTGGCCTGTGAAGCCGACGTATCGCAGCTTGCCGGCTTGCTTTGCCGCGAGCACCGCTTCAAGCGCGCCGCCGGGCGCGAAAATGCGGTCCGGATCGTCCAGCCGGATGCATTCGTGAAACTGGACGAGGTCGATGACGTCGGTCTGCAATCTTCCCAGCGATTGTTCTATCTGCTTCGCTGCGGCATCCTTGGTGCGCCCGTCAATCTTCGTCATCTGGAAGACCCGCTGGCGATAGCCGTTACGCAGAGCTTGGCCCATACGTACTTCGCTGATGCCGTCGTTGTAGTCCCAGCAGTTATCCATGAAGGTGATGCCGTGATCGATGGCGGCGTGGATGATGCGGATACTCTCTGCAGGATCCTGCTGTTTGCCGATGTGGTAGCCGCCGAGACCGATGGCGGAGACCTTCTCGCCGGTGCGTCCAAGGTCGCGATACTGCATGCCCGGAACCGTCGGCCGTTCGCCGGCTGCCACTGCATCCTTCGCCATCGCCGGTGTGGCTGCCACCAGACCGGTTGCTGCCGCACTTGTCAGAAACTCGCGTCGATCCAAAGTCGCCTCCCGCCTTATTCCCGCTCAGTGGGATGCGTCTCATCGCCGCCGGGGGCCGGCGGCGAGGCAACACGCGACGTGATCAGACGAAAGACACGCTCTCTGGACCCCTCCCGCTCGACGAAGCGACGACGTCCCAACAGCAGATCCTGGAGCGACACGTAGCCGCGGAGCTGCATCGTGGAGCGATCCACGACTGCGAGCCGTATCTGTCCCGTAGTGGCCATGCGCTCGGCAGCGCTGCGGCACGTCGCATCGGCATAGGTATACACGCCGAGAAGCTCGTGCGGTGTCGTCGGCGGTGGTTCGCTGATGTCGGTCATGGCGTCTTCCACACTGACCATTTCGAGGGGATCGACGCCGTATTCACGGGTCAGGTGGTGGCCGCGCCGCCCCAGCTTCTCTGTGAGGATGGAGCGCGGCATAATCAGCGACGTGACGGCATATGCGGCAATGCAGGCGAGTACCAGCGGCAGCAATGCAGGCAGGGCATGCGTGAGCTCGACCGAGAAGATGATGGCTGTAAGTGGCGCACCTAGCGCGCCGGACAGCATGGCTCCCATGCCGAGCAGGGCAAGTGTGGATTCGGGCATGTGGAGCAGGTGAGCGCTCAGCGCGCCCAGCGACGCACCGATCATGAGCAGCGGTGCGAGTACGCCGCCGGAGGTGCCGGAGCCAAGCGAGAAGGCCCACATTAACGCTTTGAAGACGATGACACCGAAGATGAGCGCCATCGTGCCGCGCCCGGCCAACAGCGTAGCGATGTTGTCATAGCCCACGCCGAGTCCATGGGGGAAGAAGAGACCGCCGATTCCGACGCCTAGGCCGCCGATGGCCGGCCACCACATCCAGTGCACGGGGAGTTTGCCGAAGAGGTCTTCAAATCCGTACATCATGCGGCTGAGTGCGGCTGCGGCGAGCCCGATGAGGCCGCCCAATAGTGTGGCAAGCAGCGCGAAACGCGCGCCCCCTGGCACCGTATTCATGGAGAGGGGAAACAGCGGTCCCGGACCGAGCCATAGGACACGCAGCACTGCTGCCGTGGCGCTGGCGAAGGCGACGGGCACCAACGAGCGCGGCCGCCACTCGAAGAGAAGCAGTTCCACCGCCAGCAGCACCGCGGCGAAGGGCGCCGCGAAGGTGGCGGACATGCCTGCCGCCGCACCAGCCACCAGCAGCGTGGTGCGCTCTGCGTCCGTCAGCTTGACCCACTGCGCCAGCAGCGAGCCGAAGGCGCCCCCGGTCATGATGATGGGCCCCTCTGCGCCAAACGGGCCGCCGGAGCCGATGGCGATTGCCGCAGAGATGGGCTTCAGTATGGCTACGCGTGGCTCGACGCGTGCACCGTTCAACAGGATGGCTTCAATGGCTTCCGGAATGCCGTGCCCGCGGATCTTGTCTGAGCCGTAGCGTGCCATGACGCCGACAATGAGACCGCCGATCACCGGCACCATGACCATCCAGTAGCCAAGCGGGCTACCGGCCGGTCCAACCATGGCGAGGCTCCAGCGGTGGTAATAGAAGAGATTGGTCGCCAGCGCGATGGCTCGCAACAACAGCACGGCGAGCGCCGCCGCACCGCAGCCGACGATGATGGCCAGGCCGGAGAGCAGCCAAACACGACGGTCGACCGTGAAGTCACGCAGGGTCGAGGGTCCGCTCATCGCGCACCTCTTTTTGGAGGCTTCGCAACGGCGCGAACAGGTGCTGCGGACGCATGCTCCCGATGTCCAATTCCGGTTGACGCGATTCGTGACTGGGCGACTGGTGTCTGCGCGACCTGTGTTTGCGAGATCTGGGTCAGAGCTTCGATCAGTGCGGGCCCCATTTCCTCCAGTTCACTGCGATGAGCCGCTGCCAAGCGATGGAGCACGCGCGCGCCTTTGGGGGTGACGCGCAGCAGCACCCTGCGTGCATCCGCGTCGTCTGTCAGACGTTGCAGTAAGCCTTCCTCGACCGAGCGGTTCACCAGCTCGACGACACTATTGTGCCGCAGACCAAGCCGCTGCGCGGCATATGCGATGGCGGGGATGGCACCCACGGGCGCACCCGCGATCTGCAGCAGAAGCTGGTGTTGCTGGGGCTGGAGTCCGGCGGCATGTGCTGTTTGCTCACTGAACTGAAGGAAGCCGCGTAGGCGGTAGCGGAACTCGGCGAGCCGTTCGATGAGGTCGGGAGGCTCAGTCGTTTCGTCTTTCATTAATATATCGTATCACGATATATTAACCAACCGAAGCCGCTGGTCGCATTGCAGCGTATGTTCGTCACGTGGCCGAGTGGATGTTCAGGCCATCACGGCCGAGGGAAATGGGTGTGAAGGCCGTCGTATACTTACGGTATGTCTATCGTCCGCAACATCACCGGTGTCGCCAAAGGTATGTCGATCACCTTCGGCGAGATGTTCAAGCCGACCGAGGTGGAGAACTATCCCGACGGACCTGGCCCAAACCGCGGCGCGCACTTTCAGGACCGTTTCCGCGGCGCGCATGTGCTGCAGCGCGATGAGAATGGCCTGGAGAAGTGTGTTGCTTGTTTCCTGTGCGCGGCCGCCTGCCCTTCGAACTGCATCTACATCGAGGCTGCGGAGAACACCGAAGAGAAGCGAATCTCCAGCGCCGAACGCTACGCGAAGGTTTACAACATCGACTACAACCGTTGCATCTTCTGCGGTTATTGTGTGGAGGCGTGCCCGACCGATGCGATTACACACGGTCATGGCTTTGAGCTGGCCACGCTGAACGCGACCAACCTGATCTATCGCAAGGAAGACATGCTGGTGCCGCAGATCGCGCTGCCCGGCGAGACCCAGGCCCAGTCCGACTCGATCAAGTAGTTTTCGCGATGGATTGATAGATATGGAGTATCGATGCCCCAGATTCGTCTTATCGCCCGTGTCGTCGCCCAGGATGGCAAGCAGGAGCAGGTGCGCGAGGCGCTACGTAACATGCTCGCGCCCTCACGCAGCGAGCCGGGAAATCGTTACTACGAAATGTATGAGTCGCATGAGGGGCATCGTTTCCTGGCAAATGAGCTTTGGGAGAGCGAAGCGGCCCTCAACGCTCATTTCGCGACGCCGCACTCTCAGCAACTGAGCGCCGCGCTCAAGCCGCTGATCGTCGGTGAAGTGGAGATCAATTTGCTCACTGAACTGGAAGCGTAGCCAGGGGGAAACCAGAGAACGGCAGATCAGAGCAGAGGCGGTCGATCCTCCCGGCATGTCCGATGCGATCTGTCCTTCTCTGCTTTTGTCTGTCACGCGCTCCGCTACGTCGGCGTCTTCAGCAGCAGATACCCGCCCGCTAATCCAAACAACAGATCGGGCGACCACGCCGCGAGAACGGCGGGCAGCATGTTCACGTTGCCCATCGCTTCAAAGATGCCTGCCACGACCCAGTAGGCGATGGCGACACCGATCGCGGCTGCCACGCCGGTGAGCGAGCCGCGTTTGCCCATGGAGAGAGAAAACGGGACTGCCAGCACAGCCATGATGAGGGTAATCAGCGGATAGGCCAGCTTGTGGTCAAGCTGCACCCGCAGCCGCATGGTGTCGAAGCCGCTTTGTCGCAGATCGTGGATGTAACGTGACAGCTCGAGGAAGCTCATCTCCGATGACTGGTGATTTTCCTTCTTGAAGTAAGTGGGTTGTTCGGTGACCGAGGAGAAGGTGCTGAGCGAGAAGCGATCGAAGCTGCTGACCGCCTCGCCTTGGAAGTGCCGGTCCCATCCATCCTCGAAGATCCACTGATTCAGGTGTCCGTCCCAATGCGCCGTATCGGCAAAAATGCGTCGGGTCAGCGAAAAGTTCTCCGGATCGAACTCGAAGACCGACAGATTGGCAAACCGGTCGTGGTCGGGGTCGAAGAACTGATAGTAGTAAATTCGTCCAGGCTTGCCGGGCTCCTGCTGGCCGAAGATCCACTGCTGGTCGGGACGGAGAAAGGTCTGCGCCGGCTTGCCCTTAATTGTGCTCAACAGGGACTCCTGGCGGCGATTCGCGCCGGGCAGGTAACTCTCGTCGAACAGGAACAGGCCTACGGCGAGAATCGCCGCGATCACCAGAACAGGCACGATGACCCGGTAGATGCTGATGCCTGTTGCTTTCATCGCGGTCAGTTCGCTCGATCGGTTCAGTACGCCAAACGTCACCAGAACGGCGACGAGTACACCAAGCGGCATGAGTGTGTACACCATGCTGGGGATCAGATTGAACAGGTAGGCGCCGACTGTCACCAGCGGAGTCCGGTTGCGAATGATGTCGCCCAGCCGCTCGAAGAAGGTGAAGACCAGCATAAGCATCACGAAGGTAAGCAGCACCATGGCGAAGGTTGTGAGGAACTCCCGGAGCACGTAATCGTCCAGCAGGAGCGGAAAGCTGCGACGGCCTGAGCTCTCGAGGCGAGAGGATTGTTCGGAGCGCTGGAGCTTCGGCTTGCGCTCCCCGCCCTTCGTGCGCGTGCCTCCCAGCGAGAAGAGGAAGGGCGCCACCCCGCCCCGGCTCAACTGCTGCAGCAGCACTAGGCCGAGACCGCCGAAGATGATATTCGCTGCCCAGACGCCCAGGAACGGGTTCACTTTACCCTGGCGCGCAAGCGTGACACCGGTCGATGAAAGAAAGTAGTAGACGAAGACAAGCACGATGGTGAGGACAAATCCGGCGCTCTTACCGCCGCGTCGCGAGGCCAGTCCTAAGGGCACGCCCACCAGCATCAACACCAGGCAGGATGTCGGAAAGGCGAAGCGCTTGTAGAGCTCGATGCGGTACCACTGCCCGCCCGGGTTCTGGGATCGCTGGTAGAGCTCGCCTGCCGACATGGCGAGCACCGGCGCATCCGCATGGCCGATGTGCATGCCTTCCTGATTGCCGATCTGGAGTGGCAGGTCGGCCTCGGCAAAGGTTGAAACCGAGTATTGATTCGGATCGTCGGAGATAAACTCGTGCTGCGTTCCATTGCGCAGACGCATGCGAAGTGCCCCGGCACCGTCATTCACCACCGTAGCCTGTGCCGCAGTGATGATGCGCGGCGAAGAGGGGTTTGTCAGGTCGGCAAGGAAGACGCGGCGCCACTGCGCGGCTCCGGCGGACGCGCGCACATCCTGCACGTAGAGGACGTAGTTCTTGAAGTCTTCGTAGAAGACGCGCGGCTGAATTTCAAAGGAGACCTGCGATGTCTTCAGCGCGTTCTCGAGTTCCAGCAGAGACTCTGCTGCCTTGGGCGCGAGGTAGAGCGCATTCACCAGCGAGATGCCCCAGCCCACCACCGCGACGATGGACACGATACCGACGAAGCGCCACACCCCCACGCCGGCCGCTCGCATCGCCGTGATCTCGCTGTCCGAAGCAAGCCGGCTGAGCCCAAGCAGCACGCCAACCAGCACTGCCATGGGAATCGTGACGGTGAAGGTGTTGGGAAGGGTGAAGAGGAAGATCTCACCCATGTTGGTCAGCGAGACACTCTCCCGCACCACCGTCTCCAGAATTGGAGCCAGATTCGGCATGAAGAGCACGAAGGTGAACAGCGCACCGCCGATCAGGGCATGCGAGGTCACTTCGCTCAGGATGTAACGTGTCAAGATGCGCACAACAGTTAGCCTGCGGTTAGTCTACAGGCGGCCAATCGGAGAAACGCCACGGGCCTCATGTTCGGTGTCTCGATAGCGTATCCACATTAGCGCGCATGCCGGTAGACGAGGTCGAGCAGTTCGTCGTACATGGCGCTTGCGCTGTCGCCTCCGTCGCGAATCGCTGTCGTCGCGCAATGTTCCAGATGGTTACGCATCAACAAGCGGCTAACGCCGCGTAGTGCCTCCTGCACGGAGGCGATCTGTACAAGAATGTCGGCACAGTAGCGCTCCTGGTCCACCATGGACTCCAGCCCGCGCACCTGGCCGCCAATCCGCCGCAGGCGACGTATCGCGGCGCCTTTGAGTTCCGGATCGACAGCAACTGCCATCCTGGTATCCGCCGCGCATGGGCCGCTCGCCGTTTTTTTGGCTTTTGATGTCTTGACTGGCGTCATGCCATCCTCCACTTCCGCAACCGCAGGCTGTTGAGCAGGACACTCACCGAACTGAGCGCCATGGCCGCGCTGGCGACCGCCGGCGACAACAGAACGCCGAAGGCAGGGAAGAGCGCGCCGGCAGCCAGTGGGACCGCGAGCAGGTTGTAGCCGGCGGCCCAGCCGAGGTTCTGTTTCATGGTGCGTCGTGTCGCGCGCGCCAGCCGTAGAGCCGCAACCAGAGCTTGGAGATCGCCGTGCAGCAGGATGGCGTCGCCCGCTTCGCGTGCCAGTTCGGTACCGGTCCCCATGGCGATGCCCGCATCTGCCTGTGCAATTGCAGCAGCGTCGTTGATGCCGTCACCCACCATCAAAACGCGTGCTCCACGTTGCTGCAGGGCGCGAATTCGCTCCAGCTTCTGCTCCGGCGACAGGCAGGCGTACAGCTCATGGATGCCGAGTGCATCCGCCAACGGCTGCGCGGCGTCGAGTGTGTCGCCGGTCAGGATGATTGGCCGCAGGTCTAGTTGCTGAAGCTCACGCACCGCCCGCGCCGCGTCACCGCGCAGCGTGTCGCGGCAGACGAGGCTCCCGACATAGCTGCCCGTCTTGGCGACATGCAGCATCGTTCCGCCGTCCGCTGCGGGATGCGGGGGGGCCGCGATGCCGTGCTCGTCCAGCAACCGAGTGTTCCCAACCAGAACGTGCGCACCTTCGATGGTTGCTTCAAGGCCCATGCCTGGCCTTGCCTGAAAGTGTTCCAGCGAGAGAAGCGTGAGCCCTTGATGTTCTGCATATTGCAGCACGGCACGCGACAGCGGATGTTCCGACCGCTGTTCCGCAGATGCCGCTAGTAGTAGCAGCTGCTCTTCCGTCCATCCGAGGGCTGGGAGTACAGCGGTCACGCTCGGCTTGCCTTCTGTCAACGTGCCGGTCTTGTCCAGCAGCACTGCATCTACATGAGCCAAACGCTCCAGCGCTTCACCGCCCTTGAAGAGCACGCCAAGCTGTGCGCCGCGTCCGATGGCGACCGTCAGCGCGGCAGGGACGGCAAGGCCCATCGCGCAGGGACAGGCGACGACCAGCACGGCCACCGCGATAGCAAAGGCACGGCTGACATCGAAGAAGGCCCAGCAGACGAATGTGAGCACCGCCAGCGCGAGAATCGCAGGCACGAAGATGCGGCTGACGCGATCGGCAAGCTGCTGCATGGGTGCTCGGGAGGACTGCGCCTGCTCCACCAGGCGGAGGATCTGCCCCAGCCGGCTATCTGCACCAACTGCCGTAGCGCGATACTCAACCGCGCCATCGTAATTCAGAGAGCCGGCGACGAGTGTGTCGGCAGCCGCCTTGACGATGGGTCGGGACTCACCGGTCAGCAACGACTCATCGACGCTGGTGGCTCCTTGCAACACGACACCATCCACCGGCACCCGCTCGCCCGGACGCAGGATGACGATGTCCTCCGGCAGCACGGATGCCGTGGGCACGCTGACCTCGCGACCTTCCCGTAGGATGTGTGCCTCGGCGGGTTCCAGTTCTGCAAGTGCACGCACCGCATCGAGCGCGTGCTTGCGTGCTCGCGTCTCCATCCAGTTGCCAAGCAGTAGAAACCCGAGGATGAAGAGGACCGAGTCGTAATAGAGATCGAGCCGGATGTGATGCGCGACCAAGAGCGAGGGCCACAGCGTAGCGGCAGCCGAGTAACCGAAAGCCGCGATCGTCCCCAGCGCTACCAGCGTGTGCATGTTGGTGGCGCCGTGACGTGCTGCCCGCCAAGCACGCGCATAAACAGGGGCCCCCGCAGTCGCCATGCCTAGCAACGTAACGACGCCCAGTGCCAATGCGAGCGGCGTGCCAGCGGGTCGCATGCTCACCAGCATGACGGCAATTGCCGCCGCGATCGTGACAATGGCGATAAGCAGGAGCCGCCGACCGTCCTTCAGCGTAGTTTCCTCATCGCCGGCGGTGTCCGATGTATCGGCGCTCGACGTATGGGTGCCCTTCGGTGAAGGCAGATTGGATTCGTAGCCGGCGTCGTCGACGACAGCAACCAGATCCTTGGGCGATGACTGTGCGGGCTCATACATCACCCGTGCCGAGTGCGCCAGCAGATTCACGGTTGCGTCCAGGACACCGGGGGCCGCGCGCAGTGAGCGCTCCACATGCGCCTGGCAGGCTGCGCAGGTCATGCCTCGAATCGGAAGGACGATGGTCTCGACCTCGGTCGTCCGGGTGGTCTCCAGTTCAGTGGCGCTACTCGACAAGGTGTGCCTCAAAGCCGGCTTTGTGAATCGCAGCGACGTATGTGGCCGAAGTGACGCCGTCGGTGCGTAGCCGTGCCGCGCCGACACGGACCTCTTCTACCTCGGTGCCCGGTACCTGGTTCAACACGCGGGCGACCCGTTGCACACAGGCGCCGCAGTGCATGCCATCGATTTGAAAGGAGAGCTCCTGCATATACCCCCACCCCCTATGTCGATAGGATGCGGGATTCCCCCGCAGGATGCAAATGTCAGTCCGCGAAGCTGGATTCGCTATTGGGTTCGAAGCGATACCCTATGCCCCGCACTGTCCGTAAAAAAACTGGATTCGCCGGATCGTCTTCGAGATAGCGGCGCAATCGCACGATGAAGTTGTCGATCGCCCGCGTGTCGGTATCCTCGCGCATGCGCCAGACCTGCTCCAGCAGCTCTTTGCGTGGGATGTTGCGGCCCTGATGCCGCACCAGGTAGCGGAGCAGATCGGCCTCCATCACGGTCAGCCGGATGCTGCGGCCGTGGACGTGCAGCTCAAGCGCCGCAAAGTCGAGAGTGCGTCCGGCAAAGGAATAGGGAGCTTCGGTCTCAGCGAGGGGAGCTGCATCCGGTTCGCGGCGCTGCCATGCCCAGCGCCGCAGCAGTCCGTGCAGCCGGGCCAGCAGGATCGACAGGTCGAACGGCTTCGGCAGGTAATCATCGGCACCCACGGCAAAGCCGCGCAGGACATCCTCGGAGCGGCCGCGTGCTGTCAACATCAGCACGGGAGTACGATCGTCGCGCTCCCGAAGCTGTTCGACGACGGAGAAGCCGTCGCAACCGGGCAGCATCACGTCCAGCAGAATCACATCGATATCCGCATCGGCGGCGTTGGTGATGGCCAGAGCCGTCTCGCCATCGCGCGCGATGCTGGCGCGGTAGCCCTCCGCCTCCAGGTTGAACTTCAGCCCGTTAGCGAGGTGTTCCTCGTCTTCCACGATCAGGACGTGCGCCACCGCACTGCTCATACGGTTGCGCCGCCTTCAATCTTGTTGCCGGGCGTCAGGATGCGTGGCAGTTGCAGGTGAATCGTAGAACCGCAGCCCTCGCCGGCACTTTCAGCGAAGGCATCGCCGCCGTGCTGGCGTGCGATCGAGCGCACCAGGAAGAGCCCGAGCCCGGTGCCCTTCACACGCAGAATGCTGCGGTTGGGCACCCGGTAGAAGCGGCGGAAGATGCGCTTCAATTGCGGCTGCGGGATGCCCAGGCCCTGATCGGCAATGCTCACCATCACCCACGCATCGCTTTCGACAGACAGGACGATATTCAGCTTTGCACCATCCGGGGAGTACTTCACGGCGTTGTCGATCACGTTCAGGACAGCCGTCCGCAGCTCTTCCGGGTTGCCGGCAACCTCGAATCCGGTGCCATCCTGCAGTGCGCGTCGCTCCAGATGGATGTCATCCGGCCCGAGGTGATAGCGCAGCGTGGCGGTGGTCACGGCTTCCGTCACCAACTGGTCCATGTCCACACGGACGCGCACCTGGCTGCGCACTCGCTGGCCGATCTCGCCGGCCTTCAGCACCTGTTCCACGGTAGCCATCAGCCGGTCCGTGTCTTCGCTCATCACTGCGAAGAACTCCTGCTGTTGCTCGCGCGAGATCTCGCGTCTTCGCATCGTGTCCAGGTAAAGCCGGATCGACGTGATAGGGGTTTTCAGCTCATGCGTTACGGCGTTCAGAAAGCTGTCCTGCCGCTCGTTGCGGCGCACTTCGCGGACCAGAAAGATGGTGTTGAGAATCAGACCTGCGATCAAAAGGCCGAAGAACGGAATGCCGATAATCAGGGGGGCGAAGCGTCGCCAGTTCAGAATGATCCAGCCGACATTGAGCGTGACCGCGACGCCCACCAGGCAGACCCCGAGGGCGATAAAGAAGAAGATCGCCCGGCCGCGTCGCGTGATTCGCATAGGTGGACAAAAGTATAGCGGCGCCCGGGGGCGCCGCTGGAAGAGTGCGGTTGAATGGATGCCTATGCAGCTCCGGCAGGCTTGGGATTGGCTGGATCGAACTGTGCGATCTTGATCTGCTTAGCCAGGCCCAGTTTCTTCAGGAGCCAGATGCCGTAGTAGTTCGGATCGAGTTCGTACCATGCCAGTCCGTGACGTGCCGAGACGGGATGCGCGTGGTGATTGTTATGCCAGCCTTCGCCGCCGGTCAACAGGGCAACCCACCACAGGTTACGCGACTCGTCGCGCGTCTCGAAGCGGCGTGAACCCCACATGTGGGTGGCCGAATTGACCAGCCAGGTGGAGTGCAGGCCGAGGGTGGTGCGCAGAAAGATGCCCCAGAGCACGTAAGGCCAGCCGCCGATAGCGAGCAAACCAAGGCCGACAAGAACGATCGGCACCCAGTGATAGCGACTCAGGAGGCGATGTACGGGGTCCTTAGCCAGGTCTGGCGCATAGCGGGACAACAGGGCCGTCTCGTGGTGCAGCGCGTCCCCCTTGAGGATCCAGTCCACGTGCGCCCACCAGCCGCCGTCATGCGGCGTATGCGGATCGCCTGCGTGGTCGCTGAGCTGGTGATGGACGCGGTGCGTGGCGACCCAGAAGATCGGCCCACCTTCGAGCGAAAGCGTCGCGCAGGCGGTCATCGCGTACTCTACCCACTTCGGGACCTTATAGCCGCGGTGCGTCAGCAGTCGGTGGTAGCACATGCCGATCCCCACGTTGATGGAGAGGACATAGAGCACGACGGCGCAGAGCAGCGCCTTCCAGGAAAAGAAGAAGAGCGCGGCGACGGCGCCTATGTGAAAGACGACCATGAAGATCGTCGTGACCCAGTTGCGCCTGCCGGCCTGCGTCGCGCGGCCCAGTACCGGCACCTCTTGCTTGGTGCGCTTGTGGGCGGTGGGAACGGGGACGGCGGCGATAGTTTCGTGGGGAGTTTCTACCAGCATGCGAGTGACCTTTACGGCGAAGTTTTGCGTCTTCTTTGACCCTACCAGCGCCCTCCGGCAGACCCGAGTAACAGTTTTGTAATCGCGATACAACATTAGCGTGAGACAACAGGATCAGGAGTTTACGAGATGAAGCGTGCGTGGGGAGTGGGACTTGTGCTGGCATTGGCTGCGGGCTGCGCTTGGGCACAACAGACAACGATCGATCTACCGACGAGCAAGCAATTGATGCCCGTGCCGGGTTCGCCGCAGCGCACCAACAGCCTGCCTATGGCCATTGCTGTCTCTCCGGACGGCCGCTACCTCGCGCTGGTGAATGCCGGCTATGGCACCTACGAGTCGCAATATCAGCAGTCGATCGCGGTTGTGGACACGACCAGCGGCGGGGTCTCGGACTTTCCCGATGCTCGTACTGCTCCCGGCATGCCGCAAACTTTGTACCAGGGGCTCGTCTTCGGTAGTGACGGCACACATCTCTACGCGAGCTTCGATTCGCTCTCCGCGCCGGAGGGCGGCAAGCCCGGCCAGACCGGGAATGCCATCGCCGTCTATCGGGTGGACGCTGGGCACGTCACGCCGGAGCGGCTGATCCCCATCCCCCTGCAGACGCTTGCAGCGGGCCGCATGCAGAACCGCCTCGACGTAGCAGTACCTGCGGGCAAGGCAGTCCCCGCACCGGGCGGCATCGCGGTGGTGAAGGGAAGTGACGGCGCAGGCCACAATGCCGACCAACTCCTGGTGGCGGATATTCTGTCGGACGATGTTCTGTTGATCGACGCAACCAGCGGTACCGTGCTGCATCGCTTCGATCTTTCTACCGGGGGCGTCGTGCCTTCCGTGTATCCAATTGTTGTAACGGCGACGCGCGACGGGCGCCGTGGATTTGTAGCGCTGTGGAATGGATCGGCGGTCGCGGAACTCGACCTCAAGACCGGCCAAGTGATCGGCAAGCTGGCGCTAATGCCGCCGCCCGAAGCGACGTCGCCCAGTTCGCATCCGACGGCTCTGGCGCTTTCGCCGAACGAGCAGACGCTCTACGTGGCGCTGGCCAATCGCGATGCTGTGGCGGCCGTGTCCCTGCATGGCACTGCGATGAAGGCCAGCGGTGTCTTCGACACGCGGCTGCCCGGCCAGAACTACTTCGGCGGCGAGCCCAACGCACTGGCGCTGTCGAAAGACGGCAGCCAACTCTACGCGGCCAATGCAGGCACTGACGCCGTGGCGGTCTTTCGTACACGCAGTCTTCGCAACGGCAAGCCCTTGCAGGCTGAGGGGTTCGTACCCACGGAGTGGCTGCCAACGGGGCTGGCCACGGCGGCCGGACATCTCTACATTGCGACCGGCAAGGGGAAAGGCACGGGACCGAACAATCGTCCGCAACCGCCCGTCGCTGGCCAGCCACGCTCCCACCGTCCAACGACCTATATCGCAACGCTTCTCTATGGCTCGGTGGCCTCGGTCGATCTTGCGCAGCTTGCGGCGCATCTTCCTGAACTTACGAAGCAGACAGTCGAAAGCAACATGCAGGATGCGGCCGCTGTGCACATCCAATTTGCCGGCGGACGCAACCCGATTCGTCACGTGATCTACATCATCAAGGAGAATCGGACCTACGATCAGATCTTCGGCGATCTGCCGGCAGGCAACAATGATCCGAGCCTGGTGATGTTCGGCAAAGACATCACACCGAACGAACACAAGCTGGCCGAGCAGTTCGGCATCCTCGACAACTTCTACGACTCGGGGGAGGTGTCGGGCGACGGCCACGTCTGGTCTACCGCCGCGATATCGAGCGACTACACCGAGAAGACCTGGCAGCAGAGTTATCGCGGTAAGGAGCGCGTCTACGACTTCGAGGGCGTGGTCGAAAACGGCTTCCCGCTGACCGAGAAGATTCCCGACATCGATGAACCGGCGAGCAGTTATCTCTGGACTAATCTCGCGCGCCACCACAAGACCTATTACCACTTCGCGGAGTTCATCGCGACGCACTTCTGCGGCAGCAATGAGCCTGCGCCACGGCAGAGCCCGCTCGAAGGCACACCTGAGCCCGACACGGAGCACTGCGCGACGCCCAGCATTCTGCCCGGGGCAGAGGTGCCTGCCAATTATGGTGGCGGCAAGAGCCCGTACCCGTGGGCGATTCCGCTGATCGCACAGAACGTCGCCACCAAGCCGGAGCTGGTGGGGCACTTCGATCCGAAGTATCCGGACTTCGGGCTCGACTTCCCGGATCAGCTGCGCTTCGAGGAGTTCGATACGCAGTTCAAGAAGTGGGTGGCGACACGCAACAACGGCAGTGACGAGATGCCGGCCTTCGTCATGCTGCGTTTCCCGAACGACCATACCGGCGGCACCCGCGTGGGCAAAGCCACGCCCAAGTCCTCGGTTGCCGACAACGACCTTGCGGTCGGTCGGGCAGTCGAGGCCGTCTCGCACAGTCCTTACTGGAATGACACGGCATTCTTCATCCTGGAGGATGATGCACAGGCCGGGGCCGACCATGTCGATGCGCACCGCAGCACAGCGCTGGTCGTCAGCAAGTATGCACCGCGACAGTCGAGCCCGGTCGTCGATCATCACTTCTACACGACCGTCAGCATGGTCCGTACCATGGAGGATTTGCTAGAACTGCCGCCGATGAACAACAATGACGCCTTCGCACCGCCCATCGCTCCTCTCTTCACGGGCGGGGGTGACCAGCCGGCCTTCGACGCAGACTATTCGAACCGCGACAACGGTCTCATCTACACAGCGAACAAGCCGCAAGCGCCGGGCGCGAAGGAGTCCGGCAAGATGGACTTCCGTCACGAAGACCGCGCCGATCCGCAGAAGCTGAATGTGATTCTCTGGAAAGACACGAGAGGTGACGCGCCAGTGCCGGCGGCGTTGATGGCTCCGGTCAAGCATCGCAAGGATGATGATTGAGGTGGAAGGCGGCCGGTTAAAGAGCGGTTAGCTGAGAAGCAGTTAGCGAAAAAGCGAGCGGCAAACAGCACGCCGCACTCCGATGAACAGCCGACCCTCCGCATATAGCCGGTTTTGCTTGGCCCGCAAACCGCCCATTTAGCCGACCGCCTCTTCGCCGCTCTTCAGCCGACGAAGTCTACCTTCACAGGATGCGGAATGATGCCGCGCTCGTGGCCGAGCTCCAGCAGCTTGCGGATAGCCTGCTTGCCGTCTTCGCCGTAGTTCAGCGTGCGTTCGTTCACGTACATGCTGACGAAGCGGTTCGCTAGCTGCGCATCGAGGTCTCGGGCAAACTGCATGGCGTAGGCCAGCGCTTCTTCGCGATGGTCCAGCGCATGCTGGATGCTCTCGCGCAGCGCCTTGGTGACGATGCGCATCGTCTCATCGCCCAGGTTGCGGCGGATCGCGTTGCCGCCCAGCGGCAGCGGCAGGCCCGTCTCCTCGCGCCACCACTGGCCGAGGTCGAGCACTTTGTAGAGCCCGCTGGCGGAGTAGGTAAGCTGTCCTTCGTGGATGATCAGACCTGCGTCGTGCTTGCCCGCGAGCACCTGCGGGATGATCTGGTCGAAAGGCACGAGGGTGGTCTGGATCTCCGGCGCGAAGAGCTTCAGCGACAGCGCGGCGGTCGTCAGTTCGCCGGGGATTGCGATGCGTACATGCTTGATCTCGTCCAGGGAGAAGCGCCGGCTGGAGACGATCATCGGTCCGTATCCTTCACCGACGCTGCCACCGCAGGCCATCAGCGCGTAGTTGTCCTGCAGGTAGGGGTACGCATGAAAGGAGATGGCTGTCACATCGTAGAAGGCCTCGTGGATCGCCTTCTGGTTCAACGTTTCAATATCGGTCAGCGTGTGCGTGAACTTGTAGCCGGGGACGCGCACCTTGTTGGTGGCGAGACCGTAGAACATGAACGCGTCATCGGAGTCCGGGCTGTGGGCGATCTTGATCTCGCGAATACCGGTCTGGGTTGGGTCTAACTGAGTGGTGCTGCTCACGCTACTTGTGGTCCTTTCGTCATGCGCCGGCTTCAGTGTGGGCCGGAGGTGTGCGGCGAATTAGCTCTGCTGCTTTTGCGGAGAAGAGCCCTGCAGTCTGCCGGTCGAAAACGAGCGGAAGATGAGTGCACAGGCTGCGGCAGCAATCACTTTTGCGGCATCGCTGGCCAGGAATGGCAGTACGGATGCGCTCAATAAAGCAGAGAAGCTCGTGTGCGACAGCACTTCGAGCCATAAGGCCCCTGTGGTGAGCAAGATGAGATCCCCTGTGGCTGCGCCGGCAAAGGCCGCGAGAGCGCGCTGTTTCCCGGCGCGATAGATCCAGCCGGCCAGGGCGGCGGCGAACGGAGATGCCAGCAGGTAGCCACCCGTGGGACCGAAGAGCTGCGCCATGCCGCCAACACCGTGCGGGCTGAAGACCGGCAGCCCCGAAGCGCCTTCGAGAAGGTATAGTGTGAGCGTCGCGAAGCCGAGCTGGGGTCCCAGAAGCAGGCCGAGCAGCAATACCGCGAAGGGTTGCAGTGTGATGGGCACGGGTGTGAAGCCGAGCGGGATGGAGATGTGCGCGCACAACGCAACCAAGCCCGTGGCAGCGATCACGATCCCAGCGTTGCGCGCGAGCCGGCCGGCACTGACGGAACCGCTCCGGGTGCCCGTCATCGGAAGCGGCTCGCTCACTGCCTCGTCGATACGCTTCGATTCGATGGATGTTTCGTGCATCATCGCTCTCTTCTCCTGATGACCGGTGCTCCGGTCTCTTCTCAACGTAAGGAATCGCTCTACGTAAGTCTACTTTTGTCGGACTCCGGTGTGTCGGCCGCTGGTCCCTCTGCATCGCGGCGGATGTGCCGCGCTACGGAGATGGCCGCCCACAGCAGCGCGCAGAGACTCAAGACGAAGACGGCAAACAGCCAGCGCATACGTGGGGGAGCGGTCCTTCCGAAGCCCCCTCAGGATAACAAAACGTTCCTGCTTCGGTTCGCTCTTGGACAAAGCGTTCGACTCTCGACCATCAGCGAAGCTGGGCCAAAACCCAGGCCAGGTAGGCTTCGCTTCCGGTCTCGACGGTGAGCACCAGAAACTCCGGCACCTCGTAGCTGTGCAGTGCATGAACACGTTCTCGGAGAGCATCCACCGCCTGTTGCCGGGTCTTGATCAGCAGCAGCACCTCATCCGATTCTTCGATCGCATCCTGCCAGCGGTAGATCGAGCGCAGTCCGGGGACCAGATTCACGCACGCCGCAAGTCTCTCGTCGACCAGAGCACGCGCGATGCGCTCCGCCTCGGCCCGATCGCTAACGGTGACGAGTACCAGACGAAGTTCGGTCATGCGGCACGCGTCCTTGCGGAAGGACGAGCGAGAGACGCAGGCTCTGCCATACAATCCTCGGCGGACCGCATCCCACCGAGCAGCATAAACAGAGATACGGAAAGACAAGACAGGAGATTCATGGCCACAGAGATCAAGTTCGGAACCTCGGGCTGGCGAGCCATCGTTGCAGAGGAGTTTACGCTGGCGAATATTCGTCGCGCGGTCACCGGCATCGCCACCTATGTGGCGTCCCAGCCCGGCAGCCATCGCGTGTTGGTTGGCCGCGATCCTCGCTTCATGGGCGAGATGTTCGTCGATGAAGCGGCGCGGCTGCTGGCCCAGCATGGTGTGACGCCGGTTGTCATCGCGGAGGCCGCGCCTACCCCAGCCATCGCCTACGCCATTCGCCAGCAGAAGGCGAGCGGCGGCATCAACTTCACGGCGTCGCATAATCCACCGGAGTACAACGGCATTAAGTTTTCAACGCCCGATGGCGCACCCGCATTACCGGAGACGACCAAACAGGTAGAGGCCGCCATCCGTGGCCTCGGCGAGGAACCCGTGGCGCAGGCCAAGGCACTGGAGAATCCCGAGACGATCGATGTCAAGCCGGACTACCTGAAGCGGCTGGGCGAACTGGTCGACTTCAAGGCGATCCAGGCCGCGAAGCTGAAGATCGTCTTTGACCCCTTCTGGGGCGCGGCGCGCGGCTATACATCGGACATTCTGCGTGAGAACGGCATCGATGTGCATACGGTCCACGACTACCGCGATGTGCTCTTCGGCGGTCATGCCCCGGAGCCGGACGATCATCTGCTGGGCGATGCCAAGGCGAAGATGAAGGAGGTTGGCGCGAACATCGGGATTGCTACGGATGGCGATGCGGACCGCTTTGGTATCGTGGACGCCGACGGCACCTTCATCCAACCCAACTACGTGATCGCTCTGCTCTTCGAATACCTGATTGAAACGCGCGGGTGGAAGAATGGTGTCGCCAAGTCGGTCGCCACCACAAACCTGATCAACGCCATCGCGGAGAAGCAGGGAGTCGAACTCCATGAGACGCCGGTGGGCTTCAAGTACATCGGTGAACTGATTCTGAAGGACGCCATCGCCGTCGGCGGCGAAGAGAGCGCAGGCCTGACCATTCGCGGCCATGTGCCGGAGAAGGATGGGGTCATTGCCGGTCTGCTGATGGCCGAGATGGTGGCGAAGCGCGGCCGCAGCATCGACGAGCAGCTCAAAGACCTGTTTGGCACATATGGTTCCTTCTATCCGGTACGAGAGAACTTCCACTTGACCGATGAGGCGAAGCAGAAGTTCACTGAAAAGATAAAGAAGGATCCGACAGAGCTTGCCGGGCAGAAGGTGACGCAGGTGGTGCGCACCGATGGACTAAAGCTGATCTTCGACGATGGCTCGTGGGTATGTTATCGCCTCTCCGGTACGGAGCCTGTGGTTCGCGCCTATACCGAAGCGCGCGACGAGCAGGAGAGCGCAGCACTGACTCAGGCGGCCAAGGACTGGGTCCTGCAGTAGGGAAACGAGGAGTTGGGCGTGAATCGGGCAGGGAATTCGGCACCATTGCAGACGCAGCGCGGACGGCTGGCGCGACGGTTCACCGTTGCGACAGCCGCGTATGCGCAGAGACGCCGCTTCGCGACCGTCTTCGTCGTCGTCGTTGCTGTACTGGTCGGCTACCACGCGCTCTTCGGTGCGAACGGTGTGCTGGCCTATCGCGCCAAACGCAGTGAAGATCGCCTGCTCTCCAAGCAGCTGGAACAGATGAAGGCACAGAACGACCGGCTGAAGGCTCATGTCGACCATCTGAAGTCGGACCCGGATGCGATTGAGTATGAGGCTCATATGCGGCTCCGCTACACGCGACCGGATCAGGTGATCGTGCTGAACAATACTCCGAATGGCGCTGCGGATACCGCTACGCCTCCGCAAAGCCCCGCCACGCCGGCAGATGGCTCAAAGACGCCTCGCTGAAGGCGTTTCGATCGCGGTCTATACTGATTTCATGAGCACAGCGCCCCATGATCGCTATCTCTTCGGTTCCCTAGAGAGCAGTGCAAAGAACCAGATGAAGGTGCAGGAGGCCAACTTCGGCGAAGAGCAGCCGGAGGGTATCATCCTCACCTCGCTCGACTTTGCCGTGAACTGGATTCGCAAGAGCTCAGTCTGGCCGATGACCTTCGGCCTTGCCTGCTGTGCCATCGAGATGATGTCGATGGGGGCATCGCGCTTCGATGTAGCCCGTTTTGGCGCGGAGGTCTTTCGCCCATCGCCGCGCCAGTCTGACCTGATGGTGATCGCCGGCCGCGTGTCGCAGAAGATGGCTCCTGTGATCCGTCGGCTCTGGGAGCAGATGCCGGAGCCCAAGTGGGTCATCTCCATGGGTGCCTGCGCGACGTCGGGCGGAGTGTTCAATAATTACGCGCTGGTGCAGGGCGTCAACCAGATTATTCCGGTGGATGTGTACGTTCCCGGGTGCCCGCCCAGACCGGAACAGCTTATCTACGCGATCACCCTGCTGCAGGAAAAGATCCAGCGGGAGCGTGGCAGCTTGAAGCGGACCCTCAATTTAAGCTGAAAAAAGAGTTGATTTGATCGAATCTGCCATTAGGATGGTGCAGTCCGGAAAATCAGCCCGGCGGGTGCACATTTTTTGTGGCTAATCGGTCGAGGGTCACGCAATGGGTTACTCTGGTGATGCTTTGGATAAGCCATTGAAAATTCTAGGCAACTCACCCACTAAAATGTGCACTAACCTAGTCAACGTATGGTAGCTTTCCTTGCGCTGCCTGCTCGTTGTGTTTCCGGGTGGCGAGGGTGTTTCGGTTCTGACTTATGAGACACTCAGATGCCATTCGTAATTCATATGTATGACTTTCAGTACGGTTGCGGAGGATAGACGCATGCATTTACGTCCGTTGCATTCTCTGAGCCGGATTCTGCTCGTAACTTGTGCGGTAGGCCTGGGAACGACGGCCCTCTTCGCGCAGGATACGATGAGTTCGCCGTCCACCCCGGCTCCGAATTCAACGCAGACTCCGCCTCAGCCCACTCAGGATCAGACCCCGAGCAGTACACCGGCAACTGCTCCTGCTGCTCCCTCGGATCAAAGCTCAAGCAGCATGCCAGCCCCGGCTGCCGCTGCCCCAGCAGCCCCGACCAACGCTCCGCAGGCGCCGTTTGCCTCCCGGATCGACATCTTCGCGGGTTACTCTTACCTGGCTCCGCATGGCTCGATTACCGTTCCGGGCGGTGGCCTGATCGGGGTGAACTCGCCAGTCAAGTACTCATCCATCGACTATGGTGCAATCGGCAGCGGTACCTATTACTTCAACCGCTACGTAGGCGGACAGGTAGAGTACAGTGCGCATCCGGACGGGAATAACGACGGTGCGTCCGTTGCTTCGGGAGGCATCGTCTTCCGGTACCCGACCGAGGACGTCACCCCCTTCGTGCACTTCGAAGGTGGCGCGGTTCGTCTCGGCGGCCCCACCAAGCAGCCCTACACCTGGGGTCCGGCGCTGACGGCCGGCGGCGGTCTGGATTACGGGATTGGCCACCACTTCGGCATCCGTCTCTTCCAAGCCGACTACCAGTACTACCACGTGAATTTTGGACCGCAAAACCCGTATCCGTCGGGTGGCCGCGCCAATCTGAACACGGTACGTCTGAGTGCAGGCTTGCTCTATCGCATCGGTAACATCACGCCTCCGCCGCCAGTTATGTATCAGTGCGCTGCGAGTCCGGCGTCTGTCTATCCTGGCGATCCAGTCACCATTACCGGTACTGCGACCAACCTGAACCCCAAGAAGAACGGTACTTACTCCTGGACGGGCAACAATGGCGTCAAGGTGACCGGGGACAGCGCGACCGGCAATGTTGACACCAACGGTCTGAATCCTGGCAGCTACACGGTCACGGGTCATGTCTCGCAGGGCCAGAAGCCTGGCCAGTTCGCAGATTGCACCGCGAGCTTCGAGGTCAAGCAGTTCGAGCCGCCAACCATCAGCTGCTCGGCCGATCCCACTACCGTCAAGCCGGGTGACAGCTCCACGATTACTGCACAAGGCGTAAGCCCGCAGAATCGTCCGCTGACCTACACCTACAGCACCTCTGCCGGTCAGGTGAACGGCACCAACAACTCTGCGACTCTGAATACGTCTGGCGCGCCTGCCGGTCCGGTAACCGTGACCTGCAACGTGGCGGACGACAAGGGTCAGACGGCCTCGACCACGACTACGGTCAACGTTGAGCAGCCGCCGCCACCGCCGGCACCGAAGACGCAAACGCTTTGCTCGATCAACTTCGATCGCGACAAGCGCCGTCCGGCACGTGTCGACAACGAAGCTAAGGCCTGCCTGGATGACGTAGCCAGCAACCTGCAGCAGAAGTCGGATGCGACAGCTGTTGTGGTTGGCGACTCGGCATCGGGCGAGAAGATGGGTCCGAAGCTGGCAGCGCAGCGCGCCGTCAATACCAAGGACTACCTGGTCAAGGAGAAGGGCATCGACGCTTCTCGTGTCCAGGTCCGCACGGGTACCGAAGCTGGCAAGCAGGCGCAGAACTACCTGGTTCCGGCAGGAGCTACCTTCGACAACGATGTGCAGGGTACGACAGCAGTGAACGAGGACAGCATGCGGCCACAAGCCCGCGCCGCCCACGGACACCGCCGTGCACACCACAAGAAGGCGGCCGCCCAGTAGGCGTTCCTCCGCACAAAGGGCTGACCGGGCAACCGGTCAGCCCTTTTTCTTGCTACCCAGGCTCTGCCACCTTCGTCACTCAAGAGATGTCTAGGTTGGTACGGGCCCGTTCGGGTGATTGCAGCCCAACAGTCGCCCCGGTACCCTTGAACGAGAACAAATTCACTGTAGGTGTATAGGGCCGAGTGGTCTTTCCTGACGGAAGGGCTATGCGGAGTGAGTGTTCTCACTCCAAAGCATCTGAAATTCGCTCTAACAGCTTTGTACAAGAGGTAGTTCCATTCCATGAATCGCCGTCTCGCATTACTGGCTCTTCTTTCTGCCGTCTCCGTTCCGCTTTTGGCGTTGCCGCCCCAGGCCGCAACGAACGCCAATCCTGTATCGAACGCGTGGGTTCCCGTGGGACCGGATGGGGGTGACGGTCGCAGTTTCGCGGCCGATCCTACGGACAGCAAGCACATATATCTTGGGACGACGAATAGCTGGCTCTATCAGAGCCGTGATGGAGGATCGTCCTGGAGCCGCCTCGCGAAGCTTTCATCCAAGGACGATCTGATGCTGGACAATATCGTCGTCGACGAAGCCGATCCGAAGACCATCTACGTCGGGGCTTTCGTCCTTGACCATCCCGATGGAGGGCTCTTTATCAGCCACGACGGGGGTAAAACCTGGACAGCAAGTCCCGGCATGGAAGGTCAGTCCATTCGTGCGCTGACGCAGTCTCCTTCGAATCCAAAGATGCTGGTGGTTGGCGCGCTGAAAGGTGTCTTCCGCAGTGAAGACGGCGGCGCACACTGGGACCTCATCAGTCCGGCGAACAGCAATGAGCTGCACGAGGTTGAGTCGATCGCAATCGATCCCAAGGACCCGAAGACGATCTATGCGGGCACCTGGCATCTGCCCTGGAAGACGACCGACGGCGGTGCGAACTGGCACAACATCAAGCAGGGTCTGATTGACGATTCCGATGTCTTCTCCATCATCATCGACCCGGTTACCCCACAGACCGTCTACACCAGCGCCTGCTCCGGTATCTACAAGAGCGACAACGGCGGTGAGAAGTACGTCAAGATTCAAGGTATCCCCTCCACGGCGCGCCGTACCCGCGTCCTGATGCAGGACCCCGTCGATCGCTCGATCGTCTACGCCGGAACCACCGAGGGCCTCTATCGCACCTCCTCCGCCGGCACCAACTGGTCCCGTTTGACTGGCCCGGACGTGATCATCAACGACGTGTACGTCGATCCCAAGAATGACAAACATGTATTGCTGGCGACCGACCGCAGCGGCGTGCTGATGAGCAATGACAAAGCCGCCAGCTTTGTCGCCTCGAACCAGGGATTTTCGCAACGGCAGGTGGCTGCTCTGGCCCAGGATGTGAAAGATCCGAACCGGCTCTACGCCGGTGTGGTCAACGACAAGATGTATGGCGGCGTCTTCACCTCCGGTGACGCGGGCAAGAGCTGGCAGCAGCAGAGCCAAGGCCTGGATGGACGAGATGTCTTCAGCTTGGCGGAGAGCCCGGAAGGCACATTGCTGGCCGGCACCAGTCATGGTCTTTACGTATGGCAGGATGGCCGCTGGCAGACAGCCGGGAAGGTGATCAGGCTGGAAGAAAAGACAGTCTTAGTGCGCGCGAAGACGAAAAGCGGCAAGTTAGGCAAGCCCACCAAGGTGACGAAGACTATCGAAAAGCCAGCAGGCGAGATCGATGGCCGCGTGCACGGCCTGGACCTGACCCGCAGCACATGGTTTGCTGCCACATCGGACGGCATCTATCAGAGCGCCGATCAGGGTAAGGTCTGGACGGGCGGTCCGGTCCTTGGACAAGGCGATTATCTCAGTGTCCACTCCAACGGATCGACGGTCCTGGCAACACGCCGCACCGGCATCGCGGTCTCGCAGGACGGCGGTAAGACGTGGCAGGCGGTCGCGCTGCCGCCCAAGCTCTCCTCGGTCCGCACCAGCACCATAGCTCCGGGCGGCAGCATGTGGATCGGCGGCCGCGAGGGCGTCTTCTACAGCACGGACAATGGTGCGAACTGGACCTTCATGTCGACGCTCCCGTTCTCGGATATCAGCGGCATCGAGTATGAGAACGACCTGAAGCGCATCGTGATTACCTCGTGGAGCTCTACCTGGGTCATGGCCGTCAACGAAACCGACAAGAGCTGGAAGTGGTGGGACGCGGGCTGGCACGTACGCGGTGTGCGTTCGAACAGCGGTCGCCTGCTGGCTGCCTCGCTCTACAACGGTGTCGTGGTGCAGCCACCGTCCTCAATCTCCAAAGCCGGCATCGGCGTCGGAGGGGATCAGTAGATACCTCGGGCCTGATACTGCGCGGGTATGTGCCGGGAGATCTCCCGGCACTTCTGCGTCTGGATACATTATGCTTTCCGCCGCTGATCTCGTATTCGCGCGCAGAGCTTCATTACTTCGTCCGGCACCCGCGGAGCACGACCACGATTGCAGATCTCGAGGGCGAGATCGTCGGCTTTTGTGTTGTGGATTGGAAGCTGGAATCGGGTCGCAAGATCGGCCACTTCATCACCATCGACGTAGCCCCGGAGCTGCGCCGGAAGGGCCTGGGGCGCCTGCTAATGCTGGCCGCAGAAGAGCAGCTCACTGCAGATGGCTGCATCGCGATAACGCTTGAAGTGGCAACCGACAACCTCGGCGCGCAGGCCTTCTACGAGATGTTGGGATACGTCAATACCGGTCGCATACCCGGCTATTACGCGGATGGCGCCGAAGCACTGGTGATGCGCAAGTCTCTCGCGCAGCCCGAGTAGGGCAGTTTCAACTTCTTATAGCAATTTTCCTGTAGGTGTAGCGGAACCAACGAAGGCCTTTGTGGCCTTCATTAAGGAAAGGCCACGTCGTGCGATGCTCCGCACATCACAGCATCAGGAAAATTGCTATAAACGCATTGTCACTGTTGCTGTGTAGAGCTCAGTTCCGCGAAGTGTGGCTTTTCTTGACGGAAAAGCCACGCGGATCATCGTGCTCTTTTCTATACCTACAATGAAAGTGCTCTAATTTTGCGGGTGCGCACTCGTTGTGGCGTTCAAGCCTGCGGGTGCGCCTGCCGATTCCAGCGCAGCGTGCATGCCGGCTCGGCTCGCATCCGTCGGAGGCCCGCTAACGCGGCTGAGAATGTGCCCCTGCCGGTTGATCAACAGGAGAACGACCTGCTTGTCCGAAGCGATTCCGAGCTGCTGCTCGAAGGTATGCGTGTCTACATAGAGGGGAAGCGTGGTGTGCCAGCGGCGGACGTCCGGCGACGCACTGCGCAAGGAAGCGTTCTGCCACCAGCGGGAAAGGAAGTTCTTTTGCGGCGATACCAGCGAGTCGTAAGCGGCAAGGGACGGATCGACCGTTCGCCAATGGTCGATGACCTTGTTCCAACTATCGACATCGGCCTGCTGTGTTAGTTGAAAGTAAAGCAGCAGCAAATTGCGGTCGCTGTGGAGGTCGGCAGGCAGCGTGACGCGTTCCTTGCTGAGCGCGTAGGAGCTGACGGTGGGAAGCACCGGGGCGCTCGCTTGCGGCGCCCCCAACGCGGGCGCAATGCTGAGTACAAGCAATACCATCCGCACTACCGGGGAACGCATGTCTCGCTAAGGTCTCGCGCGGGGAAGAGGTAAGCTGCTGTGACTGCATAGTATCAGCAGGCAGCATGGCTGATTCACTGTTCGTGATCCCCCATTCATGGCATGGACGTTGGCGTGGTCATGCGTCGCAGCCGCAAGCAGGGGTGAAGCGCGGCAGCGTATCATAACGATGTGAAGATCATGAATCACAACGCATCGAGCATTCAAATTTCAGGTAGTCACGGAGCGGGCAGTCACGACTTTCGTTCGCACGACCTGCAGCTCATCCCGATTGCGGAGAAGGTATTCGCCGGAGAGCGTCTCGGCTTCGACGAAGGTGTGGCACTGTATCGCAGCGCGGATATTCTCGCGGTGGGCCGGTTGGCGAACTGGGTGCGCGAATCCATGCATGGCGACACCACCTACTTCAATGTGAATCGTCACATCAATCCGACCAACGTGTGTGTGGCGGCATGCCGGCTCTGCGCGTTCGGAAGAAAGAAAGACGATGCCGGCGCATACACGATGGCTCTTGAAGAGGCGTGGAGTTCCGCGGCGACCGGATATCACGAAGCGGTAACGGAGTTTCACATCGTCGGCGGTCTGCACCCGGATCTTCCGCTGGAGTATTTTCTCGAACTGGTTCGCGGGCTCAAGCAGCGCTTCCCAAAGGTGCACGTGAAGGCGTTCACCATGGTGGAGGTATCCTTCCTCGCGCGTCGCGCTAAGATCGGCATCCCCGAGGTGCTGATGCAGTTGAAGGAAGCGGGCGTGGACTCCATGCCCGGCGGCGGCGCGGAGATCTTCTCCGATCGCGTGCGTCACATCATCTGCGACCACAAGATCGATGGCGGTGAGTGGCTGGAAACGGCGCGTATGGCGCATAAGCTCGGCCTGCGCTCGAATGCCACCATGCTCTATGGCCATGTGGAGAACGACGAAGACCGCGTCGACCACATGCTGCGCCTGCGCGAGGTACAGGACGACACCGGCGGCTTCCAGACATTCATCCCGCTGGCATTCCACCCCGACAATACTCCGCTCGAACACCTGCCGCGCACAACAGGCCTTACCGACCTGCGCCAGATTGCCGTGGGACGGTTGCTGCTCGACAACTTCGCGCACATCAAGGCGTATTGGCAGATGATGACGGCGGGTATCGCGCAGGTGGCGCTGCGCTTCGGCGCGGATGATATCGACGGCACCGTGATTGAAGAGAAGATCTACCACGACGCAGGTGCGAGCACCCCGCAGGGGATGCGTCGCAGCGATCTGGTACGGCTGATTCGCGAGGCCGGCCGCGAGCCCTTCGAGCGGGACACGCTCTACCGTCCGGTGATCCGCACCGAAGAGAGCTTCACGGTCGCGGTGTGAGGATTCTGTCGGATTAAAATCCACTGTCATTGCGACCGGACCCTGAACCGAGTGTAGGGGAAGCGGAGAGATCTGCTTTTCTCGTTCGCAACATAGACGGAGACGTAGCCTGAAGCTGCCATTACCCGCCGGGACATTTGCGGCCTATTTATTCGATTGCGACGGCACGATTGCAGACTCGATGCCATTGCACCTGGTGGCATGGCAGCAGGCCTTGGCACAGTGGAGTTGTCCATTCGATGACGACTTGTTCTACGCCTGGGGCGGCATGCCGGTGGCGGAGATCATTGCATCCCTGAACCAGATGCACGGCCTCACGATGCCGGTGAGCGAGGTCTCTTCACGTAAAGAGGCGTTGTACTTCGAATCGCTGTCGCAGCTGAGAGCAGTTCCAGAGGTGCTCGAGCATATTGAGGATGCGCACGGCCGCATTCCGTTCGCAGTCGTCTCCGGAAGCACCCGGGAATCGGTGACCGCTTCACTGGAAACGCTAGGACTGATCAACCGTTTCGACACGCTCGTGTGCGCCGGCGAGTATCGGCGTGCGAAGCCCCACCCGGAGGCGTTCCTGATGGCGGCAGACCGGCTGAGCGTCGACCCAACCCGATGTCTGGTCTTTGAAGACACGGACATGGGAATCCAGGCGGCCACTGCCGCGGGTATGGCCTCGGTGAAGGTACCCCCGCCATGGATGCGTGATTCTGTCGGCTGATCTGTCAATCTCGTTGCGCGAACTTACGAGCAGCTGGCGGTTTCGGCGACTGTTTCCGGTTGGGCTGAAATCGAGACCGGGCGCTTGGCGTGTTTTCGACGCACCTGGCGTTGCGCCACGTAGATGAGCCCGATGAAGGTCGCGGTGAGGAGTGCCAGCGCGTAGATGCCGTGCAACTGCGGCACTTCGCCATAGAGCAGCGCGAGTCCTACGAAGACGAAGACCAGATGGGCGCAGAAGACTTCGAGTGATGCCTTGCCGAGCGTGATGAATGGCTCGCGCGAGATGAGCCATCGCACCGCCCCGCGCAACCCATAAAGCACGCTGACAAAGGCAACCAGGTTAAGCAGTCGCAACGGTCCAATCTGCCACTTGTCCAGAAGTAATCCCAGATGCTCCTGCGATAGCTGTGCCCCCAACCAGTCATGCCGGACACCGATGAAGAAGACGCAGACAGCCCCCGCAACCCCCATCACCCATTTGGGAATGAAGCGCAGGGGCAGGGCGCCTTCCACCGATCGCGCACCCAGCCACATGCCCATGATCCACACCCACTGCCAGGCAAACAGGTCAAACGCGCCTGATTGCTGCAGCGGAATGGGGAGATGTGTAACGGAGACCACGATGTTGTGCACGCCGGCCCGCAGATGAAACTGCGCCAGCAGCCACATGAGCGTGCTGCAGGCAATCACCGGTCGCCACCCATGTTTTTTCGCGATCGAGAAGGCGAATGGGGATGCCAGCAGGAACAGAACATACATGGGCAGGATGTCCAGCAGCGGTGGACAATAGATCAGCAGCAGGGAACCGACGATTGCGACTACCGGGTGCGCAATATAAAAGTCGAGCAGATGCTCCAGAGCCGCGTGGTGCCGGAACACAGCAAACGCAGCGGCAAAGGTAAAGGCCAGCAGCAGCAGGGTGACGTGATAGGCATAGACCCGGAAGGCACGCTTCCAGAGCTTGGTGCGCAGGCCGCTCGGGTCTTCGAGCGACTGCCGCATATAGACGCGACCGACGAGAAGGGCTGAGAGGAAGACGAATCCTTCCGCGGAGGAGACGAAACCGAAGGGCTGGTTTACCAGATCGCTCAGCCGGGTCGGCAGATGGGTGAGCGTCATCCAGACGAGAAACAGGCCGCGCAGAGCGTCGAACTCCGGCTTCCGCGGGAGCGTCATGCTCTTTACCACGGCTACGGATGTCGTCTTCAGCGTCAAGCAATACTCCCCTTTCCCGATTAGACGGCATTTGGGGGAGCAAGTTGCTGTGAATCCGAGCCTGGATACTGCCTCTGCCCAGGTGCAACGTAGCGATACCGAGACTCGAAGAAAAGTGTCCGGAATCAGTACGCTGCGATGCCTGTAATCGCTTGCCCAATGATCAGAGTGTGAATATCCTGCGTCCCTTCATAGGTCTTCACCGATTCCAGGTTCATCATGTGGCGCATGACCGGGTAATCGTCCGTGATGCCGTTGCCGCCGAGGATGTCGCGGGCCATGCGCGCGCACTCAAGAGCAATCATCACGTTGTTCCGCTTGGCCATGGAGATGTGCTCATGGGCGACCTTGCCTGCGTCTTTCAAGCGTCCGACCTGCAGTGAAAGCAACTGGCCCTTGGTGATTTCCGTGATCATCCAGGCAAGTTTTTCCTGCACTAGCTGATGGCTGGCGATGGGAGCGTCCCGGAACTGCTTCCGCATCAGTGAGTACTGGAGCGCAGTATCGTAGCAGGACATGGCCGCACCCAGCGCACCCCAGCCGATGCCATAGCGCGCCTGGTTCAGACACATGAGCGGCGACTTCAGGCCGCCGGAACCCGGCAGCACGGCGGACGCGGGCACACGCACATCTTGCAGTGACAGCCCCGAAGTTACCGAGGCACGCAAGGACCATTTGCCGTGGACATCGAAGGCACTAAAGCCAGGCGTCTTGGTGGGTACCAGGAAGCCGCGAACGCGATTGTCCTCATCCTCCGCCTTGGCCCAGATCACAGCCACATCGGCGATGGAGCCGGAGGTGATCCACATCTTTTCGCCGTTCAGGATATAGTCCGTGCCGTCACGTTTCGCTCGTGTGCGCATCCCGCCGGGATTCGAACCGAAGTCGGGTTCGGTCAGCCCAAAACAGCCGAGCTTCTCGCCGGTGGCCATCTGCGGCAGCCATTCGTCCTTCTGCTCGTCCGAGCCGAAGGTGTAGATGGGATACATGACCAGCGCCGACTGCACGCTGACGAACGAACGTATCCCGGAGTCGCCACGCTCGAACTCCTGTGTCACTAGCCCATACTCCACATTGGACATACCGGCGCAGCCGTAGCCGTGCAGGTTCGCGCCAAAGAAGCCCATCTCGCCCATCGGCTTCACCAACTCGCGCGGGAAACGGCCTGCGCGGTTGCACTCCTCGATGATGGGAATGAGGCTGTCCTCGATGAAACGGCGTGCCGTATCGCGGACCATCCGCTCATCTTCGGAGAGCATGGCATCGAAGCCAATGAAGTCGACGCCCTTGAATTTGAATGCCATTGCGGAGTGTGTCCTTTGCTGCAGGTATGCAAACCAATAAGGGTAGCAGAGCGGTATGACAACGCGCGGATCTGACGGCCTTTTCCCTTTGTGTCCGGCGGAAATCAAACGCGGCGGGGGCCTTAACTTGATTTCGGTCCCTTCGCCTCCAACTCCAGCTCACCCTCCTTCAACGCAACCCCGCTGAGTTGCCGCACACGCGCCGCTCTCAGGTACCAATGCAGCTTTCCGGCGGCGGCTTGGGGCGCCAGGCCTCCGTCATGGATATTCGAGATGCAATTGCGGTTGGCATCCGTGCGATCGGGATGCGGGGACCAGGTCAGGTAGGCACCTAGGCTATCCGGCGAGGAGAGCCCCGGCCGCTCACCGATGAGGACGAGACTGCATCGGGCGCCGAGAAGGAACCCGATTGGATCGCCAATGGCGACTCGCCCCTGGGTGACGAGCGTGAGGGGAGCGATCGACCACTGTTCTGCGAACAGCCGTGGCAGCAGTTCTGCAAGGACCGGGATGGCGTTGCGTTCGATTGCCAGCGCTGAGAGCCCATCCGCAATCGAGATCGACAGGTCGAACGATCCACGTTCAAGCGTCGCCGCGGATGCGGGATGGAGCGTGCGACCCAAGTTCGGATGACGAAGGTACGTCGCGCGATCCGGCGCGTTGGTTTGCAACTCAAGTATCTGCACTGAAGACTCGCGAAGCGAAAGCAACTCATCCCGCAGTCGCTGCGAGAGAGACGGCAGATGGAGCGTTGCGTGGACGGCATTTCGTGCCTTGGCATGTGCAAGCTGGAAGTCCAGCACCTCCGTAGTGGCGATGCTGTGGCCCGTGGTGGCCAACGCGACGCGCGCGCGCGTCAGACTGCGCAGGCCAGGCAGCGTTGTACGGCTGAGCTTAGTCACGAGCGACTCACATCTGCCAGCAGCTGCGAATGCGACGGCAACGCGAGCCGCTGCGGCATGTCGCCGGCAAGCCACGCTTCGAACTCCGGTGCGGGCCGCAGCCCCAGTATGGAGCGCAGATAGAGCGCGTCATGGAAGGACGTGCTTTGATACTGCAGCATCACATCGTCCGCACCGGGGATGCCCATGATGTAGTTCACGCCTGCCGTACCAAGCAGCGTCAATAGGGTGTCCATGTCATCTTGGTCGGCCTCCGTGTGGTTGGTGTAGCAGACGTCGCAGCCCATGGGCAGCCCGAGCAGCTTGCCGCAGAAGTGGTCCTCCAGTCCGGCACGCAGGATTTGTTTGCCGTCAAATAAATATTCAGGGCCGATGAACCCGACGACCGTGTTCACAAGCAGGGGAGAAAATGCGCGCGCGACTGCGTAGGCACGGGCCTCGCAGGTCTGCTGGTCCACACCATGATGCGCATTCGCGGAGAGTGCGCTGCCCTGGCCGGTCTCAAAATACATTACGTTCTCGCCGATAGACCCGCGGCGCAGTTCGCGTGCCGCCTGCTGTGCCTCTCTCAGCATTGCGAGATGAATCCCGAAGGCGGTGTTGGCCAGCTCCGTGCCCGCAATAGACTGAAAGACAAGATCGACGGGCGCGCCATGCTGCATCGCGGCGAGTTGCGTGGTGATGTGCGCGAGCACGCAGCTTTGCGTCGGGATCGCATAGCGTTGGCGTACAGCATCGATCAGGCGCAGAAGCTTGCCAGTGCCGGCGACGTCATCCGCCGCAGGATTAATGCCGATGACGGCGTCTCCCGAACCGAGCAGCAAACCGTCGATGATGGCGGCTGCGATGCCGGTTGGATCGTCCGTCGGATGGTTTGGCTGCAGGCGCGTTGAGAGGCGTCCGGGCAGCCCAACTGTCGTGCGAAAGCGCGTGACGACACGGATCTTGCGGGCGACAGCGATCAGGTCCTGCACGCGCATCAGCTTGGAGACGGCGGCTGCCATCTCCGGCATCAGCCCCGGCGCCAGCGAGGAGAGAGAGTCGGTCGTCGTCTCATTCGAGAGCAGTGCGTCACGGAACTCTCCGACCGTGAGGCTTTGCACCGATGTGAAGGCGGCAGTGTCGTGCGTGTCGAAGATCAGCCGTGTGACTTCATCCGATTCATAGGGGATAAGCGGTTCTTCGAGAAAGGTGGACAGCGGCAGATCGGCCAGTGTCATCTGCGCGGCGACACGTTCCACGGCGCTCGAAGCAGCGATGCCCGCTAGCTCATCGCCGGAACGTAGGGGTGTCGCTTTGGCGAGCAGATCCTTCAGGTCTTCGAAGGTGTAACTGACTCCGTCGATCGTGTGCCGCAGGAGCACGGAGAGATCCTCTACATCAGCATAGGCCCGGGTGAGCTAGATGCCTTCGTCCGCCGACGGACCATAAATAGCCGGCACTGCGGCTTCATTCAGCCGCAGGTATACGGTCAACTGTCCTCGATGATGCGCCAAGTGGCTGAATACCGCATCGGCAATCATGATGGAGCGCGGTTCTTCCGTCAGCGTGCGGCCTCCGGAGACGAAGCGCCACCTCTGGGCCAAATGTTGATTGTCCGTGGCCTCGAGCGCACGCCGGGCCCGGGCTGCACCTTCGTCGAGCATCTGCAGCAGCTCTGCGCGCGCCTCCACCGTGCGGGTGCGAAACTGCGCGCTCGACGGATCGTCAAAGTTCAGCTCCTCGCGCTCGATCATGAACGCCACCCAGCCCGGCATGGTTGCGACCAGGGCGGCAAGGTAGCCCAGCGCCATCGATTTCGGGTGAGGCTTCCAGTCGTTGCGTCCCTCGGGCACGCGTTCGATGACCTTGCGGGTCAACGCCGTCTCACGCTCCAGTTGCGCCAGCAGATAGTCCTTGATTTCCATGAATCTCTCCTCGATATCGGTTCAGGTAGTGTTTTGGGTCAAAAACAGAGTAGAAAATCATATATGCCAGGTGCTGTCATGATTCGCGAAAGAAAATAAAAAATGAGGGTTTCCCTTGAAGGCTGATCGTCTCCTATCCGCTCTGTTGCTGCTCCAGGCCCATGGCCGCATGACCGAGCGCGCACTCTCCGGGAAGCTCGAAGTCAGCCTGCGCACCGTGCATCGCGATATGGAAGCGTTGAGCGCGGCCGGTGTGCCGATCGCGGCTCTTCGAGGTGCGCAGGGCGGCTGGCAGCTCGAGAAGGACTGGCGCACCCAGGTTCCGGGACTGGATGCAGCAGAGTTGCGCGCTCTGTTGATGGCGCAGCCGCGAGCGCTGAGTGAGCCACGACTTGCTGCAGCCGCCGAGCGCGCCCTGGGAAAGTTGATGGCGTCATTGCCCGCCGGCATGCGGGAGCAAGCGGCAGCCATCCGGGAGCGTCTGCATGTGGATGCGACGGACTGGCGACCGGTCAGCGAGGACCTATCGATGCTGCCGGCGGTGCAGGATGCTGTAGCCCGCGATTGCCGGCTCAGTTTCGACTACACTCGCGCCGACGGCGACCGCGCTCCCCGTGTCGTCGACCCATTGGGCCTGGTCGTCAAGGGAATGACCTGGTATCTGGTGGCGCGGACGCCGCGCGGCATGCGCACGTATCGCGTCTCCCGCATGCATGCAGTCACGCCGCTTGCGACGGCGTTTCAGCGGCCGGCACGCTTCGATCTGGCGAGGCACTGGCAGCGATCCGTCACCGAACTGGAGACGCAACGGCGGCGCTATGGGGCCGTGCTGTCGGTGTCGCCGGATGCAGCGGAGTCGCTGCTGCGCTGGTGTGTCGCCTCGGTGATGGATGCACCTTCCCGCGATGGACCGCCAGGCTGGATCACGCTTCGCGTCGATTTCGAGAGCGAAGAGGTAGCGCTGTTCGTCACGCTGGGGCTGGGCGCGCGCGCATCCGCGATATCTCCGCCGGCGCTGATTGATCGGGTGGATGCGGAGTTCCGGAAGCTCTCCGCTACCAGAGATCGGAGCTCGTAGTGGAAGCGCTAAACGCCGCAAAGACAGTTACGATTTAGACTGTGCAACCCGGATGGCCTCATCTACCGCCTTCTGGGCTCGGCGCCCGCGTGCCTCCGGGCTTTGGTAATAGAAGATGCCAAGCAGATGGCTGCGCCGTTGCACTGTGGTCATCGCCTCCCATCCGGCCTGCGCTTGGGGCGCGCGGCGAAAGGCGACCTGCAGGATGGGCGGCAGCATCAGCTCGCCCTCCATGGCCAGCATCATGCGCTCGGCCATCTGCTCGGCCCGCCGCTGTCGCGCCTCGGCACCCTTGGGTTCGCGGATAGTGTCCGCTATGTCCTTGCGGTAGGAGTAGCTGAGTGCCGCAAACCAGCGTGCCAGTGCGCGGTCCTTCTTCAGCAGCTTGGCCAACTCCGGGGGCGCAGAGGTCTGTCGCTCTTCAAGGTCCGCCTCCAGGACGAACTCGGCCACGTCTCCTACAAATGCGCCGGAGCCCTTTTGCATGGCCTTGTTCACCAGCACCACGTGACCTTTTTCAGCGGAACCGAAGAGCGACGTGCGGAAGGCGAAACCGTTGATCGTGCCTTTTACCCGCATGCCCACTCGCTTCTTCCAAACGGCTGCCGGATCGAAAGGCACGCGCGCCGTCACCCATTTCAGGTTGGTGCCGTCCGGTGTAAGGAGGGCTCGGAAGCGCTGGCGCGTGCTCATGCGCGCAAGCGTACCACTACACCAGACACACACGAGCATTACCACCAAGATGGGTGCCCCATCCTAACGAAGTTAGGGTGGGATACGAATCAATCTCGCACCCCGGCCACACCCACACACTTACAGGAGCAATGCTCTTAGCGGCTAACCGTCAGCTTGACCGAAACGTTCACCGAGATATCCTGATCCCCCGCCTCCGTGGCCATGGGTGGCGCAGAGGCCGCCATGGCACTGGCCTGCATGCGCATCATGGGCATGGGTCGCATCATGCCGCTTGGCTCCACCGTCACCTCACGCACCCCGATCACGTGCGTGTTCGCGGCTGCAGCGACTGCCTCAGCCTGAGCCACAGCCGTCTTGGTCGCCTCCTGCGCCAGCTCCCTCCGGACCCTGTCCTGCTCGTCCTCGGTAGGAGAGTAGCTGGTCTGCTGAATCGTATTGGCGCCGTGCTCCAGCACCCCGGAGAGAATGTCCCCTACCTTCGTGGGTGTGGTGCGAAAGCTGACCGTGGTGCTGCCGGTATAGCCGACGATCTTCTGCTGGCCGCTCTTCTCCTCGTGCGTCTGTGGCTGGAAGGAGATCTGGTCCGTCGCCAGCCGATCCGCACCCTGGCCGCGCAGCCATGTCATCAGCGTCTGTGACCGCTGCGCCAGATCGCGTCCTACGGATGCTGCATCCGCACCCTGCGTCTGAATGCCCACCGAGACATCTGACACCGTATTCGGAATGCGGCGATGCGCAGTCGCACTGGTCGACACCAGTCCGGCGTTTACCGGAAGCGTCATGTCATTCGTCTGTTGTGCACGGGCCATTATCGCGGGAGACAGCAGGGTTGCGAGGAGTATAGCGGAAGGAGCGTGGGCTGCTATGCGTCCGATCATGGTTGGCACTCTACGCCATTTCAATAAACCCTGACTCCCCAAACGGCGCTTCCTGCGCTGGTTTTATCGCCCTTCGCCGATCGCTACGGTAGGCTGCGGCCTATAGGAGGACTCGGGAATGGTGGCGAGGGTCGATGCCTGCAGTCGCGGCGTCAGGCCATAAAAATGCTGAAAACTCATGATCAGCGGACGCCACTTCTCCGGATCGATGCGATCGGGCTCGCCATCCGCCAGGATGGAACTTTCGGCGTGCACCCGGACGATCTCGACCTCGAGAGCGATCAGACTGCCGCGGCTGCTGGGGTTGTCGGGAGCGATGGAATGCGAACCTGCCAGGCGCGCCTCAAGCTGAATGGGACACTCGCGAGCACGCGGCGGTGCAATCGTCTCGGAGGCAATCGGTGTGAGCCCGGCACGCTCGAACTTCTGCGATTCATGCTGGTAGCCACGCTTCTGTTTGAACTCCGGCACCGGATCACTGGCAGTGGTGAGCGCAAGCCGGTCGACGATGGGCGCCATATCGGCCGAGGGCAGGTTCAACGCACACTCGCCGGTACGTAGAATGTTCTGTGGCGTAGCGGAGCGCGCGCCAAAGCCAAGCATGCAACGCCAGCCCAGCCACCAGGCGGAAGACATGGGGGCCAGGTTGACGCTGCCATCCGGGTTGAGCGAACTGACGAGCACGACCGGGGTGCCGAAGTAGAGGATCGCAGGGTTGGTTATGGTCAACATGGTGTGAGCGTAGCCATTCGGATGCCGCCGGACACTCCGGAGCTTGCCGGAGAAGTTCATGGCTGGTTGCGATAGGATGAGCGGCATGTCTCGCATCACACGTCGCACGATCCTTGCAGCAGCTCCTGTTGTCCCTCTCATGGCGCACACACTCCTCTCCCAAGCGAAGACCGGCCGCAAGGCAGTGCTCTACATCGGCACATACACGCATGACATGGGACCCGGCGGGAAGGCCGACGGAATCTACATCGCGGACTGGGATGCGCACGCGGGCACGCTCACACCCTTGCACCTCGCAGTGCGGACCAACGATCCATCGTTTCTTGCCGTGCCGCCAAGCGGGGATGCGCTCTACGCCGTGAATGAAGACCAAAACTTTCCTGGCAAGGACGGCAGCAAGGGCGGTTCCGTGACTGCGTTTCGTCGTCATTCCGCAACTGGAGCACTGACGGAAGTGAATGTCGTGCCCTCCGGCGGCACAGATCCGTGTCACATCACGCTTGACCGTGCCGGCCACACAGTCTTTGTTGCCAACTACACCAGTGGAACACTCGCTTCCTTCCTTGCCACACCGAAGGGACTCGAAGGACCAATTGCAGATATCGTCTTTCACGGCCATGGTCCGAATACGGAACGCCAGGAGGGGGCGCATGCACACTGTGTCACGCTTTCTCCGGATGAACGGTTCCTGCTGGTAAACGATCTCGGCACCGACCAGATCCGGATCTACCACGTTGATTTGAAGACCGCAGGGCTTACCGATACCGGCAAGCCCTGGCATGCCAAGCCCGGCTCCGGACCGCGACACACGCGCTTTCACCCGAACGGCAAGTGGGTCTACTCGATCAATGAACTCACATCCACCGTCGACCTGCTTGCCTGGAATGCGCAGGCGGGTACGCTGACCTGGATCGCCGAGGTTTCTCTGCGCGCCCCCGACTTCAACGGCATCAGCACAGGGGCAGAGCTTGCGATCGACCGCCGCGGCAGATTCCTCTACGCCTCAATTCGTGGGGAAGACACAATCGCCGCCTTCACCATCACGCCGGACTCCGGCTTACTCACTGTTCTGCAGCGGATCGATTGCGGCGGCAAGACACCGCGCGACTTCACGCTCGATCCGTCGGAGAAATGGCTGGTGGTCGCCAATCAGGACACGCAGAACATTGTCATCCTCGCCCGCGACGCGGGCACAGGAAAGCTCACCGCGACCGGACGAAGCGCGTCCATTGGAGCGCCGGTATCCGTGCTGTTTGTGTAACGGGTACTACGACAGATATTCCTTCAGAAACGGATCGTCCGAGCGGACGAGTTCGTGCGTTGTGCCGTCGAAGATGAGCTCGCCTTCGTGCAGCACCATAAAGCTGGTGTCCTTGTCAGCTTCCCCTGCCGGCAGAAGCTGCATTTCGTTCTTCTCTTTGTCGAAGACGTGGGTCGCCAGCATGAAGGCATCCTGCAGCCGGTGCGTGATCAGGATCGAGCTGGTGTGGTAGACGTCGCGCTGCTTCATGATAAGCGCGATGATGTTGGTAGACGTGATGGGATCGAGGCCGCCGGTCGGTGAATCGTAAAGCAGCAGACTGGGCTTTGCGATGATAGCGCGGGCAATGGCGACGCGCCGACGCATGCCGCCGGAGAGCTGCGACGGGAACTTCTCCATCGTCTTGTCGAGCTCGACGAACTTCAGCGCCTCTTCGACGCGCTGGTCGATCTCCTCGGCTGGCACATGATGCTCCATGAGCCGGAAGCCGACGTTGTCCCGAATATTCATGGAGTCGAAGAGCGCGCCCTCTTGAAAGACCATGCCGATCACAGCACGCAATTCGAAGATCTCGTTCTCGTGCATTGCGGTGATCTCGTGCCCGAAGATCGAGATGCGTCCGCTGTCGGGACGGATCAAGCCGTTCGCCAGCTTCATCAACACACTCTTGCCGCTGCCGGCGGGGCCCAGCAGCAGGCGCGTCTCCCCCGGCTTGACCTCGAACGAGATGTTCTTAAGGACCTGATTGTTGTCGAACGCGATCGATACATCTTCAAAGACGACCGGAACCGCGTCCTGTTTTGGTTGATAACGGCTGGTCTCGGCTTCGGGCGTGGCAGTGGGCATGGGGGGCCTAGCGTCCGAAGATACCGATCATGAAGCGGCTGATGATGAAGTCGATCACGATAATGAGCACCGACGCCACCACCACTGCCTGTGTGGTGGAACGGCCCACACCCTGCGTGCCGCCCCGTGTGGACATGCCAAAGTAGCAGCCGACCGACGCGATGATGAAACCGAAGAAGACCGGCTTGATCAGCCCCTGAAACACGTCGGGAAATTGGAGGGTCTGGTATGCAGTGTGGAAGTACTGCGAGCCGCTCTGCCCCAGCAGGAAGACCGCGACAAACGCGCCGCCGAGTGTGCCTACCGTGTCCGAGATGATGGTCAGGAAGAAGTTCATCGTCACGGTGGCGACCATCCGCGGTACGACGAGCTTCTTCATCGGGTCCGTGCCCAGCGCGCGCATGGCATCGATCTGCTCGGTTACCACCATCGAGCCCAGCTCCGAGGCCATACCCGAAGCGTTGCGCCCGGAGATCATCAGCGAGGTCAGCACCGGCCCCAGCTCCTTGATCATCGAAAGGGAGACCAGGGTGCCGGTGAGGGCGGTGGCGCCGAAGGTGGCCAATGACGAGGAAGACTGCAACGCCAGCACCGCGCCGGTGAAAAAGCCGGTCAGGATTACGATCGGGATCGAGCCGACCCCGATGATATCGGCCTGGGTGAAGATGTCGTTGAAGTAGTGTGGGCTCCGGAACAGATTGGACAGCGCCCGACCGCAGAGAATCGCATAGTCCTGTACGGACCGGACGCTTCTCTTGGCAAAGCCGTCCAGCGTGGCGAAGGGCATGGGGAGATTGTAACGGCAGAATGCGCGCCGACGAAGGCCGACCTGCAAATGGCGCTCGCAGAATGATGGTTTCCTCTGCCAGGCGTCGGGTGTACTATCGGGGCCATCTCGCGAGGCGCAACGGCGAAAGGAGCTAACCATGGCAGCAACCTACGATCTGAAGCAGGGGGCCAGCGGCGAGAAGTATCGTTTCAATCTGAAGGCAGCAAACGGGGAAGTGATCCTGGTCAGCGAGGCGTATGAAGACAAGGCCGGCGCTCTGAACGGCATCGAGTCCGTGAAGAAGAATGCAGCCGAGGACATGCACTTCGAGCGCAGGACCTCGAAGCGGTCCGAGCCCTACTTTGTGCTGAAGGCAGCCAATGGACAGATTATCGGCACCAGCGAAATGTATTCTTCGGAGGCAGCCTGCGAGAACGGAATCGCTTCGGTGCGGAAGAACGGGCCGATCGCCGAGCTGCGCGACCACACGACACACTGAAGACAAAGCAGACAACTGAAGACAAAAGCGGAAGTCCGCAGACAAGACAGATCAGGCCAAGGTGTGGAAGCTTGCGCGTGACACCTTGGCCTGACCTGCAGGTTATTTGTCTTCTCTACTCCTTAGACTTCTTGCGGATCTCGATATTGAGCCGCTTGATCTTCTGGTTCAGCGTTGAGAGCGGAATACGGAACTGCTCGGATGCCTCGGTCTGATTCCAGTTGGAGCGTTCGAGCTTGTCGGTGATGATGCGTCGTTCGATGTCCTCGAGGATGTCGAAGAGCGATGCATTCACGTCGTGCTCCAGCAGGGAAGCGGAATAGGAGCGGCCGGTGAGCTCACCCGGCAGTACTTCCAGTGGGATCACAGCCGTCGGCGATAATGCCACGCCGCGTGCAATGACATGCTCTAGTTCACGGACATTGCCCGGCCAGTCGTAGTCCATCATCGCTCGCATCACTTCCGGGGCGAGGCGGCGTAGCTCCATCTGGTTCTCTTCCGAAAAATGGTGTAGGAAGTGCGTCGCAAGCAGCGGCACATCCTCCCGTCTCGAGCGGAGCGGGGGAAGATCGATGGTGACGACGTTCAGCCGGTAGTAAAGGTCTTCGCGGAAGCGCCCATCGCGTACCGCTTGGCGCAGGTTGGAATTGGTAGCGGCAATGATGCGGACGTCGACTTGGATCTCCTGCACCGAGCCGAGCGGCCGGAAGCGACGGTCCTGCAACACGCGCAGGATCTTGGCCTGAGTCTCCAGGCCCATGGTGCCGATTTCGTCGAGGAAGAGTGTCCCTCCGTGGGCGATCTCGAATAGGCCCTTCTGTGCCGCGTGGGCCGAGGTGAAGGCGCCCTTCATATGGCCGAAGAGCTGCGACTCCAGCAGTTCGGTCGGCAGCGCGCCGGTGTTGATCGGCACGAATGGTTTGTCGCGACGCGGCGAGTTGGAGTGGATGGCCTTCGCGATGACGTCTTTGCCGGTGCCGGTCTCGCCCTGGATCAGGACGGTGAAGCGGGAGGGCGCTACCTGTGCCACCAGATCGAGGATGCGCAGCATGGCGTCGCTCTTGCCGACGATGTTCTCGAAGGTGTAGCGCTGCTTGAGCGCACGCTTCAGCTGGACGTTCTCTTCCTCGGTGCGGTACTGCGCGATCGCGGCGCGGATGTCCGCAAGCAGTTTTTCGTTTTCCCACGGCTTCTGCACGAAGTTGCGCGCGCCGGCGCGGATGGCATCCACCACATTGGTGACAGTGCCATAGGCGGTGATCATGATGACGGGGAGGTGCGGGTGGCGCTCCAGGATACGCGGCAGCAGATCGATGCCGTTTTCGCCGGGAAGCGCCAGGTCGAGCAGCACCAGATCGTAGGCCTGGCGATCCAGCTCGTCCAGCCCCTTCGCGCCATCCGGTGCGGTGTTGACGGTGTAGCCCTCAAGGACGAGCAGAGTTTCCAGCGATTCGCGAATAGCCGCTTCATCGTCGATGATGAGAATGCGGGCGGCCTGTATGTCAACGGCCGTCGCATGAGGGACCAGTACAGTGGTGCCTTCAGACATGCAGAGGTTTCCTAACTGCGGGGAATTCGAGATGGAACGTGGTACCGCGACCAACATCGCTTTCTACGTGAATACGGCCGGCGTGTTCCTGAATGATGCCGTAGGTGACGGCCAGGCCGAGCCCTGTGCCGCGCCGCTGCCCTTCAACCGGCGCATTTTTGGTGGTGAAGAAGGGATCGTAGATGCGCTGCATGTTCTCGGGTGCGATTCCGGAGCCGGTATCGGCGATCACGACGCCGACGCGACCATTCACTTCCGTCGCTACGCGCAGCGATCCGCCGGCGGCCATGGCGTCTTTGGCGTTCAGGAAGAGATTCAGGAAGACCTGCTGCAGCTTGCCGGCATTTCCGGTAATGCGCGGAAGCTCCGGCATAAGCTCCAGGTTGAGCCGTACCGCGGATGTCTTGAACTGATGCTCAAGCAGCGTTAGCGTGTCCCGGATGACGCCGTTCAGGTCGATTTCGGAGAACTCGGTGCTGCCGGTGCGGGAGAAGTTCAGCAGGCTGTTGACGATCTCCGACGCTCGGAAGGTCTGGCTGGTGATTCGGTCCAGGAGCGGCGCCAACCGCTCGTCGCCGCGGAGTTGTTTGGCCAGCATCTGCGTGTAGCTGGAGATGACGGCCAGCGGCGTATTTACCTCGTGAGCCACGCCCGCAGCCAGCAGGCCGATCGAGGAAAGCTTTTCCGACTGCGCCAGTTGCGCTTCCAATTGCACGCGGCTGGTGATGTCATCGACCAGGATGATGCGGCCGACGACAGAGAAACTGCGAGAGACCAGCGGAGCGATCGCAATGTTCGCGGTGCGTGTCTCGCCGGTGCGCATCGGCAGCGGAAATTTGTAGAGATTGTGCACGCCGGGCTCGTCTTTGAGGCGGCGGAACTCGGTCATGAATTCGACAGGGAAGATGGCTTCGATGGGCTGGTTCAGCACGTCTACCCGAGGAAGGGCGAACATGACCTCCATCTGCGCGTTCCAGCTTTCGATCGTTTCGTTGAGACCGATCGCCAAGATGCCGATATTGATCGATTCGACGATGTTTTCGTTGAACTCTTTGAGCTGTTCGTACTGGGAGGCCTTCTGGGCAAGCGATGCATACAGCCGCGCGTTCTGGATGGCGATGCCGATATAGGAGGCCAAAGATTCCAGCAGCTCGACGTCCTCCGAAGAGAGGAAATCGCCCGATGTGGTCCGGCCGAGGCCAATCACAGCGATAGTGCGCTGCTGCATGCGGCAGGGTAGGTAGTAGTGCAGGTCGAGTGCGGCGGCGGCGACCCGCTCCGACTCCCTCAAATGCAATGCCTGCTGCGGGTTTTCGAGGAAGAGGTGCGTGCCGGCCTCTCCATGCTCATCCACTCGCACGGCTTCGAAGTTCAAGAATCCAAGGTCGAGGGATCGTCCCTGCGGGCCGGTCACCGGCGTGAACGCGGCGCCCAGACCGCTGGCCGCCGCGAGCGTGTAATGTCCACGAGGTCCATCCAGAAAGATCGCCACACGTGAGACGAGCAGTGTGCGGGTCAGCCGATCGGTGACGGACGCGAGGACGGCGTCCAGATCCGTCTCTGAGCTGAGGCCGCGGCCAAACTCGATCAGTGTCTGGCGGTAGTCATAGCGTCGACGGTCAAATACTCGATCGATGCGGGCCTGGATGCCGCGCTTCAAGGGATCGAAGAGCTGGGCCGTGATGATGATGGTGGCCACCAGACCCCAGGCGCCGAAGCTGGCCAGGCTCTTGTGAACGATCTCCGCAGCCAGGGCGACGGCGCCGAAGTAGAGGCCGACCAGGGATGCGGTGGCCAGCGTGTAGGTCACACCCCGCTTGAAGATCAGATCCACGTCCATGAGCCGGTAACGAACGATTGCCCAGGAGAATGTAAGCGGCAGGAAGACCAGGCAGAGCCCGGAGATCTTGTTGAGGATCGAAGGCACCGGCCAGTCGGCCAGAAAGGGGATGACGTTGAGCGCGGTGAAGGGGATCACGGCCAGCAGCGTGCCGCGCGTCAGCCACTTCAGTTGCTGGCGGCGCAGCGGATCCTGCGTGCGCTGGTATTGGGTGAAGAAGATAATGGCAGCCAGCGCGTAGTAGGCAGCGAGGTAGCCGACGGCGATCTGATCCAGCCGGTGCCGCAACAGTTCTGTTGCCGACCAGTATGTGAAGGCGACCGCCTGTACCGCGATTACGGCAACCGCAGGCAGATAGATAAGGGGCAGTAACCAGCGATGCCTCAGAACACCGCGTCGGTCCTTGCTGCGGTCTTCCGGGAAAGCCAGGGCAAAGTGCAGGAAGAGCGCGGGCTGCAGGGCGCCGGCGATGATGCCGCCCCAATAGATCATCCAGTCGAAGGTGTTCAGCTTGCCCGTGCTGTGAAATGCATAGAGGACAAAGGACACCAGGCAGAAGACGTAGAAGTGGGTCGCGTGCGGAGCTGTCCAGCGCCGGAAGAGCACGTAGAGCCCGATCAGCAGGTAGACGAGAGCGACCAGCCGCAGTCCCTGGAACTGCGTGCGGTCCGCTGCGATCAGGATCACCGAAGCATCGATGCGAACGCCGGCGCGCAGCAGTGTGTAGTCAATGCGGTGCCAGACGCCGGCATGGAACCACTCCCGTACCAGGTTGGCCAGTCGCGGGGTGGCCTGATCGCCGGCTGCCAGCAGCACATCGCCCGCTTTGATCCCGGCGCGCTCTCCGGGGCTGTTCTCGGGGACTCGCTGCGCCTCCAGACCGCCGTGCCCCTCCACCCACCAGATCCCATCGGTCGGCTTCTGGTATTCCGCATCCTTGACGAAGTTCAGGGATGCGAAGACGATCGCTGCCAACGTGAAGCTTGCCAGCACCACCACCGTCAGCCGGATTGAGATCGATCGTTGCATGCGCGCTGAGAGGAGAAAAAGACTGTCCTACTGAGTGTCTTCAGTGTAGTGCGGAGCACGCCGCTTGCCAGCCCGCGAAGGTATTGGCAAGGGACGAGATTCTGCCCCTAACTTGATGAAAATAATAAGCCTGCAAGAGAGTAGGTTGTTCCATCCGAGGGTTTCGTCCCATCTCCCGGGCCACGTCATTCCGTGAATCGGTAGGGGGCTATGATCAAGCATAGGCCGAACAAATTCCGGATACGCCTTGTTTCTTGGAAGCCCGGGTTGACGAAGAAATGACCAGAATGACAAAAGAGTGACCAATTTCCGCGCCGGATTACCCCCTTCGATACATCTTTTCGTGACAGACTGCTTTCTATGTTTCAAGAGTTTGAATATTGTGCCAACACAGTACCTGTAACACTTTGCGGAGGATGGGCGACATGTCACTGGCAAGCTGGATGACTGCCATGGAAGGACCGGGGGAGGCGCCAGAAGACATTTTCATCAATGGTGCACGGATGCATTGCCTGATCTCCGGAACAGGTCCCGCACTTCTCCTGATACACGGGCTACTGGGTACTGCAAGTGCTTGGCGTGCCACCATGGAGCGGTTGGCTCTCGGCTCGACCGTGTATGCTCCCGACGCCCTCGGAATCGGAGAGTCGGACAGGGTTCCGAATCTTGATGTCAGTCTCGCTGCGACGGCAGACCGGCTGGTGACGCTCCTCGACGCGCAGGGAATCGAACAAGCAGACATTGTGGGCACATCGCACGGCGGGGCAGTCGCGCTGATGCTTGCAGCCCGGCATCCGGACCGCGTCCGCAGTCTGACGCTTCACGCGCCCGCAAATCCGTTTTCGGATGTCGCCGATCCTCTCATCCGCTTCTACCGGACGGCCCTCGGCCGGTGGTTTGCGGGCCGCATTCCAGCTGTCCCAGCGGGAATGCAATCGCTGGCGCTTGGACGCATGTACGGCGACGCCAGCCGTGTCCGTACTGGCTCCCTGAATGGCTACATTGCGTCGCTGCGCGTACCTGGAACCATTAGCTATGTCTTAAGCATCCTTGACCGCTGGGAGCGGGATATGGCTGAACTGAGGGCTGTTTTGCCGAAGTTACGCAGCGTGCCTGCGCTTCTGCTCTGGGGCGACAGGGATCGCGCGGTCAGCCTGAAAAGCGGAGAGAGACTGGCAGAGTATTTTGACCGGGCTGCGATGGTTGTCATCCCGGGAGCGGGACATCTGCCGCACGAAGAGTTTCCCGGCGCCTTCGCTGGAGCTGTCAACGGCTTCCTGGGCGGCCTGAAACGGGAGACAGTACATCCTATGAGTGGCTTGCATATTGTGGCGCGCCACGACGCCGCCTAATCGCAGCCTTCTTTCGCAGAGCAGTACACTACGGAAGAACCGATACTACCTCGAGAGGAAGGAACTACCTTGATACAGTTTAAGAATCGAATTGGGACGCTCGTCGTCGCATCGGCATTGATGGTTGGCGGTACCGTACCTATGTTGCAGGCACAGACAGCCGGTCAAGACATGCACACTGCCGGCACCGATACGAAGGACGCCACCAAGGACGCCGGTCACGGTATTGCCAAGGGCACGGAAAAGGCCTGGGACAAAACCAAGAGCGGGACCGAGAAAGCCTACGACAAGACCAAGAGCGGAACTACAAAAGCGTACGACAAGACCACGGGCAAGACGAAGAAGACCTATCACAAGACCAAGACCGGGACGAAGAAAGCAGTTCACAAGTCGGCAAACGCGACCTCCAATGCAGCCGACAAGGTCTCCGATAAGACGCAGCAGCCGCAGTAGTTAGAGCTACAGATAGCAACGAACTATGGGCGCTTGATCTCTGGATCAAGCGCCCGGTTGGTTTACGGACGCGCTGTTTCAGTGCATTTGCCGTCCCGACCGGGCCCGTCATGAAATGACGGGGCAGCGAAGCGATCTGCGCTTTCTGCTGCGGCGCTCAAGCCTGTGCTTTTCTATTAAGGGCTTGCCAGTAAAAGCGGGCCAGGATTTGCTCTAGGAGTTTGTTGAAAAAGGTTCCTGTGTTCGTCTGATTTATGGATTGGTTCGTCTATGAGGTATGCGTGGAGACGAGCGGCGGCAAGATGAGATGTTCAGCAGTGTGACGTTAGAACAGCGTGTGCCTCAGGATCATCCGTTACGCGAGATACGCCAGCTGACGGATGCGGTGTTACGGTCGTTGAGTGGAGAGTTCGACGGGATGTATGCGACTTCGGGCCGTCCCTCGATCGCGCCGGAGTATGTGCTGCGGTCGCTGCTGCTGCAGGCGTTTTACTCGGTCCGTTCGGAGCGGCAGTTGGTCGAGCAGTTGGACTACAACCTGCTGTTCCGCTGGTTCGTCGGCTTGAGTATGGACGACGGGGTGTGGAATCACGCCGTGTTCTCCAAGAACCGGGAGCGGCTGCTGAGCTCAGAGGTAGCGCAGCAGTTCTTCGCCGAGGTGAACAAGCAGGCTAAGCGGTTCATGAGCGATGAGCACTTCACCGTGGACGGCACGCTGATTCAGGCGTGGGCGTCGCAGAAGAGCTTCCGCAAGAAGGATGGCTCCGATGACGACGGCTCGAACTTCCACGGCCAGAAGCGCAGCAACGAGACGCACGAATCGACCACCGATCCGGACTCCCGGCTGTACCGGAAGAGCTATGGCAGGGAGTCGAAGCTGGCGTATCTGGGGCATGCGCTGGTGGAGAACAAGAACGGGCTGATCGCGGCGGCGATGGCGACCACCGCCGATGGCTACGCCGAGCGCGAGGCAGCGCTGCTGATGCTGGAAGACAAGCAACGGGGCAGCAGGCGGCGCATCACCGTCGGCGCCGACAAGGCGTATGACGCCAGGGACTTCGTCACCGCGGCGCGGGCGCTGCATGTCACCGTTCATGTGACAAAAGACGAGAAGGGACGCCGCTCCAACCTCGACCGCAGGACCACCCGGCATCCCGGCTACGCGATCAGCCAGAGCCGGCGATGGCTGGTCGAGAAGTGCTTCGGCTGGCTCAAGCAGACCGGGCCGATCCGCCAGGTGAAGCTGCGCGGACTCCACAAGGTGGACTGGGTCTTCGTCTTCAGCTGCGCGGCGCACAACCTGCTGCGGCTGCCACGGCTGATCGCACTTCAAGCAGCAGGTCCCCAGCAGACCTGCGCCTAAACATCCGGAATGAGTGTTCACAAACATCCCCGGCCCCACCTGACCGGCGAGCATACCCAACAAAACGCATGGGCCTGCCGAAATTACGCCAGCAAGCCTAGCCCGATAACCCTATTTCAACAAGCTCCTAGAGCAGAAGCCGGGATGATGTCATGTATTGAGTTGAGGCGATGTAGGCATTTTCTTTGGCGAAAATGCCTGACGAGCGCGGCGCTTCACCTTAAAGGAACCCGGCTTCTGCTCTAATCCGCCAGATATACGCCGCGTCGGTGAAATCGCGGGTCCGTGAGCTGCTGCAGCATGAAGTCGGCCACATCGGCGCGACTGATGTGGCGACTGCTGGACGGCAGCGCATCCGGCAATACGCGGTACTTTCCTGTTGCCGGTTCGTCGGTCAGCCGGGGTGGCCGCACGATGGTGTAATCAAGGTCGCTGGCCGCGAGCAATCGCTCCTGCGAGCGCTGATCCGCCATCGGGTGACGAAGCATCGTCCGTCGCACAATCGCAAAGACCAGGTTTGCGAGCTGAGGCTGGTATTTGCCGGCGGGGTAGAGCGCGCCCGCCGCACCGACGGTGATCAGTCGGTCGACCATATGAAAGTGCATGCCACTGATGATGAGCGGGAGTGCACGGCTCAACAGCGGCTCAGCTTTGAGAGAGCGAGCACCGAGCGCGCAAAATACCGCGCGCTGTCCATCGATCGCATCCCCCACCGATTGCGGATCGAAGAGGTCGCCTTCGACGATGCGCAAGCCGTCGCGCTGTTCCAGAGATTGTCCGTGACGCACGAAGGCGGTTACGGTGTGACCGCGCTCCAAAGCGCCTGCGAGAAGCAGCCGGCCAATCCCACCACTCGCGCCGAAGAGAATGACGTTCATTCAGGAATCCGAGGACTGCTCCGAATAAAGAATTGCTCCAAGTAAAGGTTCACTATACAAGGCGGCTGTGGCATTCGTAACCGCCACAGGGGTTGTATGGGGGCCGGAAGTTTGCTGTATCCGAGATTGCGTGCATATCAGCGCGGGGAGACACCCTCGGCGGTACTCGGCACATCTGAATAACCAAGGAGTGTGAGAGAGCATGGCAGAGCATATTACGTTAGACAAAGTGGAATCGACGCTGAAGGATCTGATTGAGACGCTGCGCGATGGCCACCAGGGCTTCACGGAGTTGGGGCACCATCTGCAGGATCCAGCCGCAAAGAAATTTTTTCTCGAAGAGACACAGGTACGTGCCGGATACGCGGCGGAGCTTGAGAACGAGCTCCACCGTTTGGGTGTGAAGGATGTGAAGGTAAGCACTTCGACCAGCTCCAAGGCGCATCGTTTTTGGGGTGAATTGAAGGCAAAGATGGGCGGTGGCGATCATGCGCTTCTCGACACTGCGGAGCAAGGCGAAGACGTAGCTAAGAAGGCATACGCTGACGCATTGAAGGAAGATCTGCCGCTACCGGTGCGCGAGATGCTCGGACGGCAGCAGGAGCACGTGCAGATGTCGCACGACAAAGTGAAGGCAATGCGCGACAGTAAGAAATAGTTTCGTCGACCACTGCCGCAATCATGAAACAAAGCAGGCCGCCGGGAGTCTCCGACGGCCTGCTGCATTTGGGATTTCTGCTTTAGTCGCGCATTCCGTGGGGTCGCCCGGCGAGGAAGAAGGCGACGAAACCCAGGAACAGCACGATGCCTTCGACATGTACGGAGCGCTTGTGCAACTGATCGAATGTGGCTCGCGCCGGACTCGACTCCGGCAGGGATGCCACACTACCGCCGGCAGCCTCCTGCGCCGTGTCCATCTGCGGGATGATCATAAACTGGGAGTACGCCGTGAACAGCACCATGATCAGCACCAGCACGGCCTGCGGCATCACCGAGTGCCAGCGCACCTTTGCGCGCAGCAGAAAGCTGAAGAGCAGAAAGAGCGCGCCGCAGATCAAGCCCATGTAATGCAGATGGCGCAGAGTGCCGCCGACCACCAGGCCGGCGCCATGCGTGGCCTCGGCCGGATTGAGAAACAGCGGTGGCAGCACGCTGAACGCAACCGCAGCCACCTGGACAAAGAGCAGCAGTGCGCCCAGCCATAGACCCAGCGCAAGAAGAGAGAGTGTGGTCAGTACGCTTCGCATCGGCTATCAGGATGCCGGATTCCTCGGCGGATGGGAAGTACTTACTACTGTTGGGTCTGGGATGGCCGCCCCACCAGCCGCTCTATACGCTTCGCGATAGGAGGGTGTGTTGCGAAAAGGCTGGCGAAGCTGGCGCTGGAGATCAGCGGCTGGACGATGAACAGGTGCGCGGTCGACGGAGACGCGCCCATCGGCAGCCGACGCGAATATGTGTCGAGCTTTTCGAGAGCGCTGGCCAGCGCGTAGGGGTTCCCGGTGATATGCACGCCAGTCGCATCTGCTTCGTACTCGCGAGAGCGGGACACTGCGAGCTGGATGAGTGTCGCGGCAATGGGCGCCAAAATGAGCATGAACAGACCGGCAATCCCGCCGCCACCGCCGCGATCGCGATCACGACCGCCATAGCCGCCAAACATCATGGCAAAGCGTCCAGTCTGCGCCAGAATTGTGATCGCACCGGCGAGCGTGGCGGCGATCGAACTGGTCAGGATGTCGCGATTGCGCACGTGGCCCAGCTCATGAGCCAACACGCCGGCCAGTTCGTCGTCGGTCAACAGGTTCAGGATGCCCTGGGTGACCGCCACCGAGGCGTGCTTCGGGTTCCGACCCGTGGCGAATGCATTGGGCGACTCCGTCGGGATCACATAGATCTTCGGCATCGGCAGCCCGACGCGCTGGGTCATCTGCTCGACTACGCTATAGACGCGCGGCAACTGCTCGCGCGTGACTGGCTGTGCGTGATACATGGAGAGGGCCAGCTTGTCCGAGTAGAAGTAGCTGAAGAAGTTCATGGCGACGGCGATGACGAGGGCGATGATCATGCCGTTGCGCCCGCCAAAGTGCTGACCCAGGAAGAGCAGAAAGAGGGTGAGCGAGGTGAGCAACAGTGCGGTCTTGAGCGTATTCATGGTCGAATCAACCCTCTCGTGTCAGGGTACTCCTTGTCCGTTGCTGAGGGATAAGCTGCAGAGATTGACTCTTGATTCCGGTAAGTCGCTATGGAAATACATAGATGCGGGCTCTGATTCCATAGAAGCCCTTTGTTATCAGCAGATGGCTGCCCTTCCTCTCTTCCCGCATCAGGTTTCGATGAGACGCATAATCCCGCCTTTCACATCCAAGAAACTGCGTCATCGCCGCATGCGATTCATTTCAAAGGGGATAGGGTTTGCTGAGAATGGTATCAAACGTGCTCAGGTGTAAGGTTCTGCCTCCTCTGTAGCCTGTTCGCTGTTTCGAGCGGGCCGTCACACGATGCAGACAACGGTGGAGCAGGGATGATCGACGGGCCCTGCGAGGTTGGTCGGCGGAGCAGTTTGCAGTTCCTGATTTGAACAATTTTGGAGGCGAGATATATGGTGGTGCGGTTTCGATACGTGAAGTGTGCTGTGGCTCTTGGGCTACTGGGCAGTGTTACAGGCGTCATTCCGGCTTTGGCGCCGAGCGCCTTCGGGCAGGCCAGCAACACCGCGGGAACGATTCAAGGAACAGTGACGGATCCCAGCGGCGCGGCGGTGCCGAATGCCAAGATCACGCTGTCCCAACCGAGCACGGGCTTCACTCGCACCCTCACCACGACCGGAACGGGCTACTATTCGCTCGGCTCGTTGACGCCAGGCGACTACAAGTTGCATGCGGATGCGGCAGGCTTCTCTCCTATTGAGCAGACCTTGACCGTGCAGGTCGGTGTCGTGACGACCGGTAATCTCAAGCTGGGCGTGAATGGTTCCGTTCAGCAGGTCGAGGTTGCGGCGAGCGCCATCAGCGTGGACACCCAGCAGACGCAGATCGCCGGCGTGCTCAGTCAGGAGCAGATCCAGGCGCTGCCGGTGAACGGCCGCAACTTTCTCGATCTCGCCCAGTTGCAGCCCGGTGTACAGATCCAGGACGGCACCAACTTCGATCCGACGAAGAACGGCTTCTTCTCCATCTCCTTCGGCGGACGCTTCGGCCGCACCGCTCGCATCGCCCTGGACGGTCTGGACATCTCGGATGAGAACGTTGGCACCACCACCCAAAACATCTCAGAAGACGCGATCCAGGAGTTCCAGGTAGCGCAGTCGAACCTGGACATCTCTACATCGATCACATCCTCCGGGTCGGTAAATATCGTCAGCCGGACCGGCGCCAACGCAATCCACGGCGACGCCCGCTGGCTCTTCCGCGATAAGCGCGCAGGCGGAGCGGACTTCCCCGGCGGCCAGGACAACTATCTCCAGAGAAACGATGTGGCCGGCGGTGTTGGCGGCCCGATTATTCCTGACAAGGCCTTCTACTTCTTCTCGGGTGAGAACTACACCCAGCATCTGCAGGCGCCGGTCACCCTCAAGGGTACTGCGTTGGGCGATCTGAGTGGTTCCTATAGTGCTCCATATAAAGAACTGGATCTCCTAGGCCGCTTCGACTTCAATCTTCCGCACGGTGCGCATGGCTTCTTGCGCGGCGTGTATTTTAATAACAACGACACCGGCGGCTTCGGTGGCGGCAACAACTTTTCGCCATACTTGAATGTGAACAACGTTCCCAACGTCGGCGGCGGCCTCGATTTCCTGACCGGGAACTTCAGCCACAGCTTCCGCGTCGGCTACTTCAAGTTCTTTAACGAGATCACGGACGCAACGGCGATCACGCAGGATCCTACCCACAACAAGACTCCGGGTGTCAATCTCGTCATCGGCGCATTTTCCTCCGGTTCGAACGACTTGGCCCCGCAACAGACCGTGCAGACCAATAAACAGTTCAAGTACGACGGGAGTTGGACCAAAGGCAATCACACCCTTCGTTACGGCGCTGGCATCAATCACCTCCAAGGCGGCGGCTTCGCATCCTTTTTCGGCCTTCAGCCCCAAGTCCCACTGGATTTGACCAGCTATGCAGGCGATAGCGCCGCACTCTTCCCAGGGGGCGCCGGAAACCCGCAGAACTACATTGTTGACGGTAACCCGAGTTCAAATTCCGGTGTTACTCTCGGTAATGGGCAGGGGTTCAACACCGAGACTGCCAAATTTGGCTACCCCGGCGGCGGACAAGAAGACTACCGCTTCACGGCGTACCTAGGCGATCAATGGAAGATCAGCTCCCGCATTAATCTGAACTACGGCGTCCGCTACATCCGCGATACGGGTCGTAATGACAGCGATCTGCCGGCAATCCCCCAGCTAGATGCGGTCGGTGCCGGCTTAGGAAATAAGGTCCATCAGCCGAACTCGAACTTCGGTCCGCAGGCCGGCGTGGCCTGGGATGTAACTGGCAAGGGAGTTACAGTCGTCCGTGCCGGCGCTGGCATCTACTACGAAAACAACGTCTGGAACAACGTGCTCTTTGATCGCCCGGTTCGCCTGGGCCAGGGGCTCTTCTTCGGCACCGCCGCCGTATGCCCCGCGACCACGGTGCCATTGCCGGACGGAAGCATTCTCAAGACCATCGACGGTTCGGCCAATGGTGTCACGATCGCCAGCATCTGCGGCCAGCAGCTCGGCAATGTCAACACCGACATCGCGACTCTGGAGAAGACCTATCAGCAAAAGATCACCTCCATCGGGCCGTCATCCAACGGCAACTACATCCTGAACGCAATGGCGGTCGGCTCTGCAGTCAACGGCGACTTTCTCTTTCTGCCCAAGTACAAGACGCCGGAGTCGTTCCAGATGAACGTCGGCATCCAGCAGCAGCTTGGACGCGACACGGTGGTCACGGTCGACTACCTCCGCAACGTCTCGCAGAACAATATTATCGGTATCGACGAGAACCATGTCGGCGATGTGAACAACTTCAATGCAGCGAATGCAAGGGCTGCCGTACCGGCGACCATCGCCGCATGCGGCGTGCAAAGCTTCAATGAGGCGCTGATCTCATGCCCGGGCCTCCATACGGATCACTCGGGTGTGACTCTGGCAGACTTTGGCGGCAACGGACTGGACTCTCTCAATCAGAGCAACAACGGGATACCCGCAGCCAACTTCGCCTTCCCAGGCAAGAATCCCACCTTCGGCCAAATGGAGTTTCTCACCCCTGGCGGCCGCTCGACTTACAACGCACTTGAGATCACGGCAACCAAGCGCGCCCGGCATCTGGTCCGCGGCCTTACCAGCATGGACCTGACCGGCTCTTATACCTATAGCCGCTTTGCCTCCACTGGCTCGAGCGCGTTGGGCAGCGGCCAGTCGGGCGGTGACCAGGACTTCGGTGCATCTTCCTTAAACATGCGCGATCCTGCAGCCTCCTTCGGCCCCAGCTCCCTTGACCGTCGCAACCAGTTCTCCCTTGGACTATCCAGCCAACTCGCCAAGGGCTTTACCTTCGATACGATCGCTCACCTCTACTCCTCACTGCCGCTGACACTCCTTGTGCCCTCAGGCGGTGGCGGCAGCATCTTCCAGAGCGACTTCAATGGTGACGGCACTGTCGGGGACGTGGTTCCGGGCAGCAATGTCGGCGCCTTCATGAGGCAGGTCGGTCCGAAGAGCATCAACGGCCTGATCAACAATTACAACAACAACTTCGCCGGCAAGCTGACGCCCGCCGGTACGCTGGTCGTCAACTCCGGCGCGCTTACCGAGGCGCAGTTGGCCGCTCTTCACGGTGTCGCGCAGTCGATTGCAAACGCGCCAGCGAATCAGGTCGGCAACGACATCCTTCGCATCTGGGATGTCGGAGTTGGCTACTCCTTCAAGCTGGGTGAGTCACTGACGCTTCAACCGCACGTGGGCGCTTTCAACGTTCTGAACGCCGCGAACTTCGACGGGCCGGGAACAGTTGGCAGCGTTCGTGAAACCGGTGTCCTGACCGGACAGTCGGGAGCAGCGAACAACACCACCTACGCCACCCAGGGACCCTTCCGTGCGGGCTTGGGAACCGGCGTGTTTGGTTTCGGTGCTCCGCGTCAGCTGGAGTTCTCGATGAAGCTCATCTTCTAACTCCTACCCACTGTCAACACACAAGAGGCGGCTCACCCGAGCCGCCTCTCATTTTTGATCGCGGCACGGCGTCAACTTTGGCTCACCGACCTTGGCTGCTGTGCGATAGTCATACAGTTGCAACGCGTCCCATGCACGATCCATCGTTCCTATGAATACAAATTCCACCCCTGCATTGGCTATCGATGAGAAGCGCACGTATAACCGCATCCTGCTGACGGTCGCCGGCCTTGGAGGCCTGCTCTATGGAGTCGATGTTGGTATCATCGGCGGCGCGTTGCCCTATCTGGAGGCGACCTCACATCTGAATGCGGGGCAGCTCTCCATTATTGTTGCTGCTGTCCTGCTGGGCAGTGTGATCTCAACGCTGTTTGCCGGTTTGCTCGCGGACTGGATGGGACGCAAGCGCCTGATGATCCTGAGTGGACTTTGCTTCGTGCTGAGCATTCCGATCATCGCGCTCTCCCACGGCTACGGTTGGCTCTTCTTCGGACGCTTGATGCAGGGAATCAGCGGCGGATTTATCGGCGTAGTGGTTCCCTTGTATCTCGCCGAATGCCTCACAGCCGCCAATCGCGGGAAAGGAACGGGAGTCTTTCAGTGGCTGCTGACGCTGGGCATCGTCGCCGCAGCTCTGATCGGGATCTACTACAGCTATCGGGTGGCATTCGTTGCGCGATCTGCCGATCCGGCGACGCTCTTTGCCTTCAAGGATCAGGCATGGCGGCGCATCTTCTGGATGTCGTTGCCGCCGGGTGTTCTTTTCATTCTGGGCAGTTTTCTGGTTACAGAGTCTCCCCGCTGGCTCTATCGCGTCGGCAGGAAAGAGAGCGCCCATGCTGCGCTGCTTCGCTCGCGCAGCGCAGAGCAGGCAGCGGCCGAACTGGAGCGGATGGAACTGGCGGCCGCCCCATCGCAGGCGGTCTCTTCGTCGGGAGCCGTCGTCAAAGACAGTCTGCTGCGGCGGAAGTACGTCATTCCGTTTCTGCTGGCATGCGTCATTCTCTTTTGCAATACGGCAACCGGCGTCAACTCGATCATCGGATACAACACCAGCATCCTGTTGCAGAGCGGTCTATCGGATCTAGCTGCTCACTGGGGTTATGTCATCTTCACCCTGTGCAATTTTCTGTTCACGATGGGTGGCATGGCCATGGTGGATCGGAAGGGCCGTAAATTTCTGTTCACTCTGGGTACGGCCGGCATAGTGATTTCGATGGTCACGGTGGGCGCTCTCTTCCTGAGGAGCGAGCATGCAACGACCGACTGCACGAGCGCTGTGCGTGCGCTCGTCACACCAGAGCAGACACTCTCCATGCGCTTCGATACAGCCGAGGCAAAACGCCTGCTCGGCACGGCGGGCAACACGCGGGGCAGGATTCAGCCAGGCAGGGCATCGCTCGCCGTGATCTACTCGTATGGCGACTTCACCGGCGAGACCAGCTTCGTGCGGTCCGACGATGGAAGCTCTGCTCCCATCGTCGTGACTCGTGATGGATCTATTCCTTCCACCAGCTTCGAAGCGTTCTTCAAGAATCCGTTCGGGAGTGTGAAGGCCGCGCGGGTGGCTCCTCTTACCATCGACAGAGCGTATATGGCGCCCATTCCCACCGCCCGATATGGATGGCTCGTGGCCATCGGCCTTTACGCTTTCATGGCCTTCTATGCAGTGGGGCCGGGCGTGTGTGTCTGGCTGGCTCTCTCGGAACTGATGCCGACACGCATTCGCTCCAACGGCATGAGCATTGCCCTGGTAATTAACCAGATGGTCTCGACGACGCTCGCCGCTATCTTTCTGCCGGTCGTCAGTAAACATGGCTACTCCACGATGTTTTTTCTGTTCGCATCGTTCGGCGCCGTTTACTTCGCGGTGGTTACGCTGTTTCTACCGGAGACGAAGGGCAAGACTCTGGAGGAGATCGAAGCCTTCTTCGAGTCCCCTCGAGCAACAGGGTGAGACGTAGGGTAAGCGCTCCTCTCGTCAGGCTTTTTTCTTAAGAAGCCTACATGGCCGATATCGGGCAGCTCGCAGAAGAACGTTGCTTTTGCTTTCATCCAAAGGCACGTGCAGCTCACTCGTAGCGCCGACGTCTCTGTAAGTGGGTGCGACAATACTTGGATGACCGATAGCAAGGACGATCCGAGGACTTACTTTGCTGCGGAGAGAACCTTTCTTGCCTGGATACGGACCGGGCTCGGCCTCATGGGTGTCAGTTTCGCAGTGGCACGCTTTGGGCTCTTTCTCCGGCAGCTTCGCGGCGGCGTCCCACCACCGGTTGGTCATGCGACAGGCACGTCTGTGTATTCGGGTGTCGTCATCGTCGCGCTGGGCGTCGCAGTGAATATCGGCGCGGTGGTCCAACATACGCGAACAGTCCGCGCCCTCAAAGATGGCACATGGATTCCCGGTGTAGCAAGGAGCGCTGTCGTCCTTGCGCTTCTTTTGGCTTTGGCTGGTCTTTTCATGGGCGCTTATCTGCTTTTCCTCCATTGATAGTGCTTTTCTTTGATAGGGCAAGAGCGATAGTGCAAGAGCGGCTAACTCTCTCAAAGAGCCTATTCCCGTTTGGCGCGAGATTTTGAATGTCAATGTCCTCTGCGGTGCAATACACTTCAAACGTCAGTGGGAGATAGCTTTCGTAGCTAGGCGCCTCACACGGACAAGCGGGGGAGTGGTATGGATCAATCGTGTAAGCGTCGTATGTCTGTGTGGGTTTTGCTGGTCAGCGTCGGCATCGTGTGTGTTGTGCTCATTGGCGCGATGCTGTTCTTCCATAGCGGGGAACAGGGAATATCTGCTGGGCGACAAAATCACAGTGCAGCCTCGAACCACTAGAGCATGTTCACTGTAGGTATAGAGAAGAGCGCGATGCTCCGCGTGGCTTTTCCGTCATGAAAAGCCACACTTTGCGGAACTTGGCTCTACACAGCAACAGTGACACTGCTTTAAGTCCCTTTCGTCCGGCTTACAGCAACCAAACTCTGCCAGCCTGCTTTACTCATTCTGAGTTGCTGTCCGTTCTTTAGGACGACAGATCCTTCGCTGCGCCCTTGCCGGAAGATCTCGCGTATCTGGTCCACGTTGACGATGATGGACCGGTGAAGACGGATGAACTTCTGTGGATCGAGCGTGTTCGCAAGCTGTTTGATCGTCTCGCGCAGCATCAGGTTTTTCGTGCCGACGTGCAGACAAGAGTAGTAGTCGGCTGCTTCAATCCACTCGATATCGTCCACGTTGACGAAAGCTTCTTTAGCACCATTCGGCACCAGCAGCCGCTTTGGATATTCCTTGCGAATAGCGCTGCCACTTTCCAAGGTATCCAGCATGGACTTGAGTTGTTCCTGTATGAGCAGGGCGCCGTGCGAGGCGACACGTTCCTTAACGCGTCTGAGCGTCGCATTGAGGCGTTCCGGCTCAACCGGCTTGGTCAGGTAATCCAGCGCGTGCGCCTCGAATGCCTGGATCGCGTATTGGTTGTGCGCTGTCACAAAGACGGTGACCGGCATACGGGTCGAGCCAATCTGTTCGATCACGTCGAATCCGCTTTTTCCGGGCATCTGGATATCGAGAAACAGTACATCGATGCGCTCTTCCTTGAGAGCCACGATGACCTCTCTCCCATTGCGGCATTCTTCCATGATGGCAATCTCAGGATCGTTGGACAGGAGAAACCTGAGCCGCTCGCGCGCCAGAGGTTCGTCGTCCGCGATGAGCGTCTTCAATCGCATAACTCAACTGCGCTCGTAGGGAATCGCGACAGTAACCTCGAACCCTCCCGTGTCGAGCGGTCCCGCATGGAACGCATATTCATCCTGATAGAAATACATAAGGCGTTCGCGAATATTGCGGAGTCCGATGCCGTGTCCGTTCGGAGGTTGTGCTTTGAGGCCGCGTCCGGAGTCGCGCACGCACACATGCAACGTCGATCCGTCGCGCTTGGCCGATGCTTCCACCAGTCCTTCGTGTTCGCAATTGGCAATGCCGTGACGAATCGCGTTCTCAACGATGGGCTGTAACAGGAAACACGGCACCAGCCCATCGAGGGTGCCCGGTTCCACCTTGATCTCGACGCGCAAACGGTCGGCAAAGCGTACCTGCTCGATTGCCAGATAGTTCTCCACGATCTCCAGCTCCTGCGAGAGCGGAACTTTCTGCGGAGTTGTTCTCGTCAAGGTGCTTTTCAGGATGACGTTGAGATGGGAGAGCATTTCGGCTGCTTCTTTCGATCTATCCAGTTCGACGAGCGTCGTGATCGCATTCAACGTGTTGAAGAGAAAATGGGGCTCCAATTGCATCTGCAACGATTTCAGGTGCGCAGCGGAGAGCTGCTTCTGTAGCTCGAGAGCCTTGATGGCGTCGCGCTGCGCTCGGATTTGATATTGGATAACACCGGTGATGCCAAAGAGAAACCCGTAGAGGAGCAACTCCATGCCGAAACGATTGAGATTGAGCAGGCTGGTCCATACGGAGAGTGAGTTTCCATGCAGCCGCCACCCCGCGTCTGTAAATCCCAAAGCCCCCAGCAAAAGTAGATGAATGATTCCAAGTGCTGCTCCCAGACAGAGGTGAATCGCAACTGTCTTCGAGGAGACGCTTGACACCAAAGGGACCCGCCGGCCGACCTTCCAAAGAAGGCTCGCAATGCATCCCCACCACCCCCAAAGAACCGCACCATACATCAGGGAAGGTAGATGCGTCACCGAACTGCATTCGCTTGCAGTGGCAAGTGCAAGAACGGCAGCCAGAGAAAATATCACCGCGTGGCCATTCACGCGCACTCCCGCATCCGGCTTCGGTTTGCGTGATCTTTGGTCTGCAGAGGACAACGACGACGTATAGTTTGTCCCAGCCGTTACTACGTTTGCGCTCATGGTAGTCCTTTCATGCCGGCGAAACTGTCCAGATGGAAAGAGTCTGTGTCGTCCAACTGTCCTCATTATAGGAAGTGGCCCGGCGCTTTCAGCGAATGTCTTGGTGCCTATCGCGACTACGGGATCCTATCCTCCAAGCATTGCATGCTTAAGGCAGCGGTTACCCCACTTTGCAGGGAATGCCACGATTCCTGCAGGCAGCGAAGTATAAAGACGACGGAGTCTTGCTTGCCGCCCATTCTTGAAGGTTCGCTGCAGTTTCGTCGTCTCCGGCTGCATTTGGATGGCACTCAACGCGAAGGGAACCCGATTCTAGTGTTGAAGGAGTGCGGCGCTTGGAGAGCAGCGACACATTGGTCTTACTTGGAGTATCAACATGGCTCTGCCTTGCGCTGAGTTCATGTGCCCATTCGTCCGTGAAGGCAGATGAAGTTGTGTCTGGAGGAGCGCCGGTTCGCGTCGCTGTCTCCGCTGTGCAGGATGTCCCGATAGAAATCGCAGCCGTCGGAAATGTCGAACCGGTGAACAGTGTAGAGGTGAAGTCGCGGGTTGCAGGACAGATTGGCCGTGTGGCATTTGAGGAAGGACAGAGCGTGGCCAAAGGGCAGCTGCTGTTCACCATCGATCGCGATGTGCTGCAGCACCAGGCGGCAGAGCAGCAGGCCGATCTGGAGCGCGACATCGCAATGGAACAACAAGCCCGCGCGGTCATGGCGCGAGATGCTGCATCGCAAAAGCAGAGCCAGTCCGAGGCAGACACCGCGTTGGAGCTGGCGCGAGACGGCATCCTTTCGAAGCAGCGGACAGGTCAACTCGTGACGACCGGCGAAACGGCTCGCGCGGCATTCCGTTCCGACCAAGCTGCTGTTGCCGCTGCAGCCGGCACGGCAAAGGCGGACCGGGCGCGCCTTGCCCAAACGCAGTTGCAGATGAGCTTCACGGACATCGTTGCGCCAATCGCCGGTCGAGCCGGCGCTGTGACAGTAAAGGCCGGCAATGTCGTGAGAGATAGCGACGCGACGCTCGTGACGCTGCTTCAGATATCACCGATCTATGTCACGTTCGGTATTCCAGAGCAGAGCCTGCCCGAAGTGCAGCGCCTGAATGCAAAGGGGGAACTAACCGTAGAGGCAACGAATGGTGACGGCGCCACCTATACAGGTGGACTCTCCTTCATTGACAACACAGTGGACGCCGCCACCGGAACGATCAAGCTCAAGGCCATGTTTCCGAACGCCGGCAGGGAACTGTGGCCTGGTCAGTTCGTGAATGTCCGTCTCCGCCTCCGAGTCGACCATGGAAGAACTGTTGTGCCCGGGACAGCCATTCAAGAAGGGCTCGACGGCAAATATGTCTGGCTGGTGCAGTCAGGCATCGCAACCACACGGCCAGTCACCGTAGTGCGTACCTATAAGCCGGAGGGTAGCTCTTCGGAGAATGAATCGGAAGAGGCGGTTATAGGGAACGGTCTCGGCCCGGGCGCAACGGTTGTCACGGAAGGACAATTGCGGCTTACCTCCGGCGCAAGAGTCACAGTGCTCGATGCTCCGCAACAAGCTCCCTCCCGCCCTTCGTTCCATAAACACTGAGGCAAGGCCGGCATGCGCGTCACCCTGCGGCCCGCGAGGTAGTGGAATATGCGTCTTACCGACTTCTTCATCCGGCGTGCCATCACGACCACGCTGTTGATTGCAGCAATTGCGGGGTTTGGAGCGCTGAGCTACTTCTGGCTGCCGGTCAGCAATCTGCCGGAGGTCGAGTATCCGACGATCCAGGTATCGGCTCAACTCTCCGGAGCCAATCCCGACGCGATGGCGGCCACGGTTGCCACGCCGCTGGAGAGCGAATTCTCTGCCATCCCCGGCATTCAGAATATGACGTCTTTGAACTCCATGGGAGAGACGCGCATCACGTTGCAGTTCGATCTGAACCGAAGCGTGGATACGGCAGCACAGGATGTGCAGGCCGCGATCTCCCGCGCCCAGGGTGCGCTCCCGGCCGACATGCCTGCGCCACCTTCCTACTCAAAGGTGAATCCGGCTGCCGATCCAATCCTGTGGCTTGAGATGTCTTCCAAGACCATTGCGTTCGATGACTTCGGGAAGTACGCCAATGAGGTCTTTGCGAAACGGATATCGATGGTCAGCGGCGTCTCTCAAGTACAGGTCTTCGGACCGGAGCAGCCCGCCATCCGCGTGGAGGCAGACCCCGCACGGCTGGCAGCTTACGGCGTCGATCTTGAACAGATCCGCACCGCCCTGACCAGCAACAGCGCCAATCTTCCATCGGGAACGTTGTATGGGGATGCGCGGGACTACTCGTTGCAAGCGGATAGTCAGCTCAACTCCGCGGCGCAGTTCTCACAACTGGTAGTTACGTATCGAAACGGCGTGCCGCTGCGGTTGAACCAGGTCGCGGCTGTATTGAATGGCTCAAGCAATGACAAACGCACGTTCTGGATCAACGGACAGCGGAGCGTCATCCTCGCAGTGCGGAAGCAGCCCGGTGCAAACACCATCAAAGTCGCGGATCAGGTCAAGGCCTTGATTCTTTCCCTGCGGGACTCCATGCCGCCGGGAGTCTCCTTCGGAAAGGTGGCGGACCAGGCAGACACGGTCCGAGACTCCATTGGGGAGGTCAACAGGACTCTCGTTCTCACTATCTGCCTTGTCGTGCTGGTTATCTTCGCATTTTTGGGAACGGCTTCGTCTACCATCATTGCGAGCGCCGCCATTCCTGTATCGATCCTGGGCACGTTCGTCGTTATGCGGTTGCTCAACTACACGGTCGATATGTTTTCCATGATGGCGGTGACACTCTCCGTCGGCTTCATCGTCGACGATGCGATCGTCATGATCGAGAACATCGTACGCCACCGCGAGATGGGCAAGACACGTTTTCAATCTGCGTTGGACGGGGCAGCCGAAGTAGGCTTCACAATCATTTCGATGACGGTCTCACTGGTGGCCGTCTTCCTGCCCGTGCTCTTTCTCAATGGAGTGCTAGGGAGGCTGCTTCGCGAATTCGCGGTGACCATTTCGGTAGCTATCCTGCTTTCCGGTCTTACTTCTCTTACTTTGACGCCGATGCTATGCAGTCGCTTTCTCAGTTCACGAGAACAGACAGGCAACTGGTTCCAGAGACATTCGGAGCGGCTCTACGCCGCACTGCAGGATCGGTACAGGCGCTCACTGGACGTGGTGTTGCGTCACCGGCGCGTCACTATCCTTACCAGCGTCGTAATGACCGCCGTCACCGCGTATCTCTTCGTGGCGATGCCCAAGAGCTTCATGCCTGCGGTGGATGTAGGCAGCTTCTCCGGGAGCCTGGAGGCCTCTCAGAACAACTCCTTCGACCGCATGGTTGCGTATGGACAGCAAGTAAATCGCATCCTTGCGACCACTCCGTGGATGGAGAGCAATCTCTCCGGTGTCGAGTCGCAGAACTCGGGCTGGTTCCATGTCAATCTCGTGGATAGCAGACATCGACCGAACGTGACGATCATCATGGCTGCTCTGCAGAAGCGGCTCGATGGTATTCCCGGGCTGCATGTCTATCTGCGACAGGGCGACTTTCTCAGCCTTGGGCAGAATGAGGGCCGCTCGCAGTACTCTGCATCGCTGGAAGGACCGGACGCCGACGAGTTGTATCGATGGGCGCCTCGGCTGAAGGAGAAACTGCAGTCGTTGCCGGAGCTGACAAATGTATCCACCGACCTGGAGATGAATGCGCCGCGGGTAAACGTGAAGATACGACGCGACCTGGCGATGTCACTCAACGTGGATCCGGAGAAGATTGCCAACACACTCTATGACGCATACGGAAATCGCCGGGCAAACACCATCATGGTGGCTTCGGAACGGTATGACGTCATTCTGGAAGTAGCGAAGCAGTATCAGCGCGATCCGGCAGCACTGGGAGACCTGTACATCGAATCGAATACGGGCCGATTGGTTCCGTTGTCGGCAGTCACGACACTCAGTCAGACCGTCGCGCCCCTGCATGTCAATCACGTCGGCCAGTTTCCTGCGGTGACCTTTACGTTCGATCTGAAACCGGGCATCTCCCTCGATGCTGCGACAGCGATCGTCAAGCGGGCGGCGACGGAGATTGGCATCCCGGCGACGATGACTTTTGCGTTTCAGGGAACCGCCGCTCAGTTCCAGAGTTCGTTGAGCGGCCTCGGTCTTCTGCTTGTTATCGCTGTCATGGTGATCTATCTCGTTCTCGGCATTTTGTACGAGAGCTTCATTCATCCGATTACGATCCTGTCCGGGCTGCCATCGGCGGCTATCGGCGCGTTGCTCACTCTGCTGCTGTGTGGCCAGGATCTCAATCTTTATTCCTTCGTGGGGATCGTTCTATTGATCGGCATTGTGAAGAAAAATGCCATCATGATCGTCGATTTCGCGCTCGACGCCGAACGCAAGGAAGGTGCGAGGCCGGAGATGGCCATTTACCAAGGCTGCCTGCAGCGCTTCCGACCCATCATGATGACGACGATGGCTGCGCTCCTGGGTGCAATTCCGATTGCACTGGGCGGCGGTGTCGGGGGGGAGGCACGGCGTCCGCTGGGTATCGCTGTGGTTGGGGGCCTTCTGCTCTCACAGTCACTTACCCTGTACATCACGCCGGTCATCTATCTTACCCTTCACCGCTTCCAGCGGAAGCGCGACAGCGCCTCGCCAACGGAGATGGTGTCGTCCCTCGGACGACGCGTGTTGCGGAGGACGCTTCGCGCGTAACTATAGCAAGTTTCCTATAGGTGTAGAGGGCCCAACGAAGGCCTTTGTGGCCTTTCATTAAGGAAAGGCCACGCCGAGCGATGCTTCGCACATCACAGCATCAGGAAAATTGCTATAAAGCATTGTCACTGTTGCTGTGTAGAGCCAGTTCCGCGAAGTATGGCTTTTCTTGATGGAAAAGCCACGCGAGCAGTGTACTTAGAAATGCGCCTTCTGAATGCGAGTGCTCAGCGTCTTCGCCTCGAAGATCGGCGAGGAGCAGGCATTGGCGGTGCAGAGGAACGCGGCCGGACGGCCGAGCTGTGGATACTGAACGTCGGCGCGCAGCATGGGACCGCGGCTCGCGTCCCACCATTCGAGCCGTTCATAAGCGGGGCCGTTGCGAAGCGCCGTCTGGAAGAGAGTCTGCGCAGTAGCATCGCCACGGGGACCGACAACTGTGATGTGCGCAGGCGCTGTGGCATATTGCGCTTCGGCCAGCAGCACACCTCCGGCTAACGGGCGGAGCGCGACCTCCCGTGTCGCCAGATAACGCATCGCTGTATCTCCTGCGTCTTTGTCGGCATGATTGCCCGTGTATTGGTAGAGGAGGTTGGCGAACCGCGCGAACTGTGCGTTCTCGTCCCGCTCCGGGTGCGGCTGGTAGCCACCGTCGGTCGGCTTTTTGGTAGTGACAAATCCAGCGTTCCCTGCGGAGGAGAAGTTCGCCGTGATGTAGCCGCGCGCGGCTTCCGCAGATGTCAACCAGTGTCGGTCACCCGTAACCGTGTAGAGGCTGAGAAATGCCTGGCCCATAGCCAGCGTGTCCCCCATGTAAGGGCCAGCCACGTCATGTTCTCCGTGACGGAAACCGCCTCCGGGTAACGCGCGATGCTCCGCGATCCAGTGAGCGGCGCGCTCCGCTTCGTCGAGCGTGCGCGCATCGCCGCTTGCCGCATACAGAGCGCATAGCGCGTTGGCCATCCAGCCGTTCTCGCGTGCGTACACGTGGGTATCCACTCGGGGCACGCCTTGCTTGCGTCGCGCTGCATCGCCAAGGGCGAAGTAGTCTGCGCTGTGCTTTCCATCGACCAAGTCCGCATCTTGGCTGACATAAAAGGTGCCGTCAGGGCTCATCAAAAAGCTGCGCACGTAGCGATGGACATTCTCTGCATCGCTCAGATAATTCGGGTCATGCCATTGAATGGATGCGAGCGCATAGGCCCGCATCACCTGGGCCTGGATGGAGACCAGCTTCTCGAAATGCGGTTCGTCCCACTTACCGCCGACAGAATATTGGTAAGCGCCGCCCCACACCGGATCAAGCAGCTTTTGTTCCTGGTGCAGCGTATCGCGCACGCGCTTTGTTTCGACCGCATCGCCGCGTCGCGCCAGCATGCTGGCGTACTCAACGGAGTCGGCATCGAGATACTTGTGACTGAAGCCCCATCCTGCATTGGGTTGATCGTATTGAGCGTTGAAGTCGCGCTTCAGTTCGCTTAACACCGCGGGCGAGAAGGCAGTCGTGTTGGAATATACAAAAGGCGTCTCTTTGATAATCGATGGTCCTGGCGATGGGTCGTCGATGATGGCCTGCAGCATGGATGCCATCGGCCGGGGCGGCAGATAGCCCTGGCGTTTCACGATCTCGCTGCCGTCGGCTGCGAAGACAACAGTTGCGGGCCAGCCATAGTCCTCATAACGATTGGAGAGATCCGGCCGCGCGTCCTGATCGACCTTGACCGCGATATACTTTGCCGCCATTAAGCGTCGCACTGCAGGATCTTTGTAGGTGATGTCATCCATCACGTGACACCAGTGGCACCAGACTGCTTCGAGATCCAGCAGGACGAATTTATGCTGCTGCTTTGCCTGCGTGAAGACGCTATTCGACCAGGTCTGCCATGCGATAGGGTGTGGGGAAGCGTCGTCAGCGGCGACGCCGCGCGGTGAGAGAACGACCAAGGCCAGAACCAGCATCGCGATGCGCAGCATGACGAAGGTACGGTGCACGGGGCGGCCTCGGATTCTTTAGACACCCGTCTCTGAAGTAATCGCTTCTTGCTTGCGCAGCAGAAACCAGTCCAGTGCGATGCGTCCGGGACCGAAGATGAGGATCAGCAGCGAGGCAAAGAGGAACGTGTATGGATCGGCGTTATAGAACTTTCCCGGGTCGGAGAAGATGGAGTGAAGCGCAACCGAGTCTGCAGTGATGTAGGCGACGATCATGTCGCAGGCAAGCAGGAACGCGGTCAGACGAGAGAGCAGTCCAACGATCAGCAACAGGCCACCGCAGAACTCCAACAGCGCGATAAAGTGTGCGTTCGCTCCGGGTAACGGGATGTGCAGACTGGTGAAAAAGTCGGTTACGTGCGCAATGTTGTGGAGCTTCCCCCAACCGTTCTGCACAAGCTGCCAGCCCCAGTAGAGCCGGACCGCAAGCAGAAATGGAGATTGGAGGGACGACGCTACGCGACGAAACAGGGCGTAGGCCGAGGCCAGGCGTCCGAGGAAACCGGTGGAGGGCATGATTAGTTGACGCGCTTTCTGGCCGCGCGCACCGTGGCCGGAGACTTATGTCGGCAAAACCAGCCGAGTTCGGCCCAGTTCTGAAACCAAGCCCGCACATGGCTCGGCCGTTCTGTTTCGGCGATGCTGGAAGCCTGGAAGGCAGTGTCCAACGCTTCGCCGAGCGTCTGCCCCTTCTCTAGGCTGCGGAGCAGCAGATACTCCTCACGATCGAGACGCTTGTAGTAAACGAAATGATCGTGGCGATGCACGCCGAGATAGATGTCGGCTGGTGTGAGCAGTGATTTCGGGAGCGTGCGGCTGCGCGGACGTTTCGCGGAAGTCACTGCATTGCTGGCGACCTCTGGAGAGGAATCGCGACGGTGCACCGAGACGACGAAGCTGTCTGCCGGATGCACGAGTTGAAGCAGGCGGAGGTGCGGCTGCAGGAAGAGTTGCGAGTCTTCTCCAAGCTGACCCATATCCGCCAGAGTGAGCGCGCTCTCCTCGCCATTGTCGAATGCCTCGATGTGGGCCCACTCCAGGCGAGCCACATCGAGCGCGAGGTCATGGTGTTTTCCGGCATGCTCTGGATGGCTGCCCAGCCACAATTCCAGCTGCGATCCGAGATTGCGCAGCGTAAAAGAGTGCGATGGATGGTCCTCAAGATAGGCGCGGGTCAGTTTCTCAAATGCCCGAGGACCGACGATTGCGGCAAGCGCTGGAAAATCCTCATCGAAGGCCGAGATAATCCGGAACCAGTATTGGCGATTATAAATTTCGAGGCGTTCGAAGGAACTGAGCCGGTCATTGGGCTGGATGAAGGTGGCGACTTCCGCCTTGGTAGACTTGCCCTCCGCAGTCTTTGGCTGCATGCCCTCCGCGCCGGTCAGTGGCCGCATCACCGCCTCGGCAACCTTCCGTTGCAACTCGAGCAGAGTCACCGGACTCTCTCCGCTACCGTCCCCGATGCGGCAGCCAATTCGGTTGCGTGCAGGGTTTTCTCGTTGAGCGGCAGCGCGCTCAACTTCTTCGCCCGCTTCAGATAGCGATTCGCTTTCAGCGCCTCGGCATGTACTTCGTCGAACGAGGGAATGTTGTCGTCCCACTCCAGCAGTGTGGCGGTTGGCCCGCTGCGCTGAATCGCACGGTCGTAGAGGGCCCATACCGGATCGATCACTGCGTGATCGTGCGTGTCGAGGATATATTTCTCGAATTTCGAGTGTCCGGCGATGTGAATCTGTGCCACGCGATGACTGGGCACGCTGTTGACGTAGGTGAAGGGATCGAAGGAATGATTTTGCGATGAAACATAAATATTGTTGACGTCCAGCAGGATGCCGCAGTCCGCGGCCTCGACTACCTCGTTCAGAAACTCCCACTCGGTCATCTCGCTCTCGTGGTACTCGGCGTAGCTGCTGACATTTTCAACGGCGATGGGAATCTCAAGGTAATCCTGCACCTGGCGAATGCGCTTCGCCGTCACCTTCACGGCCTCCCATGTGTAGGGAATCGGAAGCAGGTCGTGCGTGTAGCGTCCGTCGACAGAGCCCCAGCAGAGATGGTCGGACAGCCACGGCGTGTTGGTGCGGCGCACCAGAGTCTTCAGGCGCTTCAGGTGTTCGCGGCTCAATGGCTGAGCGGAGCCGAAGTACATGGAGACGCCATGCTGTACGACTCGATACTGGTCGAGGATCTGGTCAAGTACGTGGAGCGGACGGCCACCGTCTACCAGGTAGTTTTCCGAGATGATCTCAAACCAGTCGACGACCGGCTTCTTTTCAAAGATGTGCTTGTAGTGGGGAATCCTAAGTCCGATTCCAACCCCGTAGTCGGTAAATCCATTGAAGCGATTGGCAGGCATCAGGCGGTTCCAAGGGCCCGGTCGAAATCACGGGCAGGAAAAGAGGCTCGCTGTGACGCGATGGAGAAGCGAGGGCCGGTGAACATCCGCGGCCCTCACCGAGAGACAGAAGACTACGCCGGCGGCTTGGAACCGTCGGTGGCGCAACCGCCCTTACCCTTGCAGCTGTTCTTGCCCTTGCAACCCTGGTCGCCGGTCTTGCAGCCGCCCTTGCCCTTGCAGCTGTTCTGGCCCTTGCAGGCGTGCTTGTCCTTGGACTGGTCCATTTGTGTTGCATGCACCGCGGTGCCCAGGTCTGCCGAGACGCTGGTCGTTCCGTTGGAGTGTCCAATGGGCTGTGCGTTCAGGCGGGCCGAGGTACCACCGAGCAAGCCGGTACAGGCCGCTGTCAGAATGAGAGCTTTGACGTTATTTTTCATCTTGGAAAACCTTCCTTTGGTGAAGTATCAGGCTGCGGGCAACCTGAGGTGTGCCATTCCGGGTACGTAATGAAGCTGCTGCGCGGATTGCAACCACCGCGCAAAGTGGACGGTGCATTCGCCAGAGCCACCCCATCCTTGGACAGCAGCAGCATCTCAGCACTCGGTTAGAGTCTCCGAGCAAGGTGAGGTTACAGCCGGCGACAAGAGTTTGCATTCAAAATCTACGAAGGGGCTCCGGGTAACCACCGGAAATAGCCCGCGTCGAAGTATCAGTCCCGTCATTATTGCCTTGAGCGTATGCACTGTTCCTCCAACCGATAATCGTCGAAAGTCGCAGAATGACGTGCCTCCACGAGTCCAGTACGAAATTCGTTCGCATGCGAGTATTAACTTTCTTGGCAATAGTGCTGCTTGCGGTAGCCACCATTACTCCCGTGCGGGTTCGAGCCCAGCCTTCTGAGTTTCCGAGGATGCAGCGACCTGTGAGCTCAACGCAGTTACGAATCGGGAAGGATACGATTCAGGTGGATTTTGCTCCCGGCACACTCGATCTCTCCCAGGCAGACGTTCTCCGCTGGGTGCAGGCTGCCGCGCAGGCTGTCTCCGTGTATTACGGACGGTTTCCGGTCGCCGGCGCGCATGTCCTCGTGGTGCCGCAGAGCGACGAGCGCGGCGTTCTCCAGGGCACCACCTGGGGAGATGTACATGGCTATCCGGCGTTGACCCGCATGGTGTTGGGTGAGCACACGACGAGGGCCGACCTCGAGGATGACTGGACGATGACCCATGAGTTCGTGCATCTGGCCTTACCGTCCCTTGCGGATCAACATCACTGGCTGGAAGAGGGTCTGGCTACCTACGTCGAACCGATTGCGCGGGTGCAAGCCGGCTCGCTGCCTGCGCAACGCATATGGACGGACATGGTGCGTGATATGCCGAAGGGGGAGCCAGCCCAGGGCGACCATGGGTTGGACCGGACCCACACCTGGGGGAGCACCTACTGGGGCGGCGCGCTTTTCTGCCTGCGCGCGGACGTGGCCATCCGCGAAAAAACGGGGAACCGCCTCGGACTGCAAGACGCGCTCCGCGGGATTCTCACCGCAGGAGGCAATATCTCGGTGGATTGGCCCATCGATCGGGTCCTGCGTACAGGCGATGCCGCCACCGGCACGACGGTTCTGATGGATCTGTATAAGGAGACGGCAACCGAAGCTTCGCCTACCGATCTGCATGCACTTTGGAGCCAGCTCGGAATCCGCTACGAGCGTCGCCCGGTGGCCTTCGACAGCCATGCTTCGCTCGCACCGCTTCTGGCTGCTATCACCGCGAAGCCCAAGCCGTAGGCCGCATCCTCCGGATCGATGCATGCCGCACTCCGCGTGAGGCGGCTGTCGAATCCGGTTGCGGAGACCATGAGTATTGATATTCGTGAGGATGGAGAGAAGCGTCTCAGCAAAGATAAGTGGTTTTACGGAATAGACCCCGTTTACCCGAATATTGGTATGGATGGGGAGATTGCGTGTTCGCGCTGAAGATACTTTTCGGAGTCGTCGCTTCTCGCAGATACGGCGAATCAGGGCTGACCTGAGTCGCGGAACAGATCGTCGATGGTGACGGTTTGAGCGGACCGAACGGGAAGCCAGCGCGGAGCCTTTGCTTCAGCGGGAGGGACTGCTGCGCGCACCCGGTCTCGAGCGGCCATCACGGCAGACACGGCAACGATCCCCGTCGGTGCCGGAGTGCTGAGAGCCGTTGGCTGCCGCACCGGCGCAGGTTTCGTGCGGACTGTTCGTTGCCGTGGAACACGCGCGGGCAGAACCGTCACGGTGATGGGATCGATGGGCGGTGCGGTCTTCTTTTGCTGCGGTTTCCGTCGACGCTTTGTGGGTGTCAGCGTCTCGGCTAAAAGTGCCCGTGCCTGTTGGAGGCGGTATATCTCCTCATCGATGAGAAGAAGAACGTGCGATATCGACATAACTCGTTAGTCTATCGCCTTATCGTTGTTTCTTTAGGCGACCTATCTCTATAAATTCTATTTTACCGTTGCTCGTCATCCGGAGCATGCCAGTGGTTTCCGCGCTTTGCGATGACAAGAAAACCGGCGAAGAGTGCGATTGCCGGCACTGCCAGCACAGGGATGGCGCGCCGCAGTCCTGCACGTATCTGGGGCGCGGAGCCGGCTGTCGTATCGCGACACATACTGCAGCCTTGGCCGTAAGCAGCGGCCCCTACCCACAGCAGTGCGCCTATCAGCAAGATATGGCGCAAGCGGCGACTACTGACAAAAGACAAGCAGGCCAAAGAGAAAGACCCAGAAGACACCCATCGAGTGCCAGTACCAGGCCGTGCAGTCGACGAAAATCTGCCGGAGTTCCATACGCCGCAGCAGAGAGAGCGCAGCGAGGGCGGCGAAGAGTGCAAGGATACCGAGCACCAGATGGGCGCCGTGAGCGCCGGTGATGAGGTAGAAGAAGTGACTGCTTGGGTTGGAGGCAAAGAAGAAACCCTGCGATGCCAGGTCCTTCCAGGCCATCCATTGACCCACCAGGAAGGCCACACCCAGAGCTGCTGTCGCGGCAAGCCATGGCGCTGCCCTACGGGCGGCCGGGCGTCCCATGCCCAGCCATTCTTCCATGACGTCTACCTCGCGGAAGAGCTGCCGCCGTGCCATCTCCATAGTCACGCTGGAGACCAGCAGGAGTGCCGTATTGAGATAAAGAATGGGTGGGATCGCCAGCGGATGCCAGTCCAGCAGGTAGCTGCCGCGCGGATCGAAGTGGCCTGCGGACTGCCGGAAGAAGAAGGCTGTGACCAGCGCCATGAAAAACATCAGGTCGCCGGCCAGCGCGGAGAAGATGCCCAGACGGTAGCGGGTCAGCAGCGCGCGCGGGCCGCGTCCGTGGCGATGGTTCTCCCAGTTCTCGTCGCCGCCACCGCCGCCTGTCGGCCTGCGGTCTACTGGCGGACGGCCGCCTATCCCTGGATCTTTCCGTTCACGATCGGTATCGACGACAGACCTGGTGAAGGTAGCGGGCATGGCAGACTCCGTTGCGAACAGATTACTCCTGTTCGGCGACCGGCTCCCACTGCGGATTGAAATCTGTTTCGCCAATACGATCGCCGTACTCGTATGGGCCTCGTTCGATGGTCTGTCTCTCGGCTGCCATTGGCTTCCACTCCAGCGTCGTAGCCCGCCAGGGGTTCGCGCCGGCCGGCGGTCCCAAGCGCGCACTGCGAAGGAGGTTGATGAGGAACAGGATCTGAGCAGCCCCTAGCACAAACGCGGCGCACGTGACGCCGCGCTCCATGGGCAGCAGCGACGCCAGCGACGAGGTGCTGCCGATGACCTGGGCATAGTGACGCGGCCGCCCGGCAAGCCCTTCCAAATGCATGGGAAAGAACGTGCCGTAAGCGGCGATTAAGCTGAGCCAGAAGTGCCACTTGCCCAGCCGCTCACTCATCATGCGGCCCGTCATCAGGGGGAACCAGTAGTACACGCCGGCGAAGATCGAGAAGGCGCCCGCCATCGCCATGATGAGATGAAAGTGAGCTACCACGAAGAAAGTATTGTGCAGGTACTGGTCAAGCGCCGGCAGCGCCAAGATGGGCCCGGTGACGCCCCCCGCAATGAACAGCGAGATGAAGCCGAGGGCGAAGAGCATCGGAGTCGTCCGAACCAGGCCGCCGCCGCGCAGCGTCCCCAGCCAACTGAAGACCTTCGCCGTGCTCGGCACGGCAATCGCCATCGTGGTAAGCGCAAAGGCGGTCCCGGCGTATGGATTCATGCCGCTGACGAACATATGGTGGCCCCAGACGACAAAGCCGAGCAGACCGATCAGTACGGTGGTTGCCGCCATCATCCGATAGCCGACGATGGTGCGTCGACTGAAGTTGGCCACCAGCCCGCTGACTAGCCCCATGCCGGGCAGGATGGCGATGTAGACCTCCGGGTGACCGAAGAACCAGAACAGGTGCAGCCACAGGAGCGGCGAACCGTCGCCGTGCCCAACAATCTGTCCGTTCATGAGGTCACCCTGCGGTACAAAGAATGCCGTGCCGAGATGGCGATCGCAGAGCAGCAGCATCAGCGCAGCGAAGAGCACCGTGAACGCCAGCAGGATCAGCAACGAAGAGACCAGCCACGACCAGGCAGTCAGTGGCATCCGGTCCAGCGTCATACCACGTGCCCGTTCGGTCAGAAGCGTGACCAGGATGTTGATCGCGCTCAGCCACGATCCGAGACAGAACAGCCCGATGCTGACCAGCCAGAAGTCCATTCCCGCGCCCTGGCCTGGTCCGGCGGTCGGCACCGCGCTCAGCGGCGGATAGCTGGTCCAGCCTGAGATGGGGCCGCCCGCCGGCAGCAGAAACGCGGACAGCAGAACGGCCAGCGCGAGGGCGACGATCCAGAAGGAGAGCGCATTGAGCCACGGTAGCGCCATGCGTCTCGCACCGATCTGCGCCGGCAGCACCAGACTGGCGAAGCCGCTCTGCGGCGCAGTCGTCAGCACGAAGAAGACCATCAGTGTTCCGTGCATCGTGACCAGGGATAGGTAGTCCTCGGGCAGCATCGGCCCATGGAGCGGAAAGTGAAAGCCCGGCCACGCCAGCTGGGTCCGCATGGCGAGCGAGAGGAGCGTGCCCGCCGCAACCGCGACCAGAGACAGCAGCAGGTACCGTATGCCGATGATGCGGTGATCGGTCGTGAGGATGCGCTGTATCCAGCTTGGCCGTGACATGTCGGATGCGCTGATGTGGCTCACTGGGTGAGCCCCATCCGGCGCCGCTCTCGCTCAGCCAGCCATGCGTCATATGCGGACGACGAGACCACACGCAATCGTGCCTGCATCCGGGCATGGCCGAGTCCGCAGACCTGCGAGCACAGGATGGCGTATACGCCCTCCCGCACCGGGGTGAAGTGTACGTGCAAGGTCTGCCCCGGGACTGCGTTCTGCTTGAGCCGCATCTGCGGTACGAAGAAGCCATGGATGACGTCGAGCGCGCGCAACTGCAGATCGACTTCGCGGTTCGCGGGAAGCACCAGCTCGCTGGCTACGATGTCGTCCTTGCCGTGCGCGTCCGCGGGATCGAGACCGAGCGGATTGCCCAGCGCGGCATTCACAAGCTGGGGCCGGGTCTCTCCATAGGCTGCATCGTCGCCCGGGTAGCGGAAGTACCACTGGAACTGCTGTCCTACCACCTCGACACGTAATGCCGTAGGCGCAGCCCCTTCGAAACGCTCGCGCGCCCATACATGCTCGGCGGTGACTGCCATACCGATGTAGAGAGCGGTGATCAGCATGAGAGGCGCCAGTTCGATATGCCAGACGGATGGTGGCCGCGCCTCTCGGCGCGAGCGTAGCAGAAACCACACGAGCAATACCTGCGCGAGAAGGAAGCAGGCGGCCATGGCAGCGACATCCCAACGCATGAGCCGATCGACGGCGACGCCGTGCGCGGCAGCATTCGGCGGCATCCACCACGAAGTGTGCAGCATATACGCCTAACCGCGGTGCGCCTCGCGCACCATCTCGACGAAGTAGCGGTGCACGCGGCGGTCCTGGGACAGCTCCGGATGGAAGGTGGCCGCAAGCAGATGACCTTGACGCACCAGAACAGGGAAGCCATCGCGTTCGGCGAGAATAGCCACGTCTGTTCCCACCTGCTGAATACGCGGCGCACGGATATAGACCATCTCCAGCGGCTCTTCACCCAGCTGCGTCGCCGACTCCTCGATGGAGCTGTCGAGCTGGCGTCCGTAGGCGTTGCGCTCGACCGTGACATCCAGCACGCCGAGACTCTCTTGCGGCGGGTGCAGTACTACTCTTGCCAGAAGAATGCAGCCCGCGCAGGTACCAAAGGTCGGTGTTGCCGAGGCGAAGCTCCGAAGCGCTTCGAGGAAGCCGTCGCGTTCCAGAAATTTCAAAAATGTGGTCGATTCACCACCAGGAATGATCAGGCCGTCGAGTCCGTCCAACTGCTCCGGTTTGCGGATCAGGACCGGTTCGGCGCCACTATCGATGAGGGCGTCCGCATGGGCGGCGTAGTCGCCCTGAATGGCCAGTACGCCGATGCTGGGTATCGCGGTTCCGGGTGAAGGTTGATGTTCTGGCAAATCGAGAGCTTCCCTGAACTTTTGAAACGGAACTATCGAACGGTATCGCGCCGGAGGATCTGTGCTTACCAGCCGCGAGTCTGGAGCAGCTGACTCTCTTCCAGAGCCGCCACGGCCAGGCCCTTCATCGCACCGGTGACCTGTTCGCTCGCGTCGGCGAGAGTCTTCGGGTCGTTGTAATGAGTGGTTGCAATGACGATCGCCTTCGCGCGAGATTCTGCGTCGGCACGCTCTGCGGGGTTGTTCAACTTCCCGCTTTTGTCGCATTCAACATCGAGTGGCGTAGCCCGCTCCTTCATGAAAATCCCGGAGCCGACGAAGACAGACTCTGCACCAAGCTGCATCATCAGAGCAGCATCGGCGGGCGTCGCAATGCCGCCGGCAGAGAAATTGGGAACAGGCAGCTTGCCGCTCTTAGCCACCATGCGAACTAACTCATAGGGCGCATGATGCTCCTTTGCCGCGACATACAGCTCCTGATCGCTGAGCACGGTGAGCGCCCGCATCTCCAGCACGATCTGGCGCATATGCTTCACGGCATGGACGACATCACCGGTACCCGCCTCGCCCTTGGTGCGGATCATCGCAGCACCCTCTGCGATGCGGCGCAGCGCCTCCCCCAGATCGCGTGCGCCGCAGACGAAGGGCGTCTTGAAGGCGTGTTTGTCGATGTGGTGAGCTTCGTCGGCCGGGGTCAGCACTTCGCTCTCATCGATGAAATCGACACCGAGTTCCTGCAGGATCTGCGCTTCGGCAAAGTGTCCGATGCGGGCCTTCGCCATCACCGGGATGGAGACCGCTGCGATGATCTCCTTGATGAGCTTTGGGTTCGCCATCCGGGCCACGCCACCCTCGGCCCGGATCATCGCCGGAACGCGCTCCAGTGCCATGACCGCGATGGCGCCCGCCTGCTCGGCGATCTTCGCCTGTTCCACGTTCATGACGTCCATGATGACGCCGCCCTTCAGCATCTCGGCCAGGCCGACCTTCAGGCGCAATCCAGTCGCCTCGCTGCCCTTTGCTCCATTGCCGTTCTGTGCCGCGCCGTTGTGCTGTGCCATGGTCGTCTATCCTCCGCAACGGGCGATTTGCCGCTGCTCTCAACCTACTAGTTTAGCAGTGGTCGAGAGCTAGCCCCTAGGCTCTTGCAGCTACGGATGTGACGAACATCCGTTACTCTATCGCCAGCCTCCACATGCTCTTCAACTCCTTCGGCTTCCTATTTCTCTTTCTGCCCATCACGCTAGCCGGCTATCAGTTGGCCGGGCAGGTGAGCCGCCGGGCCGTTGTCCTTTGGCTCGGTCTCATGTCGCTGGTCTTCTACGGCGTGTGGCGGCGGGAGTTTCTTTGGCTGCTGGGCAGTTCCGTCCTTTTCAATTTCGTCTGTTCCCGCGCCATTACGCGCTGGCAGCAGCGCGATCGGCTCGCTTCCGCGGCGATGCTAGTCGGTATCTGCGGCAATCTGCTGCTGCTCTTCTACTACAAGTACCTATTTCCGGCGCTCACCGGTTTGGGTGAATTGTTGCGCCTGCATCACCAGTTCGCCGGTGTGCTGTTGCCGCTCGGCATCTCGTTCTTCACCTTCACGCAGATCGCGTATCTGGTCGATCTGCGTCAGGGCGCAGCCGAACCGCAGGACCTGCCGGAATATGTGCTCTTCGTCACATTTTTCCCCCATCTCATCGCCGGTCCGATCCTGCACCACAGCGAGATCATGCCGCAGTTCCGGGAGCAGCGCCGCTATCGCTTGCGCGCGGACGATATATCCGTCGGCTTGAGCTGGTTCATCATGGGGCTCTTCAAAAAGGTGATGATCGCGGACACGATCGCGCCGTTCGCGGACGCAGCCTTCGGTGCGCCTCATGGCCTCGGACTGTTGCAGGCCTGGATCGGCGTCTTCAGCTACATGATGCAACTCTACTTCGACTTCTCCGGCTACTCCGACATGGCGATCGGTCTGGCGCGGATGCTGTCGATCCGCTTCCCGCTGAACTTTGCTTCGCCCTACAAGGCCGCGAACATCATCGACTTCTGGGCGCGATGGCATATGACGCTGACCCGCTACGTCACCGTCTATCTCTATAACCCGATCTCGCTCGCGGTGAACCGGCGGCGCATTGCCAAAGGCAAGAAGGTCTCGCGCAAGGGATCGGCCACAATCGAAGGCTTCACCAGCATGGTGGCGTTTCCCACGCTCGTCGCCATGCTCATCATCGGGGTGTGGCATGGGGCGGGCACACAGTTTCTGCTCTTCGGCCTGTTTCATGGCATTTATCTGACGACGAACCATGCCTGGCGCATCTTCCGCAAGAAGCCATCCAGATCCCCGTCGCCATTGCGTGCGCGGCTGAACCATGCCGCCTCGGTCTTGCTGACGCTCTTTTGCGTGATCCTTGCGCAGGTATTGTTCCGGGCCGATTCGACCTCAGGCGCCTTCGCGTTGTTCGCATCGATGGCGGGCAGGGGCGGCATGGGAGTGCACGCACTCGCCGCGCTACGCAAACCCATCGTATTGTTGCCGCTGCTCTTTGCCGCGGTCTGGCTGCTGCCGAATACGCAAGAGATTCTGGCGCGCTTTGGTTCGGACGAGGGGACGCATCCGCAGCCCGGCATGCTGGGCCGTTGGCTGCTGTGGCGGCCGAACCTGGCTTGGGCGCTGACTCTGGCCGCGGCATTGCTGGTCTGCCTCGCATTCCTGGAAGATACCAGCCGCTTCCTCTACTTTCAGTTCTGAGGCGGGTTCTGCACGCCCGTCGTCTTCACCCGTGATTTGAGGTAGGCCGCCAGCTCCGTTGCATTGCGTGCGGCGCCCTCCGTATTGAGGTGGAAAGCGTCGAAGAACAACGAGCGGTCATAGACGACAGTCGGCGGCAGCCCCAGCGCCAGCGCGTTCCGGCGGTAGACCGAGAGGAACTTGTCGCAGTCGCGTGCAGGATTCGCCCAAATCACGACCTGCGTGCCATTGCGGGTGTAGCGAGCAGTCAACTCTCTCAGATAAGCGGCGTCCGTCCACACCTGCGGCGGCTGCCATCCGCATACGATACTTTGCGTCGTGCCCGCCTCCGGCATCCAGCCGCGCTCGGCATGCTGTTCGCGCATGTCCCGCTCGTAGGAATTGCCCGTCCAGTCCGGCCTCAGAATCGGTTGGGTGGCCAGAAACTCCTTCCACACCGACGCAACAAAGCGCAGCGATTGCAATGGGTGGAAGACAAAGAGCCGCAACCGCTCGACGAACGGGAAGTGCTCGTCCGCCATCAACAATCCATCCACGATGCCGTTGTCTTCGTCCAACACCGGCCTGTGGAGGTGGTCATCATTCAGGTGGAACACAATGAAACGCGGCGGCCGGTTGTGCGCCAGATAGTCGTCCAGTACACGTGTACCGACCAGCGCCGTTCCGATGTAGGGCAGAGCCAGGTTGCAGGTCGTCCAGCCCGTACCGGCCTCGAGCGCATGCGGGTCAACGCCGATCATGCCGGAGGAATCGCCCGCAATCACGACATCGCAATTCCGATGGGGGGGCGCGATGAAGCGGTACTCTGTCGCATGCCAGAGAGTCCGTCTCGAGATACGAAGAAACCCCTGGGAGCCCGCCAGCGGGATGGTAAGCACGATGCCCAGCAACGGGGTGAGCAGCACAACCGCGAGGTAGTACCGGAATTGCCGGGATGAGGTCTTAAGGCCGGGGGATGGGTCTTGCGATGGATCCGGCACTGCGCGATCAGCGTCCCTGCGCGGCCAGCTTTTTGGCGATCAGTTCTTCGAGATGGCCCACATTCTTCAGCGATTCAACTTCGGCAGTCTGGAATTTGATGCCGAACTTCGCCTCCGTTGCCACGATCAGGTTGATGTGGTTGAAAGAGTCCCACTCATCTACATCCGCTGCGGTCATCTCGGGACGCAACGTCAGCTCATCATCGTCGAAGATGTCGCGAAAGATTGCGGTAAGCTGCGTATCGATCTGTGCCTGTTCCATCCAGCCTTTGTCTCCTGTTGGGATTGGGTTGTTACCAGTGTAAGGCCGAGGGCGTCATGTTATTCGGCGACCTGCTGCATGCGTTCAAGGAGCGCCTCCAGCTTCACCTCAACGAACAAGCCGGTGGCCGAGGCTAGAACAGATCCGCCGGCATCGCGTATTTCGGCGGAGCAGCGGTGCTTGCGGCCGCTATCGCTCTCCGACCAACCCTCCATTAGGAGATCCTTTTCAAGTGGCACAGGGCGGCGGTAGTCGATCGACATCTGCCGCGTCATCGCAGTGATGCCGCGCCGCCGATTGGCCTTGCTCATCGCCTCGTCGAGAAGCGTTGCGATGATACCTCCATGCGCATGACGGGGCGGCCCCTGAAAGCGCAGATCGAGGCGGAAGCGGCAGAGCACGCGGCTCTCTCCGTCGACGAAGAACTTTAGTTGCAGCCCGGTCTGATTGGCTTCGCCGCAGCCGAAGCAGTGATTTTGTGTTCCCTGTGCCAGGGGAGTTTCACCGGTGCGTGGTTGCTCCGTCATGTGCCTCGATCCGCTCTTCTGCCAGCAGAATGCTCTATACTCGCATCCAGTATGGCGGTAGAAAAGACGTTCTTCCTCGAGACCTTCGGCTGCCAGATGAACGTCCATGACTCAGAGAAGGTCATCGGGACGCTTCATCAACAGGGCTACAGCCAGGTCGATACCGAAGAGGCAGCCGACCTCATCCTCTACAACACCTGTTCGATTCGTGACAAGGCCGAACAGAAGGTGTTCAACCGGCTCAACGACACAAAGAAGCTGCTGAAGCAGGGTAAGCGCTTCGGCGTCCTAGGCTGTGTGGCGCAGCAGGAGGGCGAGGCCATCTTCGAGCGCGCGCCCTATGTCTCACTGGTCTCCGGCTCGGCCTCTTACCGAAAACTGCCGGAGATGCTTGCCCGCCTCGAAGCCGGTGAAACCCGCATCGCGGGGCTCGACGACCGCCAGACCGACGAGACCTTCGAAACCGAGTTCACCGCACGCACGAACCCGTATCGCGGATACATCACCATCGTCGAAGGCTGCGACAAGTTCTGCGCCTACTGCGTCGTGCCCTACACCCGCGGTAAGGAGCGCAGCCGCACCTCCACTTCAGTGCTTGCCGAAGGCCGCCGCATGGCCGACAGCGGCTACACCGAGATTCAGCTTCTGGGTCAAAACGTGAACAGCTACCGCGACCCGGAAGGGAAGCGCAGCTTTGCGGAGCTACTGGCCGCCATGGGCGAGCTGCCGGGCATCCGCCGCGTGCGCTTTACCACCTCGCACCCGCGCGACTTCACGCGGGACATCGTAGAAGCCATCGAGGCCGTGCCCACGCTCTGCAACCACGTGCACCTGCCCGTCCAGAGCGGCTCTTCCACCACGCTCAAGCGCATGCAGCGCGAATACACCCGCGACCAGTACCTGGAGCGCATCTCTTGGGTCAAGAGCGCACGCCGCCCCATCAGCATGACGACCGACATCATCGTCGGCTTTCCAGGCGAAACCATCGCCGAGTTTGAAGAGACGCTCAGCCTGCTGGAGACGGTGCAGTACGACGCTGTCTTCGCCTTCAAGTACTCGCCTCGTCCGAATACACCGGCGTTGGTGATGATCGACGCTATCCCGGACGAAGAGAAGGGCAGACGACTGCAGGCCCTCCTTAACCGCCAGCGCGAGTGGCAAAGGTCTAATTACACCAAGCACATCGGTCGGATCGTGGAAGCAGCAGTTGAAGGCCACAATCCGCAGCGTGGACAGGTGAACGGACGTACCTCACAGAACATCACGCTGAATTTCACGACGAGCGGGTCAATCCTGCCTGCGCCGGGAAGTTATGTTCCGGTGGAAGTGACGCACAGCTTTCCCAACAGCCTGGTCGGCCGTGCGGTCTAACATCGAATCAGGGAGGAGACGACGATGGACATCGAGATGAAGATCCGCGGACTGGTGATGGACCCCAGCACCCACGCGCCCATCGTTATCCTCAAGGACCTGCACAGCGATACCGTGCTGCCGATCTGGGTTGGCCTCTATGAAGCTAACGCGATCGCGCTCGAGATTGAGAAGACCGCGACACCGCGCCCCATGACACACGATCTGCTGCGCAACCTGGTCAACGGACTCAATGCCTCGGTAGAACGGGTTGTTGTCACCGAACTGCGCAACGACACCTTCTACGCGGTCGTTTGGATGCGTCAGCAGGACGAGCTTGTCACCATCGACGCACGCCCTTCGGACGCCATCGCTCTCGCGCTGCGCTGTGATTGCCCTATCTTCGTCAGCGAAGAGGTATTGCGGCTCGCCAAGCTCGATCCCGGAGCCAGGGATACCTCACCGGAGGAGCTGCGCCGCTTTCTTGAGGGACTCAACGACGAGGACATGGGCCGCTACAAGATGTGACCTGTCACGTCGCCTGACGTCTGAAATGGAGTCCAGGGACTCGCAGCATGCTGCGAAGAAACCCAGGCATGTTGTCCCCGATCAGAGCCAGGCTCTTGCGCAGCACATAGGACGCTGTGATGATCTCTCCGACTACGTTTGCAGCGGCTACACCCGGCAGGCCCGCGGAAGTGAAGCGAAGCGCCAGCCACGTCAGTAGAAGTGAGAAGCCCGTGGATCCGAGGAAGACAAGAGCGAAGACCTGATGGCGATTCGTGGCTGCCAGGATGACCGAGCTCGTATACCAGAAGCACGTGACGAACATCTGCAGGAACAGCAGATTGAGCAGCAGCGGCTCAATCACGATCTTATTCAGCGTCCAGTGCTGCCACAAAAATGGCCCGACTACCACCCCGGCCAGGATCACCAGGATGCATAAGAAGGCCGACACCTGACAGAGCCGCCGGTGGATCCAGCGCGTCATATCCAGATCGCCGGCGCCAAAGGCAGTTGACACCTCCGGCCAGCCCGCATTGTTGATCAGCTGCATGGCTTGCGTCGCCGTGCGGGAGATGGTCCGCGCAGTGTTATAAGTGACGACGGCAACCGGCCCCAGCATGTGGCCGATCACCACCAGCACACCCTGCAGGCTCAAGGCATTTCCAATAGGAAAGCCCATGAAGGAGATAGCGGGAGAGCTGAGTCGGCGAATCGTCTTCCACTTGGCATGCCGCGTTCCGAAATGCAGCCAAGGAACCTTGCTGCGTAGAAGCGCCCACAAGATAACGGTGCCGCAGACGTTGATAAGGAAAAATACGGCAGCAATGCCCCGCGGCCTCATCCCAGCGATGATAAAAATCATGGTGCCGACGAAGCTCGCCGTACTGAGAAGGCTTTTGATTACAGTGCCGAACGCATACTGACCCACACACCGGAAGACGCCTTGGATGAGCGTTTCCTGCATCCCGAAGAGGACGCTGATGCCCAGCAGGAGAATGATCATACGGGTATCCGCTGGGCTCAGAACGCTGATATGAAGCCACCGGGTGACCGGCACAAACCAGGTGACTGCCAGCAACGCGCCTCCAATCAAAACGGAGAGCAGGGTCAGCAGTACCCATACGCTTTGGAAGACGGTAGTCGCCTCCTCCCGTTTTCCGGAAGCGACCAGCATGGTCATCTCGTTGGCCGCAGCGCTCCCAAAGCCGATATCGCTCAGCATGAGATAAGTGGGAACCGCATTCAGCAGCAGCCAGTCTCCATATAGCCTGGTGCCCCAATGACTAAGGAAGATCGGAACAGAGACGATGGGCACGATCGCAGCGCTGGCCTTCGCAAAGGTGTTGGCGCCAAGGCCGGCAACGAGTCTGCTCTTCACTGAACTCATAATTTTTGCTGCTGCCTTAACCTTACGATGAAGGAGTGAGGATAGACAGAGACGAGAGAGACGTTGTTACGACTGGCCTTCGTAAGCACCGGAACCGCTGTTTGCGAGTTGGGGATGCAACTCGTGCAGCCGATGGAATACGGCCTGAGCGTACCACGATAGGAATTCTCCCGAAGCTGCGTCGCTGCTTCCATTTACCTCCTGGAGTCTCCGCATTGCTTCTCTTAGATCGAATCGAATGAACCTTCGTCTGTGAAACAGGATGTCTGCGGAACGTGGGTAGATTGCTTCATCGCCGTTGATGCCGCCGAAATCGAGGAATACGTGCTTCTTGAAGAGCAGGCCTGCCTGGTACGCGTTCACGTTGGGATCAGGATAAATGTTCATGAACACCTCCTGATCGTGAGATTCGCTTAACCATCTGAGGGCAATGACCCTGAGGAGCGCTCGAAGGATAATCCGGTTGGCCCAATGATCTGGACGCCGATGCATCGCTGACAGCCACTCGGAAAGAAACGCACGCTCCGAAGCGCGGGCTTGAGCATCGTCGCGAAACACGACCGAACCTACGCCATATTCGTCTGCATAGCTTTGCAGAGTTGCCATGCCGGACTGCCCACAGTAGACAAACTCGCTTTCCTTATACTTGGCCAGCCGCCGGCTTGTGGCCAGATGCAGGAACGACTTCACGCTGAGCATCTCGGATCTGTGAAGGAGAGCAAACCGAGAGAACGGCTCATCGAAGGAAAATTTCTTCAAACGTTCACGAGACAGAATGCTTTGGTCATAGACGTCGCTTCGCTGCACAAACAAGGGTGCGCACGAGATCGAGTGTTTATTTTCCAGTTCGCTGGTATCGCCAACCACCCGTACCTCAAATTGCTGTGCCACATGCCGGGTGTGATCGATGATGGATTGACGCTGCAGATAACTCTGATAGCCGTCCCAGAGCAGAACGATGGTCAGGCGCTTCTTGCTGACCACGACGTCGTCCTGCGGCAGAAGACGAGAATCGAGAATGGCCACGTCCGAGGAATCGCTCAGTTGCGACACAAAGTGGATGTGCTCAAACGGGCTTAGGGGATCAGTGGCGAAGGCTAGGAACGCCCACCAGACAAACTCTTTGGGGACGAGAATGTCAGCCTTCAGACCCTGCGATTGCATTCTGTGGTCATTATAAAGGTACGAGAGGGGGCTTTCTCGCGTTTTGCAGACGTGTTCGGAGTCGTGTGCTACTGCCGTTCCAGCCTCGTATCGAAGTGATCCGGTAGATAAGACTCGTAACTTGTGACGCTAGAGCAGAAGCCGGGTGATGTAAGGTGAAACGCTACTCTCGTCAGGCACTTCGCCAAAGAAAATGCCTACATCGCCTCGCTCAACACATGAGCATCATCCCGGCTTCTGCTCTAATCCCGGTTCAAGTCACATTTCGGCAGAGTGTGTGGTAGAGACAACAGACGACCCCGGATGCAGCGCATCGAACAGGCCTCCGATAGCCGCATCGTAGAGCGGCGAACTTTCATTGCGGCCCAGAGTTCCCGCCGTCGTCCGCGCAGCTGCAGCGAGCGAGCGTCGCAGCTCTTCGCGCTCATAGAGCGAGAGCAGTGCTTCGCCAAGCAGCTCGGCGTTGAATGGTGGCACCACGATACCGTCACGGCTCGGGGTCAGCAGCTCCGACGCTCCACAGTGCGTCGTTGCGATGCAGGGGACTTCGTTCGCCATCGCCTCGAAGAGCGCCATGCCGAAGCCATCATCGACAGATGGAAGCACGAAGGCATCGCACCGCTGATAGAAGTCGTTGATGTCGGGCACGTAACGGATCAATTCCACGTTGTCCAGGCCAGCCATGCGTTCCCGCAGGCCGGGATATTGAGCGAAATCCGCATCGCTGCGGATCAGCAGCCGAGCCCGCGGCAAAGCGAGCCGGCGCCACGCATCCAGCAGATACGCATAACCCTTGCGTAGCGGATCCCCTCCGACTACACCGACCGTGAACTCGGCATGGCGTTCCGGATGTGTCTGCTCCGGAAAGCGGCAGCGGCCGAACAGCGGTGCCTTGACGATCTTCTGCTGCATGGCGTCGGAGAATGTCGCACGCGTGTACTCGGACGGCGCAAGGATATGCTGCGCCTCGTCGTATTCGGCTAATTGACGTTCGCGGAACCAAGCAGGCTGCGGATGATAGGGAACTCCCAGCATCGTCGACTCCCGCTCTACGATCGATTGCTGAAAATCCACATGCGGGCAGGCGCGGTCCAGTACGAAGGCAGCACCACGCCGGCGCGCGGCGCGTGCCGTGGCGAGTGATGCGGTGGCCCATCCGATAAAGAGATCGCCGGGACGGATCAACGCGGCCACCGAATGGTCGTATACCCAGGAGTCGCGATTCAGCATTTCGGGCGAGACACCGATACGCACGAAGTGCATCGCCGTCTGCAGCAGAGAAGGCACCAGGGTGATGGCGACGCTCGGGTCGAGCCGGCGGAAGTAGCGACGCGGCGCAGAAGTGTAGATGCGGACACGCGCACCGTGCTTGACCAGCGCGTTCGACAGGATCGCTGAGTGAAACGGCCGCGTCGTTGAGACAGTCACCCGCATATCGGGCAGAGTAGCATGGCAGCAAGGCGGCAGTTCGGACGGGTCAAGCGGACGACCGTTGGCGAATCGAATGCAATCACATGAGGAGCACAAGTGACGAGAACGGTATGGGTCCAGGAAGTAAGCGGTTGCATGGATGGAGACGTTGCAGAGATGTATCGATGGATTCTTCGGCTGGTGACATGTTTTGTTGTCCTGATTGCGCCACTCGCGGTGCACGGCGCCGAGCGCCCTCCGGCCGTCCCGCTCATCGCGCATGACCCCTACTTCAGCGTCTGGTCGATGAATGACAAACTCACCGACGGGCCGACGCGCCACTGGACAGGAACCCCCCAGCCACTCAGCGGCCTTCTACGTGTGGATGGCAAGACCTATCGATACATGGGGAACGATCCGAGGGATGTGCCGCCTATGCCGCAGACAAGTGTCACCGTGGCTGCGACGCATACGACGTACACATTCGCCGGGGCCGGCATCTCCCTGACCGTTACATTCTTCACGCCGGCCTTCCCTCAGGATCTCGACCTGCTCTCGCGCCCGGTGACCTATCTGAGCTGGAAGGTGGCCGGCAACGATGGCAAGCCGCACGACGTCTCCGTGATGCTCGACGCCAGCCCGCTACTGGCCGTGAACGAAGACAATGAGGCGGCGACCTGGGGCCGTTTGCAGACCGCATCCCTTGAAGAGATGCAGATGGGCTCGCGTGACCAGCGCGTGCTGAACCGCTCCGGGGACAAGCTGCGCATCGATTGGGGCTACTTCCGCCTTTGCGTCCCACGCAGTTCGAGTGCGCAGACGGCGCTTGTTCCCAATGCCGTGAACTCTTTTACCGAGAAAGGCACTCTGCCTACGAGCGACGATGCATCGATGCCGGCGACGCCCTGGGGCGGCGCTGCCCATGCGGCCGTCGTTTTTTCGCTGGGCAACGTCTCTACGACACCAGTGGAGCGCCACGTCTTGCTGAGTTACACAGAGGGCTACGCGATCGAGCTGATGGAGCGCAAGCTGCGCCCCTACTGGCAACGCAATAACATGCCGGTATCCGAGATGCTGGAGGCCGCTGAACATCAATATGCGGAGCTCGAACGGCGAGGAACACAGTATGACGCCGAACTCCATCAGGATCTGACCAAAGCAGGCGGCGAAGACTATGCCAACCTGGCGATTCTGGCCTATCGCCAGACCCTGGCCGCGCACAAACTGGTTGCGGACCGGGACGGGACGCCTTACCTCTTCGCGAAAGAGAACTCCTCGAACGGCGATATCGGCACCGTCGATGTGCTCTATCCCTCGGCGCCGTTCTTTCTCTTTTTCAATCCGCGTCTGCTTGAGGCGCAGATGACGCCGGTGATGGACTACGCTGCATCCTCGCGTTGGCATTTCCCGTTCGCACCGCATGACCTCGGGCAATACCCGCTGGCCGATGGACAGGTGTACGGCGGCGGCGAGGCTACGGTGGAAGACCAAATGCCAGTGGAGGAGAGCGGCAATCTGCTGATCCTGGCTGCGGCGCTCGACCGTGCCAGCGCCGACCACCACTACGCCCAGAAGTATTGGCCGCAGCTGAGCACCTGGGCAAAATATGTGCGGGAGAAGGGTCTCGATCCGGAGCGGCAGCTCAGTACGGACGACTTTGCCGGTCACCTCGCACACAACGCGAATCTATCCATCAAGGCCATTGATGCTCTGGGAGCCTACGCCAGCCTCGCCGACGCTCTCGGGAAGCACGACGTGGCGCGCGACTACCGCCAGGCAGCGCATGGCATGGCGGCGAAATGGGAGACGATGGCCCGCGATGGGGACCACTACAAGCTCGCCTTCGACGTGCCCGGCTCCTGGAGCCAGAAGTACAACCTGGTGTGGGATAAGCTGCTGAAGCTCGACCTGTTTCCGCCCAACGTGCGCGATACGGAAATCGCGTTTTACCTGAAGCATCTGAACCGCTATGGACTGCCGCTGGACAGCCGCAAAGACTACACTAAGCTCGACTGGGAGCTGTGGACAGCAACGTTGGCTGACAAGCCGGAGCAGTTCCTGCAGTTCATGGCACCTCTTGCTGTGTGGGTCAACGAGACACCCAGCCGGGTTCCGCTGACCGACTGGTATGACACCAAGACGGGCGCAGGGCAGGGCTTTCTGGCACGTTCGGTCGTGGGTGGTCTTTACGTCAAGGCCTATGCCGACACGGCGCTCACACAGAAATGGAGAGCGATGGTGAACCCTTAGGAGGGGTCAACATCGAAAGTGGCAGCGGAATGACTCGGGATGCAGTGCAGGCAGGTCTAACGGGACGCAAAAACGAAATATAGTTTTCGAATTGTATGTCGAATACTTTCGATATACTGCTTCTGGTTCCGAATCGCAGCGTCTCTAGCGAGTCCTCCCTATGGCATTCCGCGTCTCCCGTCGTCTTTTGCTCTCGGCCTCCTTGTTCCTGGCAGCGGTCACTGGCCTGCATGCCGCCGATCCCACTCCGCTCACTCTGCCGGCCTTCACCGCCTACACCGAGCCTGCACCGGAGGCGCTGGACATCGGCGACATGGATCCAATTCGCGGATGGAAGGATCCCCATACCACGGTGGCGTGGTACGGCCAGATCCGCTCCACTGGCCCGTTACACGTTGCTCTGCGCCTCCAGCTTCCGGTCGGCGAGCGCAGTACCCTCCGTATGCGGGTCAATGGCAGGGCATTGCCGGCCAAAGAGATCGTGGGTACATCAGCGCCAATGACGGTCTCATTCGGCACCATCACGGTGGCAGATACGAAGGCCTTCCGCTTTGCATTGACGGGGCTCAAGAAATCCGGCGCAACCTTTGGAGATCTCGACGCGCTGCTGTTGACCGGCGCGGCCACACAGAATGCCCTCTTCAACCTGACGCCGCAGCGAGGCGCTCCATCCGTGCACTTGAACTATCCGATCCCGCAGGATGCAAAGGTGGAGTGGTTCTATAACGAGGTCACGGTCAAGACAGACCCGATCTGGTCCTACTACGAGGCCTGCGGCTTTGCCCGCGGCTACTTCGGCATCCAGGTCAATAGCCCTACGGAACGCCGCATCATCTTCTCGGTCTGGGACAGCGGCGCAGAGGCTGTGGACCGGAGTAAGGTCGCCACAGACAACCGAGTCACGCTGCTGGCAAAGGGGCCCGGCGTCTTTGCTTCAGACTTCGGCAACGAGGGCACTGGCGGCCACAGCCATTTGGTCTATCCATGGAAGACGGGCAAGACCTACCGGTTCCTGGTGCACGCGGTGCCCAGCGGCGAGACTACGGTGTATACCGCGTACTTTTACTTTCCCGAGAAGCACAATTGGGGCATGATCGCCAGCTTCCGCGCACCGAAGGATGGAGGCTATCTGCGCCACCTCTACTCTTTTAACGAAGACTTCAACGGAGCCAACGGCCAGCAGAAACGGCTTGCAGAATTCGGCAATCAGTTCATCCAAACCACGGATGGAAAGTGGACGGAGCTGCTGCAAGCGCGATTCACCCACACCGCGCGCGGGAAGTACGCGGACCGACTGGATCGAGCGGCCGGCGTCGATGGCGATCGCTTCTACCTGACTGCGGGCGGATTCAAGACGAGCTCAATGAAGTACAACGATCTCGTGACGCGTCCGGCGGATGCAAAGCCGCCCAAGATCGTTCTGCCCACGGCATCTGCTGCGGCAGCCGGCTCACAGTAGGAAAAAGCGGGAAGAAGGAGACGCAGCATTTGCCGTTTGAGGTGCGGCGTATTATTTCGTGGAACTGGTTGCTTCGTAAAAGACCAGCTCCTGATCGGCAGCCTTCCAAACCTTGAACGTTCCGGCAGGTGCATCCCAGTCCCGGACCGGCGCCGTAACTGCATTGATCCGTCTCTTTGCGGCCAGGGCCTCTCCGGCGAAGCTGAGTGCAAGTCCACTGTATCGATTGATGAGCCGGTACTGTGCTGTTACCAGCGGTACGCCATGGTCAGAGCGTATGCGCTCGAAATACCACTGTTGCCGCGACATTTCCGTGTGGCCGTGTGCTGCGGAAATAGGAGATGCCAGCTTCACCTTAGCGCCCCAGGCACGGCCGGCGTTGCTGCCGGCGACACCGAGATACTTCTTTCCGTGCTGAATTGTGAAGAATCCGCCATCCTGAGGAACAGGGACAACACTCCAAAAGTCCGACTTGGATGCGGGGTCTGGCTGGGGTGCATTCGGATGAGCGATCAAGTAGGGGCGGGTCGTATTACCCGAGCCGGTTGCCCCCTGAAAATACGTGGGCGGTGTGGCATCCGGGTGAAATGAGGCAGCTATCGTTATGTATTCGGAGTCGTTTTTAGGGTCGCTGCAACTGATCGAGCAGTAAGCCAAGAATGTATCGCCAATCACCGCATCCGAGGTGAGATTTCCCGGATCCACAAACCATCGATACCACGATGCACTCCTGTACGGCACGCTGCCGGCGTATGTCCATTTCTGGGTGGCCAAATCGTCCGAGACATAGAACGACATCACGTCGGCCGGGTCGTCATAGTCACTGGACTTTGGAGATCGGTCTTTATCCTCGGCAAAGGCAATGTACTTTCCGAGATACACATTCCACGACACACTTGCAGTGTGGAGTGTGCTATTTCTATAGGCCGCAATGCCAGGAGTGGAGTGCGTGGAATTCGGTTGCATGAATGTCTGGCCGATTGCCGGATCATTGTCGGCGCCTATGCTGCTGCTCAATGAAGTCTCCGTTCCCCCTGGCCTGCAGGGTGAAGAGCTTGTTGCATCGCAGGTCCAGTCGATGCCCGGCGACTGACTCCATCCGCCCTTGTAGTACTTCTCCCAGGATCCAGAAGCCATCTTGTCGCGAATCCGAGCCCTCGATACGTGCTCCCATTCATGCGCGCTGAATTCTTTTCCGGAGGGCTTCAAGATTCGGCTGTTGTAAAAGAGGTAGAAGTATCCGCTGCCGGTGTCTACCACCAGGCGGGGATCGCCTTCGCCATAATCGTAATAGGGGCTCTTCTTGTTGGCTGCTCCATAGGGAGAAGCTGCGATGGCGTTCATCAGCTTCCATGTCTTCCCGTGATCTTTCGAGATGGCGTAGGAGATTACGTCAATTCGCGGAATATTCGGGTACAGCTCATTGTGCACCACACCATACCAGTCGCCCGTGTCGGGATCTACCCACACGCCTACCAGATCGCAGAAGTTTCCATCCTCGAATGAGCCGCGTCGGGGTAACATACCGGGAACGCCATAGAGCTTTCGATACACAGGGTTGCCGGCTGTGCACATCGACTGGGTATCGAACTGAGAGTTAGCCTTCGATAGCTTCAGATGAGGATCGTGTGCATCTTTCCCTGTATAGAGTTCCCAGACATGATTCGCGGGAATCTTGTCATACTGGCTGACGGCATTCTGCAGGAAGAACCGGCCGTTGCTATCGAGGAAGAGAAAGTTCGGCGTATCCGATGAGATAGCTGACTTCACGACGCTGCCTGTTTGGGTGAACTGCATCGTCCGTGAGGTCGCAGTACTGACAGTAAAATTTGTACGAGCCGTCATGGCTCCATAGGAGCCGGCAGCTTCCTGCTTGGCCGAAAGTCGTATCACTCCGCCACCGGTAATTGTCAGAACGTCATCGGAGAGAATTGCCGGGCCACCCAGGACCGTATATGTCAAAGCGCCCGGGCTCGGCGATGCAGCCGTAATCCGGAATGGGGGATCGCCCAGTACGTGCGGCGCAATCGGAGTGAAACTTAGAGATACAGAAGGATGCGGTGCATTCTGAGCGCTCGAACTGTAACCGCACAGCAGGAAAATTGCTCCTGCCGTCAACGATACACATCGAGGACATAGGGACCGATACCAAGCCCCGGAACGGCGAATCAGTGAAGCGAACACATTGGCCCCCCACAAAATAAATATGCAGGGCAGCCTCTGTGGAGAGACTGCCCTGCAGTCGTAACAAGCGTCCAAACGTGTTACCAAACCAGCTTCGCACCTAACTGGCCCTCGCGCGGGTTATTGGACTGTCCTCCGGTCAGGATCTTGTTCACCGTCCCGAAATTCGTGTCGGTGGGATTCATATCCACCTGGCCGTACCAGGTAGGATGGTTCAGCACGTTGAACTCTTCCATGCGAAGTTGGAGCGTGAGTCGCTCTGTAAACTTGAAGTTCTTAGACAGGTTGATGTCGATCTGATTCGCTCCCGGTCCGCGGATCTGGTCCGTATACGGCTGGACCGATGTGGGCGCGTACGGAGCGGCCTGTTGCCACGCTACATTGCCGGCACAGGAGGCCGCGCTCTGCCCGTTGGTGGTGAAGATCTTGTAGTACCCAAGCTGGGTAGGCGTGGCATTGTTCCATAGCTCCACGCATGGATTGACGCCGGCGTCGATGATCTCGGGCGTGCTGTGCTTGGGCGCCCGGATATTGCCGACGATGTTGTAGATGGGTGTGCCGTTGGCGATGTTCTTGGAGAGATCCAGAAGGCGCACTGGTTGACCGCTCTCCCAGAATGCGTCACCCGCCAGCTCCCATCCTCCGATCGCTGCATCCAAGGGACGGTTCATGCCCGAGAAATACTTCAGGCCGCGGCCAATAGGAAGATTGAGGACGCTGGTGAGCGTGATGCGGTTCTGGCGGTCGGTTCCTGCGATGCTGCGCGTCTTTAATAGGTAGATGTCGTCCTGATAGCCGCCGGACTGCATGGTCTTCGACCACGTATAGGAGGCGTTGACCTGCTCCCAGCCAAGACGCTGCTGGTAGGTGGTTTGTAGCGAGTTATACCAGGTGTGGCCCCAGTTATTTTGCGTCTCTGTAATTCCCGTGAATTGGGGATAGGGGCGTGCGAGTTGCAACAATGACGTCTGCTGATTCTGCCCCAGGCTGCCGCTGACACCGGGCACTTTATAGAAAGGGTTCGAGGTCAGGTTCTGGCAGTTCCCCTGAGGATAAGGATTTGCGGGTGAGCCCAGTGTGGCATTGCAGCTCTGGGAAAGAGCAAAGTTCGTGTCGCCCGAGGTGAAGTTCTGTTCTAGTCCATAAGCACGACTCATTACGTAACTGATCTCGAACTTGCCGTCGTGAGGCATCGCCTGCTCGACACCCATTGAACCATTTACCACACTGGGCAGCTTGTAGTCTGGATTTGCGTAGGAGATGGATCGGCCAACGTTCGTAAGTAGGCCTTGCGATGAGCCGAGGATAGCCGGGATACCCGTCGGATAAGGATTGCCGAGATTATTGGGGAAATAGGTGCGGCCGCCGTCGGGCGAGTTTACGTAGACCGGCGGGTAGTTAAAACCCGTCGTGCCGGGCTCCTCGGTGGAGTTCAACACCGTGCGCCCCGCCCCGCCGCGGACCACCGTACCCGGGCGCGCCGCCCAGGCGAAGCCAAGCCGAGGCTGCCATTTGGTGTAGTCGCGCGCCCAGGGGAGACCGTTCGTCGGATAGGTGATGCCGCCCTTCAATGTAGGCAGACCGCTGCCGGCGCCGATCGCGGCGTTGATGGGGTTCGTGACGTTGTAATTGAAGGGACCGCTGAACCAGTTATGGCGCGCGCTTGGCGGTCCGTTCAGGTCGTAGCGGAAGCCCAGGTTCAGAGTCAATCGTGGAGTGATCTTCCAGTCATCCTGAATCCAGGGCGCGTAATAGTGCCAAGTGAGATAGGGAATGTCCTGGTTCTGCACGTTGACACTGTTCGGTTGCCCGATCAGGAAGTCGAGAACAGCGTTGCCGCTCCCACTTTGCGAGAGCTGTGTTCCATCCGGTAGCGAGGGAATGTCATTCGAGTTGTTCTGGTTCCAGTACTCCGACGTAGCTAGACCATTGCTCGTGATGCTGATCGAGTTGTAGTTCTGGATATTCTTGATCGAGTGAGTGATGCGGAAGTCCAGGCCGCCGCGGAGGTTGTGCTTTCCCTTGATCCAGGTAACGGTTGGAGCGAGGCTATAGGTATCATTCGGGAAGTAATAAAAATCCCTGGACATAGCCAGCCAGTTGTTATAGCCGTTGCCGTTCGCGGCAGTCTGCTGCTGCATGCTGAAGTTGATATTCGGAAAGCCCTGCTTTAAGGGAATCTGGTTCAACAGAGACTGGGAGAAGCCGAGCTGCGCGGGGTTGTAAGTCAGGTTGGCTGCTGTCGGACCATCAGAATCCCAGTAACGCTGATAACTGAAGCGGAGATCGGAGAGTAGGTTTGGGCGGAAGGTATGCACCCAGTCGACGCCCGTATTCATGTGATATTCCGTGTAGGTTCCGCCGTTATACCAGGGGACATTCGCGGGAGTGTTGGGAGAGAACGATGGATTGTAGCTGCGTAACCAGCTCCCTGATACGTGGTCCTTGGCACCGAAGATCTGATCCAATTTCACGATGTAACTGTTTGAGCTGGCGGTGAAGGGAATCGTGTTCACCCAGATCTGCTCCCACGGCAGTTCGTTGGGGAAGCGGAGCGTGGTGGGCTTGGCTGCGGCCAGGATTGAATTGATCGCGTTCACCGCAATTGGGTTGAAGCGGCTCGGATTGACGTGGTTGTATTGCCCGGCATGCTGGAAGATCTGCCGGGTTGGATCCGTGGTCGTTGCAGTGGTGGGATCGAAGATCGGCATCAGGGCGCCGGAGGCATCGACGAAGTTCGAAAAATCACCTTGGAGCCACGCTGCGTTCGGGATGTCATAGGTCTGGAAGTTCGGCAGCACCTGTTTGAAGTGCTCGTAATTAAACATGAAAAATGTCTTACGCCGCCCATTGTAGATATGAGGGATATAGACCGGACCATCGATTTCGAAGCCGTACTGGTCCTCGGTGTGCGCCGGACGATTGAGTCCTGCGTAGTTGTTCTCCCAACTATTCGCATCCAGGAAGCCGCGCTTGGCGAACTCGTAAGCGGTGCCGTGCAGATCGTTGGTCCCGGATTTCAGCTCCATGCTGACCACGCCCGCGGCGGTGCGTCCGTACTGTGCATCATAGGGGCTGGTCGTCACCTTGAACTCCTGGAGTGCGTCCACGGAGGGGATGGAAGACGGGGTGTTCATCGCGTACCAAGGCAATGCGTTGTTCGGCATGCCGTCGATGGTGTATTCAGTGTTCTGCTGCGGTGTACCGTTGACCGTGTAATAGGAGGTGCCTTCTACGTTCATTCCGGGACCTTCATTCCCGGCCCCGCCTTCGTTGGTCACACCGGGAAGGTAGTCCATCAGCGACAGGGCATTGCGGCCATTGAGCGGCATCTGAGTAATGGTTTTGTTATCAATCACAGCGCCACGATCCGCCTTTTCAGTATCGAGCCCTACCAGATAGCTCTCGCTGTTGACGGTAACTTCCTCCGAAGCAGTTCCGACCTGGAGCACGAAATTAGCCGTCCTTGCCTGGGAGACGCTGAGGACAACGGGAGGATAAGTAGCTGACTTGAAGCCGGGTGCTTCGACGGAAACCTCCAGGTGTTGGCCAGGATGCAAGTAAGACACGGAGTACAGACCGGAGGCGTTCGTCGTCACGGTACGTACTTCGCCTGTATCGATATTGCGCACCTTCACCGTGGCATTCGGAACGACAGCCTTCGATGCGTCGGTGACAACACCGGTGATGGTGCCGCGAAAGTCCTGTCCGGAGGCGAATCGGAAGGGAAGGAAGACGAGCGACAGCACGAACAGAAATACGAAAGTCCACTGCTTGTGCATGGGGAGGCCTCCTGGGGGTCAGTGACAGAAATAAGGGATACGGCCGAGAAACGCCGGACCTACGGGCTTGCCTCGAAGACTTTCGCTTTTCGTTGTGGAATCGCGCTTTTCTTTCGATTGCCTGTGAAAAGTAGTAAAGCGATAGGCGGGAACAGTGTCAATAAGAAAATGCTGAAAGCGATCCGAAAGTGGGGCTGAAGCGCGTTTCGAATGCGCGGATATGCTGCTGAGGGCTGGCCGGCGGTCGAATGCGGTGGAAGAGTGGCCCCCCGATCCTCGGTTTTCTCGAGAATGAGTCGGGTCGTCAGACGTGGTGTGGAGGCATGGGCGCCTGCCGCGTTATCTCGGTGTGTTGTCCTCTTCGAAGACACTGTTTCGAGTGACGATTCCGCATCCGCGACTTGGAACAAACAAAGGGAAGAGCGACGCTGGATGGCTTAACTCGTGGGCAAGCGACTTTCATCGTGACGATCGTGCCCACAAGGAGATGCGGCTCTTTCTTGCTTCCCGTCTCTTACGCTGCATGGGTTAAAAAAACATTCCAAGCAGCAGACCGGCTTTTCGCATCTGAATCCTTCAAAGGTTTTCAGGAGATCCCATGCTTATCGCACTGATCATTGTTCTTGTTATCGTCTTTGGATTTGGCGGCTATCGGATGGGGCCAGGGATTGGCTACTACGGCGGCGGCGGCCTCAGCTTGATTCTGCTTATCCTGCTCGTGCTCCTGCTCCTGCGCGTCATCTGACGAAGCAGGGCGCGACGCAGGCAGGCGGTCCGGGTAAGCTGAAGGTTTTGCAGAAGGAAAGAGAAGCGCCACGTCTGAACTCGAAGGCGGGCGCCTCTACTCGTATACGGAGATGCTGAGTCGCTGCGGCACAAATGCGCTATGCAGGTGAGGCGCACCTTCCAAGGCTGTGATCGTCGCGTGTGAATGGGCCTCAGACGGAATATTCGCGTCGCCTGCTTCATCGATCAGTCGACGGATCGCTTCACGTAGAAAGGTCTCGGGCGAGCGACCGTGAGTGACAGCTAAGTCCTTGAGGCGAGACGCAAGATCGGGCGGTACCTGCATAGAATGAGCATCGCGCTTCGCTCCGGGCGCGCCCATCCCACATTTGTTGTTGCCCCGAACTTTTGGTGGATCATTCCCATTGCGGGCATAGGTGCTGGTTCTATAGCGGGAACGGGCCGAAATATATTACTTAATCGCACCAAAGTACTCGCCAAGGTCACTCTCTGGTGTTTATGATCGCGCAGCGAGGTTGGAATGGAGCTGCGAATCTTCATCTGCGCAGTGGTTGGCGCCGCGATACTCCGATTTGCCCCGGGGTTACTTTTGCGCGTGATGCTTGTCCTGCCGCGCGAGCGAGTCGCAGTCGCTGCCCGTCTTCTTCGCTCTTCTTCCAGCGTCTTTCGGGTGCGTCCGGAGGATAGTCTGGGTGAACCGGTCTCCCTCCCCGTCAAGGCCCTGCTGATCTCGTCCACGCTCCTTGCACTGGTAGCACTCGTCACCACCATCTTGGAGTGGCACCCGGCGGCCCTGATGCTGCTGTTGCGCTGACCGACTGCGCGAGTCGAGACTTCCTCGGTTCGCCTTGCGATCGAGCAGCAAAGGCCAATCGCCAAGGTACGGCGTGCACACCCCCACCTCCATTTTTCTTGACTCATATGTGGTGCAGTGCCACCATCGATCCCACACCGGGCCCCGCGTTTGGCAACCATTCTGTGGTTTGCCGATCGGAGAACTGCCGTTTTTCCTGGAGGCGCGATGTCGAGATGGATTGTCGCCCGCACGGCGCTGTTGTTTCCGGCGTTGCTGGCAATTCCGGCTGGGATGGCTTCACCCCCAAACGATGCTTCGGTGAAATTATGGGTCGACACAGCACCGGATAACCCTTGTGAGCAGGCGTCTCCGGCAAGCGGTGGCTGGCTGATTCGTAACAATGAAGGTCGCAATGTGCACATCGTCATGCATCGCACGACGATCAAGGCCGGCGCAACGACCGAGGACCAAATGCAGGACACACTCGGTCCACGGGAGATACGCGAGATGGGCTGTGAGGCGTCGGAAGACGGACGCCAGATGCTGACCGTGGTGAAGGCAACGTTTTAGAGGGTTGCGCGATACCGAAGCTTCGGTGCGTCAGGAACGCGCGCAGAAGACAAGAACGGCGATTCCGAGCAGCAACACGACGAACGGCACCCAGAACTGAAGGTCCGACAGAATAGCGAGCGGCAGCGGCCGCCGGGCCGGCGTTTCCTCGTGCTGCATGGGAGCTACCAGGCGATTTTTCCGGGGAAGAACTCGGCGAAAAGATCGTCGTAGAAGGGTCTTAGTGCGTTGATATCCGGCTTGGTGTTGCCCTTGGAGTAGAGGTCGTAGGGGTTGAACTTCTGTACCCAGGGCAGCATGGCGCGGTCCTTCTCGTTCATCAGGTGCTGGTAAGCCCCATGTTTATGCCAGGCATAAAAGGAGTGGAAGCGCAGCATGTAGAGTGCCTCATCCGGTAGATGGTTCCTGAGCACTTCGGCGATGTAGCCATCGTGACCGAAGGACATGTGCACATTCTCGAGGCCACAGTTGGGCTGGTAGATGCCGTACTCGGTCCGGTATTCGAGCACATGGCGATCCGGATTCGCGGCGAAGTACTCAGGAAAGACGATCTCCTTCGACCAGGCGCAGCCGACCGGGAACGTATCGCCCACCACACCCCACTGCGGCTCGCCGTAGAGACATAAGCACTTGCCCAGATCGTGCACGAAACCGGTGGCGATCATCCAGCGAGGATGGCCGTCGCGACGGATCGCTTCAGAGGTCTGCAGCAGGTGTTCGGTCTGGGTGAGGTCTGTATCCGGATCACTGTCGTCGACCAGCGTGTTCAGGTACTCGGCCGCCTCCCAGATGGTCTTTTGTCCGCGGGTCAGGCCGAAGTACTCCTTCTCCTTGCCCAGCACATAGGCCATGGTCTGCTGCTCATGGTTCAGGCGGTAGAACTCGGCAACGCCGGGGTTGGCGTCCTTGTCGTACTGGCGAAACTCGTCCTCGGACTTGCCTTCCTGGTAGCGGCCTTCGAGGAATTCATCCCAGTTCTCGAGACTTTCCATGGGGGCAGCGGGCTGTTGCGTTGTCGCCATACGGGTCACCTCGTTCGCAGATCGGTCCGAGCCGATACACTCGCCAACCTGCACTAAGACTACCAGCGATAAGTTTGGCAATCCACGGCTGGCGTCTGCGGTCGATTACAGGAGTCAGTGGGTGGTATTACGCGGCTGCGGGAGAGCCTGGGCGCTCCCCGCACGGTTAAATGGAGAAAGTCGTTACTGCGTGACAGTGATCGACACGGTCAACAGCTGGGTGGCGGCGCCGCCGCCGGATGAGGCATTGACGACGACGGAGTACGTCCCGAGGGGTGTGCCGGTGGAGGTGCTGGCATTATTGCCGTTGATCGCGCTGCAGCCCAGACTTCCGCCAAGACAGGCAGCGAAGACGATGGCGTGACATCCAGGCTTGTCAGGTCTTGCGACTCCGTCGCGGAAGGACCAGCAGTACCATCGCGAGTGCGCCGCTGCCGGGGATCCACCACGGTAGAAGGGGCGCGCCGTCTGATCGAGCGATGTGCGTCCCTGCTGTGTATACAGCCTTTATGAGAAGCCCGTTTGCCGTCGCAAGCGCAGGCCGCAATAGAACAAACTGACCAGAAGAATGGCGATAAGCGCCAGCAGCCAGCCGCGTTGCATCGCAATCTGCGGGACGCGGGCCTGCACCCCGAGCCACAGAAAGACTGCCACCGCTGCGGTGACGATTGCATAATCCCACCAACGACGTCGCTCGCCTTGGCCAAATTCGCTGCCCGACTGCGCTGCGATGACGGCTCGGTAGTCCAGACCGTAGCGGTCGCACTCCTGTTCGATCGCAAGGTTGCGGGAGTGGTGCTCCCGTTCGCCGGCAACGGCAGTTGAGATGGCCAGCGCGCCGAGGATCATCGCGACAGAGCCGCCCAGCACCAAGAGTTTGTGCGTAAGGTCGGTGCCGGCAAGCTCGCCGAAGACCAGCGCTCCCCAGGCGAGCCCCCAGAGCTGATTGGTGTTGGAGAGCGGAATGCCGCGGCCGATGCCGAGGTACTTCGCTGCGAACTGCTGGAAGAGATCGCCCACCACCCACACGAAGCCGCCCAGGAAGAGCCAGAAGAGGATGCCGCGAAACTCGGCAAAGTGGAAGGCGGTCGAGTGTGCGCCGCCATCCAGCACCCAGAGCAGCGCGAGCACGGAGCCAAGCTCGCCAAAGGTAAAGGCCGTGACGAAGGAGAGCGGGTTCATACCGCTGATGTAGGCCTTGCGGTAGGGAACATACATGGTGCCCCATAGCGCGCTTGCGCCAAGTGCCGCCGCGATGCCCCGCGCTGCGTGACCGCTGCCGTGGCTGACGCCATGCACGGTGCTGAAGCCGAGCAGGATAGCCGCCGCCACAATCGCTACTGCGCCCAGCAGCACCTTGGCGATGCTGCCGCGACTGGCGCCTTCGAGTTCACGGAAGAGAACGCGTCCCCACAGCAGACCGAAGAGCGAATTCGCATTCCAGAGCGGGAAGGCGACGGCCAGTCCGACATCGCGGATGGCAAAGACAGTGAGCGTATTAGCGACGGCCCATAGTGCCCCCGCCAGGAGCGCCCATACGATCAGGTGCTTCTTTTTCATCAGGTCGCGAAAGACGTACCCGGTGCCCTTGAGCAAGGTCGGGAAGGTCCAGCGCGCCGTGAAAACACCGGCGACCATCCAAAGCGAGATCGCGAACGGCGAGAGCCCAGTATTGACGAGTTTGGTCGGTGCCTCGGCCGCGCCCAGCCACACGCCCGCAGTGATGCCGCAGGCCACGCCGAGGCGATGTAGAGCGTCACCGCCATGCGGCGTGGGAGCGGCAGATGTATTGGAGTTGCGAGAGGGCAAGTGAGAGCGACGATAGTGTGCGAGAGGGGAGGCGTCAAGGCGTGAGGAGCCTCACGGACTCTATGCCGGTATCACCGGTATCTTTCGCTTCTCGAAGGGACGGAGCAGAGCGCTGCTGGCGGACCGCTCCGTGAGGATACCGCTGATCGCTTCGAGCGGGATGACGGCATAAGGCGAGGCGGCGTTGAGCTTTTCCGACGATGCCAGCACGAAGGTATCGGCAGCGGCGTGGCTCAGGGCGCGTTTGATCGCGGCTTCCTCAAAGTCGCCTGTGGTGAGTCCGGCTTTCGCATGCACACCGGTAACGCCCATGAAGTAGGTGTCGGCATGGATGTTGGCGATCGCTTCCACCGCGGCCGCTCCCACCGCCACGACCGAGTGCTTGAACAACCTGCCTCCGATGAGGATGACCTCGATCTCCGGGTGGTGCAGGAGTTCGAGCGCGATCGTCGGGCTATGGGTGACGACGGTCGCTTTCAACTCCTGGGGGATGTGTCGTGCCACTTGCCGCGCGGTAGTGCCGCCGTCCAGGATGACGACCTGTCCGGGCCGGATCATCCGTGCCGCCGCGCGGCCGATCGCGATCTTGCCCTCCGGCGTGATCGATTCCCTGCCCGCAAAGTCTGCCATTGCCGGCGAAGCAGGCAAAGCGCCGCCGTGAACACGCAGCAGCAGCCCTTCCTGCGCCAGCTCACGCAGGTCGCGACGAATCGTGTCTTCCGATACGCCCATCGCCTGGCTGATCTCCTTGGCGACCAGCTGTCCGTTGCGTTTCAGAAGCGAGAGCAGATGCTGCTTGCGATGTTTTGTCAGCATATCGATATCACGATATTACTTGAAATTGCATGAAGCTGCACGATACCATTTGCGCATGAACGAACCCGTTAAAGACCTGACGCAACACCTTTCGACAGCCGACCGCATTCGTATCAAGACCGTACAGACACTCTCCAATGATTGGTATGTGCTGAAGAAGACAACCTTCGATTTCTTGCGCAGCGACGGAACCTGGCAGCAGCAGAGCCGGGAGACCTACGACCGTGGCAACGGCGCAACCATCCTGCTCTACGACGTGGCACGGCGCACGGTCATCCTGACGCGGCAGTTTCGCTTTCCCGCATTCGTCAATGGTCACGATGGCCTACTGATCGAGGCGGCGGCCGGCCTGCTCGATAGCGCGAGCCCGGAGGAACGCATTCGCGCAGAGGTCCAAGAGGAGACCGGGTATTGTGTCAACCAAGTGCGCAAGATCTTCGAAGCATTCATGAGCCCCGGCTCTGTCACGGAGAAGCTCTACTTTTTCGTAGCCGCCTACGACGCCAGCAGCCGGGCAACGCAGGGTGGGGGAAATCGCGCCGAAGGCGAGGACATCGATGTGATCGAGCTTTCAATCGAGGATGCAATGGCGGCAGTCCAGCAGGGCGAGATCGCCGACGGCAAAACGATCATGCTGCTGCAGTACGCGTGTCTGCACTTGTTCGCTGAGAGGAGCGTCGAGGTGTCGCATCTCCGCTGACTCGCTGTCGCGCAGATGCCCCCGAATCTGCATTGGCTGGGAGGCTGGTTATTGGGCCGATGCGACATCGTTCTCCAGGTCCCCGGGGCTTCAAAGGGTACGAATGCAGACGTTCGTGTGGCGTGCGACCCGGAAAATGGCTGATCGGTAAGGTGCGCCAGAAGCGCATGGGAGCCAGCCCTGAGTCTGTCGGCGAGGTGAAAAGCCGCCCCTGCTCGAAGCTATACTGAAGAGTGGCGCGTACCCTCCGGCGCATCTCATAAGTAGGACCAATAGTAAAACCAATTCCGACAGGCGAGTGGATCCCGAGCGATGAGCACAAAAGAAGCAGTCCCAGCCCAGACAGGCTTTTCCGACGAAGTGGCCGAGTGGATCGAGGCCTTTGACGAGGTCGTGGTCGCAGAGGGCGCCGAACAGGGTGCTGAATTGCTGCAGGCGCTGCGACAGCGTGCGCGCGAGGCCGGCATCAATACGCCCGGCGAGCTAGTGACGCCGTACACCAATACCATCCCCAAGCATGAAGAGGTACCGTATCCGGGCGATCGCGATATGGAGCGCCGGATCGAGAGCCTGATCCGCTGGAACGCGATGGCCATGGTGCATGGCCAGAACAAGAAAGACCCCGGCATCGGCGGCCACATTTCGACCTATTCGTCGCTCGCAACGCTGCTTGAAGTCGGCTTCAACCACTTCTTCCATGCCGCCTATGGCGACCAGCCAGGGGACTTCGTTTATTTCCAGGGCCATGCCTCGCCGGGCGTCTACGCACGTGCGTATCTAGAAGGACGCTTCGACGATGCGCGCATGAAGAACTTCCGCCATGAGCTGCGCGATACTCCGGGTCTATCGTCCTATCCGCACCCCTGGCTTATGCCGGATTTCTGGCGTTTTCCGACGGTGTCGATGGGCATCGGTCCGCTGAACGCGCTCTACCAGGCACGCTTTATGCGGTATCTGGAAAACCGCAGCCTGATTGAAAAGACCGACCGAAAGATCTGGGCGTTCGTCGGCGATGGTGAGACGGACGAGGTCGACACATTAGGCGCGATCTCCATGGCGACGCGCGAGAAGTTGGACAACCTGATCTTCGTCGTCAACTGCAACCTGCAGCGCTTGGACGGCCCGGTGCGCGGCAACAAGCGCATCATCGACGAACTGGAAGGCATCTTCCGCGGCGCGGGCTGGAACGTCATCAAGGTGGTGTGGGGTTCGGATTGGGACAAGCTCTTTGAGCGCGACCACACCGGCCTGCTGCTGAAGCGCATGGAAGAGTGCGTGGATGGCGAGTACCAGTCATTCAAGGCAAAGGGTGGTGCGTATCTACGGCAGGAGTTCTTCGGCAAGTATCCGGAGTTGCTCGAGCTGGTCAGCGATCTCTCCGATGACGAGCTTGGATCGCTGCATCGCGGCGGCCACGACCGGCTGAAGGTCTACAACGCCTACAAGCGTGCGACCGAGCATAAGGGCGGTCCGACGGTGATCCTGGCGAAGACAGTGAAGGGCTACGGCCTCGGCTCGACGCAGGCGCGCAATGCGAGCCATCAGGAGAAAAAGCTCACCGATGAAGGGCTAGCCGCCTTCGTCAAGCGCTTCAATATTCCTGTACCGGCGGCTGCCGCCAAGGACGCCACCTTCTTCCGGCCGGAGAAGGATGCACCGGAAATCACCTACCTATTGGAGCGGCGCAACGCGCTGGGTGGCTTTCTGCCGCGGCGCGAGGTGCCGAAGATTCAGTTCGCCGCGCCGGCACTGGATACCTTCGGCGAGTGGACTGCCGGGTCGAAGGGGCGCGAAGTCTCGACCACCATGGGCTTCGTCTCGATCCTGCGCCATCTGATGAAGGACAAGGAGTTCGGCAAGTTGGTAGTCCCGATCGTGCCGGATGAAGGCCGCACCTTCGGCCTGGAATCGGCAATCCGTCAGGTAGGCATCTACGCCAGTGAAGGGCAGAAGTACAAGCCGCACGATGTGGACATGCTGCTCTACTACCGGGAAGAGGTAGACGGGCAGATCCTCGAAGAGGGCATCACCGAAGCAGGTTCGATGGCCTCATTTACTGCGGCAGGTACGGCCTACTCCAATTACCGGCTACCGGCGATTCCGTTCTACATGTACTATTCGATGTTCGGTTTCCAGCGCATCGGTGACATGGCGTGGGCCTTCGCAGATTCACGCGGCAAGGGCTTCCTGATGGGTGGCACCGCCGGGCGCACCACAATGCTCGGCGAAGGCCTGCAGCACCAGGACGGCCACTCGATTGTGCTCGCCTCGACCGTGCCGACCTGTGCGACCTACGATCCGGCGTATGTGTATGAGCTGGCAACGATCGTGCAGGACGGACTGCGCCGCATGTACGAGAACGGCGAAGACCTCTTTTACTACATCACCATGTACAACGAGGACTACGACATGCCGGCGATGCCGGAGGGCTCGCGCGAGGGCATTCTGCGCGGTATCTACCGCTTCCGTCCAGCAGCGAAGGGCAAAGTCGTTGCACAGCTGTGGGGCAGCGGGCCGATCCTGAACGAATCGTTGCGTGCGCAGGAGATCCTGGCCGAGAAGTACGGCGTGGCCACGGATGTGTGGAGTGTGACCAGTTACAACGAACTCCGGCGCGATGCGCTGGCAGTGGAACGCTGGAATCGCCTGCATCCTTCGCAGAAAGTGAAGCAGCCGTATGTATTGCATGCGCTTGGCAATGCGCCGGGGCCGATCGTGGCCGCTACCGACTATATGAAGGTGATACCGGATCAGCTTGCACCCTGGCTTGAGGGACGCCTGGTCTCGCTCGGCACGGATGGCTTTGGCCGTAGCGACAACCGCGAGCATCTGCGCCGTCACTTTGAAGTGAATGCAGAGGCGATCGTGGCCGCGACGCTCTCGCGTCTCGCGCGCGACGGGAAGTTCGACGCAAAGAAGGCAGAGAAGGCCTTTACCGAGCTGGGTGTCGATGCGGAGCGCGGCGATCCGGCACGGGCTTAGTTGCATTCATTCACCGAGAGGCCGCGCTTTCAAGCGTCGGCCTTTTTCTTTACGGACTTCCTACACACCGCCTACGGAATCTTTAGCCGGATCGGCATGGAATAAGACTCGTCCTGGCTCAGGAGGGAACTGACCCATGCTGGTTCGACACGCTGCCCGCTTCGATGCGCCGCGCATCTGCACGCTTCTCAATCGCTACTCGCAGGATGCGGGCCTGCTGCCGCGGACGCAGGCCGAGATATGCGCGGCCATTCACACTTTTTTGTTGGCCGAAGACGATCATGGCCGCCTGCTGGGCTGCTGCTCCTTACATCGCTACGACGAAAGTCTGGCGGAGGTGCGTTCCATGGTTGTGCGCACCGACAGGAAGGGCAACGGGATAGGCAGCACGCTGTTGCAGGCGCTGCTGGATGAGGCACAGGCAGCCTCCATCGCCGATGTCTGCCTGTTTACCCGCAATCCTGGATTCTTTCGCCGCCATGGCTTCGTCGAAAGCAGCGTAGACCTTTTTCCCAAGAAGCAGGAGAAGGATTGCCGGCACTGCACCCGCCGCAACTGCTGCGATGAGGTCGCGATGGTGTGGTCGGCAGCGCAGACGGACGAGAACGGACTGTCGGGTGCACTAAGTCCTGAACTCTGTCTGGTGATTCAGTAACGGCGGACAGCCCTAACCTCCCGATCGGGAGCTACCCCAGTGCTCCGACTGTAGAGGCTTTGCCGTTGACCAATCGATGGTCTTCCGCTCCAGCGGAATCGGCTTGCGGACTGCCGTCTGTAAGGACGTAAGCAGACTGATCGCTAGCGGAAAGAACATCGATGCGCTGGCCAGTGCGGAGTGTTGTGGCAGCAAAACTAACTGCACGGCCATGACGCTCAACAGCAGCCAGATGAGTGCCGACCATACTGGCCGGTCTACCTGCTTCCTCAACACTTCAACTTCGTCTTCGCTCCACCATTCCTGCCGGATTCCTTCTTTTAAGACTGAAACGGCACGCAGGGACAAAACGACACCGGGGAGCAGCACGCCGAGCGCAATCCCGAGGCGAAGCACCCATCTGCCGTGGCCGATACTGAATGCAGCTGCCAGGGGACCATTCGTCCGGGACAGGAGAGTGCAGACGAGCAATGTCAAGATACACAGCAGCATTCCTGCCGCTGCAATGGCCCCCAGTTGTGATGGATTCTTGCGCCGGTTCGCCCACATGCGCTGAAGTTTACGCCTCCCGGATGGGAGTGAAAAGTCTCAACCGCGGGGTGATATCTACGCAATAGATAGGGACTTGGAAACCAGACGGGTACAATCTGCTGCGTCACTTTGTGCCGTTGCAGGAGTCGCCGATGATGCTCAGTGTTTTCTGGGATGTGCTGCTGCTCCTGCTCTCGATGGGGTCGACGGTCGCGATCTTCTTCTGGATCGAGCGGCGCTGGCCTTCCAAAGCGCGGATCCAGCACAACGAGATCATCGGCTGGCAGATTAATATTCTCGGCACCATCTACGCGATCATCCTTGGCTTCATGCTGTACACCACCTGGAATACCTTTCAGGCAGCCAAGCAGAACACCGGCTCGGAGGCGAACTCGTTGGTAAACCTGGCGCGGGTGGGCCACGGCCTGCCCCGGGCACAGGCCACGGCTCTGCACACGCTGGCGTTGCAGTATGCGACGGTCGTCGCCACCCAAGAGTGGCCCGCCATGGAGCACTCGCAGTTCGTGGCCGCCTCGCATGCAGCTATCGAGAGCATGTGGAGCACACTGACCAGTGTGCAGCCCACCACTCCCGCACAGCAGGCCGCGCTGGGGCAGGCATTGAATGAGTTGTCCACGATGACCGACCATCGCCGGCAGCGTCGAATCGAGATGTTCGACAGCCTGCCGGGGATCCTCTGGGTGGTGCTCGACTCCGGCGCCGCACTGGTGCTGCTCTGCTGTTGCCTCTTCGGCTCTCACCAGATCCGGCTCCATTTGTTTCTGGTGGTTGCGCTCTCGTTTCTGTTGACTCTACTGCTGCTGGCTATCGCTGCAATCGATCGGCCTTTCCAAGGGTGGCAGCACGTCCCGGTCACTCCCTTCAAGGAAGCTGTCTCCACGCTTAGCGAACAACAGTAGCTGGCGATAGTTGGCTGTTTCACGAGCTCCACAGCGTCGTGACGGATCCGATGCACTGTCCGGAGATGGTCGCCGCGTGTGTCCGGAAATGGACACGCCGACCACGCGACCGAACACTTCGGCCCCTATTGCCCCACGGTGGGATCGGATGCAAGCATCCTGTTATGAATAATTTACATGCTTAGCAGACTGTGGGGGCTGGCCTGCATATACTCACGGCGATGGACATCGCTCGCCCGGATATCAAAGCTAAGAAGAATCGTCGCCGCATCGTGTTGGTTGCGGTGGGGATCGTCGTCCTTGCTGCCGTCACCTTCGCCGTAATGCGGCTGAAGCCGGCTGCCCCCACAGTAGAGCGCAGCGCGGTATGGACCGACACCGTGAAGCGTGGCAGCTTTGTGCGGAACGTGCGCGGGAACGGCACCCTGGTGCCGCGCGAAGACGCGATCCGCCAGATCCCTGCGCAAACCGCCGCCACCGTCACCCGCATCTTGAAACTGCCCGGCTCCAATGTGAAGGCGGACGACGTGCTGGTCGAGTTAAGCGACCCGTTGTCGACGCAGCAGGCGATGGACGCCCAGTTGCAGCTCAAAGAGGCCGAAGCCGATCTGAAAAATACTCAGGTGAGTCTGCAGAGCACGCTGATGGGACAGCGCTCGACCGCTGCCACCACCAATGCGGATTATGAGACGGCGAAACGCCAGGCGGCAACGGATGAGGCTCTCTACAAGCTGGGGGTCATCTCTGGCCTGACCTCGAAGGCGTCGCAAAGTAAGGCGGAGGGGCTAACTACCCAGAACCAAATGCAACAGAATGTCGTATCCATCAACGAGAAGGCCCTGACGACGCAATTGTCGGTGCAGCAGGCCAAGGTGGATCAGGCACGCGCGATGTATCAGCTCAAGCAGCAGCAGCTCGATTCGTTGCGGGTGCGGGCCGGCATCGATGGCGTGCTCACGGATCTGCCTTTGGCCGTGGGCCAGCAGGTAACGGTAGGGACCATGCTCGCGAAGGTAGTGGTGAAGAACCAATTGAAGGCAGCGCTGAACATTCCGGAGACGCAGGCGCGCGATATCCAGATCGGCCAGCCGGCCGCTATCGATACGCACAACGGCATTATCGATGGCACGGTGAAGCGTATCGATCCGGGCGTGCATAACGGCACGGTCACGGTCGACGTATCGCTGAACTCGCAGGTGGAAGGCGAGCGGCCCGACCTGAGCGTGGACGGCACCATCGACCTGCAGCGACTGACGAATGTGCTTTATGTGGGCCGCCCTGCCTTCGGCAATGAAGACTCGACCATCAGCCTGTTCAAGTTGAGTTCGGACGGCAAGACGGCGACGCGGGTGGCGGTGAAGATGGGCCGCGCCTCGGTGAATGCGATGCAGGTGTTAAGCGGGCTCAACGACGGAGATACCGTGATCCTGTCCGACATGTCCCGTTGGGACAATACGGACCGTATCCGGCTGGAGTAGGTAACGACTTCTGGGAAGGAATACGAGGGCATCACTATGGAAGAAACAGCACAGGCACTGATACAGATCGAGGCGATGACCAAAGTCTTTTACACCGATGAGATCGAGACCCACGCGCTGTCCGGTGTGCATCTGGGGATCATGCGCGGCGACTACATCGCCATGTCCGGTCCCTCCGGCTGCGGCAAGTCGACGCTGCTGTCGATCATCGGGCTGCTGGATACGCCGACAAACGGCCGCTACCAACTGAACGGCAAGCCAGTGGAGAACCTGAGCTTCGCCGAGCGTTCGCGCATCCGTAATCAGGAGATCGGGTTCATCTTCCAGAGCTTCAACCTGATCGGCGATCTGACCGTTGCAGAGAACGTGGAACTTCCCTTGACCTACCGCTCCGGCATGCCGGCCGCGGATCGCAAGCGTCGCGTGCAAGAGTCGTTGGAGCGCGTGGGCATGGCGCATCGCATGCGTCACTATCCCTCGCAGCTCTCCGGCGGTCAGCAGCAGCGTGTCGCCGTGGCCCGCGCACTGGCCGGTTCGCCATCCATCCTGCTGGCCGATGAGCCCACCGGAAATCTGGACTCGAAGAACGGTGAAGCCGTGATGGAGCTGCTTGCCGAGTTGCATAAGGAAGGCGCCACCATCTGTATGGTGACGCACGATCCGCGATTCGCCCGCCATGCCGACCGCAACGTGCATTTGTTCGACGGTAAGGTCATCGCTGAAGGAGAGCTCTCGCCGGAGCAGTTGCTGCAGGTGCAGTAGAGCAAATCCCCTGCCCGTTTTGGATGTTGGCGCCGATGCTCGATCGGCAGCGAATGCCCTGGTGCGCGCAGTGGACAAGATGTCTGACGCCGAGAATTTGACACCGAGAAAGGGTTGCGATGGGAACACTGCTGAAGGACGTGCGATACGCGCTGCGGCAATTCCGTCGCAGTCCTGGATTCGCCATCACGGCCGTGCTGACGCTGGCGCTCGGCATCGGCGCGACGACAGCTATCTTCACATTGATTTACAACACGATGCTGAAGGCGCTGCCGGTGGAGCACGCGTCGCAGCTCTACATGGTGGGCAAGGAGCCGACCTGCTGCAACTACGGCGGCCTGCAGGGCGATAACTGGCGTATCTTCTCGAACGACCTCTACCTCTATTTCCGCGATCACACGAAGGGCTTCGAGAGTGTCGCGGCATTCGAGGCGTCTCAGACGCCGCTGCTAACGCGACGGGTGGGAGACGCGCACCCGCCGGATACGGTCCAGGGACGCTTTGTCACGGGCAACGAAGCCGCGACGCTCGGTGTGCCGTTGGCACTGGGCCGGCCCATCCATCCCTCCGACGATACGGAAGCCGCACCCCCGGTCGCCCTCATCAGTTACCGCATGTGGCAGCGGCGTCTAGGCCTCGACCCGCACATCATCGGAACAAACCTCACCATGAACGGCGTGGTCGTGACTGTGGTCGGTGTTACGACGCCGGAGTATCAGGGTGAGATTGTGCAATCCGATCCTCCGGAGCTCTGGCTGGCGCTCAACCAGGAGGCGAAGTTCACCGGGGCCGATGCAGCGCACACTCATCATCCCGACAGCCACTGGTTGGATGTCGTTGGCCGCATCGCACCGGGTGCGAGGGTAGAGCAGATCAACGCAGAGCTGAATGTCGAGCTGCGGCAGTGGCTGCACGGCCGTGGGGATACGTTGAGCGCTGTGTCGCGGGCACAGATCGATCGCCAACAAACCCAGCTCTCCTCGGCGAAGGCCGGCGTCAACGATGTCGCGGAGAACTACGGCCGCGCACTGAAATTGCTGATGGGTGCCGCGGGATTCGTCCTGCTGATCGTGTGCGCGAACGTGGCCAACTTGTTGCTGGTCCGCGCCACGGCGGACAAGCAGCAGCAGGCGGTGCGTATCGCTCTGGGCGCAACGCGTGGGCAACTGGTCCGGCAGGCCATCCTCTCAAGTGTGCTGCTGGCATTGATGGGGGGGATTGGTGCGATCGGCATTGCCTTCGCCGTAGCCCATTCCGTCTTGCAGCTGGCCTTCCGGGGTTCCGAGTATGTGCCGGTCAATGTCGATCCGTCGCTGCCGGTGCTCGGCTTCGCCGTGCTGGCGGCTTTGGTCACGGCCATCCTGTGTGCGTTGATCCCTGCTTGGATTTCCACGAAGACCGATCCGGCATCTGCCATTCGCAATACCTCGCGCACCATGCGCGATTCCAGCTCTGCACCGCAGCGTGCGCTGGTCATCGTGCAGGCGGCGCTGTCTGTCGTCTTGCTATGCGCGGCAGGGTTGTTACTGCGTAGTCTGAACAACCTGCAGAAACAGGATTTTGGCTTCCAGACCAAAGACCGCTATATCGTTGGCATCGATCCTTTCCTCGCCGGCTACAAGCCCGATCAGCTTGACGACCTCTATCGCAAGCTGCACGCAAGCCTGATGCAGATTCCCGGCACCCAGAAGGCTGCCTTCGCCCTCTACACGCCGCTCAGTCATGACAACTGGAGCGGCGACGTCTACATTCCGGGACAGCCAGATCCCCAGCCGGACAGCGACTGGTATGACGCGAGCTATATCCGGATCAGCCCGGAATATTTCGACGCGATCGGTGCCAAACTTCGCACCGGGCGCTTCTTCAGCGATGCTGACGACACCCACGGACGCCACGTTGCGATCGTGAATCAGATCTTTGCGGACCGCTACTTCCACGGGAAGGCGATTGGTCAGCACTTCGGCAACGAACGCGAGCTCCAGTCGCAGTTTGAGATCGTCGGCATCGTCGAAAACACCAAGCATGGGGACCCCAGCTTGCCGCCGCCTCCCATGTACTTCATCCCCTTCGCGCAGCCGACGGATGTCTTTAAGCCGGAGGACAAGCCATTCGAGCCGCTCGGCCACTACGCCGGCCAGGTCGTCCTACTCACCGCGAACAGCACACCCGCATCTGTCGAAGCAGCAACGCGACGTGCCTTCGCCGAAGTGAATCCCAACCTCACGCCGCAATACTTCCGCACCTTCTCCGAGCAGGTGGCCACCAACTTCAATCAGGACGAGCTGCTGGCGCGGCTCACCTCACTCTTCGGCATTGTTGCGCTCATTCTCGCCTCGGTCGGCATCTACGGCGTCACTTCCTATTCCGTCGAGCGCCGAACGGGTGAGATCGGCGTGCGGATGGCGTTGGGCGCGAACCGTGCCACCATCCTGCGCGACGTGTTGAAGCGAGCGTTGACGCACTGCGGTATTGGACTCGCAATCGGCGTGCCGCTGGCATACGCTGCCGGACGCCTCATGTCGCAGCATCTCTATGGCGTTGGCTCTTTCGATATATCCGTCGCTTTGCTTGTATTAGGTATGCTCGCCATCGCTGCAGCAGTCGCAGCAATCGTGCCCGCACGACGCGCGGCCTCCATCGAGCCGATGGTCGCGTTGCGCTCGGAATAGCCAAGGAGGGCTTATGCAGTTCCTTCAGGATCTTCGCTATGCGTTACGGCAGTTGCGTCGCGCCCCGGGCTTCGCGATCACGGCTGTGCTCACGCTTGCTCTCGGCGTCGGCGCCACCACGGCTATCTTCACGTTGATCTATCAGGTCATGCTGCGCCCGCTGCCGGTTACGCAACCGGAGCAGCTTTACAAGTTGGGCGCGACCTTCGATTGCTGCTCCAACGGCGGCGGACTCTTCGGCGACTGGACGCTGTTTTCGTTTGATCAGTACCAGATGTTTCGTGACCATCTGAAAGGCTTCGCGAGCCTGTCGGCGGTAGAGAGCGGCCAGCGACCGGTGGGGATGCGCGCGCAGGGAAGCACACATCCGGCAGAGCCGGCCCGGCTGCAGTTCGTCTCCGGCAACTACTTCTCCACGCTCGGCGTCTCGGCCATACAAGGGCGTGCGCTCCAGCCTTCCGATGACCGGCGCGGCACTCAACCGCAGGTGGTCTTGAGCTACAGCTTTTGGCAGCGGCACTTCGGCGGTTCGCCGCAGGTCGTCGGCTCGACGATGATGATCAATAACAGAGCCATGACGGTGGCAGGCGTCATGCCGGGCGGCTTCTTCGGTACGCGTCTCGATGCTGATCCGCCGGAGATATGGACACCGCTGGCCTTCGAGCCCATGCTCACCAACATCGACGCGATGGATCACCCCAGCCAGTATTGGCTGTATATCGTAGGCCGCGCACAGCGCGGATTCCATCCCGCGACCACCGATGCGCAGGCCAGCGGGTTGCTGCAGAACTGGCTGCGCGCGCACCAGGATTCATTGCGCTCCGGAGACCTCGCCGCTATTTCCAAACAGCGCACGGAGTGGGCGCCGGCGGCCGGCGGCATCAGCGAACTGCGCAATAACTATGCCTCGGGACTGCAACTGCTCTTCATGATCGCAGGCTTCGTGCTGCTGATCGTCTGCGCGAACCTGGCCAACCTGATGCTGGTGCGCGGCATGGCGCGACGGCAGCAGACTGCAGTGCGACTGGCGCTGGGCGCGCCGCGCCGCCGCCTTGTCCGGCAGACGCTGATCGAAAGCCTGATCATCGCAGTCGCGGGCAGCACGGTAGCGGTGCTGCTGGCCGTCTTCGGTTCGCGGGCGATGTTGGGCATGGCCACGGCAGGCAGCGAGACATCTCCTTTTTCAACGTCGCCCTCCTTACCGGTGCTTGGCTTTGCTCTGGGAGTCGCCGTGCTCGCGGGTGCGCTGTTCGGCTGCGTGCCGGCCTGGATCACCTCGCACTTTGATCCCATCGAGGCGCTGCGCGGGGCCAGTCGGACCGCCGGCGACAAGACGGCGTGGCCGCAGAAGGCATTGGTTGTCTTGCAAGCGGCGCTCTCACTGGCGCTGCTCTCGACGGCCGGACTGCTTACGCTGAGCCTGCGCTCGCTCGAACACCAGAACCTGCATCTGGCTACCTCCGGACGGTTGGTCATTGGCATCAATACCGTCGCGGCTGGGTACGATATACAGAAGCTGGCGGATCTCGATCGCAAGTTCGATACGCAGCTGCGGCAGACACCGGGCGTGCTCGAACTGGGCTATGGCACGTTCAGTCCGCTTTCCCATGACGGCTGGCACGATCTAACGTACCTGCCCGGCGAGCCGCCGCCACCGCCCGAGTTCACCAACAACTACTACCGGACCACTTACGACTACGTGAGTCCGGGATACTTTGCCGCTGTGGGCACTCATGTCTTGCTCGGTCGCGGTATCTCCGACACCGATACAGCAGCCACGCGCCGCGTTGCTGTCGTGAATCAGGCGTTCGTCGATCATTTCCTGAAAGGCAAGACCCCCTTGGGATCGCACTTCGGCCTGGATGCCAAGGACCCGAGTGAGTTCGAGATCGTCGGCGTCACCGACAACACCAAGTACGAAGATCCGGAACTCCCACAACTGCCGATGGCATTTCTGCCGCTGGCGCAGCCTGCTGAAGTCTTTGCAGAGCGTGAGCGCGTAGGGGCGGAGCGTGTTCGCTATCCCAGCGATATCGTCGTGCACTACCGGGGTGGGGAAGCGGAGATGGCCGCTGCCCTGCGTCAAGCGATCGGGAACATCGATCCGAATCTGCCGATCACGCGCATCGACGCCTTCCAGACGCAGGTCAACTCCAACTTCAACCAGCCGGAGATGCTGGCACGGCTGACCATGGCATTCGGGATCATCGCGCTGCTGCTGGCTGCGATCGGCATCTATGGCGTGACCGCGTACACTGTCGAGCGGCGCACCCCGGAGGTGGGCCTTCGCATGGCACTCGGTGCGGACCGTGGCGACGTGCTGCGCGAGGTGTTGCGTCGCGCCTTAACGCAGGTTCTCGTCGGCTTGGCTCTCGGTGTGCCGCTGGCGCTTGTGCTGGGACGATTGATGGCAGCGCATCTGTTCAACGTCAGCAGCTACGATCCACTGATTCTGGGCGCCGCCTTCTGCACCCTGCTTGTAGCCGCGGTCCTCGCCTCCTTCATACCTGCTGTCCGCGCGTCCAAGATCGAACCGGTCGTCGCTCTGCGCAACGATTAAGCATTTCACTGGAGGTACAGGCATGAGCGTGCTTATCACACTTCACGGAGTTTGGCGCAACACAGCAACAGTGAACATGCTTTAGCCCACGCAAGCGAAGAGAAAGGAGTCCGACTATGCAGCTAGCACAGGATCTGCGATACGCCTTTCGCCAGCTTCGCCGCAGCCCGGGGTTCGCGATCACTGCGGTGCTCACGCTCGCGCTGGGCATCGGTGCTACGACGGCGGTGTTTAGTGTTGTCGAGCAGATGCTGCTGACGCAGTTGCCGTATCGTCATGCGGATCGCATCGTCGCACTGGAGACGCTCTTCACCGATCGTCAGCATCAGATCCCGCGCGTCCCCGGCGGCGACTACCAGGACCTGAAGGCCAATTCCGCCTTCGCCACAACTGCCTATTACGAAGCGTACGAAGCAGGCGTGCAACTGGCAAACCACGCGACCTTCACCCAGATCGCCGTAGCTGCCCCATCGTTCTTCGACGTGTTTCAGGCTTCTCCTCTGCGAGGCACGTTCTTCAAAACCGGGGATGCATCGCATCAGGCTCTGGTAAGCGAGGGCTTTGCCAATGCGGAGCTGGGTGGTGTTCATGCTGCTGTCGGCAAGCTGGTCAGCATGGAGAGCAAGTCGTATCAGGTCGTCGGCGTGATGCCATCGAGCTTCGACTTTCCGCAGAGGACCAGTGTGTGGTTTGGCGCTCCGGCTGCGCCGGACAATGTGAATCGCGACTCCTATAACTACCATGCAGTGGCTCGAATACGCGCAGGGCTTGATGTACAGCAGGCGCAACTGCGTATGGATGCGCTTTCGATGCATCTGGCGTCGCAGTTCCCGGTAAACCATGCGCACGTGCAGTTGCGTGCCGTGCCGCTGCGCGATGCGTTGACGGGCGAAGTGCGTACCTCCCTCTGGCTGTGGCTGGCCGCGGTCTCCGTGCTGTTGCTCATCGCCTGCGCAAACGTTGCTCATCTGCAACTCGTGCGCATTTCGACACAAGAGCAGGCTCTCGCCGTACGCAGCGCGCTTGGCGCGACACGCGCGCGCATCGTGAGCTCGGTGCTGCTGGAAGCGTTCCTGGTGTCGTTACTCGGGGGTGTCGCTGGCCTTCTTCTTTCCATCCCGGCGACCGCGTTGCTGATGCGCCTGCTTGCATCGCAGCTTCCGCTTGCCATGCGCGCGACGCCTGATCCGCGATTACTCATCTTCTGTCTGCTGGTAGCCACTGTGGTTACAGTGCTTAGCGCTGTGTTGCCATGCTGGTGGGCGGCGCGGCGGGATCCCGCCGCGGCTCTGAGCCGGGGCACACGCGCCGGTGGCACCGATCGCGGGACTGCCGTGTGGCGGCGCGGGCTTCTGGCGCTGGAGATTGCGCTAAGCTTCGTGCTGGTGACGACCTCCGGTCTGCTGCTGCGCACCCTCGAGCACATTCGTGAAGCGCCGCTGGGCTTTGCCACAGACAATCGTCTGGTGGTCTATGCGCACGCTCCGGCGCGGGGGCTGGCGGAGATGCAGAAGCGCGTCGTCGAACTGGCACAGCTGACTGAGCAACTGCGCGCGCTGCCCGGCGTTGATTCGGCGGTGCAGACGATGGGGCTGCCGGCCGGCCAGTATGGATCGAACGGCAGCTACGCCCTACCCAGCAAGGGCCAGACCATGCAGCAGGCAGGCCTACCCTGGGCGATCTTCAGCTTGGCAGGGCCTGGATACTTCGACGCGATGCAGATCCCGCTGCTGCGGGGAAGGTCCGTCACTGCGGCAGATACCTATGGATCGCAGCCGGTCGTTGTTATCAGCGCTAAGCTGGCACACCAAACGTTTGGTAAGACCGATCCGCTCGGGCAAAGGATTGTATGCGGGATGGACTATGACAGCATGCGCGGCGCCACCATTGTCGGCGTGGTGGGTGACGTGCGTCAGGACTCTCCTGCGGATGACCCCTCTCCCGCGCTCTACATGCCGCTGGCGCAGCATCCCTTCATGGCCAATGAGGTGCAGATCGTGCTGCGCACGGCGACCTCGCCTGCTGCGTTGATTCCAGCAGTGCGGGAGCGCGTGCTGGCTACCGACGCAACCATCGCTGTGAAGTTCACCACCATGGACGACGCGCTGGCGGCGGCGACCGAGCCGCAGCAGCTGCGCAGCGAGTTGCTGACCGCATTTGCCACGCTCGCATTGCTGCTTGCCGCCGTAGGCATGTACAGCGTCACCAGTTATACGGTCGCGCAGCAGACCCGCGAGATCGGCATCCGCATGGCACTCGGCGCAAACCGCGGCGATGTCGCGCGTCAGGTGATGGTGGCGGTGGCGAAGAGCGGATGTGCCGGCATAGTACTCGGCGGGTTGCTCAGCCTGGCGGCCGCCCGCCTACTGCATAGTTTTCTGATCGGCGTCACTGCGATGGACCCGGTGAGCTACGGCGTCGCTGCAGGTGTCCTGGTCGCTGCGGTTGCGCTGGCCGCACTTATCCCAGCGCGACGGGCCGCGTCGGTCGATCCGATGCACGCACTGCGGTCCGAATAGAAAGGGAAGGAAATGGAACTCGGCAACGATCTTCGCTATGCATGGCGCCAGTTGCGGCGCAGCCCGGGCTTTGCGCTGGCTGCCGTAATGACGCTGGCGCTGGGTATCGGCGCCACCACCACGATGTTTTCCGTGGTGGATCAGGTGCTGCTGCGTCCGTTGCCGTACAAGGACCCCGGCCAACTCGTCTCTATTTCGGAAGTGGCTTATGCGAAGGGGGCGGCCAATAGCTTCGGGGGCATCTCGCTGCCCGACGCAGAGGACTGGCAGACGCGCAGCCACATGCTGCAATCGGTTGACTATTACACGCTGCTGATGCCGGTGGTTGGCGGCATCGCGCATCCGCACTCGGTCGCGCAACTGGTCACCAGCACCCATTTCCTGAAGATGTTCGGTGTGAATCCGGTGTTGGGTCGCGATTTCTCCGCGAATGAGAGCAGTGGCGCTGCCACGCATGTAGTGGTGCTGGGTGCGGATATCTGGCACACACTCTTCAACAGTGACCGTGGTGTGATCGGCCGCAGCATTCCGCTGAACGGTGCGCCGTACACCATCATCGGCGTGATGCCAGAGAGCTTTCGCTTCCAGGGCGGCAGTTCCTTTCTCTTCTCTCCACTCGATACTGCAACCAAGGATCTGCAGAGCCGGTCCGGCGGCATGTTGAGTGTCATGGGACGCCTGCAGCTTGGTTCGACCATCGCGGATGCATCCCGCGAGTTGAATGGCATCAAGCAGCAGGATGTCAGGATGTACCGAGGGGAAGAGCGCGACAACAAAATTGTTGTCGCGAGTTACGGAGAGACGTTGACCCATTCCGTTCGCCCGGCGTTGCTCACGCTGAATGGTCTCGTTCTTGCGGTCTGGCTGCTGGCCACGATCAATGTTGCTGGCTTGCTGTTGACGCGCACCCAGGGCCGTCGTCGCGAGATCGCAGTCCGTGCCGCCCTTGGCGCAGGCACCGTGCGACTGGTTCGGCAGTTTCTGGTGGAGAGTGTCCTCCTAAGTCTGGCGGGAGGTGCGTGTGGGCTTGCCATCACGTCGACTGCATTGCGGGTGCTGCGCCACTATCTCTCCAACACGTTGCTGAATGGAGACATGATTCATATCGACGCGGCGGTCTGTGTTTATGTTCTTGCTGCGTCCTGCCTGTCTGCGCTGATCTTCGGAATGCTGCCTGCATTGCAGGCGGCACGCCTTCCCATACTGAGCGGATTGCGTGAGGGCTCAGCAGGAAGCGGCACCAGCCGCCGTCAAAGCACGTTGCGCGACGGACTGGTAGCGATTGAGATTGCGCTGTCGCTCCTGCTGCTGTCCGCTGCCGGGGTGATGGCCTTCACGCTCTATCAGATGCAGCGCATGCCGCTCGGCTTCAACCCAGAGAAGGTTGTTACCGCTGAGTTGATGTTGCCCCAGAAGGGCTACGGGATCCCCAGTGAGGCGCCAAGGGAAGCGACCAATGTCACGCAACTGTTCGTAACCCCGCTTCTGGAGCGGGTTCGCCATCTTCCCGGTGTGGCCGCTGTCGGTGTCACCACGGTCCGGCCGCTGCGTCCTGATGTTTCGTTCCTGGACCGGATCGAATTCGCTGGACGCCCCAAGCCCGATCCGCGAGAGCAGCAGAGTGCCAACCTACGTGCTGCCACGCCGGACTACTTCCGCGCTATGGGGATATCGCTAATGCAAGGGCGGTTTTTCGATGCGCAGGACAGCCCCGGAGCACCGCTTGCGGCCGTTGTGAATGAAGCCTTTGTACGGCAGATCGTTGTCACCGGATCACCACTCGGTCTGCAGGTAAAGGATGAAGATAGCGGGCCACACAAGTACGCCACGATTGTGGGTGTGATGGCAGATGCACGGCAGGGCATGCTCGATGCGGCGGAGCCGGAGATGCTTTTTAACCTGAATCAGATATCTCCGACGGACGGCTTTTACAGCCTGCTTGTCAGCTACCACCTGGATCTCGTGGTTCGCTCGCACGCGCAGCCGGACACGCTCATTCCGTCCATTACCCGCATTGTGCACGATCTGAATCCGGGAGTCGGCGTTAACGATGCCGAGCCGATGCGTACGATTGTCGCCGCCACCATGGGCAGCCAAACGCTGGCCGCGCGTCTGCTCTCCCTCTTCGCGCTCGCTGCGCTGGTGATTGCCGCAGCCGGCCTCTATGGGCTGCTCGCCTACCAGGTCACACAGCAGATGCGCGACTTTGGTGTGCGTCTGGCGCTTGGCGCGCAACGCAAGGATGTGTTGTGGCTGGTTCTGCGTCGCGCCATCGTGCTGCTCTCCATCGGCTCCGTGCTAGGTATTGCTGTTTCTCTTGGATTGAGTCGTGTCGCCGCCAGCCTGCTATACGGCGTGGATACGCACAACATTCTGCTGGTGATCGAGGCAGTCACCGCCATCCTCGCCATCACCTGCATCACGGCCAGCTATCTGCCGGCACGCCGCGCTGCCCACACCGATCCAATCGAAGCGCTGCGCCACGAATAACGAAAGGAATCATGATGATTGACATACGCAACCTGGAACGCAGTTACAAGACCGGAGCAGGCCAGACCTGGGTGCTCCGCCGCGTCGATCTGAAGATAGAACGCGGTGAGTTCATCACGCTGATGGGACCGTCCGGTGCAGGGAAGTCCTCCCTGTTGAACGCGATCGCGCTGCTCGACGATCAGTGGTTGGGCGAGTACTTCTTCGACGATGAACCGGTGCATTCCATGGGCCGCAAGCAGCGCGCCGAACTGGCGAAGCGCAGCATGGGCATGGTCTTCCAGAGCTACCACCTGCTGGACGAGCTGACGGTGGCCGAGAATATCGACCTGCCCTTGAGCTACAAGAACATGCCGCGTGCGGAGCGGCAGTCGCTGGTGGCGGATACGCTGGACCGCTTCAACATCGTGGGCAAGAAGGACCTGTTTCCTTCGCAGCTCTCGGGCGGTCAGCAGCAGCTCGTCGGCATTGCGCGCGCGGTCATCCATAATCCGCCGCTGCTGCTGGCCGATGAGCCGACCGGCAACCTGCACTCCGAGCAGGCCAAGGAGATCATGGAGCTCTTCAAAGAGCTCAACCGACAGGGCACCACCATCCTGCAGGTCACGCATTCGGAGACGAACGCCGCCTATGGAAACCGGCTGCTCGAAGTTCGCGATGGCTGGCTGGTCAAAGACAGCTCGAACCCTCGCCTCAACGGTGTACAGGAGTCTGCAACACGATGAATCTTCGCCAAATTGCCACGGTTGCACTTGGCACGCTTGTGCTCATGCAAACCACGTCGCTACCGCTGCTCGCGCAGTCGGCCCAGCAGGGCTTTCATGTAGGGTTGAAGCATAGCTACAACCCGCTCTCTGTGTATGTGCCGGTTAATGTGAGTGCTCCCAGTCTTGCTAACTCCGTGCGGCTAGACCAATGCATCCACGACGGCAAGCTATATTTGTCGCTCGACGATGCTATCGATCTGGCGCTGGAGAACAATCTAGATCTGGCTATCTCGCGCTATAACTTGCCGATAGCTAATATGGATGTGCTGCGCACCGCCGCCGGCGGATTCAGCCTCGGCGTCAACACTGGCACGGTGCAGAATACCCTAGGAGGCTCTAGCGCGCCGAGCGCAGGCGGAAGTACCGGCGGTGTGGGTGGCGCTGGCGGCGGTCAAGGTGGACTAGTGCAGAGCACATTTGGCCTCGGCGCCCCTATCCCCTCTTTCGACCCGCACATCATCGCCCAAGCCAGCACCGAGCATTTGACCCAGCCGCTGGCGAACCAGATCACCTCTGGCACGCCTTCCTTGAAGACCAACACGATCCTTGCCGACGTGTCATATCAGCAGTCGTTTTCAACCGGCACCTATATCGAGTTCGATCTTAATAATCAGCGCCAAACCGTGAATAGTCCATTCTCTACGCTGAACCCATCACTCAATTCAAATTACAGATTTCTCATACAGCAGCAATTGCTTGCCGGCTTTGGCTTTGCACCAAATCTGCGGTATCTGCGGTTGGCGAAGAATAACCGCAAAGCCACGGAGATTGGTTTCAAAGCACAGGTGATTGCCACGGCGACGCAGATCGAAAATATCTACTGGGATCTGGTAAGTGCCTACCAAGACGATCAGGTCAAGGAACGCTCTCTCGCATTTGCTGAAAAGTCATTGGACGACGAACAGAAGCAGCTGCAACTGCAGGCAGTTCCGGCAATGGATGTCATGAAGGCCGAATCAGAAGTCGCGCAGCGTCAGCAGGATCTCACTATCTCCAAGACGACTCTTCAGTTGCAAGAGTCCTTCATGAAAGCCGCACTCACCAAGCGGCTGGATCAAACATTGGAGGAGATGCCGGTCGTGCCAACGGCATCGCTCGATGCCTTCCAATCGGAGAGTATGCCTACGGTGCCTGACTTGATTGCACAGGCTCTGAAAGACCGGCCCGACGTCAATACTCTGCAACTGCAGGAAGAGGACTATCAAATCTCGCGCAAGGCCGTACGTAACGCGCTGCTCCCGCAGGTAAGTCTTACCGGCTACTACGCAGGATATGGTCTCGGCGGTCCGCCGAACCCCGCTTACTCTCTGGGAGCAAACCCTGTATCGGTGCCTCCAAGCTATGGAGGCACACTGCAAAATACCTTCAATAACTCGTCGCCCGACTATTTAGCGGAGGTGCAGGTAAACATTCCTCTACGCAACCGGCAGGCACGTGCGGATCAGTTTCGTTCCGAACTGGAATATCGCCAGGCCGAGTTGCAGACATTACAGTTTCAAAAGAATGTTCGTATTGAAGTGCGCAACGCGGCGTACGCGCTGGAACAGGGGGGCGCTCGCGTGGAAGCGGCACGTAAGGCACGAGATTTAGCGCAGCGTACCTTTGACATCATGAAGCAAGAGCAACAGCTTGGCGCTGGGTCGAACTTTCAGACACTCTCTGCCGAGCACGATCTCGCCCTCGCCAGCTCCGCGCTAGGTGCTGCGGAGACTACCTATGAAAAGAGCCGTGTAGAGTTGTATCAAGTCACGGGTCAGACCCTAGGGCGTCTCGGTATTTCATTGAAGGACGCTCGCTCGGGTGTTGTGGATAAGCCTATATCCGCGATACCGCCTTCTTCATTGGCGCCTCAACCGGCGCTGCCTCGAGCCTCCACATCACAACCTCCAACACCACAGCCATAGTAGAGTGACAACCAGCATGAGCAGCACACGGCAACGCTCGACCGCCATCGGCGCGCAGGCACAGGAGGGGTATCGGCCGCGTCTGCTCATCGCAGATGACCAGCCCTCGATTCTCGACGCGTTGGAGATGCTGCTGCGGCCGGAGGGCTATCGTGTCGATCGCGCTGCGTCGCCGCGCCAACTCATCGAATGCCTCGCCAGCGAGACCTACGAAGCCGTGCTGATGGATATGAACTACACCCGCGACACCACCTCCGGCGCCGAGGGTATCGACCTGCTTGCGGAGATCCAGAGCTACGGGATACGCGTGCCGATCATCGTGATGACGGCGTGGAGCAGCGTGGAACTGGCGGTGGAGGCCATGCGACACGGCGCGGCAGACTTCATCCAGAAGCCGTGGGACAATGCGCGGCTGCTGACGGTTTTGCGCACGCAACTCGACCTGCATCGCGTGCAGCGCCAGGCCGACATGCTGGAAGCGGAGAACCGCTTCCTGCGCGCGGAGGGACTACCCACCCTGATCGCGGAGTCGCGCGCCATGCAGCCGGTGCTGGAGATGATTGCGCGCATCGGACCGTCGGACGCGAACGTGATGATCACCGGGGAGCATGGAACCGGCAAAGAAGTGGTGGCACAGACGCTTCACGCGCTCTCGCTGCGAGCGCAGCGATCGCTCGTCGCCGTGAACACAGGCGCGTTGCCGGAGGGCACCTTCGAGAGCGAGATATTCGGTCATGTGAAGGGAGCCTTTACCGACGCGCGCGCCGACCGCATCGGGCGCTTTGAGCTGGCAGATCACGGCACGCTCTTCCTGGACGAGATCGCGAATGTACCGTTGCGCCAGCAGGCTAAGCTGTTGCGCGTACTCGAAACAGGCGAACTCGAACGTGTTGGATCTTCGAAGACCAGGCGTGTAGATGTGCGGTTGATCTCCGCCACCAATGCCGATCTGAGTAAGGAGTGCGACGAAGGGCGCTTCCGTCCGGACTTGCTTTTCCGCCTGAACACGGTCGAGATCCATCTACCGCCGTTGCGCGAGCGGCGTGAGGACGTGCCGCCGCTTGCCGGATATTTTCTCTCGCACTGGAGCAAGCGCTATCGCCGACTGCTCTCCGGCTTCACCCCGCGCGCCCTAGAGATGATGTTGCAGTATGCGTGGCCCGGCAATGTGCGTGAATTGGACCACTGCATCGAACGTGCCGTGCTGATGGCACGCACGGAGAAGGTTGACATCGGCGACCTGAATCTGACATCGCCACGCGCCACCACAGCGCAGGCCAGTCTCGATGATATGAGTCTGGAGGCAGTCGAGAGTATCCTCATCCGCAAGGCACTGGCGCGCGCGCAAGGCAACGTGAGCCAGGCGGCCGAGGCCCTGGGCCTCAGTCGCGGCGCCCTCTATCGGCGGATGGAAAAGTATGCCATCTAGGTCTTCGGACGGACCTGCAGAACGACCCGCCGGCAATCGAGGCATTCGCATTCACGGATCGCGCCGTGGCGGCAGCCGCATGCGCGTCGCACGGGGGATGAGCTTCGAGGCGCGACTCCGTGTGCTCGCGTTCTGCATTGCACTTCCGGGTCTGCTGGTGTGCTGTGGCGTGTTGATTGCGCTTCATGCCTCCACCAGCCTCTGGTTCACGCTCGTCGGCGTCATTTTGTTCAGCACGCTGATTGTCCTCGGGCTGCTGGTGGAGCACGTCGTGCGACCGTTGCAGACACTCACGAATGTGGTCAGCGCGTTGCGCGAGGACGACTACGCCTTTCGCGCGCGGGGCTCGTCCACGGACGATGTGTTGGGCGAGCTCGCGATCGAAGTCAATGCGCTGGCCGATATGCTGCAGGACCAGCGTGCCGGTGCGCTCGAAGCCTCTGCCCTGTTGCGCCGCGTCGTGGCCTCGATCGATGCGCCGGTGCTGGCCTTCGATCCCGGAGATGTTCTGCGCCTGATGAACCCGGCGGCAGAGAGCGTCTTTACCTTATCGACGGATGCCAGCATCGGTATCGCTGCCGCCGAACTCGGACTGGCGACGCTGCTGCAGGAGCCCGACGAGGGGATTGTAGAGCTGGAGCACGACGGCAAGAGCACTCGCTGGGTAGTACATCGCAGCACCTTTCGCCAACGCGGTGTGCCCCACGCACTGCTGCTGCTGACGGATGTGAGCGCCGCGTTGCGCGAAGAGGAGCGCCAGGCGTGGCGACGGCTCATCCGGGTGCTCGGGCACGAGATCAACAATTCGCTGGCGCCCATCAAGTCCATCGCGGGAAGTCTGCGTACGCAGCTTCTCTCCGGCGTTGCCACCGATGAAGATCTGGACCGAGGCCTCCACATCATAGAGAGCCGTGCCGAGTCCCTGCACCGCTTCGTGCAGGCGTACCGTCAGCTCGCACAATTGCCACCGCCAAGGTTACAGAAGACGCCGCTGCTTCCTCTGCTGGAACGTACGCTCGCGCTTGAACAGCGTCTGCAGGCGGAGATTGTCGCCGGCCCGGAAGTGACGGTGACCATCGATCCCGATCAGATGGAGCAGATGCTCATCAACCTGGTGCGCAATGCGGTGGAAGCCGCGCTGACCACACGGGCAGGGAAGCCGCGCGTGCAGGTGGGGTGGCAGGTGGACGCGGGCAATGTCATCATCGGCATCGAGGACAACGGTCCGGGCATCGCGAACGACTCGAATCTGTTTGTGCCCTTCTACACGACCAAGAGTGGCGGCAGCGGCGTGGGGCTGGCGCTGGCGCGGCAGATCGTTGAAGCACATGCGGGCTCGGTCCGGCTGACGAATCGCAGGGCCGGCGGCGCGCGCGCAGTGGTGACGCTGCCGGTTACGCAGCCGGCTGGGACGGCAGCGAGCTGAAGACAACGACAGAGGGAACAGATAAAGGCAGATTGACTTCACCGTTTCCCTGCGGTTTCTGCTTGTTTCTCCAGCAGCCTCGCAGCTCCCTCAGTGCAGCCCGATCTCCGCTGTCTGCTGCGTCTGCGGGGCTTTGCCGTCCAGGAAATTGATCAGCCGTGGTCCGATGCGATTGGCGCACTGCCCCGGCGCCAGGTGGCCGCAGCCGTCGTAGATCTGCAGCACGGACTGTGGAATCTGCGCGTGCATGGAGACGCCGGCCGCGAGTGGGATGAGATGGTCCTGTTTCCCCCAGACGATGAGCGTCGGCATCCGGAGCGCGCCAAGTTTGCCGTCCAGCAGGTCGTTTCCGGTGAACATCGAGCGGGCGCTGCGATCTACAACCCAGTTGAGCCTTTTGAATTTGCGGATCATATCGCGCGCCAGGAAGTCCGGCACCTCGGTCGGCTGCGGCATCAACAGGCGATAGAGTCGCCGTACGGCTGGAATCGTAGTGGGCTCGAAGTCGAAGATGGTAAAGGTGGGTGCGAAGCGGAGGCCCGCGGAGTCGCACAGCACCAGCCGGCCTACACGCTCCGGCTGATCGAGTGCGACACGCATAGAGACCCAGCCACCCATGGACCAGCCGACCAGGTTTACCTTTTCCAGTCCTCGCTGCGCCAGGAAGTCTTCGACGTACTGTGCTTCCTCCGAAATGGAGTAGCTCGCGTTCGTTGGTCTTGACGAGCGTCCATACCCCAGGAGATCGATGGCATAGACGTGGAAGCCGGCCTGTTTGAGCGGCGGCATCAGGTTGGCCCAGTCTTCCGCGCGGCTGCCCAGGCCATGCACCAGCACGACTGGCGCGCCGCTGCCGCCCTCGTAGTAGTGGATGCGCTCGCCGCGGATCGTCGCGTACTCATTGTGAAATCCGGCATATGTCAGGCGTGCACGGGTCAGCGCATCCACGACCGTAAGCGGTCGTAGCCAGACCAGCAGTCCGCCGGCAACGACCAGCGCTGCCATGATGAGTACGGCGTAGCCATAGGTCCGCCAGTGCAGCGTGGAATGACGCTTGGTGGGCTCTGTAACGGTGCTGCGCATCTTGCGCGCACGATCCGTGCGGCTCCCCGGCCGCGTGCCGGGCCGACCAGTGGTGGTGCTCAAGGGGCGGTCTCCTCCTGCGCGGCGGCTGGCCTGTCGCCGGTTGCCGCTCGGTCCTGTGTAACGATCCGGTTCTTTGTGTTCTGTTTCTCTGAGTTCTGGCTCTCTGCGCCACTCTGGTCCAGCGCCTTGCGGATCACGCTCAACGTAAAGGGTCGGATGGATAGTGCGCCATGCCCCGTAAGTTCATTCCAATGTGCCCAGCGTGCGTCGGTGACATCGGTCGCGCCGGCCAGTGTGCCACCCACATGCCGGCAGCGATAGTCCACCAGAACATAATGGAAACGCACGCGGGTGGCGTCCTCTTCGCTGTGCGCGATGTGGTCGAAGACAGCGACAATTTCTACGGGCTCTACGTCAAGCCCGGTCTCTTCACGGACTTCGCGGCGGATGCCGTCTTCGAGGGGCTCGCCCAGTTCCAGCGCACCGCCAGGCAGAGACCACTCGCCCAGCAACGGCTCCTGACCGCGCCGTACCAGCAGCACACGCTGCTCGGCATCCAGGACCACGGCGCCGACGCCTGCGATGGGCGCAGTTGGGAACTCTCGCTGCATGTGCGGAGTTACTCGCCTGGCCGGTCGCTGATCAAAGTTCGACCGTACTCTTCGCCGAAGATGGTGCGGGAGGGAGAGAAGCGGCCGCCGGAGAACTTGTCCGCCCCACGTCCCCAGCCCAGGGCCAGCAGCGCCACCGTCGCGTAGCTCAACGGCAGCTTCAATACCTCGCGGACCTTCTCCGGCTCGTAACCCTCCATGGGAGCAGTGTCATAGCCCAGTGTCTCCGCCATCAACATCATGTGCGTGAAGGCGATCATGACCTGGCGGTTGAGCCACATCGGCATGTTGGGGTGGTTGGAAAGGTAGGCCGGGATCCCGACCTTGGCCTGCTCGGCATAATTCTCCGGCATGCCGTTTTCGCGGCCCATGCGCAGCATCTCGTCCAGGTCGCCATTCCGCCAGCCGTCCGCGTCCCCGCAGGCGACGATCACGACGGAGGCCTCATCGACCTTCGGCTGGTTGTAGCAGGCGCTGCGAAGCCGCCGCTTCTGCTCCGGCGCGCGCACGACAATGAACCGCCACGGCTGCAGATTATAGGCGCTGGGGGCGTTCAATCCTGCATCGAGAATGCGGCGTAAGTCTTCCATTGGAACTGGCCGCCCGTCGAAGCTTGGGGTGGCGCGGCGATCCAGGATGGCCTGGGACAGTGGCTTTTCCATACTCATTCAGCTTGTCTTCAGTTTAGTGCCTGGAGAGGGCTTCGGTCAGTACGCTGGCGAACCCGATAGCAATTGCTTGCGTGAAGTTGAAGTGAAGCTTTAACTCTTGGGCAACTCGGCCATTGTCTGCTCCAGCGAGAAGGGCTGACCACCGCTTCCGGCATCGGCAAAGACCCACAGCCCGTGGAAGGCTTCCCGCAGCTCCGGGTGCAGCGCCAGCAGACCGCGCATCACGGCGATGGTATGGGTGCGTGCGGTCACCGGATCGCTGTTGCTGCTGGATTCATAGTGCACGACCAGGTCGAAGCCGCCGAGGGCATCATCTGTACGCAGGCTGGTGATCTTGTATGGTGCGCCGTCGGCGGTAATGGTGAGGGGAGAGGCTCCAGGCAGATCGGCGGGACGGGCGGCCTGTTGTTCGTCCACCAGCTTTTCCAAATTGGTGCTGGAGAAGAAGCCGGCCGGCTGCAACAGATACACGGCCGTGGAGTAGTAAAACCAGGCATTCCAGGTCTGCTTGTTCTGTGCGTAAGTGCGCGCTTCCTTCCAATACCAGAGGCCGTCATGGCCGGCCACGGTCAGCGGTTTGGGGAAGAATCCGGCGAGCTGCCAAGGGCTGGCCGACTGCGCCATCTCAAGTAACAGGGCAATCTGCTGCGGCTTGGCCACCCCAGTGGCATGGACGAGGGCGAAGGCAAACTGGCCCGGGGGCAGGTGCTGGATGCCGAACGTAATATGCGAGCTGTTATCCGCCGTGTCGCAAAAGAACTGCGTTTGATCGTCCCCCGGCGTCGCATCGGAGGCGTCCAGCTTGTACACGGCATCGACGGTGACGGTGGCTCCGGCCATCAGCGGGGTCAGCGCGGCGGAAGACTGCGCAATGCCATCGAAACGGGCCGCAACCGTGGGAACGGTCTCTGCCTTCAGCGCCGATGTGCGGCCGCCCTGCACATCGAGTGCGATCTGTCGCGCCGCCTGCACGATCGGTGCGCGTTCGGCTTCGGTCATGGCCCCCTGCGTCTTGCAGGAGACCCCAAGGGCCGGTAGGGCAATCGACAGCATGCAGGTGGCAGCGAGCACGCGCACTGGGGCTGGAAGATTCATGGTCGCATCACCAAACGTCGCACGCCCTACTTCACCACAACCGCCGCGTCATGCGCAAAATAGATGCCGCGTGTGCGTGGTGGATCGCCAATGGACCGAAGCAGGACGGCAGGAAAGGGAAGGGTGTGGACTGCAGCCGAAGTTCTGCGAACGAATGGACGGGTTGTGTAGTCTATGAAGTGACGGAGGTTGCCGCCGATGAGGGCCATGTTCGTGGGGAAGCCTGCATTGGGGAAATTTGGGTTGTTCGGTGCGGTTCTGGCTTTTGTATGGGCAGCGTCGCTGCCTCTCTCCGCACAGACCCCGCAACCGGCTGCTCCGCCTTCCGGAACCACGCCCGCGACCACTTCCGTGACTCATCGAGCGCACCACAAGAAATCGGCGGCCAAGGCTGCTGTTGAGCCCGCTCCCATAGTGCCGGTCGCCCCCCCGGCGCCTCTAAACATGTTTGAACAGCCGGCGGTTCCGGCCACGGTGACCGCGCGGAAAAATGTCCTTACCGTAAAAGCAGATAACTCCAGCCTGACCCAGATTCTGCACCAGGTCTCGACCGCAACAGGCATGCAACTGGATGGTTTGGGCAGCGACGAGCGCGTCTTTGGCAGCTTTGGCCCGGGGGCTCCGCGCGAAGTGCTCACCGCCCTCTTGAACGGTACGTCCTACAACATCGTGATGGTGGGGGACCTGCCGAATGGCGCGCCCCGTCAACTGATGCTGACCCGGCGCGATGGTTCTGCGCCGAAGACCCCGGCAGCCAACCCGCAGCACGCCGCCGGCGACGACGACAGCTCCGACGATACCGGCGCGTCCGATGACCCGGACGAGCCACCACCGGCGCCCCCGCCGATGCAGAACCTGCCGCCGGGACAGCCGATCCCCCAGGGCGTGCGCACACCGCAGAACTGGCAGCAGTTGCAGCAGATGCGGAACCTGCCCACTTCGGCGCCGCCGCAGTAAGCAGCTCTTTACCAAAACGGGGAAACAGAACGGGTTTCGCAGGCCAGGAACTATCCGCAGGCCAGGAGCTATCCCAGGTCTCGTTGAGACCTATAGCAATTTTCCTGTAGGTGTAGAGGGACCAACGAAGGCCTTTGTGGCCTTTCATTAAGGAAAGGCCACGCCGAGCGATGCTCCGCACATCACAGCATCAGGAAAATTGCTATAAGGGCACCCCGTTTGGAAGTGCCGCGGAGTGCACGTGCCGTCTAGCTTACGCAGTGTGGCCTTACGAAGCCTGAACCTGAACTTCCACCTGTTTCGTCGTGGCGACCGGACGCAGCGCGCGCGAGTGCATGCGCAGCATGGCGAAGAGCGCTTGGCAGATGCTGTAAGCCAGCAACACGCCCAGCGCCAGAGAGGCAAGTACCGCACAGGTGAGACCTAAGAGATTCATCGCGTCCATGGTGGTTTTCCAATCGGCCTTTTTTCCGTGAATTGCTGTGTTGCGGATGAATGTGTGCTCGTTGCGGGCTCACTCCATCTCTGTTCACTCACGTCCGACGCTGCCATTTTCGCAGAGCCTGGTGAGCGTTGACCCTCGTTTCTATTGCCGACTAAGATACGTATAGACACACCTAGCGTCTCCGTCTTTCCTGCCGTATCCCATTACTTCGGCGTAGTTGTTCCCAGGCAACCATTCAGGCCAACCTGAGCCTCGCTCGTCCCGGTTCCCGAAACATGCCCATCACCAACATCACGGTCCGTGGCGCGCGCCAGCACAACCTGCAGGACATCAGCGTCCGGATTCCGCGCAACACCCTCACCGTGATCACCGGCCTCTCCGGCTCCGGGAAATCCTCGCTTGCCTTCGACACCATCTACGCCGAAGGACAGCGCCGCTACGTCGAAACTCTCTCCGCCTACGCCCGCCAGTTCCTCGACCAGATCGAACGCCCCGACGTCGACTCCATCGAAGGCCTCAGCCCCGCCATCTCGATCGAGCAGAAGACCACCAGCCGCAGCCCTCGATCCACCGTCGGCACCATCACGGAGATCTACGACTATCTCCGCCTGCTCTATGCCTCGGTCGGCACGCCACACTGTCCCAACTGCGGCCGACCCATCTCGCGTCAGTCCGCCGAGCAGATCGTCGAGCGCGTGCTCGCTTTTCCCGCCGGCGAGCGCCTTACCGTCTTCGCGCCGATTGTCCGCGGTCGCAAGGGCGAGTTCAAAGACCTCTTCGACTCGCTCGACCAGCAGGGATTCAAGGCGCGGGTGGATGGCGAGGTACGCGACCTGGCCGATTCCATCTCGCTCGAGAGGCGGAAGAACCACACCATTGAGGCCATTGTCGATCGCGTGGTGTTGAAGCCCGGCGTCGAGAAGCGTCTGGAGGCGGCGATCGCCAAATCGCTCCAGTTGGCCAACGGTCTGGTCCTCATCGGAACGGCTGGGGAAGAGCAGCTTTACTCCTCATCCATGGCCTGTCCCGACTGCGGACTCGATGTGCCTAAGTTGGAGCCGCGCAGCTTTTCCTTCAATAGCACGTACGGGGCATGCCCCGAATGTCATGGTCTGGGAAGCATCTACGACTTCGACGCAGCCAAGGTAGTGACCGATTGGTCGAAGCCGCTGTTGGAAGGTGCCCTCGGCCCCGGCTCCGGTTCGCAGTACCTGGCGCGTCTGGTGAAACTGGCTGCGCAGAAGTACAAGATCCCGGTACAGAAGCCCTTCGAAGACCTGACCGAGAAGCAGCAGGAGTTGTTGCTGTACGGTCCCGGCGCAGAGGCGCCGCGTACCGGATTCCATGGCGTCTTTTCCTGGCTACGCGACTCGCTCGAAGAGTCGAAGTCCGACAGCTACCGCGAGTGGCTGCTCGGCTACATGTCCGCAACTGTCTGTCCGGCGTGCCACGGCAAACGGCTGCGTCCGGCATCGCTTGCGGTAAAGGTCAACGACCTGTCGATCGCCGACTTCACCGGCCTGCCGCTGGGCCGCGCACTCACGGCGGCGCGGGCGCTCTCCTTCTCGCAGCGCGATGCGCTGATTGCCGACCGTCTGCGCCGCGAAGTCATCGAACGGCTGGAGTTCCTCAACGCGGTCGGCCTTTCGTATCTGTCACTGAATCGGAATGCCGCTACGCTCTCCGGCGGCGAGGGTCAGCGCATCCGCCTCGCGACACAGATCGGTTCGCGGCTGCGCGGCGTGCTCTACGTGCTGGACGAGCCATCGATCGGCCTCCATCAACGTGACAACCAGCGGTTGATCGCGGCCTTGGAATCGCTGCGCGACCTCGGCAACACGGTGCTCGTCGTCGAGCACGACGAGGACACCATCCGCAGCGCCGACTACGTCCTCGATCTCGGTCCTGGCGCCGGCAAACTGGGCGGCTATGTCGTTGCCGAAGGAACGCCCGCGAACATCATGGAGTCGGCAGACTCCCTCACCGGGCGTTATCTCTCCGGCGCTACGGGCATCCTGCATCGCACGGAGCCGCGCCCCGTCGGCAATGCGTGGATTACCGTCGAAGGCGCGCGCAGCCACAACCTGCGCGACATCACGGCGCGTTTTCCGTTGAATGTCATGACGGTGGTGACCGGCGTCTCCGGCTCCGGGAAGAGTACCCTGGTCAACGACATACTCTATCGCTCGCTCGCTCGGGAACTGTATGACTCGCGCGAGGCCCCGGGCGAACACAAAACCATCAAAGGTGTGGAGCAGATCGATAAGGTCATCCGCATCGACCAGTCGCCTATCGGTCGCACACCGCGCTCGAATCCGGCGACCTATACCGGAGTCCTGTCCGCCATCCGCGACATCTTCGCCATGCTGCCCGAGGCGCGGGAGCGTGGCTACAAGCCGGGCCGTTTCTCCTTCAACGTCGCCGGCGGCCGTTGCGAAGCCTGCCAGGGAGACGGGCAGAAGCGTATCGAGATGAACTTCCTGCCCGACGTCTACGTGCTATGCGACGTATGTAATGGCCGCCGTTTCAATCAGGAGACGCTGGCGGTGAAGTTTAACGGCTACTCCATCGCGGACATCCTGGACCTGGCCATCGAAGACGCGCTTCCGGTGCTGAAGGACATTCCGCAGGTGCGGCAGAAGCTGCAGACATTGGTCGATGTCGGGCTGGGCTATGTGCATCTCGGTCAGGCGGCCACCACGCTCTCCGGCGGTGAGGCACAGCGCATGAAACTGGCGCGCGAGTTGTCGAAGCGCCAGACCGGCAAGACGCTCTACGTGCTGGACGAGCCCACAACCGGATTGCACTTCGACGACGTGCGCAAGCTGCTCGAGGTGCTGCACCGGCTTGCCGACCTGGGCAACAGCGTCATCATCATCGAGCATAATCTCGATGTGATCCGCAACGCCGATTGGGTCATTGACCTCGGCCCCGAGGGCGGAGAGGACGGCGGCGCCATTGTGGCTGAGGGCACACCCGCGCAGGTTGCCCGTATGGCCGCCTCACATACCGCGCAGTTTTTGCGCCGTTATTTTCCAGCCGAAACTGTGTCCGCAAAGATGTCGCCGGCGCCCAAGAAGAGCACCCGCCGGCGGTCTGCTACAGTCCAGTAAACCGAATGCCGATCGATCCAAGCTTTCTGCCGCCTGCTGCCGCACCTGACACTCCCCCGACGGAGTCTCGGCTGCCGGTTGCCACCATGGACGCGGCACCCTTACCGGCCGCGACGCCGAACTTGGTGCATACCGTGCTGTTTGCGGCCTTCGTGATGCTCGCCGGCATTCTCATCGGCGTCGCGTTCGCACTTGCGCTCAAGCACATCGGTCCGCATGTGCGTGAGACGACCGAGCAGATGCAGACCGACCCCCGTATCGTCATTCCGGTCGAGGCGGTCGTATACGCTATCGCTGCAGGCGCCAGCGTTCTTCTCTTTCCGCTGATGTGGGGCCGCTCCTTTGGCCAGGGCGTGCACTGGCGCTCCTTTGTCGTGCGGCAACGCTGGTGGCTGCTGGTGGCCATCGGCATTGTGACCAGCGTGACGGTGCAGCTGCTGTCGAACTTTCTTCCCATCCCGAAGGAACTGCCCATCGATAAGTTTTTTACCAATCCGGTCGGTGTGTGGCTGGTGGCGATCTTCGGGGTCACGGTGGCCCCGGCGTTCGAGGAGCTCGCCTTTCGCGGCTTTCTTCTGCCGTCGCTCGCCAGCGCATGGGACTGGGTCGCGCTGCGCGCGGACCGGTCGCGCAGACAGATCGCCGGTAACCCGCACCATCAGGTCTCCGAAGGGGAGTGGCAACAGCAGGCTGCGGCCTATGCATCGTTGCCGCCGGCAGACACCAGCGTGTTCCACCGTCCGTCCGCGGAACTTGCAACCGGGAGTGCTGCATCGGGTCCCAGCTATCCAGACCCGCGCTGGAGCACGCCTGCTCTGATCTTCGCGACGGTCGTTACCAGCATCGGTTTTGCGCTGCTGCATAGCGACCAGTTGGCCCACTCGCTGGCTCCCTTAGGTGTCCTCTTTGTCGTCAGCGTCGTACTGTGCCTTACCCGGCTGCGCTTTCAATCGCTCGCGGCGAGCACGCTGGTCCACTCCATGTATAACGCGACCATTTTTGCCATGCTCTTTGTCGGCACGGACGGCTTCCGGCATTTAGATAAGCTGGGAAAGTAGACCGCATCCCAAGTAGACCGCATCCCAGGCGACCGCACCCCCAGGAGACCGCATGTCCTCTGCACCCACCGGCGCACGTCAGCAACTGCTCACCCTGCTTGCCCGCCAGTCCTTTAAGCTGGGTGACTTCCAGCTGGCTTCCGGCGCTCGCAGCGATTACTACATCGACTGCCGCACCACCACGCTGCATGCCGAGGGCGGCCGCCTTACCGGCCTGGCCATCCTCGATCTGCTGGCGCACCATCACCTGAACCCGCATGCGGTGGGCGGCCTCACCATGGGCGCGGACCCCATCGTCTCCGCCGTCGCCATCGCAAGCGCGCAGCGTCACGCAGATGGCGCGAAGGGGAGGTTGATCCACGGCTTCCTGGTGCGGAAGGCGGAGAAGGCGCATGGGACCGGCCGGCGCATCGAAGGCTTTCTGGAAGAACAGGCGCCTGTGCTGATCGTCGATGATGTCTGCACCACCGGCGGCTCAACCATTACGGCCATCGAGGCAGCTCACGCAGCCAACATGCGCGTGGTCGGGGTCGTCTGCCTGGTCGAGCGAACGGAGGCGAAGGGCCGTCCGGCCGTCGAAGCAGCCGCCAATGGCGCACCCTTCCTGAGCCTGTTCACGGCAGACGACGTCCGCGGCGAGCATGTTAAGCACATGCCGATGTGAAAGTCAGCGAGTCGGCAGGCCACTGCACAGCTCTCTTCCACCGAATTGTCATCCTGAGCCAAACGAAAATCCTGCCCTGCGCTGTTGAAGGGATCTGTAGTCTGTCGGCGCGGTCCCTCCATGGACTGGATGCAGTGTGCAGACTCCTGCTCTAAACCCTGCTCCCGCTTCTTTCGTGGGATGTGGATCGCTTACCTACTGTGCTAAGTTCCCAATGGCAGCGGCAGTTCGTCGCCGTTTCAAGGGGTGGCTGGCGATGGCGTGGACAGAGTCCTATCACTGTGACGTTTGCAACAGTCCGCGTGGGGATGCGGAGGATTGGTGGCTCGCCTGGACCGACCGGACCACGCTACCAAGCGGCCCGGAGCAGGAGGCGCTGCGTCTGACCCGCTGGAGCCAAACCTTATCTCACAGTGCCGACGTGAAACATCTCTGCGGGGCCCGCTGCGTCCAGACGTTCCTGGACCGCTGGATGATCCAAATGCGCGCAGACGAAGCGAAATAGAAGGTTCTCCCGCAGCCGTACCATGTCCATGCTTCATGGGCTGCGAACAGAAGTGCGGCACGGTTTGAGCGGCTGCCAAAGGCCGCTCTACTATGGAGGTCAGGAGACAAACTTGGCCTACCACGATCTGCGCGACTGGCTTACACAACTGGACCGCGCCGGCGAACTGAAGCGCATCCGCGAAGAAGTCGACCCCATTCTCGAAATTGCGGAGATTACCGACCGTGTGTCCAAGATTGGACGCAGAGGTGCCGGATACGAAGGCGGCGTCCGCGGCTATGCGCCAGGCGGCCCGGCGCTGCTCTTCGAGCGCGTCAAGGGCTATCCGGGCAAACGGGTGCTGATGAACCAGTTCGGCAGCCAGCGCCGCATGGAGATGGCGCTCGAAGCAGACAACCTGGACGACATCGCCGGTCGCATCCAGACGTTGATGGAGATGAAGTCGCCGGAGGGCATGCTGGGCAAGCTCAAGATGCTGCCGACGCTGGCCGAGGTAGGGAAGTTCTTCCCCAAGGTGATCCCTTCGCGCCAGGCGGCATGCAAAGAAGTGATTCTGCGCGACAACTTCAGCGTGCTCGACTTCCCTGTGCTCCAGTGCTGGCCCATGGACGGTGGCCGCTTCATCACGCTGCCGCTGGTGGTCACGCGCGACCCGCGCAACGGCAAACGCAATATGGGCATGTATCGCATGCAGGTCTATGACGGCCAGACCACCGGCATGCACTGGCAGCGGCAGAAGGTGGCGGCAGAGCACTTCCGCGAGCGGCTGCGCATGGCCGCGGAAGGTCAAACGACGGGCAACGCTGCAGCGGCGCGGATGGAGATGATGGCGCAGACCGCCGGCGGTTCGACCCGAACTGCAGGCACAGTTGCCGGGATGCCGGCCATTACAACGAGTGCTGTTACAAATACCGACCTGCACGGCGAACGGATGGAGGTCGCCGTCGCCATCGGCACCGATCCCGCGACGACCTTCTCCGCTATCGTGCCCGCGCCACCCGAGATCGAGGAGTCCATCATCGCCGGCTTCCTGCGCCAGGCGCCGGTCGAGCTGGTCCAGTGCGAGACGGTCGATCTACAAGTGCCCGCGCACGCGGAGATCGTGCTCGAAGGCTATGTCGAGCTGGGCGAGATGCGCTCGGAGGGGCCGTTCGGCGACCATACCGGCTTCTACACGCTGCCCGACGACTACCCGGTCTTCCACATCACCTGCATCACCCATCGCAAGGACCCCATCTACTCCGCGACCATCGTGGGCAAGCCGCCCATGGAAGACGCCTGGATGGGACGTGCGGTCGAGCGTATCTTCCTGCCGCTGATGCGGATCTCCGCGCCGGAGATCGTCGATGTGCACCTGCCGCCCGAGGGTGTCTTTCATAACCTGATGATCGTCTCCATCCGCAAGAGCTATGCCGGCCAGGCGCGCAAGGTGATGAGCGCGATCTGGTCGCTGGGCCAGGCCATGTTCACCAAGTGCGTCATCGTGGTCGATGAAGACTGCGACGTGCAGGATGTCGCCGAGGTGACACTGCGGGTGACTAACAATATCGATCCGGAGCGCGATATCCAATTCACCATGGGCCCTATCGATTCGCTCGACCATGCGTCGCGGCTGCCGAACTACGGGAGCAAGATGGGCATCGACGCCACCCGCAAGTGGGCCGCGGAGGGCTTCCAGCGCCCCTGGCCGCCGATGATCGAGATGGATCGCTCGACCAAGGAACGCGTCGATGCGATCTGGAAGAAGCTGGGACTCGACGCATGAACAAGCTCACGCAACCGCTGCGTCATCCTGACCGCAGCGAAGGACCTGCAGTTCGCACGCGGCGTGCATCAAGCCGACCCGTGACGCGGGCGCTTGGCTGTGCCCTAACGCTCGCCTTCGCAGCATTGCTCGGTACGTCTGCATTGCGTGCACAGTCGATCGAGGATTTTCGTTGGCTCGATCTGAAGCAGCCCAGCGATGTGCACACCATCGTGGTGCGTGCGCTCTTGAATGAGCCCTATACTGCGCTGCGCGAGGTCGGCTATGTCGGCATTCCTCCAAAAGAGGAGGCAGGAACGGCAAAGCCCGCAGCGGGCGGCGCTCCGCCGAATGCTCCAAGCGTCCCGAAACTGGCGGTGCCGCGTGATGCGCATTTGCTGGTCATTACCTCCGAGCGTACCAACCCCTCCGCGCTGCCTGAAGATGACACCATCAGCGTCTATGACGTGAACCAGCGGCAGATCACGGCGACCCTGCTGCTGCGCGGCCCCGGACTGACCTTGTTGGGCTGGTTGCGCCTGTGGCGCGAAGGGAGCCCGGAGCTGGTTGCCACCTACAACGACTGTGCCGAATGCCAACGCACCACCTTCTTCACTACCTTCTACATCGACGGCAAGACGCATCAATGGCAGACGCGCTGGTCACGATCCACGGCTGGCGCGCCCATCTTCTCCGAAGGGCAGGAGGCGAACGGTGGCCAGCAGGTCTATGGGTTGCTGGACGATGAAGCAGGACGCGTCGTGCTGGGCACCTGGACACATTTCAGCAATCGCGGCCGGACGGACAGCGACATCGTGTACGCCTACCGCATAGAGAACTACGGCTCGCATGAGGCAACGACACCACTCGTCGGTACGCAGGCACATGCGCTGGAGCAGCGTCTCTGCATCGGCCAGGGTGTGCTCTTCGGTCTGGCGGATGGTCAGGACAGCGCGCTGTGCAAAACGATTGGCGTCACTGCGGCGGTTCCATCGCAGGCAACGCGTCGGCGGCATCGCGCGCATTGATCGTTGATCGGATGTCGAGTGCTCTAGCCTTGGTCCCTTGACGTGGGGGCTGCGGTGGCAAGCGCAGCAGTCTTGCTATTCGAGATTCGCGATCATCTGTCCGAGCGTCTCGCGCAACTGTTCGATCTCCGCAGGGGACAGTGTATGGAGCATCTGCCGTTGCAGCCGGCGGGCGATGGCGCGGCTGCGAGCAAAGATGCGGCGGCCCTCCGGCGTCAGCGTCGCCAGCAGTGTATGCGTATTTTCCGGATGCGGGGTGCGGCGCATCCAGCCCCGTTCTTCGACTGCTGTCAGCAGAGTATGTGTCGTCTGCGGGGTTACCTTACAGTAGCGCGAGATCTGTGCCCCGCTGGAGCCCGGCGCCTGGCTCAGCGCGGCCAGCACCTGCAGTTGTGCCGCGGTCACACCCAGCGGCTCAAGTGCATCCTCCAGCCGATCACGAAATAAGAGGGTCATCCTCTTGATCAGCTTCATGATCTCGGGTGCCGTGGATTTCATCGCTTTCTCACTTCAGGTATCAGTCTCCTGATACTCTATCAGCATCCTGATATGCCGTGTGTGAGGAATGATGTCCGAAGAGTGGAAGCCAAGCCATAACCCGTGGGCGGTTGCACTCACGGTTACGCTGGCTACCTTCATGGAAGTGCTCGACACCTCCATTGCCAACGTCGCGTTGCCGCATATAGCCGGCTCGCTCGGGGGGAGCCAGGAGGAGGCCACTTGGGTGCTCACCAGCTATCTGGTGTCGAGCGCCATCGTGCTGCCGATCTCCGGATGGCTCTCCAATCGCTTCGGGCGCAAGCGCTTCTACATGACGTGTGTGGTGATCTTCACCGTCTGCTCGTTCCTCTGCGGCCTCGCCCCGACGTTGCCCGCCCTCATCCTGGCGCGCATCCTGCAGGGCATCGGCGGCGGCGGCCTCGCACCCAGCGAGCAGGCTATTCTCGCCGATACTTTCCCCGCTGAGAAGCGAGGGCAGGCCTTCGCTGTCTACGGCATGGCCGTGGTCGTCGCCCCTGCGATCGGCCCCACGCTTGGAGGATGGATCACCGATAACCTCGACTGGCATTGGATCTTCTTCATCAACATTCCGGTCGGTCTGCTCTCGCTTTACCTCAGCAACCGCATGGTCGAAGACCCGCCCTACCTGCAGGAGCGCGCCAAGAGCCCCGGACGCATCGACGGCGTCGGCCTTGGCCTGGTTGCGCTCGGCGTCGGCTGCATGGAGTATGTCTTCGATCGCGGCCAGGAGAAGGATTGGTTTGGCGATCCCTCCATCACCGCTCTGGCCATCACGGCCGGAGTGCTGCTCACCGTCTTTGTCTTTTGGGAATGGAACCACGAAGACCCAATTGTCGATCTCAAGCTGCTGCGGAATCGCAACTTCGGCACGGCGGTGTTTCTGCAGTTCGTGCTCGGCATGGTGCTCTTTGGATCGACCGTGCTCATTCCGCAGTTTCTGCAGAACCTGCTCGGTTACACCGCAGAGCGCTCCGGTATGGTGCTCTCCCCGGCCGGATTCATGATGATGGTCACCATGTTCATCGCCGGGCGCATCATCGGCAAGATCGATCCGCGGTTGCTGGTGACGATCGGCTACCTCATCACCGCTGCAGGCCTCTATAACCTGACGCGGCTGGACCTGAATGTCAGCTTTGGCAGCGTCACACTGTGGCGCATGTATCAGGTGCTCGGGCTGGCTTTCATCTTCATCCCCATCAGCACGCTGAACTATGTGGGTGTGCCACAGGAGAAGAACAACCAAATCTCGTCCTTCTCGAACTTCGCGCGCAACCTGGGTGGCAGCGTCGGCACCGCGATGCTGACCACGTTCCTCGCGCGCTCGAGCCAGGTCTACCAGCAGGATCTGGCCCGTCATGTCATCCCCGGCAGCCTGGCCTATGAGAACTATCTCGCGCAGACCCAGGCAGGCCTCACCCGACTCGGTCAAGGCGCGACCAATGCATCGAACCTGGCCTTCGGCCGCGCCTACCAACAGATGGTGCAGCAAGCCTCAATGTTGAGTTACAAGAACGCCTTCTTCATCCTCAGCATGACCATCCTGTGCCTGGCGCCGCTGCCCTTCATCATGCGCAAGCCGCCGAAAGCGATGAAGGCGCCGGTGGATGCCGGGCACTGACGGGAAGCGGCTAAGGAGCGGTTAGCTGAGAGGCCGTTAGCGAGGTGCCGTGGCTGAACCGCATGTACGCTTTGCAGCAACTCTCGCCGACCGGTTTTCCGCTAACTGCTTTTGCGCCGACATGTTCTTAGCTACCCGCACTCCAGCAAGCTGCTACGCGGCTTCCCCCTGTTACACTCATGAGTTTTCCGAAACCATGCTTTTTGAGGGGAGCAGACGATGGCCGAGATCAGGCGCGTCGGGGTCATCGGCGCGGGCACCATGGGCAATGGCATCGCCCATGTCTTCGCACGGAGCGGCCTTCCGGTAGTGCTGGCCGAGGTGGAGCAGACGGCACTCGATCGCGGTCTCGCCACCATAGAGAAAAACCTCACTCGCGAGGTGGCCAAGGACAAGCTGACCCAGGCCGATGCCGATGCCAGCCGCGCGCGCATCGCGGGGACACTGGATCGTAAGGCGCTGGCTGCGTGCGATCTCGTCGTCGAAGCGGCAACCGAGCGCTTCGCTGTCAAGCAGGCGCTGTTTCGGGAACTCGATGAGATGCTGGGCGCGGATGCAATTCTGGCGTCGAATACCTCGTCGATCTCCATCACCAAACTTGCGGCGACCACACAGCGACCGGATCGCGTCATCGGGATGCACTTCTTCAATCCGGTCCCGGTCATGCAATTGGTGGAGGTCATTCGTGGCCTGCAGACCTCGCAGGGGACGTATGATGCGGTGAAGGCGCTCTCCGAGCGGTTGGGCAAGACGCCGGTCGAGGTGAACGACGCGGCCGGCTTCGTCTCGAACCGCGTGCTGATGCCGCTGTTGAATGAGGCAATGTTCGCGGTGATGGAGGGGGTCGCCACACCGGAGGCCGTCGATAAGGTCTTCCAGCTCGGCATGGCGCATCCAATGGGTCCGCTGGCCCTGGCGGACTTCATCGGGCTGGATGTCTGTCTGGATATTATGCGGGTGCTCGAAGAGGGCATCGGCGACCCGAAATACCGGCCGTGCCCGCTGCTGGTTCGCATGGTGGACGCAGGCTGGCGCGGACGGAAGTCGGGTAAGGGATTTTTCGAGTATCAGAGGTAGTAAGTCAGCCAGTCGGCAAGTCGGCCAACGAGCAGTTAGCGAAAAGCCGATTAGCAGAAAACCGGTCAGCGAGTTTGCAGGAAGTTCCACCAACCGCTCCGCAGCCAACCGGTCTTTCGCTTGCGCGAAGCGCGCCGACTTGCCGACTGGCTGGACTTGCTATAGGAGAATGATTCATGGACGCACTCAGCGTAGCGGCAGTTCGCGCGGCCGAGCAGGTAGCGCAAGCGCATGGCATCACGGTCGGCAATGCCGAAGTGGTCGCTGACGGATCGAACCTGCTGGTGCATCTCCAGCCGGCGCCGCTGCTGGCGCGGGTAGCCACCACCACGGCGCTGCTGCGCCGTCCCGTCAGTGCATGGCTGGGCCGCGATGTCGCGGTTGCCGCATACCTGCATGGGCAGGGCGCGCCGGTAGTGGCGCCGACGGACCTGCTGCCCCCGGGGCCGCACCAGTACGACGGCTATACCATGAGCTTCTGGCAGTGGGTGGAGCACGATCGTGATGCTGCCATCGCCACTCCCGAGGCGGGTGCGATGCTGCGCGATCTGCACCAAGTCCTGCGCGGTTACCAGCCGGCCGGACCGCAGGGCGAGCTGCCGTTGCTTGAGATCTTCAACGAGATCACCCGCTGGCTGAAGTTTCTCGAAGGCCGTCGCCTGCTCTCCGGCGGAGAGCTGATCCAGCTGCGGGAGACCCACTGGCGGCTGGCCGAGACGCTACGCTATGGCGGCCGCACCGTGCAACCGATCCACGGCGATGCACACCGCAAGAATCTGCTGAAGACGGCTAAGGGCTGGCTCTGGACCGACTTCGAGGATGCATGCACCGGCCCGACGGCGTGGGATGTAGCATGCCTGGTGCGCACGGCGCCGGAGGGAATTGAATCGGCTCTCGCCGCCTACCCCGGCGCGCCCTCCTGGGACGAGCTGCTGCCCTACCTGCGCGCCCGCGAACTGGAGGCCGTCGTCTACTGGCAACTGCAGGCGGAGCGCTTCCCCGAACAACGCGTCGATGCCCAGGCAAAGCTGCATGAGTGGCAGCGCCGCCAGCCGCATTCGGGCGCGTTTGGGCAGTGAGGAAGCAAGACAGGAAGAAAGAAGCAGACAACGACAGATCACGGCAGAAAGGGTCATAAAGGCAGGAACGTGGTCGTATTTTGGGTGATCTACGCTTGGCTGTTCACGGCGATCGGCATATTTTCTCTGGTCGGGCGATTGGTGCTGCGCTTCAAACGTCCAAAGTTGGTTTCTTGGTTCGATGTTGTCGAGAGTGGTCTCGTGGCAGCTGCACTTCCCGGTCTCTTCGGTTATGCCTACGATAGACCGATGGGTCCGCAGGTCCTGTGGCAAGTCGGCATCGTCTTGCTTCTCGTGCTTTCGGTGCGCTCTTTGTTCTCGTCAAACATGAAGCATCTGGCCGACAAGGGAGTCTGGCATCTCGCCGGAGCCCTGGTTGTCACCGTGATCACCGGCGCCCCCGGCATGTATGCGCTCATCTGCTACGCGTACTTCAGTCCTGGCATCTGGCGTTGATGCTTCTTCTGTTCTGGTTTTGTCTGGTTCCGTCTGCTTTTCTCCGGTTTTCCCTGCATTTCTTGCTCGACGCGCGTATGCTTTTTCAATGATGCGCATGACAGTGCTGGCGAGTGGATCGAAGGGCAACAGCTCTGTCGTCGCCACCCACCGCACGCGCATCCTGGTCGATGCAGGGCTATCCTGCCGTGAGCTTCTGAAGCGCATGCACACGGCCGGCGAAGATCCTCAGCAGCTCGATGCCATCCTGATCACGCATGAGCATCAGGACCATGTACAGGGTGTCGCGGTGCTCGCGCGCAAGCTGGGCATCCCGGTCTACTTCACAGAAACGACACACCGCGCTTGGGAGCGCTGGATGCGCCCCAGCAAGCGCATGACCTATGCCGATTGGCTGCGCCGACGCCAACAGGCTGCTGCAGATGCTACCGGAACAGACGAAAGTGGTCTAACACTGGCCGCGCAAGCGGACGCGCAGACAGCCGAAGATGAGAGTCTTTGCGAGGATGCGCCGACTGTCGAACGCGATCCGGCGGCGCTGCCTGCCGTCACCTATTTCGAGGCAGGGAAGCGCTTCGCCATCGGCGATATCGATGTCGAGCCCTTCACCATTCCCCACGACGCTGCTGATCCGGTGGGCTTCGTCTTCGAGGGCGAAGGTGTGCGGATCGGCTTCGCTACCGACCTGGGCTACATGCCCGCCAATGCCCGGCAGTCATTGCGCCGCTGCGATCTGCTTTTGCTCGAGTCGAATCACGACCCGGAGATGCTGCGTGACGGTCCGTACCCCTGGAGCGTCAAACAACGTGTGATGTCCCGGGTGGGGCATCTCTCGAATGAGGCGGCTGCGGAATTTTTAGAACGGAACTACGACGGGCAGGCTGCGTATGTCATTTTGGCGCATCTGTCGGAGAGCAACAACTTGCCCGCCCTGGCGCGGGTCAGTGCGGAACGGGCTCTGCGGGATCGGATGAGTCTGCTAGCCAACAAGCTACTGCTTGCCGAGCAGCATCAGCCCCTGCCGGCGATCTCGCTTTAGCAGTCTAACTGTTTGATAGAATAAGGCTTGCGGGAAGTTCCCACGAGCGTCAGTAGCGCAAGAGATACCAACATTCCGGAATCCGCTGGTCTCCGGCAGCATCAGACCATTATCATAGGATTAACGAAGATGACATCTGGCGATCAACAAGGACGTACAAAACCCATTGACAGTCGTACCAGCGCATCGGCAAGATACGCCCGGCGGGAACGGTGCAGCGATCCCGTCGTAGGCGACATCCTCTCCAGCTGGCGCTACGACATCTCCGGCATCACGCAGACCATGCGCGGTGATTATGAGCACCACCTCAGCGAGTGCACCTACTGCCGCAGTCGTCAGCGGCTGCACCGGACAGTGGATGTTACCCTAATCGGTTTCACGACGATCTCCACGGCCGCATTCGTTCTTGCGCTCGCCATCATCCATCACATTCAGCCTCTGCAGCACTGGGCGTTGGTCAGCCTGCATCTCTGGGAGATTCCCATCGTGCTCAGCTTGCAGTCTGCCGCCGTCCTCGGCCTCTTGGTATCGCTGCTCTGCTGGCTGCTGGTCGCCGTCGCGACACCCGCTCCCGTATTTCTGACCGGCGTGGCGTTGAACCAAGCACGCTCGTTACAAGAGCGCTCTGTAGATCTGCGGCAACGCAACTCTCGGGTGGCGTAAGGAGCAAGGGTAAGGGACACGGATCAGAAAGACCGAAGGGGCCGAATGGCCCCTTTTCTTCGTGGCCGGCTTTTGTGACCGGTCTGGGACTTCGCAGCGGAGATGTTCTCCTGCATGGGGGATCTGCAGGAGCCATTCCAACCATTTTGGTCTGCCGAACCACGTGTCCGGATGATCTTTACCTGGCCCTGCACTCCCGACGTCACCCCAGCAGCAGTCCGCCCGTAAGCTCGCTCACCTGCTGCACCTGATTGCTGTGGCACCAGGCCTCGAGCGCCTTGCTCAGCCGCTCCACCGCGCGCGGATCCGCGTAGGAGGCGGTGCCCACTTCGACTGCGGTGGCACCCGCCAGCAGGAACTCGACGATATCCTCGGCGGTCGTGATGCCTCCCATGCCGATGACCGGTATCTTCACCGCCTTTGTCGCCTCCCACACCATCCGCACGGCAATCGGCTTGATCGCCGGGCCGGACAGTCCTCCCGTGACATTCGCGATACGCGGTCTCCGTGTCTTCACATCGATGGCAAGTGAGACGAATGTGTTCACCAGCGATAGAGCATCCGCGCCGGCGGCCTCTGCGACCCGTGCCATCTGCGCGATGGAGGTGACATTCGGAGAGAGCTTGACGATCAGCGGTCGCGCGGCAACGCGCTTTGCACGCACAACAAGCTCGGCCAATTGCGGTGGATCGGCGCCGAAGCTGAGGCCGCCGTGCCGTGTGTTCGGACAGGAGGCGTTCAGCTCATAGGCGGCGATGCCTTCGGCGGCATTCAACTGTTCGATGACGGCCAGATAGTCGTCGATGGTGAAGCCGAAGACATTCGCGATACACGCCGTTCCGGAGTAGCGGCGCAAGGCAGGCAGCTTCTCTTCGACGAAGGCGCGGACGCCCATGTTCTGCAGCCCGATGGCATTGATCATGCCGGCGGCTGTCTCAATGATGCGTGGTGCGCTGTTACCGGCCATCGGCTCCCGCGAGAGGCCTTTGGTCACGAAGCCACCGATCCTGTCCAGCGACAGGATTTCTTCGAACTCGATGCCGTAACCGAAAGTGCCGGAGGCCGCAATGACCGGATTACGCAGCTCCAGTCCGCACAGCCGGACCCGCATGTCGGGCTTCACTGCGGTTCGGGGCTCCGGTTGTCGTCGGTGGGTGTGCCGTCCGTCGGTGGGGCGGCGGTTGCGCTGCGACGGCTGCGCTGGGGGCTCGTCCGTGCCCCCTTGGCCGCAGGCGATGTCTCTGCGGTCGCAGTGGCCGGGCGCAGGGCCTGCGTCAGAATATGTCCAACCGAAGCGGAGGGTTGGTTCACACCCAGGAGCGCAGCGAAGGTGGCGGCGAAGTCGACCGGCGCCACGCGGCCGTGGTAGATGCCGGGTTGGAAGGGCGCACCGTAGAAGCCCAGCGGCACATGCCGGTCGTAGGACCACGCGCTGAAGTGTGTGGTGCCGGTGCCGGCGGCGTTGCCGTTCATCTGGTAGGCCGGGGGAATCAGCATCACGTACCAGCCGCCGTTGGGGCTGTAGCTATGCGAGATGAGTTCGCCAAACTGATCCGGAGGCAGTGAGCCGGAGGCTAGCTGCACGCGTGTATAGACATTGACGAGGGAAGGATGAGGCGCCAGCTTGCTGGCCGGAGGTTGCAGCGGCTCCGGCGTCGCTGGCACCGGTGGCGGAGCCGCCTCTGCTGCCTGCTTGGCTTTGCGGGCCTCGGCGCGGGTCATTCGTCCGTGCGTGGCCGGGGCCTTCGCCAGCGCTGTTTCGACAACCGGGGGCGTGCCCATGGGCGTGTGTACCGAGGGTTGTGCGGGCAGCGAGTCGACGACCGCGGGCAGCGCTCCCACAATCGCGTCCTCCGCTTCCTGCTCGTTGATGCCGGCTCGCTCGAAGGCGGGCTGGTTGAGCTGGATGTAAGGAAGCTCCTGATGGCCCAGCAAGTACTCGGTCTTTTCGCCGGGTGAGAACTTAGCGTTCATCGCGTCGTTCAATCCCGCGATCAGCTTGGGAATGTCCCAGGTGGCGGCATCCATGCCCAGCGAGGCAGCCTGCTGTGGCGTCGATGCTACGCCATGATCGGCGGAGAGCGCGACCCACACGTTTGCCAGTCCGCCGTCCACGTTCTTGTCCAGCCAGGTGAAGAACCCGTCCAACTGCTGATCGAGCTGCTCGACCATCTGGTGCATCTCCGGCGCATCCGGACCGACGCGGTGGCCCAGCCCGTCGTTCGCGGATAGCGAGATGGTCAACATGTCCGTCGTAGGATGCTGGCCTAATTGCTCGCCGGTGATCAGCGCGCGGGCGAAGTCGAGCTCGTAGGTATTGCCTGCGGGCGAGATGTCTACCTGATCGAAGAAGCTCTTCTGTGCGCTGCCGTGCGCCTCGTCGAGTGCCTGCTGTGCGCGGGGGCTGGCGTTGAAGGTGGTAGCCCACTCCGGCAGCGCGTTCTGGTAGTAGGTGGAGGTGACGAACGAGCCGCTCTGCGGGTCGATCCAATAAGCCGCATTCGCAGAGTGCCCGACGGGTAGGATCGCTGCGCGATCTTTCAGCGAGATCCCGAAGACCTTTGACTGGCCGACTGTGGCCAGTCGCAGCTCATCGCTCAGCGTTGAAGCGCGCTCGTTGCGTGGCGATGCGCCGCGTGCGTTGTCGCGTGCATTCAGCAGGCCGACCACCTTGTAGCGTTCGTCTTCGACCGAAGAGATCGGGCGGTCTTTGTTGCGGCTCAGGTCCCACCACTCGTTCGAGTTGATGCCATGCCCGTCGGTGTAGGCGCCAGTGCCCAAGGTGGCATGGCCCGGCGCGGTCTTGGTGTTGGCGTAATCGTAATAGCAGTCCGGGAAGTACGCGCCGTGATCCAGAAAGAGCCGGAAGCCGTGCTGCGCCTTCAGGTCGGCGCGATAGCGTTCCAGGTAGTCCTCGCGGAACTGGTCGATCACCACCAAAACCACCAGCTTCGGTTTGCCGTCGTATGCCGAGGCTTGGGCAGGAACGGCAGGAGCGAGCACCAGTACGAAGGCGAGCGAGAGGGAACAGAGGTGCCGAAGCATTTCCCGAATCGTTTCCATAGACACGTTCAGTATCGCAAATGTGCTGAGATGGACACCCGCGAACCGGATGCGTCCATTCAGGCGATCTCCGGGTAGCAGAATATGGGCCTGCGGGAATTGCAATTCCACAGGCCCGGCGGCGAGAGTCCGAGGGAATGCCGCCAAACATTGCAAATCGGTTACAGCTCGAAGAAGTAAGCCGAGCTGAAAGGGTTAAATCGGTCCCTTGCTCATATTGGTGTGCCGCAGCAGCACCTGGACGCGCATCACGGGAAGGCCGAGATGGAACTCAAGCGACTGCTTGACGCGCTGCTGCACCTGCTCGGCCAGAGAGGCGAAGGCCATCTCCGGCTCGATGGCGATGGTCTGCTGGATCGCGAGGCCGCTCTTATCGGATTCCGCGGTCGTGTCCACCTCGCGCACGCCCTGCACGCGCTCTGCTTCGTGCTGCGCCAGCAGCCCGACCTGCTTCAGATCGACGGCCACCACGCCCAGGCTGCCACTGCTCAGGATCAACCGCGGAGCCCGCTGTACTGCGCTGCGTACGCTAAGAACAAGCAGCACCAAGGCAAGAATCGCCACACCCGCAGCGATTGCGGCGATCGCTGCACCGTGCATCGTCGTCTGCCGTACCAGCCATTGGGCGGCGCGCTCGATCAGGGTCTCGGTCGTGGTGCCTGGACCTGCCCAGACCCCACTCCGTATGCGCGAGGCCACCAGCACCGTCGTGGTCGCGGCAGTGGCGGCGCCCCCGACCAGCAGTTCCAACAATAGGAGCGCACGTGAAAGGGAACACATGGTCTTCGACATCGATTGTTCCTTTCTGGAGTACCTTTCCGCTGCGTTACTGCAGTTCGTGCGTTGCGGCCTGCACCTTCTCGGGGAAGGCGATGTCGGTGACAGAAATGTTGATCTCGCGTGCGCGCAGACCGGTCATAGACAGGATCTGATCCGACACGCTCTTGCGCACCGCATCGGCAACGCGGGGAATGCTCGATCCGTAGCGCACGATCATCGCCAGATCGATGATGGTCTCCTGCTGGCCGACCTGCACCTTCACACCAGTGTCGTGGCCTTCGCCTCCGGAGACCTTGCTGGCCAGCCCGCTGATGGTGCCGGCAATGCCCTGCATGGTCAGCTCATGCACGCCTTCAACCTCGCGTGCAGCGATGCCGGCAATCTTGGCCACCACCTGGTCGGAGATCATGGTCGAGCCGCCATCTTTCTTGCTGCTGGTGCGTGTTTCCACTGATGTGTCCGTCGTGGGTGCTGCCTGTAGTGTTGCCATCGTGTTTCCTCCGTCTCGTGACGAGATTTCGTGACCGCGAAAGCTGTGTGTGCGGTCTCTGGTAGCTAGGACAGGAGCAGCGTGGCGGTACGTCACACTTGCCAAAAAGTTTTTAAGGTGTGACCTTCTGCTAGTGGACGCCTGTCTCACGGATAGGCAGAGCAGCGAACCGAGCGGAGGAGCACGTGTGTACCGAATGGCTGACAGGCATTTCCCTCCGTCCTTTCCTCCATGAGGCGCGCCAGCGACGACCTGGCGCTGGTGGAGCGGTGCAAGCGCGAGCTGCCGCATCAGCACAAGGCCTTCGAGCAGTTGGTCGGCGCGTATAAGGACATGGTCTACACACTCTGCTATCGCATGACCGGCAACGCGAGCGATGCCGAGGATCTGCTGCAGGAGGTGCTTACCAAGCTCTTCCTTGGTATTCCCGGTTTTGAGGGCAGGTCAGCCTTTTCAAGCTGGGTTTATCGGATTGCCTACAACCACTGCCTGAACTTTCTGGCCAGCCGGCGGCAGGAGCGGCACTCCACCGATCCGCTGCCCGAGTTGGATATCCTCGCGGACCGCAGGAGTGAGACGAGCCGCGGTACGGAGCAGACGCAGCGTGTGCTCGACAGCCTACCGGCCGAAGAGCGTTCTCTGCTGGTGATGCGTTACATCATCGACCTGGACGTGAAAGAGATCAGCGCCGTGCTCGGCATCGGACTCAGCGCCACCAAAATGCGGCTCTTGCGCGCGCGCGACACATTCAAGAGAGTTTTTCAGGAGGAACAAGGATGAGCGACCAACCGCACGACAAAATGCCTTACCCCCACCGTGCCGGAAGGCCCGACCGAGAGCGGCCGGATCTGGAACTGTCCGCCATGGAGAACGAGCCGCGGAGCGACGCCGGGAACGACGCGGAAGGTGACACGCAGATCGACGCGCTGCGTTCGCTTGCTGTGCCTGCGCCCGCCGATGTCTTCCTGCGCTTTCGCCGCCGCGCTGCCGTAGTGCAGGGTACGCGCATGCTCTTCGAATCGCAGGTCATCGGCTTCTGGGTCGTGCTCGATGCGCTGTTGCGGCTTCTGCTGGGGTCAAAGCCCCGAAGCACCAGGAGCACCCCAATGAAGAACGCAGCAGCGAAGACAGCAGCACATGGAGAAGGAGCATGAACTCGATCTACTCGACCGTCGTCGCCAGCTTCCGTGATTCACTCTCGCATGCAGGGGAGCAGATCGGTGCCTTCCTTCCCAGCCTCATCAGCGCCGTGCTTATCCTGGCCTTCGGATGGTTGATTGCCTGGGTCGTCGCCCGCATCGCCCGCCAGCTCTTTCGCACGCTGCATCTGGACGAGCTGGCGGAGCGTCACGGCGTCGCCAGAACACTCACAGAGGTGGGACTGGGCATGCCGCTGTCCAGAATCGTCAGTGGCGTCATCTTCTGGCTGCTCGTGCTGCTTACGCTCTTGCCGACGGTCGAGGCACTGCACCTCATCTACTTCACGCGGATGGTGGCGCGGCTGCTCGACTATCTGCCGAACCTCATCGCCGCTGCCGTCATCCTGCTGGTCGGTCTCTCAGCGGCGCGGCTGCTTTCCTCGGCCCTGGTCAGGACGGCGCGCGCGGCAAGCCTGGAGTATGCCGGCGCACTGGGCATCATCAGCCGCTACTTCCTTTCGCTCATCGTCATCGTCATCACGCTGGCGCAGCTCGGCGTGCAAACGGCGATCCTGACCGTGCTGTTTGCGGTCATCTTGATCTCTGCCGGTCTGGCTACGGCGCTCGCGCTCGGCTTCGGCAGCCGCGCTGTGGTCGCCAATCTGTTGGCCGGGGCCTTTGTGCGCGAGCACTTCCCGGAAGGACGCGAGGTCGAGGTGCAGGGCGTGCGCGGTAGAGTCGTGGCCGTGCATTCGGTCGGCACGATGCTCGAATCGGAGACCGGCATGGTCACCGTACCCAACACGGTGCTGATGGAGAGCGTCGTCGAATAGGCTTCAACACTGCTGGGCCAGCCGAAGGCGGCCCAGCAGCCGATGCATTCAGTGATGTGGCCGGCAAGACTGTCCGCCGCCCGACAGCGCATCCACGAAGGCATCGAGCGCGGAGCTCTGGCTGCCCGCATTCTCCGCGTCGAACGGGCCGGACCAAACCTGACCGAAGGCATTGCTGGCGTCGCGCGACGTGTTCCAGATGCTCTCCGCATTCGTCACCGCGAAGGTGGCGTATCGCGGATCGGGAGATGCCTGGTTCAGGGCCATCAGGTTACGCATGAAGACCCCCTTGAACTGCACGCCGTCTGCGCCGCAATTCGCCTCGCAGGTGTCATGCAGCACGCCGTTCCCGTCGCCCAGGTGGGTGATGGCCGACTGGGCGATCGTGTTCGCTGTGGTCAGCAGCGGGGAGGACGGCTGCGCATGGTTCTGTTGCCTACGGTTTCGCTGTGCACGGTCCAGCTCTACCAACCCGCCCAGAATGACGCCCTGATTGTAGCTCCAGGTGTTCTGGCCATTGTTCTTGCAGGTTGCGAGGTCCAGCCCATCGTTGATCAGGTTCTGACTGTTGATCATGCCGGACTGCTGAAACCATGCCCACTCCTTGCTGGCCCAGGAGAGATAGCCGGCACGATCGCCCGGAGCCACGCGGGTGGCCAGGTGTGCAGCGACGGAGAGAAACAGCTCGTTCGCGATGGCGTTCTTGTACGTCTTGTCCTTGCTCCACCAGATGCCGCCGCCGCAGGTCGTGTCCCAGCCGCCGCTCATGTCGGTGAAGATGGACGATGCCATGTCCAGGTACTGCTGCGTGTGGGTCAGGTCGTAGGCCGCGATCCACGCCAGTGCCCACCAGCCTTCATCGTCGTAGTAGTTGTTGATGAAGCCGCTGTAGGTCGTCTGCGCCTGCTGAAAGCTGTTCGAAAACGTGCCTGTGTAATTCCTGTTGTGGGTCAGCAGCGAGTAGTTGGCAAGAACGGTCAGGGCATTCGCCGAGTTCCACCAGCCGGTGGTGTTGTAGAGGCCGCTGGACTGGTTGTAAAAGCTCTGCAGCTTGGTAACGCCAGCCTGCGTCTGCTGCTGGAGCTGGGCCGGAGAAACGGATTGGGGAGACACCGACTGGGCGGATGCGGTCGTGGCTGATATCGATATCAGAACCAGCCACACAGAGACGTGAAAGAAGCGGAGACGGCAGAGCATCGGGGGAGACTCCTATCTCAAGAGTAGGTTCATTTAGCGGGCCGCGAAATTCTGCAGCCCCGTACCAAAAACCTGACGCCGCAACCCTAGTGCCGTCTACCCCTGGCTGTCAATCGGTGCGGTCACGCATCCAGTACACCGGCGTCCGGTACCATAGAGAGGTATGCTCGATATGCAATTCGTAAGGGCCAATCTGCCATTGGTCGAAGAGAAGTTGCGCGCGCGCGGGCAGGATCCCGGAATTGTGCTGGGCAACTTTACCGCACTGGACACGCAGCGCCGCGAACGCATCACGGAAGCGGAGACGCTGAAGGCGCGCCGCAACTCGCTGAGCGAAGAGGTGGGCCGCAAGAAGCGCGCGAAGGAAGATGCAACCGCGCTGATGGAAGAGACGCGCCAGCTCAAAGAGAAGCTGGATCTGGTCGATCAAGCGGCTGCCTCCACGGATGAAGAGCTGCGCGGCGTCCTCGCTAACATACCGAATCTGCCGCACGACTCCGTGCCGCCGGGCCGCTCCGAACACGACAACGTCGAGCAAAAGCAGTGGGGCACAAAGCGCGAGTTCGCCTTCCCGCCGCGTCCCCACTGGGAGCTGGGGGAGGCGCTCGGCATCCTCGACTTTGCTCGCGCCGCGAAGCTCTCCGGCGCACGGTTCGCCGTTTACTGGGATCAGGGAGCGCGGTTGGAGCGGGCGCTGGCGAACTTCATGCTGGACGTCCACACCCGAGAGCATGGCTACCGCGAAGTGCTGCCGCCGGTGATGGTGAACAGCCGGTCGCTGTTCGGCACCGGACAGTTGCCGAAGTTTGCCGACGATCTTTTTCGCTGCGTCGATGCCGAAGGCTTTACGCCCGGACAGTATCGCGAGAACGACCATTGGCTCATCCCGACGGCGGAGGTGCCGGTTACGAACCTCTTCCGCGACGAGGTGCTGGACGACACCGACCTCGGTATCTCGCTGGTGGCCTACACCCCGTGCTTCCGCTCCGAGGCCGGCTCCTACGGCAAGGATGTGCGTGGCATCATCCGCCAGCATCAGTTCCAGAAAGTGGAACTGGTGAAGTTCACCCGACCGGAGGATTCCGAGGTCCAGCACGAACAGCTTACTCGCGATGCGGAGACCATTCTCGAACGGCTTGGGCTGCCCTATCGCCGCATGCTGTTGTGCGCCGGCGACATGGGCGCGAATGCGGCCAAGACCTATGATCTCGAAGTCTGGCTGCCGGGACAGGCGACCTATCGTGAGATTTCGTCGTGCTCTACCTTCGAGGCCTTCCAGGCACGGCGTGCGAATATCCGCTATCGCCCCCAAGGCAAGAGCAAGACGGAGTTCGTGCATACTTTGAATGGCAGCGGTCTGGCCATCGGACGCACCTGGCTGGCGATTCTGGAAAACTACCAGCAAGCCGACGGGTCGGTATGGATACCGGAGCCATTACTGCCGTACATGGGCGGAGAGACTGTGATCAGGAAGCGGAGCGAGCAGGCACGATGAAGACACTGAAGAGCTATCTGTTTTGGACGTACCAGCGCGGGAGCTTTCACTACGACATCATGGTGACGCTGATTCTGCTGTTCCTCTTCGTCTCACCGCACTTCCTCAACTTCCACGACCGCCCTGAGGAGCCCAGCTCCCGCGGCCACGGCGTGCTGGTGCATGCGGATCAGAACGGCAAATTCACCTATGAGGTCGGCGCGGACCAGGTGCCGGAGACGATGGATACGGACAAGCTCCGCGCAGAGCTCGAAAGCAGCATCGCACCCATAGCCGGCACGGTTGCCATCGACCGCTGGCAGATACAGAAGGATTCGAGCGGTAAGGTGGAAAGCTACAAAGTTTGGGCGCGGCGCTGAAGCGGCGTGCGGACGAAGGGAATCGAATGAAGCGGATTGTACTGGTAACTGCCATGGTGGCGTCTTCGGCCGCATTCACGGCGCAAGGCCCGATGGCACAGGCACAGAGCTGCGACACAACCAAAGTTCTGGCGCAGATGGATGCCGCCTCGGCGAAGTTCCAAAGCACGCAGGCCGACTTCAAGTGGGACGTGCTGCAGTCCGTGGTGAACGAGCACGACATTCAAAGCGGCACGATCTACTTCGAGCGCCACGGCAGCACGACGTCCATGGCGGCCTATATCAAGCAACCCGCCGCAAAGGCGGTTTTCTACGACGGCACCACGCTCACACTGGTGCAGCCGGATATTAAGCAGGAGACGCTCTTCCGCGCCAGCGGGCAGTATGAGAGCTTTCTGACGCTCGGCTTCGGCGGCAGCGGCAAGGATCTCGAGACCAACTGGACCGTGACCTGCCAGGGCATGGAGACCATCGACGGCACGCAGACCGCGAAGCTGGAGTTAAAGCCGAAGCAGGCGAACGTTGCCGACATGTTCTCGCACGTTACTGTGTGGATCGACCCAACGAGGTCGCTCGGCCTGAAGCAGATCTTCTACGAGCCCTCCGGGGACAATCGCACCGCGACCTATACCAACATCAAGTACAACGCGAAGATCCCGGCAGATATGTTCAAGCCCAAGGACAAGGGCTACACCGTCATCCGGAAGTAGCGGTCCACTTCACTCGACGGTAATCTCGCAATCGCAGATGGAGCGACCGTGGCTTCCAGGCTGCACCCGCCAGGATGCACAGCATGGGGAAGGCCTCGATGGTGTAACGCGCCTCCGGGGCCTCGATGGTGGCCAGCAGCAGGCTGCGCAGCAGGCAATACGCGAGCATCGTCCAGATCAGCGCCGTGCGCCTGTGCCGCAGGCGCCACACACCTGCGATCGCGAGCAATATGTAGAGCAGGTTCAGCCCCGCATAGGCGGCGGCAAATCGCGTCTCGGCATAGTGCCGGTTGTATTGCCACCAGCGCAGTTCGATGTTCAGCATCTCGGTCCGCGGACGCAGCCACATATCCAAAACACGCAATAGGGGGAGTTCTATGAAGCTGCGTAACGGATGCGTGCGTTCCCGCTCCGCCCCGAGCGTGTTGAAGCGTGCGTCGAGTGCCGGACTCACGGTCGTCCTCTCGTTGTATGCGTCGAACAGTGCGGCGGTCTGTTCGCGCTGCGCCGGAGAATCGAAGGCGCGCGAGGGCAGCACACCGATATCCAGCGGGCCTGAATCGACGTTCCAATACACCTCATAGGTGGAAGTAAAGTCTACGATCCAGGTCTTGATCCAGCGCTGGAAGCCGGGCGCCGTAAACTCGCCGGGATCGGTCGCGTAGCGCGGGGCCAGTGGTTCAAAGACGTGCATGGTGTGCAGGTTGCGCGCGGTCCAAGCTACAAAGGGGATCATGGAGAGCGCGCTGGCCGCTAACGCCAGCCGCCACGCCCGCACCCTACCGAGCGGTGGCAGACCCATAAAGCTGCGCCCTGCAAACAGCACGATCGCGAGGAAACAGGAGACGGCTAACAGCGCGCCATCCGGGCGTAGAAGTGTTGCGTAACTCCAGGTCAGCGCAAGCAGCAGCGCAGCGCGCCAGCCCGGACGCATCTGAAGCCACACCATGCCGGCGCAGGCCAGGGCGATGCAGAAGATGGAGAGCGTTTCACTGAGCGGCGCGGCGACATAGTTCGCGGTGAAGGGGCAGAGCGCCGCGAGATAGAGCGCGATCATCCCCGCTCGGGGGCCGGCGACGGTCTTTGCCGTCCAGCCGACGAGCAGGGCCGATGCCAAATCGATTGCGAGCTGCAGGTAGAGCACTGCGCCGTAGTGGTCCACGCCGAAGATGCGAAAGCATGCAGCCAGGAAGAGTGGGTAGCCGGGCAAACGTATCAGCGTTGGATCGACAGTTGGCAGTCCAGGACCGTAGTCCGTTCGGCCATAGATGCCGTGAAGCAGCCAGTTCTTCGCGATATCTCCGTAGATCAGCCCGTCGCCGTTGATCTGCGGAATATGCCGGATAAACCAAAGACGGAGCCCGGCGCCCAGCGCAAGAGCCAGGACGATCGAGGCTAGAGTGACGTGCGTGCGTCGCATTGGTTGGCATCATACATAGACGGTAAGGGAACGGTTGGCCGTGTGCGTGCTGCGCGGTACTCTGTGTTCTACACCCTGACCTCGATTCCATGAGCCGACAAGTCTTTTACGATCCCGAGCGTAAGCGTTGGAAGCGGTTGCGGCGCGTCCTCGACCTGACGGCGGTCGTCTCCACGCTGCTACTGGTGGCCTTCTTCCTCGGCGTCATCCATCGTGAGCAATTACCGGATTTATTGTTGCCGCAGCAGAAGCGGAACTACAAGGCTGTGAAGGCTCGCCAGACGGCGGAGGCGCGTGCCCGTGCGTTACGTGCCGCGCGGCGCAGATCCACCCGCCGGGCCTCGGAAGTTCCGTTGAATACGGGTGAAGGCTTGCGGGCTGCGTTCTATACCGACGATGCACCCAGTCTTTCGTCACTGAAGCAGCACGTCCACCAGATCGATATGCTCTTTCCCGTTTGGCTGCATGTGAATGATGCCGCAGGCACGCTGCTGGGGGCCGCGCCACTGGCGCCTGCGCATACCTACCCCATCGTCGACGCGCAGGGAACAGTGCACGGTGTCGATCCGAACAACAGTGTGCATCAGACGATCGCGGACGCGCATGAAGACACGGAAGTCTTTCCAGTGATCAGCAACTACAACATTCTTACCGGCGCATGGGATCCGGTCATCGGCCCCATGTTGAATGACCCCAATGCACGCCGGAATCTGCGGCTGCAGCTGGATAAGTTCCTTGCCGCGAATCCCAGCTATCACGGAATCTCGCTCGACTTCGAAGAGGTGCCGGATGACGCGATGAGCGGCTATGAGTCGCTGATGGCGGAGTTGTACGCAGACTTCAAAGCGAAGAACCTGCGTCTCTATGTCAACACGCCCACCGAGGCGACAAAGAAGCTGCTGGCCTTCGAAGCGGCGCACACCGACGGTATCGTGCTGATGAACTACGACGAGCATGAAAATACCTCCGAGCCGGGCCCCATCGCTTCGGAAGACTGGTTTGAGAACAATCTGCAGCGCGTGATGAAGATCGTGCCCAAGCAACGACTCATCTGCGCGATCGGCAACTACGCCTACGACTGGACCATGCCGCTGCCGGATGCGAAAGGGCATGCGTCGCAGAAGGTCATCGATGTAGACCCGATCAGCGTTCAGGAGGCCTGGCAGCGCGCCAATGATTCGGATGCCGGCCTCTCCTTCGCCGGCGATGAGCTCAATCCTCACTTCGCCTACGACGATGAAGACGAACATGTACGTCACCAGGTATGGCTTCTCGATGGGGTGACGGGGATGAACGAGATGCGCGCCGCCCGTTCCATGGGCATCCAGACGTTTGCTCTGTGGGCGTTGGGCACGGAGGACTCCTCGCTCTGGAATGTCTGGGACAAACCCAGCACGCCCAATATTCAAAAGTCGCTTGAGAAGGTTCAGCCCGGCAACGACATCAACTCCAGCGGCGAGGGTGACATCCTGCGCATCACCGGGGTGCCGCACTCCGGAGCACGCACCATCGATATGGACGCGCAGAACCAAACCGCGACCGATGAGCACATGCAGGCCTACCCGCAGCCGTACACCATCGAGTACTACGGCTACCATCCCGACAAGGTTGCGCTCAGCTTCGATGATGGTCCCGATCCCAAGTGGACGCCCAAGATTCTCGACATCCTACGCGCGAAGCACGTGAAAGCCGCGTTCATGGTGATCGGTGAGGAGGCCCAGGAGAACGTCGGCCTGCTGCGCCGCTATGTGCACGAAGGGCATGAGATCGGCAACCACACCTACAGCCACCCGGACATCAGCGAGATCCCTCCGCGCCAGGTGCAATTGGAACTCAATCTGACGGAGCGGCTCTTCGCCAGCAAGCTCGGTGTCAAGCCGCTCTATTTCCGGCCGCCTTACTCCATCGATCAGGAGCCCGATACCAACGATCAGGCAGCGCCTGCCTATCGCATCCAGCAGATGGGTTACACCATCATCGGCGACAAGATCGACACCGATGACTGGAACGAGCATCCGCGTAAGTCGCCGCAGGAGATCGCCTGGAATGTCATGGAGCAGCTGCGCATCATGAAGACAAAGCCGCAGTTCCGCGGCTCCATCATCCTGATGCACGACGGCGGTGGCGACCGCTCCGCGACGGTAGCGGCCCTGCCCCTGCTCATCGATACGCTGCGGGCGCGTGGTTTCCAGATCGTGCCTGTCTCCGAGCTAATGGGCAAGACGACCGCCGAGGTGATGCCGCCGCTTACTCCGAATCAGCGCTGGCAGGCGCGGGTGGATTCCGTCGCCTTCTCCATCTTTGCTTTCTTCGGCCACTTCGTCGTGATGATCTTTTTCATCGGCGATGTGCTGATGAGTGCGCGTCTGCTGCTGATCGGCCTCTTTGCGCTCATCGACCGGCTGCGTCATCGTAAGGTGCTGCAGGTCGCCGGTGGTTTTGCGCCGCGTGTCGCCGTTCTGGTCCCGGCGTACAACGAGGAGAAGGTGATCGTGCGCACCATCCGCTCCGTGCTGAATTCTGATTACGAAAACCTGCACGTCATCGTAATTGACGACGGATCGACGGATCGGACCTACGACGTCGCCTGCGACGCCTACCGTGACGAGATCGCTTCGGAGCGCCTCCAGGTGCTGCGGAAGCTAAACGCCGGCAAGGCGGAAGCGCTCAACTACGCGGTCGGTCGCCTCACCGAGGAGTATTACGTCGGCATTGACGCGGACACTGTGATTGCACGCGATGCGGTCTCGAAGCTGATGGTGCACTTTGCGGACCGGCAGATCGGCGCGGTCGCCGGCAATGCGAAGGTGGGCAACCGCGTGAACCTATGGACGCGCTGGCAGGCGCTCGAATACATCACCAGCCAGAACTTCGAGCGCCGCGCGCTTGACCTGTTTAACGTCGTCACTGTGGTTCCCGGCGCCATTGGCGCCTGGCGCACGGAGGCAGTACGGCATGGCGGCGGCTACCCCATCAACACTGTTGCCGAAGACGCAGACCTCACCATGAACCTGCTGGAGCAGGGCTACAAGGTGATTTACGAGGATCAGGCACTCGCCTTTACCGAAGCGCCGATCGACGCCAAGGGGCTCATGCGTCAGCGCTTCCGCTGGTCCTTTGGCACACTGCAGGCCGTCTTCAAGCACAAGCAGGCATTCACGAAGAATCGCGCGATGGGACTCTTTGCGCTGCCCAATATCCTGATCTTCCAGATCCTGCTGCCGCTGGTCTCCCCATTCATCGACCTGATGTTCGTCGCCGGCACGCTGCACTATTTCATCGATCGATACTTTCACCCGGAGACGGCCAGTGCCGCCGGCTTTGAAAAGCTGCTGGCCTACTTCCTCACCTTCCTCATCATCGATTTCGTCACCTCCGCGCTTGCGTTCTCGCTCGAACGCAAACATCCGGCCAAGCGTGGCGATGGCTGGCTGCTCTTCCACATCTGGCTGCAGCGCTTCGCGTACCGGCAGGTCTTTTCGATCGTGCTCTTCAAGACCATCAAGCGTGCCATCGATGGCCGTCCGTTCAACTGGGACAAACTCGAACGCACCGCGCAGATGTCGAAGGAGACAGACCGGATCACTGCCGGGACATAGATGACATAGATAAGGAATGTCATCTAAGCGTAGTAAGGATCTGCAGTCTGGTAGTTGCGCTACCTCACCGTTCTGAACTGAAGGGAATTTGCTGTCATTTCTCCCGCATGTGCAGCACCTGATTTCGTTCGGGCATCGAAGCCAGCAGCCGTAAGGAGCTCCAATGTCCGCTGATACGCCGCAGTACCTCCACTACTCGCCCGCAGTGGAGAAGCCCGCGCCTAACGAGCATGTGATCTTCGATGAACTCTCCCGCACCATGCAGCACATTACGCGGACCATGGCCAGCCGCTATCGCCACGCCTACCGGCCGGTGCATGCCAAATCTCATGGCGTCCTCGTTGGAGAACTGAAGGTGCTGCCGGCCCTGCCGGAACACCTCGCCCAGGGTTTGTTTGCGCAAAGCCGGAGCTATCCGGTCATCCTCCGCTTTTCAACCAATCCGGGCGATCTGCTGGCAGATAACGTCTCCAGCCCACGAGCCATCGCAATCAAAGTACTGAACGCCGAGGGGGAAAAGATTCCCAACCACGCTGACAATCTCACGCAGGACTTTGTTTGCGTCAACGCAAAAGCATTCTCGGCTCCCGATCCGGCGGGATTCCTCGAGCAGATCAAGCTCTTCGACAAAAATCTCGAGACGCCCGAAGGCGTCAAACATGCTGTCTCTGTTGCAGCGCGCGCGACGAACGCCGTACTGAAGGCGGTACACCTTCCCTCCGCGACGCTGGAAGGCATAGGCGCGCCTGCAACCCATATCTTGGGGGAGACATTCACCACCGTCGCACCGATTCGATACGGCGATTACGTTTCGAAGCTCGCAGTAGTCCCGTATTCAGAAAATCTGACGAAGCTGACGGGTACGTCCATCGATCTAGGTGCGGATTACAACGCACTCGAACTGCTGATCCAAAAGTTCTTTCGCCACGAAACGGCCACCTGGGATGTCTGCGTGCAGCTTGCCCTTGCGGAGGACCGCCCCGTCGAGAAGCAGGACTTCCCGGTTGAAAAGGCCGATACGCCTTGGCCTGAAGAAAAGAGTCCCTGGCAGGCAGTGGCGCGCATCACCGTAACGCCGCAGGAGTCGTATTCGGACGCCCGCCAGCTATTCGTCGATGAGCAGCTTTCCTTCAGCCCGTGGCATGCCTTGGCGGCACATCAACCACTCGGCGGCATCATGCGCTCACGTCTCAAAGCCTACGAAGAAGCGAGGAAGTACAGAGCGCAGCGCAACGCGCGGACGATCGTCGAGCCTCGCTCGATCGATGAGGTGCCCGCTTAGAACATTTCGGTAATGCAGTGAAGCGTGGATCCACGCGGCGTGGCTTTTCCTTGTAGAAAAGCCACAGGAGCTTGCGTCAGACCCTTTACGCCTATACCGGAAATGCTTTAGCCGGGTGCGACAGCAACTACACCCATTCGCCCTTGCGCATGAGTGGTTCAGCAGCGCCTGCCGCAGTAAGCCCATCCAGATCGATCTCGCCCGAGCCGATCATCCAGTCCACGTGGATCAGGCTGTCGTTCGCGCCCTTCGCCGCCAGTGCGTTCTTGTCCATTACGTCACCGCCACGGATACAAGTACTGTAAGCCTGGCCCAGGGCGGTGTGGCTCGCGGCATTCTCGTCGAAAAGCGTATTGGAGAAGAGCAGTCCGCTCTTCGCGATCGGGGAGGAGTGCGGCACCAGCGCGACCTCGCCCAATTGGCTCGCGCCTTCATCGGTCTCAAGCATCTTGCGCAGTACCGCCTCACCCTGCGTTGCGTGCGACTCGACCACGCGGCCGCCTTCAAAGCGCACCCGGATGCCCTCGATCAGTGTTCCCTGATAGGAGAGCGGTTTGGTGCTGGTCACCGTGCCCACCACGCGTTTGCAGTGCGGCGTAGTGAAGACCTCTTCTGTCGGAATATTCGGGATGCACGCCAGACCATTGCCTGCGGTGGTCCCGCCGCCCATCCAAACGTGGTCGTCGGCCAGTCCCACGCGTAGATCGGTGCCGGGTCCTCGAAAGTGCAACGCACTGTAGCGCCTGTCATTCAAAAAGGTCGCGCGTAGCCGCAGCCCATCGTCATGCTCGCGCCAGGCTGCCACCGGATCGGGCGCATCGACGCGCGATGCGGCGAAGATGGCGTTCCACAGCTTGTCGACCGCAGTCTTCTCCGGCTCATTTGGGAAGACAGCATCGGCCCAGGCAGGTGTCGCAGCGGCCACGATGGTCCAGTTGATGGCGTGCCGGGTAATCAGTTCCATGGCCGGCCGGCTGGCCTTGGAGGCGGCGCGGTTGGCGCGACCCACCTTCTCCGGATCTTCCTTGGCCAGCAGGGAAGGGTTCGTGCCGGCGATGGCCATGCGGGCCGCATTATTGCGGAAGGCCTGCGCCACGCCATCCTGCAGCCACGTGGCCGCGGTGTCGAAGCCGGCATCCGATGCATAGCGGAAGCGTGCCAGCGTGGCCTCATCGTCTATGAAGAAAGTAGTCACCAGCGTTGCCCCGGCCTTGTATGCGTGCTCCGTGACGCGACGCACCAGCGGGAGCGCCTCCAGTGATGCGGTGATCAGCAATTCCTGCCCCGGGGCCAGTCCTAGGCCCACCTTGATCGCTACCGCCGCAAGGCGATCCAGCCGTGCCGCGTGGGTGTCGTTTGTTCCGGATGCTTGGGTTGGGGCTGCAGCGGTTGCGCTCATCGTGAGTCTCCTTCTCCTTCGAATGTATCGCGGGGAGGTGGATCGTAGGGTGCAACTGGCCTTCCGTATCAATCTCCGAGTCTCTGTTGCGTCGTATGCGTTAGGAGCATGTCCGGTATAGGTGTAGACGGTCTGGCACAAGCTCCTGTGGCTTTTCTTCAAGGAAAGCCACGCCGCGTGGATCTCCACGCTTCACAGCATTACCGAAAATGCTCTAGACTGCGGCTACCTCCCCAAACAATGCGGCGCTCACTGCGCTGCTCTAGCCTATGCCCGCCGACGATCATCAGCCGCGCCTGTTGCTCACGGATGCCGACGGCACACGTGTGCATCCGTTACTCCACTTCCCCTTCACGCTCGGGCGTAGCAGCGAGAATCACCTCTGTCTGGCGCACGCCCAGGTCTCCCGCCAGCATGCCTTGATTGAGCAGCAGCCGGACGGTCTCTACCTGCGCGACCTGGGCAGCCGCCATGGCACGCTGCGCAATGGGGATCGCGTCACAAGTGCACGGCTTGCCTCCGGCGATCGTATCGCGTTGGGCAGCGCCAGCGCTGCGCTGCTTTTCCTCGATGGGCCTGCATCCGCCAACGTAACGGCGGATGGCAGCGCGATGTTCTCAACGGACACCACACGCAACCTGCTGGAGCGTGTCTCCAGCCATGCCAGCGGATCCGACCTCGAAAAGCTTTCGCTCTTTCTGGAAGCAGCCCAGCGCTTCAACGGTACGCAGGTGCTGGACGACGTACTCAACACCACAATCGAGTACGCACTGCGCCTCACCTGCGCGGAGCGGGGATTCGTCTTCCTCGGTGACGATGCCGCGTCCTTGCGGCTGCGCACCGGCCGCGCCGGCGATGGCGCCATCCTGCATGACGACTCAAAGATCTCCCGCTCAATCGTGCGCTACGCCGCCCAATCCGGCCTCGATTACATCCATGGCGACGCCACCGGCGAGGGCACTGCGATTGGACGAGAGAGCATCATCGCGCATGATCTGCGCAGCGTTATCGCCATTCCGCTGCGCCGTCGCACCACGGGCGCGCTGCTCGGCCTGTTGTATCTGGATAGTCGCCTCCAGTCCTGCAATCTCAGCGGTGTCAGCCGGGAGATTCTGCACGCCATCGCCACCGAAGCCGCGACGCTCGTCGAGAATGCCCGCATGCTCGAGGCGGAGCAGGCCGCGGCACTGTTGCGCAAGGAGATGGAGATTGCCGCGGCGATCCAGCAGCGCATCATCTCATGCGAACTGCCCACCATTCCCGGCTTCGCACTCCAGGCCCGTACCGTCCCGTGTGCCGACGTGGGAGGCGACTTCTACGACGTCATTTGCACGTCAGACGGCTGTGTCGCCATCATCGCGGATGTTTCGGGCAAAGGCATGTCGGCTGCGCTGCTTGCCTCGATCGTGCAGGGCATGATGTACGCGCAGATCGCCAGTGGCGCCTCGCTGGTCGATGCAGTCACCGCCGTCAACGCCTTCCTGTGCACGCGCGTCTCAGGAGACAAATACGTCACGCTCGTCGCGCTACGCTGCCGCCATGACGGCTCGGCAGAATTCGTGAACGGAGGCCATGTTCCGCCAATGCTGGTCGGGGCCGACGGCCGTGTGCACCTGATCGATGACGGAGATATGCCAGTTGGGATGCTGCCCACTGCAACCTTCCACGCAGTCCCCGTCTCATTTCCGCCAGGGGGTCGGCTTGTCCTGGTAAGCGACGGTGTAAGCGAGACGGAAGATGAATCAGGAGAGCAGTTTAGCGTTGATCACTTCGAGCAATACCTGAATGCACAAGATCCCATCGGCACCGTGTTCTCGGCCGCTGATCGCTTCAGCGCCGGCATTCCCCAGGCGGATGACCGCACCATGTTGACCATCGACCGGCTGGCCTGACACTCAGGATGCTACGTCGGTGCGTCTGTTAGAACAAATCGCTCTGGTCAGAAGTCTCTGCGAACGATTACTCTCTTTTCCATCCTCACAGTCACTCTGCCGGTGGCACCGGATGATGCGCTCCCGTAGGTTTTGGACACTGAGTCTGCTTTGCGTACTGTGCGTGTCCGTCTCGGCGGTCCGCGCGCAGATCGTCTCGAGCGGAACGCTGCAGGCTGCCTCCCAGTCGCGGACGATCTCCGGAGTCGTCGTCAACAGCGTTACCGGCCAGCCGATCTCCCGCGCGTTGGTGCAGGGAGGGCCCATTGCCACGTTGACGGATGGTGAAGGGCGCTTCGAATTGCAGGGTGTCGTCGGCTACGGGCTCCCCTTTGCCACTAAGCCGGGTTATTTTCCCGAGAGTGATCGTGGGATGATGCCGTGGTCTTCCGCAGCCAACGCCTCTTCCGCTCCAGTCGAGCTCAAGCTGGTGCCGGAGGCGATCATCGCGGGGCGGCTCACCGATACCGCGGGCGAACCGATCGAGGGCGTCACGGTCATGCTGCGGACTCTTGCCGTGAACAATGGCCTGAAGCATTGGGAGCAGCGCGGGGGTGTCGCAACCAATGCGGAGGGTGAGTTCCGCATCGCTAATCTGCAAGCAGGCGAATACGCGATCCAAACCACGCTCAAGCTGGACGGGCCGCCCGAGGGAGATGCGGTTGCCGGTTTTGCACCTGTCGATTATCCCGTGCTCGGCGCAAACGGAGCAGGGGCGCTCACGGTACACGCCGGCGATCAGCTTGAGGCCGACATGAGCACACGCCTGGAAAGGCTTTACCCTGTCTCGGGAATGCTGACTGGCTTGCCTGAAAATACCTGGCCCAGCTTCACCGTGCGTACCGCGAGCGGTGTCGATGTCAGTACGCCCGTGCAACGGAGTTCGCAAGAGAATCTCCAGACCGGCGAGTTCCATCTCCTGCTTCCCAGCGGCTCCTTCGAAGTGCGGGTGCTGGCCTATACGCAGCCAAGGCTAGCTGTATCCAATGGTCGGAGAATCTTCGGCAACTCCGGAATGCAGCTCATCGCCCGTCAGACGGTAACGGTCGCCCAAGGACCGGTCAACGGGCTGAAGCTGGCGCTTGAGCCCATGGCGACCATGGCGGTCGAGGTGGCTGCGGAGATGACCGCCAAGGCGCCGGCGACCGGCCAGTCTGCTCCCCTTCAAGACCCTACGCAAATGAACTTCACCCTGCTGCCGGCTGCAGCCGACACCAACCCGACTGCGTACTACGTCGAGCGTATGGGGAATGGCGCTGATACTGCCCAGGCAGCGCAGAGAGACGGACCGCTTTTGATCCGCAATGTGCCGCCCGGGCAGTACTTTCTCCAGGCGCCCGTGCAACCGCCCTGGTACGTAGTGTCGGCCTTTTGCGGTGGGACGGACCTGACCCGCGACCCGATTGCCATTAGCGGCAGTGCCGCAGGCTGCACGATGCGCGTCGTAGTCCGCGACGACGGCGTTTCGCTGAAGGTCTCGGTGTCGCATGCGAACGAAAGCCAGGTCGCACCCGCCTTTATCTACCTCGTGCCACTCAACAACATGACGCGCGACGTGCAGGTCTTCTCGACGGGAACGGACGGCAAGGCTTCGTTGGACTTTCTGGCCCCGGGACAGTACATTCTGCTGGCCGCGCGCCATGCAGAGCAGCTCGCCTTCCGCGATGCGGAGAGCCTGCGCCGCTACGAGGCCGAGGGCAAACGCGTTGACCTCGCGCCCGGTGCGGGCACCGACATCCAGCTCGATGTGATCGAGGGGGATCTCTAGTGATGGCGAACCGTAAGCTGCCGCACGGTCTTGCTTGCAGCGCGATTGCGTCGTTGCTGCTCGCCGCCGGCTGCATCCACACGGCCGTCGCGCAGCGGTCCGCACCCAAGCCCAGCACCGCGGAGCAGCGCGCACAGGGCTACCGCATCAGCGGCCGCGTCGTCGACACCCGCAGCGGCGCGGCTCTTCCACGCTGTGTCGTCGAGATTGTCGACGTTAAGCAGGAACGGAATGGACGCACGCTCTTGACGGACGAAGACGGGCGCTTTTCCTTCGAGGATGTTCCGGTCTCCAAGTATCGGTTGTCTGCAAGCAAGCGCAGCTTTCTGACCCAAGCCTATGAAGAGCACGACAACTACTCGACGGCCATCGCCGTGGGCCTCGGCTTCGTCTCTGAGGATCTGCTCTTCAAACTGACGCCGGGCGCAATGCTGTCCGGCACCGTGGTGGATGATGCGGGCGAGCCGGTACGCCAGGCGCAGATCAAGCTCTTCCGAGATCAGGACATGGAAGGCACACGCAGCACGCAAATGCAGAGCATGACCATGACCGACGATCGCGGCGTATATGAAATAGCGGGTATCAAGCCGGGCGCCTACTTCCTGTCTGCCTCGGCGCGTCCCTGGTACGCAATATCGCAGCACGGCCAGTCCGGCTCCGCTGCGGATAACGCATTGAACGTCGCGTATCCAACCGAATTCTACCCCGATGTGACGGATGCCGATGCGGCGACCCCCATCCCGGTCAAAGGTGGAGAGCGGATGCAGGCTGACTTCGTTCTGCATGCCGAGCGAGCCACGCACCTGCGCATTCCTATGTCGGAAACGGAGATGAGGAATGGCTATGGCATCTCGGTCAGTCATTCGGTCTTCGGCGAGCCGGAAGAGCAGGCGATCTCCATGACTCCCGACGGATCGGGCGCCATGGAGGTCGATGGTCTGCTGCCGGGCCAGTACGACGTAACCGTGACCAGGAACCTTGGTGGCCATCAGACCACGACGCACTTTTCCGCCGATGTGACGGATGGGTCCAGCGATATCTCCAGTGCGGAGAGCAACGCCGAGGTCACGGTCACGGGGAAGATGATCGCAAGCGAAGGCAAACTGCCTCCGAATGCGGGCATGGCGCTGCTCGTCCCGCACACCCGGCGTGCGTACTACGCCAGTCTGGACGACGCAGGTGACTTTACGCTCAGCGTTCCTCCAGATACTTATGAGGTGCTCCGGCTGGTCAATCACAACTATGTTGCAGCGGTCTCGGCTACCGGCGCATCGCTCGTCGGTCGCGTGCTGACGGTGAAGACTGGATCGACCCCGCGACTGCAGGTCTCACTGGGCAGCAGCGTCGGACAGATCGATGGCACGGTGACGCACGATGGGCATCCGGCAAGCGCGGCCATGGTGTTGCTCGTTCCCGATCATCCGGGCGAGAACCGTATCCTATTCCGCCGTGACCAAAGCGATTCCGATGGCACCTTTACGCTCTCCGGCATTGTGCCGGGCCACTACCGGCTGGTTGCCATCGAGCGCGGCTGGGAGCTCGAATGGGCAGACCCGCGCGTACTCGCATTGTTCCTTCCCAAGAGCAGGCAGGTGGACGTGCGAGGTAGCGACCGTTTGCAAGGAGCGATCGAGTTACAGACACGCTAGCAACGTTTGTCGACCACAGATCGTTAAAGAGCAAGCATCGAAAAAGCTCCTCGTAAGTCTTCTCTCATCTCCTGCGGCTTTGAACGAAGTGAACCCAAACGGAGTGAAGGGCAGTCAAAGATCAGCGTGTCTCGTGTTCCGTGGAAGCCTACACCGCAGGCTGGGATGACCTCGATTCGAAGCTCCCTCATCTGGTGGTCTAAACTATTCGGTTATGCCTACCGCCGATCTCTCCACTGTGATCCTTCCGCTGTCCCCCAGCGGCGACTTCCGCAACGAGCCTTTCGTGGACTTCAAGTCCAGCGCCAACGAGCACGCCATGCGGGCCGCGCTCGAGCGCGTCGGCAACATGCTGGGCCACGAGTATGAACTGGTCATCGGCGGTGAACGGGTTCGCACCGCGGAGAAGATCCGCTCCGTCAATCCGGCACGGCCCGCACAGGTGATCGGTATCCACCAGGAGGCCGGCCCTGAGCATGCGGAGCTCGCCATGGCTGCCGCGCTGAAGGCCTTCGAGAGTTGGCAGCTCGTCTCGCCGGAGCAGCGCGCCTCGCTGCTGCTGCGCGCCGCTGCGATCATCCGCGACCGCAAATTCGAGTTCTGCGCATGGCTGACCTACGAGGTCGGCAAGAACTGGGCCGAGGCCGATGCGGACGTCGCCGAGTGCATCGACTTCCTGGAGTTTTATGCGCGGGAGGCATTGCGCCTGGCCACCGCCGAGCCGCCGATTCAATATCCCGGCGAACGCAACCAACTCATCTACGTCCCGCTGGGCGTCGGCGCGGTCATTCCGCCGTGGAACTTTCCTTTCGCCATCATGGCCGGCATGACGGCTGCTGCTGTCGTCTGCGGAAACACTGTCCTCCTCAAGCCATCGACCGATGCGCCGACCATCGCGGCGCGTTTCCTCGACGTGCTCGAAGAGGCCGGTATGCCGCCGGGTGTCGTGAACCTGTGCCAGGGTGGTCCCGAGATCGGCCGCGCTCTGGTCGAGCATCCGAAGACGCGCTTCATCGCCTTCACCGGCTCGAAGAAGGTCGGCCTTGAGATTCACGAGCGTGCCGCGAAGACGCAGCCAGGTCAGAAATGGATCAAGCGCACGGTACTGGAAATGGGCGGCAAGGACGCCATCATCGTTAGCGCGGATGCGGATATCGATGCAGCCGTCGAGGGCGTGGTGCTGTCTGCCTTCGGCTTCAACGGGCAGAAGTGCTCTGCCTGCTCGCGCGCCATCGTTGAAGACCCCGTCTACGACTCATTTCTTGAACGCATCGAAGCGCGCGTCGCGAAGATTAAAATTGGCGACCCGGCCGAGAATACCTATATGGGCCCGGTCGTGAATCAGATCGCGGTGGACAGGATTCTCAACTACATCGACATCGGTAAAGGCGAAGGCCGCATCGTCTCCGGCGGCAAGGCTGTCGATACTGCCGAAGGCGGCTACTACATTCAGCCCACCGTCATTGCGGATGTTGCCCCCACCGCACGCATCGCGCAGGAAGAGATCTTCGGGCCGGTGGTGGCCATCCTTCGCGCAAAGGACTACGACGACGCGCTCACCATCGCCAACAACACCGAGTACGGCCTGACCGGCTCGGTTTACACGGATGACCGTCAGAAGCTCGACCAAGCGCGCCGCGGCTTTCACGTCGGCAACCTCTACTTCAATCGCAAGAGCACCGGCGCCATGGTGGGCGCGCATCCCTTCGGCGGCTTCAATATGTCCGGCACGGACTCGAAGGCCGGCGGCCCGGATTACCTACTGCTCTTTACGCAGGCGAAGTCGGTTGCGGAGAAACTCTCCTAAAAGCATCGCCACCCCGACTGGAGCGCAGCGGAATGGAGTGATCTGCTGTCGATGTCCCAAAACAAAGCCCTCCTTGCGGAGGGCTCTTGGAAGGCCTAAGTCGTGCGGGTGTGCGCTTCGATCGTTATGCGCTGCGCATCTGTAATGCATTGGCAGGCGTTGCAATCCCGTTTGCCGGGGTCTGCAGGCCATTCACCGCCTCTGCTGCTGCTGCAGCAAGAATGCGATGGTGAATCGTGAAGAGCGCGAGCTCCAGCCGGTCCGAGACGCCGGTCTTGTCATATACGGAGCGCAGGTAGTTCTTGATCACCTGCTCGGTGGTGCCCAGCCGCTGCGCGATCTCCTTGTTCTTGCAGCCCTGCACGATCAGCGCCACGATCTTCATCTCCTTCGGCGTCAGCCGGTCGCGCACGCGCGCACCCACCGAATCTTCGTCCTCCGTGTGCCCCGCATCTGCCGGACGCTGCACGCAGGTGAGTCCGTGGATGACCTTATGCACGCAGTCCACCAGGGCAGCGCCCGTGGTGTTGCGATAGACCACGCCGCGCACGCCTTGTGCGGTGTACGCTGAGGCTGTTTCGCCATTCTCCGCGATCACGACCGCGCGACTGCCGGAGGCCTTGACCCGGGTCATGAAGTCAGCCATCTCCGGACGAAGGGCCGAGGCGAAGACCACAATCGAAGAGCGATAGGTGTCCACTGCCAGCACCATGCGCGCGATATCGCTGCACTGTGCGGCCACTCGAAAATCCTCTTCACTGGCCAGCACCTTGGCTATACCTGCACGGAAGATCGCCTGATTGTCACCGAGAATGATCTTATTCATTGCGCCTCTTTTGCTAAATCCTTTGGCCGACAGATTGGAGTGCGCAACTCACGTATCCACTCGTTGGAGACACCGCTCTCGCAACGGAGTTTCGTATCTGATTTGTCCACAACGACTACTGTCACCAAGGTTATCGGCAAATGTAAGTAATGCTTCTCTCTGGACTGCTCGTGAACTGCACTTGCTTGTGAACTAAGCTTGGACGCCTCTGCTTTTATGTCGTTCGAGGTCGCCTTTTTTGCTGCAATGTTGCCCCTTAAAGATCGGCGATACACCGTGGAGCGGCAACCCCACGATAGTGTTACGGGAGTACTAATACGGTCGCAGGCTGCATTGGATATCCCTGCGTCGCGCATATTTCCCGCATAGAAGCCACGATTTGCGTTGTCGCGCGCATGCGTTATAGCAACCTGCGCAAGCCTCCTGCAACCTGCTCCGTCGAGGCACTACACTAAAGAGGTACAACCATTGCGTTTTCCCCTTTTCCGAGGTCAACCACCCACGAGGAGTCGATGAGTAAGCCAGTCATACTTGCAGTGGACGACGATGTTAGCGTGCTCGAAGCAGTCGTGCAGGACCTTCGCCGCCGCTACGCATCGACCTATCGCATCCTGCGCGCCGGGTCCGGCCAGGCGGCCCTCGATCTGGCTGCCCAGCTGAAACAGCGCTCCGAAACGGTGGCCCTCTTCCTCTCCGATCAACGCATGCCCGGGATGAGCGGCACCGAGCTGCTGGAGCGGTCGATCAAAGTCTTTCCGGATGCCAAGCGCGCCCTGCTGACGGCTTATTCCGACACCGAAGCGGCGATTCGGGCGATCAACGCGGCGCGCATCCACTACTACCTCACGAAGCCCTGGGACCCGCCGGAGGAGAAGCTCTATCCGGTCATCGACGATCTCGTTGAATCCTGGTCGATCACCTATCGCGCACCCTTCGAAGGTCTGCGCGTCGTCGGGGCGCGTTATGCATTGCGCGATCACAAGGTTCGCGAGTTCCTTACTAGGAATTACGTTCCATATGTCTGGTTGGATCCGGAGAACTCGCAGGAAGCAAGAGAGTTACTGGAACAAGAGGATCTTCGCGACGCAAAGCTTCCTGTGCTGTTCTTCCCGGACGGCACCCATCTGGCCCAGCCGGAGCAGACGGAGATTGCGGAGCGCATCGGTCTACGCACCCGGCCGTCGAGCGACGTCTATGACCTGGTCGTGATCGGCGCCGGCCTCGCCGGCCTCGCGGCCGGTGTCTACGGCGCCAGCGAAGGCCTGCGTACCCTCGTGGTCGAGAATGAAGCGCCCGGCGGTCAGGCCGGTTCGAGCTCGCGCATCGAAAACTACCTTGGCTTTCCCGCCGGTCTCAGCGGCGCGGAGCTGGCGCGCCGCGCCTACCAGCAGGCCTCCCGCTTCGGCGCCGAGTTTCTCTCCGGCCGTGCCGCATCCATCCGCACGGAGCAGGGTTACCACTTTGTATGCCTCGGCGACGGACGCGAGGTCTCCGCGCAGACGTCCTTGATCGCCACCGGTGTCGATTGGCGTCGGCTCGACGTTCCTGGCGCCGAGCGGCTTGCAGGTGCGGGTGTTTACTACGGCGCAGCCCTGGCCGAGGTTCGCAGTTGCCAGGATGAGGAGGTTTTCCTGGTCGGGGGAGCCAACTCCGCCGGACAGGCGGCCATGCACTTTTCTCGCTACGCCAAGCGGGTGGTCATGCTGGTTCGAGCGGCGTCCCTCGAAAGCAGCATGTCGAAATACTTAATCGATGAGATCGCTGGTGAATCCAATGTCGAGGTGTGGACCGGCGCGCATGTGCTCGAAGCCTACGGCGACAGCCGTCTGCAGGAGCTGCGCATTGCACGACCGGAGGGTGAGGAGACCGTGAAGGCGACGGGGCTGTTTATCTTCATAGGTGCGGAGCCGAAGACAGACTGGCTGCCGCCCACGGTATTGAAGGACGAAAAAGGTTTTGTGTTGAGTGGAAGCGATCTGAAACAGTGTTCGCAGTTCGCACGGCAGTGGCAAGTGCCTCGCGATCCGTACCTGCTGGAGAGCAGTGTGCCGGGCTTGTTTGTTGCCGGAGACGTCCGGCACGGCTCGGTCAAGCGGGCGGCCTCGGCCGTGGGCGAAGGCTCGATCGCTGTACAGTTCATCCATCAGTACATGGCAGCAAGGTAAGTGGCGGTAGTGAAACGCAGGGAAAGGAAGCAGCAGCAACTCAACAGACATGAGCAGTGACACAGCCAACCTTCGTATCGAGCGCGTTCCTTCGGAGAGCCTCTACTCCGATCTGTTAAAGGTCAGCGTCTTTGCCGAAATGAAGGAGGAGAACCTCCGCTGTATCGGCACAGTCGAACTGATTGAAGCAGAAGCCGGCGCGCAGATAGCCCCTCCTGGATCGGTCTGCGATGGCTTTTACGTCATCCTCGACGGCGAGGTGGAGATTCAGAAGATGGAGAAGCAGGGCGAGCCGCCGCGGGTCTTCAGTCACTTTGGCGGTGAGTCGTTCGGTGAAATGCCGCTGCTGAAGGGTGTTCAGGGCACGTACGGCGTGCGGGCTGCCAAGGCATCGCGTCTCGTCCGCTTCGATGAGGACGCCTTCTGGCAGCTCATGTTCTCCTGCCCACGCGTCCGCGCCGCGATTCTCGGCAATATGGCCCGCCGGCTGGAGTCCTATCAGGCCTCCGCCGTGCATCGTGAAAAGCTCGCCTCCCTCGGCACGCTGGCAGCCGGCCTGATGCATGAACTCAACAACCCCGGTGCCGCTGCCCTGCGGGCCGCCTCGCAGTTGCGGGAAAACCTTTCGCAAATGCAGCAGATCGGTCTGCGTTTTACCAGCACGCCGCGCACGAGTGACCAGATGGAATGCATGAACTCCTTACAGACGCAGGCCATGCGCCGTGATTGCTGCGTTCTTTTGGGTTCGCTCGAGCAGTCGGATCGCGAAGAAGCTCTGGCCGAATGGTTGGACAATGCCGGGGTGGACAATGCATGGCGTCTCGCCCCCAGCCTCGCGGAGATGGGCATGGACGCCGATCGCCTGGAGTGCGCGCGCAGTGCCTTCGACGGTCAGGACTTGTCCGACGCACTCAACTGGCTGACCTCTCTCATCTCCAATGTTCAGCTCGTCTCCACCATCGAGTCCAGCATTGCGCGCGTGACTGACCTGGTCGTTGCCGTTAAGAAATACGCATACGAAGGCAAGGGCATCGGCGCTCTGCTGAACGTTCACGAAAGCCTGCACAGCACCCTCATCATCCTCGGCCACAAGCTGCGCCACAAGGGCATCGTGCTGCGCAAGCATTTCGCCTCCGACCTGCCCGCGCTCGAAGGCGCCGCACCGGGGCTGAACCAGGTCTGGACCAATCTGCTCGACAATGCCATCGATGCATCGCCGCAGGGCGGCGAGATCACTATCCGCACCCGCCGCGAAGGGGAACGTATCGCGATCAGCATTGCGGACCATGGCTCAGGCATCTCCGAAGAGGATCAAAAACATATCTTCGAGCCCTTCTTCACCACCAAGCCTGTCGGCAGCGGCACCGGCCTGGGGCTCGATATCGCGCGTCGTATTGTGGAGTCGAAGCAGGGCGGCGAAATCGCACTGAAGTCCAGCCCGCAGGGCTCCGAGTTTACGGTCTTCCTGTCCATCCGCGATGCCGGTGCTTCGGGGTCCCATACCGCCGCAGATGCGGCGAAGGCGGCGCAAGCCACAACGTAATCGCCGCGCCGTCTGCCTTTGTACGACAATCGTCCCGTGACTGCTCCCCGCTCCAGCGTTCGCATCGATAAGTGGCTCTGGGGCGCCCGTTTCTTTAAGACGCGCGCTCTCGCTGTGCGTGCCTGCGAACTTGGCAGGATCGTTTCAAATGGCCACGAGGCCAAACCGTCGCGCGAGGTGCACACCGGCGACCGGCTGCACATTCATACCGAAGCTGGCGAATTTCACATAGACGTGCTGCAGGTCAGCGAGGTCCGCGGCCCCGCTGCCATTGCGCAGACGCTCTATTGCGAGACGGCGGAGAGCCGCGAGCTGCGGCAAAAGCTCGCCGACGAACGCAAGGCAGCCATGCAACAAGGACTGCTGCGTGAGGGCAAGCCGACCCGCCGTGACCGCCGCGAGCTGGATAGGATGCGTGGCCGATTCTGATTCATCGGCAAGCGACGAACCCCCCGGAACAAAGACTCCCCGGCATCTCGACCGGACATTGACCGAAGGGAAGGGCAGCGGAGATATCTGCTTTTCGCGAAGTCCCAGCTCTACTGCCGTGTGAGATCGATCTCCGATAGTGTGGCAGGCTTGTCGCCTGTGTTCTCAACCGTCAACTCTACTGTCCCATTCACGCCGGCCTGCACGCAGGATGGACACGATGTGCCGACGGGGCTGCCATGCACGCTGAGCTGCGCCGCGCCGGCGCCTTCCAGTGCGCTCTTCCAATTGCCCGGCGCAGCGGGGATCGCCGAGAAGTGAGCCGACCCGTGCGGAGCAATCACTAGCTGCGCACGCCCATCGATCAATCGAACCGCATTGGCGCTGCTCGATGTGGCGAGATATGCGGGCACTGTCTCATGTCCGTCCGTACTCTGGATGCCCAGCTTCCCGTCGATGCGACGGATGTACAGACCGGCGCGGATCGGATTCGGTGGACCTGCATCGATGTGGATGAGTTGGTAGTGCGAGGCGAAGCGCGGGTCAGCAACGAGCTGCTGATCGGCGGGGAAGAATATCTCGCTCTGAAAGTTCGACAGCAGCAGGATGTCGGGCTTGTGATTGAGCACGTACTTGCCGTCCCCCAGCTCATGACCCACCCAACCGCGCCCACGATCGGCAATAGGGTGCCGGGCTATGTGGTAGTCGTTCAGCCCCAGTGGGTCGATCGCATCCATGTCCGCATAGAAAGGCACCACGCCGGCTGCATCGGAGGAGAGCAAGGGGTGCTTATCGCCAAAGGCAGTATGCAGAAAGATGCCAATCTGCTTTCCTTCACGCTCCCACGTCTCGCGTGGCGCAAACAGGTCGGAGGTCAGAACCAGCAGCGTCAGGATGACGAAGATAGCGAGCCGCGGCCGCGAGAACCGGAAGGGCGCACCCAGCGTCAGCATGCCACACCCAGCTACCAGAAAGCCCATCACCAGCATGGCCGGGACGAAGTGCCGGTAAGACGGAAAGATATCTCCTCCAATGATGAGGATGTAGAGCAGCCAGCCCACCGAAATCGTCACCAGAAAGATCACATGCCGCTTCTTGCCTGCGATCCATAGTGCTCCACACCCCACCAGGGCCAGCACGAAGAAGACAAACTCCGACCCCGTTCCGTAAACGTCGTACCTGAGGCCGGTGTAGAGCCGATGCAGCGTGAAGGCGACCTTCACATACGCTGTGTTCGGTACCCATTCGCCGTAGTAAGCGTGGCGAAAGATCTCTTGCCCGAGGAAGAAGAGAATCGGGATCGGCAGCATGCGGGCCCGCGCAATCAGAGTGCGGGGCCGTACTCCATCGGCCAGCACAGCACCTGTATAGAACAGCGCCGTGAAGAGCGCCGCATCGGCGCGTGATAGTAGGGCAAACCCCAGCAGCACACCGATAAGATTGGCGTCGCGCGCGCTACCCTTCGAAGACGAGACCCACCGCACGCCGAAGTAAGCCGCCCACGCCAGCCACGCCGCCAGCAGCGGCTGCTCCAATCCACCCAGCGACCAGACAGCGACCGGTGCACTCAGGCAGAGCGCAAGGCATCCGATCAATGCGGAGATGAAGCGAATCTTCACCGGATAATCGCGATAGATCTGCGCGGCAACGGCGGCAATCGCAATCACGATAGAGACGACGCCCAGCAGATGAGCCGCCGCATCCAGTTGCATGCCGAGCGCGCCCAGACCGGCGCACAGCAGCACCCACAACAGGTTTGTGTAGCCTTCTACCGCCGGACGCATGTCGTTCCATGTCAGCCCGTGACCCTGCAACAGGCGCTGACTGTAGCGGAGCGAGATATACGCATCGTCCGTGATGAACGGCCAGAAGTGATACATCTGCAACGCAAGTGCAATGCCGCAGATCGCGGCAAGCACCAGCACGGAAACGGCTGTCAGGTTGCGCCAGCGCGGCGCCGGTGCGGGACTGAAGAGTGGGGGTGCCTGTCTCGGCGTGGTCGACATGCGTAGCCTTTGGTGGTCTCATTCAAAGTCTACCAAGCGAGAGCAGCAGGCGCTCCCCGCAGCGGTCATGCCTGAACGGCAATCGCGTCAGGCACAATAGAGCGCAGGAGACCCTCTTTTGGAAGCCTTTCGCCGCCTCGCCTCACTGCCCCCCTATGTCTTCAACACCACCGGCGACATGAAGGCGGAGGCGCGCCGCCGCGGTGAGGACATCATCGACTTCGGCATGGGCAATCCCGACGGCGCCACGCCGCCGCACATCGTCTCCAAACTCATTGAGGCTGCGGCGCGTGACTCCACCCATCGCTACTCGCTTTCTAAAGGCATTCCGCGCCTGCGCAAGGCCATCTGCGACTGGTACCAGCGACGCTACGGCGTCGAGCTCGATCCCAACTCCGAGGCCATCGTCACCATCGGCTCCAAGGAAGGCATCGCGCACCTCTGCCTCGCCACGCTGGATGATCAGGACGCCATCCTCGTCCCCAACCCCAGTTACCCCATCCATATCTATGGCCCCACCATCGCGGGCGCGCATGTCGTCTCCGTCGAGATGACCGACCCTGAGGCATTCCTTGACCGCCTGCAGCATGAGTTGCCCACCATGCAGCCGCGGCCAAAGATGCTGTTGCTTAACTTTCCGTCGAACCCCACCGCGCAGACCGTGACCCGCGACTTCTTCGAGCGCGTCGTCGCCTTCTGCCGCGCCGAGCAGATCTATCTGCTGCACGACTTCGCCTATGCCGATCTCGTCTTCGACGGCTACCGTGCGCCCTCGGTCATGGAGATCCCCGGCTCCAAAGACATTGCCGTCGAGTTCTTCACCCTCTCGAAGAGCTACAACATGCCCGGCTGGCGTGTCGGTTTCATGGTCGGCAATCGCGATCTCGTTGGCGCGCTTACCCGCATCAAGAGCTACTTCGACTACGGCACCTTCACGCCCATCCAGGTCGCATCCATCCAGGCCCTCGAAGGCCCGCAGGAATGCGTCGCACAGATTGCTGAGACCTATCGCAAGCGGCGCGACGCGCTGGTGCGCGGCCTGCACCAGATCGGCTGGCAGGTCGACAACCCCAAGGCCACCATGTTCGTGTGGGCGCGCATCCCGGAGCAGTACCGCGCCCTCGGCTCGCTGGAGTTCGCCAAGAAACTGCTGCGGGACGCCAAGACCGCGGTGAGCCCAGGCATCGGCTTCGGCGACCATGGCGACACCCACGTCCGCTTCTCCCTCATCGAAAACGAAGAGCGCACCCGACAGGCAATCCGCGGCATCCGCCGCATGTTCGAGCAAGGCTGAAGGGGCAGGGCAGCAAGTCGGCGAGCCTGCAAGTCAGCCAAACACCGGTCAGCGAAGAAGCGGTCGGCGCAGCAGCATATCTCGGCCACGCACGTGTCATCCTGAGCAGCGCGAAGGCCTGCCCAGAGCCTGTCAAAGGGGAACCTGCAGTTAGCCAGCATCACCACCCCAACGGGTGCCCATCCTGGCAAAGCCAGGGTGGGATACCACCAAAGCCGGCACTGCATGTCACACGTGACAACGGCAGCTCCGCACAAGTCATTGCGAGAGGGCACGCACCACCCGATAATGCGGAGAGGCATGCACATACTCGGCTCCCACCTGTTTGGCCATCACGTGTCCGGCTCAAAGATCCTGCTGATCTTCCTCGCAGCCGTCACCGCGCTGATCCTGCTGGTGCTGCACTACACTCGGCTCGGTCGCATCGTTCATCAGCAGATCCCCGACCGGCCTCATCGTCGCCTTCTGCTCGCGTCCGTCAGCTTCTTCATTACCTTTCTCGCGGTGCGCCTGCTGGTCGCCTCCATCACCCACAACATCGGGCCCTTCGGCTACGTCGAGATGGGCGGCCGCCACATCCACCATCTCGTCTGGGGCATTCTGCTGTTGTTGCTCTCCGGCTACGGCACACTCGCCGAGGTCGGCACCAAGGACACGCCTACCTCCATCCTGCTCAGTCGTCTGCTGTCGATCAGCTACGGCATCGGCGCAGCATTAACCCTCGACGAGTTCGCTCTCTGGCTGAACCTGGATGCGATGGCCTATTGGTCCCGCGAAGGGAGAGAGAGCATCGACGCAATCGTGCTCTTCGGCGCGCTGCTCGCGATTGGCACATGGGGTGCGCCGCTGTTTCGGAGACTCGGCAGATCTTAGACAAAAATAAGACTCCGAGTCTTTGAAGCGGAACATGTATGACTCTATTCTGGCCAGCCCATCATCTTCTGGAAGAAGATGATGAGTAGAGTGAAAGCTATGCCGAGGGCCACAATGCAGCACGTTTTCCACGCGGGCCTGTTCTTCCAGTTCATCCAGCCATTTTCCGGATCTTCAGACGCAGTGTTTCTTTCAGGCTTCTCGGGATCGTAGACGATTTCGAACGAATATCCATTCTCTCTTGGGACGCCCGACTTGTATCGGCCTTTGTAGGACCTGCCCTGTGCTTCGTATGAAAAGCTGACGACATACTCCGCGACAGGGTACGGGTTGTCGTCAGTAGGACTACTCTCGTCCATAAACATTGTCGAAATGGTCCGTTTGCAACCACTGACTACTGCTGTACATGCTACCCACGGGCGGTTGGCATCTTCTCTGCCGGTGTCAGGCATGATTCGAGACTACAGCTATCGTTTAGTCCATCGCCAATTCCTCCGCGAATGACCAACAAGATCTTACTGATTCACCCCAGAAGCCAAGAACCCACCATCCACCGGTAAAATCACTCCCGTCACATACGCCGAAGCCTCCGAAGCCAGAAATACCGCCGCACCAACGCACTCCTCGACCCTGCCAAACCGTCCCTGCGGCGTGCGCATCAGCAACTCCTGCCCGCGCGGCGTCGAATCCAACAGTTGCTGGTTTAACGCCGTCCGAAACACCCCCGGAGCGATCGCATTCACCAGCACCCCGCGCCGTGACCACTCGACAGCCAGCGAGCGCGTCAACGCCGCCACGCCCGCCTTGCTCGCCGCATACGAGGCGACCTCGTGAAACGATACAAAGCTGTTCAGCGATGCAATGTTGATGATGCGGCCCGCGCCGCGCTCCAGCATCTGCGGCCCGAACACCTGGCAGCCGCGCAGCGTGCCGGTCAGGTTCGTATCCACGATGGAGTTCCATTCTCTCTCTTCGATATCGAGCGTCGGCATACGTTTGATCCGCCCCGCGCAGTTCACCAGTATGTCCACCGGGCCCAGCTCCGCCAGCACGCGGTCGCGCAGCGCCTCCAGGCTCGCGCGGTCGCCGACATCCGCGGCACAGCGCACCGTCCGCCGCCCCAGTGCCTCAATCGCAGCAGCCGTATCCTCCAGCGGCTCTGTGCGGCGACCAGTTGCTGCAACGTCCGCACCCGCCGCCGCCAGTCCTATGCTCAACGCGCGGCCGATGCCTGTCGTTCCACCCAGCACCACAGCCCGCTTGCCGCTCAGGTCGAACAGCGCCGGCCCCATCGCTCCATCCTGCTTCGCATCACTCAAGCAATTCTCCTTCGAACAATCTTTGACATCGGCATCGTCACCCTAAAGCATGTTCACTGTAGGTTAGAGAGGCGCGCGCCGATCCGTGTGGCTTTTCCGTCAAGAAAAGCCACCCTTCGCGGGATTCCGCTCCACACAGTAACAGTGACAATGCTTTGAGAAGGGATAAGAGCGCCGGTCTCCATCCATGGGTTGAAGGCGGGGATGAGTCGCAATCGGGTTGCAGCGAGGAGAGACCGGCATGGGTAAGAGTATTTAAGGGTATCAAGCGGAGGAGTATCAAGGAGAGGAGCATCAAGGAGAAGTGGTTGAAATGATGGCGGAAGGGATCGATCTTGGCTCCCGTCCTACTCCACTAGTGCGGGTTATAGAGCGACGGCGCGAAGTTGAGCCGGGATCGGTTCAGACCGCTGTGGAGGCGTGGCGTGTGGGCGATGATCGAGAACGGGACCCACTGGATGTGGGCCCTTACGCTGCCGACCGCTTCCTGCCTGACTCCTTGTACTCAGCCAGCAGCAGCGACTCGCGAATCGGCTTCTCGTGCAGCAGCAGTTCGGTCGCTTTCAGGTTGGCGTTGGCATGGAACCATTCCTGCGCGATGTTCGCGTGCAGCAGGTTCAGCACTGCCAGCAGTGACATGCCCTGGTGGTGGGCCATCCACTCTTTCACCAGCTCCGGCTTCTTCAGCGACTTTTGATAGTCGCCGGCTTCGTAGAAGCCATAGGCTCCCACCCAGCCCATGCTCGCCATGCGCTTCAGGTTCTTCAACGCCTCTGCTTCGTCGATCATGAGCGCGAGGAAGGTGGAGTAGGGTGAGATCACCGGACCGGCAATCGCATCCCACTTGAGCGCGATCGAGGGCATGCCGAATGCCAGATAGTGATAGTGGCCCTGGTCGTCCATCTCCGCGTAACCGCACTCGGAGATGCCCCAGGGTATGTTCCCATGCTCGCGTGCATAGGCGCGCTGGATGGCAACGACATTTGTAAGCGTGCGGGTTACCAGTGTGTCCGGGTAGGAGCGCATCCATAGCGCGGGCATCAGGTATTCGAACATCGTGCCCGTCCATGCGATCAGCGCGGGTCGGCCATAAGCGACGGTGTGAATGCGGCCCAGCTTGAACCAGCTTTGCTGCGACGCCTCACCCTTGGCCACTGCGACGAACGCGCCGATGCGCGCCTCGGAGCAGAGCAGGTCATAGCAGGCTTTATGCAGCTCCTCCTGCTCCACCATATAGCCGATGGAGAGGACTTGCCGCGATGGCTCGATCAGGAAGGCGAAGTCCATCGCTGCAACGCAGTGCTCTGCACGTTGCTCAAGCGAGTTGAGACTCGTCACCAGGGCTGCATGCTTCTCTCGCGCTGTCGCCAGGGCCGCGCGCAACTTCTCGATGAGGTAGGTCTCTGCCTGATCGACCACTTTCGTGGACCACGCGCGCTGTAGCCGGCCGTCCAACTCGTCGATCAAACCCAATCCTCGTCCAATGGCAACCGGCGCGGTGTCTTTTAGAACGGAATCCAGCGGCAGGAACTCCTTGTCCAGCCAGGGCAGGTAGTCGCGGACCATGGCGCATACAGCATCGATGCGGCGCAACAGCTCGGCCAGCCACCAGTCGCCCTCGCTCCGTGTCTTGTCGGTCAGCTCCATGCCGCGCACTGTCTCGAACACGGGTGAGAGCTGGGCCGCGAAGCACCAATCGAGCCATGGCCGCAGATCGTCTGTGGTGGGTACCGGCGGCAGCCCGGCTGGGGTTGCACCGACTGTTGCCAGCAGCGCGAGCTGATCCCGCATGCCGGACCACAACCTGGCATGCAGCATCGGTTCAAGCAGCAGCGCCTCGGCGCCGGAACGCAGGGTGTAGAACGAAGCCGCCAGGTTGCCGCTGTCCACGGAGGAGATGACACGCGGCGCGATCGGATTCAGCGTGCGCGTGTCATACCAGTTGTAGATGTGGCCGTTGCGCTTCTCCATGCGGTCATAGGTATCCAGGCTGTGATGGCTCAACGTGGCAAACTCCGGAACGCTGAGATAGCCGAAGGTCTGGGCAGCCTGCCGCGCGTTGAGCAGCAGTCCGAAGTTAGTCGGGGAGACCCGCGCGGCCTCGAACAGCTCGTGCTCTTCGACATTGTCCGGCACCAGATAGCTGTGCGCCGGTCCGCCATACTCGTAGAAGAAGCGCCATGTACGCAGCGCCATCTCGCGCAGGAATGCCTCCTGCTTGTCGGTAAGGTCTTGCCGTTCGTTGCGCGGCGGCTTGTTCAGCCATGCGGTGATGGCGCTCTCAAACAGCCACAGCACCAGCAGCGGCGCGGCCACGATCAGCGAGCGCGGTTGCACCAGCGCGACGACTACGGCGATACCGATGGCGAACAGCGGGGTGGCCTGCAGGTAGCGATCGACCGGTGTGGTCTTGCCGCCTGTCGATTCGGCTTGTGCCGCCGTCTCCCACTCCAGCAACCGCTGGCCGGTGACGAAGCGGCGCACCAGCGAACGGATGATCGCGTCCAGCGCCATCAGCATCTGGTGGGGCAGGAATGCCAGATTCAGCAGCGTGATGGTCAGGTTCTGCCCGAAGCCGACAAAAGCCTCCTGCACTTCGCCCTTCTGCGGGCTCGCCCAGGCGCGGCCGACGCTGAAGACCAGCGAGACCAGGCTGGGAACAAAGAGCAGGAACAGGGTGACCAGCGTCCAGTAGAGTGGGCCGCCGGGCAGCCCCAGCCAGCCGGCCACCAGCAGGATCAACGTCATCGTCTCGACCAATGAGCGACGCAGGTTGTCGAAGATCTTCCAGCGCGAGATGGCGGAGATCGGGTTTTTTACCATTCGCCCGCTCTCATCCGGCACCTTGCCGAAGAGCCATTGCGCAATCTGCCAGTCGCCGCGCACCCAGCGGTGCTGCCGCCGCCGGTAGGCGCTGTAGTGCGATGGATAGTCGTCGATCACTTCGATATCGGTGGCCAGCCCGGCGCGCGCGTAGGCGCCTTCGATCAGATCGTGGCTGAGCAGGGAATTGCGCGGGAAGCGGCGATCGAGCACCGCATGCAGCGTATCGACTTCATAGATGCCCTTGCCGGTAAAGATGCCTTCGCCGTAGAGATCCTGGTAGGCGTCGGAGACGGCGCGTGTGTAGATGTCGAAGCCGGTCTGCCCGGAGTAAATGGCCGCCAGCCGCGACTGCGATGCCGAGTGCACGCTGACACCCACGCGCGGCTGCAGGATGCCGTAGCCCTCGGTCACGATGCGCGACTCCGGATCGATGACCGCGCGATTCAGCGGGTGCGTCATCGCACCCACCATAGCGTGCGCCGTGCCACGCGGCAGCTGCGTGTCTGAATCGAGCGTGATGACGTAGCGTACGTTGCGCAGCACATCCAGGTTGCCGATCTTCACCGGAAAGCTGTCGAAATCCCCACGGATAAATTTGTTCAAGTCCAGCAGCTTGCCGCGCTTGCGCTCCCAGCCCATCCAAACGCCCTGGCGCGCGTTGAAGATGCGGTGCCGATGCAGCAGGTAGAAGCCGCCGCCCTTGCCCGCATAGCGTGTGTTGAGCTTGTTGATCATGCCGACCGCAAGCTCTACCAGCGGATCGGTATCGTTCGGCCGCGGCCGCGAGACGGAGTCCGGCAGATCGCTCAGGATGGCGAAGTGCATGTTCGGATCCTGGTTCGCAAGGTAGCGGACTTCGAGCTCTTCGATCAGTTCGCGCACCTGCGTCTCATGCAGCAGCAGCGTCGGCACTGCCACCAGAGTGGTGAACTCCGGCGGCAGCCCCTTGGAGTAGTCGAGCTTCGCCAGAGCCGTCGCCTTGAAGAGCGCCGTCACGGTGTTGTTCACCAGGTCGACCGCGCCCTGTCCCGCCGGGATGAGCAGGAAGATGAACGCAACCGTCAAGCCGCCGAAGATCGAGTAGGTGGACGCCAGCGGAAACAGGATCGCGGCAATGAGCAGCAGCGCCAGCGCCATGATGCCAAGGATGTAGAAGTCATCCGCGCTGCGCCACACCATCATGCGGACGCGATCGATGAATGGGGGCCGGTAGCCGATCTCTCCTGCGAGCTCGGGGAATCCTGTATCCACCAGGTAGTAGCCGACATGGGCGCGCCGCAGCGCCTTGCGCTGCACGTCTTTCGGATTTGCGGGCCGCTGGGCCAGCCGCAGTGCAGCCTGTGCTACCTCGAGCTCTGTGTGATCCGAGTGACTCGCGATATTCGATACGCGCTCGCGATAATTCTCGCGGCTGTCGAAGTCCATCCGCGGGTAGGCGCCGGCCGGGTCGTCCCATAGCACCTGGTTGAAAACCACAAGGCCCTCGATCATCTCCGCCCAGTTGGCGTAGATCGCATTGCGGATGCTGTCGAAACGGGCCGCGAGCAGCCCGGCAGCGGCAAGGTCGTGCGCCTCCGGATTTTCGATCTCGCCTTTGGCCTGCGTCAGCAGCTCCTCCACCAGCAGGAACTTTACCGCGGTTGGGAAGGCCCACAGCTCGCGCAGCGTCAGCGGGTCTGCCTTCTGCACCTCGTCCAGAAACCAGACGACCCAGTTGCCCTCCCAGCGGGACTCGGTTGCCTTCAGATACGTATCCGCCACGGTGATAATTCTGGGCTCATCGCCTTCGGGGGGTCGCTCCACTACGGGGAGCTTCGTGAGCTTGCGGCGGATGGAGTAGATCTCGTCGAGTGCTGCCTGCAGCAGGCGCGGGTTCTCACGCAGCTCCAGAAGCGGATCCAGCGGCTCGCCCGGCTTGTAGGTCGGCATGGGACGACTGTCCAGCTCTCTGAAGACCTGCTGATACGCCGACTGCGTCGCCGCGATCCGCCGGTTGAAGCTGTCTGCAGAGCGTGGCGTCCGGGCTACATGCCACTCATGTGAGGCGACGGCTGCATCGCGCCGCAGCTGCTCTTCCGTGCGCTCAATCTTCGGCGCAGGCACCTTGGCGACGACCGGCAGTTCTGTTTCCGTGGTCTCTTCGACAGGCACGGGTGTTGCCGCGCTGTCTGCACTGGGCAACCCTGCGTCGCCGTCTGTTTGCAAATGTGTCGCCTTTTCCGTCATCTATAACTCGCTGCCTGCATCTCGAACATACCTGCGTATCTGCCGCCCAGCGCCATCAGGGCAGAATGGGTGCCTTCCTCCACTAAACGGCCGCCCTCCAGAACTACGATGCGGTCTGCCATGCGAACCGTGGAGAAGCGGTGAGAGATCAGCAGGGCCATCTTGCCTTCCGTCAATTCGGCAAAGCGTTCGAAGACCTCAAGTTCGCTGCGCGCGTCGAGCGCCGCCGTGGGCTCGTCCAGAATCAGCAGTTGCGCATCGCGCAGATAAGCGCGGGCCAAAGCCACCCGTTGCCACTCGCCGCCGGAGAGTTCGACGCCGCCCTCGAAGCGCCGTCCCAGCATCTGTTCGTAGCCGCCGGAGAGCTTCGCCACCACGCTCGCTGCCAGGCTCTGCTCCGCCGCATGCTCGATCTCGCTCTCGGTGGGCTCGCGCTCCACGCGCCCGACAGCGATATTGTCCCGCGCCGTCATCTCATAACGCATGAAGTCCTGGAAGATCACACCCATCTCATGGTGCAGGTCGTCCAGGTCATACTCGCGCAGGTCCACCCCATCCAGCAGGATCTGTCCCTCGGTCGGGTCGTAGAGCCGCGTGATCAGCTTCACCACCGTGGTCTTGCCCTGGCCGTTCTCGCCGATCAGCGCGATGCGCTCGCCCGGACGCAGGATGAAGTTGAAGTCCTTGAGGACGCGCCGCGTCGTGCCGGGATAGGCGAATGAGACGTTACGGAACTCAAATCCCTGCCGGATCGGCCGCGGCACCTTCAGGCCATCCTTCTTCGACTGGACTGTCGGCTTCATCTCGAAGAAGGCCAGCAGATCGGTGAGGAAGAGCGCCTGGTCGGCGATGCCGGATGCGGTCGAGAAGACCTGCTGCAGGTTCGAGCTGGCTTGGATGATGGCGTTGGTTAGAAAGTAGTAGTCGCCGATGTTCGCATAGGCCCCGTTGAGGGCACGCCAGATGACGAAGACGTAGGCGCCGTAATAGCCCAGCGTGGCGATAATGCCGAGCAAGCCGCCGGCCACCAGCTTCTTGCGCGAGAGCGCGACATTCTCGTCGTAGATCTGCTTCGACAGCACATTGAAACGGCCGGTGAAAAAGCCGCTCAGGTTGAAGAGCTTCAGTTCCTTGGCGCCCTCGCGGCTGCCTGCGGTCTGGCGCAGGTAGTCCATCTGCCGCTTGGCCGGAGTCTGGCGGAAGTTCTTCGCGTAGCCCAGGAAGGCAAAGTGCGTCTCTCCAAGAAAGGTCGGCAGCACTCCCAGAGCCAGTAGCAACAGCAGCCACGGCGAATACCAAAGCAGCGCTCCGGTCCAGAGCAGCGTTGTGATGCCCTGCTGCAGCAGGCGACCCATCTGCTGGATCATGGCCAGCCGGTCGGTGGCCTGCACCCGGGCGCGCTCCAGCCGGTCGTAGAAAACGGGATCTTCGTAGGTCGTCAGGTCGAGTTGCGCGGCCTGCTCCATCACCCGCATGCTCACAAAATGGGTGTAGCGGTCGGCCAGCAGGCTGTCGGAGTAGTCGATGCCTCGCATCAACAGGCCGGAGATGACGTTGAGAACGGTTTCCAGCGCCACCAGCCACCAGAAATGCACTGGCAGCCCCTGGTGATTGAAGACCCGCTGGACATCGTTGAGGATGTACGCGGCAATTTTGGCGATGACGACGGGGAGCGCGGCGACGAGGACGCGGAGGATCAGCCCCCACGTGACGACCGCACGCCCGGACTGCCAGAGGATTCCGAGCACGGGTGGTACATTGCGCAGAGCGACCAGACGCTCGCGCCATGCGCCAGAAGTGGACTGTGGCTGGTCTTCCTTCATATCCGGGGTAGTTGCAGCAGGAACAGCGACAGGGTTTCTTTCTCTCTTTGAGGTGTTGCACGTGTGATGCGGCATGCGGCTACGCCGTTGGCTAACCTCTGCCAATGCTTGAAGCTGCAGCCCTTCTTCACGCATCGAACCGGTATGGAAGCCACCGTTCCGGGTAGGGAAGAGACGCAGCAGAGAACCTCTGACCCGCCCCATGCCGCCCCCAGTCAGCGCCTCATTCCCCTGTTTGGGCTGGCCTGCGGCATCACCGTATCGAGTCTCTACTTCAATCAGCCACTGCTGATCGAGATGGCCCGCAGCCTCCATGTCACCGAGGCCGCCATGAGCCACGTTGCCGTAGCTGCACAGGCGGGATACGCGGCGGGTTTGCTCTTTTTCGTGCCGCTGGGCGATGTGTTGGAACGGCGCAGCCTCATCCTGAAGATGATTGCCGGCCTCATCCTGGCGATGCTGGTCACGGCGGCAGTGCCCTCGCTGCTGCCTATGGTGCTGGCTACCATCCTGATCGGGCTCATGTCGGCCGTCACCCACGTGATGTTGCCCATCGCCCCCGAGATCGCGACACCTGCCAATGCCGGCCGCGCCGTCGGCTCGGTCATGACCGGCCTGCTGCTCGGCATCCTGCTGGGCCGCACCTTCTCCGGCTGGATCGGTGAATGGCTGAACTGGCGCGCCGTCTTCCTCATCGCCGCCGTGATCTGCGGGGCGCTGGCGCTCTTCCTCCGCAAAGCACTGCCTGCCTTGCCGCCACGCACGCCGCTACCCTATGGCGAGGCACTGCGTTCGCTATGGACGCTGGTCCGCACCCAGCCCTTGCTGGTTGAGTCGGCGACAGTCGGCGGCCTGGTCTTCGCCTCGTTCAGTTGCTTCTGGACCACGCTGGTCTTTCTGCTCGGATCGAGCCACTACCATCTCGGCGCGGGCGTGGCCGGCAGCTTTGGTGTCCTCGGCGCCATCGGCGCGTCGGTCGCACCCATCGCCGGCCGGCTCGCGGACCGTCACGGCTCGCGCTGGGTCATCTCGGTTGCGCTCGTGCTGCTGATTCTGTCCTGGGGTGTGACGTGGGTCTTCGGCTACAGCATCGCCGGTCTTATCGTCGGCGTGCTGCTGATGGACGCCGGAGCGCAGACCAGCCAGGTCGGCAACCAGACGCGCATCTTCTCGCTCGCCCACTGCCCAGGCAGCGCCTTTGGCGCACGCAGCCGTATCAATACCGTCTACATGACGAGCTACTTCTGCTTCGGCGCGCTCGGCTCCTATCTCTCCGCCCACGCATGGCAGCGCTGGCAGTGGCCGGGCGTCTGCGGGTTGGCGATGCTGTTGCTCACTCTCGCGGCCGCACGCCACGCCTACGGCTCGATGCGCAATCGGAATCGAGAAGAGACCTGCCACGACCCGGTCGACGTCGCTCTCGCCGAAGAGGCCATCGGCGGTTAGGGCCAATCGCGACACATGCTGTGCTTGATGAGAGTCTTAGTCATAGCGATGCATCTCGGGTGCCCTACCTGGCGCAGACAGGGTGGGGTTGTTTGGCTGATGTAACAGCTACAAGGGGTGCCCCGTCCTGAGCAACGCGAAGGCTGGGATGTCACAAAAGGCTCGTCGCCAAGAAGTCGCCAAAGAATCAGAAGCTGGCAGCCGTCAGCCGCGAACAGGCATCCGCAATCGCCGCGTCCTGCTTCGCGAAGCAGAAGCGCAACAGATTCTCCCCGCGCCCCTTGCTGTAGAAGGCCGATCCCGCCACTGCTGCCACACCCGTCTTAGCCAGTAGCGCACGCGCCTTGTCGCGGGCCGTCGCACCCGGCAGCGTCGTCGCATCCGCCAGCACGTAATACGCCCCATCCGGCACGGACGGCGTCAGCCCTGCATCGGTCAACGCTGCGCATAGTAAGTCGCGCTTCTTCTCGTAATCCGTCGACATGTGCCGATAAAAATCCGCGTCGAGCGCAGCCAGTCCTGCGGCCGCGCCATACTGTGCCGGCGACGGGCTGCACACATACGTCAGGTCATGGAAGTAGCCGATCGACGGCACCCACTTTGCATCCGCCGCCAGATACCCGATGCGCCAGCCGGTAATGCTGAAGGTCTTCGAGAAGCCGGAGATGAGGATCGTTCGCTCCGCAAGTCCGGGCAGCGACGCCGCGCTTACATGCTCTGCGCCGCCGAACAGGAAGTACTCGTAGATCTCGTCCGTCACCAGGAATAGATCGTGCTGCAACGCAATCTCACCGATGGCCTCGATCTCCGCGCGGGTAAACACCTTGCCGCATGGGTTCGACGGCGTGTTGATCAGAATCGCCCGCGTCTTCGGCGTAATCGCGCGTCGCAGCGCGTCGATGTCAAGCTCCCAGGTGCCGGTCGCCAGCGGCTGCGGTACCGGCCTGATGCGCAGCGACAGCATAGTGTTCAGGTGGTAGCCGTAGAACGGCTCGAACAGGATGACCTCGTCGCCCGGATTGAACAGCGCCAGAAACGCTGCATAGAGCGCACCCGTAGCGCCGGAGGTGACCAGCACCTGCGTGTCGGGATCGGTCTCAACATGGTTGTAGTCCGCCAGCTTCTTGCTGATCCCCGCACGCAGCGGTGCGATTCCGTCCAGCCGCGTGTAGATGTTATGACCCTGCTCGATAGCGGCAATCGCCGCGTCGCGTACCGGCGCCGGCAGCTCGGTATCGCACACGCCCTGCGCCAGGTTCACGCCGCCGACGCGGTCGCACTCCACTGTCATCGAACGAATCTCGGATTGGACAAGGTGCGGAGCGATGTCGCTCAGGTGCAGGCGGGTCTCGGTAGCTGGGGACATTACCTTTGATTTTAAGCCGTGCGGGTCAGGCGGTCTGCATCCGCGCGGCTACAACCTTTGGGGGGACAGGTCACGAAATGACGCAACGCTTCCACCTCTGCCTGTGTCGTGCGCGCTGCCGCCTTGCGATCCGTGTAGCGCTGGCCTGCGATACCGAAGGCAACCCGCGCCCGTAAGCGGCGCTGGCCAAGGGTGCGCAGCAGGTGCGGCCCGAATACTTCATCGCCGTAATAGGCCAGCGCGGCTTCGCTTGCCGTGTCACTGTCGTAGCCGATGGCCGCCGCCATTACATCCGCACTCGTGCGCACGGCCGGCTCGAAGAACGGCGAGCGGAAGGGAAGCACCGTGCCGCCGTCGCTGCTGGTTCCCTCAGGAAACAGGATGACGGGAATCTGCGCGCGCAGTGCCTCTTCCATCAGCGCGGTCGCGCTGCCGTTGGCGGAGCTGCGTTCGCGGTTCACGTAGATGGTGCCAGCCATGGTCGCCATCGGACCGAGCACCGGCCACCCGCGCACCTCTTGCTTGGAGACGAAGACGCATGGGGCCAGCGAGGAATACACCAGTACGTCCACATAGCTCAGATGATTGGAGACGATTAGCCCCTGCAGCGGCGGCTCGCCTTCCGCTATCACCTCAGTACCGATACGCCGCAGCATGTTGCGTGAGCCATCGTGCAGCCAGCCCGCGCGATCGCGAAGACTTAGAGTCTTGCCTCCACTCCGGCGCAGACGCTGCATGCCGAAACTCGCGATCACTTCGAGTAACGTAGCGCTGAACAGGGTCGTCCGTATGCCGGTAAGAAAGGGATCGCGGTATGGAGTCGCGCTCATTGCCTGCATAGGAAGCGGTTGCGAGCCGCCGGGCTGAGCTGCTCCATGTCCTGCAGCGTCAGAAAGTCGATCGTACCAAACGCTCTATCCCATGCCGGCTCGCTGCAGATACGCGATCCTACCGCCAGATAGGTCTTCAGCAGCTTGGGTATCTTGAACTCCGGTATTGCTGTATCGCCGGACGGCATTGGCAGCGCATACGCCTGCATCGGGGTGGTGCGCAACGGCACGTCCGCCAGAAACGGCGCGAGCTGGCCGTACATTGCCCAACCGATCGCAGGATCCTGCGAGGTTCCTCGAAAATCCACCGATGAGCAGCCGAGCAGATACCGCAACTGGTGATGCTGCGCATACTGCGCGATGCCGCGCCACAGCAACGTCAGCACCTCGCTGGTGCGGTGCTCGCGCTCGATACAAGCGCGACCCAACTCCAGAATCTGCGGCCGAAGCGCCTCATAGGGGCTGAAGTCGAACTCCTGCGCACTGTAATAGCCCAGATGCCGGCGCGCCGTCAGTCCGCCTTGCATGCGGTAGGTGCCCACGATGCGGCCGGAGGTCTTCTCTTCGACCAGCAGGTGTTCGCACACATAGTCGTATGCATCCTGGTCCAGGCCGCTGGCATAGGACTCCGCCAGTCCCTCACCCAGTTCCAGATTGAAGACCCGGAAGCGCAGCCGGCAGGCCGCCAGCCGCTCCCCTTCTGTATCGGCCAGGCGCAGCCGGTAACTGCTGAGGTCGCAGCCGATCCAGTCCGGCTGATTCCGCAGCTCTCCAGGCTTTCGTTCGTGAACAGCAACACCAGCAGTGGCAAACTGGCGCAGGCCGAAAGGCAGCTCAGGAGCTTGTGCAGGGTTCACCTCTCCATGCTTGCGGGCTTCAACGAAAATTGTGCAAATACCACGTGATTTTTCCGTGAAGGACATGGCACTTCTGGTGCATGGCGCGCATCCAGTTCCTTACCGCGAGCTGATGCGACTGCTGGCCCCCGCGCTACATCGAAACTCAAAGACAGGAGTTGCTCATGCTCTGGCAGGTTATGTTGCTTCAGTTGAGTGAGGTTCTGCTGCTTGGACTCTTATGCGGCAGCGAGTTGAATGTCGCCGCTTTCGCGCATCCCACGCTTTCACGGCAAGAGGCCGCCACTCACATTCCCATTCGCGCCGCCCTCGCCAAACGTTTCGGAGAGGTCATGCCGTTCTGGATGGCTGCTTCCACGTTCCTCAATTTGCTGTTGTTGCTTCCCGTGGCTCACGTCTATCCGCCGTACTATTTTGGTTGGAAACTGGCTGCCGCCTCCGCAGCCATCCAAGTAGCCGCAGTGCTCTTTTCTCTCGCAGCCTTGGTGCCGATCAACAACCGCATAACTCACTGGACGCCTCAGAACGTCCCGGATGACTGGGCCGCGCTGGAGCGCCGTTGGGACACCTATCATTGGATCCGTACCTGCGGGCTCATCTTGGCCTTTGCTCTCTTCACCTTCAGCGCCATGCTCCGCTGATGCAGTACAAGCGCGCCGGTCGGTGCAGCAAACTGCACTATGATTCAAGTCGTCGAGCCAGCTACTTCCAACCGATTCACAACGTAAGGAGCCTCTCCATCATGACGACACCATCCACCACTCTTATCGAGCTGCCCGCGTGGAAAGCGCTGAAGGCGCACGCCGAAGAGATCTCCAAGACCAACCTCCGTCAGCTCTTCGACACAGACCCCGGGCGGGGCACGCGCTACACGGTAGAGGCGGTAGGTTTGTTCTTGGACTATTCGAAGAACCGCATCACGGACCAGACGCTCAAGCTGCTGCTGCAACTGGCCGAGGAACGGGGCGTGCAGCAGCGGATGGAAGCGATGTTCCGTGGCGACAAGATCAATGTCACGGAGAACCGCGCCGTGCTGCATGTCGCCCTGCGCGCGCCCAAGGATGAGTCGATCCGGGTGGCCGGGGAAGGGGTCGATGGCGAAGACGTTGTTCCCGGCGTGCATGCCGTGCTGGACAAGATGTCGGCCTTCTCCGACAAGGTGCGCGGTGGCGCATGGAAGGGACACACCGGCAAACCCATCCGCAACATCGTCAATATCGGCATCGGCGGCTCGGATCTCGGCCCAGTGATGGCCTACGAGGCATTAAGGTTTTACAGCCAGCGCGACCTCACCTTCCGTTTTGTCTCGAATGTGGACTCGACCGACTTCACCGAAGCGGTGCGCGACCTTAGCGCGGACGAGACGCTCTTTCTCGTCGCCTCAAAGACCTTCACCACGCTTGAGACGATGACCAATGCGCATGCGGCGCGCGCGTGGTCGCTGAAGGGTCTTGGCGGGGATGAATCCGCGGTGGCCAAGCATTTTGTGGCCATCTCGACCAACGAGAAGGAGGTCAAGAAGTTCGGCATCGACACGGAAAACATGTTCGGCTTCTGGGACTGGGTCGGCGGCCGCTATTCGATGGACTCAGCCATCGGCCTCTCGACCATGCTGGCCATCGGCCCGGACAACTTCCGCTCCATGCTAAGCGGCTTCCATCAGATGGACGAACACTTCCGCACTACTCCATTTGAGAAGAACCTTCCCGTGCTGATGGGGCTGCTCACTGTCTGGTACACCGACTTCTTCGACGCCCAGACGCAGGCGGTTCTGCCCTACGAGCAGTACCTCAAGCGTTTCCCCGCCTACCTGCAACAACTCACGATGGAAAGCAACGGCAAGCACGTCACCCTCGATGGCCGGCACGTTGAGACGGAGACCGGCCCTATCTACTGGGGCGAGCCGGGAACCAACGGGCAGCACTCCTTCTACCAGCTCATCCATCAGGGAACGCGCCTCATCCCGTGCGACTTCATCGGCTTCTTCAAGACACTGAACCCGCTTGGCGATCAGCACGCCATGCTGATGGCCAACGTCTTCGCGCAGGCCGAGGCACTGGCCTTCGGCAAGACCGCGGAGCAGGTGAAGGCCGAAGGCACGGCGGACTCGCTGGTGCCGCACCGCGTCTTTGAAGGCAATCGCCCGTCGAACGTCATCCTCGCGGAGCGTCTTACTCCGGAGATGCTGGGCAAGCTGGTTGCGCTCTACGAGCACGCCGTCTTCACCCAGGGAGCTATCTGGAACATCGATTCCTTCGATCAGTGGGGCGTGGAGCTGGGCAAGGTGCTGGCGCAGAAGATCATCGGCGAGCTGACCGGCAAGACCGAACCCGAGATGCACCACGACAGCTCGACGACGAACCTTATCCGGAAATATCGCAGCCAGACAAAGTAGCCGGCGGCGACTTTCAGCGGTCTTTCGGACCGGCATGACTACCGCCCGGAATCCTCCCCCGCTTGCGCCATTGCGCCCTACCCTGCCCAGGCTTCTATGCTTGGGCAGCCCTGTTTCGGGCGCAACTATTCGACAGTTGCCGGGTTTTCGCAATCGGATGGATCGCATCACGCGTCCAATAACAGAAGTAAAGAAGGGGGAGTTCACCCTATGCAATCCGCGCACCGAGCTTTTCGCCTGTCCCGTGCAATGGCCGCTCGACTTTCATTCGTACTTGGCCTTGGTCTCACCGGGGTCGCCACTCTGGGCGCGCCTCTCTCTCTTTCCGCGCAGCAGAGCGGCGCACGCACCGATCTCGCCATCCAGTCAGATGTGCTCAAGGCGCTGTCGAGCTATCCGGATGTCAGCAACGAGCACATTACCGCGACCACATCGAATGGCGTCGTCACTCTCGCCGGAACCGCCAGTTCCGATACTGCGAAGAACCAGGCGCAGGTCGTGGCCGCTACTGTGGATGGTGTGCGTTCGGTTGAGAACAACGTGACCGTGGCGGCCGGCTCCAGCAGCAATACAGCTGACATCCAGAATGCCTCCCAAGCAGAGCAGGAGCCGGTGCAGCAGGCGCAATCGAATGTGCCTAATCCACCGCAGCAGGACCAGCAGCAGAGTGATCAGCCCGCCTACTCGCAAAAAGACCAGCCGCAGCCCGGTGTCTCGGGAAACTGGGGGAAGGCCGGTCCGCCGCCTGACGCCCAGAACGGCCAGATCCCCCAGCAGCCCCAGAACAATACATCCCAGCCGAACCAGTCGCAGGCGGACCCCATGCAGGATCCGGGTGAAGGCACTCCGCAGCAACAACAGCAGCAGCCTCCGCAGCAACAGCAGCGCCCGGCCTACGGAACGCCGCAATATCCGCAGCAGCAGGGCTATCCGCAGCAGGGGTATCCCCAGCAGGCGTATCCGCAGCAACAGGGGTATGCGGGACAGTACCGTCCCTATGCCGCACCGCATCTACCCTCCACGCCGGTCACCATTCCGGCTGGAACCCTTGTGAGCGTCCGCACGTCCGAGCCGCTCGACAGCCGCACATTACGCGGCGGTGAGAGCTTTCAGGCGGTCGTGGCGATGGACATCTACAGCGGCCCCTACCTCGCTATTCCGCGCGGCGCTGTGCTGCAGGGCAGCGTGATTGGGGTGAAGAAGCCCGGTGCCTTCCGCGGCAGCGCCGGCTTCGCTCTTCAGGTCACCGCGCTTAACCTGACCGGTCAGAGCTATCCGGTCGCCACCGACACCTTCGCTACGGATTCGCGTGGCAAGGGTGGCTACACCACTGCCAATACCGTTGGCGGCGCTGCGATCGGCGCGCTCATCGGCGCCGTCGCAGGTGGCGGCCCGGGTGCCGCGATCGGCGCTGTCGCCGGTGGTGGCGCGGGGCTGGGAGCTTCCGCGGCGACAGCAGGCCCGCGCGAGATCATGCCGCCGGAGACTCTGCTGACCTTCCACCTGCGTGCGCCGCTTACCGTCAGTCCGGTGAGCTATGCGGAGGTGCAGCGCCTGCAGGCTTCGGTCACGCCGCCGCCGCGTCGTGTGCGGCCGCGCCCTGCCTACGGCTACCCTTACGGCTATCCGCCGCCGCCCCCACCGCCGCCGTATTACTACCCGTACCCATACCGCTACTGGCGCTAACCCCGGTTTCTTGTACCCCGGGCCGCCTTCCCCGTTGCACGGCCTCTCCGAAAGGAGAGGCCGCTTCTTCGTGGCCCAGCTATAATCAAAGGGTTCCGATATCGGCGCGCCGCCATCCGCGGTTCATGGAACGTACCTCACTCTGTTGAGACTGCGCCTCCCTTAAAGGTCTTCATCGCTTCATGATCCGTTTCCTGCAAAAAGACTCACGCGTCATCAAGGGCATTTTCATTGTCATCATCGCTCTGGCCTGCATCACCATGGTGATCACGCTGGTGCCCGGCATCTTTGCCGATGCGGCCACCGGCTCGGATACCTATGCCAGCGTTCGACCGGGCGGTTACTTCGGCCGTTTTCTCGGCAGCTCCAAGGACATCACGACGCGCGAAGTCAATCAGATCGCCGCGCGCATGGCGCAGCAGCAGCACCTGCCGGAGCAATACGCGCCGCTGCTGATGCCACGCGCTGGACAGGCGCTCATCCAGCGCGAGATCTTGCTCCAGCAGGCCGACACCATGGGCTTGAAGATCACCCCCACCGATCTGCGCCGTGAGTTGAAGGAAGGCCCGTTCTCCGCCTATCTCTTCCCCAAGGGCGTCTACATCGGTGACGATAAATACACCGACTTTGTGCAGAACAATTTCAACCTCTCCCGCGCCGATTTCGAGAAGCAGATCGGCAACGAGCTCGAGATCAATCGTCTCGAAGCTCTGGTCAGCGGCGGCGTCCTCGTCTCCGACAAAGAGGTTGCCGACAGTTATCGCCGCCAGAACACCAAGGTCAAGTTCGACTATGCCGTGCTGAACGGCGAAGACCTGATCAAGCAGATCAACCCGAGCGATGCCGAGCTGCAGAAGTTCTTCAAGGAAAACGCCTCCCGTTATAAGGCCGCGATTCCCGAGGCGCGCAAGCTCTCCTACATTGCCTTCACGCCCGAGCAGGTGCCCGGCGGCGTGCCGCAGATCACCGACGCCCAGGCCCAGCAGTACTACAACCAGCACCTGAAGGAGTACCAGGTGCCGGAAGAGGTCAAGGTTCGTCATATCCTCATTTCGGTGTCCAAGGGCGCCGACGCCAAGACCGACGCGGCTGCAAAGGCCAAGGCGGAAGATGTGCTGAAGCAGCTTCGCGCCGGCGGCAACTGGGCAGCGCTTGCGAAGAAGTACTCCGACGATCCCGGCTCGAAGGAGCAGGGCGGGGAACTCGGCATGCTGCAACACGGCGCCACGGTGCCGGAGTTCGACAAGGCCGCCTTCGCCCTTTCGCCCGGCCAGATCTCCGAGCCGGTGAAAACCCAGTTCGGCTACCACATCATCCAGACCGAAGAGAAGCAGACCGCGCACACCAAGCCATTCGCGGATGTGAAGGGAGCCATCCTCGCCACCATGGTGCGCGATAAGGAAGCCCAAGCAGCGCAAGCCTATGGGCAATCGCTCGCCAATGAGGCGAAGAAGGACGGCCTGGATAAGACCGCTGCCGCGCATCATCTGCAGGTCACTTCGACCGACTATCTCGCGCAGGGCGCAATCGTTCCCGGCCTCGCCGATGGCTCGAAGCTGTTGACCCAGGCATTCGCCGCGAAGCAGAGTGCGCCGCCCGCCGTCGCCTCCACTGGCGAAGGCTTCGCCATCTTCCAGGTCGCGGACATCCACCCCGCGCACGCACCCACCTTCGACGCGTTCAAGCCGCACCTGCTCGAAGACTTCCGCGACCAGCAACTACCGCTGCTGCTCGCCAATAAAACCAACGCGCTCTCCGCGCAGGCCAAGCAGGGCAACGACCTCGCAGCCGCGGCAAAGGCAGTCGGTGCCACCGTCAAGACGAGCGATTTCGTTGGCCGCGATGGCCAGGTGCCGGACCTCGGACAGATCGGCCAGCTTGCCCCGCAGGTCTTCGATCTCAATGACGGCCAGATATCAAATGCCATCAACACCGGACGTAATGGCATCGTGATCAAGCTCACCGGTAAACAGGAGCCCACACCCGCGGACATTGCGAAGAACTTGGCCGCGGCACGCGAGCAGATGATTGCCCAGCGCCGCGAGGAGATGTTCGCCGTCTATGTCAGCTCCATCACTCAGCAATACGAGAAGGCCGGCCGCGTGCGCATGAACAAGAAGGCACAGCAGGCGCCCGTCTTTCCCGGCTAAAGCAGTGTCACTGTATGTCCAAAGCAGTTTCACTGTATGTAGAGAAGAGCGCGATGCTCCGCGCGGCTCTTCCGTCCAGAAAAGCCACACTTCACGGAGCTGGGCTCGACACAGCAACAGTGACAATGCTTTAGCTGATCCGGACCGTAAAGCATTTTCGGTAATACAGTGGTACGCGGAATTTCAGTGAGATGTGGCTTTTCCGTTAAGAAAAGCCACAATAGCCATCGCTGGACGGTCTACACCAATACCGAAAATGCTATAGGGCCACGCAGCGGACCATACGAGATATTTGCGTGATTCAGAAAACCAGCGGCGGCGACCAACGGAGGCCGCCCTACGAAACGCGCCGTCGGCACCTCTGCCGGGGACGGCGAGTCCCCAAGCAACGTTGCCCGTGCTCTTGGAATCTCTTCGAGGGCGCGGGCTTTCTCTTTTGACCGCGTAGGATTGGACACTTCGCCGAATGCCTCTTGATCGCTCCTCTGGCCTGCTGCTGCACATCTCCTCGTTGGACTCGGTTGGCGGCATCGGTGACTTTGGTCCAGCCGCCTATGCCTTCGCCGATTTTCTTGCAGAGGCGAAGCAGCGCCTCTGGCAGGTGCTGCCGCTGAATCCGGTTGGCTACGGCAGCTCTCCCTACTCATGCATCTCGGCCTTCGCCGGTAACCCGCTGCTGATCTCGCTCGAAAAATTGGTGGAGTGGGGCTGGCTCACCGGCGGCGACGTGGCGCAATACGTTACTGCAACGAGTACAAATCCGAGCCGCGTCGACTTCGAGCAGGTGCGCGAGGCCAAGATGCCGCTGCTCGAGCAGGCAGCCACGCGCTTTCTCGCCGAGCACACAGAGCAGCAGTGGCAGGCCTTCGAGAAGTACTGCTGGGAGAATGGCTACTGGCTGGAAGACTTCGCACTCTTCAACGTGCTTCGGCGTCAGTATGCCTCCGCCGCCTGGACCACCTGGCCGGACGAGATCGCACACCGCCGCCCTGAGGCGCTTGATCGCCTCCGCAACGAACTCGCCGATAAACTCAACGTCGAGCGCGTCATCCAGTTTGCCTTCGATCAGCAGTGGGAGGCGTTGCGGCAGTACTGCCACGATCGCGGCATTCGCATTATCGGCGATGTGGCCATCTTTGTCAGCTTCGACAGCTCAGACGTCTGGACCCACCCGGACCTCTTCGAACTTCACGACGATCTATCGCCCGTCCGCGTCTCCGGCGTGCCTCCGGACTACTTCAGCCAGACCGGCCAGCGCTGGGGCAACCCGCTCTATCGCTGGGACGTGCTGCATCAGCGCGACTTCGGCTGGTGGGTCGACCGCATCCGCCGCGCTCACGCCATGTACGACGTCATCCGTCTCGATCACTTCCGTGGCTTTGAGGCCTACTGGGCCATTCCCGCCGAAGAGGCGACGGCCATCCATGGCGAATGGGTCAAGTGTCCCGGTGGTCTGCTCTTCGGGCGGCTCGGTGAGGCCCTCGGTCCCATCCCATACATCGCAGAAGACCTCGGTCTCATCACGCCGGAGGTCGATCAGCTTCGCTACCAGTTCGGCATGCCCGGCATGCGCATCCTGCAGTTCGGCTTCGGGGACCGTGGCGCGCACAACTACCTTCCGCATCGCTATGAGCCGAACACTGTCGTTTACACCGGCACGCATGACAACAACACCACCGCAGGCTGGTGGGCTCTCGGCGCAAATGAGCGCGAGCAGGAAGCCGTTCGCACCTACACTGGCACCAGCGGCAAGGAGCCCATCGTCTGGCCGCTCATCCGCGCCGCCGCCGCGTCAGTGGCAGACACCTGCATCTTTCCATTGCAGGACGTGCTCAGCCTCGGTGCGGAGGCACGCATGAATGTTCCTGCCGAAGCGGGCGACAACTGGAGCTGGCGCGTCACCAAAGGAGCCATCCAGCCGCAACACGCAAAGGATCTCGCAGCCATCACCGAACTCACGGACCGCGACGCGCCAACGCAACGCAGCTCACAGGGATGAGCCTTCGCTCAATTACTTGAGCAGCACCGTTGCATGTACTTGACGTGGCCGCCAATCCGAGTCCCGCCTCAATCACTCCATCTCCTAAGCCATTAGTTGACAAACACGCCTCTTCCGGCCTAATCTCCTAACTGCTTAGGAGATTAACCCATGGGTGAACGCGAAAAAGAGACCCTAACCCCCCTCGAACTCCAGATCATGCAGGTCATCTGGCGGATCGGGACGGGCAACGTCACCGCGGTACAGGAGGGCCTGGAGCAGGACCTCGCTTACACCACGGTGCAGACCATGCTGAACATCCTGCACCGTAAGGGCAAGCTGAGACGCAAGCTACACGGCCGCGCCTATGAGTACAGCGCTACGGTCACGGAGGCCAAGGCATCGCGTCATGCCGTGCGCGATCTCGTGGACCGCATGTTCGGTGGATCGACCGAAGAGCTGGTCATCAGCCTGCTCAAGACCCGGCAGATCGATGCCAAGAAGATCGCTGAATTGAGCAAGCGGCTTGAAGAGCAGGGAGGTGACGAATGAACGCACCCGAATTGGTAATGCTCAAGTCTTGGCTCCTCGCGTATCTCGTCAACTCTCTGTGGCAGGTGCCGCTGGTCTTCCTGGCTGCGACCGCAGCAGCGCGGTTCACGCGAAGATACAGTCCGCGTCTGGCGCATCGCATCTGGGTGGTTGCACTCCTGCTCGGCACATCGCTGCCCGCCTGCACACTTCATTTGCGCGACCTGTCGCAATCTCTCGTCGGCTGCTTCTCTTGGATGTCGGGACGCGGAGCGAACCATGGCGATGTGCGCGTGCTTCTCGAGCGCGTCGACGTGTCACAAGCCGCTGGCTTGCAGCTCCCGATGCATCTGCTCGATGCACTTTTACTGACCTATGCGTGCGCACTGCTCTACTTTACAGGGCGGCTGGCGTGGGGACTGTGGAATACGCATGAGTTGCGGCGTAATGCGCAATGCGTCATGCTCACCGGCGAGGCTGCAGGCATTTGGGCGCGTTGCGTGCGTCGCTTTGGCAGCGATCACGCGCAGCCCGCCGTGTCGCAATGGATTGCAGGACCGGTGACCATTGGCGTGCGGCGCCGCATGCTGCTGTTGCCGCCAAACTTTCTCGAAACCGTGGGCGGCCGGGATCTCGATGCGGTCTTTGCGCATGAGTTCGCTCACATGCGCCGCCAGGACTTCGCCAAGAACCTGCTCTATGGGCTGCTTTCGCTGCCCGTGGCCTACCACCCGCTCCTCTGGATGATGCGCGCACGGGTGACAGAGACGCGCGAGATCGTCTGCGATGCCATCGCTGCCGAAGCCGTCGCCGGACGAAAGCCTTACGCGCAGTCTCTGTTGCGGCTTGCCTCCATGCTCTCGGAAGCAACCCGGGCGCCGGCGCTTCATGCGATCGGAATTTTCTACCACGTAGACAGCAACACTCTTGAAAGGAGAGTTATGACGCTCACCCATACAACGAAAGAGATAGCAGGCGCGCGCCGTCTTTTGATCGCCGCAGCCTGTGCCGCGGTCGCCCTCGCCACCTGCGCATCCGCTCTTGCCTTGCGCGTAGACGTGGGCGCACCCCCCACATCCACGCAGACCCGCACACCATCGAAGATTGCAATTGCGGCCGGAATCATGGCGAGCAATAAGATCTCCGGCCTGAACCCGACGTACCCGGCGGCAGCCAAGGCAAAGAAGATACAGGGCACGGTGGTACTGGAGGCAACGATCGATCAGAACGGCATACCGCAATACCTGCGGGTCAAGACAAGCCCGGCCCAGGTATTGAGCAACAGCAGCATCGAGGCCGTCCGCACCTGGCGTTATCGGCCATACCTGCTCAACGGCGAACCGGTCGCGGTCGAAACGACGATCAACATCATGTACAACCTGGGCAAGTAGACGCGTTGCGACGGGTTCATTCTAGGAATGTACCCGTCGCGATGGCGTAATCCCTGGCGTACACTCCACGGCATTCCTCTGAAGTAAAAGCAACGTTACCGTGAGGTTTCCGAGATCGTTCATGTAAGCTTTTCTTGATGAAAAAACCTGACGAGAGAAATGCTTTCCCTTACGTCTGCCCTGCTTTCGCTCTACGCTGAAAGCAGGCCGAATTCTCTCAAGCCATTGTCTCCGTCGGGTGCTCTGCTTCGACCAGCCTGCTTCCACCTCCCGTGCCGGAGCCTCCGCACAGCAGCAGGTCGCAGCTTGGATGGAGGCCGGCGGTCATCACATAAAAGCGGCTACCTGCAGGCCTGAGCATGCCGTTCGCTCCCATGATGAACCGAGGTGCCCGGCTGCCTGAAAATCGACGCGATCTACAACCGGATTCCATAAACGCAACAGCTTCTCCCTCTCGTCATTGCGTTGACACGCGGACGGTGGTTTTTTTGCTTATATCGGCGTTCTACTTTGCCGACACGATGTTGAGAGCGTCACTCAAAACATTCTGGTTCGACGAGCTTTATACCGTTTACCTATGCCGCCTCCCAACGTTCCACGCGACATGGGCGGCCGTACTGCATGGGGCCGACTTCAATCCACCCTTGTTGTATCTGCTAACACGCGCAGCCAACCATATCTTTGGCGAAGGGCTGATCGCCACTCGCCTTCCGGCCATCCTGGGGTTCTGGATATTTGGCGTTTGCCTGTACTTGTTTGCCTCGCGGCGACTGGGGCGCACGGCAGGCTGCGTGGCAGCGCTTGCGCCCATCTTCACGCTTTCCCATAATTACGCTTACGAAGCTCGTGCTCACGGTATTGTTCTGGCCTGGTGTGGTCTCATGCTGGTCTGTTGGCAGCGCTCGCGTGAAGACTCGGCCCAGCAGTCCTGGAAGGCACCGGCCTGGACCGTGGGCTTCGGGCTCAGCTTTTTATGCGCGTTGCTGACGCACGTCTACGCGGTCTACCTGGTCGTGCCCTTCTTTGTGGTTGAGATAGTCGCACTCTTTCGCAGGCGTCGACCAAGCTTCTCCACGTTTGCCGCCATGCTTGCGGCCATCTTGATCATTGCGCCTCTCTATCTGCGCATGGTGAGAACGTTCAAGGCCATCAATAGCGGTGGCGGCATGCCGCTGCACAACTTCATCCTCGGCATCTATGGCCCGTCGCTCCTCTTGTTGATCTTGGCGATTGCGTTGACGTCACGACGGCATGCAAAAGGGCAAAGCGATCCGTCCCAGGCCGACAAAGTGTTCACGACGGATGAGTCAATCGTTGCATGCGGACTGCTCCTGTTGCCGGTCATCGGCGGGATAGGTGTCGAGATCAGCCATGGCCCTTTTTTCGACAGGTACTTTCTGGCGAGCACGGCAGGCTTCGCTCTTCTCTTCGCTCGAAGTGTGATGAGAAGGAGCGGTCCCCTCGCCGGGCGCGTGTTAGCTGCGATGCTCGTACTCGTGGCAGGCGATATTTGCCTGGGCATCCATGCTCGCCTCGGCGGCGATCTCTTTCAGATCGAACCAGCGAGCCATTTCAGGTTCAGTGCGAACCCTTCTCGTCCGCTGGATCGCGACGCAGCTTTGCGCATGGATCGCTCGAATCGAGACGTTCTGGTAATTGAGGAACACAACTATCTGTATCTATTCTTTTATGCGCCTGACGCGATTCGCAGACGCCTTGTCTTTGGAGCTCCGGATGCCGAAAACTTTGCGCTCGTAAGCGATCGCAGGCTGGCGAAGTGGGCGAAAGTCGATCTGCACACCGCCAGCTATAGGGAATTCTTCGCAACCCATAGCGACTTTTTGGTCTACTCTTCGAACAAAGGGACATTCAACGGCGGTTGCGGCGACTGCATTCAACCATTCCTGGATGCCGGCTACACCCTACGGTCCGTCGAAGAGGATGCAGACGGCTTGCTGGAACACTTCTCGAAGTAACTCTCTCCTCGACGAGAGATTTCGTGCGCGTGTCAAAAACCAAGAGGATCGGAAGCTTCTTCAGAGATTCCTAGGTGTCCGTGGTGAGTACCGCGACCGGAAAGCTGGAGAGCACCTCCCCCAGCGCAAGAGTGCCATCACCGGCAACGATCTGCTTGCCAGTAAAGATGTTGCGAAGCGATCCATGGATGTCAGCCGGCAGCGGCAGTGTCCAGTCCTTCCACGCCTTCCCTAAAGGGAGTTCAACGTTGCCACGCATCAGGGTGCAGGCGAAGCGCGGCACGGCCACAATTACCGTCCTGCCCTCATGCTGTCGCGCGTAGGCAATCACGAACTGCTCCGCCGCATCGGCTCCCCGCAGCGGTACATAACTACCGTGGCGAAACAGTGCGTGCTCTGCCTGGCGCAGCCGCATTACCTGCGCGGTTGTCCACAATTTGATGGCTCCATCGCTAACGTTGTGCGACACCTCGGCAGCGACCGCGCCCGGACCTTGGTCGGCTGCAAGCTGGTCCAGATGTGTAAGCATCCGGTCACGCAACGCGTAGTCCACTGGCCGCCGATTGTCCGGGTCAACCAGGCTCAGGTCCCATAGCTCGGTGCCCTGGTAGAAGTCCGGCACTCCCGGGCTGGTCGCTTTCAAGACAAGCTGCGCCAACGAATTCACGCCGCCGAAGAACTGCAACTGCGGCAGTAGCTTGTTGAGCGTCTGCATGAACGAGGTTTCGCGCCCCCGTTTGTCGGGCATAAGTATGTCCGCAAGGAAGTCCTGCACCGCCTTCACGTACTCTGGATCGGGACTGATCCAGCTCAGGTTGACCTTGGCTTCGCTCAGCGCCTTTGCCGTGTACTCCTGAATGCGCTTCAATACGGATTCGCGGCAACCCGGCTCGTCTGCGTGCCAGGGCCAAACGCCCGCGATCGTCTGGTAAAGCAGATACTCCTCGTTCGCGTCCGGCACAACGCGCCCGTCTCCCAGCGTCCGCTTCGCTTTGGCATTCGACCGCTGCCAACGCCGCACTGCGCCTGCCCAGGTGCCCGGGATCTCGGACAGCACGTTCAGCCGGTTGCGCATGTCTTCGCTGCGTTTCGTATCGTGCGTCGATGTGGTAAGCATGGAGTCCGGCGAGTGTTTCAGCCGCTCCTGATTGCTCGCATGCCAGTGATCGAGCGTGATGCCGAACGACTTCGTATCGCCACCCACCTCATTGGACGAGATAAAGCGGTTATAGACGTAGAAGGTAGTATCCTCGACGCCCTTCGCCATGACCGGACCCGTCAGTTGCTGAAACTTAAGGGCGAAGTACAGCTGCTGCGGATTGGTATCCCGATCGCTCTCCTGCTTCCTTTTCAGCAGGAGCATATCGCAGAGGAAGTCGAACGCGGAGGCGTCGATGTCCGGATTGCGTCGCTTGGCCTGCCGGATCGCGCTCTGAATGAAGGCGATGTCTCGCTCGGGATAGGTGCCACGCTCATCCGTGTAGGTGCGGTAGACAGGAAAGCAGGCGATGGTTTCACGCAGGACTGTCTCCAGGATGTTGTCGGTGAAGTCGCGCGCATGCCGGTCTGCCGCGGCGATCTGGCTTAGCAGGTTGGTCAGGACGTGCACCTCGCTGGCCAACGAGTTTTGCATCACCTGCAGCTTGGACCGGTAGATGATTTCGTCCGGATTTGCCCAGTGGCCCAGCATACGTTCGTAAAGCGTGTTAAACGCCTTCTCGTTGTCGTGCTGGATGAAGATGTTATTCGCGAAGTAGACAAAATCGTAGCCGGATGTCCCATGTACCGGCCACTCCGGAGGCATGTGTTCACGCGGCTCCAGAATCTTCTCGACGACTACGTACAGCGGGCCGTGCGACGCCGCCCAGTCGTAGCCACGCACCTGGTCGAGCACCGCGCGCTCGATACCGTTCGCAGCGGTCTCCTCTTCCGGTTTGGGCCCGGCACACTGGCTGGCCAGATAGAGCAGTTGCAGCCGAATCAGATACTGCCGCGGGTTGAACATGCCGTCGCAGTGGTCGATGCGCAGCCCGGTTATCTGTTTCTTCGCCAGCAGCTCACGAATCAGGCAATGAGTCTCCTTGAAGACCTCCGGCGTCTCCATGCGCAGCCCCACCAGGTCGTTCACGTCGAAGAAGCGACGGTAGTTGATCTCTTCCGCAGAAGTGCGCCAATACGCTAGCCGATAGGGCTGCACGTCCAGGAAGGCGTGCAGCTCATCGAAGCTGCGCGGCTCTCCCTCTACGCCGTTCATGGCGGTCAGGGTACGGCTGATAGCCGGCTGTGCCGCCTCACTCATCAGCTGGGTCCGCAGCCGGGGCAGCAGCTCCTTCAAACGCTCCTTGCGATCTGCCTGGAGCTGGGGATCCGTTGTCTCGTGCGGCGGCAGCTGGGTGAGCTCCCGCAATAGATCGGCCAGTTCGTGAGGCAGTCCCTCCATCTCCTGTTCGCTTGGCATTGTGCCGATGGGGCGATGGAAGAAGATCAGCGGAATGGTGCGAGGCGCCACCGGCATGCGGTGGTCCTCGTAATACTTCACATAGAACGTACCGTCCTCCAAAACCACCTGGATGTGCTTGCCCTCAAGCTCCTCCCCGTACTGATTGCCGAGGATGGGAAGCAAGAGCTTGTTGCGCATCTCCTGCTTCAGCGGGTTCCAGTCGATGTCGAAGAAGGCGGCGTAGCGCGAGGCGTGCCCGTTCTCGAGCACGTCCTGCCACCAGACGGCATCCCGACCGATGCCCATATGGTTGGGCACAATGTCCAGCAGCAGCCCCATGCCGTTTTGGCGTAGTGTGTCGGCGAATGGGGCGAAGCGTTCTGCGCCCCCCAGCTCCGGGTTGAGCCGGTCATGCCGGGTAACGTCGTAGCCATGCATGCTGCCTGGGCGGGCCTCGAAGATGGGTGAGGCATAGAAGTCCCCAACTCCGAGGCGATGCAGGAAGGGCACGATCGCCGCGGCGTGATCGAAGGTGAAGTCCTTGTGCATCTGCGCGCGATACGTGGCCACAGGTACGCGGACGTCTGTGTTCAGCAGGGAGGGAATGCAGTCTTGATCCATAGCTCTTGCGTCTTGTCTGGTTGCGGTTAGGGGTGGGTTGCCGCGCATGCTGCGGGACGAACAGAGGTTAAGGGCTGTGAGGACAGGAGGCTGGGAACGGTTGCTTGCACGAGGAATGCGGAAGCGTCGGCTTTACGAACTATGCCTGCGCACAGGACAATAAGCAGAGATGACTGAAACCAAGCGGAGAACTGACACCATGCCCTTGTCCGGCGAAGCGATTCGCATGATGAATTATGTCGACGATGTTGCCACCACCATGCGACGCCTGCTCACCGTAGCTCCTTCCCTGACGAACGACGAGAGGAAGCGGGTGAGCGAGTATCTGCGGGTCAGCACCCCGAACGCGCAGGAAGTGCTGACGGCGCTCGACAAGAAGTAGCGAAACACTGCCCCGGCTGCCGAGATCCAGGAGTTGCGATGGAACTACTGCCGAACCTGCCGCGTATCCACCCCTGAAGGAATATGCGCGCTCTTCGGGACATCCTCGGGCAGGTGCTGGATGCAATATGGGCGCATAAACTGCGCTCATTCCTCACCATGTTCGGGATTGCATGGGGTGTGGGGTCATTGCTGCTGCTGATTGGTCTGGGGGAGGGGTTTCGCTCCGGCCAGCGGCGGCAGATGGCGACGCTCGGCAACGATATCATCTTCCTCTCCGGCGGCAATATTCCCGCCGTGCCCAGCCAGCACACCGGCATGCGGCCCTACCATGTCACTCTGTCGGACGCCGTCGCTATGCGCCAGTTGCCTTCGGTACGGGCGGTGACGGCGCAGGTCTCCGACGAAACGATCCAGCAAGTGAGCCAGTACGCGACCACGGGCGGCACCGTACGGGGCATCGATACCTACTACCCGAACATCCGCTCGCTGCCCCTGGCCGAGGGGCGGCTGATCGATACCAATGATCTCCGCGACCGCCGGCATGTCGCCGTGCTGGGACAGAAGACGGCGGAACTGCTCTTCTCCGGCCGCCCTGCACTGGGCGAGTGGCTGCTGCTGAACGGCTCGCGTTTCCAGGTGGTTGGCGTAGCAGCTAAGACCGGGCGGGGCAATAACAACGGCATCAATCAACAGGTCTACATTCCTCTGTCCGTGATGATGGAGATGTTTCCGATCAAGGGGGACAATCTTCCCCAGGACGCGCTCAGCGGCATCCAGTATCAGCCCCGCACCCACGGGGACAACGAGGTGGCGGTGGCCGATGTCCACCGGCTGATTGCAAGCCGGCACGGGTTTCGCTGGCAGGACAAGGATGCGTTTGACGAATGGGACTCCATCAAGAGCCAGCGCATGGTGGATAAGATCTTCGACGCCATGGACGTGTTTCTTGGCGGTGTGGGGATCGTCACTCTGGCGCTGGGCGCGGTAGGCATTGTCAACATCATGCTGGTGTCGGTCTCCGAGCGGACGCGCGAGATCGGGCTGCGTAAAGCGCTGGGCGCGACCAACCGCAGTGTCGAGCTGCAGTTCCTGCTCGAAGGGCTCTTCCTTACCGGCATCAGTGGCTTGATCGGGATCGCCGGAGCGGCACTGCTGATGTTCGGTCTTCAAGCGATAGTCGGTCACAATATGCAAGGCTTCGATCCGCCGCGGCTGGTGCCGTGGTCAGCGGCTCTTGCGGTAGGCGCGTTGTCGGCGGCGGGCATCATTGCCGGTCTCGTGCCGGCAGGCAAGGCGGCGCGGCTGGAGCCGGTAGAAGCGCTGCGACGGGAGTAGGGCAATGCGGCAGCGGAGCTGGACACGATGATACTCGATCTGTTGAAGCAGGCCTACGACGCAATGCAGCACAACCGCCGCCGCACCATGATCACGGTGGCCGGCATGGCCTGGGGCATCGCGACCGTGGTGCTGCTGCTGGCCTACGGGGCCGGCTTCAGCCGCGCCATCGAGGCCATCTTCTCGCAGTGGGGCGTCAACACCATCGGCGTCTTTCCCGGGACTACCAGCGAGCAGGCGGGTGGCAAGAAGGCCGGCGTCGTCGTGCGTTTCACGCAGGACGATATCGATCGTCTGGCGGCGAGTGTGCCTGGTCTGGAACTCATCACCCCGACACTCGAGAAGGACACCGTTCCGATCCAGAACGAGCTGCACAGCTATACCTGGCACGTCGAGGGAAGTCATGCGCCGATCGCGGACATCCTGAACTACGACGTCGTCAAGGGACGTTTCTATACCGAGCAGGACAACGAGGAGCGCAACCATGTGGCGGTGCTCGGCTCGGAGGCGGCGACCAAGCTGTTCTCCGGGATATATCCCATCGGGCAGCGCATCCGCGTCGGCGGCATCAGCTTCACGGTCATCGGTGTGCTGAAGCCGAAGATGACCGAGGAGGAAGACAACGTCAATCGCACCGTCCACATCCCGTTCAAGACGATGGGCGACTTGAAGGACATGAAGTATCTGGACGGCATCTGGATGTCGTACCACGGCGATCATATGGCCATAGAGCAGGCAGTACGTACGACGCTGGGCGCCGCGCACGGCTTCCGTCCGGACGACCGCAATGCCATCTACGTCGCCAACTTGATGGAGCAGCTCTCGCAGTTCCGCATCATCACCGCTGCGCTGGAAGTCCTGATGGCCTTTATCGGCTCGCTTACGCTGGGCATCGCCGGAATCGGGCTGATGAACATCATGCTGGTCAGCGTGCAGCAGCGCACACGCGAGATCGGCGTGGAAAAAGCGCTAGGCGCGCGCCGTGGGCACATTCTGGTGCAGTTTTTGGCGGAGGCGCTGGTGATCTCCGCTACCGGCGGCGTGCTGGGCATGTTGCTGGCCTATGCGGTGGCGATGTCGGTGGGCCGCATCACCTTCTACAGCGCAGTTGCCGCCGATGCGACCGATGCGGATATCCGGCTGCTGATCTCACCGCTGATCGTGATAGTGTCGACCGGCATCCTGATCGTCGTCGGACTGGTGAGCGGCATGGTACCGGCGCTGCGGGCGGCGAATCTCGATCCGATCGAAGCATTGCGTTACGAGTAACTACCCCCTCCCCCCTCCCGTCCGGGATAGGGTCTTCAAACCCCCTCGTTTTGTTGGAGTTAGCCGCTCTCCCGCGGCTAAATCCTCTTGCAACAGAACTTACGGCCAAATTATTCCAAAAAAAGGACTTACACGTCGTTCGCTGTTAACGGTTCGATACATAGGTCGGGGAGCTTACCTTTAGGAAAAGACGACGAGGGGTGTGCGCCGTTGTGGTCTCCCCACCCACCCGTTGTGGTGGCGCCGCGCCGAAGATTTTTGGTCCTGATTCAAGTATGGCAAATCGGGAGCAGTGCTACGCCATGTTTCGGCTGGTGGTTTGCCCATTGCCGCACTGGCGAGGATGTGTGACACAAACGAGCGGGACAGCAAGCGGGATAGCAAAAGACCCCGCAACCGATTGACTTTCTATGCATAGATAAACTATGCATATGGTCATGGCTAAAAAAAGTGACTTGATGCCGGGGACGTTGGACCTGCTGATCCTGAAGACATTGACGCGGACGCCGATGCATGGATACGGCATTGCGCTCTCGATCAAGCGATCGTCGGAGGATGTCCTGACGGTGGAGGAAGGCTCGCTCTACCCGGCGCTGCAGCGCCTGCTGCTGCAGGGGTGGGTGAAGGCGGAGTGGAAGATGACGGAGACCAACCGGCGCGCGCGCTTCTACACGCTGACGGCAGCGGGGCGGAAGCAGCTTGGCGTCGAGTTGTCCCAGTTCGAGCAGATGATCGCGGCGATCGGCCGCGTGCTGCAGGACGCGTAGGAGGCTGCAATGGCATCTCTAGTGACGATTCTGCGCAAGCTGCGGTTGTTGTTTACGCGAAACGCGTTCCGTGAGGAACTCGGTGAGGAGATGGCCTTTCATCGCGAGGAAGCGGAGAGTGCTTTCGTGGCTGATGGCATGACTCCGGATGCAGCAAAGGTTGCAGCGCGGCGGCAGTTCGGCAATACGACGCGGATGCAGGAGCAGAGCCACGAGATGGTGAGCTTCCGGGTCGAGACGGTGGTGCAGGATGTGCGATTTTCGCTGCGACAGCTGCGACGGAGCCCCGGATTCACCGTCACGGCGAGCCTCATCCTGGCGCTGGGCATTGCGACGAGCGTTTCGATCTTCGGTTTTGTGGATGCCGCTTTGCTCCAGCCACTGCCGTATCGGGATCCAGCGCGGCTGGTGAATTTGTATGAACGAAACACGCTCGGTCCACGGTTTCATCTTTCGTATCTCGACTATCTCGATTGGAAGAAGTTGAACGAAGTCTTCCAATCGATGGATATATACACCACGGAAGGCTTCATTCTGAAGACACCATCGGGTGCGCAGCAGGCAGATGGCGTTGGGGTGAGCGCGGGTTTCTTCCACACGCTTGGCGTTGTCCCGACGCTGGGACGCAATTTTCATCCTGGCGAGGATCTTCCATCGGCGACGCATACCGTGCTGTTGAGTTATGCCACCTGGCAGAAACGGTTCGGTGGACGGCAGGACGCCCTGGGGCAGACGGTGACGCTCGATGGTTCTATAAACACAATCGTAGGGGTTCTGCCACGGGAGTTCCATTTCGCGCCGGCCGGGGATGCGGAGTTCTGGACAACGATTCGGGCGGACGGTAGGTGCGCGAAGCAGCGAGGCTGCCACGATTATCTGGGTGTGGCACGGCTCAAGGATGGAGTCTCTGTCGCATCTGCTCTCGCGAATGTCGTGACGATTGCGCAACAACTGGAGAAGCAGTATCCGGACTCCAACACCGATCGCGGCGGGTACTTGTTGCCGCTGGTGGATGTGATCGTAGGAGACCTGCGCCCGATCCTGTGGGTGGTGTTGAGCGGGGCCGGGCTGCTGCTGCTGATCGCAAGCGTGAATGTGGCGAGCCTGCTGCTGGTCCGCTCGGAGAGCCGCCGGCGCGAGATCGCGGTTCGGGGTGCACTCGGTGCCTCGCGAGCACGACTCATTCGCCAGTTTGTGACCGAGGGGCTGGTGCTGGCAGCGGCCGGCAGCATACTCGGTTTGATGCTTACGTATGGGGCGATGCAACTCCTCCCGAGTCTTATCCCCAAGGACATGATGGCGAGCATGCCGTATCTGCGGGGGCTTGGATTGAACTTCCACGTCGTGGCCTTCGCATGCGCGATCTCGCTGGCGGCAGGCCTGCTGTTCTCTCTGACTCCGACGCTGCGGTTGCCCCTGTCAGGGACATGCGATGGGTTGACGGAGGGCGGCCGGGGCGCAGCGGGAACGACGTGGCGTCGATTTGGCTCCAACCTGGTGGTCATCGAGTTGGCCGCCGCGATGGTGTTGCTGGTAGGCGCCGGTCTGCTGGGCAAGAGCTTTTATCGGCTGTTGCATGTCGATACCGGCATTGTGCCGGATCATCTGGCGTCGATCATCGTTGCCGCACCGGAGTCCGAGTACACGGCGGACGAGCAGCGTATTGCGCTGGAACGGGAGGTTCTAAGACGGGTGGAGACTTTGCCCGGCGTGACATCTGCGGGTATCGCCAGCGATCTGCCGCTGGGGGACGGCGATGGTACCAATACCTTTCGCATCCTAGGCCGGCCCTACCACGGTGAGACGAATGAGGTGAACGACCGGCAGGTGAGCGCAGGATATTTTGCGACCGTGCGTGCTCGGCTCCTGCGGGGCCGCTATTTCACAGAGACAGAGGATGCGTCCAAGCCGCACGTCGCCATCATCAATCAATCGCTGGCGAAGCGGTACTTCCCCGGCGAAGACCCGATCGGCCGGCGGATTGGCGACGATACGCTGGATGCGAATTCGCTGAAGGAGATTGTCGGCGTCATCGACGACATAAAGGAAGGGCCGCTGGACATGACCAGACCGGCCTTCTATGCACCCTTCAATCAGGCCACAGGGAGTTCCTTCGCGGTGGTTGTTCGCACGTCGCAAGCAGAGCAGTCGTTGCTGCCGGCTCTCGCGGCCTCCATCCACGAGATCGATCGCGGCATTGCGACGTATGGCGCGATGACGATGAACGAGAGAATTCACGACTCGCCCTCCGCATCTCTGCATCGTTCCTCCGCATGGCTTGTCGGCTGCTTTGCAGCCCTGGCATTGGTGTTGGGTGCGGTGGGCCTGTATGGAGTGATCGCCTACTCGGTGAGCCAGCGGACGCGAGAGATCGGGGTGCGCATGGCGCTGGGCGCGCAGCGCAGCTCCGTCTACCGCCTGGTCCTGGAAGAGTCCGTGCGGCTGACTGCCCTCGGCATCGTCGCAGGTCTCCTCGGTTCGTTGGCTGTGACTTCCTTGCTGCGTAAGTTGCTGTTTGGCGTGGGACCATGGGACGTGACGACGTTGCTGGGGGTAGCGGGCGTGCTCGGCGCAGCGGCGATGCTGGCCAGCTATCTGCCGGCGCGTCGGGCGGCCTCGGTCAATCCGGTGGAGGCGTTGCGCGCGGAGTAGTCGCCTGCAAAGGAGTCGTCTTAGGGACAGATGCGGGCCTCCGGATGACTGCGCTGCTACCCTTGCAAGCAGACGATGCCTGCGCCTGCCAATCCGTCCCCGCCGCTGATCTTCCTCTCTGCAGGGGAGGCGTCCGGGGACCATTACGGCGCCCCCTTGATGCAGGCGATCGCGCAGCTTGTCCCAGATGCGCGCTTCTTTGGTTTGGGCGGGGGTCGCATGGCCGGGTTGGGCTTCCGGCCCGTGGTACGTGCGGAGGATGTAGCCCACATGGGCATCACCGAGGTGGTGCGCCATGCCCCGTATATCTACCAACAGTTTCAGCGGCTGAAGCGCGCCATTGTCACGGAGCGGCCCTCGCTCGCGATATTGATCGATTTTCCGGATGTCAACCTGCGGTTGGCCGAGCACCTGCATCGTCATGGCGTGCCGGTGGTGTACTTCGTATCGCCGCAGCTATGGGCGTGGAAGAAGCGGCGCATCCGGCGGGTGCAGCGCTTTGTCGACCGCATGCTGGTGATCTTTCCCTTCGAAGAGCCGTTTTACCGGGAGCGCGGTGTGGCGGCGGAGTTTGTGGGGCATCCGCTGGCCGATCTGCAGGCGCCCAGCATCACGCGGGAGGCCTTCGCTCGCCTCCATGGCCTGAATGCGTCCAAGCCATGGATAGCCCTGCTGCCCGGCAGCCGGCAACGCGAAGTGCACTTGAACCTGACCGCCATGCTGCAAGCGATGACTGCCCTGGGTGATCGATACGAGTACGTGCTGGCGGTAGCGCCGACAGTGGATCGCAGCAAACTAGCGTGGCCGATTGCAAGGCAGAATGCCTGGGCATCGTGGGCGAAGATGGCGCAGCCTGGGTCGCGCCCGCGCGTCAATCGGGTCAATCGGGTCAACGTGGATGCGTATGTCGGGCTGCCGCCGCCGGTGCTGGTGGACGATGCGCGGGCGGCCCTTTACCACGCACGGGCGTCCATCGTCGCCAGCGGCACGGCGACCGTGGAAGCGGCGCTGCTGGGCAATCCGTTTGTGGTGGTGTATCGGCTTTCGAAGCTGAGTTATGCCATTGCGCGACGCTTCGTGACCGTTCCGCACGTGGCCATGGCGAACCTGATCGCGGGTCGTCGGGTGGTGCCCGAGCTGATTCAAGATGCATTCACGGCAGAGCATGTGGTGGCGGCGCTACGGCCGCTCCTCGCGGATGGACCGGAGCGCGACGCAGCAATGACCGGGCTCGGCGAGGTGCGCGAGCGGCTGCACACCCACGATCCGGTCGCCGGAAGCGCGATCGAGCGGGTGGCGCGCATCTGCGTTGGCCTGCTCAAAACCGGCGCCGCATCCAACCCAACAGGAGCGACGGAACCATCCATCCCGCCGTCCGGCACGTACCACGCATGAAAGACTTACGTATGGAACTACTATGGAATTCCGGGCAGCACCGATGACTCGCCTTCTGCATCGCGCCGCGATCCTGTCGCTGGTCCTGACGGTTGGACTCTCGACCATGGCGCGGGCACAGACGCTTTCCACTAAGCCGCTGATCGATGTCACCGGCTATGTGATCGATGCGACGGTGAACCCGGCGACGCATGAGCTGCATGCGACGGCCCGTGTCAGCTTTACAGCGCTCGATGCGCTGCCGGTGGCCAGCTTCGAGCTGCACTCGGCACTGAAGGTGAGCAAGGTCTCCGATGCTAAGAATCATCCGCTGAATGCGGAGCGGGGACAATCCTCCACGCTGCGTGTAACGCCGACCTCGCCGTTGGCGAAGGGCGACACGGCGGTGTGGACCTTCGAGTACGATGGCACGCTTGAGAACGGCGAGGGTTCTCCGGTGGAGGGGCTGAAGCTCGCCTCCATCGGCGATCCGATCACGTACCTTCTCTACGCAGCGCGCTGGTTTCCCATGACGGGGTACCTGACGGATCGCTTCACCGCCGACATCACCGTACATATGCCTGCGGGGTACAAGGTGCTGGGCTCGGGGTCGACGGGCGCCCCGCATGCCGATCATGAGGGACAGGTGTGGCAGTTCAACTGGGACCGGCCCGGCTTTCCGGGGACCATCGTTGCGGGCAAGTTCAAGGATCCAACGGCTGTGATGGGCTCGGCGAACATCAAGGTCTACACCACGGCAGCGCATGACAGCTCGGCGCAGACCTATGCGCAGACGGCGAATCGTGAGTTCGATTTCTTTACCGGCGAATTCGGCCCGGCGGAGTCAGCGCGGCTGAACGTGATCGAGCTGCCGGACGACACGGTGCCGGCCTACTGGGCGCCGGAGATGGCGTTGGTGGCGGGCGCGCACATTGCCGATCGCAATAACTACCGGCTGCTGGCCAATACCATTGTGCGACAGTGGTGGAGCTCCGAGGTCTCCCCGGCGACGCTGAACGATGCCTGGATCACGAACGGTATGTCGCGCTACGGCGAGCTGCTGTATGTGGAGGATGTGGCAGGGAAGCAGAACATGGAGCAAGCGATCACGGACGTGTCCGCGAGTGCGCTGGCGTACGACACGATTCCCTTGACCTCGGCCGGACGGCTGGACGCGTACTCACCGCAGTTCCAATCGATGACGCTGGATAAAGGCGGCATGGTCTTCCATATGCTCCGCGGGGTGATCGGCGACGACGCATTCAAGAAGACGCTGCAAACCGTGCTGAGCACGTATAAGGACGCGTCCATCAGTACGCGACAGTTTGAGAAGATCGCCGAGGGTGCGAGCCAGCAGCAACTGGTTGCTTTCTTTGCGCAGTGGCTGGATGGAACCGGTGCACCGCAGTTCGCGAACAAGTACACGGTCTACCGGCTGGGAAACGGCACCGGTTTCCGCACCATTGGCGAGATTCAGCAGGATCTCGACCTGTTCCGCATGCCTGTGACACTGTCGGTCGAGACCGAGGGTAAGACGGAGACCAAGCAGATCGAGGTCTCCGGCACCGACTCGCAGTACGTCATCGACACCTTCGGGCTGCCGCGCAAGATCACCATCGACCCGGACGATGAGGTGCTGAAGAACACACCCGATCTGCAGGTGCGCGTGTCCATCCTGAAGGGGCAACAGTTGCTGGCGCAGGGCGACAGCAGTGGGGCAATCGAAGAGTTTCAGAATGCGCTGAAGGCGAACCCACAGAGCTCGCTGGCGAACTATCGTATCGGCGATGTGTTGTTCACCCAGCGCAACTATCAGGCGTCCGCCAACGCGTATCGTGATGCGCTACGGGGCGACGACGAGCCGAAGTGGACCGAGGTCTGGAGCCATATCCAGCTGGGGAAGATCTTCGACGCGACCGGCCAGCGCGATCGCGCCGTAAACGAGTATCGCCAGGCGGTGCAGACCAACGACAACACGCAAGGGGCGGTGAACCAGGCACGGCAGTATCTGATGAAGGCGTATGTGCGGGAGGAAGGGCAGTGAATGCAGGCATTACCGAAATGCTCTAGTCGGCAATGCTCTAGTCGGCAATGCTCTAGTCGGCATGACGCACGCGCCTTTGACACTGAGCAGGGAAGGCAAGACACTACTTCAGCACGCTATCAGGAGGAAATCCTTTGAACGTACGTATCGCCGCACTTAGTGTTGCCCTCGCAACGGCTCTTGTTCCGCAGCTTCCTGCACAGATGGCCCAGATGGCCCCTGCCGCCAAGAAGCCGATGCCCAGCCCGCCGGCGCAGACCTCGCAGATGGTGGATGGAAAGTCCGTCACCATCGATTACAACGCGCCATCGATGCGCGGGCGCACCATCTTCGGCGGGCTGGTGCCGTATGACAAGGTGTGGCGGACGGGCGCAAATCCGGCGACGTCGCTGAAGACGCAGGTGGATCTGAAGATCGGCACGGCCATGGTGCCTGCCGGATCCTACACCCTGTACTCGCTGCCCTCGAGCGGGACCTGGAAGCTGATCATCAACAAGCAGACCGGGCAGTGGGGCACCAAGTACGACCAGAGCCAGGATCTGGCGCGCGTGGATATGAAGAAGGAGACACTCTCCGCGCCGCAGCAGGTGATGTCGATCACGCTGGAGCCATTTCACGGCAAGCGGAGTTCGTTGCACGTGAAGTGGGATACGACGGATGTGTCGGTGCCGGTCGTGGCACAGTAGGACCGCACTCACGTGCAGGAGTGGTCGCTTCCACTGGTCCCTTCACTGGCTCAGGCACTGGCTCAGGCACTCGTTCAGGGTTCGATATCGGAGACGACGTGACCTCGGCATCTCCCATCAGTCGCCGTCGGTTTGCCAAAGGGCTGGCGGCGGCTTCGACGTTCGTCGCGGCTTCTCATTTTGGCACGGCCTCCACCGATCCGCCGGCACGGCCATTCCGTCTCTCCGTGATGCTGTGGACATTGCGGCCGAAGTACACGGCGGCGCAGGCGATTGAAGTAGTGGCTCGGGCCGGCTACAACGGCTTCGAGCTGGTGGATGAGGACAAGCACTGGTCTGCCGCCGATGTGACGCGAGTGCGCGCACGGATGGCCCAATTGGAGCTGGTGTGCGACGCTATGTCCGGCATCGACACCGGCTTTGCCGAGCCCGGAGCGGGACCGCGGCTGGCGACGGAGTTGACTGCGCGCATGGCGCAGGCGGAGCAGTTGGGCTGCCGACGGATCATCCTGCTCTCCGGCCAGCGGGTGCGTGGCATGGCGCGCGATGCGCAGCATGCAGTGTGCGTGGAGAACCTGAAGCGGGCGGCGGAAGTGGCGGCGCAGCGGAGCTTCGAGTTGCTGCTGGAACCGATCGATGCGCTGGAAAATCCGTCGATCTACCTGACACATGTGGCCGAGGCCTTCGAGATCGTGCGCTCGGTCAACCAGCCTGCGGTGAAAGTGCTCTACGACTTCTACCATGAGCAGCGCGGCTTACCTGCGAGTGGTGGCGTGTTGCCGCTGCTTGCTCCGCTGAAGGAGAACGTGTCGATGCTGGGGCTGGTGCATGTGGCCGATGTTCCGGGACGGCATGCCCCCGGCACCGGCACGATAGACTATGCGACGATCTACCGCGCGCTGCGGCGCAATGGCTATCGCGGGTGGATTGCGATGGAGTTTCTGCCATTGGGCGATGCGGCGGAGGAGTTGCGCAAGGCGGCCGCGGAGACAGCCCAGGCGTAAAGTCTTCTCTTCGCCGCGAGCGCTCATCCTAACTTCGTTAGGATGGGGCGCCCATTTTTGCAGATCCCTGCACTTCGGTCGGGACGATTCGCTTTGGGAGATGACCCCGCCTATTTCTCTTTTACCAACGGCAGCTCGATGTAGCTGGCGTTGTCCGGCGCGTGGTAGATGTGCTGCTCGGCCTTTTGGTAGTCGGAGGGCTTGGCGAACATGATGTTGGGCACGAACTTCTGCGGATTGCGGTCGTAGAGCGGGAACCAGGCGGACTGCACCTGCACCATGATGCGATGGCCGGGCAGAAAGACGTGGTTCGCCGTGGGCAGTTCGAAGTGGTAGGGGAGCGGCGTATTGGCCTGGAGGGGCTTGGCGACGGTGAAGCCCTCACGATAGCGCCCACGCAGGATGTCCGCCGCGATCATGAGCTGGAAGCCGCCGAGATGCGGGTAGGCAGCAACCTCGTCCGGATAGACATCGATGAGCTTGACGACCCAGTCGGAGTCGGTGCCGCTGGTGGAGGCGACCAGATGCACGACGGGCTGTCCGCTGATCTTCACCGGTTCTGTCAGCGTGTCTGTTACATATGAAAGCACGTCGGGACGTCCCGAGGCCTCGCGCTGGTCGTCCACCAGCCAGGACGACCAGGTGAGTTCGCCGGTATAGCCCATGGGCTGGATGGGGCGCTTGCGGAAGGGCACCGGCTTGGCCGGGTCGGAGATGTAGGCGTCGTATGCGGCGGCACTGGCGGTAGGTTTATCGGCATTGGGTTTAGCGAAGGAAAGCCCGAAGCCGGCTTCGAGGTAGAGCGGCGTCGGCTTAATGTCGCAGCCATGGTCGCAGCCTGCGGGCCATGCAGGAAGCTGACGCCATGCATTCGTGCCGGTTTCGTATGCGGTGACAGGAGGGAGCGGCTCCTTCTGCGGATCATCCTTCAGATAATGGGCGAGGAAGGGCGCGAGCACGTGTTGCCGGAAGTAGAGGCCGGTATCGGAGCCGAAGTGCAGCTCGCCGAGGATGCTGGCGTCTTCAATCTCCTGCCCGTGGTGCCATGGCCCCATGACCAGGAAGACCTTGTCGTTCGCGGTGTCCTTCGGCTTGAGGGCCTTCCAGACGGCGATGGCGCCGTAGATGTCCTCCTGGTCCCAGAGCGAGTGCACGAGCAGGGTCGGCACGATGAGCGGCTCCTTCGCAAGGAGTTTGTCGACCGCCTGGTCGCTCCAGAAACTGTCATAGGCGGGGTGCGCGGCGACCTTGTTCCAGAAGGGAAGCTGGTCCATGCCGCGTTGCTTGGCCAGAGCACCGGCAGAGCCGGCGCGCATCCACATATCGTAATCGTCGTAGTTGCTTGTCCACCAGGTAATCGTATTCGAGCGAGTCGCGCTCTGGTCGTAGATGTAGGAGAGGTTCTGCTGGCGAAAGGCGCCGTTGTGGAACCAATCGTCGCCCATCCAGCCATCGACCATCGGGTTCATGGGTACCGATACTTTGAGCGCGGGATGCGGATGCACAAGCGCCATGAGCGGGAGGAATCCGTCATAGGAGATGCCGAGAATACCGACCTTGCCGTTGGACTCGGGGATGTTCTTCACGAGCCAGTCGATGGTGTCGTAGGTGTCTGTCGATTCATCGATGGAGGTAGGGTTCTGCGGCCCATGCAGAGGGCGGTTCATGATGTAGTCGCCCTCGGAACCGTACTTGCCGCGGATGTCCTGGACCACGCGGATGTAGCCGCCGTCGACGATCACATCGACCGCATTGTCGTAGCCCTCGAGGCTTGGCCCAAGGTGCGAGCTGACTTCGTGCGTCGTCAACGCGTTGGCGTCGTAAGGCGTGCGCGTGAAAAGAATGGGAGCATGCTGCGCGCCTTTGGGAACGAGGATGACGGTATGCAGCTTTACGCCGTCCCGCATGGGGATCATGACATCGCGACGGAGGTAGTCAAAGCCGGACGTGACGGGCTGAAAGTGTGCGGGGGTCTCGCTGGGATAGGCGGCGGTGCTCTGTGCGACGGCGGCCAGGGAAGCGGCGAGTAGAGCCGCCGCCAGAGCAAGACAGCGAGACAAAAGGGGCATGGACGTTCCTCAGGATGCGGTACCGGAATCGAAGGGGGTTGACCGGACGCTACCACAGGCTGGGGGCCGTGAGCAAAACGACGGGACGTGGCTCATGCATCTGCACGGATGAAGGAAGCTCGGCCTTTGCTATGGTGTGGCATGACCCCTGCGCTCAAAACGAGACGGCTCCTGCTGCGTCCATTGGAACTGGCCGATTCGGAGCAGGCACAGCGGCTTTTTCCGCAATGGGAGATCGTTCAGTTCCTGAACGCGCGGGTTCCGTGGCCGTACCCAGCAGATGGAGTGTTCACCTACTACCGTGATGTAGCTCTGCCTGCGATTGAGCGTGGAGATGAGTGGCAGTGGACTCTGCGACCCGAGCAGTCGCCGGAACAACTTATCGGAGCGATCAGCCTGCATAGAGATACATTGGACAACCGCGGATTCTGGCTGGGGGCGCCCTGGCAAGGACAGGGGCTGATGTCCGAGGCGGTGATGGCTGTGAATGACTACTGGTTCGACGGGTTGAGCTTCGATGTACTGCGCGCTCCGAAAGCGATCGCGAATGTCGCCTCACGCCGCATTTCAGAGAAGACCGGCATGCGGGTGATTGCTACGCAGGAGCGGGACTACGTTTCCGGTCGGCACCTTTCCGAGATTTGGGAGATCACGGCTGCCGAGTGGCGTGCCACAAGAACACTATTTCGGCTCTCGATGCCTGCGTAATCGGCTTATGTGCCGATGGCGACGACGAAGTATTGCGCAGGTGTCGTGCCGGGGTTGCGGACGCCGTGCAGCTCGCCCGAGTGGACGAATGCGGCGGAGCCGGGGCCGATCACAGTTGTTTTTCCCGCGATCGTGACCTCAAGCGAGCCCTGCATCATGAGGAAGAGCTCTTCGTGCGCGTGCGCGTGCGGCGGATGGGGTGAGTTGCCCGGTCCGAGCGTGGTCTCATGCACCTCGAGGTGGTCGTTCGAGTGCGTCGTGCCGTCGAGAATGGCGCGCGATGTGTTGGCGCCGTTCTGCTTCGCGGGCAAGGTGTCGAAGGGTTTCGCGAAGGAGGCGATGGGTGTCGATTGATCCGCGGCAAAAGCGGAGACAGCGGCGAGTAGGGGCAGGGAGAGGCAGAGCGAGCGGCGTGTCGTGTCCTTGAGCGTGATATCCATGAGCACAGATGCTACGCCCTCCCGCGCGGTCTATCATCCCCCGTGCCATCGACCGCGATCACTGCGCAGCCGCGGGCGCGAGCCCGATCTGCACATTGCCGAGCTTGCGGTAGTGCGTGGCCGACACGCCATCGACCGGTGCGAAGGCAAGAGTTGCGTGACCGGTGCGTTCGACGAGATACGCGTGACCGGCGAGTGCGGTGAAGCGAAGCGTATCCGGAGATGAGGGCTGCGGTGTCGTCGCGACGGGGTGGCCGGAACGGGCGTCTACGATGCGGGTCGCTGCGCCGGGCCATGGATTTCGTAACCGTACCGGATGCGTGTACGCAACCTCCAATCCGACCGTGGCCGGGACGCCGTTGCGCACCTGCACATCGACCTTGGTTCTATCGCGTACCGCAACGGAGCCATCGAAGTCCCAGCCGGGGGGAATGGCCGGTGCGATGCGGAGGACTCCGTCGTAATCCTGCACGACAGCCTCGGGGAGTGCGGCAGCCACGATGCCGGTCTGCTCTACATAGAACTCCTTGCCATTGCCGCCCCAGCGGGCGAAGCCGTTCACGTAGCGCTGATTGGCCTGGGTGATCTGGATGAGGTTTTTCGCGACCTCCTCGCCCAGGTGCAGGCGCGCGGCCTGTATGGGATCGAAGCTCCAGTCGATTGCGCCGCGATTGGGACGAGCGCGGAAGGTGCGCTGGGCCAGCGCGAAGAGCGGGGATGTATCTCCGATGACGGAGTAGGGCCAGACGGGCTCGAGGCCGATGTTCTCGACGTTGTTAATCTCGGCTTCGGGCCGATAAGAGCTGGCGATGACGTCGTTGCCATCGGCATCGGCGCTCGCCGGAAGCACGGTGAGCTTTCCCTGGGCCTGAGTGCGCGGGAAGTCGGGGATCTTGCCGAGGGCGTTGTTCAGTTCGGCGACGAGCGCGGGCTCTATCGCGAGAGTCTTCGCCGCCTCTGCCGTAGCTGCAAAGAAAGCCTTGCGGGCAGAGAGGTCCGTGGTGGGATCGGTCACGTCCCACTGTTCTTCATGAGCGTTCGCGGGGCTGGTGTGGAGCAGTCCGTCCGGCCCGGGTTTCTCATACGCGAGGAGGAAGCGGGCGGAGGCGGCCATGACGGGGAAGTTTGCCTGAAGGAAGGCACGGTCATGGGTAGCCAGATACTGCTGCCAGATCCAGAGCGAGATCTCCGCGCCGGTGGAGAGGGTGCGCGCGTTGTAGTACGGCGGTGAGCCTGCATCGCAGCTCAGTCCGGTAGGCAGGACCGCCGGCCTGACCGAGGTCTCGGACTCGATGCCTTTGCCGTTGAAGCGCATGGTCTCCGGAATGCACGCACCGGGGCGTCCCTGCATCCGTGTGCGTGTCCACTGCTCGATCGCGGCAAGATTTTCGCGATAGAGGCGGAAGTACGGCAGGTTCAACTCCGGCAGGCCTGCCGCAAGGTTGGCGGCGACCTGCATGCGCAGGTTCCAGTGCCAGTAGGCGGCGGGGTCCCAGCGGTGCTCGTCCCCCGCAGAGGAGAAGAGGTCGCCGATGCCGGCCTGGGAGCCGGGAAACTCACCGCCATTCTCCGCTGCTGCGCTGAAAAGGTAGACGTTGCGCAGGTTCTCCATGTACTCCCCGGCACCGTCTGGAGAACAGACCTTGAGCAGCGCCGCACGATGCCAGAAGGCACGCCACCAGGCCGTGTGCTCGGCGGAGTTGCGATCGGCGGTCGCACGGCCCGCAATGGCCGCGACGACGCCGGTTCCCGCGTAGTGCGGCGCCGCAACGATGACGCGGAAGCTTCCGGACGGGGCGGGCGTGACGGTGACCGTGATGGTGCGCGGATCGGTCACTACGGCAGATACGTTTCTGCCGACTGCCGTGATGGCGGCGAGGGAGCCGAAGCGACGCCCGGAGGCGCCGGGATCTTTGTTGTCAAGCCAGCTTGCGGAGAGCATTCCCATGTCGCCACGCACGCTGGCCTGCGGCGTGCGCGGCTCCCACAGCTTAAGGATGGCGGTTTGCGGCTGCGCCGGATCGGCGCCGGTGACGTCGACGATGAGCGCGTCGGTGCGGGGCTGCACGTAGACGGTCGCAGACATGCCGCCGCCGTGTTCGACGAAGGCGCCGTTGTAGAGATCGAGCCGGCCGGCATAGTCCTGAGCCGCAGTCAGCTTCGCAAGGCCTGGAATGACGACCTGGCCGGGCGAGAGACGATACGGAAGCGTGTCCGCGCGGTTGAGTTGAGCGGTGAGGCCATCTGCCGACCAGACGGCGACGCCGAGGCGTCCGTTGCCGAGCGGCATGGCCTCGCCGGCGTCATGATTCGGCCGGCCGAGAACGATGTCCGATCGACCGACGACCGCGCCGGTTTGGAGGTGGAAGACTCCGCGTTGCCAGGCGGTGGTTGCGCTGGATTGTGCGCCGAGTGAACCGGTAAGCAGAAGAGGGAGCAGCAGGGAAGAAGCGGCGCGCAGCGATTTGGAGAAATGCAAGGCTAACCCCAAGGGCAAAATTGTTTCGCCCATGGTAGCGCTAAAACGTTAACTAGAGCGTTTTCGAAATGCTTTAATCGGTGCCGAGGGCGAGTGGCGTATTGGCGAGATCGTTGGCAGCCTCTGCCTCCTGATCCCGGTACTGCAGCCGGTAGAGCTTCCAGTAAATGCCGTGCTGCGCGAGCAACTGCTGGTGAGGGCCATGCTCGCGCAACTGCCCCTTGTGCATGACGAGGATCGTATCCGCGCGTTGCACGGTGGAGAGCCGGTGGGCGATGACGACCGAGGTCCGTCCTGTGACCATGCGGTCGAGCGCGGTGCGCACGCGCAGCTCCGTCTCGGTATCGACGGAGGAGGTGGCTTCGTCCAGGATGAGGATGCGGGGCCTGTGGGCGAGCGCACGTGCAAAGTTGATGAGCTGCTTCTGCCCCGTGGAGAGGCCGGCGCCACGCTCGCGCAGTGGTTCATCGAAGCCGTGGGGCAGACTGCGGATGAAGTCGCCCACGTTCACCTCTTCCGCGGCACGCTCCATCTCGGCTTCGGTGATGGATGCGGTGCCGAGCCGGATGTTCTCCGCGATGGTGCCGGTAAACAGGAATGGATCCTGCAATACGACGCCGAAGTGTTGCCGTAATGCGGTCAGGTCGTGGTCGCGCACGTCGATGCCGTCGATCAACACCTGGCCGCGCTGCACATCGTAGAAGCGCATCATCAGCGAGATGATGGTGGTCTTGCCCGCGCCGGTGTGGCCGACAATCGCCGCCGTCTCGTTGGGCTCGACAGTGAAGGAGACGCCGCGCAGAATCCACTCGACGTTCATCGCCTCGAGGTCTTCCGGCGACGCGGCGGTGATGGTGACCAGTTCCTCGGGCGGGAGGGGCTGATAGGTGAACCAGACATTGCGGAACTCGATACGGCCGGCGCGCGGGCTCGGCTGCGGTTGGGACGGCGTGGTGACTTCCGCAGGCGTGTCGACGAGCTTGAAGACGCGCTCGCTCGCGGCCATAGCTGCCTGCAGGATGTTGTACTTGTCCGAGAGCTCCTGGATGGGGCGGAAGAAGCGCATGGAGTACTGGATGAAGGCGACCAGGATGCCGATGGTGACGGCGCCATGGATGACACCGCGGCCGCCGACCCAGATGACCAGCGCAATCGCAATCGAGGAGAGCAGTTCCACCGCCGGGTAGTAGAGCGCGTAGGCGAGAATGGCGTCCTTGAACGCAACCATGTGCGTGCGATTGACCGCTTCGAAGTCGTTATAGGCGCGCTGCTCGCGACCGAAGAGCTGCACAACGCTCATACCGGTGACGTGCTCCTGGGTGAAGGCATTGATGCGCGCGATGGCGGTCCGAATCCGCCGGTAAGACTCGCGGACACTCTTCCGGAACACGCGCGTGATGAGCAGGATGAACGGCAGGACCGAAAACGCAACGAGCGCAAGCCACCAGTTCATCCGGAGCATGACCAGCACGATCCCAATCAGGATGAACACATTTCCGAAGATCTCAAAGATGCCTGCGGTGAACATTTCGTTGAGCGCATCCACGTCCGAGGTAAGGCGGGTGACGAGGCGACCGACAGGGTTTCGGTCGAAGAAGCCAACGTGCATGCGCTGCAGGTGGCGGAAGATCTGGGCGCGCATGTCGAACATGATCTTCTGCCCGGTCCACTGCATCAGGTAGGTCTGCGCGAACTCGAGCACATAGGAGAAGCAGAGCGAGCCGATGTATAGCAGCGCAATCTGCGTGATGCCGGCAGCGGGAGATGCGCTGAGACGCCGGGACAGCCAGCTTCGGCGTCCTGCAGTATCGTGCGTCATGTAGCGATCGATCGCCACCTTCGTCAGGTAGGGGCCAAGGATGTCGGCTATTGACTTGATAAGGATCGCTGCAAGCGAAATGCCGGCCTGCCACTTGTACGGGCGCAGGTAGGTAAGCAGGCGGCCCATCAGCCGGCTGTCATATGCCTTGCCGACCACGTCGTCTTCGTGGACGGCCGCCTTCTTCTTCGCCGAATTCTCCTGCTGCGTGCTGCTGGACCTGGCTGCCGACATGCTTCCTCTATTTTACGTAGTGGGACAATAGATGAATGAGCGAGACGCTCGGTCTCTATATCTCGATACCTTTCTGCCGGGCGAAGTGCACATACTGCAACTTTGCCTCCGGAGTCTTTCCGACGACCGAGCATGGCCGGTACGTGGAGCGTATCTGTGCGGAGATCGAGATGGCGCGGCGGAGGGCAGAGCAGGCCGGTTGGCAGCTGCCCAGGCCAGTGGGGAGTGTCTACCTGGGTGGGGGCACGCCCAGCACCCTGGAGCGGGAGAGGTTGCGCCAGTTGTTCGCTGCCATTCACCGGAATTTTGTCGTGGAGGAGACGGCGGAGATCACGATCGAGTGCGCGCCGGGGCAGATTGCGCCGGATTTTCTTCAAGCGATGGTTGAAGTATCGGCGACACGCGCCAGCCTGGGCGTGCAATCGCTGGTGGATGCGGAGGCTGCCGCGACCGGGCGGTCGCACACGCGCGCGATCGTGGCCGAGAATGTGCGCCGTCTCCACGATGCGGGCCTGGCAGTGAATGTCGACCTGATTGCCGGGTTGCCAGGGCAGACGATGGCGAGCTGGCAGGAATCACTGGAGGCATTGTGCGCGCTCGATGTTGAGCACGCCAGCCTTTACATGCTGGAGGTGGATGAGGACTCGCGGCTGGGACGGGAGCTGATCGGCGGTGGGGCTCGCTACGGCGCGGGGCTGGTGCCCACGGACGATACCGTCGCAACGATGTACGAGACGGGGTGTGCGCGGCTGGAGCAGGCAGGGCTGATGCAGTACGAGATCTCGAATTTCGCGCGACCGGGCGCAGAGTCGCGGCATAACCTTCGCTACTGGATACGGGAGCCGTACCTCGGCGTGGGGCTCGATGCGCACTCCATGCTGCGCGGGCGCGGCGGAAGTCCGGTACGGTTTGGCAATGTGGATGACCTGACGCGGTATCTTGCGGGCGACGCGGAGGCTGAGGTCGAGCCGATGGATCGCGCCTCGGAGCTGGAAGAGGCGTGGTTTCTTGGGCTGCGGCTGGTGACCGGGATGTCGCTGACGGCGATGCGGCGAGAGTTTGGAGCCGAGGCAGTATCGGCCTTCGACGGTGTTCTTGCGGAACTGGTTGGAGATGGTCTGCTGACGCGGACCGAGGATCGTGTTGCGCTTACGATGCGGGGACGCATGTTGTCCAACGAAGTCTTCGCGCGGTTCCTTGACCTGGCGTCCGCGGGAGTCCTCTCGGTTGAGGCGTTGTCGCTGTCGATGTAGTTGCAATGGGGCCGATTCATGAGCCCCGACCCGATCATCATGAACGACCTGCGGATATTGAATCCGCAGCGCTGGAACAAATACTCCTACACCATCAACAATCCGTTGACGCTCACTGACCCCACGGGTAAGGATGCGGCGTACGTCAATTTCAGCGGGATGGCAATGGGGTACGGTCATAGCGGCATCCTCTCAATCCATCCGGGAAGTGGAGATGCAACGTATTCGAGGTTTGGCCCAAAGAGCGCCGGGAGTCCTGCCGGTGCCGGTGAAGTTCAACAGACTATGAATTACCTACTGTTCAATTCGGAGCAGACGGTCTCCCGACTCCATCTTCATACGCGGCGTTGATTCAGGCAGTCGCCGATTATGAGGGCGTCAATTCCAACACCGTAGGTATCGACTACTTCAAAACAACCGATTCAGAAACATCGAACCTTGATCTGTACATACGGCAGCGCCAGGATGCCTCGGATGCTGGCAAATCTCCTAATTACTGTGTGATCGGTAGCAGTTGTCGTGACTACGCTCTAGGTGGACTGGTAGCAGGCGGAGCAATCGAATCGTGGCGAACACAATTTTTCTCTGCGGCTCCAAATGATATGTTGCATCAGCTCAGTGGCTTGGCTGACCAGTTTCTTCCAGACGCCACGAAGGCGACCGTCACGACATCGGAGTGTGACACGCTGCCGGATGGGAGTCAGCGCTGTCAATGATCATGGAGGCTGCCATCTGGCTTAGAGGGCGAAACGAGTTGAAAGGAGGAGGAGTCCGATGCACCCTATCGCGATGAACTACGCCGTCAGGAATGGCGCTGTGGCAGTTCTGGCGGTTCTGTTCGTGCTCGTAGCGGTCTTCTGTTGGCAGCGATCCCGGCGGAGCACTAGGCCGTGGTTGTTCCGTGTTGTTGGCGGCTACATCTTGCTCCTCTTAGCGCTCTTCGTCCTCGGGATCATAAGAGACGACGGCTATGGCTGGGGCTTTTTACCCTTCATGATCGCGGCGGCTCCGTGGAGTTTTTTTGCCCCTGCGCTGGCTCACGGACCTGCGGGTAGTTGGCTGGTAAGCGGACTCCTCGGCAACTTCATCTTGTTCGTTGTTCTGTGCGGTGGCATCAACAGCCTGCTCTTGTACGCGCTGGTTCGTAGGGCAGTTTACTCGTCCGGTGCGGAGGTGAGGTCAACTCTCCTCTAGTCAGTTTTTAGCCCTGCCGCCCCGCCTGATCCAGCATCGCTGAAGAGCGCCATGCTGCGCATGGGGATTACCTGGACACGTCACCCCGGAACGGATGCTGCGGAGTAACCTGAAGTTCCTCTGCGGGAACGTCTGTGGAATGAGCAGTCTACAGGCAGAAGCCGCGAGAGTGATGCCATCATCGAGATGCTTCATCGGATAGCCGAGCAGAGCGAACATTACTACAAAGCCGACGATGCTCAGCGTCCAGACGCCGATTTGTTTGAAATGTTGCAAACGCTCGAAACCGGCGGCCATTTACGGGACATAATTGCTTCTGCTTCCGACTACGCCTGGAGAAAATTTCCCGACGCGAAATGATTGGGGGCTGCTTACGTTTACGATGCAAACGCCAATTTTTGCGGCACAACAACAGAACTTCGGAGCACGCTACTTCAGCTCGCAGTGGGGCCGCTGGATGAGAGCACCGGCGTCTGCCCTGCTTTTGCTCTAACGGAGCTTCTTTCAGGGGCGATTCGCGGAGCGTATGGATGCTGTTCCTAAAGCGTCGCCATGCCCCGGGGCGCGCTGCATCATGGATCGCCGGATCATGGATAGAGTCGCGTGCGTTGCCAGTGTTGTGCGATGCGTTCATACAGCATGCGATCGTGCAGGCGGTGTGCGCCGTCGCGCCAGAACTCGATTCGTTCCGCATGCAGGCCGAAGCCGGTCCAGTGCGGTGGCCGCGGCACTTCGTCGGGGTGGCGCCGATCGATCTCCGCTGCCTGCGCTTCGAGCACGGCGCGGTCGGCGAGCGGACGCGACTGCTGCGAGGCCACCGCGCTGATCTGGCTTTTACGAGAACGGCTGTGGAAGTAGGCGTCTGCCTGCTCCGGTGAGACCTCGGTAAGCGGTCCTTCTATGCGAATCTGGCGGCGCAAGGACTTCCAGTGCAGGCAGAGGGCTGCGTGCGGATTGGCGCGCAGCTCCTGACCCTTGCGGCTTTCGGCATTGGTGTAGAAGACAAAGGCGTCGGCGGTGATGTCCTTCAGCAGGACCATCCGCACGGAGGGCAGTCCGGCCGGCGTGGCCGTGGCCAGGGCCATGGCGTTGGGATCGTTCGGCTCCTGCGCCTCCGCTTCGGCAAACCAAGCATAAAAGCAGGGAAACGGGTCGACGGCCTCGGGCGAGAAGGGGTCCTGTTGCGGATGGCTGGAATTCGCGCGTGTGTCCACTGGACCAGTATTGTCGAGAGGATGGGCAGATGGCCAGCAGCGGATTTGCCGGGATGAACAATGCGGCTCTGCCGGATCGCTGGATACCAGAGGAAGGCAACGACGGAAGGCAACGACAAGGAAAGGTAACAAAAATGGATACGAATCAGCCGCCTATCGATCTGCGGAGCGACACCGTGACCCGCCCCACCCGGGAGATGCGCCAGGCCATGGCCGAGGCAGAGGTGGGCGACGATGTGTACGGTGAGGACCCGACAGTGTGCCGGCTGGAAGAGCGCGCCGCAGCGATCTTCGCCAAGGAGGCGGCGCTCTTCGTGCCTACGGGCACGATGGGCAACCAGATTGCGGTGCGGCTGCATACCCAGCATGGGCAGGAGGTGATCTGCGAGCGGCGTGCCCATCTGGTGGACTGGGAGATGGCGATGGTCTCTGCCTTCAGCGGCTGCCAGTTGCGGCAGGTAGAGGGCGAGCGCGGCGTGCTGCGCTGGGAGCAGATCGCTGCTGCGATCACTGCGCCGATCTACTATCGCGCGCAGACCGGGCTGATCGCGATGGAGAACACACACAACATGGCGGGTGGCACGGTGACGCCACTGGCGGTGCTGGAGCAGGTATGGGCCGGGGCTGCGGAATGCGGCCTGCCGGTGCACCTGGACGGCGCGCGCATCTTTAATGCAGCGATCGCTCTGGGAGTTCCAGTCGCAACCCTCACCCGCGGCTTCGTGACCGTGATGTTCTGTCTGAGCAAGGGCTTGTGTGCGCCAGTGGGCTCGATGCTGGTGGGCTCACGGGCGCTGATCGATCGAGGACGCTCCATACGCAAGATGCTGGGCGGCGGCATGCGGCAGGCGGGTGTGCTGGCGGCGGCAGGACTGATCGCGCTGGAACAGATGCCCGGCAGGCTGCTGGATGACCATGCCCATGCGCGATGGATGGCGGAGCAGATCGCCGCACTTGACGGATGCCGGATCGATCTAGAGACCGTGCAGACAAATATCGTGATCTTTCGTCCGACAGGCAGGGCGGCGGCCGAGGTGGTGGCCGGGTTGAAATCGCATGGTGTGCTCTGCGGGACAGCGAGTGCGGGAGAGGTGCGGTTTGTGACGCATCGCGATGTGGATCGGGCAGCGTGTGAGCAGGCGATTGCCGCACTGGGGACGGTGCTGGAGCAGTGCTGAATCGCACAGCGTAAGGGGGGTGTTTTCACCCGCCGAACGCAGCCAAATTCGGACTGCGTCAGATATACTATATGCCATGCCGAAGTACTCGATTGTCGTTCCATTCCATAACGAAGAAGAGAACGTGACTGTGCTCTATGACCGCCTGAAGGCGGTTATGGAAAACCTGGACGAGAGCTTCGAGCTGGTGCTGGTGGACGACGGATCGAGCGATCGAAGTTACAAACTGCTGGAGGAGATCGCGGCGGTCGATAGTCGGGTGCTGGTGGTGAAGCTGCGCCGTAACTTCGGACAGACATCGGCGCTGGCAGCGGGCTTCGATCACGCGCAGGGCGACTACATCCTGGCCATGGACGGCGACCTGCAGCACGATCCGGAGGAGATTCCGACCTTTCTGGGCAAGCTCGAAGAGGGGTATGACGTGGTGAGCGGCTGGCGCAAGGAGCGCATCGACAACTTTGTCATGCGGCGTCTCCCGTCGCGCTGCGCAAATTGGCTGATGGCCAAGCTCTCCGGCGTGGACATTCATGACTTCGGGACGACCTTCAAGGCCTACCGCCGTGAAGTGATCCACAATATCCCGCTTTACGGCGAGATGCACCGCTTCATTCCGGCACTCGCCTCGTGGTATGGCGCCAGCATCTGCGAGATCCCGATCAAGAATGTTGCCCGTGAGCGCGGCAAGAGCCACTACGGCATCTCGCGCACCTTCCGTGTCTTCTTCGATCTGCTGACCATCCGCTTCCTGCTGAAGTACATGACGCGGCCGCTGCATTTCTTCGGCAGCTTCGGCGCGCTCAGTATCCTGCTTGGCGGCGCGATCTCTACCTTCCTGGCCGTGCTCAAACTGCTGACCCATCAGCATGTGATGGACCAACACGGGCCGCTGTTCGTGGTCGCCGGCGTCCTTATCCTGGCCGGCATTCAGATGCTGGCGATCGGCCTGCTGGGCGAGTTGCAGGTGCGCCACTATCACACTTCGCAGCAGCGCGCACCCTACACGGTTGACAAGCTGGTGCGGTTGCGCTCCCCCGAGGAGCCGGGCATGCTTCGCGAAAGCTGATCGAACGCGCTGTTTCGTCATGACTGTTTCGTTGTGGTAAAGGACGCCGGGCCCGGCGTCCTTTGCTTTTGCGGGGTGTGAGGCAGCAGGCAGCTGCTTCCCGCATCCTATAGCAATTTTCCTGTAGGTGTAGAGGGCCCAACGAAGGCCTTTGTGGCCTTTCATTAAGGAAAGGCCACGCCGAGCGATGCTCCGCACATCACAGCATCAGGAAAATTGCTATAAGAGCGTTGGAGCTTCCAAAATTCCTGGAATTGCATTTCGCACAGCGCATTTCGCACAACAAAGGACAACTGCACGATGTTGCCGATGATGCTGTATCTGCTTTGCATCTTGATTGGTGGCGCCACTGGGCTGCGCACCATGACCGGTATCGCCTTGGTTTCCGTCGCGGCGCAGGCCGGACGGCCGCAACCGGGCTGGCCTCATCTGGGGTGGCTGCATCTGTCGGGGACGGGGCTCGGTTTTCTAGCCAACCCGATTTCGATGTATATCTTCGTCGCGCTGGCGATCGGCGAGTGGATCGCCGACAAGCTGCCGGTGCCTGCGCGCACTCAGGCGGGTCCGCTGCTGGCGCGAGCGGTCTTTGCCGGACTCGCCGCGAGCGCGCTGGCGGTTGCCGCGGGGGCCTCCTGGGTGGTGCCGGCATTCGTCGGCGCGGTGAGCGCCGTGGTGAGCGCATTTGCCGGCTACTGGCTGCGTCGCACGATCACCAGCCGCGGCGTGAAGGATCTGCCGGTGGCATTGCTCGAGGATGCGACGGCGATTCTGGTGTCGTTGTTCGCAGTGTCACGCTTCTGACGTACAAACAACTGAGTGGTAGGAAGGGGACGGGATGGCAGAGCAGTATGACGTGTTGATCCTCGGCTCAGGGCAGGCGGGGAATCCGCTCTCGTCCGAGTTCGTGAAGGCAGGCCGCCGCGTCGCGCTGGTCGAGCGCGCTGAGGTCTCAGGCACCTGCATCAACTACGGCTGCACGCCCACCAAGACCATGGTGGCCAGTGCGCAGCGTGCCTGGCAGGCGCAGAAGGCGGCCGAGCTGGGCATCGATATCGAGTCCGTCCATGTCGATCTCAAAAAGGTGCGCGCGCGCAAACGAAAGATCGTCGAGCAGTTTCGCGCCTCCGGGGAGAAGCGCTTCGCCGAGGGCCAGCCGGAGCTGGTGCGTGGCGAGGCGCGTTTTGTTACCGCAAACGAGATCGCGGTCACATTGAAGAGCGGCGGCGAGCGTCGCCTCCGAGCCGAGACAATCGTGATCAACACCGGCGATAGCCCGACCGTGCCGAAGATCGACGGGTTGAAGGATGTGCCGCATCTGGACAATGTGAGTCTGATGGAGCTCGACGCTGTGCCCGAGCATCTGCTGGTGCTGGGGGGCGGCTACGAAGCGGTGGAGTTCGGCCAGATGTTTCGCCGCTTCGGCAGCGCGGTTACGCTGATCGAGCGCGGCAAGCACCTGTTGAGTCGGGAGGATCGAGAGATCTCCGAGGCCGTGGAATCGATTCTGCGTGAGGATGGTCTTGAAGTCGTAACGGATGCGAGTGTGGTCCGCATCAGTGGCAGCGCTGGAGCGGTGACGGTTCACCTGGAGAATGGCAAGAGCGTCTCCGGCTCGCATCTGTTTACGGCTGTGGGGCGCTCGCCGAACACGAAGGACTTGGACCTGGCCAAGGCGGGTATTGCCACGGACGAGCGTGGCTACATCAAGGTGGACGAAGAGCTGCACACCAATGTGCCGGGCATCTACGCTGTGGGAGACGTAAAGGGTGGTCCGGCGTTCACGCATGTCTCCTACGACGACTACCGCATCCTGCGCGACAACGTGATTACCGGCAAAGGCGGGCGGAAGACTACGGACCGGCCAACGGTCTACGTGGTCTACATGGACCCGCAGCTAGGCCGGATCGGCATGACCGAGACGGAGGCCCGCAAGGACGGCCGCAAAATCAAGGTTGCAACGATGGCGGTGACATCCATCGCCCGGGCTACGGAAACCGGCGAGAGTCGTGGCCTGTTGAAGGCGGTTGTGGACGCGGACAGCGAACAGATTCTGGGGGCTGCGGTGCTGGCGCCGGAGGGCGGCGAGTTGATGAGCATGCTGCAGATCGCAATGATGGGCAAGCTCAAATACAGCGTGCTCGAGGACGCCGTCTTTGCCCATCCTGCGTATGCTGAGTCGCTGAATACGCTCTGGGGCAACTTCGCGAAGTGATGGATGGGAGTGCAGAAGAGCGAACATTCCGGCGTCATCGTGCATCCTTTCTAAGAAGACCCGGTGATGAAGCCATGATGCGGATCCGATGGGTCCGCCGTTGCTGAATCGCCGCTAACAGAATCGCCGCTACGGCAGCCAACAACGAGATGGAGAACGATGGCGAAGGAAATTTCGACAGAAGCGACGGCAGCACCGAAAAACAGTGCTGCAACGAAGGCCGCGGCGAAGATGCCCGCCGCGAAGAGTGTTCCCGTGACTTCCGCAGCGAAGCAGAAAGCATCTGCCGCAGCAGCCGAAAAACCGGCGACAGGCCGCAGTCGTGTCGTGGTCGAAGGGATCACACCGCAGATCGACGGCGGACGCTTTGCCGTGAAGCGGGTCATCGGCGATGCGGTTCGTGTCGAGGCAGATGTGTTTGGCGACGGCCACGACCTGGTGCGGGCCCGTGTGCTCTATCGTCATGCGACAGAGAGTGCATGGCGCGTCGCAGAGATGACCGCGCTGGGCAACGATCATTGGACGGCGAGCTTTCCTGTCGACCGGCTCGGTTTCTATGAGTACACCGTGGTGGGGGAAGTGGATCACTTCGGCACCTGGCGCTCGGAGTTGAAGAAGCGGCAGGATGCCGGACAGGATCTCGACCTGCCGTTGAAGACCGGCGCGCTGCTGATCGAAGCCGCCGCGACGCGAGCAAATAAAGAAAATGCGGCGAAGCTTCGCTCGTTTGCGGAGACGGTGCGTAGCGGCGCCCCAGACGGACAACCAGGCGGGCAACCAGACGGACAGACGGATGTCGCCTTCGACGAGACGTTGTTGACGATGATGAACCAGCATCCGGACACAGCGCTGGAGACGCGGTACGAGCCAGTGCTTCGCCTGTGGGTGGACCGCGAGCGGGCACGCTACTCCAGCTGGTATGAACTGTTTCCGCGCTCCTGGGGCAAGCCCGGCGAGCATGGGACATTGCGCGATGTTGCGGGTCGGCTCGATTACGTGGCCGACATGGGCTTCGACGTGCTGTACCTGCCGCCGATCCACCCCATCGGCCGCAGCTTCCGCAAAGGCAAGAACAACACGACCGAGGCGAAGGAGGGCGAGGTCGGCAGCCCCTGGGCGATTGGCGCCAAGGAGGGCGGCCACCTGGAGATACTTCCCGAGCTCGGCACCTTCGCCGACCTTGCATCCCTGATCGAGCAGCTTCGCTCACGCAAGATGGAGCTGGCGTTGGACATCGCGTTCAATTGCGCGCCGGATCATCCCTGGGTGACGGAGCATCCGGAGTGGTTCAAGAAGCGCGCAGACGGATCGATCCAGTACTCGGAGAATCCGCCGAAGAAGTATCAGGACATCTATCCGCTGGACTTCGAATCGAATGATTGGCGGGGCCTGTGGGACGCGCTCAAGGAAGTCTTTCTGTTCTGGGCGGAGAAGGATGTGCGCATCTTCCGCGTGGACAATCCGCACACCAAGGCCTTTCCCTTCTGGGAGTGGGTCATTGCTGAGGTTCAGTCCGTGTATCCGGACGCGATCTTCCTGGCGGAGGCCTTTACGCGTCCGCGCGTCATGGAGCGGCTGGCCAAGGTGGGATACACGCAAAGCTATACCTACTTCACCTGGCGCAACACCAAGGCAGAACTGGCCGAGTACATGACCGAACTCACCGCGACCGATGTCGCTGAGTACATGCGTCCCAACTTCTGGCCGAATACGCCGGATATTCTGCCCTTCGGCCTGCAGACCGGCGGTCCCAATGCCTTCAAGAGCCGGCTGGTGCTTGCCGCGACGCTCTCTGCGAACTACGGCATGTATGGGCCAGCCTTCGAGTTGGGGGACAACACGCGCTTCAAAGAGGGCAGTGAGGAGTATCTGAACAGCGAAAAGTATGAGATCAAGCGCTGGGACCGCGATGCGCCGAACTCGCTGCGTCCGTTGATCACGCTGCTCAACCAAGCACGCCGCGCCAATGCGGCGCTGCAGCGGAATGAGAACCTGGTCTTCCACCCCACGGACAATGCACAAATCATCGCCTACAGTAAGGCCACCGCGGACGGGACCGATGTGGTGCTCACGATCGTGAACCTGGACCCGGTGAATGTGCAGGCCGGGTATCTCGCGCTCGATCTCGCCGCCCTCGGTCTGAGTGGAGGAGCCGGATACGAGGTCTTTGATCTGCTGGCCAACCGCGGGTATCGTTGGCAGGGATCACGGAACTATGTCGAGCTGCGTCCTTACGATGTACCGGCGCACGTCTTTGCTGTGCGCAAGTAGCTGCGAACCACAGGCACGAGGAGAGAGATTTGAAGCAAGCGGGAAGCATGGCGGATCCGTTGTGGTTCAAGGATGCAGTGATCTACGAACTGCATGTCCGCGCCTTCATGGACAGCAACAACGACGGCATCGGCGACTTTCCCGGCCTGATGCAGAAGCTGGATTACATCCAGGACCTCGGCGTCACATGTCTGTGGCTGCTGCCGTTCTTTCCCTCGCCGCTGCGCGACGACGGCTATGACATTGGCGATTACCTGAACGTCAATCCCAGCTACGGGACGCTCGACGACTTCAAGGCCTTTCTCGCCGCGGCGCACGAGCGCGGCATCCAGGTGATGGTGGAGCTGGTCGTCAACCACAGCTCGGACCAGCATCCGTGGTTCGAACGTGCCCGCCGCGCACCGAAGGGCTCACCGGAGCGCGAGTTCTACGTGTGGTCCGATTCGGTTGAGCTCTACAAAGAAGCGCGCATCATCTTCACCGATACGGAAAAATCGAATTGGACCTGGGATCCGGTGGCGGAGCAGTACTACTGGCATCGCTTCTTCTCCCACCAGCCGGATTTGAACTACGACAATCCGCTGGTGATGGAAGAGATCCTGAACGTCATGCGCTTCTGGCTGGATATGGGCGTGGATGGATTGCGCATCGACGCGATCCCATACCTTGTGGAACGCGATGGCACAAGCTGTGAGAATCTCCCCGAGACGCACGCGGTGATGAAGAACATTCGCGCTGCCATCGACAAGGATTACGACGGACGCCTGATTCTGGCGGAGGCCAATCAATGGCCGGTGGATGTGCGCCCGTATTTCGGCGACGGCGACGAATGCCACATGGCCTTCCACTTTCCGCTGATGCCGCGCATGTACATGGCGCTGCGGCAAGAGGATTCGCTGCCCATCACCGACATCATGGCGCAGACGCCGGACATTCCGGACAACTGCCAATGGGGCATCTTCCTGCGCAACCATGATGAGCTGACGCTCGAGATGGTGAGCGACGAAGAGCGCGACTACATGTACTTCGCCTACAGCGCCGATCCACGGATGCGCATCAACATCGGCATCCGCCGCCGTCTCGCGCCCTTGGTGGACAACAACCGCCGCCGCATCGAGCTGCTGAACAGCCTGCTGTTCTCCTTTCCCGGCACACCGATCCTCTACTATGGCGATGAGATCGGCATGGGCGACAACATCTATCTCGGCGATCGCAATGGCGTGCGTACGCCGATGCAGTGGACGGGCGACCGCAATGCAGGCTTCAGTCGAGCCGTGCCGGCGAAGCTCTACTCGCCGGTGGTGATGGACCCGGTATGGGGTTATGAAGCGATCAATGTGGAAGCGCAGCAGAGCGATCCTTCCAGCTTGCTGAGCTGGATGCGCAACATGATCGCGCTGCGCAAGCTCTTCCGTGTCTTCGGCCGAGGATCGCTCAAGTTCCTGCATCCGGCCAATCGCAAGGTGCTTGCTTACGTGCGGGAAGATGGCGACGAGCGCGTGCTGTGTGTCGCGAACCTGTCGCGCTTTCCGCAGCCCGCGCAACTGGACCTCTCCGAATATGCCGGTCTTCTGCCGGTCGAGATGCTGGGCTATGTCGAATTTCCGAAGATCGAGAAGACTCCCTACGCCATCACGCTGAACCAGTACGGATTTCTATGGCTCGAACTCCAGGGTGAACTGGAGCCCGATGAGCCGGAGATGCCGGTGGCACGCGAGTCCGGCCTTCGTCTGCAACACGCCACCGACTGGAAGGCCGTGCTGAGCGGCAGTGCGCGGACACGGCTGGAGCAGGAGTGGCTGCTTGCCTTCCTGCCCAAGCAACGCTGGTTCGGCGGCAAATCCCGGCAGATTGCCGGCACGGCGATCCGCGACTGGGGCCGCATGGGAGACCTGGCGCTGGCGCTGGTCGAGATCAGCTACGCGGGCGGCGACCGTGACACCTATTTCGTACCGCTTGCCATCAGCGTTGGTCCGTCGGGGGATTCCATCTGCAAGAACCACGGTACGTCCGTGCTGACCTCGGTGACGACTCCAGATGGCAAAGGCTACCTGCACGACGGCATGTTCGATGATGAGGCGGCTCGGGAGTTGCTTGAGCTCATTGCGGATGCGGGTGAGATCCAGATGCAGAAGGGAACGGTCCGCGGCGTTCCAAGTGCGCGATTCGCGGAGCTGCGTGGCGACGAAGTGCTCGACCCGCGTCGCGGGTCGGCCGAGCAGAGCAATACCTCGGTGCTGTTCGGCAGCCGATTGATCATGAAGCTGTTTCGCCGTCAGCAGGCAGGCCCGAACCCCGATACGGAGATCGGTCGCTACCTTACGGAGCACACCGGCTTTCGCGCGACCGCACCCTTTGGCGGTTCCATCGAGTACACTCCCGCTGCAGCCGAGGAGACATCGACGCTGGCGATGCTGCAGGGACTCGTCCCCAACGAGGGCGATGGCTGGGATTGGACGCTTGAGGAGTTGCAGCGCTACTTCGAACAGGTATCCGTCGTGACGATGCCGGCAGAGCATCAGCCGGACGGTCGGGTGTCGCTGACCCAGCTGAGCGAGACACCGCCGAGTGCATGGACAGAAGAGCATGTGGGGCCATACCTCGAAGCGGCGACGCTGCTCGGACGCAGGACGGCAGAGCTGCACCTCGCGCTGGGCCGGCCGACCAGCGATACCGCATTCGCACCGGAACCGATGACGGAGGAGGATCTGGAGCTGCTGCGCACCGATCTCTCCGAACATGCCAACGCGGCCTTCGACGCGCTGCGGCAGAATCTCTCCCGGTTGCCGGCGGAGATGGAGGAGATGAGCGGCCTGGTGTTGAGCCGTCGCCGCCGTGTCGCGGAGCGGCTGGGCCGCGTCGCCGGTCTTACAGCGGCGGGACAGCGGACGCGCGTCCATGGGGACTACCATCTGGGGCAGGTGCTGCGGTCGCGCGGCGACTTCGTGATCCTGGACTTCGAAGGCGAGCCCGCGCGCTCGCTGGCGGAGCGCCGTGCCAAGCAGTCGCCGATGAAGGATGTCGCCGGCATGCTGCGCTCATTCAGCTACGCGGCGTACACCGGACTGATGCGGGTCCTCACCCGCAGACCGGGCGATGCGGATCGGCTGGAGCCGTGGGCACGGCTGTGGGAACAGTCGGTATGCGGCGCTTTTTTGCGCGCCTATCGGCTCACCATGAAGGCCGGGGCTGGGGTTGCCCTGGTCCCCGAGCCCGCAGAAGACTTCGAACAGATCTTGGAGATTTATGTGCTCGACAAGGCGCTGTACGAACTCGTGTATGAATTGAACAATCGGCCCGCCTGGGTGCGCATTCCACTGGCCGGCATACTCGCTCTACCATTGCGATGAGATCACGCAGCGTATCTGACGAGAGGGATGGTTCCACGGAAGAAGGCCTATGGCGAAGGTAGAGGTCGAGCAGGAGGTACAAGCGCAGAGCCAGGGCTCTTTGTCGGCAGACCTCGTCGTAGGTCTGCCGGGCGTGGTGGACGTTGCCCATCTCAAATCGATTGCGGCGCAGTGGGGCGGCGGCGGCCGCACCGTCGCGGTGGTGCATCCATGTCTGCCGGGAATGGGTGAGGCACTGGAGTCGTTAGGCGACGCGGGCGATGTGCGCTTGATCGCAAAGGAGATCGCGCCTGCTCTCAGCACCGTTCCACCGTGGCTGGGGCAGCCGACGGTTTACGCCGCCCTGTTGGCTGAGGCTGAGTCGCTCGGCGCGCGCGCCTGCGCCGTTCTGAATCCGGATCTCGCCGCGTTTACTCCGGCTGCTGTAGACACGCTGATCCAGCCCATCCTTGATGGTGAGTGCGATCTGGCGATGCCGCTGTATCGTGCAGGCCGCTTCGATGGTCTGCTCAACCAGGCAGTCCTGGCGCCAGTGACGCGCGCACTCTACGGCAGACGCGTGCGCTATCCGCTCGCGCAGGACTTCGCTGTATCCGCCGCGTTCCTCTCCGGGCTGCGACAAGCGCTGGGCGCGCCGGCGGCGTTGCAGGGACTCCTGTGGCCGGCGACAGAGGCCGTGCTGCACGACCGAAAGATCTGCCAGGTGTACCTGCCGGTGCATCACGAGTATCCGGCCGTGGGTGTGGATCTGAGCACGCTGCTGCAACAGATTGTCGGACCGCTGTTCGCGGATATCGAGCGCCATGCCAGTCTATGGCAGCGGGTGCGCAGTTCGCATGCAACCGCCGAAAGCGGCAGCGAGCCCGTGCTCGGGGAGGCATCGCCGGAGATATCGCCGGACCCCAGGCCGATGGTCGAGGCATTTCAGCTCGGACAACGCAACCTGATGGAGATCTGGTCGCTGGTGTTGCCGCCGGTCACGCTGTTGGAGTTGAAGAAGTTGAGTCGCCAGCCGCAGGAGAGCTTCCGCATGGCGGATGCGCTTTGGGCACGTGTGGTGTACGACTTTGCGCTCGCGTACCGGCTGCGCACGTTGAGCCGCGGCCACCTGCTGGGCGCGATGGCGCCGCTCTACCTGGGCTGGGTAGGCTCACGTGTTTTGGAGGCGGAGAGTTCGGCACCGGCCGGCGCTCGCCAGGAACAGCTGGAACGTGCCTTTGAAGAAAACAAACCTTATTTGGTCCAACGCTGGCGTTGGCCGGATCGCTTCAATCCCTAGGCAGCGGAGGAAAGACCAATGTGGAATCAAATCGGTGGTACGCTGAGCAACTCGATGGCGCAGGCGCTGGGCCGCTTCGCCTCCGTGCTGCCCGGCATCGTGGCCTTCCTGCTGGCGTTGATCCTGTTCTCGCTGATCGGTTGGGCGCTGGCGTGGGCTGTACGGCGTCTGCTCATCGCGCTGCATTTCGATGAGCGGCTGGGCCGCGGCACAGAGGCGGTAACGGAATGGTCGCCGAATCAGACACCGGCGAGCCTGGTGGCGCGACTCGTCTTCTGGGTCTTCGTCGTGATCGGCATCGCGGTGGGCGCGGATGCCTTTGGCGCCTCTTCCAACTCGAGTATTGCCGAGGGTTTGCTGGCGTATCTGCCCAAGCTGATCGGTGCGGCCGTCATCCTGCTGATCGGCAACATCGTGGCGCGCTTTCTGTCGCGCGGCGTGCTGATCGGCGCGGTGAACATGAACCTGCAGTACGCACGCTTGCTGAGCCTGGGTGTGAAGTGGCTGGTGCTGGTGTTGACCGCGGCCATGGCGCTGGACCATCTCCGCATCGGACAAGAGATCGTCGACCTGGCGTTCGGCATCCTCTTCGGCGGCATCGTGTTGTGCCTGGCGTTATCGGTCGGGCTTGGGTCGCGCGATCTGGTGAGCCGCTCGATTGAACGAGAGACGACACGCGCCGCTGCTCCGCCTGCAACGCAGCAGGAGGAGCAGTTGCGGCACTTCTAAGACGCATTGGCGATGCAAGGCCTTTTGCTGGAAGGAACGCTTGCAGGAAGAACTCCAGGCCAGGAATCCAGGCCAGGCATCCAGGGCAGCAATCCAGGCCAGGAATCCAGGCCAGGAATTCAGGGCAGGGAAACGATCGCTCAACTGTGGCCCAGCACCCGATGCGGTTCGTAGGGTTCCTCCAGCGACTTCAGCTCCTCCGGCGTCAGCTTCACCGCGAGTGACTGGATCGCATCGTCCAGGTGATGCATCTTGCTTGCCCCGACGATAGGCGCACTCACGGCCGGCTGCGCCAGTACCCAGGCGAGCGCTACCTGCGCATTGGTGACGCCACGCTGCTGAGCAAGGGCCGTCACGCGGTCGACGACGGTGAAGTCGGAGTCGTTGTAGTAGAGGTTGTGGGCATACTCATCGGTCTTCGCACGCAACGTGTCGCCTGCTTTGTCGCCGCGCTTGCGGCTTCCCGTCAAAAATCCGCGTGCCAGCGGGCTCCAGGGGATCAGCCCGACCCTTTCTTCGCGGCAGAGAGGAATCATCTCGCGTTCTTCTTCGCGATAGACGAGGTTGTAGTGGTTCTGCATGGTGACGAAGCGGGCGAGCCCGTTTTGCCGTGAAACTTCGAGCATCTTGAGGAACTGCCAGGCGTACATCGACGAGGCGCCGATATAAAGCGCCTTCCCCGAGCGAACGACGGCGTCCAGGGCCTCCAGCGTCTCTTCGATAGGCGTATGCGGGTCGAAGCGATGGATCTGATAGAGATCGACATAGTCCGTGCCCAGCCGGCGAAGGCTTTGGTCGATCGAGTGCAAAATGTGTTTGCGCGAGAGGCCCTGATCGTTCGGGTCGTCGCTCATCTTGTTGAAGACCTTGGTTGCGATGACCAATTTGTCGCGGCTGGGGCCGAACTCACGCAGTGCTTTGCCGGTGATCTCTTCGCTGCGGCCCACGGAGTACATGTCGGCCGTATCAAAGAAGTTGATGCCTGCCTCCAGTGCGTGGCGGTAGAAGGGAAGCGACGCTTCCTCTTCCAACACCCACTCGCGCCACTGTTTCGAGCCGTAGGTCATCGTCCCCAGGCAGATTCGCGAGACTTTTGTTCCGGTGGAACCGAGATTCACGTAGTCCATAGTTGCTCCTGCTCCCTTGGATTGCCTGAAAGGGCTGGATGATTCGCTTCGCTCTCAGTATGGTGAAGAATCCGCGGCGCAGCAGCCGTGCATCCTACTGCGAAGAGGCGGGGTGACGAGCAGGATATGCAAAATCCCAACGAACTGGAACGATTGATCGAAGGCGAGTATCAGTTTGTCTCCACACCACGGCCCTTGGGCGTCCATCCTGCCGCGATCACGATCGATGGCCGGCCGGCTACGGCTGAGACCGGAGAGATGCTGATCGACACCATCCTCCGCTCCGGTCAGGAACTGGCGCATGTCTGCTACCACCCGCAGATGGGGCCGATCCAAAGTTGCGACACCTGCATGGTCGAGGTAGATGGCAAGCTGGTGCGCGCCTGCGCTACCAAGGCCGCTGCCGGGCAGAGTGTGATTACCGAAAGCCCGCGGGCACAGGCCGCGCAGAAGGAGGCCTTCGATCGCATTCTCGGCAATCACATGCTGTACTGCACGGTCTGCGATAACAACAACGGCAACTGCGAGGTGCACAACACTACGGGGCTGCTAAAGGTGGAGCATCAGGAGCATCCCTACAAGCCGAAGCCCTACGATGTCGATCTCTCCAACCCCTTCTACCGCTACGATCCGGATCAGTGCATCCTGTGCGGCCGCTGTGTGGAAGCCTGCCAGACCGTGCAGGTGAATGAGACGCTCTCCATCGATTGGGAGGCCGCATCGCCGAGGGTGCTGTGGGATGGCGGCCATCAGATCGGCGGATCGAGCTGCGTGAGCTGCGGCCATTGCATCACCGTCTGCCCCTGCAATGCGTTGATGGAGCGATCCATGCTGGGCGAGGCCGGGTACATGACAAACTGGCCGGCACAGGTGTTGAACAAGATGATCGATCTGGTGAAGGACGTGGAGCCGGAGGTCGGCTACGGTCCCATCATGCAGGTGTCGGAGACCGAGGCGGCGATGCGGCTCTCCGACCGGATCAAGAAGACGAAGACGGTGTGCACCTATTGCGGCGTCGGGTGCACCTTCGAGATGTGGACCAAGGATCGGCACATCCTGAAAGTGGAGCCGACACATGGACCGGCAAATGGTATCTCCACCTGCGTGAAAGGCAAGTTCGGCTGGGATTATGTGAACCACCCCGATCGTCTGCAGAAACCACTGATTCGTGAAGGCAACGACTTCCGCGAGGCGGAGTGGGACGAGGCGCTGGACCTGGTAGCGCGGCGGCTGGGCGAGATCAAGGAGGCCCACGGCCCCGACTCCATTGGCGTCATCGCTTCGTCAAAGTGCACCAACGAAGACAGCTTCCTGATGCAGAAGTTCGCACGGACCGTCATCGGCACCAATAACACGGACAACTGCTCGCGCTACTGCCAGTCGCCGGCGACGCAGGGGCTGTGGCGCACCGTGGGCTACGGCGGCGATTCAGGATCGATCTCCGATATCGAGAGGGCCGATCTTGTCATCATCATCGGTAGCAATACCTCGGAGGCGCATCCGGTGCTGGCCACGCGCGTCAAGCGCGCGCATAAACTGCGCGGGCAGCGGCTGATCGTCAGCGACCTGCGGGAGCATGAGATGGCCCGCCGCGCCGATATCTTCCTTCACACTGCACCGGGTACCGACCTCATCTGGCTCTCCGCCGTCAGCCGCTATCTGCTGGACAACGGCCTGGCGCAGACGGAGTTTCTGAATACCTGGGTGAACGATCTGGATACGTACCGCGCCAGCCTGGAACCGTTCACCATGGAGTATGCCGCCGAGCGCTGCGGGTTGCCTATCGAGACGCTCATCACGGTTGCGCATGAGATCGCCAACTCGAAGGCGACGTGCATTCTGTGGGCCATGGGGATCACGCAGCACTGCGCGGGCTCCGATAACTCGACGGCTATCTCGAACCTGCTCCTGGTCAGTGGCAACTACATGCGGCCGGGCACCGGCGCGTATCCGCTGCGAGGACATAACAATGTGCAGGGCACCAGCGACATGGGCGCGATGCCGCCGTACCTCGTCGGCTATGACAAGGTGGACGATGACGAGACCCGCGCGCGTTATGAGAAGCTCTGGGGCGTCACGCTTTCGACCAGCAAGGGGCTCGATAACCACGAGATGGTGGACGCAATCCACGACGGTAAGTTGAAGGCGATGTATCTGGCTGGCGAAGACATGGTCAGCGCGGATGCGGATGCGAATCGCGTGGCGGCTGCGTTCGAGAAGCTGGAGTTCTTCGTGGTGCAGGACATCTTCTTCTCCGAGACCTGCCGCTATGCCGATGTCGTCTTCCCAGCCGCGCCATCGCTTGAAAAGGACGGCACCTTCAATAGCACCGAGCGCCGCGTGCAGCGTCTGTACCAGGTCTTTGAGCCGCTGGGGGAGAGCCGTGCCGACTGGCGGATCACCATGGACCTGGCAAACCATATGGGTGCGGGCTGGACCTACAAGCACCCCGCGGACATCATGTACGAGGTGGCGTCGCTCTCGTCCATGTTCGCCGGCGTCACCTACGACCGGCTGGCAGGCTTTCAGTCGCTGCAGTGGCCGGTCGCGGCGGATGGAACAGACCAACCATTGCTCTATACCAAGAGCTTCCATTTCCCGGATGGCAAGGCGCGGCTGTTCCCGTTGGAGTGGAACGAGCCGTGTGAGCAGCAGGATGAAGAGTACGACATTCATCTGAACAACGGCCGCCTGATGGAGCACTTCCACGAAGGCAACATGACGTATCGCGTACCCGGTATCAAAGAGGAGACGCCGGAGCGGTTCCTCGAAGTCTCACCGGACCTGGCTCAGGAACGCGGCATCCAGAGCGGCACATGGATCGATGTGACGTCGCGTGTGGGGACGATCCGCGTGAAGGCGCTGGTGACGGATCGTGTGCGCGGCAAGCAGGTGTACCTGCCGCTGACCTCCTCCGAGGGGCCAGTCAATGTGCTGACCGGCAGCGCGGTGGACAAGGATGTACACACGCCTGCGTACAAAGAGACGGCGGTGAAGATCGAGGTGCTGAAGTTCAAGGGTGACAATCCGCTGCGGCCGCTGAACTTCCGCTACTCCGGAAAGCCCACGCCGCAGCGTGGTGTCGAGGTGGAGCGTAAGTGGAGGCGAGCCGACTACCGCACACCCGGCGAACCGCCGGAACTGGTACAGATCTCAAACAGCAACGGTCACGCACGCTAAAGCATTTTCGGTAATACTGTGGTCTGCGGAATTTCAGTGAGACGTGGCTTTTCCGTTAAGAAAAGCCACAATAGCCATCGCTGGACGGTCGACACCAATACCGAAAATGCTATAGGAGGGCAACATGGCCAAGCCGGTTCCGTATCGCGTCTTTACTCCGGCGGATGCCCGCGAGCAGTTGAAGCGGAAGATCGACGACGCTCCTGTCGAGCATGCCGAAGCCGTGCTGAGCGCCTATCGGCTGCTCGACCAGGCACACCGAAGCGGCGCGCTTGAGCTGCTGCGCGGCGCGCTTGGAGCGCAGGACTCGATCATCAATCATGTCGCCGACGTGGTGACACAACCGGAGATGGTGAATGCGCTGCGCAACCTGCTCATTGTGGGCAAGCTGTTGGGCGGTATCGATCCGGAGGCGCTGCAGGCGGCCGTAAGCGGGGAATCGGATGGGAAGAAGAGCTCTGCGCCTCCGTCCCTCTTTACCCTTCTCGGCAGCATGAACACGGGCAATGCACGTCGTGGCCTGAATGTGGCGACAGGCTTGCTGGTCGCACTTGGAGCGGCAGCAAAACCGCCAAAGCCGTAGCGTCAGGCGATGCTGACCTCGGTGTACGTGCCCATCACATCCCGAAGTGCGGCGCATATCTCGCCCACCGTTGCGTAGGCGCGCACGCAGTCCAGGATGTACGGCATGGTATTTGCGGAGGAGAGTTGTCCGCGTGTCGCCGTCGGCTCGATGGCCCCTGCTGCGCGCAGCGCAGCCAGGCAGCGATCCACCGCTTCTTGCGAGCGGCGCGCACGCAGCGTCTTTAGCTTCGCCGTCTGCTGGAGCCGCGCCTCTTCGCCGATGTAAAGGATCTCCTGCTGCGTCTCCTCGACCACGTAGTCGTTCACGCCGACGATGATCTTCTCCTTCTTCTCGACGGCGCGCTGATAGGTGTAACTGGCCTCGGCGATCTCTTTTTGCGGGAAACCGTGCTCGATCGCCTTCACCATGCCGCCCATCGCGTCCAGCTTGCGGAAGTACTCGTAGCAGCCCTCCTCCATGGTGCGGGTCAGGCTCTCTACGAAGTATGACCCGCCCAGCGGGTCGGCGGTTTGGGCTACGCCGGACTCGTAGGCGAGGATCTGCTGCGTGCGCAGCGCAATACGTGCCGCATCTTCGGTGGGGAGTGCCAGCGCCTCGTCAAAGCCGTCGGTATGCAGCGACTGTGTGCCGCCGAGTACGGCAGCGAGCGCCTGAATGGCGACACGGGCGATATTGTTCTTCGGCTGCTGTGCCGTCAGTGAGACGCCTGCTGTTTGGGTGTGGAAGCGCATCCAGCTGGAGCGCACATTCTGCGCGCCGAAGCGTTCGGTCATGGTGCGGTACCAGATGCTGCGGGCTGCGCGGTACTTCGCGATCTCCTCGAAGAAGTCGTTGTGCGCATTGAAGAAGAACGAAAGCCGCGGTGCAAAGTCGTCGATGGCCAATCCACGGCGGAGTGCCCATTCGACATACTCGACGCCGTCGTAGAGGGTGAATGCGAGCTCCTGCAGCGCGGTCGAGCCCGCCTCGCGGATGTGATACCCGGAGATGGAGATGGGGTTGAAGCGCGGTGTGTGCAGGGCGCCGAACTCGAAGGTATCGATCACGAGCCGCATGGAGGGCGCGGGCGGATAGATGTACTCCTTCTGCGCGATGTACTCCTTCAGGATGTCGTTCTGCAGGGTGCCGGAGATCTTCTTCCAGTCCGCGCCCTGCTTCTCCGCGACCACTAGGTACATGGCCCACAGCACGGATGCCGGTGAGTTAATGGTCATCGAGACGGTGACCTTTTCCAGATCGATGCCGCCGAAGAGGATCTCCATATCTTCCAGCGAGTCGATGGCGACGCCGCACTTACCCACCTCGCCCTCGCTCTCCGCGTCATCGGAGTCGTAACCCATCAGAGTCGGCAGGTCGAAGGCAACGGAGAGTCCATCGCCGCCCTGCGCCAGCAGGTATTTGTAGCGAAGGTTGGTCTCTTCCGGCGTGGCGAAGCCGGAGAACTGCCGCATCGTCCACAGCTTGCCGCGATAGCCGGTGGGATGGATGCCGCGGGTGTAGGGCGGCTGGCCCGGCATGGGCAGCGTGAAGTCTTCCGGCAGATCGGCCTCGGTGTAGAGCCGCTCGATGGGCAGGCCGGAGATGGTGGTGAAGCGCGCGGTGCCGTCCGCGTCTACATTGACGCCGGAACGTGCACCAATGGGCCGCTCCGGCGCCTTGGCCAGTGCGGGATCGAGCACGCGCTCGGTCCACTCCTGCTCGGCCGGGGATGGATGGCGCGTGGACGCTGGGGCAGTTACATCGTTCGGCATCGTGCCTCCTTCGAATCAGGGCGGGCGAAACTCACAAGCGTAGAGGATTGCGTGGTTAGAGAGCAAGCACGGCGTCGGGGCAACGATACGGTAAGCTGATGCCGGTCGAACATCGGTCAAGTGCGCGTACGCCGATCTACGGTGCGCCCATCAGCAATACATGAGGGCTAGTGATGATCAAAGTCAACCCAGTGCTCCAACTCTCTGCGGTTCTATGTTTGTCTGGCTTCGCCATGGTAGCGGATGGCGCCTCCCCCACGGTGGCAACGCAGCCAAACGCGCAACAGCACATGGATAAGATCGCATCGTGCATCCGGCCGATCGTCTTGGTGAAGGATGATCCGCATCCCTGCACAGCACTATCGGATTTAATGACTCAATCTCATGTGCATGGCGTGAGCATTGCGGTGATCCACAACGGAACGGTTGAATGGGCTCGAGGATTCGGAGTGAAGCGGATTGGGGGCGATCTGGTAAGTACAGGGACTCTCTTCCAAGCGGGATCGATCAGTAAACCGTTAGCGGCGATGGCAGCGTTGCACCTGGTGCAGGCAGGGAAGCTCTCGCTGGATGCAGATGTGAACACGGAGCTGACGAGCTGGAAGATTCCGCAGAGCCCGGCCGCGAATGGGAAACCGGTCACACTGCGCGAGCTGTTGACGCACACCGCAGGAATGACGGTGCATGGATTTCCGGGCTACGCGGCGGGCGCTCCGGTTCCAACTTTGGTTCAAGTGCTGAATGGGCAGCCGCCGGCCAACACGTCACCGATTCGCATTGAAAGCGAACCGGGCAGCCGGTGGAATTACTCCGGAGGAGGCTACACGGTCATGCAGCAGCTGCTCCTGGATACTGCGAAGGAGCCATTCCCGCTGTTGCTGCAATCTACCGTGCTGACTCCCATCGGCATGACGCACAGCACCTATCAACAACCCCTTCCGGCCGACCGCACCGGCGAAGCCGCCACTCCGTATGACCACAACGGTTCTCCAATACCAGGCGGCGCGCATACTTACCCTGAAATGGCAGCAGCAGGTCTGTGGACGACGCCATCCGATCTCGCCAAGTATGCAATCGAAGTCGAGCAGTCGTTGCAGGAGAAGGCGAATCACGTGCTCTCGAAGGAGATGACCCAACAGATGCTGACTCCGGGGAAAGGCAGTTACGGACTTGGGCTGGAGATCGGCGGCTCTGCTTCCGACCCGTATTTCTCGCACGGCGGCGTCAATGAGGGCTTCGAAAACCTCTTTGTTGCCTATGAAAAGCATGGAGACGGGGCAGTTGTGATGACGAACGCCGAAGGTGGACTTGCACTCGCAAGGCAAATCATGCAGAGCATCGCTGCCGAGTACGGCTGGCCGGACTTTCGTCCGATCGAACACACCGAAGTAAAGGTGGATCGAGCAACCCTTGCGCACTACACAGGCGTGTATCAGATCGCGCCAACCTTCAGTCTGACGATCACACTGGAGGGCGGTCAATTGATGAGCCAAGGGACTGGCCAGGAAAAGCTGCCGATCTTCCCTGAATCTCCGACGAAGTTCTTCCTCAAGGTTGTCGATGCGCAAATCGAGTTCTTTACGGACGACAAAGGTCAAACGTCCGCGCTCATTCTGCATCAGGATGGTCAAGAGATAAGAGCGACCCGAAAGTAGAGATTCCGAACCGCGCTCGCCGACACCGAAACGGGCGTCGCTCTTGAGGATTACCGAAGATTCACCGCCCGCGCCGAGGCAAGCACTGGGTGAAAGCAGACTGGACCGCTATCGGCTGCGAGGTCTCACTGGAATGGGTCGCTGAAGTGGAATGTGAGATTGAGGTTCGAGGGCTGCGCAACGCCCTTCCGAGTGGCCGGCCGGAAGCTTTCATGAGTGAGCCGCTCACAGGATATTCACGGCTCGCGCAGCCAACAGCGCAATCGTCGCCAGCGAGATGATGGACTGCAGCATCATCAGCACCTTCGCCCAGCGGGAGAGAACTGGCACGTCTGTCGGTGAGAAGGCGGTGCTGGTGTTGAAGGCGAGAAAGAGGTAGTCGACGAAGCCGGGCGACCATCCATTTACGGGCGAATCGGGGTCGCCCGGATCGAGCGTCATTTGCGGAAAGAGGAAGGCGCCTTCGCTGTGAAAGGCGCGCCGATCACGGGCATTGGGTCCGCCCGCATCCAGCCGCCAGTACCAGGAGGCGAAGACGAGGATATTGCCGCCCCACAGAATTGCTGCGGAGCGGAGCAACGCGGCGGGGGGCTCCTTGTGCGCGGGGAGCGCCGCCAGCAGCGCCACAAGAGACCACACCAGGTCTACGGTAACGATGCTGGTGGTGAGATACGCCAGCCGTTCATTCAACTTGTGGCGCTCCATGCGGCGCGCGACCACGGTAGGGATGACAAGCGCTCCGACGAGTGCGAGGGGGATCCATGCAAAGCGGCCCCCCAGGGATGGCGGGAGCGCCAACGGCATGCCCGCCACGGCGAACAGCGCCAAAATCGCCGGCCAGCGGGCCTCCGGGTTGGTGCGAGGCTTTGCCGATGTCGTCACCGAAGGCCTGCGGATTCGTCGTCATCGCCGATCGGCATGCCCGGAGGCGCGATGGCTCCCGGTGCCGGTGCGAACTTCGCCGGCTCGCGCTCGAAATCAGCAATGCGTGCGGCTGCCGCTTCCCGGGTCGCCCGCTCCGTTGCGCCGCTGGTTGCAGTGCTGGAATGCTCCAGCCATGTGTGGAGCGACACGGCCTGCTGCCGCGCGATGGCGCGGGCCTCTGCCGATGCCTGCGAGTCTGCAGCGAGCGCAAGCAGGTGTTCGAGCATGGCTGCCTCCACTGTGCGCTGGGTTGCTGCTGCGGCTCCGGTTGCACGAGGCGACTTCCAGGTCGCACGGAGGGCCGCGTCGATCACCTCTGCGAGCCCCGGCTGATCGGCGGATTGATCATGGTCCTGCGTGAGACGCGTGGCGCGCTCGGGATTAAAGAGAAGCGCAAGCGTCAGGTCGGCGGCACTTTCCGCCGCACCCGTGGCGTCGAAGGTGAGACCGGTGCGGCCAGGAAACGATTCACGCGTGCGGTCGTAACCGGCAGCGCGCGGGGGCAGCAGCTTTAGCAGGCTATCGGGCAGCGTCAACGTATCCGGAGAGAGTGTGGCAAGCACAGCGGCGAGCGCACGGCGCTGGTCGGCGCCAGTGATAGGGGCCGTGATCATCTGCCCATCGCCCCTCAACGCATAGCGGTAATTCAGGCCACCGATCGATTTTGCCGCAGCCTCAGTCTGATAGCGATGCAACAGGTAAAGCGGCACCAGTGTGTCCTCAAGCTCGGACATCGGCATACCCATGGGGATCGCGGCTTCGCCGAAGCGCGCCAATGCTGCCTTGCGGATGGTAAGGATGCGGTTCAGCTCTGCGACCGGGTCACTGCCGTTGTCCCACAGGTGCGCGTAGGGATGCGCACTTCCGAGCGGCCGCGCATCCTCATCGGTGATGAAGTAGAGCCCGTCGTGCTGGGCCTTCTCGAGAATTCCGTTCAACGCAGCGTGCTCGTCCGTCCCCGATGCGAACTGCGAGTAGCCGTACATGATAGCGGTCTTGTCCCAGGCGCCAATGCCGGTGGTGTAGGCATGCGATAGATCGGGACGCCCACTGGCATCGAGCGTGAGGTAAGGATGCGGGTAGTCCATCACCGAGGTGCCGGGTGCGATCGCGGAGGCAGCAAAGTTATGCGCGAGCCCGAGCGTGTGACCCACCTCATGCGCCGCCAGTTGGCGAATGCGTGCCAGCACCATCTGCTGTATTTCAGTCGGAGCGGTCTTGCCGTCGTAGGGGGCCAGCAGTGCTTCCGCGATGAGGTAGTCCTGCCGCGCGCGCAGCGAGCCGAGCGTGACCTGCCCCTTGATGATCTCGCCGGTGCGCGGATCGATGATGGAGTCGCCGTAGGACCAGCCGCGCGTCGAGCGATGCACCCACTGGATCATGTTGTAGCGCACGTCCATCGGGTCGGCGCCCTCGGGCAACACCTCGACGCGAAAGGCGTTGCGAAAGCCCGCAGCCTCGAAGGCCTGGTTCCACCAGCTTGCGCCTTCCACCAATGCGCTGCGGATCGGCTCCGGCGCGCCGCGGTCTACGTAGTAGACGATCGGCTCTACCGGGTCGCTGATGGCTGCGGTTGGATCTTTCTTGATGAGCCGGTGGCGACTGATCAGGCGCACATCCAGTGGCTGGCCGAGTGGGGCTGAGTAGTCGCGGTACGGGATTGGAAAATAGCCGGCACGCGGGTCATAGGCGCGTGGCTGATAGCCCGGACCAGGGAGTTCGATGAAGGAGAGCTGCTGCCGCAAGGTCACGGCGTGCGCGTCCGGCGTGACGGTGGCTACCAGCGAGCGAGGCGCTGGATTGTCCGTCGCGAAGGTGAGTAGCGCCGGTATCTCGGTGTTGCGTGGGAAGTCCTTGAGCTCGTCGGGCACGAGGGCGCTGCGCTTCTCGTCCAGCTTGTAGATGCCTTGCTTCCCGGCGTTGATCTGTTCGGCTAGGTTCAGATCGTCGGCGATGGAGAAGGCAGTGACATCGATCAGCAGAGCGCCGTTCTCCTCGGCTTCGATCGGGAAGGCCGCCAGCACCGACTCCGCGAAGGACTGGCGCACGGCCAGACGCTCCTCTGCGTTCGGAGACGAGGAGCGGTAGTCGAGGTTTGGTTCGACCATCAGCAGCCGGGGGCCGGAGCGGGTGAAGTGCACAATCTGCCGCGTGATCAGCTTGCCGCGATCGAGACCGATGTCGTTCGAGCCGAGGCCGTAGGGAAGCGACCCGACCAGCAGGAAATCGGTATCGAGTTGACGGACAGTTAGATAGAGTTTGCCTGCCTTTGCGTCGTAGTCGATGGGGAACAGACCGTCAATGTGGCGCATACCGGTCGTCCGTTCGGCGATGGACGCCGGCTTGGCAGGCTTATCCGCGGCAACGCCACGCGGCGCATACATAAGCGGGAGAACAAGAGCGGCGAGCAGGAGACGCGAGGCGAGCATGGTCTCCAACATACATTCCAGGCCATGACGGGGCTACGATTTTTGCTGCGCGCGCTCCCAGGCCTTGGCGTACTTCCAGCTCACATAGACCGAGTGATAGAGGTGCAGCAGCAGTCCCTCACGGCCATCCAGACAGCCGAGGCGCAGCAGGTAGTTGTAGAGGAATGTCGCGACAGGGTTGAGCAGGACGCCATTGAGAAATGCCGGCCATCCGCTACCGCTGTGCCCACGTTCGATCGCGCGTCCAGCGCCGAGCGTGCTGTAGCGCTGCATGTGTTCGAGATAGCTATCCAGTGTGGAGTAGGCGTGGTGCAGCAGGTCTCCCTGGAGTGTCGCGACTCTCCCCGAGAAGACCGCCGTCTCGTGCACCGGCGTCTCCGGGAAGCTGCCCTGCCCGCGCGGGAAGAGTCGCAGCTTCGTGTCCGGGTAGTAGCCGCCATGCCGCATCCAGCAGCCAAGGAAGAGATTGCGGCGGTTCAGTCTGTACGCGGTGTTTGCGCGTGGGCCGGCGAGCACATGCTGAATAGACGCGCCGAGTTCGGGGGAGACGACTTCATCCGCATCCAGTGAGAGGACCCAATCGGAGTTGCAGAGGCCGAGAGCAAAGTTCTTCTGTCCTGCAAAACCGCGCCAGGGCTCACTCACGAAACGCGCATGATGCGACTCGGCAATCGACCGTGTCGCGTCTTTCGATCCGGAATCGACGACAACGATCTCATCGGCCCAGGCGACGCTTTCGATCGTGCGGGCGAGGTTCGCTTCTTCGTTCAGGGTGATGATGGCGACGGAGAGCGTGGCGCGAGGTGGTGTCGCCGTAGGTATCTCCATGCGGATCGCGCTACTTGAGAGAAACCGCTGAGTCCGCGCCCAGGTGCTGGTTGATGGCGCGTTCGATCACCTGGGTCAGCGTCTCCCCGGTCTTCGGCAGCACGAAGGCGCCGGCGTCGTCCGACCATTCGAGCTTGAACGAGGTAGAGAGTGCGGAGATCCAGATCTGCCGTACCGGCGTGTTCGGAGTGATGACAAATTTGCCGGGTGGGTCTTCAAAGCCGATATGAAGCACGCCATTCTGCTCCTCGGCTTCGAAGCCGCCATCTTCTTCGGCCTGGATGAGTTTGCGCTTCAGTGCGTCCAGTGCTGCATCGGCATGGCGGCGGAAGGTGGCTTCATCGAGCATGCCGCTAGTGTAGCTTGCCCGTCAGTTCAGGCGCTGGAGCCGGGCGATCAGCTTCTCCGCCAGGGACTCGCCGCTCTCGGACCAAAGCAGGCGGCTGGTGACGGCCAGGTTGTTTTGGATGGCCTGGGTGACATCGATCAGCTTCTGCACGTTCTGCTGCACCCGGGCCGCGGTCTCCGGCTCCAGCGCCAGCTCTTCCTGCAGGAAGGGTGCATCCGTGCCGAAGTCGATGCGCACGTGGCCGTTCTGCTCATAGCTGCCTTCGTCGAAGTCGGGCCCGAAACCGATGACGCGCAGCGTCCGTGGCTCCTGCCGCCATACGGTGTCGAGGCCGCCTCCGGTCTCCGGCACCCACAAATCCCATTTCACCTCGAACTCGTAGGCGTAGTCGCCGTGCAGCATCTGCAGGGCCTCGGCTACTGCCGCTTCCGGCAGCGCTGCCTCGCCGTCCGCTTCGTCATACACCCGCTGGTAGACCGGGGCTTCGTTCCAGGAGATCGGGTACACGGCCGCAGCAGTGACGGGTGTACTGCCTCCGGCGCCGGCGAGCTGGCGCAGCACGCCGACCAGGGTGTCTCCCAGGCTGACGAGTCGAAAGTTGGGAAGCCATATGCTGAGATAGAGTTGATCTGCCACGAGTAAATTGTAGTCTGGAAGCAGTGGGCGGCCTGTACTAGGAGAATTGCGCAGACGTATGCGGATCACCATCGAGACGTTGCGTACCTGGGTTTTGCTGTTGGCTGGAGTATTGATCGCCGTCATCCTCGGCTTTTTCCTCGCCACCCGTTACAAATTACGGCACTTCGGCCGCGATCTTCCCGGCAAGCTGGGCGTGAACATTCAGCAGGATGCCAACGGCTTTACCTTCTCGAAGTCGGAGGGCGGACACACGCTCTTTACTCTGCACGCTTCGAAGTTGATCCAGTACAAGAGCAACGGCCACGCTACGCTGCACGACGTGGTCATCACTCTTTACGGCAAGGACAACTCGCGCAACGATCGCGTCTACGGCAATGAATTCGAGTACGACCAAAACAGCGGCATCGCTCGCGCGGTAGGCCAGGTACACCTGGATGTTCAGGCGCCTGCGGGAACCCGCGGCACCGCGCCGCAGAACCGCACCGTGCACGCGGAGACCAGCAATCTCGTCTTCAACCAGAAGACAGGCGAAGCCAGCACGGACGCGCCGGTAAACTTCTCCGTCTCGGACGCACAGGGGACCGCCACCGGCGCCTCCTATAGTGCGAACGATGGTCTGCTCATCCTGCAGCGCGCCGTGCATTTCACCGCCGCGCTGACCAAAGGTCCGTTGACCCTGCTCGCGGATCACGCCGAGTTCAACCGCAGCACCCGCCAGCTCGCGTTGCTGAAGGACGATATGCGCTACGCCGGGGAGCACAGCACGTCCGAGGAGGCGTTGATCTACTTCCGGGCCGACGGCACGGTGCAGAAGGTGGATGCGAGCGGCCACGTGAACATGCAGGATGACGAGGGCAGGCAGCTGCATGCCTCCTCCACCGAAGTGACGATGGACGCCCGCGGCAATACCCAGCAGGCGACCCTGGACGGCGGTCTGCTCTTCTCCGCGGACGAAGGGCCGCATTCCATCCATGGCGACGCGAACTCCGGCATCCTGCAGCTTGGCCCGGATGGGGAGCTGCGTCGGGTGGAGATGCACAATGCCGTGACGGTGGTCGATCAGGAGATCGGGCCTCCCGGCGATGCGCATGGTTCGATCACGCGAGAGGTGCAGGGCTCGAATGTTGCGATTGATTTTGCGGCCTCCCCGCAAGGCAATGCCGAGGCGCAGAAGCTGATAGCCTCCGGGGGCGCCGTGTTGACCGAGCACACCATCTACTCCGATTCGCCGCCGCAGAACACAGTGATGAAGGGCGACACGATCCAGGCCACGTTGCGGCAGGGACGCACACTCGATACGCTGCACGCCCAGGGCGACACATCCCTGACAAACACCAACCCCAGCGGGGTGAGCCAGACCAGCAGCGGCGATACGCTGGACATCACCTTTGCCTCGGAGAGCGTGAGACAAGCCAAGCGCAAGGCAGACGAGATCCCACCCAGCCTGGTCGAGCAGGCGGTACAGCACGGCCACGTCCGGATCGTGCAGATCAAGCCGGCCGCCAAGGGGCAGGCCAAGCCCTGGCGCAGCCAGGCCACGGCAGACATGGCGACACTCGACGGACCGCGCCAGATCCTGCACCTGCAGGGTTCGCCGCATTTAAGCGACGATGAGGCCGAGATGACGGCGCAGAATATCGACTTCTACCGGCTCAGCGGCGCCGTGACCGCGGATCGTGATGTGAAAGTGACCCTGCATCAGGGAGCGAGCGCGCAAGCACCCGTGCATGCCGTCGCGGAGAAGGTCTTCTTCGATCATGACCGCGACGAAGCTACCCTATACGGAGGAGCCCAGGATGCGCGACTGTGGCAGGCAGCCAACTCTATCGCTGCGCCATCGATCCTTCTCGATCGGCACGACCAAACCATGACGGCTCCGGCAAATCATGAACAGGGTCGTATCCATGGCGTCTTTGCCGATCCGGGATCCAAGGCCACAGGAAGTCAAGCCGTCGTGCGCGTCGACGCGAACTCCCTTCAGTACTCCGCCAAGGAGCACAAGGCTACATTTCAAGGGAATGTGGTAGCGCAGCAGGCCAGTGGCCGTCTACGCGGAGACACGGCAGAGATCTACATGACCCCGGACTCCGTGGCGTCGGCCACTCCCGGACTTGTGCCGAACCCCCGTGGCTCGCTCGACCGCATGGTGGTGCAGGGCAAGGTGCAGGTGGACGAGGAGCAGCGCAAAGGCACCGGGCAACGGCTGGTCTACACCGCCTCTGACGGCAAGTTCATTCTGTCCGGGCGCTCCGGAGAGCCGGCTCGCATGATGGATACCCAGCACGGCACAGTCTCCGGCTCCGCTTTGATTTTCACCAATCGCGGTGATAGCGTCGAGGTGGATGGCGGCAATGCCCGCGCGGTTACGGACACCCAAGTCCCCAAGTAACGGCACGAGGCCAACGAAGCACGAGGGACGTTGCAGAAGCTACACACCGACGAGATCGCAAAGTCCTACAAGGGCCGCCAGGTCGTTCGGGGCGTCAACCTGGAGATCACGCAGGGTGAGGTCGTCGGTCTGCTCGGCCCGAACGGCGCCGGCAAAACCACCAGTTTTTACATGATTGTCGGTCTGATCGCACCCGATGCGGGACGCATTCTTGTAGACGGCCGGGACATCTCCCGTGTGCCTATGTATCTGCGTGCACGCCAGTTCGGGATTAGCTACCTGCCGCAGGAGCCCTCGGTCTTTCGCAAGCTCACCGTCGAAGAAAACATCCTGGCCGTGCTCGAGACGCAGTCGATCTCCTGGGAGATGCGACGCGCACGCACGGAGAAGCTGATCGACCAGCTCAACCTGGGCCATATCCGCAAGACGCGCGGCTTTGCACTCTCCGGCGGCGAGCGCCGCCGCGTGGAGATCTCGCGCTGCCTTTGCATTCAGCCGTCGTTCATCCTGCTGGATGAGCCCTTCTCCGGCATCGATCCTATCGCGGTGCTCGACCTGCAGGAGATCATCTTCGACCTGAAGGCGAGCGGCATCGGTGTGCTGATTACCGATCACAATGTGCGCGAGACGCTCTCGGTTACCGATCGTGCGTACATCATTAACGAAGGCAAGATCTTCCGCGATGGAACGCCGGACGAGCTGGGACGCGATCCGGAGGTACGCCGCGTCTACCTGGGCGAAGGGTTCTCGCTCAACTAGAGCATTTTCGGTAATCCTGTGAACTGCGGGATTCACTCGACGTGGCTTTTCCTTAAAGAAAAGCCACAAGGGCGATCGTTCCACTGTATGCACCTATACCGAAAATGCTCCTAGGGACACATTCCGCTCTCCGCGATGGTGGCATTACCGGCGTGGCCCCGCCCAAAAGGAATTGGTGCATCCGGCTCACCCACCCCTGTAAGCTAAAGCAAATTTCCTGCCGGCTGTGAGGGATCGTCGCACCGCACGGCAGCGGGGAAGACCGGCCCACGGGCGAACCACGCGAAACACGATAAGGAACCATGGCGCTTCTTCAACCCAAGCTGAGCCTCAAAGTGGCTCAACGTCAGATTCTGACCCCTGGCCTCATGCAGATGGTCAGCGTGCTGGCGCTGAACAAGCTTGAGTTGAAGGAGATGATCCAGTCCGAGATGGTGGAAAACCCGGTCCTCGACGAAATCGAGGAGAGCGTTCCGCTGCTGGATGACGTCGAAGGCCGCCAGGCGGAACGCGACCGCCCGGCCGAAGAACAGGTCGCCACTGTCGAGACACCCAAAGAAGAAAAGGACCCGTTCTCGGAGATCGACTTCGGCTCCTACTTCCAGGATTATCTCGACCCCGGCTTTCGCACGCCCAACAGCTTCGAGGTGAACGAAAAGCCGTCGTTCGAGAACTTCCTGTCGCAGCCCGACACGCTCACCGATCACCTCAAGTGGCAGATCGGTTCACGCATCCTCGTACCGGAACTGCGGGATGCCGCGGAATATATCGTCGGCAATCTGAACGAAGACGGCTACCTGCTCGCGACCGACGAGGAGTTGCTGCAGGGGTTCATCGCCGAAGGAAGCGCCGATGCCTCGCGCGAGACCGCCCGTGAGCTGCTGGCAAATGCGCTGGAGCTGGTACGCTGCCTCGATCCCAGCGGTATCGCCACGCGCGACCTCCGGGAGTGTCTGCTGCTGCAGGTCCGGCAGCAGGAGCACGAGTACGATCTGATCTTCGGGGAAGCCGACGATGCCATCAAGGATGAAGAGGATATTGTCTTGCAACGCGCACTGTTCCGCAGCGCGCTTCACATCGTCGACCGGTGCCTCCCTTTGCTGCAGAAGCGCGACCTGACCGCACTGGCGCGCGCCCTCGGCAAGCCGCAGGAGCATGTGCAACAGGCGGTCGATCTTATTCGCGCGCTCGATCCGCGGCCCGGCCAACGCTACAACCGCAGCGAGGCCCGGCTCATCGAGCCCGATGTGGTCTTCGTCAAACGAGGCGATGAGTTTGTCGTTGTCATGAACGAAGAAGACATGCCGACACTCCGTCTCAATCAGGGCTACCGCAAGTTGCTGGCGCAGAACAGCACGGAGCGCGAGGTGAAAGAGTACGTGAAGGAGCGTTACCGCTCCGCGTTGCAGCTGATCCGGAACATCGAGCAGCGCAAGAGCACGATTCTGCGCACCTGTGAGGCGATCGTCCGCCGGCAGCCGGAGTTCCTGGAAAGTGGCGTGGACGCGCTGCGCCCCATGATGATCAAGGATGTCGCCGAGGAGATCGGCGTGCATCCGTCCACGGTCAGCCGCGCCGTGTCGAACAAGTACGTTCACACCCCGCAAGGTGTCTTCGAGTTGCGCTACTTTTTCTCCGAGGCAGCAGGCGGTCCCGAGGGCGCCGGCACCCCCCTGATGCTGCTGAAGCGGAAGGTGAAGAAGCTGATCGACGAGGAAGACCCGAAGAAGCCGCTGACCGACGACTTCCTCGCCAGTGTGCTCCAATCGCAGGGCATCCAGGTTACCCGCCGCACCGTCGCCAAATATCGCGAAGATATGCGCATTCCCAGTACCCATCAGCGCCGCGTGCGCAATTAGGAAATGCACCGCGTCTTCTGGTGTAGGATCATCTCCCCGCGCGGGACCTGAGCCAAACGGGGGCGAGGTCAGATCGGACTGTGGCTCGAACTACGGGCTCGAACTGCGGCGCTTGGCAGGCCTTTTCCGTTACGAGAAGGCCCAGAGACAATCTCAATGCGTCGGAGTAACCCTGTTTTTGCGTTTGCATCTTTATACGTAGGAGGTTCGCTTATGCAGGTGGAGTACACCGGACGACAGATCGCGATTACCCCGTCACTACGTCGGTTGGCGGAAGAGGGCCTGGACCGGGTCAGCAAGGTAGTTGGCCGAAGCTGCAGCGCGCACGTGATTCTGACGGAAGAGAAGTATCGGCATACTGCGGAAGTCACTGTGCAGACCAAGTTCCAGACGATCGTCGGTCTGTGTGAATCGCCCGTCATCGAGACCGCGCTGCGCGATGCGCTGGCCAAGGCCGAGATACAGGCGATCAAGCATAAGGACAAATTCCGGACCCGCACCCGCGAGCCCAAAGACGGCAAGACCGCGGTCGAGCCGCAACTCTCCCGCCCGCGCCACAACTCGATGTCGGTGGCCGCGTTGCCCGATATCGCCGAACCTATCCTGCCCGCCGCAAAGGCAGCTTCGGTAAAGGCAGCAAACGGGAATGGCCGCAAGGCATCGCCCGTGAAGGTGCATAGCCCGTCGCACGGGATGGAGATTCCTGAGCCGCATGTCGTCCATTGCACCGACTGCGTTGCGGAGCAGCCGATGAGCCTGGAGGAAGCCGTGAAGGAGTCCGAATCGCGGGACAAAGATGTCTTCGTGTTCCGAGACTTCTCCGGCGATATGCAGATTCTCCATCGCCGCCGGGATGGCGTCATGGAGCTGATCGCAGTGCCCTGCTGACGAAGAGGGAAGCGGGTGGTTGAAGGGCGTCCCTGGCCGGGGGCGCCCTTCGTACGTTGTGAAGGACCACACGCCGGGACGTTTTTTCAGGGTCGAATGCTAGCATGTGGCCATGCCGCGCAAAGCCACACCCCCGGTGAGCAAGCGTTCCCCTCGTGTTGCCAAAAGCGAAGCTGCGCACCCGCCGCACGACGGCATAGCGCGCGAACTCGTCATCATCACCGGTCTGTCCGGGTCGGGCAAGGCTTCGGCGCTCAAGGCCTTTGAAGATCTCGGTTTTTACTCCGTCGACAATCTGCCGCTCGACCTGCTGCCGGCCTTTGCGGATCTGGTGCGCCAGTCTGCAGAGATAGAACGCGCCGCCCTGGTCGTCGATGTACGCGAGGGTCAAAGGCTCGATCAGTTTCCGGAGCTGTTGCGCGAGCTGCGCAAGACACTTCCGACGCAAGTCTTTTTCCTCGAGGCATCGGACGCCGTGCTGCTGCGCCGCTTCTCCGAGACGCGGCGGCCGCATCCGCTGGGGCGCTCCGAGTCGGTGGTGAAGGCGATCCACGCGGAGCGGAAGCTGCTGGACCCTATCCGCAATGTAGCCGATGAGACGGTCGACACCACGCGCCATAACGTACATGAGCTGCGCGCCTTCATCCTGAGCAAGTTTGAGCGCGGCGGCGATACTTCGGCCAAGAACCTGATGGTCTCTTCCATCAGCTTCGGTTACAAGAACGGGGTTCCGCTGGAAGCGGATCTGGTCTTCGATGTGCGCTTTTTGCCCAATCCGCACTTCGTTCCGGAGTTCCGACACCTTACCGGCAAACATCCCCAGGTCGCGAAGTATATCCGGCAGTTTTCGCAGACCGCCGAGTTCCTGGACAAGACAACCGATATGCTGCTCTTCCTCATGCCCCACTACATCCAGGAAGGGAAGAGCTACCTGACGGTCGCCTTCGGCTGTACGGGCGGACAGCACCGCTCGGTAATGATCGCGGAAGAGATTCGCAAGCGCATGGCCAAGGCCGGTTACCGGGTGAAGAGCGCGCACCGGGACATGCCACACTAAGCATGTTCACGGTAGGTCTTCTATACAAGCGTGAGATAGTCCACGTGGCTGTTCCGCTCAAGAAAAGACCTCGGCTGGAAACCGTAACTGTGGGAATGCTCTAAGTCACCCCGGTGTGACTACAATATCTTCATGCATCCGCTCCATCCGAAGCAGCCTGGGTTGCCCCTGCCACCGGAGTCTCTCCGGTGAGCGGCATCGGGCGCATCGGACGTCTCCTGTTCTATCTGCGCCGCTACAGTCTGCAGGCGTTTGCTGCTGTCATCCTGCTCGCAGCCGTCGGTTTGCTGGATGCGTTTCGGGTGCTGTTGATCGGGCCGATCCTGGATCGGGTGCTCAACCCGAATTCACCCGATCGCCCCATCCCGCTCTTCGGGGGAAGCTCGTCTCTGAGCCTGCAGATGCTCGTGCCGTCGCATCTGCATAACGCGTTCAACATCGTCGCATTTGCGTTGGTGGTATCAACGGTGCTGAAGGGGATCTGCGACTACGCCGGCACGTATCTGATCAACTACGCCGGCTTCGGCATGATCATGGACATGCGGGACGACCTCTACCAGGCGGTCCTGCGGCGCTCCGTGCAGTTCTTCCAAAAGCACGCTACCGGCACCATTCTGTCCACGCTGATCAATGACATCGAGCGTGTGCAGTTTGCCATGTCCTCGGTGCTCTCGGAGTTTCTGCAGCAGTTCTTTACGTTCGTCTTCATGACCTATGCAGTCATCCGGGTGGGGGGCAAACTCGCCTGGGTGCTGCTCATCTTTGTGCCGGTGGTGATCAGCTCGGCTCGCCGTGTCGGGCGCAGCGTGCGGCACACCACGCGGCACGGCCAGGACAAGCTCGCCGAGATTCAGAACATCCTGCACGAAACGATCTCCGGCAACCGCATCGTGAAGGCCTTCAGCATGGAGCGCTGGGAGATGACGCGCTTCAAAGAGGCCGCGCGACGACTGTTCCGCGCCAACCTGCACTCGGTGCGCGCCCAGTCCATCAGCTCGCCGCTGATGGACATCATCGGCTCGGTAGCCATTGCATTGCTTCTCTATGCCGGCCGCATTGAGATTCGCAGCGGCGCGCTCACGACGTCTCTCTTCTTCGTCTTTATCGTCGCGGTCTTCAAGCTGTACGACCCGGTGCGCAAGTTCGCTCTCTACTACAACAACTTCCAACAGGCACTGGGCGCCTCCGGCAACATCTTCCACTTCATGGACGAGCAGGACACCATCAAGGATCGTCCGCACGCGCATACGCTGAAGGCCTTCACCAACGAAATCCGCTTCGAAGCTGTGCGCTTCTCCTACTCTTCGGAGGAAGGAGAGCGGGAGGTGCTCTCGGGTATCGACCTGACGGTGCCTCGCGGCGAGGTCGTTGCCTTCGTGGGCCCCAGCGGTGCGGGCAAATCGACACTGGTCAATCTGATCCCGCGCTTCTTCGATGTCACCGGCGGCCGGTTGCTGGTGGATGGCCACGACGTGCGCGAGGTGAAGACCGAGTCTCTGCGCCGGCTCATCGGCAACGTGACCCAGGAGACCATTCTGTTCAACGACACGGTGCGCAACAACATCGCCTACGGGCAGCCGGATATTCCGCTCGACAAGGTGAAGGATGCGGCACGCGCGGCGTTGGCGCACGACTTCATCCTGGGCATGCCGGATGGGTATGACACAGTGATCGGCGAGAAGGGCTTTCGCCTTTCCGGCGGCGAGCGTCAGCGCCTTGCCATCGCCCGCGCCCTGCTCAAGAATGCGCCGATCCTCATTCTCGATGAGGCGACGTCCTCGCTCGATACCGAAAGCGAGTCTCTGGTGCAGGCGGCATTGGGGAACCTGATGCTGGGTCGCACCGTCTTTGTCATCGCGCACCGTCTCTCGACGGTGCGCCGCGCAACCCGCATTGCTATTGTGGAGTCCGGACACATCACCGCCGTTGCCCCCCATGAGGATCTGCTGCAGACCTCGCCCATGTATCAGCGACTGTATCAATTGCAGTTCGCCGACGAGTCCGAATCCGCGCCCGAGCCCGCGATGGCGGCAGGGGCAGAGGCTTGACCCCCCAGACCATGCCTGCGCCGATCCCTACTCCGCCGACCCTTACTCCGCCGATTTACTCCATGACCGGATTTGCCCGGCATCGCGGTCGTGTGAACGAGTCGCTCGGCTGGACGCTCGCGCTCAAGGCGGTGAACCATCGTTTTCTCGATCTGCATATGCGCATGCCCGCAGGCTCCGAGACGCTGGAGATGCAGCTGCGCCGCTCCTTGAAGGCAGCCGTGCTGCGCGGACACCTTGAGGTGACATTGACGCTGGAGCGCAGCGCACAGCATCCGGTCGAGATGGATCATGCGCTTGTCGCCGGCTACATTGCAGCCTTCCGCGCCGCCGCGTCGGAGCATCACTTGCGGGACACGCCCAGCCTGCAGGGCATCCTGCAGCTTCCCGGCGTCTTCCGCAGCAACACCCAGGGCGGCAACGGCAATGGAAGCCCCGATGTGCGTTCGGCTGAGATGGATCTGGTCGAAGCCTCCGTGATGGCGGCATTGCCGGAGGCCGTTGCGGCACTGCAGCAAATGCGTGCGCAGGAGGGACGGGCACTGGCTGCGGATTTGCATGGAATCGCGGGCAGGATCGCCGCGATGGTCGAGCAGGTTACGGTCGCGCACGGGCCCCTGCAGACCGCACACTTCGAGCGCACCAGTGCGCGCATCGCCGCACTCCTGGGCGGTGTCGCGGACCGGGAGCGACTGCTGCAGGAGGCTGCGATCCTGGCGGAGCGGAGTGACGTGACCGAAGAGCTGGTGCGGCTGCGCGCGCATGTCGATCATTGTCACCAGATGCTCGCCGGCGGCGGGGAACTGGGCAAGAAGCTCGACTTTCTGCTGCAGGAGATGAACCGCGAGGCAAACACGCTGCTCTCAAAGACCACCGGTGTCGCCGGCGCAGGCACACAGGTGACGGAGATCGGCCTCGGCCTGAAGGCGGAGATCGAGAAGGCGCGCGAACAGGTGCAGAACCTGGAATAGCGACGCAGAACCTGGAATAGCGAGGCGAACCTGAATAGCGAGGCCAAGTCGAGAAGCGCAGCTCGCCCCAAGCCGCCAAAGCCCTCGGTCCCACCAAAGCCCTCGGTCCCACCAAAGCCGTAGCGCGCGATTCTTCATTGGTCCCCTGCCGCGTTCATGCGAAAATCTCAGTAACTTCGCTCGTCCTGCTGGAGAGGGTTCAGGAATGCTGCATCTGCTCGTATTGCTCGGGATGCTGGGTGGCGTTGCCCTGGGGCTGGGCCTGCTCTTCCTGCCCACTCTGATTGCGAAGAGTCGCAACCACCCCAACACGCTCGCGATCTTCCTGGTGAATCTGTTCCTGGGCTGGACGTTCATCGGCTGGATGGTCGCACTCATCTGGGCCTGCACCACGCCGGCGATTCCTGTCGTCTACGCCCCGGTGTATCCAGCGCCCATGTATCCGGCAGGGTTCGCGCCGGGACAACCGCATGCCGGGTATCCACCTGCCTCGGGCTATGCAGCGCCCCGCGCACAAGTCCTTCCACCCACTGTGCCCTATCCGGGTCCACGGTAGCGGGGAGCACGTTTGGCCGGCATCCTGTTCCTCATCTCCGCCCCCTCGGGCTCCGGGAAATCCACTCTCGTCAATCAACTGCGGTCTCTGGTCAGCGATCTGGACTTCTCCATCAGCTACACCACGCGGCCGCCGCGCGGCTCCGAGCAGGAGGGGCGCGAGTATCACTACATCGACCGCGCCAGCTTCGAGCGCATGCAGCAGGCCGATGAGTTCCTGGAGTCGGCCGATGTCTTCGGCAATCTCTACGGCACAGCGCGGCAGTCTCTGACGGATGCGATCGCGCACGGCAAGGATCTGCTGCTCGACATCGACGTGCAGGGCGCCGCGCAGGTGCGGCAGCGCATGCCGGAGGCCGTCAGCATCTTCGTGATGCCGCCCAATCCGGAGGTGCTGGCGACGCGCCTGCGCAATCGCAGCCGGGCCGAGGGCAGCATCTCGGAAGAGATCATCGAGCGCCGCTTGAAAAAGGCGCGCGTGGAGATTGAGAACTACGACGAATATGGCTATATTCTCGTCAACGATGTGCTCGACCGGGCCGTGGAAGAGCTGGAAGCCATCGTTGCGAGTGAGCGCTTTCACCGGGGACATGTGCCCAGTCATGCCGGAGGCGGCAATGGGGATATGCAACGGCTCATGGCGCTGGCAGAGCATTGCCGGCGCGGTCACGCCATGGACCGAGTCATTCCCGTGCTGGCATCGTTCGGTGTTCCGGAGCCGGTGCGCACTCGTTAGGGCAGCAAACGTTAGGAGGACAGAGAGATGGACATCAAGCAGGGGTTCGACAGCAATTATCGCTATGTTCTGGTGGCAGCACGCCGCGCACGCCAGTTGCAGAACGGTTCGCAGCCGCTCGTCACTGCCCACTCGGGCAAAGCCTGCCGCGTGGCGCAGGAGGAGGTCGATGCCGGTCTGGTCGGCTATCAGGACAAGCCCAGGCCAGTGGTCGGCGACGTGCCGGTGAATACCTTCGTCCGCTAGAGCATTTTCGGTAATGCTGTGAAGGGCGGAGATACACTCGGCGTGGCTTTTCCTTCAAGAAAAGCCACAGCAGCTTGCGCCAGACCCTCTACACCTATACCGAAAATGTTCTAGTTTTCCTCCCCGTGTGCCCTCGTCGGACGAGCGTAAAATCGCTGGTATGAAGGTCACGGTCGGGGTCTCCGGTGGCGTCGCTGCCTACAAGGCGGCAGAACTGGTACGCGCTCTTCAGGCAAAGGCGCTGGATGTGCATGTGGTCATGACGGAGTCGGCCACCCGCTTTGTGCAGCCGCTTACCTTTGCTGCGCTCACCGGCCATAAGGTCATCACCGGCCTCTGGGGCACGGAGCATGCCGAGCCGAATGTCGATTCGGCCATCGAACACATCGCAGAGGCGCAATCCACCGACCTCCTGGTCGTTGCGCCGGCAACTGCCGACCTCCTGGCCCGTTTTGCGCATGGCCTCGCCAACGACTTCCTCACCACGCTCTATCTGGCAACGCCGGCGCCCGTTGTCGTTGCGCCGGCCATGAATAGCGAGATGTGGACGCACCCGGCCACGCAGGCCAATCTGCGCATCCTTGCAGACCGCCGGGTCTCTATCGTTCCACCGGCCGTCGGCCAACTGGCGTGCGGCATGGTTGGCCCCGGCAGGCTTGCCGATATCGATCCAATTGTTCAAGTAGTACTTGAACAATTGGATCGCCGCGTCGGCCCGCCAAAGCGCGACCTCGCCGGGGAGACCATCTTGGTAACGGCCGGTGGCACACGGGAGGCGATCGATCCGGTGCGCTACCTCGGCAATCGTTCGAGCGGCAAGATGGGCTATGCCCTGGCGGAGACCGCCGCGACGCGTGGCGCGCATGTCATCCTCGTCTCCGGCATCACGACGCTGACCCCACCCGTCGGTGTCGAATTGATTCCGGTTGTCAGTTCAGAGGAGATGCGTAACGCCGTCCTCGCGCGCCTCTCGGAAGCGACGATTGTGATCAAGGCTGCTGCTGTCTCCGATTACCGTCCCAAAGAACCTGCGGCGCAGAAGATCAAGCGGCGCGAAGCCATCCAGCTGGAGTTGGAGCCGACCGCGGACATCCTGGCCGAGGTCTCGGCCCGGCGCGCGCCCGGCACGCTGGTCATTGGATTCGCCGCTGAGACGGAAGACCATCTCCGCCACGGGCGCGACAAGCTGCTTCGCAAAGGCGCGGATGCGCTGGTGCTGAACGATGTAGGGCGGCCGGGCATTGGCTTCGATTCCGATAACAACGCCGCCACCTTCCTCACCCAGCAAACCGCCATCGAGCTGCCCGAGATGCCCAAGCGCGCACTGGCGGAGCGGATTTTGGATGAAGTGCGTGCACTGCGTCGTCCGGCATCGATCATCAGTGAAACATCCGGCGACGTGACAGACCAGACCGCTGCGGCCAGTCATCCGGCGGTGCGGCAGCCCTCATGACGGATCCGCTTAAGGATCTGGCAGCGCGTCTGGATTTCTACCGCGAGCTTGGCATCTACGACTTCTATCGGCGCGGCAACGCAAACCCGATAGTTGACCCGATGGATCACCCGATCGATCCCGCCCCATCCGCCAGTGCGATGGATCCGTCTGCATCCGCGCCGCTGATTGCCGAGGCCGCATATGCGACTTCGTCGCATCCGCCGCCACCCCAGCCCGTTCTGTCCGAGGAGAGCGATATTCCGCGCCATTCTGTCGCCCCGAATCAACCTGTGCCGCCGCTCGTCTCTTTCGGTCCGGTGCTTCCCCAAGAGGAGCGTGCCGCCGCGCTCATGGCCATCCGCGAGCTCATCGGCGACTGTACACGCTGTCGTCTTGCGGCGGGCAGAAACAAACTTGTCTTTGGCGATGGCGATCCCAATGCACGTCTCATGTTCGTGGGTGAAGGGCCGGGCGCGGACGAAGATGCGCAGGGGCTCCCCTTTGTAGGCCGCGCCGGGCAATTGCTGAACAACATGATCGGGGCTATGGGGCTCAAACGCGAACAGGTGTATATCGCGAACATCGTGAAGTGCCGGCCGCCGCAGAATCGCAAGCCGGAACCGGACGAGGCGCACACCTGCACACCGTTTCTGGAGCGGCAGATCGAAGTCGTGCGCCCGGAGGTGCTGGTTGCCCTTGGCGCCACGGCCGCAAACTATCTGCTCGGCATGAAGGGATCCATCGCCAGCATGCGCGGCCGCATGCATGACTATCGCGGAATCCAGGCGATCGTGACCTACCATCCAGCCTACCTGCTGCGCGATCCCACGCAGAAGAAGGAAGCCTGGAAGGACCTGCAGATGGCGATGACTGTGCTTGGCCTGAAGCCGCCGGCGCGGGCGTCGCAGGCCTGAGGGGCAACACCGTGGCCGAGTTCTGCGATGTGGCCGTGCCTGTGCCGCTCGACATCCGCTTTACCTACCGCATCGATGCCGCGCATCCGCCGCCGCTTGGTGGCCGCGTTATCGTCCCCTTTCGTAACGAGAAGCTAATCGGCATTGTGACGCGGCTGCACGATGAGCCGCCGCCGGTCGAGGCCAAGGCCGTCGACCGCATCCTCGACGACGAGGCGATGCTCTCGCCGCAACTGCTTGAGCTCGCACACTGGATCAGCCGGTACTATCTGGCGCCGCTTGGCGAAGTGCTGCGCACCATGCTGCCTCTGGTGGCAGAGGTGCGCAAGCAGGTGCTCTATCGCATCGCTGAAGCGGGAGAGCGGGCGCTGCGGGACGGCGCCGAGCAGGGAAGCACGCGTCGCACCCGACGGACACCGCAGGAGCAGGCGGCCGAGTACGCCGTCCTCAACTATCTGCTGGGCGGCGAGGCCGCAAAGCGTGCAACGCTGATGCGGGCCACCGGCGCAAACCGTGAGTTGATCGACGGTATGGTGCGCAAGAAGTGGATTGCACGTGAGGCAGTCGCGGCTCCGCGCGATGCGCGGCGGCTGGAGAACTACGCCGTGCTGGTTGACGACACCCGACTGCCTAAGCTGAACGAGAACCAGCAGACGATCCTCGCCAGACTCGCCGGTGCCGGCGGCGCGCTCGCCGTTGCCGCACTACGCGCGCTGCCGGTCCCGGCCTCTACTCTGGGAACGCTCGTGCGCCGCGATCTCATCCGCATTGAGGCGCGCCCGCTGGCCTTCCATCTCAGCGGCATGGAGGCGAAGTCCTTCACGCTGAATACGCAACAGCAGCAGGCACTTGATTCGATCGCGCAGCAGCTTGCCGAGAGCCGCTTTCGCGCAAGCCTGCTCTATGGCGTTACCGGCTCGGGAAAGACCGCGGTCTATATGGCCGCCATGCAGCGTGCGCTCGATCTCGATCGCTCGGCCATCCTGCTGGTGCCGGAGATCGGCCTCACGCCGGCAACCGCCGCGCAACTCCACGCTGCCTTCGGTGACGAGGTGGCGATGCTCCACTCCGCCCTGACGCCGGACGAGCGCTCCGAGCAGTGGCATCGCATCCGTCGCGGCGAGGCCCGCATCGTCGTCGGCACCCGCTCGGCCGTCTTCGCCCCCGCGGTGCGTCTGGGGCTCATCATCGTCGATGAAGAGCACGACTCCTCGTATAAGCAGGAAGAGAATCCCCGCTATCACGCGCGCGATGTTGCGGTCATGCGGGCGAAGCTCGCCGAGGCCCCCGTCGTGCTGGGCTCGGCAACGCCGTCACTCGAGAGCTGGCATAACGCTGAGCGCGGCCGCTACGCACGTATCGAGATGCCGGCGCGGGTGAACCAGCGAAGGCTGCCGGAGGTCGAGCTCATCGATATGCGGCAGGAGTTTCAGGAGACCGGTCAGGAGCAGCTCTTCTCCCGCCGCCTCGTATCGGAGACAGAAGCCACCCTCGCACGCGGCGAGCAGGCTATCATCTTGCTCAACCGCCGCGGCTTCTCGTTCGTGGTGATGTGTCGCGCCTGCGGAGAACGGCTGGAGTGCGAGAACTGCGCCATTGCGTTGACACATCACAAACCGGTCGCGTCCGACGATGCGCACGCGCATGTCGGCCAGCGGCTGGAGTGCCACTACTGCGGCTTTCGGCGCACCGTTCCGAAGCTCTGCCCCAAGTGTGAGAGCGAGCATCTGTACTTTCTGGGCGCGGGCTCACAACAGGGTGAGCAGCGGTTGCAGGAGATCTTTCCGCACGCCCGCATCGGCCGCATGGACCGCGACACCGTGCGCAACCGTCACGACATGGAGAGGCTGCTGATTCGCCTCCACGCAGGTGAGATCAACCTGCTGGTCGGCACCCAGATGATCGCGAAGGGCCACGACATCCACGGCGTCACGCTGGTCGGTGTCGTCGGGGCGGATTACGCCCTGAACCTGCCGGACTTCCGCGCGGCGGAGCGCGTCTTTCAACTGCTGACGCAGGTCTCGGGACGCGCCGGGCGCGGCGAGTCTCCGGGCCGTGTGGTGGTACAGACCTACCATCCGGAGCATTACTCGATCCAGTGCGCGCAGGCGCACGATTACCGTGGGTTCACTGCGAAGGAGCTGAAGTATCGCAAGTGGATGCACTACCCGCCCTACGGCGTGATTGCGAACATCCTGGTCCGCAGCGGACGGATGGAGGAAGCCGCCGGGTGGGCCGCCGCGCTGGGGCGATGGTTTCAGTCGGCAGAGCTGCCGGGCGTGCGCGTCCTGGGGCCGGCCGTGGCCCCGATTGCAAAGATCAAGCGCACCTACCGCTTCCATCTGCTGGTGAAGGCCGAACGGCGGGATGCGCTCTCCCACGCTCTAAGCGCCGCGCGTGCCTACGCCGACCATGCCGGCATCCCCCGCAGCGGTCTGGTCTTCGATATGGACGCCATCAGTCTGATGTAACCGGCAGCTGGATTTGCGAGAGAGAGGGCGTTCTTCGCCGAGACGGCTGACTGTCTCTGGCAAAGCCGGGTGGATCTTCCTGAAGGCTGATGCCCGCTCGTACAAAGACACTGCTCGTACAGAGACACTGCGCCCGAGCCTCAGTCGATCAGGTGCAGTTCTTTTCCCGGCTTGAAACGGACGGCCTTGCCGGGCGTGATGGTGACCTCGGCGCCGGTGCGCGGGTTGCGCCCGATGCCGGTCTTGCGCGGTCGCACGTTGAAGACCCCAAAGCCCCGCAGCTCGATGCGCTCGCCTGCGGTCAGCGCCTTCTTCAGGCTTTCAAAGATGGTATCGACGGCCGCCTCTGCCTTGTTGCGGGGAAGGCCGGTCCGTTCGATCACGCGATGCACGATGTCCTGCTTGATCAAGGCATTGCTCCAAAAGATGCATTCAGAGATGCATTCATTATCTATGCTGCTGGACTCCAAAACGCGAACTGGATCAGCACATTGTCACCACGGATATTGCCCTACTAAGATGCAACCTGTGAGGATACCGTGCTGGAAGCCTCGATTGGTCTGCAATTTAGGCCACCGGCACGAAACTGGCAAGGAGCAGGATGGCAATCAAGAGCGATACATGGATCAGGGAACAGGCGCTGCAGCACGGCATGATCGACCCGTTCAGCGAAAAACAGGTGCGGGAGGGCGTCATTTCCTATGGCCTCTCCTCCTATGGCTACGATCTCCGGGTTTCGGACGAGTTCAAGATCTTTACCAATGTGAACAGCGCCATCATCGATCCCAAGCAGTTTGACGAGCGCTCCTTTGTCACGGTGCAGGCCGATTCGGTGATTGTGCCGCCAAACTCCTTCGCATTGGCCCGCTCGGTGGAGTATTTCAAGATCCCTCGGGATGTGCTGACCATCTGCGTCGGCAAATCGACCTACGCACGCTGCGGCATCATCGTAAATGTCACTCCATTCGAGCCGGAATGGGAGGGATTCGTCACTCTGGAGATCTCAAACACCACCCCCTTGCCCGCCAAGATCTACGCCAACGAGGGATTGTGCCAGATCCTGTTCTTCCAGTCCGACCAGGTCTGCGAGGTCAGCTATGCCGACCGCAGGGGGAAGTATCAAAAGCAGCAGGGGATCGTTCTTCCTAAACTCTGAGCAGATGTCCCACCTTGGTAACCGGAATTTCGAGACCAACGTTTGACAACGTGACCTTTGAGCGCGTCATATGGTTACTAGAACAACGCAGATCTGGGGAACGGGGTACGTGAGGCAAGCCCGCCAATCGTACCCCCTATTTTTTTGCGCCGACCTGCAAATTTTCCCCACTACCCGTCATATCTTCTCGCCCCAATTTGCATCTCATCACACCGAAGATGATTCAAAGTCTATTGCTGGCCACAGTTTGAGCCGGTTGAGGCAGCGGACATCCGATACCGGTTGACGCGGACAATTCCGCGAATTTGCATGGAGAAGAAGTACCTCATATGAAAAAGTTTCTTGCTGGACTTTGCGTAGTTGGATTGGGAATTGCCGGCACCAGCCTCACCGCTTCCGCAGCATCGAGTAAAACTGATCTGGATGGACGCCTTTCCGCCGCGAAAGCGGTCATTGACGAAGTCATGTCGGTTCCTGATAAGGCGATCCCCGATCAGATCACGCAGCAGGCAACCTGCATCGGCGTAGTACCCGGCATGAAGAAGGCAGCCTTCCTCGTGGGTGGTCAGTATGGACAGGGTGTCGTTACCTGCCGCACCCCCCATGGATGGAGCGCCCCGGTCTTCTTCCGTATCGCCGGCGGCAGCTTCGGCTTCCAGATTGGCGGACAGTCCACCGATCTGGTATTAGTCGCGGTGAATCAGAAGGGCTTCCAGGATCTGTTGAAGTCGAAGGTCAAGCTGGGTGGCGATGCATCCGCTGCCGCAGGCCCGGTCGGACGCAACACCCAGGCAGCCACGGATCTGAAGTTGAATGCCGAACTGTTGACCTACTCACGCGCCAAAGGATTGTTCGCAGGCATCGATCTGACGGGTGACGACGTCTCGCAGAACACGGACGACACCACCACCTTCTACGATGGCAACAACAGCTCCTTTGAGTCGATCCTGAAGGGCGAGGTGCCGGTACCGGAGGCAGCGAAGCCGTTCGTCCGCACGGTCGCGAAGTACTTCCACTCCTCCCAGGATGCCCACTCCTCCTAATCTCCTGGTCGGCCCTCCCCGTAAGGCCCGCTTCCGCAGCGGGCCTTGCTTTTTGGCGAGCCGCCTGTTTCTGCGAAATTTCGATATAGTCGCGTGAGAGCACGTCTAACGTATTGTCACTGTTGCCATGCAGAGCGAAATGTCGCGAAAGGTGGCTTGTCGTGACGGGAAAGCCGCGCGGATTATCGAGCTCTTCTCGAGATCTGCAGTGAGACTGCACTACGCTGCTATTCCGTCAAGACAACCGGCTCCTCGTCACACGGGAAAGGCCACTGCAGGAGAGATGCCGTAAGGATGCGTCAACGGCTCGAGTTCATCATTGTCTTCGCGCTGGTGCGCGGGCTGGGCCTTTTGCCGCGACGTTGGTCACGAGCCATCGGCGCTGGGCTGGGCGCAGTGGCATTCGCGTTCACCGGCAGACTTCGCCGCACCGGCGAGCGCAACCTCGCACTCGCCTTTCCTGAGAGCGATGCCGCGTGGCGCAGTAAAACCCTGCGCCGGCTCTACCGGAATCTCGGACTGCAGCTGGCGGAGTTCTGCCGGATGCGGCGCTACACCTCAGATAACACGCGGAGCTTTCTGCGCTACGCGGGGCTGGAGCATTACCTGGCCGCTCGCGAGGCTAGGCACGGGGTCCTGGTCGTTACCGGGCATCTGGGCATGTGGGAGATCTCCAGCTTCTACCACTCGCTCATGGGCTATCCCATGAGCATGGTGATCCGGCGGTTAGATAACCCGATGGTCGATCGCCTGGTGAACGGCATTCGCTGCCTGCATGGCAATACGGTGCTGCACAAGGACGACTTCGCACGCGGGCTGCTGGGTGCGATGCGTCGTGGCGATACGGTCGGTATCCTGATGGACACCAATATGACGCCGCCTCAGGGTGTGTTTGTCGACTTCTTCGGGACGCTCGCATGCACCGCTTCCGGTCTCGCGCGGGTGGCCATGCGCACCCAGGCTGCGGTGCTGCCGGGCTTTCTCACCTGGCGTGCCGCGGAGAACAAATACGTCCTCGAGTTCGGCGAACGCCTGCAACTGGTGCGCAGCGGCGATGACGACGAGGACATCCTGGTCAATACGCAGATCTGCACCACGGCTATCGAAGACTGGGTGCGCCGCTATCCGGAGCAGTGGCTCTGGGTGCATCGCCGTTGGAAGACGCGGCCGGCAGGCGAGCCCTCGCTCTATAGTTGAGGGCATGCGACTCCTTGAACTCGCGGCCGAACTCGGTGCGGAGCTGGTGTTGCCCATCGGTTCCCCCATGGGTTCCGTAGACGCTTCGACAATCGACATCGTGGGCGTTGCAGCGCCGTCCCATGCGAGCGTGAGAGAGCTTGTCTTTGCGGAGAGCGGGGCATCGCTGAGTGCGGCGTATGCCAGTCTGGCCGGGGCCGTTATCACCACGCGCACCCTTGCAGACGATAGCGCTGAGAGACCGGTCCTGTTGGTAACGCACCCAAAGCTCGCCTTTGCCCTCGCTGCGCAATTGCTCAGATCCCCTCCGCGGCAGCAAGGCATCCACGCCTCGGCACACGTCGATGCCGGCGCATCGCTGGGCGATGGCGTTTTCGTCGGCCCCAACGCTGTTGTCCACGAAGGAGCGACGATCGGTCCATACTCGCGGATCGGCGCCGGCGTGGTGATTGGCGCCTGCACGCACATTGGCAGAGGCTGTCATCTGTATCCGCGGGTGGTGATCTATCCGGGCTGTGAACTGGGAGATCGTGTCATCGTGCATGCGGGTGCGGTCCTTGGTTCGGACGGCTTCGGCTACGTCCGCGACAATGCCACCGGCGAGTACACCCAGTTCCCGCAGCAGGGTCGGCTCATCATCGAAGACGATGTGGAGATTGGTGCGAACACGACCATCGACCGCGGCGCTCTCGAAGTGACCCGCATCGGCAACGGCACGAAGCTGGACAATCTTGTCCACGTCGGGCACAACGTCACCATCGGTCGCAACGTGGTGATCGCCGCGCAGACCGGTATCTCCGGCAGCAGTGTGATCGGCGACGGCGCCATTGTTGGAGGTCAGGTAGGCATCGCGGATCACGTCACCATCGGCCCTGGCGCGATTCTGGGCGCACAGGCCGGCATTCCCTCCGGTAAACGCATCCACGGACCGGGAATCGTCTTCTGGGGGACGCCGGCACGGCCGATCAAGCAGTATCTGAAGGAACTGGCGACCCTGGCACGGCTGACGCGGCGCGGGAAATCGTTCCGCGGCTCTGAGTAGTCCCGCACGGCATATCATCCAATCCACATGGCCATCATCGTCATTGGCGGGCACTCGCGGGATGTCGGAAAGACCTCAGTTGTCGCCTCGATTATTGCGCGTCTCCCGCAATTGAACTGGTGTGCCTTCAAGATCACGCAGTTCGGTCACGGCTTCTGCACTGCGAATGGCGAGCCCTGCGACTGCCAGACGGATGAGCACTCGGTCGCGGTCAGCGAAGAACGCAGGCCGTCAGGCGGGAAGCAATGGAGTGAGACGGATTCGGCGCGGTATCTCGCCGCAGGCGCGTCGCGTTCTTTCTGGGTGCGCACGCGGATGGGCAATCTGGCCGCCGCCATGCCGCGCCTGCGCAAGGAGCTTGCCGCTGCGGAGAATGCGATCATCGAATCGAACAGCATTGTCGGGCTGCTGCGTCCGGATCTGTATCTCAGTGTGCTCGACCATGCCAACGCGGACTTCAAGGCCTCCGCGCGGCTCTTTCTCGATCGCGCCGACGCGCTGCTGGTGCGCGATGGATCGGAGCATTTGGTTCCCCACTGGCGCGGTATCTCGCCAACGCTGACCGACGGAATCCCGCGATTTCCTATCGCACCGCCGGAGTACATGACGGACGCTGTGATCGCCTTCATCGCCCAGAGGCTGTTCTGAAGCATCGTCACTGTTGCTGTGTCGATTGCAAGCTCGTGTGGCTTTTCTTGACGGAAAAGCCACGCCGAGTGGATCTCCACACTGCACGGCATTACTGAAAATGCTCTACTGTTTCACTAGCTGCCAGTGATCGCCAGTCATGTTGAGCGACGCAGTATCGGCCTGCGGTCCGGAGAGCGCGGTCGCGAGGGTGGGGAAGGCCGTCTTGATGCCCGGCGTGCCCGTCCAGCCGGCAGCGTCCGAGATCTTGTAGTGGTAGTTCACCTGCGCGGTCTTCGCGCCGGAGCCATCCACTCCCGTGGTGAAATTGTCGATCGACGATACGTCACGGTGACCGTAGCAGAAGTTGCCGTACCCTGGCTGGGTCGGGTCCGCGGTCCAGGACGAGCGGCCCTTATCCGAGATGTCGTAATTGTTCACTTGCTTGGATGCGATGATGAAGACCTTCTTCTCCGCCGTAGTGCGTGTCAGCAGGCCCGCATCCGTCAGTGCATCGTAGCCCTCGGTCTTCGCGTCGTCCGCGGTTGCCGCCTGCACCGGAAACTTCTTCGGCTGGGACCAGAGGCAGGCAGGATGCGCCTTGTAGTAGTTGTTGATGGCCGACTCGTAGTTCATCTTCGAGTTGTCGGTCTTATTGCAGCCGGCACTGAACACCATGGCGGCGCAGAGGGCAGAGGTAGAGAGAACGGCAGTTACCTTCATCGGAAGAAGTGTCCTTTCACTTTCTATGCGTAGGATGCAATTTCTGCGCGCAGAAAAGTGTTCGGTCTGCAAGATGGGCCAGTCGAGATGCGCGCCGGCTTTCAAGAAAGCGCCTGGCATCTCGACCGGACTCCGAACGAAGGGAAGGGGCAGCGGAGAGCTGCTTCTTTTCTACGTCGGTTGAAGCGTGCCTGCTGAATCAAAGCATCGCTAGGAGGGCTCGCTGCGCGCGCCGGTCGAGTGAATTGGCGCAAACAGCAACGCGCTCTCGCCTCCAAGCAGCATATGGTGGTTCACTTCGAGCCAGGTGTGTGCGCGCATGGTGCGGTCGGCCGCGCGGCGCACGCCATAGTGGACGATGCTGCGGATGCCGCGACGGCGCAACATGGCGTGGCCGGCTAACGCCTGGGGAAAGCAGACGAAGGAGAGGGGCCCATAGCGCGCCACGGTCAGCACGGCCCAGCGGATGCTCTCTGCGATCTCGGTCGCGTCTGCTTCGGTCGACCCAGACGGGGGCATTCCAGACGGGGGCATTCCAGCCCGGGGCATTCCAGACGTCCCGGCAGGCGGCACGGCCTGCTCCATCCAGCGAAAGACCCGTCGCATGGGCAAGAGCGACAGCGCACCGCGCGCCAGCAGCATCGCGAGCCCGGCTTCGGCCAGCAACCGCCGCTCGTCGCCGGACAGGGCACGCCAACGACGCCAGCGGTTCGCGCGCATGCGGCCTTTGCCGTCCGTTGCTGCAGCGCCTTGATGAAACAGCACCCACTCCAGCGGACTGAGCAGTCCATACAGCGGAAACAGTGCGTCCGGCAGATTGAACCTGGCCCAGACGCGCGGTCGCAGCAGGACACGCCGCAGTATCTCGAAGCGGTAGGCAAAGCCGCGCCGCAGACCCAGCTCGTAGCGCTTCGGAGCCCAGCTTCCGGCGCCGTCCGGCGTTGGCTGAAAGGCCTGTGCGACGTGCTGCCTTTGCGCATAGTCCAGGATCCAGCGCACTTCTCGGCTGTTTGCCTGTAGCTGCATGGAGACAGCCACTTCATCGGCACGCAGCAGCGCCAGTTGCTGCGCCAGCCGCAATGCGGCGGCCATCTCCGGCAGTACCGCGTGCTCCTGCGCCAGAGCAGCGATGGCGGCCCGCCGCTCTTCATCGAAGCTGCGCCACAGTGCCGCCAGGTCCACCAGCGACTTGAAGCGGAACCACCCGTCCAGCGCGCCATGCACGCACAGATACAGAAATCCGCGCTCCACCGGCAGAACTGCTATCTCGGTATCGCCAAGCCGGATCGCTTCGCTCGCGGCTCCGTCGGCAGCGGCTAATGCATTCCCCGGCATGTGCGGATTGCGGAAGAGCCGCCAGTGCAGGTCGATCTCGAAGCCGTTGCGGTCGTTAAGATACGTGTAGTCCTTGCCGTGCTTGCGCCAGGAGCGGCGACGGCGCGGCGTCAACGGCGCGGTAGGATCGCTGCGCCGAAAGCCGTCGGCCATCAGGACGCGATCGGCCGTCTCTTCGGTTCCAGCCCCGATCGACAGATCGGTTCCAGTCTCGATCAACAGATCGATATCGCCCACATCGCGTAGGCAGGGATCGGCAAAGGCCTGCTGCGATAGCGGCACACCCTTGAGCACGCGCACCGCTATGCCCGCCTGCCGGAGCAGGTCACGAAGACGAGCGGTCTCCGCAAGGTAGGCAAGTGTGTTCATGGTGTTGCCCGTTGCTGCACTCTTGAGCGTGGCGAGTGTCTCGGCCGGAACATCTGCCCCGGAAGAGACGAGCGCGCGATACACCAATGGCGTAAGGCGATGGTGGCGACACAAGGCAAGGAAACGGGTCCAGTCCACAGCAGGCGACACCAGCGTCCGGATCGCCGCGGCGTCTTCCGGTGTGAAGGGCCAGCGCGCGCAGCCCAGCACAAGACGCAGCTCCAGAGGAAGACTGCTCGATGCAAAGCCGGCTTGTGTGCTGTGCGGCATGGGGTGTCGCAGTGTCAGTATGATATGCGAGGCCATCGGGAGCCGAACAATCCGGGCCGGAAATGAGTATCCATGTCGCGCGAGACTCCCATCACGGCTGAGAGCGTCATCTCCTGGAGCAAGACGCCTGTCGCCACCGAGGTGGACCGGGAAGTGGTCCTGATGAATGTAGGGCGAGGCCGCTGCTACGGCCTGGGCGAGACCGGCAGCTCGGTGTGGCGGCGGTTGGGCTCTCCCATCCGTGTCGACGACTTATGCCGCGAGCTGATGCTGGAGTATCAGGCTGATGCTGCCGTGCTTGAGAAGGACGTGCTGACCCTGCTCGAACAATTGCAGGACGAGGGCCTAGTCACGGTGATTCACGCCTAAGGTGAGACGTTGTCTTTCAGAGACCGCGCTCTGTTGTTAGCAGGCACCGGCGCCGTGGAATGGCGAATCACGAAGTCCGGCTGCACCACCAGGGTGGGCGGCATCGGTTTGCGCGCCTCCGGATCTTTGCGCGCTTCCGGATCGATGTACTGCAGCAGGGCGGTCGCTGCCATCTGTCCCATGGTGCGCAGCGGCTGTCGCACAGTGGTCAGACTTGGGCTGTGGGTCGCGGCGCCGGGGATGTCATCGAAGCCCACCACGGAAACGTCCCGAGGCACCTCGAGTCCCGCCTCCTTCAAGCGCGCCATGGCGCCGATGGCGGAGTGATCGTTGAAGGCAAAGATCGCCGTGAACGGCAGGTGTCGCTCCAGCAGCTCGGCCGTCGCCTGGTAGCCGGAGTCGCTGCCCGCCCCGGTCCCTTGCAGTTGCACACAGAGGCGCGGATCCACGAGCAGGCCAAGCTCCCGGCTGATCTCTGCGATGGCCGACCAGCGGTGGTGCATGTCGGAGCTGAACTCCTGCCCTTGGATAAAGGCGATGCGGCGATGCCCCAGGTCGTAGAGATGGGTCAACGCCATGCGGACTGCGGTCGTGTGATCCAGTTCGAGGTTGGTCACATTCTCCATGCGCTGATGCCCGGAGACAGCGACGATGGGAATCGGCAGGTGACGCTCCAGCGGTGTGTCGATGGCAATCAGCCCCTCGACCGCTCGCGACAGCAGCAGCCGCGGGTACTCGTGAAGCAGATCGCTGCGGTGATGATGGCTGACGACAAAATAGAAGTAGCCGGACTGCAGAAGGATCTCTTCGATACCGCTCAGCACCGAAGATGCATAGCCCTCGCTGATCTCCGGCACCATCACGCCCATGGTGTAGGTCTTCTTGCGCCGCAGTGCCCGCGCCAGATGGTTCGGCTCATAGTGCATGGCCTCAGCGGCTGCCCATACCAGGTCCTGGGTGCGGGTGGAGATGCGGTTGGCCGCCGCAGAACGGTTCAGGACACGAGAGACGGTAGCGATGGAGAGGCCAACGTGCTCGGCAACCTCCTTCAACCCGACTGTCCCGACTGATACAGCATGCCCTTTGGTTCGATCTGAAGCTTTGGCCAACATTCCCTCCTGGGCCGGAGCAGGTCTTCCGTAGGTTGAGCGAGGGTCAGATCAAAATGATGGTGTCTGTCACTGTTCTAAAGAGCATGGCCACGCCTCGAATGGCCAAGCCTCTGGGGTCGTCTGCATCACCGTATGCAAAGAAAAGCCGGAGCGGATCATCATATCCGCTTCACAGTTTCCGCCGCAGGTGTTCTGCTTGACTATGGCTGTATCGATTTGATATTCGTTCAAACGCCAAGCGTAATCCTTTGCGCATTAGCAGACTTGGAAACCACGCGATAAACAAGCGCAATAGGAACAAGCGCAATAGACAGAATAATCAAGCAGATCGCGGACAGCCCATAAGACTGAGATCACCCACTCAGCAGCAACCAGCAGCACGAACACTTGGAGAGGCCAATGAACAGGGATTCAGACCACACCCGGAGTCTGGGCGGCGCACTCACGTTATTTCGGCAGGTGCTCAAGCATCTTCACTGCAGGTTTCACTGCAGGTATAGAGTAGAGCGCGATGCTCCGCGTAGCTTCTCTGTCAGGTGGCGCAGTTGCTCCGCATGCGCTCTGGCGCTGCTGTTCTTCGCCTGCACCTCGCCGCTGCTGGCACAGTTTTCTTCGAGCATCTCGGGCACGGTCGAAGACCCGTCCGGCGCCGTCATCCCCGGCGCAGCCGTCACCCTCACCAACGTCGATACGAACGTCGGCCGGAGCGCCGTCTCCAGCGGCAACGGCGCCTATATCTTCAGCCAGCTGCCGCCGGGCACCTACCGTATCAAAGTCACAGCCGCCAACTTTCAGGACACGACTCTTAACAACGTGGTGGTCGCCGGCGCCGGCAGCCGCACCGCCGACGTCAAGCTGACCCCGGGGAGTGCCGCCACCACGGTCACGGTCAATGCGGATACCAGCGCCGCGCTGCAGCGTGACGACGCTGCCATCCAAGGCGTGGTCGATAACCAGCAGATTCAGCGCGTGCCCTCCTACGGCCGCGATCCCTATGAGCAGCTCCGCACCATGCCCGGCATCGCAGGCGATGGCTCTCGAAACGGTGCGGGCGATTCCAATTTCCTGCCCAATAACGTGGGCGCGGGCGGCTCCAATAGCGGAATCTACGCCACGGAGAACCAGGTACAGATCACCGCATCCGGGCATCGCGTGACAGCGAATAACTATCTGCTCGATGGTGTCAGCGTGAACTCGCTGGGCTATGGCGGCGCAGCCGTCATTACGCCCAATCCGGAGGCCGTCGGCTCCATCACGGTGATCTCTACCTCGTTCTCTGCCGAGGATGGCCGCAACTCCGGCGCGCAGATCAAGACCATCACTAAGAGCGGCACCAACGACATCCACGGGACCGCCAACTTCGTCTATGACGAGCCCGGTCTCAATGCCTTTGCCCGCTATCCCGGGCCCGATGGTGGCCTGAATCAGCGCGTCCAGAACAAGCAGCGCGAGTACGCTGCCTCTCTCGGCGGACCCATCATCAAGAACAAGCTCTTCTTCTTCGCCTCCTACGAGGGCTTCAAGCAGAGCAGCAACACCTACATCCAGCAGTGGGGTGAGACGGCGTCCTATCGCACCATGACCGCCGCCGCCCGGCCAAACAGCATCGCCAACAGTATTCTCACCTCGCCCGGCATCACTCCCCGCGTCGTTACGGTGCTTCCTCCACCCGGCGGTTGCGCCATCTACGCCAACAACCCGCAGTTTGCGGGACTCGACATCAGCAAGATCTGCCAGGTGGTTGGCAACGGTATCGATGTCGGCTCGCCCACCCTTGGCAAAGGTCAGTATGTGGATCAGACCAACTATGCCGGCGGCGGCTTGGATGGAATAGCCGATCTGGAATACGACCAGTTCCTCTACCCTCGCCACTCCCGCGGCAACCAGTGGAACGGCCGCATCGACTGGAATGCCACATCCAAGGATCTGCTGGCCGGCGTCGTCTACTTCACCAAGTTCGATCAGACCTCAGGCTTCGGAGGCTCCGGCTTCCGCCCCCAGGCCGATACGCCGGTCAAACCGCTATCGAGCGAAGCGACCCTCATCTACATCCACACCTTCAATGCCACGCTGCAGAACGAGCTGCGCGGCAACTACACCCGCTTCCACGACGATTCGCTCGCGGATGCGGCCGGGACCGTGAACTACAACCTGCCGTTCACCCAGATCCAAAACATCCCCACCACGAACCAGATCGGCTTCGGCGCGCAGGCAGCCAACACTACGCCGTCCATCCTGGCGCAGAATCAGTATGAGTTCCGCGATACTGTCACCAAGACCATTGGCTCGAACACCCTCATCCTGGGCGGCGCCTTCCGCTGGGAGCAGGACAACAACAACCTCTTCGGCAGCAACCGTCCTACCTACACCTTCCAGGGTCTATGGAACTTCGCCAACGACACGCCGGAGTATGAGGGCATCTTCGCCAATCCTGAAACCGGCGGACCTGCCATCACGCAGCGCTACTTCCGCAGCCAGAACTTTGCCGCCTTCGCGCAGGACAACTGGCGGCCCACACCCAACCTGACCCTCAACGCCGGGCTGCGCTGGGAGTTCTTCGGGCCGCCGAACAACCGCGATTTCCCGGTGAACCTCCCCTACTTCAGCTCGACCCCCGGCCGCGAGATCATCGACACCGGCGTTCGCCCCGTCAACCACTTCTACCAGCCGCAGTACGCCAACTTCAGTCCCAAGCTCGGCTTCGCCTACTCACCATCGCGATACAACGGCAAGGTGGTGGTGCGCGGCGGCTTCGCGCTGGCCTACGACCGGCTGGACTTCAACCTCTTTGAAAACGCCGCTGAAGACGGCCCCGGCTACGCCAACTTCGGCATCTGCTGCGCCGCTCCAGGGAACACCACCGTGAACGGTACGCTGCAGTACAAGGTCGGCACCGGCAACACGCCCAACGGCTACGGCGTCAATCCAGGGCTCAAGACCGGCATTAATCCAGCCACGGGCCTGCCTCTGCCGTTGCCAAATGCGAATGGCCTTGTTGTCATTAATCCGGTCGAAGTCTACGGCGTCTCGAACACTGCGCAGACGCCCTACAGCTACCTCTACACCCTGGGCACGCAGTTCGAAATGCCCTATGGCATGGTCGGCACCGTCAGCTATGTCGGCAGCACGGGCCACGCTTATCCGCGCTTCGTCAACCAGAACTTTATCTACCCCACTTGCACGGTGCCCACGGTAGCAAACAATGTCTGTCCCCCATCGGGACAGCAGACGCCCTACTCCCAGGCCTTCATCGTGCAGACCGACTCCTACTCCAGCTTCAACTCGGCGCTGCTGCACCTCACCAAGCGCATGTCGCATGGCCTGCAACTGGACGCGGACTACGCCTATGCCAAGAGTCTCGATCAAGTCTCGAACGGCGACTATGCCGACGGCTCCGCCAACCAGACCTATCCGGTCGACAACCGCACCGAATACGGCCCGTCAGACTACGACATCCGCCACCGCATCACCGTCACCGGCCTGTGGCAGCTCCCCGGCTATCACAACGGCGCCGGCCTGCTCGGCGAGGTGCTCAGCGGCTGGCAGTTGAATGGTATCTACACCTTCCACACCGGCTTCCCCTGGACGCCAGTCGTCTCCCGTCTCGATACCAATGGTCCGGTCTCCAGCCCGGCCACCATCGCTACCGTGCGCCCGCAGGCGTACTTCGGCGGCGCACACAACAGCTGCTCGACCGACGCGTGGAAGTCCGGCGGCAACTTTCCCAATGGCGGCACCACCTACTTCGACACCTCCAACATCAACTCGCCCGTGCTGATTCCGCCCGGCATCGGCCGCAACTCGTTTAACGGCCCCTGCTACTCCGATGCGGACATGAGCGCGGCCAAGCAGATCACCATCAAAGCCGCGGATCGCGACATCGTCGTCCGCTTCCAGGCCAACAGCTACAACACCTTCAATAAGCTCAACCTGCTGCCCATCGGCTTCAACACCGCTGCCAGCCAGATCACCAGCCCCGACTTCGGCAAGTCCTCCGGAGCCTCCGCCGGACGCGTTATCGAATTCGTGGGACGCATCCAGTTCTAGGGAGGCCCTAAAGCATTGTCACTGTTGCTGTGTAGAACCCAGTTCCGCGAAGGGTGGCTTTTCTTGACGGAAAAGCCAGGCGGATCATCGCGCTCTTCTCTATACCTGCAGTGAAATGCTCTGGATGAGTCTCCCTGTTATCCGTCATCTCGCATCGCTGCCGGGACTCGTTCCATCCAGCTTGTACGCTCTGCGGACCAGCGGCCCGGTCAGCTCCAGTGCCACCTCGACCGCTTCCTCTTCTTCCAGGCGATGATCCGCCACCAGAGTGGCTAGATAACTCGCATCCATCCGTCGTGCGACATCGTGCCGCCCCGGAATGGAGAGGAAGGCTCGTGTGTCGTCATTGAAGCCGGCTGTGTTGTAGAAGCCGGCCGTCTCTGTCACTTGCTGCCGGAAGCGCAACATACCCTCCGGGCTATCGTGGAACCACCACGGCGGCCCCAGCAGCAACGCAGGATAGTGACCGGCCAGCGGCGCCAGCTCCCGGCTGTATGTCGATTCGTCGAGCGTGAACAGGATCAGCCGGAAGTCGGCTTCGTTCCCGAAGCGCGCCAGCAACGGGTGAAGCGCACGGACGTAGTTGGTCGGTGTCGGCATATCCGCACCCTGGTCGCGACCGAACTTCGCGAAGACTGCCGGGTTGTAATTGCGAAAACTCCCGACATGGAGCTGCATCACCAGACCATCCTCCACGCTCATGTGCGCCATCTCGGTCAGCATCTGCGCGCGGAAGAGCTCGGCGTCGGCCGGTTTGGGTTCGTTGGTCGCGGTTACGCGGCGGAACAGTGCCTCAGCCTCCGTTGTCGAGAGGTTCGCCGTCTCCGCGGTCGGATGTCCATGATCGGTCGCCGTCGCCCCTTGTGTCTTGAAGAACTGCCGGCGTGCGGCCAGCGCCGCAATGTATCCCCGCCAGCTACTCGTATCCTCGCCGGTCATCGCGCCTAACGTGGCTAAATTCTCGTGGAATCCGGCGAAGTCCGGATCGACCACCGCGTCCGGACGAAAGGTGGGAATGATGCGGCCGTTCCAGCCGGATTTGCGGATGGAGGCATGCGCGGCCAGGCTATCGAGTGCACTATCGGTCGTTGCCAAAACCTCGATGCGAAAGCGGTCGTAGAGCGCGCGGGGACGAAAGTCCTCCGCCGCGAGCCGCTCCGAGATCGTCTCCCAGTAGAGATCTGCCGTCTCTCCGCTCAGTCGCTGCTCGAGACCGAAGAGCTCCTGAAATGCATAATCGAGCCACATTCGCGTCGGTGTGCCGCGGAACAGGTGATAGTGGGCGGCAAAGAGCCGCCACACCTCCTGAGCCTTCTTCGGGTCCGTGCCTTGCCGCAGCGTCTCCATCGCGATGCCTTGGCTGTAGAGCATCCGCAGCACGTAGTGATCGGGCAGCAGAAAGAGTGCCGTCGGATCGGGAAATGCCATGTCGTCGGCAAACCATCGCGGATCGGTGTGTCCATGCGGGCTCAGGATAGGGCGTGTGTGGATCTGTTCGAAGATCCTGCGAGCGATCCGGCTGACCTCTGGATCGGGTGGGAAGAGTCGATCTGGATGAAGGAGAGGCATCGAATCACCGAAGGCGCATGTTTCCCGATACTGTGAGCCCCAATACTGTGAGCCAGACACTGTGAGCCAACCGAGACGCATACCGAGAAAATGCGCTGGCCGTAGTGTACCTATGTGCACGTCTGCGAGGGCTGAATCTGTCTGACAGCCTGACAGTGCCCTCTAGGTGGCGACATGGCTTGTCGCGCTGCAGACCGTGCATAGGAAGCGCTTACTTAGGATCCAAATCATGCCGAAATACGTGACCGGAATGCACGTCGCCGTTCAGTCTTTCGAGAGTTCGGCGTCGGTGAGGATAGCTTGTACCTGCATCAGGTGTTGGCGCATGGCGGCGCGTGCACCGAGTGCGTCGCGGGTGCGGAGCGCGGCGTAGATCGCGCGGTGCTCGGTGAGTGCGGCGTCCTGCCGGCGCACCAGGCGCGTGCGCTCGCTGAACTGGTGGAAGAGCGGGGAGAACATGCCGGCCCAAAGTTCGCCGACGATCGAAGCAAGCACATCGTTACCGCTGGCGCGTGCGATGAGCACGTGGAAGCTCTGATCGACGGCGCGGCTGTGCTCGCCGCGTGCGATCAGCGACTCCATCTCGTGCAGCGTGGCGGCGATGCCATCCAGATCCTCCGCGGTGGCCTTCTGCGCGGCCTCCGCGGCGATCTCGCCTTCAATGATCATGCGCGCATTCAGCAGCTCGATGGGCCCGGGGCCGGTATCGACCGTAGGCGGCAGCGTGGACGCGCGGTTGCGCACATAGGAGCCGGAGCCAGTGCGTATCTCGACCAGGCCGGCGATCTCGAGCGCGATCATGGCCTCGCGCACCGTGGGTCGGCTCACGCCGAGCTGCTGTGCGAGCACCTTCTCGGAGGGCAGGCGCGAGCCCGGCGGCATGGCGCCGCTGTGAATCTGCTGACGGATGCTGTCTGCGACCTGTTGGTAGAGCCGTTGGTTGACGATGGGTGCGAGCGCCACTCCGCCATACTGCCACAGCCGGCCAGTGGGTGGGGACGATGTGCAGGATCGACTGATGGAATTTTTCTTTTGACATACAGATGCGTTTGTAGAAATACTTGCGCCCACGACATGTAATCGATTGCAAAGAAGGCGAACGACCAAGGCAGAGAAGAGATCTGGCGATCCTGTGGCAGGCGTCGGCAGGATGGCTGGCTCGGTTCCCGCAAGACAACGATCGCAATTTTGAATGTTTCCTCTGAGGCCTGTTTCATGACAACGCGTTTGCTTCGCATTTTTCTATCGTTTTCATTCCTGTGCTTCCTGCTTCCTGCTTTTGGACAGCAGCAGACGGCCTCGCTTACCGGACAGGTCACGGATTCATCCGGCGGCAGTGTCGCCGGGGCCGAAGTGGCGGTAAGCGATCCAACGCGCGGTGTGCGCATCACCGCCGTGACCGATGAGCACGGCAACTACACCATTCCTGAACTGGCGCCGGGCGATCATTACGAGATCGTGGTCAGCAAGCCGGGCTTTAAGTCGACGGTTCAGCATGACCTGAGCCTGCAGGTAGCGCAGGCGGCGAAGGTCGATCTGAAGATTGAAGTAGGCGCGGTAAACGAGAGCGTGACCGTATCGGCCGAGCCACCGCAACTGGACACGCAGACCTCTTCGCTGGGCCAGGTGATTACCGGCAAGACAGTGGAGAATCTGCCGTTGAACGGCAGGAGCACCTTTCGCCTGATCGCGCTCACGCCGGGAGTTACGTTTTCGGCTTCGGCGTATGGGCAGTTCGGCGATGTGCCGGTCAACTCGACGTGGGATTCAAACTTCTCCATTAACGGCGGCCGCTCGCAGGCGAACGAGTTTCTGATCGACGGCGTACCGAGCTCCGCGGGTTTCTTCGACCAGATCACGACCTTGCCGACGGTGGACGATACGCAGGAGTTCAAGGTGCAGTCGAGCAACCTCTCCGCCGAGTACGGGCGGTATGCAGGCGGCGTGATCAACGTGACGACCAAGAGCGGGACGAACCAGTTCCATGGAAACGCATTCGACTTTGTCCGGAACTCGGTGTTTGACGCGAACGACTGGTTTAACAAGCGAGGGGGGAATCCGCGCGCACCCTTTCGGATGAACCAGTATGGCGGCACCATCGGCGGCCCGCTGTCGCTACCGGGGCTGTACAACGGGAAGAACCGTACCTTCTTCTTCGGCTCGTACCAGGGGACCAGCCGTCTGCAGGGCAACACGTTCATCGGGACGGTGCCGACTGCCGAAGAGCGCATGGGGAACTTCAGCGGTCTGCCGGCGTATCATGGCACGCCTACCATCTACAACCCTTTCACCACGACGACCAATGCCGCCGGACAGAAGGTAAGGACCGGCTTTGCCGGAAACGTGATTCCGGCAAACCTGCTGGACCCGGTGGCATTGAAAATGGCGGCATTCTATCCGCTGCCCAACTACGGTGCGCCGGGCGCAACGGTCTCGAATTTTCTCAGCAATGCGCCGCTGACGTTGCGCCAGGACATCGCCAGCCTGCGTATCGACCAGAATGTAACTCGGAAGTATCACCTGTCCGGCCGCTATGCCTACAGCCGTACGCCGCTGACGCAGCCCAACACCTACGGCAACGTGGCATCGACGGGAGCGAGCGCCGCGGGAACGACGACCTTCACCAATCAGTCGTTCGCCTTCGACAACATCTATGCTTTTTCTCCTTCGCTGCTGATGAACGTGAACTATGGCTACGCGCGCTGGTACCAGATGCGGCAGACGTTGAGCTACGGATTCGATAACAGCACGCTGGGCTTTCCCGCGTCGCTGGTGAGCGCCATTACCATCCCCATGTTTCCCGCGGTGAACATTGGCGGCGGTTATAGCGGCTTGGCCGGACAGAGCTATTTGAACAACGGCAACGACTCCCACGCGCTGCTGATCTCTTTCTCAAAACAAGTGGGGCGGCACAGTCTTTCCTTTGGAGCGGATGGACGCCTGCATCGGATTAATTTCTTCAGTGTGGCGAACAGCGGCGGCAGTTACAGCTTTGCGATTGCCCAGACGCAGGGACCGATTGCCACGCAGACCAAAAATGGAATAGGGGATGGATTTGCGAGCTTTTTACTGGGCGCAGGTAGCTCCGGCACCATTCCTGTCGGCTCCGGCGTAGAGATGCAGAACCTGTACGGGGCAGTGTACGTGCAGGACGATATCCGGTTGCGGCAGAACCTGACGGTGAATGTCGGCATCCGCTACGACGGAGAGTCCCCGTATGTGGACCGGCATAATGAACTGAACTACTTCGATCCCACGATCGCCAGTCCAGCGGCGAACACGAGCTTTCCCGACCTGAGCGGAGGGCTGGTGTTTGCCGCGACCGGATCGACGCCGCGCAATGTGTACACGCGGCAGCACAGCAATGTGGGACCGCGGGTCGGCTTTGCCTACAGCCCCCATGCCACAACATCGGTACGCGGCGGCTTTGGCATCTCCTATGCGCCGCTCGAGATCACCAACAATGCGGTCGGTTTTTCGCCAAGTCTGGGTTTTGCCTCTTCCACGTCGTGGAACGCCTCGAACAACGGGGGACTGACTCCGGCGAATCTGCTGCGCAACCCCTTTCCGCAGGGATTAGTGGAGCCGACGGGAAGTATGCTGGGCGCGGGGACACAACTGGGGCAGGCGCTGACGGTGTGGGCGCATGACCCGGCGACGCCCGACTCGTTGCAATGGAACTTCGACGTGCAGCAGCAGTTTCCATCGTCGGTGCTGCTGGACATCGGGTATTCGGGATCGCGCGGAGAACACCTGACCGGCACCTTTGACGAGAATACGCTGGACCCGAAGTATCTCGCGCTGCAGAACAGCCTGACCGATCTGGTGCCCAACCCGTTCCAGCAGTCCGTGAAGGTGGGCACGCTGGCCAACGCCACGGTAGCGCGCCGTCAATTGCTGCTGCCCTATCCACAGTTTCTCAGTGTGCAAGAGGTAAACGCGCCCTATGGCGCATCGACGTATCACTCGCTGCAGACCAAGCTGGTGAAGCGGGAGACGCACGGGGTGACGCTGCTGGTCTCGTATACATGGAGCAAGCTGATTTCAAATGTGAATGCGTCGAATGCGCCAATCGGCCCATCGAACACGACGACAGTGCAGAACTATTACGACCTGGGCGCGGAGCGGGCGGTTTCGGAGGTCGATCAGCCGCAGAATCTGATTGTGAATGCGGTAGTCGAGCTGCCCTTTGGCCGCGGCAAATATTTTGGCAGCAATATGAATGCCGTGGCGAACAAGTTTGCCGGCGGCTGGGAGCTTACCGGTATCGGCACGGAACAGAGCGGTTTCCCCCTAACGTTGAGCGCGGCCGGGGTGGGCGCAGCGAACCGGCCCGATCCTGTTCCCGGCGTCGACCCGATCATCCATGGGAACCGGACAAATCAACAACGGGTGGAGGCCTGGTTCAATCAGAGTGCATTCGTGACACCGCCGGCCTATCAATTTGGCACAATCGGCCGCACGTATACGACGGTGCGCGGTCCAGCGATACAAAATCTGGACGCATCGCTCGTCAAGAACACCGCCTTTGAGCGAGTGAGTACCGAGTTCCGCGTGGAGGCCTTCAACGTGACCAACACGCCGCACTTTGCCATGCCCGACTCGGCGGTGCAGGACCCTGCCTTTGGGACCATCACCTCGGTCCTGCTGTCGCCTCCGGAGCGCGAGCTGCAATTTGCTTTGAAGATCTCGTTTTAGGCATCCGCGTCCCGGCTCGGACCCAGGTCTCAGAAGCGAGACCTGGGCACATCTGTGGTGGCTGAGCCTACGAGACAATTCCCACGGATGTGGCCAGGGTGGTTTGCCGGTTGCCCCTGAACCACTCATCCCCTCTCCACGTCCCCGCCAGTGGCTGGAAACACCCTTCTTCCATATTTCCCTTGAACAAGCTGCAGATCAGCGACTGCGATGCCGATGAGGCGCTTTCGCGGCCAGCCAGTCTCCGGGAGAATCTGCCTGACCTCTTGACTAGGGATGTTTTTCGAGAGTAAGTTCCCTCGGGGCGGCGGAAATTTCCCTTTCTGTGCTTTGGAGCGAGAGGCCGGCGAGAGACCCAGCAAGAGAGGCGCGGCATTTGTTCGCTGCGGCGCGACGGCTTTGTTATCCATGTGGGGTCCGCGCTACCAGCACCCCGTGGGGTGGGGAACTTTTTTTGAGAGGCGCGGTGCATGCGGGCAAGACAGATGAGGGGCAGCAGTGTATGGCAGCTGGCGGCATTGCTGTTGCTGCTGACTGCGGGCGGAACCCGGGCGCGGGCGCAGGCGACGACGGCGACCCTCGTGGGTACGGTGACCGACAGCTCCGGTGCGGCGCTCGGCCATGCCACCGTGACGCTTACAAATCAGGGCACCGGTCAGGCGTATACGCACCAGACGAACGACAGTGGCAACTATGAGTTCACCTTCCTGCCGCCGGGTGTGTACACGGTGAAGGTGGAGGATCAGGGCTTCTCCGGCTCCGTGACCAAGGACGTGCAGGCGACGGTGAACACGACCAACCGTACCGACGTGGCGCTGAAGGCCGGCAGTGCGGCACAGACGGTGACGGTGACCGACCAGGCGCCCGCCCTGCAGACCGACCGTGCCGACGTAAGCGCGCAGATCGAGACCAAGCAGGTAAGCGACCTGCCGGTAGGCAACAGCCGCAACTTCCAGGCACTGGAGTCGCTGGTTCCGGGCGTGAGCGCGCCTATCTATGACCACTCATCATTCTTTGATGCGCAGAACTCGCAGTCCTTCCAGGTAAACGGGCAGGCGGAGCTGGCGAACAACCTGCAATTGGAGGGTATTGACGACAACGAGCGTACCGGGCTGTTGCAGGTGTACATCCCGCCGGCGGCGGCGATCCAGACAGTGGATGTGGAGACAAGCAATTACGCGCCGGAGTTCGGACGGGCGGCTGGCGCGGTGACGAACGTAGTGCTGAAGTCGGGCACCAATCAGTTTCACGGCTCGGCGTATGAATACAACGAGGTGAGCACGACCGGCGCGCGCAGCTACTTCAACAACACGGGCAAGTTCCCGCGCTTTACCAACAACTACTACGGCGCAACCATCGAGGGTCCGATTTTCAAGGACAAGACATTCTTCTTCGCGGATTTTCTGCGCTACCAGAACCACCAGAGCCAGTTCAATCAGTTCTCGTTGCCGACCGCGGCCTTTCGCAATGGCGATCTGAGCGCGAGCCCGACGCCGATCTATGATCCGGCGACCGGCAATGCGGATGGCACAGGTCGGCAGCAATTCCTCGACAATCAGATCAATCCCAAACGCTTCAGTCCGGTCGCGACGAGAATCCTGAGCCTGCTGCCGCTGCCGAATGTTCCCGGCGCGGGCACAGTGAACAACTTTCAGGAGAACCTGGGCTTCACGCAGGATGCGACCTCGTACGACATCAAGCTGGATCAGCGGCTGCGCGCTGAGGATGATCTGACCTATCGCTTCAGTCACCAGACTGTCGAGACCTTCCAGCAGCCGGCGTTTGGCGCGGCAGGCGGTCCGGCAGGCGGTGGCGGCTTCCAGGGCAATGGCACGAACAACACGTACAACACGGCGGGCGAGTACACGCATGTCTTCTCCCCACGGCTATTGACCGGCGTGCGCGTGGGCGTGAACCACTACCGCAACAACGCGCGACAGACCGACTATGGCACCGACGCGTCGAACGCTATCGGCATTCCCGGCGTGAACGTGAGCGCCTTCACCAGCGGTCTGGCCGCGGTCAGCGTTCCCGGTTACGCGAATGCAACGCTGTCGGGTGCGAGCCCGCTGGTGGGCTACAGCGCGAGCATTCCGTGGAACCGCGGCGAGAGCAACATCGATGCGGCGAACTCGTGGACCGACATCTTCGGCAACCACTCGTTGAAGTTCGGCTTCGAGGTGCGGCGGGTGCGCGATGACCTGACGCAAGGGCAGACCTATTCGCCGCGCGGCATCTTCGAGTACGCCGAAGGACAGACCGGACTGAATGCGCCGGGACAGAAGACGAGCTATGGCAACGACTTTGCCAGCTTCGTGCTGGATGTGCCGAACCTGGTGGGGCGCGATGTGAATGTGGGCGATGCGAGCTGGCGGCAAACGCTCTACTTCGCATACGTGCAGGACACCTGGCAGGCCACGCACAACCTGACGCTGACCTATGGTGTGCGCTGGGAGTTCTATCCGCCGGCGAACCCGAAGAACAAGGGCGGCTTTTCGCAATACAGCCCGGCCGACAATACGCTGCACGTGGCAGGCTACGGATCGGTGCCGAGCGATCTGGGTCTGCCGGTGAACAACAAGAACTTCGAGCCGCGGGTGGGCGCTGCCTACCGCGTGGGCAATCGCACGGTGGTTCGCGCCGGCTTCGGCATCAGCCATACGCCATTCCAGGACAACAACTACGCCTACAACTACCCGGTGCGCCAGAACGTATCCTTCAACCCGACCAGCAGCTACACGGCAGCGCTGCGCACGGACGGTTCCGTAGCAACGCTTGAGAATGGCTTTCCGGCGGCGCCCGTATCGGCGATCCCGGCCAACGGCATCATCACGAATGCTCCGCTGACCTCGAGCTGGAACGTGGTGAACCCGGACTACAAAGACCCCTACGTGATGAGCTACAACCTGGCGGTGCAGCAGGACTTTGGCCGCGGCTGGGTGGCGGACTTTGCCTACGTGGGCAACCAGGGGCGGCATGTGCCGTCGTACTACAACATCAATGCAGGCCTGATAGCGGGAGCCGGGGCCAAGGGGCAGCCGGAATATCTCGCTTTCGGCCGCACCGCCTCAACCACGATCATGGCCAAAGGGACGAGCAGCAACTACAACGGCCTGCAGGTGAAGGTGACCCACCGCTTTCAGAATGGGTTGAGCTGGACCAGCGGGCTCGCCTTCCAGAAGGCGATGGGCTATGTCTCCTCCACAACCGGGCTGGCCACCTTCGACTTCTATCTCGATCCGCAGCGTGACTACGCGCCGGTAAACTGGGATCGCCGCGTGACCTATAGCCAGAGCATCATCTACGAGCTGCCATTCGGGCGCAACAAGCCGCTGCTGCAGCATGGCATTGGCGCCGCGGCTCTGGGCGGTTGGCAGGCAAGTACGGTATGGAGCGCCGACACCGGCACCCCGCTATTTTTGCAGGCAAGCGCAAGCAGTCTGAATGCACCGGGCAACACCGTCCAGTTGCCCAATCAGATTGCGTCCTTCCACAGGATTGGCTCCATCGGTTCCGGCAAACAGTGGTTCGATACCAGTGCGTTTGTACAGCCGACGGGTTTGACTTATGGCAACGCGCCGAAGAACGGCTACTACGGACCGGGGCTGGCGACCTTCGATGCATCGTTGTTCCGGACCATTCCGGTGCATGAGTCGATCGCGCTGCAGCTGCGCGCGGATGCATTCAACGCGCTGAACCATCCTAATTTTGCGAACCCGGGGACGAGTCTGACGAGCACAAACTTTGGACAGGTAACGGCGCCGCTATCGGGGTATGCGCCGCGGGTATTGAACTTTGCGGCCACGGTAAAATTTTGAAGCGCCGACGCTTCAAAAACGGTTCGGGAGCGGTTGGCGAGTCTTCGGCCCAGACGTTCGTGAGTGTGGATTGTGTCTTGCGGAGACTAAAGCAGAAGCCGGGTTGCTGTAAGGTGAAGCGCCACTCTCGTCAGGCATTTTCGCCAAAGAAAATGCCTATAACGCCTCACTCAATACATGACATCATCCCGGCTTCTGCTCTACACCCCTTTGAGATTGCGGGACACCCAGGTGGTAGCGCTGCCTGGAGACTGCAGGCTCTTCCCCTCCCAGGGTCAGGATGAACCGGTGCTTCGAGGTTTGCTGATTCGCTTAGGGCCGTCAGGCCCTCCGCTGACCACTTCGTAGCTACTTTCTGAGTTGCTGCTTTTTGGGTTTAGGATGGCTGATTGAGTTAACGTTACCGTATACGGTTGGGCGTAGTTGTTGGATGGAGTGGAGGACGGCATGGATGTGACACGACGGCAGCTGATGGCGGGGCTGGCTACGGTGGGGGCGGTGAGTGCGTGCTCGCCGTGGTTACAGAAGGCGAAAGCGATGACCGGTCCGGCGCGGTTGTATCCGCCGATGGATCTCTCACTGTTCGATATGCCGGTGCATCGCGGCGCTTGGGATCTGCGAGTGGGCTATGCGGCGATTACCTGGGACGGGCGCGATGGCGAGGCGATTGAGCAGATTGCCGCGACCGGCTATCCGGGGATCCAGCTGCGCGCGAATGTGGTGAAGGAGCATCCGGACCCAAAGACGCTGGCGGCGGCGCTGGCCGAGCACAAACTGCTCTTCGTGGCGTTGTCGAGCGGCGGCTGTCCATTGGATCCGGCAAAGGAAAAAGAGACGATTGACATGCATGCCGACCATGCCAAGTACATGCAGGCAGCGGGTGGGAAGTACCTGCAGGTGATTGGCGCGGGGAACTTCAAAGGGAATCAGACATTCTCCGCGGCAGACTACAAGCGGCAGGGCGAGATGCTGACCGAAATCGGCAAACGTGCGGCGGAGTTCGGTATTCAAACCGGTTTTCACAACCATATGGGCACGATCGGGCAAACGCCGGAGGCCACAGATGCCATTCTGGCGGCAGCCGACCCGAAGTATGTGAAGCTGGAGCTGGATGTAGCGCACTACCTGCAGGGCGGCGGCGATCCGGCGGCGGCGGTGCGCAAGTACGGACGGCGTCTGCTGTTCCTGCACTTGAAAGATGTGACAAACTCTTCAAGTGCCCGTGGCGGTTACCAATTTGTCGAGCTGGGACAAGGCCGGGTGGACTTCAAGGCGCTGTTTGCAGCACTAGAGGCGGAGCACTTCCGCGGCTGGGGTGTTGTGGAGCTGGACGGTGAACGGCCCGGCGCCACGCGGACCCCTGAGCAGAGCGCCGAGATGAGCAAGCAGTATCTGGAGACAATGGGAGTGCATGTATGAGCGAATGCCCGTTCCGGCTGGCAGTGATCAACGACGAGATCACGCAGGATTTTGAGAAGGCATGTACGGTCGCAGCGAAGGACTTCGGGCTGAGCTGGATCGAGCTGCGCGGGATGTGGAACAAGAACATTACCGAGCTGAATGCCAAGGAAGTGGACGAGGCACGGAAGATACTGGAGGCGCACCGGCTGCGTGTGACCGATATTGCGAGCCCGCTCTTCAAGGTGGATTGGCCGGGTGCGCCGATCTCGAAGCAGAGCGAGAAACGCGACCAGTTCCATGCCGACTTCGATATGAGTGCGCAGGACAAGCTGCTGGAGCGCTGCATCCAGTTGGCAAAAGCCTTCCAGACGGATCGCATTCGCTGCTTCGACTTCTGGCGTCTGGAGGACCAGACGCCGTATCGCGCGGCGATGGACAAGAAGCTGCGCGAGGCGGCGGTGCGCTGTGAGAAGGAAGGGCTGATCCTGCTGCTGGAAAACGAGATGAGTTGCAACACCGCCACGGGTGCGGAGTCGAAAAGAACGCTAGCGGCGGTTACGAATAAGAACTTCATGTTGAACTGGGATCCGGGAAACGCAGCCGCTATCGGAGAATATCCGTACAGCAAGGGTTTTGATTTGTTGCCGAAGTCGCGCATCGGCCACTGCCATGCAAAGGACGTGGTAGAGCTGGGCGGCGGCAAGCATGCGTGGGCGCCGGTGGGCGCCGGCGTGGTGGATTGGCCGGGGCAGATTCGCGCTTTGCTGAAGATGCGCTATCACTACGCCGTGAGTCTGGAGACGCATTGGCGCGGCGCGGGAACGCCGGAGGCATCGACACGCGTGAGTATGGCGGGGTTGAAGAAGGTGCTGGCGGGGGCTGGGGCGAATTGCTGATCCCCACGTCTCTAGAAAACCCACGTTTCTAGATCCCACGTCTCTATGAGACGCGGGGCACCCAGGGTGGTGGCGGCGCGGGCGGACTGCAGGTCCTTCGCCTCGTTCAGGATGACAGTTAGAGAAGGAGAGAGATGACGACACGGCGGGAGTTCTTGGGGCAGGCAGGGATGGGGATGGCGGCAGCGGCGTTGTTGCCGACGGCGCGCGCGTTGGGCGCGAACGATCGTATTCGCATCGGGTTGATCGGCGCGGGTGATCGCGGTATGGAGGATCTGAAGACCGCGCTGAAACAGCCGAACATCGAGTGCGTTGCGGTGGCGGATATCTACAGCCGGCGGCGCGACATGGCGAAGCAGATGCTGCCGAACGCGACGATGTACGACGATCCGATGAAACTGCTGGCGAGCAAGGATGTGGATGCGGTGATCAACGCGACGCCGCTGCATCTGCATAAAAAATACTTTGTAGCGGCGCTCGATGCAGGAAAGGATCTGTACTCCGAGAAGACGATGACGTGGGATATCCCGGAGGCGGTAGCGTGCCGGAAGGCAGCGTCTGCGTCGAAGCAGGTCGTGCAGATCGGGCTGCAGCATGAGAGCTCCGGCGAGTTGAAGGATGCGAAGCAATGGGTGAAGAGCGGCAAGGTGGGTAAGGTGTGCAGTGTGGATGCGTGGATGAGCCGCAACACGCCGATCGGCAAAGGGCAGTGGGTGCGGCCGGTGCCAGCGGACTGCAATCCGGAGCACGTGAACTGGAAGCTGTTTTTGGATGGGCGCAAGGAAGGGAAGTTCGATGGCTTCAAGTTCATCAACTGGCGGCTGTTCTGGGAGTTCTCCGGCGGCAACGTGACGGAGAACATGGTGCATCAGGTGGCGTGGATCATCTCGGCGCTCGACCTGGACCTGCCGAAGTCTGCGGAGATGATGGGCGGCGTGTTTTCGGAGAAGGATCGGCGCCAGGTGCCGGACACGATCATGGCGTCGCTGGAGTATGACAATATGCTGGTGAACTGGCAGTCGACGTTCAGCAATAGCCGCTATGGGTTGGGTGAACACATCCTGGGCGACAAGGGGACGATCCAGCATGTGTCTGGATCGAACGATATGGTGACAGGGAAGTCGATATCGTCGATCGATTATCTGCCGGAGAAGACGAACAATCCGGATGGGACAGCCACCAAGGGCCAGTCGAAGGACACCGATCACATGGCGAACTGGTTTGAGTGCATCCGCGATCGCAAGCAGCCGAACGCATCGGTGGAGATCGGCTATAAGTCGGCGATTGCTGCGCATATGTCGAACCTGGCCTATCGACAGAAGCGGCGCATCACGCTGGAAGAGGCGATGGCGACGAAGATGGAAGCGTATCTCTGAAGGAGCGAGTCGGCAGGTCAGCGAGACGGCGAGTCAGCCTTCTAGTCGCAAGTGTGCTGACTGCGGTGGTTTCTCATCCCAGCTTCGCTAAGGTGGAAAACCCGGCGGAGACGCTGTACACGCGGGTGCATCCTGCGATGGGCACGGACTTCACCTTATATGTTTATGCAAGCAGCGCAGCAACGGCGAATCGTGAGGCGGCGCGTGTATTCGGCATCGTGGATGATCTCGAAGCGTTGTTGAGCAACTACCGACCGGAGAGTGAGCTGTCGCGGATCAATCGTGATGCCGCCACAGCACCGGTGACCACCGATCCGGAGACGTTCCGCTTTTTGAAAGACTCGCTCGGATGGAGTGCGCGCTCGGATGGCGCGTTCGATCTCACGGTCGGGCGGTTGATGAAGGCGTGGGGCTTCTTCCGCAGCACGGGCCATGTGCCGAGCGATGCGGAGCTTGCGAAAGTCCGTGCGGTGACGGGCTGGCGACGCGTGGGGCTCGACGCGGGCACGCGAACAGTGCGATTCACAACGCCAGGCTTGGAACTGGATCCCGGCGGCATTGGGAAGGGTTTTGCTGTGGATGCCGCGGTGGATGCGTTGCGTGAAGATGGCGTGCATGCGGCACTGCTCTCTGCCGGCTCGAGCACCATTTACGGATTGGGGGCCCCTCCGGGCGCAACCGGCTGGAAGGTGCGTGTGCCCGATCCGCTGCATGCCGGCGCTGCACTGTCGACGGTGATGCTGCGGGATACATCGCTCTCCACAGCGAACTGCTCGGAGAAGCACTTCGTCGTCAATGGTCACCAGTACTGTCACATTATGGATCCGCGTACGCTGCGCCCGGTGGAGGGACGGCTGCAGGCGACAGTGATTGCGCCTTCGGCTACGGACAGCGATGCGCTGTCGAATGCAGTCTTCGTGCTGGACAGCCCGGCACGGAGGCGGCTGATGGGTGCGCTGCCGAAAGAGGACCGTGCGCTGGTGGTACTTTCGGGTGGCGCCGAGCAACGGTACCGGTGGTGAACGTGACCGAGGCTCGTTTGCTCTATTGAATCTGGGCGCTCAGATTCAGGTCCTGTGAGAAGCTGCCGGCCCTTATGGTTCTTACCCCGTTCGCTCTCTTCCATCGGCTCTCTTTTACCGACCAATACTCAAATGCGCGCGGTGCGATGTGGAGTTGAATATCTCGCTCTTCGGAGGGCTTCATCGTGACACGATCGAATGCCACAAGGGTCTTCGGTGCGAATGCAACTCCTCCTTCCGGCCGGATCGAGGGTGCATCCAGGTATACCTGGGGCACCTCGTCACCCAGTCTGCTGCCTGTGTTCTTGATGTGAACTGTGACACTTGCGCCGCCGTCTTGCTCGCGCGACACCCTCAAATTAGAGAGGGCGAACGTCGTATAGGAGAGCCCAAACCCGAATGGATACAGTGGCTGTATCTTTTGGTCGTCGAACCATCGATAACCGACAAGCAAACCTTCCGAGAAGGTCGTCTTTCCGTCCACTCCCTTGGCTGAGCGCTCTGGGTAAGCGGGCGAGGTCGCAGGATAGTCGGTTAGCTGCTTTGCCCATGTCATGGGCAGGCGTCCCGCAGGATTATTCTGGCCGAGCAGCGTCTTAGCAGTGGCCCAGCCGCCTTCGTCCCCGGGCCACCACATCTCCAGAACGCCTTTCACGCTGCCGATCCATGGCATGGCGATCGGTTGACTGGTGTTTAGAACAACGATCGTGTTTGCATTCGCGGCGGCGATCTCTTCGATCAGCTTGTCCTGGTCTCCGGGTAGGGAGAAATGCGGTTTGTCTCTTGTCCAGGCAAACACTATAGCAATCTTCGACGATCTGGCTGCCGCGATTGCAGCGTCGTGGTCCGCCTTCCGGCTCTCCGGCGTCGTCCAGTTGAGGCGGACCTGCACTGGCTCGTTGGACGTGTCGACAGAGGTCGCAACCTCAATCGTGTGCGCTCCCTTTGTGAGTTGTATCGCCCGCCGTACATTGTCCAGGCCATCCGTAGTGGGGATGCCGTTGTCCTGGTCGGCGTGCTGCACGTCGCCGTGGACCGTTCCCTTCATCGCGCCGGTTCTACCCACCTCTTTACCATCCAGGGACAAGATGCTGCGCGTGCCGAGCGCCTGTAGGTAGAACCAATACTCCCCGCCAGCCGGAATGCTAATTGTTCCTGTCCATGTCACGATGCTGTTCGCAGGCATCGGCTTGCCGTTCGCCTTGGTGAAATCGATGGTGGCGTCGGAGGACTTGCTGCCGGAGGCATCGGTGCGTTCGAGGCCCGGCTTTCCGTCATGGGAGAACAAGGCCGCCGGAATCGTCTGGCCTGTCATGTCATCTGCCACCGCAAAGGTGACGTTTGCGGCAGGCGCCAGTTTTTTCAAGGCATCCAGCGGTCCAACCTGCAACTCCGGCATACCCGGTGAGCGTTCGCCAAACGTCCCGATAGAGGCCACCTGACCTGCAGTCGGTCCAATCAGCGCAAGGCTGTTCAGGTCCTCCGGCTTCAACGGGAGAATGCCGCCTTCATTCTTGAGAAGAACAGCAGCGTCCTCTGCCGTCTTTTCGATGATCTTGCCGTTCCCGTCTAAATCCTGTGCTGTCACGTTGTGCTTCTGCTTTCCATCCAGATAGCCGAAGCGATCCATCTCGTAGAGGACATGCCGCGCCGCTTCAGTGATCGTCGCCTCCTTGATGGAGCCGTCCGCGAGTGCATCCCGCAGTGTGTGCGGGTCGGAGTCCATCGGGAAGCCCGATAGGTCCAGGCCTTTAGCCGAGCGTTCTTCTGGAATGGTTCCGCCGAGCATGCCGGCCAGCGCTGCGAGGTTGGGCTTGGTGGGCGCCCCGGATGCGGCAGACCGCACGTCGAAGTAGTCATGAATCATGCCTGCAAAGGGGCTGTTCGCAGGAACTTCGCCGGGCATCTCCATCGTCAGCCCTTCATTGAGAAAGTGCACATTGTGCACTCCGCCCCAGTCCGAGGTAATAAAGCCCTTGAAGCCCAATTCGCCCCGCAGAATCGTTTTCAGATTATCCGCGTTGCCGCAGGCAAAGCTCCCGTTGATTTTGTTATAGGAGCACATGATCGAGGCGACGCCCGCTCGCACTGCGGCCGCAAAGGGCGCCACGTAGACTTCGTGGAGCGTTTGCTGGTCTACGAAGACATTGAATGAATCCGTGTCGTAGGCAACAAAGTGCTTCGCCTGCGACATGACGCCCTGTGCCTGCTCGCCGCGGATCTCGGCTGCCCCCATCTCTCCGGCAAGCATAGGATCCTCGCCGAGCGTGTTGTAAGAGCGTGCAAAGGTAATGTCGCGATCGATATTGATGAACGGCTGCAGCACAACGTCAATGCCCAACGATCGTGCCTCGCGGCCGATTGCAACGCCGTTCTGCTCCGCATCTGTAACGCTCCAGGTAGCAGCGACACCCATGGTCGCCGTCTGTGCCTGCGATGCGACTCTGGTCAACACCCCGGGAGGTCCGTCCGCTAGGCGCAAGGACGGGATCCCGAGGCGGGGTACGCCGGGGAGATACCCTGCCTGCCCTTGACTGGTCTGGTCCGGCTCCGAAGTTCCCCGGATCAGGTTCATCTTATCTTCCAGAGTCATTTGCTTCAGAAGCCGATCCACTCGCGCCTCATTCGCTGGTTCCGGCGGAATCGTCTGCGCGATCAATGTGGTTGCAGGTGCAATGAACAGGCAGATAAGCGTCAGTTCTCGCGTGAGCATGCGAGACACGCTATCAGCTTGAGGGCATCCCTGACCAGATGTTGTGTTTGGTCCTGAGTTCTAAAAGCATTTTCGGTAATACTGTGGTCTGCGGCATTTCAGTGAGACGTGGCTTTTCCGTTAAGAAAAGCCACAATAGCCTCGCTGGACGGTCTACACCAATACCGAAAATGCTATAGCTCGCATACATAGGACTCAGTCGCGCGTTCGAGGTATCGGTCGCGATGCGTCGGCGCATGCCACGAGACGACAGGGACGGATCCAGGCAGATAGCGCAGCGACGCGACTACTTCGATGTCTCTCGTGCTGACTTGGAGCTTGGCGCCCTCTTCTTCGCTTTGGCGGCGGTAGTCTTCGGCTTGCGGCCTTTCGGCTCCTCTGTGACCGCGCGCATCCAGTATTTTCCATCGGCGTCTGTCTCGATGCCGTGGACCTCGCGCTCGAAACCGGGAAAGCGCTGACCGAACTCCTCCATGGCAAGAATGAGTTTGACGACGGGGCTGTTGGCATCGCCCAAGCGTTCGCCGGGCATGCTCATGGGGATGCCCGGCGGATACGGGACCAGCATGACGGCGGCGATGCGTCCAGCCATCTGTTCGAACGGGATTCTGTTGGTCTGGCCGCGGATCAGCTTCTGGTAGGCCTGCGTGGGGGTGAGGATGGGGTCGAAGTCCTCATCGCATGCGGCGTTGACCAGGTTGGAGAGGTTCAGCTCGATCATCGCCGCGTGCATTTCATCGCTCAGCTCGCGCAACGTGACGCCGCGATAGCGCGCAGGGTGCTTCGACACCAGCTCCGGCATAACCTCGATGAGATCGGCGTCGGTATCGTAGAGCCGCTTGAACTCGAAGAGATTTTCAAGCAGCGCGCCCCACTTGCCCTTGCTGGTGCCGACGGAGAAGAGCACGAGGACCGTGTAGTCGCCGGTGCGTGCAATCTCGACGCGGCGACCATCGAGAAACTCGGTCAGGATGGCTGCGGGAATGCCCCACTCCTCGACCACGCCTTGCGCATTCACGCCGGGCATCAGAATGGTGACCTTGGTCGGATCGAGCATGCAGTACTCGTCAGCGATGTCGGCATCCTGGAAGCCGTGCCAGCTTTCGCCCGGCTTGAGCGTCCAGCAGCTGGAGTTTGTAACGAGCAGCCGGTCCTCGGCCTCTTCGAGCAGTTGGATTTCTCCGGTCTCGGGATCGGTGACCTGCTCCGGCTGGTAGATGCGGAAGAACCACCCGTCGCCGTTTGATTCGGCGGCACGCAAGCGGTGCGCGACGGAGGACATGGCTTTGCGAAAGCTCACCGCATCCTGGATCGTTTCGTCCATCAAGGTGTGGCCGGCCGGCTCGTCCATCATGGCCGCCGCGACGTCAAGCGAAGCGATCAACGGATAGAAGGGGGACGTGGTGCCGTGCATCATGAAGGCTTCGTTGAACTGGTCGAAGTCCAAAGGGGCGCGATCGCTGAGCTTGACGTGCACCATGGAGCCCATGGAGAAGGCGGCCAGCATCTTGTGCGTGGATTGCACGGCGAAAATGGCGGGACGATTTGGCATGTCTTCCGGCACGCCCATGGCGTAGCGTCCCTCGTACAGCTCATGGAACTTCGCGTAAGCGTACCAGGCCTCGTCGAAATGGACACGAGGCACGCTCTCTGCGAGCTGCTCGACGACTTTGTTTACGTCATAACAGAGACCGTCGTAGGTGGAGTTGGTGACGACGGCGTAGGTCGGCTTGCGAGAGGCAGCGCCCGGCGTGAAAGGTGATTTGGCGATGAGCTCTTCAACCGACTCGGGGCTGAAGCGGCGCAGCGGCACCAGGCCGATCATGCCGTAGCCATTGCGTGTCGGCTTGAAGTAGACAGGGCGCGCTCCGGTGACGGTGAGCACGTGCGCGATGGACTTGTGGCAGTTCGCGTCGGCGAGCACTATGTCGTCCTGCGCGATGACGCCGTGACCCACGATCTGATTGGAGGTAGAGGAGCCGCCGAGGACGTAGAAGGTCCAGTCGGCGCCGAAGATGCGGGCGGCGTTGCGTTCCGAATCGCCCGGCGGCCCGATGTGGTCGAGCCAGGAGCCCAGGGGCGCGGTGGAGATGCCGAGGTCGGCGCGCAAGAGGTTTTCGCCGAAGAAGCGATGAAACTCCATGCCGATGGGGTGCTTCAGGAATGCAACGCCACCCATGTGACCGGGAGCGTCCCAGGAGTAGGCGCCCTGGTCGGTATACTTCTGCAGCTCCCGGAAGTAGGGTGGGAGGAGTTGCTCATGGTAGCGCTCCACGGCGAAGTCGACGCGGTTGGCGATGAAGGCCGGCGTGTCGCCGAAGAGATGGATGTACTCATGCACCTGCCGCACGACTTCGAGGGGAAGCTCACTGACCAGGGTGCGGTCCGCGATGAGAAAGATCGGGATCTTCTTGTTGCGCTGGCGCACGGCACGCAGGATCTGTAGCGCTGCTCTTTCGTCGAATTGATTGTCACCTTCCAGGTCCCAGTCAAGAAGGATGGCGCTGTGCGACGGGTCCGACATTACCAGCGAAAGGCCGTCCTCCGGCGTGGATGTGCGCACCACCTCGTAGCCCTCTTCGCGAATCGCGTCCACCAGTCGCTCCATGGCGCGGTCGGATACCGATTCCGTTCCCCCCAGCTCACTGGCGATCAACAACACCCAACGTCTTTCATTCATGACTCCCATGCTATCGCTGTTGGAGGACGGGTTTATGAACCTTGCGATTTTGTGTGGAGGAGCGTCCGTGCCGAGGCATACAGCCGGGATTTGTGGTGTGATGGGTGATTGCGGATGGCGCGGAATTCAGGAAGGTGTGTGGTCGGTCCCACGTCTCACAGCCTACGTCTTGGTGAGCCGTGAGGCGCTCGCGTCCGGGGATCTGCGGATCTGCATACAAACTGCAGGTCCTTCCCTAGCAGGGTCGGGATGACACTAAATCAGTAATAGGAGGGGCAGTGAATCGACGGGAGATGTTGGGTGGAGCTTCGGCGGCTTGGCTGGCGGCAGGCATGGGTGGCGTGCGGGGGTTGGCGCAGGAGGCCGCAGGGAAAGTGGACGAGCTGCGGGTGGGCTTTATCGGGCCGGGAAGCCGTGGACAGGAATTGATACGGCAACTGTTACATGTGCCCGGCGCGCGGATCGCTGCCATCTGCGATATCTATGAGCCACGGTACGCGCAGGTGAATCACCTGGTCGGCGCCGCGGTACCGGCGACGAAGGACTACCGCGAGCTGCTGGAGCGTAAGGACCTGGATGTCATCTTCGTGGCGACGCCGATCGCTCACCATGCCGAGCATGTGCTGGCGGCATTGAAGACGAGTCGCCCGGTGTATGGCGAGAAAGCGATGGGCTTTACGCCGGAGCAATGCAAGGAGATTTACGAGGCGGCAATGGCGCCGGGCGCGCTGTTCCAGATCGGCCACCAGTACCGCTACGCACCATGGGTGCGGGCGGCCGTGGATGAGATCAAGAAGGGCAAGATCGGCGAGCCGACGCACGTGTACGCATATTGGCACCGCAATAACGACTGGCGGCGGCCCGTGCCGAGTCCTGACCCGGGCGGCAGGCTCGAGCACCTGATCAACTGGCGGCTGTATCGGGAGACCTCGGGCGGCCTGGTGACGGAGCTGGGCTCGCACCACATCGACATCGCGAACTGGGTCTTCGACGCTATTCCGCAGCGCGCGACCGGGATGACCAGCATCGTGCGCTACCACGACGGACGCACGACCGGCGATAACGTCCAGGCGGTGTTCAGCTACCCCGGTGGACGGCGGCTGATGTTCAGCGCGCTGACGGACAACGCGAAGGTGGGCAACGAGCTGTGGGTGTACGGCACCGAGGGCAGTGTGGCGATCACGATCGAGGACGCTACCTTCTTCTACGAACCGAAGACGCATCCGAAGCCTGCGGTGACAGGCAAGGAGGTTGTGACGAATGGGATCACAACGGGCGCCTCGTACAGCACCAAGGGCGAGATGCCGTATCGCGGGCCGGGAGAGAAGCTGGCGGTGCCGGAGACGGAAGATCCGACGCTGACGGCAGTGCGCGCCTTCATTGACTGCGTGCGGACCAAGCAACAGCCGGTAGCGGATGCGCGGGTGGGATATGGGTCGGCGGTAGCGGCGGCGATTGCGAATCGTGCAGTGTATGAGGACGAAGGGCTGGCCGTGCCGGGGTTGGTTTAAATCACTGTTGCTGTGCGCCGATAACAAAGCCGATAACAAATAGGCCCCGCAGATTCGCGGGGCCTATCCTTTTCCGATTGTGACAACTTAGCTGTAGAGCAGAATGCCTTCCGCTACCGTCTCCTCGCCATCCTGTACCACCGGACGGTAGAAGAGCTGATTGTTCTCGAGGTAGACCTCGAGGAAGGCCGGACGCTGGCTGATGTTGCCGGCGATCAGCGCCTCGGAGAGCGGGTCTTCCACGTAGCGCTGCAGGGCGCGGCGTAACGGACGGGCTCCGTAGGTACGGTCGACCAGTGTCTTTTCGAGGATCCACTTCTTGGCCTCCTCGGTGACGCTGATGGTGATGGCCTTCTGCGCCAGGTTCGCGTTGAGCTGCTGCACCAGCAATTCGAGGATCTGGATCAGGTCCCCATCCGAGAGCGCCAGGAAGATGATGACCTCGTCCAGGCGGTTCAGGAACTCCGGATTGAATGTGCGCTTGACCTCATTCTTGACCAGCTCTTCAATCTTCTCCATCCGCAGGTCTTCACGATCGGAGGAAAAGCCAAGGCCCTGCTGCTTCTGCAGATGCCGTGCGCCGATGTTCGAGGTCATGATCAGGATCACGTTCTTGAAGTCGACCGTGTTCCCGAGTCCGTCGGTGAGTTGGCCGTCTTCAAAGACCTGCAGCAGGATGTTGAAGACATCCGGATGCGCCTTTTCGATCTCATCCAGCAGCACCACAGAGTAAGGAGAACGCTTCACCCGTTCGGTGAGCTGGCCGCCCTCTTCGTAGCCCACGTAGCCCGGAGGCGAGCCGATGAGCTTCGATACGGAGTGTTTCTCCATGAACTCCGACATGTCGAAGCGGATCAGCGACTTCTCGGAGCCGAAGAGGAACTGCGCCAGAGTGCGCGCCATCTCTGTTTTGCCGACGCCGGTCGGGCCGAGGAAGAGGAACGAGCCGATGGGCCGGTTGGGGGACTTCAGGCCCGCACGGGAGCGGCGGATGGCGCGGGCGAGGGCGCTGATAGCCTTCTCCTGCGAGATCACGCGCTTGTGCAGCTCTTCTTCCACGCGCAACAGCTTCTGCGTCTCTTCTTCCTTGATCGACGTGACGGGCACACCGGTCCAACGGCTCACTACATCTTCGATGTCCTCGCGGCCGACAATGCCGGCGGTCGAATCGTCGAGGTGGTACTTGTCGCGCAGGGCGCGCAGGTTCTCGCGCTCCTTGCGCTCTTCGTCACTGTAGAAGCGAGCTTTCTCGAACTCGTGGTTCGCAATGGCGTTTTCCATACGGTGCACGATGAACTTGATCCGCTTCTGCACCTCGGTGATCTCCTCGGGCAGCGAGGTCTGGCGCAGCTTCACGCGCGCGCCCGCCTCGTCGATCAGATCGATCGCCTTGTCCGGCAGGAAGCGGTCCGGGATGTAGCGATTCGAGTGCGACACTGCGAACTCGATTGCGTCATCTGTGTAGCTGACCGCGTGAAATTTCTCGTAACGGTCCTTGATACCCATGATGATCTTGATCGCGTCCGCCTCATTCGGTGGCGGCACCTTGACAGCCTGGAAGCGGCGTTCGAGCGAGCGGTCCTTCTCGATCGATTTGCGATACTCGCCTGGCGTGGTTGCGCCAATGCACTGGATCTCGCCGCGAGAGAGCGCCGGCTTCAAGATGTTGGCTGCGTCCAGCGAGCCCTCGGCCGAGCCTGCGCCCACCAGCGTATGTAGCTCGTCGATGAAGACGATGGAGTTCTGGTTCTCCATCAACTCCTTCATGATGGTCTTCAGTCGCTCCTCGAACTGGCCGCGATACTTGGTGCCGGCCACGATCAGCGACAAGTCGAGCGCCAGCACGCGCTTGTCCGCAAGGAAGCTGGGCACGTCGCCATCGGCAATGCGCTGCGCCAGTCCTTCGACGATGGCCGTCTTGCCGACGCCCGGCTCGCCGATGAGCACTGGGTTGTTCTTGGTGCGACGGCAGAGGATCTGCACGACGCGCTCGACCTCCGGGTCCCGGCCGACCAGCGGATCGAGCTGGTTGTCCGTCGCCGCCTGGGTCAGATCGCGCGAGAACTCGGCCAGCAGGCTGGATTCGCGGTTCTGCCGCTGTGTGGGCGCCTTCTCCTGCGTGGCGCGCGCCAGCTCTTCGCGGATGGCGACCAGCCGGAGCCCGCGCTCGTGCAGGATCTCCGCCGCGAAGCATTTTTCCTCGCGCAGCAGCCCGAGCAGCAGGTGTTCCGTGCCAATGTGCTTGTGGCTCAGCCGCTCCGCCTCTTCCGCGGCATACGCCAGAACCCGCTTGCACTCGTTCGACAGCGGCAGGTCTACCGAGGTCGATACTTTCTCGCGAATGGTGGTGTGGCCTTCGATCTGCTTGCGGATCGATTCGACCGAGGCATGGGAGCGGAGAAACCGGTTGGTGAGCGCCTTATCCTCGCGGAGTAGGCCCAGCAGCAGGTGTTCCGTCTCGATATAGGGCGAGCCAAACTGGCTGGCCTCATACCGGGCGAAGAAGATGACGCGCCGCGCCTTTTCCGTATAGCGTTCGAACATATGCCCCCTCCGAGACTGGCTGGCGGGTTGTTTGACGCCGCCACCTGCCTCTCCTGACTGACTCGTGTACAGAAATGTGAGTCGTTGTTACTAAAGATGCACGACCCACCCCACCGGACTCAATGCGTCCTTTGCACTCTCAACATCCCCCCATTTCGGGAGGGAAAGTTTCAAAAAGCCCGCTGCTGGCCTCCAGTCGCGGCTTTCCCGTCTTAGCAAGATCTTCTGCCATATGTGCAGCTTCCAGCCGCAGCACCCGGTCGCAGCGCCCGGCCAGCTCCTGGTTATGCGTGACCAGAATCGAGGTGAGGCCGTGGCTGGCGTGCAGTCTTTGGATGAGCGCGAAGACGCGGTCGGCGGTATCGGCATCGAGATCGCCCGTCGGCTCGTCGGCCAGGAGCAGCCGGGGGTTCGTGACCAGGGCGCGGGCCAGGGAGACGCGCTGCTGCTCGCCGCCGGAGAGTTCACCGGACTGATGATCGGCGCGGTCGGCAAGGCCGACCTCATCGAGCCACCTAAGTGCTTTGGCTTCAGCCTGTTTGCGGGGCTCGCCGCGCGCGAGCAGGGGAAGCGCTACATTCTCTGCCGCGGTGAACTCCGGCAGCAGGTAGTGGAACTGCCAGACATAGCCAACTTCGCGATTGCGGAAGTCTGCGGCCTGCCTGGAAGAGAGTTTGTTCAAGTGGGTTGAGGCGAAGTATAGGTCACCGCTTGTAGGCGCATCAAGTGCCCCAAGGATGTGCAAAAGTGTGCTTTTACCGGCGCCGGATGCGCCGACGATGGCAACAAGTTGACCTTTTGGAATCTGAAAGGTGAGTTCGTCGAAGAGCCGGAGGCGACCGCGACCGGTCACGTACTCCTTGGACAGGCGACGCACATCCAGAAGGGCACTCTCGCCGCCCCGTTCCTGGTGCACTTCCGTCTCCAGCGCCACTGCCCCGCCCATACCCATGTCTACCATCTGCAGGGGTCTTGGGGAAGCACAAACCGCTGCCACGTACTGCTACTTCCGTGCAGGGGTCGCGACCATGACGATGTCGCTCTTGCAGTGCCATAAAACCGGGTGCCCCATCCTACGCGGAGGCGTAGGGTGGGCGAGTTCAGACGCGCGAAGCGCCTCCATCCCTTCCGTCCACATATGGTGCTCCAGGTCCCTGAGACATGCGGCAGCTCCCAACCCATCCTTCTCAAAAACCAATCCGGGAAACGAAACTCAGACTGTTGCAAAATCCTGCCGGTTATTTCCATCGAAATTGCTACCCTGAAACTAGGGCAAAACATATGCGTAGACCGACAGATCCATTCGTGTCCGCAACCCTTTTATTCGCAGGATTTTACGCTCAACCATCCCCGAATCAAGCACTTGCGGGCCGGACCCCGGATCGCACCGGAAATGGGGCGATTGGTCGTAACTAAACCCTTTGAAAAGAGGAATTTAGCAGCAAGTCATTTGATATGAGGATTTTAGTCCCCGGAAGAACCGCAAGCCAAAGAAAATAAACAGTTTAGAAGCCGCCCTCCGGTGACCGGGAGGGGGAGGGGTACCCCGCTCCTGTGGAGCCGCAGGCGCCGCAGGCCCGTCCTTCGGACGGTCAGCCCTACTCATACCGCAACGCCTCCGCCGGAAGCACTTTTGCTGCAGAGCGCGATGGGTAAAGCGTCGCTACCAGCGACACACCGAGTGCCACAGCGGCCACCAGCAGCGCATCCGTGATGCGCGGTGCGAAGGGTAGGTAATCGATGGAGTAAACCTCACCCGAAAGATGGATGAAGCGGTAGTGGCCGCCTGCCCAAGAGAGCGCGTAGCCGATTATCAGCCCCAGAGCGGTACCGACCACGCTGATGAGCAGCCCCTGCAGCATGAAGATGCGGCGCACCTGCGCGGCTTGTACGCCGAAGCTCATCAGGACAGCGATGTCGCGGGTCTTCTCCATCACCATCATGGTGAGTGCGATCAGGATGTTGAGTGCGGCCACGCAGACGATCAACCCGATGACGATGAAGGTGACGATCTGCTCCAGCCGCAGCGCGCGGAAGAGCTCGCGGTTCTGCTCCATCCAGTTGGTTGTCAGGAAGCCCGGACCGGCCGCCTTCTCGATCTCACGGCCGATGGCGTCCGCGTGGTAAAGATCGTCCACCTTGAAGGCAATCACGGAGATGAGGTCCGGCTCGCCCAGCAGTCGTTGCGCATCCTGCAGTCGGAGAAAGGCCATACCGGAGTCGTACTGGTAGAAGCCGGAGTGGAAGATACCCGCGACGTAGAAGCGTTGAAACTTGGGTACGATGCCAAGCGGTGTGAGCTCGCCCTGGGGGCTGGTGACCAGCACGGTCTGGCCAACGTTGGCATCGAGCGTGGTCGCCAGGTCTTTGCCGATGACGATGGGCGGCAGCGGTGCTGTGTCGCCTTGCGTTGCTACCGGAACCGGTTCGAGCGCCTGGGCGGTGCCGAGTTTGACCGAGTCCAGCAGATCGGTGACGCGGCGCTCCTGGTTGGGCACGATGCCCTTGACGAGCAGGCCGCCGGAGCGCGCGCCACGCGACACCAGCACCTGTCCATAAAGGCCGGGCGCATCGGCGCGGACGTGCGGCAGTTGCGCGAGACGCGCGACGAGTGGCCGCCAGTCGCGAATGCCGTCGCTCGCGGTGCGCATCAGGTCGACGTGCGATGTCGATCCGAGCAGGCGATCCTGCAGGTCGCGCCGCATGCCGTTGGTGATGGCCAGCGCAATGATGAGCGCAGCGACACCCGCGGCGACGCCGGCGATGGAGATGGCGGTGATGACTCCCACCACAGCCTGCCGCCGCTTCGCGCGCAGGTAGCGGGCCGCGATGAAGAGTTCAAAGCGCATGGAAGGCTTGGTTGGCGGCCCTTTGGCCCGGGCGCGACTGGTGGCTGCGCTTCGTGAAGCGCCCACGTTTCGATGGGCCGTGGGGCACCCGTTTGGTTGGGGACTGCGGCTTCATCGCACAACCGTCTTGGCAGTGGCTGAGTTGTCGGAGCGATCGAAGACCCGCAGGGTTACGACGTGCTCGTTGGGATTGGCGGGGGGCAGCTTGGCCATCCGCAACGATTCAGACGGCTGCGGCAGCGGGGCAGAGAAGTCGTAGTGCTCGGTCTGCGCGTCGGAGACCTTGCCCACCGGCTCGATGTACTGCCATGGACCGGCGTCGATCGAGTATTCGGCATGCGCAATCGCTGCGTTGGGATCCTTGGCTTCGGCGGTCACGTGGAGCTTGCCTGCTTCGAGGCGCGCGGTCAGCGGGGCGATGATCGGGGTTGCGGTGTCGAGCACAAAGCGCTCGCTGATGCGTTCGCCGACGAGCGCCTCGCCCGGATTGTGCGAGGGTGCATCGCTGGCGACCACCTTCATCTGGTACGGGCCGTCGGGAAGTTGTGCTGCGTCGAAGGAGTAGTAGCGGTCGGTCAGGTTGTCCTTGAGCAGTTGCCAATTCTGCTCGCCGAAGCTGCGGTAGTAGAGCGCGAAGATCAGGTCGTCGCCGTTATCGTCATGCGCCGCCCAGCGGGCGGTCACGGCGTCCTTGTCCTTGATGCCCTGCAACGGCTGCGTGTTCGGATCCTGCTGCAGGTTGATGACATTTGCCGAGGCGGACGGTAGGTTGATGCTGACCGACTGTACCGGTGACTGGAACTGTGCCTGCTGGTTGACGCGCGCGCCGGGCATGACGACGACTTCATCGACAGCCGGCGCGACGTTCACCGGCAGATAGCTGAGGGTGACGGCATGGACCCGCGTGCCGGGCTGCAGGGTCAGCTTCCACTGCGCGAAGCGTGCCTGCGGTGCGGGCAGCGGAGCATCGGCGGTGACGGGCTTCCATGCACTCCAGCCACGGTCCGCGTTGCTGACGTTGCCGGTGCGCGCGAGCAGCTGATACCCGGCGCCGGATGCTTCTACTTCAACCCGGCCCCAGCGTGCAACTGCGCCCGCGTCCTGCACGTCGCTGACCAGGCTGCCCGTCGCGCTTTGGTCGCTCAGATGTACGAGCTTGCCGCCATTGCTGGTGCCGACATAGAAGCCGTCAGACGCGGGGGCGAAGGCGGTCGCCTGCGATGCGTCCAGATGCGCGATGTCCGCGAACTCGCCGGTCTCCTGCACGCGGTAGATGCGGCCGCGGTTGCCGGTGGCGGCGAGAAGGCCGTCTTTGGTCCACTGCAGGCCGTAGACCACGTCGTCATGCGGCGCCCACAGCTTGCGCGCCGCGCCGGAGGGATCGAGCTCGTAGACCTCGGAGCCATCCGGCACCAGCGAGTTGGTGTTCGAGGCCTGCACGGAGCCCGGCGTGACGATGGTGATTGTCGCAGTAACGGTGGCAATTCCCTGGACCGGCAGCGGCGGCAGCGTGCTCTTGCCCTTCTCGCCCACAGTAGCCACATAGATCTGCCCCGTAGGCGACTCGGTGAGCGCCGTGACCTCGCGCTTGGGCGCGTTGAAGAGGATGAAGCCCTTGCCGGCTTTGTCGATGCGATAGACGAGACCGTCGCCGTCCGAGCCGGCGAGCAGGCTGCCGTCTTTCTCGAAGAGCAGGGTGCGGATGTGCTGCTCATCGCTCTGGAAGAACGGCTCGGCGTGGGCATCGCTTGCGGGCGTCCGCACGCGATAGATGGCGGCCGGGCCGCCCGTCGCGATGTAAAGCGCGCTGTCCGGACCGAAGGCGAGATCCCAAATGTACTTCGGGCCGGCATCCGGCTTGGCTGCATCGAGCTTTGCCGGGTCGAAGACGACAGTCGCTTTCTCCGCATCGAGATCGGTTGCATTCGCCGGGATGCGGTAGACGCGGCCGTCCGGCAGCGTGGCTGCATAGACGGAGCCATCCGGTCCGACGGTGACCGCTTGCACGCTGAGATCCTTGGTCTTGAACATCGTGGTCGCCTTGCCATCGCGCGCGATGCGCAGCACCGTGGCGGGCGAGCCGGTGGCCGCATAGGCGTTCCCGGCCTTATCGCTGGCCACCGCCCAGATATAGGTGGAGGGTGTGGTGGCAGTAACAGCGGTGTCCGGGGCCGGGGCAAGCGAGCCATCGCTCGCAATGGCGATTCCTTGTGGCCGCCCTTTCTCCCAATCCTCCATATGCGATTCGGTCCAGACCTTGGTGCCCTGTGCGAGGCAGGAGACGGAGATAAAGCAGAGCAGAAAGGAGAGGCTCACAGTGCGGAGGGACATGTAGGTTTCAGTCTACTAAAGGCGGGAGAAGTGGGATCAAGGCTGGGGTCAGGTAGAACTGCAGGTCCCCTTCGACAAGCTCAGGGCAGGATTTCGCGTTGCTCGGGATGACAGCATTTTTAAGCGTGGCGCTCAATTCGCGAGCACGGCACGGTAGCGCACGGCGCCTTTGCGCACCTTGCCCACGGCTTCGTTGACGCGGCTCATGGGGAAGTGTTCGGTCCGTGCTTTGACGTCGTGACGGGCGGCTACGTCGAGCATCTCGGACAGGGCGAGCGGGCTACCGGTGTTGCTGCCGCTGATGCACTTTGCGGGCAGCACGAGCATGGGCGCGGGGATCTGCAGTGGCCGCGGTGGTGCGCCGACCAGGCACAGCACGCCTTGCGGGCGCAGCGCGCTCAGTAGTGTGGCCCAGTCCTGCTCTGCGGCGACGGTGGAGACGATCAGGTCGAGCGAGCCGGCGAGGGCCTTCATGACCTTGCTCTCGCGCGTGTTGCAGAAGTGGTGGGCGCCCATCGTGCGTGCCTCGTCCTCTTTCGCAGGCGAGGTGGAGAAGGCCGTTACCTCCGCGCCGAAGACGCGTGCGAATTGGAGCGCCAGGTGGCCGAGGCCTCCGATGCCGACGATGCCCACTCGCGAGGCAGGCGACACGCCGTAGGTGCGCAGCGGTGAGTAAACCGTGATGCCGGCGCAGAGCAGCGGGGCCGCGTTTTCACTTTCGAGGGCGTCGGGGATCTTGACGACGAAGCGTGCCGGGGCGCGGACTGCCTCGGCGAAGCCGCCATGGCGGTGGACACAGGTGGGGCGGGATTCGGTGCAGAGGTTTTCTTTGCCCTGGCGGCACCAGTCGCAGTAGCCGCAGCTGCCGGCCTGCCAGCCGATCCCGACGCGGTCACCGATCCGCGCGTGTTGCACAGCATTGCCCGCGGCGGTCACCGTGCCCACGATCTCGTGGCCTGGGATGAAAGGGAATTTGCTGATCTGCCAGTCATTGTCGATCAGATGCAGGTCGCTGCGGCAAATGCCACAGTGGCTGATACGGACCTCGATCTCGTCCGCTCCCAGATCCCCAACTTCATACTTGTATGACAGCAGCTCGGCTCCTGCCGCGTGCGTGGCGTAGCCCCGAATCTCTTGCATTGCTCCCTCACCTGTGCCGGCAGTCCTGGTTTTGCGCGACGCTGCCTACTCCACCTGTACGGTAACGACCTGATTCCCGGTCACAACAGCATCCATCGGGAGTGATGTTACAGCAACCGCGGACTCTCCATTCAAGGTGAGGGAGCGGTTGCCGCGCAAGGGGTCCAGAACATTCGCCATGGAGATGGGGAGCGCAGCAAGGGTGCGCCCTTCCAGCCGAGCCTGGGGGTCCGGCTGCAGCATGGTGACGTAGACGCGATCGTTGGTGTGGGTGGCGTTGAGCGCGGCAACCGTCTCGTTCAGGTCGAGATGCGTTCCGGGTGTGTCCAGCATGTGGTCATAGGTGGTCGCATCGCTGACCACCAACCGCACCGGACCGTTGGGCAAGGTGGCCGGCAGCTTGACCGGGATATCGACGATGCGTGTCGCGCCACGGAAGGGCCGCAGCGTCGCGTGCAGGGTCACCGTATCGCCCGCGTGCACGACGCCACCCTCGCGCTCCAGGCTCTCAATCTCCACGTCCTGGCGTCCGGGGATGGCGCGGATATCCAGCGAGACGGAGCGCACCCGGCCGCGACGGGCGGGATCGCTGTAAATCTGGACGAAGGGCACGCCGACTTCCAGAGTTGCGCCAAGCGCGGCTGGAACGCCGGGAGAGGGTGCGGCAAAGCGGGTGATGTCGACCTCCGGTGCTCCTTCGAGTTGAATGCGCTCGCGGACGCTATAGGTCATCTCTGTCGCATAGCTGTTGGATTCCATGAACGATTGGTAGATCGAGGTCAGCATCAGCAATGGGGTCATGTCGGGACTGTCGACGACATCGAAGTGGATAGCGCGGGGGGCGTCGCCTTCATGAAAAGTAACCGTGGCGGGTACCATATGCGCGTGGAGGCCAAACTCGCCGCGGATTGCCGTCTGCCGGTCTTCGGTAAAGGCGCCTATCTCCTCGGTCGTATTGATGATCTTGAAGGCATTGAGCGGCGATGGCAGGGTGGCGACCACCTCTGCCTTAGTCATAGGCACGGAGACGGAGCCGGTTTGCGTGATGGGGTGGCCGCAGGCCAGAAGCTGATGCTTGTCCACGTAGGTGACGGTGCAGGTGGCGGCCACCTCCATGTCCCCGCGTACCAGCAGTGCGCTGACCGAAGAGCCGGGTTCGATCGGCTCGGGTTGCTTCTGTGTGCTCGATCCGCCGCCGAGTCCTACGACCGGAGTGAGTCCCTGGGCGGTGAAGCGGTCCTTGAATGCGTCGACGGCCTTCTGGTTGAAGCCGCTGAAGAGCAGGGGAGTCTCAATGGGTCGGATCTCATTGCCGGCGTCGCCGGGAGCGCTGCCGCCGGCCTGCAGGTCCTTGACCTGCAGCATCTGCTGGATGGGCGTGATGCCGGCGATGGGCTCCTTGCTGAACTGCCCGATGCGGAAGGCCAAGGCGCCCGCGAGCTTGCCGTCAATGTAGACCGGACTGCCGCTCATGCCGGCCACGACGCCGGTGTAGACGGCGTCCTTACCGCCGAGCCGGGCCAGGATCATGTCTTCCTTGGGGCCGAGAGCGTCGTGCAGGACGCCGAGGATCTCGACTTCGACGGCGGAGGGCTTAACCCCCTCAAATACGGTGTAGGCCACGCCATGTTCGCCGCGATGCACCTGGTCCAGCGGAAAGATGCCGGCCGTGGTTGAATCCGGCGGGGTGGCCGGCGGCGGCGGGGTGCGCAGCTCGGTCGGCACGGGCTCCGGGGGACGCACGGATGGATTGGTTTGCGCTCCCAGGGCTGCCGGGGCAAGAATAATGAGGAACAGCGGGGCGGCGAAGACGTCGAAACGGTAAGCTGGCACGTCTTTAACAGTAGACGGTTGCGGGCAGCCAGCCAAACTTTCCGACGCCGCGTCATTCCGTTGGTGTCACCCCCTCGAGGTAGCTTGCTTGGCCGCGCATACTCTCTTTCGTCTCCTCCTGGCAGCGTCGATGGCGATCGGCGTTGTCGCAGTTCCTGCAGTCTTGAGATCGCAAAGCACCGAACAGTCACCCTCACAACAGTCACCCTCGCCACAGGCGCCTGCCGCGCAGACACCGTCGACGCAGCAAGAGCCGCAGCATAACGGCACCTACTCCATTCCCGGTACAGCCCCGACACAGGCCCCGAATCAGGATCAGACGGAGCCCGAGGCAGGCGGACCCGGCGGCGATACCGGCTCGATCGCGATTCCCAAGAAGGCTCCGGCTGAAGATGTGCCGCCCCCACCACCCCCGCCAGTGGTGAAGAATCCGAAGGGGCTGGAGAACTACTCCCTGCGTGTGAACGTCCCGGTGGTGACGGTCGATGTCGGCGTGCTGCTGCAGAAGACCAACCAGTTCGTGCCGAACTTGAAGGAAGAGAACTTTCGCATCTTCGAAGACGGGAAGCCGCAGGATATTGTCTCGTTCGGACGGACGCAGGCACCCATCACGGCTGTGCTGCTGTGCGAGTTCGCGTCCAATAATTATTGGTTCATTTACGACATGCGCAATGCGGCCTACGCCTTTGCCCAACAACTGCACCCGGACGATTACATCGCGGTGGCCACCTTCGACATGCACACCCACATCCTGACCGATTTCACCCAGGACAAACGTATCGTCTACGAGTCGTTGAACTCATTGCAGATTCCTGGATTCAGCGAGACGAATACATTCGACGCACTGTATGAGACCCTGGACCGGCTGAGCCGAGTGGAAGGCCGCAAATACATCATCTTTGTCGGCTCCGGACGCGACACCTTTTCCAAGATCAATCTCGACAAGATCCTGCAGAAGATCAAAGCGACACCGAACGTGACCATCTACGCGGTAAGCACGGGACAGGCGGCGCGGCTGACAGGCAATGCGGGTGGCGGCATGTTCGGACCGCACGAGATCGACTTTCTGCAGGCAGATAACCAGTTGCGGACTTTTGCCAGTATGACCGGAGGTCGCGCATATTTTCCTCGCTTCGAAGGGGAGATGCCGGAGATCTTCCGCGACATCAATTCGTCCATCCGCAACCAGTATGTCCTCAGCTACCATCCGACGAATGCGAAGGAGGATGGTACCTATCGCAAGATCCGCATCGAACTGGTGAACAACGAAGGCCAGCCGTTGCAAATGCAGGACGAGAAGCACCATAACCTGAAATACGATGTGATCTCGCGCGATGGATATCGTGCTCGGCAGGAGGTCGAGTAGGCGCAGGCTTCCTGGCCCCGATTCAATCCATTTGTCGTCTCGACCGGATGCTGAACCGGGTCAAGGCAGGCTCTTGGACTCCGTTGGATTACGCTCAGGATAACAACGTAATTGAGGCCGGTCTGATTGGCGCGGCCTCCTGCTGCGACTGCTTTTCGCTCAACGGCGCGCCTGCTGCTGGGCAAGATCACCGATGACCGGCACCTTGAACCACTTGCCCTGGGCCGCGCTGACGATGCAGACGAGCCACAGGATGAAGAAGACTAGGCTCACCAGACTCGACAAGATAACCGCCGCGCCATGGAGCGCAAAGACCAGCAGGCCGACGGCGAAGTGAAGCACGAGCGAAGCCACAGTCAGCCCCAGGCACTGCACCGCGTGGAAGCGGACGAAGGGTCTGCGCGAGTAGGGCTCCATGACCAGAAAGATCACGGCTGGGATAAAGGTGAGGTAGGCGATGGCGGCGGCGGCATTGTCCGAGAGGCCGCTTTGTGCGGGTACATAGCCTGCCGGCGGCGGATAGCCGCTTGCCGGAGTTCCGGGTCCGGGCGGCGGGGGTACCTGGGTGTAGCCGCCGGCGGCCGGGGGCGCACTACTTAAGGACGCACCGCAATGTTGGCAAAAGGTGGCTCCGACAGGGTTTTCCGTAGAACAGGCTGGACAGTGCATCGTATGTTCCTCCTGAGAAGTCATACTGCTGCCGCGGTCCCTGGGACATTCGGCATTTTTGCTGATACTGTGATTCGCTGCGTCGCGTTCTGTGTGGCTGTGCTTGAAGAAAAAGTCACGAAAGTCATTGCTGGACGGTCCGTTGCCGACCCACCGATTCCAGATATCGATTCCCCAGGACGGCACCACCATACAACGATATTCACGCGAACGACCTGTAAAATTTGGCGGCACTGTCTGAATCGGCAGGGCGGATGGCATCAGAGCTAAGGAAAGGAGACATTCTTTATGGTTAAGTACGCGCTGCTTGGCTTGGTGCAGGCCAAGCCTGGAAAAGAGTCGCAAGTGGAAGGATTTCTAAAGTCTGCCCTCTCTATGGCTGAGGCAGAACCGGGAACCGTCACCTGGTATGCGGTGAAGTTCGGCGGAGGCAAGTTCGGAATCTTCGACACCTTCAACGATGAGGCCGGCCGCGACGCCCACCTGAACGGTGAGATTGCCAAGGCGCTGATGGCCAATGCAAAGGATCTGCTGGCAAGCGATCCGGATATCCAGAAGGTCGAGATTCTGGCAGCGAAGTAGCGCGGGACCGCCGGGGAGGCTACCTCGCCCGGCTTGCCCCCCTGGGCTGCAGGAGGAATAGACCTAAAATGACTGGGATGGCCACTATTATCGATATTAGGGCGACCTCTGTAATCCATGGCGTATGTAGCGTCTCTACTTTTTTCGAGAGAATCATCTGATAAGTAAAGCCAAATGCTGTAATCGCGGAAAGCGCGAATAACCAAATCGCCACGTTCCTTGGAAACCAGATAGCCAGGATGCATGAGGGCAGCGCAGTCAGCCCATACAGCGAAATCGCTACGACCTCTGGAGCCGAGTCGTTCACGCCAAGCGTGAATGCGCCAAAGATGAGAGCCCCGAACGCATAGAGACCCCAAATCGAGCCAAAACCCAACACTACTTTCCTTAGGTCAGACATGTCCGAGAGTGTAGTCGCTCGTTTGTTGACCCGGCGGTTCGTTTCTTTGCTGTCAGCCGAAGAGGAACTCTTTTGTGCGCAGTTCTTTCACTCGGTCGCGCAATTTAGCGGCCTTCTCGAACTCGAACTTCTTCGCTGCTTCGCGCATATCGGACTCCAGCTTGCCCACGTAGACATCGAGATCTTGTTGATTGCTGAATTCCGGCGTGGTCTCGTCCTGCTCGGTCATGTCGGCGTACTCGGCCTTGAGGATTTTGGCCAGCGACATATCGATGGGCCGCAGGATCGATTCCGGCGTGATGTTATTTTCGAGGTTGTAAGCCTCCTGGATTACGCGGCGGCGTTCCGTTTCATCGATTGCGCGGCGCATGGAGTCGGTCATCTTGTCCGCGTAGAGGATCGCGCGACCGTTCAGGTTGCGGGCGGCGCGGCCGACGGTCTGGATGAGCGAGCCCTGCGAACGCAGAAAGCCTTCCTTGTCCGCATCGAGGATGGCGACGAGCGACACCTCGGGCAGGTCCAGCCCCTCGCGCAGCAGGTTGATGCCGATCAGCGCGTCGTACTCGCCCTTGCGTAGGTCGCGCAGCAGACGCACACGCTCCAGCGTCTCGATCTCCGAGTGCATGTAACGGCACTTCACGCCGACCTCGGTGTAGTAGCCGGCCAGGTCTTCGGCCATGCGCTTGGTGAGTGTCGTCACCAGCACGCGCTCGTTCTTCGCGGCGCGATCGCGGATTTCGGCCAGCAAATCGTCGATCTGGCCCTTGATGGGCCGTATCTCGACCGGCGGATCGAGCAAGCCGGTGGGGCGGATGATCTGCTCGATCACGACGCCCGCTGACTTGGTGAGCTCATACGGGCCGGGAGTGGCGGAGACGTAGATCACATTGTTGGTGCGGGTCTCGAACTCGTCGAACTTGAGGGGTCGGTTATCCATTGCCGAGGGCAGGCGGAAGCCGTAGTCGACCAGGTTCTGTTTGCGGGAGCGGTCGCCATGCCACATGCCGTGGAGCTGCGGTACGGTGGCGTGGCTCTCGTCGATGAAGAGCAGATAGTCGCGCGGAAAGTAGTCGAGCAGGGTGGGCGGCGCCTCGCCGGGCATGCGACCGCTGAAATGGCGCGAATAGTTCTCGATGCCGTGGCAGTAGCCGACAGATTTGATCATTTCCAGATCGAAGCGAGTCCGCTGGTGTACTCGCTGGGACTCGACCAGACGTCCTTGACCTTCGAGCTCCTTCTCCCACCATTCAAGCTCGGTGAGGATCGAGTCCATGGCCGACTTCTTCCGCTCCGGTTGCACCACGTAATGGCTCTTGGGATAGATGGGCAGGCGCGCGTACTTCTGCCGGACGGTGCCGAAGAGCGGATCAATCTGCGACAGCCCTTCGATCTCGTCGCCAAAGAGCTCGATGCGATAGGCCATCTCGTCGTAGGTAGGGAAGACCTCGATGACATCCCCCCGCACGCGAAAGGTGCCACGGCGGAAGTCGCCGTCGTTGCGATCGTAGAGGATTTCGACCAGCCGCTTGGTGATGTCTTCGCGCTTGATCTTCTGCCCACGTTCAAGCAGCAGCAGCATGCCGTAGTAGGCCTCTGGTGAGCCGAGGCCGTAGATGCAGCTTACGGAGGCTACGATGATGGCGTCGCGCCGCTCGAAGAGCGAGCGCGTCGCGGAGAGCCGCAACTTATCCAGCTCTTCGTTGATGGTCGCTTCCTTCTCTATATACAGGTCGCCGGAGGGAATGTAGGCCTCGGGCTGGTAGTAGTCGTAGTAGGAGACGAAGTATTCGACTGCATTCGAGGGAAAGAACTGTTTGAACTCGTGGAAGAGCTGCGCGGCCAGCGTCTTGTTGTGCGCAAGAATCAGCGCGGGCCGGTTCATCTCCTCGATGACCTTGGCCATGGTGAAGGTTTTGCCGGAGCCGGTGACGCCAAGCAGCGTCTGGTGCTGCTCGCCGGAGGCCAGTCCGGAGAGGATCTCCCGAATGGCGCGGCCCTGGTCACCCCGCGGTTTGTAATCGCTGACGAGCTGAAAGTCCATGTCTGTCTTCTTATCGTACTGATTTCAATTTGCGGGCGGCATCGTATCGCCCCATCGTCGCGAGTTCCAATTCGATAAGCGGCAGACTCCTCCAAGAAGGTGCGGGCTGCATTGTGCCCGTTGGGCACCAGGCAAGCGGCAAGATCATCCGGAATGTCGGCAGTGACCTGCATGGCAACTCATAGTCTTCTACTCAGCAAAGCTCGCTGAGTGGGCGCATCTGCTCGGTCGTCCAGTTATCCGGCATCAGCAGTAGATAGCGGCGGGGCGGTAGATACCACAGCAGCATGCGCGCGGCCTGCCCGGCGACTTCGGCATCCGGAAAGTCGGAGAATTTGCGGCCGATCACCAAGTTGCGGGTGGGCGTCATTTGCGGGTCGACGACCAGGGCGACGCGCGGGTCTTCCATCTTCCAGCCTTCTGTCAGATGCCGGTAGAGCAGACGTGCCGTGTGTTTCGGCAGGTACGCTTCCGATGGGGAGCCAACCATGACCTGTCGCTCCGTCTCGACATCGGTCTGCTCGATCCCGCTGTCGGCTTCATGTTGCTGCGGGCGCGTGGTCAACTCGGATGTATCTTCTGGGTCGCCGTCCCAGGTGCCGTAGGCACGCAGGGATTCGAGTACGCCGGTCGGCATTACGTACTCGGCGGCCTCCGAGCCGTCGGTGCTGTTCTTAAAGAAGGCCGCACCCAGTCCCTGCTCGGCCATGGAGACAAAGAGGTTGGATAGGCAGTTGGTTTCGACGGCTTCGCCGATGGGCGGCAGTTCCATACGTACATAGGGCATGCCGTCGGGCCCAAGGAAGACAGGTTCGGTGGGCAGCACAACCGAGGCGTTCCATGCCGCGCCCTGAAATGTATCCAGCCAGCGGCTGTCGCGCTGCTCGCGTGGGATATCCATGGCGTGGGCGAGACTGTTGGTGTCGTCCAGGTTGAACCGCTCTTCCGGCACGGAGAGGAAGCGGCGCCCCGGTGTGCCCACGGGAAGGGATGGCTCCGGCTCGCTCATGACCTGTTCGTGGACGACGGGTGCTTCAGGCTCGGGAATAGCGGCCGTGCTTTCGGGAATCAATGACTCTGCGGGCACTGCTTCCCCCGGAGTGTAGCCCGCCTGCTTCTTGAATCGACTGAAAAGACTCATAGCTCAATTGTATGGGCAGGGAAATCATCGGCTCTGTGGAATGCCCAGGGCGTCCAGCCACTCCAGCGGCGTGTCCACCAGGCAGTCTGGAGGCGCGTCCGCAAGCGAATGCGGCGCGAGGCCGAAGCGGCAGCCGATGACCGCTGCGCTTACATTTCGCGCCGTCAGCACATCCACGTCCGAGTCGCCCACCATCAGAGTCTGTTCGGCATTGGCGTTCGCCTCGCGCATGAGCGTTTCCAGGCCATGGGGGTCGGGCTTCTTGGTGTCGAAGCTGTTGCCGCCGTAGATGCGGAAGAAGTGCGGCGACAGGCCGAGCGCGGCGCAGATCTCCTCCGACGGGCGGACCGGCTTATTGGTGAGGACGGCGAGCTTTGCCTGGGGGAGCGCGGCGACAATCGCAGTAAGCGCCTCGGCCGCGCCGGGATAGACATAGGTATGGTCCAGCTTGTGGATGCGGTAGTAGGTCAGAAAATATGAAACTGCCTGGGTGACGATCTCTTCGTGTTCCGGATCGCCGAGTGCGCGACGCACCAGCATGTGGACGCCGTCGCCGATATAGCTGGCGATGACCGCGTCCGGGAGCGGATGCCGGCCCAGATGCGCGAGTGTGGCGTTGACGGCGGCGACCAGGTCGGCGCGGGAGTCGATGAGCGTGCCGTCCAGGTCGAAGGCGATCAGGCGAAGAGAGGCAAAGGAGGGGAGCGGACTCAGACGCTCGATCATGGAGTTAGTGTAAAAGCGAACTGCCACGCACGATGTACGCGGCAGTTGGGCTCAGGCAGAACGAAAGATCCCTTCGACAGGCGCAGGGCAAGGTTCTTCGGCTTCGTTGCGTTCAGGAGGGCAGAGTGAAGCGTTCGGAATGACACGCCAACACGTTAGTGGATGCGGATGCTGCCGGAGCCGGTCTCTACCTTCACTGTGGGACCGCCGCCGTTCACATTGCCGGTGATGTGGTGCTTCTCCAGACTGCCTTGCATGCTGATTGGTTGGTCGGTGTGGATGGAGCCGGAGCCGGTCTCGGCATCGAGCGTGAACTTCGATCCGCCCAGGTTCAGGTCGATCGAGCCGGAGCCGGCCTCGATCTTCCACATCTCGACCGGTTGCCCGGCAACACTGACATCGCCGGAGCCGGTCTCCGCCTTTAGGCCGCCCTTCACACCCGTCAGCCGGATAGAGCCCGAGCCCGCGCCGGCGGTGACGTTGCCGCCGGAGGAAAAGTTAACCCGGATGTCCCCGGAGCCGGTCTGCAGATAACTATCGCCGCCGAGGTCATCGCCATTTACAGACCCGGAGCCGGTCTCCAGACGAGTGCCGCCCTTTATCGAGACGGCCTTCAGATCGCCGGAACCGGTCTCGGCCTTCAACTGAGTGCTCTTCGGGGCTGTGATGTCGTAGTCGATCGAGACGTGGTTGTACCAGCTATCGTGCATCTGGCCGACTTTCACTGTGTTGCCGCTCTGCTGAATGGGCGGATTGTCGGTGACCTGCTTGACCGCGTCTTCACTGGATCCCATGAAACCGTGGTTTGCGTGGACGTGACCGATGATGTGGACCTGATTGTCCGACCCCGGCGAGACGTGGACGTAGCCGGAGCCCGTAGAGACCTCAAGTTGCACGTTGCCGCTGACGTTCAAGGTCTTGTCGAACGTCCCGTCGGAGGCCAGCGCCATCGCTGGGATCGCGAATGCTGTTGCGGTGAGCGCTGCCGCTCGCATTGCCGTCATCATTGTCATCATCATTCTCCCCTGTCGTTACTGCTGCAAGACCACTTTTTCGCCGTCTTTCAGACCGTTGGTGATCTCTGTATTGCTGCCGTTGGCCAGACCCACTGTCACGGGCACCTTGCGCATGCCGTCTTTGGTCTTAGGATCGGGCACATTCACAAATGCATGCTTCTGCACGTCGTAACTGATCGCCTGCTCCGGAACCGCCAGCACGTTCTTGTGTTCGCTGATGAGAATCTCGGCATTCGCCGTCATCATGGCCTTGATCTCGCCGGTCGGATTGTCGATCGAGACGCGCACGGAGAAGGTGGTCACGTTGTCCTTTTCGACGCCGAGCGGCGCAATGCGCGTGACTTTTCCGGAGAAGACACGGTTCTTGAAGGACTCGATGCGGATACGCGCCGGCTGTCCGAGATAGACGTTCGCGATATCGGCTTCGTCTACCTTGCCGTCCACGTAGACCTGCGTGGTGTCGCCCAGTGTGAAGATGAGCGTGGCCGTTGAGCCCAGCACGAGGATGGAGCTGACTGCGTCGCCGACCTCAACATCGCGCGAGAGCACGACGCCGTCGATAGGCGAGGTGACAGTCGTGTAGCTCAACTGTTCTTCCAACTGCTTTAGACTGGCCTGGCTCTCCGCTACCTGCGCCTGTGCCTGCTGCAGCTTGGCTCGGTCCACCGCAACAGTTGCGGTGGCAGTGCGCTGCTTGTTCAAATTGGAAAGGTAGTCGCGATTGGCGTCATCGAGCGCCTGCTGGCTGACTACGCCGGCGTCCTTCATCTCCTGGTTGCGACGTAGCGTTGCGGCGTACATGGGCAGATCCGGAGCTCTGGCGGTCACCTCGTCCTGAGTGATATCGGCTTCGGCGGTCTTCACGTTGGCCTGGGCCGCCTGCAGGGTGGCGCGTTGCGCCTCCACCTGCGCCAGGATTTCTACCCGGTCAAGCTGCGCCAGCACCTGGCCTCTGTGGACATGCGCGTTGGCGTCCACGAACCATTTCTCGACGATGCCGCTGGCCTTGGACTTCACCTCGACCTTGGTGATGGGCTGCACCTTGCCGGTGGCGACCACGCTTTTGGCAATGTCCATGCGGGTGACGGTGCCGATGCGGCTGCCGTCGATCTTGACGCCGCTGCTGTGCGCGACTGCCACCACAACCAGAGCCACGACCGCGATGAGCGCACCGAGTGAGCCCCACAACCAAAACCGCCTGCGCTTCCGAGCCACGTCGTCCTCCGGTCGGGAAAGCGATCCCGGCCCACCGTATGCTACGCGGGCTGAATGAAAAATGTTCCCCAGGAACGGGTTGGCGGGGTCTTTTTCACGGATTCGACGCCGGTCTGCGGGCTCGTCGTCAGACGGTGGTTCTAAGCTGCAGGGAGCACGGGACGTGCCTCTCTCCGGATAGAGAGTGCCTGAACTCCGAGATTGAGCACCGAGGCGTAGACGATAATCTTCTGCGCAGCGACCTGAAACTCAAGTCCGCTTTGGGAATCTACACGGGGTCCAGCGAAGAGGATGCCCACGTAGGCCAGAAGCAGGAGCAGGTAGACGGCGTTGATGGACGTGTACACGGGCGGCCATGCGTTTCGTAGCTGAACGACGAGCAGGAAGAGGTCGTAGAGCAGCAGGAAGCCGAATGCGATGCGCACGAATGTGTTGTGTGCGTCGAGCACCAGGTTCCAAGGCGTCGCGGCAATCCCGACAAAGCCCAGGCCCGCGATGACTTCGAGCGTCTGCGCAGCGAGTCCAAAAGGTCGCGATGCCTGCCGCCGTCGCACGATGACCTTCCAATTGGACGACGCAAGGATCAGCGCCAAGCCGACCGATGCAAGCGCCAGGAAGAAGAGGATGTGCGACGGGAGGTTTGGCAGCTTGGACGGCGTGATCGTGGCACCAAGGTCACTAAAAAAGTTCCGGAAGAACAGGTAGCGGGTGCTGTCAGGCTCGTAGACCGCGCCACCCGGATAGACAAACATCGCGATCGCCGTCAGCACCAGGAATTGCACGCTGGCGTAGAGCAGGATCATGGCTCGCCATGCCTCGCGTGGCAGGTTCAGTTCTTCATCCATCATTGCCGGGCACCTGTCTTTCGCAGATTCGGCCCTGGTTCTCCGACCCTGGTTCTCGATGATAGTCGCGGTCTGCAGGGATTGTGACGTCGTTCCGGCAACGCTGCTTTACCCTAGGGCCATGATGCAATGGACCCTCTTCCACGGTGTTGCCATCGTCGTGCTGATTCTGGCGAACGGCTTCTTCGTGGCGGCGGAGTTCGCCCTGGTGAGCCTGCGTGGCACGCGGGTGGAGCAATTGCTGGCGCAATCCCGCCCCGGCGCCCGAGCGGTGGCGCAGCTCCACGGCGCCATCGACGACACACTTTCCGCGGTGCAGTTCGGCGTGACGGTGGCCAGCCTGGCGCTGGGCTGGCTGGGCGAGCCGGCGTTGGCGCCGCTGCTGGAACGGCCTTTGCGCATGCTGCCCCACGCGAATCTCTTCGCGCACGGCGTGAGCGCGGCGATCGCGTTCGCCGGCATCACGTATTTGCACGTCATTCTGGGTGAGCTGGTGCCGAAGTCGCTGGCGCTGCGCCGGCCGGAGCAGCTCTCGCTCGGCGTGGCGCCGGCCATGCTGGTGTTCATTCGGCTCACCCGTCCGCTGGTGCTCTTCATGAATGGCTCAGCCAACCTGGTGCTGCGGCTCTTTCACTCGATCAGCACCAGCGAGGCGGCCGTGCACTCGCCTGAAGAACTGAAGCTGATGGCCACCGCGACCCGTCGCCAGGGTATGCTGCCGCTGTATCAAGAGGCGCTGATCCATCGCGCGGTGGAGATGAATGCCATCGTTGCACGCGAGATCATGACGCCACGCCAACGCATCTTTTCGCTCCCGGCGAATATGCCGGTAGAAGAGGCCAGCGCTCGCATCGTAGACGAGCAGCATTCGCGTATCCCGATCTACGACGCCACGCGAGGTGTAGAGCATATCGTAGGCGTGGTCTATTCGAAGGACGTCTCGCGTCTGACGCACTTTGCGCTAGCTCGCGCCGCGAATGGACAGCGAGCCGCCGCCGGTCTGCGGCTGGGACAGATCATGCGCGACATCCTGGTGGTGCCGGAGACGAAGCCGGTGCTGGATCTGCTGCACGAGTTCCAGGAGAAGCGGCGGCATCTGGCGATCGTCGTCGACGAGCATGGCTCGACGGTTGGTCTGGTGACCGTAGAAGACGCGCTCGAACAGCTCGTCGGCGAGATGGAGGACGAGTTCGACGTGGGGCTGCGTCGTGCCCCCCGCATGCCTGCCGAGGCGTTTTACCTGGATGGCGGCGTGAACCTGCGCGACTTGGAGACGCAGATGCACTGGCAGCTGCCGCGAGACGGTGGGGTGGAGACACTGGCCGGCTTTCTGCTGGCGCAGCTTGGGCATATCCCCAATGGGGGCGAGAGTGTGGATTTTGAAGGCCGCCGCTACACTGTTGCCGAGATGAGTGGACACCGCATCAGCCGTGTGCGCATCGAACCGATGCCCAGCAACGGTCTTTCGGAGCAGAAGACGCCCGCGCTGCACGAACGGTCCGAGGCATGAAGTGGCTGCCTGCGCTGGGACGGCGCCTGCTCTACACGCTTCCGGTGGTCTGGCTGGTGGTGTCGCTGGTCTTTCTGCTCATCCACCTGGTGCCGGGCGATCCGGTGGCGCAGATGCTGGGCGAGGGGGCGACGCCCACAGACCTGGACTCGCTGCGGCATCAGTACGGGCTGGATCTTCCGCTGGGCCAGCAGTACCTGCGCTATTGGCATGGAGTATTGCATGGCGACCTGGGGCACTCCCTGCGGCTGAACGATTCGGTAACGCACCTGATCCTGCAGCGCTATCCGTATACGCTGGAGCTGACCCTGGCCGCCTTGGCGATCGCGCTGCTGGCCGCCATTCCCGCGGGCATTCTGGCGGCGCTCCATCGCGGGCAATGGCGCGATAACACGGTCGGTGTTGTATCGCTCTTTGGGCTGTCATTTCCCACCTTCGCCTTAGGTCCGATTGCGATTCTGCTGGTGTCCATCAAGTTGGGCTGGCTGCCGGTTTCCGGCGCGGGGTCGCCGGCGCACCTGGTACTGCCTGCGTTGACGATGGGCTCTGGTCTTGCCGCCATCCTGACCCGCATGGTGCGTACCGCGATGCTCGAGGAGATGGGCCAGGACTACATCCGCACCGCGCGCGCCAAGGGATTACCCGAGCGCACGGTGCTGTATCGCCACGCGCTGCGCAACGCGATGATCCCCATCGTGACGCTGATCGGGCTGCAGTTCGGCGCGCTGCTGGCGGGCGCTATCGTTACGGAGACGATCTTCAGTTGGCCCGGGCTGGGCCGGCTGACGATCTCGGCGATCTCGAATCGCGATTACGCGCTGGTGCAAGGCTGCATTCTCGCGGTGGGGCTGACGTACATCCTGGTGAATCTGGCGACGGATGTCCTGTACGCGGTGCTGAACCCGCGCATTCGCGCTTAGTCGGTAGGCTCTCCTTGACAGCCCAGGAGTGTTGGCGCATCTTATCCTAGACAGACTAGGAGACGCGCATGGGCAAGCAACTCGACCTGTTGCAGGGCACACTCGACATGCTGATCCTGAAAGCGGTGTCGCTGGGGCCGTTACACGGCTATGGTGTGCTGCTGCGTATCCAGCAGATCTCCGGCGAGCAGTTGGAGATCCAGCAGGGGTCGCTCTATCCGGCGCTGTATCGGCTGGAGCACGGCGGGCTCATCGCCAGCGAGTGGGGCAAATCGGAGAACAAGCGACGCGCAAAATTCTACCGGCTCACGGTTGCCGGCCGCCGCCAATTGCGCGAGGAGACCGCGCAGTGGAACCGCATGGCTGCGGTGATCGCGGGTGTTCTGAACACACAGCCGGAGGAGCTATGAAGACGAGCCTCCGTGCACGGATCGCGACGTGGTGGGACGCTGTGCGCCATCGCCGCAACTTCGAGCAGCAGATGAATGAGGAGCTGCGCTTCCACATCGAGAGTCATGCCGACGATCTGATTGCGAAGGGTACGACACCCACGGAGGCGGCGCGACAGGCGCGCATGGCTTTCGGGATGTCGCAGGCCACAACACAGGAGCAATGCCGTGACTCCTACGGTCTGCGCTTCTGGGATGACCTGATTGCCGACCTGCGGTACGCAATGCGTCAGTTCCGCCACGCGCCGGCATTCACGTTTACCGTCATTGCGGTGCTGGCGCTGGGCATCGGCGCGAATGCCGCGATGTTCACCGTCATCGAGGCCACGCTCCTGCGGCATCTGCCCTTTGGACAGGCAGACACGCTGGTTGCATTGACCGGCGGCGACAAGACAGGTAAGCCGATGGGCTGGACCGTGGATGGAGACATTCAGGCTTGGCAGAAGGCGCGATCGTTAGCCCATATGCTGTACTACACCGACGGCTACGGCTGGATGGAGAGCCGGCGTCCGATCACGAACGTGAAGCATGTGCAGGTAGCTGCGAACTTCTGCGGGTTTCTGAAGAGAGCGCCGCAGGTCGGTCGTTGTTTCACAGACGCCGATGCGGCGGCCAAGCAGGGACAGGTCGCCATGTTGAACGACGCCCTGTGGCGCGGGCTGTTCGGGAGCGATCCCAAGATTGTCGGAACAACGGTGAAGATCGACCAGCACCCGTACACAATCATCGGCGTGATGCCACGCGGCTTTGCTTTCCCTGTTGACCCAAATGCGCCGCAGGTGTGGTCGCCGGTGCAAGTCGCGTCTACGAGGCCGTCAGGCGACTTCGATCCCAGATTCTGGGAGGTAGTGGCCCGGCTTCGCCCCGGCGTCACGTTCGAACAGGCGCACGCGGAGCTCTCCGCGATCCAGCGAGGGCTCGCCGTGCAGCGGGTGGCGAAGACATCGCTGGAAATCGCGCAGGTGCAAGTGCTGGTCAGGAACTACCGCGAGACGCTGGTGGCGAAGGCGCGTCCCGCGCTGCTGGCCTTGCTGGCCGCCGTCTCCACGTTGTGGCTGATTGCGTGTGTGAATGTGGCGAATCTCCTGCTGGCGCGCGGGATTGGGCGGCAGCGGGAGCTTGCGATCCGTGCCGCTTTGGGAGCCGGTAGATGGCGCATCGTGCGTCAACTGCTGCTGGAGTCATTGCTGCTAAGCGCCGCAGGTTGTGCCACCGGACTCTGCATTGCGGAGGGCGCGCTGCTCGCCTTCGGAAGAATGCTCCACACGCGGTTACAGATGCCGTTGCGGCCGGTGCCCGATCTGCGCGTTCTTGCCATGCTGCTCGGGCTGACTGTTGTGAGCGCGTTGCTGTTTGGGCTCGCTCCGGCGTTGATTGCATCGCGCGCGAATCCCGAGCGTGCTCTGCGTCAACAGGCATCGACCGCGCCGGGACGGGGCCACCTTCGCCTGCAGCACGGACTGGTTGCCGGCGAGGTGGCGTGCACCGTAGTGCTGCTGGTGGCGTGCGGGCTGCTGCTGCGCACCGTCTTCGCACTGCGCAGTGTGCCGCTGGGCTTTCGCACGGACCACATCGCGCTGGTTCATCCTGAGGTCCCTGGATACAAGTACAACAATGCGGATATGGGGCGGGTGCTCTACGACCCACTGCTGGAGCGCATCCGGGCGATCCGCGGTGTCGAATCGGCCGCGCTGACGACGGTGGCTCCGCTGAGTACCGGCTTCGACATGCAGATGGAGTTGACGATGAGCGAGAAAAAGGGCGGCCCCGAGAATCGCCGCGTGGACATGCACATGCATGCCGACAGCCGGGACCTGCAGCGCGTCCTCGGGTTCCGCATGGCCAGCGGACGCTTCTTCAACGCTCAAGACACCCGGACTTCGCAGCCGGTCGCGGTGGTGAACCAGGCTTTTGCACGGCTCTGGAAGGCCTCAGGTCTGCGGCTGGAGGACTTCGGTCTCTTGCTGGATAAGGATGGCAAGCGGAAGTTGCACGTTGTCGGTGTCATGGACGATGTACGGCAGATCTCGGTGGCGGCGCCGGCATCTCCGGAGTTCGACATGTGCGCGGACCAGTTGCTTCCAACAGATCAGTTCTACGGTCCGGTGATGCAAGCCTATGCGGAGATCGCGATCCGGACCAGCGTTCCGATCGCGAATATTACTCCCGATATTCGCGATGCCATGGCGGTGGTGGATCCTAGTCTGAAGGGCAGCGTTGTCGAGACGATGCAACAGGTCGTGAACGACAACATCGGCGACCAGCTCTTTGCGGCTCGTCTGCTCGAAGCCTTCGGTGGATGTGCTTTGCTGGTCGCGCTGACCGGGTTGTATGGCTTTCTTGCGTACTTCGTATCGCAGCGCACGCACGATATCGGGGTGCGCCTCGCACTGGGGGCACAGCGAGCCAGCATCCAGTGGATGTTCCTGGCGCGGGCACTGGGCATGATCGGCGCTGGCCTTGGGGTGGGTTTACTCGCAAGCCTGATGGCGACGCGGCTGGTCCGCCGCTTCCTTTACGGCGTCCACCCGAACGATCTGGTTACGCTGGGTGCGGTCGTACTTTTGATACTTAGTGCAGGACTCGTGGCGGCGTGGCTGCCAGCGCGCCGTGCCTCACACGTAGAGCCGATGGAGGCGCTGCGCGAGGCGTAGATGAAGCGCCAAAGTGCATCTCATTCCCTGACGGTCGCGGTTTCCGGCCGAACAGGAGATGCAGATGAACATTCGTGAAGCATTGGGCCTGGCGCCCAAGAAGAAGGTTCGCTACGCCGTCGTCGGTCTCGGGGACATTGCGCAGGAGGCGATGCTTCCTGGCGTGGAGCACACCGGCAACTCGGCTGTTACTGCGTTCGTAACCGATGACCCGGTCAAGGCAGGCCGTCTTGCCGAGCGTTACAGCGTGTCGAATATCTACAACTACCAGCAGTTTCCGGAGATGCTGACGTCGGGCAACATCGACGCGATCTATCTGGCGACGCCCAACTGGCGTCATGCGGAGTTTGTGCTGCCGGCGCTGGCCGCGGGCATCCATGTGCTGGTGGAGAAGCCGCTTGAGATCGATACGGCGCGCTGCCGGCAGATCGTGGAGGCGCAACGGGCATCGAAGGCCAAGCTGATGGTGGCCTATCGGCTGCACTTCGAGCCGGCTACGGTGGGCGCTATCGAACGTGTGCGCAATGGCGAACTGGGGGACGCGCACCTTTTTACGTCCACCTTCGCGCAGATGGTGGACCCGGCCAACCATCGCGCCCAGAACGGCGATAAGGCGGGGCCGATCTTCGATATGGGGCCGTATCCGGTGAATGCAGCGCGGAATCTGTTTGGCGCAGAGCCGGATCAGGTATCGGCCTTCGGCTCGCGCCACGCGGCCTCCGGACTCGGCGACTTTGACGACACGGTGACGGTGATGCTGCACTTTCCCGGCGGACGGCTCGCGCACTTCGTCGTCTCGTACTACGGCAACACCGTCGACTCATACACGGTCACTGGTACCAAAGGCAGCCTGGAAGTGAATCCCGGTTACATGTATGGAGAGTCGCTGGAGCACTTCCTGACGCTGGGAGAGAAGAAAGACCACATCACCTACAAGAACACAGACCACTTCGGCGGAGAGCTCAGGTACTTCTCCGACTGCATCCTGAACGATATCGATCCGGAGCCGGATGCGGAAGAAGGGCTGGCAGATGTGCGCGTGCTGGAGGCTGCCCTGCGTTCCATCCAAACCGGGGAGACGCAGAAGCTGGAGCCTTTCGCGCGGAGCAAGAAGATCGATCCAGACCAGGTCGTGCGGCTGAGTGCGCTGAAGCCGCCGGACCCGGTGCATGCCTCGAATCCAGGCAAGGATCGCGAGACGGCGCCGGCCAACTGAGATTGGATAGGGAGCGTCGCTTTTCAAGGGGAGATCTGAATAAGCTTTGTGGCGCAGGCTGGGTGTTCTTGGCCAGTCCGCGATAGCGCACGCGGGTAAAGCCGAACTTGAGCTTCATCACGGCGAAGACATGCTCGACGCGGGAGCGGGTCTTGGACTGGATACGGTTTTGCTCCCGCTGCTCCGGAGAGCTCTTGAGCTTGCTGCGCCAGCGCCGGTTGATCGGTCCGTGGCCTTCGGCGCGTGTTGCCGGATGAGTTCGTTCTGCCCCTGGTAGGCCTGGTCGCCCCATATCTCGGTCTCTTCGCCGTGCAGCAGTTGGCCCAGCACGCGGCTGTCCGCCACGTTGGCCGCGGTTGCGGCATCCACGCCCACATGCGCCTTCATGCCGAAGTACCACTGCTTGCCCTTGCGCACCTGATGCATCTCCGGGTCGCGCTGCCTGGCGGCGTTCTTGGTCGAGGACGGCGCTTGCAGGATCGTCGCATCCACGATGGTGCCGGTACCGATCTGTATCCCTTGCTGTGCCAAATAGGCGTTGACCTCGGCGAAGATGCGACCGCACAGCTCATGCCGCTCCAGCAGATGGCGAAACTTGCATACCGTCGTCTCATCCGGCGCCGGCGAAACCGGCACGATCGGCCTCTGGGGAAGGATTTGGCGGCTTGTCACCCGCTTCGCTTGGACGGTCGATGGGTGGGAGCGTTGCCTTTGCTCGCTTCGCCCGAGTTGACTGTCCCTTCCTGTCCGACCAGTCGTGATGCGCCGGCTGCGGCGAGGAGACCTGTGCCCTGACGAAGCAATGTGCGTCGATTCATCGATCGGACCTTTCTTTCTATGTGGCGGCTTGCGTCCCGTCGTTCTGTCGAATCGCATCGCGAACATTCTGGACTGCTTCGGCTTTGAATTCCGTCAGGTTGTGTACTTCCGCCGCGTGCTTCTCGATGATCGGCAGCATCTGATCTTCACTATTGCCCTCAAGGCGCCAATCGCAGTCATAACCAACATCCTTGCAGTGGAACTGCTTCTTCGACTCACTCATTTGCTCGTCCTGCCTTTCATTGTGCTGGTTCGATCGCTCTTTCATCTTGATCATTAGAAGCCTGCTCACTCTGCGGCACAGAACAACAAGCCGGGTTCACGTTCAGCGAATCAACACGCCCAAGGCGTCACTTCGGTCCCTGCAAGTTGATGAGCTTTATGAACTTCGCTGATCCTTGACCTCGATAAGCATCCAAGCTGGGAACAGAGTCGTGAAGGTTTGGGAAATGGGAGAGAGTTTGGCTACTGACCGCATCATTGAATCCGATGTACCGGGCCGGTTGGACAGGCTGCCATGGTCGCGATGGCACCTCCGTATCCTGATAGCACTGGGAACCTCCTGGCTACTGGATGGTCTGGAGGTGACCCTCGTCGGGTCGCTCGCAGGTGTTCTTACCAGCAATCAGGGACTCCGATTGACGGATAAGCAAGTCACAGCTGCGGCGTCCATCTATCTGGCGGGCGCGGTCTGTGGAGCATTGCTCTTCGGTTATTTGACGGACCGCCTCGGGCGGCGACGGCTCTTCCTGGTGACCGTGGCCACGTACTCCCTGGCCACGCTGGCGAGCGCCTTTTCCTGGAGCTTTCTCTCCTTTGCCATCTGTCGCTCGATCACAGGTATAGGAATTGGCGGGGAGTACGCTGCAATTAACTCCGCCGTGGACGAGTTGATTCCGGGAAAGATCAGGGGCGCGGTTGATCTCATTGTCAACGGCACATTCTGGGTTGGTGGTGCAGTTGGATCGCTTGCCGCCTTCTATCTCTTAAGCGGCCATGCCATTGGGCATGGACAGGGATGGCGTTACGCGTTCGGCATCGGCGGCGCGCTCGGCATTGTGATCCTGCTGCTGCGCTTTTCCGTGCCGGAGAGCCCTCGTTGGTTGATGCTGCGGGGTAGGGAAGCGGAGGCAGATACGATCGTCACCGAGATTGAACGCAAAGTGTCACACGGCAACGTTGCTTCGCTTCCCCCGGCATCGGTCGAGGGCACGGTCAAGATTCGTCCGCGCAACCACACGCCCTGGGCAGACATCTTCCGCAACATGCTGGGCGACAACCGTCAGCGGACGATCCTTGGACTTGCGCTCATGGTGTCGCAGGCCTTCTTCTTCAACGCCATCTTCTTCAGCTATGGCCTGGTTGCCAAGGAGTATTTCCACGTCTCCGACAGCCAGATTCCTCTGCACCTCTTGCCCTTTGCCGTCGCCAGCTTCCTTGGGCCTGTGCTGCTTGGGCGGCTGTTCGACACCGTTGGACGGAAGCGTATGATCACGCTCACCTACGCGATCGCAGGCCTGCTTTTAGTCGCAACCGCTGTTCCATTTGCAATGGGAGCTCTCGGTGCAAGAGGCGTGGGCATCTGCTTCGGCATTATCTTCTTTGTGGCATCGTCGGCAGCGAGCGCAGCCTACCTGACGGTGAGCGAGATCTTTCCTTTGGAGATTCGCGCCTTCGCTATCGCCATCTTCTACGCGCTAGGAACCCTGATCGGCGGCGTGGCCGCGCCGATTCTCTTCGGCTATCTGGTCGGTCATGGCTCGCGCATGCCGGTGGCTGCTGGCTACATTTTCGGTGCTGTGTTGATGCTCATTGCCGCTGGTTTCGAATGGCGTATCGGTGTCGAAGCAGCAGGGAAGTCGTTGGAGTCGATCTCGAAGCCATTGCAGAGCAGCTAACCAACCTTCGCGGTCGATTCCTTTGAGCCGGAGACGGCTTCTCGCCCGTCTTCTCCGCTTCTATCCTTGCGTGCAGAAGTGCCTTGGCCCTGTCCAACTCTTTCAGGCGCGTCGCGGATAGATTCTTGCCGGCGCGATTGATGTAGAAGGTCAGCATGCGCATCCCTGACGTTGCCGGGATGTTGTCAATCGATGGTCGCGCGCTTCGCGTCACACATCCGGACAAGCTCTATTTTTCGCGAGAGGCGAAACTTACCAAGCTCGATCTGGTTCGTTATTTTCTAGCCGTTGCTCCCGGTGCCCTGGCCGGGATTCGTGACCGGTCCATCGTTCCGAAGTGATTTGTCAACGGACCGAGAGTGAGCCCTTCTACCAAAAGCGTGCTTCTGGTCTGCCTCACACCGTCAAGCGACACGAGTACAGATCCAATAATCTTGAAACTTCGTCCATGCCGCTCAGTTGCTTCAGTCGGCTTATATCTGAGGAACACTCGCACCTCAACCGGCACCCGACAGGCTAGTCAGACTAATGTTTCTTGAGAAGGTGAAGGTAGTTGGGATCGATTTCGTCGAAAGCGTAGACTGAAGGAACGTGAAGCGTCATCGTCAACTCGTCATGCTGATCATGCTGCTAGTTTCATTAGCGGCACCTGTCATGACTTGTGCGCTTCCTGACGCCCAGATGAATACTGAGGAGCGCGCCTGCTGCCGCTCGATGAAGAATCACTGCGGAGAGATGGAGATGCCAGCGTCGCACGGATGCTGTCATAAAAGCGCTCATGCGTTGCAATATCGCACTGTCGAAGCGAAGGTTATCCAGCTTCACTCCGTGGCTTCCGAAGCGCTTATCGTTGCCATCGCCGAGTTGCAATCGCCAGCTCTGTCTCTTACTGATTGGGTGGAGCGCCCAGAACACTCGCCTCCGAAGTCGCCGCCTCCCAGCATTACAGTCCTCAGAATCTAGTCTCCTGTCTCGCGTGTCTTTCAAGCCGGCGTGTTCGCTGGCTTGTGTTCTCACGTAATCGAGACAGGAGATGCATTCATGAAGGTGGCCTATTACTGGTCCGCCGCGTTCCTCCTGGGACTCGGGAACATCGCGTCTGCGCAGGATGTCCCCGATCAACCCACGCCGCTAGCTGCTCTCATCACCGAGGCGGAAACGAACAACTCTCAGGTTTCGATGGCGGAGCATACCTGGAAGGCTGCGACTCAAGTTGCCCGTCAGGTCTCGACACTGCCGGATCCCCAGTTTACGGTCCAGCAATTCAGCGTGGGCAGCCCCAAACCCTTCGCCGGATACACCAACAGCGACTTCGCCTATATAGGCGTGGGTGCCTCGCAGGAACTGCCGTTCCCCGGGAAACTACGTCTGCGTGGGGAAGTCGCAAGCCGATCTGCGGATACAAAGGCTTCTGAGATCGGTCAGACCAAGGCGACGATTGCGGACATGGTGAAAGCCGACTATCTGCAACTTGCCTACCTTCAGTCAACCTTGGCCATTCTTTCTGAGAGCGAGCATGCGCTGGATCTGATGATTCGAGACGCGACGGCCCGCTATCAAGTAGGGCAGGGAATGCAGCAGGACGTTCTGCAGGCGCAGGTGGACCGTACCAATATCCTGCGAGAGACCACGGTGCACCACCAACAGATGGCTGAGGATGAGGCACATCTAAAATCGCTCCTTCACCGTGATCAGGGCTCGCCTGACGTGGTGACTGAAACGTTGGCCGAGACCCCGTCGAAGACCACCGCTGCGGAGCTACTCGCGTTGGTACGAAAGCAAAACCCCGATATCCAGGTTGATTGCAACGTAATCAGCAAGCAGGATGCCCAACTCGCCTCGGCGAAGCGCGAAAGCAAGCCCGACTTCACGCTCGGCTACATGTACCAGAACACCGATCGGAAGTATCGCGACTACTACATGTTCACCTTCAGTGTGCGCTTCCCACGGAAGGGCAGAGTGCAGGCACAGGTTGCCGAAGCGGGAGAGATGCTTGCCCAGTCTAGGGACGCACTCGATGCACATCTCCAGCAAAGGCTGGCGGAAGTGCAACAGGGATACGTGCGGGTTACCGGCGATGACGAACTTATTCAGGAGTACCGGGACGGCTTGATTCCGCAGTCGGATGCTGCCTATCGCTCGACGCTGAGTAGCTATGCAACAAACCGCGAGCAGTTCACGCACGTATTGGACCGGCTGCTGAGCGTGCTGAAGCTAAAGATGGAATATGCCCAAATGCTGGCGGATCACGAAGCAGCCCTGGCGCACCTTGAAACGCTGACGGGAGCAACACTGCGATGAATAAGTACGTCCTGCGTACCTCTCTCGTCTGGTTGGTGATTGTTGCGTTAGTTGCTGCGTTTCTCCTGCACAAGTACCGCGCGCCATTGGCGATGTCCTCACCCGTTACGACTCCAGCTCAGTCCATGGAGCCGGTAGCGGCTGGGCCGGATGCGAGGACACCAAGCATGCGTGCGCCGCAGATGCCCATGAGCGAGACACCGCTTACCTCTGTGCAGCTGACGCCTGAACGGATGCAAAGTATCGGAGTGAAGACTGGCAGTGCAGAGTACAAGTTACTGACGGATGACGTCCGGGCTACTGGTACCGTCGATATCGACGAGCGGCTGGTCTCTTATGTTCAGGTGCGCTTCCCGGGCTACATCCGCAAAGTCTTTGCAAACGCAACCTATCAATACGTGCGCAAGGGCGAGCCGCTCTTCACAGTCTATAGTCCGGAGCTTGTTGCTACGCAGCAGGAATACCTGCTTGCCCGGCAGAACGCGAGCGACCTGAGCGGTAGCTCGGTAGATGGTGTGGCGGCTGGGGCCTCTTCACTCACGACAGCTGCGGAGCAGCGTTTGCAGCAATGGGAGGTGCCTCAGGCCGAAATACGCAAGCTGAAGGAAACCGGCAAGCCCCTGACCGAGCTGACCATCGATTCTCCAGTGTCGGGATACATCACCGAACGGAATGCGCTGCCGAATATGTATGTCGAACCGGCAACCCATCTCTACACGGTCGCCGATCTCTCACGAGTGTGGGTTTATGCGCAGGTCTTTCAGGACGATGTCGGACGATTGAAGCCGGGAGACTCGGTGCAAGTTACGGTCGATGCGTATCCGGGTAGGAATTTCTCCGGTCGCATTGAAGACATCCTGCCGCAGGTGGATATGGCAACCCGTACCCTCCGTGTGCGGATTGCGGTTGCAAATCCCGGTCTGAAACTGAAGCCCGGCATGTTCGTGAACGTCGATATCAAATCAGCTCTGGGACGCCGGCTGGTTGTGCCTGCATCTGCGGTCTTCCGATCGGGTACACGAGATCTGCTCTTCCTGGATCATGGCAATGGCAATCTAGAGCCGAAAGAAGTCACCCTCGGACCTCGATCTGGTGATGACATCGTAGTTCTCAAAGGCGTGAAGACCAAGCAGCAGATCGTCACATCCGCGAACTTCCTGATTGATTCCGAAAGCCAGTTGCAAGCCGCCGCGGGCTCTTTCGCCCCACCGGCACCAGGCGCCGGCAGTGCGGCCCCGCAGGCCGGTTCCGCAACTGCGCCGAATATCGCGGTTGACTTCACTATTAGTCCCGATCCGCCGAACAAGGGATCGAACACCTTCCGCATAAAGCTTACTGGCCCGAATAATGCTGCTGTTGCTGGAGCGGATGTCCGTGTGAGCTTCTACATGGCCGCGATGCCAGCAATGGGAATGGCCGCCATGAACACGACAAGCAAGCTCAGCGAGAAAGGTGGCGGCCTCTACGAAGGAACGGGAACGCTGGGATCTGGTGGCACGTGGCAGGTGACCATCACGGCGCAGAAGAACGGCCAGACCATCGCTACGAAGCTGCTGCATATCAACGCGACGGGAGGGATGTAAATGCTACCTCGCATCATTGAAGCCTGCGCCCGCAACCGTTTCCTGGTCTTTACCGCGGTATTGCTGTTGACCGTTGCCGGCATCTGGTCGCTCAAGCATGTACCGCTTGATGCATTGCCGGACATATCGGACGTCCAGGTAATCGTGCATACCAACTGGGCCGGCGAACCGCCCGACGTAATCGAAGATCAGGTCACATATCCCATCGTCACCAGCATGCTGGCTGCTCCGCATGTCAAAGCAGTGCGGGCGCAAACTATGTTTGGCGACTCCTACGTCTACATCGTCTTTGACGATCGTACCGATCTATATTGGGCACGCTCGCGCGTAATTGAGTATCTGCAGCAGATCAGTGAACGATTGCCGGAGGGAGTGCATCCGGTGATCGGTCCCGATGCAACCGGAGCTGGCTGGGTCTACGAGTACGCGATTGTCGACAAAAGCCATAGTCATAGTCTGGCGGACTTGCGCAGCCTGCAGGACTGGCATCTTCGCTACACGCTCGAGACAGTGCCCGGCGTTGCTGAAGTGGCAAGCATCGGCGGCTACGTCCGGCAGTATCAGGTGCAGCTCGACCCCAACAAGTTACTCGCTTACGGCATTCCCCTGTCGACAGTCATCGACCGCGTGAAAGCGAGCACGAATGAAGTCGGTGGTCGCGTTCTTGAGTTGAGCGGGGCTCAGTACATGATTCGCGGGCTAGGCTATTTGTGCTCGCTCGATGACCTCGCAATGGTTGCGGTTGGCAGCAAGAACGGAACCCCAGTCTTGGTGCGCAATCTCGGCACAGTATCGTTCGGGCCGGACATCCGCGAAGGCGTGGCCGAGTGGAATGGTGAAGGCGAGACCGTCGGTGGCATCGTCGTGATGCGGCAGGGCATGAATGCCCTGAGCGTCATCAACGGCGTCAAGCAGAAGCTGCGTGAGATTGCACCCTCCCTTCCTCCCGGCGTCGAGATCCTGTCCGGATACGATCGGTCCGGCCTGATTCGGTCCTCGATCCAGACGCTACAACGCGATCTGCTCGAAGAAGCGATCATCGTTAGCCTGGTCATCATCGTCTTCTTGTTTCATTTCCGGTCGGCGCTCATCGCGATTCTTGCGTTGCCGATCGCCGTCGTTGTGTCCTTCATACCGATGTACAGGCTCGGGGTCACGTCGAACATCATGTCGCTTGGTGGGTTAGCCTTGGCCATCGGAGTGCTCGTCGACGCGTCGATTGTGATGGTCGAGAATGGCTACCGGCAGCTCTCCGAACGTCAGGAGAGGGATGCCACGCCTGTCAGCGAGCAAGAGCGCCAGCACATCCTGATCGGCGCGGCTAAGCAGGTAGGTCCAGCACTCTTCTTCTCTCTGCTCATCATCGTGGTCTCGTTCCTGCCCGTCTTCCTGTTGGAGGCGCAAGAGGGCCGCATGTTTCGCCCGCTTGTCTGGACGAAGACGCTGGCCGTCGGCGCTTCCTCCATTCTCGCTGTCACCCTTGTCCCGGTTCTCATGGTGATGCTCATCCGCGGCCGGCTTCGCCCAGAGAGCGCCAATCCGATCTCTCGTCTAACACAGGCCATCTACCTGCCCGTGCTGCGGTTTTGTCTCCATCACCGCTGGCTCACCATAACTGCGAATCTGATCTTCCTGCTCGCAACGCTGCCATTGGCTCTGCATCTCGGAAGTCAGTTTATGCCGCCACTCTTTGAAGGCTCTGCACTCTACATGCCCACCGCACTGCCAGGCATTTCGATTGAACAATCAAAGATCCTTTTGCAGGAACAGGATCGTGTTTTGCGATCGTTTCCAGAGGTTGTGAGCGTCTTTGGGTCTGCTGGACGATCCGATAGTGCTACAGACAATGCGCCTCTGGACATGTACGACACCACTCTCATGCTGAAGCCTCGCGAGCAATGGCCTGTGGGCATGACGTACGACAAGCTCATTCAAGAGATGGATGCGAAGCTACAGTTCCCCGGTCTGTCGAACACCTGGACGAGCCCAGTCGAGAACCGGCTCGACATGGAGTTGACTGGCATCAAGACCCCGCTCGGCTTGAAGATTCAAGGCGCAAACGTTGACAGCATCCAGCAGGTGGCCGCACAGGTGCAGTCCATTCTTACCAGCTTGCCGCAGGTGCGCTCCCTATTCGCCGAGAAGGTGTCGCAGGGCTTCTACGTGAACGTGGAGGTAAACCGGACGGAGGCCGCTCGCTATGGCTTGACGGTCCAAGACGTCCAGACCGCTGTCTCGTCGGGGATAGGTGGGAAGAACATCGCCGAGAATATCGAGGGGCGCGAACGATATCCGATTAATGTTCGCTATCAGCGCGACTTTCGCGACAGCGTCGAACATATGCGGACCGTACTGATTGCTACACCCGCAGGCGCTCAGATTCCCCTCGGACAGGTCGCCCGTATCTCGTTCTCGCAGGGACCAACAATGATCCGCGATGAAGATGGCCTACTCACCGGCTATGTGTACATCGATCTCAAGAACACGGACTATGGCGACTTCGTCGCACAGGCAGACAAGCAACTCCGCAACAAGTTGAAGTTGCCGGCGGGTTATACTTTTCAATGGGCGGGCGAGTTTGAATTTGAGCAGAGAGCAAAGGAACGGTTAAAGCTGATCCTTCCGGTAGTTTTCTGTGTCATCTTCCTACTGCTTTATCTGGTTTTTCACTCGGTGGCTGAAGCATTCGTTCTCATCTTCCCCACGGTCTATGCGATGACGGGCGGTCTGCTGTTGCAGTGGCTGCTTCATTACAACTTCAGCATTGCGGTCGCCGTGGGATACATCGCACTCTTCGGGATCGCTGTCGAGACCGGCGTTGTCATGGTCGTCTACCTGCATGAAGCTCTCGATCGCAGGCTTCAGTTGGACCAGGAGATTACGAATGCAGACATTGAATCGGCAGCCATCGAGGGAGCCGTGCAGCGCCTGCGCCCGAAACTCATGACGGTCTGCGCTGTACTTGCCAGCCTGGTTCCCATCCTTTGGGAGACCGGGATCGGGTCCGACGTGATGAAGCCCATCGCCGCGCCAATCGTCGGCGGGATGATTACGTCAACCATTCACGTCCTGATTCTTGTGCCAGTATTTTTCGTCATGATGAAAGAACGCGCCCTGAAGATGGGCGCTCTGAGTCGAGGCGAGCAAAAGCGGCCGGTGACGTCATGATGATCCTTGCTAACTCGGGCACCTCCTGGCGATACGATGCCGGCGGCGGCGTAGTTTACCTCACTTGATCGCTGTGGCGAACATCCGCAACGGCATCCGGCTCAATGCCACCGGTCACAGCCGGCGAGCTGGCAGTCGATGGATCGATGGTTCGCCACGGCGCGGCAGCCTGCACAATCTGATCGCACGCTCCGCAGCTCAACTGCCGGTCGGGTCTTGCCAAGCTTTCTGTCGAAGTGGCTCCGGTTGCCAAGCAATCCTTATAGAGGTTTCACGTCTTCGCCATACTTGTGGCTCTTGGTTTCTCCATCCAACATGGGCGAGCGGGACGGTCTATCCGTCGGAATCTCTACCGCCATCCTGGGCGGAGCCGGGATATCCCACCGCGAGTTGCTTCCGGGCCCGTTGCTCCGTGACGTCGATATCGCCGCCAACCTCCTTCACCATGCGAGTGTGCAGGCTTGCAATCAGGCCGGCGTGCTGCGGATCATTTGCTAGGTTATTGAACTCCTGCGGGTCCGATTGCATGTCGAATAACTCCCGTTCCACTGCCATGTTGTCGGCGGGCTTGCCGTGATACACGTACTTCCATTTACCAGTACGGATCATCACGATGCCATGCGCGATATATTTTGCGTAATACTCCGAACAGGCGACATCCTTCCACTTATGGTTTGGATTGTCCAACCACGACACAAGCGAATCCCCGTTCCAGTCCCGCGGAGTATGTCCCCCAGCAATATCGATAACGGTCTTCACCAGATCGACGTGGCCTGAGGTGAGTGCTCGGCGTTGGCCACCCTTCCAGCGCTCCGGCCAAGAGATGACCAGCGGGACGCGGGCTGCTTGATCGTACATGCAGTTTTTCCACCAGAGGCCGTGTTCTGCCATGTTCTCGCCATGATCCGAGGTGTAGATAATCACTGTGTCGTCCGCGATGTGAGGATTGGCTCGGAGCGCCTTCAATACTTTTCCGACCTCGTTGTCCATCCACGTCGTGAGGCCGTAGTAAAGCTCACGGCCCATCTTTACGGTTGGATCCGGTACATCGGTCTCCTCAAACCCCGTGCGTTGCAGCTTGTAATTCGTTGGTAGGTTCGCAGCGAACCCTGAAGGCAGTTCTGGCGCTGGAACCTTGTCCTTATAGGGGGTGTAGAACGGCTCCGGTACGACGAGCGGGAAATGCGGAGTAAGGTAGCCCACAACAAGAAAGAATGGAGTATCGGAGTTACGTTTGTTCAGGAAGTCGATCGCCCCAGCTGTAACTCGGATGTCATGGCGGACGCTCCCGCCATGATCACCGGTATGGAACTGTTCGAATCGTTTGCCGAGTGGTCCATGCTGCTTGATGTCTGCCGGGGTCATCCGGCTGCCGCGCCCGTTCTTCGGATAATTATTGAAGTCTCCGCCAGTTTGAATAAAGCCGTACCGACGTGATTCCTGATAGTGCATCTTTCCGCAAAGATACGGTTGGTAGCCGGTCGCGGTCATCATGCGTGCGATGGAGGGCATGTCGTCGCTGGGTAGCTCGGATGTCAGCCCCCACACGTCGACCCTCGACGCATACTTGCCTGCCGTGAACGATGAACGCGAGGGGACGCAGAGCGGGGAATTGCAGTAGTGGTTATCGAAGGTGACACCTTGCGCTGCAAGCGAATCGATGTTCGGCGTCTTGATGATCTGATTTCCATAGCAGCCACTCACACGCTGATTGTGTTCGTCGCTCATGATCAACAGTATGTTCGGCTTCTTGCGGTTTTTCGTCGCTTTGAAAAGCGAAGGATATGCCGACACGGCTCCGGCAACAGCGCTGTTTTTTATGAACTCGCGACGATCAATCTGCAGCTCTCGATTGTGCATAGACAGAACTCCCATGTAAACCTTTTACCACTATTTGAATACGTCCATGATTCCAACAAAGACTCACCGAATCAGGTTCTCTCCGAAAGTGCTTCGACAGGCCCGCTGGTCGGTTGAACCTGAAATGGCTTGCGGTCGGAATGACGCGCAAGGCTCATGAACAGCCCTCGCTGGTTTCGAGGAGCCAGATCGGAAAAGCATGTACCCTTGAAGCCTAAAATTCATCTATTGTGGCCCTTCTGCCCCAGGGCCGAACGGAATGGAAAGATACGAAACATCCCATCGCATACTCGAATTTCGTAAGGAGAATCCCATTTCGTTCAAAGAAGATCCGCTATAGGTGGAAATGTAAGTAAAAAACTCAGGCTTAACAGGACGAATGTAGCAACGTTTACACGGCTCAGAGAAATGTTTTGTTTCTTCCAGCGATATTCCAGAAGCCCCCAAATAACGAGCCAGATCAAAATGGCGACGCTGGTCACACCTGAGAGTGGCCCCGTTGGCTTGTAAAACACAAGGCTGTTCCTGACGAGGGTCGACTTATCACCTGCGAAAGCGAGAACAGCCAGAGCAAAGGAACCAATACCTGCTGAAAGAATTGCGGCCGCACCCGAACCGTTTGGCAGCACGGAAACATTTGGTAAGACAACATGATCCACCATGTTCATTATTTTCCTTTTTTCCATTGAATCGCATGGCCGCCGTGGATGGGTGCCTGCTTGTTAATCATCGCGCCAGAGAGTCCAGCAATGCCTGCGGCAACGAATGAAGCGAGAGTAAAACAGAGCACCGCCATACGAAGTTGCCGGTGGTTTCTGAGATCGCGACCATATTTGATAGAGACAAATGCAACCATGGTGATCGAGATAGGAGCAAACCAGGCAACATGTTCCTTCCACTCCATCGCAAGCGAGTGCCATTCGATCGTATTAGGACTCGACATCAACAGGCGTTGCGGAAACATCGACAGATCGATCGTTCCTGCTGGGGCGGCCGCGCGATACCAGGGATAGATGACATAGGCTCCCGTCAGTACAACGAGCCACGCAAGTGCAACCATCGTGATCAGGTAAGCGCGCAGGAAGCGCTCATGGCTACCTGTGGATTCGGACGGGGCGGAAGAAGTCGTGAAGCGATAAAGTTCCACAAGCGCACCGGAGCATGCCAGAAGATAGAGCGCGCCAAACCCCATGCCATGAATCAGGGTCCAAAGACTGCGTGTCGTAATTTCCATGAATGCGTCTCCTAATCCAACTGCGGCCGTACACTCGTCACGACGCACTTAACGAGAGCAAATTCCGTGTAGGAATGGCCACATCGAACGAATCTGCTCACCTCACAGCAACAAGGATTTCCTCTAATAGGAGCTCCGATGAGGCTGCACGGACAGCATTGCGTCTCTCACGTTTGTTTCATGTTCCTCTTCACTCTTGCCTTTATCTTGGCCCCACGTCTTATAAAGCCCCAGGTAGGCATAGTTTTCCGTCTGTCCAGCGGCGGAATGCCCGTATGCAAACAGCAGCTGGAGGCCAGGGGATTTGAAGTGGTAGTAGCCGCCCGCATCAATCAGGGTCGAGGCTTGGGTTTGAGGAGTACCGAAACCCTCCCGCGCGTGCGAAAAAATCTCAACGGAAAGATCGAGTTTTTTGTTGATGTTGCGCTCGAGTAAAAAACCCCCGTAGGGGTAATTGCGGTACTGCACCTGCGGAACGACAGCATAGCCGGCACCACCATCGAGGCCCCACGAGCCGATCTTTTTGTAGGCCCAGAGGGGAAGTTTGTACCAGGCGCGACCGACACCGAGGCCTGAGCGAGGACTGCCGGTGGGAAGCTCGAACATCGTAAAGGAGCCGATCTGTGGTCGGTACTTCGTCTCCTTAAACCAGGCGAATTTCGCACCGAGTTCCATGTCGATGAAACCGACAGCAGATGAGCCCGTGCCGCCGGGGGCATAGATAGGTTTATTCGAGGGGTTGATGGTGCCCCAAGGGACGATCAGATGGAGTTGCAGCCGGGGCAGGGCACCCCAATTGAACTCAAATGCTGGGCCGATCGAATCGATCTCGACAGGTGTGCCATCTGCTGAGCCGAAGATATAAAACTCGTAATGACCGTAGTCGACAGGGACGGGATCGTCCGTTTGGAAGGGAGGCCCTGCTTGTCCCCACAGTTGAGCAGCCGGCAGGAGGAGCAGAAACAACGTTCGTCTTGAGCGTTCGCTGATGATTCTCATCGGCTCTTGGCTCTCAGCGCAAATTCCCTGATGCTGTGGAGTGTGATGATTCACTCGGTGTGGCCTTTCCCTTAAGAAAAGCCACAAGAACTATCCTTGATCCCACACACTTATACGGAATCTGCTCTAAAAGGTGACTTTTGCTCCGATCTGCAGAATTCTGGCTGAGGATGCGGAGGCGACAGTTCCGTAGTCGCTGTTGCCAAGGGTTGTGTTGATGTCGACGAAGTTTGTGTGATTGAAGGTATTGAACGATTCAAAACGTAATTGGGCTCCTAGGTTTTCATGGAGATGGATGTTTTTGAATAGGCTCAGGTCCCAGTTCTGATATCCGGGCCCCAGGATGCTGTTAACGGGTGCGTTTCCAACCCGAACCTGGCTTGTGGGCACATTCTCGAAAGACGCCGTGTTGAACCACTGCCCTACGCTGTGCGGTGCATGCGCGTTTGGATTTGAAAGCTGGTCTGGACGTGCGCTAGCGGCCACAGCGGAGGCCAGGAGTCCGATGCCACCCGGATCGACGGCACTGCTTGCTGCAGTTGAGTAAAGACCCGAGCCGGCACTCACAATTCCTGTGACCTCCCAGCCGGCGAGAAGGCCGTGGACCAGAGCTTCGCTGTGCTGGAAGTAAGGCTCTTCGTAAACGAAGCTCGCGTTGAAGATATGTTTGCGGTTGAAACTGGTCGGACCGTATTCAGCGGCAAGATCGTAGATGTTTTGCGGAGAAGACCCATCGCCTTGCGTATTGCTTAGTCCTTTCGAGTATGTGTAGTTTACTTTCAGGAGCGACATGCCTCCGAAGCGCTTTACCAATGAGGCTTGAAGCGCGTTGTAGTTACCGGAAAACAGGCCGGCGGTCTCGTTGATAGAACTCCACCCCTGATAAGGCCGCACTCTATTAAGTATTTGCGATTTGGCGGTTGTGACACCGCCGGCCGCTATCGAGGTGTTCCCCACATAGGCGCCGACCTGTGGCTGGTTGAGATCGATCTGACCAAGCTGACGCGTCTGATGATTGCCAAAGTAACCTATGTCAGCCAGAACGCCGCGTGGCAACTGCTGTTGCAGGTCGAGGTCGAAATCCTGCACATAAGGCGTGCTTGTCTTGGGATCGATGGTTGTAAGCGCCAGGGGGGCCGAGCTAATGGAAGCCACGCCGTTGCCCGGCGCACTAAAAGAGGTGTTTGCGATGGTAGTGGACAGAGAGTTCGGAGGGTTACTCGTTGCGATCGCTTGAAAGATGGAATTTGACATCTGTACGAAATACAGACCATAGCCGCCACGCAACGAAGTCATGCCGTTGCCGAAGAGATCGTAGGCAAAACCGATGCGAGGAGCGAAATTCAGATTAGGCTGCGCCAGAATGGTTTTGCCGAAAGGAGAATTGTTACCTACGATATTGAGACCGTTCAGTGGATTGTAGCCGGGGTTTGGTGTCCCACCGCCGGCGCACTGCCCGGTTGTGCAGATCAGGCCCTTCGAATCGATAACGGGTGCTTCGCTTTTCGAATAGGTGCTGGGATTAAAGTTCGAAAATGCAAGCTGCGGGAAACCACCGAAGCTGCCAAGACGCGGCTGCAGTTTGAAGAAATACCGTACCCCGCCGTTGAGCGTGAGGCGTGAGATGGGACGGTAGTCGTCTTGTACGTAGGCTTCGTATAGGATGCTATGGTTCGAGTTTGCCGGATCGATGGATGATTGCGTGAACGACGACACCTGTCCGAGCAGAAACTGACCGAACGCCTGCTCAAATTGCGTGGTGCAAGGTGGCGTTGGGGTTGCGGTGGGTGCGGCTGCCTTGCACGGGGCGGTGTTGGAAGATACAGCTACGGAGTTCGAGGTGAACGTAAATGCGCCGGAGTTGGTCGTCCCCGCGTTCTTGTTATATAGGTAGGCTTCTACATTGCCACCGAAGTAGAACGTATGTTTTCCCGCCGTATGCGTCACGTTCACAAAGCCCTGATTGGTGTGTTGGTTCTGGACCAATGGGCCTACTGCATTCCAGGCGCGGCCATTGATTGTTAGGTTAGGTACTCGGCCTACCGTCGAGACATACGGTAACGTCGGCCGTATATCTGGGGAGTTCGGTGAAGCCAAATAACCAATTACGGCAACGGTCGTATTGTTATTGAGGTAGCCGTACCCACCTTCGATTACCGTCTTGTCTGTGAGGGTCAGCTCCGCGTGCCCCAGGTACGCATCCGATATCGGCACGATGGTGGACGTACCCACACCGGGAACTCCGGTCGCCTGCTGAAAGCCATTTGGAACTGTCAAGTGGAAAGGATCGTGGATGTAACGAAAGAAGAGTCCGAGTCTCTGGCCTACTTGTTGGTCGACTCTGGCAAAGACCTGTGATTCATCATTCGTTCCCGGTGCCGCAAAGATAAGTCCTTGCGGGTCGCTGGGATTGTTCGGGAGAGGAGTTTTATCAATAATGTCCGTGAGGTAAGCTTGTGCTTCCGGATTCACCGCGCTTATTTGGGTGACTTCATGGGTGCAGGAAGTTCCTGCGGCGTTATAAGACGTGCAGACTGGATGCGCGAACATTCCCTGCCGTTGCGCGAGTGTGGGAATGCTGGTGATGTTCTCCGGCGTTTGTGCTTTTTCTCGGAGGAACTGCTGGCCGGCGAAAAAGAATGTCTTTGCGTTCGCACGCTGACCGTGTCCCGGAATCCAGATGGGGCCTCCTAGATAGTAACCGAAATCGTTATATCGAATGCCGGGCCGAGGGGTTCCTGAGCGGTTCAGAAAATAGTTATTTGCGTTAAAAATCTGGCTTCGTGCGAAGTCGTAGAAGCCACCGTGAAAGGTCGTGCCCCCGGACTTGCCTGCCACGTTGAATACGGCTCCGCCACCGCCACCGTATTGCGCGCCGTAGGTGTTGCGTAACAGGCTTAACTCCTGGACGCTTTCGATACTCGGAAACAGAACAGTCTGCGCGTTGGCGCCGTGATTGATCATGTCCTGGCCGTCCAGGAAATAGCCATTTTGATTGATCGACTGGCCATTTACTGAAAAGCTCGATGTGCTTGTGGCGCCGGAGGCTGAAAAATTTCCACGGTCAAGCGGCCCGGGGACGTTGCCCGAGATACCGGGCTGCAGATAGAGAAGCTGCTCGTAATTACGGCTGCTCAGCGAAAGCTCGCGAGTCTGCGTCCCTGAGATGATGCTACCTGCGGCTGCACCCTCCAGCTGCACAGTGGGTGCATCGGCTGTGACATTTACGGATGATTGCACGGCGCCAGTGGCGAGTGAGATCGAAAGGGAAGCCGGCTGACCGGCGTGGACCTCCGTCTCCGCCGTGGATATGGTAAAGCCTTGTGCTTGAACGGCTACCGAGTAGCGACCTGTTTCCAGCAGCGGCGCAGTGAAAACGCCTTCACCGTTTGTCGTGACGGTGCGTGCTACCTGTTGCCGCTCCGAATTGGTGATCGTCACTGTCGCGCCTGAGACAAGAGAACCGCTTGGGTCGCGCACTGTGCCGTCGATTTCGCCGGTTAAACTCTGAGCGTGGCTGGCACCAGCAAGTCCTGCCAGCACGAACATAAGGAGCAGGATCGCCCTGATTGGAAATCTCCGGGCAACGAATGAGTATCGCTTCAGCAAAAAATTCCTCCCGATAAATGCAAACGATTACATTGGTAATACGTTGTCCAAGTTAGCTCGCCGTCCCAAGAGCTGTCAATCGAATTCGCCCATCCGTTCCTTCGAATTCGAGCGCTATGCTTTTTAAGCGGCAGATCGAACTACACCAAGCACCACGCGGCCGCAGAGAGCGGTCATCATCCATCGCTTACGCTCGGCGTGCTTCTTAATCATGCAACACGATATCGAGATTTTCTCGAGGCGGGGCGATGACCCATCGAGCTGCTTACGAAGTACGGAGCACGTCCGTGCCCGGATACCGTCATTAGAAGCTGTCTCTTGCGAGTGTGCGTTCCGACAGGTGATTTGACGCTCACTTGACAAGCTTCCCCACCGAATAGCACGATACGGATGAGAGATGCTGTAATCGTTTGCAAGCCTGGTTTAGACGTGAAGAAGCAATCGTTCGCCGACGGCATCCCTGATACTCATGGCTCATACGGACGCGAGCCGGCGTGAGGAACCTATGAATCGTCGCGATTTCTTGAAGACTTCAGCGGCCGCTTCGCTGGCTGCAGCAATCGATACCAATGCTGAGCAGAGGCCCACGCGAGCCAAGCCTAACATTCTGTATGTTTTCAGCGATCAGCATCGTGCAGTTTCGCTGCCAGGTGAGGCCTATAACCAGGCTCTCGCGCCGAATTTGGATGCATTCCGGAAGCAGAATGTGTCTATGGACGCCTGCATTTCTAACTATCCGCTGTGCACGCCGCACCGCGGCATTCTAATGAGCGGTCGCTATCCGGCTGAGACGGGCGTCAATCACAACGGCATTCCGCTGCCGATCGACACGGTGTCGGTAGGGGAGATTTTCAGAAGAAACGGCTACCACACGGGATACATAGGGAAATGGCATCTGGGTGGCGGCCCCGAGCGGGGGTTCATTCCGAAAGGGCCGAGACGCTTCGGCTTCGAAGACTGGCACGTGTGGGACGAGACCAACAACCATTACGGCTCGTGGACCTTTGATCCGGATACGGGAGAGATGATCAAGCCGGAGGGCTATAACGCCACGCTGATGACAGATCAGGCGGTGAAGTTTCTTCATGAGCAGCAGCCGGCTGATAAACCATGGTTCTTGATACTCTCCTGGAACCCTCCGCACCCGCCATTCAATCCGCCCGAGCCGGATCAGGCGCCCTATCCACCGGAGACACTGACCAACCGTCCGAATGTACACGTCGCTCCACCCGGGGTCGATCTGGGGCCCCGGCGTAAGCCCCTGAACTCTATCGAGAATCTTCACAAGGCGCAGCGAGGGTACTACGGAGGCATTACGGCGATTGACCTGGAGTTTGCTCGCATTCTGAAAACACTCGACGAGACGGGCCACGCGGACAACACGATTGTGATCTACACGTCAGACCACGGCGAGATGATGGGCTCGCACGGGCATATGGCCAAGCAAATGCCGCATGAGGAGTCTTGCCGGGTGCCCTTCTTTGTTCGGGTGCCGAACACCAAGCCGAAGAGCCATAGTTCAAAGACATTGTTTGCCTCGATCGACATTTATCCCACGCTCTGCGGTCTGGCGGGAATATCGGCGCCGAGTCCATGTCGCGGCCGCGATCTTTCCGCGGCCCTGCGAGGGGAGAAGGTCAGTGCTGCAGAGCAAGTCTTCTTGATGAACGAGACCGGGAAGCCGGGCACGCCGGAGGAGTTCCAGCCCGGCTACAGGGGATTGCGGACTGCGACTCACACGTACGCCGTCATGGAATCCGGCCGCTGGTTACTCTACGACAATGTTGCCGATCCATACCAACTGAAGAACTTAATCAAGGAGCCGGCCCAGGCTCACTTGATCGCGAAGTTCGATGCAGAGATAGAGTCATGGATGAAGATGACGGGTGACACGTTCCCCTATAAGGAAGCCTTGAAGTCCTATTCAAACTTCCCTGATTCTCCTGTCATCAACGCGCCGTTCACGTAAAGCGGAAAAGCAGCCGACATGAATCGCCCATCAAGCGTCGATGGCTGTGTCCTACCGTATTCCGACTCGTGAGGTTCTTCATGGAAATGTAGTGCTCCCTTGCTCAGTGCTTCGACGGCATCTCTCTCGCGGACACTGATGCCCAGAGTCTCCGTCGACCGCACGCCGTCACATCGGAAATTGGAAGGTATCGCCAGTTCGCGCGATCCAGGCTTTGATCTGTGTGTCGAAGCCGTTCATGAGGGATTTGTGTGCAGTGTCGTCTGCAAGATTCTTCATCTGATACGGGTCGGCAACATTGTCGAACATGAGCCAACGGCCGTCTTCGCGGACAGCGTAGGTGTAGCGAGTTGTCCGCAAGCCCCGGTAATATAGGGGACTCCGCTTGTCGAGGACAGCGGCTTTAGCGGTTGTTGATGCCTTGCCGCTTCCGTCGTCGTCGCCGGGTGCGCCCATGAGGAAGACGACTTCGGGCGTCTTCATCTTCTTTCCGCGCATGACGTCGGAGAGATTCTTTCCCGAACAATGTCTGGGTACGGGGATACCAGCGAGTCCGCATAGGGTTGGGTAAATATCGATGGATGCGAACAGAGCGTCGGAACTGCCGCCTTTGGGAGTAACACCGGGATAACGAACGAAAAAGGGGACACGGCAGGATTCTTCGTAAGGAAGTATCTTGCCGCCCTTACCCTGCGAACCCATCATCTCGCCATGGTCGGAGGTGAAGATGACGACGGTGTTGTCGGCCTGGCCGGTTTCGTCGAGCGCCTTGAGCACGCGACCGAATTCGCTGTCGATGCCGGTGATACCGCCAATGTAGCACTGCATGGCCTCGTGGAAAGAGTCCTGCGAGCGTAGCCAGGGAGGGCCGCCCTCGCCGACCTTCACATTGGGGCGATACTTCTGCATCTCGACCGGGTTGGCGGCGCGGTCGTTCTGCGGAGGATTGAAAGGTGGATGGGGCGGGTTGTAAGAGAGCATCATGAACCAGGGCTTATTCGGACCGTCCGCGGCACGGGCCTTCAGGAGGCCGATAACCTCATCGGTCATATTGACCGGGGCCCACTGTGTAGCAGGGATCTTCTTCCCCGTATTGGGGTCGAAGGTATAGCAATGGTAGTGGTTGTTCGTGTCTTCCCAGATGTGCCAGTCGTCAATATCGAAGCGGCCGGGGCCAGGAGGGATGAATTTGAAACCGTCGTCGTGATCGCCGGCAAGATGCCACTTGCCGACATAGCTGGTGCGATAGCCGCTGGCCTTGAATGCCTTGGTGAGCGTGAACTCGGACGTCTTCATGGGAATAGCAAGGTTGACGACACCGTTTTCAGGCGAGTACTTGCCGGTCATTAGGATGGCGCGATAAGGGCAGCAGAGCGGGAAGTTCGAGATGCAAGTGTTCATCGAGAAATTCGCGCGGCGGAATGCATCGAGATTGGGTGCCTGGACCTGACTAAAGGGTTCTCCGGGAAGCGAGGCCGCGCGGTGCTGATCGTCAAAGATATAGAGGACGTTGGGACGCTTTGCAGGCTGGCGCGCTTTGGCCGAACTCAGGCTGACGGCGATTGCGGCGGCGCCGCTTTTCACGAATTCTCGACGATCCATCTCGACCTCCGGTGCAGTTGAACTCTTTTGCGTTATGTCAAGGATTACATCATAGGAGAAGAATGATGGTGTCAAGTGCGAGTTGACGGGTCAGGGAACGAGGGAATTAACACGATACATTTTGCTGCGGACCGGAACCCAGTGGCCCCCCTCCATCTGCCGTGCACCGAAGTATGAAATCTGCGAATAAGGCTGCAAGAGGCCGCGCGCAGTAGGGTCTTGGCAGTGGAACCCAAAAGGTGTATCTATGTAAATGATTACATTTGGTGTGGTTCCGTAGCTTCAGTCGAGTGAAAGTGCGGGCACACTAGAAGCCGATCACGGGAGCAGGCGGCTCGGCAAACGGGCTATTTCAACCTGAGCGAGGTGAGAGTTTGAATCGTCGCGATTTGATCAAGACAACGTTGCTGGCTGCGGGAGCAGTTTCGGCAAAGGGCGCAGTGGCAGAGAACCTGCTGCCGCCTCAGGAAGAAGGCCCCGGCGTTCAAAGGCCCGAAGCCGGAGTTGCAGCAGCGCACGAGGCGGAGTTGGCGCATCGCAAGGACAAAAACCAGCGTATGCCGAACGTGCTCTGGATATGCCCGGACCAGCAGCGGGCCGACACAATTGCCGGGCTGGGCAATCAACATATTCGCACACCGAATCTGGACGCATTGATGCAGCAGTCGGTTACCTTTACCAACGCGTTCTGCCAGACCCCGATCTGCTCGCCTTCGCGAGGCAGCTTTATGACGGGCCGCTATCCACGGGAGACTAACATCAAGTCGAATGCGGAATACATACGGCCGACCGAGAGGCTGGTGCCGCGGATTCTGGCCGACCAGGGCTACGACTGCGGCCTGGCGGGCAAGCTGCATCTGTCGCCGTGCGATCACCACTTTGTGGAGAAGCGCATCGATGATGGCTATCGAGTCTTCGAATGGAGCCACGATATCAGCAACAATTGGCCGGGCAAAAACCAGTGGCGGAACTGGCTGGATACGCAAAGTGTGACTTGGCCGGTGGCGCCGAAGGAAAATCGAAAGCTCGGCGTTTGGGGCGTGCCGGTTGATCCAAAATTTACGCAGACAGCGTGGTGCTCGGACGAGGCAATCAAGTTTATGAAGGGCCACGGGAAAGACCAGCCGTGGATGATGTCCGTGCATATCTATCAGCCGCATGCTCCGTATTTCCCGACCGAGGAGTTTCTGAAGCGGTACGACCCGAACAAGCTACCGTCGCCGGCGTACAAGGAGGGCGAGCTGGAGAATAAACCGTCGTTCCAGCGCACGGATCACCAGGGCGCATACGGCGGTCATGGAAAGTCGTTCGCCGATGAGAGCGATAAAGACCATAGGCTAACGACGGCGGCATACTACGCCATGATCGAGCAGGTCGATGTCGAGGTCGGACGCATGATGAAGACACTCGACGAGCTTGGAGTCGCGGAAGACACGATCGTGATCTATATGAGCGACCACGGCGACATGCTGGGCGATCATGGGATCTATGAGAAGGGGCCATATTTCTACGATTGCCTCACACGTGTGCCGCTGATCATTCGTTGGCCGGGCAAGTACAAAGCCGGACTAAAGGTAGATGCGCTGGTGGAACTAGTCGACATTGCGCCGACACTGATGGATGCAGTTGGGTTGACAACGCCTGCGGGCATGCAAGGCAAGTCGCTGACCCCGCTGTTGACAGGTGCAGATACAAAGCATCGCGACTCCGTGTACATGGAATACTACAATGCGGTCGCCAAATATGATCCAACACCCATGGCGACGTGCGTCCGCACAGAGAACTGGAAGGTCGCTTATTGGCAGACTTTAGGCATGGGCGAGTTATATAACCTGCAGAAGGATCCAGGTGAGGTGACCAATCTGTGGGGATCCACGCAGAACAAAGACGCGCAAAGCGAGATGATGCAGCACTTGGCAGCGAGAATGATTGCGAGCACAGATCCTCTGGGCATACACGTATTCTAGGACGCAAGTGACACTGTGATGATCCGGGCAGGTCGTAATACGTGTACACGGCAAACCAGCAGAGTTGATGGTGAGGTAGACACTCTTTTGGGCAAGTCGTTACATTCGCTATGCATGCAGACGAGTGAGCGTCGGAGATCGAAACAATGACGGATCGCAGGGATTTTCTTAAGATGGGCGCGGGGCTAGCCGCGGCTACGCTTACAGATCGCGCGGGGGCGGCATTGACGCTTGGGCCAAGGGACAAGGCAAAAACTACAAAGCCAAATATCATCCTCATTCTCGCCGATGACATGGGCTTCTCGGACATTGGTTGCTTTGGCTCCGAAGTATCCACGCCCAATCTTGACCGCCTGGCTTCGCGCGGCATTCGTATCAATCAGTTCTATAACAATCCGCGCTGTTGTCCGTCGCGTGCGTCGATCATGACAGGCCTCTACTCGCAGCAGGCTGGCATGGGCATGATGACGGCCGATCACGGGCGTTATCCGTATCCGCAGTACGCTGGGGAATTGAGCGCCCAGACGATTACGATCCCCGAAGCATTGAAGACGGCCGGATACAGCACCGCAATGGTCGGTAAATGGCACCTCGCGACGGAGAATGAGGACGGCAAGCGCGACTACCCACTGCAGCGCGGCTTTGACCACTTCTGGGGCATGATTGCGGGTGCATCTACTTACTACGAATCGCCTCATCTGTTTAGCGGAAATGACCCGCTCCCCCCGCCACCTGCTGATCAATACCTCACCGATCTCTGGGCAGAACATGCCGCCTCATACGTCACGGAACTTGCCGGGCAGAAGCGTCCTTTCTTCTTGTACTCAGCCTTCAATGCGCCGCATTGGCCTATCCAGGCGCCTGAGGATCTGATCCAGAAATATGCCAAGCGGTACGCCGCGGGTTGGGACACATTGCGCGAAGAGCGCCATAAGAAGCAGATTGCGATGGGCATCGTCTCCAGCAAGTGGGCGCTTACGTCTCGCGATCCACGCGTGCCGGCGTGGGAGCGCGTGGAGAACAAGGATTGGGAGATGCGGCGTATGGCTGTGTACGCGGCCATGATTGAACGGCTCGACACCGGCATCGGGCGCATCCTTGATAGCGTCGAAAAGGCCGGCATCGCAGAGAACACGATGATCGTCTTTATGAGCGACAACGGAGGCAATGCTGAGGAGATTGGTCGTGGCCGCTCTGAGGGGCAGCCGAAGTCAAACCGAGAAGGAGTGCTGCACGTCAGCGGCACGACGGAAAGCCATGCCTGCCAGCTTGGCATGACCTGTGCCGGCAATGTGCCTGGCGTGATGCCTGGGAATGAGGCGACCTTTCAGAGCATCGGCATCCCGTGGGGTAATTGCGCCAACACGCCATTCCGGCTCTATAAGCATTACACCCAAGAGGGTGGCATCAGTACTCCCTTCATTGCCTGCTGGCCTGCCGTGATCAAGCCCGCACATGCGCCCGTCAGCGCCGTTGGGCATGAAACGGACTTGATGCCAACCTTCCTGGAGATCGCAGGTGCAACGTATCCGAAGCAGGTGGCGGCCGGTCCCATCCCGCCATTCGTGGGCGAAAGTCTCTTACCGGTGTTTAAGGGGAAAAGCCGTAATCGCGCTCCCATCTACTGGGAGCACGAAGGCAACAAAGCTGTGCGGGACGGCAAATGGAAACTCGTCTCACGCTTCCCGGATAAGTGGGAGCTTTATGACATGGAGGCGGATCGCACGGAGTTGCACGACCTGGCGATGGCGCAACCAGAGCGGACCAGTGCCATGGCTGGAAGATGGGATGCTTGGGCAAAGGCAATTGGGGTACAGCCTTGGCCGATGCCGGAGACACCTCCGAATGAACGTACGGGCAAGCTCGGGGTGCCCCCTTATCTTCGGCAGTACCAAGATGCGGGTAAGTTACAGGATCAGCCATAGCGGAACTGCTCGCAACGCAGTCCAATGATCGCGGGGACGAAGATTTGCGTGAAACGCCTTCGGATCTGCTCTTAGGTGTCGTCGAAGAAGCATTTGAGGGCGACTTCTTCGACGGTCCGATTCCTTCGTTCGACCTGGCCATGGTTCAGGGATAGTTGGGCAAATACATCCTTCTCTTGACAGCTGTATTTCCTGAGAGGTACTGTTCTCTCCGAATGTGGTACCGATACCATTTACTGCACAACGGAGAATCGCGATGCGTGTTGTTGGGTGCCGAAGTCGATGTGCTTTTCAAGTGCTAGCTAACGTAACAGTTGCTTTGTTGTGTTCGTCGCGTGCTCTGCACGCGCAGAATACGACCGCGCCACCAGCTCCAACGATTCAATCTCTGACACCGATGGGCATCGTGAAACAGAATGCCCTGATCTACGGGCGGGATGGAACGTATAGTGCTGTGATCGATGGCAAGTCGTTTTGGGCGTTCAACGACACGTCGATGCGAGCCGACAATGTAGACGGGCACAACTTCATCAGCAACACGCTGGCTTGGACTGACTCGTTGAATGCGTCGAACGGGATTTACCTCAATCACGATTATCTGGACAAGACCGGTGTTCCCATTGAGTACATGCCTTTTACGAAAGAGGAAGAGATCTTCAACAATACCCACGATTTAAACCATTGCACGGCCTCGCCTGCAAGCACATGCGGCGAGGACTACGCTATTTGGCCTGCGCCGCTTGTTCCCATTCCTGGCACGACGGCTGCGTACCAGTTCTACTCGAAAGTATTTCGCGGAGGAGACATTCAAGGGTTCGAAGTGCTTGGCACGGGCATCGCGATTGAGTTGGGTGGGAAGTTCTTTCGGCCCGTGCTAACCCCAGGAACTGCCGAGCCGACCCTCATGTGGCAGGGTAGTGAAGTTGGGTACAACGGTGGATGGCTTGTCGAAGACGGCGATCTTTATGCGATCGGATGCAAGGGCGGTTTTCTCGTCGAAAACTGCATGATTGGGCGGGTTCCGATCCTTGAGATCCTTCGAAAACAGTCGTGGCGCTACTTCGCCGGAGGAAATGTATGGAGCTCCGACGAGACAAAAGCGGCAACGATTTTCCAAGGCGGGGCAGCGGGCAACTCAATCTTTTATGATAAAGCGCTCCGAAAATACATTGCTGTATACAGCGGCATATATAGCAACAATGTGTTTTATCGCGTGGCGGATCGGCCTTGGGGGCCGTGGTCCGCTGAGACGCTGCTGTTTGTTGGGCAGCAGGGCCAGAGTGGAACCACTAACTACGCGGCGCTGGCACACCCGGAGTTTGAAGAACAGGGTGGTCTTGTCGAGTACGTCACTTACTTGCAAAACACTGGTTTCCTGCAGCAGGATTTGCAATTGGTGAAGGTTCAATTCAAGAAAGAGTAGCGGCCCTTCTTAATTGTCAGCCTTGAGATCGGGCGCAAGCGATACGACTTTCACATGAGCGGCCAGTGCGTTAGAGAACGTTGAGCACTCATCGCTAAATGTATCTCCGTCTATCTGCAGTGTCGTGGCTATAAATTTTGATGTCGTGCTCTTTGCCCGGACGCGATATCCCTACACTGAATGTATCGTTCACAAACTCGGGCGTCGATGGAGATACGGGGTTTGGTGATGATTGGCTTTTCCTGAAGAAAAGCCATAGAAGCTTGCGCCAGCCCTCTACACCTATACCGAAAATGCTCTAATGGCGACTGGCCGCGTTGCAGGGAGCAAGAGCATTGGACCTTTTCTTCCGTCAATTCACTCCAGCTTTGCGTCGGGGCATAGGGGCCGGGGCCGCTGCAGGTTTTCTGTTCGGATTCGACACCGCAGTCATCGCCGGTAGCACTGCTCTGCTGCAGCAGCAGTTCCATCTCAATGCTCGCGCGCTGGGCTGGACGGTCTCCGTTGCGCTGTGGGGAACGGTACTGGGGTCGCTGGTGTGCGGCAGGTTGGGGCAGCGGCTGGGAAGCCGAACGACGCTACGGGTACTCGCGGCCTTCTATCTGGTGTCGGCACTCGGTTGCGCCTGGGCGCCGTCCTGGATGTGGTTGGTGATAGCGCGCTTTCTGGGCGGTGTCGGGGTGGGCGGCTCATCTGTGATTGGACCGGTCTACGTGGCGGAATTGGCTCCTCCGGCATGGCGAGGGCGCATGGTCGGCTTATTTCAAATCAATGTCGTAGTCGGCGTGCTCCTTGCATATTTTTCCAACTACCTGCTGCAACGGTGGCAACCGGGTCCCGGTTTGTGGCGATGGCAGCTGGGTATTGCGTTCGTACCTGCATCTGCGTTGTTGTTGATGTTGATAAGAGTGCCTGAAAGCCCACGCTGGCTCAGCACGCGCGGACGCCACGTAGAGGCGCTCACCGTGCTCGTCGACTTGGGTTTCGAGGATGCTGCGCGTGAGCTTGACGGGATCGAAGTGGTGAACCGGCAAGATTTCATTGACGGGAAGACTCCGCTGCTGACGCGCTCCCACTTGAAGCCACTGCTGCTCGCGGCAGGGCTCGGCGCGTTCAACCAACTCTCCGGTATCAACGCCATCCTGTACTACATGAATGACATCTTCGAGGCGGCCGGTTTCAGCAGGCTTTCTTCATCCTCGCTGGCTGTCGTCGTCGGCTTCATGAACTTGATCGCTACCGGAATCGCTGTTTCGGTAATCGACCGCCTAGGAAGGCGCCGCCTTCTGATCATTGGCTCGATTGGCATGTGTGCGGCATTGATTGCGGTCACGTTGCTGCTGGCGCGACATGAGGGACGAAAAAGTCTGGCTGCGCTACTCGGCGTGTACATGTTCTTTTTTGCAATTTCTCAGGGAACCGTGATTTGGGTCTATCTGAGCGAGATATTTCCGAATGCGGTGCGGGCCCGTGGACAGAGCATCGGTACAACAACACACTGGATCATGAACGCGATCATCGCAGGTGTATTCCCGCTGATGGCCGTACACGGCATGGCATTGCCGTTCGGATTCTTTGCCGCGATGATGGCACTGCAACTGATCTTCGTGGTGCTCTATCTGCCGGAGACACGGGGGCTCACCCTCGAAGCGATTGCAGGTCGGATGACCGGAGCGCCGGTTCGCGCAGGCACGGTATCGGGGGCTAAGTAAGAGGCCACTGCTTGTTGTGATTGCTTTGACGGATGGGGTTAAGGAGTGAGGAGAGCCCGGCGCAATTCGGCAGCTACAAACGAGATGGCGGACTCGCCAATGGTGCTATGTGCAAGCGATTCGGTTGCCATGAAGCCATGTAAGGCGCCGAGGTACCGGACAGCGTTCACGCTAACCCCGGCGCCGCGCAAGCGCTCCGCATAGGCTTCACCTTCATCTCGCAGAATGTCGCATTCGCTGGTGAGAATGAGTGCCGGAGCCAGTCCAGAGAGCTCGTGCGCGGCTGCGCGGAGCGGGGATGCCAGGGGATCGAGCGCATCGTTCTCAGCCAAATATTGCTGCCAGAACCATTGCATGGTTTTGCGGGTAAGGTTCGAGCCTTCGGCGAAGGTGCGATGGCTCTCCGTACCCATTGCGGCGTCGAGCGCAGGGTATAGCAATGCCTGGAGCAAAGGTTGCGGTTCGCCGCGACGTCTCGCCAGCAACGTCATGGCCGCAGCGATGTTGCCCCCTGCGCTGTCTCCGACCAAAGCGAATCTCTCCGGGAGCAAATACTGCGCAACAGTGGCGAGCGTGTTCGGAGCACCATTGAGGGTAAAGTCAGAACCGCGACGGGCGGCATCGAGAATTTGCCGGACTGCTCGATAGGCTCGCTCAAGGTTCGCCGGAAAGCGCGTTTCCGGCGCAAGCGGATAGCCGATCGAAACGAGCGGGAGCTGCGTGCGGAGGGAGAGCTCCGCAATTAAGTATGCATGGGTCTGGTTATCGCCCATCACCCACCCTCCCCCGTGAAAAAAAAAGACCGGCGCGGAAGGCGTGGAGCACGCATCGGGAGCGAGCAGGATGCAATCACAGTCGGAGAGCGTCATGCGATGCACTTGGATGGGGTAGTCCTCGAGCCTGGCATCCTGCCCGATGCGCATCTGCGCCCGCGCCTGTTCAACGCCGATATTCTGCGGAGGTTGAATATCACACAGACCAGCCAGCAGCGAACGGGAAGGGGAGGCCAGCTTTTCTGCCCATGCAGGCAGATTGGTCGGTTGTGTGGACGGGATGCTCATCGTGACGGCACAACCTCGCGAAATTCCGGGGCATTGGCACGAAGAAATTTCCACACATGGTCATAAGCGTCGATCGTGGCATCGTCTGTAAAGCCGCCATGGGCGCCGTTCGGGATGGTGACAAGTTCATTCTTGTCGCCGACCCGTGTGAGAGCATCGCGCAGGCGCACCGCTTGCGAATATGCAACGGTGGGATCGTGGTCACCATGGATGGTGATGATAGGTGGAAGCCCGTCCCGCACATAGGTGAGAGGAGAGAGATGCTGCGCCAGCTCGTCCTTGAATGGCTGTGCGCCAATCCACATCGCGGCATACGTCTGCTTGTCCGGGCCGTCCAGGATGTCTTTCACATCCGTGATGCCGAACCAATTGACAACTGCCGCCACCTTCATTGGCTCGGAGCCGGGGCAGGCGCTGTCAAAGTCGGTTTCCTCCGGCAGCATGCCGACCATAAGCGCCAGATGCCCTCCCGCAGAGTGACCGGAGGCCACGATACGGGTGGTATCGATGTTGTATGTCGATGCGTTTCGCATGATCCAGCGCAGCGCACAGCGCACGTCCTGCACGGCTGCCGGAGCGAGTGACGCGCCGGCCATCCGGTACTCCACGTTGACGACGTTCCATCCTAGCTGGACGTATGGGAAGAGCATCGTATCAGCACCTGTCTTGTCGCCGATGACCCAACCGCCGCCGTGGATATACATGAGCGTGGGCATGGGCGTCTTGGCGGTGATGTTCTTCCAGACGTCAAGATGCACGGGGATATTGCCGAAGGTACCGTAGGTGATGTCGGGGCTGATGGCGTAGTGATTGGCGACGATTTCGGACCAATGCAGGGCGGCATTCGTGGCATTATCCGATTGCTGCGCGGGGAGGAGAGGCAGAGCAAAGAACATCCATGTGGTAACCATTGCTGCTACGAGATTTCCTGAGACCCGCTTCATTGAGAATGCTCCTGGGGTGAGGTGAGAGTTTTCCGGGGGGCGGCCACTGCATCAGCGGCAAGGGTGACACGCAGAGTCAAGGATTGGTGCGGTTTGAGCGCGAGATGGTCGGCATCAACGGACGGCCGAAGGACGGTGGTGTCGGTCTCGTCAATTTCGTCGGCTGTGGTGATCGTTCTTGGCAGGGTGAGCTTAGTGACGGCCGGTATGCCGGCAACTTCCTGTAGGCGCACCAGATACGTCCGAGGTTGGCCGGTGCGGCTGGGATGCAGCGCTTCTAGGACGACGTGAGAAGAGGATACAGACATCGAGGAGCGGCTCCATGATGCCGGACGCATGTATTGGGGCAGCAGGGCAGTCAGAAGAGGGGATGCTTCGTCGCGCCCAAATCGATAGGCCGATACGGGGTCAAGTCCGGCGTCAGCGGATGCAACGCTGAAGTGGAAGTAGTAGAGCGACGAGTAGCCCGGCTCGTAGGTAGGGAAGGTGACGATCCCATGATCCTTGGTTTCAGCCTGGTCGCTCTTCTTCATCGCGGTGACTTCCGGTGTACCGGATGCTCCGGAAAAGCGGATGAAGAAAGATTCGCGCTGGGCCAGCAGTACGGTAAGCGATTGGTGCCCTGCAGTGCCGCTGAGTGCAACGGTGAAGCGCGGCACGGCCGCATCGGTCCGTGCTCCCGGCAGATAGTCCTGAGGAAGCCGGTGAAAGCCGATGCCATCGTCGATCCAACGCTGCGGCTCCTCGTCAAAGCGAAAAGGGAAGTGGAAGCTATAGCGATCCGCGGATTCATGCATGTTGACGACGGGCATCTTCGCCCGATCGAGCACTTCCACGATTTGCAGCTCTGCAAGATCCCTGGGCAGCGAAAGAATGGTCTCGGGCCACCATGAGTCTGCGCGGTGGATTACGAGACGGTCTTCGACAGGCCCACTCACGTGTCGGATAGTGATACGTGCAGCCGCTGCTAGGAGCTGACCATTGTCGTGCTCGCGAATGGCAGCACCGAAGTTGCGGTTGGCCGCGAGATCCAGGCCGTGCAGCTTATCGATGAGGTGTACGATCTCGCCGGTCTGCGGGTCGACATCCAGCGCATATCTCTGGTTTTCAGCGTGCGTTGCCATTGCATCGGCAACGCGAGGGGCAGGCAGAGGTTGCGCTGCGCTTCGCAAACGGTAGGCACGATAGCCAAACGGCGGCACACTGCGCGCGAGGAAATCGAGTTCCGTATCCGAGACTGCCTGAAGGGGAACGTCCGCTCCGGTTTCGGCGTCGATGACGGTGAAAGGAGATTGCGTCGCGTCGAGCGTGACGATCCCGCTCCGCACCCAGCTGCTGCGGTTGCTGACGACCAATATCCGATCGTCGGAGTGGTCCGTTTCCGGTTGCCCTATGCTGGTGGTCAAATGACTATCGAGCGCTGTTTCGACGGAGTTTCGTGCGCTCCGCACATACTGTGCGTATTCGGCGTTGGATCGGTTGACCTGTTCCTCGGTAAGAACCTTCGGCCAACCGCCGTTGCCGGCACCATTGTGCTCGTCGTAACGGAACAGGTTTGTTTGCGCGTCCGCGAAGGATTGCGCGGGATATGGCTGTTTGCTGTGCTCGATGCTTGCAATGGTGGAAGCTTCTTCGGCTTCTGGCAAATGAAGTTGAATCCACCGGGCATCGGCGCTAAGGTGTGGCGAGTTGGTCTTGACCTCGGACCAAAGCCCGCTCCAGTCGCCGGAATAGGTGGGTTGTTCACTTTCCTCGGCGTTGGCGCCTTGCTCAATTGTTGCGAAGTATTCATGCGGTGTGGCAACTTTGAGTCGAGGTTGGCGTCCCGCTTTGTTCCAGGCACGCACGTTTTTCAGCAGGCTTTGCTCGTATTCGGGGCCGATCCCGTCATGCATGTATAGCACCGCAATGACGTGTCCTTTGAAGCCGGCATCGGCGTAGTGAGAGATGAGCTTCGCAACCCCACGGCGGGTAATTTCCATATCGGAAAGCCCCTGCCACTGCTTGGGATAAAAGGTGGTATGCAGGTAAGGGTCCTTGGCCGCGGGGTCAAGGTAGTAATCGGCCATGCCTTCGGTGTACCCGCCATTCTTGCCCTGCGTTTGCCAGGTAAGCACGCGGCTTCCATCCGGCGCTGCCCAGTAGAAAGGAATGTGAGCAGGGGAGAGCGAGGTGCCACCTGCGATGAATGTGTTCGATCCATTGACGAGATACTTCACGCCGCTGCGCGCCAATACCTGCGGGAGGCGCAACGAGAAGCCTGGCACGTCATTCAGCATGGCCATGTCACCGCGAATGTGAAAGCGGACAGCGAGCAGGCGTTCGTCATCGATGAGCCGGTTGAGTTCCTCTGTTCCCATGAACTCGGTGTGCATGCTGCCCCACGCCGCAGACACCTCAATTTGTCCATTGCGGATGTGTTCGGCCATCTGGTTCTGTGAGGCCGAATCGGGCGTTCTTTGCAACCACGCCTGTAACTGCCAGATGCTCTCGACGGTCCATCGGAATTGGGGGTCGTTTCTGCAAGCAGCCAAGACTGCGTCGAGATGCGGCTTGATGGCAGCTTGCTCATCTTCCGGGGTTCGAATGAAGCCAAGATCCCAGTGAGAACTGGGGAGGATATAGATGGTATCGATGTGTGGTGCATGCTGTGCGTGCAAGCCACAAGCCGATATGATGGCGAAGGCAATAAGCAGTTCGCAGAGCCTACGCAGGTACCACTGGTATGGAATCGATTCCATGTAGATGCAGTAAACATATTTGCCCTCATGCATACTGTCAATACACCCTGGTACTGGGCCAAGGTCTCGGGGTTTGGGTCAAGGCTGTCTGCTGAGTCGTTGCCGTTATTAAGCTGGCCCGATGCCGGAGAAATACCCAACAGATGAAAACAGTTGATCCCACATCGAAGAGACGGCCTGCACTGGCCGATGTAGCACGGGAAGCGGGTGTAGGTACGACTACAGTGTCACGTGTGATCAATGGTGGACACTATGTTGGTAAGGACACTATGGCTCATGTGAAGGGTGTCATGGCCAGGCTCGGCTATCAGCCCAATCAGGCCGCGCGGGCGCTGAAGGGGGAAAAGACAAATACCTTAGGGCTGATCATCCCCTCCATGAGGGACGCGTTTTTTGCAAGCCTCGCCGATACCATTCATAAAATGGCTCACGAGAACAATTATGTCTTGATCGTGTTGACTTCCGACGATGATGCCGCACAAGAGATCGCACAGCTCAATGTCTTCCATCGGCACCGCATCGATGGATTGCTGCTGGTTCCTCCCCGCGTCCAAGGCAAATCATTTCTTACCAGCCTGCAACGCCTGCCTGTTCCAAAGGTTTCCGTTGACCGGCCAATCGCACCTGGTATCTCCAGCGTCATTTGCGACAACTATGCAGCCGCACGCTCCGCTACTGAACATCTGATCCGCCACGGCCGTCGGAAAATCTTATGCCTTGGAGGCGATCCCGACCTCTACACCATTCACGAGCGTTTGCGTGGCTACGAGGATGCCATGAAAGAGGCTGGGTGCAAGCCGCATATTGTAATGGACGTGATTTCCTCCAATCCTCCACAAAAGTGGTTTCATCCATTTGTGCAGAATCAGCGCAAGTCAATCGACGCCATTTTAAGCCTCTACAACATTGCGACAATGCGAGCGTATGAAGCCGCATTCGACAGTGGTCGACGAGTACCCGAGGATCTAGCAATCGTCGGTTTTGACGATTTTGACTTATCTTCCACATTAAGACCAACTGCGTCTGTCGTTCGGCAGCCGGTCGACGAGATAGGCAGAACCTCATTGCGGCTTTTGCTCGACCAGATTAGGAAAACGTCGGTGGCTCCGCTCCAGGTGATGGTTGGCACCGAGCTGGTGCTTCGCCAGTCCTGCGGCTGTGGCCGCTAGGGCAGCAACTCGCTTCGTCTTCCATCAATCTCTGCTCGTCATCAATCTGCAAGCTGGCGCAGGAGACCGCCAAGATGGTGGCGTGGCAGATGCTGCAGTTGCGGATGCCTTCACCCCCTCCAAGGCGTCAAGCAAGAGGAGTATCTGCGCAGAGATCTGGCTCATCCGCGCTCTCCCAAAGTGGTCTTTTCTTAGCTGCTCGAAATCAAGCCGGGTGCTCCGATGCGATTTACAGTTTATTTTTTGGGCATAATTCACATAAGAATGTTGAACAGCCTCCTATGGAATCGATACCATATTTTTCTTCTGGGTATGCAGTCAGCGGCTGGGGCGTTGAGCTTTGCGTGCAACATGCGTAGCTTCCAGAGGAAGTAGAAATCAGATCCAGTCCATTTCGAACCATTCGCAATTTGATCCAGGCTCATGTACAACGGACCCCAATCGCTGTGCGTGCTAGCGTGAGATTGGAATGTGCGCCAGGCGATGTTTGTAGGAGGCGGGATGGGATGGAAGCGAGCGGGACGATCTGTGCGGTCGGTAGTTGTAGTGCCGATTTTGTTTTTTGGTTTTAGTGGCTCACTCATGCCACTGCGTGCAGCGTCGGAAGCGCGTTGGAGCGAGGCACGGGCGCAGCAGTGGTACGCCCAGCAGCCGTGGCTGGTTGGAGCGAACTTCACGCCGACAGATGCGATCAACCAGCTTGAAATGTGGCAGTCAGAGACCTTCGATCCCCAGGAGATCGATAAGGAACTAGGCTGGGCCGAAGGCCTCGGCATGAACACGATGCGGGTTTTTCTTCACGACCAGCTCTGGCAGCAAGATGCGCCGGGCTTTCAGAAGCGCATCGACACCTTCCTCACCATTGCGCAAAAACATCACATCAAGCCGATGTTCGTGCTATTTGATTCTTGCTGGGATCCGGATCCGAAGCTGGGACCGCAGCGTCCGCCGATTCCCGGCGTGCATAACTCGGGCTGGGTGCAGAGCCCGGGTGCGAAGGCACTGGAGGACTCCGCGGAGTATCCACGGCTCAAGACATTTGTGGAAGGCGTGGTGGGTGCCTTCGCCAAGGACGACCGCATCCTCGCCTGGGATGTATGGAACGAGCCCGACAACGGAGGAGGCGGCGACTACGCCAAGCTGGAGCCGAAGAACAAGGAAGAATTAGTGGCGAAGCTGTTGCCGCAGGTCTTTGCCTGGGCGCGCGCCGAACATCCGACACAGCCGCTGACTTCGCCACTATGGACAGGAAGCCGCTGGGACCAGCCTGCAGAATTGAATGCGGTGGCGCGCACACAGATAGAAGAGTCCGATGTGATCAGCTTTCACAACTACGGCTGGCCGGAAGAGTTCGCGAATCGCGTGCATCAACTGGAGGGCTATCATCGGCCACTGATCTGCACGGAATACATGGCGCGACCCATGGGAAGCACCTTTGATACCATCCTGCCGCTCGCCAAGCAACTGCATGTCGCCGCTATCAACTGGGGATTCGTGCAGGGCAAGACACAAACATATATCCCATGGGACAGCTGGAAGCGGCCCTACGTGGATGAGCAGCCGCCGGTCTGGTTCCACGACGTACTCTATCCCGATGGGCGCCCCTACCGCGAACGAGAGGCGGAGATTCTACGCAAGGAGACGGGCCGGGGGAGTGCCGCAAGGTGACTTGCTTGTCCGGCATCGTTGAAATCAGCTATCCGGCTCTTTCGTAGAGGGTGTCCGAGATGGAGGAAGTGATTGTGGAGCTATGGCTTCAAGACCTGATCGACGCAGTAAGAACTTCTCACTGCAAGTTCGAATCGATTGAACTTGTTGCGAATGAAGCTCATGCAAGAACAGTCATCGCAATCTTACATGCGTTACAAGACGATCCCAGCGGCACTGTCTTTGCTGAACCTAGAACACCCGATCGAGGAATGACCGAAAACGCGCGTCCTACAGACATCTTGATTCTTCATCCTTTTCTAGGCGCGTTCCTAATAGAAGTGAAGGGCTGGGTCATTGGCGAGATTAGCCATATCGAAGCCGGCACGATTTTCCGTCGTGTGAAGGGATACGAGGAAGCAAAAAATCCTTGGAATCAAGCTCAGAACGCGGCCATGCAACTGCAGAAGGCAACACGTCGCGTCATAGAAAGACGCAAGCTTGTCGACAAGCAGATACCGCATTTTGACTGGATCACTGCACTTCCTAATATTTCCAAAACGGCATGGATTGACAAAGGTTTTGACCACTCGCTTAATGGTAGCGAGGTGTTACTCGCGGAGCATTTAGCAGACCCAGCATCACTTCGCAGCCGATTATTCGCATATGTCGCGGCGAAGGCTCGTCGTCGTCTTCCTTTTCTGAGAGAACAACTCGATAACGTGCGCGAGGCTCTGGGAAGTTCCTACGTCATCAGCAAGCGAGACCGGAAAGCGAATGTACATGCCCTATCACTGGGTAAAGCAATTGATGTTTATGAAATTAAAGATAAGCGGCTCTCCGCAGAGCAAATTGAAATTATCGAATCCGAATTTGATGGACGTCCCCAATTGATCCGAGGCGTTGCAGGAAGTGGCAAATCAATCGTCTTGGTCAGAAATTGTGTTAATTTGATTGACCGTATTGTGAACAGCCACCAACTAAACCTTCCCATTGGAGAATCCAGAAGGCGACGCGTTGCGATCATCTGCTTCAATCGTGCACTTGTGCCGTTTCTGAGACGGAACCTCGAAGATGCGTACCGCGAGCTTACGAATCAGGACTTGCCTGACTGTATCGATATCGTTCATGTGCAAAAACTTGGATATCAGATGTCTACTCTTCAAGGAGGCCCGCTAACATATCAAGGAATCAAACAGTACAGAAGACAGCATGAATCCGAACCGATTCCTTCGCGTATTGCAGCACACTATGTTCGGCAACTGGATCAACTTGCAAAGAGCCACCCAGCAGAGTTTTACAAGCTGCAATACGACTCAATCTATGTAGATGAGGGGCAAGACCTCTTTGACGAGGAATATCTCCTTCTCATGAAGCTCTTGCGGAGTGACCCTGAAACAGGTTCGAAGAACATTGTCATCTTCTACGACGATGCACAGAACATCTATGGACGCCCTCGCCCAACCTGGAGCAAACTGGGAATACAGATCAGCGGTCGTCGCACTTTTGTAATGAGAACATGCTTTCGTAACAGCAAACAGATAATCGAGTTTGCTTTCAATGTGCTTCTTGGCGTTACAGCAGAGACTAGGGTGATGACCAGAACATTCGCCGACATCACTTACTTAAAAGACAATCGGCTTGTCGAAGAATTGTCGGATCGCTGGCAGATAAATTTTGCTGAGCGAGCAGAAGGTATGTTGCCGGAAGTGCGGCTATTTGCAACACGTGACGACGAAAAGAACTGGATCAACGGTCGAATCACGCAACTGATCAGCGATGAAGGCGTTCGGCCCGAGGATCTACTGATTCTCTTCAAGGAGTCCAGCGAATTTTTAGATTTGCCCCCTCAAATCACAGCACTCAATCCAAGCATCGTGAAAGTGATTCAACCCTTCGGGAGCGAAGATAATCCTGCCAAAGATGAATATATCCTCGAAGAGGGCTCCCTAACAGTAACGACTGTTGAGTCGGCGAAGGGCTATGACGCGCCGATAGTATTTGTTATTGGTTGTGACCTCTTCGCTACAACCACTGAGGGCCGGGCCTGCTTCTATGTCGGTGCTTCTCGAGCGAAACTACATTTGTTTGTAACCGGATTAGAGGTTTCAGGAAGTTTGGCGGATGAGGCGAAGCAGGTTGCGGACTTGTTATCTTCGCCCCCTCTAGCTTCATCTCTAAAAGATACGAATGAAAAGCCTCAGGCACAAGACCAAGTGTTGGACTTGGTAGCCTATTTGTACCGAACCGGCGATGTCGTGCGTCATCATATATACGGTCGGGGTATTGTCTTGGCGGATGGAAAACCAAAGATACTTATCTCGCAAAAGTGTCGCTGTCAGGATGTCAAGGTCCAATTTGATGCCGGTATCAAAGATATTGTGGCTGAAATTGCCGGGCTTGCATTAGTTGAGTCGAGTTGAATCCGCGTTTCTTGCCACGGATATTGGCTTGAAGAAGAGTCAAGGTTGACCGATTGACAGTTGATGGGCGAACGATGTTTCATCCTTTGTTCACAAGTGCTCAGTGCGTTAGCGTTGCCGTCTTAAGAAAGTCGTAGCTGCCGGGTGCATCGATGTCGATGTTTTTGAGCCTACGCGTGTGCACGACGACATTGTCCTGATACCACAGCGGGATCGTCGGGACATCTTCTGCAAGGATCTGTTGCACCTCCATGTAATCGGCTCGTGCCTGTTCGCGGTTCGTCGATGCAGCGGCATCCGCCATGAGCACGTCGAGCTTTGCGTTCACGAAGTGGCCGCGATTGGCGCCATGTGGCGGCAGACTGGCGGTGGCGTAGGCGAGGCGGAAGATGTCGGGGCTCTCGTTGCCGCCGATCCAGCGCAGTGCGTACATGGAAAAGGCGCCCTTGGTGACATCCGCAAAAAAGGTCCCGAACTCGTAGATGCGGACATCCATCGCGATGCCGACGGCCCGCAACTGTTGCTGCACCACAAGGGCCATCAATCGCGTGGGATTGTTCGCATTTGAGATCTTCATCTGAAGAGGGAAACGCATGCCATCCGGACCGCGCCGGTATCCCGCCGCATCAAGAATCGCATTCGCCTTCGCTGGATCGTAGGGGTAATGCGCCATGTTATCGGTGCGTGCCCAGTGGCCGGGCGGCAGCAGATCGTCGGCAAGCCGCGCCTGCCCACGCCAAATGGTTTTCAGGATCAGCGGACGATTGATCGCGGTGGCGATGGCCTGACGGACGCGCCGGTCCTTGAGATACGGGTCGCGCAGGTTCAGGTTGATGTAGTTGACGATAGTGCCGGGCGAGCTCTGAATCTGCAGATTCGGATTCGAGCGCAAAGCTTCGATGGTATCCGGCTCCAGCGCATTGATCTCGACGTCGGCTGAGCCCTTCTGCAGCTCGAGTGCGCGCGTGATGTCGTCCGGCACCACGTTGAAGCGAATGCGCCGGATGGATGGCTTTGGCTGCCAGCTATCCTCGTTGCGTTCAATGATGACGTCTTTATCCTGCTGTTGCGAGACGAATTTATAAGCGCCGGTGCCGATCGGGTGCTGCCAGAAGGTCTTGCCGCTGCCTGCAGGAACGATGCCAAGGGCTCCGTCGGAGAGATTCCAGAGCAGAAATGGATCGGGCCGCTTCAAGTGCACGATGCAGGTCAGCGGATCGGGAGCGTCGACGTGGTCTACCTGGATGAATGCACCGGACTTTGCAGTGATGATGGTGCCGTTGTGCATCGAGTCGATCGACCATTTCACGTCGGCGGAGGTAAGCGGCTGACCGTTATGAAAGCGCACGCCGGAGCGCAAATGGAAGATGTAGGTGACAGGATCGGGCTGCTCCCAGCTCTTGGCCAGCCAGGGTTGGACATCGTAGTTGGTGTCCTTCTTCACGAGCGAATCGAAGAGTAGCATGTCGATGCGCTCGGACTGCGCATCGAGACCGATGCGTGTATCCAGATTTACCGGGCTGCTCTCAATGAGCATGACAGCGGTGTTGGAATCGGGCTTGCTGCCGCATCCGGCAAGCAGGAGGCAGACGGCCACGCATGCGTACACGCCACTGTTACGGCTACGTTTATACATGTGTGGCTTTATACATAGGTGACTTGGCCCAGGATGACCGGACGTGTGGCGCCGGTGGCGGCAGGCACGTTTCCAGGCAAGTGGTGCCAGGTGCTCCAGGCAAGCAGGGCGAAGGCGACGGCCTCCTTCGCTTCCGAGGGGATGCCGAGATCGTCCGTGGTCAGGATGCGGCAGCGGAAGGGTGCGAGATCGGCGGCCAGCATGCGCATCAGCGTGAGATTGCGTGTGCCTCCGCCGGCCGCGATGTAGTCTACCGCCCCGTCGCCCAAGCGCGGCTGCAGGAACTGCCGCCAAGCCAACGCAATGGTGCGCGAGGTAAGGGCGGTGGCGGTTGCGAGCGTGTCGTGCGGCGTGAGCCGCTGCTTGCGCGCAGTCTTGAGAAAGCGCCCGACGAAGGCTTCTCCGTATTCTTCGCGACCTGCGCTCTTTGGCGGCTGGCACCGATAGTAGGGATCGCGCAGCAGTGGAGTGAGAATGGTCTGGCTTGGTGTACCTGCAGCAGCAAGGCGACCGCCGCGATCGAATGGCTTACCGAAGAGCCGTTGCGTCAGCGCGTCGATAACCATGTTGGAAGGACCGGTGTCGAAGGCGAGCAGATCGTCGAGCGTTCCGCCCGGCGGCACCAGCGTCAGGTTGGCGATGCCGCCTAGATTTTGCAGCACCCGCGCTCGGCTTGGATGTGCGAAGAGTGTGGCGTCAAGCAGTGGCACCAGCGGTGCGCCCTGACCACCGGCAACCATGTCGGCGGGGCGGAAGTTCGAGACAACCGGCGCATGCACTGCGGCGGCGATCAGTGCCGGCTCGCCGAACTGCCAGGTGCAAGCTATGGGACGTCCGGCATAGGCGGCAGCGATTCCCTGGTGATAGATAGTCTGCCCGTGACAGCCAACGAGGTCGAGGACATAGCCCTGCGCCGTAGTCTGCACCGCATCGCCATAGGCATCGCCGAGACGCCAGTTGAGCCGCGCTAACTCGGCTGCGGATGTGCTGCGGGCGTCCATGGCGGCAAGCACCGCTTTGCGCAACGCCGCCGGATAGGGGAAGGCGCGGTGGCGGAGGAGTTCGATGCGCGGCTTTGGACGGCCTGGAGCGATGCGGCAGATCGCGACGTCCATTCCATCGGCGGAGGTGCCGCTCATGACTCCGGCGACCAGCATCGCCTTGGCCGATTGGCGTGTTTTGTTCATGCCAGCACCTGCGATGTTTTCGTAGCGACATTGCTGGTGAACTGCAGCACGGCGTCGCGCATGGCAGCCACCTCTACTGCGCTCGGCACGGTCGTAGTCGATGTGTCTTTCAAGAGCTTCTGGCGTTGTGTGCGGACCGTGGCTGCGGACTGCTCTACGATGCTGCGGAAGCTGCGAGAGCGCTCCGCCTCGCTCAACACGGCTTCATACGCGGTAAGCACCAAGGCGGGATCCTTGCAGATCTCGATCAGGTGCGCGCCGGCGGCGATAGCGGCGACGGTGGCCTCTTCCATGGGTGCGTGATGCAGGATGCCGCCCATCTCCATGTCATCCGAGACGACGAGTCCACGGTAGCCCATCTTGCGCTTGAGTGTGCGTTCGATCCAGAAGGGAGAGATCGAGGCGGGCAGCGCGGTCGTATCCGGTTTGCCGAAGGCCTGCGGATAGACGGCATGCGACACCATGAGGAACGGGAGCGCGCGATGCAGTTTGCGGAAGGCAAGCATGTCCTGCTCCCAGAGCTGCTTCCAGGTTTGGCCAATGACTGGAGTGGCGTGGTGGGAATCAAGAGTGCCGCTGCCAAGGCCGGGGAAGTGCTTGCCGCACCCGAGGGCGCCGGCCTTGCTGAGGCCGGTGAGGAATGCCTCGCCATACGTGATGACCGCCTTCGGATCGTCGGAGACGACGCGCGTGCGCATCACGTCCGCGGAGGCCGCCGTGCGCAGGTCGAGCACCGGGGCAAAGGATATGTTGAGTCCGAGCAGGCGCAGTTCCGATCCGATCAGGTAGCCGTGCTCGCGGAAGAGTTTCTTGCTGCCGGTTGCGGCAACCGCTGCAGGCGCGGGCATGGGCGCGATCAGATCGCGAAGCCGATCGACGAGGCCGCCTTCGACATCGATCGCGCGGAAGAGCGGTCCATCGGCCACCGTCGCGGTAACGTATTCCAGCAATGCATGCACCTGCGCTGCCTCTTCGATGTTGCGGCGGAAGAGGACGAAGCCGGATGGCTTGAGCAGTCGCAACCATGCGCGCTCCGTCGCATCCAGCTCTGTACCGGCAAGTCCAACGAGAAATAGCTGACCGACATCCTGGCGCAGGCTCATAGACAGTTAAGGCTCATGGATTGTTATGGTATCGGCTTCGCGGTGGGCGTGGCACTGGGACCTGTCGAAGCCCGTATCTCAGTCTTCAACTCTTCCAGCAGGTTTAGGGCCTGGAGCGGTGTCAGGCTGTTGGTATCCAGCTGCGTAAGGCGATCGAGCACGCGCTGCGAAAGCGGCGTGAAGATGGTCAATTGCAAAGGAGCTGAGGCATCTTCTGCCTCTTGTGCGATGTTCCGCTTCTCCGACCGCTCATGCTGTGCCAGTACGCGGCGCGCTCGCTCGATGACGGAGGCGGGCAGCCCGGCGAGCCTTGCTACTTCGATGCCATAGCTCTTGCTTGCAGCTCCCGGCTCAATGCTGTGCAGGAAGGCGATGCCGGCTGGCGACTCCTTGACGGCGACACGGAGGTTGCTGAGTCGTGGCAGTTGCTCGGCCAGTAGCGTGAGCTCGTGATAGTGGGTGGCAAAGAGCGTGCGTGCGCCGATGCGGGCGTGAATGTATTCGAGCGTTGCCCAGGCGAGCGAGAGGCCATCGAAGGTTGCAGTGCCGCGGCCCATCTCGTCGAGCAGGACGAGCGATTGCCTGGTCGCTGTGTTGAGAATGGTTGCTGTCTCAGTCATCTCGACCATGAATGTGGAGCGGCCCCGCGCGACATTGTCGCTGGCGCCGATGCGCGTATAGACGCGGTCGACCAGACCAAAGCGCATGCTGGCGGCGGGGACGAAGCAGCCCATCTGCGCCAGGATGACCAGCAGCGCCGCCTGGCGAAGATAAGTCGACTTGCCACCCATGTTCGGCCCGGTAAGCAGCAGCACAGCCGGTCCATCCGTGGACAGGTAGAGGTCGTTCGGTACGAAGCGTCCTTCGGCGTTGTCCTCCATGCGACATTCAACGACAGGATGCCGCGCTGCGGCTGCTTCCAGCACACACTCGTCTGTCAGCACTGGCCGGGTGTATTGACGCAGGGCTGCGACGTGCGCGAAGTTTGTCAGCAGATCGAGGAGCGCTACTACCGCTGCGCTGCGGCGAATACGCGCCGCGGCAGCCAGGATGGTGGCGCGCAACTCGGCAAAGAGACGGCGCTCGATCTCAATGGCACGTTCGTGCGCGGTCAGGACGCGGGTTTCGTAGTCCTTCAGCTCGGGCGTGGTGAAGCGCTCAGCGTTCACGAGCGTCTGCTTGCGCTCGTAGTCGGCCGGGACTGCTTTCAGATTGGACTTGGTGATCTCGATGTAGTAGCCGAAGACGTTGTTGAAGCGAACCTTCAATGAGCCGATGCCGGTACGCTGCCGCTCGCGCTCTTCGATAGCTGCGATGGACTGGCGACCGCTCTGGCTCAAGGTGCGCAACTCGTCGAGCTCCGCGTGGACGCCCGCCGCGATCACGCCGCCATCGGCCAAGGTCAGCGGCGGCTCCGGCACCAGCGACACGGCGAACGCGCGATGCAGATCGTCGAGCGGGTCGAGTTCCCGAGCTGCCGCTTGCCAGCGCGAAGACTGTAAGGGCGCCACTGCCGCGGCGATAAGAGGCAGACGCGCCACCGATGCGCCGAGCGCGAGCACATCGCGCGGGCCTGCCGAATCGAGAGAGACGCGGCTCAACAACCGCTCCATGTCGAGGCAGCCGCCCAGTGCACGGCGAAGCTCCTCACGCGGTTGCAATGCTTTGTGCATCTCTGCGACCGCATCGAGTCGCGCATCGATCTCCACCGTGTCAAGCAGCGGACGGAGCAGGTTGGCACGCAAGAGGCGCTTGCCCATCGGCGTCTGGCAGCAGTCGAGCGTGTGGAAGAGCGTCGTTCGCGCAGATGCGTCGGCAAAGAGCGGCTCGACGAGTTCGAGGTTGCGCACGCTGACCGGATCCAACTCCATGTGCGCGGTGCGTTCGTAGTAGTGCAGGCCATCGATGTGCGAGAGGTCGCCGGCTTGCGTCGAACGCACGTAGTGCAGCGCTGCACCGGCGGCGATCGCAGCTGCAGTATGGTTGGCCAGACCGAATCCGTCGAGCGAACGCGCCTGAAGCTGGCGTTCCAGCAGAGGAATTGCGTAGTCGGCACTGAACGCCCAGCCATCCAGACGTGTCTTGCTGCGGATCGGGTCCAGTGCAGCGCTCAATGTATCTGTAGAAAGAGCGGGAAAGAGAGTCGTCTCCGCCGCCAGCAGCAGCTCGGCAGGCTGCTGCCGGCTGAGCTCATCCATGCACAGGGATGCAGCCGCCGGCCCACTGAACTCGGTCGCACGAAACTCCCCGGTCGAGAGATCGAGCAGCGCCAGTCCAACGCGGTCCTCCGCTGCGTGCACAGCGGCGAGGTAGTTATTGCGTTCTGAGCGTTGTCCGGGATCGAGGGCGGTTCCCGGCGAGAGAACGCGCGTGACCTCGCGGCGGACGATCTTCTTCGTCAGCTTCGGGTCTTCCATCTGCTCGCAGATGGCGATCCGATAGCCCTTCTGCAGAAGCCTGCCGAGGTATCCTTCGACCGCGTGATACGGCACGCCGCACATGGGCACCTGGCGTTCGCGGTCGCGTGCCGTCAGGGTGATCTCAAGCTCGCGGGCGGCAGTCTTCGCGTCCTCGTAGAAGAGCTCATAGAAGTCGCCCATCCGGAAGAAGAGTAGCGCATCCGGATGCTGCTCTTTCGCGGCAAAATACTGACGCATCAGCGGCGTTTGCGCCAAGTCGGTGGATTGGGATGGATTGCCGGCAGACACAGAAACGCCAGCATAGAGCATTTCACTGATACATGCAGAAGGTGAACGAAGTTTGTACGGCCTTTCATCACGGAAAGGCCGCACAGTACTGCCGGTAATCGCCTCAGAGAAAGTATCTCCTGCGAAGCTCGTGCCGGCCGTAGGGATTGGTTGTGGGTTGCCTTGTGGGCGTTGTTATTCCTTGGTGATGGCGTCTGAGCCGTGCTGCTTCACCATCTTGTTGTAGATGCCGAGCAGCAGAAACGGCGCTGCCCATTGTCCGACGAAGAGCGCCAACTCATCATTGCCCTGGATCTTGGCTATCAGTGAGCCGACAATCGAAGCACCAGCCGCGCCGAGAAAGAAGCTGGTGGGAACCTGGGCCGAATAGCTTTCGAGAAGTGAAGTTACCTGATCCTCTTCAATGTCGCCTGCGCGTACACGATAATCCGTCATTCCGAATCTCTCCTTGGGGCCGCAGTTCCACCTGTACACACTTCTGCAGCGCACATAAGTGGAGATGCATACCCGGAGCCGCGCGTCCACCTGCGTCTCAATTTCATTCATGTGCCGTGAAATGGGGCACTCGCGAACCGGCCGTCCGCGTATCCGTTGTCACTCACCCATCATGATGCGCTGGACGCCGGTGGCGCGTCCGGTCGCCGCATCGCAGTCGATGAGCAGGGCGCACATGCGGGCATCGCCGCGCGCGGGCTCGAACTTGCCCGGCATACCGGTCAGGAAGCGCTGCAACACCAGCTCTTTTTCCACGCCGATGACGCTGTCATAGGGGCCGCTCATCCCCACATCGGTCTGGTAGGCGGTGCCGTTTGGTAACACCCGCTCATCTGCCGTAGGTACATGGGTATGCGTGCCGAGCACAGCAGTAACCCGACCATCGAGATACCAGCCGAGGGCGACTTTTTCCGAGGTAGCTTCGGCGTGGAAGTCTACCAGGATGACCTTCGCTCGTATGCCGGCCAACAGCCGGTCGGCCGTGCGGAATGGGTCTTCGTTGGACTGCATGAAAACGCGCCCCTGCAGGTTGAGGACGGCATAGGGGGTTCCCGACAGCAATGTGCCTTCGTAGAGGCCGAAGCCGGGCGTCCCGGCCGGGTAATTGGCTGGCCGCACAATGCGGCGCGGTCGGTCGTGACTCTCCCCCGGGACAGAGCCGAGATAGTCGATGATTTCCCGCTTGTCCCAGACATGATTGCCGGTAGTCAGTACATGCGCTCCCAGGTCGAACAGCTCCTCGGCGATGGCCGGGGTCAGGCCGAAGCCGCCGGCGGAGTTCTCCGCATTGACGATCACCAGATCGACCTGGCGCTCCTGCACCACATGGGGCAGATGCTCGCGCACAACCCGCCGTCCCGGGCTGCCAAAGACATCCCCCACAAAAAGCAATCTCACGAATCTGTCGCCTCTCTTAAGTAACTACGATAGACCGAATGGTCGTTTTAACGTCCTCTATTGGCTTTGGCAGAGACGGCCCGGCGATGACCTACGGTTGCTTACGTAAACTAACGTGCCGGTTCACTTCTAGCTGCGAATAACCGTTTTTATGGTAGCGTTTCGCATATGGCTGCTAACACCCGTTTCGTGACCGGTGTGCATATTCTGGTCATTCTTTCGCAGGAAGATGGGCTGAAGACGTCGGCTGATCTGGCTGAGGTGCTTCATACCAATCCTGTCGTAATTCGGAGAATTCTTTCTCTACTGCAGCAGGCTGATCTTATCGTGTCCCACAAGGGACCCTCGGGTGGGTCGAAGCTGACGCGTCCGGCGAAATCGATCACGCTTGCCGATGTGCATCGCGCTCTCGATCCAGATCAGAAGCTGAACCTGCCGAAGAGCAGCGGCGCTGTTGCAACGAAGATCCACGGAGCAATTGCGAAGGCATATCGCGACTGCCATCGTGCCTTCGAGTCGGAACTCGAACAGGTGACGCTGGCGACCTTGGTGAAGCGGGCCCAGAAGGCGCGCTGACCACCTGCTCAGCGTGTTTCTTCCAAGCCTTCCTGCTCCTGCCCGGCTACGTCGGATGTCTTCCCGCCGGACGCGTCACCGGGCGTTTCCTTTGGTGGACGCATCAGCGGGAACAGGATCACGTCACGTATTGAGCGCGCACCGGTGAGCAGCATGGTGAGCCGGTCGATGCCGATTCCCTCGCCCGCAGTCGGGGGCATTCCATAAGCCAGAGCGCGGACGTAGTCCTCGTCCGCCTGATGCGCCTCATCGTCGCCGCGCTGCCGTTCGGCAAGCTGCTGGTCAAAGCGCCGTTGCTGGTCGACGGGGTCATTCAGCTCACTGAAGGCATTCCCCAGCTCAAATCCGCCGATGTAGAACTCAAAGCGCTCCACCCAGTCCGGCTCATACGGCTTCACCTTTGATAGGGGTGAGACCGCGAGCGGGAAATCGTAGATGATGGTCGGCTGGACGAGGTGTCTTTCAGCCAAAGCTTCGAAGAGACTCGCGATGGTCTTGCCGCCCGGCTCTCCTGCCTGCATCGCGACAGCAACGCCGGCAACGCGCACACGCGAGACGAGCGCCTGCACCGCCGACGCGGTTGCAAAATCAGTGATTCCAGGAGCCGCACCGGCGGCCTCCGGCCAAAACGCGGCAATCGCTTCCCGCATGGAATAGCGCTTCCACTGCGCCAAGTCGATCGTTGCGCCGTTGAATTCGGTCACGGTCGTGCCGTTCACTTCCATCGCGACGGTGCGTAGCAGCTCTTCGGTCAGGTCCATCAGGTCGTAGTAGTTCGCATAGGCCTGATAGAACTCGAGCATGGTGAACTCGGGGTTGTGTTGCGTGGAGACGCCCTCGTTGCGGAAGTTGCGATTGATCTCATACACGCGATCCATGCCGCCGACCACCAGACGCTTCAGGTAAAGCTCCGGTGCAATCCGTAGGAAAAGCGACATGTCGAGAGCATTGTGGTGCGTCGTGAAGGGCCGCGCTGCCGCCCCGCCGGCGATAGACTGCATCATCGGTGTCTCGACTTCCAGGTAGCCGCGGTCGTCGAAGAACCGGCGGATGGCGCGCAGTATCTGCGCTCGCTTCACGAAGACCGCGCGCACATCGGCATTGATAAAGAGGTCGAGATAGCGCTGGCGGTAGCGCAGCTCCACGTCCTCCAGTCCGTGATACTTCTCCGGCAGCGCCAGCATGGACTTGGCGAGGAAGGTGGCCGTCTCGACGTGCACCGTCAGTTCGCCGGTACGCGTGCGGAACAGATAGCCGGTGACGCCGATGTGGTCGCCCAGATCGAGCAGTTTGTAGATCTGGAAAGTTGCTTCCCCTACCGCATCGAGACGGACGTAGATCTGCAGGCGCTCGCCCGCCTGTTGTAACTGTGCGAAGCCGGCCTTTCCCTGGGCGCGAATCGCCATCAAACGGCCCGCTACGGAGACCGAAATACGCTCCGCCTCAAGCTGTTCTGCGGTGAGGCTGTCGTAGGCCGCACGCAGCGCGGGAATCTCATGAGTGGTGCGGTATTGATTGGGATAGGCCGGGTGGCCCAGCGCGGCAATCTGCTGTAGCTTCTCCTGCCGCAGCGCAAATAAACTGCGCTCGAAGTCTGACTCGAACACGGTGCTTCCTTTTGAAAGAGAGGCGATTCGGTCAGTATACCGAGACGATGGTGTATAACTGCCGAGGACTGAGCGGCCATGGCCAACAACAGGGACAGCGATACGGCGACCGGCAGCCCAAAATCGGCGCCGGCTATGAACCGGCCCGACAAGAACGGCGCCATGAAATCGCTTGTGCAGGTCGAGAGCCTGATCCAGCTTGCGCTGATGCTGCCGGTGGCGACCGTCGTCGGCTGGCTGATCGGTCTGGGGCTGGACAAATGGCTGCATCAGCACTGGATATACATCCCCGGCCTGATTCTCGGGGCTGCGGCCGGGTTTGTGCAGATCTTCCGCGTGGTGCTGGCGCAGGGCAAGATCACCTAGGGTTGGCGTCGCCGGACTATCTCTTCGTCCTCTTCATCAACGCCTCGCTGCGCCGATCCGGTCTTGAGCCCCCCTTGAACCTCCTCGATCGGTGAGGCTCCGGAGAGGCCGGCCCGCACGATTTACGATAATTTGTGACCACCGTGACTGAACCCGACGCTCCACCCCTCAGCGATTTCACCGAGCAGGATTTGAAGCTCACTCTGACCCGTGCACTGAGTTGGGTCGGCGTCCTGGCCGTGGTGGGAGTTTTGGCGATCTGGCTTGCAGCCGGATGGCAGTCCGCAGTGCTGTTTCTGGTGGGCGCGGCCGTTGCGGCAACGGGGCTCTATGAGTCGCAACGGCTGATGCTTGCCGTTCTGAGCCGCTTTAATGAAGGCCGGAATGCGAAGCCAATCGCAGGTGTGTTGATCTGGTTTTTCGTCCGGCTGATCCTTGCCGGAGTCGTTCTCTATGTTAGCCTTAGGAGTTTGGAGGGCTCGGTTTACGCGCTATGCGCGGGCCTGGGGCTGGCCGTGGTAGCGCTAACGATAGAGTCCATTCGACTACTGCGCGCCTGGACACTCTAGCTTCGGATTCTCGATCCGGGTTCCTCTTCAGGGTTCTGAAACCAGTACCGACCGGAAGACACAGCATGCCAGTACAGCTCCCGTTCACAGCCTTCCTGAACCACCACTTTGCCGGCCCGGCCAATGCGCTGCTGGGCCTCTTTCATCTGCACGCGAAGTACCCACAGGCGCCCATCGACAATTCCGTAGCAATGGAGATCGTCGTCGTCCTTGTGCTGCTGCTCTTCTTCCTGCTGGTACGCTCCACGCTCAGCGTGGAAAAGCCGGGTCCGGCACAGCACATCGCCGAGATGCTGCATGGCTTCGTGACGGATCAAGCAGACTCGATCATCGGCCATGGCTACGAGCGCTACGTGCCGTTTGTCACTGTGGTCTTCATCTTCATCCTGCTCAGCAATCTGCTAGGCTTGCTGCCCGGCTTTCTGTCGCCGACCGCGAAACCATGGGTGCCGCTCGGCGTCGCTACCCTGACGTTCCTCTATTACAACTACCAGGGCGTCCGCGAGCAGGGCGTTGTCGGGCATATCAAGCATTTTCTCGGACCGATCTGGTGGATCTCCTGGCTGATGCTGCCGATCGAGATCATCTCGCATCTGGCGCGTATCCTGTCCCTCACAGTTCGTCTTTATGCGAATATGTTTGCCGGCGATATGGTGGTGCTGGTCTTCTTCTCGCTCGTACCCATCGCGCTGCCCGCCGTCTTTCTCGGCATGCACTTGGGTGTGTCGATCATTCAGGCGTACGTCTTCATGCTGCTGGCGATGATCTACGTCGCGCAGGCAACGGCGCACGACCACTAAGCTTCGTTTCACGATATTTCAGGCAGGGAGCCGCTTCCGCCCCGCCTGCATCAGCCGGCAGCGTGAGGGTGCCAGCACGGTGAGCATCAACCACCCACTGACGGTCAATCACAGGGAGCTACGGAGAATCAAAATGCGGAAACTGCAATATCTCTTCATGATGCTGAGCGTGCTGTTCCTGGCCGCCCCGGCATTCGCGCAGGATGCCGGTGGCAATGGAATGGCCATCGGCCTCACCTCGATTGCTGCCGGTATCGGCATGGGTCTGGCGGCGGGCCTTTGTGGCCTCGGTCAGGGTCGTGCAACGGCCTCGGCCACCGAGGCACTGGCACGCAATCCCGGCGCACGTCCGGGTATCCTGCTGCTGCTCACGCTGGGTCTGGCGTTTATCGAGTCCCTGTCGCTGTTCACGCTGGTTATCATCTTCGTGAAGGTCCAGTCGCACTAGGGCATTGCAGTTTCGACGAAGGCCCCCAGTCACATGACTGGGGGCCTTGTTTGTTTGTGCCCCTGTGTTTGCGGAGACGCTACGATGGCAGATATGCCTCCGTCGCTCGTCTTCGATCGCATTTCGAAACACTTCGGGCAGGCGCGCGCGCTGGACGAAGTGAGCTTCGCGGTCGAGCCGGGCGAGATTCTGGGGCTGGTCGGTCCGAACGGCGCCGGTAAAACGACCGCGATGCAGATCGCGACCGGCTTTCTGCTGCCGAGCGCAGGCAATGGGTCCCTGATGGGGCGGAGCTTTGGCGCTGCCGCCGGGCGCCGACAGCTGGGCTTTGTGCCGGATGCGCCGGTGTTTTTTGGTGGCAATGCACTGGACGCCCTACGATTTGCCGCCCAGTTGAACGACCTGAACCCGTCGCGCGCGGCAATGGAAGAGACGCTAACGCGTGTCGGGCTGACAGAATGGAAGCGCGATGTGCGGCGATTCTCTCGCGGCATGCAGCAGCGGCTCGCGCTGGCGCAGGCTCTGGTACATACGCCGCGCGTGCTGATCCTGGACGAGCCGTCGTCCGCGCTCGACCCACAGGGCGTGGTCGAGATCCGTACGCTTCTGCAAGCCTTGCGTACCGAGGGCGCGGCCATCCTGCTCAGCTCGCACCAGCTCAACGAAGTCGCGTTGGTGAGCGATCGCATCGCTTTCCTGCACGAGGGACGTCTGCTTCGCTATGGACGGCTCAACGATCTGCTCGGGACCGCAGACCAAGCAGACGTTGAGTTGCGTGGCGGTATGCAAGATGGTGCATTCATCGCTACATGGGGCGCTCCAGCTGGACCGAACATATGGCGGTTGCCATCGGGCGAGGTCCGCCATTTCATCGAAGCTGCGTGGGCGCTGGGTGCGGAGTTGTTGAGCGTGACGCCGGTACGTCGCGATTTGACGGGGCTGTTTCTGGAGTGGACGAAGGCGCCTCCGGCTGTCGAGGCGCCGCGCACATGAAGAGTCTGCGCATCGCGTGGCAACTGCTGTGGGCGAACCGCTGGCTATGGCTGCTGCTGGTGCTTTGGCCCTGGGGGATGGCCGCGATCCTGTTGGTGGGCGGCCATCCGGCTGCCGATGATGCGGAGGCTGCACTCCAGCAGCAGAGCATCTACGGCCTGGCGCTGGTCGCCTTCGCCGGGGGCGCGATTCTGGGCAACGAGCAGCGCTCGCGGCGTATTGTGCAGGTGCTGTCGCGGGCTGTGAGCCGGCGACAGTATCTCGGCGCGATCTGGCTCGCCGCATTCCTGCCGCTGTTGGTGTATGCCGGCGATCTGGCGCTGACGGGTCCGCTGCTGGGCGCGTCTGCCGGCGTTCTGTGGCAGACGATTGCGGCGCTGTTGCTCCTCGGTTTGATCGAGACGTCGCTGGCGGTGCTGGCGTCGCTGGTATTGCCGGGCGTCCTCGCCGGTCTCGTGAGTCTTGGCCTGCTCAGCCTTGCGTTGCTGTTGCCCCCAGGCTGGCAGGTCGCCGAGACACGCCTGCTGCAGATTTTGTTCACGGGGCCCGCCACGCAGCAGACGCATCTCGTATTTTTGGCAGGCCTGCTCGAGTCGCTGCTGCTGGCGGGTGGACTGTTCGAGCTCGCGGTGCGGATCTTCGAGCGGCGCGACCTGCGATTGAAAAGCGAGTGAGCCTGGAAAGGCGGTCAGCCCGCTCAGTTGCCCGCCGGCGGCTGTGTCGCCGCGTGGCTGCTGGCGCTGAAGAACGTGGCCGCACCGCGCTGTGCCAGATCGAGTGAGGCGCGGGGCACAACACCCAGCAGCAGTGTGGCTGAAGCCGCCAGCAGGATCGCGAAGCCCAGGGTCAGCGACATGCGCGGCACCGCGAGGACAGGTGAGCCCTCTGCCGGCTTGCTGTAGAGGGCAGTCAGCAGACGCAGGTAGTAGAACGCGGCAATACCGCTGTTGATGAGGCCGATGACCGCCAGCCCCACCATGCCCTGCTGCAGAGCAGAAGAGAAGACATAAAACTTCGCGAAGAAGCCGCCGGTGAACGGAATGCCGATCAGCGAAAGCAGGAAGAAGGCCATCGCGCCGCACATCACTGGAGCGCGATACCCAAGGCCACGGTAGTCCGTGATCGACCAGAGCTTCTCGTCATAGCCGCCAACGTGGCTGATAACCGCGAAGATGCCGACATTCATCGCTGCGTAGCAGAGTGCATAAAAGCTGGCGGCAGCGACCGCCTGCGCCGAGAAGCTGGTGAAGGCGACGAGTAGATACCCCGCGTGCGCAATGGACGAGTAGGCGAGCATGCGCTTGACGCTCTGCTGGCGCAGCGCGGCCAGGTTGCCAAGCGTCATAGAGATGGCCGCCATCACCCAGAAGAGTCCCCACCAATGCTGCTGGAGCGATGGGTACGCACCATAGAAGATGCGCAACAGCACCGCGAAGGCGGCGGCTTTGGGCGCCGTCGACATCAGACCGACGGTGGGCGATGGCGCGCCTTCGTAAACATCCGGCGTCCATACATGGAAGGGCGCAGCAGAGACCTTGAAGCCAAGGCCGATCAGGATGAGGCCGATGGCCGTCCAGGCCAAGATGGGCGTAGTGGTATGCGGCAGTGCGGCGGCAATCGCTGCGATGCGTGTTGTGCCGGTTGCGCCGAAAGTGAGCGCGATGCCGTATAGAAAAAATGCCGTGGCGAAGGAGCCGAGAAGGAAGTACTTGAGGCCCGCCTCGGGGCTTTTGCCAGTGTGCTTGCGATAGGCGGCCAGGATGTAAGTGGCAATCGAAGAAATTTCGAGTCCAATGAAGACCAAAAGCAGTTCGACCGCAGAGGTCATCAACAGCATGCCGACGGTGCCGAACAGAATCAGCGCGAAGTACTCGCCGGCATTGTGCAGGCCGGTATTCCTATCGGATTGCACAGAGTCGATGGCGGCGAGCAGCGCGACGAGGACGGTTCCACAGATCAGCAGGTGAAAGAAGACGCTGAAGGCATCCGTCTGTACAACGCCGTAGTAGGCCGTGCCAGGCGCCAGATGAAGCTGCCAGGCGCTGGCCGCGAAGGCGGCCAGCATGGCCAGCACGCTGAACCAGCCGACAGATTTGCGGTTCGCGCTGCGCGGCAGCAGCGGATCGATCAGCATGATGAGCACACCGGCGAGGGTGAGGATGACTTCCGGAAGGATGCGTGCGATCTGCATATTATTCCGCCTCCCCATCGCGCCGGTGGTTGGAGGCGAGGGCTGCTGCCGGATGCGTTGTCATCGGTGCGTTGCTCAGGCCATGCACACCGCGATCGATGGCGCGGATCCAGTAGGGCGAGGCGACTCCCATGATCAGCATGAGGACGACCATCGGCCACAGGGCGAGGTGCTCGCGCGCACTGAGATCGCGGGCATTGGAGCGATGGACAAGCGGCGATTCCGGCCCGTAGAAGACGCGCTGCACCATCCACAGCATGTAGGCTGCGCTCAGAATCACGCCGAGCGTGCCAAGTGTGCCCCAGAGGTGGCTGACAGCGAAGCCGCTTGAGAGCGTAAGGAACTCGCCGACAAAACCGTTCAGGATGGGGAGGCCGATCAGCGACAGTACGGTGATGACGAATAAGGTGGTGAGCCGAGGATTCTTCGCAGCCATGCCGCCATAGCGCTCCATGTCATAGGTGCCGTAGCGCTCGTAGATCACGCCCAGCAGAACAAGCAGGGCACCGGCGGAGATGGATTCGCTGAGAATGTGAAAGACCGCCCCGTCCAGACCATTGATGGCGAAGGTGTAGATGCCGAGGGTGCAGAAGCTGAGACTCGATACTGTGCCGTAGGCCAGCAGGCGCTTCAGATCGTTCTGCACCAGGGCGACGAGCGCACCGTAGAGGATGCCGATGACGGCGAGCGCGATCATGTAGGGCGCGATGTGGCGGGCCTGCGTGGGGAAGAGTCCCAGGTGAAAGCGGATGAGTGAATAGATGCCGAGCTTGCCTGCGACCACCATGGCCATGGCGGTGGGAGCTTCGCTGAACACATCACCCAGCCAGCCGTGCAGCGGGAACACTGGCACCTTGACCGCGAAGGCAACGAGAAAGGCGAGTGAGATCCACAGCAGCGCGTTGGGCGAGAAGAGCGATGGATCGTGCGCGAGCTGGGCCTTCAGGTCGAGAAATTCGAAGGTTCCGGTGCGCGCGTAGAGCACAAGGATGGCGACGAGGAAGAGTGCGGACGGGATGAAGGTGTAGAGGAAGAACTTGATGGCGGCGCGCGCACTGATCCGGCTGCCCGGGTCGCGTCCGAACATGGCAATGAGGATGGCCATGGGCACGAGCGAAAGCTCCCAGAAGGCGTAATAGACCATCAGATCGAGTGCAATGAAGACGCCCAGCATCGCGGTCTGTTGAAGCAGAAAGAGCGCGTAGAACTCCTTGATATGGGTATCGATCGCGCGCCAGGAGGCGAGGACACCGATCGGAGCGAGGAAGCCGGTAAGCACCACCAGCCACATCGAAAGGCCGTCGACCGCGACGTGGTAGTGGATGGGCGGCGAGACGATCCAGAGCCGGTTGGTTTCAAATTGAAAGCCGGCACGCGCGTAATCGAAGTGCATCGGCAGGTGCAGCGTCAGTATAAAAGTAGCGAGCGCAATGAGGAGCGCCCAGGTCTGCACCAGCTTGCCGCGTTCGGGCAACAGCATCAGGACCACGGCGCCGATGGCTGGCAGCAGCAGGATCCATGTCAGGATGGAGTGGTTAATCGCGGTCATGGCGTTAGCGGACCCCCATGTGGAGGTGCGCCCCAAAGCCGAAGAAGGAGAGCAGCAGAATCGCTGCCGCGCCCAGCGCAAGCCATCCAGCGTAGGAGCGAATGTTGCCGGACTGGATGCGACGCAGCACGGACCCCACCCCCTGCGCGCCCCCGGTGAGGACCCGACTGCCTCCGCCGATCACGCCACGGTCGAACCCGCCCCAGAGACCGTAGCGCGAGAGAACCAGCAGCGGCTTGACGATGAGCAAGCCATAGATCTGGTCCACCCAATACTTGTTCACAACCAGACCGTAGAGAGCGCTTGAGCTTTCGGCCATCTTGGCAGGCAGACCGGGCTTGCGCCGGTAAAGAGTGTCAGCCAGCAGCAGACCGAGGAGAGCAGCCAGCACCGAGCAACCGGTGAGCATTCGCTCCGTCTGCGGATCGTCGGCCTTCTGCGTGGGCTCGTTGGAAGGCATGGGACCGCCGGTGCGCATCGCGACCGAGATCTGTTCGAAGGACATCGTCGGACCGTGCGCGGTCACCGGCTCGAGGAATCGCGCAAAGCGGTCGCTGCCGCCAAGCGCGTGGGGAATGCCGATCCAACCGCCCCCAACAGCGAGGATAGCCAGCAGCACCAGAGGCAGCAGCATGCTCCAGGGACTTTCATGCACGCCTTGCGCATGAGCATCGTCTCCCTCATGGTGCGCTGCATCGTGGCCGGCCTTGTGGTGAGTGCTGTCACCTGCGGTGAGCCGAAGCGTGCCGAAGAAGGTCATGTACCAGAGGCGGAACATGTAGAAGGAGGTGAGCGCTGCCGTGACCAGCCCGACAGCCCACAGCAGCGGGCCGCCATTGGGCGAGCGGAAGACGTCTGCCAGGATCGCGTCCTTCGAGAAGAAGCCGGAGAAGGGAGGGAAACCGGAGATGGCGAAGACGGCCATCGTCATGGTCCAGAAGGTGACCGGGATGTACTTGCGCAGGCCACCCATCTCGCGCATGTCCTGCTCCCCGCCCACAGCGTGGATCACGGAGCCGGCGGCCAGGAAGAGCAGCGCCTTGAAGAAGGCGTGCGTCACCAGATGAAAGATGGCAGCGGAGTACGCAGCGGCGCCGCAGGCCATGAACATGTAGCCAAGCTGCGAGATGGTCGAGTAGGCCAGTACCCGCTTGATATCGGTCTGGACGATACCCACAGTGGCGGCGAAGAACGCAGTTGCTGCGCCGACGACAGCAACGACGGTTAGGGCTAGCGGCGCACGGTCGAAGAGAACATGCGCGCGCACCACCATGTAGACACCGGCTGTCACCATGGTGGCGGCGTGAATCAGGGCGGAGACGGGCGTCGGGCCCTCCATCGCATCCGGAAGCCAGATGTAGAGAGGAATCTGCGCGGATTTGCCGGTCGCGCCGAGAACCAGAAGCAGGGCGATGGCGGTAAGGAAGCCGCTGTGCCACTCCGGATGTTGCGCGATCTGGCTGAAGATCTCAGAAAAGCTGAGCGTACCGAAGTGCGTGACCAGCAGGAACATGGCGAGCAGGAAGCCGAAGTCGCCGACTCGATTGACGATGAAGGCCTTCTTGCCGGCGTTCGCGGCCGAGTGCTTCTTGAAGTAGAAGCCAATCAGCAGGTACGAGGCCAGGCCCACGCCCTCCCAGCCTACGAACATCAGCAGGAAGTTCTCTGCCAGCACCAGGGTGAGCATGAAGAACATGAAGAGGTTGAGATAGGCGAAGAACCGCCAGTAGCCCTCCTCGTGCGCCATGTAGCCGACGGAGTAGACATGAATCAGGAAGCCGACGCCGGTGACGACCAGCAACATGACCAGCGTGAGCTGATCGAGCGCAAAGGCAAAGTCGGCATGGAAGACCGACGTGGCGATCCACGGGGTGAGCCGCTCGATGTAGGGAATAGAGAGCGCGGAGAAGCTGGTATACACGCGCAGCACCAGCAGCAACGGCGCCGCGGTGAAGAGGAGCGCGATTGTCGAGACGACAGCCCTGGGCAGCCGATGGCCGAACAGGCCGTTCAGCAGGAAGCCGACGAAGGGCAGTACCGGGATGAGCCAGAGATGGAGGCCGTTCATAGTTTCATCAGGTTCACCTGGTCCACGTTGAGCGTGTTCCGGGTGCGGAAGACCGCGATGATGATGGCCAGTCCTACCGCGGCCTCGGCCGCTGCCACCACCATGACGAAGAAGACGAAGATCTGCCCGCTGACCTGATGCCACTGGTGCGCGAAGGCAACGAAGGTGAGATTGACCGCGTTCAACATCAGCTCGATCGACATGAAGACGGTGATGATGTTGCGCTTGATCAGAAAAGCAGCCACGCCGATCGAGAAAAGGATCGCGCTGAGGACGAGATAGTAGGCGATAGGCACGGCCATGTCAGGACTCCTTCCGCGCGAGAGCGACGGCGCCGAGGATGGCGACCAGGATCAGGACCGAGGTGACTTCGAAGGGCAGCAGCAGGTCGCGGAAGAGCACGCGGCTCAAGTCGGATGTGGTGACAAGTGAGTCGCCCAGACGAGCGCCGCCGAGCGATGTGCGCACGGAGAGGAATATATAGGTCAGCAGACCGAGCAAGGCAGCCACACCGGGAAAGCCGACCAGGTATGCTGCGCGGCTGCCGCGGGTACGCTCCTCTTCGCCTGCATTGAGCAACATGATGACAAAGGTGAACAGCACCATGATGGCGCCCGAGTAGACAATGACCTGTGCGGCGGCCAGAAACTCCGCGCCCAGCAGCAGGTAGAGCACGGCGAGCGACGTCATGACCACGATCAGCGACAGTGCGCTGTTGATCGGATGGCGCTGCAGCAGCAGGTTCAATGCGCCAGCGATCGACAGTGCCGCGAAGATGAAAAAGATTGCTAGGTACATGCGAGTGCTAGGTACGTATGAGTCTCAGATACATGCCGTAAGCCATGCATCGGCTGGTGGGACTGCGAACCGCAGAAACATCATGATAAATCAACGAGACTGCATCATCGAGCCCGGATCAGCGAGCGGCTAAATCAGCGAGCATAGATTAGGCTGGTGACGACAATGTTGGCGATGGCGAGCGGCAGCAGAAACTTCCAGCCGAAGCCCATCAACTGGTCATAGCGGAAGCGCGGCGTCGTGCCACGCACCCAGATGTATAGAAAGACGAAGAAAAAGACCTTCACGACAAACCAGAAGACCGGCAGCAGAGCCTGAATGAGGAAGAAGTGCGGTGTCGGCAGCAGATTGCCGAAGGGGCTGGTCCATCCGCCGAAAAAGAGCAGCGTGGCGACACAGCCGACTGTGATCATGTTCGCGTATTCGGCCATGAAAAACATCGCGAATTTCATCGAGCTGTACTCGGTATGGTAGCCGCCGGTCAGTTCGCTCTCTGCCTCCACCAGGTCAAAAGGTGCCCGGTTGGTCTCCGCATACGCCGAGATGAGGTAGATGAAAAAAGCGATGATCTGAAAACCGCCAAAGACATTCCACGAGAGCATGCCGTGGGTTCCCTGGATGTCTACGATGTCGCGGAGCCGCAACGACCCGGCGCGGATGACGACACCGACCAGCGAGAGCCCCAGCGCCAGCTCGTAGCTGACCATCTGCGCACTTGAGCGCAGCGAACCGAGCAGCGAATACTTGTTATTTGAGGCCCAGCCGGAGAGCGCGATGCCATAGACGCCGACAGAGGTGACTCCGAGAATCACCAGGAGGCCGATATTGAGATCGGCGATCTGAAACATATCGACGCCGTGGTAAGTGATATTCGCGCCGAAAGGGATGACAGCAATCGAGAGCAGTGCGCAGGCCAGCGCAATGATCGGCGCGACCAGGTAGAGCGGCCGATAGACCTCCGTCGGCATGATGTCTTCCTTGAGGTAGAGCTTCAGCCCATCGGCCAGCGGCTGCAGCAGCCCGAAGGGGCCGACGCGGTTGGGGCCGAAGCGGTTCTGTATCCGGCCAACCACCTTGCGCTCCAGCAGCACCGTGTAGGCGACACATGTGAGAAGGACCACCAGCACCACGGCGATCTTGACGATGCTCAACAGCAGGAATATCAGCAGCGGACTCACTCAGGCTCTCTTTCCATGGGGCAGACTGCTCGCGTTCGACTGCTAATCTGCGGCGGTTTCCGCAGGTATCTTGCGATGGGACTCGTGAACCTCGGCCAGCTTGGCGCTGTAGCGTCCCAGCGTGCCGGAGGTGAACAAAGCATCGTCAGCCGGCAGAACCAGATCGCGGCGTGGCGTGGACGCGGCGGGAGTGGTATCGATCGTGACCAGCTTCGTCGGCACATCGTTGCCGGTGAGCAGGTTCATGCGCTCGACGTCATAGCCTGGTACCAGTCGCGCGATCTCGTCGAGCACAGCGTACGGGTCGAAGGGGCTGACCTTGGGCTCGATCTGCCGGGCGGAAAGCCAAATGGAGTGACGATCGGCCTCGCCCGATTGCGCGCCGCGCGACTGACCGGAGTCCGCCCGCATGCCGTGGCGGAAGGGAACTAGTTGCTTCGGATCGGCACCCATGCGGTCGGCCAGCCGGACGATGAGCTCCAAATCGCTGCGGACGCCGGCGCGGTCACCGGCCTTCTTGACCAGTTGCAGATCGCCATAGCTGTTGGTGACCGAGCCGCCTTTCTCGTACAAGTTCGCGACCGGCAGAACAACATCGGCGAGCTTGGCCGTTTCGGTGAGGAACATCTCCTGGACGATGACAAAGGTATTCCTGAGCGCGGCTGGGTCGACGTTGTAGCGTGCCACCGGGTTTGCACCCACGATATAAAGGGCGCCCAGCTCGCCGCGTCCCGCAGCGTCGAACATCTCGACCAGATCTTTGCCGGGCGTCTGAGAAAGGTTGGGGTACTCCTCCCCGAAGGCGCTCGGAGTCGTGACCGGACGATAGCCGGGCAGCATATCCGGAAGCAGACCCATGTCGGCCGCGCCGCGCGAGTTGGCGTAGTCGGCCAAGCAGGCGAAGCGGGTATCCGGAAACGACAGCCCTGTCGCGACCAGCGCGTCGATGTCACGCCCGCGGAACTCGGAGCCGAAGATCACCAGCAGCTTCGGTTCGGCACGCAATGCATCGCGGAAGGCGGCAGCATCCTCGACGCCTTGAAACTCCGCGTCGTTGGACTGCAGGAAACGAACCGCGTCCGAGTAGCCGCCCTCGGGGATATGCAGGAAGGCCTTGGCCTGACGGCGCAGCTTGATGTCGCGCGTGTTGACGACGAAGAGCTTCGCCTTGTTCAGCCGCACATTGGTGCGCAGCGCCCAGGCCAGCGCCGGGTGCTGCTCGGTGGGATCGTTGCCCAGCAGCAGTATGGCCGGGGCCGTGCTCGCATCCCGCAGGGAGGCAGCGCGGTCGCCTTTTCCCGCCAGCGCGCGGACGAAGCTGACATAGTCGGCTGTGCGGTGATGGTCGATATTGTTTGTGCCCAATACGGTGCGGGCAAACTTCTGCAGCAGGTAATTCTCTTCGTTGGTCGTGCGGTTGGAGCCGATGACGCCGATCGCATCCGGTCCCCTACCTGGACCTTTGCTATCGCGAACCTCCTTGAGCTTGTTCGCGGCGTGTTCGAGCGCCTGCTCCCAGGTAGCGGTGGCAAAGCTGCCGTCGGCCTGCTTGATCAGCGGCTTGGTCAGCCGGTCAGGATGGTTGGCGAAGTCGAAGGCATAGCGGCCCTTGATGCAGAGGAAGTCTTCGTTGATGCCGCTCTTGTCGCGGTTATCGCCGCGCACGATCTCCATGCCTTCGTCAGAGCGCCGCACACCCAGCGTGGTCTTGCAGCCGTCGCCGCAGTGCGTGCACACGGTTGCGACGTGATTCATCTCCCACGGCCGTGTTTTGTAGCGATAGGTGCCGGAGGTAAGCGCGCCCACCGGGCAGGCATCGATGCACATGCCGCACTCTTCGCAGTCCAGATGATCCTGGCGATTGGGTGCGATCACGCTGGCGACACCCCGGTTCTGCACACCCAGCGCCCAAACGTCCATGCCTTCGCCGCAGACGCGCACACAGCGGTAGCAGAGGATGCAGCGCGGCCGGTCGAAGAAGACGACTGGCGACCACTGCTGTTCTTCTCGGTGCTGCTTGATCTCGACGTACTGCGAGGTAGCCGCACCGTACTTGAAGGTCATGTCCTGCAGTTCGCATTCGCCGCCGGCGTCACACACCGGGCAGTCGAGCGGGTGATTGCCCAGCAGCAGCTCAATCGTAGCTTTGCGGGCCTGCGCGATCTCCGGCGTCTCGGTCTGGATGACCATGCCTTCCGCGACGGGGGTGGTGCAGGCCGTCTGCAGCTTCGGCATCTTCTCAATGCGGACCACGCACATGCGGCAGGCTGCCTGCAGCGAGAGCCCGGGATAATAGCAGAACGCGGGGATCTCGATGCCCGCAGCGCGGCAGGCTTCAATCAGCAGTGTGCCCGCGGGGGCGGTCAGCTTCTTGCCGTCAACGGTGAAAGTTACGTCAGCCATGGATTAGAAACCCTCGGGAACTCCAGCATTTACTTCGCAAAACCACATCGTGTCTCCGTGCCCAAGATATTCGTACCAAGTACGAACTTGTTCCGGATGAACTGGAACTACACCTTCATTGATATCAGGCTTTCCTGAAGGCTCTCGGATCGACGACCTTGCCCGCTATTTCCACGTCTGCCTTTCTTGCGAGACCGCCCCAGCAATCCCGAGCGGCAACGATCCCAACTCAAATTCACATCTGTTGATCGAGACTTGAAAAGATGACACCTCAGGGGATAGCCGGCGACGAAGCAGAAAATTGCGGTAATCGGTAAGAGCACGAACAGCCATTTTCGAGTCACGCCGTTGGAATCCATCTGCTTATGCAGGCAACTCAATGTCCAGGTGCTCCACCAGCGTTGAGGGTTCTGGCACCGGATCGCCTGATTTACGCAACCCTTCAATGTGAAATTCGACACCTTCGCGAATGAGCTGGCGAGTTTCTTCCAGAGTATCGCCGACTACGCCCAATCCTGGTAGGTCTGGAACGTAAGCACCCCATCCGTCCGCAGATCGCTCGAATACTACAGTGTATTTGCTCATCTCAACCCCGCCTGCTTCAGAATACTGCGCGACGTCCCCTCTGGGACATCCTTGCCTGGTTTACCGGCGATCGTCACCTTTCCAGGTTTGTGCGGATGCTCGTATTGTTTATGGCTGCCACGTTGTGAGTCCACGCGCCAACCATCCGCTTCGACTAGCCGGATGAGTTCGCGAAATTTCAAACGCCAACCAACTCCACCAGCGCCGCAGTCTGCGGCGTCGATGGATTGGCGTGGATATACGCTTCAAACTCATCCCGAAACTTCTTGAAGAAGCCGATCATCGGCATCGCCGCTGCGTCGCCCAGCGGACAGAAGGTGCGGCCCAGCATGTTTTCAGCGAGGTAACGCATGTTGTCGATGTCCTTTACCGTCCCATAGCCATCGTAAAAGCGGGTCATCGTCTTCTTCAGCCAGTCCGTGCCTTCGCGGCAGGGAATGCACCAGCCACAGCTCTCATGCTGGTAGAACTTGATGGTCCGCAGCGCGAACTCGACGATCGAGACGGTCTCGTCCAGCACCACCACGCCCGCAGAGCCAAGCATGGTGCCCGCTTTGCCCATCTGGTCGAAGTCCATGCCGACATCGATCTCATCCGCGCGCAGGATGGGACACGATGCGCCGCCGGGCACGACAGCCTTCAGTGCCTTGCCACCGGGAATGCCGCCGGCGACCTCGTAGATCATCTTCTTGAGGTTATAGCCCATTGGCAGCTCGTAGACGCCGGGGCGATTCACATGGCCGCTGATGCCGAAGAGGCGTGTGCCGCCATTGCGCTCGGTGCCGATCTTGGCGTACTCTGCGCCGCCACGCTCGATGATGTAGGGAACGCTTGCGATGGTCTCCGCGTTGTTGATGACCGTGGGGCCGCCATAGAGGCCGACGACCGCCGGGAAGGGTGGCTTGATGCGCGGCACACCGCGCTTGCCCTCGAGGGATTCCATCAGGGCAGACTCTTCGCCGACCTCGTAGGCACCGGCGCCCGTGTGGGAGATGGCGTCAAATTCAAACGCGCTGCCGAAGATGTTCTTGCCCAGGATGCCGCGTTCGTAGCACTGCGCCAGTGCCCGCTCCATGATCTCGAGCAGATAACGGTACTCGCCGCGCAGATAGATAAAGCCCATCTTTGCGCCGATGGCCAAGCCGGCGATCATGGTGCCTTCAATCACCGAATGCGGGTCCTCGCGGAAGATCAGGTGATCCTTGCAGGTGCCGGGCTCGCTCTCGTCGCCGTTGACCAGGACGTACTTCGGCTTTTCACTCTGCTTGGGAACGAAGGACCACTTCATGCCGGTAGGGAAGCCTGCACCGCCACGGCCGCGGAGGCCGGAGGCCTTCATCTCATTGATGACCCACTCCGGACCCTGCTCGACGCACTTGCGTATCGCGGAGTAGCCGCCCAGCTCGATGTACTTGTCGATATCTGCGGCGCCCTGGCCCCAGCGGCGCGAGATGACCTTGACTTCCTCCGGGTGCGAGACGAGTTCCGGCATCAGCGTCCCTTCGCTTTCTGCCGGTAACTGTCGAGCACGGCGTCCATCTTCTCGTCGGTCAGGTTGTCGTGAAAATCGTAATTCACCTGCACGGCAGGCGCCCAGCAACAGGCTCCGATGCACTCGACCTCTTCGAGCGAGAAGAGCTTGTCCGGCGTTGTCTCCTTATTGCCGATACCCAGCTTTTCTTTGCAGTGGGCAAGCATCTCGTTGCCGCCGCGCAGCATGCACGAGATGTTGGTGCAGACCTGCACGTGGAACTTGCCATGCGGCTGGGTGTGCAGCAGGGAGTAATAGCTGATCACGTTGCGCACATCGAGTTCGGTAATGCCGATGCGTTGGGCGATTTCGGCAACGACCGCATCGTTGACTGCGCCGACTTCATCCTGTGCATAGAGCAGCATGGGAATCAACGCCGAGCGGCGCGCTGGATACAACGTCACCAGCTTGTCGAAGCGCGCTGCCAGCTCCGGAGAGAATATTGTGTTCGCCACTGTGCTCATCGCATGATCTCCCGCGCCAACCGCTCCGCCACCATATCCATCTCCTCGGGCATGCCTGCGACGATCAGACGCCCTTGCTCATCGATCGTGAACACGGTCGCAGCGCTTGACTCGCGCTGCCAACGGCCCTGCTCACCGTCGAATCGAACCGTTAACAGCCGCTCGCCCGCGCGTATCAAAAGACTGCTATCGCTCACTTCGAGCACTGCCTGTCGTGTGCCATTCAGTCCATGTGCCGCTGTGTAGCTGCGCACCAGCGAGACGAAGGAGCTCCATAGCTCACGGGCTACTTTCGGATCCAGTTGCCCGGCCATGGTGGCTGGGCTCACCGGTCGATCTCTCCCAGCACGATGTCGATCGAGCCGATGACCGCGACCACATCCGCGAGGAGCTTGCCGGCGCACATCGCATTCACTGCCTGCAGCGTCGCGAACGACGGATTGCGCATGTGCACGCGATAGGGCTTCGCCGTACCGTCGGAGACGACGTAATAGCCCATCTCGCCGCGCGGCGATTCGATCGCCTGGTATACCTCGCCGGCGGGTACTGCAAATCCTTCTGTCACGATCTTGAAGTGATAGATGAGTGACTCCATCTGTGTCTTCATCACTTCGCGGTCGGGCAGCACGACCTTCGGCGCATCGGCCTTCAACGGGCCGCCGGGCATGCCGTCGAGCGCCTGTTGGCAGATGCTGACAGACTCCCGCATCTCTTCCATGCGCACGATGTAGCGCGCCCAGACATCGCCGTCGTTTGAAACCGGCACCTTGAACTGGAACTTTTCGTAGCCGGAGTACGGCATATCGCGGCGCAGGTCCCAGTCGACGCCGCTTGCGCGCAACGGCGGCCCGGTAACGCCGAGTGCGATGGCATCTTCCGGAGACAGGTAGCCAACACCCTTGGTACGGCTGATCCAGATTGGATTGCCGGTCAGCAGGTTCTGGTACTCGTCGATCTTCGATGGCATCATGTTCAGCAGGTTCTGCACCCGCTCGTAGAAGTCCACAGGCGGCTCCATGGACACGCCACCCACTCGGAAGTAAGAAGTCATCATGCGCTGGCCGGAGATATGCTCGAAGATCTTGAGCAGCTCCTCGCGCTCGCGGAAGCAGTAAAGGAAGACGGTGAGCGCGCCGATGTCCATCGCATGCGTGCCCAGCCAGACCAGGTGCGACTGCAGGCGGGTCAGCTCATTCAGTAAGACACGCAGATACTGGCACCTGGGCGGCATCTCCAGCTGCAGCAGTTTTTCGACTGCAAGGCAGTAGCAGAGATTGTTCGACATCGGACTCAGGTAATCGATGCGGTCGGTCATCGGCACGACCTGCTGATAGAACTTGGCCTCGCAGGTCTTCTCGATGCCGGTGTGCAGGAAGCCGATGTCCGGCACCACCCGCAGTACGGTCTCGCCGTCGATCTCAAGCACCAAGCGCAGAACGCCATGCGTGGAGGGATGCTGCGGGCCCATGTTCAGGACCATGGTGCGGTCCCGCGCCCCCTCTTCCATCCGCGGTTCGAGCAGCGGCGCGATGTTGAAGTCAGCCGCATAGGGCATGACCCGCGTCGGTTTGGTCTCGGCGGAGACGTCAACGCCGCCTTCGGTAATCGTCACGTCTTTGGGAGTGGTCTCTTCAGTCGTAGCCATCAGCGATAGCCCTCCACCGGATAGTCCTTGCGGAGTGGGTAGCCTTCCCACTCGTCCGGCATCATGATGCGGCGCAGGTTGGGATGTCCGCCAAAGCGCACGCCGAACAGGTCGAAGACCTCGCGCTCATAGAAGTCCGCGGACGGCCAGACGGGCGTGATGCTGTCGAGTTCAGCCGCGAGGCTGTCGACGGGGACAGCGAGGCGGATACGTGCCTTGAGGGTGTGGGAGACGATGTGATAGGTCACCTGGAAGCGGGGTTCGAGCGGGTAGTGGTCCACGCAGGTGACATCTTCCAAAAAGTTGTAACCGGCCTTCTGGACCAGCCCGGCGACTGCGCGGATGTGCTCACGAGCGATCTTGAGCGTGAGTTCACCGCGGTCGAACTTGGCATCGAGGAGCGCGTCGGGCAGCGACGCCTGTACCGAAGCAATCGCCGGATTGGCTCCATACTCGGCCAGGACGGCTGCTTTGTCGTAGAGAGCGCTATCCAGCATGGGCTACAGATCTCCCCGGTCAGCGGCCCAGTCCAGCACGCCTTTTTTCAGAATGTAGAAAAAGCCCACCAGGACGAAGCCGAGGTAGACCACCATCTCCCAGAAGCCGAAGAAACGGGAGCCGGTGATGGCGGGCAGGCGGCGGTAGATCACTGCCCAGGGCAACATGAAGACTGCTTCGACGTCGAACAGGATGAACAGCATGGCGACCATGTAGAAGCGAACCGAGAAGCGCCCGCGTGCATCGCCTTCCGAGACAATGCCACACTCATACGTCTGCAGCTTCGAGACAGTTCGTCGCCGTCGACCGATCAGGGAGGAGGTCGTAACCATTACCGTCCCCATTCCGACAGCGGCCAGTATCTGCAGGAAAAGCGGGAGGTAATTCCAGAAGTAATGCTGTGTCTGCATGCGGTCCTTTGAATGAAGGGAGGCCGTATCCTGCACCGCACGGCGTCTTCTTCGAGATTAGGGTCGGGCTGCCGCACAGTCAAGCAAGCCCGACTAAGTCTCTTGTTCCCAGTCAAAGCCCATGACGAAAGGGTAGCCGTCGGTGCTCTTTTGGTTGCGGAACGGTTCCCGTTTCGAGGTGTACTTCCCGATGCAGGAACCGGCGAAGAAAAATAGAAGACAAGTCCTTGTCTATCGTCCGCACACACCGCTATGTTCCAAGACGAAGTACATGCGGAGGGTCCCATGGCAACAGCACCCGCTCTACCTGAACTGAAGGATGCAGCCCCAACGAAGCAGCCAGCGCCAGCGCCGGCACAGCAGGCGTCTGTCGTCCGTACATCACTCCACACGTTCCCGACTGGGGTTGGCGGGCGTACCGCGCGCCGTCGCATCACGCCGACCGCTGGCTTTGCACTGGAGGTGCTGGGCCACGCGATCGAGTATCTGGCGGATGAATTCGTGCACGCGTCCGGCTCGACGCCTTCGCTCCACAGTGCCGATCCGCGCGTGGAAGCGATGCAACTGCTGATGGCAGCAAACCGGCAGGTCTATTACGCGTGCCCGGTGATGCCTTCACTTTATAAACGCATCGTGCGGTACATCTTCGGACGCTGAAGTCCGTCACCAAGTCCCGGCATCGTCCGCGCGGGGCCCGGAGATCGAAATTGCACCCATGTCGCTGATACTCTCGGGACATGGAGATCGTGCTCAACGGCCAGTCGCGCGAAGTGGACATCGACCCGTTCTCCGCGACCGTTACCTCTCTCCTCCAGGCCTTGGAGATGAAAGCCGACCGTATCGCCATCGAACAGAATGGGGAGATCGTGCGCCGTGATGCCTGGGCAACGACTCGTATCGAAAACGGCGATCGCTTCGAGATCGTTCACTTCGTCGGCGGGGGTTGCTGAACTTGCACTGTTTGTTGGACAGGGTTCGTCTGATCCTCGGACACCGGCTCACCATGCTATGCCTGATCGCCGTCCTGGTCTTCGCGGTCGAGGCAGTCACAGGTAGTAGTTCAGCCTTTGCACAGTCCGCGCTTGACCATCCTGACACACCGACTTTTGTGGACACCGATCTCCGACCGGGACAACCGCTGCGCATCCTGATCTATGGCGACATGCGCTTCACCGATCCGTCGAATACTGGAGCGACCAGCCCGCGCGCGCGCAAGTGGCTTGCTGCAAAGGTTGGCACGGAGCATGCAGACCTCATGCTGATTACGGGCGACGTGCCCTTTCACGGCAGTAACTCTGCCGACTGGCAGATCTTCGAGGAGGAAGCATCCTCTTGGGCGAAAGGAGCCCATGTCTATCCGACCGTCGGAAACCACGAACTACTGGAAGACTGGCGTCTGGGACTTACGAACTTCTTCGCAAGCTTTCCGCAGCTTGAAGACAACAGCTTTTACTCCGTGCTGGCAAACAATGTGTTGATCATCAACTTGAATTCGACGGAGCCGCTGTGGCCAACCGGGCGACAGGCAGACTGGTTGCGCGCGCAGCTCGACCATATTCCGAATCAAGTCGATTTCGTGATCTTCCAGATGCATGTTCCATTGATCGCCGATACGCAGACGGAGTTTATCGCGAATGTTCCCGGGATTGACGGAGTAAGCTTGCGCCGCTATCTCGAAGCAAGAGCGCTGACGGCGCGGCAGAAATTCATCGCCGATTATGGCCATATCCATAACTACGAGCGCTTCGAGTTCAACGGGATCACACACATCATCAGTGGCGGCGGCGGGGCGAAGCCGTATCCGGTCTTTGTGCGCGGTCCCCTCGATAAATACACAGACAGGGGCTTTCCGGTCTTCAACTACGTCATGCTGACGGTTCAAGGAAAGCGCGCCGAAGGCACCATGTACAAGATTGCCGATCCCCATGCAGCCGTGTATTCCGTCGAAGCAAAAGACCATTTTGTCGAAACCGCTCGCTGAGCGGGACGCCCACCATCAGACGGGGGCACAGCATTTTTACGACTTGGCGGCGTTCGGCCGGTACAGGCCGTAAGCTAGAGCATTCGCACCAGTCAACTCAGGACCGGGAAACCACGGATGCAGCCGACCAACCCACCCGCAGTGCCAGCAGACGGAGCGAATCCGCCAACCGAATTTCATCGCGCCCTGGGCCTGTTCGATTCGGTCATGGTGGTGGTCGGCATCATGGTGGGGTCTGGCATTTTCATCGTCAGCGCCGAGATTGCCCGGCAGGTCGGCAGTGCCGGCTGGCTGCTGGTGGCCTGGGTGATTACCGGTGTGCTCACCTTCGCGGGTGCGTTGTCCTACGGGGAACTCGCCGCCATGATGCCCGAGGCCGGCGGCATGTATGTGTATCTGCGTGAGGCGTTTTCACCGCTGCTTGGCTTTCTCTACGGCTGGACTCTGCTGACTGTCATCCAGACAGGCACCATCGCCGCTGTCGGCATCGCCTTTGCGCGTTTCAGTGGCGTGCTGTTTCCCAAGATTCGCGAAGACAACTATCTACTCGCCCCGGTTCACCTGCTGCCCGGCTACGCGCTCTCTTTGTCTACGGCGCAGTTGCTGGCGATTGTGATCATTGTGATGATCACAGTCTTCAACTGCTATGGAGTGGAGTGGGGCAAACTCATCCAGAACGTCTTTACCGTGGCGAAGCTGGGCGGTATGGCGGCGCTCCTGGTATTGGGTGCGGTCGTCGCGGTATTGCACCCGGCGGTGCTGCGGGCGAACTTTGCGGCGCCCTGGCACCCGGTCAACGTCACACCGATCCACGGTCTGGAGGCGACGACCGCCTTCGGTCTCTTCATCGCGCTGTGTGTTTCGCAGACCGGCTCGCTCTTCTCGGCCGACTCATGGCACGACATCACATTTGTCGCAGCGGAGGTACGCAATCCAAAGCGCAATCTCCCGCTCGCTCTGGCCATCGGTACGTCGACCGTCATCGTGCTCTATCTGCTCTGCAACCTCTGTTATCTCGCAGCCCTGCCGATCCACGCGATACAGACGGCGCCGCAGGACCGCGTTGCCACGCTGACAGTGGATGCCGCCCTGCCGGGACTGGGTCGCGCCGCAATGGCTATTCTGATCATGGTATCCACCTTCGGCACTGTGAATGCGCTCACGCTTGCCGGCGGCCGCGCCTGTTACGCGATGGCGCAGGATGGGCTCTTCTTTCGCCGTGCGGGCGTGCTGAATCGTGCCCGCGTTCCGGGGTGGGCGCTCGCGCTGCAATGCGTGTGGTCGGCGTTTCTTGTGTTGCCGCGCACGCATGACCGTGCGACCGGCGCATATGGCAATCTTTACAGCAACCTGCTGGACTATGTGATCTCTGCCGCGCTGCTCTTTTACATCCTCACCGTGGCCGGTCTATTTCGCCTCCGTCGGACGAGGCCGGATGCACCTCGTCCCTACCGCGCCTGGGGGTATCCGTGGCTTCCGGGGCTCTACATCGCGGGTGCAGCCGTGATCCTCGTCGTACTCTTCTTCTATCGCACGACGACCACCTGGCCGGGACTGCTGATCGTCGCCAGCGGCGTGCCGATCTATCTGGCGATTCGCCGCCGAGCCTCCTGATCGCCTTCAGGCGCGTCATTGCTCGCAGATGCGTCAATGGCGCGCGGTTGTCTCGCTGTCGAGCCAGCGCGTGATGCTGCTATCCAGCACATCGAGGGGAACCGGCCCCAGATCCAGTACATGTTGGTGATATTGGCGGATGTCGTAGCGGATGCCCAGCCGTTGCTTGGCCTGTGCGCGCAATTCGAGGATCTTCATCTGGCCCAGGCGGTACGCAAGGGCCTGTGCGGGCCATGAAATGTATCGATCGACCTCGGTGTTGATGTTCTGATCGTCCATCGCCGTGTGCGCGTGAAAGAAGTCAACCATCTGTTGGCGGCTCCAGTGCTTTGCATGCACGCCGGTGTCAACGACCAGACGGACAGAGCGCCACATCTCGTTTTGCAGGCGGCCATACTCGCTGTAGGGATCGCGGTAGTAGCCAAGCTCGTGCGCAAGCTGTTCTGCATACAGCGCCCAGCCCTCCGAGTACGCGTCGTAGGACGAGTAACGGCGGAATGGCGGCAGATCGGTGAGTTGATCTGCGGTCGCGAACTGCAGATGATGCCCGGGCAGCCCTTCGTGGTAGGCGATCGCCTCGATGTTCAGCGTCAGGCGCTTCGTGGGATCGTAGAGATTGACGTTGACGCGGCCCGGCCTGTCCCCCGCCGTGGATCCCGGCGAATAGTCGGCGGGTACTGCACTCGGCGCACGAAAGCTGTCCATCGGCACAACTTCAAGCGGCATCTTCGGGATGCGGACGACCAGTTCCGGAAGCCGGCCACGCATTTGGTCTTCATACCCGGCGTAGAGCTTCACTAGCTGATCGCCCGACTTCGCGTAGAGCTCACGATCGTCACGAATGTGCTTGTGGAAGCTTGGGAGGTCGGCATAGCCCTGACTCTTCGCGAGAGCCAGCATCTGTTGCTCGATCTGCTGCACCTGCTGCATGCCGATGGCGAAGATCTGATCGGGCGTCTTGTTTGATTGCGTGTGCACGCGGATATCGTGCAGATACAGCGCCTTTCCATCGGGCAACGCCCACACGCCCGGCTCGGTGCGGCCGGCGGGCGCATATTCCTTCTGTACAAATGCAGCGAAGTGGCTGTACGCGGGAGCGACATCAGTACGGATCGCTTCGAGTATGGCAGTTCGGAGTCGCTCCCGGTCCTGTTGCGCCACGGCTTCGGGAAACTTCTTGAGCGGCTCCGCGAAGGGGCTCTTCTCCGGCGTGGCGTTCGCAACTTGCTGCGCTTCTGCGGGGATCATCTCCAGCAGATGCCGCGGCTGCATCATGTGGTCGCGCATTCCCAGCCGCATCACGGCCATCGTCTGATCGAAGGCTTTGGGTATGGCGCGGAGGCGTGCCAGGTAGTTCTCATAGTCCTTCACGGTGTGGAAGGGCATCTGCGCATACAAGCTGGCCAGATCCAGGTGGATGCCATTGATCTGGCTGACCGGCATCTCCCACTCTTTGAGTGCATACTCTTCGAGCGAAGACTGCATTTGCTGCAACATCATCTGCCGGCTGACGCGGTCCTGCTCGGAGAGTCCGGTCTGCGGTATCGCTTGCAAGTGCCGCATCTGCCGCTGTGTGTGCTCGGCATCGCGTGCGTAGGCAGCGGGGGAGTCGTCACTGAGGCGGTCGTTGTATTGCGCATCTCCGACGTAGGTGGCGTATTCGGGATGCTCCTGGAGCTGATACTGCCATTCACTCGCGAAGAAGCGATGCAATTGTTCGGTTGCGGTCTGTTGCGGCGCCCCCACTGCATTGTGGCAGAGAAGGGGGGCGAGAAGAACTGTAGTCAGAGAGCGAAGTACGCGTGGATGCGACTTCCAGCGTGTTGTCATCGCGAAGCTCCTGGTATTCCGTTCGTCTGCCATGTGCCATTCCACAGTCGCAGGATGTTGCGAGGGTTGTTGTCCTGCAACTCCGCGGGAAGTGCAGACTGCGGCAGGTTCTGGTAGCAGACCGGGCGTGCGAAACGGAAGATCGCCTGGCTGCCGACCGAGGTGGAGCGGCCATCGGATGTCGCTGGATACGGTCCGCCATGCACCATGGCGTGTGTCACTTCGACACCGGTAGGGAAGCCATTGAAGATCACGCGACCGACCTTCGTTTCGAGAATGGCCAGTAGTTCTCCGTTCTCGTGCAGGTCGTCCTCTGTCCCCAGAATCGTCGCCGTGAGGTGTCCATCCAGCGCGCGTGCTGCCTCCAGCATCTGCACGCTATTTGTGCTGTGGATAAGCAGCGTCGATGGACCGAAGAGCTCTTCCTGTAATGTGGGTTGTGCTGCAAGGTCTGCATAGTTCACTTCGAACAGCGCAGCCTGCGCTGCGAAGCCTGTATCGCCCGTTTGCCCTTGGGTCTTCCGGAGCCCCGATCGTGCGCTAACACCTTTGCCATACGCTGTGGCGATACCCGAAGACAGCATCGAGAACGGCTGCCCTTCGGCAGTGAGCGAGCGAAGTTTTTCGATGAACGACGGCTCCAGGTAGTCAAGAAAGACGAGGCCCGGCTTAGTGCAGAACTGGCCGCCCCCTAGCGTGAAGGATGCATGCAGTCCACCGGCAAGCGCTTCGCCGCGCTCCTTTAGTGCGCAAGGCAAGATAAAGACTGGATTCACGCTGCCCATCTCCGCGTACACCGGAATCGGTTGTTTGCGCGCCGCGGCCAGATCCATGAGCGCGCGGCCGCCACGGAACGATCCGGTGAAACCCACCGCACGCACCAGTGGATGTTGTACCAGCGCCGAACCCACCTGTGTGTCTGCGTCGTAGAGCAGAGAAAATGTGCCGGCAGGAAAGCCGCAGGACGCGACTGCTTGCGCGAGGATGCGACCGACCAGCTCACACGTTCCAGGGTGTGCGGGGTGCGCCTTAGCGAGGACAGGATTGCCCGCTGCCAAAGCAGATGCGGTGTCGCCACCGGCGACAGAGAAGGCCAACGGGAAGTTGCTTGCGCCGAAGACCGCGACGGGACCGAGCGGGCGCAGCATGGAGCGAAGGTCCGGCTTTGGCGGCGTGCGTTGCGGGTCTGCGGTATCGATGCGCGCCATCACCCACGAGCCCTCTTGCGCAACATCCGCGAAGAGGCGCAGTTGCGCGCTGGTACGTGCCACTTCACCGGTCAGCCGTGGCCGCGGCAGTGCCGTCTCCTGGTGTGCGCGTTCGATCAGCGCGTCGGCTGCGGCGTCCAGGCCGTCGGCTATCGCGCGCAGGAGTGCCGCGCGATCCGCGCCCGAGGAGGCGGCAAGCGCAGGCGCTGCTTTGGCGGCTTTTTTGATCGCATCATCGACCTCCGCAGCGCTCGCCGAAAAGAAAGGAGGTTCCATCGTGTGGCCGTCCACAGGACGGTAGGCGTGGAAGGATTCTTCGTGATGCGCGCCCGCGCGACCGGCAATCAACGAGACCCCGGCGAGTTCCGTGGATGTAACGCTCACGCAGTAACTCCAATGGCTGGCGTGAAAGTTGCCGAGCCAATCTCCGGCCGGCTGGCGAGCGCCTCGCGCAATGTCTGCTGCGCGTCTCTCAGCTCCGATCCTTCGAGTTCCAGGCGAGGCGGCCGCACTCGCGCCGCACCCAGACCCACCTCTTCCTGAACCCATTTAATGAGCTGCACGAACTTCGGCACCGTATCCATGCGCAGCAATGGAAGGAACCATCGATAGAGAGCAAATGCCTCCGCATATCTGCCAGCCTGGGCCAGGTCGAAGAGTGCGACAGACTCCGCCGGAAAGGCATTCACCAGGCCGGCGATCCAGCCGACGGCGCCGGCCATCACGCCTTCCACCAGTGCATCGTCCACACCGACGAAAATGCTCAAGCGATCCGCAAGCAAACTGCGAATCGCCGCCACCCGGCGCACATCCGCACTTGATTCCTTGACGGCGTGCAGGTTTTGATGGCGGCCGGCGAGTTCCGCGATCTGTGTGGGAAGAAAGTCCGTCTTGTAGGCGATGGGGTTGTTGTAGAGCATGCAAGAGAGCTTCGTCGCGTCGATGACGGAAGACACGTGCGCCTGCATTTCGCGCCAGTCGCTGGCGTAAACATAGGGCGGAAGCACCATCAATCCTTCGCAGCCAGCCTCTGCCGCCTCCCGTGCCAGCCGGACGGCGTGTGTCGTCGAGAGCGAAGAGATGGCAGCCACGACTGGCGCGCGGCCGGCAACGCTCCCGACGACGCTACGAAGGATCGCGATCTTCTCTTCATGTTCGAGGGTCGCACCCTCGCCCAGAGATCCAAGCATGACCAAGCCGGTACATCCGTTGTTCAACAGCCATGCCGCGTGCTGCGCCATGAATGCGTGGTCGACCGATAAGTCCGGATGAAAGGCCGTTGTCATTGCGGGCATCACGCCAGTCCATTGCATCGATTGTGTCTCCTTAAGAGGGTTACGTACTGGTCTCGCTCATGGCCGAGAGCGGGACGGGAAACAGCGGCGGCCGAACGGAAGACACGCGCCAGCCAAAGAGCGCTTCCGTGGCTGGCCCGCAGATTCGTCCCTGACAGGATCCCATGCCGCAGCGTGTCTGCCGTTTTGCCTCAGTCCAGTTGGTATAGGCTGCAAGGTCTCCGTATCGCACGTCTTCACAGCGACAGACAATCGTCTCCAGCCGAGCGAGCGTGCGCAGCTCCGAACGCAACGCGAAGGTTGCATCCAGCTGCGCTGCAAAGCGTCGCATCCGTGCGCGACGCTGCAGCAGCGCCTTTGCCTTGGCGTGCTCACCGGCAGCGGCAAGGCCGGCAATCGTGCCTGTCAGCAATGCTGATTCCAGCCCTGCGATACCGGTTGGCTCGCCTGCGGCGTACACGTTTGCGATGGACGTCTGCTGGCTGTCATCAGTCTCGACGAGTCCATCTCGAACGGCACAACCCATCAGTGACGCCAGTTCCGTGTTGGGTACCAGATGAAAGCCACATGCCAACAATTCGCAGGGCTCTTCCCAGATGCGCTCGCCGTCTGTCAGCCGCACTGCTTCGAGTCTCTCTGTGCCAAGCGCGGCAACGGGCCAGCAGCCGGTGCGGTATCGGCTGCCGCCGGCCGCTGCACGATACTGCAGCCCCTGCAGCAGCTTCCCTGGCTGGCGCGCGAGGTGCGCACTGAAGAGCGCCAGCTTTCGTTTGCCGGCCTGCTCCGCGACGACCACGACACGGCCGCCCATCTGTCGCAGATGCGCGGCGACGGCCAGCAGCAACGGTCCGGTGCCGGCCACTACGATACGTTTGCCGGCCACGGAGAATCCACCGCGAGCCAGCGCCTGCAGGCCGCCGGCTCCGAAGACGCCTGGGAGCGTCCAGCCGGGAAAAGGAAGAAATCGTTCGCGCGCCCCTGTCGCGAGCACGAGATGACCGTAGGTGATCTCCATCGCGTGCGCTTCGTCTGCTCCGTCATTGACGGCGCGAAGTGTCTTCTCGCGCGGTGCGTCAAAGATGCGCCATCCTGACAGCAGGCGTGCGCCGGAGATGCGAAATGAGAGCATCGCGTTGCGCTGGGCGTCGTCTTGCTCCTCGGCAACGTCGACTGCGGCTTCGCGCCAGATCTGGCCGCCCGGCGCATGGTTGTCGTCTAGCAGCACAACCTGCCGCCCATGAACGGCGGCAGTGGTCGCCGCGCTCATGCCGGCCGGACCAGCGCCAATGACAAGCACCTCCGCATGCATGCTCATCGTGTCTCTATCGCCATGCCGGGATAACACAGCAGTTGACAGGTCCGGCGATGAGCGACGCCGTCGACCGTCGCGCGACACTCAAAGCAGATACCCATCCCGCAGAGTGCTGTGCGCGGCTCACCTGTCACCGAAGTACGGCATGGAATGTCGGCATGCAGCAGCGCGGCACTCACCAGCGTTCCTGGCGTCACTTGAATCGTTTGCCCATTCACTGTAATGGGGATTCGATCAGGCACGCAGCACCTCGGTCGTCACTATGCGCTCCGGCAGATACGGGTATGGATCGATCTCAGGCGTTCGTCCAAGCAGTTGATCGACCAGCAGGCGTGCGGCTGCTGGTGCGGTGGTAATGCCGAGTCCTTCAAAACCGGCCAGCAAATGGAGTGTAGGATCGTGCGTCGCACCAATCAGCGGGAGCTTATCCGGTGTGGCAGCGCGGAAGCCTGTCCATACGCGTGTGGCGTAGAGAGAACGCAAGCGCGGCATGTAGGCATAAGCGCGGGTCAGCATGGCAGCAACTACAGCGGCATCGGCGGCGGGATCTTCCTGTCCATACTGTCGCGACGATCCGATCAACAACTGACCCGTGCTGCGCGGCTGAATGTTGAACGCCACAGAGTCAGCCGCGATGGAGTGTGCACTCTTCAGGTATCCAAGCTCCACCAATTGATGCCGAACGAAGTCAGGATAACGATCGGTGATGATGAGGTGCCCCTTGCGCTTCTGCAAGCGAAGCCAAGGAAAGACACGGCAGTCGGCGCCGGTTGCAATCACAATCTGATCGCTTGCCAACGTAGTGCCGTCAGCAAGGGAGACGGCACCGACGGCTGCCCCGGTGACGTCACCACGGATGAGAGTTGCCCCTGCACGCTGTGCAGCCTGAAGGAAGTAAGCGGCTGCTGCTGGTGGGTAGAGCACGGCGTCTTCTGTCACCAGCAGTGCTCCGGCCAGCCCGGCCCGAAGGTTGGGTTCTGCCTCCGCCAGCAATGCCGCATCCAGCACTTCGCTGCGTATGCCAGCGCCCTGGCAGGCGGCCTGCTTTGCGTGCACCTGAGCCATCTCTTGTTCGTTTACTGCAATCCAGAGCGTCCCGCGCTCTTCGTACTCCACCGCAGCGGGCAGCTCCGGTCTCAGCTTCTGCCACAGGGTGCGAGAGTAGTGCGTGAGTGCAAACTGTGCGGGTGAGTCGTCCATGACGACGATGTGACCCATGCCGGCCGCAGTGGCACTGCCTCTCGGCAGGTCGCGCTCGATGATGGCGACTCGCACGCCCGCTGCCGCGAACTGGTGCGCACAGGCACAGCCGGCAATCCCTGCGCCGACGATGATGACGTCGTAAGTGTCGGTCAAAACACGATCCCTTCCCGGAAAGGATCGTGCTCATCAAACAAAAGTGTCGTCTCTGCAGTTACATATGCGGACCCTTTGATGGTGGGAATGAGCACGCCGCCGGTGACGCGCACCGAGCCTTCAAAGACGGTGCCCAGAATCCCCTCCTGCCGCCATGTCTCACCCGCTGCCAGCTTGCCATCGGCATAGAGGCAGGCCATCTTCGCGCTTGTCCCGGTACCGCACGGGGAGCGATCAAACGCTGTGCCGGGACAGAGAACGAAGTTACGCCCTGAGTTTGCCGAGTCCTCCGCGGGCGCAGTGAATTCCACGTGATCGATCGTCGCGCCATCCTTGCCCGTGATGCCGGCTTCGGCGAGCGCGCGTCGCACCGCCATGGAAGCTGCCATCAACGTATTGCGGTTCCCAAGGCGCAATGCCAGGCCATGATCGGCGACCAGGAAGAACCAGTTCCCGCCCCAGGCAATGTCTCCGTGCATCGTGCCGTGCTCTGGTACCTTGACCTCAACCGCACTGCGATAACGATAGCTGGGTACATTCGTGATGGAGACTGCGCCGTCGGCATGGAGCGTTGCCGCGACTGTGCCGACCGGCGTTTCAATACTCTGCGTGCCAGGTGCAATTCGGCCGAGATATGCCAGTGTCGCGATCAGCCCGATCGTCCCGTGGCCGCACATACCGAGATAGCCTACGTCGTTGAAGAAGATGACCCCAGTGCAGGCGCGCGGGTCACGCGGCGTGCAGAGCAGGGCTCCGACGATCACGTCGGAGCCGCGCGGTTCCGCGAGCACCGCGGTGCGAAAGCGATCGTGTTGCAAGCGAAACGCAGCGAGCTGCGATGCAAGATCGCCGTCAGCCAACAATGGTCCGCCCGCGATCACGACCCGCGTCGGTTCGCCCGCCGTGTGGGAGTCGATAACCTGAACTCGGCTGCGGGAAGCAGCAGCATCTGACATGCGACGATTGTAGCTGCTGGCCTCCCATCATCGACGCTCACGATCTATTGCGCTGCGAGATCGATCACCTGGATGCTGTACGGTGGCACGGTGTGCTCGAAGGAAGCAGCAGCATTGTGAATCGTGCTGTCGGCGGGCACGATCCGCCGCGGGTCGGTGATGCTGTTGGTCTCTTCCGGCGTGTTACCGCGCAGCGTGGTCATATGCGCGTCTTTGCTCACCTTCGTCACGCCCTTCAAATGAATCCGGACTGTCTGCGGTGCGGACGAGCCGTTGACCAGTTTTAGGTAGAGGATGCCCTTGCCCGGATCACGCGTAGTCGAGGTAAAGAAGCGTGGGCCTGCGCCGGAGAGCTCGGCTGCCAATATCTCTGTCCCAAGATTCTCGCTGAACATCACCTGTGCGTAGTAGCTGGGGGAGCCGTAGCTCTCCACGGCGTTATAGCCGATCAGGTCTGTCTCCCATTGCAACGCACCCGGATTCACGTTGGTCAGCAGCGGCGCATAGGAGGCCATCACAATCAGGTCGCTGTTGCGTTCCATGCCCGTCATCCAGGCTGCATCGCCTAGCGCCGCGCCCATGTTCGGTGTCGGTGCGCCCTCCCGAGTCGCCCACTCGCCGACAAAGATCTTTGGTCCGTCCCGATCGGCCTTGTCGTAGTGATGTGTATCGGTAAAGAACTCATTGGCGCTGCGGTAGAAGTGATCGTCGATGACGTCCGGCTTCACAGACTTTACGGGCGTGGTCGCAATCAATTGAAGCTGCGGATAATGGCGTTTGATCGCTTTGTAGAACTGCGCAAATCGACCGTCGTAGCTGTTCGATCGGTCGAACCAGTCTTCATTGCCGATCTCGACGTAAGTCAGCGGAAACGGCGCCGGATGACCATCCTTCGCCCTGGCCGCCCCCCACTTGGTATTTGTATCGCCGGTTACATATTCAATCTCTTCCAGTGCGTCTTCCACGTACGGTGCCAGGTCCGCGCCCGGCTCTACATGCTCCTGCTTCATGGAATAGCCGGCATAGACGGCGAGCACCGGCTGGATCTTCAGGTCTTCGCACCACTCCAGGAACTCCAGCAGGCCCATACCGTCCGACGAGTGATAGTTCCATGGACTGATGTGCGTTGGCCGATCCATCCACGGGCCAATGGTCTTCTTCCATTCGAAGCGCTCGGAAATATGGTCGCCTTCCAGATAGTTGCCGCCCGGCAGACGCAGGAACTTCGGATGCATCGCGGCCAGCTTCTCCATCAGGTCCGGTCGCAGGCCGTCTTCACGGTTCTGGTACGTCGGCGGAAAGACCGAGACGAGGCTCAGATAGAGATCACCCGGGTGACTGGCGACTAACTCGAAGTGATTGTCTGAAGTGACAGCGGGCACGGAGCGGGTTTTTAGGGTGAGCTTGTACTGCTGCCAGTCGCCGGAGACGGACGACACCGAGCCTTGGGCTAGGATGTCGCCGGTGCGATCGCTGACCAACCGTGCCGTCACCGGGCCAATGAATCCTCCGGCAGCCTTCGCATAGAACGAGCACTGATAGCTCGCATTGCCGCGCACCGCCATGCCCCAGTAGCCGTCGTTCGTGACGCCGGCCAGGTTCTTTTCATCCGCGGTGCGGATACTGAGCTTTAGACTGCGTGGAATTGCTTTGTTGGGCCCGGTGCTCTTATCGATATCCATGGAGGCCTCTGCATTGCCCTTCTGCAGGATGACCCATCCATGCGGACCGTAGGAGTTGTCCATGAACGCGCGGTTGCGAATCAGCTCGGGGTACAGGCCACCATCATAGGAGTGATTGATCTCCTCCGTCATCAGGCCATACAGCATGGGACTGACATGCGCGACGGGCTGCTGCATGTCGACTTCCAGCGTATCGGGTTGTTGCGCCCATGCGGCGCCGGCGGCGAGCAGGATTGCTGCCAGAGTTGCGCGATCTCTCATTGCATGCATTGGTGAGGAATGTCCTTCCAGCAGAGCGTCAGGCAGAATCTTACAAACGGGCGGGGAACCGCACTTGGGGAAACGTTTCCCCGAGCGCGCTATTTAACGGATGCGCCATTTAATCCGATAGAGTGGTCCGGGGGCAAGCACTGAATCGTGCTGTCCTTCGGCGTTGCTGTTCTTGGAGAGAAAGGAACGCAGTCTCTGCGTATGACAACATCGGCTCCGCGTATCGACGCCCACCATCACCTGTGGCGCTACTCACCGGCAGAGTATGGCTGGATCTCCGACGAGATGGGTGTCCTGCGAAGAGACTTCCTGCCGCGCGACCTGAAGCCGCTGCTCGACGATGTATGTATCGACGGCGCAATCGCGGTGCAGGCGCGGCAGTCGCTCGTCGAAACGGAATGGCTGCTGCAGATGGCCGCGGAGAATCCGTGGATGCAGGGCGTTGTCGGCTGGGCGTCGATTCGATCGCCGGAGTTCGCGGATGTGTTGGCTCGGCTGCAGAACGAAGGCAAACTCAAGGGGCTGCGGCACGTCATCCAGGACGAGCCGGACGACGACTTCATCCTGGACCCATTGTTCAACCGCGGCATTCGAGCCCTGCGCGACACTGGCCTCGTCTACGACATCCTGATCCATACTCGCCATCTGCCGCAGACCGTGCGTTTTGTGGATGCACACCCCGAGCAGTTATTCGTGCTGGATCATTGCGCGAAGCCACCCATTCGAAGCGGCTCTCTGGAGAGCTGGTCGTCGCAGATATGCGAGCTAGCCAAGCGTCCGCATGTTGCCTGCAAGCTGTCCGGATTGGTCACCGAGGCGGACCTGCATCACTGGACACCCGCGCACCTGGAACCCTACTGGCGCGTAGTGCTCGAAGCCTTTGGCCCGTCGCGGCTGCTCTTCGGTTCGGACTGGCCGGTGGTCCTGCTGGGTAGCGACTATCGGCGATGGGTGGACACGGTTACCGCATGGACCGCGCCGTTGACGATAGATGAGCAGAACGCGATCTGGGGGGGAACAGCCACCCGCGTTTACTCGCTTTGATTCAACGGGTGGCCTTCTTGCTTGGCTTCGCCACGGATCGCGCTGGTTTTGCGCCTGTTGTGGAAGCACGAACAACCAGAGCGGGCTCAAGGATCACGCTCTCCGGCGCAGGCCACTCCTGTCCCTCCACCATTTCCAGCAAAATCTCGCCGGCACGCTGGCCGATGAGATGACTCCGCTGATCGATGCTGGAAAGCGGCACACGCAGCCACTCGTCATAGTGCAGGTTGCCGCAACCGATCACGGCGATGTCCTCCGGGATGCGCAGGCCGGCGTCGAGAATGGTATTCATGGCGCCAATCGCCATGGGATCGTTATGGCAGAAGACGGCATCCGGCACCGGATCGCGTTCAAGCAACTGACGCATCGCCTCTGCACCCTGCCGCTGGCTGTCCGTGTCTACATAGTCCCGACTGACGATGTAGTCCTCCTGAATCGGCAACTTGTTCGTTCGTAGCGCCTCCAGATAACCCTCCCGGCGACGAATGCCGGTACTGTTCTCGCGTCCACTGATGTGCGCGATGCGGTGGCGGCCGGTCTCGATCAGATGTTGCGTCGCCATGCGGCCTGCGGCGACGTCATCCATGCCGACAAAGTTCGCCTCCAGACCATCGAAGGCGCGGTCGATCAGGACGAAGGGCTGCGATTGGCTGCGCATGCGGCGGAAAAGCTCTGTGTCCACGCCGGATGAGGCGATGACCAGGGCGTCGAGGCGGCGCGCCAGCAAATGGCGGATCTCGCGTGCTTCTAAGGTGGGATCCTCTTCCGACGAGGAGACGATCAGCGAGTATCCCTTCGCCACAATGGTCTTCGAGAGCGCCTTGGCGACCTCCGCGAAGAACGGGTGGATGAGGCCGGGCACGATCAGACCGATCAGGTAGCTGCGACCCGTGACCAGGCTGCGGGCCAGGATGTTCGGTTCATAGTCGAGTTCCTTCACGCGCTGGAGCACCCGCTTGCGCGTCTCCTCGCCGATATCGGGATGGTCGCGGAGCACTTTGGAGACCGTGACCACTGAGAGGCCGAGATCTCTGGCGATGTCCTTCATGCGGATCGTCATACGCTGGACTATATCGTGTAAAGAGGCCGGAACCGTACTCGTTGTGCTGTTGCAGCCGCTGGAGCTGATTCGTGTTGCGAACGATTATTCTAAATCGTTTACTGTATCGAAAATTAGGCATAAGCTGAGGAACACGAAATGAGCGCGTGCAAAGAGAGGTTCTGGTGTCGGATACGAAGTCGCTAGGCAGGTTTTCTATTGGAGTTGGAGACCGTTTTGCGCATCAGGCCCGCGCTCAACTGCAGGCCTGCGTGCTAGCCGCAAAGGCCAGCGTGACCGTGGTGCCGGTGTGGAACAAGTCCAATCGCGAGCACACCATCATCGGCTCGGAACCGGCGCAGACGCGAGCAGCAGCCGACGCCGCGGTCCGCGAGCTTGCCTGGCAGCACGCGTACTTTTGCGATGCCGACCATATCAACCTCACGACCGTGGATCGTTTTCTTGCACCCTGCGACTTCTTCACCATCGACGTAGCGGACCAGATCGGCGTCGCGGCGGAGCCTGCGCAGGCGGAGGAGTTCGCTAAGCGTCATGCCGCACTCATGGGGTCGATCCAACTTCCCGGGCTGGCGGAGCCTCTACGCGTCACGCGAGAAGACATGGGGCGAGTCGGAAAGCAGTATCTGGCGGCGACGGTGCTTGCCGGGGAGACCTATCGCACCATCGAGCGCGCGAAGGGATGTGGAACATTTCTGACCGAGGTTTCGATGGACGAGACCGATACACCGCAGACGCCGGCGGAGTTGCTGCTCATCCTTGCGGCGCTGGCCGATGCCGGCGTGCCGTTGGCGACCATTGCGCCTAAGTTCACTGGCCGCTTCAACAAGGGTGTTGACTATGTCGGTGACCCTCTCGTCTTCGCGAAGGAACTGGAGCAGGATATGGCGGTGGTGCGCTACGCCATCGACACATTCCATCTTCCGGCAGAGCTCAAGTTGAGCCTGCATTCCGGCAGCGATAAGTTCTCGCTTTATGAGCACGTCCATAACGCGATGGTGACGATGGACGCGGGGCTGCACCTGAAGACCGCGGGCACGACCTGGCTCGAAGAGGTGATTGGGCTGGCCGCGTCGGGCGGTGAGGCGCTGGCGCTGGTGAAGGAGATCTACGAGGAGGCATACGCGCATCGCGAAGAGCTGTGCGCGCCATACGCGGCGGTAATCGATATCGATGTCACGAAGCTGCCGGCTCCTGCAGAGGCGGCGCGATGGACTACCGAGCAATGGGTCGGTGCGCTGCGGCATGATCTGCATTCGACTGAGTACAACAGCAGTCTGCGGCAGCTCCTGCATGTCGGATTTAAAGTCGCGGCGAAGATGGGTCCGCGCTATATCGCCATGCTCGAGCAGCATGAAGATAAGGTCGCTGAGAGTGTGACCGGCAACCTGTTCGATCGGCACATTCGTCCGGTCTTTTTGGGAGATACGGCGAAGGCAGCTGCGCCCGAATCCATGAAGACGGCAGCGACGCGCTAACTGTTATGTACGCTTCCAATATCACGGTCACGCATGACGAGAGTGACGAGCCGCTGGTCGCGCCGGGCCGTTTATTGCCGTTCGGCCTGGTCACCTCGCTATTTTTTCTGTGGGGCGTGCCCAACAACCTCAACGATGTGCTGATTCGCCAGTTCATGAAGAGCTTCGCGCTGAATCGCGTCGAAGCAGGCCTGGTGCAGTCGGCGTTCTATCTCGGTTACTTCTTCCTCGCCATTCCTGCGGCGCTCATCATGCGCCGCACCGGCTACAAGACAGGGCTGATCACAGGACTGCTGTTGTTCGCCACAGGTGCGGCGCTATTCTGGCCGGCCGCCATCGTGGGGCAGTACTGGTTCTTCCTGCTGGCGCTGTTTGTGATTGCCTCGGGACTCTCTTTTCTTGAAACAGCATCGAACCCCTTCATCACGCAGATGGGGTCGCCAGCCACGGCGGCACGTCGGCTGAATTTCTCGCAAGCCTTCAATCCTCTTGGCTCGATCGCCGGCGTGCTGGCCGGAACCGTCTTCATCTTTTCCGGTGTCGAGCTGACGGCGGCACAGATTGCCGCACGGAAGGCAGCGGGCACCTATGCGATCTATCTGCAGCATGAGACGATGCGCGTCGTGGCGCCATATCTGGTGCTTGCGATCATCGCGGTGATCCTGGCAATCGTCTTTGCGGGAACGCGGTTTCCCGAGGTGGTGCAGGCGAACGATGGCGCGAGCGATTCCGGCCATATCTCGGATCTTTTTCGCCGTCCGCACTTCCTGTTTGCGGTGCTGGCGCAGTTTCTCTACATCGGTGCGCAGGTGGGGACCTGGAGCTACTTCATCCAGTATGTGCAGGACTTCACCCACCAGACAGAGAAGCGTGCCGGCCTGCTGCTGACGGGCACGCTGATCGCATTTTTTGTGGGACGCTTCTCGGCTACATTTCTGATGAAGCGCATTCCTGCGGCGAAGCTGATGACGCTCTATGCGATCGCAAATACGCTCCTGCTGATCTTTGCCGTGATGCGGCCCGGGTGGGCCGGCATGTGGGCGCTGTTCCTCACCAGCTTCTTCATGTCGATCATGTTTCCGACCATCTTTGCCCTGGGTCTGGAAGGGCTGGGGCCGCTGGTGAAACTGGGTGGCTCATTGCTGGTAATGGCGATCGTCGGCGGCGCCACGCTAACTCCGGCGATGGGATGGATCTCGCTCCACACGGGCAATATCGCGTACGCGTATGTGATTCCGCTGATTGGATATGTGGTGGTTGCTGCCTTTGGCTGGTATCACGCGCGGATCAGCACTCACCCTGCGCTTGAGCGTTGATAGAGAGCCGTAATTCGCAAGAAATAAAGAGGGGACAGGAAATGAACGGAATGCAATGGACAGCGATCCTTGGTGTGGTTGCAGTATCCACGTTAGGCATCGGTGGCGCAGCCGCGCAGAGTACGCACTATGAGCCGACTCTCGAATCGCTCAACCAGCATCCGCTGCCGGAGTGGTATGCCGATGCCAAGCTCGGCATCTTCGTTCACTGGGGGCTCTACTCGGTGCCGGGTTGGGCGGAGGTCAACCGTCCCAAGGTGATTCCACCGGGAGAAGAGGCGAAGTATAACGCCTACGCCGAGTGGTACTACAACACGATGCGGATTCCCGGATCGCCAACCCAGGCCTACCAGCGCGAGCACTACGGCGCGGACTCCAACTACTACGACTTCGCGAAGACCTTCGACCGAGAGACGAAGAAGTGGAACCCGGCGGTGATGGCGCAGGCCTTCAAGGATGCGGGTGCGCGCTATGTGGTGCTGACATCGAAACATCATGAAGGATTCACGCTCTGGCCGAGTAATGTGGTGAACCCGAACCAGCAGCACCTGCAGGCGCAACGCGATCTGGTAGGTGAGATGACGGAAGCCGTGCGGCACGACGGCATGAAGATGGGGCTCTACTACTCCGGCGGCTATGACTGGACCTTCAACCGCGGGCCGATTATCGGCGGCAAGGACTGGGAGACGGTGAAGCCGGAGACGATTGCCTACGGCGAATACGCCGATGCGCAGGCTGAGGAATTGATCGCGAAGTATCACCCGTCGGTGCTGTGGAATGACATCGACTGGCCGAAGTCCGGCAAGCCGCTGCAGGTGATGGCGGACTACTATAATGCGATTCCGGATGGCGTTGTGGACGACCGCTTCGGGGTGAAGCACTCCGACTTCCAGTCACCTGAGTACGAGAAGCGCAGCACCATCAGCAAGGTGAAGTGGGAGGAGTGTCGCGGGCTGGGCCGCTCTTTCGGCTACAACCGCGCGGAGGGCGAGAAGGAGACCATCGCGCCCGATGAACTGATCTATCTGCTGGTCGATATCGTCAGCAAGAATGGCAATCTGCTGCTCGATGTCGGTCCGGAGGCAGACGGCACAATTCCGCCGATCCAGATGGATCGTCTGAAATCGCTGGGTGCATGGCTGCACCAGAATGGTGAAGCGATCTACGGCACCAGACCGTGGTCCCGCGCGGAGGGCGAGACGGATCAGAATATCCCCGTCCGCTTTACCCAAAAAGACGGCAAGCTCTACGCGACGCTGATGGGATCTCCCAAGGCGGGCGCCATCCTGTTGCGGGATGTGCAGGCAGCCAAGGGATCGCAGATGTATCTGTTGGGCGCGCAGACGCCGGTCCGCTGGACGCAAAAGGGCAACGATCTCGAAGTTCAGTTGCCTGCAACCTTGTCCGGCAAGTACGCATATGTTCTGCGGATGGAACCTGCTGCATGACCTCGCTACCAGACCAACGTTCCGATCTGCGAGGAAAGCCGTGGCAGATCGTGATCCTCGGCGCGGGCGGTATCGTGCGCAATGCTCACCTTCCTGCATATCGCAAGGGTGGTCTGCCGGTTGCCGCCATTGTCGACCGGCACCTGGACCGCGCCCAGGCGATGGCCTCGGAGTGGGGGATTGCTGTCAGCGGCAATTCACTTTCCAGTGTGTTCGCGAAGCTGGAAGGGCCGGTCGTCTTCGATGTGGCAGTGCCCGCAGCCGTAATTTCGGATGTGCTGCGGACTCTGCCCAACGGTTCGGTGGTCCTAATCCAGAAGCCGCTGGGCGAGACGCTGGAGGAGGCAGAGGCCATCGCTGCCTTGTGCCACGAGAAGCAACTGCAGGCTGCTGTGAACTTTCAGTTGCGCTGGGCGCCGAATATGGTGTCTGCGCGCGCGATCACGGACGCGGGCGCGCTCGGAACGCTGCACGACATTGAGGTGCAGGTGAGCACGCATACTCCATGGGAGCTGTGGAGCTTTCTGAAGACGGCGCCGCGTCTTGAAATCGTTTATCACAGCATTCACTACATCGACCTGGTGCGGTCGTGGCTGGGGAATCCGCAGCGTGTCTACGCACGCACCGTGCGCAACCCGGGAACACCGGATCTGGCTGCGACCAAGAGCGTGATTGTGATGGATTACGACGAGTGGACGCGGGTGCTGATTGCGACCAATCATGGAATGACATTGCCGTGCCCCGAGCTGCAGCACAGCTATGTGCAGTGGGAGGGGACCGAGGGCGTGATGCGCGCGCAGATGGGCGTAAACCTGGATTACCCGAAGGGACGCGGTGACACGCTTGAGTTTTATCCGCGCAAGCCGCACGCCGAGATTGCGACCGGACCGCAGGTAGTGCAGGGCGACTGGTTTCCCGATGCATTCCTCGGCTCCATGCTGTCCGTCCAGCGATTTGCAATCGGCGAAGCAGATTCAATGCCGACGCGGGTTGAGGACGCGTTCGACACGATGCGCGTGGTGGAGGCGGCGTACCTCTCCTCCGAGCAGGGCGGCGAGACGCTACCTCTGGTAGAAGTGCAAACAACGAGATGAAAGGAATGGAGACGGCAGTGTTTGATTTGACGGGCAAAGTAGCACTGATCACAGGGGGCGCCAGCGGCATCGGCGCGGCGACGGCAAGGCGGCTGCACGGTGCAGGCGCACGGGTGTTCATCGCGGACCTGAATGTCGATGCAGCGAAGGCGCTGGCAGTCGAATTACCGGGATCTACGGCTGTCGCAATGGATGTTACGAATATGGCGTCCATCGAGGGGGCGATGCGTGGATTGACGCAGCTCGACATCCTGGTCAACAACGCCGGCATCGGGTTGGTAGGCGACATCGCGCATACGGAAGAGGCCGATTTTGCGCGGCTGATGACTGTGAATGCCACCTCGGTCTTCCTGGTGACCAAGGCGGCCCTGCCATTGTTGTTGGCAGTGCGCGGCTCCATCGTGAACATTGGCTCGGTTGCGGGCCTGATCGGCATCAAGCAGCGGTTTGCCTACTGTGCAAGCAAGGGCGCGGTCATCGCGATGACGCGACAACTCGCAGTCGAGTATCCGAAGGAGCTGCGTGTGAACTGCATTGCGCCCGGTACGGTGCAGTCGCCGTTCGTCGAAGGCTATCTGCAGAAGTACCATGCGCATGAGATCGACAAGATGCGCGTGGAACTGGCGGCACGGCAGCCGATGGGTCGACTGGGTACACCTGAAGAGATTGCCGCGATGGTGCATTACATCTGCTCACCGGAGGCCGACTTCATGTCCGGCTCTGTGGTGACGATCGATGGCGGCTGGACTGCCACTTAAAGGAGTTTCGGTCATAGGTGTAGAGGGTGTGGCGCAAGCTGCTGTGGCTTTTCTTCAAGGAAAAGCCACGCCGAAGTGGATCTCCACGCTGCACAGCATTATCGACAAATGCTCTAGCTGCCATCCCCCTGATATCTGGTGACGCACCGCTGGAACTGAACAAGGAGCCCGACTGACTGTGACTGACCCCACGATTCAACGCGTCGAGGTGCTGGACCTGCGCTTTCCTACATCGCGGCAGAACATCGGCTCCGATGCGGTGAACAAGGATCCGGACTACTCCGCGGCCTATTGCATTCTGCACACAGACAGCGCACTCAGTGGCTATGGACTTACTTTTACGCTGGGTCGTGGGAATGAGCTGTGCGTGGGCGCGGCACAATATCTCGCCGGTTTAGTGGAAGGCCGCAGGCTGAGCGCGATCACGAGCGATCTGCGCGCCTTCTCCCGGCAATTGACCGACGATACGCAGTTCCGCTGGCTGGGACCGGAAAAGGGCGTAACCCACATGGCGGCGGCCGCTGTTATCAATGCGGTGTGGGACCTGTATGCGCGCCAACAGCAGAAGCCGCTTTGGAAATTGCTGGCAGACATGGCTCCGGAGGAGATTGTGCGGGCGGTGGACTTCCGCTACATCGAAGATGCCATCACGCAAGAAGAGGCACTGGCGTTGCTGACGGCGCGACGTGCAGGCATGGGAGCGCGCATCGCCGAGCTGGAGCGCGATGGGTATCCGGCATACACTACGTCCGTGGGCTGGTTCGGTTTTTCGGACGAGAAGGTGCGCTCTCTCTGCAAACAGGCGCTTGCCGAGGGATGGCGACACTTCAAGCTGAAGGTGGGCGGCGAGCCGGCGGACGATGTGCGCCGTGCCGCGCTGGTACGCAGCGAGATCGGCAACGACGCAAAGCTGATGATGGATGCGAATCAGCGCTGGGGCGTGGAGGAAGCAATTGTGCGCACGCACGAGCTGGCGCAGTTCGATCCGTGGTGGATGGAAGAGCCGACCAGTCCAGACGATGTGCTGGGCCATGCTCGCATTCGGCGCGAGGCTGCACCGGTGCGCATTGCGACCGGCGAACACTGCCAGAACCGTGTGATGTTCAAGCAGCTATTGCAGGCGGGCGCGATCGATGTCTGCCAGATCGATAGCTGCCGGCTGGCGGGCGTGAACGAGAATCTGGCCGTGTTGCTGATGGCGGCGAAGTTCGGTGTACCGGTATGTCCGCATGCGGGCGGCGTCGGGCTCTGCGAGTATGTGCAGCATCTTTCCGCATTCGACTACATTGCCGTGTCTGGCTCACTTGAGAATCGCGTGACGGAGTATGTCGATCACCTGCACGAGCACTTCCTCGACCCGGTGCGTATCCGCAATGCGCGCTATGTGCTGCCGAGCGTGCCTGGATACAGCGCGGAGATGCACCCCCAGACACTCGCGGACTATCGCTTCCCGGACGGGAAGGTCTGGCGCGAGCTGGTCTAAAGCATTGTCACTGTCGCGGTGTGGAGCGGAATCCCGCGGATCATCGCGCTCTTCTCTATACCTACAGTGGACAATCTGTAAGCAAACTGCGAGCTGACAATCAGGTCTCTCCACTGCCCCTTCACTTCGTTCAGGGTCCGGTCGAGATGACAGGCATTCTTATCAAACGTGTCAGGCCCGGTCCATCGCCGGGAGTTTCTCGTGCTGCATCAACGTCTCGATGCGGACGGGGAGCTCGCGGACGCGCACGCCGGTTGCGTGATACACCGCTGCGGTAATGGCCGGCGCTACACCGGCTAAACCGATCTCACCCACGCCTCGTGCCCCTTGCTCGTTCAGCAACGTGTCGGGGTAGTCGAGGAAGGTGACGTCGATGTCCGGGCAGTCGGCGCAGGTGGTCATCAGATAGTCGGCGAGGTTGTTATTGACGGGATGGCCGTTGCGCTGGTCATAGATCGTCTCCTCGAAGATGCCCATGCCGACGCCCATGACGATCGCGCCTTCGACCTGGTTGCGTGCAGGTCTCTGGTTGATGATCTTTCCTACATCGATGACGGAGACGACGCGGCTGACACGCAGGCGTGCGATGCCCGCATCCCACTCCACTTCGACAAACTGCGCGCCGTAGGAGTGGAAGGAGTATTTCTGCAGCGCGGGATCTTCAAAGCTGGAGCCGGAGTTGCCTTCTCCTTCGGCCGAGCGGATATTTGCCTTCTTCAGAATTGCGTCGAAGGCCATGCCACTCGGGGCGGGCTCTGTCTTGAGATGAACGCGACCGTCCGTGAATGCCAGATCACTGGCTTTGTGGTGTTCATAGGGGACGTCGGTGCCCTTCGTGGCGATGCCCAGCATGTTTCCGATCGCGGCGTCTGCGGCCTTGGCGATGGCGGGCAGTACGGAGCCGGTCACCATGGAGCCTCCCGAGACCGGTCCCGGCGGCAGCGACGTGTTGCCGAGGACAACATCGATCTTGTGCAGCGGGATACCGGTCTTCGCACTGACAGCCTGCGCAAAGATGGTGTAGGTGCCGGTGCCGATATCCTGTGTGGCGCAGGCAATGCGCGCGGTGCCGTCGTCATTCAGCGAGAGAGTCGCCTTGCAAGGAGCGCGTCCGGCGATCCAGGAGCAGGCCGCCATACCCCAGCCGAGAGTGAGATCGCCTTTGCGCATGGAGCCGACCTCGGGCGTGCGCTTGGACCAGCCGAACTTTTCCGCGCCAGTGGTCAGGCACTCCTTCAGGTGGCGCGAGGAGAACTGCTTGCCGTTGCTTTCGTCGAAGGCCGGTTCGTTGAGCAGACGAAGCTGCACCGGGTCCATCTTCAACTTGATGGCGAGCTCATCCATCCCGGACTCGATCGCATACAAGCCAGGGACCGCGCCCGGGCCGCGCATGGCGGTGGGTGTGCCGAGATTGCGGTCGACGATGCTCGAACGGACACGCAGGTTTTTCGTGCTGTAGAGAAAGGGCGTGGCCTCGCCGCAGTTCTCGCCGACATCGTCCAGCATGGAGCTGTCGCTGGTGTAGTCCTGCTCGAGCGAGACGAGCTTGCCGTCCGGTGTGGCGCCGAGCCGCACGCGCTGCTGAGTGCGCGGACGGTGGCCGACATTGGTGAACATCATGTTGCGATCTACGACCAACTTGACGGGGCGATTGAGATCGCGCGCAGCCGAAGCCGCCATCACCGCATGTGGCCACGGCCATAGTTTGCCGCCGAAGCCGGAGCCGAGAAACTTCATCACGATCTGCACATTTTCGCGCGGCACGCCGAGCATCTGGGCCATCACCGCCTGGTGGTTCAGGACTGCCTGCGTCGTCTCGTAGAGAACGTAGCGGTGGCCGTCCCAGGTGGCGACCGAGGCGTGCATCTCGATGGGGTTGTGTGTCTCGACAGGCGTGACGTAGGTCTCTTCCAGCTTCACTGGCGCGCTCGCGAAGGCGGCATCGACATCGCCACGCTTGCTCTCTTCCTTCATCTTGTCGGTGAAGCCGTCGGAGAGATCGCGCGAGACGTTTGGCTTCTCAGCGGTGTACTCGACCTTGATTGTCCTGGCTGCGGCTCGGGCCTGCTCCACTGTATCCGCAACTACTACAGCGACATATTGGCCGCTGTAGTAGATGATGTTGTCCTCAAAGGGTGGACGGGTTTCGTCGATATGCGCTTCGCGGTCCGCAGGGTTGGGGCGGTAGAGCCGCGGTGCTTTGCCGTAGCTGTAGACGCGCAACACACCGCGCATCGACTCCGCCTCGGAGGAATCGAGCCTGCGAATCCGTCCCTTGGCAATCGTGCTGCAGACCGGTACGGCGAAGGCAATGTTGGGGAAGTTGTGATCGGAAGAGTACTTGGCCGTGCCGCTCGTCTTCAAAGGTCCATCGATGCGCGGGACGGAGCTGCCGAGGATCGATGCGTGGCTGCCGCCGGCGGTAGTTGGAGTCGTAGCCATGGGTGCGCTCCTTATGCAGTGACGGTGGTGAGTGCGCGAATGAGGCAGAGTTTAGCCAACTCAACCTTGAAGGCGTTATCGCGCTGCGGATGTGCGCCGCGAAGTGCGGCTTCTGCGGAGGAGCGGAAGCTGGCTTCATGGGCAGGCTTGCCGACGAGTGCGTGCTCTGCTTCAAGGGCGCGCCAAGGCCGCGTGCCGACACCACCCAGGGCGATACGTGCCTTGCGCACGTGTCCACCTTGCGTCTCCACGACAACTGCTGCCGATGCGAGTGCGAACTCGTAGGAGGCGCGATCGCGCAGCTTGAGATAGTGCGATCGTGTTCCTGCTGACGATGCGGGTAGGGTGACGTAGGTGATGAGATCGCCGGGCTTGAGAACGTTTTCAAGATGCGGGGTATCGCCGGGCAGCAGGTAGAACTCGCCGATCGGCACATCCCGCTCACCGCCGGTGCCCAGGATGTGAATGCGGGCTTCGAGCGCCATCATGGCCACGGCCATGTCGGATGGATGGCTCGCGATGCAGTGCTCGCTGGTGCCGAGGATGGCCAGTGTCCGATTATGGCCGCCAATCGCAGAGCAGCCGGAGCCGGGCGTGCGCTTGTTGCATTCGGTGAAGGTGAGGTCGCGAAAGTAGCTGCAACGGGTGCGTTGCAGCAGATTGCCGCCGGTCGTTGCCATGTTGCGCAGCTGTCCGGTAGCGCCGGAGAGCAATGCCTGCGAGAGCACCGGGTAATCGCGCAGCACGTTGGCATCATGGGCCAGGTCGGAATTCCGCACGGTCGCGCCGATGCGCAGAGAGCCATCCGGCTGTCGTTCGGTACGAGCCATGTCGAGGCGATTGATATCGATGACGCGGTTTGGCGTCTCTACATCGAGCTTCATCAGGTCGATCAGCGTTGTGCCGCCGGCGACGTACCGCACCTGTGTGCCTTGTTGCGCGGTCTTTGCCGTTGAGGCCTGCTGCGATGCCTGCGCCGGGCTGGTGGCGCGGCTGAGGGCAAAGTCAATCATGCGGACCTCCCCGTATTGCCCCGCACCTGCTGCACGGCGGCAACGATGTTGGGATACGCGCCGCAGCGGCAGATATTGCCGGCCATGGCCTCGCGAACGTCCTTGTCTTCCGGTCCCCACGGCTCTTTGAGCATGGCGACCGCGGACATGATCTGGCCGGAGGTGCAGTAGCCGCACTGAAAGCCATCGTGCTCGACAAATGCGGCCTGCATGGGATGCAGATTGCCCGGCTGACCGAGCCCTTCGATGGTGGTGATCTCGTCGCCTTCGTGCATGGAGGCGAAGGTCAGGCAGGAGTTCACGCGCCGGCCGTTGATATGGACCGTACACGCGCCGCACTGACCGTGATCACAGCCCTTCTTCGTGCCGGTAAAGCTCAGATTCTCCCGAAGGCAATCGAGCAGCGTGACGCGTGGCTCGATGTTGAGCTTCTGGAGTTTGCCATTGATGGAGAGTGTGATGGGCCGCGTTCCCTCCGCTGCTGTAACGGAAGGTTCCTGTGCGGCTGCCTTTGCCAATGCGGGCGCCGCGGTTGCAGCCATCCCCGCTGCACCAAGCTGGGCGATGAAGGATCGACGGGAGAAGCGTCCGAGGAGGGTGTCTTTTTTTTTCGTCGTGGTGGCTTCGGAGGTCTCCGCTTCAGGCTGCACTGTATTGCGCGGGTCGCCGTGCTCTTTGCTCATGCGCTCGTCTCCCTGTATCGATGGAGAACGCTGCCGCTGCGCCCTTCACCGATATCTCCACTCTATACCCGGTTAAGCCGGGTATAGGAGAGTGAGCGATGTAGATGATTTGAGCCTCGTTTCAACGATTTTGCAAGGCGGTTTTTCGCACTGCGTGCCTCGCGCTCTTCGGAGGAGGCTGTGCGCGCTTACCGGTTGAGTGCTCGCCGGATTACGGCATCGAGCGCTTGCTTGTGGGCGGCGTACTCGACTTCGCCGACATTGCCGCGCGCGCGGTCAGTTTCGAGAGCGAAAAGCTCTTCCTTGAGTGACTGCAACAGCGCCTGGCGTTGCTCTTCAGGATCGGGCTCGGCGGGCGGCCGGGGAGCCGGCGCTACTTGTTCCGGTACGGATTCGATATGTTGCGAGGGCGGAGGCGGCACATACGCGGGGGAGAAGCGCGTGTCCTCATCCTGCCGGGCAGGCCGGCGTAGGAAAAAGGCCGCGCCGATGACCAGCAGCAGACCGACTCCGGAGAGGATCCACCACTTGTATTTGTTCAAGGGGTCGGGAGTGTCAATGGGATTGCCGAGTCCGCCGCCGGGGCGATTGTCCTCAGCGCTCGTCGGAGCGCCGCTGGGTGTGCCAGCCTGCGGATTGCCGGCTTGTGCCGTCTGCGCGGTCTGCACGTCGCGCGGCAGTGCGCCGGAGCCGGAGACCTGGAACCCCAGCGCCTGACTCGGTGCGACACCCTTGGCGACGAAGGTCTGCGCGTTGATGTCGTCGTTGATCGGCTGGTAGGGCGTGGACGGATCCGGCTTGAAGGTCATGCTCTTCGGAACCATAACGACGACATTGTCGGCCGGTCCGGAGAGCTTGGGTGCGAACTTGGCCGAGCCCGAGTAGGGCAGGCTATAGGTGACCTGGAACTGCGTCTCACCCGGCCGAAGAGGGAACAGATATGTGTAGTGGCCCTTCTCGCCCATGGGCGCCGGCGAAGAGGCCACCGGCATGCCACCCGGACCCATGGCGGCCGCTCCGTCGATCTTCGCGTCCGGCGGCAGATAGATCTCGTAGGAGTGGTTGGAGAACTGCGTCCGCGGCGGGTTGGAGTCGTTCTTGACGAAGTAGCTCTGCGTTACGTGCAGACCGTTCGGGTCGGTCTCGACGCGGATGACGTTCGCCTCGGTCGTGATGCCGGGCACGCTGGCGGCGACGTCGAAGACCTGCACGTCGACTGTGGTGGTATTGGGAGGAGCGGGTTGGAAGTAGGAGGCCTTCTCATGATCGACGCGGATCAGGTGCATGCCCTGATCCGGCAGGTCGATGGAGTAGCGGCCGCGGGCATCGGTTTTGGTGCGCGCGATCTCCTGCATACGCTGCTGGAGCGAGATGAGGATGACATCGTCGCCGGCAGACGGCTTATTGATCGTGCCATCGGTGACGGTGCCGGTGATGGTTGCGGCCGGCAGAGACGGTGCAAGCGCGAATGCGGCGATGAGGGAGAGAGAGACCTGCAGCGTGCGTTTCATGTGGAATCTGGGGATAAGAATACTGCCAAGCGACAGATTTGCGAGCGATTTGCGTCGTGACGTCCGGTACGACCGTCGCGGTTCAGGCCCGGCGAGGCGCGGCCTGATGCAACCGCTCCATCTCGGCCAGGACTTCGGCGGCTTCGCCTTCTAGGGTGGCGCGCTGCGCGCTGTAATCCTCTTCCGGATACTTGCCGGCACGGTATTCGAAGTTCAGGTCGCGCAGATTGTCGTAAAGAACGACCTTTTGCTCTTCGAGGAAGTCGAGGCGCGTCTTGACGCGCTGCACGGCGACGTTGCGCTCAGGGAAGAAGACGAAAACGAACAGCGAGATGGTGAAGATGGCGCAGGCGGCCCAGATCATCGGGAGTCGCCTCCCGTTTCGCGGCGAACGCGCTCTTCAAGTGCGCGTGTATGAGGATTGGAGGCGTATGCAGGCATGGCCGCGACTCGCGGACGCCAGCGGCGTACGACAGCGAAGACGCCAGCGATGCCGAGCAGCAGCACCAGCGGCGGGACGAACCACGAGAACCGATTGAATCGCGTGAACATGGGCGCGGCCAGCGCCGTGGGGCCGTACTGGTCCTGAAAGCTGCGGAAGATGCTGGTGTCGTCCTCGTTGCGGTCGATGGATGCGGCAAGCTGGGTGCGCATCTTGTCGGAGTCCGGGCAACCGACGTGGTTGCACTCACCGAGCAGCTCGTTGCAGCCGCAGGGGCACATGATGCGGTGGCTTAGGTTTTCGTAGCGTGCGCCGTTGGTGGTATCGGCGGCGTTGGCCCCGAAGACGACGACGAGTGCCGCGACCAGCAAGAGCAGCAGGCTGCGTCGTTTGATCTGGTGAGTGTGGGAGGATTTGCAGTGCTCTCCACTCCGCTTCGCTTCGGTCGAGAGGAGGACGTCGGGTGTTGTCGCGTCTCGCCCTTCGCTCTGCTCTGGATGGGGCACCCCTTGTGGTTGCAGTGCCATCAGTCGCCACCACGCAAGGTTACGGGCTCGCTGACGAGAGAGCGTGACGATGCCTTGGCGGGATCGCGCTCACGGGCGCGCGCCGGTGAGAGCACGGTGGTCAGGTTTGGCGCCAGCGCGACGAGCGTGCCTACGATCACAATCACGACGCCGATCCAGATCCAGGCGACGAGCGGGTTGAGGAAGACCTTGATGATGGGGCGGTTGGTGTCGGGATTCTGTCCCGCATAGATCACGTACAGGTCCCAGGCCAGCGTCGAGTGATTCGCCACCATGGTGGATACCTGTTGCGACGCGGTGTAAAAGCGCTTCTCCGGCGCCAGCTGGGTAACCTTCTTGCCGTTGCGGAAGACATCAAGCAACGCGTATTCGCTGTCGTAGTTCGGGTTGGTGTCCTGGGTATAGTCCTGGCAGACGAGCGTGTAGGGGCCTACGCGCATGGACTGGCGGAAGTCCAGTTCCTGCTCGGTGGAGCGATTGAAGGCCGAGCCAGCCAGGCCGATAAAAATGACGACGACGCCGAAGTGGACGATGTAGCCGCCGTAGCGGCGGGTATTGCGTTGGATCAGCAGCAGTGTGGACGCGACGATGTTCTTGCCGGTCTGGACCTTCAGGACGTGTGCGCCGCGTAAGAACTCCGACGCGATGGCTGTGATGACGCCCGCCGCGATAGAGAAGGCGACGAAGGAGTAGAGGGTTCCCTGGTCACGCCACGGGCGCTCGCCAATGGCGAGCAGTGCAACCGCCGTCGAGACGATCGCGATCGATGGCAGGATGAAGTTGCGGCGGATGGAACGCAGCGATGACGAGCGCCATGCCAGCAGCGGACCGACGGCCATCAGCGCGAGCAGGCCGAGACCGATAGGGACGGCGATGCGGTTGTACCAGGGCGCGCCTACGGTGACTCGGTTGCCCTGCACATATTCGCTGATCACAGGGAAGAGCGTGCCCCACAGGATGGTGAAGCAGGCCGCGAGAAAGATCAGGTTATTGAACAGGAAGCTCGACTCGCGCGAGACCAGCGACTCGATGCTATGGGCGGACTTCAAGTGGTCGCGCTGCAGGATAAAGGTGAAGATGCAGACGACGAGCACGATGAACAGAAAGGCATAGAACCAGTCGCCGATCGAGGACTGCGCGAAAGCGTGGACGGAGCTGACCAAGCCAGAGCGTGTGAGCAGCGTGCCAAGGATCGACAGCATGAAGGTGGAGAAGATCAGCCACACATTCCAGGTCTTCATCATGCCGCGCTTCTCCTGCATCATGACTGAGTGCAGGAAGGCGGTGCCGGTGAGCCAGGGCATCAGCGAAGCGTTTTCGACCGGGTCCCAGCCCCAGTAGCCGCCCCAGCCCAAGACGGAGTAGGCCCAGTGCGCGCCGAGAAAGATGCCGCAGGTGAGAAAGAGCCAGGTCACCATAGTCCAGCGGCGCGTGATGTGAATCCACTTCTCGCCGGGATAGCGCATCATGAGCGCGCCGAGTGCAAATGCGAATGGAACAGTGAAGCCGACGTAGCCGAGATAAAGCATCGGCGGATGAATCACCATCTCGGGATACTGCAACAGCGGGTTCAGACCGAAGCCGTCAGCGGGAATCTGGCCCTGTACCAGCGCAAATGGGGGCGCCGCAAAATTCAGCAGGAGCAGGAAGAAGACCTGCACTCCGGCAAGGATGGTCGATGCGTAGGCGGTAAGCCGGACGTCGACTTTGTGGCGCATTCTCAGCACGAAGCCATAGGTGGCGAGCAGCCATGCCCACAGCAACAGTGACCCTTCCTGACCGGACCAGAGCGCGGCGAACTTGTAAGGGCCGGGAAGGGCGCGGTTGGAGTGATGGAGGATGTAAGAGACGGAGAAGTCGTTGGTGAAGGCCGCATAGACCAGCGCTACCGCGGCAGCTGTTGTGGCGAAGAAGCTGGCGATGCCGGCGCGGCGTGCGGTCTCGGCGAGACGTTCCGGGGAAACGCGCGTACGGGCGTTGACCGCCAGTTGCCGCAGTGCCAATCCGCCCGCAAGCAGCGTGTAGGCACTGAGTGCGAGTGCGAGCAGTAGGGAAAAGCTACCAAAGACCGGCATAGGTGTCTGGTCGATTGTCGCAAAGCACAGGAAGAAGCGCCAATCGGCCAATAGATGGAATTGTGATGGGATTGGAGAAGGGTGTTTCGGGGTTTATGCTGTCTGGTCGAAGGCTTGGAAGAGCTGTGTTCGCGCCATCTCGATCAGTTCCTCGGGCGGAATCGGCTTCAACCGGAAGATGACGTCCAGACCGTCGTATTCCGCCTCTGCTTCCGGAAGACCGCTCAAAACAAGAATCGGAATGGTGGCAAAGCGTTCACGCACCCTCTGCACCAGCTCCGGACCGCGCATCTCCGGCATGCAGTGATCGGTAATCACCATGCCGATATGTTCCGCTGCCTCCAGCTTCGCCAAGGCGGTTGGTCCGTCTTCAGCGAGGATGACCGGAAAGTGGGCCTTTTCCAATATCAGGCGGCGTGTCACCGCCTGAATCGGATTGTCGTCCACGATAAGGATTGCAGGCATCGGTTTTATGTCAAACCTCTTGATCCGGGACACGCTGTATTCGCTAACTGACACCAAAGATGTGCATTCTTGCCGAAAAGTTGCCCCAACCTCGTGCAAGGATAAAACGCTTTCTTGCTGTCTCAGACGATCCCCCAAAAGGGGAATTGTGACAGTCGGCGGACGGTTACTCGATCTTCAGAGCGTGCCCCATCTGCTCCAGACTAATGCCTTTTGTCTCCGGATAGAGGAAGAGCACCAGGAAAAACTGCAGCGCCATCATGGAGCCGAAGAAGACAAAGGGCGATGCCCCGGAGACCGCGGCCAGGGAGGGGAAGATCGCGGAGATGATCGCGTTCACGATCCAATGGGCCGAGGATCCGGCGCTCTGGCCCTTGGAGCGTACGCGCGTGGGGAAGATTTCGCCTACATACACCCAGGTAACGGCGCCCTGGGAGACAGCGAAACAGGCGATATAGGCCATCAGGAGCCAAACCAGCCAATTTTGATGGGCATGCGTCCAGAAGATGGCGGCGACCGCCGCAAGGCATCCGGTAAGCGTCGCACAGCCGAAGAGCATCAGCGCTTTGCGGCCGACCAGATCGATGATCGACATGGCGATGAGCGTAAATACCAGGTTGGTAGCGCCTACTGCGACGGCCTGCAGGTTGGAATGGCTGGGGTCGAAGCCGGCCTTGGCGAAGATGTCGTTTAGGTAGTAAAGGATAGCGTTGATGCCGGAGAGCTGGTTGAAGGCCCCGGTCATGATCGCGAGCATCAATGGAAAGCGATACTTGCGCTGCAACAGCGGCTCCTGAGCGCGGTCCAGATGCAGAGAGTCGACGATCTCCTTCAATTCTGCGTCGCTATTAGGACTGCCGATCAGATCGAGGACGCCCCGAGCGTCGTCGATGCGGTTTTGCGTGGAGAGCCAGCGCGGCGAGCGCGGAATAAGGAACAGCATCGCCAGAAAGAAGAAGGCGGGCACAGCGGAGACGCCCAGCTCCCACCGCCATTCGCTCAGACCCAGGTTTAGGCGGCCAATCAGGTAGTTCGACAGATAAGCGATCAGGATGCCGATGACGATGTTGATCTGAAAGGCGCCCACCAGGCGTCCGCGCAGCCGGGCCGGCGCGATCTCCGAGATGTACATGGGGCCTAGGACAGAAGAGCCGCCAATGGCCAGGCCACCGATAAAGCGGAAGCCCATGAGCGCGGGCAGATTCCACGCCAGTCCGCATCCGAGCGCGGAGAGAAGATAGAGGAAGGCCATGAAGCGCAGGGAATCGCGCCGCCCGAAACGCTCTCCGGGGATGCCGGAGAAGATGGCGCCAAACACTGCGCCCCAGAGCGCGACCGCTACCGTCCACCCCAGCTCCTTGTCCGAGAGCTGAAAATACAGGCGAAGCGAGTGCGTGGCTCCTGAGATGACGGCAGTGTCAAAGCCGAAGAGCAGGCCGCCGAGAGCACCGACGATCGTGCTGCGGAGAAGGTAACGGTTGAGCTTCATGAATCAACGGGATCGTAACAGGGATCGGAGGTAAGGGAAATAGGAGCGGTTAGAGATCCGGCACGAGGGCTTAGACAAGAGGCAGCGGTGAGATGCCGAATGCCACACCTGCGTCTTGTTCCTCTCTGGGCGCCTGATTGGGCGCCTGATGTTGTGAGGCTCTTGCGACATGGGTGAAAGCAGATCTCTCGTAAGAGTGAGTAAAAGCGCTTTCGCTTTTGATTTCCCACATCTTTGCGAGATGTGGGCGCCCGCGATTCAGGGATGAGGAGACCCTGAACCCTGATCCAGCTTCAGTCCAGACGCCTGGGCACGTCGCCGTGCTGCACCAGTGAGGTTTTGAGTTGCTCGAGCGCCGCTGGGTTCTTGGTGCGCCAGGTCTCTTCGGTGCTTACGCTTGCCGGACCGTTGGAGGTCTGCAGCTCGATGTGTTGGTAACTCAGGAGGCGGTCATCGGGCTCAGTGCGCCAGTCGTTGCCGCGACCATCGCGGCGAGTCGAGCCCTGCTCCCAGCCGCGTGGCGTCAGGTGCCACTCCGTCCATTCTTTTCGGATTGCCATACCGCTATCGTAGCTGCGGCTGGAGGGGCTGTCGCGCCGGTCAGACATGGCTGCGTGGACATTTGGGTCAGCGTAGAGCGAATGGCTTCGCCAGCCGATACGGAAGCGTACTAAGGATGTTCTGAATAATTGCCTATGTGTTTCTGCGAACGAGGACAAAAGCAGATCTCTCCATTCCGCTTCGCTTCTGTCGAGATGACAAGTGGATCTAACTATCGGTTCCCTAGGCAGTGACAGTTGTTTTTATACGGGAAACTGCTACAGGCCCAAAAGAATACGAACGTCGCGCAGATTGTTGCCCGTGGGTCCCGTGACCACAGTATCCCCAAGCGCCGTCAGCAATGGACAGGCATCGAAGACGGTAAGGGCTGCTGCCGTGTCGTGCCCGAATGCCTGCGCCCGGGAGACGGTCGTGGTGTCCACGAGGCCGCCGGCCGCCGGGCTATTGCCGTCCGCGCCATCGCTGCCGGCGGAGAGACAGACGACACGCTCACCCGGTAGCTGCCGATCGAGCAGAAGAGCGCAGGCGAGCGCAAACTGTTGATTGCGTCCCCCGGTGCCGGGCAGGCGGTCGATCTGTACGGTGACTTCGCCTCCGGAGAGCAGGCAAAGCCTTTTGCCCGCATGTTGGCGGCGGAGTTCTACCAGGCGGTCTATCAGGTAAGCGGCAGCCTTATCGTAGGGCCAATCGTCGCAACCATTATCCACGAATACTTCGTAGCCTAGGGCCTTCGCTTTCTCCTGCGCAGCCCGTACCAGGTCGTGATTCGAGAGCAGGGTCCAGAGCTGCGTCGGCTGGGGGTCCTCCGGCCTTCTGCTGGTCGCTAAGAGGAACCCTTTCTGGCCGGTCTTCCGGGCCGCTTCTCTTAGCTCAGTGAGACGTTTCATCGCCGCCTTGTCGCCGGGGGTCTCGGGCAGGTCCAGGCGACTGAAGAAGCTGCGCACGGACGGCGGAAACTTCTCCAGTAAGCGATAGCGGGTCAACAGCTCGCGGCAGTCGTCCACGGTGGAGGGATCGGGCAGCGTGGGGCCGGAGGCGACTGCATCCATATGGCGCCATGGCACATCGAGGACTTGCAGGGTGAGCTTGTGGGCCCGAGGTGCCGCAGCGGCAAGCCGACCGCCTTTGACGGCGGAGAAGTGTTTCCGCAGCGTGTTGATCTCAGCGATGGTGGCGCCGGAGCCGATGAGTGCTTCGTGGAAAGCGATCGCATCGGAAAGCGAGATGGCTGGATCGAGCGGCAGATCGAAGAGCGTGCTGCCGCCGCCGCTGATGAGATAGATGACAAAGGTATGCTCCGAAGCCCGTCGCAGCAGACGCAGAGCATTCCGCGCAGCGCGGAAGGAATCTTCGTTGGGCAACGGATGGCCGCCGGCGTAGTAGCGAATGCGCCAGCTCCGTCGCTCGGGCCGGACAGGACCGCTACAGATGCCATGGACGCGGCGCCTGCGCGGCAGAATCTCGAGAAGCGCCTGGGTCATGGGAACGGCCGCCTTCCCCAGAGCGATGACGAGGACACGGCGATAGCCGCTTAACTCGATCCGGCTAGTCGGAATGGGTCGCTCTGTCGCTGAAGAATGCCCCCCTGCAGAGTGCATCACCGGCGAGTGCTTGACGATGAGCGTGGTTCCTTCGCAGCGCACACGCTGTTTGAAGACGGGCTCGATGCGGCACGCTTCGAGTGCCTCGCTGAAGATGGCGCGTGCGTCTTTATGGAGGGCGGCGAGGCTTTGCTCGGTCTCGGGCATGGCCGTCAGGATTGAGTCTCGGCCATCTGCGACTCCGGAAAGAAGCGGGAGGTCAGCCAGTCACGCAGGGTCTGCTGCATCAGCTCGAGCTTGCCGGCAAAGAAATGGTCCGCCTCCGGCACCAGCACCAGCGACGCCGGTTGAGCCGCGGAAGCGACGATGCGCACCAGATCCGCCCGCGGACCATACTGGTCTGCCCCGCCGCTGATGAAGATCTTCGGCATCGCGCACTGCGCGAGAAAGCTGTAGCGATACTCGCGGCCCTCCGCGGCAACCGGAAGTCCCAGGGCGGCAAAGCCAGGCACACGCGCATCCGTGCAGCACGCACTGAGAGCAACATGCGCGCCGAAGGAGAAGCCAGCGACAAGAATGGGTAATGCATAGCGCCGGTCGAGCCAATCCAGTGCGGCACGCACATCTTCCCGCTCGCCATGGCCGTCGTCGTGTTCGCCTTCGCTGAGGCCGGTGCCGCGGAAGTTGAAGCGCAGCGTGGTGATGCCGAATGCTTGCAGCGTCTTGGCCGCCCGGTAGACGACCTTGTTATGCATCGTGCCGCCCCCTTTGGGATGTGGGTGGCAGACCAGCGCAGCGTAGCGTGCGTTCGGCAATCCCTCGACCAGCAGCGCCTCCAGACTGCCGGTGGGGCCGGGGATGGCAAGTGTCTGAAGATGATTGGCGGTGGTGGACACTGCTTGATTGTAGCGAGTCAGCGAGTGCCGGGTGCTGCGCTGCTGACTTTGATCGTCTCCCCCTTTCGCTTCGCGGAAATGGGGCACCCCCTGGGGATGGCGTCAGATCCTTCTCCGCTGTATGCCTCAGGTATGCTGGCCATCTATGACGCTCGATCCCGTGCAATTGACACGACAGCTTATCGACATCGAGTCGACCACTTACGGCGAAGGCGTGGTGGGCGCATTCCTGGCTGAGTTTCTGGCCGGCCGCGACTTTGCAATCGAGAAGATGCATGTTGCGCATAAGGGAGAAGACATGGCGACGACCGATCGCTTCAATGTGTATGCGACGGTGCCTGGCGAGCAGCCGGATGTGGTCTTCTCGACGCACATGGATACGGTCCCGCCCTTCTTCGACAGTCGTGAGGACGATGAGGCGATCTACGGACGAGGCGCGTGCGACGCGAAGGGGATCATTGCGGCGCAGATTGCCGCAGTGGAACGGCTGCGCACGGGAGGAGTCAAAGCGGGGCTCTTGTTCGTCGTCGGGGAGGAGCGCGACTCCGCCGGTGCGAAGGTCGCCAATCTGCAACCGCGCGGCAGCCGTTATCTGATCAACGGTGAGCCAACGGATAACCGGCTGGGCATTGCCAGCAAAGGTGTGCTGCGGGCGGCAGTACGAGCACAGGGGAAGATGGCGCACTCCGCCTACCCGGAGCTCGGCGAGAATGCTATCCACAAGCTGATCCGGGCGCTGGACCAGGTGCTGCACATCCCGCTGCCCAGCAGCGAGGATGTGGGGCCCAGTACCTTGAACATCGGGCTGATCGAAGGCGGCCGCGCGCCGAACGTGATCTCGGATCACGCCGTGGGGCAGGTGATGGTGCGGCTGGTCGGGCCATCGGAGGAGACACGTGCGGAGCTTGAGAAGGCCGTCGCAGGACTGGCGGAGATCGATTTTACGTTGGAGATTCCATTTGTGCGGCTGAAGCCGATCGAGGGTATGGAGACCATGATCGCCGCCTTCACCACGGACATCCCTGCACTTACCAACTGGGGCGAACCGCTGCTGCTGGGTCCGGGGTCGATCCATGTGGCGCATACACCGCATGAGCGGTTGGCTAAAAAGGAGCTGCTCGCGGCTATCGATCTCTACGCCGAGATCGCGGGCAAGCTCGTAGCATAGGCACGATGACAACAGACGCAGCGGCGATGACACGATGGCGGCGCGCGGGATACGCCGCGCTGAGCGGGCTGACCGGCTGGCTGGCTGGGCAAATCGCCTGCGTGCCCGTCAACCTGCTCACGGCCGTGCGTGACAGCGAGGGCCGCGCCGGACTCTTTGTGCAGACGTTCTCCGGTGGACTGCTGGTGTGGGCCGGCTGGACATTTCTACTTTCATTGGTAGCGTGTGTTTTGGTTGTGCTGCCTCTAGTGATGACCATCCGACCCTGCCTGCTGGTGCGTCTGCGTCGTAAGATTCTTATCGGGGCTCCCCTGATTGCGCTCGGGCTTGCCGCAACCCGCATTACGATGTTCCACGATCATTCCGCGCACCTGTTCTTGCATAAATTTGCGCAGTTTCTTCCGTATGCAGCCTTCGCCCTCGTGTTCACCGCAGTGACGACGTGGACCTACATCCTGTTAAGCAAGCGTCGACTGGACCGCGCGGAGGTTGCGCAACAGATCGTTGCCGGACAGACTGCCGACCCGGCACTGCGTTCCGGATGACCGGCGCCGTTGCCGCGTAAACTGAAGGTCTATGGCGGATCTCGAAACAACAGCAACACACGCTTTTAATGCGCTGGCGCACGCGCGCTCTGCCTATCTGCGTTCGGCGATGCATCAACCGATTCAGTGGCAGGAGTGGGGTGCAGAGGCGTTTGCCCAGGCCGCGCGCGAAGACAAGCCGGTGCTATTGGACATCGGTGCGGTGTGGTGCCATTGGTGCCACGTCATGGATCGCGAGAGTTATGAAGATGCAACGCTGGCGCCGCTGATCAACGAGCATTTCATTGCCATCAAGGTGGACCGCGATGAGCGTCCGGACGTGGACAGCCGGTATCAGGCGGCCGTGCAGGCCGTGAGCGGACAGGGTGGCTGGCCGCTCACGGCGATCCTGACGCCCGATGGACGGCCCTTCTTCGGCGGCACGTACTTTCCGCGACACGACCGCTACGGCAGACCGGGCATCGAGCGACTGCTGCTTACCATGTCTGACGCGTGGCAGAACAAGCGCGAAGAGGTGTTGGAATCGGCAGGGTCTATTCTCGCGGCAATCGAGCATGGCGAGGCCTTCGCCGGGCGCAGCGGATCGCTGAGTCCGGCGATCACGGAGAAGCTGGTGGCTTCGGCCATCGCGCAGTTCGATGCCCATCACGGGGGCTTCGGCGCGCAGCCCAAGTTTCCCCATCCAGCGGCGCTGGACCTGCTGCTCGACACGGCCACGCGCAAAAACGACGCCAAGTCGCGCGAAGTCGCGCTGGTGACGCTGACCAAGATGGCGGCCGGCGGCATCTATGACCACGTTGGCGGAGGATTCCATCGCTACTCGGTCGATGAACGCTGGGTGGTGCCGCACTTCGAGAAGATGCTCTATGACAACGCCGGTTTGTTGGTGAACTATGTCCATGCCTACCAGAGCTTTCCGTTTCCAGTGTTCAGCACCGTTGTGCGCGAGACTGTGGCATGGATGGACGGTTGGCTGAGCGACCGCCGGAACGGCGGTTTCTACGGGTCGCAGGATGCCGACATGACGCTGGACGACGACGGCGACTACTTCACCTGGACACGTGCCGAGGCTGCAGAAGTACTAGCCCCCGATGAATTGGAGGTCGCCGGCGCGTACTACGACATTGGCGAACTCGGGGACATGCACCATAACCCGGCGAAGAACGTTTTGCATGTGAACATGCCGGTCGAGACGCTGGCAGCAGACCTAAAGCGTGAACCGGCTGAGGTGGCCAGTCTTTTGGCCGTTGCGCGCACAAAGCTGGCAGCCGCGCGAGCACAGCGGCCGACGCCGTATGTCGATCGCACCGTCTACACAGGCTGGAATGCGCTGGCGATCTCTGCCTATCTGCAGGCGAGTGCGGTGCTGCATGCGGTAGGAACGCGCGACTTTGCAACCAGGACGCTCGATCGCATTCTGCGCGACGCGTGGTCGGAGGACGATGGCCTGGCCCATGTCGTAGCCTACGCGGATAGCTCGGCCGGTCCGCGCATTCCTGCGGTCCTGGACGACTACGCGCTGCTGGTGCACGCGTGTCTCGATGCGTGGGAGCGGACGCTGGAGATGCGCTACTACGACGCAGCCGAGTCGCTGGCCGCGCGAATGCTGCGGGACTTTTACGATGCGACGGGCGGAGGGTTCTTTGACACGGCACCGGATCCCAACGCGATCGGTGCGCTGGCGGCTCGCCGGAAACCACTGCAGGACACACCGACACCGGCCGGCAATCCGACTGCTGCCTCGGCGCTGCTGCGTATCGAGTCGCTGAACGGCGATGCGATGCTGCGCGAACGTGCCGAGGATACGCTGGAGGCCTTCGCCGGCATTGTCGAACACTTCGGCCTCTACGCCGGTGCCTACGGGCTTGCGCTGGAGCGGCTGCTGACGCCGCCGCAGCAGGTGGTTGTGGTGGGAGATGACGACCAGGCGGACGCATTGGAGGAGGCGGCCCGCGAGGGATACGCGATCAACAAGCTGGTGCTGCGCGCGCCTTGGTCGGTGTTGCACGAGGGCGCGCTTCCGCCGCTTTTGAAGACCACGCTTACGCAACTGCTACAGTTACATGATCGATCGAGCTTTGCCGTTGTGTGTCAAGGGACGCATTGCCTGCCCCCGGTGGGTACGGTAGAGGGGTTGCGTGCGGCGATCGCCGGCTAGAGCCGGTCAGTTAAAGGTGGTTAGCGGGCCTCCTGCCCAGGGAGTGGATGCGGCCATTCTGGGAGAACCCGCAGGCCTTTTATTCGCTCTACTCACCGGTAAACGGGTTGATCTCGTTGGGCTTGTTCGTGGTTGGGTCGTGTGCCGGTGCCGGCTTGCTCACTTCGCTGGGTGCTGTGATGCCGCCGCTTCCGATCACACGGAAGGGGCTCCCCGGGAGCATGTGGCTTTCTTCCAGAGCTAGCCGGATACGTTTCTGCATCTCGCGCAGCGCGTCGTACTGCTTCCTCGCCTGCGTCTTCACCGTGATGGGATAGATCACCTCAGAGCCTTTGATCTGGTCGACGCCAAGCACCTGCGGATCGCCGAGGAAGATGTCCTTGTATGCGGGCTCCTCGCGCACCTCGCTCACTACCTTGCGCAAGAGGGCGATGACTTTATCCGGATCGGCGGAGAAGTCAACCGAGATATTGAGTGTGGTGGAGGAAAAGTCGCGGCTCTGGTTGGCCACGTTGGTGATCTGGCTGTTCGGAACGAGATAGAGTGTACCGTCGAAGCCGCGGACGGTCGTCTTGCGCAGCGACATCGACTCGACGGTGCCGGTGATGCCGGCGATCGTCACCACATCGCCGACGTTGTACTGATCTTCGACCAGCACCAGCATGCCGTTGATCATGTCCTTCACAATGGTCTGCGCGGCCAGGCCGACGGCGACACCTAGGATAGCGGACGTGCCGATCAGCGGCCCGAGATTGAGATCGAAGACATCGCGCAGGATGGTGATGACGGTGAAGAAGCCGACGACGCCGTAGCCGGTGGCGCGCAGCACGGAGGCGAGGGTGCGAATCTGCGCGGTGCGAGCCAGGCCGACGGTCGGATGACGCTCCGCGGCACGCTGCATGCGATTGGTGATCATCTTGACCAACCAAATCGCAAACCATGCGAAGAGAACGACAACGATCAGATGCTGCAGATCGTGGACCAAGAAATTCTGTGCACCGCTGACCCAGCTCTGCCACATGGACCGCAATGCCTCATGCCAGGGCGGACGGGTGTTGGGAGGTTCAAGCAAAAGCAGCATGCGGCCTTTCACGTCTGGAATTTGCTGTCGTTTCTATAATGAACGGATGCAAAGCTCGGTGGCGAAGTTGCGAATGAAGCGTTGGGGCAGGCTGCGCTTGGCCCTCGGTGTGACGGTGCTGGTGGCGGCCGGTTCGCTGGCCGGTCTTCGTACCATCTCGGCGGCACAACTGCAGCCCTCCGTGACGCCGTCACCGACCTTCGGTGAGCCTCCTGATCCGAACGACCCAATGCAGCATCAGCGCATGGAAAAGATGGAAAAGGCGCGCAACGCGCAGCGCCAGGAGCAGTTGGAGCGCGATACGAACAAGCTGTTCGATCTGGCGAAAGATCTGAAAGACCAGGTCGACAAGTCGAACAAGGATACCTTGTCTGTCGACGTGGTGAAGAAGGCCGCCGAGATCGAAAAGCTCGCGAAGAGCGTGAAGGAACGGATGCGGGGCTGAACAGACGTCTTGCTGTGCAGTCGAAAGCGCTCGTCACCATGGGCACCCGTTGTGGTGACTAAGAGGCGGCTGGCGGGTCGGGTCTACGGCCCAGGCAGATTAAAGCATTGTCACTGTTGCTGTGTAGAGCCCAGTTCCGCGTAGTGTGGCTTTTCTTGACGGAAAAGCCACGCGGAGCATCGCGCTCTTCTCTATACCTACAGTGAAAATGCTCTGGCACTGCGGGCGACGATCAGCATGCCTTCCACTGCACGGCTTCGCCGCTCCGGTCGAGATGATGAAACGTTTCCAGCTGCTTACAGGAAGAGCGGCGCGAGGACCAGCGTCACCGTGGCCAGCAGCTTGATCAACACATGCAGCGAAGGGCCGGCGGTGTCCTTGAAGGGATCGCCGACCGTGTCACCGACAACGGCTGCCTTGTGGGCCTCGGAGCGTTTGCCGCCATACATGCCGGTCTCGATCAGCTTCTTCGCGTTATCCCACGCGCCGCCGCCATTGTTCATCAGCATGGCGAGCAGAATGCCGGAGATGGTGCCGACCATCAGGAGCGCGGCTACGCTTTCCGCTCCGGTGAGGTTGACCGGGACGCCGCGCAGCATCAGCGTATCGGCGCTGATGTCCCGAACCGCGTAGGAGGCGCTCAAATGCCGGAAGATAAGGCCCACGGCCAGCGGCATGGCAACTGCCAGTGCACCCGGCAGGATCATCTGTTTCAGTGCCGCGCCGGTCACGATACGTACGCAGCGGCCATAGTCGGGCTTGGAGGTTCCTTCCATGATGCCGGGATTCTCTTTGAACTGGGCGCGCACGTCGTTGATGATGTACTGCGCCGTTCGTCCTACAGCCTTGATGGCGAGGGAAGAGAAGAGGTAGGTCAGCATGGCGCCCAGCAGCGCGCCGACGAAGACCGGCACGCTGGCCAAGTTCACATGGGTGAACTGCCAGTGGGCCGGCAGGACCTCGCCCGCCGCGGCGAAGCGATGCGCCACAATGTCGTGGACCGTTTCGAGATATGCGGAGAAGAGCAGGAAGGCTGCAAGCGAAGCCGAGCCAATGGCGTAGCCCTTGGTGAGTGCTTTGGTGGTGTTGCCGGCGGCATCCAGCTTGTCCGTCTTCTCGCGGACGGCATCTGGCTGGTTCGACATCTCGATGATGCCGCCTGCATTGTCCGTGATGGGACCGAAGGTGTCCATGGCCAGGATGTAGGCCGAGGCGGAGAGCATGCCGATGGTGGCGATGGCAGTGCCATAAATGCCCTTGGCATATGTGGCGATCTCGGACTGATCGGCCAAGCCGCGCACGCCGAAGTAGTAGCTCAATAACAGCGCAAGACTGATGACGATGACCGGCATAGCCGGCGTCTCCATGCCTACGGCCAGGCCGCTGATGATGTTAGTGGCCGGACCGGTGAGGGATGCCTCTGCGATCGAGCGAACAGGGCGGTAGCGTGTCTCGGTGTAGTACTCGGTGATACGGACGAACAGGAACGAGGTAAGGATGCCGACAATGCCGGAGCCGAGCAGCCACCAGCGTCCCTGCAGCATGAAGTACACGGCGGCAGCGAAGCCGAGCAGCGCAACGAAGGAGGTCACATAGTAGCCGCGATCGAGCGCATGCATGGGGTCTTCTTCTTCGCCGGAGTGGACCGTCGCTACGCCGATGATGGAGGCGATGACATTGACCGCCTGGATGACCAGCGGGAAGAGGATGCCCTTGATGCCGAAGACAGGGAAGAGCGCCGCGCCGAGGATCATGGCGCCGACGTTTTCAGCAGCGGTGGATTCGAAGATGTCCGCACCGCGGCCCGCGCAGTCGCCCACGTTGTCACCTACCAGGTCGGCGATGACAGCGGGATTGCGGGGATCGTCTTCGGGGATGCCGGCTTCGACCTTACCGACCAGGTCCGCGCCGACGTCGGCGGCCTTGGTGTAGATGCCGCCTCCCAACTGAGCAAAGAGCGCTACAAGCGAGGCGCCGAAGCCGAAGCCGACGAGCTCATAGGGCGTCGCCTCCGGGTGCTTCAGGCCGCCGAAAAGGAAGAAGAGCAGACCGATGCCGAGCAGCGATAGAGAGACGACGACCAGGCCGGTGACGGCGCCCCCGCGGAGCGCAGTCTGCAAGGCGCGGCCCAGGCTGGTGCGTGCGGCGCTTGCGGTGCGGATGTTTGCCCGGATGGAGACAAACATGCCGGTAAAGCCGGAGAGGCCGGAGCAGATCGCGCCGATGAGAAAGCTGATGACGACTTTATTGGCGAATGGAGCTGTAAAGGGCGAGAGGCGGTATCCGATATACAGAACAAGGGCGAGCACGACCGCGATGATGGCGATGGTGCCGTACTGCCGGGACATGAACGCTTCGGCACCCTCACGGATGGCGTTCGAAATGGCCTGCATCTCGGAGGTGCCGGTGTCGGCGCTGAGTACCGAGCGAGCGAACGCGAAAGCGACCAACAGGCCCAAGACGCCGATCGCGAGCGCGCCCCACAGGAAGATACTGCCGCTGTCTGGGGAGATGGGGGAATTCATCTGCAGCCCCAAGGTCCACAGGCCGACATTCTGCATGCATGTTCTCCGAAATACTGGGTTTGTGAGCCGTCTTGCAGGTGCGCAGCGTTACGCCGCTTGAAGGAAGGCTGATTAAAGCACGCTGGAAAAAGTCAGTCAAACCGTGGAAGCTGCCGGGAGCTTCGGAATTCCCGGGATGAGACGGAAGGACGGCCACACGCATCTTTCTTGTAGAGCACGAGAGCCTGAGGACAGGGTACAATCGCCAGTCGTTTTGACTTGGAGAAGCAGTCAGGAGTGTGTATGGGCAGTGTGGCGACGGAGCGGCGGACAAAGAGCGTTGCGGGCAGCGGATTGAGCGGGCTATCGGGCGCGGAGTGGGTCGATGTCTACCGACTGATGTATATGTCGCGGCGTGTGGACGACCGGGAGATCGTGCTGAAGAACCAGCAGAAGATCTTCTTCCAGATCTCCGGCGCGGGCCACGAGGCGCTGCTGGTGGCCGCGGCCAAGGCCATGAAGCCGGGCTACGACTGGTTCTATCCCTACTATCGCGACCGGGCGCTCTGCCTGGGCCTGGGAGTCACGGCAGAGGAGATGCTGCTGCAGGCGGTGGGGGCTGCGCAGGACCCGGCCAGCGGCGGCCGGCAGATGCCTTCTCACTGGGGCAACCAGCGGCTCAACATCGTGTCGCAAAGTTCGTCGGTAGCCACGCAGATGTTACAGGCCGTCGGCTGTGCGGAGGCGGGGCGCTACTTTGCCAACCATCCCAAAGCCGTCGAGCGACAGGAGGGCGACTATCGCGCATTCCGCAACGCCAGCTTCCACGGGGACGAAGTTGTGTATGCCTCGATCGGTGAGGGTTCAACCAGTCAGGGTGAGTTCTGGGAGTCGGTCAGCACGGCGTCGCTCGAGAAGCTGCCGGTACTGTTTCTTGTTGAGGACAATGGTTACGCGATCTCGACGCCGGTTGAAAAAAATGTGCCGGGCGGCAGTATCTCGAAGCTGGTGGCAAACTTCCCCAACTTTTTCTTCGCTGAGGTAGACGGCACCGACCCGGTGGAGAGTTATGCGGCCTTGACCAAGGCTGTCGCCCATTGCCGGGCGCGCAAGGGGCCGGCGTTTGTGCATGGCCACGTTACACGGCCCTACTCGCACTCGCTGTCGGACAATCAGAAGCTGTATCGCACGGCAAAGGAGCTGGAGGCGGAGAGTCTGCTGGACCCTTTACCGAAGCTGCAGCTCCGGCTGCTGCGCGAGGGCGTGATCGATGCAGACGGCATCACGCGGCTGGAGAAGGCGGTAGATGATGAGATCCAGGCGGCCACGGACCGTGTCCTGCGCGCGCCGCTGCCGACGCCGGATTCTATCTACCGCTATGTGTATTCCCCGGACGTCGATCCGACGGCGAAGGCGTTTGCCTCCGAGCCGGCTGCTCCGGAAGGTGCAGACCGGACGATGGCCGACCTCATCAACGTTTGCTTAAAGGACGAGATGAAGCGCGACCCGCGCATCATCGTCTTCGGCGAAGATGTGGCCGACTGCAGCCGTGAAGAGAATCTGAAGAACGGCGAGGTCAAGGGCAAGGGCGGCGTCTTTAAGCTGACGGCGGGGCTGCAGTGCGACTACGGCAGCGATCGTGTCTTCAACTCACCGCTTGCGGAGGCAAATATCGTTGGCCGCGCGGTGGGCCTCGCAACGCGCGGCATGAAGCCCGTGGTCGAGATTCAGTTCTTCGACTACATCTGGCCCGCGATGCACCAGTTGCGCAATGAACTGGCTGCGATGCGCTGGCGATCAAACAATGCCTTCGCATCACCGGCGGTGATCCGGGTGGCCATCGGCGGCTACTTGACCGGCGGCGCGATGTATCACTCGCAGTGCGGTGAGAGCATCTTCACCCACACGCCGGGGATGCGGGTGGTCTTCCCATCGAATGCGCTCGACGCAAACGGCCTTCTGCGCACGGCCATCCGGTCCGACGACCCGGTGATGTTCCTGGAGCATAAGCGGCTCTACCGCGAAACCTTCGGCCGAGCGCCCTATCCGGGACCGGACTACATGGTCCCGTTTGGCAAGGCAAAGACGGTGCGCGAAGGGAAGCACCTCACACTTGTCACGTACGGCGCGGTCGTGCCGCGGGCCTTGCAGGCGGCGCAACGGGCCAGCCGTGAGCTGGGGATCGAGACGGAGATTATCGACCTGCGCACGCTCAGCCCTTACGACTGGGAGGCGATTGCCGAGAGTGTCCGCAAGACAAGCCGGGTGATCGTGGCACACGAGGACGTATTGAGCTGGGGTTATGGCGCAGAAATCGCGGCACGGATCGCCGACGAGCTGTTCGACGACCTGGATGCCCCGGTGAAACGGGTTGCGGCCACGAATACGTTCGTGGCGTATCAGCCACAACTGGAGGATGTCATTCTGCCGCAACCGGAGACTATCTACCGGGCGATCGAGGGTCTGGCGAAGTTTTAGTAGCTTGCTTCCTGCCTCGTTGCAGGTCATCCCGACCGAAGGGAAGCGCAGTGGAGGGGATCTGCTGTATCCATTGCGATGGCGATGGGAAAAACAACGGGTCTCCACTGCGCCGCTTCGGCCGAGGCGACGAATGTGGCGAAAAGGCCGCGTTCCGCTTTCAGACTGCCAACATTTTTTTCGAACTGCGGCAACTTGAGGCATGCTGCTGCGTTAGTAAAGGCAGGAGTGATGTGACGATGGCCCCCAATCCCGGTTTCACGCGGCGTGGATTCATGAAGAACGGCGCTCTGGCGCTGGTCGGCACAGCAGCGATTCCCAGCTTTCTCACGCGCTCGGTGATGGCGCAGGCTACAACTGCCCAGGCACAAGGAAAGCGGCTGGTCGTGCTGTTTCAACGCGGCGCGGCCGATGGGCTCAACATCGTGGTGCCGCATGCCGAGAGCGCCTATTACTCCATGCGTCCCACCATCGCGATTCCGCAAAAGCAAGTCATCGAGCTGAACGACGTGTTTGGACTGCATCCGGCGATGCAGCCGTTGAAGCCGCTCTACGACCAGGGACATCTGGCGATCGTCCACGCGGCGGGTTCGCCGGACATGTCGCGTTCCCACTTCGACGCACAGGACTACATGGAGAGCGGTACCCCGGGAGTGAAGGCCACCACCGAGGGATGGCTGAATCGCGCCCTGCAGGCTGATACGCACACCCGCCAACAGACGGCCTTCCGCGCAATCGCTATGGGCAACCAGGTCCCGCGCACGCTCGAAGGAAAGATTCCCGCTGTGGCCTTGGGCAATGTTCAGGACTTCAGCGTCGGTGGACGCACACCGAGCCCGATGAGCGAGGGCTTCGCGTCGATGTACGACGCATCGGTGAACAGTGTCCTGCATGGGACCGGTGGGGAGACGTTCGAGGCGGTAAAGATGCTGCGTGCCACCGATCCAGCGCACTACACACCCGCTGCGGGCGCGAACTATCCGCGCAGCGCCTTCGGCCAGAGCATGAAACAGATTGCACAGCTGATGAAGGCCAACCTGGGAGTCGAAGCGGCCTTTGCCGATATCGGCGGATGGGACACGCATCAGAACCAGGGTGCGGTGAACGGCCAGCTCGCGCAGCGGCTGGGTGATTTCAGCCAGGGGATCGCCGCCTTCTGGACCGACATGGGTAGCCACGCGCAGGATGTGGTGCTGGTCACGATGTCCGAGTTTGGCCGGACTGCACACCAGAACGGCACCGGCGGTACAGACCACGGGCACGCAAATGTGATGTTCGTGTTGGGCGGTCCGGTGAGAGGCGGGCAGGTTTATGGACGCTGGCCTGGGCTCAAACCCGAACAGTTAAACGAGGGACGCGACCTGGCAGTGACCACGGACTTTCGCCAGGTGCTGGGCGAGTCGGCATACAAGACCTTGGGTTCGCGCAATCTCGAGCTGGTATTTCCCGAAGCGAAGCTCGGTTCGCAACAGTTCTTGAACCTGATTGCTCTATGAAGCAGTTTCGGCCTACTTGCTGCGCTCGGCCGCCGACGCTTCGAAGAAGCGATGCAGTGCGGAAGCAGTCTGCGCATCGCCGACTAAGTCGCTATGCACGGTGACGGTTGGCGGAGCGGCCTGCGTTACGTATGCGGGAGCGTTCGCGCCGGCCGGGAGCAGGAACAACTTGTTAAGCGATCTGGAACGCAAGGCTTGCGCGGGATCGAAGCGGTCATGCGCCAGCATCCTTACCGGTAGGATGTGGGTCCAGCGAGGCGCTCCGATCAATGCGAGTGTCGGGGGCTGGGGATCGATCATGACCAGGCTCGAAATCGCCGGGTGACGAACAGTCAGGTTGGCTGCCACGGTGCCTCCGAGCCCACGGCCTACCAGGATGACACGCGTCGGCGCAATGTGGCGCACGCTCTCGAGATAGCTGAGTGCGGCTACGGCATCCTCATTCCAGTGCTGCTCGGAGGGCTTCGCCCATACGCTCTTGCCGTACCCGCGCGGATCGAAGGCGAAGACATCATGCCCCAGCGCGTGCAGCGCAAGAACGTCCGGCAGCGCATCCGACAGGGAGCCGCGCTCGCCGTGGACGTAAAGTATTGTGGCCTGCCGGTGAGGCAGATCGCTCTCCGCCGGCACCCACCAACCATCGAGCAGCGGCTGACCCGTCTCGGTGGTGTCGAAGCGCACGTCCTCAAAAGGAAGGCGCAGGCTCGCAGGCGTCTGTGCGACCAGGTGCGAAGGATGCATGATGAGCTGCCACTGACCCTGCCAGAAGAGCAAACCCAGCGCGAAGTAGATCGCGAACAACGCGGCGATGACGATCGTCCCGATACCGAGCAGAATCCAGTGATGGGCGACGAGTGGTCCTTCCGGACGCAAGGGATCGTGAGGGGCAGGCGCGGGCATGCGATCAGCCGAAGGCCAGTTCGTCGGCGGATTCGAGCGGCGTGCCGCAGACGCGGCAGATCACGGCAGAGCAATCTCCGCAGATAAGTGGATCTTCGACCGGACGCGCACAGGCTGGACACCAGAAGGCTGTTGCGTCGCCGGCCTGCGGCTTGTCTGGCGGCGGTATCTGTGGTGGTGGGGGTGAGGACATCACATTCCAGCGTAGCAGTCGCTACCGTGTGTCTTCCACCGCAGGAGCCCGTACACTGCTCGGATACACAGCGCACAGGAGCTGAACAGGGTCAGATGGCGGAATGGGTGAAGATCGGTGCGGTATCCGAAATGCCGGCCGAAGGAAAGGCAAAGGAGTTCGCGGGGCTCGGCCTGTCGATCTGCGTTGCGCGCAGCAACGGCCGACTCACGGCGCTGCAGAATGAGTGTCCGCATCATGGGGCTCCGCTCTCCGAAGGAACAATCGAGCGGGGACGTGTGATCTGTCCGTGGCATGGATGGAGCTTCGATCTGAAGACGGGGGCAGAGCTGCGTAATCCGTTGGGAGGGGCTACGGTGTATCCACTGCGCGTGGATGGAGACGATGTGTTGTGTCAGGTTTCGGCAATGACGCGGTAAGCGAGGTGTGGAAGCTATGGCAGAGAAGAGCGAGTCTGTAAAGAATCAATTAGCGATTCCGCCAGGTGCGGCAGGGGATCCGAAGGCCTTCGAACTGGTGCGTGCATGGGTTGCGCAAGGTGACCTGCACGTGAGCCTGCAGATGGGTGGGTGGGACGACCCGACGGCATGGGGCGTGGTGCTGGCCGACCTGGTGCGGCATGTGGCGCGGTTCTACGCCGATCACAAACGCATGAATCCAGAACAGACAATCGAACGGGTGCGCGGCGCACTGGATGCGGAGTTGGATGGGGAAGAGGAGTCACCGGAGGGTGATCTGGTGCAGTGATGCGTTCTTAAGCAAAAGCAGGGTTAGTGTAAGGTGCCCGAGTTCGGCCATGTAGGCTTTTTCTTGAGAAAAAAGCCTGACGAGAGAAGTGCTTTTACCTCAGGGGTCCATCTGCTTTTGCTTCAAAAGTTCCATTCCTGAGTCGATGGGATGTTGTAGTCGGTGAAGCGGATCCAGCGCGGGCGAATGACGAACCAGGTGATGTCCTGCCATTGCTGGCGCGCGACGCCGTCCGGCCACGCGGCGAAGTATAGGGGCTGGAGCCGCACCAGCGCTTCGCCCTGCAATTCTTCCGCAATGCCTTCGTACTGCGCTGTTCTTTCATCAGCATTGCCGACGGTGAACGAGACGCGCGGGTTCGCCATCATGTTTCGGTACTTGCGGCTGGTGCGCACTGTGTCGAAGAGAATCTCGAGCTCCGGCGTGGCGGCGTAGCCGACCAGCGCGCCCTGCGGCTCCGATGACGGCGATACTGTGCCGAGCACGCCGAGGCGCTGGCTTTGGAGATAAGCGACGAGTGCGCGCGGTTCCACCCAGGAACTTTACTCCGCGACGGGCTTACGGGTACTTCCCCTTCGCTCCGGATGCGGCAAACCGCAGATCTCTTGTTTCGCTCAAGGTGACAGTGTGAGTGAGAGTTGCCGTCATCTTGGCTACGAGCGGCGGCTTGGCTACGATGCGGCGGCGACGATCTTGGCGAACGATGCCGGATCGAGCGAGGCGCCACCGACCAGCGCTCCATCGATATCCGGTTGGGAACAGAGTTGGCTTGCGTTGTCGGGCTTCACCGAGCCGCCGTAGAGAATACGCATCGCTTCGCTTGTCGGTTTTCCGAGCAGCTGTGCTACCTCATGCCGGATGATTGCGTGTGCTTCGGCAGCGATCTCGGGCGTAGCCGTCTTACCGGTACCGATGGCCCAGACCGGCTCGTAGGCGATGACGATAGGAGCAGCCTTTGCCGCGTCGATGTTTTCCAGCGCGCGGCTGGTCTGTCGCCGCAGGACGGTTTCGGTCTCGCCGTTATCGCGCTGCTCCAGATGTTCGCCGACGCAGACGATAGGGATGAGCTTGTTGCGCAGGGCGGTGAGCAGCTTCTTGTTGACCAGCTCATCGGTCTCTCCGAAGTACTGGCGGCGCTCCGAGTGGCCGATCAGCACATGGGTCGCTCCCGCAGCGATTAGCATCGGCGCCGAGATTTCGCCGGTGAATGCGCCCTCGTCGGCGAAGTACATATTCTGTGCGCCGATTTTCAGCGCCGAGCCATTCGCAGCAGCAATCGTCGCCGGCAGATCGATCGATGGAGGAAACAGAGCAATCTCTGCCTTTGGGGAGAGCGCGGTCTCAAGGAAGGTGGAGACAAACGCGCTTGCCTCGGCGGGGGTCTTGTACATCTTCCAGTTAGCGGCGAGCAGGGGGATGCGCATGGTTCCTTTCCGTCAATGCTGGGTGAATGGGAGAGCGAGCAACGAGCGTTATTCGTGGTGCGAGATGGCTTTGATCTGCGGTGCCACCCCGGGCTGACGTCCCAGTGAGATGGGGACGACTTTCGCTTTGCGTGGCCGGGGAGTGCTCTGCTGCCCTCGCCAATAGTTGGCGATCGAGTGGCTTTGCACATCGGGGAAGGTACGATCGAGGCTGGTGCCAAGCCCGACACCGGCGAGCAGACCGCAGAGGCCGGTCAGCAGCAGCACGGCGCACTGCACGACGCCTGAGCTGAAGGTATGATGCAGGTGGCCATGCTGGATCCAGCGCAGGAGATGCTGCTCCGCCGATATACAGATACCGCCGCACACAACGAAACCCAGCGGCGCCAGCATGAGCCGATAGCGCCACGGATGCAGGGAGCGGACGAAGATCCCGGCAAAGCCCGTGATGATAAACGCGATAACACCGCTGAACAGTATTGCGGCGTTCAGCAAAAACATGGAAAGCACGGCAGATCCCTCAATGAGCCCGCGGGGGAAGACAACTAGCAGCTTACGGCTTCTTTAGCAATGCTTCAACCCCAGGTAGCAGTTTACCTTCAAGGAACTCCAGGGAAGCACCGCCGCCCGTAGAAATATGTGTGATGCGATCGCCGACACCGGCCTGTTTAACGGCCGAGACAGAGTCGCCCCCGCCGACGATAGAGACTGCGTCGCGATTGCCGGCTACCAACTCTGCGATCGCCATGGTGCCATGCGCAAATGCCGGCATCTCAAAGACGCCCATCGGCCCATTCCACACAATGGTGCTTGCTCCGGCAATCTCGGTCGCAAACAGATCGACGGTCTTGGGCCCGATGTCGAGCGCCATCCACTCGGCTGGAAAGTCCTCATCCCCATCGACGGTCCTGATCTTGGCATCCGGCGCAAAGCGGTTAGCCAGGACATGGTCGACGGGCAGCAGGAAACGCACGCCGCGTTCCTTTGCCATCGCGAGTGCCTGTCGCGCGACATCGAGCTTGTCCGCCTCGACTAAGGACTTGCCGACTCCCAACCCCTGGGCCTTGAGAAACGTGTACGCCATGCCGCCACCGACCAGGATCGCATCTACCTTCGTCAGCAGGTTCTCGATCACTTCGATCTTGTCGGAGACCTTGGCTCCGCCCAGGATAGAGATGAAGGGCTTGGCCGGGTTGGTGAGCGCCTTGCCCATGTAATTCAGCTCTTTCTCCATCAACAGCCCGGCAACGGCGTGCTTGACGAAGTGCGTGATGCCTTCTGTCGATGCATGCGCGCGGTGTGCGGAACCGAAGGCGTCGTTGACATAAATCTGGCAGAGGCTGGCGAGCTTCTTCGCAAAGCCTGGATCGTTGGCCTCTTCTTCTGGATAGAAGCGCAGATTTTCCAGCAGCAGCACTTTGCCGTCTTCCAGCTTGCCGGCGAGCTCATGGGCCAGCTCACCGACGCAGTCCGGTGCGAAAGCCACATTCATCTGCTCCCCGATGGCATGGTCCAACATCACGCGCAGACGATCGACGATGGGGCGAAGGCTGTATTTCGGATTCGGCTTGCCCTTGGGCCGGCCAAGATGCGAGCAGAGGATGACCTTTGCGCGATGACGCAGAGCGAACTCGATCGTGGGGAGCGTCTCGCGAATCCGCGTGTCGTCGAGGATTTCGGTTCCGTCCTCGGAGAGCGGTACGTTGAAGTCGACGCGGATCAGCACATGCTGGTGCTGCAGTTGATTTGCGCCCTCAGTCAGGCTGCGAAGGGAGGGAATCTTCATGCGGAGCGATCTGCGCTTTCTGCGCTGTCGAGGACGGCTTCCGCCTCGATCTCGACACGCCATGTGGGGTTGAGGAGTGCGGCGACGACCACCATAGTCGCGGCGGGACGGATATCGCCGAAGAGTGCGCCGTGGATTTGGCCAACGGACTCCCAGTCTGCCGCGTCCGTCAGGTAGATACGCGTGCGCACGACGTTTGCGAGCGTGGCGCCGGCATTGACGAGGGACTCGCTGATGATCTCAAAGATGCGGCGCGTCTGTTCGGCGGCGGAGGCGTGGTCGGCATCGACCGGTCCAGTGCCCGAAACGTAGATAGTATTGCCGACGCGAACTGCGCGGGAGAAGCCGATGACGGGTTCGTAGGGAGAGCTGCCGGAGATGTTCTGTCGCATGGTGTCCAGAGTGATTCCCAGAAGGCTACGCCGGGAAATGAATCCCGGCGTAGCCCTACTTGTTTTGTTGCGGCGTCTGCGTCTTCGAGCATTGTCACTGTTATTGTGTGAAGCCAAATTCAGCGAGGTGCGACTTTTCTTGACGGGAAAGCCACGTCGATCACCACGCTCTTCGACACCTGCAGTGACAATGCTCTAGAGGCCCTTCTTTTCGAGGAAGACAATCAGGTCGCGGACGCGGTTGGAGTAGCCCCACTCGTTGTCGTACCAGGAGATGATCTTCACCATATTGCCGATCACCTTGGTGAGCGGCGCATCGATGATGGAGGAGAGCGGGTTGCCCTTGAAGTCGGCGGAGACGAGCTCGTGCTCTTCGACGCCGAGAATGCCCTTCAGAGGGCCGGCTGCGTGCTTCTTCAGCGCATCGTTCACGATCTGGACCGAGACCGGCTTCTCGACGGTGACCGTGAGATCAACCACGGAGACGACCGGCGTGGGTACGCGCAGAGAGAAACCGTCCAGCTTGCCCTTTAGCTGCGGTAGCACCAGGTGGAGAGCCTTAGCGGCGCCGGTAGACGTTGGGATGATGGAGAGCGCGGCAGCGCGGGCGCGGCGCAGGTCCTTGTGTGGGAAGTCGAGCGTGACCTGATCATTCGTGTAGCTGTGGATGGTATTCATCAGTCCATTGATGATGCCGAATTCTTCATCCAGTACCTTCGCTAATGGCGCTAAACAATTGGTAGTACAGGAAGCATTCGAGATAACGTGGTGTGCCTTCGGGTCGTACTTATCCTCATTCACACCCAGGACGACGGTCAGGTCATCGTTGGTTGCGGGAGCCGAGATGATGACCTTCTTCACCGTGCCCTGCAGGTGGGCCTTGGCTTTGGTGGCATCGGTGAAGTGGCCGGTGGATTCAACAACCACCTGTGCGCCAACCGAGGACCAGTCGAGTTTGGCGGGATCCTTTTCGGCGAAGACCTTGATCTTCTTGCCATCGATGGCGATGAAGTCGTCGCCGGCGGTGATGTCGTGATGCAGGTTGCCCAGGATGGAGTCGTACTTGAGCAGATGCGCCAGGGTTGCCGGCGAGGTTAAATCGTTGACTGCGACGAATTCAAGATCGGATTTGCCGAGAGAAGCGCGAAGAACGTTGCGGCCGATGCGGCCGAAGCCGTTGATGCCTACCTTCACTGCCATTTGAATAGGGTCTCCTCAGGAGTGTGGTGCGAAGGTCTCGCTTCAACCGGTGATTCTGCCTGTGGCAGCACCGTGCGACCTTCGCTGTCCTTTTCGATGCTAGCACTTCGGCTGGACGGGTCGAAGTGAAGGGACGGGCGCCTCTCGCTCTGACCATGGGACCGACCTGTATGCAGGCGAGTTCCGGCAGGGTGGTTTGGGATCACCACTACCCGATTTGCACAAAGATTGCGGCACCGGCGAGACCTGTGTACGATCGCAGCTAGGCGCGTTGTGATGCGCCATAGACCGATGAGACGACGTTCTAAACGAGCCCCAAACCTCTCCGAGCAGACAGGAAAGATCGGCCAGGAGTTGCCCAGCAACCAGCCTGCCCCCTTGCAGCCAAACTACGCCAGCGGTGAGTATGGACAGCCTGCAAGTGTATCGCCGGCTGCGGAACGGCCACCGGTGGCAGAGAGCAAGCCAGGGGTCGCGCCGAAAGAGAAAAGAGCTGCTGCTCCCATAGTGATCGGCAGCGACCTGGACGATGCAAGCCGCGGCAGTGATGCGTCGGCAGATGGTTCCTCTGATCCTGTCGCGACTGCCGCTTCGATTCCCGAGGGCAAGCTGATTCTGGAGACCCAGCCCGAGTCGCCATCCGGTGCGCCTGGTGAAGCCGGGTCGCGTCCGCTGCGCGGCTTCGTAGTATTGACCATCGGTCTACCGGGCTCCGGTAAGACAACATGGTTCAAGCGCCGCGGCGTGACCCCGTTGTCGAGCGACCTGCTGCGTACGATCCTGTTCGACGACATCACGGAGCAGCGCTACCAAGGGCTGGTCTTCTCCACGCTGCGCTCGCTGCTGCGCGCGCGACTGATTGCGAAGATGCCATGGAACTACGTGGACGCGACCAACCTGTCTCCGCACGAGCGCCGGCAGTGGATCAAGATGGCGAAGAGCTTCGGCTACGATGTGCAGGCGGTCTTCTTCGACGTGCCCTATGAGGTATGTGCGGAGCGGAATCGCCAGCGCGAGCGCACCGTAAGCGATGAGACGATGCAGAAGATGGCCGAGCGTTTGCGGCCGCCGAGTTTCAAAGAAGGCTTTTCAAAGATCACGGTCGTTCGCGTGAAAGGACAACCCGCACCGACGCCGGAGAGTGCCATGAGCGCGCCGGTCCCTGCGGATGCCCTGGGCGACGATGACGCGATGGGTGACGACACGGATGGAGATGACGAAGGCGACGAGTAGATTCCAGCTTATGTAGTAAAGGTAACGAGGCCGGCCCTGTTCCGGCCTTTCTTTTTTGCAAGTGCGAGCCTGAGGACACAATATGGGTGCGTCGCCGGCTATCGAATTCCGCAGCGTAAGCTACCACCTGCCGGATGGCCGTGCCCTGCTCGAAGATGTGACGCTCGAAGTGGCGGCCGGCACGACCGTCGCGCTGCTGGGCAAGAGCGGCTCCGGCAAAACGACGCTACTGCGCGCAGTGAATCGCATGCACGGCATCAGCGGCGGCGAGGTGCTGGTACGCGGACAAACGATCTCCATGCAGGAGCCGATCGCGCTGCGTCGCTCGATCGGGTACGTCATTCAGGAAACCGGGCTGTTTCCGCATTTCACCGTGGAGCGAAACATCGGACTGGTGCTCGAGATCGAAGGCAAATCGCGCTCTGCAATCCGGGCGCGGGCTCACCAACTGCTGGAGATGGTGGGGCTGGATGCGGGTGAGTTTGCGCGAAGAATGCCGCATGAACTCTCCGGAGGACAGCGACAGCGTGTGGGGCTGGCGCGTGCGCTCGCAGCCGGGCAGGACATCCTGTTGATGGATGAGCCATTTGGCGCGCTCGATCCACTGACGCGGGCCGAGATGCAGGATGTGCTGCGGCGTTTGACCGTGGAGATACAACAGAGCAACATGCGCACCACCGTGCTGCTGGTGACACATGACCTGGACGAGGCTCTTTACCTGGCGGAGCGTGTGGTGCTGGTAGAGAGTGGACGCATTGCGGCGAACCTACCCGCAGAAGACTTCCTGCGCTCGGATGTTCCGGCAGTGCAGGCCTATGTGCGGGCGGTGCACCGCGGCACGGAGATGCAGCGGGAGGGATTGCTCTCATGAGCGCCCCAGGTTTCCTGCAACAACACTGGAGCGAGATCACGACACTCACGCTGGAGCACCTGTGGCTGACCGGCTCGGCCATGCTGTTCGCTACCACGATCGCCGTGCCGCTGGGCATTCTGCTGTCACGCAAGCGTAGTCTGGCGCGGCCAGTCCTGGGTGTCGTCAACACGCTGCAGACCATCCCCAGCCTGGCGATGTTTGGATTCCTGCTGCCGCTGCCATTCATTGGCGAACGCGCGGCACGCATCGCCATCGTGGCCCTGGTCGCCTACGCACTGCTGCCGATCGTCCGCAATACCTATACCGGCATCAGCGGTGTGGATGGGACTGTGATGGATGTTGCATGCGCCGTGGGCATGACGAGCTGGCAGCGTTTGCGCAAGGTAGAGCTTCCGCTGGCGATGCCATTTATTCTGGCGGGATTGCGGACCGCGACGGTGACGTGTGTGGGGATTGCAACCATCGCGGCAGCGGTGGGTGCAGGCGGTCTGGGCGAGTTCATCTTTCGCGGAGTAGCCTCGGTGGACAACCGGTTGGTGTTGGCGGGCGCGGTACCCGCCGCGTTGCTCGCGCTCGCTGCCGACGGCCTGCTAGGGCTGCTGGAGTGGCGATTGCGGGTGCCAGGGTCGGGACGTCCGTGAACCGCCTCGCTGCGATGCTCATTCCGCTCATCGTTGCGGCGTTGGGATTAGCCGGCTGTGCACCGCCGCGGCCAGATCATCCTGTTATTGGCGCAAAAAACTTCACCGAACAGGTGGTGCTGGGCGAGCTGCTGGCGCAGCACATTGAGGCACGCACCGGGCTGAAGGTGGATCGGCGTTTTTATCTCGCCGGCAGTTACATTTGCCAGCAGGCGCTGGAAGCGGGACGCATCGATGGCTATGTGGAGTACACGGGCACCGCGTTGACCGCGATTCTGAAGCAGCCGGTCGAAAAGGATCGGGCGAAGGCGCTCAAGACGGTGCAGCGACTGTATCGTGAGCGCTACCAGATCGATGTCGGAGATTCGCTTGGCTTCGAGAACACCTTTGCCATGATCATTCGCGGTAACGATGCAGCCCGGCTGCACATCACGACATTGAGCCAGGCCACGACTGCGGCGCCGCAGTGGAAGCTGGGTGTCGGATATGAGTTTGAAGAGCGGCCCGATGGCCTGCACGGGTTGGAGGCCGCGTATGGGTTGACGTTCGATGGCCCGCCGCGGACGATGGACCTGGGGCTACTCTATCGCGCCATCGGACAGCGGCAGGTGGATATCATCGCCGGTAATTCGACCGACGGACCGATTCAGCCGCTGCATCTGACGGTGCTGGCCGATGATCGCCACTACTTTCCTCCGTACGACGCAGTGACGCTGTTTCGCGAAGAGTCCTACCGGCACTGGCCAAAGATGCGCGCGGCCGTAGCGGAGCTTGCCGGGAAGGTGAATGCCGAGGAGATGCAGCGGATGAATGAAGCCGTCGATGGGGAACACCGCGACCCTGCGGAGGTGGTACGGGAGTTCCGGAAGGCGAAGGGATTGTGACCGATACTGCGGCAAATACGAATCCTCCGCCGGAGCCCTGGCTGCGCGGCACGCTAAAAGACGTGCCGGCAGTGATACGTGGCGTGCTGCATGCGCTGCAACTGGCACAGGAGGATGTCGAGCGCTGGTGCGGGGACTTGACTGGTGTGGAGGTGAATGCACGTCCAACGGGGCTGCCCTCGATAGCCTTTCATATCCGGCACATATCTGGAAGTGTGGATCGACTCATCACCTACGCGGAGGGGCGCGAACTGCATGACCGGCAGTTGACAGCTTTGTCCTGTGAGGCAGACGCCGGCGCTATGCCGCATGTGTTGCTTCGTGAGTTTTCGAAAACGATGTCCGACGCCAGCGAGCGGATTCGCAAGTTCATCGGGGTTGACCTTGAACAGGAGCGTTCCGTCGGCAGGAGACACCTGCCCACAACGCTTGGCGGCTTGCTGGTGCATATTGCAGACCACACACAGCGTCATGTGGGGCAGTTGGTGACGACAACAAAGGTCATCAAGGCGGGTCGTGAGCGAACTACTTCGCCGAGCTTTCGGTGAACAGGTGTCCCATCTGCGCGTGTTTGGTTTCGAGATAGCGCTCGGCTAATGGTGAGGCTGCAGGCACCTCGGCGGAGATGCGTTCCACAACGCGGATGCCGTGCTCTTCCAGCGCCGCGATCTTCTCCGGATTGTTGGTCATCAGGCGCACCGCCTCAACGCCCAGCAATTGCAGGGCGCGCGCCGGGATCTCGAAGACGCGGCAGTCCGCCTTGTACCCGAGCTCCAGGTTGGCCTGGATCGTGTCTAGGCCCTGGTCCTGCAGCTCGTAGGCGCGCAGCTTCGCCATCAATCCGATGCCGCGTCCTTCTTGTTGTTCGTAAAGCATGATGCCAGCCCTCTCGTCATGAATGCGCTGCATCGCCAGCTCGAACTGCTGGCGGCAGTCGCAGCGAAGCGAGCCGAAGACGTCGCCCGTGAGGCACTGTGAATGAATGCGCACCAGTGGAGGCGCGGCATGAATATCGCCAAGCACCAGAGCTACGCAGCTTTCAACGCGGCGGGTGGGCGGCGGATCGCCCGGACGGCACGGCTCCGGATCGGTAACGACACCTTCGAAACCATGAATGCGGAAATGTCCCCACCGAGAGGGAAAGTCTGCCTCCGCTATCTTGCTGACCGCGATCGAGGACATGCGTAGATTATAGTCGGGGAGCCGCGATGCCCTTCGCCGCGGTCGCACGCGTATGTACGAATCGAAGTTAGTTCTGATCTCGCTGCTGATTAAACTCGGCATCGCCGCGGCGGTGTCGAGTGCGCTGGCGCGGTCGCGTGTCTTCAAGCGCCTGCTCTTTGCGGAGCGGCGTACACCTGGAGAGACGATCGGTCTGCTGGCATGCATCTGTGTGCCGCTCACACTAGGCGTCTGGGCGCGCGTCACAGTCCCGAACTTCCTGGCGGCGGATAACGGCTTCGAGACGACGATCATCCTCGGTGTACTGCTGGGACCATGGTGGGCGGCGGTGGGCGGTGCCACCCTCTCCCTGCCGGCTATACTGCATGGCGAGTATCTGACGCTGCCGTTCAATCTCTGTGTCGCTCTGATCGCCGGCCTATACGGACGTTTTGTAGATCCGGAAGAGGTCTGGTCCTTCTCGCCGTTCATTGATCTGAGTATCTACCGCTGGATACGCCGCAACCTTGTGCGGCCGCGACTGGACCGGCAGTTCCTGTTGCTGCTGCTGATTGTTGGCTTGCAGATGGCGCGCATGGAGATTGCCAAGCTATATCCGCATCGCCTGTTCGTTCTGAATACGGAGAGCTGGATCGTGCGGCTGGCCATCTATGCCTGTCCGGCCGTAGTGGTAGGGATTCCGCTGAAGATTTGGAACTCCATCCAGATCGAACAGAAGTTCGAAGAGCAGAAGCGTCTGGTGTTGGAGGCCAGACTGGACGCGCTGCAGCGGCAGATCAACCCGCACTTCCTGTTCAATACGCTGAACTCCATCGGATCGCTTGTGCGCTTTCGGCCGGACCAGGCGCGCGAGATGATCATCAAGCTGGCAAACATCCTGCGTACCCTGCTGCGAGACCACGACAGCTTCGTACCCTTCCGCGACGAGCTGGCATTTACGGACGACTACCTCGGCATCGAGGTAGTTCGCTTTGGCAGCGACAAGCTGCGTGTGGAACGCGAGATCGAAGCAGAGACACTGGAAGTGATGGTGCCCAGCATGGTGTTGCAGCCGCTGATCGAGAACAGCATCAAGCACGGCCTTGAGCCTAGATTGGAGGGTGGCACGGTTACACTGCGCAGCCGCGTGAGGGATGGCCGGCTGGTTGTGGACGTGGAGGACGACGGGGTAGGCATTATGCCTGCGCGGGCCGCTGCAGTGGGAGCGGTGACGGCGGAGAGCCACTCCGGCAATGGAATCGGGATGAAGAACGTGCGCGAACGCCTGGAAGTGCTGTACGGCGGGGAAGCGCGCTTCGATGTGGAGAGTCGTCCGGGCCGAGGCACCCGCGTCACACTGGAGATGCCGATGGTTTATGCCACAAACGAGATAAAGGAAGCTCCACCTGCATGAAGGGCTTTCAGCAAAATTCCCTGCAGTATAGGGTCGAGTGATGTTCCTTGCGGCCTTGCTTGAGCAAAGACTGCGCCTGGAGAATCTTCCCAGGGAACTATAGCAATTTTCCTGATGCTGTGATGTGCGGAGCATCGCACGGCGTGGCCTTTCCTTAAAGAAAGGCCACAAAGGCCTTCGTAGGTCCCTCTACACCTACAGGAAAATAGCTATAGCTCTATCGCGGTGCCTGCTGCATGATCTGCTCGTAGTAGCTCTCGTAGAGCGGGATGATGCGCGACGCGCAGAAGTGGTCCTGCGCTGTCTGCCGTGCAGCGGCGCCCATCGCTTCCAGCCGCTCCGGATCTTTGAGCAGGGCGGTGGCGCAGCTTGCCATTCCATCCACATCGCCGACCTCAAAGAGGCAGCCGGTGACGCCGTCGTCAATCAATTCCGGCACGCCGCCGACGCGAGTCGAGATGGCTGGAACACGACAGGCCATCGCCTCGAGCGCGGCCAAACCGAAGGATTCCAGTTCGCTCGGCATCAGCATCAGATCGGCGAGCGGCAACAGTTCGCTGACACTGTCCTGCTTGCCAAGGAAGTGCACCTGGTCACGAATGCCTAGGTGAAAGGCGAGCATCTCTGCCTGCGAGCGGTCCGGACCATCTCCGACCAGCAGTAAGTGCGCCGGCACCTCCTCGACAACCCGCGAGAAGATATGGATGCAGTCGGTGACGCGCTTCACCGGTCGGAAATTCGACAGGTGGATCAGCAGCTTTTCACCGTTGGGGGCCCAGGTGCGGCGTGCCTGCGCGCGCGCAGCTGGTTCTATCGGGGTGTAGATGTCGCAGTTGACGAAGTTGGGAATGGACTCGATGGGCCGGGTGATGGCGAAGTCGGTGAGCGTCTTGTCGCGCAGGTATTTGGAGATCGCTGTGACGCCGTCGCTCTGCTCGATGCCGAAGCGCGTAATGGGAAGATACGACCGATCCATGCCGACCAGCGTCACGTCCGTGCCATGCAGTGTGGTGATGAAGGGAAGCCGGCGTCCCTGCCCGGCGCACATCTGCCGGGCCAGCAGCGCGCTGATGGCGTGGGGAATGGCGTAGTGCACGTGGAGCAGATCGAGATCGTAATAGGTCGCCACCTCCGCCATGCGCGTCGACAGAGCAAGGGAGTACGGTGCGAACTCGAACAGCGGGTAGTTCGAGACGGGCACCTCGTGATAAAAAATATCGCGTTCGCGTCCGCCCAGGCGAAAGGGCTGGGAGTAGGTGATGAAGTGAACCTGGTGGCCGCGCGCCGCGAGCTCGATGCCGAGTTCCGTGGCCACGACGCCACTGCCGCCGTATGTGGGATAGCAGGTGATGCCAATTTTCATAATGAGTGTCCAGCCTTCGTGCTCGGATCCCTCGCGTTCGGTCGATGATTGGACGCTGCACGATGCAGCTGAGATTCAGTCTGTCAGCTCCGCGTAGTTCACAAGGTCGATGCGCGGCAGGTCGACGGGAGGGTGCTCCAGTGCATCGAGCAGGGCCGCGCGTTCGACCTCGCGGGTAGCGATCAGGCGTGTTCTTGCGCGCTTGAGATCGTCATCGACAAATCCGGGATGACACACCAGCTCCCAGGTGCCCGGCGGCATGTTCAGGAGCAGGCGCAGCAGGTAGCCGGTGTCGAATGTGCCGGTTGCCAGGACGCCGAGTGCGCCGTCCGTAGTATGCAGCCCGGCGGCACGCGTCGAACGCAGAAAGTGGCTGCGAAACAGACGCAGGGTGCGCACTTGCAGAAGACGGGCCGCCGGCGCCTTCTCCGTCAGTCGCAACGACCAGTTGGGCTCGAAAGGATTGCGGATCGCCGGTACGCCGCAGGCCTGTGCTGCGCGGATAAGGGCGCCGAGCACACGGGGAAACATATGCGTGTGCTTATGCGTATCCACATGCGTGACCGTGATGCCCGACGACTGCACGCGGCGAATCTGGGCGATGGCCTCCCGCTCGATCTCGGAGAACGCGATGCGGTCGCTGAACAGATCGACCATGAAGCGGGTAAGCTGCGTTCGGAGGCTGCCTGCCGGGGCAAGGGTAGGGAGCTCCGATGTGTGCAAGACCGACTGCCCATCCACCAGGACAACATGACAGCCAACGCCAAGTGCCGGCTGCATAAAGGCGGCATGAACGGCCTGACGAAAGGCGGCGCCCGTGGCCATGAGCGTGGCAGATGGCAATACCTCGGCAGCGTTCAGCTCCAAGATAGCCTGGTTGACGCCTTCGGTTAGGCCAAAGTCGTCGGCGTTGATGATGAGGCGACGCTCTGCCGCTTGCGAGGTGTCCACGCCCCGAGTCTAGAGCATTTTCCGGATGCCGATGGAATTCGGCGAGCTATCTCCGGGTGCGTTTGTTTCAAAGCAGGATTTTATAGCAATTTTCCTGATGCTGTGATGTGCGAAGCATCGCTCGGCGTGGCCTTTCCTGAATGAAAGGCCACAAAGGCCTTCGTTGGTCCCTCTACACCTACAGGAAAATTGCTATAGGGGCGCCTGCTGATGCAACACCTAAGCCGCATGATTTGCAAGAGGAGGCCACTCGCTTATGGGCTGCCCGCATGAGCACTGCATGTTTCTGAAAATACAGGCTTAATTAAAAGGGTGGTGGGCAGAGAGGGACTCGAACCCCCGACATCCTGCTTGTAAGGCAGGCGCTCTAACCAACTGAGCTATCCGCCCATCGACGCATTTCGCGTAGAGGCTCTTTTGAGTGTAAGGAAGGGTGGGGATGGGGTCAATGCTGCTCTCGTTGCACCGGAGGCACCCATCTGCAGGTCGTCTTCGTTCAGCTCATACAACTGCCCGGTCATTCTGAATCGGTTGTGATTTAGCTCCCACTCGAGGACATTTCCTCCTAAGCATGGTTCTTCTCCTTGACCAAATAGGAGAAACGACATACTCTCCTCTTTCGGATAGGAGAGAAGATGGCCAAGCCGATTGAGCTCCCCCAGGGCACGCTTGAAATACTCATCCTGAAAGCGGTCTCACTCGGCCCGCTGCATGGCTACGGTGTGCTGTTGCGGATCCAGCAGATCTCCGGCGAACGCCTGGAGATACTGCAGGGCTCTTTCTACACCGCGATCTATCGATTGGAGCGTCGCGGCTGGATCCAGGGCGAGTGGGGCGAGTCGGAGAACAATCGCCGTGCCCGTTTCTATTCGCTCACGCACGCCGGCACACGCCAGCTCAAAGCCGAAACAGCCAAATGGACAGACATGGCCGCTGTTGTCGCCAGCATCCTCGACAAGACGGCAGGCGAGCTATGAATCTGCTCGCGTGGTTGTCCGCTCCTTGGAATGCACTAATGAAACGTATCCGCACCAGTGACGATATTGAAGCCGAGCTGCGCTCCCATCAAGAGGCGTATCGGGAAGATCTCATGCGTCAGGGGCTCTCCGCGGAAGAGGCCCGTCGCCAAGCCGGCATCGCACTCGGTCGTCCCGATACCCAGAACGAGAGCTACCGCGCCGCCATCGGTTTGCGCGTCTTCGACGAGCTGGGCGGCGACATCCGCTACGGCCTCCGCGCGCTGCGCCGCAATCCCGGCTTCGCTGCCGTCGCTGTACTCTCACTGGCGCTCGGCATCGGCGCCACCACCGCCATGTTCTCGCTCATCTACGCGGTGCTGCTGCACCCGTTTCCCTATGCGGGCGCCGATCGCATCATGAACCCCATCGTCATCGACGAGCAACATCCTGACGCGACTTCCTGGTTTCCTCTCAACGAGGCACAGTTTGATGCGCTGCGCCTTGCGGCCCCGGTTGATTCGCTGCTTGGCTTCAACAACGACCACATGGAGATCACCGGCGGCGTACTGCCGGAAGCCATCCAGGGTGTTTATCTTACAGAGAATGCCGGGACGTTCTTCGGAGTGCGCCCGCTTCTCGGTCGCAATATCGAGCCGTCCGATGCAGAGAACGGCGGCCACTCTGTTGTTGTTCTCAACTATCGCTTCTGGCGAAGCCATTTCAGCGGCGACCCTCATGTCATTGGGCGAACGATGGAAATCAATCACGCCCCCTACACCATCATCGGGATCATGCCACGCAGCTTCGCATTCAATGACACCACTGGCGTCGGCGACGTCTACCTGCCGGGCAGTCTCATGCGGGCTATTGCCAATGGTCCCTACCTGGCGTACATACCGTGGGTCAAGCTCCGGCCCCACGTCACACTCGCCGCCGCCAACGCTGCGCTCGAGCCCATCGTGCGCGAGTTTGCGAAACAGCATCCCGAGCGCTTTCCCGATCATTGGCATCTCGCCCTCCAGCCCATCATCGTGCCTTACCAGCAGGGAACTGGCCGCATCCTGACGCTTCTTCTGGGGGGCGTTGTTCTTCTGCTCATGATCGGCTGCGCCAACTGCTCCATCCTTCTGCTCGCCCGCGGCCGCGCCCGCCGGCATGAGCTCGCCATCCGCCGTGCCATCGGCGCAAGCCGCTGGCGCATCGTGCGCCAGTTGCTCGTCGAGGCCGTCGTCATCTCCTGCACCGGCGCCGTCTTGGGCGTGGCTGCGTCGTACTGGCTTGCCCGGCTTCCGCTGGTGCTTTCGCCGGACTCCTTTCCAGCCGAATCAGTCATCCGCATCAATGCTTCCATCCTCGCGTTCTCCATCGCGCTCGCGCTGCTCTGCGGCATCCTCTCCGGTCTTGTTCCCGCATTGCGTCTCTCGCGTCACGATCCCGCGCGTACGCTCCCCGTCCGGCAGGTTGGCATTGTCGCTGCTCCCTCAAAGCATCGCTGGAGTGTTCTCATCGCCGCGCAGGTTGCGCTCACGCTTCTTCTCATGGCAACCGCGGGCACCGCCATCCGCAGCTTTCTCCAGCTCATGCAGATGCCGCTTGGCTACGATCCCGCAAATGTCATGAAGGTCGGCATCATGCTGCATGTCGAAATCCCAGGCGAGTGGAAGCACATCCAGTCTCGCGAAGCGCGCACTGCATACATCGAGCAGATCTGGCAGAAGATCGCCTCCGTCCCCGGTGTCTCCACTGTTGCTGTCGGTACGGATGCCACGCCGCCCCATATTGACGCTGAGAGCTCCTTCAACGTCAATGGAACTCGCGATAGGGAGGAGCAGCAGGCTCGGGTCATACTGGTCGACCAGCGATATTTCGCTGCGCTCCGCATCCCGCTGCTTCAGGGTCGCATCTGGAATGCGGATGAAAATACCCGCGGAGACTTCACCGCTGTGGTCAATCGCGCTTTCGCGACGCGCTATCTCTCCTCGCCCAATGCCCTGGACCGACAGCTACGCATTCCCGGCCTCGCGCGTCGCACTCGCTTCGGCGCCGTCTCTGCGCAAAGCACTGCTTGGCGTCAGATCATCGGCGTCGTCGGCGATGCGCGCAACGACGGCGTCGATCGCCCCGTCGTCCCCGCCATCTACCTTCCGTACACCGCCGTGATGCAGCCCTACACACAGTTTTTCGTCCGCACGCAGGGCGATCCGCTCACCTACCTGCACTCCATCCGCGCCGCGATCGCATCCGTCGCCTCCGACCAGCAGATCTCCGACGACGCCTTCAACGGCACCTTCACCCTCAGCGAGGCCATCCAGCGTGACGCGCAGTACAGCCGCCAGCGTCTCTTCTCCATCCTCTTCGGCGTCTTCTCCGCCATGGCGCTGGCACTCGCGCTGGTCGGCATCTTCAGCATGGTCGCCTACAGCGTCGCGCAGCGCACGACCGAGTTCGGCGTCCGCCTGGCGTTGGGTGCGCCGCGCAGACACGTGTTCTGGATCGCAGCTCGCATCGCTTTGCTCAGTACAGCAGTGGGCATTGTCGCCGGCCTCGCACTCGATGCCTTTCTTGGTAGCCTGCTCGCTCACTGGATGCAGAATGCCTTCACCGCGCAGAGTGTGCTATCAGCCGCTGCTCTGCTGGCGTTGAGTGCAGGCCTCGCCTGTCTCGTGCCCGCTCGGCGCGCGGTCTACGTGCCTCCCGCGGAAGCACTCCGTTATGAATAAGTTTCGTTGATCTAGCTTCAAGGTTCGTGCGATACGTCCACGGGCGCAGCAGCTCCTGTGAGAGCTATAGCAATTTTCCTGATGCTGTGATGTGCGGAGCATCGCACGGCGTGGCCTTTCCTTAATGAAAGGCCACAAAGGCCTTCGTTGGGCCCTCTACACCTACAGGAAAATTGCTATAGGAGCATTTTCGGTAATGCTGCGAGGCGTGGAAATCCACTCGGCGTGGCTTTTCCTTGAAGAAAAGCCACATGAGCTTGCGCCAAATCCTCTATGCCTATACCGAAAATGCTCTAGGAGCTTGTTGAAATAGGGTTATCGGGCTAGGTTTGCTGGCGTAATTTCGGCAGGCCCATGCGTTTTGTTGGGTATGCTCGCCGGTCAGGTGGGGCCGGGGATGTTTGTGAACACTCATTCCGGATGTTTAGGCGCAGGTCTGCTGGGGACCTGCTGCTTGAAGTGCGATCAGCCGTGGCAGCCGCAGCAGGTTGTGCGCCGCGCAGCTGAAGACGAAGACCCAGTCCACCTTGTGGAGTCCGCGCAGCTTCACCTGGCGGATCGGCCCGGTCTGCTTGAGCCAGCCGAAGCACTTCTCGACCAGCCATCGCCGGCTCTGGCTGATCGCGTAGCCGGGATGCCGGGTGGTCCTGCGGTCGAGGTTGGAGCGGCGTCCCTTCTCGTCTTTTGTCACATGAACGGTGACATGCAGCGCCCGCGCCGCGGTGACGAAGTCCCTGGCGTCATACGCCTTGTCGGCGCCGACGGTGATGCGCCGCCTGCTGCCCCGTTGCTTGTCTTCCAGCATCAGCAGCGCTGCCTCGCGCTCGGCGTAGCCATCGGCGGTGGTCGCCATCGCCGCCGCGATCAGCCCGTTCTTGTTCTCCACCAGCGCATGGCCCAGGTATGCCAGATGCGACTCCCTGCCATAGCTCTTCCGGTACAGCCGGGAGTCCGGATCGGTGGTCGATTCGTGCGTCTCGTTGCTGCGCTTCTGGCCGTGGAAGTTCGAGCCGTCGTCATCGGAGCCATCCTTCTTGCGGAAGCTCTTCTGCGACGCCCACGCCTGAATCAGCGTGCCGTCCACGGTGAAGTGCTCATCGCTCATGAACCGCTTAGCCTGCTTGTTGACCTCGGCGAAAAACCGCTGCGCTACCTCTGAGCTCAGCAGCCGCTCCCGGTTCTTGGAGAACACGGCGTGATTCCACACCCCGTCGTCCATACTCAAGCCGACGAACCAGCGGAACAGCAGGTTGTAGTCCAGTTGCTCCACCAACTGCCGCTCCGAACGAACCGAGTAAAACGCCTGCAGCAGCAGCGACCGCAGCACATACTCCGGCGCGATCGAGGGACGGCCCGAAGTCGCATACATCCGGTCGAACTCCCCACTCAACGACCGTAACACCGCATCCGTCAGCTGGCGTATCTCGCGTAACGGATGATCCTGAGGCACACGCTGTTCTAACGTCACACTGCTGAACATCTCATCTTGCCGCCGCTCGTCTCCACGCATACCTCATAGACGAACCAATCCATAAATCAGACGAACACAGGAACCTTTTTCAACAAACTCCTAGACGGGAGCCGATGAATCCTCCGGTTCGATCGCGTGTTTGCTGAACCAGGGATAGAGGATGGGCAGCACATATAACGTGAGAATCGTCGCGGTAATCAGGCCACCGATGACGACTGTGGCAAGTGGCCGTTCAATCTCTGCTCCGCGTGACGTAGAAATCGCCATCGGGATGAAGCCCAAACTGGCAACGAGCGCGGTGATGAGCACGGGACGCAGACGATCGGAGGCGCCCTGATGGACGGCTTTGTCCATCGGCGTACCCGCTTTGCGCAGGGCGTTGATGTGGCTCACCATCACCACTCCGTTAAGCACGGCGATGCCGAACAACGCGATGAACCCGACACAAGCCGATAGATTCAGGTTGATGCCCCGCAGCCAAAGCGCAGCGATGCCGCCCACCAGGGCTAACGGCACGATGAGCAGGATGAGGAACATCTGCTTTGCGTTCTGAAAGGTGGCGTACAGCAGGGCCGAGATGATGAGCAGGGAGACCGGAAAGACGATGAGCAGCCTTGCTTGGGCACGTTGCTGGTTTTCGTACTGGCCGCCCCATTCCAGCCGATAGCCTGGCGGCAGTTTAAGCTTCTTCGCGACAGCGGCTCTGCAATCCTGAACGAAGCTGCCAAGGTCTCGTCCGCTGACGTTCGACATGACGACTGCACGACGGTGGGCCTGCTCGCGGTTGATCAGGATAGGGCCGCTAACGGTGTGGATCTCGGCCAGTTGGTCGAGACGCACCAGCTCGCCTTGCGGCGTCTTGATCTGCAGAGAACGGAGCTTTTCCGGATCGTTGCGCAGATTGGCAGGAAGGCGAATGGCAATCGGAAAGCGTTCCTCGCCGAGCAGCATCTCGGAGAGCTGCTTGCTCCCGTAAAGCGTCTCGATGACCTCACGGATGTCGGCTACATTCACACCATATCGAGCCGCAGCGTGGCGATCGATGCGGACCTGCAGCTCCTGTGCGCCGGCGATGATCTCCCGCTGCGTCTCCGAGGCGCCGGGAACGCCGGCAATGATCTTTTCCGCCTGGTGAGCCATCTCCTCAAGTGTGTTGAGGTCCTCGCCAAAGATTTTCAGAGCTACATCGCCGCGCGTGCCGGTGATGGTCTCGTCCATGCGCATCTGCATGGGCTGGGTGAATTCATAGGTGACGCCCGGAATCTTGTCGAGCGAATGCTCCAGCGCATCGGCGAACTGCTTCTTCTTTTTTGGGCTGGCATTCTGCATCTCCGGAGTGAAGTTGAGATAGGAGTCCGACTCGTACTCACCCATGGCCTCGGTAGCGAGGTCCGGCCGCCCCAGCTTGGTTACGACACTTTGCACGCCGGGAGCTGCCTTGATGATCGTCTCGATCTGATTGCCGATAGCGACTGATTCCGTAAGCGAGATGCCGGGCAGCCGCTTGGAGGTGACGACCATGGAGCCTTCGTCGAGTTTCGGCATGAATTCCGTACCGATGAATTTGATGGAGCCAAGAGCGACCACGATGAGTGCGAGCGAAACGATGAGGATGAGCTTGCGGTGCTGTTCGCTTTTTGTGAGTGAGGCGCCATAGCGTTGGCGAATTTTATCGAACCAGGAGGATTGTGCTTCGTCCGTCTCTGCGCCTTCCTGCTTGCCGTCTCGCAATACCTTCGCACGATGACGGAGTGCTACGGTGCACAGGGTGGGCACGACAAACAGCGCGAGCAGCAGGGAACCGGTCAGCGCAGAGACTACCGTGACCGCCATAGGCCGGAACATGCGGCCTTCCAGGCTCTGTAGCGTCAGCACCGGAAGATATACCGCGATGATGATGAGGACACCGAAGATGACGGGGCGGGAGACCTCGTGGGCTGCATCGCGGATAACATCCCGCAGCGGCTTTGCGGGGTCGCCTGTCTCCAGCCGATGCATGCAGTTTTCGACCATCACGACCGAGCCGTCGACGATGGTGCCGAAGTCGATGGCGCCCAGGCTCATCAGGTTGACGGAGATGCCGAACAGGTCCATGCCGATGAAGCCGAACAGTAGCGAGAGCGGGATGGTAAGCGCCACCACGATAGCGGCACGCCAGTCGCCAAGAAAGACAAGCAGGATCACCAGAACCAGGACAGCGGCGGCAATCAGGTTGCGCCGAACCGTAGCGGTGGTGGCGTTGATAACGTCGGACTGGTCGTAGAAGGGGACGATCGTTGCGCCGTTCGGCAGCTTGAGCGAGGCAATCTTCTGTTTGATCTCTTTGATAATTTTCTGGCCGTTTTCCCCGCGCAAGATGATCACCATGCCGGAGACGGTCTCGCCATGGCCGTCCTTCATGACGGCGCCGTGGCGCGGCAACGGTTCGGTGGCAATGGTGGCCACCTGCTTCAACAGCACCGGGATGCCACCCGCAGCAGAGGTGGACACGACGATGTTGCCGAGATCGTCGATGCTTTCCGCCCGACCTAGTCCGCGCACGGTGTACTGCTGCTCCGCGTGCTCGATGTAGCTTCCGCCGAAGTTGGCATTGTTGTCGGTGACGGCAGAGACGACATCGTGCAGGGTGAGGTTGTAGCGACGCAGCCCTTCGGGATCGAGCTCGATGGTGTACTGCTTGGTCTCGCCTCCCCAGGAGTTGATCTCGCTGACGCCAGGCACGGTCAACAGCGCATAGCGGATCACCCAGTCATGCAATGTCTTGATCTGCATGAGAGACATCTTCGGCGCGGCAACGGTGTACTGGTAGACTTCGCCGAAGGCCGTGGACATGGGATTCATCTGCGGCTGCAGACCCGCGGGAATGCGGCTTTGGACCTGATTCAGACGCTCGGCCACGAGCTGACGCACGAGGTATTTGTCCATGGAGTCGTCGAAGATGACGGTGACCATAGACAGGTCGAGCTTCGATGTCGATCGCACCATCTGCAGCTTCGGCATGCCCATCATCGATGTCTCGATGGGATAGGTGACGAGCTGTTCGACCTCGACCGGCGACATGCCCGGGCACTGCACAATCACAACGACCTGATTATTGGTGAGGTCGGGGAAGGCCTCCAGCGGAAGGTGAAACATGACCGTGATGCCGCTAATGATGAGCACCACCAGCAACGCGACGACGAGCCAGCGGTTGGAAAGAAAAAAGTCGACTAGACGACGCATCGTTAGCCGTCTCCCATCGTGCCCTTGAGCATTTCGGACTTGACCATGAATGCCCCGTTGACCACGATGCGATCGCTTGCCTTCAGTCCGTCGACGATCTCTACCTTGCCTTGTGAAGGAGTTCCCACGTTGACCGTGCGCGCGTGAAAGGTCTGTCCATCATCGGTGACGAAGACAACCTTCATGCCATTGATGTCCTGGAGGGCTGCTTCCGGAGCGAAGACGGCGTCGCGTGTTGCGGGCTCTGCAATGTGCGCAGTAGCGAACATCCCTGGACGCAGGTGAGTGCCGGGGTTGGGAACAACGATGCGCACCGGTACGGTCCGCGTGTCGGGATTGAGGGTATCGCCGATCTGGTCGACGCGGCCGGCGAAGACCTGGTTGGGCGATGCCGACGTAATGATGTCAACGTGGGCACCCTTATGAATCAACGAGAGGTCCTGCTGGTTGACCGCTGCGGTGACCCAGACCGTGGCGAGGTTCGAGATATCGAAGGCATCGAAGCCGGTGTCGACGACCTGGCCGACACTGATGTTTCTTGCGATGACGACGCCGTCGATTGGGGATCGGATAGGAATCAGTTCGCGATCGTAGAGGTTGCCGGGGTTGAGCGAATCCGGCGCGACCTGGAGCAGCTCAGAGAGATGCTCGCGTTCCATATGAACGCTGGCCTCTGCATCAGCCAGCATCTTCTGCGCCTGTAATAGCTCCTGATCCGAGCGCTGCGACTCTTCAAGCGAGGCGGCTTGAATGGAATAGAGGTGGTGATAGCGCGCTTGGGCCTGCTGTGCGAAGGTGACGGCGCCGCGCTGCCGATCTGCTTCGGCATACGCCTGCACCAGCGCGCCGACGGTTTCGTGAACCATGTGGCCATGCAGGTTGCCGAGCAGCTGACCGCGATGGACACTCGCTCCCGGCAGCACGTTGACGGCGGTGATGCGGCCATCCGCAATCGTGCCCAGGTGCGAAGTGTGTTGATCGTCCATCTGCACCTGGCCGGCCACGGAGAGCGATCTGGGGACTTGCTCAACCATCACAGAGGCGACCTGGATGCCGGCGCGTTGCTGGTCGGCAACCGGAATGTGCACCGTGTCGCTCGGCTGCGCTCCGCCTTCACTGCTCTTGTCCGGCTTGCCTTGTGCATCGGAGGATTGTGCGGAGCCGCCCGAGGCTGCGCCGTTCTGCTTCGAGTCAGACGTGGAATCACTGGAGCTTTTGCTGCAGCCTGCAGGCAGGAGTGCGAGCGTCACGGTAGCGAGGAAGAGCAATCGACGACTCATGGCTGCGCTCCATAGGCAAACCGCAGCCGCAACGCTGCCTGCTGAAACTCAGCCAGCGTCCGCAACGCGCTTACTTCCACATCGAACTCGGTTCGTTCTGCATCGAGATAGCGCAGCAGGTCCACACCGCCGGTTCTGTAGGCGTCGTCCATGATGGCGAGGTTCTGCTTCGCGCGGGCTCGCATATCGGGCAGGATCGTACGCACAACCGCCTCCTGTTGCGTGTATGCCTCTTGTGCAGCCTGCACCTCGGCGCTGACCGAGATCTCCAGCTGCTGCAACTGGTCCTGCGCGAGCTGAACATTGGCCTGCGCACGCTCTACCTCGCCCTGGTTTCGGTTACGAAAGGCGAGAGGGAACTGCATGCTGGAGTAGATGGTGTTCGTCCCGTTGTTCCGTTTGTAGCCGCCAAGCAGATCGAGATCCGGAACGCCCAGGGACTTTTGCAGCCTCACATCGGCCTGGGCGGCGGAAACAGCCTCCTGCGCCGCGAGGACATCCGCTCGCGCGGCTAGGACGCTGTCTATTGATTCGGTCCTTACAGGTTCCATCGCATCCAGTCTGTCTGTGAGGTTGAGCACGGTGGGAGTTTGCGTGGGGCTGGGAGGACGGCTCATCTGCTTCAGCAGTTCGATCTTTGCCAGGATCGCCTCGCGTCGCGCTGCGTCGAGCGAGAGTTGCAGGCGATCACGCTCGATCTGCATACGCAGCAGATCGACGCCGCACATGGCCCCGGCGTCCACCCGCTCTTTGTTGTAGCGAACGATCTCATCCACGGCCTGCATATCGGTCTCCAGCAGCCGCACGATCCCTTCGCTTGCGACAGCCGACCAGTAGGCGGCTGCCACGCGCGCGGCAATCTGCTGCATCAGCAGATTGCGTTCCGCCTGCGCCTGGCGAACATTTGCTTTCGCAAGGTTGACTCTGCTGCCGCGTTTGCCGCCAAGCTCGATCATCTGCCCGAGATAGCCGTAGTCTTCCGTCGCATTCGGAAAATCGAAGTTATCTGCCCAGGGTCGGATATCTTCGGACTGCAGATAGAGTCTGGGGTTCGGACGGAGTCCGGCCTGGGTGACCAGGCCTTGGGCCGCATCGACGCGGTCCTGTCCTTCGCGTGCCTGGGGGCCGGTCTCAGCCTGCGCAATGGCATCGTGCAGACTGAGACCGGTGTTGGACTGACCGACGGCTGCCGCACCGCCACCCAAAACCGACGCGAGAAGCAATGTCATCGCCGAAGCCGCCATCACTCGCGATCTATTACGGCTTCCTAAGATGAGGCACTCCTTGCGTTCTCTTGGAACCGAGTAGCAGGAATTGCCGCTTGTGTCAGATAAGTTGAGGCTGCACGCCGTGGATCCCACTCACTCTGATAGTGTCACGAGATTAGTCCGACTAAATCGGCCCGTTTTCACGGCTGGACCAGGTCTTATCGGCTGAGTCGCACTGGGGTTCGATAGTGCAATCGGCGCACCGAGGCTTGCGGGCAATGCAGGTCGTGCGGCCGTGCAGGATCAGTTCATGGCTGAAGGCGATCCAGCGGCCCTTGGGAATGACCTTGACCAGGTCCTGCTCGACCTTCTTCGGTTCGGTGTTCAGGGTGAGCTGCAGGCGGCGTGAGAGTCGCAGCACATGGGTGTCGACGACGATGCCGTCCGCGATGCCATAGGCGACGCCGAGCACAACGTTGCCGGTCTTGCGTGCGACGCCGGGCAGCGTCAAAAGCTCGTCCATGGTGCGCGGCACCTTGCCACCGAAGTCCTTCACGACCGCCTTTGCCGCGCCGGACATCGATTTGGCCTTGTTGCGGTAGAAGCCTGTGGTGCGGATGAGCGCTTCGATCTCGGGAAGGGAGGCGACGGCCATGGCAGCAGGCGTAGGGAAGTGCTGAAAGAGCGTGGGCGTTACCATATTCACGCGCGCGTCCGTACACTGCGCGGAGAGAATGGTCGCGACCAGCAACTCCCATGGGTTTGTATGCAGAAGCGCACAGGTAGCGTCGGGATGCGCCTTCCGCAGGCCGGCGAGGATGGCGGCGACGCGCTCGGGTGACGTGCGGAGCTTTGCGTTGCTCGCCTTTTTTGTCACGCGAGCTTTCGCAGGAGCGGCCTTTGCAGACCGCTTCTTCGCTGTGGTTTTCCTCGCTGTGGGCATCTTGGCGGTGGGCATTTTGGATCAGCCTTGCTGCGGTTCGCTCCGGGGTCGAGACTTGTGGCGCCGCGGGCCAACTGCCGTCCTTCGCTTTGTTCAGGATGACAGCTATTTCTGAGCCGGTATGTCTAGCCTAGTCGGTCGAGCATCGCCTCGGGCGTCATGCGGATGCAAGTATAGATCGGCGTGTCCTTAAGCGTGTAGGCGCTGATCTCGGTCTCGCGGAGCTGCTGCACCAGGTCGAGGAAGTCTTCCGGGTAGTTGCTCTCGAAGGCGACAACGAACTCCTGGTCGTCGATGCCGAAAGAGTAGGTCGTGTTGAGCTTGACGCGCGGATACAGATGGCCGATGCGGATGTGCTCGTTCATCAGGCGCTGGCGCTCTTCGATCGGCAGCAGATACCAGGAGCGCGTCTTCCAGAAGGGATAAATGAAGATGTACTTCTGACCGCCGGGGCGGATGGCGCCGCGCGAGTCGTGCTGGCCCTCGTGCTCGTGGCCGATCAAGTACTGCGACCGCTTGGTCATGGAGAGGTAGTTGTTGGCGATCTGCAGGTAGCCGCCCAGGGGGGTGGCCATCAACTCCGCGGTCATCTCGCTGAGGTCTTCGGCGGTGTAGCAGATGCGCCAGAGGACCATGTCGCAGTCCGGGCGCAGGCCGACGGTGGAGTAGCTGAGGGTGACCAAGCGGCCAGGCTGGTTCCAGCGCGCGATGACCTCCGCGAAGAGGCGCTTGTGCTCGGAGCGATCGGCGGAGGGCAGGCGACGCCACTCCGGCATGATCTTGAAGAAGGTGAAGCCGACCATCTGGCGCTTGATGGGTGTTTCAGGCTTCTTGGCCGGTTCGGGCGCGTGGGACGGGGTCTCGGTTGTAACGGGGGCGGCGAGGGTCTCAGCCATGTGCAATCTCTCCTCTATTTATTTCGATGGTAGCAGGGGAGTGAGCCGGGATACAGATCGTATCGCCCATAAACCCAAGCGCTTGGGTTTTATAGTATGCTTGCGCTGTGCCGACAGTGTTGCAGCTTCGAGGTATTCGCATCGTGGTTTACCCAAATGATCACCGACCCGCGCATGTACACGCCATCGGCAAAGGGAAGGAAGCGATGTATTTACTGCAGTGTCCGGAAGGTGCGATTGAACTTCGCGAAAACTACGGCTTTGCGCGGCACGAGCTGTCATCGATCCGGCGAGACTTGGTGAAGAATCAACAGCTGCTTTGCAATGCATGGGAGAAGATTCATGGCGACGTCTGACGAGTTCGAACTAGCAACAATGCGTGCGAAGAAATTTGCGGAACAGACGCCAAGGGCTGTGTCGGCGCGCTACGACCGGAGACTTCACGGCGTTCTTGTTCAACTCAACACGAACCTAGGGATTTTTTTCTCTCCGAAGGATGTTGAGGGGGTAGAGCACGCAACAGCGGCACAACTGGATGAGATCGAGATATCACCTTCTGGCTATGGTCTCCATTTTCCGAAGCTGGACGCAGACATCTATCTGCCCGCGCTGATGGAGGGGGTCTTCGGGTCCGAACGATGGACCGCGAGCCGTATGGGCGCGTGGGGCGGTAAGGCGAAGAGCACGGCGAAGACGATGGCCGCCCGGAAGAATGGGCGCAAAGGTGGCCGGCCGGCAGTCAAAAAGGCCGTCGCCGCGAGAGTTTAGGAAGAATGCTTCCACAAGGTTCCAGCCGAAGTGAAAGACGATCAGCCATGAAGGAAGTACGACGTTGTCCCTGGGCGGAGAGCGACCCTCTGCTCCGCGCTTACCACGATGAAGAGTGGGGCGTGCCGCAGCATGACAGTCGCATGCTGTGGGAGATGCTGATGCTCGAAGGCTTCCAGGCAGGGCTCTCCTGGCTGACGATCCTTCGGAAGCGCGAGGCGTTTCGTGCGGCGTTTCGTGGCTTCGATCCGCAGCAGGTGGCGCAGTTTGCGGAGAAGGATGTGACGCGGCTGTTGGCCGATGCGGGTATTATCCGCTCGCGCGCGAAGATCGAAGCGACGATTGCGGGAGCGCGAGTGTATCTCGCGATAGAGAAGGAAGGCGAGGGCTTCGCAAAGACGGTATGGGCGATGGCGGGCGGCAAGCCAATCGTGAGCACGACCGGTCATGTGGTGGCCAAGACGCCGTTGTCGGAGGAGATATCCGCAGCCTTGAAGAAGCGTGGCTTCAAATTTGTGGGACCGGTGATCGTCTATGCCTGGATGCAGGCGGGGGGGATGGTGAATGATCACGTTCTTGAGTGTTTTAGGCGCGAACCAGTCAGCAAGCGATCGACGTAGCCCGGGATATCGCGGCATCGTTTTGTGATTCCATATCTCTACGAGATGTGTGGCACGCGCTTAGGCCGGGATGACAGTTGATTGAAGGTGTTTCAGTCTTTCCCGCCAATATTCAAACCGAACTTCGGCGACGTGTTGGTGCCGCTGATCTTGACCGGGATCTCCGCGCCGGCGCCGTGTTTGTGGAAGAAGGGATCGACGCCCTTCAGCAGCCAGGACTTCCACCAGGTCGCGGTCATCTGGGAGAGCTTGGCGTCGGTGCGCACCTTTCCCGCGAACTCAAATTTCTTTCCATCCAGCGTGTACTGGCCGGCGAGCTGCACCGTGGCACCAGGCAGGGCGTAGTCGAGATGACTGAAGTCGAGGTGTCCGATGGCGAGGTGGAAGGTGCCGTTCATGCGTGAATGGACATCGGGTGCTCCGGGCTTGGCCTTGTCCGGCTCGGCCTGTGCGCGCAGGCTGAGCATGTCGACCTTGTCCTGCACTTTGGCGCTGTTGAAGTGAATGCGACTGAGGCCGAAGTTGCCTCGCATGGTGAGCTTCTGGGTCACGCTCTCCTTACCGGGTGGGATGTGTAGCTTCGCGTGAAGGCGAATGTTGCCGTTCATGACCGGCGGGTTGGTCTTGACGGCGAGCTTGAGGAAGTCTTGGATCTGGCCGTCGGGCACGTCCACATCGAGATCGATGATGTGGCCCTTGCCTTTTACGTTCACCACGGCGCCTTTGCAGCTGAACTCCGTATCGCCGAGCTTTGCGTTGACGGGCTCGAGATAGGTGTCGCCGCTGGTGCCGTCAACGATGGCATGGAAGCGCGTTTCGAGGGGCACGGGAGTGTTGGCGGTGTCGAGCGAGAAGTTCGGTGTGACGGTGGTGCCATCGACGGCGATGCGATCAAGCAGGCCGGTAAAAGAGCCGGTGGAGGACAGCATGCCGCCGATGCCGTGGATGGTGTTGAGATCGGTGTGATCGAAGGCGTACTTGCCGGTGATTGGTGAGTCGCCGGGGGTTTCGTTCTTCCATGGTCCAAAGCTGCCGGTGGCGTGGATATCGCCGCGTGGAATGGCGTTGGTAAGCGTTGCGTCATAGGGCCACGCGCTGCCCGGACCGACATCGTGGAGAACGATGTGCTTAAGGTTAAAGAGCTTCGGGTCTTTCCCGGGTTTCGCCGTGCCGATGATGAGCTGCGAATCGTCGCAGACGATCTCGCCGACGTGAATCTTGATTTTGCCTTTGTGCTTGTTCGGTTGCGCGCCCTGCCGTCGATATTCCTTCGGCGGTATGTGGATGGCGAGGCCGGTGACGTGGACCGCGCTGACGTGCATGGGCTTGATGAAAAGTCCGATGAGGCCGGCATGGAAGGAGAAGGTATGCACCGCGATGAGCGGGTCCTTCGCACCTGCGGCGACAACATCGTCCGGGGGATAGATGCGGAGGCCATGTCCGGAGACAGCAAGTCCGCCGATCAACGAGACGTTCAGCGTATCGAGCTCGACCTTGCTGTCGAAGCGCGTGCTGAGGGTTTCAATGACCCGGCCCTTAAGGATGGGTGAGGCGTGGCGCAAGACCACCTCCACTACGATGCCCAGTACAAAGACGCTGAGCAGCAGGGAGATGCCTACCCATTTCCACCGACGCCGGTGCGTGCCATTTTCCGATTGCTGTACCGTCTCAACCTCCCATAGTTGACCTGACATAAATGTGGATGCTGTGAGTGGAGCGTTCGTCGCGAAGAGGTGTGTATGTTCCGGGTTATTGCGCATCCTACGAGCGTTGCGCAAGGGGAGCAAGGATGCGGCTGGCTTGGCAGCGTTGGCGAGAGATGGTGAGCACTGGGTTCTGGTTCGTGCCCACCGTCATGGTGGTGTTGGCGGCGGTGGCGGCTCTAGGCATGGTGGCTCTGGATCGGAGGCTCGATCCGGGTCTGCGGACGACGCTGGACTGGGCCTACTCGGGTGGTCCGGAGGGAGCGCGGTCGCTGCTTTCAACGATTGCCGGATCGATGATTACGGCCGCCAGTGTTACATTTTCGCTGGCTTCGGTGGCGTTGTCGATCGCCTCGCAGCAGTACGGATCGCGGGTGCTGCGCAACTTCATGCGCGACCGCGTGACGCAGGTGCTGCTGGGCACGTTCGTCTCCACTTTTATCTACAGCGTGCTGGTGGTGCGGACGATCCGGGGCAGTACGGGGTCGGCGGGGTTCGTGCCATCGATTGCGACGACAGTTGCGATACTGATGACGCTGATCAGCCTGATCCTGCTGATTTTTTTCATTCATCATGTATCGTCGTCGATCCAGGCTTCGCACATCGTCGATACGATTGGCCGGGAGATGGTGGCGGAGGTGGGGCGGCTGTTCCCGTCAAGCGCGGGGCGCCCCGCTGCCCCGGATGCGAGCGAGCCGGATATGTATGGAGCCAGCTCGGTAACGGCGGCGGCATCGGGATACCTGCAGGTGGTGGATCTGCAGCAGATTCTGGATGACGCGACGAGTAACAGAGTCATAGTGCGGCTGGTTCATCGGCCCGGGGACTACATTGTGCGCGGGGCGGCGCTGGCGGAGGTAGCCGTTGCCGCCGGTGAGGATATTGCAGCAGCCCTCGAACGAATGCAGACGACCATCAACGCGGCGTGTGTCTTCGGCCCGCAACGGACGCCGGCGCAGGATGTTCGCTTCACCTTCCAGCAGCTATCCGAGGTGACGATCCGGGCGCTGTCGCCGGGCATCAACGATCCTTTTACAGCGGTGTACGGCATTGACCGGCTCAGCGAAGGGCTGTGTGTGCTGGCGGAGCGCGATCTCGTGCCTTCAGCACGCAAGGACAAGGGCGGCGTGGTGCGGCTGATCGCCGACACGGCGACTTTTCCGGAGATCGCTGATGCGGTCTTCGGACACATCCTTGTGTACGCGAAGCAGGACCCCTTCGTATTGCGACGCATGCTCACGGCGCTGCGGACGATTGAGCCGCGGGTGCGGAATGACGCGGATGCCGCGTGCGTGCGCAGGCACCGACAGAGGATTGAGGCGCAACTGGCCATGCTGCCGGCGTAAGCGTGTTGCGTGAGACAAGCAGTTCTCTTGATCAGTAGACGTTTCCGTATGCGGTGCCCACATCTCTTTTAGATGTGGGCACCGCGCTCCTCGTATTGAATTCGACCGGTATACTCAGCCGAGCATGAGCGAAAAGATCCTTGCTGCGTTAGCGCACTTCATCATTACGGTGATTTCGGCCTCGGGCTACTGGGGTGTGGCATTGTTGATGGGCATCGAGTCGATGTGCATCCCGTTGCCGTCGGAGGTGATCATGCCCTTCGCCGGTTACCTTGTACATCTCGGCAAGCTGAACCTGCTGGGCGTGGCGACGGCGGGCGCGATCGGCTGCAACCTGGGCTCGGTGGTGGCGTATTGGATTGGTGCCTATGGCGGCCGTCCTCTGGTGGAGAAGTTCGGTCGCTACGTACTGTTGAGCCAGCATGATCTGGACCGGGTGACACACTACTTCGAGAAGTATGGCGGCATCACCGTCTTCTTCGGCCGTCTGTTGCCGGTGGTGCGGACGTTCATCGCGCTTCCCGCGGGCATTGCCAGGATGCCGCAGCTGCGCTTCCACCTCTACACCTTTCTCGGCTCCTGGCCCTGGTGCTATGCGCTGGCCTTTGTGGGTATGAAGCTGGGTGCGGGCTGGGAGTCCGATCCGCGATTCAAGGAGATCTTTCACCGCTTCCATTTGGTGGTGGTGCTGGTGCTGATCGCGGGCTTTGCCTGGTTTGTCTGGACGCACTGGCGGAATCGAGTTCGGACCTCGGAGGCCTGAAGGGATTTGCGCCGGCCTTCAGCCTTTTTAGACAGCCGGTCTGCGCCTCATCATTTGCCAAAGGCAGGGTGGGGCGTCAGACTAAGGTGTTTACGCGATGGCATCGACTGGAGAGGATGGATAAGCAAGAGATGACGAGTTCGAAGGACAGCGGCCAGGATGCCGCTGCCAAGCAGACGATAGCGCCCGCGAAGGGCAAGTTGGGAGTCATGATTCCGGGCATGGGGGCGGTCGCGACGACGCTGATTGCCGGAGTGGAGGCGGTGCGCCGCGGACTGGCGAAGCCCATTGGATCGGTGACGCAGATGGGCACCATTCGGCTGGGCAAACGGACGGACAACCAGACCCCGCTGATCAAGGATTTTGTGCCGCTGGCGAAGCTGGATGACATCGTCTTCACCGGCTGGGATATCTACGATGTGAACATGTATCAGGCGGCCAAAACCGCGGCAGTGCTGGAGCGCGACCACCTGGAGGCGATCAAGCCGTTCCTCGAAGGAATTCAGCCTATGCCGGCGGTCTTCGACCAACACTATGTGAAGCGGCTGAGCGGCAGCCATGTGAAGCAGGGACGCAGCAAATGCGACCTCGCACAACAGGTGCGCAACGATATTCAGGCATTCAAGACAAAGACAGACCGCCAGGTGATGATCTGGTGCGGTTCGACGGAGATCTTCCTGGAGCAATCGGCGTGTCACCAGTCGATCGAGGCGTTTGAGAAAGGCTTGCTTGAGGACGACCCGGCGATCGCACCGTCACAGATCTATGCCTATGCTGCGCTGAGTGAGGGGATCCCCTTCGCGAATGGTGCGCCGAACCTCACGGTGGATGTGCCCGCTCTGGTGGAGTTGTCGAAGAAGACGGGTGCGCCCATCTGCGGCAAGGACTTCAAGACCGGCCAGACCTTCATCAAGACGGTGTTGGCGCCGGCCTTTAAGGCGCGCATGCTGGGCGTTGCCGGTTGGTATTCGACCAACATCCTGGGCAACCGCGACGGTGAAGTGTTGGACGATCCGGAATCGTTCAAGACGAAGGAAGAATCGAAGCTGGGCGTGCTGGATTTCATACTGCAGCCTGAGCTGTATCCGGAGTTATACGGCGATATCTATCACAAGGTCCGCATCAACTACTATCCGCCGCGCGGGGATAACAAAGAGGGCTGGGACAACATCGATATCTTCGGCTGGCTCGGCTACCCGATGCAGATAAAAGTCGATTTTCTCTGCCGCGATTCCATCCTGGCGGCGCCTTTGGCGCTGGACCTGGTGCTGTTTCTTGATCTCGCCTCGCGGACGCCGGAGCTGAAGCACCTGGGTATTCAGGAGTGGCTGAGTTTCTTCTTCAAATCGCCGATGACGGCGGCGGGGCTCTATCCGGAGCACGACCTGTTCATCCAGTCGATGAAGCTGAAGAACACGCTGCGGCACATCCAGGGTGAGGAGCTGATAACGCACCTGGGGCTGGAGTACTACGACTGAAGATTAGCCATCCCGGCAGACGCGCTCACGCGCATATCGCCGGGTTCGCTTCCTGCGGTCGCGCACATCGGCTCTGGTGTACGGCGTGGCTTGTCCCCACATCTCACAAAGTGATGTGGGGCGCCGCTCACCTTTCGCGGCGTATAGTAGTCAAAGCAGCGGCTCTGTCCGAGCTGCCCGCCCGTTGGGCTGTCCGGCTAGCCTCTTCCTGAGGTGGTGCTATGCGGGTGTCCGGTCTCCAATCTAAGATTTTGCTGCCTGCGCTCCTCGCCATGGCGACGATGACCCTGCAGGCGCAGCAGACCACCCAGCCTGTCGGCACCAACCCGCCCGTGACTGGCACCCCCCAGACCGTGCCGACCGACACAACGCCATCTGCGGGCACTCCCGCGCCTTCCGCCACTCCGACGCCTTCAGGGACGCAGGACGATACCAGCGGCAAGAAGAAGAAGGATAAAAAGAACAAGGACAATCCGGACAATCAGCCCACGGCGGCTGAAGCGGCCGCCATGCAGGATACGGCGATCCGCGCACGGAAGAATACCGCCCCGGACCCGGGCCCAAATGGGGTGATGCCGGGCGTGAAGCCGGGGAGCATCGATGATGTGAACGCGGTGGGCACGCGCGATATCGGTGGACGCGGGCTGGGCAATTGGTATTCGACCGAGACCGAGATCAAAGAGGGCAAGGGCGTCTCGATGGAGATCGAGAAGAGCGTCAAGTTCATCAACGATCCAGTGGTGACCGAGTATGTGAACCGCATCGGCCAGAACATCGTGAAGAACTCCGATGCGAAGGTGCCGTTCACGATCAAGGTGATTGATTCGGACGAGATCAACGCGATGGCGCTGCCGGGTGGCTTCTTCTATGTGAACAGCGGCTTGATTCTGGCGGCAGACAATGAGGCCGAGGTGGCCGGTGTGATGGCGCATGAGATCGCGCACGTAGCTGCGCATCACGCGATGCGCGAGCAGACGCGCCTGAACTACGCGCAGTTCGGCACGATTCCGCTGATCTTCATCGGCGGGGGTTTGGGGTACGGGCTGTATGAGGCATCGGGTCTTGCGGTGCCGATCACCTTCCTGCAGTTCTCCCGCGACTTCGAGCGGCAAGCGGATTTTTTAGGTGTCGAGTATGCGTATCGTGCCGGCTACGATCCGGAGGGTCTGCCAGCCATGTTCGAGAAGATCGCGAATCTGGAAAAGACCAAGCCGGGTCTGGTGGCGAAGGCGTTTTCCGACCACCCGCAGGCACCGGACCGTATCGAGGCTACGCAGGAGGAGATCAACCATCTGCTGCCTCCAAAAGAAGAGTACATCGTCACGACGTCCGAATTTAACGACGTGAAGGCGCGGCTGGCGCGGATCGAAAACAAGCGCAAACTGCGCGATGGATCCAATGAGAAGAAGCCGTCGCTGCGCCGCGCCAGCACCTCGCCCGATGCGAACGGGCAACCGGGGCAAGCCGGTCAGACAAGTCAGAACGGCCAGACCACGACGGACGATGAGCGTCCGACGCTCCATCGCCGCGATGACTGATCGCCGGTCGGCTTAGCAACGGCTTTTTCCATAAGAGATATCAGCGCATTCTTCGAGCGACTTAATAGACACATGAAGAGTGCGCTGATTTTATTGCAGCCACATCGCGTTCGAGTTAAGCAGCCCTTTTATAGCTGTTTGTATTTGTCGATAAGAGGCGTTTTCATTGTGATTCCTACATCACTGTGAGATATGGGGCCCTCGCCGCTTTCTTAGGAGTCTCTGAATAAGTTGTGGTGTCATCTCACCTGGGCCCTGAACGAAGTGAAGGGGCGGTGAAGAAGTCTGCTTTCTCTTTTTCAACCGAAATCTACTCATACTTATTCAAAGCATCCTTAGGGGATGCTTAACGTGACGGTGTTCGAGGGCTGGCTGGTATCGCCGTCCTGATTGAGAGAGCGCACGCGATACGTGTAGGTCTGGCCTGCCTGGACCGAGTTATCTGCCCAACTTAGGGTAGACGGGGCCGTGGAGGCGATGTTTGTGTATGTCGTCGAACCGCCTTGAGCGCGGTCAATGTCGTACTTGGAGACAGAGGCGCCCGAGGCTGGCGCCTTCCAGGAAAGGTCCGCCTGATGGGTGGTCGTTGCTGTTTGTGGCGTCTCCGACAGATGGACAGAGCGCTGATACTGGGAGTTGCTAACAAAAAAGAGTCCGGCACTGACTACATTCGTGGCCGGCTGAGCGCTGACTTTGATCTGCAGGCTCTGTCCCGGTTGAATGGTCATAGGAAGATGAGTCGAAGAACTGGAGAAGACAGCGTTCGAGAATGTGAGAGTTTGCAGGACGAGCGGCGCATTGCCGGTGGATGAAATGGTGAGCGGCTGTTGAGAAACATTCCCGGACGATCCGTTAAACGCGAGAGTGGAGGGGGATACGGCGATCTGTGGATGCGTTTGTGCCCAGGTGGGGCTGGCAAGCAGAAGCGCAGTGAGGGGGAGGGAAATACGGATAGGCTTATTCACTACTGGATGAACTCCTGAATATCATGGATTGGTGAGATAGATTCCACAGCTATGTCTGTCCATAGCGACTGCCAATTCAGGATACTCAAATTTAGACAATATATTGTCTTAGTGGCGCGCAGAATCATCTATAGCTTCAATAGTTTGTCAAGCCCGTGTCGTAACTACACGCAAGTTTCTCAGGTGTTGGCGTGAGAGTTACACTGGATTATGAACAAATTACATGTCTCGAGATAGGCAAATAATTTCAAAAAATTTTAAACGCCGGTCGCTCCGGCAGGGAACATTGCTCTACGGATGTTCCGGATAAGTTTGTGTATCCCCTATCTCTCTGAGATGTGGGGCACCTCTAGTGCTGGATGACAATATGCCCCATTGAGGGGCGCCGCTAACGTTTGCGGCTGAAACGATTCCATGCGCCGAGCAGGATCGCGATCACGATCAGAGGCATAGCGAAACGGGACGGATCGTCGGGGTGATGCCAGTTGTGAATGGTGAAGCGTAGGCCGGCCAATGCAAAGAGGCAGCTTGCGATGGCGGCCATTGGCCAGTGGTGACGAGGCAGGCGTGCCATGTCGCCCAAGGCGCGGAAGCCGGACGACGTCGGAGGCGTCACCCGCTTTGATTTGAATATCTCTCGGTCGAACACGAGGCCCCTTCGATGGTTGCAGCCGACAGCATAACCGCAATCTCTCATTCATTGCAGACGCGGCAGCTTGACCTGTTCGATGCGTCGGACTGCGGAACCGCAGCCGCTCCATGTAGAGGAGTCCACGAAAGTGCGAGAAGACCCGACGAAACCCGGAAAAACAGCAGCAGACCCGACCCCCATGGGGAACGGAGCGGAAACTTCTCTTGAATAGCCCGCAGGAACACGGTATATACAAGACGCCGGGTCTCTGATGGGAATCACAAGGGGTGCTGCCCGGGAGGAAGTTCCGTGGGAAGGAATCAAACTCCGATGAAGGCACAGACGGTGACAGGAGAGCCGCGCGAGGTGATGGATATTCGCCAGGCGGCGGACTATCTGGGCATCAGCGCGGACACTTTGTATAAGTATGCGTCCGAGGGGTTCGTACCGGCGTTCAAGCTGGGCAACCGGTGGCGCTTCAAGCGGTCGCGGCTGAATGACTGGATGGATCTGCAGAGTTCTGGTGGAGACATGGCGCGCCAGGTAGTGGAGGAGAAGCCTTCGCTGCGGCCGAAGGCGAAGCCGGTGCAGTCGGTGCGGCCGAGGCAACGGAAGAGTCTTGCCCGGTAACCTGCGGCCATGTCGTTCACCGGGCCTCCCTTGGAAGAATCTCTCTCCGGCTTATCGACCGGGGAAGGGAAGCTGTACCCGACGCCTCCGCGGGTGCACTGGTTTGCGTTCGTACTCATCGGCGGCGCTATGAATCTTGCCGGACAGTGGCTAAGCCGCCGCACAGGCTTCCGCAATTGATCTATCTGCAGTATCACCTGCTGAAGATTGCGATGTGAAAGGATCGGCAATCTTGATCGGCAATCCTGAAAGTTCTGCTCACTCTCTCCCGATGAATCACCGCCTCCGTCTCCGTCATCTCCGCGCCACGATGGCATCGAAGAAGATCGCTGCGCTGCTAGTGACTCATCTGCCGGATGTTCGCTATCTTTGCGGCTTCACCGGATCGAATGCGGCGCTGGCGATCACGGCGCAGCAGGCGCTGATGGTCACGGATGGGCGTTACACCGCCCAGGCTGCGGCGGAGGTGAAGGCGGCAGAGGTACGCATTGCCAAGGGCCCGGCGCTGGCCGAGGCCTGCCGCTGGCTCGCGGCAACTCGTGTGAAGCACGCATATTACGACGGGGAATCGACAGCTGTGTCTGCGCTGCATGTGATGCAGGCGGCGTTGAAGGGTTCTTCGAAGAGCGCGAAGACGTTCTTCGTGCCGCTTGCCGAACCAGTAGTGGCAATACAGCGCATGGTGAAAGACGCTGCCGAGATCGAGCACATGGCCGACGCGGCTGCGTTGGGTGTGCGACTGTTCGAGCACATTCTGGGTTTCATGCGGCCGGGTCTGACGGAGGCCGCGGTCGCGGCGGAACTGGAGTATCGTGCACGGTTGGCGGGCGCAGAAGCCATGTCGTTTTCGACGATCGTTGCAAGCGGACCGCGCTCTGCGCTGCCGCATGGCGCAGCGTCCATGGCAAGGCTGCCGAGGCGCGGGTTCGTTACGTTGGATTTCGGTGTTATTCTCAACGGTTATTGTTCGGACATGACGCGCACTGTGCACCTGGGACGTGCCACGGCGCGGGAGCGCGCGGCATACGACGCGGTCCTGGCAGCAGAGGAGAATGCTCTCGCACGGGTGGCCGCCGGCGTGGCGGCGGGTGAGGTGGATGAGGCGGCACGCAGTGTACTGCGCGCGGCGAAGCTGGAAGAGTACTTCACGCATTCGACCGGGCATGGCGTAGGGCTGGAGATCCACGAGTCGCCGCGCATTGGCATGGGACAACAATCGTTGCTAAGCAAGGGCATGGTCATTACCATCGAACCTGGCGTGTATATTCCGGGTGCGTTCGGTCTGCGCATCGAGGACACTGTCGTGGTAGAGCGGCGCGGGGCGCGCCTTCTGACGCCGGCGACGAAGGCATGGATCGAGTTGTGAGCATATGGCAAAGAAACGCGACGCAGTACGAGATGCTGCAACCGAAGAGAAGAGACTGGGAAGCATGAATCCGGAAGAGATAGCGGAGCTGAAGCAGCTTATCGAGTTCCTGAAGGAAAACCATATTGGCGAGTTCGACCTAGAAAAGGGCGACTTAAAGATACGGTTGAAGTTTGCCGGCGAGGCGCCACAGGTGAATTTGGCGCATCTGGCGCAGTTCGCGGCGGCCCAACAGGCGGCGGGTTATCAGCCGGCGGTGGTGGCGCATGCGCATCCGACCGGTGCGCCTGCCGCCGCGCCTCCGCCGCCGGTGGCAGCGGCCGACGCGGCATCTGCGGGGGCAGCGGATGACGAGGCCGGACTGCATGTAGTGAAGTCGCCGATCGTCGGCACATTTTACGAGTCGCCGTCACCGGGCTCGCCTGCGTTTGTAAAGCCAGGCGACGTCGTCGAAGTAGGGCAAGTGCTCTGCATCGTAGAAGCGATGAAGCTGATGAATGAGATCGAATCGGATGCGGCGGGCGAGATCGTGAAGCGTTTTGTGACCACAGGCCAGCCGGTGGAGTACGGACAGAAGCTGTTCGCCGTGCGGCCCAGATAATGATGCATCGCGCGAAATGTTGGAGATGCATCTCGACAGGATGCCGCTCATCCCACCCTACCCTTGTGCGCTGCTCGGGGTCAGGATGCGGCACCCGGATTCGGGTGTGTGACAGCGCCGGCAGGCGCGAAGGGAACACATGTTTCGGAAAGTTCTGATCGCCAATCGCGGCGAGATTGCGCTGCGTGTGATCTGCGCGTGCAAGGAACTCGGCATTCGCACGGTTGCGGTGTATAGCGAGGCCGATCGCAATTCGCTCCACGTCCGCTTTGCCGATGAGGCGATCTGCATCGGGCCGCCGCGCTCGGCGGAGAGCTACCTGAATGTGCCGGCAGTGATCTCGGCGGCGGAGATCGCGGATGTGGATGCAATCCATCCTGGCTACGGCCTGCTGAGCGAGAACGCGAACTTCGCGGAGGTATGCCGCGCATCGAACATCAAGTTCATCGGACCGCCGCCTGAGGTGACGCGACTGATGGGCGAGAAGGAAAAAGCGCGTATGGCCATGAAGAAGGCCAAGGTGCCAATCCTACCCGGCTCCGAGGGCGTGATCCAGAGCGAGGGCGAAGCGCTGGAGTGGGCAAAGTCGGTCGGCTATCCGGTCATTCTGAAGGCCTCTGCGGGTGGCGGCGGTCGCGGCATGCGCGTCATTCGCTCCAAGGAAGAGCTGCCTGCGCTCTTTCAGGCTGCGCATACAGAGGCGGCGAATGCCTTCGGTAATGGCGACCTATACATGGAGAAGTTCATCGAGCAGCCGCGGCACATCGAGTTCCAGGTGCTGGCGGACCAGCATGGGCATGTGATGTCGCTGGGCGAGCGCGAGTGTTCGATCCAGCGCCGCCACCAGAAGCTCATTGAAGAGTCGCCTTCATTGCAAATAGATGCGAAGATGCGCGAAGAGATCGGCAAGACCATTCGCCGCTGCCTGGAACAGATCGGCTACCAGAACGCGGGCACCATCGAATTCCTGATGGATGAAGACGGCAAGATGTACTTCATCGAGATGAACACCCGCATCCAGGTGGAGCATCCGGTGACCGAGATGGTGACGGGCATCGATCTGGTGAAGGCACAACTGCGGATCGCCTCGGATGAAAAGCTTACGTCGATCCTCCCCGATCCGATAACGATGAGCGGACATGCCATCGAGTGTCGCGTGAATGCGGAGCACCCGGAGAAGTTCACGCCCTCGGCGGGGCGGATCACGGCGTTCAACGTACCGGGTGGCAACGGCGTGCGCGTCGATACGGCGCAGTATGCTGAGGGCTTTGTGCCGCCGTACTACGACTCGCTGATTGCGAAGCTGATCGTACACGGCGAGGACCGCTCCGAAGCGATGGCGCGGATGCAGCGCGCCTTGGAGATGTTTGTCGTCGAGGGCATTCACACGACGATCCCGTTGCACCGAAAGATCTTTGAAGATCTGGAGTTCCGCGAAGGTCGCTTCGATACGAAGTTTATGGAGCGTTTTTTTGAGCGGCAAAAGGAACAGGCTGCGGCTCTGGCGGCTGGTTAAAGAGCGGGAGCCCTACGCTTCGGTCGGGACGACGCGTATGCGAGATATGCTATCGCCTACATGCTGCCGATGCCGTGACCAGGCACCACGTGCAAGGTGAGCGCCAAAGCGGCCATCACCGCCACGTAGTAGAGCAACGTGTCCCAGCCTTCGTCTTCGGGGCGGTCCTGCATCGAGGCGCGTGTCAGCGTGAAGAGCCGCCATAACGTGCCCACCGCGACCAGCAGGAAGATCGCTTCGCCGCCGATCCACCACAGGCCAACAGCCGCCGCCATGAGGGCGAGTCGCGCGTTGCGCCCCAGTGCGTTGGCTGCCTGACCGCCGTCGAGCACCCAGATGGGAATCAGGTTCAGCACGTTGATGGCTGCACCGGCGCGCGCCAGGCTGGCCCAGAGCATGGAGTGCGTCTGGTGATAGAGCAGCGCGCAGACGGCTGCCGCGAGCCATCCGGCGAGCGGTCCGGCGAGCGAGATCTGTGCCCGCTGAGCCTGGGTGACACCGAGCGCCTGCCAGCGCACGTAGGCACCGAGTCCGGGGAGAAAGACGGGCATCTCGGCCGGGAGGCCGCGACGCTTGATGTCGATGTAGTGGCCCATCTCATGAATGAGGATCGAGACCGCGAAGCCGATGCCGAACTTCCAGCCGTAGAGTGCCCAGTAGACGGCGACAAACGAGAAGAGACTGAAGAGAAATTTGAATTTGAAGAGCGCGAAGAGCAGGCCCTTGCCCTTGATGATGACCAGCACGAAGGGACCAAGGGGACCGAGCCGCGCGAGCCAGTTGGGCTTCGCCGCCGGTGGACGCGGAAGGGCAGCGAGATGGCCGCGAACCCATTGAGCTTGCGTTGCGCCGGGAGGCAGCAGGGTGAGGGCTTCGGTCCAGAGCGCACGCGCTCCCGCGATGTCGCCACTGGACTCCAGCTTCCGCGCTTCGGCTGAGAGGGCATCGAGCCGAGCCGCATGCACCAAAGCGTGGCACGACGGACAGGCACGCGCGCCGGGCGCGAGCGTTGCACCACAGGCCGAGCAGCGCGACGGACTTGCGGAAGAGAGGCTAGCCTGCATGCTCTCCCAGTATCTATCAGTTCGGAAGAGCCTTCGGGAAACTCCGGATCCGTAGCCTGGTCTCGAGCAACCAGGGAGAAAGCAGATCTCTTCGCTACCCTTCCCTACGCTCAGGGTCCGGTTTAGATGACAGAAAGGCTTGCTTGGAGACGCTTAGTTGGTAGTGGGTGTCAGGCGGAATGGGCCTTGCACGGTGAGCGGTTCGGCGGCGGTCATGCGCCAAGCGATGCGCATGCCGACGGCCAGAATGACGACGTTGATGACGCCGTGAATGGGGTCGCGCATTTCGAGAAAAGGCGATGCGATGCCGAAGCGGAGCAGCCGCACGCTGACGGCCATCAGGTGCGCCATCGACAGATGCAGATGCCAGACGGCGATCGGTATCTCTGCAAGTGCGATGGAGAGATAGGTCAGGATGACGGCAGCGATCTGGTACGGACGTCCGCCGATGCCGCCGGAGGCCAGCTTCATGGCCTTCGCCACCAGATAGCCGACGCCCAGCGCGACATAGCCGATGTAGAAGCCGGTGGCGATGGTGAAGGCGGCGTAGGCGACGAGGCCGACGAGGGCGGCAATGGCGCCCAGCAGCAGAGCGCGCACGAACGCGGTGTTGTCGTCGCTGCTACTTGAAGCGCCGGCTTGCGCGGCGGAGGCGCAACTGGCGCATGCGGCTTGACCGCGCACGCGATAGAACTCGGTAGAGAGCGGCGAACCGCAGAGACGGCAGCGTTCGATGGTGGGCTGCGGTGGAGTGGCGGGCTGACCGTATTCGGCGGTGGAGAACTGGGGCGTATCGGGTGTCATCGGGGTCTCTTGGTGGCGCGTCGCTGAAGGGTACTACAGACGGCAGCGTGCTTTCTTCTCCGGATGCTCGACTCAACGCCACCACTCGGAGCGTATCTCGGCGCCCGGCGTTACTTCCGTCGGCACTCCCGGCTCGGGCGCAAAGATCGGCAGATCTGGAATGGCAAAGATGCGTTCGATCGGCTGTCGCCAGGCATGGAGCGCGAGATCGAAGAGTCCCCAGTGAATCGGCATCAGGAGGCCGGTACCGCCCAGGCCGCGAAAGGTCCGCGCCGCGCCGTCGGGTCCCATGTGGATGTCGGCCCAGAGGGGATCGAAGGCTCCGATCTCGAGCATCGTCAGATCAAATGGGCCATACTGCCTGCCGATCTCCGCGAATCCCTGCCACTCGCCTGAGTCTGCGCCGTAGTAGACGCGATGCTTCGGTCCGGCGATGACGAAGGAGGCCCAGAGCGTTTGAAAGCGATTGAAGAGGCTTCGGCCGGAGAAGTGCCGGGTTGGCAGCGCGGTGATGGTGAGCGCTCCCACTTGTGTGTCTTCTGTCCAATCCAGCTCCGTGATGCGGTCCGAGGGCACGCCCATGCTGTGCAGGATGCGTCCCACGCGCAACGGGGCGATCCAGCGGGTCGCGGCGAGTGTCGGCATGCGCGTCAGGTGCCGGACGGTATGGGCTCCGAGATGGTCGTAGTGATCGTGGGAGAGCAGCACGGCGTCCAGTGGCGGCAAGTCTTCCAAACGCAAAGGCGGGGGGAAGAATCGCTTGGGTCCCAACCACTCGAAGGGCGCGGCTCGCTGATCCCATACCGGATCGAGCAACACGCGCCTTCCGTCGATCTCAAGCAGTGTGGACGAGTGGCCCATCCAGGTGACACGCAGCCCTGTTGCCGGCTCTATCGCGAAGATTCGCGCATCCGTGCGGAATGGGCCAAGCGGTGTCTTTGGCGTCCGCTCTGCTTTGTTGGTCAGATATAGCGGAATGACCTTCAGCATCGTCGGCCAGCTCCCGACCGACGTTGGGATTGGGTTTTGAAATCGTCGACCTACCCGACGTGCCTTCTCAATCATCGCCACTCGTGTGCAACACCTCGCCGGGACTGCTTCACTACAGACTGCCACATGTGTCTTACCTTGGGCTCGGTTGCAGAGTCAGCCTCCGATCAGTGAAGATGCTCAGTTCCCCCCTGGAGATGAAATGGCGCAAGAGATCGGTCAATCGTTCTTAAAGGAATTCGACGAGGAGATGGCGAGCACGCGCAAGGTTCTTGCCAGCGTGCCGGAGGGTAAGTTCGATTGGAAGCCGCATGCCAAGTCATTTTCCATGCAGGCTCTAGCAGGGCATGTGGCGGAGATTCCGAGTTGGACGACGGACATCCTGACGCGCGAACGGTTCGACGTGACACGAGAGAACCAGCCGGAGAACACGAGCTTCCTGCCAGCCACAAAGCCGCGGATGCTGGAGCGCTTCGACGGCTGGGTGGAGAAGGCACGCGCTGACCTGGCTGCGGCGACCGACGAGGCGATGCAGCAGGAGTGGGTGATGACCTGGTTCGGCTACGAGATCATCCGCATGCCGCGACGGGAGGCGATCCGCAAATGGGTGCTGAATCATGACGTGCATCACCGTGCGCAGCTTGGGGTGTATCTGAGGCTGAACGACGTGCCGGTGCCGGGATGTTACGGACCGACGGCGGACGAACAGTAGTTGCGCAGGCTGCCGAAGCTGTACCCGATTCTCGACGCCGAGACGCTGGCGCGCGCAGGTCTGCCGCTGGAAACGGCCGCGCACGCGCTCCATCGTGCGGGCATCCGCTGGGTGCAGTATCGCGACAAACCGGCGAGCGATAGGGACGTGGTCGAGCGCATGCGCGTGCTGCGTGCGATCTTTCCTGCCGGTGAGTCGGTGCTGCTGCTGAATGATCGCGTGCATCTGTGCGCGGAGACGGAGGCCGATGGCGTACACGTGGGCCAGCAGGACATGGCTCCGGCGCAGGTGCGCGAGATCATTGGCGGCAACTGGCTGCTGGGTGTATCGACGCACAACGTGGCGCAGTTGCGAGAGGCCGTGGCGAGCGGTGCAGCGGACTATCTGGCGATCGGTCCGGTCTTTGCGACGAGTTCGAAGGACAATCCAGACCCGGCGGTCGGCCTTGAGGGAGTGGCCGCAGCACGAGAGCTGACACGGCTGCCTTTAGTGGCGATTGGCGGCATCACGCAGAAGGCAGCACGACAGGTGATCGCGGCAGGCGCCGATGCGGTTGCGGTGATTTCGGGACTGCTCCCGAGAGCGGGCGAGGAGATGGAGCAAAGGGTTCGGGACTTTCTCGCACTTTTGCGATAGAACTGATCGCTAAAGCATTTCACTGTAAATGCAGACAAGAGCGCGATGATCCGTGTGGCTTTTCCGTCAAGAAAGCCACACTTCGCGGAACTTGGTTCTACACAGCAACCGTGACAATGCTATTAGTACCGATGGATAGGGAATAACGCGATTGCGGCCGATTGGTCGCTAAGCAGCCGGAGCCGCGTCGCTCCATTCGAACGACAAAAATGAAACGTCTGTGCGGTCGAGGCAGCGTGGGCCGGTGGGAGTGCCGGGCTGAGAGACGCGGACGAACGACGCAACGATAGATTTCTGGAGGCAGATCTTTGGCTAGACTTTTTGCAACCAAGCCGCTCTCGATGCTGACGCAGGAGGCGAGCGAGGAGGGTGAGCACACGCTGAAACGGTCGCTGGGGCCAGTGAACCTGATCACCCTGGGGATCGGCGCCGTGATCGGCGCGGGGATTTTTGTTCTGACCGGTCAGGCCGCGGCCAAGCACGCCGGGCCTGCAATTGCGCTCAGCTTCGTTCTTGCCGGCATCACTTGCGCCTTTGCCGGGCTCTGCTATGCGGAGTTTGCCTCGATCATTCCCATCGCCGGTTCGGCATATACGTATGGATACGCGACACTGGGCGAGTTTGTGGCGTGGATCATCGGGTGGGACCTGGTGCTGGAGTACGCGTTCGGCGCCGCCACGGTTGCCTCGGGTTGGTCAGGGTATTTCGTTTCGCTGCTGGAGCAGTTGCACATCGTGTTGTCCCCGGGGATGGCGCGATTTACTACCACGACCGGCACCGTGCTCTACAACCTGCACGGCAAGTGGTTGAGCGCGGGTGCGATGCCGCCGGGTACCGATGTATCGGGGCTGATGCACGTGACCGGCGTCTTCAACCTGATCGCCTTTTTGGTGATCCTGCTGGTGACCGTGATCCTTGTCATCGGCATTCAGGAGTCGGCCAACTTCAATACGCTGATCGTGATCGTGAAGCTGGCCTGCGTGGGCGTCTTCCTGGTGCTGGGCATCCACTTCCTGATGCAGCATCCGGAACTGCCCAAGGTGAACTGGCATCCCTTCATTCCGCCTAAGGATGCCGCAGGGAACTTCGGTTTCAGTGGCATTGCCGCGGGCGCGGCCTCCGTCTTCTTCGCCTATATCGGGTTCGACGCAGTGTCGACGGCGGCGCAGGAGGCGAAGAATCCACAGCGCGACATGCCGATCGGTATCTTGGGTTCGCTGGTCGTTTGCACCGTTCTGTACATCATGGTGTCCCTGACCTTGACCGGCCTGGTGAGCTATAAGGCGCTGAACGTGGGCGATCCGGTAGCGGTGGGCATCGATGTGACCGGCGTGACCTGGGGCAGCCTGTTGGTGAAGGTCGGCGCGGTCTTTGGGCTGGCCACGGTAATGCTGGTGATGCTGCTGGGCCAGTCGCGGGTCTTCTTTTCCATGTCACGCGATGGGCTGCTGCCGAAGTGGGCGAGCGCGATCCACCCCAAGTTCCGCACGCCATGGATCTCGAACATTCTGGTGGGTTCGATTGTGGCCTTCCTGCCGGCGGTCCTGCCGATCGACAAGCTTTCCGAGTTGGTAAACATGGGCACGTTGCTGGCCTTCAGCATCGTGTGCGCCGGGGTATGGATCCTGCGCAAGCGGCATCCGGACCTGAAGCGACCGTTCAAGACGCCGCTGGTGCCCCTGGTGCCGATCCTCGGGATCATCAGCGCGTTCTACCTCATGTTCAGCCTGCCCTTGCTGACCTGGATCGTGGTGGGCGTATGGCTGGTGGTGGGGCTGGCGATCTACTTCACGTATTCGACCAAGCACAGCAAGGTGCAGGCCATGCCGGAGCACGAGACGACTGGACGCTGAACCATTGGTTCCGTTGCAGCAACACACTAGCCTGCCGATTCGGCAGGCCAGTGTGCGTATAGCCCGATGTTAGTACCGTAGGTCCCTTAAGCGGGGTGAGCCCGAGAGCGGAAGCGCCGACTCGCGCGTGCCGGCCAGTAGGGCGACGGCAAAGACGGCTCCGCTGCCGATGGCCCCGGCAAGCAGGCCTTTGTCGAAGGATGAACGGCGTCGCTTCTTCAGAAACGGAACGTTCATACCGATAGAAATACAACGCCGAGGTATCTGCAATCTTTCGGGTATTTCAAGGGCTGGGTTACGGGTTAGCGAGATAGTATCCCGGTAACCAAGTAATCAAGCAATACATACCCTAAGAGGAAAGATTTGCAGAGTTTTTCGAGACAGTCTTCCTCGGTTCGGCTACACTCAACGACGACTCTGGCCTCCACCTAATGGTCTAGCGGGCATATAGGGAACATATAGGGAAGAGAACGGGAGCGGGCTCAAGGTGCAGCGGCATTCGGCACCGATTTGGGACGGATTGCTGTAAATGCCGGAAGAATTCATTTGTCTCGTCTGGACAAACAAGTATCGCGACGATGCAAGATAGCAGCGGTACCGCATGCGCTCTGCGGATGCGGAGGAGTAGTACTCATAGAGACCCATAGTGGTCTGTACAGAATCCGTCGGGCGGGCGCCGATTCGGGGGCCGCAACAGAACGGAATCAACGGTCGCACGAACTACTTTCAGGATGGCTATGTCTTCGATTCGTCTCCAGCTCTCACGGCTCAGTGTCGTTACCTCCTTACTCGCGCTTAGCTTTACAGCTCCCGCCTCTCTAGCACAGGTGCCGGCGCTGGCGACACCGCGCGTGCTCGACGCAGTGAACGCATCGCAGACGGTGCCGCTGACGGGAAACACGCTGCCGCTGGCGCAGACCCGCTTTGACCACGGCCTCGTGCCGGACAGCACACCCACCGGCCACATGATGGTGGTGCTGAAGCGCAGCGATGCTCAGGAACAGGCGCTGAAGCAGCTGATGGGGGCGCAGCAGGATCCGGCGAGCCCGAGCTTTCACAAGTGGTTGACGCCGGAGAGCTTCGGTGCGCAGTTCGGCGTCGCCGACTCGGATGTGCAGGCGGTCTCCACTTACCTCGCCTCGGAAGGATTCACGGTAGGGCGGGTCTTTAAAAGCAAGATGGCGATCGAGTTCTCCGGCACGACCGGCCAGGTGCGCTCGTCGTTCAAGACCGAGATTCACAACTATGTGGTGAACGGTCAGTCCTTCCGTGCGAATGCGACGGCCCCAAGTATTCCGGCTGCCCTGGCGCCGGTGGTGCGCGGCTTTGCATCGATGAACAACTACAAATCGCCGGCGAAACAGACCTCGCAGCGGATGCTGCTGAACCGCAAGACCGGTCTGGCCCAGCCGCTGTACGCAGACGGGAACGGCCAGGTGGAATCGGTTTCGCCCGGTGACCTGGCGACGATCTACGACATCCCCACTTCGACCTACGATGGAACCGGTGTGACGGTCGGCATCATCAGCGACTCGAACATCAACGTCGCGATTCCGGCCAACTATCGCACCACCTTCGGCTTGGCGACGAACCCGCCAACCGTCGTCGTGGATGGGAACGACCCGGGCATCATTCCTTCCGATGTCGATGCGACGTATGGTGAGATCGAGCTTGTCGCGGCTACCGCTCCGGCGGCGAAGGTGAACGTCTACACCTCGGCCACGACACTGCTCGACAGCGGACTTGACTTTGCCGCGATTCGAGCTCTGGAAGACAACACGGCGCAGGTTCTGGTCTTTGGCTACGAAGCATGTGAGGCCGACCTGGGGCAGGTGAACGGACTCTTCTCCGCGATTTGGGAACAGGCTGCTGCGCAGGGCATCTCCGCCGTTGTCGGATCGGGCTCTGGCGGTTCGGCGCAGTGCGATGCAGTGACGAACGGCGGCCTCCCGCCAAACCAGGCATCGCGTGGCCTGGCAGTGAATGGCTATGCATCCACGCCGTACAACACGGCGGTGGGGACCAGTGACTTTTACTACGGGCCAGCCGGCACGTTGAATCCGAACGATCTCAGCTCTTTTGCCCAATACTGGAGCACCACGAACGGGGACACCAGCTACACCTCGGCAAAGAGCTATATCCCGGAGCAGCCGAACAACTACAGCGATGAGGCGACGAACCAGATACAGCAGTCTCCGTCGTTTGTCTTTGCCAGCGGCGGCGGTATCAGCACGCTCGGTCTGGTAAACGACGACGGCACCCAGACCTTCTATCCTCAGCCGACCTATCAGATGGGTTTCTCAGACAGCGTCCCCGGCCAGGCGGCCTCCGCCCCGGCGCGCGTCATTCCGGATGTATCGATCTTCGGCGGCATCAATAACGGCAGTGTCTACATCAGTTGCGCCGATCCCGCGGATTGCGTGAATGGATCACCGGCATCGTTGCAGTACACCGGATTCGACGGCACCGGTGCGGCTGCTGCGGCCTTCGGCGGTATTGCGGCGCTGGTGGTCCAGGCCAAGGGGCCGCAGGGCAATCTGAACCCCGCTCTCTATGCCACCTCTGCGGCAGCGCCGACTGCATTCCACGACATCACCGCCGGAACCAATACGGTGCAGTGCAGCAGTGGAAGTCCGGACTGTGGAGGCACGTACCTTCAGTCGGGCGGCATGCTGGCCTATCAAGCTAAGACGGGATACGATGCCGCCTCCGGGTTGGGCAGCGTCGATGTAGCGAAGCTGATCCAGAACTGGAAGACACCCACGGGTGTGGCTACAGTGAGCATTTCGTTTAATCAGAATGGGCAGACCTACTTCAACAATGTTGCCTTCCACCATGGAGATCCGGTGCAGCTGAACGTGAAGGTCACTGGCTCCGGTAAGCTGCCGACAGGAGATGTGGCGATCACTACCTCCTCTCCGCAGGCCGGCGGCAAGGGCGTGGAACGGCTCACCCTGGCGAATGGTGCAGCCTCCGACAGCGCAATCGGGAATATCCTGGTAGGAAGCGGCTCAACTAGCTATCAACTGACCGCACGCTACGCGGGCGACGCAAACTACGCGCCCGCCACATCGTCGGTCGCGGTCACGGTCTACCAAGTGCCGTCCACGCTTGTTCTCTTGTCCACAGATCAACAGAACAAGCCGCTTCCGGTGACCTATACCGGTCAACCGCTGCCTTATGGAACGCCGGTGCAGTTCACCTTCCAGGTCTATGAGGCCGGGAACAAGAACGACGGTGGTACGCCCTCCGGTGCAGTGGCTGTGTTCGACAACAACAACCAGATCGCTGCAGTCCCTATCAACTCAGAGGGGTTTGCTACCTTCGCCAGCACCACGTTAGCTCCGGGATCCCATTCCTTTACGGCGACGTACGCAGGTGACAACACCTATGGCAGTACCAGCCTGACCGGTGCTGCGCCGAGCCTGGTAATTTCCGGCGCCCCGACTGTCACAGCGATCGGCTCATCGGACTTTACTCCCAGCTCCCGGAATGCCACCTTCCAGCTACTGGCGTCCGTGACCTCTACAGCCGGCTCAGCCATGAACCCTGTCTACGGTGCATCTCCCAGCGGTACGGTGCGCTTCACGACAAGCACGGGTTCCCTGCTCGGCTCAGCGAACCTGAACCTGGGCACAAATGCTACTGCAAGTCCCGTTGCAACTGCCGTATTCACCGTGGCACGTCGGGCGCTTCCAGCCGGTACGACTGCGGTGATCGCGACCTTCGTTCCGAACACAAGCAACTATGCCGGTTCAACTTCGTCTCCTCTCGCAATCTCAGTGGGCGCCGCTACCGGTTATGTCAACACCACGTTGAAGCTGGCGACAACCCCGGCCAATGCAGTGAATTTCTTGAACACGGGGTCGCTTAGCTTTACGGCAACGCTGACGGCGGCGAATGGCGCCGCGGTCTCCTCCGGCACCGTCGGCTTCATTCGCTCGGACGGTGTGGGACTTGGATCGGCAAACGTGACGGGAGGGGTCGCCACGTTCCCCATCCCCTTCGATGGCAACGGTAATCTGCTGCTCCCGCTCGGTCAGAGTGTCATCAGCGCGGAGTATGTCGATAGCAGCTCCACGTATGCGTCTTCCTCCGCTTCCTATACGGTAAACGTCTACAGCGAGGGCACGACACCCGATTTCTCGATGCAGAGCGATCCGACATACCAGGTCGTCTCTTCCAGCAGTAAAACCGCCACGTTCTCAGTCCAGTTCACATCCCTGAACGGACTCGCTGCGGTTGGAACGCCGATTGCCCTGAGTTACAAGACGCCCGCGGGCATTACGTGCTCCGGAGCGCCGACGGCGCCTAACTTTAACGGAGGAACGAGCGCAAACGTCATGGTGTCCTGTGGCCCGTCCGCAGGCTCCACGATTGCCCTCAACGTCCAGCCAAAGTCCAACACGATGTGGATAGCAGAGGGTAGCGCGGCGCTTGCCTGCATCTTCCTCTTTGGCATGCCGTCGAGACGGCGTTCCTGGCAGTCGTTGATCGGTGCCATGGCTGTGATCGTGGTCGCCTTCGGCGTCACAGGCTGCGGCGTGAGTCCCAAGAGCGGTTCCAGCAATGATTTCCTCAACGGTGGTCCGTCGGGCGGTGGTAGCTCTACCTCATCCGTCACCATCGCTCCAGGGTCGTATGACGTCATCATGACGGGCACGGCACGTGTCTTCGTCAAGGCGCAACCGAACGTTACGGTCACGGTGGTCCACAACCTGCCGCTTCGGATCGTCGTGAAGTAGTTCGTATCCGAAAGTAGCAGCATATAGAGCGGGGATCGGCCACGCCTTTCCCCGCTTCCCTTTGAAGACCACGCTGTAGATACAGCGCTTCCGCGATACAGCTCCCGAATCAAAACCGGGGGAGAGCTGAACGTCTTCCTTTGCCGAACGCATCCTACTGTTACAGGAAAGCTGTTACAGGAAAGACAGGCACAGCAGACAGGGGATAGGGAATGGCGCTTCATCTGAAACATCTCACAGCGATCGTGCTCATTGGAGACGGTCTGCTGGCATTGGTTACACCGGAGCGCGATGCACGCGCCTGGCGTCTAGGCCCGGAGCCCTTTCGCTCTTTGATGAGTTATATGGCAAAGCGGCCGGGGCTGACCCGTTGGGTGGGAGCTGCCGAGGTCGCCGTGGGGATCTGGTGGGCTCTCCGCGAGGAGCCGTCTGCTGCGCCGCAGAAGGCGTGACCGTGCTACGGCGTGGTCTTCACTGTCACTCGACTCTTGAAACCGGGTCCAATCCACAAACCGTGGACTGACCATCGACGGCAAGGACGTAGGAAGTTCGGTGTTCATCCCGGTATGATGAACGGCAACATGTTGAACCGACGAAAGTTCCTGACTCTCTCTGCGGCGGCGTGGCCTGCGATGGCCTTCGGTGCTGGGAGACACACACCCTTGGGCGTCCAGCTATATACGGTTCGCGACCTCATACAGAAGAACCTGGTGCAGACGCTGAAACAGATTCGAGCCATCGGCTACGACGAGGTGGAATTGTTTCCCGGCGTCTACAAACACACCGCCCGGGAGTTATTGAGCATATTGCGCAGATCCGGCCTCACCGCAGCCAGCGGGCACTTCAACTATGAAGATTTCACAAGCAAGGTTCCGTATGCCCGGCACCTTGGACTCAAGTGGATGGTCTGCCCGATGCTGCCGAAGGCGCAATGGGGATCTCCGGAGGGCTTTCGCCGCGCAGCGGTTGCGTTTAACCAATGGGGCAAACTCTGCCAGCAACATGACATGCGCTTCGCCTTCCACAACCACAACTACGAGTTTCAGGATCTGAAGGGAACGACGGGCTACGACATTCTGCTGAAGGAGACCGACCCGGAACTGGTATGGCTCGAGATGGACTGTTACTGGATCACACAGGCTGGCCGTGACCCGGTGCTGCTGTTGAACCAGCTAGGCAAGCGGGTGCGCCTTCTCCATCTCAAGGACCGGAAGGCGGACTCGCCGACATCGCAGGAACTGAATGATAACGCCGCCCACTTCACCGAGGTTGGCAACGGCACCATCTCTTGGCGAGCGCTTCTCGCGCTGGCACAGAAGCTCGATATCGAGCATTACTACGTCGAGCAGGATCAGAGCGATAAGCCACCGCTGGAGAGCCTGAAGATCAGCTACGACTACCTGCACCGCATCCTGAACTGAAAGGGCAGACAGCGCAGGTTTAGTAGAAAGTGATTGGAGATCGAAAGGTCCTGTCAATGTTTCATGGGCGGTTCGTGGGCGCTTCCTGTTCCCAATCACAGGTTACGGCTGCTCTCCGCTCGCTGCTCTCTTGGGCCCATTCGAGGAGACGCAGGACACGCCATGCATCGATCAGCGTGACGGCTTGTTCGGCTTTGCCCAGTAGCGTGTCGCGGACGTTACGGTAGAAGCCGCGATAGTCTCCGGCTAGCGTTGGGACCGGTGTGTGCTCGATCGCGTTGCCAGACCCAAGCGTGGTGATTGCTCCCCACTTGTTTTCCGGATCCACACCCCAGGGCGACGACTGAAACAAGTCGCCGGAGCGAAGTGCATCTTCCTGCGGGTCCAGATCCTCCTTGCGGTAGCTGCCCTGCGTGCCCTGCGCGAGGAAGCGAACAGCGGGGAGAGCGGCCAGCGAAGTCGAGCGCAGCCACACCGTGAGGTCGGCATAGTACAGCCGCAGGTCGAAAGCGTCATTCACCTTCGAGCCCTCGCGCTCGGCGCGCACATCTCCCCATACTGCCTCCGGCAAACCGAAGAGTACGAGAGTCTGGTCCCCCAGATGCGATCCGAGATCGAGCAGGATGCCGCTGCCCGGAGTCGCTTCCTCACGCCACGCACCGGGCTTCGGTGTGGGACGGAGGCGATCGAAGTGCGACTCGAAGGTACGCAGCGTGCCGAGTCGCTTGTTTCCCAGCAGTTGCTGGATGGTGAGAAAGTCACCGTCCCAGCGACGATTGTGATACACGAAGACGCGACGCCCGGTCTCGCGTGAGACCGCCAGCAGGGAAGCAGCTTCGGCCGAGGAGACCGCGGCAGGCTTATCCACAACCACGTGTTTGCCGGCGCGGAGGCATTGCGCTGCCAGGGGAGCGTGGGATTCGTTGGGCGTGGCCACGACCACCACGTCAACATCGCCTCGATCGAGGAGTGCTTCGACCGATGGAAAGACCGGTGTGTGCGGATAGGCCTTCTGGGCTGCGTCGCCGCTGCGCTGCACAATGGCGGCGAGGGCAAGGCCCTCGGTCGCATCGATCACTGCCGAATGAAAGATGCGACCGGCGAGGCCGAATCCGATGACGCCGCAGCGGATTGGGGATGCGATGGTCAATCCTTCTCCTCCGGGCCGGCCTCGTCGAGATTGGAATCCGGCGAACACTCGGTGAGAAGCACCATGGAGCGTCCCGCGACGATCACCGTGTCCTCGACCTTGCGGCGCTGGAACTCCTCGTGCAAGTCATCCGTGTTCATGACAGCCTCCCAGTATCCATTGCCGGGACACGGCGGGAGTTTGAACTGAACACCTTCATGATAAGCGTTCATCAAGATGAGGAACGAATCGTCGACGATGGGTTTGCCGTTGTGATCTTTGGTGTTGAGTGTCTTGCCGTTGAGCATGAAGGCGACACTCCGCCCCCATGGCGCCTTCCACGCGCCTTCATCCAGCTCGGCGCCGCTCGCTTCGTACCACGCAATGTCGCGCGCGGCGGAGTTGTGAATCTCCGTATCCTGGAAGAACTTTCGGCGGCGGAAGTTATTGTGCTTCCGACGGAGACGAACGAGGTGACTGGTGAAGTCGATGAGCAGATCTTTCCGATCATCCGGAGACCAGTCGTACCAGCTGATCTCGTTGTCCTGGCAGAAGGCGTTGTTGTTGCCGTGCTGGGTGCGGCCCCGTTCATCTCCGCCGCAGATCATGGGCACACCCTGCGACAGGATCATGGTCGCAAGGAAGTTGCGGATCTGACGTTCGCGCGTGTGGATGATCTCCTCGTCGTCCGTGTCGCCTTCCACGCCCATGTTCCAGGAGGCGTTGTCGTTGGTGCCATCCTTATTGTCTTCGCCGTTGGCTTCGTTGTGCTTATCGTTGTAGCTCACCAGGTCACGCAGCGTGAATCCGTCATGCGCAACGATGAAGTTGATGCTGGCGTAGGGGCGGCGCCCGTCATGCTGGTAGAGATCGCTTGAACCAGTCAGTCGATAGGCGAGATCGGAGAGCTGACCTTCGTCCCCCTTCCAGTATTTGCGCACCGTATCGCGATACTTGCCGTTCCACTCGGCCCAGATGACGGGAAAGTTGCCGACCTGGTAGCCGCCGTCGCCCACGTCCCAGGGCTCAGCGATCAGCTTGACGTCGGCCAAAGTGGGATCTTGGTTGATGATGTCGAAGAAGCCGGAGAGGCGGTCTACATCATGCAGTTCGCGAGCCAGTGTGGCGGCGAGGTCGAAGCGGAAGCCGTCCACGTGCATCTCGGTGACCCAGTAGCGCAGGCTGTCCATGATCAGCTTCAGCACCTGCGGATGACGCACGTTCAGCGTGTTGCCGGTGCCGGTGTAGTCCATGTAGTGGCGGGCATCGCCTTCGACAGTGCGATAGTAGACGGTATTGTCGATGCCCTTTAAGCTGAGCATCGGCCCCTTCTCGTTTCCTTCGCAGGTGTGGTTGTAGACGACATCGAGGAAGACCTCGATGCCGGCTTTGTGTAGCTCCTTCACCATCGCCTTGAACTCTCGCACCGAGCCGCCGGGTGTATTGTCGGAGCTATAGCGTTCGGCGGGCGCGAGATAGGCGAGAGTGTTGTAGCCCCAGTAGTTGGTGAGACCCATGTCTACCAGTGTGCTGTCGTTGATGAAGTGATGCACAGGCAGCAGCTCGACCGCGGTGACGCCCAGCTTCTTGAGGTATTCGATGCTGGCGGGATGCGCGAGGCCGGCGTAGGTGCCGCGCAGCTTCTCCGGGACCGCGGGATTGGTGACAGAGAAGCCACGCACGTGGACTTCGTAGATGATCGAATCGGCCAAGGGGATACGCAGGCGCCGGTCGCCGGTCCAGTCGAATGCCGGGTCGACGACAATTGACTTGGGCATGCCTTTGCCGCTGTCCTCGTCATTCTTTTCCAGGTCTGCGTCCTTGCCGTCGAAGGAGTAGGGAAAGATGGATTGATCCCACTGCACAAAGCCTTCAATGGCCTGAGCATAGGGATCGACAAGCAGCTTCTTCTCGTTGAAACGGTGTCCGTTCTGCGGATCCCATGGGCCGTGGACGCGATAGCCGTAACGCTGACCGGGCTTGATGCCGGGGACGTAGCCATGCCATACGAAGGCGGTGCACTCTTCCAGTCGCAGGGAGTCGGTCTGATTGTTGTTCTCCTCGAAGAGACAAACTTCGACGCCGGTAGCGTTTTCCGAATAGACGGCAAAGTTGGTGCCCTTGCCATTCCACTTTGCACCAAGTGGATACGGCTTTCCCGGCAATAGTGTGAGTGCCATGTTCTGTTTCATCCTGATTCTGAAAGTTATGCCGCAGAGGGGTTCTTGCAGTCAGAAGCGTGCGGGGCAGCGGGTGTTGCTTGGACCGCGAATAGCGCTTCGACTGGCTCGAGAGATCAGAGAGTGCTATGCGCTGCAGCCATAGTCTTCGGCTGCAACGGGAGGAAGACGCGAAAGACAGTGCCGCCAGGCACTTCGTCGCCGGTTCGTACGCGGCTGCGGACCATGGCGCGGCCGCCGTGTTTTTCCAGAATGGTCTGGCTGACCCACAGGCCCAGACCGGTGCCGGTGATTCCTTTGGTGGAGAAAAAAGGCTCAAAGATGCGCAGACGTGTGGCTGCGTCCATGCCGCAACCCGTATCGGCTACTGTGACGAATACGCCGTCGTCTCCACGATGCAGATCGCGGCCGCCGGCGGTGCGCAGAATCAAACGACCACCGTTGCGTTGCATGGCGTCTACCGCATTTCCGACGAGATTTGCCAGGACCTGGCGTATCTCTCCCTCATAGGCGCGGACTAAGGGTAGATCGCTATAGTCGCGCTCGATCTTGATCGAAAAACTGCGCATGCGTGGCTCGTAGAGCGCGATGACGGTGTCAAGCAGGTCGTTGATATTGGAGTCCACCGGCCGCGTGCTTTGGCGGTAAAAACGCAAGGTCTGGGTGGTGATGTGCGTGACGCGATCCAGCTCCTGCTGCGCCATCTGCAAGAACTCCTGCGCCCGGCTGTCGAGCGGACTGGACCCGATGAGGTAGAGGCAGTTGGTGACCGCCTCGAGCGGATTGTTGATCTCATGTGCAATAGAAGCGGCGAGGCGGCCGGTCGCGGCCAGCTTCTCGGTGCGGCGCATCACCTCTTCGCTGCGCTTCTGCTCGGTGAGGTCGACGAAAAAGACGGCGATCTGTTCTGAAGCCGTTGTGTTTGCAGAGTCCTCCACCGCCAGGTGCGCCAGAGCGAGCAGGACAGGGACAAGCCTGCCATCGCGTGTACGGCAGATGGCTTCAAAGGGGCGATGGGATTCGATGGTGGCGCGCAACCGCGCCAGAACGGCCGGCCCTTCGTCTTCAAAAAGACTGCTGAGAGATACGGCGCCGCTGCGCAGCTCATGCTCGGAGAACCCCAACAGCTGCTCGATCGTGGTGTTGGCATAGTGCACGCTGCCGTTCGGTTCGACGATGATGAGGCCGACCGGCATGGCGCGGACCAGCCGGAGGAAGCGCTCTTCGCTGACGCGGAGAGCCTGTTCGGTATCGCGCTTCAGGCGTCGGGCACGGGCCTCGCGCAGCTCGCGCTCGATGGCGGGAATCAGGCGGGCAAGGTTCTGCTTGGAGACATAGTCGTGCGCGCCTGCCCGCATGGCATCGACTGCGGTCTCTTCACTGACCGCGCCGGACATCATGATGAAGGGAAGATCCTGGCCCAGGCGCTTCAATAGCTGCAAGGCCGCGGGTGCGCTGAAGGTAGGCAGGTTGAAATCGGCCAGAACGACATCCCACTCGGCATCGGGCTGGGTCAGCTCCCATTGCATGGCGTCCGCCGTCTCTACGCGACGCACCGAAGGGTGGTAGCCGGCACGTTCGAAGTGGCGTGTCAGCAAATAGGCGTCGTCTTCGCTGTCTTCGATCAGGAGAACGCGCAGTGCAGTCGTGCTTGGCGGGTGTGCGAGTTGATCGGTGGCGCTCATCGTCTCATCGTGAGGCTGGAAGCTCGTCTCCGGGCGGGGGCGCCGGACAGGATGCTCTTAGCGGAGCGGCATAGGGGGCGTCTCGTTCAGGACCAGCCAGTACATGCCCAGTTGGCGTGTGGCCTCGGCGAAGTCGGTGAAGTTGACGGGCTTGCGTATGTAGCTGTTCACGCCGAGCTTGTAGCTGCGCATCAGGTCGCTCTCCTCGTCGGACGAGGTGAGCACAACGACGGGAAGCATGCGGGTCTGCTCGGATTCGCGAATGCGGCGCAGCACCTCGAGGCCATCGATCTTGGGCAACTTCAGGTCCAGCAGGATCACCTGCGGCAAATGGGGGAGCGAACCTTCCCCGTCGCCGAACAACAGGGTGAGCGCCTCTTCGCCATCGCGGGCGACCTTGATGTTGTTGGCGATGTTGGACTTCTTCAAGGCGCGGATGGTCAGCGCCTCGTGGTCGGGGTCGTCTTCCACCAGCAGGATCATGCGTTCATTCACCGTCATCTCGGGTATGGTACTCCATCTATTCGCTTTGGTGATGGAGGGCTGCAACCGCGGGTGGTGGGTCAGTTGTAGCAATTTTCCTGTAGGTGTAGAGGGACCAACAAAGGCCTTTGTGGCCTTTCATTAAGGAAAGGCCACGCCGAGGGATGCTCCGCACACCACAGCATCAGGAAAATTGCTATAGGTGGTCTTTTTCATGCGTGGTACTGTCCTCGCCGTGTACGTAGGCTGCCCGGTCTGAACCATCCATGGATGCTTTTGTGGGCGACTCCTCACCTTGTGGATGTAGAGTGACCCACGACGCAACAGCGACCAGAGACTTATCTCAGCCTTCCAAACGGTATTTGGTCTCGGCCAGGCGGAAGAGCGGACGCCAGAGCAGGCGGTTTATGGTGACGACCATGAGGGCCATGATGATGGTCGCCATGAGCAAGGTGGCGAACTGGCCGTGATCGGTGGCACGGCTGATCTCCGCTCCGAGGCCGAGCGTGGATAGCGTCTGGCCGTGTAGATGGAAGTACTCGGCGACGATGCTGGCGTTCCACGCGCCGCCGGAGGCAGTGACCAGCCCGGTGATGAGATAGGGGAAGATGCCGGGCAGGATCAGGGTGGTCCAGCGCTGCAGGCTATTGAAGCGGAAGAGGCCGGAGACCTCTTTCAGGTCGGAGGGAATCGCGATGGCCCCGGCGATGACATTGAACAGGATGTACCACTGCGTGCCCAGCAGCATGAGCGCGATGGAGCCGATGCCGAGTCCGCCGCCGGCACGCACCAGCGCCAGCAGCAGGACGGGGAAGAGCGCCGTAGCCGGGACGGAGGCCGCGATCTGCGCAATAGGCTGTGCGATGCGCGCGAGCTTGGGGTGGAAGCCGATGGCGACGCCGACCGGGATGGTCCAGGCGGCGGCGATGACGAGCGAAACGTTGACGCGGAGGAAGGTGGCTCCCGCTCCCTTCAACAGCTCCAGAATCTCCGAGCCTTGCAGGTGGCGCAGCAGCATGATGGCCTGAAATGCAGCGAAGAGCGCTATTGCCAGGAGCACGGCGAATATCCCTGTATTCACGACCAGCGAGCGCTGGCGTGACGAAGCGCTCGGCTCCGGCCGCGCAAGAGCGCGAAGGCGGCGCACGGCGAGACCGTGGTAGATACGCTCACCGAGTGGCACCAGCGTTCGATCGTGCACCCAGCCGATGGCGTTCGAGTTGCGCAGCGCGAAGAGGATCGGTGAGGTGGCGCGCTTGGAGCTTTCGACCTGCTCGAACTTGAACTTGTCTGCCCAGGCGATGACCGGACGCCAGATGAGCTGATCGGTGGCGACGATGATGGCGATCATGACGGCGAGCCCCCAGATCATCGCGCGGGTGTTGCCGTCGCCGGCAGCGGTCTGCAGGTAGGAGCCGAGGCCGGGCAGGCGGAAGTCGCGATCGCCGAGCACGAACATCTCGCAGGCCATGAGGAAGAACCAGCCGCCGGCGACCGACACCATGGAGTTCCACACCAGCCCGATGGCGGAGAAGGGCAGCTCCAGCTGCCAGAACCGCTGCCATGCGGTGAAGCCATAGATCTGCGAGGCCTCGCGCAGCTCGCGCGGGATGCTGCGGATGGACGAATAGAAGCTGAAGGCCATGTTCCACACCTGGCCGGTGAAGATGAGCAGGATAGCGCCCATCTCGACGCCCAGTTGACGGGTGGGCAGCAGCGAGACCATGACCAGCATGACGCCGGGCAGAAAGCTGAGCACGGGAATGGACTGGAGAATATCCAGGACCGCGATCATGAAGGCTTCCACTCGCGGATGGTATGCAGCGTAGTAGCCGTAGCCGACGGCGAAGACCAGGCTGAGCAGATACGCAACACCGATGCGCACGACGGAGTAGAAGGCGTAGAGCGGCAGGGCGCGGACGGACTGCGAGATATCCGTCGCCGGTACGGGATGGCCGAACCAGTAGCGCCCCAGCAGAACGACGCCATAGAAGACCGCGAGGCAGAAGGCCGCGACCGTCAGGTCGAGCACGACGGGCCAGGAGCGCTCCAGCACCTGGGTGCGTGAGAGCGTCTGGACACGCAACGACCTCACTCGGCTGTCTCCTCAGCCAGTGTTTCTACCGTCTCTTCGACCTCCGGACGCACGAAACGGCGGCGCCCGGCATCGAAATCGAAGAGCTCGGCGTAGCGACCCCAGTTGATGGCGGTTTCGAGCTGTCGCTGAGTCTCTTCCTGCGAGAACTGCTCGTCCAGCATGTCGAGAAAGAAGTCCTCGGGGACGGTGTGGTCGCGCTTGGTGTCGAGCGCGCGGGTAATCTGCCGGAGCAGCAGGATGTGCTCAAGCGCGGCCTCGCGAAAGAGCTCCTTCTGCTTCAGGATCTCCGATTCGGCGAAGAGCCGGCCGCTGTCGGTGATGACGGCATCGCCCTCTTCGACCTGCAGATAGCCGAGCAGTCGCGAGGCATCGACAATGGGAAAGAGGTCGTCGAGTTCGAAGCTGAGTTCATCGGCCAGACGGTAGATATCGTCCTTGCCGCCGCGGTCGATGAGCAGTTCGAGCAGGCCGGCGATGCCGCCGGGCCGAGCGTGCGGCAGCATCTGGTAGTGCATCTGGCGCTGATCGCGGATGGCGACCCGCTCCGGTACATTGCTGGGCTGCACGTCCGGCCGGGTAAGCACGGTGTAGATGTAGTCGACGAGCTGGGTAAAGAGCGAGGACTTGCGGTCCCGCGGCTGCGCCAGGGTGACGCGGAAGTCCACCCGCACGTGACCGGGGTTGCGTCCGAGCACGATGATGCGATCGGCCAGCAGAACCGCCTCTTCGATGTTGTGGGTCACGATGAAGATGGCGCGGGTGGGGATGGTCTTCTTCTGCCACAGCTCCAGGAGTTCGCTGCGCAGGTTTTCGGCGGTGAGTACATCGAGCGCGGAGAAGGGCTCGTCCATGAAGAGGACCTCCGGCTCGACGACCAGAGCCCGGGCAAAGCCGACGCGCTGCCGCATGCCGCCGGAGAGCTCCTTGGGGAAGGCGGCCTGGAAGCCGTCCAGGCCGACGGTGTCGAGGATGCGGAGGCTGCGCTCGCGGCGCTCATCGGCCCCCATGCCGCGCGCCTTGAGCGGTGCCTCCACGTTCTCAAGCACGGTGAGCCAGGGGAAGAGCGCGAAGCTCTGGAAGACAATGGAGACATTGGGCTGCGCATTCGCGATGGGCGTCTGGTGCCAGAAGACCTGACCGGCTGAGGGCTTGGTGAGGCCGGTAAGCATGCGCAGGAGCGTGGACTTGCCCGAGCCGGAGGGGCCGAGCAGCGCGACGATGTCTCCCGGCACGATGGACAGGTCGGTTGGCGCGATGACCTGAATGCGGTTTTCACTCGGCTGCGCGTAGTACTTCTCGACTTGCTCGGCGCGAATGATCGTGTCAGTCGTATCCGTCGTCGTACCCGTCATAGAAGCATCCCTTAGCAAATATTTAAGCCCGGCTGCGCGATGGCCCGGTTCAGCATCTCCCGAAGCATCTTCCGAAAGCGGGTGTCGCGGTGCCTCCGCACCACGCTGGAGGCAGAGACTGGCCGACTCCAGGGGCTGTCCGCTACCGGACTGTCCTGTCTACTGTATGCGTTGGCTGTTTGCGGGAAGATGAAGCATCTTCCCAACCGAAGCGTATCATCTAGGCGATAGCAGAAAATTGTGCGGACGGGCGACACGGTCACATTTGCGGCCGAATTGGGGATGTGTCCTTATGGGCCCGGGCACTGCGATAAAGGGAGAGAATGTCCGAAATTCAAGCGAAGCCAAAAGTTCTGGTCGCCGATGACGAACGCGTGATCGCCGACACTTTATCCATCATTCTGAACCAGTCAGGCTTTGAGGCAACAGCCGTCTACAGTGGCGAAAAGGCAGTCGAGACAGCGAAGACGCTGAAGCCGGACATGCTGATCTCCGACGTGATTATGACGGACATGAACGGCATCGACGCAGCGATTCGAATCCGCGGCATGCTGCCGACCTGCAAGATCCTGCTGTTTTCCGGACAGGCAGCGACCGCCGATCTGCTGGATCGCGCCCGCACACAAGGGCACGAGTTCGAGATCCTGGCCAAGCCGGTTCACCCGCAGGACCTGCTGGCGAGATTGCGGAGCTAATTCCGCAGACTACATAAGCACGCGGCCACTCAACAGACTGACCTTCGAAGAAATCATCGTGGACGACTTCCTGGACGACTTCGCGGACGACGACTAGATATAGTCCGGGCAGAGTCGCCGTGCCGTCAGACCTCGCGCCGGCCTTCAAGGGCGCGGGTCATCGTGACTTCATCGGCGTATTCGATGTCGCTGCCGGCAGGCACTCCTGTGGCGATGCGCGTAACGCGTATGGCATAGGGTTTGAGCAGGTCGGCCAGCAGGGAGGCCGTTGCCTCGCCTTCGAGCGTGGGGCTGGTGGCGAGGATGGCCTCTTCAATCTCGCCGCGTTCGGCGCGCGCCGTGAGGCTGCCGGTACGCAGATGCTCGGGCCCAACGCCATGCAACGGCGAGAGTGTTCCGTGGATCACGTGGTAGACGCCGTTATAGCTACGCGTTCGCTCGATGGTGGCGATGCTGGTCGGCTCCTCGACCACACAAACCAGCCGCTGATTGCGCGTGGGGCTGGAACAATACAGACAGGGATCGACATCCGTGATGTTGTTGCAGATGGAGCAGAGGCGCAGCTTTGCCTTTAGCTCGCGCACTGCGTCGGAGAGCGCGTCCGCATCCGCCTCGCTCGAGCGCAGGATGTGAAAGGCGAGACGCTGTGCACTCTTGGCGCCGATGCCGGGGAGTTTGCGCAGCTCCTCGATGAGGCGCGCCATGGGCTCTGCGAAGCGGGACATGCTTTAGAAGCCGGGCAGGTTGAGGCCGCCGAGCATGCCGGAGAGGCCGGACTGCATGCTCTCATCGGCGCGTCGGCTGGCTTCGTTAAAGGCTGCGGTAATCAGGTCTTCGAGCATCTCGATGTCAGCGGTATTCGAACCGAGCCCGGCGACGGCAGAGGGATCTATCTTGAGTGAGAGCACCTGCTTCTTGCCGTTCATCTTCACGGTGACGGCGCCCCCTCCGGAGGTGGCCTCGACGACTGTGGCGGCGAGGCGCTGCTCCATCTGCTCCTGCATCTGGTGCGCCTGTCCCAGCATTTTCTGAATATCTTCCGGGTTCAATCGATCATCCTTTCGTTCGGTGTCTGGCGAAGGTCGTTTCTATTGCTTACCGCGAAGGTCCAGGATGCTGCGCACCTCGGCGCGGAACAGATCTTGCGCACGTTGGACCAGGGGATTTTCCAGCGCCTGCGCCTGGATGCTTCCCGATGCGGCTGCGGCGGGCGCGGATGAGACCGGCGCGGAGCCATCTCCGGGCACGATGACGAGCTTCACGGTGCTGCCACAGGCTTGCAGCGCACTGCGCGCGATGCGCTCTGCCTCCGGATTCATGGTGAGCGAGAGCATTGTCTTCCGGACCGCGACGTTGACGGTCAACACCGCGTCGGCGAGCGACCACTGGCCGGCGCGCAGCAGGGCGCTGGCGGTCTCATGTCCCTTGTCGTGCAATGCCTGGGTGATCGCGTCGCGCAGGCCGTCCGTGCTACAGGGCATAGGCGGTGCGTTGGCAGCCGGTGCATCCGGTATGTCATCCGAGGCAATCTCTTCCTCGATCGCAGCGACGTGGCGCTCTTCTTCAGCAGAGATGTGGCCGCGCACCTGCGGATCCGGCGGCTCGTGCTGTTGCAGGGAGGTTTCGTCGTTCTCGTCCGCGCTCTTTTCTGTGTTCTCTTCGGTGTTCTCTTCTTGGAGTGGCGCGTCTTCTATAGCCACGCCAGGCAACGCTACCTCAGTGTGTGCGACCTCAAGCGCAACAGCAGCGCCTGCGGCCAACGGTTCGATCGAGAAGCCTGTCTCGACGGCACCAGCAGAGCCGGAGGGACCGGACTTGCGACGCGTATCGGATTCAAAGGGTGAGAAACGAGGCTCGGACGGCGGCGTGTTGGGTGCCGGTGCACTCCGCGGCGATTGGGCGCGGGGTGCTTCGCTGGGACGAGTGCCGCCCGGCGGTGTCGCGGCAGAAGGGGATGAGGCGGAGGTTGCGCTGCTTGACGCAATAGTGCGAGCCGGTGCGGAGGGTCGTGGCGCTCCGCCGCCAGCGCCACCGGGCAACTGGCTCATCAATTGCTCGAGCGGGATCAACCGCTGAGTGTGGACCAGCTTGAGCAGCCCCAGTTCCAGGTGGAAGCGCGGCTCCTGCCGGTAGTTCAGGTCATCGAAGCTGCGCAGCATGATCTGCAGAAAGCGTGTGAGGTCTTCCTCGGCAAAGAGCATTGCCGTTCGCGCGACGCGGGCGCGTTCGTCGTCGGAGATCTGTAGCAGCTCGGTCGATTCGCCGCCGAGCTTGGCCATCAGCGCGTTGCGCAGGTAACGGACTATCTGCCGCGCCAGTTGCGAGGGACTGTTGCCAGCGTTGAGCAGCGTGTCGAGCGCGGTCATGACGGCGGCGCTGTCGTTCTCGCTGACCGACTCAAGCAGCCGCTCGAAGACCGCGTTGGGCACGGTGCCCATCAGCTCGCGAATCTGTGCCGCTTCGAGGTGCGGGCGTCCATCGTCGCCTGTGGGTGCGCTGGCGATGGCCTGATCCATGATGGAGAGCGCATCGCGCATGGATCCGTCGCCGGCCTCGGCCAGCAGGGCGAGCGCGGCATCGTCGGCCTCCAGCGTCTCTTCGGTCGCGATGGTGCGCAGCTGCGTGAGGATGTCCTCGAAGCGGACGGCGTGAAAGGCGTAGTGCTGCGAGCGCGAGCGGATGGTCTGCGGTATGTCCTCGGGCTGCGTGGTCGCCATCATGAAAACGACGTGATCGGGCGGCTCTTCCAGCGTCTTGAGCAGCGCATTGAAGGCAGCGTCGGTGATCTGGTGCGCCTCGTCGAGAATGTAGATCTTGTAGCGGTCGCGTGCGGGCCGATAGCGGGCGGCGTCGCGCAGTTCGCGGATCTCGTCGATGCCGCGGTTGGTCGCGGCGTCGATCTCGATGACGTCGACGGCAGAGCCGGAGCGGATTTCGGTGCAGGCATCGCAGGTACCGCAGGGCTCGGCGGTCGGTCGCTCAGGGGAACCGATCGCACGGCGGCAGTTCAAGGCCATGGCCAGAATGCGGGCGATGGTGGTCTTACCGATGCCGCGGTGCCCGCTGAAGATGTAGCCGTGGGCAATGCGGCCCTGCGTAAGCGCGTTCAGCAGGGTGCGGGTGACATGCTCCTGCCCAACGACGTCACGGAAGTATTGGGGGCGGTATTTGCGGGCGAGTACCTGATAGGCCATGGTGCGGATCTAGTGCGATTGTAGCCCCCGGTGTAGCCCGACCTCACTTGCCAGCTATTTCTTCTTCCGCTTCGCCTTGCGGGCACGGCGGCCGATCTCGTCGGTCGAATACATGGTGCTCCGGCAGCACGTCGCGCCGCAGTTGCACGTGGCCTCATCCTCGTCGCCGTCGTAGAGGTTGTAGTCGTAGACCAATTCCTCGCCCGCGGCGATGTCGCGGATGGCCATGATCCAGACGCGGTCGTCGATCTCATCGGTTTCGCAATTGGGGTCGCAGGAGTGGTTCAAGAACATGGCCGCACCGTGACCGTCGATGACCATGGAACGCGAACCGATGCCGAACAGGTAGGTGATGGGCGAGTCCTCATAGAGCCGGTCGGCCAGGGCCTTCGGGATACGCGGGCCCGTATATTCAGCCACCCGTGCACCTTTGCGGATGGCGGTGGTGGTGTAGCAGCCAGCGGCGTGGATGGCGGAGGAGCGGATCATCAGGCCCATCGGGTCCCTCGAAGAGAAAGTTGCACCCGAGTATAGAGCCCTACCCAGTGGATCGTGCGTCTTATAGGCTAAGAAGGGCAGCCGTAGGCTAAGAAGAGTAGAGGAGCGATGACGGTGTCGCGAAGAGTACGGGTTGGTCGGTCGCACGGTTGGCGGAACGTGTTCGCAGCGTGCACGGTCGCCCTGCTTACGGCACCCCTGTTGCTCGCGCAGCAATCCGACTCCAGCAGCAGCCAGAGCGCCTCGCAGAACAAGTCGCAGAGCCAGCCAGTCCCGGCACCTGCGCACAAGGGCACGGCAGACGAAAATCCATTTCCCGCCGATGTCTCTAAGCAGGCGGCACAGCAACAGCAGCAGCAAGGGGACCCATCGGCAGCCGCAGCCGCGCCTGACGCACCGGATGCCAGCCAGGCCGCACCGCCGCCGGACAAGAAGCCCGGGGGCGCTGCACAGGACAACCCATTTCCGGAGGATGTATCGAAGGGAGCGGCCGACGCCGCTGCGAAGGCGGCCGATTCCGGCTCGTCATCCAGTGCATCGCCCTACAGTTCAAGCAGCAGCTCGAATCCGGATGGCGCTGCCGGCGCTGATCCGAATGGCGATATCCCACCGGAGACAGGACGTCGCAAGCTGCGCAAGCCGAGCGACAAGGACATCCAGGGCGGCTCGCTGACTGCGCAGGGAAAGGCGCAGGACGACGTAAAGATCGGCCGCTACTATCTCAGCACAGGAAACTATAAGGGGGCGTATGACCGATTCGCCGAAGCGACACGGTTTGACCCCACTAACGTGGACGCGATCTACGGCATCGCTGCGGCCGCCCAGGGTCTACACCACGCCGACGAGGCTCTGACCAACTACAAGCTGTATCTAGCGATTTCGCCGGACGGGGAGCATGCTAAGTCGGCGGAGAAGGCGCTTCGTGTTCTCGCGAAGTAGCACGAAAGAGGGACATAACTTTGCGAGAACTCCCACTTTCTCGTAGTTGTCCCACTTCGGTTGCAAGGATATCGTGCCTGAAGTAACGCAGTTATTCCCAAGAAGGCACGCTATGCATCCTGTCCTCAAATCCGGATTTCTTCAGATCTCCGCAGAGATCGCCCATTTCGATTCGACCTCAGCGGGCGTGCATCCCTGGGGCAGACCGCACTGCTGGTCGGTGCAGCAGGTGGTGGAACACCTGATCCTCTCAATGGATACGACCCGGAAGGCGCTCGAAGAGCGTCTGGCCAAGGGGCGTCCGGAGCGCCGCTCCGGGCGGACGCGCACCGAGTGGGTGATGCAGTTGATGATGCTCAGTGCCGGACATATGCCGAAGGGTGTAGGCGCTACGGAGGAGACGACGCCTGCCGCGCAGATAGCCCCCATGGGCGTGCACGAGTTAACGCAGCGGTTAGAGGCAGAGATTGAGGAGCTGGACGCGACGCTTGACCGAATCCGTCAACGCTTCGGCATGGAACGCGTCGGCCGGCATTTCCTGCTGGGACCGCTGCGGGTGGACCAGTGGCGCCGCTACCATGCGCTGCACCTGAAGCATCATTTGCGGCAGATATGCGATGTGCGGGCGACGCTCTCGGTCGAAGTCGTACATCAGCCACGGGTGGCGCGAGTCTGAGCCTTGCTGTCCGTCTAATGAAGACGAACGATGGTATCGAGGCGCTCAGATCGGGATGACAAGAGGACTTATAGCAATTTTCCTGATGCTGTGATGTGCGGAGCATCGCTCGGCGTGGCCTCCTTAATGAAAGGCCACAAAGGCCTTCATTGGCCCCTCTACACCTACAGGAAAATTGCTATAGTCAACGCAAACACCGGCATGGCTACGGGAAGAAGCCGAGGTACCAGCGCAGAGTAGCCTCTCCGAAAAAAGTGCCATAGAGTGCAGCCACACAGAGGAAGGTGCCGAAGGGTATGGCAAGCGGACCTTCCGCTGTCTCGCGGCGCTTGCGACGCACGGCGAGCACGGCGAGCGTTACCAGCGTGCCGGCGACCACGGCCACGAAGAAGACCACGCCCATGCGGCGCAGGCCAAGCCAAGCTGCGATACCAGCGGCCAGTTTCACGTCTCCGAGACCCAGCCCCTGCCGCCGCCGCAACAGCCAGTAGAGGTAACGGAGCACCAGGAAGCCGAGCGCCGTGGCGACCGCCGAGATCGTCGCGCGCAGGCCGAGTGCGAATGCGGAGTGCCAGGCGGCGGGGACACCATACTTGACTCCGTCCAGGAACCCTGCGCTGGCCCGGTAGAGAATGCCGAGTCCGAGCAAGGGCAGCGTCAGGGTGTCCGGCAGCAGTAGTGTCTCGGCATCGCATACTGCCAGGGCCAGCAGCAGCAGACAGAATGCTGTAAATGCGAACCCGTCCAGCCCGATGCCGAAGGTAAAGACGCAGCAGAGGGCGACACCGGCGGCGACAACTTCGACCAATGGGTAACGCCACCCGATACGTTCTCGGCAATGGCGACAGCGTCCACGAAGAAGTGCGAAGCTAAGCAGCGGAATGTTGTCGGTGGGAGCGATGCGCGCATTGCACCGCGGACAGTGGGAGGCCGGTCGGATGATCGACTCGTGCTGCGGCAGACGGCTGATGCAGACGTTGAGAAAGCTTCCCAGCGCCAAGCCGAACAGCAATACGAAGAGAATTTCAAGCGTCAACATAGTCTGCCACGGCACCGGTTCTGCACGAAGCGCAGTATAGCCGGGGCACGGTGCACCGCGCCGAGGGCAATCGGCGGCCTGACTGTGAAGGCCGGGTTACAGTAGAGGCATGAGCGAGCAGCAACGGGACGCTGGCGCCTTGTTTTTGGAGAGCGTGGCGATCATGGAGCGGCTGCGTGGGCCGGGCGGCTGTCCATGGGACCGCGAGCAGAGCTTTGCGACGATCCGCAAGTACACGCTCGAAGAGACCTATGAGGTACTGGACGCGATCGAGCGCCAGCATTGGCCCGATGTGGCCGAGGAGCTCGGCGATCTGCTGCTGCAGGTGGTGTTTTATGCGCAGATGGGCGCCGAGGCGGCCTACTTTTCCATCCATGACGTGCTCGAACACCTCAATCGCAAGCTGATCCGCCGACATCCGCATGTCTTTGGCGTTGAGGCCAGCGCTGCCGCTGGAAATCGCGCGCACGTCGATACCGCGGCAGCCGACGAAGCCAGCGGGGTTCTGGCCAACTGGGAAGCGATCAAGCAGGCCGAGAAGACGGAGCAGGGTGTGTCCGCATCGCTGCTGGATGGTGTGCCGCGCGGCTTCCCGGCGCTGCTTGAGGCGGCGAAGCTGGGCGGCAAGGCGGCGAAGATCGGGTTCGACTGGCCGGATCGCACAGGGCTGCTCAAAAAGGTTGAGGAGGAGTGCCGCGAGATCGAAGCCGAGGTGCAGGCCGGCGCCGCTCCCGATCGCGTCGAGGGTGAGGTTGGCGATCTGCTCTTCACCGTGGTCAATCTGGCGCGACACTTGAAGGTCGATCCGGAGTTGGCGTTGAAGCACACTAACCGCAAATTCCGCGCGCGCTTCTCCAGCATGGAGCAGGCCAGTCCGCGCGCGTTGCACGAGCATAGTGCCGAAGAGCTGGAAGCGCTGTGGGCGAAGGCCAAACAGCGGGAGGCGATGGCTGCCGAATGATGACCGAGCAGGCAACACATCCGGCGTCGCTTTCACTCGAGGTGCGAAGCTGCCGCACTCTCGACGAGCTCGAGGCCTGTGTCGCCCTGCAAGTAGCGACCTGGGGCTACGAAGAGATGGATGTGATTCCGCGCCGCATGTTTACCGTGGCGCAGCGCATTGGCGGTCAGGTGATGGGCGCCTTCGCAGCGGGGGGCGCCCTCGCCGGCTTTGCCATGGCGATCCCGGGCATCCGTCGGGGTATGCCATACCTGCACTCGCACATGTTGGCGGTGAGCGGGGAGTTTCGCAACGCCGGCATCGGACGGCGGCTGAAGCTGGCGCAACGGGACGACGCCTTGGCGCGGGGGATTCGGTTGATGGAGTGGACCTTCGATCCGCTGGAGATCAAGAACGCATTCTTCAATATCGAAAAGCTGGGTGCGATTGTCCGCAGCTACACCCCCAATTTTTATGGTGTATCCTCGTCTCGGATTCAGGGCCGCCGCCCGACCGACCGGCTGCATGCGGAATGGTGGCTGGACACGGAACGGGTGCGTGAGGCGGTGGCCGGAAGACGAGCGCCGCAGGGCAAGACTGAATTGCGCGTCGATCTGCCTCACGAAGTGATGCAGTGGAAGGAATCCGCTGAAGGCGCAAACCGGGCGATGGCGCTGCAGCAGGCCAACCACAAGCGGTTTGCAGAGGCGTTTGCGCGGGGTCTGGCAGTCACGGGATTTGTGCGGGATCGGCAGGGCAATGGATCATTTGAGTTGAGTCGCTGGTCCGCCCCCGCCAGCGAGCCGCAGCAACCGAACGCTACACAAACACATACGAACGAGTGAGCAAAGAAATATGAGAATCGATGCGATCGTGTTGCGCGAGATCCGGATGCCGCTGGTAGAGCCCTTTGTCACCAGCTTTGGAAAGACGACGGACCGACGCGTGCTGCTGGCAGAGGTGCATACCGAGGGCCTGGTGGGCTGGGGCGAGTGCGTGGCCGGTGAACATCCCTACTTTTCTCCGGAATCCATCGACACGGCCTGGGTGGTGCTGATGCAGGAGCTTGCGCCGGCACTGGCGGCAAGCGATGTGGAGCATGGCGGGGACTGCCCGAAGATCTTCAAGAAGGTGCGCGGGAACCCGATGGCCAAAGCGGCACTGGAGAACGCTATCTGGGACCTGGAGGCGCAGATCGAGAAGGCGCCGCTGAACGAACTGCTGGGCGGTACGCAGAAGCGCATCGCCTGCGGCGTATCCATCGGAATGCAGCCCTCGATGGAGCAACAGATCGGAAAGATTGAGCGCGAGGTGGCCGCAGGCTACCAGCGCATCAAGCTGAAGTGCCAGCCCGGCTGGGATGTGGAGATGCTGGAGGCAGTGCGCAAGCGCTGGCCGGAGATCATGCTGAGTGTGGATGCTAACTCCGCCTACCGGATGCGTGACTTCGACCACCTGATCAACTTCGACCGCTTCGGCTTGTTGATGATCGAGCAGCCACTGTGGGCCGATGACTTCTACTACCACTCCATGCTGCAAAAGCGGATCGAAACCGCGATCTGCCTGGACGAGTCGATCCGCAACCGCCGCGATACGCTCGCAGCGATCGATATGGAGTCATGCCGCATCATCAACATCAAAAACGGGCGTGTCGGCGGTTTCTCCGAAGCAATTGCCGTGCACAATGCGGCAATGGAGCGCGGCATTCCGGTGTGGTGCGGCGGCATGCTCGAAACCGGTATTGGCCGCGCACATAACATTGCGCTTGCATCGCTGCCGGGCTTCACGCTGCCCGGTGATGTTTCGGCGTCGAAGCGCTACTGGGCGGAGGACATCATCGAGCCGGAGGTCACGGTCTCGGCTGCGGGCGAGATTGAGGTGCCCATAACAGCCGGCCGTGGCTTCGAGGTAAAGACCAGCCTGGTGGAGAAGCTGACCGTGCGCAAAGAGGAGATCCGCGCGCTGCAGACGGTTTCTTAACACCAGCCTCGCTCACCGACCGGTCGCCCGCGCCATCTAACTCGCAGGCAGCACGACCACACATGTCGCACAACCGGAGACGGAGAGACGATGACCCCGCAAGAACAAAAAATGTTAGACAACCTGATGGCGCGCGTGGACAGCACGCGGCTGGACGACAAGGATCCCGAGGCTGCGCAGCGGATCGAGCAGTGGTCCGCGAGAAATCCCAATGCCTCCTACATCCTGGCGCAGACGGTGCTGGTGCAGACCTACGCGCTGGAGCAGGCGAAGGCGCAGATGCAATCCCTGCAGCAACAGGTGCAACATCCCCCGGCTCCGCAGCAGACCAAGCCGACAAGTTTCCTTGGCAGCATCTTCGGACACAAGGACGAGCCCCACGCGCAGCAAGCCCCGCCTGCCTACGCACCGGCGCAACAGGGCTACGCGCCAGTACCGCAGTACGCGCAGCAGCCGGGCGGCTATCCGCCGCCGGCATATGGTGCCCCGCAAGGCTACGCGCCTGCGGGCGGCGGTTCGAGCTTTCTGCGCTCCGCGGCGACGACCGCTGCGGGCGTAGCAGCAGGCGCGTTGGCCTTTGAAGGTGTCGAATCGCTAATGCATGGATTCGGCCACGCCGCTGGCTTCGGCGGCCCTGGTTTCGGCGGCTCCGGATTAGGCGATTTCGGCGGCCGGCCGGAGGAGACGGTGATCAACAACTACTACGACTCGCCGGCAACCGGCAGTGCGGACACGGCGACGTCGAACGCGGACATCCAGCAGTTTGCGCACGAAGGTGACAGCGACTTGAGCACGCAGCAGGACCAGGCCGCCGACCTGAACGTGAATGATGATGGAGGCGATCAACAGCAGGCGGATACGGATCTGCCGGACATCGATAGCGATGGCGGTTCCTACGACGACGCTGCCCTGGATGACAGTTCATCCGGCGATGATGGCGGCTCCTACGACGACAGTTCGGATAACTCGTAGCGGTATATGTAGGTGGGAAAGTGTCATGAAGGGCGCCTCACAAACGGCGCCTTTTCTGCGTCGAGCAGCCATACCTGCATCATTGCCTTTGCTAGACTGGCGACGTTACTAGGGGCGTGTCCATGTCGATCGTCGAACTCGATCGCATCTCGAAGATCTACGGTAATAAGGCTGCGGTCCAAGACCTGAGCCTGTGCATCGAGGCCGGGACAATGTTCGGCCTGCTGGGACCGAACGGCGCCGGCAAGACGTCGACGATCCGCATGATGATCGGTATGACGCTGCCGGATGCGGGGACGGTGCGCCTGTTTGGCCAGCCGTTCCGCCGCGAGATGCTCCGACGCATCGGCTACCTTCCGGAAGAACGCGGTCTCTACAAACGAATGAAGGTGATCGACCAGCTGATCTTCATGGGTCAGCTGCATGGGCTTGATGGCAGCACGGCAGCGGCGCGGTCGCGGCAATGGTGCGAGCGGCTGCAGATAGCCGACGCGATGGAGAAGAAGACGCAGGAGCTGTCCAAAGGTATGCAGCAGAAGATTCAGTTCATCTCGACACTGCTGCACGATCCGGAGCTGATCATTATGGACGAGCCGTTTTCGGGGCTGGATCCGATGAACGCAATCCTGCTGGAAGAAACACTGCTGGAGTTGAAGAGAAAAGGCCGGACCATCCTGTTTTCCACGCATCGCATGGACCAGGTGGAGAAGCTGTGCGACGCACTGTGCCTTGTCGATAAGGGCACAGCCGTGCTGGAAGGCACGATGCGCGCGGTGAAGTCGCGCTATGCACGGAATCGTGTGGTCATTGAGTATGCGGGTGATGCCTCGTTTCTCACCCATCCCGCCATCACGGAGCTGCGCGAGTATCCAGGCCGCGCCGAGTTCAAGCTGCGCGAGGGAGGCGATGCGCAGGCGCTGCTGCACCTGGCGGCAAGTCGCGCGCAGGTCTTCAAGTTCGAGCTGGTTGAGCCGTCGCTCGAAGATATCTTTATCCGCACGGTTGGCGGCCGGAGCCTGGAGGAAACCCATGCATGATGTCCTGCTGATTGCACGGCGCGAATACCTGGAGCGCGTGCGCAGCCGTGCGTTCCTGGTGATGACGATTCTTTTCCCGCTGATGATCAGCCTGCTGATGGGCGGCAGCTTCATGGCATCGCAGCTCGGCTCGGGCTCTCCCACGCTGGCTGTAGCTTCCAATGATCCCACGCTCGCCAAGGACGTGGCGGCAGAGTTGCAGACCGATGCGAAGGGCGGCAAGCCCATCGAAGTGGTGGCGCCTGCATCCGATGCCGACCACGCTGCAATGACCAAGCGCGTGGAGTCGAAGTCGCTGGATGGCTATCTATGGCTGCATCGGAAGCAAGGCACAGCCCTGCCGGAGGCGAGCTTCGTCTCGCGATCCTCAGGCGATTTGTTTACCGCGGGCGGCGTGCGCAGTGCTATCGATCACGCGCTGCTGCGCGAGCAGTTGATTCGTCACGGACTGAGCAGCACAGAGATCAAAGACCTGTCGCAGCACGTGGACGTACAGACCATGCAGGTGCGGCAGGGCCGGCTGATCTCGTCGGATTCGCTGAAGAGCTTTCTGGGCGCCTACGTCATGATGTTCCTGCTCTACTTCACGGTCGTCTTCTACGGTATGAACGTGGCCCGTTCGGTGGTAGAGGAGAAGACGTCGCGAGTGTTTGAGGTGCTGCTGTCGACGACGCGTCCGGAGTCCTTGATGGCAGGCAAACTGCTGGGCGTCGGCGCGGCAGGGCTGACGCAATTGGCGATCTGGTTTGCCGCAGTAGCGGTCCTCGGCGGATCGGGAGTGGCAGGAGCGAAGGCCAGTGGAGCCTTAGGCCATGGCGGCCTTGCAGCCTTCGGCATTCAGCCGGTGCAGTTAATCTTCCTGGTCCTCTACTTTCTGCTGGGCTTCTTCTTCTACAGCGCCATTGCAGCGGCCATTGGTGCGAGTGTCAGCAGCGAGCAGGAGATCCAGCAGTTCAGCATGGTGATCGTTGCGCCACTGACCGTCGGTATGGTGCTCATCACCTACATCGTCAGCAACCCCAGTGCGCTGCCGGTTGTGCTGCTCTCGTTGTTTCCGCCATGCACGCCGATCGTGATGTTCCTGCGCATGTCGTCGCAGATGCCGCCGGCTTGGCAGTTGGGGCTGTCGATTGTCCTGATGCTGCTCTTCATCTGGGGCGCCATCTGGGTTGCGTCGCGTATCTATCGCGTGGGCATCCTGATGTACGGCAAGCGCGCCACGCTACCCGAGATGCTGCGCTGGATGCGCTACAGCTAAGGCTGCAGCTTTTCAGCGCGCCGGAGCGAAGCAGGGGAAGTACACTCGCGGGATGACACGCTTCCCGGTGTTCGTCCTTACATGCGCTCTCGCTGTACTTGCGTCATCGGCGGCAGAGTCCGCGAAGCATCCACTGCTGCTGGAACCGGCGCAGGTGTGGACGGCAGGTGAGCCCGTGCATCCAGGCTGGGTGGTGCTGATCGAGGGCAACCGCATCGCCGCTGTGGGGCCACGCGCCGGTGTTACGGTGCCGGCGGATACAGAGCGCATTGCGCTGCCGGGAATGACGCTGCTGCCCGGCTTGATGGACCTGCACTCGCACCTGCTTCTCCATCCTTACAACGAAACGCTGTGGAACGACCAGGTGCTGCAGGAGCCGCCTGCGTACCGCACCGTGCTCGCCACCAAACATGCCGAGGCAACGCTGATGGCGGGCTTCACGACGCTGCGCGATCTGGGGACGGAGGGAGCTGGCTATGCCGACGTGGGATTGAAGCGTGCGATCGAGGAGGGTGTGGTGCCCGGGCCGCGCCTGTGGGTGGTGACACGCGCGATCGTCGCGACCGGAGCCTATGGGCCGGCAGTTCGTAACTATCGCCCTGACATTTCGTTGCCTCAAGGTGCGCAAGAGGTCACCGGAGAGACGGAAGGAGTTAGTGCCGTGCGCGAGCAGGCAGCCCGCGGTGCGGACTGGATCAAGCTGTATGGCGACTACCGGACCGGACCGCATGGTGAGACGAGACCTACTTTCACGCAAGCCGAGATGAACGCAATGGTTGCCGCTGCGCACGACACGGGGCGTCCCGTGGCGGTGCATGCCGCCTCCGATGAAGGGATGCGCCGCGCTGCACTGGCGGGAGTCGACACGATCGAACACGGCAACGGAGGCACGGAGGCTACCTTTCGCCTGATGGCGGAAAAGCATATTGCGTACATGCCGACGCTCACGGCAACCGAAGCCTACGCCATCTACTTTCATCACTATCTTCCCGGCCAGCCGCCCACTGCCGAGATGCAAGAGGCCGCGCATGCCTTTGCGCTGGCACGGCAGGCGGGTGTGACGATTGGCTGCGGCAGTGACGTAGGCGTATTCGCGCACGGAGAGAACTGGCGGGAACTGGTGTGGATGGTGCGCGATGGAATGACGCCAGTAGAGACGCTGACTGCGGCAACTGCTACCGATGCGGGTGTGTTGGGGATGAGCAAGGAGCTTGGCGGTCTGCATCCGGGCATGCTGGCAGACGTGATTGCCGTAGCGGGCGATCCCACCGCGCGGATAGAAGCGGTCAGGGATGTGAGGCTTGTCGTGAAGGATGGCGCGGTGTATCGCCGCCCCTGATTTTTAGAGCGTCTTCGGTAATGCTGTGGAGCGTGGAGATCCACGCGGCGTGGCGGCGAGGCTTTTCTTTGAAGAAAAGCCACAAGAGCTTGCGCCAGACCCTCTACACTTATACCGAAAATGCTCTATCTGGTCCTGGCAGCTATTTGATCGAGAGTGTCAGGCGTGCCTGCGACGCGGGCGTGGAGCATCGGCCGGCACGCACATCTTTGAGGAAAGTGAGAACGGTCGAGGTTACGAGCGGCTCGACCGATTCGGCTCCATCGCCATGGCCGGCGAAGTTCGCATGGGTTCCACCGCCAATGACGCCCATCCATTGACAGTGCCGGGTACCGTCGCCCGGAAGCTCGCGCCAGGGCACCTGTCGAGACGCTGCCCCGCCGGGCTGCAATGCACCGTCGAGTGTGCCGGTCATCAAGAGTAACGGCTTGTGTATGCCGCTCCACGCATGATCGGGAAAGACGCTGCCCGGCCCCTGAGGTGACATCGCGACATAGGCATCGAAGCGATTCTGTTCCGCGGGCGGCGATGCGATGCCGATCATGTTGTGCGCGCCGGCTTCGAGCATCACCGTCTCCGCGCCCATGGAGTGGCCCAGGAGCACGCGGAAGGGGGCCTTGCATTGTGTGTTGGCCCATTGCAGCGCTGCGCCGACGTCCAGCAGTCTTGCCTGTTCCGCTTGCGGATCCTTGACTAGCCCCTGTATCCCATCTCGGCGACCGTGAGCAAGTATATCGGCGCGAGCGACGGAGGCGCCGCTCTCCGCGTGACCCATTACGACCGCAGTGTAGCCGCCATCGGCGAGGGCGCTGGCCAGATAGCCGAGACCGCGCTCAGAGCCGCCTGCTCCGTGTGACAGAACGGCAAGCGGCGGACACGCAGCTGAAGTGTTCTTGGCTTTGTACACAAGGAGCGGCGTGGTGTGTCCATCCGCGCGGGGTGCGGTGATCCGCTCCTGGGCCGAGAGCCGTGGAATCGCGAGGCCCGGAAGGACCAAGAGCATTAGCAACAATGTGCGTGCTCGCATGGCCAAATCAGACCCGCGACGTGTCCGGAAGTCGCGCGTGATAGGCAACAATCTCTCCCCTAGGCTCGAATGAAAGCACTACGGCTCGTCGTTGTAGACTGCAATCGTCGGCTGGCCGCCCTGTTTCATCCGCGCACGATACATACCGGGTGTGTTGAAGCTCCAGGCGGCTTCGCCGTCGGGTGCGATCGCGATGACACCGCCGTCGCCGTGCAGTGCTTCAAGCTGCTTGTGAATGACCTCGTCTGCCGCTGCCTGTAAAGGCATGTGCTTGTCTTCTACCAGTGCACATATCTCACGCGCGATGGTGAGGCGGATGAAATACTCGCCGGTCCCGGTGCCTGAGACAGCGCACAACTGGTTCGATGCATAGGTGCCGGCTCCGATGATGGGTGAATCGCCGACACGGCCGGGCAGCTTGTCCTGCAAGCCTCCCGTGGATGTTCCGGCTGCGACATTGCCAGCGCTATCCAGTGCCACCACGCCCACCGTGCCGTATTTGTGCGCAGCCGGCGGCTCGAGCATTGCCACAGGCTTTGCAGGTGGAGGCGGTGCACCGTCAGGCCGCGGCGGGATCGGCTTGCCTTCCTTCTGGAGCTGCCGCACCAGCCCCTGCCAGCGACGCTCGGTGAAGAAGTAGCTGGGTGCGACCTGCTCCAGGCCCTTGCTCGCGGCGAAAGCGTCGGCTCCATGTCCGACAATCATGACGTAGGGCGACTGCTCCATGACGGCTCGCGCCGCTGCAATCGGGTGACGTGTACACGTGATGCCCGCGACAGCGCCCGCCTTGAGTGTTGCTCCATCCATGATGGCGGCGTCGAGTTCATTCCTGCCTTCCGCGGTGAAGACAGCACCCTTGCCCGCGTTGAACAGCGGATTGTCTTCGAAATATTGAATGGTGGCCTGCACGGCGTCGAGCGAAGTGCCGCCCTTGGCGAGAACAGCAGCACCGATCTCAATGGCAGTCTTCATCGCGGCGCGGTAGGCGGCCTCGGTCTCCGGTGTCATGGACTTGCGCTCGATGACGCCCGCGCCACCGTGCACGACGATGGACCATGGATGTGGCGCAGTCTGCGCGTGGACGGATAGAGCAGTCATCAGAACGATTCCGAGAGAACGCCATGGAAGCGGAGAATGCCGGTGCAGTGGCGCAAGGGACATAGGGCAGATGGTACATCCGAAGGATTCGACTATGGAACGCGCGGCGAGTTGAAGAGAGTCTTCCCGTGCCTTCCGCGACACGCCGCCAGGGTGATTGCCGAGGTTTTTCACGTACGTGCTACCATCGCTTGCATGCAATCGAAGCACTCTTTGCCCACCTGTTGCTGCTGCCGCGCGAACTGTGGGCGAGGTGCTGTTTGACGACCCTGTAACCAGGTTTCTCACAGACTTCGGAATGGCCCACGGTTTTCTACGTGGGCCGTTTTGCTTTGGCGATGCTTCGATGACGACATCGCGGAAATGCAGCGCAGGTTGAGTGCAGGAGAGGCAATGAGCAAGATACTGGATGAGGTTCTGAAGGCGAATGAGCGCTACAGCCAGGAGTTTGGCGAGCGCGGTAAGCTGGCGATGCCGCCGGCGCGCGGTTTTGCCATTCTCACTTGCATGGATGCGCGACTGGATCCGGCCAAGTACGCCGGGCTGGCCGAGGGCGATGCGCACGTCATCCGCAACGCGGGCGGCCGTGCCAGTGATGATGCAATTCGTTCGCTTGTGATCAGTTACAAATTGCTGGGCACACGCGAGTTTTTCGTGATCCACCACACCAACTGTGGGATGGAGTTCTTCACCAACGACGTGATCCGCGGCCTGCTGGCCAGCAGCCTGGAGACGGCGCAGTTGACCGACGAGGGTTTCAAGGACGTAGGGAAGGGTCCGGGCTCACGCGCGGGCGAATTCGTGGAGTGGCTTACGGTGCGAGATCAGAAGCAGGCGGTGATCGACGATGTGTCGCGGATCCGCAATCATCCGTTGGTGCCGGCTTCGATTCCGATCTACGGGTATGTCTATGACGTGGCGACTGGCAAGCTGGTGGAGGTGCCGGGCGCTCGCGAGGTGGGGGCTGCACGGTAGAGCATTTTCGGTAATGCTGTGAAGTGCGGAGATCCACAAGAGCCTTCGCCAGACCCTCTACACCTATACATGCTCTGGTCGGTGAAAGCGCGCAACGGCGCTCCGTGGACTCCCACCCTTCGCGATGCTCAGATGGGCACTCAAGTGTTTCGAGAGGCGCAGGCTAAGTTTCTGAGCACAGACGGCAGACATCCGCGCCGAAGCGCTCAAGTTTGGCCGCACCGACACCGCTGATGGCGCCGAGCGCGGTGAGGTTGATCGGTCGCGCGTGGGCAATGGAGCGCAGTACGCTGTCTCCAAAGACGAAGAAGGCAGGTTTGCCTTCCTTCTTCGCAATGTTCAGCCGCCATTCTTTGAGGCGTGCTTCGAGGGCCGTTGCTTCTGCGCTCAGCTCAGGCTCAGGCTGCTTCGGTTGGCGAGAGCGGGAAGATGCGGACGTCTGGCGTTCCGGAGTGCTCTTGGTGCGCTTCCGCGTCGCCGGCTTTTCAGCACGATCACGCAGCGACAGATCGAGCGGCGCGCCCTCCGTAACTTCGTCGCCTTCGCGGGTGAGCGCGGCCTTACGATAGTTCACCGGCTTGCCGTCTTTCTCGAAGCTGGCATCCTCGATGCGAACGAAGCCGGCGGCGGCGAGAGCGCCGAGCACATCGTCGAAGTCGTTGCGGCGCATCTCCTCCCGCGGATACAAATCCTTGTAAAGACGGCCGGTCGATGGCGCGCCGCTACCGCGAAGCGACTTCAAGATGCCTCGCGCAGCCTGCTCCTCCTGCACGCTCAGACTGCGGAAGCTCTGCGCGATGGCGCGCTCCGGAGAGCAGAAATCGCAGTGCCCGCAGAGACGGCGGCTGTCCGCGGTGTCGCCGAAGTGCGCGACGAGCGAAGCCATGCGGCAGGCATGCCCTTCGGCAAAGCGGGTGACGAGATCGATCTGCTGGCGACGATGTTCGGCCTGCGAGCGATAGGTGCGGCGCCACGCTGTTGCATCCGAGCCGAGACTCACCTGATCGTCATATGTAACGTTGACTGCGCCATGAATGTAGAGCTTTTCCAGCGCCTTCTCGAAGATCTCTGCGTCCATCCGCAGTGCCGCACGCAGTTCCTCGCGATGCATCGAATCATTCCCCAGGCGGCGATGAATACGCTCCAGCTCATCGAGCGCCGGGTAGTCGCGCTCCAGAAAAAACTCATGCGTGCGACGGTCGGCATACGAGTGCATCAGGATGGTGCGGCTCGGCCGTCCGTCGCGTCCGGCGCGGCCGATCTCCTGGTAGTAGGCCTCCAGGCTGGCTGGCAACGCGGTGTGGATCACCGTCCGGACATTCGCCTTATCGATGCCCATGCCAAAGGCGATGGTGGCGACGACGACTTCGAGTTGTCCCTCGAGGAAGTGACGCTGCACACGCTCGCGCTGCTCTGCCGACAGGCCCGCGTGATAGGCAGCGGCAGGGAAGTGCGCGGCCAGGATGGAAGCGGTTTCGTCGGCATCCCTGCGCGTGGGCGCATAGACGATGGCGGGACGCCGGCTGTTGTCCGGTGCGGCGTCCCGCAGCAGATCGAGAGCACGCTCGGCGCGCGCAGGCTTCGGAACCTCGACCACTTCGATGGCCAGGTTGTCGCGGCGGAAGCCATGGATGAAGCGTGCAGCATCGTTGAGTCCAAGCTGGGCGAGGATGTCATTCTGGACGACCGGCGTGGCGGTAGCGGTGAGCGCGAGTACGGGCGCTGGGCGCAGCAGATGCAAATGCTGGCCGAGCATGCGGTAGTCCGGACGAAAGTCGTGCCCCCATTGCGAGATGCAGTGCGCCTCATCGATGGCGATAAGCGAGGGCTTGCGCTTGCCGAGCATCTGCGCGAAACCGGGGACGCGCAGCCGCTCCGGCGCAATGAAGAGGAACTGCAGACTGCCTTCCAGATATTCGACGCAGGCCTGCCGGGCCGCCGCGCGATCCAGCCCGGAGTGGATGCGGGCCACGCGCAGACCGTTCGCTTTGAGCTTGGCAGCCTGATCTTCCATAAGAGCGATCAGCGGGCTGATCACCAGCGCCGTGCCGCCACGCGCGATGGCGGGCAATTGGTAGCAGAGCGATTTGCCCGCCCCAGTCGGCATGACGAGCAGGACGTCACGTCCGTCGATGGCGGCGCGACAGACCTCCTCCTGGTTTGCCCGAAACGTGGAGAAGCCGAAGACCCGCTCCAGCAAGTCGATGAGGGCACTCTCCCCGGCAGGATCACGCGAGGTTGCGGAGACTAAAAGAGAGGGCTGCGACGGCTCGGGCATGGGCTGTCTCCATCGTCGCACAGGGCACGGTGGAGAAGCGGGAGACTACGATTGCGTCAGGCCGAACGAACGGGTGCCGTATCTGCTGTTTGCGAGTGGCGTGCCGCGGTTTGTTTGGGCTCCGTCTTTGACGAGAACGGTACGCGGCGGATGCGGAGCCAAGGGCCCAGCAGCGCCTGAACCGTGAGCAGGCAGACGACCAACGCGAAGATCAGTCCCAGCGCGGTGGCAAGCAAGTCGCTCACGACTGCCCCCCGCGTCTTGGGGAGGGTGTTATGCAGCGTTCAACAGAAAAACTGGTCACGATACCGATCCCTGAACCCCTTCGTTCGGGGCCGTTTAGCGATACAAGCGAGCACAAGGCAGGACTCTCCGCAATCCATGCATGGATGCGGAACTGCCATAGTTTTCGCTTACCTGAAGAGCCTAACGGGCCCAAATGTGGAGCGCCATACATCGAACAGGGCAGCGATTTGCCGAATCGAAGCGATCGTGTGACGAATGAGAGCATGTTCGGTATAGGTGCAGAGAGTCTGGCGCAAGCTCCTGTGGCTTTTCTTGAAGAAAAGGCCCACTTCGAGGGAAGCTCCTACGACACAGCATCAGGAATTTGCTTAGCGTCCGAAGAGACGGCCAAAGAAGCCGGTCTTGCCGGATTTGCGCATGCGCGCCTCGGTTGCATTGGGTGCAGCCTGCTCCGGTTGCGGACCGAGCGCGTCGCCCAGGAAGGCCGCCAGGGGGTTTTTGACACAGAGCCGTTCGGCGGTGGCGGCGTCGTAGCGCTCTGCGACCAGATCGAAGACGGCGTGCATCTGCGGCGGACGCGACACGGTATCGTGTGCGTCAGTGGCCAGGAAGTGGACCCAGCGATGGTCCATCAACCATGTCGCCGTCTTCTCTGCGAGGGCGCCGAAGCGACCCGTGAGGGAGCTGGCCGTCACCTGAACCAATGCGCCGCTTTGCAACCACTCGGCCATGCGCTCCGGCTGCCGCGCCAGAATCAGGTTTCGCTCCGGATGCGTGATGACAGGTGTCATGCCGGAAAGCGAGAGCTGGTAGAAAGTCTGCGCGGTGTTGGGCGAGATGGCGCTGTCCGGGAACTCGACCAGCAGATAGTTGTGACCATTGATGGTGTAACGGGTGGGGTAACGCTGCGCATCTTCGATGTTGTCGAACATCAGGTGGAAGTCACAGCCAAGTCCCAGAGTCATGCGCTCTCCGAATCGGGCATGCACAGCATCCTGCAGCCCGGCGAAGAGGGTGGCGTTCTTGGCTGGATCGAAGTTGTAATGGTGACTGGCGTGCGGCGTGCAAACAATATGGGTGATGCCGTCGGCCAGCGCCATCTCCACCATGGCCAGCGATGTGTCGAGGTCGCGGGCGCCGTCGTCCAATCCGGGGAGTAGATGGTGGTGAATATCGATCATGCTATCGGCCGGCTGGTAGGGCCACTCCGCTGTGTTTCGTAGTGCCGTCGAAGGCGGCAATCATGGATTGGGCAATCATGGATTGGAAGATGAGAAAGCCATCCGATGAACCAAGCAGAGATTCGCTGGAACGGTCAGGGTGCGGCATCATGCCCAGCACGTTGCGGCCCTGGTTGAGCACGCCGGCAATGTTATCGAGTGAGCCGTTGGGATTTGCCGCCGGAGTGACGTCGCCTGCGGGTGTTGCATAACGGAAGGCGATGCGGTCTTCGCGTTTGAGGGTGGCCAGCGTCGATTCGTCACAGACGTAGTTGCCTTCCATATGGCCGATGGGGATCTGCAATACCTGGTCTTTAGTCAGGGTATTGGTAAAGGGTGAGTCGGTCGTCTCGGTGCGAAGATGCACCTGCTTGCAGATGTACTTGAGACCGGCGTTGCGCATGAGTGCGCCGGGCAGCAGGCCGGACTCGCAGAGGATCTGGAATCCGTTGCAGATGCCGAGCACCGGACCGCCCGTTTCGGCAAACCGCTTGACCGCCTGCATGACAGGTGCGAAGTGCGCAATGGCGCCGGTACGAAGGTAGTCGCCGTAGGCAAAGCCGCCGGGCACCAGGATGGCGTCGCATCCTTCCAGGTCCTCGGTCTCATGCCAGAGCATGGTGACCGGCTGGTGCGCAATCTGCTCGATCACGTTGTAGGTATCGTGATCGCAGTTGGAACCCGGGAAGACAAGCACGCCGAATTTCATGCTCCTAGGGTAGCAAAGCTGGGAAGGCGCAAGGCACATCTATCTGACGGCCCGCAGCATCGCCAATTTGGAGTCGCGGGCAAAGCGGCGCTGGGCAGCGCGCGAGGCCGGATAGGCAAGACGGGCTAGAGGGTGTCGCGGCACGGAGAAGGCGAGAATGTCGTACCAGACGGAATCGTCCTCTGCTCGATGTTCAATGGTGAACCGTTCTTCTCCTCGCTCGATGTGATGGTCGAGGGTGCCGTACGCAAATCCCCAACGGCGGTTCAGGCCGTCGCGTTCGTCAATCATCTGAAGGACACGGCTGCCACTGAGCGAGTAAAGCCCCCATGCGTGTGCGAGGATAACGACGGTTTGCCCAACAGCAATTGAGGCAGGGGGATGAAATAGCTCGACCCAGCCAAGCTCGAACATCGCCCAATGGTCGATCGCAGCACAAGCGCGCTCGAAAGTCACCAGTCCATGCCCTAGCTGGGTACGGTTATGGTCCACGTTGTATGTAGCAGGAATCGTCCCGCTCAGGGTGGCACCGACATCTGGGTAGGAAAACCCGTCGGCCTCGGCCAACTTGAGGAAGCGATCCATGCGCTGGAGAGTCGGTCTGCGAAGGAACATGGCCTAGAAACAATAGCGTAACGGCACACCGTTCTTTCACACCACGTGGCGTACCGGTCTCGCTGGTCCATCTTTTCTCACAGAATGGGAGTCTAATGAGGCGTGCCTGACGAGAGCTATCGAGACGCTTTGCCGAAAGATCCGCAGACGACTGTTGCTCCTGCGGAGAGACAGCAGTCGATGCGTTCGCTACAGGCCACCGGTTCTCCGGCTGGCACTCACCTGCGCACGGCAGGATCGGCGCTGGTCAACTGGTGGCGTGCCGTCTCCATCCAGGGGCTGTGTCTTGCAGTGCTTTGGCTGATCGGTCTGGAGATCCTGCATGTGCCGCTGGCGCCGGCCTGGGCCCTTGTCGCTGGACTGATGGCTTTCATTCCGAATATTGGCGGCGTGATCGCGCTGATCGGGCCGGTCATCAGCATGCTCTTTCAGGGCCGGGATCTGGAGCGGCTAGGCTTCCTGCTTGGCATCTACGCGATCATCGTTGTCATCGATCAGCTACTGCTGCAGCCGCTGATCATGAAGAAGACCACGCGCGTGCCGATATGGGCGTCGATCCTGGTGCCGATCGTGTTGGGGATTGTCATCCCGTTCTGGGGTGTGCTGTTGGCCCCACCGCTGCTCGCGATCCTCTACGCGTTCCGCAAACCGAAGGGCCCGAAGGTGGAATCGAGCTAAGGGCCCCTTCGAGATCGCGTTCTGAGCTACCGGTTGCGATAGACTCCGTCGTCTCCATCGCCATCCTTCAGCCGCACGACAGCTTTGGGCAGCAGACCGCCTGCATCCGTATAGACCACGGGGCAGTTCAAGACGATCCGCGTTTTTACCAGCAGTACCAGGCCCTTCGCTTCTGCATCGAGCACTTCCTTTTCAGACTTCAGCGTCCTCTGGCGGGCTCCATCCTTCCACGTCACCTGGCTCACCTGCCAAAGGGGGCTGTAGCTGGTGTCGCGATTGTTCGGGCCCACTGGCTTCGGCTCCGAGGGGAGAATGTTGTACTGGTCCTTCTGCGTGCTGTTAGTGAACACGTAGATGTCGTCCACCGCACCGTTAGGAGCGTCGATGGCGTTGGCAAGCTGCGGCACGTAGTTTACATTTTGCGCTGCGGCAATGGCCGGATCCGACGCGTCGGTCTGAATATAGAGGTCCTTTTTGCCGTCGTGCCAGCAGATCACCAGCGGCAAAGCAACCCTCGGATTTTCCTCATACGAGATGGAACCCTGCGGAATCTTCACTTGCTGTGCTCCGGAGAGCAGCGGGGTGCCCAGCATGGTGGCCAGGCTCACAGACAAAGCAACGGCTTTCGGTGAAGCGATCCAAATCTTCATTACGGTCTCCTGAGATCGCGGCCCGGAGGCAGACGCGATGGCTGTAGAGACTCACCCGGTCGAAGCGGATTACGCATTCAACTTCGATTTAACAAGTAATTGTCGTGGCCCGAACGTGCCTGTTCACTCCGTCCGCAATGCTTCCAGCGGTTCGATGGAGGCAGCGCGGCGTGCCGGCAGTGCGCTCGCCACCAACGCGCACAGCAGCAGCGCGGCTGCCGGTAGTGCGAGCGAGAGGGGATCGACCGCGCCGATCTGGTAGAGCCGCGCGCCCAGGAGTCTTCCGGTGAGAATGGCGATGGGTAGACCGAGGGCAATGCCAAACAGGATCTGAGCGAAGGCGCTGCGCAGGATCAGGGCTGCGATGTGGAGTCGGTTGGCCCCAATGGCCATCCGGATGCCGATCTCGCTGGTGCGGCGGGTTACGTTGTACGCGGTCACGCCGTAGAGTCCGATCGACGCCAGAAGCAGCGCCAGCACGCCGAACAGACCGCTCAGGCGAGCGAGCAGGCGCTGCTGGTCGAAGTTCACGTCCACCTGTTGCTGCATGGGCAGGATCGTCGTGATGGCGAAGTTTGGATCGACCTGTTTGAAGACCTCCCGAATGCCTGGCTCCATTCGGCTGAGGTCAGTGGAACTCCAGACCTGTGCTCCGGTGATGAAGTGACTCCACTTCTCGTCGTCCTGCAGGAATGGCTGTGAATATGCGAGTTGCTGCGTCAGAGGCGCGAAGACCATGGGATCCGCTGGCTGGTCTGGGTCCGTGTACTTGGCGTCGCGGACGACGCCGACGATCCGCAAGTTGGTGCTGTTTTCCGGGACAGCAAATCCGAAGAGCTTGCCCAGAGGATCCTGGCCGGGAAAGAACCGGCGCACGAAGGCTTGATTGACGATGGCGACTCCATGAGTGTTCGCATTGTCCTCCTCACTGAAGTCGCGGCCGGAGAGGAGGGTCTGACCGATGGTCGCAAAGTAGCCGGGGCTGACGCGGTCCCACATGACGGACTGCGACCCATCGACACGCGGCATGCCTTGGCCAGGCTTCACGATCGTCTGCCGAAAGTTGCCGGTGAAGGGGCTGTAGAGAGCGACGCTCGCGCCACGCACCCCTGGAAGCGCTCTCAGGCCCTGCTCCAATCGACGATAGAGCACGTTGAGATCGTTGAAGGTGTACTTGGCCAAGGGGGCCTCCATGCGGAGGCTGATGCGGTCCTGTGTGGCGAAGCCGAAGTCCTGGTGTTCGATGTTCAACAGGCTGCGCGTCAGCAGGCTGGCCGCCGCGAGCAGGCCAACCGAGACGGCTGTTTGCAATACGACAAGCGATCCTCGGAGCCGCGCGGAGCCATCGTGGGTCGTGCGGTTGGAGCTGCGAACGGCCTCGATGGGATTTGCGCGGGCGAGCAGCCACGCCGGACCGGTGCCGAAGAGAATGCCGCTCAGCAACGCCAACGCGAGACAGAAGCCGAGCATGGGCCAGGAGAGGCCGACGTGCATTGCGTCGATGTGGCCGAAGGTGAGCAATACCAGAAGCCGGGAGCCGATAAGCGCGATCACGATCCCGGCGCCGCCCCCCATCACCCCCAGCAGAATGCTCTCCGTCAGCGCCTGGCGCATCAGGGTCTGCCGCGAGGCCCCCAGCGCACTCATGACGGCAATCTGCGGGCGGCGTGACAGGCCGCGGGCCAGCAGCAGGTTAGCCACGTTCGCACAGGCGATGAACAGCACAAGCGCGCAGATACCAAGCAGAATGCCGAGGCTGCTGCGATAGGTGTCCCGCATCATCCCGATGCCCGATGCCGCGGAGGCGATCGAGATGTTCTGATGCGGCAGCTCACGATCGAGCTCGGTCCGGTTGTCCGGCATCATCGCCGCGTCCGTGATGAGCCAGTGGCGGAGCATCGCAGTCAGCCGCGCCGAGGCGCCGGCTACGGAGGCGCCTCGGCGAAGCCGACCGATCACCCGCAGCCATGCACTGGAGGGAACCTCGTTGTAGGAGGCATTGGCGTCGGTGAGGTATTCGGCCCGCAGGGTGACCCAGATGGCTGGCGGCGTGCTCGCGAGCGTATCGCCATAGAATCCCGGCGGCGTCACGCCGACGACGGTGAAGGGGATGTCCTCAATGGCGACCGTGGCGCCGACGATGGAGGGATTGCCGCCGAACTGCTGCTGCCACGCACTGTAGCTCAATACCGCGACGGCAGGGGCATTCCGTGCGTCATCGGCGAAGGTGAAGAGGCGGCCGGCAAACGGGTTGATTCCGAGCGTCTGGAAGTAGTTGCCGCTGACGTATTCACCGATCAGCGCCTGGGCCTGGGCTGCATGCGAGCCATAACGAACGCTCAGGATGTCCGGCTTTGCCTGGAAGGCGGCGACCTGCTCGAACTCAGGTGTTGCGCGTCGCAGGCGCTGGTAGAAGTCGTAGGAGAAGATGCCCCACTCGCCCTCTGGATTACCGGAGTAGCAGCAGATCTTCCCAGTACCGATCTGATATAGGCTGCCGGGGTCGGCGACCGGCAGCGACTTCAGCATCACGGCATGGATCAGAGAGAAGATGGCGGTGGTGGCGCCGATGCCGAGGCCTAATGTGAGCATGACGGTGATAGTCAACACCGGCGCGCGGCGCATCTGGCGAAGTGCGTAGCGAACATCACTCAATAGCGAAAGCAGCATGTGTTCGAGTCTCGGAACTTTCGATGTCGGCAACGGATGTCACGCCGACCGGCTCAGTATATGCATCGCAGAGCGCAGGGTTGTACCGTACCGGGCTGCCCATCCTGGACTGCATGTCGAGTGCTACAATTTGGTGTCCCGGCGCGGTAGTTTGCCACTGTTGTGAACACGAGCGACGAGCCGGTCGACACACTTACCGAAGCTGCAGAGGTTCTATGTCAGGCCACTCCAAATGGGCCACGATCAAGCACAAAAAAGGCGCGCTGGATGCGAAGCGCGGCAAGATCTTCACCCGTCTGATTAAGGAAATCACCATGGCCGCCCGCGGCGGCGGCGATCCGGATGGGAACCCACGCTTGCGAACGGCGATCCTCGCGGCCAAGGCCGAGAACATGCCGCAAGACAACATCAAGCGTGCCATTCAGCGGGGCACCGGGGAACTCGAAGGCGCGCTCTATGAAGAGATCACCTTTGAGGGCTACGGTCCCGGCGGGGTTGCGCTCATTGTCGAGACGACGACAGACAACCGCAACCGCACTGTGAGTGAGGTGCGTCACGCCTTCACAAAGAACGGCGGCAACATGGGGACGGAGGGTTCTGTCCGCTTCCTGTTTACGAAGAAGGGGCTCATCGCCGTTCCCAAGGAAAATGCCGAGGAAGAAAAGCTCATGGGCATTGTGCTCGAAAATGGCGGCGATGACATGAACGACGAGGGGGACGTCTGGGAGATCCTCACCGATCCGGCAGCCTTTCATACAGTGCTCGAAGCGATTCAGGGTGCGAAGATCGAGACCTCGCATGCCGAAATCACAATGATTGCTTCTACCTACACCAAGCTCGAAGGCGCAGCGGCCAACCAGATGATTCGCCTCATCGATGTCTTGGAAGATCACGACGACGTGCAGAACGTGTACTCCAACTTTGAGATGGACGCGAAGCAGATGGAGGAAGTAGCCGGCTAGGATTGCTTCACCGCCAACTTGGCCGCCGGTGTTTCCTCTGGCGGCCTTCTTGCTTTTACCCCGATCATCCTCCGAACTCTTTGCGCTACTGAGCGCATCCGATTGAGACGCATGCCTTTTTTTCGAGCCCGCCCCATAACAAAAGTCTTTCTCCTGTCTGCTCTATTCAGTGCAGCCGTATCTCCTGCTCGTGCGCAGTCGAGCAGCAGCCAGCCATCGCCCCGCGCCTCCACTGTGCTGCCACTCTCGCCGGTGCGCGATACGATGACGCGCGACCCGTGGAATTTTGGCGCCTTTTTTAACGGGGGGCTGGGCGTGGGCGGCGACCGGGATGGCTACCGCTTTCTGAGCGCAGGGGTGCGCGGCGGCAAGGTGCTGACCGACCCGTTCGGTCCCGGCTTCCTCAAAGGGCAGTTCGAATACTCGGTGGAACTCATGCCGTGGTGGCAGGGGTATGCGCCTCCGTTCGAGCGCTACTTTGTCACTCCCACCAGCAATCCCAATCGCGTCGCTATCGCTGGTCCATATCAGACCGGCGGTACCTACAACGGTGTCAGCGTGACCCCGATCATCCTGCGCTGGGATCTGACAGGCGGCCAACGGCTGATGCCCTTCATACAGGGAGCCGGCGGGCTGATCTGGACCAACCACAAGTTTCCGCCCACCGGCCCGTTGAACACGGTCGGCCACCAGGAGACCAGTGTGTGGAACTTCACACCGCAGTTCGGTGTTGGATTTCAGTACTTCCTCAAACCTCGCCGCTCGATTACCTTCAATGCGAATGCAGTGCACATCTCGAACGCGAGCCTGGGCGACTCCAACCCGGGTGTCAATGCGAGCGTGCAGTTTCAGATCGGCTATAGCTGGTGGAAGTAGCGCAGGGTGCGGGCATGAGCAAGTCCATCATCGAGTGCGTTCCGAACTTCTCGGAGGGTGTCCGGACCGATCATGTGCTCGCGATCGTCCGATCGATGCAGGTGCCGGGCGTCTCGCTTCTGGATTGGTCACAGGATGCGGACCACAACCGCTCCGTTGTGACGATCGCCGGCCCTCCGGCCGCGGTGGTGGAGGCGGCAGTGTTGGCGGCCGGCAAGGCGGCGGAGCTGATCGACCTGACCCGGCAGACCGGCGTGCATCCACGCATCGGTGCGGCGGACGTGATCCCTTTTGTGCCGGTAAAAGATATCTCACTCGAACACTGCGCCATGCTGGCGCGTCAGGCAGGCGAGGAGATATGGCGCCGTTACGGGGTACCGGTGTACTTCTACGAGGCTGCGGCAGCACGGCCGGATCGAGCGCGGCTGGAGGATGTGCGGCAGGGACAGTTCGAGGGTCTGCGTGAGGCATCGCGGCGCGATCCGTCGCGGCGTCCCGATGTCGGTGGGCCGGATCTGCATCCCACTGCCGGTGCGAGCGCGGTCGGAGCGCGCCGCTTCCTGATCGCCTGGAATGTCTTTCTGGACCGCCCGGATGTCGCGCTGGCACGCTCCCTGGCGCGCGAAATTCGTGACTCCAGCGGTGGCCTGAAGGGCGTGAAAGCGCTGGGCGCCCTGGTACGGGACCGGGCGCAGATCTCCATGAACCTGACCGACTTCCGCATGATGTCGCCAGGGGCAGTCTTCGCCGATCTGAAGCGGCGGGTAGAGAGCCGGGGCGCCCGGATCGTGGCAGGAGAGCTGATCGGCCTGATCCCGGAGGCCGCGGTTGAGCAGAACAGCGAGTGGTTGCGTCAGTTAGAGGACTTCTCTGCTGAAAGCAAGGTTCTGGAGCGCCGGATGGAACGGCCCCTGGCGTGGCCGTGACCTTCGGTCGCAGATAGAGTTCGTAACTATGACCCGGTGATAGGGTTGTCACCCAGAAGTGAAATGGAACGCCCGAACTACAGAGACTAAGATGGAAACCAGCGGGCGGGGTGCGCCGTACCAGTAACAGGACAGTGCACCTGTCCGGAAGGAAGTGGAATGAAGAACTTTGCTAAGTTTTTGAGCGGCAGTCTTGCAGCTCTCTGCGTGGCCGCGGCACTCCCCGCGTCGGCGTCGCAGTTGAGCGGCGATGCCCGTGCCGCCATCCCGCACGATGTGCAGCAGCTCATCGTCATCGACTACCGCGCTATGCAGAATTCGTCGGCAGCGATGGAGCTGAAGAACAAGGTGATGCCACCCGAGCTGAAGAGCCTGGAGAAAGCGCTCCAAGTCTCCGGCATGAACGACAACCACGATGTTGACCAGCTTGCCTTCGCCTCCTTCCGCCCAAAGGGCGCAACCGGCGACTCAACCAGGATCATCGGTCTGGCCCAGGGGCAGTTCTCGGTCGAAGACATCATGGCGAACTTCAAAAAAAAGAAGATCAAGCCAACGCTGTGGCGGGATAACAAGATTTACCCCATGGGCGCGTCGGGCATGCAGGTCGTCTTCCTGAATCCGACAACCATGGTCTTCGGCCAGGGTGACTCTCTGAAGCAGGCCCTGGATGCGCGTGATGGGTTGCAGGCAAACTTCTTGACCAACAACACGATGACCGACATGATGGCCTCGGTGCAGGACGAGCCGCTGTGGAGCATCCTGGATCAGAAGGGTACCCAGACGATGATGCGCTCGTTGATGGGGCAGGCGTCGAATGTCGCCGACTTCAACACCATGAAGAAGAGCATCCTGACCTCCTGGTACAGCATGGACTTCCAGAACGGTGTGAAGTTCGATCTGGATGTTCTGACGCCGGACACCTTCACGGCTGCCACCATGGCATCGCTGCTGAACGCCGCCGCCTTGTACAAGAAGATGAGCGGATCCGATATCGAGAAGCAGGCAATCGACGGTACGAAGATCGATTCGAGCGCCGGCAAGCTGATCGTGAGCTACTCCTCTTCCGATAGTCAGTTCGCGACGCTACTGCAGTCCAGCCTGTTCCAGTCGGTTGTTCACTAAAGCACAATCACGGTTACGACAATATAGGCGTCGCCTTCGGCGGCGCCTCTGCATCTGTGGCCAAAAAGCTACGACATTGCAACATCGCTCCCAAGCTCAAACGAGGGATTCGTTCTAGCTGAGAGCGGTGGTCGATCTGCGGGATATCGAGATCAGCAACGGCATTCCGATCAGAAACAGGATTGCCAGGGCGTGAACCTGCGTATCGCTGGCTCCCAGAAACGACGAGCGAAAGCCGAAGTCCATACGGATATGCCCGAGCCCGTTCGGAACCGAGTTCCGGCTCGCCTGGATGTTGGCGATGCTCCCCAGCATCGAGAGCAGCGTGAAGCCGACCATCGGCCAAAGCATCTTCACTCGTTGCCGGATGGCGACGAGTCCGATTCCCCAGCCAACAAGAACTGGCGCGCCGAAGTAGTAGAACTTGCCGGCCTGAAAATACAAGTTCGCAATCCAATTTCCCGGGTGACGAGTGCCGAACGGCGTCTCGGCTCCTGGCAGGAAGATCGTCCACCCTGACCACAGATATAGAGCTGCGAGGAAATAAGCCGCGATGAGGACGAGCACCGGAGCGATGCCGAACATCGCCCATGGTGCACGCGCACACCATCGTCTGATGGTTCCTTGATCCTGAGACTCAAGTCCTGGAGTCGGGGAGATATGCTCGCCGAGTGCCGACCAGATCACGTTTGCTGTGGCTCGAAGGTCGCCTCTGCCGTTGTGGAGAAGGGCCTCAAACTCGACGCCATAGCGCTCCTTCCACCGGCGTGGGTAGAGGGCCGTGAGCAAATGCGCGAGTTTTGGATTCATAGGGTTTCCAGCCTTTCCAACCCCGCCTTTGTGAACCGCTGCAGGGTTGTTAGTTTCGCGCGGAGCACGCGAAGACCCTGCGGAGTAATCCGATATGGTCGTCGACGCTCCTCCTGCGGGAGAGGCTCTATCCAGCCCTGTTGTTCGAGCCGGGCGATAGCCCCGTACAACGTGCCTGGTCCAAGGCGGGTGCCGCTGAGGGATGCAATATCTTCGATCATCGCGTGGCCGTGCTTCGGTCCGTTGGCGAGGCTAGCCAGCACCAGCAGTGGCGGGTCCGAATAACGCTTGCTCTCGCCCTTTACATCCGCTACTACGCTTCGCGTACTACGCATGACGTAGTTATCGCACAGCCGAGGGAGGTTTGCAAAATACTTTGTGGTGGCCGGCGATTTCCCGGAAATGAATTAGAGCCGAACGGCCAGGGCGATGGCTAAAGCTGCTGCACCGATGCAGCACTGAGCCTCTGTCGCGCCTGCTCTTTCCACCACTCGGCAACGCCGCTCATCTCAAGCATGCGTTCTGCGAACCCTGCGTCGAAGTTCTGGAATATGCAGTGGTTGATTGCTGGGATTGACGCCTCCGGATGCCAGCGCTCTTGCAGCAGCCATGCATTGCCTTGCTCCAAGTGTCCTGGCTGAAGCACGCGGAGGTAGAGGCCGGTGCGGTTCTCCTGTATCGTGAGCCGCGCCCAGTCCGGGCGGCCGATGCGGCGGGCCAGGTTCACGCAAGGGATGCGTGGGCCGCTGACCTGCAAAGTGGCGCTGCCTAACTTGATAACGTCGCCGGCGCAGACCTGGTCCTCGGCGATGCCGTCGATGGTGATGTTCTCTCCCACCATGCCGGGCACAAGCCGCATGCCGTAGCGGTCATTCCAGAAGGTGTAGTGATCCATCAGGTGCGCGCAGACTGCTGCGTCCGGGCTGCCGTGATATGGCTGTGCAACGCTATCGCCGACGAACCCGCGGTCCAGTACTTCGATGGGTCCTACCACCGGATCGCGATAGATGGAGGAGACCCAGCTACCGTCTGCGTCGGTAATCGACTTCGGCTTCCCGGCGAAGACCGCCTGGATACGTGGAAGCTCCATGGTCGGATTTTAAGCGCAGTGGACGAACGTGCCTTGAAGCATTGTTACTGTTGCCGTGCAGAGCCAAGTTCCGCGCTCTTCTCTATACCTACAGTGAACATGCAGTGAACATGCTTAGTGCGTCTGGTCGGTCATGTTCTGGAAGATGATGCCCTCGTCTTCTCCAATAGAGACCACAAGGTTCTTGCGCAGGCCCTCTTGCACCGTGGGGCCGGTGGCGTTGTGGCTCTTGCCCATGGAGTCATTGAATGTCACCTTGACCGGACCGGAGCCCATCAATTTGGGCGGGTAGGTGAAGCTGCCGCCGCTCGGGAGGAGGTCGCGACCGAAGCTGGCATTGGGGTAGTCCACCTCAAGCTGGTGGATGTCCGGACCTTGATTCTTGACTGTGATAGTGAAGGCCGCGTCGGGATGACCAAGACTTGCGCGTGCATGGCAGCCAGCCAGCAGCAATGCGAGCGGGAGCGCGGCGAGACAGGGGACAGTGAATTTCATAGGACTCTTTGCTGCTCCTTCATAGGTATGTCCGATCGCATGTCTATGTCCGATCGCAGAGTGCGCCTCTCGTTCATATCGTCGCCTTGCGTTCGAGAATGCGGGCCGTCAGCACGACGCCGGTCTGGTTGTTGTGCAGGGTGATAGGGAAGGCCAGCACATTCCACACCCAACCCTCGCCCTTGCGGGGCAGGTTGAGTAAACCGCGATAGGTGCGGTCGATATAGGTTTCGCGCTGTACGGCAACGGTGCGCAGAATATCGCGCCAATCCGGTGCAAGCTCTGGCATCTCGACGAACATGTTCTTGCCGGGGAACCAGTCGCGCGGCTGCTCAAGAAGACGGGCGCAGGTGTCGTTCACGTACTGCCAATTCCCATTGGCGTCGAGGATCTCGAGCACTATATCGTCGCCCATGGCCATGTTGATACGGGAATAGAAGAAGTCGCGTGCATCCACGACAACGGGCTTGCCGCGACGTTTGGCCTCGAAACCGCGCAGCGCCGTCACCAGATCGTCGATGGAGCTGTATCCCTTGAGCAGATGCATGTCTTCCACACCGCCAAAGCGCCGCTCGAGCGTGGCGGACAAGATGATGATCGGCACCTCCGGACGGCGTTCGCGGAGTTCCGAAGCAACATCGGTGCCGAAGCGTCCCGCGCCAAGGTGGTAATCCAGTACGGCGATGTCGATGCGGTCAAGCAGTTGCTCCGCCTCCTCGACGGAGTCTGCCGTCTCGGTGAGGTAGCCGTGCTTTCGCAGAATCGTCGAGCGCAGCAGCAGATTCTCCGGGTGATCATCCAGAAGCAGGACACGGACCGGCGCTCCCTGCACTGTGTCACTCTCGGTGCCGGCAGGCCTGATTTCCTCTATGTCGGACATTGTGCGGTACGATGCGCGCCAGTGCCGCAGGGCTTTCCGTCGACACGGGATTTCCTCGACGCATATTTCGAACCGCGTGGCTCTAGGAGCTCTGCTCCGTGTCCAAAACAGTTGGGGGGACAGTTGCAGGGATAGTTGAAGGCTTTCGCGGGAAGCGGCGGAGCAGCTCCGGAAGCCGGTGGAAAACAGCGGAGGCGCGCAGCCACTGGCGGTTGTCCATGGCCGGGTAACCGCTGACTGTTTTTCCCGCAGCAACATCGTTAGGGATGCCGGATTGCGCAGTGGCGACCACGCCATCGCCGATATGGCAGTGGCCGGCAACCCCGACCTGCCCGGCTAGCACTACGTTGCGACCCACATCGGTTGAACCGGCAAGGCCCACCTGCGCGCACAGCAGTGTGTTTTCGCCCACGCTCGACCCATGGCCGACCTGCACCAGGTTGTCGATCTTCGCGCCGTCGGCGATCACAGTGGCGCCGACACTGGCGCGGTCGATGCAGGCATTGGCCTGGATCTCGACATCGCTGCCAATATGCACCGGGCCGGACTGTGGGATCTTCTGCCAGGTGCCGTCGTCGCGCTTGGCAAAGCCGAAGCCGTCTCCGCCGACGACCACGCCGTTCCCGAGGGTCACGCGATCGCCGAGGGTGCAGCCCTCCCGGATAACAGCGTGCGCGTGCGCGAGGAGGGCATGGCCGGCTATAACACAGGAGTAGATCACGACATGCGGCAGCAGGATGGCGTCCTCCCCCAGTGCAACGCCGGCTCCAATCACCACGTATGCCCCGATATGCGCGCCCCGGCCCACGGTTGCGCTGGGATCGATGACCGCTGTGGGGTGCACGCCGGGCGGGTACACCGGCGACGGATGCAGAAGCGCAATGGCCTTGGCGAAGGCGAGGTAGGGATTGCCGAGTCGCAGCGTCGCCACGGGGATGGCCGGGAAGTCGGGCGCGACCAGGACAGCGCTGGCCCGCGTCGTCTTCGCGACGCCGGCATAGCGCGGATTCGAGACGAAGGTGATCTGGCCCGCACCGGCGTCTTCAATGCCCGCTACGCTCGAGATCTCGGTGTCGCCATCGCCGTCGAGCGTGGCGCCGAGCTGCGCGGCAAGGTCGCGAAGGTTCATCTTCCGCATGGTAACCGACGATTCGCCGTCCGATGCAGCGGCGCCTGCTCGAGAGGCCTGCTCCCTTTGGTCGCAGCCGGCCCCGTTTGCGACCGATTCGGTTCGGTCAGAGGACGCGCGGTGTGGTCGCAGGGAACAGATCAGTCTGGTCGCGTGTGGACGCCGGCGGCTTGCGCTTTGCCGGCGCGGTCGCCGCTGCACCGATTACGGAGACGATGCTGAGTTCGGCGATTGAGGTGCGGGGCAGGAAGATGCGCTGGGTATTCGACCGCGTGTCGGGTGGTGTAAGGAGCAGGCCTGTTGGATCGAGCAACATAAGGTCATTTGCAGCCATTCCTTCGAGAACGCTCTCGTCCTTGAGGCTCACCCGCATCCAGACGCCGACAAGACGAGGCCGCCCCGAGAAGGTAGTGCGCAGCAACCGCTCCGGATTGGCCGGTTCGCCGGAGTTAAAGTCCCGGACAAAACAGGCCCATTTGAGAGATGGGAGCGGGATGGTCTGCCGGTGGGCGGAAAGGTCGAGCAGTTCCAGAGCACCAGCGCGAGTGAATCCGGCGGCTGGCAGATAGCCGGCCAGCCAGCTCCCGTCGTGCATACGGAGGATGGCTTTTTTCTGCGTACCGCTCATCGGGCTTGCCTTCGGCCTAAGGGCTCGCGGGATTGTCGCACACCCGGTGACTAGACTGCAGCGTGGAATGTGCAGAACGGTAGCCAAGTTAGTCACGGTATGATAGTGTTAGGCCTTGAGAAGTAGCTCGCACAGACGATAAGTCTTGCAGAAAGAGCGACATAGAGCGCTTTCGGCCGAAAGGCCGGAGATGGCTCAAGGCACGACATGCCCGACTACGTTTACTTGCTGGAGCGCCGCTTATCTCCGGCGCAGCGCAATGCCCTTAGATTAACCCGCGATGCCGCCCGTGCCGAGGGCATGACGAGCTTTCTCACCGGTGGCGCGGTGCGCGACCTTACCAGCGGCCATCCTGTGCGCGACTTTGATGTAACGGTTCAAGGGAATGCCCTGAATCTAAAGCAAGCATTGGAGTCTGCCGGCTTTACTTATTGGGGCCAGCACGTCCCCTCGCAGACTCTTTACCTGCGCTTTCCCGGTGGCGTGCGCCTCGAAGTCTCAAGCGCCCGGACCGAAACCTTTGCCAAGCCTGCTCACGCCACATATGAGTGGACCAACATCCTCGAGGATCTGCGCCGCCGTGACTTCACCGTCAACGCCATGGCGATCTCCTTAAACGAGGGCTCCTACGGCCTCCTGATGGACCCCACCAATGGCGTGGCGGACATTGAGATGCGGACCCTGCGTCTGGTAAGCAATTACGGCTTTCTAGAGGACCCGATCCGGCTCCTGCGCGCTGTGCGTCTGACCACCCGTCTGGGCTGGCAGATGGATGAGCGGACCAAGCAGCGTTTCGATAATGCCCGCGAAGAGGGCGTGTTCTCTGCCACCACGAGCCACCAGCGGGGGTATGAGCTGGAAGAGGTCGGGCACGAGGAAAATCCGCTCGAAATGCTGCGCACCTTCGAAGAGCAGGGCTGGATGAAGGACCTGTACCCGGCGTGGTCATCCGCGAAGGCCGACACCCAAGGGCTTGCCCAACTACACGAGTTACAGACGCGGCTGCAGATGGAAGGGATCTATCCGGACATCTCTGCGGCGGCGATGGAGCTGCTGACGGCGCGCATGCAGGAAAAGGACCTGGCGGGGCTCAAGAAGCTGTTTGTACGGCCGGGCTTTGTGAAGGAATGGGAGCGGCTGGACAAGGACGCCGAGGCGTTTGCGGCCAAGCTGACAGCCAAGGAGGCAAGTGCACCCTCCGCCACCTGGAAGATGCTGACCCGATCCGCGGCGGAGCCGGTGCTGTGGCTGGGACTGACCGGCAAGGGCGCTGCCGTCCAGAACAAGTACAAGAACTTCTTCAATGTATGGCCGGAGGCACGGCAGAAGGTGCCGACAGCGCTGATGCTGGAGATGCGCATCACGCCAGAGCTGGAGCGCTATCCGGAACTGCTGGAGGAGCTGTTCTTCCAGACCATGGACAACAAGCTGAACGACGAATCCGCGCTGCGTGCCTTTCTTGAGCCGTACTCGCCCCCGGCGCCTCCGCCGCCGGTCAACCTGCGGAAGCCGCGCGCTCCGAAAAAGGCGGCAGAGAAGAAGAAGTCGGCGAAAAAGGAATCCGTCGCCGCTGCGCCTCAGGCGGCTGTCGCTATTCCGGAAGCAGAGAAGACCGCAAGCAAAGCCAAGCCGGCAGCGGAGACGAAGTCCGCCAAGCCGAGCGAGAAGCCGGTACCGGTGAAGGTTGTCGCTCCGCAAAAGCCCGCTGCGACAAAGCCAACTGCAAAGGTAGCTGTCAAGGTCGCTCCGATAAAGGCTACGCCGCCGAAGAAGACTGCAACGAAGACGAAGGCTGTTCCGAAAAAGGTAGTTGCCAAAAAGGCAGTACCTGCAAAAAAGACTGTCACGAAGAAGCCGGCGGCCAAGCCACAGGCGAAGAAGGCGGTGGTGAAAGCCAAAGCCACGCCGGCGAAGAAAGCAGTTGCCACCAAGAAGCCTGCCCCTTCGCACAAGAAGGCTCCGGCGAAGAAGCAAGCGGTGAAGAAGAAGCGCTGAACCAGCTCGGGACGTAGACAGCGAGGCGAGCGATGCTCGCCTCTTTTTTTGGGTACAGGGCCTACCGAACCCGCTGCAGGCGTGGCCATAGCAGCGTGTCATAGAGCGTTGTTAGTGTGGCCTTTCAGTCAAGAAAGGCACATCTCGCGGAACGTGGTTCTACGCAGCAACAGTGAAAACACTGTCACCTACGCGAGTACGCGTGGTGGGCGCCGCGCGTGCCGCAGTTGTGTCCCGAATTTCCTCAACCATGCAGAAGAACGCACAGCACCCGTGAGACGGCAGGCCGGACGCAGAGAACTAGAATGAAGCCAGAGTCATGGCTGAGTTCACACATCTGCATCTGCATACGGATTACTCGTTGCTCGACGGCGCCTGCGACGTCGAGAAGCTGGTCTCGCGAGTCGAATCCATCGGCCAGAAGGCCGTCGCGATCACGGACCACGGCAACATCTATGGCGCGGTGCACTTCTTCGATGCGGCCAAAGCCAGGGGCATCAAGCCGATTCTGGGCTGCGAGCTGTACGTATGCAAGAAGGAAGACCATCGCGCCGATCCGCAGGGCGACGACTACAACCATCTGCTGGTACTGGCGGAGAACGAAGAGGGCTATCGCAACCTGGTGCGCATTACGTCCGAGGCCTCGCTGCATGGCTTCTATCGCAAGCCGCGCATCTCGAAGCGTTATCTGGCGGAGCACTCTGCCGGGCTGGTTGGATTCTCCGGTTGTTTGGCCGGAGAGTTCTGCGAGAACCTGATGGCAGGGAAGTATGAGGCTGCGCGCGATGTGGCCGCCGGCTATCAGGACATCTTCGGCAAGGGCAACTTCTTCCTGGAGATTCAGGACCAAGGACTAGAGCTCGAGAAGAAGATCCATGCGGATATGTTCCGCATGGAGAAGGAGCTGGGCATACCGCTGGTGGCTACGAACGACAGCCACTACCTATGCGAGGACGACCACCACGCGCATGAGGTGTTGCTGTGCGTGCAGACCGCGGGCTCCATCCACGACCCGAAGCGCTTCAAGTTCGACTCCGACCAGTTCTACGTAAAGTCCGCAGAAGAGATGGAGCGGCTCTTCGGCCACGCGCCGGAAGTGGTCAGCCGCACGATGCAGTTCGCCGAGCGCTGTCAGCTCAAGCTGAAGAAGGTAGACAATCCGTTTCCGGAGTTCGCGGTGCCGGCAGGCCACACCATCGACAGCTACTTCGAGGAAGTGTGTCGTGCGGGCTTTGAGAAGCGGCTGCACTCTGCCGTGCAGCACTTGAAAGATCGCGGTCTGCTGCGCAAGACCGAGGCAGACTATCGGGAGCGGTTGGAACGCGAGATCGATTGCATCAAGGCGATGAAATTCCCAGGCTACTTTCTTATCGTGTGGGACTTCATCCGGTATGCAAAAGAGCATGACATCCCGGTGGGGCCGGGCCGCGGTTCGGCAGCGGGTTCGCTGGTCGCGTATGTGATGGAGATCACAGATATCGATCCGCTGCAAAATGAGCTGCTGTTCGAGCGTTTCTTGAACCCCGAGCGCGTGTCGATGCCGGATATCGACATCGATTTCTGCATGAACCGCCGCGGCGAAGTGATCGAGTACGTCACGCGCAAGTATGGCCGCGAGCAGGTCGCGCAGATCATCACCTTCAACACCATGGCAGCAAAAGCGGCCATCAAGGATGTGGGTCGCGCGCTGGATATGCCGTATGGCGATGTCGACCGCATCGCCAAGCTAATACCGACGACCATCGGCATCACTATCGAACAGGCGCTGAAAGACTCTCATCAACTGCAGGCTGCCTACGAGTCGGACACCACGGTACGCGAACTGGTGGACACGGCGCGCAAGCTCGAAGGGCTGGTGCGCGGTGCAGGCGTGCACGCGGCCGGGGTGGTGATTGCGCCAAAGCCGCTCACTGAGCTGGTGCCCCTGAGCCGCTCCAAGAACGAAGAAATTGTCACCGCCTATGACATGAAGGCGGTCGAGAAGATCGGTCTGCTCAAGATGGATTTTCTTGGGCTCACCACACTTACCGTCATCGATGATTGCCTGAAGCTGATTCGCCGCAACAAGAACGTCGAAGTGGACATGGCGACGATTCCGCTGGACGACCAGAGGACTTACGAGGAGGTCTTTCACAAGGCGCTGACTTCCGGTGTCTTCCAGTTCGAATCGGGTGGTATGCGCGACGTGCTGCGTCGCTACCGACCCACTACGGTTGAAGACCTGACCGCGCTCAATGCTCTCTATCGTCCGGGCCCGATCCAGGGCGGCATGATCGACGACTTCATCGAACGCAAATGGGGCCGCCGCAAAGTGGAGTACGAGTTGCCGGAGCTCGAGAAGCTGCTGGCGGAGACGCTGGGCGTGATCGTGTATCAGGAGCAGGTGATGCAGATTGCGAACGTGCTGGCGGGCTACTCCCTGGGCGAAGCCGATCTGTTACGCCGCGCCATGGGCAAGAAGAACCTGGCAGAGATGGCCAAGCAGCGCGAGCGCTTTGCCACCGGCGCGGCCGAGCGCAAACATCCGAAGGAGAAGGCGACCCGCATCTTCGACCTGATGGAGCAGTTTGCCGGTTACGGCTTCAACAAATCGCACTCCGCCGCGTATGCACTGCTGGCGTACCACACTGCCTATCTCAAGACGCACTATCCGGTCGAGTTCATGGCGGCGCTGCTGACGAGCGAGATCTCGAAGCCTGAGAATGTGGTGAAGTACATCAGTGAGTGCCGCGAGATGGAGATCGCGGTCGAGCCGCCGAATGTGCAGGTCTCCGACGCCGACTTCACGCCGGATGGTTCAGTGATCCGCTTTGGGCTCACGGCGATCAAGAACGTGGGCCGCAATGCCATTGACTCCATCCTGACTGCACGCGCCAAGCTCGAAGCAGACGAGACGCGCAGCTTCGCTTCGCTGTGGGAGTTCTGCGAGCTGGTCGACCTGCGCCTGCTTAATAAGCGCGTGATCGAGTCGTTGATTAAGGCTGGCGCCCTGGACAGCTTCGGGCAGCGGGCGCGGCTGATGGCCGCAGTCGATAAGGCGATGGAGCGGGCGCAGAAGTCGCAGCGCGACATGGCCGCCGGACAGCACGGGCTCTTCGGCGGATTGGGGGCCATCTTCGACGATGTGCCTGCTGCGTCTCCCACGGAAGACCCGCTGCCGAATATGCCGGACTGGGATGAGAATCAACGGCTGCAGTCGGAGAAGGAGGTCCTGGGCTTCTTCGTCTCCGGACACCCGATGGACAAATATGCGGACAAGATCAAGAACCTGAAGGCCGTCTCGACAGCGGACGCCCTGGAGATGAAGCCGGCGCCCTCAACGCGTCGCGGGCAGTCGCAGCCGGAGAACGATATCGCGATGGCAGGTGTGATCGTGGGATTGAAGGTGGCAAAGTCGAAGCGCTCCGGGGATCTGTATGCGCAGGCGGCACTCGAAGATACGACCGGCAAGATCGACCTGATCTGCTTTCCCAAGGACTATCCCAAGCTGGCGGAGTCGCTGAAGATCGACGTGCCGGTGCTGGTGCGCGGGCAGTTGCGCGCGGAAGAAGACGCCGCGCCGAAGCTCGCCGTCTCCTCCATTCAGGCGCTCGAAGATGTGAAGGTGAGGCTGCCGCAGAATGTACGGATTAAGGTGACATTAGATCGCGCCACGGATCAGACGCTTGTCTCGCTGCACGCGATGATCCAGGAGGCGCCGGGGCCGGCGAAGCTGATGCTCAACCTGGAGCAGCGCGGCGAATTCGTCGTGATGCTGGAGCCGGAGGGCATCACGGTCGGTGCGGATCGGGTCTTCATCGAGCGCGCGGAGGAATTGTTGGGCCGCGGAGCGGTGCAGGCCATCGACTAGGGCTGTACGTCCTCCATGGCCTTGTTCTCAGGCTTCGGGCTATCCTTCACGAACCACGATTGATCGGTTCCTTCGCTGTGCTTCGCTCAAGATGACATAGTTACGAAACGAATTTTGGACTCAGGACACTAAAGCATTTTCGGTAATACTGTGGTCTGCGGCATTTCAGTGAGACGTGGCTTTTCCGTTAAGAAAAGCCACAATCGTCGTCGCTGGACGGTCTACATCAATACCGAAAATGCTATAGCGTAGACTGTCGCCATGCCGGGCACAGATTCGACTTTGATGACGCGCAAACTGCCTGCCGCCTCGTCGTTATTGCTCGATGTGGTTCGCTTTGGCGCGTCGGTGATGGTCGCGGTGGGGCACTTGACCCAATCGCATTTTTCCACCGGTTGGCGCGACATGACGACGCACGCGGTCGAGTCGGTGGGCATCTTCTTCGTACTCTCCGGCTTTGTCATTCGCTATGTGACCCGGCTAAAGTACGCCAGAATCGGCGAATACTGGATCGATCGCGCGTCGCGTATCTACTCGGTCGTGATTCCGGCGATTTTGTTCACGGTGCTGGCGGACTGGATTGCCGTGCACGTAAACCGCGGCTACTACCTGGCGAACTGGGGCGACGTCATGGATCACCCCACGCAGCGTGTGGTGCAGAACCTGCTCTTCACCTCGCAGTTCTGGTCGCGCAGCACGGCGCTGTTCTCGAATGGACCCTTCTGGTCGCTGTCCTATGAGTGCTTGTACTACGCGATCTATGGCTGCGCCTTCTATCTGCGGGGTGTGCGGCGCTGGATCTGCGTTTTCGGCCTCATTGCGCTAGGCGGTGCGCATATCGCGCTTCTGCTGCCGCTGTGGGTAGTCGGCTGTGTGCTGTATGAAGTGTATGTACGCTTGACAGCGCGCCGAGCCAGTGTTGGCACGCATGCGATCTTCGCAGCTGTCGCTGTTGCGAGCGCGCTGCTATGGCGTACCGCGATCTCGGTCCTCTTTGCCGTCAAGACGAGCTTAAGCGGTGTCCTTCTGACGCATCATCACCAGCCTCCGAACCTCCACTGGATGCTCGACTACTATCGCGTCGGGATTCCGGCGGCATTTCTGATGTTGTGGATGCTGGTAGCGGTCGATGGCCTGCGGTGGGATGTACGCGCCGCCTGGGCGCGGACGATTCGCGCCCTGGCGGAAGGCACATTCCCGTTGTACCTTCTGCACTTTCCGCTTTACGTGCTGATTGCGGCCGTGGTGCCGTACAGCCATGCAAGTGTGGCGGCCAAGCTCACAATGCTGGTCGTGGCCATTGCCTTTGGTGTCGTGATGGCCTTCCCGACGAATCGGCTGAAGGACTGGATGCGCCGCGGGCTGCGCGACTGGTTCGTGCCTGGGGACCCTATGCCTGCAGCACGCTCCGCGGAAACGGTCGGATCGTAGTATCTGTCTCTGCGTATCTGTATCTCTGCCCAAGGTAATGATATCTGCGAAGTATTTGTCTCCGCTCCGGCGCTTCCATACAATCAGTTCGTGGCCCAGGGAACCTTGACACCGCCGATGAGCGAGCAACAGCCGGAAGGGAAGGCAGAGTCGCAGCACCCATCTGCCCAGGAACCTCAGTCGAAGGCGTGGCTGAAGACAGAGCTGGCGCGGCAGGCGCAGCGGCCATATCCCATGGACTTCATCCGGATGATCTTCACCGACCTGAGCGAGATCCACGGCGACCGCAACTTCGCCGACGATCCCGCAATGCAGTGCAGCATGGCCCGCTTCCATGACGATGAGGTGCTGGTCGTCTCCAACCTGAAGGGTCGCACCACGAAGGAGAATGTCCGTTGCAACTTCGGTCTGCCGAACCCCGAGGGCTATCGTAAGGCGCTCCGCGCGATGCGCATTGCCGAGAAGTTTGGCCGGCCCATCTTCACCTTCATCGACCTGCTGGGCGCGAACCCCGGTCTCGGTGCCGAAGAGCGGGGGCAGGGCGAGGCGATTGCCCGGAACCTTATCGAGATGTCGCGATTGAAAGTCCCGACGATCGCGACAGTCACGGGCGAGGGCGGCTCGGGCGGCGCACTGGCCTTGGCCATTGCCGATCGCGTCCTGATGCTCGAGAACGCCGTATACTCCGTGATCTCGCCGGAGGGCTGCGCATCCATCATGTGGCGCGATGCCGCGAAGCGCGCGAAGGCCGCCGAGGCGCTAAAGACCAGCTCCGACGATGTGAAGGCTTTGGGCTGTGTGGACGATGTGGTGCCGGAGCCCAAGGGAGGCGCCCACCTGGACGCGGAAGCGGCAGCGCGGATGCTGGATGAAAAGCTGACCTGGCATCTCAACGAATTGAAGGCCATGACCGCGGACCGGCGGTTGGCCGCACGGCGCGAGAAGTTCCGCAACATCGCGCAGTTCTACACCACCTAAGCAGTCCCGACTCGATACGTGGTCACATCGTCCTCCATCCCGTCTGTTCCTGCGCGTCCGCCGTCGCGCGTGCGCTCGTTTTCTATCTTCGTTGTGGCGCTGATGTTCGCCTTTGTGGCGCAATTGATTGCCCACCGGGCGGCGAATGGGCTAAGCTCCGGCGACTGGGTGCCGCTGATCGATCGGCTGGTCTTCTTGTTTCTGTTGCTGGTAGGCTTCAGTGCGCTAGGCCTGGGCTTCTCTCGCCAGCGTGAGCCCCGCCGAGCAATGGGACTGGTGTCGCGGCCCGGCATGCTGAGGGAGTTTGGCACCGGCAGTGCAGTGGGCTGGGGACTACTGCTGCTCACCATCATCCCCTCGGTCTTCATCGGAGGCCTCGGGATCACCCTTTGGACCGGCGCGCATCAGTGGTTTCTGCTGATTCTGGACCTGTTGGTGCTGGCCCTGGCCGCGTTGTGCGAGGAGATCATCTTCCGCGGGTATCCCTTTCAGCGTTTGCTGGACGCGCTGGGGACGACACTGGGCACGGTGTTGATCTCGATCTGCTTTGTGGTGGTGCACTACCAGCCGGATATGCCGCATGCTGCGGTCTTCGCCCTGTTTCTGCTCAGCGTGATCTTGTGCATCGCCTATCTGCGAACTCGAGCCCTGTGGCTCCCGTGGGGATTGCACTTCGCCTGGAATGCAGCGATGGGGCCGCTGTTCGGCCTGCCTCTGAGCGGTTACAGTGGCTTCGCGAATGGATTTTCGCCGGTAGTGCAGAGCGTGCCGCTGGGGCCGGACTCCCTCACCGGCGCAGACTACGGGCCCGAAGGCAGTGTGATCGCGGTGCTGGTGCTTTGCTTCGGCCTATGGCTCATCCTGCGCGTCACCCGCGAATACGCCCACCGTTTCGGCTATCCGGAGATTATCCCGGGGGGCATCCCGGTAGACATAGACGCAGCGGCTCGCCGCCAACACGAGGTAGCCATGGGACCTGTCGCCGCGCCAGCCGGCCCGGGGCTGGTTCAGATCGGCGGCCTCCCGCCTGCGGCCGCACCACCTGTCCAACCGGCCGGCCCACCCGCGCCGCCGGAACTGGAGTAGCGACAAGGGCCGTTTACCCTGCAAACTAAGCCCATATTCATCCGTCTATAAAAGTTTCAGAATTCATCACTCTGTTCTTGTCACGGCGACCCGGTCGAGAGCATGATGCCCGCATAGAGGATTTCCTGTGGGCACTGGACGAACATTGCGAGCGGCTGGACAGCTACTGGCAGTGGCTGCGTCCGTACTCGCCTTTTCCTGCTGTGCGCCTGCCGCCTTTGCGCAGAGTCAGGTCTTTATCGTCGAGACCGAACACCAACAGAACCTGCCCGCTTTCAAACCGACCAGTGTTGCACTGGACGCCACACATCTAACGCCGCGTGGACACCGTGAGCTGATAACCGCCTTTACCGCTGAGCAGGGCTTCGCCCGCCGTCCGCTGCCGCTGGACTCGCATGGACTGGTATTGCATGCGAATGGTGAGTTGAAACCGGATGGAATCTCTTACGAGGAAATGTTGCAACGGCATGGGGTCAGTGCGAAGGCCGGCGATCGCATTGTGATCTCCGATGTGAGCATCGAGCCGAACCGGATCGTCTTCGAGTTCAATGGCGGCCCGGACCACAAACATAAGTTTCTGCGCCACGTTTCCGTGGGCGCCGGTGGCGGTGACATGCCACTGGTCAGAGACAACGGCGAGGAGCCGGTGGGATCCCGTCTCACCCTGGTCTTCGAGGGCTATGTACCGGAGATGACGCCCGACCAGTTGCGCGCATTGATCCAGCCGGTCATCGACTTCAGCGTGAAGACGCCGCTGGAGGCCTATGTCGACACGCTGCCGCCCAAGTTAAAAGAGGCGATCCTGAGCCACCATGTACTAGTGGGTATGGACCACAAGATGGTGGTCTATGCGCTGGGCTCGCCGCAGAATAAAGTGCGCGAGCAGAACAATGGCGTGGCCTTCGAAGAGTGGATCTACGGCGAGTCGCCCCAACCGGTCCAGTTTGTGCGCTTCCAGGGCAACCGTGTCACGCAGGTCGAAGTGGGCGCGGTCGGTCAGGATCTGGCTATGCGCAATCAGGATGAGACCGGCGGCTACCTCGGCGGCAATAACGATATCCATCCGGTGAACATGGGCGACGCGGCCCCTTCGGCGAATGGCGATAGCACACGCCGTGCAGCGCCAACCCTGCGTGCCCCCGGGGAGGCTCCATTGCCCGGCACAATGCAACAAGTGCAGATGCCCAAGGACCAGCCGGATACAAAACCGCAGCCGATCCCGGCACCCCCTAACACCGCACACCTGCTCAGCCCTCAGTAAAGACAGGGCTCTCGTGTACACTATCAAGAGCGGACAGCCGCCTTCTGCCTCACTCCAAGCATCAACCTGATCTCAACCGACGCGATGAGATGCGGGGTATGGATGCCGATGGCACGGCGTGAACGAGTGTGCCGCGAATCAGGATTTGAGGAGTTAGGAAGAGTCATGGCTAAGATTGCAAAGACAGCAGATCGTCAGAAAGTAATGGACACCTCCAAGAGCACGGACTGTCCCAAGTGCAACAAACCGACGCGCATCGTGAAGCGCGTGAAGGACCGCGAGCGCGGTGTTCCGGGTGGAGTCTACATCTCCTGCTCGGCTTGCGACTTTTACGAGAAGCTCTAGGAGTTTGTTGAAAAAGGTTCCTGTGTTCGTCTGATTTATGGATTGGTTCGTCTATGAGGTATGCGTGGAGACGAGCGGCGGCAAGATGAGATGTTCAGCAGTGTGACGTTAGAACAGCGTGTGCCTCAGGATCATCCGTTACGCGAGATACGCCAGCTGACGGATGCGGTGTTACGGTCGTTGAGTGGAGAGTTCGACGGGATGTATGCGACTTCGGGCCGTCCCTCGATCGCGCCGGAGTATGTGCTGCGGTCGCTGCTGCTGCAGGCGTTTTACTCGGTCCGTTCGGAGCGGCAGTTGGTCGAGCAGTTGGACTACAACCTGCTGTTCCGCTGGTTCGTCGGCTTGAGTATGGACGACGGGGTGTGGAATCACGCCGTGTTCTCCAAGAACCGGGAGCGGCTGCTGAGCTCAGAGGTAGCGCAGCAGTTCTTCGCCGAGGTGAACCGACAGGCCAAGCGGTTCATGAGTGATGAGCACTTCACCGTGGACGGCACGCTGATTCAGGCGTGGGCGTCGCAGAAGAGCTTCCGCAAGAAGGATGGCTCCGATGACGACGGCTCGAACTTCCACGGCCAGAAGCGCAGCAACGAGACGCACGAATCGACCACCGATCCGGACTCCCGGCTGTACCGGAAGAGCTATGGCAGGGAGTCGCATCTGGCATACCTGGGCCATGCGCTGGTGGAGAACAAGAACGGGCTGATCGCGGCGGCGATGGCGACCACCGCCGATGGCTACGCCGAGCGCGAGGCAGCGCTGCTGATGCTGGAAGACAAGCAACGGGGCAGCAGGCGGCGCATCACCGTCGGCGCCGACAAGGCGTATGACGCCAGGGACTTCGTCACCGCGGCGCGGGCGCTGCATGTCACCGTTCATGTGACAAAAGACGAGAAGGGACGCCGCTCCAACCTCGACCGCAGGACCACCCGGCATCCCGGCTACGCGATCAGCCAGAGCCGGCGATGGCTGGTCGAGAAGTGCTTCGGCTGGCTCAAGCAGACCGGGCCGATCCGCCAGGTGAAGCTGCGCGGACTCCACAAGGTGGACTGGGTCTTCGTCTTCAGCTGCGCGGCGCACAACCTGCTGCGGCTGCCACGGCTGATCGCACTTCAAGCAGCAGGTCCCCAGCAGACCTGCGCCTAAACATCCGGAATGAGTGTTCACAAACATCCCCGGCCCCACCTGACCGGCGAGCATACCCAACAAAACGCATGGGCCTGCCGAAATTACGCCAGCAAACCTAGCCCGATAACCCTATTTCAACAAGCTCCTAGAGCAGAAGCCGGGTTGCTGTGAGGTGAAGCGCCGCTTTCGTCAGGCACTTTCGCCGAAGAAAATGCCTACATCGCCTCACTCAATACATGACATCATCCCGGCTTCTGCTCTAGCATCACGCAGGTCGTTATAGTGGAAGAGTGAACGGCCTGCTGATCCTCGACAAGCCAGGTGGTATGACGTCGCACGACGTTGTCGCGCGCACTCGCCGCATCGTGCAGGAGCGATCGATCGGTCATCTCGGTACGCTCGATCCTATGGCGACGGGCGTGCTCCCCTTGCTGCTGGGGCGCTACACGCGGCTCGCGCAGTTCTTCGGACGTATGGAGAAGTCCTATATCGGCACCATCCGCTTCGGCCATGCGACAACGACCTATGACGCAGAAGGCGACCCAGTGGGGCCGCATGTGACGGTATCGCTGGACGCGGAGGAAGTGCGTAGGCACGCCTCTCATTTTGAAGGGGAGTTGTTGCAGACGCCGCCCGCGTACAGCGCCAAGAAAGTCGGCGGACGCACGGCGTATGCAAGGGCACGGGCAGGCGAAACGCTCGAACTCGCACCGGTCCGCATCGTCGTCCATGACTTTTCAATCACTACGGTGGAGTGCGATACGGCTACGTTCTGTGCCACCGTATCGGCCGGCGGATATATCCGCTCGCTGGCTCATGACCTGGGTCAGCGACTGGGATGCGGAGCGCATCTGTCGTCGCTGCGTCGCATTGCGGCCGGCCCTTTTTGCGAGACGGCAGCGCTTTCCTTGGACAAACTCACTGCGTGCGCGGAGGCAGGGGACGTGGAGTCGTTTCTTCCCCATCCCCGCACTCTGCTGCCCGAACTACCTGCAACGACAGCGGACGCACTCACCGCCGGCCGCATGCGGAATGGCGCGATGTGCAACTTCGCAGACTTTTCCCGTGCGTCGCACGTCAAGGTATTCGCCAACCGGCATGAACTTATCGGTGTGGCGCAGCGTATCGCGGGCACACTGTTCCGGCCAGTCGTCGTGATCGGCTGATGGCAAGATCGGCCTAATGCCTGTGCAGCAGGGGAATCAGCAGCGGCATCAGGTTTCGCGCCACCTGCGCATTGCCTTGCGCGGTCGCGTGCATGCCGTCCGCCTGCATGCTGCCTGCGGTGCCATAGACGTCCTTGAGCAGGAAGGGAAGCATCGGCACCTTGTACTGCTTCGCGAGCAGCGCATACGTGTCGTTGAACTGACGGATATAGTCGGTGCCGTAGTTAGGTGGCAGGGTGATGCCGCCGAGCACGATCTCGATCCCGTTTTTATGGAGCGTCGCGACGATCTGGTCCAGGTTCTTTCGCGTACTGGCGATGGGCAGCCCGCGCAGGCCATCGTTGCCGCCGAAGGCGACGATGACGACAGCAGGTTTGAGCGCGAGGACATCATCCAGCCGTTCAACACCGTCCTTGGTCGTATTGCCACTGATTCCCGCGTTCACCACATGGTAGTGAAAGCCTTGGGTATTCAGGTCTTGTTCGAGAAAATCGGGATAGCTGTTGCCGGCATCCGTACCGTAGCCGGCAGTCAGGCTGTCGCCAAAGGCGACGATGACAGGACGGTCATCCGTATGCTGGGGTGCAGCAGGCTTCACTTCAGAGACTGCAGGGGCCGTCTCCGGAGGCGCCTCTTGCTTCTTGCTGCAGCCGATGAAAAAGATGGCAACTGCAGCGAGCAGGAGCAGCAGACGGGAACAACAAGGGCGGATCACACGTTCAATCTAGCAGGAGCAGAGCACGGCAGGATGACATTGCGGCATTGAGGGGACACGATGATCGAAGTGCAGGGCTTGAAGAAGTCGATTCACAATGGCACGAATACGGTGGAGATTCTGCGCGGCATCGATCTCACGATTCCGGAAGGACAGTTCTGCGCCATCATGGGTCCGTCGGGCAGCGGCAAGAGTACCCTGCTCGGGCTGCTAGCCGGTCTCGATACGCCGACCGAAGGCGACGTGATTCTGGACGGGACTTCGATCTCACACATGAACGAAGATAAGCTGGCGGAGATCCGTGGCCGGAAGCTGGGGTTCGTGTTTCAGTCGTATCAACTGATTCCGATGTTGACTGCACTTGAGAATGTCCTGCTGCCGTTTGAGTTGAATGGATCGGGGAATGGACGCGCGCGCGCGACGGAACTGCTCGAAAGCGTTGGGCTCGCCGACCGGCTCGGCCACTATCCGGTACAACTCTCCGGCGGGGAGCAGCAGCGGGTGGCACTGGCCCGCGCCTTCATGCTGGAGCCGCCGATTGTGCTTGCCGATGAGCCGACCGGCAACCTCGATTCGCGCAACGGGGAGCATGTGCTGGATCTGTTATTACGCAGGCATCGCGAAAGCCGCGCGACATTGGTGATGGTGACCCACGATCCACAAATATCCGCGCGTGCGGAGCGTCGTATCGTGCTGCGCGATGGGTTAGTGGTCGAAGACACGCTGGCGGAGACTGTCATTCCCGCCGAGGTGCGCTCGTGAGTGTGCCTGCACCGCATCGTCCGCGCTCTCTGGGCTGGGGTTCCGCACTACGCATTGCATGGCGCGAGTTTCAGGCCGCACCGGCGAAGTTTCTGTTCGTCATTGTGTCTGTCGCCATTGGTGTGGCCGCGCTCACCGGAGTGCGCGGATTCACGGACTCGTTCCAGAAGACACTCCTGGGCCAAGCGCGCACCATTATGGCTGCGGATGTCTCTGCCCGCATGTTTCGCCAGCCTTCCACAAAAGAGACAGAACAGTTGAACGCGCTCACCGGCGTGGAACGAACGCAGGTGACCGAACTCGTATCGATGGCGTCGACGCCGGGCGACCCCATCCCGCTGCTGGTTGCTCTCAAGGCGGTCGATCCCACGCGCTATCCCTTCTACGGCGACTATCGGCTGCGGCCTGCATCGAGTCTGCGCCAGTTGCTGACACCGCAGACCGTGCTGGTGGGAGAAGATCTCCTGATCCGCCTCCATGCGCGGGTTGGGGACTCGCTGAAGATCGGTAACAGCACCTTCCGCATCGCCGGCGCCATCGAGCGCGAGCCGGACCGCATGAACTCCAGCATGGGCATTGGGCCGCGTGTGTTAATCACGCAGCAGGGGCTCGCGGCCAGCGGCCTGCTGCAGCCGGGCAGCCGCGCCGGAGAACGATTCCTGCTGCGCATCGATCCCGCGAAGACCACGGTGAAGCGGCTGCGCGCGCAGGTAGAGAAGATTCTGCCGGAGGCGCAGGTGACGGATTTCCGCGAAGCGAATCCGGCATTGACACAAGGCCTGGACCGCTCCAGCAGCATCCTGAGCCTGATCTGTCTGGTAGCCATGGTTCTGGGTGCGATCGGTGTGGCTATGTCCATGCGCGCGCACCTCGAACAGCGGATGGACATTCTGGCGACGATGAAATCGATCGGTGCACGGTCGTCCGACATCCTGCGCATCTATTTGTTGCAGACGCTGTTGCTTGGGCTCATTGGCGGGCTGGTAGGTGTGGTTGCCGGCTTCGGCGTCGAGTGGACGATTCCGCTGCTGGCGGCGAAGCTGTTGCCCATTGAGCCGACGCTCCATCTGCCAGTACGTGCCGGCCTCGCCGGCCTTGGCACGGGCATGCTGACGACGTTGCTATTCTGCCTGCCCCCGCTGTTGGAGATTCGCGGCATCAAGCCCAGTCTGGTGCTGCGCAGGCAAGTGGAGGCGCCCCCGGAGATGACGCTACGCGAGCGGTGGCAGCGGCGGCGTACCCAGTGGATCGCAACAGCGATCATCTTAATAGCGCTTCTGGGGATCGCCGCGGGCCTGACGAGTTCGCTTACCGTGGCTGGCTGGTTCACGGTCTCGCTGGTCGCGTTGCTTCTGTTCATCACACTGCTCGCGCGCGTCATGCTGCGTGCCCTGCGAACGGCGCTGGCGCGCACGCGGCTCAGCCTGCCATCTGCGATGCGCCATGGGCTCTCGAATCTTTACCGTCCTGGGAATCAATCGGCTGCGGTGCTCACCGCGCTGGGTGCAGGCATCATGCTGATCCTCACTGTGTTCCTGATGCAAAACGCGGTCATTCGCGATCTGCAGGACACGCTGGGGAAAGGTCTACCGAACATATTTCTCATCGACATCGCCAGCGATGAGCTGGACGGAGTGTCGTCGCTGCTGGACAAACAGCCGGGAGTCCACGGCGCGATGGAGCGGTTGCCGCTGGTCACGGGACGGCTGATGGAAGTCAACGGTCAAAGCGGTGAGCAAATCAAGCAGGATAAGAAAGTGCCGCGGCACCTGATGCAATCCGTGAGCCTTACCTGGTCGGATAGCGTACCGGCGGGTGCGAAGGTGCATGCGGGTGCGTGGTGGAAGCCGGGCGCCGAGGGTAAGGTCGCTGTAAGCGAGGGATTGGCGAAACGGATGCACGTCGTCGTCGGCTCCACAATGCTATTCACATCCGGAGAACGGCGCATTCCTGTCACCGTCGCGGCGCTCTATGCAAATGACGGGCAGCATGTCTACGGACGCAGCGAGTTCGTCCTATCGCAGCAGTCGCTTTCGCATCTTCCGGTTGTCTGGTATGGCGCTCTGCATGTCGATACGCCTAGGATTCCCGAGATGCAGCGCGCTCTGTTCGCCGCCTACCCCACGGTCACCGTCATCAACATTGCGGACCTGCTGGATACGATTGCCGGTGTCGTGCACCAGATCACGATCATCGTGCGCTTCCTTGCCGCCTTCTCCATTCTGTCCGGGCTGGTGATTCTGGCATCGAGTGTGGCCAGCACGCGCTTCCGCCGCATCCGTGAGGTGGTGGTGTTGAAGACCCTGGGTGCGCGTCGCGGACGGATCGCATCAGTCTTCGGGGTCGAGTTCGCAGTGCTCGGACTGCTTGCCGGGTGTGTCGGCGTCGTCTTCGCGAATCTGCTGACGTTCATCCTGCTGCACCGGCTGGATGTCGCATATCGATTGCAGTGGTCGGCTGCGGCGATCGCCGCGTGCGGCACGGCAGTGCTTGCTGTGCTTACCGGGTGGTTGGTCAGTATCCGAATCCTCGGTCAGCGACCGCTCGAAGTGCTGCGCGAAGAGTAGTGCAGCACCCTCAAGCATTATGGCCTAGTGCGCGGGCACAGCGTCCTGTGTGTCGTCTTCGTCTCCACCATCGCGGTCCGGGTTGCGGTCTACCGGGGCCCACTTGCGCGCCATCAGCGGCACCAAGAAGAGAATCGCAAAGACCGTTGTCACAGTGCCGCCGACGACCACTCGCGCGAGCGGCTTCTGCGTCTGCGAACCGATGCCGGAGGCGATAGCTGCGGGCAGCAGGCCGAGACCCGCGGCCATGCAGGCCATCACGATCGGACGCATCTCGTCTATGGCTCCAAGAACGACGCCTCGCTCGCGCCCGTGATCATGTTGTTGATGACGTAACCCGGTGAGGAAGACCACCGTGCCCAGCGTGTTGAGGCCGAGCAGCGAGGTGAAGCCGACGGCCGCCGAGATGCTGAACGAGGTATGTGTCAGCATCAGCGTGAAGATGCCGCCGATGGCTCCGAAGGGAAGCGTAGCCAGCACGATCAACGCGTCGCGGAAGGACTGGAAGAGCAGATAGAGCAGCAGCAGCACAATCAGCAGTGAGATCGGCACGATGAATGCGAGCCGGCGCAGCTCTTTTTGCAGGCTGTCATACTCCCCAGCCCAGGTGTATTCGTAACCAGTGGGCAGCTTGATCTGGCGAGAGAGATCTCCCTTAAGCTCCTCGATCGTGCTCTTCAGGTCGCGTCCGCGCACGCTAAATTTGATAGGGATATAGCGGCGCCCACCTTCGCGATAGATCATGAAGGCGCCGTTGTGCAGCGTCACATCTGCCACGCTGCCCAACGGGATCTGATTGCCGTCGGGAGTCGGCAGCAGGATCTTGCGGATTGCGTCCGGCGTGTCGCGGAACTCAGGGCTGAAGCGGACAGCGAAGTCGAAGCGGCGCTCGCCTTCGATGACTTGCGTTACCGCGGCTCCGCCGACCGCCGCCTGAACAGCGTTATTGATATCAGCCGCGGCAATGCCGTAACGTGCGGCCTGCGCGCGATTGATGGAGATAAGCAGGCTCGGTTGGCCACCCACATCGAACACGCCGACGTCGGTCACGCCCTTCACCTTGGTCATGATCTGGTAGATCTTGTCGGCGGTGGTGGTTAGGGTGTCGAAGTCGTCGCCGAAGAGCTTGAGCGAATTCTCGCCCTTCACACCGGACATGGCCTCTTCCACGTTGTCCTGAATGTTCTGCGAGAAGTTGAAGTCGATGCCGGGATATTGCGCAAACTTCTTCTGGATAGCAGCGATCAGCTCTTCCTTCTTGCCGTGAAACTGCGGGCGCCATTCGTCAGCAGGTTTCAAATCCGCAAGAAACTCAATGTTGTTGAAGGTGCTGACGTCTGTGCCATCATCCGGTCTGCCCATCTGCGAGAGGCACTGCGTGACCTCCGGGAAGCTGCGCAGAATGCTGCGAATCTGGTCCGCTACCTCGGCAGACTGCGGAAAGGCCATGTCCTGCTGCATGGTGGCGCGGATCCAGAGATTGCCTTCTTCCAGTGCCGGCATGAACTCGCCACCGATATGCGTGAAAGCAATGGCCGCTCCCACCAGCAGCACCCCGGCAACGATCCAGACCAGTAGCGCGCTCTTCAGAGTGAACTGCAGTGCCTTTTCATAGAGACGGCGAATCGTACCGATCAGCCATGTGTCCTTGCCGGAGACCTGCTTGGGCGAGGACAGAAAGCAGAGCACGGGTGCGAAGAGAAATGCATAGAGCAGTGCGCCGATCAGCGCGAAGCCGTAGGCCTGCGACATCGGCCCAAAGATCTTTCCCGGCACTCCCTGCATGGTGAACAGGGGAATAAAGGAAACGAGAATGATGAGGGTAGAAAAGATAACGGGCCGCGAGCCATCGCCCACACCTGCGACGATGACGTCGGAGAGTGTCTCACCCTGCCGGCGCCGACTCAGCTTGCGATAGACGTTTTCGAGAATGATGATCGAGGCATCCACCAGGATGCCGAAGTCGATGGCGCCGATCGAGATCAGGTTGGCAGAGCTGCCTTCGAGCACCATGAGGCTGAAGGCGAAGAGCAGCGCAAACGGAATCGTGAGTGCGGCGATTGCGGTAATGCGTAGATCGCCCAGCGTAACGAAGAGCACGATTGTGACTAGCAGCATGCCCATCAGCACGATATGCTGCACGGTCTCGGTGGTGCGATTCACCAGTTTGCTGCGGTTGTAGATGGACTTGATCTGCATGCCCGGCGGCAGCAGGTTGCCCGCGTTGAGTTCCTTGATCTTCTGCTGCAATGCCTTCAGCGCGGGAAGCGACTGCTCACCCTTCTGCAGCAGGACAATGCCTTCGACGATGTCCGGATTCTCGTTGAAGCCCACCTTGCCTAGGCGCGGCAGGTGTCCTTCCTTCACGTTTGCGACATCGCGCAGCAGGATCGGCGTGCCGTTGTGCTCGGCTACGACGATGTTGTTCATGTCTGTCAGCGACTTAAGCAGTCCGATGCCACGGACGTTCACACTCTGGCTGCCCATGGTCAGGTAGTTGCCGCCGGCATTGGCGTTGCTGTTCTGGATGGCGTTGACCACCTGCGTGGTGTTCACGCCCATGGAGAGCAGCCGGTTCGGATCGATCTCTGCCTGGTACTGGCGCGTAGTGCCGCCGAAGGTCGCGACATCGATGATGCCCGGGACGGACTTTAGCTGACGGACAACAAACCAGTCCTGTTCCGCCTTCAGTTCGTTCAAACTGTATCCCGGACCGATGAGCTGGTAACGATAGATTTCACCAACGGGCGATTCAGGGGAGAGCTGGGGCTGCAGTTGATTCGGCAGTGTGAGGGACTGAAGGCGATTCAGCGCCTCCTGTCGGTCGACAAAATAGGTCGAGCTGAAATCGAAATAGAGTTTGACGTCGCTAAGACCGAAGATGCTGATGGAGCGGATCTCGGTCAGCTTCGGCGTGCCGTTCAACACGGTCTCGACCGGAATCGTGACCTGCTGCTCCATCTCTTCCGCCGACCAGGCCGGGTTCTGGGTAATGAATTCAACCATTGGCGGCGAGGGATCCGGATACGCTTCGATATCAAGCTGCGAGAAGGCGTAGCCGCCCGCAACCAGCGCGACGATGAAGAGAATCAGAACAATGGTGCGGTACTGCAGCAGCGCGCGTGTGAGTCCCTGCATGGTTATTCAGACCCCGCCCCGCGGAGCAGCTCCGCTCCTGTGCTGACGACGCGGTCTCCGTCGCTGAGACCGCTCGTGATCTCCACCGTGGTGTCGTGCGTCTCCCCCAGCCGCACATCACGGCGCACGTACTTGCCCTCTGTCGGCTCAACGAACACATAATTGCTGACACCGTCCCGGATCACAGCCGTGGCCGGAACGACAATCGCATTCCGGCTTTTATTCGTCACCGCAACAGTGGCGTACATCTGCGGCTTGAGGCGATGGCGCGGGTTGGGGAGAATGACGCGAACCTTCAACGTGAGTGTCTGCGGATCGACCGCATCGGAGATGTTGTCGACGATGCCGTGATAGACGGTGTCCGGGTAGCCGGTCACGTGCACGTCGACGGGCTGACCCCGCCGAACAGCCTGGACGTCGCGCGGAAAGAGGTCGGCCATGATCCATACGTCGTTGATATTGGCGATGGTCGCAATGGGTGTGGCGTTGTCGAGTGAGCGCTGCAACTCACCGCTGGCTGTATTCACGTCGAGAACGACGCCCTGGATCGGCGAGCGGATTGCGACGAGATCCGTGGTGTCGCTCGCCTTGTATCCCAGGATGTGCAGCGTCTGCAGCGCGCGATCCAGTTCCGCGTGCGCCGCCTGATCGACCGCGGCGAGATCGTCGTAATCCTTTTGCGACAGAACCTCGTGTTGCAGCAGGTCTTTCCCGCGGTTCAGCTGCAGATCGGCTCGCGCTGCTTCGATCCTTGCCTTCTCATAATCGGACCTAGCCTGTTGCAGATCTGTGCTTTGCAGCATGCCCACAATCTGGCCTTTGGCGATTTCTTGGCCGGGGAGCACCTTGAGGGCGAGCACGCGCCCGCTGATGGGCGGGTAGATGTGGACTACGGTCGTAGGGTTCGCCTGAATGCGCGCCGCCAACGTCAGTTCGTCATGCACGCGCTGCATATGCGCCACAACCGTGTCGAAGACGCGATACTGCGGCGCCGGCGTATCGGAGGCGTCGGGAGTCTTGTGGCTTTCACAACCCGTGGCGAACAGCAAGACAGGAACAGCAAGGAGTAGGGAGCAAAGTGTGGACGGTCTCATGGGACGATCTCCGTAGCAGCGGCGAAGCTGACCTGATGCAGGCTAAGCCAGACCTGCATGTTCGCGTTCAGTGCGTCCAGATTGACCTGGCGATAGTCCGAGAGCGCACTCAGGTAGTCAAGCAGCGTCGTGCCGCCGTGGCGGTAGCTGTATTCGAGGTTGTCGCGCACCTCGTGCGCTTCCTGAAGGTAGTGGCCGTTGTAGCGGCGTGCCAGTGACAGGGAATCTTCATAACCGGCCCATGCCTGGTCCACATCCGAAACGACCTGATTGCGCGCAGCGGTCTCGGCAAGGCGGCTGGACTGCGCTTCATATTTCGTGCGGGCCTTCTCGCCCTGGTTGCGGTCGAAGATGCGAAGCGGGATGCCGATCTGGAAGCCGGCAGAGTTTGCAGTGCCTGCCCGGTCGTACTCGCCTTCGATCGTTGGGTCGGTCGTACCGTCGGCGTAGGCCAGCTTCGTGTTTGCATCGGCTAGGCGAACGGACTGTTGCGCCGCCAGGTAATCGGGCCGTGCCTGCAGTGCCTTTTGCTCTGCATCCGGAAGGGTCAGGGCAATGGGTGGTGGGTCGAGCGAACCGGCGATGTCGAAGTCTGCATGCGGGCGGTCATACCCGATCAGCGTCTGCAACTGTTCCGAGGCCTGGATGAGATTGGTGTGCCCAGTGTCGTAGTCGGACTCAAACTGCGCCATCTGCAGGTCCAGACGCTTGAAGTCGGTAGCGCTGATATCGCCCACGCGCAGGCGCTCGCGGCTCAGGTCCAGTGTCTTGCGATAGTCATCCAGATTCTGCTTTGCCAAGGCGAGCGCGCCCTTGGCTCCCAGCATCTGGGTGAACGCAGTGCGCACGGCAAGCACCACCTGGCGCTCCTGATCGGCATACTGGCTGCGCGTGACATCTGTTGTCGAGCGAGCAATATCGAGCCGCCAGCGTCGCTTCTGGCCACGCTCGAAGAGACGAGAGACCTGTCCGGAGTAGAAGTATGGGTTATTCGAATTAGCGCTGAGGGAAACATCGTTACCAGCGAGGTTGAAGTTCGGATTCACGCGTAGCCCCGCCGTAGTCTCCGACTGCTTGGTCGCCGTCACGTGTGCCTGTGCGGACAGCAGCGAAGGATTTTGCGTCCGGGCCATATCGACCGCCTGTTGCATGGATAGGGGGGCAGCAGCGGGGGCCTGTGCGAAGCACAGACCGTTGCCCATGAACAGGAGCAGTGCCGCGGCCCAGCCAAACACAGATCCGGTGTGTGCGCGTGCCCGCCCGGATGGGGAAGTCGTTAACGATTGCAACAAATGCACCTCTGCTGAGGGGACTGTTCGCCGCGCGCGAGGGCGGCCTGAACTCGAAAGACGTGGTTGAAGACTGAATAGACGGTGCAGGGTCCGATTTAGCCGCCGAGCTGCTCAGTGTTTAGAGAGCGAGCGGCGGAGGGCGAGAATCTACCGATCGGGGCAGACCTTCCAGCCATGTTGTTACGTGTGCTTCATGGTCTTCCGGATGTTGTGATTCTGCGCGGAGCATCCGTGCGACCGTGTCCATCCACGCCAGGGTGGACGGGAGCAAAGCGGGCGTCGGTTGCGGCCCGTCGAAGAGGTCATGGAGGCGAAGAGCGCGTTCCGCCTCCCGCGGCGCCGTGCATCTGGCGAGATCGTCGGTAAGCGAGATCACCGGGAACAGGAGGATTACCAGAAGCAGGAGCGCAGTGAACTGGTGCTGACGAGAGGGCAGAACATGGTCATGCCCGCGTCCGCCACTTCGGGAGGCGCCCACTGCCCAGGTCGTAATCAACGACGCACCCAACAGCAGCCAAACGCAATTGAAAATGAGTTCCACGCCTGCTGAAATTGTAATTGAAGCGATACGCGGCACAAGGTTGAAGGGCCTTAAGAGTCTGTAAAGAAAGGGGAAGGCGAGCAGAAAGATTGACCGCCTTGCGCTGCTGCACTTATGATCGTAACGACAACGCATAACGGTGACGTTATGCGTTGTTATGCGTTGTTCCAACCTGTATTGCCCCCTCGTTCAATGGTAGGACAGCTGCCTCTGGAGCAGCCTATCGGGGTTCGAATCCCTGGGGGGCAACCAAACAAAGCAAAAGACTTACCCTTCCTGGCATCTCCCCAAAAGCCTCTGTCGTAACATTTTGTCGTAACATTTGCTTCGGTAATACGTCGGAATTCCTGGCTACGCCGAAGAACCTGCGGGAAATTATCCGGCGGGGGTCGCGCGTGTTGACGACAAGTAGGGGCGGAGGAGCATCGCATCCGAGTGCCGTGCACTGCGTTTGACCGAGTGCTTGTTCTGTACGAAAAGCATTCGACATGAAGTATGCCAAGCGCTCGAAATTGCCTCACGGCCTCCGTTGGGACGCCAAGTCTCCACACATCTGCTTCAGTTGGCGGGATGACCGGGGCTCGCAGCACCAGCAATCGACCCACACCTCCGATCCCGCAGAAGCCATGGCCTTCAAGTTGCGTTTCCAGCAGGAAAGGCATGACGTCGCAGAGATACGCAAAGTCCGTTCGATGGACCAGAGTCGCCTGCCTTTGGCATCGGCAGCAGGTCTCTACTTTGAATGGAAAGGCGCCACAAACTCGCCGGGCACTCCAATACAAATCCCAGAAAGCCGAAATCAACGCTCCAATTGCTCGCATAGTCGCATTTGTAATGCACATTCGAGAAAAAGCCGTATGTCTGAACTTGCGGTCGATTGTGGCACGTCAAAGCTGGTTCGGATGACTGTTATCAGTTCTTCTTTAGTCGATCCATGTCGGAGAGCTAGCAGAATCGCAGACGCAACCTGAGAGAGGCTGTAATACAGCCCCTCATGTACATCGAGCAACACGGAGTGTGATCCGCAGCAGGCAATCCGAACGTGTGCAGGCAAAACAAAAACCCTCACAGCTCAGCCTCCAGTATGGCCGGAGTCTATGCCCTGGAGTCGGGCTGTCAACTGGTGAAAGATGAATCGTTCCCATCCACAATTGAAGTATCCTAGCAATGCCAATCAGAAGCTGCCCCTTCGAGCAATGGAGCGGACTGTATGGGATCACCAGCGGTAGCGATGGCCGTCCGACAACTTCGGCGTCACATCTGGTCAACTACGATCGTCGTCGCGTCCGTGGGAATTGCAGCAGCATGCTTGTTCAGCTCTGAGGTTGTTCATAAGGTGATCTAATGAGAGACCCCTTCCAATCGAACATCCCGAGAGCCTGATTTCGATAGCACCACGTTTCGACCAACGATTCGTCATCCGCTGCGTATCCGGAGATGATGTCGTTAAGAGAGTTTGCGGCGTTCGCTGAAAGCAAATCACTGCTCCCCGAAGCAGCCGGATGGCATGACTATTTAGCCGACGTTGATGTCGGGGGGGCGTTTCATAAGGCGGACGTGACATCCGTGACGGCGACGTTCTTTCAGATGATCGGCGTATCCGTAGAATTTGGCAGATCACTAACCGCTGCCGATTTCGATTCGGAAGGTGTCAGGGGCAATCAGGTGGCCGTGATAACCGACGAAGCCTGGAGGACAAGGTTCGCTTCTGCCACGAATATAATCGGCCGAACGCTAGGGCTCGGCAGGCAAACATATGAAATAGTGGGCGTTCTAAGGCCGCCATTCACAGGCTTGAGGCTCGGCGTGCTGACGGAGGCGTTCGTTCCGTTTCAAACAGCCAGCACGCCAGAAACTAGTCCATCGCTCTGGGTACTCGGAAGATTATCTCCCGCTGTTCCTCAGAACACTGTTGTGCCAGAGCTTACCAACAGGTGGAAGAGGATTGCCCACGAAACACGTCCGGAGTGGCTCGCTCGGCAAGGCGATGAATCTGCTAATGCTCTATCCATCCTGCCAGCATCCACCGGCTTCGCGCTCCTCAGAACTCAGTACGAGCGTCCACTCAAATCTGTAAGCGCATTGGCCTGGCTGGTTTTAGCTATCGCATATACCAACGCGCTCAGTCTCTTCTGTGCGCGAGCTGCACAGCGAAGCAAAGAAATAGCACTGAGGGACGCGCTTGGCCAGCCTACTTACTCAAAGATTTGCGAGACACTCGAAGAGCCGATGATGATTGCGACTGTTGCTCACCTTATCGGAGGTGCACTGGCAATACTTCTGGCGCGGCCAGTCATTTTAAGCCTTTGGACGGGCGCATTTCCGCCCACCCTTGGCAGCGGGCTATTAGAAACACCGACGTTGCAAATTGCGTGCGTCACCTGCTCCGCGATAGTGGTCATGTCGCTACCTCAGATGATTGTCGCACTGACAAGTCGTCTCCACATGAGCAGTCAAGGAACCAACACGCTAGGTAGTTCACGAATGGCCAAGCGACTGCTGAGCTGTCTTCTTGTCGTTCAGGTGGCTGCTTCGTTCGGTGCAGGTGCAACAGCCATAGCAATAACAAGAGCGGTTCGGGGCACACTTCAAATGCCTCTTGGGTTTGATCCAAAGCAGGTCGAGACCTATTGGCTCACCCGTAATCCTCTGTCACATCCAAGCAAAGATAATTGTCAATGTACGGGCATTCTTTCATCCGTAGCGAACCAGCCCGGGGTCGAAGCTGCAAGCTTCGCCAACGTCTGGCCCACACTTGGCGCCGCCGATGAAGTGCATGTTGCAGCAATGTCTTCGAATGATAGCAAATACGTCATAGCGGAACAGAATTACGTTAGCCCACGCTTCTTTGGCACCATGGGCATACCAATCTTATGGGGCTCCGATTTCGTCCGTTACAGCTTGGAGAAACCACATAACGAAGGAGTCGAGCCCGTAATTGTTAGCGCTTCCTTGGCTCAGCGGCTGACCGGAGGTCAAAATGCTGTCGGCAAACTCATAACTTTGGAGAAATCTGGTGACGGCGACGGCCTACTCATTGTCGGTGTGGTGGGTGACGCTAATATATCGCATCCCTATTATGGCCAACGCTCCCTGATCTACCGCTCGATATTGCAACAACCAGGGCAGTGGATGATGCCTGTGTTACACGTCAGGCTGACAGGCAGCGGCGACCGCTTGTCTAGAGACGCCTTAAGACGAATAATAGATTCGTCTACAGTCTTTTACGTGTGGCGGCAGATCAGCCTAACGGATCAGGTGGATAGCACTGTATACCAGAGAGTACTCGTCATGCGCTTGGCTATCCTCTGCGGCTGTGCCTGCGTGGTCCTTTCGCTTATTGGTTTGTATGGTGCTGTCACTTATATAGAAATAGAAGAGCGCAAAGCTAATGCACTTCGCTTGGCTCTCGGCGCGACACTGTGGTCTCTGATGCTAGCGAAGCTTTTACGGCTCATTCCGTGGCTGTTTGGAGGGCTTTTTCTCGGGGTGGTCCCGTTCTGGTGGGTTGGTAAGTATCTAGATTGGAGCAACGCAGCACGATTTACCCAAGTGAGTGCCGGCCTACAAATGGCGGCGCTTCTAGTAACGGCAATGCTCGGACTAATGATGCTTGCGCTTGCTCGCGGCTGCACAACTGCAATTGGAAAGATGCTCCGCGAAGAATAGGTATGGTGCTATGTCAGGGGGCCACTAAAGTGAGCAGAGCTGTGGCAGCAAAAAGCAGACGGTCCACCAGGAGAACCTGCCCTCGTGTCGCCGTTTCTGAAGATGGACGAGGGCAAATCTACTATGTGCAGTTGGAGTGCCCGATCTTTTGGGCCGTTGGAAGAGTTAGTGTAGCGTAGCTATTTCTGAGTTAAGATAGTCGCCGTTGGGGGTGTGGAGAAGTGGGAAGCGCCTAGAGATTCCATTTCTCGATGTCTATCCGAGTTACATCGAGCAGGTGCGACCGGAGCTGAACGGACTCTTCCGAGAAGAAGATTACCCATTGGCTGAATGGCGTGTTCGGCAGCCAGCAGGGTCTGTTGTGCCTGCGTGTCTGTCCGCAGCAGCGTCTTCATCTGGTCCAGACTGTTTCCAGGGATAGCGGCGACGCGTGGATGCCCCGAGGGTAGATGTTCCGGAATTGCGAATTGCTGCGCAGAGGCCATTCCGGTGACGAGAAGCAACGGGAAGCCAAAGAGCAGAAATCTGCGCAGACAGAGGATCATTTCGAGAAATCTTCGAGCCGCCAAGTGTCTTTCCAAGTCAGGAATGATTTGTCACCATTCCACTGCACCGGCAGCCAGATATATCGTCCGTTAATGGCGTCCCTCGGGTTCCAGCGATCCGCCATGAAGATGAAGGCATCCTTCTTGCCTTGCACCGGCAGTACATACGTTGATTGCGAATGGAAGGAGGTCTTCATCTCCTCCGGCGTGCCTTGGATAGGATTTCCTACCGCCTTCCAACTGCCCATGATGGAATCGGCCATCGCCAGACGTGCATCGTTCGGCGCCCAGCCGGTCACTCCAGAGGTAAAGAGGTAGTACTTGCCATTTCGCTTGAACATTGCCGGTGCTTCATTCATGACACCGATGAGGATCCGGATGTAGTGCCCAGAGGTATGCAGATAGTCATCCGTCAAGCGGGCAATCTGGATGGTGCCGTTCTGTTCCGAGGCATAGACGAGATATGCAGCACTATCATCGTCGACAAATAGATTCATATCGCGACTCTGTTGGCCTGCTTCATAATCGCGGCGCATGTAGAGATCCCATACATCTGCCGGTCGAGGCTGATCTTTTGGCCAATGCATGCCTTTACGCTCTTCATCATTGAGGGTTCTCTTCAAGTCCGGACCAGCATTTTCTGGCCACTGCCAGTAGTTAGGACGCGTGGAGTAGAGGAATGTGTACGGACCGGTGGGGTGGTCGGCGACCGCAACACCGACGCGCGACGGCCCATATCCTTTGCCCTTGAGCTCGAGGTGGAACCACATGACGAAGTTGCGAGTCTTTGAGTTGTAAATTACCTTCGGCCGCTCCAGAATGCAGCCTTCCGTGATGTCGCTTTCGGGATCCTTGGAAACCGCAAGTGCGATGCCATCATCCTTCCATCGATAGAGGTCTTTCGAGGAGTAGACATGGACTCCGACATGAGCGACGTTGCCGGCCTCCCCCGCGATCTTGTGCTCTCCAAACCAGTAGTAGGTCCCCTGGTGAAACAGCACTCCACCACCGTGCGCATTGATGAAGACACCCCTATCGTCAAGCCAGCGCGTGCCCGGCACGAATGCCTTGGGCGCACGCGCAATAGGAACCGGCTTGGTCGGGACAGTCTGTGTTTCGCAGAATCCGGACTGGATAGACATGGCCGCGAAAAGCAGGAGCATTTTCCCCGCAGCCGTGCAGCGATCAATGGAAGGGACTAGACGAGCGATTCGATACTTGAGGGAGGACCGGGACGCCCGCCGTAGTTCTAGGAGATCTATCATATCAGCTTTGTAGATAACGTTATCTAATAGAAGAAACATTAGTATCCCATTCGATCTCTGTCAAATGCACGTGCAATGCATCACTCTGGCAAAGCCTCAGCGGCCCTTGGCCTGCTTCGCGCGTCTCTTGTCGCGTTCGGAAATGACCGGCGTTGGAGCGGATTTCGCCTCCACCGGATTACAACCGCAGGACGAGCGAATGATCATCCTGGTGGGATAAACAAGGCGCACCGGTTGCAGTTCGGCGGTCGGGTCTTGCTGCAGGGTGTCAATGTGTTTGAACAGCATTTCGGCGGCAACCGTTGCCAATTGCGCAGCCGATTGACCGACGGTGAGCGGCGTCCCCAGGGCCTCTGCGAGTTCGAAGTCGTCGAAGGCAACGATCGCGATATTCTCAGGAACTCTCAGTCCGCTGTGACAAAGCGCCTGAATGAGGCGAATCGACGTGATGCGTTGCGCTGAAAAGACGGCCGTAGGCCTATCCTTCGAGTGGGCCCAGCTTCGCACCTGCTCTTCCATCATTTGCAGCGATTGAATATTGGCGTGGAGCTGCGGTTCAAGACGGGCCTTGGACATTGCCTGACGGTAGCCGTCCAGACGCTCCCGCACGGTGAAAACCTCGCTGTCGAACGCAAGACATGCGATGCGTTTGTGCCCGTGTTCGATCAGATGCTGGGTGCCTTGTTCCGCACCTTCCCTGTTTTCGACGACCAGGGCATCGGTTTGCGCACCATGTACGGGGCGGTCGAGCGCGACGACCGGGATCCCGTTTTTCTGGAGAACCTGAATCTGCGGCCCATTGTTCCCCGACGGAACGATAAGCAGGCCTGCAACACGATAATTTTCGATTGACGCAAGCTGCTCTTTTTCCACTGCGGCATCGCGGCCGGTCACCACTACCAGTGTCTGATAGCCACGGGCCATGGCGACGCCTTGAATTGCGTGAAAACAGTTCGCAAAAAAGTCGGACATGTCTGGAACAATCAACCCGATGGTGCGGCCGCGCATACCCTTGAGCATGCGTGCTGCGTCGTTGGGCCTGTAGCCCACCTTTTCAATCGCGCTCATGACCTTGGCACGGGTCTTCGGCCGCACGGTCGCGTAATTGTTGATCACACGCGAGACAGTCATGACTCCGACATTTGCCGCTTTGGCAACGTCGATGATAGTAGGTCTGCGTTCGGCTGCCTTGCGGGCGATCATCTTTCTCAAAACATTACACGAGTAACCACTTGCCTATGCAGTCTTATTAGGAGCTATAGGCTGCCAAAGATACAGTAGTGGCCTATGACTTTGGAGTCTCCTTTATCAGGATTACCGTCCAGGCGTCCAGCGTTCTTTGCAGAGCAAGCTGGCCGCGTCCGTCCGCATGCAATGTCTCATGCTTCGTGGCCCAGGCCTGCTTGCGTAAGGTAGCCGTCTGTTCGCGGGAGGGCGGCTCCGGTTTTCCCATGGCCTCCCACGCAGCCATAGCATCTCCGTGAGTGCGGTCCAGCGTCTCCAACTGAAATTCTGCATGCGGTGGCAGGTGATCCAAGCGAAGTGTAAAAGCGCGCGGGGCGCCACTTGCATCTCGAGCATCGGCCTCGGCAAGCGTATTTGCTACCGGCAACGATTCCTTGTGATCGGGCGGCTAGTTATACGCAAGCGCCGTCACCAACCCGGATTTGCTGTTCCGGGTGACGATCGAGCCGGCGTTTTGTTCAAGTACCTGGTCGCCGAGTTCATTGAGAAAGCGGTAAGCGTGAAAGGCAGGCTTGACGATCTCCTGATAGTTGATTAGCCCAAAGCCGCCGTGGAAAATGGAATCCGTCCTGCGGTTTTCCTCGAATACATCGCTGAAAGTCCAGTAGGAGAGTGAGTCTACCAAGCCGACAGATTCGAGATTCGTCTTCACGATGAAGGCCGCGGCCGCCAACGAATCGTGGCTGTGGTCGAGTGGGGAGGGACTGGAGCTCCACTCGGTCAGATGAATCTCCGCTTTGGGATAAGGACTGGCGTCGACGATCTTCCGCAGCGTGCGCAGATCGTCGCGTGTGGAATCTACGTCGCGACGGAATGTTCCGCCGCGAGGCATGCCGGGTGCATCGATCGCGAAGTCTTGTGGATACGGGTGCGTCGAGACGAAATCCACCGGCAGGTCGTTTGCTTTGCAATAGTTCAGGAAGTCGACGACCCATACCGGCTTCCACGGGAGTATCGCCGGGTCGAATGGCTTGCCCGATTTACGTGCCGCATCGAGACCTACTGGATCGATGTGGAAGTTACTAGTGGCAGGGCCGCCGACGCGAAGACGAGGATCGATCGCTTTGATGGTCGTGACAGTCTTCTTGTAGAGCTCGAAGTATTTCTGTTGACTGCCGTTACGAAAGAACGGTTGAAAGAGATTGGGTTCGTTCCAGACCTCGAAATACCATTGCCGTACCTCTTCAATTCCATAGCGCTGAATGCAGTGCTCAACAAGATGGCGCACCAGCTCAGCCCACTTGTCATAGTCGTTTGGAACACTGCCGTTTGCCTGCCACCAGAAGGTCGTATCTGTTGGTTGCAAGCTCCTTCGGCACAAAACCCAGTTCAACGAATGGCCGGACTCCTTTAGCCAGCATGCGGTCGTAGAGGTCATCGACATACTGAAAGTTGTAGATCGAGCTCCCGTCTCCGGCCTGCCTGTAGACGAACATATCGTCATGAAAGATACCGTGCATGCGGACGGACTCGAAGCCGCCGTAGGTCTTCACCATTTCCAGCTCTTCCTGCCAGGTAGCACGCAGACCTTCGTTAGCACGTCCTGCGCCAACTACCTTGCTCCAGAAATGTACAAGCGGCTTGCCGGCAGCTTTCGCATCGGCTGTCATCGTAATGGAGGTATTTGTTGTCACCTGTGAAGCGGCGCGGAAAGGCGTCAACGACAACAGAGCGAGCGCCGCATAGGCAACGCCTCCGGCGAGATTCATACAACCTCCTGATTTCTGTTAGCTCTAGCCAATCTCTTCCCAGCGCACGATGTCGTAGGTGGGCTGCTTTGCTCCTTGGGAATGTCCACGTTTGCCGGCGGCATCCCACCGCAGTTCCAACTCCGGTTCGCCTGCCCCGAGCACGAATGGAAGTGAGCCATCGCCGTATACGCGAACGGACAGCTTGCGGGATTCGGCGTCCCCGGCGTGCATGCCCACGTTTGACCAAGGGATCACACTGCCGGTTTTGACATACACCGGGATCTTCTCCTGTGAGGCGGAGACAGAAAACAGGTGTCCACTTGTTACCTTTTCTCCGGTCCAGAAGTCGTGCCATTCTCCGGCTGGAAGCGTAACGTCACGACTCGGCTCACCGGCAAAGAGAGGAGCGACCACCATGCGGTCGCCGATGTAATAAGTGTCGTCCACTGCATGCAAAGGCGTCTCATCCGGATGGTCGAGCACAAGAGCGCGGAACGGCGGAGTTCCACTGGCGGCATAGCGCGCGAATGCTGCACGAAGATACGGCACCAACTGCATGCGCCACCCGATGATTTCGCGACATCTTGCCTGAACCTGTTCCCAGTTCGCCATTCGCTGTCCCGCGTTGTTAAGTTTTCGATTCAACTGCTTCCAGGGAGGGCTCTTGATGTACCAGCCGTTGACCATGGCAAGCGGCGAAAAGACAACACTCTGCAGCCGGCGAAGTAGATCTTCCACATTGGTGGCGTCGCGCACCTCCGGACACCAGAGCAGACCGCTGAAACCGGAGTTCACTAGCGCGCGGATAAACTGCCGATGTTCATACAAGTCGCTATAGAGGGCAAAAGGGTACGGCGACGCCAGGGCGCCGCTGGAGCGCACCAGGCTGTAAGTATCCCGTTTTCGCTTGCGGTATTGCTCCCACAACGTGTCCTGATACCGCAGGCCGAACACGTTATGCATCTGCTCTCCATCGATGCCCGATGGGAACCTGCTTAACTCGGGAAAGCTCCAGCCGCCGGTGTAGTCCGAGTTGTCGCACTCGTCGAGCTTGAAACCGCAGATCCCAAGATCGACTAGGGTGCGGCCCTGAAAGTCTCCGAATACCTCACGGCCGGATGCGCTCGCAAAGTCTGGTACCAGTCCGCCCCACACGCCGTAGTCACCAGCGTGGGGCAGCATCTGCGGAAAGACGTCGGACGCCGGATGGGTAAAGGCATGTTGCCATAGGTTGACCTGATAGCCCAGGTTTTGTAGATTGCGCAGCATGCTTGGAGGACTTGGAAAGCGATCCGGATTCCAGGCGAAGGTGCATGAATATGCGTGTGTTTGCCAGCCGGCTTCCAGGCCGACGACATCGCAAGGAATTTTTTCGGTACGGAACGTCTGTGCCAACGCAAGCACGTTTTGCTGTGTGGCACGCGACTCCGGCCGGTACCAGAAGCCCAGTCCCCACTCGGGCAGCTCGACGCCACCACCGGAGAACATGTTGTAGCGCCGCACCGCATCCAGCATGGTTGGTCCGCCGAAGAGATAGACATCCACCCCCGTCGCGCGCGGCACCTCAACGGTGACCAGACCTGCATCACTGTCATGCAGATTATGTGTGTAGTTCGGATCCTCGCTGTCTGCAGTGACGGAAGCCTCGGGCCGATTTGGCTTGAGGCGCGCGTCGCCGAAATAGAAGGTCGCATATCGCGCTGTATCGATCAGAACACCGTATCCCTCTGTGGTGACATAGAACGGCACTGGCGCATGCGAATCGCCAGTATCCGCCTTCGGGTCGGCATTCACCCGCATCACCTTCTTTTTCCCGCGCTGTAGAAACGAGTACATCTGCAGACCAAGTCCATAGATCTGCTCCTGCGGTCTAAGCGGCAGCTGGATCGTACAACCACGATCATTGACTACGCCATGAATCAGGGAGATGGGAGCTACCCGCACCAGTGGCAGAAGAGAAAGAGCATCCGCGCGTGGCGCCACCAGTCGCTGCGATACGGGCGTGTGTGTCTCCGGAATGGCGAGCCGGGCACGCCACACGCCGGGATGCATCTGCTCCCAAACCAGTTCCTGCGGCTGCGGCGTGGATATCGTAGTGGAGGCTTGCTGCTCGCCGCCATCTTCGCCCTGCAGCCGCGATAGACCGGTCACGATGCCTGTCGCGGCCAGTCCTTTTGCAAGCGCCCGACGGCTGAATTTACCGGTGTTGTTCAAAGCTGAGTGGTGCCTTTCCGCCGAAGCAATTCCGTCACGGTCGTGCAGGGAAGGAAATCAATGGAGATTAACGTTATGCTTCTTTGAGCGGAGACTAAAGAATACGAACCGGCAGTGTCAACCGAAACTGATGGCAAGACTCCGGCTTAACGGCTAAAGCGGAACCAGTCGTAGTCTGCATAGCCATATTCTTCATGCGTTGAAGAACCGATGGCAAAGAGGCCAACCTTCGCTCCGATCCATCTCCCCGCCGTTGCCTGAAAGGAGTCGCCCAACGGGCGGGAGTCAATTCCATTCGAACTATAGCTGAAGGTCACCTGCGCGCCCTTTTCGACACAGGCTCGCAGGTAGGTCGTGTCTCCCGTGAGAGAAATCGCCGGCGATGCAGTAGCGTCTCCGCCATCGCTGGCATGCTGTCGTGTGACTTGTCGTACTACAAGCGTTGAGCCTATGTTCTCCACCACAATGCTAGAGTAGCTTTCACCGAAGATGACGAGTCCTGTCTGGTCGCCTGGGAAGCGCGGGGTGAAGCGCAGCTTCGACGTCACTGTGAACTCGGGCCCTGGAAACTTCTGCAACAGCACATTGGGCAGTGTCCATAGGTTGACCTTGTTCGTAGCATCCGGTGCCCCCGAAGGAATACTGATCAAGCGAAGTGCACTGACAGCCGGCGCTGGGAAGGCCCAGTTCGGCTGGGGGTTCGCCTGCCACTGCCATTGCAGGCCCAGCGTAGGACTGTTGAACTCATCTGAATCCGCCGGTGTGACATCGGGCCCCACTCTTTCTACCTTCGGCGCGCGAAAGGATTCGACCGGCTCGCCGATATCGAGTGAATCGACGTACGCTTCTCATCTTCCAACACTTTGATATATAGACATCCATTGTTGTCGTGACGAGCATTCGCCGTCGTATACCGCGCAACTGTTGCGAAATTTGTCCGGTGAGAACGAAGTGGGGTCGGCGAATCGGTGCTCGCGAATCCGCATATTTTCCTACTGAAATCACTTACATATTGACAATGAAATTCCAAAACAGGTATCAATGTCGGCGATTGAAGAAAGCGTTTTCTCGACGTTCAAAAACCTGTGCAGTGTCAGTATTGGAGAAGGTGGGCAATGAAGGGTGTTTTTGGGGCATGTCGTTGGCTTTGTATCGTTCTGGTCCTTTCGGGATTGTCGGCGACGGCACCTCTGTTCGCTCAGATTGATAACGGCTCCATCTCCGGCACGATAACGGACCCATCCGCTGAAGTGGTGCAGGGCGCCACAGTCACGGCGACAGAGGCGCAATCCGGAACGAAATACACAGCTTTGAGCTCATCGACGGGCTACTACCTCTTCAACAGCGTGCGTTCCGGAAACTACAAGCTAACTGTCAGCTCAACCGGCTTTCAGACGTCCGAAGCGGCTGGTGTGACGGTGTACATCGGCACCCGCGTCTCCAAAGACTTCAAGTTGAAGACGGGCAACGCAACCGAAAGTGTCCAGGTGACGGCCGGTGCCAGTGGGCTTGATACAGAGACCTCCAGCTTGGGTACCGTTATTACTCCGCAACAAGTGGCCGATCTGCCGCTGGCCGTGGGCGGCGCATTCCGGTCGCTTTCCACGCTGGCATTTCTCGCACCTGGCGCAGTGGGACCCGGCACCAACGGCGGAACCACCTTTGCCAAGATTGCGGGCGGGCAGACCGAGGGAAGCGACTTCCTGCTGGATGGCATCAGCACGCTGCGTTCGGAGAATGGCTCGGGGCAGTTCGATCAGACCACGCCTTCGGTCGACGCGATCCAGGAGTTCCGTGTGGAGACTGCTTCGCTTCCCGTGTATATCGGCCGAACCACGGGTGGCGTGGCCAACTTCAAGACGCGAGGTGGAACGAACGCGTATCACGGCGTGCTCTATGACTTCTACAAGAATGCTGCGCTGGATGCGAACAACTGGTTCAACAACGGCAACCTTGCTCTGGCAACGACAGCCGCACAACGGAACCAGTTCCAGCGTTCACCGGACACCAAGAACGACTATGGCGTGACCATGGGAGGTCCGCTTCGGATACCGCACCTCTACGATGGTCGCGACAAGACGCTGTTCTTCTTTTCGTTTGAGCAGTTGCTGTACCACACAGGCGGCACTTCCCTGAGCACGCTGCCAACCGACGCACAGCGGACTGGTGACTTCTCTTCCACGCTGGGTGCGCCTTTGACTGGGAACCCCGTGCCTACCAATCCGTGCACGGGCAGCCCAATCCTGGCCGGGCAGGTCTTCGATCCGGCAACGACACGGTCTGTGATGACCGGCAATGCGACGGCACTTTGCCGCACCCCATTTATGAATAATCAAGTGCCGTTGGGACGCAGCCAAGTCGCACAGAAGGTGCTCGCGTTGATACCCCACACCAATCTGCCGGGCGCCACCAACAACTACGCATTTCGCTTTACAGATACAACCAGCAACACGGCTTATAGCGTCCGCATCGACGAAAACATCAACACGCGGAATCATATCTTCGGATTCTTCAACTCGCGCGAAAACTTTGATCACGGTGCGCCAAACCTGCCCTATCCGATTGAGAGCGGTTCGCAGGTACAGGACCTGTACTCAAAGTATGGCCGCGGCGGCTGGGACTTCACAATCACTTCTCATCTGCTAAATGAGTTCAGCTTTGGCTCCAACCGCATCAACAGCTTCAATACCGCGCACGCGGCGCTGGGTGGCATTGACTATGACCAGCAACTGGGAATCCCAAATGTTCCCAGCGCCGGCACAACATTCCCGCTCTTCAATATTGGCGAAGGATTGCCAGGAATCGGACAGGCCAATTTCGACGACAATGTCGACAACGCCATCATCGGCAATGACATCCTCGATTGGCAGAAGGGGTCGCACAACCTGCGGATTGGCGGCACGGTGCGGTGGCAGCAATTCTCATACACCAACAGCGGACCTGCCGCCGGGACGTTCAACTTTGCTCGTGCGCAAACGTCAAGCGTAAACACGCCACAGGCGGAACTACAGAGCGGAAACGGTATTGCGAGCTTTCTGCTGGGTGCTCCGGGAGATATCAGCCGCACGGTGCAGGTGCACGCCCCACGCTGGATCTCCAACTATTACGCGGTCTTTGTGCAGGACGACTGGAAGGCCCGCCGCAACCTGACACTGAACCTGGGTCTGCGCTGGAGCCTAGATACACCGCGCCACGAGGCAGAGGGCGATACGTCCTCACTCGATACGACGGAGCCGAACCCGGGTGCCAATGGCATTCTTGGCGCATTGGCGTTCGGCGGCGTAGGGCCGGGACGAAACGGCAACAAGAATGAGGCATGGGCAGACAATTACTATAAGAACATCGAGCCACGCATCGGTTTCGCATGGTCCCCCAGCTTCTGGCATGACCGTATTGTGCTGCGCGGCGCGTATTCCATTCTTTATGGTCCGTTGGTGTATGCGGACTTCGGTCAGGGCCTCAGTACGGGCTTTACCAACAACTTCAATCACTTCAACAGCGATGGCTTCTCACCGAATGGACCACTGGACGCCGGCTTCCCCACAACCGATGTCATCGGCGTGAATACCAATCCCTCGCAGTTGAACGGCCAAGGCATCGACTATGTCGCCAAATCCTACGCGAGACCGGCGATGGTACAGAACTGGTCGCTTGAGCAGCAATACGAGATCGCGCCCGACCTGGTCTTCTCCCTTGGGTACGTTGGTGGCCACTCCACGCGCCTGCACGGCCTGCTCACCTACTTGAATGACATACCGGAGCGTGACCTGGCGCTAGGAGATGTGCTCGATCAGCCTTTCAATTCGCCTGCCGCCGTGGCTGCGGGGGTGACCACCCCTTTCGCAAATTTCACCCAAGTGTGGGGCACCGGCGCGCAGTCGCAGCAGGCACTTCGTCCCTTTCCACAGTATGGCTATATCAACGGTGACAGTTATCTGCAGAACGTAGGGCAATCGACTTACAACGCGCTGGTGGCGAAGCTCGAACGGCGCTTCTCCAATGGTCTGAGCCTGCTCGCTTCTTACACTTTCTCGAAGACGCTGACAGACGCGGACAGCATTCAACCCTACTACAGCACGGTGTTGGGCCAGGGCGGCACCCAGAACCCTTTCAACCTGAAGGCGGAGAAAGCTGTCAGCACGCAGGATGTGCCGAATAATTTCGTGGTGAGCTACTTGTACGAACTGCCGGTCGGTAAGGGAAAGAAGTTTCTGGCAAACACGCCGAAACCAGTCAACGCAGTGATCAGCAACTGGCGTGTAGGCGGCATTCAGCGCTATCTCAATGGGCAGCCAATCAGTTTCTTTGGCGAGCCTGGCGTCCCGGGCTTCGACAACGGGATCCGTCCCAATCGCGTGCCTGGCGTTGATGCGTTGTCGCCACTGGCGCGCAGCGGTAAATTCACGCCCAGAAGCGGGGCGACCTACAACACGTATTGGAACCCAAGTGCATTCGCGGATCCCAATGCCAACCGGAATGGCGGCACATGGATGTTCGGCAATATGCCGCGTAATTCGGCGGATTTGCGGAGCTTCGGGTATTACGACGAGGACCTCAACGTAAACAAAACCATCCCGATTCATGACACTGTAAGCCTGCAGTTCCGCGGTGAGATGTTTAATGCATTCAACCGGCACGCATTTAATAAGCCTGACTCGGGAGTCAATGATGTCAACTTTGGCCAGGTGAATAGCCTGCTGTTAGGTCCAAGAAACGTGCAGTTTGTATTGCGTCTCACGTATTGAGTAAGTTGCAATGATGCAGGATTCCGTAGCCCGGTTCTGGATGTCCCGATGTGTTCGCAGAGTTGCCGCTCTGCTTCTCTTGGCAGTCTTCAACAACTTGTGGGCCGCCCAGACGCCCGCAGCGGACCAGCTTCTGGCGCAGGGCAACGAAGCGATGCGCCAGGGCGATTTCGCAGCTGCGGCGAACGCTTACCGGCAATTCACGCAGCAGCATCCGCATCTGGCCGAGGGTTTTCTGAACCTTGGTCTGGCGCTGGAGCAGGGCGGCAATCTGCAAGAGTCGATCCATGCGCTGCGCCAAGCGAGCACGCTCAAGCCGGCTCTGCGCGGCGTTCATCTCTTTGAGGGCATCGTGCTCTACAAGCAGAATGACTACCCGGCCGCAGAGGCGGAACTTCGCCGCGAGCTGAACGCCCACCCTGAGGACGCATCCGCGATGATGTGGCTGGGCGTAGACCTGTTAGCGGAGGGCCGCCCCGAGCAGGCTGTGGGGCTTCTGGATAAAGCAGCTTTGCTCGAACCGAAAAATCAAGACATTCTGTATCACCGTGGCCGAGCTCACCTATTGATATCGAAGCAGAGTTATGAGCAGATGTATGAGATCGATCCTCAGTCCTGGCACGTGTATCAGGTTTTGGGGCAGGCGAACCTCGAAGCACTTCGCACCGATGAGGCGATTCGTGATTATGTCGAAGCTGTGAAACGAGCGCCACGGCAGTCGGGACTTCACGAGAGTCTGGGTGATGCCTACTGGACGGCTGGCAAGTATCCAGAAGCGCAGGACGCCTACACTCAGGAGCTTGCCATCGATCCGTACAGCACCTCAACCCTTTTCAAGCTGGGGAGTCTCTATGTCATCCGCGGTACACCCGAGCAAGGGGTGCCGCTCTTGAAGCAAGCTCTCGCGTCGGACCCGAAGCTGGACTCCGCGCACTACTACCTCGGGCGAGGAGAGGTAGCCCTGGGTCAGGACCAACAGGCAATGGGCGAGTTCCTGCTGGCAACGCAAGGCCAGTCGGACTCCTCGATTCAAGTATTCGCCTGGTATCAGCTGATGCGCTTGTATCGGCGGTTGGGGCGGACGGAAGACTCCGCGCACGCATTGAGTACGTTTCGCAAGCTGTATGACAAGCAAAGAGGCGCGGATGTGCCTGCGTCCCTGGATGGGTCGCGACAGCATTCCACGCTGCCAAAGGCGGAGGAGATGCCGAGTGATGCAGATGATGTTCACTGAAGGGTGCTGACGATGAGGGCTAGTTGTTCGAGTGTCGTCCTATGGATCGCATGTTTGCTCTGCGCGGTCCCATCGTTACTTTCTGCGCAGACCGAGCCGCATGCCTTTCAACTTGCCGGCGACTACCAGGGCACACACGACCCCTCGATCATCCAGGAGGGTAAGACCTACTACGTATTTGCCACCGGAGCGGCATTCTCCCCTGAGGCTTCAACGCCGAGCCCGGCTGACGCAACCGCTTCACCGGCAGCGCGACCGGCTATTGTTGGGCAGCTCCCGATTCGCTGCTCTCAAGACCTGATCCACTGGAAGCGATGCGGACAGGTCTTCTCCGCAATCCCGGATTGGATTCAGAAAAAGAGTCCGCGCACAAAGGAGCTATGGGCGCCGGATATTTCGTACTTCGACGGCCTCTACCACCTCTATTATGCTTACTCTGTCTTCGGGAAAAATACGTCCGGTATCGCTTTGGCTACCAGCCCTACACTGGACAACTCGAGTCCCTCGTATAAGTGGGAAGATCGCGGGCTGGTTCTGGAATCGACCGCGCAGTCCGATTACAACGCAATTGACCCGAATCTGGCGTTGGATGAAGGAGGTGGTGCCTGGCTTGCCTTCGGCAGCTTCTGGAGCGGAATCAAGATGCGTCGCCTCGACCCTGCAACAGGCAAGCTTTCCAGCGCAGACACAACCACATATTCGCTAGCCTCACGCAAGAAGCCAGAGGGCGAGCCGCTCGCGTCTCCCGGTTTGCCGCCGGATTCGCAAGCGATCGAAGCGCCATTCATCCTGCATCACGCGGGTTACTACTATCTATTTGTCTCCTGGGATCTATGCTGTCGCGGAACCAAGAGCACATATCGTGGGATGGTGGGACGATCGCGAAAGATCACTGGTCCCTATGTCGATGAGAATGGAATAGCGATGCTCAAGGGTGGCGGAAAGGCCGTTTTGACCGCAAACTCTGCGTGGGTTGGGCCCGGAGGTCAATCTCTATTGAAACTGCCCCATCGGGAGATCATCGTCTTTCATGCTTACGACGCGCACAGTGGTCGGCCTGCTTTGCAGATCTCGACCCTCGCATGGAGGTCGGGATGGCCGATGGCAGTGCTCAACGGCGGAGATGAAAACCGCTTGCCTTAACGAACTATGGCAGTCGTTTTATTTTCAAGGAAGTTTGGTATTGAGGGATTGCATGCGCCGAAGCGCGTTGCGAATGTCCTGATTGTCAGGAGCTTTTCCAGAGCCGAGAGCAGATCATGCGCACCGGCCACATTGCCGCTCTCTAGCAGAAGCGTTGCAGGTCGCACAGGATCTGCAACTCAATTGGAAGGCGGCTGAGGTACCCTACGTGACACGTCACATCGCTCGTAAGAATCTATTTGATTCGTTCGCTACATCAGGTTTCTAACACAAGCCGGACTGGTCCAAGCAACCCAGAGGGTTCGAGCGGAGAGTACTTGTCAAAATAGTTCCAAGTCGTGAATGTAAGGCGCTCTTTCGACGGCCGCTGCTCGTCCTTGAGAAACCAATCTGGGAACTCTTTGAGGAAATACCCGCTCTTGAACTTAGGTTCACCGATCTGCCAAATGATGTCGGGAGGATATTGCTCGTCCCCAATCAGCCGGTTGGCCCAGACGTTAGTTACGGAAATCGCGACTGCGTTTTCTCCAGACCGCAACGCACCGGTGATGTCGACACGCCAGGGTGCTGTCCACACCACCCCGAGATCTTTGCCGTTCAAGGTGACTTCAGCGATGTGTTTCACCGATCCGAGGTCGAGGTAAACTCGTCGATCGGCAGCTGCTGCAGGGCTCGCAAATGTTTTTTTGTATACGGCGGTGCCGGAGTAATACTGAATGCGCTTGTTTGGGTGTTTCGACCAGTCCGTCAGGGTAGGGAAGATTTCGGATTCGGGACCACCCCAATCAGGATCAAAACCGACTTGCCACGGTCCCACCAGCTCCGTTGTCTCCGTGAGAGCAGGGAAGTCAGGTTTTGCTCTTAAGTTAGGCCGTCGTTGGAGAGCGGTTCGACGAAAGACGATGAAAAAGCTCTGCGTGGGGGCGAACTCAATTGTGAAACTGATTTCTCCGTTGGATTGAACGAAGTCGTGGAGATTGCGAGTCGTATTCGCAACCGGATCCCAAAGCTCTGGTTGCAATCCCTGCACCGGAAAAGTACAACGAACTTTGCCGGCATTCCATGCCGTATTTGCAACAAAATAGATCTCGGTCTTGCCATCCTGCCGGTGAATGCTCTGAATCTCTGGTCCGGGTTCGTCGGCGGCGATCTTCAGACTCGTTGCATCGGACGGCGCGACATAGGTTCCGCGCTGCAGAAGCGCCTGGCATCGCCATAAATAGGCAAACCACGCCTTTCCTGGCTTCCACCATGTCTGATAGCGCCCGAGGTGAATGCCCCACTGTCCCATCGCGTTGCCCGGCCTGTACTTGGCGTCCCAGGGCTGCTGTACGAAGTGATGGATATTCACACGGTTGACGCCGGCACAAAATGCCGCGTCTCCGATTGGTTTCAACCAGGCGGGATGCTCAGTCCACTTCGCCAACTCCGGCGCGGTGGTAAATGCCTCTGCGGCAATGAGCGGATCGTGAAGAATGCGCGCGGCTGCCACGACGGGCTCGAGGCTAAATGGAGAATACCGGTTGTTGTTTGTCCAAAATTCGACAGTCGGTGTGTCCAGGTCTTTGACAACCTCACCGATCTCCCATGGTCCTGCATACGGTTCAGCGTTGAATTTAAGCCCCTGCTCATGGGCGAGTGGCCGAGGTGTCGCCCAATAGCAGTCGCGATACAAGTCTTCGACGGTGCGCTTGAAGTGCTGCTGAAAGGTCTTCGTCTCTTCATCGCTCCCAACGGTGCGACCTGCCAATACGGGCAGCCATGGAGTGATATCGTAGCCGCGCCTATTGCGGAACTCCTCGCGCATCTTCGGAGTCCAGGTGGGATCGCCTGCCTCATAGCTATCGAAGTAGAGCGTGGTGAGCCCTTTGCCCATCTGGTCGCCCAGGTGTTTTTTCATGTCACTTAGAACATGCTGCACATGGAAGGTCACTGCCTCTTTGCTCATCTTGTCGCACTCAAGCCCCATGGCGTCCCACTGCGCGGGCTGGATCATTGCTCCTGTTGTTGTGTGCCCAAAGCGATAGACCGTCCACTCGCCTTCAGGCGCAGTCCATTCGATGTCTCCGTCTGCGGTCATCTTTTCGGAGATATCGAGAATGCGCTCCTTCGCCGCGATTCCTTCAGCAGGTACAGCGAGAACAGCGATGTCACGGTAGTAGGTCTGGCGCGCTTCGACGATCGGTATGCCGACCTTTCCCTCAGAGGGTATGTAGCAGTCGGGAAACAGCGCATGCGGGTGAGGATCGACTTGAGCACGCTTGAGTTTAGTGCGCATCAGCGTGCCTCCCGTATGTCGTTGCTCGGACCAGACAACCTCCTGCATGGAAAGTTCCGGGGTGATCCATGTGCCGCCACTGCTCTCATATCCGGCGCAGTTGTGCAGGATGAGCTCAAGGCCAAGCCGATCGCATTCCTGAGCCGCGTGGCGCACAAGAGCCCACCAAGCATCGTTGAAAGAGACGACCTCCGGAGTGGGACTTTTGAGGATTGCTCCTGCCCATGGAATGACGGTGTCAGCGAGGCTAAAGATGGTGGCGCCCCCAATACCGGCTTCCTTCATCGCTTCCAGGTCACGTGTTATGCCTGCTGCGCTGACATTATGTCCCATCCACATCCAAAGAATGTAGGGACGAGCAGAGTCTGGCAGCGGTGGGAAGCTCGAGGTGCCTTGCGAACCCTCGGAAACAACATATGCCGGTGCGTCCGCACCAAAAAGCGGAGCACTGCATAGTTCTTGGGCAGCTCCCGCGAGTAGTACACAGAAGGTTCGTCTGGACAACATAGAATGCTCCCTCGATGCAAAGTTATTACTAGCTGTGGTATCGCAATGAGACAGAACCTCTTTCACTGCTGCTCGCGGTCGGTAAGACTAACGCTCGTGGACTGAAGATTCGTGCGGCTATCTTGGGACCACCTAACACAGCGCTCTGACGCTCTGACCCTAGTTCGCGTACTTCGGTCTCGCCAGTCTTCAGCACACTTGTGTACATGGAAGCGACAGCAGCCACGCGAACTTGCGCAGGGTTCCCGCGCAATGCCCAACTCCGATTGCGCAGTGATGGGCCGGACCTGCGGCGTTCCACTCCTCTGTGAAGCGACGAGCTCCGATGGAAAAACGATAGCGGCTGTTAGTATTGCCGATCTCAAGAATCGGCCCACTCACGCTCTCCCCTTCGGCAACCAGCAAGCGGAACCCTCGTTGTCGATCCTCGACAACAGAAAGCAGAGTTACCGGACCGTACTTTACCGCCATTTCAACCGAGAGACCCCGGCCGGCCTTGCCGTGGTATATGCGCAGCGGACGTACTCGGGTCTTTTCCTGCGCGATCGCAGCATGGCCGGGGCCGTCATGGCCAAGGAGTACGACGTCTTCGTTGAAGTCCATCGCATAGTACTCGGCAAATGAACCACCGGCATCCAGAAGATCCAGGATTTTCATCGCAATCACATTTTTCACTTCATACTCACCCGCAACGGGAACTCCATGCCCCGTCAGCAGTGAACTGCCAAGAATCATGGAACTGAAGGTGTCTTCGCTTGCGCTTCCTGCCGTGCCTCGGCCGTAATAGGCCAGCATGTCGAGTTGGTGATGTCTTACGACCTCGGTTAACGCGACCGATGTTCTCGCCGCACGCATCAGCTCTTCTTCGGAGGCCAGCGCATCCACGACAAAGAACTGCTGGAACCGTGTCAATTCCGTCTCTATGCGATCGCAAGCCACTTCGCTCCGCACTGAGTTCAACTCATCCACTTCCAACATCTCAACGTGGATACCAAAATGCCCCGACACCTGCGCAAGATCGGTCGAGACGTCGAGCATTCCCGAGTAATACTGTCCCATCAAGCCAAGACGACTGTGGCTCAGTGCCTTGGCAGCCTGCGCGGCTTGCATCCATGCTTCCATCTCGTGCCACGTGGCTGGGTCGTTCTCCAGAATGCCAGTGACCTGGTGGAAGCCAATATCGAGCCGCTTGAGAACATTCGCGATCTCCGGAACGGGACAGCCGCCACAGTACGCCAGCCACTCAGCTGTCATCGCGACCCGGTCCCCCAATGCGTTCACTTCTTCATAGGGAAGCGCCGCTGTCGGCTGAAGATTGAGCAGAAGGATGGGCACCTTCGCACGCAGGATCACGGGCAGGATGATCGATGAAAGAGCATACGTTGTGGCATATACCACTAGAATGTCCACGTCTTGTGCTCGGCATGTATGCCCGGCGGCTAATGCTTTGTCGTAGGTGTCGATCAGTCCCAGGTTGACAACGACGCGATCCTTGGACCCTGCCAGTCTCTGGGCTACGACCTCGATGTACCCTTCCAGGCGTTGCTGCAAATTGGAGAACTGGGCCCAGTACACATGCAAGCCCAGGCCGAGCAAGCCAATTCTCAACTGTGTATAGCGCTTTTCCACGAACGCCCCTAAAAAATTAGATTCGCATGCGAATCGTTCACTCGTGCGGCCAAACACCGACAGCCATCCCGCTTGCGAACGATATGGCACACCACTCTCACTCGCAAACAAAAACACAAAAAATAAGCAATTTGTTTCACATGACAAACCGATTGCCCAATAATTGCTACCCGCCGCTCTTTCCGCAAACAGTTTGCAAAAAAAGTCGCGCGTTAGGTTTCATCAGGCGAATCACGACCCCGCTTGAGTGACCGCCGGGGCCGCACCTCGCGTTTGGCGGCCAGAGTCGCGGGATAGTAACTCTGCAGGGTGCCGGGCGTGATCAGTTTGTGTTTGACGAAGAGAGCGGACTGCTTATTTCTTCCTTCGATGATCTCCAAGGCCAGCTTGATCACCTGTTCTCCATATTTCTCGGGAAAGTACCCGACCGTGCCGATCAGGCGAGTCTTGCTCGAGCGCATTTCTTCAATCGCTTCTTTGCTTCCGTTTTGTCCCATGACCGCGCAGTGCGATTCGCGTCCACACGCGCGAAAGGCTTGCAGCGCGCCCAGCGCACTTGGATCGTTGATCGCGCTCACAAGGATTCGCCGCGCCTTCGTAGCTTTCAGGAGCCGTTGCATTGCCTCGAAGCTTTGCTGAAAGCGTCCGTCCCCGTTAAGAGTCTTGACCTTGTCATCATCGAAATCCGGTAGTACTTCCCGCAGGCCCAACAGCGCGCCGGTCAGGCGCGACCCGGGGAGGGAGCCGGCCAAAGGCAAGCCGAGCAACACGAGCATGTCCGCCTGCCCCCTCCACTGCTCTGCCGCCCATATGCCGAGATTTCGTCCTGCAACGAGACCAGCCTGCGTATTGTTCACGCCGAAGTACACGGCATTGGGGTGAGGGATTTCAATCGCAATCATGGGAACATGTTTCGCCTGCAACTTCGCAGAGATCAGTGCGGCAATGCTTGCATCGGTCTGAAACTCGATCACGAGCTGCACCTTCTCCCGGATCAGGATCTCTGCATTGTGCAGAGCAACGGTTGGGCTGTACGCATTGTTCAGCGTAATCAGTTCGATCCCTGCCTCGATCGCGCTGGCTTCGATCCCGTAGGTAACGGCTCTTGAAAAGGCGAACTCATCTGTCTGCGCTGCGTAGCCGATCTTGACCGGCGCGCTCCCGTGATGTCTGCGCAAGACTCCTACGTACTCACCTTTCGGTGTTCTGCCAGCCATGTTGTGTGCGACCAGTTCTCCGAGCAGTCGGTAGGCCGTCGACTTGTTGATTCCTGTCATCTTCGCTATGTCTGTCAAGCGCAGTGGACTCCTCCGCTGCTCGAGGATTTGCAGGAGCGCGCAAACTTTCGAGACTGCGTTTGTCTCCAGTCCCTCACGTTTCGGAGCGTTACTCGTTTCATCTGTCAAAACACGACCCTTTCTCCCGTAGAACTACTCTGTACATCCCCTCCTTGTTTTCTATCGCATTCTTTCCCATTCGTGCGGACTGAGTTCATCAGCCGGAACGAGGACAACGCATTTCCTGTAGACAGCCTGATTCGCGTTGACAAAGCTTTTTCCCAACTTTAGCGTTTACCCCCTGTCGACGCGAAGATGTTGCGCGATGTGCATGTTGCAAAGAAAAGGAGAGTTAATTTGGGAGCCTTAGGCAGAGCACTTTCGATCGCGTCGCTGGCCGCGGTGCTATCGGTCTCGTATCTTAATGCGCAGCAGTCGAGTGGAGCATTCAACGGCACTATTACGGATAGCACGGGCGCACTGCTTCCGAACGCCGAGGTCTCCATCACGAATGCGGATACCACCATTGTTAGAACCGTCGAGACCAACGCCAGCGGTATCTATCAGATCTCAAACGTGCTGCCCGGCACCTACGCTGTCACCATACAGAAGCCGGGTTTTCAGACGATCAAACAGACAGGCACTATCCTGGGCGTGAACCAGACCCTGACAGGCAACTTCCAGTTGTCGATCGGCAATGCCAGCACGGACGTTACCGTGCAGGCGAACGCGGCGCAACTTGAGGCCTCGACCGCGGAGATCGGAACCGTCATTGACAAGCAGGTGGTTGCGGACCTGCCGCTCAACGGGCGAGAGTTTTCTCAGCTGCTCATGCTGACACCTGGCGCGAGCCGCGCCAACACTGCGCAAAGCTCTGGAGGGGGGTTTTCGCCGGCGACCGGGCCGGTATTCTTTCCTGCGATGCATGGCCAGAGCAATCGCAGCAACTACTTCATGCTCGATGGCATTAATGACAACGAAGACGTGTTCGCCACGTTCGCTGTCTCTCCCACCGTCGACGACATCCAGGAATTCAAGGTCCAGTCGCATAATGACCAAGCGCAATTCGGTGGCGTCACCGGTGGCATTGTGAATGTAGTCACGAAGTCGGGGACCGATCATTTTCATGGCACGCTGTGGGCGTTCAACCGCAACAGCGTGTTCGGAGCGTCGAATCCGATCACTATGATCAAGCTGCCTCTGAATCAGAATCAGTTTGGCGGCAACGTCGGTGGACCGTTCTTCATTCCACACGTGTACACCAGCCGCAACAAGACGTTCTTCTTCTTCAGCTACGAAGGCTTTCGCCGAGTCAGCAGCAGCGGAAGCTCATTTTCCATCGTTCCCACCCCGGCGCAGTTGAAGGGCGACTTCAGTGACATAGCCACCCAGATCTACAACCCATTCAGCACGCGGCTTGGTCCAAACGGCACCTATGTCCGCGACCCATACCCCGGCAACCAGATCAATCCTGCCACCTTCAACCCGACTATCCTGGCATACGAAAAGCTGTTGATCCCCGCGCCGAATGTAAGCAACGTATCCGGCAACTACATCAACAACACACCTACGACTCAGAATCAGAACAACTTTAACGGTCGCCTCGATGAGACATTGACCCCAAACGACATCTTCTCTTTCCGCTACAGCACGGGAAACCAGCCGGCGACTTCTTTCACCTATCCCTTTCTCGCAAATATCACGACGACGCAGACGACAAACTACGGCATCAACTACCTCCATACCTTTAACAGCTCGCTGACGCTCGATGCGCAGTTCGGCCACAATTTCATCTCGAATGTCACCGATACACGCTACAGTCAGGGAACAACGTCCATACTGCAGCAGGTGCCTTTTTCCTCTGCGTTTGCTTGCGGATATACAGCGTATGGCGCCTCGTCCAATTGCCTGGTCCCCTCTGTCTCGATCAATGGCTATGCGGGTGGTGGCGAGAGCTCGGGTCACAACAATCCAGCGACCAGCCTGTACCAGTACAACGCCGATATCTCCAAGGTGCTTGGACACCACTTTATACAGGCCGGTGGCCTTTTTATTCGCAGCCGATTTGCAGCCCAGGACTTCGGCGCCCCCTCCGTTGGCTTTACCGCATCGCAAACAGCGAACCCGCAGAACGCATCTTCCACGGGCAATGCGCTTGCATCGGCACTTCTAGGCGCCGTAGACAATTCGAACAATCGCGCGACGATCGCGGACGTAAGCGGAGTGAAGCTCGGGGGCGGTTATGTGCAGGACCAGTGGAAGGCGACGCCGAGTCTGACCGTCAATGTCGGCATCCGTTACGATATCCTCTTCTGGCCGCGATACGGTAAGAAGAGTCTGAACGATGATGCGATTGGAGAGATCGACTTCTCCACCGGTCAATACATCTTGCAGCGTGCTGTCGGTGACTGCGCGACGCTCAAAATAGCCCCCTGCATTCCGGGTGGGTTATCGAATGTCCCGAATGTTATCGTGTCCCCGGACGGCCATCTGTGGCGCAATTCATATGACAATGTTCAGCCCCGCGTGGGCTTTGCCTATCAGGCAGGAAGTAAGGACGTCATTCGCGGCGCCTTTGGCATCTTTTTCGACGAGTGGTCCAGCGTGAAGCAGACGGTCCAGGGTATAGGCGGCGACTGGCCTTCCGTGGCGCAACCTTCCGCGCAGAATCAAACACCGCTCACTGCGGTGCCGACCGTCGATCCCACGAACCCGCTAGGCGGCGTCGCTTCATTGCCCGCTGCTAATCCCTTTACCCAGTCTCAGTTCTACAGAGATCCGCACGCCAAGAATCCTGAATCTGAGCAGTTTAATCTTGGCATCCAGCACCTGATCAACTCCAACACCACGCTCGAAATCGACTACGTCGGCTCTCACACCTATCGCCTGGTGACCGGTGGTGGACTCTACAATGTGGCGCGGTATCCGGGGCCCGGCGACGCAGCGGTTGTTGCCTCGCGGCAACCCTATCCCAATATCACCCCCACTCACTATGACCGTAGCAATGGCAACGGCAACTACAACGGCCTGGAGACTAAGCTGTCACAATCCACCTCCCGCGGACTGCAGTACATCGTCTCTTATACCTACTCGAAAACGATGAACACCGCCTGCGATGGACTCTTTGGCGCAGAAGGCTGCTCGGAGCCGGATCCGTATAACATTCAGAGGGATTACAGCGTCGCCGGCTATGACCTGAGACATAACCTCTCTGCAAGTGCGACCTACGATCTCCCCATCGGCCGCGGTAAAGGGCTTAACGTCGACAACAAAGCATTGAACCAGCTTGTTGGGGGCTGGCAGGTAAACGTGATCTATGCCTTCACCTCCGGCCTGCCGTACAACCTTGGTGTGTCCGCGGACATCGCCAATACCGGCAATCCAGGCACGGCGCGGCTCGATCGGATCGGCAATCCTCATCTCAATCATCCGACCCGCGCAGCGTGGTTTAACAAGGCCGCGTTTGCATCTCCTGCGCCTTACACCTTCGGCACTGAGGGCCGGAACGATCTTCGCGGCGATCCATTCCAGGATGTAGATCTCTCGCTCTTCAAGAACTTTCACCTGGAAAAGCTAGGTGACCTGCAGTTCCGCGCAGAAGCTTTCAACGCCTTTAATCATCTGACTTACGGCAATCCGGACGGTAACATCAGTGATACAACCTTCGGTGTCGTTGGCAGCGAGCGCAGCACAGAGAGGCAGCTTCAACTCGCAGTGAAATTCATGTTCTGAGCATCCGGTCGATAGCTGATTTCGCTACCGTTACCACGGACGGAAAACATCACCAACTCCCCGCTCATTCCTGCCGGGTGCGCCAGTCTTCGACCGAACGCACTCGTTTCTTTCCGGCGACTTCAGCCGGCAAATGCGGTTGAGATGCGAGTACGGTGGGCTGGACTAGGCCTACTACAGATGTAGTAAAAGTAACTCTACGGGCCAGAACGGGCGCCCCCCGCAACGGCAGCACCTTGAATAAGAGATGAGGCGGTCACACTGGAGGTGCCGTTGGCCCAGGCGGCAGAATCGTTTGCCGCGTGGAGCCGCGAGCCGTCTCGCTTTTCCAAGATTATGATCCGATTCGACTGAGTCTTCGTTCTCTCGACGAAAGGCATAGACTATCGAGCCTTGGGCTTGTTGGCTGTGTGGGCTTTGCGGTTTGGTCTCTTGCGGGCGGTCGAAGCTCGTTCGACGAGCTGCGGTTCGAGTATGACGCTCTTCGGCTTTGGCCCGGTGCTGGATTCGACGATGCCGAGGACAAGTTTTCCGGCCCGCTCGCCGATCATTTTGCTCTGTTGATCGATGCTGGAAAGCGGCACGCGCAGGGAGTTGTCGTAGTGCAGGTTGCCGCAGCCGATGATGGCGATGTCGTCCGGGATCCTGAGTCCGGCGGCCAACACCGCCTCCATGGCGCCGATCGCCATGGGGTCGTTGTAGCAGAAGACGCCATCCGGACGAGGCTTGAGCGCGAGCAGACGCTGCATCGCCTCGATTTCCGGATGACGAGTATTTCGGGCGCATTAGTACAGAGATGCCCATCGGCATGGTCGGGCAAGGCGGCATTGGCTGTGTGATGGAAGTGACTGCCTATATGGATGGAACGGAGACGGAGATCAGCGGCGAGGCTGGTCACCGACACGCGACGCTGGGCAGCATCCAGACATATCGAGTCCACGGTGGCCGCTGTTACAACATGAACGACGGCGGCCACGCCGTCTGCGGGAACTCCCCCAACCTGCTTGTCGAGCAAATGCCGAAGACATGCTTTGATTTTTTGGTCTGCGGGGATCAGGCGAGCCCTGGATGCCGGGGGCGAATATCCTGCGAAATCGCGCACCATCCAGTCCAACTGAATATTTTTCAGACCGCTTTCTTTACATCATTGGCGGTAAGAACAAGACCGCTGCGAAGCCCAGGACCACATTCACGCAGAGCAAAACACCTCGAAAGAGGCGACACAGATAGCTTGTCAAAAATGACTTATCAAGAAGCCTTCCGCCTCCGCATTTCTGCTGCAATTTGCCTTCATCGTGACAACACAATTCATTCCAGTATCCCTTAGCTGATCCCTATCCTATTTGTCTCCGTTACCCTCGACGAAATCAATGTGGTTCTGCCAGGCATCGAGCGTCATCAGCCTGCAGCTCGTTTCCCGAAATACCGCGCAGAAAGGTTCTGCTCTCATCTTTGATTTTCGGGAACGTGCTCTGCAGTCGTCGAAAGGTGGTCAACTCCTCGCGGGCGGCTTCGGGCTGTCCAGCCGCTTCGAACTCCCGAAACAACCAGTAGTGCCACTCGGCGACACCTTCCTGTAAGTGCACCGCTTGCTGTATTTGTCCGATCGCCTGCGCCTTGTCGCCCTGTTCGGCGTCAAGTTTCCCCAACTCAAAGTGCGCCGCGGCCAGTCCTGAATTTATCGCTATCGCGCGGTTCAGCTCCGACCGGATCGTATTCACTTGCGCGACGCTGCGGTTTTGCCGGGTCATGCGCGCGAGAAGTGTTGCCACGTTGTATCGAGCCAGGGCGGACTCGGGAAGCTGCGTGGCCGTGTTTTTGATCGCGGCTAGCGCCCTTCCGGAGATATGAGACTCCGGTTGCACCCACGCAGCCAGAAGTGTGCTGCTGACCAGGTCGCGTGGATTATGTGTCGCCGCCTTCAAAAACTCTTCCGCAGCCGCCTGCTGCGCGCCCTGCAGTATGTCTGCCATGCCCAGTCCCAGCCATAGCTGACCGTCACTCTCGGACCGAGAGGCAATCCCCTTCAACCCATCCATAAAGACGCTTCTGGCTTTGGCTGATTCACCTGCGGAGAGCAGCTCCAATCCTCGGGCAAAAATGGTGTCGGCAGTGGGCCGTAGTCGCACCGCATCGCTGTACGCTGCATCGGATTCAGCCGCGCGCCCGGCGTCGGCGAACAGCACGCCGGAGAGCTGCGCAACGATTGCCGGATCGGTATGCGTGGCTCTGAGCTTGGCGAGAGACGCGCCAGCTTCGGCATCATCTCGATTCTCGATGTAGGCAACGGTCAGGCTTAGCTGCGGTTGAGGATTATCCGGAGCGAGGCTGCCGGCGGTCGTCAGAAGAGGGATGGCCGAAGCAGGTTGGCCGTGTCGAAGATAGAGGAGGCCTAGTTGAAGATTAGGCAGGACGTTGCGCGGATGGAGAGCCAGTTCCTGGAGGAGGCGATCCTTTTCCGTACAGAGTGGACCGCCATCAAGGGGCAGCAGTTTGAGCAGCGCCTGTCGCTGCAGCATCGCGATGAGATCACTGGTCGTGCGAATGCGCTCGTCGGTGACGCCGTCCGAATAGCCGCTGGGAGCGGTGGCATCCCGCGGGCCAGCAGCCCGAAATGTCGGCGGTGCTGCTTGCAGAGCCTGCGCGAAGAGGCCCGCGTTCGCTAGCTGCAGCGTGATAGCGGAGAGAAACAGCAGCCCGACAACGGGATGTCTCATCGATGTGTGTCAATCTCGCGGAGCGCGTTGCGAACGTCTTGGTTGTCAGGATGTCTTTCGAGGAATCCGGAGAGCAGATCATGCGCCCGGGTGGCGTTGCCGCTCCCCAGCAGGAGCGCCGCAAGGTTGAGGTAGGGGCGGTCAAAGTCAGGAGCGCTCTGCACGCAGGACGCGAACAAGCGCAGCGCCCCTGCGTTGTCGCCGTTGCGCATCAGGATCACACCCAGGCCGTTTCTGGCTTCGAGATTGTCAGGCTGCAGTGCGAGAACGCGTTCGAACTCCTTCTTCGCACCAGCCATTTCATTCTGCTGCACCAGGAACATCGCGAGCTCGAAGTGAGGGCTGGGTTCGCCGGGCTCAGCGGCCACGGCAGCATCCAGAATGCGGCGCGCATCCGCTGGGCGGTCCTTGTAGGCGCAGAGCTTGACGAGATTTCCCAGCGCGAGCGGGTGTGCAGGCTGCAGCGCCAGTGTCTTCTCAAAACAACGCTGCGCTTCGTCGTATTGCGCGCGCTGGCCATAGACGACGCCCAGGTTGTTCCAGGCATTCGCGTCCTTTGGGTCGATCTGGACTGCACGTTCGAGATTGGGTTGCGCCAGATCGAGCCTGTCCTGATTGAGATAGATCAGGCCCAGATTGTAGTAGGCGCCCCCCTGCTCGGGATGCAGTTCGACGGCGCGTTTGAAGTACGCCTCTGCCTGTTCCGGACAATCGCCCTGCAGGAACGCAACGCCGAAGGTGAAGTAGTTATGATGAAATCCGTCTCCGTAGTATCGGCCCCGAAACGGCATGGCGCGTTCTTTGCGGGCTGCGTCTGTCTCCGGTGCGTTGAGGAAGTCCTCCAGCGCGTGATCGGGTGTACAGCCACCGGAGTAGACCTTGATTACCTCGCCGTTCGCGTTGAGCAGCATGACAGTCGGCAGCGGCATATCGCGATGCCGTTGAAACAGATAGCGATAGAAAATCGCGAGCGCTTTGCGCGCGGTCTCATCTGCTGCGAGGAATCGGACACTGGTGCTCGATTGGGCGGACGATGCGGAAGGATCAGTGTCGAACGATACCGTGGCAATGCTGAGGCCCCGCGCGTGCAGACGGTCCGCTTGCTGGGAGAACTGATGCAACAGGGCTTCGCTCCCGGCGCAGGAGCTGTCGTAAAACAGCACGCATGTTGCAGTTGCCGCGCTCGGGATGGATGCCGGCAGGCCGCTCGGACCCTTCAGCAAAACCTTCGGCAATGCAATCGGCTCGACGAGCCATGTATGAGCGGCCGTGGCGTCTTGAGAGATCGTGTCAGGTTGACCTGCGGGATCGTCGCGCATGGACGAGAACGGCGTCTGCTTCCCCTTCTCCTTGCCCTGTTCGACATAGCAGCGATGGCCGACCGGAAGCGCTTTGAGCGTTTGTGCATCGCCACCCGGCCAGTGCACCGTGGCATCAACTGTCTCCATGCCGGCGGGTAAGGCGAAGATCAGGGTCTTGCTGTGCTGGCTGAGAAATCCGCTTCCAGCGGTCACGGTCTGTCGCTGGATTCCGGCGGGAGTGCGCAATTCAACGACGGCTCCGATGGCATCGCGGTTGGCTTTCACTCCGCGCAACGAGAACGCGATGGTCGCCCCGTCGATCCGCATCCGGTTACGGAGAACACGAAGCTGAGGAGCGTTGCGGTTCTTCAGTACGACTTCGACGCGTCCGTCGCCGTCAAGGTCGGCCAGCGCGAAGGCCCGTCCATCTTCCAGACAGCCCAGGCCGAGCAGAGATCCTGCTTCGGTGAAGCTGCCGTCCCGGTTGTTGATGTAGAAGTTGTTGCGCTGGTAGCCGCTCCATGTGTAATCGGACCGGATGCCTTCGTTGATCTGCTGCCATGCGTCTTCGTAAGCCTTGGACCGGCCACCCATGGCATGGGACTGTGCGACGATGCGGCGCCAATAATAACTCGATAGATCGGTGCGAATGGGGCCGGAGATGAAGCCGTTGGCCACATAGAGATCGGCAAAGCCGTCGCCGTCCACATCCCATGCGGACGAACTCCAGTTCCAGCCACCCACCTGTGTGCCGGATCCCCCGGTGACGTCGCGGAAACGGCGCGCACGCCCGTCATTGTGCAGCAACGTGTTGCCTTCAGCATCCTGTCGATAGACCTGGCGGGCGCTCTCCGGAGCGGAAGGCATGAAGACTGCCTGCGTGGTTACGCGCTTGCCCGCTGCCTCCCACATATTGACAACGTACAGATCGTCGCTGCCGTCGTTGTCGTAGTCGAACCAGGTGGAACTCATGCCCTCGCCGGCATCCTCCACACCCTGTTCTCGGCTAACATCCTCGAACCTGCCGTTGCCCAGATTCCGGTACAGAACCTTGCGCCCGAAATCATTCACCACATACAGGTCGGGTAAGCCATCGTTATTGAAATCATTCCAGGCGCAGGCCAACGTATAGCGGCTGTTGGCTACATTCAGCCCTGACGGCCCGGTGACATCTTCAAAGGTGCCGTCCCCGCGATTCCTAAATAGGAAGTTGGGCGGCCCGTTTTGCGCGTCGTAGTACGGAGTTGGATACTGGTAGTCGCTCAGGCCCTGGTAGTAGCTGTACAGGCAGAAGTAGATATCGAGAAAACCATCCAGGTTGTAGTCCGCCGCCGCCGCAGCAGTCAGCGCACCTTGAGGCGGATTCGTGAAGCGAAAGCCGTCCGGCTTCAGCGTAAACGTGCCATCTCCATTGTTCACGAAGAGCAGAGGACCGTTTGTGCGCACCACGATCAGGTCCTGATAGCCGCTGTTGCGAAGGTCAGCGAAGAGCGCACAGGAGGTTGCATCCAGCACGTCCACTCCCGCCTTCGCGCTGACGTCTTCAAAGGTACCGTCGCCGCGATTCCGATAAAGCCGATTCGGAAGTCCCGCGGGCTGGCAGACGTAGATGTCGTCGAAGCCGTCGTTGTCGTAGTCGCCGACCGAAACACCATTGTTGCCATATATGTCGATGCCGAAGGCGCCGTCAAGGGAGGTGCGCCAATCGTCGACGCCACGCGACAACTGATCGGCAAGGGACGGAACCGAGGCGAACCAGCGTCCTGTGACATCGACGAATCCAGGCCCGGAGAGATAGCTGCGATGCTCATGCAAAGCCACCCAGCGTGTGACGATCCAGTTCCCATCCGTGTTGCGTCGCCAGTGCAGCTCCCATTCTCCCGTGCGCTGCTCCCGCTTCCCAGGAGCGGGCTCGCCCGCAAAGGAGTAATTGACGACCGTCTTGAGTTGCAGCGGCTCCTGCGAGGTCACGTCGATGCCACAGATGCGCAGATCGGCAACGTCGACTTTCCCCAGCGAGGAACAATACTGTGACATCCGCCGGCGGCATGCCTCCGCGCTGGTAGTTTGTGGAGGCGGGAAGTGTACGGAGGAGGTCGAGAGTGGAGACTCCCTCCGCAGCGGCTGCAGTTTTGGCTCGTCGAGCGGAGAAAGATCCACCATGGAATCGAGTGCGATTGCGCCAAGCGCATGCTGGGTTTCGCTCAACAGGCCTGGGGCGAACCAACGCGTGAGAAGCAGCTCCAGGGCGAGCGCATAGACCTCAGTGATGAAAGGATCGTTTCCCGGCGCAATGAGAGCGGGAAAGTCGTTGTCGAAGCTGTGACTCGCGTGAAGAAGACACGGAGCCGTCCGCGCGGGCGCGAGGGCCCAGACCGGGCGAGACCAGAGCCTCGCGGAGCAGATCCCGCCAGTGATACTGGCGAGCCTGAGAAACGTTCGACGTGAGAGAGGCGACAAGCTTAAGCCTTCGTTTGTTTCATCCTTCAGCCAAGCCTTTGAGGTCAACCCAAAATCATGGAAGAGCTATCTCTGAAAGATGCCAGATCTCCCTTAAGTGTGGATCAGAAACTGAGTTTCAGGGCGAACTGGATGTTCCGCGGGTTCCCGACCGTGGACGTGATCTGCCCGTAATTGGAGTCCTGAAGCGTGCCGTCCGGCGTACTGAACTGCGGGTGGTTCAAGACATTGAAGAACTCCCCGCGAAATTGCAGGGAAGCCTCCCGATAGAGAGCGAAATCGCGGAAGACGGAGACGTCCAGATTGGTATAACTCGGACCGCGCAGACTGTCGCGGCCTGCATTGCCGAAGTTGAAAGGGGGCGCAACGGCAAAAGCCGAGGTGTTGAACCAGCGCTGCAATGTATGCGGGCCGCCTTCCGGGTCCGCGACGACGTTCGGACGTTGACTGCCTCCATTCGCGTTCGCGTTGTCGAAGTTGATGCTTGGCGTGAAGGTCAGGCCACTGTGATAAGTGAAGATCTCGTTCAGGTGCCAACCGCCAACGATCGCCGAGGCAGGCTGGCTAGTCAGGTAGGGCTCGCCTTTGCCGAACGGCAGCTTATACACGGTCGAGGCGGTAGCAACGATGGGCACATCGAGGGCCGATCGTGCCCGCTCTGCACGCAGATCGTGCCCGTTCTGAATGCTGCATCCCTCCCAGAAATCGGCGCAGCCTACATCGATGTTCTTGGACCAGGTGAACGCACCCTTTACCGCAAGGCCGTTTGCGTAGCGCTGGTCATACTTTGCCTGAAAGGAGTTATAGCTCATGTGGCCGATGCTGGAGAGTTGGCCGAACTGCGACATCTGCGGGAAGGGCAGCTGTTGCGTCGGGCCGAGGACCAGCGATTGATTCGAGGGATTATCAACGGTGCTCCGGCTGGTGGAGGATCCCGCGTAGGCGAAGCTCATGAGCGCGGTGTTTGTAAGCTGCTGCTCCACCTCCAGGTTCCACTGCACGGAGTAGGCATTCTTCCAGGCTGTATCCAGATAATCCGCGCCGCTCGGGTAAGGGCTGGCGGCCACGACGGGAGCCAGCGTACCAAAGGGATTCGCCGCTGTGGCGCCAGGCTGTGTCAGACCCGCAACGTTGGCATTGGATACACTCTGTGAGCCACCCGAGGGCCAGCCCCCACGAGCATTCTGTGCTGACTGAATCGCGCCGGCCCAGTTATCGAAGAACACGCCCACTCCGGAACGAACTGCCAGCCGCTGGTTAACTGCGTACGCGAGCCCGAAACGCGGAGAAAAGTTTAAGTAGTTCGGACTGGTGATGTGATTGGTTGCTGCGGTGTACACGCCCGCAGGCAATACCGCGGGCGCGTCCACGTCGCCCTTCGGGATGTACCACTGGCCATTGTGGATGTTAAAGCCGGATAGGCGATTCTTTGCGTCTGTGACCGGTGAGGTGTAGTCCCAACGCAGGCCGTAGTTTGCGGTCAGCTTCGGCGTCACCTTCCACGTATCTTCCGCGTAGAACCCGAGAATCGTCGCCATAAGATTCGCGGCCGAATTACCGAGTTGGCGCGACGCGGAGACCGGCAGGCCAAGCAGGGTGCTGGCGAGGGAATTGCCGCCGGTTCCCACACAGGCGCCATCGTTCTGGCTGGCGCATGGATTCCAGGTGGCCTGCTGATTGAAGGACTCGCCGTCATTGGCGTAATTGGTGTCCAGGGTGGCGCGGTATCCGGCAGCGCCGAACTTCAGCGCGTGAGCGCCTACCTGTTTCGTTACGCTACCGGAGGCCTGATACACATTGTCGAGGTCGCCGCCTTCGCCCGAATTGATGCCGAAGTAGCTGGAAATGCTGATCGACGGAACGAACGGCATAGCAATCGCGCCGGGGTTTGGTGTAAAGCCAGCCCCGAACCCGGCTTGGTCAAACAGCTGGGCAGCGTTGGATTGAACGTAGTAACCGGGGCTGGTGGCGCGGAGCCAGCCGCCCGTCAGCACCATGGTAAGCGACGGAGAAAAGGTGTGGACCCAGTTCAGTCCGGCATTCTTGCCGCCTGCATTGGCGGTAAATGCATTGCCGACAAGACCGGCCGGGGTGGTCTGCAGGCCTGCCTGGTAGAGAAACTGGCCGTAGAAGAGATCCCTCGCGCTCAGAGTGTAATCGCCACGGATACCGAACTGGTTTTGGGTCACAGTCGCGCTCGACGTGTTGACGTAATTGATCTTGTCGGAGGGTCCCGTGGGAAGCTGTGAGGGAAGAAACGCTTTCAACGCAGTCAGGATCGTCGGGTCGAGCCGGTTCGCTGGGATGATATTGCCGCTGAAGGGCCGGATCGTGTGCGTAGCTGCATTGTAAGTTGCTGGGTCGTAGATCACGGTGCTTGGCAGCAGAGCGCTGAAGTCGCCGCCGAACTCCGCTGGTGTCGGCAGCACGGAGAAGTTATTCGCCGCTGTCACCGAGCGATAGCCCTCGTAGTAGCCGAAGGCGAACAGTTTATTCTTCAGGATCGGGCCGCCAACGGTGCCGCCAAATTGATTCTGCTTGTATGCACCTTTGGTTGGAGCGAAGTAGCTGGTTGCATCCACAGCGTCATTGCGAAGGAACTCGTAGACATTGCCGTGATACTGGTTCGTGCCGGATTTGAGCGCGATGTTGATGGTGCCGCCGGTCGATTGGCCGAACTCAGCCTCCTCGGCATGGGTCTGTTCCTGAAACTCCTGGATCGCGTCGACCGACGGGCTGATGGCGTAGTAGCTGTATGTCGGATTCGTCGCAAACACGTTATTGATAAAGAACAGGTTGCTCCGATTGCTGCCTCCGTTGATGGAGGGATTGGTGCTGCCGGAACCAAGCGGCAGGGCGCTCCCTGTCTGCGACACCGTAATGGGCACGGTGCCCGGCACCAGCTGCAGAAGCTGAGCGAACTGTCGTCCATCCAGCGGAAGCTCGGTGATCTCTTTCGCGCCGATCACCGTACCCAGGGCGACCGTCTGTGTTTCAAGCAAGGGCGACTGCCCGCTGACCGTCAACGTCTCTGTCGTTGAACCGACGGGGAGTGTAATCGGCAGGTTGGCCGTCTGATTCACCTGAAGCTCGATGCCGTTGCGCTGCGCAGTCGCATAGCCGCTTCGCGTGACTGTGACGCTGTAGCCGCCGGGCTGCAGCTGTGGAACGGTGAAGAGACCGTCGCCGTTACTCTGCGTTGTGCGCGTCACGCCCGTGCTGTCATTTTTGACGGTGACGCTTGCGCCCGGAATCACCGAGCCTGACTTGTCTAAGACAGTACCGGTGACCGTAGCCGTCACGCTCTGCGCAGCGAGAATCACCGGGAAAAGCAGGAGGAGAAAGAGTGACGAAGCGGCCCATCGAATGGCCCATGCCACCATAGCTGGTGTCGGGATGCCGCTGTCCGTGGAGGCGCAAGACCGCATTCCAAATTTCGCCTGACTCTTCTGTCTGGTGACACTCTCATTCATCGAAAAAGCCTTCTCTCTGTATCGGTGCAGTAAACGCAGCAGTAATCGGTGTTTCCAAACGCTAGATGGGGAGTATTGCGATTGTCAATAGAAAAAGGGTTTCTGCCATATGCACGTTGGTGGGGAAGCCACAACGACTGCCCGCAGTAAGCTGAAAAGCATGAATCAACTGCTCCATCGTTGGGCTGCGGGCGTAACCGGCTGCTTGCTCTTGTTCGTCGTCTGGAACTCAGCTCCCGCAGGGCGTTTGACGCAACCGGCTGAACTCTACGCTTCATTACCGAACGAGTTTGAGCCCGCGCATGGGCTTTGGGGCGATCAGGGCGATGGCACGTACGCCAATCCCGTGATGCCGGGGGATTTCAGCGATCTCGACGCTATCCGTGTCGCCAGGACGTACTACGCAATCTCCTCAACATTTCAATATTCGCCCGGCATGGCCGTGATGCGTTCCGACGACCTTGTGAATTGGAGTATTGTCGGCCACGTCGTGCCTGATCTGAACAGGATCAGCCCGGAACTCAATTGGGATCGGATGAACCGGGCTGGACGAGGGATCTGGGCCGGCTCCATTCGCTATCACAAGCGCAAGTTCTGGGTCGTCTTCGGAACACCGGACGAGGGACTATTTCTCAGCACGTCGGCAAAACCGCGCGGCCCTTGGAGCCCCATCGCACCGCTTTTGCTGCAGCCCGGTTGGGACGATCCGTGTCCGTTCTGGGATGACGATGGCCAGGGTTATCTGATCGCAACGCACTTCGCCGCGGATGCAGACGGGCGCACGTACACCGTGCATCTGTGGAAGTTAAGCGCAGACGGACAGCACTTGCTCCCGGAGACCGATCGGATTATCCATCGGTCAGACGGCAGTGAGGCAAACAAGCTCTACAAAATCAATGGTCTCTACTATCACTATTTTAGTGAGGTCCGACCAGAAGGCCGGGTACCGATGATGGAGCGGTCCCGCAGCCTTTACGGGCCCTGGAAGATTCGGCAACTGATGCATGTTGATCCTGCAACCGACAAGGAGCCAAACCAGGGGGGACTCGTTCAGATTCCAGATGGGAGATGGTACTTCGTGTCACATCAAGGAACAGGGGACTGGGAAGGCCGAGCCGGTGTCTTGCTTCCGGTCACCTGGATCGACGGATGGCCGATGATCGGCCGTATCGGTAGCGACGGCATTGGCAACATGATGTGGCATGGTCAGAAGCCGATTCTTGGCTTCCCGCAAACCAGCCTCGTTGCAAGCGATACGTTTGACGAACCCACACTCAAGCCTCCCTGGGAGTGGCAGTATCAGCCGCGTTCTGGCGTATGGTCGCTCACCGAGCGTCCAGGCTACCTGCGACTGCATGCTTGTGCGCCTTTGCACCCAGGTGACTTCCTGTCGACCGCAGACATCCTTACCCAGCGTTCGATGCGAACGCGCCGGAACGAGGTGACTGTGGCTCTCGATCTGCGAGGGATGCAGAACGGCGATGAAGCTGGCATCACGCACTTCGCGAAGGCGTTCGCGCGTATTGGGATACAGCAAACAGGATCCGTGCGGTCGCTCGTGTACTCGCAAGACGGAGTAACAGATTCAGGGCATGTCATCGCCCAAGACTCTGTCCAGCTTCGTTCAACATGGGATCTTAGCGGAGTTTGCCACTTTAGTTACAGCTTAGATGGCCAAACATTTACCGAATTCGGCAGACCATATCGGCTCTCCTGGGCAAACTATCGAGGAGACCGCATCGGCGTGTACATCTTTAATGACAGAGGCGACGGCGGCTACGTTGACCTCGACTTCTTCCATTATTCGTTGTCGCGATAAAGAGTATTCGGCGTTGCCTGCTAAAGGCCGTCAAGAACACGCTGCCGGCGCGACGGCAGCGGTCTTGTCATCAGAACGCCACTCCATTCCGAAGAATCTCTTCCGTAGCAGGCCATCCTGCACAAAGTGATGCATATTCACACGGTTGACGCCTGCGCAAAAAGCAGCATCCCCGATAGGCTTTAGCCATGCCGGATGCTCGGTCCATTTGGCCAACTCCGGCGCAGTGGTAAATGCCTCCGCGGCAATGAGCGGATCGCGAAGGATTCGTGCAGCTTCCACGACGGGTTCAAGGCTGAATGGCGAATACCGGTTGTTGGTCGTCCAGAATTCGACAGTCGGCGTATCGAGATATTTGACAACCTCACCGATCTCCCATGGTCATTACGAAAGACTCCTTGAAAGACTAGCTATCCGTTTCGGGTGACGTTAGAGCGGTTGAGTTCACCAGTCAGCGACTCTAATAAATCGGTAACTATACCGACGCAGTAAGACCCTTGTACAGACTCTTACGCGCGGTCGAAGCGCGCTCCACGAGCTGCGGTTCGAGTATGACGCTCTTCGGCTTCGGCCGCGTGCTGGATTCGATGACCCCAAGAACGAGCTTGCCCGCTCGCTCGCCGATCATTTTGCTCTGTTGATCGATACTCGAAAGCGACACCCGCAGCGAGTCGTCATAATGCAGGTTGCCGCAGCCGATGATAGCGATGTCGTCTGGGATGCGCAGGCCTGCGGCGAGCACCGCATCCATGGCCCCGATCGCTATCGGGTCGTTGTAGCAGAAGACGCCATCCGGACGAAGCTTGAGCGCAAGCAGGCTCTGCATCGCTTCCTCCCCCTGCCGGCGGCTCTCCGTGTCGACGGTCTCTCGCAGGATGATGCACTTCTCTGAAACGTCCATCCCGGCGGCGCTCATGGCGCGGCGATAGCCCTCCAATCGCTGCGCGCCGGTGCTGTTATCGCGCCCGCGGATATGGGCGATGCGGGTGCAGCCGCGCTCGATGAGGTGCTGCGTGGCCAGCGAGCCGGCCGCGATGTCGTCCACACCAACAAAGTTGGCGAAGAGACCGGGGAAGCTGCGGTCGATCAGCACGTAGGCCTGCTGCTCCTCGTCGAGACGGTCAAAGAGGGCACGCGATGTGGTCGCGGCAGAAATGATCAGACCGTCCAGGCGTCGCGCTACCATATGCCCGACCTCCTGCTCCTCGATCTCGGGATTTTCTTCAGACGAAGCGATGATGAGCGAGTAGCCGCGCTTGCGCAGCGCTCGGGCAAGTGATTTGGCGACTTCGGCAAAGAAGGGATGAAGCAGGTCCGGTACAACCAGCCCGATGAGATAACTGCGGCCGGTCACTAGACTGCGTGCCGTCAGGTTCGGCTGGTAGCGAAGTTCCTCGACGCGTCTGAGGACGCGCTGGCGCGTCTCTTTGCCAATTTCCGGATGGCCGCGGAGAACCTTGGAAATTGTAACGATCGAGAGGCCAAGATCTGCGGCAATGTCCTTCATCCGTACGGGCATATCCAAGGATGTTATGCCCACTAATACTTTCAAATGCAACGCCGCATGCAGATGGAGCGGCCGTTGAAGCATCGAGACACCCTCCTCTTGGCTATGAAGAGTTCACCCGAAACCAGTCAAACGCAGGTTTCTTCCTCGAACTATTTTCCTATACGGTCGCACGTCGAGTGTACTTAAATTCAATAACATGCGGTACAGGAGCAAGCCAGTAGTCGATTCAGTAAGCGATAAACATCTTGACAGCCATTATGCCGGAATCCTATTGTCTCGTTCTGTTGCGCGAATACGGGCCCATTCCCGGGAATACACCAGCGGTGTGTCGTGCGGATCAATGGATTTGATTGGGGAGTTCAAATGAAACAAAATATCCGGGGCCGGTGGGCACTTACAGCAGCCGCAGTCATCGTCGCCGCGCAGACCTTGTGTGCTCAAACAACGACAGGACAGATCACCGGCACCGTGGAGGACACCTCCGGCGCCGTCGTGCCCGGAGCTACCGTGCAGGCCGTCAACACCGGCACACAGGCATCCCGAACAGTTCAGACTGGCCCTTCGGGCGCATACATACTTCCGCTGCTGCCGCCGGGAAACTATCAGGTCCTCATAACGAAGCCGGGTTTCCAGTCGCTCACGGAGAAGGCCATCAAGCTTGACGTCAATCAGAGCCTCTCTATCAATCCAAAACTGGCTGTCGGTGGCTCTAGCGAAACCGTGGAAGTGCAGTCGAACAGCGAATTGCTGGAGGCAACGACCTCGAACCTCGGCACGGTGATTGGGGAACGTCCCGTCAACGATCTGCCTCTCAATGGACGCAACTTCACCCAGCTGCTGACGCTCACACCTGGCGCGACGCCCATCAGCACCAGCCAGGGCGCCAATCAGGGAACCGATGATGGTTCAACAGTCGCGCTACCGGGCAGTTCTTTCGCCAATCCGTCCATCAACGGACAACAGAACCGCGAGACTCTCTATTTGCTGGACGGCGTCGTCAATACCGACTTCCGAACGACAACCTACACCGTGTTACCCATCATCGACGGCGTGAGCGAGTTCAAGGTGCAGTCGCACAATGACGACCCAGCGTTCGGTTCAGTGCTTGGGGGTGTCGTCAACCTCATCACCAAGTCTGGTACGAATCAGTTCCACGGAAGCGCATGGGAGTTCATCCGCAACAATGCGTTCGACGCACGCAACCCATTCACGGATGTAAACGCCGACGGAAGCGCCGCGAAAGCAGCTGCCTTTCACCAAAACGAGTTTGGCGGCGCAATTGGGGGTCCGGTTTTGATTCCCAAGCTGTACAAGGGCAAGAACAAGACATTTTTCTTTTTCGCGTATGAAGGCTGGCGGTATAGCCAGCCCTCGAACAGCCTCTACAACGTGCCGACAGCTGCTGAACTCGGCGGAGATTTCAGTCATTCCGTAGGGAACACACAAATATTCGACCCGACCACCACGACGCCGGCTGGGAACGGCTACGCTCGGCAGGCTTTTGCAGGCAGCAGGATTCCAACAGCAAAGATCGATACTCAAATTCAGTCCTACATAAATACTTACTTCGATAAGCCCAATCTCGCCGGCAATCCAAACTTCAATGAAATCCTCCGGGCCCCTTATAGCAACAACAACAATAATTACCAGGGACGGCTGGATCAGCAGGTAACCAGTCACGACAACATCTTCTTCCGTTGGTCGAATATGTTCGTGATCAACAACAATCCCGCCACCAATTCTGTTACCAATATCAGCGATTTCAATGGCCTCAACATCGGCGCTGGCATCACGCATGTCTTCAGTCCGCGACTCGTTCTGAACGTGAATGGCGGACGAGCAAGCCGTGCCTTCACCTTTGAAAATGTGGCCAAAGCCGGCCTTGGACCGCTCGCGCAGATCGGCATTGCAAACCTCGATCTCTACGGACCGCTCGGACTCAATTTGAGTTCTCCATACGGCGGCTCGAATGTGGGTAGCGCCGCGCTGCGTCGCAACTCGGCATGGTCGGTTGGGAGTCAATTGACTTGGCTGCTTGGGCGTCACAGCCTGTCCTTCGGCGGATCCGTGATCGACCAGTACCGATCGCAACACGGGACCGGTCAGAACTTTAACTTCGATAACTCACAAACGTCTGATCCTAACAATCCAGGAACAACCGGCAATTCTCTTGCTTCGGCCCTGCTTGGTTATCCAAATCAGGGCGGTTTTCAAGGACAAAACACAATCAAATACAGCATTCCCACCTACGCGGTCTTTGCAGGTGACTCGTGGAAGGTGACACCGAAGCTGACTGTGAACGTGGGTCTGCGATACGATCACATCAATCAGCCCAATCTGACGTCTGGCATGAATAATGGCTTTAATTTTGATACGGGCAATTGGGAGATAGGTGGCGGCAAGCTTCCCGCCGCTTGCGTATCCAGTGGGGTTGCTCCCTGCATTCCCGGACCAAGTACAGATGCTGCGGCCAATCTGGCCGCAGTCTTGGGAAATGATGGCTCGGTAGCGGGCAGCCATATCATCGTCTCGCCAAGCGCAACCCGCGCCCCGGCATCCGATAACGCCGATTGGGGTCCGCGGTTCGGCTTCGCGTATGCTGCTACGCCCACCACTGTCGTTCGGGGTGGTTTCGGTCTGGTATACGACACCCTGAACGGACTGAGTCAAACCTTCTCCAACTCGATTGGGGAATGGCCAGCCAAAGGCTCCGTATCCAAGAACTACAATGTACTCGGGACGCCGCTGACGTCGGTTACCACTGCGCAGGCATCCGTCGGTAGCCCCTTGACGACGGGTGGGCCGTTCAGCGATTTCGACTACTACTACAGCCCGAAAAACAAGCCTCTCTATTCTGAGCAGTTCAACTTGCAGGTCGAGCAGACCTTCGCAAAGCAGACGCTGCTGTCTATTGGATATGTCGGCAGTGTCTCCAAACGGCTTGACTACGGTGGTACGGCGAATGGAGCGAGGACACCGGGTGCGGGGTCTGCGGCGCAGGTTACTGCTCGACGTCCCTACCCTTACATGACCACGTTCGTCTACGACAGCAATATCGGCGCCGGCGACTATCACTCACTGCAGGTGAAGCTCGAGCGTCGATTCCAGAATGGTTTTCAATTCCTGGGCGCCTATACCTGGTCCAAATCGATGGATACAGGAACAAGCGGGCACTTCGGTGCGGAGAATGGGCCAGGAGGAGGAGCCGCTGTCCAGGACTACTACTCTCCTGAGTCCAACCGCAGTGTGTCTGCCTATGATGTTCCCCACTTTGCGTCCATTTCCGGCCTCTATGAATTGCCGGTCGGCAGAAACAAGCGATATCTCAATGCGGGCCCGTTGTCCTACGTGCTCGGGAATTGGCAGATCAATACGGTAGCTCAACTTCGCAGCGGTCAACCTTACACTGTCAATGTGCCGGGAGATATTGCGAATATTGGTGTATCGGGTGGTTATGGCCGCCCGAACCTGGTGGGCAATCCAAACCCATCGCACCCTACCAAGGACAAATGGTTTGATCCAGCTGCTTTCGCAACACCGGTTCTCTCCTACGGCAATGTCGGACGGAATTCACTCCGCTCGTCGAGTAGTTATAACGACGATCTCTCTATTTTCAAGAACTTCCCGATCAAGGATGCAGCCAGCGTTGAGTTCCGTGCAGAGGCATTCAACGTTTTCAACATCATCAACTATGGAACGCCCGACCCAAATCTGGGTGATCCGCAAGCGGGTGTTGTAAGTGGCCTGTCAGGGAACCCACGACAGCTCCAATTTGCACTCAAAGTGAGTTTTTAGAGTCAGCCGTCTGCATGAGGGAACGAATCGCAAATTACTACTCGGGGAGGAAGCGGAACCTCGCCGTCTCCCTCCTTCTTCATTTCAACGGAGTTGATCGGGCATGAACCGCCGTGATTTGATTGTCGGCAGTGCGGCTTTAGGCGTAAGTGGAGTGTTGTCCACCCGAGCGAGGTCTGCGTCGGAGCTCATGCGGCGGCCTCCCGCAAGCTTGGTCACGCTCCGCAACCAGGAGCTTGAAGTCTCGTTCGATGCACGTCACGGTCTGCCTTACGCGTATCGATTCGGGGGCAAACGTATATGGGGAGAAGACACTCAAACGCCGGCACACGTCATTCTCTGCCGGAAGCAGCCGCGGATCTACCGGACACTCCCGCTCGAAGTTGCTATGAAACATCAGTCTGGCCAGTCGCTGGCTTTCCATTTCCGGGTCGACTTCAGTGGGCGCCCAGCAGTTGCCTTCGACTTGCGCTACACGCTCGAAGGCCCATCCTTGCTGGTCATGATGGAGTCGGTAAAGGAACACGAGGGCTTCGAACTGATCGAGCTCGGTCTGCCGTGCCTCGCAGCCGTACGCGAAGAAGACGGCCCGGCATGGATGGCAGAAGGGCGGCATGGCGGATCGTTTGTAAAACTGGAAGAGGCGAAGCCGTATCGATTTCCGGATGACGAGTATTTCGGACGCATCAGTACAGAACTGCCCATCGGCATGGTTGGCCAAAACGGCATTGGCTGTGTGATGGAAGTGACTGCCTATATGGATGGAACGGAGACGGAGATAAGCGGTCGTCCGGGTCAACGTTGCGCTACGTTAGGCAGCATCCAGACCTATCGGGTCCACGGTGGCCGTTGTTACAACATGAACGACGGCGGCCCACCCGTCTGCGGAAACGCAAACACGCCCAACCTGCTCGTCGACCAACAGCCGCAAACCCGTTTCGACTTTTTTGTCTGCAAGGACCAGGAGCCGCTCTGGCTGACCGGGGCGAAGATCCTTCGCGCTCGAATGCCGGCCAGCCCTACCGAATATTTTTCCAATCGCTTTCTTTACATTATCGGTGGCAAGAACAAAACGGCTGCGAAACCGAGGACCACGTTCGCGCAGAGTAGAACTCTAGTGCGCGACATCGCATCGCTCACGGATGGCGCCCCCCAGACGGCGTTTATCGGTGGTTGGGTCTACGACGGCCAGGACACCGGCTTTCCCTCGGAGGACAAGATCAACAGCAGCCTGGGAAGCTACGAAGACCTTCGTGACTTGATCGAGGCAGGAAAGGCGCTCAATGCGAATGTCACGCTCAATGTGAACTACGACGATGCATACAAGAGCAGTCCTATATTCGATGAAGCGTTCATCGCGCGTCGTCCTGATGGCGCGACCTGGAAGAGCCGCGCCTGGGATGGAGAAGACTCCTACATCGTTGGTATGGCCAAATTCATGGAGGGCGGTTGGGGCACCCGACGCATCGCCTACACTATGGATCGCTACCGCATCAGCAACGCGATCCTCATCGATGCTATGTCTTGGTTTGCGGTGCGCAACGACTGGGATCTTCTGCACCCGGCAAGCGGCTATAAGAACCTCGTCGCAGGAAAGTACGAAATCGTCGATCAGTTCCGGCAGAGTGGCGTGTTTGTCACTTCAGAGCAGCTGCGCTATCCATTTATTGGAAAGCTGGCCGTGACCATGAATGGCCCGGGTACGAGCCACTCCCCTTTCGGCGGCGAAGCCATCCCAATGTTGCCCACGATTTATCGCAGTGCGGCCATCTGGGGCAGCAACGGAGATGGATCGATACATCCCCAGCAGGAGATCTTCTGGAACACTCGATCGGCGCTCTGGTTTGAGGCGGATACAGACCGTACAACCATCGCGGATTTCTATTACCTGATTGTATTGCCGTTCAGCAAGTTGCATCGATTAGCTGTGGAAGCCTACGAAAGCACCAGCTCTCTCCGTCGCTTGACTTTGGAGAAGGACTCGAAGGTGGAGATGAGCCCACGGACAGAATCGTATGTGGCAGCATTAAACGGAGTCGAGATTGCCAAAGATGACGCGACCTTCTGTCCCATCGACGCAAACCGGGTCGCCTTTTACTCCCGGACTGCACGTCAGCTACGCTACCCGCTGCCCAACGGATGGCGTGCGGCCAGTGTAACGGCGCGCTCTCTCACTCTGAGCGGCCGTTCGATTTACAAAGTGCAGTGCATCGAAGGCATGATTGTCGTTGATGCGGAGGCGAAACTGCCGATCATCGTCTATGCAGGCGAAGAAGCGATTCCTGCTCTCTCGTTCTCCGAGTGAAACATTCGCAGTTGTAAGAGTCACTGCAGGACTCATCTGCGCGGATTGCTCCGCCTCCTGACCCAGGCGCGCGGTGTTGCACCAGGCTCTGTGGCGGTAACTCCATGTTCTTCAGTGATGGTGTAGATCGTGTTCACTCTCGGAAGGGACACATGTTCCAGCAGGCCGCTCGGCCAACGAATGGTAAGGTCATCGATCTTCGTTGCATTCCCCAGGCCAAAATGAGCTCGCGGATCGTTGGAGGAGAGAAAGCTTCCTCCGCTGAAGATGTCCTCACGTTGCGATATCCCTCCCGCCCTGAGCAAAAGAGATGCGCCCACTCCATCGCGCGGACTGCGGATACTACCTACTAATTGAATCTCCACCCAGTGGTGGACGTCTGCGCTCACGTTTCGCAGCAGAGTCGGCGGCTCATCGAGATTATTCATCACGACGTCGATCTTGCCATCATTGAAAAGGTCTCCAAAAGCCGCGCCTCGCGCAGAAGAGACCACTGCCAACCCTGATCCGATCACCGCTGGAATGAGATCGAATCCGCGGCCGCCTTTGTTTCGGAAGAGCAACGGCCGCTCCTTGTAGCTGGTACCCCATGGCATTTTGTCCACGACAGGGTAAATGTGACCGTTGACCATCATCAGGTCTTTCCAACCATCGTTGTCATAGTCAAGAAATCCAACGCCCCAACCCAGGAAAGCTCTGGTACTGTCGGCGATTCCCAGCGCATCGCTCACGTCTGTGAAGTTGCCATTTCCATCGTTGCGAAAGAGCAGTTTGTAATCGTCGGAGAAGTCCGTTAGAGCCAGATCGAGGCGTCCGTTGTTTAGAAAATCGCCCGCTGCCAGGCCCATGCTGGCTACCTCGCGCCCCTCCTTATTGAAGGCAAAGCCGGAGTCCAGCCCACGTTCTTTAAAAGTGCCATTGCCCTGATTGACATAGAGATAATTGGGCGTCGAATCGTTTGCGACGAGCAGGTCAAGCTTGCCATCTCCAGTCACATCCGCGAACAGACCCTGAAATCCGTAGAAGTGTTGAACATCCTGCACGCCTGCTTTGTCACTTACATCTGTGAAAGTCCCGTCCCCATTGTTATGAAAGAGATAGTCGCGAGCGCCAGCCAGGCCGCGCGGGCCGCAGGAAACAGATACGCCACGAAATTGGCATGTGTGAAACGATGTGGTTGCTGTGCCAGCCTCCGGTGGATGCGCCAAGTCAAACTGCACGTATCCCGGCACAAACAGATCAAGGCGTCCATCTCCGTCATAGTCGCCGAATGTAGCGCCAGTAGACCACCCTCCTACCTCGACGCCGGCGCGGACGGCGACATCGGTGAACGTGCCATCATGATTGTTCCGATAGAGCCGGTTCTTCCCGAAGTTCGTGACGTAGAGATCGGGCCATCCGTCGTTGTCGAAGTCGCCTACTACGGCGCCAAATCCCCAGCGCTCATTCGTAACTCCAGCAGCTTCTGCAACATCGGTGAATGTGCCATCGTGATTGTTATGAAATAACGCTGCCTTTCGGTGTGGAGCGCGCCCGGCTTCGGCTTCCAGACTCGAACCATTTACCAGATAAATATCCAGCCAACCATCCTTGTCGTAGTCAAGGAGTGCAACTCCAGAGCCGTCTGTGTCCACAATGTATTGTTTGTTAAGGGAGCCCATGCTGTGACGCCAGCTTGCAAGCCCGGATTGCTTGCTGATGTCTTTGAAGACCTCCGGCCCGGATGAGACAAACCCACCTGCTGTGATCGGTTGTCGGTGGGCGTCATAAACCGGCGGCGTGATACCTCCGGTGCTGACTCCGCTCTGATCTACCGTAGAGGGTGGCGGCTGTCCGGCGATTTGCACCGCAGGCGCAGTCGATGCCGAAAGCAATCCCGCGAAGAGGATAATGAAGGCGCTGGCGAACTCTCTCAAGTTGCCAGCCCAACGCTTGAGCGATCGAGGCATCGTTGGAAGTGAGCGTACACCGAGATGAGACGTATGATCCATTTCACTCGAAGGCGAGTTCACTGGCGCATCCTCTGCCTTCTTTTTGCACTGGCCCCTCTCGCGCGCACCCAGACCGCCACGCAGCAGGTGACTTCGCTGTTTCATCAGGGGCAATCCCTGGCGTCCATGGGTCGTTTGGCAGAGGCAGAGGTGCCGCTTACGGCCGCCGCCTCGCTCGCTCCCCATGATGTCCAGGTGCTGACACTCTTGGCGGAGGTGAAGAGCCGTCTCGCAGAGCATGCGGATGCAGTGCGACTCTTTCGGCAGGTGACGGTCGAGCAGCCACGCTCCTCCACGGCTCACCTCAATCTAGCAATCGCGCTCGCGGACACCTCCGACGCCTCTGGCGCTCTCGTTGAGGTCGAGAAGGCCATTCGGCTCGATCCTCGCAATGCACGCGCCCATCTCAACCGTGCCCGACTCTTGGCTGATTCGGGGCGGAGCACCGAATCCCGAGCCGAGTTCCTGCGCGCTTCGCAGCTTGAGCCAAACAACGTGGAGGTCGATCTTTTCTGGGCCATGTTTGAACAGCAGAGCCACAGGCCGCTTGCAGCCGTGCCACTCTTGCGAAGGGTCGTGGGGAAACAGCCCGGCAATGCACGTGCGTATTTTCTCCTGGGCCAGACACTCTCTGCGGTCGACAAACAGAATGATGCGATCGTAGCGTGGCAGCATGCACTTGCACTTGACCCTGGCTCAGAGGAGACGGTCTACGCACTGTCGCAGGCACTCCGAGGAAAGGACCCGGCAGCTGCAACACAGATGCTGGAAAGGTTCCAGCATCTGCGGGCCGAAAAAGAAAGAACGGATCGGGCACGCGAGCTTGGAAACCAGGGATACGCGGCAATGCAAAAAGAGGCATGGCCCGTTGCCATCGATATGTTTCAGCAGGCGATCAACACTTGCCAACATTGCATACTCGAGGCAGCCCTGCATCAGCGACTCGGATTGGCGGAATGCCACAATGGCGATCTCGATTCCGGAGAGAGTGAGCTACGAACGTCCCTGGCAATCGATCCGAACGACAAGCAGACTCTGGAAGCACTGGATTGGGTGAAAGCTCAAAAGGGCATCCGGTAGAGCACGAGTGGGCGGAACTGACACCAGAAGCCAAACGCTAGGCAGGACTGGTCAGTCACACTACGCGTAGCTCAATATAGATCGTCCATTCTTGCGAGAACGCATTGCTGTCTCGGAATGAGGTGCGATGAGTCAGCGGGACTCGGATCAAAGATTAGATTAGGTGAATGGAGACCGAATCGGGCTCTTCGCCCTTAGACAGCCGCAGTGAGTGTTGCACTCCTGTGACACTGCTACGGTAGACTCTGCCCGTGCAAAGCATAACGGTTTGGAAGTATTTGCGGACTGTTCTTGTGGCAGCGTTCACGGCGTTGTCGGTTTCATCAATCGCAGCGGTCTCACAGGGTCTGGCGGTGCGCGCGACCCTGCCGAATGGACGGACTATTGCGCCTGCAGGATCGTGGACACAACTCGCTCCCTATCCATTTGCGTTAGCATTGCGTCCGGATGGAATGCAACTGGTAGCTCCGTCGCTTGGCTTTCCGTTTGCACTGAACATCGTGGATGACCCTGCCGGGCCTTCCCCAAGGTCGCGCCGCATTCCAGCGAACGGCAAGAACTTCGCCGATGTACAGACGCATATGGGAGTCGCTTACGCACCGGACGGCACACTACTCTATGACGCGACGGGCGATAGCGGCGCCGTCGATATTCTACGCACAGACACATTCGCGAGTGCCGGACGTATCACGCTCGACGGGAAGGTCAGTGGGCACGAAGCGAAGGAGAGCTTCGCCGCAGCGCTTGCCCTGTCTCCCGATGGGAGCTTGCTCTATGTGCTCGACCAGGGTAACTGGCGCGTGGTGGTGGTTGACACGCGAACACGCGAGCGCATTGCCGATGTGCCCGCTGGTGCAAACCCCTTCACGCTATGTCTGTCCCCGGATGGAAGGCGACTCTTCGTCACCAATTCCGGACTATTCGAGTACAAGCGCATTCAAGGCGCAGATACGAAAGATCCGCTGCATACCGGTACGCACTTTCCACCCACCGGTTATCCATCCCGGCAGGCTCGCATGGGCGTGCGCGTGGAGGGACACGATGTGCCGGGACTCGGGCCGGAGAATGATCCTCGGGGCAGTTCCGTCTGGAGCTATGATCTGACGGACGGTCGGCATCCGCGTCTGGCATCACGTCTCCGGTTGGGGGCGGCCATTCTTGAGAGGGGCGGTGGCGCGATTGGAGGCGCCGCTCCCACCGGCGTTGCGGCAGGCGAGGATGCGGTCTTTGTCGCCTTGGCGCATGAAGACGCATTGGCGGTGCTGAGTCCAGATGGCAGCAAGCTCCTGAAGCAGGTATCGCTAACGCCCTTCTCGGGGAAGGAGTTTGAAGATCGGCATGGGCGGCCTCTGCGTGGAGTGATGCCGAGCGGTGTGGCACTTGCAAACGATCGGGTATACGTCACCGAAGCGGGCATCAATGCGGTCGCCGTCGTTGATGCGCATAGTCTTGCGGTACTCGGTCACATACCGGTAGGTTGGAATCCTTCGGCGGCGCTGGTGTCTAAGGATGGCAAGCTGCTCTACGTGGTGAACACAAAAGGGCAGGGAACTGGACCGAACGCGGGCCCAGGGTTCACGGCCTCTTCGCCTGGGCGAGGCGGCGACTACATTGGCCAGCTAGAGTTTGGCAGCCTTTCGACGATTCCGCTCAACCCTGTGTTGCAGCTCGAACAGGCAACTGCTACCGTGGTCGCGACCAACCAAGCTGCGCTGGTTCCTGATCCTTCAGCATTGCGAGTAAAGCATGTCTTCTTCATCATTAAGGAGAATCGCACATTCGACGAGGTGTTGGGCGACCAACCCGGTGTGAATGGCGACGCGGCAATCGCGCGTTTTGGCCTGCACGGTTTCGTCGAGCAGTCCGAGTTAAAGGACTTGCGCGTGACGCCCAATACACATGCGCTTGCGGCGCGATTCTCGACCAGCGACAACTTCTATGTGGACGGCGATGTCTCTGCCGATGGACATCGCTGGGCACTTGGTATTGCACCAACGCCATGGATGAATCTGGCATGGGTGACGAACTATGGTGGCCGCCGTCACGAAGACACGATGAGTGATGCTCCGGGCAGGCGTGCCCTAGGCGGGGGAGCGGATGCTCCCATGCCCGAGGATGAGCCCGAGTTCGGTTCGCTATGGGAGCACATAGCGGGTGGTGGCCTGCATATACTGAATTACGGCGAAGGTCTCGAGCTGGAAGGCAACGAAGAGGTAGACGGGGCATCTCCCGAAGGACAACGTCTTCTGTTGAACTCACCATTGCCGAAGCCGGTCTTCGAGTTCAGCGATAAGAGGTTTCCCACGTTCAATCTGGGTATACCGGATCAGTTGCGCTTCGTTGAGTTTCGCCGCGATTTCGATCGGCGGTTGGCTTCGGGTCGAGTCCCTGCTCTGATTGTCATCCGACTGCCGGGCGACCATACGGCCACACCGCGTCCACAAGATGGTTACCCGTATCGTGCGTCGTACGTTGCGGACAATGATCTGGCGCTTGGGAAAATCGTTGACTATCTCTCGCACACCAGTATCTGGAAAGACAGCGCGATCTTCGTCACGGAAGATGATGCTCAGAGCGGCGTTGACCACGTGGATGCGCATCGCAGCCTACTGCTTGCCATCGGCCCCAATATCCGGAAGGGTTACATATCGCATCGTCACGTCAGCATGGGCAGCATTCAAAAGACAATTTACGAGATGTTGGGGGTGGGCCCCCTCAATCTTGAAGATGCTCTGGCTGCAGACCTGAATGACATGCTGACGGCCCATTCAGACCAGGAGCCATACACGGTGGAAGCCGCGGACACTCAAGTTTTTGATCCAACAAACGCAAAGGTTGCTCAGCCGAAAACGGCAGCCGAGGCGGCTGAGCTACTGGACTGCGACGATCCGAAACAAATTGAGAAGGAGTTTGAGAACCGTTCGAGGGCAGCCAGTCAGATTGTGGTGAAACCGTGAAATCTCCTAACCAAGATGTCAGGACGCGTAAGATTTTCGGATCTTAGGAAGCAGCTAGCCACAGACAGTTGCCTGTCGACACCAAGCATTCATCAAACACGCGACGTCTTTTCATCGCCGCTCAATCAGACCGAGCTAAATTTCTTAAAAGTCCCGCAAAAACAGGGCGTGGCCTCAGCGAATGTATCCGCTGCATGCAGCCGCTCGCATTTTTCAACGTCCTCGACCTCCACAGGCGGGGCATTTCTTAGGAGAGCCAGCACAGTGATGAAGTCACTCAAACATATGCCGAGGCGCACGCGGGTGAATGCGCGCACATTGAAGATTGCCATGCTGCTCTTCACCTTTAGCTGCGCTGCCCCGATACTCGGACAGTCGACGCAGGGGGCCATTCTGGGTACGGTGAAGGACTCGGCCGGTGCAGCGATACCGAATGCGACGGTCACGCTGACCAATATGGCGGAGGGCGCGATCCGCACAGCGATCTCTGATGCATCCGGCAACTACCAGATCCTCGACTTGAAGCCGGGCAGGTATCGCGAAGACGTGGCCGCTGCAAACTTCAACAGTTATCAGGCAACGGATCTGAACCTGGACGCGCGCCAACAACTGCGAGTGGACGTGCCACTGCAGGTGGGCAGCGTGCAACAGCAGGTGAGTGTGAATGCCGGGGATGTGGGCGCCATCACCACCGAATCGCCGAGCATAAGCGCGGCCTATGGCGCAGACGAAGTAAAGAATCTACCGGCCAACTATCGCGCCAGCTCCAACGGCACCAGCCCGTTGTACCTGATCCAGACGCTGCCTGGCGTGCAGGCAGACTCAAGCGGCGGTGGCAGCTTCTCGATCCAAGGCGGTCTGCCCTTTCAGTCAGATGTCACAGTAGATGGGATTACGACCAAGAATGCGCTGGGCGGCAACACGCCTCTCTCGAATGCGTTCCCGTCCGGTGAGTCAATCTCTGAATTACGCGTGGATGGCGTGCTGAACAACGCGGAGTTCGGCCAGCCGGGCGAGGTCACGACAGTCTCAAAGAGCGGCACAAACCAGCTCCATGGCGGCATCTTCTATTACCACCAGAACGGCGCCTTCAACGCGACTCCATTCGGCTCCCTGGTGAAACCAAAAACGATCGGCAACGATTTTGGCGGCACCGTGGGTGGCCCGGTGGTCATCCCGCACTTCTACAACGGCAAGGACAAGACCTTCTTCTTTGGCACTTACGAGGGCTTCCGCTTTCCACAGCAATCGACGTTTCAGGACTATGTGCCCAGCACGCTGATGCTGCAGGGCAACTTTAGCAAGCAGCGTGACGCCATGGGCAACCCGGTCCAACTTGCCAATCCATTCTCGCCTGGCACGGTGTATCCTAACGCGACCTTACCTGCGATCAACCCCGCCTCCAAGGCGTTCCTAAGCCTCTTCCCGGCGTCCCCAAATGTCGGCGATCCGACCGTGTTCGACGGATCGAGTCCAAATTACATCGTGAACAAAGACAAGACATATCAGTCCAACCAGTTTGACGTCCGCGGCGATCAGTATCTCAGAAGCAAGGCGCTCATCTTCGGCCGCTATACATGGAAGAACATTTCGGCGGTGCACCCGCGCGACTTGGCGCTGCCAAGCGGGGACGATATTGACCAGTACCGCATCTTTGTGTTGTCAGCGAACTACAATTTCACGCCACACCTGATCAACGAGTTCCGCTTCGGCTTCACACTGAACAACAGCGGCACCACGACGAGCGGCTTCGATGGTGCCGCGTTCACGCAGGGCTCCGGGCTGCAGGGCCTTGGACCGTTCCGCTACAACGGCATTACAGAGTTCGACTTCAAACAGCTAACCTCCGAGGCAGGCGACCGTTTGGACTCGATCAGCAAGTCGCGCAGCTTCGAGTACATCGACAACCTGACTTGGAACGTCGCTGCGCATACTATGAAGTTCGGTCTGGACATCCGCAGAATTCAGGCGGTTTCGCCGCTTGGCTTTCAGGGCGCGGATAACTACGGCACCTTCAACTTCACGCCAGCGACGTTTACCGGCCAGGAATTCGCGGACTTCTTACTCGGGGCGCCCAGTTCAACCGCATATGACGCCGTCAAGCAGGACAATGACGGCAGGAGCACACTTTATAACTTTTATGCGCAGGATGACTGGAAGTTTTCGCCGCGCCTGACGTTGTCCTATGGCGTGCGTTACTCCTATGATCCGGCCTATTCGGATGCGTCAGAAAACATCGGCAACTTCGATCCGACGGTGGCGAAGTCGGGCGCAGTGGTCTATCCCGATGGTGCATCGGCACTGTTGGCCACCGGGCAACTTGCCTCTGCAAACGCCTGCACACTGGGTCCTGGCGGGACCGGCTCCACGGTCAACGGCGCTCCCTGCATGCCCGTACTGAGCAACAGCCAGGCGGGGCTTTCGGGCGGACTGAAAAACGTGCCTACTCTGCGATTCATGCCGCGTCTCGGATTTGCCTTTCGACCGTTCAACGACGACCGGACGGCTATCCGCGGCGGCTTCGGGATGTACAACATCACACTGCTGGGCTCAAACTACTACTCGCTCACCGGCACACTCCAATCCGACACCCGCAACTACGGCAACCAGCAGACAGCCGCTGGACCGGCATTCCTCTTTCCCGCCATCAATGCCGGCGGTAACGGTGTGAGCGTGAACCCGCCAGGTACAGCGTACTTTGGAACAGCGAATGACATTAATTGGAAGGAGCCCTACTCCGAGCAGTACAGCCTGTCGGTCGATCACGCATTCGACCGTGGCCTGGGCGCACGGCTCTCCTATATCGGCATGGAGACACACCAGTTGGTATGGGCGCCGAATCTGAACGATTACACCTACTCCACGACGCCGGCATATCTGCGTCCGCTCAGCGAGAAGCCCTTCCCTAATTGGGGGACAATCCAGACTCGCTCGACAGGTGCGAATGCGAGCTACCACTCCGTGCAGTTCGAGATCTCGCGCCGCCTGAACAACGGCTTGAGCTTCGACAGCACATATACTTTCGCGAAGAACCTGGCAGACAATCAGGGACCGCAGAGCAACGCCGGCTTCGCGAGCGAGTCAGGTGGTGCTCGCGCGGAGTATGCCTACAGCCGTGCCCTCGACTTCGGCAATGCCTACGGGACGCGGCGCCATCGCTGGCAGAGTACGGCCCTTTGGGATTTGCCGGTCGGCCGCGGCCGCGCCTTTGGCGGAAACATGAACCGAATACTCGACCTTGCAGTCGGCGGGTGGCGCTTGAGCAACATCCTGCTGGTACAGAGCGGCGCGTTCTACACGCCCTACTTCGATAATGGAGATCCCTCGGGCAGCGGCTCGGGGATCGGTTCGTTCGCGGCACTCGTCGGTGGCGTGCAGCAGATTTATGTCGGCGGCGGTCGCGATCAGCATCCCGATCAAGTAGCCACCGCGCGACCGCAGAACCAGAATGCCGGCAGTTGGGTGAATAAGGAGGCCTTTGTCTGTCCTGGGACACCCGGTTGGCAGCCCGGCACCGCATGCGGCATCGGTGCGCCGCCGTCCGACGCCGATCCCAACCCTTTGCCGCCTATCGGTCGTTTCGGCAATGCTGCGGTTGGCTCTGTGATTGGACCGAACCTGATCAACTTGTCGAGCGGGTTGAGCAAATCCTTCACGATTGTCGAAGGTGTGAAACTGCGCGCGGAAGGCACCTTCACCAATGTCCTGAATCACACCAACCTGGGCGATCCGAACCTGGACATCACCACTGCGAATTTCGGCACGATTACCAAATCCACAGGCGTGGATTTTGGTGGCAACCGCACTGGACAGGTGTCCTTGCGACTTGATTTCTAGACATTCCATATGAGCCAGGATGCTAAGTTACTCTGCCTGGCACCTTCTTGTCACATGAGGTTTGTGCGATCGCATTCCGCTAGCTAGCGCGCTCGTATGGCACTGGATAGGTCCGCAGGCTACGAACAAGAACATCAGACTGGAAGGAGTGACCTAAGCCAAGATCCCGGACATCTCGACACCACTCGTTATGTGGCTCGATAGGGTCGGCTGTAGTGCGTGGACCACTCCACCAGATCGCGGTTCAGAAACGTCCACGAGCCGCGCTCAGGTCCACCTCCATCACCATGTACGCATCCGGATCGCAGCGGATGGCAGCCATCACGTAGTGTTGCGGGCCATAGGTGTGCGCGAAGTCGATCCACTTGTGCCAATGGCCGGAGACGACAAGCTGGATGGTGTCCTGATATTTCCGCGACAGGGGATGCACCCCCAAAGTCTGCGCTCCGTCGGCGTCTCAATCCACAACGGGTAGTGGATGAAGAGGAAAGTGGACTTGTGCTCCGCAAGCTGCGCCTCCAGCCATTGCAACTGCGTCTCGCCCAGGGAGCCCCTGCCTTTGTTGAATTCCGCCGCGCCCGGTGTCCAGGTTTCACCGAGAAGGTTATTCAACTGCAGGACTTCCATCCACGATGATCGACCGCGTAATACAGATCCAGCCGGAACTTCGCACGGAAGCGTCGTTAACCCCATGGCCACAATGGCAAAGCGCTCACGTGAGCGCCGCCAGCACGGAATGCTGCTGCGACGGATGGTCCAATCACCAGATCTCGGTGAGGCAGCAAACGATTGGCCGGACCAGGTCACGAGCATTTGCGAGTGCTGTCAAGAACTGATCGCAGACGGGGCAAAGGAAACCGTAGTGGAAGGGTGCCTGTCGTTCCATCGTCTCGCGAGGAGGGAAGCAGCGATGAGCGAGCAAAGCAGAAACAGATTGAAGATGCTGTTCCAGCCGAACCAGCGCGTGCATAGGGTAACGAGCAGGGGCGAAAGCATCTGCCCGAGCGAACCGACTCCGTTCACATAGCCGCTTGCCCGCCCGGCCTGCTCCGGAGGAACCGCCTCGAGAACCGCAGTAGAGGTCATCAAGACATCGGGACCGAAGATCAACATGCCGGTCACGGCAATGTTCAAGCCGACGATCATCATTCCCCCTGAACTGATGATCGGGTGCAGGAGAAAGACAAATGCGGCAAGAAACAACATGGTCGCTCCGACGGGATAGCGGCGACGATCGAGCAAGCGGTCAGAGATATACGCCGCCAAAAGCGCTCCGAGGAACCCTATCAGTTCAAAAAGAGATGAGAGTTTCAGGGCAGAGCGTCCGGTAGTGTGCAGCGTTTCTACGAGATACGCGGGCAGCCAAAAGAGGAGCGAGTACCGGGTCAACTTCAGGAAGAAGTACATCGCGGCAAGAAGCTGAATCTCTCCATTGCGCAGAATCGGCGTCCAGCCAACCGCGGGCGACGAGTTGGTAAGGCTGGCGTTAATCGGATCCAAGCCCGCGTCTGACGGCATCTCCTTCGTTCGCCAAAAGAAGAAGCAAGTCGTGAGCAGAAGAACTCCGGAAGGAATCAGGAGGGCCAATCGTAACCCGGTATCGATGGGAATCAAGTTCGCGGTTGAGAGCGCCGTTGCCAATGCCGTTGCTAGAAAACTGCCAAGCGCATACGAAGTGCTCCACCATGCCATTGCTACAGCCAAACTCTTGCGAGGAAGCCAGACGCTGAAGAGTTTCAAGATCGCCGGCCATCCAAATCCCTGACCTAAACCATTCAGTGTCTGCAACAGCATCACGGCGGCCATCGGCAGACCAGGCAAAAGAAGTGCCGTCATGGATAGGGACAAAACTCCTCCGATCAGGAGCGTTCGCCGGCCTCCGAATCGGTCGGACATCGATCCACCGATTAATTGCCCCAACACATAGCCGAGGCTGAAGAACATCAACAGATCGGCAAAGCCACCTGGCCATGTATGTTTGCTCGAAGCGGGCAGCGGGCTCCATTCGATATTCTTGCGGCAGAAGTAAAAGCCGGCGTAGGCGATCCAGGCAGCCACAAAGATTCGGGCGCACCAGTAAGACCGTTGGCCTGTTTCAGCTTTCGCTTCGGTTCCTACAACCGCCATGACAGAGCGACTCTTCAGCGTGGCCAAGGCTCGCCACCTGCGGCCGCTTTCTGCACAGTAACTTGCTGACCCTCTACGATGCGAATATGCGTTGGCGTATTGCGCCGAAGCGCCATCACGAGAGCTTGAGGGAAGGCGTCCTCATTGCTCATCGAATGGATTGCCAGCTCGATCGCAGTCGTGTTCGTTCCGGCTATCCACATCTCCGGCTGCTTGCCAGGAACGATCGTGAGGTACGCGCGCTGCTGAGCATCCGGTGGAATCGTGCGATCTGAGGGAGAAAGATGTGTGATGTGTATCGGAACGACGGTCCCACGGTCCTGTGCCGGATCCGCCGAGCTCCGCACGAGGGTCGGGATGTGCATAGTAGCCGCTGCCTCCAGCAAAGGGCTGACTACCTTCAGGTCGTCCGTGGAGACCGCCCGTGGATTATTGGAGTCGGCATCCAGCACAAGAGCAATCGCCGAACGTCCGGCAAGGAGCGAGTCCCAGAAATCGAGATACGGCGTACCGGAGAAAACCTGCCAGCGAAATGTGGCTACGCACAGGAAGATCGCCACCAGGGTCGGCATCATCATTTGCGCCAGCGTCAGCTCGGGTTCCGACGCATTGGGGCTTTCGGCCGCTTCGATGACCTCTGGATCGGCCTCCGCAACCACTTCTGGTGGCTCGGGCAGAAAATGCGGCGCGTAGCCGCGCAGCGGCATCTGGATTCGCCAACCCAGTTTCGACTTGTGTGTCTCGTAATACGAAGCCAAGCGTTTGCGGACATCGTTGGCCCGTACGCGAACCACGGAGTCTGATCCAGTGTCGTACGAGATGGGGCGACCGAAAAGGACAGCGCCGAGAGTTCGCTCCCTGAGGTCGGTCGCGTGTCCCTCCAAAGTCTCAGTGACAACGTAACGAAGGAAGGCGCAGTTCCGATGGCTCGACCGAAACTGCTGGTCGTTGCAGATTGCCTCCAGTTCGAATTCAACGGCTGGACGCAACCCATTCTCAGGCAAAATGCCAGGACCTGTGGCCTGTGAGCCTAGAGATGTGCTGTTGGCTGTCAACCTAGATCCCGTCTGAACGGTTCAGTAACGAATATTGCCTTGTTCAGTTTGAACTTAGGATACTCACGAAATATTACCAACACATGAATGGCCTTCCACTCGCCAGCTCTTAAGCCCTTTCTTTGCTGCGGCGCTTAGCTACGCAACCGTTAAGAGCGTTCCCGAATGACTCTGCTCCAGCTACTGTTGCGCCAGATTTGGCCACGCCGGCAAGTATGCGCGCGGCGGTCGACAGCAGGGGGAGTGCGAAGTTCATGCGAGATAACACCGCAGACGTAGCCATCGTTGGTGCCGGCATCCTGGGTCTAGCACACGCTTATCTGGCGGCGCGAGCCGGCAAGTCGGTGGTCGTATTTGAGCGCCATCCCAAAGCCACCGGCGCATCGGTACGCAACTTCGGCATGATCTGGCCCATCGGCCAGCCGCATGGGGCGATGCACCAAATTGCGTTGCGCAGCCGGGCGCTCTGGGTAGAGTTGCTAAACACCGCGAAGCTGGCGTATCGGCCGCATGGCTCACTGCATGTCGTCTACCAGGCAGATGAAGCCGCTGTGGTTCAAGAGTTCGTGGAGCGAGCGCCGGAGCTTGGCTACGAGTGTGGATGGCTTGACCGCGACGCCACGCTCCAACGCAGCCACGCGGTGCAACCGGCGGGTTTGCTTGGCGCGCTCTGGAGCGGAACAGAGCTGACTGTTGACCCGCGTCAGATCGTCGCGTCAGTTCCGGCCTTCCTTGAAGAACGCTACGGCGTTCGCTTCTGCTTCAACACCCCCGTTCGTTCGATCGCCCTGCCCCAGATCGATGCGGGTACAGAACGCTGGCAGGCTGAGACGGCCATCGTATGCAGTGGCGATGACTTCGAGACGCTGTATCCAGAGCACTTCGCCGCCAGCGGTCTGACGCGCTGCAAGCTGCAGATGCTGCGCACAGGTCCCCAACCTTCCGGCTGGGAATTGGGACCGTCACTCGCCGCCGGACTCACCCTCCGCTTCTATCCCGCGTTCAACGTCTGTGCCGCGCTGCCTGCTCTGCGCAAACGCATCGCCGAAGAGACCCCGGAGTACGACCGCTGGGGCATCCATGCGCTCGTCTCGCAGACGGCCGATGGCGCGCTCACGCTGGGTGACTCGCACGAAAACAGTCTCGCCATCGACATCTTCAACAAGGAAGAGATCGACCGAACCATTCTTGAGTACACGTACGGGTTTCTGCGCGCCCCGAATCTCTCGATCGCTGAACGCTGGTACGGCGTCTACGCGAAGCATCCGGACAAGCCGATGGTCGTAATGCAGCCAGAGCCGGGAGTGCGCATTGTCGCTTCGCCCGGCGGCTCGGGCATGACGCTGTCCTTCGGCATGGCCGAGCAATCGATGACCGAGCTGGGCATTCCTGCAGGAGACGCGGCACATGTCTAGTCCGATTGCAGCCGTCATTTTCGATTGGGCAGGAACCATGGTGGACCACGGGAGCCTTGCGCCGGTCCGGACATTACAACGAGTCTTCGCCGGCCGCGATATTGCCCTTGCTGACGAAGTGGCGCGCCGCGACATGGGTATCGCCAAGCGCGATCATATTCGCAAACTGCTGGCCGAGCCGGAGGTGCAGGAAGAGTGGCGGCATCGCTATCCGCACCCAGCGACAGAATCCGATATCGATCGGCTCTACGAAGAGTTCATTCCGCTACAAATGGCGTGCCTGCTGGACTACGCGCAGGTGATCGACGGCGTGGTTCCAGTCGTCGAGGCGCTGCGTGCGCGAGGCATCCGCATCGGTGGCACCACCGGCTACACGCGCGCGATGCTTGAACAACTTGAAGACGCGGCGCGAAAGCAAGGTTATGGCACGGATCGTTCGCTGTGCCCGGAGGACGTTGGTGCCGGACGGCCACATCCATTCATGTGCTATCAGCTTGCGGTCTACCTGAAGGCCGCTCCACTCTCCGCATGCGTGAAGATCGGCGACACGCTGAGTGACATCGAAGAGGGTCGCAATGCGGGCATGTGGGCCATCGGCGTGTTGCGCACCGGAAACATGACGGGGCTCTCTGTTGCGGATTGGGATGCCTTCCCCGCAGCAGATAAGGATGCTGCGCTTGCTCACGCCAAAGCTCTGATGCTCAACCGCCACGCTCACTACGTCATCGAGTCGGTCGCGGATGCCCTACCCGTCATGGAAGAAATTGAGCGTCGCATCGCACACGGGGAGCGACCGTGATGGCGAGCCTGATGAATCGCGACGAAATCGCCAAGCAGCGCATCACGGGCTGGCACGTCCTCACCATCTCTCTGCTCGCGCTGGGCTACTCCGGCTACTACTTTTGCCGGTCGGATTACTCAGTCGCGTTGCCACTGATCCTTGCGGAACAAGTCAAGCATGGTGTGGACCCTCACGTTGCCGAGATTCGGCTCGGCTCTATTGCATCGCTTGGCGTGCTCGCCTATGCCGTCGGCAAGTTTCCCTCTGGCGCGATCGCTGACCGCTTCGGTGGACGCAGAAACTTCCTCGGCGGCATGGTCGGTGCCGTTCTCTTCACTGTGCTGTTCATGATCGGGGGCGGATTCCCATTTTTCACTCTCGCTTGGGCAGGCAACCGATTCTCGCAATCACTCGGTTGGGCCGGGCTCGTCAAGGTTGCGTCGCGCTGGTTCTCTTACTCGACCTATGGCAGTGTGATGGCGATTCTGAGCCTCAGCTATCTCTTCGGAGATGCAATCTCGCGCAGCGCAATGTCCATCCTGCTGCAGCACGGCATCGGCTGGCGCGGACTCTTCGCCGCAGGCGCCGGCCTGCTGGGTCTTCTTCTCGTCTGCAATCTCATCTTCCTGCGCGAGTCGCCGGAAGCGTATTGCCTGTCACTACCAGAAGAAAACCCACTCAATCTCTTCTCTGAAGCAAATAAGGCACAAGCTCATCCAGGCACAGCCACAATTTTCCGGACGCTTCTCAGCTCTTCCGCGTTCTGGCTCGTCTGTCTCCTCTCCCTTGGCACCACACTGCTGCGCGAAACCTTTAACTTGTGGACGCCCACCTATTTCATCCAGGTAGTCGGCATGACAACCGCTCAGGCCGCGAGTGGAAGCGCGCTCTTTCCATTCTTCGGCGGGGTATCGGTGCTGGCTGCAGGTTTTCTCAGCGACTCTCTCGGGGCTGAAGGCCGCAGCCGGATTCTCTTTGCGGGTCTTTTTCTCTCCGTGCTGGCTCTCGCTGGGCTTGCGCATGTGCCCATGCACGCTCCCAAGCTGCTACCGCTCGTCCTTGTCTCGCTGGTTGCGTTGCTTCTGATTGGGCCGTACTCCTATCTCGCCGGCGCAATCTCTCTCGACTTCGGCGGCCAGGAAGGCAGCGCCACAGCCTCCGGCCTGGTGGATGGAGTCGGCTATCTCGCTGGCGTTCTCTCCGGCAACGGCATGGCGCATATCGCTGTCACTTACGGGTGGCAAAGCATGTTTCTCGTGCTCGCTGGTATTGCCGCATTTTCAAGCGTGATTGCTGGACTCGCCCTTTGGCAGCAGCGCAGGCGCGTCGTCATTATGACAACTCGACTCGAGGAGGCGGCGTGAATTCCCAACGTCCGCTTAACAAGGTCATAGGGAGCACACCTGCGGCTCCCACCCACGCTGCCTGCCCACCTATTGCGAATATGAACGCCCGGTTTCCTTCGAACAACACCACGCAGAAGAAAGGCAAAGTCATGTTCCGTGTTCTTGTCGCCCTATTGTTCGTCAGCCTGATCGCAGGCCCGAGTGAAGCGCAGAAGATAAAACATGTCGTCTTGATCGGCGTCGATGGCCTGGGCGCTGATTACATCTCCAAAGAGAAGATGCCGACACTCGGCCGCCTCATGACAGAGGGCTCTTACTCGCTGCATGCACGCTCCGTGTTGCCCTCGTCGAGCGCGGATAACTGGGCCTCTATGGTTATGGGAGCTAGTCCCGAGCTGCACGGATATACAGAGTGGAATAGTAAGACACCAGAGATCCCCTCCCGCGAGCTCGACCAGTACGGCCTCTTCCCATCGATTTACACCATCCTTCGCGAGCAGCAACCGAAAGCAAATATCGGAGCTTTCTATGACTGGGGCGGCATTGACTATCTTTTTCCGAAGCAAGCGGTCAGCAAGTATGCCAGCCTCAAGACCGATGCCGATGTCGTCCAGCAGGCGACGGCATATCTCAAGTCAGACAAGCCCTCATTCTTATTCGTGTATCTCAGCGATCCGGACGGTGTCGGTCACGACATCGGGTGGGGCACGACCGCCTATCTCCAACAAGAAACGACGACTGACACTTTAATCACTCAGGTTTTAACAGCCATCCATGACGCAGGACTTAGCGACTCGACCGTCGCCATTATCTCCGCTGATCATGGCGGCCTTAACAAAGGACACGGCGGCAAGACACTCAAGGAAATGGAGATTCCTTGGTTCATCACGGGATCCCGAATCAAGCGCGGTTACGAGATTAAGGACAGCATCATGACCTACGACACCGCCGCAACCATCGCCTACTTACTCAAGCTGAAACCGCCGCAGGTCTGGATCGGCAGACCAGTAACCTCAGCAATTACAAAGTAATCGCATCTAGTCGCCCAACCTTTCACCCTCACGAATTCGACCACTTACACCCGTGTTCTTGGCCCCGGGAGGGGAACCTCATGTTTTGGAGATATGAACGATCACACACCGTCGTCGGCTTGATGCTTGCTCTACTGATTGCAATCCTGCCCGCTCACTCACAGTCTATTCAGGGATCCATTCTGGGCTCCGTAAAAGATTCCAGCGGGGCGATCGTGCCCGGGGCTCAAGTCACCCTCACCAATATGCAGGAAGGCACTGTCCGCAATACGACGACGAACAGCGCGGGCGATTATCAGTTTCTGAATGCGAAAGCATCGCAATACGCGTTGCGGGTCGTGGCTTCAGGTTTTGAGGATTGGGCCACTTCGGGCGTGCAGCTAACTGCTCGGCAACAGCTTCGCATCGACGCATCGCTGGCTGTGGGGAGTGCCCAGCAGACCGTGACAGTCTCTGGCGATAGTGCCAGCGCCATCGAAACCGAAACGCCAAAGATCAGCGCAGTCTACAACGCGGATGATCTCCTGGACCTTCCGACCAACTTCCGTGCCAGCGCCAGTGGCACATCAGTGGTGAACGCCATAGGTTCTATGCCCGGTGTGCAGACGCACCAGGGTAGCTTCTCGGTGCAGGGCTCTTTGCCATATCAAACGGAAGTCACGGTGGACGGCATCAGTATTAGGGATATCTCCGGCAGCGGGATTCAGACAGCGACGCCGTCGGCAGACGCGGTCTCGGAGATGCGCGTCGACGGTGTGATGAACAACGCCGAATTCGGCGACCCGGCGCAAGTAACTATAACGAGCAAGGGCGGCACCAACGAGTTTCATGGAGCTGCCTGGTGGTATCACCAAGACTCGAGCCTGAACGCAATCAATTTCGGTTCGGCAACCAAGCCGCATATCGTAGGCAATACATTCGGTGTCAAGGCAGGGGGGCCGGTGGTAATTCCCCGTCTTTATAACGGCCACAACAAAACGTTCTTCTTCGCGGACTACGAAGGCTATCGCTTTCCGCAATTTGCCTCCGAACAGTACACAGTGCCCACGGCGGCGATGAAGCAGGGTGACTTTTCCAATTACTCAAACCCTTCGGTTGGGTTTAGCGGCTTGACAAACCCACACACGGGAGCAGGCTGGGGCAATGCTATTCCGAGCACATCCCTGAGCTCGATTGCCAAGCAATTCCTTCAATTCTATCCCGACCCTAACCATGTCGCGAACGCCAACGGCGCCTCTGTGCCGACCACATCATTTGTTAGCGGCCAAACCCCAAATTATTATGTAAATCAAGACGAATCCACTACGCAAAATCAGATAGACCTGCGCGGCGATAAGTATTTCGGCACCAACCAGAAGGTTCTGCTGTGGGGCCGGTATACCCATATCAACACCCCGTCGAACTCGCCGGAACCACTTGCCTTTCCGGGCTCAACTTATCAGAAACGCCAAACGCAAATTGTCACCAGCCTCAACGTGACTCTCAAGTCTAACCTCATCAATGAATTTCGTTATGGATTTACGCAAGTTATCGACAACGAAGAAAACTCGTTCAATGGCCGGGCGTTTACGCAGGGTCTCGGCTTGCAGGGCTTGCAGGATCTCTCGTTCTTCAATGGTGTTCCGTACGTCGGTGGCTTCTCCACGATTTCCGGATTTTCTCCAGGACGCCTGGAAGCGCCGAGCACATTGGACACATCCATCTTTACCAACAATCTTACATGGGTGCATGGACAGCACGATTTCAAGTTTGGCGTTGACATCCATGCCCTTAAGTATGTGGGCACCACTGGTTTCAGTACAGGCGAGCAGTACGGCAATTTTTATTTCTCCAATCAAGGAAACGGTATCGGTGACTTTACAGGTGTCGATTTCGCTGACTTCCTGGTAGGCATACCGAACAGCACCTTCTACGACATTGTGAATCAAAATATCGATGGCGTAGCGAATGAATACCACGCGTATGCGCAAGATCAGTGGAAGGTCACGCCGCGCCTCACAGCGACCTATGGATTGCGGTGGGAGTATCATCCGGCTTTCTATGACAAAGGGGGATACATCGGCAACTTCGATCCGAGTGTTCCGTTGTCCGGGCGCATCATTTATCCGAATGGAGCGAACGGAATTCTGTCTCAACCTTTTCTCGCCAGCGCAAATGCGTGCAACCCCGATGGGGTAAATAACACGAATAGCACAGTGGCGAATGGCGCACCATGCATGCCCGTAGTTACCAGCGGCGAAGCGGGACTTCCTTTAGGCCTTAGAAAGGCACCAAATCGGTTCTTGCCTCGCATAGGCTTCGCCTACCGCCTGACCGACGACAGCAAATGGGTGCTGCGCGGTGGATACGGCATGTACAACGTTGCAATTCTCGGCCAGACCTTTCACGCAATGACAGCCACCATCCAGGGCGATTCTCTGCAGTACGTGAACAGCCTCGATAAAACGACCCATCAGCCGGCGTACCAGTGGCCACAGATCTATGGCGGTCAGGGTGGCAGCGGATGCACCACTTGCTACGGCCAGGATGAATTTGACGAAGGCAATGACATCAACTGGGAGGATCCATACGTTCATCAGTTCACGCTGAGTATGGATCACGACTTTGGAGCAGGTTATGCGCTTCGGGCTTCCTATATCGGCTCCCTCACGCGGCATCTGGAATGGGAGCCAGACCTGAACACACTCCCATTCTCAAGTACCGTATCCGCATATAACCAGCCCGCCAGCGCACGGCGTTTCCCCAATTGGGGTCGCATCTTCAACTTCGATACTGGCGCCAACTCAAGCTACAACGCGCTACAGATCGAGGGCACACATCGGTTTCAGCATGGGCTGCATATCGACTCAATCTTCACCTATGCCAAGGCCTTGGCCGATAATCAGGGGGCGGATGCGACCAGCTTTTCCGGCGAGCGAGGCGGTGGTATCGCCACTTCAGTGCTGGATCGTGAAGCGGACTTTGGAAATGTAGACGGGACGCGTCGACTGCAGTGGAACACAACTGCCGTCTACGATCTTCCGGTAGGACGCGGGAAGCGGTTTGGCAGTAATATGCCTCGCGTGTTGGACGAACTCGTCGGTGGCTGGCGCTTGAGCAATATCTTCACAATGCAGACTGGTGCCTACCTCACGCCATATTTCGCTTCGGGACAGGGCGATCCAGCAGGTACAGGTTCCGGGCTCACCTCAACGGCTGCAGGTTGGGATCCTGGACACGTTTCGCAGCATCCCGATCGAGTGCCTGGGGTCAGTTGGAAGCCTGCAAAGCAGAATCGGAATAACTGGGTCAATCCGGCTGCATTTACCTGTCCTGGCTTTTCGGCCTGGGTGCCAGGCGAACCGTGCAGCACCGGCGCGGGTTACGAGGTTGTGAATGGAATGGTGACGACGACCCCCGTCTCCAACTACGGACCGCCGCTGCCGATCGGTCGCTTTGGCAACACGCAGGTGGGTAGCATTGAGGGGCCTGGCTTCATCAATCTGAACACTGGCCTGGCAAAGACATTTGCGCTTGGCGAGCGTTTCAGACTTCGTGCCGAGGGCAGCTTCACGAATGTACTTAATCACACCAATCTGAACGAAGATTATCTGAACCTAAGCCTGTCGGGTTCCAGCTTCGGAACTATCACTTCAGGTATCGGCGCCCGCAGTGGCCAGGTTTCCATGCGTCTGGAATTCTAACGACATAAACGCAGGGTTAGCAGCCGTGAGAGAAGGGGAAATGAGACATCAGTCCATAAGCAGACGGAGGTTCTTCAAAACCTCCGCAGCAGCAACGCTCGGCATGGCAGGCATCGCAAAGGCGTCTGCCCATGCCGGGCATGAGAGCTATCAACCGATCAAGATAGGGATCTGTGCCGATTTACATCAAGACATCATGCACGACGGTCCCCGGCGATTGACTGCGTTTATTGACGATATGAAGACTCAACAGCCAGATCTTATTTTCCAGCTGGGCGACTTTTGCAGACCTTATGAGAAAAACCAGATCATTCTTGATATCTGGAATCGCTTTCCAGGTCCAAGATTCCATGTGATTGGGAACCATGATACCGACGGTGGTTTTACACGCGATGATGTAGTGTCTTTCTGGAAAGCTACTGGCAAGTACTACTCTTTCGACATGAAGGCGTACCATTTCGTAATTCTGGACGGTAACGAGAAGAATCCATCGCCCGACCGTCCTCCTGGCTATGCCAGATATATCGGCAAGGAACAGCTAGATTGGTTAGCCGCTGATCTTAATAAAACAGACCTTCCTGTCTTTGTTTTCTGTCATCAAGGGATCGACAACGACATGGGGGGAATCGAAAACGCAACCCAAACTCGGCTCGTCTTCGAGCGCGCCAATAGGGAGGCAAGCTTTCGGAAGGTGCAGATCGTATTCTCCGGGCATCATCATCAGGATTACCACAATACGATCAACGGTATTCACTACATACAGATCAACAGCATGTCTTATCAATGGCTAGGTGAGAGGTACCAACATGTCCGCTACAGCAAGGAGATAGATCAATCATATCCGTTCATTAAAGACACTGTTCCGTACAGGGATCCTCTCTGGGCAATGATGACAATCGATCACGTTGGACGCTTTAGCCTGCACGGTAAGCGCTCAGTATTTGTTGGCCCGTCGCCGACAGAGCTAGGGATGCCATCCGACGAGCAGGGTTATCCCGTGGTTGCTCGGATTTCAGATAGGCAAATCCTGCTCACCCGGAAGCCATCTGGGGAGCCGGAAGGCATTGTGGTTGCTTAGACCAAAGTCTGACAGACCAAGCCGCCCGTTTTTGGATGTCGGTATTTGGGCAGGACTACGAGCCGCTGACCTTTGGCAAAAGGCAACACGCTTGAAGGATTCCCGAACGCCTAACGAGCCCCAGCAGAACGGCGAGTCAGGTCATTCGACAAGTCTAAGTTTGGCTCAAAAGGTCATCCAGAAACTCCGATGCGGGTTTGACACCGCTGACCAAGAGATGGTCACGCGCGCGGGTGCAGGCCACGTAAAGCAGGTTGCGCTCGGTATTGTAGACATCTTCCAGGTCGCTCTCGTCGGCTGCGGCTGCTGTGCGTTGCTCCTGCGGAAGAGTGGAATCATCGCAAGCCATTACGACCACGCCGCGAAATTCCAGTCCCTTCGCCAAATGCATCGTCCCAACAGAGATTCTTTCCGGGTGAAGGGTGACATGATCGTTGAGGACGTTCGATTCGAGGCCAGCTTCGCGAACAGCAACCCTGGCACGGGCTATTTCACTGTCAGACCGGACGAAGACGGCAATTTCTCCCGGGCGAATGCCATTCTCAATGCGCTTCCTAAGCCATTCCGCTACGAACTCTTGCTCCTCCTTTTGGTCCGACAGGATACGTGTCTCGGGTTTGGGCCCGTCGAAGACAGAGACAGTTCGGTTGCGCTCCTCCGTGTTCCCGTCGACATCCGCGATCTGCACTCCCAGTAGTCGGTCGGACTGGGAGCGGATCTGGTGCGAGGTGCGATAGTTGATCTTGAGCGTCGTCGAGCGACCCCGCACGTCGACCCCGGCTGCCTTCCACGAGAATGGCTGCTGAAAGATGCGTTGTCCCAGGTCTCCGGCGAGGAACAATCCGTCCGGACGTCCGGCCGTCAGCGCGCCGACAAAGCGCAGTTGTGCGATGGAGATATCCTGCGCCTCATCGACTACGACGTAGTCGAATGGCTTGGGGGCGCCACCAGCGTAGTGGCTGGCCAGGATGTTGAACATGCCCGACTGGGTGATCAGTCCACGGTCCTTGAGGCCCATGCGCACATGCTCGAAGATCTTCCAAAGCATCGCGCGTTGAGGCTCCTTCAATCGCGTCCTGCGACCGAGGCGCGTCACATCGCGGTAGGCCTCCCAGGTATCGAGCTGCCAGCCATCGACGACCTGCGCCCACTCGGCCTCCAGGAACCGTTGCTGGAAGTGGTGGCCTTCCACCGATGCGCTGGCCTCTTGCAAAAGAGAGGTGACGACATCTTCCGACGCGATCTGCAACGGACCGATATTGGCTCTGAACAGACGCCGTCCCACCGCCTCCATGGAGTAGACCTCGACGCGCTCGCCCAGTCTGGGCTCGTTGTGAATCAGCAGGCGCAAGCGCGTCTGCAATGCATGGGACAGCGGCTCTGAGAATGTCGTCAGCAAAACACGAGCGGTCGGGTTTTCGCGCGCCAGATGCACTGCCCGATGCAATGCGACGATAGTCTTGCCAGTCCCAGCAGACCCCGCCACCTTCGCCGGCCCGGTGAATCTGCGCTGCACAAGCTGGCGTTGCGCGGGGTGCAGGAACACCGCCCACTTTTCGCTGGGATAGTCCAGCGCCAGCGCAAGCTCCTCCACATTGCGCATCACGCGGAAACGCCGCAGCGCATCCGGGTGTTCGAATGGGTTGGCGTTCTGTGGCGCAGGCTCCGGGCGCGGAGGCTTGATGCCCACCGCCAGGTTCAGCAATGCCTCCGCTGCCTCTGCGGGGAGGTGCTTCAGCAACTCCAGCAGCGAGTCTTCGGTTGCCTCGCGTACATCGGCCAGCCACTCCGACGGCACGCCATAGGCCAGCAACTCGCCGTCAGATAAACCGAAGAGCACCTTCGGTTTTGGAGGTGCATGACGCTCCTCTTCAACATACTTCGGCACTACCACTTCTTCCACGCGCTCGCGTATCTCCACCAGTTGCGCCGCGCCGGTCTTCGGATGCGTCTCCAGCCTGCGCCGCTCGGCCCACTGGTATGCGGCATCGTGGTGGCTCGCATAGCACAGCAGCAGGCTCTGGGGGGTGCGATGGACGATCAGGCGCAAGCCGCGGCCAACGCGGACCGACCAGAAGTTCGCATCCTTGGATCGTTCCAAACGATGGAACTGGTGGCCCGGGTTCTCCGGATGCACCTGCAGGTCGAAGGCGGTGGTCTTCACCAGCTTCTGCTCGTCGCTGGTCAGGCGAGCCAGGCTGCCGGTGAAGGTATCTGCGATCAGAAATTCGACTGGAGCATTCACGGGTGCACCCGCAGCACTTTCATCACCTCGTCCCCAAGATGGTTGATGACCTTCACGGCGATGCGGCCGGAGGCAGGCTTCGCGAAGGGCCGCGAGGTATCGCTGTTCAGGGAGGCCCAGGCCTCTTCGTTGATCTCAGCCTTCAGTGTGGTCTTCAGCGACTTGTACGGGTCGCCCGCGCCCAGGAAGTAGGCATGCCGCACGAAGAAGCTCTCTTCGTTGTAGTCCGTATCGAGAAACCAGCAGGCGATGCCCTCCGGGCCACTGGAGCGGACTTCACCGGTCGAGGGCTGGAAGACATCTACGCCGCGTACCTTCACCTGCATCTGGCCGCCGTCCACCTCGGTCAGCTCGATGTCGGGCTCGCCGAAGATGACGAACAGGTTGCCTTTGCCCGTGTTCTTCAGGTCGGTCGCCATGTGCAGGTCGGCGTTCATGCGCGCCTTCAGTACACGGATGCGCCCCAGCTTGTTCAGCTCGGTAGACTGCGCGTCGTAGGAGAAGGCGCAGGCGATCAGCACGTCGAAGTTGCTGTCGCCGGCCTCGCGTGCGGCGCGCACCAGGTCTTCGCGGGTCAGCGTGCCGAACTCCGGCCCGATACAGATGGCGGCGCGGCGCTCTGTGCTACCTTCTGCGCCATCGCTCTCTTCGTAGCGGCCCTCGGCGCAGATGAGCGAGCCGGGCCACGGCATCAGCGAGGAGAAGGCGATGCGGTCTTCCTTGTGCGCCTGCTGCACGCCCGCCGTCTTCAGCGTCTCCAGCATCACTTGCGCAAAGTCATGCGCGTCGCGCGGGTCGGCAGTGCTTGTACTCTCGATCAGGTTGTCATTCTCGTCGACGGCGAGCACACGGTGCGGCGACAGGCTTTCAACCGTGAAGGGTCCGGCGACGCGCACCTTCTTCGGGTCGTCGTAGGGCTTGTCGTAGAGGTACTCGTACTCGGCCTTGGCCGCGATGGATGCATCAATCGCCTTCTGGCGGGCGATGCGCTGCTCCCACCATTGCGTGTGCAGTTGCGTCGCGGGTGCAGGCCAGGTGTCCGATGCCTCGCGCGGTATCTGCCACTCTTCCCAGGATTGCTTGAGGGCGGTGTTCAGGCTCTCGCGCAGCGGTTCGAGCCGCGTCTGAAAGTCCTCCCAGATCACATCGATCTCGGCATTGTTGGCGATGGACTTGAGCGTGACGTGCGGCACGCGCTCGTAGACGAAGCCCTGGTTGAGCCTCCGGCCGGTTGCGGCGTCTGCAGGCGTGCGACCGGTCAGCTTGCTCTCCTGCCGCTGTCCTTCGGGTGAGTCGGCGAGGAGATAGTAGGGGTAGCGTGCACCCATGATGCGAGCACGAGCCAGCGCGAGCGCGACTCGGGAGGTGTCGATGGTGATCCAGCGCCGTCCCCATTGCTCAGCGACGTAGGCGGTAGTGCCAGAGCCGCAGGTTGGGTCGAGGACTAGGTCGCCGGGATCTGTGCTCATGAGGATGCAGCGCTCGACAATTTTTTGCGAGGTCTGTACCACGTAGGTCTTCTCCATTGCGCTTCCAGACTGAGTGTCTGTCCATAGATCTGTTACCGGAAAGACCCTGAAGTCGCCGTGGAATCTGACATAAGAAATCGATGTGCTGCTCTTCTGTACTCGATTAGACATTTGAAGCCGTTTCATGCCTGATTCGTTTGTTTTCCATCTGGCCGTCTTCGGCGGCAAGATAGAAGCATTCTCTATCGCAACAGGGAACCAGCTGGCCGCTCCCTCCCCTTTCTCACGACCCAGAGACTGACTGGTAAGGGTTTGGAGACGGTATAGCTGACTTGCAGCTTCTTCTTCTCGGATAAGCTGAGTCAGTTGAACGGGATTCGGTCGGAGCCGATGTAGGGTTGCATCTTGGTAAAACGCGTACGTCTTATCCCCATCGTCTCCCAAGCGCCGTTCCACATAAGTGCTGCGATATTTCAAAGATCGCCGGTTCTTAGCAAAGAAAAGAATGAAGTCAGTAGTTCCCGGAAGGAATTCGGTGGTTGCACCACTCGTCTTCTTTACCGAGATCTGGCTCATGCAGTTCTCATCGCCGAACACTTCATCCATTACGGTTCTTACGCGGTGAACATTCTCATCGCCAATCTGCACAAAGATCGAGCCCGAGTCGGTCAGTAGTTCCCGCGCTACTGCTAAGCGATCTCGCAGATACGTCAGATAGGAGTGAATGCCATCGCGCCAGGTATCGCGAAAGGCCTTCACCTGCTCCGGTTCGCGGGTGATGTGGTCAACATTCCCGTCCTTCACATCGCGGCTGGTGGTGGACCACTGGAAGTTTGAGTTGAACTTGATGCCGTAGGGCGGGTCGAGGTAGATGCATTGCACCTTGCCGCGCAGCCCTTCGCGCTCCGCCAGCGAGGCCATCACCTGTAGGCTGTCGCCCAGGATCATGCGGTTGGACCAGTGCGCGTCGTGCTGGTAGAACTCCGTCTTCGCATCCTCCGTAGGCAGCCCGTTGAAATCGGCAAAGAGATTCGGTTGCGTCTCCGACTCTGCTCGATCGCTCCGGCTGCGTCGCCGCAGGTCGTCGATGATGGCCTTGGGGTGCACCTTCTCTTGGATATAGAGCGGCGGCGCGGGCACCACCAGATTGGAGGCATTGCCCTCCGCGTCATACTTGCCGCGCCAGATCAACTGCGGATCGAGATCCCGATTGCGCCGCTCGTAGGCGACGCGGATGGGTCGCTGCTCCTCCTCCCGCATCACGGACTGGAACTCCGCCGTGGGCAGGTTGCGCCGTGAGGCATCGTCGTGGGTGAACGCCTCAACCTTCTTGTCGGGTTTGGGAGCTTTCGGGAGCCGGGTGGTCGCCATGGTGTCCTTAGGAATGAGCGTGGTTCACGGAGACCGGACCGGCAGTTGTCGCGATCATTTGGTTGAAGTGGGTCTCGACCTCGCGGATAAACTCCGACTCGATGGTATAGAGGGAAGTGAACTCGGCAAAGGCCCAGCGCCCGAACTTGCTGCTGTTGTTCACGCCGGGTATCCAGTAGGTATCCATGGTGAGCTTTTTGTCTTTTGCATCTTCGCGCCGGTAGCCCTTGATCTCTACCACCAGATGCAGCAGATCGCTCTCCCCGTGGCCATCCTCGACCAACACCAGGAAGTCCGGCCGATAGATACGATTCTCACCGCCGCAGCGGTAGGGAACTTCGAAGCCGAGGCTATGGTTCTTGGCGTAGGCGCGCACCAGTGGGTGCTGCTCGGCAACGCGGCAGAACTCCGACTCCCAGTCGCTGTCCAGGATGACCCAGTTGATGTGGCAGCGCCGTGAGTCTGTCTGCCAGCGCGTGGTCTTCGAGGTGATGAAGCTGACATGCCGCGTGGAGCCCTCGGGATTGAAGGGATCGAGCAACGCCTTGATCGGCGCGGCTCCAGCGGTCTTCGCGGTGATGGCTGCCGTGATGCGCTCGCAGGCGCGGTCCGCCAAGCTGGGATAGAGGATCTGCGCGGGATAGGTACCGCCGGTGCAGATCAGATATTGGTCGAGCCACTGCTTGACGATGCGCTTGAGCGGGCCAAACAGGTTCTGGTCGAAGGGCTGGCCGGCCTCGCGCCAAGTGGTGTTCAGCAGGCGGACCGTGAGGTTATAGAGGATGCTGGAGGGACGCGTCTCCTTCAGGTGCTCGACGGTGAGGTTGATGCCCTCGCCGATGATGCCTTCGTTACGCGTGTTGCACGCGCCTACCTGCTCCGGTGTCAGGTCAAAGGTCGAGTCTTCGTTGAATGCCGCTTCGATCTGCTGGTCGGGCAACTCGGTGCGGTAGCCCTGCACGCGCGGAAAGCGAATCTCGAGCGCCGGGCGTTCTGGAAGCGCTCGCACTTGGATGGTTTCGAGCGGCTTCTGCGGCGGGGAGACCACCGGCTTGGCCGTGAAGTCGAAGGGAATGCCGAGGATGTCTGCATATTCCACATTGAAAAGCCCCTCCTCGTTCAAGTCGTAGGAAGCACGGCGCAGGGCGCGGCCAATCACCTGCTCGCAGAGGAGTTGTGTGCCAAAGGCGCGCACGCCCAACACATGAGTGACCGTGTTCGCGTCCCAGCCCTCAGTCAACATGGAAACGGACACGACGCAGCGGATGGACTCACCGAGCCGGCCACGCTTGCCGACGGTATTCATGACCTCGCGCAGCAGGTCCTGATCGCTGGACTCGGTCTGGTCCCCGCGCTCCGCTTTCTCGCTACGGAAGCGCTCAATCTCCAGTGCGGCCGCGGCTCGGAATTGAGGATCGAGTGCATCGCCAGACTCGAGCTGTTCGCTATCGATGAGCAAGGTCCGCGGACGTGGGTGAGGGTTGCCATGCTCGTCGTAATTACGAAACAACGCCAGCCGGCCCTCTTTGAGCCGTTCCGCGCCGTTCTCATCCGTGCGGGTAAAGCCGGAGATGTAGTCGTAGACGAGCTTCGAGGCAGAGGTGTTCTGGCAGACGATGATGAAACACGGCTCGACAGTCATCCCCTGCGCCTTCCATGCCTCGAAGGTGAGTTTGTAGTGGCCGTACAGCGCATCGAGCGCCGTATATAGCTGCGTCGGCAGCCTCAGTGGGTCCAGACCCTCAGACTTCCCACGGCCTTTGCGAGGCATGTCCTTGCGAATGTGCTCCCAGAGGTTGCGGAAGACCGGGGCATCGTTGCCGGAAATGTTGTCGGCGACGGGAACGCGGGGCAGCTTCACGATGCCGCTCTCGATCGCGTCCATGAGGGAGAAGTCGCTCATGGTCCAGGGAAAGAGCGTGCCCTCCCGGTAGCCCGAGCCACGGAGAAAGAACGGGGTCGCGGAGAGATCGACAACACGCTGGATGCCAAGCTTTCGCTCCACCGTCTCCAGTCCTTTGATCCAGAGCCGTGCTGCCTCTCGATTGTGCTCGGCCTCCTGCCGCTCTTCCGATGTGAGATCGCTCTCTTCCGCTCCGCCCGGCTTCTCGCGGTAGCAGTGATGCGCTTCGTCATTGAGGACCAGGACATTGCGGATGCCCATCAAGTCGGACATGACGCGCTGGAGCATTTTGCCCTCGGGCTCGATCGTCTCCAGTTCTCCACTACGCCCAGCAAGGAGCGCGCGGTTTCCCTTTGCCAGTTCAAGCTCATCCCGTCGCTTGAACGCGTGGTAATTCGTGATAACGATCTTCGCCCGCTCCATATCGATGAGCATGTCGGCGGGCACAAGATCGCGGTTCTTGTAGTAGCTGTCAGGATCGTTGGGTTGGAGCACGCGGAGCCGGTCTTTGATGGTGAGGCCAGGAGTGACGACCAGAAACCCCCGCGTGAAGTTTGGGCTGTTGGGACGGCGCACAGCATTGATGGTCTGCCAAGCAATGAGCATGGCCATAACCGTCGTCTTTCCTGCACCCGTCGCCAGCTTGAGCGCCAGTCGGTCGAGTCCGGGATTCGCGTCGCGATTCGCCTTCGCAAGATGCTCAAGGAAAGCTTTGCCCGTTCGTCCGGCCTTTGCAACTTCGGTAAGCCAGATGACCGTCTCGGCTGCCTCGACCTGACAGAAGAAAGGTCGCGTGTTTTGAAATTCGTAGTGGCGCCAATGCTGGAGCAGCCGGGCGGTCTCCGGCGTCACGCCCCAGTCGGTAGGATTCGGCAGACGCCTCCATTGCTCAAGTTGTGCTCTGAATTCATTGAGCAGCGGCGCGATGACGTATTCCTGCTCGTCTGTGGAGATGCCACCGTCGTCTTCGAGTGAAAGCTTTCCTTGTGTTGCGCCGCCCTTTTGTTTACGCGGTTTTGGTATCGGCGTGACGAACTTTGCCTGACGGCGCCCGGGCAATACCTTCTGGGTTGGCTGGCCTTCCGCGTCAAGCTCCCAATGCTGCAGTGGGTACTTGTACGGCGAATTCAGGATGGGGTGGTCGAAGAACGGATTCCCGGTGCCCAAATGCAGATCTCCCAGATGCTGATTTCGCGGACAGCCCTTCTCGCAAAGCGTTCTCAAGGGAAACGTGACTCTAGCATATTCCCATTCGTTGGAGTCATTTACATGTGATCAACAGATCTGCGTCATATCAATGCTAAGCAGAAGAGCCAGCTTCTGCAGCTTGGTTGCAATATGGCCCAGGCCGACAGCGCAGTGATGGGCCGGCCCTTGTGCATTCCATCGATGCAAGAATGCGCGTGCGCCGATCGGGAAGCGAAAACGGCTATTGGTATTGCCGATCCGCAGCACCGCTCCAGGTTCGGTTCGTCCCTCGGCGACCACCAGGCGAAAGCCTTTCTCCTTGCATTCCACGACAGAGAGCAGGGTGACTGGGCCGTGCTGCACGCTCATCTCTACTGAAAGGCCGCGGCCGACCTTGCCATGGAAGACCTGCAACGGGCGGACCTTCGTGCGTCCTTCGGCAATGGCCGTATGTCCAGGGCCATCGTGACCGAGCAGGACCACATCGTCGGCGAAGTCCACGGCGTAGTACTCAGAGAAGGAGCCGCCTGCACCGAAGGTGTCCAGAATCTTCATAGCCAGGACGTTCTTGATCTCATACTCGCCCGCGGTTGGAATGCCGCGAGCTGTGAGCATGGAAGTGCCCAGGATGATGGAGGCGATTGTGTCTTCATTCGCGCTGCCAGGAGTGCCTTTGTAGAAGTAGGCCAAGGCGCCCAGGCTATGCGTCGCGACAAACTGCTCGAGCGCGATGGCAGTGCGGGCAGAGCAGGCGAGTTCGTCACTTGCGCAGTCAGGCTGGATATCGAACGTCCCTCGCAGCTCTTCAAGTTTGGCGGGGAGTGCGGAGTCTGGCACCGCAAGACGCAGGGCCGTGAGTTCGTCCAGCTCAAGCATAGCGATATCGATGCCGAAGACAGAGGCCACGGAAATCAGGTCCGTTGCGATATCCAGCATGCCGGAGTAGTAGTGCCCCATCAGGCCCAGTCGGGTATGGGCGAGCGTGTGGGCAACATGCGCGGCGTCGAGCCAGCTCTGGATCTCGCTCCAGCACTCGGGGTCGTCCGCGATGGAGTCCCCCAGGACGCCGTGGACCTGGTGGAAGGGAATGCCAGAGCGCATGAAAACATTCGCAAGTTCCGGCATGGGGCATGCCGAGCAATAGGCGAGCCATTCGGCGGTCATGGTGGTGCGGTTGGGCAGCGCATTGAACCGTTCGTAGTCCAGAGCTGCTGTAGGTTGCAGGTTCAGCACCAGCACTGGAACCTTGGCGCGCCGGACGATCGGCAGGACCGTCGCAGAGAGCGCATAGGTGGTGACATAGATGACCAGCAGATCAATGTCTTCCCGCCGAACCTGATGCGCAACCTCAGCCGAGCGTTCTGAGCCGTCAATCATGCCGAAGTCGATGAGTTCTCGATTCGTTCCTGCGAGACGCTCGGCAACCACCTGAAGATACGACGTGAGTCGCGCTTCCAGGCCTTCGAAGTCAGGCCAGTACGCGGCGAGGCCTACGCCGAACAGACCAACGCGAAGTTTCGGAGTGTGACTCATGCCGGAAGCCTTTCGATGACGTGCACCACGTGGAATGGAAATCTCTTGTTCGCCGTTAGATCATTCTTTCGGGAATGCAGTGTAGCGCGGAGATCCACTCGGCGTGGCTTTTCCTTGAAGAAAAGCCACAGGAGCTTGCGCCAGACCCTCGACACCTATACCGAAAATGATCTAGATCAATCATGAAGACGAGAACGGTACAGAGGTTGGAGCGATACCGGTCCTATCAGGCCGGAAGGCAGCAGTGGGGAGTCCTTGTTGTAGTAGCGAATGTTGGTCCACGTGTAGTGCTTGTCAGCGGCAGACTGCGCATCGCCGATAATGCGATTCGGCCATAGGTTGGTCACATCGATCTCAATATCGTTGGCGCCTGGTTTCAAAAGGGAGTCCACGCGCGCTGACCATGGCTGCTTCCACAGAGTCTGGGCGCTCTTGCCGTTGACGCGAATGTCGGCCACTTCATGGACGTCGCCCAGATTGAGCCACAGTGAGCCAGATGCCCGTGACGATGCAAGCTGCGCGGCAGTCAGATTGAGCTGCGTGTGATAGGTTGCGGTGCCGGAGAAGAAGCGAATTCCGGGATCGCTGGACTCGGTCCACGATTGCAGCGTGGACATCTGGACGGATGCAGGCGCGCCCCAGCCCGGCGGAAACGTGAGAGTCCACTTGCCGGACAAGGCGATCGGCACTGCGCGCCGAACAACGAACTGTTCTCGCGAGCCGTCTGCGTGGGATAGATCGTAGGTTCCCGGGGTGGGCGTATTGAGTCGAGTAGCGGTCAGTGACAATCCCAACGGAAGATGATTGGTGGACGCGTCGTACAGCATCGCATGATTGAGAGATAGTCGAGTGACGGCATGACCGGTTGAGCTATGGCGGAAGATGACGAAGACGGAACCGTAAGGCTCGAGCGTCAGCGGCAGGCTCGTCCGCCTGTCTGCCGTCGTTGTGTAGAGGAGAGTGGGTGTGACCTCACCGGTGACAGCATCGAAGAGTTCCGGTTGCCGGCCGAAGATGCGAAGAATCACGGTGGTTTGCAATGGCACGGGTCGGGTGTTGCGCAGGAAGTAGATGTCGGTATCCTGCGTGCCATTTCCCACGCGGATGCGGCGATGAATGTAATCCACTGAGGTGGTTGCCGCGGGCAGTGTCTCCAGATCCGGCGGAATGTTGAGGGAGCGCAATGCTTCGCGAGCGTTGGGGGTGCAAAAAAGCTGCCCCTTGCCGACAGCAACATGATGGTTCGAGGACTGCTCGCAAGGGCCCCAATCGGCAGCGATCTCTGCGAATCGGTTCATATCCGCTTCAGGAACGATGCCCTGAGGACGCAAGGGTCGCAGCCCGACGAGGATGCCGCCGGACCGCATGTATCTCTCCGCAAACTGGAGTGCACTCAGCGGGGGTATGCGATAGGCAGGCAGCACAAGCGCACGGTAGTGAATGCCTTCTGGCGTATGCAGGTCGGCTGCGTGCGCGGCTCCCGCCGTCTGCTGCAAACGGTGAAGAAGTGCGTCCGTGCTGGTGACGTCATAGTCGTACCCGGGCAAGACTCTCGCGGGATCATCTTTCTTCAATCTGACGAAGTTGGGAACCATGTCCCCGTAGTAGTAAAGAACATCGCTGACTGGCTGGCCTTGTTGCAATAGAAACTGAGCCCGATTCAGATAGCTGGTGAACGCCGCCGCATCACGCCACCAGGTGACATTGGTGTTCAGATGCGTGCCCGCAAAGTACTCCTGTCCCGGCAGTCCCAACTCTGCCGGGGACGAGGTGAACGTGTGCCACACCATGCGGTTCAGGCCCTCGGTGACTGCCTGATCGAAGGACGGCTTCAGGTTCAGCCCCAGCGATTCGTTCCAGTGATTGCCAATGGAAGTCATCCCTTCCGCGGCAACCAGCTGCTTGCCATACTCGTGGGCGGCGCTGGAGGCCTCTTTGACGAAGAAGCGGTCTTCATCCGCGCTGCGATGTTCTTTGGAATAGGCCCAGTATTCGGTCTGAACTACGGCGGCAAACCTGAACGTCTCCAGCGCGTCGAGAGGCGCCGAGTGTGGTCCGCCGGACTCACACTGCGTGCCGAGGCCGAAGCTCTTCGCCAGCTCGGCAAGACGGTTGTAGTGTTCGTTGACGAGGTCCGCGACGGTGCGGCGAAGATCCGCGAGAAACCGGGTGCTGCGTTCGCGGGAGCCAAGGATGCGTCCGGAGACGATAGGCAAATAGGGAACAGGATCGTAACCGCGCCGCTTACGAAACTCTTCGCGAAAGGCCGGAGTCCAGTTGGTGCCGCCCAACTCCCAGGAGTCGGAAGCGATGTACTTCAGGGACTTGTAGGGCTTAGCCGCCTCAATCAGCGGCAGGACGCTGGTCTTCCAATAGAGATCCAGCGCGCTGGGGTCGAGGTAGTCGATGGCGAGACCTTGCCAGGCGCCGGAGGAGGTAGAGACCTTGGCGCCCGAAGCCGTGTAGCCGACGCGTAGCACCTCCCAGTGCTCGGTGGAATTGGCAGGGGGTGTCCAGTGGAGTGTGCCGTCGTCGTCGACATGAGAGGAGATGTCCTGAACTTCGGCGACATCTGCATCCCGATCGCTGTGGCCGGCATTGGGATCGGCGTCGCTGAGTAGTCCGGAAAGGTTCGGCATAGAGAAGCCCCCCTCGGTCGCGGAGGCTTTGAGTGCGAGCTTCGCAATCGGTCGCCGTGCGTTGGATGTTCCCGGCAGATCGACTCCGGCATGAAGCGGATATGCGAGGACGGCGATCTGGCGATAGAAGCCCTCTCTGGTGGGTGGCGCCGACAGCTTGATGTTCTTCGCATCTCCGGAGCTGACAATGCTGCGTGAGAAGGTCAGCAGCTTGGAAGCATTCTCCGGCTTCACCCACGGGCCGCCCAGGTTCCAACCGCTGGTGATGTTCAGCGTGACTTCCAGACCGAGCTCATCGGCAGTCTTGAGCGCATGAAGATAGAGCGCCGTCCACGCAGGCGAGCCGAATTCAGGCCCGGGCGGAACAGTCTCATTCCCAGCTTGCCCGGATCCATTCGCATCGACCAGAAGGACGCCGCCGTAGCCTTTGCGCTGCATTTCGGTCAGATCGCGGGTAATCGTCTCCTTGGTCGTGTGGCCGTTCAGCCACCACCAATAGCAGCGAAGCTTCGCCGTGGCAGGAGGGTTGGCGAAGCCGCGAGCCAGCGAGTCCTGCCCGCTTGCCGCACGCGACTCGGCATGCGCAAGACACAGTGGCAGCAGCATCAACGCGAGTGCTGCATTTCTTAGCCTTGCGGGCATGCGTATGCCCTGCGGGTGTCGGATGCGTCGAACCATAGTTTCTTTACAACATATTTCTTTAGAAGTTGATGCGAGCTGTGAGCTGCCCAATGCGGGCATCGTTCGCCTGCGTCAGGACGCCGGAGGTGGAGGCTACCGAACCGAAATTCGCAGCGCCCACTGTCGTATTCGGAGCGCCGAAGTTCGGAGTATTTAAGATATTGAAAAACTCGCCGCGGATCTCAAAGCTGGTCCCTTCCCGAATCACAAACTGTTTGAAGAGCGACGCGTCCAGTAGCGGATAGATCGTCTGCCGGATGTTGAGGACGCTGCTGTTCGATTGCGATGTGAAGCTCAGCCGCTGCCGAAATGCCGGAGCCGGGGAAAGAGAATCACAGCCTGTCAGCGTCGGCAGGCCCGTCGACGAGTTCACCACGGTCTCCACAGGTTGGCCAGCCGTGTTCTCATAGCAGGTGTTGAAGGCGCGTTGGTAGGTCTGGTTCGCCGAACGTGGATTTCCAATAATGTCGACGTTCGAAGGGGCGCTGATGAGGGGGCCATTCGAGAAGCGGACCACACTGTTCAATTGCCATCCACCGATGGCCAGCCGCTCATAGGCGGGTCTCGTCAGGAACCTCGGGAACTCCAGTGTTCCGAAGACATTTCCGAATATCGTCGGGGCAGAGTCCTGGATCGAGGAGAGGTGGCCGCTTGCGGCCGCATAGTTGTCAACAAAGCTGTTCCGGGTCATCAGCTTGTCCCAGGTGAAGTTGCCCTGAAGGGAAAAGTGGTTCTTCATGGGTCGCGATACCTGTACCTGCAGTGCATTGTAGGGCGCGCTGCCGATGGAGGAATACTGCTCCGTTACGGATCCAAACTCCGGATATGGAAGCAGCAGCAGGTTCCGCGCGATGGTGCTGCCATTCAATCCTGGCGCCTGGGGGAGCTTGCCGGCAAGAGGGTTCATGGTCGTTGCTGTCAGGAAATTCACGCCGGCCTGTCCCTGGTTGTAGTACTGCTGTGGCAGCAAGTTGATGTCGTGGTTCACCTCCAGGCGAGTCGGTCGGCTGCCCACGTAAGCAATCTGCAAAGCAAGGTTCCCGGCAAACTGCTGCTGAACGCTCGCCGAATACTGCGCGCTCTTCGGCTGTACGTGGTGGGGATCGACGAAGCTGATGCTCTGACCCAGTGCTGTGGACAGTCCAAGGGAACTGCCGCTGGGAAGAAGAACACCCGTTGGAAAAGGATTGTTCAGCGGATTCAAGGGAGCACTATTGGTGTAGTTGTTGTAGCTCGTCGTCTGGCTGAATCCGGTGCCGATGGGGCTTTCCAGCGTATTGAAGTAAATGATGCCAAAGCCGCCCCGCACCACCGTGTTCGGAAAGGCCTGATACGCAGCGCCAATGCGCGGCTGGAAGTTGTTCAGGTCGCGCGGGTATGGAAAGCGATCCGCGCCACTAGTGAACTGAAGACCGCCGTTCAGCGGCAGGCCGGGAACGGAAGCTTGCAGTGGATTCTTGCATGTCAGGCAGAAGCTGGAGACCTGTTTGTTGTAACGCTCTGTGAAGGGGGACTCGTAATCCCAGCGCAGGCCAAGATTCACGGTGAGCTTCTGCGTAGCTCTCCAGTCGTCCTGCACAAACGGGGCTGCGTAGATCTGCTGCAGAGCGTATGCAGGCGTGATGTTGTAAGACGCTGCTGAGAAAGCTCCCAGCAGGAGCGAAGCGATCGGGTCGCCCGAATTCGGATCCGCGCCCACTGGTGTAGTCACGGAGTTTTGCTGAGTGAAGCGGCGATCGAAGCTGAGTGAGCTCTGCGATCCCGATGGTCCGGAGGTATTGCCGAAGCCGCTCTGCGGATTCTGCACGTTATACCGGATCAGGTTTCCTTCAAATCCAAAACGAATGGTGTGATTGCCCAGCGACTTCGTGAGAATCTCCTCCAGAGAGCCGGTCGTGTTGGTGCTGATCTGTCCGCCGGCTCCAGCCGCCAGAGTGGCGTAACCATCGGACGTCGTAATCCCCGGGAACGTCGCGTAGGGAAGGCCGGCGCCGGAGATGCCGATCGTGGAGAGATCGAATTTGGAGCTGCCTGGATAGGTCAGGCCGAAGGGATGATAGAGCAGCCCGAAGCGTGAGTCGAGCACTAGGCTGGAGGAGAATTGATGTACGTCGTCCAGGCTGCCGCCGCGGTTATTGCGGTAGACGTTATAACCGTAGCCGCCCGGGCCAATGCCCTTGGGAAAGCCCTGGAGCGGATAGTTCTGGGTCAGCCCAGAACGGAAGAAGACGACATTTAGCTTATTATTCGCGCCGATTGCCTGATCGAAGCGAGCAATAAACGACGGATACGTGCTGGGATAAGAGGTTTGCGCAGAAATGTAGTTCGTCCCGGTAAACGCCGCACCTGGCACGTTGGGCAATGGCAGATAGCTCACCATCGCCGCACCTGCAGGCGTAATGGCCGAAGCGATGTTGTTATTCGGATAGTAGGCCGTACGGTTGCCGTTCGCATCGACCGGAGAGTTCGGTTGATATAGTTGAACGCCCGAGGTGCAAAGTCCAGCGCCGTTGAAGGCGTTGCACAGGGCAGAGAAGTCACCGCTGCGCTCCGCCGCAGTCGGGACACGCGACGAATAGTTGATCGCAGTATGCGACGCATATCGCTCGAAGGCCACCATGAAGAAGGTCTTGTCGTGGCCGTTGTAGACTTTCGGAATATATACGGGACCATCGAGAACGAAGCCGGTCTGGCTAAGCTGGTCGTTGTTGCGGGGAGTCGCTGTTACTCCGGGCGCGGTGGTGTCTTGGTTCGGCACCTTCTCGTAGGTGTTCGCATTCAGGTAGGTATTTTGAAACACGTAATAAGCAGCCCCGTGCAGGCTGTTGTTTCCAGAACGAACGACGGTATTGGTCACCGTGCCATTCCCGTGACCCACCTGCGCGTCGAAGATCGAGGTTTGCACCTTGACCTCCTGAACCGCCTCTGGTGACGGCACGAAGCCGGTGTAGCCTGCACCGGAGAGCCGTTCTGCCGGATCGTCCGGAATGCCGTTCAAGGTTAGCCGGTTGTGACCGCCGCTGCCATTGGAGACCAGTTGTACAGCTACGCCGCTGAACGGATTGGTAAATTGACTCGCCTTCCCCTGAAAGTAGCCGCCCGAACCTCCGTTGATGACGCCGGCGGCAAGAGTCGCCAGCACGAAGGGATTGCGGCCGACATTGGGAAGGTCCGTAACTTCCTTCGTGCTCAAGGTGGTAGCAATGTTTGGCGAACCCGTATCCAGCAACGCTGTCTCACTGGTGACAATCACGCTTTCGGTTGTTCCGCCTGTTTTCAAGGCGAAGTCCACCTGCTGATTGGCCCCCGCGGTTAAAACAACACCGGTGCGCGTCTCCGTCCGGAATCCCGGCGCTTCGATTGTGATCTTGTAGGTGCCGGGATTCAAGAATGGAATGGAGTAGAGTCCCGACGCGTTGGTCGTAGCGTGCGTGGTGAAGTTCGTAGTCATCTCTGTCGCTGCTACGGTGGCATTCGCAACTTTGGCCGAGGTGGGGTCGGTGACCTCGCCTGCCAGTGTGCCGAGATACTGCTGAGCGTATGCAGAGACAGAGCAAAGGGCGACAAGCAAGAGCAGCAAGGTGCCCAGGGTTTCTCGAATATGCGTCGAGTGCAGCTTCATGTGCCCTCCGGAATCGTGGATCGGGATTGCTGGCGTCAAGTGGGATCTTTCGCGGCGGCAATCACATTACGGGCCTCGGTATACGTTGGGCAGTGCATATACTGACAGGACTAGTGCACAAAATGATCACGCCCCGAGCAACTTCAAAAAAATCCGTCTACTTCCGTTACTTCAAGGTTCAACCGTCTGCGCGTCGCTGGGGCTGGTACGTGACGACCTGTGGGGAGAGCCGCATCACGGCGAATCATCCTTACCCGCCGGTCGAGCACCCTCCGTCGCATCACTTTGACTGGGATCGTGGAAGACGTTTGTTGGAATATCAGATCGTGTACATCTCTGAGGGATCGGGCCTCTTTGAGACGGACAAAATGACCACCCGTCTTTCTGCAGGCGATGCAATTCTCCTCGTTCCGGGCCTCTGGCACCGCTATCAACCCGACCGTGCCGTGGGATGGCACGAACATTGGGTTGGATTTTCCGGGCAAACAGTACAACAAATATTCGGCACGGGCTTCTTTTCCAGGAACAATCCGACGGTGCGCATTCGCGGCGAACGATCGATGCTGGAAAGCTTTCATCAGCTCTTCCGCCATGTTCGTGAAAACACGCCGGCATTGCAGCAGGTCATGGCGGGGCAGACCAGCATCATGCTCTCCTTGATCTACTCGTCGACCCAGACGAGGGGGCCTTCGAATACGGGTCTGGTGCAAAGTCAGTCCCAGATGGTGGAGCAGGCGAAGGCTCTACTGGTCTCCGTGCCTACCCGCGAGATCGGCCTCACGGATCTTGCGAAAAAACTCAATGTCAGTTACTCATCCTTCCGGAGAACTTTCCGGGAGCACACAGGGGTGAGCCCACATCAATACCGGATCCATCTGAAGGTGAGTGCTGCGCGCGAAATGCTACGAAGCACCTCTCTCGCCGTCAAAGAGATCGGCTATCGATGCGGGTTCGAAGACGAGCAGTACTTCTGCCGCATCTTCAAACAGCAGACAGGAGATACGCCCAGCCGCTTCCGCAAGAGCTAGGATCCACAAAAGCTAGGATCCAGTTAAGAGGTGCCCAGCGACGAGCGCAGATGTTTCATGATGCAGTTAGGACGCGGCCGGAAGACACCGGACTGGACTATTGCGTCTGCCTCTACTCTGTGAGTAATGGGATGAAGGACCGCAGGTGGCGGCTCCTGGCGCTGGCCAAGCAGATTGGCGCCATCCCGATCGATACGAAGGATGGTGAGGTCGGTGAGCAGATCCGGGAGCTGACCGGTGGTTTGGGTGCGGACTGCGGTTCCGAGTGCATCGGCTATCAGTGTCACAACGCCGCGGGCAAGGAAGTCCCAAACTTAGTGATGAACTCGTTAGTCGACGCAGTGAAGGCAAAGGGAACATTGGGCGTGGTCGGTGTCTTCGTTCCGCAATATCCAGGGGCGGACGACAAGCTGGCGAAGAAGGGACAAATCGCCTTCGACTTCGGCAAGTTCTGGTTCAAGGGGCAGAAGCAGGGAACCGGGCAGTGCAACGTGAAGGCCTATAACCGCCGACTTCGGGATACACCCATGGCTGCGCAGCGCGGGAGCAAGTTGTGTTTCCCAGGGTTACCGAATAACAAAGGCCGATCCTTGCAGTGATGTCCACCTTAGAGCAGAAGCCGGGTTGCTGTAAGGTGAAGCGCCACTCTCGTCAGGCATGTTCGCCAAAGAAAATGCCTACATCGCCTCACTCAATACATGACATCATCCCGGCTTCTGCTCTAGTCACTGGCTCGCGCGACGAGGGGGCAAAGCAGATCGCTGCACTTCGCTTCGGTCCAGATGACAAGAGTACTCACTCAGTATCCCTAACGGGTGCCAAGCAGATTGGCGATCGTAAAGAAACACACGGCTGCGACAACGATGAGGCAGATGCGAACGGTCCAGAGTGCGGCTGGGCGTGAGAGAGGGCCGCGCTCCCCCAGTTGAAAGCACTGATAGAGCGCAAAGATGCCGATGCCGACGATCACAACCCGTTCGAGAAAACTAAGAGCCACTTCCATGCCGATGCCTCAGTCTTCAAAGATGCAGTGAAGGGATGGAAAGACGCGGAGCCGCCTATTTTTTTGGCGGTTTGTGCTTTGCGAAATACTCTTCCTGCGATGTCAGGAGCGTCTTAGCCGCATTCGTCATGCCGTCCACCGTTTCCAATGCGGTCTTGCGGGCAAAATCATAATCCGGTGACGACGGCGGTTCGTTGAGCGTGGCGGGCCACTTGGCTGCGTGTTCCAGTAGGAAGTGCAGCGACTTGCGGATGTCGCTGTGGGATTCGTCATAGCTGTCGAGATTGTCCTGCAACTCGTCGATCAGGCGGGTGAACTCCTGCATGAAGTCGTGGATCTCGATGCCCGGATGCTGCGTGTCCGGGTGCACGACGGCGTGGTGGATCCCGTCCGTTCGCTGCTCGATGAACGTGATGTAGAGCTTGACGCGCTCGTTTGGCTGATCGGCGACGTCGCGAACCTGCTCTTCCTGGGTCGCGGTCAGTGGATCCTTGGTTCGCTGGGCATGCCCCACATTGCTTTGCAGGAGGGCGCCCACAACACACACCCAGAGGGTTCCACTCAGGAAGAAACGCGCTGGCGAGGGCGGCCGCACGTGCTTCAGTGGCGGAAGACCTGCATCATGAGCTCACTCTGCACTTGATTCAGGTTCTTCAGTGTGGTCTCAAGCACCGGGCGATCGTCCAGTCCCGCAGAGTGCAGATACTCATTGAGCCGGAAGGTGGTGTGCTCCATCAAGAGCTGCGCGTTCTTGAGCCGCTTGGTGTCGTTGGCCATCCCGAGGTGGATCTTCTCCGTGTAGTCACGAACCGAGCGCAGGGTAGCGGACGCATCTTCTCCGTCGTTGATCTGGCGGCCGGCGAGCTCGGTCATCCCATGCACCAGCTCGGCGTAGAGGAAGCATTGATCTTTGGGCGAAGCGAGATTCGCCTTCGTAGCCAGCGCCGACAGCGCAAGAGAATCCAACGGCTTCTTATCGAAGCCCGAAGCATGGGAGAGCGGTGTGAGGAAGAGAGCGACGAACAGGAGCAGACCGATCGGACGCATAGCCCACCTCGTACATCCTGTGCGCGGTCAGCGACCGTGTCCCAAGGCCACTAACCGGTGTTTCGCTTGCCATTCCTCATTCGGGTATTTGCCGTGCGCGGCTGCGAGGAACCGGTCGTAATACTCAGCCGCCTGCTTCATCTGGTGGAGATTATCGTACGAAGTTGCCCAAAGGAACAGTGTTTCTGTCGTATCTGGCGCGATTTTTTGACGGGCTGAAAGGTCCTTCAGCGCTTCCGCGTCCTGATGGAGCTGCGCGTGGGCGAATGCGAGTCCTCCCCAGGCCTCCTCGGCATGCGGATCGGCGGTGGTAGCACGCTCAAGGACTGGCACCGCAGCGGCGAACTGTTTGGTATAGATCAGGCTCTGGCCATAGTCGGTAAGCAGGCCGGCATCGTTGGGCGCAGCCTGTACCGCCTCCGCCAGCAAGGGAGAGGCCTTATCTGCGGCACCGCTGCGTAGCTCGGCATCGGCCAGCATGTGGGTCACGGCGGCGTTCGAGGGCTGCATCTGATGCAGTTTTTCGAGTGTCGCCATCGCTTCCGGATCGTTTCCTTCGGCGGCAAGGGCAGTCGCCAGTTGCGCGGTCAAACCGGCGTCCTCGGGATGTTTGGCGAGCGCGGGACGCAGCAGCGCCTCCGCCTCCTGCGGCTTCTTCTGCTGCAGCAGTAGATGGGCCAGGCCGGAGGTGGCGCCGGCAGAGGCTGGATCCGCCGAAAGCGCTCGCTTGTAGGCGATCGCGGCGTCGTCCGTATCTCCATTCGCCTCGGCGATCTGGCCGGTCAGCACCAGATCGGCAGGGGAGTCGCTCCCCGGCGTCAGTTGCAGGGCCTTCAGCATGGACTGCTTGGCAGCGGCTGGATCGGTGGCAACCTGCAGTTGGGCGAGACTGCGCCACACCTGTGCCTGCGCGGCTGCGTCGTGGCTTGCCGGTTGGAGCCCGCTGGCGGTCTGCAGCTCCGGCAGTGCACGGTCGGGCCGGTTGGTCTGCGCGTAGAGCAGCCCAAGCGCCGCATGCGACTCGAACTGTTTGGGATTAGCCGCGATTGCCCGTCCGTAGTCGCGCTCTGCCGCATCCTGTTGGCCGGTCGAATCCTCCACAAAGGCCAGATCGAAGAGGGCGCGAGCATCGCTGGGGTGCTGCTGAAGATAGCCCAGCAGCGCGGGACGTGCCGCGTCGTAGTCATGGGCCTCGATCTTGTCCTCGGCGGAGGCGAGCTGTGGTGCGATACCAGCCGGCTTGCCAAGCGAGAGCGAAGGGGTGGCAGCAGGAGTGGCTGGAGCTTCATCCGGGGAATGCGCCCCGGGCGGCAACGTGGTCTGCTGTGCAGACGCGACACAGCTGAGACTGAATAAGATTCCTATATGCAGCAACTTCATAACTGATCCTTAAACGGCTACCTGCACTCTGTCGGGAACATCCCTGAGCACACGGCTCAGCCAGTAGCCGGTGTGTGAGCCTTCTGTCGCGGCGATCTCTTCAGGAGTGCCCACGGCGATGATCTCTCCACCACCGGAGCCCCCTTCGGGACCCATATCGATGACCCAGTCGGCGGACTTGATGACGTCGAGATTGTGCTCGATGACCAGCAACGAGCCGCCGCCATCGATGAGCTTGCGAAGCGCATGCAAGAGCTTCCCGACATCGTCGAAGTGGAGCCCGGTGGTGGGCTCGTCGAGGATGTAGAGGGTGCGGGAGCGGCCTGCTTTGCCGGCGCCGGTGCGCACGGTCGCCAGATGGGCGGCCAGCTTGACCCGCTGCGCCTCACCGCCGGAGAGTGTGGTGGCGGATTGGCCGAGCCGGACGTAGCCAAGGCCGACTTCGTCGAGTACCGCCAGCTTGTCAAGAATCCGAGGGTGGCCGGCAAAGAAGCGCAGCGCCTCCTTGACCGAGAGTTGCAGCACCTCGGAGATGTTCTTACCCTTGTAGCGAATCTCCAGCGTCGAGGCTTTGTAGCGCGTCGCGTTGCATTCCTCGCAGGGAAGCTCCACGTCGGCGAGGAACTGCATCTCGACCGTGACCGTACCGTCCCCCTCGCAGACATCGCAGCGGCCGCCCGGTACGTTGAACGAAAAGTGGCCCGCACCGTAGCCGCGCCGCTCTGCGTCCGGCTGCGAAGCGAAGAGCTCCCGAATGCTGTCGAAGGCTTTGATATAGGTGACCGGGTTCGAGCGCGGCGTGCGGCCGATGGGGTTCTGATCCACCAGCACGACATCGTTCAACCGCTCGGTGCCGGTGAGTTCGCGGTAGAGGCCGGTCGGGTCGCCGCCCTCCGTCTGGCCGAGCGCGTGCGCAATGGCGCGATAGAGCACCTGATGTACCAGCGTGGACTTGCCGGAGCCGGAGACACCGGTGATGCAGACGAGCAGGCCGAGCGGGATCTCCACATCCACGCCCTTCAGGTTGTGAACCCGGGCGCCCCGCAGCACCAGCTTCTCTCGGCCCGGCTCGCGACGCCGCGTCGGTACCGGGATGGTGAGCGCACCGGAGAGATAGCGGCCGGTCAGCGAATCTGGATTGCCTTCGACCTCTTCGACGGTCCCTGCAGCCAGCAGCCTTCCACCGTATTCCCCGGCTCCCGGGCCCAGGTCCATCAAGTAGTCGGCGGCGCGCAGGACATCCGGGTCATGCTCGACCACGAGAATGGTGTTGCCGAGGTCGCGCAGGTTTTCGAGAATGCGAATCAGCTTGGCTGTATCGCGAGTGTGTAGGCCGATCGAGGGCTCATCGAGCACATAGAGCGCTCCGACGAGCTGCGAGCCGAGCGAGGTCGCCAGCTGGATGCGCTGCGCCTCGCCGCCGGACAGCGTCGAGGCGAGACGGTCGAGTGTCAGGTAGTCGAGGCCGACCGAATCGAGGAATCGTAACCGCTGCTGTACCTCTTTCAGGATGGAGCCGGCGATCTCTTCCTGCTCCCGCGTGAGCCGGAGCGCGGAGAAGAACTGGTGCGCGGCAGCGATGGTGAGCGCGGCAGTCTCGCAGATGTTGCGACCGTCCAACAGTACGGCGCGTGCCTCTGCACGCAGACGCTCACCCTTGCATTCCGGGCAGCGCGCATAGCCACGGTATTTCGACAGCATGACCCGGACGTGCAGCTTGTACTTCTTCCGCTCCATCAGCTGAAAGAAGCCATTCACTCCCGGGAAGCCGCCATTCCCGTCGAGGACAAAGTGCTGCTGAGCCGGCGTGAGATCGAACCATGGCACATTGAGCGGTATGCCTTGCTCACGGCAAGCCTTGCGAAGCTCTGTATGGTACGGGCGATACTTCGGCCGCGTCCATGGATCGATTGCGCCGTCATCCAGCGTCTTGCCCTTGTCAGGGATGATCAGGTCGATATCGAAATCGATGGTGTTGCCAAAGCCTTGGCAGCGCGGGCAGGCGCCATAGGGGTTGTTGAACGAGAAGAGGCGCGGCTCTGCCTCGCGGTAGAGACAATGGCACTGCTTGCACTCGTACTCACGGGAGAAGCGGTGGCGCACGCGGGGTTGACCATCGTCTTCGCCTGGAACACCTTCCCCAGGCGCCTCGCCTGGAACGACCTCCCCACGCGGCTCGCGTGGAACGATTTCCCCGCGCGGTTCGCGCGGAACGACTTCCCCGCGCGGTTCGCGCGGAACTATTTCATAGATGACTTCGCCGCTCTCGCGGTAGCCAATCTCTGCCGCATCCACGATACGAGCGCGGCTGTCCGTAGATACGGCAATCCGGTCGACCAGCACGAAGACCGGCTGCGTGAAGTCGATCTCCAGCAGCGACTCCGGCGAGGAGAACTCGTAGATCAAGCCGGCCTGATAGAGGCGGTTGAAGCCCCGGGTGCGCAGATCGGTGAGCCGCTGGCGCAGGGCATCGGAGAGTGGCTCCGGCGCTTTGCTTGCCTCTGCCTTGCTCTTCTTCGTCGCCCGCTTCGGCTTGGCGGTGGCCTTCTCGGATTCGTCTTTGGGATGATCCGTGACTGCTAGGTCTTCCGACGATGCGGCCTTGCGCGGCTCGACCGGAAAGAGTACGTGCAGCCGCGTGCCTTCGCCCAGCGCAAGCACGGCCTGGGCAATCTCATCGACCGAATCGCGGCGCACCAGATGGTTGCAGACGATGCAGTGCATGGTGCCGCAGCGCGCGTAGAGCAGCCGCATGTAGTCGTAGATCTCGGTCGCGGTGGCGACGGTGGAGCGCGGATTGCGCGTCGAGTTCTTCTGCTTGATGGCAATGGCGGGCGCAAGGCCATCGATCAGATCGACGTCCGGCTTCTCGATGCGCTCGAGAAACTGCCGCGCATAGGCCGAGAGCGATTCGACGTAGCGACGCTGCCCCTCGGCGTAGATGGTGTCGAAGGCAAGCGAGGATTTGCCCGATCCGGAGACGCCCGAGATGACCGTCAGCATCCCGTGCGGGATGGTGCAGTCGATCCCCTTCAAATTATGGGTCCGCGCGCCGCGGATCACGATGGCGTCGTTCACTGGAGGCTTGTCCGTAGTGGTATTCCGGGGTTCGGGATGCACTCTTCAGTATAGAGGCTCGCCGCCCGGGGACTGGCCGTCCAGGCAGACGCACTCACGTGCGTGTTGTGGAAGTCGCTCCCGTCGGTCGCTGCCCGTTGGGTGTATTGCCACTTCGTGTTTGGGATGTCGCCGGGTGCCCCATCCTAGCGAAGCTAGGGTGGGTAGTTTCCAGTCGACCAACCTCTTCGTTCAAGCCGGCGAGCGACCCAAGGGAGCTGCCCACTCCCGACACGCACCCGAGTGCCTGCGTCCCCGACGCCCGGTCCCGTTGTGAGAACGTATCCATGAAAGTAGCAAATTGTTGGCAGTTCAATGCGAGCAATTCACTACTCTGGAAATAGGGACACATCTCAATCACGCCAATGACCCGAACACACGAAAATCTCGACCTCTAAGTGCAACAGAAAGAATAATTTAGCGATAAGTCTTTTCGTTGGAGGATTTTAGGCCTCCGGAGCACTCCTAAGTCTAACTATGGAAAGCAGTTAGCGGGTGACCTCCCGTACCGAAGGGGGGAGGGGGTGCAGGTCACATTACTCCACTTCGGAGCGAGCCGTCATCAGCGAGTGCAGCACCAGCAGGATGCCGCCGCAGACGATCGCGGAATCAGCCATGTTGAAGTCGGGCCAGTGGTAGTGAACGATATGGATCTCGACGAAGTCGATCACCGAGCCGGTGCGGATGCGGTCCCATGCATTGCCGATAGCTCCGCCCAGGATGAGCGCGAGCCCGACGGTAGTCGCATCGATACGGCGGCCGATGCGGACGAGCACGATCGCCACGATGACGGCTGCCAGGAGCGAGAAGCCGACCAGGATCCAGCGCACGCGCTCCGGCGACCCGGAGTCGCCGAAGAGGGAAAAGGCTGCGCCGGTATTCAGCACATGGGTGATGCTGAAGACCTTCGGGATCACCACGTGCCCTTCGCCGAGCGGGATGGTGCGCGCGATCGCGACCTTGGTGATGCGGTCCAAGGCCAGGACCAGCAGGGAGATGAGGAAGAGGAGCCCGCGGCGGTCGGGGTTACGCAATTGCTGACGCGTTGGGGTTGTTGTGTGGGACATCAGGCTGCCTCTTCGTTCAGGGGCGGGAAGCCGATCTCGTCGAGTGCGCCGGCGCAGCGTCCGCAGACCGTTGCCCAGCGCGGGTCGACGCCGACGTCCGTGCGGTAGTTCCAACAGCGCGTGCATTTGGTGCCATCGGCGGCGATGGTTGTCGCTCGGATGTCGTTGCCGGTTGCGCTTACCAACTCGACCTGAGAGACGTTGAGCAGCTCTTTCAGGCTGGACTCGTAGCGTTGCGCAACTTGGAACGGCTGTGCAGGCAGGTCGAGCGTGATCTTTGCTTCGAGCGCTTTGCCGATGCGCTTTTCCTTGCGCGCTTCTTCCAGGCTAAGGAGTGCCACGTCGCGGACCTGTAGCAACTGCGCCCAATCGGCGAGCAGGGCTTCTTGACCAGCCGGAGCCAGGTCGTCAGCAGCAGGGAAGAGCGCCGTATGCACGCTCGCGCTACGCTTCACATCGGCAGGCAGGTACTGCCAAACTTCATCCGCGAGGAAGCTGAGGATAGGTGCGACCAGCCGGGCGAGCGCTTCGGTGATCTTCCACAGCACGGTCTGCGCGGCGCGGCGTGCTGGGTGATTGGGCGCGAAGGTATAGAGGCGGTCCTTGAGCACATCGGCATAGAGCGCGCTAAGGTCGACGATCGCGAATTCGTTGACCGCGTGATAGATGCGGTGGAACGCGAACTCCACGTACCAGCGCAGCACCTTGGTGGTGAGCTCACGTGCGCGAACCAGCATGTACTGGTCCAGCGGCTCGAGATCGTCCCAGGCCACAGCGTCCTTTGCAGGATCGAAGTCGTGCAGGTTGCCAAGCAGGAAGCGGAAGGTATTGCGCAGCTTGCGGTAGTTGTCGGCCACGCGCTGCATCAGGTTCTCGCTGGCAGAGACGTCCTCGCGGAAGTCGACCGAAGCGACCCACAGTCGCACGATCTCGCCCCCGAGACGCTTCGCGATATCGACCGGGTCGACACCGTTGCCAAGCGACTTCGAGAAGGCGCGGCCCTGCTCATCAAGCGTCCAGCCGGAGGTCGCGACGACGCGGTATGGCGCCGTATCGCGCAGACCTACCGAGAACAATAAGGAGGAGTGGAACCAACCGCGATGCTGATCGCCACCCTCCGTGTAGAGGTCGCAAGGGAAGCGCAGCTCTGGCTGCGTTTCCAGCACCGCAGCCCAACTGGTGCCGGAGTCGATCCAGACATCGAGTATGTCGGTCTCGCGGCGGAACTCCGTGCCACCGCAGTCGGCCCTGGCGCAGGTCGCGGATGTGGGCAAGACGCCGGCGGCGGTGCCGTCGTACCAGGCATCCGCGCCATGCTGCTGGAAGAGCGCGACGACCTTTGCGTACGTCTCGGGATCATGCAGCGGTTGATTGCACTTGGTGCACAGGAAGAGCGCGATGGGCACACCCCAGATGCGCTGGCGGGAGATGCACCAGTCGGGTCGGGTGGCGATCATGTTCGAGATGCGCTCCTCCCCCCATGCAGGATCCCACTTGACCTGCTTGATCTCCTCCAGAGCGCGCTGCCGGAAGCTGACAGTGGTCTTGTTTCCCGCTCCGTCGGTCCGCTCGATGGGCGTCTCCATGGAGATGAACCACTGTTCTGTGGCGCGGAAGATCACCGGATTGTGGCAACGCCAGCAGTGCGGATAGGAGTGATAGATATCATTGCGGCCCAGCAGTGCGCCGCGTGCTTCGAGCAGCTTGATGATCTCGGGGTTCGCCTTGAAGACGGTGAGGCCGTTGTACTCGGGCAACCCGTCTTGAATGCGGCCCGCAGCATCTACGTGACAAGTCTGGTCGAGACCATAGCGCTCGCCGGTGTAGAAGTCGTCCGCGCCATGGGCCGGTGCGGTGTGGACGGCGCCGGTGCCCTGGTCGGCGGTGACGTAGTCGGCCAGCAAGCCCAGGATCGAGCGGTCGAGAAAGGGATGCTGGAAGGTCGTCCGATCCAGCGTTTTGCCACGCAGCCGGGCAATCTCCTGTGCCGATTCCAGATGGCAGGCCTGCTTCACGGCATCGGTAAGGGCCTCGGCCACGAGATATACATTGCCATCGGTATTCTGAAGCGCGACATATTCGAAGTCCGGCTGGAACGCGATGGCAAGCGAAGCGGGCAACGTCCAGGGCGTGGTGGTCCAGATGATGGCGTAGACCGGCTCGCCGGCGAGTGCTGGATCGAGCGCCGCCGCCGAGCTGGTAAGCGCGTAACGCACGTAGACGCTGGGACTGGTGTGCATCTCGTACTCGACTTCGGCCTCTGCCAGTGCGGTACGGTCGTGCAGACACCAGTAGACGGGCTTGAGTCCGCGGTAGACAAAGCCGCGCTCGAAGAGTTGGTAGAAGGACTCGAGTGTCACTGCCTCGTACTGGTTCGACATCGTGGTGTAGGGGTCTTGCCAGCGGCCCAGCACGCCGATGCGTTCGAATTGCGTCCGCTGCAGGTCGATGTACTTCTGCGCGTAAGCGCGGCAGGCCGCACGGACCGCGATAGGGTCCATCTCAAGCTTCTTGCGGCCAAGCTGCTCGTCAACCTTGATCTCGATGGGCAGGCCGTGGCAGTCCCATCCTGGGACGTATGGCGCGTCAAATCCGGCCATGGTCTTCGACTTCACGACGAAGTCTTTCAGGCATTTATTCAGCGCGTGACCCAGGTGGATGGGTCCGTTTGCGTAGGGAGGACCGTCGTGCAGGATGTATTTGGGCGCACCCTGGCGTGCCTGGCGGATCTGCTGGTAGAGACCGCTTTCCGCCCAGGCAGCGAGCCGTTTCGGCTCGTTCTCCGGCAGATTGGCCTTCATGGGAAAGTCGGTACGCGGCAGCAGAAGGCTCGACTTCAGCTCTGGGCGGCCTTTGTGGGGGTCTTGATTGGGGTCTGGGTCACGCAAAGTCATGATCTGGAATGCTCTATTGTAGCTCCGTCATGGAATGCGCTTTGCGTTGTGACGAAACGGTGGGGACATTCGTCTCACTCTGTATTGGGTTTTTGGGGAACCGACGGGTGACTCACGTTTACTCGCTGGTTTCCATTTGATGTACAGAGATTCCACCAAACTGGAGACACAGGGCAGCGCATTCATAGATAATCAAGGTAAGGACAGAGGGTGAGCCGCGGGCTGCCGTTCTGGTCCAGGTCAAGAAGTGCCTATGACAAATCAGGTCCTGCCCCCGCCCGAGATCGAAGAACAGACGCGCAAAGGTCCGCCCGAACTCCACCTGTTGAATGAAGTGGTGGATGAACCGGTCTGGCGCAGCATTCTGACAAATCTGCAGGGCATGTTCCGAAAGGAACAGCTGCCGCCACTGGAGTTGACGGCGCAGCCGATCGCCGTTGCAGACCCGTTCCGGGTGAAGCGCAGCCCTTTATCCACGGGCCTCTCGGCAGCCGCGCATGTGCTCATCATTGCCTTCATCATCTGGCTTGTGATCGAAGCTCGGATGCACCCGAAGCCTGCGCCGAAGCCGCAGGTGGCATCGGTGGACATCTCGGCGTTTCGACCGATCGCACCGAAGGGTCCGGCGATGGGTGGCGGCGGTGGTGGTGGGGCGCATGAACTGCTGCAGGCGCCGAAGGGCCGTCTACCCAAGTTCTCCCAGACGCCGATCACGCCGCCGATGATCATCAAGAACGATCATCCCAAGCTGGCAGTCGAACCGACGATCAAGATGCCGCCCAACATCACGCTGCCCAATAACAATCTGCCGAACCTGGGCGATCCGCGCACCAACATCGTTGGACCGGCCTCCAACGGCACCGGCTCGGGCGCAGGCCTGGGCACTGGCGATGGCGGCGGTATCGGCTCCGGCTCGGGCGCAGGCTATGGGCCGGGCGAGGGTGGCGGCTATGGCGGCGGGCTCTACCATGTCGGTGGCGGCGTCTCTCCGCCGGTGCTGATCTATTCGGTGGACGCGGAGTTCTCCGACGAAGCGCGACGCGCCAAGTACCAGGGTGTGTCGGTGGTCTCGCTGATCGTGGATGCGCATGGACTGCCGCAGCGCATTCGCGTGGTCCGCAAGCTCGGCATGGGTCTGGACGAAAAAGCCGTCGAGGCCGTCCGCCAATACAAGTTCAAACCCTCCATGCTGCAGGGAAAACCTGTCCCCGTCGAAATCACTATCGAAGTCAACTTCCACATCTACTGAGAACACGAATGCGGGCCCGGGGCTGCGGCCTCTGCTCATTTGATTTCACTTACGCCTCTTGCTATTCTCAGTGAGTCCCACCGCGACTTTGTGCGCCCATAGCTCAGCTGGATAGAGCGATTGACTACGAATCAATAGGCCGGGAGTTCGAATCTCTCTGGGCGCACCATGAAGAAAAACTTAAGACGATTTCCAGCCTTCCGCTTCGATGCTGGATTTTCTTTTGTGGGGAAATTGTGCGGGCAGGCGTGATTCTCTGACTCGAGGCACGAGTGCATCGTCGGCGTGTGTGCCGCCGCCATACGCTCTGTCCGCATTCGGGTCTGCCCCGAAAGGTGGGCTAGATCTGGCGTGGCGTGGTGTGCATTTACACAATGAACAGCCTGATCATCCAGGCGACCATCGCCAGTGCGACGACACCGAGCAGAACATGAGCAATCCAGTCACCTGCTGATTTGGGCCTTCCGAAGTTGAACATCCCGAAATGGTAGCAGTCCTTGGTGAACCAGACCGAACCGACTGTGATGCAAGCACCGAGCGAACATGGAACAATTGCGCCGGAGTCTTGCAGTTGCTACGAGATTGATGTCTTGCATGCCGCGCCATCTGCATTGAGCCGGGCCAGCGAGGATTGCCAACTCCCATGGAAAGAAGAATGAAGGCAAAAGAGAAAGGTGTCCCTGATTTCCTCAAGACTGACTCGAAGGTTGTAGATGATGCGCCCTCGCAGTCATCTGGACAGCAGATATAAACCATGCAGGGGAGCGACTGAGGATGAGATTCCGGGTGGACTTGTCGTGTGACGCGCTGTTCATGAGTAGCCCGAACGCTGAGTGTCCGGCCGATGTGCTTCCGATTGCACTCGCGGCAGTTCGGGAATGGGCTCGTATGACGGGTCTCTCCATCCTAGTCGAGGATATTCAGGCAGTTTCTGAAGGAGACCTAGATCAGCCGGTTCTGCAAATGGAGAACCAGGCTGAGCTGCGCCGAGTTGGCTGAAGCAATTTTCCTGCTGCTGTGATGTGCGTAGCATCGCTCGGCGTGTGGCCAGCAGGTTAGACTAAGCCGGGAGTTCGAATCTCTGGGCGCACCCATAAAGAGATCTATCAGTATCGATCTAGCTCCTCGGAATGCGGCTGGATTTTCATTTTGCCACGTCGGCGTGCGCGAGACGCTCCCGTCCCGGACCCATCCTGACGAACCAGTAGTACTTGCGCCAGCAGTTGACACATCGGACGCGCCTCAGCGCGAGGATGCGCAACACGCTATCGAAAGGGCCGGCCTCGCCTGCACGAAACTCGATCGACGTGCAAAGAGGACACTCTCGGCGGAGCCAGAGGATCCTCGGCATCCAGATAGGCCAATGATTCGCTGGATTCCTTTTTCGTGTCATGGTGTCTCCGCCGGACTTGCATTCGCATCAAGCCACGCGAGTAGGCCGCGAATGCTTCCGGTAGCCAGCGCTATACAAGAATCTGCTGCGCCGTAATAGAGGAAGATCGTATCGCCATCCTCGCCTATGGTTTGACCGCAGGGAAACACCACGTCGCTGACATCTCCACCGCGTTCATATGGTGCCTCGGGTCCGAACATCCATGAATCGCCGCGCTGCACACAGACGTCCGGCCGATCCAGATCGAACAAGGCCAGGCCAAGCCGATAAATGCTGCCGGATGCGGTTTGTCGCACGCCATGATAGAGCATCAGCCATCCCTTGTCCGTCTCGATCGGCGGAGAGCAGAGTCCGATCTTGTTTGCGTCCCAACACCCGCCGCGACGCGCCTCCAGCATGATTTTGTGGCTCCCCCAGTGCCGCAGATCGGGTGAGTAGGAGATCCACATGTGCGCGCCCAGCGTCGTCACCGGTCGATGGATCAGTGCCCAGAAGCCACCGATTCTGCGCGGCAACAGGGCCGCATCCTTGTCCTCCGGCGGCATAATCACGCCGAGCCGTTCGAAGCTCTCGAAGTCTTTGGTCAAGGCAAGCGAGACGCCCGGACCGCCCCGTGCGAAGGAGGTGTAGGCGATCGCGTACTGCTCCAGTTCAGGCACATAGGTGATGCGTGGGTCTTCGATCCCCCAGATCTCTTCCGGGTATTCACGCGGGTTTGCGACCAGGGTCGGCTGCGCATCGATGCGCCAGTCATCGATTCCGCTCTTCGAGCGGGCAGCGCAGAGGTGCGAGAAGCCGGTCCGCTCTTCGATCCGGCAGAGCAGCAATGTATCGCCATCGGCCAGCTTCGTTGCGCCGGCGTTAAACACACTGTTGATAGGGTAGGGCCAATCCTTGCGGCTCAAGATCGGATTGCTACCGTGCCTGGTGAACAGCGGTGTCTCTACGTTGCTGGCTGTTATGCGATTGTTGGCGTCATTTCGTTTGTCCGCTGCCGGGACGATGGTAGTGATGGGGTTCAAACGGGCACACTCATTTCCTGATCTACGGTTTCCAGTGAGACTGCTTCGATACTTTGCATTTCGAGAAGAGCCATGAGGAATGACAGTGTCGATTCGGCCCCTTGATTCTCATTCACGCGATCCGGATGTAGTCCATCGCGACAACCTGCGGTAGTTGGGTCATAGAGCGGAACCTGGAGGTCGTTCTTGCCGAGAAACCAACGGAAGGCGCTCCAAGCCTCATCCAGCCAGAAGCCACGGTGCGTCAAGCGATAGGCCTGCAGGCACGCGGAGACAGTAGCGCATGCCTCTACAGGCTGTTGATCGAAACGCGCCTTTTCATCGCCGTCGACGAAGAACCCACGCGAGCCAATCGGTACGAAGAGACCCTCCTCGCCACGATGCTGCTGATTCACCAGCCATGTAAGAGACTCCAAGCCGACTTCGACCATACGTTGGTTATGGCTATGCCAGCCTGCAGTCATCAATGCCTGGGGGAGCCTCGCATTCGAGTACGTCAGACTCGTCTCAAACCAGTGCCACTTTCTCGAGTGGCATCGCTCATAAATGTCGAGTAGCCGGTTTGCCAGCAGGTTCCGAGCGTTCTGAATGACACGGTCACCGGGAAACCAGTCCAGGTATGCCTGCATGCCAAGTGTGGAAAAGGCCCATGCACGCGGACTGGAGAAGCTGAGAGCCGCCGGTACAGCGACTTCAAACAGCCTTCCGGCCGCGCCGCGCAGGCTCGGGTCCGTGGCACGGCCAAGGACAGTGCCAAGTGCCCAAAGCGCGCGCCCATGGCTATCCTCGGACCCGATTGCTTCTTGCCATCGCCGGTCATAACTGAGGAAGTTTCTGAACCGACCGGACTCATGGCCAAAGGCCAGCCAGAGGAACGCAAGATAACGGCGGGACAGGTCGGCGAGCAGCGGGCGTCCGAGCAGCGAACTATCATCCTGCATCGCGGTCACGATGAGTGCGCGGGCATTGTCATCGGTGGTATAGCCCTCCGCGCAATTCGGCAGCGCGAAGATGGCATGCTGCAACATCCCGGTGTCATCCGTCATGTTGCGCAGATGCGAGGTATCCAGCATCGGCAAGTGATCCGCCGTGTTTACGGGGACCCCATTCCGCAGCGTCGCCCGCGGCCGGGACATGCGTTCCATGCGCGCGCGCTGGAAGCTGTTCATGTACGCGCGGGCCGTCTTTTCCCAGGTCGTTCCCCGCGAATGAAGATATGCCCGCTTGCGCATAGCATGACGCTTCGCGTCGTCATCCAGAAGCGCCAGTGTCGCGTCTGCTATGGCACTGGAATCGTCAAACGGAACAATCACGCCACGTTCATTTGCAAGGAGCTCGTTAGCGTGCCAATACGGTGTCGATATGATCGCTTTGCCTGCCCCGAGCGCAATGGCAAGCGTGCCGGAGACCACCTGCGCCTCCTGTCGGTAGGGTGTGATGTAAATGTCTGCGGCACCCACATGCTCTACCAACTCTTCGGCACTTACAAAACGATTGTTGAAGATCACCTTCGACGACACGCCGCACTGCTCCGCCAGCAAGTGCAATTGCTCACGATACTGCTCCCCCTCACGCTTCTTGATGTGCGGGTGCGTAGCGCCGGAGACGATGTAGACAAGTTCCGGGTATTGCTCCAGGATCGCCGGCAGTGCCCGGATGACGCTTTCGATCCCTTTGTTGGGAGATAACAGCCCAAACGTCAGAAGTACGGTTTTGCCCTCAGTCCCGAACTTGTCCTTGAAGTAGTTGGGATCCATAAACGGCAGATCCGGAACGCCATGAGGAATCACGTCAATTTTTTCCGCGGGCAGCCCGTATACCTCCTGCAGCAAGCCGCCGGCGAGCTCGCTCATCACGATGACCCGATCAGATATCCGGACGATCTCTTCTAGCACGGCATATTGATGCAGATCTGGTTTGCGCAGGACGGTGTGGAGCGTTGTCACCAGAGGCATGCGCAGCTTGCGCAAGAGCACCAGAATATGGCTTCCCGCAACGCCGCCAAAGATGCCGTACTCGTGCTGCAGACACACCAGGTCGTTGCCGTTGAAGTTTAGAAAATCGGCAGCTCGCTCGTAGGAGGCGTACTCCTCCTGATCCAGTTCCAGCCGTACCTGTTCGGGATACTGATAGCTGGCATCCGGGTCGTTCACAGGAATCACGAATAGTCGATCGTCACCATAGGCATTGCCGATCGCCGCGCATAAGTCGCTCGTAAAGGTCGCGATTCCACACTGTCGCGGAAGAGAATTCCCGATCACTGCAATGCGTGTCGGAAGCGGAAAGTCGGGCAAGGTAGGCTTGTCGGGGACCGTCGGCTGCGAAGTGGCGTTTCCGGACGGTGGGTTGGACTCGATAAATCCCGGGGATGGCATATTACCCTGCTTTCCAGATTGCGTGTCGAGGCTCGAAGCGTAGGAACGATGCTGCAAAGGCCGCTCTATCTGCGTGGAAGGAGCAAACGATACAGCCGGAGATATGCTGCAAGCGGCGACACGCGGCCCGTCCAGAGTGTCTACGAACGGCTTGGTGTCGTGAGGGAGACGGCTACCCTCGGCTTGGAGGAGTGCCGAAATGACCAGGGACAGGTTGTCAAATGACGTTGCAAAACGTCACTAGCACCGCACCTGTAGATGAATGCTCGTCGGCGCCTACCGGCCAAGAGATGGCCTCTTCTGAGCGCTAGAACGTCCGAAACGCTATATCCACACTAGCACTGATGCCAGGGCGAATGGTCACAGTAGTGTCATAGTGCGGTTTCCGTAGCACAGCAGGCAGGTCCTGTCGTCTCCGAGAACCTAGCGCCAAAGTTCGTGACAATACAGGGTGGTGTCGCGTTTGTAAGCCGCGCACCGCCACTTCCGGGGGAAGCGGATACTGCCAGGGTGGCATTCTGCTGTGGAGGCATAGCCAATTAGGCTTGAGTCGGCCCATAGCGGGGGCTCAACCGATGAAACGTTCGCTCGTAGCTTTCGTATTCTCATGCGCACTCACGGCCTTTGCTGCCACGAATGCGACCGGCTACCAAGATGGCGTGTTGACGAAGGTCAGAACGATCGTGGTCAGCAACTCCTGCTCGAAGGCAACACAATCGAATGCAGCCACCTACGGCAATACGGCCCAGTCAACGGCGGAGGGGTCCGCACGATGCTACGACATCAAGGGCGCCATCTACACCGTGCGTGTCGGCGATACCGAATACGAATTAAGCCCGGACCGCTCCGTTGTCGCAAGAGCGACGGCTTTTCTGCCCTTGAGCGCTGCGTTTGTGAAACGCAGCAGTCTGGCGGATCACCTGCCCGGTACGGCAGTGAAGCTACGCAGCGACGCGAACGGTATCTTTGTCCTGGTAGATAACCGCGAGACACGATACAGCGTCTTCGACGCACACTGATACTTCTGCAAGAGCCGCATGCCTTTCGGGTTGTGATGGGCGGGCCTTTACCTGAGATCAAACCGGCCAAGCCACTTCTTCCCCGCCAATTGACGCATCCTACCGTCTACAAGGCACGTGCCGCGTAAAGGAGGCACTGCCATAGGAGAATGCATAGTGAGTGAAGCCAAGAAGTGTGCTCATCCCGCCTGTAGCTGTGTTCCGGCTAACAACGAGAAGTATTGCAGCGAGAAATGCGCGGACTCGAAGAACATGACAGAGATCGCATGCCAGTGTGATCATCCGGGTTGCCGCGGCGAGCAATTAAAGCCGTAACAGCACTCAACTCCACGTCGCCGAGCTCTCACTTTCACGAAAACATTGAAGCTCGGCGATCTGATTCCTGTTGCTGTCAGCCCAAAAGATGCGGGGCTTTTTCGCGTGGGAGAGTTGCAGCAAGCGAGCATCCGGTCGTCGATTCGAGCAGATCGAAGCGGCGCCACTTGTAGATCGCCACAGATACGACCCAACTCGCCGCGAAGAACACGATGATGATGTACCCCAACATGCCGAAGTGATGATTGAGACGGGCGACCAGCGTCCAGAAGGATCCGGTTAGGTGAAACTGGCCTGCGAGCAGTCCAAGCGCCTCAATGCCTCCTACCGCAAACGCGATCACTACGGAAACGAAGGTGATCGTGATGTTGTAGTAGAGCTTGCGTACAGGCTTTGTGAGGGCCCAGCTATAGGCTCCCAGCATCAGGACATTGTCGGTTGTGTCGATCAGCGTCATCCCCGCCGTGAAGAGAGCAGGGAAGACAAGGATGGACCAGAGCGACAGACCTTTTGTGACTTCGGCAGCCGAGATGCCCAGCAACCCGATCTCCGTTGCAGTGTCGAAGCCGAGTCCGAATAGAAGCCCAAGTGGGTACATGTGCCAACTGGTGCGGATCATCCGGAAGACCGGACGAAAGAGGCGAGCCAGAAAACCGCGGCCGCTGAGTAGGAGATTCAAGTCCTCTTCCGTATAAGGCTCACCGCGACGTACCCGCTGGAAAGCACGGTAGACCGACCGCAGAACGAAGAGGTTGACGATGGCAATGCCAAAGAGAAACAGCGTGGAGACGAGCGTCCCAAGGATGCCTCCGATGTAGTGGGCGGCATCGACCCGGTGTTGCAGAGTGAGTGCAGCGGCGGCGATGGCCAGCGACCCCACGACGACGACAGTCGAGTGCCCCAGCGAGAACATGAATCCGACGGCGACGGGCTGCTTTCCCTCCTGCATCAACTTGCGGGTCACATTGTCGATGGCAGCGATATGGTCTGCATCGACTGCATGTCGCAGCCCCAAACTGTAGGCAAGGAATGCCGTGCCAAGGAGTGCGGGAAAGCGGTGGAAGGCGAAGACTGCCCAAAGCCATGCCGACAAATTCAAGATGAGCAACAATGCATAGATCGCTACGATCCGTGATCGGGTGTTGCCAACCTCGTCACTGACCAGCGTTCGCAGGATCGATGCCATCGTGATTCGCTTTCCGTCTTCTTTGGATAAGGCTGGTAGCACGTATCAAGAAAATGTATTACTCTCGCTGCCGATGCTGAAATCCGAAACGCTCCTCAGAGGCGTTCCGTTACCATGCATCACACGATTTCATAAAGCGTAGCACTGATGGCGGTTGGACTCGGTCGATGGGTGGGGAATCTGTTGTAAGCCGGTATTCGCACTCAGACTTGAGGCAACGTGTGTATGAATTTTCGTGTGTATCTGCCGATGGTGTTGCTGCTTGCAACAGCCGCTGCCGCGTTTTCGCAGAGTTTCCCGGTCACGGGTAGGGTGATGGACGCCTATGGAAAGCCGGTTCCGGGAGCCTCAGTGACACTTGCGAGCCGACTCGAAAGCATACGCCAAGTAGAAACCGATGCTGAGGGGAAATTTACGATTTCGGTCGATGTAACGGGTCCGTTCCTGCTATCGGTGAAGGCGGCGACCTATCAGCCGCTGACGAAGTCAATCGAGCTGATACCCGGGCAAAACAGTCTTGAAATTGAGATGAGCGTGACGACGCGGCGTAACGAATCGGTCATCGTGACGGCAGATGTGAATGATTTGGATGTCTTGTCGCCCGATCCCGCGGAAAAGGTCTTCGTGCGTCAGGATCTGCTGGATGCGAACCCCGGCCGCCCAGGCGCACCTGTCTCGATTCCGGGTTACCCGATCGAAACCGCCTCCAGCGGCATCAAGGCGCCGCAGTATTTTGCACCGGGGGTTGCGGGGGATCATGGAGAGCCGATTGCGCAGTACATAGCGGTGGGCACGAGCCTGGTGCCGAACAATCTATCGGCAAACGCACATGGAAACGGTTATGCGGACCCGAATATCTTCATTCCTGAGATTCTCGAGAGTGTCCAGGTCGATGGGGGCGCCTTCAACGTTCGTCAAGGCAATCACTCGGTTAACCTGGCGGCCATCTACGGTCTGCGTTCGCAGCTCGATGCCTTCCTCACGGTTACCGGCGACTACCGCGATATCGACGTGGTCGGCGGTCTGAGCCCGACGCCGGATTCGTTCCTGGCAATTGAGGGATCCTACGGAAACGGCTTTCTGAAGCGGCTCGAACATCGCCAGCAGTACAAGCTCAATGCGCAACGCATCTATCGTCTCGGTCCGCACGAGCTGACGGTTTTAGGCATTGGGTATTACGGTGTGTCCTACATACCAGGCCTGGTTCCGGTCTTCACAACCAATGCGGGAGACGCGGATATAGAAAATGTTGGGGACACGATCGACCCACGACAGCACGACCAGACGCACACGGCGCTCGTTGCTGCGGACGACGCCTGGCGTCTCACATCGAGCCAGCAGCTCCTGATCTCAGGCCTCTTCCGGACGTACAACCTCTCCCTCTACTCGAATTTTGGGCAGGGGCTGATCCGCCAAAGCGAATTTCGTACCGTCACCGGCGAAAGTACGGACTACGTGAACAAACTTACGGAGGAGTTATCCTTGCTTGCGGGCTTCGACTATGCGCGCGAGGCGCCGCGGCGGGACAACCTTGACTCATACGGCCCATTCACGCCCGGAGATCGTAGCCTGGGCCCGTTCACAAAGGTGGATTCCAATAACGTCACGATCACGTCCTACACGCCCTATGCAGCAGCTAGCGGTGCGTTGACCCAATACTTCCGCTACTATGCCGGCTGGCGGCGCGACCAGATCGAGGTCAACAATGACGATCTGCTCCGCGCCGAGAACTCTTTTCAGAAATGGGTAGGGGTGAATTCCCCGAAGGCGACGGTTTCGTTCATACCCAAGCAATCCTGGTTCCTGCCGCTGGTCTCCGGGAGCTTTGGACAGGCCTTTTTCACGGAAGATCCGCGCATTGGAACCGGGACTGCACAGGGAGCGCCGGTTGCCACGGCGCACTCCTATCAGGTCGTCCTCAGTAAAACTGTGTACCAGACCGATATGAAGCTCACACTTGGCCACGTGACCACGAGCCAGGAGCTCGCGAAGATCGACCCCGACACGGGGCTGCAGTTGAACCAGGGTCCCGGACGGCTGAAATTCTTAACAGCGGCAGTCCGGCATAACTTCAGCCAAGGGTCGATTCTCGCGACCTTCTCCAAAGCCGACGCGAGAGATATTGACTCCGGCGATCCGACACCGGAGGCACCACGCACGATCTTCGATCTTTTGGCAAATGCCCAGAAGCTGCCACTGCGGCTGCAGGCTCGAGGAGAGTTTGAGTACGTTGGCAGGAAGCCGCTAGGGACAGGGTGTGAGCCGGACCTGAATGCGCAATGCGTTGGCACCTCCGTAAGGGAGTTTCGGGCTGCCGTCGTCCGTCCTTTTTTGGACGGTCGCCTGAATGTCGGGGTGAATCTGCTGATCGCCGGCGGATATACGGGGCAGACCATCGAGAATTTCTCCACCTCCGATATTTCAGAGGTCGTAGGTGTTCGTATCCCGTCGTATGCGAGCGTCAATGTCACCTACAAGTTTGGCCATAGCTCAGCTCCCTGAGGAAGCTCTGAATAAGCAAATACGATTCACGCGACAAGGAAGAGAAGCAGATCTCTCCACTACGCTTTGGTCGAGATGACCGGTGGGTCTAGAGCAGAAGCCGGCATGATTCATGTATTGAGTGAGGCGATGTAGGCATTTTCTTTGGCGAAAATGCCTGAGGAGAGTGGCGCTTCACCTTATAGCAACCCGGCTTCTGCTTTAGTGGGAGTGGTCATGCAGACCGCTCTTCAGGTCTTTTCCGGAGGTCGTCAACACCAGCTTGCCCAATTCCACTCCGCGCAGAGCCAGCATGCGATCTGCAATCTGTTGCAGGTCCTTGCTGCGGCCTTTCATGATGATCACCTCAAGGCAGTAGTGGTGATCGAGATGGACGTGTGTGGCAGCGAGGACCATCGCGCCGGCAGCATGTTGGGTCTCGGTCAGCTTTTCCGACAGGTTGGGCGTGTGATGGTCATAGACCAGCGTCAAAGTGCCAACCACCGGTTTGTTCGATGTGATGTTTTCTGTAAGAAGAGCCTCACGGATGAGATCGCGAATGGCCTCGGAGCGGTTTTGATAGCCGCGTCTCTCGATCAATCGATCAAAATCTTTGAGCAATCCTTCGTCCAGTGAAACGCCGGTCCTGCTGAGTTGGGGCATATATTTCCTTTTGCCGAGAGATGAGAGCGAGAGAGCGTCATTCCTATCGGAGTTGATTTGCGGCGATCGCCAATTGTCCGAGACTGAGACCGCCGTCTCCGGGAGGGACCTGTGACTGTGTATATACACTCAGTCCGGCCAGGATGAGTCGGGTCTCCAAAGCCGTCGCTAAGACAGAGTTGATGAAGACACCTCCACTTAAACAGATGCGACGCATGCCGGTCCGCCGGCTGATGCGCTTGGCCACCTCCGTCAGCACATCGGCAAGCCCATCATGAAAGCGCCTGCTGATGATACCGGGAGCCACGCCATCGATCAGGTCGTCGGCGATTGCCGCGAAGAGTGGTTTGCAATCGATCTGAAGCATGGGACCCTCGGTGATCGCAAACGGGTATGCCCCAAGCTGTATGCGCGGATCGCAGCAGGCTTCGAGTGCAATGGCCGCCTGCGCCTCATAGCTGACATGCAGCCGCTGGCAGGTGAGCGCGGCAACGGCATCGAAGAGTCTGCCGCAACTGGAAGTCAATGATGAATTGATCTTGTTGCGCAGCATCTGCTCGATGATCGTCACCCGAGCTTCGGGTAGTTTTTGCAAAAACGAAGCGGGCAATCGGCTACGCCAGTCGTCTCCGAAGGTTTGCTGTAGATACGAGACCGACATGCGCCACGGCTCAAGAATGGCCTGGGTACCGCCGGGCATCGGAGTGTAGGCAAGATGTGCTGCGCGCTCGAAACCCCGCAGGTCGGCGATGAGTATTTCACCTCCCCAAACCGCTCCGTCCCTTCCATACCCGGTACCGTCGAGCGCAATACCAATCACCTGGCCGCTGAGTTGATTCTCCGCCATGCAGCTGGCGATATGCGCATGGTGGTGCTGAATGCCCACCGTGTGCAGATCCTGCTGTCGTAACGCCCATTGCGTGGAGAGGTAAGCGGGATGGAGATCGTGCGCAACGACCTCGGGGCTAACTTCAAGAATCTCCTGAAAGCGATGAATGGATTCCTGGAAGAAGCCGTAGGCGCTCATATTCTCCAGATCGCCGATATGCTGTCCGGGGAAGGCATATCGCCCTCTGGAGATGCAGATCGTGTTCTTCAACTCCCCCCCGACGGCGAGAATGGAGGGCACAGATTCCACTAACTGGATGGGTGACGGTACAAACCCGCGCGAGCGGCGGACGAACTGCATTGTGCCGGTGCGGCTCTGTACGACCGAGTCATCGCAGCGCAACAGGATATCGCGGTTATGAACGAGGAAGAAGTCGGCGATTCCGCTGAGGCGTTCCATGGCCTCTTCGTTCTCGATGGCGATGGGTTCTTCGCTGAGGTTGCCGCTGGTCATCACGAGCGCCGACAGACCGTCGCCATCTAGGAGCAAATGATGCAGTGGTGTGTAGGGAAGAAAGACTCCAAGTCGATTCCCGTCGGGCGCGAGAGCGTCGAAGAGCGTCGAGCGCTTGGACAGAAGCACGATCGGCCGCTGTGACGAAGTGAGCAGCGCTGCCTCTTCTTCCATCACGGTGCAGAGTTGTCGCGCGGCATCGATGTCCGCAACCATTGCGGCGAACGGCTTGTCTCCGCGCCCCTTTCTGCGTCGCAGTTTCTGCACGGCTTGTAGCTGATGAGCATCGACGGCAAGATGAAAGCCGCCCAACCCTTTGATTGCCAGGATCGCACCGAACTTTAATTGGCGAATCGCTTCGACAACAGGGTCTCCCGGCTGCGTCTTGCCGGTTTTATCGACGAGGTTTATCTGTGGTCCGCAATCCCAGCAGGCATTCGGCTGTGCGTGGAATCGTCGATTGAGTGGATCGTCGTATTCAGCCTGGCAGCGTGTACACATCGGAAAGGCTGCCATCGACGTCTGCCTCCGGTCATAGGGCACGCTGCGCACGATGGTGAATCGCGGCCCGCAGTTGGTGCAGTTGATGAATGGGTACCGGAAGCGGCGATTGGCAGGATCCATAAGTTCTTGCAGACACTCGTTGCAGGTTGCAATGTCGGGCGAGATCAGTGTGCTCGCCTGATGCGAGCGCGTGCTTTCCAGAATGGCAAAGCCCGACTCGTTCTGGAGTGGCAGTTCTGTCGTGACGATCTCCAACAGACGAGCGAGCGGGGGCGCCTCCAGTGGCAGCGCAACCAGGAACGAAGCGACTGCTTCACCCGTGCCTTCTATCTGCATCGAGACACCTGCTTCGGAGTTGAGGATGTTGCCGCCCAGTCGCAGCCGGGAGGCGAGCCGATAGATGTATGGGCGAAAACCGACGCCCTGCACGATGCCGCGGACTTCGATGCTCACTCGTCGATTCATGGCGGACGGATCGCAGGCCAGACACGATTCTACCCACGAAGCATCCTTGGGATGGGCATATGATCGGATTCACGACAGCAGGATATCTTCATGCACGAACTCTCCATCGCACACAGCCTCGTTGAACTTGCAAACCAGAGTGCGCTGGAAGCCGGTGCAACCCGTGTGCGTGCCGTTCATCTGCGACTGGGAGCGATGTCCGGCGTTGTTCGTGGTGCACTGGAATTCTGCTACGAGATCGCATCCGCGGACACGCTGCTTGCCGGATCTCAACTGGTTGTGAAAGAACTTCCCGTAACCATCCATTGCCCGATCTGCAAAGAGGATGTCGAGCTGGCAAGTGTGCAGCGATTCCGATGCCCGCGCTGCGACACACCGAGCGGTGACATTCGGCAGGGGCGCGAGTTGGAGATAGAGTCCATCGAGATCGACGCACCAGAGAGAGAGCAGGCGCATGGAGACACGGGTTCTGGAGATTCGCAAAGGAATTCTCAATAAGAATGATGAGATCGCGCGAGGTCTGAGGCATAGGCTTCAGGGCGCCGGGCTGCTGACCGTAAATCTCGTCTCCAGCCCCGGTGCAGGCAAGACGGCCTTCCTGCAGAGGACATTGCGCACTCTCCGCGAGCAAGGCTCTGCCGCTGCAGCGCTAGTAGGCGATCTGGCGACAGACAACGACGCGCGTCGTCTCGCGGAGGCCGGCGTGCCGGTGAAGCAGATCAACACCGATGGCCGCTGTCATCTAGAAGCGCAGATGATATCGGATCACCTCAACGACTGGGACCTGAGCACTTTCGAATATCTCTTTATCGAGAACGTCGGGAACCTTGTCTGCCCGTCCAGCTACGACCTTGGCGAGGACATGCGTGTCGTCCTGCTCTCAGTCACGGAGGGTGAGGACAAACCGCTGAAGTATCCAGGAATCTTTAACTCCGCCGACGTAGCCGTTATAACGAAGATCGACTTGTCGGAGGCTTGCGAGTTCGATCTGGAAGCAACCCGCGCTAACATCGAGGCTGTGCGACCTGGGATGAAGATACTGACAATCTCCGCGAAGACCGGCGCAGGCATGAACGACTGGCTGGCCTGTCTGGCCCAACAACGGCAAGAAAGGTGTGTAAACGCCTAAATCGAGGGTCGTTTTATAGCTGTTTTCAGCCATTTCCGATGAAACTCTGTCCCGCCGCTTTAGCCCTTGCTAAGTCCGCTATGTCCGGCGTTTAATCAGCGACCTGCTAAGAAAGTCGAGCAGAGAGTGCGTTTAGGAGCTTGTGAAATGGCTTCGTTGCTTTGGTTTCAAGGTGGAGCATGTAGCGGCAACACGATGTCTTTCCTCAATGCAGAAGAACCCAGTGCATGTGACCTGGTGACCGACTTCGGTATCAACGTCTTATGGCATCCGTCCCTTGGCTTGGAGATGGGCGATAACGCTAAGCGCATCTTCAATGACATTGCCAGCGGCAAGACACAGCTCGACATCTTCGTGTTCGAGGGGACGGTCATTCAAGGTCCTAATGGATCCGGTCGCTACAACATGTTCGCCGACCGTCCGATGAAAGACTGGGTTAAAGAGATCGCCGCGAAGGCCGGTGCTGTAGTCGCGCTTGGCGACTGTGCCTGCTGGGGCGGCATTCCGGCAACCGCGCCAAATCCCGTCGACAATATTGGTCTCCAGTATCTGAAGCGCGCGCATGGCGGCTTTCTTGGTGCAGACTTCAAGTCCAAGTGGGGTCTTCCTGTCATCAATATCCCCGGCTGTCCGGCGCACCCAGATTGGGTCACGCAGATTCTGGTCGCCGTGGCCTCGGGCCGCGCGGCCGATCTTACCTTGGACGATCTGCAACGCCCGCAGACCTTCTTCAAGACATTCACGCAAACCGGCTGCACACGCGTGCAGTTTTACGAGTACAAGCAGGATCCCGTCAGCTTCGGCCAGGGGACTCGCAAAGGCTGTCTATTTTATGAGTTTGGCTGCCGCGGTCCATTGACACACTCTCCCTGCAACCGCATTCTATGGAACCGCCAGTCGTCGAAGACGCGCGCCGGTATGCCATGCATTGGCTGCACGGAGCCCGAGTTCCCACATCACGACCTGATGCCCGGTACCGTCTTCAAGACACAGAAGATCCTCGGCTTTATCCCGAAGGAAATCTCGCCCGGCTCAAATCACCTCACCTATATGGCTCTGGCGGGGGTTGCTAAAGTCGCTGCGCCGCAGTGGACCAAGGAAGATATGTTCGTCTAGCTCCCCTGCACGACTCATTTGTAACCGTTGGGTACCTGAATTCAAGTAGAGGAGCAATGCGATGGCAACGATGGTGCAAGGGCAGGAGATGAGAATCAGCCCGCTGGGACGAGTCGAAGGGGATCTCGATCTTAGAGTGACGTTGCGGGATAACGTGGTCACCGATGCCTGGACGGAAGCCAGTATGTTTCGCGGCTTCGAGATCATTCTGAAAGGGAAAGACCCCCAGGCCGGGCTCATCGTCACGCCGCGTATCTGCGGCATCTGCGGCGGCAGCCATCTTTACAAGGCATGCTATGCACTGGATACGGCATGGAAGACGCAGGTACCGCACAATGCCACGCTGGTACGGAATATCGCCCAGGCCTGCGAGACGATGCAGTCGATCCCGCGCTGGTTCTATGCACTGTTCGCCATCGACTTGACCAATAAGAACTATGCACACATTCCCGAATACGATGAGGTCGTGCGCCGTTTCGCGCCGTTCGTCGGGACCAGCTATGAGAAGGGCGTCACCTTCTCCGGTAAGCCAGTCGAAGTGTATGCAATCTTCGGCGGTCAGTGGCCGCACTCCAGCTTCATGATCCCAGGCGGGGTCATGTGCGCCCCAGGTCTGTCCGACGTGACACGTGCCATCTCCATCCTTGATTGGTGGAAGCGCGAGTGGCTGGAAACCATATGGCTTGGCTGTTCGGTCGAACGCTGGATGGAGAACAAATCATGGAACGATGTGCTGGCATGGTGCGATGAAAACGAGAGCCAGCACAACTCGGATTGTGGTCTGTTCATCCGCTTCTCCATGAAGGCAGGGCTCGACAAGTTTGGACGAGGCTGCGGCTCCTATCTTGCCACCGGCACTTACTTCCAGCCCGAGTTGTACGAAAGACCAACAATCGACGGTCGCAATCAGGCGCTGCGCTTCCGCTCCGGTGTCTATGACGGCAGTCAGTTCCACGACTTCGACCAGGCACTTGTGCGGGAAGATACCGCGCATTCGTTCTACGAGGGCTCGACCTCCTTGCATCCATGGGAGGGCCGCACTGAGCCCATCGATCCGCTCGACGGCCACAAGCAGGGGAAATACAGCTGGGCGAAGTCTCCGCGCTACTTGGTTCCTGGGAAGGATAGTTCGATGCCGCTCGAAGCAGGCCCCTTGGCCCGTCAGGTGGTTGCAGGACGTCCCAACGCAGCCGCTCATCAGGACTTCGATCCGCTCTTCCTCGATGCAATCAACACGATCGGGCCGAGCGTGATGGTCCGTGTCTTATCGCGCATGCATGAGGCAACTAAAGATTACGTAATGTCGCGGCAGTGGCTCGACGCCCTCGATCTGCATGAGAAGTTTTACATCAAGCCGGAAGAGCTCGCAGACGGCAAGGGCTTCGGGTCGACCGAGGCCGCGCGGGGCTGTCTCTCCGACTGGATTGTCATCAAGGACGGCAAGATCGAGAACTACCAGGTGGTCACGCCCACTGCGTGGAACATCGGGCCTCGCGACAATGCCGGTGCCAAAGGGCCGATGGAAACGGCGTTCCTTGGGGCGGAGATCGTCGACCCGACGGATCCTGTCGAGATGGGGCACGTCGCCCGCTCATTCGACTCCTGCCTGGTCTGCACCGTCCACGCATACGATGAGAAGACAGGAAAGGAACTCGCACAGTTTCGAATCGGTGAGGGCTCCTAGCGCGAGTTTCCTGTAGGTGTGTAGTGTTTCTTCTGGTCTTTCACTGTGGAAAGGCCCCGTAGAGAGGACCTTCCAGCCGCACAGCATCAGGAAATTTGCTTTAGCGCGCCGATTCTTCTGTGTCATGTACGGTTCCATCAAGCGAACAATGGACACCATGCCCCACTCCGGCCCGGTAGACACACTCGTCATTGGTTGCGGAAACCTGCTGCGCGGGGATGATGCAGTGGGTCCCGTGCTGATTCGGCATCTTTGGGAACTGGGCTTGCCTCAGGGCGTGAACTGCGCCGACGGCGGAACGGGCGGCATGGATGTGGCCTTTCAAATGCGCGGTGTCCGGCACGTCATCCTCATCGATGCGTGTGTCAGCGGTTCAGAGCCAGGGTCGATCTTTCGTTTGCCAGGAGAACAGACGGAGCATCTCCCTCCGATTGCAGGAATCAATCTGCATGCGTTTCGCTGGGATCATGCGTTGAGCTTCGCGCGCTGGCTGCTAAAGGAAGACTATCCCAAAGAGATTACGGTTTACCTGATCGAAGCCCAGGATCTTGTGATTGGCGAACCATTATCGGAGCCCGTTACAGCCGCTATGAAGAAGCTCGCAACGCTGCTTCTCGACGAACTGGCACAGCGCCCCAACTTCGCAGAGCCAAATGCGGCAGGGCTGTCCTATGTCCATTGAGGTCGAATTCACCGAGGATGGCTATCTCCGGCTGCCGAGCGAAGTTGCGTCGGAGCACTTTCCGAGCGATGGCGTCGTCGCACTGCTACGTGGCCCGGAGATGTGGCTGATGCCGACACACGGTGCCGCATCGGGCGGCTGTCTGTTAAAGCGACGTAACGGACGTGGTGATCGGACAGTGCTCATCTGGGAGGCACTGGAAGCGCGCAACGTTGCCGGGCCCAGGCCTGCTTTCTGGGATGCGACCCAGGGAGCTCTGCGTGTTGCTTTGGAGGTTCCGCGTGGCTGATGGGTTTGCGGCAAAGTCCATTGGTGTTGTCGCGAGGATTGAGCCTGAGTCCGGCCATTGGGCGGTCTTTCTCGACGTTTCTTTTTGGAAAGAAGATGCGGTCGACTCGCCGATCGAAACCGTCTGCCGACGGATTACGACCTATCCAACAAAGGCACGTGCGGAGATGGCAGCGAACTTCATGGTGCGTGCGGCCGCAAGAAATCTGCCGCATCCGCTGCTGGGATCATGAGTGTGCCAACGATGAGCGGTGAGATACTAACACGACCGCAACCAGTAGGCATCCTGCCTATTCCTGCAGGCCTGCTTGTGCTTCCTAACGCCGGTCCCGGCGATGCAGAACTGCGGCGCGCATACATAGCAGCCGAGACGCCGGCCGATCTACCCGCAGCATGGATGTTCTACGAACTTGCACGGCAAAAGAACTGGACGGGCGCGTTAGACCACCTTAGCGCCTCGTCGGAACCGATCGCTGCGTATAACCGATTCGTCATTGCCCCCACCCAGGATGGCCTCAACGAACTTCGGAGCAAACTCTCGGGGCAACTCCGCACATTGCTGGAGGTTGCTGCGTACACGCTCGGCCTTGCCGATGAAGCCCCTGCAGCCGAGCATTTGGACGCAGAGTTGCTGGCGCTTGTTCTGATGACGCAAGCCGCTGCAGAGATGGAGCAGCAAGCGGATAGCAACGCGATTCCCTTATTGCAGCGCGCGGTTGCGGCAGCACGGGACGTGTCGCCGATCTTTGCCGCGCAGCTTTTCGGCCAGCTTGCCGCGCTCTGCCGCACGCTGCCCGAGCCCCTCTGTACGCAAGCTCGGAAGCATTATCGGGAAGCCATCGCTCTTATAGACGCAGCAAAGCTGCCTGAGCTGACAACCGACCTGTGGATGCAACTAGCCATCACCTGCCAGGAAGGTGCGAACGGCCGCCACGACTGGATGACCGAGGCGGTGAGTGCATACCAGCAGGTTCTGCGCGGGGGGCTGCTTGCCGAAGAGCACACCGAACTATTTGCGTTGGCGCACAACAATCTTGGCCTCCTCTTTCTCTCGATGCGCATGAGCGAGAACGGCAAACAGTTGAGCATGGCCGTCGCCGTGCAATCTTTCCGGGAAGGGCTACGCATCTGCAATCGGGAGACGCACCCGGAGCTTTGGGAGAGTCTGCAGTTGAATCTGGCAAATGCATTGCAATATCTACCCTCGTCGCACCCAGAAGAGAATCTCGCGCAGGCCGTCGAGCTTTATGAGGAGTTGATTACGCCGCGACGAAAGGCCTTCGATCCGGTTGGCTATGGCCGCATTCTCTCGAACCAGGCAAATGCACTTGCGCACCTTGGGATATTTTCGCCGGCGCTCGAAAAACTGCAGGAGGCTCGAAAGCTGTTCGAATGGCATAGTGAGTCCGGACTCGCCGACAGCGCCATGGAGATTGTCACGCACATCCACGAGCAGATCGGCACATCTGCGGGGAGGGCCTGACCATGGACCTTCATGAGCGCCAACAGTTCGATCTCCTGTTGCAGCTGGCGGTGGAGCGCTATGTTGAGCGTCTTGAGCAGCGCAATGAAGGAGCCGATAACGCACTCGCGAGAATGCGCGCAGATCCACAAGGCGAAGGCATCTGGCTCAATCAATACCTCGAGGCCATTTTTCAGGACTTTCTCCTGAACACGACAGATGGGGCGGCCTTTGTGCTGCGCGCATTGCCCAAGCGTAAGCTCGTGGCGCCCCCACCGGGTACGGTCGATTCGATGCTCGCGGCAATGGCGCGCAGTGCTCTGGGCGAGTTGCTCCGGCAGAAGACCGACGAAGAACTGGAACGCAGGAGCAACTATCAGGCCGTCTCTCCTATGGGGAAGGGTTAGGACTCGCGTATGGCGGCAAGCACAACGACTCCCGCGGTGGCACGTGAGGTAGATGAGTTCGAGGCAACAGCGGGCAAGGTGGACCAGGCAATCGCGTCGGTTCAGGGGCTCGATGCGGACGCACGCACGAAGGCGAACACCCTCCGGGACGCGATCGAGGCCTTTCACAGGATTGGTCTGAACAAGATCGTGCAAGGCCTGAAGGCCGATCCGCGTGGACGCGAACTTCTGATGGAACTGGCAGCGGAGCCTGCAGTCTATGCATTGTTCTCGATGCACGGTCTCATTCGCGCAAACCTCTCCACACGCGTTGGTCGCGTGATCGAGATGATTCGGCCACACATCCAATCGCAAGGTGGCGATGTGGAACTGCACTCCGTCGAAGACAATGTCGTGTTTCTAAAGCTGCCGGCTTCCAAAGGCTGCTCAACGACGGCAAGCGCCTTGCGTACGAGCATCGAAGATGCGATCCGGCAGCAGGTTCCGGAGATTGAAAAAATCGAAGTCGTTCCGAACGAGCCTGCCCCGATGCCGCTTGTACACATCGTCACCGGCCCGCTGGGGGGCGCGGAGCCCGGTTGGGTGAAGGGGCCGGCGACCAGCGAACTGCACGATGCGAAGCCGTTCCGCTGGGACATTGGGGAGATAAGCGTATTGCTGCTTCGCTTCGATGGCAGGCTTCAAGCATTTCACAACGCCTGCGCGCATCAGGGATTGCCGCTCGATGGCGGTGCCGTCGATGTAGAGGCGCGCACAATCACTTGTCCATGGCATGGCTTTCGCTTCGATTGCACCTCGGGGGAATGCCTTACATCGCCGCAGGTTCAACTGGCAATCTATCCAGTACAGATCAAAGACGGTTACGTATGGGTGAAACCGGAATGAAGTCCCGTGTGACTGCCGTGGCAATGTGTAGGCTGGGCGCAGCCTCCCCGGGTGGCCTCGCGCTGCCTGCTGCGACGCCGACACGCAGCCAACTCTATGCACCGCGCGGCGTGTTCCTGAACGACGAATGGCTTGTAGTTGCGGACTCCGGCAATCATCGCATCCTGATCTGGCACGGACTTCCGACCGAAGATGGCGAACCGGCAGACGTTGTGCTCTGTCAGCCGAATTTCTCGACGGAAGGCCCGCGTGCGGCGGGACGTGGTGCTGCGAACGGCCTGCACTTGCCGACGGGCGTCATGATTCACGAAGATCGTTTGATCGTTGCGGATGCATGGCATCATCGGCTGCTCATATGGAATACCGTGCCAACGGTCAACGATACGCCGCCGGACTATGCGGTCGGTCAACCAAACCTGGAGTCGATCGAACCCAATCAGGGCGGCAATCCGCACGGCGACACGCTCTACTGGCCGTACAGCTTTGGCTTCGCGGGGGAGCGGTTCTACATTGCCGATACCGGCAATCGTCGCGTTCTCGGATGGAATCGTTTCCCGTCGCCGGGACAGATGCCGGATGTCATTCTCGGCCAGCCCGACGCACAGAGTCGCGAAGAGAATCGTGGTGGCGCTGTTTCTGCTAAATCGTTTCGCTGGCCCCACGCCATTACTGGAGATGCGCACACGCTATACGTAACGGATGCAGGCAATCATCGTGTGCTGGGCTGGGACGGACTGCCGGACACGGATCGGGATGCCGACCTCGTGCTCGGACAGAAGACATTCACGACTGCCATCGAGTGGCCTTACACGGCACAAGGACCGGCAGCTATGCGCTTTCCATACTGCGTTGCCCTGCAAGACGGGATGCTGGCTGTGGCCGATACTGCTAACAATCGTGTGCTCTTTTGGCATGACGTGCCGCGTAGCGGAGTGGGGATTCCAGCCGATGGTGTAATCGGACAAGTGGATTTCCAAAGCAACGGTGAGAACCGCTGGAAGGCTGTGCTGCCCGACACACTGTGCTGGCCCTATGGGCTGGCGCTCTTTCGCGACACAATGGTTGTCGCTGACTCCGGCAACAATCGGGCCACGATCTGGCAGATGAAAACCACTTCATGGGACATCGCGGAGACCGAGACGACCGAACTTTTGCATGTAGGAGACTTCTAATGTGTCTAGCCGTTCCGGGCCAGGTAAAAGAGATCTACGAAGCGATGGGGACACGCATGGGTCGCGTCAGCTTTGGCGGCATCGTGAAGGAGGTGTGCCTTGCCTACCTCCCCGATCTTGCCGTGGGCGATTACACCATCGTGCATGTGGGCTTTGCAATCTCACGCGTGGATGAGGAATCGGCGAACAAGACACTGGAGACATTTCGTGAGATGGGTCTGCTCGATGAGGAGTTTGGTCAACCAAACTGATCTAGGCAACCTGACTTGGTCTTGAGGGATCGATGAAATATCTGGATGAATTTCGAGACGGAGAGACGGCCCAGCGCCTGGCGCGGGAGATTCGGCAGATTGCTACGCGCAAGTGGTCGATCATGGAGGTCTGCGGCGGCCAGACGCACTCCATTGTCCGTAACGGCCTTGACCAGGTGCTGGATGGGGTTGTCGAAATGATTCACGGGCCTGGGTGCCCAGTGTGTGTGACCCCGCTCGAACTCATCGACAAGGCACTCGTCATCGCATCTCGGCCCGGCGTGATCTTCTGTTCCTTCGGGGACATGCTGCGCGTTCCCGGCAGCGAGAAAGACCTGTTTCGCGTAAAGGCAGATGGGGGTGATGTGCGCGTGGTGTATTCGCCGCTGGATGCGCTGCAGCTCGCACGACAGAACCCCGGCCGGCAGGTCGTCTTCTTTGGGATCGGGTTTGAGACCACGGCTCCCGCCAATGCCATGGCAGTCCATCAGGCAAAGCTGCAGGGCATCTCCAACTTCTCGATGCTGGTGTCGCACGTGCTCGTGCCGCCGGCGATTGAAGCCATCATGAACTCGCCCACATGCCGCGTACAGGCATTCCTGGCGGCGGGACACGTCTGTAGCGTGATGGGTTACTGGCAGTACTATCCGCTGGTGGAGCGTTATAAGGTGCCGATCGTGATAACCGGATTCGAACCGCTCGATCTGCTTGAGGGCCTGCGTCGCACCGTGACGCTGCTCGAGGCAGGAACACCGCATGTCGAGAACGCTTATGAGCGGGCGGTTTCCTTTGAGGGCAACCAAGCTGCGCAGAAGTTGCTCTCCGAGGTCTTTGAAGTGGCGGACCGCAGCTGGCGCGGCATTGGAATGATTCCCTCGAGCGGGTGGAAGCTGAGCGAGGCGTATCGTGCCTTTGACGCCGAAAAGCGCTTTTCCGTATCGCACATCACAGCCGAAGAGTCGCCACTCTGCCACAGTGGCGAGGTTCTGCAAGGCAATCTGAAACCGAATGAATGTCCTGGCTTTGCGAAAGAATGCACGCCGCGTCATCCGCTCGGGGCGACGATGGTTTCGAGCGAGGGCGCTTGCGCGGCGTATTACAACTATGGGCGATTCGTCGCGCTGGAATCGGTTCATTGAGCACCGTGACACAACCCGACCTTTCCCGGTGGAGCTGTCCGTTGCCGCTTCGCGACTACCCATCGATCGTCATGGGGCATGGCGGCGGCGGCAAGCTATCGAGCGAACTCATCGAGCATATCTTCGTGCCCGCTTTCCGCAACGCGGCCTTGGAGGGAATGGCGGACTCTTCCGTGTTGACGCCGCCGGCAGGCAGGCTCGCCTTCTCGACGGATTCTTATGTTGTGCAGCCGCTCTTCTTTCCGGGTGGCTCGATTGGTGATCTCGCCGTGAATGGTACTGTCAACGACGTCGCCATGAGCGGCGCGAAGCCGCTTTACCTGAGCGCCGGATTCATCCTTGAAGAAGGTTTTTCGATCGCGCAACTCGCCGCGATTGCGGAAAGAATGGGAGCCGCCGCACGCGCTGCAGGTGTGCAGATCGTCACCGGCGACACGAAGGTTGTCGAGAAAGGCCACGGTGACGGCTGCTACATCAATACCGCTGGCATTGGCGTGATCGCCGGCGACCTTCACATCGACCCGAAGCAAGCGCGTCCCGGCGACGTTGTGATCCTGAGCGGGACGATCGGCGATCACGGCATGGCCATCATGAGCGTCCGCGAAGGACTACAGTTCGAGACCGTATTGCAGAGTGACTCCGCTCCTCTGAGCGAGATGGTTGATTCGCTGCTGCGATTCGGGCCACATCTGCATGTCTTGCGTGACCCGACGCGCGGCGGTGTTGCCAGCTCGCTGAACGAAATTGCTAAACAATCCAGGGTTGGCATCCTGATCGAAGAGCGTCGCCTGCCGATTTCCCCCGACGTTCAGTCGGCCTGCGACCTGCTGGGCATGGATCCGATTTACGTGCCGAACGAAGGCAAGCTGATTGCGATTGTCGATCCGAGTGTTGCCGACGAGATGTTAATGGTCCTGCGCGAGAACAAGTATGGGCGCAATGCAGCAATCATCGGCGCGGTGACGGCGCAGCATGTCGGAATGCTGGCTGCAAAGACAGCGATTGGCGGGACACGGATCATTCCCTTACAAATTGGGGAGCAGATCCCTCGTATCTGTTGAGAATACGAGAAATTGGGCAGCTTGATTCTTTCAATGACGAACGGACGCTGTAACAAGTGTCTCTATTCCGGGAATGACTTTGTCCAGCAGGATGGCTTGCGGAGCCGCCAATGGCTTCAGGGAAGCGAGCCATGCCTTTTGTATCTCATCACTGACCGGCTGATGCTTCTCAATCGCGTCCAGAGCTAACAATCCAGTGGCTGCCGCTTCGCTCAGGTTGAGTGAAAGCGGCACCAGCTCTGTTGTCAGCTCCGATTGTGGCAACTTCGTATTGAGCGCAGCATCGTTGTCGCGCCATTGCGTGAGCCAACGCCGGGCCTCCAGAAGATCCGCCTGGTTGCCATGGCCTGAGGCAATTCGCGTGGTCATGGCATTGAAGGTTCGCGCCGTATCCGACTCTGCAGGGACCGCATCGACCATGCGGTTCAGCGGCGTGTATAGAGTGTAGTCACGCAGGCCATCCCGATCGTATCCCTTTGGCGGTTCTATGACTCCGGCGAGCACCTTGAGTGAGGACAGGTCTCCGTTGTTTGCCAGTCGCTCTATCATCTGCTCGCTGGCTGCGTGGAAGGGGAGCCCATCGTAAGCAAGGTCACGTGAGACGATCGTCAGCCTCTCGTACATAGACTGTGTGTCTGTCACATCCCGGGGCGACCATAACCGTTCGGCAATCGCAGCCATCCGCGGCCAGATACGGAAGCCAACGTTCTCCGGAGTGATATGTTCAGTCCACATGGCTGCTTCGCCGCCAAGAATATGTGCTGCCTGTTCCGGAGACAAGGCCGCAGCCGCCCCTGCCAGTGGATCGACAGCATAGTGCTGTGCGGCAGACTCATTCAAGTCGAGATAATAGCCGGCAGAAAGAATAGTACGGTATCCGCGCCGCGCCGCTTCGGCAAGCGACTCGGGGCCGCGCCAGGACTGGATAACCACATTGCTTGGGGTATCCGGTTGTAACACCTCATCCCAGCCAATCGTGATCTTGCCGCGCTTGGTGACCAGCCTTTGAACGCGGCTGGTGAAGTACGCCTGCAGTGCCGCATCGTCCTTCAAGTGGTTGCTGCGCATGAACTGTTGAATGCGGGGATTTGCGTCCCACTCCTTACCATTGCATTCATCTCCTCCGATATGAAAATAGGCATCCGGAAAGAGCGCTGTCATTTCTCCTAAAAACATATCGAGAAAGGTGTATGTACTTTCCCTACTGGGGTCTATGGCCGGGTTGAAGACGCCCCACTTGCGTTCAATCCGGTATGGCCCATTTCCGCTTGCAAGCTCGGGGTAGCCGACAAACCATGAGGTTGCGTGTCCGGGCATGTCGAACTCCGGAATAACACGGATGCCGCGATCACGGGCATAGGCGAGGATGCTGCGTATCTCATCCTGCGTGTAGTACAGGCCGTCAGAGCCTTTCTGCTGCAGCAGTGGATATGTCTTGCTCTCCACGCGGAAGCCCTGGTCGTCAGAGAGGTGCCAATGAAACACGTTCAGCTTGACGGCTTCCATACCATCCAGTGTTTCGTGCACCGTCTCCAGCGGCATAAAATGCCGCCCGGTATCCAGCATCAGACCACGCCAGGGGAAGCGCGGTGCATCCTCAATCGCCACAGCCGGCACAATGAATCCTTGTGGCGAGGACGCTACCAGTTGCAGAAATGTCTGCAAGCCACGCAGGATTCCGAGTGGAGTCGGGGCGGTCAGCAGTACCTTTTCCGAGGAGACCGTTAGGTGGTATGACTCATCTTCACCGAGTTGCTGCACTGCAGCGCTTGGTCCACTGGTGCGGATGATGAACTCGGGCGTGTTCGGCGACGCGTCGGGTAGGTAGAGAATGCCGGTCTCTCGTGCGAGGTTCGCGCGCATGCGCTGCACAGCACGTTCCAGGCGCGGCTCTGCATATCCCTCGAATACGATCCGCAATCCGCCATCAATTGAAAGCGCGCCATTCCCAGGCGCGACGTTGGACGGTAGCGGCATTAGTGGTAAAGGTGTTTGTGCTGCGATGGAACTTGATGCAACGAGAAGTACCGCAAGCAGAGCCAGAGTCGAAACCGAAACATGTGATCTTTGAGGAAGGTGCATTCATTCTCCTTGCGGGGGCGTAACGGTACAGGCCAGAATGTAACGCAAATCGACCGATCGTTTCTACGAAGAGCATACGTTGCTTGGAACAAGGAGGGTATTTCCACTGCCGAGTGAGATACAGATGCCTTCCGGCTTCTCGATCTGGTTTAGCGTGGTAGCCGGTCCATGATGGATTCCGATATCGAACCGGTAAGATATTGCGGCAGCGGTTGCAGCACTCGTGTCCCGATATCTTCAGTCAGACTGAACAAGTCTGAAGAATGGCTGCGCGGCAAACGCGAACAAACTGCAGGCCCCTCGACTCCGCTGCGCTCAGGATGACACAGTTACAAAAGGAAATGTCGTATTCAGGACGCTAACGGTCCGTGTAGAACTGTGCGATGTTGCGGAACTTCTGCTGTCGCGCGGCTAGCAACATATCGAACGGTGTCGCTTGCAACTCGTCCAGATATTTATTAAGCGCGGCGCCCACCAGATCGATGGCAGCATCTCGGTCAGTGTGTGCGCCTCCGGATGGCTCGGAGATGATTCCATCCGCACAACCAAGAGCCAGAACCTCTGGCGCAGAGATGCGCAAAGCTTCGGCGGCCAACTGCTTTTGCGCCGGATCTCTCCACGTCAGGCTTGCGCAGAACTCTGGGGGAGCCACAAAGTACACCGCGTTCTCCAGCATCAACACACGATCGGCAACAGCCAATGCGAGTGCGCCGCCCGACCCGCCCTCACCACTGATCACCGAAATCGTCGGCACGCGCAGTTGCGACATTTCAAGAATGTTGCGGGCAATGGCTTCACCCTGGCCCCGCTCCTCGGAACTGGGGCCGGGATAGGCGCCTATCAGGTCGATGACGCAGATGACCGGGCGTCGAAACTTCTCCGCAATTTTCATGCAACGCAGTGCCTTGCGGTATCCCTCTGGGCTAGGCATGCCAAAGTTGCGCTTGATGCGCTCCTTCAACGAGCCGCCTTTTCGGATGCCGACAACCATTGCCTCTTTACCGTCCAGCCGGGCCATGCTGCAGACCACCGCATCGTCGTCTCCAAAAGCACGATCTCCATGAATCTCGCTCAGGTCGGTAAAAATCCGCTGGATAAGGTCTGTTGCGGACGGCCGCTCGGGATGCCGGGCCAATTCCACCTTGCGCCACGCCGCAGAGACCGGCGACACTTGCATTGAATTGCTTAATTCCTGTTCACTCATCGATATCGGTCGAATCCGTCAGCGTCGCTGTGCCAACTCTGCATTCATGTTACTGCCTTGTGTCGTACACAACCTCGCCTTACTGCGCTATCGAGCGACGGTGCTCAAGTTTGCCTTCTTGTGCATAGAATGGTGGTCGGCGAAGCACTCGTGCTTTGCCGCACTTCGTTCGACGGGATGAACCGTGTACCGATATCTACGAATCGCTGCGATGTTCGTTGTGTCTCTGCTCCTCGCGTCTACTGTACGGCCGCAGGCCACCGAGAAGCTTGCGAAACAGGGATGGTATGCCGATCCGGAGATTCACATCTTCGCAGGTAATTACTGGATCTACCCAACCTCCTCCGAGCCTGATCCGCATAGCGAGGAGCAGGGAACGTTCAACGCCCTACAGCAGAGATTGCGCAGCAGGCCTGTTGTCCATCCGGTCTATCTGCTGCACACATCCCTGGACGCCTTATCCTCGCCTGACCTGGTGCACTGGACAAAACACCCGGATGTGCTTGACGTGAAGAAGGTCTCCTGGGCGGCCTATGCCATCTGGGCTCCTTCAGTGATCCACCTGAATGGGAAGTACTACCTCTTCTTCGCAGCAAATGACATCCAGAAGAACGATACGGAGCCGGGCGGCATCGGCGTAGCCGTCAGCGATAAACCGGGCGGCCCGTTTATCGACGCACTGGGCAGGCCACTGATCGGCGAGTTTCACAACGGAGCGCAGCCGATCGATCCGATGGTGTTCAAGGATGATGATGGATCGATTTACTTCTACTACGGCGGACAGGGACACTGCAATGTGGCCCGGCTCTCACCCAACCTGAAACGCGTGATCCCGATGAAGGATGGCGAGATGTATAAGGAGATCACGCCGGCGCACTATGTCGAGGGTCCATTCGTGATCAAGCGCAAGGGTGTGTACTACTTCATGTGGTCGGAGGGCGATTGGGGTGGTTCAAGTTATGGTGTCGCCTATGCGAAGAGCAACAGTCCAACAGGGCCATTCCAACGCGTTGGAAAGATCCTGCAGACGAATCCCAAGGTCGCGAACGGTCCCGGTCATCACTCCGTCTTACAGGTTCCGGGTACGGATGATTGGTACATCGTCTACCATCGCCATCCCTTGGGCACGACAGGGGCGAACCAGAGATTGCTCGCGATCGACCGAATGTACTTCGATGCAGATGGCGACATCGAGCCGGTGACGATGACCAAGGAAGGGGTTGGTCCCCGGCTTCTGGCGAAGCCGTCTGCGAGCGTGCAGAGGTGATACCCAAGCTGCAGTTCATACTTTTGGCAATGCTGGTAGTGCCGGCTGCCGTACTAACGCCAAACGCGCTTGCACAGTCAACGGCGCTTCCCAAAAGCGACGATACGGAATGGGTTCTTCCGTCTCAAGCCGACCCTGCTGTGCAGCAACACAATGACGCGAATGCAGTGATCCTGCCGCAAAACCATGCTCCAGGCGTGCCGTTGGCGATTTTTCTTCCAGGTACGCATGGCCGTCCACAGAATGCGCTGGCTCTCCTGCATACGATCGCCGGGCAGGGGTATCGCGTGATCGGACTTAGCTATGACGATGCACCCTCGCTGTCTCAAGTATGTCCAAAACGCCCGGATCCGGCATGTTCGGGGCGTTTCCGCGAGATGCGCACCTTTGACCACGGACCGGCACCGGTAGACAATCCGCCGGCAGAGGCAATCAACGGAAGGCTGATCGCTTTACTCAAGTATTTGGTCCATGAACATCCGGCTGACCATTGGGGCGATTACCTCACTCCCGAGGGTCGCCCGCAATGGAATCGCATTCTGGTTTCGGGATTGTCGCAGGGCGCAGGAATGGCTGCGTTTATCGCGAAGTTTTATCCTGTCTATCGTGTCGTCCTTTTTTCGAGCCCCTGGGATGTCACCGGCGCCGATCGCCATCCGGCGCCTTGGCTGTCGCGGCCTTCCGCAACGCCGGCTGAGCGCTGGTGGGCAGAACGCCATGCACGGGAGAAGACAACGGAGTTGATAGCGCATGCATACAAAGCACTCGGCATTCCTCCAGACCAAATCCTGATCTTCAATCGTGGGCTAGGCTCCGTTCCAAAGGGGAGTGGAGAAAACCCATATCACGGCTCAACGATCCAGAACACTGAGTACCAGCCTGAGTGGCAGCGTATGTATGGAACGGCTGACAGTCGTGTTGAATGAAGTACGGAATCAAGGGGCAGGGACAAAGCAAGAGCTGCCCCCTGGTCTCTGACGAAAGCCTCAATGGAGCGAGAGTTCACACGATCGCGAATCGCTTATGAATCGTCTTTGGAAGTTGAGATCGGGATACGTAGATCACTCAATATGTCTTTCGAGTGCTACACGCACGAGTTGAGCCCTGGTTCGCACACCGGTCTTTGCAAAGAGTTGCTGCAGGACTGCCTTGACGTAACTTTCGGATATGTCGAGATGAACGGCAATCTCTTTATTAGTTAGACCCTCAAAGATGCCCCTGAGGACTGTCTGTTCCCGACCCGTCAAGACCGGCAGGTCTCGATGGATTTGCGCAGTTGAGCCTGCGTCCACCAAAGAATGCAAGCTGCTCGAATCAATCCAAGTCTCTCCACGCGCGACCCTGAAGATTGCCGTTATGAGTTCGGCAGGTGGATTGTGCTTCAGGAAAATACCCGCGGCGCCTTGCTGGAGTGCCCGGTAGGTGTCCATGGCCGACATACCTCCTGTAACAATGAGGATTGCTTCTTGACGCTTCCGCTCCCGGAAGCCGCGCAGAAAATCAAAACCATTCTTGTCGCCGAGATCGAAGTCCAGCAGCACTACCTGTACACGAATCCCCTCCATAGCCGTGAGTGCAGCCTCGGCCGAGGAAAAGTTACCGACGAGTTCCAGCCCATGCTCCGCTTCAAGCAGGCGAGCTAAACCCTCGCGAAAGAGAGTATGGTCGTCAATCAACAACAATCTGATCTTGTCTTTCATGGGCAGCTTCGGCATTGCTTCCTATAGATGCGACTTCAACTACGAAGACCGCGCCCTCTTGCGCAGGCTCGAACCGCAGATCGCCGCCAAAGGAGCGCATGAGAGCGCGCGAAAGGTATAGACCCAAACCTGTCGCTTTGGCATTCTGCTGAAAGGGGCGAAAGAGCAGTTCGGCATTCTTGATACCTATACCGTTGTCGGCGATCGTGATCAACACACGCTGTTCATCCACTGTCGCAGCAATTCGGACTTCGCAGTCGCTTCGGTCGGCCAGTGCTCGCTCGCTGTTCTTCATCAAATTCAAGAAAACTTGCATGAGACTATGTGGATCAGCCCAGACCGGCGGCAGGTTGGACGGAATGTCCCATGTCACATCGATGTTCTTCTCTCGAAACGAGGGACCATTCACGATTCTCAGCTCGTCAAAGAAGGACTGGAGCTCGATCACGGTTCCTTGATCGCCGATCTGACGCAATTCCATTGCCGCAATCCTTTCCAGCGCGAGAACGAGCGTGCCCAAGGCTTCGAAGTCGGCATTGCGAGAGAGAGCACCGCCTCTGGAGAGATTCTCGTGAACAAGCGCAATCGCTCCGCAAATATTGCGGATTTCATGACTAACTGCGCTTATGAGAATGCGTGAACCTGTCAGCAACTGATGCAGTCCCGCTTCCTCCCGGTCGCGGAGATCGTCGGAAGTATCCACAACCATGGCGGCAAGTCGAGGGCCTGCTGGTGTTCGATAGGTTGAAAACCATACATCCGCGATAAATATCTCTCCATCGCGGCGACGGCCCTTGCATTGCATAACGGTCCGGAAGGACTGCTGGCCGGTGCGGAGATCAGGAATCTTCACAAGCGACGGCAGATAGGGATGAATGGGCTGCCCAGGAAGGCCGCCGGACGGAATTCCGAACAGCCGATGGGCCGCGTCATTGGCCAGTAACACATTGCAGTTCGCGTCGGTCGTCAAAATGGCGATGGGACTACTTTCGACCAAGATATCGAGTTGCTCTTCCGCATCCACTCGCGCCTGGTTTTCGCGTTCCAGTTCGGCGACATGAGCAACGGCGGCACGACGACGCGCTCCCAGCTCGTGTGCGAAGAGACCAACTCCGGAGAAGGCAGCAAGGTAAAGCACGTCGCGAGGTAGACCGGACTCGAGCGACCACTTTAACCCATCAAAAAACTCCGCAAGGGAGGCACACGCAGCACCGAGAATCGCAGTTTGCCATCGGCGCAGCACTGGACTGGCAAGCACGATTGGTAGCAAGTAAAGAAATCCGACAGGTACTTCGGCATTCACTCGCCAGTCAGCGATCGCGATGAGAGCGATCAAGACCGCTACCACGACAAGAATGGCACGTCGATGACGAAAGAAAAATCCTGGGGCCATAGCGCAATCCGAAGCGCAGCTAAGCCTACCACTCTCTGGCATAGCCGCCATCATTGTGCGAAGCGCCGGCACCGCGAATGGGTGTAAGTGTCCAAAAGATAGTCTTGCGCTGTTCGAAAGATAGGTCAGACCGAGCAAACGCTTGCCATAGTCTTCAAAGTGACGGGTGCGTATTTGTGCCACGCGCTCGAGCTTCTCTGTTGCTTCAAGTGTCAGAGCAGGCTGATTGCACCTGTATCGAGAGGACTCGTGAGCTGTCGACCAATCTGGGCTGTCTCATCCTTGGCGCTCGTCTGCGCGATCTTCTCTTTAGGTTGCGAAACGAAAAAAAGTGATCCGGCCGCGGAAGCGCCCCCGGCCGCCTCAGTCGAGCACGCAGACGACGTGGACATGGTCAGCGTCGACAAGCCTGAACGTTTCCCGCTGGCAACAGCGGTTGCGCGAGAAGCCACATCGACCTTGAACGTGACTGGAACAGTGAATCCCGATGTTTCCCGGGAGATTCCGGTCGTCTCTATCGCATCGGGTCGTGTGGTGGCTATCCATGTCCGGCTCGGTGATTACGTGAAAAAAGGTCAGCTCATCATGGAGGTGCAGAGCACTGACATCACGAATGCCTTCAATCAATATCTAAAGGCAGTCAACGACGAGCATCTGGCCAACACACAGTTGGAGCGCGCGAAGGTTCTGTATCAAAAGGGAGCGATCGCACGGAGCCAGCTTGAGATCGCTCAGGACGGCGAAGACGACGCAAAGGCCGACCTGGCTGCCGCGCTCGAACAGCTGCATGTCCTCGGAGTTGATAAGAATCACCCCGGCGAAACAGCGAAGATCTATTCACCCGCATCCGGGTTCATCATCCAGCAGAACGTGACGGAGGCCGCGACTGCGGGCGTCACTTACTCCGGCTCCGCGAACGCGTTTACCATCGCCGACCTTTCGCATGTCTGGATCATCTGCGACGTCTACGAGAACGATTTGGCGACTGTCCATCTCGGACAGACCGCCGACATCCGGCTCAATGCATACCCCGATCGCGTGCTCACCGGCAAAATCGGCGACATCGGTGCTGTGCTTGACCCAACGATCCGCACCGCTAAGGTGCGCATCCAGGTGGACAACCCGGGAACGCTGATGCGGATTGGGATGTTTGCTACGGCAACGTTCCACGGCAAGAGGCCGGAAATGCATACAGTTGTCCCGGCGTCGGCCGTCCTCCATCTGCACGATCGTGACTGGGTTTATATACCCGCCGGCGCTGGCAAGTTCCGACGTGTGGCTGTGCAGGGCGGAGCGATGCAGCCCGACAGGGGCCAGGAGATCAACGTTGGGCTCAGCCCAGGTCAACAGGTGGTTTCGAACGCCCTGGAACTGCAGAACTCGACGGGGCAGTAATGATTCGTAGACTCGTCGATTTTGCACTCGACAATCGCTGGCTCGTGCTTGGCACGGCAGTCCTCCTCTTCGCCTGGGGGATCGTCTCTTTCCATAATCTTCCCGTAGAGGCGTATCCCGACGTAGCGAATAACTATGTCGAGGTGATCACGCAATGGCCGGGCCGCGCCGCGGAGGAGGTAGAGCAGCAGGTCACCATCCCCATCGAGATCCAAATGGCGGGCATCCCGCATATGTCCCATCTGCGGTCGTTCTCGCTGGCTGGACTGTCGGACGTCAAGATGATCTTCGACGATGATTCGGTGGATGACTGGAACCGCGAAAAGGTGCTGGAACGTTTGACACAGGTCACCTTACCTCCTGGTCTCCAGCCGCAGATCGGGACGGATTGGAGCCCGGTCGGGCAGATCATGTTTTACCGGGTCGAGAGCACCAACCCTCAGTACGACAACATGGAGTTGAAGTCGATCGAGGATTGGACTCTGGAGAAGCAGTTCAAGTCCGTCCCGGGCGTGGTGGACGTGTCGAGCTTCGGCGGCATGACGCGGGAATATCAGGTACGTGTCGACCCCGACAAACTGGTCGCATATGGCCTCAGCATCGGCCAGGTGGAGCAACAGCTCGCGAACAACAACACGAATGCCGGTGGCGAGTTTATTGAACAGGGGCAGCAGCAGGTGAACGTTCGCGAGATCGGCTTGGTTACGAGCGTCGCCGATATCGAGAACATCGTACTAAAGACTCAGACGGGGACTGCGCTACGTGTCAAGGACATCGCAACCGTCGCCCAAGGACACAAGATCCGTCTTGGGCAGATGGGATACGCAATCCATCGCGTGGACGGAAAGGTAGTCGATCGAGACGACATGATCGGCGGAATCATCCTGTTGCAGAAAGGCGATGACTCCGACCAGGTCCTGGAACGGGTTCACACCAAAATCAACGAACTCAATAACCAGGTCCTCCCCCGGGGAGTCAAGGTCGTACCGTACCTGGATCGAAGCGATCTGCTCCGCTATACAACCCACACTGTCCTGCACAACCTGACGGAAGGCATCGTTCTCGTTGTCGTTATCCTCTTCTTCTTTCTGGGCAACGTTCGTGGCGCACTCATCGTCTCGATCACAATCCCATTCGCACTCTTGTTTGCTTCTATTTGTCTGGATCTCCGACATATCCCGGCAAACCTGCTGTCGCTCGGTGCGCTCGATTTCGGCATGGTGGTCGATGGCGCCGTCGTGATGGTCGAGAACATTGTCCGGCATCTGAACAGGCGTAATGAGAAGTCCGGCTCGATTCGCGACCAAATCCGAGAGGCAGCGCACGAAGTCCAGCGGCCGGTCTTCTACGCAATCGGCATCATCATCACAGCGTATCTGCCGATCTTCACTCTCCAAGCCGTAGAGGGACGACTGTTTCGGCCCATGGCCTGGACTGTCGCCTTTGCGCTCCTGGGTGCGCTGCTTTTTTCGATTGTTCTAGCCCCTGTGCTTTCGAGCTTTCTGTTCTCCAAAGGTGCAAAGGAATGGCACAACCCGATCATGACATGGCTGACGAACGGCTATCGTCACGCGGCGACATGGGCGATCGAACATAGATACGTGACCGTCAGCGGTGCAATTCTCGCGCTGGGACTCACAGCATTCCTGGCGTTCAGCGGGGTGATCGGTTCGGAGTTTCTGCCGCACCTGGACGAGGGTGCGATTTGGGTACGCGGCACTCTCGCTCCAAGCGCGGGACCAACGGAAGGCGTTGCGGTGATGAATCAGGCGAGAGTCATCCTGGCAGCATTCCCTGAGGTCACGCAGGTCGTAAGCCAAGTGGGCCGCCCCGACGATGGCACGGATTCAACCGGCTTCTTCAACACGGAGTACTTTGTAGACCTGAAGCCGAAGGCTGAGTGGCGCCCCGTCTTCCGCCAAAACAAGGACGAGTTGATTGCGGCGATGGACCGAGAACTTGAAAAAATGCCAGGTGTCACCTGGAACTTTTCACAGCCCATCTCCGACAACGTTGAAGAGGCGGTGAGCGGTGTTAAGGGTGAACTCGCGGTTAAGTTGTATGGGGACGATCTGAAGATGCTGGAGACCCTCGGCGACCAAGTCGTCGGCATCATGAGTAAGGTTCGCGGAGTAGCGGATCTTGGTCTCTTTCGTGTCATTGGCCAGCCGAATCTGAACTATTCAGTGAACCGTGCAGCTGCCGCTCGTTTCGGTATCAACGTCTCCGACGTACAGGATGCAATCCAAACCGCCGTTGGCGGCAACGCCGTGAGCCAGGTATTGCGCGGCGAGGCGCGTTACGACTTAGTTGTTCGTTATCTGCCTCAGTACCGCGACACAGAGGAGGCAATCAGCAATATCCGTCTCTTATCTCCTTCGGGTGAGCGTGTGTCGCTGGCTCAGCTGACCAACGTGAAGATGGAAGACGGCGCCGAAGAGATCTATCGTGAGGCGGCACAACGTTACGTAGCCATCAAGTACAGCGTTCGTGGCCGAGACCTTGGCAGCACGGTAGAAGAGTCGATTCGGAAGGTCAATTCGCAGGTGAAACTTCCCCCGGGGTATCACTTCGATTGGGCTGGAGAATATGAGAGCCAGAAGCGCTCGTCGAAGCGGTTGATGCTGGTGTTGCCGATCACGATTGTTCTGATCTTCACGATTCTCTACACCATGTTCAGGTCGGGAAAGTGGGCCTTGCTGATCCTGGGGAACGTAGCGATGGCTCCGCTTGGCGGCATGCTCGCCCTGCTCCTGACTCACACCAACTTCAGCGTCTCCTCGGGCGTAGGTTTTCTAGCGCTGTTTGGGGTCTCCGTGCAAACCGGCGTCATCATGCTGGAATACATCAACCAGTTGCGTGTGCGCGGCAATTCGATTGAAGATTCCGCCGTAGAGGGCGCTGTCCTCCGACTGCGGCCAATCATGATGACCATGCTGGTCGCCACACTTGGACTTTTGCCGGCAGCGACTTCGCACGGAATCGGTTCGGATTCACAGAGACCATTCGCCATCGTGATCGTTGGAGGGCTGATCGCAGCACTCGCGATCAATGTCTTCCTGTTGCCAACGCTCTACGTATGGATTGCAAGTGATGGTGATGTTCTGCCTAACCCAGAGACGGAGTTTGAAAACTGATGGAGAAACTCTGCCGCTATTCTTTGAAAGCTCTCGTCCGCACGGTGTCGCACCCGATGTCGAAGTTCGAAGCAGCCCTTCGTCTATTGTTCGTGCAGCCCGCAGTCGGATATCTACTCCTGCTGATCCTGACAGGAGCGGCGGGCGCTTGGGCACAGACGTCTCTCTCCACTCCGCTAACGCTCCAGCAAGTCGTGGATTTGGCAGTGAAGAAGAACCCGAACCTGCTTGCCGCGCAGCAGAATCTGCTTTCAGTCAGAGCTCAGGAGGTCCAGGCCGGCCTGCGGCAAAATCCCTCCTTTGCCGTGACCGGCAGCGACATAACACTCCCCGCCCAAGGAGCGTCGAATCCATACTCCTATAGTCTGCAGCTCTCGCGGCTCTTCGAGCGCGGCCAGAAGCGTAGGTGGCGACTCGATAGCGCTCGCTCGACGACAGATCAGACGCGAGACCAATACTCTCTGCAAGAGCAGCAGACAATTCTCTCAGTCAAGCAGGCTTTCACAGGGATGCTGCTGGCAAAGGCAGCCCTTAAATTGGCGCAAGACAATTTAAAGGATTTCCGTCACGACCTGGACATCAACAAGGCTCGCTACGACGCCGGGGACATCGCAAAGCTGGACTATGAGCGTCTCGATCTACAGCTTGCGCAGTTTGAATCGGATGAGACATCAGCGGAACTGAATCTCCAGCAGAGCAGAGACCAGCTACAGACGCTGATTGGGATCGACCATGTCAGCAGCACCTTCGATATTGAGGGTGATTTACTGCCGCCGCTTACAAGAACGACACTAGGCGATCTGGAGCAGCGCGCACTCGATGCGAGGCCCGATTACAAGGCAGCCCTCGACGGCATCCGTGTCGCAGATGCAAACGTCAAGCTGGCCTATGCACAGGGGACAACCGACCCCACTCTCGAGGGCGAATATGATCGCTCAGGCACCTATAGTTCGGCCGGCTTCAACGTCAGCATTCCGCTGCGTATCTTCGATCGGAATCAAGGCAATAAGGCGACGAGTAAATATCTAGCCCAGGCCAGTAGGTTTTCGGAGATCGCCGTGCACGCGCAGGTAGATTCGGATGTGGATCAGGCTTGGTCAGGCTACGTCGCGTCCAGAACTTTATCGGATAGATACAACGGCCATTATCTGGATGAGGCCAAGGATGTTCTCGATATCGCTCAATTTGCCTATGAGCATGGGGGACTCGCGTTGCTCGATTACTTGAGCGCTCTGCAGGACAACCGAACGACGAGACTCAACGCTATAAACGCCTACGCACAGACCTGGATGGCTATCCATCAGCTGAGCTATGCGACGGCTACCGAGGTCGTCCCTTAAGTTACACGGTTGCTGCATATGCTCAACAAAAGGAACCACACAAAAAAGCATTGCATCTCTTTTAGAGAGTCGATACGTGTCTTGGTCTGATATGTATCACCGTCTGTCTTTTGTGGATAGTTGTTATGGTCGCGATGCAGGCATTGTGCAATGGCAATAAGTAGCGGATTGGAATGTGACCTTCGTCTAGAAGCCTGCAACGAAGACGGTGTCACGATTAGAGCATTTTCACTGTAGATATAGAGAAGAGTGCGATGATCGCATGGCTTTTCCGCCAAGAAAAGCCACACTTCGCGGAACTTGGCTCTACACAGCAACAGTGACAATGCTTTAGCATTGCTGCCGGGTCGAGCAGACCACTGCACTATCGGATGCGCAATTACCCACTTCGTCCACGTTTGCCTGGTAAGCCGCCTCCACCAGATCTTCAGCCATGAGAACGCATGTATACGAGCCCCGTGAAGGCGCCCGAGGTTCTTTTTCTGTAGACTGCGCATCAGAGGAAATATGGCGTACGTCCTTTCTCTCGATCAGGGCACAACCAGCTCGCGCGCAATTCTCTTCGACGAGGGCGGCAAAATTGCCGGCGTCGCCCAGCATGAGTTTCCGCAACTCTTCCCAAAGACCGGCTGGGTCGAACATGATCCTTACGCCATCCTCACATCACAACTCAGCTCCGCTGTGGAGGTGTTGGGCAAAAAACGCGTGCGCCCTCGCGACCTCGTCGCTCTGGGCATCACCAATCAACGCGAGACGACAATCGTGTGGGATCGCGAGACCGGCAAGCCGGTCTATAACGCGATCGTGTGGCAGGATCGCCGAGGAGCACCGCTGTGTCAGAAGCTGAGAGACGAGGGTGCGGAAAATACCGTGCGGCAGAAAACAGGGCTGCTCATCGACCCATATTTCTCCGGTACGAAGATCGCCTGGATACTCGACAATGTTGAAGGCGCGCGCCAGAGCGCCGATCAGGGAAAGCTTGCATTCGGCACAGTAGACAGTTGGCTGATCTGGAACCTTACCAGCGGTAAACGGCATGTCACCGATCGCACCAACGCATCGCGCACCCTTCTCTACAACATCGTCGCAGATAAGTGGGATCCGGAACTGCTCAAGCTCATGAATGTGCCGGAGAGCATGATGCCGGAGGTGATCTGGTCCAGCGAGAAGGTAGGCAAAGTCACTACATCGCTCGGGCTTGGAGAAGTAGAGATCGCCGGCATTGCCGGGGACCAGCAGTCGGCCCTCTTCGGCCAGCTCTGCGTCAAGCCTGGCGACGCGAAAAATACGTATGGTACCGGCTGCTTCCTGCTGCAGAATATCGGCAACGAATTCACACTCTCGCACGAGCGGTTGGTGACGACACTGACTTGCAGCACCGAGCGCAAATTGCAGTATGCGCTGGAAGGCAGCATCTTCATCGGGGGCGCTGTTGTGCAATGGCTTCGCGACAACATGAAGTTCATCGACCAGTCTCCCGAAGTCGAGGAGGTTGCCAAGTCTGTGAAAGGTTCGAACGGCGTGGTGTTTGTGCCGGCATTCACCGGCCTGGGGGCACCATACTGGGATCCATACGCAAGTGGCCTGATCATCGGCATTCAGCGCAGCACGGAGATCGGTCATATTGCGCGAGCTGCTGTTGAAAGCATAGCTTTTCAGGTGACCGATGTGCTCCAGGCTATGGATGCGGATACCAAGAACCCCTTTAAGGATCTTCGGGTCGATGGGGGCGCCGCAGCGAACGATCTCCTCATGCAGTTCCAGGCAGACCTGCTGGGAATACCCGTGAAGCGCCCAGCGATCCTTGAGACCACGGCGCAAGGTGCCGCGTATCTCGCGGGCCTGGCTACCGGTTTTTGGAGTGATATCGGCGCCATTGCCAAGACGCGCGAAGACGGCGATGTCTTTAAGCCCAAAGCCGATCGCGCCAACATGAAGAGGATGCATGCGAAGTGGAAAGACGCCGTGCAGCGTTCGCGCGGTTGGAAAAAGGAGTCGGCATGAAACGTGAGGCGATGGTCGCAGAGATGCGAGCGCGGCAGAACAAGGAACCGTGGGACTTGGTAGTGATCGGCGGCGGTGCGACCGGTGCCGGAATCGCCGTTGATGCGGCAAGTCGGGGTTATGCAGTGCTGCTGTTGGAGCGCCAAGACTTCGGAAAGGGGACATCCAGCCGCAGCACCAAACTGGTGCATGGAGGTGTGCGTTATCTGGAGCAGGGAAATGTGTCCCTCGTCATGGAAGCGCTCAAAGAACGTGGCATCCTGCGTGAGAACGCGCCGCATCTGGTGCATGACCTTCCCTTCATCGTGCCGAATTATTCATGGTGGGAGGCGCCCTTCTACGGTATCGGCATGAAGGTGTATGACTTGCTTGCCGGGCGCTATGGGTTTGGAAAATCCAGAATCCTTTCACGAGAGGAGACATTGACACGGCTGCCTACGATCCGTCAGGACGGTCTACGCGGCGGGGTTGTGTATCACGATGGACAGTTTGACGATGCGCGGTTGCTGATCGATCTCATCGCGACTGCCGTAGAGCAGGGCGCGATCACCGTCAACTATATGTCGGCGGTTGAGCTCACCAAGGACGCGGATGGATTTATCGATGGCGTGGTGGCATTGGATCACGAGACAGGGGAGCGCTTTCCTTTGGCTGCACGTGTCGTGGTGAACGCGACCGGCATCTTTGCCGACGAAGTGCGGCAGATGGCGGAGCCGGAAGCGCCTGTCATGATTGCGCCCAGCCAGGGAATTCACCTTGTCTTCGAGCGATCTTTCCTCGACGGCGACACGGCCATCATGGTGCCGCACACTAGTGACGGTCGCGTGCTCTTCGCCATTCCTTGGCACGACCACACGCTTGTCGGCACCACCGACACCCCAATCGAGAGCCCCTCTTACGAGCCATTGCCCTTCGAGCAGGAGATTCAATTCGTCCTGGACACGGCGGCTCGATATCTGACGCGTCCCCCCACCCGCGACGATGTGTTGAGCGTCTACGTTGGCATTCGGCCGCTGGTGAAGGCTGCAGGTTCAGACGCCGGTAAGACCTCCGCACTCTCTCGTGACCACACGATTCATATCGATGGCGGTGGCCTGTTGACGATCGTGGGCGGCAAGTGGACGACGTATCGACACATGGCGGAAGACTGCGTCGATCACGCCATCACGTTGGGCAAGCTAAAGGACATGCCATGTGTCACGCGCGAGCTGCGTATTCATGGATATCAAGAGGTCACCGCCCCGCAGCAGGCGAGCGATCCATTGGCTATCTATGGGTCCGACGCGCCAGCCATCCGGGCGCTTGCCGACAGTGATGCGCAACTCGGCCGGCAACTCGCTCCGGCGCTGCCGTACCTGGCCGCGCAGGTGGTTTGGGCGGCCCGCGAGGAGATGGCCAGAACCCTCGAGGACGTACTCTCTCGTCGCACACGCGCATTGTTTTTGAATGCTGCTGCTGCTATCCAGATGGCGCCAGCAGCAGCAAAGCTGCTGGCGCGTGAACTAAACCGTGATGACGCATGGGCGAAGATGCAGGTAGAGGATTTCAGATCTCTTGCGGCGCAGTATTCCCTCCACAAGACCGCAAGCGAAGCGCCTGCGGCGCACATAGCTTGATCGGCGTAGAGACTCATCCGTAAAGGAACTGGAAATATATGCGTTCTCCTCTGCTTGGTGAATTCATGGGGACACTCATGATGATGCTTCTGGGCGACGGCGTCGTCGCTGCAGTGCTGCTGAAACGCACCAAGGCCGAGAACAGCGGTTGGCTCGTCATCACGATTGGTTGGTGTTTTGCCGTGATGTGCGGCATCTTCACGGCGATGCTGTTTGGCAGTGCCGACGCGCACCTAAACCCGACCATCACACTTGCCTTCGCCATCAAGACACAGGATTACTCCAAACTGCTTCCTTACGCGCTGGCCCAGTTCTCTGGTGGGTTTGTCGGCTCCGTTCTAGTGTGGCTCTTCTATTACCCTCACTTCCGCGAGACCGAAGACAAAGCTACAAAGTTAAGTGTGTTCTGCACCGGACCTGCCATCCGTAACTATCCCTTCAACTTTTTGAGCGAGGTGATTGCGACCTGCGTGCTCATTTTGATCGCAGGCTCCATGAGTTCGAAGCTCGTGCTGACCACCGGTACAGCAGCGGGGCTCAGCCCCTACCTGGTGGGTTGCCTTGTGTGGAGTATCGGCTTATCTCTGGGTGCGACGACGGGGTACGCCATCAATCCAGCGCGCGATCTTGGGCCGCGGCTTGCGCATTCTCTGCTTCCGATGCGCAACAAAGGCGGCTCCGACTGGTCCTACGCATGGGTGCCGGTTTTAGGTCCGGTCGTTGGTGCAACTATCGGTGGCTTGATCCTCCATATACTCGGCGCGTGAACATTTATCGACACGAGCCGGTGCCACGCTGTTGGCGAGCCGATTTCAGGCTGCATCGTGGAGTTGCCCCGTATCTACCGGCGCCCCCAGCATTTCGAATCCTCCTCGCTTCAGGCGACGCATCAGCACATTCTCTGCCATCAAGGCACCGGCTACTGCTACATAGGGAATCAGCTCACCGAAAATGCGTGTCTCGATCAAAATGCCATACACAAACATGAAGCCAAACCAAGCGGGGAGCACCCAGAGCCACGCACGCAGTCGCGGATCACGAAGGTCTTTATGAAAGACGAGCACAATAGGCAGTAGATAGCAGCATCCACCCAATAGCTGCGGCCACGCCTGCGGCAGAATAAAGAATGTCAGATTCAGAGGCATCCTGGAATAGAACTCGGAGCGGTTGTGAGCGAATACGTGCCGGACCTCCAACTGCCATACGATCCAGAAGACTGCGAGCGGCAATGCAACCCGCAAACTGCTCCAGGCGAAGAGGCGGCTCCAAACAAGCCGATCCTCCTTTACCGCCCGGTCGAGCATGAAAAATCCCAGCAACAAGAGCGATGTCTCGCGGTTGATCGTCGCTACGAGAAACAACAGGACGAACCAGCCGATGCCTTTCCTGAAGTACAGGAGATGCATGCCGATGGCAAAAAACGCAAGACTCGGCAGGTCATAGATAAAGCGGAAGTTTTGGATCGTGTGCAGAACATAAGTTCCGACACAAAGACCCAGTACCAGGGGGTGAATGAGCGGTGTAAGAAGATTATGAGGAGACGCTGCTTTGTAAATGCACGTTGCGACCCATCCGGCTACCGCCACGCAAAACACGCTGATCACGCCCTGGACGATGACCTCAGGGGAGACGACCCGCGGAAACCAATAGATATATCTCGATAGTGAATGCGAGATCCACAGAAGAGGCGCATTTGTGTGCGCCCAGAGCATCGGTCCCATCATCAGAAGACGGCCCTGAAACGGCATGCGCTCCTCGCCATGCTCGTACCAGATCGTCTGAACATAGGGGCGCACCAGCCACAGATAACACCAGACGAACTGTACCGTCGCCAGTGCATAAAGCGTCCAAAGAAAGAGGCGCTTCCCCAAAAACGCCCGATCTCGCTGCATGATTCCTGATTTGGCGCTGTGTCTGCAGGATAAGTTAGATAGATGCATCTAAGGCTTTGAGGCGATGCGACAGCAAGTCGTTGTAAAGGTACGCCGCTAAACTCATGATCCAATCAACATGAAAGTGCCGTACAGCCGATGCAAAGGCTTGCGACTTCGAGCATCGGGGAAGCCACGCTACGCGTAGAGTTGGCAACGGTCGGCGGTCTCGGATGGATGCATTGGCAAGCACAGGCAGCATGACCGGCAGAACGGTCGAGACAGAGATTCGAGGTAGCCGACGGACGCTGTGGGTCTTCGGCCTCTTGGTCTGTGTTGCGACAGTTGTGCTGGTATTTCTTCTTCCATTGTTCGTTCCGGTGGCTCCCTCTGCCGTCATTTCCATTACATACATGACTGGGTTCAACACGCGGGCCGCCGATGTTGCGGCCATTGTCATCTCCTGCGCGGTGCTATGGGCCGCCTGGCGTGGTTTCTTGGCGCAGGGTGGAAATCCACCGCCCGCGACGCGGATGGGATGGCGATTTACCCTGGCCATCCTTTCTGCCACGCTGACGGCGCTGAGCCTGGCGTGCTGGGTTGTGACTCGCGCGGATATCCGTTACCCCTCCGATGCCGGCTACTTCCGTGAACAGCTTCTCTCCTATGCCGTGAATGGACGGCACCTCTATACCGGTCTGGAGTTTCCTTACGGACCGCTTCTGATGGGGCTTCCGGCCTGGATTTACAGGGGGCTGTGGCCTTCCGGCGCATCGATCACTGCGTCTTACTTCATCAGCCTGGTGATAGCGCAGATGCTCGGCATGATGGCGCTCGCCTACGCGATGAACCGGCTTCCCATCCGTGACGGGCATCGCCGCATCGGATTTGCGCTGTTTTGCGCTGGTGCGTGTGTCCCACTCCTAGGATTGAATTACACCCTTCTGCGGTTTGCACTGCCGATGACTCTGTTGCTGTTTATCGCAGAGCAACGCGATCGCCGGGTCGCTATCGCTTTGCTTACCGCGGGTGAGCTGCTTGAGCTCGCTATTTCGCCAGAGGTTGGTTTAGCATTTCTGGCTGCATGCTGGGCTTATTCCACGTGGCGCTGGCGTGGCAATCGCCGCTATATGGCAGCGGGAATTATCATCCCGGCTCTCGCTGCCGCCATCTTTCTGTGGAGTTGCCGGTCGTATCTCCGTATGCTCATCGCCTTCGGCCACGGCGCATTGAACCTTCCGTTACAGCCGCTTCCACATATCTTGATCTTTCTCGTTGCCCTTATCTGGCTGGCGCCACGATCGGTCGGCACCTTGCTTCACCGGCAGACATGGCGAAGTGATAGAGACGAAGGAGCCGCAGTGCTGGTAGGCATCTATGGGTTCGCGCTCTGCATGGTGCCTTCGACCTTTGCCCGGTGCGACCCTCTGCACGTGTACTTCAACGGGATCGCCGCTTTTGTTCTCTCGCTGGTCGCGGTAGGGAAGACGTCAGTCCGCTCAGGCAGGGCATGGCTCTTCTGTTTAGTGGCGCTTGTGTTCTGGATGCAGGGAGTCAATCTCTACCTTGATCGGCGGCAGATCGCGGAAGCCGTGCATGCTGGGCTGCCGAGTCTTCCTGCGAGTGCCAGACGAGATGCTCTTCGTGTCATGGCATGGATCGTGCCGAAGGAAGCTAACATAGTGGGCCAGCCTGTCCGGCGTCGCCCACTCGACGTCGAAAGGTTGGAAGCCATCATTGGCAAAAACACCGTGGCCACCCCCCTCGAGATCGACTGGGCAACAGAACAGCAGCTTCGGCAGAGTGATCACTTTCGGCCGGACTTCTACTGCTACATGACGATCTTCAGCCTCGCGGCTGAGCAGCAGAAGGTCCACGATTTCAATACAGCGGAATGGGCGCTGTTGCCCCAGCCCCTGGAACGCGCGTGGTCTGAGGGCCCGGAGGTTCTCGGGTTGCTGCAGGGAATCGACCTTCACTACCCTGTGCGCCACCCGATGCCTTACCTACGCGGCGCACTACTTCTCGAAGATATCCAGGATCATTGGCGGCCGGTCGCCGACTTCGGACTGTATCGGCTCTATCGACACCGCCGATGATGCATGGTTGTGCCTGGGTCGTACACGAAGTTCTAGATTCGTCTCGGATTCAAGTATCCCCAGATCAGACGACGTTGAAGTGCATCGTCTCCGCCGTCAACCCCGGGCCAAAAGACATGGCACATCCCTTCAGACCACTCTGCGCGTTCTGCATCATTTCTGCGAGAACGAACATGATCGTCGCCGAAGACATATTGCCGTACCGGGCCAGGATGGTCCTTGAACTTTCAAGACGGTCTGAAGCAAGGGAAAGTCCCTCTTCCACGGCGTTCAGAACCGAGCGGCCGCCGGGATGGATGGCCCACAAATCGATTTGAGCTGCTCCCAATACTTCTCTTCCATTGGCTGCGAGACTCTTCCGAATTTCACCCGGAACACGACCGGAGAGTTGCATATCGAACCCGAAGTCGCGAACACGCCAAGTCATCAGATTGCGTGTATCCCGGATGGGAAGAGCCTCAAAGCTCTCGATCTCGAATCCTTTGGGGTCGCCGCTGATAAGGCTTGCCGCGCAACCGTCTCCGAAGAGAAGAAACGAAAGCATCTCGTCCAGGTTCTGTGTCTGTTGCAGGTGAAGGGTACATAACTCGAGGTTCACTACCAGCACGCTATCTTCTGGTTTCGATCGTACGATGTGCCGTGCAAGTTTCACGGCATTGATCGCTGCATAGCAGCCCATGAAACCAATCATGGTTCTTTCCACAGATGCGGGCAGACCGAGATGGGCGATTATGTCGAAGTCCAGTCCCGGAGCATAAAAGCCAGTGCAACATGTCACAATCACGTGGCGGATACTGCCGCGCTCTTCCGGAGTGAGAGCAAGTGCATCCAGAGCCTGGCGCGCGAGAATGGGTGCGAATCTCTCGAATAGCTGCATACGCAGCCCTGTTGAAGGAAAGCTCCCGGAACGATACAACTCGAACGCGTCGAGAGCTCCATCCTGAAGGGGTTTGTCGGTCTGGAGATAAGAGTAACGGTGGTCGATGCCCGATCGTTTCGCCATGCGTTGAAAGATCAGTTTCATTTGCGGATCTGCGAACATTTCATTGGCAAACGAAATGAAGCCGGCGTGAACGTCATGCCGTGGGACAGCCGTTGCGATACGATTGATAAAAACAGAACTCATATAACCCAATTACTAAAAGCATAGATGCGAAGAACGCTTTGCTAAGAGCTCTTTAGGACGATCTTTTCTTTTTCTTGATACGCGCGTTCTTCTACCGCGATCTCAACACGCATCGCCTTCGCTGCGATCTCGGGATGGGCGATAATCCTGCCGCCGCGGACGGTAGCGCCTACGATGAGTCCGGCTGAGATGAGGACAAAATTCTTGATGATGTATTGCCCTTCGAAGGTAGGCAAGTAAGGAAAGTGGACCCAGGTCTCCCGGTGAAGAAGGATCAGCGGGAGAAAGGTGCCGGGGAGTTGCAGGAAGAGAAGAAATACAGTCAATCGAATGAAGCGTTTGGTGAGCATGCCCAAACCGATGATGCACTCGAAGCAGGCGAGCACATGGAGACAGGTCTCGGGTCGAAAGAGGTGGAATGTGATGATGGCGAGCGTCTTCTCGGCAAGCACATCGATGGGAAGCACACCGGGGAAAAATTTCAGAAGTCCGAACCAAAGAAAGATGATGCCGAGAGCAATGCGGGTGACGAGTAGAGCGTTGTGAGCCATTCTTCGGACGATCCACTGCTCGGCATGAAAGATCGCAAGCATCGGGTCAGTGGCGAAGAAACGACGGAGACGAACCAAAGAAGACAGAGAGGGAACTCGTGGGTCAATCGTTGGTGCCGATAGAGGCATAGTGCTGCTCCGATCCCTTTGGGGGTCCGTGCGAACAGATACTCGCGCATGTCACTTTAAGTACGCTGGCGAACGCATCTCGGATGGTCGAGGGATTCCCTCATTCGAAGAAGAGGCCATAGCATCGCTCAATGCTTCGTCTTCTTCCTCATGCCCACTATCCCGGACAGGAGCAATACAAGAAGAATAGCAACGCATTTCTTTGGAACGCCACAGCACCTTGGCGCCACTCAAACAATCAGAAGATGTAGCATGCTCTCCCAGACCGCTTCAGCATCGGGCTGATTATTTGTGTTTTGTCCGTAGCGAAAACCAATAGCCCACGGAGACAATTGCACGCGGTACCGCGAGGAGGTGTCGGTACTCAGCAGGTCGCAGCGGCTTGGCAGGCTTGGGAGCAGATTCCAAACAGTATTCGCGCCCAACAGGTGTTACCGGGCACCGGTTGGGCGCTAGCCGTGAAGCCCCGCGCTGAGGCGTCTCGGATTCCAAATAACGATCCGCGAGCATCGATAGTCTCGGTATCGTGGCACGCTTTACAAAAACGTAGCACTATCATCGGTTACCTGCCTCAAGATGTCAAGTCTGTCTCTCAGTGAAGCTCTTTTCGAGTCTTGGGCCTGCTCGAGTGGGAAGACTGAATCGTCTTCTTGGCAAGCTGCACGTACTCAGAACATCGCAGTTGCTCAGCATGGCTTGGACACCAAGAAGAATCGGCTGCGGAGCGCATGGCGTGTCATTACTTGAGGGAGCGGACTTTTGCAAGACGATCGAGCCATTCGAGCAGCAGAGCACGTTCAGCTTCAGTGAAGACATTCGATTCAGACGGATGCGCCTCTTCAACGGTGACAAGAGCACGGAGTGTGGTGGCTGCCGCGGCTACGGTCGGAGCGGGCAAGATGGATCGATCCGTGACAATGGTTGCCAGTGCCGCATCGCACGCTGTATCCGACAAGGACATATCGCGCTGCTCGCCTGTTAGACCAAGCAACATCATCACGATGCCGCAGGCGGCTGCATGAAAGAGATGCGCTGCTCGTTCTTCGCTGACACGCAGCCGTCCGGCCGCTGCTACGCGCTGCATGTGGCCTCGCAGCATGCGATGGGCTCGTTCGGCAGCGGAGTTCTCCGTGCCTGCCTCGGAGTTGGGATGGGGTTCTGCATACATCAGCAGATAGAGCTCAGGGTTGGTAAGCCCAAACTGTATGTGCAGCCTCCAGCCCGCGCGAAGTGACTCGACGGGATCTTCTGTAATGACTGTGGGGCGCTTCTTCCCTATGTAAACGCCGAAACCATAGTCCGCAACTGCATTCAGCAGGCCCGCCTTGTCGCGAAAGAGTCGATAAAGAATAGGCGGCTGCACGCGCGCAGCTTCAGCCACCGCGCGAGTTGTGAGTGCGTCGCGGCCGCCCTTTGCGAGCAAAACCAACGCTGCCTTGAGGATGCGCTCACAATGGTTGGCTGAAGGAACGACCCTAGCCGCTCCTTTTTTAGACACACCTTCCTTGCTCTTCTTCGAGGCTGTTGTTTTAACTTTCTTCATCACATAATCATTCTAGCGGATGTTTTCATTGTAACTACACCTGTGGTAACAATGGAAACAGCAGGCATATTTTGGTCCTGCAATGAGGGAAACAAGCATGATCGTTGTGACAGGTGCAACCGGACAATTGGGCCGGCAAGTCGTGAAAGGTCTTCTGAAAAAGCTTCCGAGTGCTCAGATCGGGGTAAGCGTTCGAGATCCAGAAAAGGCAAAAGATTTCGAACAGCGTGGCATTCGCGTGTCCCGGGGCGATTTTGCGGATCCCTCTACCCTGGCCAAAGCCTTTGACGGGGCGGAACAGGTGCTGGTTATCTCGGGGAGCACTCTCGGCGAAGAAGGGGTGCGGCAGCATGGCAACGCGATCCAGGCGGCGAAGGACGTGGGCGTCAAACGCATCCTCTTCACCAGCCATCAGGGCGCGAGTCCGTCGTCCGCCTTTGTACCCGGGAGGGACCACGCAGCAACGGAAGCGCTGCTGCAATCGTCCGGGGTTCCGTATGTCTCGCTACGCAATGGCTTCTACGCGGAATCGGCGCTGTTCCCGTTGGGCGGCATAAAGCAGACGGGGAAGCTGTCTCTTCCTGAAGATGGGCCAGTCTCCTGGACGGCACGTGCTGACCTCGCGGAAGCGGCTGTCGTGGCACTCACCCAGACCGGCCTTTTTGATGGGATCTCGCCGCCGTTGACCAGCTCGCAGACGCTGGACTTTGCAGACATCGCAAAGCTTACCTCGGAGATACTTGGCCGCGACATCGTTCGGGACACGATCAGCGATGAAGACTATCGGAAGGTATTGGTCTCGCATGGACTTCCCGAAGGGATGGCCAAGGCATTCGGCACCCTCTACACAGCGTCTCGAGCGCGGGAATTTGCAGTCGTCGATCCAACCCTGGAGCGTCTGCTGAACCGCAAACCCACAGCCATGAAAGATGTTCTGAAAGACTTCCTGTCGAAACCCGAAGCCAAATCCTGATAGAAAACTGGGGCGAGAGCATGAGGGATCTTCACCTCTCGCGTTCTCGCCTTGTCATTCGTGGTCGACTGTACGACGTCCCTGATCGCAGGATCGGTCCTTCGAAACGTGCCTCTCGACAGTCATGCTCATATGATGGAGAGCTGATTTTGCTGGATTAGCGAATGACACAATGTATCCCGAAGCGCTGGGAATCTTCCAAGATGCTTACTTTAAGGGATCGACAAGCAAATCATCGAAAGCAGTATGATCCCACCCTGATCCGATCCCAATCATTCCGTGATCGTGCGACTTATCGTTCACTGCAGCAACTTCCACTCCATCGATTGCCGCCTGTATCCTCTCACCAACAAAACGTACCTGCATCTTGTGCCACCGTGTGCTATCAAGACGGACGGAGCCCTCCGCTAATTGTCTCTGGGGGTGCTTGTATACGCAGGTGAACAAACTCCAATGTCCATCCGACTGGACGGAGAAGATATAGCCGGCCGGATAGAGCGCCTTTACATCCTTGAAAACATCTGCGGAGTCGATGCGGCCCATCAGATTTGCAGTCCCCCTTGATTGACACGGAAGTCTGTGTGTACCGCGTAGTCTTTCCATCCAACATTCCCCGCGAGCGTCCACGGGTTTGGAAGAGGGCCCCACGGGATCGGCTTCTGCGTGATGACTTGCTGCAGACACTTTCCGGGACGACCAACGCAAGGATGGACTTCGAACGCACCGTCCTGGTCAGAAAGGTATGCGGGAGCCCGACCTAAGGCGGTTCTCTCGAAATTCTCCCTGTAGGGCAACGGAAAAGGTTTGTTGGGCGGTGGCACTGCAGACCCTTTGTGCTGTCCTACTGTTGTTGTCAGAGAGTAGAGGGAGTCCGGCTCGAACGCATAGCTGATCTGGCCGTCCTTTGGAATCACGTCGCCGACGTGCTCAAAAGTCTTTTTCTGATTCGTCTCCCAAATATAAATAGCATCACGGCCAAGCTTGCCCCGAATTGCAATCGTCATGTGTGTCGGTCGCGTGCTTTTGATAGTTTCAACCACCATGCTCCAGTCACGGCCATTTGGAGCCGCAAGAGTCACGTAACTTCCGCCGGGCATTTCTCCGGAAGCGGCATCAAGATACTTCCACCCCGGTGCAGCAAACTGCGTAGTGTGAGCGGTCGCCCAGATCGCACCCTGCACCTGATAATGTCCAGACCAGGGCGTGTTCGCGTACATCAGGCCGGAATTCGGGGCAGCCAAAATGTCGTAGTAAGAGGTCACCGGACTCCAGATTTCCGTCTTTGTGAAGTGTCCCTTCAGGTAATTCTCGTTATAGATGTGGGCAAGACTTCGGCCGCCAATGGCCCAGTCGCGAGAGAGGATTGTGGAGGCGCTCGACTCTGGCTGATCCTCGCTGGACCATAGCGGCTTTCCGGCATCTGTAGCATCCGCAGGAGTGGTCAACCTTCCTTTCTCACGTGGATAGTGGACGCTCACCACGTCAACAGACGCGGCAAGCTGGGAGTCCTTCTTCATCGCATCGAGAATGGCCCACTGCCCCGCGCCTTCGTGTGGGTATTCGTCACAGCACACGATCTTCGTACCTGGGCGCTTCGTGTCGAGAACTTGACGCAGCGTCTTTACGTATTGCGCGTCAAAAACCTTCTCATTCCAGACACCGGTGTAAGGAATGGAGAGCCCATATTGTGACTGCGCGCCGTTCAGGAAAACAGCGGAATAGTTCGCCATGGCAGGCGTGTACAGCGTAGAACCAATCCAGCCCGGTGCACCCCAGGCAAGCGTGTCGAGGATGATCTTCGGGTTACGGCGATGCGCCTCGCGCATCAGCCACCACTCGTACCCACGCGTGAAGTCCTTGTCATCCGCAGACCGCATGTGGCTTGGTTCTGAACCATCTGTGGAGTTCACGTCGCTACCGATCTCTACCTTGAGATGCTGCAGGGCTGCGCCGTAACGAGGCAGGAAGAGATAGTCGAGAATCTGGGATCGATACGGTTCAGGATAATCGTAGAGCAGGCGGGAAGAGGCGCCGGCGCTAACGGCACCCAGCCCGTCAAAGGTGTGCCCTGGGCTGGCTGGGTCAAGCGTGACCATGACGCTTTGGGGGGCAGCGAAAGCGCTCGTGGAGACGCAAAGGATGAGACAGGCGAGGCGTAGGTTTCGTGAGCTCATGCGACGGGTGGCAGCAGCGATGCCGCTGCAATTCCTTTCACTAGAAGATGTACTTTAACGCGAGTTGGAAGAAGCGTGCATCGGGTGTGTTGGGCTGAAAGTCGCACGCACTTGTGATCTGTCCGCCATTCGAGTTGATGTTGCCATTTGGCGTTCCGTAGGCGGGGTGTTCAAAAGATTGAATGCGTCTGCGCGAAACTGCAGCGACTGCTCCCGCCACACAGAGAAAGATTTGAAGATCGAGGTATCGATCCGCTCATATCCGGGACCGTAGGTGCTGTTGCGGCGACCTCCAAGATAAGGAAGAGCAGCGCTGCCAATTATCTGTTGTGCCACCTGCCTTGAAGGGGTCGGAATCAGGATTGCGCGCGTGTTTGCCCCGTTCACGGATGCATTGTTGTTGTAGACCGTGAACGGCTGACCGGTCTCGCGCGAAAAACCAACGTGTCCGACCAACCACCTTGTCGCCAGAATTCGGCAACTATCGCGAGCTGATGAGGAATGGTTGGGTGTGGAACTTTTGAATCGCGATTATCGGCAAATCGTCTCTCACTTGGAGCTCCCGTTTGCGAAACGCGGTCAGGAATCGAGATGAATGATCCCACGCTCCAGCGCGATCATGAGCGCTTGTGCACGATCATGGGCTCCCAGCTTCTCCAAGATATTCCCTATGTGGATGCGGACTGTTTTCTCTGCGATCTGCAGGTTAATGGCGATATCTGAAGTGCCACAGCCACGGGACAGCAAATCAAGAATCATTTTCTCACGCGGGGTGACACTGTTTCCTGGCAGTCGCTCATCGAGACGCGCCTGCAACGCAGGCGGAACAAAATATCCGCCTGCAAGAAGCGTCTGTATGGCCTTTGATAGCTCCTGTCCATCCGCGCCTTTGGTCAGATAACCGCGTGCACCACACTCGATCGCACGGTGAATATCCTCGCTGCCTTGCAGTGTGCTGAGAGCTAGTATCTTGGCTTTCGGGTACCGTTTGACGATGGAATCCATCGCTTCAAAGCCTGAGACTCCGTTCAGCCGCAGATCCATGATCACAATTTCCGGCTGCAACTCTCGATAGAGAGCGATGGCGTCCTGTCCGCTCGTTGCTTCTCCGACGATCTGATATCCAGGCATCGTATCGATCAAACCGTGGAGGGCGATGCGCATGAGAAAGTGATCTTCTACGATAAGAACGGTCACAGGTTTCATGTTGGAAAAGGGAAAGTGACTCTCACAAGAGTGCCGTGACTTGCCACCTGGGAGATTTCGAGACGTCCGCCCATGCGCTCAGCGCGTTCGCGCATGCCCATGATTCCGAAATGACCGGGGCGCGGCTTGGATAGAAACAATGGATCGATCCCGATGCCATTGTCTTGAATGACAAGATTGACCTCGTTTGCAACGTGCTCAATCGCGACCAGCAACTCGGAGGCTTTTCCGTGCTGGATGGCATTGCTTGCCGCCTCCTGACAGATACGCGACAAGTGTAGGATCGTGTCGCTTGGGAGCCGCGGCAAGCTGGACGCGATTGTGAGTGTGTAATGAATGTCTGTGCCCGCGATCATTTGTCTCAAGCCATCGCGCAGAGTTTCCTCGATATCAGGTGGCGACAGCGTTTCATCCCGAAGGTCGCTGACTGCTCGACGTGCCTCATCGCTGCAATAACGAAGCATACCGCGCACCCTCGTCAAGCTGGTCAAAACGGCCTCCTGAGTACACTTGCGGATGGTCACATCGAGTTGCAGGGAGACGGCCGCCAAGCCGGCGAGTAGAGTATCGTGCCATTCTCGAGCTATATGGGTGCGCTCATTCAGCACCGCCGCATAACGAGCGCGAACATTGCGGAGATGTATGAGGTAGACAGTGCTCGCAAGCAGCAGCGTCAGTGCGCCCATGAAACCCTTGAACAGAAGCGTCTGATAGACGTAAGGACGTTGGTCGAGATCGGCCATTGCGCTCGGACTCCAACTGCCGATAGAGTCCCGGGCTTCCACCAGGAATCGATGAGCGCCAGGGGGGATTTTGGAATAGCGAGCGATCTTGTCATTTCCTGTTTCGATCCAATTCAGGTCGACGCCCTCGAGCCGATATCGAAAACGCACCTGGCGGGGCATTCCCAAGCGAACGGCTGAGAAATGAATTTCGATCGCATGTGCGCCGGCCTCCAAATGAGCTGGGAAGGTTTGGACGGCACGGGTTCCGTCCCAGTGAATATCCTCGACCGATACTCGAGGTGGAGGCATGCTACCGACGCGTCTCGGGTTGGCCTGAACAAAACCCTTCGCTGTCGGAATCCACATCACCCCATCCGGAGCAACCCAGCTCTGCGGGTGATCCGCGCACCGGCATTCGACAGTTCTGGCACCATCCGCGATCCCAAATTCGACTGCGTCAAAATGAGCAGCGGGATTGGCGAGGAGAGCGTCGACGTCACGCTTAGAAACCCGGACCAGTCCAAGCCCCGTACTGAACCACACGTTATTGTCAGCATCTTGGACAATTCTGTAGATAAGCCTGCTCGGAAATGCGGAGTCGGGGAACGGGAAGACACGATCGCCTCTATGTACACGGATACTGCCATCCTCATTTGAAGTCCATAGTCGTGATTGGCGATCTTCAGAGATGGACATCACCGGCGAGTTGTATGGATACGTATGGATCGGAACAGAGTGGCCGGTCTTCATCTGCCACAGACCGGATGCCGTTCCGATCCATATTGTCCCAGTGTGGCTCTGCATGATGTAGGTAACGCGTTCCCGAGGAAGAATGGACCGAGCTTCTGACACCTCCGGGTTCCCCGTCGGAAACTGTGCGAGATGCCCTCCTTCAGTGACAAGGTAAAGGCTTCCATCGAGTGCCGTCAGCATCTGCCGGACGGTATCGCCACTTGCAATACTCGGAAAGGGCCTAACTTTCTGTGCGGTTTCTCGGCCCCGCCGCAGCACGTACAATCCATCGAATGAACCGATCCAGAGATTGCGATCGGAATCGATGGCAAGCGATGTGATAAGGCTGCTGGACAAGCTGCCGGGGAGTCGCTGCCGTGTCGCTTCACCGTCTCGCCATCGGAATAAACCACTGCGCCAAGTGCCTAGCCAAACGGTGCCTGTGCCGTCACCTGCGGCGGCAGAAGCGCAGTTCCCATCCACTCCCTCCGGAATACCGACAGGCATCAAAACGGTTGTGCGAAGTCTTGTGAGACCGCCCCCACGAGTCCCTATCCATAAGTTGTGTTCTGTGTCCTCGTAAACGGCGTGTACAAAATCATCAGGTAGGCCGTTTGCGTAGTCTAGTTTCTCAACACGATCCTTGCCGCGCATGATGGAGACTCGATAGAGCCCACGACCCCAGGTCCCTATCCACAATGTGTGATCCAAAGTCTCGTGGAGGCCGACGACTGGACCAGGGACACCCTTCACATGAACGGCACTGCATGAGGTGGACCTGCATTCTAGGCGGTACAGACCGGTCTTCGTTCCCACCAGAATGCGGCTCGGCTTGGGAAGAGAATAAATCGTTACGGGGAGTCCCTTCAGTCCCTGGATGTGAACTCGTGCGACGCCATTCGCCTGTACGCGGTAGACGCCGCTCTGTGCGACGAACCACATAGTTCCATCGTCAGCTTGGCTGGCCGACTGCCAACCATAGCCCTCAGTATTCTTTCCGGGTACCAGGAGGCGAAACCGCCTGTCCTCGACAAAGCCAAGACCAGTCGCCGAAACCGACCAAACTCGGCCATCTGCACCTTGCTTGAGGGTATAGAACGATCCATCGGCAACCTTTGTCACCTGGTTGTCTTTGACGGAATATAACCCTTGCTCATAAGTGCCTACCCAGAGTGTTCCATCCGCTCCCATCAGCAAGGAGTAGATCCAGTTGTCAGTTAGAGCGTGGTAGCGTTGAAACGCGAATCCATCAAATGTGACGATGCCATCCTTTGTGCCGACCAGAAGACGACCCAGATGGTCCTGTGTAACGGCGGTCACATAGTTGTGAGGCAGACCATCTTCGATCTGCCACACCCGTCGCTGCCACTGAGACAGCAGCCAAGGATGGTTGGGTGACCTCTGGCCATCGGCCTTTGCGACAAGGGCGCAGGCCATAAGCGTGAGACAAAAGAGCGCCGCTCTCATGAGTCGCTGGCGATAGCAGATGTCAACGCAGCGCCATGATCGACGCCGAAGCTTTCGAAGGATTTTGCATGCTTCATGTTCATACTGAGTCGGTGGCCTAAGTCAGCCGAATCCCGGAATTATACAGACGAGACCAGAGGCGGGTGAGTGGCGTCACGTCTGTCAAACGCAGAGGGACCTGACTTCTTCATCTACACACACCGAGATCATCCTGAATTGCGTTGTGTCTCTTCGCCACGCGGTTCAGGCGCGCCGAGCTTGCCACATTTCGACGTTTAGGTAGGTCATCTGCCCTACACGGTCCTGTATTGCATTCCCTACTATCAGGGCCGTCACGAGCAGGCTGAATATCCGTGTCGCCGACGACGAATACTGCGCGGTCGGCCATGTCTTGTAGTTCGAGTCCATTCTCTGGAGTCCGAGTTGAAATATCGGTTGGGCGCATTTCATCTGAAACTCGTCGGTCGCCACGCTCTGCTGATGGTAGCCTTTGTCGCAGGCACCGCTTTTGGTCAGCAGGGAACCGGAAACATTGAGGGGACGGTTCGGGACGCTTCAGGTGCGGCAGTGTCGGACGCCACTGTCAACATCGTGAATCTTGACCGCCAAACCGAGACGCACCTCACAACAAACAGCGAAGGGTTTTACAACTCGCCGCCGTTGGTTTTGGGAAGTAATTATCGAGTAACCATTACGAAGGATGGCTTCACGGCAACCGTGTTGTCGGGCATTGCCGTGACAGTCGGCGCCCGCGTCGAAAGCGACGCGTTGCTGAAGGTAGGGGCTGCGAACACCTCGATCGAAGTGCAAGCCGCTCCTGCGGTGCTCGACACCACAAGCGGGACGCTCGGTGCCGTCATTGGACAGAAGAGCATCGAAGAACTACCGCTCAATGGTCGGAACGCAATCGCACTCACGACATTGACACCCGGAGTTCGGCTCACAACGACCGTATCGCAGACCGGGTTTGCCAACCGCGGTACCAATCTCTCCTCAATTTCGATCAACGGCTCGCCCACTGGCACGAATTCATTCATCCTCGACGGCCAGAGTAATTTGTCGACGACAACGGGGGAGATTGCAGTAAATCCTAACGTGGATGCGATCCAGGAGTTCAAGGTCGAAAGTGGAGTCTTCTCAGCACAGTACGGCTTCACACTCGGTGGCGTCATCAATATGGTCAGCCGCTCCGGGACAGACTCGATCCATGGCTCGCTTTACGAGTTTCTTCGCAACGATGTCTTCAATGCGCGGAACTACTTCGCGCGACCACCAGTCAGCAAACCGGCCCTCCGCTATAACCAGTTCGGCGGGGCGATCGGCGGACCAATCCTACGGGAGCGAGCCTTCTACTTTGGCAACTTCGAGGAGTATCGGTTCATTCAAGGCAGTCCACAATACCTGAGTGTGCCCTCGGCAGCTCAGCGCAACGGCGATTTCTCAGGATTGGCAGACGCAAACGGTAACAAAATCCAGCTCTACGATCCATACTCCACTACGATCGTGGGCGACGTTGCGACGCGGACGCCGTATCGGAACAATCAGATCACCAGATTGGATCCTGTTGCGGTGGCATACCAAAATGCCTTTTACCCAATGCCCAATGTCGCACCCTCCAACCCCTATACGAACTCGAATAATTACCTATTCGTGAATCGCGGCATCAGCAATATGTACAACGCCATGGGCCGCGTTGACTACAAGCTCGGAAATGCGGACACAGTCTTCGCTCGATTTGCGTACTTCAGCAATTACACCAACGGCGGCGTGAGCGGCGGGACCTATTACCCTAACCCGATTGTAGCCAATCGATACGACACGTATACGACCAAAGAGCTACTGCTTGGCGAGACTCACACATTCTCTTCTACCTTGTTGAACGATGTCCGCGTTTCAATTGAGCGCCAGGAGTTTCCGTTTCAGGCAGCTAGTGCCGGACAGGACTATCCGCAAAAACTTGGGCTACCCTCTACTGTGCCGAGCTTTGCAATTCCCGTGGTGGGAAACGGATTACCGGCCGCAAACGAGACAATCGGCTTCAGGGCATACACTCTTCCGCAATTCACCGACACAGTGACGAAGGTGATTAAGACACACGCCCTCAGTCTCGGAACCGACCTCCGTTACAACATAGGAGCCAATCTGCAGAGGAACAACCCGTCGGGCAACTTCAGCTTTTCCTCTTCCTTGACCACAGATCCATCCGGGGCGGCGGCAGCAGCCGGGTATACAAACGCAGGCAATACCTACGCCACCTTCTTGGCCGGCGCGGTCAGCTCTGCCACGGTCGGAGTCTATAACGGAGAGACGGATCGCGCCCTGAGTGCCTCCTTCTTTGCACAGGACGACTGGCAGGCGTCGCCTCGCCTGACCCTGAACCTTGGCCTTCGTTATGACTATCAGCAGCAACCGTATGAACAGAACAACGGATACAGCAGCTTTAACCCAAATCTGTCTTCGGGAGCATTTCGTGGCATCACTCAGTATGCCGACACCAACGGCGTCGGTCGCAACTTCGTCCCCGAGAGCTACACGAACTTCGCGCCTCGTGTCGGATTCGCGTTAAAGCTCACCAATGATGGCAAGACGGTTTTGCGGGGCGGCTTCGGAATCTACTACCCCTTGGAGTTCAATTCGATCTATGTCGGCCAGACCAGTGGTTTCGCTTCGACCACAACGACTTACAACCCGAACGGCAACGACACCCGCTTTGCAGCATTTCGGTTTTCCGCTGGTTTTCCAACCGCTCCGTTGCAACCAAAGGGTGCCGCGCTGGGGTCGCTAGGGTTTCTCGGGCAATCGATCGGTTATCAGGATCCGAACCGCTGGAAAACACCGCAGTCTCAGCAATACACGCTCAGTGTGGAACGACAGATGCCCTACGAGATTGTGTTGCAAGCGTCCTACGTCGGAAACCACGGCGTCCACTTGCCAACGGGTGGCTATAACCTGAATACCCTGAACCCCTCGTACTTCTCGCTTGGCACAACTGCACTGGCGAAGACCAGCGTGCCAAACCCTCACGCTGGTCAGATCCCCGGCTCATTGGGAGCGGCGACGATTACCACAAGACAATCCCTGCTTCCGTTTCCTTACTACGGATCGATTAACGTCTACAATCCTCATGAGGGCAACTCGATTGCTCATTATCTGGAACTGTCTGCGCAACGGCAGACCCGTTCCGGGTTGACGGTTCTCTTTGGCTATACGTTTGGAAAGCTTCTGGACGACAGCGTGAACTCACCGCTTTCCTACACCAACGGCTTGTCCGGTGGTAATAGCTATCAAAACATCTTCAACAAAGCCGCCGAATATTCCCTGGACGCCGGCGATGTGTCTCAGAGAGCGACGATCAGCGCTCTCTACACACTGCCGTTCGGCCGTGGCCAGCTAATCGACGCGCATAATGGTTTTCTGAATCGTCTGATTGGTGGATACCAGTTCAATCTCATCAGCGTCTTTCAGACGGGAACGCCGCTTCAAATTTCGGGAGCCAACAGCTACACTGCGACGCGGCCAAACTATGTTTCGGGTGCGAAGGTTGCTCTCGCCCATCCCACCCCGGCGCAGTGGTTCAATCCGTATGCATTTCAGAATCCAGACGACTTTACGTTCGGTAATGTGCCAAGAAGCTTGCCCCATCTACGCGCGCCTGGAATCGAAAACTCCGATGTGTCCATCTTCAAGACGACCGAAATCACCGAGCGGTTCAGGCTGCAATTTCGGGTAGAGGCATTCAATGTCTTGAATCACCCGAATCTCGGAGTACCCGACACCGGTTTTACCGCCTCAGCGAATCCGCTCATCAATGGCACGGGTATCGACGTGGCAGGGTGCCCATCAAAGGGCGCAGACGGATGCAATACGAGCGGCTCTTTTGGTTCGATTACCAATGCGGCTGATGGACGAGCGCTTCAACTGGCTCTCAAACTCCTCTTCTGATTCGGGGTCGCTTCACGCGACCCATTCCCGACAAGCATTTGCATCGATAGGAGCAATCCGATGAAGTCTGCAGTCACATCTATGTCCCGACGCGCCGTTCTTGCTGCTCTTGCCGGCACAACTGGTTATGCCTTTGCTCAAAGCTTTCTGCCCGGCATACCGAATGTGGGGTTGAAGGGAAATTCCGATCCTCGCCGAACAGAGTGCGGCGTCGGCGCACTCATGCCATGGGCCGACGGGCTCTATGCGGTCACTTACAACTCCTCAGGCAAGAAGACCGGTACAGGGCTGGGCTTATACAGGCTCGATGACTCACTCAAACCTGAATCTCTCGATAAACCTGACGGCGTGTACGCAAACCGCTTCATACACCACCACTCGAACCAGTGCATCATCGGCCCTTATGTCATCGACGCTTCGGGCAAGTGGAAGAGGATTGAAGGTCTTGTAGAGCATCGGTTGACGTCGACGATGCCCCATCTAACTGATCCGGAAAACCGTGTCTATTTTGTAACCATGGAGGGACTGGTCTTTGAGATGGATATTAGTGACCTCAAGCCTCGTCTTCTCTTCAATCTTACTGAGATGATGAAGATCACGGAGCAACCACACTTCAAGGGTGGCTATACGGCCCAGAATCGAGTCGTTGTTTCAAACAATGGCTTCTTCGCCTACGGCCAGACCCAGGGCGGTCTCTTCGAGTGGGACGGAGGAAAATTGTGGCAACGAATCTCAGACAAACCACATATGGACGTTGCGGCCCGCGGCAACATGGGCAGCGTGATGTTTTGTACGGGTTGGGATGAACGCTCGGTCCTGCTGCGCGCCTTGGTCAAAGGGAATTGGCAACTCTATCGTCTTCCCAAGGCCTCCCACGCGTTTGAACAGGGCTGGCAGACAGAGTGGATGCGAATCCGTGAGATCGAGACAGAACACTACATGATGGACATACAGGGCATGTTCTACGAACTGCAACCAATCGCGTTCGAAGATCACATCTGGGGTGTAAAACCTGTGTGCCAGCATCTTCGAACCATTCCCGATTACTGTAGTTTTCGAGGGTTGCTTGCTATGGGCGGGAATGAGACCAGCCCGAATGAAGACAACAACGCAGTCTCGGGCCAGCCTCAGAGTGGAATCTGGTTCGGCAAGTCGGATGATCTCTGGTCCTGGGGAAAACCGCAAGGATGGGGTGGGCCATGGCGCAATGATATGGTGACTGCTGGGCAGCCGTCGGATCCGTTCCTCTTCACGGATTTTCGCCGCAAGGTGCTACACCTCATCTCGGAGAAGAGTGGTTCCGTTGAAATCGAAGTCGACTTCCTTGGAAATGGGACGTGGGGACGATACGACACGGTAAAGTTGACCGGCGGGGAATACCATCCGGTTTTTTTCCCTGACGCCTTCAGCGCGCAATGGGTGCGCCTCGTCCCCAACGTTTCCTGCAAGATGACCGCTGAGTTCATGTTTACCTAGTCCAGCGGGTTAAGCTCTATATTCGCACCGAAGGTTGACACTTCGATGGTGGCACGCTACTGATCCAGATAAGTGTCCTGCTCCGGCAGGGATATCGACCAACTCGGGAATCAAAGATGAATGATAGGTTTCAAAGCCGTCTTCGCACGTCAGGACCGTTCTGTTCTCAGCCGCGCACATCTTGGGCGAGAAACACTGTGCCGGCTCGTCGACACAATTCAGACCGCATGACAAGTGCACTTCATCTTGCCCCCAACCTCGTCGTGCAGATTCGTTTAAGTCCAGTTGTGAGGAAGATGGTTTTCCTGCTTGCCGCTTTGGTCATGATTTGCAATGCCCAAGCACTGTCCGCCCATGGTTCCGTCTATGTCGACGAGTCTGCGCACGTCTTCCGGCTGGACGCTGCAAACGTCACCTATGCCTTCGGAGTAAATGAAAAAGGGCAACTCCAATCGCTCTACTGGGGTCCGCGGCTGAGCGCGAGCGATCATTTCCTGTCTGCAGCATCTCCGCGTGGCGGTGACGCTATCGATGGAGTCATCAATTCGGTCCCGCAGGAGTTCAGCGGCTGGGGCGGAGGACTTTATCTGGAACCGGATCTGAAGATCACGTTCCCGGACGGAAATCGTGATCTTGCATTGGTGTATCGGTCGTACGCCGTACACGACGACATACTGTCGATTGTAATGAAGGACATCGAACGTGCCATCCTCGTAACGCTCGAGTATGACATCGATCCGACGACAGGTATCATTCGCCGAAGCGCCATCGTCTCGAATCAGACTAAAACGCCGGTCATGGTCGAGCAGGCCTCTGCTGCGACATGGTGCCTTCCGCGCGGCCGTGACTATACGCTGCGCTACCTTGCCGGCCGCTGGGCTGCAGAGGACAGCATTTATGAACAGCCCGTACAGCCCGGTAAGACGACACTTGAAAGCCGGCGGGGAAGCACCGGTATGCAGAATGCACCGTGGTTTGCTATTCGTCGAACACATGAAACAGATGAACTGCACGGCGAAGTTTGGTTTGGTGCGCTAGCTTGGAGCGGATCCTGGCAGATCACCATCGAGCAGGACCAGACACAGCAGGTGCACGTGACCGGCGGGTTTAACGCGTTCGACTTCGGCTACAAATTAGACCCAGGAGCCAGTCTGGAAACGCCCAGCTTCTATGCTGGCGTTACTGCGGATGGCATGGGAGAGGCTTCGCGTCTCATGCACAAACTGGAACTCACGAAGATCCTGCCCCAGGCGCCTCATCCACGTCCGCGGCCTGTGCTCTACAACTCGTGGGAAGCGACTGGTTTTAAGGTCGACGAGGCTGGGCAGATGGCTCTTGCCGAAAAAGCAGCAAGTATCGGCGTGGAGCGGTTCGTCGTGGACGACGGATGGTTTGGTGCACGCAACAGTAGTCATGCCGGATTGGGTGATTGGTACGTCAACAAGCAGAAGTTTCCGAATGGTCTGAAGCCGCTTATTGATCGCGTGCACGCATTGGGCTTGGATTTCGGCCTCTGGGTCGAGCCTGAGATGGTCAACCCTGACAGCGACCTATATCGTACGCATCCGGATTGGGTACTCAACATGACGGGCCGCCCACGGACCGAAGGACGAAATCAGCTTGTGCTCAACCTCGCCCGCCCGGATGTCCGCGACTATGTCTTCGGCTTTCTCGATAAGCTGCTTAGCGAGAATCAGATCGCGTTTTTCAAGTGGGACTACAACCGCAGCTGGTCCGAGCCAGGCTGGCCGGCTGTCGCGCCCGATGAGCAGAAGAAAGTTTACGTCGACTTCGTGCGCAATTTTTATGGCATCCTCAGTGATCTCCGCAAAAAATACCCCTACATAGAGATCGAGTCGTGCTCCAGTGGTGGCGGCCGGGTCGATCTGGGCGTCATGCACTTTACCGACGAATTCTGGACTTCCGACAATACCGATGCCTTTGATCGTCTTCGGATCCAGGATGGCTTTACGCAGGCCTTTGCACCTGGCGTCATGATGGCTTGGGTCACGGATTCACCTACATTTGTGAATGGTCGCACGGTCTCCCTCGAGTACCGCTTTCTGTCCGCCATGCAAGGCTCGCTGGGTATCGGTGCCGACCTAAATAAATGGAAGCCCAACGACTTCGCCTCGGCGCGCAGGCTGATTGCAGACTACAAAGCAATTCGCAAGACAGTGGAGTATGGCAGCCTGTATCGCCTCGTTTCCCCCAGCGGGGGCGCTGAACAATCCGCAACGGAAAACGTCTCGGCCGATCGAGCACAGGCCGTGTTGTTTGCGTTTTTACACTCCAGCACAGAGAACTATCCCTATCCGACGCTACGGTTGCAGGGCCTGGATCCCGAGGCAAGATATCGCGTGAACGTATTGGAAGGTAAGCTGAACGAGCGCACACCCACTGTTGCCAGCGGCGCGTTCTGGATGAATGCCGGTATTGATTTCTTACTCCGCGGTGATTTCCAAGCCGCTGTCGTCACCTTCGACCGAGAGTAATGACCAGATGAGTGAACGCGTATGCCGACTGGGCCTCTGGAACGATCCGGACATGCCGGAGATCGGCAATCGCGGCATGACCGACGACGAATACCGTTCGCAGTGTTCCTCATCGCTTTTGGTGGGTGCTCAGATCCTGCTGTGCCTTGACTAGAGCAAGAGCATGGCCGAGCCGCTTATTCTCGACGATGGCGGCATGGTTCACGCGCTGATCTTACTGAAAGTCCGGTAGGGAAGCGGGAGCCCTTTCCAGCGGACCTCAAGCGGTCTGTCCGCGTAGTCATACAACTCGACGTACTGACCTGCGCGTTCATCAGTCACTTCGCTGCGCTCGATGATCTGCTTGCGATTATGCTTTGCGGAGATCGGGACATTTCAACTTTCCTTCTGCACTCAAGCCGTACAGAATATCCGTTATCGGACATAAGACATGAGATCGGCTAGTGTTTTTCCTCCTCTTACCTCCCGCGCAACTTCGGATACCGCGCATAAATGCGGCGCTGGTCTTCAGCGTTTAATTGGCTCAGCCGAATGGGTTTGTCCTGCGGCCGTTTGCCCTTCTGGTTCAGCACGTTCATCAAACTCCATTCCCGTTGCAGCACCTTCGGCTCTTGTGCCGGCAAGTCGTATCGTGTGAAGTCGATGACCATGGACGGGCTCTTCGTCTCCCAATTGTGCAGCAGCGCCAAGCGAAACTCCTGATTCATGAACCACTGGATCTCCAGCTCTCTCTCGGAACCAGGCGCACCGGTTCCTTTCTCATCGAACCGGTAGTTCAGCGTTCCGTTGTTTGGGGTGTGCACCCGCCAATTCAATCCGAAGTTGCCTTCCGTCATCACCTGCGTGTCTGGCCATCTGTCTCGAATCATTTGTAGCCAATAGGTCAAGTCCGCATCGTGACCGATCGACACCTCCCAGATTGCCGTCACCCACCCAAAGCCGTTCAAGGTGTGGCCGCCGTCAAAGTGGACCGCTGTGGTGTCCATCATCTCCTTACGGCCCACGGTCGTTCCCAGATTTCCCACCGTCTCAATCGGCCCCACGCCCAGCCGGCTATTGAAGCCACCTTCGAACCCCTCTCGCCGCGCGGTCAGGAAGTCGCAGGTCCATCCATCTAAACAAACGCAGTCGATGAAGTCGGCTGCTCCCTGTGCTGGTTTCAGATAGTGTTCGCGGCTGGGATAGTACGGATAACAGATGCCGCCGTCGCCGTCGCCATGGTCGATGCCATGCTGGCTCCAGATCTGGCCCTGACAGACGTGAATGTCTTCTTCTGTAGCCAGGTATTGTTGGCTGTCGGCATCCAGAAAACCCGCAACGATGCACTGCGGACGATATCCGTTCCCTACCATTTCGGAGATCAAACGCAACGCCTTATGGATCGTCTCCTGGTTATGCTTGCGCGTGTCATACATCGGCGCGAAATAACCGCCTGGGATGAACGTGATCTCATCTCCATAACGGTCCCGATACGACGCGAGCAGCCGCCGCGCATTCTTGTATTCCTGCCGGTCATCGTTCAAGGCCAACCAACTGATCGCCCAGGTCATCTTGCCGCCCGGCCATCCTCTCTCAAAGGCCTCCCGCCGTGAGCGAATATGGTCTGGACTGTTGTCTGCGGCTTCGTCGTCGCCAATGGAGCGAGTCGGAGTGACCTCGATCTGGTTCACGCGCACCACTGAGACGTGCGTCAAAAACCTGCCGCGCAAAGGAGTTGTGGCTCCAGAGGCCAATGCGATCTCTGGAGCGCCCGCAAGCGCAAGCACCGCTGCTGATCTACCTGCACCGCTGAGGAACTGCCGCCTATTCCAGGAGCTTCTCATCACCCCTAATCATATTTCCTCCGATCTGGAAAATGTTGAAGCATTACTTCAACTCACCGCGATAAACCAATACTCATTGAACCGCCTTCTCTATCTCCGTACGTGTTGTGAGCCATGCTGTCTACCTCACGTCTACCCACGACGAACTTCATCTCTCGATAGCCACTGCGGTCTCCCTAGCAACGCGCGTCTGCCTGTGCCAGCCTGCGCTCGCCCAATGCCAGAGCAAATAGATCGCGATCACGATCAGCGACGTGGTGAGACCGATCCAAATACCGAAGACGCCACGATGCCAGTGGAAGCAGAGTGCGTAACCGAGCGGCAATCCGAAGAGCCAGTAACCGCCAAGATTGACCAGCATTGGTTGGCGGGTTTCGCCGAGGCCGCGCAGTGCGCCGGTGGCGACGGTCTGAATGCCGTCGAAGATCTGGAAGGCGGCGGCGAGCACCAGGAGCTGGCCCCCGAGCGATACGACCGTCGCATCATGCGTATAGATATGCAACAGCGGCTGCGGCAATAACAGAAAGGCGCAAGCTGCCAGCGCCATGAAACCGGCTCCCAGGGCAAGCGCCAGCCAGCCGGCTCGCCGGGCGCGCGGCAGGTCGCCTGCACCGACAGCGTGTCCTACGGCCACGGCAGCGGCGGCAGACATGCCTAACGGCACCATGAACGTGGTGCTTGCGCAGTTAAGTACGATCTGGTGCGCGGCCAATGCGTCCGCAGTAAGCCGACCCGCCATCAGCGTGGCGACACCGAACGCGCCGACTTCAAGCACGATCTGTCCGGCGGCCGGCGCGCCCAGCCTGACGAGGGAGCGCAACTGGTCCCACTGCGGAGCGGGCCAATGGGCGAAGAGCGGATGGCCACGACGGCGTTCGTGCTGCCAGGCAAAGAGGACGAGCATCCCGGCCATGTACACCCGCGCCAGACAGGTGGAAACAGCCGAGCCCGACAGTCCCATGGCTGGAAGCCCGAGATGGCCGTAGATCAACGCCCAGTTCCCTGCCCAGTTGATGAGGTTAGCCGAGATCAACGTAAATGTGACCGGGCGAACGCGACCGACGCCCTGCAGATAACGGCGGAATGCCGCATAGATGAGGAGTGGCAGCGTTCCCAGGTTCAGCAGGCGAAGGTAGAGGGTGGCGTCGCCCGAGATGGCGGGGTTGATCCCGAAGCGATGGAACAGGATAGGGATGGCCCAGATGCCCAGCATGGCCAGCGGCGTATATGCGATCACCAGATATACGCCCTGCGCCAGCCACTGATGGCAGACGGCGAAGTCACGCCGTCCCCAAGCCTGCGCCACCACCGTATCCAGTCCCAAGAGGATGCCAATGCCGAAGAGCGCCGGAGCATAGTAGGCGGCGCTCGAGATCCCGACAGCGCCGATGGCTCGTGGTCCCAGACGACCCACCATGATGATGTCCACGATGCCCATCGCGATCCACCCCAGCTCGGAGAGGATGACCGGGATAGCGAGCGCAAGCAGTGCGCGCAGCTCACTACCCAGCGATCGCGATGCGTCAGAGTGATGCATATCCAGAGGGTATCCTCCTCCGGTTACCTTGGTCGTGAAGGCAGCGAGCGGATCGGTCCAGAGCCCCTTGTCTACCGTGGTAGGCTCAATCTAGTATGGCCAGGCATCGCACCGAGCTCGTCCAAATGCTGCAGGATCATCGCACGCAGTTGGCTGCGGCATTGCTCGCTTCCCTGGCGGGCTGGAGCAAGTTCCCCGAAGCCGAGTCAACGGACCCGGAGACGCGGAAGTCATTTATCGAGACGGATTTGCTGGTCTTCATCGACTATCTCTCGCTCTATTTCGAGCGGAAAGATACGACTTATCGCGACCTGTATATCGGCGAAAAGCTGAAGCAATGTTACGACCCGCGCGACAGCGCGGAAGAGGGACTGGCGCGGCGCCGGAAGATCGTCGATGCCGATCGGTTAGCCCTCAATACGTACCTGGAACCGTTGCTGCATGTCGCAGAGCTGCAACAAGTCAATGATTTTCTAGCGGAAACAGCACGGGTGGTGACGGGCGAGGCCAAGCGGCAGGTGCGTGTGCTGTTCGTCGGAGACTGCCTGCACCTGGACGTGGTTGCTTTCCTGGCGGCGCCGTTGCTCGAGCAGGGCTTCCGTCTGGAATCCACCTTCGCCACGTCGAAGACGATCGTCGAGCTGCAGCGATCCTTGCGAGAGTTGGAAGGACGCACCTTCGACATCGTCTTCTTCAGCCCATTCAGCTACGCCTTCCATATGGAGTACTCGCAGCTGCAGTTTCTGCGCTCTGCGACGCTCGCAGGGCAGCAGCTCGACGAGATCCTTGCCAAGGCAAAATCTGACACATTGAGTGTCATGCGATTGCTGGGCAGCCTCTTTGAGGCGCCGGTTTTCGTGCACAACAGCTCCGGTATCCGCCGCCATGACGGCAGCCTGCGCGAACGCGCAAAGAACCGTCTGACGCAGCGCACGCGATCGATAGCGCGGCGCACCATCAACACATGGCTCCCGGACCGGATCAAGGCGCTAAACCACGAGTCGTATCCACACTTCTTTCTGCTGGACGAAGCGATGCTGTTGCGTCACCACTCCGAACATCAACTCGGTCGGCACTTCTACGAGGTCGGGTTGCAGCACCCGGCCGAGTTGGGACGCACCATCGCGCGACTCTATCTGGACGCGATTCTGGCCGTGGCACTCTTCGGCAAAAAGAAGGTCATCGTCTGCGATCTGGACAACACACTCTGGAATGGCGTGATCGGCGAGGGCGCGGTGAGCCATTACCTGGATCGCCAGCAGATCCTGAAACGGCTACGTAATAAGGGCCTGCTGCTGGCGATTAACTCGAAGAACGATCCCAAGAACGTTCGATGGGACGGCGCTGCGCTTACTGCTGACGACTTCGTCTCCAGCCAGATCAACTGGACGCCGAAGGTGCAGAACATCCGTCGCATCGCCGAAGAGCTCAACCTGAAGACCAAGGACTTTCTCTTTCTCGACGACCGCGCCGACGAGCGTGCCATGGTGACTGAGACCATGCCGGAGGTTCTGGCATTGGACGCCGATTCTCCTGCGGTATGGCGACAACTGGCATTGACGGCGGATCTGCTGCCGGAACAGGACGAGCTCGACCGCACCCTCGCCTACAAGCAGCGTGCGGAGCGGCAGCAGTTCCTCGAGGATCCTGTCGCAGCCGAAAAGGAGCAGCGAGAGCTCTTTCAGCGGCTGGAGTTTCGTGTGGGCATTCGCACGCCGGAGCGCAAGGAGCTGAAGCGCGTTGCGGAGCTGATCAACCGCACGAATCAGTTCAACATGTGCGGCAGCCGCACATCGTTGGCCGAGGTCACGGCATGGTATGAAGGCAACACGCACGAAATACTTGTGGTCGATGCGCGCGACAAATTCGGCAGCATGGGCACTGTCTGCGTTGCGGTGACGGCAGAGTCTGCCGATCGCATTGAGATTCCGATCTTTGTCTTGAGCTGCCGCGTCTTCGGATACGGTGTTGAGACGGCCCTATTGAATCACGTGAAGCGCAGCGCGGGCTATCCCGGCCACGGCAAACAGATCGTCGGCCGCTATGTCGAGACAGCCTTCAACGAACCCTGCCGGAAGACCTATGCGCAGCATGGCTTTGCACAAGAAGGCGAGGACTGGGTCTACAGCGGCGGCGGTTCAATCGAAGACCCGGACTGGATGGCGATCGACGTCGAGACCGAAGCCGTTGTGAGTTGACCTTTCCGTCCACGTCGTTCTGAAATCATCCTCCCTCAGTCATCGTCAGAGCATCTTCCGTAGGCAGTCTGCCACCTGTTTGCCTAGGACGGCGTAACCCTCTGGCGTGAAGTGAACATCATTCGGGATCTGCAGCTTCATGAGTCGCGATGGAACGCATGCATCGAGCGCATCCACAACCATGCCGTACTGTTGTGCCGCCTCGACCGCAATCGAGTTGTACGTTGCCACGTCCGCCGCACGATATTCGAGCAGCCGTCCCGAGGTTGGGTCGTGATAGAGCAGATCGGCAGACACGGGCGTGGTGTTGGCCCACACCAGTCGAGCGCCTGCGTCGCGCAGCCTGCTGAAGATCGTCACTAGATTTTCGCGGTACTCTTCCGTCGGAACGGCGAGCACGCCGTTGTCTCGCACGCAATCGTGTAGGCCAAAGTTGACATGCACGATCTGCCATCTGCCCGCGCCTAACCATCGCTCCAGGTGCTGCACGCCGTTGCGACTGCTGGTGCAATTTGCCGCCGGGCGATGTACGTTGGCCATGCCTTTCAGTGCCCGGCGTACCGGAAGCGTGTAGCCGATGGATATCGAGTCGCCGAGCAGCAGAATCCGTGGCAGACCCGGAACATCGGCGATGGGCACATACGCCGGATGCTGCAGCAGTGTCGCACCAGGTGAAGCGGATAGGATGGCACGCAGCGAATAGGCCAGCGTCCTCAGCGGTACAGTCCGGCTGACAGAAAGTGCGGTCTGCAGCTTGCCGGCCGCCATGCGGACCAAACGGTCCATGAACACCTCGAACAGCGGAGTGGCTTCATCATACCCAGCCTGTCCCCGGTTCTATCGACTCCCAGGATTGACTCCCAGAATTGACTCCCAGGATCTGTTGACGGGAATGACGCTTGCGGTGTCCATCGCCCGGCCGGCTAGTGCTATCCTGACATCGCGCTGGAGAGATGGCCGAGTGGCTGAAGGCGCACGCTTGGAAAGCGTGTTTACCGCAAGGTAACGTGGGTTCGAATCCCACTCTCTCCGCCACTAAGCCTTTTCTAATCTAAAATTTACAGCGATTGCTGCCGATCTATTAGAGCGTCTCCCACTCCGAGGGACGCAAGTACACCCACCGTTGGCCTCGTAAAACGTATAGCCACGACTGCTGAACTATTCAGAAGTTTTTGGACGATTGAAGGTCCGTTCAAACGCCTGCGAATCGACTCCCGGCGAGCGTCTCCCGCACAAGCACCTGTCGGATCTCGGACATCTCCCGCAGCATGGCTGCCTGCCGACGGTAATCGTCCGCGAGCTTTTTCTGGGCCGACGACAGACGATTGGCCTCCATTTCAAGCCGGTCTGCCATGCGTTCGCTCGGTGTCACTTCTCGGATGCGAAGTACTGTTTCCATGCCGCGATCCTATTCAGCCGATGCGGCGTTGCCCATACAACTTCGGCATGGCGGATGTGGTCAAAACGGTCGTCCTGTAGCGATTTTCCTGTAGGTGTGGAGGAACCAACGAAGGCCTTTGTGGCCTGTCTTTAAGGAAAGGCCGCGCCAAACGATTCTCCGCACATCCCAGCATCAGGAAAATTGCGATAGATGCTCATCGTTGTGCTGAGTCTGGAGCCGGCACACAATTTTCGGCTGACAGCAGCAAACGTTTGCTGTAGTGTCGTGTGCGGTCTACGAGTCCTTATTCCCCGAGCGATGAACCATCGCTCGAAACGAGAGGATATGTCCCTCATGAAACTCTCCCGGATCCTGACTTCCCTGCTGCTCTTCGCGGCACCATCCGTCCTGTTTGGACAAACCAACCTGACCGGTTATTGGAAGTTCAGCGTGCCCAACGGAGGCACCAGCTATCTGGAGTTGAAGCAGACCGGAGACACCGTCACGAGTACCGGTCATGGCTTCATGCGTCCCGGTCTTACAGGCACGATTCACGACGGCAAACTGCACCTGGAGGGACCATCCGGCCGGCCCGGGAGAAAGCCCGTCACTTATGACGCGGTGGTCAAGGGAGACAAATTCCCGATCCGCGGCACGAACCCGAATGGCGAAATCGCCGACGGGATCTTTGAACGTGTCACGCATGACGAGATGTATCCGGAGCGGCTGGCGCTGCCTCCGCTGCGGCAGTTGCCCGACACCGGACTGGCTCGCACACCGCCCATGGGCTGGAACAGCTGGAACCACTACCACGATCATTTCGACGATGCCACGGTACGCCAGACCGCAGATGCCTTGGTCGCCAGCGGAATGAACAAGGTCGGTTACACATATATCATCGTCGATGAGGGCTGGTCGAGCGGCCGCGACGCCAACGAAAATATCACCGGCAACGCGCGCTTTCCCGACATGAAAGCGTTGGCCGACTACGTTCACTCCAAGGGATTGAAGATCGGCATCTACTCCTCGCCCGGTCCGCAGGTCTGTGGCGGCTACCAAGGCAGCTATGGCCATGAAGAACAGGATGCCAAGACCTTTGCCGGCTGGGGCTACGACTATCTGAAATATGACTGGTGCGGCGCCTTTGCCATCTATCAGGCCGCGCCGGCCGACCTGCAGGGCGCGTACCAGAAGATGGGTGAGGCGCTGCAGAAGACCGGGCGCCCCATTGTCTTCAGCATTTGCGAATACGGATTGGGCGACGTGTGGAAGTGGGGCGGCATGACCGGCGGCAATCTGTGGAGAACGACCGGCGACATCGCCGACAACTGGGAGTCCATGGAGCGTATCGGCTTCGCACAGCTCGACATCACCCAGTTTCCCAAACCGGGCCAGTGGAACGATCCCGACATGCTTGAAGTGGGCAACGGCGGTATGACGGCTGACGAATATCGCACACACATGTCCCTTTGGGCTCTCCTGCGCGCACCGTTGATCGCCGGTAACGACCTTCGCAACATGACCGACGAGACTAAATCCATTTTGATGAACACGGACGTGATCGCCATCGATCAGGATCCAGCCGCGAAGCCGGTCGAAAAGCTCTCGGTCGAAGGCAAGAGTGAAGTGCTGGTGCGGCCCCTTGAAGGCGATGCAGTCGCTGTTGGCCTATTCAATCGCGGCGATCAGCCGGCCGAAATCAGCTTTCGCTGGGACAGCCTGCATCTTGCGGGGGGACTTGGTGGACGGTCTCTGGAGGCGCAAGACCTCTGGAAGCATGCGCCCGTGCCGGTGAGCGGCGACGTCTTTACCGCCACTGTTCCCAAGCATGGTGTGGTGCTTTTGCGAGTTACCTCGGCCAATCTCCGCTTCCGGTAATACGGCGCCGGTGACCTGATGCCACGCAGACTCCTCGGTTTTGTTCTGCTTCCGCAAGAGATCGAAGCGAGTTTCGACCATCGGGGGCCTCATCACGCGCCAAATGAGGCGGTGCGGTTTCAAACCGATAGATTTTCCGAGACCGCAAAGTCAGAGTGAATGAAGAGGAGTTCATCAAACGCATGTTGCGATACGTGCGTCGAACGTGCACAAACCACGTGCCGGTGTTGTTTCGAAACCGGCTCCTTTCCGGATACGGTCTGCATGATGGGGCATAGATTTGAACGTTTTAGTTGACAATGGTCGTTGTCTCGCTTAATTTTGGTTCAGCAAGCTCCGCGAAGTATTGGGCTCTTCAGTGCTCGATCGGTCGTGTAGCTATGCAATTTCGTACTACAATCTGCCGTTCGCAGCCCCTTCAAACGTCTTCCACCACGCGTGCGGACAAATAAGCCGAACTGTCACTTTCTTTGGTATGCATTTGCCAGGATATTACCTAGTATCTAGATTGCTACCCCCGTAACACGCGCGAGAGTACTTAAAATTCTCTTTAAGTTACAAGCGGTACTTCATCTATTCATAGGCGCTATGGGAACATAACTCTGATGACGCACTTGATCGCATCTAGTGTCGTCAGTTGTTTCGCTGAAGTTTCTCAACGGTCCCATAGATAGCGGCTAAACAGTTTGCAGTTGGAGTGCACCGCTCCACGAACCACGGAGTAGCGCAATGGCATCGCCGGCACTTGATCCGAAACCTGAACTGCTTCAGTCCGTCCCCCCGCGACGGGTGAAGGTAAATCACGGCGTAAGAATCCGGACAGGCTTTGGGGTCTTCGTCGCGATCCTGCTTGATTGTTTCCTGATCGTCGCGGGAACGAGCGCAGGGTTACTTTGCTACGAGCTGCTGCGCAGTCATCCACTGCATGTCTCCGGCCTGCGGATTCTGGCATTTTCGACGCAGTACGCTTTGATCTTTCTGGTTCTCGCGTGCGCCCACTATCTCTATGACTACTCGCACAGTCTGCTGCGCGTAAGAGACACGGCAGCCGTTCTGCGCGTGTCAGTCGTCGCATTGATGGTGTACTCGGTCGGGCTATTCTTCAGTAAGTTTGTCTTTCCGCGCTTGCTCCTCGTCCTCTGCTGGGGCTTTATCACCATACTTTTGGTAGCGCAGAAGCACTTTCTTCGGAAGTTTGTGACGCACTGGAAGGTTGGACGGAATGCGCAGCGCCGCGTGCTCATCTACGGCGTGGGCTCTGAGGCGAGACGGCTTTACTCTTACCTTCTCAACTCGCCCCAGCTTGGTCTGAATCCCGTTGCGTTCGTGAATCAAGCAAGAAAGTCCGAACCATCCGTGATCTACAGTCACGACTACCGCTTCACCCACAACGCTCCTGTGTTCAAGCGCGCTCTCAGTTGCGAGATGCTGAAGGAGTTGAATATCCATGAGGTCTTTGTCGCCGACTCCGCGACTTCCGACCATCAGATCAACGAGCTGTTAACGATCGCGGAGCACGGGTCCGTATCCATCTCGTTTGTCGGTGCGGTTCAGCCTGCTTTCCGTAACCGCCATAACTCTGTCCGTAATATGGATGGTCTGTGGGTGACGTCCTTCATCACCTCAGATGCGCACGAGTCCTGGGTCTACCGTAGCGCGAAGCGAATTTTGGACATCTTGATTGCCGGCTCCGCTATCCTGATGAGTCTGCCGATCTGGATTGCCATCGCCATCGCGGTAAAGATGACCTCGGGCGGCCCCGTGCTCTTCCGTCAGGAACGCGTCGGCCTTCACGGAAAGCCATTCTTCATGTTGAAGTTCCGCAGCATGTATGTGGACGCTCCGATGTACGCCCGGTCCCCGGAAGATCCGAACGATCCTAGGATCACCGGACCCGGTCGCTGGCTGCGCAAAACCAGCTTGGATGAGCTTCCTCAGCTGTTCAATGTGCTGAAAGGCGAGATGTCCATGGTCGGACCTCGACCTGAGATGCCGAATATCGTGTCCCGCTACACGAAGAATCAGTGGGAGCGTCTGAAAGTCCCGCAAGGAATCACGGGGCTCTGGCAGTTAAGCGCCGATCGAAAGTTTGCCATCCACGAGAGCATCGAGTATGACCTCTACTACATCGACAATCGCGGCTTCTTCCTCGATCTAGCAATCCTGCTGCATACCCTTGTCTTCGCGATGAAGGGCATCTAGTCCAGCATAGGATTTGCGGCCTGCCGGCTCCTCAGAAGAGCGCAGGTTCTTCAGAAGAGATTGAGATGATGGGGCGCAATATAGTTGCGTCCCATCACCCTTTTCAGCCTCAGATGGTCTAGCTAGAGCATTTTCACTGTAGGTATAGAGAAGAGCGCGATGCTCCGCGTGGCTTTTCCGTCAAGAAGAGCCACACTTCGCGGAACTGGGCTCTACACAGCAACAGTGACAATGCTTTAAATAACTCAAGCTCACGTGCGAGAGAAAAGCAGAATCTCTCTACCTCCCCATTAGTTCGTTCCTGTGTGTGCTCGAGATAAAAGAGCGTCACTAGAATTTCTGTCGCAGCCGCACGCAGTTATTCAGCGATGCCTGGCTGCGGAGGATCGATCCCGAGCGCCGTAGCCAGGGCGACAAGGTGGTCCTGCTCTTCCACCAGAATGCTGCGAATCGTCTCGCCCAGCGCGTATTCATTGAGCTCGTCACACTGCCTGAGACGGCGCCGGTACTGACGTATCGTCTCCCTCTCATTCTCAAGATCGAAGCGCAGCATCTCCTCCGCCTTCTCCGAAGTCTTTACTCCCTTCGGCGTCACACTGGGCATCCCGCCAAGGTAATCGATGGCGTTTGCAATCTTGAGCGCGTGCGCCAACTCCTCCGTTGCGTGTACCGCGAGTTCGTCGGCGATATTCATGTACGCAGCGCCCTTAAGCACCTGAGAGTAATTCACATACGCAATGATTGCCTGATACTCCCGTGAGAGGTCTTCGTTGAGATTGTCGATGAGCTGCTTGCGTGTGAGCTCGGTAGAAGTTGCTGCTTTGGGCATTTCGTCTCCTTCAAGATGGTGGGACAGTCGCGTTCGAAGGCCTATAGCATTTTCGGTATTGGTGTAGACCGTCCAGCGATGGCTATTGTGGCTTTTCTTGACGGAAAAGCCACGTCTCACTGAAATTCCGCAGACCACAGTATTACCGAAAATGCTTTAATGCCGGCATGTCCGGAGTGTTGCACGCTCGCAGACACGTTCGACACGAGCCTTCGACATGCATTGCCCGCGTCGGTTGGGATGGCGAAAGCACCCGATGCGTTGCGTGCATTGGGCGGCTTGTGGTCTTCGGGGGCAATCTCGACCGCCGCTCGACGGCACCAACTGACCGCAGTCGCGCGGCCGTCGCCCGAGATCGGCACACATTGCAGCCTTATGTTGTGCCGGCGCGTCTACCATCATCATGCGCGCTGCTGCCCTGCTCTGCCTCCTCGTGCCGCTTTCGCTTGTCGCTCAGACGACCGACTCCCCTGCTCCGAAGCCACCCGCGCAGCGCCCAAGCGGCATGACAGTGAGCGTGCCGGTGCTCGTTCGTGACAAAAAGGGTGCGCCCGTGGCCAATGTCACCAAGGACGACCTGACCTTGAGCGAAGACGGCGCAGCGCAGACGATTGCGACATTCGGACCGGCGAGCGGCCAGCCGCTCATCTTCGGGCTGCTGGTGGACACCAGCACCGGCCAGCATGGAGCAACGCAGGAGGAGAAGACAGCCAGCGCGGACTTCATCAAGGCGATCATGAAAGCCCCGCAGAGCGGCACTCCCTCGGTAAAGGGCTTCGTTGTGCACTTCGACCGTGAGGTGGAGCTTCTGCAGGATCTGACTCCGAGCCAGGAGAAGATGTTGCGCGGTGCGGGTCTGTTGGACTCTCCCGAGCCTGCGAGCCAAGGCAGTAGTGCATCGGGCAGCGGCTCACAATCGCTGCTCTATGACGCGATCTATCTCGCTACGGACGAGATCACCGGCAAACAGACCGGACGCAAGGTGCTGGTGCTATTCACCAACGGCGTCGATCTCGGGAGTAAGGAGTCCCTGCGCACGGCCATCGATACGGCACAGCACTCCGGCACGATCATCTACGGCGTCTACGTGAAAGGCGAAGAGCCGAAACGGGAGAACAAGCAGCAGAACAACGGGCAGGGACGCCAGCGTGGCGGCTTGGGGTACCCCGGTGGCGGAGGAGGCTATCCAGGCGGTGGTTATCCAGGTGGCAGCTATCCGGGCGGTGGATACCCAGGCGGCGGCTATCCGGGCAGTGGCTACCCAGGCGGGGGCGGGAACGGCGGTGGAAATCGGCGCCCTCAAACACAGCCGGCCAAGGTAGACGGCAAACGCATCCTTGCGGATCTCGTGACGCCGACCGGCGGTCGCGTCTTCGAGATGACAAAGAAAGAGAATGCGGCCGCGATCTACGCCATGATCGAAGACGATCTGGCGCACCAATCGATCCTCACATTTACGCCGGATCACGCTGGTGCTCGTCCCGGCTTTCACTCCTTACGGGTCGAGAGCAAGCGTAAGGACACCGGAGCGGATGCCCCGGACGGCTTCTACATAAAGGAGCCCGATTAGTGTTCTGAGCCCGACGCTGACTTCATAACTCTGAAGTGATGGCTACTCAGCGAAGGCAGCCAAACCGCAGGTCCTTCACTCTGTCGGGATGACACAGTCACGAAATTATTTCGGACTCAGGAAACTAGGAACTCTCCATCGGACCGTTTCTAAGATCCGGGCCGTTGCCGACCGAAGGCAGCAGAGACCTGCCGGAAAGGCAGGTCTCCTACCTCCGACATGCTCCAACCGCTACTGCGCAGCCTCCTGGCGAGCCCGCAGGAAGAGGTCCACATTGTTCTTGTCTACTAACGTCGCACCGGTGTCCACAAAGGCCGGTACAGGCGAGAAGGAGTCCGTTTCGTAGTCCTTATCGAGCTGCTTTAAGGGATTTTCGTGCAGTTCCACGACCTGCTTGAGACCAAAGTAGGCCATCGTGTAGGGTTTTTGGCCGATGGTGGCATCGATCACGCCTGCCTTCACCAGGTTCAACGTCGCCTCGTCCACATCCATCGCCACCAGCTCGCGGTCTGTCGCGTTGGCACGCTTCAAGGCTTCCGCCACGTCTTTGCCGGCGGAAGCTTCAAGGCAGATAAAGGCGTCGATCTTGTCCTTTCCCGTCTTGGCGAGGAGCGATTGCGTGTTGTCGAAGGCGTTGCCTGAATCGCCCTTGATGTTCACCACCTGGACGATGTTGATGCCTGGACTATCGGAGAAGGCGTCTTTGTAACCCCTCAGGCGCTCATCCAGATTGGGCTGCCCCGGCATAGTGTAAAACACCACGTTGCCTTTGCCGTGCAGCTTCTGTGCGACACGCTGGCCGCCCAGCCGGCCTGCCTGCAGATTGTTAGTGCCGATGAAATAGAGCCGGTGGCTGTTGGGCGAGTCCGAATCGATGGTCAGCACGGGAATGCCGGCGGCTATGGCTTTGTCGATCTCACCCTGCATCAGGGATGGATCGGCGACAGATACGAGGATACCTGCGGGCTTGCGGGCGAGTGCGGTTTCAAATTCCTTCACCTCTCCCTGCGGGTCGAAGTTGTCGGTGCCGCGCATCTCGGCTTTGACACCGTACTGGGTTGCGGCTTTCATCAGCCCATTGTTTGCGGTCTGCCAGTACGGCAGCTTGATGTTGGTGGCCACCAGGTAGTACTGGTCCGAATAGCTGTGCTTGGCGCAGCTGCTGGTCAGCAGCAAACATGCCGTGCCCATTGCTGCCAGTGTTGCCGTGCGTAGTGTTCTGTACATCGCTTCCCTCCCCCAAATCTGAACCGCGCTCATGGCGGTATGCATGCAGCGGTGAAAGGGCTGATTGTACGCCGGGTGTTCGTGTCGATGAAAGAGCGTTGAGACGCAAAGCCGAAAGGGCGGAAGCCGTATGGCCTCCGCCCCTCGATAACGATGTAGAAGTGCTATGCCTGCTCAGCCATGCCTTCGCGGCCGCCGAAGATACGGCCCAATCCGAAGCCGACCTGCGGATTCTTCTTGGCCACCACCGCATCGGGCAATGGCGCGTCCTGTGCGTCCGGCAGCATGTCCAGCCAGCGCGGCGCGGCCGGCATGGGCATCGCTTCGCGCGCAGGAAGATCGGCCTTCACCTCGATTGGCTTGGCTTCGGAACGCATACCGGATTCCTTCCGTGAGTTCGCCACGGGCTGCGGTTGGGCCTGCTGGACCGGCATGTGTGTCTTCTCAACCCAGCTGCCGATGGCGCTGACCACGCGCGCAGCACGCAGCCGGCGCGAGCCGCCGACACCGTTATCACCACCGCGGAAGAGACCGAGGCTGCGCATACCGTGCTCCGGATCCATCACCTCAAGCGACCACTCGCGCCCGGTCTTCGGAGTCAACAGGAAGATGGCTCGCAAACTCTTCGGCGCCAGTTCGATGGTCCAATTGGCGTATTCGTCGGAGCCGCGTGGCATCAGTTCATCGCGTTCTTCGCGCGAGAACTCAAATGCCTCATTGAAGCGGTGCTCCAGCTCCTCGAGCTTGCGATCTGCTTCTGCAACCAGCTGCCGTGCCTGCTGGAAGATACTGGAACCATTCTCCATAACGCGCTCCTTATCGACTGACTGAGACAGAGTATCCGCGCAGATACGTATCTTTGGGCATACCACTAAAGCTCAATTTCCCAAATCGAAACGGGGTAACGTCAACGTTTGTGGTAGCACTTCGATACCATGACAGCGGAGCCATCCTTGAAAACTGCTATTCGGACGTTGCCATTATTTGCAATCTGCGCGGTTACCCTTATTGCCCAGCAGACCCATCGCACGACAACTGCCGCTACCCATCACAAGGCCGCGGCGCCCTGCCCACCCGCAGAGCCTGTGCCCGTACTTCCGGCCGCTATTCCTCCCGCGACGGGGAAGGTGGAAACGGCATTCGCGCTTCGCTATATCGATATCAAGGTTGGCGATGGACCAGAGGCGCAGCCCGGTCAGTACTACACCGTGCATTACACCGGTTGGCTTGCCGCAGACGGCACCAAGTTCGACTCTTCGCTGGACCGCAATGAGCCCTACACCTTTCTTCAGGGCAGGCGCGGCGTCATTCCCGGCTGGGACAACGGATTTGGCGGCATGCAGGTGGGCGGCAAGCGACGCTTGTTCATTCCCTACCAGCTTGCGTACGGCGAGCGCGGCCGGCCTCCGGTGATCCCGCCGAAGAGCGATCTCATCTTCGACATCGAACTGCTCTCTGCCGGCGATACGGAACCGCCAGCCCCGGCACCAGCCGAGCCTGCGCAACCCTCTCAGCCGGCACAGCCCACACCGCCCCCGCAGCCGCAGTAGCTGCGTGGGAGACATCTATTGCTGTGGTTTCCACCGAATGCAACGGGTTCCGCTACGTTTGCGAAGCCGGCGTTGCCGGACGCCTGCTTCGCAAACGTAGCATCAGCCACCACACTGCAAGCCCGAGAAGCAGCAGTCCGGCGCCCATGATCGCCAGCAGGGTGAGCAAAGGATGTGTCCGCTGGAGCAGACCGAGCCTGCGCGCGACCACGACACGATTCAGGTCGCCGGCAAGCCCCGGAATTACGATGGCATCGTACTGAGTGGTCGGCAGCGCGCCCAGCACACGGCCGATTGGTGGCAGACGTGAGCTTCGGTCCGACGGAATCGTCGCGAAGACCGAAAGAAATCTTTGGTCGCGTGGATCGGCGAAGGAGTTGCGCGAAAAATAGGACGCATCATGCGTGATGGGAAAGAGTAGTACCTTGCCTTCCATCACCTGTTCCACGACTGCGCCCACATCCTGGCAGACCCCTAGCCGGTAGTAGCCACCGAAGGGCAGTTTCGGATGCGCCATGCGAACCTGATAGTAGACACGCAGCGCAGCACTGAGCAGTTGCATGACCTGTGCTGTCTGCCGCTGACTGGTGTAGGTGAAGGCAGCGCGGTGCATCACCCAACTCTGGTTGAGCGAATCCATAGTGCGGAACTCCGCTTTGCCGTCGATGCCGAAATAGAAGCTGACATCCGCATTCCACTTCGGCCCACGGACATGCAACTCCTGCTCGGAATGGCTGACCGGCAACAACAGTGAGCGTCTGCTGGCCGGCACCGCGATCTGGGTATCGATCCAGAACGGCATCATCACTTCCCGATCAGCATCGTGGAGATGGCCGAAGTTGGCGAAGTACAGATCGTCGGTGATCGATATTCGGTGCCCGCTCGCCATCAGCACTGCCAACAGCGCGCTCCCGTCGGTCATGCGTTCCCCATGCAACGTGGCCATCGCTACGGGATGCCCCGGCGCATTCATGGCCAACCGATTGAGCACCGCGGCTAGCTGCCGGCTCTCGGCATGCATGGGGGCGAGCGCGGGGTCTGGCCCATCGCCCATCGTCAGGTGGAAGCCTACCTGCTTCTGCGCCGTCGTGGGATCTTCCGCATAGGTGGGCGCGGTCGCAGGATGGTCCAGATCGATCGTCTCACTTCGTTCCAGAGAGTAGGTATCGGTGTCCAGCAGGTCACTCGGCTTCAAAGGCGTCGTCGACTTCCCTGCCAGGTGGATCGTCGCATCCACGCTCTTGTTCAGCGCAGCGACAGACAGCGCCGGAAAATGATCGACGCGCTGCCACTCCTTCCCCAGGATGAGGATGCGAAGCCGCTTGAGCAGATCGGGGCTGAGGAATTCGCCGATTTTAGGTACATCGCGGATGCCGTCGAGCACACGCTCGCGAAACTCCGGCTGTTGGGAGATGCGCTGCATCACGGTAGAAAAGAGCTCGGGCGCTTGCGCGCGCTCTTGCGCAACGGTGGTCACGGCAAGGAGCGTGCAGATGGCAAGGATGAAGCGCCGCCGTGGGCGCACGGACCGCGAAGTCTGGGGCATAGGCTTGCTGCAGCAAGTGCAGTCCACAGCCTATAACGCAACGTTGCGGGGCCGGAGACCGGTGTGTGCCAGGCGAATGTTGTCAGGTACGATGAGGACTAGCCGAAGCAGCGAAACAGCCTGACGCCCGGATGGCGAAATCGGCAGACGCAGCGGACTTAAAATCCGCGGGCCGGAAACGGCTGTGGGGGTTCAAGTCCCCCTCCGGGCACCATAGAATCAAGTACATACGCAAGAAAGCATCCCGCTGATATGAGTGGCTTTATTCGTTGGTGCCGGTATTGGTGTCAGTTCGGAATCTGTTTAGGCTGCTCTTTCAGAAGTCTGAAGACCTTCTGGATTACCAGATACAGGGCGATGGTGGTACCGCCGATAGCGACTGGTGTTTCTGTATGCCTTCCAATGTCCATGAAATAACCCGTGTAGCAGATGAGGGAAGACGAGACAACGAGTGCCGCTGGGAGTACATAGTCCATCGACAGGCAAGCCAGCACAGAGAGCAGAATCTCTCCGGCAAAGAAGTATCGGTCATGCATCTTTGGCATGACGTAGGGCATGGCGATAAGGCTGAGAGCAGCCAGGGACGTTACAGCCTCAGGACTGTCTACGCCGGGCGCGAGTCCCAACAATCCAATGCCCAGACCCGCAACCGCAGCGATGACCAAGCCAGCCATCAACCCAGCATGAAATGGTACGTGGAGGAAGTTGGCTATTTCCCAAGGGTTGGCCACGTTAATCGCCAGCGCGTTCAGCTCACCAGTCTGTGTCGAGAGTCGTGTCAGAAACGCGGACGGTGACCCGCCAACGACCACGATGGGCACGAGGGATAGCAACCATCCCAGCCCGACCAACGGAACGGACCAGAGAGGCACTCGGCGACGGATGAGCAGTGCGAGATAGAACGGTGCCAGAAATATGGACTGAAGCTTGAAAGCGAAGGCGAATCCGTAGGCCACGGACGCCCAAGCACCACGACCGTTGGATATGAGAAGCACTGTCAGCAGAAGGAATGACGCATACACTATGTCCGCTGTACCGATGGTGTCGTTCAGGATGACCGTAGGTCCGGCGAGGATGACGAACAGCGCGGCAACCCGAGGCCACATTCCTTGCCGCAGCGATGCGTGGGCAGCCTGGAGTGATTCGACGAGACGAAACGCAATCCCTGCCGCTAGCAAATCGAACGTCAACGGGAGGATCTTAAGCTGGCCGATCCTGCTGAGATGCCCATCCAGAAGCGACGTTATCGACGTGAGTTCGAAGTATGCTGGAAAGTAATCACTGAAGGGGTGCTGGAGCGCGTGGATGCGGCCGTGGGCAATGAGGTAGTTTTGCCAAGGCAGGAAGTAGTACACAAAATCCGACCTCTGGATCGGCCAGATCAGAACCCGCACCACAATCAGAGACACGACGATCCATACGCAGGCCAGGATCGGGAGGACGTTGCTTCGACGCGCAAGTTCGTCTGGTGTCATTTCAATCCCCGTATCCTTGCACATTCCGACGATATCCCCGTTCCCCGCACAAGCCACAAGTTCCAGACAACGCCCGTGTCAGTTCCAATCGTTTACCTCTGCAAAGAATCACGCTTATACAAGAAATGCACCCGATGTTCTGGGTGTCATTTGCGTTGGTGCCGATCCTGGTGGAAGTGAGCAACGAATCAACTCCGAACGCGCGTCTGACGCCACAAATCATGAGCCAGAACCACTTACCCTGAAAAGCGCTAGCTCCGCGCCAGATGTTTTGGCATCAGGTCGAAGAAGAAGGTCAGTTCGCCGAGTTTCTGGCGACGGTATGTGTAGAGCGCGAGTGCACGCTCCAACGCGGCTTCGCTCTCTGGTCCGTGGGTCTCGATGCTCATATTGCGAACGCGGGGCAGCCAATCATCGGCATTCTTTAGCAGGAGATCAACTTCTGCGCCTTCGATGTCGATCTTCAGCAGGTCGATCTGTTTGAAGTCGGCAAGTGCCATCAGAGCGGGGATGTCCCAGCCGTCCATCAGTGTGGCATGGTCGTCATCGTGCCGCGCTTCGCGGACGCTAGCCGCTCCCAAACCGTCTCCGTTCACCAAAGCCAGTTTGGTTTTTCTCCACCATGCGCCTCCCTTGACGATGATGGAGCGGTGGCCATAAGGGCGAAGATTTGATTCGAGAGTAGGGAAATTGGCGGGGTTGGCCTCAATGGTAACAACTCGGGTGGCCGGGAAGGCGTTCAGGAACCACAAACTCGCCATGCCAACGTTGCCGCCAAGATCGATGATGGTGGTTATATCGAGTCCAAGCGTGGGCGAAAACTCCCGGTCAAGAAAAATCTGGGAGAAGAAGAATGGGTCGTCGTGTTCACGAATGTGGAGCGGGTGTTCGAGGCCTTTGAGGTGCAACTGGCACCTCCTGTGGAGCGGCTTGCCCGATCTTCTCCGTAAATTCGATACAAGATAGAAGAACGCAGCCCTCGATCCGTAGAGGCGCAAGGCTGCCCACGTATTGGCCGCAATGACTTTCGAGCCGTGTGTCGTCAGAGCCATATCAAATCATACAGAGGTGGATTCATGCGCCAGCTTCTCTCGCACATAAGACGACTGTAGGAGTTCAAGTCTCCCTCCGGGCATGAAATATACCAATTCATTGAGAGCCGCCTGTAGGCAGGTTCATAGAGGTCGTGTCCTGTCCAGTACTGATAGGTTGGTCCAGACCATTCATCAGCGTGTAGTTCTGAAGCGCGATGGCTGCCCGCCACTCCGTATCGAGCGCCTGGATATAGCCGAGCTGCAGCGTGAACAGCATATGCTGCGTCATCAGTACCTGCGGATAGACTTGTGCCATTTGCTGATACTTCATCGCCTCCAGCTGGTACGCGCGTCGAGCGCGCGGCAGCATTTCCGTGCGGTAGCGTTGCGCTGTGAAGCGGGCGGTCTGGTACTGCTGCGCGTATGGTTCGGCTTGATTGCGTGTCCACAACTGCACGCGTGCGACATCTTGATGGGCGCGGTCGGACTCAATCTTCGCGGCCTGGATATTGCCCTGATTGCGATTCCAGAGCGGAAGTTGAACACCTGCCTCCGCGAAGCTCTCCCAACCGGCCTTTACGTTGGTCGCACCCAGGCTCTCGCCCGAATACCACTCCCCTGCCTTGACCGTGAGGTTGGGGATACGCTCACTCTTGGCCGACGTGATGCGTGCTTCGGCGACGGCGACATCGGCCTGTGCGCGTTTCACGGCGGGGCTCTCCTGCATATCGCTCACAACCAGACCTTCCGCATCGATCTCAGGCGGTTGCACCAACGCACCGCTCAACGGGCGGGGCGCTAAGGTAGCTTGCCCGGCATAGGTCGCGAGTTGCGTAAAGTTCGCCAGGAAGCTGCGCTGAGCATTTACAAAATCGACTTTCGCCTGCTCCGCGCCCACCTCCGCGGTGAGGACCGCGGATGCATCGGCCTGCCCGACTCGCTCCAACTCATGCGCATTCGTTTCTCCATCGAGCGCTACCTTCAAAAGCCGGTCGTAGACCACAACAGCTTCCTGTGCGGCGAGCGTGTCGAAAAACTCCCGCGCAACATCGTTGCGAACGCGAGCCCGCTGCATCTCCAGCGCGAACTCGTTCGAGCGGCCCTCGGCACGGTAGACATCGCGCCGCAATGCGAGCTTGCGTCCAAGAACAAACTCTTGCGAAAAAAAGGCGCCCTGCTCTCCCCCCTGATAGCTGCCACCGCGAATGTGGTCACCCGAGTAGCCGATCGATGGATCGGGAGGCAGGCCCACCTGGCGAGCCTGTTGATTCGAGCGTTCGATATTGCGTTGCGCCTGCGCCAGCGGCGGATTGGCTTTTTCGGCAAGATCGAGGAATGTCTCGAGCGTCATTGACTGCCGATCCACGACTTCGCGCAGCAACTCGGGCGCCGGTAAGTCTGAGCCCGTCTGGAAGCCTACCGCCTCCGGCTCCTGTAGCGCCTGGAATGGCACCGTGATGGACTTGGCGTCACTGCCCGCCCCGGGCTTCATTGTTCCCTGACCCGCTTGCTGGTCGACCGAAGTTTGCACGCTGCTTGCGGCTGCTGTGGCGGGATAATTTCCGGAGTCCTGCCCCATGCTCTTCATGTCTTCCGGCATCGCATCGGCTGGCTGCTGAGTACGGCTCGGCGTTTGTGACGGTGCAGCCTGGTGCGGCTCGCTCTGGTGCGGCTCGCTCTGGTGCGTACTCATAGGCATGCCGGGCATATTTGGCATCGACGGCTGCTGCGCCTGCAAGCTGCAAACAGCAGTTCCGATGGCGAAACCGATCGCCAGATGTGTGGTCTTCATCTCGTCTCCCCGTTCATCTCGCAGGTCGTTTTAGGCCTGCTGAACTCACAAGTGCTTTCTGTTTTGCTTACCCACGCTCGCCGGTGTCGGGAGCGGTGTAGAGCGAGGCGTACGGATCTCCGGGGCGGTTGGCACTCTGCATGGCGGACACGACCCTGTCGTATTGATCGGGCGGAAGAACGCGCACAAAGGTCATCATGCCTTGCATGAAGCGGCTCCAGTTAGGCCGCAAGCCGAGGTTCTCCGGACGATCCACCAGCTTGTCCATGTTCATCATCGGGCCTTCCATATACGCGTCCTGTGGGAAGTTGGGGACGTTGTTTGCATCGGGGGATGTGTCCCGCATCTGCTCGTTCATGCTGTCAGCGCTCATATCGAAGGCATCCAGGTTGCGTTGCTGTAGAGGGCTCATGGCAGGTCGTTTCGCGTTCTGCTCGCGCATCATGCCCATCATGCCGGCGTCGATCTGCGTATTGGCGAGTGGGCCGTCCGGAGCAGTCGCCTGCGTTCCCGCGCCCAGCGCTGCCGAAGGAATGGCGGGATCGGTCGCAGTCGTTGGATTCTTTGCGCCGCCCATATCCATGCCCTTCATGCCTTGCATGTCGTCCATATTTTGTCCGCGGGCCAACAGCCGGCCATGGCTGTCATCGCCTCTCAAACCGATCCCGCCGGGAAACCCTGCCATGCGCGTCATCGGACCTGCCTGCGAGCTCATCTGATTCATCATGTGGTGGGGCAGATGGCAGTGCAGCATCCAGTCGCCGGGATTGTTCGCGATGAATTCGACGTTGCGCGCCTGCGCTACGCCGACGAGAACTGTATTGCCTGGCCACCAGGCGCTCTCCGGGATGCGGCCGCCCTCTGTGCCGGTGACGTAAAAGGTGTGCCCATGCACGTGCATGGGGTGGTGATCCATGCCCAGGTTTACAAAGCGAATGCGCACACGCTCACCCTGCCGAACGATCAGCGGCGTCGTGGCAGGCCCAGCCTTCCCGTTCAGCAGCAGCCAGTTGAACTCCATCATCATGGTGTTGGGTGTGGTGGAATTAGGGAGCACTGCATACTCCTGAAGGTGGATAACGAAGTCCTTGTCGCATTGCGGACGATAGGGAATCTTCGGGTGCATGATGAAGGCGCCCAGCATCCCGGCGAGCTCCTGCATCGCCATGTGCGAGTGATAGAAGTAGGTTCCCTCTTGCCGGATGGTGAAGTTGTAGGTGAAGGACTCGCCGGGCCTCACCGGCTCCTGGCTAATGCCGGGCATCCCGTCGTAGCCGATCTCGTCCTCAAATCCATGCCAGTGGAGCGAGCTGGGCTCAGGTAGTTCGTTCTTGAAGATGACGCGGACCGTATCGCCCTGCGTGACTTGAATGGTTGGGCCGGGAGCGGAGCCATTGAACCCCCAGACATCGATGTCTTTGTTCGGGGCGATCTGCCGCTTAAAGACATGGGCTGTGAGCCGGAAGACCTTAATATCGCCGTCCATCTCATAGGGCAGGTCGCCGACATCGGTGGTCACGACAGGGACGGTGCGAGCTGGGCTGCCTTTGGGATCTATCTTGGAAAGAGAGCCGCTGCTATCGCCCCGATACCCGCCGCTTGCGGCAACCTGGGGTGCGGTGCTGACGGCAGAGTGGGTCGGCTCGGCAACGGAACGGTTTGCCGCAAACAGCCCGGCGCTCAGCGCAGCAGCACGCTGCAGAAACGTTCTACGGTTCGGCATAACGGAAGACCTTTATGAACGCAGTGAAGCGGAGACACTTGCGTCACAGCAGGAGAGGGGCTTTGTCCGGAAACAAAAAGAACGGAGACGAAGCGTAACCCTCCTGCCGGCGACGCGGAGACGTCGGTGGTGGATGGGTCGCAGCTAAACGCGGAGGATCGTCTGGAGGGGAACGAGGAGTGAAGCTCGACGGGGAGGCGTCTCGGACGCGGAGGATCCGAAGGAGCCTTCTTGAACGGGAAGAGCAAGAGCGGTAGCGATCGCGGTCTGGGGGACCAACAGTCGCTGTGACATCGCTACGTTCTTATCGTTCGTCAGGGCCTGCGGCTGCTGTTCGCACATCGAGTGTGTGCAGGCACCCGATGTAACCATCGCTTGAACGGGACTCTCTGCGGCCGGTCCGCTGTTCATGCTGCAGTGTCGCATGTCCTTCATCTGCGGCTCAGACGTATGCGCGCCTGCCAGGGGAGATCCGGTGTGATGATGACATCCGGATCCTGTCGCCATCAGCGCACAGGACACTTCGCAGGCTGAAGCTGCATACGATACCGACAGCAGAAGAACCGCTAGCAGCGTCGCGAGTGACCCCCTCAGCCTCATGCTCTCAGTCTACGCTGTTACCCATGGAGCGGCTACAGGGCTTTGCTGCTCCCGTTCGAATGAACGCGATCAGAACTTTGCGATCAGCGTTACCCCGCCCACCAGGAGAGCACCTCCCAGAGCTCTCCACAGATTGATCGGGTGCGGATCCATACGAAACCATCCGAAGTGATCGATGACAAGCGATGTGATCAACGCGGCGGTGACCGTGAAGCCCATAAACGGACCCGCTCCCACTTTGTTGACCAAAGTCAGGCCGGCGTATACCTGAACGGCGCCAACCAGGCCGCCGATCACGGCCCACCAGGGCATTTCTGCGAGATCCTTGGTCGTGGGCAACGGGTGCGGCATGATCAGGAAGGCAGCGAGGAAGAAGAACAGGATCAATGCAAACGACACCGCAGATGCGAGCCACGGATTGATCAAGGACTTGTGCAGTTGGCCATTCATGGTCGCTCCGCACGTCTGGAGTGCCCCGCCGATGATGATGAACGGAAAGATCCACCCGGTTTTCATACGCGTCTTGCTCCTATATGTTCCCAATACGGTTACATTTTGATCAGGCGATATGAAAGAACATCTGCATCGCGATAGCGCTGCCTATTGAAAACAGCAATGCGACAGGCATCGCCACCATGCCTACCTTCAGAAAGTCCCAGAAGCTCACATCTAGATCTTCCTTGCGCAGTGCAATCAGCCAAAGAATGGTTGCCAGCGAGCCGGTGACCGATAGATTCGGACCCAGGTCCACACCGATGAGAACGCTGTTGGCGATGAGGCCCTTCGTATGAGCGGCCTCGAGTGTGCTGCCGGCTATGAGCCCTAGCGGCAGATTGTTAACGAGATTGTTCGCCACGCTCACCACCAGGCTGGTTATAAAAGCCCCAGCCGCAACCGGCAGACGCTCCGCCCAGTGCAGCGCCGCTTGCGTGAGTTTTAGCGCGCCGACGCTCTCGACCGCATCCACCATGATGAACAGTCCGGCGACAAGAGCGAGTGTGCCCCAGCTGATCTCCTTCACCATCTTCCACGGATTGCTGCGGGCCTTGATCGAAACCGCGGCTGTGACGGCAATCGCGGCAAGACATGTGGGAAGGCCCAGATCCTTGCCCATGGCCGAGGAGATCAACAGAACGACGATCATGATGCCGAGACCGCCCAAAACCATCGCACCATTGCCCGTCAGTGGATGCTCTTCCACCTCTGCTTCCAGGGTGCCGCCCAAGTCTCGGCGGAAGACCCACCTCATGACGACGTAGGTTGTGGCAATAGAGAGGATCGACGGTATCCCGAAGGAGAGCAGCCACCTCTTCAGCGGCGGCATGCCCTGGTGAAAGACCACCAGGTTTGCCGGATTCGATATCGGCAGGACAAACGATGCGGCGTTTGCGATGAGCGCACATGCGAAGAGATACGGCAGCGGCTGCACCTTCGCTTTCCGCACCGCTGAGAGGATCGCCGGTGTCAGGACAACAGCCGTCGCATCATTCGACATGAAGATGGTCACCAGCGTGCCAATCCCGTAGACAAGCGTGAAGAGATGCGCGCGCGATCCATGCGCGCCGCGCACCGCGACCGAGGACATCCACTCGAAGACGCCTTGCTCCCGTGCCAGCTCCGACAACAGCATCATGCCGATCAGGAATAGATAGACGTCCGAACCCTTTGCCGCCGCGCTGCCGGCAAGCCTCAGGGGTATCAGCCGCAGCAGGATGAGCAGCAGTGCTCCGCCGCCGACCCAGTAGACCTCAGGGATGTTGCGGGGACGCACCAGCATCAGCGCGATGCTGAGTCCAACGATGCAAGGCAAAAGGATGTGCACGAGTTCGGGAGGCAGCATCTACCACTTTCTCCCGTTCTTGTTCGGACCCAACTGCGTTCCCAGCAGACCATGCTCGGGCCACGCGTCCACAGCATTTTCCTGGTCGCGCTCGGCCCGCTTCGACGCTGTATGTCCTTGGGCGCCCACTACAATGCGGATGCAGTCCTCTGCCGTGTTTCCAGCAATGTCTTCTACGGAAACCGAGAGCGCGTATGTCCCGTTGGGCAGGTCGCCTGCTTCCAGTTCACCCTCCCACACATTGCTCTGCTGGATGTGCGTGAGTGCCACGCTCAGCTCGTTCAGTCGTGCCGTCGCGGTCCGTATTGCGGACGTACTCCAGGCCTTGGCTCGTATGTGAACTATGCCTACGGCGACGTGACCCTTCACTGCGGAATCGGTGATGAAGCGTTCATCGGCGGGTGAGGTGATCATCACGATCGGCAGCTTCCCTGCTTCCACGAACTTCCAGCTGATCACTGCGCCGTCGATGTTTGTGATGGAGAATCCCACCGGGCCCTCTTCGATCTGCCCTGTCGACCGAGTTGCAGTGTAGAGCGTCTTGCCGTCGTTTGCGAGTTCGTTGTAGTGCGTGTGGCCCATGTCTATCAGACGGACCGCCGGACTCTCGACCACCGTCCGGAGCCGCTCCGTGCCCTGCTTCAGATCGGTTGGATAGCAGTGCAGAAGAAGCACCGCAGAGCCGCCTTGCGTGACAACCTCCTGCGCTTGCGTTTCGAGCCATTTCAACTGCCCCGGAAGCAAACAGAAGGACGCGGGATGCGGTGTATCGAAAGCGTTCAGCGCGATAAAACGCACCGATCCGACAGCGAAGCTGTAGTGCGTGTCCTGTTGGGAAAAGTTTAAGTAGTTGGTGAATGCCTTTTCGTGCACGTCGTGATCCCCCACGATGGAACACCAGGGCACCTGAAGGGGCTGGAGCGCGGCGCGAACAATGTCGTACTCGGCCGCGCTGCCATGCTCCGCAACGTCCCCAGGAATGTAGACGAAGGCGACAGAGCCCGCGAAGACACGATTGATCTCATCGACGATCGCAACTAAGTCGAGGTGATTTTGTTCGCCGGCTTCGGTCATGTGAAGATCGCCGATGTGGATCCAGGTGACCACCCCTGCGGCGTCCGGACGCCCAGGCTGAAACGGGCGCCGTGGCGTCATGTCAGTCATGCAGAGTCTCCTTGCGACTCGGAAAGTTGTTGCATCATGCGTTGAAATTCATCTTGCGTTACTTCACCGCGGACGTAACGCTCTCTGGCGATGTCCTTTGGTGAAAGAGTGTGATGCACTTCGGAGCGCGATCCCAAACGATTTCGCAGCGGCCGATAGAGAACTGCGAACAAAATTGCGAGAATCGCAATGCTTGCGATCTCATCCAGGCCAGGTCCCAAACCGAGTGGCGGGCCCATAGGATCCGCACACCCTGCCAATCCAAGCAAAGCCAATCCAAGCAAAGTCAGACTCGATACGACCCTAAGCATCTTCATCCGTTCCTCCATTACATCTGCGGTGGAGCAGTGGGTGCTGGCGCCGATGGAGGAGCGCCTGCCGCTGGTGAAGGCGGAACACTCCCGTCATCCGGCGGCGGCGGAGCGACTGCGGACTGAGGCGGCGCACCAGCAACACCCGGGGCTGCAACTCCAGCCGGCGGTGGGGGCGGCGGCCCTCCAGGACCAGGTCTTGCTGGGGCAAAACGCGCTCCTCTGGGTCCGGGCGATCCGGGCGGTCCGGGCGGTCCTGGAGGAGGCGGTGGCGGCGTGGCTCCGGCGGCTGGCCCTGCATCCGGCGCAAGCGTTGTCGCGGTAAATGTCTGGCCGTTGGCCGTGACGCTTTGCGCAACCAGGCTCCGTTGACCGGCGATCACCTGCTGCATTCCGCTCACTTGAATCCGTGCACCCCGGGTCACCGCAGATTGCAGCCGCATCCCCAGGTCCGGCGGAAGGCTCACGGATACGCCGTCCCGCAGCACCAGTGCCTGTTCCTCGCCTTGCGGACCGTAAATGACATCCCGCACACGGCTGCTGTGCGTCGCTGCCGTACCGGCCTGCGTCGGCATTCCTGCGGGCGGTGGGGCAACCGCCGGGGGCGGGGCCATCGCTCCGGGGGAGGGTGGCGGGGGTATCTGCGCGCACGCGGCCAGAGCCAGCGCTGGAGCGAGTGTGGTGGCAAAAACTGCGCGATTCCATTTCATGGGCTTCTCCTTCTTGCGCAAGGGAGAAAGGCAATCCACGCGCCAAAGCCGCCTGGACCGCAACTCGAACAATCCACTACAGCCGCCCACAATGCCCGTTACTGTCCAGGTCTGACGCTGTCCGCTGAGCGCTCACCCGACGAGCGGAAAGCGAACAGATTCGCACCTGCCTTCAGGACGGAAGAGCCTAAGCTCCTCAAAACACATCGGGCGAGCATGCATCGCGCTTGGCCAGAGACGTGCTTTTCCTTATCATCATGGACCGTAAGCAGAGATCGCGCAGGTGTAAGGAAAAGGCTACCGGATCGATCGCACTCCCGAGGGTCGCACGATGAAGTGGCTTGCCACCACCCTCGTCCTTCTGTGCTGCGTTGCTGCCATAGGCGGCTGGCGGCTTCACGCTGGTCGTCGCCGTCAGACGCCTGTCATCGGTGTCGTCAAACCGGTGCGCGGCAACCTTGAGACCGCAGTCACAGCAACCGGCACGCTCTATCCCAGCCATAGCGTGGACATTAAATACGACGGCCAGGAGATCGTTCAACGGCTGAGCGTGAAGGAGGGCGATCACGTGAAGGCCGGTCAGGTGCTCGCTGTGATGGATACGCGCGTATTGAACCATGCACGTCTGCAAAATGTAGAGACCGCCGACAAAGACACCGCAAGCCTGGTGCAGGCCAAGGACGCCTACAACAGAGAGCAGGCATTGTTCCGAGAAGGGATCGTCGCACGCTCCGATTTCGAAACAACGCGCGCAACCTATGAGAGCCTGGTCCACCAGAGAATGGCAGATCAGGAGGCAATACGGCAGACAGCCCAACAGATGGACCTCGCCGTTCTCCGTTCGCCCATGAACGGCACTGTCGTCACCATCTATGTGCACGCAGGCGAGATGCTGGGATCGGCGACAGCCGTGGCAGCGCTTGGACCGAACACGTCCGTCAGTAAGCCCACCAACGTCCTGATGACCGTGGTCGAAGATGGCCCGCTGGAGGTATACGCCGGCGTCAACGCAGCGGACCTGGCCAGCCTGACAGCAGGCCAGGATGCAGAGATCTCTATCGACGCGTTTCAGCCGCAGGTCTTCCATGGAAGAGTCAGGCGTATCTCGCTGGAACCGGTTGTGGTGAACAATGTGACCACCTATCAGGCCATCGTCACGTTGACGGATGGCGACCCGCGCTTCCGCATCGGGCTGCCGGCCGATGTCATGCTGCTCAAGCGACTGGCCACCGGGCACGAGATGGTTCCGACGCAGGCTTTGGTGACGCGACCCGACGGAGATGCCGTGTGCTCCGTGCACGCCACGCCGTCCGCGGCTGCAGGCAAGCCAACGCGCATAAGGCCAGTATTCACTCCGGTCGCTGTCGCGGCAAAGACCGAGGATGCGGTCGCGCTCGCCAACGATCTGCCGTCCGCTACCTGGGTGATTGAGAATCCCGCGGTATGCCAAGCACCGGCACAGAGCGAGGGCACGCTCCAGGTGGATCGATTCAACCCGAATCCCTCCTTCTCCGACACGAGCCTGGCGAAGTCAAAGCAATCGCAGGCCATCACGAATCTGCCGCCCGCTTCGCCGAAGGGCTGGCTGCAGAGCCTGCTGGGCCTCTAGGTAGACACGATGCTGACCGTGGAACTCTTCTCGCAAGCACTGGGCAGCCTCGCCACGCATCGCATGAGGTCGATACTGACGATGCTCGGCATCATCGTGGGCGTATTTACCGTCATGCTGACCCTGAGCCTCGGCGCAGGTGCACGTCAGGCGATCCGCGAGCAGATCTCCGCGCTCGGCTCGAACCTGGTTGTCGTGAACTCCGGACCGCCTCCGGCATCACGGCAGGAGGCAATCTATCTCTATCCAGCCGATGCGGCCGCCATCCTGCGCGACTGCCCTGATGTCGCCGCCGTAGATGAAGAGCAGGAAGAGCGCTTCGCAGTAACGGCCGGCGCGACGCAGTTGCAGGACAACTTCGTGATGGGCGTGACCAGCTCCTATGCGCAGATCCGCAAAGTAGATTTGACGGACGGCCGTTTTTTCGATCCGGCAGAGGACGAGCATGCCGCCAAGGTCGCCGTGCTCGGTCAGACTGTGAAGCAGTACCTGTTCGGCGACAGCGATGCGCTGCATCGCAGGATGCGCATCGGCGGCATAGACTTTCAAGTCATCGGGGTGTTGAGCGCACGGGGCGACAGTCCGGGACTGGGGCCCGGCATGAGTACAGATGACCGCGTCTTCATTCCCCTCTCTGCCCTGGATAAGAGAATGCTCGGATCCACAACGCTTCGCCTCATCACCATCAGCAGCCGCAGCGAAGCGGCCATCTCGCAGGCCGCGGACGAGACGCGGACGTTGCTGGCGAAGCGGCATCCCGACAACCCCTTCGAGATCCGCACCCAGACCGAGCTGATGCAGACATCGAACTCTGTATCCGGGATCGTGAACCTTCTGCTGACCTCGCTGGCCGGCGTATCTTTGGCAGTCGGCGGGATTGGCATCATGAACATCATGCTGGTGGCGGTATCGGAGCGCACACGGGAGATCGGCGTGCGCAGAGCGGTGGGCGCCGACCGCACCAGCATCCTCTCCCAGTTCCTGCTGGAAGCGACCCTTCTCAGCCTCTTTGGAGGGCTGATCGGTGTCGTTCTGGCGATCCTCGTCTCCGCTGTTGCCGGCACTGCGCTGCGTTGGCACACGCCGATCCTGCCTGGCGGCATCGCACTTGCTCTCTTGTCGGCGACAACGGTCGGCGTACTGTCGGGCATCTATCCCGCGAGGCGTGCGGCGCGTTTGGATATCGTAGACGCGCTTCGATTCGAATGATGACAGCCAGTCCAACCCGCCGTCTCCATAGCCTGCGCAATCGCATCCTGCTGCTGGCGCTGCTCGTGTGTGCCCTGCTTGCCTCCGCACTGACCGGCTTCTTTCTCTTCCTGCGGCAGACGCAATCGACGATGATTGCAGACTCGACAACGCATCTCTTCACCATCGTCAACACTCTTGCCAAGGACTACCTGGGCGCTACGACGTCTCTCTCGGGAGCGGCCTCGGCCCAGGCCCTCGATGAGGCTCCCAACCCGCCGGCCGAGGATACGCTGCGCGTCTTCACCATCGCGGCCTTTCGCAGAGATCCAGGCGTCGAGGGCGGCTTCTACTCCTCTTCCACCGGCAGTCTGATCGGCTATGCATTTCCCACCAACGATGGTCCGGGTCCGAAGCAGGACGTTCCTCCGCGAGAACGCCCTACGATCCTTGCTGTTGCACAGCAGGCAGCGACCAGCGGCAAGCCCGCAGCATCCGTCTTTCGCGGCCGGAAGGATGTGATCCTGTTTCAGGCCGTCCCTCTAGTGCGCAATGGCAGGAGCATTGGAAGCGTCTGGGGGATGCACCGCATTCCCGATGTAGATTCGAGCAGGGATCTCCAAGCGCTGCTTGGCTTGAGCTGTCTCGCGCTTGCCGCCATGGCGTGCGCGGGCGTTGCCTTCTGGATCACAAGGAACGTGCAGGCGGATGTCCAGACGATTCAGGAACGGTTGAAGGATCTCGAAGTCGATCTGAGCCAGCCGCGACGGGGCAATGCCAGTGCAGCAGAGATGGACGGCATTCTCCGCGGCATTGATCGGCTTGGCGTCTCACTCCAGCAAAAGATCGCCAAGGAGCGCCAGCTCATCGAGCAGCTCCATCACAAAGAGCGGTTGGCCGCACTGGGACAGGTCGCCGCCGGGGTCGCACATGAGCTCCGCAATCCGCTCGCGACCATTCGCCTGCGCACGCAGATGTCCCTGCGCAGCAAAGACAGCGAACAAATCGACCGCTCCGCCAAACTGATTCTTGAAGAGATCGATAGGCTCAGCTCGGTGCTCGAACGGCTCCTGTATTTCTCGAAGCCGATTCAACTGCAGGTCACAACCTTCGACCCGGCACAGATGTGCGAGGACGTGATCGTCGCGCTCGGCCCGGAGGCGGAACGGGCATCCATCGATCTCGTCTTCAATGGCGCAGGCCGGGGCCAGATGGCCGGTGATGCCCTGAAGCTGCGGCAGGTGATTGAAAACCTGATACGCAACGCCATGGAATCATTCGAAGGCACGGCTGTTGCATCCCGAAAGATCCGCGTCGATGTCACTGTCACACCGCCAACGGTTCACATCACGGTCGAGGACAACGGGACCGGCCTTCCCGACGGGGTGCGGGACAAGGCCTTCGATCCGTTTTTTACGACCAAGGCGCGCGGCACCGGCCTGGGCCTTTCGATTGCTAACGAAATTGTCCGCGCTCACCAGGGAAGACTGGAACTCAATCGTGCGGCTGTTACGGGAACTGTGGCAGATATGACTCTGCCTCGTCAGCCTGGCGGAATGGAAGCGGCGACGCAGCGCAAAGAGGGAGTCAACGCATGATGAGCAGAATCCTGGTTGTCGACGATGAGCGAAATCTGCGCGAGAGCCTGTCGGAGGCACTCCACCAGGCCGGCTACGATGTGCAGACCGCGGCGAACGGCAAGGAGGCGTACGCCATCCTGCAAGCCGAGCGGCTGGATCTGCTGCTGTGCGATTGGCGCATGCCGGAGATGGACGGAGCGGCCCTGCTGAAGCTGCTGCATGAAGAAGGACGCCTGGTCGACCTTCCTGCGCTCGTCATAACGGCGCATGGCACGAGCAATAACGCGATTGAAGCAATTCAACTTGGCGCCTATGACTTCCTAACTAAGCCCTTCGACTTGGACGAGGTGCTGGTCACGATTCGCCGCGCTCTGGAACACGCATCGCTGCAGAAGGAGGTCGCGCATCTGCGGCAGCAGGTAGCCGGGGTCGCCGCGCGATCTGGCGAGATCATCGGATCCTCCGCCCCCATGCTTAACGTTTTCAAAGAGATCGGCCGCGTGGCGCAGACCGACTCCACGGTCCTGATCACCGGTGAGTCAGGCACCGGGAAAGAGCTGGTTGCGCAAGCGATCCACGCACATAGTGAGCGGCGGAGCGCCCCCTTCATCGTGGTGAACTGCGCCGCTTTGCCGGAGACATTGATCGAGGCAGAGCTCTTCGGGTACGAGAAGGGCGCCTTCACCGGGGCACTGAACCGCCGAGCCGGAAAGTTCGAGAGCGCGCAGAGTGGAACGATCTTCCTGGATGAGATTGGCGAACTTCCGCTTGCCGTGCAGCCAAAACTCCTGCGAGTGCTGCAGGAGCACAGCTTCGAGCGAGTCGGCGACGCCAAATCCATCCAAGCGGACTTCCGCGTGATCGCTGCTACCAACCGCAATCTGGACGAGGATGTCGCCGCGGGGCGATTCCGCAGCGACCTCTACTTTCGTCTTAGTGTCGTACCTATCGCACTGCCGGCACTGCGCGACCGCCGCGCCGATGTGGTGATGCTGGCAGAGCATTTTTTGCAGCACTTCAGCGGGAAGCACGGGATGAGGACGACAGGCTTTGCCGAAGAAGCCATCCTGAAGCTGCAGCGCTACGCCTTCCCTGGAAATGTTCGCGAGTTGGAACACATCGTCGAACGCGCCACGCTCCGCGCCGGTGGTCGAGTCATCACGCCGGACCTGATCGTTATCGAGGATTCCAAGGGAGCGGAGTCACCCACGCAGCATGAGTTGGAGAGACTGCTCGAGCTGCCCTATCGCGAGTCCGTCCAGACATGGGAGCGCTTGCTGATCGAGCGCGCCATGAAGATCGCCGTCGGAAACAAGGCGGAGGCGGCACGCATCCTCGGCATTCATCGCAGACTGCTCTACGAGAAGCTGCCGGACCGAAACGCAGACGGGGCCGACCCACGAGTTGCATCGTAAGCAAGCGGGATGCGCAGCTATTGCATCTTTCCGTATAGGTGTAGAGGGTCTGGCGCCAGCTCCTGTGGCTTTTCTGCAAGGAAAAGCCACGCCGCCTGGATCTTTACGCGTCACAGCATTACCGAAAGGCTCTATTGCGTGCCTGCCGCCCCACTGGACGATGGTGCGGCCGTGTGATGTGCCGCCAGATCGCGGTAGATCATCTCGTTGCGCACGATGCCCTGCACATAGTCACGTGTCTGCGTGAATGGAATGGACTCCACAAACTCGTCCATGCCGTGATAGGTGCCGTCGGATTGCCAATCGGTAACACGGCTGTCTCCGGCGTTGTAGGCAGCGAAGGCATACTCCTGCTTGTCGTCGAACTTATCGAGCTTCTGCCGCAGATAGCGTGTCCCCAGGCGGATGTTGATGATCGGATCGAGCAGTTCGTTGTGGTCGAAGTGGCGGATACCATCCTGCCGGGCCATCTCGGAGCCCACGTTCGGCTCCAATTGCATCAGCCCCCAGGCATTCGCATACGACACCACGGTTGGGTTGAACTCGGACTCCTGACGGATGAGCGACGCCACCATGAACGGGTCGAGCCGGTTCTTCGCCGATTCGCTCAGGATGGTGCTCCAGTATGGTTCAGGAAACAGAATGTGCCAGTAGGCCAGCGGAATCGAGGCGATCGGTGCCGAAGTATAGAACGGCAGCGCGCGCTTCATCACCCGCATCGCCTTCGCGTCTTCACCATAAGAGTGGTAGATCTCCGCCTCGGCAAAGGCCCCCCACTCGTCGCTGCCTTCGGCGGCTTGAATCTCCGGTGCGATGTACTCGTTGAGGCCTGCGTTTGCCAGCAACTTGGCGCGCACTACATGGGGATCGTCTTCTGGCACCGCATCGGTCAACGCCGGGATCGTTGGCGGCTGGATGCCGTCCAGCTCCGGCGTCTCGGCAGGTGTCACATTGCCCAGCTCTGCAAGTCGCTGCGCCGCCTGCTGTGCGTAAAAATAGTGCTGATATGTGTCCTTGACGACGAGATAATAAGCCGCTGCCTTAGCTGTCGAATGCTCCTGGTCCTGGTAGACCCGAGCCCGCCAGTAGATCGCGCCGGGAATCTCCTTCCCGCCGGGATAGTGCGCGATCTGCTCATCGAAGAGGCGCGCCGCATCGGAATACTTCTGCATGCGGTAATCCAGCCAGGCGGCCCGCCAGTGCGCGCTGGGGGCGTAGTCGGAGCAAGGCTCCGTCGTCCCTTTGCAGACGGATGGGAAGCGCAGGACGAGTTCGCTGTAGTAGGCAGCCGCCGACGGGTAGTCCTTGCGCAGAAGATACATATTGCCGGACGAGTAGAGTGCCTCGGCCAGCCATGGGCTCTGGCCAAAGCGCTGCTCCATCTGCGTGACCTCGGCCTGCTGTTCGCTCAGATCGCCGCGATCGCGCGCCAACTCCGTCAGCAGGTAGAGGCGGCGTGCGCCGGCTTCGCCGTTGGTGTCCGGCAGCGCGGCAATCGACTCGCGATTGGCACGCTTCAGCTTGTAGTCGCAGGCCGCGGCCGCGACCAACAGCCGGTCATGCAGCTCCTGGTCCTGCACCGTGGGATCGGACGCCAGGGAGCGATAGTCGTCGTATGCCTCGTTGTAGCGTCCCGCGGCATAGAGAGCGTCGGCATGGCGTTGACGCTCGACTACGGTGAGCGGTGCCGCGGCGCCCATGGTCTGCAGTTGCGTCTTCGCCTGCGAGGCTTCGGGGCTCAGCGGATAGCCCAGGTAGACGCGGCGGAAGCTCTTGGCCGCAGCATCCGTGTTGCCGGCTAGCTGCTGCGCCCGTGCGAGCGCAAGGAGATAGTCGGCATGCCCTGCAAGCGGCTCCGTGGCGTGCTCGCTCAGGATGCGCAGGGCCGTCTGCGGGTCGCCCTGCTGAATGGACAGGTTCGCGATCAGCACCGGCATCTGCGGCACGAAGACGCTGTCCGGGAACTTGGCGGTAAAGCCGGTGAGGATCGCTTCGGCCTGTGGAAGCTGGCCCGACTGCATCTCGGACTGTGCTGTCAGATAGGCCGCGTAATCGTCCAAAGCGTCGCCCGACGCGTCGGCGTGCGACAGAGCCGTCAGGGCATCCGGAAAGCGCCGGTCCAACAGGTAAGCATGACCCAGGGAGAGATACGCCGCAGCAGCGGCATCGCCGGTGTGCGCCTGCGCAAAGCGGGTTACGCCAGTGTAGGCAGCCGGAGTACGGTTCTGTGCCAGTTGCTGGGCCATTGGTCGTAGCTGCGACGAGGCGACGAAGGCCCGCTGCAGCTTCCGGCTGCGCGCGATGCTCTTGGCAGTACGCTTGGCCCGGCGCGTCTTCGCGTGGCGGACGTGCGGGGCGGTGTGATGGCGTCCCTTGGTCCGGCTGGTGGTCGCGTGGGCATGCGTCTTACTGTGGCCCGACTTACCGTGAGCGGCTTTGCTGGAGGCAGTGGGTGCGTGCTTCTTCTGCTGGGGCGTCGCACTCCAGGCGGCTGGGGTAAAAAACGACAGAAGGACCAGTGCCAGGCTGCAACCGGCACTTCGAGTCGAACGCGGAAATGACAATTCAGAAACCCCTATCGGCAATGCACTCTGCCTGAAAGACTAAGCGGAGAGGAGATTCGCCGCTATCAAACCAAAGCGGCATGTGCCTGAAGTGTCATCCCCGACCCCGCCCTGACCGGCATCTTGATAAAATGGAGTACGTCACGGAAATTCCCACCGTCCGTTCACCGAAAGGCGTCAATCCTCTGAAACCTTCCGAGAGTCCAACCATCGAACCAGTGACAGCACCCGAAGAGGTGCATCCGGATGTAGCGCTCGTCGAGCGTGCCCGGGGCGGGGATGTACACGCCTTCGAGACGCTGGTGAAACAGTACGACCGCCAGGTCTTTCGCATCGCGCAGCACATCACGCAAAACCGTGAGGACGCGCAGGACGTCGTTCAGGACGCGTTTCTCAAGGCCTATGAGAAGCTTGACCAGTTTCAGGGCAACTCGAAATTTTATACCTGGCTGGTGCGCATCGCGGTGAATGAAGCACTGATGCGTCTGCGCAAGCGACGCACCGGCAAGATGGTCTCGATCGACGAAGACGTCCAGACCGAGGAAGGCTCTGTTCCGCGCGATCTGGCGGAATGGCGACCGAACCCGGAGCAGGAGTACAACCAGTCGGAGCTGGCGGAGATTCTACGGAAGACGATCAATGGTCTGCCGCCGGGCTTTCGGGTTGTTTTCGTGTTACGGGACGTGGAAGGTCTTTCGACCGAGGAGACGGCTACTGCGTTGGGGCTAAGTGTGCCGGCGGTGAAGTCACGCCTTTTGCGGGCGCGATTGCAGTTGCGGGAGCGGCTCAGCCGCTACTTCCGCAAGAAGAATGAGGATGGTGTCCAGTGACTTGCTCGGAATTTCTGGCCGAACTCGACGACCTGATCGACAACTCCGTGACGCCCACCCTGCGCGCGGATCTCGAGCTGCATTTACGCGAGTGCGAGCACTGCGTCATCACCCTGAACACCACCCGGAAGACCATCGAGATCTACCGCCAGCACGAGCTGTACGAGCTGCCGACCGCGTTGCGGGAGCGGCTGCAGGCAGCCATCCTGGCCAAGTGCAAGCACGGCTGCTGACATGGCTCTCCCCCGAATGTGGTCGTGACCATCCTGCTCCATACGGGTAACCTTTTTACCTAAACACCATGCGCATCTGCATCCTTGCCGATAATGCCTCTGCCCGCTTCGGCGGAGAGGCGATCCTGCCGCTGCATTACTTCCGTCTGCTGCGGCAGCGCGGTGTGGAAGCATGGCTGGTTGCGCACGATCGCGTCCGCGATGAGCTCGAAACAATGCTGCCGGAAGAGCGCGGCCGGATGCGCTTCGTGGCCGACACGGCATACCATCGCCTGCTCTATTGGCTCTCCACCTTCGTTCCGCGACGCGTCGCCGAGGCCACCATCGGCCTGCCGATCCTGATGTATACCCAGTGGACTCAGCGTCGTGTCGTGCGCCAACTGATCCGCGAGCATGGCATCGATGTACTGCATCAACCGGCGCCGGTCGCGCCCACCTTCCCCTCCATGTTCTTCGGTCTTGGCCGTCCACTGATTGTGGGCCCTATGAATGGCGGCATGGACTACCCGCCCGCCTTCCGCGAGGCGGATTCGCTGTTCAGCCGTATCTTCGTCAAGCTGGCGCGTGAGTTGACTGTTGTAGCTAACTGGCTGCTGCCGGGAAAACGCAATGCCGCCGTGCTGCTGGTGGCAAATCGACGCACCGCTGCAGCGCTACCGGCAAACTGTCGCGGACGTGTGATCGAGTTCGTCGAGAACGGCGTCGATCTCGAAGCCTGGGAGACCAATTCCCTCGCCCCGGCACCCACACCCGCGCGCTTCGTCTTCATCGGCCGCCTGGTCGACTGGAAGGCGCTCCCTATTGTGCTCGAAGCCATGATGCGTGTCCCCCAGGCGACACTCGAGATCATCGGCGATGGCAGCATGCAGCAACCATGGCAGCAGGAAGCCGAGCGTCTCGGTGTCGCGGACAGAATTCACTTCCGGGGATGGCTTACCCAGCAGGCGTGCGCCCAGGAGTTAACCGGCGCCACTGCGCTGGTTCTTCCCAGCCTGTACGAGTGCGGCGGCGCCGTTGTATTAGAAGCGATGGCGATGGCGCGCCCCGTCGTCGCTACGGCCTGGGGCGGTCCCTGCGATTACCTCAATGCGGAGACGGGCTTTCTGATCCCACCAGAGAGTCGTGAGGCGCTGGTTGCCGGCTTCGCCGATGCGATGCAGCGCCTGATTGAAACTCCTGAGCTGGCCACGCGCATGGGCGCCGCTGCCCGCGAGCGTCTTCTAACCCACTTCACCTGGGAGATGAAGATCGATCGCATTCTTGAGATCTACAGCTCAGTGCTTGCACCAGAGCGCGAGGCTGCTGCCGCTGTTCCCTCTGTCGCGCAATGAAGTCACCAGACGAAACGTAGAAATATTTCCGCAAGTGGAATTTCGGTGCTGGTGAGCGGGGACCGCTCGTCTCACTGTTCGGAGATCCACCTTAGCGATGCGAGCCACAAATCGTGTGCGCGATGCATGAGCGCACTTACCGTCTGCGGCGACTGGATGTCGTTGGGGCCGATGCCTGACTCCTCCGTGACCACACGGCAACCACCGTCCGCAGGGACGAAACGCCAGGTGTGATAGTGGGACGGTGTAGTTTCGTCCTCGCCTTTCGGAATCCAGCTAAGTCGGGACTCGGGAACGAACTCTTCAATGCGACTTGTAATTGGTGAACCGAAGATTTTGAGGTGCAGAAGAGTGCCGTGCTCAACGATCTTGCCCTTCCCCTCAATCGTGACATCTTTGGTGAGGATGAACCAGTTTGGCCATGCCGTCACGTTGGTGAACTGCTCCCAGACACGGTGACAGTCCGCGTGGATCAGCAGCTCATTGTGGGAGAAAACAGGCGCGGTGCTTGGGTCGAAAGCCTTGGGCCAATGAATCGCCATATCGCGATGGGAACGATCGTCTGCGACCGTTCCTGCTTCCGCCACAACGGCGCCGAGGGTTAAGGAAGAAACCATGAGGACGAGAGCAAAATTTAGTGAGCAAGCCATGCGTTCGGATTCCTTGGGATCGCTCTCTGCACTCTATTGGCACGAAGAAATGTATTGATCTGCGGCCTGAAATTGGTATTCACCGCACGATGAAACCACGCGGGGCCGGCTCAGGCGTGGTGACACCGTCGAATCGATCGACGGGCGTGCGCCCAAATAGAAGCGCCGGAGCTAATAGCTCCGGCGCTTCGGTTCGAACGCCAGTTATACCTCTGGCTGCAGCCCATCAGCGAGTGCAATCAGATCGTCGCCAATGGTGCGCGTCTTTGCGATCGCGTCCTTGAGTGGAATGCTGGTGATCTCGGTGCCGCGCAGCACGACCAGACGGCCGAAGTTGCCTTCGTGCACCAGGTCGATCGCCGCTGTACCGTATCGTGTCGCCAGCATGCGGTCATACGCGGTGGGTGTGCCGCCGCGCTGGGTGTGGCCCAGGTTTACACTGCGGGTCTCGTAGCCGGTCTTCTGCTCAATGAGTTCGGCAACCGCCTGTCCAACGCCCGCGAGTCGCTCGTGCCCGAAGGCATCCAGCTTGCTGCCTTGGGTGGCCTTGCCGCCATCGGGCAGCTTCGTGCCCTCCGCCACCACGATGATTGAAAACCTCTTCCCGTTCTCGTGCCGATGCTTCACGATCCGGCATATGTGGTCGATGTCCAGCGGCTTCTCCGGGACACCGATCGCGTCTGCACCGCCGGCGATACCGCTGGTGATCGCGATCCAGCCAGCATCGCGGCCCATCACTTCGCAGACGATGACGCGGTTGTGCGCCTCAGCGGTCGAGTGCAGACGGTCGATCGCCTCGGTGGCGATCGAAACGGCAGTATCGAAGCCGAAGCAGGCATCGGTGCCGCTCAGGTCATTGTCAATCGTCTTGGGAACGCCGACGATCTTCACGCCCTTCTCGATCAGTGCATTGGCCACGCCCTGCGTATCGTCGCCGCCGATGGTGATCAACGCGTCGAGCTGGTTGACCTTGATGGTGGCGAGGCAATTGTCGATGCCGCCCTCCATCTTTCGCGGATTGGTGCGCGAGGTGCGCAGAATGGTGCCGCCCAAGTGAAGGATGCCGGAGACGCCCGCGGCATCGAGCGGCCGTGTCTGGTTCTCCACCACGCCGCGCCACCCTTCGAGGAAGCCGACGAACTCGTCCTTATAGTGAAAGATCCCCTTGCGCACGGCGGCGCGGATCACTGCATTCAGTCCCGGGCAATCTCCGCCGCCCGTCAGCATACCGACTCGCATTATTGGTTTGTGTCTCCTCTTAATGTCACTACTTGGTGTGACTGCGTCAGTCAAGGTGATGATACGTGCGCGTCCATGCAGCAGCAAATGCGGCGCCGCGCGAATGCTCGCGAAAAGCATGCATCCTTTGCTTGACATACCGCGTCTGTATATTTATACATATTTACTGTATATTTATGCATGAGCCGCCCGGGGCCATTTCGTCCCTGGGTGCGGCCCTTTGCTCTTGGTAATGGAAATTGGCATGAGATTCGAGCGGCACAATGCGATTCGTCAACTTGTGACCATGCGGACCGTGGCCAATCAGGATGAGCTGCGGCGCCTGCTGGTGAAGCGCGGATACGAAGTAACCCAGGCGACGCTGTCCCGCGACCTGCAGGCACTCCGGCTCTACAAAGGACCGGGCGGCTACCAGGTGCCGAGTGCGCCGACGGACAGTGAAGACGACGGCCTGCCCGGCATCGCCGAGATGCTGCGTAGCTTCGGCCTGCGGGTACGTCAGGCGTTGAATCAACTGGTGTTGATCACCACCCAGGGCGGCGCGCAGCCGGTGGCGGCCGGAATTGACGACGAAGAGTGGCCGGAGGTGGTGGGGACAATCGCCGGCGATAACACTGTATTGATCATCTGCCCCGATGCTAAGAGTGCAGCGACTCTGCGGGCACGGCTGGAAGGACTGATCGGCTGATGTACCAGGAACCGATACAAACCGCGGTCATGGGTGTAACGGGCTACGCCGGTGCAGAGCTGGCGCGGCTGCTATTGCGTCACCCCCGACTCGCCGGCGGTTCCCCGCTGTTTCTCGGCCGCGAGGGATCGGCACGCGAGTCCTTGACTACGGTGCACCCGCAGCTTGCCGGCCTGTCACGGGAGCAGCTCTGCATCGAGCCTTTCTCCTGGGAGTTGCTTCGGTCGCGTGGGGTGAAGATGCTGTTCCTCGCCACACCGCATGAGCAGTCGCGGGCCTGGGCGCCGGAGGCACTGGCGCACGGCCTGCGGGTTGTCGATTTAAGCGGCGCCTGGCGCTTGAACGAGTCGGCGAATCGCGCCGTCTACAAGTTTTCGGATGAAGGCGCTCCCATTGCAGCGAATACACAATCCGGGAGTGTCTATGGCATGCCGGAGCTGCACCGTGCAGCGATTGCCAAGGCACAGCTCGTAGCGAACCCTGGCTGCTACGCCACCTCCATCATTCTCGCGTTGAAGCCGCTCCTCACCACGGGCTGGGTCGACCTCGAGCGCGGCATCATTGCCGATGCCAAATCGGGTGTCTCCGGCGCGGGCAAGGCGGCGACACCCGAGACGCACTTCATGTATGCGGCAGATAATCTCTCCGCCTACAAGCTCTTCAGTCATCGTCACACCGGCGAACTGCTGGAGCAGTTAGATGTGCCGGAAGACGCCATCACGTTTACGCCGCATCTGCTGCCGATTCCCCGCGGCATTCTCTCGACCATCTATGTGCACTTCCGCGAGGAGCATACCGCGCAGGAGGTCGAAGCGGCCTTCCGTGGGTTCTATGCAGAGAGCCCAATGGTGCGGGTTCTTACGGCTGGCCAGTTGCCGCACATTCAGCATGTGGTGCGTACAAACTTCTGCGATGTCGGCTTTCAGCTCGCACCGGATGGCCGACGATGCATCGTCATCAGTTGCTTGGACAACCTGCTCAAAGGCGCCGCCGGGCAGGCGGTGCAGAACATGAACGTGATGTATGGCTGGCAGGAAACGGAAGGATTGCTATGAGATATGTCGTGAAGCTGGGAGGGGCGGCGCTTGAGAATGCGCAAACGCTGCACGGCTGCGCTGCGGCCATCGTCGAACTCGTGCGTGACGGCCATCAGGTTGCCGTGGTGCATGGCGGCGGCGTGGCACTGACCCGCACCCTAAAGGCGCTGGGCAAGCAGAGCGAGTTCGTCGCTGGCCTGCGCATTACCGATGCGGAGACCAGGGATACAGCGCTGATGGTACTGGCCGGCCGCGTCAACAAAGCTCTGGTCGCTTCGCTGGGTGCGCTGGGCCAGCCGGCTGTGGGTCTCTCCGGCGGCGATGGTCTGGTATTTCGTGCGCGCAAGAAGCGCACGGCGCCCGACCTTGGCTTCGTCGGCGAGATTGTCAGCTCCGATCCACGCTGGCTTGAGGCCATCTGGAAGATGGACGCCGTGCCCGTGCTGTCGAGCCTCGCGCTCGGTTTTGACGGCGAGTATTACAACATCAATGCGGACGAGATGGCCTCCGCATGCGCCGTGGCGGCCCGAGCGGACGCGCTGGTCTTCCTCACCGATGTGCCGGGTGTGCGTGGTGCGGACGGCGAAGTGATGCGCTGGCTCTCCGTCGATCAGATTGCGCCGCTCACGCGAGATGCAGTCATCAGTGGCGGCATGCTGCCGAAGCTTGGCGCGTGTCGCGAGGCGCTGCTGCATGGGGTGAAGCGCGTGCGCATCCTGCCCGCCGATGCCGCTGCGTTCATGCCGGACCTGCTGCAGGCAAAGATCGTCCATGGAACGGAGGTGCTGGTCGCATGACGAACTCCCCCACATTGGCCACAGCCCAACTCCCCGCGGTCAAGGCGGCGGAGGCCAATCTGTTGCTGCAGACCTACGAGCGCAACCCGATCCTCTTTGTCGGCGGCGAGGGCGTTCACCTCATCGACGAGGAGGGCAATCGTTACCTCGACCTGCTCAGCGGGATCGGCGTGAATGCACTCGGCTACGGACATCCTGCCATTGAGCAGGCCATCGCGGAGCAGAGCAAGAAGCTGCTGCACACCTCAAACCTCTTCTTCCATACCGGCCAGGCGGAGCTTGCTGCGCGGCTGACCGAGATGACCGGCATGGACCGCGCCTTCTTTACGAACAGCGGCACCGAGGCCTGGGAGGCTGCGTTGAAGCTGGCCCGGCTCTATGCCGGCATGCAACGCAATGCGGGCCGCAAGATTGGGACAAAATTTCTCGCGCTCGACCACAGCTTCCACGGCCGCACCATGGGTTCTATCGCGACGACTGAAAAAGAAAAATACCGAACGCCGTTCATGCCGGTGATGCCGGGCGTTGCGTTCGTTCCGTTCAACGATGTCGCGGCGCTGCGTGCCGCATTTACGGACGAGTGCTGCGCCATCTGCCTCGAAGCGGTGCAGGGCGAGGGCGGCATCCGCCCCGTCTCGCAAGCGTTCATAGACACTGCACGCGAGCTTACCCAAGCAACTGGCGCGCTGCTCATCGTCGATGAGATCCAGGCCGGTCTCGGCCGCACCGGCAAGTGGTGCGCGTATCAGCACTATGGTGTCCAGCCGGATATCACTACGCTGGCGAAGCCGCTGGCGGGTGGTCTGCCGCTGGGTGCGATGCTGTGCACCGACGAGGTTGCTGTCGCGATGCAGCCCGGCCTGCACGGGACTACCTTCGGCGGCGGTCCGCTGGCGTGTGCTGTGGCCATCGCGGTCATTGACACGCTTAAGCACGATGAGATGCTGGCGCACGTGCAGCAGATCGGCGACTATTTCCACGCGCAGCTCGATCGCCTGGCCGCCAAACACGCTGCCATCGTCGTCGAAGCGCGCGGCCTGGGACTGATGCTGGCCCTCGAACTCACATCGGCAGATATCGCAAAATCTGTTGCCGCCGCCATGATGGAGCGCCGCATCCTCATCAACCGCACCAGTGAAACGGTGCTGCGTTTTCTTCCGCCATACATTCTTGGCACGTCGCATGTCGACCTTGCCATTGCTGCACTTGACGACATCCTCGATCAGCATGCGCCTGCCAATGCAGGCGCGGCATCCACAGAGATACACATGAGAGGCACCCAAATTGGCCGCTAACGCATACGTTCTGAAGCCCGCCACAGCTCCGCGCCGGAGCAGCGCCACGGGGCCGTTCGCCCTAGCTGCGCAGTCACTGACCGGCAACGATCTCTGCTCCATTGCCGATCTCTCTGCCGGGGAGATTGCCGCGCTACTCAAGCTTGCCCACGCCGTCAAGGCGCGCCCGCGCGATTATCGCCATGCGCTCGACGCAAAGCAGCTCGTCATGTTTTTCGAGAAGGCGTCGCTGCGCACCCGACTCACCTTCGAGGCAGCCATGAACACCATGGGCGGCAACGCCATGTTCGTCGATCAGACACAGTCGCCGTTGGGCGAGCGCGAGTCGCTCGGCGACATGTCGCGCAACGTGGAGCGCTGGGTGAACGCAATCGTGTTGCGTACCTATGCGCATGAAACCATCACCGAGATGGCACAATACGCGGCCGTGCCGGTCATCAACGCGCTCAGCGACCTGGAGCATCCGTGCCAAGCACTCGCCGATTTCATGACCCTCGAGGAGCGCTTCGGCACTGTCCGCGGGCTCAAGTTTGTCTACGTCGGCGACGGTAATAACGTCTGTCACTCGCTCATGCTCACTGCTGCCCTGCTGGGAGCAAACTGCGTTGTAGCGACGCCGAAAAACTATGGCCCCAAGGCCGAGATCGTCGCCCGGGCGAATGAAATCCTTGGCGAGATCGGCGGCTCACTCACCCTGATGCAGGATCCGCAGGCAGCCGTCGCCGGTGCGGATGCCGTCTATACAGATGTGTGCACCAGCATGGGCTTCGAGCACGAGGTCACCAAGCGCGCGCCCATCTTCAAGCCCTATCAGGTCAACGAAGCGCTGATGGCACGGGCTGCCGAACACGCTGTCTTCATGCATTGCCTACCGGCGCACCGCAATGCCGAAGTGACGGACCAGGTTCTCGACGGACCGCAGTCCATTGTTTTCGATCAGGCCGAAAATCGCATGCACGCACAGAAGGCAATCTTGCTCATGCTGCTCGGTGCGGCCGTCACCCCGGAGCGGCGGAAGCCGCCGAAGCCGGCACGCCGTCGCGCGCTGGCCCTCAAGTAACCCAACTGCTCGCCGGCAAGCGAGGCAGTGACACACAAAGGAGATTCGATTCATGGCTGACAAAGTGGTTCTTGCATATTCCGGTGGTCTTGACACCTCGATCATCATTCCCTGGCTCAACGAGAACTACGGCCTCGATGTAATCGCCATGGTGGCCGATGTCGGCCAGGGCGAGGATATCGACGCGGTCGTCGAAAAGGCGCATAAGACCGGAGCGAAGAAGGTCGTCGTTCGCGATCTACGTGACGAATTCGTGCGCGAGTATGTCTTCCCTACCGTGAAGGCCGGCGCCGTCTACGAGAACAAGTATCTGCTCGGCACATCGATCGCGCGACCGGTGATCGCGAAGCATCAGGTAGAAGTCGCGCTTGAAGAGGGTGCGAGCGCGGTCGCTCACGGATGCACCGGCAAGGGGAACGATCAGGTGCGTTTCGAGCATGCCTACCAGGCACTGGCGCCCGAGTTGAAGGTGATCGCGCCGTGGCGTGAGTGGACCCTGACCAGCCGCGAGGAGTGTCTGGACTATGCCGAGGCACACGGCATCTCCGTAGCCGCAAGCCGTGAGAAGATCCACTCCCGCGATCGCAACCTGTGGCACGTAAGTCACGAAGGCGGCGAGCTCGAAGACGCCGGCAATGCGCCTTTCCCCACTACGTGGACGATGACGCGCTCGCCGCAGGAGGCGCCCGACCGCGAAGAACTGGTCAGCATCGGCTTTGCGCATGGTGTGCCGATCTCTGTCGATGGCATGGACCTGCCCCCGGTGCAGCTGGTTGAGCTGCTGAACGAAATCGGCGCTCGCAACGCCGTCGGCCGCATCGATCTGGTCGAGAACCGCTTCGTCGGCATCAAGAGTCGGGGCTGCTACGAGACACCGGGCGGCACATTGATCGTTGCGGCACATCGCGAACTTGAAGCGTTGACGCTCGACCGTGAGCTCTCGCACTACAAACAGCACATCGCGCTGCGCTACGCCGACCTGGTCTACAACGGCCTCTGGTTCACGCCGCTGCGCGAGGCCTTCGACGCCTTTGTCCAGAAGACTCAGGAGAATGTCACAGGAACGGTGACGCTCTCGCTTTACAAAGGCAACCTCAATATCGTCAGCCGTTCCTCCGCCATGTCGCTCTACTCCACCGATCTGTCGTCGTTCACCATGGGCGAGAGCTACGATCAGAAGGACGCCAAGGGCTTCATCCAGATCCTCGGGCTCCCGGCGCGCACGCGTGCGCGCTTGCTGCAGAAGCAGAAAGAGGTCGTGAAGTGAAGATGTGGTCCGGTCGCTTTCGCGAGCCGCTCGATGCGGCCTTCGAACAGTGGCAGCGGTCCTTCGGCTTTGACTGGCAGCTGCTCCCCCAGGAGATTGCTGCCAGCAGGGCGCACGCATCTGTCCTCGCCGCAGCCGGCATACTCGATGCCGCGGAGTGCGCCCTGGTGCGTGACGGTCTGGATGCCGTGCTTGAGGAATGCTGGTACGGTCCTCGCCGCGCTGCGCTCACATCGAACACGGATGCAGAAGACATACATCACTTCGTCGAGCTGGAGCTCACAGCCCGTATCGGTGAGCTTGCGCTGAAGCTCCACACTGGCCGAAGTCGCAATGAGCAGATCGCCACCGATCTACGTCTCTATGTCCGCGAGCAATCGGTTGTAGCGCAGGGCTCGCTCCACCATTGGGCCAGGGTGCTTATCGCACAGGCCGAGGCTGCGGGTGATGCTGTGATGCCTGCCTACACCCACCTCCAGCGTGCAGAACCAGTGCTCGTTGCACATTGGCTGCTGGCATATGTCTCCATGTTGGAGCGGGACATCGGCCGGCTCGCCGACCTGACTGCACGGCTGAACTACTGTCCGCTCGGTTCCGGCGCAATCGCCGGCGCTACGTTAGCGCTCGATCGCTCCATTGCTGCGCGTGAGCTCAATTTTGCTGCGCCTACCGTCAACAGCATGGACGCCACCAGCGACCGCGACTTCCTGGTCGAGTTCCTGCAGACGCTTTCGACGATTGCGTTGCACACCAGCCGCTTCGCCGAAGAGATCACCTTGTTCGCCACCGCGGAGTTCGGTTTTGTCGTTCTGCCGGAGGCGTTTTCGACCGGTTCGAGTGCGATGCCGCAGAAGAAGAATCCAGACCTGACGGAGCTGGTGCGCGGCCGCACCGGGCGCATTGTCGGCGCGGCGCAGGCCGTCACCGTGCAGCTCAAAGGGCTGCCCCTGGCCTACAACAAAGACCTGCAGGACATGCAGCCGGCGCTCTTTGAAGCCACCTCCGGCCTCTTGCCCATGCTGGACCTGCTGGCACGCTTCACCCAGAGTCTGCACTTCCGCTTCGACCAAATGGAAGCTGCCGCCCAGAGCGGATTCCTGAACGCAATGGCGGCGGCCACCTACCTCTCGCATCGCGGCGTGCCCTTTCGCCGCGCGCACCACATCATCGGAGAAGCCGTGCGTCTTGCGCTCGACAAGGGGTGCGAGTTGGATGGGCTGACACTCGACGAGCTGCGCCGGCTCTCGCCCGCGTTCGCAGACGATTTCTATGCGAGTCTCTCGCTGGCCGCCACCGTGGACTGCCACGATGTGGTCGGCGGCACTGCCCGTACCCGAGTCCGCGAGGCGTTGGCCAGCGCCAAGGCGAGGCTCGCTGCCGACTATGTCCCGGAACCGGAGGCTACCAGTGCCCGTTCGTAAGGCACGTCTCCAAGACGTAGAGAAGATTCATGCGCTGGTGAACAGCCTCTCCGGCGACGGCACACTGCTGAGCCGCCCCTTCGCCGAGCTATGCGAGAACATCCGCGACTTCACCGTCGCCGAGTCGAGCAGCGGCGAGTTCCAGGGCTGCGGCGCACTGCATCTCTATGGGCCGCACCTGGCCGAGGTGCGCTCCATCGTGGTGCGTCCGGAGTGGAAGGGCTGCGGACGCGGTCGGGATCTGCTGCAGGCGTTGCTTGAAGAGGCGGAACAACACGGCATCGGCTGTGTGTGTCTGTTCACACGCATTCCGGAGTTCTTCCAGAACTCCGGCTTCTTCGTCGTGGAAGACCGGGCCGCGCTGCCGGACAAGATCTACAAGGATTGCCAAGTCTGCCCGCGCCTGTATCGTTGCGACGAGGTGGCCATGGCCCACGGCGTGTTGCCGGATGTCTCTATTCTCGGTCCGCGTGAGCCTGTCGAGCAGCTCGTCCGCATCGCGACATAGCGATACGCCGCTCTCTCAAAAACCACGCTTGGAGTTTGTCGCAGACCGGGTTATAGTCGATATATGCGACCGCATCGGTCGCCTTTGGGAGTGCGATGTCTCCGGAAGTGCCTGAGGTGCAGGTGATGGCTCTGAGTCAGATCGGCGTGGGACAGTCTGCGGTAGTGTCCTCGATCGACCTGCCGCATGAGGTGGGCGACCACTTGATGCATCTCGGCTTTCTTCCTGAGGCGACGGTCGACGTATTACGCCGCGCACCGGCCGGAGATCCGACTGTCTATCGAGTAGAGGGTGCGGAGATCGCGCTGCGCTATGAGACGGCACGTCATATCCAGGTTCGCCACACGCCGATTCGGCCCCTAGAGCGTGCACCCCGGGCACGCGTATGAGTTGCCACGCTCCCGGTCCTCCCACTGCCGTTCTCGACGAGCCGCCCCTCAGACCAGGCCAGCCACGCGGACGCTTCCGCACTATCGCGTTGATTGGACCGCCCAACAGCGGCAAGTCGACACTCTTTAACCGTTTGACCGGCCTGCGGCAGAAGGTCGCGAACTATCCCGGTGTGACGGTGGAGCAGCGCTCCGGCCGCATGAGCGGCATCCGTCGCAATGACCTCACACTGATTGATCTTCCCGGCATCTACAGCCTCGCCGGCTACTCGGAGGATGCGCGCGTCGCCGTAGACGTCCTAAAGGGCGAGATGCCGGGCACGCCGCGGCCCGATGCAGTCCTGATCGTCCTCGATGCGCTTAATCTAAGCCGCCAGCTCATGCTCGCGGGCCCCATCCTGGCCATGGGATTGCCCACCATGGTGCTGCTGAACATGGCCGATTTGATGGAGTCCCGAGGGGGCGTGGTGGACCCGCTGGCGCTGGCGCAGGAGTTAGGCCGGCCTGTCGCGCTGATCAGCGCCGCACGCGGCACCGGCATCGACGCCATCGAACGATTTCTCGTACAGCGCGACGGCGCGAATGCGGACTTTGCAAAGACACTGCCGGTCTTTCCCATCGAGCTGCCTGTCCTGCAGAACCCCGGCGAGTGCCGTCGCTGGGCATCTCAGGTCAGCAGCCGCACCAAGTATAAGGCGCCAGCTTCGCCTCTATGGACGCGGAGGCTCGATTCCGTCCTGCTCCATCGTATCTGGGGACCGCTCATCTTCCTCGCCGTCGTCGTCACAGTCTTCCAAGGGGTCTTCACCTTCGGGCAGCCGTTGAGCGACTGGATGGGAGCAGGCCTCACGCATTTGGGTGCGCTGGTGGCAAACACCATCCCAATCCCATGGCTGCAGGCCCTGGTACGGGACGGCCTATGGAATGGCGTGCAAGCGGTGCTGGTCTTTCTGCCGCAGATTCTGCTGTTGTTTCTATTCATCGGCATCCTTGAGGACTCCGGCTACCTGGCCCGAGCCGCATTGATTGCCGACCGGCTGATGCGCTCGATCGGGCTGAATGGCAAGGCATTCATTCCCCTGCTCTCCGCCTACGCCTGTGCAGTGCCGGCCATCATGGCCACCCGCACGATCGAAAACAAGCGCGACCGCCTGGCCACGATCCTGGTCGCGCCGTTCATGACCTGCTCGGCACGGCTGCCCATCTACACGCTCATCATCGCCGCCTTTGTGCCGAACTGGCCCGTCTTGGGTAGCCTCATCGGCCTACGTGCGTGCGTCATGCTCAGTCTGTACGTGCTGGGATTCCTCGCCGCGCTGCTGACGGCCAAGCTGCTCAAGTCTTCGGTGCTGAAGGCATCCTCCACTCCTTTTGTGCTGGAGCTGCCGCAGTATCGCTGGCCCACGTTGCGCTCCCTTGGCCTGCGGCTCTATGACCGCAGCGTGCTCTTTCTGAAGAAGGCCGGCACCATCATCCTCGCGGTCAGCTTTGTGCTGTGGGTGATGAGCATCCTGCCCATCCATAACGGCAGCTTCTCCGACCTGGCTGGCAGCGTGATCGGCAAGCTCGGCCATTTTGTCGAGCCGGTCCTGCAGCCGCTCGGCTTTAACTGGAAGATCGGCATCGGCCTGCTCAGCTCCATCATTGCCCGCGAGGTCATTGTCGGCACGCTTGGGACGCTCTATGGTGTAGACCCGACCACCCATTCCCTGAGCCTGCAGGCGGCGCTGCGGCATGACATGACGATCGGGGGCGCCATCGCGCTGGTGGTCTTCTTCGCCTTTGCCATGCAGTGCACTTCTACCCTGGCGGTCGTGCGTCGCGAAACCAACAGCATCAAGTGGCCCATCATCCAGTTCTGCTACATGAGCGGGCTGGCCTACGTTGCCGCGCTGATCACCAATCAGGTGTTATCGCGGCTGCTGTAAGTCCTTGTTGCGCCGGAGAGCTGCGCCCGCGCCACACTGCACCGGAGCAGCCGCATGCAGAGCTTCGCTAGCCGCAATCCTGACGACGCGTCCGATCTGCGACAATAAAGGCTGAGAGAACGGGAATGATTTCAGTCAACAATGTGAGCATGCGCTACGGCGCCAAGGTCCTCTTCGAGGATGTAACCGTCAATTTCATCTCCGGTCGCCGCTACGGCCTGACCGGACCAAACGGGGCCGGCAAGTCCACCTTCATGAAGGTGCTGGCCGGCGACCTGGACGCCCAGAAGGGCAATGTTGTCCGTCCCAAGAAGGTCTCCGTCCTGAAGCAGGACCAGTACGCCTTCGACGCATACCGCGTTCTCGATACCGTCATCATGGGCAACAAGGGCCTGTGGGCCGCGCTCGATGAGCGCGAGGCGATCTACTCCAAGGCGGAGATGACAGACGCCGATGGCATGCGACTCGGTGAGCTTGAGGGTATCGTCGGCGAAGAAGACGGCTATACCGCGGAGAGCGATGCAGCCATCCTGCTGCAGGGGCTCGACATCCCCGATGACGTGCACGAGCGCAAGATGGGGGAGCTGCAGGGCGGCCAGAAGGTGCGCGTGCTGTTGGCGCAGGCGCTCTTCGGCAAGCCGCAGGCGTTGCTCTTGGACGAGCCGACGAACTACCTCGATCTCGACTCAATCCACTGGCTGCAGGACTTCCTGCAGCACTTTGAAGGCACGCTCATCACCATCTCGCACGACCGCCACTTCCTCAATAGCGTGTGCACGCACATCGCGGATATCGACTACGAGACGATCATCACTTACACGGGCGGCTACGACGACATGGTGGTGGCAAAGACGCAGATCCGCTCCCGTCTGGAGTCGCAGAACGAGCAACGCGAGAAGAAAATCTCGCAGCTGAACGAGTTCATTGCACGTTTCTCGGCCGGCACACGTTCGAGTCAAGTGACCTCGCGCAAGAAGGAAGTCGAGCGGCTGCAGACCACTGAGCTGGCACGCTCGAACATCGCGCGCCCCTTCATCCGCTTCGACATGTTACGTCCATCCGGCAAACACATCCTCGAATTCGATAGCGTGACCAAAGGCTATGGTGCTGAGCAGGTGGTGCAGGGCTTCACCGGTTCGGTGATGCGTGGCGAGAAGATTTGTCTGATGGGTCGCAATGGCCTCGGCAAGACCACGCTGCTCAAGTCGCTGCTTGCGGGACTGCCCGATCTGGTCGAAAAAGATTTCAAGGTGGACGGCGGCACCGTGAAGTGGGGCCACGAGGCACAGGTGGGCTACTTCCCGCAGGACGTGTCGGGACTCATCGAAAAGGGCACCACCGTCGCCGATTGGCTGCATGGCTTTGACCCGCAGGCCACCAAGGAAGACATCCGCGGCATCCTCGGTCAGATGCTCTTCCGGGGTGAGGAAGGATTGAAGCCGACCGATGCGCTCTCCGGCGGCGAGGCGGCGCGGTTGATCTTCTGTCGCCTGATGATGCAGAAACCGAATATCGTGGCCTTCGACGAGCCGACCAACCACCTGGATCTAGAATCGATCAACGCGCTGAACATCGCGTTGCAGAAGTTCGAAGGCACAGTGTTTCTGGTCACGCACGACCACGACCTGATCGATGAGGTAGCCACCCGCATCTGGCACTTCGACGGTGAGGTAATCGAAGACTTCAAGGGGCCGTATGAGGAGTATCTGGCGGCAACGTCTGCGGCAGCGCGGTAGCGTGCTGTTGAGATAACTACGGACCAAGGCAGAAAACTGCAGACACTCTCAGAGAAATCCCCGCGATCTCTGCTTTCGTCTGTAGTTCTGTTCAATTCTCTTTTCCTATGCCACCACTTCTGAATGCACAGGGCCTCACCAAAGTCTTCGGTCCCAAACCGCTGTTCCGCGCCCTCTCCTTCACGATTGAAGAGGGCGCGCGTATTGGCGTGATCGGTCCGAACGGCGCGGGCAAATCAACATTGTTGAAGATTCTTGCCGGTGAGATCGAGCCGGATCAAGGAGAGCTTGCACTTCGCAAACGTACCCGCGTCAGCTACGTATCGCAGGCGTCTTCATACAAATCGGGGCAGACCGTATGGTCGGTGATGGAAGATGCCGTGCGCGATGCGAAGCTGCCTCCCGCTGAATGGGACCGCAACATCCGCGAGACGCTGGGCCGTGCCGGATTTATCGACTTCGGCACGGAGGCGACAGCGCTCTCCGGCGGCTGGAAGAAACGCCTCGCCATCGCGCAAGCTCTGGCGACAGCGCCCGACATTCTGCTGCTTGACGAGCCGACCAATCACCTCGACCTCGGCGGCATCGAATGGCTGGAAGGTCTGCTCACTGGGTCCAATTTCGCCTCCGTCGTCATCAGTCACGATCGATACTTCCTCGAATCTGTTGCGCTCGAGATCGCGGAGATCAATCCCACCTACCCGGACGGGATCTTTCGCACGCGAGGCAACTACAGCCGGTTTCTCGAAGAGAAAGAGGCATTCCTCGAAGCGCAGCAGCGCCGTCAGGCGTCTCTTGAGAACCGAGTGCGCACCGAGATCGAGTGGCTGCGACGCGGTCCCAAAGCGCGCGCTACCAAGGCAAAGGCGCGGATCGACAATGCTCATACCCTTATCGGCGAGCTGGCTGATGTCTCGGCCCGCAACCGAACTGCAACAGCATCCATCGAATTCAACGAGAGCGGCCGCGAGACCAAACGTATTGTCGTGTTGGAAGCACTGCGGTATGACATCGCCGGCCGAACGCTCTTTAACAATCTAACCTTTCCACTCACCGCCGGCACGCGCGTTGGCCTGGTTGGTCCGAACGGCAGCGGCAAGACGACGCTGCTGCGTCTGCTACGCGGAGAGATCGAGCCGACAAGCGGCACCGTGGAGCGCGCGAACGCGCTGCGCATTGTGTACTTCGACCAGAATCGCCAGCTCGATACGTCACTGACACTGCGACGCGCTCTGGCGCCAGACTCGGACTCCGTCATCTATCAGGATCGCGTTGTCCATGTAGCTTCGTGGGCATCGCGCTTTCTCTTTACCGGTGAGCAGCTCAACCAGCCGGTTGCCAATCTCTCCGGGGGCGAACGAGCGCGTGTGCTCATCGCCAAGCTCATGCTGGAGCCGGCCGATCTTCTGCTGCTCGATGAGCCGACGAACGATCTCGACATTCCAACGCTGGAAATTCTGGAAGAGAGTCTGCTCGAATTCCGCGGCGCCCTGGTATTGGTCACGCACGACCGCTACCTGCTCGATCGTGTCTCGACCGTCGTTCTCGGCCTGGATGGCGCAGGGGGAGCAGGGCAATTCGCGGACTACCAGCAATGGGAGGTCTGGCGCGATGAGCGTGCGCGTACCTCCGCCATGCGTCCGGATACAGGTCAGCCGGTTTCCGCGGCGCTCCCGGCTTCGACGCGGAAGAAGCTCTCCTACCTCGAAGCGCGTGAGTATGACGGCATCGAGGCACGCATCAACGAAGCCGAATCCACGTTGCAGAAGGCATATACCGCAGTCGATGACCCGACAATCGCGAGCGATGCGACGCAGCTGCAGCAGGCTTTGGATGCGCTCGCAAAAGCACAAACAGCCGCCGATGAGATCTACACGCGCTGGGCAGAGTTGGAAGCGAAACTAAACTGACGACGCGCGACTAGCGCACGGACGCGTCGAGTACTTTCCGCCATGTCTCTGCCTGGACGCCTGCCGGCGGAAGGACTTCGAGCATGAGCGCATCTGCCTCGTCTTTGGGGTTGCCGCCGCCGTGGACTGCAGCCGGCGGATCGTTGGGATTGTGCGGATTCTCTGCCGAGTTGTCATAGTCCACCTTCCAATGAACGACCGACCCCTTGGGCAACAGGACCGCGCTACGATACGCGTACACCTCCAGCCAATCCACATCCCACTTGGGAATGGAGAGTAGCCAAATCTGCTTTCCTGCGGGTGTTGTGGCATACGCGTCGAAGCTCCGTGCGATAAAGTACGCGCGCGGATAGATAGCCGTCACCAGCGCAGCCTGCGGTAGTTTGTAGCTGTCTTCCAGCGCGGTCGAAGACGCCCCAGCCGCTATCTCGATCGGCCCCCGATGAGTCAACCGTAGAACGGCGGCCCGTCCATCTGCAGACGTTGATTTGGATTCGTAGTAGACGCCTATCTGTAGTTGGAGTGCCAGCTTCTTTCCGGTTGTCTTCAGGTGGGTCGTCAGCAGTAGGGCGCGACCCGGCTTCACCGTCCAGCTTTCGCCGGCACGTGGCTTCAAAACTTGCGATCCCGCCGACCAGAAGACCAGTCCTGCTGTTCCGGCAAGAGCATCCGCCGGTGGTTCCATGCCGGCAATTCCCTGCTTCCAATCCGGGTTCTGCTGCAGCTTGCCACTCTCATCGAAGGTGAGCCATATGCTGCGTACTGCCTGCGGATCGCTCGGGCGGATCTGGATGGCCCGCAGTCGATGGGCGGCATCACCAGTGAATGGAACCACCAGATTCGTAAATACATCCGGCCCATTGCCGGAGAGTGCAACCGGTTCTGCCAGTGTGAGCACCGCGTCCGGCTTGCCGAGCGTCCACTCCTGTTCCGGTGGAGCGGCGGCCATCGTCGCGCCGCCAGGCATCCCGGCACCCACCCATCTCCGAATGACCGCCAACTCCGCATCGGAGAGTCGCCGCGCACCGGCAAACTCTCCCTTTCCGGGCGCTGGCAGCCACGGCGGCATATACCGGCTCTGGGTTACGTCCAGGATTTGGCCGCCCCACTGTTTGGCGTCTTCATAGGTCAGCAAGCTGAACGGAGCGCCGCCCTGAGGGTTGTGGCAACCGGCACACTGCGACCGCAGAATCGGCCCCACCTGTGCATAGCTTGCGTCATCTGCCGGGGCGGCCATGATGGCCGAGGGACGGGTCAGTAGCCAACCCGTAACCGCACTGACAATAGCTACGGCGGTCAGGACATGGGCCATACCCTGCCAAATGCTGCGACTCTTCACGCGTCTGAGGATACAGGACGGGAGGCGATCCTCCGGCTTCCGGGCCTCTCGGCACCGATCCCGACTCCTAGCTGACACGAAAGTTGTAGGCTGGGGTACGGACGCCCGCACTCTCCCCCGGCGCAGCGGCGCTATGCTCAACTTGAGCCGGGGCTTACACCCGTCCTCGGCCGGGATACGAAACTCATGCCTCGCTCTCCACTGCCGCGTACTCTTCTTGCCATCCTCCCCATCCTCGGCGCTTTGCTGGCTGCGCGCGCGGGTCGCGATGGCTGGCCGATCCTACTCAGTCTGATCGCCATGGCGGCCATCGCCGCCGCCAGTGCCGTGATCTACTGGTCGGCGCCTCTCACCGGAGCAAAGCTGCCGGAGACAGTGGATGAAAACCTGCCGACCGCATTTGTGCCGCACGCCATCCCTGAGCTTGCGGCTGCCGCCGTGCTCGAAGTGCCGCAAGAAGAGGCGGCTCAGGAAACGCCGCCATTGCCTGAACCCGGCAGTGTGGGTACCCGTGCAGACAGCCTGGCTACGGGAGAGCCGCATGAAATCGACCTGCTGACCAACTTGCTGGCGCCGGAGTCATTCTTCGCCAAACTGGCGAATGAGCTTAGCCGCTGCGGAGACAGCAACCAGACTGCTTTTCTTGTGGTCTGCGACATCGATGGATTTGCAGAAATCAATCGCACCGCCGGGCTGATCAACGCGAATCGTATGCTGCGCCAGGTTGCCGACTGTTTCCGTCTCACTGTCCGCGAGGGAGATGTGCTGGCCCGTTTGGGCGGAGATGAGTTCGGTATCTTCTTTCCGGGCCTGCCTCCCGAGGTAGCCGAGCATCGGGTGCGGGATCTACGCGCTGCTGTCCGCGAGGCCGGCCTCACTACGCTTCCCGATGGTTCCCCGCAGGTGACGACTTGCATCGGAACGGGTTCCTTTCCCGGCGATGGCACGACGGTAGAAGCTCTCATGGCTATGGCGGACCTTGGCCTCTCGAATGCCAAGCGTGAACGTGCGGCCAGTGCCGATCGACCGGTGCCTTCGGCACTGATCCTGACTCGCAGCTAGAACCCGCCGCGTGCGCTGTCGCGAACCAGCGCGAGGAACTCTGCGCGCGTCTTGTCTTCAAGGAAGACACCGGACATGGAAGAGGTCACGGTAGAGGAGTTCTGCTTCTCAACGCCGCGCATCATCATGCAAAGGTGCCGCGCCTCGACGACGACACCGACTCCCTGCGGGGCGATTGCCTCCTGCAGCGCATTCGCAATCTCGCGCGTCATGCGCTCCTGTACCTGCAGCCGCCGGGCAAAGACATCGACGAGCCGCGGCAGCTTACTCAGGCCGACCACTTTGCCATTCGGGATATACGCGATGTGCACCTTACCGAAGAACGGCAGCATGTGATGCTCGCAGAGCGAAAACATCTCGATGTCTTTCACCATCACCATCTCGTCATAGTCGACATCGAACAGCGCGGAACGCAGAATCTCCTGCGGATGCTGCCGATAGCCCTGCGTCAGAAAGGTCATCGCCTTCTCCATGCGCTCCGGCGTCTTCTGCAGCCCATCGCGGGTCGGGTCTTCGTCAAAACGAGCCAGCAGCTCGGCATAGAGCTGTTGCGTAGTGACGCGATCCAAGCCGTTCGCACCCGAGCCATTCTTCACCGTGACATCATGCACACGATCCATCGCTGCTCCGGCGTGCGCGACGAAATCTTTTCCCTTACCCAAGCCTCGCCTCCCCTGCGTACTCAAAGAAGTTGTTGTCCGTCTCTTCAATCCGTATCCGGTCGAGCCTTCCCTGCGGTAATGCGCCAGCGAGCAGTTCATGGATCGCCCGGCACAGATTCTCCGTCGTCGGCACTTCGCGCTGGAAGAGCGGATCAAAGTTCAGGTTTGCCAGATGAAAGCGCTCAACGATCGAGCCTCCTACCAGCGCGTCCAAGTCGGCCATGTTGATCACCATCCCGGTTGCTCGGTCGACTGGACCGCGAATAGAGACCTCCAGCCGATAATTGTGCCCGTGACCGTGCGGGTTGTTGCATTTGCCGTACACATCGCGGTTCTGCTGGGGGCTCAGCGCGTCGCAGTCCAGCCTGTGCGACGCACTGAAGTGATAGCGGCGCGTGAAGGTCACGTTCATTCGCTGCCTCCAGCCGCAGTCCCGAAGCAGTCTGCAAACAGATCCGGCGTCTCATAGACACGCACCCGCTGCAACCTGGCGCCCAGGATCTTTCCCTCCAACCGCTCCCACGCGCTCAGAGCAATGTTCTCCACCGTGGGGACGCGATCGCGGAACTCCGGGATCTCCAGATTCAAGTGGCGATGGTCGTACACGTCCACCACCTCACGGTGCATCACGTCCTTCAATTGCTTCAGGTCGACGACGAAGCCGGTCTGGGCATCGATTTCGCCGGAGACGGTGACTTCCAGCGTGTAGTTGTGTCCGTGCCCGTTGCGGTTGGCGCACTTGCCGAAGACGCGCTGGTTCTCCGCGTCGCTCCAGGCGTCGTTCCAGTAGTAGTGGGCGGATGAAAAATCGGCCTTGCGGGTCAAGAGAATCATGATTGTCGGAATGTCCTAAGTATGACGTTACAAGCCCTGGTTTGGCTTCAAAAGGGATTGGGACGGCACGCAAACCATCCCCGTTATGATGAAAGGATGACGCGCTATCGCTTCCTCTGTGCCGCTTTGCCTCTGCTTCTGGCGGCAGGCTGCGACCGTGGCAGCCATCCCCGGCAGAACGGTCGCGTCGCTCCCGACTTCACGGTAACGGAGGGCAGCCGCAGCGTCCATCTGGCCGACTATCGCGGAAAAGTGGTCGTCCTTAACTTCTGGGCAACCTGGTGCGCCCCGTGCATCGCGGAGCTTCCGTCTCTTACCGCCATGCAGCAGCAGCTTCCTCAGGTGCAGGTGCTTGCCGTCAGCGTGGATGAAGACCAGCAGGCCTACAAGGATTTCCTGGCCGAGCACAAGATCGGCTTACTCAGCATCGATGACCCGTCCCGCCGCTCCAGCAGCTTGTATGGCACGTATGGCTGGCCTGAGAGCTACGTCATTGACCAGCATGGCGTCATCCGGCGCAAATTCGTCGGCCCCCAGGACTGGACCAGCCCGGAGGTCCTGGAATACCTGCGCCGTCTCTGAGCCCTTTGCCGCAACACTCCTGCTGCCGCCACGCGTTGCCGTGTTCGACGAACGACTTCGTGCGTACGCTTCTTCCCTTCTCAACTTCCCGGGAAAATGATCTATGATTTCGCTATGACGAATGTCGATGTGCTCTTCCGTTACGAGCAGCAGCCTTCCGAGGCCGCGATGTTCGCGCTGGGCAATCTCAAGGAGGTCTATGGGATCCGGCGAATCGACATCGACCAGCCGGGGAAGACCATCCGCGTAGAGTATGACGCCACGCGGTTGACCCGCGCCGTTGTGGCAAATCTGCTACGCCGGGGCGGCATCAGCATCCTGGAAGAGGTTTCCCTCGTAGCCCCTCAGAGCCCGGTGGAACACCCGGACGCGTCGCAGCCCCCTGCTGCAGCCAAGTAAACATAGGTTTTCGCTTCTTAGCATCCATTTCACAGCCTGGCCCGTAACCTTAGGAGAAAGCGGGCGTCCTAACCATAGAGAACCCGCAGCGACATTCGGGGAGGGTAAGCGTATGTTCGATTCGCAGCCGACAGAGGACAAGCCTTCAGAACGCGTCTCGCGCCGCATCTTTCTAGCTACCGCCACCGCCGCCGTCGGGGGCATCGCCTTGCTCAAGTTTGTGCAGCACCCAGCCGACGCCTACGCCGCCGATCAGGAAACCAATCTGAAACCGGGCAAGCCGGTTACAGTCGTTCTGTTTTCAGCGGACGGGACGCGCCTGAAGTCGATCACGATGCCCATGGTGGTCAAGAGCAACCGCCAGTGGAAGAGCCAACTCTCAGGCAACGTCTATGACATCACCCGCAAGGCCGACACAGAGATGGCCTTCACCGGCAGCCTGTGGAATCAGCACGGCACGGGTCTCTACCGCTGCGTCTGCTGCGACACGGCGCTCTTCAACTCGGACACGAAGTTCGAATCCGGCACCGGCTGGCCCAGCTTCTGGCAGCCCATTGCCAAAGAAAATGTAGATGAGCGTACAGACGAATCCTTTGGCATGAGCCGGACCACCGTGTCTTGCAAGCTATGCGATGCGCATCTCGGGCACGTCTTCAACGATGGCCCGCAGCCCACCGGACTGCGCTACTGCATGAATTCGGCGTCCATGCACTTCGTTCCCATGTCCAGCACGTAGGGCTGTCAGCTGATCGGCTCCGCGACGCCAGAGAGCCCCGGCGGCTAGAGCCATTTCCCTGACGCTGTGTACCTGATGCTGTGTCGTGGGAATTCACTCGACATGGCTTTCCTTCAAAGGAATTCGCACTAAAGCAGAAGCCGGGTTGCCGTAAGGTGAAGCGTCACACTCGTCAGGCATTTTCGCCAAAGAAAATGCCTACATCGCCTCACTCAATACATGACATCATCCCGGCTTCTGCACTAGGTGGCAGCTGCCGCGCGAGCACTGTGTGCGGCGGCGTGTCGCTTCGCCCAAAGGATCAGCAAGCCGCCCACCACCATCGATCCCAGACTGGCGACCTGCGCATTGCTCATGCCGAAGTAGATTCGCGGATTGATGCGGATAAATTCCACCAGGAATCGCGCCAAACCTGAGAGCACGAGGTACTCTCCGGTGATCTCACCCGGCGCTCGCCTGCCACGCTTCCACAGAATGAGCGCGATGATCAGCGCGGCGATGAGCTCGTAGATTGGCGTCGGATGCACAGGTGTCACCGTCGGCACCAGGCCGTGCGGAAAGCTCATGCCCCACGGCAGCTTGGTCGGAACGCCGTAGTCTCCATCGCCCGAGGTGAGGCAGCCGATGCGGCCCACGCCGTAACCCACGGCTGCGGCAGGCGCAGCCAGGTCCAGCATGCCCAGGCTGCCAACTTTAGCCGCGCGTCCCTGCCACATCAGCGTCAACACGCCCGCGATGAGGCCGCCGTACCACGCGAAACCTGCACGATCGAACAGCGTTGCCGCCGGATAGTGGAACAGCGCGACGGGATCTTCAAAGACGTGCCAGAGCTTGGCGCCGACCACGCCCAGCACCGTCGTGAAAGCGACCACGCTGACGGCATCCGCCTGCACATGGAAGCGTCGGAAGTTCAGGTGCAGCACATAGCCGGCGCAGACCGCCGCCAGCCACAGCATGAGACCGAAGGTACCGATGGTGATAGGGCCGAGATGGATATATGGATACATGAGCGCCGTGTTATCAAGAGTATAGTCAGCGCCCAATCCTCGGAGAAGATAACGACATGGCGACGCCGATTCGTTCTACCGCCTCACCGCTCGATCCGCCAGTGCTGATCGGACGTGACGCCATTGCCGCACGGGTTGCCGAACTGGGCGCACAGATCGACCGCGACCTCGCCGGCGAGCCCGTATTGCTGGTCGGCGTCCTGAAGGGCGCGGCCATCTTCCTCTCCGATCTGGCCCGCGCCATCACCACGCAGTGCACCTTCGACTTCGTCGCCGTCTCCAGCTATGGCAAGGCTGCCCGCTCCAGCGGCGCAGTGAAACTGATCAAGGATCTCGACCATCCGATCGAGGGGCGCAACATCATTTTGGTCGAGGATATCCTCGATACCGGACTCACCCTCTCGTTCCTCAAACGCATGCTCATGCAGCACCACCCAAAATCTCTGCGAGTCGCGGCGCTACTGGATAAACCCGAGCGCCGCATCGAGACCATTACCGCAGAGTACGTGGGGTTCGCCATCCCGAACCACTTCGTCATCGGCTACGGCATGGACTATGCGGAGCGCTTTCGCAACCTGCCGGATATCTGTATCTTTCCTCCGGAAGCAGAAGACTGACGCACGGCACGGTCTGTCGCGATTGTGGAAACCCTCTTCGCTGCATTGCGTCCATCTGACAGAGGTGCGGTCTACGCGCCGATGAAGGAGTGAGAGAATGAAAGTGATGGAGCCGCACTCTATCGAGAACGTCACCGTCTTCAACCGGGGCAGCTTCGATGCTGCGGCGTTTGCCCGTACAGCGTTGGCCTCCCCATCCAGCCTTGCCGCGATCATCGACCACACTCTGCTGAAGCCGGATGCAACCCGTGACCAGGTGATCGCGCTGTGCTACGAGGCCGCAGACCATCACTTCGCCTGCGCAATGGTGAACCCGGCCTGGGTACCGCTGGCAACGTCCGTGCTGGGAGGAACGAGTATTCCAGTTGGCGTGGTCATCGGCTTTCCGCTGGGCGCGTGCCTCACCACGACCAAGCGCGATGAGGCACGTGAGATGGTCAAGCTGGGTGCCCGCGAACTAGATATGGTTCTGAACGTCGGCATGCTGAAGAGCGGACTCTACGATCTAGCCGAGACCGACGTGCGCTCTGTCGTTGAGGTCGGCCGCTCCGCCGGAGCAGTCGTAAAGGTCATTCTAGAGACCTGCCTGCTCTCCATGCCGGAGAAGCTGCGCGCCAGTGAAATTGTCATCAATGCCGGGGCCGACTACCTGAAGACGAGCACCGGATTTTCCACAGGAGGCGCCACCGCCGCCGATGTCGCGCTGCTCCGCGGCATTGCGGGCGGCTCCTGTGGTGTAAAGGCCTCCGGCGGCATCCGCACGTTGAGCGACGCGCGCACGATGCTTGAAGCCGGCGCGTGCCGGATCGGCGCCAGCGCCGGTGTGCGCATCCTCGAAGATCTGCATGGCGAGCAATTGCATCGCGCGGCCCAGGGTGGCTCACCCGCATCATCCTCAGCTAGTTACTAGTCTCTGCCGCGGCTGCGTTTACGCCTCCACGCTGCGCTATGATGACTCGATTGCCTGCCCCGTCTGTGACCCCATCCATGGCATAGATGCGCGGCGCAGGCAGTGGAGCGACGCGTGAAAGACGACGGCCAGCAAAACCGGCCAGGCGACAGCTTCGAAGGAGACTACCGGCCCACCAGCGAGCTAGGTGCGGCCCGGGCACAGGTGCGCCCTGAGCCCATCCAGCTCGACTTTCTGATGCGGCTGGCGAATGCCCTTAACGCCACGCTCGATCTGCAGACCATCATGCACCAGACCGCGGAGATGGTGCGTGCCGTCATCGACTACCGCATCTTCGCCATCCTGCTATTGAATGACCGCACCAACGATCTGCGGATGCGCTACCAGATCGGTCATACACCCGAGACCGAGCGACGGCGCTTCCGCATCGGCGAGGGGGTCATCGGTGAGGCCGCGGCACGCAGGCAACCCGTGCTGATCAACGACGTCCGCAACACAGAGAACTATGTCTCGGCAAACGACGCGGTGCGTTCCGAGCTTGCGGTGCCCCTCATCGTCAAAGGCCGTGTCATCGGCGTTATCGATATCGAAAGCGAAGAGGTCGGCTACTTTCAGGAGGAGCAGCTACGGCTTCTCGAACTGACCGCCTCGCGGGTTGCCGTTGCCATTGAGAATGCGCGACTCTACACGCGCGTCTCGCGTCAGGCGCAGACGCTCGCGGTCTTGACCGAGATCTCGCGTGACATCAGCTCGATCCTCGACCTCGATGAGCTGCTGGAACGCATCGGCCACCTGCTGCGCCGACTGATCGACTACCAAATGTTCTCCATCCTGCTGCTCAATGAGCGGGATCAGGTTCTTGAGACGCAGTTCGCGGTGCGCTTCGGAGAGCGCTTTGTTCCCATCGAGCGCGTGCCGATAGGTCGCGGCCTGGTCGGCACTGCCATGCGGACGCAGGCGCCGGTCTATTCACCAGACGTGCGCCGCGACTCTCGCTACCACATGGTGAATCCATTGACGCGCTCCGAGCTGGCGGTGCCGCTCATCTATAAGAACAAGGTAATCGGCGTGCTCGACATGGAGCACACGCGCGCGAATTACTTCAACGAAGACCATCAGCGAACCATCGTTACGCTCGCGGCCCAGGTCGCGATCGCGATTGAGAATGCCCGGCTCTACCAGCGCGTGGCCCAGCAGGAGCAGCGCCTAGAGCATGACCTGGAGATGGCGCGCGAGGTGCAGTTGCGCCTGTTGCCGCAGACGCGTCCGCACCATCGCTTCGCGGAGTTTGCCACCCGCTTCGTGCCCGCGCGTACGATCGGCGGCGATGTCTACGATTTCCTCCACTATGACAGTCACCGCACAGGCATTGCGCTGGGCGATGCCAGCGGCAAGGCGGCGCCGGCGGCGCTCTACGCAGCACTGGTCAGCGGCATCATGCGGGCTGCTGCGCCGCGCGCTCCCCATGCCGCAGATATGCTGCGGCTGCTGAACGATTCCTTGCAGGAACGCCGGGTCGACGCGCAGTACGTCACCATGGTGTATGCAGTGTGGAACGATGAGGACCGCACCTTCGAGATCGCCAATGCGGGCGCAGTGCAGCCGCTCATCTGTCGCAGCGGCGAGGTAGAGACGATCCACGCCGAAGGCTTCCCTCTGGGACTCTTTCCCGATGTCTCCTACGAGCAGTTCACTCTCTCGACACGGCCGGGAGACGCAGTCATCTTCTTCAGTGACGGCCTCGCCGATGCGCAAAACCCTGCGGGTGAAATGTTCGGAACGGAGCGGCTTGCCGAGCTTGTGCAGCAGAATGCCGTGCTATGCGCAGGTGAGATGGCCGACCTCATCATGGGCGAGATCAGCCGCTTCCAGAATGGCGCGGAACGTTTCGATGATGAGACGCTGATCGTGCTGCGCGTCAGTGACGCCATCGACGAAAGAGCCGAGAGCTAAAGCATGTTCACCGTAGGTAGAGAGAAGGACGCGATGATCCGCGTTGCTTTTCCGTCAAGAAAAGCCACACTTCGCGGCATTCCGCTCGACACAGCAACAGTGCAAATGCTTTAGATCCCTCCACCTTCGTCATCTCGGCCGGACCCTGAACGAAGTGAAGAGCCGGTGGAGGATCTTACGGTTTTCTCCAGAAGTCTCACACTCGCTGGCGTTGTACCCTGAAGACAATCTCTCGAAACGGAGTCATCGCTTTGACCGAAGCCACTGCGACCCGCGTGATCGCGCCTGCCGCCAACCTTCTCGGCAGCCTGCGCCTGCCCGGAGACAAGAGCATCTCGCACCGCTACGCATTGCTTGGCGGACTCGCTCATGGCACCACGCATCTGGAAAATTTCTCCACCGGCGCCGATCCCGCCAGCAGTCTCGGCTGCGTCGCTGCGCTGGGTGCGACGGTGGAACGCGACGGCGCCAGTGTGACCATCCACGGCTGTGGCGGCCAGTTTCAGCCGACCTCCGCGCCGCTGGATTGCGGCAACTCCGGCTCCACCATGCGCATGCTCGCCGGGTTGCTGGCTGCTCAGCATGGCAGCTTCACGCTCATCGGCGACAGCTCGCTGAGCCGCCGCCCGATGGAACGCATTCGCAAGCCTCTTGAAACAATGGGTGCGCATATCGCGCTCACCGAAGGTCATGCTCCTGTCACTATCGAGGGTGCGACACTACGAGGCATCGACTACACCACACCGGTGCCCAGCGCACAGGTGAAGACGGCAGTACTCTTCGCCGGTCTGCGTGCGAGCGGGACCACAACCGTGACCGAGGCCGTGCGCACGCGCGACCACGGCGAGATCGCCCTCCAAGCCTTTGGCGTCACACTCACGCGCAAGCGCGACTCGGTCAGTATCGCGGGCGGCCAGCAGTTACAGGGCGTAGATACCGTCGTTCCCGGCGACATCTCCTCGGCAGCATTCTTTCTCTGCGCGGCGGCCATCTTCCCTGACTCCGGTCTGCTGCTCGACAATCTCGGTCTCAATCCGACGCGCGCGACGCTGCTCGATGTGCTGGCCGGACTCGGCGCAAAGACCTCGGTGCTCAATCTGGAAGAGCGCAACGGCGAACTTGCCGGCACCGTGCAATTAGTCGCACCGAAGGACGGCCTCGGTGGCGCAACCATTGCCGGCGCACTTGCCGCACAACTCATCGACGAGCTGCCGGTGCTGGCTGCCATCGCGCCCTATACACGCAACGGCATCCGCATCCGCGATGCAAAGGAGTTACGCGTCAAGGAGTCGGATCGCATCGCCCTGGTCGCGGAAAATCTTCGGCGCATGGGCGCGGAGGTCACAGAGTTCGACGATGGTCTCGATATACCGGGAGACCAGCCGTTGCACGGCGCAGAGATCGATTCGGGCGGCGATCATCGCATCGCGATGGCCTTTTCCGTTGCTGCGCTACGCGCCAAGGGCGAGACGACGATCCAAGGCGCCGAGTCCGCAGACATCTCCTTCCCGGAGTTCTTCAGCCTGCTCGATCAGGTCGCGATACGGTAAACTGCGTGCGATGCACGCCGCAAGTCCAAGCAGGACTCGTGCACATAGTGCATCCAAGCTGCCCTATGTCGGCCTGTCCCATTAATTTGTCGGGCAAGTTCAGGGACAGACCCCTAGTTGCATTCCAGAGTTGCATTCCAGAGAGGGGACGCGGCTCTTCCGTTAAGAAGAGCCGCTCTTCGTCTTCCTTACTGCGGCGGCGGGGTGGCTTGTGGCTGCTGCACAGGCGGCATGGGCGATGGCGGTGTCACCGGCTGATCATGCGACTTTTGTAACTGCTCCTGTTGCGAGGGCAACGGGGCGGCCGGAGCCTTTGGCGCGGCTTCGAGACCAGGGATTGCAACTTGCTGGGTCACCGTGCCCGAGACCGCGTCGCCGATGTTGATGTTGTACTTCGTCAACGTATTGGCCAGGATCTGCTCCAAAGATGCGCGGTCTTTCGCGTAGGTAGCGAGTGCCGAGGTGACGGTATTCTCTGCCGCCGCCAGATTGCGCTCCTGCTGCAGGACAAGAGCGGTGGTGGAGGCGCCGTACTTGAACTTCTTCTTCTCCGCATCCAGCGCCTGAATGTTGTACTCGCGCGTCGCGGTTGCAGCCTGCACCGCTGCGCGATCGTTCGTGAGCGCGTACTGCCCGTTGATGACGCCGATGCGGATCTGCGTATAAATCTGCTGTAATTTCAACTGATCCTGGCGAAATTCAACCAGAGACCTCGCTTGGAGAGACTGTGCGATACGGTTGCGGAGCGGGATCTGGATATTGACGCCGACACCACGATCCGGGTTCTGGCCGTTGAACAAAGCGCTGAAGGTACCGCCGTAGTTCACAGTGGGAACGCTACAACTATTCGGACCAATCGGTAAGCCGGTAGTCGGATCGATGTTCGTATTCACACACTGAGGGCTCTGCGAGCCTCCCAAAGCGGATGCCCCATAGAACCCGTAAAGATCCACGGTCGGTAGCAGGCCGTTCTTGACACCTTTTAGCGTGATCTGGTCATTTTTCAAGTTCATGATGCCTTGCTCGATCTCGGGGCGATTTTGATATGCCTCAGTCACCAGATCTTCGACCGAAGCCGTCTCTTCCGGCATCTCGACCAGGGACACTCGATCGGTGGGGATGACCGGCGCCTGCGCCAACGCGGGATCGTTCAGGTTGCGGGCGATGGCCTGCTTCATCACCAATTGCTGATACTCAAGATTTGTCTGCGCCGTGATCAGCGTCTGCTTATCTGTCGCGACCTGATTGTCGGCGTTGAGAACATCGAGTGGCGCGAGCGTACCGATCTGCAACTGCTTGCGGTCGTCGGACGCGACTTGGGTGGACTGGTCGAGGGCGCGCTGTGCCGACTGCACATTCTCATACGCGCTGACGAGCGCCCAGTAGATGTTCTCTACCTGGTTGATGGTGTAGAGCAACTGCTGACGAAAGGCAGAGTCTGTGATGCGGCGATCATTGATCGCCTGCGCGATGAAACGTTTATTCAGTCCGACACCGAATCCATAAAGAAGGTGCTGGGTGATCCTTGCCTGGAAGAGCGACGATAGCTGCGGGCTGTAGTTGCTGCGCGTGTTATTGCTAGTGGTACGAGAATTCTGAAAGCCTACTTGAAATGTAGTGCCTGGGCTGAAGCCCTGGTTGTACTGGAAGTTGTACTCGTTGGTGTTTGAAGTCAGAGTGTTGGTGCCGGTTAGGAAAGTTGTCGACTGCGGCGTGCTGGAACGTTCGAATTGAACCGTTCCACTCAACGCCGGGTCCGAGATAGTCGGCGCAGGGCCTTGTCCGTTCGCGGTCAGAACCAGACCGCTTGACCCCGCACCAGCGCCCGAGGCGCCTGCGGATGTTCCGCCGGGGCCTCCACCGGAGGTGAGCGTTGAGCTTGTGCCGCCAAGCGTGCCGGTGACAAGACCGGATGAAACGCCCAACAGCGTGCCACCTGCGCGGGAGCGCAGAATATCTGTGTCCGAGATGTCGAGGTTGTAGCGCGCAATCGCAATGTCGAAGTTGTCCTGGAGCGCCAGCATAATGGCATCGCTCAGGCTCAGGTAGATCTTCCCGTCCTTGATCAGGTCCTGCAGTCGCGGCGAGTTGGTGACGCGCGGCGCCTCGAGGTGTGTCGACAGATACGGCGCAATGGGATTTGGAAAGTGTGACCGCGGGTCGCGGAAATCACGCACCCCGGGCCGCATGTAAAGCGGCAGCGTCGCATTGGGCGCGGGCTCTGCAGGCAATCCTGCTGTGGCCGCGCCTGGAACGATCTGCTCCTGTGCTGCGGCTATCGGCGCAAAGGTAGAGAGGATGGTGGTTGCAATCGCAGCCCACCCCGCCAGCCGCCGCGCTGTCTGCATGGAACCGTTGCCCACTCGCCGTGCTGCAAACTTCCCCGAAATACCAGACTTCCTAGAAAAATCCATTCGCCCCCACCCAACCGAGCTGCTTGTCCACACAGAGACGGCGCAGACCGCTCCATGGACTCCGCGCTTTGCCGGAATCCGCGCAGCGCTCCATCTCAGGAACGCTGCGGATCGGCCAAATCGTCTGTCATTGCTTACGTTCGAGCGCCGCTGCGCGTTCCCCAAAAAAAATCGTCTGCAATCGTGCAGCGGACGGACTGCGAGCAGCAGCAAAAGTATATCCCAGCAAAGTCGGCAGCCTGCGCTATCCTCAGGCTGCGTATGGACTTTGCAGCCAACGTGCCTGCCGCCGCGACGAAAATGTGGAAGCTGGTGCTGACGTATGACGGCACCGACTTCTTCGGATGGCAGGTGCAGCCCGGCCTTAAGACCATTCAGGGAGAACTGGCAGATGCGCTGGAACGCATCTGCGGAGAGCGCACACTGCCTCAGGGCTCCGGACGCACCGATGCGGGCGTGCATGCACTGGCGCAAGTGGCTTCCGTGACACTGCAGGCTCCAATCCCACCCGCGAGTCTGGTACGCGCGCTCAACCGCGCGCTTCCGCCGGCAATCCGGATCCTCAGCGCAGAACACGCGGAAGAGGGCTTCCATGCGCGGCACTCGACCATCGGCAAGCGCTACGAATACCGCATCTATCGCGGCGAGATCTGCCCGCCCACGTTGGCGCGCTACGTCTACGCCCTCAGTTGGCCGCTGGACATCGACGCGATGCACCAAACGGCGCCCCTGCTGCGAGGCACGCACGACTTCACCTCCTTCGCTGCCTCCGATCCCGACCGCACCGCGCGCGTGGCCGATGCAGAAGTCGAGAATGTCCGCACCCTTACGCACTCGGCATGGTGCGAGGAGGGCGATCTGCTGGTCTACACAGTGGAAGGCAACGGATTTCTACACCATATGGTCCGCAACCTGGTCGGCACTTTTTTAGAGATCGGCCGCGGCCAGCGTAACGCGGCCGACCTGTCCGCGATCATCGCCGCACGAAGCCGCAGCGCTGCCGGAGCGACCGCTCCGGCACGAGGGCTGTTCCTGCACTCCGTCCGCTACGCCGCCAGGGACAATGGCGATGCTACCCTTGATTGATCCCGATGCAGTCGTTTCTCTCGCTTAATCCGCTCGGTCAGGTGCCCCAGCTTGCCGCGCAGCGACGCGTCCATCAGGCCTTTCGCTGGCTTCATCTGCACGACGGCCTGCTGATGGATTGGCAGCGCGCACTGGTGGGCATACCCGCGCCCCCGTTCGGAGAAGCACAACGTGCCGCGTGGCTGGTCGAGCAGTTTCAAACGATCGGGCTGGTCGAAACAGGGATCGATGCAGAAGGCAACGTGCTCGGCCTTCTGCCTCCGTCCGCGGATGCCATAGTTGCCGAAAACACCACAGGTGGCGCGGGCGATCGGCGCGCCGTCATCCTCTCCGCCCACATCGATACCGTCTTTCCCGCCGGGACCGAAGTCGTCCCACAAGGGACAGGCAGCCGCCTGGTCGCGCCCGGGGCCTGCGACAATGCTGCAGGCGTCACCGGCCTGCTCGCGATCGCCGCAGCCCTGGTTGACGCGGCCATCACGCTGCCCTGCCCGGTGCTCTTCGTCGGCAATGTGGGCGAGGAGGGTGAAGGCGACCTGCGCGGCATGCGCTATCTCTATCAGCGCTCATCCTGGCGTGACCGCATTGCGGCACACATCGTGCTTGACGGTGCCGGACACGAGGTTGCGGTAACAGAGGCGCTCGGCAGCCGCCGCTTTCTCGCGACGATTACCGGCCCCGGCGGCCACTCCTGGACCGATGCCGGCTCGCCCAATCCGATTGCGATTCTCAGCCACGCCATCGCCGCGCTCACCGCGGTTGAACAGCCGCGTCCGACACGGACAACGCTCAACGTCGGCACCATCGAAGGCGGCAGCTCCGTAAACGCAATCCCGGAGACCGCCAGCGCGCGGTTTGATCTGCGTTCAACATCTGCCGAAGAGTTGGTCTGCCTCGAAGTCGAGTTGCATCGCGCAATAGAAGACGCGGTGATGGTTGCGAATGCCGTGGCTCTGCAGCTGCGCAAGGTGCGAACCACCGCGCAAGCTGCGTTCACTATCGAACGCATCGGAGACCGGCCGGCTGGTCAGCTAGCGGCAGCGCGACAGGGCGCCGTCCTCTACGACGATCTGCTTGGGGTGGATCGTCATCTTGGCATCCGGACCGAGCCGCGCATGGCATCCACGGATGCGAACATCCCGCTGTCGCTGGGCATAGCCGCTGTCAGCATCGGAGCCGGCGGCGATGGCGGCGGCATTCATACCCGCAACGAATGGTATGACGCCACGCATCGCGAACTGGCCCTGAAGCGCATCTTGCTGCTCCTCATGCTGACGACCGAGCGACTATAGGAGACCCGATATGCCCGGCCTCCCGAAGTCCTGTCATTCCGCTGCTACACTCGCAGCCATGTCCCGCTCGTTTTTTGCCGCGGCCTTGCTCGCCGCCACGCTTCCGCTTGCCGCGCAGACGGCAGCCTCCCAGCCGCAGCCTCCGGACGCGATCTACTATCACGGCCACATCCTGACCGGGGTTGGGCTCGGCAAAGGTAATCTGGATTTCGTCAGTGCGCTCGCCATCCGTGGAGGAGCGATCACCGCAACCGGCACAGATCGGGATCTGCTCAAGAGCAAAGGTCCAACGACAAAACTGGTCGATCTGGGTGGCAGGTTTGTTATGCCTGGCATCAACGACGCACATGTGCATCTGGGGGAGGCGGGACGGATTCAACTCTCTGTCGACCTGACTGGCAGCACGTCGCTGCAAGACATGCTCGACCGAGTGGAACGTGCAGCGAAGGTCGCACCCGCCGGCCACTGGCTCCAGGGCGGGGGCTGGGACCACACCCTATGGGCACAGAAGACACTGCCCACCCGGCAACAGTTGGACGCGGTTAGCCATGGTCATCCGGCGATTTTCTCGCGCGTGGACGGCCATATCGCGATTGCGAACACTGCTGCGCTTGGGGCCGCCGGCGTCACACGGAACACACCTGACCCTGTCGGCGGCAAATTCGACCACGACAGCACGGGCGAGCTGACCGGCATCGTTCGCGAAGATCCCGCGATGGAGATGATCTTCCAGAAGATTCCGCCACCCACGCCGGCGGAGCGCAAGCGCGCACTGTCCCTGGCACTCGCCGATGCGTCGATTCATGGCCTAACCAGCGTGCAGGACAACTCGCCCTGGGACGACTTCCTGGTGATGGAGCAGTTGGAGCAGGAAGACCACCTGCCGGTGCGGGTCTCGGAGTGGCTGGCCTTCAACGATCCCGTCGAAACGTTGAAGGAGCATCGCGCCCATCACGCAGCCGATGACCGCATGCTGCACACCGGCATGCTGAAGGGATTCATGGATGGCTCGCTCGGCTCGCGCACGGCTGCGCTCAACGCGCCTTACTCCGATGATCCGGGCAACCGCGGGATCCCGCGCTACACCCAAGACAAGCTCGATGCGATGACGAAAGAGCGGGCCGCTGCGCAATTTCAGATGGGCTTTCACGCCATCGGCGATCGCGCGGTGGAAATGGCGCTGAACGCGTTTGGCACGAGCCCGAATCGGAGATGTTTCGACCGGACCACAGGAGCGACACCTTCGGCTGGGAAGGCTACTGTCGCGGAACACAGCCCATGCATTCCCCGCCCGCGCATCGAGCACTCGCAAGTCCTCGACGCCGGCGACTTCGACCGCTACAAAGAACTCGGCGTCATCGCCTCCATGCAGCCGAACCATTTGCTCACCGACATGGCGTGGGCCGAACAGCGGCTTGGCCACGAGCGAGCCCGCTACTCCTATGCATGGAAGAGCTTCCTCGATCACGGTGTGCCGCTCGCCTTCGGCACCGACTATCCCGTCGAGCCGATCACGCCCTTCCGCGGCATCTACGCTGCGATCACTCGCCAGAACGAAGCCGGTACCCAGACCTACTTCCCGGAAGAGAAGCTGACCATTCAGCAGGCGCTCTACGCCTACACCCAGGGCTCGGCCTACGCGGAGTTCAGCGAATCCTATAAGGGCACACTTGCACCCGGCATGGTGGCCGACTTCATCATCCTCGACCGTGACCTCACGCGCATCCCGCCGCACGACATCCTCGGCACGCAGGTCCTGCGCACGATTGTTGGCGGCCATCCAACCTACTTCGCAAACGCGGTGACGCGGTAACGAGCGCTGCCATCTCCCTGCAACCCCGCACCGGACGCGCTACCCTGCTGCTGATCTCGATCGCAGCCATCTGGGGCTCGACGTTTGTGCTGGTCAAAGACGCACTGCAGGATGTTTCGCCTCTGCTTTTCAATCTGTTACGAATGCTGATCGCTACCGCTGTGCTGGTCGCCATCTATCACCGTGCCCTGCGGACCCTGAAGCGGAGCTATCTGCTGGGTGGCGCTGTCGTAGGCCTCTGCCTCGCGGCAGGTTATAGCTTCCAGACCGCGGGCCTCGCCCGGACCACGCCGGCGAAGTCTGCCTTCATCACCGGGCTCATCGTCGTGATGGTGCCGCTGTTGTGTGCTGTGCCGGCGCTCCGGCCTGCTTCGATGCGGTCGCCCTCGCCGGCAGCATTCTTCGGAGCAGCGCTTGCCTTTGCCGGCATCGTTCTATTGACCACACCGGCGCACACTGCATGGGCGGCCCTCTTCCGTACCATCAACACAGGCGATCTGCTGACACTGCTCTGTGCTATCGGATTTGCACTGCATGTGCTGGCGCTCGCTCACACCTCTCCGCGCCTGCCGCTGGCAGCGCTGGCAGTGCTGCAGCTCGCTTTCTGCAGCCTGATCATGGCGATCGTGCTGCCGGTCTTCGAGCATCCACGTCTCCATCTGTCACCGAGACTGATCGTTGCGCTGCTTATCGCTGGCGTACTTGCCACAGCAGTCGCATTCACCGTCCAGTCCTGGGCTCAGCAGCAGCTTTCACCAACACGTACTGCACTGATTCTCGCGCTGGAGCCGGTCTTCGCCTTTCTGACGTCCTATCTCTTCTATGGCGAGCGCCTCTCGGCCCGCGCCTCGCTTGGTGCGCTGCTTATCCTGGGCGGCATCGCATTCACGGAAATGCTGCCTCTGGGCGCGCATGCCGCCGCACATGAGGCGCCTCTCAGCTGAGACCGAATTTGGTTGCCTTTTCTGCGTAAAACGGTTTGCCGATACGGGCGTCTAAGAAAGCAATGAGACTCGGATAGGGCGTCTTTACCGAACCATCTATACTGAATTGTTGATTGGTAAAGCGAATCCAGGCTTCGACATATCCCCGGCATACCGCCGCATCGATCGCGAACAGCTTCGCGAAAAAACTGACGAGGTTAGACCTGCATATGAACTCTCTTCTTAGACGGATCAAGCTCAACCGTCTGGCTCCAACGTTTGTCGTACTGTCGACTCTCTCCGCCGGCATCCTCATTGGCTCGGTAGCCGTGCATGGCGTGAAGGGCAGCGAGAACCAGGTCAACAGCTCGGACGCCACACCGCTGAAGATCCCCAATCCTGTGCAACTGGGCACACAGTTCAGCCAGATCGCCAAGGAAGTGGGCCCGGCGGTCGTAAATATCTACACCGAAACACTCCCGAAGGAACGGCAGGCGCGTCGCCGCGGTCATGGTATGCCCCTCCAGCCCAATCCCCAGTCGCCCGACGATCAACAGGGCGGCGGTGACGATGACTCACCGGATGGCGGCCAGGGCGGACAAGGTGGGCAGGGCGGCGGACAGGATAACTTCCAAGACTTTTTCAACCGCTTCTTCGGCGGCCCTGGCGGACAGGGTCCTGACGGCGGCGGCGGCGATTCCGGCAGCGCACGCGAATCGCTCGGCTCTGGCTTCATCGTCGATGCGCGCGGTTACATCCTCACCAACAATCACGTGGTTGACAAGGCCGACAAGATCTATGTGAAGCTCTCTACCGATCCTGACAACCCGACGGATCGTGGCCGTCCCGCAAAGGTTGTCGGTGTCGACCCGGACACCGACGTGGCGGTCATCAAGATCGACGCGCCGAGTCCACTGCCTACGGTAAAGATGGGCAACTCCGACAGCACACAGGTTGGTGAATGGGTCGTTGCCATCGGCGAGCCGTTCGAGCTTGCGAAGACCGTCACTGCCGGCATTATCTCGGCGAAGAACCGCTCCATCGAGCCCGGAGCCAAGGGTCAGTTCCAACACTTCCTCCAGACGGATGCAGCGATCAACCCCGGCAACTCCGGCGGTCCGCTCATCAATATGGACGGTCAAGTCATCGGCATCAACACCGCGATCTACACCCAGTCCGCCGGCTACCAGGGCATCGGCTTTGCGATGCCGTCGAACACTGTCATTGCGGTCTACAACGATCTGATCGGTCCGGAGCATAAGGTCATACGCGGTTCGATCGGTATCTCCTTTCAGCAGGATCTGCCGGCCGCCGTGGGCCGTGTCTACGGCTTCAAGAGCGGCGTGCTCATCAGCAGCGTCGGCAAGGGCGGCCCCGCAGATCAGGCCGGCCTCAAGGTGGGTGACATCATCACCTCGGTCGACGGCAAACAGATTAAGGATGGCGATGAGTTGGTCACTATCATCTCCGCACGTCATCCCGGGTCGACCGCCAAGATCGGCTACTTGCGCAGTGGTCAATCCGGAAGTGCAACTGTGACGATTGCAGATCGCACTAAAACGGTTGGCGCACTCACCGGACAGAACGCTCCTCCCGATAACAACGGCCCCGGCGAGCAGGAGACCGGACCAGACAAGCTGGGTGTGACGGCAGTCGCCATTCCACAGCAGATGGCGGCGAAGGGTGTTCACGGCGTGCTCATCCAGGCGGTCAAGCCGGGATCGTTCGGCGACGAGATCGGCCTTGGTCCCGGAATGGCCATTACCGAAGTAAACAAGACGCCGGTCAACAACAAGAGCGAATACAACGCGGCCATCGCTGCCCTGAAGAGCGGTCAGGATGTCGTGGTCAGCATTGTGGATCCACACCAGCCAAATGCCGGCAGCTTCTACCGTGGTGGCACGCTGCCGTAGGTAACACATTCGTGTTACCTCGTGAGAGTCGTCCTCCACTAAAGTTGTGGAGGGCGACCCTTGATTGGGTTGCAATCTCACCGACATGCCGATACCCTCAACAAATCGCGATCTTCCATCACCCCCAACGAGGACACCGCATGTATCGTTTTTCTGCCGGCAGCACGTTGGCTCTGGCCCTGGCTTTTCTTGCAGCACCTGCATTCGCCGGCACCGTGCATCACACCACCGCTGCCGCAACTCATAAGCATGGTGCAGTTCGTCGCGTCAGCCATCGCATCGGTCACCGCATCGCGCATCCTCTCGGTCAGCGCGGCATTGCTCCGGAGCGGGCAACAGAGATCCAGACCGCACTCATCCGCGAGAACTACATGACCGGCACGCCGAGTGGACAGTGGGACGCACAAACGGAATCGGCAATGCAGAAGTTTCAAGCCGATCACGGCTGGCAGACCAAGCTGACACCAGACTCGCGCGCGCTGATCAAGCTGGGTCTCGGCCCAAACACACCTTCCGGCCCGGAGATGCTGCCGGCAAACACCTACACCACGCCCTCTGCCGACTCAGCCGAAGCAGGAACACTCGCCTCCGTGCACTCGATCTCGCAGTAGAGACAACAGAGACCACTGCGGACCAAACCCGATAGAGAGCAGACAAGACCAGACAGGCCGGCGCAAGCCGGCCTGTCGCTTTCTGTACCGGACAACTGTCTCCTTTGTTCTGCGGGCTCAGCCTCGGCAGTCTCTGCTATCTCTTATCTCTCACATCGCAATTGGTCTTCCATCGTCTCCCGCCTGCGCACCAGCTTCGAACGTTTCCCCTGGACCCACACCTCCGCGGCACGGTTACGTGAGTTGTAGTTGGAGGCAATCGACATCCCATAGGCTCCCGCATCCAGCAGCGCAACCAGAACACCCGGCTGCACGTCAGGCATCACACGGTCCCGAGCGAAGAAGTCGCCCGTCTCACAGACCGGCCCCACCACATCCACTTTGGCTGCCGCCTCTTTGTCACGCGTCGAGGGTTGCAGCACGGGGACAATCTCGTGATGCGCGCTGTAGAGCGCAGGACGGATGAGATCGTTCATGCCCGCATCGGTGATCAGAAACTCTTTCGTGCCGTTCCGCTTGCGATAGAGCACGCGCGCCACCAGCGCACCAGCCTGCGCCACAAGGAAGCGGCCGGGCTCGAGCAGCAGCCGTATCTTCAATCCGCGCAGACCATCTCTCAACGCTGTGGCATATGCCTCCACTTCGACCGCAGCATCGAAGGACTCTTCACCCAGCGGGGCAGTATAGTCGATGCCCAGTCCCCCGCCCGCATCGATGGAGCGGATGCGCAGTCCGTCGGCAGCCAACTCGTCAACCAGCGTGCGCACCCGTGCCAGCGCGGCGCCGAATGGCTCTGCATTGCGTATCTGCGAGCCTATGTGCACGCTCACACCCTCAGGCCACAGCCACTTCGAGCGCGCCGCCCGCCCGTACAATATGCGGGCGCGCTCCATATCGATGCCAAACTTGTGCTCTCGTAAGCCGGTCGAGATGTACGGATGCGTCTCCGCAAAGACATCCGGGTTCACCCGCAGCGCGACCCGCGCTTTTTTTCGCAGCTTCGCCGCGCGTTCGGCCAACAGATCCAGTTCTTGTTCGCTCTCCACGTTAAAGAGCAGGATGCCGGCACGCAACGCCAGATCCATCTCTTCGGCAGTCTTGCCGACACCGGAGAAGACTGTCCGCACGAGTGCACGTCTATCTGCGGCACGCACCCGCTCCAGTTCGCCGCCGGAGACAATGTCGAAGCCAGTGCCCTCGCGTGCCATCATTCGTAACAGAGCAAGATTCGAGTTAGCCTTCACCGCGTAGCAGATCAGGTGATCCTGCCGCGCGAACGCTCTGCGGAAGAGCGCAACCCGTTCGCGGATTTGGGTCCCGCTGTAGCAGTAGAGCGGCGTGCCGCAGCGCTCGGCCAGCTCTTCAAGTGGCACGGCATCGCAGCAGAGTTGACCATCGGAGTTGTAGTGGAAGGGTCGCGCGCGGACCGTCTCAAGCTTTCTTGGCAATGGGGAACCTCGAGAAGGATGACAGTCCTCCCATCTTCACATACCGCATCGCATATTCAGTCGCCGGCGTGCTGGTCAACGAAACGTCGCAGCAGCGAGCCAACGAGTCGTGGTTCTTCATAGGGCGCATAGTGCCCCATATCCTGTAACAGGTAGAAGGATGCGCCGGGAATCGTGTCCGCGAGCTGCTTCATCTCGGATGGCGACGATCCCTGATCGAGCGCGCCGGCCAGAACGGCAACCGGCACGCGAATCGTAGAAGCTGTCGCGAGGGAGTCCGGACGAGTGGCCAGTGCACGCTGCACGGCGATCGCCGCTGGTGGGCTCATGTGGCGCATCATGCCATGCAGCCGCTCAATGATCTTCGGATCCTGCCGCTTCGCCGGTTCACCCACCAAGGTATGCAGCATCGCATTGAAGAACGGCCCAGTGCCCTGCGATTCAATGGTGGCAATCGTCTCTTCCCGCCTCGCACGGGCTTCAGCAGTGTCCGGGTGCGGCTTCGCGCTGCAGATGGCAAGCGCCCGAAGCTTGCTTGGCGCCTGGCGCCACAGTTCGTAGAGCAGATAGCCACCGATCGAGCAGCCGCAGAAGATCGCATTATCCACGGCGAGTGCATCCATGAGCTCTAGGACGGCTCGCCCCATGGTCTCCATGCTGGTCGGCCCTTCGCCGAGCGACGAAAGGCCATGTCCAGGCAGATCCGGCAGGATCACGCGATATCGAGGCTCCAACAGCTCAGCCGAGGGCAGCCAGAAGTGATGATCCACGGGCGTGGGATGCAGCATGACGACACAGGGGCCTGACCCGCGTTCCTCGTAGTGGAGAAGTTCGCTCATGTGACGGCAGCTTCCACTCGGTAGGACGCAAACCTAGGGTTGAGGGTTCGCCGGCGGTGAATAGGCGATGGGCTGCAGCAACAAAACCTCTTCCGGGGCGGCAATCCACAGGACGATATAGAGGATCAGCCCCACACCGCTGCAGCAGGCCAGCAGCACAAAGACAACACGGACCAGTGTGGGATCCCAGCCATACGTGACCGCGACACCCTGACAGACACCGGCAATCATGCGCCCCATCCGTGGCCGAACCAGCCTGCGCTGCGCTCCGACAGGAGGCACCGCGTTCGCTCCATCGAAGGCCCCACCCACGGCATGCCCGCAGCTCGCACAGTGCCGCGCGCCCGCTGCTATCGGTTTGCCACAACTGCTGCAGTAGTAGCCCATCGCTGTCTCCTGCGTGCGTACTCACATCTGTTTGATAAGACGCAACTCGATAGCGCAAAGTTCCACGAAGTATGCCATCGTAAGGCGCCTCCGGTACCGTCCATAAGACGGCCAGCTCCGGTTCAGCCTCGGTACGGCGACTTCAGGTAGCGGCGCGCGTCCGAGGCCTGATCGCTGTCCCCCCCGGCCAGAACGTCTCGGTAGGCGGCCTCCGCCTGATCGCGCTTTCCGAGCAGATCGTACTCCATGCCTGCACCCAGTTGAGCGCGGCGTTTCAGCTCCGGGCTAACCGTGGGCTGGGCCAGCGCATGCTCGTAAGCATCTGCCGCGCCGGCCGCATCCTTCTGGCCCCGCAGCGTGTCCGCCAACCCGTACCAGGCAAGCTCCAGGTGGGCGTTCGTGAAGTAATTCGCATGCCGCGACTGATCCAGCAGGGCACGGTAAAGCTCGATCGCCTGCGGTGCATTGCCCGCGTCCTTCTGCAGGTTGGCGGCCTCCAGCCAGAAAAGGAAATTGCGCGGATACTGCTGCTTCAGTGAGTCATTCCATTTGGCTGCTTCACCATATTTCGCCTCCCGGCGCAGGAACAGCGCCAGCGCCGTGCGCGCCTCTACCGAGGTGGTTACGCCGTGTTCGCTGTCGTCCCGCAGCATCTCCAGACCTTTCTCCTTGTTGCCGTGAATGCCAGCGAGCCCCGCCATCATTTTGATCGCCAGCGGCAGCGATCCCACGACATACTGGTGGACCCCCACCACCAGCTCAGCATCCACATACGCCGGATCGAGCTCGAGCACCTTGTCATTGTCATCCCGCGCCTGCAGCGCCAGCCGCAGGGCCGAGATGAACGAGCGCTCCACCAGCCCCAGGTAGGTAGCCTTCAGGCTCTTGGCCCATCCCCGCGCGTATAACGCATCCACATCCTTCGGGTTCTTTTGGAGCTCTGCCTCGGACAGGCTGATGGCCTTGTCGGCCAATCCCTCGACACGCTCCGTGAATGGCTTGTCTTCGACAACCGTATGCTTGCCGGTCAGGAAACCATCATGAGCGTACAGGGTGGTGTCCAGCAGATCCATGTTGTAAAGCCGGTGAAAGAGCACCGTTTCAAGCACGTAATCGACGGCCATTGGATCGTCCGGATGCGCATCCTCGACCTTCTGGAAGCGGCTGAGAGCGCCGTCATAGTCCAGGGTGTAGAAACGGTCATAGGCTGCACGCACCGCCGGCTCCCGGTTCAAGGGATTGGTGTGGATGACCCGGTCCTGTGCCGCGAAAGCCTCAAGCGGCGACAGCAGCATAAAAATGAGTGCGATTCGGGCGATATGTCGCGGCACCGCGCGAAACCAACCCCTCTTTGGGGAACAACGTCTCATGCGTACAGAGTCTCCTTGGGCCCCGCGCATCGCGCGAACATTGCCCTCCGCACCAATGCTAGTCCAGCGAGGTTGCAGGCAGATGTCTCCCGGCCAAATGGGGCTATAGTGATGGACGAAAAGTCTGGCCATTGGTCTAACCCGCCTTTATGCTGGCAGCACTTCGCCTCCTTCCCCGACTGCCCACCACCGCACAGCACTCCAACCCCCAGGAGGCCGGCATGACCAGGCAAGACGTTCTCCGCTACATCGTGTTGCAGGCGCATTCCAATGGCTTCGACTTCCGGACCTGGTATCGCGCCTATGTGGCGCCGGAGTGGATCAGCTTCGATGACTGCATCGAACACCTCTGCCAGGGCCGTAACTGCTATGCACTGCTCTTCTCGCACGAGTTTGCGAAGAGCTTCTGGAAGGCCGGCCTGCAGATGAGCTTTATGGTGCCGGCCGTCAGCTACCCGCAGCGGCGCAAGGATGGCACCATCGTCACGGTGAACCGGCGGGCCTTCGCCCGGCGCATGTTGAAGGCAGACTCCTGGCTCTACCATCTGCGCGAGATGGTGGAGGCGCCGCACCCGCTCAAATACATCCGCCGCTTCGTCGTCCTACAGGAGGACATCGTTGCCGCGCGGAAGCCGCGGCCGGACGCCGATACGGCCACGCAGGCCACCCAACCCCCATCCGCATCTGCACGGCCTGCGCTTCACTGAATCTCAGCAAGCAGTCGATCTATAGAGAACGAGCTGAGAGAACCACCTGGCTGCCAAGAACTACCTGGCCGGCGCGGATCCGTCCAAGGCAAAGAGGTGATGCATCGGCCCGCGTCCCTGACCCACCGGATATGCAGCGCGGAGCGCCTCGGCCACGTAGTGCTTCGCAGACCGGACTGCGTCGCCCCCCTGCTGCCCCCGCACCAGATTGGCCAAGAGCGCACTCGAAAAGGCACACCCGGTCCCATGGGTCGCACGTGTTTCTATTCGCTTCCCGGGCAGCCAGGTGCCCTCCCCGTCCAGCAGCAGGTAGTCGTCCGGGCGATCCAGGTGGCCGCCGGTCACCACCACGGTCAACCCGGGATTGCCTACGGCGGCGGCCAGCGTAGCGAGTTCTGCAGCGGCCGCCGGGACATGCTCTGCGTCACTGACCTCGCGGCCCGTCAGGAGGGCCAGTTCCTCCAGATTCGGTGTCACCCAGTCCGCGACACCCAGCAGCCGCTCCCGAAGCAGCGCCACTCCTCTGTCGTCAAGCAACGCCGCACCCGAGCTGGATCGTGCCACCGGGTCGAGTACGACCTGCGGCTGCAGCTTCGCGTGACTCTTAAGAAAACGATCCACTTCGGCCACCAGTCCGGCCGTGGCTAACATGCCGAGCTTGATCCCGGCCAGCGGGATGTCCGCTGCCAGGCACTCCAGCGTGTCGCGCAGCAGCCCCGGTTGCACTGGCTCCACGCCGCGCACCCCCTGGGTGGATTGCACGGTCAGCGCCGTAATGGCAGCCACACCGTAGACGCCATGGGCGGCAAAGGTCTTGAGATCGGCTGTGACGCCTGCCCCGCAAGACGGGTCGAAGCCGGCGATCGTCAGGCAGACCGGATGCGTTCCGGCCACAGGTAGGCGGCTCCGCGCGACGGTGGATTCGACCATGGCCTATTGTGCTCTACCGTCGCATCAAGAGATTCAGCCGCGCATCCAGGGCTTCGGCTGAAGGTATGCAAATCGTTCCAGCGAATCGTCTAGGTGTTGCCTGGAATATGCGAATTACCGAACCGAGGTACCATAGACTCTTCCGGATTGCAACCCGCAAATCGCAAACAACCGGCTTAATTTGTTTGCTTTAGAGATGCTCCCCTTCGTAAAATATGAGCAGTCGATTATGAGTACAGTTCCTGTCAATACGAATCGCTCTCTACGATTTCCTATCGTTGCCGGAGCCATCATCGTGGCAACCTTCTTTGTCACCAGTGCACGCATCGGCAACTCCGTGCATGCGGCATCTGCGATCAAGGACAACGCGAAGATCCATACCGCGCATCGCCAGCACTGGCTGCAGTTTGGCCGGGCATCCTGGTACGGCCATGCCCTGCAGGGACTGCCCACAGCCAGCGGTGAGGCCTACGACATGAATGCCATGACCTGTGCGCATCGCAGCCTGCCGCTCGGCTCGCTGATCCGCGTCACCAACCTGCGCAATCATCGCTCCCTGATGCTCCGCGTGAACGACCGCGGCCCCATGGTGGAATCCCGCGTGATCGATCTCTCCTACGCCGCGGCCAAGCGACTTGGCTTCAGCCAGCGCGGTACAGTGAAGGTCCGCATCGACCTGGTCGATGTCAAACCCACCCGCACAGAAGTTGCCATGCTCACCGCTCCGCAAATGTCCCGCTAACGCATTTTCGGTAATACTGTGGTCTGCAGGATTTCAATCAGACGTGGCTTTTCCGTTAAGAAAAGCCACAATAGCCATCGCCGGACGGTCTACACCAATACCGAAAATGCTATAGCGCAAGAACGATCGCTCGTCCCGAAGCCGCCGTCCATTCGGTCGCGGCAAGTTCATGACAGCAACGAAGGGAAGGCCGTGACCCTTAGCTTGGCACAGGCGTAGGGCATCAACGTGAGTGATTCTTCGGAGTTGTCGCTGTTGACGGGACTGGATGGCGGAGGTAACGCTACGCCATCCTGCGACCGCCACGCATCCAGGCGCTTCGCAGGCACTTGCAGATGGACACCGGCGGAGGCAGCGGCAAACGGCTTCGCTCCGATCGGTGTCTCGATCGCCTTCATGCCCGCAACGTTCGTCTCATCCACCTGAAGAGCATAGTTCCACGGCGTTTTACGGAAGACCTGCCAGTCGGCCGTCTCCCCGCGATCCCGCAACTTGATCCAGTTTTCGCCAGGATCTGCAGAAAATACGAGTGGTCCGCGCTCCAGAGCCACGGATCGGTTGTACCCACGCGAGACACGGGTCTGCATCGGAAACGAAATCTCAACCGTGTCGTTATCACTCCATGTACGTTCCACTCTTGCGAATGTTTCTGCCGTCATCGCCATGTCAACTGGCTTGCCGTTGACGGTCAACGATGCGTTGCTCGTCCATCCGGGGACGCGAAAACTAAGCGGAAACGAGACCGGCTTCTCTGGCCTGACGGTAAGACGAACCGTGCTGCGAAACGGGTAATCGGTCTCTTCTGATATGTGGACCGCCGTACCGCGTACCTTCGCATGCAGTTCACATGGAGCGAATAGGGCGGCTACCAAACCATCTTCGGGCGTTCTCATCCACAAGCTTGCCGTGAACTTCGGCCAGCCTTGGTGATAATTCGCTGTGCAGCAGCCGAAGTTCGGCGCCAGCCCGAATAGGTTCGACTCGGGGCCGTCGGTCGTCCAGGGCTTTGACAGCAGATCCACCTGAATCTGGTTCGACTGCTGGTTGTACTGATGTGCCCACATGTCGTCGGTAAATGTTCCCGGCAGCGCATTGAATGCGATCTTCTCGATACGATCTGCCACCGTGGCGTCGCCGAAGGTGGCAAGAACGACCTCGAGCGAAAACATCGCTTCGACGACGGAGCACAGTTCGGTGCCATGCTGAGGCTCAAGACCGCCTAAGTGCTCATCACAGGAGAACATTCCATTGGGCATCCCATGATATTTATCCAGTGCTGCCAATTGCCTGACAAACGCCCCGCGCTCGCCGGAATCACCGGTCAACCTGTATTGCACCGCGGCAACCTTGAGTGCCTGTGCATTGTTGACGCCATGCGTCTGCAGGGCGTGGTCGACAAACCCAGCCTTCTTCAAGCCTCGTGGCGTCGGCATGGTGTATTGGAAGTTCACAAACTCCGATTCCCAGTCATAGCCCTGCGAACGCAGTAAATCGGCAAGTTGCAGCAGGAGAGGATCCTTCGTGTGCTCGTAAAGCCACTCGACGACGTAGGCTTCGTCCTGCCAACGGTACTTCCCCCACGAAACGAGAGGCCGTCCGGGCATCGCTGCAAGCTGGTAATGAAAGTACCGCGTCATCACCGGCAATACGCGCGCGTCCGCTGTCGCCTCGTAATACTGAGCAAGCGCCTTGACCATGACCATACGAGGCCACCAATCGTCGTTGCTCGCGGGCCCAATCATGCCATCGGGTGCCTGGTGCTGCAGCGTCCAGTCGACAAACTTTTGCGCCTTTGCTTTCAAGGCTTCATCATCGAGCAGATAGGCCAGAGGAACCAATCCGTCGAGAAAGTACGGGCCGCGCTCCCAACTTTCTCCCGTGCCGCCGAGCCAGCCGCTGTTTGGCCCGACATCGGGCCAGAACTCGTCGAGATGGCCGGACATGCCATCCGCCTGGATGCGAAGCTGGCGCTGCAGCCAACCGGCGGGACGCACCGACCCAAGCGGAAGCGGGCGAAACGCTGCAGCCGCCAGACCCTGGTGCTCCGTGGAGGATGAGGTGGCTGAAAACGCACGAGGAAGTCCGGCCAGCGCATACGCGGCGGCGCCACCTGCTGCCGACTGAAGCAGCGATCGTCTTGTGATTCCGCTCATAAGGGTTCTCCAAAGCACTTCAAAGCACTGGATACACTCCGCCATGATCCGGCTACGACGCAGCCGGTGAGGGACCGCCGCCCACCGGTGTGTCGCCGATCCCATTCGGAAACCACTTGGAAAGAAGCTGGTTGAGAGGGATCAGGTCTTGTTTGACACCCATGGCTGTATTGGTAATGTTTCGGTCAACTGTCCAACGGCTTTCATACCAGGTACAGGCTTCGAACGTGTCATTGCACTCTTTGCGCCATTTCTCTGAAAGCGCCCGATAATGCCGAAGAGTCGTCGCGCTGGACTTATCCGTCGCCAGATCCTTCATCTGGTACGGGTCCTTCCGATTGTGAAACAACAGTTCTTTGCCGTCACGATGGTACACAGCATAGGTGTACTCGTGATCGCGCAACGCTCTCCACTCCGTGCCATCGGTCCAGCCTGCGGTAGCACCCATGCCCTGCATGTGAGCTGCCTCGTGATCCGTGCCGCCCTTCCCGAGCGCTTGGCGGCTTAGGTCTATCCCTTCCACTGTGGATGGGATGGAGACATTCAGCAGAGAAAGCACCGTCGGCATGATATCGGGTGTGCCCAACAATGCCTGCGGCGTATTTTTCGCGGGGATATGCTTTGGCCAACGCATCAGGAACGGTATGCGAGCGGCTTCCTCGTAGAAAATGAGCTTGGCCCGTCTTCCATGCGAGCCAAACATCTCGCCATGGTCTGAGGTAAAGACGATGAGGGTATTGTCGGCGATACCTGCATCGTCCACTGCCTTTAATAGCCGTCCCAGATTCCAGTCGAGATTGGCCACTTGTGCGTAATACACCTTCATCCAATCGTGAACCTTCTGATCGTAGTTGGCTGGAAGCCTCTGTAGAGCGTCCGTATAAGAATCTGGAACTGTTGTGTAATTTGGAGAGAGCGGAAGGGTTACATCGCGATAGAGCTGCAGAAATTCGGAAGCAACATTGTTCATGCCCCACGGATCATGCGGGGGACCCCAGGAGAGAAAGAGTGCAAATGGGTCCGCGCTGTGATCCACCGTTTTCACGTAATTTACGGCCATATCCGTCTGACCGTCCGGCTCATACTGGGTACGTATATGCGGCACCGCGTCATTGAGGAAATAAGGTGCATGCTGGTAATGAGCGTTGAAGTTATAAGCCGCCCAATAGCCGTCGAAGCCGAGGCGGTATGCACCCGGCGGGGTGAAGCCATTCTTGATTAGATTATGGTGACCTTCCTCATTAGCCCACATATGCCACTTACCGATATACGCCGTTTGATAGCCGGCCTTTGTCAGGGCATCTCCGAAGCACTCATGTTCGGGGCTTAAGCGGAGTTCGTTGATCACCATCCCGGTACTCGATTGATATTTTCCGGTCATCAGAGAGGCTCGATACGGCGCGCACACAGGGGTCGACGAGATCGCCTGACTGAAATTGCACCCTTCTGCGGCCATCCTGTCGATGTTGGGTGTACGGGCAAACGAATCCCCGGCATAGCCGCAGGAAGAGAAGCGGAGTTGATCGGCGAATACGTAAATCAAATTGGGCCGCTTTCGCGCGCTCGGCTTCGGTATCTTCTGTGCGGAGAGTGCTGTTGCTCCTAGTGCTGTTGCAGCTCCTGCTACAAAGTCTCGCCGATTCATCATGCCTCCCTATTCCTTCCAGCACGACCTGCTGTTGAGACGCATGCCGTCGTTACTTCGTCCTCGGGCATGACATCGCTCGTGTTTGCTACAGATCGCATCGCATGCCCGGCGTCAGCTTCCGCCTTCGTAACAAGCTCCTCAAGCACGGGATATCGTCTTCAAATTCATAAATGTAAACCATTACACAACTCTGCGCAACGTGTACTCGGACGCCTGCCAGCCAGCACAGCCTACAACTCCATACACACGGTCAGGCTGTTCGCTAAGTTCGCTAAGTTCGCTAAGATAGAGCAGTATGCCGACCGATCCGTCGTCCGCTCTCCCGCTCATCGTCGCGCTGGACTTCCCGGATGCCGGTACAGCGCTCGCGTGTGTTGACCAGCTCGATGGCGCTGTCACATGGTTCAAGGTCGGTCTCGAACTCTACCTCGCCGGCGGCAACGCGATCGTTCTTGACCTGAAGCGCCGCGGCTTCTCGGTCTTTCTCGATCTCAAGCTGCACGACATCCCGAACACAGTTGCCAGCGCTGTACGATCCTTGGCCCCGCTCGAGGCGGACTTGCTCACGGTGCACGCAAGCGGTGGCCGGGCCATGCTGACTGCTGCAGCCGAGGCCGCGCGTACCCTGCAACAGCCGCCGCGGCTGCTGGCAGTCACTGTACTCACCAGCATGGACGCTAATTCGCTCGAAGAGACAGGCGTGACAGCAGCGCCGGCGCAGCAGGTGCTGCGGCTGGCGCGGCTAGCCTCCGCATGTGGCATCGACGGCATGGTCTGCTCCGCGCAGGAAGCAGCCACGCTGCACAATGCCCTGCCCGATGCGCTCCTGGTCACTCCAGGTATCCGGCCCGCAGGTGCGGAGGTCGGCGACCAGAAGCGTATCGCGACACCCCGCGCGGCACTCGATGCCGGAGCCAGCATGCTGGTGGTGGGGCGCCCCGTCACAACAGCACACGACCCTCGCGCGGCCGCCCTGGCAATCCTTCAGGAGATGGCAGGTGCTCGAGAGCTTCAGGGTAGGGCATGTTCGGTATAGGTGTAGAGAGTCTGACCCAAGCTCTTGGGGCTTCAAGGAAAAGCTACGCCGACTGGATCTCCACGCTGCACACGGCATTACCGAAAACGCTCTGGTTCTGCCAAATGAAACGAGCCTGGCCGGTTGGCCAGGCTCAGTCGTTTCTTACTCACGGCACGTGAGCTAGGAGCTTGTTGAAATAGGGTTATCGGGCTAGGTTTGCTGGCGTAATTTCGGCAGGCCCATGCGTTTTGTTGGGTATGCTCGCCGGTCAGGTGGGGCCGGGGATGTTTGTGAACACTCATTCCGGATGTTTAGGCGCAGGTCTGCTGGGGACCTGCTGCTTGAAGTGCGATCAGCCGTGGCAGCCGCAGCAGGTTGTGCGCCGCGCAGCTGAAGACGAAGACCCAGTCCACCTTGTGGAGTCCGCGCAGCTTCACCTGGCGGATCGGCCCGGTCTGCTTGAGCCAGCCGAAGCACTTCTCGACCAGCCATCGCCGGCTCTGGCTGATCGCGTAGCCGGGATGCCGGGTGGTCCTGCGGTCGAGGTTGGAGCGGCGTCCCTTCTCGTCTTTTGTCACATGAACGGTGACATGCAGCGCCCGCGCCGCGGTGACGAAGTCCCTGGCGTCATACGCCTTGTCGGCGCCGACGGTGATGCGCCGCCTGCTGCCCCGTTGCTTGTCCTCCAGCATCAGCAGCGCTGCCTCGCGCTCGGCGTAGCCATCGGCGGTGGTCGCCATCGCCGCCGCGATCAGCCCGTTCTTGTTCTCCACCAGCGCATGGCCCAGGTATGCCAGATGCGACTCCCTGCCATAGCTCTTTCGGTACAGCCGAGAGTCCGGATCGGTGGTCGATTCGTGCGTCTCGTTGCTGCGCTTCTGGCCGTGGAAGTTCGAGCCGTCGTCATCGGAGCCATCCTTCTTGCGGAAGCTCTTCTGCGACGCCCACGCCTGAATCAGCGTGCCGTCCACGGTGAAGTGCTCATCGCTCATGAACCGCTTAGCCTGCTTGTTGACCTCGGCGAAAAACCGCTGCGCTACCTCTGAGCTCAGCAGCCGCTCCCGGTTCTTGGAGAACACGGCGTGATTCCACACCCCGTCGTCCATACTCAAGCCGACGAACCAGCGGAACAGCAGGTTGTAGTCCAGTTGCTCCACCAACTGCCGCTCCGAACGAACCGAGTAAAACGCCTGCAGCAGCAGCGACCGCAGCACATACTCCGGCGCGATCGAGGGACGGCCCGAAGTCGCATACATCCCGTCGAACTCCCCACTCAACGACCGTAACACCGCATCCGTCAGCTGGCGTATCTCGCGTAACGGATGATCCTGAGGCACACGCTGTTCTAACGTCACACTGCTGAACATCTCATCTTGCCGCCGCTCGTCTCCACGCATACCTCATAGACGAACCAATCCATAAATCAGACGAACACAGGAACCTTTTTCAACAAACTCCTAGACATCGTAGTTGCGGAAGATCGTTACCAGTACACCCACGCACAGAGTGATCGCGATCTCGTGATCGCTCTGCTCAACAGCCTTGCCTACTACAATGCGCCTGGCTCGTTGTTTGGAAATTGGCAAACCGACGGATGGGATGACAATCTCGCATGGATGGTCAACGCTTTCCTGCGCGGTTACCAACTTACTGGGGAATCCACCTTGCTAACTGAGGCTGAGGCGGGCTGGAACAACGGCTACAAGCAAGGTTGGGACACGACGGTCGCGGGCATCGATCTTGGCCGCGAGCCGGCGCCGGATGAGACGACGGTGTGCAAGTTTCGCCATCTGCTGGAGCGGCATGAGCTGTGCGGTCGCATCTTCGCCGAGGTCAACGCCTATTTGGCACAGCAAGGGATACAGATCGGTACCGGCACCATCGTGGATGCGACGATCCTGCAAGCGCCGTCCTCGACCAAGAACGCCGCCGGCGAGCGCGACCCGGAGATGCACTCGGTGCGCAAGGGCAAGCAGTGGTACTTCGGCATGAAGGCGCATGTGGGCGTGGATGCCGGGACCAAGCTGATTCATTCCGTCGTCGCAACCGCGGCCAACGTGGCGGACAGCCGCGTGCTGGGCCAGCTGCTGCACGGCGAAGAGACCGAGGTGTGGGGCGACCAGGCCTACCAGGGACAGAGCGAAACCCTCCGGCAACACGCGCCGAAGGCCACGGACCGCATCAACCGGCGCTGGCGCAGCAAGCTCAAGAGCTACCCTGAGCAGCGCGAGCAGAACCGTATCCAGTCCAAGACCCGCTCCCGCGTCGAGCACGTCTTCGCCGTGATGAAGCTCAAGTTCGGCTTCACCCGCGTGCGTTATCGCGGACTGGCCAAGAACCTCAACCGGCTGCTCACCACCTGCGCGCTCATCAACCTGTGCACCGCACGCAACCACCTGCGGGAAGTCCCTGCGCCGACGTGTCTCTAAAAGGCACTTTGACTCTTCAAGTCAGACCCAAAACACCCAACACGACCGAATAAGTCGACACACCTCGAAACTATCCGACCTCTTTCATCCAAAACCTGCTCCGCATAGCTTATTCAGAGAATCACCAGAGCAGGCTCATTCATTCATCCTATGAACGAAATCACGGCTGCCTTGTCATCCGCCGCTCCGCAGGCGGATGCTACAAGCATGCGACTCATTCGGCCCACGGTTCTCGCTCTCGTCGTACTTTGTGCATGCACTGCCCACAACGGGAGCGCCGCGCCTGCGCAAACGACGCAGCCCCCGGCAGCCTATTCCCAGACAGCACATTCCCAGACCCCGCAACGTCCCACCAGCACGCCCTACACCGGCGACCTCTCGATCTTCGAGACGCCCGGGCGCGACCAGCGATTGCAGATCAACCGCGTCATGGATCTGCTCGGCATCAAGCCCGGCTCGTCCGTTGCAGACATCGGCGCCGGCTCAGGCTGGTTCACGGTACGCGCGGCCAAGCGGGTAGCACCGGGAGGAATGGTTTACGCCGAGGACATCAATCCGGAGGCCATCACTTACATTCGTCAACGCGCGACGAAGGAGAATCTGCAGAATGTGCAGCCTATCCTTGGCACTCCGGACGATCCAAAGCTAGCCGCCAGCAGTGTGGACGCCGTGTTGATGCTCAAGTCGTACCACGAGATTGCTCAGCCACAGGTACTGTTACATAATCTGGCGCCTGCTCTAAGGCCACTCGCGAAGATTGGCGTGATCGACCGGAACGGAGACGGCGCAGATCATGGCCTGAACGCCTCCGTAGTGATTCGCGAGATGAAGGAAGCGGGCTTTTCCCTGGTTGCACGTTATGACTTCACCAAAGCCGATGGTCAGGACTACTTTCTTATATTTTCCCGCCAGATCTGATTCGGCCATCAGGATCTGACCGCAGTCGCACGGCTCCCGATCATCCGGTGTTCCGCAGGCCCGCGGAAATGCCGTTGATGGTAGCGCCAAGAGCGCGATTCAGTGCGTCGGAGTCTTCACCATCCCGCTTGCGGCGCAACAGCTCCACCTGAATCAGGCTCATCGGATCGACATACGGATTGCGCAAGCGGATCGAGCGGGCCAGCACCGGGTTTGAGTCAAGCAGCGCTTTCTGGCCGGTCACCAGCAGCACGGCTCGTTCCGTCCGCTCGAACTCCTCCTGCAGCGTCTGAAAGACGCGCTCTCGCAGGGCCTTTTCCTTGACCAATTCGCTGTAAAGCTTGGCAATGCCAAAATCCGCCTTGGCCAACGCGATCTCCACGTTGCGCACCACGTCGATGAACAGTGGGAAGCGGGCCATCATGGTCTGCAGCAGCAGCAGATCGTGCTCCGCGAACCGCGACAGCGCGTAGCCGACGCCAAACCATGCGGGAAGAAGATGCCGGCTCTGGGTCCAGCCAAAGACCCACGGGATCGCACGTAAGTCCGCCAAGCTACGCTTGCCGCTGCGGCGCGATGGTCGCGAACCGATGCGTACATTCTCAAGTTCAGCTACCGGCGTCGCCTGTTCGAAGTACTCAAGGACCTCCGGATCTTCGACGACATGCTCGCGATAGAAGGCGAAGCTCTCGTCCGAGAGCGTGTTCATCGCCGTCTCCCATGCCGGCTCCATGCGTCCGCTGGGCGGTGCGTCGCGCAGCCGATCGTTGGGGCGCGCCAGCGCGTCGAGCGATGCCGCCAGCATCAGCTCCAGGTTGCGCTCGGCCAGCACGACATCTCCGTACTTAAAGCTCAATACCTCGCCTTGCTCGGTGATCCGTAACTGCCCTTGAAAGCTGTCGAATGGCTGCGCATAGATGGAACGATGCGTGGGGCCGCCGCCGCGGCCCACCGTGCCTCCGCGTCCGTGAAAAAGTCGCAGGTGGACATCGCATTCTGCAGCCACCTGATGCAACGCCCGGTGCGCCCGATAGATCTCCCAGGTGCTGGTCAGCATTCCGCCGTCCTTGTTCGAGTCCGAGTAGCCCAGCATCAACTCCTGCGTGTTGTTCCAGGAGGCCAGCAGCTTCCGGTACTCGGGCGAGGTCCACAGCGTGCGACAGATCCCCGGCGCATGCTGCAGATCTTCGATCGATTCGAACAGCGGCACAGGCATAAGACCGTGAAGACCATGCCCACCCTCCACCTGGACGCCTGCGATACGCGCCAACCCGACAACCCGCAGAACATCCTCGGCCGACGCGGCGCCGCTGATCACGTAGTGGCGAATCGCTTCGCGGTGCGGGCCTTGCTGCAGTCGCGCAATCGTCCGTAGCGTATCCAACACATCTTCGCTCTCAGGCTGCAGCCCTTCGGCAGCGCGTCCCTCCGCCGCAGCGCATCCCGCGGCCGCGCCCACCTCGCGTACCGCCTGCTCATGGCGGCGCGCGTGCTGGCGCACATCCAGTGTGTGCAGATGCAGACCAAAGGTACGCAGAATCAGCAACAGCGGGTCTACCAGCTCCATTGCAATGCGCTCGCCGCGGTTCTCTGCTAGGCTGGCGCGAAGCACCAGCAGGTCGTCACGAAATTCGTTGGCGTCCAAGTACGGCTTTAGCAGGTGCGGGGCGCCGGTATCGCCATCCAGCCGCTGCTGCATACAACGCAGGAAGCGCCGATACTGCTCCAGCGCATGACGTTCCGAGAGTTCCGCAGTCGCTGCTGAAGGCGTCTGCGCCAGGTAGCCCTCGACGCGCTTGCGCAGGGCGGCGCTGATCTCCACCTGATGCACCGAGCTGGTCAGCAGGTCGAAGAGCGACTGCACCTCGGCCCGGTAGAAGGCCAAGACATGTTCTCGCGCGTCCGTCAGTGCCTCTTCTGTCACCTCTGGTGTTACAAATGGATTGCCATCGCGATCGCCACCAATCCATGAGCCGAAGCTCAACATCAGCGGCATTTCTGCGGGAGAAAGCTGTCGCCCATACACCGCAGCAAAGGCCGCAGCCATCTCGTCATACAGAGCCGGGACCGTCGCGAAGATGGAGGCGTGGTAGTAATCCAGCCCCATCTTCACCTCATCGCTGACCAGTGGACGCCGCGCTCGTACCTCATCGGTTTGCCATAACGCGGTAATCTCTGCGGCTATCGCCGATTGCAGACGATCGAGCTCGCTGTCCGGCAGCGGAATGCGATCGAGCTCTTCGAGCAAGCGACCAAGGCGCCGGCGTTTGTAGAGCACGGAACGTCGCGCCACCTCTGTCGGATGTGCGGTAAACACCGGTGTGATGTGAATGCGTTCCATGTACGCGAGTGCTGCGTCGGCATCGATGCCTGCCTGCCGCATGGCGCGCAGCGTGCCGCGGAACGATCCGCGCTGCACGGCGTCGTCCGCACTCATCTGCATCGAGATACGGCGGCGCTTGCGATGGTTCGTCTCCGCAAGGTTGATGAGTTCGAAGTAATAGGCAAAGGCCCGGGTCAATTGATACGCATCCGGAAGATCCAGTTCGTCTACCCGGGCCATCTGCTGCTTCAGCAGCCGCGCAGCACGCGCAGCGTCTCCGTTTGCCGCAGCCTCACGGCGCTCGATCGAGAGCTGACGCAAGCTCTCTTCCAGTTGAAAGAGCCGTTCGCCGGCCTGCTCGCGCAGCACTTCGCCCAGCAGCATGCCCAGGGACCGTACATCGCGGCGCAGAGGCGCCTCTTTCAAATCTCCGGCACGCGCCTCCAGTTCTTCCAGGCGCGACGGCCAGTTCTCCGGCTTCCACAGTAAGGGGATCATCGTGACTCCAGTATGCGTCATGCGACTCCTGTGGCTCAGAGAGCCCATCCGCACCCGCTCTCGAATTGAAAATATCGCCATGACTCATTGGTGCTAATGACAACGATCCGGCTTATAGTGAACTATGGCGAACCACTGGCACCCTGCGACTGCCACTCCTGCGTCTTCGTGTTCTGCTCCACCGACGCGGAGCCCAGAGATTCAGAGCCTTCATGCGCACCCGAATGCGCATTCCATCCTGCAGCCGTCTCTTTTAGACCCGCGCTTCCATCACGACTCCTGTGGCGTCGGCTTTGTTGCGCGCGTCTCAAACCAGCCATCGTATGAGGTTCTCGCCTACGCGCTGACCGCGCTTGGTCGCCTCGCCCATCGCGGCGCTGTCGCCGCGGACGGCAAGAGCAGCGACGGCGTCGGCATCATGACGCAGGTGCCGCGCAGCTTCCTGCTGCAGGCTGCGGGTCTCACGCTCAAGGAAGATCGCGCGCTCGCTGTAGGTGTGTGTTTCTTTCCCGCGGACAGCGATCCAGCTCCGGCACAGAAGCTCTTTGAGGACGCGTTGAAAGCGCATCGCTGCCGCCTGCTGGCGTGGCGAGAGGTGCCCACGTGTCCGGAACATCTTGGCCAGCAGGCCCTCGCCTCCGCGCCGCGCATTCTGCAGGCCCTCATCTCCGCGCATCCTGCGGATCTGGATCGCCGTCTCTTCCTGGCGCGGAAGCAGTTCGAGCGCCAAAAGACGGATGTTCACGTCTGTTCCCTTTCGGCGTCGACGATCGTCTACAAGGCGCTGTGCGCGGGACGCGTCATGGCGGACTACTACCCGGATCTCGCCAATCCTTCGTACCAGACCGCGTTCGCCATCTTCCACCAGCGTTACGCCACCAACTCCGAGCCCGCATGGAGCCGTGCGCAGCCGCTGCGTATGCTGGCACACAACGGCGAGATCAATACCGTGTGGGGCAATCGCGCCCGTATGGATGCGCGTGCGGCGACGATCCCCGCCGAGTATCATCCGCTCTACTCGCCGGACGGCTCGGACTCGACCAGCCTGGACGAGGCCGTCGAGCTGCTGGCCCGCAATGGCCGCAGTGTGAGCCAGGCAGTTCGTATGCTGGTGCCTCCTGCGCGACTCGAACGTGTCTCCGAGTTCATGCACTACCACGCCGACTGCGTCGAGCCATGGGACGGCCCCGCCGCCCTCACCTTCGCGGACGATCACCTGGTCGGCGCCGCGCTGGACCGCAATGGTTTGCGCCCCTGCCGTTACTTCATCACTCGCGATGGGTTGGTCGTCGCCGGCTCCGAGGCGGGTTTGGTCGATCTCGATCCCGAGTCCATTCTTGAGAGCGGCCGGCTTGGGCCGGGCGAGATGCTGGTGGTCGATCTGAAGAGCTACGAAGTGCTCGACACGCGGGAGATCCTCGCCCGCTTCGATCGCGAGGTCGAGTACGAGACACTCGTCTCCGACCTGGCCTTAACCGACGCCACTGGCTGGAAGAGCGGTTTGCCCGGTGAACGGCTGCTCGCGTTGCAGCGACTCTTCGGCTACACCCGTGAAGACGTGCGCATGGTGCTGCAGCCCATGGCCATCGATGGCAAAGATGCAGTCTGGTCCATGGGGGATGACACACCCATCGCTGCGCTTGCTCGCTCGCCGCGACCGGTTTACAACTACCTGCGCCAACGTTTCGCACAGGTCACCAATCCCCCTATCGATGCGCTGCGCGAGGCCTGTGTGGTGCAGTTGCACACGCGTCTCGGCCCATGGCCGCATTTGCTCGATCCACATGCGCGCATCCCCGGTCTCTCGCTGGCGTCACCGTTCCTTTCTCTCGGGCAGGTGCAGGCACTGCGTGAACGCAGCCACCCCCTGGCCACCGATCTGCCGACGGCCGTGCTGGATTGCGTCTTTGCCCCAACAGAAACGCTCTCCGCTGCCCTCGAACGCATTTGTCTGGAGGCCATCGCGCTGGTGACCGGCGGCGCGCAGCTGCTGCTGCTCACGGATGCAGCCGCAGGCCAGGAGCGCTTGCCGCTGCCCATGGCGTTGGCCACCGGGGCCGTTCATCATTCCCTGATCGACGCCGGCATTCGCACCCGTGTCGGCCTCGCCGTAGAGGCCGGCGACTGCCGCGACCTGCATCACGCCGCCGTGTTGCTGGGCGCGGGCGCGGGTGCAGTCTGTCCCTGGCTCGCATTGCAGACAGCGGCGGCGGCCAATCCCGAGAAAGGCGAGCAGAACATGCTCAAGACCTTCGACCTGGGACTGGCGAAGGTGATGTCCAAGATGGGCATCTCGGTGGTCGACAGCTATCGCGGCGCGCATCTGTTCGACTCCATCGGCTTGAACGACGAGGTGGTGCATCGCTGTCTGCGTGGCACGCCCGCGCCGCTCGGCGGCATTGGTTTTCCCGAGATCGAAGCGCAGGTCCGCCGCGCCTGGCAAGAGACCTTTCCTCCGGAACCACCCGCTGCCGGCGGACCTGGTCTTTCCGGCACCGGGGCAGACCTTCCCGACTACGGCTGGGTGCGTTTTCGCAAGGCGGATGCAGCCGAACCGCACCAGTGGCAACCGCAGCGCGTGAAGGTGGTCCAAAGCAATGTGGGCTCCGTGCGCGGCACTGCTGCCGTTGCCGAGCCGCAGACGCTGGTCTCACTTTCACAGGCGCCCATGGCCGCGCCGCAGGTCCTGCGCGACATGCTGAACATTCGCGCTGCAGGGCCGGCGTTAGCCGAAGATGCAGTGGAGCCCGCGCCCGCGCTTATGCGGCGCTTCATCGCATCGGCTATGTCTCTGGGCTCGCTTAGCCCCGAGGCACACTCCACCATCACCGAGGCCATGAACCTGCTGGGCGCACGCTCGAACACCGGCGAAGGCGGCGAAGATCCCGTGGTCTACGCACCGGATCCGGCGACCGGCGGACGGTCCCTGCGCAACAACAAGATCAAGCAACTCGCCTCCGGCCGCTTCGGCGCCACCGCTGAATATCTGGCGAATGCGGAAGAGATTGAGATCAAGATCGCCCAGGGCTCGAAGCCCGGCGAGGGCGGTCAACTCCCGGCACACAAAGTCACGGAGTTGATTGCGCGCCTGCGCCACGCTCAGCCCGGTGTCATGCTCATCAGCCCGCCGCCGCACCATGACATCTACTCGATCGAGGATCTGGCGCAGCTTATCTATGACCTGAAGCGGGTTAATCCGCGCGCGGCCATCGGCGTCAAGCTTGTCTCCTCCTTCGGCGTTGGGACTATCGCTGCCGGCGTTGCCAAAGCATTTGCCGATTACATCGTTATCGCAGGCCACAGCGGCGGTACTGGAGCGTCTCCGCTATCGAGCATCAAGCACGCCGGCAATCCATGGGAGCTGGGTCTTGCCGAAGCACAACAGTCCCTGCTGGCGGAGGGTCTGCGCGGCCGCGTCCGTCTTCGCTGCGACGGCGGCCTGCAAACGGCGCGCGATGTGCTGATCGCTGCCATGCTGGGTGCGGATGAATACGCCTTCGGCACTGCCGTTCTGGTCGCCATTGGCTGTGACATGGCGCGGCAGTGTCACCTCAACACTTGCCCCACCGGCATTGCGACGCAGAAGCCTGAGCTGCGCGCGAAATTCCGTGGAAAGCCGGAACATATCGTGCGTTTCTTCGAAGGGCTCGCCGGCGACCTTCGCCGTATGTTGGGCGGTCTGGGGCTTACGAGCTTGGGCGATGCCGTCGGTCGCACCGATCTGCTGGAACAGACGCGTCGCATAGCCGCGCTCGACCTGACCCGCATGCTGGCTGCGCCGGTCACCGGTACTCGCGCCTGGGGAGGCCAACGCAATACGCGCCCGCAGGGGCAGCCTGCGCTGGACGATCCATGGATCGAGCCCGCGTTACATGCGGCGCGCGAGGGCAAGCCTTTCCATGTCAGCAGCGATATCGCCAACCGGCATCGCGCGGTAGGCGCACGCATTGCAGGCGAACTCGCGCTGGAACGGCTGCATCATCGTGACCCGGTTGCGCCGGTTGAGATTGAACTGCAGGGCGTCGCTGGGCAATCCTTTGGAGCCTTCGCCGTTCACGGCATGCGGCTCATCCTGGAGGGGCTCGCGAACGACTTTGTCGGCAAGGGCCTCTGCGGCGGCGAGCTTATCCTGCGCGCGGAGGGCGATGCCGCACGCGAAAGCGCGCATCACGTTCTGCTCGGCAATGTGTCGCTGTACGGCGCCACCGCGGGCCGTCTGCTGGCCGCCGGGCGCGCGGGCGAACGCTTTGCCGTGCGCAACTCGGGCGCTGTTGCGGTCGTGGAAGGCGTAGGCGATCACGGCTGTGAGTACATGACCGGCGGCGCCGTGCTGGTGCTGGGCCGCGCCGGGCAGAACTTCGGCGCCGGCATGACCGGCGGCATCGCGTGGGTGCTCGATGAAGACGGCAGCTTCGTCGGCGAGCAGCGCTTTCATCCGGAGTTTCTCGATGCATCGCCGCTCGTGGACGATGCGGACTCTGCAGCGCAGGTGCACGCGTTACTGACGTTGCACGCGGAGAGCGCGCGCAGTCAGCGTGCGGCCGCCCTGCTTGCCGATTGGGATGCCACCCAACGGACTATGGTGAAACTGGCGCCTCGCCCGCAGGCATAGCGTCGGCCTCGCATCCGGAGCAGGTTTCCTCGATGCTCGTCCTCCCTACCGGACCTGAACGAAGTGAAGGACAGTGGAGGGATCTGCTTAGCGTGCAAGCGCTGGGGCCGGTCGCAGCGCCTGGATCGCTGCGTTCAGGTCCTCCGAGAGCCGAGCTTTCAATGCATCGTCGAGTCGATCCTTCGACTCGGTGAGATAGAAGACGTCTACCGCCAGCTCCCCCTCGGTATCGATCAACGCGATGCGGATGTCGCAGCTGTGTGTGGCAATCACCGAAGCGATCGTGCGCAATAAGCCGGGGCCATCCTGAGCCACCACCTGCATCACGGTGCTGACGCTCGATGCTGTGTCATCGAAGGAGATGCGCGTCTCTACTTGCATCTTCACCGGTGCCGAGGCAGCATGCCGTCGCGCACGCAGTAGCTGGTCCACGGATGTTCGTTTCGTCACAGCGTCCATGACCTTTTGCGTGAACAATCCGAACTCGGACGGGTTCAACTCCAAGGTGCCGAACGAATCGGCAAAGAGAAAGCTGTCTACGACGATGTCCTCTTCGTTGGCGAATGCCTCCGCCTTTACGATGTTCATGCCCAGCGCGGAGAGCGTCCCGGCCATATCGGCGAAGAGCATCGGCCGGTCCTTGGCGATCAGCTCCAACTCGAAGAGATGGCGTGTCTTCCGCAATGCCAGCTGCACGTGCTGCTGGCCAAGACGGCTGGACATGTCGAGGTGCGTGCAAATCTGGTTCGGAAGCCGCGTCTGTACATAGCGTTGCGGCAGGCCTTCGAGAAAGCGCCGCATCTCCTCAGCGCGATCCGGCACTAGGGCGGTGATGCGGCGCAGCAATGCCGGATCGACCGACGCATGGTAGCGCTCTTCATCCACATTGCGATCCAACCAATTTGAGGTCGCGATGAATAGCTGCCACAGGTTCTCCGCCTTCCACGGTGTCAGCGCCTCCGGGTTTACGGCGCGCACATCGGCGTAAGTCATCAGGCAGAGCATGCGCAAGCGCATGGGCGTCGCCACCTTCTCCGCCAGTGCGCGCAGCGTCTCCGGATCGAAGATATCCCGGCGCAACGCAGCGGACATCGCGAGATGATCGCGCACCAGCGCCAGCACGATCTCGCGTTCCTCCGTTTCCATCCCCAGCCGGTCCAGCACAGATTCGGCGAGTTCCACACTCTGCGTCGTGTGGTCCCCACTGCGGCTGGCTTTACCGGTGTCGTGCAGCAGCAGCGCGAGGAGAAGCAGGTCCAGCCGATCGATCTCCGTGAGTAGACCCGCAAAGCGGCGCTCCCAGTCCTGCGCAACATCCCGTAGCGCATGCACAGTTTCAATCGTCAGGAAGGTATGCTCGTCCACCGTGTAGCGGTGATACGAGTCGCGAATGACGAGTGCGTCAATGCCATGGAACTCCGGCACCAGCATCTCCAGTACACCCAGCGTATGCATGGTGCGCAGTGCCTGGGCCGCATGCCGCCCCAGCAGGATGCGTTGCAGGCCGGCCCGCAGAAATGGCCCCTCCGGCAGATGCAAATTCAACACAGGAAGGGCCTGGCTGATGGCGGACTCCGCCCGCAGCGTCAATCGAGATCCCTGCTCGGCAATCTCTGCAAAGACCCGCAGCACGGACTCCGGATCAACGCCGGCCTCCTCATCGCCTAGATCGACGCGGCCATCCGCCAGCACGAATGGCGTTCCTTCGAGAGCGACCTTTCGCCGGCGGCGCGGGAAGAAAGACCGCGAAGCGGAGGGTTGCTCCAACAGCGGGGTGATACCGCGCGAGATAGTCCGTGCATGCCGGTAGTAGGTACGCATCCAGTACGCCGGATCGGCAGTGCCGCCAGTCTCAAGACCGATGCTTTGCGCGCCTGCCTCGTCCTGCGCGTGCCAGCTCAGGATGTTGTCGTCGCGATGTGTCCGCAGGTGAAGGAAACAGCGTGTCGCGGTCATGAACTCTACCGCGGACTGCATCTCGGCATCCGGTTGCAGATCGGCGCTGCGCGGCCATGCCTTTGTTCCTCGAACCCAGCCGAGCGCGGCATACCATTGCGCCGTGTGATGGTCGCGGAGTCCGCCGGGTGCCTCCTTCACGTTCGGCTCTAGATGAAAGATCGTGCCGCCGAAGCGTGCATAGCGATCCAGGAGCGTCTTTTGCAACAGTTGCTGTATCGTGTCTGCCTCGCGGGCAATCAGCGACGGCAGCACCTTGTCTTGCAAAACAAGGTAAGGAGCCGGATCGCCGCCGGCCATCCTCCGGTCCAGCAGCGACAGGGTGAACTCGTAGTTCTCCGCCGTGAAGCGGTCGCACTCTCGCACGCTGCGGGTGACTGCGCTGGCCCTGAGGCCGATATCCCAAAGGGCCTGGCTGGTATTGCGGATCAGCTCACGCGATACGCCCTCGACACGCGGCTCTGCGCAGAGGAAGAGAAGGTCGATATCCGAGTACGGAAAAAGCTCACGGCGTCCATAGCCACCCGTGGCGACAAGCGAAATGGGCTGACTGTCCCCGCCCAGCAGGGACCACAGCCCGGTCACCAGCGTGTCCACCACAGACGTGCGCCGCCGCAGGCAGGCTGTCCCATCGCCGTGGCGAGCAAAGGCAGTTTCAAGCGCTCGAAGCTCCGCGCGATAGTAGTCCGTCGCGGCGTTGACTGAAGCCAGTGGCTGCGTCATCACATGACCTCCCGCTTGGGCGCCTGGCTACGTTACAGCGCAGTCTCGCCGCGCTCGTCGTTGCGAATGCGGACCGCTTCGTCAATGCGCGACACAAAGATCTTGCCGTCACCGATGTGTCCCGTACGCGCTGTTGTCGCGATGGTGTTGATCACCTTCTCCGCGAACTCGTCGTGCACCACCAGCTCGATCTTCACCTTCGGCAGCAGATCCACGGTGTATTCGCGGCCGCGATAGAACTCCGTGTGTCCCTTCTGGCGGCCGTGGCCACGCGCTTCGAGGATGGTCATTCCATCGACGCCGATCTCGATCAGCGCCTCCTTCACAGCGTCCAGCCGCGATGGCTGGATGATCGCTTCAATCTTCTGCATGCATGCTCCTCGCCATGGGCTGTCCCCTTAGGCCCAGTCGTATCCTTCTTCACCATGCTGGGTCACATCCATGCCCTCTGCCTCCTGTTCTGGAGACATGCGCAACCCGACCACAAGATCTACTATCTTCAGCAGCAGCAGGGTGCCCACTACGGATAGCACAATCGCGATCAGGATACCCACACTTTGATTCAGCAACTGCCCCCAGTGTCCTTCAATCACACCCACCGGCAATGTATTCCCGGCGGCGTCCTTGAACACCGGATTGATGACGCTGGAAGCAAAGATGCCGGTCAGCAACGCACCTAGCGTGCCGCCGACTCCATGCACGCCAAAGGCATCCAGCGAGTCGTCATACCCAAAGCGCTGCTTGACCACCGTAACCATGGTGTAACAGACCAGGCCTGCCAGAAGACCGATGACGAGGGACGACATCGGCTGCACGAATCCAGCCGCCGGGGTGATCGCTACCAGTCCTGCCACCGCGCCCGAGATGCCGCCCAGCGCACTTGGCTTGCCCTGGCGAATCCATTCGGCCAGCATCCAGCCGATTGCCGCCGCCGCCGCGCCGAGATGCGTGTTGACGAACGCGGCCGTCGCCAGCGGTCCGGAGGAGAGCGCCGAGCCGGCATTGAACCCAAACCAGCCCACCCACAGCAGACACGCGCCGATGAAGCTGAGCACCACGGAGTGCGGCGCCATCTTCTCCTTGGGATAGCCCATGCGCTTGCCCAGATAGAGCGCGCACACCAGCGCGGAAACGCCCGATGTGACGTGGACGACCGTGCCGCCGGCAAAGTCCAGGCATGGGAAGCGTCCGCCCGATACGTTCAGCAGTCCACCCTGCCCCCACACCATGTGGGCCATGGGATCGTAGACCACGAACGACCACAGCACGGTGAACAGCACCATCGCGCTGAACTTCATGCGTTCGGCGAATGCGCCGGTGATCAGGGCCGGGGTGATGATGGCGAACATCATCTGGTAGATCATGTACGTCTGCGCCGGAATGGTGGGCGCGTACGCTACGTCCGGCGCAGCGCCAACACCGCGCAGAAAGAGATGGTGCAGCCCGCCGATGAAGGCGGTCCCGGAATCGAAGGCCAGACTATAGCTGGCCAGTGCCCAGGTCACAGAGATAACCGCCATCATGGCGAAGCTCTGCATCATGGTGCCCAATACGTTCTTCTTGCGCACCAGGCCGCTGTAGAAGAGCGCCAGACCCGGTCCGGTCATCATCAGCACCAGCGCCGCGCTGACCAGCATCCAGCTGTTGTCCGCGGACATTTTGGCATCGGCGACCGCCTGCTTCAACGCAGCGATGTCTGCTGCGCTTCCCGCACCAGCGCTTTGTGCATGGACCCACAGCGGAAGCACCGCTAGGCCAATTGCCATGCTGAAACACTTCACCAAAGAACGCATCCGGCTCCCTTCAAGCAGAGGTTGAGTATGGGTCGCCGGACTGCACTGGGAGTCGCGGCAAGCAATGCTACCGACCATGGCAACGTGACACGAGGACGCCAAAACAACGCACCGGATGCGACAGGGATCGCGGTGCCGATGAAACTGTGGGGTTGTTCAATACTCTGTCACATTTCCGTCTTCGAGCAAAGCCCGATCAAGACCCGACCTAGGCTGGTAGAGAAAGTAGCCAGTCATTCGGTTCGTGTCATTCTTCGATCAAACCAAGCAGAGTGCGGATTCCGAACGCAGTGTGTGCGAAATGCGTACATGCAGCGGCAAGTAAGCAACGCAGCATCCTAAAGCTGCAATTCCACTACAGACGGACCGGCATATGTGCCGCATGGAAACGAGCCGATGCCTGATGCACTGCAAGCCAGCCGCACCAGCCTCCACGCATTGGAGGCCAGCAATTTCTTTCTGGCGGACGTACAGACCGGCCTCGGACCATTCCTAGCTGCCTACCTTGTCGCCTCCCATTGGAGCGCGTCGAACGCACTCTATGTGCTGACCTTCGGTGGTTTGGTGACGGTCGCGCTGCAGACGCCGGCCGGAGGCATCGTCGATCAGGCTCGGAGGAAGCGGCTGATTCTCGTCCTGGGTGCACTAGTGCTGGCCGTCGGCGCGCTCCTGCTGGCGTGGAAGACCTCCAGGCTCGCCGTCTACAGCGCGCAGGCGCTCATTGGCGGGGCTGGGCCGTTTCTTGCGCCAGCACTCGCCGCCATCACTATGGGGTTGGTCGGTACAAAGGGCTTTGACCGGCAGTTCGGCAGGAACCAGGCCTTCAACTCCGCCGGCAATGTTGCCGCTGCGCTGCTTATTCTCGCCGTCAGCCACTATCTGGGCAATCGCGCCATTTTTATTACGGCGGCCTGTCTGGTAGCGCCCACCGTCCTGTGCACGTTATTGATCAAGCCGGGCGAGATCGACTATGAGCGCGCGCGTGGCGGCTGCGAGCGCGTGAAGGAGAATCAAGGGCTCGGCTATACCCTCAAACTTCTCTCTCGGGACCGCGTGCTCATGCTCTTCCTGGTCTGCTGCTTTCTCTTTCACTTCGCCAATGCGGCCATGCTGCCGGAGCTGGGCGCGCTGCTCAGCAAAAGCGATTCGAAGACAGCAGTAGCCTTCATGACGGCGTGCGTCATCGTTACGCAGCTCATCATCTCCTTCACCGCTGCATGGGTCGGCACGCAGGCCAACCGTCATGGACGCAGGCCGCTGCTGCTGATCGGCTTTGGCGTTCTGCCGATCCGTGCCGTGCTTTACACGCTCACGCACATCCCTGCAGCACTCATTGCGATTCAGTGTCTTGACGGCATCGCCAACACTGTCTTCGGCGTGGTATCGGTGCTGGTGATCGCGGATCGCACTCGCGGTACCGGTCGTTTCAATCTGGCAGCAGGCGCGCTGGCCACAGCCGTCGGAGCGGGCGCCGCACTCAGCAACACCTACGGCGGCTACCTCATCCATCTTTCCGGCTTCCGCGTTTCGTTTCTGGGTCTGGGTGGGGTTGCTCTGGCCGCGTTCCTGATGGTCTTCTTCTTCCTTCCAGAGACAGAACCGCAAGACACCGATACACCAGCAATGGCCGGGAGCGCGCTCGGAGAGAGTCCCGCCTGAGAGCAACTCATCTGTCATCTCGACCGGACCCTGACGGAGTGACAGGGTATCGGAGAGATCTGCTGTTCTTTTGTTTGCGCGAGCCGGTGCATCCTCATTTAGGGCCGGGTGATGTGCAGGCCTTTGCGGTTTCTTGATCGTGGGCGATTCCGTCCTCTGCCCGGCGTCTTTTTGTCCACCGTCTCGGATGCTTCGTGTTAGCGTCAATCGTCCCCCTGAGCCGCGTGGCGCTCCTACCCCGTCACGTGGCATTCTCTTGCTGGACTATCGGCAGGGAGGCCACGTTGTTCATTCGCTACCTTTGTCTCGCAGTGCTTGCATCTCTCGCGATCGCGATGTCTGCTGCAACGCTCCAGGCCGAAACACTGCTCACCGGTACGCCGCTGGAGATCCGTATCCAACAGCCGATCAGTTCTTACTCCACCCCCGCCGGTACCAGGATCACCGGCATCCTCATCTCGCCGGTCAACGAGAGGGGCAAAATCCTGATCCCGCTTGGAACGACGATTCAGGGCTCTGTCGCCGGCGTTCGCAAGGTTGGGCTAGGGCTGGCTCACGAGACGGCAGAGATCGAACTGCGCTTCGATCATCTCGTCCTCTCCGATGGCACATCCCTGCCGATCGAAGTGCGCATCACCGAGGTAGAAAATGCACGGGAGAGCATCAACAAGAAAGGCCAGGTTCAGGGCATTCGCTCTACATCAACCTTGAGCAGCCGCGCCTCCGGCATCGTCGGCACCCTGGCCTTCGGTGACCCGATTGCAGCAATCTTCACCACCGCCGGTTCCGCGAGCGTGTTGCGGTTTTCTGAACCGGAGATCACGCTTCCCGCCGGCACGGAGCTGCTTGCCAGGCTGGCCGCGCCGCTCAACCTTCCCGGCGCCTCAGGCGCTGTCATTCCGCCGATAGTCACGAACGCGGACGAACGTGACGCATTCGGCGACATGGTGCGCAAGCTTCCCTTCCGTACCTTTACTGAAAGCAAAAAGGAAACCCCCTCCGACCTGACAAATCTTTCGTTCATCGGCAGCGCCGACGCTCTGACGCGTGCCTTCGCAGCGAGTGGATGGCTGGTGGTGGACAGTCTGAACGCGGGAAGCACCTACAGCACGGTCCGTTCCATTGCCGAAAATCAGGGGTATCGCCGCGCGCCGATGTCCATCCTTGTGCTCGATGGCAAGCCGCCGGACTACGCCTACGCGAAGACGCTGAATACCTTCTCCAAGCGCCATCATCTCCGCATCTGGACGACGACGCAGACATGGAATGGCGAACCGGTCTGGACATCCTCTTCCACCCACGACATCGGCATCGGCTTCTCAAAGAAGAACAAGACCTTCATCCATCTCATCGACAGCCACATCGACAACGAGCGCGCCAAGGTCGTCAACGATCTGATCTACACCGGCTGTGTCTCCGGGGTGCAATTGGTTACGCGGCCCTGGCTCCCCGCAAATCCCAAGAACGGCACGAACGAAGACCTCATCACCGATGGCAGAATCGCGATCCTGCAGCTGAACGACTGCCAGCATCCCGTCGACGAAACCGCGGGGCAACAAAACATCGCTCTGCGCGAGCATGGCAACCGATTCGATCGCACGACCCGACAGACGGTGCTGACTCTCAAGAACAACATCCTTCGCGACAACGTCGGCATCATGGCCTACTCCGGCATTCGCTATGGACTGGACGCAAAAAAACGCAAAGCCGAAGCGCCCGAACGCCAGATGAATGTGGATGGCGAGAAGTACACCATCGACTCGGGCTCCCGCCCACGCGAGGACTACGCGACACTCTCCTCGCGGCCCGCATGGCGTACGTCCTCCGCTGGCTCAGCCGACAAAGCGCTGCGTTGGGTGCCTCCGACCGTCGAGCTGGGACTTCGCGTGGGCTTCCACGGCTACTACGGTGGCAATGGCGGCGCGGTCGCTTACGTCTTCACCGAGGAGGCGCCGGTCCAGAGCGCGCTTGTGCTGGCTCTGGGCAATGCACTTCACAATGGGTGGGAGCTTGGGGGCACGGTAACCCTGAACCCGCAGAAATATCTGTCGCACGAGTTCAGCTACGACCACAGCTTCACCGAGTTCAACCTTGGGCTGGCCGTAGTCGGCACCGATTCCACCACTGCCTCGGAAGTAAACCAGATCGAGTTCGCAAACACCGGCCTGCGCACCTCCCAGTTCACCTACAACCTGCTGGTAAACGTCCGTCCGAAGACCTCACGCCTCCGTCCTTATTTCGCCGTCGGACCATCGCTTCAACTGATGCATATCTCCGATGCGCCCATTAAGAAAGCGCCGGGCTGGTACCGGCTCGGCCTCAGCAATATCGGTTTGATCAGCGCAGCATACAACTTCGGCAGCACCCCGCCGCTCGATGGCGGCGGCATCTTTCAGCCTGGATTGAACTATGGCGGAGGCGCCCGCTATCGACTGACGCCAAGATGGATGGTGCGTGCGGACTTTCGCGAGACGCTGACCTCGCAGCCGGACTTCTGGAGCAAATCGCAGAAAGATATCCTGTCCGGCATCACTGTAGACGAGCAGACTACTCTCACCGTTGTCGGACCGATTCTGGATGGCCCTCTCCGTCAGGACCGCGTGACTGCCGGCTTCTCATTCACCTTCTGAAGCAAAGCAAGGTTATTGTGAGGTGGCCCGAGATCCAGTTATGTAGGCTTTTTCTTAAAGAAAAAAGCCTGACGAAAGCCCTGAATCATTTTTTCAATGCGTCACGCTCGGGCGGCCAGCTGTGCCGCGGCACTTGTGGACGAAACAGGCAGCCGGGGCGACATGATCTCGCGTGACTCGAATTCTTTGCACTCCTGCTCGAGCTGCGTGGCGACCTCGCGGGAGTAAATCAGGAAGTGGTGTGCCGACATCAGTACCGTAAATCCCAGCCACAGCTTCGCCGGCTGGCGCAGGAACCTGCGGAAGAGTTGAAACAGGAACTTCCAGTACTCCTGTTTGTAGGGCGAGCGCATGCCTTGGCGCCACATGGACGTCGCCAGAACACGCAGGTTGTAAGCCATGGGAAGCTCCGGTGGAATCTGGCTGGCGCGGGGCTGCCATACCTCCAGCGAGCGCAATGCTCGTTGGAAGAACGGCTTCGCCTCGTAGAGACCGGACAACAGCGTGCTGAGACCGCGCAGCAAGACCGGCACGGGAAGAACGGTGTCGAAGTTCGGCGGACTGAAGTTGGTGAGCGCTTCGCTATCTTCGTGCAGACGCCCTTCGCGCTTCATCCGGTCGTAGAGGGCCGTGGTGGGTGGCGCCTGCAGGACGCCGGCCATCGCCCAGGTAATGTTCGTCAGTTCGATGAACTCACGTTGTCGTTCGAAAATCGTCGCATCGTCGGAGTCGAAGCCGACGATGAAGCCGGCCAGCACCCAGAGGCCGGCCTCCTGAATGATGCGGACCTGCTGCACGTTGTCTTTGCGAAGGTTCTGGAACTTGCGAGATTCCTTCAGCGCCTCCGACGAAGGCGTCTCGATACCGATGAAGACGTACATGAAATTCGCTTCGACCATCGCATTGAGTAATTCGGTCTTGTCGGCGAGGTCGATGGACGCTTCTGTGTAGAAGGAAAAAGGATGGTCGTGGCGCACCTGCCACTCGGCCAGCTCACGCGACAAGGCGAGAGCCTTGTGATGATTGCCGATGAAGTTGTCATCGACGATGAACACCTCATTGCGCCAGCCCAGCGCGCGCAAGGTATCGAGCTCCACGATGATCTGCGCGGGTGTCTTGGCGCGGGGCTTGCGGCCGTAGATGGTGATGATGTCGCAGAATTCGCACTGAAAGGGACAGCCGCGCGAAAACTGCACCGGCATCGACGTGTACTTGTTCATCTGCAGCAGATCGAAGCGAGGCACCGGGCCGCAGGTCATATCCGGTTTGTCGATGATGTTGTAAAGGCGTTTCGCGCTTCCCTCTTCCAATGCCGTAGCGATTCCAGCGAAGACTTCCTCCGCTTCCCCCACCATGACATGGTCCGCATACTGCAGAACAGATTCATGGTCGGTGCTGGCCCAGGGACCGCCGACGAAGGTGCGACGCCCCAGCGCGCGGGCCCGGGCGAGGATCTCGCGGGCATTGAATCGCTGCGCATGCATGGCGCTGACCATGACCAGGTCGGCCCAGAGCAGGTCTTCGTCGCAAATCTCCTGAAAGCACTGATCCAGCAGGCGGATGTTCCAGGACGGAGGACACAGTGCAGCCACCGTGATGAGACCGAGGGGCGGCGTCATGGCGGCCTCCGGAATCATCTCCAGTACGCCTTCGAACCCCCAGAAAGAGGACGGGAAGCGCGGCCACACCATGAGTACGTTGATATTGGTTCCGAGCGGAGGGAATCTCTCTTGATCGGCGGCAGAGGCCGTCTTGTTGATAGTGCCAAGGGAGTCCGGGAGTATTTCGGGCAACGGCTGGAGCATGGGTCTCTTTCCGAACGAGCGGATTGGGGAAGAGTGATCCTGACGCGCGCTCGTGCCCCACATCCGCAACTATAGTCGCCGCTGTCAAGGGCGTGATGAACGCAGATTGCTCCTGAACATAGGCACCCGTCTAATGAGGCGTCTGCCACTGAATCTGCAATCTAAGGCTGGCTGGTTGCAAACGTGTCGATAGTGAGGGTTCTTCTGGGTTCAGCCAGTTTGGAATTTGCCGCTGGACATGCGATCGATGTGAATCCGTGGCCCGTTCGGGCGCAGAGCCAGCCCCACCATGCATATCGCTGTGAAACCGAAATACGAGCCGAGCCAATCGAAAGTCTGCCCGATGGACTCGGATCGAGTTTGATCCAGCGAAGCACGAAAGCAAGAAACGCGACGGCGAAACCAACAGAGACCACTCCTGCAGCGCCAAAAAGCCATTCGTCTGCGGGATGCCGACGCAACGTTCGTGCGGTTGTCAATTCATAAAGGCCGATGCTCATCGCCACTATGACCATCACGAGCGCGATGGTACGAAAAGTGATTTGTCTGGTGGCTCCGAGAGTGACCAGAAGCCCGAGTGAGCTACAAGCAAGGCCGTTCAGCATCAGAAGCCAGGAGTTGTCTTTTTTTGAACCCCAAATGCTGGCTGCAATCGTGCAAGCTCCTGACGCCAGGGCAAGTAGGCCCAACTGTGAAACTGCACCTCTGCCGTGTATCAATGTACGCAGATTCGCAGATCCATCCGGGTTGCCCATAACAACGATCAGGATGGCAATTAGCGCATCGAGCACGCCGCATACCGCCAACAACCACCTGCTTTTGACCGACGATTGAGTCATAGCGAGCCTCCCAATCACGGTCTCTTCCTATGTGCGGAAAAAACCGTGGTGGGATCATAGCACCGAGACGCGTCCCTTCGCGTCGGCAGTCGAGATGCTCGGCAGAGTGCCAGGTCTGTTATGGACGTCTTTACTTTCAAACTGAACCACTACCAACGTGTCGGACAGCTTGACTTTCCTTCGGCCATTTCCGATCATTTGAATCAATGCGCACCTTCCCAGCCCGGCGAATGCCTATGGCCATGCGAGCCCTAGGCGGGCTGCTGTCCACGCCAGGAGCCTGAAGCGCTCTCCTCTCGTGCACATACCGCCTAGGGTGACATGGCGGTTTCGTTTGTCCAGTCTCGACATTCCCGTGCCCGGAGGATCCCATGCCTTTTGATTCGAATCGTTCTGAAGCAAACAAGCCTGCTTCTCAATTACCTGCCGCAAAGACCTTCCACCTCGACGACCACCTGACAAGCGCCGTCCACGGCGGCCTGCATGCCGACCCAGCTACCGGCGCCTTGCTCACGCCGATCTATCAGTCCACCACCTACCGGCAGGATGCCGTAGGCGTGCACAAGGGACATACCTACTCCCGTGCGTCGAACCCGACCGTCTCCGCACTGGAGGAGGCCCTCGGAGCACTCGAAGATACGCCACCCGCCGTTTGCTTCACCACGGGCATGGCGGCTATCTCTGCCATCTTCCTGGCGCTGCTGAAATCAGGCGACCACGTCGTGCTCTCAGACGTGGTCTACGGCGGCACAGTACGGCTCTTCGACCAGGTACTGAAGAACTTCGGCCTCACCGCCAGCTTTGTCGATACCGCAGACCCAACGGCGGTGCAGGCAGCCATCACACCCGCCACGCGCATGGTCTTCATCGAGACGCCGGCCAACCCTACCCTGAAGCTGACCGATGTCGCTGCCATCGCAGCCATCACCCGTGCGGCCGGATTGTCACTCGTGGTCGATAACACCTTCCTGACGCCGCTGCTGCTCCGTCCTCTTGATCTGGGCGCAGATATCACGCTGCTCTCGACCACCAAGTACATCGAGGGACACAACGCCACGGTCGGCGGCTCTATCGCTGCACGGGACGAAACGATTCTGGCTCGGCTGCGTCTCGTGCGCAAGACTCTGGGCTCGATTCAGTCGCCGCATGAGGCGTGGCTCACGGCGCGTGGCATCAAGACGCTGCCCTTGCGGCTACAGCAGCACTCGCGTGGCGCGCAGGTGGTTGCCGAGTGGCTGGAACGGCATCCGGACGTTGCCCGCGTACATTACCCAGGCCTGCCCAGCTTCCCGCAGCGAGCGCTTGCGGAGCGCCAGCACGCCCTGCACGGTGGCATGCTGGCATTTGAATTGAAGCAGGGGGCGGAAGCGGGTACAGCACTGATGAATGCTGTCCAGCTCTGCGTGCTGGCAGAGAACCTGGGCGCTGCCGAGACACTGATTACGCATCCGGTAAGCATGACGCATGGCGATGTGCCGCGCGATCTGCGCGAGCGCGTCGGCATCACGGATGGGCTGGTGCGGTTGTCGGTGGGGCTCGAGGATCCGCGGGACATCATCGCCGATCTGTCGCAAGCGCTGGACGTGGCGCGGAAGGCCCAGCCTCACGTGACCGATCCGGTGGCAAGCTACTCTTCGACCAGGTGAGCGCCCATTCCGGGCTGGACCAACGCGCCGCTCGGTCGTGCCGAAGTCGGAAGAGTGCCCATCTCTGCGAGGTTTCGGCCGCCGGCTTTGGCTCGATAGAGCGCCGCGTCGGCCGCTTGCACGAGGCCTTCCCGGCTCAGTCCACCCACGGGAATGATCGAGCACACACCCACGCTCACGGTCAGTCGGCCAATCGGTGAGCCATGGTTTTCAATCCCCAGCTGATGCACGCGACTGCGCATGGCCTCCGCCGTCAGCATCGCGCCATCTCCATCCACGTTGGGGAGAATCGCAATAAACTCCTCACCGCCGTAGCGAGACAGCAGCTCTCCACCGCGGCGCAGATCGCGGCGCAGCACCTGTGCGACAGCAGTCAGGCATTCGTCCCCACGGACGTGACCATAGCGGTCGTTCAGGGACTTGAAGTGGTCGATATCCAGCATGATGACGGAGATAGGCCAACCCGATCGAAGGGCACGATTCCACTCGACTTCGAGCACTTGTTCGAAGCGGCGCCGGTTCGCGACACCGGTCAGCGGATCCAACAGACTCTGTTCATGCAACTGACGGTTCAGCAGCCGTAAAGACCGTTCGGTATCGTTCAGACTCTCCTGCACCTGGCGCAAACGGGTCTGCAGGATCGAGGCGCGAAAGGTGTAGATCGCTAAGGCAGCCACTACCGCAGCGAAACCTGTCCTAAAACGATGCTGCGCCATGTGCGCTCCCAGCAGCAGCACGCACATCGTGAAAAAGACCGGGCTTGCGTTGTAGACCATCATGGCGCCCCAGGAGCGCTGCTGCTCTGCAGGCACCGGCTTCGCACGTTCCTCGTTCGAAAAAGCCATGATGACGATGGCGAGAAACGGGAGCTGCCATGCGACTTCGATCGGCTTGCTGTCGGTGGTCTGCACATACGTGTCTATGTAGTTCAACGGCGTCGAGACCACCAACATAAGCCACGCGAAGGTACACGCAGCGCGGTGGAAGTAACGATCCTCCCCATCCGGCATGGCAAACAGGCGCAGCGTCGTCACAACCGCGAGCGCAAGGTTCTCGGCAAAGTAGAGTGAGTTCAGCTGGAAGGTCGGCATCGATCGCTGACCGAGATGTACGTTCATGAACAGAGTGACGTAGATCAGGACGATGGCCAGTGTGGCCTGCGCGCTGTCCGCGATCAAGATGGCGGTCGAGTCCTGATCCTCACCGACCGAACAGACAGCAAGCAGAAGGAAGATGCCGTAGACCAGAAACCAGAAGTCCGAGGGCAATGCCACCGCTTGAATCTCATGGTGGACGATATCTACATACGTGAAGCACCCCTGCCCGATGGCCCAGATGGCAAGACCAACGCCAAGCAATCGCCACTTGTCTGCGAGCAGCGAAGGCTTCCCCCGACTCCTCCAGAGACACGAGACCGACGCCAGAAACGGAGCCAGCGTGATAAGCACATTCGAGGTGATCTCCGAGGGTCCCGCCACGGCGACGATCACGTGCAGACTCATCAGAGCGATTGCGACGAGGATGGCCGGTTTGGAGATTCGAATCATCAGTGGATCGCGCCTATATCATTGACAGATCGAGACTATCTATCAAACAAGTAGCGGGGAATCATACCCAGGCGGAATTACCGAAGTCAGGGCGTTACCTGCGTTCATGAATCCGATTGCGCGGTTACGCCCTCGGTGAAGCCTCCACCCCGTAGGTCATGTGGCTGAGTTGACCTAATGTACAGCAGTAGAAACACCGCGCACAGAAATTTGTCGCAGATAGACAACACGCACGACTGGCGCTAAGCACTCTGCCGCAGCTAAGTTGTAGAGATAAGAGGTGGTTGGTAGCGCTAATGGGAATTGAACCCATGTTTCAGCCTTGAGAGGGCCGCGTCCTAACCCCTGAACGATAGCGCCACACGGTAAGTGGACGGGGTCTCCACCGGTTCTACTGTAACAAATTTACTTCGAGGGACAAAGCCGAACCCTGAGTACCAAGTCGGGTCAGATCCCGAGCTTCTTGACCTCTTCGTTGTAGTACTTGCGATAGAGGATGTCCCACTCCATGCTGCCTTCGGGAATGATCCGGCGCTGGGAGGAGATCTTGAGCCGGGCGGCCCCATCCAACTTTGTCTCTTCCAGCAGAAGCGCTTCCAGCACCTTACGCGCCTCCTGGCGGACCGTGTTGCGGTCCTCCTGGAACTCGCACTCGTCGACATCCGCCAGCGTGTCGGCCACCACATGTGCCAGTCGATTGAGCTTGTCCCGGGAGATTCTCACAGCACCGCCTTGTACTTCCGCGCCAGTTCCGTCTTCACCTTCTTGAACATCTCCGGATAGCTCGCCCCCGTCTTGCGCATGTCTTCCTGGTAGGTTTCGAGGATGAGGCGGACCTCTTCGTTGATCCGGTCTTCGAGCTTCAGCTCGTCCATCAGGCCGGCAGCCACACGCTCCGAGAGGAGCGCCGGCTTCGCCGTCTTGATCACCTTTGCTTCCAGCAGTTCGCGCACTGTCTTGCGAGCCAGATAGCCCACGTAGTCGTTGGAAAAAATCATCGATCGCTCTCCGGAATATAGCATACCTGCGCGGCTCGTTCCGGAGCCGGAAACCCTAGCGTGGACGTGGTTTATGCGGACACGATGCGGTGTTGATACAGCTCTCCGGCAGACGCAGACGGTTGACCGGGCGCCCATGCACGATGTGCTGGTCAACGATCTCGCCCACGTCTTCAGGCTGCACGCCACCGTACCAGACTGCTTCCGGATACACCACCACGACCGGTCCGTGCTCGCACTGGTCCAGGCAGCCGGCTTTGTTGGCTCGCACGGTCGCCTTGACCCCCGCCTCGCCGACGGCCTCCTTGAACAGCTTGTGCAACTCCCCCTTACCGTCGGGCGCGCAGCAGCCCCGGGCGCTGCCTGGCTCGCGCTGGTTGGTGCAGATGAACAGATGTCTTTCAAAAGTCGCCAATCGTATGCTCCCGTTCCAGACTACGGGAAAGGACGCGTCCGGTTTTCCTCGGCCGCGCCCTGCAGACACCGGGCGTCATCTGCGAGAATAAGCGACGGAATGATGCCACCAGACAGCCTGCACTCCCTCAAAGACGACATGATCGCTTTCATCGAAGGACACGGCATGCGCCGCCTTCCCGGCTTCGTGATGGAAGACGTTGCCTCGGTCCTTTGGGAAGACGAGCAGAACCCGGACAGCTGGAAGGACTTCGTTGAAATGGCGAAGACCGCGCAGGCACCCTTCATCACCATGAGCGATATCACGCTGGAGAAGGAAGACCTGCAGTCCTTGCTCGAAGATCTGCGCGACTTCAACTTCCCCGACGAAGTGCCGGACTCCGAAGACGCCGAATTTTTAGTGAACTACGTCGGCAAGACCGGCTTTGTGCAGCTTGGCTTTGCTCATCAGGGCATCATGTTCCTGCACGAGAGCTCGACCGAGTGGTACGACCGCTACCAGCACTTGCTCGAATCGCTGGAGAGTGTCGGCGACATCGTCATCGACGAGGATGCAGACGACGAGTAGCGAGAGCCCGGTGAACCCTGTCGTCAGCACCGCATCCTACGCTCCTGCGTACGCGCATTGGCTGCTTCCGGAACTCGATCCTTCAGCGATCGCCGCCCTCGCGCAGACCACAGGTCTTCCACTGCAGGTTGCTTCCCTACTGCTGGAGCGCGGCATCAACGATGCTGCCGACGCGGCTCGCTTTCTCCATCCCACACTTGATCACCTGCTCGATCCCTACGCTCTGCATGGTATGGCCGCCGCTGTCGAGCGCATCCAGTGTGCCATCGCGGAGCGCGAGCCGATCCTGATCTATGGGGATTACGACGTCGATGGCACGACCGCCATCGTGCTGCTGAAGACAGCCATTGAGATCCTCGGCGGTACCGTCCGCTTCCACATCCCGCATCGCCTGCGCGATGGCTATGGCATGCAGGCCGAGGTGCTGACGCGCGCGGCCGCGGAGGGCGTGCGGCTGGTCATCAGCGTGGATACCGGCATCCGGGCCTTCGCCGCGGCAGACGAGGCCGCACGGCTCTCGCTGGACCTGATCGTCACCGACCACCACTTGCCCGAGACCGGCCGCGAACTCCCAAAAGCGCTGGCCGTTCTCAATCCTAATCAGCCCGACTGTGGCTACCCCTGCAAGTATCTCTGCGGTGCGGGGGTGGCATTCAAGCTGGCACAGGCGCTGCTCGAAGCAGCCGATGTCACGCGGGCGCGCGAGAAGCTGCTGCCATCGTTCCTCAAGATGTTGGTGATCGCGACGGTAGCCGATGCGGTCCCATTGCTGGGCGAAAATCGCGTCATCGCGTCGCTCGGCATCGCAGAGTTGCGCCGGCCAGTCAACCACGGCCTGCGTGCGCTGTTTGCCGTGACCCAGCTCGACCCTGCAAAGCGGGGTTTGACGGCAACAGACATCGGCTTCCGCATCGGACCGCGTATCAACGCCGCCGGCCGCATGGATGTGGCCTCCGAGGTGGTTGAGCTTTTCACGACGCGCGATAGGGCGCGTGCCGAGACGCTGGCGCAAAAGCTCGATCAACTCAACACCGACCGCCGTGCCACGGAAGCCGCAGTGCTCGCCGAAATTGAAGCGATGCTCGCCCCCGACTCGAATCAAGACTCGCTGGAGCGGCAGGGCTGCCTCGTCATCGATGGTCAGGGCTGGCATCGCGGCGTGCTCGGAATCCTTGCCTCGCGCGTCGTCGAGCGCACTGGCCGCCCGGCTCTCGTGTTGAGCCACGAAGATGGCGAGGCCCACGGCTCCGGCCGCTCCATCCCCGGCTTCCACCTGCTGGAGGCGCTCGAAAGCTGCCACGACGTCTTCGTAAAATTCGGCGGCCACGCGCACGCCGTCGGCTTCTCTTTGGAATCGTCACGCGTGCCGGAGCTGCGTGAGCGCCTGCAACAGCACTCTGCCACCATGCTGACGCCAGCAGTGCTTGCGCGCCGGCTCGACTGCAGTGCTGAGCTGCCGTTGGCGCAGATCACGCAGAGCTTTTACCAATCTCTGCGGCTACTGGAACCCTACGGCATGGGCAATGACGAGCCTATCTTTATCGCGCGCCACCTCACACTCGATGCTGCGCCGCAGATCATGAAGGACGAACACATCCGCATGCGCGTCCGCGATGATCAGACGGTGATGAAAGCACTCGGCTGGCGCTGGGCGGAGCGCGTGCGTCCGTTGGCGCTCGATGCTGGCAGCCGTATCGACCTCGCCTACCGCATCCGTCTGAACGAGCACCCAGACTTTGGTGGGTTGGAGTTGGAGATCGTGGACTTAAAACTAAGTGACTCTGGCTTTCTTCGTCCACTTCGTGCATTCTAAGCAGCGCTATGAAAAAACTCTCCGCCATTTATGCGCGGTACAAAGCGACGCAACGTCTTTTCGCAGAAAATGCCCTGCAGCAAAGCAAACGGCGCTTTGTCTGGGTTAGGGGAGTGTCGTTTTGGGCCAGTTTCGCTTAGTGATGGCGATCCTGATCGAGTTCCAGCATAGGGGCGAATCACAATCGAAATTCTTTAATCTGACATTCCTTTTGTGTGCTCTGCTGCTCTTCGGATTCTTTGGATACCTTTGGGCTAATTGGAAGTGGAAAGATTACGAACGAATGAGCAAGGGTAGCTGAAAGTAGCGTAGCCATTCACTATTTTTTCAGCGGCGCCATCGGCTTCAAGATCTCCTCCAGCACATCCTTCTCACCCTTCTCGCGTTCGAGATACGGATAGCGCTGCCCGTCGTGATAGTCGATCTTCAGCACCTTGAAGTACGACGTGTTCGACACGATGAACTCGAGTGGCTCCTTGTTCGTCTGCGCTGTACCTGACTTCGCCTGATCGAGCGCGTCTTTCAGCAACTCGTCCTGATAGGCGCGGCCATTCACTGCGACGATCTGCATTCCAGGTCCGAAGCCCGCCTTGTCCGCGAGCGAACCGACCAGCACATCGTTCACCTTGCCCCCATCGCCGATCTTCAAGCCGAGCGACCACCATGCATTCACGCCCCCCTGCTCCGCCGCCTCCGCATATCCCGTTTCTTTGTCGTTGTAGGCGAGGCGCCAGCCGCTGTTCGTGATGCCTGTCAGCGGCGCGTGGTCCTGCTTCGTCGTAAGACGTTCGTGCAGAAAGCCGGCCCAGTCGTAGGGGACAACGGCGTTCAGGTTCTCGACCACATCTTCGAAGGTATACGGCACCACCTTGGGCGCGGTGTTGCCGCCCAGCCCATGAAACCGCGCACAGAAGTCGTTGATGCTCTTCTTACCGCCACTCTGCTTACGGATGATGGTGTCGACTTCGAGCCAGATCAGCTCACCCTCCGGGTAGTAGTCCACGTTGCGCCGCCAGTTGTCCCAGCCGTCGCTTGCCTCGTAGAGGATCTGCGCCGCAATTGCTGTGTCCCCCAGATCCCGCCAGGTGCGACCCGGACGCGCATCGAGCGTCGCCGCGGAGAGCGCCAGCGCATCGCGGTACTGCTCCGGCGTCCAGATGCCGCTGCGCGCCGTCAGCACATCGCCCAGATACTCTGTGAGCCCTTCGTACACCCAGAGCAGGTCACCCTTCATCGGCACCTGGTAGTTCGCCGTCGCCAGGCCTGCGGGACGCCGGTATTTGCCGTTCCAGGAGTGCGTGAACTCATGCGGCAGCAGGCCGCCGGTCAGCAACTCCATGTTTGGATCAAGAAAGCTCTTCTCCGGAATGCGGTCGTCGCTCGACTGGTGATGCTCTAGGCCGAAGTGCGCCACCTGGTCGCTCAGTGTCATCAGAAAGTGGTAGCTGTTGTAGTGGCGTGATTTGTAAAGTGCCCCGGTCTCGCGCACCAGATTGTTGAACCCGGCCAGCAGGTCGGGCTTGATCTCCAGATCCTCCGGGCCATCGGCTGCAACATCGAGATAGTGCTTCGGCGTCACCTCGGGCGCCAGCGGCCACTCGCGAAAGTAGCGGCCAGTCAGCAGAGGGGAGTCCACCAGTTGCTCTAGTGATACGGTCTCGAAGCTCGGATCGTAGGAGCCACCGCCCGTCTTGGTCAGGGCGGTCCCATACTGCCAGCTCTGTGGAATCTTCGCCGCAGGAGCCACCATCACGTCGCTCGCCTTGGCGCCATCCGGATAGAGCAGAAGCGTGTTCCAACTCACCATCGCCAGACTTGCACTGGTCGACGCACCGGCCGAAAACCCCGAGGCTGCCGCCGTCGCCAGGAAGTCCAACTTGATCTTCAGCTCTGTCGCCCCTGCAGGCACGTTGATGTGAAACGCGAACATATCCACGTCATCCCGCCGCCAGGGAATCTGTTGCCCATTCGCAGTGATGACCAATCCCGTCAGATCGTCGATCGGCCCGGTGGGCCCATGCTCTCCGGGAATCCACTTCGGGTAGACCAGAGTGTGCTCGCCGGACGTGATCAGCATCGTCTCCTGCGCGTGGAGGATCTTGCGCGGTGCGTCTGTCGCATCCACGCTGAGCTGAATCGGTTGTGCGGCAGGTTGTGCGATGGCAACGGCGAGTGCAGAAGCAAATACAGCGGGCAGAATCAAGCAGAGGCGACAGGGCGGCATAGATCTCCTGAACGGGCGAACCCGTCAGTGTACCGGCTCCGGCGGCGGCGGCGCGCGATGCTACACTCCTGCCATGCCGCGGGGTTTCTTCCTCACCTTCGAAGGACTCGATGGCTCCGGCAAATCCACGCAATTGCGCAAGCTGCACGAATGGCTGCTGCAGCACGGCGAGAGCGTCGTAGCGATCCGGCAGCCCGGTGGAACACCGCTGGGCGATCGCATCCGCAGCCTGTTGCTCGACTCGCGCCGCGACTCGCTCACCCCTCTCGCCGAACTGGGCCTGATGTTTTCAGACCGCGCACAAGCCATCGCGGAGATCATCCGCCCCGCGCTCGACCGGGGTGCCATCGTACTCTGCGATCGCTTCACCGATTCCACGGAGGCCTACCAGGGAGGCGGGCGTGAGCTGGGATGGGCCCGCGTACTTGCGCTGCACCGCGAGCTCTGCGGCCTCGACCCGGATCTGACGTTGCTGCTGCTACCGGACTTCGATGCCTCCCTGGCCCGCGCACGCAGACGGAATCAGCGTGCCGTTGCCGAAACCGGCAGGGACGAAAACCGCTTCGAGGCTCTCGATACAGCCTTCTTTCGCCGGGTCTGGGACCAGTACCACGCCATCGCGCTGCGTGAGCCGTTGCGTGTGGTCGCAATCGATGGCGATGCAGGGGTAGAAGAAGTGCATCGCCGTATCGTATCCATAGTGGAGGAGCGCTTGCGCCGGCACCGCGCTCCTTAATGCAGGAACTCGAGAAACGCACGATGGCGACAGCGACACCACCCCCGACGACAGAGCAGCGACGCCGTCCGCAGACGTGGACTGTGATTGAGCGCGGCGCGTATCGATTCCCTCCCGGCCTCTCACTCAACCTGCCGTTCTACATCGTTCGCCGCTTCTTCAATCCGTCGAATCCCATCCTGCTCTTCCAGCACTTGGCGGAAACCTATGGACGCATCGCACATTACAAGCTCGGCTGGCAGCACATCGTCTTCATCAACGATCCTGAGTTCATCCGCGAAATCCTGGTCAACCACCCGCAGGAGATGATCAAGGAGCGCACCCAGCGCCGCATGAAGATCCTGCTCGGCGAAGGCCTCATCACCAGTGAGGGCAGCTTCCACATGCGCCAGCGGCGGATTGCCGCGCCCGCCTTCCACCGGCAGCGCATCGCCGCCTACGCCGAGGTCATGACCGAGCGTGCCGCGCTGCGCCGCGCCAGTTGGCACAACGGACAGACGATCGACATCGGCGCCGAGATGATGCAGCTCGCGCTCGAAGTAGTCGCACGCACTCTCTTCAATACCGACGTGACCAGCGACGTGCTCGAGATCAATCGCGAGGTCAACGTCATCATGGACCTCTACAACTACCTCATCGCGCTACCTCTGGCCGAGGCCTACCTGCATGCGCCCTTGCCTGGGCTGACCCGTTTCCGCCGGGCGCGGGCAAGGCTGGACGCCGTCGTCCATCGCATGATCCAGGAGCACCGCAGCCGCGCTCAGAAGACGGGCAATGCGGACAACGGCGACCTGCTCTCCATGCTGATGGCCTCGCGCGATGAAGAGGGCGGTGCGGGCATGACCGGGAATGGCATGACCGATGACCAGTTGCGCGACGAGATCATCACCATCTTCCTCGCCGGCTACGAGACAGTGGCGAATGCACTCACCTGGACGTGGCTTCTGTTGGCGCAGAACCCAGAGCCTGCGAAGCGGTTTTACGACGAACTGGACCGCGTCCTCGCCGGCCGCCTCCCCGCCCTCGACGATCTACCGCAACTTCGCTACACGGAGATGGTCTTCGCCGAATCAATGCGGCTCTATCCGCCGGCCTGGGCCATGGGCCGACAAAGCACGTCGCCCATCGAGCTAGGCCCCTATCGCTTCCCGGCAAAGACCTACTTCTTCTTCAGCCAGTACGTGATACAGCGCGACGCCGAATACTTCCCCGACCCAGAGCGCTTCGACCCAGAGCGCTTCACCACAGAAGCGAAAGCGACACGACCACGCTTCGCGTATTTCCCCTTCGGCGGCGGCGGCCGCCAGTGCATCGGCGAGTCATTCGCGTGGATGGAGGGCGTCCTGCTGCTGGCCACCATGGCGCAGCAATGGCGCCTGCAACTGCTGCCGGATCAGCATATCGAAGTCCAGCCGAAGATCACATTGCGACCGCGGTATGCGATTCATATGCGGGTAGAGCGCAGATAGGGACTACAGAACTACAGACAGAACCAGAAAAAGGCAGGGCTCGATGTCTCTCCCTTGAACTGTATTGTCTGCTTCGTAGAAGCAGGCGTAGGATTTCCGCATCCTGACCAGAGGTGCGCCGCTTAATGCGATTTTTATCCGCTTCTCTCCCCTTGAAGACGATCGTTCTTGGCGCCGCTTTGTCAATGTGCAGCGCGGCGTATGCAGCGGTTCCCTCAGGCTGGCATCTGGCAGGCTCCGCACCGCAGGACTATGAGGCTGGCACAAGAACGGCGGCAGCTGGTCCTCCGCTCTCCGTCGCCTTCTTGCGATCGAATGGGCATGTTTCCACGGTGGCGCAAGAGAGATTCGGCACGATGATGCAGAGCTTCAGCGCGGACCGGTATGCCGGCCATCGCGTGCGATTGAGCGCTGACGTAAAGGCGGACGATCTATCTGGTTGGGCCGGCCTTTGGATGCGCGCAGACCAAGAGAGCAAAACTGTAGCATTTGACAACATGCAGAATCGCGCCATCCGCGGCAACCAGGACTGGCGGCACTACGAAGTCGTACTGGACATTCCTCCTCAAGCGACATCGCTCCATCTCGGTGTGCTTCTCGCCGGGGGCGGAGAAGTCGATGTAAGCGACGTAAAGTTCGAGGTTCTACCAGATTCGCGCATCCCGCAGATTGGTCCCGTTCCGATGCAAACCAGCCCGGTAAATTTAGACTTTGAGCCCTAGGATTCCGATACGCCGGCACTTTTCATCGCGATCGGACCTGAGCGAAACGAAGGGGCGGTGGAGAGATCTGTTTTTCCTTCTTCGTGCGACCTGCGACTCGGCGCTCACTTTAGGATTTCATAGAGGCCTGATGGGCTACCGACAAAGCAGCCGCGACTGAAGCACTTCCCCCCGCTTCTCTCTCCGTTCTGCGTCCCTCTCTCCGCTGGATTTGTCTACCGTCTTCTCAGCCGTTACGCTAAACCCGTGAACTTCACCGACTTCCTGGGCAACCAGACCACCGTCCGCCGTCTTCGCGAGACGCTGGCTGCAGGGCGGCTGCCCTCCGCCATGATCCTCAGCGGCTCACGCGGCGCGGGCAAGTACACGCTCGCCCTGTTGCTGGCGCAGGCGGCAAATTGTCTTACGCCGATCACCACGGACGGCCTTCCCGATGCCTGCGGAGTATGCGCGAACTGCGAACGCGTCGGCGCTTCGTTTGCACTGGACGAGCGCGTCGCGGAGGCCATCGCGGCACGTGAAGAGATGCGCGATGCGGATAAAAAGGACACCCGCGTCCTGATACAGACGCATCCGGACCTGCTGATCATTCCGCCGGATCCGCCGCAGCTTCTCATCAAGCTGGGCCAGGTCCGCACGGTGATCGCCCGCATCTATCGTCGGCCTGCGCAGGCCAGCCGAGCCTTCTACGTCTTCACTGCGTCTGCTTTCATGAAGGAGGCCGCCAACTCGCTGCTCAAAATCCTCGAAGAACCGCCCGGGCACGCAACCCTCATTTTGCTGACAGAAAATCCCAGTGAACTCTTGCCCACTATCCGCTCGCGTGCCGGTGTGCTGCGGCTGGGCGCGCTGCCTGCCGCGGAGATCGACGCTCTGCTCGCGAAGCGTCGCCCGGAGCTGAAGGCGGCACAGCGCACTCTGGTCGGACGCCTGGCAGAGGGTGCCGTGGGCCGCGCCATTGGCTTCGATCTGCCCGCCTATCTGGCGCATCGTCAGGATGCCCTGATCGTTCTGCGCACGTCTCTAGCCGACCCCGACTACACCGCACTCTTCCGCATGACGGAGAGCTATCGGGCGGGCGCGGAGGGCGCTCAGAAGACCTCCGGCATGCTGCATGCCTTAAGTCTGATGCTGGAAGACCTGCTGCTGGTCCACTCGGGCGTGCCGACGCTGGCACGCAATACGGATCTGGCAACCGAGCTCGCACACATGGCACAGCTCGCGACACCGGCATGGATCGAGGCGGCATCGCGCGGACTGGATCAGGTCGAATCCGGTATGCGGCGCAACCTACTGCGCTCGCTCTCGCTCGATGCCTACGCTACAGGCCTGCCCGCTCGCTGAACCGGTACGGTACATAACGCGCATCCTCCTTGGAAAACTGTTTCTATACTTCGTGCGCTCTTTCGATGTTCGCGAGAGCGTCAGCCCGCATCTACATGAGGTAATACCGAACAGGCACGCTATGGCGAATCAATCAGCAGTCCCATCGCAGGATGGAGACGATACATCTGAGGGTGCCGCGATACCCTCGCTGCCACCTTCCGGCCCCCGCAAGCTAGTAAGACCCAGTCTTCCCCCGGGCCTTCTCAATCGCCGGACCTTTGCTCGACGCGACACCGCTCTGCTGACCCATCAGCATCTCTTGCAGCCGGCAGTCGGCAGCCGCAACATTAGTTCGAATGCCGAGGCCTTTTATCTGCAAAAGCAGATGCAGGCGCAGACCCAGATGGTGTTTGTGCTGGAAGGCGGCGACCATGCCGAAGGTGTGATCGAGTGGTACGACGCGCACGCCATCAAGATTCGGCACGGCCATGTCCGCACGTTGATCTACAAATCGGCTATCAAATATCTGCATAAGGCCGGCGAACACCTGCCATGACAGAACGGGCCTAGCCTCTCGCTTCCGACGTGCGTGCAGACTTCTCCAGACGATCGCGCAATGCGCGACCCATCCCGCGCTTCGGAGGCATCGGGCACACAATGTGCGTTACCCCCTGCGCATCCAGCCAGCGCAGCCCGGCAAAGAATCGTTGTGCCAGTGACTCTAGATCCCCCCAACGGCCCCAGTGAAACACCGCATCCGCTCCCCGCATATCGCTCTTGAACTCCTCCGGCGTCATCGCGCCAACGCGCACGCTATCTCCTTCGCGCTTGAGCTTGGCGATTGCATGAAATAGGCGGAATCCTAACGCTGACTCTTCCTCCTCCTCCACCTGTGTCTCGACCAGGGCCATTTGCGCGCGAGGCGCGTAGTGCCGAATCCCTACCCCTGGAGAAGGAAGCGAGGCCGGCTCCGCGTGGTCTTGTGCTTCGTATAGCTGTACGTCACCCACCACGCTGCGCAGCGCTTCCAACGTGACCGCGCCGAGCCGATATACGATCGGCGGCGACACGCTCGCATCGACCACCGTCGATTCAATGCCGTGCCGTGTCGGACCGCCATCTACGACTGCGTCGATGCGGCCATCTAAGTCTTCCAACACATGTGCTGCCGTGGTGGGGCTGGGCCTGCCGAAGGAGTTCGCACTTGGCGCTGCGATCGGCATGCCGGCAGCCGAGATCAGCGCCTGGGCTACCGGATGTGCCGGGACACGCACGCCGACCAGCGGGCGTCCGGCGGTCACTGCATCCGGCACTTCTGCTCCGCGCGGCAGCAGCAAGGTCAGCGGTCCAGGCCAGAATGCCTCCATCAGCGCGCGGGCAGGCTCGCTTACCTCGGCTACCAGCCTTCCCATCGGCATGCGCTCGCTCAGATGGACGATCAGCGGATCCCACGCCGGCCGCTGCTTCGCGATAAAGATCCCGTCGACCGCCTTGAGATCGAGGGCGTGCGCGCCCAGACCGTAAACTGTCTCCGTAGGAAATGCGACCGTGCCACCGGCTCGCCAGATGGCGGCCACACGCTCGATGGTGACAGCCGCTCCCTTGCTCTGCAGGTCCTGTTCGTTGAGGGAAAGCCGTTCGGTCTCTGCCATCGAATCATTAGAGCAAATTCCCTGTAGGTGTAGAGCGCTGAGTGTTGGTTCTTGTGGTCTTTCTTGAAGGTAGATCACGTCGAGTAAGCCTTCGTACTACACAGCATCAGGGAATCTGCTTACCCTTCGCCCGGTCGTGTAGACTTCCTCGCATGCAGTCGATCGAGATCGAGGTCAAGTTTCGCGTCCACGACCCGAAGGCACTCGAAGCATCGCTTCTCCGGCGCGGCTTCCACTGTGAGACACCACGCACCTTTGAACGCAACATCCTTTTCGATACGCCGGATCGGCATCTACGCGCCACCCGGCAGATTCTGCGCATGCGTCGCTATGGCGAACGCTGGGTGCTGACCCACAAACAGACCACGCCCCATGACTCGCCCGACGCGCGCCACAAGGAGCGCATCGAGACCGAATCCGTCGTGGAGGATGGAGACGCAGTCGGAGCCATCTTCACCGCACTTGGCTACGCGCCCACATTCGTCTATGAGAAGTGGCGCAGCGAATGGGCAGATCCGCAAGGTCATTGCGTCATCGACGAGACACCCATCGGACAATATGCCGAACTCGAAGGGCCGCCGGAGTGGATCGATCGCACCCTCGCAGCACTCGGCGTCAATCAGGCAGACGTCACCACCCTTAGTTACGGACGCCTCTTCGAGCTATGGCAGCAGCAGACTGGAAGCGCGGCGCAGAACATGAGCTTCGCCGAGATAGAACCGGCGCTGGTACGCTGACAGGGGCAAGACACAAACGCTGTAAATCACTCGCTCCTCACCTTACTCAACACTGAGATAACTCAAGAACGCACGTGTTAGTTCCTTCTTGAGCGTCCGGTCATCTTGAGGCAGCAACCCTTTCCACACCTTGATCTCCGGTGTATCCAGCACCAGCTCCTGCAGTGTGCTTATGACCATCATCAAGCCCAGCGACACCGCCATATCGGGCTCAGGATGCCGAATGTCTTTGGCACTCGCCAGAATCATCGCGACGAGGCGCTCGTAGGAGCGGATCTCCAATTTGCAAGCCTTCTTCCAGAACTCCGTGTTCATCCTGCTGCGCGCAAACTGCCGCATAGCGCGCAGCTGTCCGGCATTGGCCCGATAGCTGACCACCAGCGAGTGAATTAGCTGTTCCGCAAAGACAGGCAACGGGATTTGGCCGGCCATCTCCGGAGTGAGCCCGGAACGCAGCCTCTCGTCCTGCCGCTCCAGCATGCCCAGAATCACAGCCTCCAGCAACGCATCCTTGTCACTGAATCGGCGATAGATTGCTCCGGGCGTCAGCCCCGCGTGCGCGGCAATGCGCGGAATTGTCGTGCCCTCGACCCCGTGCTGCCCCAGCACTTCGGCCGCCGCTTTCATCAGCTTACGCAACGACTCCCGGCTTCGCGCCTGCTGCGGCTCCAGGCTATTTGGTTCCACATCTTTCCGCGCGGCGGATTTCAACTGTGTCTTTCCGGACCCAAGCCTCTTCGCCGGCAGAATCCCCTTCGCATCCCTACTCGGTGTGCTCTTGCGGGTCGCTCTCGCCATCTTTCTCCCCTGATACCCATTGACAATACCCGCGACTTGCGGCTGGACGGGCGCAGACCCATCTTGACACGGCTCATACGTAAACGTAAATTTACATTTACATAATTACTCGGCAGTCGCCTTATGGGAACTTTATGGCTAACAACCCGATGACTGCACCTGCGGCCACGCAACACCCGCTGCGCAACCCAGAGTTCCGCCTCCTGTGGGCGGGCAATACAGTCTCCTGGACGGGCGACCAGTTCTATCTTGTCGCCCTTCCCTGGCTCATTCTTCAACTCACCGGCTCAAGCATTGTGCTTGGCACCATCACGATGATGGCTGCGATCCCACGAGCGGCACTGATGCTCCTGGGCGGCGCGGTTACTGACCGCATCTCTCCGCGCCGGATCATGATGCTCACTGCTTCCGCGCGCACCGTCCTGGTGGGCGCCTTGTCCGCTCTCATCTGGACGCATATGCTGCAACTGCGGCAGCTCTACATTCTGGCCCTGGGTTTCGGCATCGCCGATGCGTTTGCCGGCCCTGCCGCGCAAGCCTATCTGCCCTCGCTGGTTGCGCCGGAACAGCTTGCGGCAGCCAATTCGGTCGCCCAGTCCACGATTCAGGTCACCACGCTGGTAGCTCCCGGACCTGCCGGCCTTCTCATCAAAGCATTCGGCACGGCATGGGCATTCTTCATTGACGCCATCAGCTTCCTGTTCATCATCGGCGCACTCTGGCGTTTGCCCGATCCCCCCAGTGCATCCACCGGCGCGCCACGTCGCAATGTGCTCCGCTCCATCCTTGATGGTCTGCGCTATGTCAAAAGCGATGTTTCGCTCGCATCCCTGATGCTGGTCATCTCTGTGCTCAATTTCGCAATAACCGGTCCCATCAGCATAGGCATCGCGTTTCTTGCAAAGCAGAAGTTTGGTACACCATTTGCGTTTGGCCTGCTGATGGCTGCCATTGCCGCGGGCGGGCTAACGGGCACGCTGCTGGCTGGTCTCACGCAGCACCGCAAGCGTGGGCGGCTCCTGCTGCTTGTCAGCACTGCCATCGGCATTTGCCTTGGCTGCATTGGACTGGTCAATCTGGCGCCTCTCCTGGCTGTCGTGCTCTTCGTTATGGGCGCCACTTCCGCCTTCCTCAACGTGCAACTGATCGCATGGTTTCAGCAGCGTGTCGAGCGCCCTATGATGGGTCGCGTGATGAGTGTCCTCATGTTCGCTTCCATTGGCCTGATGCCGTTTTCTCTGGCTGCGGCTGGCGTTGCGATGAAGTGGAGCTTGCCAGGCACGTTCATCATTGCGGGCGTCATGGTATTGCTTGTAACACTGCTCGCCGCCGCCCACCGCCCCGTTCGCGAGATCGATTAAAGCAATTGTTCTGCAGGTGTAGAGCGACCAACGGAAGCTCATGCGGCCTTTCTCTAAGGAAAGGCCACGCCGGGAGAGTCAGCTGGTGACTTCACATCAATGTGCTTATCGAACCGGCGCTGGCAGTAGTGATCTTCCGGCGTGACGCCAGCCCGCTCCGCAACCCAGCAAAAGAGGCGAGCCGGAGCCCGCCTCTCGCTATAGAAACACTGCGATCCTACTCGTCGTTGCCGGCGAAGTCCTTGCCGTGGCACTTCTTGAACTTCTGGCCTGAACCGCAGGGGCAGGGATCGTTACGGCCGACCTTCTCGCCTGTCCGTCTCTGCTCCACTGGATCGGACGCACCATTGCCATTGGTTGTGGCAATACGAGCCTGCTCCAGCTCACGCTTCTTCTTGTGTTGGAACTCGCGCTCCATGTCATCGATGGTGGTACGCGTCTCCCCAACCGGCATGGGACGCCACGTCTGCTTCGGCGCTAGACTCGGCACATGCTGCGGCCGCTCCACCGGTTGCGCGCCGTGACCATTGTTGTCCAGTGTCGGCCGCGCCGCGGAGGATGGCGGCAGAGACCCGGTGGGTGCTCCCGGCAAGGATTGTGGTGCCGTTGGCGGCGGCTGCGGAGGGCGCGTGATCGGCTGGCCGTCCGGGCCGACAATTTGCATCAGGAAGAGATAACGCACCGTGTCTTCCTGGAAGCGCGTCATCATTCCCTCGAACATGTCGAAGGATTCTTTCTTGTAGGCCACCAGCGGGTCCTGCTGCCCATAGCCGCGCAGCCCGATGCCTTCCTTCAAGTGGTCCATGTTGAGCAGATGGTCCTTCCACAGCCCGTCCATCACGCTCAGCATGATCATGCGCTCGTGGTAGCGCATGCCTTGGCTGCCGATGATCTGCTCCTTCAGCTCGTACTTCTCCTTCAGCTTGTCGAAGACCGTGTCCCCAAGCTCATGCCGGTTCAGCTTGTCGAACTCGATGCCCTCGGCATCCGCATCGAAGCCGAACTGTTCGGTCAGCTTCTGCTTGATCGCTGTTACATCCCACTGATCCGGATGCATGGATTCCGGGGCATGCTCGTCCAGAATGCTGCTCAGGATGCCGGCAACGTAGTCCTCTTGAATCAGTTCTTTCTGCTCTAATCCTTCAAGCAATTGTCGACGTGTTCCGTAGACCGCCTCGCGCTGCTTATTCATCACATCGTCGTATTCAAGCAGGTGTTTGCGAGCTTCGAAGTTCTGCGATTCGACTGCCTTCTGCGCGCCCTCGATGCGCCGCGTGATCATGCCGCTCTCGATCGGCACGCCCTCTTCCATGCCCATGCGCTGCAACAGCGGACCGACCCATTCACGCGCGAAGATACGCATCAGATCGTCTTCAAGCGAGAGGTAGAAGCGCGATGCACCGGGATCGCCCTGGCGGCCGGCGCGTCCGCGCAACTGGTTGTCGATACGGCGGGATTCATGCCGCTCCGTGCCGAGGATGTGCAGGCCACCCGAGCCCAACACGTCTTCGTGCTCACGCTTGGTGTTGGCCTGGTGTACCTGGAAGGCGCGATCCCAGTTCTCCTGCGTCGTTTCAAACTCCTGCCCCTGGTAATAGAAGCGCACCATGCCTGACGCTGCCGTCGGCGAAATGGCACCCTCGGCCGCGCTGACCGAACGCGCCTGCGCGCGCTTCACCAGATCCTGCTTCGTCACAAACTCCGCGTTGCCGCCCAGCAGGATATCCGTGCCGCGGCCGGCCATGTTGGTCGCGATCGTGACCATACCCAGGCGACCCGCCTGCGCGACGATCTCTGCTTCGCGCTCGTGATACTTGGCATTCAGCACTACATGCTTGACGCCCTTGCGCTGCAGGATCTGCGACAGCAGCTCGCTCTTTTCGATCGACGTCGTGCCCACCAGCACCGGTTGCTTCGCCTCGTTCAGCCGGATGATCTCTTCGGCCACTGCGAAGTACTTCTCCTTCGATGTCCGGTAGACCACGTCCTGATTTTCCTGGCGGAGCATCGGGCGATTGGTCGGGATGACCACGATGTCGAGCTTGTACGTCTTGTCGAACTCTGCCGCTTCGGTCTCTGCCGTCCCTGTCATGCCGGCGAGCTTGTTGTACATGCGGAAGTAGTTCTGGAAGGTGATGGTTGCCAGCGTCTGGTCTTCGCGACGAATGTTCACGCCCTCTTTCGCTTCGACCGCCTGGTGCAGACCGTCGGACCAGCGGCGTCCCGGCATCGGCCGGCCGGTGAAGGTATCGATGATGATGACTTCGCCGTCCTTCACCACGTACTCCACGTCGTTGCGGTAGAGATTGTGTGCCTTGATCGCCGTTTCGACGTGATGCTTGAAGTCCCAGTTCTCCGGATCGGCGATGTTGCCGATGCCGAGCAGCCCTTCAATCTTCTCCCAGCCCTCGTCGGTCACGCTGATGGTCTTGTGCTTCTCGTCCACCACGTAATCGCCGGTCAGCGTCTTGGTTTCACCCTCCTCGATCTCCTCGCCCAGCTCGAGCGATGGGATGATGCGATTTACGCGGGCATACTTGTCCGTCGTCTGATCGGTCGGTCCGCTGATGATCAGCGGTGTGCGGGCCTCATCGATCAGGATCGAGTCCACCTCGTCCACGATGCCGAAGTAGTGGCCGCGTTGCACGCAGTCTGTGAGCTCGAACTTCATATTGTCGCGAAGGTAGTCGAAGCCGAACTCGTTATTGGTGCCGTAGGTGATGTCCGCGGCATACGCGTCACGGCGCTGGGCGTCGTCCAGATCATGGACGATGACGCCCACCTTCAGCCCTAGAAACTCGTAGATCTTGCCCATCCACTCGGCATCGCGCTTGGCCAGGTAGTCGTTGACGGTAACCACGTGGACACCTTTGCCGGCCAGCGCGTTGAGATAGACAGGCAGCGTGGCAACGAGAGTCTTGCCTTCACCCGTCTTCATCTCGGATATCTTGCCGGAGTGCAGCACCATGCCGCCGATCATCTGCACGTCGAAGTGACGCATGCCTACGGCGCGCTTCCCTGCTTCACGCACTACGGCGAAGGCCTCCGGCAGTAGCTCGTTCAGCGCCTCGGCCTCGGCTGCCTTGCGCTCCTCTTTGTTCTCTGCTGTGTCTGGCACGCCTTCAAGACGTGCGGCGAACCGGGCACGGAATTCAACGGTCTTCTCGCGCAGCTCTGCGTCGGAGAGCCCCTGGAGCTTCGGCTCCCATTCGCCGATCGCGGCGACCGTGGGCATCATGCGCTTCACGACACGCTCGTTGCTCGTGCCGAAGATCTTGGTAAGTGCACTACTGATCAAGGAATTCCTCTGGGCCCTCAAACGGTCCGGGCCGACAGTCATATTTTACGCGATGGTGCGCGCCCTGTACGGCAGGCTGTTCCAGGCAAAAAAGCGCCGCCCGGCGAGAGCGCCTGGGCGGCGGAGAGCATGTTTCCTGCAACTCGTTCGATACCGAGACAAGAAGCATGCTTGGAGGGAGCTTTGCTTCGTTTAGAAGGCGTAACGGAGGCTAAATTGCAGTTGCCGGTCCGAGCCATACGTCTGTCCCTTGCTCGTGACCTGCCCGAAGGTGCCGCTGGTCGGATTGTCCATTGCTCCGTCGTTGGCCGGCGTATCCCAATTGGGGTGATTGGTGAAGTTGAAGGCCTCCGCGCGGAAGGTCAGCACATGGTTGTCATGCCCCGGGATGACGTGAAAGTTCTTTTCCAGAGCCGCATTCCAGCTCTGGAAGCCAGCCGCATGGATCAGGTTGCGGCTGCCGCGCGGCGCCAGTGTTCCAGCAGCTGGCGTCGTCGTCGGAAAGGCAGTCGGGTCGAACCAGTGGCCCTGCGTACCGAACTGCTTCGATACGTTCGGGGTTTTTAAGGCGGGCCAAAGCTGGCTGCCCGCGCCCGCGCCCACTCCGGCGAAATCGGTGCCGTTGGTGACGCTGAACGGCTCACCCGTCTGCGCCTGAGTGGTTCCGGAGAGCTGCCAGTTCCCGAGCGTCCCGCGGGCGAAGCGATTGCTCAGGTCGCCGCCATACGGAATGTTCCACACGTAGTTCACCACCAGCGTGTTGCGGATATCGAAGTCGCTGGGGCCATAGTCGATGCTTGGGTTGTAATAGTCCGGCAACTGATAGCTCTGGTCTGAGCCGAAGTCCAGACTCTTGGCCCAGGTGTACGCCACGCCGAACAACAGCCCATGGCTCAAGCGCCGCTTCAGATTCGCCTGTAGCGCGTTATAAATCGAGCTGCCTCTGTTGTCGATCTGCAAAATGCTTGAGAAGCCGCGATACGGGCGCAGCGCGTCGGTCACGACGCCGGGGTTGGCTTGCACCGTTCCGGGCTGCAACTGATTCAACTGCTCCAGTTGCTGCAAGTGCAGTCCTTTGCGTCCGACATAAGCGAAGGTGACAGTGGCAAAGTTGGGAATGTCTTGTTCGAGCGCGGCATTCCACGACCACGCGTTGGGGTTGGGAAAGTTCTGCGGTTGCGAGGTCAGCGACAGCGGGAGCCGGGGCAGAGCGCCGCCAGTGCTGCCGCCCGGGTTGTCGACACTGCCATCGGAAACAAAGGTGGTCGGCTGGAAGGGAGCATTGCCGCCCAGTTGCACCTGATCGCTGATGCCGAGCCGCTGCACGTATCGCCCGCCACCGGCGCGGATGACGGTGTTCGGCCTTACCTGGTAGGTAATGCCGACGCGGGGTTGGATGTCGCTCCAGATCGTGTTGGCGTAGCCAGTGTTCTTCCCGGTAAAGGATGCCATCGGGTTCGCGAGAATGCTGGCCGGCACGTGACCATTTGCCGCACTCGGGAAATGGCTGCCGGGAATCACTACCCCGTTGTATAGATTCCCGCCGGTGGCCACCCCGGTTGTTGGATTGATCGCGGGAGCATTTGCGGGATTCCACGCCGCCGGATCGAAGAAGGACTGATTGCCCCACAGCGTGTAGTAGGGACGCATGATGCTGTAACGCGCGCCGTATTCAACCACCATGTTCGACTTCACGCGCCATGTGTCCTGCGCGAATCCCTCGTACATGTGGCCGCGGAAGAGCGTGTAGCTCTTGGGGCCGATCTCACCGTAAGTATCGAACAGTCCGAGTGCCGCATTGGCCACGGCTACACCCGAGCTCGGATAGCCCAAGCGCGTATCCGTAAAGCGGAACTGGCCGTTCTGGTTATTGGTGGAGCCCGGCGTTGTGCTGCTCACGCTGATCTGGTCGAAGTTGTTCTCGCCCGAGAGCTCCCACAGCCCGCCAAACTTGAGCGTGTGATTGCCCCACACCTTGGTGAGATTGTCGCTCACATCGATAATCGGACCGCCTGAGTGGGACGGATATGGACCGCCATCCAGGGTCCCGAAGTTTCCCAGATTGATGGTGGGAATCTTATTCGGAATCAGCTTATCCGCCGTTGGATAGAGGTACGGGAAGTTAATTCCGTACAGATTCCGGTTGTAGAGCTGACCCATGGTGGTGTCGTAATTGATCGTGATGTGGTCCGCCGTTCCCGTCACGCTGGCCTCATTCACCAAGGTCGGGCTGATGCTCCACGTGTAGTGCAGCGCGGCAGTCTGGTTGGGCCAGTGCCAGTCTTCCGGCGTGCGATTGAAATTTCCGGCAGGCGTAATGTAATCCAGGTGATAGCTCAGGATCGACAGGCGCAGGCGATGCGCCTCCGCAGGCACGTAATCCAGCACCAGCGTATCCTTCCGCTGGTTCTGCGGGTTTGGCAGCGCCTCCAGCCAGTTAAAGGAAGGTGAGTTCGTGTTCGGCAAGGGGTAGGCGTTCAGAAGCGCCAGGCCGTTCGCGCTCAGGTCTCCCTTGGGGATGACGTTGCCTGGGTAAGGCTGGCCCGTCTTCGGATTCACAATCGTTACAGCCTTGCCGTAAAAATTGTTCGGGCCAAGTAGCTCGCTGAAGTTTCCCTGGCGCATCAGTGCTGTAGGCACAAATCCTTGGGACGTCGGCGAATTCCGGTAACGGACATACTCCTGCCCGACCAGGAAGAACAGTTTCGTCTTCGACGCATTAAAATGCCCCGGAATGTACACCGGTCCGTTCAGGTTCCAGCCAAACTGGTTGTAGCGAAAGGGCGCCGGATGACCGGACGTGGCCGGATCGATGGTGTCGTTCTTGCGAATCCAGGTGTTGGCGTTGAAGAACGAGTTACGCAGGTATTCGAAGGCGCCGCCATGAAAGTTGCTGGTGCCGCTCTTAGGAATAATGCGCACCTGACCGCCGGAGGTACGTCCATACTCAGCCTGATAGCCGGTCGTCAGGACCTGTACCTGCGAGGTGGAATCCACGTCCGCCACGCCGACGCTGTTGTTGTTGGAACGCGTGCGGACCATGGGAGCGCCGTCCCAAGCGAGGATGTTTTCCTCGGAACGCGAACCGTTCACGTACAGCGTGTTATCCAGCGAGAAATTGAACGAAGACATCGGCGCATTTCGAGTCACGCCCGGCTCCAGCTGCGAGAGATAGAGCGGGTTGCGGCCATTGAGCTGGATCGACTTCACCTGCTCGCTGGTGACCAACTGACCCACGGAAGCGGATTCGGTCTGCAACCGGTTCGCATCTGCCTGCACCGTAACCGTGGTGCTGGTGTTGCCGGACTTCAGCGCCACGTCGGCGCGTGCGCCGATGCTTGGATCGATGTGCGTACCCTGTTGCACTGCAGTCTGAAAGCCCGGCGCCTCCACAGTGACGGTGTAGGTGCCGCTGGCCAGGTTCGTGATTGTGTAAGCACCTGCGCCATTGCTGGTAGCGGTGCGGGTGGCGCCCGTTGCATCGTTCTTCGCGGACACCTTGGCATTGGGAACAACGGCGCCACTGGGATCCGTTACCGTCCCGGAAAGTGATGAGCTATCGGACTGGGCCAGGGCACGAGTGCCGGCCACAACGAGAGGAATGGTGGGAGCGAGTACGGCTGCAAAGAGCAGCGCTCTGCTCGCAGAGCGAAATGTGCGCATGGTGAAGCCTCCGAAAGGGTGTTCAAGGCAGTACAAATGTGCGTGCAGTTTCTTTGACCGCACGTCTGGGAACGCTATCAGGTCCCACGCTTATATATGCGTTTCGATAATTGACTGTCAAGCCGATTGAGAGAATAAGCGATAAAGCCAACACAAATCGGACTTGTTGACCGCCTCTCTGTCAGATAGCGGACATACATTACACCAAGGCTACCTCGCACCAGGCTACTTGGCACGTGGATGGGTGCGGTCGTAGACCTCTGCTACCTGGCGGACTGTCAACTGGGTGTAGCGTTGCGTGGTCGACAGCCGCGCGTGCCCCATCATCTCCTGTATTGCACGCAGATCCGCCCCCTCCTCCAGCATGTGGGTGCCGAAGGCATGCCGCAGTGTGTGCGGATGAGTCTCCACCGCCATGCCATACCGCACCGCCATCTGTTTCACGATCCGCCCCACGGATCTAGTGGTCAGCCGACCGCTTGACTTCACCCGCGCGCTCAGCAGCAGGGCATCGCTCTGCTTCCCTGCTGCCTGCAACCGCGCCGTGCGCTCGGGAAGATAGGCGCGGATGGCCGCAGCCGCAGCATCGCCAAACGGCACCAGCCGCTCCTTGGCTCCCTTGCCGCGGACCAGCAGCGTCTCCGCCGCCCAGCGGATATGCTTCAGGTCCAGCCCGACGAGTTCTGCGTTACGGATGCCGCAGCCGTATAACAACTCGAAAATGACTGTTTCTCGTGCGGGCCAGCCTGCTGCTTCCTCGTCCGGTTGCGCGTTGCTGTCGAGCGCGCGGTTCATCTGTTCGATCGTGGGCACGCGGGGCAGGTGCTTGGGCAGCTTCGGCGTCGCTACCAGGACAGCAGGATTCTGCACAACATATCCCATGCGCGCCAGCCACTTGAACCACGACCGAACCGCGGCCAGCGCGCGGGCGGCGGATGCTTTCGACAGGCCCCCGGCATAGAGCTCCGCCAGATAGCCGCGGATGTGCAGGTGTTCGACGCGAGCGACGTCACAGCCTTCGCCAAGAAGCTTCGTCAGGTAGGCGATGAACCGCGCCAGCTCGCGTTCATAAGCGCGCACCGTATGCACGGAGGCGGCACGCTCGTTGCGCAGCATCGCCAGGTACCCGTCGCACAGCGTGGCGAGTGGCTGGCTCATAGCCGCTCCTTCGCAGGTGTGCGCCCCTTCGCCCTGGGATGATGCGCTCGATGCACTATCTTCAATCGGTCGATGGCCAGATGCGTGTACACCTGCGTTGTTGCAATGTCGGCGTGGCCCAGTAGTGTCTGCACCGTGCGCAGATCTGCGCCGTGACTGACCATGTGCGTCGCGCAGCTATGGCGCAGCATGTGCGGGCTCGCGCTGCCGCCGGAGCTGCGCTTTACTAACTCCCAGATCCAGCCGCGCGTCAGCGTCCTGCCTTGCTGCGAAAGAAACAGGCCACCGGCGCGGTTGCGTTTTGCCAGTAGCGGCCGGCCCCGCTCCAGATATTCGCTCAAGGCTTCGACCGCGGGCCGGCCCAGCGGCACCACGCGCTCCTTGTCACCCTTGCCGCGCACCATGGCTCGCCCGGCATCCAGTTGCAGGTCTTCGGCCTTCAACGACGTCAGCTCGGAGACGCGCAAGCCGCCGGCGTAGAGCAACTCTAGAATGGCGCGATCGCGCAACGCTACGGCATCTCCTGCGGTGCCTGTGGCCGCGACCGTGATCGAGTCCAGCATCGCGGCGGTCTCGCTCTCCGCCAGCGCCTTGGGCAGCACCTTCCAGGCCTTCGGCGATTCGATGTTTACCGTCGGATCGTGGCGGACCCGCTTGTCCAGCAGCAGCCACTTGTAAAAGCCGCGCAGGCAGGAGATCTTCCGTGCCACCGAGCGTGCCTCGATCTGGTGCCGGTGCAGATGTTCCAGGAAGCCGGAGACCTCCGGCTGCTGCGCTGTTTCAAGCACAGCATTCGTGCCTTCCAGAAACTCGGCAAACATCGCGAGGTCGCGCCCATAGGCCTCGCAGCTCAACGGCCGCAGACCCTTCTCGACCCGCAGGTAGAGCAGGTATTCACGCAGAAGCGACGTGTTGGGAGCTACGGCCACAGTTTGATTATGGATTCTGCAGCGCGAGGACTGCAGAATCTTCCACTGACCGGGAATCTAGTTCGAAACCATCCCAGTGCTTCACTCTCCGCTTGCTATTCTCTACGGACGTGCCGGCGACTTTGCACGCGAAGAGGAAGAGGCCGTTTCAAACGGAGGAAATGACGCGAACCATGAAGAACGACCCAAACACGCAAGCTGCGTCGATCCTGAAGACGAAGCGGCACTTTGAAGTGCTGGATGGACTCAGAGGAGTAGCGGCCCTGGTCGTAGTCACCTTTCACTTTATGGAAATGGCCATCACCAACTACAGCAAGAATTTTGTCGGGCATGGCTTTCTGGCCGTTGACTTCTTCTTCTGTTTATCCGGCTTTGTGATTGGCTACGCCTACGATGACCGGATCGGGACCATGGGCGTCGTCGAGTTTCTGAAGTCCAGACTGATACGGCTGCATCCGTTGGTTGTGCTCGGTTCGGTCCTAGGCCTGTTCGCGTTTCTCTTCGATCCGTTTGCTGCTCATCCGCCGGCTTACAGCGCAGGCAAAGTCGCCGTAATCTTCCTTACTTCGATCCTACTGATTCCTTTTCCGGTGATGGCAGAACGTGGGCACAATCTGTTCAGCTTCAACGCTCCATCGTGGTCACTCTTCTGGGAATACATCGCTAATCTCTTCTATGCATTCGTCCTTTGCAGATTCAGCCGTCGCTGGCTATTTTTCTTTACGACGCTTGCGGCGATCGTGCTTTGCATTGCGGGCTATCGCGCCGGATCGTTGATGGGCGGGTGGGGCGGCAGAACTTTTTGGGATGGGGGCGCCCGCGTCGCCTATTCGTTTTCCGCGGGCCTGCTTGTCTACCGTTCCAACTGGATTATCAAGAACCGGCTCGGCTTCACGGGCCTGACCATCCTGCTCCTGGCGGCCTTCCTGATGCCGTACTTCCATTGGAATTTACTGGCAGAGTCGCTGGTTGTCCTGTTCTATTTTCCGTTGCTGGTTGCGTTAGGAGCAGGCACCTCGCTGACGCATCGGTCAGAACCGCTCTGCATATTTTCCGGAAAAATTTCGTATCCGCTCTATATGACTCACTACGCCGTGATCTGGATGTTTGCAAATTACTACGGCATACATAAGCCGGGAACGCTGGGGTTGGCTTTTATCGTGACCACCGGCGTCATAACGATGACGGGCTTCGCGTATGTGGCGATGGTGGTGTATGACATCCCGGTTCGGAGATACCTGAGTTCGAAGCGGGTCGCGGCTGTAGCGACGCGGGGATAAGTGCATTTTCAGTGGGATAAACCCACCCTGACTTCGTTAGGGTTGATGGGCACCCGGCTCTGCAACAGCAAGCACAGCAGATTGCGCCGCTCCGGTCGAGATGACAAGGTAGCGGATGTAAGGTTTCTTAAAGAATCTCGGTATTGGTCTTTCTGAAACCTAGAGACTCACACCAGACAGATTTAGTCAGAACATCCCTCATATCTTCTGCCGCTTCCAGCGTCCTTGCCGAAAGAGCACGATGCTGGCCGCCACCATGAAGACCTCTGCCAATACCACGGAGACGAAGACACCATTCACCGCCAGGCGGGTGCGGTGGGCGAGCCACCATGCCAACGGCAGTTCCAGCGCCCAGAAGCCGGCCAGGTTCACCAGCGTTGGCGTCAGCGTATCGCCTGCGCCATTGAAGGCCTGCAGCAGCACCATGCCGTAGGCGTAGCCGATGTTGCCACAACTAAAAATGCGCAGACAGTTTGCGGCGATATGCGCGACGGCTGGATCGCTGGTGAAGATGTGAACGATCGGGGTTGCGAAGACAAAGAAGACCACGCCCATCGATCCCAGGAAGATTACGTTCCACAATCCTGTCCGCCACACAGCGGTGGCCGCCCGCTCCGGCGCGCCGGCTCCGAGATTTTGCCCGACCAGCGTCGCAGCGGCGTTACTGAGTCCCCAGGACGGCAGCAAAACGAAGATGATAATCCGGATGCCGATGGTGTATCCGGCGAGCGCCGATGCGCCGAATATGCTGACGATGCGCACCAGGCCGAGCCAGCTTGCCTGAGCGATCAGAAACTGCACGATGCCGGCCGAGGCTACGCGGATGAGGCGGATCATCACGCCGAGTTGCAGCCGCATCTGGCGCACGCCGATCTTCAGTCGCTCCGTCCCGCGCGCGAGCCGGTAGAACTGGTACAGCACCCCGATGCTGCGTCCGGTAAAGGTAGCTGCCGCAGCGCCGGTCACACCCATGCGCGGAAAGGGTCCGAGGCCGAAGATCAGGCAGGGATCGAGCGCAAGATTGATGATGTTCGACACCCAAAGCAGCCGCATGGCTATGGCGGCATCGCCGGCGCCACGGAAGATTGCGTTGTTGAGAAAGAGCAGCAGCAGCACGCCACCACCGCCGAGCGCGATGCGCGTGTAGTTCGCCCCGACCGCCACGATGGCCGGCGTGCCACCGGCGAGCCGCAGTAGTTGCGGCGCGTAATGGATGCAAGGGACAGCGATCAAGATGGAGGCCACGAGCGACAGCAGGATGCCCTGCATGGCGGCGACAGCAGCGCCCTCCGGGTCTTTCTCGCCGATGCGCCGCGCCACCATCGCGGTGGTCGACAGGCCCAGTCCGAGGCCAACGGCGATGATCAGCGTCAGCATAGACTCGGTCAGTCCCACGGTAGCGATGGCATTCGGCCCGAGTCGGCCGACCCAGAAGATGTCCACCACGGCAAACAGCGACTCCAGCACCATCTCCAGCACCATGGGGATGGCCAGCAGCATGATGGAGCGGTTCAGGTTACCGGTGGTGAAGTCACGATGCGATCCGCGGAGCGCCTCGACCACGGCCTGCCAGAAGGTTGGCTGCGGGGTCTCGTCGTGCGTTTTCAAACCAGCTTGCAGACCTTACTCCGTGAATTCCTTGTGAATGTTGGCCCGCTCGCCCAAGTGGCAGAAGCGAGACCGGGAGCAACTGCGGTTGGCTCTATCGACCGCCGGAAGGATCGGACGACTCGGCCGTGTCCAGATCCACATAGCCGTACTGCCCGTGGTAGATCCCCGGTGGATAGCAGTTGCCGTCCGGGTCGTAGTTCTTCGGGCAGCCACCGGTGAACTGCGGCCGTCGTGGTGACAGCGCGTACTGCCACACGACGGCATTGGGCAAGCCCAGTGCTGTAGACGGCAACGCGGGCTTGCCCTCGATCACGCAGCCGGGTGACGGTGGACACTCTTCACGCGCGATCCACAGCGGAATCTCCCACGAACCGGCCTGCCGGGTAATGTCCTGTGCTGTGGTGATGGTGCCGCCTTTGCCATCGTCGACGGGTAGCCCGGAGCAGTAGACACCGCCGCGCCAGCCGGCCCGCCGTACCGCATCGACCCACCCCAGGATGTAAGACATCTGCTCCGGCAGCAGCCTGCCGCCTTCTTCCTGGTCCAGAAAGATGAGGCCGCCGACCGGAAAACCCTCGGCGAGCGCTGCCGCCACCGCAGCCGCGGCATCGTTGCGACCCATGGTCGTCGCGTCCTTGCCCTTCAGCTCCTTATCGAGGCGCCCATTCCACAACAGCATGAAGCCGAAGCCGCGTTGGCGCAGCAGCATGCGCTTGCCGGTCCAGGTGCTGGCCTTCTCGCCCGGCGGCGCATTAAGCCAGTAACTGGTGTAGCTGAAAGACTTGCGCAGCTCACCCAACAGCGTGTCACCGGGGTAATCGTTGCGGTCCATCCCGTTGAAGGCCGGGCGGGCGCGGAAGGTTGCGCCGGTGGCCGGTTCGCGCCGCGCGATTGCCGGTGCTGTCTTCGCCGGCGTCTGCCCCCATGACACCATAGCCCCGGACACCATACTCCATCCCATTGCCGCAGAGATCAGCCATGCGCTGGCTCTCATCCAGCCTCCTCTCGTTCTAGAGCGTTTTCACTGCTACTGTGTCTCGCCAAGTTCGGCCAAGGGTGGCTTTTCTTGACGGAAGAGCCACGTCGATCATCGCGCCCTTGCTTACACCTACAGTGAAAATGCTCCACTGCGCCTGACTACCAATCGGTACCGCCAGAACAACTGTTGTCTGGATAGCTTTATCATGGAGGTAGGAGCACGCTTGATCCCGACTCTTCCAAAGCATCTGTCTGCCTACGACTTTCACCAGGCCGTTCTCGCCCGGACGCCGCGCGTCGCGGTCTTTGACTGTGATGGCACCCTGTGGAGCGGCGATGCCGGCTACGGCTTCATGCTGTGGTCCATTGAGACGGGACTGGTCTCCCGCAACGCAGCGGACTGGATCGATTCCCGCTACCGTCTCTACCGCACCGGCGAGATCTCCGAGTTGGCCATCTGCGGCGAGATGGTGCAACTCTACACCGGCCTCGAGGAGGCGGAGTTAAAGCGCGCCGCCGTCACCTACTTCCGCAATAACATTGCGGCGAATATTTTTCCGGAGATGCGGCATCTGATCGTGGACCTGCGAGCCGCCGGTTGTGAGATCTGGGCGGTGAGCTCGACCAACAACTGGGTGATCGAAGAGGGTGTCCGCGAATTCGGCATCCCGCCGGAGCGCATCCTTTGCGCGCGGGTGGCGGTCGTCAACGGCCGCATCAGCAGCACACTCCTCGATGTACCGACCGATGACGGTAAGGCCCTGGCGCTGACCCGTGTGGACCGCGCGGCGCCGGACGTCGTCTTCGGCAACTCGATACATGATGCGGCGATGCTGGCGCTGGCGCGCGCGCCCTTCGCAGTGAATCCGACCCAGGGACTGCTTGACATCGCGGGCGAACGGAACTGGCCGGTATTCCTTCCGGCCTCGATCGCCAAGAGCGGTCGCTCGCCCGTATGACCACTCCTGCGTTCGGTCCCGGTTTGCGCATCGCCGCGCTGCAGCCCAGCGTCAGCATCATCCTCGATCGTCTCGGAGCGCTTGACTCCCTCGTGGCCTGCACTCGCTACTGTGTCGAGGCCGTGCCTGCACTCCGCAAGCGGTCCATCACCATCGTCAAGGACTCCTGGTCCTGCACCACAGAGGAGATTCTGACCGCACAGCCGAATCTGGTGATTGCCTGCGTTCCCTACCGCATGGAGTCGCTGGCGGCACTGCTGAAATCCGGCTGCCCGGTTGTAACACTGGCGCCGCGTACCTTGGCCGACATCTACACAGATATCCGCTTGCTGGGCTCGATTGTGCATCGTGTCGACACAGCGGAATCGATCGTCGTGTCGATGCAGCAGGAGATTGAGGCCACACGTGCGAAGACCGCCGGCGAGGTGCCGATCACTGTCTACTGCGAGGAGTGGGGCAAGCCGCTGATCCACTCGCAGCCCTGGGTGGCTGAGCTGGTGGAAGCCGCCGGAGGACAATTTCTTGGCGAAGCCGCAAAGCAGACTACGCCGGAATCTGTCGCCGCTGCTGATCCGGGCGCCATGATCTTTTGCTGGTGTGGTGCGGGCGACCGGGTACCGCTCGATCGCGTGATTGAGCGCCGCGGCTGGCAACGCCTGCGCGCTGTGCAGGCCGGTCGCGTCTTCTGCATCGCCGATGAGTGGCTCAACAGCCCCGCCCCCAATATTTTGCAAGGCTTACGCGCAATCGCTGCGGCGCTGCATCCATCCCGATTCGACCCTGATGAAAGACCTCGCAGTTTGCATCTAGCCTCCGGCAGCGAAATCGCCATCTAGTCTGAACAGGTGACAGACGAACGCAAGCCAGAGGTTGCGCTGCGGGAGGCCGCCGAAAGACCCGGCGAGCCCCGCCCCGAAATCAAATCCGAGATCAAGACAGTCCGGCTCGTGGTTGCCGCGCTCATCCTTCGCGGCGATGAGGTGTTGATCTGTCAGCGCCGGCCGGACCAGCCGCTTGGATCCAAGTGGGAGTTCCCCGGCGGCAAGATGGAGATCGGTGAGAGCGCAGAGCAGGCGCTGCGCCGCGAGCTCCAGGAAGAGCTAGGCATTGACGCGACCATCAGTACGCGTATCGCTCACATCCGCCACAACTATCGCAGCGGCGGTGCCGTCGACCTGCAGTTTTTTGTCGTGAACGAGTACGCGGGCGAAATCACGAACATCATCTTCCAGGATGTGCGCTGGTGCCCGCTGCGCAACCTGCCGCAGTATGACTTCCTGACAGCGGATCGGAACCTGGTCCGGGATCTGGCTGCCGGAAAGCTGCTTTAACCTGCTGCTTGCCTAGATTCGTATACGCCCCCTCAAAATCCCTTTACATTCGGCGCGCCCTTCTTTAATCTGCTGCCTGGAAAAGTTATCGATAACTCAATCGAATGAAGTCTGCGTTTCAGGCGCATTTGGAGGGAATTCCGTGGTGAAACGATCCGGCTGCATATTGCTTCGGTGGCTGCCCGCCGCCTCTACACCTTGGCTCAGGTCTGCGGTCAAAGCAGGTCGCCCACGAGCTTGGTATGGGGTCCTTGCCCTGCCGCTATGGCTTCTCTCGCCCGACTACAGCTTCGCTCAAAATCAAAGCACCGCAACCATCACAGGCACGATTGCGGACTCCAGCGGAGCGCTTGTACCCGGCGCAGAAATCGACGTCAAGAGTTTAGCGACCCAGGTTGTCGTCAAGGTAAAGACGAACAATGCCGGCAGCTACAACGTCCCAGGCCTGCAGCCCGGGCATTACGCTGTCACGATCACGCATGATGGCTTTCAAACCGTCGAGCGCACCAACATCGACGTCGAGCTGGATCAGACCGCCCGAGTGGATGCCCGGCTTACGACGGGAGAATCGCAGCAGATCGTCACCGTAAACACCACAACCCCGCTGCTGGAAACTGACAATACGCAGGTCGAGACCGTCTTCTCGACGGAGCTGACGCAGAATCTGCCCTTGGTGGGTCGGGTTCCCACCTCGCTGGCGACGCTTGCTCCGGGGACCAGCACGGTGCAGTCGCAGCAGATTGGCGTCGGTACCGGCGGCAGCATCGATCCGGGGCGGGTCAACGTAGCGGGAAGCCGATCGTTTACTCTCGACGCCGTCCTCGATGGCGGTACGGTGAATCTGCCGGCCGGCAATAACTTCGGCAATATGATTCCCTCGCTCGGCGCCATTAGCGAGTTCAGTGTGGTGCAGAACAACTTCGGCGCACAGTTCGGGAGCGGCACCTCCGTCCTGAACATGATCATCAAGAGCGGCACCAGCCAGTTCCATGGCCTTGCGTTTGAATACCTCGAGAACGATGCCCTGGACGCTACCCAGATCTTTGCTCAGTCCAAGCCGAAACTCCGTTACAACCAGTTCGGCGGCGCCATAGGCGGCCCGATCCTGAGAGGCAAGCTGTTCTTCTTCTTCGCGTATCAGAACACGCTCGTCCCCAGTTCCGTAAACAGCATCATCACTGTGCCAACCACGGCAGTGACCACCGGCGATTTCAGCGCATTCAATATTCCCCTCATCGATCCGACAACCGGAAAGCAATTTCCCGGCAACAAAATTCCGCAATCGCGCATTGATGCAGTCGCAGCAAAGGCACAGACATACTGGCCGGCTCCCAATTGCGGTGGACCGGGCGCCACGGCGAATAACTATTGCCGATTGGTGCCGACGAATCCGCAAACCCCGATCTATGACGGTCGCATCGACTGGACGATAAACGCGGCTCATCAACTCTCCTACTCCACGCACCAGGAGCCTTACACGTCGCAGAATTCGGGCCTCATCCCCGGTCCTGCCTGCTATGGCGGCGAGTCCTGCGGTCAGGCCGGACAGTACGATCAGGTTAACCAGGTCGCGGAGCGATGGATCGTGACTCCAAGCGCCTTCAATGCAGCCTATGTCACGTTCGTCCGGGAACACTATGACAATGGCTCGCCCAGCTTTGGCGGCAACTTTCCATCCAAGCTTGGCCTCTCCGCCAACAACATCAGCCAGCTCTACTTTCCCAGTTTCACCATCAATGGAGCGGTCACCACAAGCCTCGGACCAGGAAGCTACTACGCCGGGACGACCAACAATTTCATTTACTCCGATGTCTTTACCTGGGTCCGGGGCAAGCACACACTGAACTTCGGCGGCCAGTTCAACAAACAGCAGATCAACGACGCAGCGACATACGGTGCGCCCTCCTTTGCCTTCAATGGCCAATTCACCGGCATCGGTTATGCGGATTTTCTGCTCGGCAAGGTCTACTCCTACGGTTATTCTGCACAGCCGATCGGATTCGCCGGGCGGCGCCAACCCTTTGCCGCCTTTGTCCAGGATGACTGGAAGGTATTACCGAACGTGACGATAAATCTGGGCCTGCGGTATCAGCACGAAGGCCCATACACAGAGGCGCATAACCGCACGGCAAATTTCTCTCCCACCGCGATCAACCCAGCCACCCAGACACCCGGCGCGATCGTTTATGCTTCATCCGCACAGCCGAATATTCAGCAGGGGCACAATGCGCTGTTTGCCCCGCGCATCGGCTTTGCCGTATCGCTTCCCTCCGAGACAGTGGTCCGCGGAGCCTATGGGATCTTCTATATTCCTATCGTCTCCGGCTCGGGCTTCAATTCCAACCCTCCGGGATACAACATCTCGCAATCGCTCATCTCGCTCACCCCGCAGAGCCCTGCGGTCTTTCAGCTCTCCCAGGGGCCGCCGGCCTACGTGGTGCCCACCGCGGCCGATCGCAACGGTGCAATCTCCAATGGCACCGGCATCACATGGTATCCATACGATTCGCGTCAACAATATCTGCAGCAGTGGCATCTCTCCGTACAGAAGCAGTTAGGCAGTCAGACAACGGCAGAGATCTCATACGTCGGAGCCAGAGGACTGCATCTCGTCTTCCCGCGCGACGCGAATCAAGTTCCTTTCGGTGAGCTCGGCTCGCCTGAGGACCGAACAGATCCGCAGCAACTGCGGCCCTTCCCGCAATACCAATCCATCACCGCGCAGTACAACGACGGCTTTTCCAACTACAACGCGTTAGAGGTAAAGATCCAGCGTCGTTTCTCGCAGGGTTTTACCTTCCTGGCCAACTACACCTACGCCAAGTCGATCGACAACTCCTCGCTGGACACGACGACGCAGATTGGAAACGAATATCAAATCTCGGCAAGGCCGGACTTGAACCGTGCGGCGTCTGACTACGATCTGACGCACCGCGGTGTGATTGCCTACGTCTACGATCTTCCTGTCGGCCAGGGCCGCAGGTTCATGAGCCGGGGCGGCCTCCTGAATGCGGTTCTCGGCGGATGGACAAACTCAGGCAGCTTCAACGCCAATACGGGTAGCCCATTCACCGTCTACGCAGCATCCCCGAACCTGACCGGATCGCTTGCCGGAAATGTATTCGCCAACAGCACCGGGGACAAGAACGGGCCCAAGACAGCCGCGCAGTGGTTCAATACCGCAGTGTTTTCAAGTCCTGCGCCCTACACGTTTGGAGACAGCGGACGCAACTCGGTACGCGGCCCGGGCGCGTGGGATCTGGATCTCGCGCTCATGAAGACCTTTCCGCTCTGGGAGTTCGCGAAGCTGCAGGTGCGCGCCGACGCATTCAACGCGCTGAACCATGCCAACCTGCTTTTGCCGAATGCAACGCTCGGATCGGCCGCATTTGGCACCATTACGTCGGGCTCGCCGCCGCGCGTCGTGCAGGTAGGCGCGCAGATTACGTTCTAGGAGCAGCTTTCCGGGAATCTCTGGAAAAACCATCTCGTCATTTCAACCGGAAATTCGCTTTAGCCTACAAACATCAGCGCAATCGACAACACTACGACGATCCCTGCCGTGGCCCACGCAATTACATTCATCCATCGCGGATTGACGAACTTGCCCATCAGGTCTTTGCGGTTGATCAACAACAGCATCATCACCAGGATCAGCGGCAGCAGCACGCCGCTGAAGATCTGGGTCTCGACCACAACATGCATGAGATCAATGTGCGGGAGCAAGACCACGCCCGCACCGCCGGCGATGAGCAGCGTGTAGAGCCAATAAAAGGCCGGCGCCTCGCGAAAGCTCTTATCCACACCCGACTCCAGCCCCAGGCCCTCGCAGACGGTGTAGGCGGTTGAGAGAGGCAGGATGGACGCAGCAAAGAACGACGCATTGAAAAGGCCAATCGCGAAGAGGAGATATGCGTATTCGTGGGCCAGCGGCTTCATGGCTTCAGCAGCATCCGAGGCCACGGTGATCGGCCCTACGCCATGCACATACAGCGTGGCCGCGCATGCCACGACGATGAACCAGGCGACGATATCGGTGAAGATCGAGCCGATAATGACGTCCAGCCGCGAGGCTGCATAGTCCTTGACCGCAACGCCCTTCTCCACGATCGAGGACTGCAAGTAGAACTGCATCCACGGTGCGATAGTGGTGCCGATCACGGCGACTGTCATCGAAACATAGCCGCGGGTGTGCCACACACTCAGGGGAGGTGTCTTGACCGTAGCCAGCATGGCCTCGCGCCAGCTTGGCCCGGAGAGCACACCGGTGATGATGTAGGCGATGTAGAAGACGCTGGCCGCAAGGAAGACCTTCTCCACGCTCTTGTAGTCGCCCTTCACCAGCAGCAGCCAGACCAGCACAGCACACACCGGTACGGAGATGTAACGGCTGATGTGGAACAGCTCCAGCGATCCGGCGATGCCGATGAACTCCGTGACGACCAGGCCGAAGTTCACAATCAACAGCAGCACCATGGTGAGAAACGTGGCGCGCAACCCGAACTCTTCGCGGATCAGGTCGCTCAGGCCCTTGCCGGTCACCACGCCCATGCGAGCGCACATCTCCTGCACCACAATCAGCGCGACGGTGATGGGCAGAATCGTCCAGAGCAACGAGTAGCCGAACTGAGCGCCCGCCTGTGAGTAGGTCAGGATGCCGCCGGCGTCGTTATCGACGTTGGCCGTAATGAATCCCGGTCCCAGTACAGCAAGGAACAGCAACACCCGGGTTTGCCAACGCTTCAGCATGGGCTCTCGTCAACAGGATTTGGGTCAGCAGGAGAGCGCCAAGACTGCCGGTGCGCACGGCCCACTGGCGAACATACCAGAATCGCCGAACGGCCTGATCGCAGCAGTTCGGAAGCCGCTACTGCAAAACTCCGAAAGTGAACTTTTGAGAAGCGACTCGATCGCTGTTACGGATAACTCGCGAGACAGCTATCGCCGGGAACCTTCGCCCAATAGCTCTGATGGGCAAGGTGATTCAAGTCGGCCTGCCCGTCCGCAATCATCAGGTTCTTGTCTGCAGATGACCTGGCCTGGAAGGGGTGGGGGCAGCAAACCGCGTTGTGAGCATTGAGGACGATCGAGGCACCGCCAGCATCCGACACACTTACCTTGACGAGTTGGCCGTACCGCTCTGTGGCATATGGCGGCAGATTCAAGTCGCTTGTAGCATGCGTCGATGCCATGGTGTTGAGCGAGTCTGACCAACCCACAAACACACCGGGCGCCGGTTCGAAGACGTGGAGGCAGGTGAACGTGTCCATGTTTGTGCTCATCCATCCACTCCTCCACGTGCCCACGATCCACGACTGGCCACTCTCGATCTCGCTCCCGGGCCGCCGCAATGTGACGGTGGAATCGAACCCCTCACGATGAAAGCGGCCTGACCATCCGTCTCCGGGGACGCGCCGCAGGTCGAGGTCATAGTTCGGATAGTGCAGGGTCAGATGGCCGTCTTCGTAACGGACTCCGCCACGCGGAGAATCGTTGAAGCCATTTTCAATGGCGGGACGAGAGCTTGCTTCCCTATTCTGGTAGAGGCCCACAACGAGGTCTCCCCACGACTGTGCTCCGACGAACGTCGTTGCCAGAGGGAGCAAGGTCGTGGTGAGTTGGAGATGGATGCCGATTACGCCGCCATTTCCGTCGGGCGCCTCCCACAGTCCAGAGAGTGCTTCAGGATGGGTCACCGCCTGTGCGCGGGACGCACTCTGATCCTGTATCTGTTGTGAAGGGGCTGCCTGTGCGCGCGCACGCTGCAGCTGCGGCGGGAGACAGAAGAGGATGGCGCCGAGCACAGCAAGTGATGCGGACTGCGGAAAAGTTCTCGCCCCGGTGCGGCGAGTCGTTTTCAAGATGCAAGCGTTTCGCGCGCGCGATGCTGTCATCTACCCTCCCCGTCTGCTTCGGTCTCGTCGGACGCCGCGTCACTGAGCGAAATTTCAACTGCGTCCCCGTAGGAACGAAATCACATCATCCGCCTCAACGATGCCCACCAGGCGGTCTGCACTGTTCACCACGGGTAAAGTGCGCAGGTTGTACTTGTCGAAGAGCTCCGCAACGTCGTCTTCGTCGGTATCCACGCGGCAGCTGATCACGCGGCTTTCGGTCAACACGGAGAGCCGGCTCTCCGGCACGGCCAGCATGAGCCGAAGCAGCGGCACGCTTCCCTTCAAGACGCGATGATTGTCCACCAGAAAGACCTCCGTCACCGTCTCCGGGTCCCCTTCGAAGCGTCGCAGGGCCTCCATCGCATCGGCCACGAAGCCCTCATGCGAGACGGAGACGAAGTCGGTCGTCATGTAGCCGGCGGCAGAGTCCTCGCGGAACTCGAGCAGCTCTTCAACCTCCTGCCGCTCCTCCGGCTCCATGCGGTCGAGGATGGCGTCGGAGTGGGCCTCCGGCAGCTCGGCCAGCAGGTCGGCAGCGGCGTCCGGATCCATCTCCTCGATAATGTCGGCAGCGCCCTCGGAATCAAGCGAAGCCAGCAGCGCCCGCTGGAGCTTCGGTTCCACCTCCTCCAGCGTCTCGGCGGCGACCTCCTCGTCGAGCGTTTGAAAGACGGCTTCGCGCTCCGCAGGCGCCAGATCTTCCAGGATGTCCGCTAGGTCCGCGGGATGCATCTCCGCGAGGCGTTCGTGTTCGATCTTGAGCCGGACCCGCCGTGCCGGATCGACCTCGATCACATCCACAAACTCCCACGGGATCACTTTGGCCGGGAAGCGTTTGGCAATCGCAGCCACGCGCGCGGCGGGCAGCAGACCCTTAAGCATGCGCCGCGTGGCCCCGCGCAGCCCTACCTCCACATGCGTCACACGTAGCGGCGCGCCGCGTTCCAGCGACTGCCAGCGTAGGTCGACATCGTTGACGCGGACGACCTTGCGTCCATGGACATCGATGATCTGGCGATCGAGCAGGTCCTGCCGCAGCAGCAGCGTGGTTTCGTTCTGGCCGGCAGTGGTCGATTCGGGCGGGGACGTGATCATCAGACCGCCCGCATCGGTGAGGCGCAGGCTATGGATGGCGATGAACTCACGCCCGCGAGCGCTCTTCACGACCAGTGCCAGCACACGTCCTGCGTCTTGGCCGGTACCCACGGCAACGTCGGTGACACGGCCCTGCATCTGGCCGCCGGCATCCACTACGGGCGTGGCTTCCAGCAAGATCAGGCTGCTCTCCTGCGCGCTGTTCCCATGCATCCGGTGTGCTCTCCGAGGGAGAGTCTACCAGCGCATCCTCCAGTCGCATCCTCTAGTAAAGATGCACTTACCACGCCTGATCCTGAACGTAACCGGAGGTGGAGTGAGGGATCTGCTGTACCTGTCGTTCAATACCAGCGCGACGCACGCTCCATCAAACAGCATTAGTGGAGCGCCGGGGGGCCTTCGTGAATGTGGTGAATCACGATCGTGTCGTCCTTGAACTCGACCCTGTCGTAGTCGCGGCCCTGCGACTGCACGTAGCAGCCGCATTCGGTGTTGGCATGGTGCGCCAGGCTTATGCTGTCCTCGGTTCCCTGCAGTTCGCGCTTAGACTGGTCGAGCTTCATCTGCGCATCGCCTGCAGCAGCTTTCGCCGCTGGATCGTTCTTTGCGGCATCCTGCGCTTTGCCGGCCTGGTCGGCCTTGGCCTGGGCATCGGCGACTGCGGCTTTGCTCTCCGCAAGTTGCTTCTGCTCGTCCGGAGTCAGCTTCTCTGTCCGCACCGGCACGGGTGCGGGAGCCGCGGCAGGTGGGGCCAACTGCGGAAACAGTAACAAGAACGACAGCATTACAACCCACATAACACTCTCCGGTCTCTTGATCCTACCGCGTCGGAAAGACTGACTGGTACGAGAGAACCCGGGCTGATCGAAGTTTGCCTTGACCGTGGTCGCACACAGGTGACGGTCGTAATCGCGTGTGACTGAAAGTCAGCCTTCGATAACCCCTGCTTTTGCCGCCGTCCTTGACATGGCGACAGGTCGCGACGCAAACTGCCGAAACACGCGCTGCTGTACGCCACCTGGCGCTGCACCGCATCCGAACGTAGTGCTGGAAGAGGAGCGAGAGTGACTGGATCCCAGGCAGGCCGTATCACCTACACGCTCGATTCCTCGCTCGACAGCGTGAACCGCGTCGAACAAACGGCGGAACAAGTTGCGCAGAAAGCCGGATTGGATGAAGACGAGGTCTTTCGCGTCTCCATGGCTGCGCGCGAGGCAGCGGTGAACGCGGTCCTCCATGGCAACGCCTACAGCCCGGACAAACGCATCACCGCTTCGTTTGAGACGACCCCCAAATCGCTAGTCATTCGCATCGCCGACCAGGGCGCCGGTCTGGACCCTGCAACCCTTCCGGATCCCCTCGCGCCGGATAACCTGCTGCGCGGCTCTGGCCGCGGTATCTTTCTTATCCGGTCGTTTATGGATGAAGTGGAATTTCGTCAGCTCAACCCAGGTACTGAGCTCACCCTTATCAAGCACCTTGTCAGTGCCTAACCCAGCACAGCCACCCTTCAGGAGGAACTCTCAGTGAGCGTAAAAATCTCGACTCGTCAGGTTGACGGCATTACCATCTTAGACATCAGCGGCCGCATTACCCTTGGCGAAGGCAGCGTACAACTCCGGGATGCGACGCGCGACCTGTTGGCCAAAGGCCAGAAGCATATCCTGCTCAACCTCGGCGACGTCACATACATCGACAGCTCCGGCATCGGTGAGCTGGTCAGCGCCTTCACCACCGTCAAGAACCAGGGCGGCGAACTGAAGCTGCTGAACCTGACCCGCAAGGTGCACGACCTGCTGCAGATCACGAAGCTCTACACCGTCTTCGATGTGAAGGACGACGAGGCCAGCGCCATCGCTTCCTTCAAGAAGTAAGACTCGGCTCAGCATCAGACACGAGAGGCTGCCCTCCCGGGCAGCCTCTCTGCGTTGATACGTCAAAGGTATGTGTCAGCGATCGCTCCGCATTCATTTAGGATTGCTGACGCTGGCGGCCACCGACTCGATCAAAAACTTTCCCTCATCGGAGTTGGTCGGTTCCAGCACCAGGTCCGATATGCCTTTGGAGTTGGAAACGCGAAGTATGAAGTAGTAGCTCTTCCCTGCTTCCGCTGTGAAGTTGCTGAGATAAGGATCAGGCCTCGAACCCAGGAAAATCTTCGATTGCCAGTCCCCGCACAAGTGATGTTCCCCCGGAGAGACGCTTGTGGAAAGGTACGACGTGCCGCAGTTTGCGCCAACCCACTTACCATCGAGGCCGATTCGAGTAACAACCTGACACCCAGGAATCGTTTCTGTGTAGATCAAACGGGAGATGACGTAAACGGCGGCCTTGTCCCCGCTCGGCTGCAAAGCAGGTTGGGCTTCCTTCTGTTTCTTTGCGTTGAAGATGACCTTACTGGACCCACATGCTGCCTGAACAATGGCTGACGGCGTGTCTGCTGCAAACATGACGCTTGTCGTCATTGCGGAGAATGCGATCGTGACCAGAACAGTTTTCATATGGCCCCCCCCTGCAACTGGAAACCCCATGGATTCGCGCAGCACGATAGATCTGGATCGATGCGAGATCTGGATCGATGCGGCGCCGCCTCGATCAGAACTTTACAGCAGGCGCGGTCCGTGAGGATTCGCTGGCCTGGAAGTAGGCGTTGTTGGTGTGGAAGCCCGCAAAATTAGCCCAGATGCTGTTGGGGAACTGTTGGATAAAAGTGTTGTAGTCGCGCAGAGTTTCGTTGTATCGCCGGCGAGCCACCTGAATGCGGTTCTCGGTGCCCTCCAGCTGGTCCTGCAGCGACATAAAGTTCTGATTCGCCTTCAGGTCCGGATAGCTCTCCGAGAGGGCCAAGAGTCGTCCCAGGGCCGAGTCAAGTTGTCCGTTGGCTTGAATCTTGCCTTCCGGAGTGTGCGCATTCAGCAGGCCTGCACGCGCATTGGCGATGTCGGCAAACACTGTCTCTTCATGCTTCGCGTAGCCCTTCACCGTCGCCACCAGGTTCGGGATCAGGTCGGCGCGCCGTTGCAGTGTGGTGTCGATATCGGACCACGCCGCCTTCACGCTGTTGTCCTTCGCCACCATCTGATTCTTCGAGCTTACATAGCTGCCGCCTACCAGCAGCAGTATGAAGACGATCACCACCAGCCCAATGATGAATCCCATGCCACGCTTCATCGTTATTGCTCCCTTGCTAGTTCGAGATTATTCTTGCTCAAAACGAGGCCCCGCCGCCGCCTGAATCTCCGCCGCCTCCGCCGCTGAATCCTCCGCCCCCGCCCCCCCATCCACCACCCCCGCCGAACCCTCCACCGCCGCCCCAATAGCCGCCGTAGTAGCCGCCACCGCGACCACCTCTTCCACGGCCGCCGAAGATGCGTGAGATGAGCAGGAAGATGGCGATGACGACGAGCCAGGAGATAATGCGCGAGAGAGGCGTTGGCTCCTGCTGCACCGGCTCCGGTGGGGGCGCCTTTGTGCCCTCCAGGGTGACCTTGGCGTCCTGAGCGATGGTACCGGCCAGTTCCTGGCTGCCATCGAGCACGGCGGTGTTGAAGTCATTGCTCTGGATCGAGGGACGCAGGCTGCGGCCAATGCGGCCCGACATGCTGTCTGTAACCACGCCTTCGAGGCCAAGCCCTACCTCGATGCGACCGCGATGGTCCTGCGTGGCCAGCAATAGCAGGATGCCGCGGTTTGTCGCTTTGTCGCCGATGCCCCACTTGTGAAAGAGATCGTTCGAGAATTGTTCGATCGGCTCGTCTTCCAGCGAGGAGATGGTGACGACGAACAGTTGCGCATGCGCCTGCTTTTGCAATTGGAGGCACAGGGCATTTGTCTGATCGGCGACTTGCGGAGAGAGAACGTGTGCGAAGTCGCTGACATAGTTCTTAGGCGCCGGCAGATTCGCGACCTGCTCCGCCCCAAGACCGCAGCAGTAAAGAAGAGGAAACAGGAACAGCGCCAGCAAGCGGTAGGAGCGAACGTGCATTCCCCGCTATTCTATCGCCCGCAACTGTTGTGGAGGGGAACGGCTGTACCGGCGGGGTGCCCCAGAGCCTGATTCTGAAACCTTGGACCGCCAAGGCGCCCTACCCTGACCCCAACTATTGCGAATGGGGAAGGGTGAGTGGCCATATCCGGGCGCCCCAGGTCTCGCTTCCGAGACCTGGGCTTTGCCGGCCAGACTACATCTTCATCTTCCCCATCTTGCCGCCACTCGACACACCCTTCGCCTGCGCGATCTGCTCAATCATCTGCAGGTGGCCTTCGATCACCTGGTCGCTCTGCATGACCATCTGCTTCAGTTGCGGATTCTGGGTCATCTGCGCTTCCTGCTTGAATTCCTTGTCGTCCTGCTTGTGATCCTTCACCATGTCCTTGATGTAGGCCTGATCGAAGGCATCTCCGGAGAGTCCCTTCATCTTGTCCATGGTTTTCATCGCTCCCTTGCCGGGTCCATCGGGAACTGTGACCCCCATCTGTTCCGCCGCCGGTTTCATCTGGTCGATCATCTTGCCGTGGTCATCGACCATCTTCTGGGCGAACTGCTTCACCTGGTCGTCGTTGCTCTTCTGGAGCGCAAGCTGGCCCATCTGAACCTCGGCCATGCTTCCTTCCAGGGCCTTCTTCACGAACATCTTGTCGGCTGCGGGACCCGCGCTAGTACCCGTCATCCCCTGTTGCTGACTTGCGCTTGGAGTGTCCATGGCTCCGGGGGCACTGCCGGCACGAGTACTGCCGGAACCGGTTGCCGGTTGCTGTTGTCCGCCACCCATCTGCCCCCCGCTGCCGGGCGCCTGCGCCAAGGCAGGAGCACAACAGAGGCACGCGGCCAGTGCGAGGTTCCACATTCGATTTGCATTCATCGCTTCAATCTCCTTGCATTTCATCTGTTGAATCTAGAAATTATCCGAGGTAAGGAAGTCGGCGATCTGCCGAATTCACAATGCCGTCATATCTCTCTTGAGTAAGTAGCGTGCAGGCAGCCTCTCCGTTGCCCGCGCCGCTCGGATCGCTTGAGAGACGTCCACGTATCCTGCACATTTCGAGGCAACCATTTTTCGTGGAACATCGCCGCAAGCGTGAGCAGCTATTCTGAATGCATGTCAGAGATTGCTCTCTCTCCTCCGGTCGCCCGACGCAAGCCGACGTCCACCTCCCTACACGGCCACACCCTGAGCGACGACTACGCGTGGCTGCGCGAGAAGGAGTCCAAAGACGTTGTTGACTATCTCGAAGCAGAAAATGCGTATACCGATACCTGGATGGCTCCGACGAAGGGGCTTCAGGAGACGCTCTACCGGGAGATGTTGAGCCATATCAAGGAGACCGACGAGTCCTACCCCTACTACTACGGTGGCTGCTACTACTACTCGCGCACCGTGGAGGGCTCACAGTACACCATCTATTGCCGCCGCAAGGTCTCGATGGAGACGCCGGAGGAGATCATTCTGGATGGCAACCAGCTGGCGCAGGGGCAGCCGTTCATGGCGCTTGGCGGCTTCGCCATCTCCGAAGACCAGAACCTGCTGGCGTACTCCGTCGACCACACCGGTTTCCGCCAATACACGCTGCGTATCCGCGATCTGCGCACCGGTGAGGATCTTCCCGATACCGCAGAACGGGTTGGCTCGATCGTGTGGGCCAATGACAACACAACATTGTTCTATTCCGTCGAAGATGAGGCCACCAAGCGCCAGCATCGCCTCTATCGTCATCAACTAGGCCAGCCGCAATCCGCCGATACGCTGGTCTTCGATGAGCCCGACGAGCGCTTCAACCTGGGCGCCGGCAAGACGCGGGACAACCGCTACATCCTGCTCCAGATCGGCAGCCACACCACCAGCGAAGAGCACTTCCTACCGGCGGCGCAGCCTCGGACGCCATGGCAGCTGATCGAGCCGCGGCGTGACAACATCGAATACACCACCGACCATCGCGACGGCATCTTCTACATCCGCGTCAACGATACGGGCCGCAACTTCCGCCTGGTGACCGCGCCCATCATCCAGCCATCCAGCAAACACTGGCAGGAGCTGCTGCCGCATCGCGACGATGTGATGCTGGAAGACGTCGATCTCTTTCAGCACTTCGTCGCCATCAGCACGCGATCGGACGGGCTGCCGCACATCGGCATCGCGCGCTTTGAAGAGGGCGGCGCGCCGAGCCAGCCGCGCGAGATCGAGCTTCCGGAGCCGGTGTACTCCGTACATGGCGGCGCCAATCCCGACTTCGCCACCACAAGCTACCGTTATGGTTACCAATCGCTGGTAACGCCGGCCTCCGTCTACGAGCTGGATATCGCCACTTACGAGTCGATCCTGCGCAAGCAGCAGGAGGTGCCCGGCGGATTCGACCGCGCCCTCTATGCATCCGAGCGCGTCTTCGCGACGGCGGAGGACGGCACGCGTGTGCCGGTCTCGATCGTCTACCGGCGCGACATGAAGACCGACAGCAACCCGCTGCACGTCTACGCCTACGGGTCGTATGGCTACTCGCTACCGGTCGGCTTCAGCGGCAACCGCTTAAGCCTGTTGGACCGCGGCATGGTGATGGCCTTTGCGCATATTCGCGGCGGCGGCGACATGGGCAAGCCCTGGCATGATGCAGGCCGTTTGATGCAGAAGCGAAATACCTTCACCGATTTCATCGCCGCCGTGGAGCACCTCACGGCAAGCGGCTTCGGTGACCCAGCACGTGTCTCGATCGAAGGCGGCAGTGCGGGCGGCCTGTTGATGGGCGCGGTGGCCAACCTGCGGCCGGATCTCTTTCGCGCGGTCATCTCGCACGTGCCATTCGTCGACGTGATGAACACCATGCTTGACGCGACGCTGCCGCTGACTGTGCCCGAGTACGAGGAGTGGGGCAATCCAAACGAGCCGGAGGCCTTCGCCTACATGCTCAGCTACTCGCCCTACGACAATCTGAAGGCCGGCGACTATCCGGCGATTCTGGTGAAGACCTCACTGAACGACAGTCAGGTGATGTACTGGGAGCCCGCCAAGTACGTCGCCAAGCTGCGCACGCTCAAGCAGAACGAGTCGCCGCTGCTGCTCTACACCAACATGGAAGCAGGACACGGCGGCGCATCCGGTCGTTACGACTACTTGCGCGAGATTGCGTTCGATTATGCGTTTCTGCTGGAGACGCTGGGAGTGGAGAAAAGCGAAGAAGCGGTCGACCGCAACGCGCTTGGCAAAACTTCAGCTGGCTAGGAAGCGGTCGGCGTATGTCATAGGAGCTGACCGCTTTCCAGCCGACCGGAGTTTCGCCAACCGCTTCTGCGCTGCTCTTTACTACTGCGTCGCCAGTGGGCAATACGGCGAGGGATCGTGCACCGGGTTGCAGGGTACACCTTGCCCCGCCGCGCGGCTGTTTACGACACTGTTGTACTGGCCGTTGCTGCTGTTCGCGGAGTTGCTGGGACCGCCGGCGGTCTGCGTCGTCGCGCGCACATCGAGGGCGAAGTTCTGCAAAAAGATATTCGCGGAGACCTGATCTGTATCCGTGCGGATGGCCGTAATGTACTGACTGTCCTTCGCAGCCACATACACCTTACCTGTGCCGATGGCCGAAACGGATGAGATCGCATCGGGATGGGCGCCCCCATAGACGGGGATCGTGCCAGTAACGACAAAGCTCGTCAGGTTGACCACGGAGACGGTGCCGTCCTTCTGGTTGGCCACGTAGGCGCGTGAGCCATCCTGGAGGATCGTGACTGCCACTGGCCCGTTGCCGACCGGGATGGTGTGGGTCTGTCCGAAGTTCGGACCATCGTTGCCATAGATATCGAGCGCCACGTTGATGACCGTGACGGTATTCGAATCGTAGTTGGCCGTCACCAACAGGCCTGCCGGCTGATAAAAGGCTGCGTGGACCGGACCGCCTCCTACGGGAACGGTGCCGGGCGCGCCGGTGGTTGTGAACGTGGTGTCGATCGCGTTCTGCTGGACGTTGATGACGGTCACGTCATTGCTGCCACGATTTAACACAAAGGCGCGAAAGTTGTCGCCGGACATGAGGCCGAAGATCGGGCAGACCCCGAGCGGAATAGGCGAGGAGATATTGACCGTGTTGGTTGGCGTTTCGATAGCCACGGCCTCACCGGTCTGCGTGACCGCCTTCGGCGTATTGCAGGCGTTGATGGCCAAGGGAGGTGTGCCTGTCAGGCTGTTGCTCTGGCTGATGGCATAGATGCGGCTGGAGGTGGGCGTTCCCGCAAATTGAATCGGATTGGCGGCTACGCGCACCTCCTGCTGCAGCGCCGGCGCTGTCGATACGGTATTAGCCGTCGACGGAGGCGACTGCAGTGTCAGCACGGCAAGTGCTGCATTGCCGGCTCCGATCGCGGTAGGCGAGAGAGTGGAGTACGGCTCCAGCAGATACAGGTCGTTGGTGCCGACGAAGACCGCGGTGGGATTCGATCCCGCAGTCAGCGTGGAGTTGGTCACATTGCGCGTCTGCAACCCGAATGTGCTGTTCGTGGTGGTCGGCGCCGTGGTCGGATAGGCATCCAGCGTCACGTTGGTGTTGGCGTTGCCGTTCAGGCTGTATCCCTCGCTGCCGGTACTGTCGAGGGCAAAGGAGAATGGACCGGTGCCCAACGTGGCCTGCGCCTGAATCGTGTCCCCGTTCCCGTTGATCAGTGTGGCCAGCCCGATATTCCCCGGGCCATTCGTCGAGATCGCGACGAAGTTGGCATTGGTGTTCTGTTGCGCAGGACCGGTTGGATTGATCGGCGTAACGACAGGACGATATTGGGCACCACAACCGCTTAGCAGACCCAGCAGGCCTACGGCTGCAAGCCAGGGGGCCGCAGCCCCTGCTCGACTCAGCACTCGCATCTACCTCATGAACGACAGATTCTTCTAGAGTTCTTCTAAGGGATTGTAAATCAGCCGATGCCTCGGTCTTGTTCACTGCGCTGTCGAAGCGGCTTGCGCAAAAAGACCGTTGCCTGCGGATTGCAGTTGTAACGGTCGCAACGCTCATATCCATGCCGGTCATAGAAGCGCAGGGCGGCCTTCAGATCGTCCTTGGAGTCCAGGTAGAGCCACTCGTAGCCGCTGGCCTCTGCATATTGTTCCAGGGCCACCAGCAGAGCGAGGGCCGCCCCGCTGCCGCGGAACTCCGGCCGCACATAGAGTCGCTTGATCTCACCGGCGAGATCGCGATCCGCAAGCGGCCGCAGCGCGATGCAGCCGACCACCTGCCCTCGCGTCCGGGCCAGCCACACACCCGCGCGTTCCGCGAAGTACTCGGTGTGTAAGCTCTCCGGGGAATCCCGCAGCACCACGCCCACGACCTCGTTGTACTCCGCCACCAGCTGGTATGCGATCTCGCGGTCCTTGGGGCCTGCCCGCCACACCAGCAACTCCGTCATACGCGCCTCACCGCAGCCCCAGCTTCCAACCCGTGTAGCTGGCGATCTCGTGCGTCAAGCGCCGCAGGCGGGACAACCTACCGATGGGTCGCCCGACCGCGCGTGGAGATGTGTAGACGGTGAGCCCGTAGCTCTCACAGAGCTGATGAATGCGGAAGAGGTGCGTTCCATCCGAGACGGCCAGGATGGTGTGCAAGTGGTTCGCGTCCGCGATGGCAGCCAGCCGGCGTGCCGATGCATCGGTCGAACGGCTCTGGGTCTCCGCGATGATGTGGCTCTCCGGCACCCCCTGCGCCACCAGAAAGTTCTGCCCCACGCCGCCCTCGGAGTGTTGTGGATCGCCGCTGCCGCCGAGTGTGATCATCAGCGGCGCCAGTCCCTGGCGATAGAGTTGCAGGCCTTGCTCCAGGCGTGCGCGAAGCACCGGCGAAGGCCTGCCGTCATACTCGGCCGCCCCGAAGACGGCAATGGCATCCGCGGGCCGTGCCTCATCGGTATTCGCATAGTGCTCGATCTCCAGATAGACCCAGAGGACCCAGCAGGCAGCAGCAAGGCATCCCAGCAAGACCACGCCATGGAATGCACGGCGCAGCCATCCACGGCGTACTTGCCGCGTCGTCTGCCCGCCGATCGCCTCTGCTCTTGCCGCTCCCATCTTGATTCCAATCCCCGTCGCCGAAGACAACAACTGTCATCCTGACCCTGAGCACAGCAAAGGGGAAGGACCTGCAGTTCCCTCGTCCTCTCCGTACACCACAGCGACCACTTCTATTAATTCTGCAACGCCAGCGCAATTTCGTGCGTGGGGATGGCGCCCTCTCGAAGGATCTGCCAAGAGTCGCCGCCGCCGGAGAGGTCCACGATGGTGGTATGTGCGCTGCGAGCCGTCGGTCCTCCATCCACGATCAGGGGGATGCGCTCGCCGATCTGGTCGCGGACACAAGCGGCGTAGGTGCACTCCGGTGCGTTGTGCAGGTTCGCGCTGGTCGCCGTGATGGGTAGACCGAAGGCGGCGGCCACGGCGCGAGGAATCGCCGCGTCCGGCACGCGCAGCGCCACGTTACCGGTGTTTGCCGTGGAGCGCAACGGGAGCTTCGAACCGGCGCGCACGATCACGGTCAGCGGTCCGGGCCAGAAGCGCTCCGCCAGCTTGTCGAAGGTGTCGCCCAGATCGCGCGCCAGATCGTAGGCCTGCTCGATCTCCGCGATCAGCAGGGAGAGCGGCTTGTGCTTCAAACGGCTCTTGATTTCGTAAATACTCTCGACGGCACGCAGGTTGACCGGGTCTACGGCAAGCCCGTAGAAGGTGTCGGTCGGCATGCCGACGACGCTGCCGGCCTGGAGACACGAGACGATGTACTTCACAAGTTCCGGCTCCGGCTCATCCGGATGGACACGAAGGATCTCTGCTGACAAAGGCTCTCCTGAAACCGCTCGCACCTGCCGGTGCCGGGAACATGTTCCTGTAGGTGTATACCAGCGCCACGCTGTTCGCCATCTCATCCAGCGCGCTGGGACTCTCCTGAGTGATTCACTGAGAAGGCGCTGGACAGCGTTGCAACAGGAAAATACTCTCGTGGCACAGCATACCGCCGGAACCTGACGTCGCGGCGTAAAATCGGCCCGATGCCCGCCGGCACTCTTCGCACGCGACCCCGCCTCATCGAAAGCCGCCAAAACGCTCGCGTCAAGGAGCTGCGAGCCGCGCTGGCGCGCACCGGCAGAACGCCCGCGGGCCTAATTGCGCTCGAGGGCGAGCATCTGATTTGGGAGGCGGTGCGCAGCGGACTCCGCTTCGACAGTATTTTTGTGCGGGACGACTACACGCCGGGAATGGAACTACCGGATGGCGCGGATCAACTCCTGTTGCCGGCGGCTCTCTTCGCCAGCGCTGTCGCTACGGAACAGCCGCAAGGCATCGCCGCGCTTGTCCACCCCCCGGTCTTCCCGGCAGCCTCCGTTTTTTCCGGGCCGCACCCGAAGGCCATCGCTTCCCTTCTCCTGGTGCTCGCGGGCCTGCAGGATCCCGGCAATGTGGGGACTCTCTTACGTTCCGCAGAGGCATTTGCAGCGACCGGTGTGGTGCTGCTGCCGGGTACGGCGAGTCCCTGGAGCCCGAAGACACTTCGCGCCTCGGCCGGATCCGCATTTCGTATACCAATGCTCCACGCGAGCGAAGCCGAGATGATCGCGTTATTGAAGCAGCATGGCGTTCGCGCCATTGCGGCCGTCGCGCGGGATGGCATGCCGGTCGGCAGTGCACCGCTCGACCGGCCATGCGCACTCCTCATCGGCAACGAGGGCGCCGGGCTCTCGCCTGAGTTTGTCACTGCCGCCGACGCGCATCGCGTCACCATCCCCATGCCGGGCGCGGTGGAAAGCCTGAACGCCGCCATTGCCGGCAGCCTGCTACTGTATGAAGTCGCGCGGCAAAGCGCTATGCGTCGTGCGTAGAAGCCCCACCATCACGCCGGCAGCCCCACCACACCAGGTGCCCCATCCTGGCGAAGACGCCTATCCTGGCAAAGACAGGTGGGATACGACCAACGCAGGCACGTTCAGCCATCCCAACTGGTAAGACCGAACCATCAGGCGCACAATCATCAAAGTCCGCCATGAGTCTCTTCGGCACCACTCCCGATCTATCCGCGACTGCTACGCCGCGCACCGCTCCACTGGCCGAGCGCATGCGCCCGCGCACGCTCGATCAGTATCTCGGCCAGCAGCATCTGCTCGCACAGGGCAAGCCGCTGCGCATGCAGATCGAGAACGACGACCCGACATCGATGATCTTCTGGGGGCCGCCTGGCGTGGGCAAGACCACGCTTGCGAAGATCATCGCCGAGACCACACGCGCCAGCTTCATTGAGTTTTCTGCCGTCATGTCCGGCATCAAGGAGATCAAGCAGGTGATGGTGGAAGCGGAGAAGGCCGCCGGCTATGGCTCTCGCACCATCCTGTTTGTCGACGAGATCCATCGCTTCAATAAGGCGCAGCAGGATGCATTTCTGCCCTACGTCGAACGCGGCACGATCCGATTGATCGGCGCCACGACGGAAAATCCATCCTTCGAGATTATTGCGGCGCTGCTCTCCCGCTGCCGTGTCTACACACTGCAGCCGCTCAGCGAGGAGGAACTGCTTACGCTACTGCGTCGCGCCATGACGGCGGAGCGCGGTCTCGGCCCGCAGAAGTTGACGGCTGATGATGATGCTCTTTCGCTCATTGCGGCCTATGCCTCCGGCGATGGCCGCAACGCCTACAACGCGCTCGATGTCGCGGCGAAGCTTGCCGCCGCGACACCGGAGCGCCGCATCACGCGCGACATTGCGACCGAGGCCCTGCAGAAGCGCGTGCTGCTCTATGACAAGAACGGCGAGCAGCACTACGACATCATCTCCGCGCTGCATAAATCGATCCGTAACAGCGATGTGGATGCCTCCATTTACTGGCTGGGACGCATGCTGGCCGGCGGCGAAGATCCCATGTATGTGGCGCGGCGGCTGGTTCGTGCTGCTGTCGAAGACATCGGCCTCGCGGCGCCCGAAGCGCTGAATCGGACGCTTTCCGCACGCGATGCCATGCATTTTCTCGGTTCACCCGAAGGAGAATTGGCGCTGGCGGAGGCGGTCGTCTATCTGGCACTCGCGCCCAAATCGAACGCGGTCTATACCGCGTGGGGCAAGGTCCGCGAGGACATCGAGACCACTCGCGCCGAGCCGGTGCCGCTGCACCTGCGCAATGCGCCGACGCGCCTCATGAAAGAGCTCAACTACGGGAAGGCATATCAGTACTCCCATGACGTAGAAGGCAAAGTAGCCGACATGGACTGCCTGCCCGAGGGATTGCGCGACCGCCACTATTACGAACCCACCGGCGAAGGCCGCGAGAAGGCGTTGAAGCAGCGGATGGAAGAGATCGCTGCAATCCGCGAACAGAAGCGGAAAAGCGAATAGCAAGTCGGCTGAGAGTATGAAATCTTCGGCAACGGCGTCACATCAACGGTGCCCCATCCGAACCTGAGCGCCGCGAATGGGGAAGGGTGGGATACCACCGAGGACAACAGCGCGGCATCCAGCATTCGCTGATTCGCTGATTCGCTGATTCGCTGATTCGCTGATTCGCTGATTCGCTGATTCGCTGATTCGCTTCACTGCACGGCGTACCCCACCATCTTCCACGCATCGCCCTCGTGCGTCATCACAATGGACTCAAGCTCCGGTTGGCCGTTGACGAAGACCGTCTGGTAGACCAGCGCCACGTACTCTCCCTTGGAAAGATTCGGTACTTGGGTCCGCCACTCGGTTGCGGTCAAGTCGCGGGTCAGCACCGGGTCGAGCGGCTTTCGTACCTTCTGCATCCGCTGCACCCAACCCTGTTCGGGCACCTGGGAGCGAAAGTAGCTGGAGGCCGCCTCCCAGCTCTTGTCATAGGTCGCGGCATCTTCAATCTTCAGCCATGTCTCTGCGGCAGTGCGCGCTGCTGCGATGGCATCCGCATGCTTTGCGTTGATCTTCTCCTGCTTCTTGGTAATCTGTGCGCCAGCAGCAAACGCGGTCAACAACACGGCGATCAGAGCGACTGCCGCGCGCTTACTCGCCATGCTGGACCGAACCTCTACAGGAATAGGCGGTGTTCATCTCTCCTCCGCTACCGCGATGGATGCAGCGACGCCGTTGGAGATGTTCCCGCGTCCGGGAGTGCCTTCAAAGCATCCAGCACCGTGTTGGTCGTGAGCACTTCGGGCAGCACCTGCGCAGCCGCGCCGGGTATTCCCGGGTAGAGCGCGTAGGTGGGCACGCCGCTGCGGCCGAGTGCAGCCAGCGCGCGCGCGATGCTCTCATCGTGCCGCGTCCAGTCGGCCCGCACCAGCGCGATCTTGCCGTCCTGCAGCTTCGCCAGCACCTCGGGCCGCTCCAGCACCACACGCTCATTTACCTGACAGCTCAGGCACCAGTCCGCAGTGAAGTCGACAAAGACCGGCCGTCCCTGCGCTTGATATTTTGCAATCACGTCCGGTGTGAAGGGCTCCCAGCGGCGTGTGTGGTCGGTATGCGCAACCGACGCTTGCTGCGGCGCCGGGAAACTGTGCACGGCGTACACCGGAGCAGCCACCGCGAGTGCCACGATGCATAGCGCCACCAGCGTGGCCGGTGTCCGGGCAGGCCAGCGCCCCAGCACCCAGCCGGCAATCCCCAGCAGCAGGAAGGCCGCCATCAGTCCGATCAGCGCGTTCGCTCCGGCAGTCTGCGCGAAGAGCCACACCAGCCAGATCACTGTTGCGAAGATCGGGATCGCCGTCGCCTGCTTCAACACTTCCATCCAGGCGCCCGGCCGGGGCAACAAACGCGTCCAAGCCGGCTGAAATGCCAGCAGAAGGTAAGGCAGAGCGAGGCCGAGACCCAGCGCGGTGAAGACCGTGAAGGTGACAACCGCCGACTGCGCCAGCGCGAAACCGATAGCCGCGCCCATGAAGGGTGCGGTACATGGCGTGGCCACCACCATGGCGAGAACGCCGGTGAAGAAGCTGCCCGCCAGTCCATGCTTATTCGCCAGCGAGGAGCCGGCGCTGGTGGCGCTCAGGCCAATCTCGAACATCCCCGCCAGCGACAGCGCCAGAAAGAACAGCAGCAGCGCGATCATGGCCACAAAGACCGGCGACTGGAACTGGAAGCCCCAGCCGAGCTGCCGTCCACCCGCGCGCAGCACCAGCAGTACGCCAACGACGACCCAGAACGACACCAAGATGCCGAGGGTGTACATCAGCCCCTGCATCCGCATGGCGCGCCGCTCCGAGGTCGAAGACTGCACCAGCGCCAGCGCCTTGATAAACAGCACGGGGAAGACGCACGGCATCAGGTTCAGGATGATGCCGCCCAGCAAGGCAAAGGCTGCGTAGCGCAGCCAGCCTGCGCTGCTGACCGCTGCAGCTTCCGCCGGCAGTACGCCTGGATGTGCATTCACCAGGTACGCGGATCCGTAACCCAGCACGACCACGCCGCCCAGCGACGCCGGCGAGCCCTGTGCGTTGTCATCCTTCTTCAGTGAGATCGAGAGGCCGTTCCGACTTGCCGTGACCGTCTGCGGCGCGGCATTCGCGATCAGGTTCTGCTGGGTGGGGAAAAACTCGGCGCCGGCGCTGGAAGGCACGCCGGCGATGGCCAGCGTGAAGCCCTGCGCCGTGGACTGGAACGCAGCGGAGTGCGGCGGCAGCGGGCGTGGAAATGTCTGGTGCTCGGCAAAGGCCCGCTTCCCCGCCATCTCCGGGCTGTCCGGCCCCGCCGGGAGCGTCAACGTGAGCATCGCCTTGCCGGGAATGCAGGCCTGGCGGCACACCAGCCAGGTAAGGTCGGCCCGAAGCGGCAGATGCTCCGCGCCCGGCTTCAGGTAGGTCTCATAGTCCTTCGGAGTGTCGATCCAGAGCGGAAAGGCGACGCGGTCTTCGTAGCCGAAGTCCATCAGCGGGCCCAGCGGAAGCCGACGCGGCGCTGGATAGTCAAACGCATCTGCGTGGAAACCCGGCGGCAGATGCCAGGCGATCGTCGGCGCTTCGCCGGAGTCGCCCGCATTAGACCAGTATATGTGCCAGCCCGGCTCCAGCTTGTAGTAGATCCACACACGCATCTGGTGTGCATTGCTTTGCGTGATGCCTCCGGCTGGAAGAACCGGCGGCAACAGCTCAACGGAAAGATGCGGGCTGGTTGCACTGCTCTGTGCGCGCGCCTGCGACGTCAACGCGCCGGCAAAAAACACCAGCAGTATCACAACCAAAGGTCGCCAGGATCGCCACACGCGTGCATTCATAGGTTGGGCTCTATTGTAGGACGGCGCATGCATCGCTTGGTTACGGCACCGAGGCGATGGGTATCATCGAAGCAGACACCAGTACCACAATGGGTGTCGATCCTGCGCATCGCGAAGGGTAGGATCCATCACGACAGGTACTCCAACCACAACGGGCGCCCCATCCTGACGAAGCGAAGGAAGGGTGGGATACCACCAAAGCAAGCACCGCCACCCGCCAGGTGCATGTTTCTCGTATTAGCGCTGCAATGCCGCGTGCTCCTTCAGAATGCAGCGGTCCATCACCACGCCGATGCCGTCAGCCTCCGCCCAGCCTGCCGCTTCGTCATGAACCACGCCCTCCTGCAGCCAGAGATAGGGAACCTTCAGCCGGATCGCATCCTTCACGATCTCCGGCACGAAGACGGGATCGCGAAAGACGTTGACGACGTCGATCTTGCCGGCGGCAGCGAAGGCGTCGTCCAGAGTCTTGTACACAGGCTCGCCAAGGATCGTGGCACTCTTCACGGCAGGGTTCACCGGCACGATCTTGTAGCCATTCTGCTGCATGTATTTCGAAACACCCAGACTGGGGCGTCCGGGCTTGTCCGAAAGCCCGACGACCGCGATCGTCTTCGCGTTCTTGAGGATGGTTTGGATCAACTGTGGATCATTCATCGCGTGGTCTCCGGCTTGCTCGGGTCTGGCTTTCTCGCTTCGATGACATGGAGTGGAGGAAAGACATACCAGGCCACGAAGGGCCGCCGCACTTTCATCCCCTCTGCGCGAAAAATCGCCGCATACTGACGTGTCTTCACAAAGTCTGAGATGATCGCCACGCCGCTAGGCTTCAATATCCGCACAATCTCCCTGCAGGCCCGGTCCCGATCTGCCCGTGAGCGCTCTCGATCCGGTCTGCCGGCCTTTCCCCGGCGCGCGTCATACGTCCAGATCGTCGCCGGCGGTGACCGGCACACCACCCTGCCGCCGCATCAATAGGTAGCCGCGGATGAACGGTGCCAGCGCCCCGTCCAGCACGCTGTCCACGTCCCCTACCTCGACCTTGGTGCGATGGTCCTTTGCAATCCGATATGGCTGCAGCACGTAACTGCGAATCTGCGAGCCGAAGTTGATCTCCAGCTTCGAGTCCTCTACCTTCCGGCTGGCTTCCTTCTTCTTGTCCAGCTCGTACTCATACAGCCGCGAGCGCAGCATCTTCATCGCCTTCTCGCGGTTCTTGTGCTGTGACCGTTCGTTCTGGCACTGCACCACAATGTTTGTCGGGATATGCGTGATGCGCACCGCCGAATCGGTCGTATTCACGTGCTGGCCGCCTTTGCCGCCGCTGCGGTACGTGTCGGTGCGAATCTCGTCGGGCTTGATGTCGATCTCGATGGAGTCATCGATCTCCGGCGAGACATACACACTGGCAAACGAGGTGTGGCGCCGCTTTGCCTGATCGAACGGCGAGATGCGCACCAGCCGGTGGACGCCGGTCTCGCCGCTCAGGAGGCCAAAGGCCGACTCGCCCGTGATGGTGAAGGTCGCCGACTTGATACCGGCCTCTTCCCCATCCTGGTAATCGTTCATCTCGGTCTTGTAGCCCTCGCGCTCGGCCCAGCGCAGGTACATGCGCATCAGCATCTCTGCCCAGTCCTGGCTCTCGGTGCCGCCCGCGCCGGGATGGACGGTCACGATGGCATTCAGCGGGTCGGTCTCGCCGGAGAGCATCGTCCGCGTCTCCAGCTCCTCTGCATAGGTGCCTAAGGTGGCGATGGCCTGTGCCAGCTCCGGTTCGACGGCCTCACCCTCTCGCGCCAGCTCGAAGTAGGCATCGACCTCGCCGGTGCGTCGCTCGAGCTCAATGTCGAAGGCGAGCTGCTGCTCCAGCCGCTTGCGCTCACGCATCAGCACTTGCGACTCGGCCGGCTTGCCCCAAACCGCGGGGTCCGCCAGCTTTTCTTCCACTGTTTTTAGGTCCGCACGCAGCCGCGCCGGGTCAAAGATACTCCCGCAGGTCGCGCACGCGATCGCGCACGGGAGTGTAGGCAAATTCCAGATCGTTCAACATGGATGGTAGGCCTGACCTGACTTAGATAGAAGGCTTCAACAACTGCCTGCGGGTTGCGGTCAACCGCACTCCGCGCGCAAGCATCGCCAGCGACAGTATCCCACAGAGCAGCGCAAACACATCGCCATAGCGGGTGTAGAAGGTGAGGTCGTCGCGGAAGCCGTAACGCACCGCCAGCGACGTGAACTGGTGGCGTGCCGTGCTCTGCGTGATGCGCCCGTAGGGATCGATGGCCGCAGTGATGCCCGTATCGGCGTCGCGCAGTATCCAGCGGCGGTTTTCTACAGCGCGCATGCGCACCATGTTCAGGTGTTGCCACGGCGCGCTGGTATCGCCATACCAGCCATCGTCGGAGATATTCACCAGGACCTCGGCGCCATTCAAAGCAAACTGACGTATCTCATTGGCAAAGATCGACTCATAGCAGATGAAGATGCCATAGTGATGGCCATTCACCCGGAATACCACGCGCTTCCAACCGTGGGTTAAGCGCCCGGCATTGCGCGTCAGCCCATGCGCGAAGCTGAACAGCTTTGGGAACGGGATGTACTCGCCCCACGGAACCAGGTGGATCTTTGCGTATCGCCCCAGCAACGTGCCATCCGGCGCGAATACGCTGGCTGCGTTGTACAGGTCGACATGGTTACCGCGCACGTCCGTCGCCAGATTGCCCACGATCGCTGCGGCTCCATTTGCCACTGTCATGCGTTGCATGAAGGAGCGAAAGCGTGCATCGCCTTCAGTGATGGGCGCCGGCGCCTCCGGCCAGATGATGACGGAGGCCCGCGCTCCTTGGCACTGTGGCGTTTCAAGGGGGACATTCGTCTCCGGCATTCCCGCCAGATAGGTTGTGCAGGTATGCGTGCTCGCCTCCAGAAACCGGTTCATGTTGACATCCCACAACTCGTCATAGCGGCCGGTTTTGGGGTTCCATACATTGCCACCCCAACTGTTGTCGTGCTGCACGTCGAGGTTCTCCTGCAGCAGAACAGCGGTTGCTTCTGTCGGAGCTATTGCAGGCTGCCAGTGCGCTCCGGCTTGGAACACGGCGCCTGCGACGAGTCCACCGATCAGCCATTTGCGTCCAAAGCCCGTCAGTCCAGCGACAAGCGCCGTGTTCACGGCAAGCAGCACGAACGTGATGCCATACACCCCGGTCCACGGTGCGATGCTGCTGAGCGCCGGATTGCCGACCTGCGAATAGCCAAGCTGGTCCCACGGCACGCGAAAGGCCACTTCGCCCAGCAGATCGATGGCCACCCAAAGGAACGGCGCCGCAAGCAAGGGCGCAACCATGCCGCTGAAGCTCTTCCGTAGAAACCCGAGCAGCAGACCGAACAGAGCGTAATACAGCCCCATGAGGATGCTGTACAGCAAGAGAATCCCGGCTGAGCCAAGTGCCGGAATATTCCCGTAGATGTACATCGTCTGGTAGATCCAGTAGCAGTTGATCCCATACCAGAGAATGCCGAAGACCCAGCCCACCATCCAGCTCTGTCGCAGATAGCGCGGATTCCCCGCAGGATCGCTGCCAAACAGCGCCAGCAAGAGAGGCACCGCGCCGAACCAGCCGAAGGCCGTGCGCCACATGGACACGGGGCCAGCCACCGGGAAGCAGACATTCAGGAGCAGGGCCGACAGAATTGCCATACTCAGCCGGGCTCGGTAAGTCATCAATCGCATTCGAGTTCCATGCGAGTCGGAGTCTACCATTCGCATCCTGTTCGCCGGATGAAGCGCATTGTTTTCAACAATCAAATCAATAGCGATACACTCCATCCATGGCCATCGCGATCTTCGGCATGCGTTTGCTCGAAGTACTCTTCTTCGTCGGGATTGTCGGCTCGGCCGTGGTCGTCATCATTACCTCGTTTGAAGACATGCACGAATTGCTTGGCAAGAATGAAGAGATTCCTGCTGCAGACAAGACGCCCTAGTGAGCGTTGACGCTCCTATCTATCCGCTCTACACTCAGCCGAGTGTGTCGGGCACGCGGTAGCGCTCCACGCAGAGTGCACCACCCGACGTCAGGATCGAATGGCCTTCGAGAAAACAGTCGCATCACCCTCTGGTCGGGTACGTCTCGTCGTCGCCTCCTCGGTCATGCTGTCGTTCATCTCCTTTTGGCGCGCTGCCGCCGTGGTGCTGAACGACTTAGGCTCCTCCGCCTTCTATGCCGGCGGCATCGCTGAAAAGGCAGTCGGCAAGTCTGCTCCGTGGTTCATTCTCGGCGTCATGCTTTTCTCCTTCGCGGTGCGCGCCGTGTATGTGGAAAGCTGCTCAATGTTCACGCGCGGCGGTGTCTATCGCGTGGTGAAGGAGGCGCTTGGAGGCACTTTCGCCAAGCTCAGTGTCTCCGCGCTGATGTTCGACTACATCCTGACCGGCCCTATCTCCGGTGTCTCGGCGGGGCAGTACATCACCGGACTTTTGGATGAGCTGCTGGTCGTGGCTGCATCGCATAACTGGTTGCCGGCGGCCATGATGGGGCCGCATCATCACATCCCGCAGCTGCCGATGGACCTGACCTCGGCTGCCATCGCCGTCGGGGTCACGGTGTATTACTGGTGGCAGAACACCAAGGGAATCCACGAGTCCAGCGATAAGGCACTCGAGGTGATGAAGATCACGACCGTCATGGTCGTAATCCTGCTGCTGTGGGGCTTCTACACTGTCTTTCATCGTGGTGCTGTGCTGCCGCCGCTGCCCTCGCCGTCAACCATCCATTTTTCTGACGACGCTCTGGGTTTCCTCCGTCATACGAGGTACACAGAGGTACTTGGGCTGTTCGGCATCTTGATGGCCTTTGGCCACTCCGTGCTTGCCATGAGCGGCGAAGAGTCGCTGGCTCAGGTGAATCGTGAAATTGAACATCCGAAGCTGAAGAACCTGAAGCGTGCCGCGATTGTTATCGCGATCTATTCGCTGGTCTTCACCGGCTTGGCATCGCTGCTTGCTGTGATGCTGATACCGGATTCGGTTCGCGTGTCGGTCTACGGCGATAACCTCATCGCCGGTCTGGCCATGTACATGGCCGGACCGCAGGTGCTGCGCATTGTCTTCCGCGTCTTCGTCGTCATCGTTGGCTTTCTCATCCTGTCCGGCGCAATCAATACATCGATCATTGGCTCCACCGGCGTGCTGATGCGCGTTGCCGAAGATGGCGTGCTCACGGACTGGTTCCGCAAGCCCAACCGCCGCTTCGGCACGTCCTACCGCATCGTCAACCTCGTTGCCATCATGCAACTGGCCACCATCGTCTTCAGTCGCGGCAGGGTGTTGGTGCTGGGTGAGGCATACGCCTTCGGCGTGATCTGGAGCTTTACCTTCAACTCACTTGCCATGCTGGTGCTCCGTTGGAAGTACAAGGGCGAGCGCGGCTGGAAGGTACCTCCGAATATCCGCATCGGGCAGACCGAGGTACCCGTCGGACTTATCTCGGTGTTCATGGTATTGCTCTCCGTGGCCATCGTGAATCTCTTCACGAAATCTATCGCGACCGTCAGCGGTATTGCCTTCGCTGCCGTCTTCTTTATCGTGTTCTCTATTTCGGAGCGCCAGAACCGACGCCGGCATGCTTTAAGCGACCGGCAGATGCGCGAACACTTCCAGTTACAGCACGAAGACACCATTGGCCGCGAAGCATTGGAGCTAAGGCCCGGCAGCCTGATGGTGACCATGCGCGACGTGACCAATCCCTTTGCACTGAAATGGGCACTCGCTCGCACCGATACCGAAGAGCAGGATGTCGTCGTACTCACGGCACGCATGGTGGGTGCCGGTGGACCGGAGCTGCTGGACGCGTCCGAACAATCATTCTCCGAGCATGAGCAGATGCTCTTTACCAAAGCGGTTTCGGTAGCGGAGAGCTTCGGCAAACACATTAACCTGCTGGTGGTGCCGGCGGGTGATATCTTCGCAGCCTTAGTGCAAACCGCTAATTCTCTTGAAGCAGCCACTGTGGTCTCCGGCATCTCCTCCAAGATGACGGCCCATGAGCAGGCCTACTATGTCGGCCAGGCATGGGAGGCACTTCCCGAGCCGAAGCGCCAGTTCACCTTCAATGTGATTCTGGAAGACGGCACCGCGCAGTCCTATCACATCGGTCCGCACGCACCTTCTTTGCAGCCGGACGATGTGCAACTGGTCCATCGGCTCTGGCTTAATTTCCGCCGCGATCCGGAGTTGGATTCTCTGCACCACAGCGACATTGTGACGTATGCGCTGACACGGCTCGCCTCCGAATATGCACGCGATAAACAGGAGACGTTAAAAGGCTTGAAGCGGAACACCAAAGACGTAACCCCAACGCGTGCATTTGGTAACCCCCGCGCGGCCCGGGAAGGTGCAAATGATTACAGTGTGCTTGCACCGAAACCGAACGCAGATAAGACGGACATCTCCTACTAAATTTTCTTTCAGTTGCCAAAAAATGATGGCATTTCCCGGATATTTCTGCTTTCACTTTTGCGCCATTCGATAATTTCCTTCATAATAAAAGCGCTTCGCATCTTTGTTGCGTTGTCAAATGGAGGAATACGTGAAAGTAGAGGAAATTCTGGCTGGTATTGACCAGGAAATAGCCCGTTTGCAGCACGCACGCACGTTGCTGGCCGGCGATCAGCCCCGCCGTGGACGCCCTCGTGGTTCGAAGTCTGCCAAGACAGCGACAGTCAAGGCCGTCAAGGCTGCGAAGACGACGGCTGGAAAAAAGAAGCGGAAGCTCTCTGCAGAAGGACGCAAGCGGATTGCCGATGCCATGCGCAAGCGTTGGGCAGAACGGAAGAAGTCCGCAGGAAACTAAAGCATCTTGCTCTTGCTGGAGCTTAAACGAGAGAGGGCGACCGCAAAGGTTGTCCTCTCTCGTGAACGATGACGCGGTGAGCGCGGCCTACAACTACTGCAGACTCTCGCCTGCCTTCGGCACCACTACCTCGATATTCGCGCCTTCCAGGTAAGTCTTCAGTTCGGCCGGCGTCCCTGTCAACGCGGGAAATGTTCCGTAGTGGACGGGCACAACGGTCTTAAGTCCGAGATACTTTGCCGCCAATGCGGCATGCTTCGGTCCCATGGTGTAACCGTCTCCGATCGGCAAAAAGCCGATGACGGGCGCGTAAAGCTCCTTGAAGAGTTGCATATCTCCGAAGACGGAGGTATCGCCCGCATAGTAGATCGTTGGCGCGCCTTCGATCTCCAGCATGAATCCGCAGGGGTTTCCGGCATACACGGTTGTCTTGCCGTCGGTGATGCCAGAGGAGTGTTTCGCTTCCACCACCGACACCCGAATATCCTTGAATGGATAGTTGCCTCCGTAGTTCATCCCATTCAGGTTCTCAACTCCTTTTGCTTCCATGAAACCCGTCAGTTCGGCGATACCGATCACCTTGGGCCTATATTGCTTGGCTATCTTGACCGCGTCGTTAAAATGGTCCATGTGCCCGTGTGTGATCAGCAGTAGATCGATCTTCTCCGGCAATTTATAGTTCTTCGGGACCGACGGATTTCCTTCCAGCCAGGGATCGATCAAGATCGATGTGCCTGCCGGCGTTTGAATATGTACGGTTGCGTGGCCCAGCCACGTGATCATGCTTCCGCCAAAATGCGCCATGCTTTTCTCACTCCTTTGGTTGTCCTGCAGTAGCTCGCGGAAGAGGATCGCCCTTTGTATATATAAACAATGGCGTCTCCGGTCCCATAATCGTGCGTCTTCCGCTCGGTAAGATGCACGTAGGGTCGATTCTCGACAGGAGCGGTCATTGCACTTATGGAAACTGCACTCGCTCCGCGTATTCTCGGCGGCTCACCTTATCCGGCCGGACCATCCCTGGCACTTCGCATGCTCACCGGCCAGATTTTTCGATATAGCAGTATCGACTTTCTGCGCCGGAACGCGGAGATCTATGGCGATCTGGTTCACTTCCGCGCAGGCGGCCGCCACGTCTTCCAGTGCAACCACCCCACGTTGGTGCAGGAGATGCTGGTGCGCGATGTCGCGCATCATCACCGGGGCATCGTCATGCAGCGCGCCCGCTTCGTACTCGGCGATGGTCTGTTGACCAGCGAAGAGCCGTTGCATATGCGGCAACGGCGCCTTACACAGCCGGCTTTCCATCGCGATCGTATCGCGGGCTACGGAGCTGTCATTGGGGACTACGCCTTGCAGATGACGCACTCCTGGCAGTCCGGAGCGGTGCGCGACCTCCACCACGACATGCTCCTGCTGGCGCTCCGCATCGTCGGCAAATGCCTCTTCAATGCAGACGTCGAGTCCGATGTGCGCAACATCTCCACTGCCGTCGATGCATTCATGGGCTTCCTGCCGCTGGCCTTTCTTCCGTTCTCGAAGACGCTGATGCGACTGCCGCTGCCGTTGATGCGGCGCATCCGTCGCGGGCAGGCCGAGCTTACGAGCCTGATCGACGGTCTCGTCCAACAGCGCCGGGCCGGCGGCGTGGATCAGGGTGACCTGCTCTCCATGTTTCTTGCCACCGTCGATATCGAAGGGCAGACCGGCAGCATGAGCGATCGCCAGGTGCGCGATGAGTGTCTGACACTGCTGCTGGCCGGCCACGAGACGACTGCCAACGCACTCAGCTTTGCATTGTGGCTTGCTGCGATTCATCCCGAGTGGCAGCAGCGACTCCACGAAGAGGCGGCACGTGTCGTCGTCGGGAGTGCCGCTACGGCTGCCGATTATGCAGCGCTGCCGTTGACCTGGCAGCACTTTGCCGAGACGATGCGGCTCTATCCGCCGGTGTGGGTCACGGCACGCACCGCCGCCGAGGACTATACCTTTCACGATGTTCCTATCCCGCAAGGATCGATCCTGATCGCACCACAGATCGTTGTGCATTACGACGAGCGCTGGTGGCCGGACCCGCAACAGTTCGACCCAAATCGCTTTGCGGGCCAGGCCCCGGCACAACGTGCACAAGAGATAGGCACGCAGGAAACTGCACGACGCGAAGAGGCGACGCGGCCGCGATTGGCCTGGTTTCCCTTCGGGGCAGGCTCGCGGCAATGTATCGGTGAGGGCTTCGCCTGGATGGAAGGCGTGCTGGCACTGGCGACCATTCTGCGCGACTGGCACGTATCCCTGCCTGCCGCCCACAGCGGGATGCTGGAGACGCTACCGCGCATCACACTACGGCCCAAAGCCGGGCTGCATCTGCGGCTGGACCGCTACGTCTGACGCTTCACACGGCCGACAACTAAAGCATTGTCACTGTTGCGGTGTAGAGCCAAGTTCCACGAAGTGGCTTTTCTTGACGGAAAAGCCACGCGGAGCATCGCGCTCATCTCTATACCTACAGTGAACCTGCTTTAGTTCCACTGCCGGAAGAGATGCAGCGCGACCCTACGGATTCGGAGGTGCTGGTGTACTTGGCGGTGCCGGCTTGTCTGCTGGAGGCGTCGTTTCCTGTGCTTGCCCGCTCTGGTCTCCTGTTGCGTTGCCCTTGTAGATTGAATACTGCGAGGTTGGGCGCTTCATCCGAATGGTGATCTCTTTGGCATCCGCATTCGCGACATAGTCATTGCCGAATGTCTGAAATCCATTCGCAATGATCTGCAGCCGCACGGTGGAACCGATCGGGATCACATCGAGTACTGTCTTGCCGTCGAGGCCTGTCTTCAACTCCATCGCGCCCTGATCTTTCCCTTTCTCATCGATAGGATGAAAGACCACTGCAGCATTCGGAATCGGCTTTCCATTGCTTGCCCGAACGACGCTGATATCGACCTTCATCGTGGGCGGCGGCGGCTTGTACTTGCGGCCACGATGCTCCTGCTGTGCCGCTGCGAGCAGGGTAGAGGTGACGAAGAGGGAGAGAATGGCGATCCGGAGATAGGTACGCAACCACATGCCGCCATTTTAGAGCGAATACCCGGATGCTGTGGAGTGGGAAGACGCACTCGATGTGGCCTTTCCCGTCGTACCACCCTCATTTCCCTGCGCCGGCGGCCTCGGCATGCGGCGCGTTGCTCGCGCGCAGGCAGACGTATTCATCCGGATGCGCGGGGCCGGCAACGCTGCGCAGCCGTCACGCGCCGCGTCGTTCGAGGGCCAACATGCGGTCGCGCGCCGTCTCGCTGTCCAGATGCCGTACGATCTTGCGGATAGTGTTCAAGGAACGCATATCGGCCATGGTGATGGCGCCTGGAAACCGCTGGTTCAGCTCAGCGTAGAGGCGAATCCGCTTCACCGAGGTGCCACCGCTGGCGTAGAAGTCCTCATCCAGGTCGACCTGCATGCGATGTAACAGCCGCTGCCAGATGCTGCGCACCACGTCGGCCTGTCGCGGGCTCGCCTCCGCCGCAGGCAAGCTGGGGCTGAACCGTCGCAACAACGCATCGCATTGCTCGCTCAGCCGCATACGATCGGGGAGGCCGTCCGGGCCAAGGGGCAGACGCGGCAGCAGAATGAGGCCGCGCGGCCGTGCATCGGGCGGAACATGTGTCTCCAGATGCTCGCGCAGGATACGCTCTGCATCGGCATCCTGCGCTTGGCGCAATGTGGCGAAGACACAGGTCACGCGTCCCCCTGCTACAGGCGCGAGCGCCACGCATTCGCGCACCAGTGGATGCTTCAGCAAGAGCGATTCTATCTGTTCGGAGGTTACGATCTGCTCCGGCTCCTCCTTCGTGGCGGTAGCAGCCACTGCGGCGGAGCCGGTCAGGAGGCTGCCGTCCATCAGTCGCATGGCCTGCACGGGCAGACGGAAGACACGTAGACGCTGGCTATTCTCCCGTTGTGCCTCGGGGAATGCCGCACGCGAGGCCTCCGGCTGGCCAAGGTATCCGATTGCCAGCGCGTCGCCGGCGATGGCGAGCGAACCGAGCGCGCCCGGCGCCGCCTCATTGCCATTTCCCAGCACTACCAGCGCAGCGGTGCCAGGCACAGGCTCCGCTGCGCCAAACTCCTCCGCCGTGACCTTCACGCTGACCGCGAAGCTGGTGGTCTCCGCGGCGCCGAGACCGCCCGTAACCCGCATGCCGCGTTCGCTGCCACGCAGGCGATGCACCAGCGCAGGCTCCAGGTCCGTTGCGTCGATCACCGCCTGCTGGACGTGGTCAAGCGGCGACAAGGGCTCCTCCGCCAGCTCAGCCAACAAAACCGGGCGCGCGCAGATAGCGGAGACATGATATCGGCGCATGACGCGCGCATACTCCCGCGCCGGCATGGCCACGCCCCGTTCCGCACTTTGCGGGGCAAGGGCCACCGTACCGCCCGCCAGCAGCGGGCCCCACAGCTCCAACTGAAATGCATGCTCCTGGGCGCCCGCGTGCAGCAGTACCGTATCCGCCGCGCGAAACTCCATCAGACTTCCCGTCGTCACCAGCCGCACGATGGCCGCATGCGTTACGAGCACGCCTCGGCCTGCGGCATTGAAGACAACCACCGCAGGATCCTCCGGCAGACGGCGCGGCAACTGAAGCTCCCGAAACAGCGGCATGAACTCACGCTCGATGGTCGAGGCATCTATGGTCGACACGCGGCGCGCCCAGGGCAGCGTGCGACCGGCAAGATCGCTTCGGTCCGTCACCAGCAGGCGAATACCACTCTCATCCAACTGCCGCAGCAGACGATCCTCGGATTGGCCGTACACATCGAAGGGAACGTAGACGCCGCCCGCCAGCAGAATGCCGAGAATGCCGCTGATCGCACTGAAGGTCCGCGTGCCGACAACGCCGACCAGATCACCGGGCCGCATGCCGCGAGCACGCAGGACGGCAGCCACATTCTGTGCCCGCACCATCAGATCGCTGTAGGAAAGTCGCCCCTCCTCCCCGATCAGCGCAGTCGCGCTGGCCCAGATGACCGTGCTTTCCAGGAAGAGCGTTTCTAGAGTGGTACGGACAGGAGCTTCTGTCGCCTGGTCAGCTCGGGTAAGGCGCGCAGGCCTTGGCGGTCCGGGTTGTCCCAGCGGCATGGTGCAGTCCTCTCACAACCGGCAACGATCTTCACCTTCGGCGCAAGCAACGCAAGACAGCGACTGCAAGGCCCATCCCCGCCGATGCCGCGTACAAGCCAAACAATTGGCGGGACATCCACACTGAGTGCACATTTGCGAAAACACTTGAGAAAATTCAAGAGACTTGCCGCCGGAAAGCGGCCGTGCACGTTCCTGCTGTTTATAACCCGCGAGAACGAAACGTAACCCCTTCAATTAGTAATCTCGCAGTAATGCCACATGGTTACCGCAGGAGTTTCATGCAGACGACCGCGCTACCATCCATGCATGGCCAAGATCCTTCGTGAGACCTTCCCCGTCGGCCCGCTCCGCTGCAACTGCACGCTCCTGGCAAATCTGGAGACGCGCGAGGCTATCGTCGTCGACCCCGGCGACGAGATCGCCGATATCCTCTCCCGGCTGGCACGGCATCACCTGACGCTGAAACAGATTGTGGTCACGCATGCGCATATAGACCACATCGGAGGCGCCGCCCAGTTGAAGCGGGTTACAGATGCGCCTGTGCTCTTCCACCAGGCCGACCTGCCGATCCTGGCGATGATGGAGATGCAGGCCGGATGGCTCGGTATCCCCATGCCGGAGCAGGTGTCGCTGGATCAGAGCGCCGAGGATGGGTTCGCCGTAGGCATCGCCGGACTTGAAGCGGAGGTCATCCACACCCCCGGGCACACGCCCGGCAGCATCTGCCTCCATTTCCCGAAGCAGGAATTGCTCCTTGCCGGCGATACTCTCTTCGCCGGCACTGTGGGCCGCACCGACCTGCCGGGAGGCGACACGCACACACTGCTGCGCTCGCTGCACCATCGCCTGCTGCCGCTGCCCGAGGCCACCACGGTCGTGCCCGGTCACGGCGACGAAACCATGATGGGGCAGGAGCGGGAGACGAATCCGTTTCTGCAGCCGGATTATGCGCCGAGGGTCTGAGCGATGTACCAAAAGGAGTCCCTGGCCGCGAGCAAGCTATGCCACTTCGTTGCCCCGCAGCGGCATGCGGTTCGTCAGCAGCCATCCCGCCACCGTCATCCCGGGAAACAGCAGGTAGATAGAGGCAACCGAGATCCAGTGAGACACGGCGCCACTGTTGGACAATCCCGCGGCGCCAAAGAAACAGAAGACTGCAAAGGCGGTAAGACAAACCAACACGCCGCGCCGTGTTGGTGACTCCGGAAGCAGCCAGCGAAGCGCGTCCGGTGCGAAGCGCGCGAAAAAGCGCACGACCGCGATGCCGAACGGCACGCCAAGAACGAATAAGACCCACCACGGCGAGCAATCAAAGCCACGAACCACGGTATGCATGTCTTCGCGGAAGGAAAATGTGCGGACGGGTACATAGTCCACAAAATTCCCAATGCTCATCACGCACAACCAGTAGGAGAACATCGCCCAGGTGCGCGAATCACGACGCCGCGCCATTGCGTATCCCCAAAGGCTCAGGGGATACGTAACGAGCCCATTGCCGATCGCGGCGCCCGCGGCAGCGATCATCCCCGCCTGCCACCCATGCCCGGCGGAAGATATAGGCGCGTAGTTTACGTTCTCATCGATTTCGCCCTGCATCAGCAGATTGGCGGCAGTTAGGTGGCCATAGTGCAGCGCGAAAGGATTGGACTTCCATCCCAGCAACCAAGCGAGGATTGCGTGCGCATACTCGTGAGCAAAGAAGCCGATCAGGTGCGTGGCCCAAAGCTGCGTGACGATCAGCAGAGCGAATGCGACCCAGCTCTGCGCGGGCTTCCAATGCTTTTTGCCGACGATCATCGTCAGAGACTAGAGCATTCTCGGTAGAGGTGTAGAGGGTCTGGCGCCAGATCCTGTGGCTTTTCTTCCAGGAAAAGCCACACCGCGTGGATCTCCATGCTTCACAGCATTACCGAACATGCTCTAGCATCCGGCGGCTCTTGTTCATCGGACCCGCAAAGTGACGACTGCGAGGCGAAGGTTCTACACCTATGAATGCTATTTCAGAAGTCGAATCGTCAGCAGATGTGCCGCAGTCGAGCCCGAGGCCTTGAGTTCCGCTGTGCTGCCGTCCTTCAGCCACAACACCGCGCCGTTCGCCATCGTCTGCGCGAGCTGCCCTCGCTCCTGAACCGATGTTGGCGTAAACGCGATCAGCAATTCCGGTTGTTGCTCCGCAGCAACGTTCTCTACGCCCCCCGGAACGATGACATACCTGCGAATCACCATCTCGGGCGACGCATAATCGGTCGCCATGCCGGTTTTGGTCTGGTCGACGTCGTGACTGAAGCGAAACTCGGCTCCGATCTCTCCCAGCGGAATGCGCTTGCACTCTACCCGCAGAAAGTCGCTCGATAGGGGTCCGAGATTCGCAACCTCGTGCCGTTCGATCCGCCCAGGACTCACCCGGAACCAGCCTGTACGAACCGGCCGCCGTGTCAGCGCAAAGGAATGCGCCTCGTCATGGACGAAGCGCACTGGACCCGAGTTACTGAGATACACGTACACCGTCGGGTAGTGCGAATGGTCGTGCACCGGCAGCTCTTGATGCGCGGCGTAGTGCACACGGACGACCTGGACCCGGTCATTGTCGAGAACGGTGCGGTAGTTCTGTTGCAAAGCCGTCGCGCCATCCTGCGCCGCGGTGTGCGCGCCAGTAGCTATCGCAACCAACACGAGTGTGCCCGTTGCAAGAGGCCTTCGTCGCATGTGCCATAGTCGAACACAGTAGGACGCAGCGCGGATGGGACGATGCCGTAGCAATTAAGATTCCCTCACGCCTTCCGTCCCGGCCACCGAGATCAGCGCCGCGATTCCCTCGGCAAAGATATCCGGCGGTGTCAGCAGGCTGATGACCAGGCGATTGTCTTCCACAAAGCCGAAGAAGCTGCCCGGATGGGTGGCCACGCCTGCCTCTTCGATCAGCCGGATCGCCAGCGCCTCACCCGTGGCGAAGGGCGGCGTCCGCAGTGTTGCGTACCATCCTCCGTCGCAGGCCAGCCGTCGGAGACCATGATGGGACGCAAGAGCACGATCGAGCATCTGTAGATTGTGCTGCACACGGTCACGAAGCTGCTGCTGGATCGCGCTTCGGCCGGTCAGCCATCCCGGCAGCGCGTGCTGCACCGGTGCGTTCATAGACAGGAACGTATCCGCGATGATCTCCAGCCTGCGCATCGCCTCGGCACGGATCGACTCCGGACCGAGACACACGATCCACGATGCCTTCATCTGCGGCAGCGCGGCGATCTTACTCAAACCGCTCAGAACGAAAGTTAATGCGGGGTGCTCGCCACATGCGAAGCTGCTGCTCGCCGCATCCGCTTCGTGTCCCAGCCATGGATAGTCGAGGAAGACCTCATCGACGATCAGGGCGAGGCCATGCTCCCGACAGAGCGATGCAAGTGCCGCCCTTTCAGCCGGCGTGGTGTAATGTCCGGTCGGATTGTTGGGGTGCACCACGAGGATGGCGCGTGTGTACGGCGAGATGCGCCGGCGCAGCGCATGCAGGTCCAGGCTCCAACCATGCGTTCCAGTCGAATCGCCGCCCGGATCGTACAGCAGCGCATACGGCGTGAGCACAACATCGTCCAATGCAGCCAGAAGATCGAAGAGCGGATAACTCGGCTGCGCTATCAGCACCGCGTCCCCCGGATCACACAGCAGCCGGAAGAGCCAGCTATAGCCTTCGCTTGTACTCGTCGTCAGCACGATCTCAGCCGGATCGACATGCGCGCCGTGATCGGTATAGTAGCCGCATACCGCCTCCCGCGCCGTCAGCATGCCGCGCGGAGCGGGGTCGTATACAGAAGCGTCCTTCGCCGCCAGATCCGCCAGCAAATCCGCGTCGTAGGCGAAGCCGCAACGGGTGGGATTCGATGCCGTCAGATCGAGGAGCGGAAGGCCCCGTCGTCGACGCGATTCGAGGGCACGCGACCACTCCGTCTCTTCGTTGGACCATTCAGTCCTCGCTGCAAACCGCATGCCGACGCCCCGTCCCTCTCGATCTACCCTGCTCCATAATAGTGAGGTGACGAACTCCGCATCCGCTCCCTCGACTGTTGTCCCCAGCGCCGTGATCTTCGATTTCGGCAGAGTGCTCAGCATGCCGCCAGACGCCGAAGCGCATACCGCGTTGGTAAGCACGGCCGGCGTGCCCGACGCAGTCTTTGAGCAGCACTACTGGGACCATCGCCATGCCTACGACGCTGGCGTGTTAAACGGCGAATCCTACTGGCAGAGCGTGGCCGATGGCGCCGGCTTTTCGCTCACCCCGGAACGGCTTGCCGCCTTCCACCATCATGACTCGTTGATGTGGGGCAATCTGAACGCCCCCATGGTGGCATGGGCCAAGGCGCTGCAGCAGGCCGGTATCAAGACCGCGATCCTGTCCAATATGGGGGACGTGAACCTGGCCTACATGCGGCGGCACTTCGAGTGGCTGGCCGGCTTCACGCACCTCACCTGGTCTTGTGAGTTGCGCACTGCAAAACCTGATCCCGCGATCTACCGGCATACTCTCGAGAAGCTCGGCGTCTCCGCGGCCGAGGCCCTCTTCATCGACGACATCCCGGCAAACATCGCTGCCGCTCGTGCACTCGGCATCGACGGCATCCTGTTCACAGACGTCGCCCAACTGCGGCGTGATCTTGAGACGCGGAGCCTGTCCGGCAAGCTTCCCCTGCCCAACCTGGACTGACAGCAGCAACACGGCGCCCTAAACCAAAACTCTGTGTGCGATATCGTCGGGGTATGAAAGCCGGCGCATCATATCTGCCAGCGTACACACCCATATCGCGGCACCACCTTCGCGTAGTCAGCGAGCGTGCCACCGGCACCGGTCGCAGATAGAGACGCATCACCGAAAGAAGCCCTCTTATGGCATCGCTTACTGAACCCGAGATACTTCAGGACCGCAGGCTTGCCTATGCATTGTTGCGCGCCATCATCGGCGTGAACCTGGCCGTGCATGGCATCAGCCGCATTCTCGCCGGCCCACATGTCTTCGCCGACGCGCTAGTGCTCATGTTTCAAAAGACATTTCTGCCCGTCTGGTCGGTCAGCGCTTTCGGCATGGCGTTGCCCTGGGTAGAGGCGGCGTTGGGTCTGATGATCCTGCTCGGCATGGCAATGCGGTACGCGCTGGTGCTGGCCTCGCTGACCATACTCGCACTCACCTTCGGTTCGGCCCTTCGTCAGGATTGGGAGAGCGCCGGTCTGCAGCTCATCTATGCGCTCATTTACGCGCTGCTGCTGGCGTTTCGGAGGGAAAACGCCTACTCCCTCGACAATTTGCGGAAGTAAAACAGATTGGGAGTGCGATGAGAGCAGGCGACGACAGCTCCAGCGACGCCGCGGTCGCGGAAACATGTCCCTCACCCGCGCAGCCCACCGAGAGAGCCCTGTTTCTCCCGACCCTTGCACCGCACCCGGTCTTCGCGGCATCCTTCATGCAGCACATTGAGGTCCAGAGAGTTATGGCGCAGCTTCCGTTTATCGAGGTTCCAGGCGCAATCGCCGAGATGCAAGCCGGTCGCATGGTCGTCGTCGTGGATGACGAGGATCGCGAGAACGAAGGCGACCTGACACTCGCCGCTGAATTCGTAACTCCTGAATCGATCAATTTCATGGCCAAACACGGCCGCGGCCTCATCTGCCTCACGCTGACCGAAGAACGCGCCGACTACTTGCGTCTGCCACCGATGGCGCAGGAGAACACCTCTCGCTTCGGCACCGCGTTCACCGAGAGCATCGAAGCGCGCGAAGGCGTCACCACGGGGATCTCGGCGCACGATCGCGCCCACACCATCCGGGTCGCCATCGACTCGGCCAGCACCGCCGCCGACCTCGCCCGTCCCGGACATGTCTTTCCGCTGCGCGCTCGTAAGGGAGGCGTTCTGGTCCGTGCCGGGCAGACCGAGGCATCCGTCGATCTGGCGCGGATGGCCGGACTGATTCCCGCCGGCGTCATCTGCGAGATCATGAACGACGACGGCACTATGGCGCGCGTACCCGACTTGAAACGCTTTTGTGACGAGCACGGACTCAAAATGCTTACGGTCGCGGAGATGATCCGCTACCGCCTGCGACACGAGCGTTACATCCACCGCGTGGCCCAGTCGCCCATTCAAACACGCTACGGCGACTTCACCATGATCGCTTACGAGAGCGAAGTGGACGGCGGGGAGAGTCATCTGGCATTGGTGCGCGGCCCGGTCGGTGAGGAAATGGGCGATACGCCGACGCTGGTGCGTGTCCACTCGCATTGTCTGGCAGGGGATGTCTTCAGCGCCACCTCCTGCGACTGCCGAGATCTACTGGAGCGATCGCTCGAACGCATTGCGGAGGCCGGACGCGGCGCGCTCGTCTACCTGCACAACAGTGGTGTCGGTTTCGAGTTGGATCGCCGCGAAACCCCGGCACGCATGCTGCTGCACCGCGAGACGCGTGCGCGAGAGATGCATCCCGATGCTTCGCACGAGGAGCGCCACCAGCGGGTTCTTCGCCAAGTCGGCATCGGCGGTCAGATCCTGTCAGATCTGAACATCCGCAAGATTCGTCTGCTATCGAACACCCCAACGCATGTGCCGGCCCTGGAGGGCTTCAACCTTGAGATCGTGGAGCAGGTGCCGATCCTGGAACCGGCAAAGACCGGAGAGACGGCAAAGACACGCTGATATCGGGGATTTTCAAGCGCTATTTGCCTTCTACCCGGCCCAGCGGATTGGGGCTCTCCATCAACTTGGTACGCGCTTCGGACCAGGCGGGATTTTCAGGGTAGAGCGCGCTGCGAAGGTAAGCCAAGGTAAGCCACTGTACCGCGGCCACTCGATCAGGGTTCTCATCCGTTGTCTCCGTCACCAGATATCCGGAAATCCCGCCGAGCATATGTTCTGCTCCGAACAACGTGACAAGCCACTTGGCGCCTGGGCTTAAGGTATACGCATCCGTGAACCACTCCGGCCCAAGAACGGTCAGCGGGGAGTCGTCCATATCGCCTGCAACCACCAGGGTCGGCGTAACCATCCCTGCGTAGCTCTGATTCAAGTGTGGGAAATGCTCGGCAGCGAACGGGCTAAGAGCATCGCCTCCCCGGCCACCTGCGCAAAGCAGCACGCCAACCTCGATCCGCGAATCGGACAGGTTCTCGCCTAAGCTGCCGTCGGGGCCAATCACTCTCGCGCCCAATAGCATCCCCGCCGTTTGAGCTCCAAACGAATGTCCGGCGGCGGCGATGCGGCTCCGGTCGAGACGTCCTTTCAGTCCCGGAACGGAATCCTCGATGAGATCGAGTTGGTCGAGGATGCGCTTCATGTCTTCGACGCGAAAACGCCACATGAAAGGTTTCTGGGGATCGTTCAGATAGTCCGTGAGCGCTTCGTCATGGGTTGCCTTCGGATTGACGCTCAGCGTCCTTGAATCGAGAAAGGTAGGCTGGATCACGACGAAGCCACGAGCCGCCCATTCATTCGCAAGCGGAGCATAGCCGTCCAGCGAAGAACCAAAGCCGTGCGCGAAGACAATGATCGGTAGTTGGCTGCCGGTGACAGGCGCGGACACTCGGAGCTGTAGATCCTGGCCGCGCTCCGGTGCTGACAGCACAATCGGGCTAATAGAGACGACAGGAAGAGGCGCACTGACTGCCCTCTTTTGAGCATGAGTCATCGGCTCGCCCATAGAACGAAATATCGATTCTGCTGCGGTCATCTGCTCTCCTTTTTTGTCGGTTACGATGCAATACCTACATAATGAAATGAGAGCAGCTCAATGAGAAGTAGGCAGGTTCAAGGCACTAACGAACGTTGAGGGAACCATGAAAAAGGGCCAAAGAATAACGAGGGGACCTGTGGCTCTGATGTGCAAAAACGAAGAGTCCGAAGCGGTTCGCCAGTTCCTAACAAAGGTCGGCGACAAGTGGAGCATTCTGCTGGTCGTTATGCTGGCGCGGACGCCAAGGAACCGCGCACGATTTTCCGAACTGCAGAGGATGGTGGATGGGATCTCCCAGCGGATGCTCACAACGACGCTGCGCAATCTGGAGCGTGACGGCTTTCTGTCGCGCGAAGTATTCCCTGAGATCCCCCCGAGAGTGGAATATGAATTGACAGGTCTCGGGCTCAGCCTGCTAGAGCCGATGGAGCACCTGGTTCAGTGGATTGGAAGCAACTGGGATTCCATCAAGAAAGCGAGAGACAGCTTTGACAAGCGGGCTCGATGAGCACATGAAGATCCCGCTCGATTCCCAATGGAAGAGAGTTCCACCAAGAGCGCGAAGGTCCCCTGCAGGGCGAACTGGGTGTGCTCCGCCACGCCGCAAAACAGAAACGCCGCCCAAAAGGGCGGCGTTTCTTGACAAACAAGCTGTCTCTTACAGGGTCGACTCGATCTCGAATCCCCAGGCCTCTAGCAGCGCCTCCGGGATGTACTTCGAGTTCTTGTTCCGCCGAGCCCACTCCCGGAGCCGGGTAGACCGGATGTATTGATCCGGAGTCAGCTTGAACTCCTTCACCACCTGCTCAAACGATGTCACCGTAGGGACTACCGGGCCGATCGGCTCCGGTTTTCCCCAATTCGGGTTCCCGCGACGCTTTGCCATTCGCTGTTTTTCCTCGACGTGGAAGAGTAATTCGGGATCTGGATTTAACCGTTCTTCTGGTCACGGCGCGCTGGGGTGCTTCGCCGCTCTCGATCCTTACCCAGAGTACTCGTTTTTTCATCAAAAAGCAATGTGGGACAACGACTTAGCAGGCGCACGGACGGCAAGGGTAACGTCTCTTCATTGCCAGTCCAGCAATACCTGAACAGTAATTCAAGTCCCCTCGCGCATCGCAGCGACAGGGCAACCAGAAGCGCAACCTGACGCGGAATCCAGCCCGCCTCCACGGCGGTACCGAAACGGGCTACAACCGAAATTTATCGCGATACAACCTGTGTGCGATTCAACATTCCACGGTCGTGGACGAATCTCAGTTCACAACAGAATCTGATTTGGCAATACCTGTCGCTGGAGATGCGCATGCTGGACATGACACACCGCTTCCGCTACCTGATTTATCTGGCCGCCTTCATGCTGGTTATGTCCGTCTGTTTCGTCTACGCCGAACCGGTCCCTCCTCCGCACCTGCTCTTCCAGACGGCGCCCCAGCACAGCGGCTTCCTCGCACCCTCCAGTGACGAGCCGGCCTTCGACCCATCTGCCTTGCGCACAGCCACCGCTCCCATGGTTTCACCCGCCCTTTTGTTCCAACTGCAGGGCGTCGCCCGTGGCCACCATGGATTTCTACATCGCAGCCGGCGTGCCGAGGTCCACACGCTTCCGGCAAATATCCCGAGCGAGTCGTCCATCCTCGGCCTGGATCCGAACACTGCGTCTGCAGAGTCCAGCCTGCGATAGGCATTCTGCGGCCGACATTTGGGTTCACCGCAGCTCAAACGTCCACGCAAGGTCGTCTCTCACCGACATGCAATCCTTCCATCGGCTGCAACCTATCCGGGACACCGCCCTTCTTACCTGCAACGTGGCGCTTGCCCAAGCGACGTCATCAAGAGCGCGCAAAGCCAGCGAACAGGAGGAAGTACAGCATGAGCGTAGTTAAATATTGGACCGTTTTTTCGATTGGGGTTGCCGCAGGAGCAGCCGTAGCATTGGCCTACGCACCGCGGACCGGAGACAAGACCCGCAAACAGTGGAAGCGGAAGTTCGACGACACCGGCGATTATCTTAAGGACACAGCGGATGGCCTGGGAAAGCACGCGAACAAGGTGTATTCGCGCGCCCGCGACGTTGCTGACGATGTTGCCTCCCAGGCAGATTCGATCGCCCGCAAGGTTTCGAAGACGGCTGGCAAAGTCGCCGATTCCTTTTAAAATCATTGGTTTGTAGGTGATCGGGGCAACTTCCAGAACGTTACCCCCGATCGCTTCCCTGTCTTCTTTCCGTCCGTTGTCTCGGCTCTGGCCCCTCTCTGGCCCTTTCGGTGCCGAACGAGCTGACATCCGACCGCTTCGCCTCCGCATCTCCATCGAGCGAAAAAGACTCCTCGACAAGACGTACGATGCAGTGGTGGGTTTCCCCCGCCAATCCGAGGCGCACTTTCGCCAACTCGACCAGGGCTTCGTCGCGCTGGTCGACGGTAATTTTCAGGACGCTGCTGGTCGCAGCGGACCGCATCTGCTCTGTCGGCCCGGCTGCTCGCAGTGCTGCGTCGGCGTCTTCGCCATCGGACCTGCGGACGTTCTTCGTGCACAGCAGGGTCTCGCGGAACTGGACCGGGATGACCCGGAACGCTCCGCCCGGCTACGTGCCCGCGCCGTCACCTCTTGGGATCGCGTGAATGGGCAGTTCCCCGGAGATATCGCGTCCGGACTACTGCATACGGACGGAGGCGTCGAATTCGCCAACAGCTTTGAGGATTTCGGCAACCAAGAGATCTGTCCCGCGCTCGACCCCGGAACCGGCACCTGTGATCTTTACCAAGCCAGGCCGCACACCTGCCGGGTCTTCGGGCCGCCAATAGCTACCTCCGAAGGCTTCGGCGTATGCGAGCTTTGCTTTCAGAACGCCCGTCCAGAGGAAGTTGCTGCCGCAGCCATGACCCCAGAGCCGGACGATCTGTCCAAGGCATTGGACCAGGCAGCCCTTGACGCGAGCGCCCCACCAGGCGAAACCATCCTCACCTTTGTCCTGAGCCGCCCCGCCTCACGCTGAAATGACTGCCAGGGCACCCGCCTCTGGCCCGTCTCCCCCAGATCCGTCGCAAACACGGTCGTCTCTTGACTCTGCTTCCCCAAGTCTGCGAATTCTGCGTGAAAACTCTCAGTCACAGACGGTGTTTCAGCATTCAGGACTGGCTTATGCCCATTGTCAAGAAATATCTGGCAAGAATGAGGGAGGATTTACATTCCACAGCTTTCTGTCAGTCCTGGAAAGAGTTGCCTCGTACCGACGGGAATTTTTGCAGTAAGAAGCGGCAACTTGCAATAATTTCAACAGGCCCGTTTCGCCAGTAACAGGCCAAGTGCATCTCATTTAGCGAATAAAGTCTGGGTACTTGGTGTATTTAGGTAACTTTTTAGTACTCAAATTATTGCGGATGGTTACCGTGGAGAATATGTGGTGACTACATGAGTACTAAAGCACTGTGGCAAGTTTTTGGGACTCCCTGTACTTTTGGGAGCATCCCGGTAGCACTCAAGCTTGGGGATAAGCAAAGGGGCGAGTAAAAAGTGAAACTCGACGAGCGATCTATTTACCCGAATCTGAAGCTGACGATTTACAAGAAGGGGATCCGTCAAAACCGGCTTGCCAAGATGGTTGGCATCCATGAGGCCTACCTCAGCCGGATCGTAAACGGAAGCCGGGAACCGGGAGACGTGCTGCGGCAGGCCATCGCCACCGCCCTGAACTCGGAGGTCACCTGGCTCTTTGAACGGGAGAAGGTCCTGTCCTTTCCCTCCCTGGTCCGCGAGGACCGTCAGGCTTCTTAACACTGGCGTACCTGAACCGTTTTAGTGCTTGGCCTTCTGTTGTGTGGCTGTTCTGCAGTACTTGTGGTCTCTGGGAAGGCAGCTGGAGAGAAAACACTTCCTCTCCAGCTCTCTGCGGTCTTGAGGAACGGGTTTACTCTGCGTTGGTTCTCCGGGGTGTGACGCCAGATTCCTATTGGTGGCACCCCATTCTGTTCCCCCGAACGATTGTCCTACTGCTGGTTTGAGTTTGAGAGGGTTGATTTATGCCGATGAGAGGTAGCAATCCGGTCGCGGTTCTTGGGATCCCGATCGACAACGTCACTGTCGACGAAGTTCTGTCGCGTGTGGACGCCTGGATTGCCGAGGGCGGCTTCCATCAATTGGCCACGGCCAATACGGATTTTCTGATCAACGCGGTCCACGATCACGAACTGGGCGAGATTCTCCGCCGCTGCGACATGGTTGTGGCGGACGGTATGCCGCTGGTATGGACTTCGCGGATGCTCGGCGCCCCGCTGAACGGCCGGGTGACGGGCGTCGATCTGGTTCCCCGCATTGCCGGCCTGGCGGCCGCCCGCGGTTACCGCATCTTTCTACTCGGCGGCTCCTCGGAGAGTCTGGCAGGCGCTGCCGCCGCGCTGGAGGCCGAGGCGCCCGGCGTCAATATCGTAGGCAAACTCTCCCCGCCCCGCGCATCGCTGGAGAATATGGACCATGCCTTTATGCTCGAGGCTATTGCCGAGGCCCGTCCGGACATCCTGCTGGTCGCCTTTGGCAATCCAAAGCAGGAGAAGTGGATTTCCATGCATCGCCATCGCTTGCAGGTGCCGGTAGCGATCGGGGTCGGCGGCACGTTCGACTTTCTCGCCGGCACGGTGGCGCGCGCTCCGCGGTGGATGCAGCGCAGCGGCCTGGAGTGGCTCTATCGAACCCTGCAGGAGCCGAAACGTTTGGTCGGTCGTTACACCGGCAATGCCTACGGGCTGATCCGTCATCTGCCCCAACAGGTGGCCGCCTATGCCTTTCAATCCCGGCAGACTCGGTTGCCGCAACTGGCCGTCGATGCAGCCGACGAGGTAAGCATCCTGCATGTGACGGGCGACTTTACCGGACCTATCATGGAATGCTTTGCCGAGGAGACGTTGCGTGCCTTTGCCGGTGGCAACCATGTGGTCCTCGACCTCAGCCAGTCGTCCTATGTCGGGCCCGACGCGCTGGGTATGCTGATCCGTGTCATGGGCCGCGCCCGCGCGATGCGGCGCGAGTTGTGGCTGACCGGTCTGCGTCCCCTGGTCGAGCGCGTCATCCGTGCCGGACGCTTTGGCTCCTCGCTGCACATCGCTACGGGGATTCCTGAGGCGATGCGCCGCATTGAGCCGACGGCGGCATGGATACCGGCTCCGGTTGCAGGTTCGCGCCTTTTGGCCTTCCGTACACAGCCGGTTCAGGATTCCTTTCGACACATGGTGCAGGGTACTTCCGCTATCCTCCCCGCCGTAAAAGAAGCCTCCGGTCGCTAGTCTTCGCCCTAGACTGGCAAGGTACGAGTAGGTTGAAATCAAAGAACATGCTTGCACTTCTGCTCATCTCGGGTATCGCTGTCGCTCTGGTTGCCATCTGGAAGGGCGGTCCGGAGCGTGCGGTCCTGAATGTCTATATCCCGCTGATGATGCTCTGGCCCTACGGCACCGGCTGGAGGTTCAAGGGCGTCGAGCTTGACATCATGGATATGGTCGCCACCGTCATCGCGGGCAGTCTTGTCCTCAAGTACGCGCGGCACTGGCGATACACGCTGGTGGATCTGCTGGTCGCCTTTTTCTGCTTTAGCGTCCTTCTCTCGAACTGGAATGCCGACGGCCAGTCGGCGGGACTAGCCCTGGGCACAGCCACCGCCATCGGCGTCTTTCCTGCTTACATCATTGGCCGGGTTGCCGTGGAGCGGCCTGGCCTGCGCGTTGCTATAGTGAAGCGCTTCGCCTTCCTGGCCTTCGTGATCTCTCTTCTCTCCTTATACGAGTACCGGATGGCGCAAAATTATTTCCGCATCTGGTCGGACCGGATCTTCCATAACCAGAGCCATCTCGGCATGCAGCTCCGTTGGGGCTATGCCCGTATCGCCGGTCCTTACGGCAACGCCATTCTGGCCGATTGCGTGTTGTTCTGCGCGCTCTTGTTCGCCATCTGGCTGGGCAACGAACAGATGTGGGGCAGCAAGTTCAGCCGACTCAACTTCCTTCCCGGCCGTAAGTCTGTCTACATCATCCTCGGACTTGCGCTCGGTGTCTGGATGACGCAGTCCCGTGGTCCCTGGCTGGGGGGCGCCTTCGGCATTCTGCTGGTGCTGGCAGCGCGGGCCAAGAACCAGAAGCGCGCCTTCCGCAACGTAGTGATCGCGAGCGCGCTGTTGATGGCTGTCTCTTATTCGGTGCTCAACAACTACACCAGCATCAATCACGCCGCATCGGACCAGGATCAGGAGAACGCACAGTATCGACGCTACTTGATCGTCAATTACACCCCGGTCGTCGAACGCGGTGGAGTCTTTGGTTACGGGCTGAACTTTCCCCACGTCGACGGTCAGGGCTCGATCGACAATGAATATCTGAACGTCGCACTGCGCGACGGATATCTCGGCCTCGCTCTCTTCACGCTGCTGATCCTGGCCACGGGATATCGTCTGGTCCGCACTGCGATGCGCTCCCGAGATCGCTCCGAGACCTCGTTTGCGCTTTGTCTGCTGGCCGCGTTCGTCACCATCACCCTCAGCATCACGACGGTCTACCTGGGCTTTCAGACCTACACGCTCTTCTTTCTCATCATCGGCTGGTCCCAGGAGCTGCGTCCGACGAAGGCCCTGGCCGCTGTGCCCGAGCGGGCTGCTGTCTACGCATCGCCCGTCCGATTCGCGTTCCGCCGAGTGTGGAGCTAGCATGACACTCTTCTCCCTCTCTGCTTTTCCTTCCACCTCGAGCGGGGCCTCGTCGCTGCTGCGGATTGCGTCCTCGATTCTCGCGGTGGCGACAGCGCCGCTGCTCTTGGAGCTGCTCACCCTGACGGCAGGCTCGCTGTTGCCTCGGCAAGCGGTTCAGTCCGGCACAAAACGCGATGCGCACTCCTCTTTCCTCCACAGCTTGACCGTGGTTGTGCCGGCGCACAATGAGGCGGCTTTGGTTGGGCGCTGCGTGCGCAGCCTGCTGGCCGACCTTCCGGCCGCCGGTTCGGTGCTCGTGGTCGCGCACAATTGCACGGACTCGACCGCTGCGGTCGCTACCGAGGCCGGCGCCAGCGTGCTTGTACTAAATGACGATGGCAGCGAGGGCAAAGGCGCCGCACTCCGCGCCGGCTTCCGCCTCGCCACCGAGCGAGGCGCCTCCGTGCAGGCGGTCGTCGACGCGGATTCTGTCGTTGCTCCGGGATTCTCGGCCGCAATTCTCGACGCACTCGCTCACGGCGCGGATGCCTTCCAGTCTCGCTATATTGTCCGGGGCGGCGAAGACGAAGCGCGCACGCGGCTGATGGCACTCGGCTTTCTTGGATTCAATGTCGTCCGGCCGCGTGGCCGTTCCCGGCTGGGTCTATCAGCCGGTATCTTCGGCAACGGCTTCGGTCTTCGTAGCTCGGTACTGGAGCGCGTCCCTTACGAGGCAAGCTCCCTCGTCGAAGACCTGGAGTATCACCTGCGGCTGGTCGATGCCGGCATCCGGGTCATCTTCTTAGAGGACGCAACCGTCTCGAGCGAGATGCCCACCGCCGCGGCCGCGGCCTCCTCGCAGCGGGCGCGCTGGGAGGGTGGACGCATGCGCATGCGCCGGGTCTGGCTGCCTCGCCTGCTGGGTCGCGTCCTGCGTGGCCGTCTACGCCTGCTTGAGCCGGCGCTTGAGCTGACCAGCTTGACCCTGGCGAGTGAGGTCGCGCTGCTCTCGCTCTCGCTTCTGTTGCCGGTCACCTGGCTTCGTCTTTATGCCCTCGCGGGCTTTGCCGTCCTGCTCGGCCATGTCGGCTGTGCAGCCGCAGAAGGCAACAACTGGCGCGTCGCCCTGCAGACCCTTCTTTCCGTACCTCGCTACATGTTCTGGAAGTTGGGAATGCTGCCCCGCATCCTGGCGTCGGCGCGGCAGAACGCGGCGTGGGTCCGGACGGAGCGCGAACGTGCGCCCCACTCGAGTGCCGACGCGGCTTCGCTCTCGATGCCAGAGCTGACGGCGCAGTCTGCGGAGGTGGGCCAATGACGCCATATCTCTCCACGTTTCGTGCCGGATGGGCCGGCGATTCGATGTGCGTTCCCGATCGCGCACCCACCCCGTTGTCCACAGGAGTTTCCTTTCGTATGTGCCTGACCCCTTCTTCCGAACGTTCCTCGTTTGCACGGCTCGGTTCTCTCGTATTGCTGGCTTCGCTTTTGCCGCTCTCGGCGTTGGCGGCTCCCCAGACTCCGGCCCAGATGCCGATGACAAGCCCACAGCCTGCCGCCACACCCACCCTCAAGCCCGGTCCCATGTCGCAGCTAAAGTCGATGGAGCCGGCGGCGAATGAGGAGTACGAGCTGGGCGGCGGGGACGACATCTCGCTCGAGTTCCCGGGACGCCCGGATATCTCCGGCAAACACACCGTCGGACCGGACGGGCGGATCACGCTGCCCTCGGCCGGCGATGTCAATGTGGCCGGGCTCACCCGCGACCAGGCGGCCAAGGCGATCGAACAGGCGATGTCGAAGTACTACACCAATGTGACCTGCATCGTCGGCGTCGATAAATACGGCTCCAACCGCGTCCTGGTCACCGGTTACGTCGAGCATCCCGGCATCATGTACTTCGACCAGACCCCAACCCTGCTCGAAGCAATCACGCGAGCCGGCTTGATGCAGCCCACCGGCCAGGGCCACACCATCGACGACCCTATCCCCGACCGCGTGGCCATCTATCGCGGCAACGACGAGGCCATTTGGGTCGACGTCAAGGGTCTGCTCAACCAGGGAAGCTCCATGGCGGACATGCGGCTGCGCCGTAACGACACAATCTTTGTCCCGAACGATCAGGACCGCTTCGTCTCGATACTGGGCGAGGTCAACCATCCCGGTGCGATCCAGTTGAAGCACAACTCCACGCTGCCCTCGATGATCGCCGAAGCGGGCGGCATCACAGAGAAGGCGGGCAATAATCCGCAGATCATGATCATCGACCCGGCCACCGGCACCCAGCGGCCCATGCGCTACAAAGACCTCCTCACTCCCACCGGAGCGCTTGAGGTCTCATTGAAGCCGGGCGAGGTCGTCTACGTACCCCGCGGCGGATTGGCCAAGACCGGCTATGTCCTGCAGCAATTGAGTCCGCTCACTACGGCCCTTACCTTTGGCGCGGCCATCCACTAAAGCGCGAATCAGGACCCAGGAGAGAACAGAGTGACTGCCATGAGAACTGATCGAACGATTTCGGAGACTGCTCTTACACCGGTAGTGTTTCCTCAGCGACCGTCGTTGCCGCCGCCGGATCAGGAACCGCGGAAGCGGGCGCTCGACCCCATGGCCAGCCTGCGGCGCCACCGCAAGCTGGCGATATGGACAACGCTCGCCGTCCTGCTGCTGTCGGGCACCTTCGTCTTTCTGCGCAGCGGCACCATGTACCAGGCGACGAGCTACGTCTACGTCTCGCCAACCTTCCCGACGACCCTCTCCTCGGATGAAAACAAGGAGCAGGATCGTCCCTACGACGGCTACATCGCCGACGAGGTGCAGACTGTTACCCGCTACGACATCCTCGTGGCCGCGCTGCAGAAGCTGGCGCCCGGTAGCTGGCAGCGGCCGGGAGAGAGTATCAGCTCGGCCGTCACGCGCCTGCAGCACGCCCTCGATGTCGACCGCGTGGGCAGCACCTTCCAGATGAGCATCGCCTTGACTGCGCCCGATGCACAAAAGGCCGCGGCCACGGTAAATGCCGTCACCGAAGCCTTCATTGCCAAGGCCCACAACGAAGAGTTCTATGGCCGTGACGAGCGGCTGTCCACGCTGCGAGACGAGCGGAACAAGCTGCAGACGCAGCTCGATCAACGATTGGCAGAACAGGCCAAGCTGATGCAGCAGCTCGGTGTGGCGCAGGTGAGTGTGATCGACGACCCGGCGAATATGTATGACACCAACGTTCGCCAGCTGCAGACCGCCCTCGAGCAGGCCAAGCAGCAGCGGATGACGGCCGAGGCCCAGTTGACCGCCTACCGCGGCAAGGCGCTGAGCGGCGCAGCAGTCGACCAGAGCAGCACCGATGTGGGTCTCTCCACGATCCGCCAGAACCTCAACATCCGGCGCTCGCAGTTGATGACCGAGATGAACGGCCTGACGTCGTCCAACCCGCTCTACATCCAGGACCAGGAAAAGATCGCCGAGATCGACAAGCAGCTCAGCAGCAGCTCATCGACGGTCGAAAAGAGTATTGCGAATCGCATCGAGACCCGATATCAGGCCGAGTTGAATCGTACCCGTTCCGTGGAAGCGCAGATCGAAGGCCAGTTGCTTGCGCAGACGCGCATGGCCACCTCTGCTGCGCCGAAGTATCAGCAGGCGAAGGGTATCGGCAAGGACATCGATCGTCTCCAGGCCAGCTACACTGCCGTCGATTCCCGTATCCGCGATCTCGAGCTCGAAAGCAGCTCACCGGGTACGATCCACCTCTCCTCCCCGGCCATGGTGCCCTTGACGCCGGCGAAGGACCATTCGCTGCTCTACGCTCTTGCCGCGCTGTTGCTCTCGCTCGGTGCCGGCGTTGCTGCAGCACTGGCAGCCGATGCGATTGACCCCTACGTCTATTCGTCGCAGGATGTCGAGCACGTCATCGGCTTCCCGCCGATCGGTGTTCTGCTCGATCATGATGACTTTTCGAGCGAGGCCAGCGGGCAGTATCTGCTGCGCTTGGCAGGCGGCATCCAGCATGCTCGCAACACCGCGGGAGCGCGGACCTTCCTGTTCACAGCGACTGCGTCCGAGAGCGGGACAACCACCGTGGTCGAAAAGTTGGGACGGCAGCTGCGTAACCTGGGACTGAACACGCTTACGGTGGCCGCCACCAACATCGACGGCAAGATCGCCTACGTGCGCAATGAGACCACGGCTTCGGCAGAACCGGGTCCTGCCCGCTACTCTGACAAGCTGCGCCGCACTGCCGGCGGCGACCTGTCCGTGCACGTCGACGGACAGTCGACGGCCGGCAATCCCATCTACAGCGGCACCTTCGTCTCCCAGATCCTCAACGAAGTGAAGGATGACTACGACGTGGTGCTGATCGACGCCAGCCCCATTCTTATCTCGGCCGATACGGAGTATCTGGCCCGGGTCGCCGACGGCACTGTGCTGATAGTGCAGTCGGGCCGCACGACCCGTGCCCAGCTCACCCGCGCCGCCAATCTGCTGGAGCGGCTGGATGTACCGGGCGTCGCCGTCACCCTCAACCGGGTCAATCGAGATCGCGTGGATCCGGCGCTGGTGCGCGATGTCGAAGAGTTCCAGCGGCAGTTGCGCAAGCAGCGCGGCACCACCATCGTGACCACCGCATCGCAGCGTGCCGCGGAGCAAGCGGCAGCTCGAGACAAACGCGCTGCCGAGACGGTCAACGGCGCCCGGACGGAGACGGCGCGCGTCTGACGCGCCCTTCTCTCCCAGCGTCCGCGCTTATGGCCGGCGGACGTTGTTGAAGCAATATCCGACCCGGCCCTCGTTTGTAGAGTAGGTGACGTCCGCAATACAGGAGTCCCCCGATGGCAGTGCAGCAGATCGAGCGCGAGGTCCAAGTACTGGCCGTCTTCCGCCAGATTCTGGGGGCACCGGAACTCGGCCCGGAGCAGAACTTCTTTGAGGCGGGCGGTAGTTCCCTGCTGGCGGCGCGGCTTGCCACGCGACTGCGAACGGCCGGCGTGCTCGACATACCCGCCTCCGCCATCTTTGCCGCTCCTACCGCACGCCTGTTGACCCGCTACGCGCAGGCGCCGACGGTTCCGCGTGCAGCGGTTGCCCCATTCGAAACATATCGCGATCAGCCGGCGCTTTCTGCTCCCAACCGCAGCGCTATCGACCGCGGCGCTCGCCAACGCGCCGCCTTTGCACGGCTGCGTCCTGCGTCTCCCGCCAACATGGAGGAGGACCAGTGAACGAGCACCCTACCCTCTCCGCGGTAGATACCCACGCCGCCACTGGACCGGCCATCGCCATCACTGCCATGGCTGGACGCTTCCCTGGCGCCATAACCCCAGAAGCCTTATGGGCCAATCTCATCGCCGGTAAACAGGCGGTTCGTCGGATCGCGCCGGAAGATCTGGAAGTTTCGGCCGCCACCGCAGCCCAACCCGGATATGTGCCGGCCCGCTCGGTGTTAGAGGACGTGGACCAGTTCGATGCAGCCTTCTTTGGGATCTACCCTAAGGAAGCCGAGCAGATGGACCCGCAGCACCGTCTCTTCCTCGAAATTTGCTGGGAGGCGCTCGAACGCGCGGGCCACGACCCTCGGCGCAGCACGCAGTCCATCGGTGTCTTTGCCGGTTCGGCTCTCAATACCTACCTGTTGCATAACCTCGCGCACGATCGCGCCTTTCTGGAGCGCTTCACCGCCGACTATCAGTCCGGCTCCTACGTCACCATGATGGGCAACGATAAGGACTTTCTGCCCACGCGTGTGAGTTGGAAGCTGGACCTGCGCGGTCCGAGCGTAACCGTGCAGAGTGCCTGCTCCACGTCTCTGGTTGCGGTGGCGCAGGCCTGCCAAAGCCTGCTCACCTACGGCTGCGATATGGCCTTGGCCGGCGGTATCTCGATCACCTTCCCGCAGCACCGCGGCTATCTGCCGGAGGAGGGCGGTATCGTCTCGGTCGATGGCGTCGTCCGACCCTTTGACCATCGCGCCCAGGGAACGGTCTTCGGCGCAGGCGCGGGTGTGGTCGTTCTGCGACGGTTGGAAGATGCCGAGGCGGACGGCGACCCCGTTCTCGCCGTCATTCGCGGCTTCGCGACCAATAACGATGGCTCAGCCAAGGGCGCCTACACCGCGCCCAGCGTTGCAGGCCAAGCCGACGTCATCGTCGCGGCACAGGAGATGGCCGGCGTCGCGGCGGAGACCGTCACCTACATCGAGGCACACGGTACTGGCACGCCGCTCGGCGATCCCATTGAGATGGCCGGGCTTGACCTCGCCTATCGAACCCGCCTCGCGCAGGAAGCGCGGTCCACCCGCCCTGCCGTCACAGTCGGCACGGCCAAAGGGCATCTGGGGCATCTCGATGTGGCGAGCGGGGTTATTGGCCTCATCAAGACGGTGCTGCAGATCGGACATCGGCAGATCCCCGGCCTCGCCCACTTCGAGGCGCTCAATCCGGAGATCGTTCGTCAACTCACGGACAGTCCTGTGGACTATCGATTCTCAGCCGAGCCCATGGCCTGGGAAACGAGCGCCGGCGTGCCCTTGCGTGCCGGAGTCAGCGCCTTTGGCGTCGGCGGCACAAACGCTCATATCATCGTTGAGGAATACACGAGTAAACTAAACAAGAATAAAGCGTCCGAGCCTCACAATTTTGGACAAGTTTTGCTTATATCGGCACGCACTCCAGACGCGCTTGACCAAATCCATCAGAGTCTGGCGACATTTCTCGAAACGCATCCCGAAATAGACTTGGCGGATATTGCTTTCACGTTGGCGGAGGGCCGTGCTCGGCTGCCGTTCCGCGATGCGGTCGTCGCCGGCGACCCTCTGGCCGCCGCCGCGGCGCTGCGGTCGAAACGGCCAACCCCGACACCCGCGCTCTCGACGCCGCGCTTGATCTTCGTCTTCCCGGGCCAGGGAATCCAGCGCGTCGACATGGGCGGGGATCTCTACCGGAGCGAGCCGGTCTTCCGTCGCGAACTCGATGCCTGCAACCGCATTCTGATGCCGCTGCTCGGCGAGTCCCTCACCGCTGCACTCTATCCATCCGGCGGCGACCCTGCGGCGCACCAGACCCGGCTCGATCAGACCCGCCTCGCCCAGCCCGCCATCTTTGCTGTCTGCTATGCGCTTGCCCGGCTCTGGGAGTCCTGGGGCATCCGGCCTTCCATGGTACTTGGCCACAGCATCGGCGAGTTCGTCGCCGCCACCATCGCGGGCTCGCTCTCACTTGAAGATGCGCTGGCCTTGATCGCGGCGCGGGGCCGGCTCATGCAGGGACAACCCACCGGCGCCATGCTTGCCGTGCGCGCGACCGAGGATCGCGTCCGCGCCTTGCTACCTGCGACGCTCGATCTGGCTGCGATCAACGCGCCGCAGGCGGTCACCGTCTCCGGGCCGTCCGATGAGATTGACGTTTTCGCCGCAGCATTGACCGCACAAGGCATCGCCGCCAAGCGTCTCGTTACCTCCCACGGCTTCCATAGTCGCGCCATGGATCCGGTGGCCGATGGGCTGCGCGCCGCATTGCCCACGCTCCTACCGGTCGCGCCGCAGCTGCCCTGGGTCTCCAGCTTCACCGGCGCTTCTGTTACCGAAGAGACGCTTGCCGATTGGGACTGGCCACGCCAGGCGCGTGAGCCGGTCCGCTTTGCCGAGACAATCCGCGTCGCCCACGCTACGCTGGCGGGCGATGCGATCTTTCTCGAAATCAGCCCTGTCCCCAACCTACAGGGAGCGATCCGCCAGACATTGGCCGGCACGCTCGATGCAGGGCGCGTGTTGACAAGCCTCGATCCGGCGCGTGCGCCCGATGCAGTCGAGTCGTCTTCGGCTCCCCTTTCGGTCACCCCATTCAGTACGGCAGGCATCTTGCCTACCCTGGCAAAGCTCAGCACACTGGGGTTGGAGCCGCTTTGGACCAACTTTTGGGAAGGCAGGCAGCCCCGGCGTATCCTGCTGCCTACCTATCCCTTTCAACGCAAGCGTTTTTGGGTCGATGCCCCCGCGCCCGTCGGCGCACCGGCCAATCGACCGCAGACCGCGACAGAGCAGGCGACACACTCGGACGCGGCACTCCCGGCTATGACCGGACGCCAAGGAAACGACATGCCATTGATCTCCCCTGGAACTCATGCCAATGACGCCATTCCTGCTGTCGACTCTGTTCTGGACGAGTTGAAGGCGATGGTGGCCGACCTCTCGGATCTGGATCTTTCCGGTGTCCCGGCCGCCACCTCCTTTGTCGAGCTTGGTCTGGATTCGCTGTTTCTGACCCAGCTCACGCAGTCCATTCGTGCCCGCTACGGAGTCAAGCTCACCTTCCGCCAGATCATGGGCGAGTTCGGCAACTTCGCCGCGCTGGCCGATCATCTGCGTCCGCACGCCCATCCCGCGCCTACGCCGGCGGGTGCCCCAGTGGTCGCGGCGGCGCCGAACATGCCGGCACTCCCGACCTCTGCGCCGGCTACAGCGGGCAGTGTTGCAACCGGCAACTACGCCGCCCTCTTCGCACAGCAGATGCAGGCCATGGCCGACCTTATGCAGCAGCAGCTTGCCGTGCTGGCTGCAGGTGGTGCGGCACAACCTGCCGTGCACATTGCAACGTCCGTTGCAGCCGTCCCCACCACAGCGCCCTCGTCTCGCGCCGGCGCGGTCAGCCTGGCCAAGTCGCTTCCCAGCGTGGCCCACCACACCGCACCGGCAGGCTCCGCAAGTGCCGCTCCGGAGCCGACACTCGGCACCATGGTGCCGCTGAAGCCGCTCGAACTGCGGCAGGAAGCCCCGCTCAATCGAGTACAGAAGGAACATCTCGCGGGACTGATCGCGCGTTATAACCGGCGCACCGCCGGCTCAAAGCAGCACGTCGAAGACTATCGTGACGTGCTCGCCGATCCGCGCGTCGCCTCCGGCTTTCATCCCGAGTGGAAGGAGATGGTCTATCCGCTGGTGGTCGAGCGCGCCCAGGGCGCTTACCTGTGGGATAAGGACGGCAACCGTTACATCGACATTCTGAACGGCTACGGATCGATCCTCTTCGGCCACTCCCCTAAATTCGTAACCGACGCAGTTCGGGCGCAACTGGAACTCGGCTTTCCCATCGGCCCGCAGACCGACCTAGCCGGGGAGTGTGCGGCACTGCTCGCAGGCATGACCGGCATGGAGCGCGTGTCGTTCTGCAATACCGGCTCCGAGGCGGTAATGGCGGCGATGCGGCTGGCTCGCACCGTGACCGGCCGCGATCTGGTCGTGCTCTTCTCCGGCGCGTACCACGGCATGATCGACGAGGTGCTGGTGAAGTCGACGCGCGCCGAGCGCTCCATCCCGGCCGCGCCCGGCATCCCGCGCGAAAGCGTGCACAACATGCTGGTGCTTGAATACGGCTCACCCGCCGCACTCGAGGTCATCCGCCGTCGCAAGGATGAGATCGCCGCCGTACTGGTCGAACCGGTACAGAGCCGCCATCCGGCGCTACGCCCGGTTGAATTCCTGCGCGAGCTGCGCACTATCACCGAAGATGCCGGCGCTGCGCTGGTCTTCGATGAGGTTGTCACGGGATTCCGCACCCATCCCGGGGGCGCACAGGCGCTCTTCGGCATCCGCGCCGACATGGCTACCTACGGCAAAGTCGTCGCCGGCGGAATGCCGGTGGGCGTTGTGGCGGGCAGCCGCACATATATGGACGCGCTCGACGGCGGCAGCTGGCGCTTCGGGGACGACTCCATCCCGCAGGTCGGCGTCACCTTCTTTGCCGGCACCTTCGTGCGTCATCCGCTGACCATGGCCGCGGTACGAGCTGCGCTGACGCACCTGAAGGATGCAGGCCCGGCGCTCCAATCAGCACTGAACGACAAAGCAAGCGCGCTCGCCGACGATCTGCGCGGCCTCTTTGCGGAATACGGCTTCCCTTCACCCGTCGAGAACTTCGCGTCGTGGTTCTTCTTCCCCTCGCCGATGGAATCGCGCCTGGCGCGGCTCATCTATTACCACCTGCGCGAGCAAGGGGTCCATCTGCAGGAGGGCTTTCCCTGCTTCCTCACCACGGCGCACACCGATGCCGATCTGGCGACGGTGCGTGCCAGCTTCCGCACCGCGCTTGAAGCCATGCGCACCGGTCAGGCCCTTCCTGCAACCGGAACGCAGCAGCCCGTTGCCGCGCACGCGGAGAGCGCTGTCGCTCCCGTCACGGATGCAGAAGCACCCATCACCGAGCCGCAGCGTGAGGTTCTGCTGGCCTCGCAGCTCGATGCCGCGGCTAGCTGCGCCTTCAATGAATCGGTCACTCTGCACTTGGACGGCGCGCTCGAGCGCGATGCGCTGCTCCGCTCGCTCGATACGCTGGTGGCGCGTCATGAGGCGTTGCGGCTCACGATCACGCGCGACGGCGAACGCATCCACATCTCGCCCGACGCAACCCTGCCCGTTCGCGAAGAGGACTGGAGTGCGCTCTCCGTCGAGGAGCAGCATGTCCGCCGCATCGCGCTGCTCGAAGACGAGGCCTCGACACCGTTCGATCTATTTGGCGGCCCTAAGGGTCAAGGACCGCTCGTCCGCGTCATCCTGCTCAAGCTGTCGCCGGAACGGCACGACCTGATTCTGACCGCGCACCATATCGTGCTCGACGGCTGGTCGATCAATGTGCTCTTCGAGGAGCTGGGCGCGCTTTATTCTTCCGCCCGCAACGGCACCACAGCCAAGCTGCTTCCCGCGCACTCCCTGCTCACGCAGGCACGCGGGGAGCACGACGCCCGCTCCACCGCCGACGGCGCTGCCGTCGCGGAGTTCTGGCAATCGCAGTACACCACCCTGCCTGAGCCGCTGCAGTTGCCGACAGATCGGCCGCGCCCTGCACTGCGCTCCCATGACGGCGCCACCTATCGTCACCTCTTTTCCGGCGACCTGCTTGCCCGGTTGCGCAGCAGTGCGCAGGCAAACGGCACAACGCTTTTCGTCACCTTGCTGAGCACCTATGCGACACTACTCAGCCGCCTCACCGGGCAGGACGACCTGGTCGTCGGCGTCCCCATGGCAGGCCAGCGTGAAGTTGCCGGTAAGAGCTTTATCGGTCATGCAGTTAACTTCCTGCCTCTGCGCATTCATGCCGATGCAACCAAGCCCTTCCTTGCTCTGACCGGCGACGTGCAAAGCTCCGTATACGATGCTCTTGACCATCAGCAATATACGCTGTTTTCTCTCATCCAACAGTTGAAGATGGCCCGCGACCCCTCTCGACTGCCGCTGGCCGAGGTTCAGTTCAACCTTGAGCAAGTTGGCTCGCGATTGTCCTTCGACGGATTGAGGACGCAGCTCGACCCAAACGCAAAAACCGCCGCCTCCGCCGATCTGTTCTTCAATTTCGTCGATCGCGGCAACGACCTGCTGCTCGACTGCGACTACAGCACCAGCCTCTTCGACCGCGAGACCATTGCTCGCTGGGTGGGCGCGCTGGAGCTATTGGCAACCGATGCCGCCGCGAACCCTGACAGGCCGATCGGCGCATTGCGTTTGCTCTCCGATGCCGATCTAGAGCAGATGCTCGTCACCTGGAACCGGACCGAGCGGGATTACCCGCGCGACAGTTCCATCGCCCAGGTATTTCGCGATCAGGTTGTACGCACACCCGACGCTGCCGCGCTGGTGGCTGAAGGAACTTCGCTCACCTACCGCGAACTCGACACCCGCTCGGACGCCTTCGCTGCATGGCTCACCACGGAGTACAGCAGCCATGTCGCCACCGAAAATGGCCTGCGCGTCGCCATCAGCATGGAGCGTGCGCCGGAACTGATCGTTGCAATCCTGGGCACATTGAAGGCTGGCGGCATGTATGTGCCGATCGACCCGGAATACCCGCAGGCACGGCTTGCCTTGCTGCTGGATGACGCCCGGCCGCAACTCCTTCTTACGCAACGGCGGCTGGCGCAACGGTTTGCGTCTTTCTCGGTGAAGACGGTCGCCTTTGAGGACCTGTCGCTGGATTCGGCCAGCTCCTCCGCTCAGGCAAGAATCCCCGCAACGGCTCCCGCCTACATGATCTACACCTCCGGTTCGACGGGAAAACCAAAGGGTGTGGTAGTGCCGCAGCGTGCTGTGACCCGGTTGGTCCTCAACACAGACTACGCACGCTTCGGTCCCGATGAGGTCATCCTGCAGCTTGCGCCAATCTCGTTCGACGCTTCCACCTTCGAGATCTGGGGCGCACTGCTGAATGGCGGCCGCCTGGTGCTAATGCCCGGCGCGAAGCCGGCCCCGGAGGAGATCGGCGCAACCATCCGGCAGCACGGCATCACCACCGTATGGCTCACCGCGGCGCTCTTCCATTTGATGGTGATGGACCACCTAGACGCGCTCAAACCGCTGCGGCAGCTCCTCGCCGGTGGCGATGTGCTCTCTGTAGCACATGTCCGCACTCTGCTCGAAGCAGCACCGGGTCTTCGCCTGGTCAACGGCTATGGGCCTACGGAGAACACCACCTTCACCTGCTGCCACACGATTCAACAGAACGATCTCGAGCGCGGCAGCGTCCCAATCGGCCGTCCGATCGCGAACACGCGAGTCTACCTGCTTGACGCCTCACAGCGGCCGGTTCCCATCGGCGTCGCCGGGGAGCTCTGCGCCGCCGGTGACGGGCTTGCAATCGGGTATCTGCATGCACCCGAGACCACCGCTGCCAAGTTCATCGATGTGACCCTGACCCATGGGTCCCAACCCATCACCGAGCGCGTGTATCTCACTGGAGACCTGGCCCGCTACACCGCAGACGGCACCATTGAGTTTCTAGGCCGGCGTGACGCGCAGATCAAGATCCGCGGCTATCGCGTGGAACTCGGTGAGATCGAATATGCCGCCGAGCAGTTCCCTGAGGTCCGCGCCGCCGTGGCTTACGCCCGCGCCGACTGGAACAGCACCGAGGATGTTCCCGGCGACAAGCGGCTGGCGCTTTACGCAATCCCGCGCAACGGAATGGAGCCCACTCAACTCACCCGCGAACTACGCGCCTACCTGCGCACGCAGCTTCCCGAGCATATGCAGCCCCAGGCCATCCTGCTGCTGCCTTCCTTCCCGCGCACCGCGAACGGCAAGGTGGACTACCGCGCATTGCCCGCCCCGCAGACTGAACGCAGCTCTGGGGAACGCGCCATCACCCAGCCCCGCACACCGCTCGAGGAGCAGCTGGTCGGCATCTTCACCCGCGTGCTCAATGTACCTGCGATCTCGATCGACGACAGTATCTTCGAACTGGGCGGCGACTCTCTTTCCATCTTCCGCATCACCACGCAGGCCACGCAGGCCGGCATCCCGGTGACGGCAAAGCAGCTCTTCCAGAGCAAAAGTATCTCCGTACTGGTTACCGAAATCGAAAATCTGGAGAAAGAAAGCCCTGACAAGGGGGCACCACCGACGCATACTATTAAGGCAATAGCCCGGGACCGGTTTCGCAAGGTGCAAACGATCTAGGGCTAGGGCGCTGCAGACGACTGAAAGTAAATGCCCGAGGATGACACGCGCCCCCCATCTCGAGTCTTTAGAACACACGAACGCAGACGCTGTCGCGCCCGACGAGATACGTGTGGGTGACGGCTACCCGGAGACAGGACATCCAGTGTCAACGCCCTCCGACGGCACTCCCGATGCCGAAGGGGCGGAAGAGACCTTCGTCGTCCCGGCAAGCCTGGAGCAGACCCGCTACTGGACCCTGGCGCAGATCGACCCCGGCTCGACCGCCTCGAACATGGCGATCTCCTGTGAGATTGCCGGTGCACTGGATCCGCTGATCGTCGAGCAGGCGCTTGCTGCTCTGACTATCCGGCACGAGGCGCTGCGTACGCTCTTCCGCGTGGTGGACGGGCAGCTCTCGCAGGTCATCCTGACCCGGCCGCTCTATGAGTTCACCCAGCAGGACCTGAGCTCCGTGAGCCCCGCCAGTCAACCGACTGCCCTCGCAGCTGCTCTGTCCAAGCACAGCCACCTGGCCATCGACCTGGAGCACGGTCCAGTCCTGCGGGCGCGCCTCTTCGCGTTGGCCCCGGAGCGATATGTCCTAGCGCTGACCATGAACCACATCGTCTGCGACGGCTGGTCAAACGGACTGATGATGCGCGATTTAGCGCGTATCTACCACGCGCTGCGTACCGGGGCTGGCTCTCTGAAAGAGGTTGCCGCTGGGCCGGCTGGCAACCTGCCCGAGCTGCCCTTCCAGTTCGCCGACTTTACCGTTTGGCAGAATGAGTACTTGGCCAGCGAGCGGGCTGCCACTGCACTCGATTTCTGGACCAGCCACATTCCCCGGGAGCTGCCCGCGTTGGATATGCCGGCAGATTATCCGCGACAGGCCGGACGCAGCTTTCCCGGCACCATCGCTTCGGCTCTACTGCCGCCCAGTGTGAATCAAAAGCTCGCTGCCTATTGCCGCACCAGCGGATCGACAAAGCATATCGTCCTGCTGACGATCTTCGAGGCTCTGTGTGCGCGATTCAGCGGGCAGCGACAGTTCCTGCTCGGGTCGACCATCGCGAATCGGACGCAGCCCGGCATGGAAGACGTTGTGGGACGCTTTGCCAACCCGCAGATCGTCGTCGCCGATGTCACCGGCGATCCCAGCTTCCGCGATTTGGAGCTGCGCGTGCGGGAGTGGGAGACCTCCGCGTACACGCATCAGGACATGCCCTTCTCCCGCGTCATGGAGGCCTTTCAGACGCATCAGGAGGGGGCAGGCTCGCAGTTCTTGCAGGTTTGGTTTGTCTACCAGCGCGCGTTCATGCAGCCACAAGAAATACCCGGCCTAACACTGACACCACTGCGCTCGGTCTCGGGTGGGGTCGACTTCGATCTGTTGGTGAGTGTCGTCGAGCGCGCCGAGGGCCCGCGCCTGCAGATCGAATACAACACCGACCTGTTTACCGGTGCACGTATCGAAGGCCTGCTTGCTGCCTTCCAACAGATGCTCACCGGCGCGCTCGCGCATCCCGAGCAGCCCATCTCCCAGATCGAAGTCGGTTCTGCTCCTTCCTCATTGGTTGAGACGATCGCGTCGGTCGACGACACCCGGCAGACCGCGACGGACAACCTTCTCGACACCGTTACAGCGCATGTCCTCGCACAGCCGGCGGGTATAGCCGTGCGTGCAGGCTCGCAGGCGTTGACCTGGCAGCAGCTTGCCGAACGGGCGCAAGCCCTGTCTGCTTATCTGGAACACGAGGCCCATCTGGCCGGTGCCACGACCGCACTCGTCGTGCTGACACCAGAAGTCGCATCGGCAGTCGCGCTGCTTGCACTGCTTCAGCTTGGCGAGAACGGGCCGCACATCGTTCCGCTGCCTGCGCACACCAGCGGGGCCGACCTCCAGCTCGCTGCTTCTGACTCCACACTTCTGCTGGCCCCGGCACGGTTCCTTCACGACACTGCGTCGTCGCGGACACGGTCTCTGGCCTTCGAGGGCATTGCCACGCTGCCCGGCGTCGATGCTGCTACCGCTGCAGACGGCTCGCGCACCATGCCGCGACATTGGGCAATGCCGAGCACGGCTTCATTCGGGACGTCTACCTTTTCTACAGAGGACATCTCCTTCGCGGACACGATGCACTCGGTCTCCGCACTCGCGGAGCGGCTCCATCTTGCTCCGGAGGACGGCCTGCTCTCCGTCGCGCCTGCATCACCTGCGGATGCCCTCTTCGACCATCTGCTCGCGCTGCACAGCGGAGTCACCCTCGACCTCACCACCTACCAGTCCGGCGTGGCACTCCAGCCGATCCTCGATGCTCACCAATCGTCGGTCGTCATCGCGGAACCGGCCCAGTGGCGTGGATGGGTTGCCGATGGCTGGAAGGGCGATCGCCGCCTGACAGCTATCGCGCGCGGGCGGCACGTCGAGCACACCGGCTGGTTGAACGACACGACCGCGGTTCGCTCCGCCGTGAGCCTCCTCTCTGTCCACGGCAACGCACTGGCCACCGCCGTCACGCGCAGTGCGGACTTCGTCGTGTTGCCCGACGTCGCGCCATCCGTGCTGGATGCAGAAGGCCAGCACGTCCCCGCCGGCGCGACCGGTGAATTGACCCTGGTCCATCGCCACGCAACCAGCCGGGAACGGACCGGCTACCTGGTGCAGACGCAAGGGAATACCGCTCACGGATTCCGCGTCCTCGGCACCATCAGCTCTGTCGTGCATCTGCGCGGACATCGCATACAGCTGAGCGATCTCGATGCAGCGCTCCTGCGCATGCCGGGCGTAATCGACGCAGTCTCCATTCTGCAGCAGCGCGAAGATGGGATATCGCAGATTGCCGCCTGGGTGATGGGTCATGGAGAGCTGGACGCACTTGAGCTACGGCAGAGCCTGGCCGCGACGTTGCCGCAGCATCTTGTGCCATCGACTCTCCAGATAGCACATGCGCTGCCCTATCGACTGGATGGCTCCATCGACATAACGGCGCTGCGCCCTGCGCCCGAACCCGCAGCAGAAAGCGCGCTGGCGATAGCTGAGGACAGTGCTCTTGCCACAGATGATGTATCGCGGGAGTTGAGCGATATCTGGAGGGAGACACTGAATCTCTCGACCATCGATCCGCATGCATCGTTCTTCAGTGCCGGCGGCAACTCACTGCTGCTGGTACGCCTGTTCGCACGTGTGAATAAGGCCTTCGGGACACGGCTCCCCATTACAACCATCTTCGACGCGGACACCGTCGCGAAGCTCTCCGCGAGACTGCGGCTGCAGGACGAGATTCGCGCTATGGTGCCGGTGCAGACCCACGGGCATCTGCCGCCGGTCTTCATGATCCACTCCTACCTTCTCTACCAGGGGCTGTCACAGGCCCTTGGCCGCACCCAACCCTTCTATGGGCTGCGCGAGCTGGAAGCGGACAACGAACTCGGCATGCCCGAGCGTGTGGCCAACTATGTGCGCGAGATACGCGCTGTACAGCCGCATGGACCCTACTCGGTTATGGGCTGGTGCGCAGCCGGCCCGCTCACCGTGGAGGTGGCGCGCCACCTGATCGAGGCTGGCGAGACCATGGCGTCGGTCATTCTCTTCGACTCCTGGCTGCCCGGATACCTGACCGGTGTCGAGAGCGTGAAGGCCAACGGCTCATTCGCGCCGAAGTTCAATGGCATCCGCAGCAAGCTGCGCCGGCACAATGAAAAGATGAGTTCCCTCTCCGTCGGGCAACGCATGCAGTACATGCGCGGCGCGGCCGGGCGCTTCCTGTTGAGCAAGCGGAACCGCTTTTTCATCCGGCACTGGAGTGCGATCAACGTACTAGCCAACCGCTTCCACATGCCACTGCCGCAGTTCATGTACAACACCACGCTGAATACCTTCGCCGCCCTGCACGCGTATCGCGCGCGACCGGTGCCGATCCGGCTCACGCTGATCCGCGCTCACGATACGCGCGAAGTGCCGGGCGCCAGCGCTGCCTGCGGCTGGGAACAGGTCGCGATGCATGGTGTTGATGTGTTGTGGGCGCCCGGCGATCACGAGACGATGTTCCTCGGTGAGAAGCTGGAGGCGACCACCGAACTGGTGCGGCGCTGCTTGCTGAGTGGGGAGTTGAACGGCGCGCCTGCGGAGTCAACGCCTCCCTTGGCCCATCGTGTCGATGGACGGCTGTTGCATGCAGGCACGCTCTGACGTGACGACTGCGGCGCAAGCCGGACCCACTCTTTGGCAATCGACTCCGGCGCTTCCACTGCTTCCTGACAATACGATCCATGTATGGCGGCTTCGGCCCAAGGCTCGCCTTGCAAGCGAGGCTTATCTGCCCTACCTGCGTCCGGAGGAGATCGAACGCTCCCGCCGATTCTTATTTCCTGAGGATCAGCGGCAATCGATTGCCACGCGCGCCACCCTGCGCCTGTTGCTGGCGCACTATGCCTCCGTAGCAAATGCAGGAGAGATTGAGGTTTCGATAGGCCCGCACGGTAAGCCCTTCCTGGCCGACAGCCGGATCTGCTTCAACCTTTCGCACACCCGCGATCTTGCTATCTTTGCCTTCGCTCTGGAGTTTGACATCGGCGTGGACGTGGAGCGCGCCCATATAACAAACGACCTCGACGATGTAGCGGAGCAGAACTTCGCGGCGGCAGAACGCGCAGCTCTGTCGAAGCTCTCACCGGCAGAACGCGCGACTGCTTTTTATCGATGCTGGACCCGCAAGGAAGCACTGCTGAAGGCCGAAGGTACTGGTCTGTTTCGCGCGCTGGACAGCTTTGCCGTTCCGCTCGATGCTGGGGAACCGGCACAACGCCTGCAAGGCGTACCGGAGGGATGGGAGATCGCCCCGCTGCAGGTTTTGCCGGATGCGCCCGGCGCGGTAGCGTGGAGGCATCACAAGCCGCAGCCCACGCTCGCGCTCTTCGATTGGGCGCCGTCCCTGGCGTCCCCACAAGCCTCGACCGAAAGCAGAATAAACGTAACGTAAAGCACTCTTCTTGAGAGGCTTTTTCTTTAAGAAAAGCCTACACAGCTGATATCGGGTATCTCACAGCAACCCTGCTTTTGTTTTCAGGGGCGCGACTCAAAGCATTGTCACTGTTGCTGTGTAGAGCCCAGTTCGGCGAAGTGTGGCTTTTCTTGACGGAAAAGCCACGCGGAGCCTCGCGATCTTCTCTATATACCTACAGTGAACATGCTCAAGTGCGCCCCTCGGGGGTTTGTGTCGGACTCCATTTTCTTACCAGGGAGCCGTCTTTTCCTGCAGCACCACATCGAATGAGGCCGTCTGTACGGTTGTGCCGTCGGCTTGCGCTGTCAGCGTTACGCGATAGGTCTGCGCCACAGTGTTGTAGGAGACACCGCAGCCCGTCATGGCCAAGGCGCCCACGCCGGTCAGGACCAGCAGCATCAGCGTCTTCAGCGCGCCCAGCTTCTTGCGCTTGCGTGTCGCTGCTGTTGCCAGCATCCCAATCAGGTTCCAGGGCAGCATGGCGCCGTAAGCAATCCCGGAGAGTCCCGTGCCGGTGTTCGCGGCGCTGGTGGACGTCGCGATAGTGCTGACGTTCATCGTCGTGCTGGCAGGACCCGTGGTTACGGTGAGCGCAGCAGGCTGGAAGCTGCAGCCCACGTTCGCCGGCAACCCCTGACACGCAAGGCTCACCGTTTTGTTGAAGCCATTCTGCGGTGTCACCTGCACCGTAACCGGAGATGTCTGGCCGGGCTGCAACTGAATCGAGGATGAGCTGAGCGAAATCATCACTGTGCCGTTTGCCGGCGCAGGGGTTGGTGTAGACACCGGCGTCGGAGTTGGTGTGGGTGTTGGTACCGGTGTCGGTGTTGGTACTGGCGTCGGCGTTGGTGTAGGCGTTGGCGTTGGCGTTGGCGTTGAAATTGGTGTCGATATCGGTGTCGGTGTCGGTGTCGGCGTCGGCGTTGGCGTTGGCGTTGAAATTGGTGTTGGTGTCGGTGTCGGCGTTGGCGTTGGCGTTGGCGTTGGTGTCGGTGTCGGTGTTGGTGTTGGTGTTGGTGTTGGTGTCGGCGTTGGCGTTGAAATTGGTGTTGGTGTTGGCGTTGGCGTTGGTGTCGGTGTCGGTGTTGGTGTCGGCGTTGGCGTTGAAATTGGTGTCGGTGTTGGTGTCGGTGTCGGTGTTGGTGTTGGCGTTGGCGTTGAAATCGGTGTCGGTGTCGGTGTCGGTGTCGGTGTTGGTGTTGGTGTCGGCGTGGGCGTCGGCGTCGGCGTTGGCACCGGCGTAGGAGTAGGTGTGGGGGTTGGGGTGGGGGTTGGGGTGGGCGTTGGCGTGGGCGTGGGCGTGGGCGTCGGCGTCGGTGTCGGCGTCGGCGTCGGCACTGGTGTCGGTGCAACAACGGGAGTCGGGTTGACCGTGAGCACGACGGCCCGCGATACCGAGTTTCCGCTCGTCTTGCCGTCACCGGCGAAGTCCGCAACCAGCGTGAACATACCGGCACTCGTGGTTTTGAGTTGCAGCGATGCTCTACCGTTCAGAACTGCGGTCGGCGCGAGCGCGCCGGGGGCCCCGGCGATGGAGATGGTGCCCTTCGGCATCGTCTTGCCGTCGGCTGAGAGAACCGTCACCGCGATGCTGACCGGATCACCGGCAGTGACCGTGGTTGTACTCAGGGACAGTTGCGTCGATGTGGCGACGATGCTGGGTGCAGGGGCGCTTACCATCCACTGCAGGTCATTCGAGGTGGAGGCCTCGGTCTGGCTGCTGCCGGCATACTGCGCGGTCACCTGGTAGCTTCCTGCGACGGGCGCCGTCACCGATACGTTGGCGACACCACCGTTCAGGATTGCCGAGCCGATAGGAGTCGATCCCAGGAAGAACTGCACGGCGCCACTCGGAACGCTGGTGCCCGACGCCGGCGTGACCTTCGCGGTGAAGACAGCATTCTGACCTTGAACAGCAGCGGTCGGATTGATGGAGACGCTCGTCGTGGTGCCGACCGCGACCGGCTTCGGAGCGAGTACGTTAATGGCGACATTGCCCGAGGTCGAAGCGCTGTCTGTGGCACTCCCCTGATATGCAGCGCTGACGGTGTACTGGCCCGCAGTGCTCGGCCCCGTCGTGCTGAACGAGGCGGCGCCCCCGACCAGAGTTCCCGTGCCGATCGACTGCGTGCCAAGATAAAAGGTGACCGAGCCAGACGGCGCAGCCGACCCTGCGGGTGTGCTGACAGTCGCACTCAGCGTCAGCGGTGCGTTGATGTCAAGCTGCGTCGTGCTGGGCGTGAGTTGGATGGTGGTGGCTACAGCACTTGGCTTCACCTGAACGGTGACACCGCTCGATGTCGACGCGGTATCGGAGCTATCTCCGGTGTACTGGGCGATCGCGGTGTAGGTGCCCATCAGCGGAGCGGTGCCGGTGACCGTTGCGTTGCCGCCGCTCAGTGTCGCCAGACCAAAACTCTTGCCGTTCAATGCAACCGTCACCGAGCCGGTCGGGGTCGTGCCTGTACCGGTGACGCTGATGCTAAAGGTCAGCGGTGCTCCGGGATTCACAGTCGCGTTGCCGGTGGAGAGTGCCGTGGTCGTCGTGCTCTTCGCAGGTGCTGTCACGGTGACAGTAACCGGCTGTGAAGACGAGGCGTTGTAGGCATCCGAGCCCTGATAGTTCACCGTCAGGTTATGGGTGCCGACCGCCAGCGACGTTGTCGTCACCGTTGCCGTGCCGTTGGAGAGCGTGGTCACGCCCAGGGACGTAGACCCGTCCAGGAAGTTGACCGAACCACCCGGCGTGCCGTTGCTCGCGCTGACCGCGGCGATCAGAGTGACAGACTGCCCGGCAGTGATCTGCGTGGGTGTCGCGGTGAGCAGTGTTTTGCTGTTCTGCGCAGCGGGAGGACCAGGGTTACTGTTCGAGCCATTCCAGGTAAAGACGGTCATCGAGAACGGCGGCAGCGACGTGGCCTTCGTGCCGTCGAAGTTGCTCATCGTGGTGTTGGTAGTTGCGACGACGCTGCTTGTCTCGTTGGTATCGGTAAGGTTCTTGGAGGTGAGTTGGCCGATGTTGACGGTGCCCTTGGGTGCATTGGCCCCGGAGAAGGTGACCGGCAGCGCGCTGGTGCGGTGCAGGTTGAAGAGAACGACGCTGTTGTTCGTGCCGTCAGAGAATGCGAAGGACTGCAGGTAGTGCGCATTGGGCAGAGCGCGGCCGGTGTTTTGAGTCATCGGCTGGTTCCACGTTGGGTTGGCGCCGGTCTGGATCGTCTCCAGCAGGTTGCCGGTGATGGCAGTGTTGGCCAACTCTTCGGCCAGGAACTGCGGACGACAGAGGTTGGTTGCCCCACCCATGTCGATCACCGTGCCCCAAAGCGGCATGGTCTCTCCGCCACCGTTGGGATTTGAGTAGCCGTTCGCATACTCAGGCAGCGCGAACATGTTCTGGAGAGTGATGCCGTCGTCTCGCATCATCAGCAGCATGTGCTCGACGGTGGAGAGACCGGCGCCCACCGAGGGGACTACCGCGTTGACGACATTCTGGGGAGCAGTCCCAGCCACTGTACCCAGGTTGACCTCATACACCGCCAACTTGACCGGGTGCGGCGCGCTTGCCGCGGCCTGCGCCTGTTGATACATGCTGCCGCTGGGCAGGCTGTCGATCGCCTCCGGCTCCGCGAACATCGATCCGAATATCTGCTCGTTCGATTGATAATTGTTGAAGCCGTTCCCGAAGGTGTACGGAGCAACGTCCACGGTATCGGCGGCAGTCGTCTTGAGCAGTTCCTGTTGCGTCCACCAGGGAAGCGCGGCCCAGCTATTCATGATCAGGTCGAACTTCGAGGCGTTGTATTCCGGAGCGGCCTTCGCAGCCGTGAACACATCGTTCGTACGCTCGGAGAGCGCATATGGATCGGCGATCGCCGCCCCGTTGAAAGACCCTTCGTTCCAGTTCTCGTTGCCTAGCTCGATATGGATCTGGGGGAAGACCGAAGTCCACGGAGCCGACTGCCCCAGCGAGGCACGGATGGCGCCGTACTTGGTCGATACATCGCCGTTCAGGAACTGAATCAGATTCTGCATCTCCGTCGGCGATGTAGCCGAAGGTGCGCTGAACCAGGGCTCTGCGCCGACTGCCTGACACAACTGCAGAAACTCGACCAGGCCAATCGGGATATCTTCCTGCAGTATCTGGTTCGGGCTGTAACCGGCACGCTGCCGCGCATAGGCCGGCACCAGCATATTGTCCATGGTGCTGCCGAAGTCCGCACCGTTGTCCATGTAGCGCAGCACGCCGGGCTTCAACTGACGCAGGCGGTCTACCACTGCGTTGCGGAAGAACGTCGGATTGTCGGGAGCGGCCTCTTCCATAAGTGCCGCGTCGTCCAGCAGTGCCGAGCCTCCGTTAATGGAAAACGAAAGAGCGGCGGTGCCGATTACGGTGCCGTCATCGCTCCCGTTGAAGGTAAAGCTGTAGTCCTGCCACTGGTTGGTGAGTCGAACGTTCTGGTTGAAATAGTTGACGTTGCCGTGCGCCGTGCCCAGACGGAAGACACCTACCTGAAGAGTGTTGGAGCCGCCGGTGCCCTTGGCGCGGAAGGTCAGGGTATAGCTGCCATTCAGTTGTACGAACGAATGGCCCCCGAGGCTGTCAAAATACGACGTGACACCGGCGGACTGGCCCGAGCCGTTCGCGTTCATTGCGAGCGCTTGCTTTCCCGGCGTGTTCGGCGAAAGGTCGTTGTAATCGGCCGTCAGCGTCGCGCCGCCGGAGGTACCCGGCCACCAGCCCGCCTGGGGATTACCCGGTATCGGCGGGGACTGAATAATGTAGTAATCGCCGGCGGTCGGAGCATGTGTCAGGCCGCTCATATGCACCAGCGTGCCGATGCCGGCATTCGTATTGGCCGGATCGACACCGCTCACGACGCCGGTCAGCCCCTTTGACGCTCCGGTAACGAACTGCACCGTCGAGCCCTTCAGGAAGTCTTTTGTCCAGTTCGACCATGGGTCGTCCCCATAGCATCCATCGCCGGCAACCGATTTGCACTTCAGAACTGTGCGCCAGATCTCGCCTTCGAAACCGGGATTGCGGAAGGTGAGGTTCCGCAACATCTGACCTGAGTCGTAGTATGACTGCCCACTGAGATTAATGCCCAGCCGCTTGGCGTTCGCCGTCTTGACCGTGGTCCCAACATTGATATCCGTGGGCCCTCCTGCCTGTGCAGACGCACTCGTCGTATTGCCACTCAGGCCCGCGAAGAAGAGCAGCCCCAGTCCCACCATGTAGGCGGGAGAGGAGGAGGAGAGCTGATGGAGGATGGCCGCTTGCAAGGACCGCAGATGACTCTTCACTGGAAACTCCCGGATTCTGTAAATAAAGTCGTAAGTAAGGCAAACACTGCAGCGCAAAACACGCGCAGATCCGACTCACACAACGAAGTCAATTGGCAGAAAGCGGGAGTCTAGTCCCAAGTATCGATGAAAAGTGTTCTGTGCGCCCTCATCCATGCGGATGACAGGCAATGCAGTGCACGAACCGGAGGTTCGAGTCAGGCTGCAGGCAATCTCTTTGGGTTGCTGAAGTGACTTTAAGAAATTCCAGTAATTGACGCACTCGCACGAACGGGCCATCGCGTTCCACCAACGTGGGAGGGGCGGTAAGTGCGATTCCGCGGCAAAAGCCGTAAGCTAGGGGCATCCAATGGCAAGAGGGTCAGACAAAACGTGAGCACTCAAGACGGTGCGCCGGCGCACAATGGTGGCCGCCTTCTCTACCTTCTTAGCCGCTATCCTGCTATCTCCCACACCTTCTTCCTCCAGGAAGTCCGCGGGCTGCGCGAACTTGGATTCGATATCGAAACCGCATCGATCAATGCGCCCGATCGAGCTAAGGAACGGCTTTCGGCGGTCGAGGCCGAAGAAGCGGCAACCACGCTCTATCTGAAGACTATGCCGCGCATGCAGGTGCTCACACAACTATTGGCCGTGGCATTTACGGCACCTGCCATGGTCTGGCGCGCCCTGCAATCGGCTCTTCGTCTGAAGCAGTCCTCCCTGCAACATCGCTTCTACTCACTCTTCTATGTCGCTGAGGCCCTTCTGCTGTGCCATCGCATTCGCCGGCGGCAGATCGCGCATATGCATATCCACTTCGGCGGTGCGGTCGCGACCGTCGGCCTCATCGCGGCAGAGGCTGCGCGCATTCCCTACTCTCTAACCATCCACGGTCCGGATGAGTTCTTCGACGAGGAGCAGTTCCATCTCCAGCGGAAGATCGAAGGGGCCGCATTCGTCATCGCGATCAGCCACTACTGCCGCAGCCAGCTCATGCGCATTGCGTCGCCGGCGGTCTGGGACCGCTTCGATGTGGTGCGGCTCGGCATCCGGCCGGAGCTGCTCCCCCCATCGTCCCCATCGGAGACTGCTGCGACAGTTCGCCTCATCATGGTGGGACGGCTTGTCCCCGCGAAGGGAGCTCTTCTGCTGCTTCAGGCTGTCGAGCAGGTCAGGAACCGCGGTGTTGCTGTCTCCCTTACCTTCGTCGGGGATGGGCCGGAGCGCCGCGAACTCGAAGGCTTCATCCAGCAACACGACATGACTGAAATCGTGACGATGACTGGCGCGCTCAACCATGAGCAGACCCTCGATAAGGTCGCGCACGCAGACATCTTTGTGCTGGCAAGCTTCGCGGAGGGCATTCCCGTGGCATTGATGGAGGCCATGGCGCTGGGCGTGCCCTGCATCAGCACCTATATTGCCGGCATCCCGGAGCTCATCGACCATGAGCAGGATGGCATCCTGGTCCCGGCCGGCTCGGCGGAGGATCTGACGTATGCCATCCTGCGGCTCGCCGCGGATCCCGCGTTGCGCTGTCGTTTTGCAGAGGCTGCTCGTCTGCACGTCCTGCGCGACTACCACCTGCCCGAGAACCTGAAGCAGCTAGCGGCCACCTTCCGACACCGGATGGTATCGTCCAAACCGTCATGACCGAAGCCAACGATCTCCATAACTGCGATGTCTCTGTCGTCATCGTCTCGCTGAATACCCGGGAGGTGCTGCGCGAGAGTCTGGAGGCGCTGGCCAAAGAGTCCGCAGGGCTGAGGGTGCAGACGCTGGTCGTCGATAACGGCTCGAAAGACGGCTCGGTCGAGATGCTGCGCTCCGAATTTCCCGCTGTCGAGGTCCTGACCAGCTCGGAGAATCTTGGATTCGGCCGAGCCAACAACCTCGCCTTCGAGCAGGCCCGCGGGCGCTATCTTGTGCTATTGAACTCGGACGCCTTCCTAACACCCGGCTCGCTGCGGCTCTCGGTCGAACACATGGATGCAGATCCGCGGATCGGTCTCGGCGGCGGACGGCTGGTGGGCCGCGACGGCAGCCGGCAGCCCTCGGCACGCCGCTTCCCTACTCTGATCACCGATACGTTTGTCTACAGCGGCTTGGCCGATCGCTACGCTCGCTCGCGGATCTTCGGCAGCTATGACCGCACCTGGGCGGATCCGATGCAGCCGGCTAGGGTGGACTGGGTGCCGGGTGCCTATTCCATCATCCGCGCCGAGGCCTTGGCGGCCGCGCAACCCTTCGATCCCCGTTTCTTTCTGTATTACGAGGAGGTCGATCTCTGTCGCCGGATCAAGGCTGCTGGCTATACCATCTGGTACTGGCCCGATGTTGTCGTCATCCATATCGGTGGAGAATCTTCCCGGCAGCTCAAGACACTCGAGATGTCTCGCACCGGCGCACAGCTTACGCTCTGGCGCATGCGCAGCACGCTGCTCTATTACCGCAAGCATCACGGGCTGGGTAGCCTGGGGGCTCGCTTCCTTGAAGTTGCATGGAATCGCTTCCGCGCCTTGCGCAGGAGCCGGAGCAGCGATTCTGCACGTCGCAGTGAGGCAGCCTACTACGCGGCGCAGGCCGATCTTATGGAGCAGGCCTGGCGCGAGACACACGGGGGTAGACGGTCACCACCGCAGCCCTGGTAGCATCCCGAGGAGCGTGGCCCGATGCGTTTGAAAGACGTGCTGCTGCCCCCCTTTATGGTCTACTACGGCATCACTGCGGAGATGCGTCGCCGATGGCATAACCTCACTGCGCATGCGCGGCTGGCGGCTGAGCTCGGCACCCGCATACCGGCGTCCACTCAGGTGCTCGGCCCGACACAGGTGCATGGCACGGCTCGGCGTAGCGGTACTGTTACCATCGGCCACCACGTCATGCTCTACCCGCACGTTTACCTCGAGACCCAGGGCCAGGGGCTGATTCGTATCGGATCCGGTTGCGTATTATCTACCGCCGTACACATCGTCGCGATGGCGGGAATCACCATCGGAGAGGGCACGCTCATTGGCGAATTCGTGAGTCTGCGGGATGCGAACCACATCCGCACGCCAAACGGTTCGCTGCGGTATTCCGGACATGCAGCAAGCCCAATCGTCATCGGTCACGACGTATGGATCGGCCGCGGCGCCGTCTTACTTGCAGGCGTCATCATCGGAGACGGAGCGACAATTGGAGCCAACGCCGTGGTCACCCACGATGTGCCGGCCGGAGCTACCGTCGCCGGAGTTCCGGCGCGGCCTATCCCCTCGCGACTTCGACACTTCGTGCCAAAACCACTCCACAACTATGCTTCGGATGAAAACTGCGATCCTGTCTGACGCTTCGACGCGCTCCGCCAGTAGCGCCACTGCCCCAGCAGAATAGGGATCTGCTGGAAATGCGAATGAATGCCGAAAAGTAATAGCGTCGTCCGGGAAGACGCGCGATGCCGTGCGCGCCACGCCGTGCGCAGCACCAATGCGGCTACCGCGACGACAGCAGGTAGAAGCGGCCAAAGCGAGCCCAGAACGGCACACGCCAGCAGCACAACCACGGGGAATGCCAGAAAGATGAGACCGCGGGTCCGGTTGCCGCGCGACTGGCGCAGCCAGAGCGGGTCGGCCGTCTTCTCGTACATGCGGGAGACCTGCGCGTAAGCGTGGCCGGTGCGTACCATACGACGCCAGTACTGCTGCCAACGGGTCATAGCAAGATCGTGCAGAGCCATCGGCTCATTGGTATGCACGATGCGCCCTCCATGGCTGCGCAGTCGCCTGCTCAATTCCGGCTCCTCGCCCGCGCCCAGTGTCTCGTTATAGCCGCCGACCATGGCCAGGGCATCGCGCCGCACCAGAGCGATGCCACCGAAGGTCTCGGTGTCGCCAGGGGCCTGGATCCAGTCGAGGTCGAAGACGCGATTGTAGATCGAGGCGTCCGGATGCACCTCGCGCAACACGCCCCATACGCAAACGACGTGCGGGTCGTCACGAAACTGTTCCAGGCTGCGGCGGACAAAGTGCGCCTCCAGCGTGACGTCGCCGTCCAGAAACATGATGTACGGGGCACGCGCCGCCTGCCAGCCGGCGTTGCGCCCGCGCGCTGCATTCATCGGCGTGCCGGTCAGCCGGATCGCCTGCGCCCCGGCCTTCTCCGCAAGCTCCGGAGAGCCATCCGTCGAGGCGGAATCGACGTAGAGGATCTCTACCAACTCGGCGGGGTAGTCCATCGATGTCACGCTGGCCAGGCAGGCAGAGAGATGCGCCGCCTCGTTACGACCGATCACGACAACAGCAATACGCGGCAACTCCGGCGTCGTGGCATGCGTGATTGGATCGGTCATCATTCCGCATCCTCAGTCTAGGCCGCTCGTGTCGGTCTGATCCCGGTCCTTGCTGTGACTAGATGTTACCAACGGTCAGTCAATACGGTACGGATAGACGATGCCGTAATTCATCCGAGGCCCCACATACTTCGAAAAACAGTGCATCATGGCTATAAGTGCATCATGGCTACATAGGAGGCCTTTCTATGGCGACCACAACCGCAGTCCCCTTGGGCGCTGGCTCCATCTTCCAACCGACGCATACCGGGTCCAGCGAGAGTTTCAAAGCCAGCTTCGATTCCAAGCCATTTGAGTTCCATCACGGTCTGACCGACAGCCATCCGCTCTTTAATCTGGCCGCTATACGGCGCCTGCTCGATGTGCCTGATGTGAAGAACTCAATTGTTTATGATGCCGGCAACATCCGTGTCGATCAGCGGTGGGAGACGATCTCGAAGATCAAGCCGCCCATCGAAGAGGTTCTGGACAATATCGGCAGCTCCGGCGGTTGGATCATGATGCGCTTCGTGCATCGCGTACCCGCGTACCGGGAAATCCTCGACGAATGTCTCGCAGAGGTCCGGAAGTTGAGCGGGCGCGCCGTGAATGCCGACGAGAAGAGCCGCGAGGCCATCTTGTTCATCACCTCTCCCAATCGCGTGACGCCGTACCACATTGATCGTGAATGCAACTTCCTCATGCAGGTCACGGGCAACAAGACCATCAGCGTCTTCGACCGCAACGATAAGGATGTCGTGCCCGATCAGGAGCTGGAGACCTATTGGTCCAAGGACAATAACGCCGGCGTCTACAAGCCGCACTACCAGGACCGCGCCTTCCAGACCATCATGCGGCCTGGCACCGGGGTGCATATCCCGGTGAATTTTCCGCACTGGCTGCAGAACTCCGACAATGTCTCCGTCTCGTTCAGCATCAGCTACCAGTACAAGGACTGGACACGCAAGAATGTCTACCAAGCCAACTACTTTCTGCGGAAGATGGGGCTCAATCCGACGCCGCCCGGCCGGTCGGCAGCGCTCGACTTTACCAAGCGCATGGTGATCGAGGCAGCACATCGCACCAAGCGGATTGTGAAACCGAAACATAGTTAGCATAAAAATAGCCGAGAGGGCCGACAAAATGTCGGCCCTTCTCCATTGCGCGAAGCGAAGCAAAAAAAGGGGAACCCGAAGGTTCCCCAGTGTTCACGCGTTCGAAACTTGTTCTATGCCGTCGCTGTCGCCCGCTCTTCGTAGTACGCCCGGCGCGCAGTCTGCCGCAGCAGATGCTTTTCCAGACGGCGCGCCGTGTAGGCCGAGCCGAAGGCGAAACGCATCACCGGACCGAAGGTCAGCGCGGACGAAAGACCCACGAAGTACAACCCCGGCACGGTGCTCTCAAAGTGACCGGAGAGCACCGGCATATTCTCGATGGAACGGATCTGCCGGCGGAGTTGTGGGTCCAGGAAGGGCAGGCGACGCAGATCGATGTGATACCCGGTGGACGCGATGACGTGATCCACCTCCATTTGCTCCAGCGAGCCGTCGGCTGCGGCCAGAGACAGCAGCACGCGATCCCCACGCATCTGGGCGGCGCGCGGCGTGACACCGCAAAGTACCCTCAGCTTGCCTTCGACACGCTCGCGCATGGGCCAGCCCGCCGATGGACCCAACATTCTGCGCAGCGCCCGTAGCCGGAGCTTGCTCGGCAGGAAGCGGAACAGATGCGGGAATGCCGTCAGCAGCCGCAGCTTCCAACCAGGTCCGATGCCGGAGCCGGGTTTGCGCAGCTTTTCCAGAAGTGTGCGGCCATGCTCGCGTGGTCCGGAGTGGAAGCTCAACTGGTTACGACGAGCAGCGATCGTGGTTTCCGCCCCGGCCTCATGAAGCAGCGCAGCCAGGTCGATGGCGGAGGCACCGCTGCCGACGACAACAACACGCTTGCCGGAGAACTGTGAGGGTTGCACTACCTGCGATGAGTGCAGGAGCGCGGGCGACGCCAGTCCGCTCAGGACAGGCGGCACATAGGCGTAGTTGGAGATCCCGACCGCGAGCACGACCTTATGTGCGGTGAAGGAATCGCCGTTGTCCAGCTTGAGAACAAAGTCGCCGTCGCCCCGCTGCAATTCCACCAGCTTCGCGTCTTCAAGTCCCGGGACCATGCGGCGCTGAAACTCCGCGCCATAGCCGGCAAAGGTGGAAAGCTTCACGGGAATCGACGTCGCGTGATACGGGAGCTGATTCTGGGAGCAGTAGTGATGCAAACGAAACGTTCCCGCGGGGTCGGAGAGATCGCTGGCAAAGCCATCGCTCTTCAGCAGCATGCCTTCGGGCATCTGCTCTCGCCAGGTCTCCATTACGCGACCGACAATGCGAAAGGGCACTCCGGCTTGACGCAAATGCGCGGCCAGGGAAAGCCCATATGGCCCCGCGCCAATAATGGCAACTTCAGTGCGATGCATATCTGACTGGAATCCTCGTTTCGCTATCATTACAGCAAGACAAGTGTGCCGCTTGCGGTAGGAAAATGTCTTCCAAAATCGGCAGCGTCCTGGTGACTCGGGTGTTCACTTCCATGGTTACGGAAGACCCGGTATTCACAGAAATCTCTTGGACACATCACATCCTGCAGAGCATCCTCTCATTACGTTACGCTAAATAGATCCACATCGAATTTTGCTTTTTTCATTCGTTGTCGTTTCCTCAAATTTGCCCTTATGCGTGAACCGCCGGAGTCGCACTCGAAGCCGCACATTCTTCTCCTTGCCACCCAGCGCTGGCCTACCGGCGCACGACTTGGGCTTGCATTGCAGGCCGCCGGATTCCGCGTCAGCATCTGGTGCCCGAGCGGTCATCCGCTGCTCCTGACACAACGCTTCTACCAGCATCATGTCTACGGCGCCTTTGAGCCATTGGCCTCGCTCGAAGCCGCAGTCACCGCCGCCAATGCTCAGATGATCGTCCCCTGCGACGACATTGCTACGTTCCGTCTCCAACAGCTTGCGGAGCGTGCGCGGAGGACGACGCGGCTGCATCGCGTGCTCGCCCTCATCGAGCGATCGATGGGCCCGGCAGACGGATTGAACAGCCTTACCGCCCGCTCTCACGTTCTCAACGTTGCCGCCGAGGCCGGGGTGGCCGTACCTGCGAACGCGCCGCTTGCATCCTCCAACGATCTGGATGGCTGGCTGAAGGCGCATGGTTTTCCGGCTTACCTGAAGGCCGACGGCACATCCGGCGGCATCGGCGTGCGCCCCGTCCACAGCTATGAGGAAGCGAAGTCGGCATTCCGTGCCCTCAACGCGCCTCCACGCGCGCTGCGTGCGCTCAAGCGGCTGGCGATTGATCGTGATCCAACATTGCTTGGACCCGTGGTGCGTCGACAGCGCCCATCTATCAGCATCCAGCAGGCCATCTCCGGTACGGATGCGAACAGCGCCATCTTCTGCTGGCAGGGAGACGTGCTCGCGAGTGTCTGCGTGCAGGTGCTGGCCACACGCTACGATCACGGCCCATCTACAGTGGTGCAGCTCATTCAAAACACCGCTATGGACCGTGCCGCGCAGAGTCTCGCCTCACGGCTCCAGCTCACCGGCTTCTACGGCCTGGACTTCATACTTGACGAGCCGAGCGGTGCGCCGTGGCTGATCGAGATGAACAGCCGCGCCACACAGATCGCGCACTTCGCCCTCGGTGCGGGTCATGACCTAGCCGCGGCAGCCTTCGCCGCCGTCACGGACACTCCGTTGCGAGCTCGTCCAACGATGACGACAGCAGAAGTCATCGCACTCTTTCCGCAAGAGTGGCAGCGTGACCCGGCTAGTCCGATGATGCAGAACGCATATCACGATGTCCCCTGGGAATCGCCGGCGCTGGTCCGCTCCTTTGTGAATCAGCAGCCGGGATGGCGCCACAGACTCACGGGACAATATTGGCGGGCCCGGCGGCAGCGGCAGGAGGTCTTGGAGACGATTCGAGCAAATTCACTCTAATTGGACAGGGTCAAAGGAAGGATCGCGGAGATTGCACCGCGGTGGTTCAGTTCAGAGTCCCAACCCTCCGTCCACGCTCAATATCTGACCGGTGATGAATCGCGGTCCGGCAGCAAAGAACAGCAGCGCCGCGGCCACATCCTCCGGAGTGCCGTTGCGACGCATCGGCGTCTTCTCCACAAAGTGTTCGTACGCCGCGTCGACTTCCCCGTTCACGATCATGCCCGGCGCGATGCAGTTCACGCTGATCTCCGGCGCCCAGGCCTTGGCCATCGTCTGCGTCAGCATGTGGAGCGCTGCCTTCGACACGCAGTAGTGTCCATGCGTTGCCCAGGGGTGCAGGCCACCCAGTGAGCCGATATTCACGATCCGCCCGTGCCTGTGCTTCAGTTCGGCATGCGCGGCCTGCGCCATCAGGAAGGGACCACGTGTATTCGTGTTCAGCATCGTGTCCCAGTGTTCGACTGTAATCGACTCGAGCGGCTGCGTCTCGAAGACGCCGGCATTGTTCACCAGTAGATCGAGCCTGCCAAGCTCTCCCAATGCTGCGTCGACGGCCTTTCGGGAGCTATTCGGATCGGCGACATCGCAGTGCACTGCCGCGGCGCGCACACCGAATTCACCGATTGCATCGACGGTGGCCTGTGCCTCCGTCTCCGAGTTGCGGTATGTGATGGCGACATCGGCACCCTGACGAGCCAGCGCAAGCGCCAGGCTGCGTCCGATTCGCTTCGCCGCACCGGTCACCAGTGCGGTCTTCCCTTCCAGTGATTGCATACTAAGGATTCTATCGACTGTGGCTTGTCGAGGCGGCTGCCGTCGCCTGCGGCGTCATCGCCACGCCGACGCGCGAATCCGCACAGCCGTAGTACAGGAACCAACGCTCCCGGAACCAAACGAGCCCTTCGGCGAATGTGGTGCCCGCCGCATACTGACCGCTCTGCTCCCAAGGCAGCTCCGGCTTGAAGAAAGGTTTGTTCGTCCTCGCCAGCAGCTTTGCCGGATTGTGCTCCGCAAAGAGCGCCTGGCCTACGGAATACGCACCCGGCGCAATCTCCGGATCGCGATCGTCACCTGCAGCGTTCTTCCTATGCGCGCCCGCGGCATTCTTGTCAGTAGCGCCTGCGGCGTTTTTCCCGTTGGCGTTTTTCCCGTTATAGACAAGAACGATGCCGCGCTTCGTCAGCACCGGCGGCGGCCCCACCTCCGGCAATCCGCTGTCGAAGCGTCCCGGACGCGCGCGCAGCAACACCTTCGGCTGGCCATGAGTGCCAACGACCGGCGTCCAGTCAATCAGGTTGTCCGATGTCGCCAGATGAATCTCGCCTTCACCCCAGTACATCCAGTAGTGACCATCGATGCGGGTGGCGATGCATCGTCCTTTTGTCAGACATTCGGTGACAATTCCAGCCGACTTGTACTTGAGCCCCGCATAGGCGCCCATCCCGAAGGCAGGTCCATGTTTGACCCAAGTATGCAGATCGCGCGAGGTAGCGATGCCGACGCGATAGGTGCGGCGGTTCCACTGCGTGTAGGTGAGGACGTAGCTTCCGTCCGGTGACTCGACCAAGCGCGGATCTTCGGTGCCGCCGGGCCACTCCCGCGCCCGCTCACTGTCCTTCGCCGGGTAGAAGACCGGCGCACCCTCACGTTCGAAGTGCAGCCCGTCGTCACTCACCGCGAGCCCAAGCCGCGAGGTATGCATCCCGATCTGCATGGTGCCGCTATCGTCCTCCGCACGGTAGAGCACGTAAACCTTGCCATCGCGAACGATCGCAGCGGGATTGAAGGTATGCAGCGCCTCCCAATGCACCGGCTGACCGAGCACGGGATCCGTGAAGACGGAAGCGGGCCGCGCGGTGAGAATGGGCTGCGCATCGGCCGGGCGCGTGAACGGGCCGATCATCCACGCACTGTAAGGGGATGGAGACGGGGCAGGTTTGGCTGGTAGCCGATTGGGGACTGCTGTGATCGCCAGACATGCAAGAAGGAGTAAGGAGAGTGCGGAGAATCGCATGCCAGCCCACTCTATCAGCCAGCTTTGCTCCTTGAGCTGCGCCTACCCAAAGCCGGAGATTGACCTCGCCTAGCAGCGCGAGTATGCTCATTCTTGAGGCGAACAAATGGCGAATATGCAGGGCGTGTCGCTCCCCCTCTTTCCCGAACTGCCGCCAGTCCAGCCGGCGGGCATTGCCCGCATGGCAGCCGCTGCGCCCGCCGTCGATCAGGGGCACCTTACCGAATTCCGGTCGCTGGCGGTGCGATCCATCCTCAACCGCACCACATCCCGCCGCGGACTGCGCTTCGCCTGGAGCATCAACCCGTACCGCGGCTGTGAGTTCGCCTGCCGCTACTGCTACGCGCGGTACACCCACGAATTCATGGAGCTGCGCCAGCCTGAGGACTTCGAGCGGCAGATCTTCGTGAAGGACAATGCTGCGTGGCTGCTGCGGCAGGAGCTGCGCCAGGTCCAACGGGGCGAAGAGATCGCGATCGGCACGGCGACCGACCCCTATCAGCCGATCGAACGGCGCTTGCGCATTACGCAGAGCCTGCTCGCCGTGCTGGCCGAGCAACGCGGACTCCAGATCGGCATCGTGACTAAATCGGCATTGGTTGCACGCGATTTGCGTTTGCTGTGCCAGATCGCCGCCACCAACGAACTGGTCATCCACCTCACCATCACTACGCCGGACGCAGCCTTAGCCCGACTGCTTGAGCCGCGTGCACCGCGTCCGGATATCCGCTTCACCACGGTGCGTCGCCTGCGTGAGGCGGGGCTGCGCGTTGGCATTCTGTGTTCGCCGCTGCTGCCGGGCCTCACCGACACCGGTCCGGCCCTCAACCGCATGGCCGAGCTGGCGCATCAGGCTCGGGCCTGCTTCCTGCACGCAAACCCGCTCTTCCTGAAGCCCTGTTCGAAGGAGACCTATCTGGCATTCATTCGGGAGCACTTCCCCGCGCTTGAGGCAATGTATCGCAAACGCTACGAGAGCGAGGCCTTCGTGCCCAAGGCGTATGCCGAGCGCTGCCGCGAGCTCCTGCGTGCGGCCTGCAGGAAGCATGGCCTGGGCCAACGCAGCTCCGATGCACTGCTCACGCGGGATATCGGCATTCCTCCGTCGATGCGCGAGGACAAGGCGCAACTCTTCCCGGCAGCCGCGTTGGGAGTGCCGCGCAAGCCGCCCCAACCGGTCTGGATTCGCTGAGCGGACTATCCCGCGAAACTAGCGAGTGATGATGACTTCGTAGAGATTGTCTTTGGCGAGAAAGAACTTGCAGCCGTTATAGCGTTCGAAGGTCTTTTCGATATTGCGGTTGGTGAACGCGCGTCGAAGTGGAATCGGCACGCTCTCCTGCACGTCGATGGTGTCCGTCTCGCTGATGTGATACCGGCAGTACGCTGTGTTCTCGCCGGTCTGCTTATTGTGAAAGAGCGCCAGCACCTTGCCGCCGGGCTTCATCGAAGAGCGCAAGCGGTCGACGGTGGGCTGCACCAGCGCGTCCGGCATGTAGTCGAGCGTGGTCCACAGCAGTACCGCGTCGAACTCGCGGCCGGAGAAATCGAGATTATGTTCGAGGAAGCCTTCGACGTCGAAGACCGGATCTCCCCCCTCATCCGGCTTCTTCATCCATTCCGGGCGTTGCGCGTCCGGCACCAGATCCGCCATGTAGACGCTGTGCCCGGCATTGGTGAGCAGATTGATGTTGGTCGGGGAGGTGGGACCGATGTCCAGGATGCGCAGGCCATTCTCGGTCAGCAGTTGTTTCCGCAAGGCAGCCCAGCCGCTGGAGTGGCGCGCAATACGCGGCCCGGTCAGCACTGTCGGCGTGGCTGACTGGGTATCGTCCCGGGACCGCTGGAATGGATTTTTGAACACGTGTGGTTGGCGTCTCCCGCGCCGGCTTCTTCAGGTATCCGCAATGCCGGCTACATCTAACTATTTGGCGTTGCCTGCGGGTTCTTCGGCCCGGTGCCCTGCACCAGGTCCACCTTGCCCTTGAAGTTTGCATTCTCTTCGATCGACAGACGACCGGCCGTCAGGTCTCCTGTCAGTGAGGAACCCTGCCGCAGCTCGACCTTGCCCGAGGCGCGCACATCTCCCTGGAGGGTGCCCACGACGATCACATCCCTCGCCGTGACATTCGCAGCCACCTTGGCGTTTTGCCCAATGGTCAGCTTGCTGTCGTTCAGCGTGATCGTACCCTCAACCACACCGTCCACTACCAAATCTTCGCTGCCATTCACTTCGCCGCGGATCTGGACTGACTTGCCAATTACCGCTGCGCCGGACTCATTCGCCATATCTCAGTCACTCCCGAAAGGTTTCATACCGCGATCTCTGCGGGTTTCCCGTTCTGAGCGAACTATACGCAACCCGCCAACCGCGCCGCAACCCTATGCGCACTCGAGCGGTCTAACAGAGAGGCTGCGACAGAGTGCTGCGTTGCGGCCTGCTACCCTGCCTGCAGGGCTCGAGCACGATCGACAGACGCGATCAAGAGACTCAACGGAGCTGCGTGTACGCCTCTGCCGTTCATGCATAAGGAGAGAGATTTGCCGAGGATCACAGCGCTCCGCCGCATCGTCCGGAGACTATTCGTCCAGATACTGCCTCTGTTGACCCTCGCCTCTTCTGCTGCCTGGTTGCACGCGCAGGAGCCTCCGGCGGATCCCGTCGCGCTGGTCCGCGACGCCTCCTGGAATGAGTTGCATGCGTCGAACGCCAGCACGGGTCCGTTTCGCTTCCAGCTGCGCAAGCAGGATGAGAACGGCGTCACTACCAAAGATATCGTCGAGACCAAGGACGGCGACATCGCCCGGCTCATTGCCGTGGACGACAAGCCCTTGACTCCGGAGCGCGCACAGGCGGAGCGGGAGCGGCTCGACAACCTGCTGGCGCACCCGGAGTTGCAGACGCGGCGGCACAAGCGGGAGCAGGCGGACAGCGGTCGAGAGAACGAGATGGTCCGCCTGCTGCCTGACGCTTTTCTCTATACTTACCGCGGCATCGTCACCACGCCCAGCGGTCCGGCATGGCGGCTGACCTTCGAGCCGAATCCCAAGTTCATCCCGCCCGATCGCGAGGCGCAGGTCTATGCGGGCATGGCAGGCGAGTTATGGATCGACTGCACGGACAAGCGGATGGCCAAGCTGGATGCTCACCTGATCGCCGATGTTGACTTCGGCTGGGGCTTCGTCGGCCGCCTCTTCAAGGGCGGCACGATCCTGGTAGTGCAGCAGGATGTCGGCAATCACCACTGGGAGACAACTCACCTGAAGTTGAACCTCAGGGGAAAGATCCTCATGGTCAAAAAGCTCATCGTTCAAAGCACAGAAGATGGCTCCGCCTACAAGCCGGTCAGCAAGACCCTCACCTATCAGGACGCGATCCGCATGCTCCAGAGCGAGTAATTCGACTTTGCCGCGCTGCAGCTACCTTTGTTAATTTCCATAAGCCTTCTTCCCGTTATAGGCAGGGGTGGTTGCAGCTTTCTTTGCGCGTCTTTCCAACACGCTTAGTAGTTTGCGGCTTCTCGCTTTCATCGCTGGCGTGCCATTCCTCTCTGCAAACATCAACAGATCAAGGACGAGCGGCATGAGGGATGGTTCTTGCGCCGTCAGGTCAGTGAGACCCTGAAGAGCGAACGTTTTGACAATGGAACTCTTCGCAGTCATGCATCGTTGGAGAACTTGACCGGTCCGGTAGCGCTCATCCGCATCGAGGCGCAGGCGCGGCAAGATCACAGCCAAATGCCAGCGCACTTCCTGCTGCTCGTTCTCCTCGAACAACCCGAGCAGGGCTGCTGTGTAGGGCTGTAGTTCCTCAATTCGCTTGCGAGATACCTTCTCCAGCGCATCTGCCGCTCTCATGCGAATGCCTTCATCCGCGTCGAAGGCGCACTGCACTAGGTCGGACACGAGTTTAGGGCATTGAAGCACTCTGTCAACCACCTCGAAGACGTGCCCTACCGTACGGCGATCTCCGTGCTGAAGGAGTGAGCGAATCTGGGTCGAGCTTCGCATAGTGAACAGCTTAGCTTCAGCTCACCGTGTCGGCTACTTGGTACTGCCATGCCCGATGGCGAAGCGCATTCCGGCGCGGAAATTGAATGGCAACGCTGGATAGCCGATAGGCCCGATGTGCTGATCGCTCACCAGGTTGTTGATTTGCGCATACACGGCTATCGCAGGCCGCACCTGGTAGCTGCCACCGATGTCGAGCTTGGCATAGGCGGAATCGAGATTGCGATTGGGCAGCAGCAGCGAGTTGTCCTCGGCCAGCGTGTCGAAGGATGACAGGAAGGTGGAGTCGTCGCTGCGGCCGGCAAAGCTGCCCTGCACCTGCAGGAACCATTGCGACTTGGTATAGGTCACCCCGGCAAAGCCCACATGCGGCGCACGGCGAAAGGGACGCGCACCGATCAAGGGTGAATCAATACCGATGGGGACTCCGGGGATGAAGGGGTTCTGCTGCGGCTTGATGGCGTCTGAGGAGAAGGAGCGCTCTACCTGGCCGTCCGTATATGTGTAACCGCCGCGAGCGAAGATGTGCGAGGTGATCTGCGACTGCATCTCCAGCTCTGCACCCTGCGCGATGAAGGCAAGCGAGTTTACTTCCGCACTCCCGATCGTGTTCGAGATCCGGGTTGCGACCGCCTGGTCCACTCCCAGGAGATGCAATACAGCACCGTCGACAGACTCGATCTGGTTGCCAAACTGATTGTGAAAGTAGATAGCCTTGAGTAGCAGGCGCTCGTTGAAGAACGTCTGTTCGAAGCCGCCATCGTAGCTGCGGCTGGTTTCTCCCCCGAGTGGCGGCACGTTGTGCTGCGGGATAAGGTCGCTGTAGCCGTACTGCGTCAGTACGCCCTGCAGCGAATTGAGCTGCGAGCTGAGATCCGGCTCCTGAATGCCCTTGGAGAAGTTAAAGGTGAGCTTGGTACCGTGGGCGATGCCATAGCCTGGACGGACCGGAAAGTAGGCGAGACCGATGCGTGGCTGTCCAACGGTGCCGTAGAGCTGGTTCTTCTCGATATCTCCACTGAGCGTGTAAAAGAGCCGGTTTCTGAAATCGCCCGCGAACTGGCCGATGTAGTCGTAGTTGGATCGCTCGAGCTGTTCGGCGATAGAGAATGTCGGGACATTCTCGCTGCCCCGCTCGTCCATGTAGCGGAAGCCAAGCAATGCCGACAGATGTGGTGTGAAGCGGAAGTCGCTTTGGAAGTAGAGCTGATCGCGGTCGTTGGCAGAGTCGCTGCGATTGGGAAAGATGCCGGCAAAGTTCAGTACCGCCTGCCCCGTCGCGTCATATCCATTAGCGCCGCGGATCGTCACCGGCAACCCGTAATAGTTGGTGAAGGCATTCGCGCCGGTGCCGGTTGTGATAGGTATACCGGCCGCGTACCACTGCGCGGTCTGCTCGCGTTTGCGTGTGAGCCCATAGCGCACCAAGTTGTGCCAGGACTCTGTCGTCTGGTTTTCAGCCGTGCCGGAAAGATAGATATTCTGGTCGCTCTGCTTGCCGTCATTGGTGAACGCGGTGAAGTTATAAGCACCGGGGAGACCGACCGCCGCATTCGTGTTGCGCGCCGTGACGCGCAGAGATGTCGCACTGCTGAGGGAATACCCCAGGTTCACGGTCTCAGTGTTGAGATGGTACTCATCCTGCGGCAGAGCATTGGACGAGCGCAACGCGGAGAAACCGCCGTAGTAATCCAGCTTGCGCAGCGTTCCGCCCGCCTGCACCTCGTTGCGATAGGTGTGAAAGTTGCCGGCATCGCCCTCATACAACAGCGACGGAAATGCGGTAGAGCCGCGCGGCGTCTCTAGGCTCACCACGCCGGCCGCGGCATCCGAGCCATACAGCGTGCTGTTCGCGCCGCGATAGATCTCGAAGTTCTTGATGCCTGTCGTCGCCAGCGTGCTGTAGTCGAAGACACCACCGATATTCTCAATCGGCACACCATCCAGCACGACACGGTTTGCCGACGAGCTGCCCCCCCGCACGAAGAGCGAACTCAAGCCGCCGTACATGCCTTGCTGCACAACGAAGACTCCCGGCGATTGGCGGAGCGCATCGGTGAGGATGTCGCGATTCCGAAAATCCGGCTGCAGTACCGCTGTGATGGCGCCGCTGACCTGGGCCTGCGGGATGGCCGTGCCGGTCGCCGTCACCACCACCTGTTGGTTGACCCGCGACGCCTCCAGCACCACATCCTGGCGATGCGAATCGAGCACCCCCGCATAAAAGCCGGGTGACGCAATCTGGCGAAAGGTCTGGCTTTCCACAATGACGTAGAAATGACCGGTATCGCCGGTCCGCAACGAGTAGCTGCCATCGCCTGCACTGCGGCCGTTGGCGACAATCTTGCCGCCTTCAATCAGCGCCAGCTCCGCTCCCGCCACCGGCGCACCCAGCGGATCGGTGACGCGTCCATGCACCTCGGCCGCAAAGACAACCGAAGCAGCAAAAGCGATGAACAAAGATGCAGCAAGAGTTCGGCGCAGGTTCCGCCGGATAGAGACAGACATCAGGGCTCTCCTCCGTCCCCATTTCACTGAAGCTGGTCGGCAATCGACTTCGTAAGCGGCGTTTCGACATCGCCGGTGTGACGCGTTGTCACGGTCTCGATCAGTGCGAGACCGCACTCCTCTCGCGCGACAGGATTGTGCAGTTTTCCTTTGGGTACGACATGGAAGTCCCCCGGTCCCAATGTCAATTCGCCGTCCTCGAACTGCAGAAGCAGCGTGCCGTACAAGACCAGGAACATCTCGTCTTCGTGGTCATGCTTGTGCCAGGTGAATTCGCCCTTGACCTTGGCCACCTTGATGTACTGATCGTTGACCTGTCCCACAACGCGTGGCGACCAGTATTCCGTCACGCTGTCAAGCGCGCGCTGGAGGTTCTTCGCCTGCATTTGTCACCTATTTCTTGGCATTCATTGCCTCGGAGCCTCGCACCGTCGGGAAGAGACTGCGTCCATCGCCTCGACACGAAACCCCTCACGGTATAGTGATGATAGTTCGAAGAGGCCGACTGCATCATGCTGAAGACGCTCGACGTCCTGTTCCTGCTCACAGTCATTCGCAGATGTCTGTCATATACAGGATCACGCGCAGCACGCACCTTTCGATGCCAGTATTCAAACCTTTCAGTAAGTGCTTTCCAACTCCCGGCAAACCTCGTAAGCTAGCGATCATCAGGCCATGAGCTCCGTCACGCATCCTGCCTCCGCGCCCGATCCGCTGGTCACGACGGTTGCGCCCGTCAAACGCTACCTGGCCGTCGATGTGTTGCGCGGCCTCACCATCGCGTTCATGATCCTGGTGAACAACAACGGCGATGAGCGTGTCGCCTTCTGGGCCTTGAAACACGCGGCATGGAACGGTTTTACGCCCACCGATCTCGTCTTTCCGACATTTCTCTTCCTAGTTGGCGCATCGATCGTCTTCTCAACGGAGTCGCGCCTTGGCCGCGGCGTCACACGCGCTTCGCTCTTTGCGCATACGGTACGGCGCGCCGTCATCATCTTTCTGCTGGGACTATTGGTGAACGGCTTTCCGTTCTTCCACCTGGCCACGATGCGCTACTACGGCGTGCTGCCCCGCATTGCGCTCTGTTATCTCATCGTCGGCTCACTCTACCTCGTGATGCGGCGACCGGAAGGATCTGCGGCGGGGCAGCCCATGGTGGCCGACAAGGTCGGTCTGCTTGTTGTCTGCCTTCTCGGCTACTACCTCATCATGCGCTTTGTGCCGGTCCCTGGTTTCGGCGTGCCGGGGCGCGACATTCCGTTGCTGGATCACGATGCAAACCTGGTCGCGTGGCTTGATCGACACATCTTCTCGGCCCGGCACCTGTATGAAGGAACGCGCGATCCGGAGGGCCTGCTCTCCACCATTCCGGCACTCGGCACTACACTCATCGGTGTGCTGGTCGGACTCTTTCTGCGCTCCTCATCACGGACGGACAAGGGTAAGGCTCTCGTACTTGCTCTGGCAGGACTCAGCAGTCTTGTGCTTGGGCTGCTCTGGAACCCATTGTTCCCGATCAATAAGAAGCTCTGGACTTCCAGCTATGTACTCTTCGCCGGCGGCTGGTCGCTGCTGCTGCTGGCCGCCTTCTGGTATCTCGTGCAGGCACGCGGGTACCGCCGCGGCACGGGTGCGCTCCTGGTATTCGGAACCAACGCGATTACGGCCTATGTCCTGTCGGAGATACTGGGACCCGCTCTCAGCTATGTGATGGTGGCCCCACATGTGAATGTGTTGCTCTGGGTCTACCGGCACCTGGCGGCAGTCATCCCGTCACCGGCCTTTGCTTCGCTGGCGTATTCTCTGCTCTATGTACTGGTGTGCTGGCTGCTGGTGCTACCGCTCTACCGCAAAAAGATCTTCATCAAGATCTGATATTCCCGACAGAGCGCAGGGCATCATTCCCTACGAATCCGTCCGGATCGCTCCGTCTCGGTAGAGGGGCCTTGCCGAGCGTTGCATATAAGCAGCGCGGGCCTGTAACAGATCGGTGAGATGCTTTCCATGGAGCGCGGCCCCCCCACCCAGTTGGCGCACGACCAGGCAAATCTGGGCGAAGTGCTCCACCGTTTCCATCTTCATCAGAGCATCGGCCAGCGAGGTACCGTAGGTGACGACGCCATGATTTGCTAGCAGCACAGCGTCATGGTGCTGCAGGTAGGGCGCCAGAGCCTGACTTACCTCGCGAGTTCCCGTGGTTGCATACGCAGCCAGTGGAATCGAGCCCAGCGTCATCACGACCTCTGAGCACAATGGTTGGTCCAATGCCAGGCCGCTCGAGGCGAATGCAGTCGCGAAGACCGGATGCGCATGCACCACTGCTTCGATATCCGGCCGCGCCTTGTAAATCGCCAAATGCATATCGATCTCGCTGGTGACGCGGCGAGTTCCCATGAGCTCGTGTCCGTCCAGATCCACCACCACCAGATCCTCGGGTCCAATCGCACGCTTCGAGCATCCCGTGGGAGTGGCCAGCACCAGCATGGAATCCAGGCGAACGGACAGGTTACCCGAGGTCCCGGGCGCAAAACCGAGAGCATGCAGATCGCTGCTGAAACCGGCAAGCTCTTCGCGCAATCGCGCATCGCTGCGAGACCGGTTCGGCCTGGCCTCGCAAGCGATTGCTGAATCTACATCTGGCATTTCGCGCATTGGCATCTCGGTCATGCGGCCCTCCGGCCTCATAGGATGGTAAATGGTTGTGCTTCGGGTTGCGGTGGCAGAGAACGATGCGTCAGCGATCTCCATCGCCTGCCGATACGGTCCGACGCCTTGAAGAGGTGCCCGGCGGTCAACGCACCGGCTACGCGATAGTGCCCAACGGCGGCCAAGCCGAGCGTCGCGATACAGCCGCACTGCGCACAATCCGGGTCGCCACCGAACTGACAGGGCGTGACCTTGGTCTTCAAATCTGCGGAGACGGTATGCGTAGTCTGGGCGAAGACGCAGTCCGCCGGGCTCTTGGGCGGCGTGGCGATCTCGCGAATCACCTGCTCTGGCATATCCAGCGAAGGATATAGCACTCGCAGCCGTAATAGCTCCTCCATTACATGCTCGCGTTGCGCGGAGGTAAGAATTTCCGGTCCTTCGGCGCCACGCTGGGGCGTAAACAGGCTGAACCAGACCTTTCGAATCTCCGGCTTCGGCGTCCAAAAGCGCAGAAACTCGTCCAGATACCCCTCGCGGGACGCGATATTGCCGGTGATCGTGCAATGGATGGTGACACGGCTCCCCGCAATGGTCTTGAGAATGCGCTCATAGGTGGCCGGTTTGCGCCGTTCGTCGTGCTCCGGCTGCAATCCGTCGATCGAAACCACTACGTTGAGGCGTTCAAGCCGAACCCATTCCGGGGGGATACGCCGGAAAGCGCTCGTCACGACCTGGGTGTGGATTCCCCGCGCCTCCAGCTCCGGGAGTATCTCTTCCAGCTCGCGATAGCGCACCAGCGGGTCGCCGCCCACCAGGGATACGTGCAACGGTTGATACGTATCCACCAGCGCCAGCACTCGCTTGACCAGCTCGGCACCGCGAAAATCGGAGAGTTGGCGAAGTTCTTGCTCGCCGCCAAGGTGCGCCTGGTCGAACGCGTAGCAGCCCGGGCAGCGAAGCGGACATTCCTTTGTGATTTCGATGGAGAGAGACGGCCGACGACCGGCCAGAATCCCTTTCCACGCCTGCAATACTTCCGATGTCTTCATGAACGATGGCCCTCTGTGCCGGCTCTGGGGCTGCCTATGCCGGATGGCGAATCAGCTCGCATCTTCAATCGGGTTCGAACCGTCGGCACGAACGTAAAACGTCTCCCGATCAGTGTGAGGAGCGGGAGATGAGATCAAATCCGCAGCGGTGGCGCGCACGCATGCGAAGAAATGTTGGACTCTTTGTCGAGAAACGTATGTGTCAGCACCCGCAATCGTTTCGGCGAATCGGATCGTGCCATCGCGGCGGTAGTGAGTATGCGCCTATACCAGGGAAGATACCCGGCGAAGAGCGGCTGCGCCATGCTGCGATGCATCGCCAAAACGGTAAGGGCCATGAACAGCAAGCCGGCGAGCAGGGAGAACTCTACGTCGCTCCCGCCACGCAGAAAATGACCCAGATCCCACAAATGCTCCGTCAGCGGCATTACCAGCACGAGCAATCCAGTCAGAAACACCAGCAGACATCCCACAGGCCGATGCCACTGATCGCTGTCTGTTATTGATCCAGAACACCACAGACTGCAGATGGATCTCAAAATGTGCCCTCATATCATCTGCCAACTGGGAGGCTGGCGTCATCGAGCAATATCTTCAGACTGACACAGTCGGCATGGTGTGTCGAGTCGCCACGCCCGGTCTCCATGTTTCAATGAAAGAAAAGGAAAGACACAGTGCCACTGAACTGCGGAATCGTCGGCTTGCCCAACGTGGGCAAGAGCACCATCTTCAACGCCTTGACATCGGCCAAGGCGCAGGCTGCCAACTACCCCTTCTGCACGATCGATCCAAATACCGGCGTCGTTACGGTTCCAGATGAGCGGCTGAACAAGATTGCAGACCTGATCCATCCCAAGAGCCTGGTGCCGACCACCATGGAGTTCATCGACATCGCAGGCCTGGTCGCCGGTGCGTCCAAGGGCGAGGGACTCGGCAATCAATTTCTCGGCCACATCCGCGCGACCGATGCCATCGCCCATGTGGTTCGTTGCTTCGACGATCCAGAGGTGATCCACGTTGCCGGCGGCGTCAATCCACTGCATGACATAGAGATCATCAATACGGAATTGTTGCTGGCCGATCTCGACACGGTCGAAAAGCGCGTGACGCGGACCGAACGCGCCGCGAAATCGAATGACGTAAAGGCCAAGGCTGAACTTGCGGTGCTCCAGAAACTGATCGCCGCGCTCAACGCCGGCAAGCCCGCACGCACCGTTGAACTCACGGCCGATGAGAAGCCGATTGCCCGCGATCTGTTCTTGATTACTGCCAAGCCGCAGCTTTATGTAGCCAATGTGGACGAGGCAGGCCTCTCCGCAGACAATGCGTATATTGCCGCGGTCAAACAACGCGCGAAAGAGGAAGGCAGCCAGATGGTAAGCATCTGCGGCGCGCTCGAAAGCGAGATCGCGCAACTGGAACCGGCAGAGCGCGACGAGTTTCTTGCAAGTATGGGGCTCGCCGAACCCGGTCTCAACCGCTTGATTCACGCGGCATACCGTCTGCTCGATCTCATCACGTATTTCACCGCCGGGGTTCAGGAGGTGCGTGCTTGGACGATTCGCCGCGGCACTAAGGCACCCGGGGCTGCGGGTGTTATCCACTCCGACTTCGAGAAGGGCTTTATCAAGGCCGACTGCTATGCAAGCGACGACCTGTTCGCACTCGGCAGCGAGCAAGCAGTGAAGGAAAAGGGCCTGCTTCGCTCAGAAGGCAAGGAGTATGTCGTAAAGGACGGCGACATCCTATTCTTCAAGTTCAATGTATGACCGACGGACCGGCCTTCGGCGTGCGAGGCGTAGACTCTCGAAGTAAACTAGCCGTGTGGCCCTGTAGCTCAGGTGGATAGAGCGACGGTTTCCTAAACCGCAGGTCGGAAGTTCGAATCTTCCCAGGGTCACCATACGGCCGGCAACGCTCACAGCGGCAAGACTCATTCCACTCTCTAATCAGCGCCAAGATTTTTATAGCACTGTAGCCAGTGCTGCGGTATGCTGTGTCGCATTCCGGAATCGCTCCAATAACCTGGAGCCTTTTCAGTAGCTCGCCGCTGTCACCGAGATAATGTCGCGATCACGGTCTTCCCCCAAGACCAAGTAGTTCCCGGGCCCACTGGAAGATGCATCGCTCCCCTGGATGAGAGCGAATACACCATTCATCACAATCGAAGTTGGGGTCACGATGCAAGTACGATCGAACCGCCTCATTCTCACTGTCTGCGTTGCAGTGCTGACAATGCAAGCCGCTAACTTGTGGGCCGACTGCTGCAATTTCGGCACAATCCTGACTCGTAAGAAGATTGTGCTTCAGCGCCGCCTGCCGCCGGTAGTCTCGCTTGCGGATACCTCGGTAAAAGTGTTGGTGGCTTCGCCGCAGGGACAGCAGACTCCACTGGATGCCGAAATCCAGGCAAAGCTGGAGAGTATTCTGACAAGCAGCGACACGCACGTGACCGTTGGGGATGCGCAAGCCCAGTACCTATTTAGAGCGTCGGTGACTGCATACGGAGCGCCAAAGGTCGAAAACGTCACCGAAGGTAGAGCGACCATTCATCGTGGTACCGGCAGTATGACCGTCGTCTTCCACGTGACAAATGAGCGAGACGGACATGTCGTCACTTCGGGAGATGTGCGATCTCTGATCAGCAGGGACGATCAGGCCACTCTTAGCAGCATCATGCATTCAATCCCGGGCACATCCGGTGCAAATACAGTTTCGCCCGTATCCCCAGTCGAGGTAGAGAAGGACCTGGTCAACGATGTCGCCAACCAGTTGGCGTCCTACATCGTGAACACCGCCGAACCGGTGACCATCTACCTCGCGCATGGGGGTGGGTTGGATGCAGCGGACAAAGTAGCAGCGAAGAGTCTATGGAGCCAATATGACGAGCAACTCGAGACGATGAGTCCGTTTCCAGCTCCAGACGACGACGCGTACCGTCACTACAACATCGGTGTAGCCAATGAAGCTATGGCCTATCAGGCGCAGGATGGGAAGGCCGCGAAGAAGTTTCTGCAAAAGGCCGATATTGAGTACGACAAAGCACTCGAAGCACGGCCTACGGAGAAATATTTTCTGGAGGCGCAGACGCGTATCGTCTCGGGCATCAAGCGCTATGAAGGGACTTCTGAAAAAAGCGCATCGCATGATACGGCACAACGGGAGACCGCTGGAGAAAGAGGTGTGACCGGAGAGAGCAGTGCGACGCCTCACGAAACCGCGATGACGAACAGCGACATCGTCCAAATGGTCCAGGCAAAGATGGACGAAGCGAACATTCTCGACAACATTCAGAACGCATCGGAAGTCGCGTTCGACCTGACATATCCTGCCCAGGTACAGATGACCCGCAGCGGCGTGAATGGAAAGATACTGGCTGCGATGAAACAGCGGGCCAGGGCGGCCGCCGGGCAAAAACCGAAGCAGACTGCGAACGGGCATTGAGTGGCTGGACCCCGAGGTATGAACATGCGGCGAACCATTCTCTATCTCGCTTCCTTGTTAGTCGTGCTCTGTGTAAGCGGAGGGGCAGCACATCCCTCTGCTCTAGAATCCAGGGGTGTAGGAGCAGAAAGCTGCGGCGCAGGGAAGGATCTCGTTGTCCAGGCGCTGGAGCACCTACAAGCCGACAGTGGACAGGATCAGCTCTCCGACGCCAGTCGACTCTTGAAGACTGCAACCGAAACCTGCTCCGAACTCGGCGAAGCCTGGTACTACCGTTCCCTGGTGGAACAAAAACTGGGCCATGCGACATCGGCAAATTTTGCTTTGGAAAAGGCAAAGATGTTCCCTTCCGAAGCCATGGCGGAGAATCTTAACCCGTTTGTTCTGTCGACGCCTCCACCACAGACCGCACCGCTCGGCAAAGTACAAGGCAAGTGGGCTTTAATTGTCGGTATCTCAAAGTTCGCCGATAAAAATATCCCAGGGCTGAATTACACAACAGACGATGCCCGCAGTTTTCGCGACATGATCGCAAACCCAAAATACGGCGGATTTCAATCCGACCACATCCACATGCTCACGGATGAGCAAGCGACCATGCGCAATATCCGGGTCGAGTTGAATTGGCTTGCGCGTAGTGCCGCGCCCGATGATCTTGCTCTGGTCTACGTGGCCACCCACGGCTCCGCACGCGACATGGACACGGGCGGAGTCAGCTACATCATCACCCACGATACGGAGATCGGGCCGAAAGACGATCCGGACACCCTGTACGCGACAGCGTTGCCGATGGTTGAACTATCGAACGCCGTGGCCACCCGCTTCCGTGCGCGCCGCGCTGCTATCTTCATCGACACATGCTATAGCGGCGAGGCCGCGGGAGGACCGAAGATGCTGGCGCCCGGCATTCCAACCGCAGGCGTCTCAAAGGCGTCCTTGGAACATATCTCTCAGGGCAGCGGCCGCATCATCTTCGCTGCTAGCACTGGCGATGAAACCTCCATGGAAAGCGATCAGTTACGGCACGGCTACTTCACCTACTATCTGGTGGACGCGGTACACCAGCTCGGAGGGAACGCGCCGCTCAGCGCGGTTTATAGCTACGTCCGCCAACACGTCTCTGATCGGGTAGCGGCAGACTTCAAGGCCTACCATGAGCATCAGACACCAGTCATGAGCCGCAGCTCGGACAATACAGACTTCGCACTACTAGCCGGTGAAACGCCGAAGGCACCCGCTGCGGGCCTGCCATGACACAGAAGTCCGGGCCACTTCGGAGGCGCTGGCGCAACGTCACAATCCGCAACCTACGCCATGGCATATTCAGTATCCGCGGCCTTCTCCGTCTAGGCGCAGTTTTATTGCTCGTGATTTTTGAGTTGTGGCAGATGGACCGACTGCCCATCGGAAACCCGTGCGCACTCAGACAGAAGAATTTCGATCTACACTTTGAAAAGCTGCTACCGGCCGTGGTGCGCTGGCGATTTGATGCTGTTCCAACGTCACGAGTGATAGTAGTCACTTTGCCTCCTGACGAAGATCGCTGCTCTAGCCGTTCCACTCTAGCGACCCTGGTCAAGACTATTCAGGATGACGGCGCGCGCGTCATCGTCATCGACAAGTACTATGACGCGGCGTATAGGTGCAACGGGGATGATATCGACAAGCGCTTCAATGAAGCGCTGCACAGCCTTCACATTCCTGTCGTGCTGGGACAGCCAACCGCAGAGAATACGCACGCCTCCCAAGCGTCCAGTTGTCTCTATTTGGTCCCGACACTACCATTCCTTCCGGATGCGTCGATGCCTGATTCCACGGCAAACAAAGTCAAGTCCGCCCTCACTCGAATCACCGAGGATCCTATGCAGATTCCGCTACGGTGGAGTGTGTTCCGGTCGGATCAGGCTGCAGCAGCGTGGCACGACGGCACGCAAGGACTCATTGAAGTCCCCAGCTTAGCTCTGGCCGCTGCACTGCAAATCGATAGCAAGCTGGATTCACGAGAGCTGAAAGATTTTAAGAATGGGGACTTTCCCTACACCAGCTACACGGATCCACCAGAGATATCCGCAAACAGCTTGCTACAGGAGCCCGGCTCGAGCCAGGACCAGATTAGCGGGAAGGTCGTCGTTCTAGGTGAATTTTCGCAAGTCGATGAGAAGCCGTTCCCGGGGGGAACGAAGTACGGTGTACAACTCCAAGCGAACTATATCGAGTCACTGCTGGACGCTCGCTTTCTAAAGCCGCTCAATCCCCTACTCGACCTCGGCCTCCTCATGGGTTCCCTGATGCTTCTTCATATCATCAATGCTGCAACGGAAGAGAGCTGGGTAAGACGGCTTGGATATTCTTTGTTAACCCTCTTTTTGCTTTTTCTCGGAAGTACACTACTCATGCTGGTCTTCAACTATTTTCCTCCGTTGCGCACTGTTCTTGCAGTTGTCCTGAACCCGTTTATTTTGACCTCCTGTGTATTAGGAGAGGATGCCTTAAAACACACTCCCAAGATATTCAAATTGGCCACCGGAAAGGGAACGAAATGAAAGCGATCATTCGATGGGTAGCTCTATCGGGAATAGCATCCACCGGTCTCATTGCTGTGGCGCAAACTACCCCTGCAGAGAAGGCCGTACCCGAAAAGGTCGTGGGCTGTGTTACGCAGCAGAAGGACGCACCCGGTTTCTATGTCATCAGCGCTCAAGACAGATGCATGCAGCTCTCCGGTAAATTCGATGCGGCAAAGTTCGTCAACCATCGAGTCACCTTCCACGGCTTGCTGTCCGAAGCTACCAGCACGACTCCTTCCACGTTGAAGATCACAGATCCAGGAGTGGTTGGGGATGCCTGCACACAAACGTGTGAACTTGTTCCTCCAGGTCATCGCGGTCTCCATGGGCATCCCGTGCCGGGGACGGAAGGTGGGACGCACGGGGCAGCCCCTATAGAGCCTCCTCACTAAAGGCGTGCGGCGGTGGGTTCGCTGCGAAAGCTAGGGCATTCGCTGGTTCGGCGTGCATCGACAAACACGCGTGAGAACGAAGAAAGGCCGGAGCGCACGGCTCCGGCCCCTGTTGCACCACGGCTTGCTTGCAACCACAATTCCTCCAATCAGCAGTGCACGATCTTCGGTGAAGCAATTCCTTTTGTCGCGTTGCGTGTATCCACAACTAGGTTGGAATCACGAACGATCCCCTTGTAGTCGTAGTCGGAGTGATCGGTGACGATTAGTACGCAGTCAAACTCCGCCAAATTTTCAAGCGGCGTGCAGGTCATGTTCAGATTGTAGCGGCGCCCGCGACCGACCTTAGGGAAGTATGGATCGTTATAAGAGACCTCCGCACCCTCTTGTCGAAGCAGCTCGATGATCGTGAGAGATGGTGACTCGCGCAGATCGTCGACATCTTTCTTGTAAGCCATACCTAGAATCAGGATGCGTGATCCATTCAGCGCCTTACGATGACGATTCAATGCACGGCCCGTGGATTGTACGACATGCTCGGGCATCGCCTCGTTCACCTCTCCGGCTAGCTCGATGAAGCGCGTGCTGAAGTCATACTCCTTCGCCTTCCAGCTCAGGTAGAACGGGTCGATAGGGATGCAGTGCCCACCAAGGCCCGGCCCCGGGTAAAATGGCTGAAAACCAAAGGGCTTCGTTGCAGCCGCGCCAATAACCTCCCATATGTCGATTCCCATGCGGAGGCATAACAGCTTCAATTCATTGACCAAGGCGATGTTGACGCAACGGTAGATATTCTCAAGCAACTTGGTCATCTCCGCGGTGCGCGTCGACGAGACCGAGACGGCACGGGTGAAGATGCCTTGATAGAGAGTGGAGGCGAGGCGTGTTGCGATCGCATCATGACCTCCAACTACCTTCGGTATATCGCGGCGTGCAATTGTGTCGTTCCCAGGGTCTTCTCGCTCCGGAGAGAAGGCGACATAGAAGACCCCATGCTCAGCCGGTGTATCGCCTGCCTGCACCTTCAGGCCAAGCCGATTGCCGGCCTCGAGGATCGGTATCAGCATGTCATCTGTTGTGCCCGGGTAGGTCGTGCTTTCCAAGACGACCAGCTGCCCTTCTTGGACCCAGGGAGCAATCGCCCTACCGGTGCTCTCAATAAAGCTCAAGTTCGGTTCGCGATGCTCATTGAGCGGAGTGGGTACGCAAATGATGATTGCGTCCTGATCCACGAGTTGGGAGAAGTCACTTGTCGAGCGGAAGCCCTGCTCGCGGGCCACCTGGATGCTGGTATCCGGAATCCGATAGATATAGGAGCAACCCCGTTCCAGATCCGCCACCTTCGCCGTATCGATATCGAGGCCCGTCACGGTGAAACCTGCCTCGGACAGAAGCAATGATAGCGGCAAACCAACATACCCCAGCCCAATGACTCCGATCTTTGCAGTGCGGGTCTGCAGCCGGTCCTGGCGTTGCTGCGCAATGAGCGGAAGAGTGGACGTTTCGACGGGTGTCATGTCACTTCCCTTGCATGCAAATGACCAATCTTTTTGCGACGTGCCGTACTGTAACTAAAGGATAGGAAAGGCAAGTAGGTTCAAAACCAAGAAAAGGTATGCAAGCAGTTGCACACTCATCGGCGAGGCAGACACTTAACTCGCGGCGACGAGTGACCTGCGAATCGCAGCGTCAACGGCGATGCCGGCATCATCCCAGCTTGTTTCCTGCACGCTCGTCATCGCAGCCTGGGAGAGAGACTCGAAATGAGGATCTGCCACCAGCGACTCCAACTCCGTTACCAAGGCCTGCGGATAAGGCTCTGCGTATCGCACGAAGGGGTTGTCGAGCACGATACGGTTCTGCTCGGCATCGTTGACCACCGGGATGCACCCGGCGGCCAGCATCTCGTGCGGCACCAGCGACACATTGGTGAGCGACAGGCTCAGCCCGGCATAGCAGCGGTTGTAAATGTGGTTGAGCTGATCCGGAGAGACGCGCCCGTGATCGATACAACGGAACGGGACGCTTCCTATGCGTTCGCCGTAGAGGTGGATGTCGATCTCTGGATGCCGCGACGCAAACAGCTCTAACGTCATCAGCCCAAGTTCAAATCCACGACGCGCCGCCTCTGGACGCGCATAGAAGACAATGCCGTTGCGCTGCACACCGGGCAGCTGCCGGTAGGCAGACGTATCGCAGCCGAAATCAAACGAATCGGCTTCCATCCCGAACTCCCTGCGCAGCTTCTGCGCAAGCCACTTCCCTGCCGTAATGGCATGGAATCCCATCCGGTAGGTGTTTTCCGCCAACAGACTGAGGGCTCCCACCGGATAGAAATACGGCTCGTAGTCCTGGATAAAATAGAAGCGCTTTCCCTGACAGCGGTCGTTGAAGACTGGATAGGCAGTAGCCCATGCAGTTGCGAACACCGCATGGGCATTCTCCATGCCGGATGCATCCAGCGTCTTGATGGGACCTTGAAAGCCGTAGAAGCTCCGGGCAATCGACTCGTAATATTGAAGATCCCCGCCATAGACGTTATAGAAGTAGAGGCGGTTGCGATAGCCGTGAGCTTCCAGATAACGAATCATACGGAAGATGGTGGTATGCCCACCGGATTTAGGGCCTGCAGGAATCGTCACCCAATTGACGACCAGCGGTTCCCCCCCCTGCACCTCTGGCATATATATGTGAGGAGGATGAGATAGATCGGCCGCAAGGACATCCAGGCGGCGGACTGGACTTGGTGTCATCTTCGGAGTCAGCCGCTCTGCAACCGTCGCTCTTACACGACTAAGGAGGCCGTCTGCACCCTCCTCCAGCATAAGCCGCCTGGATTGGCGATATCGACGACCAAGCTGAAAATATATCTGTCTAAACTTGGAGATCAAGTCAGCCCTGCGCTTCGGTGTTCAAAATTGTTGATGCGACTCTAGACAAAGCAAAACACGATGTCCTAAGTCCTAACTACACACCACACGAGTGCCATCTGCGTTTACGCCACCAGCGTCCAACCCATCGGATTGCGGCTGGCGCGATGAACACTTGAGTCCTGTGGCAAAATGCACCTCCAAGGCGTTTGCGCCGCTTTAATGCTGCAAACTCCGGGAGCGAGGAGGCATTGTCATAGACGCTTTTCGCAAAATCTACCAAAGCCTCGATGTGATCTTGTTTCACGCGGTTGTGATCGTAGAGTCGACATGCATCCCATAGCGCCTCTCGTGCGAGTGCGCGCCTTGCCATTTCACGGAGCGACTCCCGATCTGCGATCTCACCCGGATGTCTGTCGAAAAACGATTCAAACGCGGCCTTTCGCTCAACAAGATCCACGAGGCTGCCTTGAAACTGGGTACGCTGCATGCTGGCAGCATGAACGCGGTAGAACGCTTGTGGGGCCCCTCGGACATACGCGATATTCGATACAGCGGCGATGCGCAGCCACATCTCAAGATCACCGCTATGCGGCAGCTCCGGTCGGTATCCTCCAACTGCTCGTTGCACGCTGCCCCGCACCACCGCTTCCGGCGAGGTAATCACGTTGTACCCCGCTCCACATCGCTTCCTCAGCCACTCCCTGCCCTCATAGAGTATCTTCCCGCGGCTTCTTATGATGTGCGGCGGCAGTTCATCTTCTGTACAAAAGTGGATCGTCCGGCCGTAGACCATCCCAACACTTGAGTCAGCCTCCATAATACGGACTGCTCGGCTGAGCGAACCAGGGGCCAGCATGTCGTCTGCAGAAAGCAGCATCGTATATTTAGACCGAGACCAGTCGATCAGGCCCTCATTGTAGGTTGCGATGTGACCTTTATTCACTGGATGGCGGCGAAACTCCACCTGCGAATACTGCTCCGAAAGCGCATGCCCAACCTCCATCGTGTTATCCGGAGACGTGTCATCGATCACAAGAATACGCACGTTGACATCGCACTGGCTCAAAACACTTTCGACACAGCCACGTAAGTAGCGCGCATAGTTGTAGCATGGGATCACTACATCGACCGTTGGGCCTTCTATCCCATTTGCGGTCGCCAACTGGGGCGTAGCAATATCCTCTGTCGTACTCGCATCGATCATTGCACGTTTCATTCTCGTCCTGGGCCCGGGCAAAAGCAGAAATACTCGCGGCTACACCTACGGATCCGGTATCCGTCCATAGCCGGTAGCGTTCCGGAGCGCGTATCTCGCAAGTGCCTCTTTAGAATAAATTCTTTTAGGTGGATAAGGCCGAGCGACGGTTCTTGCGGCCTTCTTGAAGAAAAGGCTACATCGGTTGAATTTTTCCACGACACAGCATCAGGGTTTTTGCTCGACTGCGACGGAAACCAGCTAGCCCGGAGCTGGATTTCGAAACGAGGTTAGGGCGAGTGCAATCTCAAAACAGACCGAATCAAGCTCCCTTGCACTCACCCTAGCCCAAGCTAATGCACGACTCCGGACAAGTTGGTGGGGGGGGCCGGAGAGGCGGTAGAAGAGCTCGCGAACTGATACGCTCCCCGATCCCACACATTGCTCGGCCCTGGCCGTGGGTTCCCTAAAGCATCAAGGTTATATGGAGCCCCAAATGTTAACCCATTCGCCCATTCGGAGTTTGCAGCCGCCAGGGCGAAATTGACCGTCGTCCATCCTACAAACGGATTGGCCGCGCCGGTAGGGATGATGATATCGGAAGAATTTGTCCCCGATTGTGGTGTTCCGGAGTTCAGGTAGGAATTGTTGCCTTCCGTCAACTTGCCGCCACACGTTTGAAAATCTATTCGATCGCTCGGAGTAATTCCATAGAATATATTGTTTTGCCACACGAACGTATCTGGACTGCCGTCGCAGTGCGTTCCTAAGGCTCCCGCATAATCGGCTGTGTAGTTAATCACGTCGTTCCCGACGAAGCTCATATTCGTACATTGGTTGCCAGGATTGATACAGGCAAAAATCCCGTTCGAGACACCGGGACGCGTATCGCCCTGTGGGCGCCAAATCACGTTATTGTAGACGGTCCAGTTATTCGCCTGACAGCCTGTAAGGCACACCCACATACCAGTACCTTGGATGTCTTGAATGACGTTGTCATGGAAGTCCACCCCGGATGCGGCGACTTCGGTATACCAGAGTTGTCCGTGGCACGTAGCAGAAGAAATGTTCTGTTTTATGTATGTGTTTTGAACAACGAATGACGTCGTCCACGGAACCTTGAAGAAATCGCAGCCTGTGTCATGAAAATATGAGTGATCGACAACGAAGTTGTCGCATGCACCACGACAACGAATTTCCTCTTCAGAATACGCTCCGTTATTCTGATCGCCGCCTCCCTGAATTTCGAAGTAACGCATTTTCCAACTAGGTGAGCGGTGTTGACCGTCATTGTTGTTCTGGCCAATATCGAAATCGCTGTCCTGTCCGATACTGGCAGTGATTTTTAAGCCGCAGTCTGAACTTGCTGCCTTCGATGTTGGCGATACACCGCATCCAGTGGCGGTAGCTTTTCCATTTCCATCAAGGACGAGGTATCCAGGCTGCGGAGTATTTGTGCCACCGTAAAACTCGCCCCATACTGCCTGACCGGCACCCATCTGCGCGGCATTCCAACCGCCCGAGATATCGTTCGAGCATCCATCAGCTGCTCGCCCGTAGTCATACGTTTGCGCTTTTTTGATCGTGATCGCGGTGGTACCTGAATTGGGAGTATTGAATGTGTAGCTTCCATACTGTCCATCGGCAAGATAATAGGTATCGCCGCGCACGAGATTAGCAGGGAGCTTGTTCATTCTGTTCGCCCAACTCGACCCTGAGCCGTTGCCCGTTGCTGAAGTCCCCACTGCATGGCATGCGCCGAAAGCGGCATCCGCAGTGACTGCAAAAAATAGTATCAACATACATAACAAGTGCTTCGGAATGTTCATAGGATATCAACTCGCATTGTGAGATATAGGGGGACCCATGATGCCTCTTGACGGGCACGGACCAAATGAGTGAAACCGGGGGGACTGTATTGAAGACTCGCTGACGACTTCAGCGATATCTTCTATTCTGCGAATCCTCTGTCTCACGGCGCGGCCGTGCTATTCCTCAAGCTATTGCAGATTACTGCAGGCACCGCCCAGAGAGATACCAGGAAATAGCTCTCGTGGTGGTTTATTTCTCGCTAAGTTATTGATAACAGGCAGCTTGATCCTGACAATAAATTTCCTAAGTGGATTGGGCGTCATATACCACGGCTATATATCTGATAAGCTTTTCGTTGACCGTTGCACGTCACAGCTCCGTGATCCTTGACAGTCCAGCAAAGCTTGGTTCCTTTTGAAACACGCTACAAGCTGTATACGAGCTGATCATCTTGAAGACTTGCATAAGCAACACATGCGCGTTCAGCGCCAGCACCCGCGACCTCCCAATGGTTGTCGGCACCCGGCATCAACCGCATTTTGTCTCGCATGCGCCACCAGTCGTTCACATCTCCTGGCGGAGGAATCCACAGATTCGCATTTGCCTGAAGTTCGTTCATATAGCCAAGCAGCGTTTTGTAAGCGTGTTTGGCTTCCGGTCGGTCCAGGTAGTCCGGATGGACGATGAAGCTGGCCATGCCGTGTTGCCGCACAATCATCTCTACTTGCTCCCGCCACAAATCCATTGAATACGTACCAATGACGTTGAACAATGAGTAGTCCTGGGTTGCAGTCACCGGTAGTTCAAGAATGTCACCGACAAAGTACGGCATGATCGTGCAACACCCTCCGTGTTGCGGATCAAGATGGGCGCAGTTTGGTACGGACATGTCGTATTCAAAATGAAGTGCGGCGTACCACTCCTGATTGCGATAGAGCGCTCCAGATCGAAAGCCCTTGCTGCCGAATTGCTTGCCGAAGTCATTAATGCGGACGGCCGACTCAGCAAACTGTCCTACATCGTCAAAGAGATGACCATCATGCTTCAAGTCGTGGACATTGACTTCAAAACCTCTTCGGCGAAACATGCTGATAGTCTCATCCGTCACCGTGTAGCGAGCGTCGGGAATCAGCTGGAATGAGCTCTTGATCCCAAATGTGTCATTGATGTCCATAAGCTCGCTTGAAAAAGCCAGACCGGCAGCTGTCTCGACATCGTGCGTCATGATGGCACAGCTCTGTTTTCCATCAGGCCAGAACCATACGAACGGAATGCGCTCTCCTGGCATACTCTTCAGTTTCAAACGCATGAGCTGGGCGAACAGCCGGTCGACCGAGGTGTCCACTGGCCACTGCGGGAAGGGCTTTGTCGCCCAGTCTTTCAGCCAGCGCCGCTGCAGATGCCGGCGAACGCGAACCGGCAATGCAGGCCGCAGCAGATAGTACATCTGACGGATTACGCGTTTAGAAAAAGAGGGCGTATCTCCGCATACATACCGCTCGAATCGCAGATTTGTGACAACCTCCTCTGGATCAAATGGCAGAACGGTGACCTCGTTAGTGTGATGCACCCGCGAGAGGATATCGCGAAGGTTGCCGTTTGGGGCGTCCTGCGTCTCCTCCGCGGCACGTCCATAGCAGATCAGGTCGGAGCCAAGACGGAAATATCCCGGGCTGCCGCTCGATATCTGTTCGTCGACCTGAAAAGCGCCGAATGACGCGGGGCACCGAAAATACTGGAGGAACCCCGGGGCGGCACATGCTGTGTGTTCCATTGTTTGCATGCAGAGCTATCCCAGATGCCTATAAAGAAGCTCGCCGGTTGTCTGCAAAACAAAATCCGGTAGCCGGGCGAAGGCATCGCGTGCCCACGCGTAGCGACCCTTCACCGCCTCCGGCTTTGCATTTTGCGGAGGTGGAGGAGGGTTGCGATAGTAGCGCAGCTCGGTGGAGGTCGCCCCTAGATGCTCCTTGAATGCAATCAGTCCCGGGTCTGCAAAGTCGGAACGGCCAAGGTCGAACTCTTCGGCTCCAGTCTCTTTTGCTTGCTGAATCACCTTCCAGAAGAGAAGTGGTGTACCACCCAGGCTGTTGAACTGTCCGTCGGAGCACCCGTACTTATATGTGGCCTGATTCTTGTGGCGAAGCGTGATGATACTGGCCGCGGGTACATTCCCTTTGGATACGACGTGAATCTCGATCTGATTGCCCAACGAGTGAACGAGATTTCGAAACCAAGCGGCCGGCTGTGGAGGCAGCTTGTGACGACGGCGGGTCAACAGCAAGAGGGTCCGGAACTTGTCTAACAACGCTGCCGAGCGCCCCGATTCATAGACAAGACTCTCTCGCTCCGCGCGCTTGATCTTCCGGCGAATGCAGCTGTCGTGAAACTTGCGGTAGATGCTGTTCAGTTCCGGCGTCAGGTCAATTTTCTGGAAGCTTGTCCGATTACTCTCCGAAAAACCACGCTGCTCCGGAGCTACTGCACTCTTCCAGAGAAGAGGGCGCAGTTCCACGTATCGCAACCGCTGCTGCACGCGTTGATTCTGCAAATGCTTGAAAATGACTTGAAGATCGTCGCCAGACGCGAGTGGCTGGCAGTGGTCTGAGAATGGCAAGGAGACGAGACGCTTCCCCGTCAACGCGCTCTCCACTTTGCAGAAGACAACACCATTTTCGAGCGCGCTGCCCAACGACGTGGTATAGACCACAGGGCGGTAGCCATAGGTTGTCTGCAACGCCTCTAACCACCCGCGGGTGTGGAAGATCGAGGATTGTGGGTGAGAAGCGACGAACTCCGGCCAACGACCATCGGTGAGTGGATCGATCTCGCGCACAATCGCTCCATGTTGTTCACTCCCGATAACCTCGCGGACAGCCGCAGCCTCACTCGGCATGCTGATGGCCTCACTCTTCGGCTCTAACACTGTAGATATGCTCATCGACTTTCCCGAAACTCGTTGCTCCGTTGCATTTACCACACAGATCCCTGCTAGACAGATCCCTGCTAGCGTGAATGGGGACCACACGGGCGGACTGACGAACGATGAAACTGGCAGACGCGCTGGAAACCCATCCGCTCGTCCGCGCCACTAGACATTACAGACGGAAGGCAGATTTTCTTCCACCCGTTCGGCTCGCGCCCCGTCGACAAATGACCGGTGCCACATCTCCAGCGTAACTAACGAGAACAACTCCTTGGCGCGGTCTTGCGTGACAGATTCCTGTAACATACGCTCCAACGCATCCTTGCGGAAATACCCGCGTGCGAGCGCCGAATCGTCCAACAGCACCTCAGAAACAGCGCCGTGCAGATCCCGACTGAGCCAGGTCGCGTAAGGAACCGGAAACCCGGCCTTTTTGCGGTACAGGATCTCTTGCGGAAGACGCTTCGACAGAGCTCTCTTCAGCACATGCTTCGTTCCGGTTGCCGTCACCTTAAACGCTGCCGGGAGCGATGCAGCAAACTCCAAGATCTGGTGATCCAGCAGCGGCACACGCAACTCGAGCGAGTTCGCCATTGTCATCTTGTCCGCTTTGACAAGCAAGTCATCCGGAAGCCAGGTCTTGGTATCGACATAAAGCATTTGGTCGAGTGGATCCAGATGCGCGACCTTTGCGAAGTACTTCTGCGACGGCTGCAGCCTGCCCTCCTCACGGAGGCAGCTGGCGAATTCTGGTGTGTATAGGCTGTTGCGCTGCTGATTGAAGAACTCGTAAGGGCCCGAGCTGTGGCTGTAGTAGTAGTCCTCCAACCGCATCTGCATCATCTGGCCATATTTGCTGTACCGCGGCCTGCCATGCAGTGCTGCCGTACAAACCTTTCCCGATGCGTCTGCCAGCGGCCCGAGACTCCGCTTGAGAGTCTCCAGCCAGTGGATATTTCTATAACTCTGATAGCCTCCGAAGGCCTCATCGCCCCCTTCTCCCGAAAGCAATACGGTCACATGCTCACGCGCGAGGGCGGAAACGTAATAAAGCGCAATGGCCGGAGGCTCGCATACAGGCTCCTCCATGTGCCATACATATTTGCCTAGGCAATCCCAAAATTGCTTTGCGGTGATCGTGATCTCGTAGCTTCTGGCGCCGAAGGCCTTCGCCGCCATACGCGCATACGGTCGCTCGTCGGTACAGCCGCCCTCAAACCCCACCGTGAAAGTGCTGATGGGCGTATGAGTACGCTCCGCAGCGAAGCTCAACATGGCACTCGAGTCGACACCGCCGCTGAGCAGCACGCCCACCGGTACATCACTCGTCATGTGATCGGCTACGGTGCTGGATAAGCGTTGTTCGAGTATTTCGACTGCTTCGTCGAAGCGTATCGGAGCTTTCGTAAAAGACAGATCCCAGTATTCATGGATGCTCACTTCACCATCTCGTACGCTCAGATAGGAACCTGGCGCGAGTTTATGGATACCTTTGAAGAGGGTCTCTTCGCCAGGCATATAGAAGTAGGTCAGGAACCGGTCGATGTGACCCGCCTCGACCTCCATCTCCACCGAAGGATCAGCAAGAATCGCCTTAACCTCAGACGCAAATATCAGGCTCGTTCCTGTCTGTCGGTAGTACAACGGCTTGATGCCGACGCGATCCCGGGCTAACAGCAGCTCCCTTTTGCGATCGTCCCAGATGGCAAAGCTGAACATGCCACGAAGGCGGCGCACGCAGTCAGATCCAAATTCCTCGTACAGATGAACAATGACCTCCGTATCGCTCGCTGTCTTAAATCGATGCCCCTTTTGGATGAGATCGTTGCGTAGTTCTTTGTAGTTGTAAATCTCTCCATTGAATACGACCCAAACCGTACCGTTTTCATTACATAGAGGTTGCTGACCGCTCAACAGATCGATGATTTTGAGCCGCTTGTGACCCAGGCCGACAGGTCCCGATCGGTAGATACCGTCTTCATCAGGACCTCTGTATGCGATGGACTTCAGCATACGACGCAAGTCTCCTTCTCTTACGGGAGGTGGATCGTCGCTCAAATAAAGCTTGCCGCATATCCCACACATCGAAGTCCCGCTTTCTCAACAGCTGCGAATGTACCGGCAACTTACTTCCAAATACTTTCGAGAAGCAACATGCGCCGCATCTGCTGGTTGCGCGTGTAGCGAATAAGTTGCTGGTCTGTAACTCTGGGGATACGCCGCAGATAGCCGCTGACGAAACCCCACATAAGTCCAACCGAGCCGATAAAATAAGGCCGCTTCACCAGCCGTCGCAAACACTTCATGATCATGAAGAGAGGGTGATAGCCGGTAACATAATTGGCTCGACCATTCTTGATGCAGTCACGCCATGCTCCCTCCGCTGCACCGGTAAAACGGCTATGGGAGACGCGCAGGTCAAGGAAACTGCGCGTCGACCAGCCCAGCATGTTCGCCTTCACTTCGTCGATGGTGTCCCAACCAGGCGCCTGGACAAGGCCGCCCAGCGCATCCCAACACGGGCGGCGATACATCTTTGTGGCGCCCCTTACATGGAATGCTGGATTCTTCTCAAGCTCGAGCTCACCATCGGTCTCGTGATAAATTGCGCCGCCCCCAATACCCAGCTTCCGGTCTCGCTGAAACTCCGCAATACACTGTTCGAAGTACTCCGGCTCGAAGCTCAGGTCGGCGTCCAGCTTCACCAGTAAATCCCAGTCCGTCTCGCGGATCTGCTGGTAGCCATCGTTGAAGGTCTTCACAACACCCCCGCCTGCCTCGCGATATCCGCGATTGGGCCGGTGATGCGCGGTGATCCATGGATGCTGGCGAGCAAAGCGGTTGATGATTTCACCTGTCTCATCCTTCGAGCCGTCGTTCACAATGATCCATTGTGCCGGCCGCACTGTCTGCGCGATCATGGAGCAGATCGTCTGCTCCAAATGCTCCGCCTCATCGCGGGCCGGTGTGATGACTACGTATTTCATCTCGCCTCCCTAGCTAGCCACAGCACTCTGCGCTTTGTTCGTCAGCGCATCCACTAATCGAAGGTATTCACTCTTCCGTGCGTTCCAGGTGTTCTCTTCCGCATACCGCGCAGCTCCAGCCGCAACTGACCGGCGCAGCGCAGGGTCGTTCTTCAGCCGCAAGATCTGTGCAGCAAGGTCGTCGGCATCGTCGTTTTCGTAGTATTGAATGATGCTGTCGTCGTAGTAGTAGGCATGGATGGTCGTGCGCGACGCGATGACCGGCACTCCGAGCGTCATGAATTCGAGGATCTTCGTACTCAGTGCCTCATTGCCGAACTCGGAGGTTGACCGCTTTGGCTCGATCGCGAGATCGGTCATCGCCATCACCTGGGCAACGGCACGACTGGAAAGCATGTCGTGGAAGAAGATCTGACGTTGCATACCAAGATTTTTAACTAACTCGATCAGTGATAGCTTTGCCGCACCCTCGCCATAAATGTGGAACTCTGCATCCGGCATCTGGCTCGCCACCTTTGTGAAGGCGTGAATAGCAACATCCAACCCCTGATGCCAGTTCAAGGAACCGGGATACGTGAGGAGAAACCTCCCGTCCGGTTTCCGCTGTCCCCCGGTACTACCATCGAAGATTGCAAGATCCGGCCGGTTACGAACCACGCTGCACTTGTCAGCACGCGACGAACGTGCCGCCAGGCGGTCGCACCATAGATCGTTGGCAACAATCACGTGGCTGGCAAACGCGGCGGAGAATCGCTCGATCACCGTCAGCATTTTGAATAGCGGCGAAGTCCTGGAGATCTTGAACTTACTGGCATAGAACTCGGGCAGTAGGTCGTGGATGTCCAGAATTACCGGGACGTGCTTCCACTTGGGATAGGCCGCAGCGAAGACAAGGCAGTCCGGCACGTTGTGCACATGAATCAAATCGTAGCCGTGTTGCCTCTGCATCCGTCGCAGCAGAGACGCAGCACGCAGGGTGAATCGGAGAATGCGTGATACATAGGCAAACAGACCCTTCTCGTTCACCATGCGCGTCTGAATACGATAGACATTTACCCCGCCAAGAACTTCGCGTTCCGGAGTCGTATCACTTCGACGCAGGGCAATCACATCTACGACATCTCCGCGCTCTACTAAAGCCGCAGCGTATTGCATGACGCGTGTATCACTCTCGTAGAAGGCATAAGCCAGCATGCACACACGCCGGCGGCGGCCGCTGCTATCGGGCGCGGTATGCACTGGTGCGTTTGCTCGAGTTTCATGTAGCGTGTAGGACATAGTTGCTCTCCACTTCCATCGGACTCGGGAACTCCTGCTCGGCAGGCGCTTCCCCGCCACGCTGCCTTATCACGCGTGTGTGACTGATTACGAGTGAAATAAAGATCCAGGCCATATACCCCTGCTGGCCCCAGCTATACGCCGCAACGCTCAACAGGAGAAAGTAAAAAGCAGCCAGGCATATAAACAGCACTCCGCTGAGTTCGTTCTCCGGACGCGGCATGCGGCGAAAGCTTCTCCAGGCGATGAGCAATGGCTTGAAGAGCAGAAGGAATATGATGATCAGGCCACCATATCCGGTTTCGTACTGGAAAAGCGCCCAGTTGTCATCGCACGTATACCAATGCTGCACGACACCGAGGAACTTGATATCCAGCCCCTTCTCCCGGAACACCCCAAGTCCATAACCAAAGGCGAAGCGGGTGATATCTGCCCGGGAGGCCTGGTCGATAGCCTCGCTGAGAGCGTGCCGGTAGAGGTAAGACGCGCCCACTGGAGTCGCAGCATTCGTGGTCGAATCGTAGAGACCACTCATGGTCTCCCAGATCCCTGGCCTCGCGGCCGCCACTAGCAAGAGCAGGACGGCAGTGACACTCAGATACTTCCGCACATGATTCTTTACCATAAAAAACAGAAGCACACAGCCGCCCGCTGCCGCCATCCACGGACCCCTGCTCGAGGTCTTATAGATCGCCCACACCATCAGCATCAGCGTAATCCAGAGCACAATTCGTTGCGATTTCTTCTGCCATACGCTTAGCAGGTAGAGCGTGATCGGGATGCTCATGGCAAGGGCGTCACCGAAGAGAATCGGATGGGGAAAAGTAGACCGAACCCGAAGCCCCCGTCCCCACTCGATATAGAGAGGGTCAAGCCCTCCGTTATAGGTGGTCCATAACTGCGAAGGGAAGATTCGGAGGATGCTGTAGTGCTCATATGCCTCCGCCAAAGAAAACACGCAACAAAGGCCTATCGCCATCATCATTGCGTGAAGAATTTTGAATATGGTCTTCTCCTCGGTGATGCTCCGCACGAGCAGGAAATACATCAGATAGAACTCGAGAGCCTGGGAGATGAGTTGCTTGACACTAGTTGCCACAGAAATAGACAGTGCGACAGAACAGACGGCCCAGCATATATGAATCAACATCAGCGTCTTCAGCGGGATTCGTTCCGTGCTCGGTATTCTTTTCTTAACCAGAAATAAAATGAGTAATACCAGCAACGAGATCCGCATGGTGTTGAGATCAAACAGGCCCGGAAGCACGAGACGCGACTCCAATGGCATGAGCGTCAAAAAGAAGCAGAAGGTTGGCAACGCATTTTCGGTACCTTTTCGAGCCGCCCAGAGAATGGACAGAACAATGGTGCATTGCAGGACGATGATAAGAATCACGGCCGCTCGCCTTCCATCCGATTCTTGTGCACAGGATGGTTCATACCAAGCGACCACAACAGGATGCTCACCCACTTTTTCGCGGCTCGGGAGAGCCTTCGATAGCCCTTCGGATACATAGCCATGGGTGTCGCCACGGCAAGCAATAAAAGCCTGACCATACACATCAAGACCATGCAGCAGCGATAGGTCTTGGCATAGATCCGGCCGCGATATTGCGCGAGGTAGTGCACCAGCGACTCGCGCATGGCAATACTGCTGAAGTTGCTCTCCTCACGCTTTGAGCTGCTGCCCCCCGCGTGGTGGACAATGCGTGCTTCGGGCACGTAGTAGATCTTCTTCCCTGTCTTCTCCACCTTCATGCAGAGGTCCATGTCCTCCGAGTACATGAAGTACTCCGTGCTGAACCCTCCAACCTGTTCGACGACTTCCCTATGGGCCAGCATGCACGCACCTGAGATAGCCTCCACTGGCGCGGGTATCCTGCTGTCTTCAAATAGCGGCCGCATACCCCAGATACTCCAGGATGGAAACGTTCTACGCAGATACTCAACATTCAGCGTCTGATTCATGATGGACGGCAGCGCCGTAATACATGTCGTCTGCAGACTCAAATCCGAATTCAACAAGCGAGCGCCCACCATGCCGGCGTCCGGAATCGCATCCAGGGCCGCGCTCAGCGTCTGGATGGCGTCTCCGACGATCTCCGTATCCGGATTCAAAAACAGGATCTGTCGTCCCCGAGATCGAGCGAAGGCCGCGTTGTTGGCGCGAGCGAAGCCGAGATTCTCCCGGCTCTCGATGTACTGGACCTCGGGAAACTCCTCTTCCAGCATCGCTCCGCATCCATCTCCGGATGCGTTATCGACGACCAGCACCTCGTAGTCGCAACACTTGCGATCGCAGGCAATCGTGCGGAGGCACTCCCGAACGTAATCCTTCGATCTCCAGTTGACGATGATGACAGAGACACTGACCAGGCCCGTGGAGGATGCGAAGACAGGTCGCTTGAGGGATGCCGGGTTCACTGCAACGGGCGCTGCCATTACTTCACCGAAGCCGCGCCCGGAACATGGATGCGGAGATAGCCTAGGACTCGTTGGACAACCGGAGGTAAACGATCCACCGTGAACATGGTGAGCAGCGTATGAATCGAGTAGGCCGCACTCAGACAGCAGGCCAGCCCGCCGAAAGCGATTGCTACATAGAAGGGCAATACATAAAAGCCGCCAAAGCAGACCGCCGTGAGCAGCCCGAAGATGAGCCCCATCTTCACATTCTCCGCAGACCACCGATAGCCGGAGAGCCGCCGGACGACGGTATAAATCAACGCGCCGTGGAAGACATAGGAGCCGGCGAATGCGATCCCGGCACCCTTTAACCCGAAGCGACCGATGCAGACCCAAGCCAGGACAAGGCTCACCACGGCCCAGGACACCTCGCACCAGAAGAAGATTGTCTGTTTGGCTTTCGCGATGATGATGAAGCCGATCGGCCAGGTGACGACCTGCAAGAGCGTACCTAGACAGATCCATCGCAGAATGTCGACGGCAGGCAGAAAGCGTGCGCTGTAGAACAGACTGATCGCCAGAGGAGCAAAGGTAAGCGTCGCCAGTACACCGGGTCCTGCCAGCAGCAGACCAACCTCCACCTGTTCGTTCACCAGGCGGTTACATTTTGCATTCTGCTGTGCGCATGCGGTCAGCCGCGGATAAAAGTCGGCCCCCATGGCCTGAAGAATAAAGGCAACGTACAGCCCGCCCAGCGTCCAGGCAGACTGGTAGAGCCCGGTTGCTTCCATTCCAACCTTGCGCAGAACCGTTGTGCGTACGACATAAGCCACGCCGATGGTCATGATGCCGCTGGACATGAAAGCGAATCCCAGCTTCAACAGGGCTTCGGTTTCTCGCCTTATCTCGATGCCGGTCAGGGTGACCTGCGGCACCTGGATGCGCCTGCTGTACCACCAGGACGTCAGAAACGTCGTGGCGGCCACGACGATGAGTGCGGGCAGCACGCCACGGTCGCGAAACAAGTACACCAGCGGAATACTCAACAGCGTGCCGGCCAGTGCGCCGATTACACTGATCTTGGCCAGGTCCGCGATGCGCCGCAGTCCCTGAATCAGCGCCGACTGCCCGGCGGAGATGAGCATGAAGAAGACCACCACTGCCAGATATGACACCGAGGCTGCATGTCGGCTGTTGCCGAAGGTGATCTGCGCAATCTGATGTGAAAACAAGAGCAGTATCACCGCGCCAAAGACACCCAGCAGCAGCGATACCCGTCGCAGCACCCACGCTGTCCTTGCGATCCGTACCCCATCTTCGGTGCCGGCAGCCTCTGCTATCTGACGCACGCCGCTGCTGTTCACGCCCATGCCCGCAAAGGTCTGGGTCAGGTTGGCGATGGAGTTATACACTCCAAACAGTCCGAAGCCTGCTGGTCCGAGAAGCATCGCCAGGACTTTGGTACGGACCATGCCGATTACAACATTCAGCAGGGAGGAGCCACCCACCAGAGCCGACGACTTCAGGATCTGGCCATAGCTTCCTTTCTCCTCGACCTCACGTGGGACTACCTCACATGGGACAGGAGGAGGCGCGGTCTCTAGAGGAGCGGCTGCTTCGGGATCGAGCACTTGCATCGGGCAACCCTTACAAAAAAAGAAATGCAGTCAACCAAAAAATGTTGAGTTAGCAGGCGCCACGTCCAGAGAGCACAGCGCGCGGCGTGTCCAGCAGGATCTTCAGATCCAGCCAAAAAGACCGGCTGCCGGCATAGCGAAGATCGATGCGCACCATCTCTTCAAACGTCGTTCGCGACCGCCCCTCTACCTGCCATAGACCGGTCATACCGGGCTTCATCTCCAGGACGCGCCGCCGATGCCAGGCAAGATAGCGCTGGTACTCATAGGGCAGCGGCGGCCGCGGGCCCACCAGCGACATATCGTTGCGCAGAACATTGATCAACTGCGGCAGCTCGTCGAGGCTGCTCTTCCGCAGAAAGCGGCCGAGCGGTGTCACGCGCGGATCGTTGGTCAGCTTATAGACGCCCTGCCCCTGCCCTGCTTCTTTCTGGCCCGCGATCAACTTGGACACGTACTCCTGATGAATGGCGGAGTCGTTGTTCACATACATGGTGCGGAACTTGAGAAAGGTAAACCGGCGTCCAAACTGCCCGAGACGCTTTTGCCGGAAGAAGACCGGACCAGGCGAGCTGAACTTCACCAAAACTGCGATCACCAGAAAGACCGGCAGGCAGAGGATCAACATCGCGAGGCTACCGACAATATCCAGCATTCGCTTGAGGGCCAGGCTGCGACGGCGTTGATTGCGACGGCCGGCAAGATCCGGATAAAGCATGACATCGCGCTGTTGTCGGCAGCCGTTGTCATCCTCATCGGTAGATGTCTCCGGATAGAGGCAGAAGGTCATCTTTACCCGGCTGTAGACATCATGGTTCAGTGCCTTCTGGAGGGTGTTTGTCAGCCTAGCCGCGATCGCATCGATGTCCTTCGCGTCGCCCTGGCCGATCTCGGTCATCAGCAGGCCGAGCTTCTTGCCCCGTTCATACCAGCCCAGCACATCGGTCTCGCGCGTGCACAGTTGGATGGCCGCCGCGGCATGATGAAAGATCTGGCTGCGCATCTCGCGCCGCACATCGCATCCGTCGATCACAACCAGCATGAAGGGCTTGCCGGAACGCTCACTCCGCCGCCGCTCCAATCGCAGCATCTGCACAAACACCGCCTCCTGGATCGCCGAGAACAGGAGCCGGCCTTCGAAGGACGCGACTGCTTCATCTTCATTGGCCGTCTCGCGCGTCGTCTGCGAGAGGTCTAGCTTCACGGTAGACATTACTCACTCCTCAAATCGAGTCAAATAGCCGGGGCCGATAGAACTGCGTGCAGGACCTGGAAGACGGTCAGCTAATTCTGCGCCGGCTGTAGAGCTGGTTCACCGCTGCCCGGGGTGAGGGTGCTGCCTTCAACTGGTTTCGTTTTCAATGACCCGGCGTGTGCCGCCGGCCGCAGCGTTTCGAGAAGACCGGCGTCGATCTCGACCGCAACCGACTGATGGATGAGGGCAATCGACAAGACCAGGCGGCAGGCGCCCTTCTTCCGCGTGACCAGTCCTTCCAGACCTTGCAGTGTGCCGGTGCGCACGCGCACGCGCTCGCCCACCTCAAGAAAGGGGTGCGGCCTGAGCGGTCCGCTCTTCTCCAGGCAGAGCCGAAGCGCATCGATCTCGGCGTGGTTGATGGGGGCCGGCGCTCCGTTGAAGGAGAGGATGCGGACCACACCGGGAGCCGACAGAACCTTGACGCGCTCTTGCAGCCCGATCCGCACGAAGACATACCCTGGGAATGCCGGTAGGTTCAGCTGCATGTTCCGATCCTTCCAGCGGCTTTCGACCACCACGGTGGGAAGGAAGACCTCCACCGTCCTGGTGTCGAGGTAGTCTTTGACGGCCTTCTCGTGACGCGAATAGGTGTAAACGGCAAACCACTGAGAGCACGAAGTGGAGTGTGCGGATGATGCATCCAGCAGAGAGTCCATCGAACCTGCCCCCGGTAGGGCGGTATCGCCCATTTTTGGCACGCTTCGCGATCGTGACTTACAGCGAGTCACTGTGGATAACATCTATCCGACATCCATAAGCTGTCTTCTCCAGGCTCGACCCGCACCCCGGAGGAAAACCACCGACGTTGACCGCAGCAGGAAGCGGCAAAGATGCCGAGCCCGTCCCTCGCCTTCCCGGTGCGATGCCGGAGCGAGATGCAATTCGAGGGCCATCGAACCAGGGATCGTCCCTGCGAAAAAGGCGTCGCCCCGTCAGCGATCCTGCACGGAGATAGCCGTACCGCCCTCCCCACACCATCCCGCAGACCTGCCCTTTCGAATCGCCCCCAGACGGCCCGATCGTTTGTGGCCGCCGATCCGTTCGCGGTGAAAGAAACGCCAGCCGGCAGCCGACATTGCGTCTTTGCAACTACCTGAGCGGCCTTTCGACATACGGTAAAGCGACAGAAACTTGCCAGAACGGAGGATGCGGCGACGGAGTGCGCAACAGTTTGCAACCTGACGACAAGGGCCTTCACACTCCCCTGCCGCCTACGGCAGGACCTGATACAGGCCGACCATGCCCCCGGCGAAATGGTCGTTCACATGGCAATGGAAGAGCCAGATGCCGACATTGTCCGGAACCATATCGGCGACGGCCATCGCCATCGGCCCAAGAAAGACCGTATCCATACGCATGCTGTTCCACACCACTGTATTGCCGTGCCAATGGGCCATGTGGACATCGTCTTCATTACTGTTGGAGAGTAGATACCAACGTACCCGCTCCCCCTTCCTCATCGTCAGCATCGGTATGTTTGCTTCGATATAACCATTAATTGAATAGATAAGGTTTTGCTCCCGAAGCAGTGGATTGAGGGCTTTTAACAGGTGCTCTCTGCCCTCTTTGCCGACGTTCCCCTCATAAAACCAGCTATCCGTTTCATCGAATACCGAGTAGTCCGTAATGAATTCGCGGTCCACGTCCTTCGGGGACCCGTCGGGCCGTGCCATACCCCGGCGCGTCACGATGATTGGGCCGATGAGGCCAGTATTGATATCGGTCGACTCGACAAAGTGCGAGTGATACATCCAAAGCACGGAACTGCCATCCATGGCCGCCGGCCCACTGCGCTCCGGCACCGTCCAGATGTAGGTATAGGTGCCCCCTGGGTGGATCAGATCGTCGGCCTTCACCGTTCCCTGAGTGCCATCGTTGTAGAGGGCTCCCTCCGCGTCCTTCTTGTACTCCACCCCGTGGGGATGCATGGTGACGGTAAGGTGCGTGTTGTTGCGGAAAACGACCCGGATCGAGTCGCCTACCTCCGCACGAATGAGCGGTCCCAGGATGCCCAGATGCTCCCACTGCTGGGGGCGTACTTTCAATGTGCGGAAGGTCGCATCGGTGTACTCCCGATAGATGGCCTTGTGATAAATGATGTGCTTGCCGCCGTTGCCCGCCTCGTCCTCTGCCGTCTCCACATGAGCGAGCCCTGCCAAATTGCGCCCGCGCGGGGTGTAGTCCCAGTTCACCTCGTCTGCTGCGATGAAATACTGCCGGACGATTCCAGGTTTTTCCGGCGATGCGGGACTGACCGTGTTTTGGGATGCAGCCGCGGAAGCGGCGCCCTGCAAGGGGCGGGCAGAGGGCGATGCCATGTGCGCATGCGCTGGCGGGGAGGGTGCTTCCTGAGCATGGGCGACCGTCATCGCGGACACCGTCATCAGAATCACGATCATCGATCGCAGCATGTGCGCCTTTGGGCTCTAGAGCATGTTCACTGTAGGTATAGAGAAGAGCGCGATGATCCGTGTGGCTTTTCCGTCAAGAAAAGCCACACTTCGCGGAAATTGGCTCTCCACACCAACAGTGACAATGCTCTGAGACTTGCGTTTGGAAGACCTATTCCAACATATTCGAAGGCCGCTCTGCGGGTTTTCTTGCTGCGCCCAGATGCCACTCGGGGAGCAGGCACGCACTTCGGTTATGCCTGTGGAGACTCTGGAGCGGCAGTCGAGATCATGTCGCAGGTGGGGTCACGGGCCGCCGATCACCGTTTCGCCGAACCATACGCGCCATAGTAGGCGCTTCCCAGAATGGGTGAATCGTTCAGCACCACACCCCACAGCTTGCTGCCGAGAATCTCCAAGGGCGCATGCACCATTGCCTTTTGCGTCTTCCCGGCCCGCACTACCATCAGTGCGCCGTCCACCTGTGGGACAACCTCCGCTACATCGGACATCGGCACCGCCGGGGCCAGATCCAGGATCACCCAGCGATACATGCCGCGCAGACTATTCAGGAGCGGTCCCAGCACGCTCGGCGAAAACAGGGTGGATGGGGTTTCGACGCGATCGCGAATCGGCAGCAGATGCAACGGCCGATCACCCACCTGACAGATCGTCTGAGCGATCGTCCGCTTGCCAGTAAGTACCTCTTCGACACCGCCGTTCTCCGGGTTGTAGCCGAGTGTCCGCGCCGTGCCTGGCGCGCGAAAATCCAGATCAACCAGACAGGTCCGGAAGTTTCCCTCGGCCAGCGACCAGGCCAGGTTGATCGATGTAAGCGTTTTGCCTTCTCCGGGTCCGGGGCTGGTGACCAGCATGACACCGCCGCGCGGCTGCAGCGCGTTCAGCCGGCCGCGAAGCAGCTTATACTGCTCTACCGCCAAACCCGTCGGCTCGGTGAGGAAGGCGAGCCGTGACGTCGGTTGCGGTTGGATCCGGATCACCCGCGTCGTCGGATTTGCCGGCAACGGTGATCCCGACGGCTCTGTCTCTTGCGTCTTCACCAGGATCTCCGAGTGAACAATCATCGTGTGCCCATCCTGTGTAGAAAGAAAATGACTGCCAAACACGTCACCGCAGAGGCCGCCAGCGTCTGCAGCAGAACGGTGCGCTTTCGCCGCTGGTCATCCACACTGAGAATCGGCGGGATCGTCCCCAGGATGGTTATTTTCGGCGTAAGCATGCTCTTCAACTGCCGCTCCGACTCGATCCGGCCGAGCAGCATATTGATCCCAATGACCCCGCCGATCGAAAGCAGTGTGCCCAGCAGGATTGCGGCTGCCATCAACGGGATGCGCTGCGGTCGAATGGGCTTTTCCGGCGTCCTTGCCGGGTCCAGGATGATGAACCGCTCCGCTTGTTGTTTGCTTTCGAGATCCTGTGACATGCCTGCCGAGAGGGTCTTGTCCAGCAGCGACTGGTAGTTCTGCCGCGATGTCTCGTAGTTGCGGGTCAGCTCAGTGAGCTGCGTTTCCAGCACCGGCACCGTGTCCACCTTGGACTGGTAGGAGCCGATCTGCTGTTGCAATTCGGCCTGCACCTGCTTGTGCCGTTCCAGCTCACGTGCAATGATGGCGAGCCGCGCCTGCGTTGCCGAGTCATAGTGCGTTGGCTCGCCGGCTGGCGCCGGCGGCAGTGCAGCGATCCTGGTATTGACGCTCTGCAGCTGCTCCTTCACTAGCACCACATCCGGATAGGTGTCGGTGAACTCGCGGCGCAGATTCCACAACTGATTCTCCAGGCGATGTTTCTCCTGCTCCAGCCGCTCGCGCTCGGTGAGGACCGTAGGCTCATTCAGCGTCGACAACGGCTTCGCCTGGCTGAGCATGATGCGCTCTTCATCCAGCCGGCTGATCGCATCTCCGTTGGACTGCACCTGCATCTGCAGGCGCGAGATGGTCTGCAAATTTCCATCCAACTGATCCGGGGTGGCTCCTACATGCCGCATCTTGAAGGCCTCAAGCTGACCCTCTTGCACCTCCAGACTTTTCTTTGCGGTGCTCAACTCATTGGACAGGAACTGTGTCGTGTCTCGCGCCTGCTGCTGCCTTACCCGCAGGTTCCAATCAATGAAGCTGGACGCCAATTGGTTGGTAATCATCGCTACGGACGCGCGGTCTCCGTCCTCATAGCTGATCGTGAAGCTGCTCAAGCCTTGGTCCGATCCCTGTTTCAACTCGATCTTGATCTTCTTCCGCATGTATTCCACCACTTCTTCGCGCGACTTTTTCTTACGCAGGGCGGGATACAGATTGTCTTTGTCGATGATCTCCTGCAGCCGGGAACTGCTTAGCACCTGCTGCGTCAGCGTATTCAAATGCTCATTGGGATCCATCGTCACCGTGGAGGCGACGTAACGTTCCGGGATCTTCTGAGGATCCACCAGGATGGTGGTCATCGCACGGTAAACATCCGGCATCAGTGCAATCACAACGATGCCGAAGACTGCCAACAGCAGCGAGGAGAGGATCAACAAAGGAACATGGCGCCGCAGCACATTCAGGTGCTGCCGCACGATGGCCATGGGGCTCTCGGAACTCGTCGGTGTGTAGTTCATGATTGGGTCCAGGGGCCTCACACTGCGTTTGTTCTATTGAAAGATGTGGCCGGAGCTCGGCGCCCAGGACACAGAGACGAGTGCCGTATTGCGGGTGAATGCCGCGTCGGTCCAGTCTCCTGTATAACGACGAAAGTTCAGGGATGCACTGATACTGTGATTGAAACGATAGCTGTAACCAGCGTCTACATACGTTCCGCTGTACCCCATGAGTCCTACAAGAGAGGTGGTGCCGACATAGCCGAAATCCACACCCAGGCTCTGGTCTTTGTCGAAGTCATGCTGTAACCCGACGGCGACACTCTTCTCCCACAGCCCCGGACCCAGAAAGGTGCTGACCGCTTGACGCGCAGACGTGAAATAGACCTGTGATTTCTGGCTGATGCGGGTGCTGAAATCCGCGTTATATGCATACCCTTGTTGCTTGCTGCACCCGGATGTGTCCACCTGGGGACCCCCACTGAGGTGGAGATATGCGTGCTCGGTCGGCTTCCACTCCAGGCCTACCCCGCCGCCGTAGGTGAAGCAGTGAATCACGCCGTAATAGCGCGCGCCCTGACCGTAGTTGATCCACTGGAACTTCGGCGTTACCGAGTGCGTGTACGCGATGGTTCCTAAGGCGATGAGGCTATCCCCGGGAATGCTGCTGTAGGTGCTGAAGGCGTTCTCGACATTGACCGAGATCACATCGCGTTCGGATGCGTTGTATTTGACGCCGGCCTTGCCCTCGACATCCGTAATCGTTCCGGCATCGGGCCGATAGGATGCCGAGTTTGGACCGGTCCCCGGGATATCTCCCACAGCTACATTCTGTTGGGGGGCCAGAAAACGGATGGAATCCTGTCCGTGACTGCCTGTTCCCTCGACATCCCAGCGCCAGCGCTCATTCACCGTGCCGCCCACCTTCAGCGACGCGGTCTGCAGCGAGCCCCCGCTGTACTGGTCCTCGGTGTACTTGCGATACGTCGGCTGATACTGGATCACGTACTGCACGTTCCCTGCATCCGACTCCACGCCAAAGAAAGGGCTGATCAGAAAGGCGCCGGAGCTCGGCCCCTGCGCCAGGTCGCTGGGATTGCTGTCATAGCCGCCGCTGTAGTTTGCTCCATACAGAAAGCGCGTATGGATCGAATGATCCAACGCGATCAGGCCGCTCCCATCGAGCGCCGGGACATAGACCGTCTGCGGCTGGTTGACGCCAGTGTCCTGGGTACGATCTGCGGCCCGGATCGGGGCGTCCTGCGCAGGATCCGTCTGGCTCGTGGATGAATCCACTCCCATCGCGCCGGTGCCGGGTGTCTCTGTACCAGCGACCTGGGCATGAAGCATGCCTGTCCCCAGCACGGTTGTAACGACCATCAAGCCGATCTGTCCACGCTTGCTCATGAGGCTCTCCTACGGAACGATGATGGTATCTCCCGGTTGCAGAACAATATTCTGTCGGCTGTCCCCTTTGGTTACACGCGGATAGTTGAATGGCAGTCTCTGGCTGGCCCGCATGACATAAATGTTCTTCCGCTTGGCGTAGGGGGTGAGCCCGCCGGACTTGGCGATGATCTGGAGCACCGTCAACGGCGTCGCCAGGTCATAGGCACCTGGCTTCCCCACCTCTCCCATGACAAATACCTGACGACTGCGAATATCCATTACGCTTACTGTCACCTGAGGTGTAACGACGTAAGAGGCATACTTTGCCGTCAGCAGGGTTCCCAATTCATTGGTGCTGAGCCCCGAGACGCGAATATCGCCGAGCAACGGGAGAGAGACGAAGCCGTATGGGTCCACGGTCACGGTCTGCGAGAGATCGACATTCTTCCATACGTTGACATGCAGCACATCGGAGACGCCGATCTTGTATTCCGATACGCTGCGCTCCGGCGACACCTGATGGGAAACGTCGCCACGATCTGCCGAGCCGCTGTTGGCGCTGGCACGCGCGGCATTTGGGTCAGAAGCTGCAATATTTTGCGCAGCCCTAAGTGACGTCGCTGCAGTGAACAGTGTCGTTGCCAAGAGCAGCCGAAGTGCGATGTGAAGACCCATGGTCTACCTTCCATCTCGTTCGAAGAACGGGAGCAACGACGCTGTAGCACTCCTATGGCCAAAGAGCATGGACGAGATGGTCCACTTCTCCCCCTCTCTCCTCCACAGACATGCGCTTTGTTGTCACAAAGTATGCAAGCCGTTGCGCACGTTGCTTGATTTTGCATAGAGACGCGAAGCGTGCGTGCAGGCACCGCTGCTCGATTGCGCATCTTGCTGCGGAGATGCCCGTGCATATCGGTAGGATCGCGGCCTCGCCTGCAGCGCACAGGTTCCACTGTTTGCATTTGGTCTTTCACTTGCATCTTCTCGGTACCCGAGGATGCACGCATGCATGAACTCCCGGGGTACCGGGCAAACGGGTCCCTGCTAGGTCTGTCGCCGGCGCTCCTGCGTATCGGCGAGCAGCTGCGGAAGGCAGCGCTCACCGAAGTCCCGGTGCTCATCACCGGGGAGAGCGGGACGGGCAAGGAACTCGCGGCGCGCCAGTTGCACGAGCTGAGCGATCGGCGCAGTCGTGCCTTCCTCAAAGTCAACTGCCCCGCGATTCCCAGTCAACTCTTTGAAAGCGAGCTCTTCGGTCACGAGCCTGGCGCATTCACCAATGCCAGGGAGGCGCGTCCAGGCAAGTTCGAGCAGGCCGACAATGGAACCCTCTTTCTGGATGAGATCGGTGAGCTCGATCTGGCATTGCAATCCAAACTTTTGCATGCCTTGCAGGATTTTCGTGTGGTCCGGCTTGGCGCCGTGACCGACCGCACCGTCAATGTCCGCCTCATCTGTGCCACCAACCGTCCGCTTGAGACGGAGGTCGCACGGGGTGGCTTCCGTGCCGATCTGTTCTATCGCATCAATGTGTTGCGCATCGAAATGCCGCCGCTGCGTGAGCGTTCCGCCGACGTGCCATTGCTGATCAACCACTATGTCCGTTATTACAGCGAGCGCTTCGGCAAGCCGGCAGCTCCGCTCAGCTCCTCGCTGATGCGCCTGCTCGAGTCCTATCACTGGCCGGGCAATATCCGCGAGCTTGAAAATCTGGCGAAACGCTATGTCGTGCTCGATGGCGAAGAGCACATCATCTCGGTTCTCCGCGAGCCCGAGGAACTCTACCCGACAGTCTCGGATGCCATCGACCTCACCGCGCCGCTCAAGGTGCAGACCAAGCGTGCGGTGCAGCATCTGGAGCGCAAGATCATCCTTGGTGTCCTGCAGGCGAATAAATGGAATCGCAGAAAGGCCGCGCGCTCGCTCGATATCAGCTATCGCGGACTGCTCTACAAGATCAAGGAAGCGGGGCTGCCCTCGGTCAGAACGATCAAGGCTCCAACGCGTCCGCTCTCGCTCGATGACTCAATCGACGTTTCGGGAATCACCGAGATCATGTGATGGGAATGAGCTTTGACTTTGGCAACCGACGTGCTCCTGCCGCATTGAACCTGGGCTCTGCCTCGTTCGGTTGTCGGCACGCGATGGGAAGGAGCACAACTCCCGCCCGTGTGCGAACGCAAGAGAACCGCCTGGAACGGCCACAGCTGCTGAGTTTCTGCAATCAAGAGGAGGAGATGTGATCAAGATCGGTGTAATTGGCTATGGGTACTGGGGACCGAACCTGGTCCGCAACCTCTTCGAAGTGGCAGACACGCAGGTGATCGCCGTCAGCGATATGCGCGAGGAACGCCTTCGCCAGGTAAAGAGCCGCTACCCTTCGGTCGACGTCTCGACCGACTTCCGGACACTGCTCGACAACCCGGAGATCGACGCTATCGCCATCGCGACGCCCGTGTCCACGCACTATGACCTGGCCTTGCAGGCACTGCAGGCCGGCAAGCACGTCATGGTCGAAAAGCCCATGACCTCCTCCACCGAGCAGGCACTGCGCCTGATCGATGAAGCGGACCGTCGCGGCCTCACGCTGCTGGTCGATCACACCTTCGTCTATACCGGCGCTGTTCGCAAAATCAAGGAGATCGTCGATGCCGGCCGCCTGGGCGACATCTACTACTACGACTCCACGCGCGTGAACCTCGGCCTCTTTCAGCATGATGTCGATGTTCTGTGGGACCTCGCCGTGCATGACCTCGCCATCATGAATTTCATCCTGCCGACGACTCCCTGCGCTGTCGCCGCAACCGGCATCAATCACGTCGTCAACGGTACGGAGAACATCGCTTATCTCACCATGTTCTTCGACAACAACACGATCGCGCACATCAATGTGAACTGGCTCTCACCGGTGAAGGTGCGCCGCACGCTGATCGGCGGCAGCAAGCAGATGATCGTCTATGACGACATGGAGCCCAGCGAAAAGGTCAAAGTCTACGACAAGGGCATCACGCTGACCAGCGGCACCGATAGCCTGTACAAGGCCATGATCGGCTACCGTTCCGGTGACATGTTCGCCCCACAACTGGATGTCTCCGAGGCACTGAAGATCGAGATCCAGCACTTTGCCGACTGCATCCACAGCGGTAAGGAGCCCATCACCGGCGGCCATGCCGGTCTGCAGGTGGTTCGGTTGCTGGAAAGCGCCTCCCGCTCTATGAAACATCGCGGCCGGCTGGTAGAGCTCGAGCTGGATGGCATGGACGTCTTTGCAGGAGCCTCTCTGGTATGACCCTCACACTCGATGCCGTCTCGCCCATGGAATCTCCCCTTCACGGGGACTATTGCCGGGTCGCGCCCGACGTGCAGTTCGGCCAGGGAGTTCGCGTCTTTGCCTTCGTCAACCTTTATGGCTGCTCGATTGGCGACAACTCGAAGATTGGCGCCTTCGTCGAGATCCAGAAGAATGCTGTCATCGGCCGCAACGTCAAGATCTCCAGCCACACTTTTGTCTGTGAAGGTGTGCAGATCGAAGACGAGGTCTTCGTCGGTCACAACGTCTCCTTCATCAACGACAAGTACCCGCGCGGCACCAATGCCGACGGCAGCCTGCAGACCGAGGCCAACTGGCAGGTAGTGCCGACGGTCGTGAAGCGCGGCGCCTCGATCGGCACCGGCAGCACTATCCTGTGCGGCGTCACCATCGGGGAAGGCGCTTTGGTGGGCGCCGGCAGTGTGGTGGTGCGCGATGTGCCGCCGCACACCGTCGTCGCCGGGAATCCGGCACGTCCTTTGAAATCCACAAACCAAACCCAGGGGCAGAGATGAACGTACCCTTCGTCGATTTGCAGTCCTTGCACAGCCCGCTCGAGCATGAGCTGGCTGCGGTCTTCTCTCGTGTTCTTCAGAGCTCGGCCTTCGTGCTGGGGCCCGAGGTCAAGGAGTTTGAGCGGCAGTTTGCCGCCTATGTCGGCACCTCGCATTGCGTTGCTGTCTCGAATGGCACAGCGGCGCTGCAACTCGCCCTGGTTGCGCTCGGCATCGGCCCTGGGGACGAAGTCGTTACCGTGCCTCACACCTTTATCGCGACCGCCGAGGCCATCACTGCAGTAGGCGCGCGTCCGGTATTCGTTGATATCGACCCGGTCTCCTACACCATGGACCCGGCACTTCTTGAAGCGGCGATCACGAGTCATACCCGAGCGATTGTGCCGGTTCATCTCTATGGCCAGACCGCTGACATGGATGCGCTACTCGCAGTCGCCAATCGTCACGGTATTCCGGTCGTCGAAGATGCCTGCCAAGCGCATGGCGCGCAGTATAACGGTCGCGGGGCCGGCTCGCTCGGCGCTGCCGGCTGCTTCAGCTTCTATCCGGGCAAGAATCTGGGCGCCTGCGGGGAAGGCGGTGCTGTCACCACGGATGATCCGGAGCTGGCGCATCGCATCGCAATGTGGCGCGATCACGGGTCTTCGAAGAAATATGTGCACGAGTTCCCTGGCCTGAACATGCGCATGGATGGTGTGCAGGGCGGCGTGTTGGCAGTCAAGCTGAAGCATCTGGATCGCTGGAATGACCAGCGACGCGAAGCCGCCGCGCACTATGCCGTCGCGCTTAGGGGTGCCGACATCACCCTTCCTGCAGAGATGCCTTACGGCAGACACGTCTACCATCTTTACGTGATTCAGTCCGGTGACCGCGACGGGCTGCGCCAGCGTCTGCAAGACGCAGGCATCGAATCCGGACTGCACTATCCGATCCCGCTGCATCTGCAGGAGGCCTATGCCTCGCTTGGATACGCGCGCGGTGACTTCCCGGTGACAGAGCGCGTTGCCGGCCGTATCCTCTCGCTGCCCATGTACCCCGGAATCTCAACCGAGGCGGTCGCGCGTGTCGCTGCAGAGCTGTTGGAGCCATCCCGTGTCGGTTGAGGTCACGATGTCATCATCCAGCAACACGCATGCCGAAGCGACGCACACCGACACGCGTACGGATACGCATACGGACACGCGTACCGTGGCTGCCGTCTTCGGCCTCGCGCAGGTTGCGCCCGATCCGAACTGGGAGTGGGAGTATGCCGATCACCTGAAGCGCACTCACTCACCTGCTGAATTGCTGGGGCTCTACTCCCACTATCGCAGCGACGAAGGCGTCTTCGAGACGGAGCTGCGCCGCATCCTCTTCCGCGCCATGTGCCGCAGGTGCGGACACGGCCTGCAGGTTGGACCGGATGTCGTGGTCAAGCATCCGGAGACCTTCGAACTCGGCGACGGCGTCTTCATCGGAGCGCAAACCATGATCCAGGGCCGCTTCGACGGCACCTGCCGTATCGGCAACCAGGTATGGATCGGCCCGCACTCCTACTTCGACGCCCGCCATCTCACGCTCGAGGACTATGTCGGCTGGGGACCGGGCGGAAAGGTGCTCGGCTCGGCGCATACCGGCGAACCGCTCAACGTGCCCATCATTGCGACCGCGCTCACCATCGCACCAGTAGTGATCGGCTACGGCGCGGATATCGGCACCAATGCCACCATCCTGCCTGGCGTGCACGTCGGCGCGCACTCGATAATCGGCGCCGGTGCCGTTGTCACCGGCAACATTCCAGAGTACGCCATTGCCGCGGGTGTGCCCGCACGTGTGATTCGCGATAGGAAACAGTCGTAGCTGCATTAGGTAGCCGTCTGCGGGGACAGTCAACGGAACGAGGAGTGAGAGAGCAGAATGAATCCCATCCAAGGTAGCAAAATTCTGATCACGGGCGGTGCCGGCTTCATGGGAAGCACCACGGCAGACCAGCTTCTGGATGCCGGCGCCGCCGAGGTGCGCGTCCTCGATAACTTCATCCGCGGCTCGCGTCGCAATCTGGAGAGCGCCAAACGGAAGGGCCATCTCGTCATCATCGAAGGCGACATTCGCGACCCGCAGACTGTGGATCAGGCCGTTGCCGGCGTCGATTATGTCTTCCACCAGGCAGCTCTGCGCATCACGCGCTGCGCCGAGGCACCCGCCGAAGCGATCCAGGTGCTGGTCGATGGAACCTCCCACGTGCTTGAGTCGTCGGTTCGACACAAGGTGAAGAAGATCGTCGCAGCATCCTCGGCATCGGTCTACGGCGATCCCAGCTACCTGCCGATGGACGAAACACATCCCTTCAACAACCGGACGCTCTACGGTGCCGGCAAGATCGCCAATGAGCAAATGCTGCGTGCGTACTACGAGATGTACGAGCTTCCCTATGTCGCGCTCCGCTACTTCAATATCTATGGACCGCGCATGGACCTCGACGGTGTCTACACCGAGGTACTGGTGCGATGGATGGATGCAATTGATGCTGGAACACCGCCAATGATCTTCGGAGACGGCACCCAGTCCATGGACTTCGTATATATCGAAGACGTCGCCCGCGCCAATCTCGCTGCTCTCTTCTCCGATGTGAGCGATGACGTCTTCAATGTGGGTACCGGTGTCCAGACAACGCTCAAGGAGCTTTGCCATCTGCTTCTCAAGATCACCGGCTCTTCTCTCCAGCCGGTACATCGTGAGGCACGGAAGGTCGCCAACGTGCAGGCACGCCGCGCCGCCGTCGACAAGGCAGCATCGATGCTCGACTTCCGGTATCAGGTTGCGCTTGAAGACGGACTGCGTGCTCTGCTTGCATGGCGCGAAGAGACAAAGACAGAGGCTGTCCCCGCGGGAGGAATGCAATGAATGTCCTAACAACCCCTGTTTCCGTGGCTGTACCCCGTTCGAAGATGATCCCCGTCGCTCGCCCATGTATTGGCGAGGAGGAGGAGCACGCTGTCGTTGATGTGTTGCGTTCCGGCTGGATCACCCAGGGGCCGCGCGTCGCCGAGTTTGAAAGCGCCTTCTCCGCCTACATCGGGTGCCGGCACTCGGTTGCCGTCTCCTCCTGCACCACTGCGCTGCAGCTCGCGCTGATAGCAAGCGGGATTGGCGCCGGCGACGAGGTCATCTGTCCGAGCCTGAGTTTTATTGCCACGGCGAATTCGATTCGCTGTGCCGGCGCCACTCCTGTCTTCGGAGATATCGACCTCGACACCTTCAATCTCGATCCCGATCGCATCGCGGAACGGATCACGCCGCGGACGCGCGCCATCCTGGTGGTCCATCAGGTGGGCCTGCCTGCCGAGATGAACCGCCTCATGGAAGTCGCCGCCGGCCACGGCCTGCCGGTGATCGAGGATGCCGCCTGCGCCATCGGCTCTGTCTATGACGGCAACCTGATTGGCCGTCCTATCGGCACCATGGCCTGCTTCAGCTTCCACCCGAGAAAGATCCTCACTACCGGTGAGGGTGGCATGATCACGACCAATGACGCTGATCTGTCGGATCGTCTGCGCCGATTGCGTCAGCACGCTATGAGTCTGTCCGACGTCGCTCGGCATAATGCCAGCACCATCGCCACCGAGACTTATGACGAGGTAGGCTTCAACTTCCGCATGACCGACATGCAGGCAGCTATCGGCATGATCCAGCTGCGAAAGCTGGACGACTTTCTTGAGAAGCGACGCCGGCTCGCGGCACGTTACACAGAGGCATTGAACTCACTCTCCTGGCTGCAATGCCCGGTGGTTCCGGCCAGCTGCCGCCACAACTATCAGTCCTACATGCTCCGCTTAACCCGTGGATCCAGCACACAGCGCGATGCGATCATGCAGGAGTTGCTCGAAAAAGGCATCTCCACCCGGCGCTCCATCATGGCCATCCACCGCGAGATACCCTACCGCTCCGAGCACTGGGAGCGCAGTCTGCCACAGACCAATCGCGCAACGGAAACCGGCTTTATTTTGCCGCTGTTCCACCAGATGACGGAAGGCGATCAGGACTCTGTGATCGATGCGCTACAACATGTTCGTCTTTGACGATGAAGGGAAAAAGGGGTCCTCAGGGCTGCGCCAACACTTCGACGGCTGCGAGGTTGTACTGGTCGCCGGTGGGTCCGGTGTCGAGGATCGAGACCATGGTTCCGGACGCGGCAACAGAATCATTGACGATCTGTACCCAGTAGGTATCCCCAGTGCCCGTCAGATCCTGATGCACGAGCGTCTGTCCGCTGCCGACGCTGCGTGCAAGGGCATTGTCGAAGTCATTGCCAACGCCGATGACCCACGAGTTGGCACCTGTGGTTGTCAGTGTGACGAAGGGCGCACCCGAAGGCGCACTGTTCACCAAGGACTCTCCCACAGCACCGGAACCGCCCGTACCGGCCAGACTGACGCCGGCGAAGCTCATCACGGTGATCGACGAAAGCACCTTCTGCGACAATGTCGCAGTCACGGTTGCTGTACTTACCGGAGCCGCAGCAACGGCGCGCCAGATCTCGGCGGTCCCACTTCGCGCATTCGCTCTGCTGACCGGCGTTCAGTCCAGGCCCGCGCCGGCAACGCTCTTAATCGTGGTGTTGGCGCCGCTCGCATAGTCCGTCGAGACAAAAGCCAGTAGAAGCTCATCGCTGGCAGACGTCGCGAAGGTAGGACTGAGGATCGTTGTCTTCGCGGCTGCACCATCGCGCGACTGGCTGGAGTCCAGCGTGATTCCCGCCCTGGATGCCGCGGACGTAAAGTTGACTCCAGACACATTTGCATTGCCGATCGTGGCCGTCTTGCTCACCGGCGTCATCGAGTAGCCGCTTTTGGCGGGGGTGACGGTGTAGGAGCCGTTGACGAGCCCGGTGAAGCTGTAGGCCCCGAAGAAGTTGGTCGTCGTACTGGTCGTCATTGCGCCGGTCAGCTTCACTGTTGCCAGGAAACCCCCGCCACCGCTGATCGTCCCGCTCAACGTGTACGTCGGCAAAGCGGCCGAGCTGAAGTTCGCTGTCGCATTCGCTCCGCTGACGCTCACCGCTGTGCTCGTCGGTGTCATCGTGTAGCCGGTCTTTGTCGGCGTAACCGTGTACGAGCCGTTGAGCAATCCAGTGAAGGAATACGCGCCGGAGGTATTCGTCGTCGCGGTCGAGGTCGCAGCTCCGGTCAGCTTCACCGTTGCTCCCGATCGACCCGCGCCGCTGATGGTCCCAGTCAACGTGTACGTTTTCGCGGCGGCAGAGGCGAAATTCGCCGTTGCATTCGCTCCGTTGATCGTCACCGCCGCGCTCACCGGCGTCATGGTGTAACCGGTCTTTACCGGCGTTACCGTATAAGACCCGTTCGCCAAGCCAGTGAATGTGTAGACGCCTGACGTGTTCGCCGTTACGGTCGCCGTTGTTGCACCAGTCAGATTGACCGTGGCAGTCGATCCACCGGCTCCGCTGATGATCCCGCTGAGGGTATAGGTCGCCGCAACCGCAGAGCTGAAGTTTGCCGTCGCATTCGCCCCCTTGATGGTGACGGCCTGATTTACAGGCGTCATCGTGTAGCCGGTTTTCACCGGCGTTACGGTATATGCCCCGTTGGCCAATCCTGTAAAGGTGTACCCGCCGGATGCGTTCGCACTCGTCGTGGCCGTGGCTGCTCCGGTCAGATTCACCGTCGCGCTCGCGCCGCCGGCGCCGCTGATCGTCCCGCTCAATGTATAGGACTGCGTGGAAGACGTGAACGTCAGGCCTAGCGCGTGACCGTTATTGATGGTGACGTTCTGGCTGGCTGGACTAAAATTTCCGCCGCTGGCCCTCGGTGTGACGGTGTAAGTCCCGTTTGCCAAGCCACTGAACGCAAAGTTCCCGGAGCTGTCTGCAGTGGTCGTGGCAGTAGCGGCGCCGCTCAGCGCCACCGTTGCTCCTGCGGCAGCCGCACCGCTCAGTGTTCCGGAGATGCTATAGGTCGTGGTCGGCAGATAGACGACGTCAACCCAGTAATTCGCCGCATTGAAGCTCGTGAGCGGAAACGTACTGGTCGTGCCATAGGTATAGATGCCATTCGTGCCGTCGATACCATTTGCCAGAGCATGCAGCGGCGGGGTGTCGACACCATTCGAAGTAAAGAAACCGGCGTCTGCGGAGTAGTGTCCCATCTGCGTGAGATACGAAGCGACGTAGGTTGTATTAGCGACCACCGGGATCGGCTTGGCAAACAACATCTGCTGCCAGCCCGAGGCGCTCTCGTTGCTAAAGGAAGCAGAACCGAGCGGCGTGCCCGTGCTCGACCAAAGATCGCCAACATGCGTGCCAGTATTTGCGACCGACTTATAGAACCGGATACCTGCGATATACCCGTCGTTATCGGCGCGGAACTTCACACCATACTCTCCGGCATGGGTATCACCGCTATCGACTGTACCCGGCAGCGTGGACGGCACCCAGATCGTGTCGCAAGGGCAGTTCGCCGTTATCGAGAAGTTCGCGTTGGTGATACTCGAACCTTGGACTGTCGCCGTAATGTTCGTTGGAGTGAAGACCAGGCCGGTCTTCGCTGGAGTGATGGTGTACGAACCGTTGGGGAAGCCGAGGAAACTGTAGTTGCCCGATCCATCCGCGGTCGTGCTCTGAGTTGCACTGCCGCCCAACGTCACCGTGGCTCCTGCGCCCCCTGTGATGGTGCCGGCGATGGTGAATGTCTGCGCGGTCGCCGTGAAATTGACACTGCTGACATTCGCTCCGTTGACGGTCACGTTTTGGCTCTGCGGACTCACCGCAAAGCCGGCGGTGCCCGGAGTGACCGTATAGCTGCCATTCGCCACACTGGTAAAGGCGTAGTTGCCGGAGGCATCTGTCACCGTATTGAGTGTCGTCGAACCGGAGAGTACGATACTGTCGTTCGGTGCACCGGCAACCGTGCCGGACACAGTATAAGAAACCCCCGCGGCTGTGAAATTGACCGCCAGTGCGTGGGCTCCATTGATGGTCACCGTCTGGCTCGCCGGAGAGAAGTTTATGCCCGCCTTGGTGGGCGTCACCGTATAGGTGCCGTTGGCGAGTCCGTTGAAGCTGTAGTTGCCGGAGCTGTCCGCGGTCGCCGTTGCGCTCGAGGTGCCGGTAAGTGTCAACGTCGTTCCTGGCCCACTGCTGCCGCTGACGGTTCCATTCACCGCGTAACTTATCGCCTTCGCATACAGCACATCGACCCAGTAGTTAGAGGAGTTGTAGCTGTTTGTCGGATAGGCGCTGCTCGGCGTATATAGAAAGACTCCGTTTGCTCCGGAGGTGCCATTGACGAGCGCGTGCAGAGGAGCATTGTCGACGCCGGCGCTGGCGAAGAACAAGCTGTCATCCGCGTAGTGGCCGCTCTGGGTAAAATACGACGCCAGATAGGTTGTCTTCGCCGCCACAGGAACTGGATTCGCGAACGTGATCTGCTGCCATCCGGAGGCGCCTTCCGTGGCCGCGTTTGCCGTCGCCAGCAGACTGCCGGATCCGGCCGTCGACCAAAGATTTCCGATATGCGGACCTGTGTTCGTGGCTGCCTTGTAGAAGCGAACACCCAACACGTAACCGTCATAGTCTGCGGTAAATTTAGTGCCCACCTCGATGGACGCTGTGTCATTCGAGTCGGCCGTCGTCGGCTTGACGGAAGGCGCCCAGACTGTATTGCAGGGGCACAGCGCCGGCGTCGAGAAGTTGACGCCGGACACATTGCCCGCGACCGAGACGCTCTGCGCCGCAGGCGATACACCGATCGTGTTGGGCGATACTGTGTATGCGCCGCCGTAGACGCCGGTGAATGCATAGTTGCCGGAGGCATCTGCGCTCGTGGTGGCCGTCGCTGCTCCGCTCAACGTGAGGCTCGCTCCCGGCCCGCTCGCTCCCGAGATCTTGCCGCTGATCGTGTACGACTGCGAGGACGTGAACAGAACATCCACCCAGTAGTTGGTTGAAGAATAGGTATTGGACGGGAATCCGCCAGGGCTCGACGCGTAGAGATAGACGCCGTTCGGCCCGTCGACACCATTCGCCAACGCGTGCAGGGGTGCGTTATCCACCCCTGCCGAGGCAAAGTAGCTGGTATCTGCTGAGTAGTGACCCGCCGGTGCGTAGTAGGACACGATATATGTCGTGCCTGCCGTCACACTGATCGGCGACGAGAAGGTCGCCTGCTGCCAGCCGGACGCACTCTCTCCCGTGAATGTGACTGATCCTAACTGGTTGCCGGTACTCGTCCACAGGTGCCCGAGATGGGTTCCGGTATTCGTCGGGGCCTTGTAGAAGCGAACTCCGGTTACAAGGCCATTGGTGTCGGACCGGAACTTCAAACCCACTTCAACCGGTGTGCCGTCATTGGCATCGATCACGGCGGGAGTCGCCGACGGTTGGAAGATCGTGGTGCAGTTGCAGGTCTGGGCCTGGAAGTTCACCTGGGTCGCATTCGTGCCCGAGAGCGTTACCGACTGCGTTCCCGGCGTGAACAGGATTCCCGGCTCAGTCGGTGTCACCGTGTAGGAGCCGCCGAGCAATCCGGTGAAGGCATAATTGCCGGAGGTATCCGCGGTCGTGGTTGCACTCGCCGCGCCGCTTAGAACTACCGTTGCTCCGCCCCCGGCACTGATCGTTCCGGAAATGCTGAGCGGATTTGTCACCGTCGAGCTGAAATTCACGCCCGATTTCGCGGTGCCGTTGATCGTCACACTTGTGCTAGTGGGGCTATAGGTCACACCTCCGCGAGTCGGCGTGACGGTGTAGGTCCCATTCGGAATGCCGTCAAAGGCGTAGTTTCCGGACGAGTCCGTGGTTGTGCTCAGCGACTCGGTCCCGGTCAGGTTGACTGTGGCGCCTGCGCCGCCCGGTCCACTGACCACGCCGCTCAAGGCGTAGGTATTCGAAGAGGTATAAACGAGATCCACCCAGAAGTTGCCGGCGAGGTTGTTGGATTGGTTGGGGAATCCACCGCTCGCCGATTGGGTGTAAAAGAAGACCTCGTTCGGACCATCGGCACCATTTGCCAGCGCGTGAAGCGGAGGATTATCGACCCCGGATTGCAGGAAGGTATAGGAATCGTCCGAGTAATGACCATTCGGGGCGTAATACGAAACGATATAAACGGTATTTGCAGTAATCGCGACAGGCGAGGAGAAGTTGACCTGTTGCCAGCCGGAACCGCTCTCACCGGTAAAGGTCGCCGTCGCAAGCAGAGTTCCAGAATCCGTCCACAAGTGACCGACATGCGTTCCGGTGTTGGTGGAAGCCTTGTAGAAACGCACGCCGAGTACCGAGCCGTCCGCATCGGCGCGGAATTTCATGCCGAGCTCGACAGAACCGTTGTCGCCGCTATCGACGGTCCCGGGGACGTTGGACGTGCTCCACACGCCGCAAGGACAGGTCTGCGGCGCCACTGTGATGGGGACAGCGTCCTGCGGATTCTCCAGGTTCGCACTGTCATCCACTGCACGGGATATCAGAGTGGTCTGACCGGTCACCTTCGGCGTAAAGCTGTAGCTCCAGGAGCTACGGCCTGTCGCCGGGTGCCAGGTCGTGCCACCATCCCCGGACACTTCGACTCCAGCCACGGCGCCACCCGCGTCGGTGGCTGTGCCGGTCACCGTCACTGCCGTTCCCGTCGTGAGCTTCGCGCCGGAGGCCGGGGATGTAATCTTCGACGTCGGAGCGGTGGTGTCCGTCGAGGCAGTGGCTGGAAGCAGCCCGCTCTGCAGCGTTGCCGGCTGCACTCCCATGTCGGCAAACAGGTTGACCGTAGCCTGTTGCATGTTGGCATCCGCGCTAGGCGTGTTGAAGTTGAAGGGGTTATCGTGATTGCTGTTCAGTCCCCACGACCAGTCGATCGTGCCGCTGCTGAAGACCAGCGCTCCACTCGGAGCACGATACATCGTCATGTTGTGAGTCGAGACACCGGCGCCATACGTCGCACCAAAGTCCAGCAAACGATCTGTGGTGAGATTCTGTGTTGTCGTCGACAGGTGGAACAGGCCGGCAGGCCGGGAGCCGTTATCGATGTCCTCGTCCCACTCATAGCCGAGCGTGCCCTTGGGCATCGTGTATGTCGCCGTAGGTGCAAGGGTGGCAACCGCGGTGTTCCGCCAGAACCGCATCTTGCCATCGGCCGACGGCACCTTGAGTGCCAGACTGCCGTCGTTATCCGGCCCGGTGCCGTTCACCATGAATAGGGTGCCGGTGAGCCCGTTTTCCGGCACACCGCCGTCGGCGGGAGGACTGAAGCTCGGGTCACGCCAGGTCCCTGTCCAGGTAGGCGGATCGTTGGGATCGATCGTCGCGAAGGCCAGCGTCTCTTTGTAGCAAACCAATGTGCGGTATGGCGTGTTGGTGCCGTCCGTGCTGTTCTCCCAGCGCGTCTTCCAGAACATCTCGTTGCCGGTGAAGAAAGCCAGGTTAACGCCGGCATCCCGCGCTGCCTGCACACTGGCGCGATGCGGTCCCGACCAATACTCGTCATGGCCGGTGTCCATGAACATTTTGTGGTTCTTGATCAACGATCCACTGCGCGCTGCGTCCACCCCTGTGAAATACGTGACGTCGTAGCCGTTCTGCTCCAGCCACTGGACCATCGCAAACTCGGCGCCGAAGAACCACGTATCGGACTCTTCCTGGAATCCTCGAGTCAGGAAAGGGCGGTTGTAGCTGACCTTGTAAGACCGAATGCTGAGCCCAAAGTTCGGTGTGTTGCCCCCGTACAGGCTGCCCTGGCCGTAGTAGTTGTAGGCCTGCCAGGTTTCATCGGAAGTCTGATACAGAATCGCTGAATGACTCGCGTCGTTGCGAACGATAAAGATGATATGGCTGTCGCCGCCGGTGTCGTTGCGGACCAGATGCACGATGTACACGCCGGAAACCGCGGTCGTGGGAACCTGCCACGTGGCGGAGACGCCCCAGTTGCCGCAGTCAATCAGACCGGTGCTGGTATTCGTCAGACACGCCGGTTGCGTCTGCGGCAGCGGCGCGGATGGTGTAATCGTGGCCACCTTGCGTGCGCCCATGCCGCCGTAATAGCCAATGCGATAGATGTTGATCGTGTATGCCTTGGCCGGGGTACTGATCTTGAACGCGACCGTGCCGCCTACGTTCACACTGATATCTGTGGCAAAGCCTTGAATAGTGGAGTCGCCCGAGTTATTGGACTGGAGATTCCATTCCGAATCAGGATTCCCCGGAAGGCAGTTCTCCGCGACGATCGCATTCGCCGGATTGCTGCACTGTGCATACGCGCGACTGCCGAGTCCGAAACACATGACCACGATGAGCCAAAGCACGGAGAGACGGCAGCGATACACCTTCGAAATGGTAGTCACGATCTGGCGTTTCCTTGTCTTTGTAATGTGTTGAGCCGATTCCGTGCAGGAGCCCTCGCATTCCGGTCGCCGGCCCGTGACAAACCGCAGGAAAATAGTTCTTGGCCCGGCTACCGGTTCCGAAGTGGTCCTGTGCGCAGCACTATTGGCACGTTTTGGGCCAAACGTGCCGGCTTCGATTCCCCTCATAAATCCACAAGGTTTCGGAACAGGAATATGCAAACAATTGCGCAACAAGATCAATCGGTGGTTCAAGAGCAACCTTGCCGACGCATGACTGTCATGCTTCTGGGAAAAACGGTCGCGTGCTAGTCAGACGTTCAGGGGAGGCTGCGCGCTTTGTGTCCGCGCATCAAAGAGCGATCCGCGGTCATGCTTCACAACCGTATCGACGATGTGGCGGGCGATCGCTAACGATGCGGTGGCCGCCGGTGACGGCACGTTGCACACATTAAGGATGCCCTCTGTGTATGCAAATAAAAAGTCGTCAATGAGTTTGCCGTCGCGGCCCAGTGCCTGCGCGCGTACTCCGGATCCTCCAGGGACAAGATCCTCCGCCGTCAACTCCGGAACCAGCCGCTGCAGCGATCGCACGAATGCCGCCTTAATCCAGGAGCGGTAATACTCTTCCGCTCCCATCCGCATATACTTCGCGGCCATGACCCAGAAGCCGGGAAAGGTCGCGTACTCCAGTACGTCCGTCGCGCGGAAAGATGTTTTCTTATAGCCCTCTCGCTGCAACGCCAGCACAGCATTGGGACCGGCTTCTACTCCACCGCCGATACGCTTCGTGAAGTGGACGCCGAGGAATGGAAACCTCGGGTCCGGCACCGGATACAGGAGGGTGCGGATCAAGTGATGCTTGGCCGGAACCAGATCGTAGTATTCGCCCCGAAATGGCACGATGGAGATGTCCCGTTTTGCCCCAGCCATGCGGCTTACACGGTCACTTTGGAGCCCGGCGCAGTTGATCACCAGTTTTGTTTCCACATCTCCGTCCGTCGTTTCGACCGTCGTGCTGCCGACAGAGTGCCGCAAGCCGAGCACCTTGCAACCCAGACGTACCGTCCCGCCTCGGCTAACGATAACCTTTGCGTAGGCTCTGGCTACCTCGGCGTAATCAACTATGCCAGTTACCGGCACATGGATAGCTTGAATTCCGGTCGCGTGCGGCTCTATGTCGCGGATAGTTCTCGCAGACAACATACGCAATCCCTGGAGCCCGTTGCCCACACCACGCCGATAAAGCTCCTCTAGACGGGCAATTTCCTGTTGCGATGTGGCAACGATCACCTTGCCGCATTGTTCGTAAGGCACGCCATGTTCCTGACAAAAACGCAGCAGTGCATCGACACCTTCGACGCAGAGTCTGGCCTTCAGGCTCCCAGGCTTGTAGTAAATTCCGGAGTGAATAACGCCGCTATTATGCCCGGTTTGGTGCGCCGCGACTGTCTGCTCCTTCTCAAGGACAACAAGTGATAGTCCGGGAAATCGACTGGCCAGTTCCATCGCAGTCGCCAAACCGACGATGCCGCCACCCACAATCACGACGCTGACCTGGCCCGATATCATCTCGGTAGCTATCCTACGCAATGTAATTTCTTGCCTACGGTGCAGGTTGTTGCACTCACACCATGACAAGATCACGACAGCAGATGCAAGCTGATTTCCATTCGGAAAATACTGGGTCAATACAGCTTTCACACTTATCCATCGGTGCTGATTTCCGGAAAATTGCACACCAACGTAATGCACTTTTCTGCACAGTTTTTTGTTTGACTCACTATAGGGCCAGTGCTACGCTCGGGCTCGAATCAAGCAGAGTAGTAAGAAGAGAAACTATCGACGGAGTGGCGATGAGCGCTCCAAATCCCCCTCCAAATTTCGGGCCCTGCACTGACATGCTGCTTGTCGATGACAAGCAAAGACGAACTCTGAGACGATTTTTGACTTCTGCCGCACCATGATGCATCGCCTTCATAGGCTCCATCTCCCGGACTGGTAAATGAGCCGGGACAGATGACATGAGCCAAATGCACATGAGCTTTCGTTGATGACTGCTGTTGTAACTCGTTGGGATATCTTTATTCATTTTCTAGAGCTTAGAAAATCCCATCGCCGCTACTCACCCCCAAGTGTGGCTTTGACTTATCTATAGCTCAGCCTAGGTAGAGGTGAGACTATGACCCGTGCGGTCGTCGTGATGTTGATCGGTACTGACGAAAGTGTTCGCGGTCTGATCCGTCGTTCATTGGAATCCGAGGGGCACACCGTACACTGCGTCGCTTCTGCGTCCGAGGCCATCGCGCTGCTCGACCGCTCCATTGCTCCGGATTTCGCTTTACTCGATGTCGCGCGCAATCGGAGTGCAGAGTCTGTCTTCGATGCAGATTTGATGCAAAGGCTCCAGTGCCGTGTGTGCATCGTTGCCGAGCTGGGTGATGCATCCTGGCAACGCCACGCGACCAAATGGAACATCCAGACCGTGCTGCGCAAGCCCATCCAGCGCCATGACCTCGAGAAACTCATTGAAGAAAAGCTCATTTCACAGACAGTACTCACCGTGAACCAGCAGCCGGCACCCGGGCCCGAGATAGTTCCCCAGCCTGCAGGGCCGCACATCGAGGAGTTGGATAACAACCGCTTCTTCTTCGCCTCATCGCCCACGATGATGAAGATATACAAGAACATCCGCAGGCTGGCTCCCGTGGATATTCCCGTACTCATCCTCGGTGAAAGTGGCGTGGGCAAGGAAATCGCAGCTATGCTGCTGCACAAGTACCACACGCGATCGGAGCGCAGCTTCCTCAACGTCAATTGCGCGGCACTTCCTACGGAACTTCTCGAGAGCGAATTGTTCGGCTACGAGGCCGGTGCCTTCACCGGCGCCGTCAAGTCCAAGCCCGGCAAGTTCGAGCTGGCGCATAAGGGTACGCTGCTGCTGGACGAGATCGGCGAGATGAGCCCGCAGATGCAGGCAAAGCTGCTGCATGTCCTGCAGGATGGCTCATTCTCCCGTCTGGGTGCGCGTGTCACCACCAAGGTGGATGTCCGTGTCCTGGCCGCGACGAACATCGACATGGAAGCCGCTATGGCGGAGAAACGCTTCCGTGAGGATCTCTACTATCGCCTCAGCGCCTTTGCGATCACCATTCCGCCGCTGCGTGAGCGCCGCGACGAAATCCCCATGCTCATGGAGCAGTTGATGGTCCGGGGCGCAACCGAACTGGGACAGGAGCCGATCTGCCTGACCGAGCGAGTGATCTCGGCAGCACAAGAGTACAACTGGCCCGGCAATCTGCGCGAGCTGCGCAATTTTGTGATCCGCACCCTGGTTTTGCAGGACCAGGAGGCCGCCTGCAACGATCTGAAGGCCAAGACACGCCTGGCCTCCACCAGCGTCTCGTTCTACTCGTCTTCCCCTTCCCCAGTCAGCACGCAGAGCTCCGATGTGCGCGGCATGCGGGGTATCGTGAACGGCGTCAAGAACCAGGCGGAGAGTCGCATGATCCAGGAGGCCCTGCTAGCATCCGGCTGGAACCGTCGTCGCGCGGCAACGGACCTCAACATCAGCTACCGGGCCCTGTTGTACAAGATTCAACAGCACGGACTCTCGGCCTGAAGCGTTACCCATGGATGATCGGCGAATGGATGATCGGTCAGTTCGGTCGCATGTGGCCTTCGTTTGCAGACAGGCCACACGCGACCCACGCCATCGCCTGGCAATCGTCCTATGGGACGGACAGACTAATCTGGTTCGAAGCCGTGCTTTCTACCCCGTTCGCATCCACGCTCTTCACGATGTACGCGTAGGTCGAGCCGCTCTGGACGGCCATATCCGCATACCCCAGTTGCGTTTCTGCTGCGGCGTTCAGCTTTGTGAGCGCGCCTCCATTCGACGATCGATATACGTTGTACCCCACCACCGGATCGGTCGAACTGGTTGGTGCGTCCCAGTTCAGGTCGATCTCATGCTGGACTGCAGTGCCCGTCCCGCTCACTTGGACAATTACCGTGCTGCCGTTCGAAGCGTTGCTGTTGATGGTTAACTGCCCGCTGGCTGCCCCTGCCGTAGTTGGGTCAAACTGCACCTGCAGTGTCACCGATTGATTCGGGCTCAGCGTCATCGGGAACGTAGCTCCCGTATCGCTGAAGCCCGCGCCGCTCAATGCCGCGGTGCTGACCGTGACCGGCGATGTCCCGGTCGAGGACAGCGTCAGCGACATCGTCATCGTCGAGCCGACCGGGACATTGCCGAAGGACAGGGCCGTCGTGCTGACCAGCAGCTTCGGGCTCGGCGCGGCTGTGCCTGTACCACTCAATTGCACGAATGCAGTGCCACCCGTCGTCGAATTGCTGCTGATCGTCAACTGACCCGTCGCCGCGCCAGCCGTCGCCGGATCGAATGCCACCTGCACCGTCACCGACTGGCTTGGGTTCAGGATCAGCGGGAAGGCCGCTCCGGAATCGCTGAAACCCGTGCCGCTGACCGCCACCGCATTCACCGTCACCGGCGCCGTGCCGCTGGAAGTCAAGGTCACCGATTGCGTGGCGCTTGAGTTCACCGTGACATTGCCGAAGGACAGCGTGCCCGTGCTGATCGAGAGTTGGGGTGCCGTGGGCACCTCCCCTGTACCGCTCAATGAGACGAGGGTCGTTGCGCCTCCCGCGGAGTTGCTTGCAATCGTCAACTGACCGGTTGCCGTACCGGCTGCGCCTGGATCGAACTGCACCTGTACGGTCACCGACTGGTTTGGATCGAGCGTCATTGGGAACGTAGCCCCGGAGTCGCTGAAGCCCGTACCGCTCAACGCGGCGGCAGTTATGGTCAGCGGTGCGGTGCCAGTCGAGGTCAGCGTCAGCGGCAGCGTTGCTGTCGTGTTCACCGGCACCGCGCCGAAGGTCAGCGCTGCCGCACTCACCGTCAGCTGCGGACTGGTCGCCGCTGTTCCGGTGCCGCTCAATTGCACCACGGCGTTGCCGTTCGTCGATGAGTTACTCACGATGGTGAGTTGGCCCGTCGCCGCGCCAGCCGTATTCGGATCGAACTGCACCTGCAGCGTCACGGACTGGTTCGGATTCAGGGTCAGCGGGAGTGTCATCCCCGGATCGCTGAAACCGGCGCCAACCAATGTGGCTGCAGTCACGGTCACCGGCGCTGTGCCCGTGGAAGTCAATGTCAACGGCAGGGTTGCGATGGAATTAACCGTGACATTGCCAAAGGCCAGCGCGGGAGCGCTGACTGTCAGCTGTGGGATCGCCGCTGCGGTGCCCGTGCCGCTCAGCTGCACCTGGATTGCACCGGCAGTCGCGGAATCGCTTGTAATCGTCAGTTGGTCGTTTGTCGCACCGGCTGCTGTGGGATCGAACTGCACCCGCAGCGTGACCGTCTGGTTTGGATTCAGCGTCAATGGAAAGGTTGTGCCCGAGACGATGAACCCCGGACCGCTCAACGTCGCCGCGGTCACTGCGACAGGTGCCGATCCGGTCGATGTCAGCGTGAGCGGCAGCGTCGCGCTTGAGTTCACAGTGACGTTGCCGAAGGCCAGCGCCGTCGTGCTGAGCGACAGCTGCGGTACCGCGGCTACCGTCCCCTCACCGCTCAACGGAACATGCAACACCGCGCCGGTAGTCGAATCGCTCGCAATCGTCAGTTGCCCGACGGCCGATCCGGCAACCGTCGGATCGAACTGCATCTGCACGCTGACGGTCTGGTTGGGATTCAGCGTGATCGGGAGATTCGCGCCGAAAATCGTAAAGCCGGCACCGGCCACCGTGGCCGAGCTTACTGTAACAGGCGCAGTGCCGGAGGATGTCAATGTCACCGGAAGCGTGACCGTTGTGTTTACGGGAAGGCTGCCGAAATCCAGATTCGCTGGATTGACCGAGAGCTGTGGGATCGTCGCTACTGTGCCGCTGCCTCCCAGTGCGACCGTCGCCGGACCGGAGCTGTCATTGCTTGTCACCGTCAGCGTCTCCGCGTCCGGTCCAGCACTCGTCGGATCGAAGGTGACGGTCAGCACCATTTGCTGGTTCGGTTGCAGCGTGACCGGCAACGACGGCGAGCCATTGCTGAACTGGGTTCCCGTCAGCGCGATTCCACTGATGATAAGGGGCGCGTCTCCGCTGGAACTCAACGTGAGCGTGCGCGACATCTTCGACCCGATCTGTGTCGGGCCAAAGCTCAATGATGTGGTCGAAAGCGTCAGCTTGGGAGCCGGCGCTGCCTCCCCTGTGCCGCTCAGCGCGACACTCGTCGTCCCACCGCTGGCGTCGCTCGCAACGGTCAAGCTACCGGTGGAGGCCCCTGTTGCCTTGGGGTCGAAGGTGATGGCGAGTGTCACTTGTTGACCTGGACGCAGCGTTGCTGGCCACGCATTGGTGCCCGCCGGATAAACCACGGAAGAGATCTGAAAGCTCTGACCCGCCAGTGTGCTCGACGAAATCGTCACCGGTGCGGTGCCCGATGAGGTGAGCGTAAGCTGAAGTACCGCTGGTGCGTTCACCTGTACGTTGCCGAAGTCCAGGCTCGTCGCGCTAAGGGTCAAAGCTGGCGAGGGCGCGGCCGTCCCCGTGCCGGTCAACGAGATGTTCACCGGGGAGCCCGTATCGGTAGACAAGCTCAACTGCCCACTGGCGGCGCCGGTCTTCGCCGGATCGAAGCCTACGTTGAAGGTGACTTGCTGCCCGGGTTGGAGCGTGATGGGTGCGGTGAGATTCTGAACCGGTACGCCGGCGTAGGTCGCCGTATATCCCGGACCCGTCAGGCTGCCACCCGTAATGGTGGCAGGCGCTGTCCCGGTAGAGGTGACCGTCACCAGCTTCATGGCCTTGGCTCCTACCGTCACCTGCCCAAAGCTCAAACTGCTCGCGCTCCCGGCAAGCGAAGGTGACGGCGGTGCAACTCCGTTACCGCGCACTGCAACCGTGGCGGTTCCGTTTGTGGCGGCATTGCTGGACACGGTTACGGCGCCGGTCGAACCCCCGTTCGCGCCAGGACGGAACTGCACCTTGATCGACATCTGCTGGCTGGGCTGCAGCACGCGCGGCAGGCCCTGCACGGAGCCCGAAAAGCCGCCGCCGTCAACCGCAATCGAGTTCACTGTCACCGGTACGGTTCCGTTTGCCACCAGGGTGATGGTCTGGAAGGCATCCGAGCCTACCGTAACGTTGCCGAAATCAATACTGCCCGGACTGATGGAAAGGGATGGAGACGCAGCCACTGCCCCCGTTCCTGTGAGCGCGATACTGCTGGGGCTGCCCGTCGCATTGTCGGTGAGGGTGATCTGGCCCTGCTTGCTGCCGGTCCCGGTGGGAGCAAAGCTCAGCGGAAGCGTCACCTGCTGGCCCGGAGCGAGAGTCAACGGCAACTGAAGCTGTCCTGCCGAAAATCCCTCGCCTGTCACGGCAACAGCCTGCAACAACACTGCTGCGGTCCCGCTTGAGGTCAAGGTGACTGAGGATGGCGTCCCGGACCCTACCGGCACAGATCCAAAATTCACCGAAGCACTGCTCACCGCGAGCATCGGCGTTCCCGGTGTTGGTGTCGGCGTTGGCGTTGGGGTTGGGGTTGGCGTCGGTGTGGGCGTTGGTGTCGGCGTTGGTGTCGGAGTCGGCGTTGGTGTCGGAGTCGGCGTTGGCGTCGGCGTTGGCGTTGGTGTTGGTGTTGGCGTTGGTGTTGGTGTTGGAGTCGGTGTTGGAGTCGGCGTTGGTGTTGGTGTTGGTGTTGGTGTCGGTGTTGGAGTCGGTGTTGGGGTCGGTGTCGGTGTTGGGGTCGGCGTCGGCGATACAGCGGCCCCGATGCCAATCAGGCCGACCGTTACCGAAGGCGATGCCGCTGCATTGCTCGCGATGACCAACTGTCCATTCGCCGAACCAACTGCTGTAGGAGCGAACTGTACAGGCAGTTGCAGAGCCTGTCCGGGCTGGAGTGTCACCGGCAGCAGTGAACCCACCTGCGCCACGAAGGCGCCGTTCGCGCTCAGCGCGCTGATCTGTAACGGGGCCGTACCGGTGGAGGTCAAAGTAAGGCTCTGCTGTATCTCCGCTCCAATCGCCACGCTGCCGAACTGCAGTGTGGTTGTACTCACCTGCAGGGCAGCCGTGGCCGGCGCTCCTTGTGAGCCGCTGCCCTGTTGCCCCGTTCCCGATACGGGGACGGTGCTGCGACCGCCGTCGCTCATGATTGCAATCTGCGAGCTGTAGCTCTTCGCTGTGGCCGGTGCAAACGTGACCTGGAAGTTCACCGATGCGCCCGCCGGAACCGAACTCTGCGTCGATGACAGCGTGAACGCATCATCGCCTACCGCCATACCGCTCAATGCCACGGCGCGATATCCGGAGTTGTGGAGCGTCACTGTCGCGGTCTGCGCCTGGCCTACTTGAACGGCGCCAAAGGAAACCGAGTTCGGCTCTACCGTCAGCGGAAGGCTGTTAACCGTCAACCCGCATCCGCACAGGCCGAGCACCATCAGCAGGAAAATGGCGAGACACACGTGTGAGGCCACACGCCTCAAGGCAGCTCTCGAACGAACACAAGGGGAGCAGACCGAGTCCGCTGCCGGGCTATTGGTATTCCACTGGACTTCTCGCACTGGCTAAACATCTCCTTCGCCCACACACGAACCGGGGAAAAGAGAGCCACGGCAGACAGCAATATCCCTGCAGACAAGAGCGGTCTATATCTGCATTACGGGGGAGGGCCCAGACAGCGATCACAGTCACGAATTGCCCTGTCATCCAGCGAATAAAGGCAGGCTGGAGCGGGCCTGTGCAGCTATCTCCGCTAACTCACCGGAGAATCGCCTGGGATAGAGTGTCCTGTAGTTATAAGCGGAACTATATCACCCGAAAGACGTAGACAAGAAAATGATCTACCCGGGCAAATATCAGGCTGCAGGCCGTTTTTCTGGCTATTTTCCTTCACTTATTCATTCGTGTTGAATATTTATCAAATCATGAACTTTATACTTATCCGGCGTATAACTGTGGCTCTGAAGATATAAATCTTGCCTAAGATGAAATGGCTATCCCTGACCCGTCCGGGTCACATGTCTATCCCCTGACCGTAATGTCCGGCGCATCTCGTCCGTTCTCGCTCATGGAGCATTCACACAGGCAATGACGATTCGTGGTAAGGGCGATGCGAGATTTTGCTGACGGCACACTCCCGCACAGATCGTCTCGCCAAATAGTCGCCCTCAATCGTCGGCTCGGATGAGTTCTTCAGATCGATGCGAAGAACCTGGGATCTCAAAAGCAAGACTTCGCCCGAATAGCCTCTGTCCATTTTTGGACACTTGAGTTCCGCAAATGAACAGCACCGGCTTCCGGCTTGGCATAAGAACGCCATGGTATGAGCGGTTTAGCCCGATTCGCGATCTGGAGATTGGATTGCGAACAAGTCTTTATTCACCGAGGTTCAAAGCGTGCAGACATTGCTCACCCAACTTCATCGTCTTCGCAAGTCCTGGTCCTTCACTCTGATCGTCGTGCTGACGATCGCCTTGGGTATCGGCGCGAATACGGCCATCTTCACTCTGGTTCACGCAGTTCTTCTTCGATCGCTCCCCGTCAGCGACCCGAAGATGCTCTATCGCGTCGGTGAGGGTGCGAACTCCGGTGTGATGGGTAGCCTGCAACGAGATGGAGACGTCTCGTTGTTCCCATACGAGTTATATAAGAACCTGCAGCAGAACACGCCGCAGTTCACACAACTCGCCGCTTTTCAGTCAGATCCCGAGGGTATGGTGGTGCGAACCGGAGCACAAGACGCGAAGAGCCAGACCACCGAATACGTCTCCGGCAATTACTTCGAGACGCTGGGCGTGTTGTCCTCCATAGGGCGTCTGCTCAAACCAAACGACGACAATCAGGGTGCGCCGCCTGTTGCCGTAATGAGTTATGCAGCATGGCAGGCAGACTACGGCGGCGATCCCGGTGTTGTGGGTCGCAGCTTTACCTTCCAGAGACATCCGGTGACAGTAGTCGGCATTGGATCCGCCGGCTTCTTCGGCGACCGTACGACGGCGTCGCCACCCAGCTTCTGGCTCCCGCTCTCCACCGAACCGCTGCTCGAAGGCAAGTCTTCTATTCTGAAATCGCCCGACTACAGCTGGCTCTTCCTGCTCGGTCGCATCAAGCCGGGCGTCTCTGTAAAGGCGCTTGACCCACAAATCTCTGCGGCGGTGCGGAACTGGCTGCAGACGCAGCCCTCGTATCTGAAGGACGGGGGCGCCTCGCAGATCTCCCGTCAGCATGTCGTTCTCACACCTGGCGGCGGCGGTATTCAACAGTTGCAGCAGCAGCAGAGCAAAGGGCTCTATCTGCTGATGGCGATCTCTGCGTTAGTGTTGCTGGTCGCCTGTGCGAACGTGGCGAACCTCCTATTGGCGCGAACCTCGGCACGCCGAGCAGACAGCGCACTGCGCATTGCACTGGGAGCTTCGCGGAAACGCATCATCGGACAGATGCTTACAGAGAGCATCCTCCTCGCCTGCCTCGGCGGCGTGGCCGGTCTGGGGCTCGCCTATGTCGGCACGCGCATGATTGTTTCACTTGCTTTCCCCGATTCGCCGCAGCTTCCCATCCATTCCGCTCCGTCGCTTCCAGTGCTGGGCTTTGCGTTCCTGCTGTCGCTGATCACTGGCCTCGTCTTCGGCGTAGGCCCGGCATGGCTCTCCTCGCATGCAGAGCCGGCAGAGGCTCTGCGCGGAGCAAACCGCTCCACGCGCGACCGCGCATCGCAGCCGCAGCGGCTGCTCATCATCTTCCAGGCTGCGCTCTCATTGGTCCTGCTGGTAGGCGCGTCGCTTCTTACCCGCAGCCTCGCCAATCTGCAAAATCAGGATCTCGGCCTGCAACCGACGAACCGATATGTCGTGCGCATCGATCCGGTGGGTGCGGGCTACACCGAAACAACACTGCCAACGCTCTACCAGGCCATTCAGCAACGGTTCCAGGCGACACCCGGCGTCGAGCATGTCGGCATGTCGCTCTACGCGCCATTGGAAGGAACTAACTGGGCAACTTCCATTACGGTGGCAGGCCGAAAATCGGGCGAGCCGGGCGGTCCGAACTCGGGGGCCTTGGATCAGGCCAGCTATGATCGCGTGAGCCCGGACTTCTTCGCATCGATTGGCGAACCGCTCGTCCGCGGACGCGCCTTCACAGATACTGACACCGGACACTCACAAGGCGTGGCCATCGTGAATGAGTCTTTCGTGAAGAGATTTTTCCCAGGCGAAGATCCCATCGGCCGATCGTTTGGCAACGTGACACAACCGAACCAGTTTCAAATCGTCGGAGTCGTTGCCGATGCAAAGTTCATCGACCCTGCAAAGAAGACCGAAGCGATGTTCTTCCGACCGCTGACGCAGGTCGCTCTGGACAGCCGCGGCCAGGAGTCCCAGATAGAAGCGCTCTCTGTCTACATCGACTCCATCATCCTCGACTTCAAAGCGCCGCCGCCGAATATCGATGAGTTGGTACGTCGGACGCTGACAAGCATCGATCCGAATCTCACCGTCGTAAAGCTGCAGACGCTCTCCTTCCAGGTTGGAGCCAACTTCACCCAGGACCGACTACTGGCTCGCCTCGCCTCGCTCTTCGGCGCACTTGCACTGGTGCTGGCGGGCATCGGTCTCTACGGTGTCACCTCCTACCAGGTGACACGGAGAACCAGCGAGATCGGCGTCCGCATGGCTCTCGGTGCGACGCGTGGATCTGTATTATCGATGATCCTGCGCGGCGCTTTTGTCCGGGTAGGCATTGGCCTTTTGATTGGTCTGCCTGTCGCGCTGATCGGCGCGCATGCCATCGCCGGTCAGCTTTACCAGGTAAATCCCTACGACCCGTTGAGCCTGTTGCCGGCGATCGCTGCGCTGATGATCGCCGCTGCAGTCGCCGCGCTGATTCCTGCGCGACGTGCGGCCAATACCGAGCCCTTGGTAGCGCTGCGTACGGAGTGAGGGTCGTCTCAAACGAGACATGCCGCGCAGGACCGTAGGTTCACAGCCCTGCGCGGCGGATGAGGCGAGAGTAAAGCCGGAGCTGCACTCTACCCGAGCACACCCACTATCGAGGGGCGTGCTGCTCATCGTGTTTTTGGTTGTAGATGTGACGGCTTGTTCTGTTTTGCTCCTGTCGTACCTGCTGTCTCTCTTGCCCGTTGAGTCTGCCGCCGTTCGCCTGTCGATCCGCATGAATCTGCTGATTCGTGCGGGCCTCTTGCCCCTCCAGACGCTGTGTCTCCCGGGCATTCAGCTGCCCCGACCCGACGCCCTGAGCAATGCGACCCTGCTGGTTGTACCGCGCTCCGTTTACCCGGTTCATTGCAGCTGTTCCCGGCCTGCCACCGTTGTTGGATGCCCACTGATTGCGGTCCTGACTCGCGGTCTGCTGATGAGACATCTGATTGGTCGTCGGCTGGAAGTGCTGCTCGTTCATTGCCATCCGCTGCTCCGCCGTGGGCTGTGCATTTATGCCGCCGGGGCCGTTGAAGCTTGCATGATTGTTGATCACTGTGTTGTTGACGACGGTGCGATTCACATAAGTGTTGTGAATCACAGTTGTGTTCACATTCGCATACGCGGTGTTATAGCGGAAGACGTTTCCAGCCCATGCGCCACCCGCAAACCCGACTCCTGCATAGCCGAAGCCGTAGTTCACGCCGCCATAGAAGCCTACGTGCGGCCCCCAATAACCGGCATGCCAGCCGTAAAGACCGCCTGCGAATCCCCAGTAGCCTGGAGTCCACAAGACGCCGGGACGCGGCGGAGCTACCCACACACCGGGCACCCAGTAGTAGCCCGCCGTCCCATAGCCCCAGTAGCCAGGTGTCCAGAGAAAGCCGGGAGTTGGACAGGGCGGCTGCGTATACACCGGCAGAACCGGCGGAGCTACCCGAATGGAAACACCGATGCCGATCTGTGCGAACGACACTGCCGGCACAGCGCTTAAAAGCAGCGCAAGGAAAACGTTACGGAGATAAATCAACTTGCTCATGGTCACACTCGCGGGCCATATCTGGCATTAGGATGAATGGTTCTTACTACTTGTCAGCTGTTTGCAGGAACAGTTGCTCTCTGCTCTTTCTTGTTGCGGTGATCCTGCTTCATCTGTTCGTACTGTTGTCTTTGCGCGTCACTCAGAATGGATTCGATTCTGTTTTCGCTGTCCTGCTTGATGCTCTGCGCTTTCGCCCGTCTATCCTTCGGGGCTAACGTCGTGTCCGCGCGAATACTCTGCATCTGCCCATCTCGATCCGCAAGAATCGGTTAGAGCTGCGACTGCTGGTCCGGGGAGAGACCCAGCTTTGCAGCCATTCTCTTTGCCTGGTGGTGCGGATTCGGAGCCTTTCGAGGTTGCGGATACGGCGCTGTTTGTGAGGTAGCCGTCGGAGGAGCTGCGTTTGCCGCCGGCTGACTCTGATCCTGGGCCAGAAGCAGGCCGTCTGGAACACAGAACAGCAATGCGGCAGTCAATACAAAAGGGGGAGAAGGTGAATCGCATACAACGCTCCTGAATCGTGATCGGCCGAATCCAACATTTCTGCAGATTCAGACCCGAAGATGACAGGGAGGTTGCGCACTGTCTCTCGATTTTGCAAGTCATACGTACCGCATCGTGTAAAGGATTACTTTTAACTGTTGAGGCCGCTCCCAAAACGCGGGTGGTTCGGCTATTCCAGCAGCAGCTTGGCCTCAACAGTAAGAGCGTCCAAGGCCTCGACACAAACTCGGCACGACTCGATGAGTTGTGCCGTGGCGCTGTCTTGTGCACCCACCCGCGTCACTCTGGTACGCGTCACTCTGGTACAAAGAGCACATGGATGATGACTCTCCCTCCCAGCATTGTCTACAGCAGGCCGGTGGACGTTCCCGTGTTTTCGTATCGCGCACGCCCGTCGTAACTGCGGTGCAATGTCAATGTCGCATCCGTTGCCGGGTAATTCTGAAACGAATCGAATAACCTGCTAGCTGCGTAAGTATCCACTCTGCATGATCCACACCACCATGAGGACCACTGATGTTACGACGGGATTTCTTACACAGCCTCTCTCTTGCGATGGCCGCCAGCAGCATGGCACCGGCTCGCGGAGACTGGTTTGCGGTTCCATTCCCTGCCCCGTCGGAAGACGGCCCTGAGGCCGACGCGCATACATATCAACTCTTTCAAGATCCTCCAAGCTGTTATCGTCCCATGGTCCGCTGGTGGTGGAACGGAGATCGCGTCACCGGCACGGAACTCCTAAGAGAACTGGAGGTTCTACAAGCAGCCGGCATTGGCGGCGTGGAAATCAATCCCATCAAGTTTCCTGCCCAAGCGGATCCGCTGGAGACGAAAGCGCTGGTCTATCTGAGCGACGAGTGGATACAGACGCTGGCCGTTGTACTCCGAGGCGCAAAGGAGCGAGATCTTACCTGTGACATGATCGTCGGCTCCGGATGGCCGTTCGGAGGAGAATTCCTGCCGCGAGCGGATCAGACACAGATGGTCGCTCTCGGCACAAGGGATGTCTCCGGGCCGGTACATCTGACATTGACTCAAGAAGAACTGATCCATGAGGTGAACCCACCGCTTGTATCGCCCTATAGAGATGCTTTGAAAGAACTCATCCATCTCACCTTGGTTCCACTCAACCTGGAAGCAGAAACGGAACAGATCGTCCTCAACAACCAGCTGGGAAAGAATGAAATCGCGATTGAGATTCCTCCCGGGAAATATGTTTTGTATTTTCTCGTCAAACTCACCGGCTTTATGGCTGTCATCAATGGTGCGCCAGGGGCGGATGGTCCTGTACTCAACCACTATGACGCGGGTGCAGTGAAGCGATATCTCAACCGCATCTCAGACAAGCTCTCTGCAAAGCTGGGCCCCCTACATCAACAGGTTCGGGCGTTCTTTACAGACAGCATCGAGTTGGAGGGCGCCAACTGGTGCAATGACATGCCGGAACAATTTCGGCAGAGAAGGGGATATGACCTGCTTCCATGGCTGCCGTTCGTCTTGTTCAAAGTCGGCGAGATGGGCAACCCAGTCTCTGGAAGTGACGGTGCGACCTTCTCCGCGGAATTCAAGAGTCGAGTAGAACTCGTTCGCTACGACTTCGAAACGCTGAAGCGTCAGCTCTTCCAAGAGCGTTTCGTCCAAACATTTGTCGACTGGTGTCATAGTATCGGGGTCAAATCACGCATGCAGGCCTATGGGAGGGAATGCGATGTCATGACCGGCAGCATGACGGTCGACATTCCTGAATGTGAGACCTGGATACGCTCCGAGCAGATCATGCCGTTTGGCATCGGCGACTACCGTATCGGCAGAGACTACACGATGATCAACAAGTTCGTTTCATCGGCAGCCCATCTGGCACACAAGCAACTCGTCAGCTGCGAAGAGATGACGAATACCGACGATCCCTTCCATACCTCCCTGGATAGAATCAAGGTAGCCGGAGACCAAAGCCTTCTCTCCGGAGTCACACAAAGCGTCCTGCACGGCTTCAACTACAGCCCTCCAAGTGCGCCATTTCCAGGTTGGGTGCGATACGGGACTTACTTCAGCGAGCGCAATACATGGTGGCCGTATTTCAAGCTTTGGGCGGATTACATCGCAAGACTCTCCGCCCTTTTTCAGAACTCAGTGATGCAGGCGGATATAGCGATTTTGCCTCCGATGGCAGACCTTGCTGCCATCTATGGCTTCCAGCGCGATCCTTTCCCCAGCTTCGCATACCCGCATTACGTGTTCAAGCTGTGGGAAGCAGTTCATCAAAATGGAAACGGATGCGACTACGTCTCGGAAGAGATCATTCGGCAATCCCGGGTGGAAAACGGCAGACTCGTCTTCGGCCAGCGCTCATATAAGGCTCTGCTTCTTGCAGACCTGCACTCACTGGAGCCGGAGACCGCCGAAAGGCTCTCCGCATTCGTGCAGTCGGGAGGAACAATCCTCTTTCTCGAGAGGGCGCCCGACATGGCGCCTGGCTTCGTTGACGAGAAGAAGCGCAGCAAGGTCGTCTCCACGTCGATCGAAGACCTGAGACAAAACGACCCTGCGCGCGTGGCTGTGATTCCCGTAGATGAGTCAAATATGGTGGACTGGTACCGTAGCCTGCAGCAGAGCTACGCATTCCACCCGTATGTCTCGATCAGTGATCCTACCGATTATGTAAGCCAGCTTCATTACCGGGATGGCAGCCGCGACATCTACTTTTTCTCAAATTACAGCCCAGATACATCGCACTCCTTTACAGCGCGCTTCGATACCCATGACAAAAGCAGCTGGCTATGGGATGCACTGACCGGTAAACGAACTCGCCAGCTCACTCCCTCCTCAGAACATGGCATGACCATAGCTCTCGGACCATCCGAGTCTAAGCTCATCGTCTTTGAACCGGAATCACGGTTGCAAAACGCAAACAAACTCGCGCAGGATCTTCCGGAACATGCTGCTAGGCAGCCAAGTGAGCGGACAAACGTTCAACCGCTCGAAGGACCTTGGCAGGTCAGGCTTACCTCCATAGCGGGCGCTGTGGAATCAATGCAGGCTCCGGATCTCCAAGATAGAGGCTTGCAAGAACACTTGCATTCCTTCGCAGGTACGGTCTCTTATAAGACAAAGGTAAACATCCCCAAGGGGTCGGGGAAGCTCTGGTTGGATCTTGGCCATCTCCACGATGTATCAAAGGTGACCCTCAATGGTCGCGCCATCGGAGTGAGGTGGTTTGGGAAACATGTCTACGATCTGTCCGCGGATCTGTCCGCGGCAGCACGACCGGGAGTGAACGAACTCGAGATCGATGTTGTCACCACTCTTGGAAACTACATGAAGACTCTCAAGGACAATGCAACAGCACGTGTGTGGACAGAAAACACGCCGTCGGTTGTGTCGGGGCTTCGTAACCCGGTCCTTCTAAAGATTCAGCATGAATAGAGTTGCGTCGTCCTGCGTCAAACTATTCCCTATGCCGTTGCCAGCTCCCGTCGCGCGGGATTCTTCAACTTCTGTGTCGTCGACCACAGGCCGGCGGACGGCGTGCTGATGTAGAAGACCTCTTCGCCGTCCGGCATGCTGTTCCAGCCTTCGGTCATGTGTTCCGGCGCATAGCGTGCTTCTACCTCGCGCAGGTCCGCGTACTCGTACCCCACGCCCTCGATGTCCTTCCGGCCCAGATGTCCCGGCGCATAGCGGATGGTGAAGCGCCCCTCGCTCGATCCGTGGATCAGATGGGCCACCCCATGCGGGATCTCTTGCATATCGGGCTCGGTCTTGTAGAGGCGCAGAATGCGCTCCGTGCCGGTGTAGCCATATTTGCGGATAAGTGCATCCACCTCCGGCTGCTCGCCGAAACGCTCCAGGCCGGGCGCGATCACCAGTAGCTCCCCGCCATCGGCCAGCGCCATGCGCGTGCGGTAGACCGCCTTGTTCGCCACCCACGTGCTGCGAAATTCGTCCGCCTGCATCACCGCGACCACCTTCCGCACCGGACGGTCGAAGGTGGTGATGTTTTGCACGCGGCTGGCACGTGCGGCGGCCAGGTAGGTCTCCAAGTCGTCACCGACATAGATACCACTTGTCACCAACTTCTCGTTTGCGTCGCGGCGCATCACGATTTGCAGATAGACATCCGGCAAGTGACCCAGATACTTTTCTTCCGCCCAGTTGTAGCAGGCGCGCAGTGGTGTGATTAGGCAGCCCATGTTGTTCTCTACGCCATAAACGGCAGCGGCAATATGCGACGCGCAGATGGTGTCCTTGCCACCCAGTCCGATGAAGTAGTTCTTGTTGTGGTTGGCAAAGCCAAGCACCTCATGCGGCACCACATGCCCGATGTTGATCACCAGATCCCACTGCTGATTCATCAGCATGGAGTTCAAATCGACAGGAATCTCCCAGTCCGCCGCGCCGCCCGTCGTCTCCGCGACCAGGCTCGCGGGAATCGTCCCCACCCGGGTGCAGCCACCTCGCCAGTCGTGCGCATGGATGATCCGATGCGGGATCGCCCCGAACATCTCGCGATTCTCCTGCTCCGTGTGCGGCTGGTGCTGCCCCAGCGTGGGAATGACGGCGACCTCGCAACCTGCCAGTCCCTCATACAGCCACTCGGTGATGCGCCCCGCGCCACTGTGCATGCGGGTCAGGTCTGGCGGCAATAACAAGACCCGCTTGAGATCGCGCTTCACCCGCTGCCGAGCCTCCTCCAGCAAGCGTGTCACCGCTCCGCGAATCTGCTCTTCCGTCAGCGCATCGCCTTCCACTGCAAACCACGGCATATGTTCCAACCTCCGCAAAACCTGCCTGACAATCTAGCAGCTTGCGATGCCCAGGCTCACGGAAATGCGTCTCATGAGCAGACATGGGATGGCTGGATCAACAGCCGCGTGGCGCCCGCGCGCTGCAGTATGAGCGCAACGCACTCATATTCTGCGACGGTGCCCTTGACAGCCGGGAGCGGAAGCGCCTACCTTGGCAGTTGAAGGCGGACAGTGCTAAGACCGCTTCGGGATGGCCGTCCGCTCCCCCAACCCATTCGCAACGTCACCCGCGTCGGGTATGCCCGCGCAACCAAACAAGGAGAAGCAATGCCTACAGCAACAGCACCAGCAGCGACCTCCACCTTCACTCCGCTGCACGACCGCATCCTCGTCCGCCGTATTGAAGAGGGCGAGACCCTGCGCGGCGGCATCATCATCCCCGACACCGCCAAGGAAAAGCCCCAGGAAGGCGAAGTCATCTCCGTCGGCAAGGGCAAGTCCAACGATGAAGGCAAGGTATTCCCCCTCGACGTCAAGGCCGGCGACCGCATCCTGTTCGGCAAGTGGGGCGGCACCGAGATCAAGATCGACGGCGAAGAACTTCTGATCATGAAGGAAGACGAAGTCCTCGGCATCCTCAAGTCCAAGTAGCTTGCAGCCGCCCCTATCCGGGTGCCCTACCCTGGCGCAGCTAGGGTGGGTTTTGATCGAACGACTCAGTCAACTCCGCCGCACTTCGCGGAGAACAGTTTCAAGGAGATAGCAAATGGCAAAGCAGATTCTGCACGGAGAAGATTCCCGTCAGGCCATCCTGCGCGGCGTCAACATACTCGCCGATGCAGTGAAGGTCACCCTCGGTCCTAAGGGCCGCAACGTCGTCATCGAGAAGAAGTTCGGCTCGCCGACCATCACCAAGGACGGCGTCACTGTCGCCAAGGAGATTGAGCTCGCCAACGCACTCGAGAACATGGGCGCACAGATGGTCCGCGAGGTCGCATCGAAGACCTCCGACGTTGCCGGCGACGGCACCACCACCGCCACGGTTCTGGCCCAGGCTATTTACCGCGAAGGCGTCAAGACCGTCGCGGCCGGTGCAAACCCCATGGCGCTGAAGCGCGGCATCGACAAGGCTGTTGAGGCCATCGTCGGCAAGCGCGATGAGAACGGCGCAGTCCAGGGGGGCGCACTCAGCAAGTTCTCGAAGCCCGTCTCCGGCGACATGATCGCGCAGGTCGGCACCATCTCCGCCAACTCCGACTCCACCATCGGCACCATCATCGCCGAGGCCATGAAGAAGGTCGGCAAGGATGGCGTGATCACGGTCGAAGAGTCGAAGACGCTCGAGACCCAGCTCGAAGTGGTCGAGGGCATGCAGTTCGATCGCGGCTACCTCTCGCCCTACTTCGTCACCGATCCGGACCGCATGGAAGTAGCGCTTGAGGATGCTTACATCCTGATCCACGAGAAGAAGATCTCCACCATGAAGGATCTGCTGCCCCTGCTCGAGCAGACCGTGCAGACCGGCAAGCCGCTCGTCATCATCGCGGAAGATGTCGACGGCGACGCACTCGCGACTCTCGTGGTCAACAAGCTGCGTGGCTCGCTCAAGGTTGCGGCCGTCAAGGCCCCTGGCTTCGGCGATCGCCGCAAGGCCATGCTTGAGGACATCGCAAAGCTCACCGGCGGCAAGGCCATCACGGAAGACCTCGGCATCAAGCTCGAGAACGTGAAGCTTGAAGACCTGGGTCGTGCCAAGCGCATCACCATCGACAAGGACAACACCACCATCGTCGAAGGTAAGGGCGACTCCAAGGCTATCGAAGGCCGCGTCAAGGAGATCCGCAACCAGATCGATAAGACGACCTCCGACTACGACCGCGAGAAGCTTCAAGAGCGCCTCGCCAAGCTGGTCGGCGGCGTGGCCGTCATCAAGGTGGGTGCCGCAACCGAGACCGAGATGAAGGAGAAGAAGGCTCGCGTTGAGGACGCCATGCACGCTACCCGTGCAGCTGTCGAAGAAGGCATCGTCCCGGGCGGTGGTGTGGCTTTAATCCGGTCGGCGAAAGATGTAGATGAGCTCGTGAAGACGCTCCAGGGTGACGAGAAGATCGGTGCACAGATCGTCCGTCGCGCCATCGAGGAGCCACTGCGCCAGATCGTCGGCAACGCCGGCGAAGAGGGTGCTGTGGTTGTCGGCAAGATCCACGAGAACTCGAACCCGCACTTCGGCTACAACGCGGGAACCAACGAGTACGAGGACCTAGTCAAGGCCGGCGTCATCGACCCGACCAAGGTCACCCGCACCGCACTACAGAACGCGGCCTCGATCGCCGGCCTCATGCTGACGACCGAAGCCATGGTCTCGGAGATCCCCGAGCCCAAGCAGGCAGCCCCCGCAGGTCACGGCGGCGGCATGGAAGGCATGTACTAGTCCTGCGCGGACGGCGAAATGCGACCTCCGGTCGCCACTACGCTGTCCGATCAGACTTAGTCATCGCTACAAACAGAAGCCCCTCGCGTCAGCGAGGGGCTTTCTGTTTGTGTTGCGGCATTCGGTTCTATACTTTACGCTCTAAAGGGTTTCTGTGACGGGTCCACCAACGTCCAGCCTCCCAGCAGACAAATAAGAGCGATGTAAAATCTCCGGTCGCCTCGCCGAGCGCATAGTTTGACGCTCCGCGAACCGACAACAGCACTATAGAGCCGAACAAGACGAAAGTCGCTATCACCAGAACTACTTTTTCACGGGATGTTGGTCGCTTTCCGCCTCTCCTAAGATAAATCCAATCGCAGATCGCTCCGATCAGCGCAAACATCAACGGAATTCCGTTTAACGATCCTTCATGCCCCATATCATGCCTCGATCAACACAATGAAAGTAGAAATTGCTGACAGGCTGGGAGCAACCACACTTTCGGGTAAGCAATACCGGGTGCCCCATCCTGAGCAAAGCGAAGGGTGGGATACCACCAATCTCCGCCTCAAGGCACCCCGACAGAACCCGGCAAGACCAGCTCCACCGACCGCTCCACCACAACCGGACCAACACCAAGTCCCGCATAGAACCGAGCGCTACTCCAGGTCCAATCAATCCCCTCATACACTAACCCCCGTCGAGCTGGGTTTGAGTGAATGTATTCCAGCTTTTCATTGACCTTCTCCGATGACCAGACATTCAAGTCGTAATACCGAGTCATCCAGAACGGCCCCACAGATCCCGCGCGACGCGAAACCGTCTGTTTCAACATCTGCATCGCCACCGCCGGTGTTCCCTGCACCGGTACACTCACCAGCAGATGCACATGCTCCGGCATCACGACGTAACCATAACGCGAAACTCCCAACGTAAGCGCATTGCTTCGAGCGTCTCGCAGAAGATATCCCGGTCGCACTCTAAAGCCAGCTTGGCTTGCCGCCCCTAGCAACTGAAGGTGAGAAAGTGCAGGTGCCCGGCATTCTGAATCCGTTCAAGCCCATCCGGCATGGCCGCAGATTAGTTTCCTGAACCCATGAGCGGGAATAGAACGAAAGAAGCAGACTCGTGGCATCCCACCCTTCGCGGTGCTCAGGATGGGGCACCCACTTTAGCGGCAGTGGTTGAGCGCTTCTTTCCACTTCACTGCATCGAGGAATCCGCTCTGGTCTCCGCATCGCGTTGATCGCTACTTCTTCCACCCCGTCAGCGTCTCCGCCTTTACCAGCTTGCCGCCTTCGGCCAGAACGTAGAGTTTGTTTGCCGCCAGGTTCTTCCATGTGTCCACCTGTCCGGAGGGCCAGCGGATCTCAACCGCATCCACGGCCTCGGCCTTCTCCAGTCCGAAGTGCAGACGCAGATCGTTCTGGGAGTAGTAGCTGCCGCCGCTGCGCACCTCGTCCACCTGCAATAACGGCTTCGTTGCGGCAGGATCGGTCTTCGCCGTCACCGAGACTCGCGCGCCGATCCCGGTGCGATTCGATTTCACACCCACCGCCTTGATTTTGATCCAATTACGCTTCCAAGTTGAGTCGCATCGCAACAATTGCGGATACGTATTGACACAGTTCACCACGATATCCAAGTCGCCGTCATTGTCATAATCGCCAAAGGCGCAGCCGCGCGCCGGCACAGGTGCTGCAATTCCCGGCCCTGCCTTATCGCTCACGTCCTCGAAGCGGCCATTGCGTAAATTGCGATAGAGATACTTGTGCTCGGCATAGGGCGCCTCCGTCTTCGATCCGCTCACTTCCGGGTAGACATGCCCGTTCGACATGAACAGGTCGAGCCAGCCATCGTTGTCCATGTCGAAGAAGCCCACGCCCCACCCCAGATAGCGCGTGTTGATGCCTAGCCCGGACATGTAGGTGTGGTCTTCAAACGTTCCATCGCCGAGATTGGTGTAGAGCGAATCGGTGTCGCCGGCGAAGTTTGTCTTCACCACGTCCAGGTTGCCGTCGCGATTGTAATCGCCGATCGACACGCCCATGCCCGCTTGCGGCTTGCCATCTGGGGAAAACGCCGCCCCCGATTCGATCGCGACGTCCTTGAAGGTTCCGTCCTTCTGGTTCTGGTAGAGCGTGGCCGCGGTCGAATCGTTCGCAACATAAATGTCAGGCCATCCATCGTTATCCAGATCGGCGACTGCAACGCTCAACGCATAGTTACCGATCGTGCCCCACATACCGGCCTTTTGCGAGACATCGGTGAAGGTGCCGTCTCCGTTGTTGTGGTACAGAACATTCTTGCCGCCCGGCAGTCCCGGAGGCCCGCACGCAACCAGGATGCTTTTGTACGTACACGGTCCGGACTCCGGCACTGGCGCAGTCTTCAGATCCAGATCGATGTAGTTCGCAACGAACAGATCGAGGTGCCCGTCGCGGTCATAGTCAAGGAATGCGCAGCCGGAATTCCAGCGCGTCTTGGCCTGGGTCAGCCCCGCCTTCACGGTCACATCGGTGAAGGTGCCGTTGCCGTTGTTGTGAAAGAGCGCGTTCTGGCCGTAGTAACTGACGAATAGATCGTCGTGGCCGTCGTTGTCGTAATCGCCGACACAGCAGCCCTGCCCCCAGCCGCTGCGCTGCAGTCCCGCCTTCGCCGTCACATCGGTGAAGGTGCCATCGCGATTGTTTTTGAAGAGGTGACAGGTCGGCTCGGCGCCTTTTGCGAAGCCCTCCAGCTGCCAACCATTCACTAGGAAGATATCGATCCAGCCATCCGCGTCGTAGTCGTAGAACGCAACACCGCAGCCAGTCGTCTCCAACAGATATTTGTTCTTCCCCACGCCGCCGTAGATTGTTTTCGCGTTCAAACCACTCTCGTGCGCGACGTCGATAAAGCTCACACCCAGTGGCGTCCCGGCAATAGGAGAAACGGGTCCTGTGGGAGGCGCCACCGGTTTTGTCTCATAGTCATGCTGCGCAGCAGGCGTCTGCTGGCCATCCGCGCGGCTCCATGGTGGCACCGCAATGGCGAGAACATCGGCGAACGGCAGCACCAGCGCGGTCCGGCTCAGGGAACGAAGCACATGGCGGCGGGTCCAAGGCAATCGAAATACCTCCAGCATTCACGTAGCAGAAGAGCGCTGCCAGTATAGCGACCGCTCGCTTTCGACGGCATCCCTCATTGGGCGGGCTTCTGCAGTGTTGCGGCCTTAGCGCGCTCTGCCGCAGCCTCTGCCGTTCGACCCTGCCGTTCCAGCGCAGTTGCCAGACCAATGTGCGCATCGGTGAATGAGGCGTCGCTCGTCACCGCCTCCTGATAGCGCTCAATCGCATCGGCCACCTGCCCCTTGCCCAGCAGCATGTTGCCGGTGTTGGTGGCAAAGGTGGCACGCTGCCGATTCACTGCCACACGCGTCAAGTCGGCGGCCTGCTTCCGTTCTGCTGCTGCTTCTTCTTTTTGCCCATGCTCGGCCAGCACACCGGCCAGCGTGATATGCGGCCCGGGCTGCTCCGGTAACAGCGCAATAGCGTGACGCAGCGCGTCCACTGCCTCCGGCATCTTGTTCTGCTGCTTATATACGCTGCCGAGCACAGCCCATGCATCGCCGTTCTGCGGTCGCAAGCTGAGCGTGCGACGCAACTGTACTGCGGCATCGTCGAAGCGGCCCGCCTGCATATAAAGGATGCCCAGCGTGTAGGCAGGGTCGGGCGAGTTCGGATCGAGTCGCGCCGCCTCCTCCAACTCCGGCACAGCTCGCGCTGTATCGTCCTTTAACTTGTATGCCAGCCCCAGGTTGTAGTGGAGCTGCTGATTGTCCCTGTCCAGCTTCAGGCCATTCTCAAATTGGCGGATCGCATCGTCCAGATCGCTCTCCTGCAGATACGCCACGCCCAGGTCCTCATGCACCACAGGATCGTTCGGCGTGAGCGCAAGCGCCCTTGTGTAGAGCGGAATCGCCTCCCTCGCCTGCCCCTGCTGCACCAGCGCCAGTGCGTAGTTGGTCAACGCGCCTGCGTTCTTCGGCTCAGCCGCCACAACCCGCTCGAAAACCGGCGTCGCCTCCTTCTCTCGTCCCAGCGCCTGCAGCGCCAGCGCCAGGGGATACGCCGCCTCCGGCGAGTCCGGCGCCAGCGCGACTGCCTTCTGCGCAATCGCAAGCGCTGCGTCGTCTTGAGCATTTGCAACCTGCACGGTGGCGAGTTGCGCCAGCACCCCGGGGTCGTCAGGCGCCAGTGTCAGCGCCCGTTCGAGTGTCGCCTCGGCTGCGGCGAGTTCTCCCTGAGAAAACTGCACGATGCCGAGGTGCAACAGCACCTCCGCGGACAGAGGCGCCAAGCGCGCCGCCTCTGTAAACTCCTTCCCCGCTGCCGCCCAAGCCTCCTGCTGCGCCAGCAGCGAGCCCAGTGCGTCATGCAGCGTCGCGCTGTTCGGCGTCACCGTTAGAGCTGCACGCAGCTGCTGCTGGGCACCTGGTGCGTCTCCAGTTGTGAGCAGCGCCTGCGCATAGGCCACTACCACATCGTCCGGAAGTGCGCGATGTGCCCCTTCCGCATCGGCTGCCAAGGTTCGCAGCAATGGAAGAGCCTGCGTGCTCTCCCCGCTCCGCACCAGCGCCACCGCCAGGTTCGCCTGCATATCGGCATCGCCAGGCTTCAACGCAAGCCCGCGTTGCAACTCCGGCACTGCTGCTGCCGGCCGCCGGAGCTGCAGCAACACGGCGCCTAGCGCTGCGTGACCCTCCGGCACCGCTGGCGACAACCGCACCACCTCCGCAAACTGCCGCCTTGCGGCCTCCAGATCGCCATGCTCTGCGGCGGCATAGCCTGCACGAAATGCTGCGTCTGCCCGATTGTGGGAGGTCGATTTCGATGGCTGTTGCGCACCAGTCGGGAGCGCCAGCAACAATGCGAAGCAATACGCAGATATCGCACCACGCCGGTGAACCTGTTGGAAGAACGGACTCACGGCTTGCCGAGCACCGGTGTGCTCGCCGCCTGGATCTTTTCGCCAGTCTCGGTTTCGCGCTGCGCATCCGCGGTACGTCCCGCCGAACGGTAGGCCTGCCCCAGCAAACTATGCGCCATGTAACTGCCGGGATCCATCCGCACCGCGCGCTCCAGATAGAGTGTTGCCATCGCTGCATTGTGCTGCTTCAACAACACCTTTCCCAGCAGGATGAACGGAGCAGTCGAGCTCGGCTCGAGCAGCACAGCGCGGTTCAACGACTGCTGTGCTTTCGCATAGTCCCCCATCCGCATATATGCATCCCCCAGCCGGTCATAGACCTCGCCATAGAGTGGATTGACAGCACGCTCCTGCTCGAATGCCGCTACGGCAGCGGCCAGGTCGCCCTTGGCCAGCACGATCTCACCCAGCAGCTCATGCGCCAGCGGAAGGTTCGGCGCAAGTGCAATCGACTTCTCGGCCGCCGCCTGTGCGGCAGGCAGGTACTCGCGGCGGAAGAGCAACCGCCCAGCCAGCAAATAAGCCTCCGGCGCGTCGGGTGCAAATCCATACTGTGCGGCAAGCGCCCTGCGAGCATCGTCATAGCGGCGTGTGTCCATATAGCAGAGCGCGAGCACGTAGTTGCCGTCCACATTCGTCGTGGTGGTTGCGCTCTGCGAGCCTTCCAGCAGCGGAATTGCTTCCGCCGCCTTCCCTTGCCGGAACAACGCAACGCCGCGCATCTGTGCCGACTCGTGATCCGCCGGATCCTGCACAAGCGCCTTCGCGAATGCGGCATCGGCTCCCGCCATGTCACCACGCATGTAGAGCGCTGTCCCACGCAACCGCTCCACACGCGCGGGTTCGGGCCGTTCTGACGCCAATGTATCCAGCGCCTGCATCGCCTCGGTCAACTGGCCGCTCTCTATCAGCCGCTCCGCTCCGGCAACGGTCGGCGGCGCAACGGATGCCTGGGCCACAGGCGCAGCAGGAAGAGTTGTAGGAGCCTGCAACCCTTCCCCATACGCGGCACAGCAGAGAGAGACCTGGAGCACTGCGATGCACAGGTTCAGACAAGAAACACGCAACTGCATGGCACGACTCTACTGCAAAAGAAGCGAGGAGAGCAGAAGCTCTCCTCGTGGTGAAAGGAACATTGTGTTTAGAACTGCAAGCGAACCGAGAACTGCAGTTGCCGAGTGGGGAACTGGCTCGGGAAGAGGGAGCTCACGTACTGGGGTCCCTGGTCTACGTTGACGGTCGTGCTGGCATTAAACCCATTTCCAGCATTTGAGAGACTCATGTGGTTGAAGACGTTATATGCATCCATACGGAATTGCGCGAAAAACTCTTCATGAATCGGAAAGTTTTTCTGTACCGCTAGATCGGTGTTGAAGAAATTGGGGCCAAAGTTGCCGTTTCTCCCGCCGCTGCCGATCTGGTCCAGCCCCGGCGCGCTCAGATTCGAGAATGACTGCTGCGTGAGGGGCGTGTTCGTGCCCTGGATGAAGAGCCGGTGGTGCGCAACAGGATCCAGCTTGCCGATGGTTACCTTCAGATTGCGCGTGTCGCCGTTGACGTAGCATGGAGCGTCGCTTGGGATCACCTGACCGCACTCTGCATAGGCGACGGTGAACGGAAGGCCGCTGGACCAGTTAAGCACCGGACTTAGCTGCCAGCCGCCGATGATCTCATCGACAAAGCCTGGAACGTTGGAGGCAAACATAGCCTTGCGTCCGAAGGGCAGCTGGTAGCTGCCGTATGTGACGATCTGCTGCTCACGCAGTGAATCATCGCGACCCTTGACTGCGCTCCGGTCCCAGGTCACAAAGCCCGAGCTCCAGTTATAGGCCCGCTGCCACGCGTAATTTGCGGTGAACGAAAGGCCCTTGCTGAACTGCTTCTCCAGGCTCACTTGCAGTGCGTTGTAATGCGTGTCCTGGTCGTTGCCGTTGTATTGAATGGCGCTCGTCCAACCGCAGCCCCCTGATGGAATCCCCGCCAGCGCGCCCGCTTGAGTCGCTTGGGCTATGTATGCGGCATCCTTGCAAGCAGCCAACGAACCGCCGTAGTAGCGCTGCAACAGGATTTGATTGGCGGTACCGTTGTCCGTGCTGATACCGGTCCCGCCTCCCGCCGTCGCCGGCACGCTCCCATCATAGTGAAGCGTCTGCCCATTTTTGCTATATTGCGCGGGCAGGAAGATCGCTGACTCGTTTGGATTCGTACTGTTGCCATCGGCGGCGCTCAGGGTGTGTGTGCCCTTGTTGCCCACGTACGCCATGGTCAGCGACATTGTCGGCGTGATGGAACGCTGGACGCTGAGGTTCCACGCATCGATAGTGGGAAGCCGATTCGGGTCGGGACGGGCCTTGGTATCGACCTCATAGCCTGGGTTCGGGATCAGACCATTCGAAGGCACCTGCGCCGCCGACAGGGGAAGATTCGGGAGAGACGGCCCTTGTGCGAGGGTGAACGCTGCTTGTGTCTGGCCCCCGGTTGCATTGAGCGACTGGTTCAACAGGACTGGCAGGTTCTGGGTAGCCGTATGACCGAAGAGGGAGCCGAAGACGCCGAGGTCGAAGCTACGTCCATAGCCCGCACGAATGACAGTGGCTGGGTTTAGCTGGTATGCCACGCCGATACGCGGAGCGATCGCTTTGCTCGCCAGCCCATAACCCATATTGGTGCCGATTCCACCGATACCGGCAACGCTGATGAATCCGGTATTGAGGCGCATCAGACCACCCTGGCCTGCGCCATTGACCGTCTCGGGGAAGTAGAACTCCCAGCGGACGCCGGCATTGACCGTCAGGTTCGGAGTAGCACGCCAGGTGTCCTGCACGTAGAAGAAGGTGCGTTTCTGGAACTCCTTCGCATTGGCCGTGTTGCTGTAATAGCGTCCGAAGTTCGTGACATCCCCCAAGACAAAGGTCGCGAATCCTAGTCCGCCGATGCCGCCGCCATTCGAAGTTGGGCCGTTGCCGAAGCTGAACTGGCCTGCACGGTCTGTGTCGCTGGGGACGCGAAGGTTACGAGCGTAGCGAAGGTCCGCACCAAACTTGACGGAGTGGTTGCGAATGATCTTGGTCCAGTTATTCACGATCTGGTACTGATCCTCGTGTTCGGAGAGCGGACAATTGCATCGCGTGATGTTCAGGTCCGAGCCGTACTGCGCACCGCCGCTGGTCGGATTGCCAGGATTTGTGGCGAATGTACCCGCCGTCGTCCCGACATCGGCGAGATTGAACCCCGATGCGCCACTGGTCAAGTTCGTCCCCAGGTTGACGCCGGGGATTCCCAAGCCCTGGGCGAAGGCCGTGCCCTGGTTGTACTTGGAGGTGTCGATGCCATACCGGAAGTATCCCAGCCGGAAGTCGGTCAGCAAACTTGAGTTAATTGCAAAATCCGCACCCGCAGCCGTGCTGTCGTTCGCGCCGACCGATGTACCGCCATAGTTGTTCAAGCCGAAGCCCGCACCACCGGCCGGCCCAAAGATCGTCGTGCCGGACAGAGTGTCGGTGAAGCGGCTGAAGCGGACGAAGGCGTGTATCTTCTGCGTGGCCTGCGCATCGAGGCGGACGTCAAATTGGTCGTCATTGAAGAGCCCCGAGCCGCTCGCCGCATAGTTGTTCTGCAACCCGTTGAAGTTGCCGGCAGTATTTGGTGCATACGGCTTCAGGAGCTTGAAGAGAGCCAGCGCCTGAGGGGAGAGTTGATTATTGGGGATGATGCTGTTCGTATAAGCCTGATGAGTGACCGGGTTGTAAATCAAGTCTTGGGTTGGATTGCTGGCCGGGGCCAGGGCCTTCTGATACTCACTGAAGTCGCATCCGGCGCCGCTCAGGCAGGAACTTACCAAGTGCGCCGAAGGCACCGTCATCTGAGCTGAGGTGCCGATATTCTGCCGGACTCCCTGATAGTCGGCAAAGAAGAAGGCGCGGTCTTTCTTGATCGGACCGCCAATCGATCCGCCGAACTGGTTGTACAGGCCACCCGGCAACAGCTGCCCGGTGACCACGTTGGGCGTGGACTGCGTGAACGGGTTACGCGCCAACTGAGCGTTGCTGCGGCGATAGTCGAAGGCGCTCCCGTGGAAGCTGTTTGTGCCGGATTTCGTCTGGACGGTCACGACCGCCGAGACTGCCTTGCCGAACTCTGCATCGAAGTTCTGCGTGGCAATCTTCGCTTCTGTGATCGCATCGAGCGCAGGATTCACAACGATGATTCCGAGGATCGCGTCCTCGTTGTCGGTGCCGTCCAACTCGTACGCCACACCACCAAAGGCCTGGCCGTCGATTTGGATCTGCTGGCTGGCCTGCGGGTTTTCATCGGCAGCGTGGCTCCAGCCCAGCTGCTGTGCTCCTGGGAGCAGCAGTTGTAGACTCGTAAAATTCCGGCCCTGAATGGGCAGATCGGCGACCGTTTTCTGGTCGAACGTCGTCGCTACGTCGGCGCGATCAGTCTTGAGCGACGGAATTGAATCCGCATTGACGTTGACCGTCTCGCTCGCGCCGCCGGTCTGCATCGACGCATCTACCTTCGGTGACGAGTCGGCCAGCACCTGTAAATGCTGCGTCTCAAAGCCCTTGAAGCCGGCAGCCTCCACCTTCACGGTGTAGTTGTCCGGAATGAGGTGCTCAACCGTGTAATTGCCCGACTCGTTGCTCTTCGCCGTGACCGACGTGCCTTTGCCCTCGTCGGTGATGGTGATGGTTGCGCCGGGAATCGCTGCGCCCGAGGCGTCGGTCACGGTCCCGTAGACCGATCCGTACACCGCCTGGGCGTGCGCTACGTGCGGAAGAAGGGCTAATCCCACACCAAGACATGCGGTAACCACCGCCTGGATGCGCTTCGTCATACTCTGGTCTCCCTAAAGTGCTTCAACTGCTGCTGTCTGGTGCGCCCTTGTAGCGTCTGAAATCCGGCCGCCAGTTTCGTTTTTGATAGTGCTTTATGTTTGGCTAGTACGAGCATCCTCTACGTCCAAAGGATGATTACTGTCCGGATCGAACTATAAAGAGGGGATGTGCCGGTGTCAAAAGAAAAATCGGTAGCTGTTTGATAGGACAACTGCATCTGCTTCACTACAATCGGGACGTCCATGGAGTATTCATCGCTATCGATCCGGAAAGCGCTAGTAGTTAGCGTTTACGCGGTTCTGCTGCCGCTACTTGCCATTCCGCAGAAGCTCTCCGACCCGTACCCCACGAGTCCCGCACATCCACCGCCGGCTTGGTTTGAAAATGTGGCTCCGGCGGCCGGCATCAAGACGCTGAACGTCAACGGAGGAGTAACCTCCAAGCGTTATATTCTCGAGGCGACCGGCTCGGGTGTGGCCATCTTGGACTACGACGGCGATGGCTACCCCGACATCTTTCTGGTCAACGGCACCTACCTTCACCCCGAGCCCGACAAGGCGACCACGGCGCCCACCAGTCACCTTTTTCATAACAATCACGACGGCACCTTTGCCGACGTGACCCAGGGCTCCGGCCTGGCCGAGAGCGGCTGGGGGCAGGGTACCTGCGTCGGCGACTACGACAACGACGGGCTTCCCGATCTATACGTAACCGGCTACGGAAAGAATCGCCTCTACCACAACGAAGGCCACGGTCACTTCCGCGAGGTCGCCGAGCCAGCCGGCGTCGCCGGTACCGGCAAGGAGTGGGGCACGGGCTGCGCCTTCGTGGATTACGATCGCGACGGCAAGCTCGACATCGCCGTCGCCAACTATGTCCATTTCGACCTGAAGAGCGTGCCCGAGCCCGGCAAGGCCGCAGGCTGCTCCTGGAAGGGCGTGCCGGTCATGTGCGGCCCGCGCGGGCTTGAATTTGCGCCGAATACGCTCTTTCACAACCTGGGCAACGGCAAGTTCGAAGACGTCTCCACCAAAAGTGGCTTCACTAAGACAACCGGCCACTACTGCTTCTCCGTCTCGACCCTCGACGCCGACGAAGACGGCTGGCCGGACATCTACATGGCCTGCGACTCGACGCCCGCGGTGCTGTACCACAATAACCGCGACGGCACCTTCACCGATCGCGCCGCCGATGCCGGTGTCGCCTTCAACGAAGACGGCCGCGAACAGGCTGGCATGGGCTCCACCATCGGCGACTACGATGGCGATGGCCATCTCGACATCTTCAAGACCAACTTTTCCGACGACACCGCGACCCTCTACCACGCGCGTGGCGATGGCACCTTCGACGACGTCACCTTCCCCGCCGGTCTCGGGATAAATAACGACAAACTCGGCTGGGGCGCCATGTTCGTCGATGTCGACAACGACGGCTGGCCGGACATCCTCTCTGCCAACGGCCATGTCTACCCGGAGGTGGATAGTAGTCACTTGGGCTCGAACTACGAGGAACCGCGCCTGCTCTACCGCAATCTCGGCAACGGCAAATTCGCGGATATCACCAAGGACTCCGGCCCCGGTATTACGACGCCCGCGTCGGCACGTGGTCTGGCAGTCGCAGATCTCTGGAACGACGGCCGCGAAGATGTCGTCATCAACGACGTCAGCTCGCTGCCCATGCTGCTGGTCAATCGCGCTGCCAACAGCAACCACTGGATCGGCCTGGCGCTCATCGGCATGAAGTCGAATCGCAGCGCCATCGGCGCACGCGTCGTTCTGCGTGGCACAGCGGGCGGCAAGGAGCGGGCCTGGGTCAATGAGGTACGCAGCGGCTCGTCCTACAACTCTTCAAGCGATCTACGCCTGCATTTCGGTCTTGGCCCTTCGCCGAAGCTGACCGATTTTGAGATACGCTGGCCGTCGGGCCTCGTTGAAGTCTTTCCTGCTCCACACATCGACCACATCACCACGCTTACCGAAGGCGCCGGCAAAGCGCAGGCTGCACGCGCCACGCCATAGGCTCCGCTGCCGTTGCTTACACTAGCTGTATGCCTATTTTGAAAGTCATCATCCTTGCCATCGTTCAAGGACTTGCTGAACTGCTGCCGGTTTCCAGCTCCGCGCACGTTGTCGTTGCGGAAAAGCTGATGGGACTCGACCCCTCTTCTCCTCAGATGACGCTGCTTCTGGTCATGCTGCACACCGGCACCATGTTCGCCGTGATCGCATTCTTCTGGAGCACCTGGAAGAAGGCGTACTTCTCCAGTGTCATCGCATTCCGGCGGTTCGCGACGCTCGTCATCTGGGCGACCCTGCTGACCGGGCTGGTCGGCGAGGCAATCAAGAAGTTGTTGGAGAAGACCCTGCTGCGTGGAACCGCGCACGGTGAGATTGAGGCCATGTTTAGCCACCTGGAGTGGATCGCACCGGCGCTGGCAGCCGCCGGCATCGTCATCCTTATCGCCGGCCTGCAGGAGAGGCGTCAGCGCCTTGCTGCTTCGTCTCGTGCACCGGATGACGAGATTGGCATGCATAGCCGTGTCACGATGTCGCAAGCAGGTTGGATGGGCGTCGTGCAGGGACTAGCGCTGCCCTTTCGCGGCTTCTCCCGCTCCGGTTCAACCATCTCGACGGGCATGCTGCTTGGCGCACCGAAAGAGTATGCCGAGCGATTCAGCTTCGCCATGGCGGTGGTACTGACCCCGGCCGTGGTGGGCCTAGAGGCGCTGCGCCTGCACAAAGCTGCGCATCTCGCCGCTGCGGCAGGTACGCCGATCGACCTGCACGCATCCGTCATGTCCAGCCTGCTGGGCATGGTCTTCTCATTCCTCGCCGGCCTGCTGGCACTCAAGTGGTTGAGCAGTTGGCTGGAGACCGGACGCTGGTATCTCTTCGGCATCTACTGCCTCGTGGCGTCAGGCATCGTCCTCTACTTGCATACCCGCGGCTTCTAGACTCTGCAGTTTGCCAGTACACCCGCAACAATGGGTGCCCCATTCTGGCGAAAGCCAGGGTGGGAGCTCGCCACGGCCGGCAGCGACACCGTTAGGCGCGAATCTCGCGCCGCTCCAGAACCCACTGCGCCGCCAGCAGCAGCAGAACAATTGCGAGCACACGTGCACCCAGTTCGAGCCACACGTGCGGCCCCAATGCAGAGCTGAATTTGTTCGGAAAAGGATCGACCCACCAACTCGGAAAAAGATACCGCGTCACGCCGCCCCACTTGAAGGATTTGAAGTGCAGATAGGTGTAGCCGATCAGCACCGCAACCGAGACGACCCGCGCCGTGTTGTGCCGCGGTATCAACATCGTGCACAGGTAGGTCACGCTATATACGAGCGCCGCGAAGACAACGCCGCAGAGTGGAACCATCATGATGACGGTTGCCGATATTGCCGCTCCAGGCGGCAATCGAAGGAGATGCAGGAGCGCAACCAGATCGAAGAGCAGCACCGTCGCCAATGCCAGCACCGCCATCAGGCCGAATGTGAAGCCACTGTCGGACCAGAGAAAGAACCGCCTGGAGCGAGGCCGCGTCAGCAGGAACGCGCCGTTGTCCTCGGCGATGTCGCGGCCGATCCCTTCGCCGCCCATGGACCATCCCACAAAGAGCAGGAGCGCGCCGGAGATGCTCACGAAACGCGCCACCATCCACTCGATGCTGGCATGCGATCCGATCCCAATCCCTCCTCCCGGATGCCGCAGCAGGGCATAGAGCTCAAAGACAAACGGCACCGCAAAGATCGCGACACTCAGCCACGCATTGCGCCACAACTTTGAGAGATACATGGCTACTCCCTTTCCAAACATTCGAGAAAGATCTCCGACAGATTCATCGGACTCGACTGCAGCACTGTCGCACCCTCGCGTTCAAGCGCATTCACAAACTCCTCTGCACCATCGCGCACCACATACTCTGTGCTCCCGCCAGAGCGCCGCACACGTACTGCGGCAGCAGGCACCGCCCCGGCAACGCCGGCCACCTGAATGCGGCGGAAGTTGCTACGCAGCTCTTCCATCGGCGCCTCCAGCAGCAGCTTGCCTTTGTCGATCATCCCCACCCAGTCGGCAATGCGTTCCACTTCGGACAGATGGTGCGACGAAAGAAATACCGTCCGCCCCTCCGCCGCGACATCTTCAACCAACACGCGAAGCAGTTGATCAGTCGTCACCGGATCGAGTCCCGCCGTCGGCTCGTCCAGCACCAGCAGGTCAGGCTGCTGCGCCAGCGCCAGCAGCAACCACATCTTCGTCTGATTGCCGCGCGACAGGTTGCGGAAACGCCGCTTCATCGGAATATCGAAGACGCGCACATAACGCTCCAACAGCTCATCCGACCAGCGCGGATAGAAGCCGCGCGTGAAGCGCACCAGTTGCTCGCCGGTGTAGCCGCCGAGCAGCGGCCGATCGCCCACGTACCCCACGCGCTCCAGCACCTTGCACCTATCCGCATGGCAATCCATGCCGAAGACCATCGCACTCCCGCTATCCGGCCGCGCCAGGTCCAGCAACATGCGGATGGTCGTCGTCTTCCCGGAGCCGTTGCGCCCGATCAACGCATAGATCGCGCCCTTCGGCACCTTCAGGCTCAGCCCGTCGACCGCGGCCGTACTGCCGTAGCGCTTCACCAGCGCGCGCGTCTCGATTGTCAGATCTCGCGCCAAGTCAGTCATGCTCTACCCCACTTCGCGTTCCTAAACTCTTCCATGCCTCTTCGAGCAACCGCGTCGCATCTTCCCGCGTCAGCTCCAGCTGCTTTGCCTCTACGGCAAGCTGCGTCGCCATCGGTCGCAGCCGGCGCAGCTTCTCCGTCTTCACCAGTCCGGTCGTGCGTGCCGCGATAAATGTGCCCCCGCCGGGCACGGTGCGGATGATCCCCTCACGCTCCAGATTGGAGTAGGCGCGCGCCACCGTGTTCGGGTTCACGCGCAGCTCGGCGGCGAGTTGGCGGATCGAGGGCATCGCCTCATCGCGCGCCAACGCACCCGCCGCCACCCCCTGCTTCACCTGTGCCTCAATCTGCAGGTAGATGGGGACGCCCGAACCGGAATGGATGCGTAAGATCACTGTACTAATACAGTGATACGGTTGCAAGCATTTGTCAACCAACATTACGGCGAATGATTTACCACTGTTTTAATTTCCGCTGTCAGTACAGTGCTGCGCGCCGCCCGCCAGCGCCGCGGCTAGCGCGCGCGCACGCCGGTCGTCCGGAGCAAAACCGAGCAGCCGCTTCAGCGTGGCCTGCGCATCGTCTTTGTGTCCGAGCCGGCACTGCTCCAGCGCCAGGTTGTACCCGGCGGCGGCCTGCGCAGGGTCGCCATCGAAGACCCGCTGCCACAGACGCACTGCGGTCGCGTAGTCGCCTGTCCCGGCAAACAACACGGCCAGATCTCCTCGGGCGGTCCCGTCGTTCGCATCGACCGCGAGCGCCGCACGATATTCGCGATCAGCCGCTTTGATATCGCCGGACATCTGCTCCAGGAAGCCAAGCTGCGTGTGCAGCTCGGGATCGGGCGTCGCCGGCGTCTGCGCTGCCTCAGCTTTTCGTAACAGTGTCAATGCTATTTCCCCATTTGCGCGGCCTCCACGCTGCGCCATCTGCGCATATGCGAGTCCAAGCTCGCGGTTTGTCGACTGCTCATTGCCGATAGGCGTCAGCGCGCCGGTCGGATTGGGCCGTGTCGTCTTCGCTCCCGTCTGCGGTATCTGAATGTGGTGATCGGTCACCTGCTCATGAGCAATATCCTCGCTTGCACTGCGCGGCATGTGGCAGCTCGCACAGTCCGGCTGCTCCGGATGGTGCGTGGTGGCGAAGGCCGCACCTGTATGGCAGCTCAGACACTTCGCGCGGTAGTACGCAACTCGCTCCGCCGGGGTCGCCGTGGTTTCGCTCGAGTGCGGATCGTGGCAGGTAGTACAGGTCAGCCGGTTGCCGCTGGCGCGCTTGCACGCGCTCTGCAGCAAGGCTTCATATTGCGAGCTCGCGCGCCCCGCGGCACCCAGCTCTCCCTGGTGGACAAAGTAGCTCACGCTCTCGAAGAGCGGCTGCCCCGGTCGGTAGTCCGCCAACGAGCGACCCAGACGATAGACCGCCGTCTCCCCTTCAAGGTGGCACTGCAGGCATACGGAGTCGCGGCGCGGCGCATCCAGTTTTGCCGGGTTCAGGACTGCAGCCTTCCCGCGCGTGCGTACATGCTCCGAAGCATCGCCATGACACGACGCGCAGCTGATACCGCCGTGCCCAAACGGCGCTCCGGCAAAGTGATTGCGTGCTCCAGCTATCGCCGGCGCAACGTCGCCGGCATGGCAGTGCAGGCAGTTCGGATCGACTGGCAGCGTCAACGGCATCTCGTGCGCGTTCAAAAAGTTCGGCGCCATGTCCCACACACGCTTCTTCGCATACCAATTGATCGGTGTCTCGAACCAATAGCCGTCGCGCTCGAACAGATACGTGCGCCCTCGCGTATTCGAGCCGACGAAGTAGGCCAACTCGATTTCGCCGCTCAGGTAGCCGCCGGGGGCCGACGCCGGACGCGCGTAGCTCAGCCACGCCTTCGCTTGTTTTTCATAGATGCGGTAGTGGACGCCGGAGACCTCATGGGTAAACTCGCCCTTCATCAGTCCATCCATCGCCGGACCGCTGGCACGCGCCATCGGCGTCGCCTCATAATGGTCGTAGATACTGCGATGGCAGCCTGCGCATGCGGCATCGAGAGTTGCATCGGGCCGCTGCACCGGCTCCGCTGCATGCACTATCCGCAGGGGAGCGGTCAACGCTGGAAGCAGCAGCCCCGTGCACCCCACCATCGCCGCCAGCAGTTTTGCGCGCATTCTGTCGACTCTGTTGCCTCTCCCCGCCTGTATACCACCCCACATATCGCTCCAGTGGCAAACGCTCTTCATACTGGCGTAACAGTAAGTGCCTCTCATGACTGCATCCAATACTCTTGATTCGTCGTCGCCACATGCCTGAAGGAGAGTGTCAATGCCCGTAGCCAAAGCAAAAGCCAAGTCCCACGCGAGCCGCAAGACCACCCCGAAAAAGACTGGCTTGCAAAAAGTGGACCAGCAGGAACTCGATCGCATGGACGCCTACTGGCGGGCCGCCAACTATCTCTCAGTTGGCCAGATCTATCTGAAGGACAATCCCCTGCTGCGCCGCCCACTCACGCGCGACGACATCAAGCCACGCCTGCTCGGTCACTTCGGCACCACGCCCGGCTTGAACTTTATCTATCTCCACATGAACCGCATCATCCGCCACCACCACGCCAACGCCATGCTGGTGGTGGGGCCCGGCCATGGCGCACCGGGCATTGTGGCCAATACCTACCTTGAGGGGACCTATACCGAGGTCTATCCGGACATCGAGCGTAACTACGATGGACTGAAGCGGCTCTTCCGCCAGTTCTCCTGGCCCTACGGTATTCCTTCACACGATGCGGCGAATGTCCCTGGCTCCATCCACGAAGGCGGCGAGCTGGGCTACTCCCTTCTGCACGCATACGGCGCAGCGTTCGACAACCCCGACCTGCTCGTCACCTGCATCGTGGGCGATGGCGAAGCGGAGACTGGCTCCGCGGCAGCCTCCTGGCACTCGAACAAATTTCTCAATCCCATTACCGACGGCGCCGTGCTGCCCATCCTGCACCTGAATGGCTTCAAGATCGCGAACCCCACGGTGCTCGCGCGTATCGAGCCGGATGAGCTCGTCTCGCTCTTTGAAGGCTACGGCTACAAGCCTCATGTCCTCGAAGGCCACGACCCCATCGACATGCACCGCCGCATGGCCGCGGTGATGGATGCCATGTACGCCGAGATCCGCGCGATTCAAAAGCATGCCCGCTCGAAAAACGACGCCACGCGCCCCCGTTGGCCCATGCTGATCCTTCGCACGCCCAAAGGCTGGACCGGACCCAAGTTCGTCGATGGCAAACAGATCGAAGGGACATGGCGCGCCCATCAGGTTCCGCTGGAGGAGGTCCGCACTAATCCGAAGCACCTGAAGATGCTCGAAGAGTGGCTGCTCTCCTACAAGCCGAAAGACCTCTTCGACGACGCGGGCTGCCTCCGCGAGGAGATCGGCGCAGTCGCACCGCGCGGCCTGGAACGGATGAGCGTCAACCCGCACACCAATGGCGGTCTGCTGCTGCAGCCGCTCGACATGCCGAACTTCCGCGACTTCGCGCTATCCGTCGACGTACCTGGCGCCAAGGACGACTCAGCCACCGCAACGCTCGGCAACATGCTCGAAGAGGTGATGCGCCGCAACCTCGACACGCGCAACTTCCGCATGTTCGCACCGGATGAGAACGCCTCCAACCGCCTGCAGGCCGTGTACCAGGCAAGCGGCAAGCGATGGGACGCCCGCTATGAGAATGTCGATGAAAACCTCTCCGTCGATGGTCGCGTGATGGAGGTGCTCTCCGAAAACCTGTGCGAGGGCTGGCTCGAAGGCTATCTACTCACTGGCCGCCACGGCTTCTTCTCATGTTATGAGGCCTTCATCCACATCATCGATTCCATGTTCAACCAGCACGCCAAATGGCTGAAGGCCTGCCACAATCTGCCCTGGCGCAAGCCCATTGCGTCGTTGAACTATCTGCTCACCTCGCACGTCTGGCGGCAGGACCACAATGGCTTCTCGCATCAGGATCCCGGCTTCATCGATCACGTCGCCAACAAAAAGGCGAACACTGTACGCATCTACCTACCACCGGATGCCAACACATTGCTCTCCGTTGCGGACCACTGCCTGCGTTCGCGCAACTACGTCAACCTCACCATCGCCGGCAAGCAGCCCGCGCCGCAGTGGCTTAACATCGACGACGCCGCGCAGCATTGCATCGCCGGCCTCGGCATCTGGGACTGGGCCTGCAGCTATGACACCACGTCCGACCACAGCGAGCCCGAGGTTGTCATGGCTTGCGCCGGCGATGTGCCCACGCTCGAGACCATGGCCGCCGTCACGGTGCTGCGCGACTGGGTGCCGGACCTGCGTGTGCGTGTCGTGAACGTCGTCGATCTGTTCACGCTCGAGACCTTCGACGAGCATCCGCATGGCATCGAGCACGAGGCCTTCGACCGCCTCTTCACCGTGGATAAGCCGGTCATCTTCGCCTTCCACGGCTACCAGAACGTCGTCCACAAGCTCACTTACAAGCGCCATAACCACACCGGCTTCCACGTTCATGGCTACAAGGAAGAGGGCACAACCACCACACCTTTCGACATGACGGTGCTCAACGAGCTGGACCGTTACACGCTCGCCCTCGACGCCGTGAAGTACGTCCCGCGCCTCAAGGACCGCTTCGCCGAGTTCGAGCAGCGCCACTCCGAACTCATGCAGAAACACAAGCTCTACGTCTCCGAGCACGGCGAAGACATGCCCGAAGTTCGCGACTGGAAATGGACCGCGCGTAAATAGTCGGCGGCAGAACTACCTGGAGCCATCTGAACGGGCCGTCCCCTGCCTCAAAAGGTGTACTGCCCCTGTCGAACGCAATGCCCTACAATGAAGAAGATCGAATCGACGGAGGCAATCGTCATTTGCCCTGTCCATTCACAATCCCCCTTTCGCCTTTGGAGGTCTGCCTTGCAGCACCGTACCCTACTTGTCCTGGCAGCCTCAGCGCTCACGTGCTTTGCTTCGTTTTGCGCTCCGTTCGCCCACGCGCAGGACATCGATGCCACCGCCAAACCGGCTATTTTGACGACGCAATCCGCTCCGGACGAAGCAGCTACGCAGGAAGGTCCCTCGGCCGAAGTGCAGGACCTTGACTTCCGCGCCGCACTCGCTGCGGCCACCCCGCTTGTGCCAGCTGCCTATGCCGCCCAGCCATATCACTTGCGTCTGCACAATCTGCATACGCTGGAAGACATCGACCTCATCTACCGCATTGGCGACAATTACCAGCCGGCAGCGATCGCGCAGCTGAACTACTTCCTGCGCGATCACAATACGCAGGACGTCAAAGCTTACGATCCACGCGAGTTCGATCTGCTGCACGATATTCTCATCCGCCTGGACCGTCCCGACGCCATCATCGATGTGGTCTGCGGCTACCGCACCCCGGAGACCAACGCGATCCTCCGCGCTTCCAGCCGTGGTGTGGCCGAGCACTCCCAGCACATCCTGGGCCATGCCATCGACATTCAGATTCCCGGCTCGTCCACGGCTCACATTCGCGATGCGGCGCTCTCGCTCAACGAGGGCGGCGTCGGCTACTACCCAACCACGCATTTCGTGCACGTCGATGTGGGGGCCATCCGCACCTGGACCTACTCGCCCCGCCGTCATCGCCGCGGTCACGCACACCTGCGTACCGTATCGAGCCATCACCGCCGCTCCGCACGCCGCCGTCACATCACCCACGCGACGGGCATGTAGCTTTTCTTTCCAGAACAAATTGCAGGCTCTGAAAGACTCCGGTTGCTATTGCGTCGCCGGGACTTGGTATCAAGCGCAAGATCCGTGTCATGCGTCATGCCGAGAACATGAAAGCCGGCCGCGACGGGCGAAACCGAGAGTGGAAGCGGAACCCAGGCTTACCGCTCGTCGTGCACATCCACCACCGGCGCAATCGGCTTCAGCGGATAGGGTCGGCCCACCGCCAGCGTCTCGTCCAACAGCTTGTCGTAGCGGTAGATATCGTGCGTGAAGTCGATGGTGCCATCGGGCTCCACATAGGCTGTTGCATAAAAGATCGTGACCGCCAGTGGCTGCTTTAGCCCAATCGTCTTGTTGTCGTCGCCCTCGTCCATGGCCTTCTGGATCTTCTCCTCCGACCACTCCGGTCGATCCCGCAGGATCCAGGTCGCCAGCTTCACCGGCTTCTGCACGCGCACACACCCATGACTGAAGTCGCGTCGTGTGCGTGAGAACAGCCCAACGGCAGGGGTGGAGTGCAGATAGATCGAATACGGATTCGGAAACATGAACTTCACCAGCCCCAGTGAGTTCGACGTCCCCGCCGCCTGCCGCACCGTCAGTTGCCCATGCAGGAGCTTGAAATCGTCCGCGCTGGTATAGGCGACCGGATGCTGGTGATGGTCGACCACCTCGAAGTTGTGCGCCTCCAGGTAGTTGGGGTCCTTCGCGATGCCGGGCAGCACCTCCCGCTGCGTGATGTCGATGGGCACCGACCAATACGGGCGAAAGATCAGGTAGCGCATCTGGTTCACCAGCATCGGCGTCTGGTGATCCTCCGGCTGCTGCCCCGGCTTCTCCGGCGGCTTAATGCCGGACTTCCCCGTCACTACATTCATCTCCAGCGCAATCTTGGTGTGGTCGTTTTCCACCGGTTCGTTGGTCTCCGCGTGCGCCGTTGGCACCAAACCGCCGTCCGAGTCGTCCGCGCCGCCGTCCCTCGGCTCCGGCATCGGCGCGTCGGAGTAGACGCGCAACTTGTACTCCGGCAGGTTCACGAAGATCGGCGCGCTCTGATAGGCATCCGGGAGCCAACGCCAGCGCTCGAGCGCGATCCCCAGCTGATGCGCGCGCTCCGCGGTCGGTACATTCATGGCATCGATCGTTGGCGGCCCGATCTTCCCGTCGGCCGTCAGTCCGTGGTGGTACTGGAAGTGCTTCACTGCCTTCACCAGATCCGGGTCATAGCGATTCTCCGCCGTCGCCGGTGCATCCGCAGGCAGATCGCCGTCGAGCACCAGCAGAGCGCGCATCCGTCCTGCTCCCGCATAGGCGTCGCCTGGCTTCAACTGCCTCCCCGGATCGCTCAGGCCGCCGCCTGCGTCCTGCTTCGCCAGCTCGACGTATCGGCGATAGGCATCCAGCGTGCGCTTGTACTCGTTGCTCTGCGGCGGCACGGTCACCAGCACGGCGCCCACGTTGTCGGAGGCAATGATCCTTTCCGTCAGGAACGTCGCCAGGTCATAGCGCTTCTTGCTGATGTCGATGCCGAAATTGAAGCGCTTCGGATTCACGCGGCCGTTGTGCTCGTCATTCAGGTAGCGCATGGCGTTCACCGTCATCGCCATGTCAAACCGTGCACGGTCTTCGGCACTGTGGATGGCCCCCGCACGCGACATCCAGCGCGAGCTATTCTCCGGTCCGCTGTCGTAGTCCTCCGGCTCCAGCGCGTCCTGTCCGCATGCGGCGAACGCCGCCATCATCTGTCGCGCTTGCGCCGTCGGCGCATTGCCCTTCAGCCAGACCGGCTCAAAATCGTGCGCACCATAGAACGTCTCAACCGGCTGCTTCAGGTCGGCAAAGTTCGGCCAGCGCATTGCGTCCAGCCTCGCCTTGTCGGCCATGCTATGCAGCGCGAGGCTCTCAGGCGACGGCGGCTTGGGCTGCGCCGGACCCGCGGCCTGCTGCTGCTTGCGGCAGCTCGCCACCAGCAGCAATGCTGCTCCTCCGGCAATCCAGATCCATCGCCAACCGCGAAACTTCATCACCCGGCCGTGCAGCCCTCCCTGGGGCCTGAGCGGATCTTCGGCTGCCTGCACGATCCACCCGAATCTGAGTGTACCCGCTGCCTTCCCCGCATCTTCGCCGAAATCGTTGTGGCGGCATCACCCTCGTACCTTGCATCCTTCACACGTTGCCGTCATCTGAAGGACAGGAGATCTCTTATGCCCAAGGTCGTGCGCTTCCACCAGCTTGGTGGCCCTGAAGTCCTGCAATTCGAAGAGCAGCCCACCCGTGAGCCTAAGGCCGGCGAGGTCCGTATTCGTGTGCAGGCCGTCGGCCTCAATCGTGCGGAGGCAATCTACGCGCGTGGCCAGTATCTGGAACAGCCGCGCCTGCATTCCGGTATCGGCTATGAGGCATCGGGTGTTGTCGAAGCAGTCGGCCCCGATGTCGATGCCGCGCTGGTAGGCCAATCGGTCTCCACTGTACCCGGCTTCTCCATGAATGACTATCCTGCCCTTGGCGAAGAGGCCATTGTTCCGATCAAGCACGTCACGCCGTATCCGAAAAAACTCACGCCTACCGAAGGCGCTGCCATCTGGATGCAGTACCTTACCGCCTGGGGCGGACTGATCCATGTGGGAAAGATCGGCAAAGGCGACTTTGTCATCATCACTGCCGCGTCCAGCTCTGTCGGCCTCGCCGCCATCCAGATCGCCAAGGCTGAGGGCGCCGTCAGCATTGCTACCACGCGCACCTCGAAGAAGCGCGATGAGCTGCGCTCGCTCGGCGCCGATCACGTCATCGCCAGCGATGAAGAAGATCTCGCCGCCCGTGTGCAGGAGATCACCGGAGACAAAGGCGCCCGCGTCATCTTCGACCCTGTCGCCGGTCCCTTTGTCGAACAGCTTGCCGCAGCCGCAGCCCCTCGGGGCTTGCTCATTGAGTACGGTGCGCTCTCTATGCAGCCCACGCCCTTCCCCCTCCTTCCCGCAATGCAAAAGGATCTCGCCATGCGCGGTTACACGCTGCACGAAGTGAACAGCGATCCGGATCTCTCCCGCACCGCTCGCAAATACGTCTTCGATCGCATCAGTGATGGTCGCTTCCAGGTAAAGATCGCCAAGACCTTCCCCTTCGCCGACACCATCAAGGCCTATCAGTACTTGGAGTCCAACGAGCAGGTCGGCAAGATCGTCATCACGCTCTGAGCCGCGTAGGTAGGGACCGTCAACGCAACACGGGGCCGGCCACCGGCCAGCCCCGTCTCGGCCCTACGCTTCACCCACTTTAGCCCTTGTTATAGAAAAACCGCTCGTGCACGACCTTACCGTTCTTCCAGCGACGCACCGCGACCTGGCTCATCTTCGCGTTCTTGCCACCCTTGAAGGTGATATCCATCTCCCACTCGGAGAAGGAGACATCGCCATTCACGGCGCTGGCCGTGACCTTGCCGCTGTTCCACTTCTCCACGCTGGCCATGAACTCTTCCTCGGCCTTGCGGTTGGCTGCCTTGCCTGTGCGCGGCGCCTCCGAGTTCTCCTGCATCACGACATCGTCGGCGTAATACTTCTCAAACGCCTCCATCACCTTGCCGGAAAGCACATCGTCGTTCAGCTGCTTGTCCAGCTCCTGCACATTCGTATCCGTAGCTGTTGCACTCATGCGTTACTCCTTTTGGGACGGCACATCTCAAGCTGCGCCCATAGAACGCTAGATGCAAATTGGACCCATCGCGATCCTTGAATATCCTGCAACAACCCACAGCATGGCCGCAGATGCGAGCTCGCAGATGAGAGCTCGCAGATGAGAGCTCACGGATGAGAACTATTGTCATCTTGCCGCGCGAACGCACGGCGGCCTAAGGAAGCTGCTACCCACAACACGCCAACGCCGCCTCTGCCTGGACGGGGCTCCCGTTACGCAGTCACCATGAGCAGCGCGAAGCCGTCATACTTCTTCCCGCTTACCGTCTGGATCGCCGTCGCCGTCACTCGAGGCTCTGCCGCCACTGCCTCGAAGAAGCGCCGCGTTCCCTGCACCGCCGGATCCCGGTCCGCAGCATCGATCACCGCTCCTTCGCGCACCACGTTGTCGGTTACGATGACGGTCCCCACACGCGCCAGCTTCAGCGCCCAATCCAGATAGGCGGCATTGTTCACCTTGTCCGCGTCCAGGAAGATCAGGTCGAACGGTCCCGCCCCTTCGGCCTTCAGACGAGGCAGTGTTTCAAGCGCCGGGCCTTCACGCAACTCGACAATCCCCATCAATCCGGCGCGCTCCAGGTTCTTTCGCGCAACGGCCGCATGCTGCGGTGCCGCCTCCAGCGTTACCAGGCGTCCATCCTTCGGCAGCGCACGCGCTAGCCAGATGGTGCTGTAGCCACCCAGCGTGCCAACTTCCAGAATGCGGCGCGCGCCCACCATGCGAGCAAAGAGCTGCAACATCCGCCCTTGCAGCGCTGTCACCTGGATCGGTGGCAGATCGGCCGCCACGCTGTCCTGGAGCGCCGCCTCCAGCACCGGGTCGTGCTCGATCAAATGCTCGGTGAGATACTCATCGACCGCCGTCCACAGGTCTTCGCGCGACTTCGTTTGGTCCATATCCACAAGAATAATGGAATGGGTCAAGGTACACGGGCAAGGAATTTATTTGAAGGAGCCGATAGGTGAGACATCGTGGGGGAAGAGCTCAGCGGCGGCTGCGGCGACCAAGGGTATAGGTCGCATATAGACAGCGCGATGCAGTACAGTGACGGATACTCGACAGGTTTCTAACTCGTCCATAGCACGAAGGAACATCGCGAATGCGCCATCATCCAGCCACCCTAACGCTGTTCGCTACTCTTTTTTCGCTCGCACTTCACGCTGCGCCCAAAGCCGAGAGCCTATCCGAACAAGCGGTCCTCATGCCGGTGCAGGCCATGTTCGACGGCATGACGAAACGGGATGCCGCCGCCATCAAGGCGCCGACACTGCCCGGCGGAACGATGGTGCTGATGCGCGATGGCAAGCCGGCACAGATGACGTTTGAGGAGTTTGCCGCGCGCGTGGGCAAGCCCGGTACAAAAAAGATCGAAGAGCGAATCCACGACCCGCTGATACGCATCGACAACAACCTCGCCGTCGTATGGGCTCCATTCGAGTTTTTCATCGACGGCAAGGTCGAACACTGCGGAACAGACCTGTTTAACCTCGTGCGTCAAGACGGCAAGTGGTTAATCGCAAGCGTCGCAGATACAAGTCGAGACACCTGCAGCGTGCGATAGCTTTCACGAGCCGCGTTCCCAAACATGTGTCGATCGCCGCATCGTTTTACAGAATGCCGAATCCAATGCGCGTGTCCGCTATTCATCCAGAGACCAGCATCGGCCATGTCCACCTCAAGGTTGCCGATCTCGACCGCGCGCTCGGCTTCTATCGTGATGTCCTCGGCTTCGAGGTCACCGCACGCATCGGCAACAGCGCGGCATTTCTCTCCGCGGGCGGCTACCACCATCACATTGGTTTAAATACCTGGGAGAGTCGCGGAGGAACTCCTCCGGCGCCGGGAACTACGGGCCTCTATCATCTCGCAATCCTTTACCCCACGCGGGTCGAGCTTGCGGACGCGCTCCGCCGGCTCATCCGCGCGGGCATCGCACTCGACGGTGTTGCCGATCACGGCGTCAGTCACGCCCTGTATCTGCGCGACCCGGATGGCAACGGCGTCGAGCTCTATTGGGATCGACCACGCGAGGAGTGGCCGCGCGACACGAGCGGCGAGATTACCATGTTCACGAAGCCGTTGGACCTCGATGCATTGCTGGCCGAGACAACGGGCTGATTCTTCACCAAGCTCGGCCTGTCGTTCGACGTGACGATTTCGACAAAACATGTACTTCCGCAGCAGATCCTTCTGCTATAGCATTTTCGGTATTGGCGTAGACCGTCCAGCGATGGCTACTGTGGCTTTTCTTAACGGAAAAGCCACGTTTCACTGAGATTCCGCACAAGACAGTATTACCGAAAATGCTTTAGCCTTATGGCCGTGATGCGCCCGTCTGTGATCGTCGCGTTCGCCCTTCTGCCGATGGGTCTCGTCGCGGCTCAAGACCAGACAATGCCTCCGGATCCATCCGTCACCGCCCTCCTTGCCGTAAGCGGCAAAGGCGTCCAGATCTATCGTTGCCAAACGCAGCAGGGCGGAACGGGATGGGTGTTCGTCGCTCCGGAAGCCACGCTCTATGCCGGTTCAGAGGCCGTCGGCACGCACGGTGCGGGCCCAATCTGGCGCTGGAAGGACGGCAGCGCCGTGACCGGAAAGTTGTTGGTGAGCCAACCTGCGCCTGACCGAGGTTCGATTCCGTGGCTGCTGCTGGCTGCCATGCCTGCGGCTGACAGCAAAGTAGACGGCACACTGGCACATGTCGTGTACGTGCGCCGGTCCGATACGCAGAGTGGCTCGGCTCCTGCGACAGGCTGCAGCCAGGCAAGCCTGAATGCGCTGGCCCGGGTCTCCTACACGGCAACCTACACGTTCTATAGCCGCGCGCCGCAGCCGCAGAAGACGGCGCACTGACCCGTACACTCATTCATTTATTACTTCAGATAATCGCCGCAAGTTATTAATAATAAATTTCTTGTCGGCATATGTGCGACTGGGGCTACCAATAAGCCAGCACAGTCTTGCGCCATGCGCGGACGAAATACACAAACGCCAGCACTATGACGAGTCGCGCAAACAGAGCGGTGAGTTCCAGCAGGACCGACTGATCCAGACGAAATGCCGCCAGCACAAACAAAGCGCACAACACCATGACAGCAGTAGGAATACCAAGGACTTTCAATCGATAGTTAGACATACACGCAGTGTAGGTAGATCGCAGACGACTGCCCATCGCACAGAAGCGTCAGTTACCTTTCCCACTCGCGGGGCTTGCGGTTCACGACCCCGTAATAAAGGGCTGACTGCAATGGCAGTCAGCCCGCATATCTCGTAAAGCGGAGGTACCTACTGCGGCGCCGCCATGCTGCTTGCAGCAGCCTTTTTCTTGCCGATCGGTGAACTCTTCGCCATACGGTAGCCGGCTTTCTGCGCGTCCGCCTCGGTCATGAACTGACCGTGCTTGGTTTTGCCGTACTGCGCGTCGTCCTTGTGGTAAACCTTCGTGTTGGTGTTCGCCCACACCATCCCTTTAGCCTTGGCATCGGCAATCTCGGCATCGGTCGGCATCGCCATCGCGGTCTTCGCGGTTGACGTAGTCGCCGGTGCGGCGGAGGTCATCTGCCCGTATACAGCCGCGGGCGCCATACCGCCCACCATGGCCGCCATCAGAACCAGAGAGAATCCACGCATCATGAGTCCCTTTCACTGCAAAGAATTGCCCCTTTGGGGGGGCGGGATGAATACACAGGATGGCGTAGAAAAAAGCAACAGCGAAACGGTCATCCGCCGCGTGGTGACCGTCTGCTTATGATCCTGTCCAAATCCGCTTCAAGGACGTTCGAGCGTCAACCAATCTCCCGCTTGCGCTCTGCGGAGGATTCGTCGCTATCACGCTGCTCTGCGCCGACAGCGTTGCGCATCTCCAATGCCTCCTCGGAGAAGAGGAAGCGAAGCGCGTAGTAGGAGAAGACCGAGTTGCCGATGAAGTAGCGCTTGGCCAACCGCCGCGGCTCCTGCGCCAGCCGGAATATCCATTCCATGCCGGCGGTCTGGGCCCATTGCGGGGCGCGTCGCCGCATCCCGGAGATGACTTCGAAGCTGCCCCCGACGCCGATGGCCACCGGAATTCCCATCGCCTTGATGTGCTGACGAATGAAAAACTCCTGCTTCGGCGCACCGAAGGCGACAAAAATAATGGCCGGGTTGGCGGCCTCAATGCTCGCCAGGATCTCTCGCAGCACGCGCGGTGAGTTTTCAAAGCCGCGAGGCGGACAGCCCACGCCACAAACCAAGAGGCCAGGATAGCGATCCATCAGTTGCGAAGCGGTCGCTGCGGCGGATCCAGGCTCGCCACCGAGGAAATAGACCGGAAGGCCGAGCGACGCAGCTTGCTCACAGAGAGACGGGATGAGATCGATGCCCGTGATCCGTTCGACCTCGCGAGCACCCATCCAATGGCACATGCGCACGATCGGAAGACCGTCGGCGCAGATGTAATCTGCCTCAGCCAGGCACTCCTGAAACTGGAGATTGCGCTCCGCCAATAAGTAGAACTGCGCATTGGCAGTCACTACGTGCTGTGTCGGTGCGCCGTTGCAAATGCCTCGAATGAGCTGCTCGATCAGACCCGCACCCGACAGAGTGGTAATGCTCATGGGCCCAATCGACACCGAACGCACGGATTCGATCGATTCACCGGCCGCGGCTTCGCGTGCGACCTCTCTAAGTTTTACAGACGACAATCGCATTCCCCTCACTCAATTGGTACGACCACGCAATGCATTCGGATGGCTGTCAGTCGAATAAGCGCTGCAAGAAATTACACCGGCTCAGAGTACAGATCAGGCGCTAAAACTAGGTGTCAGCTACTGCAATATTTACTCACTGTTCCCATTCTATGATGCGCGGACTGTTTCTACGCCATGGAAAGCACTCATTTCGATATCCACAGTTCACCATAGCTGTTGCCTAGGACGTCGCTGAATAAGCTTGCAAAACCTTGTCATATGCAATTCACATTCCGTTCTGAAACTTCCTTCCTGGAATGGCAGCGCACATCATTCTGGGCGGACATTTCTGTGCTGTCCTGCCCCCTGCCGCGTGCATGCGATCATCTCGTGGATGCCTGTACACCACCGACTCACTGGCCAGACACTCCTGCTGGATGCCGATGACACGCTCTGGGAGAATAACGTCTACTTCGAGCGAGCCATTGCGGATTTCATCGGCTACCTCGATCATCGGCACCACTCGCCAGCGGAGGTGCGGGAGGTGCTGAACCGTTGCGAGCACGCTACCATCGCCGCACATGGATACGGGTTAATCAACTTCCGACGCTCCCTGCAGAACTGCTTCGAGCAGCTGACCCAGGCGGCCGCCACGGAAGAGCAACAGGAGCGCATCCGTGGGTTTGCGCAGTCCATTGCCGACCATGCCGTCGAACTCCTGCCGGGAGTGGCAGAGACGCTTCCGCTATTGGCGGAACGGCATCGGCTCATCCTGGTGACCAAGGGCAACAGCGAAGAGCAGCGGGCCAAACTGGCCGCCTCTGGGGTTCACCTACATTTTTCCGAAGTCGAAGTGCCGCGCGAGAAACATGCGGATGCGTATCGAGAGATCATAGCCCGGAATGCCCTGATCCCTGAGACCACGTGGGTGATTGGGAACAGCCCGCGGTCGGACATCAACCCGGCGCTCGCCGCAGGATTGCACGCCGTCTACGTGCACCACCCCAACACCTGGGTGCTTGAACATGACGAGCTCACGCCGCCGGAACCGCCGCAGCGCCTGCTTGAGCTCGTATGCTTCAACGCACTGGCAGAACATTTTTGAAGATGACGTTCGCGCAGATTGGGAGCGGCCGGCAATGCTCTGGTAGTCCCTCTTCGACAAGAGGCCGTCGTGCCGTCTTCGCGGCTCCGGGCAGCGTGACATGTGGCCTCTCGTCGATAAGTACAGGAGAGGCTGTGCGAATCTCTTGATTGCATGAAACAAATCTGCGTCTATACTCGTGGTGTCTGGTGTTCGGGAAGACGGTGCAAGTCCGTCGCTACCCCGTAGCTGTAAGCGCTGAGAGCTTGGCAATCTGTAGGAAGCCACTGGGATGAGAATCCTGGGAAGGCCGCCCAAGTTTAGTGATGCGTAAGTCAGAAGACCGGCCAGACAGATACGGGCTTGATTCAACTTCGCTGGGAGAGTTGAAGAGCATATCCTTGTGTTCCGTCTGGGTATTCCGTCTGGCGAACATGAGATCGCTGCCTACCTAATAGTTCCCTGCTCTTCTTTCCGGTGCCCTGATGCGCCTGAAGGCAAGGAGCATTCTATGCAGCAGGTCGAACACGCTTCGATCATTCTGATCCTCGGCGGCGTACGCAGCGGCAAGAGCCGCTATGCGCAACAGCTTGCCGCACGTTGGCGTCGTGTCACATTTCTCGCCACCGCACAGTCCGGTGATGACGAAGAGATGCGTCGGAAGATTGCGCGCCATCAATCCGAGCGACCGGCAGACTGGGTCACCATCGAGGAACCACTGTCGTTAGGAAGAGCGCTGCAGAATGCGACATCGACGTCGGATGCCATCCTGGTTGACTGCCTGACGCTATTCAGCGCGAACCTGCTGGCGGCCCACCATGACGACGAGCCAAGTCTTCAGGCTGAGATTGACAGCCTCTGCGCGTCGCTCCAGTCAGTGCGTTGCCCCACCATTCTGGTATCGAACGAGGTTGGCAGCGGAGTAGTGCCGGCATACGCCTCCGGACGGCGCTTTCGCGATCTCGCAGGTGAGATCAACCAACGCGTGGCTGGCCTCGCGGATAGAGTGCTCCTGATGATCGCCGGCATACCGCTGGCGGTGAAAGGCTCCGGCGAAGAGGTCAGCGCATGACCGGCTTCCTCATCGCCGGCACTGCGAGCGGCGTTGGCAAGACGACCGTCGCACTTGCACTCACAGCAGCGATGCGGCGGCGCGGGCTTACCGTGCAGGCATGCAAAGGTGGCCCGGACTTCCTCGACACCGGGCATCACACCCGCATCTCCGGACGCGTGGCGCGCAACCTGGATACCTGGATGCTCGGCGCAGATGCAAATGTCGAGGTCTTTCGGAGAGCGTGTGTGGGTGCCGATGCCATCGTCGTCGAAGGCATGATGGGACTCTTCGACGGCAAGGATGCAACCAGCGAGAGGGGCAGCAGCGCGGAGATTGCCAAGCTGCTTCGCTTGCCCGTGGTGCTGGTACTGGACGCCGGCAAGAGCGCCAGAAGTCTAGCGGCTGTCGTACTCGGGTTCGAGAGATTCGATCCGCAGCTTCCGCTGGCCGGCGTGATCCTGAACAAAGTTGCGAGCGATGGACACTTTCGCATGCTGGACGCAGCGATCAAGGCCTCCTGCAAGACTCCTGTGCTGGGCTGGCTGCCACGCGAGCCGGCGGTAAGCATTCCGGAGCGACACCTCGGGCTCCAGACAGCAGAAGAGACGAGCGATGGCGATACGCCAGAGACATTCCTAGAGACATCTCTGGAGACATTCATCGACCAATTGGCAGGAATGGCGGAGCGGCACTGCGATGTAGAGAGCATTCTCGCATTGCAGTGCGGGCTGGAAACGACCGCAGTTCCCGAGAGATCGACGGTGCTACTGAGAGACGGGATCCGCATCGGCGTAGCGCGGGATCGCGCCTTCTGCTTTTACTACGAAGATAACTTCGACCTCCTGCGCCGGCAAGGAGCCGACATCGTTCCATTCAGTCCGCTGCATGATCAAACGCTACCCCACGACCTCGATGCGCTGTACCTCGGCGGCGGCTATCCGGAGCTCTACGCGGATCGACTCAGTGCGAATCGAAGCATGATGTCGGCTGTGCGCGATTTCATCGCCTCGGGGCGCCCTGTGTATGCCGAATGCGGCGGAATGATCTACCTCTCGCGCCGGCTCACGACGATCGACGGCGTATCGCATGCAATGTGCGCCCTTCTTTCGCTTGAGATCGAGATGACATCGAAGCTCGTCGACTTTGGCTACGTCACAGTCGAGCTGACGGACAATTGCCTGCTCGGTCGAAAAGGAACACGCATTCGCGGGCATAGCTTCCACTACTCCCGCATCGTTGCGCGTGACGATATTCAGACAAACTACCGCATTCACTACTCCCTCTCCGGCAAAGAAGAGTGCGAGGGCTTCACGACAGGCAGCGTGCTCGCCAGCTATGTTCACCTGCACTTCGGTGCGAATCCAGAAGTCGCGAGTCACCTCCTCAACGCAGCCGCTGCAGCCAAGAGCAGGAGTGTGCAGACCGCATGAAGAACATTCTTCTCGTCATTCTTCTTCTGGCGTGCGCATTTCGTCCGTGCCTTGCAGCGCGTACGCTGACGGACGAGACCGGTCGCTCTGTGACGCTTCCCGACCATCCACATCGGATCATCTGCCTGGTGCCAAGCATTACGGACGACGTGTTCTCGCTGGGTGCGGGCGATGATGTGGTTGCTATCAGTGACTATGTCCAGTTCCCTGCCGAGGCACGCAGCAAGCCCAGCGTGGGTTCGATCAGCAATCCTTCGCTCGAAGCGATTCTCGCGCTGCGACCGGACCTGGTTCTGGGCATGCCGCATCTGAATGATCACGCGATACTCGCACAGCTCGAGCATCTGAATATCCCCGTTTACCTGGTAGACCCGCACGGCGTAAGCGGGATTCTGCATTCGATCGCGAGCCTCGGAAAGGCTATGAATCGCGAAGCACAGGCAAATGCGTTAGACGCGCAACTGACGCAGCGGATCGATGCAGTCCGCGCCCGCGTCAAGAACAAACCGGTGGTTCAGGTGTTCATGCCGGTCTCCTATGACCCGGTGATCACCATTGGGCACGGAGCGTTCATTACAGAGATCATCGCTCTCGCCGGCGGCCACTCGATCACGGACGATATCCAGCAGGAATGGCCGGTTATCAGCATGGAGGCCGTCGTTGCACGAGCGCCGCAGGCGCTCCTCATGCTGCGCGGCGGACATACTACGATGGAGAGCCTGAAAAGCCGGCCCGGTTGGAGCGTGCTGCCGGCGGTACGCGCAGGCCGCGTTTATTACGCCGACAAGCGCATCGACTTCCCGAGTCCCGTCGCCATCGAGGCATTGGAGGATCTGGCCAAACAATTTCATCCGTGAGTTGAGCCGCTCGCTCAGCTTGAAATCATCACCAACACAGCAGGGTGTCGGGAAGCGCGGTGCAAATCCGCCACTACCCCGTAACTGTAAGCGTCGAGAGTTCATGCAAGATGTTCAACGCCACTGGAGCCAGGCTCTGGGAAGGCAGCATGGATTCGTTGAAACGCAAGCCAGGAGACCGGCCCCGCTGGAACCGCATCCCGAGGGGGGAACCATGCCGTTTGCAACTGCATCCCCGGCTTTAAGCGCCGGCGTTCTTCGAAGTTGTCGTCCCGCACGCACTTCTTTCATGGTCGCAGCCACGCTCCTGTTTGCTCTGTGCCGGTTCGATCTCCTCGCACAAGAGGCCTCCGCGCCTCCACCAAAGACGCTGCATGGGGTGGTCCACGATCCCCTCGGAGCACGTGTTCCCGGCGCTTCGGTAGAACTGCTGGACGGCGAGCAGGTAGCGGCAAGCACTTCCTCCGGGCCGGGCGGCGAATTTCTAATCCAGCTGCCAAAGGCGGGACGATACCGCATCCGGGTGAGCAGCGCCAGCTTCCAGCCAACGACCACGCCGGCCGCCTACTATCGCGACCACTCCGATGCAGATGTGGATGTGACGCTCGCGACCAAGACCCTGACACAAAAGGTCACCGTGACGGCTACAGGTACACCGACTCCAGAGGCCCAGACCGGGGTCAGCGTCACCGTCATCCCATCCGATGACTTCCGCTACATGCCCCAGATCCAGGATCCGCTCCGGCTTGCTCCCGGCGTCCAGGTGACGCAGACCGGGCAGCCCGGCGGTACCACCGGCCTCTCCATCCGTGGCGGCGATACAGACGCCAACAAGGTTCTGATCGACGGTATCCCGGCTAACCAGATCGGCGGAGGAGTCGAGTTCGCAAACTTGTCGTCAGTGGGCATTCAGTCAATTGAGGTTCTGAACGAACCGGGCGGTGTGCTCTACGGCTCGGACGCATTGGCAGGCGTAGTCAACCTGACCACCACGCGAGCTGCATCGACAGCGCTTCCCCTCTTCACATACGCGGGCGATGCAGGCAACTTCCACACGTATCGCAATGAAGGGACTGCCGGAGCTGTCTACCGGCAGTTCGATGTCTACTCCGCGTACGCCCGCCTGCAGACGGATAATTCCATTCCGAACAGCGCATTTCACAATGGCTCTTATGCAGGCAACTTCGGTTGGACACCAAGCTCCAACAACGATCTTCGATTGACAGTGCGGCACATAAATGTCTCCGCGGGCCAGCCCAACGCGATCGCACTCTACGGCATCCCGGACGACGCACAACAGAAGGAGCAGGATCTCTACCTGTCCGGCGCGTGGAATAACCAGGCCACGCCGCGCTGGCACAACTTGATTCGTTACGGCTATGTAAGGCTCAACGGGCAGTTCAACAGCTTCGGAGCTACCGGCATCTACAATCCGAGCAGCGGCCTCTACGATGGAGCACCGGTAACGATCCAAGGCGCCAACGGTTATTCCGTTTCCGGGCAGGCACTCTTCCAATACAGCTCTGCGTCTTCGCAGTACCTGGAACACAACAATGACAAAAGCGTGTACGCGCAGACCAGCTTTTCATTCACGCCTCACCTGCTCGCGTTAGGCGCGTTCAAGTACGAGAACGAGACGGGATCGGCAGCATACGCAGGTAGTGCGGTAACTCCGATCGAGCGCGGCAACTATGACTACTCGCTTCAATTCTCCGGCGACCTCAGGAACCGCCTGTTCTATACCGCGGGCACCGGACTTGAGAACAACGGGCTCTTTGGATTTGCCACTACCCCACGCGCATCGCTTGCCTACTACCTGTTCCGTCCGTCGACGGACGGAATCTTTACCGGCACCAAGCTCTACGGGACCTTTGGAAAAGGGATCAAAGAACCAAGCGTCTACCAGCAGCAGAACTCGCTGTTCGGTGTGTTGTCGAATGTGCCGGATGGGACTTCATTGCTTAGCCAATTTCACGTCGGCCCACTCGGACCTGAGCAGTCGCGCACTTTCGACGGCGGCATCGACCAGCAGCTGTTCAACGGACGCGCACGGACGGGTATCACCTACTTCCACGACGAGTTCTCCAATCGCGTAGAGTACGTTCCACAACAAGGACTGATCGCTCTCGGCGTCCCGGCAGCCAACCTGCCTCCCATCGGCCAGGCCGGAGGAGCCTACCTGAACTCATCGTCCTTCCGTTCCCAGGGCATCGAGTTCACCACGGAGATTCGCTTCTCCAGCCGGCTCTTCGCGCGTGGCGGCTATACCTACACTGACGCGGTCGTACAACATTCGTTCTCAAGCGACAATCTGGGACCGAGCTTCAACACATCCTCCAACTTCAGCAATGTCCCGATCGGCGCCTTCTCTCCACTCGTCGGAGCGCGCCCCTTCAGGGTCGCGCCTCACACCGGCTTCTTTGCCATCAGCTATACGCGGCCAAAGTTTTATAGCTCGCTCACCGGCACACTGGTCAGCCGGCGCGACGACAGCGATTTCCTGACCGACAGCAACTTCGGAAATTCGCTGCTGTTGCCGAACCGAAATCTGCTGGGAAGCTACGAGCGGCTGGAACTGGGGGGCGGATACCAACTCACGCCGCGTATCAACATTTACACCAATCTTCAGAACCTCCTCAGTCAGCATTACTACGAGGCGTTCGGTTACCCATCACTGCCGTTCACATTCCGTTCCGGCATCAAGTTCAACTTTGGTGGAGAGTCGTGGAGTCTGAAGTAAAAGTCGGCCGTCCGGCGTCTTCTGTCTCGCCGGGACAGAGGGCCGCCGCTCGCATGCATGACGATCGCGTCTCCGAGCTGTCCGCTGCAACCGTTCCAATGCTCGGGATCATCTTGCTCCTGCTGGCTACCCTGGCGGTAACGCTACTGGTTGCGACGTCGCTTGGTGCAGTGCGCGTTCCTCTGCGTGACATGGTCGCCGCACTGCTGCATCGCCATGCTTTGAGTGACACCGAACGAACCATTCTGCTTGTCATTCGTCTCCCACGGGTGTTGTCGGCGGCGCTGGTTGGAGCAGCGCTGGCCGTCTCCGGCCTCATGTTTCAGGGTCTCTTCCGAAATCCGTTGGCCGATCCGTACATCATCGGTGCATCAGGCGGCGCTGCGTTCGGAGCGTGCATCGGCATCGTCTTCCTCGCACAGGTCTCGCTGTTTGGGTTCAGTGCCACCGCTTTGCTTGCGTTTGCGGGCGCTGTACTGACGATGGTGGTCGTCTACGCACTGGCTTGGTCGAAGGGGCGCACCAACGGTGTCACACTGATCCTCGCAGGCTTTGCGATTGGCACCATGCTCAGCAACTCCACCTACTTGTTCGAGGTCTTCGATCCGAACCCCGCGTATGGACATCGAATCGTCATCGCGTGGTTGCATGGCTCCATCGGCGTGCCGCGATGGGGGCAGCTCATCGGCAGCGCCATTTTCTTTGCCCTAGCGGCCGTCTGTGCGCTTCCACTGATGCGCCTGCTCAACACACTCGCTTTGGGCGACGAATATGCGCACCAACTCGGCATTCGCGTCGAGGCGACCCGCGTCGGCATCATTCTCGTCGCGTCGCTGCTCACGGCAATTGCCGTCTCCCTGGGCGGGTTGATCAGCTTTGCGGGATTGATCGTGCCCCATGTCGTTCGACTGCTCATCGGCCCGGACCATGTGCGACTACTGCCGGTCACGGCCATCGCCGGCGCGATCTTTCTAGTAGCTACCGACACGCTGGCGCGCACGCTGTTTGCGCCATCCGAAGTACCGGTTGGGATACTCATGGTCCTTATCGGAGGCCCTTTCTTTCTCTACCTGCTGCGCAAAGGAAAGCGGGAGTACTCGTTATGACATCGCTCCTGCGGCTGTCTGGAATCAGCTTCGACTACGCTGGGCGCCAGGTCTTTTGCAATCTCAGTCTCGACCTGGAAGCCGGGAGTTGCACCGCGCTTGCGGGTCCGAATGGCGCGGGAAAGACCACGCTGCTGCGCATCGCCGCGGGCACGCTCAAGCCCTCTGGCGGATGTGTTTTGATCAACGACCGTTCGCTTGCCACCATCCCACGTCGAGAGCGCTCACGTCTGGTTGCGCTGGTTCCACAACAGCTCGATGTCCCTTTTGACTTCACTGTTCAACAGATCGTCGAACAGGGTCGAACACCCTACACAGGTTCGCTTCGCGGTCTCACTCGTGAAGACCGTCTCGCTGTGGACCGGGCTCTTGAGCTCACCGACGTATCTCGATTGCGCCACCGCATCTTCAACGAGCTTAGCGGCGGCGAACGTCAGCGGGTGAAGATCGCGCTTGGTCTGGCGCAACAACCAAGGCTTCTGTTGCTCGATGAGCCCACGCAGAACCTCGACATTGGTCGTCAGGCCGAACTGATCGATCTGCTCGACGATCTGCGGCGGCAACGCATCACCATCTTCGCCGCCATCCATGATCTTCATCTCGTACAAGGAAATTTTTCTACTGCCCATCTACTTGGCATCAACGGCTCCTTGCGCAGCGGCCCTCCCGAAGAGGTGCTTTCGGCAGAAAATCTGATGTCCACCTTTGGCTGCTCGCCCGGACGCCACCCCATGCTCACGCAACTGCCGGAGATGAAGGAGACGACATGACATCTAGCATAATGGCTGAGCTTACAGACGGGATCTCACCGATTGATGAGTCCTGGCTCGCACGCGCTCGCGCGCATCTCGACACGCTCACGAAGCCTCTCGGCAGCCTCGGGCGCTTGGAAGAATTGGCGGCACAGATCGTTTCCATTCGTAGCGGCGCAACCGCGAAGCCGGTTGGTGCGCCACTGCACAAGGCGGTCTATGTCTTCGCTGCGGACCATGGCATCACCGCGGAGGGCGTCAGCGCGTATCCGAGCGCAGTCACGCAACAGATGATGCACAACTTTCTTGGCGGCGGAGCTGCTGTGAACGTATTGGCACGCTTACACGGTGTCGACCTTCACTTGGTCGACATGGGCGTGAACGCGGAGTTCGATGCGGCTCCAGGGCTACTGCACCGCAAAGTGGCTGGCGGCACGGCAAACATGCTTCACCAACCAGCCATGACCGAGGAGCAGCTTGCGCAGGCCCTTCTCGCCGGTGCGGCCTTGGGGGAAGAAGCGGCACGTGCCGGCGTCACGCTTCTGGCCATCGGAGAGATGGGCATCGGCAACACTACCTCGGCCAGCGTGATCACCTGCGCGCTGACGGGCGCTCATCCAGCCCTCGCAACAGGCTCTGGCACCGGGCTCGATTCGCAGGCGCGCGAACGGAAGGTCAACATCGTTCAAGGCGTCCTCGACAAGCACTTTTCAAAGCAGCCGCCGCCTTCGGCGATCGATATCCTGCGCTGCGGGGGCGGCCTGGAGATCGCGGGCATGGTGGGCATGGTGCTTGCCGCCGCACGCCACCGGCTCGCCATCGTGGTGGATGGGTTTATCTCGTCGGCTGCCGCGGCGCTCGCTGTTGCACTGGAGCCCCATGTGCGCGGCTACCTGATCGCGGGTCACCGCTCCCAGGAGCCCGGCCATGCCATCCTGCTCGAGTTCCTGGGACTCAATCCTGTCCTCGCACTTGAAATGCGCCTGGGTGAAGGCAGCGGAGCCGTGCTGGCCATGCCGGTGATCGAGTCCGCAATCGCTCTTTACGCAGAGATGGCGACCTTCGCCTCTGCCGGGGTCAGCGAGGCGAACAAGTGAAAGTGCAACGCACGCTGCGCAGCGCGGGCGCTGATCTTCTGGCGGCGATACAGTTCCTCACGCGCCTTCCGGTATCGGCACCCTATCAGCACGACACGCTAGCGCGAGCTGCAAAGTTCTTCCCGGTGGTCGGACTGCTCGTCGGCGCATGTGCCGCAGGTCTGAATCTGCTGCTCGCGCCACATCTTCCCCGGCTGGTCACCGCAGCCTTCTTGGTGGTGTTTCTGGTCCTGGTCACAGGATGCCTTCACGAGGATGGTCTCGCAGATACTGCGGATGGCCTGGGGGGAGGCTGGACTCGTGAACAGGTCCTCATCATTCTGAAAGACAGCCGCATCGGCAGCTACGGCGCCGCAGCACTGACAATAAGTTTGCTGGCGCGTGTCGTACTGCTGGCTTCGCTCGAAGCCGATCAGGTGACGCGCTATCTCGTGGTGTCACAGGTACTCTGCCGCTGGTCAACGCTGCCTCTCAGCGCGTGGCTGCCCTCCGCTCGGGCAGTCGTTGATGGCGACGCCCCGGGACAGGGAGCGCGCATAGCGCGTCTTATCTCCCCGGGCACGCTGATCTTTGGCTCCCTCTTCAGCTTTACCGTTGCGGCACTCGCGCTGAGACTGCACTCCGTCATCGTGATCGCCGGCGCAATATTGCTCACGCTCCTGTCAGGCCTCTATTACAAACACCGCGTCGGAGGAGTGACCGGCGATTTCTTCGGCGCCACCAACCAACTCATTGAGATATTCGTGTATCTCGCGGGGGTCTGGGTCCGATGAATGAACTACGCTTCATCCGCCATGCCGAAACCGATATGGCCGGCAGATTCTGCGGTCAGTCGGATCCGCCTGTAAACGCTGTGGGACATCAGCAGATTGCTCACCTGCTGCCGCAGCTTCGAGGCGATCGATACGACGCTGTATACACGAGCGACCTATGCCGCGCGCAGACGACTGCTGCCGCACTTGCAACATTCTTTTCTATACCGTGCATTCCAAGGCCCGCGCTGCGCGAGATTCACTTCGGATTATGGGAAGGACTTGCGTGGAGTAATATCGAAACACTCGATCCTGTATACGCCGACCGATGGATACAGGAGTATCCGCAGGTTGCTACGCCCTGCGGTGAGACATTCTCGGACTTCGAGCGACGTGTCCGCGTCGAAACAGAATGGCTCCTGAATCAGACGATGCATCGACATATTCTCGTCGTATCGCATGCCGGCGTCATGCGCACCGTATTGCAGTGCGTTTGCCTGCTTAACGAAGAAGAAGCCTGGACATGTACCCGCAAGTACTGTTCGAGCTTCTGCATCCCGCACGCAAGTCAGGATTCACGAAACGGTGTACCAGCACCATTCCAACGGATTACAGGAGAGTGACTATGAGTATCGCAACCAAACGCGGTGACGGTGGCCAGACCGGCCTGGCCGGCGGTATCCGCGTATCCAAGGCAGATATCCGGGTGGAGACCTATGGCGCCGTCGATGAGCTGAATACCTTTCTCGGCTTTGCACGAAGCATCTGCCGAGATACCGAAATTGCTGCATGGACGGAAACGATTCAGCGCAGTCTGTTCCGTGTCGGCTCTGCATTGGCCACGCCAACGGAGAGCAAGAAGCTGCCGCCTCAAGTCACAGGCGAAGACGTCGACATGTTGACCGGGCTCGTCCATCGGATCGAAGCAATCGAAGGCATCCTTGGGGATTGGTCGCTGCCAGGGGCGCACCCCGAATCCGCAGCCTACGAGATGGCGCGCACAGTCTGCCGCCGTGCCGAGCGAAACGTCGTTCGCTTCATCGAAGAAGGTGGCCATGTCCAGCCGGAGGTCGTCGCCTATCTCAATCGCCTCTCCGACGTGATCTGGCTCTTTGGGCGGCTTATCGAGCGCAATGCAGGAGTGGATGCGCGCCTGAGGGATGAAACCAAAGCAGGTCCAAAGTGGTCGAGAGCCTGGTAACGATGGCGACAGGGGCAACGTTTACCGAAGCAGATCGCAACACCATTTATCGAGTGATCAACGCCCGGCGCGACGTGCGAAGCGGATTCCTTCCCGATCCCCTGCCAAACGAGCTTCTGGAGCGACTTCTTGCGGCGGCGCACAGTGCACCTTCGGTTGGGCTCATGCAGCCGACACGTTTCATTGTGATTCGCGACGCAGCAGTACGGCGTGCCGTTCATGCTGCATTCCTCGAAGCGAATGCACAGGCGCTAGACGGTTATACAGGGGAACAGCGAGACCAATACTCGAGCCTCAAGCTCGAGGGCATTCTCGAAGCGCCGCAAAACCTCTGTGTCGTGAGCGATCCTCACAGTACGAGGGGACATCGGCTAGGGCGGCAGACTATGCCGGAGACGGCAGTGTACTCGAGCGTCTGCGCGATCCAAAACCTCTGGCTCGCTGCACGCGCGGAGGGTGTTGGCGTCGGCTGGGTCAGTATTCTTGATCCGGATCGCCTGCGCGACGTCCTCCACATTCCTCCGACACTTGTAACAGTTGCCTATCTCTGTGTCGGGTTCGTCGACAACTTTGGCAGCAAGCCGGAGCTTGAGCGATGCGGATGGGAACAGCGGATTCCGTTGTCCTCTGTCGTCTGCTATGACCGTTTCGACATCGATGACGCAGAGACGCAAAATTCGTGAGAGCACGCGCCCTCATGATGCTTGGTACGAGCTCTCATGTCGGGAAGTCGCTGCTCACCGCCGCACTGTGCCGCATCTTTTCCGACCAGGGTGTGAGTGTTGCGCCGTTCAAGGCACAGAACATGTCGCTCAACTCCGCGGCGACTGCCGATGGACTCGAGATCGGGCGTGCCCAGGCTCTGCAGGCGGAGGCGGCACGTATCCCTGCCTCCGTACACATGAATCCCATCCTTCTGAAACCTGCGGGAGACATGACGTCTCAGGTCGTCGTGCGTGGAGAGATCTGGGGCAGGCTCTCCGCAGCCGACTATCACCAAAGGCGCGTCGAAGAGTTGTGGCCGATCGTGCGTGCGAGTTATGAGACTCTCGCGAGCCAATATGAGGTTATCGTTCTGGAAGGTGCAGGATCCCCCGCCGAAATCAACCTCAAGCAACATGACATTGTGAACATGCGGATGGCAGAGATGGCCGATGCGCATTGCCTCTTGATCGGCGACATCGACCGAGGCGGAGTCTTCGCCTCGCTGTACGGAACAGTGCATCTTCTGGAACCGGCAGAGCAGAAGCGCATCGCAGGTTTCGTCATCAACAAATTTCGCGGAGACCGGATGCTCCTGCAGCCGGGCGTTCGCATGATGGAAGAGCGGCTCACGAAGCCTTGCGTGGGTGTCGTTCCCTGGCTGCACGGACTCACACTCGAAGAAGAAGACAGCCTGGGCATGACGGCAGAAGACACTACGCCATGGATGGAGAGCCTTTCCCCAGAACGGTCGCTGCGTATAGCGGTCATTGCGCTACCGTCCTTCTCCAACTTCACCGACTTCGACGCGCTTCGCCTGGAGCCGTCGGTCGATCTTCGATTCTGCCGCACGTCTGCACAGCTAGCGAACGCAGACGTCCTCATTGTGCCGGGTAGCAAGCAGACGGTCGACGATCTTCTTTGGATGCGAGAGCACTCCCTGGATACTTCCATCCAATCCCATACGCAGCACGGCCTCGTCGTCGGTCTCTGCGGAGGCATGCAGATGCTGGGTCTCTCGATCGCGGATGACCACGGGATCGAACGCACGGGCTATACCGAATGCCTTGGGCTGCTGCCGTTCCATACCCGCATGCACCCACGAAAAGTGACTCGGCAGACCAGTGGTAGGCTGACCGGCCAGACCCTCTTCGGTCAGCAGATCGCTCCGATAGATGTCCGAGGATACGAGATCCACGTCGGAGAAACCGCGTATGCGAATGGTGCGCAACCCTTCTGTCTCCTGCAGAGTGAAGAGCCGGATGGTTGCATCTCTTCCGACACGCGTATCTTCGGCACCTACCTGCACGGCATATTCGACGAGGATGCGTTCCGTCACACTTTCCTCGCAGCCGCTCGCCGCTTCCATTCGCTTGCGCCGGCAAACCAGTTCGAAAGCTGGAAGCAGAAACGCGAGGCATCGTTCGATCAATTGGCGGACGCGGTGCGAGAGTCGCTGGACCTGACAACGATCTTTCGTATGGTCGGCCTGCGCTATAGACACCAAACTGTGCGTGAAGCCAGGGACAACAAGCATTGAACCGCGCCCTTCTGCTTCCGAGCGTGTGGCTTCTGGATCAGCTTGCAGGCGATCCGGAGTGGCTGCCACACCCGGTGCGTGGCCTCGGGCTTGCGATCGCACTTGGCGAGACAACCGTCCGTCGATTCGTTCGCGGCAACCGCCACAATCTGTTCGCGGGTGCAGCCATGACGTTTGTCCTCGTTCCAGTGACCTATCTGCTTACCGCTGGGGCGATCCATCGTGCCCGCAGGCGATCTGGCACCCTGGGTAGCTTTGTTGAGCTTTTTCTCGGCTGGACTTGTGTAGCGGCAAAGAATCTGGAGCAGGAGGCCTCGCGCGTTCTTGATGCGCTTGAACGGAACGAACCGGCCAGTGCACGCCGGCAACTCTCACGCATCGTGGGACGGGATACTGCGGAGCTTCAAGAATCGGAGATCTGCCGTGCCGTGATCGAGACAGTGGCGGAGAGCGCTTGCGATGGCATTCTCGCGCCGCTCTTCTACATGGCAATGGGCGGTGTTCCTCTTGCGATGGCGTACAAGGCCGTCAACACGCTCGACTCCATGATCGGCCACGCAGACGAACAGTACTTCTATTTTGGCAAGGCCGCGGCGCGATTGGATGACGCAGCCAACTATCTCCCGGCGCAGATCACTGCTGCAGCAATCGTTGCCGCTGCCGCGCTCGTTCCCGGCGCGAATTGGCGCACCGCTTGGTCTACATGGCGGCGTGACGGATGCAAACACAAGAGTCCCAATGCCGGTCAGCCAGAGAGCGCGATGGCAGGAGCGCTCCGTGTCAGACTCGGGGGCGCCAACACGTACGCAGGCGAACGCATCGCATCTCCGTTGATCGGTGAGGAGTTCCGTCACCCCACAGTTCTGCAGGCGCGCCGCGCTGTCCGTCTGGTCTCGCTAGTTACGTTTCTCGCCGTCGCCGTCGGTGTCTGCGGCTTTCTATCCATGCAAAGACGATCTCTATGACGCAAGAGCTTCCACTGCACGGCGGACAACTTCGCCAAATCGCGGAGCGCTTCGGTGTTCCGGTCTCTCAGCTTCTCGACTTCAGTGCAAATATCAATCCGGATGGGCCGCCGCCCGCCGTTGTAGCCAGCCTGCGCGCAAGTTTGGAAGATCCTGCGGTCTTGAACACATACCCGGATCTGGATCAACTCGAACTCAAGCAGGCTCTCGGCCGCTTCGCGGGTGTCCCGTCGCAGATGATTTCGGTCGCCAACGGCTTCGTGCCGTTGCTGGCATCTGCCTTGAGTTGGCTCAACGTGAAGCGGTGTCTGTTGCCGGTCCCAGCCTTTCTGGAATACCGCCGAACCCTGGAACAATGTGGCGTCGCGGTTCTCCCGCATGCTCTCACGCCGGATTCAGATTTTCGTTATGACATAGACGCGCTCCTCACCGGAGACCACGATGCGATACTGCTCGCGAATCCGCAGAATCCCTCCGGCGTCTTGACGGCCAAGCGCGAACTGCTCTCCCTGGTGGAAGGGGCTGCCTCGCGACGCATGCTTGTTCTTCTTGATGAAGCCTTTATCGACTACGCGCCCGAGCATTCGTTGGCCTTGGAGGTGGAGCGGCTGCCAAACCTCAACGTCTTTCGCTCCGTCACCAAGTTCTTTGCCGTGCCGGGCCTTCGTGTTGCCTACGCGATAACTAACAAGACTACGACCAGAAAACTGCACGAACACATTGCGCCTTGGCCGATTACCACGCTCGCCGCACGCGCCATAGCCGCGGGTCTGGAAGACGAAACCTTTGCCCAGCGAACAAGACTCCTCAACACGCAACGAAGAGGAGATCTGATACAGCAATTCGCCGCCATCGGTGTGCCGACATGTGCTTCGGGGGCAAACTTTCTGCTGCTCCGCGTGCCTGGTCCTGCGGCCTCCTTCTGGCAGCGGCTGATCGTGGAGCATTCCCTAGTCTTGCGGGAATGCTCCAATTACGAATCGCTCTCAGCGCACTACCTCAGAACAGCCGTCCGGTCCGACCGGGAGAACGCCCGGCTTTTAGAGGCGTTCGGTATCGTCCTCTCGCGAACGGACGATACCAACAGGTCTCTCATGGAAGCAGACCGCCGGTGAGCGTGGTCTGTCCATCGCTGTTGGGGTAGAGGATCTGCAGTACGACATCGTCTCCGTGCTTCAGACTCGCCACGCTGGCATCGAACTCGGCCTTGTTGTCGATCGGCTTCCGATTGATCGATTCAATGACAACTCCCGGTCCGACCTGCGGATCGAGCTCGTCTGCGAAGGAGCCCGGAACAACGGAACGAACAATCACACCGTGGATCTTGCTCGGTGCATTGCTCGGCAGGTCCGCGACGGTCAGGCCCAACTTAGCCTTGCTCGGGCTTACATTGGGCGCCCCCGGCGTTTCGCTGTCAGGGCTTTGCCCCAGCGCATTTTCGATATCCGCGCGGTCGCCGATGGTGCAGGTCGTCGTCATTTTCTGTCCGTTGCGCAGATAGCCGAGCGTGACAGTGGTGCCGGGACGGCGCGCACTGATGTTGTCCACGAGTTCATCACCATCCTTGATCGGCTTGCCGTCGATAGAGACGATGACATCATTCGCCTTCAGGCCGGCCTTCTCCGCAGACTTTCCGGGCGTTACGGAGCTGACCAGCACTCCCGTGCGCGCGTCGTACATTTGCGCCACGGCACTGTTAATGCTGGGCTGAAAGGAGATACCGATCGAGCCGCGAACCACTTTATGCTCCGGTCCGATGAGCTGGTTGTAAACACTCGCCACCGTGGCCGACGGTATGGCGAAACCGATGCCCATGTAGCCGCTCGACTGTGTCAGAAGTGCATCGTTTACCCCAATCACCTGTCCGGCCATATCCAGGAGCGGTCCACCGGAGTTGCCCTCGTTAATAGCTGCGTCCGTTTGGATGAAGTGCTTGAACTGCCCACCCACGGTGCCCCCGATATTGCGGTTCTTCGCGGACACAATACCTGCCGTGACGGTCTGTGCAAGCGTGAAAGGCGAGCCGATCGCTTCGACCCAGTCACCGGGCTGTGCAGCATTCGAATCTCCCAGCTTGACGGTGGGCAGTGAGTGCCCGACGTCGATCTTGATGACGGCGAGATCCGTGTCCTTATCCACTCCGACGACCACGGCGCGGTGTCCCGGATCGTTGTTTGGATCAGTCGTCAGCTTCACGTATATCCGGTCCGCCTTATCGATGAGATGATTCGCGGTCACGATATAGCCACGCGGGTCGACGATGAAGCCGGAGCCCAGCGCACGCTGCTCTTCCTGCGGCGACGGACCGCCCATATTTGGCGCGCCGCCGAAGAAGCGCTGGAAGAAGTCCTGCATGCCGCTGTCTGGCGCCTGGTTCTGCTCACTGCCATCGTCGCCGTCCTCGTTCTGCGCCTCCCTTCGATCGCGATGCGCATTGGCGTGCGGCAGAATCTCAGTGTTGATATTCACAACCGCGGGACCGATCTCCTTCGCGATCTTGGCGAAGTTCGTCGGCGCAATCGCCACACTTGAGACGGTCAACGGTGCGGCGGCGCTGGAATCGACCGTTTTTGCTTGGCCGTGCACACCTCGCAGGCTCACGGAGCCAATCAGAATGCCGGCGCACAATACGGCTGCGATGGTGGCAACAGATGCGAAGGGCCCCGCGAGAAACCAGGGGCTCTTTACTGTCTGGTAGTTCGAAGTGGCATGATCGGAATTCCGGTCATCAACTAGTAAATTAGTATTTTTAGGCATACAGACTCCTGTAACGGTTACGTGAAGAATTAGATCTCGAGCAAGAAGAAGTTCCGACCCAGCATGCGCGCCGCTGTTGGCCGCGGCTGACGGTCGAGGATCAACGTGGCGAAGAAGGTTTGCGGCGTGCCGTCGTTCCACATCACGAATACGGCTGCCGGCTGAGCCTGTGCAAGAGGATCCATTGCCGGCGCAGAGCCCACAGGTTGTCGCGCGGCGGCGAGCAGCAGCCTTGAGGAAGCGATGGCTCGTGAGCGTCTCCGCGTTCGGGGCCGAAGTGCGCACTCACGCGGATGCGGAACGAACGACTGTGACGCGGGGATGACAGCAACCGGCGGATGCAGTCTTGCTACGGGTGCAGTCTCCGCCCTCGACTGAAAGACAACCAGTGCCGGGCTGTCTGCCAGAAGCCCGCAAACGACAAGCAAGACCGCGGCGGCGGCAAACAACCGCCCACGCGATCCTGCAGGCGCTGCATTGCGCATTGACAGAATGTGCTCCACCCGGCGCCCAAGCTGCGAGCGCACTCCCAGCAGGTTTGGCACCAGCCGTAGGCCGCGACGCAGAGCGGTGATCTCCGCAATCACGGTCAGATTCATGGCATACGCATGCGGTGTCGCGGAGCGAAGTACGGCGTCGTCGCACGCCATCTCGCGCGTAGCGACCAGTTGATGTTCGAACCAGATGAGTGCCGGGTGAAGCGGAAAGATGCAGCGCAGGCAGGCAGCAAGCAGCGACGCCCAATCGTCTCGGCGCTCCAGATGCTCAAGCTCGTGGCGCAGAACCTGCTCCACCTGTACATCGTTTAGCTCAGCGAGGATCGCTCGCGGCAACAGGATAGCCGGGCGGCAGTAACCGGTTGCAACCGGCGATGCGATTGTGTCGGAGACGAACAGCCGAACGGTCCCGCGGCTGCGTAACTGCAGAAGTCTCTCATCGATCACCCTTTCGTATGCCGAAAGTGCAACCGCGGAGCGAAGAAGGCGCCGAACCGACCAAAGCCCTGTCCCGAGACGCACGACAAAGAAGAGCGAGCCGCATAGCCAGAGGGCAACGAAGAGCAGCGTCCAGCGGCTTTCGACTACGAAGAGTGGGGCAAACGCCCCAACAGGCAACGTGGTCGCCATAGCAGAGCTGTGCGATCGTCCCAGCCCCTCCGCCACCGGCAGTAGAACACTCGCCAGATAGCCCAACAACCACATCCGATAACGGAGTCGCGGAGCCATGGTTGGGACGGCACGGACCAGCAGTGTCGTGGCCAGGGCAAGCGCAAGTCCCTGCCACAGACCGGCGATCCATATCGAACTCAGGATCGAGCAGGCACCCAACCATCCGGATCCGATCACTCTGCCTCCGCAATACGTCTCTTTAGCTGTTCCAGTTCCTTTGCGCTCAGATTCCCTTCATCCAAAAGCGATGCGAGGAGCTGCCCGCGCGAGTTGTTGAAGAACCGCTGCATCACTTGCCGGACTGCCGAAGCAGCGGCGTCCTCGGGTGCTACCAAGGGCGTATATAGAAATGCGCGTCCCACCTTGCGGTGCCTCACGTAACCCTTTGCTTCCAGGGTTTTGACGGTGGTGAGCACGGAGGTGTAAGCAAGCTCTGCGCCGAGCGGCAACGCTGCCACCAAATCGCTGACGGTAGACTCGCCGCCACGCTTCCATAACAACTTCATCAAGCGAAGCTCTGCTTCCGTCAGTGTCTTGGATGGTTTTGGCGGCATTGGTTTCTTTCATCACCGACGGTAGGCGAAGTGAGGGGCGAATGTCAACTAGTTCACTAGTTACTGAGGTTGAATGGGTGGGTATGGGAAACGCATGTGGGTGTTCGATTCACGATGCAGCCGAGATATCATAGAAGTACTCTTATGCCGGACATTCAACGCAGAAAATCCGTCACCGTGCGAGTGGGCGAGGTCCGTGTGGGATCTGAAGCCCCGGTCGTCGTCCAGTCGATGACCAACACCGATACCGCCGACATCCCCGGCACCGTGCAGCAGATCGCCGCACTCGCCCGATCCGGATCGGAGCTAGTACGCGTCACCGTCAACAATGACGCCGCAGCTAAGGCGGTTCCCTACATCGTCGACGGGATTCGCGAGAAGGGCTGGACGACGCCCATCATCGGCGATTTCCATTACAACGGCCACCAACTGCTGACCAAGTATCCGGCCTGCGCGCAGGCGCTCGCGAAGTACCGCATCAATCCCGGCAACGTCTCCATCGGTCGCAAGGACGACGACAACTTCCGCACCATGGTCGAAGTCGCGGTGAAGTATCAGAAACCCGTGCGTATCGGCGTGAATTGGGGCTCGCTCGACCAGGCGCTGCTCACCCGCATGATGGACGAGAATTCGAAGCTCGACCAGCCGCTCGACGCACGCGACGTGATGATGGAGGCGATGGTCCGCTCCGCACTGGATAATGCCGAGGCGGCTGAGCGCTACGGACTGCGCCGCGACCAGATCATCCTGTCGGCCAAACTCTCAGGTGTACGTGACCTGATCGACGTCTATACGGCGCTCGCCGCCCGCTGCGATCACGCCCTGCACCTGGGTCTCACCGAAGCAGGCATGGGCATGAAGGGCACGGTCGCCTCGACTGCCGGCCTTGCGCCTCTGCTGCTCGGCGGCATCGGTGACACCATTCGCGTCTCGCTCACGCCCACGCCGGGTGGCGATCGCAGCGAAGAGGTCCGCTGCGCCCAGCAGATCCTGCAGGCGCTGAGCATCCGTTCCTTCGCACCCCAAGTTACGGCCTGCCCCGGCTGCGGCCGCACCACCAGCACCTACTTTCAGGAGCTGGCGCAGCAGGTGCAAAACTACCTCACCGAATCCATGCCGGAGTGGAAGAAGCAGTATCCCGGCGTCGAGGAGATGAAGCTCGCTGTTATGGGCTGCATCGTGAACGGGCCCGGCGAGAGCAAGCATGCGAACATAGGCATCTCCCTTCCCGGCACCTTTGAAGAGCCCAAGGCCCCGGTCTACATCGACGGCAAGCTGGCCATCACGCTCAAAGGCGACACCATCATCGCCGACTTCAAGCGCATCCTGGATGAGTACGTGGCCTCCCACTACGGTAGCGGCAAGCGCGAAGAACCTGTACTCACCGCTCAATAAGCGAAAACCCCGCAGCAGCGTAAAGGGGACAGGTGGGATAGCACGGGTGTGGGATCGCAGACCGGCGAAACTTGGCATAGGCTTTCGCCGTGCGCATCCATGTGATCGGCCTGTCTCTGATATGCAGCGCGGTGCTTCATGCTTCAACGAAGCCCTGTCATAGTGCAGAGGACGCGGCCCGCTACTCGGGCAAAGACGTCTGTATCGCAGCCCATGTATATACCATCGCGGAACTGCGCGACGGCACGCGGTTTCTGGACACCTGCAGTCCGGAGACAACCGACGAGGCCTGCCGTTTCACTATCGCGAGCCTTCCCGAGGACACCCGCGAGGTCGGCGATCTGCATGCGTTGGTTGGGCAGGACATCCAGCTGCGCGGCGTCGTGCATAGCGTGAATCAGCGCAGCCTGATCTATCTCAGCAACGGCCGGCAACTGCACGGCGGCGCGGAGCGGTTTCGCCCCAACCCTGCTCTGCTCGCCGGCTTCTCTGCTGGGGAAAGCAAAGAGCCGTTCCACGATCCCTCATTGAGCGGCAATCATCACTTCAGCGTCTTCCGCGCGACGCGCTGACACCACACCATTAGCGAAGTGGGCCGGCGTGCGCACGCAGTTCGCGCAACGGATAGAACGTACCGCGCCACACCACGCCGCCACGCGCCAGCGTAAGCACCGTCGATTGCATCATCGCATAGAGAAACAAGAGCGAGGCAACCGGGAAGAACGTTACCCAGAGAACCGTAAACGGGCCGCCGGGGTCGGCGAAGCGGCGGAAGCGCCAGTAGAGGGCGACCAGCGACATCAGTGACAGCAAGCTCGGCCAAAGCCAAGCCCGGCCAAACGCAACACTAAAGACAAGCCCCGCAAACGGCAGCAGGCACAGCACGGCAACACCACCTGCCCCGGCGATCATCGCGCCGGTGCGGAACCGGAAGGCGGCGAAGACGTTCTTCGTCAGGTTTGCGACCACGCCCCATGCGCCGTGGGCCCAGCGGATGCGCACCAGATTGCGGCCCGTCGCAACTCGCGATGCAAAGCCGGCCTGCTTGATGAGGTAGCCCATGCGCAGATCCTCGATCACTTCCATACGCAGCCGCTCCCAACCGCCTACGGCTTCATATGCCGACCGCCGTATCAGATTGAACGCCCCGACTCCCACGCTGTCCCGCGGCGAATGGGGATCGGCAACACGCCACAGCCGCGGTCCCCAGATCGATAGAACATGCAGGAAGGGCATCATCATGGCTTCGCCGATGCTCTGCGCTACCACCGTCGGCACCACCAGTAGATGGTCCCCACCCTCCTCTTCGAGATAGGCCAGTGCGCGCGTGAGCGCCTCCGGATCGTAGATCACGTCCGCGTCGGTAAACAGCAGCCACTCTCCTGTCGCTCGAATGACCCCCTGGGCCATGGCATGCGGCTTGCCCAGCCACTCTTCCGGCAGATCTCGCACATGCTCGACGATGTAGCGTACCGTGCTGCCTCGCTGCTCTTGCAGGAGCGCGTCCGCCTGCAATGCATCCATGACGGCGCCGGTTTCGTCCGTCGACCGGTCATCCACGGCAATCACTTCAAGATTCACGGTCTGCGAAGCAAGTAAGGAGCGCAGCCCGGCGGCGACCGCGGCTCCTTCATTGCGTGCGGGCACGACCACACTCAAGCATCCCTGCGGGCGACGGACGGAGCGGCGATCCCTTTGTTGCAAATTCGGCAGCCGCCGCATACCACGGACCCAGACGAACGCCCGCGTGCTCCATAGTGCGGCGACTGCCCAGCTCGCAGTGAATGCGACACCCCGCAGTATGGTCATCCGCTCGCCTTCTCTATTGCCGGAAGCTGTGGCGCGAAACGCGAGCCAAAGAACAGGATGGTCGCCGAGAGAACGAGGGTGATGAGCGTCAGCCCCAGTCCTAACCGGAGTCCATGCCGATCCGAGATAGCGCCGATCAGGCGTGGCGATGGCGCATCGCCGAGTGCGTGAATCAGGAAGATATTCAACGCGATGGATGCGGAGCGGATGGCAGCAGAGACAGAGTTCACAAGCGCGGCATTGAGCGGCCCCGTGTTGAGGAAGAGAAAAAACTCCGCGAGCAGGATCGATGGAATCAGCAGTCGTCGCGGGCCGAAGAAGACCATCAATGCAGGTGGAAAGGTCAACACAGCGCTCCATGCAGAGACCAGATAGAGCGCACGATGGTTGCTCTTCAACCAGCGCTGCGCGATCCATCCTCCCGCAATCGTCCCAAGGATGCCGTCGATCACAGTAACCGCGCCCAGCAGCTGGTTCGCTCCGGCAAGTGAGTAGCCCTCGAGCCGGGAGAGAAACGTCGGCAGCCAGACCGAGATGCCCCCCATAGTAAAGACCATCATGGCCATGCCGAGGGTGGCCGTCCAGTATGCCGGATTGTGGAGAAGCCCGGTCAACGTCGTGCGCGCCGCCGTTGCGGGCAGCGTGTCCGCTGCTCCGCGACTGGGCTCACGAACGAAGAAGAAGATCAGTACCGCGATCAGAACGCCGGGCGCCGCACTCACCAGGAAGGGCATGCGCCATCCGTAGGCCGAACCGAGCTGGCCGGCGATGAGGTAGCCCAGAGCAGCGCCCACCGGAATGCTGAGATAGAAGATGCTCAGTGACCTGTTTCGTTCGCGCTCCGGATACATATCCGCGATCATCGCCGGTGCAAAGACGGTGAAGGTCGCCTCGCCGATGCCGACGAGGGCATGCCGGAAGTAGAGCGCAGTGTAGGTGTGGACCGTTGCGGTCAATAACGTCGCAACGCTCCACAGCAGCGCACCGGCCACCACCAGCGGTTTCCGCGATACCCGGTCGCCCAGCCACCCCGTCAGTGGCGCGGCCAACATATATGTGATGAAGAATGCGTAGGTGAGCGCGCCCATGCGCTCGTCCGAGGCGTGAAACTCGCGCTGGACCAGCGGCTGTACACCCGGCAGCACGTAGCGATCGACAAAGTTGCAGAGGTTGAGCGCAGTGAGCAGGCCAAGGGCCCAAGCTGCATGGCGATAGCTTGGCTGCTCATCGTGCGGCATCGATGGGCTCGGAATCGGCGCCTACTGCTGCCCGACCGGGCGGGGCCAGCGCGCCGTCACGATCGTTGAAAGACCGCCTCGGGGCCGGAAGTCGCCCCGCACCTCAGCCCACTCCGGCTCGCAGGCCTTCACGACGTCGTCGAGCACCTGATTCACAACATTTTCCTGAAAGATGCCGAGATTGCGGTAGCAGAAGAGGTATTCCTTAAAAGACTTAAGCTCCAGGCACTGCTCCCTTGGCATATAACGCAGGGTAAGGATGCCGGCATCCGGGAGACCGGTCTTCGGGCAGACCGAGGTGAACTCAGGGTTGTCGATCACGATCTCGTAGCCGCGAAACTGGTTCTCCCATGTGTCAATCTCCGGGAACTGCGTGGAGAGCCCCGCACGTGCGTGTTCGTCTGTGTATCGCGGCGTCGTCATGCCGATATTGTATCCACGGAGACCTCACACATCTTTCTGCCTCCAAAAACATCCTCGGCGCGTCCTATATACTCACCATGGTTTAGAACGAATGGCCGAAACCTCGAATGGCAGAGCGAGACCCATCCTTCTATGGACACTCGCCGCAATCTTACTCGTCATCGTCTTCTTTGGCGTGCGCCGCCTCACTCGTGAGGAATTGCCGCTCCGCGTCGCACGTGCGACGTTACAGGATCTGATTACGACCGACAGCACCAACGGCAAGGTTGAGCCGCAGCCCCCCAACTTCGAGGCGCATGCGCCGGTTCCCGGATCGGTCAAGCATCTCTATGTGCACACGGGCGAGCTTGTGCCCAAAGGCAAACTTCTATTGTCACTGGATGATGCCGATGCTGTAGCGCACAGCTCCAGTGCGCTCGCCTCTCTGCGCGGCGCACAGGCCAGTTACCAGGCAACCATGCAGGGCGGCACGCAGGAAGAGCGCAATTCGCTCGCCGGCGAACTCGCCAAGGCACAGACGGATCGTGACCAGGCGCAGCATGACCTCGATACGCTAAAAAAGCTGGTGGCTCAGGGCGCTGCTGCACCCAGCGAGGTAGCCACGGCGCAGCAGCGTCTCGATGCCGCGAATGCTAACCTTGCCACGCTCCAAACCAAGCAGACCTCGCGCTATTCATCTGCTGATATCACGCGTTCCAAGGCAGATCTGACGCAGGCCCAAGCTGGCCTTGCGGCGACCAACGCTGTCGTAATGGACTCCAACGTCCGCGCTCCTTTCGCCGGCACCGTCTATTCCCTGCCTGTGTCCGTATCGGAGTACGTCCAGCAGGGCCAGCTTCTGCTGCAGATGGCCGACCTGACCAAGCTCCAGATTCGCGCCTATTTCGATGAGCCTGACCTGGGAGCACTCCATGTGGGTCTGCCCGCCGCCATCGTCTGGGATGCGCTGCCGGACAGGACGTGGCACGGACATATCCTCCGCATGCCCTCCACCGTCGTTAGCTACCTCACGCGGAACGTGGGTGAGGTGCTGGTCAGCGTCGACGATGCCGATGGGAAGCTGTTGCCCAACACGAACGTGAAGGTGACCGTCACGAAACAGAGGCTCAATCACGTGTTAACCATCCCCCGCGAGGCCCTTCACAGCGAAAACGGTCAAGATTATGTCTATCTGCTGCATGGCAACGTACTCCGTCGGCAACCGGTGGTCTCGGGAGTGAAGAGCTTAACCCAGGTGCAGATCATGAGCGGCATCGCTGAAAACGATACAGTCGCCCTCAGCACAACCAACGGCGAACCGCTGGCCGAAGGCGTGCCGGTGCAAGTCGCACGCTAGCAGCAATGCATATCGTCCTCTCCCTGCTCGTCGCTCTGGCCGCGCCGATTGGCGCCGTCGCTCTCTCCCCGGACAGTCGCGCCGCTGCCGTCCGCGATCTGCAGCAGGGCTACGCCGACGATGCCTTCCATCTGCTGGAGTCGGCGACCGCTTCCGGAACCAACGACTCCGAAGCGCAGCAATTGCTGTGCCGGCTGGATCTGCAGCTTGAGCATTGGGACGACGCAATGGCGGCGTGCCAGAAAGCCGTGACCATCGACAGCAGCAGCAGTAACAACCATCTCTGGTTTGGCCGTGCCCTTGGGGAGAAGGCAGATCGCTCTTCCTTCGTAAAGGCCTATGGTCTCGGAAAGCGGGTTAAGACCGAGTTTGAGACGGCCGTCTCTCTGGATCCGCGCAACGCCGAGGCACTTGCCGATCTGGGCGAGTACTACACAGACGCTCCGGCGATCGTCGGCGGCGGCAAAGACAAAGCCGCTGCCGTAGCCGACAAATTGGACGCCGTGGATCGTGCCCGCGCAGAAGAGCTGCGCGCGCAGATCGCGATCAGCAACAAAGACGACAATGCCGCCGAAGAGCATTTGCATGCGGCCATTGCCGCTGCAACCCACTCGTCCAGCTATTGGATGGTTCTCGGCTCTTACTACCAGAGGCGTCAGGAGACTGACCACATGCAGCAAGCGATTCGCTCCGGCCTAGCGGCAGAGGGCGCAAAGGGCTCCCCGCTGGTGGATGCGGCCCACTTGCTGACCCGCGCTCAACAAGATCCGCAGACTGCCATCCGGCTTCTGCGCGAGTACCTTGCCTTACCAAACAAATCAGAGGAAGAGCCGGCTTTCCGCATCCATTTGTTTCTCGCCGATCTGCTCGCCAAACAGGGTGACACTGCGGGTGCGCAGCAGGAGATTCAGGCGGCCGCCGCCATCGCTAGCATCTATCATCCATCCAAGCCTGTATTAACCAACACGGGCCGCTGAGCCGAGGACACCACCCTTTGTTGCAACCGCCCCTTCGTCTGCGCTCCGCCATACCCGCCATTGCCGCCCTGGCATACATTCTTGCCTGCGATGCGCAGCCCGCGGCCGCACAGATGTCGTTCTACACAGCGGTAGATCTGGCACTCCGGAATTCGCACGAGGTGCGCATGGCGAGCGCCGATGTCGACCGCGCCACTGCGGGTCTGGCACAAACGAAGGATGCCTACATTCCTAGTCTCAGTATTGGGTCAAGCCTCGGCTACTCCTATGGCTTTCCTGTCGGTCAACCTTCGATCTACAACGTCACCATGAACTCGCTCCTACTCTCCTTTTCACAGCCGGACGTGATCCGTTCTGCACGCGCCTCTCTGGACGCGGCACGTGCATCGCTTCGAGACACGCGCGACAAGGTGGTTGCCGAAACAGCCAGTAGCTACATAGAACTGGACACCGACACCCGCGAGATCCAGGCGCTGAACCAGCAGCACGCCTTCGGCGACCGGCTTGTTGAGATCGAGCGCGAGCGCAACACCGCCGGGCTCTCGAGCGCTATGGCCGTTACGCAGGCGGAGCTGACCAATGCACAACTGGAGTTGCGTGCACTCCACCTGCAGGATCATATGAGCCTGCTGCGCCTCCGGTTGGCAAATCTGACAGGACTCTCGGAAGACGCGGTCACTCCGGAGTCTGCGTCGATCCCAGGCGCACCGCCTACCCCACCGTTAGAATCGCTGAACGCAACGCTCGCCGCCCGCAACGGCGCACTGGCTGCGACCGATGCAGACGCAAAGTCCAAGCTGTTTATCGCCACCGGCGACAGCCACAAGAACTGGCGTCCCGAGATCTCATTCGGCATCCAGTACAGCCGCTACGCCAAGTTCAATAACTACGCGGAATACTATCTACGCTTTCAACACAACAACTTCGACGTGGGCATCAATATGACGCTGCCCATTTACGACTCTGCCGCCCGCGACCGTGCCCGTGCCTCCTCGGCGGATGCCGTCCACGCTCGGGAGCAGGCGAAGCTGTTCAAATTTCAGCTCTCCGAGCAGACCCGCGAGCTCTCCGGCAGCCTGTCCGAGCTCCGGGCCCAGCAGAAGATTGCCCGGCTGCAGAGCGACTATGCGCAAGAAAACGTAGACGCAGTCCTCACACAGTTGCAGAACGGCACAGGTAACCCGAACGCTACCCCCCTGACCCCACAAGACGAGCAAAAAGCCAGAATCGAAGAGCGCCGTCGTTACGTCGAAAAGCTGGACGCAGATTTTCAGCTCATGCAGGCACAGATACAGTTGCAACGCTCGCTCGGAACGGTAGAAGACTGGGCCATGCAGGCGCCGCGTCCATGATTCTTTGTCACGTACGGAACACAGCAGAGTGCACACACTTCAGGGCAGTTTAGCCCTGAAATACCGTTGTCTGGCTGGTACACTTAAAGATAGACAATATGCCACTGAAGACGCTCTTTCTGAACCCGCCTTCCTTTGAAAACTTCGACGGCGGCGCTAGCAGCCGCTGGCCGGCGACTCGCGAAATCGAGTCCTACTGGTACCCCGTCTGGCTGGCTTATCCCGCCGGCATGCTCGAGGGCTCACGCCTTCTGGACGCGCCGCCGCACCACATCACGGCCGACCAGACGATTGAGATCGCCAAGAGCTACGAGTTTCTGGTGCTATTTACCAGCACCGTCGGCTGGGACGGCGACCATGCCCTGGCCGAGGCGATCAAGCGCGCGAACCCCGGCATCAAGATCGCCTTTGTCGGACCGCCGGTCACGACGTCACCCGATCGCGCTATGAACGAGTGCCAGGTGATCGACTTCATCTGCCGCCGCGAGTTCGACATGTCGGTGGTGGAGTTTGCTAACGGTAAACCGCTGCCGGAGATCCTTGGCATCAGCTATCGCAACACCGATGGCACGATTGCCCACAATCCGGACCGCCCACAGCTAGAAGACCTGGATGCGATGCCCTGGGCCACCAAGATTTACAAGCGGGACATGGACGTGACGCGGTACAACGTCCCGTTCCTGCTGCATCCCTACATCGCTCTCTACTCCACGCGTGGATGCCCGGCGCAATGCACCTTCTGTCTTTGGCCGCAGACCCTGAGTGGACATGCATGGCGCAAGCGCTCCACCGATGACGTTGCCGCCGAGATGAAGTGGGCGAAGGAGAACTTCCCGCAGGTGAAGGAGTTCTTCTTCGACGACGACACCTTCAATATCCAGAAGGCACGCACCGTCGAGCTGTGCGAGAAGTTGAAGCCGCTCGGCATCACCTGGTCCTGTACCTCGCGCGTGACCACAGATCGCGAGACGCTGAAGGCCATGAAAGATGCGGGCTGCCGCCTGCTGATCGTGGGATACGAATCGGGTGATCCGCAGATCCTCAAGAACATCAAAAAAGGCGCCACGGTCGAGCGTGCACGCGCTTTCACCAAGGACTGCCACGACCTCGGCCTGACAGTGCATGCCGACTTTATCCTCGGCCTGCCGGGTGAAACGCGAGAGTCGATCCGCAACACCATCAACTTTGCGAAGACGCTGGATTGCGAGACCATTCAGGTGTCCATTGCTCACGCCTATCCCGGCACTGAGTTCTACGACTATGCCGAGAAGAACGGCTTCATCACCAATCACAATATGTCCGATGCCGGCGGCCATCAGATGGCGCACATCGAATACCCCGGCCTGCCGGCCGAGTATGTACTCGAGATGGTGCACCGCTTCTACGACGAGTATTACTTCCGTCCCAAGGCGGCTGCTCGCGTCGTTTGGAAGGCCATCGTGAATCGCGATGTACCGCGTCTCTATCAGGAAGCGAAGAGCTTTATGAAGTTGCGCGCGCAACGCAACAGAATCGTCAAGGACACTAAGCAACAGGCTGGAAAAACCACACCGGTCGTCAACGCCGGGGCCTGAGCGCCGCGTCCTTCCAGTCAACGTGAGGCGGCCTGACAGGCCGCCTCTGTCGCTCACCGGACGCTTCAATGACCTTTCGCCGATATATCATCCTCGCTATTGTTACGCTCACCTCGGCCTTGGGTGATACGTTTCTTGATCGCGGCATGAAACAACTGGGACCCGTCTCGCTGCACCATCTCGGTGCGCTCATCGTGGCGTTGAAGATGCCCTGGATCCTGGCCGGCATCGTGCTGCTGCTCGGATTCTTTGCCTCCTACCTTACGGCGCTGTCCTGGGCAGATGTCACCTTCGTACTGCCCGCGACCTCCTTTGCCTACGTTGTCGTCGCGTTGCTGTCCCGCTTCTGGCTGCAGGAGCAGATTACGCCGGCACGGTGGCTCGGCATCTTCTGCATCGTCGCCGGTGTTGGATTCGTGACGCGTGGGCCCGCTTATACAGAGCATGCACCTCCGGCAACCGGAGAAACGCAAGAGCCGGAGCTGGCCGTCTCCTTACCCCGCAGCATCACGCCGCATGGGGTGAAACAGTGATCCCTGGCGTTACCGGCATGCAGCTCGCAACGATGCTTACCGTGAACGTTGCCTCGGCTACGGCCGGAGATATCCTCATCGCGTCTGCCTTCCGACAGATCGGTGATCTGGACGTAATCAAAGCTCGCGGCGGCCTCTCCTGCGCTATCCTGACCGTCCTTCGCAATGTGCGGTTTATGGGCGGAGTCGCCGCGATGGCCATCAGCTTCTTTTCCCTGCTCTTCACGCTCAGCCATGCGGACGTGAGTCTGGTGGCTCCCGCAGCGGGATCGCTCACCTTTGTCACCAATGCTATCGCCGCCCGCATCTTCCTTAAAGAACGGGTCGATCATCGGCGTTGGGTCGCGGCCATCTTTGTCTGCTGCGGTGTTGCGCTCCTGAAGCACTGAAGCATGTTCACTGCAGGTATAGAGAAGAGCGCGATGCTCCCGCGTGGCTTTTCCGTCGAGAAAAACCACACTTCGCGAATCTGGGCTCTACACAGCACCGGGCTCTACACAGCAACAGTGACAATGCTTGAAAGCCAAAGCCCTATCTCCATGGTGGAAGGTTTCCGTTGAGCGCCCGATCCAGGTACGTTGCTGCGCTAATCAAAGCGAGATGCGTCAACGCCTGAGGGAAATTGCCGAGGTGCTGGCCGCTCCTGCCCAGTTCCTCGGAGTACAAGCCAAGGTGGTTCGCGTAGCCGAGCATCTTTTCAAACAGCAGGCGCGCCTTATCCAGTTGACCTGAGCGGGCAAGGCATTCAATGAACCAGAACGAGCATGCCGTGAAGGCGCCTTCCTCGCCGGCAAGGCCATCCCATCCACCATCGGTCTTATATCGGTAGACAAGAGTGTCCACGGTCAATTCTTCTTCAATCGCCTTCAGGGTGGAGAGCCAGCGAGGATCCATGGGGCTGATAAAGCGCACCAAGGGCATCAGCAGCACTGCCGCGTCCAACACGTCCGCGTCCTTGTGCTGCACAAAGGCCTTGCGTCCCTTATGCCAGAAGTTCTCGTGAATGTCCTCAGTGATGGCGTCGCGCGTCTGATACATCCAGTCCAGCGGCCCTGCAAGCGAACGTTTCTCCGCCAAGCGAATACCGCGATCGAAGGCGACCCAACACATCAGGCGGGAATGGAGGAAGTCATGTCGGCCGCCCCGCACCTCCCAGATGCCTTCATCGGGCCTGTTCCAGTTTTTGGAGAGCCATTCGAGCACCCGCTTCATCGACAGCCACGCATCGTGACTTGGCCCTTCGCCGTACTTGCTCGCAAGATACGCTGCGTCGAACATCTCCCCGTAGATGTCCAGCTGCAACTGGCTATAGGCTGCGTTGCCGATCCGTACCGGCCGGGAGTCCATATAACCGCGCAGGTGATCGAGCGTCTCCTCCGGGATCTCGTGGCGACCGTCGATGCCGTACAGCACCTGCAACGGGCCCTGCTCGGAGTCGTAGTTCAGCAGAGATCCCAGCCACTTCTGAAATTTCTGGGCCTCCTCGACATAACCGAGACGCATCATCGCGTAGAGAGTGAACGACGCATCGCGCAGCCAGACATAGCGGTAGTCCCAGTTTCTTTCACCGCCGATCTGCTCCGGCAGTGCAAATGTGGGGGCGGCAATGATGGACCCAAACTCCTGGTCCGACATGAGCTTCAGCGTCAGCGAGGAGCGGTTGACGGTCTCGCGCCAACGCCCGCTATAGCGCGACTTCGCCGACCACTTCCGCCAGTAGCCGGCAGTCTCTTCGAAACGTGTCTGCAACAAGTCTTCGTCGAGAGGCTTGTCCATCTCCGGACAGTCTTCGCTGAAGAGGAGGAAGCGCGACTCCCCTTCTTTGAGCGTAAAGGTAGTGAGCACGCCGTCACCTTGGATCTCCAAGGGGATCGACGACTTGAGCACCATCGGCAGGATGCCTTCGCCCTCCGGACAGAACATCACGGCGTCTCCGCGCTGTTCCACCGTATGCTTGCGTCGTGCGTAGTCGAAGCGCGGCCAGCACTCGAGCTTGAAGCATATCTCGCCCTGGATGACATGCACCGACCGGATGAGTTGATTCGGCACGTCATCCTTCAGAATCGGCATGAAGTCGGTGATCTCTGCGATCCCACTGTCGGAGAGGAAGCGCGTCACCAGGATGTTCGTTTCCGGCAGATAGAGCTGCTTGCTGCGCTCCCCATCCAGTTCGGGCCGGATACAGAAGTATCCGCCCTTCTCGGGGTCGAGCAGCGCGGCAAAGACGGTGGGCGAATCGAAGCGCGGAAAGCAGAAAAAATCGATAGAGCCCTGCGCGCCCACCAACGCAATCGATCTCATATTGCCGACGATGCCGTAGTCTTCTATCGGTTGAAAGTCCATCAAGTCTTGAGCTCCTCAGGTTGGGTAACGGACATTGGATGTCATTCGGCGTATCCGAGTGGTGCGCAACCTTTTGCTCGAACAAGCCACGCTTTATGGAAGTAGGCGCATGAAGCCACGACGAGGCAGATCGGCAACCAGGAAATGCTGGGCCTGGCCGCTCATGCGAGTCACTGCCTCGGCCGCCAGATAGCCGCTGCGTGCGGCGCTCTCCATTGTGGATGGCCAGCCGGTCGCCGTCCAATCGCCTGCCAGCAGAAGTCCGGGCCAGCCGCTCTCCGCCGTCGGTCTGAGTGCATCGAGACCGGGCACGATCGAGTAGGTCGCGCGTACCTCCTTCACGACTGCCGCCTTCAACAGGCGTGCCTGCTGCACTGCGGGGAAGAAGAGCGCGAGCTCACGCATTGCAAGATCGATGATGGCCTGCCGTTCCATCGCCACCAGCGACTTCGATGCACTCACTACGAGTTCGATGAGGTGTCCTTGCCGCAGTGACTGTCGCTCCGGTTGCAAACGCGATGTGTTGTAGAGCCATTGCACCGTCGTATCGAGCAGCACCGCATGATCCAGTTCTGTGATTTCGCGGTCGAACCAGAGATGAATCCCTGTCAGCGGAGAATGGCTGAAACCAGCCAGCAGCGTCTCCAGCCGCTCGCGTGGCGCTCCGGCGGGCAGAGCGGGCAGCAGCTTCTGCAGCCCTTCGAAGGAGAGAGCCAGTACTACTGCATCGAACTCTTGCACCTCATCTCCCACCCGCAGGCACCATTTTGATGATCCTTCGCCGGGACAAACCGCCTCAACGCTGGTTCGCAGATGAATGGTTCCACCGGCCTGCTCGATGGCCGACGCTACGCAGCCATACATCTCGCTCAGAGGCACGCGCGGAACACCCATGTGCCCGGCCTCGGCGGAGAACAGGAACGCCTCGCGAAACACCTTCGCCGCGTAGCGCACGGAGATGCGGTCCGGATCTTCATTCAATGCGCTGAAGAGCACCGGCTTCCAGAAGTGTTCGATAGCAGGTTCGGTCTGGCCGGTACGTCGCAGCCACTCCGCGAAGTTCTGCCGGTCATCCTCCGGCCTGCTGCCCTTTAGAAATGCTGCGATCGCACGTGCAATCGCCACTTTGTCCCTCACGCCCAGTGCTCGCGATGCCAGGAAAGAGGGCGTGCTGTGCAATGGAGCCGGTAGCGGTGAAGGAGCGAGCTTGGTCTTTCTGCCGCCCGGCTCAAGAAAGGTGATGCTCCTCGACCATCGCATCGCGTCTTCCGCGCCGGCTCGGCGCAGCAGATCCAGAATGTTGGTGCAGCAGCCGAGCACGATGTGCTGGCAGTTATCGATGACCTCTTCCACACCAGGGTGCATGTAGGATGAAGCACGTCCACCGACATACGGCTTCCGTTCGAACACATCGACTTGGTAGCCATCCTGCGCTAGTGCGCAGGCCGCGGCCAGCCCGGCAACCCCACCGCCGACCACCGCAACATGCGGTTTCATCGTGCGCCGCCGCGTAGCTGCTGCGCCATCAATCGTGCCATGCCGCCGGAAAGAATGGCCACCTTCTGCCATGTCGGCACTTGGACCCGCGCGGTAAAGACATCGAATCGCCGAGCTTCGATCTTCTCAAGCAGACGCTCATAGATCGTAACCAGCACCCGCAACGCGGGACGGCTGTCCGCATCGATGAGAGGCAGGAGCTTGTCTGCCGATTGGTAGTAGGTACGCGCACGCCCTCCAATGCCCGCCAACACTCGACGCTGCGGCTCGCTCAGATCAGCTCCTGTCCGCACACGCGCGAGCTCTACGGGTTCCGTACCCGCTGTCTTGAGCTCGTCCACCGGGATATACACGCGGCCACGCTCGGCATCCTCTCGCACATCACGCAGAATGTTAGTCAACTGGAAGGCGATGCCCGTCTCCTCTGCTAGCCTCTCCGCAGCAGGATCGCGATAGCCAAAGATGCGGATGCAAACCAGACCTACCACGGATGCGACGTAGTAACAGTACTGATACAGATCTTCAAAGGTAGCAAAGGTATCGAGTTCCCCGCGACTGCGGCGGTCTCCAGCTCCAGGTTGTACGTCCATGGCCGTGCCATGAATCAACTGTTCGAGCAGTTTGTCGGAGATACTGAATTTTGCCTGTGCATCGCGGACCGCGACGAATACCGGCTCGGAAGTATCTGCACCATCGCGCCACGCCGACGTCCACCGGGCAAGTTCCTCTCGTCGGATAGCGTGATCCTTTGACTCATCGTCAGAGATGTCATCGGCATGCCGCATGAACGCGTAGATGGCGCACATGGCATCCCGCTTTTGCGGCGGCAGGGCTATGAATGAATAGTAGAAGTTCTTTGCTTCACGCTTGGCGATGACGCGGCACGCAGCGTAGGCGGCCTCGATCTGCTCGGACTGCTTCAAGCAATCGTTCCCGCCGGACGCATGCCAGGCACAAAGCGGCCAGCTACGGCATGCAGCAGCAGCAGCGCTTTGCGCGATTTCGAGATAGTGGGGCGGCCGGTCAACACGTCGTACTGCTGTTGTTCAATCGCACGCAGTATCTCGAGACCGCCGCGTGTAAACAGGTCCAGGTCGACGGCCAACTTTCGATCAACCATGCCAATCAGGCGCGCGCCTTCTTGCAGCATGACACGCGCATCTTTGACCTGTTGCTGTATCAGAGCCCGGAAGGCCAGCGTCGGCTGCCGGCCGGCTATCACGCGCTCATCCAGGCCTGCCGCGGCCATCGCAGCTTGCGGGATGTACACGCGGCCGCGGTCCCAGTCCTCGCGCACATCCTGCCAGAAGTTTGCGAGCTGCAATGCACTGCAGGTCCGATCAGACAATGCGAAGCGCTCGGCATCCCGGTAGCCGCATGCGTACAGAACCAGCCGTCCGACAGGATTTGCCGAATATCTGCAGTACTCCATCAAATCGTCCATCGAAGCATATCTTGTGACCGTCTGGTCCTGGCGAAAGGCAACGAGTAAGTCGGCGAACGGTTCCTTTGGGATGTCGCAGAGACGAATCGTCTCACGCAACGCCACAAATACCGGGTGCCTGGCCTCGCTGCGATAGCAGGCATCGAGCTCCTGTTGCCACAGATTGAGCAGCGCCAGCGCTTGCGCCTTGTCGCCGACCTCGTCGCCCAGATCATCCGCAATGCGGCAATACGCATAGATGCTCTGAAAGTGTGGACGCAGCCGCTGCGGCAGCAGCCACGAGGCAACATGGAAGTTCTCGTAGTGAGATTCGGCTAATTCGCGACAATACTGCTGCGCCTCTGCCAGGCTAGGTACACGATCCGGAATGCGGTAAGAGGCAGGCAGCAATGCCCAGCCTTGCTCGGCCAGGACACTTGTATCCAGGACATTGGTATTCAGGACATTTGTATCTGCAACTGCGCTCTGTGCTGTGTTCACGGCAGGATCACCGTCTTGATCTCATTGGTACGACGCATCATGCCGCGAAACACCGAAGCAAGATCGCGCAGCGGCGCATGCCCGGTGATGAAGGCGTCGGCGTCGAAGGACTCGTTCGCGATCAATTCCAGCGCTCTGCGACAGACCGCCGGCGTGTGATGAAAGCTGGCCTTTAATTCAATGTCGTTGTAGTGGAGTTGATTGGTGTCCAGTTCCACCCGTGTCCCTTGGGCCGGACCGCCAAAGAAGTTCACCAGACCACCGCGCCGCACCATATCGACTGCCCACTGCCAGGTCATGGGGAGCGCCACTGCTTCGATTGCGATGTCCACACCGCGATGATCAGGAGTCCAGGCGCGCACTGCGGCGATCGGGTCTGCCACCTTGGTCGTCTGGACGACATATTGCGCCCCGAGCCGCCTAGCTGCGACGACCTGCTGATCGTGTTTGACCACGGCAACCACGTTGACCCCGGCAAGCGCTGCAGCGTGGATAATCAGCAACCCGATCGGTCCCGCGCCGATCACCGCCATGGTGTCGCCACGCTGTGCCCGGCTCTCTTCCAGCCCGCGCAACACGCACGCCAGCGGCTCGGTCAGGGCGGCATGCTCGTCGGTTACGTTGGCGGGAATCTCCAGCGTGTTCTTTTCCACGATGCGTGCGGGAATGCGGATCCATTCCGCATAGGCGCCATTGTTGAACAGCAGATCTTCGCATAGGTTCTGCTGTCCGCGTTGGCACCAATAGCATCGGTCGCATGGCGCCGAGTTCAGCGCTACGACCCGCATTCCAGGACAAAGGTGGGTCACGCCAGCACCAACAGCGGCTACGACGCCCGCCAGCTCATGCCCGAAGAGCGCCGGCATTGTCAGCATCTTCGCGTGATAGCCGCGGCGAAAGGTCTTCAGGTCTGTCCCACAGGTAAGAGCTGCGTGCACGCGTACCACGACTTCACCCGGCTCAGGCACAGGGCGCTCGACGTGTTCAATGCGAATATCTTCCTTGCCGTACAGCACGGCCGCCTGCATGCCTGTCACCATCTCGACCATTTTCTCAGATCGTAAAATTTCTCTTCATGTTCCGGGCTCGATCACGATTTTCATGGAATCCGGGCCCGGTTCGGACGCGAACGCAATCGCCTCTGCTGCCCGCGAAAGAGGAAAGCGGTGGGAGATCAGCCGCGTCAAGTCGTATCCCTGAGTGTATCCGTCGACGACCATGCGCACGCCCTCGTCCTGAATCTCTGCAGAGGAGCTATAAGAGCCCATCAGCGTCTTCTCATCGACACAGACCGCCGCCGGATCGATGGTCGTTTCGCCATGCTGGGTCTGTGCGAACAGCATTACCCGGCCGCCGGGACGGGCTGCATCCATGGCCGTTCGGATCAGCCCATTGCCACCCACCGCCAGCAGTACCGCATCGGCTCCCCGGCCTTCAGTCTCATCCCGAACACGCATCACGACATCTTCACGACTTGCATCAATGGGATGCTCCAGCCCATACGTATGTGCCACGGCATGTCGCTGCGGGTATAGGTCCGAAGTCAGTACCGTCGCGCCAGTACGCTGCGCCAGCGTCGCAAGCAGGATGCCGATCGGTCCCTGGCCAATCACCAGCACCGTCTCATCCGGCTTCAAATCGAGCAGGCGCACTCCTTTATAGGTGGTATTCAGCGGCTCGATGAAGGCTGCTTGCTCAAAGGGCACATGCGCAGGCAGCTTGACCAACCCGCGGCGTACGATCCAGTCCATCACGCGCACATATTCGGCAAACCCGCCGCCGGAGGGCTCGAAACCTGCCGTGCAACCGACTTTTTTGTAGGTGGCGCACTGCGCAAAGGTCTTTTTCCGGCAGTAATAGCACTCTCCGCATGGGACATGATGGAAGACCATGACACGATCCCCTACGGAAAAGCCGTGCACACCCTCGCCCACAGCGGCGATGGTGCCGGCCGTCTCATGGCCGAAGATGCGCGGTGCCGCGTGCGATCCGGTATGGATCTTCTTCAGATCCGTGCCACAGATGCCGCAGGTAGCCACGCGCAGCAGCACTTCACCCGGTCCCAGGACAGGCACCGGCACCGTCTCTACCCGCACCTCGTTCACACCGCGGTAGACGGCGGCCTGCATTGTGGCCGGTATGACACGCTGCTGCTCCGTCTCCAGTTCAGCGGGTACCGTTTGCATGGTTCCCTTCTTCGATCCATTGCTGGACCGTCCTTGCCAGAATCTCTGCGCCGCTTCTGCTGTTCCGTTCCATACGCAAGAGAGGGGCAACGTAGCGCGGATGCGTCAACGTATAAGCGACCACCTTTGCTGTCTGGAGCTGCCGTGATCCGTCCAGGAACTGGTTAAAATCCGGCATGTCTTCGGTGGCAATGTCCGAGACGGCCTTCCAGCAATAGAAGGGGATCTTCATCTCGGCGGCGCGGCGCGCCACTGTCGCGGCTTCCATATCCACCAGCGACGCCCCGTACACTTCGGCAAGATGCCGCTTCTCATCACGCCCTGCGACGTGGTCCGTCGTCACCAGCTTGATCGGATTCGCTGCCGATGCTGTTACATATCGCTGATCGTTGCCCTGGTCGATCACTTCGGCAACCTCGTAGGCGATTCCCGGCTGCACACCGCAATTGGCGCCCCCGGCCCAGCCCAACGAAATCAAGGCATCCAGCTCGCCGTAGGTTGCGGCATCGGCTACGGCTTGGGCAGCGCGGGCGGCTCCCATACCCGTCGCTCGGGCGACAGCAACCACTTCTCCGCGTTGCAGAAGAAACGTGCCATCCGACTGCTGCGCCCAGCTGCGCACCAGCGGCTTCAACTCTGCAGCGAGCGCCGCAATGATGCCAATGCGATATGTCATAACGCAGGCGCATATCCGTGCGCGCGAAACCAGTCGATAGCTGCCCGCAGCGCCGTGTAGACGGGGACCACGCGAAAGCCCAACTCCCGCTCTGCCTTTATTGACGAGGCAAACATCTTCTTCTTGCCCATACGTACGGCCTCTACCGTCGCACGCGGTTCCTTGCCGCGCAGCCGGCCCGTGATCGTCTCATCGAAGAATGCAAACGCCATCGCTACCGAATGCGGCACCTGCATGCTAGGGGATGGCAACCCGGTAATTGCCGACATCTTGTCCAGTATCTGCTTCAGCGAGAGGTTCTCGCCACCCAAGATATATCGCTCGCCGGGGCGCCCCCGTTCCAGCGCCGCCACGTGCATGCGTGCGACCTCGCTTACGTCGACGAGATTGAGCCCTGTATCCACATAAGCAGGAAACCTGCGATTGAGGAAATCGACCACGATCTGCCCAGTCGGCGTGGGCTTGATGTCATTGGCGCCAATGGGGGTCGTCGGATTCAGGATCATGACATGCTGGCCAAGCTTTGCCGCCGCGATCGCCTCCTGCTCGGCGAGATATTTCGAGCGCTTGTAGTGGCCGATCATGTCGGCGAGAGAGACCGGCGTCTCCTCGTCCACGATCGTGCCATCGGAGCGGAATCCCATGGTTGCCACACTCGAGGTGTAGACCACCGTTGTAACGCCGACCTCGCGAGCGAGTGCGAGCAGGTTGCGTGTTCCATCTACGTTGGCGGCATACATCGCCTGCGGATCCTTCACCCAAAGGCGGTAGTCGGCCGCGACGTGGACGAGCGTGTCGCAACCGGAAAGCGCGACGCGAAGGCTCTCCAGGTTGCGCAAGTCGCCCGTAACCGTGTCAGCAGGAATGTGTTCCAGATTCTCCAGGCGGCTGGTAGAACGCACCAGAAGACGGAGCTTTGCGCCCTGGGCAGCAAAGGCGTGAGCCACATGGCTGCCCACAAAACCGGTTGCACCTGTCAAAAAGACGTTCATGATGGGAGTGCGCCAACGCGTCCATGGTCTGCTCGAGGAGGGATCGCGTACACACATCCCCGCGCCGGCATCGTTACAGACTAATCCAACGGCTCCGGCTCGATCCCGATGCCCTTCTCGCCTGCTGCCTTCTTCTCGTTGTATTTCCGCATCCAGGCTTCGAAACTCTTGCCGGCAGCCGTATCGCGACCGGTAAAAGCCAAAGCAGCAATATCGGCATAGGAGATCGAGAGCTTCGTACGCTCTTTCGCTGGAATCACGCGCACAATCGAGTTTGCGAGAGTCGCGGCAGAATGGCGGTCGAAGATGTAGCCTTCGACGATGCTTCCGTTCTTCAACGTCAGTTTGATATCGCCACGATAGTCAAAGGCTTTTTCCAGCGCGATGCGCAGCTCTTCGTCCGTTGTCAGTTCGGGAGTCCAGCCTTCGAGATTTTCGTGCTCAAACCCGGCCGCAACTTCCTGAACATCGGGGTCGAGAGCAGCGATAGTCTGTGTGGTCTGCTCGGTCATACGTGCGACCCTTCCAGTTCCTTACTCTGCGGCGCAGCAATCTGCACCAGCGGTACGCGGCCGTGATCGTGATCCATCGGCTGGTTCAACAGGTCGAGCGCGCCACGATCCTTGTAGCTCGATGAAAGGGTAGCCTTCACCATGCCCCAAAAGCCAGAGAGTGAACCGAAGCCGTGGTTCACCGTAGATGGTTCGTAGCCGCAACTCACCATACAGTTCGCGCACTTGGGGTTGCCACTCTCCGTGCCGTAGTGGCTCCAGTCCGTAGTCTCGATCAGTTCCTGATACGTATCTGCATAGCCGTCCTGCAGGAGGTAGCAGGGCTTTTGCCAGCCGAAGATATTGAAAGCCGGAGACCCCCAGGGGGTGCATTGGTAGTCGCGCTTGCCCATCAGGAACTCAAGGAACAACGGCGACATGTTGAACTTCCATTCCTTCTTGCGATTGGACAGGATCGCGCGGAACAGTCGCCGCGAGCGGGCGCGTCCCAGGAAGTGCTTTTGGTCAGGCGCCTTGTCGTAGGTATAGCCCGGGCTCAGCACCATACCCTCCACGCCCAGCGACATCACCTCGTCGAAGAAGGCGCGCACACTGTTCGGATCGGCGCCGTCGAACAGTGTAGTGTTCGTGGTCACGCGGAAGCCGCGCGCAACCGCCTCCCGGACACCTGCAACCGCCAGGTCATAGCCGCCTTCGCGGCATACGGAAAGATCATGGTGTTCGCGCTGACCGTCCAGATGCACGGAGAAGGTGAGGTACTTGCTCGGCTTGAACTGCCCGATCTTTTCCTTCAACAGCAATGCATTGGTGCAGAGATAGATGTACTTCTTGCGGGCAACCAGCCCCTCCACGATCTCGACGATCTGGGGGTGCATCAGCGGCTCGCCGCCGGGCAGCGAAACCATCGGAGCGCCACACTCGTCCACGGCGCGGAAACACTCGTCGGGCGTAAGCTCCTGCTTCAGAATGTGCGCAGGATACTGAATCTTGCCGCAGCCGGCGCATGCCAGGTTGCAGCGGAAGAGCGGCTCCAGCATCAGCACCAGGGGATAGCGCTCACGACCTGTCATGCGCTGCTTCAGCACGTAGGTTGCGACGGTCCACATCTGTGAGATCGGTACGGCCATAGTTACGTTTCTCCATCCTCGCCGAAGCGGGTTTGGTTTGGCGCCTGCGGTTCAATCCGTAGGCGCGCTCATGGCCTGTCGATAGTTCGTCAGGGCCAGCAATGGAAATACATCGCGGTAGGTGTGGTACGCAAGATAGAAGACACGCGGGAAGCCGGTTCCGGTAATGATGGCCTCTCGGGTCTTTCCCTCGCCCATACTTTCGTCCCAGGATCCGTCGGCTCGCTGCTTTTGAAGCAGCCAGCGCACACCCTTGGCCACCGAGTCGCTGCGATTATCGCCAGCGGACAGCAGGCCGAGGATCGCCCATGCAGTCTGCGACGGGGTGCTCACACCCACACCGCGGGTGATTGAATCATCGTAGCTGTGGCAGCTCTCGCCCCAGCCGCCGTCCGCATTCTGTACGGAGCGGATCCACTCGGCTGCCTGCTGGATCTCCGGCTCGTGGTTCCACATCCCGATGGCTTCGAGACCACGCAGCACTAGGAAGGTGCCGTAGATGTAGTTCACACCCCAGCGCCCGAACCAGCTTCCATCCGGCTCTTGCTCTTTCAAGATGAACTGGATCGCCCGTTCGATGCGCTTATCGCTGCGAGTGTAGCCGTAGGTCGCGAGCATCTCCAGAATGCGTCCCGTGATGTCGACCGTCGGCGGATCCAGCATCGCATTGTGGTCGGCGAACGGGATGTGCTGGAAGATCATCTTGGTATTGTCTTTGTCGAAGCTGGCCCAGCCGCCGTTCTTGCACTGCATGGCAAAGATCCAGTCGATGGCTCGCCGCGACACATCGTACTGGTAGCGCTCGCGCGGGTTATCGACCTTGTTCAGTGCCAGCAGCACCTGCGCGGAGTCGTCCGTATCCGGATAAAACTCATTGTTGTATTCGAAGTACCAGCCGCCGGGCTGCGCATTGCGCGCCTTCACCGCCCAATCACCCTTGTGGCGGACTTCTTTCGACAGCATCCAGTCTGCTGCCTTCAGCAAACGCGGGTCGGTACGCGAGACACCGGCCTCTCCCAGCGCGTACACCATCTGCGCCGTGTCCCACACCGGCGAGACGCAGGGCTGCATGCGGAAGGTCGGCTCCTCATAGTCCGGAGTCCCCTGCGGCTCATCGATACCCAGCTTCTCGAACTCATCCATGGCACGGATGAAGTGGGGATCGTCCTCCGAATAACCCAAGACGCGCAGCGCGATGATGGCATTCATCATCGCGGGATAGATCGCGCCCAGGCCGTCCGACATTTCGAAGCGTTCGAGCATCCACTTCTCTGCCCTGCGCAACGCGACCTTGCGTAGCGGACGAATGTGCACCCGCTCCGACCAGTGGATCATGCGATCTAACAGAAGAAAGAAATTTCGCCAGCTGACAATCTTGTCACGGTTCCAACGCAGACGCAGGCTAGCCTTATCGCGGCCGCCTGCAAATAGCTCATCGATGCCGCGTTCCGCGGGAATCTTCTTGAACGGCTTCTTCGCATACGCAATCGACAGCGGCACCAGAATGGCGCGTGACCACGAAGAGATCTCGTAGATGTTGAAGTAGAACCAATTCGGCGCGAGCACAATCTCCGGCGGGATCGCCGGCACTGCATCGTAGTCATACTGGCCCAGTGCACAGAGGTAGATCTTGGTGAAGGTATTGCATTCGACAACGCCGCCATGCTTCAGGATCCAACCGCGCGCACGCACCATAAACGGCGCATCCGGGCTTACACCCATGAGCTTGCAGGCGAAATAGCACTTCACCGCCAGGCTGATATTGCCCGGTCCTCCGGGATAGATGCTCCAGCTGCCGTCTTCATTCTGGTAGCGCAGCATCTCGGTGAGCGCGCGGTCCATGCGATCCCGCACCTTGATGTCCGCGGTTTCGAGCAGCACATGCAGAAAGATATAGTCGGCCTCCAGCATGCCGTCGGCTTCAAGCTCGCCGACCCAGTGGCCGTCTTCGTGCTGCATCCGGAAGATATTGTCTTTCGATGCTTCGACTGCCTCGTCCACCTGATCCAGTCCGGCATCTATGCGTCCGAACTTGGGTTGCATCGTTGGTGGCGGAATCGGCTTCTGCAAAACCGACCGTAGCGGCTTCTCATCCTCAGTTTGAATCATGCCATCTCTTTCGCAACTCGAGCATTTTTACTGTCGATCCATACCGACTGCAAAAGCTAATGTGGTCTTCCTCCACGGAAAGGCCACATCGAGTGGACTCCGCCGACTGAAGCATCGGGAACGATGCTTCAGCGAGCGGCAACTGCTGCTGGCCCTATTGCCTGCACGATCTCTGCCGGGAGTCCGAACCGAACATTTTCCGGCATCACTTCGACCTCATCGACGGTCCCAAATCCCTTGTCGCGCAAATAGGCAACCACCTCAGATACAAGAATCTCCGGCGCCGAGGCACCCGCCGTCACAGCAACTGTCGTTACACCATCGAGCCAGGCCGGCTGGATCGCCTGCGAGTTGTCAATCAGATGAGCCACTGTGTTTAGATTCCGCGAGACCTCAACCAGACGATTGGAGTTCGAACTATTATTCGAACCGACCACCAGCACCAGGTCTGCCGCGTGCGCGACGTTCTTCACCGCAACCTGACGATTTTCGGTCGCGTAGCAGATGTCCTGCGAGTGCGGTCCCACGATGTTCGGAAACTTTTCCTTGAGCGCCTGGATAATGTCGCGCGCCTCATCGAGGCTCAACGTGGTCTGCGTGAGGTACGCCACGCGGTTCGGGTCCGGGATCTGGAGCGCGGCAACTTCTTCGACCGACGAGACGACCTGGGTCACGTCCGGAGCCTCACCCAGCGTGCCCTCGATCTCGTCGTGGTCGCGATGCCCGATCAGCACCAGCGAGTATCCCTGCTTGGCAAACTTTACCGCCTCGACATGCACCTTCGTCACCAGCGGACAAGTGGCATCGATCACCTTCAGGCCACGCTCTTTGGACCGCAGTCGCACGGCCGGCGACACACCGTGCGCCGAGTAAATCACCCGCATGCCCTCGGGCACATCGTCGATATCCTCGACGAAGATGGCTCCCTTTTCTGCCAACTCATTCACAACAAAGCTGTTATGAACAATTTCCTTACGCACATAAATGGGCGCGCCAAAGGTCTCAAGCGCGATCCGGACGATGTCGACCGCACGCACCACGCCGGCGCAGAAACCCCGTGGCTTCAAAAGCATCACGCGCTTTGTAGTGGTCGGGTCGGCAGCTACGGACTCAGCGGCAGGGGGATCAATCGTGTAGGAAGTCACATCACTTAGTATACCGGCTGGGTGACGGCTTGTCAGGCTAAGAGTGCACCAGTCTTGGTGCTTCGTTTTGACCCTGGGTTCAATCCCCGGATGCCTCAGCCAGCATCTGCTCGGCGTGCCGCAGCGAGGTTTCCGAGCGTTTTGCGCCGCTCAACATGCGCGCGACCTCGTCGACCCGCTCCGCGGCTTCGAGCTTACGGATCGCGGTCCGGGTGCGCCCCTTCTCCTCCCGCTTCTCCACGACAAAGTGCTGGGTGGCGAAGGCCGCGATCTGCGGTAAGTGGGTGACGCACAGCACCTGCTGCGACTGGCTGAGCATCTTCAATTTCTGGCCCACGGCCTCGGCTGCACGGCCGCCAATACCGATGTCGATCTCGTCAAAGACCAATGTGCGGGGCAGCAGCGTGCGCCGCTTGCCTTTGCCGGCGCGAGATGCACCCTCTTCCACGCTCACCTTGAGCGCGAGCAGCACCCTACTCATCTCGCCGCCCGAGGCGATCTCATCCAGCGGTTTCAGCGGCTCGCCCGGGTTGGTCGCGATGCGACAGGCAACTGCGTCCCAACCGTGCTCGGTCCAACGCGCTTCTTCGCGATGGGTTTCGACGTCGATTGCGAACCGCGCCTTCATCGCCAGATCGTTGATCTGCTTTTCCGCCAACGTAGACAGTTTCTTCGCCGCGGCTGTGCGAACAACGGTCAGCGCTTCAGCCTCGCGACGATAGCCGGCAGCGCCGTCAGCGAGCTGTTTGCGCAGATCGGCCAAGAGCGCATCCCGATTGTCGACTTCGCCGAGTTTCCCGGTGACCTCCTGTCCGTAAGCGAGCACGTCCGCGACGCTCGCGCCATACTTGCGCTTCAACCGGTCAAGCAGCGCGAGCCGGTCTTCAATCGCAGCCAGCCGCTCCGGAGACGCCTGCGTGCGCTCGCTAAAGTCGCGCACCGTCTCCGCTACGTCTTCCACCGTGGCGCGCGCGGAGGCCAGTTGATGCGCCGCTTCTGCAAATCGCGGTTCGTAGCGCGCCAATTCTTCCAGGTGACGCTCGGCCGCGCGCAGCGATGTCTCTGCCGCATTGCTGCCTTCGTATAGCTGTTCGTACGCGCTCATCGCAGCGGCGTACAGCCTCTCGGCATTGCTCAGCACGCGCTTCTCCGTCTCAAGTATCACGTCTTCGTCGTCGCGCAATGCGGCAGACTCGATCTCGCGCGACTGGAAGCGCCACAAATCGGCCATGCGCAGTCGCTCCTGCTCATCACTCTCCAAGATCGCGAGTTTGTCGACGAGCTCGCGCCATGTAGCATGCGCGGCCGCGACGCGCTCCGTTGCGATGCCTGCGAAACGGTCAAGCAGGAGACGCTGCTGCACACCGTCGAAGCCGGCGAGCGTCTCGGACTGCGCGTGGACAAGCGCCAGCTCCGGGGCCAGCAGTTTCAACACCGCAGCCGTGGCCGGCTGGCTGTTCACAAAGACCCGGCCTTTGCCGGAGGCAGCGATCTCACGCCGCAGCAAGATCTCACCCTCGCCGCCGGCGTCGGTCTCTTGCGCCTCGAGGCCATGCGCCTTCAAGATGTGCTCAGCCTCTTCTGTCGCTTCAAAGACACAGGAGACGATGGCCTTTTCCGCGCCGTGCCGTACCACCTCACTGGATGCCTTCCCACCCAAGAGGAGAGCCAGCGCTCCCACCAGGATGGACTTGCCTGCGCCGGTCTCTCCGGTTAGAAGGTTCAGTCCGGGACCGAGCGTCGCCACCGTGTGGTCGATCACCGCGTAGTTTTCCGCTCGCAATTCCAGCAACATAGGCTCGCCCGAGGCCGAGCATAGCAGAGCCAATCAGGATATCGGGCGGCTCCGTCCCAAGCGGGATTGAGCCGGCCGGACAGAGACCCGCCAACGGCAATTGAAACCCACCAAAGTCATCCTTTCGTCACCTGCACTCTCTATCCGCTACGATTACTTCCTGCTACCCTTTTGCTAGCCGCAAATGACAGCCCAACCTATCTTTCTCGCGATCTTCCTGCTCTTTCAGGGCGACGACCAGAGCGCGGCGTTGCCGCCTCCGCACTCCAGCGGCAATGCGATCCTGGAGATGGTTCGCGCGAGCGGTCCAATCGCTCTTGTTGTCCTCGGCCTCCTCGCGCTTGCCAGCCTTTTCTCCTGGGCCATCATTCTGGGAAAGTGGGTCGGTTTCCGGAAGGCCCGCAACCAGAGCCGCAGCTTCCTCCGTGCCTTCCGGAAGGCCGCCCGTCTACAGGAGATCGCTGCCGTCTCGGAGCAGTTCAAGCCCAGCCCGCTGGTCAACGTCTTTGACGAGGTCTATGAGACCTATCGCCGCCAGACCGGGGGCTTCGGACCGCCGCGCAACATCACCGCTCTCGAGCGCACTGCCCAGTCGGCGTCAAGCGAAGCACTCACCTTCATGGAGCAGCGCCTCACTTGGCTGGCTACGATCGGCGCCATCTCGCCGTTCATCGGGCTCTTCGGCACCATCATGGGCATCGTGGACGCCTTTCACGGTCTCGGAACCGCTGGCGCAGCGACGCTGCGCGCGGTCGCACCTGGCGTGTCTGAGGCGCTTATCACCACGGCCGCGGGCCTGGTCGTCGCGGTTCCGGCGGTCGTCGCGTACAACCAGTTCTCCGCACGCATCCGCGAGTTCGGCTCGCGCATGGACGACTTTGCCCGTGAACTGCTGAACAGCATGGAGGAGATCACACTTCGGCCGCAGCAGGATCCGCTGGAGCGCGAGCGTGGGGGCCGCGACATGGGCCAGCGCGAGGCCATTCAGGAGCCCGGCCGTGGCGTTTACTAACGCAGGCGGCCGCACGCAATCGGCACTTGCGGATATCAACATCACGCCGCTGGTGGATGTGGTGCTGGTGCTGCTGGTCATCTTCATGCTCACCGCGCCCGTGCTTCAATCCGGCATCGATGTGGCCGTACCCAAGACGCGTACCGTCCACGAAGCCACCGAGCAGCGCGAAGTCATCACCATCGACAAGGACCAGCGCGTCTTCCTGGGCGACCATCCCATCAACATCAACGACATACCGCAGCAACTGCATCATCCGGATGCCGATCCCACGCACCAGGTCATTTATCTGCGCGCGGACGAACGTGTGCCGTTCGGCGCCTTTGCCTCGGTCATGGACGCAGTGAAGCAGGCAGGGATCACGAACATCTCCATCGTGACCCAGCCGCTCAACAACGGTCCGGCGCAAAAATAGTATGGGATTACCGATCGACATCGAAGACCGATACGAACGGCGCGATCCATTTGGCGCCCCGTTTGCAGAGTCCTTCGGACTGCACCTGTTGCTTGTCGGGGCGCTCGCCGCCTCGGTATGGCTGCACACCAGAATCCATGGCAACGAATGGGGCCAGAACCTGGATGCGGGTGCGATCCAGGCGAACCTGGTCTCGAATGCGCCGTCGGTGCCCCTGCCGCAAACGCAGAAGGCCACCGACAATGTGCTGGCAACCGAGAATCCCAGCCCCGCACCGGCTATTGAGAAGCAGCAGACCGCCCCGGCGCCGGATCTGAAGGCCATCCCCATTCCCGTCAAGACGCCTGCCAAGCAGCCTCCGCCCAAGCCGCAGACTCAGCAGGAGCAGAAACATCCCCAGCCACAACAGACACCCAAAGATCGGGCAAACTTCGGCGAACAGCAGCCCTCCAGCCTGCCGCGGTCCATGGCCCAACAGCAGCCGGGTCCGTCGGCACCGGTCACGGTGACCGGCGGGGGTGGCTTTCGCTACCCTTATTACGTATCGATCATTCAGCGGAAGACCGCCGAGAACTGGCTGCGGAACGAGGTCGACCCTTCGACACCTTCAGGCGCGAAGGCGTATATCTTCTTTTCGATCGCACGCGACGGATCGCCATCCGAGGTTCGTGTAGGACAATCCAGCGGTTCGGCATCGCTTGATCAATCGTGCATGCGGGCAGTACAGCGGGTTGACAGTTACGGTCCGCTCCCGGCAGGCTACAACGGCTCGAGCCTGCAGGTGTCCTATTATTGTGAATTGCCAGGTCGCTAATGGAGAAAAACCCCCAAGTGCACATATCCAGGACGATAGAACGACTGCGGTCCTCGCTGAACCTCGCGGTATTGTCACTCTTACTGCTGCCGTTTGCCGCTGTCGCCCATGCGCAGGACTGGGTGAAGACGGGCACCAATCTCGGCGTGGACAAGATCCGCATCGCGGCAGCCGACTTCAAACCCGGCTCTGCTGACCCGCAGACGCCCGGGCTCAAGACGACCTTCGACAACACGCTCTACAACGACCTCTCGAACGCGGGCATCTTCGACGTGGTTTCAAAGAGCCTGGCTCCCGCAGCCACGCCGGCCACGCCGCAGGAGGTCAACCTCTCGCAGTGGTCCAGCGCACCCGCGAGTGCGGCGATGCTCGCGCTTGGCTCGCTGGCGGTGAATGGCGGCCGCTTGAACGTAAATGGCTTCCTGGTGGACACGAAAGAAGCCGGGGCGCCGGCCATCCTGGGCAAGCAGTATGGCGAAGTCGCTACCCAGGACAATGCCCGGTTGATTGCGCACAAATTCGCGGATGAGATCATCCTTCGCCTCGGCGGCGGTGTAAATGGCATCGCCGAGACGAAGATCTACTTCGCTTCTTCCCGCTCCGGGGTGAAAGAGATCTGGGGCATGGATTACGACGGCCAAGGCGAGCATGCCATCACCCACCTGGGCGACGTCTCGTTATCCCCGCACGTCTCGCCGGACAATAGCCGTATCGCCTTCGCATCCCTCGGCCGGAATGGCTGGACAATTCGCATGTACTCCCTGGTCCTGGGCCGCATGGTCACCTTTCCCTCTCCCGGCGGCACGACCATCTCGCCCTCCTGGTCGGCGGATGGCCAGCACATCGCCTACTCTTCGGACAAATCCGGCGACCCGGAGATCTGGGTAGCGGACCAAAATGGGGGTAGCGCACACCGGATCACCACATTCCGCGGACCGGATGTCTCACCCTGCTGGAATCCGAAGACGAACACGCAGATCGCCTGGGTCAGCGGGCGCACCGGCCTTCCGCAGATCTACACCATGGAGATCGATGGTGCAAACGTGCAACGGCTCACCGACGGCGGCTATGCCACGTCACCGTCATGGTCGCCGAACGGTCAGTTCCTGGTCTTCGCCTGGGACCGCAAGTATGGTCCAGGCGCTCCCGGCGGCCAGGATATCTACGTGATGGATATCGCCAGCAAGCGCTGGGTGCAGCTCACACATGGAGAGGGGCGCAATGACTTCCCTTCCTGGGCTCCCGATGGCCGTCATATCGTCTTTGAACGCGAGGTCGGTCACCGCTCCGAGATTTGGTCGATGCTGGCCGACGGCACCCAACAGCATGCCCTGACCCACGATGGGAACAACACAATGCCCGACTGGAGTTGGAAGTAAGCACGTGGCACAATTCGTGCATCCGTATAAGCTGATTGCCTGCAAGTGTTTGCGATTTGCCGGCGAGGTTTGAAGTGATGCTGGTTTTTGGCGGCCATCCGTGATGTGCCGCACACTGTTCGTGATTGAGGAGAAGAGACTGTGAATCCGCTTCCCGTTCGTTCCTGGAACATGCGCCGCCGTGCGGCCTCATGCTTGGCCGTATTGGCAATCGCAGCACTAGCCGGTTGCGGTAAGAAAGCAGCACCCCCACCGCCTCCCCCACCGCCCTCCGCAGAGAGCGGCACTGCACCGACGGCCAACATTACAGCAACGCCGGCCAACATCAGCCCCGGCGATAAGGTGATTCTCACCTGGAAGACGACCGACGCGACCGACGTTTCGATTGACGGTATCGGCGCCGTGCCCTCCTCCGGCACCCAGACCGTCTCTCCTACGGAGACGACGGACTATCACCTGATCGCGCGCGGCCTAGGCGGATCAACCGACGCTACCGCGCACGTCGCCGTTGGGGGCGCCTCTTCGACCGGCGACCTGAACGGCGATACGGTGGACGACGCCACCTTCCACACCAACGTGACCGACATCTTCTTCGACTACGACAGCTACGACATCAATTCACAGTCGCAGACCGTCGTATCGAAGGATGCCGCCTTCCTGGCCTCGCATCCGAAGCTGAAGATCGTCATTGGGGGCTACTGCGATGCGCGCGGGTCGACGGAGTACAACCTGGCGCTCGGCGAAAACCGTGCGAGTTCGGCCAAGCAGGCTCTGACCGCTGCGGGCGTCAGCCCCGATCGCATCCGGACCGTCTCCTACGGCAAAGAGAAGCAGTTCTGCACCGAAGCCAACGAACAGTGCTATCAGCAGAACCGTCGCGCCGGCTTCTCTGTTGACCGCTAGAATGACCGAGTCGCGACACTAGGGCAGCTAAAGCCCGGTGCCAAATCCATTACGGGGCAGCGTGACCAACCCGGTCCCGCTGCCCCTTTCTCTGCCCGCTACCGGCTAAAATGAGCAGAGTTTGTCTCCCCGAGGCTTCTATGCGTAAATCGCTCCTCTCCGTCGCCGCTGTCTTCCTGCTCACCGTCGCCGCCCTTCCGCCACGGGCCCACGCCGTGGCTAAGGAGATCATCGAGCTGCAGACCCAGGTCTCCCAACTGCAGGACATGATCACGCAGATGAAGCAGTCCAATGACGAGCGCATGGGCGTTCTGCTGCATCTCCTGCAACAGAACGCGGACAGCGTCTCTCGCATGACGACGCAGGTCAGCGCGATGCAGCAGTCCATGAGTTCGCAGAACGAGAATCAGCAGCTCTCCGGCCAGATGCAGGCGCTGAACGATTCGGTGGACGAGCTGAAAACGCGCATCGGCAAACTCGATGCAACCCTGCAATCCATGCAGGCACAGATGCAGAACGTACAAAGCCAGCCTGGTGGCGCCCCGCAGCCGGGTGCAGCAGCGCCTGCCGGCCCCGGCGGACTGGCCAACGGCGCAGCGCCTCCTGCAGGCAATGTAGGAACCCCTCCCCCCGCCATGAACAATACGGCGCCGCCCCTCCAGCAGACCTACCAGAGCGCGCTGCGTGACTACAACTCGGCGAAGTATGACCTGGCAAACTCGGAGTTTGGCGACGTGGTCAAGAGCTACCCCCAGGACGATCTGGCAGGAAACGCCCATTTCTACATGGGTGAGATTGCGTACCGCCAGGGCAAGTATGCCCAGGCCGTGAAGCAGTATGACGCGGTGCTCGAGCAGTTTGCCGGTAATCCCAAGGCGCCCGCGGCGCAGCTACGCAAGGGTGAATCGCTGATGGAGTCCCAACAACGCGATGCCGGCGCGCAAGAACTACGTTCATTAATCCAGCGGTACCCGCAGACACCTGAGGCCTCCGAGGCCCGCAGCAAGCTGAACGGTATGGGCATCCGCATCGTTCCCAAGCCGACTGCATACCATCAGTAGTGCAGTCGTTTGAAGACAACAGAGCACGCCAAGGCATCATCCCAAGGGAGCGATGAGCAAACACCACGATAGCGATGAACAGAAGGGTGTCGTTGAGGAAGAGTCCCCCAACGCAACGACCGGCCATCCATCCATCACTGGCCAGCTCGGACATCGGACATCAAACGAAGACGTGAAGGACAACGACTCCGACTTTCCCGAACCGGGCGCCCGCGAAGAGCACTCCGGCGAGCCCGGGAGCTGAGCGGCAGGTTTAGGTAGGACCCACTTCTGCTATCAGAAGGCATTTCGACGGCAGGTCGCGTGTCGTTATGACCGCTTTCATACGGCTTGCGGGAGAGGAAGCCCGTTGTTCCTGAAGGAAAGCAGGATACGAGACAGATGGTCTTCTATTCAGTTGTCATTCCCTGCTTCCTCTGTCTGATTGCCGTCTTTTTGATCAGACTCACGATGCGCAATGTCCGCAAGCTTCGCGGATTGACATCGAATAGAGCGCGCCGTATCGCCGTGGTAAGCATCCTCGCACTCTGCAGCATTTTGGCAATCGTTCTTGCAGCTATCTCGACGACCAATGCGATCACGGTGTCTCGCTATCGCGTTCTTCATCCGCCATCCGGAACCATCTATCGCGTCGACGGCTACGACATGCGTCTGAATTGCACCGGACAGGGTGAACCGACCGTTATCCTGGACGCCGGCCTTGGCAACGACGGCCTCATCTGGGGAACGATCCAGCCTGCGTTAGCCAAAATGACCCGCGTGTGTTCCTACGATCGCGCAGGTTTCGGCTGGAGTACAAGACGTCCCGGACCGCACGACGCAGATCATATCGCCAACCAGTTACATGGTCTGCTGCAGCAGGCCAATATCACTGGCCCGATCGTTCTGATGGCTCATTCGATTGCGGGTCTCTACATTCGCGATTACGCAACGCGTTACCCGCGGGGAGTTCTCGGCCTGGTTTTCGTAGACAGTTCAACACCCTTGCAGTTCGAGCATGGATCGGCAGCTCTACAAGCAGAGATGCACAAGAGCCCGACGCTCAACGATCTAGGGACTCGGGCAGCATTTGCGTTGGGACTTACCCGGCTTTTCGGACAATGCTCGCAAAAAATCCCCGGATTCAGCGCCGATGCAAGCAAGTCCGTTGCGCAAAACCTCTGTCTGCCATGGACCGGGGCTGCTATCGCGGATGAATCGGACAGCTTTCACCAGTCCGGACTGGAGACGATCCGCACCGGCCCTTATGGCGACCTTCCCGTGCTCATCTTCTCGCACGATCCAAACGAGCCGAGCCCGCCTGGACCGCATACAGCGCTCGCAAAGGAGCGCGAGACCGTGTGGAACGACATGCAAGAAGACTTGAAGCTCTCCACGCGGAATCATCGCATCATTGCCAAGGGCAGCGGCCACTATGTGCAGATTGAACGCACTGAACTAGTGATTCGCGAAGTCACTCGGTTTTTGCAGCAGATCCGTGCTGGTGTCGGACCGGATGACATCGGCACCACACAGACAAAGTAAAGCCTCTCAGCCCCTGGACGGAGCGATCGCAGCGCGTGGAAGGCAATCGGCTTCCTTGTCTTCAAGAATCGCAGGACTCGCCAGCTTCCACTTCTTGAGCAGGAACTGCATACCCGGTGGTCAGCACTCCAACTCCGTAGACGACGCTCCGTCGGAAGTTGATCGACGAAGCATCGTCGAAATATTTCGTCAGGCAGGAGATTTCACCCATACGAAAGCCGAAGTAGGCGGTCTGCACGAGCATCTGCTTATCGAAGACGAAGTCATCCGAACAACTCAGCAGTGGCAGCCGCGGCCTTCTCGCGCAGGCGGTTTCCTGATAATGGAGCACGGCCGCTTCATCGATATCCACGATCATTTCTGCACCCAGCAGGCGACAGACGTGACCCAAGGCATACTCTGCAAAGGTCGGAGATCGATAACGAAGACGGTAGCCCACCAGATAGTCGCCGACGATTTCGTCGAGACGACGGATGCGTTGTTGACGAACCTCTCTGAGGTTGTGGAAACCGGCCTCCAATTCTCGTCTGCGCTGTTGCTAAGCGTTCTTCGCGACCGTCTTTGAAGATGACTTCGCGGATTCGCGGATTCGCCGACCCGCAAAGTAGAACTTGTACCACTAGACCCCACTCCTCCTGAAAAGAGCCATACCGATTCTCTTGCCAATCTCCTTTGGCGCACACCGCAGGATCGGGCGTGGACGGAGATTGAAGCAGGAGGGGAATTCGGTCAAGTCGTGCGGCTATAAGCGGAAGGACGTGCGTGGTTATCGAACCGTGGGGATGGTAGCCAACAACAACGAAAAGTGAGCACGGTTGCTATGGATGCAGCTTCCGTTTTGAAGGGTGTGGGCACAAAATGGGCACAGTCGGCACATTTTGAGGGTGTCCCATCATCCCTCACTGCTCTAAATTGTTGAAGGGTTTGGCTCCTCAGGTAGGACTCGAACCTACAACCCTTCGGTTAACAGCCGAATGCTCTGCCATTGAGCTACTGAGGAGTGAGTGGCTGGAGCGGCGAATCGACGCGGTGCCGTGCTCCCAACTATCCGTCAACGATAGCAAACTGGACGAAGTGCGTCAAAACATGACGCCTCAGCTCGTCTCGCGCAGCAGAGCCTCGGCGCCTCGACGGCCGGAGGCCAGTGCGCCCTGAATCGATGGGGTCTCCCGGTAGTCGCCGCACACGTATACGCCTTCCATAAGGCGCGCGTCGCTCTGCTGCCACTCGGCGTGGCGGCACAACGGCAGGGCACGCACAACCGGATAGCCCCCGACCACGCTCCACCGCGCAACGTCTGCGCCGAACCAGCTCTGCAGTTGCGTCCGAACTTCGCGCTCCAGTTGCTCAATCTGCTGGCCCGATTGCGGTGCGCGGCCGACGACACTGACGGCAATCAGATGCGACCCCGGCGGCGCGTACCGTTCACTCGCTTGGCTGAGAACAATAGCGTTATTGATCGGCCCTGCGTCCGGACCATCTCCATTCAAGATCAGCAGCGGCCCGTCTACCGGTGTACGTTCCGCAGCATAGTAGAACGTGGTTGTGCGATTCCACTGAACGGTCTCCTTGCTCAGTCGCCGGCGTCCACCCAGGCTGGTGAGCAGCAAACGCGCCAGCCCTTCATCTGCGGCAAGAACCAGTTGACGCGCCGCGAGTACTTCACTCTTCCCTGCTTCCAACATGAACCCGTTGTCATTCCGTCTCACACCGGTGACACGAGTACGAGTGGCCAGCGTACCGCTCTTCAGTTGCACTGCAAGCTGCCTGGGCAGCATCTCCATTCCATTTTCCGGAATCGCTGCATCGCCGTAAGAAAACATCCGGAATAGGAATTGGAAGTAGCGACTCGATGTTGCTAGCTCACGCTCCAGAAAGACTCCAGCGAAGAACGGCTCGAAGAATCGCTGCATCATCTTCGATGAGAAGCCGTAGTTTTCCAAGAACACGCGTGTCGTTGTCTCCGGACGTTTGAAAAGATCGGCTGGTTCGCCCTGCTTAACCAGACGACGCAAACGAGCAATCCGCAACTTGTCTCCAAAGGTGACGACTGGGTCGAGTGCAATACTCAGTGCGGCGCCCATCGAGCTGCGGAACGGGTCTGTGAAATGATGAAAGCGGCGATTGTGGCGCACAAGTGCGCCTGCTGCAAGAGGTCGCAGGCGCAATGCCTTTAAATCGATCTGATGCGCCAGTTCCGGATACCCGGTAAGTAGAATCTGAAAGCCGCGATCCAACCGAAAACCGTCTACCTGATCGGTGCGGATCCGTCCGCCCGGAGCATCTTCTGCCTCAATGAGTGCGACGGATAGGCCAGCGCTCTCCAGACGCAAAGCGCAACTGAGGCCGGCTAAGCCGGCCCCGACAATTGCTACATCAACCATGGCTTCAGTGTGCCACAGCAGTAACCAATCAACCTTCCGCCCAAGGGGGGCCAGGACAACAAAAGATGTTGCCAGACCCCCTTAGGGATTGACTACCAACGGATGCTGACCATCGAGAATGGCGGCACGCTGACCGGCTGCTTGCCGGTAAAGGTCGACGTGGAAATGGGAACGACACTCGCAGTTTCGTTGTTATCGGTGATGTTCTTCGAGGTCAGCTTTTCTACCGAGACCGCACCGCTCGGCGTAATGCCGTTCAAAGAGACCGTCATGCTGCTAGTCAGGCTCTTATTGATGAATATCTCCGAGTAATGGCCGGCTCCATCGGTATACGCATGGCTCTCCAACTGAGGAATTCCAGAGACTCCCGGCATATCGTCATTCGCCGAAGCTGCACTAGAAAATGTTGCGACTCCGGATTGCGAGGTCGTGATCTCCGTCGTCATGCCGCTGATCGCATCATTGATCAGCTTCATCACCAATCCTGAAGGGCGGAGCCGCGAATTCGTTCCACCACCCATATCCAAGACAACGCCCCAGAGTGGGCATGCAACGGAACCTCCGCAGCCATTCGCATATTCCGGAAGCGCGAAGATGTTCTGCGTCTCGATCCCATCGTTTTTCTGCATCTGGAGCATGTGGGAGCCGAGAGCGACTGCCATCCCGAGTGAACTTGTCGCATTCGTCGTTTGTGCCTGCGTGCAGGAGGAGGAACTGGTGCCGAAGTTCACCTCATAGATCTCTCCACCGCTGCAGGATCCGGAAAAGGACGTTCCCAGCGCGCATTCGAGGCCTGCATTCGACGTAGGCTGGTCCCACACATACCCTTCGGCAAATGCAGTCTGAAAGATGGTTGAGTTCGACGAACAGTCCGATAACTTACCCATCAGATAAGGCGCTTCCGAAATGTGGTTCGCAGTCTCCGTTTGCCCCGTTGTCTTCTGATGACTGATCCAGTAAGCACCGGCGCCCTGCATCGGGTCACCCGTCACCTGGTTGGTATTCCAGCCGGATTTCACGAGATCGATATGTGCGCTGTTGCTCTGCCAGTCAGGAGCGGTCTTCATCGCGTTGAACAGTCTGTCCGCGTGCTGACCGTACTGTGCCTGTCCTCCGACCGCGCCGTCATTGGTATCGGGCATTGCGGAGGCGAATCCGCTATTCCACATCTCGTTGCCAAGCTCAAGATGGATGGTCTTGAAGACGCTGGTCCACGGAGCACTCTGGCCCTGAGCTGCCCGCTTCGCTCCATAGGTTGTATTGGAAGGGCCTGCTAGATATTCGGTCAGGTTCACCATATCTGCACTCGTAAAGGTCGCCGGAACCGTAAACCATGGTTCTGCTCCTACCAGTGCGCACAGATGCAGGAACTGATCCAGTGAGTAGCTGACATAGCCGCCACCCTGTCCGGAACCATTTACCGACGGGGTACTGAACTTTCTCTGCCCATCGGGCGCAATCAGACTGTCGAGCGAATAGCCTGCATTGTTGTCATCGTCCATGTAACGCAAAACACCAGGCTTCAATGACAAGAGCGTATTGTAAACATCGTCCCTGAATGCAGACGTATTTGCCGCAAGTCCATTCACCGGACCCCACATCTCGTTATCCAGAAGAACTTCATTGCCGGCAGCAACTGTAAATGAAATCGCTGCAACCTCATTACTCGATGGATTCAGAGATGTCTCATCAATGGAGACAGTGTTGATCGTGTACTTATGCCATTGCCCGTCTGCCGGAAGAGATACATTTTGCTTCAGATAACTGTGAACCCCCGGGTTTGACCGGTAGGCCTGTACATTCACCGCATTCGATCCATTTCCGGATTTCAACTTGGCATAGAACGATCCGCCATACTGGCCGTGCATCACCACAAACATATGCCCGGCAGTCGAATCGAAGTAGTTCAGCTGCGTTACACCCGAACCTGCGCCTAGATTGGCATCCAGAGACTGCGTACCGCACACCGAGCCACAGGTATCCGATGACGCAGCATAGTTTTTACCCAACGTTCCGGTGATCCATAATCCTTGTGGACCTACATCTTGGGGATTTGCCAATAGGCCGCTCTTTGTGCCGCGGATTGCAATGTAGGGTGCGGTGCCCCAGCTAGAGGTGGAGCCGCTCAGAGTAAGTGTCTGCGCTCCGCAAGCAATTCCCGCCCCACATTCCCCGGAGTTCTGATTGTTATTCGCGGAGTTACTTACACTGCCCGTCGCACCTTTCGCTGGGCCGCCAAGCACCTCGTAGGTGAATCCGGAAGCGAATCCCGATGGCCAAGAGGACCATGGATCGCTTGATGTGCAGGTGTTGGCAGTTAGCTTGGTGCACTGAACGATCGCACGCACTTCATTGCCTTCGAAGCCAAAGGTTTTGTATGCGAAGTTCTTCAGCATCTGCGCTGAGTCGTAATACGAAGGATGGCTGAGATTGATACCGATCCGCTTGATGCCGGTTTGAACCGGAGCGGCATTGACAGTGACAGACTGGGCTCGTAGCGAGGGTGCTGAGACAATAGAAGCGAGTCCGGAAAACAAGACGAGACTCGCGCTCAGCCGCAGATGCATGCGCATTAGGCACTCCACAAAGTTTAATTGAGCAGATTCACTGATGGGACGTGATACAGCGCATCTCTGCTGCAACGTTCGTATATCATCCAGCCTTTGCCATAGCAAACAAGTTCTTGCCTAAGTACATGAGTCGACAGCGGAGGATGTAAGGCAAGAATGAAAAAAGTACATAAGCTCACTCGGATACTTTCAGTTCACTCTGCATCGGTCGCACCATCGACTGGCGGGAGTTTCTGTCTGATCGCGACCACGGCGCAGCAACGCGGCCGGCATGCGCTTTCGCTAATCGTTCGCAGGCCGTCCACGCTCGAATGAGCAGAATCTTCACCCTAAAAAAAAATGACGGCTGCTTTCGAAATCATACCTTTCAGGGCAACGCTAGCTGCCTCATCTCACGTCGAGACGAAAAACAAAATACAGGATCTGCGACACGATTTGGCAACGCCCATTGAGCGCGGTGTAGCGTGGACGCGTTGCGTTTGGCTCGATTGCCTTCAAACAAAGCTATCTTCAAATGCGGACGATTCGAGCATCGCGCATTTCGTGGTCTTCGCGCCTTCTATTCAGCAACCGCGACTGCAATCTCTTTGCTCTGCTAACTTGTCGCTTCCGAGGAAACGAACCGGCCGGCGGTCACTGAGTCGGCACGTCCATATCATGATTTACCGAATCGTCATTTGCGTCCGAAGGGCAACCCATGCGTTGATAGAGCATGCGCTGGCCCGCGTCTGACCATTACCAGAATGGACGCTTCTTTACGCCGCACGCACCCAGGCAGCCAAGGCTGCGCGGCATCTTTGAATGGCTCAGCCATCGCGAAAAGGTCAATTGGCGGCCCTGGATCAATGTGCCGCGTGGTGCGCCGCCTCCTCAAAGGCTTACCGACGGCGAGTTGCGCGCGACATTCGTGAATCATGCCACCGTGTTGCTACAGATAGGCGAGCTGAATGTCATCACCGACCCTATCTGGAGCAACCGTGCCAGCCCAGTGCAATTTGCTGGTCCGCGCCGTCATCGCGCACCCGGCATCCGGTTTGAAGATCTGCCTTCCATTGACGTCGTGCTGCTTAGCCACAACCACTATGACCATCTTGATGTAACAACGTTGTTGCGCTTGCGACGGCGCGACTCTCCCACTATCTTCTGCCCGCTGGGCGTAGCCGGGCTGCTGCGCCGGCTTGGCTTCCTCTCCATTGTCGAGCTGGACTGGTGGCAGCAGCTGGCCTTTCGCGACGTGGCCATCCATTGCGTACCCGCACAGCACTTCTCTGCACGCGGCCTGTTTGATCGTGATCGAACCTTGTGGTGCGGCTGGCAGATGGAATGCAAGGAAGGCGGCGTACTCTTCACCGGAGACACAGGCTTCGGTCCGCACTTCGCCGAGATCGGCAGCCGCTTCCCCCGGCCGCGGTTGGCCCTGCTTCCCATCGGCGCGTATCGGCCCCGCTGGTTCATGGGTCCGGTCCACATGGGTCCAGAGGAGGCGCTCGAGGCACACGCAATTCTGAAACCGTTGGCAAGCATGCCCATCCACTACGGCACCTTCTCGCTGGCAGACGACGGCGAAACCGAGCCGGTTGACCATCTCCGTGCGCTTCTTCAGGAGCGGCCCGAACAGGTCTGGCGCATACTGCAGGAAGGGGAGGGCTGGACCGTGCCTCCGCTGACGATCGAGGAGACTGTCTCGGCCGCCGGGGATGACCCAAGGTAAGCAGCCCGTGAATAAGCTACATGTCATCTGATGTTCAGAATCCGAAGTTTTTTCGTATATGTGTCACTCTGAGCGGAACGCAGCGGAGTCGAAGGAACTGCAGTTTCCTCGCGTTTGTCAAACAGGCATTCTTCAGAGTTGGGAAGCTGCATTCAGACTCAGGAAACCAAACCGGACCATCGATGAAATGAGATATAGCGCAGAGCTCTGCGCTTCTTCGCAGAAATCCCTGCATACTGATTCGACGCATCCTCAAATCAGTACTTAGGTCGCGGCGCAAGACGCAACTCATCAATTGCCTGCTTTGCGCGTTCGTGCAGCTGTCTGCGCTCGGAGAGCGTCTTCTTATCGAGCGTTCGATACGGCATCGCCAGTCGTGGATTCCGGCCGAGTGCTTCCCGATGCCGATCAAGAAATGTCCAATAAAGCGCGGTAAATGGGCAGGCATCATAGCCCAGCGCTTTCTTCGGGTTGTACTGACACTTCCCGCAGTAATCGCTCATTCGGTTAATGTAGGCAGCGCCGGAGATATACGGTTTCGTTGCCGTGAGTCCGCCATCGGCATAGGTGCTCATTCCCAACACATTCGGTTCCACTACCCAGTCATAGGCATCCACATAGGCAAACCAGAACCAGTCGCATAGCTCTCGGGGAGAGAAGCCGCACAAGGTAGCCAGATTGCTGAGCACCATCAGACGCGTGATGTGGTGGGACCAGCCCTCCTGCATCACTTGTTCGACAACAGTATCCACACACCGCAGACCGCTCTTAGCACCCCAGTAGACGGCCGGCAAAGGAAGCGTGGCATGCAGCGCGGATGGCGTTGCCCCTGCGTTGTGAGGTTTGGCTTCTTCGTAATAGACATCGAGGTTGCGGAACCCATCCGTGACACAATGGATGTGCCGCATAAACTCGCGCCAGCCCAGGACCTGCCGTACAAATCCTTCGGTCGAAGCCAATGAGATATGCCCCTTCCCGTAAGCAGCCACCACGTCGCCAACCACCTGCTTGGGCAGCATGCGGCTCAGGTTCATCAGTGCAGAGACCTTCGAGTGGAAAAGGTCGCGCTCGGATGATGACATCGCATCTTCATATGGCCCAAAGTTCGGCAGCAGGTGAGTCCATGCGAAACGCCAAAAGTGTTGCACATCCTTCGCTGTGCAGGGCCAGTCGAATCCATCGAGGGTGCCAAAGTTATGCGGTGAGACGCGCTCCGTCAACTCCAGCACCTCTCGCGTAATGGCGTCCGGCTTGTACGATGGCCGCTTCGGCACGCGCACCTGGTTTCTGTACGGCTGCCGATTCTCGGTGTCGAAGGAATATCGGTCACCGATTGGTTTGCCATTTTCCATCAGCAAGCCGGTCTTCTGCCTCATGGCGCGGTAGAAGCGGTCCATCAGAAAGTGGCCCGGCTTCGTAATGCCCGAACGCTGGAAGACGAGGTCAAAGTCTTCTTCCGTCGAGAGCCAGGTCGTGTCCGGGACGATCTTCAGTCGAAGCCCACGGTGGACTGCACGGTCAAGATCCATGCGCAATTCGCGCTCGGCAGGTCGCATGACCTGAATTTCAGGAAGGTCGAAGCTGCGTTGTGCCTCTAGCAGACCATCCCCAAAGCTATCGTAGTTGCGTATGTAGAGAATCGGAAAGCCGCGCTCGGCAGCTTCCAAGGCAAAGTGACGTTCGGAGGAGAGAACAAGCGCCAACTTCTTCTTGTGATAAGGCCGAGGGATGATCTTTGCCGGCGACTCGACAAGAATCAGTCCCGCCTTCTTCGGGCCGAGTTCCGCAAGCGGCCCGGTATCCATTGTGAGCCGGTCGTAGGGATGGTAGACCCATACGCGACTGGCTGCCTGTTTTTTCGTCGGTCGATACAACACGATCTGCGCATCGAAGCCAGTGGACGATGGAGTGACTTCAGCCAAGTTGAGTTTTGGACGGATGTCTGCGGTTTCGTGGGGCATAAATGCGCCTCCGGATATGGATGCCGCCCCCTGCACAGGACGTTCTTAAGCAATGTTGAAGCCATGAAAGATACACTGACAGCAATCCAGGAGAGAGGTGGCAGAATTGGCGCGGATTTCAAGATTGGGACGACGAGACGTAACGGAGCCGGTTGGAGAGATCTATGACCGATACGTGCGCCAGCGCGGCAACGTGCCGAACATGTTCCGTACCGTAGCGCATCGCCCGGAGATCCTACAGACGATGATCGCGCACATGGAAGCGGTCCTGACTACCGGTACTCTGCCCACTTCGCTCAAAGAACTCGTGGTTGTGCGCACGTCGCAGATGAATGCCTGCGAATACTGCTTGTCCTCGCACTCGCTTCTGGCAAAGAAGCTCGGCTACAGCGAGGCACAGATCGCGGCGCTCCCTCACTTTGAAACCAGCGATAGCTTCACGCCTGCAGAGAAGGCTGCCCTCCGGCTCGCCGAGCGTCTGACACGCAACGAGCGGCCGTTGGACGACGCCGAACTTACCGAGTTAAAGCGCCACTACAGTGAAGGCGAAATCGTAGAGCTGATGGCGGCCAGCGGGCTGTTCAATTACTTTAACCGTTTCAATAACCTGCTAGCCATGGAGCCGACACAGCCCGGCGCGGGCGTGGAGCCGGAGACAGCTCATGCGTAGCAGCACGCAATGTATACCGAACATCAGCAATGAAAGGGACGTTATGAAGCAGCTTGCAACGATGATGATGTTGGGAACCCTGATGACAGCAGCGACGCTTCCCGCAATGGCCGCGAAGATGAAGCCGGTCGTTGTCGCCATCCATACTGCCGATGGAAAAGATGCGGGCACCATCACAATGAGTCCTGGAAGGGGCGGCTCCGTAAACGTAAAGGTGAACGTTAAAGACCTGCCGCCCGGGCAGCATGGCATTCACCTGCACCAGAACGCAAAGTGCGATCCACCCGACTTCAAATCCGCCGGCGGCCACTTCAATCCCAGCAGCAAAATGCACGGGATGAAAAATCCCAGTGGACCACACGCCGGCGACATGCCATTCAACCTGACCGTGGGACCGGACGGTACGGACAAGACAGAATTCAGCACCAAGGGCATTTCACTGGATCCCAAGGCGATGAACTCGGTCTTCACTGGCGAGGGTACGTCCATCGTGATCCACGAAAAGGCAGACGACATGATCACGGATCCATCCGGAAACTCCGGCGCACGCATCGCGTGCGGCGTCCTGATGACGCCGGCCTCTTTGTAAGCAGGCGTTCGCACGGATTTTTTGCCAATCTCTCGCTCGCGGCTTCTCGTTCACGGAAGCCGCTATCTGCGTATGGTCAGTAAAGCAGCACGGCCACGCGATATGTGGTGAATCCCTGCCCCGGTCGCGCACTATCGCAGACACCCACCGCGGCCGAGTGGTACTGCCCGGCTTGCAGTTTGTTCAACAACACGTCCGGCAGGCGGCTCAGGTCCGATCCCTCCCAGCGCATGACGAACAGCGGCCGCGAGCCCCCCGCTGTACCATGCGGCATCTCGCACGTTTGGCGTGCGTCCGCAGTGGCTGTAGCGTTCTGCATTCCCTGCTGCGCCAACAGACCGATCACGCGCTTCTCAATCTCGGCCGGTCCCATGCTCTCGACGGCATGCGCGAAGTCCTCCACCGCCCAGATCTCTCCGTTATGCCGCACCAGCGCAATGCCGATGATGTTCATCTGCGGGTCGAGGATATTAGTGCGATGCGGCGCCGAATGCATCCATTGCCTTTCGATATCGGCGGCATTCGGACCCAGGGCAATGTTTTCCGCTACGGCGCGAAAGTGCGCCCCGGCTTGCCCGGCTCGTGTGGGCACATCCGGCTCGCCTGCAAATTGATGCTGCAGATCGTTGTGCTCCACCATCAACTGCGCGTGTGTCTGCGCGGCCTGCGCCAGCTCCCCGCTCCACTTCAGCTCGCCAAGTCCCTGAGCAGCACGATCCTGGTTCGTCAGGGACAGGAGTTGCCCCACATTATCCGGCAGTTCCGGTGGCTGCTGGGCCCATGCGAGCATCGCCGATGCGAGAAGAAGAGCAAGCGCTAGGAGTGAACCACGATGAGGAATCGTCATACGTTTTGACCTTCAGCCAAGGTACACTGCGCGTCCTCCGATATCTGCAGCGTAATGCTCGGCCATAAGAACACGCAGCATAGCGGCATGTTGCGCCTCCGATTGTGCGATCATGCCGCATGGCACGAGCCGGCTTGATCCATCGACTCAAACACCAGCCTTTGGCCGGCATCGGCGTGTTTCTGCTGCTCCTGTTCCTGGCCATGGCGTTGCTGGCCTCTGTGGCGGCTCCCTACGATCCCGCAGCGATTGATTTAGGCCACCGTCTGCTCTCGCCGAACCATGCTCACTGGTTTGGCACCGACGAACTCGGTCGCGATATCTTCTCGCGCATCCTCTACGGAGCGCGCATCTCGCTCATCGTGGCTGTGAGTGTCGTCGCCATCTCGCTCTCCCTCGGTATGCTGGTCGGCGGCCTCGCCGGCTACTACGGCAGCTGGATCGACACACTGCTCAATATCTTCGTGATGAACGCATTCCTCGCGCTGCCCGGCATCCTGCTCGCGATCGCGTTTGTCGCCTTCCTCGGTCCGGGCCTTTTCAACCTGGTACTAGCTCTCTCCATCAGCGGTTGGGTAGGCTACGCGCGTCTTGTTCGCGCTCAGGTACTGGCAGTGCGCGAGCGTGAGTTTGTCGAGGCGGCACGTGCCCTGGGCGCCAGCGACGTTCGTATCTTCGTCCGTCACATCGTTCCCAACATTGTGCAGCCCATCCTGGTGCAGGCAGCTATCGGCATGGCCGGCGCTGTGCTCGCGGAAGCGACCCTCAGCTTCCTCGGCCTGGGCATTCCCGCGCCCGCGCCCAGTTGGGGATCCATGCTGAATGACGCACGCGCGCATCTCTTCGACTCCCCACATCTAGTCGTATTCCCTGCTTTGGCGGTCATGGGCTGCGTGCTTTCGTTCAACTTCATCGGCGATGCACTGCGCGATTATCTCGACCCGCGCACCCGCATGGCAGTGGGTCTTTAGTGCCGGGCGATACATGATGCGCATCGGTGTTATTTCAGATACGCATGGCCTGCTGCGCCAGGAGGCACTCGCCGCACTACAGGGGGTACGTCATATCCTGCATGCTGGGGACGTCGGCGGCCCGCAGATCCTCAATACGCTGCGTAACATCGCCCCGGTCACCGCGATCCGCGGCAATATCGATGTAGGCGATCCATGCGGCGACCTGCCGTCCACCGAGCTTGTCGAGTTTGGCGGCACGTCGATCTACATGTTGCATGACGTGCAGCAACTCGATCTCAATCCTGAAGCTGCCGGCATCGCGGTCGTCGTTTACGGCCACTCCCACAAGCCGCTCATCGAGCAGCGGCGTGGTGCGTTGTTTCTCAACCCCGGCAGCGCCGGGCCGCGCCGCTTCAAACTGCCCATTACCGTCGCTCTACTCGACATCGAGGGCAGCGACGTTCGTGCACAGATCATCGACCTCGGCATACACGACCTCGACGTCTAGATGTGAGCAAACGCAAGGTTACTGTGAGGTGCCTGAGATCAGCCATGCTTTCCCTTTACATCTACCCTGCTCTCTTGCTTTAGCCCCTGCCGACTCAAACGCAGTTTTCCTCGGAAGCTGCTACGCTACTGTGCGTGACTCCGCAGCTCGACCATATCTTTCAGGAGGAATATCGCGTGGTTCGGCCGCGTGCTCCTATGCCGCCCGTACACGTGCGCTTCCGGCGTTTTACCACCCTCAACACGACGATCCGGCTGCGCGAGGGCAATCTTCACGTCTCGCTCTCGGATGTGCTTGAAGGCGCACCCGAGCCGGTATTGCGCTCGATCGCACATATCCTGATTGCCAAGCTCTATCGCAAACCGCTCGACGCGCAGCACACCCGCCGCTATCGCCGCTTCTCTTCCAGCGAATCCGTCATGCGACAGACGGAATTGATCCGGCAGACACGCGGGCGTAAAACCATCCTCGGCGCCAAAGGCCAGTACTACGACCTGGACGAGGTCTTCGAGAGACTGAACCAGCGGTTCTTCCTCGGGCTGTTGGGCCGTCCGCTTCTGACCTGGAGCAGCCATATGGCCCGCCGCAGTCTGGGGCACTACGACGCAGCGCACAACACGATCGTGATCAGCCGCGTCTTTGACCGCAAGAACACACCACGCTGCGCTGTCGAGTATCTCCTGTATCACGAGATGCTGCATCTGAAGCATCCTGTAACCGTGCGTGCAGGCCGGCGCTGCGTCCACTCGCGAGCCTTTCAAGCGGATGAGCGGCTCTTTCCCGAACTCTCAGCGGCCAAGGTGTATCTAAAGCAGCTTTAAGCTCTGTCATATCGGCCGGAGCGACGAAAGCCCTTCACATTGCAGTACATCGCCGGGCACGATACCATCAAAACGACCACGCGCTACGTCTACCCTCAGGCGAACGTGGGTTGCGATGCAACGAAGCAACATAAGCTGTTGATAGTAAGGTTTTACAAGTGCGGAAGTGGTGAAATTGGCAGACACACCATCTTGAGGGGGTGGCGCCGAGAGGCATAGGGGTTCAAGTCCCCTCTTCCGCACCAATAAACTATTGATTTCATTGGCTCAGTTTTTCCCTCCTGGACGATTCAGGGACAGATTGAGCAAATTCTGAGAAAGCAGTTTGCATGATCATCTTTTTGACCATTGTCCATGTCATTGTTTGCCTGTTCCTGATCGGGGTCGTTCTGCTGCAGCAGGGAAAGAGCGCCGATCTGGCCGGAGCGTTCGGCGGCCAGGGATCGCAAACCGCTTTCGGGCCGCGTGGGGCGGCCAACCTGCTGACGAAGCTGACGACGTGGGCTGCGGTCATCTTCATGATCACCTCGATCTCGCTGTTTGTGCTGATCGGCAAACATGCGGGCGGCGGATCGGTACTCGAAGGCACACAGAGCGCTCCGGTTCACACGCAGGCTCCGGCGAGGAAATAAGTTCCAATCCCTTCGGACCTTTTGTTACAGGCAGCAGACCAGTGTCTGCTGCCTTTGTGTTTCTCAGTGTTGCCGGTCGGTTGTTTGGATTTTGAGTTTACGCCTAGCGCGGTCGGGCGACAGCGACGATCAGGGCAAAGTACGCAAGTGCCAAGACACCTCCGCCAGCGAACTTCCACCATCTCCGATTATCGGTGTTGCGATGAAAGATGGCAGCGATACAAGCGGCGATGAGGATGAAGTGCCCGATGCCTCCGACGAGCACCATTAACGTGTCTGGCCGCTTTAGCTGGCCAGTTCGGAGAAGAGACCACAACTCACCCACGCCGGCTTGCATGAGGTGGGTTACGAACAGGCTGAAGGCATTCCAGAATACTGCAATTGTGATTCCAGCACCGTACCCCCAAGGACTGTTGCGGCGCGCCAGAACGATAATCGCAACGTAAATCAATGCCTGAAGCAGATGAAGGGGCCGCAGCTCGGGAATGATGAACGCCGATCCCGCCAAGGCTATTAGGAAGAGCCCAGCTCCAATCCAAATCCACGTAAGGGCTAAGGCAGGTTCGCGCGTTGTCATCGGCGACATTTGTTCTGGTACGACAGGTCCCGATAAAAAGTTCTGCAGATCGATATGACCGCCAGACCCTCTACACCGATACCGAAAATGCTCTACTACGGCGGAGGCGCTCCGAGAGGCCGTCGATAGTTCTGCACGACTGCCTGGAGGCCCACACCGATGCTGACCGCGTTCACGGCGCGTGCTATGCGGCGATGCCCGTGCCGGATGAGCCACACCGAGCTGCCGACCTCCGTGAGGGTCGCCAGCCCTTCGAAGGTGATAAACGTTCCACGATTGTCGACCACCCACTGGGGCAGCATTACCTCGTGAGCGCCACCGGCCAGAGCACGACGCGTGCTTAGATAGTCGAGCGTCCGGTAGCCCGCGATCGACGCATAGAGCGCGTCATCGAGCAGATGAGTCTCTGCTGCCGCGGTAGGGAAACTCGTGCTGGACGAGCGGCGATCACCGGGCGAGAGTGACGAAGAGAAAGACGGCGCATCCAGCACTGGAGCGGCTTCTCCCGATGCAGCTCCCCATGCCAGCAAACATGTCAACACCAACGCGAGAGCATTTCCCGTAATGCGGTGACCCGTGGAGATCCACTCGGCGTGGCTGTTCCTTGAAGAAAAGCCACAGGAGCTGGCGCCAGACCCTCTACCCCTATACCGAACATGCTCCAGCCACCGTCCCAAACCCATTGACGCCTCTGAGTGCCGGCTGTCATTCGCCGGCATTCATCTGTTATCGGCGAGAATTGAGGGAGAAGAAAGGGCGAAATAGAAAAGGCGCGATCATATTCCGTTTTGGGGAATGGGTTGGGGCACAGTGGCGAATCGGGACGACATCACTCATTCCTGAAGAGAGAGAGCAACCTCGGCCGCAAACTTCTTCAGGTCGGGCAATACCCTTCCAAGCGCAACCGGCGCCGCATCTGCACTCCCGAGCGCAAAGTACACATCCCGATAGTGGGTGAAGAGGCGCTGGTAGACGGCGACAGCCGCAGGTTGCGGCAGGAACGTCCGGTGCGGCAGGCACAGCATCGACTGGCCCTCCTCGACGGAGGCGATGGCGCCTGCAGCCAGCAACGCGAAGATGCAGGAGCCAAGGCTGGTCGGCGTTCCATCCGGAACCAGCACCGGCTTATTCAACACGTTTGCGTAGACCTGGTTCAGCACTGCATTCTGCTGCGGGATGCCGCCGCCATTGATGATGCGGTTTACGGGAACGCCGTTCTCAGCCATGCGGTCGAGGATGATGCGAGTGTGGAAGGCCGTGCCTTCGATCGCGGCAAACAGCTCATCCTGCGGTGTGTGTACCAGGTTCCAGCCCAGCGTCACGCCGCCCAGTTCTGCGTTGACCAGCACGGTACGGTCGCCGTTATCCCAGCTCAGCCGCAAGAGGCCCGTCTGCCCGGCGCGATAACGTTCAAGGCCCTGCGACAGCTCCTTTACCTTCGTTCCGGCGCGGCGCGCAATCGCTTCAAAGATATCTCCGGTCGCGGAGAGGCCGGCCTCGACACCGGTGTAGCCAGGATGTACGCTGCCCGGCACAACGCCGCAGACACCGGGGACCAGCGTGGTGCGTTGCTCCATCGCGATGATGCAGGTGGAGGTGCCGACGACATTGACGACATCGCCTTCGCGGCAGCCTGCGCCGATGGCGTCCCAGTGCGCGTCGAAGGCGCCCACGGGTATCGGGATTCCGGCCAACAGGCCGAGAGCGTCCGCCCACTGCGCGGAGAGGTGGCCGGCGATGTGGTCGGAGGTTACGTATTCACCGGCAAGTTTCTCCCGCACCCCGTCGAAGAGTGGATCGACCTTCGATAGAAAGGCCTGCGGCGGCAGACCATCCCACTTCGGGTTCCACATCCATTTGTGGCCCATGGCGCAGGCGCTGCGCTTGGCCTGCTTCGGATCGGTAATGCCGCAGAGCGTGGCCGCCACCATGTCGCAGTGTTCGAAGGCGCTGGCGAAGGCGGTCCGTTTGTCCGGATTGTGCCTCAGGAAGTGCAGCAGCTTGGCGAAGCCCCACTCGTGTGAGTACACGCCACCGCACCATTCGATGGCCTCCAGTTTCTCGGCATGAGCCAGCGCGGTGATCTGCTGTGCTTCCTTTTTCGCGCGATGGTCGCACCACAAGTAGTACTCGGAGAGCGGCTGCATCTGCGCGTCCACCGGCACGACACTGGAGCCGGTGGTGTCGAGTGCCATCGCGACGACATCCCCGCCGTGCACGCCGGTCTGTTCGAGCGCGGCCCGCGTTGCCTTCACCAACGCGCCCATCTGGTCTTCATGCGATTGCGTCGCGAAGTCGGGATCGTCGCGACGACGATGCAGAGGGTACTCGGCGGCAGCGGTGCCGAGGCGCCCGCGTGGATTGCCAGTGGTGTCCGCGGCGTTTGGATCACTGTCGAGCAGGGTTACGCGAACGCTGAGGGTGCCGAAGTCTACGCCGGCAACGATGGGCACGTCGGTCTAAGCCTCCGGCTCGTTATGGTAGTACATGTCCCAGCCCAGATAGCGCACGGCAGCCTCATAGACGGGGCCGGCGGTGGTGGAAAAGTTGGCGGCAACGTGGTGCTCGAAGCCCTGCTCGCAAATGAGTCGCAACAGTTTCTGCAGTCGCGGGATCTTGACGACACCGGCGCCCCCAAAGGTTTCGAGCGGATCGCGCGTGAACTCGCCTTCGCCGACATACCCGCGGATGCGTCCGGTGAAGTCGTCGGTGGAGAAGCGGGCGAAGCTCATCGCGCCCGCTTTCACGCGGCCTACGCAGGTGCCGAAGGTATTTTCCTTGCCCACCGTGCCGGCGATGATGGCCTGAAAATCCATGATGACATCTTCGAAGAAGTGCTTCGGCAGATTGGAGCAGTGGAAGCAGACGCACTTGTCCGGGTCGTTGCCGTAGTTGTTGTTCCAGTCGAGCAGCGCGCTCGGCGTCTCGCTTGCCAGCGCCAGCGCGTGCATGCCAAGGACGCCGCAGACATCTACTTCGCAGGCGGATGCAAACAGGTTTTCACTCATCATGCTCATCACGGTGCATGGTACGACGCCGAAGTACTCCTCCATTGAGGTCCAGCACTGGATCGCGGAGATGGTGCAGTACGTCTCCTTCATCCAGCCTTCGATGACCGCGCCGAGCTTGGACATCTTCACCAGCGCAGGTTCGGGAATGTTGTTCGTAGAGACATACTTCTTGATGGCGGTGAGCTTGGCCTGCACAACATCGTCGGTATCTTTGAGGCGATCAATGCGGCCGAAGATCTCGGAAAGGTCGATGGGCTCAACGGAAATGCCGGAGCGCTCGAGCAGCTTCTCGGAGTAGCGCACGGTGTTGAAAGCGGCAGGGCGCGCGCCGATGGCGCCGATGCGCAGATTGCGAAAGCCGCCGACGACGCGGCAGACCGCAGAGAACCAAGCAAGGTCTTTGGCGAAGCTCTCAGAGTTTGGGGCGGAGGTGTGCAGCGACGTGATCGAGTATGGAATACCGTACTGCTTCAGGTTGTTACAGGCCGACATCTTGCCGCAGAAGCTGTCGCGGCGATCGGAGATCTTCATGTCATCGGTGCGGTCGGGCGTGGCCTGTACCAGAACGGGGACCTGAAGGGTGGAGTGCCGAATAGCATCGACGATGCCGCGTTCCTCGCCGAAGTTCGGCAGCGTGACGATAATGCCGTCGAGCTGGTCGCGGTGTTTGCGGAAGAGTTCAGCACAGCGGCGCGCCTCATCCGGCGTCTCCACGGCGCCGAACTTGGATTGCTCGGGCGTCAACGCGATCACCTTGATGCCGGCCTTCTCCAGTACACCGATCATGGCCTCCCTGCCCTCTTTGGCAAGGTGGTCGGGAAAGAATCCGCGGTTTCCAACGATGAGAGCGAATGTCAACTGTTTTGGCATAAATCGAACCGGATCCCTTTTCTTGTAACTCTCTTCAATCCGCTAACGGCGCGGCCAGAACTTTGCGGTATAGGCAGCACCGGAGACAGCCAGCAGTGCGCCCCACCAGATCGGCGCGTGCAGCCGTGCGAGCGTCGGAGGATGGAGCAGCGGATGTGAGACCTCCCAGATGCCGGTGACACAGATGATCGTGCCGTATGCCAGCAGCATGACGCCACAGAAGAACCAGATCGACATAGTTTCCCGCGCCTGTCTCGGCATAAGGTTCCTCTACCAAAAGATGATGTTCAATGCGATGAAGATAACGCCGACGACGCCGGCCCAGACGATCGGTTTTTGATACCAGTGTTCGTCATGCTCCTCGGGAAGTTTCGAGACGCCGTAGACCAGACCTTCGAGTTCGCTCACCGGTCGAGGCTTGGTCGCATAACTTACCACGACTGTGACCAGGACGCAGACCAGCCACGCCCAGAGCGCACGGTAAATGTCCTCCGCCAGACCATTTTTCACATCGGGCGACATTGCCAGATAGTGGAGCGCCGCGGGGTTTCGCTGCACCCAGATCCAGAGGCTGATGGAGGTTACCGTGCCTGCGAGCAAGCCCCAGAAGCCGCCGGCCTTGGTGGCTCGCTTCCACAGCATGCCGAGAATCACGGTCCCGAAGAGCGGCGCGATAAAGAACGAGAAGAGCGCCTGTACGTAGTCCATGATGCTGGCCGCATGCTGCACGATATACGCGGTGACAACAGAGATGAGCACGCCGATCAGCGTGCACCAGCGGCCCATCGCGACATAGTGTTTGTCGGTCGCTTTCTTGTTGATGAACGCGCCGTAGATGTCATAGGTCCAGACGGTCGAGAAGGCGCTGACATTTCCCGCCATCCCGGACATGAAGCCGGCAATCAGAGCAGTCACGCCCATGCCCAGCAGGCCTGGGCCGCAATAGCGCACCAGCATCAGCGGCAGTACCTCGTTGTAGCTGTGCTGATGCGTCCGCACGGCCACGCTCTCACCAACGAGATGAAACGGGAGCACGGAGAGCGCCAGCAGGCCCGGGAGGATCACGATGAATGGCGTCATCATCTTGAAGGCAGCGCCGATAATGGGGGCCAGACGCGCGGAACGGATGTTATCGGCGGCGAGCACACGCTGGACTACGAGAAAGTCCGTGGTCCAGTAGCCAAAGCTGATCACAAAGCCGAGGCCGAAGACGATGCCGAACCACTGCACACCCATCGGGTTGTCTTTGAAGTGGCCGAGGGTTGACCACAGATGCACGTAATCGCCGCGATGCAGGTTAGCAGTGATCTGCGCGGAGAGATTCTTGAATCCGCCGACTTCCATGAGTCCGAGGATCGGGACCAGGGCCGCGCCTACCCAGATAAGAACGAACTGGAGCACCTCGTTATAGATGGCAGACTTCAGTCCCCCCAGCGCAACATACGCAGCGACGGTGATGGACGAGACCCAGATACTGAAGTTCAGATTCCAGCCCAGGACGACCTTCATCACCAGCGCCATCGAGTACATATTGACGCCGCTCATCAGAATGGTCATGAAGGCAAAACTGATGGCGGAGACGAGCCGTGTGCCATCGCCGAAGCGGAGATGCAGGTAGCCGGGGACAGAGTTGACCTTGGAGATGTAGTAGAAGGGCATCATCACGATGCCCAGGAAGAGCATGGCCGGGATGGCACCGATCCAATACCAGTGAGTGGCAAGGATGCCGTACTGATAGGCCGAGCCAGCCCAGCCCATCAGTTCGAGCGAACCGAGGTTGGCGGAGACAAAACTCAGCCCGGCGATCCACGCCGTCATCTCGCGGCCAGCCATGAAGAACTCTTCACTCGTATTCGCAGAGCCCTTCAGGTAAAAACCGATAAAGATGACGATCGCGAAGTAGATGGCGATGACGAGAATGTCGACCCCGCCAAGTCGCGCGAGCGTGTCACCGGCAAACAGCATAGCGAGTTGGGAGGGTGGGCTAGACATAATATCGGGGCAAGCTGCGATCGGCTCCTCTACTGTTCCTGTCCGTAGGTTTTGTTGACGCCATGCTTGCGGAAGTAGTGGCGATCCAGCAGGTGCTGCGCCACGCCTGTGCACGAGATGTTGAGCGTTGCGGTGTAGTAGGCCATCCGCGCAACAGCCTCAAGGACAACCGCATTGTGCGCAGCGTCGGCCGGCGTCCGTCCCCAGCAGAATGGCGCATGCCCGGCCACCAGCACGGCCGGGACTGCGAGCGGATCGAGCGCAGCGAAGCGACGCACAATCGCGTGGCCTGTGTTCAGGACATAGTCTCCGCCAACCTCTTCCGCATTCAGCTCTTGAGTCACCGGAACCGCGCCGTAGAAGTAGTCGGCGTGCGTGGTGCCGTAGGCAGGAATCTCGCTGCCGGCCTGCGCCCAGGCCGTGGCGAACTCCGAGTGGGTGTGGACGACGCCGCCGATCTGGGGAAACGCACGATACAGCAACAGATGGGTCGCGAGATCGGACGATGGACGGAGCGTACCTTCTACAATCGTTCCATCCATATCGGTCAGCACCAGATCGGCAGGCTTCAGGTCCTCGTAGGCCACACCGCTGGGTTTGATCGCTACCAAGCCGCTGTCACGGTCGATGCCGCTGGCATTGCCAAAGGTATAGAGGACGAGTCCTCTCCGGACGAGTTCGAGATTGGCCTCCAGCACGGCAGAGCGGAGGGCTTCCAGGCGCATAAGTATTCCTTACAACAAGTTAGTCCAATCAGCCGGTCCGAACCGACCGCGGAGCAGTATCGCACAGCAGATACATGAAAGGAAACGTTTTCTAGCGGGTACGTACCAGCACCTTCCTCGCAGCACTGCCATCCAATCTTCTCCTATACTCGTCCCCATGCAAAAGCGTGCAAGGTCGGAAAAGCCGCAACGCGCACGGACGGATATCCGAGACGTTGCACAACGGGCCGGCGTCTCCATCTCTACTGTATCCCGCGTGACGAACAGCAAGGGTACGGTCAACCGCGAGATGACAGAGCGCGTTTGGCACGCGGTGCGTGAGTTGAATTATCAGCCGGATGCGCAGGCGCGCGCCCTGGTCTCCGGACGCAGCCACATCGTTGGGCTCATGGTCTCTGAGATCACCAATCCCTTTTTCCCGGAGCTGATCCAGCGCTTCGAGCAGCTCGCCGTCGAGAGCGGCTATGAGGTTCTGTTAGCCTCGACGCCGAATGACCCTGTAAGTATCGCTGTATCGGTACGCCGCATGCTGCAACGAAAGGTGGATGGGGTTGCGGTGATGATGTTCGGACGTGAAGCGCCGATCCTAGAAGAGCTTGCCACCCACGCCGTGCCGCTGGTCGTGATGGATGGTGCGCCGGCCTTCCCGAAGATCGATGCGGTCAGGGTCAACTACGATGAAGGTATCCGCGAGGCGGTCCGTCACCTGGTGGAGCTGGGGCACCGCAACATCGCCTTCGTCAGCGGTCCGCTAGAGCAGGCCTCGGCGCGGCTGCGGCTGCAGGCCTTCGAGAAGGCGATGCGCGATTGCAAACTGAAGCTGCGCGCAGACTCCTCGATCGAAGGCGACCACACTCTGGAAGGCGGCATGGCCGCGATGGCGCAGTTGCTTGCACGCGCCCAACCACCCACCGCTGTTGTCTGCTCCAACGATCTGACAGCAATCGGGGTCCTTCATTGTCTGTTTGAGACGGGCAAGCGCGTTCCCGCGGACCTATCGGTCATCGGCTTCGACGATGTGCACATAGCGCAATTCATGCTGCCGCCGCTGACGACCGTGCGTATGGCCTGTTCGGATATTGCCCAGAGTGCGTTCGCGATCCTTCGTCATCGCATCGAGTCGATTCCGGCGCGCAACCAACCGCGCAACGTAGGAACGGCACTGATTATCCGGGGGACGACGGGGACGCCGCACGCCCCGCGTTAGTTCGGTAGTGGGTCAGTTTGAATCCCGCGTACTCGCACAAAAAGCATTGTTGACCGACAGCTTGAGGGCGATACACACTGCAAGCAAGATGTTCCGACGACGCCGTGGGTTGTGGATGGTCGGATCCGCAGTTGTGATCTGTGCTGTATTCATAATTTTCTTTTCGTTTCGAGAGCTTTCTACGCTTACGGCTGCGGGTTTTTGCTATTCACAATCCGAAGATCGAGTGGTCTTGACCACTCGCACACAGCGGGCAGGTAATGATCCCTAACGTGAGCGAAGCAAGCTCGATCTGATCCGCATGGAGCTTGTGTCCACACTTTGGGTAGAGGTGCACGTCTTCCCGATCAGAATCAATTCAGATCACGCATAGGCCACCCAACCACGAAACGTGAAGCCCGCGTAGAAAAGGCTTACGTTCGAGAGCGATCACGCGCGCTATTGAGGGTCGGCACTCAATTTGGCTAGTGTCACTTCGCCGAGGCGCGAAAGCAGCTGTCGTCCATGTTGCGCAGATCGGCAAGCAGTCCGGGTCCAGTCGGCTTCCAGCCCAGCTGTTGGCGTGTCAGCGCGCTGGACGCCGCAAGATCGAGCGCGGCGAGCTTGGCCAGCCAGCCGAAGTACTCCGGCGCCTGCTCCGGTGTAATCGACTCGACCGGGATCTTCAGCCCCGCACCGATCACCGCGGCGATGTCGCGCATGGCGACGCCTTCCTCGCCAACCGCATGGTAGCGCGCGCCTGCGTGGCCCTTCTCGAGCGCCAGCCGGAAAAGCCGGACGGCATCGGAGATGTGCACGGAGGGCACCCGATTTTTGCCCTCGCCGATATACGCCACTCGGCCCTTCTGCCGCGCCAACTTGATATGTTCGGTGATGCGGCCAAACCTGCGCGTGTCGTGCACCTGCGGCAGCCGCATCACCATCACGTGGCCGCCCTTGGCGATGAGGGTGTCGGCCGCCTCCTCGGAGGCGGCGCGGGGGAACTCGGCCGAGGTAACGTGATCGTCGGTCTCTACAGCGGGGCCGCCGGTCTTTGAGCGGGAGACGCCCGTGCCGGAGGTGATGACGAGCGGCCTGTCCGAGCCGGCCAGCACCTCGCCGAGCGCCTCGATGACCTTGCGGTCTTCCTCGCTATGCTGCTTCAAGTTGGAGAAGTCATGGTTGAAGGCCGCGTGAATGACGCCGTCTGCCGTCTCTGCGCCGGTGCGCAGGCGGTCCAGGTCGTTTACGTCGCCGCGGAAGACCTCCGCCCCGGCACGGGCGAGCGCCTCGGCGCCGGCGTCCGAACGGCTCAGCCCAACCACGTGGTGGCCTGCGCTGATCAATTCCGGGACGACCGCCGAGCCTATGAGACCTGTGGCACCTGTAACAAATGCTCGCACTGCCCTCTCCTTTGCTGTGTGAACTCGCGACGCTATGTCTGCTGCCCACGCTTGTATCTGTCAACCGAGTCTTTGGCTGCTTTGAAGTAACGAAAAGGCACTCTTCCGAACAGATCTCGCTTTCAAGACCTATCGCAGCCAGGCTCGTCGCTCTCGATCACCACGGAATGGGACCGTCTGCATTGGAAAAGGTTCCCGTGGGTCCATCCGGACCCAGCAATGCTAGACGCACGGGTTCTTTTGCGCCGTCTTCTACGCTGCCTGTTCCCTGATAGTTGTTGAGGTTGGTTTTCGTGAAGCCAGGGCACGCAGCGTTGACCTTGATGCCGGTCGATTCCAGATCGAGAGCGAAGCCGACCGTCACTGCATTGAGTGCAGTCTTTGACATCGCGTAGAGGCCGAACATATTGCGGTATGGATTGTCTGGACGCGAACTCGTGGTGAGCGAGCCGGTGATGCTCGACACATTCACGATCCGCGCTGCCGGTGCTTCGCGCAGCAAAGGCAGCATCGCCTGCGTCACGGCCATCACCCCGAATACGTTGGTGTCGAAGACCGCGCGCACTTCGTCAAGGTCTGCCCCGCTTGCCCGGCCCGATCTGGCTACTTCCGCGAGTGGCCGCCCTGGCGTCTTCGCGTGCGAAATGCCGGCGTTATTGACCAGCACATCGAGACGGCCAAAGTCTTCCCGAATGCGCTTCGCCGCAGCAAGGATCGATGCTTCGTTCGTGGTATCGAGTTGAAGAGCGTGAGCGTCCGGCCCGACCTCGCTTGCCGCCTCCTTTCCGCGCTCAAGGTTGCGCGACCCCACCAGCACAGTGAATCCGTGGCTTGTCAGATCTTTCGCAATCTGAAGACCGATGCCTTGATTCGCCCCGGTGACCAGGGCGACGGGTTTGTCTTGCATGCTGTTTCTCCTTTACGTGGGCTAATAGGTGCGGCTGACATCCTGCTATGCTTGCCACAGCCGGAACTGCGTTCCAGTTAATAGTAAACGGAACAATGTTCCGCATGCAAATGCCTTGCGTATGAAGAAAGCAGTCACAACACGAACGAGGAAACCCGGAGCCCATAGCGGCGAGCCTCGCCGCAAGCGCTCCGATGCGCAACTCAAGATGAGTTCAGTGCTTCAGGCAGCCATGGAAGTCTTCCAATCGTCAGGAGTCGACGCTCCGGTTCGAGAGATCGCGGAACGTGCGGGCGTTGGCCTGGGCACGGTATATCGGCATTTTCCGCAGCGATCCGATCTGATCGTGGCCGTCTTTCAGAGTCAGGTGGATGCCTGCGCCGATGCAGCAGCCGTCTTTGCGCGCAAGTACGAGCCTGGCGAAGCGTTGACACGCTGGATGCAACGCTATGTCGACTTCATCGCGACAAAGCGCGGACTGGCAACCGCACTGCATTCAGGCGATCCGGCATATATCGCGTTGCCCGTCTACTTCAGCAAGCGTCTCGAACCGGCACTGAAAGATCTGCTGGATCGAGCGGTAACAGCAGGGGATGTACGCGCGAGTATCGGAGCCGAAGATCTGTTGCGAGCCGTTGCAACCCTTTGCCGGGGACCCCACGACGAGGAGCCCGTCTATGCAAGAAAGATGGTGAAACTGCTGGTGGATGGACTGCGATACGGAGCGAGCAAGCCAAGCAGCAAACGCACCGGTTGACCGATCCATCGCGGTGCAGATCCGACAACAGACGCATCTACACAAGAACGAGACGTGAGGAACAGACGATGCCAACGAGGGAAGCGAAATATACTTCCGAAAACCAGCCGCTATCTGGAGCCCGCTAGAATTCAAAGCGCATGGCGAACTGCAACTGCCGCGACGATCCGGCATCGCCGATCGCGGTGCGGGTTGCCACAATCTGACCGAAGGTGCTGGTGGCTGCTCCACTTGCAGTCAGGTTGGGATTGGCGAAGTTCACATGATTCAGCAGGTCGAAAGCATCGGCCCGCACGACGAGGGCTGTTGTTTCGGTAAGTCGGGTGGTCTTTTCAAGCGATACGTCGGTATCCGCAAAGCCGGGTCCGGTAAGCGCATTGCGCCGGAGTGTTCCGAAGCCGGCTGGTTGCGCGAAGAAGGTGCAGTCGGGAGTGAGGGTGGCACACGCGGTGGCATGAATGAATGAGACATTTCCATTCGAGAGAATTGCGCCTCGTCCTGTCATGTAGGCACCGACCAGTGTCGGCCGGATAGTTCCCGAGACTCCGTTGTAGGTGGATGTGGTGACGACGTTCAATGGGTTGCCGCTCTGCAGCTGGGTGATGTTGGCCAGCAGCCATCCCTCCGCGAAGCGATTGCCATGAAACGGAAGATTCCAGGTACCGGAGAAGACGAAGTGGTTGCGGGAGTCGAAGTCCGACAGGCCGTAGTCGCCCCGCGGGTTGAAGTTGTTCTGTAACGTATAGCCGCCCTGCGAACCGAGTGAATTCAGATCCTGCGACTTCGACCATGTGTAGGAAGAGTTGACCTGCAGCCCATGCGACAGCGATTTGGTCACTGTGAACCAGAGGGCGTTGTAATTCGAGAGCGAGTCTGAGTCGATGTATGCAATGTTTCCCAGGCCTGCGCCCGGGCGGATAGTGCTGGTCGTAGAGAGATTCGCGAAGGGTCGCGTCGCGGTGCCATTCGGATATGTGAACTGATTGAGGTTCCGCTGGATGCGCAGGTGCTTCCCCTGCGAGCCGATGTATCCCACGCCCATCACGATGCCGTGGCTGAACTGTTGCTGCAGGTTCAGGTTGTAGCTCTCCGTGTAGGCATTGCTGAGCCGGGGATTGGTAGCGCTCGGCGCCAGCGAGGCAAGTGCTGCGTTGGAGTAGAGGGTTCCTACGTTTAGCGTGCCCGTCACGGCGACGGGGCTGGCGTTTGGCGGGTTGCTGGCCAGCCCGGTGACCACACCGCTGGCCGGCTCATCCACAAGGATGCCGTAGCCGCCCCGCAGGATGATGTTGTTGTTGCCGGATATGTCGTAGATGAAGCCAACGCGCGGCTCATAGTTGTAGTTCTGGTTGTAGGCGTGGCTGACATGCACCAGGGTACTTGTGTTGGCGTCGAAGTTGACGAGGCGCCCACCGCCTTCTGTGGGCGTTCCGTTCCACTCGAAACGAAGGCCCAATTCTACCTGGATTCTGGGAGTGATCTTGTAGTTGTCGGAGACGAAGCCCGCTGCCGCGTTTTCGAAGATACGGCTGGTGACCTGCGTCGGCGTGACGGCAAAGGAACTGGCAATACCGCTGATGAAGTTCGCAGTCGAACTGAAGGTGACTGTTCCAGAGGTCTGGTTGAAGGAGGAGCCAATGAATCGGCGGAACTCACCGCCGAGTTTGATGGTGTGCCTGCCACGATTCCAGGAGAGGGTATCGGAGAAGACGCCAGTTGTGTCGAATCGCCCCTGCGGAAAGCCGGAGGGACCGCCAAAGTTAAGACCAATGTCCTGCACCGTGATCTGCGGCAGTGCATTGTTGTAGGCCACACCATTCTGGATACCGAAGCTGAGCGGGTCTTCCGCAGTGTTGGGAACGAAGGAGATGGCGATGCGATTGAAGCCGAGGCGAGCCTCATTCACGATGTTCGATGAAACGATGTGGACTTCGTTGATGGTGCCTACCTGGCGATGGGCGGTACGGTGATCGCCGAAGCCGGGGATCGTGTTCCCTTGCAGATTTGGCTCTGTGCGCGCGTCCTGCTGCCAGGCATAGTACGCATGCACATTGTCTTTGGACGAGAAGGTATGAAACAGATCGCCGGAGAACTGGTCTGTCTTCACTGGTCCGGGTGACGATCCCTGGAAGACTGTGCCGGTAGCGTTGTTGCCTGCCGGAATCAGGCTGGCCAGCCGAGCATAGGCAGCGCCTGCCGGAGTGGCAGCAAAAGATGCCCGCTGTGCGGGGCTCAGCACGGTCCCGTTGAAGAGAAGGCTTTGTTGCTGGCGCAGCCCTTCGTAGCTGAGGAAGAAAAAGGTCCGGTCCTTGAAGACAGGTCCGGAGAAGGCGCCGCCGAAGTTGTTCCGGATAAACGCGTTCTGGCGTGACGGCTTGCGGTTGAAGAAGTTTCGCGCGTCGAAGTAGTTGTTGCGCAGGTAATCGAATGCCTCGCCATGAAAGGCGTTGGTTCCGGAGCGAGTCGCCACATTCACGATGGAGCCCGAGGACCGGCCATACTCCGCCGAGTAAGTCGAGTTGGAGATTTTGAACTCTGCCGTGGTGTTGATGGAAGGCTGGAAGGTGATCTGGTTTTGCGACAGATCGTTGAGATTGACGCCGTTGATCATGAAGTTGACGGAGTCCTCCCGCTGGCCGGCGGTGTCGAACGAGTTCGCGCCGAGTCCGCGACTGGCGCTGGTCAAATTGCCGGTGACCGGCGGCACGACCGTCCCGGGTGTCAGGCTGGCCAGATCCAGAAAGTGCCGGCCATTCAGCGGAATCTTCTGAACGGTCTTCTGATCGATCACCTGGCCGACCGTGATGGTCTGCGCGTCCACCAGCGGCGCGGTACCCTGCACCTGCACCACCTGTCCAGCGGAGGCGACACCCAGCTTCACATCCACGGTGGCGTTCTGATCGACCTGAAGGGTCACGCTATCCAGCTTGTAGTCGGCAAAGCCCGATGCGTGCACACTGACGCTATAGTTGCCAGGCTGGAGCGCGGGGATGGTGTAGCTCCCCGACGCGTTGGAATTGACGGCGCGATCGATGCCGGTGGATAGCCCATGCACCGTGACCTGCGCCTGCGGAACGACCGCGCCGGAGGGATCTGCCACGGTGCCGGAAAGAGTTGCCGTGGATTGCGCGTAAGCGACAGCAAGGCCGGCGTTGAGAAGGAGGACGATCGCGAACAAAATGGAATGCTGGCGCAGTTTCAAGAGAGCCTCCAAGGCGGGTACTTCAAAGTCAGAAGTCCGGAAAAAGTGAGGGACTGCCTGCAAGCGTTTGAAGAAGGATCTTGCTGAACGGTTCGACTTGGAGACCGTGTGCGGATGCCAGTGCGCATCCTGTATTGAATTGTTAAACGAATGCTACTAGAGAATGAAGAGAATTGCGTTGGGAATTGACGGAGAAGCCACGCCACACGCCCTCGACGGGACGACATCCACAGCCGCCGGGTTGAGTTGCTAGGGCTTTGGTTCAGATTCCCTGAGCAGCTCGACGAGATAGTTCTTCCAGATGGCAGCCTGCGTGTGTGTCCCGTGGCCTCGCGTCGCGTCCGAGATGGGGATTAGTACGAATTTTGCATGGGACATTTGCTTTACAAGTTTCTCTGCAATGCCGAGCTCTGGAGGGTTGATGAAATCATCGGCAGAGTTGATGTACATCACGGGCACGGTAATCTGGGCCAGTTGTGCGCTGGGGTCATAGTTGCGCGAAGCGTCAACGTAATAGATGAGGTTGTTGGCGTCGGTTCTGGCGTCCACGCGGGTCAGGTAATCGTCGACGTATGTTTCGGCGGCTTCGCGTGTGGGTGCATTCTTCTGCATGACAAGCGGCGCCGAACCCATAACAAGCAGCATCTCGTTTGCGGTGCGTAGTCCTTCCTCCGGTTCCGTGGTGTAATTGCCGCCTTGCCATGCAGGATCGTGCTTCACGTTTTCGATGGCCATGTACCGCATCATGCGGTTGCGTCCGGCAATGGCCGTGGGCAGGCAGGCAAGTGGCATGAGCGCATCCGCGAAGCCGGGATAGGTCTCGCCCCAGACGAAGCTCTGCATGCAGCCCATGGATGTGCCGAGGATGAGGCGGAGATGATCGACGCCAAGACCTTCGAGCAGCATCTGATGCTGCGATCGGACCATGTCGTCGTAGTCATAGCGGGGGAAATTCATGCGCAGCCCATCGGAGGGTTTGGAAGAATCGCCCTGACCGATGTCGTCAGGAAGAATCAGGAAATAATGCGCCGTATCGAGGGGCTGGCCGGGCCCGAACAGTACGTCCGAGAATTGCGGGACCAGAAGTGTCCGCCGGTTGCCGCCCGTGCCGTGCAGAAGAAGGACGGCGTTGTCGACGCGGCCGGCGCTGTTGCGATGAGGTTGGCCAAGTGTGAGGTAATGCAGCTTCAACTCAGGGAGAGTCTGTCCGCTACCGAAACGGAAGTTATGCGCGATGTAGAGGCTGTCCTTGACCGGCCAGTGCGTGGCGGGCGGGGTGGGTTTCGGAATCATGGTTTGCGCAACGGCGGTCGTCACGGCAAGGAAGGCCGAAAGAACAAAAGCAAAGGAGCGCATGATGGATCCCTCGATGGCATCGAAAAGCAAGTGGGCGAGCAGCTATGGCAGAGTAAGACAGAGAAGGCCAAGCCGCGGGCTGCTTCAAGTGTGAATGCGATTCACGATTGAAGCAAGCGGCCCGTCAGACGAACGCTCGTTGGGTAGCTGGCGTGCAGCTCGTCCGTACTTCATTGCATTCCGGGTAGAGAGCCCCTGCGGTGTCTGTGCAAAAGGAATGCTGGAACGCATGCTTGATCAAACTCTTGCACTTCACTGTCCGATGCAACGTACTATGTCAGGAGGCGAGCAGATAGCCTATGGTGAACAAGATCATATTCGGTCTGGCTCTTCTCCTCGTCCTTCTAGGTGCCATAGGATTCGGTGGCTGGAAAGCCGTTCAGCATCGCATTCTTCTAAACGCCAGAGCACCTCATCTGGTCAGCTCTCCCGAGCCAGAGATCGACTTTCCTTTCCGAAAACTCGATGGCACCCAGATGCATCTTGCTGATACTAGAGGTAAGGTCGTCTTTGTCGATCTTTGGAGGACCTGGTGTATTCAATGCGTTGCCGAGATGCCTACTGTGCAGACCTTTTACGATCAGTTCCGCAATGACCCCGATGTGATTTTTTTGGTCGTCTCGCGCCTCGATTCGCCGGAAGCGGTTCGGCGGTATGCGCGGCGCAATCACTTCGACCTTCCGTTTTACACCGCAGAAGACGCTGACATCCCAGCCTCGATGCAACTCAATCAGTTCCCAGCTACATTCCTCTACTCGCGAGACGGAACCATGATGATCAAGCACAAAGGCGCAGCAGACTGGTCTGCCCCAGCTGTCGTCTCTTACATCAACGATCTCAAGGCGAGGTGATAGGCCAAGGATCATCAAACCTGCAGCGTCTTCACAATTCGTCTTCCCTGCATCGATCCGCCAGCAATCTGATGGGAAGCGAGTTTCGTGCCAGCCTCTTTCCGCCTACGTCCACCGTGGGAACAAGCTCTAGGAGGTGACTGCATGGATGCATACGGATGGTCCGCAGGGCTGCCCGCCTACTACAGCGACACCTGTATCCCTTGCTACCTGGAGAGGAGCGGACGATGACCATCTCGCTGCCACAACTCGAGCGAAAAGATGCGATGCAGGTGGATTTTCGAGGATGGGATGCAACGCCAGTTACACGAGTCATCCGTTCGAGACTTTCTTCCGCGCCATGACTCAAACATCGGATTCGTTTTATCGGCTGTCTGGCGCAGGTCCAGCAGAGTTCAGAGCACACTGAGAGCTGGCATATCAGCGATGGGATAAAATACACCTTCCTATGGAAAACAAGGCGACGATGAAAGATGTCGCTCGCGTTGCGGGCGTAAGTTTGATGACTGTCTCCCGCGTTCTAAACGGAACAGCCAAAGTAAATCCTGAAACCGAAGCACTTGTTCGGCGGGCGGTGCAGAAGCTGCATTTCACACCAAATGAACTAGCGCGATCTCTGCGTGGAATGAAATCGCGAAGCATCGGAATCATCCTTCCTTACCTCTATGATCAATTCTTCGCGACCTGTGCGAACGAAGCCACCGTCGTCGCTCGAGAACACGGGTATTCGGTCATCCTGGCAACGTCCGGGGAGGACATTGAAGTAGAGTACGCGGAAGCTCAGCTAATGCTGCAGCGTCATGTCGAGGGATTGCTAGTCATTCCAGCGGGCGACGGGCAGTCCAAGCTGAGTCTGCCGGAGTTCAATCTCACTCCAATCGTCTGCCTCGATCGCCCGATTCAGGACCCACGATTTCATTCCATCCTCGTTCAGAACCAAAGTGGCGCGCGTCGAGGCGTTCAACACCTCATCGTTCAGCATCGGCACAAGCGCATCGTCTTTCTCGGAATGGGGCGAAAGCTGTACACGACCAGTGCACGCTACCAGGGATATCGCCGAGAAATGCTGGACAACCGGCTTAAGCCCCAGGCTTTCTTTGATTGTGTCACCCAGGAAGCGACATCGACTGTCGTCAAGAAGCTGATGAGAGAGTCCCCTGCCCCAACCGCATTTTTTACCATGAACAACATGACAACCCGCTACTGCCTTCGCGCGCTCATGGAGATTGGCATCTCCATCCCTAAAGATGTAGCGTTGGTGGGTTTCGATGACTTTGAATTGGCCGACATACTCCATCCGGCTTTGACCGTTGTTCGACAGCCCGCACGGCAGCTAGGCAGGGTCGCTGCGGATTTCCTCTTCAATCTCATCAAAAGTGTCGAACCACCCTTGGAGGGTGTAAAGGAGTCTCTGTCAGTCGAACTGGTGGCGCGCCGCTCCTGCGGCTGCAAATATAGAAGTCCCCACGACCCCACCGGGGCCTCTATGTAAGCCGGCACATCATCATCAAGACCGTACTGGATTCAATTGCTTGAACCAAAAAGAGCCTTTGCAACTCTGATCGCTCTCGATGTCCTTCCTTGTTAACGATCACACCGCTGTGGCACTATAGGCGGTAATCCCATGGACACCTTCTCGATCGGCGTTGATCTTGGTGGCACAAATCTCCGATTCGGGGCCTATACCGCAGACTTTCGGCTGCTCGGATCCAGAACGATAAGGACGAGGGTTTCCGCCGGACCCGAATCGGTATCGAAGGATATCTGCGATGGGGTTCGGGACCTAATGCAGCAGTTCTCGAGCGAACATACCTTGAAAGGTATCGGTGTCGGCACTCCGGGACCGCTTGAGCTGCCAAAGGGGAAGTTTGGCCAGCCACCGAATCTTCCGGGATTTGAGGGATTCGAACTGAAGGAGGCGCTCCAGAACGACCTGCAGCATGCTGTTTATATCGAATGCGATGCCAACGCCGCTGCTCTCGCGGAATGTCGCGCCGGCGCCGGGAAAGCACACCAGGAAAACTCACTATGCATGCTTACCCTAGGAACCGGCGTCGGGAGTGGCATTGTTTTACGCGGCGAGGTTTGGCATGGCATGAGTGGCATGGCGGGAGAATCTGGCCACACCTCGGTATTCGCCGACGGACCTCTCTGTTCTTGCGGTAGCCGAGGGTGTCTCGAGCTATATGCATCTGCGACTGGGATTCGACGGATGGCCTCGGAAATGGCGGAACAAGGAAGCACAGATCAATTTTTAGCGGCGCTCCGCTTGGATTCGTCCCTCGCTACTGCGGACTTCGCGCGTTTGGCTGCAGCAGGCGACCTTCAGGCCATACGACTCTTTCAAGAGGCGGGCAGGTGTTTGGGGCTAAGCCTGGCTGGACTGGTAAACGACTTGAACCTGCCTCTGTACGTCATCGGGGGCGGCGTCGCGAAAGCCTGGAACCTGTTTGCCCCTACAATGCTTCAAACCTTGACGCAGTTTAGTTATGTCTACCGCCTGACGCAATATCACGACTCCGATCATGTCCAAGGGAACAGGACACACGTCGTCCCAGCGAGTCTGGGCTCCCAGGCCGGTCTACTCGGGGCATCTATGCTCCCATACGCGTTCTTGACCGCTTAGCCTTCTCTAAGTTCACGTTAACTTAGTCTTCTTTTCAGTCCTACCAGGGCAAGCGGCGATATCGTTACCAGCAACAGCTCCCCCCTTCAACACCTCTGATTTTGGCGCAATAACAATTGCGCACTTTTGTGCTTGACATTCGTTATCATCGCACGGTTAACTACCGACCAACTCGAGTATATGGATTTAGCCAGGCTTTATCGAGCGGCCGACGTTCCCAAACACACGTCGCTCGAAAAAGCCGGCCCTGCTCTGAGAACGCTATCAGATAGAAAGTGTGAGCACTCGTTCGATGCAGCTCTTTGGAGGCAACATGAAAAAGATGTTCGCGGTATTTGGCCTATACATACTTTCGGCCGCCCTAGCTCTAGCGCAATCGCCAACCGGGGCACTCGCGGGTGTTGTCGCTGACAGCACAGGAGCTGTCATTCCCCACGCAAAGGTCATTGTCACCAATACCGCTACGAGTATTGCCAAGACACTGGAGACGGACAGCGCGGGCCGTTTCCAGGTGCCATTACTGCCTCCTGGTATCTACAGCGTGCAGGTTTCGGCGCCAGGGTTTCGCGATGCCAAGCAGGATAACATCAACGTTGAAGTCTCAGAAAATCATCCAGTTGACTTTGCCTTGGCGGCAGGCGGCGCAAGCCAAACGGTCGAGGTTAACAGCACGACTGCCAACCTTGAGACGGACACCTCCGCGACTGGCGCCGTCATTACTGAGAAGCGCATCGTCGACCTACCGCTCAACGGCCGAAATCCATTCGACCTCGCAGGCCTGACCCCTGGAGTGAATATCACAGGAAATGCGCAGGGCGCTTCCACGCCGCACATTTCGGGCTCGCGCAACGCAAATAACGAGCAACTGCTCGACGGACAGACAAACATTCTCCCCGAAAATAACGTGGGTAACAGCTCCAGCGCGTACACGCCGATCGTCGATTCCGTGCAGGAGTTCAATGTACAGACGAGCGTGCTACCTGCCGAGTATGGTCGCTTCTCCGGCGGCGTCATCAGCTTGATCACCAAGTCTGGCAGCAACCAGCTGCATGGCTCCGGCTTCTTCTTTGCTCGCAACTCTGTATTCGATGCTCGCAATTACTACAACAACGGCGCTATCCCGCCAGTGAGTCGCTACCAGGAGGGAGGCACTCTCGGGGGACCACTGGTGATTCCTCATGTTTATAACGGTCACAACCGCACCTTTTTCTTTATTGCGTACGAGAAATCGAATCTGACACATGGCGACACTCAGAATTTCCTGGTTCCTACCGCTGCTGAGCGCGGGGGCGACTTCTCGCAATCGGGTTCGACCATCTATGATCCAACGACTGTGGCCGCGACCACTACCCCGAGTGGGACGATTTACACGCGCACTCCATTCCCCAACAACAGGATCGATCCCGCACGGTTCAGCAAGGTGGCGATCGCCTCACTCGCCCTTTATCCTCTACCAAACACCGCTGGCAACGGTTACAACTTCACCTCAACGGGTACAGACACTGACAGCTTCTATCACTTTGACACCAAGCTGGATCACAACTGGACGCCGAATTGGCATACCTTTGTGCGCTTTTCTCACTACGCTGACGACAATGTACCGTTCAGCGGCTTCAACAATGCCGCTTCGGAGGGATACGGCGGCCCCGCAACCTCTGGATCCTACAGCCTCTCCTATGACAACACCTTTACGTTCTCACCAACGTTGCTGGGTGAGGTTCGTTATGGTCTCAGCCGCTCGTCTACAAACCGCCTGCCCTTTGGTGGAACATTTCCACTGGGCAGCCTGGGATTCCCGGCAAGTTTGGTTTCGGTAGCCAATGTCCAGGTATTTCCTAACTACAATTTTGGCAACGGCTTCTCCAGTCTCGGCTCCAGCGGCTACGTTGCATACAGTGAGAATCCTCTGGCTCACGACGTCAACGCCAGCATCATCAAGATCATTCACGGTAACAATCTCAAGTTCGGCGGTGAGTTCCGAAAGCTGCTTCTCAACTTTCATCAGTACGCGCAGCCTTCGGGCTCGTACACCTTCGGCCAGAGCTGGACGCAGGCCCAACTCAACAACAACCAAGGCAGTAACGATGGCAACAGTTTTGCGGATTATTTGATCGGACTGCCAGACTCCGGATACATCACACACGACATCAGTACGGCTCAAGCCAGCTCCTACATCGCTCTATATGGTCAAGACGATTACAAGGTCAATGCGCGCCTTACGTTGAACATTGGTCTGCGCTGGGATGTCGAACTGCCTCGCACGGAGCGGCGCAATCAGTTGTCGTACTGGGATATCAATGCGCCGTCGCCGATCCAGGGCGCGGTCTCTGCGGCAGGTGCTTCGGCCAGCGTCTGTCCGGCTTGCTCCAACCTCCGTGGCGCTATGGGGTTTGTTGCTCAGCCCGGTTCGCCCGACGGACGCAGCCAGGCAGCTACGCAATGGAAGGGCTTCGCACCGCGTATCGGTGTTTCGTTTGCCGCGGATTCAAAGACCGTCATCCGTGCGGGATTCGGTATCGTCTACGCTCCCTCCTCGTTACAGGCTTCCGGTACCACCGGCGATGCAGGCACGCAAGGTTTCTCCGGGCAGACCAGCTTTTCTTTTACGCACGATAACGAGCAGACGATCAATACGACGCTCGACAACCCGGCCAAGGATGGTTTTAGCTTGCCGCAGGGCGTAGCAGGAGGTCCGGGAACATTTCTGGGGAACGCAATCGGAGATTCCTTCTTCAGTTCTGTTCGCAACCCCTATTCCATTCAGACGAACGTCAACGTACAACGGGCCTTGCCACTGAGCACTGTTCTCGAGGTCGGCTACATCGGCAATCGTGGTCTGTTTCTCCCCGAAGGAGATCCGGGGACTCCATACAACCAACTCCCCACCAGCGATCTCGCCCTGGGCAATCATCTGTTTGACCAGGTGCCGAACCCCTTCTATGGGATCATCAAAACGCCCGGCTCGAATATCGCTAACGCCATGATTTCCCGCAATCAACTGCTCCGGCCGTTCCCGCAATACAGTAACGTGGCATCGTTGCGCAAGCCGGACAAGCAGTCCAACTATCAGGCTTTCACCGTCAAGGTCGACAAACGCTTCTCACAAGGTCTCACCTTTTTGATTGCCTTTACGGGCTCGAAGACGATGGATACCTCTTCCGCCGCAGTCAACTATCTTGGTCCCCAAAGCGCCACCTACGCCAACCAGTACAACCCAAATGGCGAATACGCCGTTTCGGCATTCGACGTATCCAGACAACTCGTCACCAGCTTTTCCTACGAGCTTCCATTTGGACATGACCATCACTTCTTTTCGAACCTGAACAGTACTGCCAATCTTTTGCTCAGTGGCTTCCAGGTAGGCGGCATCGTCAACTACAACTCGGGTACACCGATCGTTGTTGGCGCGCTATCCCAGGATAAGACGGGCCTGCTCGGCGGCGGTCAGCGCCCGAATCTCGTTCTTCGCAGTGCGCGCATTGCAAATGCAACGAACAATGAATGGTTCAACACCGCTGCCTTTACGTTGCCGAATCAATTCGTAATCGGCAATGCACCGCGTACGCTCCCGAATGTTCGCACCCCCGGCTTCACCAATGCGGACCTCTCCATCTTCAAGAACACCTACATTGGTACCAATGAGCGCTACAACGTCCAGCTGAGACTCGAAGCGTTCAACGCCCTCAACCACCCATACTTTGCCGCTCCCGATGCCACCTTCACGGACGGCTCGAATTTCGGGAAGATCACGGGCACCAACGGTGATCCGCGTGATGTACAGCTTGCAGTTAAATTCATCTTCTAAGAAACGTATGTCCGCTCGAAGATCCGACACAATGTTTTGCAGGATTCCCTAGCCGGGTGCCGTAAGGCACCCGGTATTTTTCTACAGGAGTCTTGCATCATCCACGAAGACCGCGCACCCTATCATCGGTCAAACATCATCGACAAGAGAGTAGATCAGATGCTGCGGCTATATTTTGTTTCTCTCATCCTAACTCTCTCAACGTCACCGCTGATGGCCAAGGTGGTTGTCTTCTCGGAACCGGGCTTTCCCACCGTCGACAGCCAGCCTGTTGCGTCCGAAACGCTCTCCGCTGCTCTTGGGAAAGGCACCGTCTTTGCAAATCTAAAATCCCTCAGCAACGAAGGGACGCTTCACGGTGCAGACTTGTTGGTGCTGCCCTATGGTTCGACGATTCCCGTCGAAGCGTGGCCCAGTGTGGAAGCGTATCTCCGAACAGGTGGGAATCTACTGATCATTGGCGGTCAGCCTCTTCATGTCCCCGTAAGTGGACACGCGGGCTCCTTTACGCAGGAAGCGCCACAAGACACCTTCAGTCGCACTCTAGATTTCCGCCATGCCTATGCTGTGCCAGTGGGCCAGGAGGCACGCTTTTCCTGGCGCGACGGCTATTCATTCATGCCGCAGCTCGTTATCCATGCAAAGCGTTTCTTTGCCATCGAAGGTCGCTTGAACGGGCTTGGCTACATGAGTACAACCGACGGGACGAAGGTTGCTGCCCCTGTCATCGTCTCCGATCACATGGACGCAGGCACCTCAAACACCCCCATGCTGGGCTCGCGGATTGTGGCGCTCGATTTCGAACCGGTCTCAGGCTATTGGGATTCCAGCGATGGCATCGCCCTGATACGTGCCGCAGCGGCATACGCGCAGCGCGGCGCGACGCACTTCTGGATAGAAGCGCAGTACTCTACGCTGCGTCCGGGCGAATCGCCGGATCTGACCATTCATCTGCGTCATCAGATGGAGCAAGAAGGAGACGCACAAGCAACGAACACCGAAGGCGAAGCCTTCGTCGAGCTCCTCTCCGGGGGTCAGCGCATCGATAGCGCCCGCGTCTCTCTGCATGGTATGCAAGCGGATGTCTCAGTGCCATTTCATAAGCCGCTTCCTGCTGGCTTTTACTCTGTTCGCGCAACCTACTCCGAAGGCGGCAAGCCGCAGGAGTTCTACAGCAACGGATTTCAAGTGGAGGCGGCTGGGGATCTCGAAACAGGGGATGCGCTTGGAGTTGAGAAGGATTTTCTGGCTCTCGGTGGTAAGCCGTTCTTCCCGGTCGGCACAAACTACTTCACAACAGAAGAAAACGGCTGGGACTTTTCCGGTCCTCGCAATGCGCTTGTCTGGGAAGATGACTTTGCGGACATGGAGCGCCACAACGTCAGCTTTGTCCGCACTGGTGTTTGGATGTCCAATGCAAAGTTCGTTGAGCCGCTGACGGGGCAAGTGAACGAGCGCTTCCTCCGGAACCTCGAGGCCTATCTAGCCGCGGCCCATCGCCACCATATCGCCATCAACTTCACCTTCTTTGCCTTTGTCCCCCGGGTAGGTGACCAATCCCGACATTCTGCCTCCGGTGCTGAGCCAACTCCAGCAAATCCTTATCTGGATCCGGCATCCGTTCGCGCAGAGCAGGAATACGTCTTGTCTGTCGTCAACCGGTTTAAGCACATACCGTGGTTGTCCTACGATCTAATCAATGAGCCTAGCTTCTCCAACCCGCGCAGGATTTTTCACGGAAATGTGCCCAATGGCGATCCCGTCGAAGTAGCGCAATGGCATCATTGGCTGCACGACAAGTACACAGACATCGAATCGTTAGCGGCGGCATGGTCCGTGACCCCGGACCAGCTAGGTTACTTCGACAAGATACCCCTTCCTGTCGATGCAGATATGGTCTATGACCGCTATGGCAATCAGCATGAGATTCGCGCGCTGGATTACAACCTGTTTGCGCAGAACATGTTTCGCGGCTGGGTGCAAAATATGGTGCAGGCCATCCGCAGCACTGGCAGCACGCAGTTGATCAACGTAGGACAGGATGAAGGCGGTGTGACAGACCGCGTGTTAAACCGCTTTTACGGGTCTGCGGGCGTGTCCTTCACGACGAACCATACATACTGGCAGGACGACGCGTTGCTTTGGGATTCTGTGGCGGCCAAGCTGCCGGGAATGCCGAATATTACGGGAGAGACCGGCTATCAGCCCGTCTGGTCGCCCGACGGTTCATGGCGGTATGACGAATTGACAGGGCTCGCTCTCGAAGAGCGGAAGTGGGCACTCGGCTTTGCGGCCGGTTCCAGCGGCGCGATGCAATGGGACTGGGCCCGAGAGGTCGATTTCGGCATCCAGCGCAGTGATGGATCGGCGAAGCTTTGGGAGTCCATGATGCGTGACATGGGACGCTTCGCGAAGGAGGCTGCTCCCTACGCAACCGGACTCACAGCGCCTCAGGTAGCGATCGTGCTGCCGCAGTCGCTCCAGATGTCGGCGTACAACAGCGAAGCGCTTCTGGCACAGCAGACCGCGGTACGAGTGCTCTACAACTACGATCATGCTGCAGCATATGCAGTCGGCGAGTATCAGATCGACACACTTGGAACGCCAAAGTTGATCGTGCTTCCATCGGCGTACGCTTTGTCAGATGCCGCGTGGAATACGATTGAAAACCATGTTCGTGATGGAGCAGTCCTGCTCATCTCTGGACCTTTCAGCCTCGATCCACACTTACACCCTACGGCGCGAGCGTCCTCCATCGGCCTCGAATATGAAACAGTACCTCTTGACCTACGTGAACAGAGCCTTGTTTGGGCGGGAAAGCCTCTTTCTCTCAGTTATCGAGGTAAAAGTACAACCGTGCTGAATCGCGCTGCGCTGCCAGACGGCAGTACATGGGCGGAGAAGCTGCTTGGTCGAGGGAAAATCCTGTTTTCTGCCCTGCCGCTTGAGTTGAACGACCATCTCGACTCGATCGCTGCGGTGTATGCGTATGCGCTGAAGATCGCAGGCGTCGAGCCCACCTACAATACATCTGAAACTGACCCGGGCATACTGATCTGCCCAACTGTCTTCCCACATGCGACGCTCTACGTCCTTACCTCGGAGACGAATCACGACGAGGTGGCCTTTCACGATGAGAGGAGTGGGAAGGACTTTTCATTCACACTCAAGCCAGGACGGGCAGCGCTCCTGCTTATCGATGAAACCGGAAAGATCGATGCCAGTTACAACTGGAATCCACGCTAATCATTCTGGTGCTACTTCACTACGGCTTGTCAAAAGTGGCGACCTTTTTATGTTCTTTACGGCATGCCAGATGGGCGATGGAAATTCTCTGGCGCATCCATGAAGCTGCCGATGGACAGGCGAATTCCACGTAGGACTCGGGCGTCTGCTCCCACGATAAGGACGTGACAGAAAAGGCTGTCTTCTCGAAGGTGGAGCTCACCATGACTAGCTCAGACGCCGCCAGCGCTCGAACGCGAACAAATAAAGACGATAGAACCCTTTCTAGACAGTTACTACACTCCGTACCCGGCCGCAGCTCATTGTCGTACAACATCAGAGTTGCGGGTAAGTCGCTTAGCTCGAGTCAGCATATCGGCATGAGCAAACTGAGTCGCAGCTGGTCAAGGCGTTAGACAGTGAGTGGTACACGATGCAGCTATCCCACCTGTGGAGCTGTCTGGCACTGGCTGCATTGCGATACCCGGACCCTGCCAGATGAGTTGCGGTGGTCCGGCCGCCCCGGAGAGTGTATCCGCCTGATTCCCCCCCGGCTCCCAGTCGATACGCAGCCGATGAATTCCCGCCGAGAGCGCCGCACTGATGCGCGTGGCCTGTACGGCGTAGCCGGTTGAACCGCATACCTGAGCGCGCATCCGAGGAGTGTGCACAGGCGGCAGATCATCCACGCGGAATGTTGCACCCTGTGCGCTGAGTAGCGTGAAAGTATAGCCGCCATCCGCAGGAACTCTGACCATGCGCACGAATGCCGTGTCCCCGGGAACGCTTTCAGCGGAAGTGAGTGGAATGCTGGGAAGCGCATGCTGCGCGATCACAACCGGCTGAGCGCCCCACATCTCGCTACCGTCCGGATTCGTCACGCGGAGCAGGACGCGAAAGTTCCCGGAGCCGTCCAGGAAACTTCCCTGCGTATCGGGAAACACATGGCGCACGATTGGACCTTCAGCTTTAGCGCCGTCGCCAAAGATCCAGTGGAAATGCCGTCCTGGAATGGCCGGAGCTTGCGCGCGAAACATTACGTCTTCGTGTGGACGCAGCAGTCCGGAGCTGTAACGGAACTGCCCGTCTGGCGCAGCGTTGTCATATACGGGGGGAGCCGCGCGATCTTCGATACGGATATCGCCAGCAACATTTCCGATAGCCGGAGTGTCCATCAGGGTGACACCGGAGATATCTCCCTTCAGCGTAGGTGGCAGCATCGCCGGGCCATCCATTGCGGTGATGTGCGCGAAGGAGATGTTCCTTACTTTTGGGTTGGGCTGTCGTATCTGGAATAGCGAGTACCAGTCTTCGAGGCGGATATTTTCGAATCGGTAATCCGTGTGGGATCCGTTGCCACCGGGATCGGCCCATAACTCGAAGAACGAAAACGGCACCTTGCAGGCACCATAGCCGGTATGGATGACATCAACATTGCGCATGAGGAAATGTGCACTGTTGAAGGTCTTCTGAGGCCAGCCCACGCGGACCGTATTCGAGACGCTGGTCGAAGCGATGGTGTCTTCGATGGTGATGTTGTTCACATCGTGACCGGGAGTCAGAATTGCCTGCTCAGTGTAGCCATCCCAATTACCATAGACCGCAAAGTCATCGTCCGAGGCGCGAAAGAAGCTGTCGCGCACAGTGGTGTCTCCACCTCCGAGCCAGTCCATCCCATCTTGGTTGGCATCGTTGGGATTGCCGCCAATCACCTTGATGTTGTAGTAGCCAATGTGCTCGGAGTCGCGCATCTGGATCTGCCATGTACGGCTGCGCACGATGCAGGTGATGCCATCGATCTCGACGTTGTGGGCGTTGTCCATCACGATGCAATGCCAGTTTGGCTTGTGCATCCAGCCTTCATCTGCAGCCGGATTCTGTGGACCGTCGTAGATGATGGTGCCGTGCCCGAAGACGTGGACATCGTGAACTTGCCAGATGTTGAGTGATCCGAAGAGAACCGCGCCATCGGCAAGGAAGATCCTGTCGCCGCTATGCGCATCGATATTTTCATGATGCACGCCCGCGGCGTAGTAACGGATCCCGGGCGTCTGCGGTGTGATGCTGGTGAGATCTGGTTCATTGGCAAAGAGAAAAAGCATCTCTGCATCGGAGAAGTGATCACCGGGCCGTGCGATGGTGAGCTTGGCCGGTCCATCCAGGTGAAAGGAAAGCTTACCGCCACGGCATATGGGCCGAATGCCCAGCCGCAAGGGCTGAATCTTGACGCCTGCGTCCCAATAGTGGGGATCTTCCGCAATGACGGAGATGTCGGCACGTCCAGATATATCGAAGTTGAGCAGATAGTAGCCGGTGGCAGCATGCAGCACCGGCGTCCGATGCCCATTCACCACAACGATGAAGTGCGTGGAACGAACCTCCGCCGGCACCGGCGGTAGCGTGATTTGGGAAGCGACGCCGGGGAGAGCCATCGCAGTCGCGATTACACAGAAAAGAGCGGCCAAACAAGAGATTCGAGACAAGTTGTATCCAGCACCGATAACGAATCGCTCAAGCCAAGAGATTGCCGCATCCGCCAAAAGTCTTCAGGATACCCTTTGAGAATTGGCCTGCCCGATGTTTTGTACCGGTGAGGAGTTAGTGTAGCGCGATTATCTCTGAGTTTTGATAGCCGCCGTCGGGGACGGAGCCCAGCCTCTTTCCATCCTGCAGGGGGGTGAAGTATAAGGCAGTCAATACACTTGACTCGATGATCGGGCAACACAGATGAGCGGCATTTCTACCTGGTAGGGACGCCGCACGGCTGGATGATGCGATCAACTATGTCCCGGCACGGATCACCGCAGCGACGATCGTGATGGCCGCTGACTTCAGTGCACAGGCAAACCGCCGGCCTTTGAGGCGATGTAGGCACCGTAAGTCGGAAACCCCTTCTCGACGACACTGCTTGAGAACACGATGATGCGCCCGCCATCCACAATATGATTCGCGGCCTCGCTCATGATGAGAAAGCTGCCGCGTAGATTGGTGGCGATTACCTTGTCGAAGGATTCCAAATCGCCCTTAGCGATGGGGGCGAGTGGCATAATGCCTGCCGTATGGACAACCACATCCACACTGCCAGAAGCCTCCTTCGCCTTCTTAAAGAGGGCTTTGACATCTTCGGGCTGGGAGACGTCGGCGTTGCACGTAATGGCATGGCCACTGCCGGCTTGAATATGCTTTACGGCCTCATCTGCGTTCTTGCTGCTACCGGCGTAGTGGGCAACAATGTTGAAGCCATCTTTGGAAAGTCGCTCCGCTATGCCACTTCCAATTCCTCCGGATGCTCCGGTGACGATTGCGGTCTTGGCCATTCTGCTTTTCCTCTCAGCGATCTGTGTATCCACGTGTGAGGCAAGTTTTTTCGAGACCTGTACTCACTTCTATAAGGATGCCTACTAACCAGTCGATTGGGACGCAACATTGCATTTTTCATTCTCTGGTTTGCTCCTCCTGCTCGTTCGGGGTAAACAAATGACAATCCAGTGACATGTGTGCAAGGTGCTTCAAGCTAAACTCGGCCTTAGTTATAGATAGATTGGCTTAGAGGGCTTATGACAGCTCATTCATCGCTCAACAGACGGCAGATCGCTTCTGAAGGGCAGGTACTTGCGAGTGGCAGACTTGTGACGGGAGGGCTATTTGGCCCCGCAACATCCGCACACCAGCCCGGTCAACGATCGACGATGATCGCGGCACTAGCCAGCTAAGTGGCGCAGAGGTAACCATTCTTCGCTCCCTTGCAACATGCCAGGCGAATATCTGGTCGACGGCAACCGACATTGGCCTCATATTGGGCTAGAGCGTCAAGAGCGGGATGCCCCAGATGACTGCCATAATCACATGCCAGATCGTGACAATATTATTCTTCGTTGAAAAGATGACTAGCAGAATCTGTGCTTTCCGTCTCGAGACTGAGACGTAATTCTTACCTGCACAAATCAATGAAATCGATTCTGCCTGCGTTGCATTGGATTGAGTATTCCATTGTTACTTCAGCGGTGCTGCTGTAAGTGTCCGGTAATATATGCACAGATACGGAGATATTTTGACGCATGTTTAAGCACTACTCTTTCGCAAGGGCTCTATTTTATTATCCCCTCCGAATAAGTCTGCAGAGCACACGCATATCAGTCCTTTTCAAACAACTATCGTTTACACATAGATCGATAATGCATGCAGACGACAGGTCAGCTAGGCTAACAGGCACATAGTAACGCTATCTCACCATTACTATTTGCATCATTGACTTGCCCGGCTACGACGTTTATTCCTCAGGAAGTGCCGACACGATAGGAACACCATATTTTCAATAAGTGGTCCCGACAGTTAATGCTCGTATGAGGACTGTGACTGACGGACTATTTTCCGGCTCCTGACTTACACAGGATGCGATGTCGCACATATGTTTTATTGATGATCCAAGCTAATTATTTGAGTGGGTGTGACGATTCAGATTTACACCTGTCCACGCTGGGGGCCCTCACAAGGAAGCCCATTATCAGTCGGATTTGGAGGTAGATTCAATTTGACCCATCAGCTGCAATTGCGAGTCTCAAGGCTTTCTCTCGTTCGCCCGCTTGTTTTGCTTCTATCCGACACCATGGCGTTGGCTCTTTCTCTTATGATAGCTGTGTTCATCAAGGCACAGATCTATCAAGCAGTGACGCTGGCGCCCTATGCAAAGTTGTGGCCATTCACATTCGTGTTCCTTGCTTCCTACTGGATGAGCGGTCTGTATTCCAGGCTGGCGATGAGCCAGCCGGAAGATCTTGAGCGTGGCGCTGCTTGCTCCTGCTGTATCTTCCTCAGCCTATCCGCTGCAACGCTCAGTCTTAGAGGGGCATCGAAGTTCTTCACCTTCACCTTAGCCCTTTGTGTCATTGCCAACTTGATCCTCATGCCGCTATTACGGGAATTGTGCAGACACTTCTTTTCACGTGTTCCAGGGTGGGGCTATCAGGCAGTCATCTTCGGTTCAGGGGAAGAAGCTTTGGCACTGATTCAACGTAGCCGTGCAGATCGGGACGCTGGGATACGCCCTGTTGCAGTTGTGGATCCGTCGCCCGATACCCAGCCTTACCTATGCGGTCTTCCAATCGTAAAATCGATAGAAGTAGCGTCGCTGGAGTTGGATGCATCGACGCCTGTTTACGGAATCCTTACCGTGGCTGCTGCGTCATCCGCGGAGATGGTCCGGTTGATCAACTCTCCCGAGTCCATCATCTTCTCCCGGATCGTTCTTGTATCGAATGCTTTGAGCATGTCGAGCATGTGGGCGATAAATCTCAGCAAGAAGCACAAGCTACCCCTTAAGCAAAAGTCACGGATCAAGACTGCGCACTATCTCGTTTCAAAAAGAATCATCGATTGTGTACTCGCGTGCCTGGCGTTGATGCTTTGTCTGCCCGTCATGGCTGTCGTGGTTGCCCTGATAAAGCTTGACTCCCCGGGACCTTGGCTTTTTGGCCATAAACGGATTGGCAAGGATCGAACACACTTCAAGGCTTGGAAGTTTCGCACGATGCGGGTTGATGGCGAAGCGATTCTCGCAAGGTGGTTTCGTAAGCATCCTGCAGCTAAGGAAGAGTGGCTGCGATATGGAAAGCTACGGGATGATCCTCGTGTGACGAGGGTTGGACGGTTCCTGCGATCGAGAAGTCTGGATGAATTGCCGCAGCTTTGGAATGTCCTACGGGGTGACATGAGTTTGGTTGGCCCTCGACCCATCGTAGAAGGGGAAGTTCACCACTACGGGGATGATTATGACTTTTATTCACAGGTACAGGGTGGGGTTACGGGAATGTGGCAGGTCTCCGGGCGCAGCTCAACCACTTATCGTGAGCGCGTAATGCTCGATACATTCTATGTAAGCAACTGGACGATATGGCTTGATTTAGCGATTCTTCTTCGCACAGTCGGCGCTGTTTTGCTCAAAAAAGGTGCCTGCTAGCGACACCGCCAATCACTTGCGGCTTGCGTTGTGCGATCCGCAATTGCATCGAGCTGTTTAGATTTAAATAGCGTTGCTTCTTCGGCGCTGATAAAGGGCGTGAGCCGATGTCTTTTTTGCATCCTTGGGACGGTAACTCCGAATTGTCTCTTCGCGAATGGCCTGAACCTCAACCGAGGCATGAGACTCCTACGGCATTAGCCGATCTAGTGAGTGCTATCTTCCGCAATAAGCGAGGAATTGCGATAGCTCTTCTCGTTTTTGTTTCATGCGTCACAGCATTTTTAGTGCTGACTCATAAAACCTACGAATCACACGTAACATATTTGGTGCGGAGCGAGGGTGCTGCCTTTCCGATCACTACTTTCGACAACCAAGGTGCTGTTGCAGAGATGACTTCTGAACTTGTATCCGACACGCAGATTGGTACAGAAGTTGAGCTTTTGTCGGATACGGAGCTTCATCGCAAGGTTCTTCAAAGCCTTCAGCCACAGTCTTCGGCAGCGAAGATTGATGGCCAGTTGATCAGCTTTGGCAAACATCTGAAGGTCTTGCCAATTCCGAAGACAACGTTGATTTCTGTGACCTATATCGGCACATCGAGAGAAAGCGCGAATGCGACTCTGAAAGCCTTGAATCAGCAATATCTCGCGTCGCGGGCCTCGATACGTGGAAGTGACAAAGCCTTCAAGTTTTTCGATTCTGAAGCGAATCGATACTATCGGCAGCTCCAGGCAGATCAACACGGTCTTGCCGAGTTTGAGAGCCAGAATCAGGTCACGCTTCTTGAAGAAGAAAAGGATCTCGTGACGCGCCGGCTTTCGGAAACACGCGCATTCCTCAACGAGAATGAGGCTTCCCAAGCTGAATCATCCCGCAAACTGGCGAAGATGATGGTACAGCACGATACATTACCCAGTCGTATCGAAACACAGAAGAGACAGCTGCCCGACCAGTTGAGTGAAGGTCATTTCAACTCTTTACTTGTCGATTTGCAGAATAAGCGCCAGGAATTACTTACCAAATACCATGAATCGGACCGCCATGTACAAGAGGTGGACCAGCAAATTCAGAACACCCGTCTGGGACTGGAACAGGTGAAAGCATCCACTGCTACGGAAGTGCAGAGCGATGTGAATCCGATTCGTACGGCAGTTGACTTGGATCTGGAGCATTTGAAAGTCCAGACAGTTGGCCTCCAGGCCGCTCAGAAAAGCCTCAAGTCACAGATCGCTGCTTATGAAGGCAAACTTCAGCAGCTCGACCAGATTACTGCCCAACACGATGATTTGGTACGAAGTATCAGGCAGGATGAAGGAGACTACGACCTCTACAGCAAGCGGCGCGAGGAGGCGAGGATTGATAAGACTTTGGACGGTAACAAGATTGCGAACGTGAGTTTGGTAGCCGGTCCAGCCATCAACCCCGAACGTCTCTCTCAACGCGTATTGGCCATTGCATCGGTGTACCTGATAGGCAGCGTTTTGATTATTGGGATTGGCGCTGTTACCGGTTTATGGAGTCCGAAATTTCACGCGCCCTGGGAAATTGAAGCCGTGGCTGGCACATCGGTGCTGGCCACAATTCCCTCTTTCAGCAATATATCGAGCCGAGCCGTTCAACAGTCGCAGTTTGCAAAAGTTTCCAGCTATTCGGCGTTGATCGAGAGACTGCGCAGAATCGGCACGTCGCACCCTGGCGGACTGGCATTCGCATTTACATCAAGTGTTCGCGGAGAGGGTGTGAGTCATGTTGTTCGTGGACTTTCTGAAGAGCTGCATCGCCTCACCGGCAAGCGGGTAGCTGTCGTTACAGCGCCCAAGTCTCTCAATTCTTCCCTGAGCAACATGCTATCTATGCCTGCGGAGGTTGATAGCCGTTTCAAAGAAAGTGGTGAAGAATCTTTGAAGAACTGGTTTCGCCGGCTGCGGGAGACCAATGACTACGTGCTGATCGATTGCCCGTCGATGCAAGAGTCGCACGCCGCCGTCACCCTTGGTAGAGAAAGCGATGGGGTGCTCATGGTCGTGGGTGCAGGAGATGCGACGCGCATTCAGTTGCGGGGAAGCATGACCGCACTTTCACTCGCTTCCATTCCTCTGGTAGGGATTGCCATGAATAAACGGGATTATCCGATACCCAATTTCATCTACCGGGCGCTCTAGGTCTAAGGAGATCTATGCAAAAGCTTTGGATTGTTCTCATACTCATTGCGTGCACCTCTGGCGCATTTGGCCAACGGCCGACGACTCAGTTGCTCTCGCGCGACCAGCCATACCGGTTGCAGCCAAGCGACGTCATCGACATCGAGTACGTGTATACCCCGGAATACAATCAGGTGGCAACCGTAGGGCCAGACGGCTCCGTACAACTGAAGCTGCTGGGCGGTCTCAAGGTCGCCGGTATGACTCTTGATCAAGCTACAGCCGCTGTGATTGCGAAGGCCTCTGGCCCCCTCAATGATCCTGAGCTGACAATAACGCTGAAGGATTATGTCAAACCGCATTTCACCGTGTCCGGACAGGTTGAACGACCGGGGATTTATGACATGCACGGCTCAGTCACTTTCCTGCAGGCGATCGCCATGAGTGGAGGTATCAAGGATTTCGGCAAAGAAAAGCAGGTGATCTTGGTCCGCAAAGCGAATGCCGAGTATGCCGAAGTACGCGTGATCAATCTGAAAGACCTCAGCACAGCACATGGAGTCAAAGAAGACTTCACTCTGCGTCCCGACGATATGATTCTGGTGCCCAAAAATCGTCTGGGCAAAGTGGAGCCTTACGTGAGGGTCGCTTCGATGGGACTTACCAGCCTTTATGGGGTGCAAATCTTTAAATGAAGGGGCTTACCTTCACACTTGTCGTCGCAACCCGGCAGCGTACGCAGGAGTTGGTCCGCCTGCTGGATTCGCTGACGCGGCAGACCCATCGACTGTTCGATATTCTTGTCATTGATCAGAATACCGATGATCGTCTTGTACCTGTCCTCGATAAGTACACGAGCAGTCTTGCGATTTGCCATGTGCGCACCGCGGCGCTGGGGCTTTCCGCGGCAAGGAATGTAGGCCTGCCACTCTGCCAGGGAGACATCGTTGCCTTTCCGGATGACGATTGCTGGTATGCTTCGGACGTTCTGGAGCGTGTATCCGCCATGCTCCTTGCTCATCCGGAGTGGGCGGCAGTTACCGGAAGAGAAGCATCTTCCGCGGAGTTGGCCGAAAGCCCTCGTTTCGACAAGGAATCGGGGTGTGTAGATAAGAACAATATCTGGCGACGTCATATTTCGTTTACTGCATTTCTCCGAAGGTTATCTCTGGATGGTCTGCTGTATGACACGTCGCTCGGTGTGGGCGCGAAGACTATCTGGGGTTCGGGTGAGGAGACAGATTTCCTGCTCCGCTTTCTCGAAAGCGGAAACCACGCTCAGTACGAACCATCGCTCGTTGTATTTCACCCTGACTGGGGACAGGGTCCGTACACGAAGGCAGCCATCGAGAAAGCCCGCCGATACGGCATGGGGATGGGACGCATCATGCAGATTCATCATTTCCCGATGCGCATGATAGTGAAGAGCTTTGCGCGTCCTTTGCTCGGCGGCGGTTACACATTGCTTATGGGCAGGCCGCGGAAAGCCGTCTATCACTGGGCCATCTTCTTGGGCAGAAGCTCCGGCTGGTTCATCAGTCTGCTATCCGGTTTATTGCATGGCCCCCGTCACCTGCCGCGGGCCGATACGCGGGTGGGTTTCAATTGAAAGCGACAGCTCGCAAGCTTTTCAAGAATCAGATCGCGCGCAATGCAGCGTCTTTGTCCGCGGTACAAGTGTGCCGAAAGCTCATTCCGCTTGTCATGCTTCCATACCTTGCGCGAGTTCTTGGCCCCACTGGTTGGGGGCACGTAGCTTTTGCCCAATCCATGGGGGACTTCATTGCTTTGTTTGCAGAGTTTGGATTTGTGCTGTCCGCAACCCGGGAGCTTGCGCAGAACCGTCACTCGCGCGAGACATGCAGCCTCATCGCGAGCGGAACGCTTGGAGCGCAGGCAATCCTGACCGTGCTTGGAGTTGTCGCCGCAGTCATCATCTCTATATGGGTTCCGTTTCTGCACAACCACCCCAGATTGCTCTACGCCGGGCTGATCTACGGTGGTGCGCAAGGTCTTGCACCGATGTGGCTCTTTCAGGGATTGGAGCGGATGAGCCTGTCCGCTGCTCTCGAGGTTGGCAGCAAGGTCTTTGCGCTAGCAGGCGTCTTCTTGTTTGTTCATTCGCCAGGAGATGAATGGAAGGTGCTAGCTTTCCAAGGACTTTCGCCGTTGATTGCGTCTATCGTCGGCATCTGGCTCGCCCACCGCTTCCTGACATTGCAGGTACCTACAACGGTGATGGTCTGGCGAGCTTTGCGCAGTGGCTGGTCCATGTTTCTCCTGCGTAGCGGCATTGCTGCCTACAGCACGGCCAATGTACTTATACTCGGCCTTTTTGCCCCAGCGGCCGTCGTCGGTTATTACGCTTCTGCTGAGAAACTGGCGAAAGCAATCGCCGGCCTACTAATGCCTATCCGTGACGCGTTCTATCCACGGCTCAGTCAACTCGCAGCCCACTCTCCGGCTGAAAACCAGCGGCTCACGCGCATTAGCGCCATGATCGAGGGTGGCTGTGGCCTCGCACTGACAGTGGTCACCTATTTCGGGGCCGGGATGATCATCCACGCTGTATTTGGCAAGACGTTCGAAGGTGCGGTACCTATCCTCCAGATACTTGCCGTGCTCCCGTTTATTCTTTCGCTCACCGATGCAATTGGCTTTCAGTCTCTCTTGCCGGCCGGCAAGGAGCATCTGGTCACCAGAGCCATCCTTGGTGGCGCAACTGTCAATGTTGCGCTGGCGTTTATCTTTGCGCCGAAGCTAGGTGGAATCGGTATGGCTATCTCGGCAGCGATCGCCGAAGTGGTCGTATGCTGCATCCTCATCTGGATCGTCTCTCGCACTACGAAGCTGTTTTCCAAACGCCTGGTCAAACCAGAGCTTGCCACCATCGGCGCAACGACGGGTGACGTAGCGGCGAGGAGGGCAAAATGACCGCTACGAAGCATTCCAGGTATAGCCCTTCATCAACAGATGGGGTCTGGTGGCTGAATCCGGCTGTTGCTTTTGCGGCTCCCTGTCTGCTCGCTGGGCTGACGGCATATTTTACGTCACCGTTGGCATACGTTACTCACTGGCGAACTCCTAAATACTTTGACCTACCCTGCCTGGGATTGCTGATCTCTGTCGTTTTGGTGTTTTGCTGTGGTTGTATGCTCGGCTCGGCGCGTCGTGTTACAGCCGTACCCGCGGATCCGAGTAAGTGGTTGGAACAAGTTCCTTGGCAATCCGTCCGGCTCGTTTTTCGGGTGAGTTTCATCCTGACGCTTCTCGCGTATATGGTCTGGTTTGTGCTTGCTGTCAAAAATGGGCTTCGGCTAAGCATCCTTTTGAACGCGTTGCATAGTTCGTCTGTTGCTGTGACGGATCTTCGCTCGCAATACCTCACCACCCTCCCGGGGATTACGACGGCGACGCAGTTTGGCATTGCGGTATTGATTCTTGGCGTCCCTCTCGGCGTCGCTCAGGGCTGGCGTAGTGTCAGATGGCAATGTGGCACTGTTTTCGCGCTCGCCGTCGTCCGTGCCCTTGTGAATAGTGAACGGCTCGCCTTCATCGAACTCTTGGTGCCGTTCCTGGTCTCCTCTACCTGGCTTCGGCCTGCACAACGCAAAGTGTCTCGTTTTTTGATTCGCTTCGCACCATTGCTGGGAGGCGTCTCACTGTATTTGTTCTTCGGCGCGGCCGAGTATTTTCGCTCGTGGAACAGCTTCTATGCTGCGCGAGAGTCCAGCTTCTGGAGCTTCATCGGATTGCGGCTCATGGGCTACTACGCGACGGCGCTCAATAACGGAGCCCTTCTTTGGAGAGCAGCATCGCCACTGCCAATCCACGAGCCCTTTTCCACGCTGAGTTTTCTTTGGCATTTCCCGATTCTCAAGAACATTGTTCCCGTCTTTCTTCCGTCCTTGACCATCGATGATTCGAGGTATGTCGATCTGCTGACTACCGCTGCGAATCCGGAATTCAACAACCCAAGCGGCATCTTTCCTCCACTGGCCGACTTCAACGTTGCCGGCGGTCTTCTCTATTGGTTGATATGCGGGATTGCGATCGGCTTTCTATATGCCGAATTCAAAAAACGTAGTACCACCGGCATCTTTCTTTACCCTGCTTTCTTTATTGGTCTCATTGAGGCTAGTCGTGTTCTTTACTGGGCGGATGGTCGATTCGTTCCCTCATCCTTCCTGCTTATTTTCTGTGTGTTGTTTGTGTTCAGGACGCGCGGAAGCCGTTATTCGCGCCCGCCATTGATTGCTGGAAAGAGGATTGCGAATGGAATCGTATGAGGCTTTTTCGGAATGGCTGACGTGCGTTGCTCTTTAGGCGTGCGACAGCAGAGCGGACTTTTGCAATTGCGTTGATTGAGTCTTCTTATGGCGAAGCAGAACAAAAAGTCGATCTATATCAATGGTCGCTTCCTGACCCAGAATCGCACCGGGGTCCAGCGGTATTGCAGACAGGTTGTGTCCGCTATCGACTTGGCCCTGCAGCAGGAAGACTGTCCAGCCTCACTGCGAGAATTTGACTGGTATCTGGTTGCGCCGCCTGGAACGGTGTGTGATTTAGAACTTAAAAGGATTGAATTCAATGAGATTGGAACAGGAGGCGGCCATCTTTGGGAGCAGTTGCATCTGTTACGCCATAGCCGTCACGGCACTGTCTTGTCGATGGCAAACAGCGGCCCAGTTCTTCATCGACAGCAGGTCGTCGTGATACACGACGCGGCAATCTTTTTTGCGCCGGCCGGCTTCGCATGGCGTTATCGCGTACTGCACAGCTGGTTGGGGCGCACACTTTCCCGTTCAGCTCAGATCGCTACGGTCTCTGAATTTTCTCGAATCGAGCTTGCTAGAGCGCTCAATTTGCCCGCGGCAAAGATGTTTCTTGCTCCCAACGGCGCGGACCACGCAAAGCAGGTGTCTCATGACGGCGGAATTCTTGATCGACTGGGAATTCTTCCGGGACTGTACTTTGTCACTCTCGGTCTATCAACGGCAAACAAGAACATCGCGCTAGCGATCGAAGCTCACCGGCGCCTTAATCGTCCCGATACCAGACTGGTGATTGTTGGTGAAGGTTCTGCGAGGGTAACGGGTTCCCAAAAATTGCTAAATCATGAAGGCGCACTGATAGCTGGCAGGTTATCGGATGAGGAGTTGGCAGGGCTGATGCGTTGCGCAGCAGCATTTGTATTTCCAAGCCGCTATGAAGGCTTTGGTATCCCCCCGCTGGAAGCGATGGCACAAGGCTGCCCTGTGCTTGCCTCGACAGCACCCGCAGTGGTCGAAGTATGTGGAGGAGCAGCACTGCATTTCCATCCGGATGATGCAGATGGCCTCGCGACACTGATGCGACGGATGCTCGACGAGCCCGAGCTCGCGCATGAGTTACGAACCAGAGGGAACAGCCGCCATGACAAGTTCCGATGGGCCGAAGCGTCCGCGGCTCTGATGCGCGGAGTAGAAAAACTTGCGGTGAAGACATGAAGGATATTGAAGCAATTTGTATTCCTGGTGAGAAAGACAAATCAGGGCACATCCGAGGTGACATTATGAGAAGTCTTAAGGTAGAGTTTCCTCCCAACAAAAATGATGAGCGTGACTGCGCCGAGCAACCTCAAGAGGCAGCCGCCCTGCCGTTACTTGGAACTCAGCGGCAGCTGTGGGTAGGTCAGCAGCTCGATCCCGATAGCCGTGCGTTCAATACGGGTGGTTACATAACTATTATGGGACCGCTTGATGTGGAGTGTTTTCAGTTGGCGGCAGCGGCCTGCATTGCAGAGACAGAGTCCCTGCGTCTTCGATTTCCGTCATACGCTCAAGGCCCCAGGCAAGTCGTCTCCCCTTGTGCCGCAGTTGCGCTCGAAGTCTTGGATATCTCTGCGGAGCCGAATCCAGCTTCCTATGCTGCGGAATATATGCAGACAAAACTGCATGCACCTTTGGATCTGGCGTCTGGAAAGACTTTCTCCTGGACACTTATGGAGCTTGCTCCGGATCATTTTATTTATTGTGTTATCTATCATCACATTGTGATCGACGGATTGAGCACCATTCTCCTGGTGCGCCGTGTTCGGCAGTTGTATGAGGCCATGAAGCACGGAATCATCGCCAAGCCGGTTGGGTCTGCGACCATCGCAGGTCTGGTGGAGTCGGAAGAGACGTATCGACTGTCAAGCAAGTTTGCTGAAGATAAGCAATATTGGGTGGATCGTTTGATGCACTGCCCTCCATTGCTTTCACTGTCCAAGACAAATGGACGTACCAGCAGTTGGACTTCGAGGTGCGAGAGCATCTGGCTGCCGTCAGCTGTCGTTGACGACCTCATCGATATGACATCGCAACTCAAAACAACTCTGCCAAGACTGCTCATGGGAGCCGTTGGCATCATTATGCATCGATCGACTGGTTCCTTTGACTTTCTCGTCGGCCTTGTCGTGACCGGAAGAGCCGGACGCTTCCGCAGCATTCTCGCCAATCTCACACATGTTCTTCCTCTACGTTTCCAGCTCACAGAAGATAGCTGCATCAGCGATGCAGTTTATAGCGCGTCATTGGGTATGGATGGAGCCAACTCGCACAAGCTTTATCAGATTGATGACATCCGCAAGGATCTTGGCCTACGTCCCAATCACTCCAGCCTCTTTGGCGTTGAAGTCAACATTATGCCGTTCTTCTTCAGCGAAATCGAAGAGGGGCTGGAGTGGACAACGCGAAACCTTTCCATTGGCCCTGTGGCCGACTTGTGCATCTCAATACGCGATCGCGGCGAAGATGGACGCTTACAGATTGATTTCAATGGAAATGAAAACTGCTTTAGTCGTGAAGATCTGACGAATATATCAACCCGGTTCGAAAGAATCCTTCTCGATATTGCAACAAAACCTATCACAGCGAGGCTGACGGAAATATCCGCGATGGGTGTGCACGAGCGCCAGCAGGTGATCGAATCATTCAATGAGACGGATGCGGGTGCCATACCTCAATGCTTGCCGGATCTTTTTGAAGCTCAGGTAGATCGAACTCCAGATGCCGTCGCTCTTGATTTCGGCGGAGCACGCCTTACTTATGCAGAGTTAGATGCTGCCGCGAACCGCTCGGCCCGTTATTTGCTGGCCCAGGGCATTGGTCCTGAAAGTATTGTTGCGCTGCTTTTGCCCCGCTCTCTCGAACTTGTCATCACGATGCTAGGCATCATGAAAGCTGGCGCCGCCTATCTCCCAATGGATATCGATCACCCCCTGGAGAGATTGCTCTATATGGTGCAGGACAGCGGCGCCAGCCTGGTAGCGACGACCTCAGGGCTTCGCGCTGGTATTCCCTTTGCTGCAGAGATGCCCGTGCTGCTGACAGATGATGAAACTGTACAGCAGCAACTGGCAGCCATGTCCGCTGAGCGCGTAAGCGATGCAGACCGCATTCAACCCCTTAGCCCGGAGAATCTGCTGTACACCATCTACACCTCGGGTTCGACCGGACAGCCAAAGGGCGTGGCCATTGAACATCGCAGTTTCACAGTCTTCCTGCAGGCGATGCAGTCACAGGTACGTATCCGGCCAAGCGACACATTGCTCGCCATCACGACCATCTCCTTCGACATAGCAGGATTGGAACTCTTTCTTCCTCTGGTACAAGGCGCTTGCGTCGCCATGTTGAACGGAGCGGATAGTCGGGACCCTCATGCGGTTGTAGAGGCTGCTAGACGTTTAAACGTGAGTATCGTTCAGGCAACCCCGACATTTTGGCGAGCACTCCTTTCCTGTGGCATGCCGCGTACAGTACGCGTGCTGGTTGGCGGTGAAGCGCTCCCAGCCAATCTGGTTCCTCAACTGCTGGAATTTCCTGAAGCCATCAATCTGTATGGCCCTACGGAAACAACTGTATGGTCGTCATCTCATCGTTTGGAACAAGGCGATGAAGCCAAAGGACCTGTCGTAACCATCGGTCGCCCCCTCAACGAGCAGAAATTCTTTATCCTCGACGATAGCCTTAAACCTGTCCCGGTCGGCGCCATCGGCGAACTATACATCGCCGGTGCTGGGCTGGCCCGCGGTTATCTCAATCGGGCACAGCTTACCAGCGAACGATTCGTGGCATGTCCGTTTGGCAACGCCAGCGAACGCATGTACAGAACAGGAGACCTTGCGCAGTGGCGTCAAGACGGGCAGATCGACTTTTTGGGTCGTGCCGATCAACAGGTCAAGATTCGTGGTTTTCGTATCGAACCCGGAGAGATCGAATCAGCACTCTCGCGACTGGTGCCCACCATCCTGGAATGCGCCGTAGTCCCACGCGATATTCGCGGCCAGGTGCAGTTAGTCGCGTACTACACCACAGTTGCGAGTTCGAAAGTCATGAATATGCGAGAGATGCGCTCCGGTCTTGCGCAGACACTGCCTGACTACATGGTTCCAGCTGCTTTCATCCGGATAGAGAAAATGCCTCTGACGCCGAATGCAAAGTTGGATCGCCGCGCCCTGCCGCAGCCAGAAATTGCAGAAGACAGGTCGAACTTCGTGCCGCCGGCGGATTCACTAGAAGCCACCATTTGCACTGTGTTCGCTGAGTTTACCGGCGCAACTATGGTGGGGCGCGATCACGACTTTTTTGAGCTGGGCGGCAATTCGCTAGCTGCAGTACTCTGTGTTCACCGCTTGAGGCGCGAGCTTGCTCGCGACGTAAGCCTACGGCAGCTTTTCGAAGCTCCCACTCCAGGCGCTCTCGCGGCGGCTATCTCCAGCAGACGAACCCATCAGCTAGTGCGAAGTCCACGGTCAGATTCTGCGCTTCCTGTCATCTTCCTGTTGCCAGGCGTCGGCGGAGACGAGCCGCGACTCATGAGATTTCGTGCTGGATGCGAAGGCACCGCGAAAATGATAACTCTCGACTATCCGGACTGGACGTTGATGGAAGATCGCGAAAACAGCGCCGGTGTTCTCGTCGACTATGTAGTTTCGCAAATTGAAAATGAGGCGCCGGACGGCCCTCTGTGGATCATGGGATATTCTTTTGGCGGCTATTGCGCACATGCCGTTGCGATGCACCTTACTCAGGAGGGGCGCGACGTTGAGTTCGTCGGCTTGCTCGATACCAGCGCGCTTCCACAGCAGCCCGTGATTCTCTCTGTGCAGATGCAGGATGGTCTATCTCCCGTCCGGGCGGCCTGGTATTGTTTTCAGGACTTCATGCGCGTCCTTCGCTCTGTAACGCAGCGCGAAGTGGGTCGGATCCTGGCGCTTGTCATGGTGCGCTGGATGAATCTTCCCTTGGCCAGTCCTGTGCTTTCTTTCGCAGCACGGTTTCGTCACATACATCTGCCACTTCGTTTCGGTTATCACCTGCACTTCTACTTCGATGAATCGAGACGCGTTGCGGCTGTGAAGCATTGGTACGGTAAGGCCGATAAACAGCCTCTACCTGAATCGACAAGAACGTATCTCTTTCGCTCAGAAGACCACCTGCCGGATGAGCCAGCGGATCTTGGCTGGAACCGTTATTTCCAGTCCGTAAGTGTATTGAATCTTACGGGTACGCACGAAACTATGTTCGACCCACCCCACTTAGAAACGATCTGCGAGCAGACGCGCCGTGTCATCGGTGAATTGTCGGACGGATCAAACATTACGCAGTCGCTGCATCTCGCGAAACAAGCTTGATGCAGCGTCTTTTGCTGGTGCGCACCGTGCACAAATAGTCTTTGACAAGTATGAACACACTAGCCGAATCGGATAGCTCAACGCAGATGCCAGTGGCCCCTAACTCTTACGAGCAAGTGGCTGCTGAGCATCGCCCGCTCGTGGTGGCGCATGTGGTCGAGGGCTGCAAGGGTGGTGTCGGCACGGCAGTGCGCCACCTCATCTGTGGACAGGCGATGGATGAAGAGATTGGAAGTGTCCACTTGCTGGCTGATCCGGATCGTCTGGGTGACATGCTGATGGACGTGCCGGCGACCCTTCATACCTACCAAAGTTCACGCAGCCCTGCACATCTGCGCCATGTGGCCGGTAGACTCCATGCTCAGCTACAGGCCTTACAGCCGGACATCGTCTATCTTCACAGCACCTTTCCCGGGGTGTACGGACGTCTTCGACTGCATCGCGCCCATCCGTCCTGGACTACACTGTACTGCGCTCACGGTTGGGCTTTCACGCAACATATTTCAAAGCTTAAGCAGAAAACCTACCAGTGGATCGAACGGGCTCTGGCCAGCCGTGCGGATGCGATTGTCAGCATCTCGCACTATGAACATAAGTCAGCAGTGCAAGCAGGAATCAAGCATCCCAGGCATCGCATCATTCCTCACGGTACACCCGCCGCGAACGCAAATGTGCAACCTGTGATCCAACTACAGGGAAACGGCATTCACCTTCTCTTTGTAGGTCGCTTCGATCAGCAGAAGGGCGTTGACCGCCTGTTTGATGCCTGGAAGGATCCTCGACTCGAGGATATGCATCTCTGGCTCATTGGCGATACTACGCTTGAGAAGTCTACTAAGGTGCCTGTCCAGCCAAATGTGCATCACCTGGGCTGGATCAGGAACGATCTGATGGACGGCTACATCAAAAGCTTTCATGCGGTGATCATGCCATCGCGATGGGAGGGCTTTGGCTTGGTCGCGCTTGAGGCTATGCGAAATGGACGCGCCGTGCTGGCTAGTCGCACTGGCGGCCTTCCCGAACTCATCATCGATCGGGTGAACGGCAGACTGTTCCATCCTGAAGCTCAGGAAGAACTCATCCAGATGTTATGCAGCCTTACCCACCAGGACTTGATTCGCATGGGAGAACAGGCCAGTGCCGTCTTCCGTGCAGGCTTTGAATGGGACACCTGCTATCGGCGCTGGAGTCAACTTTCACTGGAAGCCTGGAAAGCCAGCTCTGCTTCCGGATCGCGTTGATTCATCTCGTCGCTAGAAAGCCAACTGCCTCACCTCACCCGCGCATTCGACCTTCAAGCTTCCCTGTCGGATCGACGTGCTTAAACCTGTGATTGAGAAAGGATGCCCTACGACATCCGAACATCCAACGATATACCCGGTTGCTATAGGCTGATTGTCGATGATCTTGAGGAATTCTTGACGAGTTGTGCCAGCGGGATTGTCGACCCAGAAAACTCGATGCAGATTTGTCCCGGACCGTCGGGTCGAGACATTGATATAAGTTAAATGGCTTCCTTTGAAGTCTGAAACTCCTGACAAATAGGTGCCATAACCGGCGGCGTCTTGGATCACGTCCTGGCTGACCGAGATATCCGAGGAGTTCATCAGGTTCATTGCGTTGTCTCCTGATCCAGTAATGACGCTGTCGTTAAGACTCACCGAGGTCGCACCATGAGAGACATCGAAGCCGCGACTTGCGGCAGACACAACCTGCACATGTTCAAAGCTCACATGATCTGCCGCGCTTACCTCTATACCAAATTTGTTTCCCCCGCCGGATGAAGAAGACAGCACGCCCGCGTTCGATATGACGCCATCCTGAAAAGAGATCGTCTGAGGCCTTCTCATGTGAAAAGCACCGTCGGTGTTTACGAGTATCCCGGAAACACCTGTGCGGTCGATCGAGAAATGACTCACGGCTATACCGCAACCGCCTGGCACAGCAATTCCTCTTGTTGCGGAATCTTCGATATGAATTCCTTTGGCGACAGCTCCACAATTGGGATTTGTCACCGCAACGTTGGTGAACGCCAGTCCATCATCCAGCGTATGCAAGCTCCACATATCCTGAAGGTCGACGTCCCTGTCGTTCTCAAAATGGACACCGTCTGCCGTACATTGGCTCACATGAATGTCGTGGACGGTAAGGCGAGTACTATTAGAAGCCCAGAAGCAGGCACCTGGTGACGCTTCAATCGTTGTCGACGACATTTGGATATTGCTTGAACTGTCGATGAGGAGCGCATAGCCAACTGCCGCTGCCCGGTTCATTGGTAGCCTCTTTTGGTCGAGATACTCGATGTCCAGATGAAGCACAGAGACATTGCTCGCGGATAAGAAATGAACACACGTCCCGGCATGTGGCGTCACGGTATTGCATACCAACCTCGCGCCAGATGCAAAAACAAGAGAACCATGGAAAGTTGGGCCGATGACGAGCCCGTCCTTACGATTAGTATTGTTTGCGAGTAAATAATCTCCCGCAGGAAAATAAAGTGTATCTCCGGGATGGTCTTTCATCAGTGATTCGATAGCGGTGCCAGCAAACGCTTCCGATCGGTCGCTCGGTGTAGATTCGCGGACTCCATGCTCGCGCACATTGATCATGTGCGTAGAAGGACGTAGAGCCTGTGCCAAGCCTGTATAGAAAGGTGCGGCTGAAACCCAGCAAAGAATTGGCAGCAATACCGTCCTAAAGCGCTTCGACATATACATCTGAAGAAAATCTCCCCGAAAAGGTGCAATCACATTGCCAGCACCGGAGCGTGTAGATACTGCGCAGTCGAAAACAAAACCATGGGTTATAGCTACAACAATTATGACATCGTCTTAGCCTAAGAAGGAACGGATACTAGCCGGTGGTGAGGCCTGCTATGAACCGCTAGAACACCCAAATACAACATTACATTACGAACCGCTGCAGCCATTGTTTCGCTTACCATCCTGGCGCTGAGGTTTGCTGGGTGCGGACTTACAATCAAGAATCCTGCTCTCTTTGGTGGCACCCCCTATCGTCACCCGCGCCAGTAGCCGCCGGTACTGCGGTCCCCATTCCCGTGACCATGGAACCGGGAATTGTGTATGACACCTCAGGGTACTCGCGCCGCTCGCGGTCGGGCCGCGAGAGATCAGAATCTGACGCTAGGCTTCGTCAGGGCATCGTAGCGGAAGAGAATTTCGAGACGGTAGCTCTGCTCCTGGGTGCCCGGTGCCGGGAACAGGCTTTGCCGCTTTAACTCAGTCACAGCAGTCTTTCGCTTGCTGCATCGGTGATCGAGCCGAAATACAGAACGAAGAGGTCGCCACTTCCGAAGTCCGCGCCGTTACTTCTCAGGAAACCATAGAAATGATGCGCTTGCTCATTCCAGCCCTGCGTCGTGCCCAGACGAGACGTAGGCAAGCGCCTGCTGTTTTGCCCAATCAAAACTCTGTTGCAGTCGTGCGTCCGAGGTCGAGAATTCGAGTGGCGAAACCGCGCCCTGAGCACGGGCCGGGCCAGAGATAGAAATCAGGACGGTACCAACAAACCACCCAAGCAGGCGGCGTGCTGAACTCTGGACATGTGTCGAGCGAAAGATGCGGGAGGGCGTCTCTATGAAGAGTACGTAAATTTGCAGCCCCGGCGTTCCTCGTAGAGTTGACGTGAGCTGGAAGGCTGTTGCACGCGTGGGCAGCAATGCGAGGCCTAACTCTCATGTTTGTACCTTGATCCCGCGTATGGGCGTAACCGTAGTGCGAAACTTCCTGCAGTTCCAGTAAGCCTAGAGCACTTCGACATCTCCAGCAAAATCAATGAGTTGTTAGCGTAAAACAAGAGCGTTACTTGAAGGCAGCACGCAATGAGGGCCGTCCGCCTCATGCTTCGAAGGACATGAGTGCCGGACATTGAAACAATTGCCACCGCGGACGACGATCGTATCCAGCCTGAAGCGGAGCGAGAACTAGAGCGTGTTAGCACTATCTGAGAGCTTCGACGATGAAAGCGAAGGCAAGGAAGCCGAGGAAGACGGCGTCGAGCTTTTCGAATCGGGAGAAGATGCGTCGATAGCCTTTCATGCGGCGGAAGAGGCGTTCGATCTCGTTGCGCTTCTTGTAGAGAGTGCGGTCATAGCGCCAGGGATGGATGCGGTTGGACTGCGGCGGCACGACAGGAACCATGCCGAGGGAGAGCACCAGTTGCCTGGTCTCGTTGCCTTCATAGGCACGATCCATCAACAACGGTAGGCCTTTCGGCATCGGCGGCAGATCTCGCAACAGTTCGCGGCCTTCCGGCGCATCGTGTGCGTGGCCGGGCGAGAGCGCGAAGGTTATGGCCGTTCGAGCATCCGCGGCAACCAGATGAATCTTGGTGTTCCATCCGCCGCGAGACTTGCCGATGGCTTGTGGGCCGTTTTTTTTAACGCGCCCGTGCCGTCCGGATGCACCTTGACCGAGGTCGAGTCCAGTGCGATCGCTTCGATCTTGATGCGCACGATCTGCTCCAGTTGCAGCTTCTCGAAGACCCGGTCCATCACGCCGCTCTTGGACCAGCGGTTCATCCGCGTGTTAGATGGTGTGCCAGTTGCCGGACCGCTTGGGCAGGCCGCGCCACTTGCATCCGTGCTCGGCCACATACAACAAGGCGTTCAGCAGTTGAAGGTTCGACAAACTCACGTTGCCGCGCTGCACCGGCAAGCTGTCCTTGATCCGTGCGTACTGCTCCTCTGTAATCTCCATCTACTAACAAATCTAAATCACTCAGATGGACATAGTGTTAACACGCCCTAGTTCAGCGCATCGCACACATCGGAGTGTTTCCGGGGTGCGCAGATGCCACAGCAATTGCCGCTCTATCTTGCTGAAAAGAGTAATAGCGGTGAAGTTGGCGCGCGCTCAAAGAGTACTCGATCGGCAAAGATGACAGCTTTCATGCGTTAAACCTCACGGCTTTTAAGGTTCGCCACCATCGATCGTCGTGCGCTACTTTTTGGAAGTGTCCGGGTACTATCTCATATGAAATTCATGGTTCGGAAGCTAAGGTGGATGACATTGCAGAAAGACTCGATCAATCTTTTAGCCCGGCGTTCGTCATTTGCCGCTCTTGCATCCGTTTTGGCAATGCTCACAGTGTGCGGCTGCGGCAGCTCGGGTTCGCCCAGCCCAACGCCAGCTCCTATGCCCCAGCCGTCAATCGAGAGGATGATCGCGCCCACCGCCGCTAACCCCGCCGCGACGCAGGCGCCGGCAGAAGACATCGCCATCAATCCTGATCCGACAGTCTCTGCAAAAGGCAGGTTGCTGCTGTTCCTGCCGGGAACCGGCGCTGCGCCGACGGCATATCAGGACATCGTCAAGCTCGGCGCGTCGCGTGGCTATCACGGAATCGGCCTCTCCTATCCAGATACGCTCTCGGCGGCGGACGCCTGCGCTGGCGATACCAATCCTGAGTGCACTGCGTTGTTCCACGACGAGATTCTGACGGGGAATCAGGTCAGCCCGCACGTGGACGTGGACGTGCCCAACTCGATAGTCCAGCGAACGACCGATCTGCTCGCCTATCTCAACAAGACCTTCCCGCTCGAAGGGTGGGGTCAGTTCCTCACCAATGGTGCGGTCAACTGGTCGCTAGTTGAGGTGGGGGGCCATTCGCAGGGCTCTGGCCACGCCGCCTTTCTTGGCAAGCTGTTCACCGTCGACCGCATAGCCATGTTCTCCGGTGTGCCCGACCTCTTCGAGGGCAAGACCGCGCCCTGGGTCGGCCGGCCTGGCATGACGCCCGCCTCGAGCGAGAACGGGTTCGGGTCAGTGAATGACAACCTCGTGCCAATCCAGATCCAGTACAACAGCTGGACAGCCATCGGCATGGACGCTTTCGGGGCCCCGACGTCTGTCGATGGCACGATGCCCCCTTTTGGCGGTACGCATGAACTGAATACCAGCGCCGCCCCAGGAATTCAGGATCCGTCTTTTCCGCAGAAGAACATTAACCACTCCGTGCCGATCGCCGACGAGGTGACGCCTCTGACCGCAACTGGCGCCCCGGTGTTCGCGCCGGTGTGGACGTACATGCTTTTGCCATGACGAGACGAGTGGACTACGCCAATAATTTGTGCCAGTGAAAAGTAATGTAGGGCAGCTATTGAAGAGTCTAACGATCCTGTACCAAGGTCAGAGTTAGTCTTCGGCCGGTTTAGGGTTCAGCCAGATCACCAGAACCTATTCTCGTGACCATAATGACTACGAGATGACGCATGGCGCTGAGCATGCTGTTTCACGGACTCTGGGTAAGCTGAATAAGGCAGCTGAGTCACTTAGGATCACCCTCGAGATGTTCCTCAATAGGAGACGCGGCTCGCCGGCTCCGGGCAAAAGACTGCCGCGACCAAAGCATTTCATTGGACGTTCGGATCAATCACTGGCGCTTTTTATGGGGCGGCCGGCGAGGTCGCACCCATAGTCACGATTGGATATGGAAGCGCTTTTGGGCTTGTGGTCTTCCTATTTACCCACGAGACCACGCTCCCCTTGCTTGGGCTCGGCAAATCACCATTCCAGCAACCAGCGCGGGAACAATCGAGCGAGCTCATCACTCATGCGACGTACGGCATAGGAACGGAAGTAGTTCGCCGCGCTATCCGCCGCTGGCAACAGAAGTCCGCCCCCGCCGCGGTGCGCTCCTAATCGTTGGAGCAGGAACGGATCTGCACTATGGACTCTGGCTTGGATCAGACAAGGCTTTCGAGCCTCCCACCATCTTCCCAAGACATACCGAACGATCCTGGATCGAGGCGTCCGACGTGATCGATTGATGATTATGCGGTGATCGGTGATTGCCGCTCCGCGGTCCTCGTGTCGATCGTTGGTTCGATCGATTGGCTCTGCTGGCCGCGATTCGACAGCCCTGCCCTGTTCGCGGCACTTTTGGGCCCGGAGAAAGGCGGCTCATGGCAGATCTGTCCCACGGAGCCCTTCACATCAGATCGACAATACATCGACGGCCCAGCAGAGCAGCGGTGATCGTCTCATAAGTACCCGAGTAGTATGAGTGTGTGAGTCTGCCCCTCTCGCCTCCTATCTTGCCGATGCTCGCCAAGCGAATTGCTGAAATACCGGCTGGCGGCGACTGGATCTTCGAGCCGAAGTGGGATGGGTTCCGCGCACTGATCTTTCGGAACGCTGACGAGATATTGATCCAGAGTCGCGACGGAAAGTCCTTGAACACCTACTTTCCAGAGGTGATCGAGAGCTTGCTTGCAGCACTGCCAACCCGTTGCGCCCTCGATGGAGAGATCGTCATTTATGGGCCGGGCGGTCTGGACTTCAACGCGCTGCAACTCCGCATCCATCCCGCTGCGTCGCGGGTAAAGCTGTTATCGAAACAGACGCCGGCGTCGATCGTCTTCTTCGACCTGCTCTGTGACGGCGAACTCGACCTGCAAGACAAGCCATTCGAATTCCGGCGGCAGCGGCTGGAGGCAATGCTGTCGAACGCACACCCGCCCATCCACCTCACTCCGGCAACGCGCGATCGAACTACAGCGCAGGACTGGTTCAAGCGCTTTGAGGGTGCGGGGCTCGATGGTGTCATGGCGAAGCCGGTCGCGGGTACTTATGAACCAAACAAGCGCACGATGCTCAAGATAAAGCACGAGCGCGATTGCGACTGCGTGGTTGCCGGTTTTCGCTGGCACAAAGACGGTCCAGGTTCGATGATCGGCTCGCTTCTGCTCGGACTTTACGATAATGGAAAAGCCCTACAGCATGTCGGCGTGTGCTCCAGCTTCAAAGTGGAGACGCGACGCGAACTGGTGGCGTATCTTGCTCCGTACCGCGTGAACGCTCTCGTGGATCATCCGTGGCGAGGAACGATGGAAGCGGGTGAAGGCGAGGACGGCCAGCGCATGCCCGGCGGGAAGAGCCGATGGAACCAAGGCAAGGATCTCTCGTGGGAGCCGCTTCGGCCGGAGTTAGTTCTTCAGGTTGCGTACGAGCATATGCAGGGAAATCGATTCCGGCACATGGCGCAATTCAGAAGATGGCGCGTCGACAAGAAGCCAACCGACTGCACATATGCCCAGCTTGAGGTCGTTCCGCCGCAGGAGTTGATGGAGATCTTTCCCACCGGCCGCTGAATCGCCCCGCGATGATTCGCACCTTACTTACGATTCGTCGGATCATCATCCGGATCGGGCGGTTCTTGGACTGGCCGAAGGGGCTCCGGCACATGCCGAAGGTTCACGCGAATGCGCGTCCACGTGCTGGACCTTCCCCTCATACGGTCTACGAGAACATCATCCTTAGCCAGCAGTGCTGCGGCTTCCGGGTATCTCTTCTTCCACCTTTCCAGCCCTGCTTCCGCTGCCTCTTGATTCGCGGACCTTGCAATCACGAGGAGCGGCATTTTGCTGCGTGGAGCTCTCGGCGTCGATGCTTTCTTCGCCTCGCTCGTGACTGCCGATCGAGCACGTGACGGTGCGACCCTGGGTGCTTCGCCTTCCATCTTTCGGAAATGGGGAGGCCATGGCGCATCTCCAAGACCTTCAGCCTCGTCTCGCGCGGCCAACTCAAGCAACAAATCCAACGAGCCGGCGAACAAGTCCATCTCTGCGTGGGGATCGCCGATTTCAGCAAAGCGTTCCGGCATGGTCAGCACCGTGAAACGCGCGGGATCGCAGTCGGCAACCTCGCTCCAGTGAAGCGGGGCAGAGACGCGAGCATCTGGCAGAGGACGCACAGAATACTCCGAGGATGTGGTCCGATCCTTGGCGTTCTGGTTGTAATCAAGGAAGACGCCATGCCGCTCTTCCTTCCACCATTTGGAGGTCGCGAGTTTGGGTACGCGGCGCTCTACTGCGCGGGCCAGTGCGAGGGCAGCGCGGCGCACCTCCGTGAAGCCCCAGCGAGCCTCGATCCGAACGTTGACGTGCAGGCCACGAGATCCACTCGTCTTTGCCCAGCCCTTGAGACCTACCTCTTCAAGAAGCGAGTTTACTTCGAGCGCTACAAGACGCACGTCGGCCCATGACACGCCGGGGCCGGGATCGAGATCGATGCGAAGCTCATCAGGATGATCTAGATCGGCGGACCGCACAGGATGCGGATGAAGTTCTATACAGCCCAGATTCACGATCCACGCTAATCCCGCAGCGTCGTCTACCACTACCTCCTCCGCGGTGCGTCCGGAAGGAAACGACAGGGTTGCTGTTCTCAACCAGACAGGTCGGTCTGTGGGAGCACGCTTTTGGTAAAAGGGCTCGCTCTCGGCACCGTTGACAAATCGCTTCAGAACGATGGGTCGATCACGAATTCCTGCCAGGGCGCCGGGAGCAACGGCCAGGTAATAACGAACCAGATCGAGCTTGGTAAGCTTTGTCTCTTTCGAAAAGTAGAGCCTGTCTGGATGGGTCACGCGAACCTCGCGACCATCGATGGACAATATCTCGGCAGCGTCTTCGCTCTTCATACGGATCAGGCTACACCTGTCGGCGAGCGCAGCCCCGCTTAGCTAGCCGACCACGGCGCGCGTTACGACGGCAGATAGTTCGCAAACATACGGGGCTGTGCTGAGAACACCGCCCACCACCATAACGATGCACGAACGCTCTTCTAGGAGATTCGACATGCGTACCGTTGCAGCTAAGTCACAGTATCAGACGCTTCCTCTGCCAAACACCCACGAGTCCAAGACCAACCCCGGCGTACTTTCGATGAATCGAAGTTTGGGGTCGTTCGGGAACCTCCGGCTCGATCCAAACCGAGTAGAGATTTAGGGCCGATTACTCAACCTCTGGATTCTTCAGCCCTGGATGTCGCAACAATGCGATGCGGGAGCCGATCCACCTCTTTGTCTTCGAGGATCGCGGGGCTCGCGAGCTTCCACTTCTTCAGGAGAAACTGCATACCGGTCGTCAGCACTCCAACTCCGTAGACGACGCTCCGTCGGAAGTTGATCGACGAAGCATCGTCGAAATATTTCGTCGGGCAGGAGATCTCACCCATACGAAAGCCGAAGTAGGCGGTCTGCACGAGCATCTGGTTATCGAAGACGAAGTCATCCGAACAACTCAGCAGTGGCAGCCGCTCAAGCACAGCCCGGCTCCAGGCGCGATAGCCAGTGTGGTATTCCGACAGCTTCTGACCGATCATCAGGTTCTCGGCCAATGTGAGAAAACGGTTCGAAATGTATTTGTAGACTGGCATGCCGCCCCGCAGCGCGCCGTTTCCGAGAATGCGCGATGCCAGTACGCAATCATATTGGTCATAGGCGATCATCGACGCCATCGCGGTCACAAGGAGTGGCGTGTACTGATAGTCGGGATGCAGCATCACGACGATGTCTGCACCTCTCGATAGTGCGGCCTCATAGCATGTCTTCTGGTTTCCGCCGTAGCCGCGGTTATCGTCGTGCCGGATGACGTGCAGTCCGAGTTGCCGAGCGAGATCGGAGGTATTGTCCCGGCTGGCATCATCCGTCAGGATGACGTCGTCGACAATATCGCGAGGGATCTCATCTACGGTCCGCTGCAAAGTCTTTTCAGCGTTGTAGGCGGGGAGAACGACGGCAACTCTGCGGTTATTTAGCATTCGTGACAGTGATTACAACTGAAGCCCTGCGAGATTTCAAGCGCGCCGATCAGGTGAACAGCCAGCCACCGAAATGCCCACAGGGTCTTGGTATACTCCGACGGAGCCCACATGCCTTCAGAGCGAACCATCGAGTCCGCAGAGCCGGCAGACTCAGCCGGAGTATCCGGTCAGATCCCAGACGGCTTCTCCGGATCCAAACACCGACCTGCCTGGTTGGTCAATTTCGCCCTCACCCTCCCATTCCTGCTGCTCTTCTGGATCAACCTGGCGCACCATGAACTTTGGCTGGACGAGCTGAATGCATGGGGCATCTCTGCAGCGAGCCCAACCCTGCGCTCCCTCTTCGCGAATGTGCACTACGAGGGTCATCCTTGGCTCTGGTACTTCGTGTTGTGGCTTCCGGCTCGATTCACGCACGCACCGGCGGCGATGAAGTGGGTCGAAGCCATGATCGGCGCGGCGATCTATCTGACCGTCGGCATGCTCTCCCCCTTCAGCAAGGTGCAGAAGGTTCTGGTCTTTCTCTGCTATTTTGTCGTCTTTGAATACACCGTCATCAGCCGCACCTACGGACTAATGCTGCTCTTCGCGCTGCTCTTCGCATGGCGCAGAGCGAAGAGGCCGCAGAGTATCGTCGGCAATCTGGCTCTCCTTGGTGCACTCGCAAATACCGATCTGACGGGAATCATGCTCTCCGGCGCATTGTTGCTCGAGTATGTTGCACATCTGTGGACGCGCCGGCGAGCTATGGACAAGCGCAGTGCAGCCGCCGGCGGACTGATCTATGCGGCGATGCTGCTCTTCTCTGTCCACTCGTTGCTGCCTGCTCCGGATATCAGCTGGTCGACCACCGGACACATGTTTTCAAAGGCCGGCAGCGGTGCGCATTTCGTGCACTCGCTGGCAGACGTCGTGGTGTCTGCGTGGTGGCCTTTCGCCAGTGGGTACCCGCAGCAGTACTGGAATACGGATGCTGGATTCCATCGCAGTGCTGTCTTTCTTATCCCTGTCGTTCTTGCCGCCTACTATTTCGTCTTTCGGAGACGCCGCAGCCTCTTGCTGCTCATAGGGGCGACGCTCTTCTTTGCGCTTTGCTTTGCGCACCTTATCTACATCGGATATGCGCGCCACTGGGGCATCGTGGTCGTTGCGTTTCTTGTCGCCCTGTGGCTTCTACGCTATGACACAGCGGGTCGGGAGGCACTTCCGCGTATCGCGTATGTATTGCTGGCCATCAGTGCGTTAAAGGGCGTCGCTGCGGTGGCTGCCTCCTGGACGCACCCGTTCTCCGAGTCTGGGAATGCGGCAGCATGGCTGCGGACGCACGGCGATGCCGATCTGCCGATCGTGGGCGCGTCCGACTACAACCTGGCCGGAGTTGCCGAACAACTGGAACGCCCCGTCTACTTCCTGAACTGCGATTGCATGGATACCCACATGAAGTTTGCGCACCGACGCGACGGCATGACGGCAGACGAGGTGCCCGGCCGCATTGCGCGCGCCTACACACTCTTTCACCGGCCGCCACGGATGATCATGGTCATGGACTACCCGCTTGCTGCTCAGGACATGCAGAAGATTGCGGACCAGGGTTTGAGTGTGAAGCCGCTCGCAGACTTCGTGGGTTCGGAAGACCACCTGGATCTGCACTTATACGAAGCGACGCCTACCACGATCGTTCATTGACGAAGGGATCCCGCGATCGAACTGCAGATCCTTTGCTGCACTCAAGATGACACGGTGATATTGGCGACGTTAGCGCATCCGCTGCATCACGTCGTCAAGGACGGACCTGGGCGGCCGTACGCGCGACTCCGGCAACGTTCCCAGGGGCTCATCGACCAGGTTCAGCAGATCGGTGAAGCTGGGCTTCTGCGTGTCCACATAAAAGACGCCAGTGAGCACCTCGCCCTTCTGTTGCGCTTCCATTAGCGCCTTCACTGCGTGGATGCGATCGGTCGGGTCGTAATCGTCATGCAGCTTGCGCAGGCGCAGATGCGATCCGTCATGCATCTCGACGTCATAGGTTGAGCCCGCGTCGTAATCGACGGCGATGTCTTCGAAGTGGGGCACAAACCCGACCTCGGAGATAGCCTCCTCGTGCTCCTGCATGTACTTGTAGCTCTTGGTCGAGCCCTCGTGATCGTTGAAAGTGACGCAGGGCGAGATGACGTCGAGCAATACCGTGCCCTTGTGCGCGATCGCCGCTTTCATCATGGCGAGCAGTTGCTTCTTGTCGCCAGAGAAGGAGCGGCCAATGAAGGTCGCACCTAATTCAATCGCGAGCGTGCAGGTGTCGATCGGTGGAAGATCGTTGATCACACCGGTCTTCAGCTTCGAGCCGATATCCGCTGTTGCCGAGAACTGTCCCTTGGTCAGGCCGTAGACGCCATTGTTCTCGATGATGTAGATCATCGGCAAATTGCGCCGAAGCAGGTGCACGAACTGCCCCATGCCGATCGAAACCGTGTCGCCATCGCCGGAGACGCCGATCGCCTTCATGGTGTGATTGCCTAGCAGCGCACCAGTGGCCACGGCGGGCATGCGACCGTGCACGCTGTTGAAGCCGTGCGAGCGACTCATGAAGAAGGCAGGGCTCTTCGAAGAGCAGCCGATACCGGAGAGCTTCATCACTCGCTCTGGCTGCAGGCCCATCTCGTAGAAGGCATCGATGATGCGCTCCGAGATGGCGTTATGACCGCACCCGGCGCACAGGTTCGTCTTGCCGCCGCGATATTCCAGAATCGGCAGGCCGAGTCGATTCGTCTTTGGCGCAGGCCGTGGGGCTTGGGCTGTCGGCGTGGTTGCCGTCGCATTCGGTGAGGTGGACATAGCTATATCCCTTCTTGCATGACCAATTCGTCGGTCACGCTGCGCGCGTCAATCGGCAGTCCGTTGTAGTGCCGCACACTGCGCAGTCTGGTTGCGTCTTCCGCAGGCAGATCGAGCTTCAACAGGCTCATCATCTGTGCGTCGCGATTCTGTTCGATCACATACACGCGATCGTGCGAAGCCACGAAGTCGTGAATCTCTCGCGTGAACGGAAAGGCGCGAATGCGCAGATAGTCGGTTTCGAGTTTGTATTCGGCTTTGAGCTGCTCGCGGCTTTCGGTCACCGCAAAGTCAGTCGTTCCATATGCAATCAAGCCGATCTTCGATGTGCCATTCGCAACCGTCACCGGTGCAGGCACCATCTGGCGGGCGGTCTCGAACTTACGGGCCAGCCGCTCCATCTGTTGCTGGTACTCATCGGGCCGTTCGGTATAAAGAGCGCGCTCATTGTGACCACTGCCACGGGTGAAGAAGGCGGCGCCGGGATGCTCTGTGCCGGGCAGCGTGCGATAGCCGATACCGTCACCATCCACGTCTTTGTAGCGTGCGAATCCACCGAGGCGCGTGAGATCGTCCGCACTCAACACCTTGCCGCGTTGCATCGGCTTCTCCGGATACGTGAAGGGTTCGGCCATCCAGTTGTTCATGCCCAGATCGAGGTCGGAGAGAATGAAGATTGGCGTCTGCAACTGTTCTGCAAGATCGAAGGCCTCGACGCTCATGTCGAAGCACTCCTTCACTGAGCCGGGCAGCAGCATGACGTGGCGCGTGTCGCCGTGTGAGAGGTACGCGACGGTAAGGAGATCGCCCTGCGCGGTGCGCGTGGGCATCCCGGTTGAAGGACCGACGCGCTGGATATCGAAGATCACCGCGGGAATCTCCGCAAAGTAGCCAAGCCCTGCGAACTCGGACATGAGCGAGATACCCGGGCCGGAGGTAGCTGTCATCGAGCGAGCACCCGTCCACGCCGCACCCAGCACCATACCCACCGCGGCAAGTTCATCCTCTGCCTGCACCACGGCGAATGTCGCTTTGCCGCTGGGCTCGACGCGGTACTTCTTCAACAGGTCGATCAGGTTTTCGACCACCGAGGACGATGGCGTGATCGGATACCAGGTCACGACGGTGACGCCGGCAAACATGCAGCCAAGGGCCGCTGCCGCATTTCCTTCGATGATGATCTTGCCGTCGGTGGCATGCATGCGCTCGATGCGGAAGGGATCCTGCTTGGTCAGCGACGCCTTCGCATAGTCGTAGCCGGCCTGTACCGCAGACCAGTTCAGGTCGGCTGCCTTCTGCTTCTTTGCAAACTGACGGCGCACAGCAGTTTCGACAGTCGCGAGATCCATATCGAGCAACTGCGCTACCACGCCGACGTAGATCATGTTCTTCACCAGTTTGCGCAGCTTCGCCTCGGAGCAGACGGCGGCGGTGATCTTGTCGAAGGGCACTGGATAGCAGACCACGTCGTCGCGGTACTGCTTCAGGTTGGCGGTCTCTTCATAGATGGCCACGCCACCGGCGGGAAGCGACAGGATGTCGTCCTTCGCCGTCTCGGCATTCATTGCGACCACAATGTCGATCTCTTTTTTGCGTGCGACATAGCCGTGTTTACTGGCGCGGATGGTATACCAAGTGGGCAGACCGGCAATATTCGACGGGAAGAGGTTCTTGCCGCTGATGGGGACGCCCATAGCGAAGATGCTCTTCAGTAGAACGTTATTAGCCGACTGTGAGCCGGATCCATTGACCGTTGCGACCTGGATGCTGAAGTCGTTGACCACGTCGCCGGACTGCCCACCCGCAGCGCGCGGCTGCTCTGTTTTCAGGGTCAAATCACCTGTTGCCATCGAGCGGATTTCCTTCCACTACCGCAGATTCCTGCCAGACTGCGGGCATCTCTTACGAAGGATCGCCGCGCCAGTCGCCATCTTGCAAGTATAGGACAGCGTTGTCCACCTCGCTCACAAGGCACGGGTTAACTGCGCAGACTCCGGGCTGAGCAGTCGCAGTCAGCCGTTGAAGTGTCGCAGTCGAATGTCAGTTGCGAATGTCGCCCAGAGTCTGCTCGGCCTCTTCCCGCTCGACCGCCGTCAGCGGCAGCAGAGGCAGGCGCGGCAGGCCGCCGTAGTAGCCGTTTAGGTCGCAGGCATATTTGACACCGGGAATGCCCATGCGGCCGCAGATGATATCCGCAGCGCTCACAATGCGCTGCTGCTTCTCCTCCGCCAGTTCGGTGTCGCGGTCCTTCCACGCCATATAGATCTCTGCGCATGCCTGCGGGGCGAACGCCGCCATGGCGAGTACACCACCGGTGGCGCCAGCGGTAAGGGACGGCAGCAGGGTCTGCGCCGATCCACACAACACCTGGAACCCCACCTCGCGGGTCCGTGTCTTCAATGCGGGCGGAGGCGGCGACGGTACTGTGTACCCAACGCCGGACAGCATCGCGTCTGCGGGCATCAACGCAGCAGCGAGACCGGCGGCCTGTGCCTGCGCATTCAACATGCGCTTCGTGACGGCGGTGAAGGTGGCTGTCACCGTAACCGTCCGTCGAGGAACAGATGCAGTTGCGGCGACGGCGGCAGCAATGCGCTCCGGCTTACCGCTTGAGTCTTTAATACCAAGAATGTTCGGGTGTGCGGAGAGCTCTGCGATGACCTCCACGGGAAGGTCGTAGGCGGTATAGACGGGCACGTTGTAGAGCAACACCGGCAAAGCGGAAGCATCCGCCACCATGCGGTAGTAGTTCAGCATCTCAGCGGGAGGCCTCTGCGGACGAGAGTACTGCGGCCGGAAAAAATGTGGTGTGCGGACAAGAGCGACGTCGTAACTCAGATCAGCGGCGTATTCAATGCACTTCAGGGTCTCGACCAGACTCTCGTGGCCTACGCCGGCGATGAGGACACGATCGACAGCGGCAGCGTCGCGTGCGACACGCAATGCGTCGCGCGTCTCTTCATCGTTGAGCATCACGGCTTCGCCGGTAGACCCCAGCACTACCAGGCCGGCAAGCGGCGCGCGGCAGTAGCGCTCGACGCTGCGCTCCATGTGGTGCCAGTGCGGTCGCCCATCGGGCTGAAACGGCGTAGGAATGGCCGCAAAGACACCTTCAAGCAGCATCGCTTCTTCCCTCCTGGCTACCGCGTCGCCAAAGCATGGGCTGCATGCAGTTGCTGCAGCGCTTCCACCTGGATCGTCTCACGCTGCAGGGCAGCAATGCCCTCTGCCGCGGCGCGGGCGGCGGCCATCGTGGTAATCGTTGGGATTCGCTGTGTCACGGCAGCACGGCGGATCGCTTTTTCGTCGAAGAAGGTGTCCTGCCCATGAGGCGTGTTCACGATCAGGTGAATTGCATCGCCCTTGATCAGGTCCACGACGTTGGGCCGCCCCTCCTTGACCTTGTACACCCGTTCCACTGTCATTCCGGCACGCTCCAGCACATCGGCGGTGCCATGGGTCGCAACGATCCGAAAGCCCAGGTTGACGTAATCGCGAGCCAGAGCGGCCAGGCCATCCTTGTCTCGATCGTTCACGCTGAAAAAGACGGTGCCGCGCAGCGGGAGGCGCTGTCCTGCAGCGAGCTGCGCCTTGGCAAAAGCCTCGCCGAAGTTATCCGCCACACCCATTACTTCGCCGGTAGAACGCATCTCGGGACCGAGTACCGTATCGACGCCGGGAAACTTGTTCCAGGGAAAGACCGGCGACTTGACGTAGAAGTGCGTACCGGTGTCGAGGTCGTGCCCATCGCGCACCTGCTCCGGCAGAAGTTCGGCGAGTGTCCGTCCGGTCATAATGCGGGATGCCATCTTCGCCAGCGGGATGCCGGTTGCCTTCGATACGTAGGGCACGGTACGCGACGCTCGTGGATTGACTTCGATGACGAAGACGCGGTCCCGTTCGCCCTTCTCACGGCCGCGTTGAATGGCAAACTGCAGATTTACAAGACCGCGCACGTTGAGCGCCAGGGCAAGCTGCCGCGTGTAGTCGCGGATGGTGTCACACGTCTCTTTTGGAAGATCGACCGCAGGCAGCACACAGGAGGAGTCGCCGGAGTGGATACCCGCCTCCTCGATGTGCTGCATAATCCCGGCGATCACTACGTCCGTCCCGTCGCAAAGCGCGTCTACGTCTACTTCGACCGCAGCTTCCAGGAAATGATCGATCAACACCGGCCGCGCCTGCGAATACTCGACGGCCTCGCCCATGTAGCGGTGCACGGCGTCTGCATCGTAGGCAATCACCATGGCACGGCCTCCCAGCACGTAGCTGGGACGCACCAGCACGGGATATCCGACGCGCTCTGCGCCGACCAGCGCTTCCTCGACGCTGGTGGCCATGGCGCCGGGAGGCTGCGGGATCTGCAGGCGCTCCAGCAGCGCGCCGAACTGCTTGCGGTCTTCGGCAAGATCGATCGACTCCGGCGATGTGCCGAGGATCTTCACGCCGGCCTGCTTGAGCGGGAGCGCCAGATTGAGCGGCGTCTGGCCGCCGAATTGGACAATCATCCCCACGTCTGCCCCGCCTGCGCTCTCGCGTTCATAGATGGTCAGCACATCTTCCAGCGTCAATGGCTCGAAGTAGAGCCGGTCGCTGGTGTCATAGTCCGTTGAGACGGTTTCAGGATTGCAGTTCACCATGATCGTCTCGTAGCCGTCTTCCTTCAGCGCGAAGGCAGCGTGACAGCAGCAGTAGTCGAACTCGATGCCCTGCCCAATGCGATTTGGTCCCGAGCCGAGGATGATGACTTTGCGTTTCGATGTCGGCGCAGCCTCGTCCTCTTCGTCATAAGTGGAATAGAGATACGGCGTCTCGCTCTCGAACTCGGCGGCGCAGGTATCCACCAGCTTGAAGACCGGCTTCAACCCGTGTCGATAGCGCAGCTCGCGCACCTGTTCTGCTCCCGTGCCGGCATCCAGATGCCAGACCTCCGCGATGCGCGCATCGGAGATGCCCATGCGCTTGGCTTTGCGCAACGTATCTCGATCGATCGTCTCCGGCCTGGTTGTACCGAGCAGGGTAATGGTGTCGGTGATCTCCTTCATCTGATACAGAAACCATGGATCCATCGAGGTAATACGCGCCACGTCACGCACCGTCATGCCGCTGCGGAAGGCATAGCGGATGTAGTCCAGGCGTTGCGGCTGCGGCGTCACAAGGCGCTGCATCAGGCGGCGCGGCTCAATAGACTCGGAGCCGACCCGCTTGCCGGTTTCGAGCGAACGCAGCGCCTTCATCATCGCTTCCTTGAAGGTGCGGCCGATGGCCATCACTTCGCCCACCGACTTCATCTGCGGGCCAAGCGTCTCATCGGCGCCGGGAAACTTCTCAAACTGCCACTTCGGCACCTTCACGACCACATAGTCGATGGTGGGCTCAAAGCAAGCCGGCGTCTTGCGGGTGATGTCGTTGGGTATCTCGTCGAGCGTGTATCCCACGGCGAGCTTGGCCGCGATCTTCGCGATGGGAAAACCGGTCGCCTTCGAGGCCAGCGCGGACGACCGCGACACGCGCGGGTTCATCTCGATCACGGTCATGCGGCCGGTCTGGGGCTGGATGGCGAACTGGACATTCGAACCGCCGGTCTCGACGCCGATCTCGCGGATGACGCGTATCGCCGCGTCGCGCATTATCTGATACTCACGATCGGTGAGCGTCTGCGCCGGCGCGACAGTAATCGAGTCGCCGGTATGTACGCCCATCGGATCCATGTTTTCGATCGAACAGATGATGATGACGTTGTCGGCGAGATCGCGCATCACCTCAAGCTCAAACTCCTTCCAGCCAAGCACGGACTCTTCAATCAGGCACTCGTGGACAGGCGAGAGATCGAGACCGCGAGAGAGGATCTCCATCAACTCTTCGCGGTTGTAGGCAATGCCGCCGCCCGAGCCGCCGAGCGTGAACGACGGCCGGATGACCACCGGGAAACCGATCTTCGTCGAGAAGTCCATGCCGTCGCGCAGGTTGTTCACCAGCGAGGAGCGTGGCATGTCCAGACCGATCTTCTGCATCGCGTCCTTGAAGAGCAGACGATCTTCGGCCTTCTTGATCGCGTCGAGCTTCGCACCGATCAACTCGACATCGTATTTTTCGAGGATGCCGGCATCGGCGAGATCGACCGCGAGATTCAATGCGGTCTGGCCGCCGACGGTCGGCAGCAGGGCGAACTTACCCTTCCGCTTCCCATCGATACCTACCATCATCGCGGCTTCGACCTGGATGATCTCCTCGACATATTCGCGCGTCAGCGGCTCTATGTATGTGCGGTCGGCGAGCTCGGGATCGGTCATGATGGTGGCTGGATTCGAATTCACCAGCACGACCTCATAACCGTCCGCGCGCAGAGCTTTCACAGCCTGCGTGCCGGAGTAGTCGAACTCCGCAGACTGGCCGATCACGATCGGCCCGGAGCCGATCACCAAGATCTTCTGAATGTCATTTCTGCGTGGCATCTGTCTCTCTTACTGTCCCTGTGTGCTCGGTCTCTGGCTGTTGACGAGGCCGGCGAAATCGAAATCGCTCCAGGCGTGGTACACCCGCTCGCCCGCGATAAAGTCCTGGTCCTCGGGTGTCAGGTGCGGCCGCCCCATGGGATGACCGTTCCTATCGGTGAACCGTCCGGAGCCCTCGAGCTTCTTGTGATAGTTGGCCGTGGTGAGTGAGTGAATGTAGATCCAGCGTTGATCGGGCTCTGAATCACCCGGCGTGTATTGGCTCTGCGACCGCGTGATCTTGCCGCTCGGATCCAGGCACGCCATCACGTCGCGGTTGAACTCATCGTCGTGGGTCCACTGATAGACGGCGCGAGGTTGGCCGCCCTGCTCCCACACCATCGCGATGCCTTCAATGTTGCCCTGGCGCTCCCGGAGCTGCTCGCGCAGATCATCGGTCACATACCAGCCACCGCGCGCATAGAGTTCGATCGGACGCCGCGGCGCCGCGGCCAGGCAATGACTGACGTAGGCCATCGTGGCCTTGTCAGGCAGCCCGTAGCGCAGCCCTGTGCCGGAGCCGACTCCTTGTGCAAAAACAAATCCCGATCCGCCTGCCGCCATCGCGACGAACGCCGCACCTGCCCGAAGGCAATGCGATCGCATCGTCACCGCTTTGACTCCTCCATCATCTTGCGGAAGTCCCCGAAGAGATAGTGCGAGTCGTGCGGTCCGGGGCTGGCCTCCGGGTGGTACTGCACGCTGAAGAGCGGAAGCGAGCGATGTCGCAACCCCTCAAGCGTGTTGTCATTCAGGTCGATGTGGGTGAGGTCGACCTCGCTCTGCTTCAGCGAGTCTGGGTCGATGGCGAAGTTGTGGTTGTGCGCCGTGATCTCGATCTTGCCCGTGCCGGTTTGCTGCACGGGATGATTGCCACCGTGATGTCCGAACTTGAGCTTGTAACTCTTGCCGCCGAGCGCGAGCCCGATCAGCTGATGGCCGAGACATATGCCGAAGATCGGCTTCTTCCCTGCCAGCCTGCGGATATTCTCATGTGCGTAGTGAAGCGGCTCGGGATCGCCCGGCCCGTTCGAAAGAAAGATCCCATCCGGCTTCAGCGCAAGCACATCTTCGGCAGATGTCTTTGCCGGCACGACAGTGACTCGGCAGCCTTCGCGCGTCAGCATGCGCAGGATGTTGTGCTTGATGCCGTAGTCGTAGGCGACCACGTGCAGATTCTCTTGCGGTGCATCGGGCATCAAACCGGGCACCGCGTTGCCGGCATGCTCGCGGCTCCACTCATAGGACTCTTTGGTGGAAACAGCACTCGCGAGATCGGTCCCATCCATCTTCGGCTGTGCCTTCGCCTTCGCGATCAGCAGCGCAGGGTCCGGCTCACCGGTCGCGATGACGCCGCGCATGACACCATGGGTGCGCAGGTGACGCACCAGGGCGCGCGTGTCGATCTCGGAGATCACCGGCACGCCGTAGCGTTCCAGATATTCGTCCGCGACCTGCTCGGAGCGCCAATTGGAGCTGACGGGAGAAAACTCCCGCGTTACCAGGCCTTCGATATAGGGTTTCTGCGCTTCGGCATCCGCAGCATTGGTGCCGTAATTGCCGATCTGTGGATTCGTCAGGACGACGATCTGGCCCGCATAGGAGGGGTCGGTACAGATCTCCTGGTAGCCGGTCAAAGATGTGTTGAAAACTACTTCGCCTGCACGTTCAATGCTCGCGCCGTGGCTCTCACCGCGGAAGATGCGCCCGTCTTCGAGCGCAAGGATGGCTTGCATCGCTGCTCCATAGGGTGGATTCAATCGATGTTAGCAGGTTTTGGGCTCACCGTCTGAGGCGGAGACGCTCCCATGCGCGTCACTCCCATGGGTTGGATGAAAGCGGCTACCGTTGCGGTGGGTGCCCTGTTGGCTATTCGACGACGTGCATCTTCTCGGTCGGCCAGTAGACAAAGGCCGCCTTGCCGTAGATGAATGCACGGTCAACGGGACCGAAGTCGCGGCTGTCGCTCGAGATGGATCGGTGATCGCCCATCACGTAGTAATTGTGCGGCGGTAGCACGATCTGCGAGACGGAGCGCATGTCGCGGAAGCGTTGCGGCACATATGGCTCGGGAATGCGGGTCCCATTCACGTACACGCGCCCTTCGTCGACTTCCAGCCGGTCACCGGGCAGCGCAATCACGCGTTTGATGTAACTCTTCGAAGGATCGCGCGGGTAGTAAAACACCACAACATCGCCCCGGCTGATGTCTTCAAAGTGATACGCAAACTTGTTGATGAAGATGCGGTCCTGGTCGTGCAGACGCGGCAGCATGCTGGTGCCCTCGACGCGTACCGGCTGATAGAGAAAGGTGATGATGAAAAACGCGACTGCAAGAGAGACAAGGATGTCACGCGTCCAGATAACGATTGCTCGACGGCGTACACGCCGACGGCGCGTCGCAGAGGGGTGAGAGCCAGTCGCTTGCCTGTCCTGCATTTCCATCAATTACAGCCTAGACTACCTGTCGGACAAACGATATGCGCAGGCTTGGGCAGCGGTTGTGGCTGGCCGCCGGTGGGAATGTACTGTGGGTTGCCGCGCACGTCGTTGATGCCGTCCAGTTGCGAGGCTTCAAGCACCAGCGGGCGCTGCATCACCATCTCCAGGCTGGTGCCCTCCGGGATCACCACTTCGTCGCCCCGAGTGAGCAGCGTATAGGCCAATCCCCCGGCCACCCCGGCAAGTCCCCCTATGGCTGCGCCTGTGCCCGGACTGCCACTAACCGCACCACCGATAACGCCACCCGTAGCGCCGATCATGCCGCCCTTCGCCACGTTGACGGCGTCGCGGCCCTTATTGCTTGCCTGTTCGATTGTTCCCTCATTGCCCTTGACGGTTGGACCGCCGGAGCCGGGCAAGTTGTTCACCCCTCCGGGGATCGCCACCACCTGGCCGTTGGGGAAGATCATCGTTGTGAAGTGCATTAACAGCTTGGCGCGGCCGCGAATACGTCCCGGACGTTCTACTTTGTCGACGACGCCCTGCACATAGACACCGGTAGGAATCAGGACATGGGTACCGACAATGACCGGAAAGGTAGAGATCAGATAGACGCCATCGCCGGGACGAGCCGTTTTGGTGTTCACACCACTCTTCAGCGACAGGAGCACCTTCGTGCCGGGTGGGACAGTGTAGGTCTTGTCGTTCAGCGCGGTCTCGGCCGCAGCCAAGCCGGAAGGCATTGCGGGAGTTGCAGCCTGGGCGGGTGCGGCCATCGGGGGCTGCTGAGCGATCAGCGCGGAGGGCGCTGCGAGAAGCCCGCAGAGGAGCCACGAAGCTGGTTTGGTGTTGTTCATGCGTCTGTACCTGTTCGGACTTCCGTTTCCACTTTCCTTTACGATTCCACCACGGTTATAGACGCATACACAGGTTCGGCGATAGCGGTTTCGCGTCCGTGGTAACCCTCTCGACGTGCAATTATCGTTACGAAAGGCCTTTCGGCCCACATTGGAGCCGCAACTTGACCAAACCGCCGGAAGGCCGTTTTCCCGAGACAACGATCCTTCTCGAACAGGCTGTTCGCGACCGCGTCTTTCCCGGCTGCGCCTTCGGAGTTCTGAATGACGGCGCGATCCACTCGCAGGGGATCGGCCGCTTTACCTACGACCCATGCTCGCCCGACCCGTGCTCACCGCCGGTGGAAGCAGGTACCGTCTTCGATCTGGCGAGCCTGACCAAGGTGCTGGCGACCACCGCAGCCGCTATGTTGCTCTACGACCGGCGACAGTTGGCACTGGATACCCCCGTCGCGGAACTGCTGCCGGCTTTTGCCGAAGCGCATCCGAACGACGGGCGGCGGCGGGTCACGATACGCATGCTGCTCGATCACTCCTCAGGCCTGCCCGGCTACGGTCGGCTCTTCGAGTCGGCAAAGGGGCGAACAGAGATGATCGCGGCATGCATCAACCAGCCGCTGACAGCGTCTCCGGGCACACGCGCCGAGTATTCCGACATCGGCTTCATCCTGCTCGGCCACTTGATCGAGACGCTCGCCGGTGAGCAGCTCGACACATTCTGCCGTCGCGAAATCTTTGCACCGCTCGGCATGGACTCAACTACCTTCTCCCCGCTGGAGCTCGAACGGCCAACTATTCCGCCCACCGAGGACGACCGCGGCTTCCGCCACCGGGTCATTCAAGGCGAGGTGCACGATGAGAACGCTTGGGTGATGGGAGGCGTCAGTGGGCACGCCGGACTGTTCTCAAACGCCGCGGATCCTTTGCGGCTTGCGGCCTGCATGATGATGGGGGGCGTGACCCCGAGCGGCCAGACACTCGTTACGCCCGGGGCGATCGGGCTCTTTTCCAAACGAACCGAGCAGCCGGCAGACAGCACTCGAGCGCTGGGCTGGGACACACCGTCCACACCCTCCTCGTCCGGCAGCCGCTTCTCCACCCATTCGATCGGCCATCTTGGATTCACGGGCACCTCTCTCTGGATCGATCTCGATACCGGCGTCGCTGTCACCCTGCTCACAAATCGGACATGGCCCGACCGCAGCAATCACGCGATTCGTGAGTTGCGCCCGCACTTTCACGATTGCTTACGACAAGAGCTCGCCGAAAATCGATAAGCACGACGATGCGCATGCACGCCTGAACCCTCTCGGTCACTGCTCCCGGTAACCAATCAACGCATTTTCCTGGATCGCTCTTGCGAGGCGAGCGGTAAAATGGAGTGAGAGAATTGCTTTTACGAACATGGCAACCTTGACCCCCACAACCCGCATGATCGACACCACCGAAGACGAGGCGTTCAGCCGCACCCCAAGCAAACGCGATCTCCACGAGTTGATGACGGAAAGTGTCAACTCCGCCTCCCACGGCTTCGACACCAAGTCAGCGCTTGAGATTGCACGCATCATCAATCACGAGGACAACAAGATCGCGACCGCTGTTAAAAAAGCGCTTCCGGAGATTGCCCTCGTCATCGACGAGGTAGCCCGCGCGCTGCGCGACGGCGGCCGTTTGATCTATGTCGCCGCCGGTTCCAGCGGTCGCATTGCTGCCCTCGATGCGTCAGAGTGTCCGCCAGCCTACTCCACATCGCCGCAGTCGGTTCAGTACATCGTCGCCGGTGGCCCGAAGGCGGTTGCGTCCGCGGTGGAAGTCAATGAAGACTCGCCGGAGCTCGGCCAGCGGGACATCGCTCGCCGTCGTCCGACACGCAAGGATGTTGTCATCGGCCTCTCAGCTTCGGGGCGCACACCGTATGTCGTCGGCGCCGTCGAGTACGCGCGCAGCCGTGGGGCGCACACCGCCGCCATTACCTGTAACCAGAACACGGCGCTGGCCTCTGCGGCAGAGATCGCCATTGTCGCCGAGGTAGGTCCGGAGGTCATCTCGGGCTCGACCCGCATGAAAGCGGCCACCGCTCAGAAGATGATCACCAACATGATCACTACGGGCGCCATGACCCGGCTGGGCTACGTGTACGAGAACATGATGGTGAATGTGCACATGCACAACGCCAAATTGGTCGAGCGCGGCATCGGCGTGCTGATGCGTGCGTGTGATATCGACCGTGAGACCGCCGTGCAGACCATCAAGTCCGCAGGAAAGAGTGTTCCGGTCGCGCTTGTCATGCTCAAGGCAGGTGTCGATAAGCCCGAAGCAGTCCGCCGCCTGGCCAAGGCAGACGGCAACGTGCGGCTCGCTATCGAAGATACCGTCCTCGAACTCTGAGCGCCCCGACTTCATTGACATAGGTATCGGCCTCTCGAGGCCGATACTCTCCTGATACAACTTCCGTGCATTCTCGGCTTGCGCACTTGGACGTGCGCCCTCCCGTCCGTACACTGATGGGATAGAACGGCAGCCCCCAATCCGGAGTCCTCAGGTTCATGGAAAAGTTCGTCATTCGCGGCGGTAACCCGCTGCTCGGTTCAATCCGCGTCTCCGGCGCAAAAAACTCCGCGCTACCCTGCATGGCCGCCGCCATCCTCACCGAAGACGAAGTCATCCTCGAAAACATCCCGCAGGTCCGTGATATCGAGACCGAGCGGAAGTTGCTTGTGTCCATGGGCGCCGAGGTCGAACTCGGCTATGGGCGTGCGCAGCACCGTACCTCTATCTCCTGCCGCGTGCTCTCGGATCCTGTCGCCAAATACGAGATCGTCAAGACCATGCGCGCCTCTTCCCTGGTGCTCGGGCCGCTCATCGCCCGCACCGGAATCGCACGGGTCGCCATGCCGGGTGGATGCGCTATCGGCGGCCGCCCCATCGACCTCCATATCAAGGGACTGGAGGCGATGGGCGCCACCATCACCCAGGAGCACGGCTATCTGGAAGCGCGCACGGAGCGGCTGAAGGGCGCGCACATTGTGTTCGACAAGATCACCGTCACCGGCACAGAAGACCTGCTGATGGCCGCTGTGTTGGCCGAGGGCGAGACCGTGATGGAGAATTGCGCACGAGAGCCCGAGGTGACGGACCTGGCAGCCATGCTCGTCTCCATGGGTGCGAAGATCGAGGGAGCGGGCACGAGTGTGATGCGCATCCAGGGCGTAGATACACTGCACGGCACCCGCCACCGCATCAACCCGGACCGCATCGAGGCAGGCACATTTCTAGTGGCCGGCGCTATCACCGGTGGCGATCTGCGCGTGATGCAGTGCAACCCGGCTCATCTCGGCGCGGTGATCGGCAAGTTGCAGGAATGCGGCGTACGCCTGGACATCGAAGGTGATTCGATCCGGGTCCGCAGCGAAGGAAGTCTGCGCAGCGCCGACATCACCACGGAAGAATATCCTGGCTTCCCCACCGATATGCAGGCGCAGTACATGGCGCTGGCCACGCAGGCAGAGGGTACCTCGGTGGTTGTCGAAAATATCTTCGAGAACCGGTTCATGCATGTGCAGGAGCTGGTGCGCATGGGCGCGAACATCAAGGTGGACGGTCGCACAGCCACTATCCAGGGCAAATCGCCGCTCTCCTCGGCGGCCGTCATGTGCTCGGACCTGCGGGCGTCGGCATCTCTTGTTCTCGCCGCTATGGTCGCGGACGGCGAGACGATCCTGGACCGGGTCTACCACATCGACCGCGGCTACGAACGCATCGAGGAGAAGCTGCGCGGTGTGGGCGCAGAGATCCGCCGGCTCGGAAACATCTTTGCGACAAAACGGGACCTTGCGGAGACGCCGGCCGTATAACTGCCGGCCGCGCAAGAAAACGAAGTCTTGACCGGGGCCCACACGTCTTGCCTCCGCATCGCCCTTCATCGGCGCTCCACGATTCAGTATGGTAGGAACAGCCTGATATGTCTGCCACCCCGCCACCCACGTTGCAGGATCGCCTCCCGCTGCCCAGCGTTTTTCGTCCAAAGCCAGTCGGTAGCTGGGTGGCAATCGGCGTCATGGTGTTGGTCTTTGTAGTCTGCTGGGCAGCCTTTTTTGGTTTCATCCAGCAATCATTCGAGGGTCATGCGGCTCCGCGCATTGAAGCGGATTCAACCACCTATTTCCAAATTGCCGGCGTCTTGCCGTCCAACTCTCTGGCAAACTCCCCCCTCGTCAGCTTTGGTGGGAATCTGCTTGGACCCGTCCTTATCGCGAAAGTGCTTCGCTACCCATTTTTTGTTGTACTTTTGAACTTTGCCTTCCTTGCACTCATGGTCCATATTGCCGGCAGTATCCCGGGAGTCAGGCGACGTTATTTCCTGGTTCTTTTTTTCTTGAATGCAGAAAGCTTTGTCGCGATTGTCACCCTGAACAAAGAGATCCTCGGATCTGTCGGGCTTATCGCCTTCGCTGCAGCTGTAACAAGGCCTACGCATCGCAAGCGCCTTCTATTCATTGCGATGATCTTCTCGTTAGGGGCTCGTTGGGAACAGGTGGCCATCCTGCTGCTGTATCTTCTTCTCGAAAGTCGATTTTCACCCTTCCGGCAAAGGCACAAATTCGGCCTTCTCTTTATCTTGGGCACGCTTACGATCGCATACACCCTGATTCTGCGTTATTCAGGAATTGATCTGAACGGTTTTCTCGCCGTTGCGGAGAGCTCAGGACTGGTGGCACGGCTTGATAATATTCAGGCTCATTTCGGCCTTCCTCTGGTCATTGTTCCAAAGATGCTGATGAATCTATTCAATCGCCTCTTGCTGCCTTCATTTTTTGTCAGTCCCGATTTTCTTGGATCGGATTTTTCGGATCTACAGAGTAACGTCATCATTCACCTCCACACATTGGCAATGCTGATGCTCACAATTGCTGCTTTTGTGAAGAGACGATTAGGTGTGTCTCGTCCGATTCCCTACCTGCTTTACTTGTATTTGATGATCACGTGCGTCAGTCCTTTTGTTCAGCCTCGCTATGAATTTCCCTTGTATGCACTGCTCTGTCTGCTGTGCTCCTTCGATCCGACAGTCTTCGGGAAGCAAGGGACGCTCTCGGAGAAGCACCGATCACACGTCATGGCTCCCGCCACTTAGATGAAACGTCAGATATCTTGTCCGCTTAAGAAGATTGAATGCAGCTGAGACCAGACACAGTTTCGGCGACTTCGGAGAGTCATTCGATTCACCCTTCGGGAGCGGAGAAGACCTCCCAACAGCGTTCCATCCCCTCGCTGGATGGCCTGCGGGCGGTTTCTGTCTCGCTTGTGATCTTGGCCCACTACGTGCCGGAACATTGGAAGGCCCCCTTTTGGGGCAGTTATCTGTTTCTTCTTGGACAATTGGGTGTCAGCATGTTTTTTGTGATCAGCGGCTTCCTGATCACCTTCCTCCTGTGCAAAGAGAGTTCTGAAGAATCTACGATTTCGCTCAAGAACTTCTACCTTCGGCGCATCTTCCGCATCTTTCCGGCGTTCTACATGTATTTGGCGGTGGCCGCGGCTCTCACTGCGGTGGGTGTCTTCTCCCTCAAAGCAAAAGATTTTCTTATCGCCGGAACTTACTTGTGGAACTATTACATGCCTTCCTCTCCGAGCATCCTCAGCCATACTTGGTCTTTGAGCCTGGAAGAGCAGTTCTACCTATTCTGGCCTGCCTGCCTCAAGCTCCTTAAGCCGGCACGAGCCTTACCGATTACAGTCGCCCTGATTTTTCTTGAACCGATTCTCCGTGTTCTCATATACCTTCATTTTCCTCAGATCCGCCAGACCGGAAAAATTTCGGCCATGCTTCACACGCGTATCGACACGATCATGTTCGGCTGCCTGATCGCACTCCTCTGGCGGCATAACAGTTTCAAGCGATTTGTCGATAGATATGTCGGATCGATTTTATTTCTGGCCACCTTGCTCTTCCTATTCTTTCTTGATCCTTTGTTGAACCAATATGCTCGCGACGCGTACCACCCCTTCTGGCTGACTTTCGACGGGGTCGCGCTGTCGGTCATTCTTATTTATCTGGTCCGCAACCCTCGCACGATTTGCGGACGACTTATGAATCTGCGCACCCTACGCTACATCGGTGTGCTCTCCTACAGCCTTTATCTTTGGCAGCAGATGTTTGCCGACGTCTGGCAACGCTGGTTCCCTTTGAATCTTCTGGCCGCTTTCGGCTGCGCCAACCTGTCGTTCTATCTTGTAGAGCGTCCCTTCTTGCGCCTTCGTGACAGAGCGCTGCAGCGAGTTCGTTCTCCAGGATAGGCACTTAAATCCAAGATAGGCCCTTAAATGATAGGCCCTTAAATTCAAGCGAAGGAATCCGCGCTCTTTCTTGAGCGTGGCCAAGCCTGCGTATCAAAGCGCGGGTGGACGCCGCGAACGGGTCCGGCATCCAACTATTTGAGTCAGACGTATGTGGGAGTCTAGCGACCAGCAGTGACCGGACTTGTGGGTGTTCTCATGGAACGCCCGCCACATGAACACCACAACAAAACACAAGGACTTGAGATGGCAAACACAAACGACGCAGCATTGAGAGAGGAGCTAGTCGCCTTATTGCGCGGCGGCCAAGCCCATGCGACGCTGGCAGACGCGGTGGCAAAGTTTCCTGCCGATCGCATCGGCGAGAAGCCCGAACATGTTCCCTACTCCGCATGGCAATTGCTGGAGCACATGCGCATCGCTCTGCACGACATACTTGAGTTCTCCACGAACGCTCAATATGTTGCGCTGGATTGGCCTGCGGCATATTGGCCGAAGGAGGCCACACCGGCAAAGGGTGAATCTTGGGAAGCTGCCGTCAAGGCCGTTCATGCAGACTTAAAGAGTTTCGAGGCCCTGGTGAAATCGCCGGAAAGCAACCTGTACGCGACGATTCCGTGGGGCAAGAACGGCGAGACGCTGCTGAGAGAGGTTCTGCTGGCGGCCGATCACACCAGCTACCACGTGGGTGAACTGATCCTGATTCGAAGACTGCTCGGCCTCTGGAAGAACTGACCTGATCAGCGCCAGCTCACGGCCAGCTGCCAGCGCAGATGGCGCTGTGCCGTCTTTCTCAGGACGCGTTCGAACTCCTCTGTCTCCTTCAAGACATCGCCGGTCTCATTGCCGAACGCCAGCGGATGTTCGCGAAGGAAATCGATCAGAGTGCAGACAGTAATCAAACCATCTTCCGCTGCAAACCACTGCGGCGGCGGCAGTGTCTTTGCCCATTCAGGGTCCCCAGCTCCTTCTTCCAGCAGAAGTGCCATCGAATTTTCATCTGCAGAGAAGAAATCGAGAATCGGCCGCACACCGAGCCGATGCGCAAGCTTCTCAAGCGCATCCTCGTTTCTGGCGAGCGCGCGGCCATTCACGAAGATGTCGTACCCAGGATCTTCACCTTCAACGACGATGTACATGGACGCAGCCACGGCAGCAGTGTACTCCAGGGTTGTGGGATGCGTTCCCTCGATTTCAGGTACTTATACCTGAGTAATCTGAAGCATCACTCCCGTGCCTTCATCTCGATGGGAGAATGCGAGAATCACCGCGATCACGATCAGGAGCGCACCGGCAATCGACTCCCAGCCCGGCCGAATGCGCATCAGCGCGGCGGACTCGGTCGTTGCCACCAGCGTCTGCGTCCACTGCAACATACTTAGCCGTGATGCTCCCAGCCTCGAGAGTAACCAAAAGAAGAGCAGATAGCCGCAGACCGCCACCACAACAGCCGATGCTGTAAATCCAAGAACGGTGGAAGCCGACCAATCGATCGACTGCCGTTCCTCCAGCCTGGAGGCCGCAGCAAACAGCAACGCCGAAACCGCACACTGAAAGAAGAGAGACGCTGCCGGCGGTATTCCTGTTCTCTCTGTCTCCGCTCGAGTCAGAGCCCATGCCAACGCCGATGCAGCCGTGAGCGGCAGCAGCAGCCAGGGCGCCTGATGCAACGAGAGACTGAGTCCATTGCCCGTCAGGAAGAGCACACCCGCTAATCCGCATACAGCCGTCGTAATCGTGCCCCGGCCGCCGATCGCCAGCAAAACAGGAACTGCTGCCAATGCAGCAAGAAAAAGACCGGGTGGCAGCCGCTTGTCGCTAAGGGCGATCAGTATCTGTGGCAGGCACATAATACAGGCACCAGTCAGAGCAGCGCCGACGATACCGCGCTTCCGCATACCCCACACCCGACCGCGGATCGCCCAGGGTAGTAGAACGATTGCGGCAATCGCGTAACGGATGGCAAGGGCAAGGAGGACCGGTTGAGGAGGAAGCGATGCAGCGAGCATCCACTCCGAACCCCAGAGCAGCGACAGCGCGAGAAATCCAATCAACGGTACGTTGCGCATACGCAGGAAGGGCTACGCTTCTGGCGTAGCCCTGTAATCCCCTTGTTGTTAGCGGCGGCCGCCCTGACCCCCGCCACCGCTGCTCGGCCCGCGACCACCACGACCGCGACGGCGGCGACGACGGTTCGCATCTGCAGAAGCGGCTCCTTCGGTGCGTGGAGCCCCTGCAGGAACGGCAGCATCATCCGCGCGATTGAAGTTCGGCTCGTTCTCTTCGTCGCCTTCTTCGTCCGAGTCCGATTCTTCGAAATCATCGCCGCCCTCAATCATGATGGTGCTTGCATTCGAAGTCGGTTGGCGATCCGACTGCACGGGACGCTCTGCACGCTCCTGCCTCGGCGGCCGTGCGGCAGACTCTTCGCCGCCCTCACTGCCGGCCTCAGGCAGACCGAGCTTCTGCCGCTGCTCCTTCAGCAACGCTTTGCGAGAAAGCTTGATCCGGTTGCCCTCAATGCCGAGAACCTTCACCATGACCTGATCGCCTTCGCGCAGCTCGTCCTTTACATCCTTAACGCGATGCTCGGCGATCTCGCTGATGTGCAGCAGGCCATCGGTACCGGGGAATATCTCGATGAACGCGCCGAACTCGGCCAGACGGACGACCTTGCCGAGGTACGTCTTCCCAACCTCCGGCACTGCCGTCAGATCGTTGATCATGCCCAGCGCCTTGGTCAGACCAACCTCATCACTGGACGCCACGTTCACGCGGCCCGTGTCGTCGACATCGATCTTGACTCCGGTCGCCTCGATGATGCCGCGAATGACCTTGCCGCCCGGCCCAATCAAGTCGCGGATCTTGTCCGTAGGAATCTGCAGCGTGTGGATACGCGGCGCAAATTTCGAGCGCGTCTCACGTGCGCCCTCCAGCTCCGCATCCATCTTGTCCAACAGGAAGAGGCGGCCACGGCGCGCCTGTTCAAGCGCTTCCCGCATGATCTGGCCGGTAATCCCGCTGATCTTAATGTCCATCTGCAGCGCGGTAATACCCTTCCGCGTGCCCGCTACCTTGAAGTCCATGTCGCCGTAGTGATCTTCCGCGCCGGCGATATCGGTCAGGATGGCGTACTCCTCGCCCTCCTTCACCAATCCCATGGCGACACCCGCCACGGCGCCTTTCAGAGCGACACCGGCATCCATGAGGGCAAGGCTGGCGCCGCAGACGCTCGCCATGGAGGATGAACCGTTCGACTCCAGAATGTCGGAGACGATGCGGAAGGTGTAGGGCGAATCTTCGACTGCCGGAAGTACCGCCGAGATCGCGCGCTCCGCAAGCGCACCATGACCCACTTCGCGACGGCCGGTACCGGTCATGCGACCGGTTTCGCCTACCGAGAATGGTGGGAAGTTGTAGTGCAGCATCAGGCGCTTCTTCTGCTCGCCCTCGTATGTCTCCAACCGCTGCTGATCGTCCGTGGTGCCCAGTGTGACCGTCACCAGAGCCTGCGTCTCACCGCGTGTAAACAGTGCGGAGCCGTGCGTGCGTGGCAGCACGGTGGTCTCGATGGAGATGGCGCGAATCTCGTCGAAGGCGCGACGGTCCGGACGAACGCGCTCCTTCAGAACCTGTTCGCGGAAGATGTTCTCGCGCAATGATTCGTAATATTTGCCGAGCTTTTTCTTCGCATCTGGCTGGTCAGGTGGCAGTTCCTTCGCCAACTCATCCTTGATCGCCTTCACCATCGCGTAGCTCTCGGTCTTCGGATGCGTCTTGGTGTCGAGCGCATCCTTCAGACGCGCGCCCATCTTCGACTCGATGGACGAGGCATACTCGTGATCGATCTCCAAAGTGGGGACGGTCTTCTTCGTCTTGCCGGACTTCGCGACCAGCTCTTCGATCGCGGCACAGATCTTCTTGACCTCGCCATGTCCGAAATCGATGGCGTCGACAACGAGCTCTTCGCTGACTTCCTTCGAGCCGCTCTCTACCATCACGATTCCGTCCTTAGTGCCGACGACCATAATGTTCAGCGTGCTCTCGTGCCGCTCCGCGTAGGTGGGGTTGATCACGAACTGGTCGTTCACTCGGCCGACACGCACAGCGCCTACCGGTCCGCCGAAAGGAATATCCGAGAGTGCGAGCGCGCAGCCTGCGCCGTTGATGGCCAGCACGTCCGGATCGTTCTCCTTGTCAGCGGAGAGGACGAACGCAATCACCTGTGTCTCGTTGCGGAATCCTTCGGGAAACAACGGACGAATGGGGCGGTCGATCTGCCGCGACGTCAGAATCTCCTTCTCGCTGGGACGGCCTTCGCGCTTGATGAAACCACCTGGAATGCGACCGCCGGCATAGGTGTATTCGCGGTAGTCCACAGTGAGAGGAAAGAAATCGATACCTTCGCGCGGATCAGCGGAGGAGACAGCAGTCACCAAGACAACGCTATCGCCCGTCGTCACAAGGGCTGCACCGGGAGCCTGTTTGGCCATACGGCCGGTTTCAAAGTTCAGTCGCTTGCCACCGGCAAGCTCAACAGATACGTCTTGCTTCATAAAATCCTCGTTTTCTTTGGGGCGCAGGAGATGGAATCACTCCAGGCAGGAAGGAACGCAACACTTGAGGGAGCTTCGGCTCCCTGCAAGCGCAGGTTGTACTACGCACAAAACCTGGTCTCAACCGTGACGGTGAGTGAAGGGTGCGATGGCGCAAAGACGGGCTTGGCCGCGATTGATCGTGGCCATGAACCCAAGTCGCTTGCTCTGGAAGCGTGCGGTGGAGAGACAAGGTCGATGCGGCTTACTTGCGGATGCCGAGCTTGCCAATGACGTCACGGTAGCGGACAGAGTCGTTCGTCTTCAGATAATTCAGCAGACGGCGACGCTTGCTTACCAGCATCAACAAACCACGCCGGGATGCGTGATCTTTCTTGTGGGTTTTGAAGTGCTCGGTGAGTTCGCCGATCCGCTCACTCAGGATCGCGATCTGCACCTCGGGGCTTCCGGTATCCGAATCATGTGTCCGGAAGCGGGAGATAACCTCTGATTTCTTCTCTGTTGCTAGCACACTTACCTCTCTATGCTCTCTATCGTTTCCACTCTCTAAGTGTATGGCGTAAGAGTAACATAGCCCGCTTTGTCAGCGGTAGCCGCGGTCGGAGATGCCTAGTGCACGGCGATCTCGCTCTTGCTGCCCTCCTTCGGATTGTTCTTATCCAGCAGGAAGGTGAGCAAGACCATAATGGCGGAGGCAGCAGCCAGGGCAAAGTACACATCCACATAGCCCTGGGCCTGGGTCTGGGTCTGGAGCGAGGTGTAGGTACGGAGCTGCGCACCGGCCTGCGCGTTGGCCGAGCCCAGATGGGTTGTCAGCGCGCTCGCCGTCGCATTGATCCGCTGCTGAAAGGCTGCGTTCCCTGGCTGCACATGCTGGAGGAAGGTGGACTGATGGAAGGCAGTGCTCTCCGTGACAAAGGCATTTGTCAGCGAAATCAGGATCGATCCGCCGATATTGCGGGCGAAGTTGATCAGGCCGGCGACCTGATTATTGAGTTCGCGCGGCAGCCCGAAATAGGCCGCAGTTGTCACCGAGATGAAGACGAAGGGGATCGCGGTGACCTGCACAATGCGCAGCCACGAGGCAAAACCAAAGCTCATACCCAGGTTCACACGAAGGGCTGAATAGAAGAATCCACAGGTGAAGAGGATAAAGCCAAAGGCGATGATATTGCGCGCCGGAAACCGCGACACGGCCTGTCCCGCCATCGGCATCACGACAATCAGCATGAGTCCGCCCCCGGAGAGAGCGAGTCCGGCAATGGTTGCGGTGTAGCCGAGGAGCTGCTGCGTGAACTGAGGCTGCAGAACAGTCGAGGCGTTCAGAATCCCTCCCGTGATCATCATCAAGAAGGAACAAACGGCAAAGTTTCGGTATTTGTAGAGCCGCATCTGCATGATGGGCTCCTTCGCTCCGGAGACCTCCCACCAGATGAGCGCAACGATCGAGATTGCGAACGTGATAGCGAAAAAGCGAATCCCGGGGGAGCCGAACCAGTCCCACTCCTCACCCTTGTCCATAAAGATCTCAAGCGATCCCATGGAGATCACCAACAGAATCACCCCTATATAGTCCAGCCGCCAGAAGTTGGCGCGGTCTACTTTCAAATATGGAGGATCTTCGACCAGCCGTTGCACCAGAAGAAGCGCCCCGATGCCGATCGGAATATTGATGTAGAAGATCCAATGCCAACTGTAGTTATCGGTGAGCCAGCCGCCCACTGTCGGGCCGATGGAGGGAGCAAGCACAGCGACGAGGCCATAAAGCGAAAAGGCCAAACCGCGTTTACTGGGCTCAAAGGAATCCGCCATGATGGCCTGTGCCATCGGCTGCAGACCGCCTCCGCCGACACCCTGAATCACACGGAAAAACAACAGAAGGCCAAGCGACGGCGCCAAACCGCAAAGAAAGGATGCTGCAGTGAAGATCACAATGCACATCATGAAGAAGTTCTTGCGCCCCATGACGCTCGACGCCCAGCCCCCCATCGGCAATACGACAGCGTTGGCCACGAGATAGGTGGTCAGCACCCACGTGCTCTCATCGCGGCTGGCGCCGAGTCCACCTGCGATGTATGGAAGAGCAACGTTGGCGATGGAGGTATCCAAGACCTCCATAAACGCTGCCAGGGCCACCGTTGCGGCAATCACCCAAGGGTTGGTCTTTGGCTTCCACGCCGTTGTAGGTGCCGCGGCTGCTGCCATGCTTCGCTTGCTCCTGAGGGGTTCGACCTGGCGCCGGAATACGACGAATGCGCGCAGCAGAGTCCGGGTGATTAGCTACATAGATGCGGAACCGCTGCGCACCGACTCGAAAATCAGCCCTTGCTCAGAGGCGACCTGGGTGACACCACGCACGCTCCGTGAATAACGCCTTCGAACCTTCAATGACTTTGGCTCTCCATCGATTCGCAAAGCGTTCCGCCACGGCTCGCCCTTATGATGCAAGCGTCAAAACTGTCGTGTTTCTTTCTCCAGCTTTGTATTACTACGTGGAGAGCCCGACTCCGGTCCCTCTGTGAACAACACAGTGCCGCAATGAGGGGGCCGCAATGAAGGGGCCGCAACGTAAATTCGATGCAGTCTCGCCGCGCAGCTACGTTCAAATCTACTTCCCGGTTCAGATCTATTTCCTTTCGTCCAGTTGGCTGGTCCAAAGAAGAAAACGAATGAGCTGGCCCTTCTCTTGCCAAACAAAGCGAATGAAATCGCCTGCGCCGATCGTGTGCGCCTCACGTCCGGAATAGGTCTCAATGCGCCAGCGCAGATACTCACTTCGCCATGGGCGAAGACGATGACCGCGTGTCGCGTTCCAGAGAAACCGCAGACCTACTCCCATAGTGCGCAACTCAGGAGACCAGTATAGAGATGCGCGTCCCTCGCCCCGATTGGCATCGCCCAGACTTCAAGGGCAAGACCTGATGCAAGCAAGAGCAACAAGACCCCAGCGCTTATCCGGAAAACCGTCCCCTACTTAAGTCAGGCGCTCCTGTCCGAGTCCGAGCCCATTTAGATTGACGCGCGTCTGGCGCAACACACGTTCGAAAAGTAACAGCTTCCACGACAACCGAACGCGGAGAGCATCGGACAGAGACAGCTGCAAGCTCTCGGCCTTGTCCTCGCGGACCATGTGCTCGTTGTTGTAGACGGATGCGATTCGAAGGAGAGTTTCCACGTTGATGTTCAGCAGTCCCTCCGTCGCCTGGTCGAGAATGGACTCGATCTCCAACAATTCACCGGATGGAATTTTGGTCTCACTTCGCGCCATTTGTCCTCGCTCGACACTAGGATCCGCGGAAATAAAATCCCGCGATACAGCGTCGTAACAACTGTCTGCGAACTCTTCCTGCGGAAGATTTTTACGATTGCATCGAATTCCGCTACTTGACCAAATCAGTTCGTCCATTGTTCGCCTCGCTAGAAGAGCCAGAGACACCATCTCGCGAGGACGCACTTGGGAGCAAGATATCGCTTCGGTTTTCATTCGCTCCATTTTCGCTTTTGGTACGCCTATTGGCAGCACCTCCCGATTTGGGAAGATTTCCCTCCGGGCGAAGATTTCTTCGCCATATTTCGCTATTTCTTCGCTAGAATGGCGATATGTCCGTCACACGCCGGCAAAAAGAGGTGGTCGATTTCATCAGCGGATTCGTTGAGGAGAACGGCTACTCGCCATCCTTCGACGAGATCGCGCGGGGACTGAATCTGAAGTCCCTGGCAACAGTGCACAAGCACATCACGAATCTGCAAAAGAAAGGGCTGCTGGAGCGGGCACACAATCGCAGCCGTTCGATCGATATCCTGCCGCCCAAGAGCAAGGGGCGCCAGCCGGATCGCCTTCCCCTGATGGGCCGCATTGCAGCCGGCCTGCCGGTTGATGCGGCGGAGACCTCAGAGTCGATTTCGCTGGGCGACATCATCGGCAATAAAGACGTCTTCGCCCTTGAGGTCCGCGGCGATTCGATGCGCGATGAGCACATCGTGCACGGTGACTATGTGTTGGTAGAGCGTGTGACGACAGCTCGTCAGGGTGAGATTATCGTCGCGCTGGTGCGCGGCAGCGAGACGACCCTAAAGCGATATTACGTAGAGGGGAGCCAAGTCAGGCTGCAGCCATCCAATGTAGAGATGGCGCCGATCTACGTCCCGGCCGAACAGTTGGCGATCCAAGGCCGGGTTCTCGGAATCTTGCGCAAGTATGCATAAAGACGTGTTTGTACGCCGGTTCAAATAAAACAGGCAGCCGGTGGAGTTCACCGGGCTGCCTGTCTACGCGCCAATTCCGTTAAGCTATCTGAAATGAGCTACTTAGGCGACGCTGCTCGCCGCCAGCACCTTGGCCACACTTTTGTCGATTTGTTCCTTCGGCACGTAACCGACAATTTGCTCGGCGACCTTACCGCCCTTGAAGAGCAGCAGTGCAGGAATGCCGCGGATGCCGTAGCGCGCGGGCGTTGATGCGTTGCGATCCACATCCATCTTCATGACCTTCAGCTTGCCTTGGTAGGCTGCTGCTACCTCGTCGACGATGGGCGCCAATGCACGGCAGGGGCCGCACCATGCTGCCCAAAAGTCCACAAGAACGGGCTCATTCGACTTCAGAACCTCCTGTTCGAAGTTCGCGTCGTTGACCTCGGTGATCCCATGACCTGCCATTGATTCCTCCATTCGGACGTCGGAACGGTGTGATTTGCATCCGAAAACCGCTCTTCCTGTGCACATTCCGGTGCGGAATTGTGCCCTCTAAGAGATGCAGAAGGGCGCCAAAGGTCGCATCGGGGACAGTCGTCCTATTAGCCCATCTTAGCTGTTCATGGGAGGTGGGGTTGTGGAAAGTAAAAGCGCCTGTAACTCCCACAGGAGCTACAGGCGCTAGAGCAGCCCTCCCCCAGAACTGCCCACGCGTCAGAAAATAGGCGGTGACAGCGTGGAAAGTAAACAAAACTTAAGTACTTTCATGGTCATAGGGCCGGATATTACTGAATATGTACTGCTCCAGATGACTTGGAATGCATGCCGCTGGTCAACGGTCAGCCGGCAAAAGTCGAAAAAATCGTATACTTGTCGCGATGGCAGACCTACTCTCTCCCCGCGAAGCTGCGCTTCGCCTCGGCATCTCCTATCCCACGATGAAGCAATGGCTGTATCGCGGAAAGCTGAAGGCGATCAAGACCCCGGGCGGCCACTACCGCATTCCGGAGGCGGAGCTGGACGGTTTGCTGCACAAGGCACGGCGGCCAGAGACACCGAAGCGGCAGATGCTGCGCACCGTCAGCGGCCGGAATCAACTTGTCGGTCGTATCGTCGAGATCAAGATCGAAGGGCTGCTGGCTCAGATCAAGCTCTCGATCGGCGGCCAGATCATCACATCGCTGATCACTTCGGATGCCGCTCGCGAGCTGCAGCTCGAAGTAGGCGAGACCGCAGCGGCACTCATCAAATCTACCGAGGTCATGCTTCTCCGTGTTTGAGCAAACGCAGAATCGAGCCGTGCGAAGCATTTTCGTTATTTTAGGATGGGTGGCTCTCATCTTTGGCGGCGCCCACGCCGCCGTCGCGCAATCCTCGCCCCTGCGGATTGCCGCAGCAGCGGACCTGCAGCCACTTCTTCCGGCCGTGCTCCACAGTTACGAGCAACAGACCGGGCAGAAGGCGGAGGCGTCGTTCGCATCCTCCACTGTGCTTGCGACACAGATCGAAAATGGCGCTCCCTTCGACGTGTTCCTATCCGCAGATATGACGCTGCCGGAGAAGATTGCACATGATGGCTTTGCCGCCCCAGGCGCCTCTGCTGCCCCCTACGCCCGGGGCACACTGGTGCTGTGGACGCGCAACCAGAGCGGCATCGCACAGCTTGGCATGCAGCAGCTCACCTCGGCCGCGGTGCACAGCATCGCCATCGCCAACCCGGAGCACGCACCGTATGGGCGCGCCGCCATGCAGGCGCTTACCAGCCTCGCGCTCTTGCCCGCAGTCCAGCCGAAGCTCCGTACCGCGGAAAATATCGCACAGGCAGCGCAGTTTGTGAGCACCGGCAATGCAGATGTCGGCCTCATCTCGCTCACGTCGGCGCATACGTTGAGCGCGCTCGGCCATTATGTTCTCGTTCCCCAGTCCGCGTATCCACCCATTTTGCAGGGAGGGGTGGCGCTGAAGAGCGCGAATGGGCCGACTGGCGGCGAGCGCTTTCTGAAATTCCTCCACTCTCCCGCCGTGATCGCGCAACTGCGCCAGGGCGGACTGGCTCCCGTCAAGTAAACCCGCCCCCGCCATTCATCTGGGACGCGCAATCTCTCGTTGCACCAAGCACCAATGGACCTGCAAGCACTCCTGCTCACTCTTCGGCTCGCAGCGGTCACGACAGCGATCCTGCTGCCGCTGGCGGTGTTGCTCTCGGCGTGGCTATCGCGATCGCAGAGCCTAATCGCACGCGCTGTCGAAGCCTGCGTAGGACTCCCCCTGGTGCTGCCGCCCACGGTGCTCGGCTTTTATCTGCTGGTGTTGCTGGGACCAGCCACCGCGACAGGCAGGGTGCTGATCGCAATCCTCGGCCATCCCCTGGCCTTCACATTTTGGGGATTGGTCATCGGCTCCGTACTGTACAGCCTGCCATTTGCCGTGCAGCCGGTGCTGGCCGGCTTTCGCGGGGTAGACGGTGCGCTCCTTGAGAACGCGGCTCTGCTCGGCGCATCGCGTCGGCGTGTGCTCACCCGTGTGCTGTTGCCCGGCGCGCAGACGTCTTTGCTCGCCGGTGCAGTGCTGTGCTTCGCACATACGGTGGGTGAGTTCGGGGTTGTGCTCATGCTTGGCGGATCGATTCCCGGAGTGACGCGAACTCTATCGATCGCCCTCTACGATCAGGTGCAGGGTGGCAACTACGCCGCAGCCAACCACATGGCGCTGGCGCTGGTGGCCGTCTCTCTCACAGCGCTGTTGGTGGTGTACAGCGTGGCGCGGCCGGGCAGTCGCGGAGAGGCGAGCCGTGGCGGATCGTGATCGCCTCCGACACGGTGCAATGGAGGGCGACACGCCGTGGCTTTCATTTGCCATCCATCATCGCGAAGGAGGACTAACGTTAGCAGCCGAGGCCACACTCCGCGGATCGATTGCCGTGCTGATGGGACCGTCCGGAGCCGGCAAGACCTCGCTGCTGCGGAGCATCGCCGGCCTGATGCGCCCGCAGAGCGGGCATGTCACTGTGGCCGGTGCCTCTGCATGGAACAGCGAGACCGGTCTGTGGCGCAAGCCGGGAGAGCGCAGCTGCGGACTCGTTATGCAGCGGCCCGCGCTCTTCCCTGCCATGACCGTCGCCGGCAACATCGCCTTCGGTCTGCATGCGATCCCGCGCGCGGAGCGCGCGCAGCGCGTGGAGGAGATGGCCGCGCTCTTCCGACTTAAGCCCTTGCTCTTGCGCCGGCCCGCACAACTCTCCGGCGGCGAGCAGCAGCGCGTCGCGCTGGCACGCGCACTGGCCCCGCGCCCGCGAGTGATCTTGCTGGACGAGCCCTTTGTGGGGCTGCATCAGTCGCTGAAAGATGCGATCCTGACCGATCTCGAATGTCGGCTCAAAGAGACGCACACGCCCATGTTGCATGTCACGCACGATGTAGCAGAGGCATGGCGACTCGGCGCGCGAACGGACGCAGAGGTTCTCCGGATGGAGGATGGCCGCATCGTCGCACACGGCTCCGCAGCAGACGTTCTGGGGCAGGAGCGAGCACGGCTGCTCGACTCGCTGCGCGAAACATAGCGCCTATTCCATGCAGGTATGTAGAGTCGGATGATCGTTCTTGTGACCTTCCTGAAGGAAGGCCCACGTCGCGTGACTCTCTCCACTTCGCTTCGGTCGAGATGCCAGTATCCCAGAGCTTTCCTGACGCATTTTCACTGTTACTGTGCAGAGCCAAGTTCCGCGAAGTGTGGCTTTTCTTGACGGAAAAGCCACGCGGAGTATCGCGCTCTTCTCTATACCTACAGTGAAAATTCCCTAACGCGCAGCGATGGCGGCCCGGCGCCGCATTGCTGCGGCTGCCGCATTTGCGATACTCGGTGCGTCGAGACCCTGCGTGGCGCGCAGCGATTCCTGCGTGCCGGCCAGCTTGATAGGCGCGCGACCGAGGCGCAGCGGCCGAAAGACGACCGGCTCGCCGAGGCAGGCCAGTGTCTCCCCGACAGCGCTCCCGAGGCCACCGTGGCCATGCTCTTCCACGGTGAGAATGACGCCGGTGTCGCGTGCAGCGTCGGCAATGGCCTGCTCATCGAGCGGGACCAGGAACGGCATGCTCAACACCGCCGCGCTGTGACCCTGTTCTGCGAGCAGACCCGCGGCGTGGAGGGTGGTTTCGAGCATGCCACCTGTGCTGATGAAGGTGAGGGCTGTGCCCTTGCGGACGGGAATTGCTTTGCCCCAGAGGATACTCGTCTCGGGGTCATGCAACAGCGGCTCGCCGGCCTTCCCGATGCGCAGGTACGCAGGCCCTTCCTTTGACGCCATCATGCGCGTGATGGCGCGAGCTTCGATGGGGTCGGCGGGCGCGGCGACAGCGATATTCGGCAGCACCGACATGACGGCAAGATCCTCAACACCGTGATGTGTGTACCCCTGGCTGCCATAGGCTAGGCCGCCGCCGACGGAGACCACCTTGACGTTGAGATTGTGGTAACAAACATCGTTACGAATCTGCTCCAGGCAACGCATGACCGGAAAGTTGGCGATGGAGTAGGTGAAGACCGTCTTGCCGAGCATAGCCAATCCGGCGGCGATGCCGGTCATGTTCTGCTCCGCGACGCCGGCGTTGAGGTAGCGATTGGGAAAGCGGGTGCTGAAGGCCTCCAGCACCGAGTAGCCGAGGTCACCGCAGACGAGCCAGATGCGCTCATCCGTAGCGGCCAGGTCGCAGAGCTCCTGAATGAAAGAATTTCTCATAGGGAGGCCTCAAGATCCTCGTTCGCCTGGTCCACCTGTTCCGCGTTCGGGCTCTTGTAATGCCACTCCAGCTTGTCTTCCATGAAGCGTACGCCCTTACCTTTCACGGTATGCGCGATGACGACCGTCGGCTTGCCCGGCTGCGCGGGCAACTGAGAGAACGTGTCGGCGACCTGCTGCATATCGTGGCCGTCGATCTCTGCGACCGCCCAGCCGAAGGCGCGGAACTTGTCGGCCAGCGGATCGAGTTCGAGGACTTCGCTTACACGGCCGAAGCTCTGAATCTTGTTGTAGTCGACGATCAGGGTAAGGTTATCGAGTTTGTGATGCGGAGCAAACAGGATCGCCTCCCAGTTGGAGCCCTCGTCCAGTTCGCCGTCGCTGACCAGCACAAAGGTACGAAAGCTGCGTCCATCGCGCTTCGCGCCAAGGGCGATGCCGCACGCGATAGGCGGGCCATGACCGAGCGAGCCGGTGGAGACTTCCACGCCGGGCACGCCGTTGCTGGCGTGGCCGGTGAGACGCGAGCCGGGCTTGTTGTATTCAGCCAGCTCGGCAACCGGAAAGAAGCCCCGCTCGGCGAGGGTGGCATAGAGAATTGCGGCCCCGTGTCCTTTGCTGAGGATGAAGCGATCGCGCTCATCCCACTCCGGCTGCTCGGGATCGATCCGCAGGGTATGCCAGTAGAGGCACGCCAGCAGATCCGCCATGGAGAGGCAGCTCCCCAGGTGCGACGCCTTTGCGTGGTGCACCATGCGGACTGAGTCGAAACGCAGTGTCCGCGCCTGCTTGCGCAGCAGGTCCAGCGTTTGTTGGGACGTCTGTGGGGGGATCGGTTGATTCGTCATTCGTCGGGATTCCAGCTACCACGCTAAGGTGCCACGCGCTGGTTGGCAAGTCACTTCGCAGGTAGCTTTCAGCGGCAGGTATGTTTCAAGATATGAGAGATAATCGTCGGGAGCCGCGGACGCCGCAGAGCGTGGTGACAGCCGCCGCAGAACAACGTACAACGATGTTACGAATGCAGTAGCAACTTTCACATTGAAGGGATAGCGAATGGCGAAGCAGAAGGCGGACAAGAAGCGGAAGCAATCCAAGGCGGCCAAGAGCGAGATTGCGGGCGTCGATCCGCTGGTGGAGATGGGCCATCATGCCCAGAAGCAGACCGCAGCCGAGGTCTCGATTCCGCAGGAGCTGGCAAACGCCTTCACCGCTTCGCGCATCCCGCTGACGCAGCGGCTAGCGAATTTTCCAAATTATGTTCGCCGTCAGGATCTTTCACGGTTCCTCACGAAGTATGAGCTATTCCGGCTGTCGCTGCCAGTGAATGGGAGCATCGTGGAATGCGGCGTGTTTGCCGGCGGCGGCATGATGGGGTGGTATCAATTCTCGTCGATCCATGAGCCGTATAACCACTCGCGCCGCTTGATCGGCTTCGATACGTTTGATGGTTTCCCCAGTGTCGACGCCAAGGACACGGCGGGGTCTTCTGAGCATCTGCACACCGGCGCCTTTCGCATCAATGACTCCGTGCAGCAGGAGCTGGAAGAGCTGGCAGCGATCCACGACCGCAATCGGCCCATCGGTCACATTCCGAAGGTCCAACTGGTGAAGGGCGACGCGAACAAGACGATTCCGGCCTTTGTGAAAGAGAACAAGCACCTGCTGATCAGCCTGCTGTATCTGGACTTCGACCTGTACGGCCCGACCAAGACTGCGCTGGAACACTTGCTGCCCCGTGTGGTTGCGGGTGGGATCGTCGCCTTTGATGAGTTGAACTGCGCCGATTTCCCGGGTGAGACGGTGGCGCTCATGGAATCGATGGGGCTAGAACACGTGCATTTGCGGCGCTTCCCGACGGATGCGTACATCTCGTATTTCGTGAAGAGTTAGAGCATTTTCGGTATAGGTGTAGAGGGTCTGGCGAAGGCTCTTGTGGCTTTTCTTTAAGGAAAAGCCACGCCGCGTGGATCTCCGCACTTCACAGCATTACCGAAAATGCTCTTAGTCGGCGACAAAGAGTGCGGAATATAACGGCTGTCCGGTTATGCAGTCAGCCGTTGTTGTCTGTGCCAGGCTACGGTCTTTTGCAGGCCGTCTTCGAGGCTGGTACGCGGCTGCCAGCCGGTCGCTTCGTGGATGCGCGCAATATTGCCTTCGAGATGCATGACCTGATCGTGCGAGTAGGGCAGCTCGCCCAAGCCGACGGGCAGGCTGGGATCGATGAGATCGCGGACGCTCTCGATGATAAAGCGAAGATTCGTGGCCCTGCCCGATGCAAGGTTGAAGCCACCGGAGAGATCCGGGATGGTGACCGCGGTCGCGATGGCGTCCACGACGTCATCGATATAGAGGTAGTCCCACTGCTGGCCGCCTGCGGTGAGTGCGGGGCGTTTGCGGTCGAGTAGTCCGTTGATGAGTGTGGGCAGCATGTGGATGGGCAGATCTCCGGGGCCGTAGACGGAGAAGATGCGCATCCAGATGGACTGCATGCCGGCGCGCTGACAGTACGCAGGGATCAGTTGCGAGAGTGCGGCCTTGGCGACACCGTAGCCGGTCTCCGGCTTCAAGGGCTGATCTTCGCCGATCACGCCGGAGACGCGCCCATACTCTGCCTGCGAGCCGGTGGAGAGAAATATGCGCGTGCCACAGCGGTGAGCCGTCTCAAGCAAGTCGAGGGCGGCACGGACGTTCTCACTGATCTGGTGAGGAGCGTTGCGCTCCGGCGCGGTGGTGCCGTTCCAGCCCAGATGAAAGACTGCCTCCGGTGCGAAGGCGGCGACGGCATCGCGATAGGTCACGGGATCGAAGTTGCCTTCGATCACTTCGACGTGCGGCAGGAAATCCGCCAACGGTGCGCGGTTGCTGCCGGAGCGCAGGAGAACGGCGGCCGTATGTCCATCCGCGAGAAGGCGGCGGACCAGATAGGAGCCGATATACCCGCTTGCCCCGGTGACGAAGCAGCGCATCGGCCTGCTGGATGGGTGACTGGACATTCGGTGGCTCCAAAACTTGAATTTTAGGAGGACTCGCTGCTATGCCGACGCAATGGGCAATTCCGGCGCTTTCCGTTTACCGAAGGTGAAGTGCTTATGCCCGAAGAAGCTGAGAGTGACGATCATCAGGACGAGACATGCCTGCGCCACATACGGCGACTTATCCCCGAGGCGTGTGGCGTGGCGCAGCAGCGCCACAAACGGACCCAATAGGGCGGCATTCAACAGCATCCCGGTTCCATACACCGTCATGGTCCTGAGCCACTCCCGCAGATAGTTGCCCTTGGTGCGGAAGACGAACCATTTGTATCCGAGAAACGAGATGCTGATGGCGATGATGTTCGACACAATGACCGCGGGAATGTAGCCGTAGGCCACATGACGCAGGAGGTGCGTGAACAGCACGAACAGGCTGTAGCCGAGCACGGTGTTCCATGCGCCTACCACGAGGTAACGGAAAACCTGCCCCATGGGTCGCCGTTGCTTTTGAGGCTGGGCCGTCAAAAGTTGACCCGCTCTTTTTCGACGACCAGGGGACGTCGCTGGACGAAGGTGTGAATAGAACCGACATACTCGCCAATGATGCCGAGCGAGACGAGCTGAACCGCGCCGAGGAAGAAGAGTCCCAAAACGAGGGGCGCGATGCCGACTGAGAAGCTATTCCACAGCGCCAGCTTGAGGAGGAAGTAAAACAAGCCGGCCAGCAAACTGATCACAGCCGTGAGGAGACCCGTGAACGTGACCAGGCGCAACGGCACCTTGGATAGATTGGTGATGCCGAGCATGGCCAGATCATAGAGCGTATAGAAGTTGTTCTTGGTGATGCCGCGAAAGCGACGCCCCTGGTTGTAGTAGACCTTTGCGCTGGGCAGGCCGATTTCGGCGATCATGCCACGGAAGTACGGCATAGGGTCGGGAAACTCATCCCGCAGCAGGCGTACGACCTCCTTGTCGTACAAGCCAAAGCCGGTGAAGTGGTCCATCACTTTGACATCCGTCAGACGGGCGATGGTCTTGTAGAAGAGCGTACGAATTCGGTACATGAAGCCGGACTCATCGCTGGAGTTTTTGATGGCAGCGACGATGGCGTTACCCTCTTCCCACTTTGCGAGCATTTCCACGAATAGCTCCGGCGGGTCCTGGAGATCGGCGAAGAGAAATCCGACGGCATCGCCCTGCGCCTGAATGAAGCCATGTACAGGCGATCGAACATGGCCGAAGTTTCTCGCATTGACGATGAGCTTGACCCGGGTGTCTGTCGCTGCCAGTCCGCGAAGCAGCAGGACGGTGTTGTCCGTCGAAGCATTGTCGATGAAGAGGTGCTCGTAGTCGTACTGCGGCAGGCCGTCCATCACTGCCTTCATGCGGCGATGCAGCTCGACCACATTTCCTTCTTCGTTGTAACAGGGCGTGACGATACTGATGAGCTTCTTCGGCATCAACGGTCTCCGGGTGCAGCCAGACTTTCTGTTTCCCCCGCGTTTGTCGCTGATGCGTGCAGCCGACACATGTAGTCGCCGATCTGGCTCAGGCACAGGTCTTTTGCGCTGTTGCCGGCAAGCTCCTGCCGATACCAGGCGATGGTGTACTCCAATGCGTCAGGCAAGGAGAGAACCGGCTGCCAGCCCAAACCGGCGTGGGCTTTGGACCAGTCGAGCTTTAACATCTGCGCCTCATGCACCTGCGGCTTCGATTCGAGCTTCCATTCAGCACCGCCGTCCCATTTTTTGGAGAGGTGGCGCACGATCCACTCAACCGGCCGGGCGTCTGTATATTGTGGGCCGAAGTTCCATGCCGAGGCGTACCGGGCGCCTTCCTCCGTGTGAAGCCGTTCGCCAAGCGACAGATAGCCACGCAATGGCTCAAGGACATGCTGCCATGGGCGCGTCGCTGCAGGGTTACGGATCTCGAGCGTTTTGCCGGCGGAAAAGGCACGGACGATGTCTGCGATTAACCGATCGGCGGCCCAGTCTCCTCCCCCGATGACGTTGCCCGCGCGGGCGGACGCCAAGGCCACCCTGTGCTGCGCGTGATCTGCCGGATTGAAAAAGGAATCCCGCCACGAGCTAGTGACGATCTCCGCGCAGGCTTTGGATGAGCTGTAGGGGTCGTAGCCGCCGAGCGGATCGGTCTCGCGGTAGGGCCAGATCCACTCCTTATTCTCATAGCATTTGTCGGTGGTGATGACGACCACAGCGCGGACCGAGGGCGTCTTACGCACGGCTTCGAGCAGATGAATGGTGCCGAGCACGTTGGTCTCATAGGTGCCCACCGGATCCCCATAGGATTGGCGCACCAGCGGCTGCGCGGCGAGGTGAAAGACGACCGCCGGCTGCGTGGCGTGCATGGCCTCAGCGAGCGCGCCAGCGTCGCGGAGATCACCGATGACGGAGCGCATACCGGATGCGACCTCTGCTTTGACGAAGAGGCTGGGGTCTGTAGGCGGATCGAGAGCGTAGCCGGTGAGCTCCGCACCCAAGGACTGCAGCCAGAGCGAGAGCCAACTGCCTTTGAAGCCGGTGTGACCGCTGAGAAAGACTTTCTTTCCGCTCCAAAAGGAGGTAGGCCAGAGGGGCGTCGAGGCCATAGTTACCAGACCTTCCACGGGGCCTGTTGGGTGGACCATAGGCTTTCGAGAAGATTTTTGTCATGCAGCGTGTCCATGGGCTGCCAGAAACCGCGATGCCTAAAGGCGGAGACCTGTCCTTCGCGCGCGAGTGTCTCCATTGGCTCGCGCTCCCAGGAGATCGTATCGTCGGCGATGTACTTGCCGACCTTCGGAGACAGGACAAAAAAACCGCCGTTGATCCAGCGTCCATCGCCTCTAGGCTTTTCTGCAAACTCGGTGACGTCGCCTGCCTGCTGAATCTCCAGCGCGCCAAACTTGCCTGTGGGCTGTGTCGCCGTCAAGGTGACGAGCTTACCGTGGCCCTTGTGGAAGGCGATCAGTGCGGCGATATCGACGTCGGCAACGCCATCGCCGTAAGTGAAGCAGAAGGCTTCATCGTTTTCCACGTAAGGCAGCACGCGCTTCAAGCGGCCTCCCGTCATGGTGCTGGCGCCGGTATCGACCAGCGTGATACGCCAGGGTTCGGAGGCAGTGCGGTGCAGCTCGACTTTGTTATTCAGGATGTCGATGGTGACGTCGGACGCATGAAGATAGTAGTTCGAGAAGAACTCCTTCACGACGTAGCCCTTGTACCCGAGGCAGACGATGAAGTCGTTGATGCCGTAGTGGGAGTAGATCTTCATGATGTGCCAGAGGATGGGCCGTCCGCCCACCTCCACCATCGGCTTGGGTCGCGCCGAGGTCTCTTCGCTGAGCCGGCTTCCGAGACCGCCGGCAAGAATGATCGCCTTCACGTACCACCTCAGGGGGAAAGATCAACTACGGTGTTGGGTCGGAGCAGACCGATGGATCGACACGGTATCGGATCGGCATTCCATCAGTAAGGCTGGGGACAGTTGTCGCGTTAGGAAGCGGGTTGGCTCCGTATCTGAAGCTCGCAGCGCGGGGCGAAACGACCCGTAGCGGGCGACTGGGCGAGAGACTTGATCATGGCACCATGGTAATTCCAAACTAAGTCACCATACAGCCTGTCACACTTTGGCGAGTGTGCGGATGACGATGCGGTAACGGGCATCCTCGAGCATGCGGCTTGCGACGCCCTCCAACTGCATCGGTCTCGCATGGTGCCGGGATGCATTTGGTAGGCACCCCGAGGCTTGTTACAATCGCATCTGCCGACAGTCGCCCCGTCTGGCCTCGCGGAGAGGTGGCAGAGTCCGGTTGAATGCAGCTGACTCGAAATCAGCCGTAGGCGAAAGTCTACCGGGGGTTCGAATCCCTCCCTCTCCGCCATGAAACCCGCATAAATGCTAATTACAATGAAACAAGCCACCCGATGTCCCGGGTGGCTTGTTTCAGCTTCAAAATCGTTGGTGCCGGTTCTAGTGCCGGTTCGAACTTATTCAGGCCAACTAGAAAGAGAAGCGCAGCGCAAACTGCATCACGCGTGGATCCCCAGACAGCGTCGTGATCTGCCCGACCGCGCCACTGGTGATGTTTCCGTTTGGCTGGCCGAACTCCGGAGTGTTCGCCACATTGAAGACCTCCCAGCGGAACTCCACGTTCGCCGCTTCGCGGATGGGAAACTCCTTCAGCAGCGATGCATCGAAGACGCTGATGCGTGGTCCACGCAGTGTGTTCCGGCCTACATTGCCGACAACCCCGGCGGGCGCGGCAACATAGGCATCCGTCGTGCCAGGCGACTGTATGGCGCAAAGCTTGCTCTTGCTGCCATAGAACCAGCAATCCGGATCGCCGACCAGCTTCGGCTTGCCGACAAGATTCGGCGTGGCCGTCGCTTCTCCGAAAGGATCGAGATTCGTGTTCAACGAACCCGTATTCACCTGGAAGGGATGTCCGCTGTAGTAGGTGTAGACGCCGGAGGTTCGGAAGTTTCCGAAGATCCACGCCAGCGCGCCTTGGTTCAGCATCGACTTGCCATGGCCGAAGGGCAGCTCGTAGACATAGTTCGCCGAGACGCGGTGCGGAATGTCGAAGTCGCTCGCTCCGTACCACGCGGCAAAGTTACGCCCGTCGGGAGCGCCGCCGGAGTTGCTCTCCAACTCCTCGGGGGCATTGTCCAGACTCCGCGAGTAGGTGTACGCGCCACGGAAGGTGAACCCTTTGCTGAAGCGGTGCGTGATGCTCGCCTGCAGGCCGTTGTAGTTACCGTAGCTCGTCGCATCGGTGTATTCAATGAAGCCGAAGTTCTTATACGGAACGGTCGTCGCGACTTTATTTACGATAAGCGGCTGGTTGAAGTCCACCAGGTGATCTAGGTGCGTGGACTTGGTCCCGACGTAATCCACCTGCGCGGTCCATGCATTTCCGAACTCGCGTTGGAAGCCGAGGCTGAATTGCTGCACCTGCGGCGATGGGTCATGCGGATTTACTGCACGCACGTGATAGGACTGCAACTGGTTCAGGTTGATGTTCGCCGGATCGAGATACCCTTCTGGGAATCCAACCGAGGGCTTCAGCACCGGCGTCGTGCTGCTTGCCGAGGTGCGGTTCACCAGGAACGGCGGATTGAGCGACATCTGGTTCTCGCTGCCGTAGCGCTCAAACAGCGTGTAGTAGATGCCGTAGCCGCCGCGGATGACGGTCTTCGCATCCGGAGAGAAGGCGAAGCCGAAGCGCGGACCGAAGTTCTTCGTGTTGACCTGGACCAGCGACCGGTCTTCCAGCGAACCCGAAGTGGCGAACGTGAGTGAGCCGGCGCCGCCGTTCCCCGCCGGGTTGAAGTTGGCCATCTGGTTGTTCCCAGTCAGCGCGGGCGTCGCAAAGTCATAGCGCAGTCCAAGGTTCAGGGTCAGCTTCGGCATCACCTTCCAGTCGTCTTCAAAGAATCCGGAGGTCATCCAGAGCCGCTGGTCGACCGTGAGCAGGTTGGTGAGCTGGGTGCTCTGTGTGGAACCGATAAGGCCGTCCGCATAGGAGAGGCCCGTTCCGGAGACACCACCGAGGCTCGTATAGGTGCCGGTAAAGGTCAGGTCGCCGCGGGTGCCGCCCTCGTCCCGGAAGATGTTGCGCATCGGCGCATAGATGCTGACCCCGGCCTTCATCGTCTGCTTGCCGCGCGTGATCGAGACCGTGTCGTTGTACTGAAGCAGCTGCGGCACCTGGCTCTTGGGCAGGAAGTCCGGCGAGCCGACAAACGCGCCGATGGTGCCACTGAATACAGTCAGCGGGACACCGCCACCGACCTGCGGACTGGAGGGGATGCCCGGCACAAACTGCCCTGCTGTCTGCGGCAGGGAGAAGGGTTGCTGCACAGCAAAGGAGAAGTTGCGCAGGAAGCCGAAGCGGAAATCATTCACGACCGTGGGAGAGAAGAGGTGCGTCCAGCCAAGGACGAAACTATGCGACTTGATGATCTGGTTGCCCAGGGCCGATGTACTCGTTCCGTCAGCGAGGCCGCCAAAGTTACCCGGCAGATTGCGCGTGCGGTTTGAGTAGTTGTACCTGCCGAAGATGGTATCCCTCTGATTCGGCACCCAGTCGATGCGCGCGTCGTAGTTGTCATCGCTGTCGGTCAACAGCGCGTTGCGCGTGAAGTTATTCACCTCGGGAAACAGGCCACCATTCGTGATGTTGGGCTCGGGGAATAATGCGATCAGCTTGGCCACGGACGAATCGATCCGGTTCGCGGGAATCTGATTGTTCATAAATGGCTGCCGCTTCGTCGGGTCGCCGCCGCCGGTCGCAGGATCGTAGATGGTCGGATAGGTGATGCCGACCCTCTGCCCGGTCGCCGCCGAGAAGTCGCCGATGCGCTCGTTGTCCAGCGGCACAGTCGTGATGCGGCTGACGCCCTGATGGATCCTCGTTCCTTCGTAGTTGCCGAAGTAGAAGAGCTTGTCCGTCTTGATCGGTCCGCCCAGGCTGCCGCCAAACTGGTTCTGGTGGTTCTCGGGACGCCGAAGGTGGTTCCGGTTGGAGAAGAAGTCATTCGCGTCGAAGTAATCGTTGCGAAAGTATTCAAACAGCAGGCCATGGATCTTGTTGGCGCCGCTCTTGGTGTTCACCGAAACGACCGCGCCCGGGCTGCGTCCATACTCGGCGGAGTACGGGTTGGTGATGACGTTGAACTCCTGGATCGTATCGACGGAGGGGTGTGAGGCTTCGCTGCTCAGCTCCTGCACATTCTCGGAGAATGTGTTGTTATCGATGCCGTCCAGAATGAAGTTGTTCTGCAGGGAGTGCACACCGTTCACATTGAAGTCGCCGGTGCGGCCGGCGGATGTATTGCCGCTCTGCTGGGTGTAGCGGCTGATCTGGACCCCGGGCACGGTCCGCAGCAGATCGTCCCAGTTGCGCAGATAGAGCGGCGTCTGCTGAATGGTCTGCAGGCCGACGATAGTGCTGATGGACGCGTCGTCGGGCGACAGCAGACTGGCATTCGCTTCCACCTGAACCGTCTGCTGTTCCGAGCCGACCTGCAGCTTGAAGTCCTGACGACCCTTCTCGCCGACGTTCAACACCACATCCTGCTGCACGGTAGAGAAGCCCTGCTGCTCCACCTTCACGGTGTACTTGCCGATGGGCATGGTCTGGAAGGAATAGAAGCCGGTTCCATCCGTCTGCAAATCTCGCGAATACCCGGTTGCCGGATTGGTCGCACTTACCTTGACTCCAGCGTCCGCTGCACCGGATGCATCGGTTACAAAACCACTCAGGCTCGCGGTGTTGACCTGCGCATGCATACAAGCCGGCATGCTCCCGATCAATACGGCCGCTGCCATCCGCAGCCACTTCTCTCTCATCTGCATTTCACTGCCTCTCAAGTGTCACCCTCCCACGCAATCCTGCAGCTTCAACCTCTCTGAGACAGCGCGGCAGGGACAAGGTGTATTCGACACTCCACACCGGGGTATACCCCTCGGAGACGCTGAGGTATGCGGCTGATCTATATAGGGTTACTGCAATTGCGAAAAGCTCGTGAAGTTCGTCACAAAAGGTGAGCTTTACCGTCCGTTAATGAGCGGCGCATACTCTTTCTCTGGAGCCGGAATGCCGGCAGGTTCTTGAATACTGTCACTCTTCTTTTTCCCAGGATGCATACGGCAACATCACTTCTTGAATCGGCTGTAGTAGAGACTCCGCATAGCGCCGAGCTGGCACTTCTGCATCGGATCGTCGCCAGCCGGCACTTCGCGAAGTCTGGATTGCTCTCGCGCTTCCTTCGCCACATTTGCGAAAGTCATCTTGCCGGACGCGCGAATGAGCTGACCGAGCAGCAGATCGGCGTGCATGTCTTCGGTCGTTCTGCCGGCTACGACTGCGGCATTGATAATATCGTCCGCAATTACGCACGTCAGTTGCGGAGCCGGCTGGACGATTACTTCCGCTGGGAGGGCCGAGAGGAGTCTCTTCGACTTGAGGTGCCGCGCGGGGGCTATAAGCCAGTCTTCTTTGGATTTGCGCCCGAAGCGGCGATACGGGCGCAGGCCGCGCCGGCATTGCTCGTGCCCGTTGCAGGCGCTCCTGCAACAGTGCAGGCCACCGAGCAGACTACGGCACACGGAAAGCACACGGCGCGATGGATGATCGTCGCGCTCTGCTGCATCACGACCGTATCGCTGATGGCGGCGGTGGGAATGCTTCTCACGCGACCGCGTATCTATATGTCTGCTGCATCGCCGCTGCACACACTCTGGGCGACGGTGTTTCGCCCGGATCGAGACACGGTGATCGTGACCGCGGACAGTGGCTTCGGCACACTGCAGGACATGCTTGGACGCCGCCTGTCTTTGGCAGACTATACGAGCTTACGGCTGGGGACGTTGGAAGCAGGTGGGACAGACCACTACGTTCCAAAGGACATGGCCTCGCAGCGCTACACCTCGATGACGGACCTTGAGGCGGCGGTCGCGCTCTCTCATCTTCCGGAGGTTGTGCCCAACCGGTTTTCGATTCGCTTCGCGCGCGATCTGCGGATGGAAGACCTGAAGGACAACAATGTTGTCCTCCTCGGCAGCGCGTATACGAATCCATGGTCGGAGCTCTTCGACAAGACTCTGAACTTTCAACTGCAGGGCGACACGGCCACGCATACCTGGCGGTTTCTCAATCGACACCCCGCCCCGGGCGAACCGACGCTGTACCAAGGAGAACGCGATGGAGCGTCACACCTGACATATGCGCGAGTGGCGTGGGTGCGGAACATCGACCGCAACGGACATGTCTTGATGTTGCAGGGTCTGGACATGGCAGGCACCCAGGCCGCTGCGCAGTCGCTGCTGCACGGCAATGCTTTGTCAGGTGTCTGGCAACAAACAATGGCATGCCACACGGCAGATGCTTCTTTCGAAGTGCTGCTGGGGACGACAAGCATCGGCTCGAATGCGGGCACGATTCGCGTGCTGGCGAAGCGAGTGACGTGCTAAGCACATAGCACATCACTCGCGCGAGCACGCAGGCCTCCATCGATGGGCGCACTCGAAGATGTCTCACCTGCAGACGAGCGGCTCGAGGTCGACCAGAGACGGCGGAGCCAGCGTGATGCCAAGCAGGACAACGTTCCGGTTGTCCGGCAACGTGATGCTCTTGACCAGCTTCAGCGGCCGCAGCTTCAGAGTGTAGAGGTAGACGTTGAATGCCTGCTTGTCCTGGCTCCCGTCGTTGTAGTTGCGATAGGCGGTCTTGATGGCGAGCGATTCATGCGGATACCCAGAAAGAGATGACCAGTCGCTAAAACTTTGCTCGACAGTGTCGGTCGTTCCATCCGTGTATTGAATCTTGATCGGCTGCGCGGTCTGGCCGCCTTGTACGCCGGTGCCCAACAACTTGAGATCGGTGTAGAGGCCCGGCGGCAGTGGAATTGTCTGGCCTGCGGCGTAGACGACGTCCGTCGCATTCGGCACACCGAGATGGAAGCGCGACGTGCCGACGACGATTTCTTCTCCGCCACTCGTCGTGTCCTGGAGCAGGTTGGCAGAGTAGGCAGCGCCGCCCGCATCCAGTCCGCCATCTACCGGGAACGTGGAGCCATCGGTGTAGATGCCTGTTGCATTGAATGCTGCGGCAAGCTGCGTCTCCGTGCCAAGGGGCTGCAGGGTAAGCGTGGCGGCCAGCACGATAACATCGCGATTCTTCGGTAATGTCAGGCTCTTCACTGTTTTTGCAGGATCGAGGATGAGCGTATAGCCATACACGTTGAACTGCTGTGCATTCGGCGTACCAGTGGCCGTATTGCGATAAGCCATGGCGACAGCCTCACCCTCATTTACGTTGACGGACGGAACAAACCAATCGCTGAAGCTCTGGACAAACTGCGCCGTAGTCCCGTCGCGATACGTAACAGTCAATGGCTGGTTTGTCTGGTTGCCTTCGATGCCGGTGCCCAGGATCTGCAGCGTGTTGTAGTGGCCTTCAGGAAGCGCAACCGTCTGTCCCGTACCGTAGACGGCATCCAGCGTATTGGGGGCGCCAAACTGGAAATGGATACCGTTCAGGACGCGTGCATTGCCCAGCAGAGTTGCGGAGTAGGCGTAGCCGCCTCCGTCCAGACCGCCGTCGGTAAAAGTGGTGTCGTCCTGGCGAATCGCAGCTACGTTGTACGCGGGCTGCAGATTTACAAAGGCGCCAAGCCCGCATTTGCCGGTGGCCGCGCTAACCGCAAGGGCCAGGATGGGGATAGTTCGAGCGGTTCCTCCGGATGTGCCATTGACATTGAGTGCAACGCCGCTGGTCGTGGCTGCCGTGACGGCTGCACGTACAGAGAGTGTGCTGGTGGTGGTAGTGCTCTGCGGCGAGAGGTGCCCGTGCACGCCGGGCGGCAGGCCGGAGAGGGCAAGGGTCACGCTACTATCGAAGCCATTCGCAGCATCGACCGATACCGCGCCGGTAGCTCTTCCCTGCTGGTTCAGATAGATGGTGCCGGGTGACGCCTGCAACGAAAAGTCAGGAAGCGATAGCTGTACATACGCGGTATGAGAGAGACCACCGCTGATGCCAGTGACAGCAACAACAAAGCTTCCGCCCGGTGTTGCACCGGTGGTGGACACGGTGAGCGTCGTCTGTCCGGATGCGGCCAGCGTTGTACTGCCGAGCGCTGCAGTCACACCGGCGGGCGCTCCGATCACAGTCGCGGTGAGGTCGACAGTACCGGAGAAACCGGCTGTCGGAGCGACTGTAACTTGGGTTGTTGCCGAAGCACCGGGTGTGAGTGGGAGTGTAGCCGGCGAGGCGGCAAGAACGAAATTCGGACCGCTGCTCAACGAAGCAGGTGCAAGTGTATTGAGCATCGACTGACCGTTGGGCGATCCCCAACCGGTGGTCAGATCGTAACCGGGAACAGCCTGAAATAGATTTGGGCTGCTTTGGTTGAAGTTATTGCCCTCCACAATATCGTGGAAGACATTCGCATATGCCGAGGTCTGACCGAGCGCGTAGTAGGTGGTATTCAGGAATCCGATTGGATTGCCGTCCGCCTGCTCGTTCGCCAGTGCGAGAAAGCCGGCCCACCTTGGAGCAGCGAGGCTGGTGCCACCGATACCGCCCTGGCAACTGCCATTGGCGCAGAAAAAGTTATCCGTGTTTGCCTCCATGGCCACGTCGGGGATGTTGCGATAGCTCGGCGATCCCTGATTGGCGCTGTTGATGACCGGAATCTGATAGGACGGGATAGGAGACTGCGTGCTCCACCCGCCGCCACTGCCGATCCAGGCTATCTCCGATGCCCACGGACCACCCGCACCGGCCGTCGTCAGATCCGTACCGCCGACATCGGTCACATTCGGGCTGTTTCCGGGATACCCGACGCCGCCGACATTGGCACCGGCATCGCCAGAGGCGATAAACAAGTTCTGGCCTTGCGCAGCCAGTTCCATGAAGACTTGTTCGTACCCCGGCTGTGTAGCAGGCGTGCCGCCGAAGCCGAACGAGAGGCTGAGTTGCTTGGCTGTATCATCGCTGGCCGCCTGGGAGAAGGCTGTCAACGCGTCGCTGCCTGAGCCATACGCTTCGTAAACGATAAGTCCGGAAAGTCCTGGCGCCATCGAGATGGCCTGCTCAATGTCGATGACTTCTTCGCCATCGTCGCAGCCACCGCTCGAGGGCAGTCCCGTGCATACGCCGTCCACATCGAGCAGCGCGTTATAGATCGGCACCTTGAGCGGCTGATTCACCGCAGTGAAGTACGCCTGGACATCGCTCAGGTTGTACGGGCCAAGCTCGACCAACCCTACGGTCTGGCCGGCGCCGTCGAGCGTGACACCAGGTGCATACGCGGCCCGCATATCGCTGCCGAGAAATTGTCCATTCTGTCCAGAGCCGGTGGTCTGCACTTGCGCGTTGCTCGCAGCGTGCACCAGCATCGGTTGTGGAAGGTCGCGGTTACTGAGGCCCACGATAGAGAGAATCGGCAGTGTGCTGTCGATAGTCGGCTCGACATCGGGTGCATAGTACTTGTTCGTCTGATTCGCGTGCTGATGCATTTGCATCCGGACGGCAAAGGCCTGGTTGATGCTTGCCGAGGTACCGCGAACATTCACCAGCAGACGATTTGCGAAGGTGCGTGTGACCGTAAAGCCATGCGACTGCGCGAATGCGATAACACGGTTGTAGTCTGCCTGGGTCGGACCATACTGCGCCGCGAATTGCTGCGCCGTCAGATATTGGCGATAGTGCGGGCTGGAAGGATTCCGCTGATCCTGCAGAAGCGCTTCGAGCGCGGCCTGGTTACGCAGCGGAAGCGTGAAGCCAAAGGGAATGGTCTGCTGCGCCTGCACTGGCGCGATCGCGGGCTCCGTGGCAGGCGCTGCCAGATGCGTGGGCAGCACACGCCGCTGAGCCACTGCTTTTGTCGTGCCGGCAAGGATCAAACCGAAGAAGAGAGCTGCTACCGCTGAACGATACAATGCAGGCTTCCGCATACGGGGGCTCCGGAGCGCTCAATCACGCCGCAGGTCGACTTACTCACGCAGGAAATAAGTATGTATGTCGCTTGAAGCAGACTAAGCTGGTTTGGAAACGGTACCACCCTATCCCAACTTCATCTCCGCCGTCACCAGGAAATCTGTACCTCGCTCATATTTTTTGATCTGGCCTCTGTAACTCATGAAGCGAAGCAGGATTCGTGTGCTGTTCACGTTCGTTTCTGTCGCGATTTTGCTCTTTGCGTAAAGATTTTCTGTTGACACCACAGTTGACACCACAACCGAACCGCTTCAGTATGGCAGTCTTGTTGTGCATTCTCCCTGAAGCAGCTTAGACTCGGAAGTTCGCACCATTTTTGCTTCAGTCCAGATGCAATGATCAAAAAATCTACACATCCGACTCTCAGCGAAGTAGCTCGCAAAGCGGGTGTGGGAACGACTACCGTATCCCGTGTCATCAATGGCGGACAGCGGGTCGATCCGAAGACGTTGGCCAAGGTACGGCGGATCATCGACGATCTCGGCTACATGCCAAACCATGCCGCGCGCATTCTGAAAGGCGGTCGCACCCGAACCATCGGTCTGGTGATTCCCAGCATCGCCGATCCGTTCTTTTCCAGCTGTGCCGAGGCTGCGCAGGCAATCGCACGCGCCCATGATTCCGTGCTTATAGTGATCACGACCCACAACGAGCGGGATGCCGAAGTGGATGGCGTCAATGTGCTGATGCGTCACCGTGCGGACGGTTTCATCATCGCGCCTGCTAACTCGCGAAGCGAGGTGCTGCGAAAGCTGCTCGATCGGATCTCAATTCCTGTCGTGGCATTGGACCGGCCGATCGAGGGCTCTCAGGTCCCTTCGGTTGTCGCCAACAATTTCGATGGTGCGCATCTGGCTACGCAGCACCTGATCGAACACGGCTACAGACGCATTGCGTGCCTCACCGGCGAGACGGATCTGTATACCATTCATGAACGAATCCGTGGCTACCAGCGCGCCATAAAGACCGCGGGGCTCGAATGCATTCTCGACACGTCCATACAGGATTACCCTTCCGCCGAGCGTGCCGTAAAGGGTCTGCTTGCTTCCTCATCTCCCCCCGACGCCATCTTCACGCTAAAGAACAGCGCCACCGTCCACACTTTTGAGGTGCTGCAACGGCTCGAGATTTCCGTTCCTGACGTTGTCGCGCTTCTGGGTTATGACGATTTCGAGCTGGCGGACAGAGTGCGCCCCTCGATCAGCGTCATCCAGCAGCCCATCGAGGATTTCGGGCGCGTGGCGGCCAATCTATTATTCGAGCGATTACGGGACTCGCCGGCAGCCAATGGACATGTGCGCCAGCCGCGCGTGCAACAGGTGCAGTTAGAGACTCGCCTGATCCGGCGCAGCTCCTGCGGTTGCACACCCGAGCATGGGTGAATAAACACCTTTTCGTGCCCTCCGTCACATGATTCTCACCGAAAGCCCGGGACCAAGCCATAGTTCAAGCCTTGGTCCTCACGATGGGCCCTGCGCCGAACACGCATCGGGGCGCTGTCGCCAGTGGAGGCAAAGGTTACGTTGGGTAAAGCCCACACATACGGGATCAACGGGAGAGCAAAAGCTGTATCCCTATCCCCTGTTTGGTCCATTTTGGAGGGACAAGACGCATGCGAAGCTTCCTACATTATGCGCATGAACTTCACCGCACAGACCTCCGACGCGCAAACAGGCGGCTTTTCCCCGATGTCCGTCTATTTGACGATTCGACCGTCCCGCGGCGCCTTCGGCGACTTCACCTATGAAACGGACAGCCACACCCTGCTCCAGATGCTTCGGCAGAAGACGGAACTGCGATCTACAGATCTGGACCGGTTCCGGGACAACCTTCGTTTTTCGAAGACTGCCCGTCTGTTCAGCGTGGAGATGAGCGAGAAGACGTTGACTGAACTGGGCTACTTCGTCGACTGAAGCAGATTCCCCGATCTTGTGTGTCTGGGAAGCGTGGCCTTTTCTTGGCGAAAGGCCACCAGACTCATCACTCCACCCTGTACACCTGCAGAGCATGTACTTCAGCTAGGAGTGAAGCACATCTGTAACCGCAGATGCTGCTTTTCCGACGCCCGTGCGGACTGCTCCCAGCGCCTGGTTGACCAAGCCTTCCGCAGCCATGGAATCGTCACCGGTTGCGTTACCTACAGCCTGTTTCGCCCTACCTCTCAGACTGTCGAGACCGCCGCCCGCCCGCTGCTTCAGGCCCCAGGCAGCTGGCGACGCAGCATCCGTAGACTTATTCTTGAGAATGAACCAGGCGGCAAATGCAATGATTGCCCCGCCGATAAGCGACTTTTTCATGGAGGATCTCCTTCTCCGTCTTCGTGCTTTTTTCAAAAAATATGGCTTCTTCATGCAGCACATCCTTTCCGTTCTATGCTTCGCCACCAGAGCAGAAGCCGGGATGATGTCATGCGTCGAGCGAGGCAGTCGAGGCATTTTTCTCTGGCGACAATGCCTGACGAGGGTGGTGTTTACCTTACTGCAGCCCGGCTTCTGCTCCGGCCCTCTTCGCTGTTGACTAGACCGTTCTTGCTCGTCCGCGCGTCACCAGACGTAGCAGCAGGGTCAGCAAGACAGCGCCCAGCACGGCAACAGCAACGGTATAGATGATGCCTCCCTGGCCTGCATGGCCAAGAGACCGCATAATGAAGCCGCCGATTACCGCACCGATGATGCCGATGACGATATCCATCAGGGGGCCGAAGCCACTGCCCTGCATGAGCTTTCCTGTGATAAAGCCCGCAATGAGACCGACGATAATCCACCAGATAATGAACATGGGTGTCCCTCGCAAGATGAACTTGCAGTTTGAAGATCGTTATAGGACTGAGAAATCTATAGACAGTGGCGTTCGGGTCAATACCTGCGGCTCACGTCCTCTTATTAAAAGTTGTCTAAACAAACTACGTTTATTGGATGCGATATTTGTCCTCCGCGGAGGATGAATTGCCTAGCTCATCCTCCGAATCAGGCAGATCGTGTCTTCGAAAGCGTTGCCGCCACGGCAATGCCGGCTGCAATCAAGATGCAGCCTAAGAGCCAAGGCAGCAAGACCGGCTGCCAGATGACGCCTATTCCGAGGAGTATGAGGAGCGTCGCACAAATGGACGATCCTGCCAGCCCCAGGCGTGCAACCACCGACTTAATATAAGTGTCCACGAGTGCTCCTTTCAGGGATGAGCGCGGCCAAATCGGCGTCAACCAAGACGACGCTCCTGCGACCATCCGCTGCGAATATCCAGCGCTCGATGACGCAGATCTCTCAGGCTGCTCTCTGCGGGGAAGATCGCGACGATCCGGTATGGTTGTTCGCTCACACCTCTATGACAAGAGGGCGAGAGTCATCGGTCACACTGAGACGCAAAATAGATGGGGCAAGCGAAGCAAGAGATCCTATCGCGATGTGTTCGGCTTGGAAGGCACCCCGGCATTGCCGGGACCGCCCACCGGTTGGAGTGTCGGAATGCGCTGCTCGACCGGGGGGAGCGGCGGCAGCGGGGCGTGCGGCTCGGACTGGTACCAATAGGCGACCGAGTAGAAGTTGTCGGAACGGTGATTCGCATGGCCGTGCTCAATGGTGGCCTTCAGCGATTTGGTGAATGGAATCGGCGCGTCGAGGTGGAAGCGGTAAACACTGGACCGGCCACCGGCCAACTCCTCCCCTACGACGGGAGCCCCGTAGAGCTGGTAAGAGAAGGGGTGGCCGCCGAAGTCCCAGGCGCCGAGGAAATAGTCTTCTGTGCCGGTGCCGTTGATCGATGGCTTACTTGCACCGTCGATGAAGAACATGTCGTCGCCTTCACCCCACCACTTGTCCTGGTTCTGCAGCACGGACATCGTGACTCCGACATATTGGCCGTGCCCTTTGGCTTCCAGCCATACGTAATTGTCCTTGCCATCGAGATTCGGTTTATCGTTCACCTGCGGATCGCCATTCGATTGCCAGTCATCGGTCCAGCCGTGGTTTGGCTGCGCCTGCCGATATTCTGCGTGAAAATAGACAGTATCCGCAGGCAGCGGCTGCGACTGTGTCCGATAGTCGATGTTGTAGTAGAGGCTTTGGATAGGCTGCTTGCCCTCATTCGTCACCGTGACGCGTGCATGATGCGCGAAGGGCATGGGGAAAAACGAGTTCAGGGCTTTATCGTTGCCGACCGAGAGCATCTCGGACTGCCAACTGTGATATTCGCCTAGCCCCAGGCCGAAGAAATCACCGATCGGCGCCTCGACACTGGGCGTCGTTTCGCCGTCCCAATAGATGCGCAGCACGATGCGCTTGAGGTGGTAGGCCTCACGATCCGCAATCGTGAACCAGAGGTGCGAGATTGTTCCTGGTCCATCGGCGTCGAGCACGGTCTCAGTCGCACCTGGCTCGACATGTCGGGAATCTGCATTCCCGCCTGTCGGATCCGCACTCGACGCACGATGCAGGATATAGGTCTGCTGACGGGTCAGGTCCGGCTGCCAGCCAGGGCCCTGGGCGGCAGCTGTTGCAGCGCAGGCTGCTGCAACAAGAGCTCCAAGAAAAATCGATCGAGTCATCGCGGTGTCCTCATTGGCATTGCAATCATACTGAGTCGATGCCCAGACGTTGCTGCATCTGCTCCAGGGAAATGTTCTTCGTCTCGGGGTAATACTTCATCACCAGCGTGAGATCGACGATCATCATGATGGCAAAGAAGACGAACGGATACGCACCGGAGATCTTTGCCAGCATAGGAAAGATCGCCGAGATAATGGCGTTCGTGATCCAGTGCGCGGAACTACCCAGGCTCTGTCCCTTGGCGCGCACACGGTTCGGAAAGACCTCACTGATGTAGACCCAGAGAACTGCGCCGTGCGACATGGCGAAGAAAGCAATGTATGCCATGAGCAGCCAAACCAACCAGCCGAGATGACGATGAGTAGAGAAAAGGTACGCAATTGTAGACAGGCACAAAAACAGGCCAACGGTGCCGATCATCAGCAGCTTCTTCCGACCAAAGCGGTCAATCACCGACATAGCGAGTAGCGTGGCAACAAGATTGGTGGCACCCACAGCGATGGCCTGCAGGTTACTCGAGACGGCACTGGCACCGGCCAGCGCAAAGATATCGTTGAGGTAGTAAAGGACCGCATTGATCCCGGTGAGCTGTGAGAACATGCCAACGGTAAACGCGACAAAGACCGGCAGCCGGTTCTGTTTCGAGAAGAGCGGTTCGGTCACGTTCGATTGTTCGAGATGGACGGAATCGACGATTTCTTTGAGTTCCTGCTCTGCGTCTGGGGTACCGGTCACCCACAACACAGCGAGCGCTTCTTTCAGGTTCGACTGCGTGACCAGCCATCGCGGGCTTCGTGGAATCACAAACAAGGTGATGAGAAACAGCACAGCCGGCACGCCGGAGATACCTAACTGCCAGCGCCATTCCTGCAAGCCAAAGTGAAAGCCGCCGATGATGGCATTTGAGATATACGCGAGCAGGATGCCGATGACGATATTTACCTGAAAGAAGCCGACCAGGCGTCCTCGCCAAGCGGCGGGAGCAATCTCTGCGATGTACATCGGGCCCAGGACCGATGAGCCGCCAATGCCGAGCCCTCCAATGAATCGGAAGACCAGCAGAGCGCTCCAGTTCCACGCAAATGCGCAGCCCGCAGCCGACACGATGTAGAAGAGTGCCATGACACGCAGGCTGTCTCGGCGGCCGAAGCGCTGCCCCGGGATGCCGGCAAAGATGGCCCCCAACACGGTACCCCACAGCGCCATGGAGACGGTCACGCCGAGCAAGCCACGCGAGAGGTGATACGTCCCGGTCAGGGAGTGCGTCGCTCCGGAGATGACCGCCGTGTCGAAGCCAAAGAGCAGGCCGCCGAGAGCACCGACGACCGTGCTCTTGACCACATGGGAGTTGATCGTCATTGCATCTCCGCGAGCTCTGCCACAAACGCAATCGCGCTCAGCACTGGCAGCCTATGTCCGGCCCACAGGCAATGCATCCCAAGGACCGAGCAGCAGGAAAACCAACCATACAATGAATTCGATATGTCGTACAGAACAGCTGACGTGTGCCTGTTACGTATGCACGTCCTGAGCGAGGCTCGCATCGCCGCACAGATGTACCTCAATGCCCAGCGCGTGGAACATCGCACACTTCACTGCAAGCGCAGTCGAAGAGTCCTTATCGGGAACGTAGGCGAGGTTCACGTGGTTCGCGGGATGGCGTCCCATGAATGCGTCGCGCGAGACTCCGTCGAATATGGCGCTCACCAGAGGCCATTGGCTCGTGGTCAGGCTCCATCTGCGCTGCGTCTCTTCCGGCGGTAGTTCGACGACAGCGCCGGTCCCGATATCGACGTGAAGTGCCTTATCGGCAACATACACGCGGCTCCAGACGATCTTCCCCGCCCGGCCTATACCTTTCAGCGTACCGCCCCCAAGCGGAAAGTACATGGAAGGCTGGCGCTCGCTGGACGCACCTGCATACCCTTTAACGAAGTGATTCGCGGGCGCTGCGCCCGAGATCTGCAGTACCCAAACAAAATCATCGATACCATTGCCGGTGTAGTGCTCACCCCAACGAAGATCGTGGAGGGTCGTCGACGGATCCAGACCCAGGGCGCTCCAGCAGCGATTCGTCACCAAGGCATCCACACCGGCGCACTCATCCACCTCATTGAAGTGCGGCAGCGGGCCACCGGCGTAGAGCTCTTTGCCATCCCCTTCGCGATACACGGGCGGACGGTCGGCATTGTTCAGCAGGCCTTCCACTAGGTCGGAGGCGGGCACTGTATCCTTCAGGCCTTGCTGATATTGGATGCCAATGGCGTCACAGCCAAACGCATCCGCCATGCGGACCGCGGCGATGTACATCTTGCACTGCTGGTGAATCTGCGCATCCGTAAGCTCGGTTGCTTCATCTGCACCAGTAGCGAAATGGACGCCACGGCCATCGAGCCAACTCCGGACGGCATGCGCTTCCTCATCGCTGACTCGCCGCATCGCAGCCACTAAGGCGGATTGGCTGAGGCGCTCCTTGTAAATGCCTGCGGGATTCAATAGTTCGTCGTCGATGATGGCGTTGTACATGCCCATGCATCCTTCATCGAAGACTCCCAGGATCGCTTTGCGCCGCCGCAGATCTTCTGCGAGCGCCTTACCCCTGGCTGCAGCCGCGGCCGGCAACGCACTCACGTCGAAGGCGCGTACATGCGTCCGATCGTGCGTAACACTCCCACGCTCGACCCACTCGTGCAGACTGCGCGTGAAATATTCGTCCGTGAAGGCCTCGCTCCAAAGCGTGCTGAATGGTATGCCGGCTTTGATCATCGAGCCGTTCAGATTCAACAGTCCGACCAGGCCGGGCCACCGTCCCGACCAGTTCGCGACCGTCAGGATGGGACCGCGATGGCTGCGCATGCCTGGAAGAACATGATGCGAATACTGCCAGGCCGCCGTAGCGAAGACCAGATTCGCCTCCGGATCGATGCCGGCGAAGATATCCATCCCCATGCGCTGACTGGAGATGAAACCGTGCCCGGTCTTGGGATCAACGGGGAAGGCACGTGTCACAGTCACGCCCGCATCGCTGAAGCAGCGCGTCAGCTTTTGTTCCAGCTCTTGTTGCGCTGGCCAGCATGTCTGGTTGGCCGATTGTCGAAGATCTCCGCTGGTAACAAGCACGACCTCTCGCATCGGCAGCTTTGCACTCTTACTTGGCATCCATAACCCCTTGTGTTGTTCTTCTGATCCATTTCACCGATGTGCTGCTTTGCGGATGTGCTGCGAATTGCGAGAAGCGGCGATGCAGTAAAAGAACGAGCATATACAGCATTTTCACTGTTGCTTTTCTTGACGGAAAAGCCACGCGGATCGTCGCGCTCTTGTCTACACCTGCAGTGACAATGCATCTAGCGAGCACAGCGGAAACTCATGTTGGCAGAGGAGCTGTCCGGTGTGTTAGCGCTGCGGGCGGCCACACGGTAGCGATTGCAGTACGACTTGTGGCACAGGAAAGACCCACCTTTCATCACGCGCGCAGTTCCCTCTTGAGGACCGCTCGGGTTCCGCGATTCATTCACACAGTGCTCGGTTCCGAACCAATCCGCACACCAGTCCCAAGCATTGCCGGAGAGCGAATAGATACCGTATCCATTGGCTGGAAATGCGTTGACCGGGCAGGTCCCGGTGAACCCATCGTCCCCGGTATCGACGGTTGGAAATGTTCCTTGCCAGATGTTGCATTGGTGTTCACCATGGACTCGAAGCTTGTCCCCCCAGGGGTAGAGCTTTTGTTCGAGACCACCGCGTGCTGCATACTCCCATTCGGCCTCCGTCGGAAGCCGCAACCCTGCCCAGCGGCAGAAGGCCTCCGCATCGTTCCACGAGACATGCACCACCGGGTGCTCCTCGCGTTTCAGAATGCTCGACCCGGGACCTTCCGGCGATCGCCAGCAGGCCCCCGGAACCTTACACCACCATGGCGTTGCGGCGACGGTATCTTCGACAAGGTCTGCAAAGCGCTTCTTGGAGATGTGCTGCCAGAAGACGAAGGACCAGCCGAAACGTTCGGCTTCCGTCTTGAAGCCGGTGGCTTCCACAAATTTGTGAAAGCGACGATTTGTCACCGGAAAGCGATCTATCGAAAATGGATCAAGCGTGACCGAGCGGACCGGCCCCTCGCCATCGTTCGGAAATGCCTCGGCGTAGTCGGTGCCCATCAGAAAAGTCCCACCCGGCAGTGAGACCATATCCGCCGCTTGCGACGCCGGCGCGGCCAGCGGGATAAAAGGCTGTGACGCGGATGGGGCGGTGTTGCCGTTGCGCTCAGCAGCGGGCGTACAGCATGCTTTGTGCAACGTTGGAGTATCGGCTTCGATACGTGACATGAATCGGCCCTCGGTGATGCGGCGGAGTCTCGTCTTGCCTGCTTTGACACACCACTCACGAGAGTGCGCCCGGCGAAGCAGGCAAAGACATCAGCCTATGGTCATCCAAGCGGCTTCCCGAGAGCAAGCGACCGGTACACGAAGCGCTCCATCCGAGGCACACGCAAGCCGAGGCACACGCAAGGCTGCTGCCGCATAAGCGCAAGGAATCGGCCTGGTTATTGTCCCGGCTACCCCGATGTTTCTAAGCTACATCCATGCGTCTCGGCTTGCTCTGGGTTCTCTTCGTCGGCCACGCGGTTGCGCAACCCACTCTCCAACAACAGATTCGGAGCATCGCGGCAAGTGCGCATGGAACGGTGTCGGTGGCCTGCGCGTTGCCTGGCACGCACCTGAACTGCGACCTGGACCCGGTCTCGCGCCCTCCCATGCAGTCCGTCTTCAAACTACCGCTGGCCATGACGATCCTGCATCAGGTGGAGCTGGGTAAAGTTTCGTTGGCACAGCCGATACGCTTCCTGCCGTCGGACCTTATTCTACCCAAGCCCTACAGCCCGTTGCAGGATAAGTATCCGCATGCAGATGTCGACGCACCCTTGCGAACCCTATTGCAGCTAACTGTGTCGCTCAGCGATAACACCGCGGCCGACATCCTGCTGCGCCTTGCGGGTGGCCCCCAGGCCGTCGACGCCTATATGAGCTCTCTCGGGATTGTGGGCTTTCAGATTCGGGATGGAGAGCGAGCGCTGCATCACGATACGGCGCTCCAATATCGGAACTGGTTTGAGCCACGGGGTGCAGTCCGGCTTCTTCGCAGAATCAGCGATCGTTCGCCGCTGACCGCGGATGATACCGGATTGCTTGTGGGCTGGATGGATCCGCCCATGCCTACGGGGCGTCTGGACGGCGATCTGCCGGCCGGTACCCGCGTGGCTCACAAGAGCGGGAGCTCGGATGTGGAAAAGGGAGTCGCTGCCGCGACAAATGACATAGGGCTGGTGTCGTTGCCGGATGGAAGGCAGCTTGCCATCGCCGTTTTTGTCACGGACTCCACCGCCGATGAATCTACTCGCAAGCAAGCCATCGCCAGGATAGCAAGAGCCGCCTACGATGCCGCGACGCAGACCCGGTAGCGGCACAGATCAAAATTCATCCGAATCGCCCCATTTGTCCCGCAACTTCAGGTACATATAACTGTCTCAGTAGAAGATTGACACAATCGGTAACTGTGTCTGTGTACGACTTGAGGAGTGCACTCTTCTTTATGTTTCGATCGGGATCTTGCATCGCGTTCGCAAGCGCTGCCCTCTCTTTGGCTCTACTGATGTCAGGGTGCGGAGGGGGCGGGACACCTGTGCCCACACCATCGCCTTCCCCTGCGCCGACGGCGGCCTCGAAAATCCAGCACATTGTCGTCATCATGCAGGAGAACCGCAGCTTCGACAATCTGTTCAATGGATTTCCCGGAGCGGATACGGTGCAGTCCGGCATGAGCCGTGGAATGATGGTCCAACTGCAGCCGATCCCGTTTGAGCAAGGGGCCGACCTGGACCACAGCCACGGAGGTTGGTGGGCGGACTGGGACAATGGGAAGCTCGACGGCTTTTCGCACGCGAGGAAGGGATACCCCATTCCGAATCTGCCGTATGCGTATGTGCCGCAGACCGAGACGGTCCCCTACTGGACGCTGGCGAAAACGTACACGCTGGGGGACCGTATGTTTCAATCGAACACAGGCCCTAGCTTTGTGGCCCACCAGTACATGATTGCCGGGCAGTCGGCGAATGCGGATGAGAATCCGAACAACACGAAGACTGCTGGGATCTGGGGTTGCGACGCGCCGGCGTCCACACGGGTCGCTCTGCTGGGGCCGAATGGGACCGACCTGCCTGGGGTGTATCCATGCTTCGATTACAGAACGATGGCGGACAACCTGGACGCAAAGGGCATTACCTGGAAATACTATGCACCCGCTGCCGGCAAGAGCGGCTTTATCTGGTCGGCGTTTCAGGCGATCCGCCACATACGCTTCGGGCCGGATTGGACCAGCGATGTGATCTCGCCGGAGACCCAGGTGTTGACTGACATCAAGAACGGACAACTGGCGCAAGTGACATGGATTGTTCCGGAAGCCGCTTTCTCAGACCACGCCGGTCCTGGGCTGACGGCTGAGGGGCCCGACTGGGTCGCGGACATCACGAACGCGATTGGAGCGAGTCCCTTCTGGGATTCCACGGCAATTTTCATTGCGTGGGATGACTGGGGCGGCTGGTACGACCACGTGAATCCACCGCAAGTGGACCCGATGGGTCTGGGCTTCCGCGTGCCGCTGATTGTCGTCTCTCCCTACGCGAAGCACGGTTACATCTCCCATCAGACGCACGAGTTCAGCGGCTTCTTGAAGTACACCGAAGAGGTCTTCAGTGTAGCGAGCCTGGGGCAACGCGACGTCTCTGCGGACGATTTTGCGGATTGCTTCGATTACACGCAGACACCGCAACCTTACGTGCCCATTCCTGTTACATTTACTCCAGAGTATTTCAAAGTCAGGCCACTGACTGGGGCGCCTGACAACGACTGACAGAACAGGATGAAGCAATGCACGCGACCTTAAATACATCGCTCTGGGCATTGGGCGTGGCACTGCAGATCGCTCTGCTGGTAGTGCTGGCTGCACGGGGCGGCGCGAGGCGGCTCCCCATGTTCACTACGTTGATCGCCTTCTATGCGGTGCGGTCCGTGGTGTTGTTTGCAGTTTCGGGGCACGTATCGCGGAGCATGATGGGATCGATCTACAACGGTTTTTCTTCTACCGATGTCTTGTTGCAAATGATAGTGGCCGCGGAGATGGCAGTATGGCTGATCCGATTACGAGGTGGCTGGACGCGGGCAAGAGGCGGTCTGGTCGCGGGACTTGCGGCGATCGCGGGTGGAGGCGGGTGGTTCGCAGGAACGATATGGAAGACACACGGCCCGGTTTCGCTGGATCGGGGACAGGTGGCTCTCGCGATTCTGTTCGTCCTGCTGTTCGCTTGGGCGGCTTGGAAAAGGGTCTCGGGCTCGGTCGTTCAGGAGACGATAGGGTTTGCCATCTATAGCTTCGTGAGTTTGATAGCCCAGGTAGAGAAATACCGGGCCGCTATCGCACAGAACGCTGGGATATATGCCGCCTGGTCTTACACGCTGGCTACTGTGTACCTGCTGGTGCTGATCTTCTGGCTCCGCGCAATGTGGCGGATGGACCTTGGCGCGGGTCACATTGTTCCAGAGGAATCGCGGACCGGAGAGGGCCGGGTAGTGCTCGACCGGGCGTGAGCCATAGCCCCGTAAAACGACTCCGAGTCTGTGTCTCTCAATCTGGGTGTCTATTGACAGTGAAAGAATTCGTATGTAACTTTGCTGCTGTTATGTAATCGATTGCACGGTGAGCTTTCGAGTATTGCTTGTTATAGTCGCCTCTCACTGTGGTTGCTCACGGAGTCTCTGAGGTCCCGTTGTCATCTCGGGACAAAGCGACGCGGAGACATCTGTTTCTCGCTTGTCGCATAAGTCTGCACTGACTTTCGGCAATTCCCTGCACCAACTCGCGGAGAATCTCGGCACGTTCTATAAGCCACGCGTGGCGCAAGATGGTGAGGAGGGGCAGGACGCTGCACCTGAGACCTTGATGCCAAAGGAGACAACGTCGGTATGGAAAGAAGAGCATTTTTGAAGACGGCTTCGCTCAGTTTGATGAGCGCAGCCGTACCCGCTACCGCAGAGCAAGCGAGCGCACCAGTGGAAGGCCCAGGGCGGCGCCCAAACATCATCTTCATCGTCTCCGACCAGCATCGTGCCGGACTTACCAAGCGTTCCGGCTATCCCCTGGACACCAGCCCGACTCTGGATCGTCTGGCCGAACGAGGTATTGGCTTCGACCACGCGTACTGCACCGCTCCGCTATGCGTGCCGAGCCGCACCAGTATGCTCACAGGGCGCTGGCCGGATGCCCACCGGGTGCGTTCCAACGAACTCGCCGACGACGCCTTCTACACCGAGCATCTGTATCAGGTTGCAAAGAGCCAGGGGTATCGCACCGGCCTGGCAGGCAAAAACCATACTTTCCTGAAAGAGGGCGATCTGGACTTCTGGCGGACCTACGGTCTTCAGGAGGGATGGATGCCTCCGAACCCCCCGGAAAGCTACGTGACCTACGAGCGGTGGCTCAAATCGATTCATGCCAACATCGCTCTTGAGCCCACACCGTTTCCACTTGAGGCGCAGTTTCCCTACCGCATCGTATCCGACGCCATGGAGTTCATCGAGGGCTCGGGGTCTACCCCATTCATCCTGCAAGTCGGCTTCTCAGAGCCCCACGATCCCGAGCAGGTTCCCGCCCCTTACTGGAACATGTTTCCACCCGACTCACTTCCCCCTCGTTGCGCCGGTCCGGAGGTGCTTTCGCAGCTTGGCTATCGTGCGCAATGGGAGTACGGACATCAGGAGGCTGGCTTTCCGACAGAGGAGAACTGGCGCCGCTACAAATCGAACTATCTAGGTATGCTCCGCCTGCTGGATGACCAGCTAGCGCGGCTGGTGGACTTTCTCGATCGGAAGAACCTGCGTTCGAATACCGTTCTGGTTTATCTTGCCGACCATGGCGACTACCTGATGGATTACGGGCTCGCACGCAAAGGTGTGGGGCTGTTCGAATGCCTCACCCGCATCCCCATGGTATGGTCGGGGGCCGGTGTTCAACCGTCTTCGGTGGGCACTTCGGCATTTGTCTCCATGGCGGACGTCATGCCGACCCTATGCGAGATCATGGGAGCACCCATTCCTCACGGAGTGCAGGGTAGAAGCCTATGGCCGTTGCTGCAAGGCCAAAGCTACCCTCAAGAAGAGTTCCGCAGTATCTACTCCACGGTTGGCCTGGGTGGTCTGTACTACACGGCATCCGACCACGTGCCTTTTGTTCTCCCCGAGGGTCCGCGAGCCGCCGATCGCGCACGCGCCAATCCTCGAAGCGCCGGCTTCGACGAGCTAAACAAGGTCACGCAATCGGGTCTTGAGAAGATGGTGCGCATGGGCGACTGGAAGCTCATCTACGACATGATGGAATATGGGCAAATGTACAACCTGCGTGCTGACCCCTGCGAACTCCACAATCTGTTCGGGCACGCCGGCGTTGCCACGGAACAAGTAAGGCTCATGAGCGAATTGCTCATGTGGACGATCCGCACGCAGGACAGTCTGCCCACCGGTGCCCAGAACGTCAAGTACCAGACCAAGTGGCCTGCCGATCACAACTGGTATTCCCCGTACCGCGAGGGGAAGGCACCCAAGGCGTTCATTGCATGATCGTCAATCCATAGAGCAAATTTCCTGATGGTGGCCAATGTGACTGCACCACCCAGTTCATCACTCTAAAGGTGGGTAACTTCAGCGGCTGACAAAAGCGTAATCCGGACTAATTTCCTGAGCGCGAACCGTCAATGAGGATTTCGACAATCCTGCGGGCGCTGGATTCCCAACCCGGCAAAGACGTGGTGTGGAAGACGCCAATAAGGGCGCGGATGATGTCGTCAGGATCTGTACCGGCACGAAGATCGCCACTATCGACTGCACGCTGCACCAACCCACGGAACGTGCTGTGAATCAGGCCGCGCGTGCCTTCAATCATGCGCGTCGATCCCCCGGGCACGGTGTCCATGGCTGGCAGAATGAGCAGCTTGCATGCAACGTACTCAATGAACAGGAGCATCCACGCTCGAAGCGCTTCCAGCGGTCGCATGGTGACGGCGTAGCTCTGCCCCGCTCCTGTCAGTTTTTCTACCTGCTTGCGAAACACGGCTTCGATCAGGGTATCCCGCGAGGGGAAGTGGCGATAAAGGGTGCCCGGGCCAATCTCCGCGCGACGGGCAATGTCGTCCAGCGTTGCCTCCGGCCCGTGTTGGGTGAAGGCTTCGCGCGCAACCTCCAGAATGCGCTCGCGGTTACGCTGAGCATCCACGCGGGGCTTGCGTGCGACAGTCGTTGGCGGGGCCTGCTTGGGCATCATCTAATTTTCTCAGAAGTTATGCAACCGGAGACAATCTCCGCTTATCTTATAACCGGAGATTGTCTCCGCTTCGCGGCGGAGACTCGAACACACTTCCGGCACGGCACTACTTCGTCGCGCCGGCAAACAGCAGGGGAGATAGGTCATGCGAATTTTTGTAACGGGAGCGACAGGTTTTATCGGGACCGAACTGTTGAAGGAACTCATTGCCGCGGGTCATCAGGTGCGCGGCCTTTCACGCAGCGAAGCCGGCGTGCAGCAATTGAAGGCCGTGGGCGCCGAGGTGCACCGCGGCAGTCTCCAGGATCTAGACAGCCTGCGCAGCGGAGCGGCAGGCATGGATGTGGTGGTAAACCTGGCGTTCAATCATGACGACATGTCGAAGTTCGCCGAGAACGGGAAAGACGAGCGCGAGGCCATCGAGGCACTCGGGTCCGCGCTCGAACCGGGCAAGCTGCTGGTGGTAACCTCCGGCACTGGGCTGGCGAGCGGCGGCCCGGGGCATCTGCGCCTGGAAAGCGATCCGCCGCAGAGCGCGGACACTTTTCCACGGCAACCGGAGGGGGCGACGCGAGCCGCGGCCGAGCGCGGTGTCCGCGTGGCAATCGTGCGCCTGCCGCAGGTGCATGACACGCGCAAGCAGGGTCTGGTGCCTTTTCTCACGGAAGCCGCCCGCCAAAAGGGTGTTTCCGCCTACGTCGGCGACGGCGCAAACCGCTGGGCCGCGGCTCCGCTTGCGGACGTGGCTCACTTGTACCGACTCGCTGTGGAGCAAACTGGGCCCGGCGTTACGGTATACCACGCAGTGCAGGAAGAAGGCGTGGCGCTGCGCGAGATCGCGGAGACCATCGGCAAAGGGCTGAAGATCCCAGTCGTGTCGCTCGATAAGGACAAGGCCGCCGAGCACTTTGGCTGGCTCGCGTACTTCGCGGGCCTGGACATGCCGGCCACCAGCGACTGGACGCGCAAAACACTGGGTTGGGATCCGACCGGACCGGGGTTGATTGAGGACCTGACGAACATGAAGTACCTGTAACAGAGTTGCTGTTACAAGTTGACCACCGTGATATCGGGGCAGGAGTGCTGGGCTTGATCTTTACTGTTGAAGAAGAGGATTGGCTTGCCACTTCGGTCCCATATATTCCGTAAGTGCTTTGGAATGTATGGCGGGGACGACGGGGCTCGAACCCGCGACCTCTGCCGTGACAGGGCAGCATTCTAACCAACTGAACTACGTCCCCACTGCATTTTCAACCACTTGCCGCAACACTGTTCGTTTTACTGGCTGTTTTACTGTGTACTCTTTCGCCTGCTCAACCCATTCCATCCGGAACAACCGAATTCTGGATTTCTGGACAGTATGAAACTGTCCCCAACAAGCGATAGCAGACCTCCGAAACTGTCACCATTTCGTGATTGGATTGTATCAAAGAAATTCTGTCCAAATCCCTCAGTCCACTCCAGGCTTGGCGCAATGTTGACGTTCCCTAGGTTCTCGGCAGTATCGTTCGGCCTCGGTAGGCCATAATGACGGGGTCCCGCAGAGGATCGCGCTTTCTGGATAAGAGCGGCAAACACCAGCTGTACCTTTTTTGTCCAAACGACGAATCCCACTACCGGCCTGTCTCCTGCTTACGCCATGCTTGGCAACTATGTCGCAAGCGACATCCAGCGACGGAGTGACGCGTGGCTCTCCGGCGAAGTAGAGGTTCTCGGCGATGTTGCCCAGCACACCCCTAAAGATCGTCTCTACAATCGAGTCGTTGTGAAGTAGCAGAACTTGCCAGCCGGGAAGTTCCAAACAAGCTGCGCTCCAGCGGACCTGAAAATGATTCTGTTTTCTTCCTGCAGATTGGTAAGGACGGCGCACGCAAGCTGTGGGTGGGAAGTGGCGATGTCAGTATGACTATCGAAGCGATCCGTTCATTGAAAATAGTCCCCGATGTCCCGCGAGACCTTCGGGTAAAAGGCTTTCCTATTCCGTTTCGCGTGGCCTCCGTGCAAATCGGGGACGGAAGCGGCATTTATCTCGGACTATCGGAGAGAGACGAGCGTCGGGTTCTCCGAAATCTGCGGGCGCGCTTCTTCGGCCTCTATGTGATCACCGTCTTCTTGGGCTTCGGCATCGTTTTCTACGTGACGAAGAGGATGCTGGGCGACGTTAGGAAGATCACTGAAGCTGCTTCTGAGATAGGTCAAGCTGACCTCAGCAGCAGGGTGCCTACGAACGATCGTAAGGATGAGATCGGACACCTCGCGCGGACGTTGAATCATATGCTTGATCGGATTGAGAATTCGATGCATCAGCTGCACACCATTACAGATTCGCTTGCGCATGATCTTCGCAGTCCGCTCACGGCAATCCGCGGGAAGCTGCACGATCCAGGGAGTTGCACAACTTGCGATTGATCTAAATTCGACCCACGCGACAAACCCGAGTTGGACTGGACACGCCCGTTTTCACATCGTCTGGCAGAGCTTTACGGTCGCGATCCTCGCAAGAATTCAACTGTTTTTGATCTGGTTCCGGGGTGATTCTTCCAATTTCTATCTGGCCCTCATGCTGGCCGCAATTTCACCCATCGGATTCCTTATTGCTTTCTTCAGCCGTGTATTTTACGGCGGCCAGCTATCCGATCCCAATGGCATACTGCCGCTAAAGCTCCAATTTGGCCGTCGAGTTCATGCATTGGACATGAATCTGATTGCAGTAACGGTCGCGTTGATTGCTCTCTGTGGAATCGCTTTCCTCTATGAGAGATAGCGCGCATGCGCCTTCAAAGCTATGGGATGGTGCCTTTTTTTATGCTGGGAATCGACTTTGGAACAACGAACAGCTCTATCGCTCGCGCTGACCAACATGGCCGAGTGGACCTCCTTCAATTCCCTGCCGCAAGCGGGCTAACCGCCGCGTATCGGTCTCTGCTCTACCTTGAGCAGTCAAAGACAAAAGGCCGCGTGCAACTCCACTCCTGGAGCGGACCGGAGGGCATCGAGCGCTACCTCGCTGCGGAGCCGAAGGGACGGCTGATTCAATCGCTGAAGTCCTATCTTTCCAGCCGTTCCCTGACAAGCACGGAAGTCTTCGGCCGCAGTCAGCTTCTGGAAGATCTGGTAGCGCGCATCCTCGGCGATCTGCGCCAGCACGCCGAGCACTCCTTCGAACGCTCCGTCACGGCCGCCGTCGTCGGCCGGCCAGTGCACTTCGTCGGCGCTGAGTCGGAGTCCGATGACGAGTTCGCGCTGGACCGGCTTCGTGTGGCCTTCGCCAAGGCAGGATTCACCCAGGTGGCATTTGAATTTGAGCCGGTTGCTGCGGCATATCACTACGCCTCTACACTGCAGAGCGAAGAGCTTGTGCTTATCGGGGACTTCGGTGGTGGCACCAGCGACTTCTCTCTTCTCCGGCTTCGCCCGCATGCGCATCTGCGCGATCAAGGGCACGAGTTGCTTGCAAATAGCGGCGTCGGCCTGGCCGGGGATGCCTTTGACGCGCGCCTGATACGTCACCTGGTCTCACCTCACCTGGGGGCGGGTACGCTGGAACGCTCCGGAAATAAGACGCTGGTTGCCGTGCCCAACTGGGTCTATGCGCGCTTGGAGCACTGGCACCATCTTTCGTTTTTGCGCACGCGCGCGGTGGGCGAGATGCTGCGTGCCGCGCGTGTGCGCGCCTTCGAGCCGGAAAAGATCGCCGCATTGTCCGAGTTGATCGAAGGGGACCTGGGATACCAGTTACACCAGTCGGTACAGCGCACCAAAGTCGCGCTTTCCAATCAGTTGCAGACAGACTTCCGTTTTCGCGAGCACGGCCTCAACATGCGAGCACCCGTCACACGCGCCGAGTTCGAGCAGTGGATCGCTCCCGAACTCCAAGCAATCGAGACGGCTGTCCAAGAGGTCATGGAAGCGTCCAGCATCTCCAACTCACAGGTCGACCGCGTCTTCCTGACGGGGGGCTCTTCGCTGGTACCGGCGGTCCGCAGTATCTTCGAGCGCAGATTCGGTGCAGACCGGGTGCGAACGGGTGACGAGTTCACCTCCGTAGCCAGCGGCCTGGCGCTGCGCGCTCATGCACACCATCATCACTCCGTCGCGCGGACTTAAAGCATGTTCACTGTTGCTGCATAGAGCCAAGTTCTGCGAAGTGTGGCTTTTCTTGACGGAAAAGCCACGCGGAGCATCGCGCTCTTCTCTATACCTACTGTGAGCATGCTCTAGACCCTACCGAAGACTCAGGACACTCACGCTGCACATACTCGGAGCGCAACGCGCTCATTCGCGCAGACGAGCCTTTTCCACGCACCAATGCACTGCCGCGGCTACATCGTTTGGTCGGTCCAGATGTAACCAGTGGCCCGTTTGCGGCAGCACCGTGTGTTCTATCTCAAGCTGCCTCACCAGCCAGCCATCGCGCTCGCGCAGCTCCTCCTGAGTCGCGGACGCTGCAGAGAGTATGGCGACCGGCAGCTCTGGCGGCAGCATCGGTCGCCCCAAGGCCGTGGCGTACTCGGGCAGAGCCTCCAGCGTGCCGGCCATGGCGCGAAAGCTCTCCGGGCGACTCCAGTGCGCGGCAATCGTCGGCCACAGCTCTTGCGGCAGCTTGCTGACCTCACTCGTCAGCCGTTCGAGCGTTGCCGCGCCACGGCCTGCTGCGCGTCGGCCGATATGCCGTGACACGCGCTTGCCGCCGTGCAATAAAAATGCGAGCGCGGCGCGCACCACACCGAATTCCGCCAGCCACGCTCCGCGGCGCGAGAGGTCTGCGCCGACCTTGAGTCGGTGTTGATCGCCGGCGGAACATGCTGCCCAGCTTGCAACAGAGACCGGATCCACGAGCACCAGTCCGGCGACCTGCTCGGGATACCGCGCAGCAAATGCGAGTGCCAGAATCGCGCCGAATGAGTGACTAACCAGTACGACGGGTTCCCCGCCACCCGCCCATGCAACGACTCCGCGCAGGTCGTCGAGCATTTCGCCGAGCGAAGGCCGCGATGCCACCGGCGAACTCCAGCCAAGACCCGCGCGATCATAGCTCGACGTGCTGCTGAACGATGCCACGAGTGGCTGCGCCCTGGCCCAACTCAACGATGTCGCGGCAAGTCCGGCTTCAAAGACGACTGCAGGCCGACCACTTCCCTCCTGCAGAACATGGAGATAGCGGCCCCGGCGCGACAGCAGCAATCCCTGTGGCGGGTATCGTCGTGCGTCCAGTTTCCGGCCCGCTCGCTCAAACAACCATCCCAGCACGATGAGCGCGACGGGGCCAGCAACCGCTGCCGTCGCGATGCGCCTGCGCCAGCTCATCCGCCTCTCGCGAATCGGCCCACCGCTAATCCGCAACGATCAACTCCCCGGGCAGGATCGGCCGTGTACGCGGCAGCAGACCCATGGCCGCGGCAACCCCGACAAGCATCAGCACGCCACCGTACACAACGAGCTTCGTAACATCGCCCCCATGCGAGCGTGGCAGCACCTTCCACAGCAGGAGCAGCACGGTCTGCGCGAGTGTGACGGCCCAGACGGTTCCATAAAAGTAACGCCGCTCCGAGCCCTCGCCCTTGGTAGACCGCCGGACACGCGGTAATACGCCCGCGAGACCCAGCAGAACGATAAGGACGAGAACCGGCGCATAAACACGTGCGTAGATCTGTTGCATATACCAGCGACCGGTGGCCACCACCACGAGTAGTCCGACCAGGTTCATCAAAGCGAAGTTGAGAGCTGCATTCCAGCCGAAGGTATAGCAGACACGGCGATAGAGCGGGTTGGGGCGATCTTCCGTGAAGCGCAGGATATACGGGCCCGGTTCGGCGCCCGGAAGCCGCCCGCGCAGCGCAGCAGTACCGGTGCCGATCAGCACGGCGGCCAGCCACAGGATGTTCCAGCGATTGCCCCGGCCCGCAAAGAGATCGAAGGTAAGCGGCCCCGGCGCCAGGAAGAATACAAAGATCCAGATCGGCCAATGCGCGGCACGATACACGGCGGTGTTGCGCTCGCGCATCTTGCGCTGGCTGGCATATTCGACACGACGCAGCGTTGTCATCGTCTTCCATCTTCTCTCATCCGGCAGCAGGACGTTAAGGCGATGGGGAGACCGAACTCCGCGTTAGTAAAGGTATGAATGCGGAGGACCAGGAATGCCCGCGGCTGCCGATTGTCTTCTTGCGGTGCGAAGAGCCCACAGAAAAGATAAATCGGCAGCCGAGGTAAGCAGCGTCTGGACGCGGCTATCGCACAACTAAGTGACTCACCTGTGCAGACTGCACCGGGTGATGGCTCTGCAGAAAGGCTTCGATGTCGTGGTTGAAGTACGGACTTCCCGGCTGGATCACCATCAGGGCCGGCAGGCCGGGAAAGAGTTCGCCCAGCGCCTTCACCAGCATGCCGTGCTCGTCCAGATAGAAGCGTGAAAGCACGGTCTCTTCATGCGTGCTTTCATCGAAGGACAGAGTCTCCCACATCCATGCCATGTGGGACGCATTGGGCACGCCATGCTTCTCGGCGGACTTGCGCATCGCATCCAAAGTAGCGCCGGGCTTGAGGTGCGAGCATAGGGATACCACGATCTTGCTGTTTGAGAAGTATGTCTTATCGACGTCGCTCGCGATGAAGTGTGCAGCCGATGGCGATTGACCGATGAAGATAGACGAAACCGGCTGACCGAATACGCTGCGGACGGCAACCGGTACATCCGAGATCGGTGTCACGTGACAGGCGCCGCTGAATGCCTGCATCACCGATTTTTCCCCCATGGAATGCATGCCCATCAGGGTGTCCATGTCCAGGTCGGCCGCCTGCAGCCGCGGAGTCTGTGCAGACGCCGTGATCCCAACGAGCAATAACACGAAAGTGGCCAGAGTCTTCATGTGTGCACCTCGGTGCCAGAATGGAGCGGTTTCCCACTTCTGACAAATTACCTCGGTAATTTTTCTTTTCCTTTTGTCTCTGCTTTGCACCACCTTCGTGGCATGGCGGGCCCTGTTTTGAGACAAATACGAGACGGCCTCGACACTGCAGTTTTGTGGAAAGGTGACCTTCGGGTGGGGCGATATTTTGGATGGATCGGCTCGACGGAGAGGTGCTTCGGAGAATCAGCTCCAGTTCCCCCTGCCTAACTCTTGTCGATGGCTGAGAACTGCCGCCGGTCCGAAGCCGCCCGTGACCGATAGAATCACTGGATGATGCAGCTGCCGAAGGTCGATCTAGTCGGCGTGGGTTTGAATGCGACCGACACCACCATCCAATTGTCCGAATTTCCGGAGTGCGGCTCCAAAGTCGAATATGACTCGGAAAAGGTTGCGCCCGGCGGCCAGGTTGCCTCGACCGTAGTGGCCTGCCAGACCTGGGGACTCAGCACCCGCTATGTCGGCAAGCTGGGAGACGATGATGCAGCCAGACTGCACGCGCAAGAGTTTCTCCGAACGGGAGTCGAAGCGCAGCTGCTGCACACCCCTGGCGTCGCCAGCGCGAGATCCCTGATTCTTGTAGACAGTCATGGCGAACGAACCGTGTTGTGCCGCCGGGATGAACGCGTCATCCTGAAGCCGGAGGAGCTCACCCGCGAGTGGATCGTGAATGCTCGCGCTCTGCACGTGGATGGTCATGACACGGCCGCGGCCGCTCTCGCCGCGAGTTGGGCTCGCGCAGCCGGCGTTCCGGTGATTGCCGATCTAGACGATAAGTACGCTGGCGTGGATGCCCTTATCGCAAACGTCGACTACCTCATTGTCAGCAGGGACCTTCCCGGCCGACTTACTGGAGAAGGCAATCTGAAAACCGCGCTGCGTGCGCTGCAGCGACGCTTCGGATGCCAATTGACCGCAGCCACGCTGGGACCGGACGGCGTTCTGGCCTGGGATGGAGAGCACTTTCTCCACGCCTCGGCGTATCGCGTGCCTGCCATCGACACGACGGGTGCCGGTGACATCTTCCATGCGGGTTTCATCTACGGGCTGCTGCAAGGCTGGCCACTCGAACGCCAACTTGACTTTTCCTGTGCCGCTGCTGCGATGAACTGTAAGGCCGAGGGCGCCAGGGGCGGCATCGGGTCCGTCGAGACGATCGAAGCGCTAATGGCAAACACTCCGCGCTACGAAGGCATTCCGGATCTATCCACACCGATCGAGATCCGGGCAAAGAGTCACGATGCAACAGGAAACGTGCGGATCCTCAGGTAAGCCTCAAACCACGCTGCGCTCGTGCGCACGAAGCTCCGCGACGATGGTCGCCGCGGCCTCTCGTGCCTCATCGGAGCGGTCAGGCGGAAACGAGATAGCGCCGACCCGCGCGTGGCCGCCGCCGCCGTAACGTTCGCAGATCGTCGCCAGGTTCAGCATCTGCTCCGGTGTCCGCGTCGTCCACGGGTTCGAGCCCACCGCCACCTTCGTGCGGAAGCTCGACTTGCTCAGCCCAATGTTGTAGGTCGCCTGCGGATGCAGGTAATACGGAATGAACTTGTTGTAGCCCTCAAGCTGGTGGTCGGTGAGGTCGAAGTAGATCGTGCCGTCCTTGCACTCGGACCGCTCGCGAATCAACTCCACGGACTGCTGGTGGCGTTTTAACAGCGGCGGCAGTAGCGTGGCGATGAAAGGCTCTCTTAATACAGCGGCCAGCGGCTCCTCGGTCAGCAACGGAATCATGCGCGGGATCAGCGCCGGATCGGCCGTCGATTCGATAACCAATGTCAGCTTCATCGCCGGCTCGGCCATTTCGACCGCTGCCTCCGCGCTCTCATAGCGAGCGCCGTCCACAATATCTGCCCACTTCACCAGCTCCGCCATCGGCGCCGCGTTGAAGCCGAAACGCGTGGACGCGATGTGAGTCAGCCACCCGGCGCAGGAGGTGTAAGCGGGATCGTAGAAGCGCCGCATGGCGTAGCGTCCATCGGCCATTCCGCGCCGGTAATCTTCCTGGTCCTCCGGCGTCAGGAATGCACTGAGGTGGTGGTCGAACCACCAGGTAATTTTCGGCGAAGCGGAATATTTGAAGTCGACGATCGCATTTTCGTCGCCGGCGAAGTCGGCTTCGTTGAAGAGGGCTCCTGCGCGATGCACCAGTCCGTGGTATCCGTAGTTGGCCGTGGGTTCGATGCACTCGCGGTGAAACCGGGTAAACAGCGAGGCGGAACACGCCCCATCGAAACACTTGTCGTGATAAAAGACGCGAACGTTCAACAGCAGCTCCTTGCCACACCGGGCCCATTCGAGAGAATGATTAGGATTGCCGGGCCGCCCCCTGCTGTCAAGCAGCTGCGATATGGTGTGAATGTGCCGGTGCCGGTGCATCCCCCGAGACGCCGGCCGGACTGGCTACACAAAACGTCGGAATGCGACACCTCGAGGAAAGACTTTGAAACGAAAACGCGGCTGGTTCTTCCGGCTGCTACGGGCCTGTCTTACGCTGATCCTGCTGCTGGCTGTGGCGGCGGGCGCGGGCATGCTATGGCTGCGGCACGCCATGCAGGCGCAGCTGCCGCAAATCGACGGCGATCGCCGGTCGATTGCTGTTTTGGCGCCGGTTACGGTGCAGCGTGACCATCAGGGCGTGCCCCATATCTCGGCTGCATCGATTGACGACCTGATTGCCGCGCAGGGCTACGTCGCGGCGCAGGATCGCCTGTGGCAGATGGATATGCTGCGTCGCGTGGCTGCGGGCGAGCTGGCGGAGATCCTCGGCAGCAAGTACGTCGCGCACGATCGCACCCAGCGGGTGCTGCAGTTTCGCCAGACCGCGGAGCGGCTCACCGCCAGCCTGTCGCCCCAGGACCGTCGCCTCTTCGAGGACTACGCGCGTGGCGTGAATGCATACATCGCCGAGGCGGATGCGCTGCCCGCCGAGTTCCGCCTGCTCCACTATCAGCCGCGCCGCTGGCAGCCGGTGGACTCGGTGCTGGTGGTTCTCAGCATGGTGCAGATGCTCGATGAGCAATGGTCCATCAAGCTTGCGCGGGAGCAGGTAACGCAGAAGATCGGCCCCACCCTCGCGGCCGATCTCTACCCCACCGGCTCTTGGCGCGATCACCCTCCCACGCAGGCCACCCCCGACCTATCCAAGCCACCGGAGAACGCACCGCCTCTACAATCCGACGAGGAATCCTTCAGCGGCATTGCGGAGGACCTACTCGAACTGCGCGCGAGTATGGGCAACGCAGAACCCTGCCGCGATTGCACGCCGGGCTCGAACGAGTGGGCGCTGAGCGGCATGCACACGGCGAGCGGCCATCCGCTGCTATCGAACGACATGCACCTGAAACATAATGTCCCCGGCATCTGGTACGAGATGGACCTGCGCGCGCCCGGCTTTCACGCCGCGGGCGTCGCACTGCCCGGACTGCCGATGATCGTCGCCGGACATAACGAGCACATCGCCTGGGGCTACACCGCGATGTACGGCGACACGCAGGACCTCTACGTCGAGCGCACGAATGGACAGGGCGACTACTGGGACGGCAGCGCCTGGCGCGCCATGGAGCGCGATCACGAAACTATCCACGTGCGCTTTGGCGCGGACCAGGACTTCGACGTGTTGAGAACCGGACATGGCCCCGTGCTCACTCCGTTGCTGCCTCACGAATCGCGCACTATCTCACTTCGCTGGACCGTCTACGACCCGCATTTCGCCAGCGGCATCCCAATCTTCGCGCTGAACACGGCCGGCAACTGGCAGGAGTTCGAAGCAGCCGCGAGCCAGTGGTGGGCGCCGACGCTCAACGTCGTCTATGCGGACGATCAGGGGCATATCGGCTACCAGGCCATCGGTCATCTCCCACAGCGTCCCGGCGGTCTGGCGCCTGGACCAATCGCGGACACCGCGCATGAGTGGCAGGGCGTGCTCCCCTTCGCCTCACTGCCGACCAGTCTCGACCCACCGAACGGCATCCTGGCAACGGCGAACTCGCGCATTACGCCGGATGGCTACGCCACACCGCTCACGCTGGAGTGGGCGGCACCCTATCGCAACGAGCGTATCTGGAAGTGGCTGGGTAGCCGCGAAAAAATGACCCGCGCCGACATGCTCACGCTACAGACCGATATCGACTCGGAGTTGAACCACGAGCTCGCGCAACGCTTCGCCTATGCCATCGACCACGCGCAACACTCCACCGCGCGTCTGCGCGCCGCGGCAGATATTCTCCGTTCCTGGAGCGGCGGCATGCACACCCAGGAAGCCGCGCCAGCTATCGTCACCGCAGCCAGGGATGCGCTGTGGCCTCTGCTGCTTGAACCCAAGCTCGGCAATGACTGGAAGGTCTACGAGTGGCCGGAGAGCGCCTACGCGGAAGAGCAGCTCATCACCACAACGCCCGCCGCATGGCTGCCCAAAAACTATGCGAGCTGGGATGATCTACTGGCTGCGGCCGTCGCACGCGGTCTCGACGTGCGCCACGCGCCTGCATCACTGAAAAACTGGCGCTACGGCGATGAGCACACCATCGCGCTCGCGCATCCGCTCTATGGCATGATTCCCTTCTTCGGTTGGACCGGCATCGGACCGTTGCCGCAATCCGGAGACACTACGACAGTGAAGCAGGTCGGCCACGACTTCGGACCATCGCAGCGCTTCACGATGGACTGGAGCGATGTGGACGCCTCCACAGAAAATGTGGTGATGGGCCAGTCGGGAGATCCCGTCAGCCCGTGGTATCGCGATCAGTGGCCTGCCTGGTACGGCGGCACAACGTTTGCGTTACCGTTTACGCCTGCAGCCGTGCAGCGGGCCGCAGAACACACCCTGCGGCTGACCCCGTGACCCGCAGGTGGTCAGGCGCGCTGCTCTCCCTGGCCGCGCTGCTGCTCACCGTCTTCGCCGCTACGGGCTTGCTGTTGAAGAGCGGACCCTCATGCGGACACGACTTCGACTTCCACCTCGTCTCCTGGATGGAAGTGGCCCGGGGATGGCACAGCGGGCTGCTCTATCCGCACTGGGTGACGTCCGCGAACTTCGGCGCAGGTGAACCCCGATTCATCTTCTACCCGCCCGCATCGTGGATGCTCGGCGCGCTGCTGGGCACTGTCTTCGGCTGGCAGGCAACACCCTGGTGCTTCACCGCGATCTGCCTTGGGTGTGCCGGATTCACCATGCGCCGTTTCGCGGCGGAGTATCTGACTCCCATTGCCGCAACGGCAGCCGCGTGCCTCTACATCGCGAACCCCTACATGCTCTTCGTCGTCTACGAGCGCACCGCCTATGCCGAGCTGATGGCGTCCGCGCTGCTGCCGCTGCTGCTGGTCTTCAGCCTCAGGCCGTTGCCCCCCATCGCAGCGCTCTCCACCACTATCGCCGGCATCTGGCTCATGAACGCACCTTCCGGCGTGATGGCCTGCTATGCGTTGCTATGGATCGCGCTTTTGCGTCTCGTGTCCGATCGCCGCTGGGAGGCGCCGCTGCGGCTCGGCGGCGCCACCGCGCTCGGGCTCGGGCTGGCGGCGTTCTATCTGGTACCTGCTGCGTACCAGCAACACTGGGTGGAGATCGCACGCGCCGTCGGTCCAGGAATGCGCTTTCAGGACAGCTTCCTCTTCCATCGCATCGGTGAGTCATTCCATGACGGCGTCCTGCATACCGCCTCGGTGATCGCTTGTGTCCTGCTCGGCGTTGCAGCGGTAGCTCTTCTGCTTTCGCAGAATGTGCTGCGCAATCGCCGACTCTTGTGGCTGGCCTCGCTCGCTCCGTTGATCCTGCTGCTGTTGCTGCCCATCAGCACACCGGTGTGGCGTCTCGCGCCCCACCTGAACTACGTGCAGTTTCCCTGGCGCTGGCTGCTCGTGCTTGCGCCCGTGGTCGCCTTCTTCCTTGGCGCCGCGCTCACCAAACGCATCCGCTCCCCGTGGATCGTAGCTCTCATCGTTGCCGCATGTATTGCGGCAGTGATTCCGGTCGTCCCCTACCTCCATCAGACCTGCGACAGCGAAGACGCCGTCTCTGCGCAGGTCGATCTCATGCACGATGGCTCCGGGGAAGAGGGCACGGACGAATACACCCCACGCGACGACGACAACGCGGAGATCGATCAGGACATGCCGGCGGTGCGCGTACTCGCCAGCCCTGGAGCCGAGGAGCCCAACAGCGGCAAGGACGAGAATCCCGAATGGCAGGCCGACCCAAAGACGGAACGTCGCGCGACCATCACGATTCAGCAGTGGCTGCCGGAGCGCCGCGCTATCCTCATCGATACGCCCGATGCAGGCTTCGCGGTGATACGGCTCATGGATTATCCGGCATGGACTGTGCGCCGCAATGGAGTGCCCGTCCCGCAACGGTTGCGTCGGGAAGATGGATTGCTGACGATCGCTGTGCCGCAGGGGCGCTCACAGATTCAGATCCGCTGGCGCACCACCATGGATGTATGGGTCGGCCGCGTTCTCTCACTGCTAGCTCTCGGTGCATGGATATTCGTCGGCTCTTGGGAGCGGCGGACGCGCACAGCGCCAGTGGGATCTATGCCTTGAGCAGAGCTTCTGCAGCCGCGTAGGTCTTACGAATCCCTTCGGCCAGGCCGGTCTTCGCGCGCCAGCCTAGCCCATGCATGCGTGACACATCGAGCAGTTTGCGCGGCGTGCCATCCGGCTTCGTCGTGTCGAAGCGCAACTCGCCGTTGAATCCCAGCTCCGTTGCCACCAGCTGCGCCAGCTCACGAATAGTTACATCCTCGCCGGTACCGATATTGATCAGCGGTGCATGCTCGTTACGGATCAGCGTCTGGAATGCGCTGTTGGGCAGCTGCATCAGGAAGACGACGCCGGCTGCCAGATCTTCGCTGTACAACAGCTCGCGGCGCGGCGTGCCGGTCCCCCACACTTCGATAAAGTCGCTGCCCGTGGCCTTTGCCTGAACTACCTTCCGCATCAGTGCGGGAAGTACGTGCGAGGTCGCAAGATCGAAGTTATCTTGTGGACCGTAGAGGTTCGTCGGCATTCCGGCAAGGTACTGCGTGCCATACTGCCGGTTGTACGCCCAACACATCTCGATGCCCGCGATCTTTGCAAGTGCATACGGGCGGTTGGTGGGCTCAAGCGGTCCGGTCAGCAGATACTCTTCGCGAATCGGCTGCGGACAAAGACGCGGATAGATGCAGCTCGATCCGAGGAAGAGCAGCCGACGGACACCTACCGCGTGGCTGGCCTCAATCAGATTGGTCTGCAGGATCAGGTTGTCGCGGATGAAATCTGCCGGATAGGTATCGTTGGCCAGGATGCCGCCGACCTTCGCCGCGGCGAGAAAGACGTACTCCGGACGTTCGGCGGCAAAGAACTCGCGAACGGCTCGCGCATCCAGCAGATCGAGCTCGGCACGAGTGCGCAGCAGAAGTTGGGTGAATCCCTGTTGCTGCAAATACGCGGTGATGGCGGAGCCCACCAGCCCGCGATGGCCCGCAATAAAAATCCTGTTGTCTTGATTCATGCAGATCCCAGCTATGAAGTATTCAGCTACTCGTGATAGCGAAACGCGTTGAAGCCGTGCTTGTGCACCAGAGCATCTCGCTCGGCCTCCTTCAGGTCTTCTGTCACCATCTCGGAGACGAGCTCAGCGAAGCCGATGCGCGGCTTCCAGCCCAGCTCGCGGTGCGCCTTCGATGCATCACCCAGCAATGTCTCCACCTCCGACGGACGGAAGTAGCGCGGATCTACCGCAACGATGACACGCCCGTCGGCATCGACGCCCTGCTCCTCGGCGCCCTCGCCCTTCCAACGCAGCTGAAAGCCCAGCGGCTCGGCAGCCCGCTCGACAAAGTCACGCACACTGTACTGGTGACCGGTCGCGATCACATAATCCTGTGGCTTGTCCTGCTGCAGCATCAGCCACATCACTTCCACGTAGTCGCGGGCGTGTCCCCAGTCGCGCTTCGCATCCAGGTTGCCCAGGTAGAGCTTGTCCTGCAGGCCCACCTTGATGCGCGCCAGTGCGCGCGTAATCTTCCGCGTCACAAACGTCTCGCCGCGACGCGACGACTCGTGGTTGAACAGGATGCCATTGCAGGCATATATCCCATACGACTCGCGATAATTCACCGTGATCCAGTAGGCATAGAGCTTCGCGACGCCATAGGGAGAGCGTGGATAGAACGGCGTCGTCTCACGCTGCGGCGTCTCTTGCACCAGCCCGAACATCTCCGACGTGGACGCCTGGTAGAACCGCGTCTTCGTCTCCAGGCTCAACGTGCGGATCGCCTCCAGCAGCCGCAACGTGCCGATGGCGTCGCTGTTCGCCGTATACTCCGGCTCCTCGAAGGACACCTTTACGTGGCTCTGGGCGGCAAGGTTGTAAACCTCGTCCGGCTGCACCTGCTGCATGATATGGATCAGGCTTGACGTATCCGTCAGATCGCCGTAATGCAGCAACAGCTTCTGATGTTGGACGTGCGGGTCCTGGTAAAGATGATCGATGCGTGCCGTATTGAAGAGTGAGCTGCGCCGCTTGATGCCGTGGACCTGGTAACCCTTGGCAAGCAAAAGTTCAGCCAGGTAGGAACCATCCTGCCCGGTAATGCCCGTGATCAAAGCCTTCTTCACGCAACCGCCTGGGTGACAATCTTTCGAGGCGGAGGCTGCACGCACACCGCGTGATGCCCCGTCCCCCACGCCATACGGTACCACGCGCGCATCGATGCTTCAGTTCGTCTGCTCGCGGGCACGGCGCTCAGCAATCGCGGTCTCAAGCTCGCTCTCGAAGCGCTCCAGCACACGTTCGCGTCCCAGGTGCTCGACGGCGTGCGCGCGCGCCGCCACACCGAGTGCATGGCGCATATCCGGAGTGTCCGCCAGCGTGCGCACGGCAGTGAACAGCGCAGGGCTGTCGCGCGGGGGCACGGCAATGCCGCAGCAGCCAAGCGCCAAAGCCACCTGTGTGCCCGCGGCAGCCGTGCCGATCACCGGCCGGCCACTGGCGAGCATGCCCGTCAGCTTGGACGGCATCACCAGGTCTGCTGCATCCGGGCGCTGCGGCAGCAGGTGGATGTCGGCTGTGTTCAGCAGATCGTTCAATCGGTCAAAAGGCTGCAGCGGCAGCATCGTCACATTCGCAGTGCCGCGTACCATGCCGGCAAGCTGGGCGTGATAGGCGCCGTCGCCGCAAAAGACGAAATGCACGCGCCGGTCGGGCGCAAACTCCCGCGCCAGCAGCGGCAACACTTCCAGGCCCTGCTTCATCCCCATATTGCCCGCATACATCAGCACCACGCGATCCGGCCCCAGCCCTAACTGCTGTCGCAGCCGGCTCGGACCCTCGAGTGGTGCAATGGTCTCCGTGTCTACCCAGTTTGGAAAGAGAACGGTCTTGTGGAGCGGAACGCCCTTCTCCGGCAGCCGCTGCATCATCTTTTCCGAAACTGTGGAGATGCGATCGAACCCTTGCATGGTCTGTCGTTCCAGCGCCTCAGCCAGACCATGCATCCGGCCTTCACCGGGCAGCAGCCCCAGGTCGAAGGCTGCGTCCACCTCGAAGTCCTGGATGTGCAGCCAGGTCGTTGCATCGGCCATCTGCGCAGTCAGCCACCCCGCTGCCGCACACATCAGGGCGGGCTCGACCGTCAGCACCACATCGGGGCGCCAGTGCGCCTGCGACAGCATGATGGGCAGGCTGCTCAGCATGAAGGAACCAAGGTGCAGCACTCGGGTCAAACCGGAGGGACGTCTGGGTACATAGATCGGGCATCGATAGACACGAACGTCGCCCGGTTCGGTCTTATAGGTCCAGGATCGATAGTCGGAGCGCACACGCCATGCCGGATAGTAAGGGGGCGCCGTCACCACGCGCACCCTGTGACCACGGGCAGCCAACCAATCAGCCATCTCGCCGGAATACTTGCCTATCCCCGTGAGTTCGGGTGAGTAGTTGATCCCATGCAGCAGGATGCGCAACGCTGTGGTCCTTTCCCTGGCTCCATCGATGTATAGAGCAAAGGCAAGCATACTTGATCGACTGCCACTCTCTCCTGCCGGGTGTCTGCCACGTCACTCCGTCCGCCAACCCACGCTCACGGTAAACCGATGTGCGTTGAGGGTCAGGTATTATGAGCCCAATGCAAACCGAGATCCGAGCACTGCTGGAGAGTGGTGCAGCCCGCACAGACAAGGCGCTTGAGCGCCTGCTCCCTTCTCCCGATCAGGTTCCTGTCTCTATCCATCGCGCGATGCGCCATAGCGTCTTCGCAGGCGGCAAGCGACTGCGTCCCATCCTGTGCATGGAGGCAGCGCGCATGGTCGCAGCCAATGGCGACTATCCCGCGGATGTCGAAGAGCTTGGCTCGGCGATCGAAATGATCCACACCTACTCTCTGATCCACGACGATCTGCCTGCGCTCGACAACGACGACCTGAGACGCGGCAAACCGACCTGCCATGTCGTCTACGGCGAGGCTATCGCCATCCTTGCCGGCGACGCCCTGCAGACGCTTGCCTACTCCGTGCTCGGTTCGCTTCGCTGCCCAGCCGATGCCGCGATCCGCATCGTTCGACTCGTCGCCGAAGCCACCGGCACCGTAGACGGCATGATCGGCGGACAGGTACTCGATGTAGAAGGGGAAGACTCGCAGCCGACAGAGGCGTCGGTGATGGCCATTCATCGCGCCAAAACCGGCGCATTGATCCGCGTCAGCCTGGTAAGCGGCGGCGTCTTTGCCGGTGCCGGTGAGCCGCAGACGTCAGCATTGACCAGCTTCGGTAAGAAGGCGGGACTTGCCTTTCAGATCATCGACGACGTGCTCGACATGACCGGCGACGCCGCTTCTTTAGGAAAGACCGCTGGAAAGGACGCTGCCAGCCGTAAGGCGACATGGCCGGCGGTACATGGCATTCAGGGATCCGTTGCGCAGGCACACCAACTGATCGAGGAAGGTTTTACGGAACTCGCGATCTTTGGCGAGCGCGCTGAACCGCTGAAAGCGGTGGCGCGTTATCTGGTGGAGCGCAGCAACTAAAGCAAAAGCAGGATGAGGGTGAGATGCCCGAGATCCGCCATTCCCGACTATCGATCTCGATCGAAGTCTGAAAGAAGTGAAAGGGCGGTGGCGAGATATGCTCTCTCCTCGTCCCGCCGTATTCCCGCCTAGACGAGAAGCCGGGTTGCTGTAAGGTGAAGCGCCACACTCGTCAGGCATTTTCGCCAAAGAAAATGCCTACATCGCCTCACTCAATACATGACATCATCCCGGCTTCTGCTCTAGACGTGTGCCTGTTCCCGAATGATGCGGCGGATCTTGTCGCCCTGCTCTGCGAGATCCTGCACGAAGACTTCGAAACGGCCGAGTGCCTGCTGTGCCGTCTGAATGTAGGTCGGCAGCTTCTCCCACAGGTCGCGCACATTATCGGACTCTTCCAGCAGCGCCACGACTGTGCCAGCCGCGGTCGCAGCCAGACCGGCGCGACGACGCCCCGTGGCCAGCAGGACAGCGCCGGTCAGCAGCGAGCCGGCAGCCAACCCACGCGTCCAGTTGCGCGTCCCTCCGGGCAGGTTCTCATCGAGAGTATGCTTCACTTTTCCGCCCACCTCAGTCAGTTCAATCGCCATGGATCTCAAGTCCCTTCCGGCACGCTCGCCGCTTATAGATTCGTTGCTGTCTTTGTGTGATGCGGCTGGACAACTCCCGGCCACCCGACCGGCTGGCCGTTAATCGAGATCGAACTCCCGCAGCGGCTTCCCGGTCGTTGGATCATCCTTCGCCCGCTTCACCGCCTCGGCGAAGCGCCGGTCCAGCACGTCCTTCTTATTGCGTTCGGTCTCCATCGACTGCCGAAACAGGCTCTCCTTGCGCTCCTCTTGATCCCGCAGTGCGCGAGCTGCCCCTTCCAGGTCTTCGAACGTGCGTTTGCGCGGAGCCGACTTATGACCGATCACCGAGTGCGTCTCCGGATCCACCGTCAGGATCGCCCCGCAGTCCGGGCAGGCCACCTCGAATGTGCTCCACTGTTTCGCCATGGCTCACCATTGTAGCGGGAAGCGGACCTGACAGCATCTCCGACAGCAAGTCAAGACAGCAAACTTCCGGTGATGCGTAGCGGTGTTCAGCATCTAGATGCTCAGATCTATCAGACCGGCAGCAGCTTGTGCCCGGGACAGGCATCCTGTGCCGCCTCGATCAGCGTGTCGAGCAAGCCGTCACCATGGTTCGCCAGGAAGTACATCCCAGCCAGCACCCGCTCCTGCATATGGCCTGTGGGATAGAGCGCCTGAACGACCGCCTCGGCGTGACGGCGGAGGCTCGTCTCCTTCTCCAACTGGTGTCTTGCGGCGAGACGACGAAGACGGTTCATCTGGTAGCGCATCTTGGACGCGGCCGTCGTTGCCGTGCGGCCCAGACCGGGATCCATCTGTGTCATCCACTCGGTCACTGCCGTCAGCTCTCCATCCAGCGCATTGCCCGCAGCGGCCAGGCGGCGCTTGCCCTCAACTGGCAGACTGCGCGCCCCCAGCCGCTGCGCCAACGCGTCGGCAGTCGTGAATGCGTCGGATAACGCAATCTCATGCCGTTCCATCACATCCGCGATCTTCGGGCTCACCAGCGTTGCGGAAAGCCGCGGCAACACCGCGGTTGGGCGTACCAGCAGCGCTCGGTAGAGCGCTTCGGACTGGGCAAAGTACGCAATCTCCGCCGGGCCACCGATGTAGACAGAGGTCGGAAGAATCGCATCCTGAAACACCGGACGCAACAGTGCGTTCGGACTTAATCGTTCAGGCGCAACTTGAAGTATTTGCAGTAAGTCTTCTGTGGAATACCTTTGGCCACCGGCCCTCCATTGCAGCTCCCCATCGGCCGATACGCGGCGCAATGGGAGACGGGCCTCCGTTGCCTCATCGAGCAGGAACAACAAGCTGGACTGTTCCCCTACGAGAACCTGCGCGTGATAGTTACGAGCGGCAAGCTCGCGATCACGCTCCACGAGCCCATGATGCAGCGCATCGGCGTCCCGGATAGCGCGTTCCAGCACCGAAGCCCCCAGCGCGTGGAAGCCCCTTCCCGCGGCATTGATGACAACCAGCCCCCAGCGCGCAAACAGGCGCGCCATCAGGCTACCGAAGGCCTCTGCCAGCGTCACCTCTGGCCGATAGACATCGCGCAACAGCGCCGCCACCTCTCCCGTACCAAGCGCAGCTTCGGCCTCCGCCAGCGCCGCCTTAATCCGCTCGCCCAGCACCACATTGCCGACCGGCACAGGCGCACCCGGCGCCGGCCCGATACCGATTGTCTTGAGAGTGTCGCCTTCAGGCAGAGCTACCTGCGCAATCTCGGCGAAATCGTGGTCTTCCGTGGCGAGCCAGAAGACCGGCACGGTATCGATGCCGGCCTTCGTCGCCTCGCGTGCGCGGGCAATCGCCGTCGCCGCCTTCAACAATGTGTAGAGCGGCCCACCGAAGAGCCCGACCTGCTGGCCGGTCACTACGGCCGAGGCCCCGACCCGCAGACGTTCGATATTGGCCGTGGTCACGCTGCCACCGCCAAAGCGGTCGTTCTGTTCCGCCAATAGAGCCGCGAGACGGCCACGATGCTCAGCGGTGAGCATCGTGGCCTGCCCGATCCAGCTTTTGCTCGATGCGGTTGTCGAATAAAAGGGCGCAAGCGGCTCGCGACTCTCCGTGAAGTCGAGAAAGATCCGGCTGCTATGCGGGATGATCGAGCTAGGGTAACACTCTGCTTCCACTGCGTCTCCTGTCCCGGTGCTCCATGGTTGATACTCTACCGTTTGCTGCGTTGCCTTGCGGGCGGTCGAGTCTCTAACAACCCCCGGATTGCCTCGCGATCCCGGGACGGTAAGTCCTCGACCGCGAGACGCGCCAGCGCGTCATACACTTGCGCCACTAACGGATGCCCGGCCAGTGCCTCGCGATGCAGTTTGACCGTAGCCGCATCGCCGCGCGCCAGGGGACCACTGAAACTCCGCGCCAACCCCTGACGCTGGACATTGGCCAAGGTCGCAGTCGCCATCGGTCCCAGCAGCGCCAGCGACTCCCGTTCGCCCATCCCTGCCTCGCGCAGGCAGCGAACGCCCGCGTCCAACGCAGCCACCAGCAGTGGCGAAGCGAACATCGCACCTGCGTGATACATCGCCTTTCCCCCGCTGTCGATTGCGAACGGCGTGCCGCCCAGCCGTCGAGCCAGCGCGAAAAGAGACCGCCTTGTCGCGGTCTCTGCTGCTTCCACGCCAAAGCGAATCCCTCTCAGAGGTATCACCTGCCGGCTGGGAAAGCTCATCATGGGATGCACGGATGCCGTCCGTGCGCCGGCCTGCTCGGCCGCGGCCAACACCGAGCGGTCCAGAGCGCCGCTCGAATGCACCACCACCTGTCCCTCTAGATTGCTGCGCTGGGAGACAAGCCATACCGCGGTGCTGGCGATCGCCGCATCCGGCACGCACATCCAGAGAATGTGTGCATCGAGTCGCGAGCGTCGGCTGCGTCGTTGCGGCTGAGCGTGTACGCGACCGGCAAGTACACCAGGAAGACTGCCAAGGGCAGCCGTAAGTGACGTACCCCAATTGCCCACACCAATGACCGTTACCGTGCGCAATGCTCCCTCATGTCTCGCGGCTTGTCGTTCTGTCATGCACGCATTGCCGGTAGCCCTATCGTTCACCATAAGGTCAACGCCTGAGCCATAGGCAACATGTGTAAATGCTTCCGCATTCCAATGAAATCAATGCCTTGATATGTTTCACTTTCCCCGCTGTCAAGAAATCGCATCATAAACATCGTGTGCAGGAGATGCCGCGATGACAAAGAACGTGAATGAGCTTGCGGGGACCGCCATCCAGGAACTGTGCTATCTCCAGACCGTCATCGACGAAAGAGACCCTATTCGTGCGCCGATTGCGCAGCGGGCCCTCGAGCTTGCTACGTCGCAGCTGGTTGAGACCGGAATGCTCGACATTCTCATCACGATCGCGGCACGCCAATTGACTGCGGTGGACTCAGACGTGGTTTGGTAGTTGTCGGACCGGTGCGGTCACTCTCCACTTCTTCCGCGGCATCATCCTTTGTAGCGCAAGATCGACCCTTGCGGCCATGGTATGTGCGGAGGAAGCACGTCTCACGACTCCCGCCCAGCCGTTTATCTCGCTCCGATGTTTCTGTCTTATGCACGCAGCTTCTTCGATGATGGCCGAATGGTACCGTTAGGTGGAAACGAGGCACGATGGCAAAGGCGAAGAAGGCAGCAACGAAACAGCAAGAGCGCGTGTATCCGAAGGGCATTGAGGTAATTTCCTCACGTGTGAGCTATGAGGGACCGCTTTTCCGCGTCATCACCGACGAGGTCAGCGAGCAGGGCGGCAAGCCACACCGTCGCGATGTTGTGCGTCACGGTGGCTCCGTCGTCGTGCTCGCGGTCGACGATGCAAAGAGCAAGCGCGATCCGCTGATCCTGCTCGAACGCCAGTATCGCCACGCTGCCGGTCAGTATCTCTACGAGATCCCCGCGGGGAAGCTCGAGCCGGGCGAAGATCCGCTGCATGGCGCCAAGCGCGAACTGCTGGAGGAGACAGGCTACAAGGCGAAGCAATGGTCGAAGCTCGTGCGCTATTTCGCGAGTCCCGGCTTCCTGGGCGAGTGGATGCAGATCTTTCTCGCTGAAGGCTTGACGCCCGGTGACGCGCAGCCGGAAGAAGATGAGCAGATTGAACTGTTCGCGGTTCCGCTCAGCGAATTGCTACGCCAGATTGAGGCGGGCCGCATCCTCGACGGCAAAACAATCACCGCCGCAATGCTCTTTGACCGGCTGCGCAAGGAGCGCTCGCGGCTCGAGCGCGCGGCTGCGCGAGCCGCGAGCGAATAAATTTTCTCGTTCCGCATCCGCTTGGGAAACAGCATTCCCTTTCTTTTTCTTGCAAACCAAACCCATGGTGTCTGCGTCACTAAAGGAAGGCAGGCTGGGCCCACACCCACCTAATCTGCTCCGAAGTGAGGTAACTGACACGTGTCTCAGCACAAAGGCAAGGTGAAGTGGTTCAACAATGCGAAGGGCTATGGGTTCATCGGCAGGGACGATGGTCCGGACGTCTTCGTACACTACAGCTCGATTCAACTTGACGGGTACAAGAGTCTCAAAGAAGGCGACGAGGTCGAGTTCGATATCATCCAGGGGCAGAAGGGCCCACAAGCAGATCAGGTCTTGCGCAGTCACGCGGCAGCAGCCTGACGGATCAACAGTCGCCTCATCCGCGCAGTCCATCGAATCTTTCTTCCTGAAGGATTGCCCTGCCGGTAAGGTTTCTTGTGGCCCTTTCTTCCCGGAAGGGCCATGCCGGAGCGATCCTGCCCGGCTCTGCTGTTTGGAAGACGTCTCCTGGCGCGCGCCCCGCTTCGGGCATCTATCGGTAGCAGCCGATGCTTCCTCTGCGAGTCTTGCGATAGAGTGCTGACAGGCGAAGTCTGCCGCTCACTCGCAGCATGGAAAATCGCGCCATCGCTCAACTGCTCGCCGAAACCGCCGATCTACTTGAGATCGGTGCCGGTGATCCTTTCCGCATTCGCTCCTACCGCCGCGCCGCGGAGGCAGTCGAGCAGAGCACCATCCGCCTCTCCACGATCTGCAACGAACCGAAGCGCCTGCTGGAGATACCGGGCATCGGCAAAGGTATGGCTGCGAACATCCTGGAGATCGAGCAGCGCGGCTCGCTGCCGCTGCGCGATGAGCTCCTGGTCAAGTACCGTCCGACGATGCTGGAGCTGCTGAAGCTGCCCGGCATGGGGCCGAAGACAGTCGCACTTTTTTGGGAGGCCGCCGGCGTCAGCAGCGTTGACGAGCTGGCAGTTGCCATCGACGAAGGCCGCCTCGCCGATCTGCCGCGCATCGGCGAGAAGCAGATTCAGAAGCTGCGGAAAGGCATTGAGGAGTACCGCAAGAACAGCGGACGCTTTCATCTCGACGATGTCGAGATCGCCGCCGAACGGCTGACTCTGTATCTCAAAGACTTTGCCGGCATTGAGAGTGTTACGCCTGCCGGATCGCTGCGCCGTGGACGCGAGACTGTCGGCGATCTCGATATGCTCGTCACCGGTCCGGCCTGCGAGGAGGATATTGTCTCCGCGGCTGTCGAGTACACGGCCGGCTATCCACCAATCGTCGATCTCATTGCCAAGGGCCAGAACAAAGTCAGCTTCCGTCTGCGCACCGGCCTGCAGGTGGATGTTCGTTTGCTCCCGCGTGCGTCATTCGGTGCGGCACTGCAGTACTTCACAGGTTCGAAGATGCACAATGTCACGGTGCGTCAACGCGCGCTCAAGCGCGGCTATACGTTGAGTGAATACGCGCTCGCTCGCCTGGAGGACGGAACCCAGGTCGCCGCAGCGACCGAAGAAGACATCTACCGCGCACTCGACCTGGATTGGGTCCCACCCGAACTCCGCGAGAATGCCGGCGAGATCGAGGCTGCGGCACAGCACGCGCTGCCTCGCCTGATCGAAGAGACGGACATCCGTGGCGATGTGCACATGCACACCACCGCAACAGATGGAAAGAATTCGATTCGCGAGATGGCCGAGGCCGGTCTTGCACGCAACTACGAATACATCGCGATTACCGACCACTCGAAGAACCTGGCCATGACCTTTGGCCTCGATGACGCCCGCGCACTCGAACACATTCGCCGCATCCGCGAAGTCGATGCGGACATGGCCGGACGCATCCGCGTCTTCGCCGGCATCGAGGTCGATATCCTCGGCGATGGCGTGCTCGATCTATCCGATGACGTATTGGCGCAGATGGACGTCGTCATCGCCAGTGTGCACTCGCTCTTCAACCAGCCACGCGAGGAGATGACGGCACGTGTCCTGCGCGCGATTGAAAACCCATACGTGCGCATCCTCGGACATCCCACCGGTCGCCTGCTGCTGCGACGTGATGGCTACGAGATCGATCTACCGGCCGTCTTGCGGCGCGCAGGAGAGTTGGGCGTCGCGGTCGAACACAATGCCGATCCCAATCGACTCGACCTATGTGATCGCGACCTGCGAATGGCAAAGGAGCATGGCTGTCGCGTCGTAGTGAACACCGACGCGCACCACATATCGAGCCTTGAGAAGATGCGCTATGGCATCCGCCAACTGCGCCGCGCCTGGCTCACTCCTGCCGATGTGCTGAACACCCGCAGCGCACAAGACTTTCTTGCGGCGCTGCGGCCCCTGCCTTAAAGCATTTTCCCTGTTGCTGTGGAGAGCGGAATGCCGCGAAGGGTGGCTTTTCTTGACGGAAAAGCCACGCGGATCATCGCGCTCTTCTCTATACCTACAGTGAAAATGCTTTGGCCAAACTACGACTGCCAATCATCGAACGCCCCTGCCTGCACGGCTGCAGCCAGCGCTTCCATATCACCGGACAACACCCGGTCTTCGCGCAGCGCGGTTACATACTCCCGCACCCGCGCACGTGCGGACTCTACACGCAAGGCAGCCTTCAGCGGCAGCCGGTACTCCAGCGCCTGCGCGGCCGTCATCATCTCGATCGCCAGCACCATCTCCGCATTCTCCACCACGCGGCGCAGCTTCAACGCTGCTGTCATGCCCATGGAGACGTGATCTTCCTTGCCGCCGGAAGTCGGCACAGAATCCACACTCGCAGGATGCGCCAATCCCTTCGCCTCGTTCAGCAGTGCGGCGGCGGTTACGTGCGCAATCATGAATCCGGAGGAGATGCCGGGCCGGTCGGAAAGGAAGGGTGGTAGGCCTTCGTTGATGTCCGGATTGATCAACCGGTCAATGCGCCGTTCGCTGATACTCAACAAATCGGCGACAGCGATCGCGGCATAGTCCAACGCCAAGGCCAACGGCGCGCCATGGAAATTACCGCCGGAGAGAATGTCGCCGTCTGTCCCGTCCGCTGTCGTTCCATCCGTGGTGAAAATCAGCGGGTTGTCGGTCGCCGAACCCATCTCGATCTCAATTACCGATGCAGCGTGGTCGAGTGCGCCACGTACCGCGCCGTGCACCTGCGGCATGCAGCGCAGGCAGTAGGCATCCTGAACGCGAGGATCGTTGATGCGGTGCGACTCGCGGATCTCGCTCTGCTCCATCAGTGTGCGAAGGTGCGCAGCCGCCGCAATCTGTCCGGCGTGTGGCCGAGCCTCATGGATGCGTGCGTCGAAGGCGGCCGGCGTGCCCATCAAACCCTCTAGTGACATCGCACCTGCCAGGTCGAACAGCCGCACTACGCGTTGCGCACGCGCCAGGCTGAGACCACCCACAGACGCCATCGCCTGCGTACCGTTCAGCAGCGCCAGGCCTTCCTTCGCCTGCAGTTCTAACGGCTTCAATCCTGCAGCGGAGAGTGCCTGCCGTGCGGGGACCCGCAGCCCGTGCATGAAGGCGTCGCCTTCGCCAATCAGCGCAAGCGCAAGATGCGCGAGCGGCGCCAGATCGCCGCTTGCACCCACAGACCCACGCGACGGCACCACGAGATGGATCCGATGCTGCAGCATGGCCACCAGCAACTCCACTACCTCTGTCCGCACGCCGCTGCATCCTTTGGCCAGCACGTTTGCGCGCAGCAGCAGCATGCCGCGCACCTCTGGTTCACTCAACGGCCTGCCGACGCCGCAGCAATGACTCCGCACCAGGTTCTGCTGCAGTGCCGCGACTTCTGCCGGCGGTACGCGCACATCGGCAAGTTTGCCGAAGCCGGTATTGATGCCATACGCAGCCGCTGAGCCCGCCGCAGCGCGTTCCACGACGGCGCGCGAGGCCAGAATGCGAGCATGCGATTCGGGTGCCAGCGCAACGTCAAGCTCACCTTCCGAGACTGCCGTGAGTTGCGCCAGGGTGAGTGCGTCACCGTTGAGAAGGAGAGGAGAAGTGTTGTTGGTCATAAGGTACGTCGGGCAAACACTTCACTATAGACGTCGCAACCGTCGCGGTCACGCTGCGCGCAAAACTCTTGTACGACGCAGTCGTTTTTCCGCGTGTGCCCAGGCGAACACGCCGATCCCGAGCAGTGGAAGCATGGCAAACAGCCATATCGTACCCCGGCGCGATGAATGATGCGCGACGGTCAATTCCGTAACGGCCTCGGCTGTTCGGTCACCTTCATGAACCTGAAGCACAGCGCGCCATCGTCCCGCATGCGGCAGATCGACAACCGCATCTTCAAGCAGCTGATTCGTTGCGTGTGCATGAGACAGGTGCGCCGTGATGAGGGTGCCGGCAGCATCCTCGGCAGTCAACGTGATAACCACATCTGCATCCAGCAGCACGCGTCCACTCGCCTTCTCTTCCACCATCGCGCTGATGTCTGCAGGGCCTACTGCAAGAACATCCGGCGCGGTGAAGAGAGAGACGATAAATGGTCCTGCCGTCTCGCGCATCTGCAGACGTCCACCATCGGCATACGCCGGGGCAGTCATACACAATAACAACGCAATAGCGAGAAGCGTCCTCACATGCCACCCATCATCATGCCGCGCATCTGCATCGGCGCCAGCAGCAGCCAGAATCCAAACGCGTAGAGTACAACCGTAAGGATCGTCACAGGCGCTGCCGCTGCAAGCCGCCGCGCTACACCCGCTCCGCACGCCATCCGCCAGGCTACATAAAGCGACATCAGCAAGCCCGCATCGAGAAAGAGCAGCTGCGCCTGCAGCAACCCATTGCCCGGAAGCATGGCCGCTGCCATGCTCCAGTCCGGGGTGCCAAATGCATGCAGTCCAACGTCATGCGCCGCCTGCTGCAGCAATGGCAGCAGCGACGGCAGACTGGTCAGCAGGTGAAACAGCAGATGCGCGGCCCACATTCCCATGCCCAGCGGTACCAGCGCCAGCGCACTGCGGCAGAACGCCTCGCGCTTCTTGCCATTCAGGCCGACGGCAGACGACGCAGCACCCACCAGCCAGACGAGGGAGACAGCAAGCAACGTTACACCCAGTACAGCGACGAAGCTGCCGACGTCTGTTGCCAGCCAACGCAACCGCTGCCCTGCAGCAGACAGAAAGGCCGCACCGGGACCCACCATGGCCGCAGCATTGGCAAACGCTGCAAGAACCAGCACCAGCGCGGCGACGGCCACGTCCGTCCTGCGAGCCAAACGCCCCAGAGAGGATGTCGGCTCCTCTGCGAGAACATCCTGCGTCATGCTGCGCGGCAGGATCCCGATATTGTCATGCGGACATGCCTTCACGCAGTCCATGCAAAGCGTACAGTCTGCATTACTGCGCTTCTCCGGCAGGTAGAGTTCCAGCTCGCATCCGCGCTGCTGCACATTTCCGCGAATGCAGTCGCGCGTCGTGCAGGAGGTGCAGGTCGAGGCGCTCCGCACGCGCAACGTCGTTGGCGACATGAGGCTGCCGACGAAGTTGAACTGGCCGATAGGACATACATATTTGCAGAAGCTCGCGCCTTGAAACAATGTGTCGACCAGGAATGCGATGCCGACGTAGGCAATCAGCAGCCAAGCCGTGCGTGCCGGATCGTTCCACAGAGCGAAGCGTTCGTAGCTGAAGAAGAATGCAATCATCAGGCCCACGCCAATCCACTTCACACGCAACCAGCGCGGCCAGCGCAGGCGAGCCCATCCCAGCTTCCGTCCCAGTTCGCGAGGCAAGGTAAACGGACACGCCAGGCAGAATAGGTTCCCCACAAACAGCAACGCCAGTACACCAAGCGCACGGAAGATATTCCAAGGCAGCACGCCGGCGAGGTTCATTGCCGCCATGGGATGGCCGAAGAGACCGTGCGCGATCACGACTCCCATCGCCAGCAGACTCATTGCCTGCAGCGACTGTCGTCCATAGCGCGCGCGCAAGAGTGCACCCACCACCGGCACACGCAGCAGGTCAAATGGCTGTGTTGCCTCATGAATCTTGCCCGCTGCCGGCCTGCCACCGATCGTGACCAGGGAGTGATGCCCTTGACTCCGTGTCGTCTGCGGCATTCGTTGTGACAGCAGCGCAACCGTGATGCCGATGGCCGGCACCAGGTAGATCGTCGAGCCCACCACCCACATGAATGCCCCAGCCGCCGCCTGGTCCTGCATCGCCGAGAGGCCGAAGATCCGTGGCGCCGCAGCATACGTTGGATACAAGACGCGGCTCGAGAACGCGAGCAACGCGGAGAGCACGGTGTTCGCAAGATCCGCCGTGATGAGATACGGTACGATCGCCCATCGCGACCATCGCGCACGGCTCGGCCACGGCTGCAGCACCGTCCACCAGAAAAGCAATGACGTGACGAGGAAGCACCCATGCTCCACCTCGTGCCAGAACGGCGACCGCAGTGCCAGCTCATACGCCGCTGGCACATGCCAGCCCAAGTACGCGACGTTCATGGCGATCCAGCCGGTCGCGGGATGCGTAAGGAAGCGAGTGACGGCATGAGCCGTGCGCGACACGAATAGCGGCCCAAGGCCGTCGCGCACCCAGCCGCGCGGCAGCCCGCGCAGCAGCGGCACCGTCGGCGCACCCAGCAGCACCAACGGCGGCGCCACGGACATCAGCAGCAGGTGCTGCACCATGTGCGCGAGCAACAGCCAGTTGCCCAGCACATCCAAAGGTGACGCAATCGCCAGCCAGATCGTCGCAAGTCCGGCGTAGAAGCACGCGGCTCGCCACGTGGGAAGCTCCATCGGTCGCGTCAAATGAGCGACACGCCAGCCGCGCCAATAGACGATTGCTGTCAGCAGCAGCGACAGAGTGGCCCACAGAGGTACGCTCCAGGAGGCCGCAATCGCATCGGACAGCTCAGGGCTCACAGCAACTCCAACAGGCAATACCGCTGCCTACGGACGGATCGCCTCCACCGGTTCCTTTGGCGCGGGATTGTTGGTCTCCGCCACATGGCGCGATGAATCGACGGCGGGCGGCTGATTGGCCGGGTGCAGCGTTTCCAGAAATGCAACCAACGCTGTGACTTGTGCGGGGGAGAGCGTCTTACCGTAGGCCGGCATATTGCCGCCACCCTGCGTCACCTGCCGCACCAGTTGATCTTCCGTGAGCCGCGTGGCTACGTAATCCAGCGAAGGCCCTCTGCGGCCGCCCATGCCGCCTACCTGATGGCAGTTGCGGCACTGCTTCTCCTGAAAGACGACCGCGCCCTGCCGCTCCAGCGGCGACGTCCCCTGGATGAAATGCACGGGCACGATATCGGCGCTCCACGCATCCATCTTCGGGCTCCACGGAACATACGTGCCCAAATGTGTCAGCGTGGCGAAACCCACGGCCAGCACCATGACGAGGATGACAGCGACAGGTCGGCGATGCCAGCTCTTCTCACCCACGCCGGCAACAAACGGCAGTGCCAGCATGGCGCCGATGCCGAGAACCGGCGCGATGAACAAGATCGGCGTCTCAATCGCCGGCGGTAGAAAGGCGAGCGCGGTATAGATCCACAGGAAGAAGTAGTCGGGTTTGGGAGCCGTCTGCACGATCGTGGGATCGGGGATCCCACTGGGCCCAATGGGCCCAAAGATCAGCGCGCACAGCGCCACGGCCAGCAGGATGCCCGCGGCAAACATGGCATCCTTCCACACCGCGCCGGGCACGAAGGGTACGCCGTGGTTGTGGGAGAGCTCGTTGTACTCTTGGATATAGGTATCGCGCTTCACCAGCCGTCCCGGGGCAGGCCATTCGTTGATACCGAGCTTCAGCACCAGCCAAGTGTGCAGCGAAGCGAAGCCCAGCATGGCAGCCGGAATCACGAAGACATGCAACGCGAAGAAACGGGTCAGCGTAGCGCCGGCAATGATCGGTCCACCCAGCATGAGCTGGACCAGCGGCCCGCCTATGAGCGGCACGCGGCTCATGATCGACGCGCCGATACCCAGCCCCCAGTAGGAGTCCTGATCGAAGCGCAACACCTGGCCGGTGAAGGCCATGGCCAGCGTCATCAGCAGCAGGAAAACGCCGAGGATCCACGTCAGCTCGCGCGGAAACTTGTATGCGCCAAAGAGAAACACCTGGCACATGTGGATGAGCACGATGGCGACCATGAAGTTCGATCCCCAGCCGTGCATGCCGCGCAGAAACCAGCCCAATGGCAACTGATGGTTCAGCACTTGCAAGCTGTCCCACGCGGAACCCGCCGACGGAACATACACCAGTGCCAACAAGATGCCGGTGACGATCTGCAGTAACAACAGCACGAAGCTGGCACTGCCGAAGACATACCACCAGCTCGCCGTCTTGCTCGGCACGGGGTGCTCAGCGGACTCCTTGACGAAGCCCTCGATCTGCACACGGCGCTCTACCCAATCGTAGGCTTGCTTGTACCAGGGCACGGCAGGATTCCTTTCACCAGTTTTGCTTCGTTGGCCAGCGTTGGCATCTGTCCGGCATCGATCATCAGCTTCGTGCCATTCACGCGAGTGTTGTACTTGAAGAGTCCGCGCTCCGGCGGTCCGGCGGCGCGCTCACCGGTGGAGTAGTACACCCCGCCATGGCAGGGACACATGAAGAGCTCAGACTGCGGAAACCAGCGCACCGGACAGCCGAGGTGTGCGCAGTTCACGGCGAACACGGTGAACTTGTCTCCTGCCTCGCGACGGACATAACAGGCCACCTTGCCGGTATCGCCGTCCCATGCGTGCGTGAAGGGATTGCGGTAGGTCGCCAAAATCGTCTCACCCTCGTGGTAGTCGTTCACCTGGCCGAGCTGAATCCAGGAGTTATACGCGCCCTTCTTGCGGATCGGCCCCAGCAGATACCCGACAACCGGCGTGGCGATCGCAGCGGCTACCAGCGCATTCATCGCGATGCTGACCTTGAACAGAAAGCTGCGGCGTGACACCGCTTCCTTGCTGTGCGTCCCCGGACCGGAGTGCGGTTTCGGGTCGTCCTCCAGCTTTCCAGTCACAAATTCTTCTGGATTCATCGTATGGCTCCGCTCATCTTTGCGTTGGTTCGTGTCGCTGTTCGGTTTGTCGCTGCTGCCTTCGTCGATGTCATTGCCGATGACGGAGCGCTGGTCTGATTCGCGGGTGGCTGCGCGTCTGGCTTCTGCGCCACCAAGAAGGCGACAACATCGCTAATCTCCTGATTGCTCAAGGGCTGTTTCTGCGGGCCCAGTGTGCGCCAGTCCGGCATACCGAGATCGGGGCGGCCGACGATCACCGCCGTGCGCAGACTCTGCGCCGTCATCAGCGAGAGGAAGTCTGCGTTCAGTACCGATCCTGCATGCCCGATCTTTCCGCCTGCAGGGCCGTGACAGCGCGCACAGGATGCGGCGTACACCTGCTCCCCGGCGCGAGCGTTTCCCTTTCCGTCGTCGGCGTAAGGCGGAAGAGTCTGGCCGGCCAGTGCATTGTTCGTATTCCAATCTGCGCGGATGCCATGCACAAGCGCCTCCACCTGCGCGTCCGTCAACTCACCGCCGGAGGTTTTTGCGAAAGCCGGCATCATCGAGCCCGGCTCGCCCTGCGCGATCACCCGACGCAGCGTCGCGTCGTCGATCAGCGCCTGATAGACAGGAGACGCAAGCGGTGTAGCGGCGCCGTGCATCCCGTCCGCGCCGTGGCATCCTGCGCAGTTCTGCGCGTAGAGCACCTTGGATGAGAGGATGCTGTCTGGGCGCGGCACCTCCGGCCCGGGTGCAGGCTTTCCACAGCCGGTCAGCACGATGGAACAGGAGATCGCAAGCGCACCCAGCCAATTCCCGAATGCGTGCCTCATCGCTTGTCCTCATCCTGTGGCGATACAGGCCGCTCCACACCCAGCCGCACAGAGAGCGGCACGCCGGCCAAGTTCCGGATGCGTCCCTGCTTCGCCACGACCCATCCGGCCACCACGCCGTATCCCACCTGGCTCAATGCAAACCAGTACCAGTTGATGTGGTCGTCGAAGTAGGGATTGAGTAGTCCCAGGGTCGAGTGCAGAATGCCCGTCCACAGCGCGGGCGCGATCAAGCCGCCCAACAGGATCGGATGCCGCGGGAGGATCGGCAGCAGCGCACCATAGAGCAGTCCGACGAGGAACGAGGACGCGGTGTGGATGACAATGGCGATCAAAAAAGGCGCTAGATGAAACATCGCCAACTCGTGTTCGCTCGGATGCGTCCAGGCCGCGACACCCGCGCCGCCCAGCAGGTTCACCACGTACCAGATGCTGTGAAAGCGCACGATGCCGTAGATCTCTGCGAGCACGATCATCACCGTGCCGCCCGCGAAGCCACCCTTGATGCCGGAGGAGATCGGATAGGTCTCAAGCGGCATCTGCGCACGGGTGGGGACCGCGGGATAGCTAACGCGGGTTACGCGCCGTGCTTCACGCTCGACTGCGATGGCCTCGGAGGTCACCGGCAACATCTCGTGCTCTTCGTGCGGCAGCACCTGGCGAAACCATCCCACGGCGCCGGCGACAGCCATGATGATGCCGAGCCAGGAGATCATTTGGTTGGTTACCAAGCCTGCAAGGGTCAGTGTCAGCCCGACGGCCATAATCAGCGGCCATTGCGTAGGCGCAGGCATCGGGATGACGCCTTCGTGCGTATGCCCTCCCTGCGCATTGTGCTGCTCGTGCTGTGGCTCCGTGCTCATCCCTTATCGTCCAATCACATACACAACCGTGAACACTACAACCCACACCGCATCGACGAAGTGCCAGTAGAGCGCGAGCACCTCCACCTTTTCCGTATGCGCCGGCTTGAGCGCGCCGGTCAACGCGAAGATCAATACAGCGGAAAGCATGATGAGGCCGACGATCACGTGCGACGCATGAAGCCCGACCAGGGAGTAGTAGGTCGTGCCGAAAAGGTTCGTGCTGATAGTCAATCCGTCCTTTGTGATCAGCTTGTGCCACTCCTGCGCCGTGCCCAGCAGGAAGATTGCGCCCAATACGATGGTAAGACCCCACCATGCACTGAAGGCCGTCATGGCACGCTTCACCAGCGCACGCTCCGCCATCCAGATGGTGAGACTGCTGGAGAGCAGGAAGACGGTATTCAGGATCGGCAGTTCCAATACCTGCCGTGGCTGCGGGCCGGAGGTGCTTTTGCCGATGTAGTAGACATAGGCCACCACGAAGATCGCGAAGATGGCCGTCTCGGCGAAGATGAGCGAGAACATACCGACGCGCCCGCGCGACGGCAGCTTCCAGTCCGGATCGCTGCCGTGGCCGTGCGTTACGTGTGCGTGTGCAATTGTGCTCATGACAGTTGCATTCCGTTCCGTGCGTCCCTCATGCTTCCACCTGCTCGTCCGGATCCTCTGGATGCTTCTGGTCCCACAGCGGCCGGCGGCTCGTAACGACCGGCTCCGTGGCGAAGTTATAAGTGGGTGGGGGCGAGGACGTAGCCCACTCCAGGGTCCAGGCGTCCCAGGGATCGGACCCCGCCTCGCGGCCCTTCAGGCATGAATGAATGAGGTTGTAGACGAAGATCGCGATGGCAATCGCCTGTACGGCTGCGCCCACACTAATAATCTGGTTCCAGCCGGTCCAGCCGCGGTCAGCGCCATAGGTGTAGATCTGCCGCGGCATCCCGAGAATGCCGGGGATGTGCATGAAGTCAAAGGTGAGGTGGAAGCCCAGCAGGAAGAGCCAGAAGTGCCACTTGCCCAGCCGCTCGTCCATCATGCGACCGGTCGCCTTGGGGAACCAGTAGTAGATGCCCGCGAAGATCATGAACAGGATGCCACCCACGATCACGTAATGGAAGTGCGCAACGACGAAGTAGGAGTTGTGCAGTTGCCAGTCAAAGGGCGATACGGACAGCATGATGCCGGTCAGGCCCGCGATCAGGAACTGCACCAGGAAGCCGACGGAGAACAGCATGGGCACCGCATAGCGGATCTTGCCGCCCCACATGGTCGCGACCCAGTTGAAGATCTTGATGCCGGTTGGAATGCCCACCAACATTGTCGAGAGCGTGAAGAAGGCATTCGAGATCGACGTCATGCCTACCGTGAACATGTGGTGCGCCCACACGCCCAGGCTTACGAAGCCGATGGCTACCGACGCCGCCACCATCGCTGGATAGCCAAAGATCGCCTTGCGCGAGAAGACCGGAATGATCTCATTCGCGATGGCGAAGGCCGGTAGGACCAGCACGTAGACCTCCGGATGGCCGAAGATCCAGAAGAAGTGCACCCACACCAGCGCCGAGCCGCCGGCCTGCGTGTCGAAGAAATGGCCGCCCAGATAGCGGTCGATCAGCAGCATCACCTGTGCCGCGGTCAGCGGGCTTACCGCAAGGATGACCAGCCCGGATGTAACGACATACAGCCAGACGAACAGCGGCATGCGAAAGAGCGTCATGCCTTTGCACCGCATGCAGAAGGTGGTCGCGATGAAGTTGATTGCGGCGCCGATCGACCCTACACCGGCTACCGTCAACGCGATCGCCCAATAGTCCGTAGAGTGGCCGCGCGAGAAGGCACGCGCCGTGAGCGGGGCGTAGGCGAACCAGCCCACATCCGGCGCGCTGCCGGCGCCCTGCAGCCCGACGCCGCCGATGAAGCTGTAATACAGCAGCAGGCCACCGAAGGCAGACATCCAGAAGCTGAAGGCATTCAGCCGTGGGAAGGCCATGTCGCGCACGCCCAGCATCAGCGGCACCAGATAGTTTCCGAAACCAAAGACCAGCGGCATAGCCACGAAGAAGATCATCGTGGTGCCGTGCATGGTAAAGATGCGGTTGTAAGTCTCCGGACCGATGAGGTGGTTATCCGGGAAGAAGAGCTGCGCGCGAATGAACAGCGCCTCGACGCCCGCCACCAGCATGAAGCCGAGCGCGTAGAGAATATAAAGGAGGCCGAGCTTCTTGTGATCGACCGTGATCACCCAGCTGTGCAGCCGCTCCAGCCACGTGCCGCCGAAGGCCTCCGGACGCGTCACCTCTCCTGCGCTTGGCGATGTTCCCGCCAAACCGCCCGGTACCGGTATGCTCGATCCTGCCATCTGCTGCTCTCCCGCGTTCCTGCTGCTGCTGCGTCGCCGCTTGCTGCAACGTATGCTTACTGCAACGTATTCAGATACGCCGTAATCTCGTGTACCTGGTCTGGAGTCAGATGCATAGCCGGCATCAGCGAGCCGGGCTTGATCAAGTCCGGCTCATTGATCCATCGCTCCAGGTTCTCCGTCGTGTTATCCGCTGCACCGGCAGCGATCGTCTTCCGGCTCGCCAGATGCGTAAGATCCGGACCGAAGTGCCCATGCGCCGCCGTGCCCGCGATCTGGTGGCAATTCATGCATGCCTGCGACTCGAACTGCCGCCGCCCCGCTGCCACCGCGGGATCCTGCGCGCCCGGTTGTTGTTGCTGCTTCACCCACGCGGCAAACTGATCCGGCGTATCGACATACACGCGCAGCAGCATCTTGGCGTGCTCCACGCCGCAGAACTGCGCACACTGACCGACGTACAGGCCCGGTGTATGCGGGTCCATCCATAGCTCGTTGATGCGGTTCGGCACCAGGTCCGTCTTGCCTGCAAGGCGCGGCACCCAGAAGCTGTGGATCACGTCCGCGGAGGTCAGCTTCACATAGGTCGGCCGCGGCGCATCCGCATCGCTCACCGGAATATGCAGCTCGTTCGCGGTCGTAATGTTCAACTTGGGATAGCGAAACTCCCACCAGAACTGATGTCCGATCGCTGTTACGTCGACTGCCGCCGGCGGTTTCGGCGCATCCTGAATCGCAAAGATCATGCGCGCCGTGGCGAGGAACAGCACCACCACGATCAGAATCGGAATGATCGTCCACGAGAGCTCGATCTGATTGCTGCCAAAGACCTGCGCCGGTTCGCTGCCGTCGTCATCCGGGCGTTGCCGAAACCGCACCGCGGCGTAGGCGATGAGGCTGCCCACCACAACGAAGATGCCGCCGGTGATCGCCAGGACGAACAGCGACAAATTGTAAATGGAGCGCGCCGGCGTAGATGCCGGTGAAAAGATGCTGGTGTTGCTGCTCAACGCAAGCGCTTGCTGCGCTCCAGCGACAGCCAGCAACAATACTGCGCTCAGCACACGGCGTGGGCAAATGGAGAAGCATCGCCTTCCGCACGTACTTGCTGCAGCCATATCTTCAGCATAACCGCACTCTTCCCTCATGGCTACGCCTGTGCGCGTCTCCAATCCAGCAGGATGAATGCGACGCGCTTGCCAATCGAAAGGTTATGTTGTGATTCGAGTTCGCACATCCTCACCGCTTTTCGATTGCGTGAATTTTCGCAGCGCGCATGGTTCCCAGCCGATCACCTTCAGCGTTCCGGCGTTTCCTGATGCGCCTTGTTCGTCAGCCCAACCGTGCGTCACCATCAAAAGCCAATAGCCGTTCCGCCGAGCACAACGAGTCGTTCCCGCTCCAAGCGTGGCTGTGTATCCTTCCCACAGCTATGCTGCTCTTGCATCCATGATCCGCGTCTGCTGCGAAGCCGGCCGTCGACACGCACCGCTTGCGTTGCTGGCCTTCGTGTCACTGATCCTGAGCCTCCTTCCCGCACGAGCGCTCGATCCCGCGCAGCCCCTTCGCCAGTATGGCCAGCAGCTTTGGCAGACCGACAACGGCCTGCCGCAAAACACCGTGCATGCCATCCGGCAGACGCGCGATGGTTACATCTGGCTGGCAACCGACGGCGGCCTCGTCCGCTTCGATGGTGTCGATTTCACTCTCTTCGACAAACGCTCCGCGCCGGCGATGCGCAGCAATCTCATTGGCGCGCTTGCTGAGACTGGCGACGGCACGCTGTGGGCCGCCACTGCGGATGGGCTCCTGCGTCGTAGCCAAGGCTCACTGCAGACCCTGGGCGCCGCCAACGGTCTGCCCTCAGGTCCCATCGCCGATGTGGTGGCCGCCGATCGCGACCATCTCTGGGCGATCGCACCGGAACATGTGGCCTACGGTGCTCCGGACCGCTTCACTCTAGTGACCGGGATCGATGCGCCGCGCAACGGACCGGAGGGCATGCCTATCGCGGCCGGCGCCCCCGACGGCTCTCTCTGGCTGGCGACCACGCACAACCTCGTTCACTTGATCCAGGGCCGCATCGCCGCATCGCTTCCCGTCGAGGCCGACGCGATCGCGGTTGCGCGCGACGGCACGCTTTGGTTGACCTCCACAAATGGCCTCATGCGCTACCGGCGAGACGCGCTCTCGTCCATTCCGCTCACAGGCAGCTCCCCCGACCCTTCCCATAGCTCCGCACTGTGCGTGGGGCATGACGGAACCATCTACCTCGCGACCGCCCACGGACTCGCGGTTCTCGGCGCCGGCACAACCAGCTGGAAGACAAGTGCCGATGGGCTTCCGGCCAACTCCATCCTGCATCTCTATGAAGACCGCCAAGGCGCGCTCTGGATGAGCACGGAAGACGCGGTTGTGCGCTATGCGCAAGGGCGCTTCGAGACGCTCCACGCGCGGAGCGGGGGCGCTGGTATCCAGGCCTTCTTCGAAGACCGCGAAGGCAACTTGTGGCTTGGCACCGATGCCGCTGGCCTGCTCGAGCTGCGCGAGCAACGCTTCACCACATTCACCGCCGCAGATGGATTGCCCGGCGATGTCATCCGTACTCTCTTCGCCGACAAGGACGGCAGCATCTGGGCCGGAACCGATGGCAGCGGCCTAGCACACCTTCAAAGGCCCAATCAGGGATCCACGTGGCAGACCATCACCACCCGGCAAGGACTCGCCAGCAATACCATCCTCTCGCTCACTTCGCAGAAGAACGGTGCGCTCGCCGTCGGCACGCCGGATGGGCTGGATCGCCTGCACGACGGACGCGCATCCCCAGCGGCACGCGGCGATACGCTTCCGGACGACTTCGTTCGCTCGCTGCTCTATGACCCGGCAGACAACTCGCTCTGGATCGGCACACGGCGCGGCCTCGCTCACCAGACTGCCGCAGGCGTCTCTGTCTGGAACCGTAGCAATGGGCTGGGCAGCGATCTCGTCGGCGCGCTCGCGCTCGATCGCACGCGCCCCGGAGCACTCTGGATCGGTACACGCGGCGGCCTCAGCCACCTCGAAGCCGGCAGGGTCACCACACTCACCGCGCACGATGGTCTCTCCTCCGACGTCATTACCGCGCTTTACCAGGATGCGAGCGGCGCGCTCTGGATCGGCACCAACGGCGGCGGCCTCAGTCTGCTGCGCGACGGGCATGTCAGCGCCTTTCCCACTGCCGCAAGCGGCCTGCCCGAGGTCATCCATTCCATCGTCGAAGACGGTCGCGGCAACCTGTGGCTGGGCGCCGCCACCGGCATCTACCGCGTCGCCCGACAACAGCTCGACGCCTTCGCCGGTCACACACGCACCCACATCGATGTCGCCGCGTACAGCGTGGCGGATGGCATGCGCATCAACGAATGCTCCTCCGGCCATCCGGCGGCGGCCCGCACGCCGGATGGCGAGCTGTGGTTTGCGACCCTGCGCGGCATCAGCGTCACCAACCCCGAACGCCTGGAGGAGAATCACCTGCCGCCGCCAGTCGTCATCGAAAACGTCACCATCGACGATCAGCCCGCATTGGCCGAAGGCAGCATCACCATCGGACCCAGCCACACGCGCCTCTCCCTGCACTACGCCGGACTGAGCTACGTGGCGCCTTCGCGGGTGCGCTATCGCTACCGGCTGCTCGGCTTCGATCCCAACTGGATCGACGCCGGGACACGCCGCGTCGCTTATTACACCAACATCCCGCCCGGACACTACACATTCCGCGTGCTCGCCGCCAACAACGACGGCGTTTGGAATGACACCGGCGCCACTCTCGACATCCGCGTGCTGCCCCACACCTGGCAGACCTGGTGGTTTCGCACCCTGCTCGGTCTCGCGGTTCTGCTGCTTGGCTATCAGGTCTACCGCATGCGCGTGCACAACGTAGAGTTGCGCTTCAACGCAGTCCTCGCCGAACGCACCCGCATCGCGCGCGAGATTCACGACACCCTGGCACAGGACATTGTCGGCATCAGTGTGCAGCTCGAGCTGGTCTCCCGGCTGCTCGGCTCCTCGGTGGACGCCGCACGCACGCAGTTGGACACGACACGCGCGTTGGTGAAGAGCAGCCTTGCCGAAGCGCGTAGCTCCATCTGGAATCTTCGCTCCGCCGCAGCCGGAGCGGATGATCTGCCCGCCCGCGTCAACCGGGCGGTCAAGCAGGCCGCCGCGAGCGGCCCCGCCAAACTCCGCTTTCAGGTCCGCGGCACCTACCGGGCAGCACCCGCGGCAGTCGAGGACCAGTTGCTCCGCGTCGCCCAGGAGGCGGTCAACAATGCCATGCGTCACGCCGCTGCTACCACCATCCACGTGACCCTGCGCTACGATATACGCGCCGTCGAACTCAGCATTGAGGACGACGGCCGCGGCTTCACCCACGACCCTACGGCCTTCGCCGAAGGCCGCCACTTCGGACTGCAGGGCATGCAGGAGCGCGCAACGACGATCGGCGGCATCCTGCGTATCGCTTCGCAGCCTGACGACGGAGCGCGCATTTCCCTGCGTGTCGAGATACCATGAGGACGCTTATGCGCCTCAAAGACAGCGAGCCGGAGACCCGAAACGTGACCGCACCCCCTGATGCAGGCAAACCCGTCCGTCTGCTCGTTGTCGACGATCACCACATCGTCCGACAAGGGCTCATCGCCCTGCTCTCGACCGTTCCCGAGATGCAAGTAGTCGCCGAGGCCGGCGATGGCGCACAGGCCGTCGCACTCTATCGGCAACACCAACCCGACGTCACCCTGATGGACCTACGCATGCAGCCGACCAATGGCGTTGAAACCATCAAGGCCATCCGCGCCGAATTTCCCGGTGCCCGCATCATCGTACTCACCACCTTCGACGGCGATGAAGACATCTATCGCGCCCTCCAAGCCGGCGCCCGCGGGTACCTGCTGAAGGGTATGGATACGGAAGAATTACTCTCCGCGATTCGTACTGTCCACACTGGCAAATCCCGCATTCCCGCACCGGTCGCAGAGCGATTGGCCGAGCGCATGAACGCCCCTTCCCTCACCGAGCGCGAGACAGAGGTGCTGCGGCTCATTGTCGGCGGCAATAGCAACAAAGAGATCGCCGCTGCTCTCTTCATCTCCGAAGCCACGGTGAAGACACACATCAACAGCCTGCTCAGCAAGCTCGGCGTTAGCGATCGCACACAGGCCGCCACCACCGCATTGCAGCGAGGCATCGTCCATCTTGACTGACTTCCGTACCCGTCGCGGCTTCCTGGGCCTTCTTGCTGCCGTGCTGGTCCTCCCGCTCGTCCCATCCACCGTGCCTGCGCAATCTGCGGCAGGCTGGCACACTGCCACGCAAGAAGAGCTCAAGTCCGTCATCCCGGCGCGCGCCCCGGTGATCTCGGAGCGCATCGAAACCGAGTTCCGCACCGCATCCGGCATCACGGACGGCAACGGGCACTTCATCGCAGGCGTTGTGATGATCACCGCCGGTTACTCCGCCGAGGGCAAATACTCACACTATTTCCTGGTGCAAGCGCCCATGCGTGTGGGCACGCTCGACCTGCTTCCGGGCGACTATGTTTTCGGCTGGACCCGTTCGCAGGACGCGCTGAATGTCAGCTTCTATCAGGCCGCCACCGGCAAGCAGCTCGGCCAGGTCGATGCGGTACGCAACCCGGCGATCACGCGCGTCGAAAGCTTCCGCATCTGGCCGCCGCACAGCGCAAACGGTGAGCCGCATGCACTCATCCAGATCGGTCGCTTCTCCTTCCCCTATACGCTCACAAAATAAGCACTTTGAACCAATCCACACCATCTCTACCGCCTGCGATGCCGGCGGCGGCGGCTGACGACAGGTTTTGGCGCCTCCCGAGGGAGCGGCGGCAGCCCGGCAACAGCGAGCAGCATCTTGTTGGCGGCATTGAAGATGTTGAAGTGCATATCGACCGGACCGTCGGTGGCGGCAAGGAACAGAGCCGTGTGTCGCGACTGGTTTATGGCGATGTACGTTTCATAGCCGGCGCCCCCACCGGTTTTTTCGATGATCTCCGATGGATCGCCCGGTGGCAGGATGTGGATCCAGCCAAGGCCAATGCCGGTGGACTTGCCGGCGTGGTCAAGACCCTTTTCGCTGACAAGATTGGCAGGAAGCAGGTAAACGGCCTGCGCTGCTGGATTCTGCGCCGGAATGCCCGAACCGCCGGTGCCGAGCAGGTACTTGAGCCAGATAGCCATGTCCGTCGCGGTGGAGTACAGGCCTGAGCTACCGGCAGTGGCCTCCGTAGCGGTGCATGGACCTTCGTCGTCGGCAGCGACGAGAAGCCGGCCGCACTGAGCGGCATTCGGAAACAGCGTGGTTTGGCGCATGTGGAGCGGGTTCAGGGTGCGCTGCGCAAGCAGCGAAGTGTAGGACCGATGCGCCGCGGATTGGAGTGCATCGCCGAGCAGATCGAAGCCCACGTTGGAGTAAAGGGCGGCAGCCCCGGGAGTGCTGCGAAGGCGCTGATTCGGCAGCCAGCGCCAGCGGGTGCGATAGTCCGGGAAGGTGAAGGGAGGGGTGCCGGGCGGCCCGTTGCCAAGCTCGCGCGGCAGGCCAGACGTGTGCGTCGCGAGGTCGGCGAGCGTGATCGGTCGATTCCGTTTGGGAACGACTACACGGGGTGATGCGAAGCGCTGCAGCGGATCGTCTAGCCGGATCGTCTTGTCGCCGGCCAGCTTCGTGAGAACGTCTGTGGTGAAGATCTTTGTGAGCGAGCACAGGCGCACGACAGAGTCGGCGGTCGGAACCTGGTGCGAGTTCGGCGCGGTCTCGCCATAGCCGTGAAAGAAGACCTGATCGTTGCGCACGATGACGAGGACCATGCCGGTGGCGCCGGAACGCAGGAAGAGATCGGCGCCGAGCGGGCCGGCGGATCGAAGATCGGGGAGAGATGGCGATGGCTGCATCTGTGCGAGAGCAGGCGTGAGAAGAAGGGCCGTCGGGCTGAGGGCTACGAGAAGAGCGACGAGTTTTCGCAAGAGCGGGCTATGGAACTCTCTCAACATGCAACACACCATATCCTGAGTACTTTGCCGGAGCGGAGTTGCGTCCTCAGCTTGCATGACACTCGCGAAGTTTTCATAGATCGCGCTCGGCTGGCTCGCTTCTAACCATGCATGCCCGGCTCGATTCTCACCATCAACAGCGGCTCCTCCTCCATCAAGCTTGGTCTGTATAGCGACGACCCGCAGCCGCGTCTGCTCTACAAGGGCGCGGCCGACGCCATCGGCAAGCCCGGCGGCTCGCTCATCGTCACCGACGCGGACGGCAAGGACCTCCATCATGAAGACGCCTCGCATGAAGCGCAGTCCGCCGCCTTCAAACACGCAGCGCAGATACTTCGCGGCCTCACCGGCGACAACCCTTCGGCAATCGGCTATCGCATCGTGCACGGCGGACCGCATCTGCGGCAGCACTGCGCACTCACACCAAAGGTGCTCGCTACACTGCGCGAGGCCACGCACTACGCGCCGCTCCACATTCCTCCGGCGCTCGCTCTTATCGACACGGCCTCCCAGCTCTATCCCCACGCGGCGCCCTTCGCCTGCTTCGATACTGCCTTTCACACCACCATGCCTCCCGAGGCCAACACGTATGCCATTCCCGCGCGCATCCGCAGGCAGGGCGTCGAGCGCTACGGCTTTCACGGTCTGTCGTATGAGTCGATCGTCGCCGCACTCGCGCCCGACGTGCCAGCGCGTCTGGTCGTCGCGCATCTCGGCAACGGCGCCAGCCTCTGTGCCATCGCCGAGGGCCGCTCTGTCGATACATCCATGGGACTGACCCCCACCGGCGGCATTCCCATGGGCACGCGCACCGGCGATCTCGATCCCGGTGTCGTCCTTTTCCTAGCGCGCAGCGAACAGATCGACAACGACGCCCTGGAATCTATCCTCAACCAAGAATCCGGCTTGAGCGCCTTATCCAGTGGGCCAAACGGCCCAGGCATGTCGGATATGCGCGAGTTGACCAAGGCCGCAGACGCCGGCAATCAAGACGCCGCGCTCGCGCTGGTCATCTTCTGCCGCAGCATTGCGAAGACCATCGCCAGCTATGCCGCAGTGCTTGGTGGCCTCGACTGCCTGGTCTTCACCGGCGGCATCGGGGAACATTCCGCCGTCGTGCGCGAGCGCGTCTGCCGCCAGCTCGCCTTCCTCGGCATCGCGCTCGACGAGGACGCGAACCGGCAACATACCAACACCATTTCACAACAGAACAGCACCGCACGAATGCAGGTCATCCCGGCCGACGAAGACGGCCAGATCGCACTGCACGTCCGCCACCTATTCACGCCGTAGAATTGGGCGCGTCATTGAGCAGGGCGCTATAGCATTTTCGGTATTGGTGTAGACCGTCCAGCGATGACTATTGTGGCTTTTCTTAACGGAAAAGCCACGTCTCACTGAAATTCCGCAGACCGCAGTATTACCGAAAATGCTTTAGCTGGAACACTCGATCGCCACCGATTGCGCTAGCTTCAAGTCCTGCCGCAGAAAACCTCTTAACTGCTCGCCAATCGCCGCGTCGGCGGCGCGTAGGACCGCGGAGGGATGGACGGTAGCGATCACCGTCTGCGCCCACGGGGACGCAATGACCATCCCGCGCTGTTTCATCAGCGCAAACTTCGCGCCGAGCAGCGATTTCGCTGCCGTTGCACCCAGAGCCACGACGACGCGCGGACGCACCGCCGCAATCTCCGCCAGCAGCCAGGGGCGGCACGCTGTCACCTCGGACAGGCGCGGCGACTGGTGCAATCGCAACTTGCCACGCTGCACGAACTTGAAGTGCTTCACCGCATTGGTCACGTACATCTGCTCCCGGTCTATCGCAAGCTCTTCAAGCAACTCGTCGAGCACGCGGCCAGCCGGCCCGATAAACGGCTGTCCTCGCTTGTCCTCTTCGTCGCCGGGCTGCTCGCCGACCAGCATCAGACGCGCGCCGGCGTGGCCCGCACCCGGCACCGCCTGCGTCGCATGGCAGTAGAGTTCGCAACCCTGGCAACGGGGCAGACCAGCGGCGATCGCCGTCAGCGTCTTTTCCTCCGGGACATACGGTTCGGCAGAGTCTTTGGTCTGGGTCTCGATCATCGTTTTGACGCGGCCGCCAGCCTGCGTAAGGAGTTGCGGCAGAAGTTGCAGCTCCGGCAGGTTCTGCCAGTAGCGCACCGGCATCTCGGCGCGCATCGCACGCGGGTTCACACGCGCCGGATTGAAAATGGACGCGTAATAGCTGCGCCACATCGGCTCGATCTCGTCATCCTGCGGTGCGTCCTCTCGCGGCACACCCGGCCCCCAGGCCAGCATGCGCGTCTCCGGCTCCCACGCCACAGACTGGGTGGGCGTAAGAATCGTCCAACGCATCAAAGGAAACCGCTCCTGAAAAAATGGCGCGGCGAGCTCCAGGATTGAGTGATCCGGCTTGTACCAGGCGATGAAGTGCTCGCGTTGCTGCTCATCCGTGACACAACGGAAGCGCACGAACGCATGCATCTTGTGCAGATCGCGGTGCACTTGTCGCTCCAGCTTACGGAGGGCGGCAACATCGTCATCCGTCTCTATATGCAGCAGATTGCGGTTCTGCTGCTGCCGCCACAGCAGGCGATAGAGCAGGTTCCAACGCTCGGGATCCGCGTGGCGCGCGACAATCTTCGCAGCCTCGACAAACTCGCGCGACGCCACGATGCTGCCCTTTGCCACCGCTGGAAGCTCAGGCTGCCCTGCCGCGAAGGCAAGCTCCAGAGTTTCCGTCTGCGTGCCGTCGTGGAACATCACGCCCTCGGGTGAGACGCCGTCGACAAGCAGGCTGCGAGCCGCCTGGCGCCATGCTGAGAAGCTCGGTGCAATATCGATATGGTGCACTGCTATAGCTCGCCGCTAGCGGCGCTGCTGACAGTGTGAAAGAGCTCGAGCTGCGGCGGTGCGGCAATCGTCGCACCCAGCCCTGGCGCCTCCAACCGGCGCGTCTGCGGCACATGGTCAACAGCCGTGACGAACTCACGTACCTGCGCGAGACGCACGTTTAGCTTGCGCAGATCGTCCAGCGACAGCCGGTGATAGCGGCGGATCGAGAGGATCCGCTCGACATTGCGATAACCAATGCCGGGCACGCGGAGCAGCGCTTCACGCGTTGCGGCATTCACGTCCACCGGATAGAACTCGCGGTGGCGGAGCGCCCAGGTCAGCTTCGGGTCTTTCGTCAGATCGAGGTTAGGGGTGTCTTCGGTCGTCAGTTCGTGGGCGCGGAAGTCGTAGTAGCGCATCAGCCAGTCCGCCTGGTACAGGCGATGCTCGCGCACCAGCGGGGCAGCCTTCAGCGGCAGACGTCCGTCGGCCTTCGGGTACGGACTGAAGCCGGAGTAGTAGATACGCCGCAGCTTGTAGTGGTCATAGAGATGCGTTGCTGTGCGCAAGATGTCCTGGTCCGTGCTGGGGGTCGCGCCGACCACCATCTGCGTGCTCTGCCCAGCCGGCGCAAAGCGCGGAGCCGCAGCGTGGCGCTTGCGGTCTTCATCCGCCTCGCTCTTACGCTGGAAGATCTGCCGCATCGCCGACTCGATCACCTCGGATTTCTTGTCCGGAGCCAGTTGCACCAAATCCTGCTGCGTCGGCAGCTCGATGTTGGCACTTAGCCGGTCCGCCCACCTGCCGGCGGCGTCGAGCAGCGCCTGGGTGGCCCCCGGAATCGCCTTCAGGTGGATATAGCCGCCAAAGCCGTGGTCTTCGCGCAAGGACCGTGCCACCTCCACCATCTGCTCCATGGTGTAGTCCGGCGACTGAATGATGCCCGAGCTGAGGAAGAGGCCTTCGATGTAGTTACGCCGGTAGAAGTCGAGCGTCAGATTTACAACTTCTTGCGGCGTGAAGCGAGCGCGCTCGATGTCGCTGGAGACGCGGTTGACGCAGAAGGCGCAGTCATAGTTGCAGTAGTTGGTCAGCAGCAGCTTCAGCAGGGAGACGCAGCGGCCGTCAGGGGTGTAACTGTGACAGATACCTGTTCCGTCGGAGTGTCCAATGCCCTTTCCGGTGCCCGCCCGTTTGGCGCCGGAGCTGGCACAGCTCGCGTCGTACTTCGCCGCATCCGCCAGAATCTCGAGTTTGCGCTGTATTTGCATGCCTACACAACTCGGCTACATGACTCGCCTACACAACTGGTAGATGCGATGGGCCGGCCGTCCTCCATCCGGGATTACCGCTTTGCCATCACTAAACCAACAAAGCGTGGGGGGGGGGGGGGGCGAATATAAGGAGAATATCGCAACTCGCGCTTCGTTCGTGGAATTCGAGGAGATAGTTGTCCTATGACTTGTTCTTCGACGGCTCCGAATTGCCAGCGTTCTTCGCCTGCTCCACACGCTTGGGGCGCGATACATTGTCCTTCGAAGGCGCCGATGCAAGCGTAGCGAGGTCGACCTTTGGCGGAGCATTCACTGCCGTGGGCTTGGCCGTTTTCGTCTCATCAACCGGCTTCGTGAACGTCTTGGGTGCGCTCGTCTTCCCCGCAGCACCTTTGCGAGACTTCGGTTTTGCAGCAGACTTCATCGTCGTCTTCGGCTTCGGTTGGCGTGGGGCGTTCGTCTGGGCCTTGGACGAACCGCGCTTCGCAGACCGTTTCGATACGACTCGCTCCGCGGTCTCGCGAGCAGAGCCGGCCTCCCGTTTTAGCAAGACATCCATTCGAAAGCCGGAGGCTTTTGCTGCCTCTCTGGCGCCCTGGATGGCCGCCACAGTGGCCTCGGCTGCGCTCCGCTGGGCTCGCGGCGCAGCGGCAACGAGTGCGGGGATTTGGATCCACCACAACAACTCTTCGTGACTCTCCCGGTTGAAATAGCGCACACCCTCCGAGTCATGCGTGCCCGTGAGCCAATGCACATCGCCATCCTGCCACTCGAGGCGGCTCAGATCCAGCGCCATGGGCCTCTCGCGATGCAGCAGGAAGCGCACGCGTGCGGCGGCACGCCAGCCATCTTCGCCGGTCATTCCGAGCGAATGGAAGGTATGCGCCAATGCGTGACGCAAGCGTAGTTGATCGAAGGTGGCAACGCCGTCCAGGTGCAGACTGCGGAGGAGCGACCATGCCAGCACGGGTGCCCAGACAGCGGTCCCGCTGGTACCGGGTGAATCGCTGGGCAGCATCTTGCGCGCCGTCTCGGGCCACGGCTTTGCAAAGAGAGCTTCATACCGCGGCAACGCAAGCGTCGCGACTAACAGCGCGCTGTCGTTCATCGGAGAGGGCGTCTTGGCGTTCAGCAAGCTGGTTTCACCGCGCTCGCGCGCCACCTGCCGGGCAATGGTGTGGAACCGGCGGCCACGCTCGATAAATGGCCCAATCGCTTCGAGCATCCGCGTCTCGCGCTGGCGCACGGGCGCTGCACCCGACGCATCGTTTTCCGTTGCTTCGACGATATGCGCAAGGATCGCGGGATCCAGGGCCGCACGCAGCGCCTCATGGAGCGGTTGCAGTTGCAGTTGATCCAGCGCCTCGTCCAGACTCGGAACACCGCTGCCCTGGAGGGCATCGTATAGGCGGTCCCAGGGTTGCTCCTTCGTCGAACGCAGCTCCCGCCAGTGCAGGAAGACGTGAAACTTATAGGCATTCAGATGGAAGGAAAAGCCGCGCTCATTCAGATCCGAGGCGCGACGCAGGTACTCCAGGCCATTGCTTACATCGCGAAAACCCAGCAGCGTGTCGTGATCTGTCGGCAGGCTGAGGCCGTCCTGCAGAGAGCGCTGCCGCAGTCCGCCATTTCCTTTGTCAATGAACGCGGTCGACTGATGGACTGTTCCGCGCGTTTCGCCGTAGTGATTCTGATATAGCACCAATGCCCGCTGACCGCCGCGCGCATTCGAATAGGCATAGACGTTCTCGTCTACGGTGCCATCCTCCTTCCAGAAGTCGTAGAGCAGAAAGTTGTCGCTCTCCGCAAAGAGCCATCGGCTATGCAGCAGCGGCGCGATCTCGCGGTTGTGGCGATCGACCAGCCCCTGGTTCGGTGTCTCATCGTAGCGAGGCCGCTGATACTCCATGCCGTACTTCTCGGTGAAGCCCTCGACCTGGCCGTGACCGAACATAGGCAAACCCGGCAGCGTGGCCATGAGGGTAGCGATGCCAAAGCATTTGTCTCCCGTGCCGAACTGATCAATCGCCGTGCGTTCGTCCGGATTGCTCATGAAGTTCACGTAGCGCTTCATGATGCCGGGATCGAACTCCATCGTCTGCTTCAACAGTCCCCGATAGTGCGCGTTGTCTTCGTCGCGCAGCAGGTTCATGAACGCACTATTATAGACCCGATGCATGCCGAGCGTGCGGACGAAGTAGCCCTCCATCATCCAGAAGGCCTCGGCCAGCAGCAGCGTGCCCGGCACCTCGACCGCTACCCGGTCGACGACCTCGCGCCAGAACTCAATCGGGATGCGCGCATCGAAGTCCGCCGTGGGCATGCTGTACTCCGCGCGTGAGGGAATCGCTCCGCCGGCGCCCGGCGCCGGAAACCACAGGCGCTGAATGTGCCGCTTGGCAAGCGTCATCGCTGCGTCGAAGCGGATGATGGGGAACATCCGGGCCACCTGCAGGATCGTCTGAATCACCTGCTCCCGCACCGCGGGGTTCAGGTAGTCAAGCTGTGCTGTGTCATTCCAGGGAAAGCTGGTGCCGTCATTGCCGTGGTAGACGTAGCGTGTGTCGCCGGTCCATTTATCGCTACGCCGAAAGACCACAGCGGCATCGGACTGCTCGTAGTAGTGATCGTCGATCTTGATCTCGACGCGGCCATCATTCGATAGGTCGGGGCCGTTGAAGCTGTACGCCGGGTAAGGTGAGTCATGACGCGACAGGAACCACTCTGGATGATCGATCACCCAGGGAGAGTCGATGCCCATGTGATTCGGCACCATATCGCTCGCCAGCCGGATGCCGAATCTACCGGCACGGTCGCGCAACCGAATGTAGGCGTCATAGCCGCCCAGGTCGTCGGAGATGCGATAGTCGTACAGCGAGTACGCGGACGCAACAGCATCTGCCTTCCCGCATAAATGCTTGATGGTCCGCGACGCGCGGCTGCGCTCCCATAGTCCGATCAACCACAGGGAGTTCATGCCACGACCGGCCAGGGTCGCCAGCTCTTCGTCCGGAATCTGATCCAGCAACGTGATGGAGCGTCCGTACTGCTTACTGAGTTGTGCAAGCCAGACATAGGTGCTCTTCGCGATCAGCACCGTGCTCGGCATCCAGTCCTGGTCCGGACTGAAGTGTTCGTACTCGTTCTGGATCACCGCGAAGTCGGGCAGGTCGACGCGACCGCCGTAACTATCCCCGGCGCCTCCGCGCTGCCCACGACGCCGGCGCTCCCTCATCTCGTCGGTCGGGTGGAAGCGCATCCAGATCGCGACATCCTCTTCCTGCAAGACGTCGATAGCGAGCAGCAGTCGCCGCAGCGCGGCGCCGCCCACAACGCGCGACCACTTGTCGCGAATGTAGGCGAGCTGGCCGCTAAGGGAGTCCGGAGACGCAAGTGCGGGAGCGCGCAGCACGTCGATCAGGTTGGCGGCATCGACAGGGGGTTTGGTAGCAAAGAACTCGCGCAGGCCCCCGGTCACGTTCGGGTATGGGGTCTGTTGCGTCAGGTTCTCATCGTCGAACAGCTCTAAAAACGGGCGAAACGCAGGATTGGCATTGGCCAGCCACAACATCATCAGCTCTTCAAAGGCTGCCTCGCGATGCGGGATGCCGTCGGTGGCACCGGCCAGCCACTCCTGCGCCGACTGGTCGCCGCGGTAAACCCAGCTACCGGGAAACTCCTGTACGAACTGCAGTAGCAGCCTGTCAAAGCGTTGCGCGCCGACCCGCGACGAGAACCAATTGAGTGCATCGGCAATTGCGGTGGGTGCAATCTGCGTCCGGTAATGGCTGATGAGTAGGTGGCTCGCCTCGTCGATCAATCCCATGGCGAACAAGGCGCCCGGGTTCACGACACGCTCCGGGTCCTGCTCGGTGCCCCGCACCTGGTTCATCCGGTGTGCCAGCTCGCGGCTGGCCTTCAGATCGGCAAAGATTATGTTGCCGGAAAAGGAGAAGAGCTCCTTCTCCACTTGATATCGCTCGCGAGCTGCGCGCGAGATATGAAATTCCATCAGGGTCATCGTCTTCCTGTCTTCCACTTGCAGACATCCGGCAAATGATTCTGCAGTCCCTTCGGGACCACGACTCTTGGGTGGGGCTTCTTTCATATTAGAGATGAGAGAAATGGCAGAACAGTGACCCGGACCTTGAAGGGCTCCGAGACCGCGCACTCTCTAGCATTGGGACCTTGATTTCCACCGATCAGAACATTTGTAGGGCAAATCCTCTTCGATTGAACGCGTTCGGCCGCGACAAACAACTATTTTTATGCATGTTTCTCCACCCATATACATATACAGTTCCGTCCAGCCATGAACGCGCCGACGCGGCTTTTGACACATGGCAACTACTGCCGCCCCAAGCCGCCCATTACCCAATCGCGATATGCCGATGATAGGCTCGTCTTCGAAAGCGACGCCCGCCGTTTGGGGCATGAATAGAGGAAGAGACGCTCATGCCACCCCCGGGAAAGCCAGCCAAGCGCCGCAACACCGGCCCCACGATTACGGATGTTGCCCGAGAGGCCGGCGTTGCCATCATGACCGTGTCGCGGGTTGTGAACGGCGGCAGCTATGTCAGCCCTGCCACGGAGAAGCGGGTGCGCGCGGCGATCCGCCGCCTTGGGTACACTCCCAATGAAGCAGCTCGTATGCTGAAGGGGCAGCGCGCGCGGATGATCGGGCTGGTCGTCCCGGATCTGGCGGATCCCTTCTTCGCGACCTGCGCGAACGCCGTGCAGGAGGTGGCGAGCCAGCATGGATACATGACGCTGATCGTCACATCCGAGCGCAGTGTCGAGATCGAGTCCGATGAGATAGCCATGATGGCAGCGCGGCGCATCGCGGGGCTCCTCATCGTTCCCTCGCGCGTGGGGCCGGATAAGCGACTGCGTGAGTTGCAGCAGGCTGAGATTCCTGTCGTCGCACTGGATCGCACGCTGGAGGGCATCGACGCGGGCGAGGTAGTCGTCGAGAATGCCGGGGGAGCCGAAGCGGCCGTCCGTCATCTGATCGAACACGGACACCGGCGCATCGCATGCATCGGCTACGACTCTCGGGTCTATGCCATTCACCAGCGCATCCTGGGCTACCGGCGAGCGATGCGCGCGGCCGGTTTGAAGCCCGAAGTCTGGACCAACCTGATGACAGCAGCGGCCGCAGAGGCTCTCCTGCGCCGTCGTTGGGCTGCAGACGACCACCCGACGGCTCTCTTTACGCTGAACAACGTGACGACCGTCCACGCGCTGCAAGCCATCCGCGCGATACGTCTTCGTATGCCCGCGGACCTCGCCATGATCGGCTTCGACGATCTGGAACTCGCACCCCTACTGGACACGCCGTTGACCGCCGTCCGTCAGCCGGCGCTGGAGCTTGGGCGAAGCGCCGGGCGATTGCTCTTCGAGATGATCAAGCGGCCTCGCGACGGTGGGATCACTCATCCACCGCGCCGCATTACCCTGCCCACTGAGCTGATCCTGCGCGCCTCTTGCGGCTGCGGTGATTCCAAACGGTAGAGCGAACGGTGACCAGACACACGTTATGAATCGACGATCCTTCCTGCAGAAACCGCATCGCAGCCCGGAAACACTTTCCGTCCGTAACTTCCCAAGGGATACATCGCGATGAAATGCATCGGTATCGATGTCGGCACCGGGGGTACCCGCGCTCTGCTCATAGACGAGGAAGGCAAGGTCTGCGGCTCGGCCGTTCATGAGCACGCCCCGTTTCGTTCGCCGCAGCCGGGCTGGGCGGAGCAGGATCCGGAGGACTGGTGGCAGGCAGCATTGCAAGCAATCCGCGATCTGTTGCACAACACAGCGACGCCTGCGCCGGAGATCGCCGCCGTAGGACTTACCGGCCAGATGCATGGCGCCGTGCTGCTGGATGCATCCGAACATGTCCTGCGTCCCGCGCTCATCTGGTGCGACCAGAGGACCGCACCGGAGGCTGCATGGCTGACGAAACACGTCGGTGCGAGTCGCATCATCGCGCTGACTTCGAACCCAGCGCTCACCAACTTCACCCTAACCAAACTGCTCTGGGTGCGCACGCACGAGCCGGCCATCTGGCAGCAGTTTCGCTCGTTGCTGCTGCCGAAGGACTATGTGCGGCTGCGGCTGACCGGCGAGCGCGCGATGGATGTAGCGGATGCATCCGGCACGCTGTTGTTGGATGTTGCGCATCGACGGTGGTCGAGCGAAATGCTGGCAGCGGTTGATATGCCTGAGAGCATCCTGCCGCAACTCTTCGAATGCCACGAGATCGCGGGCACAGTGACGCCCGAGGCTGCCGCGCTCACCGGCCTGTTGGCTGGGACACCCGTCGTCGCCGGTGCAGGCGATCAGGCCGCCGGTGCCCTAGGCATGGGCATCGTGCGTCCCGGAGATGTCAGCGCCACTATCGGTACATCGGGCGTCGTCTTTGCCGCGACCGACCAGCCGTTTCTCGATCCGCAGGGGAGGCTGCACACCTTTTGCCATGCCGAGCCGGGCCGATGGCATGTCATGGGCGTGACTCAGGCAGCCGGGCTCTCTCTGCGCTGGTTCCGCGATACATTTGCCGATACAGAGGACAGTAAAGTGTACGAACGCCTTAGCGAATCCGCAGCGGGGGTGCCGGCGGGCGCGAACGGGCTGCTGTGGGCTCCGTATTTGATGGGGGAACGCACGCCGCATCTGGATCCGGTGGCACGCGGCGCATTGGTTGGTCTCACCGCGTCACATCGCAGTGCCCACATCATCCGCGCCATTCTAGAAGGTGTCGCCTTCAGCCTCAAGGACACGCTCACGATCTTCGCGGAGATCGGCGTGCCAGCGAAGGAGATTCGACTGGGCGGAGGCGGCGCTCGCTCCAAAGTCTGGCGGCAGATACAGGCAGATGTCTACGGCCAGCCGGTTGAGATCGTCGCGGCGGAAGAAGGCGCTGCCTATGGCGCTGCGCTGCTTGCCGGTGTCGGGGCCGGTGCATGGCCGTCCATTGAGGCTGCCTGCGACGCGGTAGTCAAGGTTGCAGAACGCATCACACCAAAAGCTGCCGACAGTCGCACGCTCAACGAACTGTACGCACTCTATCGCCAACTTTATCCATCGTTGCATACGATCTTCCACGGCCTTCACGCAGTCGGCGCGCAGGAGCAAGAGAATGCTTGATACATCGAAAGAATTGCAGCAGGCGCCGGAATCCGTGCTTGCAGAGTTCGCAGCCAAGCGTCGGCGGCTTTGTGAGCATATGGAGTCTGCGGGCCTCGCGGGCATTCAGATACAGCGGACTGAGAATCTGGCATGGCTGACCGCGGGCAAGGTGGATCGTCGCGTCTTGCTGCCTTCATCGCTGGGCGTAGCAACCATACTGGTGCTGCGCAACTGCGAATGTTTCTATCTCGCACCGGACAACGAGGCCCGGCGACTGGCAGAGGAAGATTTTGCCGGACTCCCCATCACTCCCGTCACGGTTCCCTGGCACTCCGCAGGTATTGCAGGGGAGGTTCAGAGACTCACGGACGGCAGCCGCATCGCCGTGGACACGCAACCAGAAGGTGCTGCATTCTTTGCCGCACAGCGTGCCTCCCTCACGGATACGGAGATTGAGCGCTATCGCTGGCTCGCACGAAATACTGCGCACGTTACGTCAACGGTGCTGCAATCCCTCGAGCCGGGCACGACTGAGCGGACCATGGCCGCCCGCATCAGCGCTGGGCTTATCGAACGCGGCATCGAGCCATCCGTGCTCCTCATGGCCGTGGACGGTCGTATCCTCCGCTACAAGCATGCCGTGACCCAGAACGCCACCCTCCAACACTTCGGCATGCTGAATCTGTGTAGCCGCCGTTGGGGATTGTGTGTCTCGATCACACGATTTGTCCATTTTGGCCCTATGCCACAGCAACTGGCGGACGCCTTCGCCGCAGCGGCAGCCGTGAATGCGCAGCTCATCGCTACCACCAAAGCGGGTGTCCGCTCGGCGGATCTATTCGCCGCGGCAGCGGCTACATATGCATCGCTCGGTCATCCGGGAGAGGAGCTGCGCCACCATCAGGGAGGCAGCACCGGTTATGGCGAACGCGAGTGGCTGGCGACCCCCGCAGGGAAAGAGCGCGTGATGAATCGTCAGGCATTCGCGTGGAATCCCTCGGTCGCAGGCGGAAAAGTCGAGGACACCGTCCTGCTCCTCGATGACACGATCGATCTGCTCACCGCAACGCCCGATCTACCCATCGTGAGAACACAAGCGGGCGGCCTCACTGTGCAATCCGCCGGCGTTCTTGTACGTTGACGACTACTCGGGCATCGGCGCGGAACCGGTAACGGTAAACTTGCCCGTCACGTGTTCCGCTGCAGCGGGTTGTCCGCCGCCGATCATGACAGAGTAGTCACCCGCTCGCTCGACTCGTTTGCCCTGCGGATCGACGGTGCTCAGGTCGCGCGGCGTAAGCGTGAAGGAAACGGTGCGGCTTTCCCCCGTCTCCAGATGCACGCGCACGACACCTCGCAGCGCCGGGTTTCCCTGTGCTTCCGGAGCCTGCAGATACAGCTCGGCCACCTCATCTCCCGCCGTCTTGCCATCGTTCCGCACAGTCACCTGCGCCTCTATAGGCTCGCCGGCATGGATGCTACGGCTTGCCAGCTTCGCGCCGGAGTAAGAGAAGTGCGTATAGCTAAGCCCATAGCCGAAGCCATAGAGAGGCTTACCCTTGAAGTAGCGGTAGGTACGGTTCTGCATCGAGTAATCGTCAAACGGCGGCAGCTGTGCGGTCGACGCATAAAACGTAACCGGCAGACGTCCGGCTGGATTATTTTTGCCGGCCAGCGTTTCGGCAATGGCTGTCCCACCCTCTTCCCCCGGATACCACGCTTCGAGGATCGCCGCAGCATGCTGCTGTGACCAGTCGACCGCAAGCGCGCTGCCGTTCAGCAGCACCACCACCAGCGGCTTCCCCGTTGCGCCCAGAGCCTCCAGCAGCTCTTCCTGAGCTTTCGGCAAAGCAATGTCCGTGCGATCGCCGCCGGCAAAGCCCGGCACATGAATCGGCATCTCTTCACCTTCGAGATGCGACGTGAGCCCAACGAAGGCAATCACGGCATCCGCCTGCTTCGCCTTCGCCACTGCCTCATCGCGCAGTGGCGCCACCGGCGGCTTCCAGTCCAGCGAAATGCCGGCGCCGAAGATCGGCGCCTGATGCGTGTACTCAAGCCGAATCGCATGCGGCTGCGTATCGGCAAAATGCAGGGTGAACCCGGGGCTATGGTTTCCACGAAACTCTTTCGGCTGACCCGAGTCCTGCTTCGAGACTACTTTTCCGTCAAAGGAAAAGATGTAACTCTCGTGGTCGTTGCAGGGGTAGCAGTCGGCAATGTCGACGCTGAAGTTGTAATCCCCCGGAGCTGGAACTGCCAGCGTGCCTACCCAGCGGACACTGAATGCACTTGCTGGAATCCCCGCGCCCGGCGAGGCCGCATCCCAGTCGAAGTCAATGCCCTGCTCGTCACGCGTCATCGCCGGCGGACCAGCAAACGTGGTATTCGGGAAGTATTCTCCCTGCACGTGAAGCGCGGTGCGCGGCACCGGCAGCAATAGGCCGTCCGCATACGGCGAACCCTGCGCATACAGCACCTTCGCAGATGCAAATTCATGAGCAATGCCGTCCACTGGCAGGACAGGATGCGATGGGATGCCGTTGTAGTTTCCTTCCAGCGCAAGCAGCGACGCCGCATTCGGGCCGATTACTGCAATCGTCCTGACGTCGTGCAGCGGCAGAGTTCGATGATCATTCTTCAACAGGACCATCGACTTCTCTGCGACCTCACGCGCGAAAGCACGATTCTCCGGCGAATCGTTCTTGTCAAAAGGAATGCGCGCATAGGCCACAGAGGATGCCGGATCGAAAAGGCCGAGTTTTATCCGCGCCGTGAAGAGCCGCTTGACTGCAGTATCGAGCGCGCTCTCCGGCAGCAACCCCGCCTTCACCGCCTGCGGCAGCGAATCATATTCGTCACCGCAGCTAGTGTCTGTTCCCGCCAGCACGGCCTTGGCACTCGCATGCGCTGCATCCGGACTGAAGTGGTGCCCGGCCTTGGAATAGAAATCGGAAATGGCCCCGCAGTCCGATGTGACGAAGCCCTGGAAATTCCAGACGTCCCGCAGCTTCTGCTTCAGCAGCAGTGGACTCGCACAAGCCGGGATGCCATCCACAGCGTTGTACGAGCACATGATGGAGTCGGCCTTTCCTTCGGTGATCGCCGCTCGAAAGGCAGGCATGTAAGTGTCTTCGAGGTCAAATGGAGATGGATTCACATTGAAGCGATGGCGTTCCGACTCCGGTCCGCTGTGCACGGCAAAATGCTTTGGCGTCGCAATCGCCTCGTAGTACTTCGGATCGTTGCCTTGCAGCCCTTTTACGAATGCAACCCCAAGTCGCGAGGTCAGGTACGGGTCTTCGCCGTAGGTCTCCTGTCCTCGGCCCCAGCGGGGATCACGAAAGATGTTGATATTTGGCGACCAGATCGTGAGACCGAAGAAGATCGAATGGTTATCGTGCCGCAGCGCCTCGGAATTCTTGGCGCGCGTCTCCTCCGCGATGACAGAAGACACGCGCTGCACCAGAGCAGGATCCCAGGTTGCTCCTAGGCCGATGGCCTGCGGAAAGACAGTAGCGTACCCGGAACGCGCAATACCATGCAGCCCCTCACTCCACCAGTCATAGGCCGGTATGCCAAGCCGAGGAATCGCCGGCGCCATGTGGCGCATCTGCGAGGACTTCTCATCCAGCGTCATGCGGCTCACCAAATCGTCGACGCGCTGGTTCACCGGCAAATCGGGATTCAAAAACGGCGACGAGCCGCTCTGCTGGGCAGCAGCAGACGAAACGACGAGCAAGACAACAGCACAGAAGCTTGCGGGCAATGGGATCGATCTCAAGGACTTCCTCCGGATGCCCACCACTCTATCGTGCCAGCAGACTTTAGGGCGTTGTGGACTCGGATACATGCACGTTTCTCGATGATGAGATATGCGCTTGCCCAAGATGTGACTGCATTGCATCCGGTGGATTGATCGATCGATGCCTGCCGGGGGACTGCAACGCCCAGCCGGTAAGCAGTAGAACCGGGGCCGGACCTGGAGTGACGGTGCCCAGATCACCGAGCGTGCTCCACTCGATGCTCTGATCGGGTTGGGCAGCGCGGCTGATCACGCAGCAGGGCAGTTCCGGTGAGTCACCCGCTCGCAATCGCTCCGCCGCAAGGGCACGGAAACTCCGGCCCGGCATATAGGTGACGCGTGTCGCAGTGGACCTGGCTGTGTCGCCACCATCCTCGGCCTTATGCCCGGTGTACAGCTCCACGCTCGACGCACAGCGGCGGTCCGTAAGGGAGCAACCGATCTGCGCGGCGGCAGCAAAGGCTGCCGTGATGCCCGGAACGATATGAAACGGGATATTTGCGGCGCGCAGCGCATCCATCTCCTCCGCCGCACGACCGAAGACGAGTGGATCGCCGCTCTTCAGCCGCACCACACATAGCTGCCGCCGCGCCGCTTCGATCATCAGTGCGTGTATCTCTGACTGGAGAATGTGCTTGACGCCACAGCGCTTGCCTACACTTACGACCAGCGCCTGCGACCCTGCCAAGGCCAGCACGGCGGAGGGCACCAGATCATCGTGCAGCACCATGTCTGCCGCGCCCAGCAGGGCGACGGCACGCACCGTCAACAACTCGGGATCGCCCGGCCCCGCGCCAACAAGATAGACCGTCCCTTTTTCTGCTGCACTCATGTCAGCCACCACGATCCCTCCCGCTGCCGTGTTGTCCCGAAGGCCAATTCGCGTGCTGGGCAGCGATCCGACTCGCAGATGTCGCGTGTGGCCAGAGTGCGCAGCAGCCGATTGCGTTGCTCGCCCGCTGGATGCACGGCCAGGACCTTGCGTCGCAGGCTGCCGAGCCGTTCCAGCCAAGATCCGGTCGTGTCATCCAGCAGCATCTCCAACTGCTGCCGCAGCCGCTGTGCCAGCGCGGGACTCTCGCCAGCAGTCGAGATACCGATCTGCAGCGGTCCTCGACGTACCACGGAGCCGAAGTAGAAGTCGCAGAACGGCGGATCGTCGACCGCATTTGCCAGAACGCCGGCAGCAACAGCATCGCTGTAGACACCATGGTTCACGCCCGGATCGCTGGTTGCCGCAATGACCAGCTGATGATTGCGAATGTCTCGAACGTCGTATGCGCGCTCGACCCAGACCACCTTGCCCGATCGGGCCAAGTCGCGAATCTCTTCCCGCGCTTCTGGCGCCACCACTGTGACATTTGCTTGGCATTCCAGCAGGCTGCGCACCTTCTGCAGAGCGATGACGCCTGCGCCCACAATGAGACACGCTCGCCCCTCAAGCTTGACGAAGATCGGCAGCAGAGGCGCCGTCACTCTGCTACCCCGTGCGGAACGCGGCCCATGGGTTTGTCCCGCTCGACTGCCGCAGTCGTTTCGCCCGCCAAGAGCAGACGCAGGTCGTCGTTCGTATACCTGCCGAAGAAGCCGCGAAGATCTTCGCCTGACTGACGCTGGCCGAGATAACCGCGAAGCAGCCGTTCCAGCGCATCGGGCACCAGCGTCGCGGGACAGCGATACCCTACCGGGCGCGCGATCGCCGCGTGTCCTCCGACTGCACCCCCGAGACAGAAGTAATAGGCATCGACAAGCGCGCCCTCGTGCTTGATCTTCTTGCCCTCGATTCCGACATCCGCAATCCAATGCTGGCCGCAGCTATTGGGACAGCCGGTGACATGCAGCTTGAGCTGCTGATCGAACTCCGGCAGCCTCGCTTCCATCTCATCTACCAGCCAGCGCGCAAATCCCTTTGTCTCCGTAATCGCGAGCTTGCAAAACTCCGTACCGGTGCACGCAACGGCGCCGCGCCAGAAGTGCGAGCCTTCGACCCGAAGATCGATCGCCGCAAGCTCAGCTACCAATGCATCGACATGCCGCTCCGGCACATTCACGAAGAGCAGGTTCTGCATCACCGTGGTGCGCAACTCGCCTGAGCCGTATCGCTGCGCCAGCTCCGCCGCGGCGGCAAGCTGGTCACCAGTGAGCCGTCCGCGGAGCACCGCTGCTCCCACATAGTAGAGTGCGGCCTGACGCTGCCGATGAATGCCGACATGGTCGCGCAGCACATCGACGGGCACAGACTCCTCGACAGAGGGCTCAAGTCGGAATGGTAACCGTGACTGCAACGAATCGAGGAAGCTCTCCGCCGTCCAGCCTTCTTTGAGGAAAAGATGCTTCAGACGTGCACGATCGCGACTCTCACGCAGCACCTGCTGCTCACGGAATAGCATTGCGATGGCCCGAACCACATCGACTGCGTGCTCCTGAGGGACGAATGCATTCAGCCGTACACCCAGGTGCGGATCCGCCGAGAGACCGCCACCAACACGTACGGAAAAACCAAGTTCGTCGCCGCGACGCGCGGGGGTGAGGCCGATATCGTTGATCTCCGGGTAGGAGCACCACGAGCTGCAACCGGTGGCGGAGATCTTGAACTTGCGCGGAAGGTTATAAAACTCTGCATTGCCGGCCAGCTCTCGTGCAATTGCGAGCGCGATCGGCGATGCGTCGAAGAGTTCATCGGCATCCAGGCCGGCTAAGGGGCAGCCCGTCACATTGCGGACGACATCCCCGCACGCGCCGCGCGGAGACAAGCCGATAGAATCCAGCCGGTCGAGGATCACCGGCAAACTCTCGATAGTCAGCCAGTGAAGCTGGATCGCCTGACGTACGGTGATATCGACCAGGTTGCGACCGTGCTGGCGGGCGATCTCTGCGATCGTCATAAGCTGCGCGGAGGAGATCTTGCCATTGGGCACGGCGATGCGCAGCATGAAATATTCACTGGCGTTGCCTTCACCGCCCTGGCCGCCCAGCACCCCTGCGCCGTCACCTTGCGTGTAGATGCCCCACCACTTGAAATAGAAACCGGCCCACTCAGGCAGCACGCTGCCACGTCCCTCTGCGGCGAAGCGGCGCACTTCATCGAAAGCCGCCCACGGATTCTTCTCGCGCTTCAGACGCTCCGCCTTTTGCGCCTTGGACTCCTTGGCCTGTACCGCCTGCGTCATGCTGTTCCCCTTCCGATCGCCCTGTGTTTGTGAAACAAGAAAGCCCCAACTGCGGGGTGGCTGCAGTTGGGGCTTCGGAATTCGCTTACGGTGATCGTCGAGTTAGATCACTGACTCATCCAAGTGCACCCACGCAGCTGTCCGCGCAACAACAGTTACAGCAGCAGACGGCCGGGTTGTGGATGAGCTTCACTTCTTAAACGTTAGCTCCACGGTGGGGATACGTCAAATGCGGGGAAGGCTCAGCCTTCCCGGGTAGCCCCTTGATTGGTAACCCTTGATTGACCCGGAGGAATTAAACACGCTCATTGCGGGGCCAAAATCTGGCGTCAGCCGGCGGCCGTCGTCGGCTGCTCCGCACTGGCTTGCTGCACGGCTTGCTTGAAATAGGGGATACACAGGCCCAGACCTTCCCGCAGTTGCACCTTCGGCTCCCATCCAAGGACTGTGCGTGCCCGCGTAATATCTGGACGGCGGCGCGTCGGGTCGTCGACGGGCAAGGGCAGCATGCTCAGCTTGCTGTTCGAGCCGGTAAGCGAAATGACTTCCTTTGCACACTCGGCAATGGTCCACTCCACCGGATTGCCGATGTTGACCGGCTGATGCTCGTCACTACGTGCCAGCCGCACAATCCCATCGATGAGATCGGTTACGAAACAGAAGGAGCGCGTTTGCGATCCATCGCCATAGATCGTCAGATCTTCGCCGCGAAGCGCCTGCATCAGGAAGTTCGAGATCACGCGCCCATCGGTCGGCTGCAGGCGCGGTCCATAGGTGTTGAAGATGCGCACCATGTGTGTATTCACGCTGTGGTAGCGGTGATATGCCATCACCGTTGCCTCGGCAAAGCGCTTGGATTCGTCGTATACCGAGCGCGGCCCGATCGGGTTCACATTCCCCCAGTAGCTCTCCACCTGCGGATGCACTTCCGGATCGCCGTAGCATTCCGAGGTCGACGCATGCAGATATGCGGCCTTGTACCGCCGCGCGATCTCCAGCGTATTGAAGACGCCATAGGCGCCCACCCGCAGTGTCTCCGGACCCAATCGCAAGTAATCCGCCGGACTCGCCGGCGATGCCATGTTGTAGACCGCATCCACCTGTCCGGGTTCAAAGGCTTGGCAGATATCCTGCTCCAGCAGCGAGAAGCGCGGCTCATTCTGCAGATGTTCGATGTTCTCCAGCCGCCCGGTTGCGAGGTTGTCGACACCGATAACAGTATGCCCCTCGGCAAGCAGAACGTCAGTCAGATGGGAGCCGAGGAAACCGGCAGCGCCAGTGATGAGTATGCGCGTCTTGATCAAAAGGCCTCGCTTGCGCGGAACTGTCCGCGCCTCGTCAAAGTGAAATTAGACTGCAGCCTGCGAGCGGGGCTAAGGCAATTATGGCAGGCGACGCGCCCCGGCTGCCTCGCGCGCGGGATACATAGCAGGACGGCCCACACTCAGGTAGGTAAATCCGCGCTCCAGCATCTCCTGCGGCTCGTAAAGGTTCCGGCCGTCAATCACGATGGGGTAGCGCAGAGCAGTGTGTAGTCTGTCCAGATCGAGCTCGCCAAACTCGCGCCAGTCGCTTAAGATCAGCAATGCATCGGCGTCCTTCGCCGCAACGTAAGGATCGTCCGCGTACTGCATGGAAGGACTCGGCGGGAGCTCCAACTTAGCGCGTTCCGCCGCTGCCGGGTCATGCGCAACAACCGAGCAGCCCTCCGCCAGCAGCATCCGAATGATGTCGAATGCCGGCGACTCGCGCACATCGTCCGTGCCACCCTTGAACGCCAAGCCCAGCACAGCAAGACGCTTGCCGCGGAAGGTCCACAACGCGGACCGGACCTTGTTGAAGAAGCGCCGCTTTTGTTGCTCGTTAATCTTCTCTACTTCGCTGAGAATGTCGAAGTCCACGCTCAACTGCTCGGCCACATAGCGGAACGCGGCGACATCCTTAGGAAAGCAGGAGCCGCCATAGCCGATCCCGGCGCGCAGGAACTGGCTGCCGATGCGCTTGTCCAGTCCCATGCCGCGCGCTACCTCTTCCACATTCGCATCCACGGCCTCGCACACATTTGCCACGGCGTTGATGAATGAGATCTTCATAGCCAGGAAGGCGTTGGACGCATGTTTGATCAGCTCAGCAGCCTTCGTCGAAGTCTGCAGGAGGGGAGGCGGATCGGAGATGGTGCGATGTCCGATGATGGCATTATCGCTGCGATAGTAATCGCCGGATGTCAGCGGCGCGTACACCGCCTTCAGGATCGCGGCTGCCTGCTCGCTGTCCGCACCGATCACGATGCGGTCCGGATGCAGGAAGTCACACACGGCTGTACCTTCCCGCAGGAACTCGGGGTTTGAAGCCACATCGAACTTGGCACTCGACGTACCGTTCCGCTCCACGACACGGCGTATCCACTCATTCGTATAGACAGGAACCGTGCTCTTCTCAACGATGACCTTGTAGCTGCCGATGGATCGCGCAATCTGTGTCGCAACGGCATCTACGTAAGACAGATCGGCATTACCCGTATCCGACTGCGGGGTGCCTACAGCAATGAAGATGGCCTGCGCATTCTCGGTAGCCGTCTGCAGATCTGTCGTGAACTGAAGGCCCTTGTTTCTGTGCCGCGCAAGAAGATCGGGCAGGTAGTCCTCGTGAATCGGGATGCCGCCATTGCGCAACATCTCCACTTTGCTCTCGTCGTTATCTACACATACGACCGTGTGGCCGATCTCCGCAAAACATGCCGCTGCCACCAAACCCACATAGCCTGACCCAACAATTGCAATCGACACCGGCTTCGCCGTCACGAGTGAAGTCCCCTTAGTTCATTTTCTGGCTAAAGTCTCAACCTAAGTATAACGTGTCAACACACGTTCCCTATTCTCAGCAGTCAAATACCGCAATGAGAAGTTACCACTTCAGAAGCCTTTCGTAATTGCCGCGCGATACAACGCATCGCAGGCGTCCAGCATCGTGGTAGCGCTAAACGTAGCCGCATTTCGTAAACCGCTCTCGCGCAGCTCTGCGGGCTCCGTCAGCGCTTCGGCAATGCGGCTTGCTGCCGTTGCAGGGTCTGCTGGATCGATCAGGATGGCAGCACCACCGGCCACCTCGTTCATAGGCGGTCGATCCGCGATTACGACCGGACAGCCGCATGCCTGAGACTCCACAATCGGCCAGCCGAAGCCCTCTTCCAATGAGGGAAAGAGTGTGGCAAGTGCGCCGCTGTACAACGCCTGCAATTGCTCATTACTGGGACCGACGATCTCGATGAGCGCGTCGTCCAACCGGTGCTGCTTGGCGAGTGCGCGCAGCTCAGACGTCACTGCCCCGCCCGCCATCACCAGACGGGCATGGGCATAATGCGGCCGCTTGTGCAGCTCGGCAAAGATCGCGATTGTCGCGCTGCGGTTCTTGTACCAGTGATTGCCGCCGACCTGGAGAAAGTAAGGGTCACCCGGTGGCAGCCCAAGCGAACGCAGCAGCGGGGCGCGTTGCGCTTCGTCCAGCGGGGCGTAAGGCCAGTGCAAAGCGTTTGGCACCACATGCAGCCGCGACTCCGATACGCCGAGGTATGTTTGCAGATCCTCCCGAGTCTTGTTCGAGACACACAGAATGACGCGCGCCTGCTGCAGGCCGCGGGCAATCAGCCTCTGGAAGAGGCGTCCGGGGGCGCGCACGCGGTTTTCCGGAAATTGGCCCATTGCGCTGCGGATGGCGAGGATGTCGTGGCAGGTAACCACATGCGGAGAGCCCGCCAGCATCGGCACATACATTGCATTGGAGTGATCGCAAAGGTGAACGATGTCTGCTTGTGCAGCAGCTCGGCGGAGCTCGCTGCGAAAGAGAAGAAATTTGTCCGCGTAGCCGAGCCATTTGGAAAATGATGAACTCGAGGCCAGGCGAGATCCCAGCACTACCGGCGGCTGCAGCAAATGCACAGAATGGCCACGCGCGCGCATTCCCTTCTCCAGCATGCGCGCATAGAACTGCATACTGTCCTGATGGTCAGGAACATAGTTGCCCACCAGAAGGATCTTCATTTTGCCGCCCCCCGCCGAACGGATGGGGAGCAGATCAGACAGGCCCATCGCCGCGGCGAATTTCACGTGGCTTGATCACCTTGCAGGGATTTCCCGCAGCCACCATCCACGGAGGAACATCCCGCAACACCACAGACCGCGCACCCACCACACTCCCGGCTCCGATTGTCACACCCGGAGCGACAAATGCTCCGGAGGCCACCCATGCCTGCTCGCCGATGGTGATGGGAAGCGAATACAGCGGAAAATCCGTGCGCGTGTAGTCGTGGCTGGAGGCGCATAGATAGGTGTGTTGCGAGACTGTCGTGTGCGCTCCGATGTGAATCGGCGCCAGATTGTAGATCTCGACCTTATCGCCGATCGCCACGTAATCGCCAAGCTTTAAATTCCACGGGACATGTACTCGAACACCGCCGCAGATGAGCACGTTTTTGCCGATCTTGGCGCCGAAGAGCCGCAACAGAGCGATGCGCACACTGCTGAGCGCGCGGGGGCGCATGGGAAGAAACGGAAGCTGAACACACTCCCAAAGCGCCCGACGTACTAGATCGCCGGGGCGACCGCTCTTGCGATAACTCGAGAGATCGATCTCCGGCTGCACTTCACTTCCCTGACGTATCGCGCCTTCGGATCGCGTCTTGCTCTCCGCACGCCCCGCATTGCCGAGCGCTCCGCTCGGGCTTTCCAGCAGTTCCGTCGCTGTGGGGGAATCCTGCATACTCGATGGTACCTGTGGCGCGGCGGCGCGCGCTATAGCATTTCCAGTATCGGCGTAGACCGTACAGCGAAGGCTAGAGCATTGTCGGTAATGCTGTGAAGCGCGGAGATCCACTCGGCATGGCTTTTCCTTGAAGAAAAGCCACGTCTAGTTAAATTCCGCAGACCATAGCATTACCGAAATACTTTAATCAATCCCCGCGGGTGAACTTGCTTCCTTCAAAATCTCGAGCAGATATATTCCATAGCCACTTTTCATAAGAGGCTCGGCGAGTGCTTTGAGTTGGGCGCCCGTGATATACCCCATCCGATACGCAATCTCTTCCGGACATGCAATCTTCAGACCCTGTCGCTTCTCCAGGGTTGCGATGAACATCGATGCATCCAGCATCGAGTCGTGCGTACCGGTATCCAACCATGCCATGCCGCGTCCAAAAGACAACACCTTCAGTTTGCCCTGCTCCAGATAAATGCGGTTCAGGTCGGTGATCTCCAACTCTCCGCGTGGCGAGGGTTTGAGTGCTTTGGCGTACTCCACGACTTTGCTGTCGTAGAAGTACAGGCCAGTTACCGCATAGCGTGATTTGGGTTTCGTGGGTTTTTCTTCCAGACTGATCGCATTGCCATGCTGATCGAACTCCACGACGCCGTAAGCCTCCGGGCTTTGCACCGGGTAGGCGAACACGACTGCCCCATCCGTTGTCTTCGCAGCATCCTGCACCATGCTCGCCAGCTCGTGGCCGTAGAAGATGTTGTCGCCGAGAACGAGCGCGCATGGATCACCCGCGGCAAAGGATTCGCCGATCAGGAATGCCTGCGCCAGCCCTTCCGGCTTCGGCTGCTCGGCGTAGGAGATGGAAAGGCCCCAATGCGCGCCATCGCCTAATAAATCGCGAAAGCGCGGCAGGTCGTGCGGCGTCGAGACGATCAGGATCTCGCGAATGCCGGCAAGCATTAGCGTGCTCAACGGGAAATAGATCATCGGCTTGTCGTAGACGGGTACAAGCTGCTTCGATACGGCGAGCGTGACTGGATATAACCGGGTGCCGGATCCTCCGGCGAGAATGATGCCTTTCAATGCGTGCTCCCCACAGCGGCTGTCTGTGTCTGCCTGCCGGCGTAGTTGGTGTCGATCCACTCGCGATAGGCGCCGCTGGTGATGGCCTCCACCCATGGCAGGTTCGCGAGATACCATTCGATCGTCTTGCGGATACCGCTGGCGAAACTCTCCTCCGGCTTCCAGCCGAGCTCTGCAGTCAGCTTGCGACAGTCGATGGCATAACGCCGGTCGTGTCCCGGACGGTCCTTCACGTAAGTGATCAGCTCGCGTCGCGGGCGTGCCACGGGACGCAGTTCATCTAAGATGTCACAGATGGAGTGGACCACGTCGATGTTCGCCATCTCGTTCAGGCCGCCCACGTTATACGTCTCCCCGACGCGTCCTGCGGCCAGTACGGTTGCGATCGCCGAGCAGTGATCGCCGACGTACAGCCAGTCCCGCACGTTCAACCCATCGCCGTAGACTGGCAGCGGCTTACCGTTGAGCGCGTTCAAGACCATCAGGGGTATCAGCTTTTCCGGAAACTGCAGCGGGCCATAGTTGTTCGAGCAGTTCGTCGTCAGGGTGGGAAACCCATAGGTGTGGTGGTATGCGCGCACCAGGTGATCGCTGCCTGCCTTCGACGCAGAATAGGGGCTGTTGGGACTATAGGGCGTCGTCTCGCTGAACGCCGGATCGTCAGGCGCGAGCGAGCCGTAGACCTCGTCCGTGGAGACGTGCAGAAAGCGGAAACGGTCCCGCTCCGCGCCTTCGAGCGCACGCCAGTATTCCAACGTCGCATCCAGCAACCGGAATGTGCCGACGACGTTGGTCATGACGAAGGCCTCCGGTCCCAGGATCGACCGGTCGACGTGGCTTTCCGCCGCGAAGTGGACAACGGCATCGGGTCGATGTTCGGCAAGCAAATTCCTCACCAGCTCACGATCTTCGATCCCGCCCTGCACGAAGGTATAGCCCGGTGTCTTCGAGACGGACGCCAAGCTCTGCAGATTCCCCGCGTAGGTCAGCTTATCCAGATTCACGACCTGATCGCCGGCGGCGACGCGCGCCATCACGAAGTTCGCCCCGATAAAGCCCGCGCCCCCAGTCACCAGAATACGCACTGACATCCAAACTCCTAAATCTAATAAAAAGAATAACTTGCGTCGCTAAAAAACAAGTACTCGTTGCAGTTATGCAAACACCTCTGCCTCGTCTAACGTCTTGCCGGCAGTGTCCTTAGCTGAGAGGAGCGGTGGTCCAGCATCTGGCCACTGAATCCCGATCGCGGCATCATTCCACAGTACGCTGCGCTCTCCTTGGGGGGCATAGAAATCCGTGGCCTTGTAGAGCACCTCGGCAATCGGTGACAGGACCAGGAATCCATGGCCGAAGCCTGCCGGAACCCAAAGCATCTGCTTATTTTCCTCACTCAGAGTGCGTCCGGTCCACTTTCCGAAGGTGGGAGAGCTGCGGCGCAGATCCACCGCTACATCGAAGATTTCACCGCGCACCGCCCGAACCAGCTTGCCCTGCGGCTGGACCAGTTGATAGTGGATGCCGCGCAGAACGCCACGTTCGGACCGCGAGTGGTTGTCCTGCACGAACGGTTCATCGATTCCCATCTCGCGAAATGTCCGTTGATTGTAGCTCTCCAGAAAGAACCCGCGGCTGTCGGCAAAAACGCGCGGCTCGAGCAATTTCACTTCCTTCAGTTCCGTGTCGTGTATCTGCATCGATCTCCGTTCAAATTGCTACTGCTCTAGCTGCCATCACGGCATCTAGCTGATCCTCCCAGAAGGGCAACCGGAACCCGAAGGTGGTGGCAAACTTGTCATTCGATAAGACAGAGTTGACTGGCCGAGCCGCCGGGGTCGGATACTCCGCTGTTGCGATAGGCACCAGGGATGGTGTGCGACCACCGGCGTGCGCAAAGATTGCCTGGGCGAATCCGTGCCAGGTCGTCACGCCTGCGGCGGTCATGTGGTGAACTCCATTCGACCACCGCCCTGCCGCGTCCGTCAGCAGCCGGACGGTCGCCTCAGCGATAGCATCCGCCGAGGTCGGTGCCCCATGCTGATCGGCCACGATCCGCAGTTCAGACCGATCCGCACCCAGGCGCAGCATGGTCTTCAAGAAGTTGGCTCCGTGATTGCTGTAGACCCAGCTCGTGCGCAGCACAACGAAATCGCCACCCGCCTCCGCAATGGCCTGCTCACCGGCCAGCTTCGACGCCCCGTAGACGTTCTGCGGATCGGGGGGATCCTCTTCCTGGTACGGCGAGGTCTTCCGGCCGTCGAATACATAATCGGTAGAGTAGTGCACCAGCTTCGCACCTAGAGCCGCTGCCTCGGTCGCCATGGCAGCCGGCGCTAGAGCGTTGACGGCAAAGCATGTCTCTCGATCGCTCTCTGCCTTGTCCACTGCGGTATAGGCAGCCGCGTTCACGATGGCATCCGGTCGGACCCGGCGAACGGTGGCCCGGACGCTTTCCGAATCTGTGAGATCGCAATCCTGCCGTGTGACCGCTACAAGATCATCGCCCAGGAGTAGACGGGCTTGGAGAGCATGCCCGACCTGTCCATTGCTGCCGAAAAGAAGTATGCGCATGTTCTGTATGGATGCCGGAGGGTTCATCCAGGCCTTATTGCCCAACTCTGTAGATAGCTAAGCCGGTGGCCGAACCAATGGCCGCATTGATCGCTTGATCGGAGTATTCCTTCAGGAGACTGGTCGGCACATAGACAATGTCGCCATCCGTCAACAGCATATCCGGGCCGCCACCCAAAAGCACCTTTTGCAGGTTGACTTTGAGCTCTTCGCGCCCTGTCGGCGAACGGCGAATGAGCCGCGCATTGCTCAGCTTGGCATAATGCGCCGGGCCGCCCGCGAGCGCCAATGCTTCGAGCAATGTCAGCCGATTGTTGTGCTCCACCTGAAAGCCACCCGGACGTTGCAACTCTCCCACCATGTAAACGATCCCGGAGCGCGCGACATAGATACTGTCTCCGGGGAGAATCTGCATGCGTCCTTCCTCAATAGACTCCGGAGTCTGCGGGCCGACATTCAACGTGACATGAATGATGTTTTTGGGATCGGACGCATGGACGATGCTCACGGTCCGCGATGCAGTGTCGTTGAGACCGCCGGCCATCGCCATCGTATCGAACAAGGTTCGCGGCGCCGGGATCTGATAGACCCCAGGAGACCGAACCTCACCCGTAATCGTGACCGCACGTCGGGTGTACTCCGCAACAAACACAGTGACCTGCGGATCGACAAGAATCTTCGCCTGCTTGTACCGCTCCGTGACCGCCTCGGTGACCTCGGCGATAGTCATATCGGCTACGTGCAGATTGCCGACAAGAGGTAGGAGGATATCGCCCTTCGGACCGATGCGAAAGCGGCCGGAGAGCTCCGGCGTTTCGAAGATGACGATGTCCAGCAAATCGCCGACGGAGACCACCGTCACTGGACTGCTCTGAGGAATATCCGATCCTGTTCCGAACTGGCCGACCCGCATATCGTTCATAGGCACGGTTCCGGGCACATTCATCGGCATGCTTGGAGACTGCTGCTGCTGACCGTAGCCGCCGAGGGCGCTTGGATAGCCTCCGGACAAACCGTTGTTGCCGTTGCCGGTGGCATTCCCGTTCGATTGTCCACTCGACTGGCTACCCATCATCGGCTGAGGATCTACCTGCTGGCCGAGCGTCTGCGCGTGCAACGGCATCGCGCAGCTGGCAAGCAGGCAGGCGAGTCCTATATCTGCAAGCTGGCGCCGGTTTCGGATCGCGTTACTTGACCTCTTCATGCACCGCTTCACTCGTATAGCCGTAGCCGTAGGTGTACGGCCCCGCGTAGTTGTAGTAGCTGTCTTTGCGCATATCGATATCGTTGACAACCGTCCCGAGCAGGTGTGCGTTCACGCGCCGCAGCATCTCGCGCGTCCGCAGCAACGCTTTTTTGCGCGTGACCCCGGCGCGCACCACCAGGAGCACGGAGTCGGCCCGCGCCGCCGGCGCGAGCGAGTCGGATACGGCAAGGATGGGCGCGGTGTCGATAATGACGCGGTCGTATTGTTCGGACCACTGGCGCATCATCTCCGCCATGCGGTGGGAGGCCAACAGCTCTGCGGGGTTGGGAGGTACCGCACCGGCAGGAAGATAGGCAAGGCTGGGAACCTGAGCTACCGGATGCAGGATCACCGAGTCATCGGTCTGCCGGCTCAACAGGTTCGTGAGTCCAAGAGCCGGGCGACGCAGCCCGAAGAGAAGATGCAGCGTGCTTCGCCGAAGATCCGCATCCACGATCAAGATGCGCTCGCCGCGCTGCGCCAGCATGACCGCGATGTTGGCCGACAGTGTCGACTTTCCCTCCGACATAAATGCGCTGGTGATAACGAGCGTGCGCAGAGGATTGTCGATCGCGCTCAGCAGAATCGACGAGCGCAGTGCGCGGTAGGCTTCGGCGGTGGGCGATGCCGGAGCCGTGATCGAGATAAGACGACGGCGTTCTCCCGGCTCTTCGCCCAGATCCTCAGGGCGGCCCTTCGTCGCAGCCTGGAAGTGCGGGATGGCACCAATCGACAGCAGGCCGGAGAAGATCTCCACATCGTCGGTCGTCCGCAGGGTATCGTCCATCGAGTCGAGAATGAACGCGCCAAGCACACCCACCAGCAGACCGAGTGCTGAGGCGATCACCATGTTCGAATTCACATCCGGCGATACTGGACCAAGCGGCAGCAGAGCCTCGTCGATCACACTGACCGATGCCGTGTTCAGGCCCGCCGCTAGGTTTGACTCTTTCAGCTTCAACTGAAGCTGGTCATAGAGCTGGCGGCTGGATTCGGCATCCTGACGAAGCAGCGCGTATTGCACGGCGCTCTCGTTCAGCCGATACGCGTTCTGCATCTGCTTGTTCAACTCGTCCTGCATCAGGTCGAGTGTGTGCGTGCTCGTCTCATATTGCTCGCGGATGCGATGCTGCACGTTGCGCATCTCGGCGTTGATCTGGACATGCAGCCCCTTGATCTGGCTTTGCAGCTGCCGCACGCCGGGGTAATTCTCCGCATACTTGGTGGTGAGCTGGTCATACTGCGCCTGCAGATTCAGCAGTTCGGCGCGCAATGCCAGCAAGGTTCCACTGGGCGCGACCGTCGCCACCAGATCCGGATCATTCGATTCGGCCATCCGCAGCTTGGCCTCTTGCACGATACGCTCCGACTGGGCGGCAGCCACATTCGTGTTGTCAACACGCAGCCGTTCCAGAGCGAGACTGTCGTTGGCACCTTCCTTATCCGCAGTCCCAATCAGATTGTGCTCTTTTTGATAATTCGCCAGGCGCGCCTGCGAGTCCGTCGCCTGCTTCTTCAACTCCGCCATCTCGTCGGACAGCCACCGCGTCACACGCCCGGTGCCTTCCATATTGACCTCGAGATTTCGCCGCAGATACACCTCGATGAGGCTGTTCGGAACGTCCCTGGCCACCTGCGGGCGCGGATCGCGGTAGGTGATGGAGATGATGTCGGTGCCGCTCTCGGAGGTCACTCGCAAGGCACCCCGCACCGAACCGATCATGCCCTGGAGCTCTGCTGGTGGAAAGGCCTCCACGCCTGCATCCTTCGGCAGATGATCGAACGCATTCGGGAATGGGCCGCGATGTTGAAGAGCGAGATCCCGGATGGTGTAGAAGACGACCAGATTGCTCTGCATGCGAGCCACTTCGGTCGGCAGTCGCACGTCTTCCGAAGAGAGGCTCTGCTGGATCAGGTCGCTGAGACCCATGTTGGTCTGCGACGGATTCAGGTCGATCGTCGCGGTACCTTCAAACTGCGGCACGCGTGTCTTCGAGTAGATGTACCCCAACAGCACACTGACCAGGAAACAGGCAATGATCAGCCACTTCCACTTGAGCAGAATGCGCCCCACATCGGCGAGCGACAGCCCTTCCTTGGCGGAGCTCGAGCCGAGCGGGCCTTCCGCCTCAACTGCGATCGGCGCTGTGTGCTGCGGGCCATCCACCATCTGCGGCGTCTCTCCGGCGTCTCATCCACGGTTCGCCGGGCACGCCCGGGTTCGATCACTGTGTCGGCCTGCCCCATTCACTCTGGGCTGCCGAGCAGTTTGCTTTGCAGGATCCTGCAAGCAACGAAGGCGAGTCGTGACGGGCGAACCAGTGCCTCCGATACTACCTCAGCACCGGGGAGCTTCCCAAGTAGCTTGATGCACCACGAAAGAGGCAGACGAGACGGGCCTCCCCAGTCGATCTGGATCAGTCGCGAAGGGATTCCCGGGCTGCACGATCGCGAAGCTCACGCGTCTTGAGCACGATCATGTACTCATAGAATGCCTGCAGCCGCGCGTAGGTCAGGCCCGCCTTGCCGTCCAGAAAGGCGCGTCGTCCCAGGACCATGTAGAGCCATTTCAGCATCGGCCTGCCAGGCATGCGGTAGAACAGTGCCTTCTGGTGTCGTCGCCGCTCGTGGAAATCCCGCGCCGTCAGGGCAGCGCGCAGCGATGGCGTCTGCAGGCCGGCACCTTCCACGATCAGCCGGGCCTCCATGGTCGAGTACACATCGTGCTTGCGCAGCCAGTGACCGATCCCCTTTGAGAAGGGGTAGTGGTCCAGGGGGGACTGCAGCTCGTTCACATAGCCGGCAATCTCCAGCACTTCGTTGATCTCGCGGGTGTAGCGCGCCAACTCCGGCCGTACCAATCGGATGTACCAGGGCGAGATCTGCGCGTGGCGCAGCCAGGTGTCTTGAAAGTAATCCCGACGCCGGATACGGTATGCGGCAATGGCGGGGTCGTCGTGGGCGGCTACCCGCTCGATTTCCTCCCCCAGAGCGGATGTGCATCGTTCGTCCGCGTCCATCAGAAGCACCCATGGATGGCGAAACGGCGTTCGGTCCAGGGCCGCATTGCGGTGTTCCGCGTAGTTGTCGAACACGCGCTGCGAGACCTTCGCGCCCAGTCCCTGCGCAATCGACACGGTCGCATCCGTGCTGAAGGAGTCGAAGACGTGAACGTCGTCCGACCAGGAGACCGAGGCCAGTGCTTCGGGGAGGTCCTGTTCCTCATTGCGTGTCAGGATGAGGACCGAGGCGTGGCTCACTAGGACGCTTCCTGCTGCGCGAGCACTGGAAAGCCGGGGACGCAGAAGGCAAGCGCCTGGCGTAGACCGGCGACATCTTGCTCGAAACTGAATTCGTCTATGCGCGCACGAGCCGCGCTGCCCATCTCCGTTGCCCGCCCCGGTGTCCCAAGAACGCGCGTCAGAGCATCGGCAAGCGCGGGGATATTCCCGACCGGAAAGACCGCGCCGGTCTCCCCGTCGCGAACCAGATCCTCCTGGCAGCCCACGTCTCCGGAGACTACGACGGCGCGACCCGCGTTCATCGCCTCATTGACCACCAACCCCCAGGGTTCGTGCAGGCTGGGCAGCACGAAGACATCGCAGAGGTCAAAGAAACGCGGCAGCTCCGTCTGATTGCGGAAGCCGAGGAAGTGGATGTCGTCGCGCACCTCTGGATCGGCCGCTGCCTGCTGTTCCAGACGCCTCCGCTCCTCACCATCGCCCACCACCAGCAGATACGGCCGCGGCCGACTGAGGGTGCGGTGGGCGGCTATCAGGTCCGAGCAGCGCTTCCGAGCCTGCAGCTTCGACGCAAAAAGAAGGATGCGACGTCCCGGTTCGAGCGCCAGCTCAGTACGCAAGGCCTCCCGCCGGGCTGCGGCCTCGTCGGCGCGCTGCTGAAAGAAGGCGTTGTCGACAGCGTAAGGCATGCGGAAGATGGCCATCTCCTCTCCCAGGTAATGCCGCCAGTAGCGAGCATTGGCCTCGCCAATGGCAAGCACGGCGCTGACCTGAGAACGAAGGGCGCGGAAGAAAACCTGCTTCGCCAGAAGCTTGGCTCCGGCACGTGGCCGGTCATGCAGCGTGGACTCCGCGCGTAACAAGACTGGAATACGCAGCATGGCAGCACCTGCAATGACGCGGAGACTGTTCGCCGTGCTGTAGCCGTGGCTCCAGATGGCGTCGAACCGCCCTTGCTGCAGCCGGGCGAGTATCCCGTGGTTAAGAGGACGAGCGAAGCCGGGCTCCTTGCCCGCATCTCGCCAGCGCGGAAGAAACGAGGACGTGTATCCCTCTAACAGAGGAACGTCCCACGCAACAGTGACACCGAATCCTTCGTCTTTGTAGCCATGCAGCGTATGGTCACTCGAGAAGAAGACCTCGAGATTGATGTCGTTCTCTAGGGCGATCCGCCGCAGCAACGGCGCCTGATACTGGATGGGATGGCTTACGAAGTAGGCCAGACGCAGTGGTCTTCCCCATGTAGGCATGCTTGTCTTTCTGCGATCCTTCAGGCGCGATCGACCATCAGACGGGTGCGCTTGAACCCGATCCTAACATCCGTTAGCCGGGCCTCCGCCGTACACATTTTGTGCCGGGAAACCGACGTTTCATCGTATCTTGACAAGACACGTCCGGTTCCCGACCAAGGGAATTCCCCTGTAACGGTAAAATGCTGAAGGAACGGTGACCGAATTGTTCGAAACTCCCCCATCCACCGACGTGAAGCTGGAACAGGTCGATCCTCCCCCCAACTTCCTGCGTCCGGCCTTATATGTACTCATCGCAGCCGCCTTTGTGTCGCTTGTGATCGCCGCATATGTGCGCTTTGAACACAAGCCTCCGGCCGCCGCCGGAGACATCGCACGGATCGCCATCTTTCCTGTACAGGCCAAGATTTATGGCGGCGCCGCCGGCACACCGGGCATGGATGGTCAGGATGAGATCGTCGATCAGCTCCTGGTCTTCGCGCATGTCCGCCTGCAGAACCACAATGCGACACCGCTGAACATCCAGGACGACTGGGCGGTCATCACTCTCCCCAACGGCGAGACACGCCGCAGCCTAGGCGCCAGTTCTGCAGATTTCGATAAGGTCTTCCAAGCCTACCCGCAGCTTGCCCCGCTGCGTATGGATCCCCTTCGCCGGGATACGCAGATCGATCCCGGGCAATCGGTCGATGGCCTGGTGGTCTTCAGTTATCCCTTGTCCCGGGAGCAGTGGGACACCCGCAAGTCCATGCAGGTGACCATCTCGTTCACCAATGCGAACGATCTGACTCTCAGCGCACCGCTCAGTTAAGGATTTTCACGGTAGGTGTAGAGAAGAGCGCGATGCTCCGGGTGGCTTTTCCGTCAAGAAAAGCCAAGCTTCTCGGGATCCGATCCACACGGCAGCAGTCACGGGGCGGTCCGTCATCCCTTTCCAGGATGCGACAGTTCTGCTGGATATGCTGGATATAAACGATTAGCGCATCGCGCGGACGTAGCCATAGACCTGGCGATCCGCAATGTGCAGGACTATCAGTTCATACTCGCGGTGAGTCGTGTTGTCTGTGAAGACGAGCGGATTATTAACCTGACCGCGAAGCTGATAGTTTCCGTTTGTCCCACCCACCAAGAGCGAATAGGTTCCATGACCGGGGTCGGGATGCCTTACGGAGAGGCTCAGAGCCGGGGTAACATTTGTCAGCATTCCCTCATGCACATGAAACTCCTGCAGCGGGACGGTGCTGTGACGCTGCAGGCCTTGCACCGCCTCGATATTTTCGGCCAGCGAGCTGGCATAGAGTCCGTTGCCCGCTGCGTCGTACTCGTTCGCAGTCGCGCCACGGTGATTCGCAGTTGGCAGGGCGGCAGCAGCACTGGTTCGTGCCTGCTGCGTCTGCGAGCTGCCCGCAACACCGGGCGCCGGCTCGGCACGATTCGATGCAGCCACGGAAAATGGTGGGTGATAGGTGCTTGCCGCTTGAGACGGCGCGGTGCTGGCCGTCGCAAGGTTGGTTGCATTCAGCGGCCTGTAATTCGTCGGGTAGGGTGGAACGATTTCCGGAGCATGCGCCGTCTCGACAGGCTTCACCTGCGGCTGGGGGGCGGCGGCCTTTTCCTGAACTGGTTGCGAGGACGGCGCCTCGGCCCTTGCGGTTGAAGTCTGCGGTGCAGCTTCTGTCTTCTGTACGGTCGGCTGTGGCGGTGGCTGCGTGGCCTCGGGAGTTTTTGCGGGCTGGGCCGAACGCGGAGGTGCAGCTTGCTGCCGGGGTGGGGGCGGAACCGACGCAGGCAGCCTGGAGGATGACGGCTGCGAGCCCGTACTGGCGGACAAGGCGTTCGAGGCCTTCTGCTCCACGCTCATCTCTTCCAGCGTGTCCGCCAACTTCTGGTTCTGTGCCTGCAGAGCATTCATGGCAGAGTCCTGCTGCTTGACCCGGTCGCGAAGCGATCCGCTCCACAACAGCGCGCCCAATGCCAGTACCGCCGCAATGCCGGGAACCGCTACAGTGAGAAAGGGGAAACGATGCTCCTGCTCCGGTTCGAGCAGCCCCCAGGGTGTACCTTCCTGCCTCGGTACTGCCTCTAGTGCGATCGAGCTATCGTCGCGCGCAAAATCGACGTGCTGCTCGAGACGGGCACGTTGTACCTGGCGATCTTCGGATCGAGTGTCTGGAAACCTAGTGTCTGGAAACCTAGTATCGGGAGATCGAGCGTCCGGGGATCGGTTATCCAGGGACCGAGCGTCCGGACGTGCCTGGGGCTCGCGCGCAGTTGTCGCACGGGGAGGTTCCGGGAGACGCGCTCCAAGTTGTCGCATTGCGGAAGTCTCCTCCTCGATAGGATGAAGGTCTTTGTCACGTGGCCCAGGTATTCATACAAACCCCACACGGGTGGGTCAGGTTCCGGTCACTACTGTGAACTTATCGTAAGGTTACTCGACTGTCGCACCTCGATACAATCGGACTATGCGCGACTGCGGGGATATTGTTATTGCCGGTGCGGGGGTCATCGGCCTTGCCTGCGCCCTCGCGCTGCGAAGGCGCGGATGGCAAGTCACAATCTTAGACGCAGGGACGGCGATGAAGGAAGCCTCTTGGGCGGCTGGCGGCATGCTCGCCGTAGGCGATCCCGGGAATCCTGCGATGCTTTTGCCTCTCTCCCGCTACAGTCGTGACCTTTACACAGGGTTTTTGCGAGAAATTGAATCGCTTTCCGGGCAATCGGTGCCCTTCCGCACGAAGGAGACCGTCCAGGTTGTGGAACCCATTTTGGGACGTATGCCGGAAAGAATCTTGTCCAGTGCCGACGCTCAAAGGCTGGTAGCCGGCTTGAACACTGCCGGACGCGACTTCATCCTGCTCGAAGAAGCGAGCCTGGACCCGCACGATCTGTGCGTCGCACTGCCGGTTGCGGCAAGGGCTGCAGGCATCACCCTTCGCGAGGGCGAGCGGATCTTGTCGCTTGAGAGGGACGGCACTCAGGTCTGCCCCGTCACGGCGCGAGAAACATTGCACGCCGATGCATTTCTGAACTGTTGCGGCGCTTGGACCTCGTCTGTGGAGGCGCCTGGAGCCGCCATGAGCGGCATTACGCCGCGCAAAGGCCAGATGCTGGTGGTGGCGCAACCGGATGGGCCACCGCTGACGCGCGTCCTACGCTCATCAGACGTGTATCTGATCCCGCGGGGCGATGGTCGCATCGTCATCGGCGCTACGGTGGAGAATGCCGGTTACTCGAAGCAGGTGGAGGACAGTGCGCTGCTCTCTCTACGCGAGCGCGCTGCTGTGTTGTGGCCGCCTGCCATGCATGCACCCTTCCTCGAAAGCTGGGCAGGGCTGCGACCAGGCTCTGCGGACGACCTGCCCGCCATCGGCCGCTACGGAGACACCGATGCGCCACAGTACGTAGCAGCGGGCCACTACCGCAACGGCATCCTTCTGGCACCCGGGACAGCAGAGATTATCGCGGACCTTATCACGGGCAAGACACCGTTGCTGGATATCGCTCCTTTTGCACCCTCGCGGCTCTCAGCGCCGTCCATATGTGACAAGCGCTTTGCGGCTGCGCTATAACGATTAGTTCCACACTCAGCCGTGCAGGCGTAGCGTCCGGCGCAACGCATCTCACAGATTGCACGCTCATGTTCAAGATGAAGGAGAAGAAGGATGGCGACTGCTGTTGCTACGAAAGGCCTGGAGGGTATTGTAGCCACTACCTCCAGCATCTGCTGGATCGATGGCGACGTGGGCGTGCTCGCCTATCGCGGCATTGACATACACAAGCTCGCCGAGCAGTCGAACTTCGAGGAGACCACATACCTGCTTTGGAATGGCCGACTCCCCAATGCGGCCGAGCTGGATTCCTTTCGCAAAGAACTGGCGACAGCGCGCTCCGTCGACCCGAAGATCGTCGACCTGCTGCGCTCCTTTCCTAAGAGCGCCACCCCGATGGAGGTGCTGCGCACCGCCGTCTCCGCTCTGAGCTGCTACGACGCGGACGAGGCAGAGAACACCCATGACGCGAACGTTCGCAAGAGCTTTCGTCTGACCTCGCAGATCGCAATGTTGGTTGCGATGTACGACCGCATCCGCAAGGGCAAGCCCGTCATCGAGGCCGACCCCTCACTCTCCCATGCCGGCAACTTCCTCTGGATGCTGAACGGCGAAAAGCCCTCGGACACGGCAACGCGCACCCTGGACATCGCCCTCATTCTCCATGCGGATCATGAACTGAACGCTTCCACGTTCGCCGCCCGCGTCATTGCTGCGACGCTCTCCGACATCCACTCCGCCATTACCGGCGCCATCGGCGCTCTCAAAGGCCCGCTACACGGGGGCGCCAATGAGGCCGTGATGCACATGCTCTTCGCTATCGACAAGAATGGCGAAGATCCGGTGGAACATGTAAAGACCATGTTGGCCGAGAAGAAGAAGATCTCCGGCTTCGGTCATCGCGTGTATCACACTGAAGATCCACGAGCGACCCATCTGCGCCGAATGAGCGAGGAGTTGGGCAAGTCGGCCAAGAATTCGAAGTGGTTCGACATGTCACGCGCGATTGAGAAATACATCCTGGAAGAAAAAAAGCTGAACGCGAACGTGGATTTCTACTCCGCCTCTACATATACGACGCTCGGTATCGACATCGACCTCTTCACACCGATCTTTGCTGTCAGCCGTATCTCCGGCTGGGCGGCGCACGTGATCGAACAGATCGACAACAACCGGCTGATCCGTCCGCGTGCCGATTACATTGGCCCGGAGTATCCGGCCGAGTACACGCCGATTGAGAAACGGTAAGGCGAGAGAGGCTGAAGCATTTTCACTGTTGCTGTGTAGAGCCAAGCTCCTAGACGTGTGGCTTTTCTTGACGGAAAGGCCACACGTCTCATCGCGCCCCCCTATATCTACAGTGAACATGCTTTAAGCCTTCCCTCCAACAGAAAGGGCGCAGCTCGCGAGCTGCGCTTTTTTCCATCTCTGCAGTTGCAGTGGTTAGGACTTCTTTCGACTGGCTGGCGGAATGATGCCGTTCATGCGCAGGTACTCGACCATCTGCCCATAGTGATCCATGGAGTGCGCCATGGAGAAGGCGGCGAGTCCGGCGCGGGACATCTTGCCTTCGCCCGAACCCACTTCCATAAAGGCGTTCTGCGGAGTCATGGTGTCGATGCTCTTCTGCGCGTAGGCGTAGGAGTCCTTGAGCGCCTGCACCAGCTCGTCCTTGTTCTTCAGCGCTTCGAGCTTCGCGTGGTCCGGCTTGCCGCTGACACCGAAGCCGGAGAAGAAGGCGTAGTTCGCCTCCGTGAGATGGCGAACCTGCTTGGCGAAGGAGTTCACGCCGTCGAAGGTGCCGGCAGTGGGCACGAAGTCATATTTGTCGGCGGGCATGGCCTCAGCCGCGCCGACGATCTCTTCCGACATCCCCTTCAGCAACTTGCCATATACCTCGGATGGCTGCGCCGCTATGCCGCCATCCATTGCCTTGCCGTTGCCCATCTGGGCCTGCGCGGTGGTATGCATCATCGCGCCTCCCACCAGCAGGGCCAATGCTGCTCCCAACACTCGGATCGTTCTACAGTTCATCGAAATCCTCCCGTGCCCACCGGCACCGCAGGAAGCCTAGCAGAAGGGTATGAACGCTCGCGACTTATTTGGGATGGAGCGCCTTGATTGCGTGGCGGGATGTCGGCCGTCGAGAACTTACTCCTTCACCGTTTGCGATCCTCGCGCTCGAGCTCGTTTCTGCGTTCCTCAATCAACGCTTCCTCCAATACAAGCGGGCTGGATGAGACCAGCGGAGCCACGCGGGAAGCGTAAACTGGTCATAGCGATGCGCCGCGTCTACATGGATGCAAATGCCACCACACCTCTCGCGCCAGAGGTGTTCGCGGCAATGCGCCCGTGGTTCACCGAGCAGTTCGGCAATGCCTCGTCCATCCACTTTCACGGTCAACGGGCACGTGCGGCTGTGGAGCGCGCACGTGAGCAGGTTGCGACGCTCTTTCATTGCAGGGCCGCGGAAGTGGTCTTCACCAGCGGCGGCACGGAGAGCGACAACCTCGCGCTGACCGGCCTGCTGAAGGCCGGCGACCACCTCATCACCAGCGCCATCGAGCATCATGCCGTTCTCTTGATGGCGGAGCGGTTGCGCGACCGCGGGACAGACGTTACGTTCCTCCCCGTCGATGCCTCAGGCCTCGTCGATCCGGACGACGTACGCCGCGCCCTGCGTCCGCAGACGCAGTTGATCAGCGTGATGATGGCCAATAACGAGATCGGTACACTGCAGCCGGTCGCCGCCATTGGCGCCATCGCGCAGGAGGCCGACGTGTACTTCCACACCGATGCGGTACAGGCTGCGGGAAAGATACCGATCGACGTGAAAGCCATCGGGTGCGATCTGCTTACCATCTCCGGCCATAAGCTGCACGGACCGCAAGGCACTGGCGCCCTCTACATCCGGCGCGGTACGCATCCGGAGCCGCTGCTCTTCGGCGGCCCGCAGGAGCGTCAGCGCCGCGCGGGCACGGAAAACCTGCCGGGGATCGTCGGTCTGGGTCATGCCGCGGAGATGGCGCAAGCATTTGTCTCGGGCGACGGTCCCGCACGATGGGCCGCGCTGCGCGATCGGCTTGAGCAAAACATACTCGCGCATGTGGATGAGGCTGGCGTGTACGGCGGCGGATCGCCGCGTGTGCCGAACACCACCAACCTTTGGTTCGATCACCTGGAGGGCGAGGCTCTGGTAATTGCGCTCGACCTGAAGGGACTCGCACTGTCCGGCGGCTCCGCCTGCATGTCCGGGGCAACCGAGCCGTCGCATGTTCTGACCGCCATGGGGGTGCTCCCCGAACGAGCACGGGCCAGCCTGCGCTTTAGCCTGGACAGCAGCGCAACCGAGGACGATGTCGACTTTGCCATCGATCTGGTTCCGGCGGCTGTGGCCAGACTACGCGAGCTGTCGCCGGTCTATGTGAAGCCGGTTGCGCGCGCGTTACAACCGACAGAGCAGGAAGCGGCCGCAATGCGTGCCGAGTAGAGATGATCGTGACTGATACTGTGACCAATGCGAAGGCATCCGACGCCAACCTGACGGACGTAACCCGCAGAGCTGTTGCGCGCACCATTGCGGTCGCCATGTCCGGCGGTGTCGATTCCTCTGCCGTTGCAGCAATGTTGCAGGCCGAAGGTCATACGCTCATTGGGCTGACGATGCAGCTCTGGAATCAGCGCCGGCTGGCGGGACGCGAGGGCATGCCTGAGGAAGTGCAAGGGCGTTGTTGTTCGGTGGACGATGTGTACGACGCACGCCGCGTCGCCGAACGGCTGGGTATTCCCTATTACCTCGTCAATCACCAGGAGCGCTTCGAGCGCGATGTTGTCAAGCCGTTTGTGGCTGAATATCTGGCCGGGCGCACACCGATTCCCTGCAGCCTGTGCAATAACCACCTGAAGTTCGATCAGTTGCTGCTGACTGCGCGGCAGATCGGCGCAGAGTTCGTTGCCACCGGTCACTATGCACGCAACGAGTTCGACACCGAGATCGGCCGCTGGCTGTTGAAGCGTCCTGCGGACCGGAGCAAGGACCAGACGTACTTCCTGTTCGGTCTGACGCAGGACCAGCTTGCCCATACGCTCTTTCCGCTCGGCGGCTATACCAAGCCCGAAGTACGTGAGCAGGCCCGCACCTTCGACCTGGGCATCGCCACCAAGCCGGACTCGCAGGAGATCTGCTTTATCCCGGGCGGCGATTATAAGCGCTTCATCGACGCATATCTGGACGAGCAAGGCGAGACGATGCCCGATTCCCGAGGCGATATCGTCACTGCCGCCGGCACAATTGCAGGCCAGCATCAGGGCATCCATCAGTTCACCGTGGGACAGCGCAAGGGACTGGGTGTTGCTTCGCCGTCACCGCTCTATGTGCTGGCGATTGACCCTGCGAGTCGTCAAGTGACCATTGGCAGTGAAGAAGAACTGCAGAGCAAGGTGCTTGTCGCAAACCAACTCAACTGGATTGCGGTTGCCGATCTTTCCGCACCGATGCGCGTCCAGGTAAAAGTCCGCCATCGCCATGAGCCATCCGCTGCCACCATCGAGAAGAGCGGACCGGACGAAGTGACCGCCACCTTTGACGAGCCGGTCCGCGCCATCACGCCTGGGCAGGCAGCGGTCTTCTATAAAGAGGATGTCGTGGTAGGCGGGGGATGGATTCGAAGCATAGACTGATCGACGCGGGTAACGAATCCTTACGGACGATCTTCGTCGATTTTGCGTACGATCGCGATGGACTCGGCGCGGTGAGTGTTGTGCCGTTCCTTCCGCCGCAGGCTGCCCAGCCCGGCGCGCAAGCCATCCAGCACCCCGCTGATGTGGCGGATTGGGTAGGCGATGCCCTCCTGTACCGCGGCAGTCGCGTGCCCCAGCCCGTTTAGCGTGCTCGAGACTATGTTGTCCACCCGAGCCGCCTGTTGATGCGTCCGTTCGACGACGTCCCCGAGCGAGACGGAGATATTTTGCGCCTGACCGCGCAGCGTATCGCTGATTTCAGAGAAGTTGGTCGTGATGTGTTTCAGCTTTGGTGAAAGATCGTCCACCAGGGCATGCGCTGACTTGACCATCGGGCCGATGTGCGGCGCGATCGAGGTCTCGTAGTGATCGAGAACAGCGTGAATCCGCTTGCGCGTCTGGAAGGCTGCCTTCGCCAGCGCGAGAAGAACCACGATAAGAACCACCACACCCAAACCAATAACGATGGTGAGTGCGAGCAGTACGCCGCCAAGTGCATCGTGCATGCGTGCAACTTCCTTTACAAACAAATGTGACTGGGGGACGGGGTCGCCGACGATAGTGTATCGCCGCGACCTGTATCCGAGGCTGCCCTCACCGTCCAGCTGAACTACGTGGTCCGGTATGCCTCTTGACCTGCCTCGACGGCATTGGAAATCTTCTCCGCATCGTCGCCCGATGCAGTGCTGCGGTAAGCACGCTTACCGTCTTCTACGGCGGCATTCACCTTATCCACCTGGTCGTTGACAACCTCCCGGCCACGGTCCACGTACTGGTCCCACTGGGCACGGCCACGATCCACGACGTCCTTGCCGCGGTCGACATACTCGTTGAGCTGATCGCGACCGCGGTCCGCCATGTCGCCTACCTTGTCGGCAGCTTGCTTTGACCGTTGCTTCACAAAGTCAGAGCCAAGGCTCGCGCTCGATGCCAGATCGTCGCGCGTCTCCCGGCCTGCCTTCGGTGCGTACAGAACACCGACAGCGGCCCCAACGCCTAGACCAACGAGAAACCACCCGAACCCACCTCTATTAGCAGACATATTTGCCTCTCCTTCGGCTGCTCCGCGTCCTGGTTCCCGCGGTGAGCGCTTGAGCCGTGCCAGGAAATCCCGCCGTGCTCGTTGCGTCCCATCCACTAGATGCCCGATTGGACGCATCTGCTGCCAAACCAATCCACTCATCGTCTCATGAATGGTAGATACTTGGTCAGCCTGGTCGGCAGCGCGCGGCGTGATCGTCGTTAGACACGATTCGAGAGATGCAAGACTCTCGTACGCAGAAGCACGACATCTCTGCCCGGATTGCGTTCAAATAGAAGTGACAGCGGATGAAAAGCAGACCCTCCGCAGAGAAAGGATTCACCGCAATGGCTACCTGTTCCGCATCCCGCCGCTCCCTGCAAGCCGGCTTGCTTGCCGGCTCGTTGCTTTTGGCCGCAGGCTGCAAGCAAAGCTCTCCCAATGCAAACGAGACGCAACAGGCGTCCACGCCGCCTGCCGCCTCTGCTCCGCGCAGTGACCAGGACATCGCGAACGACATCCAGAGCCGCATCAACGCCGAGTCGGCCCTGAATAGTCAGAACATCCTGGTGAGTGTGAACGCCGGCACAGCAACGCTGAACGGGAGCGTGAACAACGACGCCGCGCGTGCCCTGGCCGCCGCCGACAGTGGTGCGGCGACCGGCGTCCGTACCGTCATCAACAACCTGACGGTGGCTCCGCAGCGCGCCGCAAAGGTGGAACCGAAACCGGGAACCCGGCATCGTAGCCGGAAGTCGGCGCAAGGTCAGCAGGCGATGAATCAGCCGCCCGCGCCCATCGCGCCGCCCCCACCCGCGCAGGAGGCAGTGCGCACTGTTCCTGCGGCACCCGTCCAGCCGCCTGCGCCGACGGCCCGCACCGTGTCCGTGGCAGTCGGTTCGTCGCTGCCCATCCGCATAACAGATGCACTCGATAGCGCTACCACACAGACGGGACAGGAGATCCACGGGACGCTGGCGGCAGACATCATCGCCGACAACATGGTAGCCATTCCGCGCGGCACGGCGGTTACCGGCCGCGTGGTAGAGGCAAAGGACGCCACCCACTTCAAGGGGAGTTCCCTGCTCTCCATTGAACTGACACAGGTTTCCCTGAAAGGAAGGCAGATCCCCGTCACCACCTCCACGTTCAGCCAGCAGGGCAAGGGCCGCGGCAAGAATACAGCGCTCAAGACCGGCGGCGGCGCCGCACTGGGAGCCATCATCGGTGCCATCGCGGGCGGCGGCACGGGAGCCGCCATCGGCGCCGCATCCGGCGGCGGCCTGGGTGCGGGTGTCAACGCGGTGACACGTGGGGAACAGGTGAAGATCCCGGCAGAGACGCTGGTGAACTTCAAGCTGCAGTCACCCATCACGGTCACTACATCCCGCTCGGCCAACGGAGGTCCGGTGCGTACATTCAACGATCCAGGCAGCGACGCCAACCAGCCGCCCCCTCAGTAACCTTCGGCAGGCGATGTTCATCGTCACCGTCGGTCAAAACAAGAAGGGGCCGCCTCGATCGATTCCTATCGAGGCGGCCCCCTTGTTTCGGTCACGCGCTTGAGCATTTCACTCTAGGTATAGAAAACAGCGCGATGCTCCACGTGGCTTTTCCGTCAAAAAACCACACTTCGCTGAACTGGGCTCTACACAGCAACAGTGAACATGCAACAGCGAACATGCTTTAGCGATGCGTTCCGGCTATTGGACGCTCACCAGAACATAGCTGGTCTGCGTGTCCTTTCCACTGGTAGCCGTTACCAGCACACTGTAGTTGCCCGCAGGGGTGTTGACAGAGCTGCCTCCTCCACCCCCACCGCCGCCGGTACCTCCACCGGTGCCGCCACCACCGCCGCTACTGCTGTTGCCGCCGCAACCGGCAACGCCCATGGCAACAAATAGAAGCAGGACGCTCAACATCCGCTGCCAGGCGCGGCGACGGCCAGGCAGGCCGAGCAGCAACATACCGGCGAGCGCCACGCCGCCTGCGGCATACCAGGTTCGATCTGTGTTCTGCGCGGTGGTATGCACAGCGGAGCCGGTTGTGGTGACGGCGCTGATGGTCAGCTGGTCGTTCACTGCGTTCGCGCCGCTGACGGATACGCTGGCCTGCGCGAACGAGCAACCGGGCAGACTGGTCCCGCCACCGGTCACTGCACAGGACAAACTGACCGTCCCGCTGAAGCTCGACGGTATGATTTGAACGGTCGAAGTGCCGGAACTGCCGCTGGCGACGCTCACAACATCCGGTGACGCGGCCACCGAGAACGCACTGGTGCCCGCCCCGGAGACAAACGGCGCTGCGTTGGCGGTGTAATTTGCATCGCCGGGGTAGTTGATGGTGAGGCCACTGGTCGAAGATGTGGTCAACGTCACAGTCGCCTGTGCCGCGTGGCCTCCCTGTACGGGGACGTTCGCCAGCGTGCCGGTTCCGACCGTGTTGCCGCTGCTGTCGGTGATCGTAACCGCGCCGGTCGGGAGGGATGCTCCGGCATTCTCCTGATAGGTGCCGGGGAAGCCAAGGAAGGTGACATTGCTGGGATCGACCTCCACTACGAGCGTGCCGCCCTGAATAGTGGCCGCCGAAGACACGTAGGTACCGGCTTTGCTGATGGTGAAGGTCTGCGCCGCGGCAGTGCTGGCGGTAAAGCTCGGGTCTCCCGAGTAGGAGGCCGAGACCGTATACGTGCCCGGCGGATACGCATGCGTCGCCTGCCCAGGAACCTCTGCGTAGCCGTTGCTGTTCACCGCCACCGCAGACTGATTGAGAAACGGAGCGCTACCGGTAAAGGTAACCGTACCCGTCGCCTGTGAGAAATACGCCGGCTGCGTCGACGCGTTTAACTGCGCCGTCGAGGTGGGCTGCGCGAGTACGGAGACGGCAGCGCCGTAGGGAATGCTGAGACCGTTGGCGGCAAAGCTGTTTCCGTTTTGCGAACTGGGAAGCACCAGCACAGAGAGGCCCAGCGTGCTGGGTTCGGCGCTGACCGTCACGTTGATGCCATTAGAGACGCTGGCACCGTAGACGCCATCGCCATTGTAGTTGGCCTTCACGGCATAGCTGCCGCCAGGCAGGAAGGCGTCTGTCCCGTTCACGGTGCCCCCGCTGCCCAGGGTGAAGACGGCCGGCGAAGGCACGGTTCCCTGCACCGCAGCAACTGCAGTGCCCGGCGTAGTGCCATTGTTCACCAGCACGAGATCGCCGGTGGGTGATCCGCCGCCCGAACTGGTGACGGTAGCGGTGACGTTGACCGAGCTTCCATGCGTGATGGCCAGGTCGCTGGTCGAGCCGTTCAACTGCAGCGATGTGGCGGTCGGTAAGAAGGCGATGGTGGACCAGTTCTGCACCATCTGGGTAGCGTTGACGCTACCCAGCCCACTGGCTACGTCATACCCGGCGCCGGCGTCGTAGCCGGTCAGAAAGTCGTTAGCGCCGCAGTTCAACGATCCCGCTGCGCACACCACCGAGTTGTTGCCCGTTGTCACATCGTGGAAGGCAGCGGCGTGCTGTTTCGATAGAGGATAGAGCGTATAGGCAGCCTGTCCCAGGCGCACTCCCGTGGCGCCCCCAGCCTGCAGGTTCTGGATGACCAGCGCCAGCATGCCGGCAAAGGCGGGCGACGCGGCCGAGGTGCCACCGACACCCTGAAGCGCAAAGGTGCCATTGGCTGCCTTGACGCAGTCGGTCTGGCCGGGTTGGTCATTGCCCAGGCCGGAGGCGCAGAGTGCCCATGCGACGTTGTGGCCACCGTCCGCTGCGAAGAGAGACACGTCCGGAAGTTGTCGAGCGGTGGGCGAACCGAAGCCGGACTGCCAGCTCGGCGAGGCATACGACGCCGTACAGCTCGCGAGGTTTCCAGTCGTCGGATCGAAGCTGGAGGTGGTGCAGCCGCTCAGACCGCCACCAGCTCCGGCGGTGTTTGTATTGCCGGAGCTGTCTGTAAATGGCAGGTTGCCGGTCAGACTACCGCCGGTCGTGGACGTAGAGTCGTTCCACGGGATCTCCGGGATCGGGCCGAGTGCCGACAGACCGATCGGGGAGTTGGTCGAGCTCCAGTACTGCGAGATGTTGCCGCTGTTCAGGTTGAAGTCGGTGCCGCCGACGGCGATGTCGAAGGGCGTTGACGCAAGCCCGTTCACCTGCAACCCCACAGTCGCAGCTGTCTCGGTGGTGGGGTCGTCGCAACCAGCAGACCCGCTGTCCCCGGTTGATACAGTGACCGAGATCCCCTGCGCGGCGGCCTGCTCCCAGAAGTTGAGTGTCTGCTGGTTACCGCCCTGCTCCTGGAAGGCCTCGCAACTGCCGAAGCTCACGTTCAGGATATTGACGGTGTTGTCGTCCAGCGCGCGCTGGATCGCCAGGATGAGACCCTGCTGAAAGGTAGTGTCTTGAGCGGTATAGAGGTTCAGGTTGGCTGCGGGAGCCACGGCGCCGGCTACTTCGAGATCGAGCAGCGCTTCCACGGCGAAGTCACCCAGAACCCCCGGATCCGTCCCATCAATTGTCACTGTGGGCGTCAGCGCGGGCAGCCCAAAGAGGCTGCGGTAGTTGGTTACGTTGGATAGATCGACATTCGACTCGCCAGCGATGCCGATCGTCACACCGGAGCCTGTCAAATTGGCATTCGCTGCGTAGTTTCTGTTTAAGGTCTGATTCGGCGTGTTGTAGATGGTGGCGACATCCGCCGGCGTCATGTAATAAAAACCGTTGGTAGCGGTGTACTGCGGCGTCGCCGCGCCGGTTCGTGCATTCCGGGGAGTGATCGCGACCGCCCTGGCGTTTGCATTCGTCGGGGCAGGCGTCACCTCGCTGGCTACGGGTGCGGTGTGCATCGGCCTGAACCGAAAGTCGTTCAGGGGCGAGATGCCGGCGACAACAGGGGCCAGCGCCGCGGGGATCTGCGGATCGGTGATGTTGCTGACGTGGGTCTCGCCGTTGACACTGAAAGAGTGGATCTGCGTGGCAAAGGCCTTCTCAATCTGCCCCGCAGTGCCGGAGAACTCGATCGTGGTCTTCCCCAGGGAGACCTTGGCTACGGCAAAGCCCTGCGCCTGCAGCCAGGTAACGACGGCCTGCACATCGGCGTCAGCGGGCCCGAACTGGCTGCCGAACTGGGCCGGTGTCAGCCACTTGTGAAAACCGGGATTGCCCGGTGTATGTGCATTCGTGAGGAATGTTTGGAGCGCAGCCTCCTGCGCGGCCGGTCGCTTCAGCAGCAACAGAACCCGGCTGGCCGGGGTGTTGACGGCAACCGCGCCTATGTCGCGTGCAGCGCGGGGCAACGGTCGCACGTTGCCGTGCAATGTGACGCGTTGCTGGTTATTCACCCGCTGGGTAACCTGCGGCACGGCTACGGCGCCGTAGCTCAGAGCCGAGGCGCTGAGCAGGCCAAGGCAGACGAGGGGACGTGCACTGCGTTGCAACAACTGAACGATGGCCATTCCTAAAAGTCCTTCTCGATGCGTGACAGCGCTGCTATATGGGTCGAGCTGCAACGCTTGTCATGAGCTGGTTTTCTGACGCGCCTTCCGGCGTTTCGTCTACCTTGACGCTGAAATCCGAAGCAGACGTGCGGCTTATTATGCCAAGCGGAAACACAGACGCGCCATGAAAGTTGCGTGTCTACAACAAACAGGGGATGCGCACCCCCTGGTTTGACTTCACCCGGAGGCCCGGATAGCTTCGATAGCAGCTTCAAACGCGAGTCGCCACCCGCATCCGGAGCGGGTGCGGAGGTTCTGTTGCCCAAGCCGTCCCTGCTTCAGTTGGATCCTGTTCTCTTGCACCCAGCCCAGCCGACTAGTACTCAGTCACATTGGCTGCGCGTCGCGTCCGCTCTCTGCCTGCTCGCCTGCGCTTCGCTGCTTCCCTCTCTCGCCCAGGCGGCTTCTGCATCCGGCGGCGGAACCGAGAACCTGGCCCAAGAAGAACTGGCACGGTTTGAGAAGCGGGTGACCGTCAAAGTATTGCCTAACGGCCTGACGGTGCTCCTGATCGAGCGCCCCGAAGCCCCGGTCTTCTCCTACTACACACTGGTCGATGCAGGGGACGCCAACGACCCGACCGGCCAGTCCGGGCTGGCCCACATGTTCGAGCATCTGGCCTTCAAGGGCACCGAGCAGATCGGCACAACGAATTGGCCTGCCGAGCGGGCAGCTCTGCAGAAAGTAGAGGATGCCTATGCCGCCTACGACGCCGAGTACCGCAAGCGCGTCGGTCAGGATCCAGCTAAGTTGAAGCAGCTCCGCGATGCCTTCGATGCTGCGAAGAAGGATGCCCAGCAGTACGTCGTTCCCAATCAGTTTACCGAGCTCGCCGAAGAGAATGGCGCCACCGGCATCAACGCCTCGACCGGCCTCGACTCCACCGAGTACTTCTGGAGTATGCCGGAGAACCGGCTGGAGCTGTGGGCCTATATGGAGAGCGGGCGCATTGGCCATCCGGTACCGCGCGAGTTCTACAAAGAGCGCGATGTGGTGATGGAAGAACGCCGCATGCGCATCGACTCCAACCCAATCGGCCGCATGGTCGAGCAGTTTCTGGCCACGGCCTACGTGGCCCACCCCTACGGACGGCCGGGCGTGGGTTGGGAGTCCGAGCTGTCTCAGATCAGCGCGACCGAGGCCGCGGCCTTTCACCGGAAGTACTACACGCCTTCGAACATCGTGATCGCGGTGGCCGGCGACGTAAAAGCTGCCACCACCATGCCGCTCATGGAGAAGTACTTCGACCCGATCCCGGCCGGTCCCAAGCCGGAGCCGATGACCACGGTCGAACCGGTACAGAATGCCGAGAAGTCTGTGATCATCCGCGAGGCGACGCAACCCTTCTACATCGAGGGCTATCACCGCAGCGACTATCTGGATCCCGACGATCAGGTCTACGACGCGATCTCCGACATTCTGTCGAATGGCCGCGTCTCGCGTCTCTATCGTTCACTGGTGCGCGACCAGCGCATCGCCGCGGAGGCGGAAGGCTTCAGCGGCTTTCCCGGCTCGAAGTATCCGGGCCTGTTCGCTTTCTACGCCGTGCCGCTACCTGGTCATACCCCGGAGCAGATGCGCACCGCCATTCATAAGGAGATCGACAAGTTGAAGACCCAGGACGTGACCGACGAAGAGCTGGCCATGTTCAAGACGCGCGCCCGCGTGGACCTGCTGCGCTCGCTCGGCGACAACGAAGGGCTGGCGGAGAGCCTGGCCACCTATCAGCAACGCTACGGCGACTGGCGAGAACTCTTCCGTCAGCTGGACAAGATCGATAAAGTCTCGAAGGCGGACATCCGGCGCGTGTCCAACAAGGTCTTCACCGCCAGCAACCGGACCTACGCCATCATCGAGACCGTTCCACCCCAGCAGCCCGCTGCCACGGCGCCGAAGGCAGGTGGGCTGTGAAGCATTCCGAAAAAGAGGTCATCCTGAGCGCAGCGAAAGACCTGCAGTCTGACGGCGGAGTGAACAAAGCGGGTGCCCCACGTCTCGCATTTGGGACGTGGGTTTTCGGCGCCACACTTCTCGCATGCATCGCACTATTTCCGGCTATCGCACCCGCTCAGCAGGCGCAGCAGACCCAGCAGGCGCAGCCGTGGAAGCAGATTCCGATTCCACCGCTGCCGGCCTTTCACCCGCAGCAGCCGCGCCGCATCGTGCTCGACAACGGCGCCGTGATCTTCCTGCAGGAAGACCATGAGCTTCCCTTCGTGAACGGCTTCATCGAGATGCGTGGCGGCGGCCGCGATGTGCCGATCGCAAAAACCGGACTGATCGATCTATACGGCGATGTGTGGCGCACCAGCGGCACGGCCACCACATCCGGCGACAAGATGGATGACCTGCTCGAGGCGAAGGCCGCGAAGGTGGAGACCTCGGGCGATATCGACTCAACCAGCGTGAGTTGGTCCTGTCTCAAGACGGACTTCGACCCCGTCTTCGGGATGGCGACAGACCTGTTGCTGCACCCAAAGTTCGACGCGGGCAAGCTCGATCTAGCCAAGCAGCAGATGGCTGCCGGCATCGTCCGCCGCAATGACGATGTGAGCGAGATTGCAGGTCGCGAGGCAGCGAAGCTCGTCTATGGACCGACCAATCCCTACGGTCGGGTTCCCGAACTGGCCCAGGTGCTCTCGGTGAGCGTTGCCGATCTCGAGCAATTCCACGCGAAGACGGTGATACCGAACGGCATGATCATCGGCGTCACCGGGGACTTCGACGGTGACGCGATGGAGAAGAGGCTGCGTGCGGCCTTCGGCGGATTGCAGAAGGGCACGCCGCTGCCGACGCCGAAGGAGACATTCCAAGGCCCAACACCAGGGGTCTATTCCGTCGACAAGAACGACGTAAACCAGAGCAACATCTGGATCGTCGGTCTCGGCACAGAGCGCTCGAATCCCGACTACTACGCGCTCAGCGTAATGAACCAGATCTTTTCCGGCGGCTTTGCCTCGCGGTTATTTCAGAATGTGCGCACCCGACTTGGGCTTGCCTACTCTGTGGGCGGCGGGTACGGCACGTCTTACGATCACCCCGGCATGTTCTATACCGTGGCGTCCACCAAGAGCGTCAGCACTGTCGAAGCTACCAAGGCGATGCTCGATCAGATCGATGACCTGAAGACGGAACCCTTTACCGATGTGGAGTTGCATCGGGCGAAGGACGAGGTGCTGAACTCGTTTATCTTCCGTTACGACACGCCGGAGAAGGTGCTGACCGAACGCGTCAACCTCGAGTTCTACGGATATCCCGCGGACTTTCTTGAAAAGTATCGCGATGCAGTGGAAAAAGTAACAACGGCTGACCTCGAACGTGTGGCGAAGAAGTATGTTGACCGTTCTAAGCTCGCCATCCTCGTGGTGGGCAACGTGCAGCAAATTGCCAATGGCATGCCGGGGCAGCCGGGCAAGCCGCTCTCCGATCTCGGTCAGGTACATCCCATCGATATCACCATCCCGATGCCGCCGGGGATGCAGGGCGCCCCTGGCGGTCCGGGCGGCCCGGGAAGTCGGTGATTAGAAGTCATCGGACGCGCACTACTGGTTATGCGCTGGTGAATGGAATATTTCAATGATTCCCACAGTTAGAAGAGTATGGAGAGTCATTGCGTTATCTGTATTAATCCCAGGCGCGATTGCGTGGTTCTACACCTGGGCACTATGGTCCAGTTACACACACTTGCCCCGTTCCCCTGTTCCAGCAGAAGGAAGGATCTATACGAGAGAGATTCATGGAATAAGGGTGTATCAAACACTCACGGAGCGAAATAGACTGGATTTCCTGTTGCGTGCGTCCATAGTTATTTGTTCTGTCGGTTTTGCGTTAGCGATCATTGAAGAAGAAAGATGGAAAAGACTGCATCCTAAAACCGGCCCTCCTAAGAACTGGAAACCGTGACAAGCACATTCAATTGGTAGTCGCGTCCCTTTTTCGCTACGACCGATCGTGTTAGTCGTCCGCAGCTTGCCATCCGACTCGGCCATTCACAAGACAACTATTTCTTGATTAAAGGATCTCTCATGCAACTCGCTATCGTCATCATGGCCGCGGGCAAGGGCACGCGGCTCAAGTCGCGCCGGCCCAAGGTGCTGCACCGGATCGGCGGCCGAGCACTGGTCGAACATGTGATCGCGGTGGCAGCGCAGGTGGTCGAGCCGAAGGACATCTATGTCGTCATCGGGCATGAGGCGGAGTTGGTGCGCGCGGCACTGCAGCACACCGGTGTCCGGTTCGTGGTGCAGGCCGAGCAGCACGGCACCGGTCACGCCATCCAGACCGTGCGGCCCGAGGTGGAAGCATACGAAAACCTGATCGTGCTCTCCGGCGATGCACCGCTGATCACCACCGAGACCGTACTCAAGTTGCGCGACTTACATCTGCGCGAGCACGCCGCCATGACCATCCTGACGGCCCGTCCCGCAGACCCGACAGGCTACGGCCGCGTCCTCCGCAAGTCTGCCGACAAGCCGGAGGTGACAGCGATCGTGGAGCAGAAGGCGCTCACTCCGGAGCAACGCATGGCGCCCGAGATCAACTCCGGCATCTATGCCTTCGGTACCGAGCCGCTGTTCAGACACATCGGCGAGCTTTCCACCGAGAATGCGCACGCCGAATACTACCTGACCGACATGGCCGCGCTGCTGGTGAAAGACAAGGAGCGCGTGCTGGCGCTCGAGAGTCCGGATGTGTACCAAGTGCTCGGTGCGAACACCATCGCCGAGATGATGGAGCTCGACGCCGCTTTGCGCATGCGCAAAGCGCGTGAGCTGATGGCCGCGGGCGCGACCATCTATCGGCCGGAGACATCGACGATCGACAGCACAGTCACGATCGGCGCCGACACCATCATCGAGCCTTTCGTTCAGCTGCTGGGGCACACGGTCATCGGCAGCGACTGCCGCATTCGCTCCTACTCGGTGATCGAAGACTCGACCATCGCGGACGATGTGCTCATCCGCAACGGCTCGATCGTCAGCAGCTCTCAAGTTGCGAAGGGTGCGTTCATCGGGCCGTATGCGCATCTGCGTCCGGAGTCGGAGATCGGCGAGGGTGCGCATGTGGGCAACTTCGTCGAAACGAAGAAGACACGGCTCGGCACGGGGACCAAGGCGAATCACCTCAGCTACCTGGGCGATGCGGATATCGGCGATGGCACCAACATCGGCGCGGGCACCATCACCTGCAATTACGACGGCAAAAGCAAGCACCGCACTACAATCGGCAGCAATGCCTTCGTCGGAAGCGATGCAACGCTGGTGGCTCCGCTGGCCATAGGAGACGGAAGCTACGTCGCGGCCGGCTCGACAATCACCGAAGATGTGCCGGCAGATGCGCTCGCGCTAGGCCGCGCGCGGCAGACAATCAAGGCCGACTGGGCGAAGAAGATGCGCAGCCGTAAGGGCTGACGGGTCGGGAGCAGGCGTTTTGCGACGCCCGAATGGTAGTGTCCGAGGTCCAAGGGGCTTCTTTGTAAGGCAACATGGAAAGCGTCCAATTCGAGAGCGGGACATATGGCCGCCGGGCCGTGATTGGTTCCGCGTGGTCTCCGGAAATGACAAGGTATCTTCTCGCGAAGAAGGTCCTTGAGCTTGAATTGAATGACGGTAAAGGGTGTCGCGGTACCGACCTTTCATTTCTGGGAGAGTTGCCACATCTTCAATCGCTCAAAGTTTTAGCTTTGAACACTTCGTCTGAAGGACCAATACACCGCTTGGGCAAACTGCGAGAACTCACCGGCGAGAGGATTTTGGAGCCGATTATCGCTCTTAGTCGCTGACAATGGCGCGTCGAAGCAAGTTGATTTACATCAAGATCGTCCGCGTAATCTAAGCGGCTGCGGCCGGGCATTGCATGACGGCCAGCGCGGTGCGCATACGGATGCGGGCGGAGAAGAGCGTCCGCTCGACCTGCTGACGTGGAATTTCCAACAACGCGGCGACACGATCTGCGTCGTAGCCTTCGACATCGCGCAGCAGGAAGACGATGCGTTCGTTGGGCGGGAGATCCTTCAGGGCCTCTTCCATCTCGGTCCGCTTCACGTTACGTCCGCTCAGGGTCTGGCCGGGAATGGCTTCGGCCGCCTCGACTTGTTCGTCCAAGGGCATGCGCTCCCGCAGCTCGCTCACCAGGGCACAGTCCACGCAGCGGCCGTCCGGTTCCTCGGCCTGATGAAAGGCGCGGATGAAGGTGTCCTGCGTCACCTCATCGGCCTCAATCTCGTTGCCGGTCATATAGAAGGCGACCGCATACGCGCGGTGCTTGTGCGTCTCGTAGATGTCGCGCTGCCGGTGATCGACCGACCGCTCGGCCATCTGGCACTGCACAATCCGGCACGATCCTTGCGGGGACAGTTCACGTTCGAAGTTCAACAGGCGAGCCCTCTTATTTTATAAAACGTCGGGGTGGGTGGGTCTTAGGTAGCTCTCTTTACTCTCTGACACTTTAGGGGAGGAACGCTACCGTAAGCATGGCCGTCCCTCCCCATTTCCGTCAAGTTACATCTCTGACGTTGCATAGGGGCGCAGTACTTGTACCACAACAGTGCAGACGCTGGTAATGGGAGAGCGGTCGGATCGTTACCAGAGTGCTCGCGGATTTCCGATATGATCAAATCGTTCCCATAAGTGACCCACTGGAAAGGTTTAGCCGCACCTTCTGCATGGCATCCTCCACCATTCTTGTTGTCGACGACGACGTCTCCATCCGCTCCATTGTGTCCGCCATGCTGGAGACGGATGGGTACGTGCCCGTGCCGGCCAGTTCTGCCGAGGAAGCGATCCGGCGTCTGGACGGAGGACTGGAACCGCGGCTGATCCTATCCGATATCGTGATGCCCGGCATGACCGGCCTGGGCCTGCTGGACCATGTTCGCCGGCGCCATACCGATATCCCGATCGTGATGGTGAGCGGGGTCAGTGACGTATCGGTGGCGATCGGCACCTTGCGCAATGGGGCATATGACTACCTGCTGAAGCCCTTTGAGCGTGACCAGCTGTTAAGTACGGTCGTTCGCGCGCTGGAATACCGGGCTCTGGTGGAGCAGAACAACGTGTACCGGCTGCAATTGGAAGAGCTGGTGGCGGCGCGCACGGAGATGCTGAACAACGCCATTGCGGACCTCGAGCGCTCCTACGACATCACGCTGGAGGCACTGGGCGACGCGCTCGATCTGAAAGATACGGAGACGGAGGGCCACTCCCGGCGCGTGACCGCGTACACCATTGCACTGGCACGTGCCATGCAATTGCCGCCGCAGGAGATTCGCACAATCGCACGCGGGGCCTTTCTGCATGATGTCGGCAAGATGGCCATCCCGGACGCCATTCTGCTGAAGCCCGGCCGCCTGACCCTGGACGAGCAGGAGACCATGCGCGAGCACTGCGCCCGCGGGTATCAAATGTTGCGGAAGATCCCCTATTTGCGGGATGCCGCAGAGATTGTGTACAGCCACCAGGAGCACTTCGATGGCTCCGGCTACCCGCGAGGACTGCATGGCGATGAGATCCCGCTGGGTGCGCGCATCTTTGCCATTGCCGACGCCCTGGATGCAATTACGTCCGACCGCCCGTACCGGCGCGCCACCAGTTTTGCGATAGCACGGAAAGAGATTCGCAAGTGCGCGGGGACCCAGTTCGACCCGCGTGTCATCGAGGTCTATCTTCAGCTCCCGGACCGCGTCTGGGAAGATCTGCGAAACGAGATCCTGGGCGAAGCACAGCGTTTCAACCCCTTTTCGTTCGGGGCGGTCAAGCAACGGATGCCGCGCCGGGAGACCTCCGCCCGGAGAAACGGCATCCAAGAAAGCATGTCTGAAGAGAAGAGAGCGAAAGCCTTGGACGCCGCCGCTTTGAAGGATGCTGTTGGCCGCCTGCAGGGCTGGCAGGTGGAGCAGGGCGCGTTAACCCGGACGTTCCGCTTCCCGAACTTCACGGATGCGATGGCTTTTGTGCAGGCGTTGGGCGATGAGGCGGAACGGCACCAGCACCATCCGGATCTCGACATCCGCTATAACAAGGTGCGCGTGGCGCTGGTAACCCACGATGCGGGCGGCATCACTGCCAAGGATGCGGACATGGCACACACTGCGGACCGCCTGGCATTGCCTATGGTGGAACGCTAGATCGGATTCTGTCCCGTAGCGTCCGGACCAGGATGTGGGTTTGCGCTCGAAGCCGATATGCCTCTGCTGTTAAAGCAGAGACTCCTAGCATCCGTAACTTGACAAGCAGCTCTACATGAGTGCTCAATGAACGTGTGATTTGGTATGCAGCGCTACTTTTCCCGTGCAGGTTGCGGGCTTGGTGTTATTCTGCGCGTTTTTGAAGAAAATTTAGGACTGCGAGCAACAATTGGGGCTGGATTGCGTCTATCCTTATGTGAGCGGTTGAGGTGGTAATCTCCCGCTGAGAGTTTTCGTACAAGTTGCGTCACTGGCCTCCCGGCACGACCATTGCAAAATGATCGTGCCGTCTTTTTTTGCCGGCTGCGGCTTCGTTACACTACCCCTATGCGCATCATCCTGCTTGCTCTGCCAGTCGCTCTGCTCACGTTAGGTGCCTCGGCCCAATGGGCCGTTCCAACAGACGATGTGCCGGCGTTTCACGCGCAACCTCCGGTCGCCGGTGCCACTCTGCCACCGATCCTGACGGCGGCCCAACTGCAGGCTGCGGGCCTGACGCAACCCTGGCAAGTCCGTGTGTACGCCATTGCCGCCCGGGTGCCGCGAGTGCTCTACCAGCTTCCCTGCAACTGCCACTGCGATCGAGCGTTAGGTCATACGAGTCTGCATAGCTGCTTCTCCGGCCTGCATGGCGCGGAGTGCAGCACATGCGCGCAGGAGGGCGTCTACGCCTACCGCATGACGAAGCTCGGCAAGACACCGGCGCAGATTCGCCAGGGTATTGCGGCCCATGAGTACCAGAGCATCGACCTGAACAGCGTCAGCTAGTGCCCGCGGTCGCGCTATACTGTAGAGGAAGCACGATCACTATGATTGCGTGGTCACCCAGTGGGGGCGTCACGGTTTCGACGGGATTGATTGCGGTACAAGAGGCATGCCGGGGTGTGAGCACCCGTAATCGCTTGCAAAAACAATGATTGCCAATAACAATCTTGCACTTGCTGCTTAATTCAAACTAAGTAGCCGTCCTCCGAGGCTTTGTCTGCGGGCTGAGGTCAGGACGTCACACAGCAGGCTGGCTTCCCCGATTCGGTCCGTATCTGGGAGGCGAGATCATCGGACTAGTGGCGTGTGTATCTTGTCCGTTCTGAGCGCACGTTGCAAACCCTTCGGAACCGGACTACGCATGGAGACTCTCGGCTGACAACGATTTCGGACGCGGGTTCGACTCCCGCCGCCTCCACCACATCTAAGCTTGATCAGAATCAACAACGTATCCATTCATCAACGAAACCCACACGGCGTCAGGCACGGCAGAGGGGTGTACCGTTCACGCCGCAGCCCGTGGTCTTCGACCTAAAGAGCGTTCAGTGGTCGCGTTCCGAAGCGATTGGTGAACTGCATGTCATACAGCCAATAGCGACCGCATGAGGGACGTTGCTCCTGCAAGCGCTACGAGGCTTCCCCACGCCATCGTTAAGCAATCCTGCGCTGCGTTCTATGACAGCGATGCTGTGCACTTTCTGCTCAGTGATAGCTTTCATTCGGGTGGCACGCAGCTAATGCACGAGCTTGCCGAGCGTCCGACTTTTGGCCAGAATCGCGTGTCCTGGACGTGGCTTCTGGTCCCGGGACAAGCGCTTTTTACATTGCCGAACACTTCGGCTGCGAAGTGATGGGCGTCGATCTCAGCGAAGAAAATATCCGTTTCGCCAAGCGGCTGCCGTCGAGCTGAACACAAACGCTTTTCTTGCCTATTCCGCAACGGAACGACTACATTGATTGGCGCCGTCCGGAGTCTTCCCCATGCCTGTCGTCAGTCGTCGCGATCTTGTCTCTCTAGCCGCCAAGGCTACCGCGGTAGCCACCGTTGCCCCGGCTGTTTTTTGCGGGGCGCAGACTGCCTCTCCTCTCGTAGCGCAACGCATGCCAGGCATGGCGGCGCAGGATGTGCAGGCATACCAGTACTCCATCGATCAGGCATTCCGGTTTCAAAACCGCATGATGGACGCCTACGCCACCGGCACAACTGTTCGGTTGGCACAGAGCTACAGCGATCAAGCACTCGGCGCAACGGCCTTCACTTATGACAACGCCGTCACCATCCAGGCGTACCTCGCCCGCGGTAGCGCAGACGATCTTCGCCGGGCCCAAGTCCTCGGCGACGGTCTGCTGTACGCACAGAGGACGAATTTTCCGGTCGCCGATGGCCGCTTCGCGCAGGGCTACTTCGTCAACGCCGCCAGTGCTGATGGAGTCTACGTGACGCCGGCCGCGGCACCTTACTATTTTTACAGCTCGGCCGTCGGCGATCAGGCTTGGGCCGGCATGGCCTTGGCGCAGCTCTACCAGCGCACGCGGCAGCCACGCTATCTCAGCGGTGCGCTGGGCGTTGCCAATTGGATCGTTGCCAACACCTACAACACGCTCGGCCCGGGCGGCTACTCCTTCGGTGCCACCATCAATCAGTACAACCAGTCGGTGCCCTCGACCAACGGCAAGTCGACCGAGCACAACATCGATACCTACGCGTTCTTCTCCATGCTTGCGGTACTAACAAAGGGCGGTGCGGCGAACAACGGACAAACCTGGGACACGCTTGCCCAGCACGCGCTCGCATTTGTGCATGCGCTCTATGACCAACCGGGCGGCTTCTTTTACACCGGCACGCTTGGCGACCAGATCACCACCAATACTGCCCCCATCCCGGAGGATTGCCAGACCTGGTCGTATCTTGCGCTGCTCGACCGTCGCTACCAGAAGACGATCGACTGGGCCGTGGCCAATCTGCAGACCACCGACACTGCCTCCGCACCCAACTCCTCGCTCACGGGAAGTGAACACTTCACCGGCATGGTCTTCGACACTGCATCGCTTTCGACGACGGCCTATGATCCAAACGCGGTCTGGCTGGAAGGCACAGGACATACCATCGCCGCGCTGGTGGCGCGCGTTTTGCATGGAGGCGATTCCCTACCCGCGCTCTTCCGCGATCTGGGCACGGCGCTGAAGTTTGTTGGGCAGAGTGAACAGGCTCAGCAGCAGTTGGGTGCAGGACAGACGGTCAATGGCGCCGCTATCCCTCTAGGGGAAGGGCTGGTGGCCTCCACCAGCGTGATGGATACCGGCTTCGGCTATACCTATGGCCCGTCGTTGCACATCGGCGCCACCGGCTGGTATCTGCTCGGAGCACTCGCGGGCAATCCATTTCGCCTGTAGCATATGGCGACACGCCGCGTGCTGAACGACAACGGGAACAACTCTATCTCTACTGCAGCTTCAGCATGACTGCGCTGGGACACCGGACAGAAAGCGACGTTTCTTCTATGGGCCAGGTGCAGACAACGTATGTAGTCACTCTTCGCCTATCGTTGAGTGATGCCGCTGCCGCACGATGGTAGAGCTTGATCTATACCCTGATGACCGATGGGATAATGGCCAGCAATAAGGAACCCTCGAATTCGAGCGCACCGGCCTGGATGTTATATTTTTCAGCCGCCTATACCCTCCTCGTCTGTCTGCTGCGTTCGTTCATCCTCCCTCATACCGCGATTCTGTCATGGGGAGATGGCCTTGGCTATGCAACCAAGGGCCTGCGGCTTGCCCAGGGTGAACTGCCATATCGAGATTTCTTCGATTTTGTGTCTATCGGAACTGACCTCGTTTATGCCGGTCTCTTTCACACGTTCGGTGTCTCCCTCTGGTTGCCGGTTATCCTCATGTGTTGTATTGCCGCTGCAGCCGCAGTCTGCCTGACATGGCTGGCAGGCCGTATGTTGCAGGCGCCGTTCGTTATTTTTCCAGTGCTCCTCTTGAACGGGTTCGTGCTATGGGGCTCGCTTGACCCGACCCATCACTGGTTCAGCACGTTGGCTGCACTGGGTGCGGTCGCAGTCCTGTTCGATGGCATCTCTTCCGGCCGGGTTCTCGCTGCGGGTCTGATGTGCGGCGTGGTAGCGTCGTTCACCCAGAGCAACGGCGCGGCCGTACTCTGCGCATTGCTGGTGTATCTCTGGCATAGCTCTCGCCAAAACGAACAGGGACGGCCATGGAAACAATCGCTGTTGCTATGTGGCGGCGCACTGCTGGTCTTCGCTGTGACAAATGGTCCTTTCGTCTTCGCGGCTGGCTTTCATTTATGGACTACGGACGTCATCATCTTTCCCATGCGGTACTTTGGATCCGTCTCGGCCAACAACTGGCGCGGCACCATCCCCGACTTCACCGACAAAAAAGGGCTGTTGCGTTGGATTGTTTTTCCCTTTCTCTATCTCTCGGTTCCATCGGCATATGCGTGGACCCTGGCACGGGTCTTGTGTCGAGATGGCCAGCCGGGTGAGGGAGAGAGAACAGATTCTCCGCATGGGAGCCGCCCACTTCTGCTCGTTACTGTCGGCATTTCCTTGCTTGTCGCTGTGGCGCCCGCGCCCTCGATCCGAAGACTCTCCTGTGCGAGCCCACCAGCGATGATCCTGCTCATATGGTTGCTGAGCTCATCGGGACGGACCGCTCGCTTGGCAGCGAAAGCACTTGCAGGACTTTCCGTGGCGATTGTGTTCGCCTTGATACTAAGTGTCCATTTGCATCGCTATAGTCTTCTGGCGCTGCCTGCAGGAAAGGTAGCTATCAACGATGCGAACATAGCGAATGTTTATAAATGTATGGCGAAGCGTACGAAGCCAGGCCAGTGGTTCTTCGGGCTGCCATCATTGACGCTTCCCCTAAAGCTACGCAATCCCACTCCAATCGAAGCTCCGGGCCCAGGTGACTACGCTCGACCCCAACAGATCGCAGAGGTCATCGCCGGGCTGGAGCGGACCAAGACCCCGGTGCTGCTCCTACGACCTTCCATGTACATTCCACACCTGCTGGGCTATCGGGCAGACCACCTCCAACCCTTTCAGGACTATCTTTTCGCACACTACAGACGGACCGCGACATTCGCAACCGGCGATGAAGTCTGGGAGCGGATGGAGAAGTGATTATGGTCTTGCTTAGCCCTCAAGCTTAAGGGTCCCTCAGGTCTTCAGTTCCCAATGATGTTGTGCCGCCAAGACGAAGGCGATCTGTCCGAGGTGACCTTCCTTAGAAGGCTGAATCTCCGAAACAAAGTCCTGCGTTTTGCTCTCGCCAGGTTGCGGCGACGAGAAATGACAATTTGCAGACAATCGGTTGACATCTCGCAGCGGAGGTCGCGGCACAGTTGAAGAAAGGATCGCTACGCATCATCATGCCAAAGCCGAACAGCTCCTCTTCGAAAAAGGTAGTGTTTTTCTTCCCTTCTTTTGCGAGTTCAGAGGCGACCGCTCCACTGGGAATTCTTGCCGTCGCGACTCCACTTATCCGGGCGGGCTTTCAGGTTGTCCTCATCGATTCCACCATCACACCCGATTACAAGAAACGTGTTCTTGAAGAAGTGCGCGATGCGGTATGCCTTGGAATCTCGCTCGTCACCGGCCCTATGATTCGCGAGACTGTCGAGATCGCCAATGCCGTCAAAGAGTGGAATCCCGACTTTCCCATCATTTTGGGTGGCTGGCATCCCTCTCTTCTTCCCCAGCAGACACTCGAGGCTGCGTGCGTGGACTATGTCGTGCGCGGACAAGGCGAGGAGGCCCTGCTGGAATTGGTACAGCACCTTCGGAGTCGTTCCGCCCCGGATCTTATACCTGGTATCGGATTCAAACGTGGGGGCAAGCTCATCATGACTTCGGAGCGACCGCTCAAGGCGCTCGCCGATATGCCGCCAAAAGCGTATCAGATTGCTGACTTCGATGCTTACGAGCGCGGCTGCGGCAAACGATGGGCGATGTACACATCCTCGCTCGCCTGCCCATTCAACTGTGCCTATTGCACCAACGCTGGTGTCTATGGACGCAAGTGGAACGCGCTTTCTCCGGCGCAGTTCGTTGAAGAAACAGTCGACCTAACCCGACGCTACCGGCTGGAGATGTTGTGGGTGGTCGATGACAATTTCATGGTCGACCTTGACCGCGCGCGCGGCATTGCAGATGGGCTAGTGGGCGCTGGGGCGCAATTCAAGTGGAGCATTCAGGCCACCACAAATATGGTTGCACGGCTGAGCCATGAAGACCTAAAGCTTTTACGCCGTGCCGGCCTGCACCAGATATGCCAGGGAGTCGACTCGGGCTCACCAAAAGTGCTGCAGTTGATGAATAAAACTTTTCAGGATTTCGATCAAATCTACGAGAGCGCTGCCCGTTGCCTAGCCGCCGACATCCGTCCATCGTTCAACATCATCTTCGCCTTTCCGGGCGAGGGCGCGAAGGAGCGACGCGAGACCATCGACTTCATGATGGACGTCTGCCGCCGCTTTCCCGGCGCGGAGTTCTGGACCAATATCTTCACTCCTTACCCCGGCTCTCCTATCATGGCCCGCGCTCAGGAGTTAGGGATTGAGGTTCCGAAAACGCTTGCAGGCTGGGCTGATTTCTTTCCCCGCTACACCACCCTGCCGTGGCTGAGGGGAGAGGACCATACGCGCCTGCAGATCACGCGCGACTATCTCCGCATCGCCTTCAACCGCATACCCATCGCCACGGACCGTCGCGATCCGATCACTCGCATCGCCCAGAAGGCACTCTCGCTTCCTGCCCGCTGGCGATTGGATAACGACTCCTACAGATTCCCTGTCGAAGTGTGGCTGAACAAGAAGCTGAATCAGCGACTGGGATCGGCACATAAACCGACGGTCGATGCAAAGCGGCTGGCCACTACTCCGGCGGAGGCAGCGTGCTGACCCGAGGCAAGGTCGTCCTCTTCTACCCGCCGTACGACGGACCGCCACTTGGGGCGCCACTGTGCCTACTCGCCTTAGCTGGCACATTGCGCGAAGCCAACTTCGAGGTGCTAATGATCGATGCCGCCATTCGACCGGACTACCTTGACTGCCTCCGTCGAGAGTGCGCCTCGGCGGTGTGCGTGGGCATCTCCGTTCTGACCGGCCCCATGATCGGAGGCGCCATTGTTGCCGCCCGTCAGGTCAAGCAACATGCGCCTACGGTTCCCGTAGTCTTTGGCGGCTGGCATCCGACGCTCTGCCCTGAATCCACGCTGCGCGAGCCGTATGTAGATATCGTTGTGCGGGGCCAAGGCGAGATCACCATGGTCGAACTAGCCATAGCACTTGCGGCTGGCAAACCACTCGATCTGATCGCGGGCATCTCTTGGAAAAAGGGAGGCCGTCTAGTTGAAAACTTCGAGCGCCGCGTACAGCCTGTCGATACCTTCGCCCAACCCGCGTACGACCTCACAGACTTCGACGCGTATGAGCAAATGACCGGCAAACGCGAACTCGCCTATGCCACCAGTGTTGGCTGCCCCTATGCCTGCAACTACTGTACCGACATGGTGGTGTATAAGCGCCGCTTCAATGCCTACTCAGCCGAGCACGTCGTAGGCGAGCTCACGCAGCTTGTCCAGTCGTACAGGATCACGCATGTTGCCTTGCTCGACTCCAACTTTCCCGTCGATCTAAAGCGCGCACTCGCGATTGCACAAGGCATCGTTGACTCTGGAGTGAAGTTCACATGGACCTTTCAAGCCTCGACCGATTTCATCTGCCGTATGACCCAAGAGCAGGTGCAGCTGCTGGCGGACAGCGGTGTCACGTATATGGGTTTCGGCACTGAGTCCACATCCCCAGCCGTGCTCAAGATGATGAACAAGCGCCACCAGCGCGTGGACGAAATGTACGAGACGGCGCGTAAGGCTAGCCTCGCGGGCATTCGTGTCAACTTTAATCTCATACTTGGCTACCCTGGTGAGACCGAATCGGATCGACTGCACACCTTTCGTACCATGAGTGACATCGGGCGTCAGTTCCCCAATGTGCGCTTTTCACCAAATATTTTCACTCCCTATCCCGGCATTCCGATCTGGCCGCAACTGCGTGAGCTAGGCGTAATAGAGCCACAGACCTTAGAGGAGTGGGAGACCATGCCCCTGGGCGCCAACCTTTTACCTTGGCTGCGCGGGCGGGAGTTGTTCCGCCTCAAGCGCATGTTGGAGTATTTCCTTCTGCTCAATCAGGTAAGCCGGCGTCGCACTGGCCGCTCTCTCGTCAGCGAGTTCGTGGGGAGGCTAGTCACGACGCCAATTCGCTGGAGGCTCAATTCCAGTCTGTTTTCTTTCCCTTGGGAGCTCTGGCTATCGCGGTTGTCCGAGCATCTGGTGAAGCGCCGCTCTCTCATCACCGGACAAGAACTCTCCGTACTCGCACCTGAAGGAGGTAGCTGATGGTGGATGTACTGCTGACACACTCTTATCATTTGGCCCACGACGCCAAGCAGTGGCGGAAGATGCAGCCTTACCCCCCCCTGGGTACGTTGTATGCCGCCACCGCGCTCGAGACCGCGGGTCTTTCCGTTGCCGTCTTCGACCCCATGTTTACCGATGCGGTTGCGGGTTTTGAGGCCGCACTTCTCAAATACCAGCCTCAGCTTGTCGTCATCTACGAAGACGACTTCAACTTCGTCACCAAAATGTGCCTCACTCACATGCGGGCCCTTACCTGTGAACTTGCAAAGATCGCTCATGCTCGCTCCCTGCCCGTCATCGCCCATGGCTCTGACGCAACCGACCACCCAGAAATCTATCTGAACCGAGGCGTTTCATACTTGCTGAACGGAGAGGTCGAGCAAACTCTCGTCGAGTTGTGTGCCTCTCTGCTACGTGGAGGCACGCTCGAACGTCTGCCCGGCCTGGTGTACTACCTCGATGGTGATCGCACGCTCAACTCGCCCACGCCCGCTGTAAAGAATCCCACTTGGGCCAGTCTTCCGCCCGCCGCCCGGCACCTGATCGATCTCGAACCCTACAGAACACGATGGACGTCCAAACACGGCTTCTTCTCCACCAATGTCGTCGCCAGCCGAGGCTGCCCATACCGCTGTAATTGGTGTGCAAAGCCGATCTCCGGGGATCGCTATCATCTCCGCTCTGCCTACGCAGTGGCCCACGAGCTTCACGAGTTGAAGACTCTTTATGGGGTTGAGCACGCGTGGTTCAGTGACGACGTCTTCGCGTTAGATCGTCACTGGGTCGAGGCTTTCGCAGACGCTGTTCAGTCTTTCGGCACCCCAGTGCCCTTCAAGATTCAGTCCCGTGCAGATCTCATGTCAGAGACCACGGTCACCTCGCTCAAGCGTGCCGGCTGCACCGAAATATGGATGGGCGTCGAGTCCGGTTCGCAAAAAATACTGGATGCAATGAGTAAGCATCTGCGCTTGGCGGATGTCCGAACGGCGCGCCGCCGTCTCGCCGATGCTGGAATCCGCGCCTGCTATTTCCTGCAGTTCGGCTATCCAGGAGAAGCGTGGCCCGAGATCCAAGCAACCCTTCAATTGGTTCGCGAGACTCGACCAGACGACATCGGCATTTCTCTCTCCTACCCGCTGCCCGGCACGGTTTTTTACGAACGCGTGCAGCAGCAGCTTGGCTCCAAGCGCAACTGGGTGGATAGCGATGACCTCTGCACAATCCATCTTGCTGCGTACAAAGACGAGTTCTACCACGCTCTACGCGATGCTCTGCACGCGGAGGTGGACGCTGGCTTCAGCACCGCAGGAGACCCCCGATGCATTTCGCTTTGGGAGCGCGTGCACACGCTCGAACCAACCAGCAGGAACAAAGCTCCGCTCTTGCTCGCTGAAAGCCGCAGCGCCACACTGCTGCCTCTTACATCGCTAACCGTCGAGTCGAGGAGAGCCTGATGCTTGATCTTCTGCTCACCCACGGCTATTTTCTCTACGAAGATCCCAAAGAGATACAGATCATGAAGCCCTATGCACCCCTAGGAATTCTGTATCTCTGCTCTCATCTCCGCCGTGCAGGCTTCGAAGTGGAGGTTTTCGATACCACCTTCTCCAGCCGCGACGCGCTCTTCCATCATCTGCGCACGGAAGCACCTTCTATGTTGGGGATTTACGCCAATCTCATGACGCGGTCGAACGCGATCGAGATCATTGCCGTTGCACGTGAGGCCGGTTGGTGTGTCGTGGTCGGGGGTCCCGAGCCGGGAGCCTATGCGCTCGAGTATCTAAAGGCTGGTGCAGACTTTGTGGTCTTCGGCGAAGGCGAGGGCAGTCTGGAGGAGCTACTTACTGCTCTTCGCGCGCATCCAGACGCCACCGACGCTAACTGGCGCGCCAAGGTTGCCGGAGTCGCATACCTCGATTCCGAAGGACGGCTGCATCAAAATGAGCCTCGCGCGCAGATCGCCGACCTTGACGCACAGCCCTGGCCTGCGCGGACGTCCATCGACCTCAATCGCTATGTTGAGACATGGCGCACCCACCACCAACAGGGCTCGGTCAACTTTATCACTGCTCGTGGATGTCCCTACAAGTGCAGGTGGTGCAGCCACCAGGTGTATGGCCAAACTCATCGCCGCCGCAATCCCATTAAGGTCATCGACGAGCTCGAGTGGCTGATCACCGAGTACAAGCCCGATATCGCCTGGATTTCCGACGATGTCTTCACGATCAACCACGAGTGGATCCGAAAGTACGCCGCGGAGATGAGGCGGCGTGGCCTCCGTATTCCGTTCGAATGCATATCGAGGGCCGACCGCTTGAACGAGGAGATGCTCGACCTGCTAGCGGAGTTAGGCTGCTTCCGCATCTGGATCGGTTCAGAGAGCGGCTCGCAGCGGCTGCTTGACTCCATGGATCGCGGCGTTAAGGTTGAGCAGGTGCAACGTGCGATCGAACAGACACGTGCGCGCAATATACAAAGCGGTATGTTTCTCATGTGGGGTTATGAAGGCGAAGATATCGATGATATCGAAGCGACAATCAACCACGTCAGCACAAGCCAACCAGATATCTTCTTCACCACAATCTCCTACCCCATCAAGGGAACGCCTTACTACCGGCAGGTGGAGGATAGGCTCGTGCAGCTAGCCCCGTGGGGCAAAAGCTCCGATCGCGAGATCAAGATCCGTGGACGCCACTCTCGTGGCTTCTATGCAAGCGCAGACAAGCTCCTGCGCGATGAGGTGCAACTTGCCAGAGTTTCCAGCGCAGATCCTCACAACAGGCAATTGCTTGAGGGTCTGCGTCGCAGCATTGCCATAACGCGCCAGGAGTTGCTCGCAACCCAGCATGAGGTGGAAGCATGATCAAGCAATCCGCCGGCCTCCGCTTCTACCCGGGCCTTGACGCTGGCTCGGCTTTTGATCGGATTGCGACGAGCTACGACATCGACTTTACGGATTCACGCATTGGGCGTGCGCAGCGCGCCGAAGTTTGGAAGGTCCTGGGCAGTATATTCCGCGCAAATGAAAGCCTTCTGGAGCTAAATTGCGGTACCGGAGAGGACGCCTTTTTTCTCGCCGCGCTCGGTATCTCGGTTTTTAGTTGCGACGCCTCGCAGCAGATGATCCTGCGTGCCGAGCACCGGTTGCGAGAGAGCCGGGAGCCGCTGCCCGTCGTCTTTTGTCATCTGCCCACCGAGCGGATCGCCGAATTGAATCCTCCCACCCACTTCGACGGAGTCTTGTCAAACTTTTCAGGACTGAACTGCGTTGCCGATCTCGCTCCACTCTCCGCAGAGCTAGCAAAACTCACTAGAGTGGGCGGTCAATTGCTCTTGTGCCTTTCAACTCGTTATTGCCTGATCGAGATCCTCTACTACATGCTTCACGGGCAGCCGCGTAAGGCTCTTCGTCGTTGCAAAGGGCGCACGCAAACGTCTTTATGCGGTCTTCCACTTGCTGTGTATTACCCCACGATCGGTGAACTGAGGCGCACCTTCTCTCCCCACTTCCTGCTCCGCTCCATCCGTGGTATTGGCGTCGCCATCCCTCCGTCTTACTTGGAATCCTGGGCGCATCGTCATCCTCGTGCCTTCGGACTTCTCTGCCGCATCGAGGCACACCTGGCTACGTTGCCTATCCTCCGCAGTACGGGCGATCACGTCTTGCTTCGCTTCGAAAGAGTGACGCAATGACCTCACCATTTCCCCACGTAATAGCGTCACAGGACCGTATCGCCAGTCAGACCCCTGAACTCCTATGCTGGCGCTGCCATGAATGCGTCGCTACTCTCACCAATGATGGAGCCGAGCACGTAACCCATCATCATTGCCGCCATTGCGGCGCCATCACCATCTGCAGGAGCGGCATATGGCGTTGCCTTACACCGGAGTTGTTCAAGCAGTACGAAACATTTACTCACGAGTATGAATCCATTCGCGCCGCAGAAGGCCGCGGAAGCTCCGAGCCGGCATACTATCTCGCGCTTCCTTACCAGGATCTCTCCGCAAAGATGGTGGAACAGTGGCAGATCCGGGCTCGCACCTTCGACTCGATTGAGAGCAACATCGTTCGACCGCTTGCGGCTCGGCAACGGAAGCCGCTTCGAATTCTCGACCTTGGCGCCGGGAACGGCTGGCTCAGCTATCGGCTCGCGCTCGCTGGGCACTCGCCCACCGCCGTGGATCTTCTGACCAACATCACCGATGGCCTCGGCGCCGCGGCAAACTACAGGTCGCATCTCCAAGCCATGTTTCCACGCGTGCAAGCAGCGGTAGACCAACTTCCCTTCCCATCAGCTGCATATGATCTGGCCATCTTCAACGCCTCCTTCCACTACTCCCAAGACTACCGGCGAACGCTTGGGGAGGCGATCCGGTGTCTTCGCGTGGGCGGTTTGGTCGTGATCGCAGATACTCCATGGTATGCGCGCGAGCAGAGCGGCGATGCGATGCTTGAGGAGAAGCGCGCGCGATTTCGTAAGCTCTATGGCTTTGCTTCCGCTTCCATACCAAGCCAGGAGTTTCTCACTCCAGGGCGGCTAGACTTTCTGGCGAACGAATTCAATCTGAACTGGCGGACGCTCACCCCGTTTTACGGAATTCCATGGGCTTTGCGGCCGCTGCTCGCCCGACTCCGCGGCCGCCGCGTGCCTTCGAAGTTCCGCGTGTACGTCGCAGAGATTCCTATGACTGAGGTTGCGGCATGATCATCCTTTATCATCCGCAAGCCACCAAACCGCGCAATCGCCGTCTTCCCTTGGCTGTTCTCGCGCTCGCAGCCGTTCTCGAAGGACGAGAAGAATACGAGATTGTGGATGGCAATCTCGAAGAGAATCCAACTCAGCGCATTCTCGACCTTGCCAAACGTCATCATGTAGAGCTACTTGGCGTCTCCGCAATGCCCGGCCCGCAGATGGTCGCTGCCATGGAAACGTCACGCGAGGTACGGCGGCTCTGCCCTCTCGTGCCAATCTGCTGGGGCGGCTATTTCCCATCTATCTACCCGGAAACGGCGCTCAACGCGCGTTACGTGGATTACGTCGTGCGTGGCCAGGGAGAGGAGACATTGCTCGAGCTGCTCGACGCGCTCCGCGGCAAACGCGATTTCAACTCCATCAAGGGGCTCCTCTACAAGGATGTCTTCGGCCTCTGCCGCGACAATGGCGAGCGCCCTATGAAAGGACCTGACGAGTTTCCCTGGTCGCCGTTTCACCGCCTTCCCGTGGAGAAATATCTGCGCCCTTCGTTTTTCGGCAAGCGGACCGCAGTGCACCACGCCAGTATCGGTTGTCCCTTCAACTGCAGCTTCTGCGGGGTACATGCGGCTTACGGGAATAAGGAAAAAATGGAGTCGCCGGATCGCACTGTCGCAATCCTGACTCATTTGGTCAAGGAGTACGGAGCAGACTCAGTCCAGTTCTATGACATGAACTTCTTCCTACGAGAGGACCATGCGCGCGAGCTATGCGATCGGCTTGCCCCGCTCAAGCTTCGTTGGTGGTGCGAGGCGCGAGTGGATATTCTATCTCGCTACTCGGACGACACCTTCGCCGCCATCAAACGCGCCGGCTGTGCCATGATCTTTTTTGGCGCTGAGTCCGGCTCTGATTGGGTATTGGAGGAGATGCAGAAGGGTATCACCACTCAACAAACGCTGGAGATCGCCCGGCGCACACGGGAGTTCAACATCATTCCAGAGTTCTCCTTCGTCATCGGCAATCCAAACGATCCGGATCGCGATACCCGCGAGACGTTGCGATTCATCCGCACCATCAAGCGCATCAACCCTGACTCAGAGATCATCATCCAGCACTACACTCCGACGCCTCAAACGCACAGCGCCGGTGGAGAGATGTACGGCAAGATCGACGTTCCGTTCCCCGACACTATTGCAGGGTGGGCGACCGAAGGGTGGATGAACTTCACCCTGCGCGTCGACACCAACGCGCCTTGGCTGAAGCGAAAGACTAAACAGCTCATCGACAACTTTGAGATCGTCGTTGGCTCACGCTGGCCTACCGTGCAGGACATTCAAGCACCGCGCTGGAGTCGCCTTCTGCTTCAGGCGTTAAGCGCTTGGCGTTATAAGCTGCGCGTCTATAGCTTCCCCTTGGAGCTTCAGCTTGCTCATCAATTTATCGCTTTGCGCAAGCCAAAACGAGAGAGCCTATGAGTCCGACCGTGGAGTGTGAACCAGAGAGCAGGCTTTTCGACCGATGGGCCGCGGTCTACGACACAGCTGTTAACCCCCTGCTGATGCTTGAGGAGCAGACGCTGCCGCCGTTACTGCCACCTATCATGGGGCTGAATGTACTCGATGTCGGTTGCGGCACCGGACGATGGCTCTCTCGCCTTACGGCGCTGCGGCCAGCCTCACTGATTGGAACAGATAGCTCTGCCGCGATGCTGCTGCGGGCTCGAGAAAAGACGTCTCCAACTACAGATCTACTGCTGCGCGACGCGCACACACTCCCTGTCGCCGATACTTCGCAGGACCTTCTCGTGTCCTCTTTCGTTCTTAGTTATTTAGAGGATCTTTCATCCTTCGCCTCGGAATGTGCGCGTGTCCTCAAGTCCGGCGGCTTGCTTCTGCTCTCGGACATGCATCCGGAGACGGCGTGCCAACGCGGATGGAATCGCAGCTTTGCTACCGATGGAACTACCTACCGCATTGCCGTGCGGCCGCGGCAACTCTCTCAGATCATCGATGACTTCTCGCATGCCGGTTTCCACGTAGATGCACTACAGACACCTTCCTTTGCGCTAGAGCAGCGCTCCGTCTTTGAACAGGCTGGTCGTCTCCAAGACTTCATTGATCTCGTTGACATACCAGCCATCTATCTGCTCAAGCTACGCAAGCTATCTCGTCCGCAGACGCGCGCGGGCGGTGGCTCATCCGCCAGGCTGCAATTTGCTAATGTGCGGTGGAGCACTGGCCCCTCCACTTGGAACAGTGCTCCCCTTTCCATCCAAGATGGACGTATCCTCGCCGATGGAGCACGCTTTCACTCTGCCGATGATTCGATCGATCTCTCTGGATACGCCCTACTTCCAGGGTTAATCAATGCACACGACCACTTGGAGTTCGCTTTATTTCCGAAACTGGGCGGATCGAAAGAAGTACCCGCGTATACAAATTCCGCCGAGTGGGCACGAGACATCCACCATCGCCACGCTGCCAACATCGCAGTTCATTCTCAGGTTCCTCTCAAAGCGCGGTTGTGGTGGGGGGCTATTCGTAATCTTCTCTGCGGCGTCACCACAGTCTGCCATCACAACCGCATCTATTCAGAGCTTCGCGATTCGGATTATCCCGTGCGGGTAATTACGCAATTCGGGTGGGGGCATTCGCTCGCTTTCGAACCCCGTCTCGTAGAACACTTCCAAAGCACACCGGCCAATCAACCATTTATCATCCACGCGGCGGAAGGTACAGATGCAGCCAGCGGCCAGGAACTGGCGCAGCTTGATCGCATGGGTCTTCTCGGCCTGCAAACAGTCGTCGTCCACGGCCTCGCCTTCACCACCGAGGATATAGCCCTGTTGAACCGCCGCGGCGCCTCGCTCGTCATTTGTCCCACCTCGAATCGTTATCTCTTCGGTCAGACGCCGAATCAGTCCTTCATTCAGTCGATTCAACGGTTGGCGCTTGGCAGCGATTCCCCGCTCACTGCTGCGGGAGATCTGCTAGACGAAGTTCACCATCTTCGAGTGGAGCAGCAGGTGGACCCTTACACGCTTTACAGCCTTATTACCACCAGTCCGGCGGCAATGCTCCGGCTTACGGGAGGTGAGGGACAGCTACTCCCGGACGGTCGCGCCGATCTGATTGCCGTAAAGGATGATGGCACGCCGCCTGCGGAGACTCTCGCTCGATTGACGATCGCCGAGATTGAACTCGTGATGATCTCCGGCTGCGTTCAAGTCGCCTCACCAGCAATCCATGCGCGCCTATCTGACGAACAGCAGAAAGACTTACATCTTCTAGAAGTAGCGGGAATCGAGCGCTGGATACGTGCCCCTTTGCGTGAACTGTTCCAGTCCGCAGAACAACATCTGGGCAGCGGGAACATCCGTCTCGGCGGAAAGCAGGTACGTTATCACGCCTCTCGTTAACATTCAGATAGCTCCGAGCAGCGCGACGGCTATACCCGAAAGATCTCGCTTGGCCAGTCTGCCGATTCTATTGCTCAACCTGCACACACAATGCAACTGTCGATGTGTCATGTGCGAAATCTGGCAGCGTGAGACTAGCCAGTCATTGTCTGTTGCAGATCTGGAACGCCATCGCGAATCGATGCAAAGCCTTGGAGTTCGTCAAGTGGTGCTCACCGGTGGAGAACCGCTACTCAACCGCCAACTACCGGCCATCTGCGATCTACTACACAGCCTGGGCGTTCGCATCACGCTCCTCACAACGGGACTGTTGCTCCGCGCGAAAGCCAATTCGGTTGCACGCGACATCGACGAGGTTATAGTCTCACTCGATGGCCCGCCACAAGTTCATGATGCCATTCGTGGGATACCTCGTGCCTTCGAGACGATTGCGCAAGGCGTGCGTGCCGTCCGTGAACGTCGACCTGGCCTGCGCATTGCCTGCCGGACGACAGTGCAGAAGCAGAACCACAATCAACTCTGCGCCACGGTCTCTGCGGCCCGCTCTCTTGGGCTCGATGGCATCTCCTTTCTGGCAGCCGACGTGTGGTCCACCGCCTTCAACCACCAGGAACCGCTCTCGTCCACTCGACAAGACACCATCGCTTTGAACTCCACTGAACTCGTCGCGCTCGATGCCGAGATCGAGACCTTAATCGCAGATCATGGTGCCGAACTAGCAACCCATTTCATCGCCGAAAACGAGTTCAAGCTGCGCCGCATTGCCACGCGGTTTCGCGAACGTCTGGAGATGCTTCCGGCCGCGTCGCCTGTGTGCAACGCACCGTGGGTCTCTGCCGTTATGGAGAGCGACGGGGCGCTTCGCCCGTGCTTCTTTCATCCCAGCTATTCCTCGGCTGCCCATCTCACGCTAGAGCAAGCGCTCAACACTCCATCGGCGCTGGCATTTCGCGAACATCTTGACGTCCCCACGAATTCCATTTGCCAGCATTGTGTGTGTTCGCTGAACTATCAGGCTCGCGACTCAGTCGCTTGAGCATATGTTGACAATCTGCTGACGATTCCATGACATATGCCGCATGCCGAATTGCTAAGTTTATCGAGAATGTTAACCAAGATTCCACCGCGTTTCGCAAGCTACTGTAACGGCCGATGGTCACGGCCTGTTATGATCGCGATTCTCCTAATGTCTGTCGCGCACAGCGCACCAGGACAGAAGTCGCCAGACGTCCCGCTGATCTCCGGTGGCGTCGGCTTCCTCAGCAGCACCAATAGGGGTTCTACCGCGCTCCAACCAGTCCTCGCTCCTGTTCTTGCAGCTCCCCTTGGGCAGCACCTGCTGTTTGAATCGCGTGCGGATCTGCGCGAGTTTTTCGTCCAAACAAACAACACCGGTCCTTATAACGGGACGTTCTTCCCTTCCTTACCGTACCTGCAACTCGACTACCTTGCGAATCGCCATCTAACCTTAGTAGCGGGGCACTATCTCACACCCTTTGGCACCTACAATGAACGTCTGACACCCATTTGGATCTCGAACTTCCAAGATGCGCCGCTGATCTTTTCGGTTGGAACGCGTACCAGTGGTTCGAGTGATGGCGCCATGCTACGCGGCAGTATTTATGCCAACTCCTACGTGAATGTGAGTTATGTTGGATATTTCTCAGCACGCCGCAGCTCCGGGATTTTTGAGGCAGGTCGCGCCGCTGGGGATCGCGTCGATGTCTACCTCCCCCGGCAGCGCCTCGAGATCGGTACATCCTATCAGCGTTTTTTGCAGGGCGTGCATAACAACTCCGTCGGCGCGGATGTGTGGTGGATGCCGCGGAACTCGCCATTAGAGATTCGCTCCGAATACGCGCACGGCGCGCACGCCCAAGGATATTGGGTAGAGGCAGCCTATCCTCTCGGCACCGGCGGCATCGTGGGTAGGCTCGAACCCGTCTTTCGCATGCAGCAGACATTCCGCAATAGTCCAGGGCCTGGAGATGGTCTCCCTGCCGTGGACACGAAGCAGGCGGACTTCGGCTTCGACTACCACTTCCCCCATCAGGTCCGTCTCAACACTAGCTACGCCCGCTCCTTCTCCTCGACGAATGGAAACATCTGGGAGATCTCCCTTACCTATCGACTCTTATTTCCACTTTGGCGAGGCTCACGATGAGGATGCGCGTCATACTCTCTCTCTTAATCGCGCTTACCGCCTGCGTCGCATCTTTTGGACTACCTTATGCAACGGCAAGTGCCAAGAAGCAGCCTGCACAAAAAGACACTGCTGCTGTTCATCAAAGTCCTGGTGAGCGCGTGTTTGAGTCCAACTGTAGCCGTTGTCACTATGCCCCAGATCAGTTGCCACACAGCATCACCGGGACTGTAATACGGCACATGCGGGTACGCGCAAATCTGAGTGCGGCCGACGAGAAAGCGCTTCTGCACTATCTCGCTCCGTAACTCGCTCAACCTATGGTTCCACATCACAACATGAAACGGATGGGTGTCTGATGAATGTGAAAATTTTGCTACCGATCTCACTATCTTGTCTGCTTCTGGTATCCGCATCTTCGGGCCATGTAATGGCCGCGGATGCCGCACCGCGTCACCTCGACGTGAAGGCGAAGCGCTTTACCTACGATCCCGACGAGATCACACTCAAAGTAGGGCAGCCCGTTGTTATCACCTTCACAAGCACCGACGTTCCCCACGGTATTCGTTTCGAAGATTTGAATCTAAATGCGAGATTTTCTAAGGGCAAATCTGGTGAACTTGCCTTCACCCCTTCCAAGGCTGGAGACTTCGTGGGACATTGTTCTGTTTTCTGCGGATCCGGGCACGGTTCCATGAAGATGACGCTGCATGTGGTTAATTAGCCATGGGCGTCCGTTACGGGCTCGCGCTGGCCGCTACAACACTCATCCTGGCGCTCGGCTGCAAAGCGAATCCACCTTCCCAAATGGAGCGCGACATAATGACGGCGGCGAAGCACAAGGTCTTCGTGCGGAATAAATCAGAAAAGAACCCGCTTCCGGGAAACGCAGCCACACTCGCCGCAGGCAAGGAGGCGTTCTCGCATTATTGCATTGCGTGCCATGGCCTGGACGGCCAGAACACCGGCGTTCCTTTCGCCGATCGGATGTCACCGCCGGTTCCATCGCTCGCCACTGCAGCGGTGCAGAAATACACGGACGGCCAGTTAAAATGGGTTATCGACTATGGGCTTCGTCCCTCCGGCATGCCTGGATCCAAAGGCATTCTTGACGACGAAGAAATTTGGTCGATTGTTTACTATCTGCGTCACCTCCCGCCAGCCGGCAGCCTCGGCGAGCCGAAAATGTACAGCCAGTGACCGGAACAGAGACGCAGCCAAAGATCGCGGCAAGCGTTGGCCGGTACCAGCGCGCACGATTGCGCGAAGCCGTCCTCGCGGCCTTCCACACCGAGGCGGAGTCGATCTCGGCAGAGTTCGCAGGTTACTCCGTGCGGGATTGGATACATAACTACCCATGGCTGGATTCGAGCGGTCTTGCCCTCTATTTATTAGACCGGCTGATAACTCTTGGCTGCGAAGACGCACTACCTTTGGCAGTGCGGGACCGACTGCAGGACAATCTAGCTGACAATCGCGCGCGTACGGAAGCGCTGTTCGCGGAATCCCTATCTATCAACGATTCTTTCCAAGAAGAAGGTATCGTCTCCGTAAATTTGAAGGGCGTGACGTTGTGGCCAGACTCCGTACCTGATCCCGCACTGCGCTGTCAAATGGACCTGGACTTCCTCGTGTGCGCGGAAGATGCCCCCAAGGCACGCCAGGTTCTCGAAAGGAGCGGCTACCTTCTATATGTCATCAGCGGCGATACCTGGGAGTTCCGAGCAGGTACATCTGCAGTAGCCTCCCGCAAAGACCTCTATAAACCAAAGCCGCAACGCACTGTGGATCTCCATCTCGCAAACACAACAGATCGTCGCCTCGCGAGCGCCCAGCTGAAGACTTTTCACGGTAAGCTGTTGCCAGCACTCTCTCCGGTAGACCTTTTTATTGCGCAGGCGCGGCATCTTTTTCAGCACGTCTCCGGAGCCTTCACTCGCGCGGGCTGGGTGCTTGAGTATCGGCGGCATGTGCTCGCACGTTACCAAGACTCGGCATTTTGGGAAGCAGTAAAACACTCCAGCAGCCAGCGACCGCAGGACGCGATCGCTGTGGGCATTGCAACACTCCTGACCAGCCAGATATTCGGCCAGTTCGCCCCTCAAGCTTTGAGCTGGTGGACCGTGGATCGGCTCCCCGCAGGCGTGCGACTGTGGGTACAAGCCTACGGACGCAGTGTCATGCTCGCAGACTTTCCGGGAACTAAGCTTTACCTTCTGCTGAAAAAGGAACTTGGTAGCGAACAGCCTCAACAATCGGTAACGATTCACAAGCACTACCTTCCAATGCACCTGCCGCCGCTGATCTCTCACGGGCACGCCGGCGAGCGGCCAGCTTCGCGACTTAAGCGCTATCTCGCGCAGATTAGGTTCGTGCTCTTTCGGCTCCGTTTTCATTTCCTGGAAAACATCCGATACACCTCTGAGTGCTCGCGATGGCGAAGAAGGCGAGGGCTGCTCCATGAGGACGCCTAATACTGAAATTGAGCGTTTGCGAATTGTGCCTTCTCATACCTACGACTCTGTTAGTGCGGACAATGGCAGCACGGAAGGTCGCAATCAACCTGGAATCCATTCTTGGGCGCCTGAAGTCGAGAGATGGGGGGAATGGCTTCTGCTTCTGGTCGCTTGCACTTTTCTCTTCGCTCATACACTACCGCGCGCATGGGAAACCCTGAACACAGACTTTCCGAACTACTATTTAACAGCGCAGCTTCAACGAGAAGGGTTTGATGTCGCGCGCGCCTACGAGTGGCGCTGGCTCGAACGACAGAAGGAGCATCACGAGATCGGCCTGCCTATCGTTGGCCTCGTCCCCATCACGCCCTTTTCCACGCTCGCCGTCTGGCCGCTTACCGGTCTATCGCCGCTAACAGCAAAACATATCTGGACACTTCTACAACTGGCCCTGTTGCTGCCGATTACGCTCGCTCTCCGAAGGATCTCCGGCGAGCCCTATCGCCGCATTGTGCTGGTCATTGCCGCCTGCTTCCCATTGCATCGTAATCTGGAGTACGGCCAGTACTACATCCTGTTGCTAGCCATGATCGTTGGCGCATGTTGGGCCTACCAGCGCCAGCATTCTGCGCTCGCTGGCTCTCTGGTTGCAATCGCCGCCGCCACAAAGATCTTCCCTATCCTTTTCCTTCTCTATTTCTTGCGGAAAAAGGACTGGCGCGCAATCAGCGCCGCTTTGTTGACCGGCGTTGGCGCGGCTACGGTTGCCATCGCAGCTTACGGTTGGAGCATGCACCGCACATATCTCGAGCTGGTGCTGCCGTGGACCTTGCGCGGAGAAGTGCTGCCGCCATACACACTGGCCAGCAGTTCAATATCCACCTTGCTCCATCGTTTATTCGTCTACGAGCCGCAATGGAACGCCCATCCCTGGCATGCAGCTCCCGCTCTCTATGCGGTTCTGCAACCGCTGCTGCAGATGCTGGTGTTGGCTCCGGCTCTATTGCTGGCCGACCCAGTAAGAATGCACCCGCGACACATTGCCATGGAGTGGTCCGCGCTGTTGACCGCGACACTCGCCATTTCAACTGTGCCGGCCTCGTATAACTTTACCTTGCTTATCTTGCCTTTCATTGTGCTCTACGGCCAGCTTCGTAGCCGTCATAGCGCCGCGAGGTGGATCGTACCATTGTTGTTCCTCGGTATCGGCTACCCTGGATGGAACACCGCTTCGGTAAATGGGCTTGACGCAGTGCTGCATGTTCCGCGACTCTATCTGCTACTTCTGCTCACCGCGACACTTTACTGTAGTTTGCTTCCCCCCAGGCCACGATCGCTCCAGAGAAGCACGCTACTGTGGGGCGCCGGCTTGGCCACACTCTGCTTGTTCAGCATCTTCTCTACCTTGAAACACCAGCGTGGCCTCTATGCAGACTACGCGTACCGTATTCCCGAGCGCAGTGATGTTTTGATGGCCTCGGCACCCGCCATGGCACAGTCCTCCATCGCGCGCATCGTAATGCTGCCGGGCGGCTATACATTGTTGGGCATGCCGAATGCACCATACTCAGCAACTCCTGAACTCTCTTTCACAGCAAGCTCTGCAAAGGGCTGGGTAGAGCAGACTCGGCACAACTCTCGCCTTGAGCCTATCGGCCAGCGTGATGTGGCTGCAATCGATCAGGCGCACTCGCCGCTGCTCTCTGCAGACGGGCAGCGACTCGCATACTTACGTGATGTGAAGGGGCGAAGCCTCTTGTACGTGCAATCGACAAACGCCCTACATAATCCAGACACCGCCTGGACGCCGGAATCGATGAATGTCGAGGAAGCGGCCTTTCTGCCCGATGCATCGCTCATTGTTGCTGTAGCGGAACCTCGTGGCGGCTCACAACTCTATCAATTCAACAGCCCCATGCAAGGAACTCTTCTGAATCTTCGTGATGCGCGTTATCCGGCAGCCTCGCCCGATGGCAGATGGTTGGCATACAGCACCTTCTCGTCCGGCGCATGGCATTTGGGCCTCCTCAATCTTGCCAGCGGGACCAAGCGGCAACTCACAGACGCCGACTGCGACCAGATCGAGCCTTCCTGGGAAGCGGACTCGAAGACTTTGCTCTACGCCAGCGATTGCGGTCGCGCTCTATGGTTCACAGCCATATGCCGCAGGCGGGTGATTCAATGATTACTGAGACCTCTGTTGAAACAGTGAACATGACTGCTCTCTTTAATAAAGCTAAGCTCGGAACCCATCACTCGGCTGAAGATCCCAACCCGTTATTACTAGATGAGGTATTCACGCACCGCGCTATATTTCGTGTTCTTGGTTTTACCGTTGAAATTGAGTCGAACACAGTAGAGATTCTCGATGTAGCTCGAGAAGGTTGGGGTGCCTCGCTCACGGGTACAGATAGACCCGCGATCAAAATAAGACTTGGCTTAAAACAGAGCGGTGCGACAGTGTGTCCGCCGGCGCCATCGGTTCGCACCCATCATCATCTCCTCTCGATGATCGCAGACGCAGAAAATTTCCTCATCTGCGAACTACGCCAATCGTCCGCCTTTGGTTGGGTGAGCAACGCTGCTCTCCGCAACCCGTTGTATATCCGCTACCATTTTCTCGAAGCCGCTGCGATGTGTCTGCTATCCACATCGAAAGTTACGCCTATTCACGCTGCCTGCGTGAGCTTTTCCGGACGCGGGTTTCTGCTCTGCGGGCGTTCTGGAATTGGTAAGACTACCTTGGCCTACGCTTGCGCAAAAGCGGGATGGACTTACACCTCAGACGACGCGAGCTACCTACTTTGGTACGCCGGGAAGGGACGAGTTGTGCGTGGAAATGCTCATCAGGTGAGGTTCCGTCCATCGGCGGCACAGTTGTTTCCCGAGATTAGAGGACGAGAGCTCACACTACGCGCAGAGGGCAAGCCGTCCATTCAGATTCCGACTGCCCAGTCAGCCGGGATTAAAACTTCGACCGACGCACAAGTGCACTATATTCTCCTGCTCGATCGGCATGAGTCAGGGTGCACAGAGCTGACGCCGATCGCACCCGAAGCGGTGATCCCGTTGTTTGAGAGCTCGTTGTACCCTTTTGAGGAGATTTGGCAGACACAAGTGGACACGGTGCAGCAATTGCTAGTGGCTAAGACGTATAGCCTGCGTTATTCCGGACTGACCGAGGCAATCCAGTGCCTGGAGCAGCTTACACAAGCAGATCTGCTGTAGTGGGATCTCCGCCCATGAGTCAGGAGCTGTAAGAAGAGTAGCGACGCTGTGACGCTGCATACATGCCGTGGGCCACGAAGAGTTGCAACCCATCTGCGAGCGACTCCTTTACAACACTCTTCGCAATAAATAAAATGTGGCTCCCTAGAGGATGTATAGACTCTACATGCATTTCGCAAGCATTCAGCGCGAAGGAAGGAACCAATGCGTCGATCTGGTTTGGACGGATCAGAGGAAAAGCAAGCTCATCCCAATTGATAGAAGATCGTCGATGATTTTTGCCGAGAGCTTCTACGGTGGCAGCTTGCTCCAGCGGAACCGCACTCAGGACAATTCTGCGCGCTTGATTCACCAGCGGAGCGACCGCACGACTGCTGTTGAGGGCGAAGGCAAAGTAATCGTCACCAAGGGGCCCCATCAAATTCATAGGAAAGAGGTTGCCCGCGGCGCGATCGCCCACCGTCACCACTGCAATGGGCCGCGGGCAAAGATAAAAGACAGCCATGGCACGTGCATCGCTTGCGGTGATAGGGACGTCGAAGTCTTTGGATTGTCGGCGCGCACGCTCATGCAGCATAGTGTGGGCCAATACCTGCAGTTGAGGAAGCGACCGGTTGCTGCAACTCTCGATGTGAAACAGTCCCAGGACTCCTGTGCCAAAGCTCAAAGAGGAGTCGAACTTAAGGAAAATCTCACCCATGAGCCGGGGCTCGCCGGTCCGCCAATAGAAGCGTAATCGAAGACGTCTGGCCGCCACAATAGAGGAACGCTGCTGCTGCTCAAATCTAACTCCGATCAATAGCGGCGCGCCACAAGCCATGAAGTGACACCCGGTCACGTTGATTCGGCCGCCCCATCCGTCGAGCCAGACTTCCACCGCGGTTTGCGGATTGGGTAGCTCCAGATAGCACTTCTGTAGCGCACCAATCGGACCCAGCAACGCGTTCTTCAATAGTCTTCGCACGGTGCGGATCATGATGCTAAACCTTCTCAAACTCAAAAAGGATGCAGGCACCGAAGTGACGGAAGCCTCGGGCACCTCCAATCTGTTGTTCCAATTGATTCAGGTATTGCGTGGCGCGGGGAAACCGGGTGCACCATGACTCCATAAATGCAGGAGGCACGGCGATTCCAATACCCTTCCATCTGCAAAGCCTGAAGTCTTCAGAGAAGATCTCAACGATGGACCTGCGAGACGGATACTGAACCATAACAGTGCTGCCGGCGTCGGTCGTTCGGGGTGTTCGTATGGCACGATTCCATTCTCCATGGGCGAGATGCCAAAGCCTCTGCCAAATGCCATACCGTCCAAGCATGCATAGGAGAACACGAGAGCCGGGCAGAAGATGCGAGGCCAAGCTGTTCCGCACGGCAGCCAGATCCTGAACGCAATTCAGACCGGAGAAGTTTGAAAACGCGCCGTCGAAATGCATCTCGGTTTGAAGCGTAGCGAGTTGCTCAGTGGCTAAGACCCGAAAATCGATTCGACTCTGCACCCCGGCTGCAATGGCATTCTGCCGGGCAAGTTCGATCATCCTCGATGAGATATCACACGCCACGACATCAACTCCTCGGGCCGCCAAGTGAATGGCGTCGATGCCGGTGCCACAGTTCAGCTCCAATACAACGGTATTCGGCAGAAAAGCAGCGTCGAGATTTCTCTGGACGGCTTCTCGCCACATGCGACCAACACGTGTCTCCGTAAACGCTTCTTCATACTTTTCCGCAGCCTCGTTCCAGTAGGACTGCGACTGCTCCAAGGAGACGGAGGCGTTCCTCAAGCAAGATCCTCGCTCATTCGAACCCATAAAGACTGGGGGGACCGGAAAGTTGAACCGCCTTGCCACTCCACAGAACGAGTCAAGCTGGCAGACGCGAAGCGACGCAGTAAGGGGAGAGTGACACTCTGAACCGCCATGCGAATCAGGCTGGCACCCACACACGCATGTGATCCAGATCCCAACGCGAGATGTCCTCCGTCCTCGCGCCGGATATCGAGTTGATGAGCGTTGGCGAACCTCGCTGGGTCGCGGTTTGCCTCAGTGATTCTTAGCATTAATACATCGCCGCGACGGATCAGCGCACCGTTCAGGTTCATGTCTTCCGTGGCGGTTCTGAAGAGTGTACGGACAAGTCCGGCGTAGCGCAGCAACTCTTCGATAGCGCGGTCGAGCATTGCAGGCTGAAGATGGAGGAGCCTCCACTGCGCCGGATTATCGATGAGCGACAACCAAGCGTTGCCGAGTATGCAAGGGACTGTCTGAGAAAGCGCAACGAAAGTAGAGTCTCGTAGAGCGGGCGGCCCAGACGGAAAGAGGGCCACAAGTTCAGGGTTGACTTGCGCTGCTTCGGACTTCAAGGCAATGTTTTCGGGACTGGCTGCAGCAGCCGATACCAGTCGAGCTCTTTCATTAAAAGCTTCCGCTACCCGCAAAGGGATATTGGTAACTGAAGCAGCTAGAAAGAGACAGAGGGGGCGAGCGTACGACTCAAGCAGGTCGATAGGCTGGTTGGATACTAGCGAAGGAAGCAGCGTATCGACTTCTCGTGCCAAAAGTCCACGCCATTTACCAATCTGAGGCGCTGAGAGCACATGCATTGTCTCCGCTCGCATCTTCAGACGAACAGCCTCGTTCAACTGCTTCGTGTCGTCATTGCCATAGGACCTCCCGGGGATCAGGCTTGATGCTCGACAAGCCCTCAGCACGTCGCTGTGCCGGCTCAACACCCATGCATTCAGAGTCTGGTCAAAGTATGGCGCAGAGGACTGAGTTGCAGGAACTGCGTGGCGAGAATCTCCATTGCAGCCGGATGCGCCACATTTTCTTCTTTGGTCCAGCATAGTACCCCGTCGAGATCACCCCAGCGTATCTCTCCCGCTAAATCCAATTGTCACCAAGTTGTAAAAACACGAGGAGATTCGGAGCGCCTAGTCTTTCATCATCTTCTCGGCCGCACGAGCTAAGGCCCGATCGCTGAGGACAGGCTGCTCCAAGCAGCAGTTTTCGAGTAATTCGATATCAGAAAACATGGATTCGTCGATGTTCCTCACTTACGCGCTTATTTGTGAAGTGCACGGAGATCCTAAGATTCATTCGTGCGAGCTGCATTCGATGAACACCGGGATTGACGAAAGGATGATGAGCAAGTGACATTCGTGTGACAAGTGCACAGAGCGATGCCTCTAACTTCAAAGTACGGCTATGACTGGCCAGGGAGAGCTTATGAAGAAGCTGGAAGATGTGGCGCAAACAAGCCGTCGTTCCATCCTCACGAAGGGGATGTTTACGGCGGGGGCACTCGTGACTGCAGGGCTGCTTGGTGGGGGGGCTCCTGCACTGGCACAGAATTCCGAGGAAGACCAGAATGGCGGCGGAGAGTTGACCGACGGGGATGTTGCGATTTTGCGCTTCCTGGCAGCGGCCGAGCTATTGGAATCGGATCTTTGGACGCAGTACGCTGAGCTTGGTGGCATTACCAACGGCACCACAAATCCTTATCAGCTTGCCTTGCAGAATCTCGATGGCGATGGGAGTCAATACATCACCAGCAATACCCTCGACGAAGTGAGCCATGCCGCATTCCTCAACGCGTATCTGGAGCACAAAGGCGCGGAGCCCGTCGATCTGGATGCATTTCGCACCCTCCAGGGCAGCAAAGCCACTGGAGCGCAGAACGTTGGCCGCCTCACAAACCTGATGCACCTCAACGTGGATACGAGCTGGTATATTCGCTATCGCAGCACGACCAACCCTGACCTTGGGGCTACCTTCCCACAGGCGATCCAGATCAGCAACCGAACCGCGATTCCGCGAACGGATGCCGATATGTCTAATAAAACCCAGATTCAGGTGATCGCGAATACTGCAGCATTCCACTTCGGAACAATCGAGCAGGGCGGCTCCAGCCTATACGCTAGCCTGTCTCGTAAGGTGACGAGCGAGCAAGCGCTTGAGATTGTGGTAGGGATTGGGGGCGATGAAGTGGCACACTTCCTGGAATGGGTCGACTTCGCCGGCAACGCGGTTCAACCTCCAGTCGCGCCGGTGAGCTTTCAGGGGTTGACCTTTCCAGATTTTACGAAAAAGGGGCCACTGTTCGAGCCAAATCTAATCTTCCCGGTTCCCTGCGAGTTCATCAATCCAAGACTTCCAAAATGTGCGATCATTCGGCCGCTAACAGACAAGTTTGGAGGGGCGCAGGCTACTGTTTCGTTCTTGACCAACATGAACCTGTTTGCCGGTCAGTCGAAGGAATTTTTTCAGGTCTTATCACGTCTGGCGGCTGCCGCGGATGGAGCCAAACGGTCCTAGAACTAAGCGAGAGGACACCACTCAAGATGTTTTAACGGACGGCGGGGCCGGTCTCGAAGGTCGGCTCCGCCTTTTTTTGCCTTGCATTAGGTTGTTTAGCCGCCGTCATCGCTTCCTGCCGGGCAAATTATCATGACTTCAACTTTCCAGTATGAACTACTGTCACGGGGGCGCAATATACTTAGTGCATGACCAAAAGGCTGGACAGATCCGTGCCGCAAATGCCTCGGCAGAGGGGCACTCGGGAACTGTAATGGTCGTTGAAGACGACGTACGTATGCAGAAGGTACTGCATCGGGTGTTCGCGTCAGAGGGATTGCAAGTGATCCTCGCTGCAGATGGAAGAGAGGCTCTTCAGCTCTTCGAGCCGAGCAAGATCAATGCTGTGGTGCTCGACTTAACGTTGCCGCATATATCCGGTCGTGAAGTGTGCAGAGAGATCAAGGAGCGCTCGCCGCGAATGCCAGTTCTGATCGTCAGTGCGGTGAGTGAAGTGGTTGATAAGGTGTTGCTCTTCGAACTGGGGGCCGATGATTACATAACCAAGCCTTTTAGCCCTAGGGAGTTACTCGCACGAGTCCAAGCAGCGATCCGGCGCCAGCAGCGTCTGTTCGAGACGACGGAGCAGCCACTTGAGTGCAGTTTCGGAGATTGTGTTCTGCACTTTGGACGAATGACTGCAAGCCGAGGTCATGAGCAGATCCAGCTGACGACCCTCGAGTTCAAGTTGCTGCGCTTTCTGGTGGCAAACGCTGAGACCGTGCTCACCCGACAAGCGCTGCTAAACGAAGTATGGGGGTACCAGGCATATCCAACCACGCGCACGGTCGACAACCAAATTCTAAAATTGAGACAGAAGCTCGAACATGACCCCTCGAACCCACGGCATCTACTGACAATCTATGGTTCTGGGTACAAGTTTGTCCCGTGACAGAATGTCCCAATCAAAGGGTGTGTCCACTCGACTGATGCTGGTGGTCTCACAGTGTGTTTTGATCGCGAGCCTGGTCACTGTCAGTCTCTGGATACTCCATAGCAGAATAGAGCGAGCGGTTCGACAGGAGGCGATAGCGAAGCTCCAGGAATCGCTTGCGATTTTTCACAATGTGGAAGAACAACATCTTCTCACCATGCAGAGGGAGAACGCACTCCTTGCAGATCTGCCCAGCTTGAAAGCGCTGATGACTACGGCTGATAGCCGTACGATTTCGAACGGCGCGCTTGAGTTTTGGAAGGTGAGTGGAAGCGATTTGTTCGCTCTGGCTTCACCAGATGGGCAGGTGCGTGCCGTGTACGTGCGCGGCATTCCGGCAGATGAGACGCTCCGCAGCAGCATCGCAATGAGCGTGTCTCAGGTGGGCAACCACTATCTGATCAGCGGCGGTAGGCTCTTTGGTTATGCGGTGCGTCCCCTGTATTTTGGAGACGAGGAATCGGGGACGATCCTCGGCTACGTACTGAGCGGATACGAAGTGGATAGAGCCCTGCTTGCGCAGATCAGCCGGTCAAGCTCTGCCGAGGCTGCCTTCTTGAGCGGACAAAAGCTGCTTGTGAATACCTTTAGGGAAAAGCCTCCCTCGGTCGAAGCATTGCTGAGAATTTCTTCCGCAGTACCACAGCCAATCATCGTAGCCAACAGAAGATATCTAGCCCTGTCCGAGGACATGCACGCGGCAGCCACAGGTCCACTGCGGTTAGTACTGACCGAGTCGACGTCGGAGTGGGATGTGCAACTGCGCAAGCTCGATAGTTTACTTATCGGAATCGGAGTCGTCTCCATCATCGTTGGCTCAGGGCTGATGGTTCTTGTTTCGAGCTGGATGACGCACTCCCTGCTACAGCTTGCCGGAAGTGTTCAGGCATTCGGGCGAGGAGACAGCCATTGCGAGTTGCCCCAAGGCGGAACACGCGAGGTGCGGCAACTGAGTGCCGACTTTGCGACGATGCGCAGAAAGATCGAAGAAACGAATAAGGTTTTGCTCGAATCTGAAAAGCTGGCAACGATCGGAAGTATGGCGAGTTCGGTGTCACATGACCTTCGTCATTATCTAGCTTCCGTCTACGCAAATGCCGAATTTTTGGCCTCTGGGTCACTGACAAAAAACGAGCGCGCGGACCTGCTCAATGAGGTTCATGTAGCAGTGACGGGAACGACTGACTTGATCGATTCATTGCTCATTTTCAGCCGGGCGGGGCGCGCGACTCCGCGATCCAGGGAGTGCATCCAGACGTTACTGCTTCGTGTACTGGGACTTATGCGCAAACACCCCGATGCAAAGGGCGTAGAAATCGTTCTGGAGTCATGCGATCTGCCCGATTCAATGGCAGAGGTGAACGGCCGACAGATAGAGCGTGCGTTGTTGAACTTGCTCGTGAATGCCGCGCAAGCGGCGCGAAGTTCGGCTGTAGCGCCACGATTGGTTGTGGCACTTAACTCAACGAGCACAAAGGTGGAAGTGCGGATTACAGATAACGGTGGAGGGGTTTTGGATAGTGTGCGCAGTCGGCTATTCCTACCGTTCGTAAGCGAAGGGAAACAGAATGGGACCGGCTTAGGACTTACATTGGCGCACCACGTAGCACAGGAACATGGAGGAACGGTGACGCTGGTCGAGAGCCGACCGGGGCATACCGCCTTCGTGTTCTCCATCAAGCGTGATTCCTCCCTGGAAAGGGGCAAGTCGGATTCTCAGCGCGTTGCCCCCGTAACGAGCTGAGGAGGCCAAACGAAGGAGGAAGACAACACTCATGCGTATGATCGCATCTCGTCCGACAACCATTATCGCTCTGATAACCTGTTTCAGCATTGCCGGCGCGAGTCAGCAGGAGACTCAGACCGATGCAGTTCAGCATCGGATCGATCAGCTTTCCTCGGCTATCGACGCGGCACAAAAGCAGATTCAAGCATCACAGAGACAGCTTGACGACCTGAAGCATCAGCTATCGGACTTGCAACAGATATCCTCGAGCAGACCCTCGACTTCGCAAACGGCTCCTTCGACCTCGCAAGCGGCTCATGCGCCGGAGACTACAGCCGCGGTTTCGGATCTGGCTGAGAAACAGACGCTCCAGGAGAGCCAGCTCGCTACACTCGACGCCTCCAAGGTGGAAACGACATCGAAGTATCCGCTGAAGCTGAGCGGAATGATTCTATTGAACGGATTCGTGAATACAGGTTCGGTTGATGATGCGACTGCACCCACGATTGCACTTGGCGGCGATGGGAGCACTGGATTGTCTCTGCGCCAGACGGTGCTGGGCTTCGACGCGCGTGGACCCCATCTGGCAGGAGCGGCGAGTCGGGCAGATCTGAGGGTAGATTTCTTTGGATCTTCTGCAAAGGGAAACTACGGCGACCGCGGAGGTTTGCTACGCCTGCGTACTGCACATGCTTCACTCGATTGGAAGCACGTAGAGGTGTTTGGAGAGCTAGACCGCACGATACTGAACCCGAATTCACCATCGTCGCTAACCTCCGTGGCGCAGCCGGAACTTGCCTGGTCCGGAAACCTATGGTCATGGAATCCTCAGGCGGGCATCACGCAAACATTTGGGAACCGCATACGTTGGCGATGGCAGGCCGCGGTGATCGATCCAAACGACCCCAATCCAACAGTGAAGACGGCTGCAGCCGATGCTAATCTTGCGGAGAGAAGCTTCAAGCCCGGCGTTGAAGCTAGGGTTGCATTACTCGGAAGAGACGATGCCCAAGGATTGCAGATTGGTGTGGGAGGTTATTTTTCACCGCATCGCACCCTGATGGGCGACAACTTCGATGCATGGGCGATGACTCTGGATTATCGTCTCTCTCTTTGGGCGAAAAGCGAGCTTACGGGTAGCCTGTATCGCGGTCAGGCGCTTGGTGGCCTAGGGGGCGGCGGATCCAAGGATTACGTTTATCAGATGTCAGTTTCGGAAGCGGTCGCCCCAAGGGATGCGGGTGGATGGTTGCAGCTCAAACAGCGGTTTAATGAGCGAATGGAGTCGAACACAGGCTTCGGACTAGACAACGTATTCGCCACCGACCTCCGCCGAGGTGTGGCCGATGGAGCGGGTCTTTACGGCAGTGTTGCACGTAACCGAACCATTTATACGAATCTCATTTACAGTCCGAGTTCATACTTGCTGTTCTCGACCGAATATCGGCGCCTTACGACAAATTCAATCGCGGGGCCGGTCTCGAATAGCAACGTGTTCGGCCTGGGGATGGGTTATCGCTTTTGAAGCTGACGTTCACGCAAAGCATCATCATCGGCCTCCTGCCGTTTTTTCCCAAGAGCATACCGTTGCTTGCTCAGGTAACGGTCACTGCAAGCTTGAGCGAGGCGGGGCATCCTGGAAAACAGGGTGGAGCGCACTTCCCGGATGCTGTGTTGTGGTTGGCTCCTTTAGGCGCGACTGGAAACCACAACATGGCATGGCCAACGCACGGCACCTACACTATGCTGCAGAAAAACCGCACATTTACGCCGCATCTGCTGGTTGTTCCTGTTGGGGCAGTTGTATCCTTTCCAAACGCCGACCCATTTTTTCATAATGTCTTCTCCCTGTTCGAGGGCAAGCGGTTCGACTTGGGACTCTACGAAAGTGGGTCGAGCCGGCAGGTGCATTTCGATCGGCCGGGCGTTTCGTACATCTTTTGCAATATTCATCCGGAGATGAGTGCAGTTGTGCTGGCCCTGGCAACGCCACTGTGGAGCGTCGCTGATATAAAGGGAAAATTCCGCTTGAAAGATGTGCCTCCGGGTGAGTATGAGGTCCATTTGTGGGCAGAAGGCGAAGATCCGAGCACTTTGGAGCAATGGACACATAGTATCCAGATTGACTCGACGAATCTGGATCTGGGAACTTTTCCGGTCAACATCCGACGACTGCCGGCTCCGCACAAAAACATGTTTGGCGAACCATATGCTCCGGAGCCAGCACCGTACTAGCGGATCCGTCTCATTGGAGTGGCTGCCGACCGCAGCAGCGATGACTGTGGCAGCAGATCAGCGCCGCTCTGCACGCACCATCAGACACTCGTGGTGGACTCGTCGATCAGTTGAGGATGCGTACACGTCGCCCAGGGTGCGCATCGACTCACTCACAGTCCGACCTCCTCCGAAGAATGCGCTTCCCGATGAACTGTTAGCCGTCAGGCTCCGCCCGACTGGAGCGTTGACCATCATTGCCCTTGAAGAAGTTTCGAAGGTCAGCATTGATATGGCCGCTTTAGCAAGGATGTCGGGACGGATATCCGTTGAGGCACGAAGGAAGGAGCGCCCAAACGCGCGGACATCACTTCTGCTCTCCCAGGATGATGCCTCGCCCGTTGGTTCCAATGTAGATGCGCCCATATACCCGCGAATCGCCTTCGACGATATATGCGTTGCCATACTGATGCTGGTCATCGTTGATGCGGACGAAGCTCTTGCCAACATTGGTGGAGCGGTAAAACCCGGTCGTCTGTCCAACTTGTCCGAAGAGATAGACCGCTGGATATTTGCTGCCGGGCTTGGCCGCGCCAAACCCAACTGAGTAAGCGTTGGCCACATCGCCAACTTCATTCCATGTGCGTCCGCCGTCGTTGGAACGTTCCAGCGGTCCATTTGAGGCGAACCACAGATCTCCTTTCGCCGCAGGCGACAGGCTGACCTTGCCGTTTGTGCTCAGCGTGCTCGCCTCTGACAGCGTCTGCCCATGGTCATCGCTCCGAAAAACTTTGCCGGTGGCTGGATCGTACAAGTACGCGACCGATGGATCCATGCGGTCGGCGAATACTTCGATTTGTGCATTCGTCTGCGCCGGCGCGCCCGGAATCGTGGTCCAGCTTGCTCCTCGGTCATGGGAGACGGCCGCTTGGCTTCCGCCGTCACCCGGTTGCCAGTAGATTGTTGAGGCGTCGGCGGCGAAGGCGACCGTTCCCGATCCATTAACCACACCGGGCGGGTTGGTCGGGAAAGGTGTCCAGGTAAGGCCGCCGTCGCTCGAAGATGCGCCAAAGGCGCTTCCTGTCGACTGCTGCGAACCATTGCTGCCAACACGGGCGATGTTCAACGGCGAGGACTGCGCGAAATCGATACCGCTGGTATTGCCGAAGATCGGATTCTTGCTCATGCCACTCGCTGGGGAGTGATTGAGATCCGTGTGTGCGAAGCCTCCAATATCACCGACACCGCTGATCAGGTGAGCCGGACCGGATGGTGGAGAGACAAGCGCCAGCACCGAGGTTTCTTCCACACCCAGCGCGTTGATCGACCAATGCGTTGCATTGCCGTCCACGATTGTCCCTGGCGTTGTTGGCACGCCGTCCGCTTTGCTGATGTCACTCGATGCCCAAATGGTCTGACCGTCCCCATAAAGCACTTGATCCGGATTCCACGGGTTGACCCAAAGATGATTGATCCAGTTCCCGGCACCCGCCGTCGTGGCCCCGAATGTTATCCACGGAGAACGTGAGACATCTCGGACGGCATTGTCCTCGAGTGCCTCCCAGGTCTGGCCGCTGTCAGTGGAACGGAAAATGTCATCCTGAGGGGGCGGATAGTAGCGATCCATGGTGCTGATCATGATCACTTTAGGGTTGTGCGGATCGACCGCAACCGAACCATAGCCCCAGGAGTCAGAAGAAACCTTGGGTGGACTGATATTGGTCCAGATACCTACGCCGCTGGTGCTGGCGGGTGGCATGTACCTCCATACCTGACCGTCATTGAGCGAGTACGGGCCAACAGAATTTCCGTAGTCGCTGTGCCCATACACCAAATAGATTGCGCCGTCCGGCCCTTGAACGCCTGTGTTCAGGTAATAGCTATTGAAGGGTTGGCCGGGGACCGGTTGAAAACTCTGGCCGCCATCGCTCGTCATATAAAGCCCGGGCGTGCCGGAGGTGCTTCCCTGGGACACACCGAAGTAAGCGACTCTCGATGCGCCGGACTGCATGATGCCACGCCGCGTGTCGAATAGGCTGAACACTACACCCACTCCGGGATCGGTCGCTGTACCGGTAGGTCCGGTGATTGGGAAGGCTGTCACTGGGCCCCAAGTGCGTCCACGGTCCGAAGAGCGATAAAGGCCGTTATTGCGTGAGCCGAAATAGATTACGTTCGAGTTATTCGGATCGACCGCTAGCCGTTCGCCCGCAAAGCGACCCGCGTCATTCGCGCCGAGCTTGATCGGCAGCGGGACGATGTTGAAGTGCTCGCCAAAGTCATCTGAGATAAGGATGGCGCCATTTCCCTCGAAGGACTCCGTGTACGTCCCAGCAGCCAGATACAAACGCGCCGGGTCGTGCGGATCCAACGCAAAGGACTCGGTTCCGATGTAGTTGAACTGCGAGGTATTTAGAAAGTCGAGCAGCGGTTCCCATCGCTGCGAGAACGGGTCCCAGCGATAAGTTCCCCCAATGTCTGTGCGTGCATACCGAATCGCCGGCAGCAACGGGTTGCCAACAATGCCAGTGACAAAGCCGCCAGCGACAATCTGGACATTGCTCCACTTGTATGGGCCAGATGCATCCAGGTCCTGACAGTGGGCGCGGGGCGGCAGGGCAGCTGCGAAGATGAGCGTAAATACGGCGAGCGAGCAGAGTGCTTTCAGCTTGATCGATTTAGTAGCAGGCATATGGGCGTTCTCCTCACCAAGCGTTCGCCAGCTTAGTCCAATCATGGACATCGTGTCTACCCTATCCAGGCAATTTTTTTGAAGTGATGAAGAGGGAAAGGTGCTGGTCCTTGCAAGACACGTGTTGTCGCAATCTCGGCGGAAGATGTAAGTGCCGGTGTAAGTCACTGTCCACTTGCGTCTTGCTAGTAAATCGGTTTAACGTTTCAGACGGAGAACTGGCATGCCCCTCAATCCTACCTATTTCAAATATGTCGGCTATGTTCTTCTGGCGACCTGCATCATGACACTTCTATCAGGGGCCCATGCACAGACTCGCTACCAGTATCCGTTCCAGGATCCCCAACTCTCTGCCGAGCAACGGGTGACTGATCTGACCTCCCGGCTCACATTCGATGAAAAGATCCACTGCCTGGGCACTAACCCAACTGTCCCGCGTCTCGGAGTTCGCGGCACCGGCCATGTCGAGGGCCTTCATGGTCTCGCGCTTGGCGGCCCTGGCGGCTGGGAGGGAAAGGGAAAGACAGTCATTCCCACGACGCAATTTCCGCAGGCGCGCGGGCTGGGGCAGACATGGGATCCAGCGCTGCTCGAGCAGGCCGCCGCTGTCGAAGGCTATGAGACACGCTATGCGTGGCAAAGCAGCAAGTACCAGCGTGGTGGTCTAGTGGTGCGTGCACCCAATGCCGATCTGAGTCGTGACCCGCGCTGGGGGCGCAGTGAAGAATCGTACGGCGAAGACCCATTCCTAGTGGGGACGCTTGCGGTCGCGTTTGTGAAAGGTCTGCAAGGCAACGATGCTCGCTACTGGCAAACTGCGTCGCTGATGAAACACTTTCTCGCCAACAGCAACGAGAACGGCCGCGGCGGCTCTTCCTCAAACTTCGATGAGCGGCTGTTTCATGAATACTACGCGGTGCCGTTTCGCATGGGGATCGAGCAGGGCGGCGCAAATGCGTTCATGACTGCCTACAACGCCTGGAACCACATTCCCATGGCAGCGCAGCCTGTTCTCCGTGATGTGGTTGAGAAGCAGTGGGGTTTCAATGGCATTATCTGCACCGATGCCGGCGCGCTAACCAATATGGTGACGGAGCATCACTACTATCCCGACCTGGAGCACGCTGCAGCCGGAGCCATCCATGCCGGAATCAACCAGTTTCTCGACAAGTACGAGGGCCCGGTGCGCGATGCGTACGCCCACCATCTCATCACAGATGCTGACATCGATATGAACCTGAAGGGTGTCTTTCGCGTTATGTTGCGTCTCGGTCTGCTCGACCCGCCTGCGAACAATCGTTACGCGGCAATCGGCGGAGACGCAGTAGCTGCGACTGAGGCAAAGGGCGACCCGTGGACCTGGCAGGAGCATCGCACTCTGGCCCGCAAGGTCACGGATGAGTCGATTGTGCTGCTAAAGAACGAGCGCGGCACGCTGCCGTTAGACGTAAGCAAGATTCACTCCATCGCAGTCGTGGGCAAGTATGCGGACCAGACGCTACTGGACTGGTATAGCGGCACGCCGCCCTTTTCCGTCAGCCCGCTCCAAGGCATCCGCGCCCGCGCCGGTTCCAAGGTGCAGGTCCGCTTTGCCACGGGTGACGACGCGGCTGCAGCGGTCACCCTCGCACACGAGTCCGATGTTGTCATCGCGGTGGTGGGCAATCACCCGACCTGCGACGCCGGATGGAATAAGTGTCCGTCACCCAGCGATGGCAAAGAGTCGGTGGACCGGCAGTCACTCGATCTGCAACAAGAGCCGCTGCTGAAGCAGCTATATGCGGCGAATCCAAAGACGATTGCCGTGCTCACAGCCAGCTTCCCCTTCGCCGCGGTGTGGACCCAGGAAAACTTGCCTGCCGTGCTGACGATGACGCACAACAGTGAAGAGGAGGGCACGGGGCTGGCAGATGTCTTGTTCGGAGAGTACAACCCTGCCGGGCGGCTGACTCAGACCTGGCCGGCATCGCTCGATCAATTGCCCCCGATGATGGATTACGACATCCGTCATGGCCGCACGTACCTCTACTCGACCAAAGCACCCCTCTATCCGTTCGGGTACGGACTCAGCTACACGCACTTTGATTACAGCAACCTCAAAGTGAGCGTTCCGACGATACGCTCTAGCAACTCGGCTACGGTCTCCTTCGATCTGATCAATGCCGGACAGCGAGATGGAGACGAGGTTGCCCAACTCTACGTGCGGCATCTCGACTCCAACGTGTCGCGGCCGATTGAAGAGTTAAAGGGATTCATCCGCGTACACCTGGCAGCAGGAGCTAGCCAACGAGTCGCAATTTCATTGCCGTCCAGTGCGCTGCGATATTGGGATGAGGATCGTCATGCCTTCGTCCTGGAGGCTGACCGAATCGAGTTGCGCGTCGGAGCCGACTCGCACGATATCCGTCTCCACCAAACGATTCCTGTGCAGCCCTAACCGAACGGCCCGATGCACGGGCGCCCAATTAGAACTTTTCAGTTGACAACAGCAGTCTCGTTAACTAGAAGGTTTTATCATGAATGTTAAATCGGTTTAGCGATACGAAAATCCCAGTCGAGCAAACGGTTGCTGGGAGCTCGACAAGGGGATGAAACACCACCTTCGCCGACCGTCGAGGTGCAAATTCAGGAGGCAGTATGCAACACAGATTCATGAAGACTATGCGAGCCAATCTTCTCGCTACCGGCACGTGTGTGCTCTCCGGTTCAGCCATCATTGGGATGCTTGCGGCAGCCGTCATCAGTAGTCCCGCCACCGCACAAACCATCACGGCAACTGTCTCCGGCACGGTGATCGACAATGCCGGCGCCATCATCCCGGGTGCCTCTGTCACGCTATCGAACGATCTCAATATCAAAGACGTGCGCGTCATTGCGACCAATGGCTCAGGGGTCTTTTCCTTTCCGGCCGTACCGTCGGGCAACTACACGGTCACAATTCAGGTAAAAGGATTTCAGAAGTATGTGCAGTCCGGAATTCATCTCGACCCGGGCGATAGCCGCCGTTTGCCGCCACTCACGCTGCAGGCAGGGAGCGAGGCGCAGACCGTTACGGTAACCGCCGAGACCAACATTCCACTCGACACCGGCGAGCGCAGCGACCTCATCACGGCAGAACAGATAAAGCACCTCGCCGTCGAAGGACGCGACGTCACAGAACTCTTCAAGACGCTGCCTGGCTTCGCCATCAGTGGTCAGGGAGTGAACAACGCCGCGTATGATCCGTCGCAGGTCAGCGTCAACGGTGCGCTCGGCAACTACTCTGCCAATGGCAACCCCATTAGTGGAGTGAGTCTGAAGCTAGATGGAACCAATATCACTGATCCTGGGAACTACGGTGCCGCCATCCAGAACGTGAACTACGACCAAGTCTCAGAAGTTAAGGTGCAGGTGTCGAACTTTGGAGCAGACATCGCCAACGGACCGGTTGTCGTCAGTGCCGTTACTACAGCGGGCGGCTCAGCATTTCACGGTTCACTCTATACTTATGCGCGTACCAATCAGCTGAACTCAACTGATTGGTTGAGCGGTGCGACGAAACAGCAGAAAGCACCCGACCGTCAGATCTATCCCGGCGGAACTTTGGGCGGCCCCATCCTGATTCCCGGTACAAATTTCAATCACAACCGCAAACTCACATTCTTCATTGGTGGCGAAGACTACGCGCAGCGGAACAGCTACGCTTATGGCAGCTCTTCCGGTGCAATTGTGCATGCTTTGGTCCCGACCGCGGGTATGCGCGCAGGTGATTTCAGTAGTAACCAGCTCAACCAGTATCTAGGCGCGCTTCGTACAAATTCAAGCTTTAATAATGTCACCACAGTGCCCACGATTGCTCCAGACGGTAGCGCCATCCTGAATGGACAGATTCCGCAAAAATTCCAGGATCCTGGCTTTCAAGCTCTTTATAAGGCGATGCCGTTGCCAAACGTGCCCACGGATGCCAATGGTCAGTACAACTGGGTTGCAACTAATTTCGTAAATAACAATTTGTGGCAGGCAATCGGCCGTGTCGATTTTGCAATTTCTGATCGTACGAAGCTATTTGGCCGCTACAGCGTAGAGAAGGGTGCCTCAGGAGTGCCGGAGGTTCCATATTATTCTCCGGGACAACTAAATACGCCCGGTGGTCTCCTGAACACGTCCAACTCTCAAAGCGCTGCCGCCAATCTGACCACCGTCATTAACAACACCACCACTAATCAGGTCTATGGCGGCATTAGCTACCTAAACAGCGGTTTTGCGGCAGGAAACCAGAAGCTGCTGCAATCTGCAGCCTTGGGCTATCCATACAAAGGCGCTTATGCGAACAACGGCTCCAATGAGATTCCTCAATTTCAGACCTATTGCACGGGATGCGGTTTGCCGATTGGCCTCTTTCCGGATCTCTCCTACGGTCCTATCTTCGCTCACAAGTTTGATCCCAGTGGGGGTGACACCTTCACCAAAACCTGGGGAAACCATACCGCGATTTTTGGTACGTATATCGAGCGGGTCACTAATAATCAACGAATTCCCTTTGGCACCACAAATGGCGCACTCGGACAATATGGCATGCAGACCAGTTCGATCACTGCACCCAACCCGTTTACCGATGTCGACGGCAAACACTACACGCTATCCGAGAATTTCGCCGCAAACAATTACGAAGGATTTACCGGAAACTTTACCCAACAAAACTTGTTGCCCGACACCAACCTCTACTTCTGGAATGCAGACTTCTTCGCGACAGATTCCTGGAAAGTTACGCCCACTGTCACGGTCAACTTCGGTATGCGCTTCGAACATCTCGGCTTGTGGAATGATGCGCATGGACTTGGTGTTTCCATCTTCGCACCGGAGTCGCTTGGCAACACTTCGCTACCGCAGCCAGGATTTCTCTGGCATGCCCTCGACAAGAGCCTGCCCCTCTCTGGAACCAATTCACGGCCACTGTTCATTGAGCCGCGTGCCGGCTTTGCCTGGGATATCTTTGGTACCGGCAAAACCGTCTTTCGCGGCGGCTTCGGAGAGTACCGCGCCCATGATTCTTGGAACGATGCATCGAATGCGGTAACCGCCACCGAAGGCCTACGTTCCATCAATGTATCTGGCCAAGGAGCAACCTCGCTCCACGCCATAAGTGCGCTGAATTTCGCTCAAACACAAGGAGGCCTGGCAACCACCGCCTTCGCACTAACGCGTGGCGATGACGAAGAGCCGTTGACGGACACTTACAGCTTTACACTGAATCAAGCCTTACCGGGTAGCATCAGCTTTCTGGTAGGTTATGTCGGCAACAACAGCCGCAACCTACTGAACGATGGCAGCAACCAGACGGTTACGCTGGACAATGTCAATGCTGTGCCACGGGGTGCGCTCTTTGGCCCAAACCCGATCACTAAGCAGATTTTACCGATAGTCACCGGTGTCAATAATGCAACCAGTATCGCGAATGCTCCGGCTCAGGTCATCAACCAGTATCGGCCTTATTACACTGCCGCAACCAACTATGGCACGATCAACGTGCCAAATCACGTCGCGTACGCTAACTACAATGCGATTCAATTCGCTGCAACACGCCAGACAGGCCGGATACTGTTCAGCTCTAACTACACCTTCGGCAAAGCATTAGGTATCCTGGGCGCCAATAACGGCAATCCGATCGACCCGTTCAATCTGTATCTCAACTATGGTCCGGAGTCATTCGACCGCACGCATATCTTTAACAACACGTACACGTTCATCGGAGGGAAGCTAACCAGCAATCGTTTTCTTGGACAGGTGACAAATGGATGGGAGATATCCGGCATTACATCGCTCCAAAGCGGAGCAAACCTGCAGGTTGCCGTACCCAATCCGAACTTCGCTCTCGGCGGCCAGCTGGGCATTAACGGTTCGAACCCGCCCCCGATTCCGGTAAACAGCTCCACGTTCCTGGGGACGCCCGATGTGAGTCTGCAGCCCGTACTGACATGCAGTCCAAAATCGGGTTTGGGCAAAAACCAGTTTATTAATGGCAACTGCTTCGCCCTCCCACAGATAGGCGGCGCCAACGGTCAGGCTATCTTCCCTTACCTGCACGGGCCGGCGTTCTTCAACACCGACCTCAGCGCGCAGAAGAGCTTCTCCCTTCCCCATGAACAGAGCATCCTCTTCCGCCTCTCTGCCTTTAATTTCATCAACCACCCGCTGACCAGTTTCACCGGCAATTTCACGAATGAATACTCGCTGAACCTCACGGATCTTTCGACGAATGCTACGTCAGGAGCGGCGAAGTATGATCCAACAACGCGCTTTGGCTTCGCCGACTACAAGCAGGGACGCCGCGTCGCCGAGCTTTCATTGAAATACAGTTTCTAGCAGCAGCTGATTGCTTTAGAGTTCTGCGCCCCTCCCCCGAGCGCAGAGCCTATAGGGGTCATGTACACTCAGAGGACGGAGAGCCGTTGCAGGAGTAGAAGAGTCGCGCCGCTACAACGCATCATGAAGCCATCGTCCCGCAGCAAGACGCGCACCGCGATGCGCTCCAAACGTACCCAGCCGACGGAACTACCCGCCGTCACGGCTGCAGAAAAGCCGGCAAATCTTCGAGAACTTTCGGCTCATCTGAGGCTTTCTCAAACCACTGTTTCCTTTGTACTGAATGATGCACCCGCTGGCCGCTCTATCCCGGAGCACACGCGGCAGCGAGTGCTTGAGGCAGCGCGCAGGCTGCAGTATCGGCCAAACTATTTTGCGCGTTCTCTGCGCACGCGCCAGAGCATGTCGGTTGGCGTGCTGACTCCGGACTTGAGTGCGGGTTACTTCACCTCAGTCGCAGCCGGTGTGCAGGACCGTCTCATGGAAGCACACTATTTCTATCTTACTGCCAGTCACTATTGGGATCCCGCGTTTATCGAGACGTATCCCTCAATGCTGATGGACCGCGGTGTAGATGGATTTCTAATGCTGAACACACCTGCCTCTTTCGAGACAGACCTGCCGATTGTGGCAGTATCCGCCCATGATTTCCGACCTAACATCGTCAACATTATTCTCGATCACAACAAGGCCGCGAAGCAGGCGCTGACACATTTGTACGGGTTAGGGCACCGTCGCATCGCGTTTATGCGCGGCCCCAAGGTGATACCGGATTCAGCGCCAAGATGGCGTGCGATAGTGAAATTTGCACGCGAACTCGGCATCATTCTTTTTCCCGAACTCTGTCTTGAACTACCAGAGAGCAGCTCGAGTCCGGAAGTCGGTTATCGTGCGACACATGAGTTGCTGAAGGCGGCCAGCAAGTTCACCGCGATGTTCTGTTTTAATGACATCTCGGCGATTGGCGCAATTGCGGCCTTAAACGAGCGAGGTCTTGCAGTGCCGCAAGATGTCTCAGTAGTCGGCTTCGACGATATCCTGAACGCCAGTTTCCATCGCCCCAAGCTCACGACAGTGCGACAACCTATGCGCCGAATGGGCTATGAAGGAGCCAGCATTCTGTTGAAGCGCATCGCTGAACCAAATGCTGTCTCGGAGCTGAAAATCGTGATGGAGCCAGAGCTGGTTGAGCGCGAATCTACCGCTCGAATAAGATCCAAAACACGAAGAACAACTCGACTCCTGGCTACACGACTACAACTTCCGTCGACCACCTGCTAGATCCAGCCTCAACGTGACCGCCCTCCGCTCCTGCTTCAATCGGAACAGGCTTTTGAACCTTCATGGCTAGAAGAACAATTTCCCCGCAAACTGCAAGATTCGTGCGGGGGCGGCGCTGGTTATCTGCGAGACGCCAGTATTCAGAACGAGGAGATTCGTTCTGGGATTGCCAAGGTTGACGTTACCGAATACGTTGAATGCCTCGGCGCGGAAGCGCAATCTCACTTGGTCATGGATAGGAAAGTCTTTAAACAAAGAAAGATCGGTATTGATGTTCCCTGGACCAACTAGGCTCCGCGCCTGCTCGTTGCCATATGGTCCGGTCGACACCTGGAAGGCGCCCGGATTGATAAATGCCTGAATTTTCTGCGTGCGGGAGCGCGAATTTGAGAGATATGGATTGCCGACTACATCTGCGCGATCATTGTTATTTCCGTCCAGATTGGTATCAACTCCCGACGTGACACTAAAGTTGCTGCCGGAGCTGAAGGCAGTGATGCCACTGACGTTCCATCCATCGAGGGCTTCACGACCGAAGATCCCGAATCGATTTACATCGGGAAGCTGATAGATGTAGGAGGCAACAAAGCGCTGCCGCAAATCCACACTGGAAGGGCCAAAATTCTTGCTGATATCCAATCCATCGACGTTTGGCCCGTCGAAATTGAGCGATTTACCCCAGACATAGCTCGCCAGCATGGTGAACCTCGGGGCCACCCTGCCGCGCACGGTCACCTGGAGGCTGTTGTAGGTCCCATTGTTGACGTTGTCGTTGAGTTGAATATCGGCAAACGTATACGTCTTGGGACTTGGCTGGTAGGGCCTTCTGGCATTGATGCCGGCGGTGGTAGTGCTGGCGCCGGGAGCATAGGTCGGCGCATTGATGTCATGCGCGAGATAGTCCTTGCGCGTAGCATTCCCGACGTATCCGATATGCAGAGCAAAGTTGCGATTGAGTTGCTGCTCTACTGTGAGGTTGTATTCCTCCACATAGGGGACTGCGCCCCCGCTGGTGGGGACACCTAGGACGGTGCCGCCGGAGATAAAGATGGGATTTGCAGGGTTGTAGACAAACGGAAACGGATCGGCATTGGGAGCGTAGGGCGTTACCAGGTTTGGCGTCTGGTTAGTGGTGATGCTTAAGACATAAGGCTGCTGGGTTTGCTGCCCGGTAAGGATCTCGGCCTGGTCGTAGTAGAAGATTCCGAAGCCACCCCGCAGGCTGGTGCGGCCGTGGCCGAAGACATCCGCGGCGAAGCCGACCCGGGGAGCAAAGCGAGTGAATGAGGTAGCGTACACGCCGGCGGGCACGCCTTTATCACCTTCGAACAGCAGGCCGAGCGGCGCCGTGGGGATAAGCGTGGATCGAGTATTGGCCCGGAAGGTGCCGCCGTTGCCATCGCCGGGATAGGGGGGAAAGACCTCCCAGCGCAGGCCTAGATTGATATTCAGGCGAGGCCTGATCTGCCAGTCATCCTGGAAGTACAGAGCGGGATCGTAGGAGTGCTCACGGTGTATGGACGTGCTAGTCTGCACGAGTTTGTTGGCCTTACCCTCCAAGAAGTCGGCCAGAGGGCTTTTCGTTGCTGCACCGGTAAAGGTAAAGACGCCTCCTGCGGTTTTATTGCCATCCGACGCAAATCTCGCCAGGGCAAAAGAGCCGCCCATCTTCATCGAGTGGTGACCTCGATTGAGATTGACGGTATCGATAAGACCATAAGCTAACTGGGTGAGGTCGTTGGGACCACTACTGGTCGGCCCCATCGACCAAAAACCGGTGATATTAAAGACCGGGGGAGCAAAAATTGGGCCACCCTCCGCAGCCTGGCTGCCCAGAGACGCCAAAGTGTGGTCTGGGAAGATATTGCTCGTAACATATCGATTGTCGGTATAGAAGAGGCGGAGTGAGTTCACCGTATTCGCTGAAATGACCCAGGTATCGGCCAGCACAGCATTGAGCTGATTCTCCGTGTTGAGTTCCCCGGAGTAGCTGACAATCTGATTACCGCCGCCCAGTGGAGCGTTTGCTGTTCCCTGCTGGTTAAAAAACATCATCTCGATGGTGTGATTCGGAAAGCCGTGATAATCGATGCGGCCCAAGCCCTGGTTCACCGTATTGTCTGCGTTCGCGGTCTGCTGGATGGTGCGTTTCCCCACGGGATCGTAGACCGGAACGAATTGCAATAGATTTTTTGCCACCGGATCGATGGCCGATGGGCAGATGACACCTTTCACCCCTTTGCAGCTCACATTCGGAACGATGGTGCTCTTACGGAAATCTCCGGTGCGCTCAAGAGCAGTGGGAGTGACGATGGCGGTGCCGGAGACGTTGGCCGGCGTGTGCAGAATGGTGCCCTGATACGCCCCAAAGAAGAATGCCTTTCCATTGCGCAGCAGGGGTCCCCCCATAGTGCCTCCAAACTGGTTCTGTTTGAGGGGTGTCACGGTGTCGAGGAAGTAGTTCTTGGCATTGAAGACGTCGTTGCGAATGTAGTCGTACGCCTCTCCATGAAAGCTGTCAGTTCCTGAACGAGTGATGGTGTTAACCACCGCGCCAGGAGTTCGCCCGAATTCGGCGTCGAAGTTACTTGTGATAATCCGGAACTCCTGCAACGAATCCGGATTGGGTACGGGATTTCCTCCGTTCCCGGCGTTCTTGAAGGCATTGTTGTAAGCGCCATCAAGATAGAAGCTGACCATGCCCGCGGTCAGGCCGTTGACGCTGAAGTTAGTGCCGCCGGCGCTGCCGGTTAGCGTATCGGCGGAGTAATTCGTGACTCCTGGGACGGTCTGCACCAGGCTGTATACATCCCGGTTCACAGAAGGCAATTGCTGCAGCCGTTTCTGCCCGATGGTTTCGGCAATCTGCGACTCGCGGGTATCCACCATGGTCACGCCGGCGGTAACTTCCACTTTCTCTGCCGCACTCCCCACGGTGAGCGCGAAGGTCACATGCACGTTCTGATTCGCCGATACCGAGACTCCTGTCTGCGTCTGACTCTTAAACCCCGCGGCCGTAGTCGAGACCTGATAGTCCCCCGGATCAACTGTCTGAAATGTATAGGCGCCCGATCCGTTTGTAACCGTCGTCTGGCTTACCCTAGTCGCCACATTCTGCGCCGTCACCGCGCATGCGGCGATCGCGGAGCCGCCAGGATCAGTAACCGTTCCGTAGATGCTTCCTGTGGTGGATTGGGCGTGAAGCGTAGAAGCAATCATGAACGTCGCTACGCACATCAAAAGACCGAAACTCGTTTGCACTGCCTGCTTCATAAGAACTCTCATGTCACTTCATCATTTCGTTTCGTAAATGTAATCGATTACAGATATTGTAAGTTTGGAGGCTAATCATTCGTAAGAGGACTGTCAATGGAATTCTTCTTTTTCGAAGAGGAGCCTCTCAGCCGAGCCGCAATGACGATGCCTCCAGGACTTTGCCTGCTTGGTTCGACACACACGCAAGCATTGCTACTGCGGCTGTGACCGTCTCTAAGTCTGTCCGCATCTGCGGTCTATCAATTCAACTTTCTGCTAAGCGTTGAAAGACGCCAGAAGTGTTGCATCAACGGCGTCCACGAATATTGCAGCGAGTGCAACATGCATTTGCCACATCTTCCATCTGCGCTTCATCGCCACCAGCAATATTCCCTCCAGCAGACAATGCTCATGTACGCGAAGGACGTCAGGCAGGAACTGCTTTTCATAATTCAGGCTCCTTGAGCGTTCAGCTTTCGTCTACTTCCGTCGCTCATAACAAGTTCTGTGCCAAGCAGCTCCAGCCCCTCGGCGAGATCGATCCTCTTGGAGATGGAGGGAGGTTTCTCGATCGAATAGTTGTGGAAGGCGCGGCCTACGCCTGCAATCGCATTGTGGAAGGTGACGCTCACACTAGGGCATCCGGCTGGCGATGATCTCCGCTTCGCGTTCGGGGGGCGGGTGCTCGACACGCACTTATAGACTGCGGCGCCGAATTGGATCGCCCAGCCGACGCTCTTCGTTGCTGATCAGCACCACGAACGAAATACTGCGGCCTCGACCATTCCTCGTGGTCCGAATAGGGCTGCGGTGTCGGCTCGGGGTCTTGCCACCTCAGCGATCAATCATGAGTGCGACGACAGGACGGAGGAACGGATTTTCCTATCATCCCGTTCGAAGTGCGGCCACTCACCACGATTGCCAAAGGCCTTCAGGCGGCACGCAATCGGGCCGATCTCGACAACAAGCTGGTTCTGTATTCGACGCGGCACGTCGATGGAACCTACACGATGGAGAAGAGCCGCAATGCATTCGCCGTCAGCAAGTCCATGGGCCATGCCGATCTAAAGTCGATGGACATCAGGAGCTGGAGCTGCTGCAGATGGCGATCAACCATCGCAGCCAACGAAAAAGTTCGTCCAGGTTTCGAAAAATGAAACATCCTGAGTGCACGAATTGGAGCCGGCATCTACTGGCATAAGGTTGGATTAAGCATGGTGGACGCGGTAGGAATCGAACCTACAACAACCTGTCGATTTAGAGTCGAATGCTCTCAACAATAATTTCCCTCGTAAGCCCTTTGTAAACCAATGACTTACGCTCATCCGCTCGCACAGACGCGTTCGCGCAAAGGTTCAGTTTGCTCAGTAAATCGCTCCACGTCTACCAAGGTTGGTCAGGTTTTCGAGAAGAATCTGACCTCCTTCACCTGGGAGGTCCCTAGAACAATGGTCCCGGAATGTCATCCGCGTAACGAAAGGAGCACGTTGAGCTGCTTTTCCAAAAATACGCCAAAATAATGACGCTGGCGGTATGGTGCGCATATGCGGCAACGAAAGGTCTCGGCAAACTCCAAAGAGTTCGCAGAGGAACGGCTTCGTCAGGTTTTGCAAGCTGGGTGCGACGGCGAACTTTCCACCATCAAGCAGAGTTTGCTCACTGCACTGGAATGCCACGCAAATGGGATGCCGCAGCAAGATGACCTGACGTTGCTGCTCTGAGAAATATTGTAAAGTGCCCAGCTCAAGTCAATGCCAGGGATTTCCATCTCATTTGAAGAACCCGCGGACGGTAACGGAGGAAATGCGAGGCAATTGGGCGTCGCATGGAAAGCTACAGATGGTGTGCCCAAAGCAAATGAAAGTACTCTTCGACCCCGATGAGAGCCAGAGTTGCGATAGACAAAACCAGTTGCACTCGCTCCAGTCGAATTTTGTGCGAGCTCAACGGTTTTTGGCGCCATCGCGAAGCTGGGCGATTGCGAAGATGATGAAGCTGCATAAGGACCGCCAGGTTGAGTAATGAACCGCAAAGGGCAAGCCCAATCATGGGTATTCGAATCCAGTCCACATGAAATCGGTCTAGAGCTGCTCCAACCCAGGAGGTCAAGGCTAGAGAGCCTATCCCAATGACGAGACGGAGACCGTCGAGGGCTGCAAAGAATGTGCAAATGCTTTGGAGAAGCGCAAAAAAGAAACTGGACCAGGCGATCGCGCCCTGAGCACTCTCGATCTCGCTGAGTACCGGGTGCGACAGTGTGCCTTCAGATTGTGGAGGTTCGGTCGGAGTAATAGACATGGAGAGTGAACTCCCTGCGGAGATTGGCCGCAGGCATGAGGATACAAGGCCCAATGTTCAACCAGTTTGTGGCACGCCGCTGCACCAGCGGCGATGGTGCGATTTAGCCTGGTCGAAGAACCACAGCACGCAAGTCTCATCCGTCGAAATATGTGGGAACCGCCACAAGGTCGCCAGCACTACCGTTGCTTGCTTTTCTGAAAGGCCATTCAGGCCGCCGCCGCCACCTTCTTCGCGAAGAACGCACTGGGCAGGCCAACGAACAGAGCGTGGCCGGTGATGCCGTTGATCAACGCCGCAGTCGGGATTGGCCCCTGCGCGACCGCGGTCAGTGGCAACACGGCTAGGTTCATCACTACCCACACGGCAGCGCCGTACAGCAGTCCCAGGAGCGCCCACTGCGTACGCAACACAACGACGCGTCGGCTCGCAAGGATATAGATCGCTGCGACTACCAGCGCGATGGCGAAGTGCACGACGAGGCCAAGTCCCGCGCTTGCAAGGCCGCCCGAGAAGGACCGTGCGCCCAGGAGACTGCTCGCAATGTACTGCAGCACCTGGATCGGGTTCTGGCCCTGCAGGCCGCGGAAGACGACGCCATCGGCCGCATCGAGCGCTCCAACCACCAGCGTGGCATAGAGGATGGCGCGAGAAACGGGTAACACGCGCGCGGTCGGCTGCGGCCCACTCCCAGGGGTCGGGTTGAGGGCAGAAATGGTCATTTACCCGCCTCCGCTTTCTGCCCTTTTGTCAGAAAGCCGATGATCTTGCCTGCGACGAGTTCGCTGTGCTCTTCCAGCAGAAAGTGGCCGCCGTCGATCAGGTGCAGTTCCGCTTTGGGTAGGTCGCGCAGGAACGCCTGCGCTCCCGGCACGATGAAGAAGGGATCGTTCTGCCCCCACACGATGAGCGTGCGCGGCTGGTGCTTGCGGAAGTATTCGTGCCACGCGTCGTAGAGCGCCAGGTTCGAGGTGTAGTTGTGCAAGAGGTCGAGTTGGATGGCGTCATTGCCGGGTCGGTCCAGCAGCGCCTGGTCGAAGGTGTAGCCGTCCGGGCTCACCGCCGCAGCGTTTTTCGCACCATGCGTGTACTGGAACATCGTCGTTTGCTTGGTCAGCAGCGTGCGCGGCGCCTTCTCGGTCTCCTCGTTACGATTCGCCCAGAAAGCCTGAAACGGCTCGAAGGCGGCGCTGATGCCTTCCACGTAGGCATTGCCGTTCTGCACGATGATGCCTTCGATCGCTTCCGGATGACGCGAGGCAATGCGGAAACCGACGGGCGCGCCGTAATCCTGCACGTAGATGCTGAACTTCTTCAGGCCCAGTGTTTTGAAGAGCAGCTCGTCAATCTGCGAGGTGATGCTGTCGAAGGTGTATTGAAAGTCGGTCGCCGCGGGAGCATCGCTGTAGCCGAAGCCGAGGTAGTCAGGCGCGACAACGTGGAAGTGGCTGACGAGCTGTGGGATCAGTTCCCGGAACATGTGCGACGACGACGGAAAGCCATGAAGCAGAACGATCGTCGGATTCGTAGCTGAGCCGGCCTCGCGGTAGAAGATCTTATGGCCCTGGATGGTGGCATGCTGGTACGTAGTCATGTGGTTCTCCTTGTTGTCAATCCGATTGTTTGCACGCGAGCTCATCAACGCACTGGCCGCTTCCAGCACGAACTCTACGACGGTTGCGGGCGACGAGATCTGAGGAGCATGATCTACGTCGTATGAACGGACCTGCGCGCCCATGCGCTCGGCCACAAATCGTTGTGTCTTCGGGCTGAACATACGATCATCTTCAGCCAGCAGATACCACGAAGGTTTCGTCCTCCATGCTGGAGCCTGTACCGCTTCGCCAAGACACTTCATCGCTATCGGGCGTTGCGCTGCTATCCTGATTGCGTTTTGCTTCGCAGTGGCTCGGTGGCCGACCGCATTCTTCATTCCCTCCTCCGACATCCATAAGAGACCGTGACCATCGGGTTCCAGATGGGGAGCTTTTTCGTGTGGAGGCTCTCGAAAGAACAAGTCCCCCACTGTTTCTCCCTCGTCTGGGGGCATGGCTGCTACATAGGCTAGGCCTCGGACACGGTCGTCACTTTCGAGGGCGGTGATCACGGCGCCAGAGTAAGAGTGAGAGACAAGGAGGATTGGCCCCGCGCCCGCTCTTTCCAGAGACACTTTTAAAGCAGCCACATCGTCGGACAGCGAAGTCATTGGAATCTGGGCAGCGATAACCTTGATGCCCGCCTTGAGTAGTGGGCCGATCACGGCTGACCACGACGATGCGTCCGCCCACGCGGCATGCACCAGAACGATCGTTGCGTCTGACGGGATCTTCTTCATGATTTACCTTTCGTGTGCGAAATCAGAGCATCCGCCCTTAGTGAGCCGCTCTTGGCAGCCATTGGGCGCTTTGTATGGCCAACGACTACATGCATCTTGTCGTCAGCGGTCAGGCCGCATTCCCGCCCCTCAGTGCGCTAAATGCAGCGTACGAATTCTGATTTGTTAACAAAAGTTAGAAGTTATAATGAGATTGGTGAGTGTATTTAAACTATGGTCCTGGATAATCTGAACCTGGACAGCCTTCGTACGTTAGTGGTCGCCCAAGACCTCGGCGGTTTCGGCCGCGCCGCGGAGCGCCTCGGGCGTACACCCTCCGCCATCAGCCTGCAGATGAAGCGACTTCAGGAAGAGGTAGGAGTGCCGCTCTTTCGAAAGCAAGGCCGCAAGACGCTCCTTACTGAACAGGGAGAAATAGCCCTCCAGTATGCCCGGAGAGTGTTGGATCTGAACGATGAGATGATCGATACTCTGCGTGGATCCTCTCTTTCGGGTGGCATTCGAATCGGTTTCGGGCAGGATTTCGTAGCTACGATTTTGCCTCTGGTACTCGCACGCTTCAGTGCGCTCTACCCCCTTGTGAAGCTTGAGGCGAAGGTGGACTTAGGCCAGGTATTGATACAAGAGATCGAAACCGGCGATCTCGATCTTGCATTAACGTTAGGCGGCTCACAGAAGAAGACCGCGCACCTGTTGAGCGAGCTGCCTTTGCACTGGATCGCAAGCCCGAGCTATAAAGATCGGGCAGAGCAGCCGTTGCCGATGGCGCTCTTCAACCCTCCGTGCGGATGTCAAACGCCGGGGCTTGAAGCGCTGGAAAGCGCTGGTCGCCCTTGGCGCATTGCAATGACGAGCCCCAGCCTGACCGGCTTATGGGCCGCTGTCAGTGCGGGATTGGGACTGACCACACGAGCTGAACTTGGTCTGCCGACAAACGTTCAGACTATCGACCTGGGCCTCCCCCCATTGGGAAACATACCCATTGTTCTTCATCGAAGACGCAACCTCCGGGCTTCGAACGCGATGCGATTCGCTGAAATCACAGAGGAGTTGGTCGCTGCTTATCTACGTTCCCACATGGGGCGAGAGGCGGCCTAGTGCCGTAGATTCTTGAGCCGCGCTTCTCGAAGCTCCGCCTGCAGCATCCCGTAGCCGAGCGGATGATTCACGCTTGTTGCAGCAGAACCGATGCTCTGCTGGCGCTAGGGCCCGTGTTGGCTACGCTACATGCCGTTCCATCTTCGTTCCAGTTATCAACCTAACGACGCACGGTTCATTGAGTTCACGCGAACATGGTCGTGCTGAACGGTATGACAGCAGCAGAGATATTCGTAACAAATACTCACTCACCCGTTCAATATTTGGAACTTTTCTTCGTGCTTGCTCGGCCCTACGTTGTTATATGGCTATCCCAGCGAGGCCCAAACAACAAGGAGGACTCATGGCATCCGCTGTATCACAAGCAGATTCAAAACTGACCCACTATCGGACGGCAACCGTCAACAGCCGCAAGGTCTTTTATCGTGAGGCCGGCGACCCCAGTTCCCCCACGATTGTCTTATTGCATGGGCTTCCGACCAGCAGTCAGATGTTTCGAGAGTTGATGCCAGCTCTCGCTGACAAGTTTCACCTGGTCGCTCCCGATTACATCGGCTTTGGCCATTCTGATGCCCCGTCGAGAAGTGACTTCGAGTACACCTTCGATAATCTTGCAGCACATGTGCGCGGTCTACTCGATCAGCTCGGTCTCACGTCGTACATTCTTTACATGCAGGATTACGGCGGCCCGGTCGGGTTCCGCCTCTTTACCGAAAAACCGGAGCAGGTGAGTGGATTCATCATTCAGAACGCCAACGCCTACATGGAAGGTGTAGGAGATGCGCCCAAAAAGGTGCTGCTGCCGCTGTGGGAGAAGCGCGCACCCGAAACTGAAAAGCCCGCACGCGAGTTTGTCAGTTTGGAGGGCACGAAGTTCCATTGGCTGGTCGGCGCAAAGGATCCTGAGGCTATCAATCCGGACAACTGGGTACTCGATCAAGCACTGCTCGACCGGCCCGGGGTGCAAGACTACCAAGTTGACCTGCTAGAGGACTACAGATCCAATATCGCACTCTATCCTGAGTGGCAGGCCGCTTTCCGCGCGCACAGGCCGCGGACATTGATTGCCTGGGGCAAGAAGGACCCGTTCTTCGTGCCGCCCGGAGCCGAGGCGTACCTGCGCGATCTGCCAGAAGCCAAGCTCGTTTGGCTCGATGCAGGGCACTTTGTGCTGGACGAGAACGTGCATACGGTGGCGGACGAAATCAAAGCTGTCTTCGGTCGCTAAACACCCTCGCGTTCCGATTTCGAATCGAGGGGTGAGAGTCGTTAGCTGCGTGATGATGAAGGCTCGATTCCACAGCATAGCCCTCGTCATCGAGTACGAAAGGAATGTATGCAGCGCTTCAAAGACAAACGCGTACTCGTGACAGGCTCTGGTAGGGGGATCGGTGCAGCTATCGCACGCCGATTTGCACTCGAAGGCGCCCGCGTCTATCTTACCGCTCGGAGCCATGAGGAGCTTTCCACTACATGCGACGAGCTGCGGCCGTTTACATCTGAAGTTGAATTTGCTTCTCTCGACCTGACTGAGGCTGATGCAGCTGCGAAGCTCACTACCCACGTCGAGCAATCGTGGGGCGGTCTCGACATTCTCGTCACCAATGCAGGCGCTGCGCCCCAAGGTGGCTTCTTAGAACTCACGGACGAGGACTGGCCAACAGGGTTCGGGTTGAAGCTTTTCGCGAATCTCAGGGTCATCAAGAACACCTGGCCATTGCTGAAGGCGGCAAGAGGCCATCTGGTGATGATCGGTGGAGGCACGGCGCGAACGCCAGAACACCACCTCTCACTGGTGTCTGCTGTCAACGGTGGTATCGCGGCACTATCCAAGTCGATCGCCGAGCAAGGGCTTCAGGATTGCGTGCATGTCAACCTGGTCCAGCCGGGCACGATCCAGACCTCTCGCCGCAAGAGATTGATGGAGAAGCTTGCCGCATAGGAAGGCATCGACTATGCGGAGTATCTTCTTAACTCGATCCGGCGTTTGAATATCTCTCGTCTCGGCGAACCAGGTGATGTCGCGGAGCTCGTCGCCTTTCTCGCAACAGAAGAAGCGAGATGGATTCACGGAGCCATCATTGATGTCGATGGTGGACAGAATAAGGGTGTTTGAACCTGTTTTTCGCAGGTTCGGCTGTGATCGCCCAACATAAATCTCTCTTCGTCGCGAGTTTGGGTCCAAACGCATTCAGGAGACGCTTATATGGACATCCATTGCTGCTGTCACGGGGCAATCTGCGGAGGATGCGGAAGATGAGCGAGCCCCAAGAGGAACTCACTGCAGCAGCCGAGGCTGTATCGCCTCAACCCTCAACTTCGTCGAACTCGGACATTGCTTTTCGCCATGATCTAGCCTTTCCCAGGTTGAGCGGCGAAATGCTTCAAAGACTCGGATCCTATGGACAAGAAGAGTTCGTAGCGAAAGACACCCGTCTGTACACGTATGGTGATCGGGACACAGACATGCTCGTCATTCTCTCAGGGGAGATTGAGAGCCGGCTCCTGGTGAAAGGAGGTGGCTCCAAAGTTTTCCGTTCTCTGTGCGCGGGCGAATTCACTGGCGAGCTAAACGTCTTAAACACGCAAAGATCCATCGCCGAAGCACGAACGACCTCGGCAAGTCGACTGTTGCGAATCTCTCGAAGGAACTTGCGGGCGTTGATGCGTGCCGAGGGCGATATCGCGAACATTGTTGTTTCCGCTTGCATATGGCGTCGCATCGGCATGATCGGCGATCCATCCGCGGGAGTCATCCTTCGAGGATGCAACGGCAATCCGGATCTGCTAAACCTCCGTCGCTTTCTGGTTCGCAATTACTATCCGCACCGGATCGAGGAGTTGCCAACGAACGATGAACCCGGCAAGGGCGTCGCTGCGACGAAGCTGCCAGAAGTCGAGCTGCTAGATGGTCGTGTCTTGGTTCGACCTACCATCTGCGATCTCGCTGACGAACTAGGCATTACCGAGTCGCCTGAACCTCATACGATCTATGACGTTGCCGTTGTCGGAGCTGGTCCAGCAGGTCTCGCTGCAGCGGTTTACGCAGCTTCCGAGGGCCTATCCACGATTGTGGTCGAAGGGAATGCCCCTGGAGGGCAGGCGGGCACCAGTTCAAAGATTGAAAACTATCTTGGATTTCCAACCGGGGTTTCGGGGGCGCAACTGGCGAGCCGTGGTCACCTTCAAGCTCTCAAGTTCGGCGTTCACTTCGCCATCTCCCGTGATGTTGTGAGCGCAGTTCAAGTGGATGGCATGCATCGGTTGACCCTTGCTGGTGGTGTAGCTGTGTGCACGCGTTCCGTTGTGATCGCGAGCGGGGCTCGGTACAGACAACTCGACGTAAAGAACCACGCGGATTTCGATAATAAGGGGCTCTACTACGCTGCGACCGCAATGGAGTCTCTACTGTGCCGTGACCGGGAGATCATCGTCGTAGGAGGAGGAAACTCTGCTGGGCAAGCCTCAGTCTTCCTCTCGGGAATTGCGAAACACGTACACCACATCATTCGCGGTGCTTCTCTAGAGAGATCCATGTCGCAATACCTGATTGCGCGAATCGAGCGTTCAACGCATATCACTCTCTACGCGGATACAGTGATTGACGAGCTTGAAGGTGAGGCGGCTCTCGAATTTGTTACGTGGACAAATCGAAGAACTGGCGAATCGGTGAGAAAGCCAATCCCTAGTGTTTTTGTGATGATCGGGGCGGAGCCAAACTCTGGATGGCTATACGGCACGGTGAAGCTCGATAAAAAGGGATTCGTTGTCACCGGTGGCGAATCTGGGTTCCAAGTCACGCCCTACGCGACCAGTGTTCCCGGTATCTATGCTGTCGGCGACGTGAGAGCCGACTCGGTAAAACGTGTTGCATCTGCCGTTGGAGAGGGTTCTGTGGTCATATCTGATATCTATCGGTATGTAGCTCAAAATCGCATCGACTTCTCAAAGCAGGCGAAAGCTAGCTGACAGTTGCCAGCGAATCGTCTTCTGGCTTCTGCAAAACATGTCTAACCCATGCACGACTTCAAATGATCCGATCATGACACAGCAGCCTCTACGCAGCAACCGGCAATACTTCAGCTTTGCTTAAGTATATGACGAGAATTTAGAACTATTCTTCTCGCTTATGGGACCTTACCCTGAAGAGACCATAGGCGGGGAGTAACAAGCTCGCTTGATCGGAGCTTGCTTCTAGAAGCGGCGGCTGACTACCGTCGCGCCATGGCAGATGAAGTTATGGCAAAGGAGAATGCAATGACAACACCAGTCGATACAGTACGCGATTTCTATGCGGCAATAGCAGCAGGTGACACCGGGAAGATAGTTGGCCTGATGGCTCCCGACATCGAGTGGATCTCAGTGGTTGATTTCAACATTCAGAACAGAAATTCCGAGGAGGTTATGAAAAAAGTGTTCGTTCCACTCATGCAGGAGTGGGAGAGCTTCTCACCAGCTCCTTCGGAATTTCTTGTCGATGGCTCGACGGTGGTTTCATTGGGCCGGTTCGCTTGCGTACACCGTGCAACGCACAAACGCGCCGACCTTGCATACGCGCATGTGTGGGATATCCAGGACGGGAAAATCGAACGCCATCGCCAATACATCGATACCTTGGCGCTTGAACAAACTAGACGCTCCTAGCGCTGCCAGTGCATCTTCATGACGCACCACGCTTCACTTATTGAATGCTTCTAAGCAAGAAGTGTTCGCAGAAGGAACATCGTAGTGAACCGCATAGCAAATTACGTTCTTGCCACCGCCCTTTTTGCAGGCACGGCACAAGCCGCGCCACTCCCTTCGACTAACGCTACGACGACCTATCATCGTGTGTTGGTCGACGGGGTCCGAATTTTCTACCGCGAAGCCGGCCCTGAGAACGCCCCAACCATTGTGCTCTTGCATGGCTTCCCGTCGTCTTCGCGTGAATTTGACACGCTCATTCCTTTGCTCGCGACAAAATATCATCTGATCGCTCCGGATTATCCTGGATTCGGTCTGAGCGACGCGCCCTCGCCCACCGCCTACACTTACACGTTCGATCATCTTGCCCAGACGATGCGTGATTTTCTTGAGCAGCTGAAGATCACGCATTACACCATGTACCTTCACGATTACGGCGCACCGATTGGCTTTCACATCGTTCTGGCGCACCCCGATCAGCTGCATGCGCTCATCATGCAAAACGGCAACATCTACAAAGCGGGCCTTGGAGCCAAATGGACCAAGATCGCGGAATACTGGGCGGATCCAAAGACTCATCCTGAAGTGCTGAACGCCTTTCTTTCGTTCGAGGCCACCAAGGAGCGACACCTCGCCGGCACGTCCCATCCGGATCGCTACGATCCGGATACCTGGATCAGCGAGTATGCCGATCTGTCGCGGCCCGGTCAGCGCGAGATTCAAGCGGACCTGCTCTACGACTACCGGACCAACGTCGCGTCTTACCCAAAATGGCAGGCGTGGCTTCGTGACCACCAGCCTCCGACCCTCGTGGTCTGGGGCGAGAACGACCCTTCCTTCATCGCGCCGGGCGCGGAAGCCTTCAAACAGGATCTACCGAATGCGGAAATCCACCTGCTCGACGCCGGGCATTTTGCTCTGGACGAAAAGACGGACGAGATTGCAGGCCTGATCCTTCAGTTCATGGTCAAGCATCCTGGATGAGGGCTTGTGTCGCGAGCATCGAGCACGGTCTCGAGTCATCAGCAGCGTCGGAATCAGGAACGCAAACGCAAGTCCGCTGGCCAATCGGCCGTCGGCCCGACAATCACCCGAGGCTGAGCGGTTTCTGTATCTGAGCCGTCACTTCGCTTTTCTTTATCAACCTCTTAGCTCCAGAAGACGTGTCATGAGTGATTTGCCTCTCCCCGGGGAATGCAATCAAAATCGATCCAGATCGCGGAGATATACCTCTCCGCCCTCCGCGAGCAGAATCCAGACCTGAACATCGATGTCCTTTCCCTGTGGGATGTGGACCTGCCGGCATTCGACGGCGACAAGGCAGCCGCCAAAATCAACGTCATGTTGGGCCAGGAGCACACCGCAACGCAGAAGACAGCTTGGGATCAGATTGTTGAGATCGCCAGCCGGTTCATTGCCTCGGACCGGTACCTGTTCGCCGTCCCAATGTGGAATAGCGGTAGTCCATACCGCCTCAAGCACTATATCGATGTGATCCATCAGCCGGGCCTGCTCTGGGGCATTAAGCCAAAATCGGGCTACTTTGGCCTGCTTGAAAACAAGCACGCGGCCCTGGTGCTTACCGCGGGCGCTTATGCACCCTCTGCCCCCTCGCCGGCGTTCGGGGTCGACCATCACTCCACCTATCTGGGTGCTTGGCTAAGCCAGGCCGGCGTGACAGCAATCGACGAGGTGCGGTTTGAGCCAACGCTACTGACCCAAGATTCGGCAGGCGACTTTGAACGAGCCAAGCGTGCCGCTATGGAGCTTGCGCATACACACGGCCGCCTATAAAGCCTTATGACTCGGAGCAAGAATATGGAAAGCCAGAACATCACGTCGTACAAAGCAGCGCATGCCAAGCCGCTGGAGTCCACAACGTCCACGACGACCTATCACCGCGTGCAGGTTGACGGCACGGGCGTGTTCTATCGTGAAGCGGTTCCGAAGGATGCACCAACGATCGTCTTACTGCATGGCTTCCCATCCTCGTCGCGGCAATTCGACACGCTCGTTCCTCTGCTAGCCACCCAATATCATTTGATCGCCCCGGACTTCCCCGGATTTGGTCAAAGTGATGCGCCGCCTCCATCGGCTTATAGTTATACATTCGATCATCTAGGAGTTTGTTAAAAAAGGTTCCTGTGTTCGTCTGATTTATGGATTGGTTCGTCTATGAGGTATGCGTGGAGACGAGCGGCGGCAGGCGGCGCATCACCGTCGGCGCCGACAAGGCGTATGACGCCAGGGACTTCGTCACCGCGGCGCGGGCGCTGCATGTCACCGTTCATGTGACAAAAGACGAGAAGGGACGCCGCTCCAACCTCGACCGCAGGACCACCCGGCATCCCGGCTACGCGATCAGCCAGAGCCGGCGATGGCTGGTCGAGAAGTGCTTCGGCTGGCTCAAGCAGACCGGGCCGATCCGCCAGGTGAAGCTGCGCGGACTCCACAAGGTGGACTGGGTCTTCGTCTTCAGCTGCGCGGCGCACAACCTGCTGCGGCTGCCACGGCTGATCGCACTTCAAGCAGCAGGTCCCCAGCAGACCTGCGCCTAAACATCCGGAATGAGTGTTCACAAACATCCCCGGCCCCACCTGACCGGCGAGCATACCCAACAAAACGCATGGGCCTGCCGAAATTACGCCAGCAAACCTAGCCCGATAACCCTATTTCAACAAGCTCCTAGAGGAGCTATAAGGTCATGGCCACTGAGGGCTGTGACAAGCTATACTCGCGTGTGCACCAGCGCGAATCTCAATGCTCAAGTCCATAGTTCTGCTCTCACGCGACGAAACATTCCTGGCCAGCCAGGCTTCGGTTCTTGAGCAAGCGCAATATAGGATCGCCCGCTGTACTGAATCAAGGGTCGCGGTTGCGTTTTGCTCACGATACGAGATGCTGAATATTGGGCATGACTTCACGTTGGAAGAGCAGGCGCAGCTGATTGCCACCGTGCATGAGACAAATCCTAGCTTGTACATCCTTTGCCTACCCTCCAGCTTGCTCGATTCAAGGGCGCCACTTCACGCATGCTCGGATTGTTTCGCTGCTCAACCAGGCGGCTCATACATTCGCGTCGTCGAAGACAAGAACGTGCTCTTCTGGCCCAAGAGAGCTTGAACGAGGAACGAATTGCGGGATGGTCTCACGCAGATGGCGAACAACTCGATTTTTGTTACCGGAAAAGATCAAGATGTATCAAGGTTTCCGCAACCGCGAGTAGTATCGATGCCAGTTCCTTTGATTCGGATAGCATCCCCTGTGAAGACGAGGGGTTGCGATGACGACTACGAGTGACCGCCCTTCGCCGGGACCGATCAATCAGCCATGCCTATGCAGACAAATCAGCCATGCGGCAGCCATAGTCGCCACTGCACCACGGCTCTGGTGATCGCGCTCATTTGCTTGTTCACTGCGCATGGCTTCGGGCTCAATTCCGCCAAGAACCTTCGACAGTATGTGCTGCGTACTTGGACATCGGAACAAGGCTTGCCTCAAGACTCGATTCGCGCCATGCTTCAGACCCGCGATGGCTTTCTATGGATAGGGACACAAGGTGGTCTGGCTCGGTTTGACGGTGCTGATTTCGTACTGTACAAAGCCGGCGCTCCCAATTCCATTCCCAACGACTCCATCACCGGTCTTGCGGAGGACCGCGACGGCAGCTTGTGGATCAGCAGCGCTGGCGGCCTAACCTCTTATCGCGACGGAACTTTTCATAACTACAGCAGCCGGGATGGGTTGCCCGACACCTCGATCTGGCGCATCACCGCAGACACCGCTGGCGGAGTCTGGGCTGTGACCTGGCGCAGTGAGCTATTTCACTTTGACGGCAAGACTGTGCGGCGTTATGCGACCCCCATCGCCGAGCGCATTCAGGACGTTAATGCTTTGCTGGAAGACAGGCACGGCACACTCTGGATCGCAACGTTTCATGGCTTGTTCGCGCGCAACCATGACCGTGACTTCAAGCGTTTTACCCTAGACGATGGTTTGGCTGGCGATCGAGTCTATGCGCTTGCCCTTGATCGTCAAGGCGAGCTATGGACCGCGGGCGATGGAGGTCTCACTCACCATACGTCCGACCGCTTTATCTCCATGCCAGTGCCGGGGTTGGCCACCGCTACCCTGCTCGTAATCGATGCCAATGGCCTAGACGACACTATTTGGACGGGCTCGACTGGCCAAGGCATGTTCCGTCTCAACGCGCGGGGCGTGCAGCGACTGCGAGCTGCGGAGGGGCTCACCAGCGACGAGCTATACCTGCTCTACTGCTCGCGCGACGGCAGCTTGTGGCTGGGAGCGCTCAACGGACTAAACCAGTTGAGTGATGGAGCCGTGACGTCCTATAGCACTGGCGAAGGCCTGCCGAGGTCAACCGTGGACATGCAAAGATCCCAGAGCCTGAACGACGAGCTTTGGTTTGGCCGCGACAAAGCCTTGTTCCACGTACGCGACGGAATGCTGGTCCCGTTGGAGTCAGAATCAGCGGCGAGAAGGAACACCCCGGCGCACAACGCGACGTACGGCCCGTTGCGTGGCCAGCGTGCCATTTCGATTTGGATACGTAGCACATATCGCAGTAATCGCGGTCTAGTTCTCGCCGATAGCCTCGGTAACAGTGTGCTCAGCGACGGCACACAAGGGCGACCTTTGCCTCACATTTCCTGGGCTTCGGTCGGCTCCATGTTGATCGCTCACGACGGCATGATCTGGGTCGGCGGTTCAGAGATCGGCGTACTCGCCTACCCGACCCATGGTCCACCCCACTCCTACACCACGGTGAATGGTCTTGACGACGACAACGTGCTCGCCATGGCGGAAGATGTAGCCGGCAATGTCTGGGTCGGCACAATCTCCGGACTGAATCGCATACACGATGGGGTCGTCACGCACGTCTTCTCTGGCGCAAACATCACCTCGATTGATCCTTCGGCCGACGGTAGCCTATGGGTTGGCTCCGAGTCTGGACTAATCTATGTACCTCCCGCACTCGCCCCGGTACGGCTGTTTACGCAGCGCGACAATCTGCCTACCAACGTCATCGAAGGGATCGCCGAGGATAGCCAAGGGTATCTGTGGCTCGGCACCGAACAGGGCATCATACGGGTCAATAAAGCTGATTTACTTGGCCCGGCAGGCCGCGTCCAAGGAGCTCCCGTTGTGTTCGGCACCGGCGACGGTCTTCGCAACGCGCAGCTACGCCTTAACTCTGTTTTCCGCTCCCGCCATGGTGATATCTGGTTCGTGACTATGCAAGAGCTGGCAATGATCGATCCCCGCCGGATACAAGCTAAACCTCTAGCTCCAATCATCGTCGATCGAATCGCTATTGACGACCAAGACGCCGCCATCGCTCCTGTCTCGTCACTCACGGTGCCAGCCGGCCGCCATCGACTCAAAATCCCACTACACCGTCCCAGAGTTTCGCATTCCCAGCCGCATACGCTTCCGCTACCGGCTCGAAGGCTGGGACAAGAATTGGATCGAAGCAGGCACGCTCCGCGATGCTACCTACACCGGCATCCCGCCTGGCCACTATACCTTCCTCGTTGCCAACTCTGATGGCTATGGCAACTGGAGTCCGGTAGAAAGCACTTTATCCGTAAAGGTCATACCGTACTTCTACCAAACGGGCTCGTTTTTGACTCTTGTCGCGCTGCTCTTGGTGACCGGCGTCTGGCAGTTGCACAGGCTTCGCGTTGCCCAAGTCAGCGCCCGTATCAATGCTCGCATGCAGGAGCGATTGCAGGAACGCACTCGCATTGCTCGTGAGCTGCACGATACTCTACTGCAAGGCATGCTCGGGGTCTCCATGCAAATGTACGCCGTCTCTCAGCAAGCCTTCGCTCCGGCTTCCATCTCCTCGATGCTTGGGCATGCCTCTCAGCGATTACGTGAAATTGCTGAGCGGAGTCGCCGAGCTGTGGAGGATTTGCGCTCGCCTTCGATAATGCCGGGAACACTCGAGACCAGGCTATCTCAGACCTTGGACGACTTGGATCTACCCGCCAACCTACAATCTCAAATCAATAGCGTAGGCAGCCACATGACCCTGCGCCCGCTGGTACAGAGTGAAGTCGAGCAAATAGCCCGGGAAGCAATTTCCAATGCCGTCCAGCATGCCGGCGCCAATATAGTGCGCCTCGACATTATGTACCAGCCCTCTCATTTCTTTCTAAGCATCAGTGACGACGGCTGTGGTATCGACCCAGAAACGCAGAAGTTGGGACGTCGAGGTCACTGGGGCATCGCAGGCATGCGGGAGCGCGCCGAATCGATTGGTGGCAAGCTGCGAATCCTCGCCCATACTCCTCGCGGCACGGTGGTCGAGATCTCGCTCCGAGCTGCTGTCGCATATATTGAACCGCCACGCAAACACATGGCCTTGATCCGGCGCTGGCATATCTGGCGTTAACACATCTACTATTCTCATCCTGTACTCAGCCTCAAAGGATCGCACTTACTCCATGATTAGAATTCTCAGCGTTGATGACCATCCAGCCTTTCGTGAAGGCCTAACCGCCATACTGAACACGCAAGAGGACATGCGCATCGTCGCCCAGGCCTCGACTGCGCAACAGGGCATCCTTGCTTACAATGAGTATCTACCTGATGTGACCCTGATGGATGTGCGCCTCCCTGACCTTTCAGGGATCGAGGCTCTTGCCACGATTCGTGCTTCGCATCCGGCGGCCCGAGTACTCATGCTCTCCACCTTTCAGGGTGATGCCAGCATTGCGCGCTCTCTCGCTGCTGGCGCACGCGGCTATATGCTCAAAACCATGCTCCCCAGCGAAATGCTCGATGTAATACGCGCCGCACACGCCGGAAATAAGTGCATTTCACCGCTTGTGGCAACCCAGCTTGCTACCTACCTCTCGGACCAGCCTCTCACTCTCCGCGAAACTGAAATTTTGAAGCATGTCGCCTCAGGTAACAGCAACCATGACATTGGCAAGCTCCTGTTTATCAGCGAACAGACAGTCAAGGCCCACCTGCGGCACATCATGGATAAACTAGGCGCCAGCGACCGGGCTCATTCCGTCGCTATCGCTGTACGGCGAGGGTTTCTCGAATTGTGAGTCAGTTGTTCAAGCGAGAATTGTTACTAGGCAAAGCCCAGAACACTTTTAAGAGACTGCCGGACGCCCGCAGCGAACCAAGAAGAACTTACACAGATCGTAAAATGAACCTCTTCCTGCTTCCTGCCCCTTTAAAAGGGGCCACTATAGCAAATGTCACAAATCGTACGCGAAGAATTTTCAAAATCCTTGAACGGCCCTCTGCTCCGAGAAACGACTGACCATGTTGGGTGATGAGATGTGCGTTTATGGTTCCTGAAGGTCCGCACCCAAGCCACGGAAGGCAAGCGCCAGAAGTCTCTTCACACGCGCTTCTCCGGCTGAGTTTGGAGGGATTCGCCATAAGAGTCCCACAAACACCAGGAAATCCTCGGGGGCGGTTCCGCGGCGAATATCGCCTGAACCTTCGCAGGCACGGATAAGCTGGCGGACCGCACCCAGCATCGGCCAATAGGTTTCTTGAAGATCCTGATTCGATGTCGCTGCATGGACGATGTCCGCTACCCCGTACTTCATTCTCCCGAATTTCGCTAACCGATCGCACCAGATACGGAAGGCTTGGAGCGGCGGGTGTTTGGCAAGCAGCGTGGGAGCAAGCGCTACCAGCGCGTCAATCTCCTTCCGATAGACGCCAAGGACCAAAGACTCGCGGCTCGGGAAGTGACGATATAGCGTGCCGGCGCCGACCTCAGCCGCCTTTGCGATGGAGTTGAGGGATGCCGCCGGATCCGTGGCCAGCGCGTCGCGCGCCACATCCAGAATGCGATCCCTGTTTGCCCGCGCATCCGCGCGCAGATTCTCGTCCTCGATCATGACCTCTCTTGACTAAGCGGAGAGTTCTCCGATACGCTGGGCGGGAGTAACCGGAGAGCTGTCCATTTCTACCCCGGTTCGGAGGGAATATGCAATACAAAAAGCTCGGTCACACCGGTCTTGACGTCTCCCCCATCTGTATCGGCTGCATGGGCTTCGGTGATCCTCGGCGCGCCTATCCCAGTTGGTCGCTCGATGAGGAGGCCAGCCGTCTGCTGATCCGCCACGCTATTGATGCGGGGATTAACTTCTTCGACACTGCCAACATGTATTCGAACGGAGGGAGCGAGGAGATCCTTGGTAGGGCGCTCAACGATTTCACCAACCGTGACAGTGTCGTCATCGCAACCAAGGTGGCCCCCGCCACGCATAACGGACCCAACGCAATCGGGTTGTCACGAAAGGCGATTATGACGGAGATTGACCATAGCTTGAAGCGGCTCGGCACCGACTATGTAGACCTCTACCAGATCCATCGTCGTGACCAACTCACTCCGTGGCAAGAGACGCTGGAGGCGCTTCACGATCTGGTGAAGGTGGGCAAAGTGCGCTATCTTGGCGCTTCCTCTATGAAGGCCTGGGAGTTCAGCAAAGCGCTGCACCTGCAGAAAGCAAATGGCTGGGTACGCTTCGTGTCATTGCAGGACACCTACAATCTCCTCGGGCGTGAAGAAGAGCGCGAGATGCTTCCGCTCTGTGCCGATGAAGGCGTGCAGACAATCGTCTACAGCCCGCTTGCGCGCGGCCGCCTGGCTCGGCCGTGGGGTGAAACCACTACGCGGTCAGAAACTGAGGCCGCCGCCGTCAAGCTCGACGAAGCCACTACAAAAAGCGATCAAAAAATCGTCGAGGCGGTGGGTGCTGTTGCAAAGGAACGTGGCGTCAGCCAGGCGAGCATCGCATTAGCGTGGCTGCATAGCAAGCCCGTCGTTGCCGCGCCAATCGTGGGCCCGCTCAAGACCAAGCACATCGACGATGCCATTGAGGCGCTCGCGGTCACTTTGACGGACGAAGAGCTTGCAAGACTGGAGTCGCCTTATACACCACGTACGGACTACCAGGGTGTATCTGATCCAGCCATGCTGGCCCATGCCGTGGAAGCAGCGACCGGGTTCAAAACGGCCGCCTGACGTCATCGAAACAGAGCCGCGCCAGGTATGCCCAGGGCGCGGCTGCTCAAAACGCTTTATCCTTCTCCCGTAAACGGCACGCTATGACACCAGAAACGCTCCACAGACTTGCCCCTCCGTTGATTGCGCTACAGTTCCTCGCCTTTGAAGGGAGAGTGAATGAGGCCTCAGTGTCGCTGAAGCTGAGTCTGTAATTGCGGCTGCGCAAAACTGCGCCGTTCTCTTGCACCGCATGAACTTCCGCGGTGTATGCCTCAATTGCATGCGACAATCACCGACATTATCGACTGGAGATTGGAAAATGCGCTTCAATTGGCTAAAACAATGTTTGGCGTCTCTTTCAGCGGGCATAGTTCTTTTTGCAATGACAATGGCTTGCGCGCACGCCCAAGTAGATGTGCTGACACAGCACAATGACAATTCTAGGACGGGCGTGAACCTTCGAGAGACTCTTCTGGCTCCGGCAAATGTGAATAAGGCTCAGTTTGGAATGTTGTTCAAGCGAGTGGTGGACGACCAGCTTTACACCCAGCCTCTGCTTGTGACGAATGTGCAGGTCGGTGGCGGAACGCACGACATTGTCTACGTGACAACAGTAAACAACAGTGTCTACGCCTTCGACGCGAATGATGCAGAGGCTTCGCGACCTTTATGGCACGTGAACTTCGGCACACCGGCGAATCTACATAGCGCAGATTTCGGATGCCTCGATATCAATGGACAGATGGGAATTATCGGCACGCCAGTAATCGATAAGGCGCGCGGCGTCTTGTATGTAGTCGCGCTGACTCGGGCAGGTGAAGGGACCGGTCCGCATACAGGATTTACACAAAAGCTTCATGCGCTGGACCTGACAACGGGCGCGGATTTCCCAGGAAGTCCGGTGGATATAAGCACGCCAGATTTCAATGCACTGATGGAGAACCAGAGACCGGCGTTGATGCTGGCAAATGGCATGGTGTACGTGGGATATGCGTCACACTGCGACAAGGACCCCTATCACGGATTCTTGCTGGCGTACAACGCAAAGACGCTGACGCAGGTGAGCGCACTAAACACATCGCCGACGGGCTCAGAGGCAAGTATCTGGCAGTCCGGACAGGGACCCGCAGCGGATGCGGAAGGGAATGTGTATGTTGTAACCGGTAATGGAAGCTGGGACAGTGCGAAGAACTTCAGCGAGAGCTTTTTGAAGTTGACGCCGCGTCTCAAGCTGCTTGACTGGTTTACCCCGACGAATCACTTTGCACTGGACAAGGCGGATGAGGACCTTGACTCTTCAGGAGCGACGCTGATTCCAGGAACGCATCTGGTTCTCGGCGGCGGCAAAGAAGGCGTGCTTTACACACTCGACACACGTAACCTGGGACACTTGGGCGATGAACATGCGCTGCAGCACTTTCAGGCGACCGTGTCGCATATGCACAGCCTTGTGTACTGGCAGAGCGCGAAGGCAGGTAATTTGTTGTACGTGTGGGGGCAGAAGGACAGAGCAAAAGTATACAAGCTGGAAGGCAATAAGCTCGGAGAGACGCCGTTGGTGACGCGGGATGTGCCAAATGAAGGGCATCCGGGTGCGATGCTGTCGCTTTCGGCGAATGGGAACAAGGACGGAATTCTATGGGCGGCGATCCATGCGACGGGCGACTCATGGCACGAATCTCGGCCGGGAGTTCTCTACGCCTACGACGCAGATGATATACGCCACGAGCTGTGGAATTCACTGCAAATTCCAGAGCGCGATGATTGTGGTGAGTATTCGAAGATGGCCCCTCCGACGATCGCGAATGGAAGGGTTTATCTGGCGAGCTTTGGCATTGAGAACGTTGGAACTGGGCAGTTCTGCGTGTACGGGCTGCTGCCAAAGGAGAATGCGGTGAAGCTGGCCGCGCCAACCGAGCTGAAAGCATTGGTCGCGCACGGTAATTTGACATTGACCTGGATTCCGGTACCCGGCGCTCGAATGTATCGCGTCATGCGGACAAGCACACTTGAGCCCGAGACTAGGACGATCGCGATGGGTATAACGACGCCAATCTTCACAGAACCCGCACCCGAGAGGGGCGAGTCAGCTTCCTATACGATTCTTGCGGTTGGAAATGACGGGATCAGCGCTACGTCAGAGGCTGTGAAGGTGACATCGCCGAAACCGAAGAAGATGGAGCACTGAGAACGTTGGCTAACGTCTTAGCCCTTGTTCAAGCTCCTTGAAGCTTGCGCAGCCTATGCCGCGGCCGCTTCCCCTCTCGCCGCACGATGCTTCGTCGGCATGGAGGCACAAACAGTAGCCGAGTAAACCGGTTTGGGTTAGCGCTTTGCATTCAACAGCCAAGGAATTGATCCACCTGGCTGCGAGCTCCTGCGTACACCAAAAGAAGTACCGGAAAATTACTCCTTCTAACGATGTCAGCTCTGCGCTCCACTTCCTATAGTGCTACAGACTTCGCATGGTGGATTCAGAGCTACGGGGCCTGCGTGTATTGCCAAAGATCCTGACAGCAAACAGGCGTTTTCCGTCAGGAATTAGGGACGTGTTGATCTGCTTCTTCTGGAGGAACGGAGAACTTGGAAGACATGGAGCAGGTGGTGCGAGCCGGACACGGATCGAGCAGGGATCTCAAGCAGACGATTTCGCCGAGGCTCGTCGCGGTGACAGCCGAAAGAATTCAGCAACTGAGATCAGGCGTATCGTGCAGGCTTTGGGAGCCCAGATGATGAGTAGCATGCGAGTTGTAGCTGTTCTTGTGACGGCATTGATGACAACGCTGACGGCAAAACAGATATCCGCGTCATCAGGCTCGTCGAACGGAATACGGTCCACTCCATCGGCGGCGTCGACACGCGCCCCTGATAATGCAGCCGCGAACGTGACGACACTGATCAAAGTTGATGGAGCAGATACCGGTCGCAGCTTCGACGGAGTGGGCGCAATCAGTGGCGGCGGCGGTAACTCGCGACTGCTCATCGACTATCCCGCCAAGCAGCGCAACCAGATACTCGACTACCTGTTCAAACCCGGCTATGGCGCATCGCTGCAAATATTGAAGTTGGAGATCGGCGGTGACGCTAATTCCACGGATGGGTCTGAGCCGAGCGTCGAGCACACGCGCGGCGTGGTTAACTGCAACGCCGGGTACGAGTTTTGGTTAGCTGAGCAGGCCAAACTTCGCAATCCGAATATCAAGCTCTACGGATTGGCCTGGGCTGCGCCTGGATGGATCGATGACGGGAAGTTTTGGTCGCAGGACACGATCCGTTACCTGATGTCCTGGATGGGATGCGCACGCACCCATGGCCTGACGATCGACTATCTGGGCGGCTGGAACGAGAAAGGATATGACAAGACCTGGTACGAAAACCTGCACGCCGCGCTCGCAGCCGAGCACTATGCGACCAAGGTTGTCGGCGACGACTCTGGCTGGAAAGTAGCCGACGCTATGGCCAAGGGTCCTGCCTTTGCTAAGTCTATTGACATTATTGGTGTGCATTACTCGTGCGAAGGCGGCGACGGAGGGAACGCAGACTCTTGCCATTCCACCCAGGACGCCATCGACATGAACAAGCCGCTCTGGGACAGCGAAAGCGGGTCGCAGGACGACAACAGCGGCACCGGCGCCCTGATCCGAGCGATTACTCGCGGCTACATCGACGGCAAGATGACGGCCCTTTTGAATTGGCCGATCATCGCCGCAATCACACCTAACTTACCCTATCCCACTACTGGATTGATGGTCGCCGGGCAACCTTGGTCGGGGCATTACAGCGTCGGCAAAAGTTTGTGGGCTATCGCGCATGTCACTCAGTTCACTCAATCAGGCTGGCGCTTCCTGGATGGCGCCAGCGGTTACCTCGGCAATGACCGAACCAATGGCAGTTATATTTCATTGCGGTCACCGAATGGCGTCGATTACAGCACCATCGTCGAGACCACTACCGCAACCGCGGCATCGACGGTTACTTTCAGCGTCCGCGGCAACCTGCAAAAGCAGCTGGTGCATGTATGGGCCACGAAGCTAGATGCAACTGCTGACCTTGAAGCAACGGCCGACAAGGATAATTTTGTCCATCTGGCCGACCTGCGTCCAGACAAATCAGGTCAATACCCGTTCACCCTTCGTCCCGGCTACGTCTACACCTTCAGCACGCTTGCGACGGCTGGCAAGGGAAAGGCGGAAGCTCCGCCGGCATCCTCCCTCAAACTACCCTACCGCGACAACTTTGACCGCTACCGGATCGGACAGGAGGCGCGTTACGCCTCCGACATGCAAGGAGCCTTCCAGGTCCAGTCATGTGCCGCCGGCAGGCCCGGCAAGTGCCTGCAGCAGATGGCGGCGACGAAGCCGATCGAATGGCAGGAGGACAGCGACGCATTCACGCTTCTCGGTGATCCGTCGTGGAAGAACTATGCCGTGAGTGTGGACGCGGAGCTCGCTAAGCCCGGCGTGCTTGAGCTTATCGGTCGCGCCGGCACCCAGAAACGACCACAATCACGCCAACAGGGCTACTACTTCCAGATATCGAACACAGGCGCGTGGACGATCTTCAAAAGCGACTCGAAAGGTAACCGCACCAAGTTGGCCAGTGGGTCGATTGCAGCACTAGAGATCGGGCGCTGGCATCGGCTCGGTTTGTCTTTTGACAGCGAGACAATTACCGCATCCGTGGACAGCCAAAACGTTACCACGCTCAGGGACAACTCCTATCAAGCCGGGCAGATCGGGTTGGGCATCACCAGCTACGACACTGATCAGTTCGACAACCTTTCGATAACGCCAACTCGCACGACCAAATCGGCGGTGGCGGACGAGTGAACCGGAGCGGAGATCTGGGGTGAACCGAGGGGCTGCAATGGAATTGCGTTCAAGCGTCGCCGCTTCCCATTCGAGACGATCCGCGACGCTCTCGGCCTTGATCCACCGAGGACAAAGCAGCTGCACCAGAAACTCACCGTATAGACAGGCGAAGCGACACTGATTCCCCGAACTAGGGTGAGCTATTCAAAGCTGCGTGCCCTTAGGGAAATCGCGCACGACAGACTACAGGGCACAGTCCGCGTCACCCGAAAGACGTATCAAAAAAACACTCCTTCTAACGATGTCAACTCAGCATGCCGCTTCCTATAGTCCCCCTGAACCTAGCCTGAGGGATTTCGAAGGCGCAAAGCACTCGTGAAGCAACTTCACCCTAAAGTCAAACTACACGGGCGCTATGAGCAGATTCCTGTTGAGGTCTACACCAACTATGAGATTGATACTGTCTACGCGGAACCGCATCGCGTTATTTTTCGTTGTTGCTTCGCTTGCGTTCACTGTATGTGCTTCTGGACAGCAAGACCAGGGGGCCATGCAGGGCGTCATTACCGACAGCTCGGGAGCTGTCATTCCCAATGCCGCCGTGACACTAACGAATACCAATCAAGGCCTGATACTCAAAACCAACACAGATGGCCGCGGGGTCTACTTCTTCTCTCCCATCAAAATCGGCGCCTACACAATTACCGCAACGGCTCCCGGCTTCAAGGCAATCACCCAGGAGCACCTGCGTGTCAATCTGCAGCAGCGCCTGAATCTCAATCTAACCATGACCCCGGGCTCTCAGGCGCAAACGGTCACCGTCAATACCGCGCCGCCGGTTCTACAAACCGAAGAGGCCTCAGTGGGCCAAGTATTCAGTGAAAAGCAATTGAATGAGACGCCATTAAATGGCCGCAACTGGGTCTTCATCGCGCAGTTGGGGGCAGGAGTCGCTCCGCCTTCCGGAGCTAGGGGCGCCGGCACCGGCGACTTCGCCGCTAGCGGCTCTCGTTCGGATCAGAACAATTTCATTCTGGATGGCGTCGACAATAACGTGAATGTCGTCGACTTTTTGAATGGCGCGTCCTTTAACGTCAATCCGCCACCGGATGCGCTGGCGGAAGTAAAAATCCAAACAAGCAGTTATAGTGCGGAATTTGGCCACTCCTCCGGAGCAGTCGTCAACGCCAGCATCAAGTCGGGAACGAACGCTGTTCATGGATCAGTGTGGGAGTACTTGAGGAATGACGCTTTCAATACTCATCAATACTTCGACGATCCGGGCCAAAAGCTTCCGGAGTATCGACAGAACTTGTTCGGTGGCACCCTGGGCGGACCCCTGTGGAAGAACCATCTGTTCTTCTTCGGCGATGTCCAGGGCAACCGGATCGTGAATGGCAATAACATAATCACGACTGTTCCAACGCCGTTGGAAAGGCAGGGCAACTTTAGCGAACTGTTGAGCCAACAGCAGACTGGCGGTGCGCCAGTATATATCTATAAGCAGAGGTCGGGTGGTGGTCCTAACCCACAGGCGCCAGGCTCCACGGTTGCGACGGCCAGCCCTTACCAGCAGGTCTACAACGGCATGCTGAACGTGCTTGACCCCGCTACGATCAATCCGTTGGCGCAAAAGCTGTTGAACTTGTATCCGCTGCCCAACCGAATCAATACCGCCGGTAACGGCCTTCTCAATAGCAACTACACGACGCCCATCAATAATACTGACAAAACAGTTCAGTGGGATGCGCGTGTGGATTACAACATCAGCGCGCGTGACCAGACTTTTGTGCGCAACAGTTATAGCCATCAATACGAGTTTTACCCGTCACCCCTGGGACCCATATTGGATGGAGGTAGCTTCGGTTCAGATGGAAATCAGGTAAACATCGGCGATAACTTCGCTTTGAGCGAAACCCATGTTTTCTCGCCGCGTTTTCTGAATGAGGCCCGCTTTGGCTACAACTATGGACACTTCTATTTTAATCAGCCGAACGCCACCAACGTTGGTTTTGCCGCGTCGCTTGGTGTAGGAGGCATTCCGGAAGCGCCGCTCAACGGCGGCTTGCCGAACACTTCTGTCGGGGGAAAAGCGACTTTTGGCGCCCCAAATTACTATCCGTCAAACGAGCATGAGTACATCTGGCAAGTCTTGGATAATGTCACGTTTACACTTGGAAGTCATTCGCTCAAGGCCGGTATCAGCATTCAGCGTATTCGCTTTACCACGGTACAGCCTCCAGGGGGACATGGGGATTACTCCTACAACGGGAATATCTCAAGTGCCTATACGATTCCCAACACTGGATCCGGCATCGCCGATTTTCTCTCGGGCAACCAGAACAATGCCTCGATAACCTCGATAAACGAAGTGGACGATGTCCGCTGGGACCGCTCACTGTACATCCAGGACGACTGGAAGGTTTCACCGAGCCTTACTGTCAATCTAGGGCTAAGGGCTGAAAACCAATCCCCGTACTTTGAACGGCATGACAACCAGGCTAACTTTTATGCGACGCAGGGGGTGACTTACAACCCAGCGGTCGGCCAGCAGGGCCAGTCAAGCAGCGCTGGAGTATACGTTCTTCCTGAAAAGAGTAGGGGCACTGCATTGCCACCGGACTTTCTTGCCGCCCTTCAGAAAGACAACATATCAGTCCAATATTCAAGCAACCATTACCTTATTGACTATCCACTCTTGAACTGGGGACCGCGCATTGGGCTCTCTTACAAGCTGGATGACCAATCTGTCATCCGCGCAGGCTACGGACTTTTTTACGGCGGCTTGGAAAGCGTCGGCTTTGCTCCTAACCTGGGCCTGAATTACCCTTTTACCCAAAGGCCAAGCGTCACCAATCCGGGCAACCTACCCTGCATATACAGCAACGGATGCCTCACCGATGGGATTAGTTTAGCCACCGGATTTACATCGTTTCTCGCCAACGGAGGCCTGTCCAACTTCGTTGGGACGCCCAGTTTGAGCGGTATTGCCAACAATGTGAAGACGCCTTACACCCACCAGTTCAATTTGAGCTTTGAACGGCTGCTCGGACGGACTTTTACGGCAACCATTGGGTATGTCGGATCAATCAGCCGGAACGTGTCGAACTTTCCGAATCTGAATAGCGCAGCGGCCATCACTCCGCAGTGCAATAGTGCCGGGCCGAATGGTCAGCCGACCAACCTGCCCTGTGGAACGGGAAATGCCCAGAACCCATTTCCCGACGTCAATGTGACTCTTCAGAATAACAACGGTATCTCTGCGTACCATTCCCTGCAGACAAAGCTGGAGGAACGATTTAGCAATAACCTCAGCTTTCTGGCAACGTACACATGGTCGCATTCGATGACCGATGCCGGAACGTCGATCGCGCAGGGGGATAACTTTACCAGCGCTGGAGGGGCTGCAAACTACAATATTCTCGGCACTCGGCAAGGGTTCGCGAATAGCCCGGAGGACGTACGAAATCGTTTCACCTTCCTCGGGAACTATACATTGCCCGTCGGCAAGGGACAGCGCTATCTCAACGGAAATGGCATTGCCAGCCAGGCTTTGGGCGGATGGCAGGTCAGCCTCACCGAGCAGATTCAAGATGGAGAGCGATTCACCGTTGGAACCGCGAACTTCACTGGTGTTAACAATCTAAGTCAGAATGCGATCCTAATTGGCGACCCATTCAAAGGCGGCGGGACCCCGGATCCCAGCCTGAACTTCCCTGCCGGCGCTACCTGCGCGGCCAAGGTGCATACGCTTGCAAGCTGGTTTAATCCCTGCGCTTTCAAGAATCCTTTGCCGGGCTCAGCAGTTACAGGAGCAATTACTACTGCAGCTCAGGCTCGTCCGTTCCTGGGTGATACAGATAACCAAATTCCCGGCCCCGGTTACAACCGTACCGACATGTCCGTATTCAAATCGTTTTCTGTTTACCGTGAGTCACAGCTCCAGGTACGTGCAGATATCTTCAACGTTTTAAACAGCCCTGCATTTATTGTGACTGGTGGAAACGATGGTCCGAATGGAGGTGTCATCACTCCTGGAAGCTATCGCTTCTTCCAGAACGACACGCCCAATTCACGCTTTTTCCAGTTCTCTCTCAAGTATTCGTATTGAACGCTGGCTGCGCAACTCGCGCTCCATGGGTTACCGCCAGCAGCAACGCTGGTCACAGTATTTCGATTCTCGAAGGAAGATGACACATGCGCCGATTCCCCCGAACGAGCTTCTTCTATCCTCTGTTTCTTAGCGCGCTGCTCACGTCAGCGGCGTCCTCTGCGACTGCTCAATCGAACATCAACCTGAGAATCATGCCGCTTGGCGATTCGATCACTGCCGGCTATGACAGCAGTACTGGAAACGGTTACCGGGGACCTCTAGCTGCTGTACTGGCCGGGCAGGTCGGCACTTTCGATCTTGTCGGGAGCCAGATCGATGGCAACATGGCGGACCCGGATAATGAAGGGCACTTCGGTATTGAGATCAGCGCCTTGGCCGCTCTGACTACTGGCGATCTGAACACCTATAAGCCCAACCTGGTTCTGCTGGATGTCGGCATCAATGACTTAGGCAACAATGACGATGTGGCGGACGCGCCGACCCGTCTTGCCTCTCTGATTGACCAGGTCCTCGCCGCTGAACCAGACGCAACGGTACTGGTAGCGCAGCTCGTCGTCAACGGAGACCCCACTATAGAAAGTAGAGCTGTCACATTCAACGATGCGCTACCCGCAATTGTTCAGACGCGGGCGAGCGCAGGTAAGCACGTCTACCTGGTGAACATGAGTGCTTTGACGACTGCGGATCTGGACGGCACCTTGCACCCCAACGACACTGGTTATCAGCTGATGGCCAATGCCTGGGACGCGGCAATCCAGCAGGTAATCGCAAATGGCTGGATCACTGATCCGGTGGCCGGGAGCGCAACGCGCCCGAACGGGGCTATCTACTCGGGCATCTCCGGAAAGTGTCTCGACGACTTGAATGGATCCGGCGCCGTCCGTACCCCCGCCAATATCTCCGACTGCAATGGGAGCGCAGCCCAGCAGTGGAGCCTAAATAATGGCGCCATTTACATCAACGGCCTGTGCCTGGATGTCTACGGCGGTGGCACCAGCAACGGGACCTCAGTTGATCTGTTTAGCTGCAGTGGGAATGCCAACCAGATCTGGACGGTCAAAAACGGTACGCTGGTCAACCCAGCATCCGGCAGGTGTCTCGACGACCCAGGTTACAACGCAACCAACGGCACCCAACTCGATATCTGGGACTGTGGCGGCGGCACGAATCAGCAATGGCGTGTTCCGTCGGAAGGCCCCGTCGTCTCTGGCGTCTCCGGTTTGTGCCTGGACTCCTTTGCCGGCTCCACGATGAACCGGAATAAGGTCGACATCTACGGTTGCAACAATACCGCCGCCCAGCAATGGAAGGTCATGAACAACACCTTGACCTTTGATGGCAAGTGCATGGACGTCCTAGGAGGAGAAACTGCCAACGGAACTCTGGTAGATATCTGGCCATGTACGGGCGCTAGCAACCAGGTATGGACTCCGGTCAACGGCGCCCTAGTCAATCCGGCATCAGGCAGATGTCTCGACGATCCCGGGGCCAACCCCAATAACGGCACCCAACTCGTCATCTCGGACTGCAACGGGGGCACCAATCAGCAGTGGACGCTTCCCCCTATGTAAGAGAGCACCGAAGAGTCCAGCGCTTTCGGCATTCGTAAGCGCATGCAGGCCACCCCATGGAAGATCGAACGTACCAGGAGACACGAAATGAAACGCTCACCCTTGATGTTCATACGCAGTCTGGCGGCCATTGGCATCGTTGCACCTGGCCTTTTCATGTCCACCCCTACTCAAGCGCAGAGCGCAGCCACCCAAACCCAGAATGGAAAAAAACAAGCCAGAGCCGAGGCGGCCTACAACGCTTTCAACTCCGCATTTCTGGTGCAAGAAAATGGGAAAACGTATTACGCCAAGAACCTGACCAGTATCAGCACCGAACCGAACGGTGAGTGGACAGAAGCACTAGACATCGTAGTTGCGGAAGATCGTTACCAGTACACCCACGCACAGAGTGATCGCGATCTCGTGATCGCTCTGCTCAACAGCCTTGCCTACTACAATGCGCCTGGCTCGTTGTTTGGAAATTGGCAAACCGACGGATGGGATGACAATCTCGCATGGATGGTCAACGCTTTCCTGCGCGGTTACCAACTTACTGGGGAATCCACCTTCCTAACTGAGGCTGAGGCGGGCTGGAACAACGGCTACAAGCAAGGTTGGGACACGACGGTCGCGGGCGGCGGTATCTGGGAGAATACTGACAAACAATCGAAGTGCGCCCTCAGCAACGATCCGTTTGTATTCGAAGGCGCCGCTCTCTCTCAGGCTACTGGAAACTCAGCCTATTTAACCAAGGCTGAAACGATCTACGCATGGGTACGCTCCAACCTGTTCAACGCCACCAACAATACAAATAACCTGGGCGCGCCGGGACAGGTCAATGGATGCGTGGGAAATAACGGAGTCCTGCAAAGCTTGTCGGACAATGTCTATGACAATGGAGCCTTCGTCAAGGCAGCGACCGATCTCTACCGCGTCACCGGCAATCAGATGTATTACAACGATGCACTGCTGGCGATCAATCACATAGTGGGAGAGGGCCCCGTCCTGCACAGCACTGCCGAGGCCACTGGTAACCAGTGGGCGTACTGGTTCACTCGCGGGCTCAGTGATTTCGCCACCGAGACCAATCTATGGTCCCAATATCAATCCTGGCTGCAAGGCAATGCAAATGCGGCGTGGCGCGCGCGCAGCAGTCTGAATCTTACATGGAACGATTGGTCGGGCCCGACGGACGACGCCGGCACCGACCCCATGGAGATGTCGAGCGCAGCGGCGATCTAGCAGCATCTACCGCCTGCGAGCGTAAAACTGAGCGGGACCTACTTGCTCCAGAACGTGGCCAGCAATTTAACACTCAGCGTTTCAGGTGCTTCAACCGCCAATGACGCGCCGATCATTCAGTCGCCTTTCAGCGATTCGGCGCCCGATCAGCGATGGACCTTCGAGCCGACAAGTGGTGGCTACTACCAGATCCGAAATGTGAACAGCGGATTGGTGGTGAACGTCTCACGCGCTTCGGCTGTCAACGGTGCAGGGATCGTTCAGTCGCCTGCACAAGGACTGATCCCGGGCAGCGACCAATGGCTCCCGGTGCTCAATCCAGAAGACGGAACCTACTCGTTTTATAACCTCAACAGTCTCCAAGCACTCGACAATCCGGCAGAAAGCTCCACCAGCGGAACGCAGCTGGACCAGTGGTTTGGCAACAGTACAACCGCTCAGAAATTTTTCCTGGTTCGGCTATCCAAGTAACGCGCTTACTATCGGGACCGCATGAGATCCGCCGCCGAAGCGAGTCTCATGCGAACTACTTCAACAAACGCCTGGGCGTGGGTCTCTTCCACACTCGACAAAACCTAGTTCCAGGAGATTCACATGAAACGCTCACGCCAGATCTTACTAAGCAGCCTGATGGCCATTGGCGTCGTTGTGCGTGGCCTTTTCCTGTCAACCCCCACGCAGGCTCAAAACGCGTCTGCGGCCTACAACGCCTACAACTCGGCATTTCTCGTGCAGGCTAACGGGCAAACGTACTACGCCCACACTCTCACCAGCACCGGCACCCAACAGGACGGTGAGTGGACAGAAGCCCTGGACATCACAGTTGCTATAGATCGCTATCAATACACCCACGCGCAGGGCGACCGGGATTTTACGATCTCCCTGTTGAACAGCCTTGCCTATTACAATGCGGCTGGTGGGCCCAATGGAAACTGGCAAGGCGACGGCTGGGACGACAATCTCGCATGGATGGTGAACCCCTTCCTGCGCGGCTACCAACTTACCGGGATATCCAGTTATCTGACCCAGGCTGAGGCGGGTTGGAACAACGGATACAGGCAGGGTTGGGACACGACGGTCGCGGGCGGCGGCATCTGGGAAAATACAGATAAGCAATCAAAGTGTGCTCTCAGCAACGATCCATTCGTCTTTGAAGGCGTTGGGCTCTACCAAGCAACAGGGGATGGCACGTACCTGACCAAAGCCGAGACCATTTATTCCTGGGTACGCTCCACCCTGCTTGTCACCAGCGGGCAAAACGCGGGACGGGTGCATGGCTGCGTGGGCTCGAACGGAGTGGTGCAAGCCGACGATGACAACGTCTACAACGACGGATCTTTTCTCGAGGCGGCTACCCAGTTATACCGTGTTACTGGCAATCAAGCCTATTACAACGATGCCAAGATGGTGGCGGATCACACTGTCGCGATGGGTTCAGTGCTGCACAACAACGCCGAGGATTCCGGCAGCCAATGGGCGTACTGGTTTACTCGGGGCTTGAGCGATTTCGCTGCCGACGCCAATCTTTGGTCCAATTACGGGTCTTGGCTGCAGGGCAACGCCAACGCAGCCTGGAGCGAGCGCAGCAATCTGAATATCACCTGGAACGATTGGACCACGCCGACTAACAACACCAACGCCAGCCCCGTGGAGATGTCGAGCGCGGCGGCGATCTGGCAGCACTTGCTTCCAGCCAGCGTCAATCTTTCCGGAACCTTCGAGATCCAGAACGTCTCCAGCGGTTTGGCGGTGCAAGTGCAGACCTCTTCCACCGCGAATCCGAAGCCGATCGTGCAAGATGCTTTTACGGGAGGCACCAATCAACTGTGGACCTTTGTCTCGACCAGCGGAGGTTATTACCACATTGAGAACGTCGGCACCGGTCAGGTGGTGAATGTCACAGCAGCATCCGGCATGAATGGTGCGCTGATCGTTCAGTGGCCTGCTGGAGGCATGACCCCAGGCAACGACCAATGGCTGCCTGTACAAAACCCGGATGGAACCTACTCATTTTACAGCCTGAACAGCCTTCAGGCACTTGATGATCCAGGAGAAAGCACGACAACCGGACTCCAATTGGACCAGTGGTTCGGAAATAGCACACCGGCACAGAAATTCAACTTAATTTCTCAACCCTAAAGACTGTGTCCAGTGCGCACCCCTCTCAAAGGCGGCCATCACAGGCTCTGCACCGTTAGGAACGGAGCAGAGCCACTCAGTTCACCGTCACCCGAACCGAGTCGTTTGGATATCGGAGAGACTTATGCAAAGCGTACCAGCCGTTCTCGCGAGCCGTAGAAGGAAGCCGTTGGCGAACGCATTGTCATTCGGCGCTCTTGTCGCGGCATTGTTGTGCCTGGCTGCGGGCAGCCCGCGGGCAGCGGCCCAATCAGGCCAGCAATTCGTAGGCCATGTTGAAGATACTTCTCAGGACTCGATCGCGGGAGCGACAGTGACCATCCACAATGAGGATACCGGGGAGGAGATCGTTGCCAGAACGACCGGAGCAGGCGATTACACAGTTCCTTATATCAAGGCTGGAACCTATACGATCACCGCAGTGAAGAACGGCTTCAAGGGGGTCAGCAGGACTCACATCAGCCTGAGCGTAGACCGGACCTCGAAGATGGACTTTACCTTGCCGGTTGGAAACGTCAGCGAAACGGTGACCGTCGCCAGCGAGGGAACGCAGATTGAGCTGTCGAAGGCCGACCGTGGCGAGATCATCGGCAACGAGCGAATTGAAGAGATGCCGAGCGACGGACGCAACTACCAAAAGTTATTCGGGCTCAGCCCGGGCACCAACGACCAAAGCAATCCGCAGTTTCCGCGGCAGCAGGACAACGTGAGCAGCAACCTGCACCTGACGGGTGTTCCCCAGGCGACCGTGCAGCAGAACCTCGATGGCGGCACGAATGATGCCGGCGCGAACAACTGGTCGGCTTCGAACGTACCGCTCGATACCATCTCCGAGTTCAAGGTGGTGCTGAATGCCTATGACGCTTCCTACGGGCGCGCGGGTGGAGGCGCGTTGGACGCCTTGTTGAAGTCCGGAACCAACAGTCTCCACGGCTCCCTCTACGAGTTTGCACGCCGTCCCTGGCTCGATGCTCAAAGTTACGCATACAATTACGCGAAGAGCCAGCCGGGACAAACGGTCCCTTTCCCAACCCAACACAAGCGCGATCAGTTCGGCCTGGAAGTTGACGGACCGGTCTACATCCCCCACCTTTACGACGGCCGGAACAAGACCTTCTTCACTGCGCAATGGGAGCAGGCCTACGAGAACCTGCCCGGCACGGCAGCGAACTTCACCTCGATTCCCAACCCGCAATGGCTCACGGGAAATTTCGACGGCGCGCAGTACTTCGACACCGTAACAAATACATTGCAGCCGCTCGTCATCTACGACCCGCTGTCACCTCTAATCACGACGGTGGACCCCGCCGACGGCAAGACAAAGCAGACCCGCCGCCGGTTTCCCGGCAATATCATTCCCCAAAATCGCCTAAACCCGGTAGGCTTGGCAATCGCGCAATACTACAAACAGATTGCACCGAACTACAATCCAGGAGCGGGCCAAGCCCCATTCTCGCGCAACCATTTCTGGCTGCCCATCGAAAATGACATCAGCCGCAATGGCCTCCTTAAGATCGACCAGACCTTCGGGCCGAAAGATCGTGGAAGCCTTCGCTGGACAGGGTTCTAGCGCTACGACAACAGCAGTCCCGATGGGCAGCCGACCAGCAGTCCAACCAACGCAGAGCTTGTCCAGTTTCAGCCGAGGGAGCAGCAATACGCCGTCGAGGAGATCCATACCTTCTCGCCCAATCTGCTCCTCGACAACAAGCTCACGGTCGGAACCCAGGCGCAGGGCATCACCTCCGGGTCCACAGGGTTCGACCTAACCTCGCTAGGCTTCACTCAGCACTATCTCTCCAATATCCTGATCCAAAATCAGTTTCCGAACATACAAGCGACTGGCGTCCAAGGTACCAACACAACTGATTTCCTGGGCCTTGCTCCGACGGGGACTGGAGGCTACTCGGCTGTGCACAACCTCGGATATCAACCCAGCGTCACCTTCATCCGCGGTCGCCATACGATTCGCGCTGGATTCGACATGCGCCTCTACCAATACGCCAACGTCGACAACGCGCAAAATAACCAATTTAAGTTCCAGAACTACTTCACCACGCACTTTTACAACTCGCCCGACGCGCCCGGCATGAGCTCCGGCAACTCCATCGCGGAGCTGCTTCTCGGCGCCCCCTACAGCGGGAGTCTGACCATCCAGAGCAGCCCTTTCTATTCCCAGCACTACTTTGCCTTCTGGGCTCAGGACGACTGGAAGATCACGCCCAAGCTGACCCTCAACATCGGCATCCGCTACGATCTGCAGGGAGCCCGCGTGGAGCGCCACAACCAAATCAATTACGGCTTCAACACGACAGATATCAACCCGCTCGATGCCCAGATCACCAACCGTACCGGGCTCAATGGCCCGCTGATGGGCGGCACTGAGTTCGCCGGTGTCAATGGCGCTCCGCGTGGCGCGTATGCAACCAATCTGCTCAACATCCAGCCTCGTTTCGGAGCTGCGTATGCCTTCAGCGACAGAGCATCGCTGCGCGCCGGATTTGGAGAGATGTTTATCCAGGATGAGGCGACCGACCACCAAACGGGTTCCAAACCGTGACGAACTTCAACAACTCTACAAACAACGGCATCACGCCGTCGCTCAACAATCCCTGCGTCTCCGGCAGCGCCGGCTGCGGTCCGGTCACTCCAGGCAGCACCTTCGCCGATCCCTACGCCACTACTGTCAAGCCGACCGGATCCTCGCTCGGCCTCGCCACTACTCCCGGCAGCTCGATCAACTTCACTGACCCGAACTTCCAGGTCCCGTCCCTGTGGCAATACAGCGTGTCCGCGGAGCAGCAGCTTACCAGCCGGGACGTATTCGATATCAGCTACTCGGGACTGAAGGGATACAACCTGGAAGGGAGTGACAATATCAATCATCCCTCGGCGGCATCCTACGCGCAATGCGACGTCGAACGCGGTGGCAACCGTCAGCTCTGCGATGGCAACAGCGCTCCAGCCGTGGCTCCCAATCCCTTCTACCAGGTTCCTGGGTTTGCGGGCAGCGGCGGTTACTACAACAACCCAACCATCCCGGCGTACAACCTGACAAGGCCCTTCCCCGCTTTTACCGATGTCACAGAAGACCACCTGCCCCTGATTCACTCCTGGTACAACTCGCTCCAGGTCACTGCCTCCCACAACGTCTCCCAGAACCTCAGCTTGCACGCCGCCTACACATGGTCGAAGAGCATGACGTCCGGAAATTTAATCGATTACATCTATCGAGTGTATGGGCGGAATGTCGGCGCCAACGACATTCCAAACGCGATCACGTTCTCCGGTGTCATTCACTTCCCAGTCGGCCGTGGCAAGACGTTCCTTGGCAATAGCAACCGGCTGGTGGATGCTGTGGTGGGCGGCTGGGTACTCGCCCCACTGTATATCTACACGCAGTGGTATCCGTGGACTCCGAACGGTTCGGGCAATTCGAACGGCAGCAATAACTGGATCCAGCTCAGCTCGATCTATGTGAAGCCACACGATCTTCCCGCCGATGAGAATCATCCCTACAAACGCCTGCAAGGGGTGACGCCCTGCGTAGCCTACGAGGATACGGACACGGGGAAATATATCCCTGGGCCTTCCTATACAGAAGCGGGATGCACAGCCCCAGCTCTCGTCCGGACGGCCAATCAATACAGTCCACAACGCAATGTAGTGTATTGGGGTGTGCGTCAACCGGCCAACCACCAGTTCGATGTCAGCTTGTCCAAGCGATTCGCATGGAGCGAGCCAACCTGCAGTTGCGCCTAGATGCGTTCAACGTGCTCAATCACCCGAACTGGACCTATGGGAATACCTACAGCAGCGATCCAACCAGCGACACCTTCGGGACTATCCAGAAGGGACCACAGTCCCCCTACGGATCGCTTCCGCGCGACTTGCAGCTCTCCGCCAAAATCAGCTTCTAGTTGCATTCGCTGAGTAGGATCCTGGAGCAATGTTGGGCCGCTGCTTCCCATCGAAATGAACATGACGCAATTGACTGCTTCGAGACTACGGTTGTTGGGAGATTTCCGATGTATTCGTCAGCTCGTTATGCTGCTCTGTTGGTCCTTCTTCTGGCTTCGGTAGCAAGAGCAGCGGAGACTCAAACTCAGTATCTTTCAGGCCTGGGCAAGGATGATCCGGTCAAGTGGGAATTCAAGTGCGATAAGGGTCAAAATGCCGACAAGTGGTCCACCATCGGTGTCCCGTCCAATTGGGAACTGCAAGGCTTCGGCATCTACACCTATGGAAGAGTCACCCCTCCGGGGGGCTGGCCTCGCGTTCATGGCATTTACACGCGGCTATTCACCACGCCTGCTACCTGGCGAGAGAAAGCCGTCTTCATCAAGTTCGAAGGAGTCATGACCGATACCCGGGTCACCGTCAACGGTGAATCGGCTGGTCCTATACATCAGGGCGGCTATTACGCCTTCAAGTACGACATTACAAGTCTTCTCAAGCCCGCTGGTCAACAGAATGAGATCCAGGTCGACGTCGACGATGAATCTACGAATGAGTCGGTCAATCACGCCGAGCGTCGCGGCGATTACTGGAACTACAGCGGCATCTTCCGGCCGGTTTATCTCGAGGCCTTCCCCAAGACATTTGTCGATCGCATGGCCATCAACGCCACCGCGGCGGGCTCCCTCGATGTCGATGTCGCGCTCTCCGATCTGCGCACAGCAGCTTCGGGTGGCACCGCAGCTTCTGTGGAGATGCAGGTGCTCGATCTAAGCGGCAAGCCTGTTGGTGATCCGGTCATAGTGAAGAATGTCGCCTTCAATGGTGTAACCCACCTCGCCGGAAAGATTGTCAACCCGCGGCTCTGGACCGCCGAGACGCCGAATCTCTACCAACTCGAAGTGCGGCTGAAACTGGGAGATACTGTCGTCCACACCGTGCATCAGCGGTTTGGATTCCGCACCGTTGAAGTCCGCCCGGGACGAGGCTTATTCGTTAATGGCAATCGTGTCTTCCTCAAGGGCGTCGCCCGCCATTCGTTCTGGCCCGATTCCGGCCGCACCCTGTCCGAACAGATCTCCAGAGACGACATCAACCTTATCAAGGAGATGAATGGCAACGCCGTCCGTTCGAGCCATTATCCGCCGGACCGTCACTTCCTCGACGCCTGCGACGAGCTTGGCCTGTATGTCCTCGATGAACTCAGCGGCTGGCAGGCGCATTACGACACCGACATCGGCCATAAGCTGGCCAAGGAGATGGTTGAGCATGACGTCAACCATCCGTCCATCCTCTTCTGGGACAACGGCAATGAAGGCGGGTTCAACTTCGATCTCGATGGCGACTACGCAAAGTACGATCCGCAGAAGCGCACGGTCCTGCACCCCTGGGCGGCCTATCCTCCAGGTATCGCCGATACCAAGCACTACCCCACCTATGACGGATTGCAGCAGAAGCTTGCTCAAGATCCTGTCCTGATGCCCACAGAGATGCTGCACGGGCTCTATGACGGCGGGGCCGGCGCAGGTCTGCAGGACTATTGGAGTGCCATTCTCAAGAGCAAGGCCGGTGCCGGCGGATTCATCTGGTCGTTTGTGGATGAAGATGTGAAGCGCGTGGATGAGGGCGGCATTCTCGACTCACAGGGCAACATGGCCCCTGATGGCATCGTCGGCCCATATCGTGAGCGGGAAGCGAGCTTCTACGCAGTCAAACAGCTTTGGTCGCCGATTATCGTGACACCGTCTGACGCCACCTCGCATAACTACACTGTGAGCAATCGTTACGGTTTCCTCAACGCTGACCAATGCACCTACGAATGGCAGACGATCGCCTTTCCCCAACCCAACGACACAGCTTCCGGTTCGGTCGTGCTGGCATCGCGGATCGACCATGGCCGTTCGCTGGCGCCGGGCTCGTCCGCAGGCTGGGACGGTTGGGGGCCGCCTACTCCTGCCTCCGGGGGCGGCGCAAAGAGGACACCCGACGCCTCTCGACTCATCATCAAGGACGCCACCGGCCGCGTGATTCAGACCTACGTCTGGCCTGTCGACGATCTCGAGAGCCGATTGGATCAGGTTGATCAGTCTGGTGGCGGCGCAAAGCCTGCTGCCACCGAATCCAGCGCCACACTCGTTGCGTCCGCGGGTGACCTGTCGTTACAGATAAGCAAGACCACCGGCCTGCTGGTCTCTGCCTCTCGGCAGGGCAAGTCCTTCTCCCTGGCCAACGGCCCCCGCGTCATGGCGATGGGCCCCAGGCGTGCTCCCGCGCGCAGGCAAAATCCGCCGTCTACGCCGCCACCACCAGCTGTTGTTGCACCGGACTCCAGGCTAACTTCTTTAACCCATAAAATCGATGGCAAGGATCTGGTCATCTCCGCGGCTTTCGACGGCCCGATGAAATCGCTGACTTACCGTCTCAAGCCCAGCGGCTGGTTGTCCATCGACTACGCCTACGCTATCAGCGGTGCCCAGGAATATTTCGGCATCGGATTCGACTATCCCGAAGCTGATGTCAAAGGCTTGCGATTCCTTGGCGAAGGACCCGCCCCCGTCTATCAGGATCGCCTCGCCGGCGATACTCTCGACGTCTGGAACAGGCCCTATAACAACACCATGGTCGGGGATCCGGACGATCTCAAGCCCGGAGAGCACTTCGACTATCTCATCTTCAAGGGGTTTTACTCAGGTGTGCGCTGGCTGCAGCTCGATACCTCTGAAGGCCCGATCATCGCGATGGTGGACCAGCATCGCGACTCCCCAATCTATGTGCAGGTCTTCACTCCGAAGGTCCCGCCCTCGAACCTGCTGGGGCAAGTTGCCGTGCCATTCCCGAATGCCGGAGTTTCCTTTCTGCATGCCATCCCTGCGATAGGCAACAAGTTCGGCGGCCCGCAATCCATGGGGCCCATGGGGCAACCTGCGATCGCCAAAGGAGAGTACAAGGGCCACATCAGCCTATATTTCGGAAAGTTGCCGTCACCGTAGGACTGCCCGCTCCGACCGGAGCACTACCCAAGGAGGTCGTCTTACTTTGCTGGACTATTCTGTGGGGAGAAATACAATGTCAAATCGAGGGATCTATTGGATGCTTTGCCATTCCGCTCGTTGCTCAACTTCTGGACGAGCCCTAATTTCTTTACTTGCTCACCGTTGTCTTTTCGCAGCGACGTTCGCATGCGCAAGTAGATGTACTCACCCGGCGCAACGATAACGCCAGGACCGGCGCAAATCTTCATGAGACGTTGTTGACGCCTGGGAATGTGAATAAAACTCAATTCGGAATGTTGTTGAAACGGGTAGTGGATGATCAGCCCTATACGCAGCCGCTAGTAGCGAACGGAGTTGAAGTGGGCGGAGGGACTTGAGACCTCGTCTATGTGACCACTGTGAATAACAGCGTCTACGCCTTCGACGCAAACGATAACGAGGCCGTCCAGCCAATTTGGCACGTGAACTTCGGAACGCCCCCAGATGTACACAGTGCCGATTTTGGGTGCCTCGATATCAATGGCAAGATTGGGATTATCGGTACACCTGTCATTGATAAGGCCCGTGGAGTGCTGTACGTGGTGGCGCTGTCCCGCGCCGGTGTGCTGGCTGGACCAGGGACGGGATTCATTCAGAGGCTTCACGCACTCGACCTCGCAACTGGTGCGGACGTGCCGGGAAGTCCAGTTGTGATCAGTGCGCCTGCTTTCGATGCGCTGATGCAGAACCAGCGTCCCGCGCTTATGCTGGCGAACGGCATGGTGTATGTAAGTTACGCTTCGCACTGCGACAAAGAGCCCTATCATGGTTTCTTGATGGCGTATGACGCCAAGACGCTTGCGCAGGTGGACGTATTGAACATGTCACCCACCGGTTCGGAGGCGAGCATTTGGCAGTCCGACCAGGGGCCGGCGGTCGACGACGAAGGGAACATCTGTGCCGTGACCCGGTAGCCCCTCTTTTGAGCTTCCCGGCAGGCATAGCAGTAGAGCGTGGAGCAAGCATTCCAACCTAGCTCACGTGGCACAACATCCTTCACGCATACTCGCGTGACCTCAATGACCGAGCGGTAGTCGATGTTCGGCGCTACGGGTCGCCAGCCATCATGACACCAATGAGCTCGCCGCTAGAGAGAAGAGCCGTCCCGAATTTCCAGTCTGGCGGAGGATCGTTTTGCCGATGGTGCGCCGCAACGAATTCCTTTGCGACCGCCCACGTCACCTCGCAGAGATTTAGACCCGGATCAACGATCCATTGAGGACATTCGCGAGTTGTAACGATCTGGCGGACTCGCCTGCCTGTTGCGGCTTCCGAACCAAGCAGTGAGGCTACGTCTGCTGAAAAGACAGTACAGAGGGTTGGTTCCGTACTGGATTCGAGCATTCCCTGCGACTCTTCCTCGAAGCACGCAACCACTGCGTCCTGGTTCTGGAAGGCCAAGATCAAAGACGGCACTAGTGGCCTGTCATAATTGCCTTCGATCAACTCACTGCAGTGGGCGACGCGCACCCGCGACAACCGCTCCAGCGCGCGGAGCCGTTGGATCCAGGGCCCGTGTGGGCCGTGGACGTGAGACGACAGCAGTCGCCGGTCCCCGGAAATCCCACTTCCGTTCCAGCGTGGCCTCGATGCAAGAAGGCACGGCATTCTTCACCTCGGGAAATTCGTACTGATCGAGGTCGGCTTCCTTGTCTTGCTCGCATTGTCCCGCACCATCTCCTCGTACATCATCGCGTCCTCATGGTCGTAGATCCGCATCGATAGAGCGAACGCACGAGCGATCAATAGAATGCAGCACCAAAACCCGCGCTCTGCTGTTCGAGCACGTCGATCGCTGGACCTATCTTCATCTAGCCGCAGCGTCGGCAACTGATTGGGGAATTCGGGAGCATCACGTGGAAGTCGTCTAAAACTTTCATAAGAAAAACTTTCATCTGATCCCCGCATCCCGTGTGCTGCTCTCGGAATGACTACCAGTCATCCGGAGGAGAAAGGATCTCTAGCTTGGAGAAATAGGTTTGAAAGCGTGCAACATCCCGTGTCAGTACCGCCAGATGCTCCACTGCAGCCTGCGCACCTATATAGAAATCGGGCATCGGACTGTTTCGCTGGCCGCCCCGCCGACGATACGCCAGGAAGCATTTACCCGCCAGAAATCCGGCTTCCCAAGGAAGGGGGCGTCTTTGGTAAAGACTACTGGGCAGAGCCATGTCTAACGCTTCGATGGTCGTATACCCAATGGACACTTCCGCATAAATGATGGGAGTGATAACCAGCGACGCATGCTCGCTACACTCCGCAAGCGCTTTTCCCGACCATTCGCTCCACTTCGCGTCATTTGTAGCAATGTCGAGTAGGATATTACTGTCCACTAAGACGCCTTGGCAGGTGCGCAGACGAGCGGCCAGATTTGGGAGCGCTAGTATCACCTAGTCTTCCTGCCACGGTCCGGTCGTTCGCGTGTCAGTGCCATGATTTGGTCAGTGCTCATGCGAGTGTCTGCCGTGCCACGTAATGCTTCAAGCAGCCTGTTTCCTCTCTTGCCTCCACCGGCACTATGCTTGGCTTTGCGGATGCGGGCATGATCTCCAACCAGTTCAAATTCAACCTCTGTATGAGGCAGTAGGCCTAGCCGATTACGAACCTCTTGAGGAATTGTCACCTGGCCCTTACTTGTGATTTGCATGGTAATACTCCTACGAGTAAGTGTAATACTAAGGCTTCTCAACTGCAATCCATTTTGGATCTAAGGGCCGCGTTTCTCTGATGAAGGAAATCGGGAGCACCCTCTGGTGCTCCCGCAGTTGACACATTTGCAGCAACTTCCGTTGCGCATCATGAGTGAACCGCACGAGGCGCAGAGTGGTGCATCGCCTACCTCATACGCATCGTGCAGCATCTGCGAGACGCTGTGGTCGCTTAGTAACTTGGCCTGAAAGCAACGGTTGAGATCGCCCTTTCCTATTGACAGTCTATAAGAGAAGCGCTATCGTCTTATAGACCGTCAATAGGAGTATTCATGGCGACCCCACAATCCGACCTGCTGCAAGGCACACTCGAGGTTCTGATCCTGAAGTCTGTCGCGCTCCAGGAACTGCATGGCATGGGTATTTCTCGCAGAATTTTGCAGATAACCAGCGGAGCCTTCGACGTGAAGGCAGGCTCTCTGTTTCCTGCTCTCCATCGCATGGAGCAGGCTGGGTGGCTTATGTCCACGTGGGGAGAGTCCGATACCAACCGGCGTGCAAAGTTCTATTCGTTGACAAAGGCCGGCAGAAAGCGGCTTCAGACTGAAACAGCACGATGGGAGCGGATATCCCTCGCGATGGCAACGGCACTAGGAACCGTCTAGGAGGTCTCGGTGATCACTCGACTTCGTGCGCTTTGGAAAAACCTGTTCCACAAAAATCAACTAGACAGCGATCTGGATGAAGAACTTCGGGCCTATGTGGAGCTGGTGTCGTCAGAAAAGATGAGGCTGGGGATGCCAGCGGAGGAAGCATATCGCGCTGCACTTCGCGAGGTGGGAGGAGTCGATCAGGTCAAACAAGGCGTTCGCGACATTCGTGTGGGAGCGCTGCTGGGCAGGTTGGCTCAGGATGTTCGTTATGGCATTCGAACATTAGCGAAGAACCCGGTTTTCTCTCTCATTGCGATCGCAACGCTGGCGCTTGGCATCGGCGCGAATACGGCGATGTTCAGCCTGCTGGATCAGGTAGTGCTGCGGCTTTTGCCGGTCAGTCATCCCGAGCAGCTTGTGATCGTCCGAGAGACCGGCAACCATTACGGCAACAGTTATGGTCCCAGCACCATTTCCTGGCCGATGTTTGAAGATTTGCGCGACAACAATCAAGTCTTCTCTGGGATGTTCTGCCGGTTCCCGACGACTGTAACTCTCGGCTACGGTGCCCGAGCGGGGCAAATACGCGCGGAGCTGGTCTCCGGCTCATATTTCCCGGCCCTGGGCGTGAGGGCGGCATTGGGCCGCACCATTGCTCCGGACGACGACGCCGTTCCCGACAGCGAGCCGGTCGTGGTACTCAGCTACAGCTTGTGGCGGAGCTACTTCGACGGTGACCGCAACATTGTTGGGCGGACGATCTCGCTCAACAGTCAGGCGATGACCGTGATCGGAGTGGCACAGCCCGGTTTTGACGGAGTGGAACTGGGAGTGCCCGCGAAAGTTTTCGTTCCCATCATGATGAAGACGGAGATGACGCCGCACTCGGACGGGCTCAAAGACCGGCGCCGCAGGCTGAGCTGGGTCACCGCGTACGGACGCCTCAAACCGGGCATCAGCGTGCAACAGGCGCAGGCATCGCTCCAACCCCTTCTACATAGCATTCTCGAAATGGAGGTGCAACAGCCTGAATTCACGAGATCCGCGACGGCTGGAGACCGGCAACTGTTTCTTCACAACCGCGTTGAGCTTTTGCCCGGCTCTGATAATGGACTCCGCGACTATATGCGGAGACCGCTTTGGCTTTTAGTCGCGCTCACTGGAGCGGTGCTTCTTCTTGCCTGTGCCAACCTGGCCAATCTGCTGCTGGCGCGTGCCACAGCGCGAGAGCGGGAGCTGGCTGTTCGCCTGGCGATAGGGGCCAGTCGCGCTCGCATCGTTCGTCAGTTGCTCATCGAGAGCCTGCTTCTCTCGGCTGCTGGATCAGCGGTGGGACTAGCGCTGGCCTTTCTGGCGGATCGCGTTCTGCTGCGCATCTATCTGCCAGCGGATGCGGCGACCGAGTTCGTTGTCTCCCCCATTCCGGACGGACGCGTGCTGGCCTTCGTTGTGGGGGTCATGCTGCTGACGTCGCTAGTCTTCGGACTCCTGCCCGCGGTTCGCGGTTCGCGCACTGAAATTACCCTCTCGCTCAAAGACAGGTCCAGCGCCCTCTCAGCCGGCGGCATTTCTCTTCGCCGGCTGCTGGTCGGCGTTCAGGTCGCGCTGTCGCTCCTGCTGCTGGTGGGTGCAGGCCTCTTCGTTCGTACTTTGCGCAACCTCAAGAACCTGGGGCCCGGTTTCCCAACCGACCACCTTCTTACATTCACAACGGCACCGACGCTCAGCGGATACTCCTACGCAGAAACTAAATCATTTTATGAGCGGTTAGGCGTTGACCTGGAAACCATGCCCGGTGTTGCGTCGGTTGGATTCTCCACCATGCCGATCCTGCGAGGTTTTGCCTGGCAGAATGCGATCGTGGGCAAGGATTTCGAAGGAACACCGATTGAACAACAACCGGTTCTTAGCCAGGTGGACCCGAACTATTTTGCAACGCTCGGTATTCCCATTATGGCCGGCCGCGCATTTACTGCGCGCGATGTTGCACCAACCGATTACGCGATCGTGAATGAGACCTTTGCGAGGGAATATTTCCCCGGCCGCAATCCGATCGGGCAGCGCTTCGGGCTGGTGAACGACATGGAGTCCGTCACACCGCACACTGAAGTCATCGGTGTGATTCCAGACAAAAAGTACAGAGATCTGCGGGAGACGCCTCCTCCGCAGGCCTATTTTCCTTATCTCGAAGTGTCCAACATCCGCGGCATGACTGTTTATGTGCGCACGCAGGGTGATCCGCGCCAATTCGAAGATGCGTTGCGCAACCGGATGCACCTCTTCGACCCGCATGTTCCAGTGGTCGATCTTCAAACTGTGGACGAACAGATTGGATTCTCGCTGCGCACGGAGCGGTTGGTAGCGAGCCTTTCTGCGGTATTCGGAGGGCTGGCGACGCTGCTGGCGGTGATCGGTCTTTATGGCGTGATGGCTTATGCTGTGGCGCGGAGGACCCGGGAAATGGGCATTCGCATGGCGCTGGGAGCGACACGCAGCAATGTAGTTGGCCTGGTAATGCGAGAGGTTTCAATTCTGGTCATGGCTGGTCTCGTTGCCGGTGCTTCGTTGACGCTCGCTTCCGCGAATCTTATCCGAAGCCAGCTCTTCGGATTGGACCCTCATGATCCCTGGACGCTCATCGGCGCAGCGTTTTCTCTCGCCATCGCAGCCGGCATTGCTGGCTTCATTCCGGCTCTGCGCGCGAGCTCCGTGAATCCAACGACAGCGCTCCGGCAGGAATAAGACCTGACGGCGAGATACGGCGCTTCCACTGTCGTGCCAAGAGCTCAGCCTCTGAGTGGCGAAGCGAGTTCAATTGTTGCCAAATCACCGAGTCACTCATTGAAAGTTGAAAACTCCAAGTTCGGATCACTTCCGAATCACGGGCAACTCGGAAGTTTGCTGGAGCCGAGGGAATCGTGGCGATGTGGACATTCATTGGCTCGATGAACTCGCACAATGAGGGGGTAACACGCCTCCCTGTTGTTGGCTACCCCACTCGCATTTCACGAACGAATTTGCAATAGGCTAGCTGACTCGCAGATGGTCGAGATGCATGATCGCCACGCCGTCGATTCTCTTGCCACTGGCGAAGTATTGCTTGATCGCTGGATTTGAAGGCTCGGACGCTTTGACGGAAGCCTGCAGGCTCGAGGCCAGATCGTCCGGCAATGCACCAACAACGCCCATCCAGAGCGGCCTATCTACTTTTATTTCGTAGCGCCGCAGTTCCGGTGGCACAACTTCTGGATCGCTAACGCCGTGACCGTTCATCCCGCCGAGGCCCGCAGTACGATCCGCGACCGAAGCGCAAGCGCTTGCGCGGCCTTGCGCCGGCGAGACCAACCCTGGAGGGCCTCTCGATCCTCCACGCTGAACGTCAACAACGGCAAACGGCGTCCTTATCCCATGGCTTGCCTCCTGCCATGTTAGACGACTCAGCCATGTAAGTAGTTCAACCAACTAATGACTCACCACACTAGTCAGTTCCCGAACCGTTGTAAGCACCAATGTTCGGTAGCTGAGTTGGCGACACTGATAGCCCGAAGAAATCCCTACCGCCATTCACGGAGATAAGCGAGCCGTTGTTCAAAGCTGGTGAACCGTCTCGAAGCCGAAAGGCAGCGGTGGGACGGCCCACACGATGAAAAATCGGATTTGTAAGCTTTGCGTCAGAATTGTAGCTTCGCCATATACGTTGTGAGCAGTTGAGTTGCGAACAGTGACCGCATTGCCGCGCGTCTGATTTGTCTCGGGATAGACATAGGCACCCCCGGCACTTACGTAGATTCCCTCCGACGTGGTGGAATTGCGTGCTGTCCGCCATCCACGACAACGTTGTTAAGCACGCCGTTCGCGGCACTAGATTGTATGAAGAGCTTGCCCGAGTTCGTGCGCGTCTTCGATGCGAACGCTGCGCCATGGAGATCGAGATCCACGAAACGCAGGTTCGTCATCGGGACATTCGCTATGTCGCTGTTGTAATAAAGCCCGTAGTGTTGACCTCCAACGATTTCGAGATCCTTCACGGTAAGGTATTGCTGGTTGTGCAAGGTAACTGCAGCATCGCCAGTCCCGTCAATGATCGGGCGCCGTCCTGTGCCATATGCGCCGATCACAATCTCTGCACCGGGTTCACCAGAGCCTTGCGGAGCCAGCAATCCCGCGCATGAAGTCCCACGCAGGAATTGAACACTGTCTCCTGGTCCGAGTATCAGCGCATTCACTGCGGCGAGTGTGCTGAATGGCAACCGGACCGAACCGTCGCCATTTCTCTGAGCCGAGCAGTTAACGTGGTATACATGGGCCTACAGGTGCGCCGGATCAGAGAAATCAGTCCCGCCAGCAACATGCAACGAAGCCAAAGGTGGCCATCGGTTTTGGGATCCTGTCTCGCGATCTGTTCATGAACACATTCTGCACTGCATGGCTCCAACCATTGCATGATCACTCTCCTACAGAGCGAATCGGCCGCTCCTGTCCCGTTGCAAGAATGCCTTGCAATTTCTGTCATCACCGGATGTCATCTTTGCATCCTCAGGCAGCACCGCCAAGAAGGCGAGCAAGGCTGGTGCGCTAGAGTCGCGACCAAGATGGACGATCTGTCCATCAACAGCGCGCAGTTCCACTTCAGTCGTTGCAACGTGACGAATTCGAGGAGCATCGGCTACCTGACACCCGGCGGAAAGTGCGACCACGCCAAAGAGGCAAAGCGTAAGACCGATTTCAAGGACGCGCGATCGACACCGCTTGTTCGACATCTCTACTCTCCCGCAGGCACCCGACCGAATTGCTGCTGAAATAAGCGCAGCATCCAGATTCGGTGCGCTGCAATGAAGACGGAGTAGTCTTGCGGTCGTGCAGGATTGAATCCTGGCTCGTTCCAGTCAATCTGGGGAGCGCTCACGGTGGGCGCAATGTGTCCCGTGGCATCAGTTGGAGGATTGACGATGTTACCCATGTAGCGATTGCTGACAAATGTGATGTTTTGCGCTGGCTTCCAGCCAGGCGCGATCATGTAACGGCCATCGTCAGTCCGTCCCACTGCGTGACCGAAGCGGAGTGTGCCGTTCACATAAAACGTGTTGTTGGCAAATTCTGCGTTGCGCGACCATCCTTTCCAATCGCTCACCAGCACCTGCACATCGTGACCCGGGCCGACATAAAAGGCGTTGTGTTCCACCTTCACATCGTCCGCGCCGCTCAGATTCACCAGCCTCGTTTCATCATTGCGACTGATGTTATACCGGACCACCGTGCCAGTGTTCCCAATATTCAGCCGATGGTCGCGCTCCACTGGCGTACAGATCAGCATGAAGCCGCCACCATTGTCGTGTGTGTAGTTGTATTCAAAGTGCGTGTTGCGCGAGTTGTAGTCTGAGTCCAGCCCTTCGCCATCGTGCGTGCCCTTCGTCTCTGAAGCCTCGTTCAGTCGTAGTGTGGTGTTATCCGTACTCCACTGCCAGATGCCCGCGTTGTAGTCGGTGGAGCGCTGATTGCACTTGCGCGCGATGTTGTGTTCTACAAGTGCTCCGTCCGTGGCCCAGGGCACAATGCCGTCACCACCTGCGTTCTCCACGTAGTTGTCTCGGATGACGACATGCAGACTGGGAAACCAATGGGTGCGCATTGTGTGATAGCTATCGCCGACAATACCGGAACGGTCGACCTTCCAGACAACATTGCGCTCGATCAACAGCCCGTTAAAGCGGCTTGGCTTAAGGTTGCCAACAGTGCGGAAAACAATGCCTCCGTTGTCCTTCTTCTGGTTGGTCCCAGACACGTCATGGATATAAAGTCCAGAAACAACCAAATGATGCGCTGTGCCAAAGTTGCGCAGCGCCAGATGCACGCCGCGCCGTGGCATGGGCGCGCTGCCGAGGTTAGTCACTTCAAGGCCACGCAGTTCCATACCCTGCACATTCTCCAGCAGCACCGCGTCCTGATCGATGCCATTGCCTTCGATGCGGGGCATCGCGCCTTCGCCATACGGTTCGATCACAATGGGGTGTTCATTGGTTCCGGAGCTATGCGGCGCCAACTGTTCGCGCCAGTGCGAGCCGCGATGCAGCAGAATGCGATCGCCGGGCTGGAAGCTGACGTGGTTGACCTTGCCCAGCGTCTGCCAAGGCTGCGCGGCGGAGATTCCCGCGTTCCGGTCAGACCCGTGCGCTGAGTCGACGTAATACGAGGCGGCATGCATGGTGAGCGGAAGACAGAGAATGCATGCGAGCGGAATGCGTAGGCTGGCTACCATTCGAAGCGCGCCCCCAACTGCCCTTGGCGCGGACTTCCCGCCGTATCGGTGACATTGCCGAAGTACGGACCGCCTAGATTAAGATTGGGATCACCGTAATAGTGGCGGTTGAGCACATTGAAGAACTCCGCACGCAGCGTGACGCGGTAGCGTTCGTCATTGCCAAATCCGATGCGCTTCAGCAGGCTGGCGTTTTCGCTGTAATTGGCCCAGCCCCGCCAATTACTAAAGACGTTGGGACTATTTCCCAGTTGACCATCCACGGGATTGCTGAAGTTTGCCGTATTGACGTACTTGCTGGACGCATCCGCCGGATCGATTAGATCCAGCTTCTTGAACGTGTTCTTGAAGCTGGCATTGGTGGTCACGTTGGTATAGACCGCGCTCCAGCCAGGATAATAATTCTGCGATCCAACGGCGCCATAGGGGTATCCGGAATGGTAGTCCACGATAGCACCTGCTAGCCAGCCACCGGCCAGCAGGTCCTGCCAGCGCTTTTGTGCGAGGAAGCGCTTGCCGCGGCCGAAGGGCAACTCGTAGTTCACGTAACCCTTCACTTCATTGGGAGTGTCATAACTCGCAAGATAAGAGGCGGCCTTTCGATATTGATAGGGGTCCTGAAGTCCTAGATATGGATATACCGCGTTCTGGGCAGAACTATATGTATCCGTGAATGCTGTTTCACTATTTCCTTCCGTACGGGATCGCGTGTAGCTCAAGTCCATACTGAGACCATTGGAAGCACGCTTGGTGACCTCGGCAATGAATGCCTCATAGTTCGACTGGCCCAACGGTGAGTTTACAAAGTAGATGGGTCCATAGGTATTCGCTGCCTGCGGAAATGGGTTAATAGCCTGATACGCTGTGCCCGTCCAATTCGCATATGGATAAGGGACACCGGCGGCGGCGGCATCACCTGCTCCAGAGATGTAGTCGTACACGTGGCCCGATTCATATAGCTGCGAGTAGCGACTCCAGGTGGGATAGTTATATGGATTCAATGCGCCGTCGTGCAGCTTGCGACCGATGTTGCCAATGTAGCTTAACTGTAGAACCGAGGATTTCGCGAACTCCCACTGCGCATTCACGTTCCAGTTTTGCGTATAGCCCATGGTAAGCGAATTGGGATCGACCGAAGCAGGGCCGTAGGGCACATACGTGGAGTTATTGTCTTGGGGAGAGTAGACGTTTTGACCTGGGTACCCGTTGGTCCAGTTGAACTGGTAACCATTCGAAAGTTTGGGCGGTAAGACCTGGTTAATAGCCTGGTACCCTGTCGAAGCTGAATAGGGCACCGCGCCGTAGCCATTGTTGCCAATGGGTACGTAGTAGAGGCCATAAGAGCTGCGAAAGACTAAGTTCGGCTTCAACTGATATGCCACGCCGATATGCGGCGAGAACTGCCACCAGTTTTCGTATTGTTCGAAGGTTTGGTCACCGCTGGTAAGATACCGCATTGATCCCGGATAGGAGCCGAAATTGGGATTCTCGGCACTCGTTGTGAAGTTCGACCAGTGCCCGTGAATCTCATGCTGCGGCATGGGAATGTCCCAACGCATTGCAAAATCGAGCGTCAGCTTTTCAGTAGCTTTGATGGTGTCTTCGCCAAAGAAACCGTACTCCTTGCGCCGTCCATACTGGTTGAACTCTGTGTCCTTGCTGGCGCTGTAGACATTCCCAAGCAGAAAGTTGGCAAAGCCGAAGCCGGTGACGGACTGAATCGATGGCGTGGCAGGCGAACCGGAGAGGTTGCTGAAGTTGAAGTGTAGTTCCCCACCCTGGTTGTCGCTATTCAGACCAAGTCCGCGCAACTCTAGACCAAGCTTCAGGTTGTTGCGCCCCTTCACCCAGGTCAGCGTGTCATTGAGGATCTCGTTGTAAGCCACGTACCCGCTCATCGGGGTGTACGAGTTGCCGATGTTTCCTTCCCCCACTCCGTTCACGGACGCACCAAAGCTTATGAGGGGGAAGTTCTTGATGGCTTGGTAATCCCCGAGGCCGATCGCGTCCGGCCACGAGGTATTGCTTGCAATCGATGTGAGAGGTACCGCCTTGTTCTGAAATTGGTTGAAGGTCAGCGACAGCACGTTCAGCACGTTTGGGGAAACGGTCCACGCATCGCTGGCACGGTAAGCGTTCGCCACCACCGTCTGCACGCCTGCCGTGGTCAAAGGGCCACCATTCTGGCTGCCAGCCTGCCACAAGCCGTTCGATGAAGCGAGATCCCGGTTGTAACGTGGACGCAGCGTGTAGATATAAGAAGCCGAAAGCCGGTGCTTGCTGGTGATATCGAAGTCGTACTTTAAACTCAGCTGCTGCTGAGTGAACTGCGGATCGGCATTGCGGAGCTGGGGGTAATTGTTGATGTTACGGTCGGAAAATGTGGGCTGGTAGTACTTCTGATAGAGCCCGGCTATTTTCTGAGAGACTGGGCTGATGCGGTTCTGCGGAATGATATTGCGGGGGAAGACATCTCCAGTAAGCGGATCATAGATAGCGCCTGGATAGATGTTGTGACCCAACGCATCCTGGCCCAGGGGCGGCTGGCTGGTCTGCAGAAGCGAGCTGAAATCTCCGGTAAGAAATGCCGCTGTCGGGACAGTCTGTTGTCCGTTGGTCGTGGAAAAGTCGGACTGCTGGTAACGCTCGTAAGCGCCGAAGATGAACATGCGGTTCCGCCAAATCGGGCCGCCAGCGCTGCCGCCGTAGTCAAAGTAGCGGCTCTTTGGTGTCCGGTACTGCTGATCGGTCACGGCGCTTGCCGCTGGATTTGTGGCGTCATAATAGGAACGGAAGTAGTTATTGTCCCAGGTGTTCGCGTTTAGAAATTCATTCGCAAGAAAGCCAAAGGCACTTCCGTGCGGCGAGTTGGTTCCAGACTTGAGGCTAAACAAAAAGCTGCCGCCACCGGTGCGTCCTGACTCCGGACCGATGCCGGAGGTATCGATCTGAAATTGGCTCACCGCATCCATGCTGGGTTCGGACTCGCCGATATGGCCTACCTGTCCTGAGTCGCTCGAGGTGCCATCGATAAGCACCTGCTTGGTGAAGTCCTGCGACCCGCCAACGTGGCCTTGGTATTCATTGCCCGTGACAGTGGGCGTGATGGAGAAGGCGAAGGAAGTGATATCGCGCCCCCCGTTCGCCGTCAGCGGCAGGTCGGTAACGACCTGACTGGTGAGATTGGTGCCCAGTTCTGTCTGCGTCTGCAAAACGGGGACGGCCGTGACCGTCACTGTTTGATTCTGCGCGCCCACTTCAAGCCGCACATCGAGCTGTGCACGCTGTTGCACCTGCAATGCTACGTTCTGCCGGTCCACGCTTCTGTACTCTGCCTTGGCATAGTGGACGACATAGGTCGCTATGGGGAGATTCAACAGGTTGTAAATGCCGCTCGCGTCGGAGGTCGCAGTGTAATTCGCGCCGGTGGCAGGATTGGTGGCCATTACCTGAACGCCGGGAACGACGGAGCCACTGGGATCCGTGATGGTGCCGGTGATCGAAGCGCGGTCTGCCTGGGACCAGAGTTGCGCCGGCAGCAGCACGCAAATGATGAGAAGACAGGCCAGCACAGTTCGGTAGCACCATGCTTGTGCATGTGCGGCTTGGCCCGTAGAGGTGTCAGTCATGTGGATCGTCCCTTGCGACGGAGGGTTGGGTCCCTCAAGTTCACACGAACACTACTCCCCACCTACAAGACTGGGGATCAGACGAAAGTAGGATCGATGACGATTTTTGTCGGACGCTTACATTCACCTCAAGCATTTGGTTCATGGCGGTGAAATGCGAAGATTTATTCGGCTGAGGTCTTTCTTGCAAGGAAAGTCACAATAGCTTTCGCCAGGCCCCTCTCCATCTATCCCGAAATGCTCCTAGATATGCAGCAAACCCCGTTGCAGTGCCACTACCACCGCCTGAGTACGGTCGGCGGCATTCAATCGCGTCAGAATGACGCTGACATGGCACTTCACCGTCGCTTCAGTGATGCCGAGAGCCGTGCCGATGTCTCGGTTGCTATTGCCTCGAGCCAACAACGAAAGCACCTCACGTTCCCGCGCGCTCAGGTTTGAGCTTGGCGTCCGCTCGGAAAGGGTGCGGCTCACCGCACTGGGCAAATAGGAGGCGCCGGCGCAGACCTTACGCACCGCGTTCAACAGCACATCGTGAGGCATGCCTTTGACGACATAGCCACTCGCTCCAGCAGTCAGCGCCTGATGAATATCCTCATCACCCTCGTAGGTCGTCAGCACGACGAAGCGGGCAGAGGGATGCGTAGCCCGAATCGTCCGAATCGCTTCCACACCGCTCATCCCGGGCAATCGCAAGTCCATTAATGTGATGTCCGGTAGATGAGTGTTGAAGAGGGTGACCGCCTCTTCACCACTGCCCGCCTGCGCCACCACAACCATGTCAATGCTGCCTTGCAGAATCGCTGCAATGCCAACGCGCATGATGGGATGGTCTTCGACGATCAAGACAGTCTGCTTCACGTGTGACTCGGACTGCATCCTTGCATCCCCTTGACCGTTGTTCACGTCTCGCGCAGCCTGCGCGGAAGATGAATGCGTACAGCGGTGCCACTGGAGGAGCGCATCTCGATCTGTAATTCGCCGCCCAGTCGCTGCGCTCGCTCGCGCATGCCGATAAGACCATAGTGCATAGCATCGTCCCCAGGCAATGCGGTGTAGTCAAAACCGACGCCGTCATCCTCCACATCGATGGTAAAGTCGTGTTCGCGAAAGGACATGCGGACATCAATCCGCCTGGGTTGCGCATGCATCTGGGCGTTGAACAGAGCCTCGCGAACAATCATAAGGATCTCGCGGCGGATGCGAGATGGAACCGAGAAGGCCTTTCCGATCATGCTGCATTCCATCGCAATGCCACCCCGTTCGCTCATCTGACTAACCATCCTGCAGACCGCGGCACTCAGGTCCTGCTCCGTGGTTTCCTCGTGCCGGATATCCCAGACGGCATTGCGCGCCTCATCGATGGAGGTGCGTACCTGGTCACGGGCGTGGTCGAGCAATTGATGACTGAGCATCTTGTCCGCGAAATCCATGCTGGACACTGCCTCTAGCAACGCTGAGACGCTAGTACAGTCCTGGATAAGTGTGTCGTGCATCTCCCGGGCCAGCCGGTTGCGTTCTTGCAGCACCGACTGAAAGCGCATCCCCACCTGCCGCAACCTGTAATAGTGCAACGCAAGCGCCAGCAGAATCGCCAGCAGAAGGCATACAAGCGCAAACCAGAGCGTGCGATAGAAATGCGGACGCTGCTCGATCTTCAGGGAGACCTTGGAGATCTGTGCCGGATGATCGACCTCATAAACAGTCACCCGAAATTGATAGTGACCCGCCGGGAGGTTGGTATAGGTGGCGACCCGGCGCGTCGTCGGCTCGCTCCATTCCGGATCGAAGCCCTCCAGTCGATAGCGATAGCGCAGCGCCTCTTGAGATCGCAGCAGGATCGCCGCGAAGGATATCTCAAGCCGACGATCGTTTGGCTCCAGTGTTAGGGAGGACGCGACCGATCGCTCACGACCATCGGTAACGACTTGGTCGATTACGATGTTGATGGGCTTTGGCGCCTGTGCGGAGTTGGGCGTAATCGGAATCTGCACCGGTCCCTTGTTGGAGGCGAACCAAGCAGAATGCTGCCGATCGATGAACGCTGCCGGCTGGATACCGGCGCTCAATTCCACCGACTCGAAGTCCTGTGAGATCGGGTAAATCGTGAATGCCGGTGTGCGCCTGTCGTTGGGTGTCGCGCTTGCTTCGAGTGCGTGACGCGCGATGCATGTCACATCATGCGGACCACCCAGCCACAGCCTCCCAGCGTCGTCTTCCAGCACCTGATACACGATGTCGCTGGCCAAGCCTTGTGCTCGCGTATAGCGCGTCAGCCGGTTCCCGTGCAAGCTGTAGAGACCATTGCTGGTGCCAAACCACAGACCACCTTCGCTGTCTTCGTGAATGCTCCAGATCTTTTGGCTCTGCAACGCGTTTGTGGTCGCATCCTTGAGCACCATCCCCTTGTGAATCCGGTTCAGTCCGCGACTGGTTCCCACCCACACATCGCCGGCGCGATCCTCCAGCATCGCAGTAATGCTGAAATAAGAGAGTCCTTGTGGAGTGTTGTAATTGACGAACTTCCCTTGCCATAGATGGCTTACGCCTCCGTCCGTACCCAGCCAGAATGAGCCATCTCGCGCCTGCAGGATGACACGAATGAAATCATTCGCGAGGTCATCCAAGTGGGTGTAATGCTGCTCTCCTGTCGGCGTCAGGTGATAGAGGCCGCCGCCATCCGTGCCCACCCACAACTCGCCGTTCCGGTCGCGTAGTAGAGTACGGACGCGCACCTGCGGCAGTCCTGGCAATGTCTCGCTTCGCAGTCGCCCGGCATGTGTGTGAAAGAGATGACGCGAGGCAGCCCATACCGATCCATCGTGATCCTGATAGAGGCTCTCGAAGGGCGAGTCGCCAGCATCAGCATTCTCTACCTCGGGAAAAGACCGCATGCTGACGGGCGACAGCGAGAGCCTTACCACGCCTGCCTGTGTCCCAATCCATAGGTCATGCTCGCTGTCTTCCAGCATCGCCAGGATAGTGTTGCTCGGCAACACGTCCTCAGCAGAGATGTTGGTCAACGAACCGTGATCGTACTTAAACACGCCTCTCCCGAGAGTGCCGATCCACAGTCCGCCATCGTCGCTCTGCTTGAGCGATTGAATGGTGCCGAAGGCAGAGCTGACAGGATGCAGCTCTCCCGAAGGAAGTAGTGTGTGCAGGCCCGTGAGCGTGGCGACCCAGATCTTGCCCTCGCGATCAGCGAGCATTGCCGTCACAAGGCTTACGCTGGGGCCACCCGGCAGCGGGTGCTCGGTAACCCGCGCACCGTCGAAGCAGAGCAGGGTTGTGCCGCCCACCCACACCTGCCCTAACGCATCTTCAACTATGGCGCGAACAAAAATGGAAGGAACGGATGCCGTGCTGTCTAAACGCTGAAGGGAGAACCCCCTCACCTGAAACAGTCCCTGGTCCCCGCCCACCCACATGACACCGCGGCGATCCTGAAAAATGCTGCGGATGAAACTGTCAGAGCCTCCATCTGATGTTGGAACGGCGCGAAAGACGCCATCATGAAGACGAACCACGCCTCCGCCTTCGGTACCGATCCATAGGCTTCCGTCTCGTGAGACAAAGAGACAGTTGATGCTGCTGTCGGTCAACCCTGGAGCATCGGTCTGGTCATACACAACGAACCGTGCCCCGTCGAAGCGCACGAGCCCCGCTTTTGTGCCAATCCAAAGGTAGCCGTCCGGAGTCTGCGCCAAGGCCTGCACGGTTTGGTCGGGCAGACCATCCTGCGTGCGCCAGACATGATGCATATAACCTTCGGCAAATGCACCAAGGCGTGTCGCGGCCCCATGTGGCGTAGACGCCAGACACAAAGCAAATATCACCCCGACTTTATGAAGCAGCTTCACCAGCGGCGAGAATTATACGGCTCCGGACATGGTGCCAGAGAAGCGAAGCGACTGATGCCCGCGATTAGGAGGGCAAAGAATTCGCAGATGCCCTTCGGATTTATGCCCATTAAAGAGTATCTCGGTTGCCGATTCGGAGCGCAGCGAAGAAGCTGCAGCCGAACGCGGCGCCCGACTCACTCAGGCATTGATGGAGCGCTGAGTGGGCCGAGGAGGAGTCGAACCGTACCGGCAACCAATCAGAGAGCTACGTTGATGAGTCCGATCAACGCCGGGACACCTCGACCAACCGCCCGTTCACGCTCACGAACGCCTCGCTGGAGTTAAGGCCGAAGACTGCTACAGGAGATGGTCAGCGAAGCGCCCTAGCAAATTGCGGCTACAGGTCCATATCGACCAGCAGTTTCATTCCCGTGCCAGTTCAATTTCCGTTTCCTTGGTCCTCCAGGCGGCACGCCCACCCTGGACGGACGCCCATCCTGGATTGTCTTTCAGCAATACCGCGTCCCCTCATGGCGCTCGCGTTCTCACCCAGATCATCTTCGCCGGTGGCTCGGGCGCCAACTATCTCGATCAGAAGACTGACTTGGGAGATTGGACTTTCCACTTTCGGCGCCCAGTTACCCCCACCATATGTACTAGAAAAAGTCCGTAGAATCGTCCAATTCCGTGGGCTTGCGTCACGAGCGTAGATTGCTCCCGCGTTGACGAAGCACGGTCTAAGGCGGCTCGAGAGCAGGAAGCAGTTGCCTTCGCCAATGAAGCTTTACTCAATGGATTAGGAATCCCCATGCGCATCTCGCTTTTCTCCAGGACCAACGCCCTCCTGCTGTTTGCCGGTTCTCTATGTCTTCTGCCTTGCGCCCGGGCGCAGACTCCAGCCATTCAACTTGGACTGCAGAACCTGCAGATGGTGACGGGCAGCAATCAGACTCTCACTATCACCACGTCGCCAGACGCCGGTGCCGCGCCGCTCTCGATCACTGTCAAAGGGCTTCCAGCTGGCGTGACTGTCGTGCCGCGCAAACTCACACTCGCACCGGGCTCGATAGGCAAACTGGCTTTTTCAGCGACATCTGGCGCCGCTGGCGGCCAGCGGACGCTGACCATTGAGGCAGCGAGCGGGAGCACCAGCCAGAGCGTGTCGCTTCCGTTTGTTCTCGATGAGCAGTTGCCCGAAGAGCAAGTTGACTGGAATAACCCGCAGGCCGGGCTTGTGCCTCCAGCAGACTATATGGCGTTGAAGAAGAGCGCGGCACATATCTACAACGTGAAGAGCAACCCGTATAGCGCGAAAGGCGATGGGGTGACGGACGATGCTCCGGCGATCAATAAAGCGATTGCGGACGCGATTGCTGCCGGCAACGCTGCAAACGACGGTAAGCTGCGGCTGGTCTACATTCCTACGGGGAGCTATGTAATGAAGACGCCCGCGACGGGTGCGAATGCTTTCATCGCGATCTACCATGCGGACAATATTGGAATTCTTGGCGCCCCGCATGCGGTGCTGCTCTCCACCTCGGACTCCGATGACTGGATCCAGGAGTTTGCCGTGAACAAGCTGACCATCGCATCGCTGGTGCTGGACTCGACGACGCGGTGGTTCACGCAAGGTACCGTCATCCAGCTCAACGCAGTGCCGAACAGCGTCGATGTGCAGATTGATCCAGGCTACGACGATCCAGACCCGAACACGCGGCCGGACTTGGCAGCGGTGACGCTGCTGCGGGTCTTTTCCGATCCTGCCTATAAAACCTACGACCAGACCGTGGTGCCAACCATTGTGAGCAAGCAACAATTCGGACCTGGACAATGGCGCTTCATCTTGAACGCTGCGCCAAACGCAGACTATCTTGGCAAGCAGGTCGCTCTATGGCCAAATGGCGCTCGGGGCACGGGGCTCGATCTGAATGTCACTGGCTCACTCCGTGTGACGGACGTGAAGGTATATCCGCGCGGAGGAGGAAGTGCTCTGGGCGTAGGCAATACAAACGGAAAAGCCTTTTTCGGCAACTTTCTGCAAGGCCGCAGACCGGGCGAGTTGATCGGCGCAACTGGCGGAACGTTTGAGCAGAACAATCGTGGCGCATTTACCTTTACGCATTGCGATATCTCCGGCAACGACGACGACGGATTTGATTTCCATACATTCGCTACGGTCGTGAATGCGCAGGTAAGTCCACGAGAGATCGTCATCCCGACAACGACGGACTTTTATGCGGTGGGCGATACGGTCTCCGTGCTCGACTGGGTGCAGGACGAGGTACGGAACGAGGCGAAGATACTGGGAATCGCGGTCGAGTCGGACGGGCGGCACCTGATGCTGGATCGCGATGTGACGATCATTCGTGCCGGCGCAGCGGACCCAACGAACGATCCAACCGGACTGCTGGACCGGACCTGGGACAACACGGTGCAATCGCGAAGCACCCTGACTTACAACCGCATCAGTTCGATGCGTGCACGCGGCGTGCTGATCAAAGGCGCGCCAGGCAGCGTGATTCGGGGCAACTACTTCCACGATGTGCCGAGCACAGCATTGATGGCGGCGCCGGAATTCTACTGGAGCGAAGGTCCACAGAATGTGGATATGCGAATCGAAGGCAACACTTTCGTCAATAACTCTCTCGCGAATGTCTGGGTGGGTATGGTTACGGGCAACTCTACCTATTCAGCAACTTCGTACGATAACCGCAACATCACCATCAGCGGCAACAGCTTCAGCGGCTGGGGCCGCCACCAGCAACCCTATGTCACCGGTGTCTATGGCCCAGCGGTAGAGGTGGACAACACGAATGGCATAAAGGTGCTAGACAACACCTTCGGAGCACCCGATCCGGCGCTCCCAGATGGTAACAATCCGCTCCATTTCGGCGTATCGAAGAACTGCAGGGTATCGGGCAACACAGGTGTCGAAAATGACCCTTCGGCTTGTTCGCCCTAAGCTGTGCAGACGGATGCCTAGAGTCGAATATCTTCTCCGTCTCAAGGTGGCGCATGCACCTTCCTAAGTGTCAAGGAACAGCAGCGTTGCGCTGGCTGGAGGAAGTTGCAGTTGGATCGAGCTGTCTGGCTGCACGCTGATCGTGAGCTCTTGTGGTGACCACTCTCCCCTGCTGGAAACGGCGTTGCCTGCCAGAAGGATGTCTTCGCGGCTCTCTGGATGGGGTGCGGTGAGATTCCACCGGCGCGCGCGATGTGGGTAGAGGCCGGGATGAATAGTGATGCTGACGGGCTGGGTAAGCTCTTTGTTGAAGATGGCGACGCGTAAAGAGTTTTCGAGACGGGCCGCGTAGACGCTAGCATTCCGCTGCTCCGGACCTTCGAGCGTGGCACGGATAAGTGTGCCGCCGCAAAGCTGGCTGGCGAGCAGCATGCCGTAGTAGAGCGGGCGGGCACGGAAGCCGACCAACTCATTGCCGGCGATAGGCGTGTAACTGCCGCTGGCTTGGTCGATGCGATCCTGCCTCGACGAAGCACTGGCCAACGGGCCTCCGCCGAGCGCTGTAGAGAGCGATTTGCTGGCGCCTCCGTGGAAATTGACGCCGCAATACCCCGCAACAGCGAGACGCAGCATGATGTCGCCGCCCCACAGCGCAGAGGCTAAGACGTCACTGACCCCTGGCTTGCCGCCCCAGAAGCAGGAGTTGATCTCAGTCATTCGCACGGGACGCTGCGCGATCGCATCGGCACGTGCCGCAAGGATCAACTCAGCAGCAAGACGCGGGTCGGGCGCAAGCAGTTTGGCGATGGTGGTCTGAGCGCTCGTCGGAGGGCCCTCAGCATAATAGTGTCCAGAGAGGAAGCGAACCTCACGCCCGGCCCCCCGCGCAAAGGGGACGATCCAGTCGATGTTGTCGACCTCCGCGGTATCTGGCCCAGCGAACGCGGCTTCTGGCAACGCGGCAAGTATGGCCTGCCTGAAGCGATGCCATTCGGCGAGGTACGCGGTGAAGTCCCAAGTGACATGGGGACGCAGGCGTGAACCGAAGATATCCGGTTCGTTACCGATCTGGAAGACGACCCGGTGCGCACCGACGATGCTGGCGACAGCTTGCGCTTCTGTGGCTGCCTGCGCGGCTGTGCCCGTGCCCAGGTTCAATCCATAGAGGAGACTCCAGCCAATCGCATCGAGGAAGCCTGCAAGGGCGCGAATCGATGCTGGGCCGATGGGTATCCGCGATGTTTTCGCGCCGTCTGCAAGCGGAACGGTGCCGGTTTGCTCACCCTGCCAGAGGGTGAGGTCGCTCGTATTGCCGCCGATCCTGAGCACGCCATGTTGCCCAAGACGGCGCACGAGGCCGATGAGAGCAGCATTGGCAGGAGAGAAGAAATTTGGATTGGCAAGTTGCGCCGCTTCATAGCTCAGACCGATGAAGTCCTCCGCCACAGGACCCAGGGTATGGATGGGATCAAGTCGAATCGTGCAGGCCGACTCGTCGGGAATAGCAAGCGCGCGCGTGGCTATGCCCGAGAGCGATAGCGCGGCGGCATTCGCGAGGAAACGTCTGCGATTCATCGTGAGCCGCTATCCAGGCCGTGATAGGTGAAGTGCCGGAACACCGCGACGCCCGAGCCACCCGCCACCAACGCGATTCGCACGGAGGCGTCTCCATCGAACTCGACGCCAAAATCGAAGCGGCGCCACTGCTTGCCGTCTTCGCCGTAATACACAGAAATGTCATGGTCGTTGTCGAGAACCTTGAACCAGGCGGTTGTGCCTGACCAAGGCAGCTTGAGTTGCGGACGCCCGCGGACAATCATCGAGAGCTGCCCCTGCGAGAGGAACGCTCCCGTATTTCCCGAACTGTCTGAACGCAGCACCAGGCCGGCCTGAGCGCCCGGCAGAGCTTCGACTGCGACGGTTGATTCATATGAGTGATTGACAGGTGCGATCGAAATCTCCGACGCATCGCTTACGCCAGCCCCGCCAGCATTGAGCCGCAACTCACCATTGCCGGAGCGTACGGCTTGCTTCAGGTCGGCGATGTGGCTGTAGTTCCACTGCAATGCCAGCGTGTGCTCTTCGAAGTCGTCGGAGAGGGGCATGCCATCGCCCACGTCTTCTCCTTCGGGCTTGCTCAGCAGGCCCGAAGGATTCGTGTTTTCCACAACACGAGGCCAGCCGTCGGCAGTCCACTCGATCGGAAGCAGAAGCGTCTCGCGTCCGAGCGAGCGGTAGCCGTTTTCAATGGCGTGGTAGAGCATCCACCAGTTCCCATCCGGATCGTCGATGAGCACCCCGTGGCCCTGCGACCACCAGTGCTCAGTGCGCAGCGTGGTGTGAACGAGCGGGTTATACGGCGAGTTTTGCCACGGGCCAGTGGGCGAGGAGGAACGTGCGACGACCGCCATATGGCTGGTGGAGGGACCATCCGTGCCGCCCTGCGCAGAAACGAGATAGTAGAAGTCGCCGTGGTGAAAGAGCTTCGGCGCCTCCAGGCAGAAGCACTGCACCGGCCAATCGCTGGGGTACCGCCAACCTGCATAGACCTTGGTGAGGGGGCCCGCCGCCGAGAGACCATCGGTGGCAAGGGGTGCAACCCGGCCGGCATCTACGTAGAGATACTGACGACCGTCCGTACCAGTGATATGACCGGGATCGATGCCGGCGAGGCCAAGATCGACCGGCTTGCTCCACGGACCTTTCATGGCCGGTGCGGTCATCGCCCATACTGTTCCGGTCGACATGATGGGGAGATACAAGTAGAAAAGGCTGTGCTGGTAGACAAGCTCCGGTGCCCAGATGCTTCCCTTGACCGGAACTTGGATACGCGCATACGGCTCCCAATTGACGAGGTCTCGCGAGTGCCAGACGAGCAGACCGCGAGGATCACCACAGCAGTTGACCAGATAATAGTCATGCCCTACGCGGACCGGGGCGACATCAGCATAGTCGCCATGGATCACGGGGTTTCGGTAGAACCCGTTGCCGAGATCGGCGCGTGGCTGGCCTTCTCGCTCGACCGCGGCCACGCGATCGGCAGCAATGGTGTGTACCGCCTGCGCGAGGGAGGGTAGTGCGCAGGCGAAAAGGCACGATGAGAGCAGGCGGAGCCGGCGTTGGGTGATCACGGTTGTTCTCCTGGCAACGGGCGGAAGCTGCTCGCGCAGACTATTGGGTTCAACTCTGCTGAGACCCCTTCGATGGTGACGAAGGTGGCGTCCTGTGTGCGGACCGAGGCGGGGTCGAGGGGCACGGGTAATTTGTTGTTTGCAACGTCCACGCAACGCGCGTGCGTGAACGAGAAGACAGGCGAATCAGCAGGAAAGATGGAAGGATAGTCGCGGTTAGAAGTTACAGTATTGTGGCGAAAGCCGAGTCCGTCTACAGATGTGGCATAGATGAGCGGCCGCTGGAACTGATTGAACTGATTGTCCTCGATGCGAATGTTGCGGACACTGAAATAGGTCGGGCCTTCCGGCGCCTTGTGAGGCGGGTCGATCCAGATGGCCGCGGAGCCAAAGGTTCCCATGTTGGTATCGAGAAATCGATTGTGTCGCACCAGCACATTGTGGGCAGGAGCATTTTCAAACCAATAAACGGCGTCCCCGCTGAACAGCAGTGCGGGACCTGAGAGATGATCGAAGAAGTTGTTCTCCACAATCGTCGAGGCCTGCGAGCCAAACAAGGCGCCGCGGGCGCGGTTGTGGCGGATGTGGTTGTTCCGGTAGAGCACGGTAGGCCGCCAAGCCAGATTCTCGACTCCGTCCTTGAGTGCGATGGACGAAGAAAGTGGCGCGGTAAAGCGCACCTGGAGGTGTTTGTCGTCGATGCCCTCGACATTGGAAACTGTTGCGGTTGCATAGGGCTCGACGGTCTGCGGGTGCACGAAGCGCAGCGTGTCGCCGGCGGCGGCGAAGGGCAGGCCGAACGTCTGTGAGTGGCCCCACTCCAGCGTGACGGTATCCGGCGACGGATGAGCAGCAACACGAAGGTACGAGCCGTGCACGTTGATGCCGTCGTCCAGCATGTTCTCGAACAAGCCATTTTCAATCGTGAGCCGCCCGCGGCAGTTCGAGAAATGCGTGGCATCGGCCATGGTCGTCACATAGCGTCCGCTGCCCGGCTTGAGTTCGACACTAAAGCTGTCGAGGTGAATTGCTTCGCTCTTCTGTGCGAGAAAACCCATACCCTGCGCGCTATACACGTTCACGGCGGCCACGGTGACCCGGCTGCTCTGGCTTACAAAGATCCCCGGATTGGGTCGGTCACCATTCCACAGGATGAGTATGTCGCCGGGACGGATCTGCTGCTTCAGACCGGAAACGCGCACCTCGCCAGGACGGAGCGCCTCGGCAGTCGTCTTGGAAAACTGCCAGTTGTCGCCGGTGCCGGGCGCGAGCCCTTTCTCTTTCGGATCGAAGACCACGCTTGAATGTGCAGGCTGCTCAAAGCTCTCGCCGCGTATATCGATGTGCCCGTCCTTTACTTCATACGTGCGGGTATCGTCGATGTGTAGAGCGGCAGAACCGCCGGCACTGCTGACGACCCGGGCCTGCACGATATGCGGCGTCGCGTAATCGATGGAGAAGTTGCGCAACCTGATTCCGTCCGAGTTTGCAACCATCACGGGCAGAATGGAATCATGAAACACGAACTCCGAGCCGCCGCCATCGAGCGTGAGTCCATGAGCATGTTCGATCGGCATCGCGACCGCACGCTCGGCCACATCATCGTGATTGGAGATGAAGAGGCGTCGCTTCGCTGCCTGCGCAGGCCAGAAGTCGTAGCGCCCACGCGGAAACTTGATCAGCGCGCGATGGTTTTGTTCAGCGAAGGCTAACGCTTTCTCAACCGCGGCTGTGCTGTCATGGCCGGAGCCGGGTCGAGTTCCATAGGTCGTCACATCGACGGTCTGGGCAATTGCGTGCGGCAGTGAGAGCAGAGCGAGTGTGGAGACGAAGAGAGTGTGAAACAAGCTCATGGTTGTGTCCTTCCCAGTTTGGCCGAGGCCGCAGGCCGATCGGCAAACTCACTCATGCCGTCTCGATTGCCCGCGGTACATAGCGCCAGTTGCGAAAGGTGGCCGAGCCTGAGCCGCAGGCGTACAAAGCGGGGCGCAGATCGAGAAAACCTCCGAAGACATTCTGGTTGTAGCAAGTCACGTCCAAGGAATCGCGCAAGCGTGTCCAATTGCTGTTCTCAATGCGGTAAAGAAAGTCCACCTCCTGGTCGTCGTTCACGATGCGCAATGTCGCACGTGTGGCGTGGACCAGCGTCGTCTTGGGCATAGCCGGCGTGTGCGGGTTTGCGCTCAAACGCAATCCGTACGCATGCGCGCCGTCGTAGAAAAGCAGTAAACCGGCTTCGCAGCCGGACTCGATCTCTACATCTACCTCGACCGTATACACGCGGTCGGTCGCCACGCGCGTCAGGACTGAGGTAGTGGCGATGCTCATGCCATGCGCTGTAAGCGTAAGAGCGCCGTTGGCAACGCGCACGCGGTCAGAGTTATACCCCTTCCAGAACTGCCATTGAGGGTCGAGTTCCGGACCGGCGAACGTGTTTTCCTCGTGCGCTTGCGGGGTGGCTGGCTCCAGCAACATCTTGTGTATGGGAGCTGCTGCGGAAGTTCCCGCTGGCACGCGATACCAGTCATTCCGGGTCCATTCGACCGGGAGTAGCAAAACCTGCCTTCCAAGTGTGCGGAGGCCGTTCTCATAGGCGTGTAGCGTCATCCACCACGAGCCGTCGGTGGACTCGACCAACCGCCCATGCCCCTTTGACCACCACTTCTCCTCCGCGTTGTAGGTGTGCACGATGGGATTGAAGGGCGACCACTCCCATGGCCCTTCTACCTCACGGCTACGCGCCGAGAGCACCATGTGGCTAGTCGGCGGTCCCGAAGTGCCTCCCTGCGCAACGGTCAGGTAGTAGTAGCCGCCACGGTAGAACAGCTTAGGAGCTTCCATGCAGATGCACTCGACGCGCCAGCTTTCCGGAATCGGCCACGGATCGATCACTTTTCTTGGCTTGCTCCGTACAGAGAGGCCGTCGCTCGAGAGTGGCGTGCAGTAGCCGCCAGCGGTGTACAGATAGCGGTGTCCATCGGGCGTGGCTATGTGGGCCGGGTCGATGCCATTCAGCCCCAGCGGAAGCGGCTTGCTCCACGGGCCTAGGGGACTGGCTGCATAGATCACCTGCAGTTTTCCATCGCAGGGAAAGTAAATATAGAAGCGCCCCTTGTATTCGCACAGATACGGCGCCCAAACATCACCGTAGTATTCATCAAGCGCTGCGCCTACGGCCTTCCAGTGCACCAGGTCGCGCGAATGCCACAACAGCAGGCCGGGCGTGTAGGAGTTCGTGGTGTGAGTAAGATAGTAGTCTTTGCCAACGCGGATAGCGCCGGCATCGGGATGGTCGCCGGGAATCACAGGATTGCCATAGGTTCCCGAAGGTAGAGCGAATGAAGCAGGGTCGAACAACATCAGCCGCGCCGAAAGAGACAGCCCGGCTGCGGCCGACCCTCCCGCGCATAGAAAACTGCGGCGAGACCACGAATCGGCGGAATTTCCCCAATGCAACGGTTCCTCCTGGCCAGCCGTCTATGCTGACTTATGACACGTCGGAAGCGCTTCCGTGCTGACACTCCCCTGTCTAGTGGCACAGAACGGTCCGCGGCGAGAACCCTAGAAAGTTATCCGGGCGTCTACTTGGCCGTTCCTCGGATTGCTGACGCCGCCGTTCCACTGGCCGAAATTGGTGCCAGTCAGACCGCCGCCGAAATTGGTACCAAGCGAGTGCTGGTTCAAGACGTTAAAGAAGGAGGCACCGACCTTGACGCCGACACGCTCGCTGATGTTGAAGGTCTTGTGCAACGAAAAATCCGAGTCGAGATAAGCGAACCCACGTGGGCCCGGGTAAAGAGGACCGTTCGGGATTGTGAACTGGTACTGATACGGAATGGGAAAGTCAGCACCGACGAAGGCATTCTTGTTAAAAGCCGAGTAGGTAGTCCCGGTAGCGATGGCATGGTTAATCTGCGCCTGGCTGGCACTCTTGATCTTTTGTCCCGGCACCAGTTCAGGAAAACAACCGCCTGCGCGGAATTGCCCAGGGGTATTGCAGCTCGCACCAAAGCTCAGCAGGTTGCCGGAGTTGATGTGCGTGATATCGGCGACTTCCCAGCCGCCTACGGCGAGGTCAAGCAGGCGACCATTGTTGAGAAAATGCTGCCCGCGGCCAAACGGCAGCGTGTACGTGCCGGCGAAGTTGAAAACAAATGGAAGGTCATCGGCGCTCAACGCATAGTAGCGCTGCTTCTGCCCCTGGCCGAAGAGATAGTTCTGGATGACGGAACCAAATTCATTGCCTGGAGTTGCGAAGAGCCTGGACCAGGTGAAATTGGCCAGCAGAAACAGGCCGTTCGAGTAACGCTTCTGTGCAGCGAGTTGCAACGAATGGTAGATCGAGTAGCCGTGATTTTCTGTCAGACTGCCGAGTGCCTGGCAGAATTGTGGATAAGGAAGCAGCGCTTGAGCGACAGTAGGTGCGCATCCTTTCATTTGCTCCACCCAGCCTGGGTACGGTATCGACACTCCGTCGAGCGAGGTCTGGCCGAGTTGGAATGTGTCGTTCAAATGATTGCCGATTGAAAGCTCACTCAATGGGAGACTGTTTGCCGGATCGAGGCTGGAGTAGAGCCGCGTGCCCTTGGTGCCGACATAAGTAATGCTGGCTGAGGTGTTCTGGCTGAAGGCGTGTTCGATGGCCAGATTCCATTGCTGAGAGTATGGCAAGCTGCCGTCTTTTGGGTTACGCCATTTCGCGCTATAAACTCCGCCATTCCCGAGCCCAGTGTCAAAATCGGGGAGAGATACGGGATTGCCAGGAAATCCTTGTGATAGATAGAACGCCGGCGCCAGTCCGCCGTCCCCCGGTGAACTGTAGCTCGGCGTGAGATTGAAGCCGGTTTGCTCACTTGCGCCGACCGAATAGTCCGAATAGAAGAGCTGGTCGTATGCAATGGCATAGCCGCCGCGAATGGTGTTGTTGCCGTTCGGGGAGTAGATGAAGCCCAGGCGCGGCGCGAAGCCCTTATAAAAAAGATCCTCCGGAGCATGTTTGCCGGCATAGGCAGCCCCGGCGCGGCTGGTGCCAAACACAATAGCACCGAGGCGGCCGCCAGCCGTGGGATTGCTGCGCGACAAGTCAGTCCAACTGTTATTACCGTTCACCTCGGTCCCCGGACTCCAGAAATCCCAGCGCAGGCCGTAGTTCAGCGTGAGATGGTCGGTGGCCTTCCACACGTCACCTGCAAAGGCCGACGCCGCATGCTGACGGCCGCCGTAGGAGTTCACACTGCGATAGGTGGAGTTTGCGTTATTGACCGCGCCCAACAGGAAACTGGCAACGCTGTTGCCGCTGGTGACACCGAGGAGTCCGGTCTGTGCCTGAGAGAAGGTAAAAGTTCCCGCTTCATTGACACCCTGCGTTTGATCGGAGGTAAGGTAGCGGAACTCACCGCCGAGCGAGATCGTGTGCTTACCCTTGACAATGGAAAGCATATCGTTGGCGATGTAAGTAGGACGATGGCCGATGCTTTGCGCGGGGTCGCCCCACTGCGAACCGTAAGACGTGTACCCACCTATGTTGATAACTGGAGGGGCATTTGCGCCTGCGACCCCAGCAATCTGCGGAAGCTGATTTGTGTATTTATAGTTCAGCGATCCGAGGCCTTCGTTCCTGTTGAGATAACCGAAAGCAAAGTGGTTCAAGACGGTGGGGGAGAAAGTGTGGTCCCAGTTCAGACGATTGACCCAGGAGTTCTCTGGATCGCCGAAGAGCTGGTCGTAGGAAAGTGCCTGCGGCAACTCGCTGTTGAACTTCTGTGGAGAGGTCGAATGCCAGATGGAGACCGAGACATGGTCGGACTCGCCGACGTAGTCGTCGATCTTGATGAAGAACTGCTTCAATCCAGCCAGGATGGCGTCGGGAACTGCCTTTGGCACCTGATAGTTTGCAACTGGGTTGTTGTTGGTCGGCTGCGGCAGAAAACTATCGAAGGCCTGCGCGATGGGACTGATGCGGTTGGGACAAATGATATTGGGGTGCAGTCCATCGCAGCCCATGAACTGCTTCCGGCTATAGGTTCCGTCCGGGTTGGCTACGGTCGTGGCTGGATCGTAGATCGGGATCAGTTGGCCCTCCGCGTTTACCTGGTCGGTAAAGTCACCCACCCGATTCTTGAGCGTAGGAATCGTGAGCACAGGCGGGTTGACACCGCCTTTCTGCTCGTATTGCTCGTAGTTGAAGAAGAAGAATGCCTTATTGCGCGACGAGTAGACCAAGGGCGCTTTGATGGGGCCGCCGATATTAGCGCCGAACTCGTGTTCATTATCGGGGTTCTTGATCGAGGTACCAAAGCGGGTCGCGTTGAGATCGGTATTGCGCAGATACTCAAACGCGCTGCCGTGGAAATCCTTGGTCCCGGATTTGGTCGTTTCCTCGATAACGCCGGAGGCCGTCCCGCCATACTGCGGCCCGTAATTGAGCGTCAGTACCTTGACCTCGCTGATCATGTCAGGTGAGAAGGGGAAATCGCCGAAGGAGATGGTACCGCCCTGGCTCAGTGCGCCCTCCTGCAAGCTGACACCATCCAAGATGGCTTCCTGCCCCTGTACGACGCCTCCGTTGATGCGGATCTGTCCCTCGTTGCTGGTGCCATTGTTGGAAGCGACACCGGGTAGCACGGCGGCAAATGTACTGGCATTGCGAGGCGCGCCATTGACTAGAATGGGCAGCTTTTGCTCAGTTTCGGGCGAGATATCGTTCTCTAGGGTTACGCTGTCGAATTGCAGCGGCGAAGCGTTGGCGTTCACCGTGACCTGGCTCTGTATGCTGCCCGGTTTCATTGCCACATCAACGCGTGCCTGCTGGCCGATCTCGAGCACGATACCCTGCTGCTCGAAGCTGCTAAACCCCTGCGCATTCACCTGGATTGTGTAATGACCAGCCACCAAAGTGGGGAAACTGTAGAGACCAGATCCATTAGAGGTGGTTCTGTTCTGGGTGTTGGTCAGCGTGCCGGTCAGCGTCACTGTAGCTCCCGCGATGGCCGCACCGGAGGAATCTTTGATCGTGCCGCTAATCAAGCTCGTGGTTTGCCCCCAGGCAAACAGAGGACACAGAAGCACGCACAGCCAAAAGGTGCACATCCAGAGGGTGGGGTTCGCGGAGAACCACGGTGCGCCGTGAAATGAGCCGGCTCGCCGAACAGCCGGCCGAACCGCTTGGGACGCTGATGATAGGTTCACACTTCCTCCTGAAACGATTCGCAGAGCCGGGCGACAGCGTCAACCACTTGCGCCCGATTGCGAGTTGCTGGAACGGGAGGACAGTAAACAGCGGGCATGAGGGCGCGCAATCGGTCGCAACAGGGAGCGCGCGCTAGTACACCTGTCCGATATAGCCAGCATTCGATTGCGGGGACTAAGATGACTCGGCGAGGAAACAGAGACGATGCGGGAGAGCGTTGTTCGCACGCCGGATTACGGACGGAAGCTCGAAGCGGATCGGGCGATCCGCATCCTCATTGTCGATGACCACGTCGCTATGCGGGTTGGTCTCAGGAGCATGCTGGAAGTCGAGCAGGAGTTCGTCGTGGTAGGCGCAGCCGCCAGTGGGCTTGAGGCGCTAACTCTGCTAGAGCGAGTTACGGCGGACATCCTGCTGCTGGACTTGCGCATGCCTGAGATGGATGGCATCGCGTTTCTGAAGGAAGCGCGTCATCGGCGGCTTGCCGCACGCATAATCGTTCTGACCAGCTATGAGACGGATGAAGATGTCTACCGTGCGATCAACGGAGGTGCACAGGGATATCTGTTGAAAGATGCCTCCGAGGACGAGTTACGCGACGCCATCTTCTCGGTACACGCCGGTCACAGCTATCTGCCGCGGCATCTCGCCTCTCGCCTGGCAGACCGAATTCACCGCTCCAGCCTGTCGACGCGCGAGTTGGAGGTGCTGGAGGTGATGGCGAAGGGCCTGACAAACAAGGAGATTGCTCATGTGCTCGGCATCAGCAGCCACACCGTCCGCTGCCATGTAGCGAGCATCACGGCAAAGCTCGAAGCCTCCGACCGCACCGAGGCGGTGACGGTTGCCATACGGCACGGCATTATTCAGATCACCTGAGTGCGCGGGTAGATGCGGCCTTCCGTTTGTAACTATGATGATCCCGGCAGAATTCCCGAAAACTGCGTGGCGCCACGCACGTATCCCAGTGGCGCTGCTTATTTGCGCTTGCGTCGGTTGCCACGCGCCTGCGCCACCGACTCTCGCGTTTATTCCGCAGATGACCGCGGATGACGTCTGGGAGTGCTCACACGCCGGAGCCTTGCAAGCCGTGCAAGGCTCCGGCTATCACCTCTACTGGAATGGGCCGACGGACGATGCCGATGTGCAGGGCCAGATCGCCCTGCTGGATACTGTGATCGCACGCAAGTATCAAGGTATTATTTTGGCACCAGACCAGTCTCTCGCACTCATGATGCCAGTCAGGAAGGCCCTTCAACGAGGCATTCCGGCCGTTGTCGTTGGTTCATCGCTGCCTTTGCGAGCCGAGGGCAAGCTCTTCTATGTGCTCACTGACGAAAAGGAAGCAGGACGGCTGGCGGCCCGCAGAATCGGGCAGCAGCTGCACGGCAGGGGACAGGTTGCAATACTCGGTATTGACCCGCAGGCGACCGGCATCATCGAGCGCGTGCAGGCCTTCGCTGCGACTCTCGACAACGAGTTCCCCCAAATACAGATTGTAGCCAAGCGAGCTGACTCGCAAAGTGAGCCGCAGGCCGAGCAATCCACGGAAGACACCCTGCGTGCCTATCCCCAGCTCACAGCCATCTTCGCACTCACCCGCATCTCCACCACGGCAGCCTCCGAGGCGTTGCAACAGAGCAACCGTGGGCAGCGCGTACTGGTCATAGGCTGCAGTCAGCGCTACGAGCTCCTGTACTACCTTTCCCAAGGCTGGCTTGATTCCCTCCTCGTCGAAAATACTTACCGCATGGGGCGCGAGGCGGTACGCACTCTTATCGACGAAGACGCGGGCAGGCGCCCCCCGAGCGTGCAGTTCGTGAAGCCGGTGCTGGTCACGCGCGAGAACATGTACAACCCTGCACTGTTGCCGGTGCTGACTCACCTGGGAAGGGAGTGATCCGGGTGCTTTCGCGGATGCATCCCAGGACACGTTTGCAAGACCATTTCAGACGTTTTCTCTTCGTCTTGGCATCTTTTGCGGGAGTGGCTGCCCTGTTGCTGGCCGTCCTCGCTATCGCTTACAGGTTGCAGACTCATCTGCCGTACCGCTGGCCTCTCTCCTCGGCTACGCTTGCAACCGGAAGGATGCACGGCTGGCATGCCTACGACGGATCCTGGCGACTGGTTGACGGCGTGATTGCAAACAACTCCGATGCGCGCGGCGCCAAGCTGATGAGCGGGTCGCCGCGTTGGACGAACTACGCACTCGATGCGGATATTGAGTTGCTGGGCGACAGCGGGGACGCAGGATTGGTAATACGGGCGAGCGACGAGGAGCGCGGGGTCGACTCTTATAGCGGATACTATGCCGGACTGCGCGCGCCAGACAGTAGCCTGCTGATCGGCCGTGCCGATCACGGCTGGGTGGAGCATGCCTCGACCCGCTTGACGCACCGCATCCTGCCGTTCCGTTGGTACCACCTCAAACTGGTGGCAGTGAGATGTTCGATCGCTGCCCAGGTTACCGACCTGGCCACCCGGGAGAGCCGGTCGGTCAGGATGCGAGAGGATGTCCAGCACTGCGCGACGCAGGGAAAAATCGGCCTGCGATCGACAGGGGTGGGTGCTGCCTGGCGAAATATCACGGTCGCTGCGGCAACCGAAGAAGACTTGGCTGCCCTTGGTTCAGGACTCGATGGAAGCAGCGCCACCGAGCGCCCGGGCAACCTGCGTCAGCTTCTGAATAGTTATCGCTTTATGCTCAGTCCGCCATCACCATCACAGCAGTCCTCAGTGGAATCTGTGCTGCGACAGCCGATTGGCAACCTGCGCTTCGCCTCGGCGACGCACCCGGAAAACGTGCTGATCCACGGCGAAGTTGAGCTACTGCACCCAGTGCTGTTCGTGCAGGATGCGACTGGAGGCGTCTCCGTCCCCGACGCGACCGCACCACCGCTCAAGCTTGGCGATGAAGTAGAAGTGGAAGGCGAGGCCGACCCTCATCCGTTCAGCTCCAGTATCCTGCATGGGAAGGTGCGGCTCCTGTGGCCAGGTATTCCATTACCTCCTTTATCGGTTAGTGTTCTGGAAGCTGCGACAGGTGCCTACGAAGGCCGCTTCGTGGAAGTGCAAGCTCGACTCGATCGCATGGAGCAAGCCAGCCCTACCCAGCAGATATTGACACTTTCGAGCGGAGAGCAGCGCTTCTACGCGATGCTTGAAAGCCATGGAGTTCTCGCCAGGATCACAGAGCAGAAACCAGGAAGTGTTTTGAGCCTTCGCGGTATCTGCAGCCACGACGACAGTTACACAAAGAGAGAGGTGCCGTTCGCCATGCTTCTTCGCTCGGCTGCCGACGCGCAAACGATCGGCGGTCCTCCTCTGTGGACTTTGCGAAACGCTATCATTGCTTCTGTTGCGCTCGCTTTTTTACTGTTACTTGGTTATCTGTTTTACATACGCGCCGAGCAGTGGAAACTGAGGGCCGTTATGGAGGAAAGAGAACGCCTCGCCCATGACCTTCACGACACACTCGCCCAGAGCTTCGCTGGTATCGGCTTTCAATTGCGCGCCATACGGAAGAAGCTGCCGGAGAATCTGCTCACCCTGCGACGCCAGGTTGATGACACCGCGGAACTGGTGCGGCACGGCCACCAGGAAGCGCGCAGAAGCATCTCGACACTGCGCAGCGGGAGCACCGATCCGATCGAGTTGTTGCCTGCCCTCAAGGAAGCGGCACACCGCATCATTTCAGACGGATCGATCCACGTGGAAACCAGCAGGAACGGCGAGCCACGCCCCTTGCCGCTTGAGGTGACGGATGTTTTATTTCGCGTCGGCCAGGAGGCGATCGCCAACACCGTGCGTCACGCCTCTGCCAGTGCAATCTGCCTGACCCTCACTTACGGCGAAGGCTCCGTCTCTCTGGTAATCGATGACGACGGATCGGGCCTGGACAGGCACTCCGCCCAGTCAAAAAGCCTTGGCCTGAGCGGTGTCCGCAGACGTGTTGCCTCTGTCGGTGGCACAGTGTCAATCCGCAATCTTCCAGGCTCCGGAACACGCCTGCATGCAGTCATTCCGATACCGCAATCGCGCGCACGGTTCCGGTTCTTCGTTTCCCGTGATCCTGGTGTAGGGCTTTGAAAGCCCTACACTGCCTTGAAGCTCCCAAACTGCTTCATCGCGGCGCATACTCTATCTTATTTATGCACGGAGTATCGAGCCACATGACGATTGTGCTCAAGCCGGTTATACGTTAGGTGTAGCCCGTGTTTTCTCCCAGTGCCCTCCACAGCAACTGCATAGGCCCGATATCCAGTGCCGGGCCGCCTGTTTTGTTGTTCTTAATAACGTTGTGATGAATGACTTCTTCAAGTGGTGTGGGGAAGTTCGCCATAAAACAATCCTTTCGTGAACGAAGTTGGTGCTCTGACGTGAATACGAGAGCTTGTGAGTTGCGCAGCTAGCACTCCGCTAGTCCCGTGGAATTCCATAGTTATCTGTCGCATCGTTACAGGCCTTGATAGGGCCGATTGGATCGCCTCGATGAGAGAGGTTGATCCTCGCCGAGGTATGGCTAGGTGGTCGTCACTGTCACTGCCTGACGCACATACCGGCCGCTTTCCAGTTGCTGTACCATGAAGGCTGCCAGATCGGCCCGCCCGATCTTGTGCGCCTTCTCGCCACCCTCCGTGCTCAGCACCCTGGCAACGCCGGTCTTCTCGACGTCGGTCAACATCGGCGGCCGCACGAGCGTCCAGTCCAAGTTGCTGCCTTCGATCTCGGCCTCCATGCCCGCCTTGTCTACCAGCAGACCTCGCAGAAACGTTCGCATGAGCAGGTGCTCGTTGAAAAAGCCGGCGTTCTTGACGCTCTCGCCCGCACCAACCACCGAAATCTTCAGCAATCGCCGCACGCCATTGCGTCGCATCGCGTCCACGATATTGTGTGCCGCGCTCGTTTCCATCGTCGTCACTTTCCACGGCGTCTTGCCCCCAAGCGCGTCGATGACCGCATCCTGCCCGGCTACCGCAACGTCGACTGCAGCCGCGTCGAGCACGTCTCCTGCAACAACTCTGACATTCGCCTTCTTGTAATGCGCGGCACCGCGCACGAAAGCCGTCACCTTATGCCCGGCCGCCAACGCCTCATTTACCAGCGCCTTCCCGCTCTTGCCCGCTGCTCCAATCACTAGAACTTTCATCGCATCCTCCTTCTTGTTCCCTCGTATATGGCCGCCCATCCAAATGCGCGACCTGACGATTAGAGGCCTAGGAAAACCATTGGTTACAAAATAATCGTTGGTTTATAACCAATGGTTATAAACCAACGATCGGTCGCAAATATCACTGGAGGGGAATAAGCTGGGAAAGTGACATCCACATCACCAAGTCGCCGGCTAGAGCGCAAGGAAAGGCTGCGGGGCGAGATCCTTGCGGCTGCCAGCAAAATGTTTGCCGATCGAGGCTACGAAGCCGTGACGCTTCGCGCGATCGCTAAAGAGATCGGCTATACCCACGCCGTGATCTATCAGCATTTCCCCGACAAATGGCACATTCTTGTTGAGTTGAGCCGAGAGACGATCGGGCTGATGGTTCAGAACTTCGACGCGATTGCCGCTAGACATCTTGCACCGAAAGACCGTCTTTTTGCGACTTCACGCGGATTGATTCAATTCTGCATCGCTCATCCACAGCAGTTCCGTAATGTCTTCTTCGGGCCTGAGAATCGCAACGGTGTCCGCGCTGGACAATACATCGACGACCTTGGCGCGCCGTTGTTTGAACGTTTCGTGAATCTCTTTTTCGATGTTGCCAAGGCTGAAGGATTGCCCAATAGGGATGACATCGTGGTAGCCCACACCTGGTGGTTTACGATCTTTGGCCTCGCCACACTCATGGTCATCCAAGGGGTTGTGCGTGGCTTGTCTGACCAGACTCTCGTGGTCGAGCAAACGATCGCAACGCTTTGGGCGGGAGTTCAGGCGGTACCGCGATTGTCAGAACGTTCCCACATCTCTTGAAGTCTCGCGCGAATGCAACAACAGATGATGGGCACGTGATGACTGAGACTTCATTGTCCTGATAGCGCTCTGCCGATAGCTACCAGTTGCTGTAGGTTGGCGGAGAAGGTGTCCCTATTGGAGCAAATAACGTCTCCAACTGCATTTGATTCCGGATGGTTAAGCAAAACGAGTGTCACCATCATCTGCTGGATGATTTGCAGGATTAACGGCTGAACACCCTACAAATTGGCGAAATAAATACAACCGCATCTCGCAACCAGTTCAAAAGCTACAGGAACGTGCAATTCTATGTCTCTCTGTAGTTCCAATTGTGGGCAGGAATGGATTCAAGACAGATGAGCGGCTTACCAAGGCACCGTCAGCCGCCCGTTACTCTACAGACAGCGTGCGATACAGCCAAATGCGGGCGAGCGCCCAGTCGCGCTTCACGGACCGGGGCGAGACTTCCAGAACATCACCGATTTGTTCTATCGTGAGGCCGCCAAAGTAGCGCATCTCGACCACTTTCGCCTGACGAGGATGAAGTGTTTCGAGCTTTGTCAGCGCTTCGTCCAAGAGCGCTACTTCATGCAGCCGTTCCGGTGAAATGGCAATTCCCTCGTCGAACTCAACGCGCTTCATTCCGCCGGCTCGCCGTTCCGCGCGGTGAGCGCGAGCATAGTCAACTAGCACCCTCCGCATGATGTGAGCTGCCACTCCGATGAAGTGCGCCCTGTTTTCCCAGGCGACATCCTGCCGGATGAGACGCAGATATGCCTCATTCACCAAGGCGGTCGGCTGCAGCGTATGTTCCTGCCGTTCGCGACGCATGTAAGCATTCGCAAGCCGGTGCAGTTCGGCGTAGACGAGTGGCATCAGCTGGTCGGCGGCGTGGCTATCTCCAGCTCGCATCTCATTGAGCAGTTTTGTCACCTGACCTTGGTCGTCTATCATTATTCGTCGCCTCCGAAATGTTCTGATAGTATGCTTTCCGTTGTAACGCCATCCTCCCTTTTTGCTTCGGGCCCTAGCTTCAAAGAGCGTCCGCGTCCCTCGTGTCGGCTGTGTTCCGTTATTGCAGCCAGTATCGATATATCCAAAACGCGATCTTCGACAGCAATGAAGTTTGACGATCCTCAATCCGCTGAAGAGATCTTCGCAACGGCCCTGGATCTGCCGGTGGGTGCCCGTGCGGCTTTCTTGGACGAAGCGTGCAACGAAGCGCCGGACCTACGACGACTGGTCGATGAACTTCTCTTGGACCATGAGCGTGCTGGCAGCTTTCTCGGCGAGCCATGGCTTGCATGTACTGGCGGTACCGCGGCTGGTGGCTTCACTGCGGGCACGCGTGTTGGACGTTACACCATACTCGAGCAGCTTGGCGCCGGCGGCATGGGAGTGGTGTACCGCGCGCAGGACGAGGTGCTGAAGCGCGTGGTCGCGGTCAAGACCCTCACGCCGGGAATCCTTGTAGGAGAAAAAGCACGCTACCAGTTCCGCAAGGAGGCGCTGGCACTTGCGAAGCTGAGCCACACCTCCATCGCAACCGTCTTCGATGTTGGCCAGGAGAGAGATGTCGATTACATCGTGATGGAGTGCGTGGTGGGGGAGAGCCTGGACTCCAAGCTGCGAGCCGGGCCACTGCCGGTGAAGGAAGCGACTGCAATCTGCATGCAGATTGCGGAGGCAATGGAGGATGCGCATGAACACGGCGTGATCCATCGCGACTTGAAGCCCGCGAACGTGATGTTGACACAAAAGGGGCGCGTCAAGGTACTGGACTTCGGCCTTGCAAAGCTGTTCGAGCAGAAGGCCGCGGATGCGACGGTTTCGCTGATGGAGACGCGGGGGTTGATTGGGACGCCCGGCTATATGTCGCCGGAGCAGATCGCGGGTGTAACGGCCGATCCGCGGTCCGATGTATGGAGCCTTGGCGTCATCTATTACGAGTGTCTGACGGGGAAGTCGCCATTTCATAGAGAGAACACTTTCTCAACTCTGCACGCGATCAGCAGCGAGGACTTTCCTCGGGCACGACAGCTGCGTCCGGACACGCCTCCGCTCGCGGATGAGATCGTACGGCGGGCATTGAGAAAGGATCCGGCCGCGCGCTACCAATCCGCTGCGGAGTTTCGCCAAGAGGCTGCGCAGCTCATGGAGTCATTGACGGCGAAGGACGATGACTCGACACGATCCATCGTTCGGCTGCCTCGCTTTCTTCTGCTTGCAGCCAGTGCCGTGCTTCTTCTTTTGATCGCACTGGGGGGGTGGCTCTCTCATCGCTGGTCGAACCGCCGATGGGTGCGGGAGGAGGGCATTCCACAGATTGCCAATCTCATTGAGCAGAAGCGGCCGCTCGCCGCCTTTCTTCTTCTGCATAAGGCGCAAGGGTACATGCCTGGCGATCCGCAACTGCGGCAGATCGCAGATCAAGCCACTCAGACCGTTTCGATCACGTCGACGCCTCCGGGCGCGACCATCGAGATCGAGGACTACGCCGCCCCAGACGCGCCATGGTACAGACTGGGTGCGACCCCGCTAACGAACATGCGCGTTCCCAAAGGATACTTTCGTTGGAAAGTATCGGTGCCGGGCCAGCAGGCATTTCTCTCCGCACCGCCGACTGAACAGGAAATGCACTTCCCGCTGGATATGCTGCGGAACGCGTCGCCCGGCATGGTTCCCGTTCCCGCAGACAATCATTGGAGTGACTACATCAGCCCGGTCGGTTGGGTGGGCCCCTATCAACTCCCGGCATATTCCATCGATAAGTATGAGGTAACGAATCGCGACTATCAGAAATTCGTCGATAGTGGTGCCTACGATAAGGAGAAGTATTGGCGCGAACGGTTCACAGAAAATGGTCATACGCTCTCATGGGCTGAGGTGATGATGCGGTTGCATGACACGACGGGCAGGCCAGGTCCATCCACGTGGGTCGCCGGACACTATCCGGAGGGACAGGCAGACTACCCGGTGACCGGAGTGAGCTGGTTTGAAGCGTCGGCCTACGCCGCCTACGCGAACAAGAGCTTACCAGTATTTACCCAGTGGTATCGAGCAGCCGACGCGGACGCCGCAGCCCCTTACACGCTGCCGGCGAGTAATATCTCCGGCAGCGCAATAGCGCCCGTCGGCACATTCAAGGGTCTGGGGACATTTGGTACCTATGACATGGCTGGAAATGCCCGCGAATGGGTCATGAATCCCAGCAACGATGGGACACGCATGATCCTGGGCGGAGACTGGAAGTCGCCAGGGTATCTCTACACTATGCCGGAGGCGCTCTTGCCCTGGGACCGTTCTCCTATGAACGGCTTTCGCTGCGTCAGCAATGTGATTCCTCTGCCCGCCGCAACGACCGAGCCGGTGCAACACGCAGCGCGGGATCTTTCGAAATTCAAACCTGCACCGGACGCAGTTTACAGCGCCTACAAACTGCTCTACGCGTATCCAAAGTCTCCCCTCAATGCGGAAGAGGACGGTGTTGTCGCGGAGACCGCGGACTGGCGTGAGCAGAAGGTCACGTTTGACACTGCCTACAACGGCGAGCGCATGTCTGCTTACCTCTTCCTGCCGAAAAACGTTCGTCCACCCTACCAAACAATCCTTTTCTTTCCCAGCGCGCGGGTCCTCTTTCTCAATGGAAACGATAATGGACGCGCGCTCGGAGACACGAAATTTTTCGACTATGCCATCCAAAGCGGTAGAGCCGTGATGTATCCGATCTATCAAGGCACTTATGAGAGGCGGATTAAGTTTTACCTGCCCAACGCCTCCCAATCAATCGAACTCTCTGAGGAGTATTACAAGGATGCCGCGCGATCTCTCGACTACCTCGCGACACGCCGAGACATCGACAACAGTAAGCTTGCCTACATGGGCGTGAGCATGGGTTCGGCGGAGGGTGTCGTTTTGAGCACGCTGCTACAAGATCGCCTGAAAACTGTGATTCTGCTAGATGGAGGGTTCTTTCTTGAACCACCGCCACGCGGAGGGGACCAGGCCGATTTCGCATCGCGCCTCAAGCTGCCGGTGCTCATGGTCAACGGGCGCTACGATTTCACCTTTCCGGTGGAGACAGCGCAGGATCCTCTTTTCAAAATGCTGGGCGCGCCTGCCTACCAAAAGAAACATGTGGTGCTGGACACACCGCATGACGTGACGGAAGACCATGCCGGGCTGGTGACCGTTGTGCTCGACTGGCTCGACCATTATTTGGGGCGTGTTCACTGAGAGGTGTTTGTCCTCGTCACTAGCGTCGAAGAGAGACACTGCGATACTGGGCAGAACATCCCCGGTAGAGATGCTCTGCCTGCTGCGCCTCAACGATGAGTTGCTGGAAGCGAAGACTTTTCGTTACTCCATGGACCGCAACACAGCCACTTCGGCCCTAGCCGGTGATTTGGCGGATGAAGCGAGGGCGACTTCCTTGCGCAGCCGTAGCTCCTCGCTGGTCTTGAGACAATCTATATGGGCGCCCTTGCCAGCAGTCCATATCGCCTCCAAAAAGTGGTGGCTGCCGTAAAACGTGAAGACGAGCTTCCCCTCATCGGCTGCGGTTCCGTACGGATTGGGCTGCACCATCGCGTTCCCCGTGACGCCGCCGCCCTCGATGCGAAGGAACCGATCGGCGGTGATTCGGATCATGTAAGTGCCTGCTGGGTAGTCCTGCGAGCCGCTGCGAAAGGCGAAGGGGACGTGGACTCGATTCAACACAGTTGGCTGTTGGGCGTGAGCCGAAGGTGAGGTTGTCAATCCGGCGATCACGCCAGCGAAGAGAACGGAGCGGACGATTGTCGAAGTGATTTGCATGATGGTCTCCTTAGGAAAGGCGTTTCAAATGCCTTCACCGGATAAAGCGGAGCCACAGGTCAAAAGGGGACACGAGCAAACAACAATTTAGATTTGGGTATTCGAAGCCTACTCAAAGACCGCAGGCCGAAATAAAGCTCCCAGGCTGTGTCCCCTTTTGCGGGCAGGCTGCGCTTTAGTAGTGGAGAGCGCGATTTTCATGACTCGAATCATCAATTGAAAGGAGAAACGATATGGATATTACTATTCGTCAAGTCGAGGGCGTAACCCTGCTGGACCTCAGCGGGAGAATTACAATGGGCGAGGCCAGCAGTATGCTGCGAGCGGCTGTACAGCAGGCCTTGGCCGCCAATTCAAAAAAGATCGTGGTGAACCTGTCACAGGTTTCTTATATCGACAGCGCCGGGCTTGGAGACCTTGTGGGCGCTTATACCAGCGCAAAAAACGCGGGTGCCGAGCTCAAGCTCCTCAACCTGACAAGACGGGTCAAAGACCTTCTTGTAATCACAAAACTATCAACGATCTTTGCAGTCAGCGACAACGAGCGCGATGCCGTGCATTCTTTTGCGTGAATGAACGGATTCGATCGATGCCGGCCTGGAAGACAGGCCGGCATCGATAAGCGGACATCATCATTGGGCCATATGATGAGCCGTTGGAAGTCGACAATTCAAAGAGCCCATCAGGGTGTATCGACAAATTGTCTAAGCCAACGTGAGCAGCAGGCGATGGCGGCGGTGGCCTGGAAGTTCTGTTTGAGTTTATCGAAGCGTGTGTCGAGGCGGCGAAACTGCTTGAGGTGGGCGAAGGTTCTTTCGATGCGGTTACGCTGGCGGTAGAGCGAGCGGTCGAAGCTGCGTTGCACCTTTCTCAGCGAGCGGGGCGGAATAACGGCGGTGATGCCGCGCTCGGCGAGGTGGTTGAGGACGGGGTCGGTGTCATAGCCCTTGTCGGCCAGCACCGCCTCGGGCTTGTGGTCTCCGAACAGCGCGATGGCTTGGGTGCTATCGTGCGTCTGGCCGCCCGTGTGCAGGAAGCCGAGCGGCAGGCCGAGTTCATTGGCGAGCAGATGGGACAGCCTTGGACACCACCGCCGCCGTCGCATACGCTGCACGACCCGAGCGGATAGCCACGCGAGTTAACACGCCCGCAGAGACGTGGCCGGTCTCTGCCATTCAAATCCGCGATCGCTGCGAAGGTCATCTCCATCACCGCGTTGTCTAGCTGTGCAGCCATTCGCTTACGCCTCATCAGCACATCGGTGCTGCTGGGGAGCGGCGGGGGGCGTAGCGATGTGACAGTGCTTGCAATGCTGTCCTGCTTCAACTCATACCGCAACTGGAGAAGGTCCTTCATGCAACCGTCGTAGTCGGCGTCGATCGCCACCCACTTCGAGTGGTGTGGTTGTAACGCGAGTCCAGAACTCGGTCAAATCGCTGCGTTGGCGCCGCGCGGAGAGCCGTTGGGTGGCAATGAAGTCAGTTCAAAGAAGTCACCCTTTCTCAGAGATTTCTCGACATGATTTCTGAACTGGGTAGACGGTTCGCAGCGCTTAAGTCCAAATTCAAAGCGCTACTACAACTATGGTTGGCGATTGTTGAGCTTCTCTAAACTGGCCGGAATGCGTCTCGATCAGATCTCACAGGATGTGGCCGAGTCAGTCGAGTTTAAGTGTCCGACCGTGGATCGAAAGTGCAGAGTCGAGGAAGGGAGATGCGCAACAAAGAAAGAATTGGTCGTGTGCACAGGTCACTACACGAATCAGGCTCTGCGTACGCTCAAACGAATGCAGAGCAAAGCGATCGAATGGAAGCTGCTTCGCGAGAAGCCCAAGATCACGCTAACCGAAGCTCTCGGGAGGGACAGGCTGATTGATGACCGCACAGAAGACCATCTTGAACAGGCCTATGCCGAGCCGATCAAGCACCGTCGAACCAGACGATGCCGAGAACAGGCCCGGCTCGTCATGGTCATCCTCCAGGATTGCGGAATGCGGCCTGATGAGGTTTTCCCGATGAGGATCGAAAACCTTCATTGGGATGCAGACCGCATCTGGATACCCGAGGGCAAGACGGATAAGGCACGGCGCTTCGTGGCCCTAAGTGAACGAACAAAAGCCATGCTTCGGTAGTGGTGTGGAGACCGGAAGGAAGGATGGGTATTTCCCTCGTCGCGTTCAAAATGTGGACACTTGACGACCATCGCGAAGGGTTTCCAAGCAGCACGAGATCGAGCCGGATTGGACAAGAAGCTGGTGCCCTATTCGGCGCGGCACACCTATGGGACGTACACGATGGAAAAGAGCCGTAACGCCTTTGCTGTCGCCAAAGCGATGGGCCATGTCGATCTGAAATCAATCAATGGAGCCATACCAACATCACGAGTTGGAGACGCTGCGAGAAGCAATCAGCCAGCGCAACCAGCGCAAAAAGTTTGGTCAGGTTTTTGGTCAGGTTTCGAAAATGAAGCGACTGGAGCAGACAAGTCTTAGTCGGTACCTGATAGATGGAATTAGGTTTGGAATGGTGGACGCGGTAGGAATCGAACCTACAACCTGTCGATTAAGAGTCGAATGCTCTGCCAGTTGAGCTACGCGTCCAATGGGTATGTCGATGTGTTGCGGAGGCAGGCAATGGGATTGCCACCAGGTCTTTTATATCACGCAGTGTTCAGAAGGTGAAGGCGATGCCACCTGCTACGGAGCGGTCTGTCTGAGCGAAGAAGAGTGTGCTTCCGTCCGGAGTGACGAAGGGGCAGTAGCCCTGTGCGAGCAAATTCCGCACGTCGATGACGGCTTGTGTGCCGCTTGGAAAGATGCGACCTACACGAATTGGCTGGCGGAGCATCACGCTTAAATACGCGTCGTTAGCGGCCGTCGCGTATGGATTTACTGCGGTCACCGTATTCTGCGACTGCCAACGGTAGGAGGCTCGCCAGTTGGTGCCTACTTTCCGCACATTGCCTTGCGCCGCAATGGTAACTGCGGGAGCGAAGACGGGCTCAAGCCCTGTCAGCATCTGCTCAATACTTCGTTCCTGAGTCGCCGTGCCGGAGCGGACACCAGAGTCTGTGAGCGCAGTTCCTGCTGCTACGTCTGCGGAGATGACAATCGCCGCAGTAGCAGGAATGCTGACACCTGCGGAAAAGCCATAGCCGCCATACGTGTCGGCTGCAGTGCGAAAGACTCCCGAGACTGGATCGACGAGCAGTTCCCCAGAAGAGGCGTCGGCATCACTCACAAAACCGCTGCCTTGGATCAAAGGGTTCACTGTGCGATCGTGAAACGCGCCTACGTGAAATGCCGCTCCGCGCTCCGTCTTGTGGTGGAGACGGATCTCTTGATGAAGCCCGTGTTCGAGAGTCGTACTACCTGCCCGCTGCGCGACCGCGGGCAGCAGCGTCTCATCGTCCGCCATAGCCTCGGCATCCTGCATGCCGCGCGAGGTCGCCACGCGATAGGTCAGTGCCGTGTCTCCGGAGTGGAGCGTAAGCGATCCGAAGGGGCGGCTCACTACTTCGGTGCCTCCTGCGGAGCCGATCAAGCGCATGGCGAGCAGCTCATTGCCCATCTCGACACGAAGAAGCGGTGTAATCTCGGAGGTCTCCGCAGTCCGCAATGTTGCGGCTTGATATCGTCCGCCGCCATATTGTCCGCCGGTCAGGTCGGGGAGATCTGTATACGCTGCGACGGTGCGCATCACACGACCCTGCCCTATCTCTTTCTCGTAGGCGGCCATGTAATTGGCTTGCAAGCGGTCGGTAGCGTTGAGCGAGGTTCTCAACAAGGTATGGGTTCCGTCTGCGTCGGTGCCCTCATATTCGATTCCGTTACGCAAACCGCCATCGCCAAAGCTGCGCAGGCCGCCGCTGGTCGTCAACCGTGCGCGATCCTGGGCGGGGCCATTGCCCTCCGAGACCATCATGGGACCCTGAACGGAGAAACGCAGCATCGGGCGATTCGTCTCCGAACGAAGGGTCCACTTCCAGTCATCACTCGGCTCATCGGCAGAGCGGTGCTCCGCCGGCAGCCACTGCGCGACCTCGAACAACGTGCTGAGCGTGAGATTGGCGACGGTCTTATGATGCGCAAGCAGATGCAGGTTTTGGCGCAGAGAGGGGAGGAAGGTCTCCTCCGAAGCTTTCACCTGGTAGACCCCTGGAAGCAGATCTTCGAGCAGAAATGTCCCGTGCGCATCTGTATGCACAGCTGCAACCACCGATGAGTCCGCCCGCATAAGCTGAACCAACGCATCGATCTGCGGCGCGCCATGACGATCGCGGACGATACCTGCGATCGACGCCGACTCGCTTTGCGCCAAGAGAGGACCGGCAAAGGCAGCCGAGGCCAAGATGGTGCAGGCGATCTGGACAAACTGCTGTCTCACTGCTGACGTCGCTGTCACCTCTACCACAAATTCGTGCCGGAGTGCACCGGCGGAGAAGCCTTACATGGATTCCCGTTAGTCTATCGTGAACGGTGCTGACTCGGCTATTTGCTGCTTGGTCACGCTGTCGTTGACCTTAATGGTTACCCGATATTTTCCAGGCTGCAGACCGGTGAGCGGTACGGAGTGCTCAACGGTGACCTGATCAGAGTTTGGCGAGATCGACTTGCTGTCCTCCGAGGTAATCAATACTGTCTTATTGCTGTCAGTATCGACGATCTGATACTCGACCGTGGCCGCATTCTGTTTGCTCTTGTCGTCGATGCCAAGGTTATAGATCTGCATCCAGAAGTTCAGCTTCTGATCACGATGGAAGCTGGCCGGCGTGGCACGATTGTCCGTGACGCGAGGACGGATAAAGGTGTTGCCGATAATGAAGCTGCCTGTCCCAAGCTGCTTCGAAGGCACGCGCTCCATCTTGTCGGCCAGGATGAGTGAGGACGCCGCCAGATTCTCATCATCGAACTTCGGCACCACGACACCCTGGGCCCAGATGCCGACGTGGTCTGGGTTGTTGACGTCCTTGATCGCTATATCGATACGGTAGTGGCCCGGACGAAGCGGGAGCGCCTTCCAGTAGATCTGGGAGGTCTCCAGCGTCTTGGGCATCAGTTCGCTTGGCTCCTCCACCTCTACTGTGTCTTCAAAGGTCTGCGCGACGCGGCCGGTAATAGTGGTGACGCGGCCAAGGATATTCACCACGCCCTTTGCGACGCCGTCCTTGATGCTGAAGCTGATGTCCTTATTCTTGATCTGCAAGGTGATCGGCACCAAAACGGTGTCGTCGGTCACTTTGACGAAATCGGTCCGCACATCGAAGGGAAAGACCGGCCCCGTCAAGATCTTGTGCTCCGTCATGAAGGACTCGAGGTCCTTAAACTTGATGACCGGAGCGGCCTGCAGCTTCGCGAATTGCTCCAGGCGATCAAATTGCTTGGAGGACTGGGATGATGAGAGCGGTCCATTCCCCAGGTTTTCCAAGCCGCCTTTGAAGCGGTCTGCCTTGCTGGACTGTCCCATCTGCTCGTACATCGTAAGGCCGGCTCCGGGAACATGCAGTAGTGCGTCCTTCTCGGAGCGATCGATCGTCATGTGGTAGTCGCCGCACTGGCAGGTGTCTACAAACTCAATATCGATATTGTCGCCGATGCCCTCGATGTAGCGGTAATGCCATGTCTCGAAGGGGAAGGTCGACGTCTCGCCGCCGCCCTCTTCCATCGGTCTCTGGTAGCTGCCGCCGCTGGGGTGGGAATCGATACTGTCCGGCTTACCGTAGGCGATATACATATGACCACGGTCGGTCTTCCAGCCTGGTTTTCCGGCGGCGAAGTGCTCGTTCGCATAGGCGAAGCGGCGGTAGTGCTCTTCGCGGAACTCGTTCTCGGGCGACTCGGGATTCGGGTTGCGACGCTGCCAGAAATTCTCGATGAAGGCCTCGCGTTCCTCGTCGTTCGAGAGACTCTTGAAGGCCTTTTCTTCCTGGTCGGTGATGATCCAGCGGACGTCCACATCCAGCCACTTCTTATAGGGGCCCTTCAACTCCTGCTTCAGATCTTTCTGCTGCTTGAACTTCTCCTTGTCGCTCAGCGGACGGTCGAGCGGGTCTTGAACCGACTTGTCCACCGTGTTGGTGGTGCCATCGCCGGCAGTGCCATCCGCAGGTGAGGACTGCTGGCTGTGCAGAGAGGGGAGCAGGAACGTGAACGCTGCCAAGGCAAGAACACAAGTGAAACGATGACGGACCGAATACATATGGTGCCGGTGACTCCTAAGCGGTGCTCGTATTCTATGGGTCGAGATGGTCCGAGGACAACAAGATGTGCAGGAAAAGTCACCCCGAGGGGAGCGACTGTGCCATTACGAGAGAAGCGGACTTGCTATCATTGGGGCGCACTCCTCCGCCAACCCCGGGCATGAACTGGCTTGGCGAAGTTGCGTTACGACTCCGCGCGACCTCTCGAGATTCGGGAACCGTTCGCCTGCGGAGACCGTAACTCTCTCTACTTGTAGATTTTGTCCGGAAAGACAGGGAATGGGTCGCTATAGATGAAACGCAAACGCCTCCTGCTTGGATTGGCTGTCGCGCTGGTGTTGCTCGTCGTAGCTGTCGTCGTGGTGGCACGGGCGCAATCGGGTTACGCCAAGGTAGTGACAGGAAAAGCCGTGCGGGAGGATGTCCTTTCGCAGGTGAGCGGCACCGGCCAGATCAAGCCGACGGTCTATGCCAATGTCGGCGCCGAGACAATCGGTCGCATCACGCACCTCTACGTGAAAGAGGGCGACCACGTAAAGCGGGGGCAAGTCCTCGCGACCATGGAGAATGTGCAGCCGGCCGCCGATGTCGCCACGCAGCAGGCGGCAATCCAGTCCTCGAAGACCGACATGAACTCCTCGATCGCCGCCGAGAAGACCGCCGACGCAAATCTGCTCAGCGCCAAGGCAACGCTCGAACAGAAGGATCTGGACTGGAAGCGCGGCCAGGAGCTGTACAAGGCGCAGTTGATTCCAAAGTCCGACTATGACACACGCAAAGCCGCCTATGATGTGGCGGTCGCCGCTGTGGCGCAGAACCAGGCCGCGGTGGTGCAATCGAAGGCGCAGACCCAGTCGGCATCCGGCCGCATCGACCAGGCTCAAGCCACACTACGCCGGTTCAAGGACGTGCTGAGCCGCACGGTTGCGGTCGCGCCCTTCAACGGTATCGTGACCAACCTTCCCGTCCGCGAAGGAGAGACGGTGGTAATCGGTATCCAGAACGCCGAGGGCAGCACGTTGATGACGATCGCCGACATGTCGGTTGTCACTGCCGAAGTCAAAGTAGACGAGACCGACATCGTGAACGTACATAACGGCCAGACCGCCGAGATCACCGTGGACGCGTTGCCGGGCAAGATCTTCAAGGGGCACGTCACCACAGTAGGCGATCAGGCAATTCTGCGCTCCACCGGCATCGCCACCAGCCAGAGCACCACCGGCACCGAAGAGGCAAAAGACTTTAAGGTCGTGGTAACTCTGGATAACCCCACCGACGACCTGCGACCGGGGCTCTCCGCCACAGCCAAGATCTTGACTGCCGAGAAGAAGGATGTACTCGCCATCCCTATCCAGGCGTTGACCATGCGCCGGCCCAGCGAGACAGTCGATACCGGCAAAGGCAAGAAGGTGGATGTCCAGGCCATCAGCAAGGAGCCGCAGGTGCAGGGCGTCTTCGTGCTGCGTCACGACGGCAGAAAGCTGAAGGTATCTTTCGTCCCTGTAGCGACAGGCATCACCGGCACCACGGACATCGAAGTGACAAGCGGGCTCAAGGCAGGCGACGAAATCGTGACCGGCTCTTACAAGACGCTGCGTGAACTGAAGAGCGGCGCACTCGTGAAGCCGATCGATGCCAACGCCCCGGCGACTGACGCGTCCACAACATAGATGCGTCCACTACACAGAGCCGTCAAAACGTAAGCGCACGGTTACGACGGCAGAAGTTCGAACCCATAAGGAGCGCCCGATGGCGGCCGAGACCGTAACGACAGCAGAGACGATGACTGCGGAGAAGCCACCCAAAGGTGACGTGATCGTGGTTGATGATCTGTGGAAGACCTACGACATGGGCTCCGAGCAGCAGGTGCACGCGCTCCGCGGCGTCAGCCTGCGTATCCCGCATAACGAATACGTCGCCATCATGGGTCCATCCGGCTCCGGCAAATCCACGCTGATGAACCTGATCGGCTGCCTCGATTCCCCCAGCAAAGGCAGCTACACCCTGAACGGGCATCGCGTCAGCGACCTGAACGACGATGAGCTGGCGCGCATCCGCAATCGCGAGATCGGATTCGTCTTCCAGACCTTCAACCTGTTGGCCCGCGCCACGGCACTGCACAATGTGGAGCTGCCGCTGATCTACAACGGCACACCATCCGCCGAGCGTATCGAGCGTGCCAAGGGTGCGCTGCGTGCGGTGAACCTCGAAGACCGCATGAACCACAAGCCGAACGAGCTCTCCGGCGGACAACGCCAGCGCGTCGCCATCGCACGTGCGCTCATCAACAAGCCATCCATCATCCTGGCCGATGAGCCGACGGGAAACCTTGACTCGAAGACCGGCGAAGAGATCATGGCTCTGTTCGACGACCTGCACACACGCGGCAACACCATTGTTCTGGTGACCCACGAGCCCGACATTGCCGAGTTTGCGCATCGCGTCGTACATATCCGTGACGGTGTCATCGATTCCGATGTGCGGTCATCACGCTTCCAGAACTCGTAACGCTGTCTGTGGCGTTTGTCACACAGCGCATAAGTGTCCACCAGCTCTGCGCCTGCCACGCAACACAATCGTGATTCCGCCCGCGATCCTGACGAGACATATCTAGAGAGGACTCCTTCCATGCTTCTGATCTCCTGCCTGCTCGCGGCTACGCTTGCATCGCCGCAACTATTGCCGGCGCAACGTCCCCATGTCGCTGCCGGCCTTACCAATGCCGCCGAGCGCGAGAAGGCGCTGAACGCGGCCTTCTCCGACTACTGGGAGCAGCAGCTCAAAGAAAACCCGGAGATGGCGTCATCGCTGGGCGACAAGCGCTATGACGACCAGCTCTCTGACTACTCCGTCGCCGCCTACAACGCGCATCTGGACCGAGGCCGCGCCTTCCTTGAGCGGCTGGCGGCGATCGACACGGCCGGCCTCCCGGAGCAGCAGCAGTTAAGCAAGGACCTGCTCATTCGCCGGCTCGTCGACGAACAGGAAGAGGCACGCTTCAAGCCGTGGGAGATGCCGGTGACCCAGTTCGGGGGTCTGCATCTGGATCTGCCGCAGCTGGTGCCGCAGTTGAGCTTCGACACGGCCGAAGACTACGACCACTACGTAGCGCGTCTCAGCAAGGTCCCTACAGCCTTCAGCCAGATCACCGACGACATGATGACCGGCATGGACGACAACCGCGTCCCGCCGAAGTACCTGCTGGAGAAGGTTCTGGTGCAGGTACAGACACTGGCCGGCGAGAAGCCGGAGGATTCCCCCTTCGCACTGCCGATCAAGAAGTTCCCTGCCTCGGTGCCCGCGGCGCAGCAGACGGCAATCCGGCAGCAGGTGCTGGATGCGATTGCGAAGCAGGTGCTGCCGGCCTATGCGCGCTTCGGACGCTTTCTCACCGCGCAGTACATCCCGCATGGGCGAACGGAGCCCGGCATCTGGTCGCTTCCCGATGGCGACGCTTACTACAAGTTCCTGGTGCGGCAGAGTACAACGACCGACCTGACGCCGGACCAGATCCACAAGATCGGCGAGCAGCAAGTGGTCGAGGACGAGGCACAGATGCTGGTGATCGCGAAGAAGCTGGGCTTCGCCGATCTGGCTGCAATGCGGGCTTCGATCCCGAACAACCCGAAGCTGCATGCGACATCGGCGGATGCGCTGATCGCTACCTATCGCGGCTACCTGGACGGCATGCGTCCCAAGCTGCCGACACTCTTCGGAAGGCTGCCGAAGGCGCCGCTTGACGTGCAGCCCGTGCCTGACTATCTCGCCAAGGATCAGGCTGCCGCGTACTATCAGCCGGGCACGCCCGACGGCAAGCGGCCTGGGATCTTCTTCGTGAACACATACAACTATGCGCAGCGCTCGCTGACCTCGGCGGAGGCGGTGGCGTATCACGAGGGACTGCCTGGGCATCACCTGCAGATCGCTATCGCGCAGGAACTGACCGGCCTGCCGGAGTTCCGCAAGCACAACTACTACACGGCTTACACCGAGGGCTGGGGTCTCTATGCCGAGCACCTCGGCAAGGATGTCGGCTTCTACACCGATCCGTACAGCGATTACGGACGGCTGGAGGCGGACATCTGGCGCGCGATCCGCCTGGTCGTCGATACAGGCGTGCACTCCGAGCACTGGAACCGCCAGCAGATGGTGGACTATTTCCATGCCCACTCGGCGATCGACGATACGAATGTCCAGGCCGAGGTGGACCGCTACATCGGTTGGCCAGCGCAGGCGCTGGGCTACAAGATCGGCCAGCTCAAGTTTCTGGAGCTGCGGGCGCGGGCGCAGCAGGCGCTCGGGCCGCGCTTCGACATCCGCGCATTCCACGATCTCCTCCTCGACTCCGGTGCGCTGCCACTGGACATTGTGGACAAGCGCGTGAATGCATGGATTGCATCGCAGCAGCCTGCCAAGGCACAGTAGAGAGATGACGGACTCTACAGACGCAACCAATGCGAGCCGCAGCGATGGACCAGGCGATGCGAACCGCATCAATGGACCGAGCGATGCGAACCGCGTCAATGAACCAGGCGATGCGAGCCGCATCGACAAACGCGTCGCCATGCTGGGCACGGGCAAGATGGGCTCCATCCTGATCGAGGCCCTGGTGCGCGGCGGCCGGTTCGCGCCATCGCAGATTGCGGCGACCGTGCACCACGAAGCACGCACCGCCAAACTCGCGGAACGGCTGAAGGTTGCGGTGACGACGGACAATGCCAGCGCGGCGCGCGATGCCGACCTGATCTTCATCGGGGTGAAGCCCTTCACAGTGATCGACCTGGTGCGACAGATCAAGCCGGTACTGACGCCGGAGAAGCTGATCATCTCGTTCGCCGCATCGGTAAAGACGAAGGCGATCGAAGAGGCAACAGAACTACTGGGCATGCCGGTGGTGCGCGCCATGCCGAATACACCGGCGACCCTGGGCGCGGGTATGACCGCGCTGGCCGGCGGCCGGTTTGCCACGGTACAGCATCTGGAGCTTGCCGCTTCCCTCTTCTCAAGCGTGGGCCGCACGGTGCAGGTGGACGAGAAGCACCTGGACGCGGTGACGGGGCTCTCCGGCTCCGGGCCGGCATTTATCTACATCATCCTCGAGGCGCTGGCCGAGGCCGGCGTGAAGGTCGGCCTGCCGCGCGATATAGCGACGCTGCTGGCCGCACAGACGACCTATGGTGCGGCACGCATGGTGCTCGAAACCGGTGAGCATCCAGCGATGCTGAAGGACGCAGTGACCACACCGGCCGGCTGTACCGCCGATGGACTGCTGGAACTCGAAGAGGGCGGTCTGCGCGTCACGCTGATCAAGGCAGTGATGCGGGCAACGGAGCGGGCGCGGCAGCTGGCGGGTGGGTAACGGTACTCCCACCCCCTCCCCCCTCCGGTGCGGGAGGGTCCGGCAGAAGTCTAGTCGTTTGTTCGACTTGGCCGGCCTCCCGGAGCCAAATTCGTCCATTCATTGGACTTGCGGCTAAAGTCCTCCAAACATTGGGGTTATAGCAATTTTCCTGTAGGTCTAGAGGGGCCACGAAGGCCTTTGTGGCCTTTCATTAAGGAAAGGCCACGCCGAGCGATGCTCCGCACATCGCAGCATCAGGAAAATTGCTATAGCTGGATCCTTTTCTAATGCGAGCTTCCCACTCCAGTAATTGTGCTTACTGGTTCCGGACTCGGGTACTGCACCCAAACTGCAGATCCTTCGCTTCCGCTCAGGATGACAGCCGGGAGATCAGTCTTGCCCTTATTTCCAGCGTAGCAATTTTCAAATACCGATACGCCAGCTTTCCGTAGTCGCGCCCAAAGTGGAATCGTTGGGTTACTGCGCTATTCGGCGCGGAGGGCTTTTGCCGGATCGAGTTGCGTGGCGCGCCATGCGGGGAGTGCGCAGGCGGCAACTGCCGTCAATGCGAGCACAAGGACGACGAGCAGGAAGACACTCCAGTCGAATGGATTCATGCCGTAGAGCATGCTGCGCAGTAACCGCACTACGATCGCTCCGCCGGCAAGACCGGCGGCAAGACCGACGGCGACGGGTGCGAGACCATCCGTGAGCGTGAGCCGCAAGACTTCCACGCGCTGCGCGCCGAGCGCGATGCGGATACCCAACTCGCCGGTGCGCTGCGTGACGAGATAGGAGAGCACGCCATAGAGACCAACGGCGGCAAGCACCAGCGCGATGATGGCGAAGACGAGGATGAGGATGGAGTTGAACTGATCCTGCACGGTGGCGGCGCCGATGTTCTGTCGCATGGTGAGGACATCGGCAACGGGAAGATCGGGGTCGAGCCGGCCGAAGATTTTCTGGATGGGTAAGGCCAGGGATTCGACATCGACGTGGGGATTGCCGCGCACTGCGAGGCCGACTCCGTTGTATTCGCCGCTGAAGAGCGGGATGTAGAACATAGGACGCGTGGGCTCTGTAATGAGCCAACGGGTGTTGCCCACAATGCCGACGATTTCATACACCTGCCTGTGCGCCGTATCGTCGACGCTCGCACTCAAATGGCTCGCACTCAAATGGCGACCGATGGGGTCTTCGCCAGGGAAATATTGTTTTGCGAACTGCTCGCTGATGATGGCCACGTTTGGCCGACCGATGCGCTCATCGCTGCGGAAGTAGCGGCCGCCCATCAGCGGAATCTGGAGCGCCGCGAAGTAGCCAGGATCGACGCCACGCTTCATCACATCGAGTTCATGACCTTTGGGCAGCGGTGGATGTTCGGGAATGGTGACGATATTGTCGCCGCCCCAGCCTTCACCGGGCAGCGCGTTGGAGATGCCTGCAGCCTGAACGCCGGGAAGGGCGCGGACGCGGGTGAGAAGCTGCTCGAAGAAGGCGACCCGTTGCACGGGTTCTTTGTAATGTGCGTCGGGAAGACTGAATTGCAGGGTGAGGACATTGTCGACGGCGCAGCCGAGGTCACGGGTACGGAGCTGCTGATAGCTCTTGAGCAGGAGGCCCGCACCGAGGAGCAGAACGACAGTGAGCGAGACCTCCGCGGTAAGGAGCGCTTTGCGCAATTGTGCACGGCTGCGACCGCCGCTGTGCGAGCGCGAGGTGCTTTGCAGCGATTCGAGAAGTTGTCCGGTGTGCAGGCCGAGCGAGGGCATGAGGCCGGCGACGAGGCCAGTAAGGCCGGAGATGGCGATGACAAAGGCGAGGGCCCACCAGTCGGGGTGAATCTCCTGCGCGCGGGCGATGTCGATCTTCGAGTGCTGGAGCCAAGCGAGCGCGGCCCAGGCGAAGAGCAGACCGAGCGCACCGCCTGCGATCGAGAGAACGAGGGATTCGGTGAGGTGTTCGCGGATGAGACGCCAGCGGCTGCCGCCGAGAGCGGTGCGGATGGCGAGATCCTTCTGTCGTGCGGCAGAGCGGGCGACGAGGAGGTTGGCCACGTTGAGGCAGGCGATGAGCAGAACGCAGATGGTGGCGGCGAGCAATGCGTAGAGCGGGGTCTTGAAGTCTTCGACTGTTGAGTCGAGCAGCGAGCGGCCGACGGCGCGCGAGTGCACCGAGGATTCGGGATGCGCGAGCTTGATGTGGTGCTGGACGGTATCGATCTGGCTGACCAAGCCGGTGAGTGCGGCGCCGGGCGCGAGGCGGGCGGTGACGAAGAACTCGTGATCGGCGTAGGTGCTCATCATCTCTGGCTCGGCTTCATGCGAGGCGGCCGTCCAGAGCTGAGTTTTCGGCAAAGGATAGTCGAAGGCCGCCGGCATGACACCGATGATGGTGTAGGGCTTGGCGTCAAGATAAACCGATTTGCCGACGATGGCGGGATCGGCAGCAAAACGTCGCTTCCAGAAGGCGTAGGAAAGGATGGCGGTGGCCTGCGCGTTGGGTCGATCGTCCGAGGCGAGAAAGTCGCGGCCGAGCGCGGGTGCGACGCCGAGGACACGAAAGAGATTCCACGAGACCCAGGCGGCGCTGATGGATTCCGGCAACTGGCCGCCGCTGGCCGAAACGTTGTAACTCTGCCAAGGAGAGTCGAGGGCCATCTGCGCTGTGTTCTGCGCGGCGCGCTGCCACTCCTGGAAGACGCCGGCGGCGACGGCGTCCCAGGGGGTAGGGCGGTTGCTGACGGCATCGCTTTCGTAGAGGGAGACAAGACGCGAGGAGCTGGGATAGGGCAGCGGGTTGAGCAGCACGGCGCGCACGACGGTGAAGAGCGCGGTGGTGGAACCGATGCCGAGGGCCATGACGAGGATGGCGGTGAGGGTGAAGCCTGGTGTGCGGGCAAGAGTGCGGATGGCGTACTTGAGATCGCGGAGGATGCCTTCGAAGAAGGCGACGCTGTTCTGCTGCCACATGTCTTCGTGCACGCGGCGCGTGGGGCCGAGTTTGATGCGGGCGCGGCGGTCGGCCTCGTCCGCGCTCATGCCGCGGGCGAGGTTCTCTGCGCGCTCCTGATCGAGGAACTCCGCGATCTCCTGCGTGAGTTCTTCATGGCGGCGGCGGCGTTGGAGGAAGCGAAGCGGGTTCATGAATGCACCTCATTTACTCCGCGCGCAGGGCCTTTGCCGGGTCCAATCGTGCGGCGCGTTGTGCGGGGATGGCGCTGGCGATGAGCGCTACGAGAATGAGACCGAGGACGGCGACGATGTAGCTGACCGCGTCGAAGGGCTGCACGTTGTAGAGCGCCGAGGCGAGTGTGCGGCTGATGAGGATGGCCAACGGGATTCCGGTGACGACGCCGATCAGGGTGAGCCAGAGGCTGCCTCGCAACACCATCCACACCACCTGGGTGCGCTGCGCGCCGAGGGCCATGCGCACGCCGATCTCTGCTGTGCGGCGGCTGACGCGATAGGCGAGCGTGCCGTAGATGCCGGTGGCGACGAGCAAGACAGCAAGCAGACCAAAGCACTCCGCGAGACGCGCGAAGAGGATCTGCTGGGAGATGGACTCGTCAAACTGCGCCTGCTGGAGGATGGGTTTCAGCAGCGGAAGGTTGGGATCGATCTGTCGCACAGCACTTTGCACGGCGGGCAGAACGGCGAGCGCATCCCCATGCACGCGCATCTCTACGTGCAGTTCTCCCACGCTGTTGTTTTGTGTGTAGGGCAGCCAGATCATGGGCATGGTTTGCTCCATGATGCCGGTGTATTTGTGGTCCTTCACTACGCCGACAATCTGCTCCTGAGTTTTCGGTCCGGTATTGACGATATGGCCGATGGGGCTCTGACCGGGGAGGAAGCGCTCGGCAAAGGTCTGGTTGATGATGGCGACCTTGGGTGCGCGCTGCGTATCGGCATCGGTGAGGTCGCGGCCAGCGAGGATGGGTATGCCGAGGGTGTGGAAGAAGTCAGGGCCCACCGTGTTCTCACGAAACATTCCCTGCTCGCCAGAGGAGTTCGGTGCTTTGTGTCCGTCGATCCCGGGGCCTCCGTCATTGTTGGACCAACCGGAGCCAGGCCGGTTCTCCGCGAGGCTGACGGATTCGACGCCGGGCAGGGCGCGCAGGCGGGTGAGCAGCAACTGGTAGAAGGCGACGCCTTCGTCGAGCGTGTGCGCCTGCTGCGGGTTGATACCAAAGACCACCAGGCCGGCGGTTTGCATGCCCAGCGGGGTGTTCTGCAGGTTGCGAAGAGTACGAACGAGCAGGCCTGCGCCCACCAGAAGCGAGAGACACAGAGCCATTTGCAACGCCACGACGATGCGAGCGCCGCGGGAGTTTCCGGCACTTCGATTCGTAACCGCCGATGCACTTTTCAGGACGAGGCCGGTTCCACCGGCGAGTGAGGTGCGCAGCGGCGCGAGACCGAAGAGCAGCGCGGCGAGGACGAGAAGACCGAGAGTGAAGACGAGTGCCGTGGTGTCAGGCGAGAGGTTGGAATTAATCTGTGCCAGGGAGGCGAGAGTACGGGTGCCAGCGCTAGCCAAGAGCCACGCAAGCGCACCACCGAGCGCCACCAGCAACACCGCCTCCGTGAACAACTGACGAAAGAGCTGCCCACGGGCGGCGCCGAGCGAGAGCCGCACGCTGAACTCACGCTGACGGTTGGCGTTACGCGCCAGCAGCAGCATGACGACATTGCTGAGAGCGATGAGCAGGACGAGGCCGACCATCGTCATCATCATCTTGAGCGGTGTACCGTACTCGTGCTCGTAGCCGGGGAAGGCTTTAGCCGACTGGAAGCTGATGATTGGCGGTTTCTCACCGGTGCGCGGATGCCCAATACCGATGTAGGCTGCGCTGTGCACGATGGCCTGTGTTTGAGCCAGGGCCTGCTGCTGGCTGACACCGGGTGACAAGCGGCCGAGCAAGCGCAGGCACCACCAGTTCTGGCGCTTGAGATAGGTTTGCCCGTCGGGCGCCGGATTGCCCCAAGCGTTGAGCTCGGCACGGGACTGCAGAGGGATCCAGAAGTCGACGGAGTCGCCAGGCTCGGTTCCTTCGAAGCCTGCGGCGGTGATGCCTACGATGGTGAGCGGCACACCTTTGACGAAGAGCGTCTTGCCGAGAACATCCGGCGCACGCGAGAAGCGGCGGGACCAGTAGTTGTAACTGAGCACGGCGACAGGAGTGTGGTGCACCTCATCATTGCCGGTGAAGCCGCGGCCACGCGCCATGCGCACGCCAAGGCCGGAGAGATAGTTGCCGCTGACCATATCTCCTTCTGCCTCTTCCGGATTGCTGCCGAAGCGTACGGCTGCTTTGCCGTCGAAGCTGAGCGGGACGTACGCCATGACATCGGAGAGCCCATGATCCTGGCGTCGCAGCGCGTCGTAGATCGGGTAAGAGAACGAGGTGTCGGTGTTCCCGGAGTTCGAAGCGCCGTCGGGAAAGCCGTTTGTCTGGAGATAGACGACACGCTGCGGATCCGCGACCGGCAACGATTTGAGCAGCACCGCATTCATGACGCTGAAGACGGCGGTATTCGCACCGATGCCGAGAGCCATGACTAACACCACGGTGATGGTGAAGCCGGGTGTGCGGGCGAGGGTGCGGATGGCGTACTTGAGGTCGCGGGCGATGCTTTCGAAGAAGGCGACGCTGTTCTGCTGCCACATGTCTTCATGCACGCGGCGCGTGGAGCCGAGCTTGATGCGGGCGTGGCGGTCGGCCTCTTCCTCGCTCATGCCGCGGGCGAGGTTCTCTTCTCGTTCGCGGTCGAGAAATTCGGCGATCTCCTGCGTGAGTTCTGCATTGCGGCGGCGGCGATGGAGGAAGCGACGCAGGTTCATTCCACACCTTCCTTTGTGTCCGGTGTCTCCCCCATGACGAGCGCGATGGCGCGCGCCATTTGCCGCCAGCGACTGGTTTCGACCGTGAGACGACGACGACCGGCGGCGGTGAGGCGATAGAAGCGCGACTTGCGGTTGTTCTCACTCGCGCCCCAGTAGGAGGAGAGCCAGCCGCGATCTTCCAGGCGGTGAAGCGCCGGATAGAGCGAACCCTGCTCGACTTCGAGAACGTCCTCGGAAGTGCGCTCAATGACCTTCGCGATGGTGTGGCCGTGCGCGTCGCCGGCGGCGAGAGTGCGCAGGATCATCATGTCGAGTGTGCCCTTGAGCATTTCACTGCTCGGTGGTTTTTCGCGTCCCATGGTCCCCCTCGAACTCCTATGGGAAGAGAGCGTACCACCACTCGGACTTCTATGGGAAGGGGGTCGCCATGCTGGCAGACGACCTGCCGTCCAGGCACACGGGACCTGCCGTCCAGGCAGACGCACTCACGTGCGTTTCATGGTGGTCGCTCGCTTTGGTCGCTGCCCATTCGGTTCCGGAGAAACGACCCCACCCTGGCTTCGCCAGAGTAGGGCACCCGGTAAGTGGCACGGTGGCGGCATAGAATTGCTGCAGGAGCATTGCTTGGCGACGGGCACGGTACAGACGCGGTTGACGAGTGAGACGAGGGCGGCCGGCAGTCTATGGCTGCGTCGTTTTGCCTGGGCGGTGGTGGTCTATAACGTGCTTGTGATCGTGTGGGGCGTGGTGGTGCGGGCGACCGGTTCGGGCAACGGCTGCGGTGACCACTGGCCGTTGTGCAATGGGCAGTTCTTCCCGGTGCACCCTCGACTGGCCACGGTAATTGAGTACACGCATCGGTTGATGAGCGGCCCGTCTGAGCTGCCACTGATGCTGGTGCTGCTGGTGTGGGTAATCCGGGGCACGGCGCGGCGCCACCTGGCCCGCGCGTTTGCTGTCGCCGGGCTGGTGCTGATGCTGAACGAAGCGCTGCTGGGGGCGCTGCTGGTGAAGCTGGGATTGACGGCGATGAGCACCTCCCCATGGCGGCCACCGATGCTGGCGCTGCATCTTTCGAACACCCTGCTGCTGCTGGGCGCGCTGGCGCTGACCGCGCACTTTCTGGGCCGAAGAACGGCGACGCTGCGAGGTGCTGTGCGCTTTGAGCATCGCATGCCGGCGGTGGTGGGGCTGGTGTCGGCGATGGTGATCGGCATCACCGGCTCGCTGGCCGCGCTGGGCGACACGCTGTTCCCTTCCACCTCGCTACGCTCTGCACTGGCAGCGGATTTTTCGTCGTCGACGGAGTGGCTGGTGCGGCTGCGCATCCTGCACCCGGCGAGCGCGATTGCCGCGGGCGCGTTCCTCCTCTGGCTGCTGTGGCGTGCGGTGTTTGCAACGCGCGACGGGGACAATCGGAGGCTGGGTCGCTGGCTGGCCGGGCTGCTGGCACTTCAGTGTCTGCTCGGTGTGCTGGACGTACTGCTGCGCGCGCCAGTGTGGATGCAGGTGCTGCACCTTGCGGGCGCGGATGCGTTCTGGTGCGTGCTGGTGGTGCTGACGGCACGGGTGACGGTGGTTGCGGTGGAACAACCCCACCCTAGCTTGCGCTAGGGTAGGGCACCCGGCCCATTTTGCTGCAATCGCTTCGATGTTCTCGGGTGGGGGCGACTCGCGCCACCTGCGATGTTGTTTACGGGCGTGCGGGCATGCTCGAATCCACTCTCATCCTTGGATTCCCGTCTGCCAGGTTGTGATTGGTGGTGTAGGTGTATTCGCCGGGCGCGATCCCTGTTTTTACCGTAGCCGGCAGGGTTCCCGGCGTGGTCCCGCTCATGGCCGGGACCGCATAGAACTGCAGCGTAAGAAAGCTGTTGCAGTTGGAGATCAGAACTTCCTGTTCGGTGCTGTTCTCCCAGTTAAAGGTCTCTCCCAACTTCACTGTTCCGCCATTCGGACATTGGATCTGGCTCATCGATGTTCTCCTGAATCACTTATTGGCTTCTGCTGCGGTGACTGCATGAGTTGCCGGTAGCGCGGATTGGCGTGCAGGTTATCCAGCGCCGGCGCCTTTGCGACCACGGAGGGTGCGTAGCCTGCTGCCAGTGCCTTACCCAGCCACTCGAGTGCGGGCCCCGTCTGGTGCAACTGGTTGTAGACAACGGCTGCGTTGAACATCAGCTCCTTGTCGGTGTGATTGACGGCGAGGGAACGGTTGAGAAGATCGATGGCCTGGGCTGCATCGCCGAGCATGGAGTGATACTCGGCCAGGTCGCCCAGGATCGTCGCGTCATTCGGAGACGCGGCAAGCTGGGCAGTAGCGAGCGTGATGGCCTTGCGGTAGTCATTCATGGCCTGGGCATGGTCGCCGCCGTAGTACTCCGCGTCGGCCAGGGAGCCCCAAGTGTCATAGGCATCCGAGGCGAGCTGAATGGAATGCCGAAACTCATTGGCCGCGTCCGGAAAATGACGGAGCCGGAAGAGTGCGACACCGAGGTTGAAGCAGGCACTCTGCGTGGGACGCAGGGCGATGGACTTCCGGAGTGCTTCGACGGCCTCTGCATCTTTGTCCTGCGACATAAGAGCAGGGCCAAGATTGCTGTACGACCGGAAGCTCTGCGGGTTCTTTTCGGTGGCGGTGCGGAACATCTGCTCTGCCTTGGCATAGTCCGCGTTGCGGAAGTAGAAGCCGCCTAACAAATCGTAACCGCGCCAGTAGCCTGGGCGGAGGGCGATGGCCTGCTTGTAGACCTCCTCAGCCTTCTCTAACTGGTTGAGCTGTTCGTAGGCCTTTGCGAGGCCGATGGAGACCTGCTCGTTTGCCGGTTCGAGTTGGAGGGCCTTTTGAAACTGTGCGGCGGCTTCCGTGGCGTTGCCGGTGTCGTGCGCCAGCATGCCCAGGCAGATGTGGCCGTCTGCACCGGCGTTGCCCATGGTGACGGCCTGATCGCAGGCATTGCGTGCTTCCTGAATGCTCTTTGGCCGGTGGGTGAGCTCGTAGTCGTAGACCCAGGACTGACCGAGGCCGGCCTGCGCGGCGCCGTAGCTCGGATCGATCCGCAGCGCTTCCCGGAACATGGTCTGCGCGCTGCGGATGCTCTCCGGCTTCACGGCTTCGAGCAGATAGCCGCGGCCCTGGAGGAAGTACTGATAGGCCTCCGGGAAGGTGGTGCCGTGGGCGGCGAGAGCACGCTGCTCGTCGGTACGGAGCGGAATGTGGAGCGCAGAGGCCGTGGCTGTAGCGAGCTGGTCTTCGATCGAGAACATATCGGTAACCGGTGCGGTGACAACTCCGGATGCGAGGACGTGAGACGTAGCGCCAGAGCTCTCCGGCTGGACAACGGTCCAGGCGGCGTGGACGAGCTCGCCCTGGCGGGTGAGCTTCATCGCGAGGCCGGAGGTAGCGCCGAGGTCGTGCACGGCGGCGGCGAGCGTTGTGGCCTGCTTATCCGCGAGCTGACGAGCGGAGAGGACGGTGATGTCGTGGTTGACGCTGAGATCGGAGAGGCGCTGCGCCAGGCTTTCCGCGAGGCCGCGGCCGAAGAGGGCGAGCCTGGTGTCCGACGCATCGGCAACGGTGGGAGGCAGCACGGCGAGCATGCCGGGTGCGACGGCTGCGATGAGCGGCGATGGGGACGTTTCCGGCGGGGTGTGACTCCTCCGGAGAAGATAGACGGCAGACGCGATAAGCACAGCGCACGCGAGGCACACGACCGCGATGACGGCAGCGAAACGGCGGCGAGGCGGATGCGCATCGACACTCAACGGCAATGAGGCCGCCGGCTGCACGACGTGAGGCTGCACCAGAGCCGGATTCGCGAGATCGCGGACGATCTGATGCGCGTCCTGGTAGCGGTCCGCAGGTGATTTGGCGAGGGCGCGGTTGACGATGGTGGCGAGCGGTGCAGGCACGGTCGGATCCAGCGGGCGCGGCGGCTGATGCAGCACCTGGCCGATCATGGCGGTGAGCGTGGGCGACGCGAAGGGGTGGCGGCCGCTGAGCATCTCGTAAAACACGACGCCGAGGGCGAAGATGTCGGCGCGGCGGTCGGCAGGTTCGCCGTTCAACACCTCGGGCGCCATGTACTGCGGCGTGCCGGCGAGCATGCTGGGCATGGTGAGGGCGGTGGCGGTTTCGAGCAGGCCGGTTTCGTCAGTGGCCTGCTGTGCGAGGCCGAAGTCGAGCAGCTTGACCTGACTTGCATTGTCTGAGCCGGAGGCGGTGAGCATGATGTTTTCCGGCTTGATGTCGCGGTGCAGGATGCCTTTGTCATGCGCGGCGGCGAGTGCGGCGGCGGACTCGGTAGCGATGCGCTCGAACTCCGACCGCGAGATGGGGCGAGTCAGGCGAGCGCGCAGCGTTTCGCCTTCGACGTATTCCATCACCAGATAGACTTCGCCGTCTTCGGCAAAGACGTCATAGATAGCGGCGATGCCGGGATGGTTCAGGGCGGAGGCGCGCTGGCCTTCATGTAGGAATCGCCTGCGATCGGTCTCATTGGCGGCGTGCTGCGTGCGCTTGATGGCGACGAGGCGGCGGAGCGTCGCATCGCGTGCGCGAAAGACCTCTCCCATGCCGCCCGAGCCCAGCCGTGCCTCGATATGGAAGCGGCCCGCAAGGGTGCCATCCACGCCGGGGAAGGAAGCGGCAGCGGCGGAGCCCGGATCACGATCCAATGGCACGGCGTCGGGCATGGCTTCAGTTGTCTCCCGGGGAGGGGACTCCATCGTAGGACGAGTGGCTGCCTCGGGACAAGTGCAATGAGAGTAACCGCCGGGCGCCGGGGTTTTGACAGGGTCGGGGCAAATCCATATACAACGCGTAAGTGATTACGCGCGATACAACGCGTAAGTGGTTACGCGCGATACAACGCGTAAGTGGTTACGCGCGATACAACGCGTAAGTAGTTACACGCGATACAACGCGTAAGCGATTGCACACCGACCTTTTCGTCATGAAAGAACTCCGATGACTCTACATTTGGCTCTGCGTTTGACTCTACGTTCTCTGCCATGCTCTTCCTTCCCGGTGCGTGCGGCGGCGGCTGCCCTGTGCGGCGCCATGCTCCTTTCCCCGACGGCCGGCGCGCAGGCCACGCAATACGTCTCCGCGCCCCCGGTACTGTTGGGTGCGGCATGGTATCCGGAGCAGTGGAGCGAGGCGACCAACGACCATGATCTGGAGACGATGGAGGCGGCGCACATCCATCTGGCGCGCGTAGGAGAGTTTGCGTGGAGCGCGATGGAGCCTTCCGAGGGTACGTACGACTGGACATGGCTGGACCACGCCATTGCCGAGGCGGCGAAGCACCACATCGTGATTGTGCTGGGCACGCCCACGGCCGCGCCGCCGGCATGGCTGACGACGAAGTATCCCGAGACACTGCGCGTGGATGAGAACGGCCGACGCGATGAGCATGGCAACCGGCAGCAGTTCTCCTTTGCCAGCACCAAATATCGCGAGCTGGCGCACGGCATTGCCGAACAGATGGCCAGACGTTACGGCCATAACCCGAACGTGGTGGGCTGGCAGCTGGACAACGAGTATGGCGAAGACTCCTTCGACCCGGATGCACGGGCGCAGTGGCACGCCTGGCTGAAGGCGAAGTACGGCACCATCGACAAGCTGAACACGCTGTGGACGACGCAGTACTGGAGCCAGACCTACGACAACTTCGACGAGATTCCGGCACGGCACAATGAAGAAAATCCCGCGCTGCTGCTGGACTGGAAACACTTCGTCAGCGATACATGGAAGAGCTACTCCGTGAACCAGATCAGTGGGATCCGGCCCAATGCAGACCCACGGCAGTTCATTACCACGAACACGATGGGCTGGTTCGACGGCTTCGACAGCTACATCGTGCATAGCGTGCTGGACATTGCGGCGTGGGACGACTACGTGGGCGGCCCCGCATACGACTGGGCCAGCAACGGCGCAGCGCACGATCTGACCCGCGGCTACAAGCAGAAGAACTTCTGGGTCATGGAGACGGAGCCGGCGTTTGTGAACTGGCGCAAGACGAACAACCCGCTGCCCAAGGGTCAGGTGCGCGAGATGGCCTGGCAGGCCATTGGGCATGGCGCGGACGCGGTGGAGTACTGGCAGTGGCGCAGCGCGCTGAACGGGCAGGAGCAGTACCACGGCACGCTCGTAGGCCCGGACGGCAAGCCGGTGCCGGTGTATGCGGAGGTGCAGCAGGTGGGCGCGGAGTTTGAGAAGGCAGGCCACGCGCTGAGCGGTACCACCCCGGTGGCCGACGTCGCGGTACTCAACGACTTCAACAGCAGGTGGGCGATCGACTTTCAACGGCATGCGGCGAAGTTTGAGCCGGTGGAAGAGCTGGTGGACTTCTACCGGCCGCTGCGACAGGACGCGCAGGGCGTGGATGTGATTGCGCCGACAGCGTCGCTCGATCGTTACAAACTGGTGGTGGCCCCGGCGCTGAATGTGCTGCCGCAGGCGACGGCGGATCATCTGATCGCTTACGTGAAGCAGGGCGGCCACCTGGTGCTGGGACCGCGAAGCGGTATGAAGAACGAGTACGGCGGGCTATGGCAGGAGCGGCAGCCAGGGCCGCTGGAGGCGTTGTTGGGCGGACGCGTCTCGGAGTTTTATGCGCTGGATGCGCCGGTGACGACGTCTTCTGCAAATGGCGCTATGCAAGGCAAAGGCGACGTGTGGGCAGAGCTATTGGAGCCGCTGGACCATACGACAGAGGTCACGGCGAAATACAACACCAGCCCGGGCAGCGCGGGTTGGCTGGACGGACAGCCGGCGATCCTGACGCGGCAGGTGGGCAAGGGCCGCATTACCTATGTCGGCTTCTGGCCGGATGCGGCGACGCTGGCAGCGCTGGCCAGCGGCTGGCTGAAGGACGCGGCGGTCGCTCCGCTGATTCCGAATATTCCGGAGGGCGTCGAGGTCTGCGAGCGAAGCGGTGACGGCAAACGCGTTGTGGTGCTGATCAACCACACGACGACCAAGCAGCAGATATCGCTGCCTGCAGGGATGACCGACCTGCTGAACGGCGGCAGTCCGTCGAGCGTCGATCTGGATCCACATGGCGTTGCGGTGCTGGAGGCGAGCGCCTCCAAATAAGTACGGAGTGGAGTTATGTATGTTCGGACGCGGTCATTGCGCGTTATGCGGCCGGTGACTCCGTATCGCCCGCGGCTTGCGTGACCGGATCGCGAGGCAGCGTGATCTCTACCTGGGTGCGGTTGCTGCCATCGGGTTGCCGATGCGATGCGATGGCGATGGAACCGCCATGCTTCTCGACGATGCCCTTCGAGACCCACAGACCAAGTCCTGTGCCGTGTTCCCCTTTCGTGCTGAAGAAGGGCTTGAAGAGCCGGTCTACATTCTCGGGCAAGATACCGGTACCTGAGTCTTCTACGACGATTCGTGTAGCGGGCGGCTGCGCATCGTGGATGGGAGAGGCGATGACGCGAATCATGCCCCCCTGCGGAACCGCGTCGATGGCATTGCTGATGAGATTGACGACAACCTGGCGCAGATCGCCGCGCGTGGCAAAGACGGTACTGTCATCCTCTACTTGCAATTCCGTGGTGATGGTGCGATTGCGGAAGCGCGAATCGAAGAGCCGCAGAGCGTCCTGCAACAGTTCTTCGACGCCGAAGACGGCCGGCGTGCTGTTGTCACGGTAGAAGGCGAGTGTCTGCTTGGCAATGGCGGAGACACGCTGCAGCTCATAGTCCGCCATGTTGATGAAGTGGCGTGATCCGGGGCTGAGCGAGTTGTCCTGCTTCAGCAGAAAGACAAGGTTCGTGAGAGATTCGAGCGGATTGTTGATCTCGTGCGCGATGGTGGCGGCCATACGACCGGTGACGGCAAGCTTCTCGGCTGTTCGCAGCGCCTCTTCCTTGACGCGCTGCTCCTGCACATCGGTCGCCGTGCACAGCCAACGCGTCACGTCCCCATCCACGCCGAAGGGAACGACGCGCACGATGTACCAGCAATATTCATCGCAGGCATGATGGTGCATGCGGGCTTCGATCGAAAAGCCGGCACGATCACGCCGCGCCGCATGCCATGCTGCCCCGCATGCGGGCAGATCGTCAGGATGCAGGATGCGCTCGTCGCACCAGCGCAGGCTATCCTGATGAATGAACCTGTGCCAAGCAGGATTGGCATACGTGATGTTCCCGTCGTCATCGAGCGTCCAGACAAGCTGCGGAAGAGCATTGGTGAGCTGCCGGAATCGTTCCTCACTGGTGCGTGCCGTGGCCTCGGCCTGCAGGCGCGTCTTGTGCTCCAGCGTCTCATTCAGAGCCCGACGCACCGCGGGTGCGAGCCGCCCGAGGCGCTGCTTCAGAACGTAGTCGGTCGCTCCGCGATGCAGGCTGTCGATCGCCACCTCTTCCCCGACGACTCCGGAGATAAAGATGAAGGGCACTTGAGAATTGCGTTCCCGCACCATATCCAACGCCAGCATGCCGTTGAAGCCCGGCACGTCGTAGTCGGCAAGGATGAGATCGTAGTCGCGCGCCTCGAGCAGGCGAACGAAATCTTCCCGTCCCACAGCATGATGCAGATCCACGACGAAGCCGGCACGATCCAAATGCGCCACGCTCAGATCGCGATCGAACAGGCTGTCTTCAAGCATCAGGACCAAGATCGATGCGACGGGGGAGGTCACGGTTTCAGCCATTCCGCAGCACCCGTGTGCTGCCGGGCGGCGGCTCATTCAGCACGCCCCAGAAGACGCCGAGATCCTGCACCGCCTTGATGAATTCGGAGAAGGCCACGGGCTTGACGACGAAGGCATTGACGCCCAGCTGGTAGCCATTGATGACATCGCGCTCTTCGCGGGACGAGGTCAGCAGCACAACAGGAAGATGATCCATACCCGGTGTCTTGCGGATCATAGCCAATAGCTCCAGACCATCGATCTTAGGCAGCTTGAGATCCAGCAGGACGACGGCGGGATTGCCCGCGACGCGGTCGGCATACTGGCCCTTGCGAAACAAGTAGTCGGCAGCCTCTTCACCGTCACGAGCGATGATGACCTCGTTGGCGAGCTTGCTCTTCTCCAGAGCATTGAGGCAGAGTTCGAGATCCAGCGGGTTGTCTTCAACGAGCAGAATCGGTTTCAGCATCGGTTCCTTCTTCTCTTACAGGGAGCGTGAAATAGAAGGTCGCGCCTTTGCCAACCTCGCCTTCCGCATAGGTGCGGCCGCCGTGCCGCGTGACAATCCTTTGTATATTAGCAAGGCCGATACCGGTCCCTTCGTATTCATCCGTCCGGTGCAGCCGCTGAAAGACGCCGAAGAGTTTGTGCGCGTATTGCTGGTCGAACCCGACGCCGTTATCGCGAACCGAGAAGATGTATTCCTGGCCGCGCATCTCGGCTCCTACATGCACTACGGCATGCGGTTGCTTGCGGGTGTATTTGACTGCGTTCGAGAAGAGATTGATAAGAACCTGGCGCAGCAGTGTGGGATCGCCGCGCACAATCGGCATGGAGTCAGCCGAGAAGCCGATGGCGCGGCCTTCGCTCTCCTGCGCGGTGACATCGGCCCAGGCAGCGGGAATCAGCTCACCCATGTCTATCGGAACCTGTTCGATCCTGGTACGACCGATGCGGGAGAAGTTCAGCAGCGTATCGACCAGGAGTCCGGCAAAGCGGGCAGACTCCATGATGGTGTTGAGATAGCGGCGCCCCCGTTCCGTGAGATGTTCGGTCTCCTCTTCCATCAACAACTCGGAGAAGCCCGAGATGTGGCGAAAGGGTGCGCGCAGATCGTGGGAGACGGAATAGGAGAAGGCTTCCAGCTCCTTGTTTGCGAACTCCAGTTCGGCGGCGATATCGGCCAGCTCTTCAGCACGCTTGAGTACGATCTGGATGATAGCGCTGCGCAGGTCGACGGCTGCCTCGATCTCCGGCTCCTCCCACTTGCGGGACTTGCCGCGCACCGTCTCACTCCAGGACTCGAAGGACTGTCGAGGATGAATCTCCAGCCGACCTTCCGACTCGCGAAGACCCTTCGCCGGTTCGCCGGCCCATTTGACCGTCTCCAACATCTCGGATCGAAACCAGAGGAGATAGGAACCGTGCACGTTCGAGATGGAGATCGCGAGAACGCCGCTGGCCGAGTCTGCCCAGGCTGCGGCCTCCGGGAGGACTTCCTGAAGGGAGGCGTTGGCGTAGACGCTGCGCTCGCCCCGCTTGAGCAGCCACTCTGCCAGCAGCAGCACGTGGGCTTCAGAAGGCGTGCGGCCGACTCGGGTACATTCCGTGCCCAGCACCAGAGCAGCGCCGGACGCATGGGTGAGCTCGAGCAGATCGGTTGCGTGATCGGTAAGGCTATAGAGATAGCGATCGTCGGTCGCCATATGCGTCAGCAGGCGACGCTGCACGCCGCGCAGCTCAATGGTGCGCACCAGCCGCTCGGCCTTGAGCTCGGCGGAGAGCTGCGAGGCATAGAACTGCATGAGCAGATCGCAGGAGGCGCGCAGCCGGAAGGGCACGAAGCGCGGATCGCTGTGGTGCAGGGAGAGGAGCCCCCAGAGTCGGCCATCGATGACGATCGAGACGGACATGGAAGCCAGCGTGCCCATGTTGCGCATGTACTCGCGATGGATGGGTGAGACGGAGCGCAGGATGGAACCGGAGAGATCCAGCGGCTCGGGGCTGGCAGAGGCGACGGCGCGCAGAGAAGACGGCGTGTAGTCGACATCCGGAATGATACGGACACGGTTCAACGTGTAGAGACGCCGCGCCTGCTGGGGAATGTCCGAAGCGGGAAATCGCAGATCGAAGTAGGAGGGCAGCTGGTCGTTGCGATCTTCGGCCAGCACGATGCCGGTGCCGTCCTCATCGAAGCGATAGAGCAGCGCGCGGTCGAAGCCGGTGAGGTGGCGCATCTCCCGTGCGGCGGTCGCGACGATACCATTGACACCGGAGAGACTGGGGATGCGCGCGATGACAGCGTAGAGGTCAGCATTGAGCGCTTCCACGTCGAGCGGCTCCGACTCCGACTCAAACTCAAGCACCAAAAGCGTTCCGCTGGTGTAGCAGACGATCTCAAAGGCCCGCGCATCGGGGCTCTCCTGGGTTCGAGCGGTGAAGGCGAAGGTGGCGGACGCGCCGGGCTGCGTATGCTGCAGATGACGATCCAGACGCTCCACCACCGATACGGGGACGAGAGTGCCGAGGGTCTGACCGAGGATGCGGTCGAGCGACCGATCGAGGAAGCCGGCTGCTGACTCACTGGCCTGCTGCACCACAAGGTTCGCGGGAGCACGAGGCGAGCCGGCGAGCGCGAGCAGAAATCCCTGAGGCTGAATGCTGCCAGGTGCGTGGATCGGCTCACGATCGCAGTTCGTCAGGTCCACTGCGACCTGCGCGGAGCCCGGGAGAGGGTTTGGATTAGCGCTCATGACGGGTGTGCAGCCTATGCGTTCGGTGTCAGAGTTCTGAGCCGGCTTTCAGGCCTCAGTATTGAGGGCTGAGATGCGAGCTGAGGCCGCGATGCCGCTTGACGCCATCCAATCGTGGACCGAAAGGAACGTGGCCCGCGCCGAAGCGACGGCTTCGGCTGCCTGCGCATCGTCCACGCGCTGCTCGACCACGGCGCAGAAGGCCTTCCATTGCGAACCGGTCTGCGGACCGAAGCCGTAGAAAAAGGCGAGTCCCTGCTGCGGCGTAAGGCCCAGCCGCGATTCCAGGCCGCGCACCATCGACTGACCGCCGAGACGCGAGCCCTCTAACACGTACATCGAGCCGAGGAGCCGGGCAGTAGTGGTGAGAGGTGGAAGCTCGGTGGCAAGCTCGCGTTTGGGGGAGCTGCCGAGTGCAGCCAGATCCCGATCGAGCAACGGGGTGCGGGCGCGCTCCACGACGAACTCGACGAGGTCCGCTGGTGCGGCGTGCAGTGCAACCGGTTCCCATGCGGCGAAGAAGCCGCGAAAGCCCTGCAGCACGCGGATGTAGCGCTCCCGGGTGAGGTCCATCGCGCCGAGTGGCAGCGCGGTCTCCAGCGATTCGTGCAGGTCTGCCGTGTCGTGCCGCAGTTGCTGGAGGATCACCGGTGCTGCTCCGGAAGCGTTTCGGTTTCGGATGCAGTGGCAGCAGGCGTGCGAGCAGAGCTCCGCGCGATCAACGTAGCAACGACCGCGGCGCCGAAGCCGTTATCGATATTGACGACGGTAACGTTGGGCGAGCAGGAGTTGAGCATCCCGAGCAGAGCGGCGAGGCCGCCAAAAGCCGCCCCGTAGCCGACGCTGGTGGGCACGGCGATAACCGGAGCCGGCACCAGGCCGCCGACCACGCTGGGCAACGCGCCCTCCATGCCTGCGCAGACGATGGCGACGTCGCATCGCTGGAGTGTCTCGTGTTGCGCGAGCAGGCGATGCAGACCGGCGACGCCGACGTCATAGACGCGCTGCACCGGAGCGCCAAGAAACTCCGCGGTGACCGCGGCCTCCTCGGCGACGGGCAGATCGCTGGTGCCGGCGCAGAGCACGGCGATGGTGCCGGCGGGCGGCGTGGCCTGCTGCTGCCGCAGAGCAGCGGCGCGCGCAGTGCTGTAGAACCGTGCCGCGGGAACACGCTGCACGATGGCCTGCCAAGCGGCTTCGCTCACCCGGGTAGCCAGCACATCGGAGCCTGTCGCGGCGATGCGGGCAAAGATCTCTGCTACCTGCTCGGACGATTTGCCTTCGGCATAGATCACCTCCGGAATGCCGAGGCGCAGGCCGCGGTGATGATCGATGCGCGCGAAGCCTGCGTCTTCATACGGCAGGCTGCTCAGGCGCTCCAATGCGGATTGCGGTGCGAGCGCGCCGGCGCGCACGGACTCAAGCAGTGCAAGCACGTCGTGTCTATTCATGAGCAGCGGCCTTGTCATGCGTGAGTCGCTTCATGTCCGGCGACCGCTCGCTCCAGGCCTGCATCGCTGCGTCGATGACCTGCTTCAAGGGGACGCGATGCTCGAGGGCGCGGGCGTGGCAGTCTTCATATTCCGGTTGCACGTGAGTGACCGATCCATCGAGTGCAGCAGTTTTGATGCGGATGCTGCCGTAATGCGTGTCTACGGTCGCATGCGCGCGGTCGAGGATGCGGCGCTGCTCGGTGCGTGTGCGAACACCGAGCGTGGAGGTCTCACGGAAGAGCAGTTCTTCAAAGCGCGGCGCATCGCCGGGCCTGCAGAGAACGGTGAGCAGCGTGCCGATGCGGCCCTTCTTCATGACGACGGAGGTGGACATGACATCGAGCGCACCGTGTTCGAGCGCCTGTTGCGTGGCATGCGCGAGAATCTGCGGGCTGAGATCGTCGATGGCGCATTCGAGGATGCCCACCGTCTCTCGCGGGATGGTGTCGGCATCTGCTGGGTTCTCAGAGGATGCGACCGCGTTGCCGATGCTGATCCGCAGAACATTCGGAAAACGCGCAGGGTTGCGGGTCCCGGCGCCGTAGCCGATACGCTCAAAGGTCGCAGCGGGGCGTGAGAATACGCAGCCGAGCGCCCGCACGAGCGCGGCGCCGGTAGGCGTCACCAGCTCCATGGCCGGTCCTTCGCTGTAGGTGGGCACACCACGCAGCAGCGCGGCAGTGGCAGGAGCGGGCACCGGAAAACGTCCGTGCGCGCAGTCGACGAAGCCGCTGCCGACGTTCAGCGGCGAGCAGTACCAGTGCTCCACGTCCAGCGAGACGAGGCCTACGGCGGCACAGGTGATGTCCACGATGGCATCGACTGCCCCGACTTCGTGAAAGTGCACCTGGTCGATCGATGTGCCGTGAATGGCTGCCTCGGCGGCGCCCAGCAGCTCAAAGGTGCGCAACGCCAGATCCCGCGCCTGCGACGGCAGAGGTGCGCCCTGCAGCAGCGTGCGGATGGCAGGCAATGTGCGCCCGTGGGCATGGTCGCGCCCAGGTGCATGCTCGTGGGTGTGGTCGTGGCTGTGGTCGTGCACATGGCTGTGGTCGTGCACATGGCTGTGGCCGTGCGTATGCGTTTGATCGTGTTCGTGAGGATGCGACTGGTCGCGCGCGTGGGCGTGATCCTGCTGAGCGGGCGCATCGGCGTCGCGGCCTCCGACCAACACGCGCGCTTTGCGCGCCATAATGCCGCTGCGGTTCGCGGGCTCGAAGGTGAGCGCTGCACCCAGGGCGAGAGCGTCAGCCGTCTCTTCAAGCAAACGTGACGGGACGCCAGCATCCACCAGTGCGCCGAGCAGCATATCCCCGCTGAGGCCGGCGAAGCATTCTAGATAGCCAATGCGCATAGTTCTTCTCGTGTGATGCAGCCGGAGGCTATTTGCGGTTGCCGGTGAGGACCGCCAGGGGGAGCACTTCGTTCATGGAGCCGGAACGATATCCTTCGCAATCGACAGCAGCGTATTGAAAACCGGCGGCGCGGACTGCTGCGCCGATGCGCTGAAATGTCTCGCGATTGAGGGTCGCGTCCATCTCCTCCGGTGCGAGCTCGACACGTGCCACGGCGCCGTGATGGCGCACGCGGAAGCGGCGCAGGCCAAGCGCGGCCAGAGCCTCCTCGGCATTCTCCACCTGCTCCAGCACCTCAGGGGTGACGCGACGCCCGTACTCGACCCGCGACGAGAGGCATGCGGATGCAGGCTTGTCCCACACGTCAAGCGACGCGGCATGGGCCAGTGTGCGCACATCCTCTTTCGTGAGACCGGCTTCCGCGAGAGGAGCCAGCACGGCATGCTGAGCGGCAGCCTGCTGGCCAGGACGGTAGTCGCGCGTGTCGTCGGCGTTGAGGCCGTAGACGACATGGGCGAGCCCGCGTGCGGTGCGCTCCCGCTCGAGCACGGTAAAGAGCTCGTCCTTGCAGTGAAAGCAGCGGGTGGCATCGTTGCGGGCGTAGTCCTCGCTGGCGAGTTCGCCGGTCGCCACGGTGACAAGCGGGATGGCCTGCGATGCGGCGAACGCTACCGCCTCGCGGAGATGGCGACGAGGCAGGCTGGCCGAGTCCGCGATGATGGCGAGCATGCCGTCGCCCAGAACAGTATGGGCGGCATAGGCGAGGTAGGCCGAATCGACTCCACCGGAATAGGCCACGATGACGCTACCCAGCTCGCTGATGCGGGCGTGAAGCGTCTGCTGGCGGCCGAGAAGCTGGCGGCCGAGAAGCGCCGAGGCGAGCGAAGCGGGTTGCACATGGGTGATGGGGCGGGTGGTCATAGGCCTGCTTCTCCCAATCGTTCTTGTTAGCCCAGATACTGCGGGTTGTTGATGGTGCCGTCGAAGTTGTGGCTCGTCTTGTAACGCTCATACTCGCCGGCGACCGCTGCATTCGCGGTCTTCGCCAGCAGGGCCGTCATGGCTTCCTGCGACATGGGATGAAAGCTGCGCGCTAGGGTGAGCGCCTGATCGAGCACCTGCATGGAATCGCAACCCGTAATGGTAAGCGAGACCGGCAGACTCATGGCGTAGTGCAGGCATTCCACGGGAGTTGCCGTGTTGCTGCGGAGGATGACGCCGCCGCCCATCGGCTTCATGCCCAGGATGCCCATATTGTGCCGGAGCGCTACCGGAATGACCTTGGCGGCAAAGCTGTCGTAATGCGCGTCCATCACGTTCAATGGCATCTGCACGGTATCGAAGGTGAAGCCGTGCTGCGCGGCGGTTTCGATCATGTGCAGGTGAATCTCCGGACTTTTGTGCCCGGTGAAGCCGATGTAGCGGACCTTACCGGCCTTCTGCGCCTGCTTCAGCACATCGACGACGTAGCCGGGCTGGAAGGCCTGCGCCGGGTCGCCCATGCGAATGACCTCATGAATCTGTATCAGGTCGATATGGTCGGTTTGCAGGCGACGCAGGGAATCCTCGAGCTGTTTCTGTGCGGCTGCGGGTGTGCGGCCATCGATCTTGGTCATCAGAAATGCTTTTTGCCGGTAGCCATCGGCGAGGGCGCGGCCCATGCGCCGCTCGCTTTCACCGTCGTTGTAGTCCCAGCAGTTGTCGAGGAAATTGATGCCGGAGTCGAGCGCCGTGCGAATGATGCGGATACCGTCCTGCTCCGAAAGATGAGGCGGCGCGATGTGATAGCCGCCCAGTCCGACGATGGAGACGGATTGGCCGGTGCGCCCCAGGGTGCGCCGCGGAACCTGGCCCGGAGCCGCAATCGCTTCCTCGCGCAGAGCCAACAGCGCGGCGAGAGAGGCGGCAGACTTCAGGAACTCGCGTCTTTCCACAACTCTGGCCATAACTCTGGGCCTCCATTTGCGCGTGGAACCAGGATGATCGCTTTGCGCCGGGCGCTGGGCAGATTAGGCTTAGACGAGAACGAGCAGTGAGAACGATTCCCTTTTTCCGAGCCACTACCCCGTTGACCCCCGCCGAGCGTCTGGCGAAACGGCGCCTTTTGATACAGGATACGCTTTCGCTGCTGGGCATTTTCGCCATCACGTGCGTACTGGGAGTGTTGACCTACCTTCTGTTCCAGTCCTATTCACAACATCAAAGCGACGCCGCGGTGCGATGGAAGCGACGGGGCGAGAGCGACCTGGCGGCGGGCAACCCGAAGCGAGCGGTCTTCGATCTGCGGGCTGCGCTCGGTTTTGCACCGGACGATCGCACCACCCAGATTGAGCTGGCCGGGGCACTGGCGCAGGCGGGGCTCCTGCAGGAGGCCACCGCATATTTCAATACCCTTTGGGAAAAGGAGCCTGGGAATGGCAACATCAACCTGCAATTGGCACGCCTGGCGGCGCGGCAACAGCAGACCTCCCTCGCCCTGGAGCGCTACCATGGCGCCATCTATGGCGTGTGGGAGGGCGATGGCACGGTGCGCCGTCGCCAGGTGCGACTGGAGCTCGTGCACTTCCTGATCCAACAGGGCCGGTTCAGTGACGCGCGCGACGAACTTCTGATTGCGGCAGGCAACGACAGCACCACACCGGCGCTGCTGGAGGTAGCGGGACTCCTGGAGGCGGCCCACGCGCCAACCGATGCGCTCCACCTCTATCGCCAGGTAGCCGATCGCCATCCCGCGGACCTGCAGGCATTTCAGGACGCGGGCGACATGGCGTTCCTATTGGGACGATACCGTCTCGCAAAGTCCTATCTGGAGAAGGCATTGACGGCAAGCAGCACGCAGCACCCCCTGGTGGACCGGCCGCTGGCGGAGAAGAATCTGCAGATTGCCAACACTGTGCTTGCAGCCTATCCTTCGCCGGAGTTGCCGCAGCGGGAGCGACTGCGCCGGGTGGTACTGGCCCACGAGGCGGCCCGGCAGCGATTCAACAGCTGTTCGGCGGCGTCCGGCACACCAGGCGACAACGATGTGACGAATGGCAGCCAGACCGGCGCGCAGACACAGACAAAAGCACAGACACAGTCACAGAACCAGACACAGAACCAAGTGCCAAACCAGGCGCAGAAACATGTGCAGACAAACACTGCCGGAACCAACGGCGCGACATCGTATACGGCGAAGACAGACTCGATGGCAGCCCTGGCACAGCGCTGGCAGGATGCGCGTCCGCATTTGGCCGTCGCCGATATGACCGACAACGCACAACTCGAACAGGCGGCGATGCAGTTGGTCTACGACACCGAGCAAGTCACCGAGCAAGTGTGCGGGGAGCCGACGGGAGTGAATGCAGCGTTGCTGCGCATCGCCTCATCGCCGGATTCGATTAACCAATGACGCAGCAGGCCGTGACGGCAACAGACCGTCGTAACCAACGTATGAACAGACCGAAGCATGTCCTGAATACGTACCCGCGGGTTCCTGCGAAGACGCAAGCAGATCTCTTCACTGCCCTTTCACTTCGCTCAGGGTCCAGTCAAGATGACAGAAGCCTTATGCAGAGGCTCCCTCAAGGCCAATGAGCAACGAGATTACCAGCACCACCGAGCCCACGCCGGAGCCGCACGCCACGGACCGAACGACAGCAACGCTACCGCCCCAGGAAGAGCAGGTGGAGGCGATGCCCTCCGTCGTGCCCCTGCAGCGATCGCAGATCGACATGCTGAAGATCGCGCCCACGCGCGACGAGCGGCTCTTCCTGGTGCTTTCGATCTTCATCGGCGTGATCTCCGGCCTGTTGGTGGTGAGCTTCCGCGTCGCCATTAACTGGGTGCAGGTGCTGACGCTGGGATCCGCGCCGCATGCCGGGCAGTGGCGGCTCATCTTCACGCCGCTCATCATCGGCGCTGTTGTCGCGGCGCTGGTGCAGCTCTTCTTCCCCGCCGCGCGCGGCAGCGGAGTGAACCAGACCAAGGCAGCGCTCTACATCTACAACGGATTCATCTCGTTCAAGACCGTAGTCGGTAAGTTCATCACTTCCGCGTTGGCGCTGGGCGCCGGTTTTTCGCTTGGACCGGAGGATCCGTCGCTGCAGATCGGCGCCGGCGTCGCGTCGATGATCAGCCGCAGACTTGGGCTCAGCCGGCAACGGCTGCGGCTCTTCGCGCCGATCGGTGCAGCCGCCGGACTTGCGGCGGCGTTCAATGCGCCCATCTCCGCGATCCTCTTTGTCATCGAAGAGGTGATCGGGCGATGGAGCGCCTCCGTGCTGGGTTCGGTGGTGCTTGCGGCGATCTCGAGTGTGGTGGTGGCGCGCCGATTCTGGGGCTCCGAGCCGATGTTCCAGGTCCCTTTGGCGTCTGCGACGGTGACCGACTCGCGTGAGCTGCTCGCCTTCGCGGCATTGGGTGTCATCGGCGGCCTGGCGGCCAGCATCTTTTCGCGGGCGCTCGGCTACCTGCGGCCGCGGCTGCGAAACCTGCCGCGCTGGACCTTCTTCGTGCAGTCGCCGGTGGCCGGGCTGGCGGTCGGCCTCATCGGGTTCCTGGGCTTCCCGCAGATCATGGGTCCGGGCTATGAGGTGATGGACCATGCCATGCACGGCCAGTTCACCTGGAAGCTGCTGCTGATCCTGGCGCTGCTGAAGATCCTGGCGACGACGCTTTCCTTTTCCAGCGGCACACCGGGCGGCATGTTTGCGCCAACATTGTTTGTGGGAGCGATGTTGGGCGCTTCGATCGGCACCTTCGAGAAGGTGCACTTCCCCTTCTTGCACATCAGCGTCGGCAGTTACGCACTGGTGGGCATGGGAGTGTTGTTTGCAGCCTTTCTGCGTGTGCCGCTGACCTCGGTCTTCATGGTGCTGGAGGTCAGTGGAAATTACTCCATCATCCTGCCGGTGATTCTCGCGAATACCATTGCCTATCTCGTCTCCCGCAGCCTACAGCCTGCTGCTATTTTCGAAGTCTTCACCCATCAGGACGGCCTCGACCTGCCGTCGATGGAAGAGCAGCGCGAAGAGATCATCCTGCACCTGGAAGACGCGCTTCGTCCGGTAAATGTGCCGATCATCGAAGGCGGGACGAAGCTGAGCGCCGCTGCGCAGGAGCTGGACAGCAAGCACGCCGAGGTCTTTCTGGTGAAGCTGCCGGGACATGCCTGGTATTCGATGACGCGCACCGAGCTGGCATCCCTGGCAGCGGTCAGCGCGCCGGATACGGCGGTAGCGTCCGTCTTGAAGCCGGACCGGATTCCACTGCTGTTCCCCGATCTGCCGCTGGACTCGGCACTCCCCCATCTAGCGCGATGGCCGATCCTGCCCATCCAGAACCGCGCCAGCCGCGGCGCCATCGAAGGCACGGTGACGCTGCCCGACGTGCTCTCCCGCTACCAGGCAACCTGAAATGGAGCGGACAACACGATGTGGCACACTGAGGGAGCGCGGCGCAGACCGCACGCCGTGATTGCACGTTCTATCCCAAGATGAGTCTGAACCAGCGATTGATTGCCGGACTGTTGGTGCTGGTGGCCCTGGTCACAGGCGTCGCCGTATTCGCCATTCGTGCTCTGCATGCAGCGGCGCAAGGCGCACCGGCAGGGAGCCACCTGTTGCATGGAGCGATCCTGATCGCGTGGATCGCTATCCCTTCGTCTATCTGCGTTGCGATCGGATTCGCGTTTTCGATATTGCGGCCGCTGCGGCAGACAGCAGAGCAGGTGCGTGCGATTGGACAAGGCAACCTAGAGCAGCGGCTGGAGTGGAGCGCAAACGACAGCCTGGGCGCGTTGGCAACCGAAGTGAACCGGATGGTGGTGCATGTGCGCGATCTGCGCGAGACCGACTTCGGACGCAAGCAGATGGAGCACCAGCTTTCCGATGCCGTCGTGCAGTCGATCTTCGAACCCGTAATCGTAACCGATGCCCGCGGGCAGGTGCTGAAGCTGAATACGGCAGCTGAGCTGCTGCTGGGAGAGGCTGCCGGCGACCGGATGGCGCTGACCAATACGCCAGGCGGCGAAACAATATTGAAGGCGGTTCGCGATGCGGTATCCATGCAGCGGCCGGTGGCCCATGAGGGCGAGGCGGCCATCCTGCCTATGTGGATCGGGCAGGCGGAGCGGAGCTACCGGTTGCGCACGACGCCGATCCGCGACACGGATGGGAAGCTGCTGGGCGCGGTCAGCGTGCTGGAGGACGTGACCGAGCTGCAGGACCTGGACCGCTTCAAGACGCGATTCATCGCCGTCGCCTCAGACAAGCTGCGCACGCCGCTCGAACAGCTGCGGCTGGCCCTCTACTCCCTTACCAAAGGCTTTGCCGGCGATCTGCGTCCGCTGCAGACCGATCTCATCAACGGCGCGCAGGAAGATGCCGAGCGGCTGAACGACCTGATGACCGACCTCATCGATGTGGCGGAGCTGGACACGGGCAGTCGCGAGCTGCGGATGGAGAGCCTGCGGCCGATCGACATCTTGCGCGATGCCGCACTCCGGTTTCAGGACGAGGCGCGGAAGCGCGAGGTGGAGATCCAGATCGAAGCGTTCTCCGATCTGTCGCCCGTGCACGGGGACCGACGTGCGCTGCGCAGCGTGATGGACAATCTGCTGTCGAACGCGCTGCGATTTACGCCGGCACGCGGCTGCATCATGCTGCAGGCGCAGGAGCAGAAGAAGCGCGTTCAGTTCTTCGTGCGTGATACCGGAACCGGCATCGCACCGGAGCGGCTGCAGCGCATCTTCGGGCGCTTTGTGCAGGGCAGCCGCAGTCCCGAAAGCGGGCAGTCGCCGAAGGAAGTGCGTGGCGCGGTGGGCAGCGCGGGCCCGGACGGCACCGGGCTAGGGCTGGCGCTGGTGCGGCGGCTGATCGAGCTGATGCACGGACAGGTTTCGGTGGAGAGCCGGCTGGATCACGGTACGACCTTCAGCTTCACCTTGCCGCTGGCGCCGACGCGCATCTCGCGGCACATGATCGAGGTGGGCTGAGCCATGGTAGAGCCCATCGAGAATCCGCAACAGCCGGCGGCCGGTCCAGAGCCCAGCTTGGAGCCCGGCTCGGAGCCGAGCCTGGAGCTCAGCACCGATCCGCAGCTGCACGCGATGCCGCCGGAGCCGGCGAAGCTGCGCATCTATCTCGGCGCCGCGCCAGGCGTGGGCAAGACCTACCAGATGCTGGAGGATGCGCACCTGTTGCGCAAGCAAGGCGTCGATGTCGTGATCGGCATCGTGGAGACGCACAAGCGCGCGGACACCGAAGCGATGATCCGCGACATCGAGATCATCCCGCAGCGCGATATTCCCTACCGCTCTGTCGTGTTGCACGAAATGGACCTGGCGGCCATCCTGGCACGGCATCCGCAGACCTGCATCGTGGACGAGATGGCGCATACCAATGTGCCGGGCTCGAAGAACCGCAAACGCTACGAAGACGTGCTGGAGCTGCTGGATGCCGGCATCGACGTGATGACCGCAGTGAATGTCCAGCATTTGGAGACGCTGAACGATGCCGTCTCCCGCTCTTCAAACACGACCATTCGCGAGACGGTGCCCGACAGCCTGCTGAAGCGGGCCGACGAGATCGTGAACGTGGACATTACGGTGGAGGAGCTGCGCTCCCGCCTGCGCCAGGGCAAGATCTACGCGCAGGACAAGATCGAGCAATCGCTGGCGAACTTCTTCCGCAAAGGCAACCTGAATCTGCTGCGCGAACTGGCTTTGCGCACGACGGCGGCGGAGGTGAGCTCGCAGGCCGCGGACTATCGACGCTCGCAAGGCCTGGAGCAGGCGCCGATGCCGGAGAAGGTGATGGTGTGCCTCTCACCCAGGCCCGGTACGGAGCGCCTGCTGCGCGCCGGTGCGCGCATTGCATCGCGGCTGTCGACGATCTGGTACGCGGTCCGTGTCGAGTCGCCCGATGAAGGCGAGCCGGAAGACCTGGAAGAGCGGCATCGTATGGAGGACTACCAGCGCCTGGCACGCGAGCTAGGAGCTAAGGTGATCGTGCTGAAGGAAAAGAAGGTATCGAATGCGCTGATCCAGTTTGCCAAGCAGGAAGGCATCTCCCACGTCGTGTTCGGACAGTCGGCGCGCTCGCGGATGGATATTCTGCTGCGTGGCTCGGTCATCAACCGGTTTCTGGCAGAGGTGCGCGACGTAACCGTGCAGGTAGTGCCGATGCAGAAAGAGAAGCGCTCGGAAACGAAGTAGTTCCCGGCAAGACTAAATCGCTGCACAACCACAGGAGATCTATGGCAGACCAGAATGTGACGATCACGACCAAGCCCAATGGGCCGTTCCGCGTAGAAGGACCGATTCGCCTGATCGATGTCGACGGCACGGAGATCAACCTCGAAGGCAAGCCCGCCGTCTCATTGTGCCGCTGCGGCGCCTCGACCAAGAAGCCCTTCTGCGATGGGACGCACTCGAAGATCGGTTTCCAGGCAGCAGAGGCCGCCGTGGCCGCGGAACAGAAGCAGGCGTAACTCGGATAACAGCAGCCTTGACAAGGGGCGTCGCGCAGTGGAAGCTGGCGATGCCCGGCGGCCTCTGCCCGGCCGGCTGGCGCACCTACAAGGAGAGCATCGATGACGAAATATAGCCGCTGGATTCGTATCACCTGTTTGCCCATTGCACTGGCCGCCGGCCTGCTGATGCCCCACGTAGGCGCGCAGTCTACGAAAAGTAGTCCGTCGAGCAGCACGATGGCGCCGATGAGCGACCTGATCGATCTGAACTCGGCCACCGCAGATCAGTTGAAGACGCTGCCGGGCATCGGCGATGCCTATGCGCAAAAGATTATCGCCGGCCGACCCTACAGCAAGAAGACTGACCTGGTCTCCAAAAACATTGTGCCCGCCGCAACCTACAAGAAGATCGCAAGCAAGGTCATCGCGAAGCAGAAGTAGTCGTTTCGTTTGACGGAAGGCCGCCGGGTAGAGCACACCACGCCGGGCGGCCCTTCTGATTTGCAGGCGAGCATAATGGCGAGATGCGACTGCTTCCGACCAGCCTGCCGGCTTCCGCAATCACCCTCCACACGCTGCTGTTCTGTGCTCTCACTGCTGCATCCGTGCAACTGCACGCTGCGCCGCAGGAGGCCAGGTTCACGCTGCAACAGGTGATGAGCGCGCCGTTCGTCTCACACATGACGCCGGCACCGGTTGGCGCGCGTGTGGCCTGGATTGCCGATGATGCGGGGCGGCGCAATATATGGGTAGCCCAACTGGGCGCGGAGCCCAAGGCACAGCAGATCACCCAATACAACGAAGACGACGGACAGGAGATCGGCGACCTCGCCTGGGCTCCGGACGGGAACTCGCTGGCATATACGCGCGGCGGCGATGCAGAGTCCATGGAGCATCCTGTGCCGAATCCGGCACTGCTGACGGAAGGCGTGAAGCAGCAGGTGTGGCTGGTGCCGTTCTCGGGCGGCGCTCCGCGATTGATTGGCGAAGGACGCGGAGCGAAGACTGCGCCGACGGGAGACACCATCGCCTATCTGCTGCATGGGCAAATATGGATAGCAAGCCTCAGGGATGCGGCGGCAAAGCCGCAGCAGCTCTTCGAGGGGCGCGGACAACAGGAGAATCTGCGATGGTCGCCGGATGGCAGCTCGCTGACCTTTGTCACCGTGCGCGGCGACCACAGCTTTATCGGCGTCTACACGATTGCCAACAAGACGCTCGCGTATCTCGACCCTGGGACCTACTTCGACAGCGAGCCCGTGTGGTCGCCGGACAGCAAGCAGGTCGCGTTTCTGCGTCAGCCATCGATACCGGATTTCAAATTGCGTTGGTTGCGCGAAGCTGAGCCGTGGTCGATTCAGGTAGCGACGCTGCACCAGGACGGTAGCCGCCAAGCGTGGCGCGCGCAGCCTGGGCCGGGTAGCTTGTTTCATGAGGTCTCTTCCGCAAACGAACTGTGTTGGAGCGCGGACAACAGGATCGTGTTTCCGTGGGAGCGCGGCGGTTGGACTCGCCTGTATTCCATTCCCGTGCAGGGCGGGGATGCAACGCTGCTGACACCTGGCAATTTCGAAGTGGACCAGGTTACCTGCAGCGCAGACCGCAAACGCATCGTGTACTCCTCGAATCAGCACGGCAGCGATCCGCTGGACGAAGACCGGCGCCATCTGTGGAGCGTGTCCCCGGATGGTGGCGCGCCGCAGCAGTTGACGCATGGGGATGGTATCGAGAGCGGGCCGGCGATTGCGTCGGACGGCGAAGTTGCGCTGGTGCACGCGGGCCCACGCGTCCCAGGGCAGGCCGTGGTGCTGCAGAACAGCGAACCGCACGATCTGGCACCGCAGACGATCCCTGCAGAGTTCCCCGCGCCGAAGCTCGTGGTTCCGCAACAAGTGATTTTCAGCGCCGTGGACGGTATGCAGATTCACGGCCAGCTCTTTCTGCCCAGCGACAAGGGTGGCAAGCACCCAGCCGTAGTCTTCGTTCATGGCGGCTCGCGGCGGCAGATGCTGCTGGGCTGGAGCCCGATGCAGTACTACGCCAACAGCTACGCGATGAACCAATACCTGGCCAACCGTGGCTATGTCGTGCTGTCGGTCAACTATCGTAGCGGTGTCGGTTACGGATTGGATTTCCGCCAAGCGCTCCACTATGGCGCAGCCGGCGCGAGCGAATTCAACGACGTACTGGGTGCGGGACTGTATCTACAGAGCCGCGCGGATGTGGATCCCAGGCGCATCGGCATATGGGGCGGCAGCTACGGCGGCTATCTCACAGCGCTTGCCTTGGCGCGCGCCTCGGATTTATTTGCCGCGGGCGTGGACATGCATGGTGTGCATGACTGGAGTCTGGAGCTCGACCTGTGGAAGCCTACCTCCGATTTCACGGTAGATGAGACGGCAGTATCGCGGCTGGCATGGGAGTCGTCGCCGATGGCGTCCCTGGATACGTGGCGATCGCCGGTGCTCTTGATCCAGGGTGACGACGATCGCAATGTGTTGTTTGCGCAGACGGTGCGGCTGGCGAATGCGCTCCGTGCCCAGGGTGTGCCGGTGGAAGAGCACGTGTTTCCAGACGAGATTCATGACTTCCTGCTGCATCGTGACTGGCTGACGGCGTATGCGCTGAGTGCCGACTTCTTTGACAGAAAGCTGGCCGGGCAGAATGGTACGGGTGCCAAGACACATAAGGAGCAGTAGCGTCGGTAGCTAAGAATTCATGCAGGGACAAAGAGCTATGGAGAGCTGACGGATCTGCTTTCGCGGCATCCCACCCTGGCTTTGCCAGGATGGGCACCCATTGCCGTGGCGCTGCAGACGAACTGCGAGAGCCCTGGAACCACCGAAGTTAGGCGCAACTTGTCGCGCAATGTTAGCTTGTTGGCGTGAAAAAGTATCCTAAGTATCTCGATTGGCTTCGGTATATCTGTGCCCTGTTGTTGTACTTCTACGGGGTCAGCAAACTCACTGGCCATCAGCTCGTTGTTCCCTCGTGGGTGGCACAACGGCCGATTGGCTCGCTCGATGGTTACACGCTGACCTGGTACTACTTCGGCTACTCGCACACATATAAATACATCCTTGGCTTCATTCAGGTCACCGGCGCTTCGCTGCTGCTGTTTCGCAAATCGGCTCTGCTTGCCGCTTCGATGATGGTGCCCGTGATGGTCAACATCGTGCTGATCAACATGTTCTACTCCATTACGGCAGGCGCGGAGCGCACGGCCGCGTTCATTCTTGGGTGCATGCTCCTGCTCTTGTGGCATCAGCGTGAGGCGCTCTTCGGGGTACTGTGGGCTAGTCAATCGACCGAGTCGAGTTCTGCGCAAAAGCGTCATTGGCTCATCCGCGTGCTAGTGCTCCTTTTCGTGCTTGGGCAAGTGTTACTTGGCACAGTAATGGCGCATCGACAGGGTCATTTCTACTCGCTACAGAAGGGCCACTAAGGTCGGAACAAAGAAACACTGTCCTTTACTGCGTTCAGGGCCGGTCACCGGGACCGAGCTCTCACGAAAGCGGTAGCCGGACGGCCAAGCCACTGCGTTAGTGTCATGACTCTTGGAAATCCAATAAGCGGTCCACTTGCCAGATTGGTGAGCATACTCGGGGTAAAGCCTTGCAGTTCATTGGCGACCTGTTGCCAGGTCAGGCTTCGCCTGAGGCGTTCCTGCTGAAGAGCATCATAGATCGCACGTGTATCCAAACGTAGGATTTGATCTTGCCCTGCTTCAGGTAGTTGTTCATCCGGGCTGGTACTGCGCGTGCGACCGAAAAGAAAACTCTCCGGCGGGCGCTCTAGCCACCGGAGTACCTGCAGCACAACCGCGCTCGTGACGGATCGCTTTTTAAGCATGTCTCGAAGCGTTCCCGGGCTAATTGGAATCGACGGTGTTGATTCAAAGGGCCGATTGATCTCCGCCGCGAGTTGTGTCCAACTCAGGCCGCGAGCACGCCTTTGCTCGTCAAGCTCTGCATGGAAAGCGCGCATGTCAAACAGGTTCATTGACAGATTCCAGCGTCCATTGGTCGATTCGATCAGGCTCCAAGCCCTACTATTTGCAGACTATCCCCATAAGGGGAACTGTTAAAGGGCTTGGCCGTCGATTGTTGTGTACAGCCCAAGGCGCTTGTTGAACTGCAAGATCGGCCTCTGCTTGGGGTTCAGCGTTATCGGCAAACGGGAAAAACAGCCAACTCAGACAGCCTTTTCGGTTCATACCCAAAGAGCCTAATTTGTCATCACTCGGGCCTTGGATTCGAACTGACCCACTACCGGAGTGCAGCGTGGCTTGTCGAGATCGGTGGCCTCTGCTACGATTCACTTCATGACGCTTCGTCATACTTGTCGCCCATGTTGTTGTGCTTGTCCTCCAAGCCACGGGTGGCAGTTCGCGCGCACTTAGTTTCGCGAGAGTTCTCTTCCAGAGAGTTCATTTTCAAAACACCCGTTGCCGCTGAGCACGGGTGTTTTGTTTTGCCACATCTCCCGGTTTATCGGCATTCCACCTGGTCCCTATCGAGGTCCATACATGCCGACAACAGAATCTCTACATCCATCACTTCATGTTTCGCCGCAACCACCGGTCAAGCAGAGACTAAGTCACCTTCGCCTGCTGGAGGCAGAGAGCATCCACATCTTGCGCGAGGTGGCCGCAGAGTTCGAGCGTCCGGTGATGCTCTATTCCATCGGCAAAGACTCGTCCGTGATGTTGCGATTGGCGCAGAAGGCATTCTTTCCCGGGCCGATTCCCTTCCCGCTGCTGCACATTGATACCGGCTTCAAGTTTGCAGAGATGCTGACCTTCCGCGACGCGATGGCGCACACAGTCGGCGCGGAGCTACGGATCTGGCGCAATGAGCCGGCAATTGCGGCCGGGACCAATCCCATAGCGCTGGATACGAAACGGTGCTGCGGCCTGCTGAAGACGCAGGCGCTGCTGGATGCGCTGAAGCATTACGGATTCGACGCTGCGTTTGGCGGAGCGCGACGCGATGAAGAGAAGTCGCGCGCGAAGGAGCGCATCTTCTCCTTCCGTGACAGCGCAGGGCAGTGGGACCCAAAGACACAACGACCTGAGTTGTGGAACCTGTATAACTCGCGCATTCATCCGGGTGAGAGCATCCGCGTGTTCCCGCTCTCCAACTGGACGGAAATGGACGTCTGGCAGTACATCCACGAAGAAGCGATTCCGATTGTCGATCTCTACTTTGCGAAGCCACGACCGATGTATGTGCGCGGCGATGCGCTGTTGCCGGTGGAGCAGCCGTTTGTTGCGCGTCATGGCGAGCAGCCGCAGATGGTGCGCAGCCGGTTGCGATCGCTTGGTTGCAGCCCCTGCACGGGCGCGATTCGCTCCGATGCGGACACGCTGCCCAAGATCATCGCCGAGCTGCTCTCCTTCCGGTCATCGGAGAGGGCCAATCGCATCATCGATCACGACCAAGAGGGCTCCATGGAGATCAAGAAGCGGGAGGGATATTTCTAGATGGCATGCACCTTGGCAACACCGAATATCCATGCAGCCGAGATCCGGGCAGACGCAACGGATTCCGTCTTCTCGATCGACACATTTCTCGATCGAGAGCGCGCCAAAGACCTGCTTCGCTTTTCCACTGCCGGCTCGGTCGATGACGGCAAATCCACGCTGATCGGACGGCTGCTCTATGACACGCAAAGCGTCTACGACGATCAGGTACGTGCGATTCAGGCCAAAGGTACCACCGGGCAGCACCAATTGGATTTCGCGTTGCTGACTGATGGCCTGCGTGCAGAACGGGAGCAGGGCATCACTATCGATGTAGCCTATCGCTACTTCTCCACCGCGAAGCGAAAGTTCATCATCGCCGACACACCGGGGCATGAGCAGTACACGCGCAACATGGCCACCGGCGCATCGACGGCAGACGCTGCCATTGTGCTGGTGGATGCGCGCAAGGGCGTGCTGGTGCAGTCGCGCAGGCATGCCTACATTGCCGCGTTGCTGGGGGTGCGACAAATCATCGTCGCCATCAACAAGATGGACCTGATCGGCTACGACGAAGCGGTCTTTCTCTCCATTCGCGAAGCGTTCACGGAGTTCATGCACGGTGTCGCAGCGCAGGTTGGCACCGCACCGCAGCTTCACTTTATCCCTGTCAGCGCTCTGCTGGGTGTCAACGTAGTGCACCGGTCCAATGTGCACGAGCGGGCCAGCGTGCACGAGCGCAACGAGACGCCGTGGTATGAGGGTGCGTCTTTGCTGGAACTGCTTGAGGCGCTGCCTACCAGCGTGCACGACGAGGCGGCGCCCTTTCGGTTTCCGGTACAGCGCGTTTCACGACCGAATCAGCAGTTTCGTGGATTTGCCGGACAGATCGCCTCCGGCAGCATTCGCGTGGGTGACGGCATCATGGCCCTGCCATCGCGACGTACATCGCGTGTGGAACGGATCGTTACCTACGACGGCGACCTGTCGGTGGCGAACGCACCGCTCTCGGTGACGCTGACGCTGGAAGACGAGTTGGACATCGGTCGAGGCGATCTACTGATCCGCAGCAGTGACACGGCCACCGAATCAAGCCGCTTCGAGGCGTCGCTGGTATGGATGGACGCGCGACCCCTGGAGCCTTCGCGCCGTTACCTGCTGAAGCACGCAACACAGAGCGTGCCAGCGCAAGTCTGCCTGCGCGAGCTGGTTCGCCTCGATGCGACAACGAGCGCCAATGCGACCACGATCGAGATGAACGGCATCGGCGTGGCTGCGATCGAGACGCGACGCCCGATCGCACTGGAGCGCTACAGCGAGAACCGGACGATGGGCGCATTTGTGCTGATCGATCCCGAGACGAATGCGACTGCCGCCGTAGGTATGGTCCGCTCTGTGCTGGCGGCGGAAGGGGACGCGACGGGCACAAGCGCAGTCACTGCGGAGGAGCGCGCGCGGCTATGGGGGCACAGTGGAGCCACACTGCGGCTGGCTGGACCAGTCGCGCTGGCCAATATGCTGGAACGCACTCTGCTGCGGGACGGAGCTTTCGTTTTGCGTTCCGACAGCGACCATGCGACCGACGCGAAGCTGGCCGCGGCAGGTGCGCTTGTTCTGGTTTCGTCGGAGTCCGAAGCCGGCGAGATCATGCTGCAGATCGACGCATCGACTGCCGAGCGTATTCCGGCCGCACAGCTTGAGCAATGCGTGGCGGACATGCTCGATCAGATGCGACGAGCGAAGATCCTGCTTCGGGAGGTTGCGCAATGAGTACGTTTGCTTCTGGCCCTGCCGCTTACGATCTAGAAACGAAACTCACGCAGGTACGCGATCGGTTGCAGCATGCATTTGCAAATGCCCCAGAGGTGCACGACGTCTGCCTCACATGCAGCTTCCAGGCTGAAGATGTCTTGCTGCTGAAGCTGGCGATGGGACTGCGTCCGCAGATTCCTACACTCTTTCTCGACACCGGCTATCACTTCGCTGAAACGTATGCCTATCGCGACCGCATCGCGCGCGAATGGGATGTTCGACTGACGAACCTAATGCCTGTGACGACGGTCGCGGAGCAGGAGGCGCAATACGGGCTGCTCTATCAGTCAACTCCCGACCGGTGCTGCGCGATGCGTAAGGTGGAGCCGCTCTTTCGTGCCGTGGGTGATTACAAGGTGTGGATCACGGGCCTGCGGCGAGACCAGGCGAAAACGCGCGCGGCACTTGAAGAGTCGATGTTGTTCACGCTGCCCGGCGGCAAGCAGGTGCTGAAGCTGAGCCCGCTTGCGCACTTCACGACAGCGGAAGTGTGGCACGCGTGTGAGCTGCTGGACATTCCACTGCTGCCGCTCTATGCGCGCGGCTACTCCTCGATCGGATGCGAGCCGTGTACTTCGCTGCCGCTCGATCCCGGCGATGCGCGATCCGGCCGCTGGTCCGGTCGAAAGGTGGAGTGCGGCATTCACATCGAGGCTGCCAAGTAATCCGCAATACGCGCACCAGAGGACGCACGCATGGAATACCTGATCGGGTTCGTCATCGCCGTCTTCATCGCGCTCACAGGCGTGGGTGCAGGCACGATCACGACACCGCTGCTGATGCTGATGCTGGGCGTGCCTGCGGCAACCGCGGTCAGTGTCGGTCTCATGTTCTCTGCTGCGGTCAAACTCGTCCTGCTGCCTAACCAGATCTGGCGCAAACAGGTGTCGTGGCGCACGCTTGCCTACATGGTGCTTGGTGGAGCGCCGGGCGTGTTGGTGGGCTCATTGCTGCTGCATCGATTTGTCGAATCCGGCGCGAAGCAGGCGGTAAATGGCACGCTGGGAGCGGTCCTGATCGTGACCGGTATCTGGCAGATTGCGTCTTCCTTCCGCACACCGGTTGCGAAGAGGGATGCGCGCGATCGCGCGCATCTTCTACCTTGGCTGATGTTGCCGGTGGGCGCGGAAGTCGGTTTTTCTTCCGCCGGCGCAGGCGCTTTGGGGAGCGCCGCGCTGTTGACCCTGACCCCACTCGCTCCTGCACAAGTGGTGGGAACGGACATCGCCTTCGGCTTCCTGACATCTTCGCTGGGAAGCGGGGCGCATTGGTTCGCAGGCGCCGTAAACGCGCCGCTGCTCCTGCATCTTGTCGCGGGAGGATTTGCTGGAGCGGTGCTGGGCAGTCTAGGAGCGAGCCGGATTCCGAAGCGGCCGCTGCGTTTCGCGCTCTGGCTATGGCTGCTTACGATTGGCGGGATATTTCTCTATCGCGCTGTGTGTCGCTCATAAAGCAGGGGGTGCGGCCCTTCTTCCGGAGAGGGCCACATCACTCATGTGTTTCTTAGCCTGCGGGAGATGCAACTACTGTCCGCACGCCTTGCCATGGTCCGGATGCGCTCCGGCAGCCTTCGCTTGCGCTTCCGGCATGTACTTACCTTCCTTGGTCTTGCCGTAGTAACGGCTGCCGGGGCAGTGGTACACATTTGTTGGGGTGTTGACCCAGACCATGCCGGCGCCTCCGCCTGGAGCGGCCGTTGTGTTGCTCATGCTCGTGGCAGGCTTCGAGGTGTGCGCCATGGGAGCAGCGGCAGGAGCAGGCGTGGGAGCGACTGGGGCAGCCGCCGGAGTGGGAGCCGGCGATGCTGCAGCTTTGGCAGGAGCGGCTGCCGGAGCTGACGCAGCCGGAGCCGCAGCGGTGTCAGCAGAGAACCATTGCTTGACCCCCTGGTGACCACGGCATGCACCCGCCTTCTTCGGTGCACTGGAAAAGCTGCCGTCTTTACATTGGCCGGTGGTTCCGGCGGGCGCTCCGGCTGGAACTTGAGCAAGAGCAATCTGACACATCCCGACCAGAGCGAGAGCGATGAAGCAACGCTGTACCCTCATCATCCAAAACCTCCATCGATTGATTTCGGGGGATCTGGGCCCGTGTCCGTGTGGCACTGCCATAGTATGACCGGACAGAAAGAATTGTGTAACGAATTTTCGGCAAACAAGGGCTGTTTATAGCAATTTTCCTGTAGGTGTAGAGGGACCAACGAAGGCCTTTGTGGCCTTTCATTCAGGAAAGGCCACGCCGAGCGATGCTACGCACATCACAGCATCAGGAAAATTGCTATAGCGTCAACCAAGCCTGTATACATCTTCGATGTGTGATGTGGATCGACGTATGCAGCATGGGCCCGAAGGAGACCTCCGGGCCCATGCTCGTTCACGACAGGATGGATTTGCTCTTACTTAGCTGTGACCCGTAACGAGATCCTGCGGTTCTTTGCTCGTCCTTCTTCGGTCGAGTTATCGGCAACAGGGTGCTCTTCCCCATAGCCCTGTGCTTCGAGTCGCGATTTTTCTACGCCCAGCTTTTCCAACTCATCTTGCACGGTCATCGCGCGACCCTGGGAGAGCTTCAGGTTTGCTGCTTTGTTGCCGGTGTTATCGGTGTATCCACCAATCTTCAACTTCACTTTGGGATACGCCTTCATGATGGCGGCGATGTTCTGCAACTGCTCGCCGGACGCGCTGTCAAGGGTGGTTTTGCCGGTGTCGAAGGTCAGACGATCAAAGTCGAACCAGGTCGTTTTGTCTACAGGCTTTGAGGAATCTTCGATAAAGTCGATCAGCTTATTCTCGACTCCGAGACGCGGGATGTTCAGTTCCGTGCCATCCGGCAGCTTGCGCTTGATGAACTCACCCAATGGCCCGGCAGCCGGTGCGGCAGGTACCGGTGCAGGAGCGGCCGTCTCTGCAGGAGCCGTGGGTGCTGGCTGAGGCTTGTTGCATCCGCGTGAGGCAAACCACGCAATGAGAGCGAGAAGAATAATTCCCAGGATGGCGAGAAGGGCCTTCATACCGCCGCCTCCCTTGGCAGGGACGACAGCTTGCGCCTTGTTGCCGATGGCCGATGTTGCCGCACCAGTTGCTGCGGCAACCGTGCCCCCGCCGAGCAAACTGCCCAGGCCGGCGGGCAGCATACCTTGAATCTTCGATCCTTCAGAACTCAGCAAGTTTGCGAAGGAAGATGCGTTCAGATTCTTCTCGCGGATCTGCTGGCCGAGAAAGCCCGTCACCAGTGGTGCAGCAAGCGAGAGGAGCATACTTCCAGCGCCGGCGCCCAGTCCGGACTGCTGGCCGATGAGTCCTTCCACCTTCGACTGCTGTCCACCGAAGAGCATGGAGGTGAGCTTCGATCCCTGTTCTGCTACTGGCCCACCGGTGCCGGAAATGAGATTGGGAAGGCTGCTCAAAATGCTTTGTGAATTCGAACCACTCACCATGTTGAAGATCTGTCCGATGAAACCGGAATCACCGGCGCGGCTCGCAAGCCCTCCGAGCAGGGCTGCGATACTTGTACCGAGTCCTGACTGAACCGTGGTTGGGGATGCTCCCAGCTTTGACGCAAGAGAGCCTGCCAACTGCGGAGTGACAAGACTCATGATGGATTCGACTATGGAATTCGCCATCTCGACTGCCTCCTAATAACGTTCTGGTTGTCTCTCTCCTGCTTAAGAGAGATGGGCCCGCACATCGCACATGGATACATCCCGGCTGCATCCGTTTCGGCCTGAGATCAATAGCATCCCATTGGGAACGACGCAGGATCGGGCAATCCGGCAGGGCCATAGTACGCCCGGGTATGCAGACAGTAGAGGAAAGTCCCCGGCGCGTATCGAATATCCGGCAGAGCCAGAAGAGATCGGCATGCGCACCGCTCCCATCTGCCGGGATGCCTCGACTTCAGTGGAGGTTGCAAATCGCGAGCAACTCTGTTGCGGGAGAGTATCTAGAGAGGAATGCTTAGGGAGGAGTGTCTACGCCGACCGATTCAGCCGCAGCGAGACCGTGCTTTTCCATCCGATAGATCAGTGTGCGACGGCTGATATCCAGATAGCGTGCGGCGTGGGTCTGGTTTCCGCCGAATTTTTCGAGTGCGCGACTAATCAGGTCACGTTCGATCGCCTCCAGACTGATGCCCTCTTCCGGCAGATCCGGCCACATGGTACTCGTGCTTGCCGACGTGCGCGCTAACTCCTCCGGTAAATCCTCCTCCACGATGAGATCGCATGCAGAGAGCACGAGGAGGCGCTCCAGAACATTTTCCAGCTGACGCACGTTGCCAGGCCAGCGGTACGCGATCAGTCGTTGATAGACGGTTGCGGACAGCTTTACTCCGGGGAGATCATGACGCTTTTTCGCGCGCTCGAATAATGTCTCGATCAGCTCCGGGATATCTTCTTTCCGCTCTCGCAGAGGAGGAATGCGGAGCGGGACCACGGCAAGCCGGTAGTAGAGATCCTCGCGAAAGGCTTCATCTTCCACCATCGCGGAGAGGTTGCGGTGGGTCGCGGCAATCACACGCACATTGACCCGCACCGGCGCACTCGCTCCTATCTTGGGTACCTCTCCCTCCTGCAGTACGCGAAGCAGTTTCACTTGTGCCTCCAAGGGAAGCTCGCCCACCTCGTCAAGAAAGAGGGTGCCCCCATCGGCGGATTCGATCCGTCCTGCCTTGTTGGCAAATGCCCCCGTAAATGCGCCGCGGGTATAGCCGAAGAGCTCCGACTCGACCAGATCTTTGGGAATGGCACCGCAGTTGATCGCAATGAACGGTCCCGTGCGACGGCGGCTGTTGTGATGGATCGCGCGCGCGACCAGTTCCTTCCCGGTGCCGGTCTCTCCCAAGACGAGTACGGTGGCATCGCGCTGCGAGACACGAGCGGCCTGATCCAGGATGCGGAGGAGGCTCTTCGAGTGGCCGACGATTCCTTCGAATCCGTAACGCTGGTCAAGGGCTGTGCGTAGCGTACGCACCTCCTCAATCAGGTTCTGACGCTCCATCGCGCGATGCACGACCAAGACAAGAGCATCGAAATCCAGCGGCTTGGTCACATAGTCATAAGCGCCCATCTTCATCGCTTCTACGGCAGTCTCTACCGTTCCGAAGGCGGTCACAACGATGACAGTCGTCTGCATCGCAGCCTTGGTGATGCGCTCCAGCAGCTCGAGTCCTGTCGTCGGCATGCGGAGATCGGTGATGACGAGATGCGGCTCCAGCTCCTGCAGCATGGTCCACGCCTCATCGCCATCCGAGGCGAGAGATACGTCATAGCCCGCCTCTTCCAACTGCATCTTCATGACACGGCGAAGGCTGCTGTCATCGTCGACGACGAGCACATGACTGCGTTTCATAGCAGCGCCGCCTTTGTGTGTTGCCGGTTCGAGACGGTGGCGGATGGCATTTCCAGCCGGAAGATGCTTCCACGGTCCGCGTTCGGTCTGCAGCTGAGCCGTCCGCCATGCTGCGCCGCAATATTCGAAGCCACCGCAAGGCCCAGGCCGGTTCCCTCTTTCCTCGTAGTGAAGAACGGATCGAAGATGCGCTCCCTGTCTTCGACCGCAATGCCGAGTCCCGCATCGCAGACTTCAATCCAGAGGCGATCTGCAGCGAAGCGGCTGCGAATGGTCACTATCCCATTCCGCGGTGTGGCTTGGATGGCATTCAGGATGAGGTTCAGCAGCAGTTGCTTAATCTGCTCAGGATCGCACTCGATCTCATGCATCTCCTCCGGCAGTTCCAGCCGCAGTGTGACATCGTGCTGGCTTGCCACATGTCTCGCCAGCGCGGTGACGGATTGGACCATCTCTGCCAGGTCCGTTCGCTGGTAGCGAGGCAGTCGCGGACGCGCGAAGTCGAGGAAGTTGGTGAGCAGCTTGTTCAAGCGCTGCGATTCCTTGGTCAGGATGTCGATGCATTCCAAACGGCTGACGGTCGACGCCTGCCCGCGCGCAAGTATGCCTGCGGCGCCGCTGATGCTGGCGAGCGGGTTGCGAATCTCGTGGGCGAGGCTGGCGGAGAGCTGCCCGGCCGCGGTGAGACGTTCCGTCTTCTTGAGGTGATCGATATTCTGACGCAGCTCCAGGTACACGCGCTCCAGCTCCAGCTTCGTGTCCTCCACCCGCTTGCGTTGCAGGCGCTCACGATCCGCGAGCATGCCTGCGATCAATCCTGCGGCGCCAAAGGTGCTGAGCTCGACGACCTGATCCTGTGCATCGAGCGGCGCGCGGAACCAGTGGCGGTGAATGGAGGGTGCTTGCAAGACCAGAGCCAGCAGGATGGTCTTCAGTGCTCCACGCCAGCCAAAGAACATGCCCGCCAACATGAACGGCAGGATATTCAGATGGTGCAGGATGTTATGCAGCACCTCGGCACGCGGCGGCGCGATCCAGGTGAAGATCGCCAGCGTAACCACCAGAATCGCAATCAGCGCCGCGGTGACTCGCGGGGAGCGCAGGCTGGCAGGAACGGATGGCATAGCTCCATTTTCCCACGCAGACCAGTTGCTGCCATGGGGCCAATCCTGGAGCAGCGATGGGGAGAGTCCAGAGCTTGGGAGCATCTGGCGATATCCGATGCAATCGGATCACCAACTCTTCAGTCACGCAAACGTCACGATGGGGCTGGGATTAGAGCATTTTCGGTATAGGTGTAGAGGGTCTGGCGCAAGCTCCGGTGGCTTTTCTTCAAGGAAAAGCCACGCCGAGTGGATCTCCACCCTTCACAGCATTACCGAAAATGCTCTAGCCGCGATTGCCGCTCTGACTGAACCATTCGGAACAGTAGTGTTCGTTATGGAACATCTCGGCGCACAGAATACGCAAATTCTTCGTAGTTTCGCCGGTTTCGCGTTTGGCTTGCCGATTGCCTAAGTACCGGTGTGGCATTTCTCCGCAGACTTCTCTTTGTCTCACTGCTTTGGCCGGCGTGCATTGTCGTGGCGCAGTCTCATCTGCCGACATTCTCCCAGCCCCGGCCGCAACAGACACAGCCGCAACAGACCAGCGATTCGACCCCGGTCTACGTTCTCTCGCCGGCACAGCCTGGCGGTGGCGGTTCCCTGCCTTCGGCGCCTATCGCAACAGCGGATGTAGCTGCAGGGCCACTGCCGCCCCCAGGTACATCACTGACGTTGAGTCTGGCGGATTCGATTGCGATGGCGAAGCGCAACAGCCCACAACTGCACGAGGCATCGGCAATGACGGCGCGATCCATCGCGGCCGCCCGTACCGCGCGTGCCTACACGAACCCCAGTGTTGAGGTCTTCGGCGGCCTTCAGTACGCGAGACCCATCGCGACGCCGGGCGTCCCGGGAATTCTGCAACACTACGCCGCCTACCAAACGATCGAGGTTCCCACCGAACGCCGGGCCCGTCAACGCGCCGCCAAGTTTGAGATCGCCAGTAGCACCTTCGGCCAGCAGGGCGTCACGCTTGCGGTAGTGGCCGACGTAAAGCAGAAGTTTTACGATGCTCTCCGCCGTCGTGAAGAGATCCGTCAGGCGGAGGAGAATTTGCACTTGGTCGAAGATCTGCGCCGCCGCGTGGAGGTTGAGGTCCGGGTGGGCGAGAAAGGCGGACTTGAGCTGACACGGGCAGAGGCGGAGCTGGCTCGAGCGCACTTCGCGGTGCGCAGTGCGCAGCTCGAATACGCAAACGCAATCGCCGTATTGCGGGCCGCGATCGCGGCGCCCGCAGACGCGAACCTGGACCCACAAGGGGCGCTGGAACCACGTGTCTTGCTTCCGCCACAGCAACGGTTACGTGATGCGGTCTTGCGGACGCATCCTGCCGTGGCTCAGTCACAAGCGGACATCGAAGGAGCCCATGCGACGCTCGATCGCGAGCGCGCTCTGCGCATTCCGCAGCCCGTAGCGTTTGCCGAGTTTGAAAACCAGCCCGATCTGCGTTTCTGGCGGGCCGGAGTTACCATACCGATCCCCTTGTGGGACCGGCGGCAAGGACAGATCGGCGAGGCCAAGGCGATACTCTCGCGCTCCACGGCTGTCCTCGATCAGCGGCAGCTCGAACTGACATCGGCTTTGGAACGCGCTTACGAGCAGTACCAGTTGGCAGATCAGCAGGCGACTTCCCTCGAATCCGGCTCACTGCATGCCGCCGAAAGCGCGGTGGACGCAGCGAAGGCTGCCTACCGGTTCGGCGAACGCGGCATCGTGGAGGTGCTGGACGCGCAGCGTGTGCTGCAAAGCGTGCGCGGCGACCTGCTGGATGCACAGTACGCACGCCAGTCTGCGCTGGTCGATCTGGAAGAACTTGGCGCAGTTGCGCCTGGAGCGAATCCCTAATGACTGCCCCGAGCCTTTCTCTTACCCCCAAGCTGTGCGGCCTGCGCTCTCTCTGCCTCTACGCTCTGATGCTTTTCGTCCTGCCGCTGCTTCTTTCAACGGCCGGTTGCAAACCAAAAGAGAAAGCGGCTGCAGCAGCACAACAGAGCGATCCCAACCAGGTCGTCATTACAACTGCCCTGGCAGAGAATATGAAGTTCGGCACGCCTGCAATGACCGACGTGACCGGCACGCTGCAGGTAGCGGCCCATGTTGAAACCGATGCCAGGTCGATCGCGCACGTCGGCTCTCCGGTTGCCGGCCGCATTCTGAAGCTGCTTGTCTTCGAAGGCCAAACCGTCAGGGCAGGCACCGTTCTTGCGACCCTGCACAGCACGGACCTTTCGGATACACAGTTTGCGCTGGTCAAAGCTACCTCTCAACAGGAGCTGGCGGCAGCGGCGGAAAAGCGTGCCGAGCAGTTGGTGGAGGCCGATGTGATCGGTCGCGCGGAGCTGGAGCGCCGGCGTGCCGAGCTGCTCCAGGCCAGCACAGAAGCAGCATCCTATCGCACACAGCTTCACGGCTTCGGCATGACGGAGGGGCAGATTCGCCAACTGGAGGCCTCGCGCAAGCTGAGCGCGGACTATCCCATCGTCACGCCGAAGGGCGGCACCGTGCTGAAGCGGGACATCACGATCGGCCAGGTAGTCCAGCCGGCCGACCCTGCATTCACCATTGCGGACCTCTCCCATGTCTGGGTCGTTGCCAATGTACCGGAGGAGGATGCCGGCCCGCTGCGACAAGGCATGCAGGTCGCTGTCCGCATTCCCGCGTTGCCGCAGGCGAGGATCGGCGGACGACTGTCCTTCGTGTCACCCATTGTCGATCCCGCGACGCGAACCGTGGAAGTACGCATGGACCTGGCCAATCCCAGCGGCCTGTTGAAGCCGGACGAGCTTGCCGGCATGACCTTTACCGGACATACCGAACGCAAGCTGACGGTGCCGAATGCCGCGGTCGTGCGTGAAGACAATAAGGACTTCGTATTCGTGCAGATCACGCCGCGGAAGTATGCGCTGCGCGAGGTATCCCTCGGCGAGGAGGAGAACGATCGCCGCGTTGTTCTGAGCGGTCTCCAGCGAGATGACCGCATCGTCACAGACGGTGCGTTTCACCTGAACAACCAGCGCAAGCAGAACGCGATCAAGGGGGGCGAGTAGATGCTGCAGTCCATCATCGCAGGCGCTCTGCGGCAGCGGCTGATCCTTGTCGTCGTGGCGCTGGTGCTTGTCGGCTTCGGCATCCACGCCGCCGAACACCTGTCGGTCGATGCCTTTCCGGATGTGGCGAACGTGCAGGTGCAGATCGCCACCGAGGCTGCAGGCAAGTCTCCCGAGGAGGTGGAGAGATTCGTCACTATTCCCATTGAAATTGCCATGACCGGGCTGCCTGGGATGACGGACATGCGCTCGCTCAACAAGCCGGGCCTGTCCCTGATCACGCTCGTCTTCACCGATGAGAGCAATTTGTACCGCGAACGGCAGATGGTCTCCGAACGTCTCGCGGAGCTGCGTGACCGCATGCCGGAGGGTGTTACGCCGATTCTCGGGCCCATCACCAATGCTCTTGGCGAGGTGTACCAGTACACGCTGGACCTTCCGGGTGAGAATGAGTCCAAACATGTCCTGACGCATGAGGAGCTGATACAACGACGCACGATGCAGGACTGGGTGGTGCGGCCGCTGTTGCGGTCGATCGCCGGAGTGGCGGAGATCAACTCCACCGGCGGCTTTGTGAAGCAGTATGAGACGCTCGTCGACCCGCAGAAGCTGCACTACTACAACCTGACCATCAACGATGTGCGCGATGCACTTTCCCGAAACAATGCCAACGCCGGCGGAGGCGTCCTGCCGCAGCATGCCGAGCAGTATCTGATCCGCAGTGTCGGCCTGGTGCGCGATCTGGATGACATCCGCAACATTGTGCTGAAAGAGACGCGAGGAACGCCGATCTACATCCGGGACGTGGCCGAGGTTCGCCTTGGCACGGAGGTGCGCTACGGCGCCATGATCAAGAACGGCTACACCGAAGCCGTCGGCGGTGTCGTTCTGATGACCAGCGGCGGGAATGCGAAGGAGATCGTCAGCCGCGTCAAGGAGCGAGTCGCGGAGATCAACCGCAAACACATGATCCCTGGCGGACTGCAGATTGTTCCCTACTATGACCGCTCGCAGCTGGTCGATGCGGCGATCCACACGGTCACAGAGGTGCTGGCAGAGGGCGTCGTGCTTGTGGTCGTCATCCTCTTTCTCTTTCTCGGCGATCTGCGCTCGAGCCTGATCGTGAGCGCCAATCTGTTGCTGACGCCGCTGCTCACCTTTCTAGTGATGAACCATGTCGGCCTCTCGGCAAACCTGATGTCACTGGGTGGACTCGCCATCGCCATCGGCCTGATGGTCGACGGGTCCGTGGTGGTTGTGGAGAACGTCTTTGCCAAGCTGAGTCATGCCAAACATGCGTCCCATGCGGCTTTCAACAACAAAGGTGTAGACGAGGCAAGCACGGTGCGGATCGTGCTCGCGGCGGTGCAGGAGGTGGCAACGCCTACACTCTTCGGCGTCACCATCATCATCCTGGTGTTTCTCCCGCTGATGACGATGGAGGGCATGGAGGGCAAGATGTTCGCGCCTCTGGCCTACACGATTGCGATTGCGTTGGCAATCTCGCTGGTGCTTTCGCTCACGTTGTCGCCTGTCTTGTCTTCGTATCTTCTCAAGGGCGGCAAGGAAGAAGACACCTGGCTGGTGCGTCTGCTGCGCAGACCGTACAACCGGCTGTTGCACTGGGCTCTCGGTCACCGCAAGGCGACTGTCCTGCTTGTCATCGTGCTGTTCTTCGCATCTCTATCGCTCTCCCCGTTTCTCGGCACGTCTTTCATTCCAGAGATGCAGGAGGGCACACTATCCCCGAATGCGGATCGCGTGCCGAACATCTCGCTCAACGAATCGTTGACGATGGAGAAGGAGATGCAACGCCTGATGATGCAGGTTCCCGGCGTTCAAAAAGTTGTTTCGCGTGTCGGCCGCGGCGAATCACCTGCAGATCCCGCGGGCCCGAACGAGGCCGATGTGCTGGCGTCGTTGATCCCCTACGACAAACGTCCGCGCGGCATGACCCAGGACACCATCGCAGAGCAGATTCGCAAGCGGCTGGCGGCGCTTCCCGGCATCAACCTCGTGATGTCCCAACCCATCAGTGACCGCGTCGATGAGATGGTCTCCGGGGTTCGCGCGGATGTAGCGGTGATGCTGTATGGAGATGATCTCGACCTGCTTGTCGAGAAGGCCAACGAGATTGCGCGAGTCGCCACCGGCATCCGCGGTACGCAGGACACACGCGTCGACCGCGTAGGAGGCCAACAATACCTGACGATCCGTATCGATCGCGGCGCCATCGCGCGGTACGGGCTCAATGCAGCTGACGTGAACGACGTCATCGAAACCGCCATCGCCGGCAAATCCGCAACCGAGATATACGAGGGCGAGCGACGATTCTCCGGAGTGGTGCGCCTTCCGGAACATCTGCGCGATAGCGTGGAAGACATTCGTGAACTGCAGATCAGCTCCCCGGACGGCCCACGCATCCCGCTGAAAGACCTGGCCGACATACGGGTTCTGGAGGGACCGGCGCTGATCAATCGCAGCATGGGCAAGCGCCGTATTGTCGTCGGCGTGAATGTACAGAATCGTGACCTTGGCGGTTACGTAAAGGAGCTGCAGGCAAAGGTGGATCGACAGGTCCAGCTACCGGCTGGTTACTACATTGAGTGGGGTGGCCAGTTTCACAACATGCAACGAGCGCTGCATCACCTGATGGTCATTGTGCCGATCACGATTGCAGCCATCTTCTTCCTGCTGTTTATTCTCTTCAACTCAGTCCGCTTTGCCGCACTCATCATCACCGTGCTTCCGCTCGCCTCGATTGGCGGCATTCTCGGCCTATTCCTCTCCGGGGAATACCTGTCGGTGCCGGCATCGGTCGGCTTCATCGCACTTTGGGGTATCGCTGTGCTGAACGGTGTTGTGCTGGTCTCCTACATACGGAAGCTGCGCGAGGACGGGCTGTCGCAAGCAGACGCCGTGCACGAGGGTACACGGCTGCGGTTCAGACCCGTGATGATGACGGCTACAGTCGCGGCACTGGGGCTGGTGCCATTTCTCTTCGCCACGGGTCCAGGTTCCGAGATTCAGCGTCCCCTTGCCATCGTTGTGATCGGAGGCCTGGTCAGCTCGACCGCACTGACCCTCTTGCTGTTGCCGGTCGTTTACGCTGCCTTCGAGGGAAAAGGCGACCCCATCCAATCGGATCGGAAATCCCAGCAGATACCTGAGTTAACCGCCAAATAGACGGTCCGGAGACGCAACAAGCGCATTGGGCACAGGCGTCCCCAAACAAAACTCGAGAGCGTGCGGTACAGATTTTTTGCGCTACGGAACTAGCTTGTCTGCATCCAAACGAGCGATGTTTCGCGATAACCGACGTGCGGTCACGACGTCTATCGTGTAGGCTTAAAGTAAGTGAGTGAATGGACCAGCCAATAAAGCGCGGAGTGCCGGGTGCCTTCGGACAAGTGCCGATGGGCTTCTGCATCTTTCTTTTAGCGCTCTCCATCTTTGGGTGGGGTCTCCACTCCAAGTTGTCGCTTTACTCCAATGTGACTGAGGCGCAGGCTTCGACACCCATTGCCAAGCTCCTCTCCGAACAAGAACGTCCATCGGATCACCAGGCACAGATTGCGCATCCGGAGCCGGTGACGCTTCAAGTAGTTGCACTCCACACAGCTACGATCTGTCTTCCGTATTCGGTAGAGCGACTTCGGCCATGTCACACTGTTTCTCCCGTCAAGCCCATCGCTTTTTCATTTGACGGTCCTTCCTTGCTTCGCCCTCCCCCTTCTTCCATCGCCTAGTAGGCGCGGCCTTCTCGCCTGACTGCGGGAGAATCGCGCAATCTATCCCCTTTTCACAGAGCCTGGGACATTTGTGCCAGCGCGTGACAGGTTGATCGTGCATATGCCAGCATTCTCTCTCTCGAGACGAGCCGCTGCCTCGTCTCTCCTGCTTGTTGCTCTCGTTTCAGGTTGCAAGGCACGCGGCCCGGCGAACTCGGACGCGCCGATCACGGTCGCCGTCAGTACCGTCCAACGCGGCGATATCTCGCATGTTCTCAGCCTTGCTGGGCAGTTTCAGCCCTATCAGGTGGTTGACGTGCATGCGAAGGTGTCGGGCTATGTCCGCCACATCTACGTGGATATCGGCGACCGCGTGCACGTGGGACAGACGCTCGCCGTACTGGAAGTTCCCGAGCTGAATGCGCAGTACCGCGGCACCCAGTCCGAGGAAAAGCGCAGCCATGACCAGATCACGATTGCCCGACATGAGATCAGCCGAGCGGCGGCCAATCATACAGCGCTGCAGGCCAACTACGATCGCTTACTGCAGGCATCCAAGGCGCAGCCCGGCCTGATCGCCGAGCAGGAGCTCGACGATGCGCGCGCCAAAGCCGATGCATCGCAAGCACAGGTCGACGCGGCACAATCTACGCTCTCCGCGGCGCAACAGCAGTCTGACGTTGCCACAGCGGATATGCAGCGGGTGGGCGCCATGCAGTCCTACACCACCATCACAGCACCGCTCAATGGAGTCATCGTCTGGCGGTACGCGGATACCGGCGCACTCATCCAGGCCGGCACCTCGTCCGACGTTCAGAGTCTGCCGCTGGTCAAGCTCTCGCAGAGCGATCTGCTTCGTCTGCGCCTGCCCGTGCCGGAGGATGCGGTTGGCTATATCCACAACGGCGATACAGTGCAGATCCGCGTGGATGCCCTGCACCGGTCATTCTCCGGCAAGGTGGTCCGCTTCACACGCAACGTCAGTCTGGATACACGCACCATGCAGACCGAGATCGATGTGCCGAACGTGAATCTCAGCATCACGCCAGGCATGTATGCAAATACCTATGTGCAGCTCGCGCATAAAGAGAAGATTCTCACCGTGCCGCTGTTGGCCGTGCAACGTTCCGCGTCCGGAGTGAACACCGTTCTCGTCGTCGACGATCAAAACCGTGTGCATCGCCGTACTGTCCAGCTTGGTATCGAGGGATCACTTCTGGCCGAGGTTACCGGCGGCCTCAACCTTGGCGATCGAGTTGTGTTGGGTGACCCGGCCCGCTATCAGGATGGACAGTCGATCACGCCCAAGATGCAGGCACAGCCGGCTAACGACATCATGCATGAAGAAGGCGGCATGACCGACCCGCAGACCGAGCAGGGAGGCAACTAGCCGTGCCGAAGTTTGCCCTGCGCTACCCGTTCTTCATCATCATGATCTCGCTCATGGTGCTGCTCGTCGGCGTGGTCAATGTGATGTCCATGCCGGTCGATCTATTTCCATCGATCGACATCCCGGTCGTGGTCGTGGCCACGTTCTATTCCGGCATGCCGCCACAGCAGATCGAAGCCGACATCACAGACACCTTCGAGCGCTTCTTCACCCTTGGCGCGAACATCGATCACATCGAGTCGCGTTCGCTCTCCGGCGTCAGCCTGATCAAGATTTACTTTCGACCCGGCACGGATGCGAATGCTGCGTTGAGCAATATCTCTAACCTCGCGATGGCCGATCTGCGGCGGTTGCCCTCCGGCACATTGCCACCTGTCGTACTGGGTATGACGGCGTCCAGCCAGCCCATCTGCCTGGTCACCCTCAAGGGCGAGGGGCTGAACGAGACGGATCTCAAGGATCTGGCACAGTTCCAGGTACGCAATCAGATTGCGAACGTGCCTGGCGCCTCCGTGCCGCAGCCCTTCGGCGGACGGTATCGGCAGATCCAGATTTACGTCGATCCGCTCAAGCTGGAAGCGCACAACATGAGCTTGATGGATGTGGTGGACAGCGTCAATGCGTCCAACCTGATTCTGCCTGCCGGCGATGTGCGCATCGGCACTAAGGACTACAACCTCTACGCGAACAGTCAGGTGCCGAGCGCAGAGCAGATCAATTCAATGCCGCTCAAGTCCTCCGGCAACGCCTCCGTGCTGGTGGCCGACGTGGGCCATGCCGAGGATTCGGGTGCAATCCAGACCAATATCGTGCGCATCGACGGACAGCGTTCGGTCTACGTTCCCATTCTCAAGCAGGCCGGCAAGAGCAATACCATCGAGATCGTCAACGGCATGCGTGAGGCCATCAAGCACCTCGTCGATATTCCAGCCAGCCTCAAGACCGCTGTCGTCTTCGATCAATCGGTGTTCGTCAAAGGAGCGATCAAGAATCTTCTGAAGGAAGCGCTGATCGGTCTTGCGCTCACGGGCTTGATGATTCTGCTGTTTCTGGGCAGCCCGCGCGCCGCAGGCGCGTCCCTGCTATCGATCCCCATGTCGATCCTGCTCTGCCTGCTGGTGATGAACGCTGCGGGCGGCACGATCAATACGATGTTGCTGGGTGGCGTCGCTCTGGTGCTCTCGCGCCTCATCGATAACTCGGTCGTCGTGCTTGAGAACATCATCCGCTTCATGGAAGAGGGCAAATCGCCGGAGACAGCCTCCGAGGAAGGCGGTACGGAGGTATCGCTCGCCGTTCTCGCCGCTACTGTCGCGACTTCCATCGTCTTTTTTCCCGTCTTCCTGCTGAACGGAGTCAGTCGTTATCTCTTTACAGATCTCGCGCTTGGCGTCGTCATCTCGATTTTTGCTTCTTATTTCTTCTCGATGACGCTGGTGCCTCTCTTCTGCGCCAAGTTCATCAATATTCACAAAGAAGAAGGCGAAACAAAGAAGCACTCCATCTTTCGCCGCATCGTCGATCGTTTCAACATTTACTTTCAACGGCTGCTGGACCGATACGAGGCACTCGCTTACCGCTGGATGAAGCGCCCGGGCCTGACCGCAGCGGTGCTGCTGGGCGGCACCGTCTTGATACTGCTTATCTTCACGCCCATCCTCGGCCGTGCCTACTTTCCACGCACCGATCCTGGACAGTTCGTGATCAACGTAAAAATGCCCAGCGGCACACGCATCGAGGTCAGTAACGACTATATCGCCCGCGTTGAAGATGAAATCCGCAAGGTGGTGTCGCCGCACGATCTCGGCATGATCGTCTCCAATATCGGCATCACGCCTGACCTCTCCTCTATCTACACGCCGAATTCGTCCATGGATACGGCCTTCGTGCAGGTCAACCTCAAGGAAGATCACTCCGTCGGCAGTTATGCCTACATCGACCGTGTCCGGCGCCAGCTTGCATCCGACATTCCTGAGGTACAGACCTACTTCCAGGCAGGCGGCTTGGTTGATTCGGTGATCAACCAAGGTCTTCCCGCACCATTCGATATACAGATCAGTTCCAACGACCAGCCGGCTGCCTTCGCCAAAGCACAGAACATCGCGCAGCAACTGCGTGGCCTCTCGAGCGTTGGCGACGTCTACATCCCGCAGGACCTGAAGTATCCCGGCCTGCAATTGAACATCGATCGCGAACGTGCCAGTTTGCTGGGTCTATCGCCCAAATCCATCGTCGACAATGTGATCACCGCACTCACCTCGAACGGTGTGATTGCGCCGAGCTACTGGATCGATCCCAATACCGGCAACAACTACATGCTTACCGTGCAGTACTCGACTCATCAGATCGAGCACATGAACATGGAGGAGTTCAAGGACATTCCATTGCGTGGCGAGAATGCAACGAGCTACACGCCACTGCGCTCCGTCGTGTTCACCAAACCAATCGATACACCCACCGAGGTCGACCACTATGCGCTGCGCCGGGTTATCGATATCTATGTCCAGCCACGCTCCGAGGCGCTGAATACGGTAAGCAATCAGGTGCACCACATACTGAATGGCGTGCAGCGACCAAAGGGCATGCGCATCACCATCAACGGCGCGGTGCAGAGCATGACCGACTCCTTCGGTCGTTTCAGTATCGGCCTGGTGCTGGCCATCGCTTTGATCTATCTCGTGCTGATGGCGCAGTTCGCATCGTTCCTTGACCCGTTCATCATCCTGATGGCCATTCCGCCAGGCCTGGCGGGTGTTGTCCTCATTCTGCTGCTCACCGGTTCCACGCTCAACATCATGTCGCTGATGGGCGTCATCATGATGACCGGCATCGTCGTCTCGAACTCCATCCTCATCGTCGAGTTTGCGGGCATCCTGCATGCGCAGGGCAAGAGCCTGCTTGATTCTGTGGTGCAGTCGTGCAAGATCCGCATGCGGCCCATCCTGATGACCTCGCTTGCCACACTGCTGGGCATGATCCCGATGGCACTCGGTCTCGAAGCCGGGAGTGAGCAGTATGCTCCCCTTGCCCGCGCCCTGATCGGTGGCCTTGCCGTGTCTGTTGCCGTAACCATGTTTCTGGTTCCGGCCGTCTACCTGCTGATTCATGGTCGCCGCAAATCGCACGAGCCGATTGCGGGTGAGGTGTAGCGTGTCGAGCACCCTACGCTTCTCTCAATCGTGTGCGCCGATGATACAGAAACCGCTGCATGGCAAGACCGCGGTCGAAGGGAGGGCGCGACTCAATGCCTAAGTTCGCACTCCGCCATCCCTTCTTCATCATCATGCTGTCGCTCATGGTGTTGTTGGTTGGCATCGTGAATGTGATTTCGATGCCGGTGGATCTTTTCCCCTCGATTGATATCCCGGTGGTTGTCGTTGCCACCTTTTATTCGGGCATGCCGCCGCAGCAGATCGAGGCGGACATTACGGACACCTTCGAGCGCTTCTTCACGCTCGGCGCGAACATCGATCACATCGAGTCACGGTCGCTCTCCGGCGTCAGCCTGATCAAGATCTACTTTCGACCCGGCACGGATGCGAATGCTGCGTTGAGCAACATCTCTAACCTCGCCATGGCCGATCTTCGGCGATTGCCCTCCGGCACACTGCCTCCCGTGGTGCTGGGCATGACCGCGTCCAGCCAACCGATCTGCCTGGTCACGCTGAAAGGCCAGGGCCTCAACGAGACCCAGTTGAAAGATCTGGCACAGTTCCAGGTCCGCAACCAGATCGCAAACGTGCCAGGCGCCTCAGTGCCGCAACCTTTTGGCGGACGCTATCGGCAGATCCAGATCTACGTGGATCCGCTGAAGCTGGAAGCGCACAACATGAGCCTGATGGATGTGGTGGACAGTGTGAACAAGTCCAACCTGATCCTGCCTGCGGGCGATGTGCGCGCCGGCACCAAAGACTACAACCTCTACGCGAACAGCCAGGTGCCGAGCGCGCATCAGATCAATTCGATGCCTTTGAAGTCGAAGGGCAACGCTTCCGTGCTGGTAGCCGACATTGGACATGCCGAGGACTCGGGCGCCATCCAGACCAACATTGTGCGCATCGACGGGCAGCGCTCTGTTTACGTACCGATTCTGAAGCAGGCCGGTAAAAGCAACACCATCGAGATCGTCAACGGCATGCGTGCAGCTATCAAGCACCTGGTTGACATCCCGGCGAGCCTCCAGACTGCCGTCGTCTTCGACCAGTCGCTTTTTGTAAAGGGGGCCGTGCGCAACCTCCTGAAGGAAGCACTCATCGGCCTGGCGCTCACAAGTCTCATGATTCTGTTGTTTCTTGGCAACGGGCGCGCCACCGTCGCCTCACTCTTGTCCATCCCCATGTCGCTGTTGCTCTGCATGCTGGTGCGCAGCGCCTTTGGCGGCACGATCAACACGATGCTCCTCGGGGGCATGGCGCTCGTACTCTCGCGACTCATTGACGATTCGGTCGTTGTGCTCGAGAACATTGTCCGCTTCATGGAAGAGGGCAAGTCACCAGAGGCAGCGGCGGAAGAGGGCGGCACGGAAGTCTCACTCGCCGTACTCGCTGCTACTGTCTGCACCTCCATCGTCTTCTTCCCGGTCTTTTTACTGAATGGTGTCAGTAAATATCTCTTTACAGACCTCGCGCTGGGCGTCGTCATCTCCATCTTTGCGTCCTACTTTTTTTCCATGACATTGGTGCCGTTGTTCTGCGCCAAATTCATCAAGCTGCACCACGAAGATCCGGAAAAGAACCACTCACTCTTCCGCCGTGTCATCGACCGCTTCAACATTCACTTCCAGCGGCTTCTGGACCGGTATGAAGCACTTGCCTACCGCGTCCTGCAGCGGCCCGGTTTCACTGCGGCCGTTCTGCTGGGCGCCACTTTCGTAGTCCTCATCGTACTGACGCCCATCCTCGGCCGTGCCTACTTCCCGCGCACCGATCCGGGACAGTTCATGATTAACCTCAAAATGCCCAGCGGTACACGTATCGAAGACAGCGATCACTACGTTGCCCGCGTCGAGGATGAGATTCGCAAGATCGTCAGACCTGGCGACCTTGACATGATCGTCTCCAATATCGGCATCACGCCGGATCTCTCCGCGATCTACACGCCGAATGCTTCGATGGATACGGCCTTCGTCCAGGTCAATCTCAAGGAAGACCACGCCCTCGGCAGTTACAAATACATTGACCAGGTGCGACGCCGACTGGCCTCGGACGTTCCTGAGGTACAGACTTACTTCCAGGCAGGCGGCCTCGTCGATTCGGTGATGAATCAAGGCCTTCCTGCGCCACTGGATATACAGATCAGCTCCAACGACCAGCCTGCGGCCTTCGCAAAGGCGCAGCTCATTGCCCAGCAACTGCGTGCTCTCCGCAGCGTTGGCGATGTCTACATTCCGCAGGATCTGAAATATCCCGGCCTGCAGTTAAACATCGATCGGGAACGCGCCAGCCTGCTTGGTCTTTCACCGAAAGCGGTCGTGGATAACGTCATCACTGCGCTCACCTCGAACGGCGTCATTGCTCCCAGCTATTGGATCGATCCCAACACCGGCAACAACTACATGCTCACGGTGCAGTACTCCACCCACCAGATCGAGCACATGAACATGGAGGAGTTCGAAAACATTCCACTGCGCGGGATGGGCGGCAAGGACTACACGCCGCTGCGGTCTGTCGTCTTCACCAAGCAGATTGATACGCCCACCGAGGTCGACCACTATGCGCTGCGGCGCGTCATCGATATCTATGTTCAGCCGCGCACCGAGGCACTGAACACGGTAAGCCGGCAAGTGAACCATATCCTCGCCGGTGTCCAGAAGCCTCGCGGGATGCGCATCACGGTGCATGGAGCCGTCGATAGCATGCAGGATTCGTTTAAACGCTTCGGTATCGGACTCATTCTCTCCATCTCACTTATCTATCTTGTGCTCATGGCGCAGTTTGCCTCTTTCCGCGATCCATTCATCATCTTGATGGCCATCCCGCCAGGCCTGGCTGGTGTTGCGCTTTTCTTGCTGATTACCGGCTCGTCGCTCAACGTTATGTCGCTGATGGGCGTCATTATGATGACGGGTATCGTCGTCTCGAACTCCATCCTTATCGTCGAGTTCGCGGGCCTGCTTCACTCGCAAGGCAAAAGCCTGCTGGATGCTGTTGTGCAATCCTGCAAGATCCGCATGCGGCCCATCCTGATGACTTCGCTTGCCACGTTGCTGGGAATGATCCCGATGGCGCTGGGTCTGGAGGCCGGCAGCGAGCAGTACGCGCCGCTGGCACGCGCGCTCATCGGCGGCCTTGGCGTCTCCGTCGTTATTACGGTCTTTCTTGTCCCCGCCGTTTACTTGATCGTTCACGGTCGGCGCCCACACTCTACGTCGGCGGCTGTTGTCGCTGAGGAGATCTAGCGCATGTATCCCATGCTCCGCACACTCTTGTGCTTCGCCCTGATGGCTCCTCTGGCATTGACGAGCGCCTTCGGGCAAGCGACCAACCCGATGCCACCGGCGCAATCGCCGTCATCTTCTTCCGCGCCGGCTACCGCTCCGGCAGCTACTGCTGACGGCACGGTGCAACAACTCACCCGGGAAGATGCCGAGCGGATTGCCCTCCAGAACAATCCGCGTGTCAGCGTAAGTCACCTGCTTGCGCTCGCAGAACACCAGGTCGTACGCGAATCGCGATCCGCGGAGCTTCCCGTCCTCGATGGCAGCGTAACGGCCCAGGATGCGAACCAGGCCAGCCGACTCTCCTCCGGCTCGCTCTCGGCGTCGCGCCTCTTCACGCGCGTTGGCGGAGGGTTGACCGTCAGCCAGCTCATCACCGATTTCGGTCACACCACCAACCTGGTTGCATCCTCCAAACTGCAAGAGCGTGCGCAAAAGGCAAATGAGCTTGCCACCAAAGAGGACGTGGTGCTCATTGCCGATCAGGCCTTTTACAACGCTCTGCAGGCACAGGCGCTCTTGCAGGTGACCCAACAGACGGTGAACACTCGCCAGGCCACGCAGGGACAGGTGAATCAACTGACGCAGAACAATTTGCGCTCCACCCTCGATTTGACCTTCGCCAATGTGAACCTGTCGCAGGCGCAGTTACTGCAGCTCGACGCGCAAAACAATGCCGATGCCACGATGGCCGCACTGGACGAGGTGCTGGGACTGGATCATCCGCAGAAATATTCGCTGGTTGACAGCCACCGCACCAATCCGCCACCGCCGGCGGATGTACAGACTTTGATAGATCTGGCGGTGAAGCAGCGCCCGGACATCCAGTCGCTCGACTACACGCGGCAATCGCAGGAACATCTGAGCCGTGCACAGCGAGACCAGAAGCTGCCCACGATCAGCGCACTCGGCACCGTGGGGGCTTCCCCGGTCCGTCCCGGTCAGTACTACACCTCCAGCTGGGATGGAGCGGTCGGAGCGAATGTAAACATTCCGATCTTCAACGGGTTTCTCTACTCGTCTCAAGCAAAGGAGTTGCAGCTGCGCGCACAGGCAACAGATCAACAGACACGCCAACTGAGGAACCGGGTTGTGCGCGATGTGCAAACGGCATGGCTGGACGCGAACAATGCCTTTAGGCGCATCGGCGTCACGGCGCAACTGCTCAACCAAGCGAATCAAAGCCTCGCACTGGCCCAGACGCGCTACAAACTTGGGCTTTCCTCGATCGTGGAACTGAGCCAGGCCCAGTTGCAGCAAACCGAGGCGGATATCACCAACACGAACGCGCAATACCAGTATCGCCTTGCGCTTGCGACTCTCAGCTTTCAGACAGGGGCGCAGCCATGAGGCTTATCGCTGTCTGCGTATCTGTTCGCTATCTCCCGGAAGGGAGCACGTTTCCATGCCGATAATGGTTTCGCACGATGGAAAGCTATCGATCGCCTCAATCGTCTTTGCGACGGACTTCTCGCCTGCCTCCCGCAACGCCGGGCATTATGCCGCGGCGATAGCTGCGCACTTCGAGGCGGAACTGGTCATTCTGCACGCGTTTTTGCTGACGCAGGGCGCAGAGGAGGCCGAGGCAAGGACACAGCAGGAGAGCGCGGAACGGCGCGGACTCGATGATCAACTGCGAGCCACGGCCGCGTCTCTCGCGTCCCCGGGACGGAGGGTACGCACAAAGCTGCTAGTCGGTGAACCTTCCAAAATGATCCCTGCATTTGCAGACTCGCTCCCAAGCTCCCTCCTGGTTTTGGGGACGCACGGCGGGGGCGGCATCGAGCGTCAGCTCATCGGATCGGTGGCCGAGCGATCGCTACGCCAAGCCGCCTGCCCTACGGTCACTGTCGGCCCGCGAGTGCCGGAGTTGAACCGGGAGTCGCTGTTCCGCTGCATGTTGTACGCCACCGACTGCTCTGACATGGCATCGCGCGCCGCGCCGCTTGCCTGCGCATTGGCAAGATCGTTCTCCAGCTCTCTGAAAGTCATCAGCATCATCGATGACAACAACGCAGGAGAGCCGGATATCCTGGCCGATCTCGAGTTCCATACACGCCAGGCGATCGCAGATGAGATGGGCGAACAATGCGATCACTTCACGGAACCTCGTGCTCTCGCCGATCCCGATCGCGCGCGCCAGCAGATACTGAAATACGCAGATGACACCAAGAGTGACCTCATCATCCTGGGCGTGCGCAGGCGAGAGACGATCAGAATTTTCGAACGGAATTCGGTCACCATTCAATTGATCACGGCGGCGCACTGCCCGGTCATCACTGTCACCCGCGACTCGTTGGCCGACGCAAGGAAACAGTGACCCAGCCCCGGACAGCATGGCACCACCGCGGACTGCGCACGGTGCGCAGGGAACGGAAGCTGGCAGTCTGGGAGGGTGCGGCCCGGATGGCCATTTTGATCTCCCTTGGAGCCGCGTGCATGATGGCCATCGTGGTCGAGATATACCACGCAGACCTGCTGCCACATGGAGGGTCTGTGCCGCAGAGCACGCATGTACAGGCCTTCGCTGCGGCGTGTGCGGGCTTTCTCCCGGCATTCCTCTGTCTGCAACGGCTCAACTCCGGCTCGTGGTCTCAAGCAGTTCGTTTCACGGCGCCCTGGTCGATTCTTCTTCTCGATGCGATCGTGACTGTTGCCGCACGATTGCAGTGGTATTGGGCCTTGGTGATTGCCATTCCCCTCGCGATGATTGCCTATCGCATCATGCTGCGCACAGCGCGCGGCCTTGCAAAGACATAACGTTATAGCATTTTCGGTATTGGTATAGACCGCCCAGCGATGGCTATTGTGGCTTTTCTTAAAAAAAAGCCACGTCTCACTGAAATTCCGCAAACCGCAGTATTACCGAAAATGCTTTAGGGCAAGCACTTTCCCGTCCGTGATCATGCGCGCTATGATCCCGTGCTGAGAAAGAATCCGGTGTCTGCGCTTCCGTGAGCTTGAGATACTTCTTAGAGGAGGAGGATCTTCTGAAACAAGATGCGCAAGCGATGAACCGGCGCAGTTTTCTCAAAAGCATGAGCGCCGGTGCAGCAGCGGCTGGTCTGGGCACACTCCCTTCCCACGCAGCTTCGTCATTTCCGGCCCAGGCGGCACCCGTAACGAAGCCCAATGTACTGCTGTATGTCGCCGATCAGGTGCGCTGGGACTTCATCGGAGCAATCGGCTTGAACCCGACAACGCGCACGCCGAACTTGAACAGCATTGTCGAACGCGGCGTAGCCTTCACCACTGCAGTTACGAATCAACCGCTCTGCTCGCCCTCGCGCGCCTGCATGCTGACGGGACGGTATGCGACGCAGACCGATGTATGGACATTAGGGCCACAGCTTCGGCGTGACCTTCCGACGCTCGCGACGGTCTTACGAAGCCATGGCTACACGGCAAACTTCATCGGCAAGTGGCACCTATCGGAGGTGAAGGACCAAACTCCGCGTGGTCGAGGCTATGTGGTACCGGAGGATCGCGGCGGCTTTCTCGATCTATGGGAGGGCTCGAATGTTCTGGAGGAGACCTCCCATCCTTACTATGGCTCGATGTGGGATGGGCACGGCAATGAGATCGTGTGGAAGGATCAGTATCGCGTCGACTTCCTGACGGACCGCGCCGTGCGCTTCCTGAAACAGCCGCAAGAGAAGCCGTTCCTGCTGTTCCTTTCACAACTGGAGCCGCATCACCAGAACGACGAAAAGCGCTTTGTCGCGCCCAACGGCTATGCAGAAAGATTTCAGAATCCCTTCGTACCGCCCGATCTACTGCATCTGCCCGGAGACTGGCAGCAGCAGTTACCGGATTACTACGGCGCAATCGAGCGGATCGATGAGTCGGTAGGCCGGATCCTGAAGACGCTCGAAGAACAAAGGCGGCTGGACGAGACGATTTTTGTCTTTACCAGCGACCACGGCTGCCAGTTCCGGACGCGGAACTCGGAATACAAACGTAGCCCGCACGATGCTTCCATTCGCATCCCGTTTGCGATGCGCGGACCCGGATTGAACCATTCGTTGAAGCTGGATCAGGTCGTGGGCAATCGACACCTGACGCCGACGCTCCTTGAACTGACCGGCACACCCATTCCGGCATCGATGCAGGCGAAGAGCCTTGCGCCGCTTATCGTCGATGCGGACGCCAGGAAAGACTGGCCGAATCGAGAGCTGATCCAGATCAGCCAGTCCATGGTGGCCCGCGCCATACGTACCCAGGAATGGACCTACTGCGTTGCCGATCCAGACCTGAACGGAAACAAAGTTGAGTCCAGCATGACGTATGAGGAGCATGAGATGTACAACAACTTCGGCGATCCGGCACAGTTGGTGAACCTTGCAGGTCGCGATCCCTACCGTAAAAGCGCTGAAGAGCTGCGCGGGCAGCTCTTGGATTTGATCAAGGATTCAGGCGAAGCCGTGCCAACGATCAAGCCGGCGAAGCTCTATCCATAGGCAGAAGCGGGATTAAGCCGGACGTTGCTCCGCGTGGAAGGTGCAACGGCTCCGGGCGTGGAGCTTAAACAGCGTCGGAAGGAATAATCCACATTCTGCGTTTGCCCGTTGCTCGGCGGCTGGTACCCTCTGCTATTCTCGTCGTTTAGAGCAAATTCCCTGGAGGCGTCTAGAGCATTTTCGGTATAGGTGTAGAGGGTCTGGCACAAGCTCGGCGTGGCTTTTCTTCAAGGAATGGCCATGCCGAGTGAATCCTCTCACGACTCAGCATCTGGGAATTTGTTCTAGGCATCGCGGAGAGACGAATCATCATGGCAAAAAGCGTTAACAAGGTCATTCTGCTCGGCAATCTCGGCAAAGACCCCGAAGTAAAGTTCCTTCCCAGCGGCCAGGCCGTTGCCAACTTTGGTCTCGCCACCACCGACCGCTATAAGGACAAGGCCGGCGAGTGGCAGGACAAGACCGAGTGGCACAACATCACCGCCTATGGGCGCCAGGCGGAGATCATTCGCGATTACGTGAAGAAGGGCAATAAGCTCTATATCGAAGGCCGGCTCACAACCCGCTCGTGGGACGACAAGGACACCGGCAAGAAGGTCTACCGCACCGAGATTGTAGTGAGCGATCTATCGTTGCTCTCCGGTCGCGGTGATGGAGAGGGCGGCGGCGGCGGACGCCAGTCAAGCGGTGGCAGCGGCAGCTACGATCAGCGTCCAGCGGCGCCCACGCATGACGATTACGGAGACACCGGCATCACCGACGACGACATACCGTTCTGACCGCTGCAGTCGTCGATGGGAGCGAATGTATCCCGGCTTATGTCGAAGGCTGAGCCATTCGTAAGCGGAAGCCGGCATGGGTTGTACTAGCAATATCCACGCCGCGCGCAGTTTTCGTTGCTATACCGTCTTCAATCGACACTGCATACTTGAAATCTTGGAAGCGATAGTCGAGCCTGCCGGCAGACACGTGCTGTAACGCGCTCCGCTCCACATTCCATGTGAATCGAAGAAGCAGCTTCGAATGGGATGGTGCGTTGCCGAGCGCGAACTCGACTTCGCGCTCCTTGAAGAGGACTGACAGACTTCCGCCCCCCTCCAACGGAACATTGGCTCGCAGGTTGGGAATGCTTTCCTCAACGTCGGGTAGCCCGTTCATACTGAGTGGTGTCTCGCTTCCCTCGGGCGAGAGCAGCACGAAGTGGCCTCCGGCTTTTGCACCGGTGTAACCGTGTCCTAGTTTCCCATCGCTCCAGTGGTAGCCATCGAGAACAGCAAGCATCCGTTGATCGATGCCATGGACACGTACCGTTTCTGTTAAGAAGGGCTGAGGAAAGCGGTCGCTGTAGACATGCAAATCCCGCAGGTAGAACTCCGCGCCTCGGAAGTGCAGGTTCGCTCGCAGAAATCTGCTCTGGTACCACAGGGTGCGTTCGGCAGGATTGGTATGCCCAAATGGATCCTCCAGCATTACCTGCGCTTGGGTTGGTGTGGTCTTGTAGGCGCGCTTGAAGCGTCGTCCAGTCGCGCCCATCGTCTCGACCACGATTCCATCTGCGCTCCGCATCCGCGACAGAAGATCCATCTGCATCGCATACGCCGCGCTCATGACAGGCCAGCCAAAGCTATTTTCCTGGCCAAGTTGTGCATAGGAGAAAGCCTGCGTCGGTGCGTGCGCGATCATCGCGAGAAATCGATCGACAAACATCTTCGACTGGCCTGACGGCCAAGCGGGCTCCATCGTGTCGGGATAGGAAAGCTGATTGTCGTAGTAGTAGACCGGATCCTGACCCAGCAGACGGAACATTGGCGTTGCAATCTGGTTCCTCTCTTCTACGGCAGGACTCCAGGCATTCTGTCGGCTCGGATAATACCCTGCGATCGGAGCCCCCCAGATCGTAAAGCCGTCCGTGGCGAGCTGGTCACGACAGTTCCCAAACGCATCCACACCATAATGATCCGACAGATGTGCCAGGGTGATCGCATCGAGATTCCAAGAAGCCACCGACTTGGCTTCGTGGCCAAATATCTTCTTGAACGTTGCCATGGCTGTATCTGCCAACCGGCGACGCTCATCCGGCGTATAGCCGATCGCGTAAGCGACCGGAACGTGATAATCCCACTCCCACTCCGGATTGCCGCGCCACGCAACTCCCGCATCGTCACAGATCTTCCGGTTCATCTCAAACCAGATACCCGCTTCATGAGTGGAGGGCATCTGGGACTTGAGGAACGCGACAAACGGTCCTTCGACAAGTGCGTCGTACTGCAACAACCAGGTTGCCGGCAGAGTGTGCGCCTTGATCAAGGCCATCTGCTCGCGTACCGGTTCGATCAGGTCCACCTTCTGACGGGGATCCTCTGCTCGGATGAAGTTCATGACGTTTACAGTACGAACCGGTTTTGTGAGCGGCCGCCGTTCACCCCACAGGTGAGGCTGTAGCCCTGCCACGATCAGCATCTTCAAAGCGCCGACACCTAATTCCCTGCGCGTGAGAACTCGTGGCAGGCGTTTGGCCTGAGTCTTCAGCATTCTTTATGACCCTTTCAGGAAACCGCAGCTTGCACGTAACCAACGACATAGTCACGCCAGCCGATATATCCACTCATTTCGGAAGGAGCCGGCACGAACGCGGGCCCCGCACGCGTCAAAACTTCAGCTTGAGGCCTGCCTGCATTACCCTTGGCGGGATCACGCCGATGTTAACGATCTGGCCAAAATTGGCGGATGTCGGGTCCGTATTCGGTAGTCCGAAGCTGGTGCGATTGAAGGCATTGAACATCTCCCAGCGAAATTGGAGAGCCACTCCACGCTCGAAGGTAAAGTTCTTCGCGAGTGCCGCATCCGTCGTGGCGATACCAGGGCCGGTAAATGGGTTCCGTCCGGAGTTTCCGAAGGTGCCCGGAGCATTGGGCTGGAATGAATCTGCGCTTACATAGTGGTTCAGCCAGTTTTGTTTACTTCCCTGGTGGACTTGAGCCATGACGCCGGGAACCACATCTGCCCGGTCCCCATACTGCTGAGAGCCGGAATTATCACCACCATTCCCGCCTTGAATTCCAAACGGCTGCCCGCTCTGCAAGGTGGTGATGGCGCTAATCTCCCAATCTCCCAGCGCGTTTCTTACAACACGATTCATGCCGTTTAACGAAGGAGATGTATAGACGAAATTAGTGGTCGAAACATACGGAACATTGAGTTGAGAGATGCCTCTGTTGAAGCGGATGTCAAACGGGTTGGGGAGCCCGCCCTGAACAGCTAGATTTCCGGTGGCCGACAGATCCTGCACCTTCGACCATGTGAAGTTCGACTTGGCCTGAAGCCCGTGGGAAAAACGCTTCTCCAGCCCCACTTGGAGCGAGTGATATGGGGACGTTCCAAGACTCGTCTCCTCATAGATATTGCTGAAATTCGAATATGTTGTGCGAAGGCCTTGGTTCGCGTAGATCCCGGGATTCTCATCAAGAATCGTTGCCAAATGGTAGGACTCGCTGCCTACGTAGGCTAGATGCAGGACGACCTGTTGACTAAACTCCTGATCTACCGACAGATTCCAGCTCTGTGTCATGCTGGCACGAAAGTTGCTCGCAAAGACTGCCCCAATGCTTACCGGACGTTGAAAGGTAGAGCTGGCCGGCGGCTTATAGCCGACAGAAGCGAAGGGTGGAAACGGGCTGACATTTCCGGTGCCAGGGGAGGCCGACCACGGATCTGCAAAGGGTATGTTGTATCCCGTGTTCGGACTTGCATTCAGGTTGAATGTCGGGCTAAATGGCGCGATATCGGCTGCGTGGTTGTAGGTGGAATAGGGCAGCGGTCCGGTAAAGAAACCGAACCCACCGCGTATGGCTGTGTGCTGCCAGTTTGCCGGCTGCCAACTGAATCCGATCCGCGGCTGGATGTAGCCATAGGTCGTCGGCATCAGCGCAGAGTCGAGTCCTCGGTCGCCGGGGAAGATCAACCCAACAGGAGCATTGGGGAATCGTTGACTCTGCTGGCCTGGACGAAATGCAGCTCCACGATCTCCGGAAGAGGCCGGTGGAAGATTCGGATCCCAGCGAACGCCTGCCGTTATGGTGAGACGCGGCCCGGCGCGATATTGATCCTGAGCAAACATACCGACCTGCCAGCCCTTTACGCTCGCGATCTCTCCTCCGCCCTGCTCGAAGTTTTGCACCCGCCCAAGCAGGAAGTCCCCCAGGCCAAACCCGGTGTAGATATTTGAAAAACCCACGATTGGCGCGGCCGGATAGTCCGCGTTCTCTTGTGCGAACTGCCTCCACACATTTCCGCCAAGGGTCAGCGTATGTTTTCCAATCGTGGTCGTCAGGTCGTCGTTGAGCCCGTAGGACGTTCGAAACTCGCTCTGATACGCGTTATATCCGGAGCTAAAACCATTGCTCACAGATAGCCCTTCCAGATAGCAATGACCTGGGATGTCGTTTACGTTGATGTACTTCGACATACAGAATGTATTGCCGCTGCTGTCTCTAGGTTGTGCTTCCGAGTTCACTGCCAGCTCGGTCCAGAAGATGGTTGCTTCGTTTACCGTGGACGGACTGATCAGCCAGTTATGGCCTGCCACGATATTGAAGTCCTTCCCCGGTTGAGCCGCCACAATGGCCATCAGGTTGCCGTTCACCGCCGCTCCCGCAGTATTCAAATACTGGGTAAAACTGCGCAGGAACAAGCGCTGCTTGTCGTTGATGGTGTAGTCGAGCCGAGCGGTGCCTTCGTCATAGCTTGTCCGCGCTGCGGGACTAACAAATCCCACCTGCCCGGTGGCGGGGTCCTGCCCCAATGGGAGTGCCGTCGTTGCGATCTTCACAGCAGCCGGAGAAAACAGCTTTGGATCGATCTGGTTCGGCTTCCCATTCGCGGTGTGAAACCCTCCCATAAGCGTCAGCGGCACAGCACTAAAGTCGCCATTCAACATAGCCGCCGTTGGAGTGAATGTCACATTCGACTGGGCTGCTGTGGTCGCTCGTGTTCCCTGATAATTCGCAAAAAAGAAGAGCCTGTCTTTGAGGATGGGGCCGCCAAGATAACCGCCGAACTGATTGCGCTTCAAGGTATCGACATTGTGTGAAAAGTAATTCGATGCATTTAAGTCGTTATTGCGAAGAAATTCAAAGGCCCCTCCGTGAAATTCGTTGCTGCCGCTCCGTGTCTGGATACTAACGACCGCTCCGGGAGCATAACCGTATCGCGCGTCGAAATTATTTGAGATCACTCGAAATTCCTGAGTCGCGTCGGCGTTCGGAAACGGTGCAGCCGCCGGCAGATACGTATCCATATTGGGTGAACCGTCCAGAAGATAAAACGTGCTTCCCTGTCGTCCGCCGCCGGCCGAGGCATTGGTTTCGGTCGGAAAGGCAGTCCCGCCGGGGCTCAAGCCGATGGGGGAGTTCAACACATTCGTAACGCCCGCAGCCAGAAATACCAGACTCGATGGATCTCTACCGTTCAGCGGCAGTTCTGTGATTGCCCTCTGGCCGATGACCTCGCTGATCTCTCCACTGGTTGTGTCGATGAGGCTTTGGTCGGCGCTGACGGTCACGCTTTGTTTGGCGCCCCCAACCGTCAGCGAGAGATTGAGTTCTTTCTTCTCTCCGATGGTGAGAGGAACTTCTTCGGCGACAAATGTGTCGAAGCCCGAGGATTCCACGCTCACCCGGTAGTGCCCCGGCTCCAGCGCCGGAGCAGTAAACTCGCCTGCCTGGTTCGTCTGCACCTTTCGCATCGCACCAGTGTCCTTGCTCACAATAAGGACGTTGGCGCTCGGTACGGCCGCGCCAGAACTATCTGTAACCGCACCAGTGATCTGAGCCGACGATACCTGCGCATAATTACAGGGAGCGAAGACCGTAAACATCAGGCACACGCTAATGAAATAGGCTATAGGTCGTAGTGACAATGGCCTCATAAGTGAAACTCCTTATTGCAGGTATGGTCGTCTCAATTTCTCGTCGAACGATTGAAGATCGGTCTGCAACTGAGTGAGGGACGTCCGAAGATTGATCTCTATGGTCTCGGGATCGTTCCGTTCGTTCGGTTGCGAGTTCGTCAGCAGCGCGGTGATCGATTCGTGCACGGTCTCAATGGACGAGTGGATCCGGTGCGCTTCGACTCTCCAGTCGTTCGAGGCTTCTTTCGGGGGAGGGGCGGTCGGCAGCGGTTCTGTAAGCGCCGTGTTCGCAGCAGGTGTATTGGAAGCTCGAGAGAGAATGGCGCCGAGTTGATTTTGAAGAGAAGCAACATCCTGGCGAAGAGCAGAGACATGATCCGTGAGCAGAACTCGCAGTTGTTGGCGAGCGTCACCGTCAAGCATGGAGACGGCCGGGGCCGGATACCGACTCGCAAGTCGATTCAGCGCCCAGGCTCGCGCCGAGGCCATTTGCGCCAGAGAGAGAGTTTGATTTACATAAGCGATGCGCTGGTCGGTATCCGGGAATAATGCCGTGAGTCGGCCTTCAAGAAGAGGCGGCGCTGCCTTGATTGAGCTTTGTGGCGAGCTAACGGACGGAGTGGTGGATGGCGCGGATCGGGATTCTTTCGCTGCGTCCGCAATTGTCCGAATCTCCAGCTGAACGTTAGGAACGTGTCTCAGCGCGGCGACCAGCGTCTGCTTTCTTGCTTCGTCCTCCACCACTCCCTCAATGAGCACACGGTGGGTTTTAGGCGTCTCAATACTGATCTGCTCACCCAGGTCCGCACCCAAACCGTGAAGAACGGACTCGGCTTTGATCTCTGTTTCTGTCAGTTCTTTAGCACTCGGCAGAGAGGCACTGAGAGCTGAAGCGGCCGGAAGATGCCTGACTGTCTCCTGGATGGGGGCGCCAAAGATACTCGTCGGCACAGAAGCAAAAGGTACGACGTCGTAGGAAAGTTCCGCGATCTCGATTCTGCTGTGGTCCTGAAGATTCAAATCCTCCTCAATGGCATGGAAGTCTACAGAACGAACGGTCAGGTCCGCCTCCGTGATCAAGCCTGTTGGAGATATCGTCTTGAGTGTGAATTCACCTGGGCGGCGTATCACGGTTTCCCTGACAGCGGACTGCGCGGCGCGCCAGCGCAGATGCATATTGACATCCAGCAGGCTCTCCCAGTCGATGGAGGTTCGTAAATCTGCTAGCTTCCGCTGTGCTTTCTTCGAGCCGCTTGCATCCGTACGGACCCTTGTCCGTTGATGCTCGACATCGCGGTACACAACACGCGTGACCGATGTGTTCCCTATGTTGATACGAATTTTCTGAACCACCACTGGATCCGTCGCCGCTTGCAGCGAGCGCTGCTCCGACGCCGCCGTCAGATTCAGCAGCGTCTGCGCCGAGACAACAGGCGGATTGCGCAGCAGATAAGAGAAGATACAGATGCCGGCTGCAAACAGCGCACTCATGATCCAATACGGCCGGCTGATCTGCTTCCATCGAAACGGACGAGTGGCGTCGCGAAACCACTGCGCTAGCTGCGATGCCGGCCTTCTCGCTCCCGCCAGCTCGTCTAATCGCGCGAGAAAGATAGCCCTTGCATCCTTAGGTGGAGGGAGATAGGGAGCGGCCATCGTGTTATGGAATTCAACCAGGCCTGCAATGCCTTGTCCGACTTCGTCGCGCCGGCTACGACAAGACCAGCATGAGAGGATATGCTCCTGCGCCCGCGCCGCATTTCTGGCCGACAGTTCGCCGTCAAGTAACAGCAGAATTGCCTCGTCTGTCAGGTGACGATGGACAAAGAGGTGACGGGATAGCTGGCTGTCCTGAAAATTGCGACGCCTGCTCATAGGCGCTCCTTCATGAGTCTGCCGAGGGCATTTCTCAGGGAGCCTGCGACAGTCGAAATGCCAACGTCCAGCATTTCGGCTATCTCTCTATATCGAAAACCCTCTACACGCAGGCAGAGGCAATCCCGCTGCAACTGAGTCAGGGACGCCAGACCTTCATGAAATCGGAAGAAGCGCTCCTTCTTCAGGAGTTGCTCTTCGGGATTTGGATTCAGATCGGAGACCGAGGTGCTGAGCTGTTCCCAGAGCTCGGGAGTCGTCTCAACCAGACGCCTGCGACTCTTGCGAAGGTTTGCCGAAATATTGTGAGCGACCTGATAGACCCAGCCCCGAAGATTCTCTTCATCGCCACCAGCGCACATATGCCGGTAGAGTCGAAGGAACGTCTCCTGGACAATCTCCTCGACGTCCTGCGGCTGCATTCCCACATTGATCAGGTAGCGATACAGAGCCGGCCGCAGTTCATCGTAAAGCTGAGCGGTCCTCTGCTCAGAGCTATCCCGGCGCCGATGGCTCGTTTCGGCTATTTCTGCGTTCCGCCCTGTGGCCAGGCCTTCCTTTGCCGCGACATTGAAGGCTAACGACGAGTATGAAAGGCCCAGGTTGAGCACAGAGGGGCGATTCCAGGTTGTATCGTGAGAGGCCAGCAAGTCGTCCTAATCCAGAAATGAGGTTCTTCCAATACATAAAACAACTCATTAGGGATTTTTGTGCTTGCCGCAGAGAAAAAATCTTTCCCAAGACAGGTGATCGCCGTTCCAGAAGCAGGGGCGTCTCGTATGCACGCTTCTCCCGGACAGCTATCGAACGCGCCCGGTGAGCTGCGATCTTCGGTCTCGTGACTAGCTCGGAGGCCAAAGATCGTGGGTTCGACGATCTCCGCAGGACAACAGACCCTGCACGGACCGATCAAGCCCTCCAGCATGCGCATGGGACGCAGCCTGCGGCCATACCACTTGAGACAGGCTACGTCAGATCGTCAAAGCCTTCATGTAATCGGCGTCGATCTTCAACGCCTCCAGCGAAGGCATGTCAAACTCTTCCTGCTCCACGAAGTAGTGTTTGATCTCACCCTTCTTTGCGGCCGCAAAGATTTTTCGGTAGTCGATCATGCCGCGGCCCAGTTCGGCGGATTGCGGGTGCGGCGTCTTCGGCTTGCTACCACTGGCAAAGTCCTTCACATGCAGCATCGAGATGCGGTTGGGATACTTTCGCAGGTACGCGACGGGATCGCCGCCCCCCATCACCACCCAGCCGCAGTCCATTTCAAACGTCACTAGCTCCGGCTTCGTGAGTCGCAGCAGCTCGTCATAGGGCACAACGCCGTCTTGTGCGTCGAACTCCGCTACATGGTTGTGATAGCCGAACCGGAACCCGGCGGCCTTCACCTTCTCGCCGACGCGGTTGAAGTTCTCGGCATTCCAACGCCAGTCCTCGATCGAAAAAGTGTGGGATGTCGACGCTGGGTCCTTGTGGCCCGGCGATGAGCAGATGATGTACTCCGCCCCCAACTCTTTATGAAATGCAAGAATGGCGTCGAGCCCGTCTATACCGGTGCTCGTCTTCCCTTCAATCTGCGCCCAGGGATAATGCGAACTGACGCAGCGCAGACCGGCAGCGTCCATCGCCTGCTTTACTTCGCTCGCCGAGTGATGAAAAAAGCCGGCAGCCTCTACATCTCGGTAGCCCAGCGCCGCAACCTTCTTAAGCGTGCCGGCGTAGTCTTGTGGCATCATCTCCCGGACCGAATACAACTCAAGCCCTAGCGGCAGCCCGAACGGAGACGCCATTGCACGGCGTCCGGCGCCGAATACAACAGTGTAAGCGGCCACGGCCGACCCAGCCTGCAGAAACTGTCGCCTCGTCGGCATTGCTCTGGAACCCTCTGACATTGTTTCTCTCCCGATGGAATCAGGTATCGATCTCACAATTCGCACCCAACCGCGACGGCGACCATCGTATCCCATCTGGGCGATCGTTGCCCGATGCGACTTCAGAAAATGCATGAGTACGAAGTTGTAGACCGCTCCGCTACAGGATCGGCCGCGCGCGCGGCGTTGCTGTGCTTATCGCTTTTCGGTACAGGCGTAGAGGGTCTGGCGCAAGCTGCTGTGGCTTTTTCCAAGGAAAGCCGCGCCGCGTGGATCTCCACGCTTTCACACCATTACCGAAACATGTACCTAGCGATATTCTCTCCCGTCTCGCTCGCGTGAACGAAGCTGCGAAACTGTGTTCCACGACAGATGCCCGGCAACCACGTCCACGAAGAAGTGCACCGGAATGAGCACACCTGCCAGACCGAAGGGATTTGCGGCATCCATGTGCACGCGCTCCTGATCATGATGAAAGTGCAGAGAGGCGAAGGTCCCATAGCGTGCATGCGGCAGCCGGCGGTCAAGATCGACAGTGCGCAGACCGCTGTAGTCGAAGTTGAAATGACCGCCCAAGAGCCCGTCGGAATGTTTGCCCCAATGCGCCACCTGCAGACTGCTGTAGATGGTCTCGATGCGGATCGCGAGAGCGGCATCATCCCGGCGAGAGAGGGCGCATGCCAAATGGATAGCGACCTGTCGGCGCTGTCTTTCCATGCGATCGGCAGCGAAGGATGTGACGAATGTGTAATGTGCGTGGGTGCGCCAGAACGAACGCGTCACTGTGTGACGGACGAAGGCGTGGCTTCGGAGGAGGACAGCAGACGTGGGTAAAGGTGTAGGGGCGGCGATTGGTACAGCGGGAAGGGGTACAGCGGAGACTGAGACGGGCGATGCGGATACCGAGTTCAAGGGGAGAGCGGCGATGCTGTCAAACGGCAGAGCGGGAGTTGCTTCCGGTGGACTGTGCTCCCTCTCCTCCTCGGCACAGCAGCGTCGAAATGGCGCGCCGATAAGCATGGCGGTCAAGGCGGCAGAGATCAGTACCTTGGCTGCAGAGCGCTGGATGGCCATCGGGCGTTGTCTCCTCACGTGGAGTAGAAGCCGTCGCCTGCAATGTAGCCCGCAACACTTTGCTATCGCTTAAACATTGCATGAAGAATAGTGCAACTGTTCCGCCGACAGTGAAAAGAGTTTCGTCACGCAACCGCACGTTCACACACAAGGAAGCAGTTAGAGCGTCTTCGATATAGGTGTAGAGGGTCTGGCGCCGAGTGAATCTCGGCGCTTCTCAGCATTACCGAAAATGCTTCTAGCTGCCAACAATCTCAGAAAAGTCAGCGATGCCGGAGAATCGCTGCGCCACATCCGCGATGAGAGAGAGACGATTGCGTCGCAGTACTGCATCGGGCGCCATCACCATAACCTTGTCGAAGAATGCGTCGACCGAAGGCCGCAGGGTAGCGATACGCTTCAGCGCTTCTGCATAGCTCTGCTTCACCCGCAACGACTCTACCTCGGGCGCAACGGCCAGAAGTTGCTCGTGGAGGGCCTGCTCCTCAGGCTCGACCAGCACATTTGCAACGGTCGATGTGTCGTATTGCTCACCCTTCTCACGCGCCTGCCGCAAAATATTCTGGATACGCTTGAACGCCGCCGAGATCGCAGCTAGATGTCCTTCGGCGTCGGAGGCGCGTACCTCGGTCAGCGCCTTGGCGCGCGCAATGGCGTCGGCAACGTCATCCGCCCCGGCCGCAAGGACTGCCTTGGTGACGTCGTAGCTGTAGCCCTGAACGTCGCGAAGATAAAAGTCAAGCCGCTCGCGGAAAAACGCGGCAACAGCGGAGGCCGCCGTTTCGCCAAGCGCATCTTGTTCCGGGCTTGTCGCCAGTCGTTCCAGCTCACCGAGCCGCAAGGGCAGCGTGGACTCCGCGAGGATGCGGATCACGCCGTTGGCAGCACGCCGCAGAGCAAAGGGATCCCTCGATCCCGTGGGCTCCAGCCCGAGCGCAAACATGTCCACGATAGTGGCCGTACGATCTGCTAGCCCAAGCAATTGCCCTTCAGCGGTCGGCGGAATCACATCGTCAGCGGCAGCCGGCCGATACTGCCAGTAGATGGCCTGCGCGACAGTCTCGCCCATGTTTTCGGCGCGTGCATAGAGGCCGCCGATCACACCCTGCAGCTCGGTGAACTCCTTCACCAGTTCCGCCGTCAGATCGGCTTTGGCCAGACGTGTCGCGGTCAGCAGGGCGGCCTCGTCGATCATGATGCCGCGGCCCTTCAGTAGTTGCGATAACGCGGATGCCAGTCGCAGGTTCGTCTCTGTTTTGTTGAAGTAGCTGCCCAGGTCTTTCTGGAAGGTGACGGCCTTCAGCAACTCTTCGCGCTGCGCCAGCGGTGTCTTTTGATCGAAGTTCCAGAAGAAGCGTGCGTCATTGAAGCGCGCGCGCAGAACGCGCTCATTGCCGTGGCGGATGATCGCTTCCCCGGCTGCGTCCACCTGTGTATTCAAGACCGCGAGAAAGTGCGGCGCCAGCTTGCCCACAGCGTCTTCTACCGCGAAGTATTTCTGGTGATCGCGCATCACAGTCACCAGAACCTCCTCCGGCAGATCAAGATACTCGCGCTCAAAGGTCCCCAGTACGACGCTCGGCCACTCTGTAAGTTGCGTCACCGTCTCGACCAGCGATGCGTCTTCGCGCCAGCGCGCGCCTTCCTCCGTACGCGTGACGCGATCGAGCGCCTTGCGAATGCGCTCGCGTCGCACACTTGCATCGGCCAGGACGAAAGCTGTCTCGAGCTTCGTAGCGTATTCCTCCGGCTTGGTGATCGCCAGCGGCGCATCTCCATGCAGCACGCGATGCCCATAAGTGATGTTGCCTGCTGTCTTGCCACCGAATGCAACCGGCACCACGGTTGTGTCAAGCAGCGCGAGGATCCAGCGAACCGGTCGCACAAAACGCTCCGGCTTCCCCGGCCGCCAATACATGTTCTTCGCCCAGTAGATCTTTCCAAGTTCGACGGGCAGCTTCTCGGCCAGGACGTCAGCGGCCTCACGGCCGGGCCGATTGACCGTGGCCGACACATACTCGCCTTTCGGAGTCGTCTGCTTCACCATCGCTTGCACATCCACGCCCGCCTTTTTGGCGAACGCGAGCGCTGCCGGCGTCGGCTGCTCGTCTTTGAAGGCCACCTTCCAGGCGGGGCCAGTCAACTGCTCTGTTGCATCTTGTTGCCGGGTGAGTACGCCGCTCACCGTCACAGCCAGACGCCGCGGCGTGGCATAGATCCGCACCGCAGTCTCTGGCGCCAACAAGCGCTCACTCTCCAACACGCTCGTAAGGCGCTGCGCCAGCTCCTGATCCGCACTCGCAATCATGCGCGCAGGAATCTCTTCCAGGCCAATCTCAAACAGGAACTCTGCCATTACTGGTTCCATCCTCTCGCCGGCATCAGGCAGGCTGTTCCAGCGGCTGCGTGCCCAGCGTCGCAGCGTAGGCACGGGCCACGCCCACGGTCAGGTTGCGGATGCGGCCAATGATGCCGACGCGCTCCGTCACGCTCACCGCGCCCCGCGCATCCAGCAGGTTGAAGAGGTGGGAGCATTTGAGGCAAAGGTCGTATGCAGCCAGCACAGGAACACGCTCCCGCTCCTGACGAGTCGACTCATCCTCGCGTACCAGCGAGAGCAGCGCCTGGCACTCCTGCTCGTACAGGCGAAAATGCTCCCAGAGCTTCGCAATATCCGCGTATTCAAAATTGTAAGTAGAGAACTGTATCTCTTCCTGCAAGCGAACTTCCCGATAGGTAATGGCTCGTCCACTCACCGGATCGCGTGCCCACACGATGTCATAGATCGAATCCACATCCTGCAGGAAGGCTGCCATCCGCTCGAGTCCATACGTTAGCTCTGCACAGATCGGATCCAGCTCCTGTCCGCCGCACTGCTGAAAGTAGGTGAACTGGGTAATCTCCAGACCGTCCAGCATCACCTGCCAGCCCACACCCCAGGCCCCGCCCGCAGGCCACTCCCAATTGTCTTCTTCAAATTTCAAATCGTGCTCGCGCAAATCGATCCCCATCGCCGCAAGCGACTCAAGGTACAACTCCTGCACACGCTCCGGCGGCGGCTTCAAAATGACCTGAAACTGTGTGTGCTTGAAGAGACGGTTCGGATTCTCACCATACCGCCCGTCCGCAGGACGACGTGACGGTTGCGCGTATGCAACGCTGAATGGACGCGGTCCCAGCACGCGCAGGAAGGTCTCCGGCGACATCGTCCCGGCCCCGACCTCGACATCGTAGGGCTGCTGCAGGACGCAGCCACGGGCCGCCCAGAAGGTCTGCAGATTGAAAAGAAGCTGCTGAAAGGTCAATGCGCTTGCGTTTGCCACACGCCGATTCTAACCGAGAGACGGGCTCACTCTGCCCGTAAAGGCTTCAGCACCGTATACTTCCGTGTGTCTCCCATGCGCCTGACGCCTGTTGCGATAATTCTGCTGCTTGTCTCGCTCGCTGCCTCCTCGCAGGTCCCCGCCAACCCCGCAACCGCGGACGATGCAGCGCTACATACTTACGAATCGTGCACCTTCGATGATGGACTGCAGATCGCCAAGGTCGACTCCCTCCCGGTCGGCGTCCAGGAGCGCACCGTGAACACAAAAGCCGGCCCAAAGACGATTCGCATGCTCGCCGGGCGTCGCATCATGTTCGCTTACGGCATCGGCGGCGACTTCTTCGCCAACGTAAAGCCGGAAGTATTGCCCGATGACACCTGGGCTGTCGAGAAGCAGTCGCTGCTTGACGAGATGGACGCCATGCTGAGCTCCGATCATGATGCGCTGCCGAATACCAAGCTGCCGCCCCAGATGCACGGGCTGGAGGTACGCGGCTTCGATCGCACCGTGCTGCGCGGCAGCACGCTCGGCTTCTATCTGCTGTTCGACAATACCCGCCACATTGCAACCAGCGTGTATTTCTTGAATCAGGACTCCCTGACGCGCCGATTTCAGACTATCGAGCAGTATCGAGGCCTGCGCACGCGCTTTTTGACCGCGTATACCGGTTGCATCGCACAAAACCAGAGCCTGCAGGCGCCCAGCACAACAAAGGACAAGCCATGAGGCATGCACGCACCTATTTCAGCCTGATTCTCCTCACCGGCATTGCGGCTACACCGTACGCTCACGCGCAACAGGGCGTTGTACAAAGCATGGCAATGCTCGCGTTGACTGGCCCCGGCGGCTTGCACGCCAGTATCAACGCGGCCGAACTGCAGACGCTTCCACGGCAGACCGTCAAAGTGCACAATGCCCACTCCGGCGTGGACGAGAGCTACCAGGGCGTCGAGCTTTCTACGCTGCTTGCACGCATTCAGGCCCCTCTCGGAGCGAAGCTGCATGGCACGGCATTGGCGCTGTATGTTGTGGCCCAGGGAGCCGACAACTATCGAGCCGTCTACTCGCTTGCAGAGGTTGACCCCGCCTTCCACTCGGGCACGGTGATCGTGGCAGACAGTGAGGACGGGAAGCCGATCGGGCCCAAAGACGGTCCCTTCAAGCTGGTGAATACGGAGGACAAACGTCCGGCCCGCTGGGTGCGCAACCTGGTGTCGTTGCAGTTGGGCACTGCGCCATAAAATCGTGCCAGTTTAAGGACGCTCTATTGTGCTCACTTATATTGTGCCCACTGATTTATTGCATCCTTAAGAGTCGGCACGCACCAGCACACAGGTGATATTGTCTCGACCGCCGGCATCGTTCGCAGCTGCCACCAGCGTAGTGCAGGCCGTCTTCAGATCGCTGCCGGCGACTTCCAGAATGGTTGCAATCGCCGCGTCGGTAAGCTCCCGCGTCAGACCATCCGACGCAAGCAGGAAGAGATCGCCGCGTTCTAGAGCGAGCTCCTGAACATCTGCAATCACTTCGCCGCGCGTGCCGACGGCGCGTGTAATCACGTTCTGCATGGGAGAGCGGCGCGCCTGTTCACGCGTCATGCGACCAATACGGATCTGCTCTTCCACCAGCGAATGATCTTGGGTCAGCCGTTGCAACGCGCCACCGCGCCAGCGATAGCAACGGCTGTCGCCGACGTGTCCTACCCAGGCAGTGGTCTCATTCAGGGTGATGGCGACAAGCGTGGTGCCCATGCCCTCGAAACGCCGGTCTTGCCGTGCACGTTCGTACACGGCTGCATTTGCCTGCCGCACAGCCTCTCGCAGACCGGCGATTCCGCGTGGCGCATCGACCATGGCGGCCGCCGCTGTCTCCGCGGCCATGCGGCTTGCCGTTTCCCCTGCCGCCGCGCCGCCCATGCCATCGCAGACAACAAAAACGGCCGCCTCCGGCCGCATCACGAAAGAATCTTCATTGGCACTGCGGGCTCGTCCACGATCCGTCAAGCCATGGGAGGCAATGGCGACTTCCCCTCTGGTTGTCACGGTCGTCTGTTGCTCCTGAAGGCGTATGTGCATGACGGTCGCGAGGCCCGTTGAGAGACTCGGTTTCGGGCCGAAACAACTATGCTACGTGGTTCTCGTCTTCTTTGCAGGAGAAATCGCAGTCGCTGCGCTAGAAGCATTTCCGGGAATGCTGTGAAGCGTGGAGATCCACTCCTGTGGATTCTCCTTGAAGAAAAGCCACAGGAGCTTGCGCCAGACCCTCTACGTCTATGCCGAAAATGCTCGATTGCGGCTCCCGGGTTTTTTTGCGGCTCCGGTTTTTCTCTACGGCTGCGGCAACACCATCACCTGTACACCGCTCGGTTCGGTTGCCAAGTGGTACACCTGCTCGGTTGCCTTTTTGAACTCCTCGGGCTTCGCGTGCGGGATATCGGTAAACGTCTGCGGGTTGCGATCCGTCAGCGGGAACCAGGAACTCTGCACCTGCACCATAATGCGGTGCCCTTTCCGGAAGGTGTGATCCAAGTCCGGCATCTCGAATTGCAGGGTGGTAACTTTGCCCGGCGTCAGAGCCTCCGGCGTCTCCCAGCTATTGCGGAACTTGGCGCGCATCGGTTCGCCGCGCAGCAACTGCTGATAGCCGCCCATGTGCAGGGGAGCCGGGCCCAGGATGCGCTTGTTGCCGGTGCGGGGGCCCTCCGGATCCGGATAGTCGTCCGGATAGACATCGATCAGCTTCACATCGAAGTCCGAGTCGGTGCCGCTCGAAGCGATTTTGAGCTTGGGCGTGATGGGCCCGGCGATCGTAACATCCTCCGTCAACGGGTCGGTCTGGTAGACCAGTACGTCCGGCCGCGTGGAGGCAAAGCGCTGGTCGTCCACCATGTAGCGCTGCGGCACAGTGTCGGTTACATACCCGACGAAGGGCACTGGATGCATCGGGTCGCTGACATACTCGTCGTAACTTCCCTTGTCGGAGGCACGCTTTTCATTCCCCGGTGCGTCGAAGGAGAGCTTGCCGTCCGCATGGAAGTAGAGCATCTTTGGCTGCACACCCGGCGGCGGCCAGCTTGGATACTTGCGCCACACATTCGTGCCGGTCTCGAACATGTAAGCCTGGGGCGGCGCCTCTCCCTTGCCCTTCAGGTAGTACTCAAAGAACGGGAGCTGTATCTCCCTGCGAAAGAAGTCGGCGGTCTTTGCGTCGAAGGTGACATCGCCCAAACGGTCGCCATCGCTGCGCGCCCAGCCGCCATGCACCCACGGCCCTTCGACGATGGTGTTCGGCGTGCCGGGGTTGGCCTTTGCAATCGCCTGCCACGTCCGCCACGGCCCGCTCAGGTCCTCGGCGTCATACCAGCCGCCCACTGTCATCACGGCGCAGTGCACGTTATGCATGTGCTGGGACAGGTCACGCGCCTTCCAATAGCTGTCGAAGGTGTCGTGATACAGCTGGTCGGAGAAGAGCGGGTTGCTCCCCTTCAGGTCGCGCGTATCCAGAAGCGAGGTCGGCGTGGCCGTAAGGTAAAACCGGTACGTGTCCGGGTTCCCCATGTCGAAGCCGTTGTGCGGCACCTGCGCCGGGGTCATCGGCTCGTCAAAGGGGCGAAAGACGTTGTAGAAGCCGAAGTTCGCCGACAGCATGAAGGCGCCGCCGTGGTAGGCATCGTCGCCCTCAAACAGGTTGGTCATCGGCGCCTGCGGGCTGGCTGCCTTGATCGCGGGATTCGAGTCGATGATGCTGGCCGACGTATAGAACCCCGGATACGAAATCCCCCAGATGCCCACCTTGCCGTTATTGCCCGGCACATGTGCCAGCAAATAGTCGACGGTGTCGCTCATATCCGAGCTGTCATCGACATCGCTCTTCGACTTCTTGTCGTCGATATGCGGACGCATCTCGATGAACTTGCCTTCGGACATGTAACGCCCGCGCACATCCTGGTAGACGAAGATGTAACCGGCCTTCTCAAATTCGTCGGACGGCCCGATCTCCTTCTTGTACTGGTCCTCGCCATACGGAGCGACGGAGTAAGGCGTTCGGTCCATCAGGATAGGCCAGGTATGCGATTGGTCCTTCGGCACGTAGACAGAGGTGAAGAGCCGCACGCCATCCCGCATCGGAATGCGGTACTCGTACTTCGTATAGTGCGCCATCACGTAGTCTTCCTTGGGCGCTTCAGGCTTTTCCTGGGCCAGCACAGCTCCGGCTGTTGCTAAGACCAGGCAGAATGCAGTCGCGCAACGCGCGGCGAAGCAGTGGGGCATTTCGTCTCCTGGTGAACGAAGATGGGAACGAAGTTGGGAACGAAGTATGGTCTTGAAGATACACGGACAGCTGTGCGCCGGATCAAGGAATGAAATAGAAGGGATTCGGCAGCTTGACGGAGATCTCCGCGCGCGGCTCGCCGTCGAGATCGCTCCACTGGTCGCCAATGCTCATGATGAGCGTGTATCCGTCGGCCACAATCTTGCTTCGCTCGCTCGACTTGTAGACGACCGCTGTCTCTTTCTGCTCATCCGGCGCACGGAGCACCAGCTTTGCCCATTCGGTCATGCCGCGCTCCTTCAGGTTGGTCGCCGTCACGTCCCGCATGGCCTCCGGACGCCCGGTGATGAAGAACACAGCCACACCCGCGGCCATCGCCTGCTTGTACAACGCCACAGACCCCGGAATCGCCTCGGCCTTTTCCGATCGCTCCCATTCGTCCTCCAGCGGCAGATAGAAACCGAGTTGCAGCCTCTGCAGCTCCGGCCAGTTGGAGAGCACTGTCTCATCGATATCGAAGACGATGCCCAGCTTCTCATTCGGACGCCGCTGCTGCAGCCTTGCCGCCAGTGCAGACTGCGCGCGTTCCGTCTGCGCCTCGATATCCCGCGTGTAGCAGCCATTGTTCCCTGTGCAGTCGTGATACTGCAGCAATGCATTCCTCAGCTGGCCGAGGTTTTGCAGTTCCACGGCAGGCTGGAGCGTCCTGTCCGCTGTGGGTTGCTGACCCAAAGCAGGCTGTACACCCGCCACAAGCACCGACCCCATAAAAATGAAACGAAGCACGCAGGAAACGAGGCGCATAGAGTCTCCTTGGAACAGGAACATCGGAAATGAGCGGCCGGGAAGGTAAATCTGAAGAATTGTAGGACGAAAGAAAATGGCCGGCACACGGCCAGCCATATCAAGCAACTCTCCCCCACGATCCTAGTGTGAGCCTGCGCCTTTCGCATCCTGGCGCGCCTGCGCATCGCGTATGACCTCATTGGCCCGCTCATATTGCGCGGCATTTTCGCCGGCCTCGTCCCACATCTTCTGGCCTTTCTCGAGCTGGCTCTGAGCCGCAGCGGAATCGAGTTCCTCCGGCTTCTCCGCGCTCTCGGCCAGGATGGTGACGCGGTTGGGCAGCACTTCGGCAAATCCCCAAGCCACGTAGTAGCGGTCGTCGCCTCCGCCGCCACCATGGATGGTCACCAGACCGGTGCCAAGCTCGGTAAGCAGTGGCGCCGCCCCGTAGAGCACCTCGAGGTAGCCGGTCTTTCCCGGCAGCTCTACCGCGTCGGCGGTCGTGTCTACGAGCTCCCTATCCGGAGTGACCAGTCGCACCTGCAGCTTGTCGGATTGGACTTGATCGGCCATGGGGCGCCTTTAGGCGTTCGCTCCCTGCATCTTTTCGGCTGCTTCCAGCACATCTTCGATCGCACCCTTCATGTAGAAGGCCTGCTCCGGCACGCTGTCGTGTTTGCCCTCGATGATCTCCTTGAAAGAGCGGACAGTGTCCGCGACCTTGACGTACTTGCCCGGCGCGCCGGTAAATACCTCGGCGACATGGAAGGGCTGTGAGAGGAAGCGCTGCACCTTGCGGGCGCGCTGCACGGTCAGTTTGTCTTCATCGGAGAGCTCGTCGATGCCGAGAATGGCGATAATGTCCTGCAGGTCCTTGTAGCGCTGCAGAATGCGCTTCACGCCCTGAGCCACATCGTAGTGTTCCTGGCCAACCACACGCGGCGTCAGGATGCGCGATGTCGAAGCCAACGGGTCGACTGCCGGATAGATGCCCAGCTCCGACAGCGGACGTGACAGAGACGTGGTCGCATCAAGGTGCGCAAAGGCAGTCGCCGGCGCCGGATCGGTGAAGTCGTCGGCGGGCACGTAGACGGCTTGCACTGAGGTGACGGAACCGCGCTTTGTGGAGGTGATGCGCTCCTGCAGCTCGCCCATCTCCGTCGCTAGATTCGGCTGGTAGCCAACGGCGGACGGCATACGGCCAAGGAGTGTCGATACCTCCGAGCCTGCCTGCGTGAAGCGGAAGATATTGTCGATGAACAGCAGCGTGTCGGCGCCCTCTTCATCGCGGAAGTACTCGGCAAGCGTAAGGCCGGTCAACGCCACACGCAGACGGGCGCCTGGAGGCTCGGTCATCTGTCCGTAAACGAGTGCAGCTTTAGATTTGCTGCGGTCTTTGGTGTCGATCACGCCTGATTCCTGGAACTCGAGCAGCAGGTCGGTGCCCTCACGGGTACGCTCACCGACGCCGGCGAAGACCGAGACGCCGCCGTGTTTCGAAGCGATGTTGTTGATCAGCTCCTGGATGACGACCGTCTTGCCGACACCGGCGCCGCCGAACAGGCCGATCTTGCCGCCTTTGAGAAAGGGCTGAATCAGATCGATAACCTTGACGCCTGTCTCAAACATCTCTTCGGAGGTCGACTGCTCATCAAATGCAGGCGCGGCACGATGAATCGGACGCATCTCCTTCGCGTTTACCGGCCCGAGCTCGTCCACTGGATTGCCGATCACGTTGAGCACACGACCCAGTGTGGGAGTGCCGACCGGCACGGTGATGGGACCGCCGAGGTCGAACACCTTCATGCCGCGCACCATACCCTCGGTCGATTCCATCGCGACGCAGCGCACGCGGCCTTCGCCGATGTGCTGCTGCACCTCGAGGATTACGTTGATCGGCGAAGGCACGGTAAAGCCTTCGCTCACGACGCGCAGCGCCTGGTAGATCGACGGCATTGTCTTCTCATCGAACTGTACGTCGACGGCAGGGCCGGAGATGGAGATGACCTTACCCAGGTTCTCCTTGCCCGGCGTCATATTTGCGCCCTGATACTGCGCGCCTTCGTCCTGCCCTTCGCCCATGCCCTGCACGGCGTCCTGCGTCTCGTTCATCTGTGCCATAACGTTTCCTGTTCTCACACATCGCACCGCGTTGCGGCGGCCGGCAATGCTGCAGTGGTGGTTCTACAAAGCGGCGGCGCCGCTCACAATCTCGATGATCTCTTTGGTGATGGCCGCCTGGCGCACGCGGTTCATCGTCAGCGTGAGGGAGTCGATCATCTCCGAGGCGTTGCTGGAGGCTGCATCCATGGCCGTCATGCGCGCGGCATGCTCGGAGGCAACCGACTCCAGCATGCCGCGGTAGAGCTGCGTCGCGATGAAACGTGGCAGCAGGCTGCGCAGCATCTCCTCCGGCCGCTGTTCGTAGATGTAGTCGACATCCGCGGTACCGAACTTCTTCGCTTCTTCGTCCGCTTCTTCGGTGTCGGGTTCTTCCGTGCTGACGCCGGCGCTCAACGCGGCTTCGCCGGCACGCTCGCGCTCTTCGCGAGTCGGTTCATCGGCCTGCGCCACGTCCTGCTGGCCCGGCTCGGCCAATGGCAGCAGACGTTCCACGACGACGCGCTGGGTGATGACGGACTTGAATTCGTTGAAGACGACGTAGGCTGCATCGATCTCGCCGTTGACATAGCGATCCACGATGTCCTGTCCGATCGCCGCGACTGCATCGAAACGCAGCTTCTCAAGCATCCCCGGATGGTCGCCCGTCACTTCGATGGGCGCAGAGCGCTCACCCCGCTGGCGGACCTGGTCTCCTTCGGCTGCATCGGCGTCGTGTACCTCACCACGCACCTCCTGGCTTTCTTTGGAGGCCTCCTGCGTGACCTTGGCCGCTGGATAGCGACGCCGGAAGAGATCGCGTGCCTTACGGCCGATGGTCTCAATGTCCACGTTGCGGCCCTGCTCGCCATTCTGGGTGAGGACGAAGCGCTGCGCCGTCTTGATGATGTTCGAATTGAATGCGCCGGCAAAACCTTTGTCGCCGGAGACGACGAGCAGCAGCACATTCTTCTCTTCGCGCGGCACCAGCAGCGGGTGACGCGGCTCGCCGGTCTCGGGATCGAAGATGTCGATGCGCCGCATCAGGGAGCGGATCACGCTCGCCATCATCTGCGCATACGGTCGCGCAGCCATGGCGCGCTCCTGAGCGCGGCGCAGCTTGGCCGCGGAAACCATCTTCATGGCCTTGGTGATCTGGCGCGTGTTCTTCACACTGCGGATGCGCCGTTTCAGATCGAGGACATTTGCCATCGTTCGCTAAGCCTTTGCCGCCACGGTCTTTTGCTGGTCCTCGGCTTTCGCCTTCTTCTTCTCGTCCTCGCTCAATTCCTTCACTGAGGAGTCCTTCAGCTTCGCATCCTGGTGATCCGCGAGGTAAGTCTCCTTGTACTCCTTCAGCGCGGCCTTGATGCGGTTCTTCAGGTCGTCATCGAGCGTCTTCTTCTCGATGATGTCCTTCAGCAGACCTGCCTGAGCGGAATCGAGGTATTTGTAGAGGCCGTCCTCGAAACTGTGGATATCCTCGACCTTCAGGTCGTCGAGATAGCCGTTCGTACCGGCGAAGATCAGCACGATCTCCTTCTCGGTGGGCAGCGGCGAGAACTGCGGCTGCTTCAACAGTTCGGTCAGGCGCACGCCGCGGTTCAACTGGTTCTGCGTCATCTTGTCCAGATCGGAGCCAAACTGCGAGAAGGCGGCAAGCTCGCGGTACTGGGCAAGGTCGAGCTTCAGCGTGCCGGCCACCTGCCGCATCGCCTTGATCTGCGCGGCGCCACCGACGCGGCTGACCGAAAGACCGACGTTCACTGCGGGACGCACACCGGAGTTGAACAGATCGGTTTCGAGGTAGATTTGCCCGTCCGTGATCGAGATGACGTTGGTCGGGATGTACGCCGAGACATCGCCCGCCTGTGTCTCAATGATCGGCAGCGCGGTCAACGAGCCGCCGCCCTTCGCGTCACTCAGCTTGGAGGACCGCTCGAGCAGCCGTGAGTGCAGATAGAAGACATCGCCCGGGTACGCCTCGCGGCCCGGTGGACGGCGCAGCAGCAGCGAGATCTCGCGATAGGCCGTCGCGTGCTTTGACAGATCGTCGTAGATAACCAGCGCGTGCTTGCCGTTATCCCGGAAGTATTCGCCGATGGCGGTCGCCGCATACGGCGCAAGGTAGAGCATTGGCGCGGGCTCGGAGGCGGTCGCGGCGAGCACAATGGTGTACTCCATCGCACCGTACTCTTCGAGCGTCTTAACCACCTGCGCGACGGAAGAGCGCTTCTGTCCGATCGCGCAGTAGACGCAGATCAGGTCGTTCTTCGCGTTGTTGATGATGGTGTCGAGGGCCACCGCGGTCTTGCCCGTCTGGCGGTCGCCGATGATCAGCTCGCGCTGTCCGCGGCCGATCGGGATCATGCTGTCGATGGCCTTGATGCCGGTCGCCATCGGCTCACGCACCGGCTGGCGATCCACGACACCGGGGGCGAGCCGCTCGACCGGGTAGAGCTCGGTGTTCTCGATCGGACCCTTGTCGTCAATCGGATGACCCAGCGCGTCGACCACGCGGCCTATCAGAGACTTGCCCACGCCCACGCTCAGAATCTGGCCCGAGCGCTTCACCTGGTCGCCCTCGCGCAGCACCGTGTAGTCGCCCAGCAGCACAGCGCCCACTTCACTCTCGTCCAGGTTCATGGCCAAGCCGGCCACACCATGCGGGAATTGAATCAGCTCACCGGCCATGACCTTTTCCAGGCCGTGGATACGTGCGATCCCGTCGCCCAGCGAGATGATGGTGCCCACCTCATCGACGTGTACCTCGGAGTCGTAGTTCTGGATCTGCTCGCGCAGCAGTTGGGTGATTTCGTCTGCCTTGATGTGGGCCATACTCTCGTCGTCTCTCTATCTCGGGAAAAATTCTTCTGTTGAGGGTGGCTGTGCGGGTACTGCCGTCGCTATCCGGCCACCAGTTCCTGCTTCATGCGATCCAGGCGTCCGCGCACGGAACCGTCGTAGACCGTGCTGCCGATGCGCACCATCGCGCCGCCAAGCAATTCGGAGTCCTCGCGGAACCGGGCGCGCACCTGCGTGCCGGCCAACCGCGCTACCTGCTGCTCCATCTGATGGCGTTCATCCGCGTCCAGCCGGCGTGCAGAGACCACCTCTACTTCGGATATGCCTTGACGGCGGTCGATCTCGGCGCGGTACTCGGTAACGATCTCCTGAATCGCGTTCATGCGGTCATGACGCAACAACACTGCCAAAAAGTTACGCACCTCGCGCCTCAGGCCCAGACGCGGCGTCAGAGCATCAATCACTCCCACCCGTGCGTCCACTGCGAGTGCCGGGTTGAAGAGCACCTGACGCAGCTCCGCGCTCTCACCGAGCGTGGAAAGAACGTCATTCAACTGCATGTTCACCTGGTCCGCCGGGAGCTTGCTCCCCAGGACAACGTCTGCAAAGGCGCGTGCGTAGCGGGCGGCAAATTCTGCCATCAGTTCCTGCCCCCCTTGCTGCCATCCGCGCCCAGGCTTGCGGCGAACTCCTGAATCAAGGTGCGGTCGTCGCCTTCACTCAAGCGCAGTCGCGACGTCGCCCGGTCCACGGCCAACTCGGCGGCAAACTTCCGCAGATGCCGCTCGGCCGCGGCGCCCGCCGCGGTGATCTCCTGCTCGGCGGAGGCCACAATCTTCCGCTTCTCTTCTTCCATCGTCTGCTTGATGCGGCGCTCGTCGTTCACGCTGTCCTGCTCGGCCTGGGCACGTATCGCGGCAATTTCGCTGTCCAGCCGTGACAGCCGCTCCTCGACCACTCGCATGCGGTCGTTGGCTCCCTCGGTCGCATTCTGCGCCTCCACCATCTGCCGCTCCAACTGCTGGCGGCGGCTACGGAAGGCCTTGGGCAGCCCGGTTACCAGGAAGTAGCCCACGAAGACGAAGAGCAGCGCCGCATTCAGCGCCCAAAAGGCCATGGAGGCCATATCCGGCGACAGATGGAAGATCCGGGCAAAGGCGCGCACCGAGGGAGAGTGCTTGAAGACGTACTCCTCGTCCTCCTCCTCTGCTTTGGCCAGGTTTTGCGAGCTGGCTGTCTTCCGGTCCATGAAAACGCCGTTGCCCCGGCCCACCGATTTCTTTTGGGTCTGCGCTGCGGCGGGCGATGTCTGCGCGTCCGCCTGAGCGAATGCAGAGCCTACAAAGGCAGGAGCCAGTGCGATGGCGAGCAGAAGCGTTGCGGCCATCGGCCGCGTGGAAGATAGCCGCATCAGTGTGCACTCCCGGCTACGCCGCTGGCAGAGGGCAGAAGAACGCGCAGGATCTCGGCAGCCAGCGAGTCGGCTTTGCCGTCCAGCGCAGAGTGCGCCTCGGCGGCCTCCGCATCCAGCTTCCGGCGTGCGGTGCGCACCGTCTCCTGCGCGGCATGGCGAGCCTCTTCAAGCGCGCGATCGCGCTCCCGCTGCAGGCCCTGTACGCGCTGTTCGCGGGCATGAAAGATCTCTACACGAGCCGCGCGGAGCTTCGCCTCGTACTCCTGCGAGCGCGCATCCGCCTCCCGGATCGCGGCCTCGGCGCGGGCCACAGCGCCGGTCGTGCGCTCGCGCCGCTCCGCCAGAACCTTCAGCAGCGGCGTGTACACCAGCAGCCGATAGGCGAGCAGCAGAAGCAGAAACAGCACAACCGTGGGCACAGAACGAAGGAAGAGATCGCCCAGTTGATGAAGGATTAGGTCCAATGCAGTCCCCGAGGGTGCCATCCATCAGGATGGAAGATGGCGGCAAATACGTCTGGAAACTATGGTTCTAACAGAGCGGATTTTGGGGTGTCAAACCAGCGGCTCAGCCCACGAATGAAGGGTTTTGCCTCGGCAAGATTCTTAACAAATCAATGCTTCATTAGTCCCAAAACGGGCGTAGAATACTGGTATCTCGACCCGCTCCGGGTATGCTGGACGCAGGGTAGAGGGGACATACCACCGCTTCCCTTCCCCTGCAGCTCAGCAGCATAACAACAATCGATACAACAAATTTGATCGAGCCGAAGCTCTACCCGGCTATGCCTCGTGGTTGCGTCAAAGCTGTTCCTCGCCACGCCAGAAGCGGCGATACCGCCCCAGCAGCGAGGCTGGCCCCTCAACAACCATCGAGACCTCGCTTCCCACAAAACTGCGCTCCACAATGCGGGCGCCGGCGCCAAGCGCCGCCAGCGCCGCGCCTTCGCTCTGCGGCACAGTCATCGCCTGCAGCACCAAAGGATCGGCAGAAAGAGCGGCATCCATCCGCGCCAGCAGCTGCGATATCCCATCCCCCGTCTTTGCCGAGACGATCACGACGTCGGCGCGTTCGCTGAGCCCGGCGCGCTCGGTTTCGGGCAAGAGATCGCTCTTGTTCAGTACCTGAATCTGGGTGGTTTTCCGCACGTCGAGCTCTGCCAACACGTGGTCGACCTCGCGATGACGCTCTTCGCGCATCGGGCTCGCGGCATCCTCGACATGGAGCAGCACCTCGGCCTTCTGCACCTCTTCCAGGGTGGCGCGGAACGATGTGACCAGCGTGTGCGGCAGATCACGAATGAAGCCGACCGTATCGGAGAGCAGGATCTTGCGCCGTGACGGCAGGGTAAGCGCCTTGAGCTTAGGGTCGAGCGTCGCGAACATGCGCGCGGACTCGAGAACATCGGCACGGGTGAGTTTGTTGAAGAGGGTGCTCTTGCCGGCGTTGGTATACCCCACCAGCGCGATCGTCGGCACGGGAACGGCCTCGCGCCGCTGCCGCTGTTGCCCGCGAACGCGGCGCACCGCTTCGAGCTCACCACGCAGCTGCACCAGCCGCCGTTGGATGCGTCGGCGGTCGGTCTCGAGCTTGGTCTCACCGGGGCCCCGGGTGCCGATGCCGCCGCCAAGCTGCGACATGGCCGCCCCGCGTCCGGCCAGCCGCGGCAGCATGTACTCCAGTTGCGCCAGCTCGACTTGCAGATGACCCTCGCGGGTGCGGGCATGCCGCGCAAAGATGTCCAGGATGAGCTGCGTGCGGTCGACCACGCGCGCAGGCAGTTCGCTCTCCAGATTTCGCAACTGTGTTGGTGACAGATCCTGATCGAAGAGCACCACATCGGCGGCCGCCGACGCAGCGACTCCGGCAACCTCTGTGATCTTTCCTTTGCCGATCAGGGTGGCCGCATCGGGCTGCAGCCGCCGCTGCGTGACCTCGGCGACGACATCGCCGCCAGCGCTGAGCACCAGCTCGCGAAACTCCTCGCGTGCAGCCTCGAAATCGAAGGACGACATAGCAGTGTGAGCCACTAGAGGCGCAGCCGGGGATGCAGGCTCGCTCGCACTCTGGAGCGGCGCATCCTGGAGCAGAACATCCTCCAGAAGCGGTGCCGGATGCGCGGCCGAGCGCGCCGCCGCTGCTGCGCGGGGGAACCCGCGCCGGCGGCCGGAAAACTCCACGGAAACCAACACACACCGATTGGTGCGCGGCGGCTGCGGGGGGCTAGCTTTGCTCATAGAACGTGCAGGGGAGTTCGCGCTGCGAAACCTCAAAACGAGGACTTAAAGCATTTTCACTGTTGCTGTGGAGAGCGGAATGCCGCGAAGTGTGGCTTTTCTTGATGGAAAAGCCACAGAAGCCGGCGCCAGACCCTCTACACCTATACCGAGAATGCTCTAGGATTCTGCCTCCTGCCGCAGCGGGGTCGCCTGAGGGCCAGGGACTCCGGAGGGCGGATGACCGAGGCGATGTTCGTGCATGACGGAACGGTTGCTCACCACAGTCGAGATCGCGTGCTTGAAGATGAGCTGCTCCTGGCTGTTGTTCTCAAGCAGAACGGAATATTTATCGAATGAGCGGATACGGCCGGTCAGCTTCACGCCGCTGACCAGGTAGATCGTGATGGGGGTCTTGTCCTTGCGGACCGTATTCAGAAATGTGTCTTGAATATTTTGTGCCGGCTTACTATCCATGGTGCCGATCTCCGATGCCTGGCGGCGAATGGTTTTCGTTCAAGCGATACCGTGCAGCGCTTGCAAGTGTTCCGGCTTGCGCCCGTTGCATGGCAGTGTGACAAGGCCATTAAAAAAGCACGGTCAAGCCGAAGTTCTTTTCAGTACTGATGGCCGAACTCCGGTGAGACACGAGTGTCGGATGCAGGAACTGTGCCTGGGGTTGCGATGTTAGCCTCTACGAGTGACTCCGGTGACCTACGGTACCACGCCCGCAGCCTTCCGGAATGAGCCGGTCCCGCCCGTTCCCCTGCTTGATTTCTCGCGCGAATATGCAGAGATTGGCGGAGAGGTCATGGCTGCGGTCGAAGCGGTCTTCCGGAGCCAGCGTTTCGTGCTGGGCCCCGAGGTGGCAGCGTTTGAAGCAGCGGCGGCCAGGCATTGTGAGGTAGCGCACTCCATCGGATGCGCCTCCGGCACCGACGCCCTGTGGCTTGCCATGGCCGCTGCGGGCGTCGCGCCGGGCGACCGAGTGCTGACTACCGCCTTTTCTTTCTTCGCCACCGCCAGCGCCATCTTGCGAGCGGGCGCTGTTCCCGCGCTCGCGGACATCGATCCCCGCAGCTTCAACCTTGCACCCCAGTCTGTCATCGCCGCGCTCGAAGCCGGGCCTGCCGTGCGGGCGATTCTTCCCGTCCACCTCTACGGCCAATGTGCGGACTGGAGCGCGCTTGCCCCGGTAGCCGACGCGCATGACTGCCTGTTGATCGAGGATGCGGCGCAGGCCTTCGGTGCGCAATGGGGCGACACCGCAGCCGGGGCCCTGGGAGCCGCGGCCGCATTCAGCTTCTATCCCACAAAGAACCTGAGCGCTGCAGGCGAGGCCGGCATGGTCACCACGGCAGACGATGGCTTTGCCCAGCGGGCGCGCCGGCTGCGCGCACACGGCATGGAAGTGCGCTATCACCACGAGGAGATCGGCTGGAACAGCCGCCTGGATACGGTGCAGGCCGCCGTCCTGCTGGTCAAGCTCGGCCATGTGACGCGCTGGAACGAGCAACGGCGCACCCTGGCCGCGCGCTATGCAGAGCTGTTTCAGGACGCCGGCATCGTCGAGCCGGGACCCTATCCCGAACACGGCGTAGTGTTGCCGTGGGTCGATCCACGCGCCCATCACGTCTTTCACCAGTATGTGATTCGTGCGCCGAGACGCGATGCAATGCGTGCATGGCTTACCGAGCGCGGCATCGGCTCCGAGATCTACTACCCACTCGCACTTCATCAGCAGAAGGCGCTCGCCGGACTGGGCTATCGGGAAGGCGACTTTCCGGAGAGCGAACGCGCCGCGCGTGAGGTGCTGGCATTGCCCATCTTCCCGCAACTGCGCGAGGACGAACAGCAGCGCGTGGTCGCAGCCATCGCTGACTTTCTTCACGCATAGAGCATGTTCACTGTAGGTGTAGAGAAAAGCGCGATGACCCGCGGAACTTGGCTCTACACAGCAACAGGGAACATGCTTTGAATCCAGTTGCTGAGGTGCCCGATGTCGCTGTGTTGACAGCAAAGCAGGGCTGCCGCGAGGTGCCAGAGGTCTTCCTGCGTCTACCCTGCTTTAGCGGCGGTGGTGGCGTCGCGCCGCCCTCGCGACCTGCCGCTGCTGTTCTTCGAGCGACGCGCTGGAAGCAAAATCAGGCATGGACTCCCCTGGCTGCGCCACGCGGCGGACGGTCTCGCCGTCCAGCCTGTACTTGATCGACACGGTAGGCACATGCACCAGCCGTCCCGTCGATGGATCCAGTGCCGGCGTGACCCCGGGCGCACCCAGCCGCAGTGTGAACGTCGGCACGCTCGCTCCCTTGGGATCCAAGACCTCTTGTTTTACCGTTACCGGCAGATAGCCGACCAGGTCGTTCATACGCAGGCCGCCCTCGTAGCGATGTTTGTGCGGGTTCCACACCAGCACGCGCACCCGGGAGTAGTCGTACGGCAGCCCATCCTGGAAGGGGTTCAGCACCATCACGTACTCCGGGGCCTGCTGATCGGGAAACGGCGACTCCGGGTCGGGGATCCTGGCCAGCAGATACGCGCCAACGATCTTCTTACCCTCCGCATAGCGCACCACTTCATCGGGCACGTCCACATCCAGCCGCCGCGCCAGCAGCCAGCCCACCTGCCCATGCGCATCCCGCGCCAGCCACCAATCTTCGTAATCCGGAGGCGGAGCTTTGGGATCGACCGGCTTCGGCTCCGCCACGAAAGCAGACGCCGGTGCACCGGGAGGCGCCGGCGCTTTCCCCAGCTCAGTGGGCCCTTCGGGTGTCGGACCCTTTCCCTTCGCGATCAAGTGGGCCAGCCGCTCCGCGGCGGCATCGGCGCGGGCCTCCACAGCCTTCTGCTGTTGTGCGCGATAGCTCTCGTCCGGCGTCAGCTTCCTGACGCTGGCACGCTCCAGCAGCTGCAGCTTGTCTCCTTCGGGCAGCAGCATGAAGCGATCGGTATCGCGGCCCGGTGTCAGGTGTGCGAAGAGCTCGTCCCGCAGCACACCCGTGGCCACCACGGAATCTTTTTCATGCTCGCGGCGCAGCGTCAGGAATGCATCGTAGGTTGCCGGATCGATAACTGCATGCTCTTCCAGCCAGCCCGTCTTGCCGCCCGGCGCGCGCACGTTCAGGAAGCGGCGCTCCCGCTCCAGCACTTCCAGCTTTTCGCCGTTGCTGACTTCGGCAACTTTGGTGGATACCGGCGCGATGCGGTCACGCAGCCAGGTATGTTTTGCGACAACATACACGACGTCAGTGTGGCTGGACTCGGCGTGGCGGCATCCATTCGCAACAGTGAAGACGAACACAGAGATGCACATCACGGCGATGCGCGAGGTGAGGTTGTGGGTTCGCCGGCTCCAGCATTCTTCGACCACAGTCCCTCATAGGTATACAGGTGGGGCGAGGGACTGGCGAGTGATGAAGGTGAGACGCGTTGAATCAAAGAAGTAACACTAAAGTTACATTACGCAGGCGAAAGATGGGCGTAGTATTTGCTGGCTGACAGTCTTGGGGAGAAAAAGATTCTCTCTTTTGCAGCAATCCGAAGTACTCAATCATTACGTTCCCACGGTCAGGAGGCGTTCCAGCCATATGAGCGACAAAATCAGTGAACTGCTGAACCGCAGGCTTCACTCACGCAGGAACTTTTTAGCGGGAGTAGGCATGAGCGCAGGTGCCGCAGCAATTATCGGGTGCGGCGGTAACAGCACCCCCACGGTCACCCCAACCACCACGCCGACGACAACGCCGACCACCACCTCAGCTCCCACACCATCTGACGCAGACATCCTCAATTTCGCTCTAAACCTGGAATACCTGGAAGCGGAATTCTATCTTCGCGCCGTCAACGGCACTGGTCTTTCAAGCACAGACGCGGGTGGCTCGAGCGCCGGCGCGGTCACGGGCGGATCGCAGGTTAGCTTTACCGACCCGACCATCCAAGCCTATGCCAAGGAAATTGCCGCCGACGAACTGGCGCACGTTCGCTTCCTGCGCACCGCGCTCGGTTCGAATGCCGTCGTCCGGCCGCAGATCGATCTGATGACCAGCTTCAATACGGCCGCCTCTGCAGCCGGTATCGGCCCCTCCTTCAACCCCTTCTCCAGTGAGACCAACTTCATCCTCGGCGCATTCATCTTCGAAGATGTAGGTGTTACCGCCTACAACGGCGCGGTCAAGGCTCTGCTGGCCAACGCAAGCGTTGCTGCAAATGCGGGCTTCCTGAGCGCGGCTGCGGCCATTCATGCCACCGAGGCCTACCACGCGGCGGAGATTCGAACCCTGCTGGTGTACATGGATTCCACGAACAACCCCAGCGGCACAGCAGGCTTGCTCTCGACAGCGAAGGCGATCTCTGACCTGCGCGGCGTGGCTAGCAACGCCGGGAGTATCGCCCCGGACGGCACCGGTCCTGCAGACGTCGCACCCACGAGCAAGAACATCGTGCCTTGCGACACAAACTCGCTGGCCTACCACCGCACCACGAATCAGGTACTGGATATCGTTTACCTGAACGCGACCGGTAAGGGCGTCGGCAGCGGCGGCTTCTACCCCGCCGGCATGAACGGCAACATCAAGGCATCGGTCCAGTAGGACGGAGAGATCAGGAGAGATCAATGGATACCACTATCGAAAATGAGCTGATCGACACTCTGGAGCGCCGCGCGGAGCGGCGTGCCGACCGTCGTAAGGCGATCATGATGGGCGGCGCCGCATTGGCCGGCATGATGCTCACCTCCAAGATGGCCAAGGCACAAGCGGCAGCGATCACGGATGCCGATGTCCTCAACTTTGCCCTCAACCTGGAGTACCTGGAGGCCCAGTTCTACACGCTGGCAACCGCAGGTGTCTTCATCACCGACCCATCTGTCGCCATCTCGATCAACAGCAGCGACGGGATGACCCAAGGTGGCACAGTCGTCACCAAGGCGGGCATAAACATGCCTGTCGCGAAGATCGCCTTCACCACCCCGGTGCTGGCAGATTATGCCATGGAGACCGCCATGGAGGAGCAGAACCACGTCAGGTTCCTCCAGTCCGGCATCGCAGCCGAGATGGGTGTTGCCGTGGCGATGCCGGACATCGACCTCTTTAACAGCTTCAACGCACTCGCTGCGGCAGCCGGGATTGGGTCGGCCTTCGATCCCTTCGATGGGACCGAGACGAGCTTCCTGCTGGGCGCTTATATCTTCGAAGACGTCGGTGTCAGCGCCTACAACGGCGGCGCCACCGTGTTGACCAACCCGGACAACCTGCAATATGCCGCAGGTATCCTGGCGGTCGAAGCGTACCACGCGGGCAGCATCCGCACCCGCATCTACGCAGCGGGCGCTACCGCGCAGATGATCTCCCAGCAGATCTCGACGGCGCGTGCAAGTCTGTCCGCTGCTAAGGCAACAACACCGCCCACCACACCGGACGACATCGGCGTCGGCTTGAACGCAAGCACCGGCGATGCCACCATCGTGAACGCAGACGCGAATGCCATCACCTGGGTCCGCACACCGGCACAGGTCCTGAACATCGTGTACGGCGGCGTTGCGGGCGGGGGCGCGTTCTTCCCCAAGGGCATGAACGGCAACATCAAGTAGCCTGCTTCAATCACCAACCAGTAGAAGGCCGGGAGCGATCCCGGCCTTCTCTGCGTCTGAAGAAACCTCGCTGGTCGCTCTATGCCTGCAGGAAAATTGCTTTCAGCACTGGTCTCCTCAGGGTCTCCTCAAGCGGCACGCCTCCTCAGTGCGTGGTGGCGATCGCCCCGGCTGCAGGCAGATTCGTCACCGTCGCCCCAGGATTGAGTTTGCCGGCAGTCGTTGCATCGAACGAATACACCTGCACATTCACATTGGAACTGTTGGAAACCCCCACGTTCGTCTCGATCAGGTATTTCTTCGACTGGTCGAGCGCCAGCGCGTAGGGTAATGAGCCCACGGAGGAGAACGGCGAGCCGGTCAGCGCAGTCAGTCCACCATTCGCCTGCAGCGAGTAGCCGCTGATCGTGTTGTCCGTCGCATTGGCAACGTAGACATAGCCGCCCGTGCCATCGAGCGTGATGTAGCGCGGCTGTCCCCCGGCCTTGAACGGCGAGCCGCCGATCTCCGAAAAGCTGCTGTTCGCTGCGATGGTCGCGACGCGCACACCCACGTTTGTCTCGCCGATGAAGAGAAATTTGCTGCTCGGATCGACGGCAAGGCCGATATCCTGGTTCGAAATATTCGCCGTCGTCTTGGGCGTGATCAGGTTGGTATTTGCCGAGAGCGCCCCGCCGGTGCTGAAGGGCAACGCAGCGACCCCGAGCTGTCCCAGCGACACGAACACATAGCTGCTGTTCGGAGCGACCACAACGTTCTGCACCGTCAGATTGGTAGCATCCGTGCCGCTGGGCAGTGCAATTGCGATCGGCGAGCCCTGCACCTCGGCGAGTGTGCCGTCCGAGTTGATGGTGTACTCGCCTACCGCTGCCCCGCCGTTGTAGAGACCGGCGACCAGCACAAACGAACCGGAGGGATCCAGTGTCATCGCCAGCGGAGACACATCCTGGACCAGCGCACTGGTATTGATCAGTGTGGCGACCCCGTTGGTCGCGATGCTGAGGCCGTAGACCCCGGCGCCGGCCACTGCCGCATACAGCAGGCTATTTGACGGGTTTACAGCAAGCGCATTGATGGCGGAGGTCGAAAGCTGCACCGGAGAGCCCCCGAGCGCTGCCAGAGCCCCCGTCGTCGAGACCGAGTAGCTCCCCAGGCTGCCGGTTTGCGTGCCTACATAGAGGTAGCTGCCGACGTTTCCGCCTCCACCGGTATTGCCGCCGGTGCCCTTGTTGAAGAAATCACCGCAGCCGGTGAGCAGCAACATCGACCCGCTCAACGACCCCGCCAGCCATTGCCTCCAGAACCTTCTGCCAGACATGTCTCTCATCCTACTGTCTTAAATCTGAAGTTCTTCGTGAATGTGTCATCCTGCGCGGGGCATAGCGGAGTCGAAGGACCAGCCAGTTTGCCTGCGTCCGCCGAGCGGCCATGCTTCATAGGAATGAAGCCGGCTCAAGACTCGGACGCTCAAGCAGATTTTGCCACATCCCTGTGCGCAGCCACAGCAGACCGACGCGCGGCATCCGCGGGATGCTCAAAAAAATACAAATGGGTAGAACGGGAATGGGGATCGGGGCCGATCCGGTCACTCTGCCTCGACGGCATCCGCGGTCTGACACTCGGCACAGCGGCCCAGCACATCGACCGAGTAGCGCTCCGCAACAAAGCCGTTGGGCAGGCGGTGCGGCTGCGCCAGTTCGCCAAGCTCCTCTTCATTGAGGTCGAAGATCGCCTTACAGCGGGTACACACCATGTGATGGTGCGGGCGGTCGTTCATCTCCACACGCAATGAGCCATGGTGCAAGCTGACCTCGCGAAACAGGCCGCTGGCGATGAACATATGAATGTTCTTGTAGACGGTGGCCAGCGAGATCGAAGGGATACGCACCTGGACGCGCTCGTACACCTCTTCCGGACTGGGGTGCCCGGGAATGCTCTGCATCACCTCGAACAACACCTGACGCTGGTGGGTGACGGTAATGCCATGCATCGCGCATAGGTCGCGAAACGACCCGATGTGCCCCGTTATGTGTGCATGCGACATACTCATTCAATTGGAAGATAGTTATTGAAAAGTGTCAATTCCCAAGGAATGGGGAGTTTCAGTTTGGGCGGTCGCGCCAGCCGCGCCCAAAGCGCTCATCGAGCGGCTGCCGTCCGCGGAAGCCGGCCTCCAGGGTATGCCAGTATTCGATACGACTCTCGCCGCGCCGCCAGCACAGCAGCACCAGTTCTCCGTCGATGCGACAGGGAAAGTCCAGCAGGCCGGTATCCAAATCCTTTATCTGCACACCGATAGCATCGATTTCCGCAAGTGCGTCTTTGGCTTTCTGGACATGGGCCTCGGCCTCGGTGCGGTCCCGGGCGACACCTGCGACATCGACGGTCATCCCGCCGGAGAGGAAGATGCGCTGACGCAGGGCTTGCAATTCGCCCTCCAGGCGTTCTGCTGCCTCCTTGGCCTCCATCGCGCGGTCCAGCAACGATTCCACGACCGGCAGCAGCGCATTTGCCTCTTCGAGTGTGAACGTCTTCATGCGCTCCTTTGCACCAAGGTTGCGATCGACTCCGCCGGACGAGCCTTCGGAGAAGGCACACCAATCTCAAGCATGCGGTCCAACGCAACCCTGGCCCAGTGTTTCACATCCTCGTCAACCTGGATGCGGTTCACCACGCGGCCATCGACCAGGTTTTCAAGCGCCCAGGCCAGATGCTGAGGAGAGATCCGGTACATCGTGGTGCAAAGGCAGCCGGTATCGTCGAGCGTCATCACCGTCTTGCCCTTAGCAGCGTATTCTCTGGCCAGACGGTTCACCAGATGGATCTCCGTGCCGATGGCAAAGGTGCTGCCCTCCGGCGCCTTGTCCACAAGCTCGATCAGGCGCTCGGTCGAGCCGAGGGCATCGGCCTTCTGGCAGACCTCCCAACGGCACTCCGGATGGACGATCACCTGTACATCGGGATGCTTCGCCCGCATCGCATCCACATGGCTGGGAAGAAAGCGCTGGTGCACAGAGCAGTGGCCCTTCCACAGGATTACCTTCGCCGCACGGAGACGATCCGGCGCGACGCCACCGTTGATCTGCCACGGATCCCAGACCACCATCTCGTGGAGCGGAATACCCATCGCGTGGGCGGTGTTGCGGCCCAGATGCTGGTCGGGCAGGAAGAGGATCTTCTCCCGTCGCGCGAATGCCCAGTCGAAGGCAGCAGCGGCGTTCGAAGAGGTGCAGACCAGGCCGCCGCGCTCCCCGCAGAATGCCTTGATAGCGGCGGTCGAATTCATGTACGTCAGCGGAAGAACACTGCCCTCGCCCAGACCGGCGCGCTCCAGCGACTCCCAGCAGTCCTCCACCTGGCCGATCTCCGCCATGTCTGCCATGGAGCAGCCCGCATTCAGATCGGGCAGAATGACCTGCTGGCCAGCATTGCCCAGCACGTCGGCGCTCTCCGCCATGAAGTGGACACCGCAGAAGACAATGTAGCGGGCATCGATATTGGCCGCGATCTTCGACAGCCGATAGGAGTCGCCGGTGTAGTCGGCGAAACGGATCACTTCGTCGCGTTGGTAGTGGTGACCGAGCAGGACCGTTGTCGCGCCGAGCGTGCGTCGTGCTGCCGCAATCCGCGCGTCCATAGTGTGGTCGGGCAGGGTAAGGTAGTTCTCGAGCGAGCACACGTCCGCCTCAGGGAGAGCAGGAGCGACACGCGCAGCGGGGGCATCGTCAACCAACAGTTCCATCTTCTTCCGCCTTCAGTCCGGCCGCCTAGGTGGCGCCGAACGGGGATGTTGAAAGCAAACTGGCTGCAGCGGATTCACTGTGTGGGCTACGCGCCCTCACCCAACCCGCGGGGATGTTGCAGCTCTGTTACAGCAGATGCAGTATCGGAGGGTCGCGTCGCAAATTACGCGCTCCGGAGGTCACCTCTGTTCGAAAAGTGTAATACATGCCCGCGTCCGCTTTCTTGCCCGCCGATACATCCAGCGTTACCCCGTTGCTCGTCCCCTCTATAAGTTCAAACTCGTCCCCTCTATAAGTTCAAAGTAGATAGCCGGCAGGTTCACACAGAGAGCCGGCGTTACGCCCGCTGGTTTGCCTCTGCGGCGGGCAGGTATAGTTGGAGTGCAATGCCCTTCTCCGCAACGCTGTTTTTCTTATGGACACTGCTCCTGCCCTCGGCGCCGTCTCATCTCCCCTCGGTGAGCCAGGCCTCCTTTGGTGTCGGGGACTCGTTGCTTATCGTCGTCGTGGCGCTGATCGTCTTTGGGCCTAAGAAACTGCCCGAGATTAGCCGGCAGGTCGGCAAGCTGCTGTACGAGTTCCGCAAGGCATCGAACGACTTCAAGTTCCAGATTGAAGAGGAGTTGCGCTCTGCCGAGCAGGCCGAGCGTCAGAAACAGTTGCAGTCCCAGGCCGCCACCCCGCAGCCCGCGACGCCAATCGCCATCGCAGCTGGAGAGACAGTGAGCGCGGAGCCGACCGAGGCAGAATCGGCAGCCAAAGTGGAAACCGCCTCAGAGATTGCCACAGCGGAGCTTCCCGCACCCGAGACCATCACTGGGGAGGGCGCCTCCGAAGTCACCCCGGAGAACGGTATCCCAGAGACCGGCATCCCAGACACCAGCGTCCCGGAGAATAGCGTCCCCGACACCGACATCCCGAAGACCGGCACCCCAGACACCGGTATCCAGGACATGCAGAACGCGGCTCCAACGGAAAGCGGGCCGACAATCATGCCGCCATCTACCGGCGTACCGGTCAGCAGCCGGCCGCCCAACCGCGTGAAGGAAAATGCGGAAGGCGCCACTGCCGTCCCGGCAGCGGGAGAGTCACTCGACGAGATGCAGGCGAACGCCCAGGATGCCGTGCGCGCAGCCGCAGCCGATCCCTCCTACAATCAGCCAGGCGACGCTGCCGCTAGCCAGCCCGTACCGACTCACCATGGATGAAGACCTCCTCGACCGCGCCCGCAACGCGGTAACGGAGCGCGCCGAGCTGCCAGGCATGAGCCTGATCGAGCATCTCGAAGAGCTCCGTCGCCGCCTGATCCATTCTGCTGTCTATCTCGTCATCGCCTTCTTCATCGCCTATGCCTTCCACGACCGCATCGCTGCGTTCATGCAGGAGCCGCTGACGATTGCGTTAACGCGGCACCATCTGCCCCCCAAGCTCGTCTACCTGAACCCGGTCGATCCGTTCAACTTCTATCTGAAGCTGGCATTCATCGGCGGCGCCATCCTCGCCTCGCCGTTCATCCTCTACCAGGTCTGGCTCTTCATCTCGCCGGGACTCTACCGTACCGAGAAGCGATACGTGTGGCCATTCATGACGGCCACGGTGGGACTCTTCTTATCGGGCGCCTTCTTCGGCTACAAGTACGTCTACCCGGGCGCGCTCGACTTCCTGCTCGGCTATGGCAAGCAGTTCACGCCCATGGTGACGATCAGCGAGTACACCGACCTGTTCATGACCGTGATCCTGGGTCTCGGTGCGAGCTTCGAGCTGCCCATCCTCATCTTCTTCCTGGCGCTCTTCGGCATCGTGACGCCGAAATGGTTATGGAAGAACATGCGCTACGCCATTCTGATCATCGTTATCATCGCGGCGGCAATCACACCTACGCCGGACCCGCTCCAGGTCTGCGTCTTTGCCACGCCGATGCTGCTGCTCTATCTGATTGGCATCGGCGTGGCGTACATGGTGCATCCGGCTCGCAGGAACCGCAAGGAGAAGAAGCAGGAGGCCGCATCGTGAGACTGCCTCGACTCGGCCTCCTGGTCGCCATGCTGCTGCCGATGATCCTGCTTCGCGCTCAGACGCCTGTTCCATTCAATGGTGCGAAGACGATGGAGTACGCGAAACAGTTCGTCGCCTGTGGTCCGCGCTTCAACGGCAGCGCTGGACTATTGTGTGCACAGAATTATTTGAAGAAGCAATTTGCGCACGACAACCTGCAGGCCGACACCTTCGTTGCCTCCACGCCCGCGGGCCCCCAGCAGATGACCAACTACATCGTTCGCTTCCCCGGCAAGAAGGATGGCGTGATCGTGCTGGCGACGCACTACGAGACTAACTATCCGCTGCGGAACACCAGCTTTGTAGGCGCGAACGATGGCGCCGCCACGACTGCGCTGTTGATCGAGCTCGCGAACCACCTGCGCGGCCGCACGCTCGATGGCTACAGTGTGTGGCTGGTCTTCTTCGACGGCGAGGAAGCGGTGGAGAACTGGTCGGCGTCGGACTCGCTCTATGGCAGCCGACATCTGGCCGCGAAGTGGCAGGTGGATGGCACGTTGAAAAAGATCAAGGCGTTTTTGCTGGCCGATATGATCGGCGACCGCGATCTGGATGTAGCCCGCGTCAGCAACGCTACACCCGCGACAGAAGACCTGGTCTACGAAGCCGCGAAGAAGACCGGGAACGCCAGCCACTTCTTCAAGACAGCTACATCCATGGAAGACGACTTTCTGCCCTTCGTGCAGCGCGACGTGCCCTCCGCCGATGTGATCGATTACGACTTTGGACCGCATGACGCCGCGCACCCCGATGGCTGGCACCACACGCCAGAGGACACTCTGGACAAGATCAGCGCCCGAAGCCTGACCATCTCTGGCGAAGTATTTCTGGAGAGCATCCGTCTGCTGAACGCACACTAGAGGGAGTCGGCTGGTGGGACGCGCATCCTAACTTCGAGAATGCGCACTCACCTCATCCACACCCTTGTGGCGACGCCATGATTGCAGGCGCTCCCATCTCCTACTGGATCGGCTTTCATGCCATCGTCCTGCTGCTGCTCGCGATTGATCTGGTCGTGCTGGGGCGTGGACAGGACGGGCCGCGTTTTCGCAGCGCGCTTGTCTGGACCGTGTTTCTCACCCTGCTCGCACTGGGCTTCGCCGGCTTCCTGTTCAAGACATCCGGTCACGAACGCGCTCTGGAATTTGTCTCCGGCTACGTGCTTGAAGGCTCGCTCTCTATCGATAATCTGTTCGTCTTCCTCGTGTTGTTCGACAGCTTCGGATTGACGGTCAAGGACCAGCACCGCGCGCTGACCTACGGCGTCCTCGGCGCCATTGTGCTCCGCGCTCTGTTCATCGTCGCGGGCGTGGCGCTGCTCGAACGCTTTGCATCGGTGCAGTATGTTTTCGGACTGCTGCTGCTGTACGCGGCATGGCGGCTGCTGCGTGAAAAAAAGGGCCGCGAGGCGCCCCCGACGATTGCACAGTGGATGCGCAACCGTGGTTGGGCTGTCTCACCCCTGCTGCTGGCGGTGCTGACCATCGAGATCACCGACCTGGTCTTCGCAATCGACTCGGTGCCGGCGGTGCTGGGTGTGACGCATGACACCTTCGTGGTCTACACGTCGAACATCTTCGCCATCCTGGGTCTGCGGTCGTTGTACTTCGTGCTGCAGGGACTGCTCCATCGCCTGCACCTGCTGCACTACGGTCTTGCGGCAGTGCTTGCATTCGTCGGCGGAAAGATGATGGCGGCACGCTGGTATGAGGTGCCGACACTGTGGTCGCTGGTGATTATCCTCGTCACGGTTGCGGCCTTCGCGGTCGCTTCCCTGCTGCTGCCGGTTCGCTCGCACCGGTCAGCGTAAGCGCGACGGCTTTTCCTCCGTGTCATTCGTGCCTTTCATTGTCATAAGCGGTCCGTCACAAGCGGTCCGAAGCTTACCGTGTTGCCTTTCATCAGCGAATGCGCGCCAAAGCGCACATCGTCGCGTGACGGAAAGTCGTTGCGATAGTGCGCGCCGCGGCTCTCCTCACGCGCCAGGGCCGAGGCGACGATCGCCTCGGCCACACGCGCCAGAGACCGTGCCTCGTAGTCGCGCCGAGTCCATTGCTCGGTTGGAATGGCTTGCGCATATCTCGCAGCATCCGCCATGTCGATGCTTCTAAGCAGGGCGGCATCCCGGAGCAGTCCGGCGTGCTCCCACATCTGTTGCTGCAGCCTCTGAACGGACTGCTCTACCGGAGGGAGCGGGCTGGACGCGGAGACTCGCAATGGAGCCTCGTCTCGGACGGCAACCGCGCGCACATCGCACTCGTTCCGCATGCTCTCCGCTGCACGCGCGCCGAAGACCAAGCCTTCGAGCAGCGAGTTGCTGGCCAAGCGATTGGCGCCGTGTACGCCGGTGCAGGCAACCTCGCCTGCTGCATACAGACCGGGCAGCGAAGTGCGACCGTCGCTATCCGTGCGCACGCCGCCCATCAGGTAGTGCGCTGCCGGGCGCACGGGAATGCGATCACGGGCAAGGTCGAGGCCATGCCGGTGCAGGAATGCAGAGATGCCGGGAAAGCGCGCGCTCAGGTCCAGATCCGTAACGTGGCGCATATCCAAATACACCGGCAGCAACGCCCCGGCTGACGCCCCGAAGCCCTCCCGCGTGATGGCCCGCGCCACCACATCGCGCGGCGCCAGCTCAAGCAGCGGATGATACCGCTGCATGAACCGTTCGCCCGCGGCATTCACCAGCCACGCGCCTTCGCCGCGTAATGCTTCCGAGAGCAGGAAGCGAGGTACACCGGGCAGGCTCAGCGCCGTGGGGTGGAACTGATAGAACTCCATATCGGCAAGCTCGGCGCCTGCAGCAAGCGCCGCCGCGATACCGCCACCGGTAGCCACCGCTGGATTGGTGGTGTCGCTGTACACCTGTCCTGCGCCGCCGCTGGCCAGCAGGACGCACCGCGCCTGCACGGTCTGCAATGTGCCGTCTTGTGAGAGCAGCCGCGCGCCCGAGACACGGCCGTCCCGGACAAGAAGCTCGGTAAGCATCGTCCAGGGCAGTAAAGTAATGCCCGTTGTCACTGAGGCCTGCGCCAACAAGGCACGGCCGATCTCGCGGCCGGTCGCGTCCCCGTTTGCGTGCAGAATCCGGTTGCGGCTGTGCGCGCCCTCGCGCGTCAACATCAGTTCCCCGCTGGCATTGCGGTCGAACCGGGTGTCCCAGTGCAGCAGCTCTTCGACCCGGAGCGGCCCCTCTTCAACCAACACCCGAGCCGCGGCCGAATCGACTAAACCATCGCCCGCGGCCAGCGTGTCCTCCAGGTGCAGCTCCACATCCTCTGCGCCGCTGATGGCGACAGCGATGCCGCCCTGGGCATACTGGGTATTCGATTCGCCCAGGGCTTCCTTGGTGACCACCAGGACGCGGCCTGCCTCCGCCAGCGTGATCGCGGCGCGCAGACCGGCGATCCCGGCACCGACGATCAGAAAATCTGTAACCGCCGGACTGCCGTTCGCGGCTGTCTCCATACCGCGAGGCTATCATTCGGCAGCGTCTCGATACATCTGCCATACACAGTGCTGCGGTACGATGAAAACTGAGTGCGTACTCTCCCCATTCGAGCGGCTTCGGCCTCCTATGACCTGCTGCTGGACACAGGCCTGCTGGCCGATCTGTCCAAACACCTGCGTGCGACTTTCGGCGAGCGCCCACGACGCTGTTTTGTTGTCACAGCACCGGAGATCTGGGCACTCTGGTCGGAGGCGTTCCTCTGCGGCCTCCGCGGTACCGAGCCGCTTAGTGCCGAGCCACCCGTAGTCCTGCAGTTGGCAGCCGGCGAACATCATAAGCGTCTGGCTGCAGTGGAGCGATTGGCCCAGCAGCTTGCCATGGCCGGTGCGGATCGGAGCTCCGTCCTGATCGCCTTCGGTGGCGGTGTCCTCGGCGACATTACCGGGTTTCTCGCCGCCATCTACATGCGTGGCATCGACTTTATCCAGGTACCCACAACGCTGTTAGCGCAGGTAGATTCCTCCGTCGGCGGCAAGACCGGCGTGAACCTGGCAGCGGGCAAGAACCTGATCGGCAGCTTCCATCATCCGCGGCTGGTGCTGGCCGACACCGCCGTGCTGCACACCTTGCCCCCGTCGGAGCTGCGCGCCGGCCTGTTTGAAAGCCTGAAGGCGGGAATGATCTGCGACAGCGCCTTGTTCGCCTACATGGAACAGCACACCCAGGCGCTGCTGCGACTGGACACCGAGGCCTTGACCCGAGTCATCGCGGATTCCGTGCATGTCAAGGCGCATGTCGTCGAGCAGGACGAGCGCGAGACCGGTCTGCGCATGATCCTCAACTTCGGCCACACCATCGGCCACGCCATCGAGGCGCTGACCCACTATCGCGGTCTGCTGCATGGCGAGGCTGTGGGGTGGGGCATGCGCGTCGCCGTGGAGGCAAGCCGGCATCGCGGATTGCCCGACGCCGATGCAGACCGCTGCCTGGCGGCGATCGAAGCACTGGAGCTGCCCCCGCTGCCCCGGCTCTCCGCGCACCGCCTGTTGCACGCCGCCGCAAGCGATAAGAAGCACATCGCCGGTGTACGGCACTTCGTCCTGCTGGACCGTATCGGCCATGCCACCGTCGTCAACGATCTGACGGATGCCGAACTGCTGCAGGCCATCCAGCGCGGGCTGCATCTGCGCCGATGACGATGCCGGCGCGTGGCGCGCAGCCCACTGGCACCAATAGCGAAGGGGATGCCGCCATCGCGGTGCAGGCGATGTTCGACTCCATCGCGCCACGCTACGACCTGCTGAACCACATCCTCTCCGGATCGATCGACCGGCTGTGGTGGTGGCGAACGGCCCGGCGCTTCCGCCATATATTGTCACAACCAGAGGCACGTGTTGCCGATGTCTGCTGCGGTACCGGAGACATGACGATGGCCCTGCTGCGCCGGCGTCCGCCGCAAGCCGCACCGATGCTGGCGATCGACTTCTCGCACCAGATGCTGGTACGCGGCGCGGACAAGTTCACTCCGCACGGCGCGATCGCTATCGAAGCCGATGCCATGCATCTGCCGATCGCCGACAACACGCTGCAACTTCTGACCACGGCCTTCGGCTTTCGTAACCTCGCGAATTACGAGGCCGGCCTGCGCGAGTTTCATCGTGTACTGGCGACCGGGGCGGAGCTGGGGATTCTCGATTTTAGTGAGCCGGGCGGTCTGCTCGGCAGGATCTACGCCTTCTATTTCCGTCGCGTGCTGCCGCGCCTCGGACGTTTACTCTCGGGCACAGCCGGCGCCTACGCCTACCTGCCCGCATCCGTCGAGCGCTTCCCCGCTCCGGCGGAGATGGTGGCGACGCTTGAACGCGTGGGCTTTCGCGATGTGCGCTGGACCCCGTACACCTTCGGCGTCGCCGGCCTGTATACCGCGCGCAAGTCGTAAGAGCCAACGCAGACGCATCGAAGCGATACCAGGCGCGCCTGACCGATCGCTGGAAATTCGACAATCGCGATGGCTTGCGGGTGCCACGTTTCTCTCAAGTATCTCGATCCCACCACCGCGTGCCCGATAACAACCGTCGTATTGAGCGATGGGGAAGCCGTCCTTCGCTGGCTCGCTGTGCGTGGCGCGTGTAGGCTGTGGGAATGCGCCGGACTGCGCCAGAGACCATGTCGAATCAGCCATTAGATCTGAGCCCGCGCGAGGGACAGGCGGTAGCGCAGCAGAAGCGTTCCGCCGCGCTCATGTCCATGCTTGCGGCCTGCGGCATGACCGCGTTAAAGCTGATCGCCGGCCTGCTGACAGGCAGCCTCGGCATGTTGTCGGATGCGGCGCACTCCGGGCTCGACCTGCTTGGCACGGCGCTCACGCTTATCTCGGTTCGCATCTCCGACAAACCGGCAGATGCGGACCATACCTATGGTCACGCCAAGGTAGAAACGCTCTCCGCCTTCACCGAGACCTTCCTCATGGGCGCCTCGTGTGTCTGGATCGTGGTCGAAGCGGTCATGCGTATCTTCGTCGCGCCGGTTGCGGTGCGTCCCTCGATCTGGCCGTTCCTGGTGCTGGGGCTTTCGATCGCGGTCGACCTGGGCCGCTCACGCGCGCTCAAACGCGTTGCTGCCCGGTCCGGCTCGCAGGCGCTGGAGGCAGATGCTCTGCACTTCGCTTCGGATATCTGGTCGAGCGCTGCCGTAGCACTGGGTCTCGCCGCATCGTATGCGGGCCAGCACTACGGCATCGGCTGGCTGCGTTACGCCGACCCAGTGGCTGCGCTTGTTGTCTCGGTCGTCATCCTGCGCTTCGCATGGGGACTGGCGCGACGCACCACCTACGAGCTGCTGGATACCGCGCCCGCCGGCGCGCGGGAGCGCATCGTCCACGCGGTAGAACAGATCGACGGCGTGGTGGCATTGGAGCTGGTACGGGTGCGCCGGTCCGGCAACGGCGTCTTTGCCGATCTCAGCGTCGCCGTCCCACGCTTCGACACCGCGGAGCACATCGAGGCGCTAGTGCAGCAGATCACGGCCGCAGTCAAGGCGGCGGTACCGGACTCCGACGTTGTCGTACGCACGGTGCCGCGCCAGGTTTCCGGAGAAAGCATCTTCGACCGCATCCGCGGAGTGGCCGCGCGCAACAATGTGACATTGCACGATCTAAGCGTGCAGCAGGAGCCGGATGGCCTGCGCGTGGAACAGCATATCGAAGTCGCCGAATCGTTGCCGCTGGTGGAAGCGCATCGCTTCGTGCGCGAACTCGAAGAGGAGATGTACCGCGCGGCGCCCGAGGTACGGAATGTGCTAACGCACATTGAGAGCGAGCCGGCAACCATCGAAGCAGCCGCAACCCTCGAAGCGGACAGGCTGCTCGAAGAAGACCTGCGCGGTGTAGCGCAAACCCTGCCGGAGATCGTCGACATTCATGAAGTCGTCATCTCGCGCATGGGCGACCGTTTGCATCTCTCCTGCCATTGCACGCTGCCGGACGATTTAACTATGCGCCGTGTGCACGATGTCATCACGGCACTCGAAGACCGGTTCAAGCTGGAGCGTCCGGAGGTCTACAGCATGCTGGTGCATCCTGAGCCCAAGGCCGACAATCGGCACGAAAGAAGTAGCCGCAACCATGTGGAGGGGACCGATGATCGCGAAGACAGAGTGGAAGCAAGACCAGATCTACACAGCCACATCGGATAGCGGACACACCCTGATCTTCGATGTCGCGCGCGCCGAAGGCCCAACCCCGATGGAATGCGTGTTGATGAGCCTTTGCGGCTGCACGTCGGTCGACGTCATCGGCATCCTCACCAAGAAACGCGAGCCATTCACCGCGCTCACTGTCTCGGCCAAGGCGGAGAAGGCTGTCGAGGCGCCCAACGTCTTCACGCACATCGAACTGGTCTATAAGGTGAGCGGCCAGGTGAACCGCAAGAGTATGGAGGACGCTGTACGCCTGTCGAAGGAGAAGTACTGCTCTGTCTCCGCCATGCTCGAGACGACCGCGCAGATTCGCGTCACCATCGAGTACGCAGACCCGAGCGCCTAGACGCATGATGCGCGGGCTCTTCCAATTCGGATTGGTGCTCGTTCTGCTGATTGCGGTTGCCCTTGCATCCGCCGTCGCGACCATGCACTTCGCGATTCATGGCGCAGAAGTGACGGTGCCGGACTTCCGTGGCATGAGCGAATCGGACGCACGGCACAAGGCAGCCGACAGTGGTCTGGAGATGAGCGTCGACGACCACTTCTACAGCGCCGTGGTTCCCGAGTCACACATCGTCACGCAGTCGCCAATGCCGGGAGCCATCGTCCGCACCGGTTGGCAGATGCGCGTGAGCCAGAGCCTGGGTGCGCAGAGGGTTGCCGTGCCCTCGGTAGATCATGAGCAGGAGCGGCTGGCGGCGCTTGCCATCCGTCGCGCCGGCCTGCAGCTTGGCACCATCGCGCATATGCCCTATACACCGGCGGAACCTGGCACCGTGATTGCACAGTCGCCGGATGCGGGGTCGGCAGCGGTGGACCGTCCCAACGTGGCGCTGCTGCTGAGCGCTGCCGGCCCACCGGAGTCGACCGGCTATGTCATGCCGGACTTCCTCAACCAGCCGGCAAAGGCCGCGGACGCAGCGGTCACCAAGGCCGGCCTGAAGGTGGCGCCGCCGCTATATCGTCAAGCCGAGATTCCTTCGGCAGCCGCGATCGCCAGCCCTGGCGAGGCCCCGGCACCGCCGTCGTTGCCGGTGACGTCGGGCACCGTGATCGCACAACAGCCCGCTGCCGGTGCACGCGTGGATGTGGGCACACCAGTGCAATTCACGCTGGCGCAGTGATCTTTGCAGTGATCTTTTATGTGCGCGTCAAAATCGCGGCGAAGAACCCATCGCACGGAATTGCACCGGGCAGCGTCTGCAGGCAGCCGTCTCGCAACGCCGTGGAGCGGAGCGCTTCCGCGCCCTGTGCATGCAGACTTCCCTCCTGCTGCATCGCCGCGAGTCGATCTCCCACATCCAGCAAACGCGCGGAAGATTCTGTTCTCAGAAATGCGCGAATCACCATCGCATTCTCCTCCGGTTCAAGCGAGCAGGTGGAATAGACCAGCCGTCCGCCGGGCGCGAGCACGCGGTAGGCTGAGCGCAGGATCGCGATCTGCCGCTCCTGCTGGCGAAGAAGGTCTTTCGGGTCGAGCCGCAGCTTGATCTCCGGGTTACGCGCCAGGGTGCCGGTGCCGGTGCATGGCGCATCGCACAGGATGAGGTCGAAGTCGTCGCGAAACGGCAGCGCTGTCGCATCGGCAACGAGGCAGTCGATCGTCGCCGTCTGCGGTTCACGCGCAAAGTTGCGGCGCATCGTGTTGAGGCGCGCCTCGCTGATGTCGCAGGCCGTGATCTCGGCCCGTGGATTGTTCTCGGCCAGGATCGCCGTCTTGCCGCCGGGTGCGGCACAACAGTCTAGTACCCGTGTTCCCTGCCCGGCTAACTCGGCCACAAGCTGCGATCCTTCGTCCTGAATGCGCGCACCTTCCGGCGCAGCAGTACCCTCCGGCAGCCGGCGCGCAGTCGCAAGCATGCACCCGGCCGGCAGTGTCGTTATGGCGACATCGTCTCGCATCTTCGGTCGCAGGGTCGCTGGTCGCAGGGTCGCTGGAGGCGGCTGCTGATTGTAGGCAACGATCGCAGTGACAAACTCGGCGCCGAACGCATTTGTCCAACGCTGAATCATCCATTCCGGATGCGCCTCCACTGGATCGAGCGCGATGGAGGGCGCGGCCTCGGCAACGCGGCGCAGCACGGCATTCACCATGCCGGAGGCGTAGCTCTGACCGCTGACCTTGGTCAGCTCGACACTCTCCGACAGGGCGGCATGCGCCGGGATCCGATCCATCAGCAGCAATTGCAGAACGCCGAGGCGCAGTGCAATCGCCACTGCATCGTCCAGCACCGACTCGCGTTTCAGGTAGCGGGCGGCAACAGTATCGAGCGCAATCTGCCAGCGCAGCACGCCCATCACCAGCGCCGTCGTCAGGTTGCGATCGGCGGGTGTCAGCGACTCGATGGCCGGGGAGCGCAGCAAGTCGTCAGAATGGGCGCTGCGCGAGCGCTCCATCGCAAGCAGAACGCGGAAGGCTGCCAGCCGTGCAGGTGTGACGCGAGCAGCCATCAGGAGTTCACGCGGTCCCCGTCTACCACGCCATGGCCGCGCAGCAGGTCTGCAGCCGGCATGCGGCGCTTGCCCTCAAGCTGCAGCTCGGTGACCTCCAGGCTGGTCCCGTCGGCCGCCGTGACGAAGAGTCGATCTCCATCGACGCGAAAGACGCCCGACTCGCCTATCTTTGATTCCGTTGCAGATTTCGTTGCGGGCCCAGCCGCAACGAGCACAAGCCGTTGCAGCGTCAGTTTCTTCCCGCGCACCGTCGTCCATGCGCCGGGCCAAGGCTGGAAGCCACGCCACCGGTCGTAGATGGACTGAGCGGTATGCGTCATGTCCAAACGGCCGTCGTCACGCGTCAGGATGGGCGCGCGCGTTGCGGCGCTGTCGTCTTGCTTTTGCGGTGTGATCGTACCGGACTCAAGACCGGCCAGCGTCTCGACCATCAGCGGCGCACCCAGCTCAGCGAGCCTATGAAACAGGTCTTCGGCAGTATCGTCTGCGCCAATCGGCAGCTCGCGGCACAGCAGCGTATCCCCGGTGTCCATGCCCTCGTTCAATTGCATGGTGGTGACACCGGTGACCCTCTCGCCGTTAGCGACAGCCCACTGGATGGGCGCGGCGCCGCGGTACTTCGGCAGCAGCGAGCCATGCAGGTTCAGGTTGCCGTAGCGCGGAAGATCAAGCATCCAGCGCGGAATGATCCGCCCGTAGGCGACCACAACAATTGCGTCCGGCCGGATGGCCTCGAGCCGCGCCTGCAACTCAGGGTTGGTACGAATTCTCTCCGGCTGCAGCACGTCGATGCCGGCTTCAACGGCGGTCTGCTTGACTGGGGGCACCGCCAGCGCAAGGCCTCGGCCGCTGGGGCGATCCGGCTGACACAGCGCCAGTTCGATCGTGTGACCGGCGGCACGCAGCGCATGGAAGGTGGGCACGGCAAAGATCGGCGTCCCGCAGAAGACCAGGCGCATCAACGATCGCTCCCGACTACCATTCACCGGCACGCTGCAGTTTGCGGATGCGCCGGAGCACCAGGTCGCGCTTGAGCGCACTGACGCGGAAGATAAACAGGATACCGTCCAGGTGGTCGAGCTCATGCTGGAAGGCGCGTGCCAGCAGCTCGGTGCCCTCGCGTTCGGACCAGGTGCCGTGCTCGTCCTGTGCCCGCACCATCACCCGAGCAGACCGGCGTACCTTCTCGCGGATATCCGGCAGGCTGAGGCAGCCCTCCTCCTCCAACTGCTTGCCTTCGTGCAGCGTGATCTCCGGGTTGATGAGCACGAGCTTGTCCTTCGGCTCCTTCTGATTGCTCACATCGATGACGGTGATCCGCTTGCCGATGCCGATCTGGGGGGCGGCCAGGCCGATGCCCTGCGCCGCATACATGGACTCGAACATGTCCGCGACCAGCTTGCGGAGCGCGTCATCGAACTCGGTGACCGGCGCGGCAGGGCGCTGCAGGATAGGGTCGGGAAATTTGACGATGGAGTAGATCATGCTTGCTGGGTTCGTAGGGTAGTGCGTCTTCGGCTGCAGGTCTCGTCCGGCTCAGTACCTCCGGATCTGCTCCAGGTATCCATCATAGTTACGCTTCAGCTCGGTGGCAGAGTCGCCGCCAAACTTCTCCAACGCTAGTTGCGCCAGGACAAACGCCACCATGGCCTCGGCTGCGACGCCTGCCGCCGGCACCACGCAGACGTCGGAGCGCTCGTAAGCCGCCTTGGTCGTCTCGCGGGTCTCATAGGTGACGGACTCCAGAGGCCGGCGCAGCGTCGAGATGGGCTTCAAGTAGCCGCGGACCACGATGTCCTCTCCATTCGAGATGCCGCCTTCGATGCCACCCGCATTGTTCTGGTCTCGGCGAAAGCGCGTGTGGCCGTTCTCACCGTTGTCGGCGTAATGAATCGAATCGTGAACCGCGGAGCCAAAGGACTGTGCCGCCGTGACGCCGCGGCCCAGTTCGACCGCCTTCACTGCCTGCAGCGACATCACGGCCCAGGCAAGCAGGCCGTCCAGCCGCTCATCCCAGTTGGCGTAGGTGCCGAGCCCCGGCGGAACGCCGTGCGCCACCACTTCGAAGACGCCGCCGATCGAGTCGCCGGTACGCAACGCGTGATCGACCTCGGCCTTCATCCGCTCTTCGGTTTCGGGCAATGCGCAGTTCAGCAATACTTCATCGCGATCGGCAAGGGCAGCAATCTGCTCCCAGGTGACCGCTTCTTCTAGCTCGACGCGGCCGACCCGGACGACGTGGCTGGTGACTTCCATGCCGAGGAAACGCAGCAGCCGCTTCGCCAACGCACCCGCGGCGACACGCGCGGTCGATTCGCGGGCCGATGCACGCTCCAGGACATAACGCGCATCCTTAAAGTTGTACTTGAGTGATCCGGAGAGGTCCGCATGGCCCGGACGGGGCGATGCGACCGATTTGTGCCTCGCCGGGTCCCCTGCCCCGACCGGCAAGATGTCTTCCCAGTTCTTCCAGTCGCGATTGGCGATCTGCATGGCCACCGGGGCGCCGATCGTCGCTCCATGGCGCACTCCGGAGAGGATATGCGCGGTGTCTGTCTCGATGCGCATGCGGCCGCCGCGCCCATACCCCTGCTGGCGACGCCACAGCTCGCGGTTGATGAACGACTCTTCGATGTCGAGTCCGGCGGGGAGCCCCTGCACCAGCGCGATCAGGGCCTCACCGTGTGACTCACCTGCGGTTGAGAAACGTAGCATGTGCCTTCCCGGTCAAACCTCGATTGTAAAGGACTGGCCGTACCGGCCACATCTCACCCGCTACGCCGCAGGAGTCTCTTCAAACTGCGTTATCTCTACCGATCCATCCGGAAAGTCAGCGCGGATGTGCAGTTCGCCACCCATGGCGCGGATGAAGTTGCGTAGCGTGCTGACGTACATGTCAGTGCGTCGCTCAAGTCGCGATACGGCACCCTGATCGATCTCCATCGTTCGAGCGAGTTGTGATTGGGTGAGCTTGCGCGCTTCTCGAAGTTCGTCCAGTGCCATGCGTGCGAGCATCTCTGCTGCGAGAGCTTCCGACTCCGCTCTCGCCGCTGGCGACATCTTTGCCTGCAGTTCCTTAAAATTCCGTGCCATCAGACACCTTCCCTGTCTCTGAGGAAGTTGAGACCGTGGGGTTGTTACCCACTATGAGTGCGTTTGGTTTAAGTACTCTGCGTAAATCGCGTCCGCTTTGGGGAGGTTCTCGTCATACCAGCGGCTATTCCCGGTCTTGTCACCGCCGATCAGAAGCACGGCATTGCGCTTCGGATCGAAAATGAAGAGCACACGATACGGATGCCCAAGGTGCTGGCACCGCAGTTCTTTCATGTTGGATACGCCGAGCCGTGAATCACATCGGCATGAGGCCGCTTCAGCTGTGGCCCATGCTGTTGAATCAGAAGCACGCTGGCATTCACGGTCATCTGCTCGCGCTCAGTCAGGCCATCCCACCACCGCTCGAATTCATCGGTGTAGACGACTTCCCAAACCACGACAACACTATGTCATGGAAGACATTATGCCGTCAAGGACATTATGCTGTAAAAGACATGAAGCGCATCCATGGTGTCGGTTCGCTTATACGGAGCTTCTGGTCACACTGAACTCTGCTATGAGGAATTGCTGTCATGCCTCGGCTCATCGTTGAACAGAGCGCTACCTTCATGTCAGAAGCCACTCATACTGCTCATCCGTCAGCGGCACGACGGATAGACGGAACTGGCGAAAGAGCAGCGATCCGCGAAAGACGGGCGCGTCGCGCATCTCGGCAAGCGTCTTCGGTGTGCCGAACTTCTTGCCGGGCGCGATCCGCACGATCGGACTCTTGGGGTTCGACGCGTCGACAGAGACGACCTTCGCCGTGCCGACGACCGCCTTGTCCGTAACCGAGTGGTAGAAGGCGATCTTTTCCCCCTTCTTCATCCCGGCTAGGTTCATCAGCGCTTGGGCGTTCTTGATGCCGTCCCACGTGGTCTCGCCATCACGCTCAAGGTCGCTGTAGGAGTAGGACTCAGGCTCACTCTTCAGTAGGAAAGGCATCGGGTGTCACCTCGGAATCGGCGGAACCAGCTTCGCTGAGAAAGGCGCGGCTGTCCAGCAGCGGCCGCTCCAGGGCACGCACCCAGTCCGTCATCTCACCGGCGGCGCGTCCCTGCATGCTGCTGCGGTCCAGTTCTGAACGCACCGAGAACATCTTCGCGTCCAGGTCGTCCAGATAATGAAAGAGGATGGCCTCCGGCGTCATAGGGAGCTTGGGCGAGCCGAACTCATACTTGCCGTGGTGGCTGAGCACCAGGTGCTCGACCAGCAGGCGCAACCGCGGTGGAAAGCCCGGTATAGTGGCAATCCTCTTCTCGATCATGGCAATGCCCAGTGTGATGTGCCCCAGCATCTGCCCCTCGACGGTGTAGTCGAAGTTGAGGCTCCAACACAGCTCTTCGAGCTTGCCGATATCATGCAGGATGGCGCCGGTCATCACCAGGTCGCGATGCACCTGCGGGTAGTGCGGCGCGACCCGATCGCACAGGCCCAGCAGTGAAACGATGTGTTCGAGCAGGCCGCCGATCCATGCATGATGCATGTGTTTGGCGGCAGGCGCGGCACGCAGCGGCTCGGCAATCGCCGGGTCATTGAGGAAACTCTGCACCAGCTGCTTGAGGTGTGGGTCGGTAAAGCTCTCGACGAACCCGGTCAGCGCCGCCCATAGGTCATCGATGGAGTGGGCGGTATGCGGCTGGAAGTCAGCCAGCGAATACTCGCTGGCGTCCGCTTTGCGCAGCTGCCGGATGACCATTTGCGTGCGGCCGTTATAGCTGGAGACTTCAACTTTTACCTTCAGAATGTCGCCAGTCTGGAAGGTGTTGATGCATGACTCGTAGCCCTCCCACATGACGGCGTCGCACTGCCCGGTGCGGTCACTCAGACGCAAAGAGAGGAAAGGGCTGCCATCGCGTTTGCGGCGCAATTGCTTGGTGGCGACTGCAAAGAAACCCGTGACGGTCTGGCCTTCATGCTTTGTCAGGTCGCCGAGGAAAACTGTTCTGCCCGGCGTGGGAAGCGGCGCACCCTGGCTCACGGCTGCGGCTGTGTCCCCTGGGGCTGTGCGTCGGGCTGGGCAGGAGTGGCATCCGTCGGGGCTGGATCGTTCGATGTCGGCACCGTCCCCGGCGTCGCCAGCGGCGAAGGCGTGGAGGTCTGCGGCGCGGCAGCAGGTGCCTGCTTCTCCTTGTTGGCCTCATCGGAGTAACGGGTTTTGTCACCCTTCACCTTAGGCGCTTTCTTCTTGGTAGCCGTATCGCCGGCCAACCCGTGCGGAGCAGCCTGGGTCTGTTCTGTCGCCTGCTCTTCGGGGCTGATCTGTTCGGCTCGCTGATTCTCTATCTGGTCAGCGGTCTTGGGTTTCTTACCCTTGGGAACTCGTGCCCGATCGGAGAAGCGTGTCTTGCGCTCGACGGTCGTGGCAGCGTCCGCGTTGGGGATATCCGTGCTGGAACTGGCGTTCGAAGCCATTTGCGTGTCGTTGTCGGACCCCGGCTCTGCACCGGGAGCCCCGGCCGCTTGTTCGGATCCGTTGGCAGGCTGGGACGCCGGCGGCAGCGCCTGACGCGGCGCCTGGCCGTAGCGCACCTTCTCCTTCTTGCCCGGCTTTTCGACGGCCGGCGGACTGGCCAGCGCGGTCGTTGTTCCGCCCGCGGTCGCGGCCGTTCCACCGGTGGCTGCAGCCGCAGTGCCGGGTGTCGCAGTCCCCGGTGTTGCAGTGCCGGCAGCCGTATTTGCGGTATCCGTCGTGGTACCGCCGGTATGCCGTCCACGATGCTGGCCGGTGTAGCGCGTGCGCTTGAAGTGCACCTTCTTCTTGGGAGCCGGAACAGAGTAGGCGCTATAGAGCGGCTTCACTGAGTTCGAGACTGCAGCCGAATCGACATAGCCGGGCCGGATATCGATGTATGCAGCTTGACGCAGTTGCGCTAGGTAGGTACGGAGTGCCGGCTGCATGCGGCTCATGAATGCAGCCTCTTCCACCTGCGGACGCACGGATGCAAAGTCCGGTGTGCCGCCGCCGGTATGGTCGGTGACTTTCAGGATGACGTAGCCCTGCTTGGTACGAATCGGCGCGGTGGACTCTCCAGCTTTCAGCGGGAAGGTCGCATCTTCCAATGACTTGGCCAAGGAGCCGCGCTTGTAAGGCTCGCCGAGGTCGCCGCCCTGCGCTGCGGTGGAGCCCGCAGAGTTCGCCTTCGCCAGGTCGGCGAAGCTGTCGCCCGCCTTGAGCTTCCCTTCGATCTCATCGGCCTTGGCTTTGGCGCTAGCCAGATCGGCAGCCTCATCGCCGCCTGTTTTCACCGGAATGAGTATCTCGCTCAAGCGGACCGTCTCGGGCTGCGCGAACTCATTTGCATGTGTCCGGTAGAACCGTTGCAGCTCGGCATTCGTCATCTGCAGATGGCGTCCGACTTCATCGCGAATCACCTGCTGCGTGACAATGCTGTTGCGGATGTTCTGCTTGAAGTCTTCGTAGGAGACACCCTGCTGGGTCGCGGCCTTCTCCAGGTCTTCCATGGAGTCGAGATGGTTCTGCTTGCGAATGTCATCCAGGCGGTGCACCAGTTCGGTCTCACCGGTGATGCCAAGCTCCTTGCCCTTGGAGAGCAGCAACTGCTGGTCGATCAGGTCGCGCAGCAGATCGTGCTTGTGCGCCTCCATCTCCTGCTCGGTCCAGCCTTGCTGGCGGCCTTCCTGCTCCAGCTGCGCCTCGGCGCGATCGTAATCGGAGGTGTTGATGATCTGATCGTTCACCCGGGCGACCACGTCCTCCACCACCGACCCGCCAAAGGGCGAGGCCTGGGCCTTGGGATCGAACTTCGCTCGCGCCGCCTGCTGCTCAGGCGTCAGTGTCTTGCTGGACTTCTTCGATTGAGCGAGGAGGGGCGCGGTAAGCAGGCAACCTGCCAGCAGCCAGACGCAAACATCGGAACGGCGAAGGGTCATGAATCTCTCTACATTTCCCGGCGGACATCGCAAAACCGGGGTCTCGGAATTAATGATACGGCTAAAGGCTGGCTTGCTCGGAGCCGGATGTTCCGGGCGTTCTACCCGATCGTCTAGCCAACCGCGTTGTGTGTATTCTACTCACCAAGCTCGGTGCATGCACGGTCCATTGCCAGACAGTAAAACACTTGCTGCATCCCCCGTTGGTGGCAGAGTGTAGGGGAAGGGTCTGCTCGCCCCGGTGCTATACTCGCGTCTAATCCCTACGCGCCAGGACTGCTGTTTGTATACGTAAGCCTGCCGCCGGCGACTTCCCTATGGCATCCAGCTCCCGCCGCTCCGCTATCACTGTTGCTGTCTTTCTTGCTGCCTGCGCTGTCGGTGGCACATTGGTGGAACGTACCGTAGGGGCGCAGGCTCAGGCGGATGAGTCGACCCTACGCAATGATCTGCGCTCATTTACAACTGTCTACAGCCTGGTGGAGCAGAATTACGCCGAGCCTTTGAACGGGGACAAGGCCGAACGCGCCATTTATGACGGCGCCATTCCGGGCATGCTGCGGGTGCTCGATCCGCACTCGAACTACTACGATCCGAAGGCCTACGCCAAGATGCGTGAGGACCAACACGGCAAGTACTACGGCGTGGGTATGACCATCCAGCCGCAGAACAATAAGATCGTCGTCCTTTATCCCTACGAAGGCACGCCCTCCTTCAAGGCCGGTCTTCGTCCTGCCGACGTGATCACGGCGGTCGATGGCAAGACCACCGACAACATGGACTCAAGCGAAGTCGCGAACATGCTGAAAGGCCCTAAGGGGACGCACGTTCAGGTGACAGTAACGCGCTTCGGCCAGTCGAAGCCACTCACCTTCGACCTAGTGCGCGACGAGATCCCGCACGGTAGCATTGACCTTGCCTACGTAATCCGTCCCGGTATCGGCTACATCCACATTCTGCAATTCCAGGAGACGACGGGGCGCGAGGTCAGCGATGCGCTGGACAGCTTCGGTCCCATCAAAGGCCTGGTGCTGGATCTCCGCAGCAATCCAGGCGGCCTGCTGACGGAAGCGGTCGCGGTGTGCGACAAATTCCTGCAGAAGGGCCAGATCATCGTCTCTCAGCGGGGACGTGCCTATCCGGAACAGACGCAACGGGCGGCGCATGGCAACGGCGGCCGGAACTTCCCCATCGTCGTGCTGGTGAATCATGGAACTGCCTCTGCGGCTGAAATCGTGAGCGGCGCGCTGCAGGACCACGATCGCGCGCTGGTGGTCGGTGAAACAACATTCGGCAAAGGCCTGGTGCAGACGGTCTATCCGCTCTCGGCGGGCGGTCTCGCGCTCACGACCTATCACTACTACACACCCAGCGGACGCCTGATCCAGCGCAACTACAGCGGCGTGTCGCTCTACGACTACTACTACAATCACGACCAGCCGGCCGCCTCCGACGAGAAGAATCGCGAGGTCAAGCTGACCGACTCCGGACGTACCGTCTACGGCGGCGGCGGGATCACGCCGGACGACAAGATCGAGACGCCGAAGTCGAATCACTTCCAGGATGTGCTTCTGGAGCACTACGTCTTCTTCAACTTCGCCAGCCACTACCTGGCCAATCGCACCGTGGACAAGAGCTTCCAGGTCGACGATCCGGTCATGAACGAATTCAAGCAGTTCCTTACCAGTCAGCAAATCTCCTACACGGACCAGGACTTGAATGGCGTGTCCGATTGGATCAAGGCAAATATCAAGGCAGAGATATTCACGACTCAGTTCGGTGAGGCCGAGGGGCTACGCGTCCGCGCCAACTGGGATCCGATGATCAGCCAGGCTATCGGCTATCTGCCTCAGGCACAGGCACTAGAGGACCAGGCGAAGAAGGCAGATGAGCAGCGTGCAAGTGCCGCTTTGCACACTGACCACTGATCCTTTGCCACACTGCAAGTCCTCGGGCTCGCGGTAGCATCCCAAATTGCGGAGGACATCGATCATGGCAGAAAAAGTCCAGAAATTGGGGCTGGAGCGCGATTACAAGCAGTACCTCTACTTCATCAACAAAGACGGCAACGTCGCTCGCAAGAAGAAGGGTGGCGAGGGCGCCGAAGAAGTTGTCGCCGAGACGAAACTGCAGCGCGAGAAAGGCTACCTGTACTTCATCGACAAAGAGGGCGACCTGGCCAGAGCTGCACGGAAGGGTAAGGCCGACACGACACCTGAAGCCGACGGCCACAAATAGCGAGCACCACGACTGACGTCGCTTCGTACCTACTCCGTCTTCCCGACTCCCGGCCCGGCCGCACCGATTTGCTGCTCGACGACGTGTCTTTGCTCGGCGACTTCTCTGTGAAACACCCGCGTCTCGCCTTCGCGAACGACGGCCACCTTGTGGGCTAGCTTGAGAGCCGCAGCCGAGGTCAGCAGGCGTGGCAGCGGTTCCTCCATCGGCTCTTCGGAGAGCCAGAACGTCCCATAGTGCATTGGCACCATCGTCTCCGCACGCAGGTCGCGGAAGGCATGCAGGGCGTCCTCCGGACTGGTATGAACGGCACGATAGCTATCCGGCGTGTAGGCGCCGATCGGCAGCAGGGCCACCTCCGGCCGCAGGCGCTCGCCGATCTCCCGGAACCCCTGGAAGTACGCTGTGTCGCCTGAATAGTAGAGCCGTTGCGCGCCTCCCTCGACCACATAGCCGCCATACCCGCGATGACCATCCATGAACCAGCGTGTGCCCCAGTGTTTCGCAGGCGTGTGCGTGATGGTAAGCCCGAGACCCTGATAGCTCTCCCACCAGTCGAGTTCGATAACGCGCGAAAAGCCCAGGCCGCGCACGATGTCGCCTACATCCTGCGGCACGATTGCGACGGGCGCATGCCCCGATGCACGGCGCGTGGCCTGCACCACTCGACGCAGAGAAGGACGATCGAGGTGGTCCATGTGGGCGTGCGACAGCAGGACAATGTCAATCGGTGGAAGATCCCGCATGCGCACGCCCGGACGCCGCTGACGCCGCAGCAGAATGAGCCAGTACGAAAAGACAGGATCGAAGAGGAGCCTGCGACCCGCCGCCTGTACCAGGAACGATGAGTGGCCGATGAAGGTGACACCGAGTTCGTCAGGGGAGACCATGCGCGGCCGCTGCGGGGTGCCCTCCAGCGGGGTCACTGCGGAACGCCACAGCAGGCGCCCGGTGTAGCGCAGCCTGCGACCTATCTCTGCCCAGCGGCCCATTTGCCTCCCACACGTCGTTAGACGTTGGATGAGCATACCCCGGGCATGGCTTCTGTCTGCAGGAATCGACCGCTGCTCTCTTCGAGAGCTGCCGCGACCGACATCCGCTCGTGCACGATGACGACCCGAGCACGGGGCGCCGCAAAGATTGTCCTATTCCCCTGCGGATACGAGACAATGCGGGAAGCTCATGCATCTCCTCTTCCGTATCTCGCAATCTCTGGGTCTTGGCTTGGTTTGCACTCTTTCCGTGGTCGCCCAGAGCGTCCCCAGCCCGTCTCCTGTTCAAGCTTCCGATGCACCCGCCGCCACGACTGCCCAGAACAGCGGCCAGACCGCCCCCGCTCCCGCTCCGCCGGTACAGTTCACCCGCACCCTGCCCCCACGACCGGTGCAGTACTCCGGAAGTCTTGGCTCCACGTACATTCCGCTCGACAGCTGGATGTATCCGGAGATCATGCGGCTCTACTCGCTTGGCTTCATCGACACTCTGTTTCTCGGCGTGCGGCCGTACACCCGCACCAGTGTGGCTCATATGCTGGATGCCTCCGCCGGTGAGATCTACAACAGCGACAGCGATGAAGCGAAGGAGATCTACAGCGCTCTGAGTCGCGAGCTCGCTCCGGATCTGGAGATCCCGATCGATCAGCATCTGGGCCATTCGGAGGTGGAGTCGGTCTACACACGCGCGCTTGGCATCACCGGCCAGCCGTTGCGCGATAGCTGGCACGCCGGCCAGACCATCGTCAACGACTACGGACGTCCCTACGCAGAGGGATTCAACAACATCACCGGCGCCAGCGCCCGCACCACCCTGGGCCGATACTCCGGATACATCCGTGGTGAGTATCAGCATGCCCCCAGGCTGGAGGGCTACTCACTCGATGTGGCCAACTATTTCTCCTTTGAGGACGAGGTCATTCCTTCCACGGATCAGAACGTCACCATCCCCTACGGCAAAACGCTGAACAGCGTCGACACCTTCCGCATTCAGGAGGTGTACGTCGCCGCCAACCTCGCGAGCCACGAAATCTCATTCGGCAAGACTGACGATTGGTGGGGACCGGGACGCGGCGGCGGAATGGGTTACAGCAACAATGCGGAGGATATCTATGCCTTCCGTATCAACCGCGTGGAACCCTTGTACATCCCGTTCGTCTCCCGCCTGCTCGGTCCCGTCCGCTACGACTTTCTCTATGGCAGTCTGCAGGGCCATACTGCTCCGAACCACCCCTACACACATTCGGAGGGTTTCAGCTTCCGTCCCACGCGCGACTTCGAATTCGGCTTCGAACGCACCATCGTCTTTGGCGGCAAGGGACATGAGCCGGTCACCCTGCATACCTTCCTCAAAGGCTTCTTCGATATCAACGACACCACGGAGCAGGAGAAGCTGGGCCGCGATGACCCCGGTGCACGCTTTTCGGCGTTCAACTTTTCCTATCGCCTGCCCTTCGTGCGCAACTGGCTGACGCTCTACTCCGACTCGACCTCGCACGACGATGTGACGCCGGTCAGCGCACCACGCCGCGCCGGCCTCCGCCCGGGCCTCTATCTGTCACACTTCCCCGGCGCGCCGAAGCTGTCGCTGCGCGTGGAAGGCGTCTCTACGGATCCGCCGACGGACCGCAGCGTGGGGGGCAGCTTTCTCTATTGGGAGGCAGTGCAGAAGCAGGCTTATACCAACAAAGGCTTCACGTTCGGCGACTGGATCGGCCGCCAGGCCAAGGGCGGCCAGGCATGGCTGACGTATCACATCAGCGGCAACGAGTGGCTGGAGTTCCAGTACCGCAATGCGAAGGGTGTCCCAAACTTTATCCCGGGTGGGACCACGCAGAATGATTACGCGGTCAACGCCGTCAAGCGTCTCGGCAAGAATACGGAGCTCAATGCCTGGGTGCAGTATGAGCGTTGGAAGGCGCCCTACTTAATCAATGGAAACCGCTCTGCCCAGAGCGACACCAGCATCGCGGTGCAGTTCACCTACTATCCACGCGACGTCCACCGCTACTGACGCTGCAGAACCGGACGGCCGAAGCTGGCCGTCAGCACCAGCAGGATGTAGACGATCTGCATGATGAGACGCACCGGCACAGCGGGCATGGGCAACCCATGCACCGTCTGTCCGGCGACATAGATGTTTGCCGGGAAGACCGCGATCATCAGAATTGCGATGCATAGTGCCGCTGCACGGCGAAATCGCGGCACGAACAGCCCGACAGCCCCGGCCAGCTCCGCTATCCCACTCAGAATGACGAGGAGTGTGCGGGCAGGAAATGCGGGCGGAATGATCTGAGCCATCCCGGACGGCATGAGCAGATGGGCCACTCCGCTGATCAGCAGCGGCAGCGACACCAATACAAGAAGCACGCGCTGCGCGATGCCGAAGGAGCGAAAGCCGCCGCGTGTTACAGCAAAGAACAGCGCGGTCACCGTGGCCAGTATGCTCAGGCTCAGTAGATAGATCATGCAGCCTCCTTCGGAAAGAATGTTCGCGCCACGCGGCGCAGTTCATCCCGCACATAGAGCGAATGGATCAACATGGCGACTGCGCCGGCGATAGCCGTCGCCACCACGCGATACTCTGCTATGCCGCGTTCCGGCGTGCGTCCGACAGCGAGAATGAACGCGATGTAGCCGGTAAGTGGAATCGCGTACAGCGCGTAGTTCACATTCTGCAGCGCATAGGCGAAATAGATCGAGCCGACGATCAGCAGGCTGAGCCAGAGACCGTCCGGCCGCAGCGTCGTAGCCACCAGGGTGGCGAGTGCCGCACCAGCCAGCGTGCCCCCTAGCCTGGCGATCGAACGAGCATTTGTCAGCAACAGATCCGGCTTCATGATAATGAGCGCGGTCATGGGGATCCAGTAGGCGTTGTGGAAGTGGGCCAGGAGCACGATGCTCTCCGATACCAGCCCCGTCAGCGCCAGCAGCAGGGCATAGCGAAATGTCGCGGATGCGAAGGTGAGATTCTCAAGCACCGCGCGCCGCTGCCAGCCCGGTGCGTGGATCATCGGATCGGAGTACGTCGTACGCGCCGGCGAAAAGAAACGCCACAGCACCAGGATGCAGAGGAATTGGAACAGGCCGCCGGCCAAGACACCCGCTGCACGTAGGCCAGCCTGGTGCAGCGTGCCGGGCACTGCACTCGATACCACGAGGAAGATGCAGCATTGCTGCCCCACCCAGGATGCCGGCGAGCTGATGGCGCCGGACATGCCGTAGCAGAAGGCCCAGAAGGTCACCAGCAGCAACATGGCCCAGGGAATGTTCGCGGCGAGCTCGCCTACCACTGCAGAGAGCGCCATGCCAAAGGTGGCCAGCACCATGGGGCCTCCGCGAAACCAGAGACGCCGCTGGAAGGCGCCAAAGCCGACCGATTGCGCGCTTCCTGCCATCACCACGGCGGCAAAGCGGTGGCCCGCCGCCAGCCCGGCGATCAGCGCGATGGCGATGGCGGGAAGGCAGAGCAGGCTGGATCGCCATTCGGCAGCGGGCCAGTCCAGACGGCGCAGTTCTCGGGTTAGACCAGTGGTTGCCATTGTCTCCAAAGCACGCATCCCTGCCGTACCGGCGTGGCTGCATCGACGCGCCTGCAGGAGGATAATAGAGCTGTGATGCAATCGCCACGTCGCCATTCCCGCCGCACATTTTTGAAAGCCGGCTCGGCAGCTCTGGGCGTTGCCGCAACCGCCGAGCTGCACCTACCGTTACTCCATGCAGCCACGGCGGATGAACCGCTCCTGAACACGTTGCCCTACAGCGATGTCGCGCTGGCAAGCGAGCCCCACGAGCAGCAACTGCGAGAGACGCATGCAGTGTTGATGGGACTGAATGAAGACAGCATGCTGCGCCCGTTGCGCGCCATGGCAGGTATGCCGGCGCCGGGAGCATCCCTGGAAGGCTGGTATGCGTACAACCCCGACTACGAGCCGAAGAAGGGCAATCCGGGGTTTGCGCCCGCGCACTCCTTCGGCCAGTGGGTCTCCGCACTTGCGCGCTATTATGCCATCACCGGTGACACGGGCACGCGCGATAAGGTGCTGCGCCTGACCGGCCTCTATCGCCAGACCATCTCCGCCGGCTGCTATACGAAGACGCGCTTCCCTGCATACAACTACGACAAGTTTGTCTGCATGCTGATGGACGCGCACAGCTTCGCACACGATCCCGATGCGTGGGCCATCCTGGACCAGACCACGGACACCGCGCTCCCCAACCTGCCGGCACACGTCGTCCCGCACGGTGTCTCTTGGCGTCCCGGCACCGATGAGTCCTACACCTGGGACGAGTCCTACACCATGCCGGAGAACCTGTTCCTCGCGGCACAACGCGGCGCAGGCAATCGCTATCACCAGATGGCCTTCCGCTATCTCGAAGACAAGGACTACTTCGCGCCCCTCTCCCGCGGAGTGGATGCCATGGCCGGACAGCACGCCTACAGTCATGTAAACGCGCTCTGCTCTGCAATGCAGGCTGGCATCCTCGGCGGCAGTGCGATGCACATGGCTGCAGGAAAGCATGGCTTCGATCTGCTCGAGGCACAAAGCTACGCAACCGGCGGCTGGGGACCGGATGAACAGTTACGCCGACCGGCGAGCGATGACCTTTACACCAGCCTCACCAAGTCGCACGCGAGCTTCGAGACACCCTGTGGTTCGTATGCGCACACCAAGCTCACACGCTATCTGCTGCAGGTCACGCGCGATGGCCGCTACGGCGACAGCATGGAACGCGTCATCTGGAACACGGTGCTCGGCGCAAAACAGTTGGAGCACGACGGGCACGCCTTCTACTACTCCGACTACAACAACGACGGGCATCGCCGTTATCATCCCGACGCATTTCCCTGTTGCAGCGGCACACTCCCGCAGGTCGTCGCGGATTATCGGATCAACAGCTATCTTCGCGACGCAAATGGACTCTATGTGGTGCTCTATATGCCTTCCAGCGTGCGCTGGGATCAGGATGGCGTAAAGGCCACGCTGTCGCAGACGCACAGCTACCCGATGGACGGCGAATTGCGCATGCTTGTGACCGTCAGCCGGCCGAAGCAGTTCGCGATTCGCCTCCGCATCCCCGCGTGGTCGCGCGGAGCCACGGTTTCCGTGAACGGCAAGCCCGCCGACATGCAGATGACACGCGGCTTCGCGACTCTGCATCGCCGTTGGGAGTCCGGCGACCGCATCGACCTGCACCTTCCCCTCGAAAACCGGCTGGAGGCGATCAACGCGCACCATCCCGACACCGTCGCGCTTGTGCGCGGTCCGCTGGTGCTCTTCCCCATCGGTCAACCGCAGCCCGTTACGCAGAAGGAACTGCTCGGCGCACGCCGCTCCAGCGCGCAGATGTGGGAGGTGACCACCGCTAAAGGCAAAATCCAGTTCGTGCCCTTCACCGGCATCGCCGATCGCGAGTACGCGACCTATCTGACGACTACCTAGGAAAGTGTTGGTTACCTGCTCCTAGGTTGGTTTACCTGTTCCCAGGATGAGTTCAAGAAACGGGCCGACGATCGGTTACAGTCCACGCACGGCTGGCAAAAGGTAAACACTTTCAGCGTGTCACTTACTCTGCAGCGACATCCAAAGGAGAGAACGAACACTCTGGAGGAACGCATGCGGATGACGCTTGCCAGCAGACTCATCTTTACCGCGATCGGTGTGAGTCTACCAATCGCTGCCCACGCGGCAGATATGAACGAGACCCACATCTACAATCCACACTGGCCACCCCATGCAAAGTTCCATGACGGTCAGACACTGTCCCTTTCGATACTTCTAGGCGGTCTCACGACATTGTTAGCTTGGAAGTCCAGTCGGAATGTTCCGGGAATGGTGGCCGCTGCCGGAGGTGCGGCAAGCCTATACTTCATCTCGCAAAGTACCGCGATTGTTTATCCCAATACGGCCTATTCCGACTTGGAAGTCCCGCCGACAGTGCTTGGATTCCCGGCTGCCCATGCAATTGACGGAGTGTATTTGTCTGCGGTCGCTCTGGCGACCTGGTTGGGCTTCCGCGGTTGCCGGCGGAGCGCCGACACGCTGAGAAAAAACAGGAAGGCTCACACGTAAGAGCACATCGAAACTTCCAAGAGCATACTTCAAGAGCACAAGCTTCTTACCCGACACCGCCAGCTCCTATCGGAGTGGACGACCTGTAACGGCGCTGGCTTCATCGATTTCATCGAGTGCGAATGTCAGCTCCGGATCGCTGGCATCGAGCCGGATCGACGAACAATCCTTCACGGTCCAGTCCGGTATTGCTGCCGTTAGATCCGCCATCGTCGCCGTAGTGGTAAAGGCGATCACCCGCGCGCCTGCGCTTCTGCCGGAGGCGATGCCCGCGAGTGCATCTTCAACTACGACGCATTGCTCCGGTGCAAAGCCGAGGCCAGCCGCGCCCTTCTGGTACGGCTCTGGATGCGGCTTGCCATGCGTGATGTCATTCGACGTAATGAAGAGACCGGGAGTCGGCAGGCCGGCCGCGCGCAGGCGCACCTCCGCCAACCGGCGTGTGCATGAAGTGACGATCGCCCAGCGCTCGTGCGGCAATGCGGCGAGCAGTTCCTTGACGCCGGGCAGCGGCACGATGTCCGCGACATCGTCCACCTCCGCCTGCTCGATCAGACGGTTCTCGGCCTCGTGGTCGGCCTCCGGCAGCAGGTCACGCAGGGTTGCGATGCTTGGGCGACCGTGCGCGTGGCGCAACACCTCATGTACATCGAAGCCGCGCCCCGCAGCCCATCGTGACCAGACACGCTCGACCGCGGGTATGGAGTTGATCAGCACTCCGTCCATATCGAAGAGCAGGGCCTGTGTGGATACAGTCGTCATGCTTCTATGCTAGCTGACCGTCTTCGGAAGTCTTTCGTCCACAGCGCACCGAAGGATCGGCGATCTGGCCGCTGTGCGCCACGCTCGAAGGTCACCTCGGGGGAAAGAGGAACCGTAGAAACGGATCGACACGCTGCGCCCATGCGGCTTCGTTGTGGCGGCCGCCTTCTACACGCAGATATCTCATATCGACGCCCTCGCGCCATCCCCGCCGCTCCAGCAGACGATGCAACTCGTCACATTTGTTGATCATGGTCGGCCCCTCGGAGAGGCCCATGTCCAGCCAGATGCGCGGACGCGGCTCTGGCCGGGTGCGACGCACATATTGCAGCATCCCTCCCTGCGCCCACCACACCGATGGCGAGAGCACCGCAAGCCGCCCGAAGACATGCGGCCAGGCAAAGCCGAGATAGAGCGAGACCAACCCGCCGAGGGACGATCCGCCTACGCCGGTGTGCGCCGGGCCGTCCAGCGTGCGATACGTGCGGTCGATCCAGGGCTTTAGCTCTTCCACCAGCAGACGCCCGTAGAGTTCCGCGTTGCCGCCACCGAGGTTCCGGTCACGCATGGGTGTGTACTCGTCCATCCGGTCAATGCCGGTGTTGTAGACGCCTACGACGATCAACGGCTCGATAGCGCCTTCACCAATCAGACGATCCATCGTCGTCTGCACATCCCAGAAGCTTTCCTTTACAAAGCTGGTCGAGCCGTCGAAGAGGTTCTGGCCGTCCTGCAGGTACAGCACGGGATAAGCGTGCAACGTGGTGACGTAATCCGGCGGCAGGGCGATCATCACATCGCGTGGAGTCGGCAGAAACGCCGAGACGAACTGCCGGTGCAGCAGCAGACGATCGCTGCCGCCGATGAGTACGGGCTCCTCGAACGAAATCGCTTCCGGGCTGACTGGATCGGGAAAAACCTCGGCTTGCGCTGCAGACTCGGCATCGCTCCCAGGGGTTTCCGGCGCGACCGTTGCAGCCATACCGCCGGTTTCAGTCGCCATCTCCCCATCCAATTGTTGCTTCGTCTCGTGCACGCGCTCTCCTCGAATCGCCGGCGAGGGCGAAGCCGCTTGCAGCGTGACATGGCCGCGGCTCTGCTACAGTGGGTGCTCTGATTCAGCGTACCAAACGGTGCCTGAGAAGCCCGAATCGGCAGGCGTATGCAGCGCGACTATCACAAGTGGTACTCCCATCAGCTCGGTCGAGATATGGAGCTTCTCGCCTACGGGCATTGCGGCGTCCCCGCCATTGTCTTCCCCAGTTCACGGGCGCGCTTCTACGAATTTGAAGATCGCGGCATGGTGGGCTCGATCGGGCACAAGATCGATAACGGAGAACTTCAGCTTTACTGCGTCGATTCGCTCGACGCAGAGAGCTGGTACAACCGCGACGTGCCGCCACGCTGGCGGATTGCGCGGCAGATGCAGTATCAGGAATACATCCTCAACGAAGTTGTGCCGTTGGCCCGGCTCAAGAACCGGGATCCGCACCTGATTACCATCGGCTGCAGCTTCGGCGGCTATCACGCGGCGAATCTGGCGCTGCGCCATCCCGATATCTTCACTGGATTTCTAACGATGTCCGGCGCATTCGATATTTCCAACTTCCTGCATGGCTACTACGATCAGGATGTCTACTTCAATATGCCGCCGCAGTACTTGGCAAATATGGATGATCCCTGGTATCTGGACCGCTATCGCCGCAATACGTATGTGCTGGCCACCGGCTGGGACGACCAGTGCCTGGGACAGAATCAACACCTCGCGCATCTGCTGGGCAGTCGCGGGGTAGCGCATCAACTTGCGATTTGGGATAGTTGGAACAGCCACGACTGGCCAACATGGCAACACATGATGAACGTCTATCTATGATGGAAACTGCAATGGACACAACGCGAATTCCGGAGTTAGCAGTGCATTGCGTCCGCGAAAGGAGTGTGCCGTGAAGAAGATCGGCGTGTTGTACGGCATGGAGAACACCTTCCCGGGAGCCTTGGTCGAGCGCATCAACAGCATGGGCCTTCCGGAGATCGCGGCCGAATCCGTCCTTGTTGGCGGCGTGCGGGAAGCAATGCCCAGCGGATATGCCGTGATTGTCGACCGCATCTCGCATGACATCCCCTTCTACCGCGGCTTTCTCAAGAACGCCGCGCTGACCGGGACGATCGTCATCAACAACCCCTTCTGGTGGTCGGCGGACGATAAGTTTTTCAACTATGCGCTCGCCCGCAAGCTGGGCGTGGCCGTGCCGCATACTATTCTGCTGCCGCACAAGCAGTACCCGCCTGGGACTACCGATCGCTCCATGCGCAACCTCCAGTTCCCGCTCGACTGGAAAGGCATCTTCGACTACATCGGCTTTCCGGCATTTCTCAAACCCTTCGACGGCGGCGGTTGGCGCGACGTCTATCACGTGCACAACTGGGAGCAGTTCTTCCAAGCCTACGACCAGACAGGCGCTCTTTGCATGACGCTGCAGAGCGCTGTGCGGTTCCAGGAATACTTCCGCTGTTACGTAATCAATCAGCAGAAGGTCCACATCATGCCGTATGATCCGCGACGGCCCTTCCACGAGCGCTACCTGAAGAATCCGCCGGCCTATGCGCCGGAGTTGCTGGCGCGCGTGGAGCGGGATGCGCTGACACTGTGTCGCGCGCTTGGTTACGACCTCAACACAGTCGAGTTTGCAGTGGAAGACGGCATCCCCTACGCGATCGATTTCATGAACCCCGCCCCCGACGCAGACGTCCACTCTGTCGGTGAAGCGAACTTCCGCTGGATCGTCGACGCGGTCGCAGAGATGGCGGTCGAGAAGGCACAGCAGCACTCCGGAACACCAGCCGGCGGCTTCGTCTGGTCATCGTTCCTTTCCGGAAATCCCGTCACCAAACGAGCCGCGGCGGCAGCCACCGCCAAGAAGACGCCTGCCAAAAAAGCCCCCGCAAAGAAGACCGCGGCCAAGCGGACCATCAAACAACCGGAGCCCCCGTCCGCCTAACGACATTCGATTCTGGAGCCATGCGCCCATGCGCCCATCCTTCACGCTCGGCATTGAAGAGGAATACCAGACCGTTGACCCGGTGACGCGCGACCTTCGCTCGCACATCAAGACGGAGATGCTTGCCAAGGGCAAGCTCCGGCTGGAGGAGCGGGTGAAGGCCGAGATGCATCAGTCGGTGGTCGAGGTGGGCACGCGCATCTGCCGCACCATCGCAGATGCTCGCGAAGATCTCTATGACCTGCGACGGCAGATGATCCATCTTGCGGAAGAGCATGAGTTGATGCTGGTGGCCGGCGCGACGCATCCCTTCGCGGACTGGCGCGCTCAGGACATTTACCCGGATGAGCGGTACGCCCGGGTCGTCGAAGACCTGCAGATGGTAGCGCGCGCCAATCTCATCTTCGGACTGCATGTCCACGTGGGCATCGAGGACAAGGAAGCGGCAATCCGCGTGATGAACTCGATGCGGTATTTTCTTCCGCACATTCTTGCGCTCTCCACAAACTCGCCTTTCTGGCGCGGCCACGACACAGGCTTGAAGAGCTATCGCGCGAAGGTCTTCGACAAATTCCCGCGCACCAACATTCCCGACAGCTTCGGCAGCTGGGGCGAGTTCGAGCAGTTCTGCAACCTGCTAATTAAGACAAACTGCATGGACAATGCCAAGAAGCTTTGGTGGGATATCCGTCCGCATCCCTTCTTCAACACCGTCGAGGTGCGCATCTGCGATATCCCGATGCGTGCCGACGAAACCATCGCCATCGCCGCGCTGATTCAGGCCACGGCCTGCAAGCTATGGAAACTGCACGCCAGCAACCAGGACTTCCGCCAGTACTCCCGCGCTCTGGTGATGGAGAACAAATGGCGTGCCGTGCGCTACGGGCTCGAGGGTAAGCTGATCGATTTCGGCAAGGAGACGGAGGTCGACGAGCGCGAGTTGATCCTGGAGTATCTGGCCTTTGTCGATGACTGTGTCGACGAATTGCAGAGCCGCGACGCCGTCGACTCCATTCGCGGGATTCTGGAACACGGCTCCGGCGCGCAGCGCCAGCTACGCAAATTCAAGGAGAGCAACGGGGACATGAACGCAGTGGTTGACTATATGGCAGAGGAGACGCGCGCCGGGCTGTTCTAAGGGCGGTCTGATTGAGCCCCCTTGTCATCTCGACCGACCCCGAAACAAGTGTCGGGGTGGTGGGGACATCTGCTTTTCTCTCTCGTCGCCTACTTCTATCTACTTATTCATTATTCAGGGGCTTTCTTCAAGAACCGCGCACAGGCGAGTACGCGATACACTGCAACATCCTTTGAGACCATGACCACCTCCCGCACCCAGCTTCTGGATATTGCCTTCCCCGCCGAGTTCACGCCCGGCGCACGCAGCGCCGCCAACACATGCCTTCGTATTCAGCCGGCAGAGAAGGTGACGCTGATCACCGATCGCGCGACGATCGAGATCGCTGCCTCCATCGCCCATGAACTGCAGGCGCTCGGCTGCCCATGGAACGGCTTCGTGCTCGAAGAGCTTGCGCCACGGCCGTTGGCTGGCATGCCGGCGGAAGTGCTCGCCGATATGGAAACCAGCCAGATCTCCATCTTCGCCGTCCTGGTACAGCAGAACGAACTGCACTCACGGCGGCAGATGACCGATGTGGTGAACCGGGGCCGCATGCGTCACGCGCACATGGTAAACATCACGCCGCAGATCATGATGGAGGGCATGCGAGCCGACTTCGTCGCCGTCGACCGACTGAGTCAGCGCGTGCTGGATCGTGCCCGTGTTGCGACAGCGGTGCGCGCCACCACGGCGGCCGGCACGGAGATCCGTGCCACGCTCAATCCGGAGTACAAATGGCTGAAGACGAGCGGCATTATCAGTCCTGACAAGTGGGGCAACCTTCCCGGTGGTGAGGTCTTCACGGCACCCGGCGAAGTGAATGGGACGTTCGTTGTAGACGGTGTCGTAGGCGACTACCTCTGCCAGCGCTACGGCGCCTTGGCCAACACACCGCTCACCATCACCATCGCGAAGAACCGCATCGTGGAATGCTCTTCAAACAACGGTGAATTGCGCGATGAGTTCTGGGAGTACACCCATCGCGATGAAAACTCCGACCGTGTCGGCGAGTTCGCCATCGGCACCAACATCGGCGTGACGCGTGTCATAGGCAACATCCTGCAGGACGAAAAATTTCCCGGTATTCACATCGCATTCGGCGACCCCTATGGCGAACACACCGGTGCGACGTGGACCTCGTCCACCCATATCGATGTCGTCGGACTGCACTTCAATATCTGGCTCGAAAGCGCCACAGGGGAAGAACAGATCATGCGCGCGGGCCGGTTCCTGATCGAGCCTTGATTCGGTCAAGTATCTTGATTCGGTCAAGTATAAGGAGGCAGCGTGCTGCCAGAGCTGCGACAGGCATTCAATCGTAACTACCGATCAGAGAATTATCGCTCCCTCATTGCGGACTGCGAGACACAGGCTCGGGCGCGGCTGCAGTTTCGCATCTCGGAGACGCCGTGCTTCTTTCCACGCACTCTCATGCAGCGCATCGTGAATACCGGTGCGGAGCTGACACATCAGTTGCTCGGCAATATTGCATTTCTCAAAGCATCTGAAACAGCAGTTCCCGAGCGCTTTCACGTGCCGCATTGCCCCAGTCATCCACACTTTATGACGGCAGACTTCGGACTAATGCGCGAGCCGGATGGCTCGCTGGCTCCACGGCTGGTGGAGCTGCAGGCCTTCCCTTCGATCTTCGGCTTCCAGTCGATCTTGACCGGCAGCTATCTGCGCAACTTCCATCTTCCGACGAACTTTCAGCGCTATCTCGGCGGCCATGACGATACAAGTTATTGGGCACTGCTGCGGCGCGTGATCGTTGGTGACCATACACCGGAAAATGTCGTGCTGCTGGAGATTGAACCGGAGGCGCAGAAGACGCTTCCGGACTTTCACGTACACGAGGACCGGCTCGCCATCCGAGCCGTGAATATCGCAGAGCTGAAGCGCGAAGGGCGCCGCCTGCTTTATCGCAATGGCGATCGTGACATTCCCATCGAGCGGATCTACAACCGCGCGATCGTCGATGAACTCGAACAGAAGGGCATCCAGTTGCCATTCGACTACCGCGACGATCTCGATGTCGAGTGGGCGGGCCATCCTAACTGGTACTTCCGCATCAGCAAGTTCGCGATCCCATGGCTGCACCATCCTGCCGTGCCGCCGGCGATCTTTCTAAACGATTGGGATGTCGACAAAGGACACGACCTTCTCTCGGAAGACCGCGAACAGTGGGTCTTCAAGCCACTGTATTCGTTTGCCGGCAAAGGGGTGCAGTTCGCACCTTCGGATGCAGAGCTTCAGTCGATCCCGCAAGGCGAGCGACACAACTTTCTGTTGCAACAGCGCGTCCGTTTCGAGCCGGTCATCGACACACCGCATGGGATGACGCAAGCAGAGATACGCATCATGTATGTTTGGCCGGACGGGGAGCCGTTGCAGCCGGTCGTCAGTCTGATCCGGATGGGACGCGGGAAGATGATGGGTGTCGACCATAACCGCAATCAGGAGTGGGTTGGGGCCTCGGCCGGATATTGCCCAACGGAGGACTGAGTCATATGCAGCGTGATACACGCGAGTCAAAGCCGCTGATCTTCTGCATCACCACTTACGTAAAGGGACAAGCATTCATGCGCACCTGCGCCGAACTAGGTTGCCGCGTGGAGCTGCTGACGCTCGAAAAGCACCACGATGCCGATTGGCCGCGCGACATCTTGAGCGCCATTCATACGATGCCGGAGGAGATGACTGCCGCACAGATCGTGAACACGGTCATGTACATTGGTCGCTCGCGACGCATCGACCGGATCGTGGCGCTTGATGAATTCGACATGGAGTCGGCGGCGACCCTGCGAGAACATATGCGCCTGCCCGGTCTCGGCGAATCGGCAACTCGCTTCTTCCGCGACAAGCTTTCCATGCGCACACGCGCCCGCGACGCCACGCTACTAGTGCCGGACTTCATTGGCGTCTTTCACCATGACGACCTCCATCACTGGATGCGGCAGACTCCGGCGCCCTGGATGCTGAAGCCGCGCACGGACGCATCGGCAATCGGTATCCGCAAACTGCACAAAACCGAAGAATTGTGGCCTCTGCTCGATGCGCTCGGCGATCGCCAGTCCCATTACCTGCTGGAGCGCTTCATTCCCGGCGATATCTTCCACGCCGATGGTGTCGTGTGGGATGGACGTACGCTAGTTGCGCCCGTGCATCAATACGGCAAGCCGCCCTTTCAGCTCATGCACCAGGGCGGCGTCTTCACCACCCGCAGTGTCGACCGTACCTCGGCGCCAGCCGAGCGCATCCCAAAATTGCATCAGCAACTGATCACCGCACTGGGACTCGCGTATGGCGTCACCCATACCGAATGGATCCGCTCTGCTGCGGATGGCAGCTTCTACTTTCTCGAAGCCGCCGCGCGCGTCGGTGGCGCATTCATAGCGGACGTCATAGAGCAGGCCTGGGGCTTCAATCCATGGGTCGAATGGGCTCGCATCGAGGTGGCTTTGGCTCGTGGCGAACAATATAGCCTGCCAAAGCTGCAGCAGGACTACGCAGGCAGCGTGTTGTGCCTGGCGAGGGATGCCACGCCCGTCACTGACCGCTACGATGCGCCCGAGATCGTTCACCGCATGCAGAAGCATCATCACGCCGGGCTGATCGTGCGATCGAAGGATGCCGCACGGGTCGAAGCGCTGACCGAGGAGTATGCTCGCCGTTTTGCAGAAGACTTTCTGGCCATTGCACCCGCGCCCGCGAAGGCGACCGCTTAAAAGGATGGCCCGCGCCACCAGCCAAACGATGGATTCCGTTCCGTGCCATCCTCGCGTATCGTAGGGCTGCCTATGTCATCGCCGCTCCGCCGCATGTTTTTGGGTTTGCTCTTGGCCGCTGTGCCTGCTGTCGCGCAGCAGGCGCAGACACCGGATATCATCCCCGGGAACTTCGTCGATATCACGGCGAAGGCCGGCGTCCACTTCGAAGGGCAGGCTTCGCACACCGCGAAGAAATATCTGTTGGAGACGATGGGTTCCGGCGTCGCAGTCTTTGACTACGACAACGATGGCCGGCTGGATATCTTCTTCGTGAATGGTGCGCCGCTGAGCGATCCGACGGCGAAGGGCACGATCCCGCAGAAGACCGGCCCGCAGTACTGGAACAGGCTCTATCGCCAGAAGAGCGACGGCAGCTTCGAAGATGTGACGGAACGCGCCGGCCTGCAGGGCATCGGTTACGGCATGGGTGTGGCCGTTGGCGACTACGACAACGATGGCTACGAAGATCTCTACGTCACCGCTTATGGCGGCAACCGCCTCTACCACAACAACGGCAACGGCACCTTCACCGACGTCACCGCTCCGTCAGGCACGGGTGGCAGCGGATGGTCGACCTCTGCCGCATGGGTGGACCTCGATAACGATGGTCTGCTGGACCTCGTCGTGCTGCGCTATGTGCAGTGGGACTTCGAGGATATCTACTGCGGCGAGCATCGCGAAGGCTATCGTGCCTACTGTCACCCGGACATCTTCCAGCCCATCAGGCCGCTTGTGTATCACAATGACGGCAAGGGACACTTCACCGAGGTGGCCGCGAAGGTCAAGTTGAACAAGCCAGGAAAGGGCCTGGGCATCGCACTGGCTGACTTCGACCGCGACGGCAAGATCGACATTGTCGTCGCAAATGACTCCATGCTCGAGTTCCTCTACCGCAACAAGGGTGACGGCACCTTCGATGAGGTTGGCCTCGATGCGGAGATCGCCGTCGACGGAGACGGCCGCACCTATGCCGGAATGGGCGTCGACTTTCAGGATTACAACAACGACGGATTGCCGGATTTGGTGATCACAAACCTGGCCAACCAGAAATACGCGCTCTACAAAAACAACGGAGACGGCAGCTTTACCTACGACAGTTACATGAGCGGCCTCGGCGGCATGACGCTGCTGCACTCCGGCTGGGGAATCCACTTTCTCGACTACGACAACGACGGCCTGAAGGATCTGCTGGTCACACAGGGCCACGATCTGGATACGATTCAGCTCAATTTCCCTCAGCTTCGCTACAAAGAGCCGATGCTGCTGGCGCGCAATACCGGCAAGCGATTCGTGGACGTGTCGGCAGCGTCCGGCGCAGTCTTCAAACAGGCGTGGGCAGGCCGCGGCATGGCTGTCGGCGACCTGGACAACGACGGCCGCATCGATGCCGTCGTGACCACCAACGGCGGTCCCGCCTATATTCTGCGGAATGAAACATCCACGGCAAATCACTGGCTAACCCTGGCGCTCACCGGACACCGCAGCAATCGCGACGCGATCGGCGCGGAGGTCCGCGCAACGACCAGCGCGGGAACGCAGACATTCACTGTCTCAACGGCCGGCAGCTACCTCTCCTCGAACGACAAGCGGGTGCACATCGGTCTCGGCAAAGATACAACTGCCAGCAAGATCGAGATCCACTGGCCGAGCGGCATCGTCCAGACGATCGCCAATGTGAAAGGTGATCAGATCCTGCACCTGGACGAGCCAGCCCAGGCCACCACCACAGTGCACCGTTAGAACGTTTTCGGTATAGGTGTAGAGGGTCTGGCGCAAGCTGCTGTGGCTTTTCTTGAAGGAAAAGCCACGCCGAGTGGATCTCCACACTTCACTGCATTACCGAAAATGCTCCTAGGCAACTGAGTCATCGTCCCTAGCCGGCGATTGCGTCGCAGCCCAGCCAGAAGGTTGCGAACTGCTTCAGGTTCTTCTTGTAGGTGCGCGTCACGTTATATTCCTTGCCGCTCTTCAGCCGCAGCAGATATTCGCCGGTCAGCAAAGGCTTCACCGCTTCCACGTGTGCCGCGTTCACCAATACGGAGCGATGGATGCGCACGAAGCCATGCGGCTTCAGCCGGTCTGCGAGCACCGAGATCTGCTCGCGCAGCAGATGCGAACCGTTCTGTTGCCGCAGAAGCACATAGTTCCCTTCCGCTTCCGCCGCGATGATCTCAGCGACATCGATGAAGAGGATCCGTCCCTTGGACTTGATGGCGATCCTCGGCGTTGACCGCGTCAAAGATTCCAAATGCGGCAGAATCTCGGCCAGCTTCCGTATACGTTCATCGGCGGAGCGCTGTTTGGCGTAGTCGATGGCACGGTGCACCCGCTCTGCCGCGAACGGCTTCAGTATGTAATCCGTGGCATGCCGTTCAAAAGCGGCAACGGCATGTTCGTTGAACGCGGTCACGAAGACGATCGCCGGCATTTCGCTGCCTTGGCGATGCAGCACGTCCACCATCTGCATTCCTGACATCTCCGGCATGTGGATATCCAACAGCAAGATGTCGTAGACGCGTTCGTGAATCTGCGTCAGTGCTTCGACTGCGTCGACGGCGACATCGATCTGTTCGATGTCGTCGCGCTCTCGCAGCACTCTAGAGAGCGACTCGCGTGCCAGGGGTTCATCATCGACGATAAGAATGCGCATGATCGTATGACCTCATCTCCGGCTCGCTCTCGCGAACCGCCTTTGCTTTCTGTCCGGCGTCCGTGCTCGACAAGGCCGGCAGCGTCAGCGTAGCGACAGCGACCTCGTCTTTTCGCTGGAACGTCAGTTGTGCGTCCGAGCCGTAAAGCAGCGCGAGCCGCGTCCGGATGTTCTGATGACCGAGCCCCATGCCTTGCCGCGTCTCTCCATGCACACTGTTCTTCACTTCCAGCTGCAACATCTGCCGGCTCTGTTGCGACGAGATCTCAATCCAGCCATCCCCCCGGCAGTTGGCAATGCCATGCTTCACGCCGTTCTCGATCAGCGTCTGGAACATGAACTGCGGCACCATCAGTCCGCGCGTCTCCGGGTCGATCGCCCACCGCACCGACATGCGGTCCCCCAGACGCATCGCTTCGATATCCAGATAGTCCTCCGCCAGGCGCAGATCGTCGGCCAGGCAAACCAGGTCGGAGCCGTCCTGCCGAAGCGTGTGCCGCAGCAGGCTGGAGAGTCGCAAAATCATCGCCTCCGCGCGAGCCGCGTCGCTGTGCACCAATGAGGCGATCCCATGCAGCGTATTGAAGAGAAAATGCGGCTGGATCTGCATCTGCAGCGTATGCAATTCGCTCTGCGTCAAAGCTTCCTTCAGCGCAAGCTGCTCCAGCTCCTGCCGTTGCACGCGCCTGTAATACACGACGGCATGGGCAGCCATGACGATGGCCACATACATCACCAGCTCGTCGGCAAAGGTGGTGTACGTCAGCTCCACTAATGCCGAGAATGTACGGCGCCCCCATTCGAGCGTCGCCGGATACCACGGCGGCAGCAGGGTCCAGCGGATCAGCGCAAACAGGAAGGCGAACGGAATGAACCCCGCGAGGTAGTAGACCACGCGCCGGACCGTCGCACCGGTACGAATGGGGGCCCAAGCAGCGATCCAGAATAAAGGCGGGGTGAGCAGTGCGATGGTAAAAAAGCGCACTCCCATCAAAATCGCCAGACTCGTCAGTGATACCTTCAGGTGCTCTTCGGTTGCGATTCGATACTGCTGCCAGGTCAACAGGCCAGCAAGCGGCATCCACACGGCGATAGAGAGTCCGTAGCCAAATACAGCGCGATGCCAGTTTGCTGAAAAGTCTTTCACGGTCAGCATTGTATTCTGGCACAGCGTGCGCGGGACGTTGTTCATTCTGCTCGATTTACGTCCCTAAGTAGGGCATCTTCGCCCTTTCGTTGTGTAGAACTATCCCGTATCGGCCAAGACTGGACACATTCGCAGCAAGACTGGACACATTCGCAGACGATAGGCGCGATCGTCGCACCCCGGCCCTTCGGCGCGCGCCGCCCCCACAAACCTTTCGCCCATGGACGTATATATTCCTGCATATGCCTGTAAGGATGAAGGACATCGCCGCCGACCTGGGTCTTTCGCTGGTTACGATCTCTAAGGTCTTGCACGATCATCCGGATATTGGCGAGGAGACCCGTCAGCGCGTTCTTAAGCGAGTGAAAGAGCTTCGCTACCAGCCGAACGTTGCCGCGCGCAGCCTGGCCACCGGCCGCAGCTATCTCATCGGGCTCGTTGTTCCGGATCTGCTTCATCCCTTCTTCGCCGAGGTTGCCAAGTCGCTGGCGCGCACACTGCGGAAGCGTGACTACTCACTCATCATTGCTTCTTCGGAGGAGGATCCTAAGATCGAGGAACAGGAGATCGAGCATATGGTCGCGCGGCGCCTGGACGGCCTCGTCATCGCCGCCGCCACCACCTCGCGAGTGCTTCTGGAGAGGCTCGACGAGCAAAAGCAGGCTTATGTGCTGGTCGATCGCAGCTTCTCCGGCCTTTCCGCCAACTTTGTCGGCGTCGACGATATCGCCGTGGGATCGATGGCCACCCAGCACCTCATCGATCGCGGCTGCAAGCGCATCGCCCACATCCGCGGGCGGGACAACAGCACCGGCGCAGATCGGCTGGAGGGGTATCGACGCGCCATCCGTACGGCGAAGCTGAACCTGTCGGAGAAATACATCATCTTGCGCGATACAGTGGATACGGAAAGCAGACGGCAAGGGGAGGAGGCGATGCAGCGTCTGCTCTCGCTCAAGCCTCGACCGGATGGTGTCTTCTGCTACAACGACCCCATGGCCATCGGCGCGATGGATGCCATCCTGGCGGCAGGACTCAGAATCCCCGAGGACGTCGCCATCATCGGCTGCGGCAACCTACACTACGACGACTCGTTGCGCGTGCCGCTGTCGAGCATCGATCAACAAAGCAAACTGATCGGCGAACGTGCCGGAAAACTCATTCTCGGTATCGTCGAATCCAATACACAGCAGCGAACGAAGACTATCGTCCTTGAGCCGCAACTCGTTGAGCGCGCATCGACCGCGCGCTCGGTTCGCCGCCGGCCGACCTCGAAGGGCCAAAAGGCAAATGCCCGCTAAAGCATTGTCACTGTAGGTATAACTGTAGATGTAGATATAGAGAAGAGCGTGATCGTCCGCGTGGCTTTTCCGTCAAGAAAAGCCACACTTCGCGGAACTGGGCTCTACACAGCAACAGTGACAATGCTTTAAGAAGTGAAGGGGGCAGTAGAGAGATCTGCTTTTCTCCCGCGTCGCAAACCTGCGCTTCCTTGTTCAGAGTTTTCCTAATGCATTTTCACTGTAGGTATAGCGAAGAGCGCGATGCTCAGCGTGGCTTTTCCGTCAAGAAAAGCCACACTTCGCAGAACTTGGCTCTACACAACAACAGTGACAATGCTCTAGACAGAATCGAAGCGGATCATGATCTTGGAAAACTTCGCAGGCTCGCGGCTCCAAGCGGCAAGCGAGTCCGCGGCCTCTGCCAACGGAACCTCCAAGGTGACTGTCTCCTCTACCGGAAACCTACCGTGCTCCAGCATCTGGATCACAGCATGGAAGTCCTCCGGCAGGGCGTTTCGTGATCCCAGGATATCCAGCTCCTTCTGCACAAACAGCCGCGTCTCATATGCCACAGGTTCTTTGGCATATCCGATGTACACAACGCGGCCCGTGAATGCCACCTCTTCCACCGCGGCGCGAAAGGTTGCCGGCATTCCGATGGCTTCGATCATGACGTCCGGACCGTGGCCGTCGGTGATCTCTTGCAAACGATCGTGCAGCGTCTCATGCGTCGTGTTGATCGTATGCGTCGCTCCTGCCTTCCGAGCGATCTCCAACTTGTCGTCATTGACGTCGATGGCAATCGTCCGGGCGCCGCGAAACCCCGAAGCGGCAACCGCGCCCAGACCAACCCCGCCGCACCCGATGATCGCAACTGCATCTTCCGCAGTGATGCGGCCGCGCGCTACCGCATGAAAGCCGACGGTCAGCGGTTCGACCAGACATAATTCTTTGAGCGAAAGATTGGCCGGATACAGCTTTTCCGCCGGCATGGCGATGTATTCCGCGAGCGCGCCGTCCCGTTGCACGCCAAGCGTCTCATTGAATTGGCATGCATTGGGCCGGCCGCGGCGGCAGGACGCGCAGTGCCCGCAACTGGTGTAGGGGGAAAGAGTCACATGCATGCCGGCCGCCAGTTCGGCATGCCCCGGGGCCGTTTCCACTATGGTGGCGGCTACTTCATGGCCCAGAATGCGTGGATAGACCACCATCGGGTTCTTGCCGCGATAGCTGTTCAGGTCGCTCCCGCACAGGCCAATCCGCTTGACCTGCAATAGGACCTCGCCGGCTTTCAGGACGGGGGATGGCACCTCCTCCACTGCCGCTTCACCGGGCTTCTTCAACACCAATGCTTGCATACGTCGCTCCCTCGGCCGCTGCCCATTAAGGGGGCAATCAACCATGATTTTCCGCGCGGCCCGATGGCCACACGACATTCCGATCCGGCTCGAGGGCTATGAGGATCTCGGCCACGGGATTCGTCTCGTCCGCTGCAGTGAGCGCGCGCATATTCTCTGTCACCTGTTGCTGTGTGGCGATGCCCACCAGCGTGCTTGTCACATAGGGATGCGCCAGACAAAAGCGAAGCGCCAGCTCGGGCAGGCGGATGCCATGTGTCTTTGCAACATCCGCGGCTCTGCGTCCCGCCGCATGCACTGGGGGGGGAGCCGGATGCCACGCCGGCGCGCCCTCCCCGCGCAACAGACCCATATGCAATGGCGAAGCGTTGATGAGACCGATGCCGCGCTCCTCCGCAAACGGCACTAGGGTCTCGTCCATATCCGTAACCAGCAGGTTGTAGCGGCAATAGCTGAGTATCGAATCAACCGGAAAGGCGCTGGCAATACGTTCGAGCGCCTTGAGAGAGTAGCCGGTAATCCCGATGTAGCGCGCCTTTCCCTGCTCCTGAAGGCGGCGAAGCGCAGGGAGGGTTTCGGCCACGATCTGATGAACATCCCCAAACTCGACGTCATGGACCTGCAACAGGTCGACATAGTCCGTACGCAGCCGCTGCAAGGATGCATCCAGTCCGGCAGTCACGCCGTTGGCGGAGAAGTCGAACGTGTCGACGCCATAGCGCCCGCACTTGGTGGCGAGGAGGATCGAGCTGCGCTTGCCGGCCAGCGCGTATCCGAGGCGCTGCTCCGCAAGTGTCAGGCCGTAATACGGAGAGACGTCGAAAAAATTGATGCCAAGGTCAATCGCCAGATGGGCAGCGCGTATGCACTCGGCGGCGTCGGTGGGGGCAAAGACATCCCCGAATGGCGATGCACCGAAGCCCAGCGCAGACAAGGTCAGATCCGTGTGGCCCAGCCTCCTGTAACGCATCAGGCATAACCTCCGGTCCCTTGGGCGCAGGAGCCTTCGGCTCAGCTAGAGACCCTGCTCCCTCGCCTCAGGCTCTACGATGCTCGTATTCCTGCACAATCGCGTTGTAGGTGCGGTGAGTATGCGCTACAGTAAACGATACTTGCGATCGCAAGCAAGTGAATTTTGGCCGTCTCGCTTCTGGCTCATTCGTTCCACGCTTCTGGCTCATTCGTTTCTGATGGGTTGCCGTATCCGCTCGGCAAACCGATCCGGCGTGCCTCTTTCGCGTCGCTTTGCACCATTTGATGGACTGTACAAGGTTGGGGCTGTATCGATATAGTAAGCGATTCAGTTAGAGCGTCCTCATCACGGTGATCCAAATGCATTTCCTGAAACCGCAAAGGCCCAGCAAGCACGCCTCCACCCGCCTGCATTCGCTCCTCTTTCCCGTCGCCGGTCTTCTCGGCACGGCTCTGTTTTTGCTGCCTCTTCGTGCGCAATCGGTGCCCCCGCAGGACCGCAGCACGGAAAAGCAGAGCGCGGCGGCTATCGATGAGGCTTGGCAGAAGGCGAGCGCCAAATACGACAAGCAGCGCAACGCCATCCTCGCAACCGTGCAGACTGAAGCGACCGCAGGCCCGTTTCAGCCCGACTGGCAGTCCCTCGCAAACTACCAGGCGCCGGAATGGTACAAGGATGCGAAGTTCGGCATCTTCATTCACTGGGGCGTGTATTCCGTGCCGGCCTTCGGCAGCGAATGGTACCCGCGCGAGATGTATCTTGAAGGATCGGCGATCAACAAGCACCACGTCGCGACCTACGGCCCGTTAACCAAGTTCGGCTACAAGGACTTCATCCCCATGTTCAAGGCGGAGAAGTTCGATCCGCAGGCATGGGCGAAGCTCTTCAAGGCCTCCGGCGCACGCTATGTTGTGCCGGTCTTTGAACACCACGACGGCTTCGCCATGTATGACAGCGACCTCTCCGACTGGACAGCAAAGAAGATGGGCCCGCATCGCGATATCGATGGAGAGCTGGCAACCGCGATTCGCGCCGAGGGTCTGCATCTTGGCGCTTCGTCGCATCGCATCGAGCATGACTGGTTTCTGGACGGCGGCCGTAAGCAGGACTCCGACGTCAACGATCCCGCATACGCAGCCTTTTACGGGCCCGCCCACCCCAGAGTGGACGAGAACCACGACGTGCTGGCACAGGACTGGACCTACGTAAGCCCCGCGTATGCGAAGGACTGGGTCGCGCGCAATGCGGAGATCGTGCAGAAGTATCACCCGGATCTCATCTTCTTCGACTGGTGGATCGGTCAGCCGTCCGTGCGGCCCTATCTCGCGGAGTTTGCCTCCTACTACTACAACGAGTCTTCCAAGCACGGCCCCGTCGGCATCATCAATTACAAGCTTGTCGATATGGAGCCGCACTCTGCCGTGCTGGATATCGAGCGGGGCCAGACATCGTCGATCCTGCCGCTGACCTGGCAGACCGACACCTCGGTTAGCAACAAGTCATGGGGCTACATCGAGAACGACACCTTCAAGACACCCACCTTCATCGTGCAGCAGCTCGCAGACGTAGTGAGCAAGAACGGCAACCTGCTGATGAACATCGGCCCACGCTCGGACGGAACCATACCGCAAGCGGTGCAGCAGGTCCTGCTGGATGTGGGCGGTTGGCTTAAGATAAACGGCGATGCCATCTATGGGACACGACCATGGACGACCTTTGGCGAAGGCCCGACCGAAGTGAAGGCCGGCTCTTTTCATGACACCGATACAGTTCCCTATACGCCGGCGGACTTCCGCTTCACCACCAAGGGCGGGGCGCTCTATGCCATCGAGATGGCATGGCCGACGACCGGCGAAGCCGTCATCCATTCACTCAGCAACACCACCGTGGGCGTGCGCAAGGTGAGCGGCGTCACCTTGCTTGGCTCCGAGGCGAAGCTGACCTTCACCCAGCAGGCCGACGGGCTTCACATTCAGGTACCCACCGAAGCTCCGGGCAAATATGCCTACGCCTACCGCATCAACTTTGAGTGAGACCGCAAGGATGCTTTCAACGACACGACGGCGCTTTCTCGGCCTTATTAGCTCGGCTTTGGCCGTCTCTCAACTTCGCAGCAACCTCTTGGCTGCGCAAACAGATGCGGATCCAGTATCCGTGCGTAGAAGCCAGACACTCTGGTTTGATACGCCGGCCGCATTCTGGTCCGATGCGTTGCCACTCGGCAACGGCAGGCTTGGCGCGATGGTGCACGGTGGCCACCGCACCGAGCAGATCACGCTGAACGAAGACACACTCTGGTCCGGCGCGCCCAAGAACTGGAACAATCCGGACGCACCCGGACATCTTCCCGTCGTACGCAAATACGTCCTTGAGGAGCAGGACTACACGGCAGCCGATCAGGAGATTCGCAAGATGCAAGGCCCCTACAACGAGGCCTACGAGCCGCTCGGTGACCTGTTTGTCGATCTCGACCATGCCGGCGATGTCACGGACTATCGGCGCGAACTCAATCTCGATACGGCGCTCTCGCGTGTCACCTATCAGATCCAAGGTGCGGTCTATACCCGTGAGACATTCGTCTCGCACCCGGCGCAACTGGTTGTCCTGCGTCTCACCACCACGGCAAAAGAAGGTCTATCCGGCACCATCCGCCTCAAGAGCCTGTTGCGATCGAAAGCCGAAGCGGTAGACGACCACACCATCCATCTCACCGGCAAAGCTCCCAGCTACTCCGCGCCCAACTACCTGCGCAGCGACCAGCCCATCCAGTACAGCGACGCGCCCGGCGCCGGCATGCACTTTGCCGCCGTGCTGCACGCAACGACGATCGGCGGGACGCTCAAGGCGAATGGAGATGACGGCCTTGTGATGAAAGGCGCCGGCAGCGCTGTGTTGTTCCTCAGCATGGCTACCGGCTACAAAGGATATGCCGTGGCGCCGAGTACGCCGCTCGCCGAAGTGCTCGCCAAGGCAGCCCAGCCGCTTGCCCACGCGGCTTCGCTCCGATACGCGCGTCTGTACGCCGACCACGCCGCGGACCACCAGAAACACTATCGTCGCGCAGGGCTCGATCTGGAATCCACCACGCCGACCCAGCCGGGTCCAACGAATACGCGGGTGCTCGGCTTCAAAGATGATCCCGATCCTGCACTGGTGGCGCTCTACTTCAACTATGGCCGCTATCTGCTTCTCAGCAGCTCGCGGCCCGGCACGCAGCCAGCGAACCTGCAGGGCATTTGGACCAACGAATTACGCCCGCCCTGGAGCTCCAACTGGACCTCCAACATCAACGTGCAGATGAACTACTGGCCGGTGGAGACCTGCAACCTCTCCGAGTGCCACCTGCCGCTCTTCGATATGGTCACCGACCTCAGCCGCAACGGTGCACAGACGGCGCGGATCAACTACGGTGCCAAGGGATGGGTCTCCCATCACAACATCGACCTGTGGCGGCAATCCGGCCCCGTCGGCATGGGGAGCGAGTTTGCGGACCCCACATGGGCCAACTTCTGCATGTCCGGCCCATGGCTCTGCCAGCATTTCTACGAGCACTACCTCTTCACCGGCGATAAAGAGTTTCTCCGCACCGCGTATCCCGTCATGAAGGGCTCTGCCGAGTTCTGCCTCTCCTGGCTGATCGAAGACGGAAAGGGTCATCTCACCACCTGCCCTTCTGTCTCTACGGAAAACACATTTCTTGCGCCCAATGGCAAATCTGCCGATGTAAGTGCCGGGTGCACGATGGACCTCGCGCTGATCCGCGAGTTGTTCGGGAACATGATCCAGGCGAGCAAGATCCTCGACACGGATCAGGAGTTCGCAGCCACACTCGATGCGGCGCGGAAGCGCCTGCCGGCCTATCAGATCGGCAGCTACGGCCAACTACAGGAGTGGTCGGTCGACTTCAAGGAGAATCAACCAGGGCAGCGGCATATGTCGCATCTCTACCCGGTCTACCCCGGTGCGGAGATCACACCGCGCAACAACCCACGCCTCGCCACAGCCGCGCGCAAATCTCTGCAGCACAGGCTGGACAATGGGGGAGCCTACACCGGCTGGAGTCGCGCCTGGGCCATCGGCCTGTGGGCGCGCCTGCTCGACGGCAACATGGCGTGGGAGTCCATTCAGGCCTTGATGCTCCACAGTACAGGCATCAACCTCTTCGATAGCCATCCCGCGAAGCACGGTAGCATCTTCCAGATCGACGGGAACTTCGGGGCCACAGCCGCGATCGCGGAGCTTCTGCTGCAGAGTCACGACGGCGAGATCGGACTGCTACCGGCATTGCCGGCGAAGTGGCCCAACGGTTCGGTCCACGGGCTGCGCGCTCGCGGTGGAGTCGAGATCTCTATGCGCTGGCGCGATGGTCAACTGATCGATGCGGAGCTCCTGGCACTCGTCGACGGCACGCATACAGTGCGGCCGCCCGATGGGCAGAAGATCGCGAACAAGGGCCTGAGAAACGCTCTCACTTCCGGCACCGAGTCTGGAGTCGTCATGCTCCACGCAAGAGCCGGGCGCCGTTACAAGCTGTCGTTCGAGAAAGTGTAAGCTTCGGCCTGCTACAGCAATTTTCCTGATGCTGTGATATGCGGAGCATCGCTCGGCGTGGCCTTTCTTTAATGAAAGGCCACAAAGGCTTTCGTTGGTCCCTCTACACCTACAGGAAAATTGCTACAGATGGCCGTTCCTACGCCATACCCACATGTCTACCTTAGAGAGCCGAGCTTACTTCTTCTTGGCTGCTCGTTCCGCGAGCGCTGCGGTGTTAGCCGCCACCGCGTCGCGGATGAGTTGCCGGAAGGCAGCTTCGTTGATCGTCTCCCCTTCGCGGAGGTCGATCGCACGCCGCGTGCTCCCCTCCAAGCTGGCGTTGAAGAGCTGTTTCAGGTCTTTGATCGAGGCGCCGCGAGCGAATGTGAGCTTGACGACCTGCTTGTACGATTCGCCGGTGCAGACGACGCCGTCATGAGACCAGACTGGAGTGCCGGGCGACGTGGGTTTCGCCCATTTCCACTCCTCCTGAATGGCGGGGTCGGCATCGTGGATAAGCTGACGGATACGAGCGAGGGTCTCGCCTCTCCACCCTCCCAGATCTTGAATTCGCTGGGTGATGTTCGCTGAAGCGGCCTCGCTGTCCGGACGACTTGTCGGCTTCATGGTCTCTCCGATCCTTCGTTCCCAGCCGGCATTCTACCGGCCGACTCGTAAGAGAAAACACCCTTCTCGTCAGCCAGTCAATTTGTCCGAAGCTTTCGTTAGAACGCTGCCCGACAAACCGACTACAAACGGAGGATGCTCCAGGTGAGTTGACCGGGAAGCCCTTTACCGGATCGAAAAGGTGAGGCCGTGACCAGCAACTGCCTTCCAGTTGCTCCGTCGGCTGACGCAATAAGACACCCTGTCATTTCTCAGGTGCGTGCGCGCACTCAGAGGCGCTATTGGGCAAGCTACGACCTTCGAGTGATCCGACTGGCCCGGCTGCGGGATATGGACCTCCATGGCAAAGGGTGAGCGTAGACCGGAGGTTCGAAGATGAAGAAACTAATAGTAGTTGCAGTTCTGGGTACAGCGGCAATACTCTACGCCCAGCAGCGGAGACAGCACATGGTATGTCCGATGGACGGGCAAAGCATGAGCTGGACGGGAAACGAGAAAGCTGGGTGGCCGCACGACTCCTGCGAGTACTCCCACGAAGCGTATGAGAATGGCCAGAGGACCGACCATAAGGCGTGGGCGTCCTGCGTGGAATAGCGGCAGATGGCCGTCTTACTCATGCCCTTCTCCGCCTGCCGATAGCAGCGGACGGCGCGAGTGTAGTCGCCCTGGTTGTAGTAGATGGTGCCCAGGTTGACGGCTGCCCGCGGGTCTGGATCGTCTTCGAGCAAAATATTGCGGTAGAGAGCTTCGGCGCGGTCCAGCTCGTCGCGTAGTTCCAGCCTTACGGCTTCGAGGAACCTGGTGTCATGTGGTCGCATGTGTGCTCTCCCAGGTGAATCCGCATGAGGCGGCCAAGCGAATATCGTTACGGCGGCGGCGATGCTCTGCCCGTTTGCATGCGCGGAGGTTGCGCCGAGACTGGCGGCTCGATACTACCCATTTGGTGCCGTACCGCTCTTGCATGAAATCGGAAAAGCTCATACCGCTTTCCTCCAGACGATCCGCAGGCAATCGCCGGAGAGTGTCTTCTGCATCTGTTTCCGCGCGCACTCGGCCTAGTTCCCTGCCGGGTCGAGCTTATGGTCATTACTTATTCCTTTCCGAAACGTGATGGTTGAGGGGCTCCGCTGCAGCCTTGAGCAGCCGGCGGCCGATTGCCAATTCCGCATCGTCGGCGCCGTCGAACGCGATCGACCAGTGTTACCCTGAAGGCGGTCTGAACTTGAATGGGGTGTGGCGGCATTGTCCTCTCTCGACGCAGCGGGGCAATCGGGCTGTGCGGCAGACGGCCAGACAGGAAAGACCACCGGACGTAGGGAACGCATCAGCATGGACACCACGCGAAAGTGGCGGAATTGGCAGACGCACCAGACTTAGGATCTGGCGGGGAGACCCGTGGGGGTTCAAGTCCCCCCTTTCGCACCACACCTCTTCTAACTCTTCGGCATCCTCCGAGACACTGAAAACGAGCATAGGCATGGCAGATATCAATCAATCGAACAACCAGCCCCGGATTACCGTTACCGAAGCGCCCGACTACCGCGAGGGGTACGCAAACAGCGTGCAGGTCCGCGCCAGCGTCTGGGACTTCTTCCTCTCTTTCGGCACCGCACATCAGGATTCGCCGGAGCAGGTCACCATCAAGGGCTTCCAAGGCATTTACTTGAGTCCGCAGCAGGCCAAGGCGCTCTTCAATGTGCTCGGCCAGAACCTGGCGCAGTACGAGCAGGCCTTCGGTGTCATTACGCTTGAGCCGGTCCCGTCCGGACCGCGCCCCCTCAACTAAGACACAGATTAAAAGACACTGATTGACCGCATCCCTCAACGATTGCGGAGGCAGCAATCTTTTCTTTCCTCCGGAGTATCACATGGCCGTATCGCGATGAGCAGAGAGACCGGCCCTTTCCTTTGTGGCTGGTCTTTCCGCTGATCTTCGTTGCTTTGTATCTCTCCCACTTCGCGCTGCTGCGTCTTCCTTACTACTGGGACGAGGCCGGCTACTACATCCCTGCCGCTTACGATTTCTTCCGTACTCGCGCGCTGATCCCTTACAGCACACTGTCGAACGCGCACCCGCCGCTGCCTGCGATCTATCTCGCAATGTGGTGGAAGCTCTCCGGCTTCAACCCTTTCATCACCCGGTTGGCGCAGTTGCTCGTCGCAACATTCGCATTGCTCGCGGTCTACCAGCTTGCCAGGCGGATCACGGACCGTACCTCGATTGCCGCGGCCACCACGCTGCTGACCGCTCTCTATCCGGTGTGGTTCGCGCAGAGCACCTTGGCGCACGCGGATCTGTTGGCCGCTGCATTCACGCTGTGGGGACTGGTCTACGTCGTTCCCGGGGGACGGCAGGCGCGAATCGTGCCGGCCGCGCTGTGTTTTGCGCTGGCCACGCTCTCCAAGGAGACCGCTGTCTGCACACCGTTGGCCTTGGCGATGTACGAGGGCTGGTGTGCACTGCGGGAAAAATCCGTTCGCAACCATTCACTGAAACAAGGTGCGGCCCTGCTCGCCTCCTTGCTGCCCTTGTGCGGTTGGTACCTCTACCACTGGCGGCGCACCGGCCACGTCTTCGGCAATCCGGAGTACCTGCGCTATAACGCGCAGGCGACGCTCTCGCCTCTGCGCATCCTGCTGGCGCTGATGCACCGCATCCTCCACCTCACCGCGCACATGAACCTCTTTGTACCCGTCTTGTGCGCATGCGCTTCCCTGCTGCTGGTACCGCGTGCGCTGCCCGATGGCAGTACGCGGCCGTCCCTGCCACGGCAGTTCGTAGTGCCTCTCGTCTGGGTCTTCGTCGCCAATACGCTACTCTTCTCCGTCCTGGGCGGCGCGCTGCTGACGCGATATCTGCTCCCGCTCTACCCCCTGGTTCTGCTGGTGTGCGTCGCCGCTTTTTGGAGAAGGATTCCGGGGTGGGGCGCCATGGTCGCGCTGGCTGCGGTTGGGTTTGCGATTGGCCTGTTCATCAACCCGCCCTACCGGTTTGCACCGGAGGATAACCTCAGCTACAGCAATTCCATTCAGCTCGACCGTCAGGCCATTCATCAGGCGGTAACGCGCTATCCGCAGGAGACCGTACTGACGGCGTGGCCTGTCTCGGACGAACTGACCAAGCCGGAGCTGGGGTACATGCGGAAGCCGATCCCTGTCGTCACTATCGACAACTTCTCACTCCAGCAGATCCAGCGCGCAGCCGCACTGCCGGATTACACCGTCGGTATCCTCTTCTCCACGAAGTACGACCCGCCCCATCTGCCCTTTAGTCTAGGGCCGCGCAATGAGGCCCTCGACCGCCGGTACTTCGACTTCCATCGCGATCTGCCGCCAGAGGCCGTCGCCGGCATGCTTGGCGGCAAGGTGGTCTGGAAGGCGGAGCGCAACGGCCAGTGGGCCGCCGTCCTGCACTTCGACCGTCCTCAGGAAGCGCGTCTGCCATGACGAGTACGGCAAGCGGCAGAACCGCAGTGATCTGGACTGCGGTGATCTGAACTGCAGCGATCTGGGCTGCCTGGGGCGCCGCACTATAATCACTGCTGCGTGCCCCCCCCACTTCCATTGCGGTCCCGGCTTGTCGTTTCGCTCACCCTGATGGCGTGCGCAGTGGCATGTGCGCTGCTCGGCCTGTCGCAGGCCCGTGCAGCGCAGTCCATCGCAGACACAGCGATGCTGCCGGCCAAGGTGCACCACCGGCTGGTGCTCGCACTCCCGTTCGACAATCGTACCGGCCAGGCCAGCCTCGACTGGATCGGCGAAGCCGTCTCGGAGATCCTCAACCAGCGCCTGGGCGCCTCAGGCTTCGACATCATCAGCCGCGACGATCGGAAGTATGCGCTGGAACATCTCGGCCTCCCGCAGAACTTTGAGCCGTCGCGCGCCACGGCGATCCGGCTTGCCCAGACACTCGATGCCGACGACATCATCGTCGGCTCCTACACCATGCAGGGCAACAGCCTGCATGTCTCCGCCGAGCTGCTGGACGTCAACGCACTGCGGCTGAGTTCCCCGTTGGTCGAGGACGGTGCGCTCGATCACATGCTCGACGTGCTGGACAGCCTGGCATGGCATGTGGCGCGTGCGCTCGATCCCAAGTTTCCCCTGCCGGAGAGCAGCTTCCTCGCCGCGGGCGCGAACTTTCGCCTGAACGGCTTTGAGAACTACATTCGCGGCATCGTCGAGACCGATCCGGCAGAGCGTCTTCGTCATCTCAAGATCGCGGTTGCGGAGAACCCTGCCTATTCCCCAGCCTGGCTGGCGCTGGGCATGACCTACTTCACCGAGCAGCAGTTCGACGCATCCGCCGCCGCGCTGGGGCACCTGCGTAAGACCGATCGCGCCGCGCTTGAAGCCGAGTTCTATCGCGGGCTTGCGTTCTTCTACACCGGCCACTATGACCAGGCAGAGGAGGCCTTCACCTTCGTCGCCGGCCAGTTGCCCTTGCCGGAGGTTGTGAACGACGAGGGCGTTGCTGCCTCGCGGCGCGGGCACGATGGCGGCGCACTCTTTCAGGAAGCGATCACCGGCGATCCTCACGATCCTGACTACGACTTCAATCTCGCGATTGCCCTGGCTCGCCGTGGCGATGCACGCAATGCCCTGACCGCCGTCGGGCAGGCTCTGAAGCTGCGCCCCCAAGACTCCGAGGTCGCGAACCTGCAGGCCATGCTGCGTCAGCCGGCAGCACCCGCCGTAGTGCCCACGAGCGCACAGGCAAACAGCACGGAGGATACAAGTCCCTCACCGGCACGGCGCAACCTCCCGCTGGAGCGCATCAAGCGCAGCTACAACGATGCGTCGTTCCGCCAGGCCGCCTCGGAGATGGAAGAGATGGAGGCGCAGCGGCTGGCCACGCTGCCACCTGCGCAGCAGGCTGCGGCGCTCACCAAGGAAGGCAGCACCTATCTGGGCCGCGGACTTCTGTTGGAAGCAGAGCGCGAATTTCAGCTGGCTCTCGCAGCCGATCCGAAGAATGCAGCCGCCCACGCCGGACTGGCCGAAGTACGCCGGCGCAACGGCGACGACGCCCAGGCGCGTGCAGAGGCGCAAAGCTCTCTCAAACTGCAGCCTAGCGCGGCAGCCTGGCTCACGCTGGCCCGGCTGGAACGTTCGGCGCACCAGCTGCCTGCAGCGCGTATCGATGTGAGCAACGCGCTGCAGGTCGAACCCGGCAATCCGGACGCGCGCGGACTTCTGCAGGCGCTTGCGCCCACTGCATCCACACCCCAGCCCCCCCAGTTCCCAACCCACCCATGAAGACGCTACGCGCTTTCGCCCTCACTCTCTTCGCGCTGCTTATGGTGTGGGCGCAGCCTGCGCACGCCGCGCGGCCCGTGGTTGTCCTTGTCCATCTCCAGGACACCATTCAGCCCATCAGCGAAGGCTACCTCGATCGCGCACTCGACCATGCCGCCGCGATCAAGGCGCAGGCACTGCTGATCGAGCTCGATACGCCGGGAGGCCTGCTCACCACCATGCGCAACATGGTGGGGCGCATCGGTACGTCTCCGGTTCCGGTGATCGTCTATGTCGCGCCGCAAGGCGCACGTGCCGGTTCTGCAGGATTCTTCCTGCTGGAGTCGGCGGACATCGCCGCCATGGCCCCAGGCACCAACGCCGGCGCAGCCCATCCCGTCGTCGAGGGGGCGAAGCTCGATGACATCATGAAGCAGAAGCTGGAGAACGATACAGCAGCCTTTCTGCGCTCCTACACTGCCCAGCGCGGCCGCAATCCCCAGGCTGCGGAGGACGCAGTACGTAACTCCAAGTCCTACAGCGACCAGGAGGCGAAGCAGCTCGGCCTCATCGATCTCATTGCGCCGGACCGCGATACGCTTCTGCGCGAGCTGGACGGCCGCACCGTGACGCGCATGAACGGCGCGAAGGTGACGCTGCATACCAAGGACGCCATGATCGATGCGGTGACCCCCACCATGCGGGATGTCGTCCTCGACCGCCTGATGAGTCCGGACCTCGCCGTCCTCATGCTGGTGCTTGGCGGCCTGCTGATCTATCTGGAGTTCAACGCACCGGGCACCATCGTCCCCGGCGCACTCGGCACGCTGCTCGTGCTGCTCTCGCTCTTCGCGTTGAACCTGCTGCCGGTGCACTACACCGCCGTTGGGTTGCTGTTAGGGGCCGCAGTGCTGATGGTGCTGGAGGTCAAGTTCGCGAGCCATGGTGTGCTCGGTCTGGCAGGTATCGTCTGCCTGGTGCTGGGTATGCTCACTCTCGTCGATGGACCGATACCCGAGATGCGCGTTCATCCTTTCACGGCCATCGCAGCCGGCATCGCCTTCGGCGGTATCACCATCTTCCTGGTGCGGCTGGCGGTGCGCGCTCGCCGCAATAAGGCCGTCACCGGAGCAGAAGCGCTTCTCGGCCAGCTCGCCATTGCTGTCACGCCACTCGAACCCAACGGCCAGGTGCAGGTCAACGGAGAACTATGGCAGGCACACTCGAATACGCCTGCTGCCCGCGACGCGCAGGTGCGGGTTACGGCGGTCGATGGACTCACCCTTACGGTCGAGCCGCTGCCGCACTCCTAGCCTCAAAACGACCGGAGCGGCAAGCACCCTGCGGTACACTTCTTGCGCGAGGGAACACCTGCCATGAGCCTGATCGTCCTGATCGTTGTCGTCATCGTCATCCTGTATTTCCTGGGCTCCATCAAGATTCTGCGTGAGTATGAGCGCGGCGTGATCTTCCGCCTGGGTCGCGCGCACGGCGCCAAGGGGCCGGGCCTGTTCTTCGTCTTTCGGCCACTCGATCAGATGGTGCGCGTGACGCTGCGGCAAGAGGTGCTCGAAGTCCCTCCGCAGGACATCATCACCCGCGATAACGTCACGCTGAAGGTCAATGCCGTCATCACCCTGCGGGTCGTCGACCCCGCAAAAGCTGTGATCGAGGTCTCGAACTACGTCTACCAGACCTCACAGTTTGCGCAGACAACGCTGCGCTCCGTGCTCGGCGAGGTGGAACTCGACGAGTTGCTCTCCCATCGCGAGGCTCTCAACATCCGCATCCAGGAGATCCTGGACAAGCACACCGCGCCCTGGGGCGTAAAAGTCACCAGCACCGAGGTTAAGCAGGTCGATCTGCCGGAGTCTATGCTCCGCGCTATGGCCAAGCAGGCTGAGGCGGAGCGCGAAAAGCGCTCGAAGATCATCAATGCCGAAGGCGAATTTGCCGCCTCACAACGGCTGGTGGACGCGGCCGCCCTGTTGGCCCAGCAGCCCATCACTATGCAGCTTCGTTATCTGCAGACCCTTACCGATATTGGTACAGAGAAGAACACCACCATCGTCTTCCCCCTACCCATCGAGCTCATCTCGTTGTTCAATAAGACCGTATCGGGTGGCATCACCGGGCCAGGGGTAAATGTTCCCCCGTCCTCGCCCCCCGAGTCGGATACGCACGCATGAAGTTTCCTTTCGGAGAGAACGACCAGGAGCAGCCCAAGGCAGATGCAGACCTGACCCTGGGCATTGGCTCGCTGCTCAGCATCTTCTTCGGCGTGGTATTGATCTGCGGCATCTTCTTCGGCTTCGGCTACTCCATGGGACGGCGCAACGTGCACCCCGCGCCGACTCCCGTGGCAACTCCCAAGCCAACCGCCAGTTCGAGCGCGCTGCAGGACGATCAGGCTGCAACCAGCCCGAAGACGCAACCGCCGGGCAGCGGATCGGCCTTTCCGCCCGGCTTCACGCCGCCTGTCCCCGATGGGAGCCGGTCGGATGAGGGTGCAGGTCAGCCGGCCCCTTCATCCGCAGCCGGTCAGGACGGAACGAGCGCCCGCAAGCCCACTAGGAGCCCACGCGTCGCCGACCAGGACGCGCAGGACCCGTCGCTCACCGCGGTTGCGCCCACGCATCGCACCGCACCGCCCAACAAACCGCACGCAGGCGTTATGGCGACGCCGGCTGACGCTTCGAACACGCCAGCCGGCCCGGGACACCCCATCATGGTGCAGATTGCCGCCGTCAGCCGTCAGGAAGATGCGGAGGTGCTGGCCGGTGCGCTGCGCAAACGCGGCTTCAATCCACAGATTCGCAGCGGATTGGCCGATAAGTTCTTCCATATACAGGTGGGGCCATTCAACGACACGTCGCAGGCCGAAACCATGAAGCAGCACCTGCTTGCGGATGGCTATAACGCTATCGTGAAGTAGCGGTCGCGGCCTCAGGCAGGCCCAGCTCGATAGAGCGGCGGACCGCTTCCATCAACGCTTCCTTGTTGCCATAGGCCGAGGGATGAAGCGGCGCATGAAACGTAACCGTCACGGTTCCGCCACGCAGGTTCAGGCATCCCTTCGGCAACAAGCCGGTCGTTCCCACAATCGAAGTCGGTACCACGGGTGCGCCGGACTCCATGGCCAGGAAGAATGGGCCTTTCTTGAACGGCAACAGCGATCCGTCCCGCGAGCGAGTGCCCTCGGGGAAGACAACCAGGCAACGCTGTTCGTCCAATGCACGGCGCGCTACGGCGCTGCTCGCCCTCGCGCCCTGCACGCTGCCGTCCCGCTGCACCGGGATGAAGCCGCCCAGACGCATCGCGTACCCCAGTACAGGGATGCGCATCAGCGATGCCTTCAGATAGATGACCACACGTCTGGGGATCATGGGCAGCAGAACCGGCGGATCGAGGTTCGAGGAATGGTTCGCCATGACGATGGACGCGCCCTGGGGAAGGTGCTCCAGCCCATGGATGACGATGCGCACGCCGACCAACGGCAGGCCGATGTGTGTGATCCAGAAGGCCACGCGAAACAGCAGCGTCGTATCGCGCGTAATCAGCGTCCAGGGAAAGACAAACAACGCCGCCGGCAGCGCAAGCACTGTCCAGATCAGAATGAGAAGTAGGCTTCGCATGGCGCTTGCCGCTCCCGTCAGGCTTTCGCGACAGCGGGCGCGGTCTGGGCGGCAAGACGCGCCGGCAGCTTGTCGTAGATGCCGCCAAAGCCGCCGTTCGACAGGATCGCTACCACGTCGCCGGCCTGCGCTTTAGCAACAACGCGTGTGACAATTTCGTCGACATCGTTCCCCAGCGCAGCACTCCGGCCTCGCGCCGCCAACGCCTTGACGACAGCCTCCGGGTGCAGCCGCTCCAGTTCCGGAATGCTCTCCTGCTTGAAGACGCCCGCTAGGATGACCTCGTCCGCCAGTGCCAGCGCCTCCACCAGTTCATGCTCAAAGACATTCCGGCGAAGTGTGTTGGAACGTGGTTCAAGGACTGCCCATAGCCGCGATGCAGGATACGCTGCACGCAGCGCGCGAAGCGTCTCGCGAATCGCGGTCGGATGGTGCGCGAAATCGTCGATGACGGTCACACCACGCTCGACCGCACGCACCTCCAGGCGGCGCTTCACACTCTTAAAGCCGGCAATCGCCTCCACAATCGCTCGCTCGCTGACTCCCTGGCCTGCGGCGAGTGCAGCGGCGGCCGTCGCATTCAGTGCGTTGTGTTCGCCGGCCATCGGCAGCGTCAATGTCAGCCACGGCTTGCCATCGCGTAGCACCTGCCAGTGTGTCTTACCGTCACGATGGGTCAGGTCGCGCAACTGCCATGCGGAGCCATCGGCAAAGCCATAATGCTCCACCTTGCAAAAGGCGCGCGCGACACACTCGCTCACATTGGCGCTTCCATCGAAAGCCACCACGCGACCACGACGTGGAATCAGGTTCACCAGCCGCTTGAACGCAATCTTCACCGCTTCAAGGTCGCGGTAGATGTCGGCGTGGTCGAACTCGACATGCGTCAGGATGGCAGCATCAGGAAAATAATGCATGAACTTCGGCCCTTTGTCGAAGAAGGCGGTGTCATACTCATCGCCCTCCAGGATGAAGCTGCTGCTTGGTGCAAGCTGGAAGCTGGTGCCGAAGTTTTCTGCGACTCCGCCGATCAGGAACGACGGCCCATGTTCGCCGCGCATCCGCGCTGCTGTCTCGTAGATCCAGGCCAGCATGCTGGTGGTCGTCGTCTTGCCGTGCGTTCCAGTCACTACCAGCGATTCACGTCCGGTCAAAAACTCCTCGTAAACAGTCTGCGCCATGGACCGGAAGGGGATGCGCTCATCGAGCACGTACTCCAACTCCACATTGCCGCGAGAGATTGCGTTGCCGACAATCACCAGGTCCGGGCGCGGATCCAGATTCTTCTCCGCGTAGGGCTCCATCACCGGAATGCCCAGGGTTTCCAGCAGATGCGACATCGGCGGATATGCCGCAGCATCCGATCCGGTGACGGTATGCCCCTGCAGTTGCAGCATGCCGGCGAGCGATGCCATCGCCGTGCCACAGATGCCGATCAGATGTACACGCTTTGCTTCGATCTTCATTGCCCCTCTTGTTTCAATCCTGCATGTTTCAATCCTGCATCGCGCGATCCGATCCGCAGTTCCGCAGCATCCTGATCCACGATCAGCTCAGCATCGAGCCCAAAGGGCAAAGTAACATTGCCGCGCGATACATGTCCTGAGCGAAGTCCATAAGCGATAGGCCCAGGAAACCAGTCCATCACTGCCGCAATCACTGTTTCAGTCAGGTCCGCCGGTGCACCGGGCGATACGCAATCCAGCATCTCGCCGAAGACGATGCCCGTGACGCCTGCAAACTTGCCTGCCAGCCTGAGCTGACGCAACATGCGGTCGATCTGATACGGCTTTTCGCCCAAATCTTCAAGAAACAGCAGCTTCCCCTCGGTCTGCGCGACAAAGGGCGTCCCCAAAGATGCCACCAACAGGCTCAGGCAACCGCCATAGAGCACGCCGCTTGCCGTCCCAGGACGTAGCGCGCGCAGTCCTTCTGCTTCGCCCAGGCAGTACGCATCCCCGCCAAGCGCGGCGACAAAGCTCGGCATATCGACACCATCCGCGCGAGAGAAATCCGCAGCCACCATGGGCCCGTGCAATACGGGGAGCTGAGCCTGATCCAGCATCCATGAGGCAATCGTTGTGTGGTCGCTGTAGCCGATGAACGGCTTGCGGTGGCCGCGCAGCATCTCCAGATCGAGGCCCTCCAGCAGGTAATTGCTTCCGTATCCGCCACGGATACAGATTACGGCGTCGATCTCCGGATCGGCGAAGGCAGCATGCAGATCCGCAAGCCGCTGCTGCGGAGCTGCGGAGAAGTACGGCCACTCCCGCCCGAGTGCATGCGGCATCACGCGGACCGTGTGGCCGAGATGGCGCAATTGCTCGACACCGCGGTGTACCTTTTCGGGGTTGGCATGGCTTGCCGGGGCGACAACGGCAAAGTGCATTGGCCGCGCCATCAACACCCCTCCGCAGCAAGCCACTGACCGCTCATCAGCACCACTGCCGGCCCGATGAGTTGCAACTCTTCGCCATGTCCCGCCCACATGACGCGTTGCTCGCCCCCTGGAGCATGGACGCGCAGCCGCGCAGGCATTCCGTGAAGCGCGATCATGGCAGCAGCGCTGGCGCTGGTGCCGGTGCCGGAAGAAGAGGTCGGCCCCACACCGCGTTCGTAGATGCGAATCTCAATCAGGTCGTCCTGAACCCTGCGCACGAACTCAACGTTGGTCTGCTGGGGAAAATCCGGATGACTACAGATGGCGGTTCCCAGCTGCTGCCAACCGCGACCGGCGACTGCAAAACTCTCATCCTCCACAGGGACGACAAAGTGCGGATTCCCGGTCGAGACCACCGCGCCTGCAACGGAGAGCCCGCCATCCACATGGACCACAGCTTGGCGTACCAGAGGCACCCCCATGGTGGTCATGAACTGCCACTTCCCTCCGGCGACACTCTCGATCCGGCAAATGCGAACTCCCGCATCCGTTTCAAGATGTATCTCGTTGCCCACGTCCAAAGCGCCTTGATAGGCCATCCATGCGGCAACGCAACGGGTGCCGTTGCCGGATATCTCCGCGATCGAGCCGTCCGCGTTATAGAGCCGGATGCGTCCTTCCCGCTCGCTCACCCGCGTCAGATACTCAACACCATCGGCGCCTATCCCGGTAGTGCGCGCACATAGGGAGCGCGTGAGTTCCGCCAGATCGCAGCCCTGTACCTGTGCTGCATCCACAATCAGAAAATCGTTACCGCAGGCATGGGCTTTGCTGAACTCGATCACTCGTCCTCCCAACTGCGGAAGGTTAAGACGGTATGGATCGCCGGCGAATCCTTGAGCTTTTCCTTCAGCCGATGATGAATATGTCCCGTCGCCATCACCGAGAAGGACGCGCGTGCGATGCCGCCGATGTTGTCGCGCTCTATACCCTCGAGTCGCCGTTTTTCCTGATCCATCGCCTGCAGCACTGCCAGATGCACTGCATCCGCGTCCGATCCGCGGACTTCGTAGATTCGGGTCTGCAGCTTCAGGTTGGTCGTCTTCTCCAGTGCGCCCACGGCTTCAAGCGCTACCAGTACCAGCACAGTTGAAAAGACTGCCGGGACGTACAGTCCGGCGCCGCAGGTCATTCCGACTGCAGCCACGGAGAAGACCGTAGCCGCGCTGGTCAGGCCACTAATACGGTTACGATTGTGCAGGATCAGCCCCGCGCCAAGGAACCCGACCCCCTGCACGATGTTGGAGGCGATCTGCCCTTTGCTCGTGCTCAGCTCGCCCGCAATCAGTGGGGAGAGATAGGTGAAGAGCGCCGAGCCGAAACAGATCAGCAGATTGGTGCGAACGCCGGAGGGCTTGTGGTGGTACTCACGGTCGAGCCCGACGATTCCGCCAAGAACGCATGCCAAGACCAGTCGAGCAGCAGCCGTGCCTGTCAGGCCCCATTGCTGCAGCTGGTCGAAGCTCAAAACATGTCTCGTGCCGTCTACGATCATCGCGATTCACTGCCCAACCGTGGGTGACGATCACGCGCCGCCCATCGCGTGATGCTACCACCGAGTGACGCAGCCGCCACTCCCACTCGCGGGCGAGAGCATGTTCACTGTGAGTCGCGAGAGCATGTTCACCGTAGGTATAGAGACGAGCGCGATGATCCGCGGAACTTGGCTCCACACGGCAACCGTGACAATGCTTTAGGCGGCAGTTCGCCCAGGCGCCACTGCTCAGTGGGTCGTCGGAGGAGGAGTCTGGGAAACAACACGCTGGGAGGCGTAGATCCGGGCACACGGCTGCCCGGTCGAGCAGATCACCTGCAGTAGAGTGAGATCCTGTGGATGCGCGGCCACGGCCTTGGCCACAGCATCACCATCCAGCGCTACCACGTAGTGCGCCTTCGCATCCGGCTGCGCAAGCGCCGCTCCCCATTCGTAGTAGTCACCTTCATTGATGATGTCACGCAGCGGAATGCCGGCACGCTGGATCGCACCCACATGCTCGGAGGTGTACATCAACAGGCTCTCCCCTGGCGTCAGCCCGCGGAGTCCTGCGGCCAAGGCCCGTTCAAACGGGATGCGCGTGCGCGAGTTGGCGACTGCCTCTTGAAAGACCAGCGGACGCGCGCGCACGATCAGGATTGCGTTCAGCATCAGCAGGGCGCCAGCCGTGCCAACCGCCCAGCTTGCCCAGCGCGGCCGCCAGGTCACCAGTCCCTCCACGGCAGCCGCGGCAAACAGCCCGAAGGCCGGCAGCAGCTCCATGCCGTAGCGAGTGTTGTACCAGGAGTGCGGCCACCACACCGGTATGAAGATCGGCACCGATCCGTAGGCAACCGAGTAGGCATAGAACGGCAGCGGCAGCCACAGCAGAGATGCGGCAACAAGCCCCGGATGGCGCCGCCGCAGCCACAGCACCGCAGTGCCCGCGATGGCAATCAAGAAGAGCAGAGTCGCGGCCCGCGGAACGACCGCACCCAACTCCGCTGCCTTCAGAAAGTAGAGTGCGGCCACCCGCATCCGGTGATAGCCGGGATAGTGGCCCCCGCCGGACGGGGAGGTGTGCGCCTCGATGGCGCGCGCCGAGTACGGGCCGCGCAGAAAATCGAGCGGGTCGTGAAACTGCTTTGCGTTATAGGCGAGCCACAACAGCGGCGCGATCACCACCAGCGCCGAAGCAAGCAGCCAGATGCCGGTCAGCCGCTCTCGCAAATTGCGCCGTGCAAGCACGACCCAGGATGCGAAACACCACGCTGCGGCGGCGTAGATCCACCCATCGTAGCGGGTGAAGACCGCGCAGACCAGCACCGTCGAAGCGCCTAACAGCAAGCGACTCAGCGATTCGGTCTTCCCTGCCGCGGATCGTTGTGCGAAGAGCGTAAGCAACAGCGCGGCCCAGATCATCTCCGCCAGGAACAGCGGCTCGGTCATCGCCGTAGTGGAGAAGTAGAGAAGGCCCGGATTCAGCGCGAACAAGCCAACGGCGAGCCATGCGACCGATTGGCGAAGGAAGCAACGCGCCAGCCGGTACAGCCCGACACAGCCAGCGACGTAGCAGGCCATGGATGGCAGAGCCGCCGCCTCGCCGCTCTGCCACCAGCTCATCTTTTGAACGAAGGGTACGAGCAGCAGATGCGGCAGCGGCAGCCAGACGGAGCCCAGTTGACGGAACCCGGGCGTCCTGGAGTCGAACAGGCGTCGTGCGATGTGCAGATGCGCGACCGCGTCGCCATAGAGCAGCAGCAGCTGATGCTGGGAGCAGAAGAACAGCACGACAACGGTAAGCAGGCCGCTGAGCAGAACGACCGGAGCAATCTCTCCCGGAGCGGTCTCGCCGCAAGCGGGCCGCGAAACTTCCTCTTTTCCGGACGCCTCAGTCAAGGTGGCTGAGCGCGCGAAATTGTTGGAAGCGCGCATCGATCTCCTCGCGAGTCAGATTCTGCGTCCGCTCTGTACCGAACTTCTCGACGGCAAACGAGCCCATGACGCCACCATAGAACATGGCCTTGCGGAAGTTCGCGGGCGTCAGCTCACCCTTCTGCGAAGCAAGGTAGCCGAAGAATCCGCCGGCAAACGAGTCACCCGCGCCCGTTGGATCCACCACTTCGGCCAGCGGGAGCGCCGGTGCACGAAAGGGCGTGGAGTCAATATCGGCCTTCGCGCCTGGGAAGGATCGCTCACTGAAGAAGATGGTCGCACCGTACTCGCCGTGCTTCACGATCAGGGTCTTCACGCCCTTGGCCTGGATCGCCTTGGCTGCCTTCACCAGATTCGCGTCATTGGCCAGCATTTTGGCCTCGCCGTCGTTGATCAGCAGCACATCCAGATCGACCAGCACTTTAGCCAACGCGGCACCATGGTCCTTGATCCAGTAGTTCATCGTATCGCCGCACACCATCCTGACCTTCGGCATCTCCTGGCGGACTCGCGCCTGCAGCGTGGGATCGATGTTGGCCAGGAAGAGAAACTCCGCATCGCGATAGCTCTCCGGAATCTTCGGTGTGAATGTCTCGAAGACATTCAGTTCCGTCGCCAGCGTGTCGGCCTCATTCAGGTTGCGCGTATAGGAACCGGTCCAGTGGAAGCTCTTGCCGGAGACATGCTCGATACCCGTCGTATCCACACCGCGCTTCTTCAGCACATCCTCGTTCTCGGCGGTAAAGTCCTCGCCGACCACACCGATTACCCGCACCTGCGTAAAGTAGCTGGCGGCCAGTGCAAAGTGCGTGGCGGCCCCACCCAATGCGTGATCGACGCGGCCACTCGGGGTTTCAATGCTATCGAACGCAACACTACCGACAACAACGATGGACATACACTTCCTTTTTTTGACTACGAGAGATATTTTCCGAGAATCGGTTCGAGCTTGGCGCGTGTCGCCGCCGGGATCGCGTCGCGACTGGTCAGGATCGCGTACTGCATGGCGCTCGCGCAGGCGCAGATGCGGTCCGCCGGCACCGCCCGCACCGCGGCGCGCAGCACCTTGGCGGCGTTGGCCGCGTTCTGGTGCATCACGGCTACGATCTGGTCCACCGTCACATCGTCGTGGCCGGCGCGCCAGCAGTCATAGTCGGTCACCATGGCCATGGTGGCATAGCAGATCTCTGCTTCGCGAGCGAGCTTGGCCTCCTGCAGATTGGTCATGCCGATCACGTCCGCACCCCAGCTGCGGTAGAGGTTCGACTCCGCGCGAGTAGAGAACTGCGGGCCTTCCATGCACACGTACGTGCCGCCACGCTTGCCGGTGACCTTTTCGGCATCGCAGGCATCGGCAATCGTCTTCGCTACGACCCCACATACAGGGTCGCCGAAGGCCACGTGAGCCACGATGCCGTCGCCGAAGAAGGTGCTGGTGCGCAGGAAGGTGCGATCGATGAACTGATCCGGCACCACGAAGTCGGTAGGCTTGTGCTCTTCTTTGAGCGACCCCACGGCGGAGACGGAGATGATGCGCTCGACGCCGAGCGTCTTCATCGCGAAGATGTTGGCGCGGAAGTTGATCTCGCTCGGCAGCAGGCGGTGGCCGCGGCCATGCCGGGCAAGGAACGCCACGCTGCGGCCTTCCAGTGCCCCAAGAACAAACGCGTCGGACGGGGCACCGAAGGGTGTCTGGACTGTGACTTCTTTTGTGTCGGTAATGCCCGGCATGGAGTAGAGTCCGCTGCCGCCGATAATGCCAATCTGTGCCTGTTGCAAATCGTTCTCCGCGCTCGCTGCAGCCCGCGCATAGGTGTGGTAGCTGGAGGGCTTAGTATACCCGCCGGGTGATGGAGGGCAGCGCTGCGCGCAACATCCCGTAGTGGCTGAACAGCTGCGTCAGACTCGTGCTCAACTCCGCCGGCTGCTGTCGAAAATCCTGCCGGCGCAGGTAGGTCTGCTGCTGCCCGTTATGCTGCAGCGCGCCAAGCATCGCCAGCTCCAGCTTGCGCGCCAGCGGCAACGGAAAGCTCTCGCTGATGAACACACCGCGGCCGAAGGTCGTGATGACCACGGGCCCTTCTTCGGTCATGTAGACGCTCTCTCCCGACGTCTCGCTCGCATCCGTCGGCTGTACATGCACTTCGTTGTACTTGCGCTTCAGATTGTCGGCATAGATCGCTGCGAACTTCGCTGCTGCTTCTTCGCTTTTCCACTGTGAGAGGTACAAGAGCGCGACGGATTTCGTCGACGCCTTCGCCGCCGGTGTGGTCGCGGAGCGGCTCTGCGCCGCGTAGTACACACCGCCATCCCACTCCGGCGTGAGCAGGGCAGCCGCATCCTTTCCGGCAAACAACTCCGTCAGGATCTTCACATCGAGCGCGCCCATCACACCAATGTCATACGGCGCATAGTCGGCGTCCAGGATAGGGTGAATGTCCGGCATCACAAGCAGGGTGGGATGCTCCTGCCGCTCCCAGGCCCGCGGATGCATGACCTCGTAGCTCGTTGCCGGCGGCCGGTCCAGCGCCCCGGCAAAGGCCTCCTTGGCGCCCTCATCCTTCAAGACAATCTGCTCGAAGTTCAGTCCCTCGCGATACGGAAACAGAAGCGACTCCTTCAGCAGCAGCGGTGCGCGGTTCATCACCGGTGAGTCGCTGTCGTCGCCGCCCATATCGTCCAGCTTTGCGCCAATGTCCGGCAGCTTCGCGAGCGATTGGCCCTTCGGCGCCAAGCCCCAGTCCAGGAAGACGACCATCGCCTGTCCCTCGGCTACTGCCTCGCGTGCCGTGTCCGTTTCGTCCACACGCAGATGATCGTTGTCTTCTTGTACGTTCTTTGCGACTGAGTCCTTGCTCTGGTCACCCCATTTGTCCAGGTCCACATGCTGGTCCTGCAGGGCATGCGTCAGTTCGTGCGCCAGCACCGGCTTCTGGTCGTCCGGCGCGATCCAGTCGAGCATGTTTACGGTCTTGGTCTTGCTGTCGTAGTAGCCCGCGATCTGCTCGGTCAGCAGGCTCACGATAAACGGCCGCAGGTCGAAGTCGCGATCCAGCAGACCGAACTTTTTCAGCACGATCTCGGAGCTTTGCAGCCGCTGCGCATCCTTGTCGTCCTTCATCTTGCTCAAGATGTAGTGCTCCACCTCGGAGCGACTCGTCAGTTGCCGCTTGACGGACCGGCGGATTGCAAGATCGCTGTCCTTGCTGGCGAAGCCGAGAATCTGGTCGACGGAGGCGAACAGCTCCTTCGCCTGTGCCGGGGTGATCTTCTTCTCCACCGTCGGCTGGGCCTTCTGCGGCGCCCTGTCGTCGCCGGAACCGCTCTTTTGTTGCGCCGATAGGGGCAGCGCGGTCAGCACCACCGCCGCCGCAACACAGGCGGCCCGCTTCGACCTTATCCCCATCGCTCGCCCCCAATCACCCGCGAAACCATGCTTCCCCGCGAAACCATGCTTCTCTGATGCGATACCAGGGCAAAGAGCCCTCTGGGCGGCCTTCCCTTGAAGACCGGCCTTCCCTTGAAGAGAAGACCCATGCGCTCTGCTGGCGCCGGCCAGAGAAAATGCTGCACCAGAAGGCTATAATTTTCTCAGGCTTCCCGCTATGCAGGACAATCCCATTACAACTACCGTCACTTCAGCAGACGCAGCAGCCACCCTTCCGGTGAGCGCCCCCACAGCACTGGCTCAAGCGCTGGGCGGCGTTCCGTCTTCGCTCCACGAGCTGGCCGGAGCGCTCAGCTATCCCGTCTTCAGCGTCACCTCGCAGGAGGTCGCCGCTCTGGTCGAAGGGGCAGGCGCCTTTGACCTGGGGGGACGAGGACAGATCGCAGTAGGGAGTGCCGACCGGCTGCGCTGGCTGAACGGGATGCTCACCAACAATATTCAAGGGCTGACCGAAGGCGCCGGCAATTATAGCTTCGTGCTGAACGCGCAGGGGCGCATTCAGGGCGACTGCGATGCCTTCCTGCTTGCCGACCATCTGCTGGTGATGACAGATCGCAGCCAGATCCCCGCACTCATGACGCATTTCGACCGCTTCATCATCATGGATGACGTCGCGATTGAAGACATCTCTTCGACGCGCACGGCTCTCGGCCTTGCTGGCCCACTCGCACCGCAATTGCTCGCTGCGCTGGGTGTCACACTTCCCCCAACCGCCCCGTCCTCGGCGGGTCTGGCGCCCCTTTGGCTGATGCAAACGCGCATCTGCGGTGTTCCCGTGCAGCTCACCGGCGGCTACCCCACCGTATCGCCGCGCTTCGAACTCGCGTGCGCAAACGAAACCGTCCGCATGCTGTGGGATGTTCTGCTCGCAGCAGGCGCTTTACCGTGCGGGCTGCGCGCGGCGGAATCGTTGCGCGTGCTGGAAGGCACGCCGCGTTATGGGGTGGATCTGAGCGAACGCGATCTGCCGCAGGAGACCAGCCAGACCCGGGCGCTGCACTTTGCCAAGGGCTGCTACTTGGGGCAGGAGATCGTCGAACGTATCCGCTCGCGCGGCAATGTGCATCGTCGCCTGGCGCAGGTCACCCTCTCCGGGGAGCCCACAGTGCTGCCCGCGGAGCTCACGGCTGCCGGCGCATCCGTGGGACGCATCACCAGCACCGCCCTTTACAGCGGTACCCGCTACGGCCTCGGCATCGTACGCAGCGAGGTTGCCGAACGGCACGTCGCTCTCGATACCGCGGGCGTTACGGCCACATTGCTCACGCAACCTGCGCTCACGCGATCCGCCGCGCAACCCACTTAAGGAAAAGCCATCACCATGTCAGACCAGACATCCGGATTCACTGTTACCGACCGCCGTAAGTTCACCCTCGATGGAGATCGCCGCGAGGGCGCTCCTGCCGAGGAGGAGAGTGCTGCTCCGGCGCCGGCCGCACAGCCCGAACCACCACCGGAGTCGAAGAGCGAACCGCCGGCCGAAGTGAAGAAAGGCCCGCAGCTGGTACAGGACGCTCCGGTTGAGAAAGAGGTCATCACTCGCAGCCTGGAACCGCTGCCCGTAGAAGAAGAGGCCTTCGAGGACGCAGAGGATGCCCTCCCCGAGCCGACGGCTGTCGAATCGGCGCAGCAGGACGCCGACTATCGCGCGTCGTCGCGCAAGCTCGACGACATGATCACGCAGGCCAATCCCGCCGCGCGTGAATCGCTCGGCGGACGTGGCGCGGAGATGACCTTCGACAAGCTCGTCCAGTCGGTCTACATGACGGCAGCATTGCAGATGGGCGCCGGGGCACAGCCGGGCGAGCAGCCGCGCGTGGACATACTGGGCGCGCGTCAGAGCATCGACATGCTCAGCGTGCTGGTCGAGAAGACCAAGGGAAACCTCTCCGACAAGGAACAGCGACTGTTGCAGAACGCCCTCTTCGAGCTGCGCATGATGTTCATGGAGATTACCAACGCCATCTCCAACAGCGCCCACAATCCAGGCGCCAAGCCACCGGTACGGTAGGAGCGAACCGCCTGCCGCCTCGCAGCCACGCCGGCATTTTGTTTCTCGGCAGCGGCACGTCCATGGGGGTGCCCACCCTGGGTTGCAGCTGCCGTGTCTGCACGTCGGCAGATCCACGGGATCAGCGGCTGCGTCCTTCCATCGCCATCGAGTGGCAAACAGAAGGCCAGGACGGCGCAGCATCCAGGTCGCACCGGGTGCTCATCGATACCGGCCCTGACTTCCGCCAGCAGGCGCTCCGCTTCGGCATCCGCAGTGTGGATGCCGTCTTCTACACGCATCCGCACGCGGACCACATTATGGGTCTCGATGATCTGCGGCCCCTCAGCTTCGCGCATCGGGAGCGGAAGATGCCGCTCTTTGCCGATCCTCCGACAGCCGACGTGTTGCAGCGCGTCTTCTCCTACACGTTCGCGGAGGACGCCACCTATCCCACGCGTGCCCGCGTCGAACTGGTCCGCCTCGATGGCCCGGTCGAAGCGTCCGGATTGATCTTCACGCCGGTTCCGCTGATGCACGGCCGGCTCCCCGTTACCGGCTACCGCTTCGGCAATGCTGCGTACCTGACCGATATGAGCAGTATCCCGGACACCAGTCTTCCCCTGCTTGAGAAGCTCGACGTGGTGATACTCGATGCGTTACGCCCCCAACCGCATCCTACCCACGCAAACATTGCCGACGCCATCGCCTGGGCGCAGAAGATCGGCGCGCGCAATACATGGTTCACCCACATGTCGCACGAGATCATGCACGCGGAGATGGAGCAGCAGCTTCCTGCGTCCATCCACCTGGCCTACGACGGCCTTCGCGTCCCCATCGAACTCTAGTTCACCATGCAGACCTTCCATCACTTCGACATGCTGCCTCCGGACTACCACGCGACCGTATTAAGCGTGGGCAACTATGACGGCGTGCATCTCGGACATCGCTTCCTGCTGGCGAGGGTTGTGGAACGCGCACGTGTACTAGGCGCGCGCTCGGTCGCAGTCACCTTCGAGCCGCATCCCACGCACCTGCTCCGCCCCGGCGCCGGGCCGCGCCTCATCACACCCACACTCGCCGAACGGCTTGCCCTGCTTGCCACCACCGGCATCGACGCCACTGTCATCCTTCCCTTCACTGCGGAGTTTTCGCAGCAGAGTGCAGAGACCTTTGCAGGCACGGTGCTGCTCGACCGGTTGCACGCCGTTGAAGTGCATGAGGGCGATAACTTTCGTTTCGGCCATCGCGCCCAGGCCGGCGTTGCCGAACTCACCGCGCTGGGGCAGGAGCTTCGTTTCGCCGTGCATATCTATCAGGCACTGCAGGTTCGCGGCATGGCCGTCTCCAGCAGCCTCATCCGCAAGCTCGTCTCTGCCGGCGACATGCGCCCCGCGCGCTGGCTGCTCGGCCGTCCATTCTCCATTTCGAGTCATCCGGCTAAGGGCCGCGGCATCGGCACCCGGCTCACCGTGCCCACCGTCAACCTGGCCGACTACGACGGTTTGACGCCGGCTGCCGGCGTCTATGTCACTCGCCTGCAGATCGGTCCCGATCCTTCGGAAGAGGGCTGCTTCGATGCCGTGACCAACGTCGGCACCCGGCCTACATTTGCCGATGCCTCCTTCGCCATCGAAAGCCATCTACTGGACTTCCGACCGGTCGAGCTCACCAGCAGCACGCCGCTCCGCCTCAGCTTTCTGGCCCGCCTGCGCGACGAGCAGCAGTGGCCTTCTCCAGAGGCACTGCGCGCACAAATCGGACGCGATGTTGAGACAGCCCGCCGGTATTTTCGCCGCCTGCGACGACCGGGCCGAACCATCTAAAGCGCTCGCGGGGCACGTTTCGAACCAACCCCGTACCGCAATCGGCATCTCACTGGCGAGTTTTCAAACAGATTTTTTGACGCTTGGGTGTAGCATCACCCGTGTCGTAACACCTTGGGGAGGACTGAATCGATGCGCAATATCCTGAAACACCTTGCAGGCCAGCTTTGCCTGGTCACCCTGCTTACTGGCGTGGCATCCGCCGCCACCGATATGAAGAAGCTTGACGACCGCATCGATTCGGCGACCGCGGTCATCCACGAACTGATGGCCACGCCAGACAAGACGGTACCGCTGCGCGTTGCCGCCATGGCCCATTGCGTCGCTGTCGTGCCCGGCTTCAAGAAAGGCGCCTTTCTGGTCGGCGCCCAGTACGGACAAGGCCTGGCGACCTGCCGCACCCGCCGCGGATGGAGCGCACCGGTCTTCATCCAGATCACGGGAGCCAGCTTTGGCCTGCAGGCCGGCGGCCAGTCCACGGATCTGGTGCTGGTCGGAACCAACCACAAGAGCATGGATGACATGTTGAAGGAAAAGATCAAGCTGGGCGGCGACATTGCGGCGTCCGCAGGTCCGGTGGGCCGCAACTCCCAGGCCGCCATCTCCGGGCTGGCCAACGCTGAATTCCTCACCTATTCCCGCAGCAAGGGCCTGTTTGCAGGCGTCGACCTCACCGGCGACTACGTGAACCAGAATAAGGACGATACCGCAACCTACTACGGCTCGGAAATCCACTACAGCGATATCCTCTCCGGCAAGGTTCCCACCAAAGCCTCATCCCGCCGCTTCATTGCAGCCGTCTCGCGGCTGTTCCGCGTCGGCAAGCTGGACGACCTCAAGTAGAACGGAACTATCGAGACACCCAGCAAGACCAGGCAACGCCGCATACCGTGCGGCGTTGCTTTTTTGTGCTTGTTCTTCTCAACATTCTTCTCGAACGCGCGAACATGCAGCGATCGCTCCTTCGAAGGCTTTTTCAAGCTGACTTGAGCAGAAGCCGGGTTGCTGTAAGGTGAAGCGCCACTCTCGTCAGGCATTTTCGCCAAAGAAAATGCCTACATCGCCTCACTCAATACATGACATCGTCCCGGCTTCTGCTCTTTCCTCACAACTCAAATAAAGCTCAAGGAAAGCGCTCGTCGTCCTTCCCAGCATCCGCGGCCCGCATAAAATCCATCCAAACCGGCAGCGCGGCGCGCGCCCCCGTCTCCTTGTCACCCAGTGATTGCCGCGCGTCATAGCCCATCCAGACGCCGCAAGTCACCGATGGCGAAAAACCCAGGAACCATGCATCTGTGAAATTGTCGGTCGTACCCGTCTTGCCGCCCACCGGATGATGCAGCGTCGCAGCCTCGGCTGCTGTGCCGCTGCTCGTAACCGCGCGCAACAGCACCATCATGGTGCGCGCCGTCTTCGCGCTGGTGGACTGGAAGACCTGTGCCCGATCTTCGAAGAGCGGCATACCGTCCGCATTCGTCACTCTGCGCAGCAGGTGCGGCGCTACGCGGACGCCGTCATTGGGAAAACTACTGTAGGCAGCCACCTGTTGCGCCAGCGTTACCTCTACCGAACCAAGCGCAACCGGCAGATAGGGTGGGATATCCCGGGTGATGCCGAAACGTTGTGCGACATCGATGACCGCATGCATCCCCACTCGCTCTGCAAGGCGCAGCGCAGGGATATTGCGCGACTCGGCAAATGCCTTCTCGAGCGTGATGGTGCCGAGGTAATCCGGTTCATCGTCATGCGGTGTGTACGGACCGCCGGGGGTCTGGAAGGTCATTGGCCTGTCCGCGATCGTCTCCAGCGGCGTCGCTCCCGCTTCAACGGCAGCGGTGTATACGTAGGGTTTGAACGACGAGCCCGTCTGCCGCTCCGCCTGGGTCGCGCGGTTAAACTGCGAGAGATTGAAGTCCCGTCCGCCGACCATGGCCAGCACGTCGCCGGTGGCGCTGTCGACCGCCATCAGTGCACCCTGCGCACCGGAGTCCTGCTCCAGCTCGCCCTGCAGGATTGGCTCTTCTCGAGCGTTGCCGGACGCATCGCCGGACGCATCGCTGACGCGCACATACACGATGTCTCCAACTTTGAAGAGTTTTGCCGGATCCTTCTCCCCTGTCCATGCCCAGTTTTCGGGCAGCAGCCCAAGCCGTGCATCGCCGATCTTCACCGTGACCCGGCTATCCAGCACCCCAACGACCAGACCGTGCCGGTACGCGCCGGGCGTGACCGGCAAGCTCCAGTCGGGATGGCGAAAATTCTCGATCGACTCGCCGGCTGCCAGCACGTTCAACAAGTGACCCTGCCAGCCGCGCCGACGCTCATAGGCAGCCAGCCCATCGAGCACCGCACGGTTCGCCGTCCGCTGCAGCGGCAGATCGAGCGTGGTGTACACCTTCAGTCCCGCCTGGTGCACTGTATCGGTGCCGAACTGGTGCTCCAGCTCGCGGCGCACCTCTTCGACAAACCATGGCGCAACACTGTTCGGCGGGGGCGCCAGATGCAGACCCAACGGCGAGCCTTTCGCATCGTTGGCCTGCGTCGTTGTGATCGCGCCATCTTCCAGCATGGCGTTGATCACAGTATTCCGCCGGCGAAACGCCCTCTCCGGATTCAGGATCGGCGAGTAGCCGACTGGCCCCTTTGGCAGGGCCGCCAGCAGCGCCGCTTCGGGCAGCGTGAGATCGCGTGCCGGCTTGCTGAAATAGTAGTTCGCCCCTGCCTCGAACCCATACACGCCGTGGCCAAGATAGATCTGGTTGCCGTAGAAGGTGAAGATCTGTTGTTTGGTGAAGGCATGCTCGATCTGGATCGAGAGAAAGACCTCCTGCAATTTGCGGCGAAGCGTCCGGTCCGGCGGGAGGAAGAGGCTGCGGGAGAGCTGCATGGTCAGTGTCGAAGCACCCAGTGCTCGACCATGCGACGTCAGGTCGTGATAGGCCGCGCCCACCACGCGGAAGAGGTTCACGCCCCAATGGCTCTCGAAGTTCTTGTCTTCGGTAGAAATAACCGCCTGGCGCAGGATTGGCGGGAATGCGTCGTACTGCACCACGTTACGCCGCTCCATCGCGAATGAGCCGAAGAGCTGTCCGTGCGTGTCGTAGAGATCGGTGGTAGTCAGCGGCTTGTATGTCTCAAGATCGGCAATCTGCGGGAGGTCGATCGAATCGATCAGCACCAGGCCGCCGAGTGAGCCGGCCGCCGCGGCAAGCACCATGAGCAGCAGCAGGGCGGCCATCTTTCGCCTGCCGGCGGAAGGCCCATTCCAGAATGCAGTGCGGAGTGCAGTCCGGTATGACGGCGGTCGAAAGCCGCCGCCCGCACTGTCCTTAGATCGTTTGCTGTTGGAGTCTTCAGTCAAAAGAAAGCGTCGGAACGGCACCCGCTGCCGGCTATGCGGCCTTCTGCTTCAGTACCGCGAGCGCTTTGTCTAACTGGTCATCCGTATGCGGTGCATGATTCGGTGCCTGCCCCGGCTGCTGCGTTTCGTCTTGGTCGTCATCGTTGGAGGCCACGACCACGCTCGGTTGCACGGCATCGTCCTGGATCTTCTTGCCGTCCGGGGCTGAGTACTTGGCCACCGAAAGGATGAGCGCCGAGCCATCGGGCAGTTCCATCGTCTTCTGTACCGAGCCTTCGCCGAAGGTGCGATCACCCACAACGTCCCCGCGCTTGTTGTCCAGGATGGCCGCTGCTACCAGCTCCCCCGGTCCCGAGGTGCCATGGTTCACCAGCACAACCAGCGGCACGCTGGTCAGGAACTTCGACTTCTCCGCAGTGAAGGTCTGCGTGGGAAACTTCTGGCCGCTCAACGTTGCGATGGTGCCGCTCTGCAGGAAGAAGTTGGACAGCCGGATACCCTGGGCTTCCTCACCTATCGCCACGTCGCGCAGATCCAGCAGCACCTTCTTCGTGTCTTTATCGTCGCCCTTGCCCAGCCCCTTCAGCTTGCTCTCGATCTCGTTGACACGATCCTTGGTGAGCTCATGAGGCTTGATGTAAAGGATGCTGGCGTTGTCGTAGAGCTGGTCGTTGAGCGCCGGTACCACGATATTGCCGCGGGTCAGCGTCAGCTTTTCCGGCTCCGCCTTGCGCGGTCGGATTACGGAGATATTGACGCTCGTTCCAACCGGGCCTTCGAGCAGAAGACGGATCATTGCCAGCGACATCTCGCGCGTCGACTGGCCACCGATCGACTCGATCAGGTCGCCGTCTTCAATCTGCGCCTTTTCGGCCGGGCTGCCCTGCACTACGGATACGACTGTGGCATAGCCGTAACGCTTGGATACATTCAATCCCACCTGCGCCGTGCCTTCGCTCAGGTGTTGCTTGTAGAGCTTGTACTCGGCGGGCGTCAAGTAGCTCGAGTCCGCATCCAGCGACTCCAGCAGGCCATGCAGCGCGCCCACCGTCACATTGCTCATATTCGGGTCAACCACGTAGTCGTTCTGAATCTTGCCCAGGACTTCGGTGTAGACCTCCATCTCCGGATAGGCGCCGTCCTTCTGGTCCGCGCGCACACTGCCGGAACCAAGGCTGCCCCAGACCGTGAGCAATAGAAGGAGCGCTGACACCGCGAAAATCGACCGCTGGAAGGACTTGGACATGGACCACCTGTAACCAGAATGATAGCGCATAGCCTGCAGCCGCCTCCTACACTTACGTGCTATGCAGAGGGGGCCCCAGAGCTGTCCCTTCTGGGGCTGTCCCTTCTATAGACGACGCTCCTCGGCCTGCGACAGCAGATCGCGCGATATGTATCCTGCGCGGTTTTCGAACGAAGCGAATCCCTCAAAACTCGAAGCGCCCGCCGATCTGCAGGAACCGCGGTGCATAGGCAACGGAACTTTGGCCGAAGTACTGCCCATTCACATCGTTACCCAGGGACCCTAGGTTGGCGCGGTTCAGCAGGTTGGAGGCCTCGCCACGCAGCAGGAAAGTCGCCTTCTCCCCCTGGAACCATGGCACCGTAAAGCCTTTGGAGACATTGGCATCCACGACGAAGTAGCCGGGGTTGCGGAAGCTGTTGACGCCCTGCGATCCCTCGGTCGGCACCGAGGTGTAGTTCGCCGGTGCACTGAAGTCCTGCGCCAGGTTAAAAACGCCGGTACGCGCCAGGTCCCGGCTCCAGCCGCCGGCATGGTGGCCGTTGTAGGTCGGGATGCCGAACTGGTTGCCGTCCGCCTGGTAGTCGCCGCCCAGCGGCGCCGCTGCTGTGGGCGCGGCAAAGGCAGCCGTGTTCACGACAGTGAAGGGCGTGCCGGACTGCGCAGTGACGATGGTGCCCAGCCGCCAGTGGGAGATGGTTTCGTTCACCCAGCCATGGCTTGTCAGTGAAGGAATCTCATAGCCTCCGGCCAGGGAGAAGACGTTGGTGCGGTCGAAGGGTGCGTTGCCGTAGTACTGCTTCGGGTTGTTGACGTTGGCGAACAGCTGCGTTGCATTCGTATTGCCCTGGCCCGCCAGTGGAGCATCCTGCAGCGCACGCGACCAGGTATAGGACGACTGCCAGAACAGGTTCTTCCAGTTCTGCCGCACCGTGAAGATAACGCCGTTGTAGCCGCTGGAGAGGCCGTTGGTGTTGTAGACAATCTGGCCCCACTCCTGCGTCCTGCGCTCCTGCGTGCCGTTATGGATGATCAGGTCGCCGGGGAGCAGATTGTAATCGCCTCCGTAGTAGAGGTCGTAGCCGTGGCTGCCCACATAGGTGATCGAGTAGACCATCTGCGCCGGCCCCTGCAGCTCCGAACCAAACGAGTAATTCATCGCCTTCTGTACCTTCAAACTGCGATCGAACCCATTCAGCCCGGATGGATATACCTGGGTCTGTTGGGGATTTGAGTACACATTGCCGAACGGATCGGTGCCGTAGGTTGGGACCGTCGGGTAGTTGATGCCGAAGGGCGGCGTGAACGTCTTGAAGTCTCCATACGGAATAGGACTGAGAAAGCCCTTCAGCGCGGGGTTGAAGGGCGTTGGCGAAAAGCTGATGCGGTTGGGGGGCTGCGTCGGCAGGTTTGCCGACACCTGCGATGGTGTCACCGAATCCTCGTAGAGACCGACACCCCCGCGCAGCAATATCCTGTGATCTGCGGTGGGTGTCCAGGCGAAGCCGCCGCGTGGCTGGAAGTTGAAGTTCTGGCTGCCCGAGAAGGCATTGCTGGCAAGCCCGGTTCGTACTCCGATGACTTGATCGAGCAGCGTCGAGCCGGAACCGAGAAACAGGGGATAGAAGTTCCCGGCATTTGGCCCGTACTTCGAAGGGTTGCCGAAGTCGTCATAACGAAGGCCCAGAGTCAGCGTCAGGTTTGGCCGAATCTTCCATTGATCTTCCGCAAACACACCGTTCCAGGTGACCTGGGACCCCTGCACCTGCGGTGTGTATTTTCCATTGCCGCCAATGGTGTAAATGCCGGCGCCTTGAGCGTTGTCCTGCAGGTAATCGAGGATAGAGGCGAAGCTCGCACCGAACGGGCGGCTAAAAAAGTAGGAGTTGTCCGAGATGGAATCGCCGCGGAAGAACTGGTAGCCAAAGCGGAGACTATGGGATGAGAAATTCCAGCTCACCGTGTCTCGCAGGTTGTAGGTGTGCTCTCGGCTGACAGCTCCTACGTAGTGATTTTGCACACCGCCGCCGCTGGAACCGCCGATATAAATCCCTACCGGAACGGAGTACGCCCGGAAATCGTCGTACTGGCTCGCACTCCACGAACGTGACGCTCCAAAGTGCGCTTCGTTCACGAGTTTAGGAGTGATCACGCGAACGTAGTTCACGGACCAGTACCAGTTGTCGCTGGGACTTCCAGCATCGAAAAACGAACGGTCGGAGAGAAATCCCTGGGTCTGGTCAAGATGGATGTACTGCCCGTACAGCCGGTCTTTACCGCCCCGGAAGAGCTGGTCCAGACGGGCATTCCACTGCGTCCCGTTGTAGGGGTTGGTTTGGATCTCTTCTCCGTTGTAAAGCACCGGCAGGTCGCAGGGCAGGAACGACGTGGAGGCCGTACCGCAGCCGGTATCGGGTCCCCCGTTCGTGCCTGGGGTGAATGGATTGGTCGTGGACGCCAGAACCGGCACGCCGTTCGATGTGCGCGTCGTGGGCGCCAACAGCAGCGTCCTCGGACCATTTGCCGTGGGGAATGCTGCGTGTGCCCAGGCCGCCGCCTGGGAACTGATCCAGGTATCCAACTGGCCCCCGGCCCCGGCGGAGCGCAGCAACTGCACCGAGCCGAAGAAGAAGGTGTGGTCCTTCCAGATAGGGCCGCCCAGGCTGCCGATGATGTTCTGGCGATGGAAACCGACTGTGCTGGGCGCAAACTCCTGGTTAGCAGTCAGAAAGCGACCGGTATAAGTAAAGTCTGCCGAGCCGTGAAATTTGTTGGCGCCCGACTTGGTGGTAAAGGCCGTCTGCAGCGAACTGCTCTGCCCGTTCTCCACCGAATAGGTCTGCGTCTGCAGCGAGACCTGGTCGATCATGTCCGGATTGGGCAGGATGGTCACGCTGCCCTTCGATGTCGTGCTCATCACCGGCAGGTCGTCGATGAGATAAAGGTTCGCCTCGCCCGGCAGCCCATTCGCCACGATGGGGACGCTCCCGCCCGGCTGGTAGACGCCGCTGCCGAAGATCGACGAGCCGTAGCCGATGCCGTTGCTTTCGTCCACGAAGCCGCTGGCGCCGGGGGCGAGTTGGATCAGCAGTGTGGTATCGCGGTTCGGCAGCGGCAGAGTCTTGATGTTGTCCGCGGTCAGTGTGCTCTGGACGCGCGTCTCTTCCGGATTCAATGCCGCCGCGTTTCCAGTAACCTCAATGCGCTGGCTGGACCCGGCCGGCCGCAGCGTCACATTCACGCCGCGTACCTCGGCTGTGGTCACAGTGAACCGCGTCGTGCTGCGCGCGAAGCCGGCTGCATTTACCGTTACGGTGTAGTCACCCGGTGGGAGGGATGGGAAGGTATAGACACCCGCACCCGAGGTGGTGAAGCTGCTGTCTGCACCAGTGGCGACACGGTGCAGCGAGACAACGGCGCCCGGCACCACGGCTCCGCTTGCATCCGTCACTGTCCCCTGGACAGTGCCGCTGAACTGCGCAAACCCCGGTGTGGCAGCCGCTGCAAGTGCAGCGACGGCCCACATATACCGACCCCAACGATCCCCCATCCGTAAGCCTCCGCGTAACGTCCCAAAAAACTTCGGTATCCAACCGCGGGGAGAAAGTACCGTTATTAGCTACGTATTGTCAATCCGACGAATGTTGCGTTCCTGGTTCATCCCTGGAAGGGTACGGTCCGCGGTCATCGACAGCAGCCGGTGAACGCAAAATCGAGGATGCGAAACGGCACGCAGGAGGCGCGGTATCTCAGGGGCGGCGGCATGAAAAGCCCGGCTCTGGGCCGGGCTTGGAGCACTTTCACTGTCGAACTATTGATAAGAGGAGAGCGCGCTGAAGTGTGTGGCTTTTCCATCAGGAAAAGCCACACACACTTCAGCGGAACTTGACTCTGTCCAGCAACAGTGAAGCTGCTTGAGTGGTAGTTTTCAGGAATTTTCTGCGAGCGAATGCCCGCGCGTTCCAGTTACGCTGTCTTGCCCGTGATGGCTGGTGTTTGAATGGTCGATTCCACGCCCTTCACGCCGCCGATCTGCTTCAAAATGCCCAGCTCGTCGCTGCTACCCCAGCGCTCGACCATCTTTCCGTCTTTGAACTTTGCGATCTGGACGCCCCGCGCCTTGATCTTCTTACCCGTGGCCGGAATACCCAGAAAATTTCCCTTGTGCGTTCCACTCATGGTGTAGGCCATAGCGACCTGCTCTTCGTCGGCCACCATGCTCTCCACATCTACCTTGATATCGGGAAAAGCTGTCCTCATGTCCGTGAACATGGTGATATAGCCATCCGGGCCCTTACCCTGATTGGGCGCCGGATCGTGCTCCGTGATGTTGGGTGCGATGATCTCCCGAAGCGCATCGAGATTGCCTGTGTTGATTGCCTCACCCATCTTCTTCTGCAATTCAATATTGTCCGCTTTGCTCATTGTTGATCATCTCCTGCTAGATGGGATGCAGTCCAGGCCGCCGTCACGCAAGACATGTCAAGCGCAAAAAACGGACGGCCCAGGCAACTCAAATTCGAATCACCTATCAGGGTGCCCATGTTGTTGCTCTATAAGTCTTATTTTTTAAGTTACCGTCGTGACGTCGCGATGTGTAAAGATGTTCTTTACACTTGAGTTCATGATTGCGAGCTGGCGGCACAAAGGGCTGAAAGACTTCTTCGAAACAGGCTCGAAGAAAGGCATTCAGCCGAAGCATGCAAAGCGCCTCTCCCTCCAGCTCGCAACTCTGAACGCAGCAGTGGACGTGAACGATATGGGTGCGCCCGGCTGGAACCTGCATCCCTTGAAGGGAGAAGGGGCAGGACTGTGGAGCGTCTGGGTCAATGGCAACTGGCGACTGACCTTCAAGCTCGAAAACGGCAACGCTGAACTGGTCGATTACCGTGACTATCACTGACAGGAGCACTGCGATGGCGACGATGCACAATCCACCCCACCCTGGAGAAATCCTCCGCGAATACATGGCCGGCCGCTCTGTCACCGAGGTAGCGGTGCATCTTGGCGTCAGCCGGGTCTTGCTTTCGAGCATTCTGAACGGTCGCGCGAACATCACCGCGGACATGGCCATTCGCCTGTCCCTCGCGTTTGGTACGAGCGCAGAGCTCTGGATCAACCTGCAGGGACAGCGCGATCTCTGGGTAGCGAGCCGCACCAGACCCACGGTCAAGCGGTTGCGGCCCGTCGCCGCAGGTGGCGCATCTCAGGTTGTGGCGTAGCGGTACGGGCTCGAACCGCCGCCACCGGCCATGCCGCCCGCCGAACCACAACTCATATGCTTGCTGGAACGTTTGGTGGCGGTGGACGGAATCGAACCGTCGACCTACGGGTTATGAGTCCGTCGCTCTAACCATCTGAGCTACACCGCCAGGAGGAAGGCCGAAGACGCAGCAGGGCGCCGCGCAAGCCAATCCTCATTTTATGGACGGCCATGGATCGCGTCAATTGGAGCAGTCGGCGCATGGTGAGATCTCCATCGCGAGATAACAGGATTTGCTATATCCTGATATCCAGACTGTCTGCAGAAAGCGAGACCGCTATGAACGTATCTCTCACTCCGGAGCTTGACCGGTTAGTGCAACAAAAAGTCGAGAGTGGCCTCTATCAGACCGCATCTGAAGTCGTCCGCGAAGGACTTCGACTGCTGCATGAGCGCGACGCAGCGCGCGACCTGCAACTTCGGAGTATCCGACGCAAGATCGACCGCGGCATAAGACAACTGGACGGTGGTCACGCTGTTTCGCATGAGAAGGCCTGGAAACAAGTTCAGGAACGTCGAAAAAATGCCCCGCGCGGCTAAAGTACGGTACGAGTTGTCTCCGGAATCCATCGAAGACATCGCTGAGATCCTGATTTATCTCGATACCGAAAGTCTGGAAGCGTCCGACAACACCCAGGCTGCTTTTGAGCAAGCATTCGAGCATCTGGCGGCATGGCCGGAGAGCGGCCATCGCAGAAGCGACCTCACCAGGCAACCTGTACGCTTCTGGACGGCGGGGCGCTATCTCATCGTGTACCGGATCGCGAATAAGGCGGTCCAGATAGTTGCAGTCTTGCATGGATCGCGCAACGCCTTCGAGATTCTGGCGCAACGCTGAACTTCGGCACATTCCATGCGCAGATTTCTCCTGGACCCCCGCTCCGGCTCTGCTACTCTCTAGCCATTCGAGCGACCATGTCGTCTCCCGAGGGCGCCCCGCACTGCGCCAATTCAGGAGACTATATGTCCAACCGGCACCTGATGTGCGCGCCCGATCACTTCGCGGTCGAATACAACATCAATCCCTGGATGGAGGGGAACCTCCATGGCACTGCATCGCACGTTGCCGCAGAGCAATGGCACGCCCTTTACTCCATCGTCCAGCAGCACACAGAAGTCGCGCTGCTCCCTCCGGTAGCCGGTCTGCCGGATCTCGTCTTCACGGCGAATGCGGCCGTCTTGCGCGGGCGCACCGCGCTCCTCAGCAGCTTTCGCCACCCGGAGAGGCAGGCCGAGGAGCCCAGCTTTCACGCATGGCTGACCCAGGATGGCTTCGATGTCCATCAACTTCCGCGTCGTATCCACTTCGAAGGAGCCGGCGATGCCCTCTTTGATCGGGAGCTGCCTCTCTTGTGGTTTGGTCACGGCGTCCGCTCCAGCATCGAGGCGCTTCCCTATCTGGAGCAGCTACTCTCGACCGAGGTGCAGCCGCTGGAGCTGTTGTGCTCGCACTTCTACCACCTCGATACCTGCTTTTGTCCGCTCGAAGGCGGCTACCTGCTCTACTATCCGGACGCTTTCAGTCCGAAGAGCCAGCTTGAGATCGAAACCCGTATTCCGGCCGCAAAGCGTCACGCCGTTCGCCGGCAGGATGCACGCGACTTTGCCTGCAACGCCATCAACATCAGCCGGCACGTGATCCTGAACCACGCTAGCGAAGAGCTGCAAACATGGCTCGCGACCGCAGGCTTCACCGTGCACCAGACGCCGACCGGCGAGTTCCTGAAGGCAGGCGGCTCCGCCAAGTGCCTTTCGCTTTCCCTGAAGGAGAACTAAGGGCAGACTGGTACGGCATGCCCAACACGCCGCACCAGAGCACACTTGCCGTCATCCCAGCTCGTCTCGCCTCTACCCGACTTCCGCGTAAAATGCTGCGCGACATCGCCGGCAAACCCATGCTGCAGTGGATCGTGGAGGCTGCGCGGGCCTCGACGCTGCTGGACCGCGTCGTCGTCGCCACCGACTCGGACGAGGTAATGGCGCTGGCCGAACATCATGGCTGGGAGGCGATGCTGACTTCGCCCGAGTTGCAAAGCGGCTCAGACCGCGTTCACGCTGTCGCACAACAGATTCCTTCCGAAATCGTGGTGAACATCCAGGGCGACGAGCCGATGCTGCGGCCTGCGCACATCGCCGCCCTGCTCGCGCCCTTCGGCCGCCCCGATATCGACGCGCAGGTGACCACGCTCTGGACGCCGTGCACTCCCGAAGAGATTGCCGATCCAAATGCGGTGAAGGTCGTCCTCGCCGAGGATGGACGCGCTCTTTATTTCTCGCGCTCGACGATCCCTCATGACAGGGACCGCGCGGGCGGCATCCTGTATCGCAAACATCTCGGCCTCTACGCCTATCGACGCGAGGCGCTCAACCGCTTCGCGCATCTACCTCCACATCCACTTGAGACCACCGAGCGCCTGGAGCAGCTCAGGCTCCTCGCGCATAACATCCCGATCTACGTGGAGCAGACCCCGCACACCACCATCGGCGTGGACACCGAAGCCGATTTAGAGCGGGTCGCGGCGATCCTGTCCGCGAGCTAGGGCATTTCCGGTACGCGAGCTAGGGCATTTCGGTATAGGTGTACCGGGTCTGGCGCAAGCTCCTGTGGCGTCTCTTCAAAGAAACGCCGAGCGGATCTCCACGCGTCACGGATCAGACCCTGTCAGATAACTGAAGCCCCTTGTAGACTAAGGGCTATGAGCGCCACTGCCACCCCGCCCAGCGTCCCTCAGACTGCCGCGCCGAAGCTTACCGAGCGCATCAGCCGCATCGAAGTCTCCGCCACCATGGCCGTCACCGCTGCCGCAGCCAAGCTGCGTGCCGAGGGCGCGAAGCTCGTCGACTTCGGCGCCGGCGAGCCGCACTTTGCGACGCCGCGCCACATCAAGGACGCGGCCATCGCTGCTATTGAGGCGAACTTCTCGCGTTACACCGTCGTCGCCGGCATCGCCGAGGTGCGCAAGGCCATCGTCGAGCGTCACGCGACCGACTTCGGCTCCAACTACACACCCGAAGAAGCCGTCTTCACGACCGGCGGCAAGCTCGCGCTCTTCAACGCCATCGAAGTCCTCATTGACCACGGCGACGAGGTCATTCTGCCGGTGCCCTACTGGGTCTCCTACAAGGACATCATTCAGTTCGCGGGCGGCAAGGTCGTCTATCTCGAAACCGCCGAGAGCGATAACTTCCGCGTCACCGCAGAAGCTATCGAACGCGCCATCACGCCGCGTACCAAGGCCATCATTCTCAATTCGCCATCGAACCCGTCCGGCGCCGTCATGTCGCGCACCGACCTTGAGCGCATCGTGCATCTGGCGCACAGCCGGGGCATCTACCTCATGCTCGACGAGTGCTACGTCTACCTGCAGTTCAACGAAGCACCCTTCTCCGGCGCATCGGTGACTGCCGCCAAAGAGCGCTTGATCGTGCTCGGCTCGCTCTCGAAGACCTATGCCATGACCGGCTGGCGCGCCGGCTTCGCCCTCGGACCGAAACCCATCATCGCTGCGATGAGCAAACTGCAGTCGCAGTCCACCTCGTCCACGGCCGCCATGGTGCAGAAGGCCTCCATTGCTGCATTGAACGGATCGCAGGAGTGTGTCTGCGAGATGCGCGCCGACTACATCCGCCTCCGCGACACGATCGTCGCCGGCCTGCGCGACATCCCCGGGATCACTTGCACTATGCCCGAGGGCGCGTTTTACGCCTACCCCAACGTCTCCGGCCTGCTCAAGAAGTCCGGCATCGCCACGCCGGCTGAACTCGCCACGCGCCTGCTCCACGATGCCGGAGTGGTGGTCGTGCCGGGGGAAGCATTCGGCACGCGAGAGCACATTCGCTTCTCCTACGCCGTGTCCCACCAGGACGTCGAAGAAGGCCTGCAGCGCCTTCGCACCTTTGCCACAAAGTTCTAGCCTGGAAGCTGCAGCCGAGGCTGAATTTCAAACATCGGCATCGTCCGTTACCATGAACTGACGATGCACAGCACCCCTGAGTTCCGTCCCATCATCCTCGCTGGCGGCAGCGGCACACGCTTCTGGCCACGTAGCCGCAAGGCGCGAGCTAAGCAGGTGTTGGCTCTCGACGGCGAGCGCACGATGATTCAGCGCACGCTGGACCGTCTGCTTCCGATTGCTGCCGCCAGCAGCGTCTGGGTCATCACGAACGATCTGCTGTCGTCCGCGATCTGCGTGCAGTTGGATGAAGTCCCTCCCGATCAGGTGTTGATGGAGCCTGCCGCGCGCAATACGGCGCCTGCCGCAGGGCTCGCTGCGTTTCTTCTCGAGAAAGAATCCCCGGACGCAGTGCTCGGCATCTTTCCTGCAGATCACGTGATCGGGGACGAAGCGGCGTTTCTCGAGACCCTGCAACGCGGCATCGCACTGGCCGCATCGGGTGAAACTATCGTCGTACTCGGGGTGCAGCCCACCCGCGCAGAGACCGGCTATGGCTACATAGAGACCGGCAGTTCGCTCCAGCCGGGAGTACAACGGGTGCGGCGATTCACGGAGAAGCCGAATCAGGAGAAGGCAGAGGAGTTCGTCGCAGCCGGCAACTACTACTGGAACAGCGGAATCTTCCTGTGGAGTGCACGCACGCTGGCCAATGCCATGCGTGAGCACCTGCCGGAGACCGCACCGCTGCTTGAAAAAATCGCGCACGCCCACGGCACGCCAGAGTTTGCGGCGGCCTTTACCGAGCTGTATCCGCAATGCGAAAACATTTCGGTGGACTATGCCGTGCTCGAGCCTAGATCCGCAAAGGGCGAGCACCACTCCAACCTCTACTGCCTCCCTGCGGAGTTCGGATGGAACGATCTTGGCTCCTGGGCTGCGCTCTATGAGCATCAGCTCGCGCAGCAGCCCGACACGCCTGCAGGGAACATTACCGAGTCCGCGGGCACGCAGTTCATCGATGCTCGCGGCAACTATGTCTACAGCCCCGATAAATTCGTCGCGCTGGTGGGCGTCAAGGACCTGGTGGTTGTCGATACAGGAGACGCGCTCCTGATCACCTCACGTCATCGCTCGCAAGACGTCGGCAAGGTGGTCAAGCAGCTCATCGCACAGGGGAAGACCGACCTTATCTAAACTTACTCAGCTTAGGCATGCTCAGCTTACGTCGTGTGGTCATCGTGACCGGACCTTGCACGAAGTGCCAGAGCCCGAACGCAGTGCCGGACCTTGAACGAGGTGAAGGAGGAGTGGAAAGATCGATTGTTCTCCCTCGTCGCGTGAACTACCACTTGTTCATGGGCTCCCTCAGTCCGTCTCATCCGCTCGCGTCTTCCGTAGAATGTCCCCAGCATGACATATTCACCCATTAAGTTCGGTACCGACGGTTGGCGCGGCGTCATCGCCGATGACTTCACCTTCGCCAACGTCCGCATCGCTTCTGCCGCGATCGCCAACTACATCCTCGCCCATGAGGACGCCGCAAAAGGTGTCTGCATTGGCTACGATACCCGCTTCGGCTCCCCGGCCTTCGCCCGCACCGTGTCTCAGGTTGTCGCCGCTGCCGGCATTCCGGTGCGGCTCGCTTCAGCCATCACCCCGACGCCCGCCCTTTCCTACGCCGTGCGTGAATCCGGGGCCGCCGGCGGCGTCATGCTCACCTCCAGCCACAACCCGTTCCAGTGGAACGGTGTGAAATACAAAGCGAGCTACGGCGGCTCCGGCTCGCCCTCCATCATGGCCAAGATCGAAGCGTCGCTTGGCCAGCCGCTACGTCAGGCTGCTCATCCGGCTTCTATCGTAGAGGAAGATTTCGTCACGCCGTACGTCGCCGCAATCGCGCGCTTCGCCGATCTCGATGCGATCGCCCGCTCCGGCCTGCGCTTCGCCATCGACGCCATGTATGGCGCGGGAGCCGGCGTGTTGGCCGGCATCTTTCGTCCGCTCGGCGTCAGCTTCGTCGAGATTCGTGCGAACCATGATCCGCTCTTCCCCGGTATCAACCCGGAACCGATCGAGCCGCACGTGCGCCTGCTGCAGGAAACCGTCGTCGCCGAGAAGTGTCAGGCCGGCCTGGTCACCGATGGCGATGCCGATCGTCTCGGCGCCGTCGATGAACACGGCGACTTCGTAGATCCGCATAAGATCTTCGCCATTCTGTTGCGCTGGCTGCTTGAGCGCAAGGGCTGGCCCGGCGGTGTCACGCGCGCCTTCAATACCACCAAGATGCTCGACCGTATCGCGGCCAAATACAATCGGCCGCTCTACGAGCACGGCATCGGCTTCAAGTATGTGTGCGATCTGATGCTCGAACACGACATCCTCATCGGCGGCGAAGAGTCAGGAGGCATCGGTATCAAACGGCATCTGCCGGAGCGCGATGGGCTGCTCAACTGTCTGCTTCTTGCAAACGTGATGGCCGACGAGAAGAAGACCCTCGGTCAACTCGTCGCGGACCTGCAGCAGGAGTTCGGGGAGCATCAGTACGGCCGTATCGACCTGCACATCCCCGACGCCGTGAAGAACGCAGCGATCGCGCGGGCGCGCACGCTGCAGCCAGGCGCTACGGACTTCGCCGGCATGCCGATCCAGCGCGTCGAGACCATGGACGGCATCAAGTTCTACCTCGACAATCCCGAAGCGAAGACAAAACCGAATGCCGCTGAGACCTGGCTGCTGCTGCGCGCCTCGGGCACGGAGCCTCTGATGCGCATCTACTCCGAATCCGTCTCGAAGGAGTCGGTGACCAAGCTGCTTGAAGCAGGACGCAGCTTTGCGCTCGCTGGAGCATCTTCGGTATAGGTGTCGAGGGGCTGCCGCAAGCTCCTGTGGCTTTTCTTCAAGGAAAAGCCACGCCGCGTGGATCTCCACGCTTCACTGCACTACCAAAAATGCTCTAGCAAATAAGGCAGAAGCCGGGTTGCTGTAAGGTGAAGCGCCCCTCTCGTCAGGCATTTTCGCCAAGGAAAATGCCTACATCGCCTCACTCAATACATGACATCATCCCGGCTTCTGCAAATAGATCGGTCATCCACCCAGATTGAAGATGACATTGACTGTCGTCTCTACCTCTACCGGTTCGCCGTTCAACCGATACGGCCGATAGCGCCAGGTGCGCACGGCCGTCTCTGCTGCCGCAGCCAGCATTGGCGGTCCGCTGATTACGTGCAGGTTCTCGATCGTGCCGCTCGTCGAGATCGTCGCCGCCAGCACCACGGTGCCTTGCATCCGCGCAGCCCGTGCGATTGCGGGATAATGCGGGTCGGTGCCGCTCAGCTTGTTTCCCGCCATGACGCCGGACGAGATCACCGGCTTCTTCGCTGGCGCCATGCGTACCAGTGGCGGCGGGGCGCTAGTACCAATCGAGGCAGCCAGCCCGTTGAGCGCTCCGCTGCCGTTCTCTTTCGCCAACGGCCCTAAGCCTGTGTCGGCCACTTGTGGCGGCGCATCGTGACTCTCCGCAATATGGTCCGGAACAATGCGTGGAGGCGTGAAGGGATTCATGAGAGCCCCTAGATGGACTGCCATGCTCACAACCCTTGGTGCTTGAGGCAATGGCGCTGCAGGAGGCGCCGGCGCTGTAAGCAACATGTTCAGCGTCTGCCTGGGAAGCGATGCCGGATGCAGCAGCGGCCATAGTACGAACAGGCAGAGAATGCTCCCATTGCAGATCGCAGCAACACCGGAAAGCCATCCGCGTTGTGTGCGAATCGTTCCATTGGACTCCATCAGCGCATCTTCGAACATGGCGCACCTCACGCGTGTCAGCACGCGATTGCATCGCAGCCATGCCAATACAATCGCGATGCAATCGCCCCGACTGACAGCTCCCGACTGAGAGCTATAGACACGCCACCTCTGCGAGTTGTTCCCGCCTTACTTTGCCAGCTCGGCCTCGACACGCTGTGTCAGCTTGGCGTCCTCCGGTTCCAGATCCGGCGCGAAGCGCGCCACTGGCATGCCTTGCCGATCGACGAGAAACTTCTCGAAGTTCCACAACACCTCAGGCTCCGGATTCGGTGTCACACCGAATTCGATCAGATGTTGACGCAGGTCTCGGGTATCGGTTGAAGGCTTCGGCTGCGCCTTGATGAGCGCCGCATAGAGCGGATGCTTCTCCGGTCCAACGACGTTAATCTTCTCGAAGATAGGAAACTTCACGCCAAAGTTCGTCGTGCAAAATTGCGCGATCTCGGCATTCGTTCCAGGCTCCTGCTCGGCAAAGTCATTCGCGGGAAATCCCAGGACGGCAAAGCCGCGGCTCTGGTATTTCGCGTAAAGCCGCTCCAGCCCTTCATATTGCGGTGTAAACCCGCACTTCGAAGCAACATTCACAATCAGCAGTACTTTGTTTTGATAGTCGGCCAGCGATGCATTCTTGCCATCGACCCGCCGCAACGGCAGGTTTTCCAGTGTCGCACTCATCTCTCACTCTCCTCCCAATCAAGTATAGAGAGATCGCGACTCTCGCATGCACCGGCATGCTGCACGCAACAAAAAATGGGCAACGCCTCTGCCTCGCCCATCTCTCAACTTCTCAAACGCCTACTTCATGCCATCGCTACTTCATCCCATCTAAGATCGATCCAACCAGTCCGCCCACTACGCCGCCCTGCACCGCTTCTCGGCGCTCCGTCGGCATGTACTCCTGCAGCGTGTGCGCCAGCCTTGCGATCGGCAGCGTCTGCAGCCACAGGCGGCCGGGCCCGGTCAGCGCTGCCAGGAAGAGCCCATCGCCACCAAAGATCATGTTGCGGATACCCGGAATGCGCGTGATCTGGAAGTTCACGCTGGTCTCGAATGCACCGACATGGCCGGGGTGCACGCGAAGCATCTCACCGGGCTGCAGGTCTCGTACGATCAGTTCGCCGGACAGCTCAAGCCACGCCATCCCTGTACCATGCACGCGCTGCAGCAGGAAGCCGTCGCCGCCGAAGATCCCAGCGCCCAGCGACTGCTGGAAGCCGACGCCCAACTCAACACCAGCCGTGGCGCACAGAAAGCCGTGACGGTGGATGAAGTACTGGCGCCCATTTGATACCTCCACAGGCACAATATGACCGGGCATCTTGGTGGCGAACGCCACTTCACCCGGAGCGCCCACCGCCCGGTACTCCGTCATGAAGAGCGTGCCGCCCCCGGCCACTCGCTTCAGCGCGCCAAAGAAGCCGCCGCCGCCGCCCATCTGCGTGTGCGTCGTCATCTGGATCGACGCGGACATCCAGGAGAGCTCACCTGCCTCCGAGATGATGGTGTCGTTATGATCCAACAGAAATTCCAGCACCGGCATGGTCGTGCCTGTGATCCGGCTTTGCATCGGCCTTCCTCCTCAACACCGCTGCTGCACTGTCGAGACTGCGGAGTGCAGCATTGCGAACGCAACACATCTTCCAAGCAAGAGAGTCAAAAGCAAGCAAGAGTCAAAAGTAGGATACGCGCGATCCAGCTTCGTAGTTCCCTTTACGCAGGCCGCATTACTGCCACGCCGTACGCAGGCAACCCCACAGTACCAGCCATCGCCTGCCCACTCACCACGTCGTGCATCGGTTTGTCGAGCGCAACACGTTGCGCCTCGGCGGTGTGATTCAGCAGGAAGGTCCACTCGGTATTACCCGCGCGACGGCGCGTCCGTTCAACACCACGCGGCACCTCGGTGTGCGGCACACCCGCCTTTGCAGCAAATACTGCCAGCACGCGAGCCAGACTCGCTGCATCGAGATCGGCTCCGACGTAGATCGCGCTACCCTTCCCTGCACGATGCATGGTGATCGCAGCCTTGTCTCCGTATGCGTCCCCATTGTAGGTAGCAAGAATGTCCGCACCCTCGGGGTGCAGCAGGTCCGCCCACCGTTCCGCGCGTCCATCGGCGCCAGCCAGCGACGCACGAAACTGCACACCCACCGGATCGCCGTAGATCGGCACGTAGTCCTCCACCGTCATGCCCATCACCTCGCGCAGCAGTCCGGGCAGCGGCGTCGCTACGATGCGGCTCTCGCTATCCTTCACGCCAAGCCGAAACCCGCAGACGAAGGTACCTCCCTGCTCTACATAGCTGCGGATGCGCTTCGCCTGCTCCTCATCCACGACATACATCAGCGGCGCTGCCACCAGGCGATAACGCGACAGGTCGCCACGGGCATCGACAATGTCCACGCCGCCATGAGTCGCGGCGATGGCTCCGTACCAACGCGACGACTCGCTCATGTAGCGCACCTTCGGTTGTCCCGGCTGAATCGTCTGCGCCCAGTCCGCTGCATAGTCGAAGCACAGCGCAGTATCCGCCACGCACGTGGCGTGCAACAGCTCTGGTCCCAGCCCCTTCAACTCTGCCATCGTCTTGCGAATCTCTTCATAGCCTATGCTCGGCGCACGGTCGTGCCGTAGCAGCCCATGCCAGTACTCTTCCGCGCCGGAATCGGCCGTGTCCCAGCGGAAGTAGTTGATGCCCCTCGCCCCATGCGCCACCGCCTGATAGCTCCACAACCGAAGCTGCCCTGGGTGCGGCTGCGGCGAGAAGGATGGCTGACCCGCCTTGCCCGTCTGCTCTTCCATGATCAGGAAGGGCTTGCCGTCGAGCACACCGCGCATGAAGTCGTGTCCGAACGCAGCGGTGGCTGCAACTGCATCCGCACTCGCCTCTTTGCCGTTCTCTCCGACACTCAACATCTGGAAGAAGCCCGGATAATTGTCATTCGACGTAAAGTCCATCCCCCGGTACAGTTCGCGCAGATCGATCGTGTCCGACAGTCCAACATTGTTCGTCGTGATGAAGTGCTCAGGGCACACGCGGCGCAGCACAGCCACCTGCTCTGCGGCAAAGCCTGCATTCGCGTAGGACTGATAGCGGTCGTAGTCGAGCGCGAGTCCCGGATTCGGTTCACTGCCGGAGGGTAGCGGCACCGGTATCTGCGACCAGTCTGTGTACACCTGGCTCCAGAAGGTTGTCCCCCACGTGCTGTTGAGTTTGTCCAAGGTGGTGTATCGCGTGCGCAGCCATTCCTGGAAACCTTTGCGGCAATAGGTGCAGTAACAGCGGCCGTACTTCGCCAGGGTGAACTCGTTGTCGATCTGCCAGCCGATCACGCCCGGCGTCTTTGCAAAGTGATTCGCCATTGCCGTCGCCACGGCAACGGAGAGCCGTCGGTAGGTCGCGTTGGTTGGGCAGGTAAAGCGCCGTGTGCCCGGCGCCAGCGTCACGCCCTGGTCGTTCACTTCCAGGATCTCGGGATACTTCTGCGTCAGCCATGGCGGCGGCGCCGCCGAGGGTGTACCCAGGATCGTCGATACACCCTTGGCATGCAGCATACCTACGACACGCTCCAGCCAGCCCAGCTCATAACGGCCCTCCGCCGGCTCCATCAGCGACCACGCAAACTCGGCCATGCGCACATTCGTGCAGCCGTAGTCGGCAATCATCTGCACATCCTCGGCCCACAACGACTCCGGCGTCTGGTCAGGGTAGTAGTCCACGCCGAATAACACCGATGCGTCGCCCTCCGCGCGCGGTCTTCCATTCCCCTGCCCGGTCTCGGCTAGAAGCCCATTCCATTGCCCTGCCGCCAGCGCCGCCATCCCTGCCTGCCCGAGAAATCGCCGTCTTGTGATCACAGTCTCTTCACCTCCAGAAAAACCGCCGACTCATCCTAGCTCACGCAGAAAAGGATTTCCCAGCGCTTTCTCTAGAGGCCTTGCCTTCCTGTTGACCGGCAACAGGGGCAAGAGTTACGTTCCTGTTGTTGATCAACAGGAGCATGCATGGGCGATAAAGTCGATCTCCTGCAGGGCACACTCGATATCCTCGTACTCAAAACTCTCGCGTCGATGGGATCGCAGCATGGCTACGGTATCGGCCGCCGCATCGAGCAGGTCAGCGGCCATACCCTCGTGCTCAACCAGGGCACCATCTATCCCGCACTGCTGCGCCTGGAGCAGCGTGGATGGATCAGCTCCGACTGGGGCGTCTCGGACAACAACCGCCGGGCGCGCTTCTATGCGCTGACCCGCTCAGGACGGCGGCAGCTCGCACGGGCGACAGAAGACTGGCAGCGCACCGCCGCCACCATGGCTCGCTTCTTTGCACCCCAACCTCTGGAACCGCAGTAGCCAAAAGCGCTGCAGGAGCGACCGCCATGGACCTTCGCGTTCTCGTTGCCCGTTGTTTCAGTCGTTCGCGCCGCTCCAGCGCCGACATCGAGGAGGAGCTTGCCGCGCATCTTGAGATGGCCGCAACTGAGTTGTACGCACAAGGCATGAGCCGCCCAGAGGCCCAGCGCCAGGCGCGTCTACGCTTCGGCGGCGCAACACAAACGGCCGAATCCTATCGGCAACAGTCGCGTCCACCGCTGCTCGACAGCATCGTCGCTGACCTGCTCTATGCCGCGCGCCAGCTCCGCCGCAATCCCGGCTTCGCCACCGTCGCCATCCTCACCCTAGCCATCGGCATCGGCGCCACCACGGCGGTCTACAGCCTACTTGACTCAATCCTGCTCCAGCCGCTCCCGTTTACGCAGCAGAACTCGCTCGTCATGATCAGCGGCGGCTATCCCAAGGGTTGGGTCCGCGCCGTACAACAGCGCACGCGTACGCTTGCCGGCCTCATGAGCTACTCATTCAACGTCGAGCACAACGTCGAAGGGACTTCCGGGCCGGAGCGGATCTTTGCCGCCAACGTCACCAGCAATGCATTCTCCGTCCTCGGTGTCACCCCTATCCTCGGCCGATCGTTCTCGCAGGATGAGGCCGTTGCCGGCCATGACCATGTCGTTCTGCTGAGCGATGGCTATTGGAAACAACGCTTCGGCGGCGATCCCCACGTGCTTGGCAGATCGCTACGCATCGATGGCGCGCCTTACACGGTCATCGGAGTGATGCCGGCACATCTTGACTTTCCTGACGTGCATACGAGCATGTGGCTTCCCATCTCCTTCAAGTCCGGTGATCCCATCGACCCTTGGGCGTTCTTCAGTGGCACGATGATCGGCCGTATGCGGCCTGGCGTCGTTCCGCGGCAAGTACAGGCGGAGATGCGCACGCTGCATCCGCAACTGCTCGGGCTCTTTCCCTGGCCCATGCCTGCCAAATGGAATGCGGATGTCACCGCAACGCCTCTGCTCCTCGCATTGGTCGAGGACACGCGTCCCCGCCTCTTCCTCCTGCTCGCTGCCGTGGCTATTCTGCTGCTCACCGCGTGTGCAAACGTAGCCAATCTCATGATCGCTCGCGCCTCTACGAGGAGCGACGAGTTTGCCGTTCGTAGCGCGCTTGGTGCGTCATCGCGGCGGCTCATTCGACAGATGCTCACGGAAAGTCTGCTGCTCGGAACGGTCGCAGCCGCTCTTGGGCTGCTCATCTCTATGCTCGCGTTGTTCGCGTTGAAGGCTCTGCTTCCGGCCGATCTTCCACGGTTGGCGGAGGTCCGGACGCACCCGCAGGTACTGCTCTTCCTGGTGGCGCTGACGTTCCTTACCACTGCACTCTTCGGGCTCGTCCCTGCCCTGCAACTGCGAGCCCGTGCTCTCCAGGCAAGCATGCAGGCAGGACAGACGACTCACTCCCCGGGCCGCGATCGTTCCCGCATGACTTCCCTGTTGGTCGTCGCGCAGATGGCGCTCGCCGTCACCGCTATAGCCAGTGCCGCATTGATGCTGCACAGCCTGTGGCGGCTGGTGCATGTCGATCCAGGATTCCACTCGCAAAACACGCTCACTGCTCGCGTTTCGCTCGACAGCAGCCGTTGCGAATCCGATGCGCAGAAAAACCAGTGCGCTGTCTTTTACAACTCACTGATGACGCGTCTGGAACAGCAAGCGGGCACGCAACAGGTTGCTCTTGTCTCCATGCTGCCCATGTCCGGAGAAGACAACTACTGGGCCTTCGATGCTGCAGGACATCCCCGCGATCCGCGACAGACACCGGACCAGGCATCGAACCGGGTCGTCTCACCCGGCTACTTCACGCTCATGGGTATCCCTCTTGAACGCGGCCGCTTCCTGGACACCTCGGATAGCTCGGGCTCGACGCACGCACTCGTCATCAGTCGCGGTATGGCGGAACGCCTCTGGCCCGGTGCCGATCCTCTCGGCAAACAAATCGAGCTTGTAGGACGCGAACAACAGCAGGGCAGACTCGACAGGAACGCGCTTACCGTTGTAGGCGTCGTTGGAAATACACATCACACCGCGCTCGATACGCGATTCGGCGACGAGATGTATACGTCCTTGACTCCGACAAGCGTTACAGCGGACATGAGCATAGTTCTGCGGACGACTGCTTCCCCAACCGTCGCCGCTGCCGCCATGCGCCGGATAGTCGCATCCCTGGACAGCGGAGCGCCTCTTTCGCAGATCGCTTCGCTTGCCTCTTTACTCCGCGACTCGACTGCATCGCAGCGATCACTCTCTGGCCTGCTTACCGGCTTCGCTCTCTTGGTCGCCGCCATCGGATGTGTTGGCGTATACAGCCTCTCCGCCTACATGGTCACGATGCGCACGACAGAGTTGGGCATCCGAATCGCGCTCGGTGCATCGCGATCGACGATCGCATCCCTTGTCCTCAAACACAGCCTGCGTCTCGCCTGCATCGGGGGCAGCCTGGGATTGCTCACAGCGGTGATCACCGCCCATCTGATGCGCAGCTTTCTCTACGCCACCACGCCTCTGGATCCCGTGGCCTTGGCTTGTGTTGGCCTGTCGCTGCTATGTATCTCTCTGGTCGCCTGCAGCGCCCCAGCCTGGCGTGCTGCACATGTTGAACCGGTGCACACCCTCCGCTCGCAGTAGAGCATTTTTGCTGCAGGTATGTAGGTATAAAGACGAGCGCGATGCTCCACGTGGCGTTCCGTCAAGGAAAACCACCCTTCGCGGAACTGGGCTCTGCACAGCACAGTGAAATGCTTTATGCGTTGTCCCGCGTCCGCTGCTTGCCAGCGAGGCCGCGCATCGATATACCTGTTCGCAGCGCTGCGAACAGGTATCCGTGGAGGCATGCTTGGATAAGAGAGAATTTCTGAAGGCTTCCAGCCTCGCACTTACGGGTGCGGTGCTCTCGCCCCGTGCATACGCGCAATCCCATCACCCTGATATGCCCGCAGACTCAGATATGCCCGCAGACGCAAGCACAACTCGCCCGCCCGACACGCGCAAGAACTGGTCCGGCAACTTCACGTACAGCACGGACCGGCTCGATATGCCCGCGAGCGTTGAAGAGGTACAGGCCATCGTGAAGCGCGCCACCAAGCTGCGTGCGCTTGGCACGCGGCACTCCTTCAACAGCATCGCCGACAGCACTACGGAGCAGATATCGCTCAAGCACTTCGACCAGATGGTCATCGATCCGGCGGCAAAGACTGTCAACGTCGGCGCAGGCATCACCTATGGCCGGCTCGCGCCGTATCTCGACAGCCACGGCTTTGCGCTGCATAACCTCGCCTCTCTCCCGCACATCTCCGTTGCCGGCGCCTGTGCGACAGCCACGCACGGATCCGGCATTCATAATCGCAACCTGTCCTCTGTCGTTTCGGGGCTGGAGCTTGTCACCGCGAATGGCGACCGGCTGACTCTCTCCCGTGCCAAAAACGGAGATGCGTTCGACGGATCTGTCGTCGCCCTCGGCGCGCTTGGCATCGTTACCAATCTCACGCTTGACGTCGAGCCGACCTATCAGGTCGCGCAGGTTGTCTATCAGGATCTGAGCTTCAACGAGCTCGAACACAATCTCGATGCTATCTTCGGGAGCGGCTACAGCGTCTCGCTCTTTACCGACTGGCAGAATCATCGCACCACACAGGTGTGGATCAAGCGTCGCGTCGATCTGCAGAAGCCGTACACCTGGCCCGAGCTCTTCTACAACGCGAAACGCGCGACGGAAAAACTGCACCCGATCACCGGCCACCCGGCAGATGCCTGCACAGAGCAGCTCGGCATTCCCGGCCCCTGGTATGAGCGGCTGCCGCACTTCCGCATGAACTTCACGCCCAGCAGCGGCGCCGAGTTGCAGACGGAATACTTTGTCCCTCTGGAGCACGGCTACAAGGCGATACTGGCCGTAGAAGAGCTGCGCGACCGCATCACGCCACACCTGTTTGTCACTGAGCTACGTACAATTGCCGCCGATTCATTATGGATGAGCATGGCGTACCAACGTCCATCCATGACGATCCATTTCACCTGGAAGCCGGAGTGGCCGGAGGTGCGCAAGATACTACCCCTGATTGAAGCGAAGCTGGCGCCGTTTCAGCCGCGTCCGCATTGGGCAAAACTCTTCACCATGCCGCCGGCCGAGGTGCAGATGCGCTATGCGCAACTCAGCCGCTTCAAGGATCTGCTGGGCAAGCATGACCCCGGCGGAAAGTTCCGCAACGCATTTCTCGAGACGAACCTCTACACAACCTGACGCCGGCCTCAGTGCACGTCCCGGCCGCGCTCCTTCAGCTTATCGAGCACCAGCGCCGGCACCAGCCCTTCCACCGAGCCGCCGAGGTGGAAGATCTCCTTCACCAGGCGTGAGCTGACGTAGGAGAACTTCTCCGCCGGCATCATGAAGACTGTTTCCAGGTCCGGCGCCAGCCGTCGATTCATGAGGGCCATCTGCAGCTCATATTCGTAATCGCTGATGGCGCGAATCCCGCGCAACACCGCCTGGGCCTGCCGTGCGCGGACAAAGTCGACGAGCAAGCCATCGAAGCTGTCTACCGAGACGTTCGGCATGTGCTCCACGGCGGATTTCAGCATCGCGCAGCGCTCGGGCACGGTAAACAGAGGATTCTTCTGCGAGTTTTTCAGCACCGCGACGACGAGATGATCAAATATCTTTGCCCCACGTGCGATCAGGTCCAGATGACCGTTCGTCATCGGGTCAAAGGTGCCGGGATAGATAGCCTTGACGGTATTCATAGAAGGAGACTGTCAGCGCGCAGTGTAAGCGGCCCAAGGCTCGGGCGTCCACCAGGGCGCCCTGCATTTCGGCCGGGCGTTATCTGCAAAGACCGATTGTCATCTCGACCGAAGCGTAGCGAAGTGGAGAGATCGACTGTTGCATCGCCACCCCAACGGGTGCCCCATCCTAACGAAGTTAGGGTGGGATGCCACGACACTCCACACCCTATAGCAATTTTCCTGATGCTGTGATGTGCGGAGCATCGCTCGGCGTGGCCTTTCCTGAATGAAAGGCCACAGAGGCCTTCGTTGGTCCCTCTACACCTACAGGAAAATTGCTATAGTCATCTCGACCGAAGCGTAGCGAAGTGGAGGGATCTGCTTTTTTCCTTTATCCGCGTGTACTTGAATGCACCGACGCAGAGCTCCCCTTGGAGTAATGTCAAGCATGATGAGCCGCACTGCCCCGCTTGTCAGCCGCTGCGTCATGCTTCTGGCGATAGTTGTTCTTCTTGACCTTTCCGCCGGCGCTGCCGCTCCCGTCAGCGGCTACAAGATCGTTGCCACCTACCCGCACTCCACCAGAAGTTATACCGAGGGCTTCTTCTACCGCGATGGTCTCTTCTATGAAGGCACCGGCATCGAAGGCCGCTCGGCGGTCATGGCCATCGAACCCGCGACTGGCAAAGCGGTCCAGATGCGCGATCTGCCGGAACGTATTTCGGCGAAGGCATCATCGACTGGGGTCCGAACATCTACGAATGGACCTGGCAGTCGCACGTCTGCTTTGTGTACGACCGCTTCAGCCTGCGGCCTGTCCGGCAGTTCGCCTACACCGGCGAGGGCTGGGGCATGACCCGGACGGCGAAGGAAATCATCACCAGCGACGGTACGGCAACGCTCCGCTTTCGCGACCCCAATACCTTTCGGGAGACGCGGCACATCGTCGTGAAAGATGGGACTACCCCCGTCGAGCAACTCAACGAGTTGGAGTACGTAAAAGGGGAGATCTACGCGAACATCTGGCATTCCGACCGCATCGCGCGCATCTCACCGCGCGATGGCCACGTGATCGGCTGGATCGACCTCACTGGCCTGCTGCCCGCGAATCAAATGGTCGATGCGGAATCGGTTCTCAATGGCATTGCCTACGACGCGCAGCATGACCGGTTGTTCGTTACGGGAAAACAATGGCCGGCGGTCTTCGAGATCAAAGTGATTCCGCCAGCCGCAACGTCACCGCTTCCGCGGAAATAAAGTGCGCAGTCACAAAGAAAGGGCAGTCACAAAGACCGCCCGCCTGGAGATCTGGACCGACGCTACTGCGGCCGCCGCGACGCGGGCCGCACCACTGCCTCGGCCGTTGCTGCACCGTTCACCGGGACTGGCGGCACCTCTGCTTCCTTTGCCATGCCGATTCCCAGCTTCTGCCGCAACTGCTGATTGATCCGGTCGAAGGTATCTCGGTTGTCCTTCAGGTATTGCCGCACGTTTTCCCGTCCCTGGCCGATGCGCTCGCCGGAAAAGCTGAACCAGGCGCCCGACTTCTCGACGATGTTGTTCGCCACCGCCATGTCCAGCACATCCCCTTCACGCGAGATACCTTCGCCGTACAGAATGTCGAACTCGGCCTCGCGGAAGGGCGCGGCTACCTTGTTCTTCACCACTTTGACCTTGGTGCGTGACCCCACCACCACATCGCCATCCTTCACCGCGGCAATACGACGGATATCGATGCGGACCGAAGAGTAGAACTTCAACGCGCGGCCGCCGGTGGTCGTCTCCGGATTGCCGAACATGACGCCGATCTTCTCGCGGATCTGGTTGATGAAGATGAGGCAGGTACGCGACTTCGACACCGTGCCGGTCAGCTTGCGCAGCGCCTGCGACATCAGCCGCGCCTGCAGGCCCATGTGGGAGTCGCCCATCTCGCCGTCCAGCTCTGCCTTGGGCACCAGCGCCGCCACCGAGTCCACCACCAGCACGTCGATTGCGCCCGAGCGCACCAACGCCTCCGTAATCTCCAGCGCCTGTTCGCCGTAGTCCGGCTGCGAGATCAGCAGGTTGTCGATATCCACGCCAAGCTTCCGCGCGTAGATAGGGTCCAGCGCGTGCTCGGCGTCTACAAACGCCGCCATGCCGCCCAGTTTCTGCGCCTCGGCGATGATCTGCAGAGTAATCGTCGTTTTACCGGAAGATTCCGGCCCGAAGATCTCCACCACGCGCCCACGGGGCACGCCGCCCACCCCCAGCGCGGCGTCGAAGGAGATCGATCCCGTCCCGATCACCGAGATCGGCACGATCGCCTCCTTCGAGCCCAGGCGCATGATCGATCCCTTGCCGAATTGCTTCTCAATCTGCGAAAGCGCCAGTTCTACCGCGCGTGCACGATCATCAGCCATGCCCAAAACCTCTCCATCCGCCGGTCGCTCCCGGCCTGTTCCATGTCGTTGATTTTCCAGCTATTCCCGAGTCTAACCGCCAACCCCAGGGGCGAACAAGTATCGAAAGTCACAAGCCGAAATGAATTCTTCGTTTCACTCGGTCCCCCTCTTTCGGAAGTACCCAAACCGGACGAGTGCGTTCCGTGGGCGCCCCCATCTGCCAGCCACTGCTATTCATCGTTTCAATAAATCCATCGGCTCGCGCACATCCGTCACCCGCATGTACCGCGCCAGCGCCGGATGCTGCCGCTCCACCGCCTGATACATCTCCCAGGCAACTCTGCGATACGAAAAATGCCCCTGTGGCGCGGAGCGCAGCTCGCTGATGTACAGCGCCTCTGCAAAATCCATCTGGAACAGCGCCCGGCAGCGCGTGCCCAGCGGCAATAGATAGCGCGCCGTCGCCTCGGCCTCCGGGGCGGTGCTGTTCGCTACCGTCGCAAAAGATGCGTGCGCCATGCCGGTCCCAGCCTCGTAAACGCCGGTCAGCCCGGCCCCGGCCAGGCCCTCCGGCACATCGAAGCCGTGCGCGGCTGTAAAGCTCTGCATGGTTTGCAGGCAGCGGCGATGCCGGTGCATGTCGCGGAAGCCGCCGATGTCCATCAGAATGTCGAAGCGCAGCGGCTCACCCGCCGCAAAGCCGCGCAACAGCTCGTCGTGCCGCCCCCGGCGTCGCACGCCCAGGTCGATCAGCTCAGCACATTCCGCCTCGGACAATGCGGCCACGCGCCTCCGTACCTGCCGGAAGGGATAGTGGCACGCACCGTAGAGCAGCGTCGCCGCAATCTCCACCTCAAGCGACGCGCCGCGCTCCACCAGGTCCACGACCGGTGCCGGATCGATCGACGCCCCCGCCATCAACTCACGCGCTGCCTGCTCCAGGTCGCGCCGGGTCTCCATCCGGTATGGGTTTGCCGCCGCATACTTCACCAGCGTGGGGGCAACCTTCACGTCGCGTTCGAGTACAGCAGCCGCGCGCGTTGCGAGTTCCGGTTGTGTGCTCCGTATCTCGGCAATCAGTTCGGCCATCTCGTCCGCATGCACATTCCACGCCGGCCCGGTCCCGGCCGCGCGCAGGCGTTCGCCTAGCTCCCGCACCTCGGCATGCTCATCGCTCAGCAGGCGGCTTACCTGCGTCTCCAGCGTGCGTGCATTCACGATCTGACCCAGTGACGTGTTCGCCGCCAGCGGCAGAAGATAGCGCGCCACATCGAAGGCCCGTGCCCGCAGCGTGCGCTCAAAAGCCTCCGGCTTCATCTCTGCCGGACGCTCGGTCTTCGCCGCCAGCGAGGCCAGCACACCCTCGCTCACGGCGTGATAGTCGGCAAACAACCGCTCGATCGTCGCTTCGTAGGTCGTCCGCGCAGCCGTCGCGTTGCCGAACTCCGGAAGGTACCAGCCGCTCTTGCGAAAGTTCTGGTAGCGCGTCGAGCGCTCCTGGCCATCCCAGCGCTGTTCATCCACCAGGACGATCGCGGCCAACAGGCTCAGCCGCTCGATGGCAAACGCCACATGCGCCAGGTCGGCGATCGACCGGTGCCCGTACTGAAAGTAAAACGTGTTCAGGAACTGCTCGGCGCGCTGACTCGAGATCTCGCGCAACGACTCTTTCATCGACAGCGCGGACCGCGAGTACTTCGCCATCGCATACGCCAAAACCTCCGGATCGGCGCCGTGCACTGCATACACTTCCGTCTGGTTGTGGGGGCGCTCGCCGCCGGTTGCAGCATCGCGCCCGGAGGGAGCCACTTCGGTCTCGGGCATGGTGCCTTCAGCATAAGACCGGCCGCCCTGTGAGAAACCGGTCCCCTCGTTCTTCCGCTCCCCGTTCTTCCGCTATGAACAGGTACAGGCAGGCGCTATCCTCACTGGCATGAACAGCGCCATGACTGCCACCACACATCCGCTCGGCCGCCCGGCAGAGGGAGACGCCGCTCCCTACTACTTCAACTACATCAACCAGGTCCAGGGCAACGATTGCCCGACCGCAATGACCAGCCAGCTCGACCAGGCCTCCGCCTTCTTCGCCGGCATCTCGGAGACGACATCCCTTCACCGTTATGCGCCGGAGAAGTGGAGCATCCGCGAAACCCTCAGTCACGTCACCGACACGGAACGCATGTTCGTCTTTCGTGCGCTCTGGTTCGCGCGCGGATTTGCCACGCCCCTCCCCTCGTTCGACCAGAACATCGCGGTCGCGGGGGTTGCAGCCGACCGCCTCCCCTGGGCAACGCATGTCGAGGAGTTCCGCAGTGTCCGCCAGGCTTCGATCGACTTCTTTCGCAACCTTCCGTCCGAGGCGTGGGAACGTCGCGGCGTCGCCAGCGGCAATCCCTTTACCGTCCGGGTGCTCGGCTTCCTGGTGCCCGGGCACCTCTCGCATCACATCGCCATCCTGCGCGAGCGTTACCTCTAGCCGTCGCCGGTGCCGGCTATGGACCGTCATCCGGGCGCGCATTGCACCCACACGCATGCTTCGCTACTCTAAGTCGGGACCGTCGCCTTCGCCGGTCCAACATCATCGCGGTGCCGGAGCCGCTGTCAGTGCAGGACATCCTCAAGACCATCGGGCACCGTCCCACCCCGCTGCCCTCACGCCATTGGGCGATGACCCAGCGGTGGAACGATCTGCTCTTCGCCCACTGGCCCGTACCGTCTGCTTCCATAGCAAAGCTGCTGCCCGCCGGTCTGGTCCCCGACACCTTCGACGGCTCCGCCTGGATCGGCGTCGTGCCCTTCTGGATGGACCGCATCCGCTTCAACGCCATACCCAATGTTCCCGGCGCGGAAACCTTCCCGGAACTGAACCTGCGCACCTATGTCCGCGAAGAGGGCACCAATCTCGCCGGGGTCTACTTCTTCTCGCTCGACGCAGCCAACCCCATCGCCGTCTCCATTGCCCGCGTCTTCTTTCGCCTGCCGTATTACTGGTCGCATATGAAGATCGAGCCGCAGTCGGACGGCCGCTTCCTCTATCGCAGCGATCGTCACTTTACCCGTCAGCCAGTCCGCTTCCGCGCGTCTTACCGCTGCCTTGGTCCTACGGGTCGTCTGGCGCAAAGCACACCCGGCACCATCGAATACTTCTTAACCGAGCGCTACCGCCTCTACACCAGCGACCGCCAGGGCCGACTCTTCCAGGGTGAGATCCACCACCTCCCCTGGCCGCTCGAAGCCGCCGAAGCCGAGTTCCCTATCAATGAACTCCCCGCCGCCCACGGCATCCAGTTGCCGGACACGCAACCGCTGCTCTTCTACGCACGCGAGCTGGTGGTCTATGTGTGGTCCCTGGAGTTAGCCAAGGGCCTAGGCGCCGCACTCGGCGCCCGCCGCGCCGTGCCTGCCGCCGAGCCGCTCTGATCGCAGGAGACTGAGGAGTCGGATAGCGGTCGAAACATTTCCCCCGAAGTACCGCACGAAGCGATGCAAGCTGTTAAGAAACCGCCCTCCCGCTCTTCCGGCAGTTCGCAACCCATCCGTGACGAGAAGCCGACTTAGCGGTACGCATCCGGCTCTGCTGATAGGCCAATCTATAGGAACAAATCGTTGGCCAAGAACGTAAACGATGAAGCCAAAAGACGGCCGGCTTTTCGCTTTTTGAGAGAAACAAATGTTAAGAGCGTCGCAGAATCTGACCGCACAAGATCAAGAGACTTCGTCTTCGGCGTGGTCGGCCATTCTGGCTTTCATAGTTCTCGCCAACGCCGTTACTTGGGCAGCGTGCTTTTCGTTCCGTTCGTCGATGGCAGAAGGGCATCTATGGGCGCTCTTTGCATTCCTGTTTGTTACGGTATGGTCGCCAACTATCATTGCTGTGATTTTGTCTCTTGCCTTCCACGGGGCACCAGGGGCTCGCAGATTACTTGGCCTACTCTTTCGAAGGCTTTCCGAGCATACGTCGTGGTACCTGATAGGGATTGTGGTTCCAATTGCGTCCGTAGCTCTTGCCGTCGCTGCATCGAGACACCTTCACGAAGGCGCACCATTCATTCAACGTGCTGCTTTGCCTGTAACAGTAATACTTCAGTTGTTTACTGGCGCAATGGGTGAGGAGTTGGGATGGAGGGGTTTTCTCCTACTGCACCTTCAAAGCAAATTTAGCGCTCGGGTTGCGGCGATCATAATGGGGATCACATGGGCGCTATGGCATTTGCCATCTTTCTATTTCCCCGGTATGGCTCAGCAGCACATGCCCATGGCAGCATTCCTCATCATGGTCACTGCGTTCGGGATTTTTCTCGCATTGTTGTTCAACCGCACGAATGGTCATGTATTGAGCACGATGCTGACTCACTTCTCCTTCAATATGAGTCTTGCTGCTGGTGGAGCAATTCTCGGATCAGTCTTGATATGGGCTTTGGCCGCTATATTCTCGATTGTTGCGCTTGCGAGTCTAGGCGCATTCGTCGCGATCCCGACCTCAGAAACTAGAAATCGGTGAATGCCTTTCGCTAACGTTCCAGCAATCCTCCGGGAGGTTGCTTGGAAGTCGGGTCTCCTGCATCGCCTCACTCTATACAGGACATCATCCCGGCTTCTGCTCTAACGTTTGGGTGCCTGTTGCCCGTTTGTTAGCTCCGAACCGGAGGAGGAGAGATCGCGCACGTCGTGGAAGGCGCGCACGATGTGCTCCCCGAGATCGCTCGAATCGTCATCGAACCATGTCGCTACGGCATGGCTGAGTGTAGCCATGCCCATCTGTGCAGCCAGGCTCGCCTGATGAGCGGGGACTTTGCGCTCGCAAAGTGCCGAAGCCAGGGCCGCAATCACAGATTTGGTTTTAGCCATCGCGCGTTCCTGGAGTGCGGGACTACCGGCGATCACCTGTTGACGGGGCCCGGTGAAGGGGCGGTTCTCCACAAACATCGGCTCCACTGACCGGAAGGCAAGGAACAACGTATCCCACGGGCCAAGTGCTGCAGGAGCCTGACGCACGGCACTCGTCAAGGCGTCGCTGAATGCGGCATCGCCGTCGAATAACACCTCCCGTTTGTCGGCAAAGTGGCGGAAGAAGGTACGTTCCGTCACCCCGGCCCTCTCGGCAATATCGGCGGCGGTGGTCTGCTCATACCCCCGGTCCCTGTATAGCTCCAACGCCGCCAGTTGCAGCCGCCGCCGTACTTGCTTCCCATCTCTCGGCATCGATCCGATCACCTCATTGTCAGTAACTGACGATACGTAGTAGTATTTAGTCAGTGGCTGACGTTATGAATAACTTCATCCACTGACCAGTTTAGCGATGGCTCACACTTAGGCTCGCGGAGACCGGTCGTCGCTCAACAAACACGCAATATAGCAATTTTCCTGTAGGTGTAGAGGGACCAACAAAGGCCTTTGTGGCCTTTCTTTAAGGAAAGGCCACGCCGAACGATTCTCCGCACAGCACAGCATCAGGAAAATTGCTATAAATCAGCCGAACGGAGTAGACATGATGAATCCTGAGCCCACGACAATGAAAGCCCTCCGCCTGCATAGCTATGGCGAGCCAACCGATGTGCTTCACCTGGAAGAAGTCGCCATTCCTGGCCCAGGCCATGGTCAGGTCCGTGTCCGGGTCCATGCATGTGCACTCAATCCAGCAGATTGGGCTGTATGCGGGGGCTTCTTACCCACTCCTCCCCCGCACGGGATAGGGTTCGACGTGTCCGGAACCGTGGATGCTGTCGGCGAGGGCCTCACCAACGTCAATGTCGGAGACCTTGTCTTTGGCGTCCCCGATTACATGGGTCAAGCCAGTTGCGGCGCTGCGGAGTACGCCATCCTAAAGGTCTTCATACCTGTTCCAGAGGGCTTAGAGCTCACCGAGGCCGCCGCGCTGCCGATGGCTGTTGAAACGGCTGCGCGCAGTATCGATCTCCTCGGCTTGGTCGCCGGCCAGACCCTTCTGGTCAACGGTGGTGGAACGATGACGGGATTCGCGGCCGTTCAGATCGCGCTGCTCCGCGGCGCGCGTGTGATCGCTACCGCAGGCGAAACCTTTGCCACCCGCTTGCGTGAACTCGGCGCGAAGGTGACGCCCTACGGTGCTGGAATGGTTGAGCGGGTCCGAGAGCTCGCAGGTGGAGCGCCCAATTTTGCGCTGCACACCGCTCAAGTGAAAGGCACGTTACCCGATCTCGTTAAGATTGTGGACGGTGATCCAAAGCGTGTGTTGAGCTTTGCCGATTTTGACGAAGATGGCATTGGCGTCCGCACCACAGGGCGGGAAAAAGGCGTCGTTCCTCGCTATGACGTGCTCCCTCGTTACGCACAGCTTGCTGCCGAAGGCCGCTTCACCATCCCAGTGGCGCGCACGTTTGCCTTGGAAGATTGGCGCGAGGCGGCAGAGATAAGCATGAGCAAGCGAGCTCATGGCAAGCTCGTACTCCTGCCGAATTGAATCACCTCTGCAAACGCATCGGAATCCGTCATCTATATCGTGCTGCCACAGATCCTGTAACTCTCCTGTAACTCCCACTCTGGGAAACCATGCAAATTCTCGCCGGATTGGTCCATCCCAACTGCTACGCTGGAAATAGATACAACCATAGCGACAAAATCAACGATCAACAGAAAGACACCGCGACGGTGGCTTTTCACGTTGTACTGATTCCCGGCACGCGCCTATAGCAATTTTCCTGATGCTGTGATGTGCGGAGCATCGCTCGGCGTGGCCTTTCCTGAATGAAAGGCCACAGAGGCCTTCGTTGGTCCCTCTACACCTACAGGAAAATTGCTATAACTTGTTTGTTTTGACGAATCTACCCGTAACCTTTTTGGAATGACGAATTTATCCTCGGAAGCGCTTGTAACCTGATGATTCTGCAAGACTTCTACCGTACCCTCCCGCGCCGGAGGGGGGAGGGGCCGGCAGTCCGCAACCATCGGTGACGCTATAGCATTTTCGGTATTGGTGTCGACCGTCCAGCGATGGCTATTGTGGCTTTTCTTAACGGAAAAGCCACGTCTCACTGAAATTCCGCAGACCACTGTAGTACCGAAAATGCTTGAATGCGACTTACCGTTACCAGCTCTGACGATGCAACGTGAACCACCAGATCTCTCGTTTCGGCTTTGATACGGTAAGCGTAGTACTGGTGAGAATCACAGTACGGAGCGATAGATGAGTTTGTCTTCCTTTACCGCACGCCATTGCGGCCGCGGCATCATGGCAGTTTTGCTACTTTTGGGCAGCTTCCACAGGATGCTCTTCGCCCAGACCACTTCTTGGGCGCCATACGATCTGCCCAGATTGCAGCAGACAACGCTAAGGTCAGCAGCAGGTGCCCCCTACAGGGTCGTGGTGGCAATGCCTGCCGGTCCGGCTCCCGCCAAAGGGTATCCAGTCATTTACGTTGTGGACGGCAACGCTTGGACAAGCCTTGTCTCGGAAATCATCCGCGTAAATATCGGCCTAGGCGTGCAGAGCCGGGTCGAGCCAGCGGTCGTTATTGGCATCGGCTACCCCGCAGAGAGTGCCTATGACCTGACAAGGCGCAAACTGGACTTTACCTCGCCGGTGCCCCCTGGGCATCCCGACCCCGAAATCGGCGATGGTCCAATCGGGGGTGATGTCGCGCTTATGGATTTCATCGATACTGTGGTGAAGCCCGTCGTCGAGGCGCGCTTTCATATCGACCGGGGTCGCCAAACGCTGTTGGGTCACTCCATGGGCGGCCTGTTCACCTTAAGCACTATGTTGCATCGTCCGCAGTCGTTTCAGACCTACGTGGCGCTCAGTCCATCTATCTGGTGGAATCACAACGCGATTCTTGAGCAGGCACGGCAAGCCGTTGCGAAATTAGCCCGTACCCAGAAACTGCGAGTCTTCCTCTCCGTCGGCGATCTTGAACAGTACATGACGCCTGCTTATAGGCAACACAGCCGCGATGTGGCGCGAGCGACCTCCGGCAATGACGCAAAGGCGGATGCGGACGAAGATATGCGTGAGATGCAGGCCAAGACAATGGTCGGGAACATTCGTCTCATGGCCTCATTACTGAGCACGGCCCATATTAAAACGAGGTTTGTTGAGTTCCCCGATGAAGATCACTTCTCAGTGGTACCCGCTGCTCTTGGCAAAGCAGTGCCCTTCGCCCTGAGTGACGATTTACCTGCCCATTAGAGCATTTTCGCGAATGCAGGGAAGCGCGGAGATCCACTCGGCGTGGCTTTTCCTTCAAGAAAAGCCACAAACGTCGGCTGCATCGCTGGCGCTATCAGGATGGACGATTACCGCTCCGGGCTGCTGGTCGCCGGATTCGAGCATGTCGAAATCGTGGACAGCGGGGCAGACTTGAACGCCTACGCTCAGGTGGAGAACCAATTCGGCTGCTGCTCCCCGGCTATGGAGGAAGGCTCATGCGGTACGTCAGCATCCATTGGGCATTCGGCCACTGCATGAAGATCTGGCTGAACTATTGAACAAGTATGACGTGAACGCAGCAGCGGCAAGTGTAAAGGTTTATGCGATCAAGCCCGGAGGCACTTCCGACACCCCGGCCTAACTGCTGCTCACAGGCATAGGGAGACGACATGCTCAGGGTGATCTTTGCTTGCGTACACAACGCAGGGCGGTCGCAGATGGCCGCCGCATTCTTCAATCAACTGGCAGACCCGCAGAAGGCAGAGGCCATATCAGCCGGTACAGAGCCGGACGAGCGCGTCCATCCCGAAGTCATGGCCGTCATGCAAGAGGTGGACATAGACCTCAGCCACGCGAAGCCCCAGAAGCTCACGGAAGACTTGGCGAAAAATGCCCAGCTCCTGATTACGATGGGGTGCGGCGATAAATGCCCTTATGTCCCCGGCCTCCGGCGTGACGACTGGCCTCTCCCAGACCCTATAGCAATTTTCCTGATGCTGTGATGTGCGAAGCATCGCTCGGCGTGGCCTTTCCTGAATGAAAGGCCACAAAGGCCTTCGTTGGTCCCTCTACACCTACAGGAAAATTGCTATAGCGGCACTGATCAGAGGCTGTTAGGCGCATTGAGGATGGTGCGCTCAATGACGTACGTTCGCGGCAGCGAACGGGCTATGTAGCCGTTGTATGCGTCGACTGCATGCGTCGACAGAGCTAGAGCAGAAGCCGGGTTGCTGTAAGGTGAAGCGCCACTCTCGTCAGGCATTTTCGCCAAAGAAAATGCCTACATCGCCTCACTCAATACATAACATCATCCCGGCTTCTGCTCTACGTACCGGTGCACGTCATCTGTCTAAAACTGTTGAAGACGAGGCTACTGTGCGATCCATTCACTGGAGTTGCGCCAGCTTGTCTCTATTTCAGGCACGCTCAGGAGACCGTGACCATCTGGGCAGATGAGCTGGGTTCCATTGCTTTCCAGGAAGTTCCACGATGGTCGCCCGACACGCAGGGGCTCTCTTAAAGAGCGAAGGCAATGCCTGCAGCGGTTGTTTTGATCCGCAAGCCCCCAACGCAACGCCAGCAGCGCGATCAACGTGAAAAGCTGAGGCTGTAGGATCTCCGTGGCAAAACGATGGCTCAGATAAAAGGGCTGTGTACTGTCAAGGCTGAGAAGGTAAGCGACGATTTGGAGCAAAATCAGCTTTGCTGCCTCGAACAGGTAAGCTCGCAGGCGGACAGAATGCGTGTGTGGTTCTACGTGCACCGTTGCTCGGGACGCGAAAGCGAAACTGACGATGCTTGTCAGAACTGCCTCCCCGGCGAACCGGGGGAGCTCCCTGACTAGGAAACTTGACATCGCATACAGATCATCGAAGTAGGCGAACAGCGGGAGGAGAACTATCACCGCGAGCATCGCGAGAGCAATCAAACAAAGAACAGCGGTGCCAGCGACCGCTCTGCGCCAGCACTCCTGACGAAGCCACAAAGCATCCCGCAGTAGCCCAGGGTACAGATCGGTCGCTGGCTGTGCAGGTCCGGTGCGCGGGTGGTGACGATGCCACAGCTCTGCCTGCCAGCAACGGAGCCAATCAGACCTATCTTGATCTGGAACAACCCGTAACGCCACGCGCAACAGTGTCAAATCGCGCGATGGCAACGGACAGGGGAGCGGAGGCGTCATGACTGCTTCTCTGGAATGATGCGAGCTAGTAGTGGATAGCGTTTCACGACCGCAAGGGCTGCTGCTTTCCCGGCGTTCGTAACTTGATAGTAGCGTCTCGCTGGACGAGCAGCTTCGCTCGCATCGTCTTTAGACTCCCAGTCCGATTGCACGAAGCCATCCCGTTCGAGGCGGCGCAGTGCCGGATACACGGTCCCGCTGGGCAAACCGGTAACCTCCATCACCTCAAAGCCGAAGCAGTAGCCGAGGCTTAGAGCTTTCAGAATCATAGCGGCGGTGTGGGACAACCGAGTACTGGCCATAGCACTATGTAGCATGCTACAACATAGTAGTTCACTACATAGAGGTGCGCCGTGCTCGAACTCTGCAATGTCTCGAAAAGGTACCGGAGTATCCCTGCCGTGGAGGACGTCAGCTTTGTTCTCCGACCTGGCGAAGTACTCGGCTACCTGGGCCCGAACGGCGCCGGCAAGTCCACCACGGTGAAGATGGTAATCGGCATGATCCGGCCGACCGCAGGCAAGGTTCTCTTTGCCGGGACGGATATTCACGAAAATCTTCCTCGGTATCGAGCATCGCTGGGCTATGTTCCCGAGGAAGCCCAGGTGTACACGCATCTCTCCGGGCTTGAATACCTGCAGCTTGTCGGCCGGCTGCGTGGGATGCAGGAGAAGCGACTGGAAGAAAAAGCCCGCACCCTCCTCCATCTGTTTTCGCTCGAAGGCGCACAGTCTTCCGCGCTGTCCGAATATTCGAAAGGCATGCGCCAGCGCGTGCTCATTGCGTCTGCACTCCTGCATGACCCCCAGGTGATCGTCTTTGACGAGCCCCTCTCCGGCCTCGACGCAACATCGGCACGCTTATTCAAGGATCTTCTCTCCCTGCTGGCTAAGGAGGGGAAGGCGATCCTTTACATCTCTCACGTGCTGGAGGTCGTGGAGCGAGTCTGCGAGCGGGTCATTGTTCTGGCTAAAGGACGGGTCGTCGCGGACGCTAATCCAAAGGATCTTGTACGGCTGATGTCCTTGCCTGACCTCGAATCCGTGTTTGCACAACTGGTTCGGCAGACGGATACCGAGAAGCTCGCCGAGCAGATTGTTGAGGCCGTGAAGCGCTAGCATGAAACCCTTCATCAGCCGCAACAACATCCTCCTAGGCCACTTCTTCCGCAGGTTCTTCGATAACGACACCCTGCAGACCGATGGTGACACCACGACAACGATCGCCCGCGCCCTCGCCGTGGTCACCGCACCAGGCATGCTTGTAGCCTTTTTCCTGCAAAACCAGTATCCGGCGCCCCCTCTGCAGCGCCCTCTCTGGGGCCGCATCGAAGATCAGTACTTCTTTGTTCTCTTGTCGTTCGTAGTGATGGGAGCCGTGACGATCTTTGAATGGGAGATGCTATTCCCCGACAGGCTCGATTTCCTCGTGCTGACGCCCTTGCCGCTCATGCGCGGGCAAATCATGATCGCAAAAGCGTTCGCACTGATCGGTTTTTTACTCTTGTTCCTGACAGGGACAAACTTGATGGGTGCCTTTATTTTTCCGGCGATCTGTAAAGGACCTTTTGTTCATCAGCTTCTTGCGCACACGGCGGCAGTAATGTTAGCCGGCATATTTTCCTCCTGCGCGATTCTCTCGATTGTTAGTCTGCTGCGTTGCTGCCTGCCCGACAGGTTCTTTCGTGCCGCAACCCCTTTAGTGCAGGCGGTTCTCACCGCTGCGCTCGTTCTTCTCGTCATCCAGTACGCCCGTTACAGCGATTCCATCAAACCACTGTTGGCTTCAGGCTCGACAGCAGCGCACTTCATCCCGACGTTCTGGTTCCTCGGAGTGTACGATCGTCTGCTCTACGGCCCTGAGGCCCCTTCATTCGCTTCGGACTTCGCGTCCATTGCTTGCTATGCTTCCGCCGCGTGTCTCGCTTTTGTGTGTTTGCTCTATCCCCTGACGTGGGCACGCATGCAGAAGATGTCGATCGAAGGCGCCCTCAGCCGGACTAGCTCCCCTATACGTAGCCTGCAGCGGTGGATGCATGCTGTCATACGTCAACCAGCTCAGCGAGGCATGTTTCATTTCCTTGGACAAACGATCCGACGGAGCCCGCGTTACCAGATCTATCTTGCAATGTACGCGGGCACAGGGTTTTCGCTTGCAGCGGCGTGCGCGTTCGTATTGCGTTCGTCCCGTTTGGGAGTCGTGCCTGTCGCGTCCCTCTTTGGGTCCCATGCAGTTGTACCTTTGCTGATCTTCTGGACTATCGCCGGCCTGCACACTGCCTTTGCCTTCCCCGCCGATCTATCGGCGCGATGGATCTTCAGGGTGTCCGGCGCGGATTCGCGTGATCTCGTCACTGCCGCTTGGCGCTGGGTGCTGGCTGTCGCTTCAGGTGTATGGGCCGTAGCATTGCTTTCTCTTTTGGGTCTGAATTGGAGTAGGCGTGCTTTAGCAGTGCAGCTCGTTTACGGCCTGTGTCTTGGACTGGTCCTGACAGATGCCTTTTTCTTTGCAAGACGTGTGCCTCTCATCAAACCGAGGCTTCCCGGTCGTTCGAATTTCGCTTTATTCCTCACGCTTTATATCGGGGTGCTGTCGCCAGCCATGTTCGGAATAATCTGGAGCGAGATTCGGTCGGAGCGATCGCCCTGGCTGCTCCTGCCGGTCGTCGTGGCCACGCTCGCTTTCCACCTCGCTTTCCGGCAGGTTCTCAGCACTGCTATGGAAGAAGAAGAGCAAATGGAGGGATACGAGGGCGAGTTCCAAGTTCTCAATCTCGGCTAGAGCTCTTAATCTCGGCTAGAGCAGAAGCCGGGTTGCTGTAAGGTGAAGCGCCCCTCTCGTCAGGCATTTTCGCCAAAGAAAATGCCTGCATCGCCTCACTCAATACAGGACATCATCCCGGCTTTTGCTCTAGATATGTGTGTAAGCACATCGGCTCGACTGCCAATCAGCGGACGCACGATCCACGCGAAAGCCGCGCGTGAAGCTCCAAAGAATCCGCCGTATCTGGTGCTGTGATGTGCAGCGTATCGCATCCCTGAGGGCTAAAGCATTTTCGGTAATACTGTGGTCTGCGAAATTTCAGTGAGACGTGGCTTTTCCGTTAAGAAAAGCCACAATAGCCATCGCTGGACGGTCTACACCAATACCGAAAATGCTATAGCCTTCCGCTCGTGTGACTTAGCGGTACTCGCAAACGCTGGTGAGGGACACCCCCCGGCTTGCATGCATCCAAAGTGATTGTCGCCATCTCGCGATGGCCGGACCGCGACCACATACGTTGGAGAATTGCATGCAGGATACGAAGAGCCTGACCGACCCAGGGGACTTTGGCAGCTTCGGCCGATATCTTGAGATACCGGTCGGGCAGATGCCGTCCGAGATGAAGGCCGCCTATGAACAGACGATGCAGCTGCGCGGACTGGTGCCGGGGCCGCACAAGATCTGGCTCGCGAACCCGGCACTCTCCAGGACGATCGTGCCCATCGGCGCCTACTATCAAAAGGAATCCACACTCACCAAGGCCGAAATCGAGATCGTGACCGTGCTTACGACCGCGCGATGGCACTCTGTCTACGCTGCCTACGAGCACGAAAAAATTGCAGAGAAGCTCGGCCACCTTCCGGCTGACAAGGTCGAGCGTATGATCGCCGGTCTGGACATCGCGTTCGGCGATTCTCGCCAGCAGGTGATCTATGAATTAGCCTCCGCCCTCGTGCAGCCGCGCATCGTGCCGGTAGGCCTCTACAAACGTGCCAAAGAAGCGCTGGGCGACGCCGGCATGGTCGATGTCACTGTGCTGATCGGCTGGTTCACCATGGTGAGCATGACGTTGAATGCGTATGACGTCCCGGCAAACGCCACAGGACTCGATCAGTAGCAGGAGGGACCGACGATGGTCGCATTGGAACAGGCGAAACTGGAAATTGTTGCGGAGTTTCCGGAGGGCTACTTTCTTGAAAATCTCGCCGTGCGCGCGGATGGTTCGATCCTCGTCTCCGCCATGAACAAGCGTGAGCTTTGGTGCATCCCCGCCCCGGGCGATGCACTCCCCTTGCAGCCGGTGCTCGTCCACACCTTCGACCTGATGACGCTCAACCTGATCGAGACGGAAGAGGACATGTTCTATCTCACCGCCTCTGACGTGTACAAGACGCGCACGTCGCATCTCTACCGGCTCGATCTGCGCGGCTGGCAGCCCGGGGAAGCGATCAAGCCCGAGTTCGTGCTGGAGTTTCCCGAGCCGAAGGTTGCACTGAACGGAAGCTGCCTACTCGCCCCTACCGTCTTGCTCGCCGCAGGCATCACCTCGCTCATCTGGCGTGTGGAACTGCCATCGCAGGGCAGGCCTGCCTCGGCACGCATCTGGCTGGAGCACGACAACATGAAGAACCGTCCCGGCGAGAAAAAACCGGAGCAGCCGGGGATCAACGGTGTTCGCTACGCGGCGCGGACCCGCTATGTCTACTACACCTCCACGTCCCAACAGCTCATGATGCGCGTCGCCGTCGATCCTGCGACACTCGAGCCTGCCGGGCTGCCGGAGTTTGTTGCCGGCGGCCGCTACTGGGACGACTTTGTACTCGATGAAGACAGGGGCATCGCTTACGTCACCACCCACCGGGAGAACACGATCGACCACGTCCGAATGCAGGCCGACGGCAACCGGACCGGGTTCGTCGTTGCCGCAGGCGCACCCTTCAGCGAAACGCTGGTCGGACCTTCGAGTGGAGTGTGGCGGCGACAACCAGGCGACTATGGACGGGTGGCCTACTTCACCACAGACGGAGGCACCGCTCAGTCACCCGACGGCGTTCCGCGTACGGCGAAGGTGCTGCGCGTGACCTTCCCTGTCACCGAACCGAACTCCTGACGCAGTCGGAAGACTCTTATCTGACGCGGTTCGTCCGCATGGCATCCAGTCGACCCGACACACAGCCGTCGCTCTTCTACGCGCATACGTAGATCAGGAAAGAGCCCAGCCGGAACGGTCCTGCCGCCGGATGAACGGCGCCGCCTGAGGGCAATGTTTCGCAGCCATCTTCGGCCCGTCCCACTCGATCTTCTGGCCGACGCGCAATGACACGCAGCCCAGCAGCACGATCTCCACAAGGTGCGCGGCGACGTCAAAGCGGGAGTAGCACATCTCCGGCTTGTTCGCCTTGATGGCATCGAGCCATTCCAGCGCATGCGCCTGACCGAGATTCCCGGCATGCGTGTTGCGAGCAATGCGTTCCGGATACTGCGCCATAGCCGGATGGTCGAGGTAGTTGACGAATGCTTTCTCTCCCTTCAGCTTGATAAAGAAATCGGTCCCATAGTCGTCTGGTGAAAAGACCATGCCTCCGTCGCCAATCAGCAGGCAGCCGCTATCGGGAAGCGCACCCTGCAGCGCGACGATGTCGGCGGTCAGTTCGATCGGCGGTTTGTTGCTCAAGTCATGGCCGCCCCGGAGCGTCGGATCGGGCTTGCCGCCGTCGTACCACCACAGAGTCACCGGATCGTGCTCGATCTTTCTGTAATGGTGGAAGAGATGCGGATGCTCGGCGGGAACGCGACCTTTGCGCTTGGGAAATGCGAAGCGGATTTTGGAGCCGACGGGATACGTCTCCTTGTTCATCTGGCCGAGAGGCATCGCCTCGATCTCAGTCGGGTAATCGAGATCTAACGCGCGAAACGGCATATTGACCGTGTGGCAAGCCATATCGCCCAACGCGCCGGTGCCGAAATCCTGCCAGCCCCGCCAGTTGAACGGCTCGTACACTCCGTTTCGATCCTTTGGGTTCCGGTTGCCGACATAGGGCCGCATGGGAGCAGGGCCAATCCAGGTATCCCACTCTAATGTCGCAGGAACCGGGTCTTCTCCGGCCGGACGCTCCATCCCCTGCGGCCAGATCGGGCGGTTTGTCCAGACATGAACGTCATGCACCTGTCCGATGAGCCCATCCTGAATCGTCTCCACTGCCCGGCGTAGACCGTCCGCGGCGCTCCCCTGGTTGCCCATTTGCGTAACGAGCTTTCTGTCGTGGGCCATCTTCCGCAAATAGCGCGCCTCATAGATCGTTTGCGTCAGCGGTTTCTGGCAGAACACCGCCTTACCCCTCTTCATCGCCATCGACGCCACAATCGCATGCATATGATCCGGCGTCGAAACCGTCACCGCATCGATCTGGTTGCCCATTTGCTCCAGCATCTGCCGGAAGTCTTTGTAAAACCTGGCGCTCGGATATTTCTTTGTTTGCGTCGCATAAGCCTCGGAACCCGTATCCACATCGCACAACGCCACGATGGTCTCACCGGCGCACGCATCCGTGTCGCTCCGACCCTTTCCGCCGATGCCGATGCAGGCGATATTCAACTTACTGTTGAGATTCTGTCCGCGCAAAATTGCTGGCATGCCAAACGCGAGCACACCAGCGGCCAGAGAACTCGTTTTGATAAATTCACGGCGGTCGACACGCGATAGCACGGCGGTCTCAGGAGCTTGCAGAGAGGATGATTCTTCAGTTTGTTCCGACACGCGCCCAGAATACACTGCCCACTGCTGACGCCCTTCACCACCAATTATCGGAGTGTCGTAAGACTCACTTCGTTAGGATTCGGAACGGTGAAATCGCGCAAATCCCAACGGCCACCCTGATCTGTTTCCCGCCGTGAACCCTATTGATGCACTGAGAATCCAGACGGCAACGCTGCCTCAAGATTGATTTGCTCTCCGGTGATGGGGTGGTGGAATCTCAGGAATTGGGCGTGCAGGAAATATCCTCCATCGCCCGGAAGGCCGGGGAGAGTGTCAAGAGGCTGGCCGGTTACGCCGTACAGAGGATCGCCTACCAGCGGATGGCCGATCGATGCCAGATGGATTCTGATTTGATGTGGACGGCCCGAACTCAGGCTTACCTCAAATGTTGTGGTGCTTGAAGAACGTGAGATCACCTTCGCCAATGACTTTGACGGTTTGCCGCTTGGGTCGGCGGCCCACACGGAACCGATGCGCGGGTGCGGCACAAGACCGATGGGTGTCAGAATTTCGTAGGCGTCGTGCTGTGCAACGTGTTGAGCCAGCGCTCGGTAGATTTTTCGAATACTGGGTGTGTTCCAGTCTGCGGATAGTTTCGAGGCCGCCTGCGGTGTCTTGGCGAAGAGGACGATGCCGGTAGTGGCTCGGCCCAACCGGTGGACAGGGTTTGCGTTGGGGGTTTGCTGTTGCACCAGGCGCAGGAGAGTGTTTTCCATGAAGCCGCCGCCGGGAAGGGTGGGCAGGCCGCCAGGTTTGTTGACGGCTAACAGATGCGGGTCATCGAACAGGACTTCGAAGTGCTGAGGAGAGTCTGGTTCGATCCAGGGCGGACGGTTCCAGACAAGGCTCTGGCCTGAAGTGACCGACTCGCTTCCGGTAGCGGGCATGTCATTGAGGGTGACTTCGCCATTGTCCAGTCGTTGTTGCCAGGCTTGCGGTGTTGAGTGTGGATAAAGGCTTGCCAGGTGGGCGAGCAGGGTTCGTCCATGATGTTTACTGCTGATGATTGTCGTGTAGGCATAGCCCCGGTTGAGCATGTGATGTGAGTCCAAGCTTTGGCATCTGCGTCAGGAGTTGCTGGTCTTCGAGCATCGCCCGTTGCGAGCCGAGCCCTTACTTCTTTGGAACGGAGATCGTGATGTTGCGGTAAGCGATCACGCCGTGATGATCCCCCTGCAGATAGAACGGTCCCGGCTCGGCCTCATTGCTGTCCAGAGCACCCCCGGTCGGTCCGGGAATCTCGACATTGTCGTGGTACATCTTCCCATCGCGCAAGACCGTCACATGTCTGCCGACCAGGGTGATGTCGAAGGCCGTCCATCTTCCCAGGCCATTCTCTGAGCCCTCCGGCGGAGCGTAGTAACTGTAGATCGCGCCCATCTCATGCGAAGGGAGCTTACCCCCTTCCGTGCCTATCTGCAACTCATAGCGGCCGCGCAAATAGATACCGCTGTTCCCGCCCTCCGGGCAATTCACTTCAATATGCAGTTTGAAATCCTGGAACTTTTCTGTGGTCATGATGTTGGCAGCCCCATGGACCCTTTGACCAGCCACCTCGGGGTTGTCATTCACCAGCTCGCCATCGCGCGCAACCCACTTGTTATTCTCGACGTTGCCTATCGGCACCCATCCTTTGAGATCCTTGCCATCGAAAAGAGGCCTTGGCTTTGTCCACTTCTTCGGCATTGGCCGGTCAAGCACAGGCGCCTTCACGCCCGCGATCGTCGAGCCGTCGGCGGCATCGCCGCGCTTCTCTATGCCCGCCAGCTTGTCTCCGTCAGCGGCGGTAAGCTCCCAGCTCATCGCCGGACCAGAGCCTGCATCCTGCACTACCACAATCAATTTGCCCGACTCCACCTTTGCGTCCGTGATCGTATGCCACGCGCCGCCCCTTGGCTGCACACGGCCTTCGATCTTCCCGCCGTCATCCGTGAGCTCCATCCACTGCGGATACGACTTGCCATCGGCCGGGGTGACAGTCACATCCCAACGGCCAAGAAACTCTCGAGCGCCTTGCGCAGACACAGTCGGGGCGAGCGCAGTCGCCAAGGCAAATACAGACAGGACAGAACCAAACAGGGCCTTATGCATCACGCATCGAGTGTAACGTTCCCAGGCTTGCCTCGGGTTATGGAACGCCACAGAAATCCGCAGCGTCGCGAAGCAGGGGCTAAGGGGTGGGATGGAGTGCGCCCCCGGAAGTGCCACAGGAAGCGGTGCAAGCTGTCACGAAACCGCCCCACTCATCCGGCAGTTCGCGACCAATTAGTGACGAGAAGACGACTTATCGGTACGAATCTCGTGTCGGTGAGCGCATTGGCGATTTAGCGCAAATCAGGAAAGCAACTTCACCCGATTGCCTACCCCACACACCACTCACTTCCACTGCAGCGAGTACACCTGCTCGGCTCCGGCGTAACTCATGATCGCCGGTTGTTCGTCCGCCGTCACGCTCACGAAAGCTTCGTTCTGTACTGTCGTGTCCGGAATGTCAGAAACGCGTTTCCGAATGCCATCCGGTACCGACACCCGGTACATTCCGGCATGAGTCTGGGTTTGTGAGAAGTAGATGCTGCGACTGTCCGGCGACCACGCATAGAAGCCCTCCGGCGCGTCGAACTGCATCAGCGTCCGCCACTGCTTCGTTTTCACAGCGTAGATCACCATCCGCAGCGGCTCGCGCGCCATGGCCAGCAAATACCTGCCATCCGGCGACCAAGCCGGGATGTAGAACTTCTCGCCGCCTGCCATTGGCGTAACCTTCCGGGTTTTCAGGTCCAGTATGTATAGTCCATCCGGCTGGCTGAACCCATCGAACCGATTAAAGATTATTGACTTTCCATCCGGCGACCAAGTCGGGATCACCTCGTTGTCGCCTTCCATCATCAGCTTCTCCGGAGCACCGCCATCGGCTGAGACGCGGTAGATCTTCCGCCAGTCAGAATAGGCAATCCACTTCCCATCCGGTGACCACTGTTCCATGCATCCGGGTACGTTCGTCAGCTGTACCGCCTCACTACCATCCAGCCGGCTCTTCCACAGGTGTCCGCTCGGATATTCCGTGTACGCCATCCACTGCCGGTCCGGAGACACCACAAGCTGCGAAGCCGGCAGGCCGCCGAGAAACGGCACGAGCTTTCCCGCCCGTGGATCGAATACCTGCATCGCTCCCGCTTCCACGCGGCCGAGCGCATAGAGGCTCTTGCTGTCCCGCGCGGGCGTCGCATCCGTGATGTTCAGCTGGTTCCCTGTCAGGCGTATCGCTCCCGGCTTCTTCCAGAATTCGAACCAGCGCGGTTTCTGAAGCTCATACACGTTGCCGCGGCCTTCGCGGTCAGAATTGAATAGGAAGCGTCGCTCGTCCTGAGTCCACTGACCCTGAGTTTCTGTAGCGTCGGTAGGCCAGTCCAATCCCAGGGGGTGTGCATCTTTTCCATCAGTGCCGACCAGCCAGATACGCGGCGTCTGAGAGAAGACCGTGACTGCAAGCTGCTTCCCGTCCGGCGAGACGGCCAGCGTGACCGGAGGCTGGGGCGGTTTCCACAGAGGCCGTTCCCGCCCGCCATCCTCATCCATCACCCATACCTGTTGGGCTTTAACGAAGTAGATCGCCTTACCGTCCGACGCCCAACGCGCAATGGGATTGGCATCCTGTTCTGTTCCAATCTTCCTCCACGCTCCCCCAAGACTTGAACCCTCCAGGAACCATCCACCCGCTGCTTCATTGTTCATGTTCTGGGCCCACACAAGGACCTTTGAGCCATCTGCCATAACGTCCACCAGGTACATTCCCGCCGTCAACCCCGGAATCGGCGCGATCATTCCCCCGGTCACAGACATCGCAGATGGAACATTGCGGCTCTCGAAATAGAGCCGCGCTCCGTCGGTGAGCAACGGGCCGAGCTTCGCCTCGTTGGAAAATGAAATCTGTTTCGATTCGAGGTTTCCGCTGGCTGGCGCCGGGCCAAGCAACATCGGGATGATCGCCGCCACTCCCAGCACGACGACGAGAAGCGCGATTCGACGAAGCGTTCTGTGACGCGCTATCGGACGAATTGGTCCCAGGCTTACGGTGGCGCTGGCGACCATCGCTGCCCGAGTTCCCGATCCGCTTATGCGTCCTGGTTCCAAGTCCCGCAGCACTCTCCGCAGATCCGTAGCGAAATCCCGCGCATGCTGGTATCGCAGTTCGGGATCCTTCTCGAGCGCCCGCGCGACGATTTGTTCAGCCAGCAGAGGCGTCTGAGGGCGAAGCTCCCGCACCGGCTGCACCGTCTCATCGGTGATTGCTCGCAGAATCGCCAGGATCGTCGGCCGGCGAAACGGCTCGATTCCTGTCAGTGATTCGTAGTAGGTCACACCCAGACTCCACAGGTCGCTCCGAACATCGGCCTTCTGCCCAATGGCCTGCTCCGGCGACATGTACAGCGGCGTGCCCATCACTCCGCCTGTCTCTATCGCGGTTTGTGTGACATCCGCCGGGCCCAAGAGCCTCGCCAGTCCGAAATCGAGAACCTTGGCCTGACCTTTTGGGGTGATCATCACGTTGGCCGGTTTCAGGTCGCGGTGGATCACGCCCTGCTCATGTGCCTCTTCGAGGGCTTCGGCCACCTGCAGCGCGATCGTTGTCGCCTCCTTCACCGGCAGCGTTCCGCAGCGAAGCTTCGCCGCCAGCGACTCGCCCGCCACCAGCTCCATCACGATGCAATCCGCGCCATCCTGCTCAATCACGTCATGGACGGATGCGATGTGCGCGTGGTTCATTTTTGCAAGGGCTTGGGCCTCACGTCGAAACCGAGCTCGGGCTTCATTGCCTGCCAACACGCCGAGCGGTAGCATCTTAATGGCGACTTCACGGCCCAACTTTTCGTCGTGAGCCCGGTAGACCACGCCCATTCCGCCTGCGCCGAGTTTCCCCGTTATTTGGTAGCGCCCAAGCAGACGCTTGCCCGTTTCCAGTACGAGGCTCTGGGACGCCATGCCTCCTATCACATGCGCATTTGCGAAGGCCGGTGCAGTGAGAAAGCCGCTCAGACGATCATTTTCGTCCAAGAGATCTACCACCATCTGGCGGAGGACCGGCTGGTCAGCGCAGACGCGATCCAGGAAGAGGCGTTGCTGATCGCGCGGCAGGTCGAGCGCTTCCCCAAATAACTGCTGCGCGGCTTGCTCCTGCTTGTTCATCGTGCGTCCAGAGGCAGTAGGCCATGGAAAACTGGGTTCACAGTAGCACAGTCTTTTCTGCCATCGCCTCATCTCAGGTTATCTGACAAGGGCCAAGAACCCGAAGCCTTGAGACCAGGCTTCGTGGGGCGATTTGTCATAAGAAAAAAGCGCAAAGATTCTCCACATTTCCGTTTCGTGCAGTGAGAAAGATGCTTTTCCGCGTGGTGCCGCGGATCATTCGCTGACCCGACTGGAAATCGATCAAACCATGGCACTTTGTGGAACCGTGGACTTTGCGCACAAATCGCGACTTGGCCTCGCCCTACTAAGCTACGTTCTAGAGGAGTCTCTATAGCCAGTTGGTGATACCAGGCCGATGCACTCATCCCATACGGATTTTGAGCGGTCCTCGAAATCGTTAGTCGTCATCAACACGCTTTTCTCAACCTATGGACGCACGATCAACGCAAGAGCCGCGCCTGAAGCTCCAAAGAGAATCCATCATATGTATCGTGCCGCGCTGAGACCCAGGTAACTCCCACGTTGGGAAACCACGCAAAATTCCCGCCGGATCGATCCATCCAACCTGATACGCTGGAAATAGATACAACCATAGCGACAAATCAACAAATAATAGAAAGCCACCGCTACGGTGGCTTTCTCGCGTTGTACTGAATTCCCTACACACGCTCTAACCTCTTTGTTTTGACGAATCTAACCGTAACCCTTTTGGAATGACGATTCTATGCTCGGAAGCGCCTGTAACCTGATGATTCTGCACGGCTTCTACCGTGCCCTCCCGAGCCGGAGGGGGGAGGGGGTACCCGGTACCGCGACCCTCGACGACGCACGCCGCCAACTCCGCCGCGAGCTCCGTATCATCAGGAAGAACCCCGGCCTCGTGATCGACCTCTTCCTGCTCCGCCAAGGATGGGAGCGCAAAGGCAGTGCCATCCGTCGCCTTTCGCCCCGCGTCGAGCAGCACATCCGGCAACTCCTCCTCCAACGGGCACGACGCGTGACGCAGCAAGAGACCGAGACGCGAGAAGCCGCTCCACCATCGGAAGCATTGCAAGCGCCGAAAGCAGTGCAAGGAGCGTGTCACCAGACACTCCGCCATTCTGAGGAGCGCGAAGCATCCGTGGTTCGTCGCCGCTGCCGCCAACGACCCCACAAGCGACAGAAGGCAGCGAGCCTTCGCGGACGGCGCCGAAGGATCATCGGTCGCGACCGCCCGCCCCGCGTTGGCACGCCGTTGGCTGGACGGCCGGTTCGTGAGCGATACTGCTCCCCATGAACGAACAACAGACTGAGCGACAGACCGAACCACAGACCGAACCACAGGCTGGGCAACAGACAGCACGCACCACCGAACTCGCCGGCAAGATCGCCCTCGTTACCGGAGCATCGCAGGGTATCGGCCGCGCCTGCGCCCTCACGCTTGCCGCACAGGGCGCCACCGTCGCGATTGCGGCACGTAATCAAGAGAAGCTTCGCGCCGTCGCAGAGGAGATCGGTGCAGCGGGCGGCACAGCCGAGCCCTTCGTCCTCGATATCGGCAATGAAGGCTCGATCAAGGACACGGCCAAGGCCGTGATCGCGAAGTTCGGCCGCATCGACATCCTGATCAACAACGCCGGCATCACCCGCGACATGCTGCTGCTGCGCATGAAGCGCGCCGATTGGGACGATGTGCTCGCGACCAACCTCACCGGCACGTTTCTGCTGACGCAAGCCGTGCTCAGTTCCATGATGAAGTCGCGCTGGGGCCGCATCGTCAACATCGCCAGCGTCGTCGGCCAGACCGGCCAGGCAGGCCAGGCCAACTACGCCGCATCGAAGGCCGGACTGATCGGCTTCACCAAGTCACTCGCGCGCGAGATGGCCTCACGCAACGTAACGGCGAATGTCGTTGCACCAGGATTGATTGAAACCGCCATGACTGCGGTGCTTGACGAAAAACAGAGAGCGGCCATGATGCAGATCATCCCGCTCGGCCGCATCGGCAGCGATCAGGACATCGCCAACGCCGTCGCCTTCCTGGCATCGGAGAAGGCCGGCTACATTACCGGCCACACCCTCGACGTCAACGGCGGCATGCATATGGCGTGAACCTGATATAGCGCGACACCGCTTCTTAGGCGGCCGGCATGCCCTTTGCAGCAGGTTCCCTGATGGCCTGCGCCTCCGGTTGCCCTTCGGCAAACGCGGAATGCTTCAACAGCTCCGCATTCAACTCCGCACCGGCGACCAGCAGAAGTGCCACGACATAAAACCACAGCATGAGGATGATGACAGCGCCCAGCGAGCCATAGGTCTTGTTGTAGTTCGCAAAGTGGCTGAAATAGAAGCCAAGGAAGCCCGAACTCAAGAAGATGCCCAGAACCGCAACCACGGCGCCCGGCAGAGTATCCCGGAACCGCTGCTTCCGGTTCGGTGCGAGATAGTATTGAGTCTCGATTGCCACCACAATAGTGACGAATATCGTCACCAGACGCAGCAAGGGCCAAACATCCCCAAACACACCCGGAAGAGGGAAGAGTTCTGTGAGCAGATGGCCAAATCGAGGGCCCGCGATGATCAGTAGCAGTCCAATCAGGCTCAGCATGCCCGTGGTAAAGGTCAGCAGCAGCGCCTGCAGACGGTCACGCAGCCAACTCCGCGACTTCTTTACGTCATAGGCCACGTTCAATGCATCGATGGACGCGGCAAAGCCGCCCGAGGCCGTCCACAGATAGCTCAAGAGACCGAAGGAGAGCAGGCCGCCACGATGCGGGATCAGCAGGTTCGTCAGGATGCGCTGCACCATCTGCATCGCATCCGCCGGCACCAGCACCGCGAGGATGTCGAGCAGCTGATCGAACAGGTTGGGGATGGGCAAGTAGCCTAGCATCGCTGACAGGAAGATCAGCAGCGGCACCAGGGCCAGCAGGAAGTAGTACGACATCGCCGCAGCCATAGTGAAGGCTCGGGTGCGGAACAGCTCCTGATAAACGGTGACGGAGAGATAGCGCGCCCTCCTCCACCAAGGATGGGTTGCCATGCGTTCTAGGGGACTGGGACCCATACGTTCCTGAAGTGCGATGTCGTCGGTAGAGCTGAAGATGGCTAGGCCGTGGCTAAGATCGGCCGCTTTCACCGTATCAAGCTGAGGGATGCCCACCGGAGCATGCCAATGTTATTCAGGCGGCACGACTTGCCCGCCACGCCGTCGCCAAGCCATACTCCTCGCGTCGTGTTTCTCAATATATTCGAGCGTTAGGCGAGAGGCTACCTCTTTATGCACCGTATCTTTATGCACCGTATCTGGAATCGATTCCGCGCTTTGCTGACCGCATTTGCCGTCATTGCCCTCTTCGCCGCCGTCCCCGCAATCGCGACGGCGCAGAACCCCACAGAGGTCTCCTACAAGAGCGGCTCTGAGACCGTCCACGGGCTGCTCTACGTCCCGGCCGGTGGAGGCGACCATCACCCCGCCATCATCGTGATCCACGAGTGGTGGGGCCTCAATGACTGGATCAAACAGCAGGCGGCCGAATTGGCCAGTCATGGCTATGTCACACTCGCGGTCGATCTCTACCGCGGCCAGGTGGCAGACGACCCAGACACCGCCCATCAGCTCAGCCGCGGACTGCCGCAGGATCGCGGTCTACGCGATCTCGAGGCAGCCGACGCGTTCCTGCACGCAGATAAGCAGGTCGATGCCAACCGCATCGGCGCCATCGGCTGGTGCATGGGCGGCGGTTATGCGCTCGCGTTCGCGGTCGCCGATCCCCACCTGAAGGCGGTCGTCGCCAACTACGGACCGCCACCCACGGATCCAACGGCCCTCGCCCAGATCCACGCCGCAATCCTCGGCAACTACGGAGGGCTGGATAAGGGCATCACTCCGGCCAGCGTTGAGGCCTTCGCTGCAGATATGAAAAAGCAGAGCAAACCCGTGGATATCAAAATCTTCCCGGACGCCGGGCATGCCTTCGAAAATCCGAATAACAAGACCGGCTATCGTGCTGAGGATGCTGCGGAGGCTCAGTCACGATCTCGCCGTTTCTTTGCCCATGAACTGGGAGGCAAACCGTAAGACATCTGCTACCCCGGTTATCAGTTTGCTACGTTGCCGAAGAGCTATCCCCACGAAAGTTGCACTTCGGATCAATTTCCGGTTCAGGCTGCAAATTGTTCTTGCGCTTGATGTTTTCGACATGTTAACTATGCAGCCAACAAACCAATAAGAAGAGCTCTTGCCCCCCCGCAGTCCGGCTCAGGGCAACGGCTTTCGAAAGCCAGGCACGTATGAAGATTGGAACGACCATCCGGGGGTATCGACTGCAGAAGGGTTTGTCGCAAGGGGATATCGAGAAGCGCACCGGTCTTCTGCGATGCTACCTCTCGCGTGTGGAAAACGGACACACCGTGCCCTCGCTCGACACTCTTGCCAAGATTGCGCTCGCGCTCGATCTGCCGCTGGCTCAATTCTTTGCAGAAGACTCGTTGGGCCGCGAGATGAACACCCAGAAGCTGACAGATGATGAGTTGCGGTTCTTGACTCAGATTCGGCGCTATTCCTCGAACCTGAACGACAGCGACCGTAAACTGCTGCTCGCCATGGTTAAGAAGTTCGCATCCACTGCAGTCCGGTGAGAGCCAGGGCACAGGTCAGAAAATAGGGATTCGAAACACATTCAGGTAATCCCTGTTCCCTAACCCTGTCCTCACGCATGCCACAGGCTGGCCACAAATCGTGCGCCCAGCAGAACCACCAGCAGCATACCGCCGAAAGCCAACCACTGCCGCCGTACCCACAACTCGCGGTCGGCGCCCAGTTTGGGCACCAGCGGCACCCCCAGCAATAAGCCGCACGCAAAACCGCCCAGGTGCGCCATGTTATCGATCTGTACGGGCGCGTGGAAGACATCGGTGCCAATGCCAATAACAAAATTCAGCAGTGCGAAGTAAATGACGCTGCGCCGCAGGCGCTGTACCTCCGCTCGCGCCACTGGCAGCAGTTTTGAACCGAGCAGGAGAATCAGCACTCCGGCCAGCCCGAAGACCGCTCCGGACGCGCCGACGCCTACGACGTTCGGATTCACGGCGATGCTTAGCAGGTTTCCCATCACGCCGGTCAGCAAGTAAGCGGCGAACACTCCAAAGGTGCCCAGCAACGGCTCACCCAGCAGTCCCAAGTTGTAAAGACACCACATGTTCGTGGCCAAGTGAATGATGCCGGAGTGTACGAAGGTCGCTGTCACCAGCCGCCACCACTGGCCGGTCAGAACTCCGATCAGCGGCGCGGACTCACTGGCCCGAACCAGTCCGGTGTTAGCGCCCCAGTGAAGCAGTTGCAGAGCGTTCGGAGCCGTCGGCGAAACGCCGCCCGCGACCATGGCCACATACACCGCAATGTTGATACCCAGCAGCACATACGTAGCCGGGGCAAGCCTCCAGGTCGGTCGCCGTGGACGCGGTGGTGGCGGCGCAGGAGGCTGCTGGTAGCCGTAGCCCTGCTCAAAGCCCACCCTTGACGGCATCGCGCCTGGCGGCAGTATCTCCGGCTGGGCCGGCGAGCCGTTATCCATGCGGGTCTGCCAATGCGGCTGGTCCATGCCAGAAAGCTATCACGGTAGACAGCGGCCAGCTCCGAGCCGTTAGCTTCTAGCCGCGTGAGCGGCTCTCAAAGCATAGGGTCTCGAAGACCTGCTTTGAGCTAGAAGCCAACGACCAGAAGCTGGAAAGCAGCGGTTCGTGCCACACTAGTACCGAGAACGCGATCACGGCCGTTCCCGGTCACGGTCGCTGCAAAAGGGAGACTGTCATCGTGCAAGTGCAGCAGGACGTGAAGGCGCTACAGGCAAAGGGATTGAAGCCAATCCGCCGCGCGCTGCTCAGTGTCACCGACAAGACCGGTCTGGTCGAGTTTGCGCAGGCGCTTGCAGGCCATGGTGTCGAGTTGGTTTCCACCGGAGGAACGGCCCGCATCCTTCGCGATGCCGGCCTCGCCGTTCAGGACATCTCCGAGCTGACCGGCTTCCCCGAGATGCTCGATGGCCGGGTCAAGACCTTGCACCCCAAGGTGCACGGCGGCATCCTGCACATTCGCGACAACCCCACACACCAGGCCGCGGTTGCCGAGCATGACATCGCTCCCATCGACATGGTGGTCGTGAACCTCTACGCGTTCGAGAAGACCGCATCGAAGCCCGGCGTCGCCTTCCACGAAATCATCGAGAACATCGACATCGGCGGCCCATCGATGGTGCGCTCCGCTGCTAAGAACTTCGACGATGTCGCCATCGTGACTGCGACATCGGACTATCCTGCCCTCACCAAGGAACTCGCGGCAACGAACGGGCAGTTGAGCCAGGAGACACGCTGGCGGCTCGCCCGGCATGCCTTTGCTCTCACCGCCGCCTATGACACCGCCATCGCCGGCACCCTCGCCGCGCTCGAAAATCCAAGGGTGCCCCAGGTCTCGCACCTGAGACCGGAGGCTGGCAAAGTGGGAGCGGAGGGGGATCCTTCGCCTTCCGCCGCAACCGCCTTCCCCGACCCGCTACACCTCAGCTACCCGCTGGTCACGCCATTGCGCTATGGAGAAAATCCGCATCAGGCTGCCGCTCTTTACAGCGACGGCAGCGCAACCGGCGTCGCGGGGGCAAAACAGCTCCAGGGCAAAGAACTCAGCTACAACAACCTCGTCGATCTGGACGCCTGCTGGGACCTGGCGCAGGAGTTCACCGAGCCCACCGTCGCGATCATCAAGCACACCAACCCCTGCGGCGCCGCCACCGGCGCAACGCTGCTGGAGGCCTACACCAAAGCGCTTTCCACCGACCCTGTCTCCGCCTTCGGCGGCGTCATCGGCGTGAATCGCGAGATCGACGAGGCTGCCGCGGAGGAGATCGCCAAACTCTTCGTCGAGGCCATCGCCGCGCCCGGCTTCACAGCCGGCGCGGTCGCCCGCTTCGCCGCGAAGAAAAACCTGCGCCTCATCGTGGTCAAGCCCGCGCCCCGCGCTCGCGTCCTCAAACAGGTCTCCGGCGGCATGCTGCTGCAAGACGCCGATACCGGCTCGGTTACCGTAGCCGACCTCCGCACAGTGACGCGTCAGCCGCCCACATCCGCGGAGTTGGCCGACCTGCTCTTCGCCTGGAAGGTGACAAAGCACGTCAAGTCCAACGCGATTGTTTACGTCCGCGATAGTCAGACCATCGGCGTCGGCGCCGGACAGATGAGCCGCGTCGATGCAGCCCGTTTTGGCGCGATGAAGGCGGTTCTTCCGCTGGCCGGCACTGTTGCCGCGTCGGACGCCTTCTTTCCCTTCCCCGACGGCCTTGAGACGATCGTCGCGGCCGGCGCCACCGCCGTCATCCAGCCCGGCGGCTCGGTCCGGGACGACGAAGTCACGGCTGCCGCGGACCGGCTCGGTATTGCGATGGTCTTCACTGGAATGCGGCATTTCCGTCACTAGCGAACAGCAGAAGATTGCAGAAAGAGCTGGGAACCTTCGAGGGACGCCAATGAATGGGCTTCCAGCGCTTCTCTCTTTTCCGCCTTTTCTGTTTTCTCTGCAGTTTTCTGCTCTCCTCAGCCGTCGTCTGCTGGCCTCGGCCGTTCTCCTCCGATGGTTACCACCCCGCACCACCGGCATCAAAGTCCGCGGAATCGTCCACCTCTGCGCATCCAGACGAGAGTTACAATCGTCTATCAGAACGAAGGAGAGATCCGGCAAGCGTGCGTGCCCTTTCGGCTTCGCTGTCCCACACAGCGGGCCTCCGGCCAGGCTCACAGGCATCCGGTAGCCCATCCCGCATGAACCGCAGCCATCGCACGTCCTCCCGGCCCTCGCCTCGAGTCTCTTCTGTCAGCCTCAGCTCGCTTGCGCTTCTCTCCTTCGCGACGATGTTGCTGGCCACGCCTGCGGCCTTCGCGCAGAGTAAGCCGCAGGCCACCCCTGCGAAGGCTGGAACTCCCACCGCACCGGTACAAGAGACCGCCCGGGGCACCGCCTACTACCATCTGGCGCTGGCCCATACTTATGAGGACATGGCAGTGAACACCGGGCGCCAGGATTACGCGACGCGCGCGGTCGAAGAATACAAACTGGCCCTGGACGCCGATCCCACCTCGGCCTTCCTGAACAACGGCCTGGCGGAGCTCTACTTCCGTACCGGCCGTGTGAAGGACGCCGTCCTGACCGCTCAAGAAACGATCAAACGCGATCCCAATAACATCGCTGCGCACAAGCTTCTCGGCCGCGTCTATCTGCACTCTCTGGGAGACATGCAGAACGGGGCGTCGCAGCAGGTGCTCGATTTGGCGATCGGTGAATTCAATAAAATCATTCAGCTCGACCCGACGGACATCCAGAGCCATCTCGTGCTGGGGCAGCTTTACACCGTCAATCATGAATCGCAGAAGGCGCAGCAGGAGTTCGAGGCCGCGCAGAAGATCGATCCCAACTCTGAGGATGTCGCGCTGAATCTGGCCCGACTTTACAGCGAGGGCGGCGACATGAAGCGCGCCATCGCGACGCTGCAGGCAGTGCCTGAGGACGATCGCAGCGCCAAACTCGCCTTCGCGCTCGGCGCCAGTTACGACCAGATCAAGGACACCAAGGACGCTGTCACCGCGTATCAACAGGCGGTTGACATGGATCCGGACAACCTGGATGCCAAGCGTGCACTCGCCCAAGCCCTACTGAACAATAACCAGATCGACGACGCACTGCACGCCTACCAGGAGATCGCCGACTCCGATCCGCAGGACGCGCAGGCACTGGTGCGGATAGCAGACTGCCAGCGGCGCCAGGGGCACTACGAGCAGGCGCTCGCGACACTTAAGAAGGCGCAGGCGCTCTCCACCGACTCCGACGAGATCCTCTACAACGAAGCGCTCACCCTCGACTCGCTCGGTCGCTATGCGGAATCCACGCAGTTGCTGAACGGGCTGGTCAGCCGCTCCGCTAAACCCGACAGCCAGTACAGCGAAGGGGAAAAGAACAACCGGTCCATCTTCCTCGATCGCCTGGCCAATGTGGAGCACGAGCAGAACCATACCGAAGCGGCCGTCGCCGCGTACAAGCAGCTCATTCTTCTCGGAGGCGAGTACGCAGAGCGCGGCTATCAGGGTGAAGTCGATACGTATCGCGATGCGAAACAGTACGACAAGGCCACCGAAGTCGCACGCGAAGCCGCCGGCGCCATGCCGAAGAATAAGGCGATGCAGTTGATGCTGGCCGGCCAGCTCGCCGATACCGGCCATGCTGAAGAGGGTCTCACGCTTGCCAACGCACAGCTCAAGCACAATGACGACGATCGCGATGTGTACCTTGCGCTGGCACAGATCGACACCCGCCTCCGCCGCTGGAAGGATGCGAGTGAGGATATCGACAAGGCCGCGGCGCTGCCAACTCACGGCGGAGACGATTCGCGCTACGTACTGTTCCTGCGCGGTGCACTTGAAGAACGGCAGAAGCACTACGATGCCGCCGAGGAGCAATTCCGCAAGATCCTTACCCTCGACCCCGACAACAGCATGACGCTGAATTACCTCGGTTACATGCTGGCCGACCGCGGCGTGAAGCTGCCCGATGCACTCGCCATGCTGCAGAAGGCCGTGCAACTGGAGCCGCAGAACTATGCTTACCTCGACTCGCTTGGTTGGGCCTACTTCAAGATGGGCCAATATCCGCTAGCAGAAGAAAACCTGCGCAAGGCCAGCGAACGCGTCTCGACCGACCCCACCGTGCACGATCATCTCGGGGAACTCTACGAGAAGACCGGCCGTCTGCGCCTGGCTGTCGCGCAATGGGATCAGTCGCTCGCGCAGTATGCGAAGACCGTACCTGCCGACGTCGACGAAGGAGATGTGAACAAAGTGCAGAAGAAGCTGGAGAGCGCGAAGGTCAAGCTGGCAAAAGAATCCGGCCCCGCGACCGAAGCTAAGCACTAGCGCAGAAGCCGGGATGATGCATGTGTTGAGTGAGGCGATGTAGGCATTTTTTTGGCGAAAATGCCAGACGAGAATGGCGCTTCACCTTACAGCAATCCGGCTTCAGCACTAATTGAGTTGGTTCAATCGGAACAACCTCTTGAGCCACAGCTATTGCGTCTCCGGGGCAGGCCGGATAATGCCAAGCTCGCGATAGATCGGGCGCATGGCATCCCGGATCGCGCCCATCTGCCGCCAAAACCACACCGCACCCAGCAGACAACAACTCCCCGTGACCACGACCGCCCAGGAGGCGGTCATCACGTGCGCGAGGGCGCCGGCCAGCAGGCTGCCAAAGGGCGCCATGCCGACAAACGCCATGGTGTAAAAGCTCATGACGCGGCCGCGCTTGTCGGTGGGCGCGAGCGTCTGGATGATGGTGTTGCTGGCAGCCATGCCCTGCATCATGCCGAAGCCAACCACCAGCATGAGCAGGAGCGAGAGCCACAGATAGTGGGAGAGTCCGAAGGCGACCAGCCCCACTCCGAAGAGCCCGGCGGAGAGCGGGACCATCCTGAGTAGACCTTTGACGCTCTTGCGCATCGCGAGCATCACGGCGGAGACCAGAGCACCCACACCGGCCGCGCCCATCAGTGAGCCCAACGTATGCGGGCCGCCGTGCAGCACCTGCGTGGCAAAGATGGGCATGAGCACGGTGTAGGGCATGCCCATGAGGCTGACGATGGCGAAAAGCAGCAGCAGGTTGCGGATGGGAAGGAAGCGGCTGACATAATGCCAGCCCTCGCCGAGTTGTTGCAACACTGTGTCTTTGGCAGCAAGAACGGTCGCCGGACGCAGCCGCATCAACAACAGCGACGCGATCACCGCGAAGTAGCTGAAACCATCGATTAGGAAGCACCAGCCCTCGCCAACGCTTGAGATCACAATGCCTGCCAGGGACGGACCGATGAGCCGAGCGAGGTTGACAATCGATGAGTTCAGCGCAATCGCGTTCCCAAGGTCGCGTTTGTCGTCGACCATCTCGACCAGGAACGATTGCCGCCCGGGCATGTCGAAAGCATTGATGAGGCCCTGCATCACGCTAAGCGCAAGGATGGAATGAATGGTGACACGTCCGGTGAGGGTGAGCGCTGCCAACGTCAGCGATTGCGCAGCGGCGAGTGCCTGGGTCCAAACCAGAACAGTCCGTTTGTTCCAACGATCGACCCAAACACCCGCGAAGGGCGCAAGCAGAAACGTGGGGATCTGGCCCATGAAGCCGACAATACCCAGCAGCCAAGCCGAACCCGTGAGCCGGTAGACCAGCCAACTGGTGGCGATGCGCGTCATCCACGTACCGATCAGCGAAATGCTTTGTCCGCTGAAGAAGAGGCGAAAGTTTGGAGCGCGCAACGCACGCCACGCGTGTGAGAAGCCGCCGGTGTGATCGTGCGTCGCAACCGGCTCGGTAGCAGAGAGCGGCGTTCCCTGCGGCGCGGCTGCCGGCAGCGGCTCCTCGAGCGCAGGCATCTCTGGCTCGGCACTCTCGTTTTTGTTGGACTGCTCGTCCACGTCTGGTTTGATCATTGCTGGTCAACGTTTTTGATGCCCTGACAGCCCGTGGGGCTTCACCAATGCCGTTGCTTGCTTCCAGCGCGGTAGTCGGATTCAATGGAGAGCGTATGCTCCCCTTCTCGCTCGTCTATCGCGAGGGCTTCTACCTTCCCTTTGGAAAGGCGCACGTCTTCCCCGGCGTGAAGTACAAGTTGATCCGTGAGCGGTTGCTGGAGACCCACGCGGCGACGGAGAGCGACTTCACACTCGCTCAGGCCATCGCAATCGAAGATGTGCTGCGCGTGCACGAAGCGGGATTCGTTGAGCGGTTGATCGGCGGCACGCTCTCTGAGCAAGAGATCCGGCGCATGGAGCTTCCCTACTCGAAACAACTGGTGGAAGCGACGCTGCTGGGGTGCGGCGGCACGCTCGCTGCAGCGCATCTTGCTCTGCGCGATGGGGTCGCCTGCTCCATTGGCGGAGGCTTTCATCATGCACATGCCGACCACGGCGAAGGTTTCTGCATGCTGAATGATGTCGCCATCGCACTGGCGCGTCTGCTGCATGACAGAGATGTGCAGACTGCCATGGTGATCGACCTGGATGTACACCATGGCAACGGAACTGCCGCGATCTTTCCGCCCGCGGGCGAGCAACATCCGCGCACACACGGAGGCAGTGCAGCGGTGTTCGGTTCCTCACAGCCGAGCGCGGCGGGGGTCTTCACCCTCTCCATGCATCAGCAGAATAACTACCCGGCGTATAAGCCACCCTCGTCGCTTGACGTGCCGCTTGCGGATGGAACAGGCGACGAAGCCTATCTTGCCGCATTGGAGTCGGCTCTTGCGACGGCCTTCGCGCACTTCCGTCCGCAGATCGTTGCGTATGTCGCGGGGTCCGATCCGTATGTCGAGGACAAGCTGGGCGGCCTTGCACTGACCATCGATGGCCTAAAACAGCGTGACCGGACTGTCTTCCGCGCCGCTCAGTCGGCCGGCTCACCGGTCTTCTCTGTCTTTGCGGGCGGCTATGCGATGCGGCTTGAAGATACAGTCACGATTCACACCAATACGGTTCTGGCCGCAGCGGAGGTTTTCAGCTTTCATGGTGCGACGAGCTGCTAAGTGGCTCCGGATAAAGAGGGCGCAGGCTTGCTCGACCGGCAAGACAACGGATCCCCTCCGCTTCGTTCGGATGACAACCTCTCGGGTGATATGTCGACTCTCAAACTAGCGGCCGATCGTCTTCTCGATCGCTGATTCGGCAAGCGGCACCATGATCTTGTAACCCGCATCGTTCGGGTGTAACCCATCGACGCTCAAATCCTCTTTGAGCAGCCCGCTGCCATCCACCATGGCGCCAAAGTAATCCAGGTAGTAGCAGTTGGTGGAGGCACAATAGGCCTTCATCCAGTCGTTCAATCGAAGGATCTCCGACGGGGGACGATCGGCAAAGAAGTGTTGCGAGGCAGGCGTGTAGTTGTTGACCGGTGTCACCGAGGAGAGCACCAACGCAATATCGTGCACCCGCGCCAGCTCGGCTAGGGTAGTGAGATTGCCTTCGATGTCCTCGATAGAGATCGGCCCGGTGTTCCCGGCGATGTCATTGGTACCGGCAAGAACCACGACGACATCGGGATCGAGATCGATGACATCCTGCCGGAAGCGCAGCAGCATCTGCGATGTAGTCTGCCCGCTGATGCCGCGGTTGATGTAGCCCTTGCCGGGAAAATACTGATTCAGATTCCATTTGTCCGTGATGGAGTCGCCAAAAAAGACGACGCGGTGCTCGCCCGATGCCGGTTTGCCGAGTTCGGCATTCGCAGCGCGATAGCGGTGAAGATCCGCGAAATCACTGGCCCAGGCGACCATCTGGGAGCGTTGGTAGTCGTTCAGCGGCACGGGCGCCTCCACATGCGGAGCCACCGCTCCTTCACGATCCTTCAATTGCGGCGTACTTGCCGGCTGCTGCGCCATGACAGCGGAAGACACGCATAGAGCGGCAGCAAGCAGCGTACCAACGATGGGCTGAAGGACTCTCCAGTGCATGAGTCGGAACATACAGGTCACATTACACTGCACTCGCCCGCCGACGCACGCTTCCAGACGCGCACAGGAGCGGCAAAACCGGACTGCTAAACTAGGAGCTAACTCCTATGTTCGAGAACCTGTCTGACAAACTCCAGCGTGCCTTCAAGAATCTCCGCGGTGAAGGCACCGTTACCGAAGAGAACATCAATGATGCACTGCGCGAGATCCGCGTCGCATTGCTGGAAGCCGACGTTAACCTTGCAGTCGTCAAGGAGATGATCGAGCACGTCCGGGAGAAGGCAATGGGCTCCGAGGTAATGACAGCCTTGTCGCCGACCGAGCAGGTGATCAAGATCGTCCGCGATGAGCTGATCACGATCCTGGGTAAAGACACGGCGCGATTCAATTTCGCATCGCGTCCACCATCGGTCATCCTGATGGCCGGGCTGCAGGGCTCAGGAAAAACCACCACCTCTGGCAAGCTGGCTGCATGGCTGCAGAAGGGCGGTCATCGCCCAATGCTCGTGTCTGTCGACGTCTACCGGCCGGCAGCACGCGAGCAATTGAAGGTGGTCGCCAACTCTATCAAAGCCAACATCTACGAAGGCGATCTGAAGGGAGAGCCCGCTGGGACACCTCTAGTCGAGCGGCTCGCGAAAGAGGCCCGAAGAGAGGCAGTGAACTACGGCTGTGACGTTTTGATCGTGGATACGGCGGGCCGCCTGCACATCGACAACACGTTGATGGAAGAAATGCGCTCCCTGAAAGCGCTGCTCTCTCCGCAGGAGATCCTCTTCGTGGCCGATGCGATGACCGGCCAGGATGCTGTGCGCTCTGCCGAGTCCTTCCATCAGCAACTTGCGTTGACCGGCACCGTGCTGACCAAGATGGATGGCGATGCGCGTGGTGGCGCGGCGCTATCGATCCGGCACATTACTGGCCAACCGGTGAAGTTCATCGGCACCGGCGAAAAGCCGGACGCCTTCGAGCCATTCCATCCGGACCGCATCGTTAGCCGCATCCTCGGCATGGGCGACATCATGACCCTGATCGAGAAGGCGGAATCGACGCTGGACCGCAAGAAGTCCGAAGAATTTGCACGCAAGGCACTCTCCGGCGACGGCTTTTCTCTCGAAGACTTTCGCGACCAGCTTCGCCAGATCAAGAAGCTCGGCTCGATGCAGAGCATTATGAAGATGCTGCCGTCGGTCGGCCCCTTCCAGGGTCTGCAGCAGATGGCGGGCCAAGTCGACGAAAAGCAATTTTCGCGCGTGGAGGCCATCATCAACTCCATGACCTCGCACGAGCGCAACAATCACGAGGTCATCTCCGGCTCGCGCCGTAAACGCATCGCCACCGGCTCCGGCACCAGCGTACAAGAGGTGAATCAATTGCTGCGGCAGTACGCGCAGATGCGCAAGATGTTCAAGAGCGCAGGCAAACCTGGCATGCAGCGCAAGCTTATGGGCTCACTTGGCGCGATGCGTGGCATGGGCGGTATGGGTGGCAGTGCGGGTCGGTAGCTGGAAAATCTGCGCGGCTGCGTCCGCGCGCATCATTCCTATTGGGCGTTGCTTATGCGTAGCGACATGAAACAGTCACGGGAAATTCGCAAGTCGTTGCAAGACGAGCTGGATGACATCACAGCGCAGACGCGCAGCCTGGTGCAGCCAGAGCGGTTGGAGTTGAACGAGCGCGAAATCGCGGAGCTGTTCGCGACCGGCATCGAAGATAACCTGCTGAAGCCAGGAAGCTTGGCGCCGTCCTTTGCACTGCCGGATGTCAACGGCAAGCTTGTTCGATCAACAGATTTGTTGGCGCTGGGGCCGCTGGTGGTGAATTTCTTTCGCGGGCGTTGGTGCCCCTACTGCATGACCGAACTCGAGGCATGGCGAGATCGCTTCCAAGAGCTGCGCGAGCATGGTGCACTGCTGGTAGCCATTTCCCCGCAGACAGTGCGGCAGAACGACTTCACGCTAACCCAGCACTCGCTGTCGTTTCCTCTGCTTCGCGACGAGGGCGCTTCGGTAGCCGCAGCGTTTGGTGCCGACTACTCCGTGCCTGAATCTATGCAGGCTTACTACCGGTCTATCCTAGTGAACATCCCCTTCATCAACGGTGAGGAGTCTTGGCGGCTTCCGATACCCGCAACCTTTGTGATCGACCGAAATAGTATCGTTCTGTGGTCGCAGGGACACGCAGATTTTCGTGTACGCCCCGAGCCCGGGGATGCGCTCAAAGCACTTACAATGTAGCGTTTACGACGACGTGTGACTGGGCGCTTCCCTTGACGGACATGAGGCGGATTGTTACTATGATGTTGCGGGGTGGAGCAGCCCGGTAGCTCGTTGGGCTCATAACCCAAAGGTCGTAGGTTCAAATCCTACCCCCGCAACCACTTACAGCAAACGCCAACCCCAGATAACCCCAAATAACAGCGATACCGGGTCGCCGTGGGTTTTCTGGAGCGGTTGCAAGGTATTTCCCCTTCATCGCTACGAACTCCTCAAAATCTTACTGACAACCGCGGCGTTCGCCTCGCGTTTGGACTCCATCAAAGCGTTCCCCATATACATTCATGGTGGTCGCAACCTGGGCGTGCCGCATCAGCTTTTGCTGAATGCCGACGGGAGCACCCGTGTCATCGAGCCAGGAACGGTAGGTATGCCGGAAGGTGTGCCAGCCGACATGGCCGTACTTGCCAGCCGCCTCCCACCGCTCATCGTGAATCGGTAGACGCTTTCCGTTGGGCACCGGGGAGTCCGTGAGACACCAGACGCCGGCACCCGCCCCGCACGTTGGACACTCCACGAGGCAGCACCATGCAGGACGGAAGTAGTCCTGCTGGATGGGCGACGCGTGGTAGTGGCGTCCCGTGACGGGGCTCATGAAGAGAAGATCGGAGTTCTCGACTTCGATCCCGGTCCTCTCGAACTGCTCTCGGGCTTCCAGTGTGCACTGGCGTATCCAGTCCAACAGGATCGCCGCGAGGTCCGGATCGAGCGGCAATTCGTCTTCGGAATACTCGGTCTTCACGAACTTGACCCGTCCGTGGACCACGGCGCGGAAGAGCTGAAGACTGAGCTTCTCAAAGTGAATGTCCGGTTTCTCGATCGCGAGCACCTCTTCGGCGCGTACTCCTGAACAGATCGCCACCAGCACCATCGTGCGATAGGGCTGGGGCAGGAGTTCAAAGCCCAAAAAGAATTGGTCGACCGTCAGGATCAATGGCCGCTTGCGCCGCTTGCTGATCCCTTTGATCTCCACGAGTTGCATAGGATTGCGCTGCCACTCGACCAGCTCCCACAGCATGGCCTTCTCGAACAGGCGATGCATGACAGCCTTGATGTGACCTTTGGTTTTGGGAGCCAAATCGAGGCCTTTCAACCATTCCTGGATCTTCATCGGCTTCATCCTGGAGATGCGGGTGGTTCCCCACTTCTCGCGAATGCGCTTGATGTTGCTGAGGTAACCTGCAGCCGTCGAATAGCTCAGTTCGCCGATGTCATCGCTTCGCTCACCAGGTCGTACGGCTTTGATTTCGAGCAAGCGTTCTTCGGTGATGAAACGATCAAGTTGTTTGCCCGCGCAACTTTGCGCAGGGTGCCGCGCTGAAAACGCTGCCGTATGAAGTTCAAGGACGCTCCTGTCCAGTCACAACGGCCTGATCGGTTGTATTCAAGTTTAGGCCAGCTTCAAGCCAGTTATTCAGCGAACTCAGCCGAAATCCCCAGCGTTTTCCGACTTTGAAGGCGGGGACTTCGTGCTGCCGCGCCTTGCATTCAAGGGTCTTCCATTGCATTCCCAGTACCTGCGCTGCCTCATGGAGATCCAAGAGGGCTCAAAGACTGTGCGGGACTTGTATACGGTGGATTTTGCGCTTGGGGCGGTTTGCATCACTGACCTCGCACTCGGCAGGGCTCCCGTTCGCTCGCACCGATTACTTTCACCATCGGGGGAGAGGTGCTTTTTTGTCCAATTCACAATTCGGTATCGGTTATTCACAGGAGTAATCAGGGAGGTAAACAACGCGGGCATCCTCTCCAGCACCCGCGCGTGCCGTAACCAATACGGCACCTTGCGGACGCCGCTCGTCTGACTTGAGGCGGCCTCGGCCTCCAACTTTTCAATCGCGCCCCGCCGCTTCAACTTGAGTTTCAAGGCAGGTGATGTATGACCCGTAACGAGACGAAGTACATGGATTCTGCGTTGGCGCTTTCTGAGACCCTCCATTTCACCAAGGCGGCGAGGAGACTTCGTATCAGCCAGCCAATGCTTACCAAGAATATCCAGGAGCTTGAGGATTTCCTCGGTGGTCGGCTGTTTGAACGCGACCGCAAGACTGTACGGCTGAATGATGCCGGACGAGCTTACATCGAACAAGCCAAACTATCGATCATGTACGCAGAACGAGCTTCACAAGCCGCTCGTTCCGCTATGGAAAATGTGGAAACGATCTTGCATGTTGGACGCTCGCCTTATGCTGATCCGTACCTCGTCTCCACGCTACATTCAATCCAGCTACCGCTTTACTCTCGACTGAGAGTGGAACTAAGCAGTCAGTTTTCCTGCGATCTCATCGAAGAAGTCATTTCGGGTGCCTTAGATATTGCGATGGTGACTGAGCCGCCCGAGTCGCAGCACGTCACCAAAGTCAAGATCTCAGAATCCCCCTTCTTTATCGCGATGTCGAAGTGGGACAGGCTTGCGGGTGAACCTTTTGTGACCATGGAATGCTTGAATAATCACAACTGGATTCTCTTCGAGCGCAGGTTGCACCCGCCTCTATATGACAGCGTCATGCGATTGGCTGAACAGAAAAACTCTATTCCGAAAAAAGTCCGGCATATCACTGCGCCAGAGGAGGCATTCCCTCATCTAGACGACGGGGAGTGCGTTGCCTTCGTTGTCAAAGCAGGAGCGCTGCTCTTGGCGCGGAATGGGGTTACAGTGCGCCCACTAGCCGTGCCTGAACTGACGTTGCGGACGTACTTGGCTTCGCGCGCTGACGACGAATCGAAGGTGGTCAGTGAATTTGTCAGAGCTTTTATGCGTAAGCTTTTGCCACCAAAGAAGCATGTGCAACGCGTACTTCCTCAAGCGGCGGAACGGATTGCCTGAACCGCGAGGTTTATTCGTCCCTCTCGTTATCCTCTGCGATGTGAATCTCGACCGGTCCTACCCAATCGCAGCGAGAACAGTCCACGATGCCGGTCGTGATCGTTCGAAGGTCAATCTCTGCAAGATTAAGGGCAAAACCGCATGTTGGACATATATGAACACTTTCCCAGCTTTGAGGACGGAGCGCTCTATTGTGTTCGGAACTCATTCCGGTCCTCTTCCGTTACAGCATTTAGATCAGGTAAGTTCGCCCAGCGTTGCGGTGGGTCTAAGTAGCAACGTTCTAGCCTATTGCTCGAATTAGCTGTCGGTAACGACCTTCTAACTAATATTCAAGCCGTAGCCGAGCGAGGCGCGCAGTTGGCTTTTAGCACCAAGCGGGAGAATAAGGATGAATCGTCCCGGCTGCGGAAAAGATATTCACCCTCGCCGGAACTCAAGTATGAATGGAAGTCTCACACTCTTTACGTTGGGGTCACCAGCGATGGCAAACACTCTGCCGTAGAGTTGATTGGCCTGTAGGAAGAGCTTCAGTTGGAGCGTTCTTGCTCCGGTTCTAACGACATCCGGCGCATCGATTTGACCAGTAGACAATCCCGTGAATGCTTCGCCCTCCGATTGCATTCCGGTGATGTCGGCAACTGACCCGCTTCCGATCGATAGAGTTGCGGCGTCGCTCGACTCGATGTTCAACTCAACGGGGATCCTCGCACCGCCGCCCTGAAGCAAGCCTTGCCATTTCCCTTTCCACGCAGGAGTAGCGACGAATGGTTTGCTAGGAAAGCCGCAATCCTCGTTCGGTCGACGCCAGTCCGGTAGATATTTTGCAAGAACCTCATCGCATACGCCATAGGCCAGATCCCATGTGTTGGACCGATTCGTGACAACGACGCAGGCTAAATCCTCGGATGGGACGAAACACATCCTGTTGGCAACTCCTGGATCCCCTCCGCTCTTCATGAAGAACGGAACCCCAGAAACGGTGTGCCCCTTGAACCACCCAAAGGTGGTCGCGATGCCGGATGGACCGGTGAACACGGGTCGATGGAGTTCACTGATATCTTGACCGCTCAAAATAGACGATTGGCTTTTGACACCGTGACCCATATTGAAAAGTGCGAAGACAGCGAGATCATGAGCGCTCGCGTATAGCTCGCCTGAGGTGGGAGTCGAAGTTGTGTAGTGTGGAATGAGGCTCCCGTGCGCGTCATAACGGAGCGCGCCATTTGACACACGAGCAGCATCGCTACCGAAGAAGCAGTCGTGCAGGCCAAGAGGGTTGAGTACTCTGCGTTGCATAAGCGCACCGAATCCCGTCCGGGTGATACCTGTGGCGATTGCATCCAGTGCGGCAAACCCCAGGTTGCTGTACTCGTAGCATGTCGCAGGAGGATACGCCAGCCTTCCATATGTTTTAAGAAGGGCGTTCGAAGTGGGTACCAGCTCTGCTTCGTTCGCTTCGTAGGATTCAAAGATACCCGGCAGACCGCTGATATGCGCGCCCAACATCCGGACAGTCACATTATCGGCATAACCCGCTGCATCGACAAGTTTAGATCCTGCAAGATACTTATTGGCAGGGTCATCCAGTTTGAACTTGCCGTCAGCGACCAGAGTCATGAGAGTCGTCGCAGTGAACGGCTTTGTTACGGAGGCCAAACTGAACGGAGTATGCGGTGTGGCCTTAAGGCCTGCTTCCCTATTGGCCCAGCCAAAGCCTTCCTCCCAGACGATACGTCCACCGTGCACCACAGCAACAGCGACTCCGGTCGCTTCGCCTAGCTCAATAGACTCTTGAATGCGACGCCGTATGGGGTTAAAGTCAACCTTGCCAGCCGCACCATTGAAGATCGTTGTGCTGGCGTGCAGCTTCGCCGTTGCAACTCCTCCGAGCGAAGCTGAAAGCATCTTGATCGCTTCGCGGCGATTCATCGATGGATGACACGATTTCGACTTCTGCATGAACGGGTTCCTTCTGCTTTCTACATCAGAGTAAGTCTTCGGTGTGACCGCCCTTGCGGTTGCGTCCGATTACACCCAGATGAGTCAGATTGAAGCTTGAAGCATCCTTCAGTCCATAGCCTAAGGCGCGATCCAATGCAATGTGAGCTGACCATATAAGAGCAGCCGCAAGGCTGTAACGCATGTGAATGAATGAGAGTAGGCCCAATAATGCCGGAGCAGCATAACTGTGCGCTGTGTTGTAGCAGACAGCTCCTACTTTTGAATTTGCAAGATAGCCGAGCATCGACAAATCGGGAAGCAGAAACGCCACTGCGAAGAGGGGCCACCCACTACCCCAATGCGCGTAGACGACAATCCAGAAAACGAGTTTTGCGCCGTTTTCGACCCGAAGCCATCGACGTAACGAAATGCTCAACATGACCGTAAATCCTTCCTAAACATCGCGGAAACGCACCAAGAACGAGCTAACGTTTGTGGTTGACGACTTCGTTCTGCTTTCGGTTTGCGCGCCACTCGGCTTTGCGTTCTGAACTTGCCTCGGCTAAACCGCGCGCTAACTGCTCTGCATTCAGATTTTTTATGTATACGGGTGTGGCTGGTTGCTGTCGCCACGACTCGTCCAGATTGCCCGCATCCACGGCGTCGAAACCTAGCTCATCCAGTAATTGAGTGACGACCTGCTTGGAGTGAGAATCGTCCCCGGCTATAGGCAAGGCCACTCGTGCCGGATCTCCCTTCGGCTTGCCTTGCTCTGCCAAGTCGTCTGCGAAGATTGTGTTGAATACCTTGACGACAGGGTGGCCCAATTGCGTTTCCACCCATCGGCTTTCCGGCATGCCTGCCTCGATCTCTGCGATGAACCCGTCTGCCTCTCGACCGTACTCTGGGTTCCCGTTTGGATAGTAGTTGCCGGTGTCCAAGATGATCTTCTCTCCTGGCCCCGCAAAGAGATTCTTGGGCAGGCTCCCAATGCGACCTTGAGGGATGGTGATAATGACGATCTCGCTTCCGCGTACCGCTCCTTCGATCGTTGACGCTCTCGCACCAGTCTCGTCGGCTAGACCACTCAATGTCTCAGGACCGCGAGAGTTTGCTACGGCCACTTCGTGGCCAAGCCGAGTGAGTTTCCGTACAAGGATGCTGCCGATATTACCCGCGCCAATGATTCCAATTTTCATTTGACTCTCCTCACAACTAAGTACTACGCGGTGAATCTTTCGTTCAGAAATTCGCCGACGCTTCTAAGTGCCTGATCGGAAGCTGCAAGTTGTCCCACGCTGCCAAGAAATCCGTGGATCATGCCCTCCCATACATCTAGCCGCGCATCGATTTCCTGCATAACCGCGCGCTCGACAAAGCGGACGGAATCATCCAAAAGGACTTCGTCGTTGCCGACATGTACGCGAATCGGAACTAGACCCTTCAAGTCGGCTCGCAGTGGCGACGCAAGCGGATCGGCTTCAATCTTTCTAGCCAGATAGGCATCAGCAAGTGCGATTGCCTGCGGCTTCGTAAAGAGAGGATCGTCCTCAGAGCGCGTCGACCAACTGTCTCCAGAAAACGACAAATCTGTCACCGGCGAAAAAGCCACACCGCCGACGAGAGCTCTGCTCTTTGCGTCAGGGATTTGTGCCAAATAAACGAGCAGGCCGAGCGCCAAATTTCCGCCAGCTGAGTCGCCTGTAATTGCAATCTTCGAAAAGCCTCGATCAGCAAGACCGAAATAGCACGCTCGAACATCCTCGGTGGCAGCAGGAAATGGGTGTTCCGGTGCAAGGCGATAGTCTGGCACGAAAACCACGACTCCAGCGGACGATGCGATATGTCCTGCAAGATGGCGAAATGCCTTGGCCGAGCCAAAGTTGAACCACCCTCCGTGAATGTGCATGACGGCTTGATTTGACCGTGCATCTTTAGGGCAAACCCACCATCCCGGAATGCCTCCAACCTTGTCAGCCTCGTAAACCACATCCGCAGGCGCAATGACGCGCTCCATGATGGCATCAAACGGGCTACGGGCTGCGACTCCCTGAAGCTTTCCCTTGTTTGGCTCGACTACAGCGCGCATGGCGGCCATTACAGTCTGATCCTCGGGACTGACCGGATGGACAACCGTCCAGGGTGCGACGCTGTGATCCGCATAGAAAGTCTTCATTTTGTTCTCCTCTGCCGCACGCCCCATGGCGAGACTGCGACTTTACATTACTAGATGTAAAGAAAAGTCCAAAGGATGCATTTATGTTTTACGGTTCGTTCAGGTAAGTTGGGGGGATGCCACGAGCGGAGCGGAAAGTGACTTTCGGTAGGCCACGCGGTGAAGCGGCCGTGTCGCATGCTGCGATCATGGAAGCGGTCTCCACGTTGCTCGAAGAAAAGCCCGCTCGCGACCTGACTATGGATGCTGTCGCGAAAAAGGCCGGTGTTGGGAAGCCAACGCTCTATAAATGGTGGCCTTCCAAAGCTGCCCTTATTCTGGCCTTGTTCCACGAACGCTTCAGCGGTATCTCCGAAATGCCCGAAGCGACAACTGCAGAGGAGGCATTGCGGGTCCGCGTAAAGTACTTTGTTGCTCAATGCAATGGTTTGTTCGGGAAGGTTGTCTCCGACCTGATTGCGGAAGGCCAGGGTGACCCGTCGATACTGAAGGATCTTTACGAAGGTCATATCCGGCCCAGAAGAGCATCCACAGTGGCCGACATTGCGCGTGGTATCGCGTCCGGAGAATTCCTTCCCAACACAAATCCAGAATTGCTTCTGGACGCGATTATTGCACCTATCTATCTCAGGCTTCTCCTCCGCCACACGAAGGTGACGGAGGAATACGGGAATCACGTCGTAGATCAAGCGCTCTTGGGTGTTCGGTCTCCTGCGTGGAAACTGAGAAAGTCTAGAAAGACCAATGAAGGAGCTAGCGATCTAAATGACCCTTTTGGAAAAAAGGATTCCCGCTGAACGCTTTTTGATCTTGAAGGATAACTTCCCATCAATCCGCGATAGCTCTGAGACTGATCTAAGAGGATGTATGCTTGTCCGATGCCTTCCGGTTTCGCTCGCTGGGTCACATCATTCAAGCGGTGCTTACCGCAGCCCTTGAATACCTGCTTGCTGGCTTCCCTGTTTGCGATGCTCCTAGGAGTTTGCTTGCGGCCCCTTCGTACTCGGCGAGCAGTTGCAAATCCTGAACCGAAGGTAAGGTCGTTTGTTCTTGCATGTCCAAGCCACTCAATGATGCGTCGACGCAATCTTCTGCCGTCATAACGATCGAGGAGTCGACCGAGGTACTGTCCCAGCCTTCAGTTATGGTGCCTGCGGGCGCAACGAGCTGCACATGGACATTGCTGCCAGCAAGCTCAGCCTGAAGGCCGCGGGTAAAGTTGAGAACGTATGCCTTTGTACCGCTGTAAGAACTTGTTCCAGGGTAGCCGAAGTATCCTAGAACTGAACCGATGTTGATGAGGGTTCTATTGTTCCTCTGCTTGAATCCGGGCAGTACAGCAAGAGCAAGTCGAGTGACCGCAACGACGTTTACGCTGAGCATTGCAGCGACAACATCAGGCTTCGCTTCTACAAAGGGACCCATAACGCTAATACCGGCATTGTTAACCAGCAGGGTAATTGAGTTGTCCCCCTCAAGAGATCGAGCCACTCGCTCAAGACTTTCAGGCTGGCCAAGGTCGGCAACCAACTTTGCCACGTTGACACTATGACTACCTTCCAAGTGTTCTGCCAACTCAGAAAGTCGATCCGCGCGCCTCGCGATGAGAATCAAGTCGAAGCCGCGCTCTGCAAGCTTTTCTGCGTAGACTCTTCCAATCCCTGACGAAGCTCCCGTCACCACAGCCGTACCCAGTCTTCCATTCATCATTTTCTCCTCATTCTCGATTCAAACCTTACAGACATAAGGCTTGAACTTGTCTCAAGCAAGATGGACATCAGGTATCATGTCAAGCGGGGAGTAAAGGAGAAAGATGCGTTATCCGATAGCAGAAACGGCCGAGAAGCACGAGCGAGCCCTAAAATCCGCCGCGCGACTCTTTCGCGAGAGGGGCTTTACGGGCACAAGTATCAGCGAAATCATGTCTGCGACCGGACTGACCCACGGCTCCTTTTACAACCACTTCGACTCGAAGGAGGATTTACTGGCCGAGGCGTTTGCTCATGCATCAGACCATAGCATTGCCGATTTGGAAAAATTTCCTGACTCCGAAGAAGGCAAGCAAGCGATGTTTCGAGACTATTTGAGTCCGGCACACCGCGACGAACCTGGAAGTGGTTGCATCATTGCAGCGCTCGCTACTAACTTTCAGACGCAACCCAAGACCCGGTCCGTGGTCACACACCACGTCCGTACTTTGATCGAGAAGTTTGAGGGTAAATTTCCCTGGTCCGCACGACGCAATAAGAGAAAGCAAGCGATACAAGCTTTGGCCCTGATGGTCGGAAGCCTCATCCTCGCCCGCGTAGTGAATGAGCCAGAACTGTCCGGTGAGATACTGGGCAGTTCAATTGACGGTCTGTAGACTCAGGTCCGCCACCAGACGCTTCAGCTTCGCGTTCTCCTCCCGCAACTGCCGCAGCTCCCGCAACTCGCTCAGACCCAGCCCCGCGTACTTCTTCTTCCACAAGTAAAACGTCTGCTGGCTGATGCCATGCTTGCAGCACACCTCCACGACCGTCTCCCCGGACTCCGCATCCCGCAGCACCCGCAAAATCTCTTCCTCGCTGTGACCCTTCTTACCCATACTTGGCTCTCCTCTCGACTTCAGAGAACCACATCCAGGCCACAATCTCTCAACTCACAACCGGTTCAGTTTTGGGTCACATGTCCTTCCCAGATCGACACGGTAGCGCAAAGAGTCCTCAGTCTCTATCCCACACCAAATATCAACAATGGAAAGACATATAACAACTACGTGACATCCCTAAATGCTACGAATGACACTTGGCAATGGGATACGCGGATGGATTATAATGCCAGCACCAAGGATCAACTTTTTGCTCGCTTTAGCTATTTACACGCCCCAGGCCACATCCCAGGCCCGCTCGGTCCCGTTCTAGACGGGAGTGCCTACAACAATGGGACTGCGATTAATCGGACAGAAAACTTTGCGGGCAGCGAAACCCACGCATTTAATTCTAATCTCGTCAATGAATTTCGTTTTGGCTATAGTTACGGGTTCTTTGGATTCCTACAAGAAAATTACCTTACCAACGTTGCGGAAACCCTGGGTATGGGAGGCACACAATTCGGCCCCAACTATCCTTACAATGGAGGCTTACCCACACTTTTCATCAGTGGTGCAGCGAGTACGGGCGTAGGCGAAGCCGGCGGCGTTGCGACCACAGGTTCTCCTGCCTATAATCCAATCCTAGAACACCAAAATGAATATCAGATACTTGACAATGTTACAAAGGTACTTGGGAATTATTCATTAAACTTCGGCGTACAATTTATGAGTCTCCGGTACGCAACCCTGCAGCCCCCATACTCGCACGGAACATACAGCTTCAATGGGCTATATACAAGTAATCTTGGAGCCAGTTTTACAGGTTTTGGTGTTGCAGATCTTGCCGCAAACCAGATCAACGCTTCCAATATCTCTCCGGTAATAACGGTGAATGATGTCAAGTGGTACCGCTCCGGTTACGCACAGGATGATTGGCGAGTTACGCCACGCCTTACAGTGAATTTGGGGCTCCGTTATGACTACTTCCGGCCATATCGAGAAATAGCGGGGCAGCAAGCGAACTTCTTTCCAACCGGACCGCTTGGAACCGGCACAGGCGCAGGAAGCTATCTCATTCCATCGCAGAGTAAAAACGTATATCTCGCCCCCTGGTTCACTTCCCTGTTGACAAAGGACAATATTGCCTTGCAGAACAGCGGAAATACAGCCTTATCCGAAAACCAAAAGACAAACTTTGCGCCGCGAATCGGCGTTGCCTATCAGCTTGACCCTCAAACCACAATACGCGGGGGCTGGGGTATATTTTACGGAGGTTTAGCAAATATAGGATTCGGTCCAAATATCGCCAACAACTATCCCTTCGAATACACGGCAACCTTTCCGGCGCCCAACTGCTTGCCAAACAATTGTCGATCGAATGGGATCACTTTGGAAAATGGGTTTGCAAACGCACTTAAGGTTGGTCTAGCGAACTTTCCATCAACTCCGGGTTTGCAAGGCAATGCACCCGCGCCGAAGACTGAATACACCATGGATTACAATCTTACATTCCAGCATTCGTTTTCCACAAATGTCGCCGTCACTATCAGATATGTTGGGAGTGCTGCGCGGCACATAGTTGTAGGTACAAACTTCAATGCTCCCGAAGCGCTGGTTAATCCCGCTCTCAATACACAGCCCTATCAACCATTCCCGGATTTTGCTGGAGCCGGCTTCAACTCACCCAATGCCATTAGCAGCTATAACGCTTTACAAGTAACGCTGGAAAAGCGCTTCTCGGGTGGTCTGAGTTTTCTCGCTACATACACATGGGCACACTCACTTGACGATGCGCCTGATCTGTTTGGCTCAAATGCCGACGGAGGTCTCCGTAACAACAACCTGGTGCCCATTCGCGATGACTACAGCAACTCGGCATTCGACGTCCGCAACCGGGTTACGTTCAATGGTTCGTATCAACTTCCAGTTGGGGCCGGAAAAACATACGTGAATCGAAGCGGCATCACGAATATCCTCCTTAGGGGATGGACAACGAGCCTCACCTTTATCGATCAGTCCGGGCCTCCGATTACTGTATATCCGAACATTGCAACGGCCGCAGGTGGCACTGCGTTCGCAATTCCGGTGGGTAATCCATTCGCTCCAGGGGGAACAGCGAACAACACAAATAATCCCGGTGTCACATGTGCACCGCGGACAAAGACAAAGACAAAGACAAAGACAAAGACAAAGACAAAGACAAATTGGTACAACCCCTGCGCATTTGCAAATCCTCTTTCAGGAACCTCAATTTCCGCGGGCAACGCTCCACAGACAATCACCGGCCTGAGTGAGGTGCTGACATATCTAGGCGGCGTGAGAAATCAAATTGCGGGGCCGGGTTACGAAAGGGTTAATATGTCGCTCTTCAAGAACTTCAATACCTTCAGAGATCAGAAAGCCCAATTTCGCACCGACATGTTCAATGTTTTCAACACGCCGTCGTATGGAGATCCAAGCGTCACCAACCTGAACTCGAACGGTGGTCAGATAACCGGACCGCAATTCTTCCAAAGCAATACTCCAGACGCGCGATTCTTTCAATTATCATTGAAATACATCTTCTAAATGTAGATTCCATTTTGGGTATAGCGGTAGCGTTTCCGTCCGCGACGCCACCAGTCCGGCAATAATGCGGCCGTTGTCTTTGCCGGAGTGAGACAGGTGTAAATGCCGTCTGAGGATGTCTTTATTCCGATGTAATAGTGAAGCAGTAAATGCAGACGTTTCACGGGCAAGGGCATCATGCTGACATAACATCGTAGCCGCCAAGAAGGAGAGTATGGATCGCAGAGCATTTATTGAAGGAGTGACGGCTACAGCATTGGTAGCGAGGTTGGGACTTGCCAGAGCCTACGGCGCCAGGTTTGTGAATGGAGACATTGCCCCCCAGCTAATTCTACTGGCCTGGACTCCGCTTTCAAACTCTTACCGATTCCTGCATCCGTTGCAGGAGTTCTCGAACCCGTTGTCAACCTCGGTGGTATCTGGAAAGTTGCATTTGATCCTCCGGCTGAATTCTTGCAACAGGGTCTCGACCTAACTTCTTGGTCGGACATAACCGTGCCCGGAGAATTCGCCACTCAGGGCTTCAGCGTTGCTGAAAATATAGAATACCCTTGCCGAAGGAGGATACAACTCCCTGTTGAGCTCGAGAACAAAAGGATATTTCTCCGCTTCGATGGTGTCTATGGGTATGCAAGGGTGTGGGTAAATGGCGTTCATGTAAGGGATCACTTCGGTGGCTTTACCTCCTGGGATTGCGAGATTACGCAGCATGTGGAGTCCGGTAAGGAGATCGACCTAGTCGTTGGAATCACAGATAGGAGCGATGACATCTCCCAAGCGAGCTATTACGCGAAACATTCGATTGCTGGGGTTCTCCGCCCCGTCCGATTGATCGCGATACCGGAGCATCACGTAGCCGCCTTTTCCGTTTCCGCCACCCTTGATCCGCACTACAAAGATGGCATTGTGCAGATTGCGGCAGCGCTCTCATCGCAAAAATCTTCCTCCGCTGAGTTACGACTCAGATTGACGGACGAAGCGGGAGTTAAGGTACCTATTCAGGGCGATGTTGTCAGGTTTTCGCAACATCAGGCCGCGACCAGCCAAGAATTTGTTGTGCGTTCTCCGCGGCTATGGGATGCTGAGCACCCTCATCTATATACGCTCGAAGCGTCTCTGCTCCTGGACGGCCAGCCAGTTGAATCGCTGAAGCGCACCATTGGATTCCGTATCGTCGAGAGAAAAGGCAATCAGCTACTTGCCAATGGCCATCCAGTGAAGCTGCGCGGAGTCTGCAGGCACAGCATTCATCCGCTCTATGGTCGGGCCGTTCCATACGAATTTGATGAATTGGATGCAATCCTGCTTCGAAATGCGAATATCAACTTTGTCCGCACATCACACTATCCACCTACAGAAGAGTTCTTGGCCGCCTGCGATCGACACGGTATCTATGTAGAGGAAGAAACAGCTGTTTGCTGGTCGACCGTAGCCAACGGCCCATCATCGAATGTTGAGTTTACACGGCATTTTCTCTCCCAATTTCGAGAGATGGTAGAACGGGATCGCGAGCATCCCGCTGTCCTGTTCTGGTCCTTGGGAAATGAGAGTGAATGGGGAGATAACTTTATTCGCGAACATGCTCTCGCGCATGAGTGTGACACCACTCGCCCTCTGATCTTCAGCTACCCGGATACCGTGCCGTGGGGTACGAATGCATACGACATCTATAGCAAGCATTATGCAGACGTGGACTCCGACATTGGCAGTGACATCTTTCCGTTGCTTAACGACGAATTCGCCCATGTGCCTTGTTATAACGTCGACACGTTGCGCCGCGATCCAGGGGTTCGTAATTTCTGGGGGGAAAGCATTAGCCGGTTTGGGAACAAGTTTCTTGCTTCGGATGGATGTCTTGGTGGTTCCATCTGGGCGGGAATCGATGAAGTGTTTCTTCTTCCAGACGGCCCCGTAGGATATGGCCCTTGGGGCATCATCGACGGCTGGCGCCGCCAAAAGCCCGAATATTGGTTGACGAAAAAGGCGTACTCTCCTATCCGCATCGACGACAACCAGATACTCACTGTCGAAGCAGACCATAAACTGAAGATCCCTATCTTCAATGCTTTCGATCACACAAATCTCGGGGAGCTAGACATCCGTTGGAAACTGGAGGAGAAAGCCGGCCAATTGAGTAGCGTTGATATATCGCCGCATTGCTCCGGTCTTCTGATCATCCCGGCACCCAAACCGAATGAGGGTGATCTTCTGGATATACAGTTTCTGCGTGCGGACGGCTCGCTCGTTGATCATTATCGGCTTCCTTTCAAGGAACGAAGCAGAACTGTGCCTGAGCTTGAAGGAAGGATGGTCAGCATCGAAGACAACGGCGGCGAAATCCGTATCAAAGGATCTAATTTTGCGGTTGCCTTCAGCCGTGTTACTGGGCTCATCGCGCATGCGACGTGTGACGGCCAACTCATCCTCGAAGGCGGCCCGTACCTTAATCTCGGGAATGGCCTGCTAGAGCCGTGGCTGTTAACCAGTTTCGATGTGTCTGAAAGCGAAGGGTGCGCGGTTCTATCAATTGCCGGGCAGTATGGCGGCATACATACGGTCAAGGTAGAGTTTGACATTCGGATTGATGGTTCTGGCCTAATCGTAACTCGCTACAGGATACGCGGTGAGCATGAAGGATATAGCCATTTAGGAATCAGCTACCGCATCCCGGAAACCGTCGATAAGCTAGCTTGGGATCGACAAGCTTTATGGTCAGTATACCCAGACGATCATATTGGGCGTCCGAAAGGCGTAGCGAAAAGAATCGCTTCCGGACCAGAACCTTACAGGGAAAAACCGCAGGGGCCTTGGTCACACGACATGGGCGATGTATTCCTGTTTGGAAAAGATGCTCACCATCCATCCGCAAGCAACGACTTCCGCTCGCTGAAGGAACACATTTGGTATGCGTCGTGCATTTTGTCGGATGACCGAACGCGTGCCCGAATAGAAGCATCTGCAAATGTGGCTGTGAACGCGGACCCGTTGCCGGATCGCAGTGTCCTATTCACTGGTTTCAATCACTGGTCATATCCTGACCTGGCATGGGGAAACTATTCAGGGATAAGCGAGCTGCCGGCACAAGCTGTTCAGGAGATTCGCCTTCGCCTGACAACTACTGCCGACAATTGAGAACGAATGCCGGCGCACATTCGCTTAGCTCTTCATCAAATAAAAAACTGCACGACTGTTGTCGACGTGGGAAGAAGCCTCCGATGAGCCCACGCGTTCAGGCATTGTCATGGCTCGCGCATGGTCATATCCGGACACTGCGTTGCCGGTGATGTCCGTGCCCTTGCCGTCTGAACTGCTATACTTTGCGGCGCCGGTATAGCCAGTCGAGGCACGTGGATTCGCATTGAAGCACATTTCACAGTGAGAATTACCTGTATTGTCCACCCACTTCGCCGAGTTGCGGGGACCTTCAGGGTGACCGCGGCGCTGGACCGCTCTGGCGCGGAACACCGTGGTCACTGTATCGCGGGACCTGGGCGTGCTGGATATCGATACTCCAGCCGACTTGGCGCGGTTCGACATCCGTCCGTAAGCTGTCCTCCATACACCATGCGCGATGAACCGATGTGAGCGACCGCAACCGACCCTCTCGCGTATGAACGATCACGGACTCGGATCTCAACCTATTCGGGCTTTCCCACGGAATGCTCTCTGTAAACTTTCTGGAAGAGTTCGAAGGCTTGCTTTTTCTTACCGTCTTCAGAGATGAGACCTTTGCGGTTGTAGCCGTCCTGGAGTTTCGGAATGTTGCGGGTAGGCGAACGGAAGTCCATGAGTATCCACGGAATCGTGCCGCGGAGCTGGGGAATTTTGTTGAGCATGACAAGCTGGTGCTGGAGCACGTAGACCTGCTGCTCTTCGGTCCAGCGCTGATTGGTTGCTCCGTGATTGCCGTACTTTGCCTCAGCGCCAAACTCGCTCATCAGGACGGGCTTTTGCGGAAGACTCCACTGCATGGTGTCGGCGGCTTCGGGCGTATCGCTGTACCAGCCGATGTACTCGTTGACGCCAATGACGTCGAGGGCATCGGCAAAGGGATCGTTCAGGGTGGCTGTGCTGCCTTGGATGTGCTCGGAGTTGAGGGCGGAGGTGATGAGGCGCGTGGAGTCGAGCCTGCGGGCCTCGTTGACGAGGTTGGTTAGGAATTTGGTGCGAGTTGGGTTGTTCGGGGTCTCGTTGGAGACGGACCAGAGGATGACGGAAGCCTTGTTGCGGTCGCGGCGAATCATCTCATCGAGCATGACGACATCCTTGGCGTAAACCTCGGGCTTGTCGAAGGAGATGTCCTGCCAGTTCGGGATCTCGGACCAGACCATGATGCCGTCACGGTCCGCGGCACGGGTCATGCGCTCGTCGTGGGGATAGTGACAGAGACGGACGAAGTTGGCGTTGAGATCCTTGAGATAGCTGAAGATGATGGCAACGTCCTGGTCAGTGTTGGCGCGGCCACCGCGAATGGGGGCTTCTGCGTGCATATTGGCGCCCTGCAGAAAGATTGCCTTGCCGTTGAGCAGGATACGGGTGCCATCGACCCGGATGTCACGGAATCCGATGTCATCGGTCAACTGGTCATCGCCAGATGCAAGGCTGACCTTGTAGAGCTTTGGCGATTCGGGCGACCATAGGATGAGCTTTGTGGCCTTGACGCTGAAGGGCGCGTTGCCATCGGCGTCGGTCTTCACTGTGGTTTTGGCACCTGCTTCGGGGATGTTAACTGTAACGGGCGTTCCTGCTGGGGCATCCAGCACGTGAACGTAGCCGGTAAGTTCGGTATTGCCGGGCTCAAACCTGGGACCGTGGGCCAGGTGTACGTCATAGTCGTCGATGAAGGCCTTGGGAAGGGTGACGAGGGAGACGTCGCGGGTGAGGCCGCCGTAGTTGAACCAATCGATGCCGACAGAGGGAATGCCATCGACGAGCCGAGTGGCATCCACAGCGATGACGACGAAGTTCGATCCAGCGTGGAGGACCGCGGTGACTTCGCAATCGAATGGCGTGTAACCACCTTCGTGATCGCAGACGCGCTTCTGATTTACCCATACGTGGGAACGGTAGTTGGCGGCACCGATATGCAAAAACGTGCGGGTGCCAGATTTGGGCTCGGCGTCGAAGTCTCGCTGGTACCAAACAACGCCCTCGTAGTTAAAGAGTTGGGGGACCTGGGTGTTCCAGTCACCGGGAACCTTGAGTGTGGGAGCTGTCGAAAAATCGTATTCTTCGTTGTGCTTGCCCACAATATTAGGATGTTCGTTCATGGCGTAGGACTTGTCGTTGATCCCGCCATTCCGAGTGTAAAGGGCGCGTCCCGGAGATTGGTCAACGAGGTAATGCCAGTCTCCGTTGAGGCTGGTAACGGTGCGGTGGTCCAGACCAACGAGTAGGGTCTGAAACGGCTGTTGGGCTAACACCGGGACCACCATCCCCAGGCAGAAGAACACAGGGATCATGTTGCGATAAATCAGGCGTAAGGCAGTTGTACGTTTCAGCAGCTCGGTCATCCACACAACCCTCGGTAACGAGCTTACAGGTCTTCGGGTGCGCGTGACGAATCCTACATTCATCTTCCTAAGCGATGATGGGCTTTCTCGTTTTCAAGCCCGGATTTCTCAAGGGGCTGGACTAACAGCAGCCGGAACGACCCAGGCACTGACGAGAGAAATCAAAAGCGTGGCGCACGAGCCTACCGCGCCAGGACCGATGCGGTGACTGTGCGATTACATATCAACGGGCATCTGCATGGCCGGGAAAGATACCGCTTCGCTCGGTACCTATGCCAGAACACCTGTGCCAGAGCGAAGCCGCCAACACCACACGCGGGAACACACCGACTTTGAAAAACGAGATGAATTTTTTCCGTTGGCCGATCTCATACCGGACAGTGTCCGTAGACTCGGTCCGGCAATTGTTTCTCCTGTTACGTTCAACCATTTTCGGCTCCCTACAAACCTGATTAGGTGGAACGCAAAACCAATATATGGCCGAGCGGGAAGCCTTTCGATTTCAAACTTCCCGCACGGTGACAATGTGAATTCGTGGGACTACGCCATCCAGGTCTTCGCGGTTTCTGCAGCAAAGTCTTCATAGCTACGGGGCGCATGGCCGAGCAACTTGGTCAGGCGAGCGACTTCTGTCTCGGTTGAGGCAAAGCCGCGCTCGAAGTAGCCTTCGAACATCATGCGGATGTCGTAGGCACTCCAGCTCGGCATCTTTAACCGCGCGGTCTGCTCCCACTTATTGAAGTCGTGGCCGGTATAGGTGATCGTCTTGCCGAGGAGCTTGCTCCATAACGCGGCGTTGGAAGGACCGCTGATCATCGTGGGGCTGACAATGTCGTACGTCTGGCCTTCGTGGCCGTCCTCTGTCAACGTTTTGCTGGCTGCCTCTGCAATATCGCGAACGTCAGCCACTGCGATTCCTGCTGCACCGATCGGAGAGGGATAAATGCCCGCTCCGGTAAGCGGCTCTTTGAGCCCTGCATCGTTCTGGATGTAATATCCCGGTCGAAGAATGCTGTAGGACACGCCGAACTCACGCAAAGCACCCTCGATGGCCAGCTTGGAGGCAAAGTGCGGCACATCCCGGAACTGATCGACCTTGTATACGGATAGATAAGTGATGTGCTTCAGGCCGAGACGTTTGGCCAGCCCGTAGGCAATCAGCCCTTGAGTCAACTCGTCAGGAGCGACGGCGTTCAGCAAGAAGAGCTTATTTACCTGTCGCATCGCTTGTTCTACCGAAGCGGGGTCGAGCAGATCCCCAATCGCCACCTCCGCCCCACTTGGGACCTTTGCTGCGTCCGGCTGTTTTCGGGCCAGCACTCGCACGTCCACACCGCTCTTCAGCAACTGCTTGACGATCTCACTGCCGACGTGACCCGTTCCGCCTGTGACTAAAACTCGCATGTTCTTCCTCTCTCTCGGGCTTTACGCCCACCGTTCCTACAAGAGACGCAGAAGCGGCGGCCCGCGAAGTATCTCGCTGTGCAAACAGATATTGCCGCTGTGCAATACGATTAAAGAGAGCGTTTGGAATACGTTGCATTTGAATGAACGTCGCCGGGAGAGCCAGGATGGAGATTTCAGACCTAAACGATGTGCGCATCTTCGCCGTTGCTGGTCAAGAAGGTACCCTCACAGCTGCCGCACAGAAGCTCCACCTTCCACCGTCTACCGTAAGCCGGGCTTTGACACGTTTGGAAAAGAGCCTGAACGTACTGCTGGTGCGCAGAAGTTCCCGGGGGCTGGTACTGACGGATGCCGGCAAGGAATACCTGCAGAGTTGCAGGCGTGCGATGCGTACTCTTCGCGATGGCGGCGAAACGCTGACAGCCCAGCGCGAGCGACCGCAGGGGCTGTTACGTATTGCGTGTCCGATGACGATGGCGCGAGCCATCTTCGCGCCACTGCTTTCGGAATTTCTGAGGCGCTACCCGGAGATGCGCATCGAACTGGAAACCTATGCCTCTGGTTGGCATCAAGAACCTCAAGATGACATCGACATCTTCTTTAAGGTGCGGGCTCCCCGGGAGTCTACCCGCCGTGTGCGCCTCTATCCGGGAACACAACGTAGCCTTTTCGCGAGCAAGGAGTATGCAGACAACCATGGACTACCGGCAACGCCGGATTTGTTGTCATCTCATCCTTGCATCGGCTCGGGGGTCTGGAAACTTAGCCGGGGCAAAAACATCGTCTCTCCGAGCGTGCAGTTCAAGGTCGTGGTCAGTGATCCGCAGGTGCAACTGGAGTTGACGTTAGACGGTCTTGGCATTGCGATCCTTCCAACTTACATGGGGCTTTGGCCGGAAACACGGCATCGCCTGGTACCTGTTCTCGGCCGGTGGAGTCCCGAACCGATCAATCTCTGCGCACTCTTTTCCGGGCCATCCAGACTGACCCCCAAAGTGCAAGTTCTGTTGAATTTCCTGGAAGAGTACATCGCCACGGATAAGGATCCCAGACTCCGTGGGCTCGATCGAAAAGGTTTGTTTACAGGCCTTATTGCAAACGGCATCACAGGACCGTAAACAAGTCATCGGACATCCACCATCTACCCAAAACGGCTAGATGGTGACGCATCCAATGCTTACGCTTTTTCCAGTAACTCCGTCCGGTACTTTGGCGCCAGCGCCTTCGCTTTCTCCATGGCTTTTTGTTGCTGCTCCTTGTCGAGCTTGGGCGGCGCCGTCGTGCGCGTTGCGACAGGCACGCCTACCTCGCGAAAGAAGTTCTCCTGACCGGCGGGAGAGCAGATACACAGTGTACGAACCGGCTTGGACGAGCCATTGTGAATCTGGTGCGGAGCATTAGACGGGACATTAAGAGTATCCCCCGCGCGGATCATGCCTTTTGTCCCACGGAAAACGGTTTCGAGTTCGCCCTCCAGCATGATGAAAGTTTCTTCAAAGTCGTGACGGTGCGGAGGCGGACCACCCCCAGGAGGAATATGCATGTCGATCACGCAAAAACGACCGTCGGTGTCATCGCCCGTTACGGTGATGGTGTAGGTGTCTCCCACTAAGCCGATGTGGGGCAGCAGAGTTTGGTCGCCATCGGGCCGCGACATCGTGAGCGTTCGCTGCGAATCATCCGGAGGGATGGGTGGGTAGATGACGTTTGGTTCAGACATGGAAGTTCTCCTGTTTTGTGTTGTTGCTGCAAACTCTTGTGCAGGAACCTGAGACCTGTGAGGGCCCATAGCTTCTTGGAAGTGACATCAGCGCTGGCAAGCGCCGCCAGCGTGAGAGCAGAACGTCGGGTAAACTCAGGCAAGGTCTAGACCGCTTCCTTCAGAAAGCTGGCAAGCAGTCGAACGAACTCCTCGGGCTGCTCTTCCGGGATGAAGTGACCGCAGCACAAGAGCGTTTTTGCCTTGACGTTTTCAGCGACAGCAGCCACCATCTCACCGACCTTCGTCCTAGGGCTTTCTCTCCACCCAGCGCGATTGCAGGGACCTGCACTTTCTGGTGTTGCAGGACATCGCGTCCGGAAACTTATAAGTTCGCTCGCTCGAGCAGCGCCGTGATCCGGCGATATCTATAGCGGCGATACTGGCTGGTCAACGCAACGATCAGCGGAGTCAGAGCATCTTCGGCTTCACGCTCTGTCGGCCCGGTAGCGCTGCGTGACTCTGGGTTGCCCCAACAGAAGGCACGCATGCCGCTCACTCGCACCACGCTCACAGGCGTGGCTGACCGCACTGCGCCGTCAAACCAAGCATAGGGATTTCGTTCTACTGTACGTTCCTTCGTCCTGCTACCTGGGCGATATCTTTTGGGAAAAGGGTCAGCTTTGCCGACCTTATACTAGCGGCTTCCGACCAATCGACCTTTGACTCCGGATGGTTGTAGAGAATGCGGCTCATGCAATTGCCGAGCATCTCGACAACATGTTCTTCATCCTTGGATGTAACCTCAATTGTTACAATCAACTTAGGCATGGTTTGAAAATTCCTCGCTGAAACTTATCGGTGTCCTTATCCTACGCCGCCGCTTTCTCGATTGGGGTGGCAGGGATTTCGGACAATTCTTCCAGGCTCTTACCCTTGGTCTCCGGAAGCAGGAAGATGGTGACAATCAGGCCAAGACAGCTCACGATCGCAGCTGTGCCTTCCGCCGCAGGCAGCCCGCGCCAATGCATGAAGAAAGGGAAGGTGAAGACGCCGATAAACCCGCCGATCTTGCCCATCGCTGCAGCGATGCCGTGGCCGGTGGTTCGCACCTTTACAGGAAAGATCTCCGAGGGATACACGAACGTCGTTGCATTGGGTCCAAATTCGGTGAAAAAGTAGCTGAAGCCATAAATGATGAGGAAGGGATAGGTCATCTTTGCGACACCGGGGATGAGCGCAAGCAGGCCGAAGGTCCCTGCCATCATACCGAACCCTAGGCATTGGATCGTCTTGCGGCCGAGTCTGTCCATTGTGAGCGCTGCGACGGCGTACCCCGGCGCGGCAAAGATGGCGAAGATGCCAAGCTGCGTCAGAGTCTTCTGCAGAATGGTGTGATCGCTGCCGAGAGCGGAGAGCACAAGCGGACTTGATACGGTGTTGCCATAGTAGGCGAAGTCCATCAGAAACCATGCCGCACTAGCGCCGATCAGCCGCGACAAAATCATTTTGTTGTCGACAAGTCGATGGAAGCCATCCCAGAAGGAGACCGAGTGTGCCTTCTTGTCGAAGTGACCGGACTTCTTCAATTTGCCGGATGCGTCTTCTTCATGTCCTGCAGCTTTCAGGAAGCGGGGTGTCTCTTTCAGCTGCCGGCGAGCGCCATAGACAGCAAGTGCCGGCAGCGCGCCAAATGCGACAAGAATGCGCCAGATGATGTCTTGCGAAAGATGAGTGGAGAGCAGCCCGGCAGCAAGCAGTGGACCGACGATCAGTCCAGCAGCCTGCATTGCAAAGACCAGGCTGACCAGCATCCCGCGGTGCGCCTTTCCCGCATACTCACTCATGATGGTGGCGGAGACCGGGTAATCTCCACCGATGCCAATACCCAGAATGAAGCGGAAGCCGATAAGCCACCAGATGTTTGGAGAGAACGCGCAGGCGATGGCACCCGCAGCAAGCACTAGCACCTCTACTCCATAGATCCGCTTACGGCCAAGCATGTCGGCCACGCGGCCGAAGAGCAGCGCGCCGATGGCCGATGCAAGCAGGGCGGTGGACTCGACCAGCCCCTCCTCCACTTTGCCGACATGCCACATCGGCTTGAGCATCGCCATGACGACGCCGATGATGAACAGGTCGTAGGCATCGGTAAAGAAGCCCATCCCGGAGATGAACATGATCTTCCAGTGCTCCCTGGAGATGCCGGCGTTGTCCATTTCTGAGAAATCGGACTGCTTTGTGGTGATTGGCGCTGCCATGACAGCTTTCTCCCCTATGCATCGGATGCTTTGGGAGATGAATGCCATGTGAATCGACTGAGCTCAAGCGTGCATGGTTTGGTGAAGGCACGATGAACCATTGCGCGCTGCTCGACTAGCTACTGGGGTGTCCAGTGCGGGTGACTCGTGAAGAGTCCTCCGACGATGCCGAGCTGATACACAAGAAACGTGCCGAAGCAGACGCTGACGACCCCGGCTGCAGTGCTCAGGTGCCGGCTGAGAGCGGGAAGCCGGTCGCCGGCGTACATCAAGGGCATGGACATAGCTACGGTCATACACATCATGCCAAGCATGGTGCCGGCGCCGAAGATAATAAGATAGACGATCGCCCACAGAGGCTTATGAATCGTTGAAAGGACAAGGAGTGCGACGGCGGCCGAGCCAGCGAGTCCGTGAACTAAACCGATCGCAAGCGGACGAATCCATCTGGATGCGCTGCGATTGCGACGCCCGTCGTTCAGCGAAGAAACACCCTCGGTGCCACTCACAATCGCCAATTCCTGCGTTGCGTTCTCAGCGCCAGCGGCTGTGCTCTCCCTGGACTGGAAGTGTGTCGTGATCTTATGCATCCATCCGGTGAGATTCAGAAACCCGAGAAGGATCAGCATCAAACCCACGCTGAATTCCATGGAAAGTCCGACCCGCGGAGGAATCACGACCCCGAACAAAATGATGAGGCAGCCGACGATAAAAATCGTCAGAGTATGACCGAGTCCCCAAAGTCCGCCAATCAAGGCAGCTCCGCGGAGACCGCGCTGCCGAGTCACGATCGTGGTGATGGCGACGACATGGTCGGTGTCTGTCGAATGACGAATTCCCAGGATCAGGCCGATGCCTGCAATGAAGAGAGCAGGCCCAAGCTTCTGTTGTGAAAAGCTATGCGCAGTCAGACCGGTCGTTGCAAATGCGCGAATCGCGATCACCACACCAAGCACTGTCATGAAGCCGGCAGAAGCAACAGGAAGCCACCGCTTGGTCAAAGGGCCATCCATCTGCAGGCGGCTCATGAAGCGGCGCGCATAGACCATCAACAACCCAAAGCCGATCAGCACGGCAGCGAGTCCGATACTGAAGCACGTAATCAGGAAGAAGCCAAAGCCGACACGATGCAGGGCAAAGGCACTCAACAATACAACCAACGCAGCCGGACACGGGATGATGCCGCCAGTGATCCCAAGGGTGAAGAGCTGGGTCAGCGAGACCTTCTCTGCCGCGGCCGGTGCAACAGGCGCGTCTACCGGCGGCGTCTGTTTCTTTCTTGAAGAGAACCAATGCCCATGCATCTCCCCAACAGCATGGGAGTGTTCCATCTCGTCACCAGTCCAACGGCGTAAAAACATGTAGGCGCCGAGCACCGCGATGGCTAATCCGGACAGGAGCCCGAGCCATGGATAGAGCTGCTCCGGCAGGATGTAGCGCGATGCGTACAAGGTGATGGCGCCAAGCGCGAAGACACTTGCAGTATGAGAGGCGGTGACGATAAGTCCCAGCAGGCACGCGTGACGCGCCGTGCCTTTCGATCCCACGAGATAGGCAGCCACGATCGTCTTCCCGTGTCCCGGCTCCAACGCATGGAAGGCGCCGAGTCCCATAGAGATCAAAGCGGCAGTCAACAGGAACCACAGGCTAAACTGTCGTGTTGTGATGAGTTCTGTAAAGCGGCTCCGCGCCGTACCCTGTCGGTTCGCCTCCATCTTCATCGACTGCGTAGTCCCAGGCTCCGATGCGATAACAGCCTTCACGGGTGCTGGGGTAGGCGTCACCGGCTTGCTTGCATGACGCACCACGAGCGGCGCATGATGGTGAGCACTCGCCACGGTCGCCACCGATGCCAAGGCTTTCGTCTCCGGGACGACCGATCGTTTTGCCTCGACGTGTGACGCAGCAGCGGTCATGACGGGCAAGGAGAGCCGGAAGGTTGCCGTCAGATCCTGAGGCGGGCTGTTCAACATATCGGTTGGATAGTTGCTTAACCCCGCACTGCGATCCGTCTTCGGCACGGAACTTGATTGCAACAGCGACGGAGGCCCGTCGACGATGATCTCTTTCCAGCCGGCATGGCCCGGGTAATTGCTGTCGGCATAGGAAACATTCACGGCTCCTGCGGCAGTTGCATTTGGGTAGACGGCATGGAAGACGTAGCCGAGCTTCATCGTCGGGAGTCCACCGGCGCCTGGCGGAAAGATGACAGCTTTGGAGACCAGCTGGAGTCGCACCGGCTGCCCATCGATACGAAGCAGGAGACCATTCTCAAGCGCGGTGCCCCGCTGCTTTAGATACTGCGCGAGTCCCGCTGTATCCTCCGGGGTGAGGTTGTACTGCTGGAGCTCCTGATATGTGGGTATCTCTGCCATGTCGATGAAGTACTGGACCTGGATACCATCATTCCGCAGCGTGATCTTCGAATAGTGATTCACGCTGAAGTTGCCCATCGGATGGGCGAGGCAGACGTGCGCAGACAGCAGGAGGAGTGTAAAGAGAATGAACAGGCGCTTATTGGCCATCCGGACCCTTTCTGCTGCGCATGGCTGCCGGAGTCGTGCTTGACGTAAGTGAACCCTCATGTTGCAACGCGCTCAGTTGCTGCGTTGCTACGTGCGAGTAGAGCGGGTGGAAGTTCCGATTGATCCGGAACGCTTCATCCAACTCCTGGGTCGCCTTCGCTCCGTGCCCGGCTTTAGCAGAGATCATGCCGGCGTGGAAGAACAGCATGGCATCTTTCGTGCCTAGACGCATCGCATGCGACATCGCCTCATCCGCCTCTGCGAACTGACCGTTCTTATAGAGCGCCCAGGCAAGGGCATCCCAGGTGTAGATATCGCTTCTGACTTCGAACTCCTTACGAGCCAGCGTCAGAGCCTCACCCAAATTCCTGTCATGATCCGCATAAAACAGAGCCAGATCGCGATTATGCAGGACTTGATTGATGTGTCCCAATAGGCCGATGTACTGCACCAGCTTGTATTGCTTCTCGGCATCCACGGTATCGCCGGTCTTTTGATAGATATCGCCCAGCTCGGCGATGTAGATCGGCATGGGGACGACAGCGATTGCGCTCTGGTAAAGAGTGATCGCCTCTTTGTACTTGCCCTGGTTGGCTCGGACCTTCCCGAGACCAGCAAGCGCGCGATAGTCGCCCGGATGGATGGTCAGCGCGGTTAAGTAGGCATCTGCTGCAGCCTGGATCTTGCCTGCTTGATAGGAAAACTCACCCAGTTCGAAATACAACCACGCCTGATTCTCGCTTGGCAGCTGCGCTTGCACGCCCTCATCCACCGCAGTTTGCATCTCGGCGATGGCACCGTCGGTATCCCCTGAAATAAACTTGAGATAAGCCATGCGTGTCTGTTGCGCGTACGCTTCCCGCGCTTCCAGGGAGCCGTCACCGGTGACTGGCTGCAGCCGGGAGTACGCAATGCCTGCCTTCTCATACTCACCCATGTCCGCATAAGCATCCCCCACGATCGCGAAGGCTGAGAGATCGCCGGAACCGAGCGCGAGAGCTTTCTGCGCATAGTTGAGAGCATCGGTGAACCGATGCTCCCCCATGCACACCTCCGCCATGGTCTCGAGCGGTCCTGTTGCAGACAGATCGGTGCTGACGATATCGAGGGATTTCTGCAGTGTCTGCTCCGCGAGCTGATAGTCTTCGACATCCCCAGTCTCACGTGCACGCTGAAAGAATGCTGCGCCAAGCCCCGAGTACCCCGCCGCATCCTTCGGATGCACCGTGATCTGAGCCTGCATCTTCTTGATGATCCGGTCAGTCCCGGTTGGACGCGGAATCAGCAGCGCCGCCGGCACGCCGCCGGTGTCTTTGCCTTCAACAATAGGCATCGGCGCCGCAGCGGCCACCGGTGACGACTTTTGTAGATCTGCAGTTGGTCCTTTTGGCGGCGCGGCAGCAATCTGCACACCACTGCCGAGGCGCCGGCGCGCGGCAGCGGCAAAAGGCGAACTGGAATCTGCCTGCACGGCAGCGATGAAATTCTGCGACGCCTGCTCAGGCTTCGTGAGCTTCAGCGCTATCTCGCCCGCATGCTCATCGATCTGGGCGCTGTGGATGCCGACGGCCAGCGCCTTCTGGATCTGGGTGTCCGCTTCCGCGTACTTTCCGTTTGCAAAGAGCGACCAGGCGTATGCATCGAGAGTCCATACGTCGTGCCGGTAGGCTACCTGCTGCTCGGCAAGGCGTAAGGCCTGCGCGGCATACTGCGGCGGCCCTTCGGCGGGGCCTGCCTCATACAGAATCAGGTCCGTGTTGTCATGCGATGGCTTCGCCGCGTCCTTCTGGGCACTCGCCGCGAACTTGCTGAACGCTGTTGTTGATGCGTGATCGTCTTGCCGTTGTTCTGCCTCGGCCAACAGATAGAGGGTCCGTGACTCTGGGATCTGTTGCGCTTGCTCGTCGGCCAACCGCCGCTGCAGCAGTGGAATTGCCGCTGAAGGCTTCCCTTGAGCAATGCGCAAGCGAGCCAGGCCTACGAGCGTGATCGGCGAGTTCGGGCAGATATCTTCGGCGTGACTGAGAACCTGTGCGGCAGCATCCAGTTGACCTGCATCAAGCTCGACGTTGGCAACTTGATTGGCAATCCACGCAAGCTGCTCGGGATCTGACTGCGACGCCTCTCCAAATGCCTGATTGAGGAAGTCGAGAGCGCCGGAGGTGTCACCGTACAACACCCGCAACTGCGCTCCCAGCAGCAGGCCGTACATATTATTCGGACGCATGTTCAGCATCCACTGAATGGCGGTCTCGGCATCCGCGTACTTTCCCAGAGCGAGGTCGGCCTCGGCGACATAGCCATAGACCGTCACATCGTCGGGAACCTTGCGATTGAGATACTGCGCCTTCTCTAGCGCCGTAACATACTGTCGCCGGCCAAGCAGAAGCGCAACGTTCGCCTTCGCGAGTTGGAAGTCGTCCGGCGCAATCTGCTTTCCCTGTTGCAAGACCTGATCGGCCTTGTCGAGATATGCAGGATCAGATGTATCGCGAGACCGTCGTATGTAGGCTAGAGCCAGCTCGTCATAACTCTGCGCCCGCTTCGGATCTTTCGTGAGCTGCTGCTGGGCATTTAACACGCGCTGCTCACCAGCGCTCGGCCGCCTTACGGATGCCGCTTGGTCTGCCTTCTGCGGAGAGATTCCGGTCTGAGCGGTCTGCGACGCAAAGCTGCCGGACGGCGCCGCCATCAGAACGAAAAGGAGACAAGAGAAACTGTTCATTGTTTAGCCCTGATGTGTAGCCCAAACTGTGTAGCCCTAACTGTGTAGCCCTCACCGCTCTGGTAAAGAACCCCTACCCAGGAGGCTCTCCGCGTTGGCTGCCGAAGCCATCGCGAAGAGCCCTTTGGGAGGCTTGGAGCGTTGTTACTTCACAGGACAGGGAGCATTGCCGCCCTGATCTGCTGGTGGAGCTGCATTTGCATTGTCGCTCTGCAGCGTCGGCTGGGCACCGCAACCGATTTCGGAGGGGTCGATGTGCCGGCTGTCCCGTCCACTGTAGGAATAGTGGATATAGGGGAAGGTCTCCTGCGTCGCAACATCGGGCGCATTCACACCATCTCCAATTGCATTGTTCGGAAACACGTTGAACTTTGCGTTGAGCACACCGCCGCCCACAACCCGGGCTGCGATATCGACAACGTCGTCCGTCAGGCGGCGACCGTTCGGGAAGCCGGCCAAGTCACCAGCCAGCACGCCCATCCGCTTGCGTGACTGAATTGGCGTTGGCGGCACACCCGTGTTCAACCGAAGCAGATCGGCTGGTGGGCCGGGAGGTGTACCCTTCGCTGCAATCGGGGCCTGGTAGGTGATCAAGAGCGACAGGTCCGTCCGCGGTGGGGGTGGGATGTTGATGCCATAAATGGCGTTGAAAATACGGGCCAAGGTTGGATCCAGATCGAAGGACAGGAATTGCGCATCGTTCTTGGGCTGCTCCATGCTCCAGCGGTCCTTATACCCAGTCCCGATGAGAAGCTCGTTGACTAGCGGGTTGGCGAGGCGTTGCACCTGGTAATACGGGCCGAAGTCCTCAGCCGGGAGGGGCGAGCGGCGCACGCTGATCTGCCGGCGCGACGTCGTAGCCCACGATCCGATGGTGGCCTTGGGATCGCTTGCGGGATGCTTCTTGCCATCGCAGGTGAGCATGGCAATCGGCACTTCAATGGCGATCGTGTTGACGTTAAAGCCCGAGACAGCATTGGGTGCCAGGTTGGTGTGGTCGTCGGCATCCTGCGATGCAGTCAGCACACCCGGAACACCCGATCCAGTCTCGCGGAAGTTGAAACTATCGAAGGCAGCTCCGAGATCGATGAAGAACGGATCGGCCACCGTTCCTGCAAAGACACGGATGTCGCCCCAGCCGCCCTCGGCAGACAGATTATAGATTCCCTGTTGCGCAAGAGCGTCATAGTTCGGCATCGTCCGCGAGCCAATATTGCTGGGCACCGCGTAAAGATGATTGCCCGGACCTTCCAGTTCCGTCCTCCGGCCATCCTTGATCATGGTGACCGTGTAGTCCTGGCGAACGCCCAGACCCGCAGAGCCTGGGCCGGTCAGCGAGGTGATCGCGGGCGGCACAACCTGAGTTCCCGGTGCTACCGGAGCGGGCGAATTGGCTGGTGCGTTGATTCCATTGCCGGCGCCGGCAGCAGACGTGAATAACTTGGGGGCACGATATTCCGTATTGAAGCGAAATTGGAGCGTAACGTCCGCTACGGCGTCGAATGTGTTATCGATCTTTATTTCGTAAAGGACGTTGGGGTCGAAGGGAAAATAGTTTGGGCCATTGCTTGGCTCAAGAAACGGATCCACATTCATCACAAAGGTGACACGATCCGGGTGGTCGTAGCTGACAAATGCGTAAAAGTCGGTGATATCTGCGGTGTGGTCCAAAGCGGTGATTGGAGCTTCGCGATGGCTGGATGCAAACGACGCATACGGCGTCATACACATCATGCTCATCGCAGCGACAACTGAAGTAGCGCGTCTCAACATGGCTGTCTCCGGTAAGGCTGGCTGCGTAAAAGCACGACCCCGTCGAGCAAGCTATGAAATAGACCGCTGAAACGGATTCGTCCGCAGCGATCCTAGCTCTGCTTATGCAATAACAGCCACAGAAATCTTCTTTGCCTTCATTATTTTAATGAGTGATTCAGCCACTTCCGATGCCGCCTAACGAGTTATCTAGAAAGACGGATTGCATTGCGAAGATTAATCTTTGGTTACAGACAAAGAAAGTTACCTGCGCAATGCGCATTTCGTTAAGAATCAAGCGGCAATCGAGCCATGTCAACCGCTCGAGCATCGATTGTTGTCACGACTATGGTGAGGTCGATCATATCTAGTGGGATATCCCTATCTACCTAAAGGGGCCGTCGTCGAATCTAATGTGAGCAGGCCCCATGGCACTGCATATGCAAAGATGTGCACATAGGTGACGTGGGTATCCGCTGACCAGGCAAGAGCCCGGCTCCCGTAGCCCTACTGCAGGATCAGAGAAAGTTTACGCGAAGAGCGACACCAACATCTGCCGATGGGGGTGTGTCCGTTGGCAGATTTACCCGCAAGCCTGAGGGGGCTTGCGAGAATTTCAAAGGCGTATCACGTCCCAGTAACCGGACGTCGACAACCTTCTCCGGCTGCTGCGGACTATTCGTGCCGAGAGCCTGGATCACCATCTGCTGTCGCGGCCAGCCTTGCACAAGGGCATACAAGGTATGACCCTTGGTTGTGAAGCGGATATCTTGCGCACCCAGGTCCGGCTTCTTGCTCTCATTGAATCCTGTATTCGCCACAGCCACTTTGGTGGCCGGCCCCTCGCCATAGATCTTCCACGGGCGGGTCGCGTAAATCGCCTCGCCATTCGTCTGCATCCAGGCGGTAATGCCCTCCAGAGTCTTCATCTCCTCCGGATCCAGTTCGCCTGAAGCAGGAAGAGGAAAGTTCAGAAGTAGATTGCCGTTCTTGCTGACAATATCGACCAGCAAATCGATCACCTTTTTTGCAGTCTTGTATTGCTCCCCTACCTTGTAGTGCCAGCCTCCGATACAGGTGTCCGTCTGCCACGGAACAGGCCAGATACTGTCCAATACATTTCTCTCGCGATCGAGCACACACGTGCCTACCTGACAGTCTTCTGCGCGCTTACTGAAATAGACACCCTCAGTATTGCCGTCTGTACTTACAGGCCCGACGTTATAAAGTTCGGCGACCGTACCCAAGCCATATCCTTCGAAAGGAATTCCGCCATCGGTATACAAAAGATCGGGTTGGTGCTGATCCAATAAGTCCTGCACACGGCGAAAATACTGCATCTTCCAGCTATCTGGTCCGACACGTCCCATCGCCTTTGCTGTCTTGGCAAAAGCGGCGGGCTCATCCGCATAACTGTGGTAAAGATCCGCGAATTTAGGATCGGCTCCGTCATATGGCACGCCGGCGAATGGCCCCTTTGTGTCGCTGAGGTGTGAGGGAGCGAACCAGTCATAACTGTTCGAAAGGTGCTCGCTCACGCCGAAGCGCAGGCCCCGCTTGCGTGCTGCAGCAGCCCAAAGACCGACAATATCCTTTTTCGGTCCAGTGCTGACCGAGTTCCAATGCGGCTGGTACTTTGAATTCCAAAGGTCGTAGTTATCGTGGTGCACGCCCATGCTAAAGAAATACTTTGCGCCCGCCCGCTGATAGAGTCCCATCAGATGATCCGGATCCCAGCGGTCGGCAGTAAACAATGGAATTGCGTCCTTATACCCAAACTTCGATTGTGGGCCGAAGCGCTTCACGTGATACTCGTACTGAGGCGTCCCTTCGATATACATATTGCGCGCATACCAATCGCCATCGCCTATCGCCGACTGCGGTCCCCAGTGCGACCAGATCCCGAACTTCGCATCCGCAAACCATGCCGGAATCCGGTAGGACTTGAGCGAATCGCGGGTCGCGACGTACTTGCCGCCAGGGGTCAGTTGGACTACCTGTCCCGACGCCTGCTGTACCGTCTGGCCCAACGACTTTTGAATGACCAGCGCGGGAACAGCGGCGGTCATCAGGTGAAGTGCTTTGCGCCGAGTCATCTTCATGGCCGACTTCTCTCTATCACACGATTCCGGGACATGGTCATACGTGGCTTACGTCGATAGTTAGAACGTAAATTTTAGAGCGAACTGCATCTGACGGGGCGTGTTCGCTATCGAGGACACCGCGCCGAAGTTTGGATCTCCTAACGTACTGTCCGGAGCCGAGAACACGACATTATTGAGAATGTTGAATGCCTCAGCCCTGAATTCGATCGCCGTCTCACGAGGGAGCGAAAAACTCTTGAAGGCTGAAAGATCCAGGTCGTTATAGCGATCGGAGAGAAATCCATTTCTGCTGGTTGTTCCAAAGGTGAATGCCGGTGGAGCGGAAAAAGCCTTTGGGTTAAACCACTCCGTTGCCGTTTGATGTGCCGGCGTGGGACTGCCTACCAGGTTTGCCTTCACGAAGGTATTGCCGACGTTCGCAATATCGCCGTTCACCGTTACGCTATAGGGCGATCCTGAGTGAATGGTTCCAATTCCGTTCACCAGCCATCCACCGAGTAGGCTGCCGAGAACCGGGTTATCAATATTCACTAATTTGCCGCGTCCAATCGGCAGAGCATAGTTCACTGAAGCAGAAAAGCTGTTTCTCAGGTCGAAGCCCGACACGCTTCTATCGGCCTGTGGATCGTAGGGATTTTGCAGCAACGTGCCTTCCGACCCGAAGCTGCCTGAGCTCGCTAAATCAATGGCCTTCGACCACGTGTAGGAGACAAGATAGGTGAGGCCATTGCTCGTTGATTTTTTGAGGGACGCTTCCAGTGCGTTAAAGTTTGCGTTTCCGCTGCTCTTGTCGTAGTTCGTAGGGGTGATGTAGGGGAACTGTCGCCGGCTCGCCACTGTAGCTGCATCCCCCGGCGCGGGAAACTCTGCTGTGTTGTATAGGCCACCCAGGTCGAGTCGGCTGCTGTGGGATCCAACATATCCTATCGATAGAACAGTTGTAGCCCCGAAGCCTTGTTCCACCTGGAGATTCCATTGGTCCGTCAACGGTGTTTTGAACTTTGGATCGAAATAAAAGGCTGTTTGCGTAAAAGGTGTTGCCGAGGGCGCAATGACCTGACCGCTTACCTGGCTAAGGGGATTGGCAATGGTGACCGTTGGAGCAGTGGTATTCAGCGTGTTCTGATTCAATTCTGAGACGGACGGCCAGTTTCCTCCGGAATTCTGCGAGTACTGCACCACGGAGTTCCACTCATCATAGAAGCGGCTGTAGCCTGCCAATACTGACGTCTTATCCAGTGGATGATACGCAATGCCGACCCTGGGCTGGTAGTTTGAAAAATCCGTCTGATGCAGGGCTCTGTTTGCAAAAGGCGTCTGGAGCACGTTTGCAGGCAGAGTTCCACCCGGAATGCACGGAGCTCCTACCGTCGTGCTGCATCCAGGAGGGACCGCACTCAGCAGATATGTGCCGTTCGATAGATCGATATTCCCCACATACCCTTGCCCATCAGCCAAGGAGTTTCCATAGATTGGCCATACCGTCACATCCCAACGCAGACCTACGTTTACTGCTAAATTCCTACTGACCTGAATCTGGTCCTGTACGAAAAGGCCATCGACCTGACCATGATGCTGTGTCTCGATAACATCCCGTCTCTGCGCCGACGTCGGAAGCCCAAGCAGAAAGGACGCTAGAGCGTCTCCGGTTGCCGCACCGTTTGCACCGGTGGGATTTTCCAGATTCGAGGTTTGGAAGGTGCTCGAAGCCTCGGATGCGCCGGAGATAGGCGACCGCGAGTTGTTCGTTGCGTAGACACCGCCTGCTTTGATCGTATTGCGGTTGATGATTTTAGTGAAGCTGCCGCCAAACTGATAAGTATCCGCAATGCGGGTATCTTGAATGTTGTTATCTCCCGTTCCCGGACCGAGATACCCGGGCACACCAATCAGAGGGACAAACGGCGCCGACTGGCTGAGGAAACCGCCAACGTAGGCGCTGGAAAAGCCCGCACTGATCAACTGGTTTGCAAATCCCGTCGGTGCATTCGGGAATGTCGCTTGTGTCAGGTCGTCTCCGAAGTTACGACCGAAATAACCTTCAAGAATCATCGTCGGGCTGAATGTATGCGAGTCGCGAACCATAAGGTTGTACCCGTGAAGATCCCCAACATTTGCAAATCCCGGATAGCCAGCCGACCCGCTGCTCGGCTGGTCGTACGACGAGATGCGCCCAGATAGCTGATCGTGTTCGCCAAACGATTGGTCAATGCGTCCTGTATAGCTGTTTGAATTGACTCTTGTGGGTGTCGTATCGATCAGATTGTGCCCTGTCGATAGTGTTGCATTCGGGGCCGGAAACAGGGTCTTGGCGTAGAGCAATGCCGCGGGGGAGAGCAGCCGTTCGGGAATCTTGTTTCCTGCAAACGCAGTTCTTAGGAATTTACCCGGATTTGCAGGATCCGGAGTTGTCGTGAATGGATTGTAGATAATGACGCCCTTAGCAAGATCGCCACTAAAGTCTCCAGCCAGTTGATTTGCAGTCGGTGTTGTCAGGATAGTTTGTGCCGATTGGCTCTGCCGGAAGCCCTCGTAGGCAAAGAAGAAGAAGGTTTTATTTCTGCCGTTATAAAGGTGCGGAATAAGAACCGGGCCACCTGCCGTGGCGCCGAACTGATTCTGCCTCAATGGGTTCACGGAGGGGAGGAAGTAATCGCGCGCATCGAACGCGGAGTTCCTCAAATACTCCCAGACCGCACCGTGAAAGTCGTTTGTCCCGCTCTTGGTCACCACATTGACGATGCCGCCAGCAACCTGACCGAATTCGGCGAGGTCGTTGTGCGATTGCACCTTGAACTCCTGAATGTCGTCGACGATTGGCTGATAGTTATAGTTCCCGATGAAGGAGCCAAGGTCGGTCACGCCATCTAGAAGAAACATGTTGCTGCGGTTCCTCGCGCCGTTGACGGACGGAAAGGTGAAGGTGCCAATCGCCTGCCCGGCGAAGCCGCCGCCGCCGCCGGAGTTCTGCGCCACGCTGACTGGGCTCACACCGGGTGTCAGCTCAAGTAACTCGGTAAAATTCCTGCCATTCAAAGGAAGGTTGTTCACAGCACGTGTCGCAATGACTGTGCCCAATTCCGACGTTGTCGACTCCACGGTCGCTGCCTCGGCGGAGATGGTGACTTGTTGGCTCACAGAGCCGAGAGTCAGCGTGAAGTTGAAACTGGCGGCCTGATTAACGCCAAGCACGATGTTCGTGAGTCGCGCAGTGCTGAATCCCTGCTTGGTCACGTTGATGGAGTAGTTTCCGGGTTGAATGTTGATGATGGAATATGTGCCGGATGCTGACGATACTGTGGATTGCTGCACATTCGTGCCGGTGTTCTGAATCACGACTTGCGCGCCGTCCACAATGGCGCCGCTGCCATCCGTGACCGTGCCGCTGATCGATGCCGCCGACTGGGCATGAAGTCGAAGCGGCATGCTGAATGTGACCAGAAAGAGGAGGAGTATGACGAGACGCACCTCGCCATGCCAACCGTCGCGCCTACGAAGCTTTTGAGTCGTGCCTGTGAGATGCCCACCATTCTTTAACACTGCCTGCGCATTCTGCCCTCGACCACGAATCATGCAACCTCCCAAAATCGTCCCAACGAGCCCTCTGATCGCTCCTATTTACGTCGCCACAGTAAACGTTTAAGGTAGCGCTGACACACTAGCCCATGGATCAAACAATTGTCAAGAATGGACCAGCACACACAAGTCTGTGTACCGGCAGGCGCCGATCTGGTGCTTCACTACCGATCCCACTATGCGTGCAAAGCACTGGAAATACAGAAGACAACGGGCACGCTCTAAAAGTGCTCTACCAGAGAGAAGGGGTCGCGCTCATCATCGCGGCAACAGCGTGGTGCATGTTCTCTTCGTTCCGGCTGCGTCCGTTGAGGCTGGTTGCTGCGTCTTGCCCGGTGTAGTTAGATGTCACCATGATGAGAGCCAGCTTGCGCTTGCTTCCTATGGATGAGCCGATGCTTCTATCTGCTCTCCTCTGGCTTGTTCTCTGTTCGCTTGCGAGCTTTCATAACTGCAACGCACAATCGCAACCTGTCAAACCTGCATTAGCAGTAGCCGCGCCCACCTCGCAAAGCTTGATTCTCGCTGGAGAGGGCAACGAAAGAGCAGGACGACTGGCTGCGGCCGAGGCCGACTACCGGATAGCATTGCAGCAAGACAGTACATCCATCCCTGCCGTTGAACATCTGTCTTCCGTGCTCGAAGCAGAAAAGCAGTACACCGCAGCCTCGATATACTGGAGACAAGCGCTCGCGCGGCAGCCGGACAATCGAAGCTTCCAGTTCGCTCTGGCAACTGCGTACTTGGACGACGGGAAAAACGACACGGCTGCTGCCCTGCTGCAACAGATCGTCAACCAGGACCCAACGTTCGGCGACGCCCTTATCAATCTTGGAGCAGCGCTCACGCGTCTGGATCGATATGTCGAAGCCGTTGACGTATATCGTCGCGCTGTCTCTATTCAGGAGGTCGCCGATTCGGCCGAGCTTTCGCTTGCCAAGGCACTCATCACGCTCACTCGTTTTAGTGAGGCAAAGCCGTATCTTGATCGATATCTCGCGCGCCACCCACAGAGCTATGAGGCGCTCTATCTCGAAGGAACTCTGCATCGCAGCCTTCATCAAATGAAGGCTGCGGAGTCTGCCTTAGAACAGTCTCTTCGCCTCGACCCCGGAAGCTTCGACGCGGAATATGGCTTGGGTTCCGTGCTGCGCGACGAGGGACAGTACGGTGCAGCGATCGCGCATTTGAGAAACGCCATCGCTTTGCGACCAGACGCAAAGGAAGCACACTTCCAGCTCGCACGCGCATACCGTGCCGTTCATGACATTCCGCTTGCAGAGCAGCAGGAAACGATTCTCAAAGCGGAGGAGCAAGATGATTCACAGCGTACGCAAGCGATCGTGCTCGGCAATCAAGCCATGCAGGCCTTTCATGCACAGGACTATCAGCAGGCCATCCTCGACTACCGACAGGTTCTGACGCTTCTGCCAAAAGACGCGAGACCACGCTACGATCTGGCGCTGGTGTACGACCGCATGCACGATAGGCAGGAAGAGCGAAGGCTCCTTGTCGAGGCAGAGGGACTCGACCCTTCTCTTGCAGGTCCTCATAGCCAGCTTGGCTATATGGATCTGCAGGACGGACAGACGGCTGAAGCAGAGTCGGAGCTAAATCTGGCGCTGCGATACGAACCTGAAGATGTTGAAACGCTGGGCAACATGGCTGTCCTCAAGGGGAAACTCGGCAGGTCCGACGAAGCGGTTCATCTTTTGCAACTTGCAATCGAAAATGACCCTCAGTATCAGAAGGGCTATCTCAATCTGGGCCTTATGTATGCGGCACAAGGACGCTACTCAGAATCGGTCGCGGTTCTGCAGAAGGAACTGTCGCTGAACCCACAGGACGCAGGAGCATCCCACGCGCTGGAGCTAGTTCAGCTACAGATGAAGACGGACGGACAGCCACCGAAGTAGTGCTACCTGCCGCATTGCATCTCTATGCAGCCACACGACGCGACGCGTCGCTCGCACCTTGGCAGACGCAACCGCCAAAGAAGCGGTGCTCGGCAGATCTCGGCGCTCATATCGCGGTGGCAAGAAAAAAATAGGGCCCGCGGTGCGAGGCCCTGTCTGCCAAGTGACATAAATCTTTTGTCGGTGCACGGCGCGCCGGGTTAGGCGCGAGATGCCCGCGTGATAATGAACGAACTGCTGTTCGAACGTCCTACTCGAGCATTTTCACTGTTGCTGTCTAGAACGAAGTTCCGCGAAGTGGCTTTTCTTGGCGGAAAGGCCACCGAATCATCGCGCTCTTCTCTATACCTACAGTGAGAATGTTCTAGCTGGCATATGCCTGCGCAGCAACCGGAATCTGGGAGGCTGCAACGGCCGGCTCGATGCGTGCAGGAAGCTCTTCGCTCTGCATCTGCGCTTCCTTCTTGGCCTGTTTCTGCTGCTTCATGGCCAGCGAGGGAGACAGATCGACCGAGCCCTTGATGACAGCGTCCTGATGGATGACGAGGCGCGGCGCCACAATGTCGCCGGTCACCTGTGCTGTGTGGCGAAGTTCCACGCGCTCGGTGGCGTGAATCTGGCCGTCCACGCGGCCGCAGATGACGACTTCCCGGGCGCTGATGTGCGACTGTGCAAAGCCATCTTCGCCAATCGTCAGGCGGCTCTCGTTCAGATGGATCTTGCCGGTGATGCGGCCCTCGACAACCAGATCTTCCGTCGCGGAGATGTCGCCGTTGATGGTGATGTTCTTGCCGATAAGGCTGCGTTCGGTGGTAGGCATGCGGAGGTCTCCGGTAATGAGTTGTCCCGAGAAGGATCGCTTTCGGTCTTGACACCCTTACCTTAGTAAGGTGACAGAAGGCCGACCATCACCGAAAGGCGTTATTGTGCTGCCTTTTCGTGCCATTACGATAGGTGCGGCCCAGGAATTCCCTGGCCGTGCTGCAACGTAACACGTCTGTGAGAGGATTCCTCGACAAGCACCCGGACGAGCACCCAGACGATGCCCTTTCGCCTCCCTTTTCTTCTTCCGCTGCATGTCTATGTCGTTCTGCGCTTTCTGGTTGCGCCATGGCTGGGTCGAGCCGAGATACGCGCTCTGCGGGTGGCCGCCGCTACCAGGGATGGCCGAACCGGAGACTCCGCACCGGGCGGCAGCGTGACCGATGACACGAAGCTCGGCTACTATCGTCGCTTTTGTCTGGGCAATTTGATCTCCGGTACGGCCTGCTGGGCGCTCTGGTCGCTGCTGCCGGCCATGCCGTTGCACTGGGGCACGGTGATGGGCGCGTCCGCCCGAGGCTTCGTGGAGGCGCTTGCCATCGGAGGCGGTATCGGTGGCGTGCTCGGGGAGGGCATCGAGTTGCTGCTGCTGAGAAGGAAACAGAGCAAGTACAAAACCAAGCGGCGAGAACTGCTGGCCGCGAAGATGTATCAGTTGCCGGCTACCCCCACGGAGCGGCGCTGGTGGTTCGCTGTGAGCTGCATGGCCGGCTACGGCGAGGAGCTGACCTATCGCGCCTTTCTGATCGCTTACCTGGCGCTGGTCGTCAGCCTGAATGCCGGCTGGGTGCTCCTCATCTCCTCGCTGCTCTTTGGGTTCGCTCATCTCGGCCAGGGCATCCGCTCCGCCATCACGACAACGATCTTCGGCTGCCTGTTCGGCATGGCCTATCTGGGCACCGGGCACCTCTGGTATGCCATGCTGCTGCACGCGCTCTTCAACCTGCGCCTGCTGCCGGAGCTCCGGATGGTGGAGTTGATGCAGAGCGAACCGGCAACGCCGGAAGCGGGGGCATCCGCGACTCCGGCATAGGTGGCCGCGAGAAGCTGCTGGCGGGTTTCCGCGCCGCGCGGGATACTTGACGGGCATGAGCCATAGCAAAGCCAAGCACCGGCTAATCGGCGACGAGCCACTCTCGCCAGGACGGCTCGAAGCCTTTTCCGATGGCGTGATCGCCATCATCCTCACGATCATGGTGTTGGAGTTGAAGGCGCCGGAGAGCGCGGACCCGCGATCGCTCCTGCACGAGTGGCCCATCTTCATCAGCTACGTCATCAGCTTTTTCTACGTCGCCGTCTATTGGATCAACCACCACCATCTCTTTCACCGCGTGAAACGGGTGGACTTGCCGATCCTTTGGGCGAATGTCGCGCTGCTCTTTTGCATGTCGCTGATTCCCTTCTTCACCGAGTGGATGGAGAGCACGCGGCTCAGCCCCTTTCCCACTGCGGTCTATGCGGGCATCATGCTGATATGCGGAGCGGCTTTCTCGATACTGAACCGCTTTGTTGGCCGCCAGTCAGTTGCCGAGTCGGAGATGGTGCTGTTGGAACGCGCCGCGCGGCGGAAGAATTACATCGCCCTCAGCATCTATGCCGTTGCGATTCCTACGGCATTTTATATTTCAGCCATCTCGCTCAGCCTCATCTTCCTGGTGGCGCTCCTCTATGCCGTACCCTCACTCTGGCTTGATCGCTGTGCGGATGTCCTGGAGTCCAAAGACGCGCGCCGGGCACAGACATCGACGTTGCATGAGCCGTACACCGGCCCGCAGGCTGGCAATGACTAGCGGCAAGGGCGATCATGCATCGCGTTGCAGCATAGCCTCACATCACATAACCCTCCTTCTCCAAGGACTCCGAACTTGACCACTTCCCGCTCTGCCCTACCGATTCGCTCTCTTCTGGCCATCGTCTCCACCGCGCTATTGCTGCCTTGTCTTAGTGGCATCCCAGCATATGCTGCACCGCGCCATGCTCCCTCCCACGGCGCGATGACGCTGGACCCTGTGACCGCCAGCAAGCCTCTGGATAACGGAATTGAACTACATAGCGGACGCTCCCTCGTAGTCATCACCGCGCTGCGCGACGACGTGCTCCGCGTCCGCGTAGGTCCGGAGGGCACGCTGCCGGAGGACGCATCCTGGGCTGTCCTTCCCGAGGCGCGGACGGCAAAGGTACCCGTGACAGCAACAAATAGCGGCGACGTCTTGGGATTCAAGACGGCGAAGCTGATCGTAAGCGTGGATCGCGCAACAATGGCACTGAAGGTGACGGATCTGACGGGCAATGTCATCGACCAGGACGAGACCGGACGGCCCGTCGAGTACTACCGTGGCAAAGATGGCATCACCGGCTTCCGCGTGACAAAGGCCTCACCCCCGAACGAACACTACTTCGCCCTGGGCGATAAAACCGGCCCGCTCGACCGGCGCAATATGGCCTTCACCATGTGGAACACCGACGCATTCGGCTTTCAAGAATCGACCGACCCGATCTACAAGTCGATCCCCTTCGTGATGACCATGAACGATGGCCGCGCCGCCGGCCTGTTTCTGGACAACACGTGGCGCACCAGTTGGGAGTTCAACAAGGTGCAGCGGGATGCGTGGAGTTTCACCGCGCCCAACGGGCCACTGGACTACTACATCCTTTACGGCCCCGAGCCAAAGCAGGTCTTGAGCAACTGGGCTTGGCTAGTCGGCCACACACCGCTGCCGCCGAAGTGGTCGCTCGGCTATCAACAGTCGCGCTATAGCTACTACCCTGAGTCGGAGGTGCGCAACATTGCGGAGCATCTGCGCGCGGATCACATCCCCACCGACGTAATCTGGCTCGACATCGACTACCAGCAGAAGAATCGGCCCTTTACCGTCAACCGCGAGCGCTTCCCTCACTTCGAGGAGATGGTGCATGACCTGGCCGCGGAGAATTTCAGCACTGTGGCCATCGTGGACTTGCATGTGGCCAAGCTGCCCAACGCTGAATATGCGCCCTACGATACCGGTGTGGCAGGAGACCACTTCGTGAAGATGCCCGATGGCTCGACGTATACCGGCATCGTGTGGCCTGGTCCGTCGGTCTTCCCTGACTTCACGCAGGCCGGCACGCGCGCATGGTGGGGACCGCTCTTCAGCACGTTCATGAAAGACGGCATCGCCGGCTTCTGGAACGACATGAACGAGCCGGCCATTTTCGATGTTCCGTCGAAGACCATGCCGGACGATGTGCAGCACCGCATCGACGAGCCCGGCTTCAAGAAGCGCACCGCCACGCATCTGGAGATCCACAACGTCTACGGCATGGAGAACTCCCGCGCCACCTTCGACGGTATGCGCACCCTTGCGCCCAACATGCGGCCCTTCGTGATGACCCGCGCCAGCTATGCCGGCGGTCAGCGCTATGCGGCCACGTGGACAGGCGATAACTCGAGCACCTGGAATCATCTGCGCCTCACCACACCGATGATCGAGAACCTTGGACTCAGCGGCTTCGCGATGGTAGGTGCCGACGTAGGCGGCTTCGCCGGCACGCCACAGGCCGACCTGCTGACCAAGTGGCTGGAGGTCGCAGCCTTTCAGCCCATCGACCGCGACCACACAGCGAAGGGAACCGCCTATCAAGAGCCGTGGGTGCATGGCCCGGCCCAGGAGAACATCCGCCGACGCTACATCGAAGAGCGCTACCGGCTGATGCCTTATCTTTATACGACCACGGAATCGATGAGCCGCACCGGCGTGCCCATCGTGCGACCGCTCTTTGTCGACTTTCCGGATGCCACCGCGGACAAGCATCCTCTGGATCTCGATGCGCCCGCCGAGTTCCTCTTCGGTCCGGACATCTTGGTCGCGCCCGCACCGTATCCGGACGAACTGGACGACTACTTCGTGCAGCTTCCGCCGGTCACCTGGTACGACTACTGGACGGGCGCGATGCTGCGGCCGCTACCGAAGATGAGCAGCCGCGACCTTGAGCAGCCGGGCGCGAAAGAAGAAATGGCAAAGCTGATGACGCCCTTGCTCGTCAAGCCCAGCATCGATGTCCTGCCGGTCTACGTTCGCGAGGGCGCGATCCTGCCCATCGCGCCGCTGACCCAGAGCACAAAAGAGATACCACAGGGACCGTTGACCCTGCGCGTGTACCTGCCGCAGAGTGGGCCAAACGAGACCGGCACACAGCCTTGCGCGGGCTCCGTATACCAGGACGACGGCGTGACCATGGACTACCAGAAGAGCGCTTATCTCCGCGAGCAGTTCACATGCTCCAGCAGCGGCAACACGGTGACGGTGAGTGTTGCGCCGCGCGAAGGCAGCTTCGCACCGTGGTGGCAGACGCTGCGCGTCGAGGTCTACGGAGGTTCTGGCACAAAAGCCGAAGGCAGCGATGGGACACTCGCCACCTACGACGCCGAAAGACAGGCGATGGTGGCAACGATTCCGGACACAGGCAAGGGCGAAACTCTTACACTGAAGTACAGCAAATGAGCGGCGTGGTGTCGTTGCAGGAAGATTGCTCTTCACAACAGGCCTCCATCATCTTGGTAAGCGGCGCCCCGGCCAGCGGCAAGACCACGCTGGCGCGCTCGCTGTCACAGACACTCCGCTTTGCACATATCTCGAAGGATCCGCTCAAAGAAGCTCTCTTCGACTCGCTACGCGCGACGCTACACAAGCAACAGCAGACCCCGGAGGAGTTATCCCGACTGCTGAGCCAGACAGCCATGGAGTTGCTCTGGTCAATCGCCCCAACCTGCCCACGGGTGATTCTCGAGGCGAACTTCCGACCCAAGAGCGACTATGAGCGTCAACGCATCGGTGTGTTGCAGGGACGCAAACTCGAAGTCTTTTGCCACTGCACGCCGGCGGAGCGGCAAGACGCTTCGCAGCACGCGCGATGCGGCCGGAGCATCATCCGGCTCACAGCGTGAAGATGATGCCCGTTGACTTGTTCGAGGAATACGATCGCCCAATCGGCCTGTGTCCGGTGATTCCGGTCGACACGAATCATGAAGTCAACGTGCAGGACGTCGTGCAGCGCATCCGCGAACATTGGCCGGATCTCGCAGAGTTCCCGCGCCTGCTGCGCAGGAACGATAATCTAACCTGACTCATGCGCTTTAACCTGGCCACGCTCGCATTCGGCATCCTCGGCATCGCCGCCATGGTGCATCTCTTCTGGGGGCCGCCGTGGACGACGCTCCGCTTTTTCGGTCTTGCGTTAGGCTTGGTGTCTTTCCTGGCCGTCATCGCGGCCCGCATACAACTGGGGCGCGCATTCAGTGTTCGCGCCAAGGCAGAAACGCTGGTGACAACCGGCATCTACGCGCGCATTCGCAATCCCATCTATCTCTTCGGCACGCTGACACTCTGCGGATTTCTGCTTTGGGCAAATCGGCCGTGGTTTCTGCTCTGTCTGCTCGTTCTGGTGCCTGTCCAGATCGCACGAGCACGCAAAGAGGAACAGGTGCTTGCTGAGCGTTTCGGCACTCGATACGCAGAGTACAAGCGGAAGAGTTGGTGCTGAAGCGCCGTCGACGCCCTCCGACTCGCTGGTTGCTTACGGCCGTGCGGGAGTAGTTCGGTGGTAGTCCGACACTTGAGCAAAAGGCTGCACGCCCGGACAGTCGAAACGCGCAGCCGGAATGCCGCCGTTACATCACCGTTTGGGAGAAAGAGCTTGACATTGGGTTGCCAACTCAAGAGTATTACTCGTCGTGATCAGAACGTTTCGACATCACACCACCAAGGCCTGAATGACACCTGCTGCTCATGGCGGACTACGGTCGTCGCATCGGGTTCGACGCCAGCCTATAGCAATTTTCCTGTAGGTGTAGAGGGACCAACGAAAGCCTTTGTGGCCTTTCATTCAGGAAAGGCCACGCCGAGCGATGCTCCGCACATCACAGCATCAGGAAAATTGCTATAAACGAGCTGAGTAGCTTATGTAAGCGGCAGGTTCCCCTTGACCGACATTCAGTTTGACGACCATAGTCGGATTTCGATATAGTCGGATTGCGACTATGAAATCAGATCAGTCAAAGACGTCACCTCTAACCACTGCGACCCTACACATTCTCCTGGCGCTAGCGGACGAAGACCTTCACGGATACGGCATCATCCAGAAGGCCGCCCGCCAATCCAATCAGCATTACAGGCTCGGTCCAGGCACTCTTTACGACAACCTCAAAAAGCTCATGGATCAGGGGCTGGTCGTAGATAGTCCGAAGTCTTCGGCTCGTCCCGATGAGGAGAAGCGGCTCTATCGCTTGACGTCAGACGGGCGCGTAGTTCTGTCGGCAGAGTTGGACCGCCTCAAGAACGTTCTGCGCGAAGCAGAACATACATTCGGAAGAAGGAAACCGAGCAGGATATGAATGCTCGAACCTTGTCCCGCCTTCTCTATCGTCTACTGCTGCAATTGCATCCGGCAGCTTTTCGCCAGCGCTTCGGCAAGGAGATGTTATGCATTTTTGATCTCGCTTCCAGCCGGGGGCAGATGACTTACTTGCTCTTTGACGGAGTACGTTCCGTAACCGTCCAATACGCCAAATTGGAAATGCAGAAGGATGTCGCCGCGCCGTTTGGTCTCGAGATCAAGTCCTCGAGCCTAACCGTTGCGCGCCTCGGACAAGCTGCTTTGCTAAGCACAGTCGTTCTCTTTGTAATTGCTTCGCTCATAGCACGGGAGATGCCGTCTGTCTGGTACCTCGACCATGACCAACAACCGAGCTGTCAGCAAACGGACGAACCGAAGACGAAGGTAGTTCCGGAGATCAGATAATGAGGAAGATTCCAGGCAGTAGATTTTCCTTCCCCATCTGGAAAATCGATTTGGAGCGGATCATCACCATATTCGCCTTCAGTATCACGCTATTGCTCTGGATGTTCGCAATCACAACACCTTTCTCTATCCAGGCACAGCAACATACTTCGTCGCCTGCTCCAGTAGCCCACGCGGTTACGGTAGAGAACGGTGTCAACCTCGAAGTCCTCGATTGGGGCGGCACAGGCCGGCCCCTGGTTTTTCTAGCGGGCCTCGGGGCTACCGCACACGATTTCGAGAAGCTCGCTCCACAGTTCACGGCACACCATCACGTATACGCCATCACGCGCCGCGGCTTTGGCGCTTCCAGCAAGCCCGCGCCGACGGTCGCCAACTACTCCGCTGAGAGGCTCGGAAAAGACGTCCTCATAGTCATCCAATCGCTGAATCTCGATCATCCCGTCTTGGCCGGACATTCTGTCGCGGGTGAAGAGTTGAGCTGGATTGGCAGCCGTCATCCAGAGGTAGTCGCCGGCCTCATTTACCTCGACGCTGTCGACAGTTATTCGTTCTACAATCCCGCACAAACCGACATGGTGATGGACATGGTCGATGTCCGACATCAGATCGACGCCTTCAGGGCGGGCGAGCCACTTTCTACCTCCGTCCTCGGCCAGATCCGTGACACTGCCACAGCGCTCGCAAAGAGCGCCGGAGGGATGGCGGACAATGTCGCGATGGCTGGTGGGCGAGAAGATCCTGCACCGCCACCCATCGGGCTCGCCATACTTTTTGGAAAAGAGAAGTTCACCACCGTGCATGCGCCAATGCTTGCCATTATGGCCTGTCCGCATGCCTTTGCCCCGCTTGCGCAAATCAATGCGAAGGGCGCTGCCATTCTCGCTGCCAAAGATCACGTTAGATGCACGGAAGAGGTTCAATTCCTGAAAGCGCATGTCCCGTCAGCAAAGATCGTCGTGCTGCCCAATGCCGACCATTACATCTATCACTCCAACAAAACTGATGTGGTCCGCGCGATGCGTGCGTTCCTCGCAAGGCTGCACTGATCTACTCAGCAGGCAGAGAGTTGATGTTGGTGCTCGGGATCATGCGTGTGCGTTAGGGAAGAGAAAAGCCTGCCTGGTACTACTCCCGGTTTCGCCCCTGGGCCGTTCTAAGAAAAGCGGCAACCAGAAGTGCGAGCATCGCTTTGGTCATCATTCGCTCCCGACCAGTTCCCCTGTTAGTTTCCTGACGTCGCCGAGGCCTTCAACGGGCCGGGCTGCGACATGGACGGCGGTGCGGCATCGGGGGCGCTTCCCCACTGCTTGTTCGGTTGAGGACCCATGGTCAAGACGAGTCTTCCGCCGCCCGCGATGTCGTCATGGGAGAACCATGGCTTGTTCCAGGGCTTGCCGTTGAGCGTGGCGGACTGAATATAAACGTTCGCGTCCGAATTGTTGTTCGCGAGGATCTCGAAGGTCTTGCCGTTGCCCATATGAAGCGCGATATGACGGAAGATAGGGCTGCCGAGGATGTAATTGGGGCTCGACGGATCGACGGTATAGAAGCCCATTGCGCTCATGACATACCAGGAGGAGGTGGAGCCCTGGTCGTCCATGCCGGGGAAGGCATAGCCGGAGGCGTCGCTTCCGTACATCTCGCGGAGGATGCGGCGGACGAGCGCCTGGGTCTTCCAGGGCTCGCCAGCCCAGTCGTAGTAGTACGGCGACTGCTGGTCGGGCTGGTTGCCCTGCACATACTCGCCCACGAGGCCGGTGCAGTCGCGGCAAACGCCTTTGGCGGTGTACGGCGTGGAGAAGAACGCGTCGAGCTTTGCAGCGAACTTTTCGCGGCCGCCCAGTTCATTTTCGAGGCCCGGGACATCGTAAGGAGTCAGCCAGAGCGTGGACCAGCCGGAGGCTTCTTTCATCATGAAGTTGTAGTAAGGCTCCCCGGGGTCGAAGGGCGAGATCCACTTACCGTCGGCGGTGCGGCCCCGGACGAAGCCAACCGAGGGGTCGAAGACATTGCGGTAGTTCGCAGCGCGCTTGAGAAACATCTCGGCATCGGCCTGCCTGCCGAGGCGCTTCGCGTACTGAGCCATGGCGTAGTCGTCCCAGCTGTACTCAAGCGTGGTGGCGGCACCGGCCTTGCCGCCGGCGTAGGGCGGGCTGGGGTTATTGGGCGGGATGAAGTCCGAGATCCAGCCCTGCTGCATGTACTCGGCCAAGTAGTGGCGTGGGCCGTTAGGGTCCGTGGCGTTCTTGCGCAGGTACTCGTATGCGCCGGCCCAATCAAAATCAAGCCCGCGCTCCCAGTCGCCGAGATACATGAAGACGGCGTTGTCGCCGTGGAAGGAAGTGCCCATGTACCCCGATTCACGAGCCATGTCGAGTTGCGAACGCAGAATATCAACCTTGACCTCGGGCTCCAGCAGCGTGAGCAAGACGATCTGGTTGCGCCCCGTATCCCAGAAAGGCACTTCGTTGTAGCGGTCGTAGGCGGCCGTGGTGATTTTGCCGTCAGCAGTCGGAAGCGGCTCGCCCTTCTTGGCAATCAGACGGGGGCTATTGAAGGAGTGCAGCAGGCAAGAGTAGAAGAGCATCTTCTCCTTTTCCGAGCCGCCCTCGACCTCGATCTGGTTGAGCTTGGCCGCCCATACCTGCTCGGCTTGGCGGTGGACGCGGTCGAAATCCCAGCCGGGGTCTTCGGTCCGCAGGCGCTGATCGGCTTGTTCATAGCTCGTGCCGTGCGCGATTTTGACCAAGACCTGCTCGCCGGCGGTGGTAGTCATGTCAAGGTAAGCGCCGGCATAGGGTCCGGAGACCGTGGTCTCACTGGTCACAACTTCTCTACTACCTAGGATCGAACCGGCCTCTCCGTGTTCACCATTGCGCGGCGGAATCTGCCGGAAGACGCCGAAACCGCTGAAGGGCTTTGAGAACTCGGCGACAAAGTAGGTTGCAACGTGACGGCGGCCGCGCTGGAACGAACCGCGAATCGTGTGATCGCCCACAACCTCGATGCTGCCGCCTTCCCAGCCGAGATCGAGCAACAGGTGCGATTGCGTACTGGCCGGGTAGGTGATGCGATACAAACCGGTCCAGGTGGTTGCCGTGAGCTCAACGCCGGTCTTGAAGGTGTCAAGATAGACCGAATAGTAGCCGGGGCTGGAGTGCTCGCGAGCCTTGTCGTAGTACGAAACAGTGCGCTGTGGCGGGACGGTCCAGTCCCCGACGATCGGCATGAGGACGGGGCTGCCGCCCTCGCCGCTCGAGAAGCCGACCATCGTCGGATTGGGGTAGTAGTAGGGCGCGGGGACGCCGGCCTGATAACTCAGCGGGAGATTGGCGTTGATCGGCGAGATATCGGTCGCGCTGTGCGGTAGCACAGCGCCGGGCGACGTAAAGCCGGAGTAGAGCTGCTCGCCGGCCGGGGGCGCGTTGCCGATGAGCTTCCGGTTATCGAGCGGAGCCGTGCCCACGAGGGCGTTCGCATAGTCGACTGGGCGTTTGCCGGTGCTTTGCGCGAGGGCCACCGGCGGCAGGATCATGGCTATTAGTAGATTGGCCGCAACGGAGCGGCTGGGGTAAGGGAACACGCACGATCTCCTAGACTGCGCCTGCGACTGCGTTGGCCTGCCGATAGATGCGGAACGGATCCATGCCAAAATTCGCCCACTGCTCCCCGAAGAAACATCACTTCACTTTCATGACTTCTTGCCGCACAGCACAGGATGACGCGGTTTGGTTCGAGTTCAAAACTGCACACGCGCTCCCAACTGGCCGGTGCGGGAGGTCCCGGATACGCCGGTGACTTGGCCGAACGTGGTGTTGTTCGGATTGGTGTCGGGCGAATTCACGTAGTGGCGGTTGAAGACGTCATAGAACTCGCCGCGGATGGTGCCCTGGAAGCGGCCTTCCGGGCCGAACGCGAACGCTTTGCTTAGCGAGACGCTTTCGTTTGCGGCGCCCGGGTTCCAGCGCCAGTTGGTGTAGTTATAAGGCGTGTTGCCGAGCGTACCGAGGGCTGGCGTGGAGAACAGGCTGGGGCTGAAGTCCTGGTTGCGCGGGTCGCGCGTGTTGCCTAAGTCGACGTTATGGCCATGGAACCTGTTTCGGATGTTGCTTGCCGTAACTCCGGGCGCGAAGTTATCGCGCTGGTTCTGGAAGAAGAAGGGGTACTGCACCGGTGAGTTGACGGTGCCCATAGGGCCGCCGGAGCCATAGCTCAGGAAGGAGCCCAGGGTCCAGCCGCCAACGGCCTCGTTGAGCAGTCGGCCAACCGAGAGGAAGGGCTGACCGGTGCCGAAGGGCAAATGATAGGTGATATAACCGGTGACCAGCTGCAGCTGATCCGTGCCCTGCACATAGCCGTGGGATGCCGGGATGTCGGCGGCGCTCTGGTACCCGTAGAGGCCATTGCCGCCGGCGGCCGAGCGCCGTTGCAGGTTACTGCCGATGAGGTGCGAGACGGTGTAACTCATATCGAGATTCAAGTTATGAGAGTTACGCGCCTTCACTTCGGCGACAAAAGCATTGTAGGAGCTGGAGCCCAGTTGCTGGTCGGTAATGAGGACAACCGTATTGTTATAGGACGCGGCCTGCGGGATCGGCGCGATGGCGGCATAGGCCGGCCCGCTAAAGCCCGCATACGGATAAGGTACGCCATCTGTCGCCGCCTGCCCGGCGTTGCTGATCGTGTCGTTGATGTGGCCTGACGTCAACAAGCGGCTGTATGTGGCAAAGTCAGGGTAGTTGACGCCGACCGACTCGGGATTGTCATGAAGATCGCTGCCGCGCGTGCCCATGTAGCGCGTGTCGATGATGATGTTCTTTGCGAGCTCATACTGGATGCCGGCATAGAAGTTCTGGGTACGGCCGAGATGCAGCGTCTTGGCACTGATCGACAGTGGGTTGTCGTAGCCGAAGCTGGTCTGGGAAAGGGTGCGGGGCAGCAGAACGGTTTGGCCCGGATAGCCGTTGCTCCAATTGAAGGCGGTGGCGCCGGGGACGCTGTTCGGTACCGTGTTGGTGCCGGTCCAGAACTCTGCCTGCTGCGAGGGGAAGCCGTAGCCGTAGCCGGAGTTGAACTCGCCCAGCGGCACATAGTAGAGGCCGTAGTTGGCGCGGGCGACCAGCTTATTCGTGACCTGGTAGGCACCCCCAAGGTGCGGGCCGAACTGGTGGAAGGAGTTATCCGTCTGAAAGGTGGAGCCGGAGTTCTGCGCGAAGGTCCACGCGCCCTTAGAGTTCCCCCACAGAGGGTTTTGCTGGGTCAGGTCGAAGTTGGTCCAGTGCCCGGCTGCCTGGTGACCGGCGAAGGTAAAGTCCCAGGTGAGGCCCACATTCAAGGTCAGCTTAGGATTCACCTTCCAGTCATCCTGCGCAAAGGCTGTGATGTACTTCTGCCTGGGATAAGTCGGGTAAGGGATGTTCTGGGAGGCAGACTGCACATTGCCCAGCAGCAGGTTGGCTAACGCACTACCAACGTAAGGGGTGACTGCGGTGTCCGTGGGACCCCCGGTGACGCTGCTGAAGGTGTAATTCTGGATGTTGCCGCCGTAGCTGGAGTTGAGACCTTGGAGAAATAGCTGGCCGCCGAACTTGTATGAGTGATTGCCGTGCTGCCAGGCGACAGTGTCCTGGAAATGGTAGCCGTAGTAGTTTTGGTAGGAGTAGACGGAGGTGCCAAGATTCTGTTCCCCTACGCCGTTTGAGCTGTTGAAGCTAATCGTCGGGAAGGCAGCGCCGTCGGCATTGAATCCATAGGCAGCCGCACTCGATACCTGGTTGACCGGCACCTGGGTGTACTGGGTCGATGAGTAACCCAGGCCGACGGTATTGAGCAAGTTAGGCGTAAGAGTGTAGTTATCCACCACGCGTGCAATGAAGTTTGGAGTGTTATTGCTCCACTCCGCCGAGAGCGGTCCGGGATTGCTGAAGCTGCTTACCAGGCCACCGCCGGTGACGCTGATCCACTTGACGTAGTCGAATGAAGCGCTAACGTGATGCTCGTTCGAGAAGTTATGGTCGAGCTTGATGTCATAGGAGCGCTTGGTTTCGCTCGGGGTATTGCTTACTACAGTAGGAAAGTTGTTATAGATACGGCTCGTCAGCGTGGGTAAGTAGTACTTCTGGTAAAGCTTGATAATGTTCTGCGTCCGCGCGTTCTGGATCCGGTTGTTAGGAATCATGTTGTTCGCAAACGGCGTCGCGCAAGTCACGCCGTTCACGCTCCGCTGTGTCAGTGGATCGAAGATCTGGCCGTACTGGTAAGGCATGCCGGTGCACGCGTTGATGTAAGGCGCATTCGTGGCCGGGTTGAGGACGTTGCCCTGGTTGGTCCCACCGGTGAGCAGCTCGCTGAAGTCGCCCGAGAGCATGCGCGCGGTTGGCACGGTGGTGGCGTTCGGGTTCAGCGAGTTGTTGGTCTGGCTGTAGTACTCGTAGTCGCCGAAAATGAAGGTGTGGTCTTTCCAGATTGGACCGCCGAGGCTGCCGCCGTAGTCGTTGAAGCGGTCGCGTGGCCTCGAGTTGCTGCGGATGCAGCTCGCGTCCGAGGGCGCGCAGCCGGCTAGGAAGTAGTTGTTCTGCCAGGAGTTGGCGTTCAGCGCCTCGTTCTGAAGAAACTCAAAGGCGCTGCCATGAATCTTGTTGGTGCCGGACTTCAGCTCGAAGAGCAGAACGCCGCCGCCCGTTGAACCGAGTTCAGCGTCGGCGTTGGTTGTAATGACCTGAGTCTCCTGGATCGCCTCAAGTCCCGGGGTCGCGATTGCTCCTTGCGGGCCTGCGTCGGCATCCACGCCATCCACATAGGCGGTATTGGTCCATGAGTTGGCGCCCCCAAGATAGAGCGTGCTGTAGACCTGGTTGCCCGATATACCGGACTTCGCGGCACTGGGCGTGCTCTGTACCAGCAGCTGCACAGCATCGCGCCCGTTGGTCGCGTTCAGCGGCAGGTCGCGAAGGGCTTCCTCTTCCAGAGTATTTGTCACCGTCGAAGTTTCAGAATCGAGCAGCTGCGGAGCCGCTGTCACCGAGACCGTTTCGTCTGTGGAGCCAGGCGTCATCATCACATCGAGAGACTGCACCTGGGTTGCGACCAGGTGCACGGACGACTGCACATCCTTGAAGCCGGCGTGGTTCATCTTCACGGTGTAGTCGCCGATCGGAAGCCCACCGATGCTGTACGCACCGAGGTTGTTGCTCTGGCTGGTAAAGCTTGCCCCGCTGGTGCTATCGCGGACGGTGATGCTGACGCCGGGCAGAACGGCCCCGGAAGAGTCAGTCACATGGCCAGTGACCGTAGCCCGGTCAGCTTGACCGAAAAGCGTTCCGGCGAATGCAAGCTGCATCAGCAATCCTGTGCAGAGACGAAAAACACGGATCGAATACCTGGGCATCCTGGTAACCTTATCAGAATCGGGCCTGCCTTCCGCGGAGTGTCCGAAGGCGGCCCAAGCTTCATACAAGTGAAGATCGTTTCCAATCGAACGCGAGCCAAAAATAACGAGGAACACAAACGTTTGTCAAACAGCTCTCTCCCAACAGATTCCCAACCAGGGCACCGCTTGACTCAGATAGGACTTCACCGTGCGGCTGCCGCATGATCGCCAGCAAGCGGTGACAACCGGCATCTATGCGCGCATTCGCAATCCCATCTATCTCTTCGGCACGCTGACACTCTGCGGATTTCTGCTTTGGGCAAATCGGCCGTGGTCTGCTCGTTCTGGTACTTGTCCAGATCGCACAAGCACGCAAAGAGGAGCAGGTGCTTGCTGAGCGTTTCGGCACTCGATACGCAGAGTACAAGCGGAAGAGTTGGTGCTGAAGCGCCGTCGACGCCCGCTCCGGCTCGCTGGTATGCTTACGGCTGTGCGGAACTGTTCCACAAACGGCCGTGCGGGAGTAGTTCAGTGGTAGAACGCCAGCTTCCCAAGCTGGATGTCGCCGGTTCGATCCCGGTCTCCCGCTCCATTCATTTACCCCATTCTTTCTCCTGGCGATGAACCTTCGCCACTACCTGATCGCCCTGTCGACACTCCTCGCCTGTCTCTCGGCAAGCTGCATCGCTCAATCGCCTGCCATAGCCGAGACGCGTAGTGCACCAGACAGCCCGCTCGGCTCTCCCGGCGCAGATATCGGCGCCAAGGTGAACGCGTCCTTCGCGGCCATGCCGGCGAGCGGAGGCACGGTGCGTATCCCCGCTGGCAGCTATACCTTCACCACCACCATCAAGCTGACGCACAGCGGGCAACATCTCATCTGCGATGCCGGCGCCGTGCTGCACTATAGCGGCAACGGCGATGCGATTCTCATCGATCCGCATGCCGGCGGCAGCCAGGAGATCGGTGTCAACGGCGAGGGCGGCTGTCTGCTGGCCGGCAACCCGCAGGCGCGCAATGGCTTTGAATTGATGCCCGGCAACGCCCTCGTCATCCGTAATATGCGCATCGTCGACTTCCCAAAGGGCAACGGGATCGAGTTAAGCGGCGCCGATAGCGTGCAGATTCTCAGCAATGTGATCAACCGCTGCAATCACGCCATCGACATGGTCACCGTAACGGGCTATGCGCCAAACGCAATCCATGTCGCAGATAACGAAATTGCGGACAATACATGGGCCGTCTGGAGCCGCGATGGTCACAAGGTCGCGTCGCGTGGCCTCGGCAACGTCTATCGCGACAATGTCTTCGAGGGCAATAAGGCCGGCGACCTAATGCTTGGCTGGGATGCGCACACCGTGGTCGAAGGAAACTACTTCGAATCCAATGGCGTCGCGATCGCTGCGGGTGCGAACGGAGCGAATGTCTTCGACATCCACATCATTCGGAACTACTTCACCACCAACGGCTATCGCTCCGAGATCGAGTTGGGGTACGGGTTCGGTTTCTTTATCGAGGGCAATTACGAAGAGGGTGCGAGCGCCCCAGCTTCCGGCTGCGCTATCAATGCCATTCCCGGCCCCCATGGCGGCATCACCGGAGTGGTGCTGCGCAACGCCTTCTCCCGCTTCAGCGAAGCGGCCACGAGCGCGCACGAGTTCTGCTACCAGGGCAAGACGACAATCCCAGCCGGCGTGCTGGGCACAACGCGGCTTAGCGGCGACATGAGCCTCAGCGGATCGCTCAAGCTGGAGCACGGCGCCGTCACCTCCACCGAACTGCCGCTCCACGCCGGTGACGGGTGCACCCCTGAGGGCACGCTTGCCATCTCCACACCCGCTGGCCACACCGCGCAACTATTCTTCTGCAGCCGCGGCCACTGGCAATCGGTAGTGCCCCCGCGCTGAGTCATGTTCGTGCGCGTAATCAGCGGTTACGAAGTACAGCTTCTGTATCGCCGACGAAATCATTTTCACTGTAGGCATAGAGACGAGCGCGATGCTCCGCGTGGCTTTTCCGTCAAGAAAAGCCACACTTCGCCGAGCTTGGATCTACACAGCAACAGTGACAATGCTCTAAATCACATAGAGCAGATGTAGCGTCAGCACCATCAGTGCGATCAGCGCCAAGCCTGTCGTCGGATGATACCCCCACTGCCGACTGTAGGGCCATCGCGGAAATGCCACGATCGCGAGCAATACGGGTGCGATCCAAAGAGCAGTTGCCATGCCTCAGGTCGCCTCCCTGCGCTGGCTGCGCGGTCGCATCGCCAGCAGCCGCGCCCGCGCAAAGATATCCAGAAACATCTCGCGCGTTAATCGGCCGGTGTTGGTGTTCTGCAACGAGGGATGGTAGCTGCCCAGCAGAGTGATGCCGCTTGGCATATCGTACTCGGCACTGTGACGAAACGGATACTCGGCCAGACGCACCGCGTGGCCCATTCGCCGCAAATGACCCAGATAGCCGTTCCATGCAATGTGCCCCAGACACACCACGACCCGCAGACGAGTGAGCAGCGCGACCTCCTCATCCAGATAGCTGGAGCAGTTCGCCAACTCCGCGGGCGTCGGCTTGTTGTCCGGCGGCGCGCACCGGCCAACCGAAGTAATCATCGCATCGCGCAACCACATGCCGTCGTCCTGGCTGCGTGAACCGGGCTGCGAAGCAAATCCTGTCTCGTACAACACCGGATACAGGAAGTCGCCCGAGCCATCTCCTGTAAATGGTCGCCCAGTCCGGTTGGAGCCATGCGCTCCCGGCGCCAGACCAAGAATCATCACCCGTGCCCCCGGATCGCCGAAGGCCGGCACCGGACGTCCCCAGTAGGTCTCGTTTTGATAGGCGCGACGACGCTTGCGCGCGATCTCTGCACAGTACGTTCGCAGTCGCGGACAACGCTCACAGGCGATGATGCGCTGGTTGAGTGCGTCGAAACGCGCGCCCAGTGCACTCCGGTCGATTTCTTGAGTAGGCATCGGCAACGGGAAGAGGAGAGGCATTATCCGCTTTTCAGTGTAACGGGAGCGTGTTTGCAGCCACGCTCCTATACTCCCTCACCCGGTTGCGACTGCGTCACTCTTAGGCCATCCCGGCAATGGAATCGAGTTCGGGGATCATCTCGGGAGGGAGTTTCAGCGTTGCAGCCTTGAGGTTTTCACGTAGGTGCTCGACGGAAGATGTCCCCGGGATCAGCAGCATGTTGGGCGAGCGTTGCAGCAGCCACGCAAGCGCAACCTGCATCGGCGTTGCATCAAGCGACGCCGCTGCTGCATCAAGAGCAGAAGACTGCAGCGGAGTGAAGCCTCCCAGCGGGAAGAACGGCACGTATGCGATGCTGCGCTTTGCGAGCTCGCCGATCAGACCATCGTCCTTGCGATGGGCGACGTTGTACTCGTTCTGCACGCAGACGATCTCCGCAATCCTCTGGCCTTCCTCAAACTGCTTAGCGCTGATATTGCTCAGGCCGAGATGGCGAATCAGCCCCTGCTCTTTGAGCTCGGCAAGCGCCGTCAGCGGTTCTTCGATAGATTCCTCTGCTGTCATAAGCGGTGCACCAACCCGCAGGTTGACGACATCCAGGCTGTCCAGTCCCAGATTTCGGAGATTGTCGTGCACGCCGTCCGTAAGCTGCTGCCGCGAAAGGGCAGGCAGCCATGACTTGTCGTCACCGCGGCGTGCGCCCAACTTGGTAACAATGACTAGGCCGTCCGGATAGGGATGGAGAGCCTGCTTAATGATCTGGTTGGTGACGTGCGGACCGTAAAAGTCGGAAGTGTCGATATGGTTCACGCCGGACGCAACTGCTTCACGCAGGACCGCGATTGCAGCGTCCATATCGCGCGGCGGCCCCGATACATGTGGACCCGCAAGTTGCATCGCGCCATATCCCATCCGGCGCACCGTCATCGACGTGTTGGGAAATGTGAAATTACCGCCCAGCTCTGCCTGTTTCGTCATTCTGTTTCTCCTCATTCGCCGCGGATGAATTGCACTCCTTGCGTGTATCTTGTGGTTAGATGAAGAAAGCTTCAGCTTAGGAGTTCGCATTTGCCGCAGCGCTCTCTGGTGCTCTTAGAGCCTCGAAAATTACCGGTGCAGGCGCGCTCCGCCGCGAGCGTGGACGCCATTCTCGATGCCACCCTTCAGGTTTTGCTCAGCGTGGGCAAGGAGCGCCTCACCACGACTAGGGTAGCGCTGCGAGCCGGTGTCTCTGTCGGCACTCTGTATCAGTACTTCCCCAACAAAAGTGCGCTTCTGAAGGCTGTCTTGAAACGCCATCTCGATGGTGTCATGCACGCAGTGGAACGAGTCTGCCGAGAACAGGCAGCAAATCCACTGGAGCGGATGGTGACCACGCTCATCACCGCATTCCTCGAAGCCAAGATGCAAGATGGAAAGATCAGTGTGGCTCTCTATTCTGTAAGCTCGGATGTCGATGGAACGAAGATCCGGCAGCAGATGGGAGAAAAAACCAATAAAACGATTGTCGGCATGTTGGCGACCGCCCGTGAACCGCTCACAAAAGACCCGCAAGTCATCGCTTCCATGCTGCAGGATGCCATGGCTGGAGTCAGCCGGAGACTGCTCGAATCCCCTGCTCCCGAGAAGCAGTTCGATACGCTGCGGCAGGAACTTATCTTTTTCGCGTGCGCGTATTTGAGAGCCTGCACCACGCAGCCGCCTGCTCAGACGCTGAATGTATCGAACCACATCGCGTTTCCGTTCTAAAGCGTGAGTGAATCCTGTCTCGCGCAAAATTCCTGAAGAAACTTGTTAGTAGTAAACGACGCACCCTCGATCCTCGAGTTTTTGTAGCCAGGGCGGTAGTTCCGTGAGCGGCAGCCAGCGCAGATCCAGCTTCTCCAAACGAGGCAGCGTGGCAATCGCGATGGGCAACGTCAGCAGCGGATTGCCACGAAGATCGAGGTGGCGCAGCTCCGGCAGCGTGCCAATGAACCTTGGCAGGGAGGCGAGCTTGTTGTTTCTGAGATGAAGTTCGCGCAGGCTTGTGAGCCCCTTGATCGATTCCGGAATTGTTTGGAGCTCATTGTCAGTGATCCTCAGTTCAACTAATCCATGCATTTTCGTGACGCAATCCGGCATCCCCTCGAAGAGGTTCCCGCTGAGATTCAGATAACGCAGAGAGGTGAGTCGTTCGAATGAGGCCGGCAAGAACGTCAGCCGATTGTCTTGAAGATAGAGAAAGTCCGTCAGCTCGGAGAGATCACCGAGACTATTCGGCAACGCCGTCAAGGCATTGTGCCCAAGGTCCAGCATGCGCAGCTTCGTCAACTGGCCGATCCGGTCCGAGACCTCGGTGAGTTCGTTATCCGCCAGAACAAGCGCCACGAGGTCGCTTTGTTCCCAAACGAAATCCGGAACCTGCCCCAGATGTTTCTTCCACAAGTTGAGCTGCGGTGCGCCGGGATCTCGCATGAAACACACCATAGCCCAATGCGTGAAGGAGCCGCGCAATCCACTACCGACGGCCCGGCATAGTGGCTCAGTTTGAATCCACCGCCCTTGCAGCCCTTATTACTTTCACGCGTGCTAAAGGACATTATCATGCGTGAAAACGCGTAATTCACCACAAGCGCGTTTCTCGGTACTGATCCTGCGATCACTTCCGGATTGCCCGTGATCCGCCCCGATTAAGGGCTGTTCGGGAGCGATCTGGCAGACTCCGCGCGGAGTCTGCTTCGGCGTTGCAAAGCGTCCGTTGTTGCATCTAGGCGACATCTTGTACAGTCGACGCATGGCGCTCAAACGGATGGATAACGTAGGAATCGTCGTCGATGACCTCGGAGAGACGATTGATTTCTTCCGAGAGCTCGGCCTTGAGCTAGAAGGGCGGGCCACGATCGAAGGAGAATGGGCAGGACGTGTTACCGGACTTGCCGACCAGCGCGTCGAGATTGCCATGATGCGCACACCGGACGGCCACAGCCGTCTCGAGCTCTCCCGCTTCCTCACGCCGCCGGTCGTCGCGGATCACCGCAACGCCCCAGTGAACGCTTTAGGCTACCTCCGCGTCATGTTCGCCGTGGACGACATCGACGAGACACTTGGCAGGCTTCGCAAGCGCGGCGCACAGCTCGTAGGCGAAGTAGTCCGGTATCAGGACTCGTATCGGCTTTGCTACATCCGCGGGCCTGAAGGGCTTCTCATCGGACTCGCCCAGGAACTCAACTGAGCGCGATGGGGCTCGGCTATTCGAAAGTTGAACCGGATCGGTCCTCGGCTTGTCGTCAGCAATGCTGCGTTTCATGCTGACGCCGTGACCGTATTTGATCTGTGACGCGATCCCGGGTTTGTGACCTCCGTCCTTCGGTAAGCGGATAACTGCGGCCTTTGGGTTCATAACCCCAAGAGCTCAACTTGTTGCCACACGAGCTGTGGAATCGAACTGACCCGCTACCAACGGCCCGGCGTAGAATGGGGGCGCTTCCGGCGGCCTGGTCGCTGCGATGCCCAACTCTTCCCGCCTAAGAGGAATCCATCCTGAGGAACGAATTCATGCCCTTCTCTGCCACATCGATTGGAAAGACCATACCGCCTGGAAAAAAGAACGCATCGCCCGCGCTTCTGCTCGCTGCCACACTGCTGCTCGCCGGCGGCTGCAAGTCCTCCGCACCGGTTCCGGAGGCCGCGAACCCGCAGCCCACCCCTGCTGTCATCACGCAGATCAACGGCGAAGATGTGGTCAAGCTTGAGCGCAAGACCACTGAAGACGGCAAACAGCCGGAGTTTCTCACCGCCACTGTAGTGCCGGGACGCGGCATGAACCTGCTCCAGATCACCGCGAACATTCCCGGTCGCGGCAAGACAGATATCTTCTTCGCGCCCTCCCTCGACGACGTGAAGAGCAAGCTGACCGGCAGTGGGGAGGCAGATAAGGACGGCAACGCCTCCTTCTCCTTCGGCGGCGCGTTCCTGGTGCCCTACCCGAACCGCATCCGCGGTAAGCTCTCGGATGACAAGCAGACGATCACCACAAGCTGGCACGGCAAGACGTTGACGCTGCCTGCAAACTGGGCGGGCAAGAAGGCCGGCGCCGAACCGCATGCCATGCACGGATTGATCCTCGACTCCAAGACCGACGATGTGAAGGTCGCCGATTCGGCAGATGGCCAGACCGTCACCGGCACCATGCATGCCGGCGACTTCGGCGGCCACTGGCTCTCGCAGACCGACCTCCACTTCACCATCGAGCTCGCCGGCAAGGATGTGACCGCGACCATCACCGCGAAGAACGTCGGCGACCAGCCGGAGCCAATGGCCATCGGCTGGCATCCTTACTTCGCTATCCCGTCAGGGGATCGCTCGCAGGCGCGTCTGCACGTCCCAGCCGCACAGATGGCTGTGGTGAACAACTATGACGACGTCTTCCCTACCGGCAAGCTCAAGCCGGTCAAAGGAACGCCTTACGACTACAACGCGCCGGACGGCAAAGCTCTGGATGGCAGCTTTCTGGATGACAACTTCTCGAAGCTCACCCGCACCGATGGCGCCGTCGATGTGCAGTTGACCGATCCCAAGGCCAACTATGGCATCCACGTGCTCGGCGAGTCGCCGGAGATCAAGACAGTGCAGGTCTACGCCCCCACCGATGCCGGCAAGGAATTTACCGCCATCGAGGAGCAGTTCAACTTTGGCGATCCATTTGGCAAGGAGTGGCATGGCATGGACACCGGCATGGTCACGCTGAAGCCGGGTGCGTCGGTCACCTGGAAGGTGAAATTGGAGCTGTTCACGCCCAAGCCGATGTAACTGCCGATCCTAGCAACCCAGGGCGCCGCTCGCCGGAGCGGCGCTCTTTTCCATTTCCGGAATAGTTGGCTGGCCATGACCATAGTCACGACATCTTGTTGTTCCCGGCTGCAACTCCGCTTCGGGTTCAGCGTCTTAGAGCAATATGCAAACCACAAGTGTGCGTTGCCTCTGCTGTGGGAGCCGGACGCTGAGTGCACCGGCAACCTTTGAGCTGTGCCCTGTCTGCTGGTGGCAGGACGATGGACAGGATGAAGCAGATGCGGATGTGGTTCGCGGAGGTCCGAACGGGAACCTGAGCCTGACGGCGGCACGCGCCAACTATCTGGCCTGTGGCGCCTCCGATCCCCGCTTTCTGGCACGTGTGCGCGCGGCTCTGCCAGGCGAACTAGCCGCCGCCTGAGGGACGCCGGCCCACCAGCCGACTCATCACTGGATAAGAACGAGAGGCGGCGTGATGGGGTTCATGCTGCTGGAAGGCTCGCCTCCGAGTACTTTGGAAGGCAATTTCGTCGAGGCTTCCCTTCCTCGGCCCCTCAAAGAGTCACGCAAGCTCCCGCAGCGCTTATCCGCCCGACCTCAGGCTTTCCCGGTTCCTCGTTACTCTGGCTATCCACCACCCCCTCATGCCGTTTGACCCCCTTCCCAAAGCCTCTTACCATTGAATTCAGGCCGCCTGTCTACCACCGGTCTGGGGCGCATTGCGTCCGCCAGACTCCAGCCCGTCCTAATCCGATCGCGCAGGCGAACATATTCGCGGAAGGCACACTTGAGCACTACAGATACAGTCGATACCTCAACATCCCCCACGACGAGCCCCCAGCCCACCCCGGCCCAGCCGGAGGCCGGTGCAGAGCACGACCACGCCGGTCATGACCACGCCGGGCACGATCACGATCAGCAGTCGGGACCTGTCTTCAATCCCGAGGTGACTCGCACGGTGGAAGTGACCATTCCTGCCGAAGAGGTCTCCCGCGCCATGCGCTCTACCGTGAAGCGCTACCAAAAGCAGGCGCGCATTCCCGGCTTCCGCACCGGCAAAGTCCCGGAGTCCCTGCTTCGTGCTCGCTTTGCGGAAGGCATCCGCCAGGATGTGCTTGAGGCCGTGATGCCGCAGCACTTCCAACGCGCCATCGTCGAAGGCGACCACAAGCTGGTCTCGCAGCCTCAGGTCATCGACATGACCATGGAGGACGATCAGCCGCTCTGGTTCAAGGCTAGTTTTGAGGTCATGCCGGAGTTCTCCGTCGACGGCTATCAGGACATTAAGGTTGAGAAGCCCGACCCTGCCTTCACCGACGAGGAGTTCAACACCGAGGTCGACCGCGTCCGCGACTCGCGCTCCACCATGGAACCGGTCGAAGAGACACGGCCCCTGGCTGATGGCGACTGGGCACAGATCACCTTCACCGGCAGCTTCCGCGAGAACGGCGAGCCCATGAACGACAAGGACAACAACGGGCCGATCACTGGCGAGGATGTTCTGCTCGAGGTGGGTGGCACGAATACCCTGCCCGCCTTCACCGAGGCACTTCGCGGCGCAACCGTAGACCAGGAGCTGAAGTTTGAAGTCAGCTATCCGGAGGATTTTGGAGAAAAGCGTCTTGCCGGCAAGACTGTCGCCTATGACCTGACTGTGAAGGCCATCAAGCGGAAGATCCAGCCGGAGTTGAATGATGAGTTCGCCAAGGAGCTGGGCGATTACAGCAGTTATGAAGACTTCACCACCAAGTTCCGTGAGAACCTGCAGGCCGAGAAGGACCGCCGCAGCGAATCCGAGACGCGCGACCGCCTGCTGAATGCGCTGAGTGAGCGCTTCCAGTTCCCGGTGCCCGAATCGATGGTGCAGCAACAGGTGGATGTCCGGCTGGATCGTGGACTGCGTGCACTCGCGGCCCAGGGCATGCAGCAGGAGGACATGAAGCGGCTGGACTTTCCCCGTCTGCGTGCGGCTCAGCGCGATTCGGCTACCAGCGAAGTGAAGTCTTTGCTGATCCTCGATCGCATCGCGGATGCCGAAAAGATCGAAATCTCCGAACAAGAGGTGAATCAGGAGATCGAACTGCTAGCGCTGCAACTGCGTGAGCCGTCGGATACCCTGCGCGTGCGATTGACGCAGGACGGGGCCATCGCTAGAATCCGGGAACAAATTCGACGGGACAAAACAACGAAGCTCTTGTACGAACGCTTGTAATGAGTTGTCTGGAAGTATTTGACGCACTCCGCGGAACACGCAGCATAACGAGCCGGCCGGAAGAAACCTCCGGCGGCTGAGGAGCAGAAGACAGAGCATGGCACTGGTACCGATGGTGGTCGAGCAGACGAGCCGGGGCGAACGCGCCTACGACATCTACAGTCGTCTCCTTCGCGACAACATCATTTTCCTGGGAACGCCGATCGACGATCAGATCGCCAACCTGGTGATCGCACAGATGCTCTTTCTCTCAGGTGAGGACCCGGAGAAGGATCTGCAGCTCTACATCAACTCCCCGGGTGGCTCAATCACAGCCGGTCTGGCAATCTATGACACCATGCAGTTCATCAAGAACGATGTCGTGACCTACTGCATCGGGCAGGCTGCCTCCATGGGTGCCTTCCTGCTGATGTCCGGCACCGCGGGCAAGCGCTTCGCGCTACCGAACTCGCGTATCCTCATCCATCAGCCATCGATGGGCGGCCTTTCCGGCCAGGCGACCGATATCGACATTCACGCCCGCGAGATTCTGCGTATTCGCGAAATCACCAACACTCTCATGTCCAAGCACACGGGTCAGTCGCTCGATCGGATCGAACGCGACGTCGAGCGCGATTTCATCATGAACTCACCACAGGCGAAGGAATACGGCATCATCGACGAGATCATCGATCGTCCACGCACGTAAGACAGACGATACGGACCTCGGCGAGAAGGAGTAGTTCTTATGAAAACGCGCACGGGTTCCGACGAAACACTCCGCTGTTCGTTCTGCCATAAATCGCAGGACGCTGTAGCCAAGCTGATCTCTTCTCCCAGCGACTACCCGCGTGCCTACATCTGCGACGAGTGCGTCGCTGTGTGTAACTCCATCCTGGACGACGACCGGACGGAAACCCAGACCGGCGCGGCACCCGCCCACCTGCCCAAACCGCAGGAGGTCAAGGCGTTCCTGGACGAGTATGTTATCGGCCAGGAGACAACCAAGAAGAAGCTTGCTGTGGCTGTCTACAACCATTACAAGCGGGTGCAGATGAACCGTACCCGCGGCAACGATGTCGAGCTTGCCAAGTCGAACATCCTGCTGGTCGGCCCCACCGGCAGCGGAAAGACCCTGCTGGCCCATACCTTGGCCAAGATGCTCGATGTGCCGTTCGCCATCGTCGATGCAACGACACTTACGGAAGCCGGCTACGTCGGCGAGGATGTCGAGAACATCATCCTCAAGCTGCTGCAGGCAGCCGATGGGGACGTGGCGCGCACCCAGACCGGCATCATCTACATCGATGAGATCGACAAGATCGGCCGCAAGGACGAAAACCCGTCCATCACTCGCGATGTCTCGGGCGAAGGTGTCCAGCAGGCTCTGCTCAAGATATTGGAAGGCACCGTCGCCAACGTTCCACCGCAGGGCGGCCGCAAGCACCCTCACCAGGAGTTCACTCCGGTCGATACGACGAACATTCTCTTCATCTGCGGGGGCGCCTTCGTGGGGCTGGAGCGCGTGGTCGGGCGCCGCGTCGGGAAAAAAGCGCTCGGCTTCAAAGCGCTGACCGAGAAGCAGGCCAAGGCCGAAGACGCCACCGCAGCGCAGCGCGACACAGAACTGCTGCGCCAGGCAGAGCCTCAGGATCTGATCAAGTTCGGGCTCATTCCCGAGTTTGTCGGCCGTCTTCCCGTGATCGGCATTCTGGATGAGTTGGACGAGCCGGCGCTGGTCGAGATTCTAACCAAACCGCGCAACGCCATCCTGAAGCAGTATCAGAAGCTCTTCGATTACGAGGGTGTCAAACTAAACTTCACTGGGGATGCCACCCTCGCTGTGGCGCGTGAGGCACTCCATCGTAAAGTAGGCGCACGAGGTCTGCGTATGATCTTGGAAGAGTTGATGCTGGACCTGATGTATCACCTGCCCAGCAAGAAGCAGATCAAAGAGCTGGACATCACAGCCGAAATGGTCGCAAAGCGTGACTTTTCCGAACAGCTGTTGGAGAAGGCTGGTTAAATCGAGTTACGCCTGAAGGTGATCCTCCCACGGGCGGTTTTGAGTCTAAACAGAAAGCATCGATTGGTAGGGCATTTCCTGTAGGTGTAGACAAGAGCGCGATGATCGACGTGGGTTTTCCGTCAAGAAAAGCCACACTTCGCGGAGCTTGGATATACACGGCAGTAGTGGAAACGCTCTAGGGCCGGAGTTCGAACAACTCCGGCAGGTCACCCCGTACCTGCAAGGCCCTACACCGCGGCTCACCGGCACTCGTGAGCAGGAGGATAGAGTATGGCGACCGGCAAAGAGCCAAAAGATCCCAAGGATACGAAGGACTTGAAGGAACGCGGCGACCAGCGCAAGCTGCCCATGATGCCCATCCGCGAGATGGTCATCTTTCCTTACATGATGACCCCGTTCATCGTCGGCCGCGAGTCAAGTGTCCGCGCCCTGGAAGAGGCGCTCAACGGCGACCGCCGCATCTTTCTCGCGACCCAGCATGATGCCAGCATCGATGAGCCCAAAGCAGACGATGTCTACTCTGTCGGCACCATCGGCAACATCGTCCAAAGCGTCAAAATGCCGGACGGAAATATTAAAGTACTGGTTGAGGGTCTGGAACGCGCGAAAGCTACCGAAGTCAACGACTCGGACGGATTTTTCGTCGCTACTGTGCGCATCCCGAAGGTTGCTGCTCCCGGTCCGCAGACCGAGCAGTTGATGCAAAAGGTCACCGGCCTCTTCGAGCAGTACGTCAAGCTGCAGCAGAGCCTGAACTACGAATCGATCGTCGCCGCTGTCCGCATGGATGAGCCAGGCAAGCTGGCCGACACCATCGCTGCCAATCTGCAGCTCTCCGTCGATGAAAAGCAAGAACTCTTGAACCTCTTCGACCCCACCGAGCGGCTGGCCCGCATCGCCGACTTGATGGATATGGAGATTGAGAAGCTGAACATGGACCGCTCCATTCAGGGCCGCGTCAAGCGGCAGATGGAGCGCGCGCAGAAGGAGTACTACCTCAACGAGAAGATCAAGGCAATCCAGAAGGAGCTGGGTCGCGGCGAAAAGAGCGAGTTCGACGACCTCAAGAAGAAGATCGAGGCCGCCGGCATGCCCAAGGACGTCCTGGACAAGGCGGTTCAGGAGCTGAAGAAGCTTGAAGCCATGCCGCCCATGTCCGCCGAGTCAACTGTCTCGCGCAACTATCTAGACTGGCTGCTGGCCGTGCCGTGGAAGAAGAAGTCGAAGGAGACGCGCTCCATCGACACGGCAGAGAAGGTGCTCGACGAAGATCACTACGGCCTGGAAAAGATCAAAGAGCGCATCCTTGAATTTCTCGCCGTCCGCCAGCTCGTCAAAAATCCCAAGGGATCCATCCTCTGTTTCGTCGGGCCTCCCGGCGTCGGCAAAACCTCACTCGGCATGTCCATCGCCAAGGCCACCGGCCGCAAGTTCGTCCGTATGTCGCTCGGCGGCGTGCGTGATGAGGCAGAGATTCGCGGCCACCGCCGCACCTACATCGGCGCGTTGCCTGGGCAGATCATCCAGTCGATGAAGAAGGCCGGCACGAAAAACCCCGTCTTCATGTTGGACGAAGTCGACAAGATGGCCTCGGACTTCCGCGGCGATCCCTCCTCCGCCCTGCTCGAAGTTCTGGACCCGGAGCAGAACACCAGCTTCCAGGACCATTACCTCGACGTCGAATACGACCTGTCGCAGGTGCTCTTTGTCGCTACCGCAAACGTACTGCACACCATCCCCGGACCGCTCCAGGACCGCATGGAAATCCTGCGGCTGCATGGGTACACCGAGGTCGAAAAAATCGAGATCGCCAAGCAGTATCTGCTGAAGAAGCAGCTCGACGGCACCGGCCTCAGCGACCAGAACATCACCTTCGACCATGACGCGCTCACAGAGATCGTGCGCAGCTATACGCGCGAAGCGGGTGTTCGCAACTTGGAGCGCGAGATCGGCAACGTCTGCCGCAAGGTTGCGCGGCGTGTCGTGAAGAACGGCGCGAAGCATAAGGAAGAGATCACTGGAGAAAACATCTCCGACTTCCTGGGTGTTGCCAAGTTCCGCGACTCGCAAGCGAACGACAAGAATGAGGTCGGGCTGGTCACCGGCCTAGCGTGGACAGAGATGGGCGGCAGCATCCTGTCCACCGAAGTCCAGGTTCTCGACGGCAAAGGCAAGCTCACTCTTACCGGTCAGCTTGGCGACGTGATGCAGGAGTCAGCGCAGGCTGCACTCTCCTACATCCGCAGCCGTGCCCACCACCTCGGCTTGGCACGCGATTTCTATCGCAACGTCGATATCCACGTCCACGTGCCGGAAGGCGCCATCCCCAAGGATGGTCCATCCGCCGGCATCACCCTGGCAACTGCGCTGGCCAGTGCGCTCACCAAAATCCCGGTGCGTCGCGATCTCGCCATGACCGGCGAGATCACGCTGCGCGGCAAGGTGCTGCCCATCGGGGGTTTGAAAGAGAAGCTGCTGGCGGCACACCGTGCCGGTATCTTCGAGGCGATCCTCTCCAAGGAAAATGAGAAGGACGTCGCTGAACTGCCGGAAAATCTGAAGAAGGTGATGAAGCTGCACTTCGTCGAGCAGATGGACGAGGTACTGAAGATCGCGCTCGAATCGCCACTTCCCGAACTCAAGGAAGAGACGCCGGAGGCACTCGTGGGCGTACACGCTGCTGTCACGCAGGACCAGCCGCGCGCCCATCAGTAAGCTGTGTCGCTATTAAGAGAGGGGGCGCTCCCGCGGGAGCGCCCCCTCTCTTGTCTCGCTGTCTATCAACGAAGCAATGGCAGCAGACTCGAGTAGTCGTCTGTCCAGAGACGCAGTCCGGCACGCGGCTCGGTCGGTTGCGCACTCGCGATAGGCGGCAACGTTAGAAATGCCGCATTCTTCGTCACCAGCACCCAGGTCGCATTGAATTCGCCACGCCGGTCGTCGGCTAGGCTCTGCACGGTCCTGGCCTGCATGCCATTCGCCTGCGCCAGCAGATAGACCTCGGGCGCAAGGTCGACGTGCTGATTCGAGACGTGGAAGGCGAGTATGCCGTCCGGCGCAAGGTGCTTTCTGTAAAGAGCGACGGCTTCGGTCGTCAGCAGGTGCAGGGGAATCGCGTCACCCGAAAAGGCATCGATCACCAGCACATCGAAATGATTCGGCCTCTCGTTGGTAAGTGAGGCACGTGCATCCCCTTCGACAAAGGTGGTTTGCGCCGGAGAGTCTCGCAGATAGGTAAAGAGATGTTGTGCGATCGGCAGCACCGCAGGATTGATCTCATAGAAACGGAACTGGTCGCCAGGCTTGCCATACGCCGCAAGCGTGCCTGCACCCAGACCCACAACGCCAATTCTTCGCGAGCGCCCTGCACAACAGAAGCGCAACGCCAGTCCGACTCCCGAGTCCTCGGCATAGTAGGTCGTCGGTGTCCGGCGCATTTCCGGTGTAAAGATCTGTGTGCCGTGCTGAATGGTGCCATTGCTCAACGTGCGCAAGGGAAACTGATGCGCGTCATAGGTCTGCTTCACGCGCAAGCTGCCATAGAAGTTACGTGTCAAAAAAATCGAGTCCTGACCGTAGGCAGCGTGCAACAGCACGATCACGTAGAGCAGCATGACGCCTCCCACGGCCCACAACAACCGCTGCGACCAGCCTTGCGGCCACACGACTGCCACTGCGACAGTAGCGGTAGCGAAGAACGAGATTGCAAGATCGTAATTCGCAGAGAAGATCAAAGGTGCTGCAATGCCGATCAAAAATGCGCCAAGTGCCCCACCCGCAGCGAACAGGAGATAGAAACCGGTCAGCTCAGTACTGCGCTCGGGACGGAGAGTGTATGCGTTGCCATGCAGGAAAAGTCCCGCCAGGAATAGCTCGACGAGGAAAAAAGCGATCGCGATCCACGTGGGCAGCGACACATCTGCTCTGGAGAGCATGTAGCCGAGGCCGGCCAGCATCACCGCCAGCAGACGCACGAGAATGGCTTGTGGTATCCACTGCAGAAACTGAAACGCAACAATCAGAGTGACGAGATAGACCGCCAAGGGCAGGATCCACAACAAAGGAATCGCTGCGATGTTCTGCGTGAGATAGCTCGTGACAGCGCTCAACTGCATCGCTGCAACCATAGGCAGCAGCAACCACAGCAGCTTGCTGCGACGTGGCGCTGCCGGTGCCTCTGCCTCGTCTATATCCGTGGGTACGGGAGGCTGCGCCAATGCGTCTCTCATCCCCCATGCGAGACGCCCCGAGAGGATAACGAAACATACGAATCCCAAAGACCAAAGGATGCGCTGCACGCGCAGCGTGAGATGCGGCTCGATCAGCGTTGGATACAGAACCAGGGCGAGTAGCGAAGCGGTGTTCGACAGAGCGAAGAGGCGATACGGAACACGTCCGGCATCCCGCCGCGCAATCCAGGCCTGCAGCAATGGGCTGGTCGCTCCCAGCAGGATGAATGGCAACCCGATCGACAGCAGCAAAGCCCAAAAAATCATAGCTACCGGGTGCGCCACGACGGGATCGAAGCCACTGCGATGAAACGACCACACCAGCGCGGAAAGCGATGCGAGCACGAGAAAGACGATGTAGAGACTGAGGCTCCATCGTTGTGAGCGTCGTACCATCCAGTGGGCGTAGATATACCCGGCAAGCAGCGCTGTCTGAAAGAAGACGAGGCAGGTTAGCCAGACGGCGGCCGATCCGCCAAACGCAGGCAAGAGCTGTTTAGCTGCCATCGGTTCAACCAAAAACAGCAAAAACGCGGCCAGAAATACCACGCCACCGAACAAGAACCGAGTCATCGCCACTGTTTCCATCTCCCAGAAGCAGACGTTTCATCTGCCCCGTGAGCTTCCCAGCGGATGACTGGCTGTGTCAACTCCGTTAGCCAATCTATGACTCGTCGCGTCGCAACCGATGCGGTTCAATTTACGGCGCACAGAAGGTACTGGGACAGCAAGGCCAGCACTACCGTCGGGAGCGCCCAGCTCGAGGCTGCTCGTATCCTTTCCCATTTCTCCTTTCCCATTTCGTTCTATGTGTGCGACCCACCGCGAGAACGGCGCCCGCGCTCGATTACTATTCAGCAATAAAGCCGTTGGCTGGCTCTGCGGCTGCGTGGCAGCAGCCATCGTCATTGCTTGCCGTTACATATCGTCCTGTCGATGCAACCGAGCCGCCTGCCCCATAGCGATCGTGGTGTCGTACCCAATCCGTCAGATTGTGACGAGGACCCGTCTCGTTGCGCCCCTTCGGCGTCAGATCCAGATAGACATACGTGCCTAATACCTCTTCATTCCCGCGGCCATACGAAGAATAGGTATGGAATATCTCGCCGGCTGCATTCCGATAGAAGACGCTGTTTCCCGATAACTCTTCAACGTTGATCTCGCCAGTCTCATAGTTGTAGTACCCCTCGCCCTGTTTCACCTGCTCCGGCGTGAAGGAGACGTGGAAGTCGTAGTTGAAGTCGCTTCCATACGAGGAGACCCACGGGAACCGCCAGCCCATGCGCTGCTTGAATGCCTGGATCTCCGGCAACGGCGCACGTGCCACCGCCACATAGCTCACATCATGGTTCTGAAGATGCATCAGCGCACCCTCGATGTGATCGACTTCGAAAGAGCAGCCCACACAGCCCTCCTTCCATCCCTGACCCATCATGAAGTGCTTGACGATCAACTGGCTCCGTCCGTCGAACAGATCGCTCAACATCTTTCGGCCATCCGACGTGTCGAACCAATATTCTTTTTCCACCTTTTTCCACGGAAGGTTGCGACGTTGTGCACTCAACTCGTCGCGCAATCGAGTCATCTCCTTCTCTTTTGCCAGAAGGTTCTTGCGCGCCTCGGTCCAATCTGCTTCTCCTACGACTGCGTGTTCCGTTTCTATCGCCTGCATACTCCGCTCCCTTCTCTATCGCGCTTCGAAGTCTAACGCTGTCTCAGTCCGACTGGCGTTGCTCGGCACGCTTACGCATGTTTTGAAGTACGTTGTCCCAACCTGTGCCCACGTTGACGGTAAGCTCCTCTGGAATAACTCCCATCGCCGCGTGCGTGAACTGCACACGCGTGGCATCCCCTTCCGCCATCAGCCGGAATTGCACGTTCGAGGTTGCGGGAAAGGACATGAACATCGGTCCGTAGAGCTCAAGCAGCTCCGGCGCCTTGATCGCCTGCACATGTCCCCACATGTGCCCCGTGCCTTTGCCCAGGTCGCGATACCAACGGCCGCCCGGCCACGCCTCAAGCACCAGCGGCATCTTCGAGTGATCCGGCCTCTCGTTCATCGGCCCAATCTGCTCCAGGATGGTCTCAAAGACGATGTCGATCGACGCTTCGATCCGTTCATCACGTTTGATGGAAAATGTGCGGACCGCCTCCTCGATAGGCACAGTGCGTGTTTCTGCGCTCATCCTTCCTCCTTTGTCTTTCCCTGTTTTCGATCGCGCATCTTCTGCTCTGCGCGCTCTTTGATTCTGTCCATCTGGTGCGTCCAGTAGTGCTCGTAGCTCTTCACCCAATCGTGCACCGGCTTCAGGCCGCTGCCATTCAACCGGTACATCCGCATTTGTCCATTCCGGCTCACCGTCACCACGCCGACTTTCAGCAGCACGGCGAGGTGCTTGGAGACCGAGGGCTGCGGTATCCCCACTGCTTCCACAACATCGTTCACGGCGCGCTCACGGCCATCGCCAAGCACGTCGAGGATCTCGCGCCGTCGCGGCTCCGCCACGGCGTTGAAGATGTCCAGCGTAGTCGCTGCTCTGGCCATGCGGTCATAATATTCCTATATAAGAATATGTCAACTCTGGCTGATCAGAAACCCCTCCACGCACTTGAAGTGCAATGCACTCCAGCGTTCGTGAATTTTCAAATAGTTCTCAAGCCTGCCATTGAAAATTCAGCTTCGGTTAAGCCTCGCCGCCGTCCACTCAATCTCGCCCCTGGGTAGTGCCTGACGGTGCCGCCCTTCCCCAATCACTCACATTCGTTCTGGAGATTCGTATGACGCACGCCGCCTCGAAGAAAGCCCTCGCTGTCGCAGCTACTCTTGCCCTCTGTGCCTTTGTCCCGATGGCCGGAGCACAGTCCACCCCAACTCCGAAGGCCGAGAAAGGCTACTCCATCAGCGTATTTGCGAAGGGGGTGAAAGGGCAGTACACGCAGCCCGATTCGCTCGCCGTGACCAAGGACCGCGTCTATATCGGCTACGGCGACGGCAACAACCCGACTGGCGAAGATGGCAAGTCAAACATGATCGTCGAGTACGACAAGCAAGGCCATAAGCTCTTCAGCTTTGTGGTCATCGGCCACAATGACGGGCTGAAAGAGAATCCGTACACCCACAGGATCTGGGCGATGCAGAACGAGGATGCCAATCCAAATTTAGTGATCTACGACCCCAAGACCCGGCAGCAGGTGCAATATACCTTTGCTGCGCAGCCGCCAAGCGGCGGTGGCTATGACGACATCACCTTCCGCAATGGTGAGGCTTACTTCAGCGCTTCAAACCCGGCTCACAACCCGAACGCAGCGCCTGCAATCGTGAAAGCAAAGTTCGTCGGAAATGTGATTGAAGTGTCGCCCGTGCTCGAAGGGACAGCGACCGCAACCGATGTGGTCACCGGCGCGCAGGTCAAGCTGAACCTGCAGGATCCGGACTCCATGACGCTGACGCCTTCAAACAACATCCTGCTCGACAGCCAGGGCGACTCCGAGCTCATCATGGTGCGCAATCCTGGACCCAAGCAGAGCGTGCTGCAGATTCCGTTGACCTCGCCGTACGGTACGCCGCAGGTGGATGACACCCTGTTCATCCCATCCGATGACGGCTTCATGCTCGTCTCCGACACACCGGCCGACACAACCTACATCATTCGCAAGACCCAGTTCATCCCCGGTACGGCTTACTCCGCCGGTGTTGGCGCAGCAGACTCGGCCGGAGTGACGCCAGGTTTCGTGGCGCGTCTCGATCTCGACTTCGGCCAGTTAACCCCGATCGTCACCGGACTCAACAGCCCGCACGGCCTCGCCTTCGTGAGGACCCGTGAGGACGATGACGACAATCCTCATTGCTGGTAGACGTCGAACGTGCACTTGATCCGAACCGATTGATCCCGGTTCCGCAGCAAGCCAGAAAGGGCATAGTCGATCGACAATGCCCTTTCTGCTGAACGGAGCGATTGCGACACGCTGGCACTTCAGGCAAGCTGAAAGGTGCCGTGAAGGCGGCGACGCAAAGGAGCAGTCGCTTTATGCGCCCGGCACCTCCCTCGTTACCGATCGTTTATCGCCAGACCATCCGCTACTCCGCCAGTGGCGAGCGCAAATACATCCGCTATTACGACGGTCGCGGTCACTTCGGTCATGTGCAGCTACAACTCATCCCGCATCCAGGTGAGCTCTGCTCGGTCAGTATCGACGCGGCATGCCCTCTGCCTCAGGAGGCCTCTCATGCTGCGCGTGCCGCTCTGTTTCAGCGCTTCGATCACAGACGGCTTGGGCTTCCGCCATTCATCGGCTTCGAGGTACTCCTGACCGGGGGTGCCTACCTGCCGCGCCACTCCTATCCGGGGGCCTGCGCCATCGCTGCCACCATGGCCTTCGACGAGGCTCTTCTGCGTGCCGGATTGTTCATCGTCGAGTTGTACGTCGGTATCCGCCTGCTCGTGGAGCTCGACGCGCTAAGCTGGACCATGAAGACGCTCGCGGATCTGCTGGGAGAGGTGCGGACCACCCACACTGTGACAGACATCGTACGGCTCGACGTTGAGATCCCCGTCCGACTCTACGGGGCGGTAAAAGCGGCATTGAGGCTGCCCGTACTCGATATGTTCCCGCTCGACAAAGACATGCAGTATCGTCCGTTCCGCATGGAGGCTGGAATATCAGGCAGTTCTGGTCACGATCTCGATGAGTGGACTTGACCCGGCGAAGATCCGCAGCGTTCCGAGCGGCGAGCAACAATCCAATTGACCATTGGGCGACATGTTGACTAAGATAAGTTAGCAGCTTAAGTCGAGCAAATTGTGATCACAGCAACCATCTTTGAAGCAAAAACAAATCTGTCCGAGTTGGTGAAACGGGCCCAGCGAGGCGAGACCGTGATTATCACCTCGGGCCGGGATAAAACCCCGGTGGCGCGGCTTGAAGCGGTGCATCCGATCAGCAAGAAGCGGCTCGGAGCGCGGCTGTCTCCAGGATTTATCTTGCCGGATACATTCTTTGACCCACTTCCGGAAGAAGAGTTGACGCTCTGGGACGGTGAGGAAGAGTGAATGTCCTACTCGACACGCACGTTCTCCTCTGGGCTGCTCTTGCCCCGGCTTCTCTTAGCCCAGACACAGCGGCGATCGTCGCCGATGAAGCGAACATAGTGGTCGTCTCAGCAGCTTCTGCCTGGGAGATCGCCACGAAGGTCCGTCTTGGAAAGCTTCCCGGAGCGGAGACGTTTGAGCGAGAATTCCTCGATGTGCTGGACGATGCCGGCTATTCCCTGCTGGCGATTGACCTTGAAGATGCTCTCCGTGCCGGCAGGCTGCCAGGGGTGCATCGCGATCCCTTCGATCGCATGCTTGTGGCTCAAGCACTCGGGCGGGATCTCCCACTCCTCAGTAATGACGCAAAACTGGATGCATTTGGCATCCGGCGTATCTGGTAGGCATAGCGCGCGGCTGCAATCTGCGAGAATCGTGATCGATGCGCCTGATCCCTAAGTTCCTTCTCTCCGCCACTGCGCCGGAGCACTTTCCGCCACCGACCGTTCCCGAGGTCGCCTTTCTCGGCCGCTCCAACGTGGGCAAATCGAGCCTGCTGAATGCCCTGGTCGGGTCCAAGCAGGCGCATGTCTCTTCAACGCCTGGCCGCACTCAGGCTATCAATTTCTTTTCGCTGCATGAGTCTGCCGCGCGCACGCAGCCGCTGTTGATGTTTGCCGATCTGCCCGGCTATGGCTACGCGAAGGTGTCCCGGTCGATCTCCTCGGAGTGGCCGAAGTTCATCGAGCCATACCTTGCCGACCGGCCCACGTTGGCCCTTTGCATCTGCCTGGTGGACACCAAGGTGCCTCCACAGGAGAACGATGCACAGCTCATCCGTTACTTGAAAGAATCAGGGCGAAACTATTTAGTCGTCGGCACCAAGGCGGATCGGCTTTCTGGCAATGAGCGTACCAGATCGGCCGCCGCTTTGAAGAGCGGGCTTAGCATCGATGATCTGCTGCTCTGCTCCGCCAAGACCGATCTCGGATTGAAAGAACTTTGGGCGCGCCTGCGAGCTGTCGCGAATTAAAGCATGTTCGGTATAGGTGTAGAGGGTCTGGCCCAAGCCTCAGCTCGCCGCTCCTGCAAAGACCCGCACCGTGCCGGCCGCTTCGACCTCTAACCGCGCCGCGAGCGCCTTCTGCTGCGACCGTTCTTCCAGGCCGGCAAGAAACGCAGCACACTCCGGAGCGTTCATGGCGACGCAACGCTCCAGTCTCAAAGCACGTGGCAGGTACCGCGGTGCTCTTGCAATCCAGTTCTGGCGCTCCGCGTCCTCCGCAGGCAACGTCTTCGCAGCAAGCAGATCGGTCTGACGCAATACCGCGCTGCCGCCATCCCCCGCACGCCAGCAGACGTCGCTCTCGCGATCGAACCCGCTACCATCCGCGTCCGGTAGCGGCAACGCACCACGCATGCGCATGGTGGCAATGGCCGCCGGCTCCAGGCCACGCTCTGTCTCCATCCAGCGCAACATGTCCGGTTGCGCGCCACATTCCACCATCGCCGCCAGCGTTCTGTTCGGCTCTTGCTCCAGCAGGACCGCGATAGGTTGCTGCTTCCGGAGCTCGTTCTTCAGAATGTGCAGCGATTCGTCGAAAGTGGTCACGGCGCAGTCGACGATCCCGTTGCGGACGCAATGCCGGACCGCCTCAGTCCGCGTCTCGAGCACGAAAGAGGCGGCCCCAGCAATACTCGCGGCGATCAATAAAACATCGCCCTCCTGGGCAAGTCCATCGACCAGTAGCCAACGTCCGGCCAACGAAGCGCTGCCAAAATGCTGCATCGCGGACGCACAAAGCGTCTTGTAATAGACACGCACACGCTCCACCGAAGGCATCGTGAAGGTTGGAGCGGCAGGCTGGCCTGCGTCGGCGTGCATGGTGCTGGGTTAGATGCAGGCGCGGTGCACCTGCCGGGGCCGTGCTTCTTACCAGCTGGAGTAGGGCTGTCCGTCCGTACCGGTCTCTTCCGAGCCGCTGTGAACATCGTTCACACCGGGGTCGGTCTGGTCGATGTCCTGAAGTGTGTCGTCCGTTGCGGGCACCCAGGTGGTCGAACTATGGGTCATCGGATCCAGCGGCAGGCTCTTCATATAGCCCGCCTGCACCAGGTCGTCCAGAGACTGCGGCGCCTTTTCCTTGTCGGCAGTGTAGGCGTCGATGGCGCCCCGCATCACGTGCAGGTCTTCTTTCAGCACAGCCTCTTTAGCGGCTTTGATCGAAGAGAGATATGCAGGGATAGCTACCGCGGCCAGGATCGCGATGATCAGCATGACGATCATCAGCTCGATCAGTGTAAAGCCGGCCTCCGTCCGCTCGCCTGCCGCCCTGAAAGACAGGCAGATACGACGCAGCCTACCAGTCGGCATACTTGGTCCCATTCAGGGCGGTGCCCTGCGATTTCGAGTACACGTCGAAGAGATTCTGTCCGCCAAAGGAGTCGCCGGTCGGGTCGTCCTGCTCTGAGCGCATGCCCCACTCGGCCTTCCCCGTCATCGGATCGACCGGCACGCGACGCAGGAATCGCATCTTCTTCCCCTGCACTTCGATTCCCTTCACCAGTGTGTCCAGGTCAGGCGGGTAGTTATCGCTGTCGACCTTGGTCTGGACGCCGCCCTTGTCCGCCGCATCCTTGTACTTGTCGATCGCGGCGCGCATCTGCCACAGGTCGTCGCGCAGCTCGCGCTCCTTCACCCGCTTGATGTCCCAGCGGGCAACCGGAACAGCAGCCGACGCCAGCAGCGCCAGGATCGCCACCGTTACGATCAGTTCGATCAGGGTGAGGCCGGCCTCCGAACCCCTTGGGTCAAGCGATCTAGACGTGCTCAAGCTGCGGACCATAGCCATCCCTGAGGAACCTTTGAAATAAGCCTTCGTGTCGTCTCGACCGGACCCTGAGCGTAGCGAATTGGAGAGATCTGCTTTTTCTCATCTCCGCCGGACCGACGCATACTCATTCAGAGCCATTCCTAACTACTGTACGTAGCGACCCGAGGCCTCCGGATGTCACCGTATGTGCACTTCCCGGGCCAAGATTCTTCTACAGCACGTGCTTCTACTGCACATGGACGATGGTTCCCGAGGTAATGACCGGAAGCGCCTGCTGCTTGCTGTCACGTGCAGCCGCCTTGGTCACACTTACGATACTGTCGCCCGCGGCCTTGGCCTGGAATGTAAGGACGCAGAGCTGGCCCGTTCCGTTCACGCCTGCCACCCCGGGTGGTCGGGAGGCCGAGATGGCTACCCCACCGGAGCCATCATCGCGATGCACCAGCGCGACCGTTTGCCCATCGTGACCCAGATAGCCGCCGGGGTCCACGTTGATCAATGTGAGCTTTGCAGGGTCGTACTGCACCTGCATCGGCACGGAGAAGACATCGTTCCCTCCGGAGAGGTTGACCGCAACCTGGAAGTTTGTGCCGACCTTGGGAGCAGCTCCCACATTGGCCAGCGCCAGAGAGACCGGAGCTGCGTTGCTGTTCGTAGCAGCTTGCTGCATAGCCTGTTGCGCACCCTGCTGCAGACCCTGTGTGGCAGCAGGTACCGCGCCGGGCGTCGCCGGTGTCTGGTTCTCGGGGGGCAGTTCGGCGCCCGGCTGGCCCGCCGGTGGAGCGATGGCATCTGCGGGAACGCGAACTGTGGCGATACGACGGAGCGTGATGCTGTTCCCGGTACCGGTATCAATCTCACGCGTGTTCAGCGGACTCAACTCTTCACCGCGCACCACATGCGGGATCAGTAGAAAGACGATCTCGTCCTGCATCGTCGTCTTATCGTTGTTGCTGAAGAGGTACTTCAGCAACGGAATCTGCGACAGGCCAGGCGTGCCGGTAAAGGCGTTGGTCAGGCTCTGCTGCAGCAAGCCGCTCAGGATGCTGGCCTCGCCCTCGCGCAGCCGGATAGTTTGATCGACGACGCGCTGGGTGAAGGTTGGCTCACTGATGCCGCTCAACTGCACTGGGGCGCCCTCTTGCGAAATGGAGAGCTTCAGCTTCAACGTCACGTCGTGGTTGTAATGGATCGTTGGTGTGATCTCGATCTCGACACCGACATCCTGGTACTGGAACTGTGTGTTCACCAGCGAGCTGACGACGGCCGTCGCCGCACCCGTCTGGTACGAACCTGTAGCGATCGGGATCTTCGAACCGACCTTCAGATCGGCCTTCTGGCCGTCGGTCGCACGAATGCGCGGATTCTGCAGCGTGCGTGTATCGCTGTCGGTCAGCAGCAGATTGGCGGTCGCCTGGCCGATGGTCACCGCGACGTTGTTCGAGTTCAGGTTGCCGAGATTGTTCAGCGTGAGGCCGCCATTGGTGCTTCCCGTGGACGTGGTAGTGCCGGTGGTGCCGGTAGTGCCAGTGGTGCCGGTGGTCGATGTCGTGGTCGTCGAGCCCTGCAACGATGCCGAGAACTGTTGCGGCAGGATGATGCCCAGGTTACGCTCGTGGATGCGGTTGACTTCGAGCACAGCCACGTCCACCACCACCTCGGGGCGCGCCTTGTCCAGGTCGTCCACCAGCTTGCGCGCCAGCAGCAATTCATCCGGTGTAGCGCGCATCACGATGGCATTCTGGCTGGGCACGGCGTAGAGCTTCGCGCCCTGGATCACGTTGCGCAGCGCAGTCTGCACATCGTTCAAGTCGTTGGTCTGCGAGGCATTCGACAGATAAAACGTCTGCACCGCCTGGCTGTCGAGCTCGGTGCGTTTGGCGCGCGTGTTCTGCGCCACAAAGATCGTGTTGTTGGTGATGGGACGCCAGAAGGTATTCGTGACCACGCCGACGATGTGCAGCGCATCCAGCAGCGAGATGTTCTGCAGATCCACCTGGACCCGCTTGCCGGTGTAATCCGGATCGAACAGCACGTTGATGCCGGCGATCTTGCCGATGGTCTGGTAGACCACCTTCGAATCTTCGAAGGCATGGATGGTGATGGGCTCGTTCGAGACTGCTTTTAGCTCCGCCGGCGCCGCGATGTCTCCCATCGGCTGCTCGCTCTCGTCCGGCATGGAAGACTCCCGGTTCGGAGTGGCGGCAATCTTCTCCTTGGTCTGCCGTATGTCCTGCTGCGCCAGCTCATTCGAGGGGTCGATCTCAAGAGCGCGCATGAAGTCGGTCATAGCGCCGGTCATGTCACCCTGGTCGCGCAGCTTCTCGCCCTGATGCGTATACACGGACGCGGCAGTAAACTTCAACCGCTGGTAGGAGGTCTTGTAGTAGAGATTTCCCGGCTCCTTTTGGAAGGCCGCCGCGTAGTCCTCATAGGCGGCGAGGTAGTCGTCCTTGGTTTCGGCGATCTGCCCTGCCTTATAGAGCGCTTTGGCCGACTTGCCCTTGTCCTTGGCGTGCACCACGGGTGCGATGGCGGGAATGGAACATAGGATAAGTGCGGGGAGAATCCAGCGTAGTGTGCGTCGGTTCATGAAACTCCACATCATATAGAAGAAGCGACGGCGTGCATGACGGCCTGACCATCGCACACGAACCGCAGCCGCGCTCCCGGCAGTGCTTTCGGGAGGCCTGCCGTCGGGCTGACGCACCACTTTCACGAGAGCTGGCTCGCTGTTGCGGGATTATAGCAAAGCGTTGCTGGCGTGCCGTAAATCGGAAATTGCCCGCGAATCCGGGTGTTACCATTGGACTTACTCTCATGTCCCGGCAGACCAGTCATACCCTGCAGGCTAGCCCCAGCAAGACAGCCCCGCAAAAGATGAAAGAACGCGATCCGGTAGCCTCCGGTGCTCGGGATGCGTCCGTCAACCGCGCTGCCAGTCATCACTATTTCCTCTTGGAGAAGTACGAGGCCGGCGTCGCCCTGCGCGGCACCGAGGTCAAATCCATCCGCGAAGGCAAAGCCAACCTGAAGGACGCCTACGGACTGATCAAGGATGGTGAGGCGTTCCTGCTGAATGCGCATATCGGTCCGTACTCCCACGGCAACGCCAGCAATCACGAGGCTCTGCGCACACGCAAACTGCTGCTGAAGCGGGAGGAGTTGAGAAAGCTGTTGGGAAAGACGCAGATCAAAGGCCACACGCTCATCCCCACGCGTTTTTATTTCCGCAACGGCCGCGTCAAGTGCGAACTGGCCGTGGCCAAAGGTAAACAGGACTGGGACAAGCGCGAGACCGTGAAGCGTCGCGAAGCCGACCGCGAGGCCAAGGCTGCCATCGTGCGCAGCCAGCGCAAGATCACCGCCTCATGACTCCAAGCAGTTCGGGTTGAACAACATATCTATGGAATATCTATGAAGGAAAATGCATGAAGACAGAGTTGTCATCGCTCGCCCCCGCCTCGTTCGAGACCGAGATGCTGGTCGCCTTCGCCATCAACAAGGCCGATAAAAAGGACAAAACCGCCGATCCCAAATTGGAACTCCTCACCTCCGATCCGGCCGTCATGGACGCTCCTGGGAAGGCTGTCAGCGGACATGAGTTCTCCGGCGGCAGCTGCGAGACGCTCCTGCTCCACCGGCCCGAGGGACTGAAGGCTGCCAGGCTGCTCATCGTCGGACTGGCGAAGCCCACGCTGGCCGAGCTGCGCAAGGCCGCCGGCGCCGCCGTTCGCTTCGCCAAGCCTCGCGGCATCCGCTCGCTCGCACTGCTGCTACCCACCTCGATCGACTTTCGCGCTGCGGAGACGGCACGCGCGGCCATCGAAGGCGCCATCATCGCCGACTACGACTCCGACACCTATCGCTCCGACCGTAAGGACCGCAGCATGGAAAGCGTGACCCTGCTGGCTGTGGGCAAAGCCGCTGAACCAGCCTACAAAGCGGGTCACGACGAGGGCGTGATCATCGCCGAGGCACAGAACTTTGCCCGCACCCTGGTCAACGAGCCCGGCAATGTGCTGACACCCGGCGAGCTGGGCCGCCGCGCCGTAGCCATGGCCAAGGAGACCGGACTCTCCTCCGAGGTCCACTCCACCGACAAGCTGAAAGACCTGAAGATGGGCGCGTTCCTAAGCGTAGCCCAGGGCTCTGCCGAGCCGCCTGCCCTGATCGTGCTGCGCTACGAGCCGGCGAACACGGCCAAGGACGGCCCGGTGCTGGGGCTGGTCGGCAAAGGCATCACCTTCGACACTGGCGGTATCTCCATCAAGCCATCCGACAACATGGAGAAGATGAAGTACGACATGGCCGGCGGGGCAGCCATGATCGGCGCTATGCGAGCGATTGCGCAGCTAAAGCCGAAGGTGCGCGTCGTTGCCGTGATCTGCGCGGCAGAGAACATGCCCAGCGGGACTGCGTACAAGCCCGGCGATATCGTGACCGCCATGTCCGGCAAGACGATCGAAGTCATCAACACCGACGCGGAAGGTCGCCTCGTCCTCGCGGATGGCCTGCACTACGCACAGCGGCTCGGAGCGACGCACCTGATCGACGCCGCCACATTGACCGGCGCGGTGGCCGTTGCGCTGGGACAGATCAACGCCGGGGCGCTGACCAACAACGACGATGCATACGCCCATTTCACCAAGGCCTTGGAGCATTCCGGTGAACGCTTCTGGCGTCTGCCCGTCGAAGACGAGTACCGCGAATCGATCGTCTCGCAGATCGGCGACATTAAGAACACCGGCGGCCGCTACGGCGGAACGATTACGGCTGCGATGTTCCTGAAGGAGTTCGTTGGTGAGACGCCGTGGCTGCACCTGGATATCGCAGCCCTGGCCTGGAACGACGACGCGAAGCCGTGGATCGCCTCGGGACCCACCGGGATCGGCGTGCGCAGCATTACCGAATGGGTGCGCAGCTACGAATAATAAAAGGATCGATGCATGGCGGTGAGCGCTTGTCAGGCTGCTCCCGCCACGCGTCGGTCGTGGGGGGAGAAACGGAGTAGGGGAGAAGCTCAGTGCGCGTGCGCTGGCTGCGGCGCCTTCGCCACAACCTCGATCAGCTTCTTGCAGAATGCCGGAATATCTTCGGGCTTGCGGCTGGTAATGAAGTTGCCATCCTCGACGACTTCTTTATCCACCCAGGTCACACCTGCATTTTTCAGATCCGTATGCAAGGACGGCCAGGACGTCATCGTCTTGCCTTTCACCACGCCGGCCTCGATGAGCGTCCAGGGGCCATGGCAGATGGCCGCCACCGGCTTGCCGCTCTCCGCAAATCTCTTGACGAAGGCGACTGCGTCCTTTTCCATCCGCAGCTTGTCCGGATTGATTTGGCCACCCGGCAGAATCAGCGCGTCGTACTCATCGACATCTGCCTTGGAAACCAGCTTGTCGACCTTTGTGCTGTCGCCCCAGTCGGTGAACTTCCACCCCTTGATCGAGCCCTCTTTTACGCTCAATACCTCCGTGGTCGCGCCGGCAGATTCCATGTTCTTCTTCGGATCGGTCAACTCGACCTGCTCAAATCCATCGGTCGCCAGAATTGCGATCTTCCGTCCCTTTAATTCACCGCTCATACATACACCTCTGGTATGTAAGAACCTGGAATGTTCTGTGCCGTTGCCAGCGGAATGGGCATAGCGGGCATAGCATGGAGCCGATTCTTACCCCAGCGCGGGGTTGCCACCCGTCATCGAATGGGCGCATCCCACTACGCGGAACCGTAAGCAGTTCAGGAGATCTCGAAAGTGACATCCAGCACGAAGGCGATTCTCGCCGCAACCACCGCACTCCTCAGCCTTACCGCCTGCAACTCCACCAAGACCACCCAGATTGCCGGCGCCGGCAGTACCTTCATCAATCCGGCTATGGGTCGCTGGACGCAGGCCTATCAGGAAGCACACAAAAATGTGCAGATCAACTATCAGTCGATCGGCAGCGGCGGCGGCATTCAGCAGGTGAAGTCGGGCACGGTAGACTTTGGCGCCTCCGATGCCGCATTGACGGATGAGCAAATGGCAGCCATGAAACCCGTACTGCAAATGCCGGAGTCTGCCGGCCCGGTATGCGTCACCTATAACCTCCCCGATCTGAAGCAGCCGCTGCACCTGTCGCCCGAGGCGCTTGCCGGCATCTTCCTCGGCACCGTCAAAAGCTGGCAGGATCCGATTATCAAGGGAGCAAATCCAGGTGTTGCGCTGCCCAAGACAGAGATCTCCGTTGTGCATCGCGCAGAGAGCAGCGGCACCAGTGCCATCTTCACCACCTACCTCGCACAAGTCAGCAAGGACTGGGCGAGCAAGGTTGGCAAAGGGACGCAGGTGAGCTGGCCGGCGGGCAATGGCGGCAAGGGGAGCGAAGGCGTGACCGGACAGGTACGCCAGACGCCCGGCTCGGTCGGCTACGTCGAGCTGACCTATGCGCAGCAGAACCACTTGCCCATCGCGGCGATCGAGAACCAGGCCGGCAAATACATCCTGCCCAGCCCCGAGAGCACGACCGCAGCGATCAATGGCTTCCTGAACCAGCTCCAGCAGGATCCCCGTCAACCCATCGTTAACCCGCCTGCCGGAGCAACCGAGGCCTATCCCATCTCCGGACTCACCTTCCTGATCGTCCCCAAAGACGGCACGGATGTCGAGAAGCGCCAGGTACTGAAGGACTTCATCAAGTACATCGTCACTGACGGACAGTCCGTCGCTGGTTCGCTCAATTACGCGCCCCTGCCCGATGGCGTGAAGCAGAACGACCTGACGGTGCTGAACCAGATGACAGCGCAGGGCAAGCCACTGCAGTAGCGGCAACGCCGCCGAGCTGAGAAGCGGTGAGCGAAATTTGTGTCATCCATCGCTGACCGCTTCTTTAGCCAACCGTTTCTCAGCTTCTTTCCCGCTGGGCGCTTCTTCGCGGCTTCTACATCACATCCGGCGCATCGATCCCCAACCACCCCAGCACCCGCACCAGCTCCCGTTCCGCTACGGCAGCCGTCGCCAGCAGCAACTGTCGACGCTGCGCGTCTGTCTCCGTCAGGATATGGAAACGGTGGTAGAAGTTGTTGAACTGCTGTGCAAGCTGGAAAGCATGCTTCGCCAGATAAGCCGGTTCGGCTGTGGCGATGCATTGCTCTAGCAGAAGCGTCGTCTTGGACGCGGTCTGCCACAGCTCCCACAACACACTTCCGTCGTCACCGGCGACATAGTTCGCCAGCGCAGAGCCGTCAATCGCAGCCAGCGCAGCGGCGGCGCTGATGCCCGATTTGCGGAAGATACTGCGTGCGCGCACCACCGCGTACTGCACATAGGGGCCGGTCTCTCCCTCGAAGCTCAATGCATCGTGGAAGTCGAAAGCGATCACGGAGTTGCGCGTGTACTTCAGCATGAAGTACCGCAGCGCGCCGATGGCGATGCTGTTGCCGATCTTCAACCGTTCCGCATCCGTAAGCTCGGGATGCCGAGAATCAACCTCTGCCTTCGCCGCACCGATCAGACGGTCGATCAGGTCGTCCGCCTTCACGCCGAATCCCTTGCGCCCGGAGACCTCGATATAGGCGCGGCTACGGTCCTCCGCGGATAGCGTGTAGCCGAGTTCCTCAGCGCAGCGCGGCGTCAACGCCACCATCTCGTAGGAGAAGTGCACATAGCGTGCGGCCGCATCGATGTAGCCCATGCCACGCAGGGCCTCGATGACATTGGCCTGCGGGTCGGCCTGGCGTGAGTCGATCACGTTGTAGATCGCCTGCGCGCCGCCGAAATGCGGGTGCTCTGCTTCGCCGGACTCGGCCGAGATCCAGCAGGTGTGGTCGGCGTATTCAAAAAAACGCCGATAGCCGAAGTCCTTGCCCAGCAGCCCGAACTTCCACAGGTGGTAGGCGATGTCCTTGCCCACATAGGTCACGGTGCCGTTCGAGCGCACGATCACCTTGGCTTCCTCATCCGGAGCCTCGTCCATCCCAGTGTGGGGCACGCCCTCCGTGCCCGCCCGCCGCATCACCCAGCAGCCCTTGTTCTTCCCTTCGGTCTCCCGGTAGAGCACGCCGCGGTCTTTCAGTTGAGCAAAGGCCAGATCCCAGAACTGCAGGTGCAGGATCTCACTCTCCCGCGGGAGAAAATCGTATTCGATACCTAGCCGCTGCATCGTTTCGAGGTGCCGGCGCAGGACTGCGTTTGAAATCGTATTCGCGGCTGCGGCAATTTCGTTGCCGCCCGCTTCGATGGCGTGCAGCGTGCCCAAGCGCAGCGAGCGACGTCGCGCCTTCTCCTCGTCGTCGCCGGAGGCGTCGTACCATGCCGAAACCTTCGCGTATACGTCCCAGCAGTAGTAGTCCAGCCGCTCGTTGCGTGCTGCAAGCTCGCGGAAAAGCGTCGCGATCTGCTCCTGCGACAGATTCTCCAGATGCATCAGCCCGACGACCACATCGGCTACCTGCACACCTGTGTTGTCGATGTAGTTCTGAACATCCACGCGCTGGCCTGCCGCGCGCAGCAGTCGCACGAAGGTATCGCCCAGGATCGCGTTGCGCAGGTGCCCCACATGTGCGGCCTTGTTCGGGTTGATGCTCGTGTGCTCCACCAGCGAATGCACGCCCGCGCCAAAGTCCGCGTCCCTTTGTGCATGAGCGATCACCGTCAGTGCCGCACCACGGTCCAGGCGCGCATTCAGGTAGCCGGCTCCGGCCACCTCGAAGCTCGCAAACCCCGGCAGCGGTTCGCTGTTCAGCGACTCAAGCAACTCCGCAGCAATCTGTTTGGGTGCTCGCCGCAGCGGACGCGCCAGCTCAAAGGCCACAGGGGTCGCATAATCGCCGAGCGCAACCTGCGGCGGCTGTTCCAACGTAACGCGCGCGTTCGCGCTGTCCGCGCCATAGCGTTCGTCGAGGATGCTGCGCAGGCGTTCGCGCAGTACATATTGCATGTTTCGGTACAGAGGAAGGTCCTTGGAGGCTCGGCCGATGCTGCCAAAAGGGCGCGAAAACCTTGATTTTATTGACGATTCTAGCAGAGCACTGGCATGCCTCCCGTGCGCTGTTTAGGCTGTAGCGAATACGATTTTGAGAGGCTGGGATGCGCAACACACTTGCGACCACCATCGTGGCACTGCTCGGAGTGCATGCTCTTCTGAAATTCGCGCTCTTTTTCGTTCTTCCCTACAGCAAGCGACGAGCCGCTCTCGACCGAGGTTATGGAAGCAAGCCAAGCGCAACTCAGATTACTGACTCAGTGCTTCTGGTGATAACAATTGTGCTCGCCGGCATTCTTCTTTGGCGCGGCGTTGAATCGGTGAGCTTTCTTGGTGGTCTCTGGATCGGTGCGACACTCATTCAACTTTACTTTCACCGGTTTAATAAAGAACTGGGCCGGAATCACACACCTCCGCCTGCCGTCTCGCCGATCAAGATGATGTCTTATGCGATCCAGGCGGCCCCAAAGCGGCCATGGCGAGAGATGCTGTTGATGGTCCTCTTGATCGGTTGGGCCCTCGTGCAGATCTGTCGACAATACCTCTGAAATCGAACACTGCCGCAATCTCCAATTCCGGTCTGACGACGTGACTTGTCATGCCCATGGTCGACCCCTAAGATGAAGAGTAGCCTCGGCCGTCCCGCCGCAAGCGCTGGAAAGCCCAACCTGCTGATGCCTGAACGCCCTCCTTACTACCTGACCACGCCGATTTACTACGTGAATGCGCGGCCGCACCTCGGCACCGCCTACTCCACCATCGTCACCGACACCATCGCCCGGCTCAAGCGCGCCCAGGGCTACGATGTCTTCTTCCTCACCGGCACCGACGAGCATGGGCAGAAGATTCAGCGCTCCGCCGATGCCATGCAATGCACGCCGCAGGAGTTCACGGACCAGGTCTCGGCCGAGTTCCGCGAGCTGTGGAAGACCCTTGGCATCACAAACAACGACTTCATCCGCACTACCGAACCGCGCCATCAGCAGGGCGTGCAGAAACTATTCACACTACTCAAGGACCGCGGTTACATTTACAAGGGCTTCTACACTGGCCAGTACTGCATCTCGGACGAGGCCTGGGTCGACGTCGCTCCCGGCGCGCCCTGCCCGGACTGCGGACGCATCACTGAAACGGTGACCGAGGAGAACTACTTCTTCAAACTCTCCGCCTTCGAGCGCAAGCTGCTCGAGCTCTACGAGCAGCAACCGGATTTCATTCGTCCAGACACACGTCGCAACGAAGTGCTCTCGTTTGTACGCGGAGGTCTGCGCGATCTCTCCATCAGCCGGACCAGTTTCTCCTGGGGCATCCCGGTACCCGGCGACGAGAAGCACGTGATCTACGTGTGGATGGACGCGCTTGCCAACTACATCACCGCGCTCGGCTGGGGCTCGGACGACGACGCACTCTACCAACGCTACTGGGGCGGAGATGACTTGCGGCCGAACGGCGCGCCGCTGCACATCATCGGCAAAGAGATTTCGCGCTTCCACTGCGTCTACTGGCCGGCCTTTCTGATGGCCGCCGGGCTGCCGCTGCCAAAGTCCATCTTCGCGCACGGCTGGCTGCTCTTCCAGGACAGCAAGATGTCGAAGTCGGTCGGCAACATCGTGCGCGCGGAGACCATCCACGAAGTGCTCGGCACCGATGCGCTGCGCTACTTCCTGTTGCGCGAGGTCGTCTTCGGCCAGGACGGCAGCTTCAGCTTTGACGCGCTGGTGCAGCGCTACAACGCGGACCTCGCCAACGGCTACGGTAACCTTGTCAGCCGCACGCTGGCGATGATCACTCGCTACTTTGACGGCGTAGTGCCGGAAGGTGGTCCCGAGGCTAAAGCGCGCGAAGGTGCGACAGAGGCGACTGTCAACAAAATCAACGAACTCTTGGATGCGCTCGACTTCTCTCGCGCCCTCGAAGCGCTCTGGCAAGTCGTCGGCACTGTGGATGGCTTCATCACGGCGACTGCGCCATGGAAGCTGGGCGCACTCGATGACGAGGCCAGTCGCACCAGACTCGGCGACATCCTCTATACCTGTGCCGAATCGATCCGCATCATCACCGCGCTGGTCTACCCCGTACTTCCCGATGCCGCCACCAAGGTCTGGCAGCAGCTTGGGCTCGGCGACATCGCGCAGGCAGACCTCACGCACGTCGCCTGGGGCGGCCTCAGGCCCGGAACCAGGCTTGGCGAAGCAGCGCCGCTCTTCCCGCGCGCAGAAAAGGACGCAGTCACCCGTATGAAAGAGATTGAAGAGAACCGCCCCAAGAGCGCCCTCGAACAAGCGCTCGCCTCTGTCCCTACCGTTCGCGTGGAACCGGCAACAAATCAAGCCACCGGCGCCGCGGTTGAATCCGTGGGCAGCGTGCCTCCGGTGGATACCAACGCTCCCGCAACAGGCCCGAAGTCGCCAGCGGCAGCAACCCCGAGTGCACCCGCACCGCCTGCCTCCGTTACGCCGGCAACGACACCGGGCCAGATCACTATCGACGACTTCACCAAGGTCGAGCTGCGCGTCGCACTGGTAAAGGTGGCCGAGCGCGTGCCCAAGGCAGACAAGCTGCTGCGCCTCGAAGTCGATCTCGGCACCGAGACGCGGCAGATCCTGGCCGGCATCGCGGAGTCCTATGAGCCGGAGTCGCTCGTTGGCCGCAAGGTGATCGTCGTGGCGAACCTGGCGCCGCGCAAGCTGCGAGGGCTCGAATCGAACGGCATGCTGCTCGCCGGGTCGGTCGAAGGCGGCAAGGCTGCGCTGGCCAGCTTCCTCGAAGACGTCCCCCTCGGGGCGAAAGTCAAGTAACGCGAGGGCAAGTAGACGGATGCTTACCGATTCCCACGCCCACCTGGACAGCGACCGCTACGACACGGACCGCGAGGCCATGCTGCAGCAGGCACTGCAGGCAGGCGTCGGCACGGTGCTCTCCATCGGCATCGGCGATGGACCGGAGACGATGCATCGTGCGCTCGACCTGAGCCGCGAGTACGCCGGCCGCACCGATGTGCCCCGGCTCTACGCGACTGCCGGCGTCCATCCGGACGAAGCGGCAAACGTCAACGAAGCCGTCCTCGACAAACTGAACAGGCTGCTCGTCGAGCCGGAGGTCATCGCCTGTGGTGAGATCGGTCTGGACTACTACTGGGACACTGCGCCTCACGCCGTGCAGCAGCAGGCATTCATCGATCAAATGGAGATCGCGGCCGGGCATCGCCTGCCCATTGTCATCCATTGCCGCGCCGCGGAGCGTGCCGGCACCGGCGACACCGCGGCATGGGACGATACCCTGGACCTGCTCGACCGGCACTGGCGCCAGACCGGCCTGGGTGGCATCCTGCACTGCTTCGCCGGCACGGTCGATCACGCCCAACGCGCCATGGACTTCGGTTTCCTCATCTCGTTCGCCGGAAACATCACCTTTCCCAAGGCGCAGGCGATCCGCGACGCTGCGCAGGCGCTGCCGCTTGCATCCATGCTGGTAGAGACAGATGCGCCTTTCCTGACACCGGCGCCGCGTCGCGGCCAGCGCAATGAACCGGCTTATGTCGTCGGCACGGCGGCGAAGCTCGCCGAGCTATTGGGTATCGAAGTAGATGAGGTGGCGGCGACAACCACACGCAACTTCGAAACGCTGATGGGCGTCCCTTGAGATCAAAGTGGCACAGGATGATGCTCCACTTTGATGAGCTAAATTAAGAGCGTGACGACAGAACTTCCTACCGGCGCACTGGCCAACACACCCGACAGCACCGCCCCTCAGAGCAGCTCAAGGAATCTCGGGCTCGACCTCCTGAGAGTCGTAGCGACTTACATGGTCGTACAGATCCACACCGGTGAGTTCTACTACATCAGCCCCAGCGGCTCCGTAGTGAACACGCCCGCCGCGCACTGGGTGGGCTGGCTCAACTCTCTGTTTCGCTCCTGCGTTCCCCTGTTCGTGATGATTTCCGGAGTCTTCCTCTTTCCTGTCAGGAATGAAGGCACATTCTTCCGGAAGCGATTTAGTCGCGTGCTGGTCCCTTTCGTCGTCTGGTGCGTGATCTACGCCTTCTATTTCTATTGGCAGGGCACGACTACCCTGCAGGGAGCGCTGCTCGACATTCTCAAGATACCGGTGAACTTCGGCACGGATGTCGGGCACCTCTGGTTTGTCTACATGTTGCTCGGCATCTATCTCGTCGCCCCCGTCTTGTCACCGTGGGTCGAATCCGCCAGCCGCCGCAGCATGGAACGCTTTCTCGTTCTGTGGGCAGTCAGCCTCACCATTCCTTACATTCACCTTGTCTTCCCGGAGATCTGGGGTGAGGCCTTCTGGAACTCCACCCCGATGCTCTACTACTTCAGCGGCTACATCGGATATGCCATCGCAGGCGCTTACATCAAGCGCTTCCATATGCAGCCGTCCTGGTTGCTTTCCCTGGCTGCGATCGTTTTGATCCTGGTCGGTTACGCGGTTACCGCTTCCGGCTTTTTGCACCGGCTCTCGACAGAACAGGTTCTTCCCAAACTCGAATTGACCTGGGGATTCGAGACCATCAATGTCGCGATGATCACCGTTGGACTCTTCCTGCTGTTCAAGGACATTCAGCCGGCGATGTCCGATAGTATGCTCTGGAAGCTGTTACGCAACATATCGCAGAGAAGCTACGGCATGTACCTTGCGCACATCATCGTGCTCAACGCAGTCTATGGTCTGCTGAATGGGCGCCTGGCCAACCCGCTGATCAAGATCCCCACGCTCGCCATCGTCGCCTTCCTGGGGACATATGGGTTGATCACCCTCATCTCGCTGCTTCCAAAGAATAAGTGGATCGTCGGCTGACCGGGCTGACCGGGAACGAAGAACGAGATCCCCTCGCATGACCATTCAGGAAGGCGCCCGGGCGGAGTCCAAAACCTTGAGAGACGGCTGCAGGGGCCGAAAACTTTCCCTGGAATCACACAGATTTGTGTCGAAGAATCACATCAAACCACACCGATGGGTATCCGTAACAACGCTGCATCTCATGGTCAAGAGACCCTTCCGTGAGATCTAGCAATTTTCCTGTAGGTGTAGAGGGACCAACGAATGCCTTTGTGGCCTTTCTTTAAGGAAAGACCACGCCAAACGATTCTCCGCACATCACAGCATCAGGAAAACTGCTATAGCGTCAGGCGCGATAACGATCGTCCGTACAGAAAGGAACAGGCATGGCCACAGATAATTCGTTCGACGTAGTCAGCAAGGTCGAGGTCCAGGAGGTACGCAACGCCATCGATCAGGCAGTGAAAGAGGTCCGCGCCCGCTTCGATCTGAAGGATTCGAACTCGGAGATCAAGCTCGAGGACGGCGATAAGACCATTCAGCTCGCCTCGGCCGATGAATACAAACTCGATGCCGTCAAAGAAATTCTGCAGCAGAAGCTGGTCAAGCGCGGCGTCTCGCTCAAGTCGCTCAAGTTCGAGAAGCTGGAGGAGGCCATGGGCAAGAGCGTCCGCCAGAAGGTGACTTTGCAGCAAGGCATCCCCGGCGAAAAGGCCAAGGAGATCGTCAAAGTCATCAAAGACTCGAAGAAAAAGGTGCAGGCCTCGATTCAAGGAGAGACGGTGCGAGTCAGCGGAAAGGACCGCGACAGCCTGCAGGAGGCGATCGCCGTCCTCAAAGGCCACGACTTCGGCCTGGACCTGCAATTTACAAATTACCGTACCAATTGAAGCATTGTGGTACTGCCGCGGCATCTCACGGTTGACCGGATACACTACTAACTAAGAGGATTACGGGCACGTGAGCACACAGGCGGTATCGACAGCGAAAGAGGTGTTCGACCTGGTGCGGGACGATCTCCGCGCCGTCGAGCGCGAGCTGGCGCGCGACTCCGACTCCTCCGTCCAGGCCATCACCGAGATTGCCGGCTATCTGCGCGAAGGCGGCGGCAAGCGGATCCGCCCGACGCTCCTACTGCTGACCGCCCGCTCGCTCGGCTATCGCGGTCGAGGCAGCGTCCGACTCGGCGCGGTGGTAGAAATGGTCCACACCGCCACGCTCGTCCATGACGACATCATCGACGCGGCAGATACCCGCCGCGGCCGCCCCTCCGCGAACACCACATGGGGCAACTCGCGCTGTGTGCTGGCCGGCGACTGGCTCTACATGCAGGCCTTCCGGGTCGCGCTGGAAGAGCGCAACTTCAAGGTGCTGGACCTGCTCATCTCGCTCACTCAGCAGATGGTCGAAGGCGAGTTGCTGCAGACTGAAACTCTGGGCCGACTGGTCAGCGAAACCGAGTACTACGAGCTGATCTATCGCAAGACCGCGTGCCTCTTCCGGGTCTCCATGCGGTTGGGTGCAGTCCTGGCCGATGTCAGTGACCCGCTTGAAGAGCAGCTCGGCGAGTATGGACGGAATCTCGGCGTCGCCTTCCAGATCGTCGACGACGTCCTGGACCTTACGGCCAGCGAAGAGGCCCTGGGCAAGCCCGTGGCCAGCGATCTGCGCGAAGGTAAGGCCACGCTGCCGGTCATTCACGCCTACCAGCACGGCACCCCTGCAGAGCGCGCCGCGATCGACCAGGTACTAGCCGACCAGTCCTTCGAGCGCGTCTCGCATGCCGAGATCCTTACCATCCTCGAGCATCATCGCTCGGTCGACTACGCACTCGCAGCCGCGTACCGCTATGCCGATCTGGCACGCGCTCTGGTCGCGGACCTCCCGGAGAGTGATGAGCGTCGGGCCCTAGTCTGGATGCCGGACTTCGTTGTCGCACGCGACAAGTAGCGCTGTACGTGACCGGGCGAGCTGAAGTCGCATGGCCAACGAATGAGCCGCCCGGACCAAATGCTGCAACAATTGATCCTGCGGCGGCCTCACACTTTGTTAGATTTGCGCGGTCCCGCCGTCTACGAACAACTCCACGCCATTCACGAAACTCGAGTCGCTCGAGGCCAGGAAGAGCGCCACGGTCGCAATCTCTTCCGGACGTCCCATCTCGCCGCGAGGGATCTGCGACTTGAAGTACTCCTTCGCATCCGCGCCAAGTGGATCGAGGATCGGTGTATCGATCGTCCCCGGACTCAGGATATTGACCCGGATCTTCCGCTCCTTGAGATCGACAAGCCAGGTACGCGCGAAGGATCGAACAGCGGCCTTGCTGGCGCTGTAAACGCCGAAGGCCGGGAAGCCCTTGATGCTGGCGATCGAGCCGTTCAGAAAGATCGAGCCGCCATCCGTAAAGAGCGGAAGCGCCTTCTGCACCGTAAACAGCGTGCCCCGCACATTGAGGTTGAACGTCTTGTCGAAGTGCTCCTCCGTGACGTCGCCGATCTTTGCAAACTCGCCCTGTCCGGCGCTGGCGAATAGGACATCGATTCTTCCCTTCTCTCGCTTCACCGTCGCATACAGGCGGTCAAGATCGGCGAGATTCGCCGCATCGCCTTGAACACCCGTCACATTGCGGCCGATCGCCGTCACCGCCTCATCCAGCTTTTCCTGCCGCCGGCCGGTAATGAAGACATACGCTCCCTCTTCCACGAAGAGCTTTGCCGTGGCCAGTGCCATGCCAGAGGTTGCGGCAGTGATGACTGCTACTTTTCCGTCAAGCTTTCCCATTGCCTTCCATCCTTTATTCGAGTGTGCCCGTTCTGCTAAAAGCCGGGGTACCGCGGGTTTCATGCCAAAGCATGAAGAGTTATCGAGGATGCGGCCACGCCTGCGCGTGGCCGCGATTAGAGCATTTTCGGTATATGCGTAGAGAGTCGCGGACCGATTGCTGCTGACTAGATAGGGGTCGCCGGGCGAAAGATTCAATAGTTCTGGAATAATGAACTATTGAATAATATCTTTAATAAGAGGCTATCGTTGTAGGCATGAGGCCGCTCTTCCACCCCTCCGTCGAGGACGTCACGGTCGAAGGCATCCTTCATGCGCTATCCGACCCTGTGCGGGTGGCCATCTATGCCGATATCGTGGGCCAGGAGTGCTCGCAGAACTGCTCGACCTTCCTGCGCGTCAGCAACAAGCCGATTCCGAAGTCGACGCTCTCACAACACTTCAAGGTTCTCAGAGAGGCTGGCTTGATTCGCGGCGATCGGCGGGGTGTGGAGATGCACAACGTTTCCCGATGCGCCGAAATCGAACAGCGCTTCCCCGGACTCATCCGCGCCATCGTCAACGCGCATGAGATCCAGCACTCCAGCACTTCCCAAGCGAAACGATTCCGCCCACGGAAGTCCGCCAGACCAGCGGCAACGAATAAGAAACAATCGCTCTGAGATGGAAACGCCGTGGCCCCTCCTGCAGGAAGGGCCACATGAGCCATCGGCTCAACTTCGACGCCTACAGGAACATTGTCTTAACGCATGTCACTGTCGCTGTGTCGAGCGGAATCCCGCGAAGTGTGGCTTTTCTTGACGGAAAAGCCACGCGTAGCATCGCGCTCTTCTCTATATACCTACAATGACAATGCTCTAATAGGCAGGGCCCCAATAGGGACGCATCCTCATCGGCGGCCGGTAGTACATGGGCGGTGGTGGCGGCATGTACTGGTAATACACCGGCGGCGGTGCCTGCATATATACCGGCTGCGGCGCATACATTGGCGGAGGAGGCTGTTGTATGTAGTTCTGTACGACCATCTGCGGTGGAGGAGGCGGGGCTTGTGGTTCCTGTGGTTGGTACGCTGTCGGCCGACGCCACAGTCCGGAGTCGTCTTGTTCCGGTTGCTCCACTTGCGGCTTGGACGGCACACCCAGATCGTCCATCACCTTCAGCGTGAGCCTGGTCTCTTCCCGTAACGTGGGCCGCGGTCCGCGTCTTGGAAGGTTGATGAGATCGATAGGCCACAGGATCGGAATCGACCACTCGACGATATCCCGCACCGGATGACCTTTACCCAAAATGCGTCCTGCGCGGTCGACAACATATCCAGGTGCATTCACAACGCGCGCATCAATCGGGATCACCGTATCCGGCTGAATCACCATCCGATCGAACTTCAACTCCATCCAGCCTTTTCCGACGAAATGGCCAGGGTCCTTGTAGTCTTCGAAGCGGCCAACGAGATAACTCCCGTAAGGTAGCGTGGACCGTCCGTATAACTCAACGTGGCTGACTTGACATAGCACAGGGTCGCCGACATTTGCGGTCTTTGACGAGAGCCGCGGCTCAGAGACCGTGCACGCGATCAGCGAGCCGGCCGGAATTAATTGTTCTGCGTATCCGGCAAGCGGTGAGGCGAGCAGCGATACCAATAGAAACGTCGATAGCTTGGCCTTCATAGCGAAACCTCCGAAAGTTGACTTGCAAACTCAATTGCTGGTCGATCGTGATCTCGTGTCGGGGGCTGCCGTGCGACCCATGTATCCGGATAGTACGAAGCAGCAAAATCGATGACTGCTCCAAGGGACTCCATGATGACCACTTCCCGCAGCGACGTCAAGACATCTGTTTTCCAGGTAGTGGTGCAGTTTGAAAATCCACAGGGTCGCAGAGAATCGCACTGAGAGCTAGACTTTTACTCATGGCAACGAAACCGGAACTCGTCAAAATCAGCGAAACAGAATATGGCTGCTCTCTTGGGGATTTCAAGATGCAGGCGGTTAATCCTGCCGCACTGAGTGAGGCCGAGTGGCAGCACCGTCGGGAGCAGCAGTTTACGCAACATGTCAAAGAGCGCCACTCCCATGAGGACGTGAATCAGGCCGCCGCGCGAACGATCCGGGAAGCCACCGAAGGCTAGTTTGTCTCACGCGGAAAAGACCCCTTGATGAGGTTGAGGTAGGCCACTAGCTGCTCTATCCCCTGCTGGGTAACCTCTCCGGCTGCCATCACGTTCATCACACAGTCTTTGCTCACCGGAATGGCGTTCCCCAAGGGACGCACGTTAGCCGTGGGCGGAATCGAGCGCTTCTGCGCGCCCGCAGGGCTACCAGGGTGCAATGGCTTCGCCTCAACCATGCCGAGCATTTCCATTGCTTCATCTCCCTCTACTTCATCGCTATCTTCTTCCTCTTCGGATAGCGTGTCAGTAGTATTGAGTTTAGCATAGGAGATAGTGGTTTTGTACTCCTTAATGAAGTCACTCACGGCGTTCTCGTTGAATCTGTATGTAAATAACAGTTCATGGGTTAGCGTGTCATTCGAAGGGAGGTCATTTCCATAGCGCCGCCAGAGGGTCGCATGAATTTTGGGTAGAAGCGCTGCCTTCTTTATCAATGCCTCCCTTTCTGTCGAGCCTTCTCGATTGTCAAGAAGTATACGGAGCGCGTCTTCAGTGAGTTGGACTGCTCTTCCATCTTTGGCGCCACTGTCCTTCAGGAGGCCGAAAGCCTTCAAGGCGGCTGCTGTCTGGATACCCCCGCTGCTTTTGGGCTTGTAGTCCCAGTGTTTGACAGCAATCAAGAGGTTTGCGGGGTTTCTTCTCTCTTTGTCGTAGAACTCGCGGGCGCGCTCTACTGCCGACTTTAGATCGATAAAGGGATATGCCGGGCTACGCATCCGCTTTGGTTTTGGAGGTTTCGCCTCATTTCCCCCTGCCGCAACTGCTGGTTTGGCATTCACGTCTGACATTGGCTTATTCCACCTCAGGTGAAATATATCAAAATCAAAGGAGATTGCAAAATATGATTTTATCAAAATATACCTTGACAGTTAGGAGGTAGCGCGTTACATTAACAAAGTCAGGGGATGACCAGATGAATCGCCTCAGCACCGCAAAGCGCGTCCAGGTAGTCTCGGCTCTGGTGGAAGGTAACAGCATTAACGCCATCGTCCGCATGACAGGCGTGGCAAAGCATACGGTATTGAAACTCATCGAAGACATGGGCTGCGCCTGCGCTGCCTACCATCATCGGAACGTGCGCAATCTGCGTGTTCGCCGCCTACAGTGCGATGAAATCTGGGCATTCGTGGGAGCAAAGGCTAAGAACATCTCGCTGGATATGAAGCAAGAGGGATGGGGCGATGTTTGGACGTGGACAGCAATCGACGCCGATACTAAGCTATGCGTCTCCTACCTCGTAGGAGGCCGCACGACCGGCTGGGCGATGGATTTCATAAATGACTGTGCCGCCCGCATCGTTGGCAAGCCACAGATCACTACCGATGCCCACAAGCCGTATCTGAGGGCTGTGGAAGAGGCTTTCGGGGGCGATGCTAACTACGCAATGCTGCACAAGGTTTACGGCGCATCGAGTGAGCCTGAGACACGCTACAGCCCTGCAACCTGCATTGGCTGCGACATGAAGACGATTAGCGGCACGCCCGATCCCAAACACGTCAGCACATCATTCGTGGAGCGCCAGAACCTAACAATGCGCATGTCCATGAGGCGGTTTACTCGCCTCACAAATGGCTTCTCAAAGAAGATCGAAAACCACGGTCATGCCGTGGCTCTGCACTTCATGCACTATAACTTTTGCCGGGTGCATAAGACTTTACGCGTCACTCCGGCCATGGAAGCCGGTATTGCTACCCACGTCTGGAGCCTGGAGGAACTGATCGGGCTCTTATCATCAACCATGGAAAAAGCCGCCTAGGAGGCGGCTTTTTCATACTTCCGACGCTTTGGGGACTTGCAAGCAGCGGTCCGACCAAAGCCTACGTAAAAGAGATTAAAGGTATGGTCTCTGATAGTCAAGACGCGTTCGCATATTCCGATGCCGAACTGATTACCTTTGAGAAGTACGTTTCTTCTGAACGACTTGCAGCCTTCGTGATCTATGCACGGGGAGACAAATGGGCTGCCATTCGACTATACGAGAGAAACCTTGAAATATCGGAGGCTCTCTACGGCGTTATCCAAGGTCTAGAGGTTACGTTGAGAAATGCCATCCACGCGTTAATGACCAAAAACTTGGGAACAGAGGAATGGTATGAACCCTTCGGTCTCGAAGAATCTGAGCGCCAGCAGATCGAACAGGCAAAGGCTGCGGTCATCGAACGTACGACAAAACTAACTCCCGGTCGCGTAGTAGCCGAGCTTAAGTTTGGGTTCTGGGTGCGTCTCTTCTCCCACGCATATGACAAGACGCTCTGGGTTCCTCACCTGCGGACTATTTTCCCGATAAAATTCGACAACGCTCGCACTCTCATCCACGGAAGGTTGGTAGACCTCAAGACGCTTCGAAACCGGATTGCCCATCATGAGCGGATCACGTGCGGCAAGCGCGACGTAGAAAAGGATTATGCCGAACTTCTGGAGACGATTGGCTGGTTGAGCAAGCCTATGCGTTGCTGGGTTGAAGGGACAAACTGCTTCCCGGAAAGGTTCGCAAAGAAGCTCCCGAAAAAGGTGAGAGCTGAGCAGCCAACCTCAACATAGTTTCAAACTGCACCACTACCGTTTTCCACGTATGGTGCCGACCCAGCGAAACCCCGCAGCTCGTAGCACTGTGGTACTCTCCTCTGTCCGATGCCTGAATCTCCACATCCGCCGATTCGCGTCCTTGTCGCCAAACCCGGCCTCGATGGCCACGACCGCGGCGCCAAGGTGATTGCGCGTGCACTACGCGATGCCGGCATGGAGGTCATCTACACCGGCCTGCGCCAGACACCGGAGATGATCGTCAACGCAGCGATTCAGGAAGACGTGGACTGCGTCGGACTGAGCATCCTCTCCGGCGCGCACAACGCCATCGTGCCCCGCGTGACCGCGCTGCTGAAGGAAAAGGGCGCATCGGATGTGCTGGTCGTGGTGGGCGGCACGATTCCAGAACAGGACATCGTCTTTCTCAAGGAACAAGGCGTTGCGGCGATCTTCGGGCCGGGCACCTCGCTCGATGCCACAGTCACCTTCATCCGCCAACACGTGAAGCCACGCGATCTGTTGGTCTAGCGTAGAAGCCGGGATGATGTCATATGTTGAGCGAGGCAATGTAGGCATTTTCTTTGGCGATAATGCCTAACGAGAGCGATTTTCACCCTGTTGCAACCCCGACTTCGGTCTATAGCAATTTTCCTGATGCTGTGATGTGCGGAGCATCGCTCGGCGTGGCCTTTCCTGAATGAAAGGCCACAAAGGCCTTCGTTGGTCCCTCTACACCTACAGGAAAATTGCTATAGCCGTTTAAAGCATTGTCACTGTAGGTAGAGAGAAGAGCGCTACGCTCCGTGTGGCTTGGCTCTACACAGCAACAGTGAAACTGCTCAGTCTAGGACGCACGCTCGACCGGCGCCATCGGCGCGGATGTCCATTGCAGTTCCTCCAGACGAGCCACGCCGAAGACCCACGCGACGACGCCGGCGATCGACACCGCCGCCGCAACCAGCAACGCCACACGGAAATGTCCGGTTTTGTCTACGAGATAGCCTGTCAATGCCGGGCCGACCACGCCGGAGAGGTTGGCGATCCCATTCTGCAGTCCGGTCCATCGTCCAGCGCATTGCGCACCCGCCAGTGTTTGGCCGAAGGCGAAGGCGCCCGAGCTGGCAGTACCGGCGCCGACGCCTGTAGCCAGAAGGCAGGCGAGATAGTTCTGCGGGCTCGCCACCGCCCAAGCCACCAGCGAGCCTGCCGTGATCGTAAACCCGAGCGCCATCGCTGCTTTGCGAACAACCGTGGCCTCCGCTCCCTTCCGTATGCAGATGTCGGCTACCCAACCGGTCAGCAATGCCGCGCCGGCATCGGTCAGGTAGTACAGTGCTGCGGTCCGGGACATGGCCTGCATGGAGAGACCGCGCTCGTGGACAAGGTAGAACGGCAGCCACGTGACCATGAAGTAGAGCAGATAATTGCTGCAGAAGTGGCCGGCCGAGGCGCCCCAGAACGATCGCTGACTGAGGATTTCCGCGACATCCGGAACCGGCTGCACAACCGCAGCGGCCTGGTCTACCGAGCGTGGCCTCCATCGCCTCCACGCGGGCAGCCAAGCCAGACTTACCAGCCCGATGCCGACAAAGGCCGGCCTCCATCCATACCTCGCCATCAACAGCCCACCGCCGAAGGTGCCCACGACGGCGCCGCATCGCATCGCCGCGGCCAGCGCGCCGTTGGCAAAGCCGCGAGACTGCTCGGGCAGCGCAATCGCCAGAATCTTCGACGAGGCAGGAAAGACAACCGATTCCCCAATACCGAGCAGCAGCCGCATCACAAGCAGCAGAGCGAATCCCGGCGCTACGCCGGTCGCCGCCGTCGCCAGTGACCACACCAAGTAGCCCAGCGCCATTACCCGATTCACATCGAAGCGGTCGACGAGCCAGCCGCAGATGAACTGCATCGCTGTGTACGTCCAAAAGAAGGCCGAGAAGAGGACGCCGAGCCGCCATGGAGAGAGATGCCACTCGTCCTTCAGGAGAGGAGCGGCGATGGAAAGGTTTCCCCGGTCCACGTAGTTGATGAGCACCGCTAGGAACAGCAGGGTCAGTGCAGGCGCGAAGGCGCGAAGCGCATACTTTCGGTCGCTCAACCCATCCATAGAGTTATCTCTGCGGCATTCTGCGCCCGGCTCGTGCGGTTTGCAAGGCGGGGGGCAGCGTTGGCGACCTGTCCGGCAGGAACGAAAAAGGCGTGACCCGCTTAGAGCATTTTCGGTAACGGTGTAGAGGGTCTGGCCCAAGCTCCTGTGGCTTTTCTTCAAAAAAAAGCCACGCCCAACGGATCTCCACGCTTCACTGCATTACCGAAAATGCTTTGATGGTCACGCCCGTTCAAACCGTCCGAGCCACGCTTACCGATGATGGTAGTGATGGTGACGGTGGTGGCGACGATGATGCGGATGATGATCGTCGGCAAACGCCGGTGCGGCGGCCGATGCAAGCACCACGAGGAGGAGGCCAAGGGCAATCTTCTTCATGCCCTCATACATATCCCGGCGCAGTCATGAAACGCAAGCCAACAATGTGTGTACGCCGGCTATAGCATTCTCGGTATAGGTGTCGAGGGTCTGGCGCAAGCTCCTGTGGCTTTCTTTAAGGAAAAGCCACGCCGTGTGAATCTCCATGCTTCACAGCATTACTGAAAATGCCCTATTCGCCGGCAGTCATCGCGAACGTGCGCAGAACCCCCGCAATCGCTGCCGGCATGGGTATCTTCTGCATTGTCTTGTCGACCACGACATGCACCGTCTCGCCCTCGGCCAGCAACACCGATGCTCCCTCGGGCCCTTGCCGCAGCAATCGGTAGCCGAAACGGATCACCGAAGTGCGCAGGTTGAGGATGCGCGTTTCGAGTGTCAATAGATCGTCGTAGCGCGCCGGGGAGCGATACCGGCAATCGGCCCCAACCACCGGTAGGTAGCAGTGCTCTTCATTCTCGAGCCGCTTATAGTCGAAGCCGAGCGAACGCATCAGCTCGACGCGTCCGACCTCGAACCATACGAAGTAATTTGCGTAATAAACGACACCCATCTGATCGGTCTCGGCATAGCGAACCCGGATGGAAACGGAATGAGCCTGGGACATACCCCTTAGTCTAAGGGGTGGGAGGCGCTGGACTCGTGCGGTCAATCGCGCTGTAGGCGAGCGTGACGGTGAGTGGAATCAGGGTCATCGCATAAGGCAGGAAGATACGCACTTCGCTGGCCATGCCGATGATGTAGAAGAGCAGGAAATGGACGATCGAGCCGAGGACAAGTGCAACCGACCAGCCATCCAGCGCACGCCATTGCCTCGCCGCCAGCCGGAGCGTCATCCACCACGGAAAGAGCGCGCAGACCAACACCACGTAATCCATGAGATAGCGCAGGTTGCTGAGCAGCTGGAAGGCGGACACCTCCCGGGCTGCGTGGGGATAGAGCCAATGCATGATGGCGTATTGCACTCCGATCGCAGCCACGATGGAAAGCCCACTCGCAGCGATCTGCGTCGTCCGCCCGAGCGGTAGGGTGCGTGCCTGCGGCAGAAGGCACGCTGCCAGGAAGCCGGCGTGGAAAGCGACCACGGCATCCGCGCGCACGGTTGCTCCCAGAGCAGCCACCGCAATCAGCGCGAGCGCTGCGGGAATACGCTGATGCCACTGCGCGGCCACCGCGCTCAACACCAGCAACAGCAGTGTCGCGTGCGTCTCCGGCTTCTGGTACCAGAAGGTCCAAGACAGGTAGAGGAGAACGCAGCCCAGTGCGAGCGCTGCCTGCAGCCATTGACCGGTGCGGGAGGCGCTGCGAAAGACGTTGCTGCGACTGAGCAGCCACAGCAGCAGGGCCACGCTCAGACCGAGACAGACGAAGTCGATGACGGCAAACATGTGCCGCAAATGGGTATGGGTAAGCGTCGCCAGCAGCGCCGCCACACGCAGCACGCCGATGCGGTATTGCGCCGGGGCGATGCCTTGGCCGGCCAGCAGCTTCTCCCACTCGACGCCGCCTCCATCATGAAAGGTGCGACTGTAGCTCCAGTAGTCCAGGAATGTGTAACCGCTGGTGATCAGAAGCACGACCCAGCCAAGACAGCGACGTAGCCGTGGATCCGGAGACGGACTTGCGGAGGGCCATGTCTCGGGCAACGCGGACGGGGAGGTTGCAGCGCTCATTGAGGGGACGCCTCGTCTGCGGGGACTGCCTTCCATCCGGGCACAGTCGAACATTTCATACCGAGCGCGGTCCTAGGGCTTGAGCTTCGGGATCGGAAGCTTGGTGATGTCGTTGATCATCACGAATGCCGCGAACAGCAGCAGCAGAACGAAGGCGCCCTGATAAATGCGTTCCTTGAACGTCTGATCCAGATCGTGACGCAGCACGCTCTCGATCAGCAGCAGCAGGATCACCCCGCCGTCCAGGATAGGTATCGGCAACAGATTGAAGATGCCCAGGTTCAGACTGATGACCGTCATCAACGCGATGATGGGCTGCCAGCCCGGCTGGATGGCAGCCAGCCCGGTCTGCCGCGCGATGCCGATCGGCCCGCTCAGGTTCTGCACGGCCATATGGCGGGTCACCATCCGGCGCAGCACTTCCAGGATGAGCCCGGAGTTCTTCGCATTGAACTGCACGGACTGCATGACAGCCGCGGGCAACGGCAGCTCTTCCACCTTGTAGGGCGGCGGCTCCGGCGAGAAACCCAGCTGGTAGACCTTGGCGCCCTCGCTTCCGTCGCTCATCTGCGGTGTCACCTGCAGATTGTGAATGGTGCTTCCGCTCTGCACCTGCACCGTCACCGGCGCGCCGTGAATCTGCTGCAGATATGCCAGCACCGAAGGCGCGGAGTGCAGTTGCTTGCTGTCGATCGAAAGGATCTTGTCGCCTGCCTTCAGCCCTGCCTTCGCCGCCGGCATAGATGGCTCGACGGCATGGACCGCGAGCGGCGTCGTCTGCATCAGCGGGACCAGGCCCAGCGACGAAAAGGAAAAGTCATCGGGGTTGTGCGGCGCGACGACGGCCAGTTTGGTCTGCACTGTGCTGCCGTTGCGCTCCAGCACCATCGGCACGGACTGCCCCATATTCACTTCTGCTCGAACGCCGATATCGTCCCATGTCGGGTTGGCGATGCGATCAAAGCGCAGGATGCGGTCACCCGGCTGTACGCCGGCACGGCTGGCCGGCGAATCGGCAGAGACGAAATCCACGCTCGCCGGCTGGGACCGATATGTCTCGACCTCGTTGTGCATCATGTACAACCCGGTCATCAACACCAGAGCCAGAATGAAGTTGGCCGCCGGGCCTGCCAGCGCGATCAACACTCGCTGCCAACGCGGCTTCGCATTCAGGTCGCCGGAGTTCAGATCCCGGGCGGCCAGCGCCGCTTCAGGATCGCCCGACGCCGCAGCCGGGTTGGTCAGCGGCATGGTGCCATCGCCGCCCAGCTCGCCCTGCATCTTTACGTAGCCGCCCAGCGGCAGCAGGCTCAGGCGGTAGTCGGTATCACCGCGCGTAAAGCCGAACAAGCGCTTGCCGAAGCCGATGGAAAAGACCTCCACTTTCACCTTGAAGAGCTTGGCCATGGCGAAGTGCCCGAACTCATGCACCAGCACCATGATGCCGAGCACGACCAGCGTGGAGAGAATACTGATGACAACAAAAGGCATAGTTTGAAAGGTAGGCTGCTTCTCTGTGACGGTCGTGCGCTTGAATTGATCGCCGTCCCGAGAACCTTACCTCAGGCCCGGACGGGCATATCCTTCCTCGTCCCCGTAAAGGGCTTTCCCGCATTGGCCCCTGCCGCAATCGCAACGCGAGCCCGTTCCCGGGATTCTGCGTCGGCTGCCAGCACCTCGCCGATGGTGGCTGGATGGCTGGCCGGGGTTGCCGCCAAAACTTCCTCGATTGTACGCGGGATGCCCGGGAACGAGATACGTCCTTCGAGGAATGCTTCGACCGCCACTTCATCGGACGCATTCAGCGCGATAGCGTGAGCGCCGCCGGCCTCCGCCGCCTCGTAGGCCAACCGCAGGCACGGAAAACGCGCAAAGTCCGGCTGCTCGAAGTGCAGGTCGGCAAGCGCGCGTAGATCGAAGGTCAGCTCGCTCTCCACCCGCTCTGGATAGGTGAGCGCATAGAGAATCGGCAGCCGCATGTCAGTCACCGAGATCTGCGCCAGGATGGAGCCATCGATGTATTCGACCAGCGAATGCACCGTTGACTGCGGATGCACCGTTACTTTCACCTGCGCCGGCGGCAGGTCGAAGAGCCGGCAGGCCTCGATGATCTCCAATCCTTTGTTCAGCAGCGTTGCCGAATCGATGGTGATGCGCTGCCCCATCACCCAGGTCGGGTGCTTCAGCGCCTGCGCCACGGTGATGTGCTCGAACTCATGCAGCGGCAGCTCACGAAATGGGCCGCCGGAGGCCGTCAACCATATCTGCCGTACCTCCTGCAGCGTGCCCGCGCGCATGCACTGGTGGATGGCGTTGTGTTCGGAGTCGATCGGCAGCAGCGCGACGTTCTTCTCACGTGCGGCTGCGGTCAGAATTTCACCCGCCGCCACCATGCACTCCTTGTTTGCCAGCCCAACCGGCTTCCCTGCCATCACTGCGGCATAGGTCGCTTCCAGGCCCGCGACGCCGACAATGGCGGAGACGACGAAGTCGACCTCCTTCAACGTCGCCGCACGCACGCTCCCCTCGATGCCGAAGACGACCTCGATGCCCGTGATGCCTGACGACCGCAGCCGCACGGCAAGCTGCTGCGCGCCTTCCGGCGTCGCCATGCTCACCAGCAGCGGACGCCACCGCGCGCACTGCTGGAATGCCAGCTCCACATTGCGCCCCCCAGCCAGCGAGGCCACGCCGAAACGCTCCGGATAGCTGCCGATGACGGAGAGCGTGCTGGTGCCGATGGATCCCGTCGAACCCAGAATGGCTATCTGTTTCAAAGTGTGCAGACTCTCCTCTACTACTTAGACCACGGCGGCACAACACCGATCATGCGCGCGTAGGCGATCAACTGCCCCATGTGCTCGTTGTCGTGAATGATGATGCGCAGATACATGCCGTCGACCGTGACCGTCTTGCCCTCGATCTTGACCCTGCGCCCCAGATCGCCCGGTTTGAGCTGGGCGCGGGCCGTCTTCACCGCCTCCAGGGAACGCTTCAACCACGAAATGACATCCGCCTTCTTCGTAACCGTCTTTTCTAGGCCGTCCGATGTCATGTCGGCAGGCATCTTCGGCCCGGTCACGCTCAAGAGATAAAAATTCGCGAGCGCGATGTGCATATACACCTCGCTTACCGACCGCACGCCGGGCGCGGGACGCCACGAATACTTGTCCGCCGGTATGGCCTCTGCCAGCGCTATCAACTGCTGGGAAACATGGCCCCACTCCCCGTCATAGCCTTCCCACAGTCCCTCTGTCTGGAAGTTGTTCTGAGCATGCACCGCGCGCACGCCGAGCATCGGGGAAGCCGCGCCGAGCATCGGGGAAGCCACGCCGAGCATCGGGGAAGCGAAGACCAGAAATAGCAGAAGCGCTTTCATTGCATCTCTCCCTACCTGGAGCATTTTCGGTAATGCTGTGAAGGGTGGACATCCACTCGGCGTGGCGTTTCCTTGAAGAAAAGCCACGGGAGCATGCGCCACACCCTCCGCACCTATACCGAAAATGCTCTAAGACTCGTCATAGAACGGTTCCGCTCCCGATTCTAGACCGAGTGCCGGATATCCAGGTCATGGCGGCGACCATCGGGAGCCGCCACTGCGCGCTCGCACGCGAGTGCCTCCACGTGGGCGGCGATTCCCTGAGTGTGAAGTTTCAAGAGGTTGTTGTCATCTCAATTGGACCCTGCACGAAGTGAAGGGGCAGTAAAGCGATCTGCTTTTCTTCCTCATCGCATGAATGGTGCCTCGTTGGTTCCCATCAGTTTCTCAATAAGCGCATTGACGATTGCGCATTGACGATGAGCGCAACAAGTCCAATTCGTGGAGCTACAGGTCGCTTCCCACAACGGCGCTTCCGAGGACTAATCCGAATTCTGCTGTTTCCTGAGATTCGCCCAATCGATCTACCACCGCTGATCGGGATCGGCGGTGGCGCCTCCTAACAGTGGGATTTGGCATTACCGAAGGCGGCTTTACTCAGAGCGGGTTCCACCCCTTGATTAGCCCTTACAAGTCGGCTTGTGGTTACTTATGCTCTCGGCCCAGCCGAAACAAGCAGAACGGGCTCGCGTGTGAGGCGAACCTGTTCTTGTTGTTAAGGCTTATGGGGTAAACCATACCTACTTGCAGAGATTTCCTAGAACGACTGCTGCACTAGCTGCGCGTACCACAGCACCGGCGCCGCCAGCAGCAGCGCGTCGATGCGGTCCAGCACGCCGCCATGGCCGGGCAGCAGCGTGCCTGAGTCCTTCACCTTCGCTCCACGTTTCAGCGCAGACTCCACCAGATCGCCTAACTGCGCCGCCACATTCAGCAGGAACGCCAGTATCAGCCAATGCGCCCAGCCTCCGTCGTAGGAGAGCCCGGTCAGGGAGTGCCGCGTCAGCAGTTCTGCCAGCAGAATCAGCAACACGGTGACGATGAGGCTGCCGGCAATCGAGGCGAGACTGCCCTCCCAGGTCTTGTTCGGACTCAGCTTCGGCGCCAGTTTATGCTTGCCGAACGCGCGTCCGACATACAGCGCCGCGATGTCGCCCGACCAGACTACGCAGAACAACAGCAACAGCATCGATGGCCCATGCTCTTGTGCCCAGATCAGCGGAATCGTCGCCAGGGCAAGGCCGATGTACAGCAGCCCGAAGACGGACGCGGAGGTGTCCATCAAAACCCGTTCCAGAGGCGAGCGAAATGCGATGATCACGAACAGCAGAAACGCGAGCGCGCTCAGTGCCTCGAGGAGCATGTCCGGCCAGCGAAAGTTCACCCCGAACAGCACCGCGATTGCGATCATCACCAGGACCCTTGGCGTCTTCGCACCACTGGCATCGGCCAGGCCAAGGTACTCCCAGCATGCCAGCAGGGCGACCGCCGCCGCGCACACGGAGATCAGCCAGAAGGGCCCACGAAACAGCAGAACAATAACGAGCGGGATCAGCACCGCTGCAGTAAGAATGCGTGCCATGTACGGGACTCAGCATACATGCCGGGCACTTTGACAGAGGCCCATCCCGGTACCGTATCCTCATTTCTCCGGCCAAAAGGGCAACCCTGCCACAGGATTGGTGTCCAAGACGACATGCTCGAACGAACAGCAAACGATAGACCGCAAGTCCCTTCCGCGACACCGCGCGCCGCCGCCAAGACCTGCGCAGCGGCCACTCTCGCGCTCGCCTTCGGGCTTGCCCTCGCCGGCTGCCATGGCAACAACAGCGGCGCCGACCCTGCGGACGTCAATGCGGCCCAAGAGGAGACTGCATGTCCCGCCGGCCAGACACTGCTGAGTGACGGCACCTGTGGGTCCGCGCCGCAGGACGGCGCCCAGCCCCAAGGCGGGGCTGTCCCGCAGAATGCGCCAGCGACAGCCTACGCCCCGAATGCAACCCGGCCAGCCTATCGCAGCAGCGCCGCACCGGCGCAGAGCTACGCGCCGCAAGGCGCCGCACCAGAAAATGCCGCACCTCAGGAGGACAACTCCGGCAACTACCCGAACGAGTCGCAGCAACAGGCTGCTGAAGCTCCGCAGCAGGATGAGTCCGCTCCCGCCACCGAGTCCGATCCCTATTACAACCAGAATGCCTACGACAATCAGAACTACCAGCAGGACGCCTACAGCGACGGCTACCAGCAGGGGTACCAACAAGGCGATCAGGCAAGCGAGCCGCCGCCGCCGCTTCCTGTCTACGCACAGCCGCAGTGCCCCGGTCCCGGCTACCTGTGGAACCCTGGCTACTGGAACTATGCCAACGCCGGCTACTACTGGGTCCCCGGGGTCTGGGCCCTGGCCCCCTACACCGGCGCTCTTTGGACGCCAGGCTGGTGGGGCTTCCTAGGCGGATTCTATCGCTGGCACCAGGGCTATTGGGGCTCCCACATCGGCTTCTACGGCGGCGTCCCCTACGGCTACGGGTACACTGGCTCGGGCTTCCACGGCGGATACTGGGACCGTGACCGCTTCATGTACAACCGCTCGGTCACGAACGTCAGCGTTGTGAACATCCGCAATACCTATAACCGGACCGTGATCAACAACACGACCATCAATAACCGCATCAGCTACAACGGCGGTCATGGCGGCCTGAACGCGCGGCCAACCCAGAGCGAGTTCGCCGCCATGCGCGAGGAGCACGTGCGCCCGCTTCCCGCTCAGATCGAACACCGCACTCAGGCCATGCAGAACCACCAGCAGTACGCCAGCGTCAACCGCGGGCAGCCCGCCAATGTCGTTGCAGCGCGGCCGCTGCAGCTCCAGCGCATCAACGTCGCACCGCGAGTCGTTAACCCTGGCGTGCGTGGGGAGACCCGGCCCACTCCCGCCGTCGCGCGACCCAATGCGCAGCGCCCAAACATCGCTCAGCCCCGCCCGGGCCAACCGGCGATGCAGCCCGCACACACTCAGCCGGTGCGCGCCCAGCAGGGGAACGGCGTAAGGCCGACCGTGCAGCCGAACCGCCCCGCGACCAACCAGGCGACACCTCATCACACGCCGCCGAACCGCGTAGAGTCCAATCGCATGCCCGCAAACCAGCAAGCGGCACGTCCACAAACACCGCAGCAGCAGCACGCGCCGGTACGACAGAACCCGCAACCCCGGCAAAACGAGCAGCAACGTCCAGCCCCTGCGCCCGCGCAGCCGCGCCCCGCACCCCAGGCGCAGCACCAGTCTCAGCCGCGACCCCAGCCACAGCCTCGCCCAGCATCCCAGCCACGGCCGGAGCAACAGCCGCGACCGGAGCAACAGCCCCGGCCGCAACCGCAATCCCAACCGCAACCTCAGCATGAAGCCGCGCCCCGCGAGCAAGCGCCGAGGCAGGAAGCCCCTCGGCAGGAGGCTCCCCATGCCGAAGCCCCACACGAGGCTCCGCATGCGGAAGCACCCCATGAGGATCACCCACGCCCCTAGGGCAAAAGCACGGTAGACGTAAGGTAAAGCACTCCTCTATGTAGGCTTTTTCCCTCAAGAAAAGCCTACATAGCTGATCTAGGGCGCCTCACAATAACCTGCTTTTGTTTTAGTCTTCCTCGTGGTTCTTGAAGGCGAACAGCGAGGATCGTCCTCATGCCATTCCGGAAGATGCAATGGCTCTTCCCCATAGCCGTTGCGCTGCACAACGCAGAAGAAGCCGTCTACATGCCAGGCTTCGTTTCCATCCACGGCAGCCGGCTTCCTTTTCATCCCGGATCCGCAACGATCCGGCTAGGATTACTGCTGATGACATTCGCAGCAGCCGCTGTGACGTATCTGAGCGCGCGAGCCGGCAGACAGAGCGTCTGGGCCTATCTGCTTTTCGGATCGACAATCGCGATGATTGCGAACGTCTTCGTCCCTCATATCCCGGCGACCCTGGCCTTCCGCGGATACACGCCAGGCGTGGTCACGGCGGTCTTGATCAACCTTCCGGTCATGAGTTATATCGCGGTCAAGGCAGTCCGCGAACAATGGGTCTCCGGGAGGAAGGCGGTCACGTACGCTCTACTCGTCCCCGTCGCCCTTGCCGGATTGATCGTGGCGCTGTTCGTACTGCATGTCTAGAGGCCATGCATCCTCGGGCAAAAAGCCTATCTTTTCTCTTGAAGGAATGCAATTCGCCCAAGGCCGTCATGGTCAATCTAACGGGACAATAGGCGGCAAGCTCTTGCCCTCGCCGATCGTCTCTCGCAGATACCGGAAAATGACCGACACGGCGAAGCCGTCACCCAACAGCATCAACCATCCCCTGGAGTTGAGGTGATGATGCGTGATCAATGCGATGACGCAAAAAAGCAGGAGCCCCGCGAAAACACAGAGCGCAAAGATAAGTCCGGCAATCCATAAAATTCGGCTCATCAGCCGCCATTCTTTCGATGCCTCGCAAGAAGCGCAAGGCAATACAAAAGACCCCGCCAGATCAACGAGGTCTTTCATGGCAACCATTCCAGCTGCAAATTACGCGCCGGCGTGCTCGATCACCTGTTCGCGCACCTCGCTGTCATGAGCCGCTTCACTTCGTGACTTGGGCAGCGCCACGGCCAGCACGTCGTCGATCGTTGTCGCGTAGTGGATCCGCACGCCCGCCGTCTGATCCGGTGTCAGATCCTCTTCTACGTTCTGCCGATTGTCTGCCGGCAGAATCACGTCGAGCACACCCGCCCGCTTCGCCGCGAGGAACTTCTCCTTGATGCCGCCTACCGGCAGGACATTGCCGCTCAGCGTGATCTCACCGGTCATCGCAGTCAGCGGATGAATTGGCGTATCGGTCATCAGGGAGACCAGCGCCGTCGCCATCGCCACACCTGCCGACGGCCCATCCTTGGGGATAGCGCCGGCCGGCACGTGGATGTGCAGATCCTGCTCGAAGGTAAAGTCTTCCTTCAATCCGAGCTGCGTAGAGTTCGACCGCACCCAGCTCAGCGCTGCCTGCATCGACTCGCGCATCACATCGCCCAACTGCCCGGTCATGGTGAAGCCGCCTTTGCCCTTCATGCGGTTTGCCTCGATGAAGAGGACGTCGCCACCTGCCGGCGTCCACGCCAGGCCGACCGATACGCCGGAGCGCTTGGTGCGCTCGGCAATCTCCGTGTCCACGCGCACCTTGATGCCGCCCAAGAACTCGTGGATGATCTCGCGATCCACCACCAGTGTCTCCGTGTTCCCTTCCGCGATGCGGCGCGCCTGCTTGCGGCAGACAGTACCGATCAGCTGCTCCAGCTTGCGCACACCCGCCTCGCGCGTATAATGCCGCACGATGTGACGCACCGCCTCTTCCGGAAACTCGATCAGCGCGCGGTCGTCTTCTCCGGGCTGGATTCCGTTTTCCTTGATCTGGCGCGGGATTAGGTAACGGAAGGCAATGTGCACCTTCTCCTCCTCGGTGTAGCCGGAGAGATCGATGATCTCCATGCGGTCGAGCAATGGCGCGGGAACCGGGTCCAGCATGTTCGCCGTGCAGATGAACAGCACCTTCGACAGATCGAACGGCACGTCGAGATAGTTGTCACGGAAGGTGTTGTTCTGCTCCGGGTCCAGGGTCTCCAGCAGCGCCGACGCCGGGTCGCCACGGAAGTCGCGGCCCAGCTTGTCGATCTCGTCCAGCATGAAGACCGGATCGTTCGTCTCCGCGCGACGCAGCGCCTGCATGATCTGCCCCGGCAGCGCACCGATGTAGGTGCGCCGGTGACCGCGAATCTCTGCCTCGTCGTGCATGCCGCCGAGCGAGATACGCTGGAACTTCCGCCCCAGTGCGCGCGCGATCGACCGGCCCAGCGAGGTCTTGCCCACGCCCGGAGGTCCGACGAAGCACAGAATCGGCCCCTTCATGTCTGGCTTCAGCCGGCGCACGCTCAGGTAGTCAAGGATGCGGTCCTTCACCTTCTTGAGGTCGTAGTGGTCCTCGTCCAGGATCTCCTTCGCCTTGGTGATGTCCACCTCGCCGCCCGAACTCTTGGCCCAAGGCAGCACGGCCAGCCATTCAATGTAGTTGCGCGTCAGCGAGTAGTCGGCAGCCATGGGCGACATGCGAGAGAGGCGGTTCAGCTCCTTGGTCGCTTCCTTCTTCACATCCTCCGGCATCCCGGCAGCTTCGATCTTGTCGCGCAGCTCCTGGATATCCTTCTGGCCCTCGTCCATATCGCCGAGTTCCTTCTGGATGGCCTTCATCTGCTCGCGCAGGTAGTAATCGCGCTGCGACTGCTGCACCTGGTCCTGCACTTCGGACTGGATCTTGTTGCGCAGTTGCTGAACTTCGAGCTCCTTCGCCAGGTGCTTGTTGATCCGCTCCATGCGGGCTACAACATCCGGCGTCTCCAGAAGCTCTTGCTTCTCCGTTGTCGGCAGGAACGGCAGAGACGAGGCGATAAAGTCGACCAGGCGGCCTGGATCTTCGATGTTCAGTGCAATCGTCTGCAGCTCATCGGAGAGTGTGGGCGACGAGGTGACGATCTGCTGGAACTGCGAGGTCACGTTGCGATGCAGCGCCTCCAGCTCCGCTCCCTTGGGCGGCGTAATCTCCGCCACCGGCTCCACGGACGCCGTCATGAAGGGCTCAAACTGGTTGAACTCACCTAGCTTCACGCGCTGCGTGCCCTCGGTGAAGACAAACAGGCTCTGGTTTGGCATCTTCACGACCTTGTGCACGGTTGCCAGCACGCCAACGGAATGCAGATCGCTGGGCTGCGGTGCATCCACGCGCGCATCGCGCTGAGCCACCACCACGACGGTCTTCTCGTCACCGAGGGACTGGATCAACTGAATCGAGCTTTCGCGTCCGACCGTCAGCGGTAGAACGGCATGGGGAAATAAGACGGTGTCGCGGACTGGCAGAACGGGCAGGACCCGGGCGCCTGGCTCGGGAGCGCCCTGCTCGTCCGGCTGATTGCGGTTGGCGGGTTCGATGATGCTTAGAAAATCGCTAGCCATGAGTGTCCTTATATCAGGTATGTGCACATTGGACGCATCAGGTTTTCAAAGGTCGCAAGAATCGTCAGGCTCAAGGTCCAGCCCAGAGTGGAGGTAATCTCGGGAGCCTTCAGGTTGGGATGCTATCCCGTCCCACGTCGTCCCTGGGTTGATCGGCGAATTTCGCGGACGTGCCCCTTCGGCGGCTCCCAAATGTTGGCTTGGGTGAGGCCTCAACGCCTCTTTCCTCGATTTTCTTTAAGGATGGTCTGCCGCGACCGCCGCGACGAACTCCGGGGCCGGCTCGAAGCGGCCCAACACCTTATGCGTCACACAGAGCTCTGGCAGCTTTGCCAGAAGGCGCTCCGTCCCTCCGGCATCCGGCAACAGCGCATCGACGAAGTAATAGTAGTGCCAGGGCCGCCCATGCACCGGGCGTCCCTGCACCTTGGTTACGTTGCCCTCGGCAACAGCTACCTCATTGAGCAGCATCGCAAGTGCTCCAGCGCGGTGCCGCACTTCGAAGCACAGACTCAACTTGTGCACGCCCTCCGGGTAGGCAGTTGCAGCCCCGTGCCGCACCAGCAGGAATCGCGTGTAGTTGGCTGCATCGTCCTCTACGTTCTCTGCCAGCAGAACGCCCCCATACGCGGTCGCGGCCTGCGCCCCGGCGATTGCTGCAGCATGGCGATCGCGCAGCTCGACCACCTGCTTGACCGCTCCCGCCGTGTCGTAAAAGCCAATCGGCTCGATGCGGGGGTGTCTCCGAAAGAAGGCTCGGCATTGCGCCAAAGCCACAGGATGCGAATAGACGCGCTGAATGGAATCGACATCGCTGCCCGCCATCGCAATCAAATGATGCTCGATGCGGATGATCGTCTCGCGCTCCACATGCACGGGACGCTCGCGCAGCAGATCGAAGTGTTCTACCACCGAACCGGCCAGGGTGTTCTCGATGGGGATGACGATCCCATCGGCGTCACCGGTGCCCAGGCGATCGAAGGCATCAGCGGACAGCATGCACGGCACAATCGTCACATTCGGTATAGAGCGAACCGCGGCCTGGTGACTGAACGAGCCCAGCTCGCCCTGGATAGCAATCTTCATAAGTTTTGGACCTGGTTTATTTAAGGCGAGGCGGCAACTCCAGCGCCGACAAGCGCACCATACCATACCGAAAGAGGCTAAAAAACAAGGAGAGAAAGCATGCTCTGGACGATCTTTGTTGTCTTACTTGTGCTGTGGTTGTTGGGGTTCGTTGGATTTCATGTATTGGGTGCGTACATCCACATTCTGTTGCTGGTCGCGTTGGTCGTGCTCATCCTGCAACTGGTGGGCGGTCGGCGAACCGTAGTGTAGCTCGAAAGTTTAGTTCGAAAATGCACGGCAGCATTCCGTTACATTGGCATCCAACCAATCTGAGATTTTAGGAGAGTATCGCTATGGATAAGGATCAGGTATCTGGGAAGTTCGATCAGGCCATCGGCAAGGTGAAAGAAAAGGTTGGCGACACCTTCGGCAACCAAAAGCTGGCAAACGAAGGCGTAGCGGACCAGGTCAAGGGCTCGGCAAAGGAAACTTGGGGAAATGTGAAGGATGCGGCCCAGACCACCCATGACAGGCACACGAATGACGCTGCCGACACCGCAGGCGAGCACCGCTCAAGCTTCAGCGAAAAGGTCACCGAGATGAAGAATAAGGTGAACGCGAAGATCGACGATTACAAAGAGAATGAGCGCGAGAAAGACGCCACGAAGTCCTGAAGCATGTCACTGCTTTAATCGGATGGTTTCCACGGAAGGGCCCACGCGGCGCGTGGGCCCTTTTGCTGTGCGTGGCTCCCGACCGTTGTCAGTCACACGCTCTCGCATGTACGTCGGATATCGAGCTTCGATCCATTCGCACCGGACTCTTTCGCGCTATAGCATTTTCGGTATTGGTATAGACCGTCCAGCGATGGCTATTGTGGCTTTTCTTAACGGAAAAGCCACGTCTCACTGAAATTCCGCAGACCACAGTATTACCGAACATGCTTTAAGCGGCGTCGGGCTATTTTCTCTCGTAGACGAAGACCCTGTCTTTGTAGGATGGGAACTGCGGGATCTTGATCTGCTCGATCTCTCTCCAACTGTTCGCGATCTCTTGGTGAAACTGATCGTCGGCGGTGCGGCCGTCCATTCCCTCCCCAACATAGACGAGCTTTGCTCCGGTGTACTTGGTAAGCGCGTCGTAGGGCCAGCGGCGCCACTCCGGCCACACAAGAAGCAACGTCCTGTCGGGATATTCCTGCACAATGTCTTCGGCATATGCGGCGGTCACCGGAACGTAGCTGCTTCGCTGCTGGAATGTGTAGATCAAATCCCGCTCACCTGTTGTCTGGTAGGTGTGCCGATCGGTTGCGAAAGACGAGCCGCCGGCCCTCTCGATCTCATACGACCAGTATCCTGTTCCCGCACCTACCTCGAGGAACGGTCCGTGCGGAACTAGGCGGTCGACAACATCTTTCGTCAGAACCGCAAAACCGAACAGCTCCAGAACTCTGTTCCGCAGCTCCTGGTTCCTGCGAATACCGGCCAGTCCACCCGAGAGATGAAACTGCGCCATGAGCGGATTCTCCGCCATCATGACGCGATCGAGAAAGTCAGGGATATGCGACTCCCGGTCGATGAAGGCTTCGACGCGCGTCTTTTCCTTCTCGACGGTCTGCGGCGCAACGCGCCTCGCAGGATCGACGAGGTGTATGCCCGAAGACTCGGGAAGGATCAGACCTTGACGGGTCGCGTCAGCCACGGAACCTCCAACCTTTCAGTGATGCTACAGGCCCAGCCGGCATTCTGATCGCATGTACCGCGTAAAAAGATTGTCCCGGCGTCACTTTTTGTTGGGTACGCTCCTACCGACGCACCGTTACCGCAAGTGCGATAAAGCAGAAGAACAGCACCGAGATGATGCCGTTCAGCGTGAAGAACGCCGCGTTCAGCCGGCGCATGTCGCGTGGGGATACGATCGAATGCTCGTAGAACAGTAGCGCCATCACGACCACCAATCCCCACCAGGCGATCGGTCCCAGATGAAACAGGCGCAGCAGCCACATCAACAGCAGCAGCATGATGCCATGCATGACCCGCGCTGTGCGAAAGGCTCCGGTCAGCCCGAGCGCCTGGGGAATACTGCGCAGACCTGCGCTGCGGTCATGCTCCAGATCCTGGCAGGCATAGAGCACGTCGAAGCCCGCGACCCAGAAGAGAACCCCCGCCGTCAGCACCAGGATGCGCGGATCGAGACCGCCGCGGATCGCAATCCAAGCAGCCGTGGGCGCGATACCCAGCGCCAGGCCAAGCACCAGATGCGACCAGCGCGTGATGCGCTTCATATACGAGTAGCCCAGCACGACAAGGAGAACGACTGGCGCCAGCAGCAAGGTTAGACGATTCAAGCGCGAGGCAGCAAGTAGGAAGAGCAGCGACATCGCCACGGTAAAGGCAGCGACGAAGCCCCGTGACAGATGCCCGGCGGGGATAGCCCGCGATGCCGTGCGCGGGTTAGCCGCATCCAGGTCGGCATCCGCCCAGCGATTGAAGGCCATCGCGGCAGAACGCGCCGTCACCATGCAGACGATGATCCAGAAGAGTTGTGCGGCGTGCGGCCATCCATTCGCCGCCAATACCGCGCCGGTAAGTGCGAACGGCAGCGCAAAGATGGAGTGCTCCCACTTGATCATCTCAAGCGTGGTGCCCAGCCTTCGCACAAACAGGTTGCCCTGAACAGCCATGCGCCGCTTCTCCCCGCATTCAGTGTAACTGGGCAGATCGCGATGCCTAACTTGGAAGCGCGAACGCCAGAGCTACGAATCGTCGACTGCCTGGAGAGTCTATGCTGTGCTCATGACAGGTTCGATGAGCGGCAAAGTTGTGATCGTGACGGGTGGAAGCGCCGGTATCGGTAAGGCGGCAGCGAGTCTATTTGCCGGTGCTGGAGCGGACGTGATCATTGCCGCTCGGGGTGCGCAACGCGGTCAACAGGCTGAACGCGACATACGAGATGCAGGAGGCAGCGCACTCTTTATACCGACGGATGTATCTCAAGCTCGACAGATTGAATCACTGATTCAACGAACGGTGAATGTATTTGGCAGACTTGATTGCGCATTCAATAACGCAGCTTCGCTTAATAAAACGGGCCCTACAGGAGGCTTTAGCGAATCGGACTTCGATACCGAAATAGCCTCCAACCTGAAGAGCGTGTGGCTATGTATGAAGTATGAACTTGAGCAAATGCAGAAACAGCAGCCCCAAGGTGGGTCGATCGTGAATACTTCCTCGATCAACGGGCTAGGTGGCGCGCGCAACGCGGCGCTCTACTCAATGTCCAAAGCCGGAGTGCTAGCTCTCACAAAGTCTGCCGCTCAGGAATATGCTGCGGCTGGCATCAGAGTAAATGCTCTGGTTGCAGGCGGTTTTGATACAGAGATGCTGCAAACGGCAGTAAGCCAATTGGTAGAAGGCGATCCGCTGAAAATACAACAGGCACTCCAAGGCTTGGCTATGAGCATCCCTGCCGGCCGGATTGGCAAACCGGAGGAGGCCGCCCAAGCTGCCTTATGGCTGTGCAGTGAGGCAGCCTCTTACGTTACAGGTCAGTCGATGATCGTGGATGGCGGCCTGACAGCCTGGGCGCGCTGACTCAGCGCTTTTCCGAGCTGGAACCGGCCACCTGCAGATTATTGGTCACGCTGAAGACACCCGGAACGGTATTGGCCTGGATGCCGGCGACATCCTTATCCGCCTGGCTGTCCACGACACCGGAAAGAGTCACGTGTCCGTTGATGACCGTGATGCGGATCGGATTCGCCGGATTGATCGCATACCGGTTCAGCGAAGGATAGCCGTATACCTTGCGCGCCACCGCGATGCGTGTCTGATTATCGAATGGCGAAAGAGGGTCGACCTCGATCTTGTCCACAACGTTCGTGACGCCCGGGGTGTTACTGGCCAGGCTGAGTGCGGACTGCTTGGCCACCGGGCCCACTGCATGGCCGCCCATGGTCGCCACTCCGTTATTCACCGAGACGGTGATGGCGTTGAAGGCATTGCCGTAACCCACGCGATCCGTGGCCAGTCTGCGGCCAATCTTGTCCGCCAACTGCTGGTCATTGGTCTCGCCTGCAGCCACCTGGATGTCGTTGACGCTGGAGACTAGGTTTTTGACCTTGCGGATGTTCTTCTCGGCCTGCTGTTTGTCGCTATAGAGCTTGACCGAACCGGTCAGCGTCGCAACACCATTCTGGACCGCGGCCTGCACTCCGGAAAACCGGGAATTCTTTAACTTGCCTTGAACATCCTTAAGAATCTGGGCGTCATTCTTGCTTGCATCGTCGGTCGCCGCGAAGGCAGCAGCCGGCAGAGTGAACGGCAGAATCGGAGCGGCTAACAGAGCAGCAGCCAGAAAGGTTCGCAGAGTGCGCATCGTCGATCTCCTTACGTAGCGTGCGGGGGTGACGCTCTTCACTGAATACGGAAGGCTACCACTGCATGCACGCGTTTGTTAAGACGGTGCATTCTGCCGGAAAGTCACCTGTAGCGTTTGTGAACTTTGAAGAGCAGGCTGAAGACATCGGCTTCGTCGCGCACCGCTGTCACCGAGAAGGTGGGGGACAGGTTGACCTGACCCTGAATTAGCTGCTGCGTCGTCGAGTTCACACTGGTCGCGTATGTCAGCAGCACCTGCTGGCCGATGTTCTGGGTCACCGTGATGCGCGCGCTCGACTGGCCCAGTGCCCCCGTGTAGGTGGGGTCGATCTTGACGCTGCCCACGCCAAAGAGCTTCTGGATGCGGTTGCTGACCGTAGCGTTCAATGCCCCGCTCAGCAGGGCGTTGGTAGTGCCGTTGACACCTGCCGCCGATTGCTGGCTGCTGTAGATCGACTGCTCTTCCTGGGTACGCCCTTGGGCCAGCAACGAGACCACATCCGCCTCCGGCAGCGGCGGTTCGGAGCGGAAGGTGGGAGTGAGCTTGCTCGCCGTGCCGTGCAGCCCGATAGTGACGTCGTACTCCTCGATGCGCGTCGTCGCATCCAGGTCGATGGTCGGCTCGATCTTCACCGGATTGGTGAAGTAGATATCGCCGTGCTGCAACTGATAGGTGGTGCCGTTGTACGTGGCCTTGCCGTCCGAGATGTTGATACGGCCCAAGACTGCGGGCTGGGCCACGGTGCCGCGGATACGCAGGTTCACACTGCCGGCAATCTGTGCAAACGAGTTCTGAAAGTCCATCTGCGGAGCGGAGGTGAGATGCACATCCAGTCGCAGCTTGTTCCCGAAAGAGTTTGGATCCGGCGGCGGCGCCACGGCACCCGATCCGGCGAGTGCGGCGAAATCAACGTTCGGCCCCACCAGAAAGCGAGTGATCTGCACATTGCCGCTCAACAGCAGAGCATTCTGCGTACCCTGCAGTCGTAGACCCGCGTCGACAGAACTGCTCAGCCCGGCATAGCGGAAGCGTGTGCCTTTCAGCTTGACGGTGATGTCACCGTAAATGCCCTGCTGATAGATCAGGAAGCCGCCCAGCTGGACTTGGCCGCCACCCGTAGTGCCCACAATGTTGCGCAGTTCCAGCCTGTCCTGGTTGAAGACCATCGAACCGTTCAGGTGACTGATGCCATTCGGTATCGCCTGGTAGGCGAGATTGACATCGGTGAAGTTGACGGCGCCTTCCAGGTCCGGCTTCTTCAGCGCACCCTGTGCGGTGAAATGAAAGTCGATATGACCCGAGGAGGAGATCTCAGGGCTGAAGCTTTGCGCGAGTTTGGGATTGATGCCGCCGTGCGCTTGCAGGTCCAGACCGCCGTCGCCCAACAGATCGGCGGTGCCCCCGGCGCTCAGATTGGTGTCCTGCGCATCGATCTCCAGTTGGTCCAGCTTCACGACACCGTCATTTAAGGATGCGCGAATCGGCCCCTTGCTGGTCAGGGGCAGCCCTTGCAATGTGACCTGAAACTGGTCGATCTCGGCCGTGCCGTCCAGCCGCTTCGGCGTCTTCGCCGGACCGGCGATGTTCACAACCCCTGCCAGTTGCGAACTGCCATTGACACCAGTCACGTCAAGCAGCTTGAGCACCGGCGCGAAGTCCAGCTGGGAGAAGGTAAGTTTCGCCTGCATCGGATAATTGCCGATCAACTGCATCTGACCGCCGACCAGGAACTTCGCCTGCGCAAGCCCCGCATTCGCATCCAGGTAGAGCGTGTGCCCGGTGGTATGCACGTTGGCAGCGAGATCGCCGGCAGCCTGTCCGTTCAACGTCAGGTTCGCCAGGGCCAGCTTGCCGTTCACCTGCGGCGCGTCGGCAGTGCCATTCGCATGCAAGTCGAAGGTCAGCGCGCCGCCAACCGCCGTCTTGCTCTTCTGCAACTGCTGAATGTGCGCCAACTCGAAGCCGGTACCTTGGGCATTAGCACGGAAGCTCTTCGCCTGGATGTTGTAATCGGCGTCGCCGGTCAGACGGCCGCCGTTCTGCGCAAACACCAGATTGGTGACGCCGACCGTCTGCCCGGCAAACCGCAAGTCCGTGTTCAGGCCTTTGTATGGCTCGCCGTAGATGTCGCCGCCCGCCACGGACAGGTGGCCGCCGCCGTTCAGGTTGTTCAGTGCGCCTCCGGCATGTGCCTGCAGGTTCAGTGTGCCGGTGACGGGCAGGCTCTGGCCGGCGATGGACAGCAGGTCCGGAATGCTTGCGTCGTTGATACGCGCATCCGCGGTCAGCGTGGAATTATTGTTAAAGACCGGCTTATTGCGCCGTGTACGCGCCGCATGCAACTGGCCGGAGGCGTGAATCGACGTTTTGCTGCGCGTGAGCGACAGGTTCGAGACCGAGATCAGCGCCGGGCTGTACTCGGCATCGAGTTCGAGATCGTCCCACTGCACTGTTTGCCGTGTGCCCTGCGATAGCGGCGGCGGATGCGGCGGCGTGGCGCTGATGGGTGTGGCCGGCAAGGGTGGAGGCTTTGTCGGGGACGCGGTGTCGATCACGGTAGCGAAGTTGGTGGCGCTGACGTGGCCCTTCACATCCGGCGCCAGCAAAGAGCCGGTAACCGTGCCGTGGAAGCCGGCTTCGCCATGTAGCTGGACCGGAATGGCTGCGATGCCCTTCTTGCCTTGCGACTGCACTCCAAAGGCAATCAATGCGCGGTCGAATTCGTTCAGGTTGCGCGTGGTGACGTCTACCTTCAGCGAGCTGGCGCCGGTCATTGGGGAGAACGCCGCCTTGCCGCTGGCCCCTACAAACGATGCGGGCGTGTGCAGCTCGACCTGGCGCGCCTCCAGTCTGCCGCCGCGCAGTGCATAGGTGGCGTCGATGACACCGTTGACCGGCACCTCATTGGGCGTCGGCGGACGCGGTGGGGCGAGCGCAATCTTCGCTCGCGCGATTAAATCGTCCGGCGAGCCGGTCCACGCAATATCGGCGGTCCCATCGGCCTGTGTATCGAAGCCGAGATTCGCGTACTTCTGTTCCGCGATGATCTCGAAGACCGTCTGCAGCTTGATTCCGTAGAGGCGCGCATGGATATTCGCCTGCTGCGGAGACGCCTTCGGCGTTGGAGCACCCGGGGCAGGTGGTGACGGCGGAATGTAGTGAACCACCGTTGCGTTAGCGTCGATGCCGCCGCCCTGCCGCAGACGCGCCTTCAGGTCAGGCAGCACGATCTCGTCCTGCGTGGCGCGTAGCGATGTCGTCGCATTGAGTCCTGCCAGCAGCAGTGACGGAGTGCGATAGGTTGCATTTTTCAACTGCAGATTGCCGGTCACGTCAAAGGCACTCGCGGCAGTTCCCTGCCCTTTGATCTGCAATCCCGCCTCACCCGGCCCCAGTCCATCGACCGCCGCCAGCGCCGCAACCTCCCGCAGATCGATCGTACCGTTCGCGCCGATCTGCCAGTGCAGCGCCGCGAAATCGGTGAGCGAACCGGAGGCGTCCAGCTTCGACGCGCCAGAGAGGAAGTGCAGCCCATCCAGCTTCAGCGCATTCCGCGCCAGCTCCGCATTGAGGTCGAGCTTCGAATGCACACCCGGCGTCTTGCCGCGCTCCGCCGTCAGATCCTCTACATGCAGCGTAGCGAGATACCGCTCCGGCTTCGCCTGATAGGTCACCTTGGCCGACAGATCGTTCGCCGCCACATTGAAGGGCAGCGCTCGCTGATTCAGCAGCAGCACGCCGTTGTCGATCTGCGTGCGATCGACCGCCAGGTCGAACAGCGTGTCCGTCACCGGCTTGCCGCTCTTCGTCGTTTTCTTCGGTACCGGCTGGTTGGTCGATCCATCGGGATAAAAGATCAGATGGAAGACAGGGTGCTCGATCTGCAGCAGGTTCAGCCCGATCTGCGCGCGAAACAGGTCGATGATCTTGGCACGCACCTCGAGCTTGTCGACATGCGCATACGGCACCTCGCCGGGCCCTTCGAGACCGTGGATGGTCAGCCCGTCCAACTCCACATCCAGCTTCAACGGATGCCAGCCAAAATGCGCCAACTCCACGCGGCCTCCGGTGGCTGTCGTCAGGATATCGACGACCTCGGTGCGCACGCGGTTTGCAAACGACTCCGTGTTTGCGTACCAGAAGACGGCGCCGAGTAGCACGAGGACGCCGATGAACACGATCAGCACGATGCGACCCAGCAGCCGCAGGGCGCGCCGGCGCTGCCAAGGCGTCGGTGTCGAAGACGGCGGCGTGCTCACTGCTCTCCTCCGTCGCGTGTCGAGGGTACGCTGGCGCCATTGTTGGTTGCCGTGGCGGTATCGCCAAGATTTTTATATTTCTGATCCAGTATCTGCACGCTGCCGGCATCTTTCAAGCTGCGCAGGTAGTCACTCAGAAGGACGTTGACATGCTGCTGCAGCAGCACCTCATCGATGCGGTCCGAGACCTTCGCCAGCGGCGGCGGTGTCAGCTTGCGCGATTGGAACTCCGGGACGAAGCTCTGCTTGTAATAGGTCGCGATCTCCGACTTGGAGATGCGGATACCGGTGCGGAAACGGATCTCAATGAAGCTGAGTATCTGCATCCGCTCCTTCCAGCGCGTGTGCAGTTGCCCCTCGCTGAAGCCGTGCGCGGCCAGGAAACGCTGCCAGCCCGCGGCCGTATCGCAATGTTGGCCCGCGCATGCCGGCAGGTGCTTGCGTAGATCGTCGATCTGCTGATCCACCGCCGCATCCGTGGGCGGTGGCACGATCTGCTGCTCCGCCATCTGCTGCAGCAACAAAGTGCGGTTCACCATCCGTCGCATGGCCTGCAGCGGAGAGAACTGGCCGCCCGGCACGCTGAACGGTTCAAAGACCGCGAACCGCTCCTCTTCCCGCACATCGCTCTCCAGGATCACCTCGCCATCGATCACAGCGACCGCCCGGTCCAGCAGCAGGGGTTTCTGGTGCAGTCTGTCTGCTTCGCCTTCGACCTCCGCATCGCCTGTCTTCTGCGCTGCCAGGTCCGGTACGCCATCGGTAGGCAGCAACTCCGGCAGAAAGGTCAGGTCCCGGTCCTGCTCGTCCAGCTTGTCTACGCCGTGAATCGTGCTGAGCTGCTTTGCCTCGGTCGGGATCGAGGCCTCGGGCCGCGCCGACGTGGTCACCGGGCGCTCTGTCCCGGGCGCTGTCTCGACACCCGTGGGCGCGTCCTGACCCATGCCGGCGCACGCCAAGGCCAGCGCAGCGGCCAACACTGCCACCCATCGTCCCGTGTGTGGTACCCGTCTCGTCATCAGAACGTCTGCCCGATCGAGAAGAAGAAGTTGAAGTGTCCCGCTTGCCCGATCTGCGGTTGGGGAATATTCGATGTCGTGCTCTGGTAGTCGTAGACCTCCGGAAAGTACGGCGGATCGAGGTTATAGCTCGTATCCACGCGAATGGGACCGATCGGTGTGCGATAGCGCAGCCCCAGGCCCAGGGCGTGCGACCAATAGTTGAAACTGCAGTTCTGCTCTTGCACCTTCAGCGATCCGTCCGTATTCGTGTTCACGATAGGCACGGTCCGGCACGCGGCTTCATTCGGTTGGTGGAAGTGAAGAAAGCTGGGAAAGACATCGTCCGAACTATTGAACACGTTGCCCATGTCGTGAAAGATCACGAAGCCGAGATTGTTCCCTACCAGCGGCAGATTGGGGTAAGGGGTCCGCAATTCGAACGAGTTGACCACTGCAGCCGCTCCTCCGATGGGATAGCCCGTCTCCGGGTCGCGCGGCCCCGCTGCATTGATGGCAAAGCCGCGATGCGACGTGGCGCCGCCTGCATAGAGTCGCTCCGGCAGTGGGATCAATAGCTGGTTCCCGTCTCCGAAGGCCCGCTCCTGGCCGTAGCGTGTCTCCCGGGCGAAGACCCAGTTGCGCCTGCCGAACTCGTAGTATGACGAGTTCGTGATGTCGATGCGGCTGAAGTTTGCCTGCGACCCGAAGATCGAATCGGAGAGAAAGATCTGTGCGCTGCTGAAACTGCCGTGGTGCGCGTCCAGAGGATCGTCGCGCGTATCCCGAATGTAGTTCAGGCCCGGGCCGCCGACGCGCGCCGGCTGCGACAGCAGCGGCACCAGGGCAAGGCTCACCTGAATACTGTTCGGATCCACCTTCACTTCGCGATAGGAGAAGGAATAGATCAGCGTCGACGCCTTGCTTAAGCGCTGCGTCACACGCGCCGTCGCGAAGGTCGACGACGCAGAGAACGTCGTCACATTCTGGCTGCTCGTGTAACCGCCGGAGAGCGACCCGCTGAGGTTGGGGTTCTTGAACAGCCCCGGATACTGGTAGAGCAGAATCGCCTGCTGTTCCAGCGTGCCGTAGTTTGTGCGCAGACTGATGGACTGGTTGGTCCCGAACAGGTTGATGCGGGAGATGTCGAAGACCACGTTCGGGCTGATCCCGAAGTGCCCGTTCGAACTGCCGGAAAACGAGCTCGGGTTGAGACCCTGTTGGATCAGATACGCCGCCGATGGCGTGTTGCGATACGGCGTGCCCGTCTGCGCCTGGAAGCCAAAACCGTAGGTGACATCCCAGCGCTTGGCCTCAGTCGTGAGCAACAGAACGTTTTTGTGCAATTGATCGCCAGCCGGGTTCTGCACGGCTGTATCCACTTCGTTGAACAGCGCGAGGTTGTAGAGCTTGCGCTGCGAATCGAGCAGCGCCGTCTGGTCCAAAGGCTGCCCGGGGCGGATCGTCACCCGTGGTGCGACCGTCGTGGGTCGCGTGTAATGCAGTCCGGAGATCAGTACTTTATTGACAAAGATCTGCGACCCTTCCACCACATTGATGGTCACATCCACCAGCGAAGGGTTTGCCGGATCGTTCTTCTGGACCACCGTCACCTGGGCGTTTCCATAGCCGTGGCTCACATAGTAGCTCTGGATCAGATCGCGGTCGCCGGTCACATTCAGGGAGGAGTAAGGCTGCCCGACCACTGTATTCAGGGACGACCGAACGACATCGACGGACACCTCCTGCATGCCATTGATCTGGTAGCTGCCGATCTTCTGCTGCGCGCCCTCCTGGATCCGGTACACGACATCGATCTGCGCGGATTTCTTGCCCTTCTTGTTCTTCGTGTCGACGTCCTTGATCTCCGGCGTGACCACTACATGGCTAAAGCCATTGCCTTGGTAGAGGCCGGTTAGGTTGTCGACATCGCTCTCCACCAGCGCCTGGCTGTAGGTGCCGTGACGCTCCACAAAATTGGCCGCCCGCACACTCACATGTTCTTCCAGCGTGTCGTGATCGAAATATTTGCCGCCCTCGATCTTTACCGAGTCCACGCGGTGCTCCGGTCCACGGTTTACCTTGTATAGAACCGTGATCTTGTCCGCACTGGTGTGCACCGGCTCATGCGTCACGGTTGCGTCGAAGTATCCCTTGCTCTGCAGATCGCTGCGCAGGTTATGCGCTCCCTCATTCACCAGGTCGAGGTCGACTGTGCCTTCCTCGTAGATAGGCACCAGCCGTTCGATCGCACCGCGGCTGTACTTTGCTCCGTCCACTTCCACGCTGACCAGCGGGCCTTCGCGGGATTGGAAGGAGTAGTCGAGCTGATTGGTAGCAACGCGATACTCGCTGGTCTCAAGCGTCACCGCGCCTGCCCATCGCTTCTTTTTGTCGTAGTATTTCCGCAGCTTCGCCAGGGCTCGGTTCACGGTCTCGCGTTCCACCTTCTTGCCGGTCTTCAGCCCACTGACCTTGCGGAACTCTTCAAGCGAGATACCCGGCGTCCCGTCCAGCTTCACGTTGCCGATCCGCGCCTGTTTGCCGGTGTGAACGTTGTAGATCACATTCACCTGCGCGTTCGGAGCGTCCAGCTGCAGACGCCGCTCCACGGTCGCCTGGTAGAAGCCGTTTTCGGTCAGCGCCTGCTCGATGGAGGTCTGGGAGGTGTCCAACTTGCGCTGGTTGTAGCGGGTTCCAGGTTGCAACCGTTCGGAACCGATCAGTTGCGCCTGCAACTGGTCGTTTTTCACGCCGAAGATCTGAGTCCGGCCGACGAAGAGCCTCGGCTCACCGGCGAAGATGACGATCACGCCGTCGTTGGAGCGGAGGCCCTGGACCTGGAGTGTCTCGTAGAGCCCCGATTCATAGAGTCGCCGCAAGCTCTCACGCACCTTCGCCTCATCCAGCAGGTCACCGGGCTGTAGCGCCAGTTGCGACGGCACGGGGTCGAGCATGGAGCTCGTGACGCCATCAAAACGAATGCCGGTCACCTTCTTGCCGGCAAAGGAATCGATGCCCGGCATAGCAGTTCCAGTGGACGTCGTATCCGATTCCGGATGCTGGGCTGCCGCAGGTGCAGCAGGCAAATCGACTGAATCCGAGGGCACTCCCCTATCGCCTGAACTGGCAGGGGGCGGAGTGGTCTGTGGGAGGCAGACAAGGGTCCAACTGAGCAGAGCAACGAGAATGCAGGCTGGACGGCCGCATGCAGCGCTCAATCGGTGAACACTCCAGGGTCCAGACGCAGAACGAGAAAGCACTACAGTCAATCAACCTCTCAGGGAAGTGCTCCGGCGGACGACCCGCGGAGTTGGCCTTCGTTTTGCGCTATAGGCAATTTCCGTAAGTGAGATGCGCAGAAAACGCACCGCCCGACCGCGAACTTGCGTCTTCTTATACTAGACGGAATGCAGAGCGCAAATACAGTTCCCGATACGGTTTCCGTGACTGTCCCCAACCAGGTTCCAGGTACGATTCCGGCCACACGCGCCGAGCGCTACTCGCGACAGGTGCTCTTCGCTCCCATCGGTGAGCCGGGTCAGGCACGTCTTGCCACCGCCACGGTAGCAATCGTCGGTTGCGGGGCCACCGGCGCCGCTGCGGCCGGCCTGCTGGCGCGCGCCGGGGTCGGCACTCTTATCCTGATCGACCGCGATTTTGTGGAGGAAAGCAATCTGCAGCGCCAAGTCTTATTCGACGAGGCAGATGCCGCCGCAGCCACCCCTAAGGCCGAGGCGTCCCGGCGGCAGATCGCCCGCTTCAACCGCGACACCCAAGTGCGCGCGCATGTTGCCGACCTGGTCCCGGACAACATCCGTGAGCTGCTTCAGGATGCAGTGTTGATCCTCGACGCCACCGACAACTTCGAGACCCGCTACCTCATCAATGACTACGCCGTGGAACAGGGTCGGCCCTGGATCTATGCCGCCGCCGTCGGGGCTTATGCAGTCACGATGAACGTACTGCCGGGTGAGACTGCCTGCCTCGCCTGCCTCTTCCCCAAACCCCCCACCGGCCCGGTAGAGACCTGTGACACTGCGGGCATCCTGAACACAGCCGTCAACCTGGCCGCATCCATCGAGGTCACCGAGGCGCTCAAATATCTGACGGGAGATCAAACAGCGATGCGCCGGACCCTACTGGCCTGGGATCTGTGGCGCAACGAGCATTCCGAGATCACGGCAGCCGCGCCGCGGCCCGGCTGTGAGGTCTGCGGCGAACGCAACTTCGCCCATCTGCGCGGGGATGGCCGGCCGCACATCACACTTTGCGGGCGAAACTCCGTGCAGATCCATGAGCATCACCGTCCGGTCGATCTTGCTGCGACAGCCGCCCGCCTACGGCCTCACGGCGAGGTACGCCAGAACGCTCTCCTGCTTCAGTTCCGCCGCGGCCCGCACACCCTCACCCTGTTTGCCGATGGCCGCGCGTTGATTCAGGGCACCACGGACGTCACGCTGGCTCGCACGCTCTACGCCCGCTTCGTCGGAAGCTGAACGACAGGGTGCAGAAAAAGGACAGCCTGTCGTCCCGACCAAATCAACGGAGTCACGAAGCGCATGGATCTGCTGTCCCGAACCACCGCTCCTATCCTCAAAGGCAACCGTTCCGGCATCCGAGGCGTCCGACTGTGCACTGTCCATATCCAGATGTTCTGGTGACCGATGAGTAGCGTACCCATGACAACTGCGTTGACAAGTAAAAGTATAAAAATGACTAAATCCGTAACCAACGGCGTCTTCTCTCCGCCAGCCAAGGGCACCGCAACAGCGACCCCCGAGCGGCAGAACAACAACCAGCATCTGCGCCGCAACCCACCTATTGCCGGCGAGGCCGAAGCGATCGCCGCGGCGCAGGCCGGTGATGGTGCGGCCTTCGAGCGGCTTTACGCGCTGCACAAGCGGCGCGTCTACTCGTTGTGCCTGCGCATGCTGGGCAATGTGGCCGAAGCCGAAGACCTGACCCAGGAGGCCTTTCTGCAGCTGTATCGCAAGATCGGCACCTTCCGCGGCGACTCGGCCTTCTCCACCTGGCTTCATCGACTGGCCGTCAACGTGGTGCTCATGCACCTGCGCAAGAAGGGTCTTCCCCAGGTATCGCTTGAAGAGACGCTTGAGCCCTCGCAGGAAGATGGGCCGCGCAAGGACATCGGCGCGCGCGACCTGATGCTCTCCGGATCGATCGATCGCGTCACCCTGGAGCGGGCCGTCTCCGACCTGCCGCCGGGGTATCGTCTCGTCTTTGTGCTGCACGATGTCGAAGGCTACGAGCACAACGAGATCGCCGGCATGCTGGAGTGCTCCATCGGCAACAGTAAGTCGCAACTCCACAAGGCGCGGATGAAGCTGCGCGATCTGCTGCGAACAGGCCAGCAGACAACTCACCGGCGCGAGGCAGTCCTATGAGTGCGGGCCAAAAGAATGAAGCCATGACCACCAGCAACCAGCCCATCACCTGTGAAGACTTCCAGGCGCACCTGCCCGAACTGTTCGGGTCCGGTGCCGACCTGAAGAGCCAGCCGCACCTGAAGACCTGCGAGCAGTGCGCGAGCCTGGTCCGCGATCTGGAATACATCGCTCAGCAGGCGAAGCTGCTGCTGCCTATCCACGATCCCAGCCCTGCAGTCTGGGACAACATCCAGACGACGCTCTCCGGGCAGAAGCAGAACACCGGGCAGAGCGCGAAATGACCGTAGGCCCTGAGGGGCCTGCGCCTCTTCCGCGTCGTATCGTGCTCACCGGCTTCATGGGAGCCGGAAAATCCACGGTCGGACCGCTGCTGGCATCCCGGCTCGGCTGGCGCTTCCTCGACATCGACACACTCATCACCACGCAGCAAGGTCTCGCTGTCGCCGAGATCTTCGCTCGGCATGGTGAGCAGTACTTCCGTCGGCTGGAGGCCGAGACCATCGCAACCGAGCTGGCGCTGGACGACCGCACATCGGACTCAGCCGTCATCGCGCTCGGTGGAGGCGCCATCGAGACCGAAGATGTCCGTCAACTGCTATTCTCCCCACTACCTCGCATTTCGGGGGACACTGGAGAATCCGTGCCGACCGCGGTGACGATCTATCTGGAAGCTCCGCTTGCCGAACTGCTCGCCCGCTGCCGCAGGGGCGACGAGACGCCGATACGCCCCTTGCTCGCCGCAATCGAGTCGCCCGCCGACCGGCTCACCCGCCGGCTGCCGCACTACCGTCGCGCGCATCTCACCGTCGACACCGGGGGCGCCTCCCCGGCCGATGTGGTCGACCGCATCCAAGCCTGGCTTACCGGCGCCGGAACGCCGGACACGGCAACACAAGAGCCCCGCACGAACGGAGCTGCACGATGAGAGTGATGCAATGAACGACCAGCCAGTCCAATATGACCTGCAGACGACCAACCTGGAACATCCGACAAAGCTGAGGCCGCGCAAGCGCTCTCTACGTGGTGACATCGTCTTCACCTTCGCGCTCGGCATCGGCCTTGCCCTCGCCTACCATTTGCTCGAAGTGCTGGTGCTCCTCTACGTCAGCGCGTTGTTCGCGGTCGTGCTGATGCCCGTGGTGCGCGGCGTGCAGCGGCTGCGTATCGGCAAATGGAATCCGGGACGCGGCGCAGCCATTGCTATCATTTTTGTCGCCGTCGCGGGCGCCATCACTCTCTTCTTCCTCTTCGCCCTGCCGCCTGTGTTGAGCGATCTGCGTGAATTCGTCAGCGAGCTGCCGACACGCGGCCCGCAGATGCTGATCCGTCTGAAGAAACTACCATTTGCTTCTCGCCTGGACATCGGCTCGATGAACACGAAGCTGCAGGACTACGCCTCGAACTTCGTCGGGTATCTCTTTACTTCCGTCAGTATGTGGGCCAGTAAGCTCTTCAAGATCATCACCGGCATCGTCCTCACCATTTACTTCACCCTGGAAGGCGAGCATGCCTACAACTGGATGCTCTCTTTCTTTCCGGTCAGACGCCGCGAACGCCTCGACCAGACACTGATGCGCGCACACGTGCGCATGGGGAAGTGGCTGCTCGGCCAGGGCGCGCTCATGCTCATCCTCGGTGTGTACTCCACCATCGTCTTCACCGCGCTGCACATTCGCTACTCCTACGCACTCGGCGTGTTGATGGGCGTCTTCAACATCATTCCGGTCATCGGGGCCATGATCTCAATGGCGCTCGTGATCCTGGCCGCCGCCATGGACTCCTGGTCGCATGTCCTCTATGTCTGCATCGCCTACGGCATCTACGCGCAGGTGGAGAACTCCTACCTCACGCCGAAGATCATGAAGAGTTCGGTCGATCTGCCCGGACTCGCGGTCATCGTCTCGTTACTGATCGGCTCCGAGCTGCAAGGTGTCCTCGGCGCCATGGTTTCGGTCCCCACGGCAGTCCTAGTCGCCGTGCTGCTCGATGAGTACGCGGTCAAGCACGATCGCCTGACGGCATAGAGAAAGGGCTGCAGCCGGTACCTTCGGCATCTATCGTCCCTTTAGAACTTTCTGCCGTTCATGGTCACACGGTATGGTAGGAGCGACCATGACGCGGCGCGCCTCATCCGTTCGATGGTGGATGTTACTCATAGCCGGCTGCGCGCTCGCCGTCGCCTGTGTCACTGCGGTTCTGTCGGTCCATCACCGGCAGCATCAACCCGCTGCGTTCGCCGCACTGCCCGCCGCCTTTCCCGGCATCATGCCGCAGCGCGTCCTGTGGGCGTGGGAAGAGCCGGAAGACCTGCATACCCTTTCACCCACGGTTGGCGTCGCGTACCTCGCCGAGACCATTCTCCTCAGCGACCACCTCACGGTGCTGCCCAGACGCCAACCACTGATACCGGCCGCCGGCGCTTCCCTGATGGCCGTCGTGCGCATCGAGACGCGCCCCGGCTTCGCCGATACACCCGAACTGCGCGCCGCCGGCGCGTCCCATCTCGCCACAGTGAGCGCCCGCGGCGGGGTTCGCGCATTCCAGATCGACTTCGACGCCACCGCCTCCCAGCGCGCCTTCTACGCTGGCCTGCTCACCTCGCTGCGTCCGCAATTGCCGCCGGGCATGCCACTCTCCATCACTGCGCTGGTCAGTTGGTGCGGGCCGGACTCCTGGCTGCACACGCTCCCGATTGATGAAGCTGTGCCGATGTTCTTCCGCATGGGCGGTCCCCGCGCGCTTGCTGCTACCGCGCCTCGATCCAGCGCTGTCACCGAACCGCTCTGCCGCACCAGCCTCGGGCTCACCACCGATGAGCCATGGCCACACACGGTCGCATCGCTGAACCCGGCCACACGCGTGTATCTCTTTGCACCCAAGCCCTGGCAGCCGCGGCAACTCACCGCGGTTGCCGAAGTGCCCGTTGCATCCCTCGCACAGGAACTCACTCCATGAAGCCACAACGCTCGCTCGTCCTGGCCTTGCTGGTCGTCTTCGTCTTCGCTTTCCCCGGCAACAGTTGTGGCCCCTTCTTTCCTGAGGCAGTCTTCGTCTTGCATCACGCCCCTGACGGCCCTCACGCCAACTACGTAAAAGGACAGCTTGGCGTGCCGCTGCCCGGCTATAGCCTCCGCCATCTCGTGATCGCCTATGACTGGCTCAACGGCGCCGGCCTCAGTGCAAACGAACAGCAGCAGGCAATCCAGCTCAACGCATTCCTCGATGCAGCCGCCGAAGGCGACGACGACGATAGCTCCGCGAGCGGTGCGAAGCAGCCATCCGCGGCCGACGCATGGCTCGTCGCGCGCAAGGACTCTGGAGTGCCCGTCCCTCCCGTCGCCAAACCCGCACCCGGCGTCTACGTGGACAACCGCCTGGATGCGGACCGCCGTGTCCCCGGTGCCTCCTACGAGTCGTTTCCCAACTGTCTCGATCCGGCATTCACCACCGCCACACAAACACTGAAAGACCGCAAGGCCGCGCATGCCAACGACGCGGCATCCTTCGCCGACTGGGTGCGCGGGCAAGATACCGTCTTTGCCAACTGCAATGGCTTCGCGAATGCACTGCCGGCCGACGCCCCCGCGGGCGCTCCCGCATGGCTGCGCCAGGACCGCGCCTATCAGCGCGCAGCAGCCGCCTTCTATCAGACCGACTACGACGTCGCCATTGCACAGCTCAAAACCATCGCCGCGGACACGAGCTCGCCCTGGCACGGCATCGCGCCCCTGGTTGCCGCGCGAGCGATGATCCGCCGCGCCACCATCGGACAGATCACGGATGTGCCCGACGCGGCCATCGAGCAGCCCAACGCGGATTACAACAAGGAACGCGCCGACGCCCAGCAGAAATATGCCGCGCTCGTCGCACAAAAGCGGCCCCAGCGGCTGGCCGAGGCACGCGATGCCCTGCGCGCCATCGTGATGGATCCTTCGCTCGAATCCGAGCACGCCGATGCGAGCGGGCTGCTTGACTTCGTGATGATTCGTCTCGACCCGGCGGCACAGGCACAAACGCTGGCAGCGCGCGCCAGCGCACCCAGTCGGCCACAGATACCCGGCGTCTTCAAACAGGCGCTCATCGACCTCCACTACCTCAACAATCGTTACCTCAACGATAAGGATCGCCCCGACGCAGATAACGACACGAACAAGACGAACCAAGCGACACCGCGACAGGCTGCGAAACCAACCCCACAGGCCGACCTCCTTGCCTGGATCGATGCCATGCAGGGTGCGAGTCGCGACATCCCCGACAGCGTGGAGCTGCCTACCGACAACCAACTGGCTACGCAGCGTGCGAAAAACAGGGTCACCGCGAATGATGCGCTGGCCCGCTGGCGTGCCACTCACTCCATCCCCTGGCTCGTTGCTGCCCTCACCGCAGCCGAGGCCAACGACGACGCCATTCCCGACCTGCTGCAAGCTGCTGCCGCCGCGGTGCCGAAAGATTCGCCGGCTTGGACCGCCGCCACCTACTACCGCATTCGTTTCACCCCAAGTCCATCCGCCATGCGCACAGAGCTGGACGCGCTGTCGCCGACACTCCAAGGGCAGGCAACACGATCGACCATCAACCTCTTCCGGATGCTGCGCCAGAACAGCTCGCCGACCCTCGATGCATTTCTAAAAGATGCCGGCACCCTTCCGGCGGGCATCATCTTCGATACCGACCTCGCCGACCCGCCAGGTACAAAGCCGGACCCGCAGGGCCTATGCGGTGTGACCACTTCGCAGGCGGAGACGCTGCTCTTCGATCAGGACGCTGCCAATGTCCTGAACACGCGCATGCCGCTCACACTGCTGGCCGACGCAGCCGCGAATGAAGCGCTGTCGCGCAACCTGCGCTTCCAGATCGCGCAGGCAACCTGGGCCCGCGCCGTCCTGTTGCGTCAACCGGCAGTCGCCAAACGCATGTCGCCGATCCTGATCGGTTGCTATCCCGCATGGAAGCCGTCGCTCGATGCCTATGACTCCGCGACCCGCGAAGACGATCGCCACGTCAACGGTCTGCTCGCGCTCATGCGCTTCGCCTCGACCGAACCCTACGTGCGCGCAGGCATGCAGCGGCCGGATGGCTTCGCTACCTACAGCGAGTACCGAGACAACTGGTGGCAGGCCACCGCCTCCAACCAGCCAACCCTCGGGACAACGACCGCCGCCACACCTGCCGAGCAGCGCGATCCGCCATTCCTCACATCGGCAGATCGCGCGGCCGCCGATAGGGAGGTCGCATCGCTGCGTACCGTTGCCTGTGCGTCCGACTACTTCGCTCGTCAGGCACTCGACTGGCAGAAGCAGCATCCTGCAGATCCCCGCACCCCGAATGTGCTGGGCTTTGCCGAGCGAGTCGTGCGCAACGGCTGCAGCACCGACGCTACGAAAGATCTGAATCATCAACTCTTCGTCATCGTGCAAGCCAAATACCCGAAGAGTGAGTGGGCTAAAAAATACCCCACCTGGGAGTAGCAGATAAGCTTGCGTATCTTCGATTTCGAGAGTATTCTCTCTCTAATTCGAGGAGATGTGATGGCGACAGCACTTCTGGCCCCCGCCGCAGTAGCGGGCTACTCCTTTGACCAGGCTCCTGATCTGGCAAACAGCGCGGAGCGCGCCCGGCTCAGCCCGAGCGCTATCCGAGTCTTCCTGAATATCGCCGCAACATGGCAGCTAAATGAAACACAGGCACGCGGACTGCTGAACGGGATCGCCTCCTCTACCTTTCATGCCTGGAAGAAACAGCCTCGCGGCAAGCGGCTGGATCAGGACACGCTCATGCGGATCTCGCTCGTGATCGGCATCTATAAGGCCCTCAACATCTACTTCGCCCAACCCTGGGCCGACCGTTGGGTCGTGCTGGGCAATCGCGGCGCCATGTTCGCTGGAGCCACGCCGTTGGACTACATGCTGCGCCATGGGCAGCCGGGCATGCTCGCGGTACGACGCATGCTGGACAGCTGGCGCGGCGGCCGGTGAGCGGGCGCAATCCAGGCTCCCGCCGACAGACACCGTCCCGTGCGGCACATACTGACCCGGAGCCGCCCATCCATCCCTTCCGGCAGGATGCCATGCACCGACTCATCCCTACGCGCTACAGCGAAGCAGGGACGGTACTGTCCGCTGTTGCCGACGATCCGGCAATGCTCGCCGATGCCGCGCTGCTCGACGGCGCGACCAACGACCGCATCCAGGGCGAGATCCATGGCCTTTCGGGCATCAGCACCTACGAGCTGGTCTACGGCATTCCGAACGCGCATATCGTGAACGCCGCCTTCACGCACAGCAGTGACGCGGGCTCGCGCTTCAACGACTCGACGCGCGGGGCATGGTACGCCGCCGTAGCGCAGGAGACTTCGATTGCCGAGGTCGCTTATCACAAGAGCAAGCACTTGGCGGAGATGATCGTGCCCGGGCTGCCCGGCGAGCGGCCGGACGAAGAGGTCTCGACCTACGATGACTGGCTCGCGGACTTTCGCGCCGCCTTCCATGCGCTCGAGCCCGCGCAAGACTACACCGACTGCGTCCAGGCCGAGCCCGTCCCGGCCTGTTATGCCGCCCCCCAGCAACTGGCGCGACGTCTGCTCGATCGGGGATCGAATGGGCTGCTGTATTCCAGTGTGCGCCGTCCCGGAGGGCCCTGCCTGGTCTGCTTCCGACCGGCGCTGGTCTATCACCCACGCCGTGGAGACCGACTCGCCATCGAATTCCGCGCTGGCAAGCAAGGCTATCGGCATAGCGTCATCCCCATTGCAATGTAGGGCGCTGCCACCCCAACGGGGTGCTCCATGTCTCGTTTCTGAGAGATGGAACTCACACATCCGTCCGGGTGTTCCCATCCGGATGTTCCCGTCCGGGTCTTCCCGTCCTGACCCTGAGCAGCGCGAATGGGGAAGGGAGGGATACCACAACAGTCAGCAGTCCCTATTCCCTGCAACTGCGTACCAGGCGCTCACGACTTGCGATAGCATCCGACGCATGAGTTCATCGCCTTTCCGTCTGTGCCGCGTCCTGCCGCTCTCACTTCTCTGTTGTGCACTCTGTTCCGTCGCCGCCGTTGCTGCCGATACTCCGGATACCGCGCATCCGCCGGCGGACCCCAAGATTCGCGCGATTCTGACCGATCTCGGCAAAGTAGAAGCCGTCAGCCAGACCTCCCTTTCCCCGGATGGCGGCCACCTGGCCTGGACCGTGCATGCGCATGGTGGACCCAGTGAAGTCATGGTAGCCGGACCGCACGGTGAGGACGCAAAGCCGATCCCGACAGGTCAGGACTGCGATGCGGAGGATCCGATCTGGTCGCCGGACTCACGCGAGCTGGCATACGCGGGCACATGCGGCAGCGGCGGCCAGGCGGACATTTTCCTGATCACGCCCGGCGGAAGGCCGCAGCAGTTGACACATTTGAAGGGCGCGATGACCCACCCCGCGTGGTCACCGGACGGCAAACGCATTGCCTTCCTCTACGTGCCCGGCGCCACACGCCCCGCCGGCGCCCTGGCCGCCATGAAGCCGCCCTCCGGGGTCATCGGCGTCGAAGGTCTGGAGATTCAGCACATCGCCGCCGTGAGCGCGCAAGGCGGTGAGGCCGCGCTGCTGACCCCCGACTCTCTGCACGTCTACGAGTTCGACTGGTCCCCCGACTCGCAGAAGCTCGCCTACATCGCCGCGCTGCCGCCCGGAGAGAACAACTGGTGGGTGGCCCAGCTCTACACCGCGGTCGCAGCGCCAAAGACACAGCCCACCAGCATCGTTGATCCAAACAAGGATCCCGGCTCTCTCCACGGCCTGCAGATCGCCGTGCCGCGCTGGTCGCCGGATGGATCGCGAATCGCCTTTATCGGCGGTCTGATGAGCGACCAGGGCGCCACCGGGGGCGATGTCTATCTGGTGCCTGCGACGGGCGGAGAAGCCGTGGACATGACTCCCGGCGCGAAGGTAACGTCGGTATGGCTGCACTGGATGACACCGGACACGCTAGGTGTGTCGCAGGTAGTTGGTGGCAACAGCGCCTTTCGCACGTTGCCCGCCGTGTTCAATGGGGGTGACAAAGGGCCACTCAGCCCCGAGCTCTTTCGCGTTCCCGCGTCCATCAGCGACGGCCGCTTGGCCATGAGCCTGTCCATTGCGAAGAATGGCGCCTTCGCCGTCACCAGCAGTTCCTTTGAAAAGCCGCCCGAGGTGTACGTCGGCGAGCTCAGGCCCGGCACCACCCTCACCCAGGTCACGCACGTGAACGACGCGCTCAAGCCGGCCTGGGGCAAATCCGAATCGATCGAATGGACCAATCAAGGCTTCCATATCCAGGGTTGGCTCATGCTGCCGGCACACTACGACCCGGCGAAGAAGTATCCGCTGGTCGTTATGGTGCACGGCGGCCCGTCCAGCGCAGTCCTGCCGCGCTGGCCCAGTGCCGGCTTCGGCGGCGCACCCATCAGCGCTATGGATTACTTCGTGCTGGAGCCGAACCCCCGCGGCAGCTATGGCCAGGGCGAGCGCTTCACCATGGCCAACCGCAAGGACTTCGGCTACGGCGATCTTGCGGATATCCTCGCGGGCGTCGATGCGGTCGAGAAGAAGTATTCCAGCGTCGATAACAACCGCCTCGGCCTCACCGGCTGGAGTTACGGGGGGTTCATGACCATGTTCGGCGTCACCCAGACTCAGCGCTTCCACGCGGCCGTGGCCGGCGCCGGCATCTCGGACTGGCAGAGCTACTACGGCGAGAACTCGATCGATCAATGGATGCTGCCCTTCTTTGGCTCCAGCGTCTATGACGATCCCGCCGTCTATGCTAAGAGCTCCGCCATCGACTTCATCCGCAAGGTGAAGACCCCCACGCTGGTCGTCGTCGGCGATCGCGACGGCGAGTGCCCGGCACCCCAGTCCTTCGAGTTCTGGCACGCGCTGAAGGCGGAGGGTGTGCCCACCGAGCTCGTCGTGTATCCCAACGAAGGCCACGGCTTTCGCAACCCGGAGCACCGCATCGACGTTCTAGAGCGTGCACTGAACTGGTTCAATCAATACCTGAACACGCCATCGAGCGGCAGCCGGTAGCAGCGCGACAGAGAAAAGCAGACAGAGAAGAGAACAATGGGGAGGAGATGCGTGCAATTGCATCCTCAGTACTTGCTTTCTGCTGGTCTCTGGTTTGTCTGCTGTTTTCTGATCTTCCCCGCCTTCATGGAACGTTTGCCCTGGTTCCTGATCCGTGCCCCCTGTTCCCTGATCCCTCCATTGCTTTACACTCGGGAGACACGTTCCACAGTGATCTTTTTGCAGTGCAACCGTGGCGGCTTGAGCACTTTCCTGCAGGCGTAGCGCGACCAGCATCAGGAAATGCCTTCATCCGGCCGTTACGGGGAGGTTTCATGCGGCGGTACCTGATCCTTGTAGTCCTCTTTGTCGTCACGCTTCCCGTTCAGCTCTCGATACTCGGTTGCGGAAGTAACCCCAATAACTTCTGCAGCAGCTTTGGAGCAGGATTTGGGACCAAGAAGGGCACACTCGTGTCCTTCAGCCTGGACCCGCAGCAGACAGGCATCTCGCTGTCGTATGGGCAGGTGGGCACGCTCACTGCAGGAAGCGGCAAGGATTGCACCGGCGCGACAGTGAGCGTCGGCACCCTCAGCTACGGCACCAGCGACATCAACAACGCAGACGTGTCACCCAGTGGGCAGGTCTGCGCCGGACGATGGAACCGTCTTACGGACAGCGGCGTGGCCCCCTACTCCACATGCATCCCGACCAACCAGTCCGAAGTCGCCACCATGACGGCCAGCGCCAGTGGACTCGCGTCCAGTAATGCCGTGCAGGTGTATATCCATCCGGTCGTCACCAGCGTCGGTCTGGACACGACCGCTACCGGAGGAGGGCCCGTCGACGGCTGCGTCTCCCAGTTCAAGACCGCACAACTGGACGCCACCGCATATGTGACCAACTCCCAGGGAGCCACACAGCTTTACTGCGCGCCGACACCCAACTCCGCGAATGTTCCGGACTGCAGCACCAACATTGGCCACCTCAGCTACGCCGCGCAGACCACCAGTGCCGCCTCCGGCAGCAGTGCGACCAATCCCGTCGTCTCGATCGACCAGAATGGTGTTGCAACCGCCATGCAGCCAGGTTCGGCGGTGATCACCGCCAGCATCTCCGGTACCAGCTCCAGCGCCGGCTTCTTCTACACCTGCCCGCCGCAGAAGATCGTTCTCGCCGCGAACGGCAATTCCAGCGTGACCGTCACGCCGAACACGCCCCAGCCCACCACCGCGACCGTCATCGATACCAAGGGCGTCAACATTACCGGTGTTCCCGTCACCTACACCTCGACGGATCAGCGCACCATCGGCGTCAGCAGCACCGGCAGCATCACCTCTACCTTTCCCGGTTCGAGCTCGGTCTATGCGGTCTGTGCGCCCGGCCTCTGCAATCCGTCTCCCATCAATCAGATCGGCGTGAACGACAACGGCACACCCATCGCCAGCAACACGATCAACGTGATCTCACCCGGCACGGCCAGCAGTTTCCTCTGGCTCGCCAGCCCGCGCTCGCTCTACTTCACCGCCCTCGATCTCAGCCAGAACACTACCGGCACGCCTGTTCGGATGCCCTACATCCCGAACTCCATGGTGCTGGATCAGACCGGGACGAGCCTCTACTTCGGCAGCTACCGCGAGCTGATGATCTACTCCGCCGCCTCCAATACGCTCACGAAGGAAGACACTACGGTGCCCGGCGTGGTCCTCGCCGTTTCGCCCACCAATAACGAGGTACTGATCAACGATCAGGATCGGCAGATCTTCTATCTCTACCAGCCGGCCACCAGCGGCTCGACAACAACCGGAGGCACCGGCAGCACCGGCAGCACCGGGACGCCGGCCAGCATCATCACGCAGTATGGCGGCATCGGCCAACGCGCCACCTTCTCACCGGACGGCACCACGGTCTACATCGTAGGCACCGCGCAGGATCCGAACAATCCCTCCGCACGCATCAACACCCTGTTCGTCTACAACAGCTTCACCGGCTGGAGCACAGAGAAGCTGGACGCAACCAACGGCACCTCCGTGGCCAATTGCCCTGCTGGGAACGTCGGTGTTCCCGGCGGCGCCACCGACCTCAACTCGACATACAACACCTTCTGCTCGCCGGACCTCGCGCTTGCGGTACCCCAGGTTGGCGCATTTCTCTCCGGCCAGAACACGACGGCGCGCGGCTACTGCCCGGATACGCGCCAGACGCCGATTGACAACTACCCCTCGGCGGTACCGCCGCTCGCGGCCGTCCCGCCATCCACGACGCCCACCACTCTCGTGGGCTACGGCTTTGCCGCCGATCACCTGGCCAGCACCACCGACGGACGGCATCTGATCAGCGCGATCGCCAGCCCCACCCCTCAGCTCATCGACTCGAGCGTCGCCGTACCCACCGTTGCCAACGGCAACAGCAACGGCGCCTGCCCCACCACGCAGGTCACTACCAACGGGACCACCGTGACCGACACGATCCCGCTCCAGATCGCCACCACCCCGACCACTCCGCAGTCGCTGGCGCAGTATGCACCATCGCTGATCGATCAGGTCGTGACCTCGCCCGATTCCACACTCGCCGTGGTCACCTATGAGGCGACCAACGCAACTCCGGGCAACGCGACGCTGCCTGTCTACAAGATCCCCGCGGCGACCGTCCCCGGCACAAATCCGGCGGTCGGCTCGATCAGCAGCGTGAAGCTGACCGGCACCCAGGCCACCACGCCCATCGCGGCTATCTTCAGCCCCGACTACTCGGAGATCTTCGTCTCCACCGCCGGAGACAGCAACATGCACATCGTCTCCGCGAGTTCGCTCACCGACACCGAGCAGTTCAACCCGAACCTGGCCGATGGCAACGGCGGCACGACACCCGCCGTGTTCCTCGCCGTGAAGCCAAGGGCAATCCCGTAGCGTAGACAACAGCAGAAAAAGGTAGGGCAGTTTGAATTTGCAGCTCCCGAATGGTCAGCCATTCGGGAACTGGAGCTTTTTCACTGTAGGTGTAGACCAGAGCGCGATGATCCACGTGGCTTTCCGTCAGGAAAAGCCACACTTCGCGGAACTTGGCTCTGCACAGCAACAGTGAAATGCTCTAACACCGAGACTAGTAGCTCCCACAAGCACGTTTATGAAGACCTATGCTGCAGACGCTCCGACTGACGCAGCGAAGGCAAGGCTCGATGCCTTCTTTCTATTGAAAGAGACAATATATCTGATTTCTCAGCCATTCAAAGGCAGCGTCCTTTTGTGTCCGTTCATGCCAGATAAGGCGATAGTCAAAAGCCGTATCTGCGTGCAAGGGTATGAGGGACAGAGGGGCTGATTGTGCGAGCGTTTGACCTAGACGCGAGGGCAAGAAAATGAGATCGTCGGTGTTCGCGAGCAGCAGAGGAGCTGAAGTGAAGTATGGCGTCTTCAGTGCAATTCGCTTGGCTGGGTGACCGAGACGTGCAAGGACATCGTCGCCCTCCAGCCGGTTACCCACCGGATACAACAGCACGATTTGTGGATAGGCTGAGGCCAGACTTGGATTCAGGCTTCCGTCTCTCCGCAGCGCCTTGAGCAATGGATGACCCTGCCGAACGAGGCAGGCATACTTCTCTTTGAAGAGCGCGCGGAAATGAAAGTTCTCTGGCAGATGGCTTTCGGCGTCCAGTGCCAAGTCGAGTCGGCCTGTTTCAAGGTCTGAGAGAGTCTGGGCACTCCAGGGCGCAACCTCCACAGTGATCCCCGGCGCGAGTGTGGCGAGTGCTTGAACTAATGGCGCCAGCACTACGGTTGCGCCATGATCTGTCGCTGCAACACGTACCGAGAGCCTGGTGTTGGAGGGCTCAAAGATCTCCTGCTCGAACAGGGAGGAGATGGCATCGAGAGCTTCGCTCACCGCCGGCCGAAGTGACTCTCCTCTTGGCGTCAACGTATTTCCGTGGCGTCCCCTCACCAGCAATGGATCGCCGATTGCATGACGGAGCTGAGCAAGCGCCCTGCTTGCGGCAGGCTGACTGATCGCCACAGCCTCTCCTGCTTTGGTCACGCTCCGCGTATCCAATAGCACCTTCAATATGCGCAGGGAACGTACGTCCAGCCTTTCGAGGGAGATATTCGATTTTTGCATAGACGGTATCCGCTATCAGCTATGGAATGAATAAGTCATCTTCGCCATACTAACTGAGGGGACTCAGAGACCATGAAGATCATCAGCATCGAAGAGCACTTTTCGACACACGAAATAACGACCGCGTGGGAGACCTCGGCCATTGGTTCAGAAGGAACCGGTAGCTTCGATCAAGGCGAAATCCGGCAGCGTCTCGAAGATCTTGGGGAGGGCCGTCTGACGTTGATGGACGAAAGCGGAGTAGACGTTCAGGTGCTCTCCGTGACAACGCCAGATCTGCACAATCTTGAACCTTTGGAGAGTGTTCGGCTCGCGAAGAGCACAAACGATCTGATAGCCGCGAGCATCGCAAGGCATCCCACCCGCTTTCAGGGCTTTGCCGTTCTTCCCATGCCCGCTCCGGACGAAGCAGCGTTAGAACTGAGACGTGCAGTGACCCAGTGCGGCCTGCGCGGGGCGATGGTTTGCGGCCGCACTCGCGATAAGAACCTCGACCACCCTGACTTCCTCCCAGTGCTACGCACGGCTGCTGATCTAAACGTGCCCATCTTCATTCATCCCCAAATTCCTCAGGCTTCAGTCAGAGCAGCTCTTTACGCAGGTTTTGGGGAACCGGTGGATACAGCATTTGCGGCATTCGGTCTGGGTTGGCATTACGAGGCTGGAGTGCAGTTCGTTCGTTTGGTCCTGGCAGGTGTCTTCGACCGGTTTCCAAACTTGCAGATCATCCTCGGGCACTGGGGTGAAGTCGTTCTCTTCTACATAGAACGGCTGAAGTCGCTCGCGCGCGTAGCAAAGTTGGAACGTCCCGTGGAGGAATACTTCCAGCGCAATCTATACGTCACATCAAGCGGCATGTGGAACCAGATATACCTGCAACGTGCGTTGGAGATCGTCGGGCAGGAACGCATTTTATTTTCCACGGACTACCCTTATCAGTACCGTCCAGGGCAGCCGGGGCGGTCATTCTTGCTCGCTACGGACCTGTCACAAGAGTCAAGGGGGGCATTCGCACACGGCAATTGGGAGAGACTAACGTCTGAGTGCTCGTCTTGATGGCAGTTCCCTTACCTCGCTGCGTGAATGCATGGTCAGTCTTGTGATGTCGCCTTGTCGAAAGTGATCCGGTCGCTTCCGAAGGACGGTTCTTTCGAATTGAAGATTCAAACTGACCCAATACCCGGACGCACCCAGATAACCGCAGAGTGAATTCAGTCTGCTGTTATCTGGGTGCGTCTGTAGTTGTCTGCTGTTGTCTCTTCGCCTACTTCCGGCTCTTCGCAATCGCATCCAGAATCCCGTTCAGGAACCCCAGCGACTCCGGCGCCGAATATCGCTTTGCGATCTCAAGCGACTCGTTGATCACGATCGGCACCGGCGTGCCGGGAAAGCCCAGCAACTCCGCCACGGCAAGGCGCAGCAGGTTGCGGTCCACTGCGGGCATGCGTGGAATGCGCCAGTTCGAGGAGTATTGCTCGATGAGCGTATCGATCTCCTCCTCGCGCGTCGTGGCGACACGGAAGAGATCCTCTGCAAAGCCGCGCGTATCCGCATCGATCTCTTCCTCGCGCGCCTTCCAGAAACTCTGCCGCACCTGGTCCGGCGTCTGCTTGCCGACGTCCGCCTGGAAGAGCATCTGCATGGCCATCTCGCGCGATTTGCGCCGCTTGCCAACGGGTTGACTCACACCGGCCGCCTGTCTGTCACCGTTCCGACGGCAATCTTGCGATGCACATCGACCATCTCGATCGTGGCGACTGCCGCTTCGAATCCCTTGTTCCCGGCCTTGACGCCGGCGCGGTTGAGCGCCTGCTCCAGCGTCTCGCAGGTCAGCACGCCGAAGCCGTGTGGTACACCCGTCTCCTGCTGCGACTGACCGATGCCCCGGCTCACCTCGTTGTAGATCGCCTCATAGTGCGCCGTCTCGCCGCGCAGCAAACAGCCGAGCACGATTACGCCATCGAAGCGTCCGCTGGCAGCCAGCGCCCGCGCCGCCGAAGGAATCTCCCACGCGCCCGGCACGCGCACAATCTCGATCTGTTCGCGCAGCGCTCCGCTGCGCAGCAGTCCGTCGAGCGAGCCCTGCAGCAGGCGATCGGTAATGACGGCATTCCAGCGCGCCACCACGATCGCGAAGCGCATGCCCTTGGCCGAAAGATCGCCCTCCATCGCCAGCGGCTTGCCGCGCAGCGGATCCTCCCACTGCCAGAAGGCAAATGGAATGCCGGGCACCGGCTCGATGGTGAATGCGATGGACTTCCAGCTCGTCTGTGCAACGTTGCTGATGCGCCGCGGCGCCTCCGCCGTGCCCACGGCCTGCTCCAGCCACTCCTTCGCCGCACGATGCACGTCGTCGATCGCCGTGACCTCGATCAGAACCTCGGCCGGCAGATGCGCCATGCCATCCAGCAGCTCGAAGCTCGCCGCCGGCGCCAGAAAGGGCGCACCGCGACTCGTCTCCGTCTCCCAACTGCGGCCCGGCTCCAGGCCAATGGCTGAAAAGAAGCGATGCAGCGTGTCATAGACAGCCGGCGTGCTGGCCGCATGCACAAAGGTGATTCCCTTAATCATTCTCTTTGAATCTACCATCCGCGGAAGGCGAGGGATCAGGGCTTAGGGAACAGGGATCGGCCGCAGACTGAGTGTCACAGGCGCACACGCAACCACCACAATGGGTGGGATAGAACGGGCGTTCGCCAGTGCTCCTCCTGATCCCTGAACCCTTCTTCTTCCTTGATCGACAAAACCTCACACCGCAACGATCATGGAAGGTCCGCATAAAGGAGATCTTCTCGCATGGCCTACGAGACACTGCTGCTCGAACGAAGCGACGCCTATGCCGTCGTCACTCTGAACCGCCCCAAGGTGATGAATGCGTTGAACCGCGCCCTCTTCGCCGAGCTCGATGACGTCTTCACCGCTCTAGCAGCCGATCGCAGCGTGCGTGCGGTAATTCTGACAGGCGCGGGTGAGAAGGCCTTTGCCGCAGGCGCGGACATCGGCGAGCTGGCAGCGCTTTCCGCCGTTGAAGGGCGACAGCTCGCGCAGCGGGGCCAGGCGGTCTTCCGTCGCATCGAGACCTGCGGAAAACCGGTGATCGCGGCGATTCAAGGCTTCGCCCTCGGCGGCGGTTGCGAGCTGGCCATGGCCTGCACACTACGCATCGCCGGCGAACGCGCGCGTCTCGGCCAGCCGGAGGTCAAGCTCGGTCTGCTGCCTGGCTACGGCGGCACCCAGCGGCTGCCGAGGCTCGTCGGCAAAGGTGCGGCGCTCAAGCTGCTGCTCACCGGAGATATGGTGGGTGCTGAGGAGGCCTTCCGCATGGGGTTGGTGGATGAAGTAGTCCCCACGGAAGCATTGATGCCCCGCGCGGAGACGCTGGCCCGCACCATCGCGCAACAGGCGCCGATGGCCGTCGCAAGCTGCCTCCATGCGGTCGAGAGCGGCTACGATCTGCCCATCGCCGCCGGACTGGAACTTGAAGCCTCGCTCTTCGGGTTGGCCTGCGCCACCGAAGACAAAGCAGAAGGCACGCGCGCCTTCCTGGAAAAGCGGCCACCCGTCTGGCAGGGACGATAAGACGATAAACGGTCAGCCTGTCCCCCGCGCGTCCTCCTAAGCGAAGTGCCGCAGGTGCGCGGTCCCAGGGACCTGTAGGTCCGCCGGCCGCGCTATCACCATGCATCGCTGACAAGGTCGGCAGCGCAGCATCCGGCGATCGCTTGGGCCGCCGACGGCTCCTTAACTCCATCCACAATTGCTATCCTGAAGCCGTGCCCCGTCCCGCTCTCGCCCTGCTCATCTGCCTTGCGCTGTGCTCCGGCTGCCATCGCAGCCCGCAGAGCGATGGCACGACCCAACCCAACCAGCGTCAGTTGCAGCAACAGCAGGCGCGGACGCTGGCGAAGAACGAATCGACCGCCCGGGTGGCGCTGGAACAGATTCCGCCGCCGCTCAAGCATCGCTACGTCAATGTGCACAGCACGGATGCCTGGGAGAATCCCTTCCTGAGCGTGCATCGCGACTCGCTGACACTGCGCATCATCTTCCCGCAGCAGACCAGCAGCCCGGTCGATGGCGGCACCATGCTGCACCCTGCCGCCGCACGCAAGCAGGAGCTAGAAATCCGCATGACCGATCTGCCCGAGGCCCTCTCCGCCATCCCCGATTTCGCATGGCCCTACGGCCGCGTCGTCGCGATCGAAGAGTCTCCGACCGCCGCGCGTCAGGACCGCGTACAGGTGCGGCGCAACGTGGAGTCAGCCATCCGTATCGTCAACGATCTCGATGTCGTAGTCGACGAGTGGAATGCTCCCAGCGGCGGCGGCCTGCTCCACTAAGATTCGCTTCAACAGGAGACACACACATGGCATTGCAAAAACAATCCGTACAGGGAACGGACGCAGGCCTCGCCCTGCTGCGCATCGGCACCGGGGCAACGCTCTTTCTGCGGCACGGCTGGGAAAAGCAGCCGATGCACTGGGCACAGTTCATGGCGCACTTCCCCGACCCGATCCACATCGGCGCGCGCCCCTCGTTCCTTATCGCCTTCGTTGCGGATTTCGTTTGCGCATTGCTGCTGGTGCTCGGTGTGTGGACGCGCTGGGTCGCCCTCTTCTGCTTCTGCAACATCCTGGTTGCGTGGGCATTGGTGCATCACTTCGCCTTCTTCGGCAAAGGTCCGGGCTCCGATCACGGCGAGCTGATCGTGCTCTATCTCATTGCTCTTCTCACGCTGGTCATTACCGGCTCATCGGCTTTTAGCGTGGACAGTATTCGCGGTAGATAAAGCTCCGACGACCTCAGAAAAGGGCGAAGTTCACGATGGAAAATCAGTGTGGACCAGCTTGGGGCCGCAACACTGGCAGATTCTGAATTCTTTTTCCAGCTTGGACCTTACAGTCGGACAGACCGTAATTCCACCGTTCATGCGTGGACTCTGGTATGACCGTGACCGACATGGGAATCTGGAAATGGTCAACAGTCTGATAGGTGTAAGAGAAACGGGCCTCCACTTTGTCAGTTTGCCCGGTATCCAATGAACTGAGCAGGTAACCACTAGGCCCACTTGTGAAGATAGTCTTGAACTCTAGAGGCTGAGGCAGAGTGCCCAGGACACGCGATATGCGGAAATCATTTGCAAGCGAAAGCGTAGCTGCAACACCTGGCCCATTCATCTGAACTATGTAGCCCGCATTTAGATGAGCGATGTTGTACTTTGTGGGTCCTGTTGGCAAAATGACGTTCTTGCCGAAGGGCACCCATGCACTGAGGCCTCCCTTTACTATCGCCAGCAGACTGTCTTCTAAGTCTTGACCGTGTGCTATGGCCGAGAGATCCGACGTGGCCGGGATATCCGACACGGTTGCCCCGGAGGAGTCCACCAAGACGCGATGTCGCACTGCTTGTAGCCCACTAGCAGCCTGCATAAGAGGCGCCGGAACCGTTGGTAAAAATTCTTGCAAGTGCCTGTGCCAATCGAAGTCGACCGCACAGTCAAACAAGATGAGGCTTCCCGCAAACGGAGCATCGTAAGAGGATCGCATCTTTGCCATGATTGCTTGATCCTGATCGCTCTCTTCAGCAGCGGCGACAACGCATAGAAGCATGATTGCAGCAATATGGGGCCAGCGGAGCATACCGCATCCTACCCGAGGGGAATCTTGCTAGTCGCTGAATGCACGTGCAACACGCGCACATCGTACAATCTCCCAGAATCTATCCACGATGCCCACGGCCATCCACACCACCGCACTCATCGTCTTCTGCCTCTGCTTTCTCGTCGTTACCGGCGCCGGATTTCTGGCTGCTCGCTGGCGTCGTGCCGATCTGAACAGCTTGGAGGAGTGGGGGCTCGCCGGCCGCCGCTTCGGCACGCTCATTGTCTGGTTTCTGATCGGCGGCGACTTCTACACCGCCTACACCGTCATCGCGGTGCCGGCGGCGCTCTATGGCGTCGGGGCTGCCGGCTTCTTCGCCGTGCCCTACTGCATCCTCTCCTACCCGCTCATGATGCTGGTACTGCCGAAGCTCTGGACCATCTGTCACCGTGAGCGTTACATCACCCTCGCCGACTACGTGCGCGGACGCTACGGCAACCGCTGGCTCTCCGTCGCCTTCGCACTCACCGGCATTCTCGCTACCATGCCCTACATCGCGCTGCAGCTCGTCGGCATTCGCGAGGTGATCGCCGCAATGGGTATCCACGGCGAGTGGCCGCTCATCGCCGCATTCGTCATTCTGGCCGCCTACACCTACACCAGCGGCCTGCGTGCGCCCGCTGCCATTGCCGTGGTGAAAGACGTGATGCTCTACATCATGGTCATCGCCGCGGTTGTCATCATCCCGGCCAAACTCGGAGGCTATGGCGCGATCTTTGCGAATGCTGCGCATGCGCTGGCGCAGCATAAACCACCAGGCTCCGTGCTGCTGCGGCCCACACAATACTGGAGCTACTCTTCGCTCGCCATTGGCTCGGCGTTGGCACTGCTCTTCTATCCGCACACCTTCACCGGCACCCTCAGCGCCTCCAGCGCGAACGTCATCCGGCGCAATGCCGCGCTCATGCCCGCGTACAACATCCTGCTCGGACTGATCGCGCTGCTGGGGCTGATGGCGCTCGCCGCCGGTATTCAGACCAAGGACACCTCAGCGGTCGTCCCGCTGCTTTTCCTGCGCATGTTTCCAGAGTGGTTTGCCGGCTTCTGCCTTGCCGCCATTGGCATCGGTGCGCTGGTGCCGGCCGCCATCATGTCCATCGCCACCGCAAACCTCTTCACCCGTAATCTGTGGGGCGAGTTCGTGCGCACACCGCTGACACCGCCGCAGGAAGCGCGCATGGCCAAGCTGGTTTCGCTCGTCATCAAGTTCGGTGCGCTGGCCTTCATTCTCTTGAGCAACGCGCAATACGCCATCGAACTGCAACTGCTCGGCGGTATCTGGATCCTTCAGATGGTTCCGGCCATTCTGTGCGGACTCTTCACTCGCTGGTTTCGCGGCGCCGCGCTGCTGGCCGGATGGGCCGCCGGCATGGCCACGGGAACCGCCATGGTTGTCTCTATGGACATGAAGACCTCAGTCTTTCCCCTGCACATCGGCGAACACACGGCCGCCGTGTATGCAGCGCTGCCCGCCGCACTCGTGAACTTGATGGTCACGGGACTCGTCTCTGCCTTCATCGGCCGCAACAAGAGCGCGGAGACCGAGTCGCTTCCCCCGCTGCCACCGCCAACGCTGAGCGAGGTGTAATACATGACCGGCGACTCCCTTTTCCCGATCCTTACCCCTGGCTTGCCGAACACGCACCTTCCGCACGAAGACTTCGCCGCCCACGCAGCCCTTGAAGCGCGCCTCCGTGCCACGGTGCGCGGGCAGGTGCGCTTCGACCCCGCCTCGCGCGCGCTCTATGCGACCGACGCCTCGAACTATCGCCAGCTCCCCATCGGCATCGTATTGCCGCTGGACGCGGACGATGCCGTAGCCGCTGTCGCGGCCTGCCGTGAGTTTGGTGCGGCAGTGCTCTCGCGTGGCGGGGGCACCAGCATCCCCGGCAACTGCTTGAACGTCGCCGTGGTCCTCGATTTTTCAAAATACATGCGCCGCATCGTATCGATGGACTACGAAACACGGCGCGCGCGCGTCGAGCCCGGCATCGTCCTCGACGCTTTGCGCAAAGAGGCGGAGCGAGGCAATCTCACCTTTGCGCCCGACCCCGCCTCGCACAGCCGCTGCACCCTCGGCGGCATGATCGGCAACAACTCCTGCGGCACGCATGCACTCATGGGCGGCAAGACCGTCGACAACATCGAGTCGCTCGACGTGCTGCTCTACGACGGCACCCGCATGACCCTCGGCCCCATGACGGAAGCGGCGCTCGAAGCATCCATCGCTGCGGGTGGCCGCGCCGGCGCCATTTACGCGGGCCTGAAACGTATCCGTGACGAGTACGCTACGCTCGTGCGGGGGCGCTTCCCGGACATCCCGCGGCGCGTCTCCGGCTACAATCTCGATCAGCTCCTTCCGGAGAACGGATTCCACGTCGCGCGCGCGCTGGTCGGCTCGGAGGCGACCTGCGTCACTGTTCTCGAAGCGACCGTCCGCCTTGTCGAAAGTCCACAACACCGCCAGTTGGTCGTGCTCGGCTTTGCCGACGCCTTTCTCGCGGCCGATGCCGTCCCGGAGATCCTCACCTACAAACCGATTGGGCTCGAAGGCTTCGACGATCTACTCGTCGATTTTCTACGCCGCAAGCAGCTCGCCCTCGACGATATCGCGCTGCTGCCGCCCGGCCGCGGCTTCCTGCTCGTCGAATTTGGCGCGGACACGTCCGAAGATGCGCTCCGACAGGCCGAAACGTTTCTCCGGGCAACCACTGAGTGGGCTGTCCCCGTACACGCCATTCGCATGGATGGCGAGCACGCCGAGCGTGTCTGGCATGTGCGCGAATCTGCTCTTGGAGCAGTTACATATGTGCCCGGCGTACCGGAGCTGTGGGAGGGATGGGAAGACTCCGCCGTGCCGCCCGCCAAGCTGGGCGCCTATCTACGCCGCCTCAATGCTCTCGTGGAGGAATTTGGCTACCTCATGCCGATCTATGGCCACTTCGGCCAGGGCTGCATTCACACCCGCATGAGTTACGATCTGCGCTCCGTCGAAGGAGTGCAGGCGTATCGCAAGTTCATCGAGCGAGCCGCCGATATCGTGCTCGAATTCGGCGGCTCGCTCTCCGGGGAGCACGGCGATGGACAGGCGCGCGGCGCCCTGCTGCCCAAGATGTTCGGCCCTGAACTGATGCAGGCCTTCCGGGAGTTCAAGGCCCTCTGGGACCCGGACAACCGCATGAATCCCGGCAAGATGATGGGCACACCAGACGACCCGCGCATCTATCAGCCCGAGGAAAAGCTGCGACTGGGCCCCGGCTACCAGCCCACGCGCCCGCACACGCACTTTGCATTCCCTGAGGATGATGGAGCCTTCTCGAATGCCGCCATGCGATGCGTCGGCGTCGGCGCATGCCGTAAGGCGGACAGCGGGACCATGTGCCCCAGCTATATGGCCACCCGCGAGGAACAGCACTCCACGCGCGGACGTGCACACCTGCTGTGGGAGTTGATGCAGAGCGATGTGCTGCCAGACAAGTGGCAGAACCAGCAGGTACATGAGGCGCTCGACCTCTGCCTCTCCTGCAAAGCGTGCAAGAGCGAGTGCCCCGTGAAGGTGGACATGGCCATCTACAAATCGGAGTTCCTGGCGCACCACTACGAACACAAGCTGCATCCGTTGCCCCACTATCTCTTCGGCTTCATGGACCGCTGGGCACGGCTCGCCTCATTCGCTCCCGCGTTCGCCAACGTCGCGCTGGCCCTCCCCGGTATGGAAGCGCTCGCGAAGCGCATCGCGTCCGTCGCACCGCAACGCACACTGCCACGCTTTGCCGGCCGCAGCTTCCTGCGGCAACAAAGCGTCCGCGCAAAGAATGAAACAGGTGAGAAGACGGTCCTGCTGTGGCCGGACACATGGAATAACTACCTGCAGCCGCAGGTGCTGGACGCTGCGGCTCGCGTGCTGCGCAGTGCGGGCTTTCGCGTCGTCTTCCCCCGCAGACACATCTGCTGCGGCCGTCCACTCTACGACTTCGGCTTTCTCGATCAAGCGCGACACTATCTCGACGAGGTGCTCGCACGTCTCGCGCCGCAGATCGACGCCGGCATGCCCTTCATTGTCCTCGAACCGAGCTGTGCCAGCGTCTTTCTCGAAGAGCTGCGCAACTTTTACCCGCACAGCGAGCGAGCGCAACGGCTGGCGAAGCAGACCTGGCTGCTGCCGGACTTCCTTGCTGCGCACGCACCCGGATGGCGGCCGCCATCGCATGCGAACCGGCAGATCGTGCTGCACGGCCATTGTCACCACAAATCCATCTTCAACATGAAGGCCGAGCGCGCGTTGCTGGAGCAGACCGGTGCCGTTGTCACCATGCTCGACTCCGGCTGCTGCGGCATGGCCGGCCCCTTCGGCTTCGAAAGCGACAAATATGACGTCTCGCAAACACTCGGCGAGCGCGTCCTGCTACCTGCCGTCCGCGCCGCCGCGCACAATGCGCTCATCGTGACTGACGGCTTCAGTTGCCGCGAACAGATCGCACAGGGCACGTCTCGCCACGCCAATCACATAGCTGAGGTGCTGGCTACGGCGGCTGGTTCGGAGAGGAGCCAATAGCAGCAGACAAGGATGGCAATCATTTCAATCTGCCTCTCGTCTGTAAGTGTCTGCTTTTTCTCTAGTGCAGCGACGCTGCGATGAAGTTCGCCACGTCGTCATGCAGCTTCTTCTGCGACGACGGCTTCAGGTACATCATGTGTCCGGCGTCGTAGAAACCGGTCGAGATCCGGCTCGCCTCGGTCGGCTCCAGTCCGAGGTGTGCCAGCGTGTATTCGGTGGCGAAGTATGGCGTCGCCAGGTCGAAATACCCTGACGCAACGTAGAGCCGCATATAAGGATTGCCCGCAAAGGCCTGGCGCAACGAATCGGTCACGTTCGGAAAGCCCTCGGCAGCAGAGCCCCAGTCCCAGTCGCGTGCCTGCGAGAAGCCGCCGCCCAGCAGGTAGTAGTCCTCATCCGTTTTGTAACCAAGCTCAGTACGAATATATTGATGGAAGGACGCCGAGAAGGGCGACGAGATGATGGACATCGTCGGATCTGTCTCGCTCTCCGCCTCCACCAGCGACGGCTCGAAGCCGGTGTAGCGGCTGTCCAGCCGACCCACGTTCAGGTGCTCGTCGCGCAGCAGTTCTTTGGTGAAGTGCGGCTCATCCACGCGCAGGTTGCTCAAGTCGATGTAATGCGCGCTCAGCCCTGTGAATTTCGCAAGCCCCGCGATCACCTGGGCACGGTCCGCCGCACTCAAGCGGTCACCCTTCGCCAGCGCATCCGCATAGGGTCCATCGGCGAAGGCCTCCGCCTGCCGCAGCGTGGACTGCAGGTCGCCCTGCAGCGATGCATCGAGCTTCTTGTGATACCAGGCCGTGGAGGTGTAGGTGGGCAGGAACAGAACATAGGGCAGATCGTTGCCGGTGGCGAACTCGAGCGTCTCAAAGTTCAACACGGTCGACATCAGCACGATGCCATTGAATGCAACGCCATACTTCTGCAGCATGTAGCCGGAGAGCGCCGAGGCGCGCGTCGTGCCGTAACTCTCGCCCACCAGAAACAACGGCGAATTCCATCGCTCGTAGTGATCCAGATACAGCCGGATGAACTTGCCCACCGCTGCTGTATCGCCTTTCAGTCCAAGATACTGCTTCAACAACTCCGGCTTGGTGACACGACTGTAGCCCGTCCCCACTGGGTCGATGAACACCAGGTCCGTCTGGGTCAGCCAGGTGTTTTCGTTGTCTTCCACCTGGTAGGGGGGCGCCGGCATCCCACCGTCCGGTTGCTGCATATGCACCGTGCGCGGCCCGATCGCGCCCAGGTGCAGCCAGACCGAAGCCGAGCCGGGGCCGCCATTGAACGCGAACATCAGCGGCCGCTTGCTGTCACGCTTTCCATTCGGCGAGTCGAGCGTATACGCCATGAAAAAAATATTGGCTTCCGTCTCACCTTTGTCGTTCTTCAGCGGCATCATGCCGGCGGTTGCCGTGTAGTTCAGCGTCTGCCCGTTCACATGCAAGGTGTGGTGCGTCTGCACCGGTGCGACTTCTGCCTGCGGCTTCGCCTCCACCGCTTTGCCCTGATCGCCATGCTCCGCCGCAGGCTTCTCCGTGGAGGTCTTTGGCGCATCGGCATGCTGTGCCAGGAGTGGACTTGTCGTGAAGAGCAGGCAGGCGCAGAGAGCAGGATAGAGGAGAAGACGACGATGCAAGGAAAGGACCTCCCGCGAAAGCGGATGAATCCAATCATTGTAGTGGTAAAGCATTGTCACTGTAGGTATAGAGAAGAGCGCGATGCTCCGCGTGGCTTTTCCGTCAAGAAAAGTACACTTCGCGGAACTTGGCTCTGCACAGCAACATCGGCTCAGTACCCGTCGCTCACAATATGCTGCAGCGGCTCGTCGGCAAGATAGCGTCGGCACTGCTCCCCCACCAATGTCATGGCGCGTTCCATGAATCGCGGACTCGAACCGGCGATATGCGGCGTAATCAACAGATTCGGCGCGGACCATAGCGGATGACCAAGCGGCAGCGGCTCAGGATCAGTCACATCGACCGCCGCATGGATGTGGCCGGACTGAAGCGCCTCCACCAGCGCATCTGTATCTACCACCGGCCCGCGTGCCGCGTTTATCAGCAGCGCACCCTGCTTCATCGCGGCCAGCCGTTTCGTGTGTATCATCCCGCGCGTCTGCTCGGTAAGCGGCACCAGTAGGACGACAATGTCGGCCTGCGGCAGCAGGTCGTCCAGCCGGTCTTCGGGCTCGACTCCCTCCCGCTTGCGCCGTCCCAGCCGAACGATTGTCACATCGAAAGGCTGCAGCCGTGCCTCGGTCGCGCGGCCGATGGACCCATAGCCCACGATCAGGATGCTCTTGCCCGTCAGCTCGTCTTCGATGGCCGGCGGTGTCATGCGCTTCGCCCCGGGGTGCGTACCCAGATACAACGTCTCGGCCCCGATGCGCTGCTTCCAGTCGCCCGTGGCTTGCATGCGAACGTAAAAGGGAAGGTATTTGAGCTGGGCCAGGATCGCGGCCACGATCCACTCCGCAACCGGAACATCGTGCACGCCCTGCGCGTCGCATAACGTCACACCCTTCGGCACGAATGAGACGAATGCATCCACGCCCGCGAACAGCGACTGCGCGACATGTACCTTCCGGATGTGCGGCCGGGCCACCTCTGCCTGCTTCGGCGAGAGGGGAAGCACCCACATATCGAGATCAAGCTCGCCCGACAGATGCTTGCCGATGCGTGTGACATCCACGCCCTTCGGCAGATGATGAAACAGGGATGGATCGATCTCCTCAGGTAGCCCGAGGTGCATGAGCACTAGTCCTTTTGGTGGAAGATGGCATTGTTCACATCCGGCCAGAATTCCTTCACCGAGAATGTGACGCCATCGATGATCACGCTGGTCAGCCAGCGCTGGCCGACCTTCGTCCAGGTGCGATAGTTGCTTGGATAATACAGCGACGAGATGCCTGAGGCGCCGCCCGCGCCCACAATCTCCGAATAGTTCGGTTCTTCGTGGTCATTATCCGAGCGCGTAATAAGGACGCGCGTGAAGGAGTATGCGCCACGCTTCAAGAAACCGCCATGGCCCAGCGTGTAATAGCGGTTGTCCTGATGCAGCACCGAGGGCAGAACGCCCTCCACCAGCAGATTCTCGTCCGTCTGGTCGGCGTAGGTGTGCCAGAAGTACCGGCCGTAACCGGCAGCGCCCTGATGGAACTCCGGATACGAATCCTGCGCCTGAGCCACACCGGCTTGCGCCGCAGCAAAGATGATGGCTGAGTAATCGAAGCTATCCTGAAATGTCGTCTTGAACTTGTCATGCACCGACTGTGGCGGCAACTTCTGGTCCGCGCTCACCGCGCGAAAGTTCGGCACAATGCCAAGGATACGCTTGGTCTGCTTGCCTTCGTCGCTTGGTGTTGCCGCCGGCGCGCCGCTCTGCGTGCTTGAAGAGGCGCTGCTCTGCGAGGCCGCATTCTGCGGGACGGGTGCATCGGGCAGCGGGACGGGAGCAGTCGTGGAGGATGCCGCGCTTACGGCCGGGCCCGTCGCAGCGAAACCGGCCAACGGCAGCAATGCACAACTACACCCCAGGCTTACCGCCGTCAGAATACGTTGAATGGACATATGGGAGTTAAGATTCCGTCTCAGCCCAACCGGCTGCAAAGATTGTTCCTTGTCAGACGTGACGAAAGGCTATTTCGTTTCAATCGTGTCGGTTACGTGAGGCGACGCAGCGCTTCCAGCCCCTGTTCGATGTTCGCCAGGGAGGTGGAGTAGCTGAAACGCACGTGGCCCTCGCCCTGGGAGCCGAACACAGCCCCCGGAATCGTGGCGACATGCGCCTTGTCCAGCAGCAAAGCCGCCGCCTTGCGGCTGTCGCGGCCCAGTTTTGCAATGCTCGGGAAAGCATAGAAGGCCCCGGCAGGCGTCTCGCAGGCGAAGCCAAGCTCGTTCAGCCCTCCCACCAACAGGTCGCGCCGCTCGCGATACTCAGCCAGCCGCTTCTGTCGAAACTCCGGTGTCAGCTTCAGCGCCTCCAGCACCGCCCACTGCACCATGGTCGGCACTCCGTTGGTGGAATACAGCACCATCTTGCGCAAGCCGGACATGAACGGCTCATGTGCCACCAGGTAGCCGATGCGCCAGCCGGTCATCGCATAGCTCTTCGAGAAGGTGAAGGTCGAGATAGTGCGCTCCGCCATGCCCGGCAGCGACGCGATCGACACATGCTCGCTGTCATACACCAGATCCTCGTAGGCCTCGTCCGCAATCACCACCAGATCGTGGCGTCGCGCGAAGTCGGCCACCTCCTCGGCCTCTGCTCGCGTAAAGACGATGCCGTTCGGGTTCTGCGGCGTGTTGTAGTAGATGGCCCGCGTATCCGGCGTCGTGAACTGTTCCAGCGTCGCCGTAATGCCGGTACGCCGCGCCGCCGACGTGGGCACAAACAGCGGCCGTGCCTGCGCCCCGCGGATCATGTCTGCAATCGGCGTCCAATACGGCGAAAAGAGCAGGCAATCGCAGCCCGGATCGAGCACCGTTTGAAAGGCGCAGAACAGCGCATGGGCACCGCCCACCGTCACCGTCACCTGCTCTGGAGTCGCCGCAATCCCGTTTCGCTCGCGCAGCTTCTCCCCCAGTGCCGTGCGCAGCGGCGCAATCCCGGACGATGCCGCGTAACGCGTCTTGTTTTCTTCCACGGCCGCGAACAACGCCTGCTTGATGACCTCGGGCGTCTCGAAAAACGGCTCGCCGCCATGAAACGCATGCACGGTCTGACCCGCGGCGCGCAGCTCCATCACCTTGTTGCGGATCACCACGATGTCGGAGAAGCCGACCTCGTCCAGCCGCTTTGCCACCCGAAATGCACTTACCTTGGCCGACATCGCCATCCGTTCACCCTGCCTTGTGTCTATTTGAATGTTGTCTGATGCAAACTCCTCAGAATACCGCCGCACGCGCAACGAAGATAGAGCCGACCCGCACGCAGCACCACCACATTGGTGCCCATCCTGACGAAGTCGGGGTGGGAGATTGCAGACTCCATACCGACAAAGCCGTTAAAGCATTTTCACTGTAGGTATAGAGAAGAGCGCGATGCTCCGCATGGCTTTCCCGTCAAGAAAAGCCACACTTCGCGGGATTCCGCTCCACACAGCAACGATGAAACCGACTAAGCCGTCCTATCACCTCACATTCGTCCTTGAATCGTGAGCTACTTAGGATGATCGCGCGTCGTTCCCTTCACCGCGTCCACGTGAAACGGAATCTCCAGCGAACCCAGCCGCTTGCTCCGCATATCCCAGATGGCGAGGTAGAGGTACACGTCCCCCTTTGCAAGGTCGACCTCTTCATCCACCGGCAGCACTTTGCCCGCAGGCGCATTCGCTGCCTCATCCCGCAGGGTAAACGTGGTCTGCTGCCCCTTGCGCGAAAGCAGCGTGCCATCGCTGTTGAAAGCCAGCACCGCCGAAGCGCACTGCACACTCCATTTACCGTCCGTACGCGCCATCTGGAAGGCATCTAACGGCACCAGGTAGCGGACCGTATAGGGTGTCGTCCCTCGCCGCGGACTGGGCGTTGGAGCGATCGCTTCGGCCCCGCCCTGCTGGGGAAAGAGATTCGGAACGGCCCCTGCGACAACTCTGGCCTGGAACAGAATTGGCTTGCGGCTGTCTTCCGTTCTCTCCTGCGTTGACCCGCTAGCCAGAAGTTGGGTGCGTGTCCGGTCCGGTCGTTTCTCTTGTTGCACGTTGGCATCGCCAAAATATCCATGACGATAGCTCAATGTGTAGTAAGCGCCGGGCACGGTCACGTGCACCTTGTGCCACTTGTTGTCGTACTTCAAGTCGCGCGGTGTGTAGGTCAGCGTGTAGTAGTCGCCATCCTCGTCGACAGTGCGAGACGCGAACAAGGCCAGACCGTTGTTGTCATACAAGGCGCGGCCGCCCGTTGCCTCCGCCACATCGCTCATCACGCCATGCTGCGCGGAAAGAAACGGGCCGCCGTAAACGGTCAGGCCACGCGCATCGATCGGATACACCGCGATCCGGTTCGCTTCCAGATCGTCGTACACCGCCTGCCACTGCCGATAGTTGTCCATCTGTGTGGCATCCGGTCGCAGATACAGCGTGGACCCTCCCGAGAACCACAACACATTCTTTCGTCCGGGAATCTCCGCCAGATACGCCTCGATCTGCTGCAGCGTCTGAAAGTCGCTGAGATATTCCGGGCCCCTCGGGGGGAACCGAGGAAGGATCTTCCGCACCGCTGCCCGCAGCAGCGCGCGATCGGACGTGAAGCCCTGCACCAGAATGCACGCCGGCCCGGTACGCGCGTAAATCGCAATCGGTTCGTCCGGCCTCAGTGCATCAATGAACTTTCCCAGTTGAAAGTTCAGATACATCTGATCCTGAATCCCAAGGTTGGTCAGGTCCAGCAGCACAACGTTCACCACTCCGGGGGGATGCGCGATGTAGTCGTTGCTGTACACACCGGGCGCTGTCGCCGGCTGCAGCCAGGGCGCGGCAGTACTCTTGCGATGTTCTTCGAACGACGCGATCTGCTGTGGCTTCTTGTTGTCGAAGATCTGAAAATCGGAGCCCTTGAGACCGTGGACCGGCTCTCCCTGCTTATCCGTCACCGTCACATCGGTCAATACGATGCGCGTATTCACCTGCAAGGAGTACCTGGGCTGGCCGGCGGCCGTCTGGGCCACCGCTGTCATTGCCGAAGCACCCAGAATCAGCCCTGCACCGACCAGCCCCGCACCACAGAGCACCAACAGCCATCGCATCGTCATAAGCCACCCGGCACGCAACAACGAAAGCCACCTATGGGGACGATATCCGCCGGCGCCAAGTTGCAACATCCTTCTATCCTTCTATACTGAGCGCGATGCGACGCTACATGCTCTGGTACGTGCTGGCATTGTTCTGGGCGGCAATCGCCGTCGCCGGCTTTCGGCAACATCGCACCGGCAACGCCGTCCTTGAAGGCGCGGTCGCCGGCCTCTTCGTTATCGTCGGCATCTCCGTCAAGCGCCGCGACGCATCCAGAGCCTCGCGATAACGCAAGAAGGAATATGCGTATCACTCAAACTCCGTGTCATCCTTCACGAAGGGAAGAACCTGCAGTTCGCCAGCAGCGCCATCTCACTGGGCGCCCCATCGTAACGATGGGGTGGGAGAGACCACAACACGCCACCGGCTCCCTACACCGCCAACCGTCCTAAGTAAACCGCCATCCCAGCCACCGCATCGACGCCCATCGCGGAAAGCGCGTCGATCTCTTCCTGCTGGCGAATGCCGCCCGCCACGATCAGTTGCCGCTTCGTCCCATCACGCAGTCGACGCGCGACCTCCAGCGGAAAACCCTGCATCGTGCCCTCACGATCGATGTGCGTATAAAGGAAGGCCCCGCAGAAGGGCTCGAGCGCGGCCATCGCCGCCTCCGGCGTCAGATCCACCTGCTGCTTCCAGCCTTTGATCGCGATGCGGCCGTCGCGCGTGTCCACGCTGAAGACAAGCGGCTCCGTGCCCACCGCCTCCGCCAGCTCCTGGGCAAAGTCGCGGCGCACCAGGCTCTGCGCATCTCCACCCTGTGCGACGCACGCTGCATCGAAGAGCGCCGAACCGATGATGACACGGCGAGCTCCGACTGCAAGCATCTCGCGCGCGCGATCCACCGAGCCGATACCGCCGCCCACCTGGCACGGCAGCCGCTGCGCGATCTGCTCAATCAGTTCACGATTGCTGCCCTGCCGCATAGCCGCGTCCAGGTCGATCAGCTGCACGATGGGGTAACCCTGGAAGCGATGAATCCAATGCTCGAAATCGTCGAAGGCCAGCTTCAGCTCCGCACCCTGCACCAGCTGCACAATGCGGCCACCCATCAAGTCGATCGAAGGAATCAGCATGGCAGCCTCACCGGCACACCCTGCCGCGCCAGCTCTTGCTTCAGCTCACGCACGTCCGCGATGCCGAAGTGAAAGATGCTCGCCGCCAGCGCCGCATCTGCGCAGCCTGCCGAAAATACGTCAGCAAAGTGTTGCGCGTTCCCCGCCCCACCCGACGCGATCACCGGAATGCGCACCGCGCTGCTGACACACGCCGTCAGCTCGCAGTCGAACCCCTTGCGCGTGCCATCCGCATCCATAGATGTCAGCAGGATCTCTCCCGCGCCGCGGTCCTCCGCCTCGCGCGCCCATTGCAGCACCGTGCGTCCCGCCGGCTTGCGTCCGCCGCTCACGTACACCTCCGCCTCCTCCACGCCGCCATCCCCACGCCGTGTATCGATCGCCACCACCACGGCCTGCGACCCGAAGCTGCGGCCCACCGCGCCGATCAGCAACGGATCGGCGATCGCTGCGGAGTTCACGCTGATCTTGTCCGCGCCGGCATCAAACAGCGCCGCGGCATCGTCCGCCGTGCGCACGCCGCCACCCACAGTAAAGGGAACAAAGATCTCCCGCGCCGTGCGGGCCACCGTATCCACCAGCGTCTTGCGTCCTTCGTGCGTCGCCGTAATGTCGAGCAGCACAATCTCGTCCGCGCCTGCCAGCGCGTGACGGCGCGCCAGCTCCGCCGGGTCGCCCGCATCCAGCAGATCGACGAAGCGAACCCCCTTCACCACGCGGCCCGCCGTCACATCCAGGCAGGCAATGATGCGCTTGGTCAACATGGCATCACTTCCAAAAAATTCCGCAGTACCCGTAGACCCGCGTCGCCCGACTTCTCCGGGTGAAACTGCACCCCGAATAGATTCCCGCGTTCGACGGCGCCGCTGAACTCCCCCGCATAATCCGTCACACCCACGGTTGCATGTACCAGCGGGGCGCGGTAGCTGTGCGTGTAATAGACGAACGTTTGCGGCGGCAGCCCCGCCAGCAGTCGCGAACTCGCCGAGGATTCAAGCGTGTTCCACCCCACATGCGGCACCTTGTGTGTCTCCGGGAACCGCGTGCAGCAACCTTCGATCGCACCCAGGCCCGGCACGTCATCCGCTTCCGTGCTGCCCGCGAACAGCCACTGGAGCCCGACACAGATGCCGAGGAACGGCACACCTGCCGCAATCACATCGCGCGCTGCCTCTGCAATTCCCGTCTCCCGCAGGCGTGCCGTTGCCGCAAAGTGTCCCACACCCGGAAGCACGACGCGCTCCGCAGCCCGCACCACTGCGGGGTCTTCGGTCACTCGCGCCTCCGCTCCCAGCGTGGTCAATGCCTTCATCACCGACGTCAGATTGCCCGCCTTGTAGTCGATAACGGCAATCACAGCAGGCCCCCCGTCACAGCAATCCTTTGGTGCTGGGAAGCATCTCGCCGAGCTGCTTGTCGCGCGAGCAGGCCACGCGCAACGCACGCGCGAATGCCTTGAACAGAGCCTCGATCTTGTGGTGATTCGAGCGGCCATACAGTGTCTTCAAATGGACATTCGCACGCGCCCCTCGCGCAAACCCCTCGAAGAAATCTTCGACCAGTTCGGTCTGCAGATCGCCCACCAGCCGCGTCTTCACCTTGCTCTTCACCACGCAGGCGACGCGCCCGCTCAGGTCGATCGCCGCCACCGCCAACGTCTCATCCATGGGCATCACGAAGTAGCCCGCGCGCAGGATGCCCTTCTTGTCGCCCAGCGCCTTGTCGAACGCCTCGCCCAGGGCAATCCCCACGTCCTCGACCGTGTGGTGCTGATCCACATCGAGATCGCCCTCACACGTAAGCGCCAGGTTGAAGGCGCCGTGCCGCGTAAACAGCTCCAGCATATGGTCAAAGAACCGAATGCCCGTGCTGACCGTGTATTGCCCTTGCCCCTCCACCGTAAGCCGCAGCGCAATCTTGGTCTCCGTCGTCGTGCGATCCAGCGACGCTGTACGCTGCCCCACCAGCCGCTTCACCTTCGTTACGCGCGCCATCCAATCTCCTTCAGTGACCGTTCCGTGGCCGTCTTCGCCTGTTGCATCTGCTCCCGTGTGCCGACCGTGATGCGCACCAGCCCTTCGCAGCCCGGATCGGCGGAGCGGTCGCGTGTCAGAATGCCATTCGCACGCATTGCTGTTACAAATTTGCTGTGCTCCGGTCCAATCCGCGTCAGAATGAAGTTCGCTTGGCTAGGCCAGTGCGTTAGGCCCATTGCGGTCAGCGCCTGCGCCAGCTCCGCCCGGGCTGCCTTCACCTCATCGACATACCAGGCCAGGTAGGCAGCATCCTCAAGCGCAGCCGGCAGGCATGCCAACGCAAGCTGGTTCACGCTGTACGGCGAAATCACGCGACGCAGCCACTGCATCGTCTCCTCCGCGGCAATCAACGCGCCCAGTCGCAGGCCGGCGAGCCCGTAGGCCTTTGAAAATGTCCGCGCCACCACCAGGTTCTTCACCGTGCCGATCAGATCCAGCACCGTCTCCCCGAAGAAGTGGAAGTACGCCTCATCCACCAGCACAACGGCCTGCGGCGCGCGCTCGGCCACTGCAAGAATGTCGCCGCGCGTCACCGTCGCCCCGGTCGGGCTGTTCGGATTCGCAATCGCAATCAGCCGGGTGCGCGGGTGGACCGCGTCCAGCATCGCCCGCAACGGAAAGCGGAAGCCGTCTTCCGCCATCACTGCCTGGATGTGCGCCTCCGCCGCCGAGCCATACACCTCATACATGCTGTAGGTCGGCACCGGCAGCAGCATCGCATCGCCGCGGTCGAGAAACGCCTGGCACAGGACATGGATTGCCTCATCCACGCCGTTGGTCAGCAGCACTTGCGTCGGCTCAACACCGAGCGCCGATGCCACCAGCGCCTCGACACTCCCGCGCTCCGGATACCGTGTCAGGTCCGCTGCGGTGACGCGTGCCAGCGCCGCCAGCACGCGCGGGGAGCACGCCAGCGTGTTCTCGTTGAAGTCCAGCCGCAGCCCGTCGCGCCCTGCCACCGGCGGATGATACTCCTTCATGCGGCGCACGCCGGCGCGCGGCTCAGGCGCCTGCGCCTTGGCCACGTGCTGATCGTTTGCTGCAAGCGCCGGCTCAGGCACGCGCCAGCCTCCGCTCCATCGCCGCTGCATGTCCGCTCAGCCCCTCCGCCCTCGCCAGCGCCACAGCCGCCGGACCCAACGCACGCACACCGTCCGCGCTGTATCTCTGCACGGTCATCAGCTTCACGAAGTCCATCACGCTCAACCCGCCGCGCACGCGCGCCACACCGCCCGTGGGCAACGTGTGGTTCGGCCCGGAGATATAGTCGCCCAGCGGCTGCGACGACCAGTTGCCGATAAATACCGAGCCGGCATTCTCGACCCACGCCAGGTCCTCTTCGCTATCGATTGTCAGATGCTCCGGCGCCAGCCGATTCGTAATCGTGTGCGCCTCCTCGATCGACGACGCAACAAAAATGTAACCGTGACTGCGCGATGCCTCGCGCGCCACCGGATTCTCCCGCGCCTGTTGCTTCACCTCGCCCGCTACATGCTTGGCCAGCGCGGCACTCCCGGTCACCAGCACGCTCAGCGTCTCGGTGTCGTGCTCGGCCTGCGCCACCAGGTCGGCGGCAATCGCCTCCGGATGCCCCCGCTCGCTACACACCACGATCTCCGTCGGGCCGGCCAGCATATCAATGCCGCAGTCGAACGCCACCATCCGCTTCGCCGCCGTCACATACAGGTTGCCGGGGCCGACGATCTTGTCCACACGCGGCAGCGACGGCGTCCCATACGCCAGCGCCGCAATCGCCTGGGCTCCGCCTACCTGATACACCTCATCGATGCCCAGCAGAGCCGCGGCAGCCAGTGTCTCGCGAGCCGGCTGCGCGGACACCACCACGATGCGCGCCACACCCGCCACCTGCGCCGGAATCGCCGTCATCAGCAACGACGACGGCAGCGGATGCCGGCCGCTCGGCACATAACAGCCCACCGCTGCAAGCGGCCGTACCCGCTGCCCCGTCACCACCCCGGGAGTCGGCTCGATATCCCAGTCCTCGGGCATCTGCCGTCGCGCAAACTCGGCGATGTTTCTCGCCGCCAGCTTCAGAGCTGCGCGCAGCTCTGGCGTCGTCTCCTCCCAGGCGCGGTGCAGATCGCCCGGCGCGATGCGCAGCGGCTGCTTGCGTGGCACGGCATCGTAATGTGCACGCGTCGCCAGCAGCGCGCGATCGCCGCCCTCGCGCACCTGGTGCACAATGCGGCTTACCTGCCGTTCGACGCGGTCCAGACTAGCCGTGCCCCGTCGCTCCAGCGACTGCAGCAGCCGCTCCACCTTCTTCGCACCCGTACCACTCGTCGTCAGTAGTTCCAACTCACGTCCCTCCTACCTCTGTCCTTCTGAGCGGAGCGAAGGGCCTGCCGTCCGCCCAAACCGCCGCCACAGTGGGCGCCCCACGTCGCATCGAGACGCGGGAAAGCGCCAAGCTGCCACCTAGATCACAACCTTATTCAGCGGATACTCCACAATGCCCGTCGCACCCACTGCCTTCAATCGAGGCAACACATCGCGCACCACGCCCTCTTCGAGAATCGTATTCACCGCTACCCACGCCGCATCCTGCAGCGACGAGACCGTCGGCGAGTTCAACGCGGGCAGCACCTTCAGCACCGCATCCAGATGCTGCTTGTGCACATTCAGCATCAGTCCCACCTGGCCCTGCGCAGCAATCGCGCCGTTCAGCATCAGCGCCAGGTTCGTCACCTTCTCCCGCTTCCATGCATCCTGCATCGCTGTGCGATTGGCAATCAGATGCGTCTCGCTCTCCATCACCGTATCGATGATGCGCAGCCGGTTCGCACGCAGCGAGGTGCCGGTCTCCGTCACCTCGACGATTGCGTCCGCCAGGGTTGGCGGCTTCACCTCGGTGGCGCCCCAACTGAACTCGACGCGCACCGTCACGCCCTTGGCCGCGAAGTAGCGCTTCGAGACCTCGACCAGCTCCGTCGCGATCGTCTTGCCCTCCAGATCCTCGGCACGCTGATACGGCGAGTCCTCAGGCACCGCCAGCACCCAGCGCACCTTTGTGCGGCTCTGCTTGGCATAGGTCAGGCTGGCCACGCTCTCCACATCCAGCTCGCTCTCCACCACCCAGTCGATCCCTGTCAGTCCTGCGTCAAGCACGCCCTTCTCCACATAGCGCGCCATCTCCTGCGCGCGGATCAGCATGCACTCGATCTCCGCATCGTCGATCTGCGGAAAATACGAGCGGCCGTTCGCGTAGATCCGCCAGCCTGCGCGCTCGAACAGCGCAATCGTCGCGTCCTGCAGGCTTCCCTTCGGGATGCCCAGCTTCAGCTTCTTGGCCGTTGCCGTCACGCGCGCACCTCGGTCGGGGCTTCGATCACGATCGGCCGTGTGAAGCAACTCACCGTGCCCTCATGGCACACCATCCCGTCGCCTTCGACCGCCACTTCGAACAACACCGTATCCTGGTCGCAGTCCGTCGCCGCCGTCACCACCCGCAGCCGGTTGCCGCTCGATTCGCCTTTCATCCACAACTTCTGTCGCGTGCGGCTCCAAAACGTAACAAACCCTGTGTCGAGTGTGCGGCGGTAGCTCTCTTCGTTGAGAAACCCCACCATCAGAACCTGCCGGCTCGCGGCGTCCTGCACAATGGCCGGCACCAGGCCGTCCATCTTCGCAAAATCGATCTCCATCCTGCTGCTCTCCCTCTTGCTGGTCACGTCCCTCTCCGTTTCGTGTTGTCTGCATGCACAAAAGCCCGCCGCTGCATAAGCATCGGCGGGCTGCTGGACCTGAATCTCGGTTACTTATTGTCCGGAAGAGTCCGCCGACACGCTCGCCGCATGAGAATGATGGGCATGGCGATGGTGGCGATGGAAGGTCATATGCGGCGCGTTCTCTCCGTTTCGATAAAGCTAGCGGCTCGATCATGATGTGTCAAACCAAAGCCGGGTAAAAATCCCACACCTTCGTCACTCTGAACCTGCAGTCTGAACAGGGTGAAGAACCTGCAGTCCGCATCGAGCGCCCCAGCACATGGGGTACCCCATGTCTCGCCTCGCATCTGAACCGAGGCGCGGGACCCAGGCTGAGGCCGACGACGTGGGAGACCGTATATGCTCCCACGCCTTTCGAAAGAAAGTGAACGAAAGCAATCAAAATCCAAAAAATGCCCGCTTTTTGTAGCAGCCGAAAGCCGGCGAATCCAGAAAAACGTGCACCGGAACCCTGTTTTCGCATACAAATCGCGCTCAAATGCGTCCGTCAACGCCTCCGCCGGTGCACACACAAAACGCGTGCGCACCGGGCCGTCGGGGAGGCGCCCCTACTTGCCGATGTACGCGGTCGTGCTGGTGCCGCTCTGCTGCAGGAAGGTGACGCAGGTGCCCGGCGACGTGCCGCTTACTGTCTCCGGGTAGGCCGTGCCCTTCAGATAGCCGATCGGCGAGCCAAACAGCACATTGAAGGACGTGCGCTTGTCGCAGGCGCGATCGTCTTCAAACCACTCGGAGAAGACCAGATTCCCCGGCTGGATCAGCCCCCATGTGGTCGGCACCTGCACCACGCCGATGGTCGTCGACTCCCCGGTCACCGAGTCTTCTACCTGCGCGCTCCATGAGGTCGTGCCTGCCGAAGGCGAGGTCTCACCCTTCACCACCGTGAAGGTGTACGAGCGGCCGATCTTCCACGGGTACGCAATGTGACAGCTCGTGCCGGAGCCTGTATCCGCGCCAGTGGCACAGCTCGGATAACTGCTGCTGGTGCCGTCGCCGAAGAAGCTGAACAGCGCCGTCTTGCCGTACTGTCCGTTGGGCTGCAGCCCGAAGTAAAAGACGCCTGTGCTCTGGAAGTAGGACTGCTGCGCCCAGTACCAGTATGGCTTCGGCGTCGTACCCAGGCTCTGCACCTCCATCGTCCACTGGTAGGTGTCGAAGCCCGCTACCTTCGGACTGCTGAAATACACCACGGGTGTGGTCGAGGGATTTCCCGGGTTCGTGGCCGCATTCGTAGCCACGGTCGCCTGCGGACTCACAGCAGGAGCCGTTTGGCCAAATGCGGGCGGCACAGTTAAGGAGACAGCAGTCAGTAGACAGGCCATTACGCCCAGGCAATTCTTCGTCATCGGAGGATCCTCCACAGTTTGCTTCAGTTGGCACTGCAACAACACCGCGTCCCCCGGAATCCGGGGTGCCCCACGTCTCGCCTCACATCTCAACCAAGACGTGGGATCAGAACACACCTGTCTCCGGCATCGCCAACCCCGGGTGCCCCACGTCTCGACGAGACGTGGAATAAAAAACAACTCCAGCGAACGAAACACAACCAACTCTGATCCCTAATTCCCGATCCCTGTCACTCCGGCATAGCCTCCAGCGTCAGCACCTCAAATGGCTTTAGCGAAAAGCTGTGCACCTTGCCTGCCTCCAGTGAAAGCGGCGGCTGCGCCGCATCGTCCCGCCACGGACTGCGTGCCATGTACCGTCGCGCCGCGCCCGGCGGCAGCTCGAAGGCTTTCGCGATGTCCAGATCGAAGGTCTGCGCCTTGTCGCTCGGGTTGCGCAGTGTCAGGATGGCCTTCTCCAACGTCCAGGAGGCCCATCCGTACACTGAGAGCCACCGCGGATCGCCGCCCACCCAGTGCGTGTCCTTCAGCACTGCCGCGTTCCTGCGAGACCACTTCGCCGCCTCGGCCAGCGTGTCCCAGTCCGCCGGCTTCAGCAGCGATGGCGTGATGTACATCTCCTGCAACTGCGTGCCGGTGCCGAAGTAGTCGTGCACCTCGTTACGAAAGTCGCCGGTCGGGTCCGTGTCCAGGTGGTGCGCGCGCTGCGCATAGATCAGCCCATGCAGCATCAGCGAGTTCAGCGGATACAGCGGCCCTGCCTTCACAATTTCGTCATAGGTGTCCGCATCACGATAGGTGATCCACCGCTCGCGCCACGGACCGGTGCCGGCGAAGCTGTGGTCCTCACCGCCGCGCCAGATCGAGTCCGCGTACATCAGCCAGAACGGCGAGGGATAGGTGCCCGTCGTCAAGTTGATGAACAGGTCCGGCTTCGCCTCCCGCAGGTCGCCAATCAGGTGGATCGCGGCGTCGAAGTCGCTGTCGAAGGCACTCCCCTTCACCACGCTGTCCACATTGCCGGTGCCGTCGAACTTGAACTGGTTCACGCCGTACTTCGCCACCATCTCCATGGCGACATCATGAAAGCGCGCGTAGTATTTGGGGCCGGAGAGCGCAAATCCGCCGTCCACGATCTCGTAGCCTTCGCGCTTGCCCTCGGCAATGCGCTCCTGCTTCGGCGGCCCGTAGCCGCCCCATGGCGATAGCCACACACCGGGCGCGGTGCCGTACTTAGCCGCCGCATCCTTCAAGGGAAGAAAGCCGTCTTTGAAGTCCTTGCGAATCGCCCACATGCCCTGGTGGTCGTCCCAGCCATCGTCGAACAGGAACGAGTCGAGCGTGACGCCGCGCTTCTCATGCAGCTCGCGCCCGAAGGTGTGGATTCGGTCCAGCGCTTCGTCCTGCGTGTACGGACTGAAGTAGCCGATGTCGTACCAGCTGTTGTAGTGCAGGAAGGTGCGGTACGGATGCGCGCGTTCGCGCTCGATATACGCCAGAAAATCGCGGCGCATCTGCCCGGGCGCAGCCACGCCGACGACCGACGAATAATGCACCGACTGGCCTGCACGCAACGGCAGTACGCGCTCGATCTCCGAGACGCCATGCCCGCGCACCACGCTGCTCTGCGACAGCGGATGTTCCAGCCCCATGTAGAAGTTCCCCGCCGTCATCGGTGAGCCCTTGACCGAGCCGGCCATCGTCATCTCGGGAGCACTTGCGTCCACCAGCGCCAGCCGCGTGATGCCGACATCGTCCTTGCCCGCCGTGATAGTGACGATCTGTCGCACATAGTGCGCGCCCGCGCGCATCACCAGCGCCCAGTCCACTGTGAAGTGTCCGTCGGGATCGGCCAGCGCATAATGCACCACGGTTCCCGGCAGTTGCTCTGCCGCAACCGTCGACTGCGGATTCGGCTTGAGCATCTCCACGCGCGCCATGCCCTGCACCGTCATCTCCGCCGGCGTGAGCACGCGGCCCTTCTGGTCCCCGACTTCACCCAGCGCTATCAGAAACGGCCCCTTCAGATCGAGCGTCCGCCCATCCGCGAGATCGCGCACGGCCAGCCCTGACGGCCGACCGTCCGTGACCGTCCATCGCGCCTCGATCGCACCATCACCGATGTGGCCGCGTGCACCGTCGATAGCTGCGGCAACGGCGCCTGCCGTGACCGTGGGTCGCAGCGTGTGTGTGGCACGGCTGCCCTGGCTTGCGTAACCGCTGCATGCAAGCACCAGACCCAGCGAAGCAGCAGCACCGGCACGGAGGAAAGAGAAGAACGGGTTCGATGATGTCACTTGCGCTCCGCGGTGGTTGGTTCTGCAATGAGCTGCTCGGCGGTATCCTCCACAGCCGGATAGATCCGGACATGCGACACCACCCGCGTGATCGCACCCGTAGGGCTCGGCGTATCCGGTTGCAGCCCCGCCTTCAGGGAGCAGAACAGCCCCAGCAGTTGGCCGAAGATCACGTCCAGCGGCGGCCGCAACGCATCGACAACCGCGCCGGCGCCGCAATCGAGCACCACATCGGCCGTCCGCCGGATCTCGCGCGGCAGGTCGAACCCCACCGCGGCAATGGTGACGCCAGGCTCCTTGGCCCGTAGTTCGGCCAGCAGATCTGCTTCATAACGCTGCGTTTGTTGATTACCGGCCACGTAGGCCACCACCAGCGTCTTGCGGTCGATGAACGAGAGCGGTCCATGCCGCAGACCCATCGCCGATTGCGCCATGGTGAAGATGCCCCCTGCCGTCAGCTCCTGCACCTTCAGCGCAGACTCCTCCGCCGCGGCCTGCAAAGCGCCGGTGCCCAGAAAACAGACCCGTTCAAAGCCCTTACCCGCCAGTTGCGGCGCCGCGTCCGCCGCCTGCGGCAGCAGCACACTCGCCGCCGCGCGAAGCCCGTCGAGCGCCACCGCATATTGGTCCAGATCATCCAGATACGCCAGTGCCTGCCCCGCTACCACCATGTTCGAGAACGAGCTGGTCATCGCCAGCCCGCGGTCGTTCACCGCATCGTCGAGCACCAGCGCCAGGGATGCGGCGCGTCCAGTTGCCGCGTGCTGTTTGGCCAGCTTCGCCATCGCGCCATCGCGATTGCAGGTGATCACCAGATGCGTCACCACGCGCGGAAACCGCCGCATCAGCTCTTCCATCACCGCGACACCCTCCGAGCTGTCTCCCGATCGGGAGAACGAGATCGCGAGCGTTGGCTGGCCCAGATCGAGCCAGTCGTCCATCTCCGTCAACAGCTCTGTGCTGGGCACCGCATCCACTGTGGTCTGCCAGCGGTGGCGCAGCAGCCGCGCCAGCGATCGGCCAATGAAGTCCGACGTTCCAGCGCCCGCCAACAGTACCGGACGCCCATGATGGGCAGCCCGCAGCCGCTCCAGTTGTCCGCGATGCTGCCGGCAGGCGGCCAGCGTCGAACCCCAGCTCTCCGGCTGCTGCGCGATCTCTTTCGCGGTATGCTCCACCCCAAGGCGTTGCTGCTCCGTCGGCGGCAACTCGAGTAATGCAGAAAGCGCACTCACAAAAATTCTCCCCCTGCTCCAGCGAACCGGATTGTATTACACTCATCCTTAAATACGAAAGCAAATGAAAGTTGGATTGGGAAAAGAAAATCTGTGCGCCCATCCGCCATAGCCAGGAGAACCGGATTTGCTTCCTGCTGTACTCGTCATCGGTGAACTAAACGTCGACCTCGTCCTCTCCGGACTTGCCGGGCCGCCGCGCTTCGGCAGCGAGGTACTGGCCGAAGACTTGCGCATGGTACTGGGTAGCGCCTCCGCTATCTTCGCCAGCGGAGTCGCACGTCTGGGGCATCCGGTCGGCTTTGTCAGTAAGGTGGGCGACGATGATTTCGGACGATTCTGCCGTCAGGAACTGCACCGCGCCGGGATCTCAACCGACTGGGTTCAACCCTCCTCCATACACACCGGGGCGACCATCGTCCTAAGCACAAAAGAAGACCGCGCCTTGGTCACCAACCTCGGCGCCATCGCCGATCTGGCCTACAGCGATATTCCTGCCGGCATCTTCCGGCATTACCGCCATCTCCACCTCACCTCCTACTTTCTGCAGTCGAAGCTGCGTCCGGATTTCCCGAGGCTCGTCCGGGAAGCAAGAGCCGCTGGACTTTCGGTTTCCTTCGATCCAAACTCGGACCCCGAGCAAAGCTGGGATGCTTCCGTATGGGACGTGATCGAAGCTGCGAGCGTGCTCTTGCTCAACGAGACGGAGGCGCTGGCCCTCACCGCCAGCCACACCTTGGACGAGGCAGCCTCCCGGCTCGCCGAGCGCGCGGCGTGCGTTGTCATCAAGCTCGGAGCACGCGGCGCCGTGGCGGTGAGAGGCACGGAGCGGATTCGCTGTGACGCCTTCCCTATCCGCGTTGCCGATACCACCGGCGCCGGTGACTCTTTTGCAGCTGGCTTCGTCCATGGCCTGCTGCTCGAACAGGATCTCCGCGAGTGTCTGCTGACGGCTAACGCTACCGGCGCACTCTCGGCCACCGCTCTGGGCGGCACGGCGGGCCAACCGGATCGCACCGCGCTGGCTGCCTTCGTGGCTGCCGTCACACCCACTGGAACGAAGGAGAAGCAGCTTGGCTACAAGTAAACCCGATCCGCAGGACGCCTTTGTCGCCATGATGACGGCACACGCCGAGGTGAATCTGCGGCTTGCCGACTTCAAGCCGCAGTCCATGCTGCATACCGCCCAGCACAGCATCGCCACACCGCGCTTTCCGGTGATCGACTTTCACAATCACATCGACGGTCTCGATCCGGCAGACGTGCTGCGCGTCATGGACGCATGCCATATCGAACAGCTGGTCAACATCACTATGCAGACCGGCACGGCCGGCCTCGCCAGCATCGCCCGATTGCGCGCGGCTTCGCCGGATCGTTTCTTCACCATCGCCTGGATGAATTGGAGCAACTTACTCCAGGAAAACTTCCTCCCGCGTGCGCTGGCCGAGTTGGAAGAGCACGCAAGAGCCGGCGCCTGCGGCATCAAAATCTGGAAGGACCTTGGCCTTCGGCTGCGCGACCGCTCCGGCGAACTGCTGCGCATTGACGATCCCTTCCTCGCTCCGCTCTTCGATCGCGCAGCCGAGCTTGGCCTCTTTGTTATGTTCCATACCGCCGATCCGGCTGCATTCTTCTTTCCGATCGATGCCCACAACGAACGCTACGAAGAGCTTGCCGCCCATCCGGACTGGAGCTTCCACGGTTCGGCTTTCAGCAAGGCAGACCTGATGGCGCAGCGCGATCGCGTCTTCGCCCGCCACCCCAGGACACAGTTCGTGGCCGCGCATATGGGGGAGCAGCCAGAAGACCTTCAGGCGCTGGCCACCATGCTTGACGGGCACCCCAACGTGCAACTCGACCTCTCCGCTCGGATTGCCGAGCTCGGCCGCCAGCCCTTCACTGCCCGGCGCTTTTTCCTGCGCTATGCCGATCGCATCCTGTTCGGCGCGGATCTGTTGCCGGAGATCGAGATGTACCGCACGCACTACCGTTTTCTTGAGTCGGACGACGAGTACTTCGACTATCCTTCGCATGCATCCCGCCAGGGCCGCTGGCAGATCTACGGCCTCTCGCTGCCCGACGACGTGCTGCACCGCATCTATCGGGGCAATGCGCTCGCGCTCCTGAGCAGGTCGCAGGATTGAGTACGCACGTGCGACGATAGGAGCATGGCAATTTGGAGTTCACGATGAAGAAGGCGAAGGACGAGCCGGTGGCCGTTGAGTCCGACATACTCCTCACCGAAGAACGGCGCAACGTCATCCTCGAACAGCTTCGCAAACAAGGCCGCGTACGCGTCAGCGAGTTGAGCCGCCGCTTCGATATCTCCGAAGTCACCATCCGCACGGATCTGAAAGAGCTCCATCAACGCGGCCTTCTCAACCGATCGCACGGTGGAGCTACCACCGTGATCTTGCCGAGCGAATCGGCCCTCCAGGATCGCTATCTGAAGCAGGCCGACGAGAAGCGGCGCATCGGCGCGGCAGCCGCCGCCATGATTCGTGACAACGAGACCATCATCCTGGATTCCGGCACCACAACCCACGAGATCGCACGGCACCTGCGCGGCAAGCAGGGGCTACAGGTGGTCACGAATGGTGTCAACATTCTGATGGAGCTGATCGGCGTCCCCGGCATCCAGGTCATCAGCGTGGGCGGCGTCCTGCGCGAGGACTCTTTCTCACTGGTCGGCCACTTTGCCGAGCAGCTGCTGGAGCAGTTTTCTGCGCAAACGCTGTTTCTCGGCGCTACCGCTTGCGATCCCAAGTTCGGTGTCAGCACGCCGAACCTTGCCGAAGCGAATGTGAATCAGGCAATGGTGCGCATTGCGCAACGGAAGGTGCTGGTCGCGGACTCGACGAAGTTCCTGCATCGTCAGCTGTGCCGCATCGTATCTTTCCAGGAACTCGATTGCGTGGTCACGGATACGGGTCTATCCGACGCAGTGCGCCGCACGATCGAAGGCATGGGAATAGAACTGGTTCTGGCTTAAAGGAGTCTCGGAATAAAATCCACTTGTCTCGACCGGAGCAAGTTGAAAGATCCGCTCACTCTGTCATTCTGAGCGGCGCGCAGCGCAGTCGAAGTGTCTACCCTGAGCCTGTCAAAGGAGCCTGCAGTTTGCTTGGGAGCTTGCAGTTTGCTTGAATTCACAAAGCTGCCGTCCTGCAGAGGTGCAGCCAAGGACTCGTGATACTAGTGCAGATGAATATTCTGCGACTGAGCCCACTTGTGAACATCCAGGTTCATGACCCAAATCTTTACGGCTAAGTCTTCCACTTCGCGGCGCACGCCTGCTCGTTTTACCGGGTCGACGGTCTGCGATTCACGTGTCTGTGCATCCGTCAGCTTGGCGTGCAAATAATCCAGCCACTCCTGTTTCTCAATGGGTTCTTTCATAACCGGAGCGCCCCCAATGCAAGGGGTACGTAACTACCACGGTTTTGGATGTTGCTTATTGCGATTCCGCCTGGATTGCGAGCCGTGAACTGGGATCACTGTATTTCTGCCGATTATGACCACTCGCTGTCCCAGCCGCGCGACGGCTACCGCCTGATTGGCGCCCTGCCTCACGAGTGGATACGGAAGTCTAAGCTAAGAAGGGTTTCGCCCACAGCAGGCATCCGCGCCACCCGCGTCACCAAATCGACGTTGATGCTCCCGACGACCACGACAGATTTCTTATCATCTGCCACAAGGCACTCGAGTCTTTGGTGGGCGAGGCGGGATCGAACCCACAACCCTCAGCTTAGAAGGCAGCAGGTTGCGCATATCCCCCACATACCTTGACGTACCCCAGACTGCCCTACATCCAATGTTTAATAGCCTTTTTCGGAATTGCTGCTTCCCTGCTGTGCCCTCGCCTGCCCTCCAGACCCCCCACGAAATACCCCACACTTTTGTCTTGACCTAGTGCTTGAAATAAGTGATTCTTAGCGCGTCCCACAGGTGCTACTAACACCCGCAGGACGCTAACCAATCCGCCTTCAAGGAGGCCTCATGGCTGTCCCAGAGCCTAGCAACACGCTTGCGCGTCCGCAATCGGGCGCGCCTATTTCTTCACCTTTCATCCTGCGGCTGGCAGAACGCTTCGCCAACACCGCTGTGCCCAGAACCTTCTCCGAATACGCCCAGGCCATCTGGCGTTCTCAATTCAACCTAGTGATGGCTGTGCTGGGTGATGAGCCGCTGGTGATCGCAGCTCCGGCGATGTTCGCCGCGCTCAAGAAAGCAGAGGCGGCGGCGTTCGCTGCCTCGGAAGGCTTCGACGTCGATGTCCTGGCGCTCCGCTCCGAAATCCTGTCCATTCTCAAGACTGTTGAGGTGCGGGGATGAGCCTCCTGCGCCGGCTCCTCAGCTACCCGCGCAGCTACTTGCGTCAAGTCCGCCGTCCTGACAGCGATCAGGACAGAGAGGGCATGCAGCAATGGTAAAGCTCTGCACTTACTGCGATCAGGCCGCCACGGTGCGATGCAAGAAGCATCGCCAGTACCTCTGCGGCAACTCACGTTGCGTGCGCTTCCACCGCTGGGACGACTCAGAAGAGTGCGCATTCTTCGCCTTCAACGCGGGATTGTTCGGTTTCATATTCGCCGCGATAACCCGTCACCATCACCACAAAACCTTGGAGGTGTCCCGATGAACCAGAGAGTCAGAACAACAGCCGCAGCGCACTTCCGTCCTCAGCTCTATCGCTTTTCGAGCCGGAGACAAACCGCGACTGCTTTGTCTTTAAACCCGGTAGTGAACGTTTTCGAGACCCTGGAGGTGTTGGCATGAGATTTACCAGCAAGAATGCTCTCAGCAGTGCGTGCTACGTTGCTCCCTTCCATGCAGCCAAACCAAAACCTCCAGTGGTGGCACCCGAAATCTCTGACGTGATCTCCGAGACGTCATGCAACCCCGATGACGGAGCGCCGGCGTGGCTTCACACGGAAGAGTCCCACCCGCCCGAGGGCGAGGAAGCGATCAAGATTGAGCCTTCCATGCCGTTCCGTGAAGCTGCGCAGCGGTGGGTGGCGTCACAGCAGATCGGACCTGGTATGTCGCGGTCAAAGGCCTTCTACATCAAGCCCGAAACCGTGAAGAACTATCAGCAGCATGCTGGGGCTCTGACACTCTTCTTCGGCACTTGGCCCTTAGACAAGATCCGAATTGAGCACCTACGCAGGTATCAGCAAGCGCGTGTGAATGGCGACGCACCCTTTATCCGTCGCCGGCGTCCACATGAAAAACCTGGTCCATGTCCGACCCGTCCGGCCCACGTCAACCAGGAACTGCGCCTTTTGATCCGCATCCTGAAACGGGCGGCCCTGTGGAAGGGAGACCTTCAGGAATACCACAGGGAGTTGAGCCAAGAGCAGCTCAAGATTGTCAGGGCCCTAACCGTCGCGGAAGAAGAGCACTGGCTCCAGACCTGCATGAGAAGCGAGGACTGGAAAGTCGTCTGTCACTATTCGATTGTTTGCTTGGGAACTTGCATGGGAACCAACGAGATCCGATCCTTGAAACTCGCTGACATCAACTTCGAATCTGGGATCGTGACCGTACCGATCGAAGGCGCAAAGAACAAGTACCGCCACCGGACTTTGCCTATCCTTCCGGGCCGGACCCTTGATTCCTTGCACTGGCTTGTCGAAAGAGCGAAAGAGATCGGATCTGGACGACCCGAACACTACCTCTTTCCTCTTCGGCATGGACGAAATTGGGATGTCACCAAGCCGATGACTGTTGCTGGCCTTAAGAAAGAATGGGACGAGATCAGGCGTGCATCCGGGCTCGTTCGGTTCCGCAGATACGACTTGCGCCACACGGCAGTCACGCGCTTCGTCGAGGCCGGCAAATCGCTTCAGGTCGTCATGCAAATGGCAGGACATGTTTCTCCGCACATGACCCAGCACTACACTCAAATCTCCATGCAGGCGAAGGCAAATGCCATGCGGGACACTCAGGAATTTCGGCAAGAAGCATTGTTAGAGGCGCGCCAAACAGGAGTAGTACCGTCCCTGCTGCGTCCCTCTGGCAGCCAGCTATCAAAGTCCAGCGGTCAGATTCCATGGGGTCTACATTGGACCTCCGGGACCACTGTAAGACTCGCCTGAGCCGTCAATTTGCAGCGCTCGAATCGAAATGGGGGGTGGAGCGGAAGCGGCGTTGCCGTTCTCCACCTTCACCACCACCATCGGGAATCCTATCGACAAAAGAAAGTCAAAAGTGGCTAGTCCGCCGCTCAATAATAAAAGGACACGATTCCCATGCGACACATCGCCCTTCGTGCTATTGCTTTGCTCGCACTTTCCCCGCTCCCCGTTCCGCTTGTCGCTCAGAATCAGTCCCGCATCTACTACGCGCCAGATGTCAACCTCGAACAGGCTGACCTCGCCGCGATCCAATCTGCCCGCCACAGCATCGATGCGGCACTCTATAGCGCCACTGACACGAAACTATGCGATGCCCTGGCCGACGCCGAGCGGCGCGGCGTAGCCGTCCGTGTCTACCGTGACCGTCAGCAATACGAGCAGGAACTGCAGCACGCTGGCCGTTGGCCCACCTGCACCACGCGCCTGCTGCAGGGCGGCGCGGCTGTCCGCATTAGGGCTGGCAGTGAGTTGATGCACCTCAAGTCTTATGCCGTGGACGAACAGGTTCTACGCACAGGTTCCGCGAACCTCTCCATCAGCGGGGAGAAATACGAAGACAACGACGCCGTGTTTCTCTATTCCCAAACCGCCGCCATCGCCTTCGAGCAGCAATTCCAGCAACTCTGGAATCGCAGCGATAATCAGGTCCCCGAATAGATGTCCCACATTCCTTCCATTGGTCACAGAGGGCCATGCCGCCGCATGAGTAAAGGCGAAGAACCGGCGCCCGCTCACGCGGGCGCCTTGGATTGTGTTTCGCGTTGCACAAGCTAACCGAAAGATTCTCTATGCCTGGAGATGCTATGAAACAGCAGTTCCACAACGCTTTCGTCCTTCAGTTGCTTGCTGAGCGTTTTACCCCAGTGATTCATCACGCGGGGCCGCTCTATGCAGGATCGTTTCCTAACTGCAATACGACAGGGAATGTCTATCTGACCGAGCGTGGGTTGTGGTTGTTTTTAGGCGTTCAGTGCGTCTACACCTTCAATCATGATGAACTCGCCAAGATAGCGTCTGCCGACGTCGTTCTGAAACATCTGCTCGCGTCCGTGTCGCACATTCTTCAATATCTGCAAGAGCATCTTCAACGCATTTCAGAAGGGTGTATTGATCCGGTTTCGTTGATTGGGTTTTACCTTTTAGATCCAGAGTCCGTTGTCATCGACGCAATCGCGCTACAGAAACTTCCATCTTAAGAACAACTTCCTTACCAGCTACAAGACCATCTAGAGGGAAGGCGCTTCGCCCTTCCCTGGCTGCAACCGCCGATACCGCTCCGGCGTTTTCCGCCACCCATCCCAGCGGGCCGTTCCTGCCCGCAACGCCCACCCTGAAATCATGCGTGCATGCGCACGCGAATTCGGAAACCAAGCCTTCCTAAGTCTGTATGTCTCTTTGGAGTCGGGGCGCATTTTCAGTTCTCCTGTAGAGAGGAGGAGCAGAGACATGCAGACAGTCACATCATTTGTTGGGATGGACGTTCACAAGGAGACCATTTCGATCAGCGTCGCCGAAGACGGGCGGAACGGCCCGGTGCGGTTCCTGGGAGTGATCCCGAACGCGGCAGACGATGTAGCCAAGATGGCGAAGCGACTCTCGAAACACAGGGAGCTCGACTTCTGCTATGAAGCGAGTGGCTGTGGGTATGGCATCCATCGCCAGCTCACTGCGCTCGGGCATAAGTGCATCGTGGTCGCGCCTTCGATGATTCCGCGCAAGCCTGGCGAGAGGATCAAGACCGACAGGCGCGATTCGGAGAAGCTGGCGATCCTGCACCGGTCCGGCGACCTGACGCCCGTTTGGGTTCCAGACACCACACACGAGGCGCTTCGCGATCTGGTCCGAGCCCGAGTGGATGCGTCGATGCACCTGATGCGCGCGCGGCAGCAGTTGCTCGCCTTCCTGCTTCGCCATGGTCGCAGCTATCCCACCGGCAAGCACTGGACCCAGCGCCATCGTAGCTGGCTGGCAGGGCAGACGTTCCAGGAGCAAGCCCATGTCATCGTCTTCCAGGATTACCTCGAGACGGTGTGGACTGCGCAACAGAGAAGAGATGCCCTGATCGAGAGGATCTCTGCGATGGTCGGAAGCTGGTCTCTCGGGCCGTTGGTCGAAGCATTGCGCGGGTTGCGCGGCATCGACATGATCTCCGCGGCAACGTTCATCGCTTCCACCGGCGATCTCAGCCGTTTCGAGTCACCACGTTTGCTGATGGGATATCTGGGCCTTGTTCCTTCCGAGCACTCCAGCGGAGGAACGATTCGTCGTGGCGGCATCACCAAGACCGGCAACCGTGAAGCCAGGCGCATGCTCATCGAAGCAGCGTGGAGCTATCAGTATCCTGCGCGCATCGCGAAGGATAAGGCGGAGATCCTCGTAAGGCTGCCGAAGAACATCCGCGACATCGCCTGGAAGGCACAGACCAGGCTGTGTACTCGGTATCGCTCCATGGTCGCAAGAGGCAAGAAGCCTACCGTTGTCGTCGCTGCCATCGCGCGGGAACTGGCCGGCTTCATCTGGGCCATCGGTCAGGAGATGAGGCTCAGATGACGACCTGAGGTATGCTGTCCCGCCTTATCGGGTGGGGAACCGGGCGGCCGGTCATGGTGATCCTCGAGAGCCTCTTGGGCAGGAGTTCCTCTCCGACGCCCGCGCTAAGTCCGAGGCAAGCCTGCGACGACACACGTTCGTGCGGTAACCAACCCGCGTATGGAAGTTTGAGCGACTGTCGCTAAACGCCGCCCGGTTCCCGACTCGATAAGAACCTAAGAACAAAAACAACTGCGCTATGAAGGATAAAGGTGCGGTCCGTGCGTTCGTGTCCTTGACATTCAAATAGAGACATGGAAGAGGCTCTGCCTCTCGCGCGCGCAAGGCATGGAAAAAGCTCCGTGCAGCTCCAGGTATTCGCTTCCTCCGGCCCCTGCGGGGCTGGCCTAGCGGCCACTTTTCCCACACCAGTTGCACTTACTACCTCCGCAGGCGTGGGCCTGGGCCAAGGCGTGTCTGTGAGAACAGCCACAGCCGAACCATTCAAAAGCCGGAGGCATGACCCGATGAACTACACCGCGACCTACTCACCCGAAGACAACAAGCTCAGACTTTACACCTCTACGCGACTCGACGCCGAGACCTATGCGCGCGTGAAAGCCGCAGGGTTTTCCTACGCCCCGAAGCAGGAACTCTTCTTCACTCCCATGTGGACACCTCAGCGGGAAGACCTTTTGCTTGAGCTTTGCGGAGAGATTGGCGACGAAGACACGAGCCTAGTAGAACGCGCCGAGCAGCGCAGCGAACGATTCAGCGAGTACAGCGACAAACGCGCAGAAGACGCAGACCGGGCACACCAAACGGTAAACAGGATCACGGATGGAATCCCCTTGGGCCAGCCCATCCTAATAGGGGTAAACCCAACATTGCTGTCACCAGGGGCAATCTGATCATGCCGTCTGGCGGTCATAGCTATAGGCTCGCATTTTGTGCGAAGCCACGGAGATCCCGTTCTTAGCGTGCGCAGGACTGGTCGCCAGTGGAAAACCCGGCAAAAGCTGGCAGTAGAATCGGACCGACCTACCCTCAATCGTGGATCAACCCCTTAGGTGTACAGTCTGTAGATGCGCTTCGCGTTCACCTGCAAGCCTTCGACGCAGCAGGACCGTCAGCCGGCGATAGCCGTAGCGCACACGGCTGCCCGCCAGCTCACGCAATCGCATCCGCAGCGCTTCCTGCCGGTCGCGGTGATGCGCATAGCGCAAGGTTCCACGCTCGACCGGGATCAGCCCCGCCACTCGCCGCTGGCTCATTCCGTGAACAGACTGCGTCCACTCCGCCAGCTCGCGCCGCTGACGAGGCTTCACAACTTTTTGCGACAATCTCCTGCAGCACATGACGGTCCAGGCTCAGGTCCGCCACCAGGCGCTTCAGCTTCGCGTTCTCCTCGCGCAACTGGCGCAGCTCCCGCAACTCGCTCAGGCCCCGCCCCGCATACTTCTTCTTCCACAGGTAAAACGTCTGCTGGCTGATCCCATGTTCCCGGCAGACTTCCACCACCGTCTCGCCCGACTCCGCTTCTCGCAGAACCCGCAGTATCTCTTCTTCTTCGCTGTGTCCCTTCTTGCCCATTTCGTTGGCTCTCCTCTCGCCTTCCAGAGAACCACAACACGCCGAATCCTCAACTTCAACTTGGCTCAGTTTTTGGGTTTTGGGTCAAGATTCCAACTATTGAGATGCAATTCTTAAGGAAACCGGCCTGGATCGAATTGTCGTCTTGCTACAGTCATCAAATCGACTGACTGAAATGGTATACACGCCTGGTTGATTGATCTGATAAAGCTTTGTAAGTTCTATTTTCCATGTGAACGAGCTACCGGCAGAAAGTGGAAGAGCGATGCTGGAACTATCTTCGATCTCCTGAGGATCTTCAGGTCGTTGGTTACCCATCATCTTTCGATGAAACGCTGTTGTCTGTACTTCTTGTCCATCTTTTTCCAGCTTCATGTGGAACGCCTTATATTGAGTATTCGTCTTGGCATACGACCAGTAGATGTCCTTTCCGCTGATATTTTTCACTGTCACTTGTAGTTCCAACGGGGTTCCTAATTGAAACTCGTTTAGCGGCGAAACAACTGCGATCGAGAAACATGGTTTTAAAGTTGACGCGGTTTCGGAACGAGCCGCCGGTGCCGCTTGACTGTATACCGGCATCACATGCATTAAAACAATCCCAATGGCGGCTGAGATGCGTTTCTTGACCATTATGTTCTCCTGTTCCTCTAAGTGCCTACGGGGCCGCTGGACCGCTCCATTCAGGAAATCCAGCGGCATGCGGTGAACTGAGCATCTCCACCGGACAGCCGTTCGATGTACTTCTGATCCATGTCGTTCCATTTGCCTGATTTGAAAGTGCATTGATAGCGCAACCCGACCAATGCCACGTTACAGAACTCAGGGGGATAGGGATCGATGCGCAATCGCTCTGGGTCGATGAAAAGGTCGGAAAGCCATTTACCACAGTTTGCATGGTTCTGGCCGGAGTGCAAGATGCTTTGCCAGCAGGAGGTATCCCCGGATCCCACATCAGGTATGTTGTTGCGGTGAATGTTTCCCATCCCTCACCGTAGATCGAGGGGAGTTGCGTTACTGGCGTGTCATTAGTAGTTGTTGGAGATGCATTAGTAATGGGGTATGATGCATCGATACCACTCGAAGGCGACGTCGGAGTGGCGAATGAGCCGTTACTATTGATATATTTTCGCTGAATACTTCCGATCAATTGGACCCAAGTAAACGATTGGTTATATCCCGATGGTGGAGTCGCGGTCGCTTGGAAAGTAATCCCCACTTGAGTGTTCCCGAGAAGAACTCCCGTAGTGGAAAGGGCAGCTCGCAACCCATCCCCCGTGGCTTCCCGATGGGCAAAAGATAGAGGATCTGTTTGAACTCCTGAGTGGCATGGGGTATCGGATAGTGGATTCCAAAATCGTCCGATACAACGGAGCCGATTTCGGAGACTATCTGTGTATCGTTGATTGAGTGAATGGCTCTGCCAGCTAAATGCTTGTGAGGAGACTGAGATCTCGTTGCCTAGCCAGCATTGGCGGGGCGATGTCGAGCAGCGAGATGTAGAGCCGGTAGATGGTCATGGTTCCTCGACGAATCAGACATCCAGTGTGAGGATGCGATACAGCGTTGCCGGATGAACGCTGAAGGTATGGGCTACCTCGCGGATGGATTTGCCTTCCTGGAGCAGCCTTCGGGCGAGCTTGCGCTGATCTTCATTCATCTTCTTGGGCCGTCCAAAGCGAACGCCGCGCTTGTGGGCTTCGGCGCGGCCCGCGCCGGTTCGCTCGCGGATCAGGTCGCGCTCGAATTCAGCAATGCCGGCGAAGATGGTCATAATCATCTTGCCGGCGTGGGTGGTGGTGTCGGCCCAAGGTTCGGAGATGGATTGGAAGCGGGCACCGGCTTGGCGGATCGCTTCGACGATCTCAAGCAGGTTGCGAGTGGAACGGGCCAGCCGGTCGAGCTTCCAGACGGTGACGATGTCGCCTTCGCGGAGCTGATCGAGCATTCGGTTCAGCTCCGGCCGGTCGCGGTAAGCACCTGAGACCTTTTCGCGGAAAATGCGGGCGCATCCGGCCTTCTTGAGCTCTTCGGCTTGAAGAGTCAGTCGCTGATCTTCCGTCGAAACGCGGGCGTAGCCGATTTTCATGAACAGGCTCAAACTTCCTTCGCAGAATATATCGCACTCGAAATCATTTCTGCGAGATACTTCTGCGACACGCGATTGGCTGGTTTTGAGTGGAGTTTGGCTTCTCGCACAACTTAGGAGTTTTGCGACTGGCTAATGACGCGGGATTAGACACAGGACGAGCTGATCGAGCACTGGACGCTCGCGCCCGGCGAACACCTGCTGATCATGAACAAGAGCGGGCCAGGCCGATTGGGATTCGCAGCTCTGTTGAAATTCTTTCAGGCAGAGGCTCGCTTCCCGGCAGCTAAAAGCGATGTGCCGGAAGCAGCCGTCGAGTATCTCGCCGCGCAGACGAAAGCCACCCTCTCCGGTTGGGCTGAGTACGACTGGCAAGGACGCACGATCAAATACCATCGCGCCGAGATCCGGGCGCTCTGGGGTTATCGCGAAGCGACCACAGAGGACGGCGATAACCTGACGAGTTGGCTTTGTCAACACGTTCTCACCTATGAGCGCCATCCTGCACGCATTCTGGAACTCGCGCTTGGCAGGCTGCGTGAGCTGAAGATCGAGCCGCCAACTGCGGATCGTCTCGATAGGCTGATTCGCTCCGCTCTCCGAACTTTTGAGGAAGAGTTCGGGCAGAGCTTGTTCGACAGGCTCTCTTCAGAGGCCAAGGAACGGCTCGATGCGCTGCTGGAGCCGCCCTTGCCTGAAGCGGTTCGTGTTCCACTGCGTGATCTGCGCGCCGATCCTGGACCGGCGAGTATCGAGACGCTGGACGAAGAGATGGCCAAGCTCACGCTGCTGAAAGCCATCGCGCTCCGGGGAGGATGCCGACCTTCCCGCGCTCGCAGCCTGAGCGCCAGTTGCACCCGTCCGCTCCCGTAAAAGGGACTCCACAAATAGCCAATGGTGTCCTGATGCCTATACCGTGGCGACGTAAAGTGAGAGGCGCAAATGGCCGATTGATGATGACGGAAGCGCGGAAGCGGTAGGTGCTGAGAAGTCACCGAGAAACGTACGACGGTTCGTGTGGGGGCTTCTGGCGGGCGTGGTGGTGATACTCGGCGTGGTAGTGCTATATCTGCTGGTCTTCGCGCCGTCAATCCCGAAATAGCTTTGGCCTGTTTCGGCACCCTACCGATTCCATTAGAGCGACACTTTCGCTTTTTCTTCCCTTTCCACGGCTTTGAGGGTTAGCTTTTCCTCATGCCAATCCTCATTGAAAGACGCCAAGCCCTTGTCAATTGCAGGACTTGCGGCGGCGCGGAGCCCTAGCCTGACGCGTGGCCGACCTGTCCTGCCGGTATAAGTGATTTGCCGAGCCTGCCGAGCGAAGAGAGCGTACCGCCCGTCCGAGGTTTTCATCGGAGCGTTGCGCCAGATCTGGAAGTAGGGGGAGGTTCCCGTGCCCGTACCACCCTCCTCAACCACCATGGTCGTGCGATGCAAAGGCTGCAGTCGGAACGTGCCAGCTGCTACAGAAGCGGCCAGAGGTAGCATTGTGGTCCGTTGTCCCGTCTGTGAGGAGCGACGCTCGTACATCGTCTCAACGGAAGTCTTCCTCGGCATTCCAAGCTGGGAAGTCATGCGCACGCTGCAGGGTCGCGGTTGATGGAGAACACATGACCGACATTCGTTTCAACGATGGACACGTAATGCAGGCATAGTCAACCGGAGGGAGAACGAATTTGCATCCCAATGGGTGAGGTGAATCATGGCAAACGATCCGAAAAGCGATTTAGAGCAAGGCAAGCGCGATACTGAAGGCCGGCCGGTTGTGAAAGCAGAGAAGGAACAGAAGAAGGAAGATGAGCAGAAAGAGAAGTCCGGCCAGCCGAAAGATCCCGAATAGAGTCCTCTTGGCAAATGTGTTCGAACGACCCTCGGCAAATCTTCTTGCGCAGGGCATGTGCGCTAGACCATGCCCGCGCGCTTAACATGATCGCACTTCTGTAGTCCAACAAGTCGGTAAATTAGTCGGTTGAATCATCTGAGCATGCGAGGTGGTTTTCCGACGGTTAGTCGATCGTTGGTGAAGGCGTTACCAGACGGCAAACCCGAAGAACCTTAACGACTCGGGCATTGCTTACAGATCAACGATGATCTGGGTGATATCCGGGGTATGGATAGTCTGATTGGTCCGGATCTCGCCCATGACCTCCCCAAAAAGCTTCAGGACATTTCGCTGCTCGCCGATGGCTAGGAGTGCGACTCGCAACAAACCGTCACCTTCTGCTTTCTTTCCCATCCGCTCGGCATCGTCGAGAAGCCTTTGAGCATGGGCCATGAGGTCGTCAGCGTTGCTGATCTTGCGTGCCTCTTCCGATTTCACCAGCTCGCTCGGCAGATGTTTCTTGTGCCGTTCCAAAGCAGAGGAGGACAGGCCGTATCGTCCCGCTATGTCCCGAAATGACCCGGTAAGAAGAGCGAGATTGATCTCTGAGGCCTCGGGATGACGACACACATTGCACACCCTGGGCATTACTGAATTCTCCCCTCCAGCTTCGACAGCTGGCGCTTCAACCACTCCTCGCTGGGCTCAGCGCGCACGAGAGTCATCCGATCTTCTGGAACGATGCGCTGGTTGGCCAGCTCACTTTCGCTCATGTCGGTGGCCTGCTCGGTGAGCTCGACCAAAGCAATTCGCAGATTGCTGACCTCGTAGTCTCCGTTGGGGTTGCGGTCAAGCCAACTCAATACCTCGCCCAGGACACCGTCCGGGAGGCGAACGAGGGCACCTCTGCCCGGAAGGTCGTCTGGCGTGGGCCTGAGCACTTCGCGCGCATCGATTTCGGCTCTGACCCAGGCCAGGCAATCCCGCTGCTCCTGCGTGAGCTCGCTCATAGTCAGAAAAACCCTCCGGTGTCGTATTGCTTCTGCTTGGGCATGAAGAGCAACCTTGCCAGCGATGACGGAATCTGCCCGCTGGTGTATGGTGCAGTCGCCTGAATCGCTCCTCCCAGCTTGCTGGTGCCTATCGAGAAGAGGTTAGACCGTGGCGGCAGCGGGTTCCCGAAGGGGTTCTGGTAGCGGTCGATGGCCGAGCGGACCAACGCGTTCGAGTCGGTCAGGTTCTTGAGCGCACGCTCTGCAAGAAAGCCCTGGATGCCGTGACGCACGTTGCCACCAGAGACAGCCATGCTCTCGGCCAGGCTGACGGGACTCTGCCGGCTGAAGACTGCATCCCGGTTGCCGACCATGTTCCCGACCTTGGTGAGGTTGCCGTACGCGCGCTGGTTCCCTTCGATGTCCGCGGTAGGTACACCAGTGTCCTGCGATAGCTGACCGTATTCGAGGCCGCGTGTGGCATTGTTGGTGGCGTAGAGGCGCGCCGTCTCTGGGTTTGAGAGAGCCGCATGGCGATCCCCTCCTGCCTTGTTGTAGAAGTCGTCGAGCTTCGCGTTCGTGTCCTCGCGGATGTCGTCAAGTTCCGGGACAGTGAAGTTGCGGCGCCAGTTCTGTGCTTTGTCTTCCGTGCGGTCGAAGATGCCTTGCCGCGTCGCTGTGGTCGGATCGTCTACCAGATTCGTTGCGGGGATCGAATGCACCTGAGCGTCAGCGATAGCCCCACCCGGGATCGCTGATGGACGGAACGGCCCCGGCCCTGAAGGACGGCGATAGGGCGAGATCAGGTTCTGGTGATACTGCGCTCGCTTCCCTGCTGCATCCTGCGTTGATTGCGCATAGTCGCTAAGGTCCTGGATGTTCGGGTTCTCGGCCACGATGTCGGGAAGAGTGTCCTGCAGCAGCCCGGCAGCCTGTGGTCCATAGCCGACGGCGGGCTTGATGGCACGCTGCAGGACCGCTCCCGGCTCACCAGGAACAAGCGTTCTGGTTGCGGCAAGGTGTAGACCTTCCGGTGTCGAGGATGCGGCCCGGAGCACGCTGCCGATGCCTTTCATCGTGGCGCCAGTCGCCTTCCCCAGCGCCTTGGGTGCGAGCGCATCGAATGCAAGCCCGGTCAGCCCGGCGACAGCGCCCTTGTTCTGCGTGTCGGTCTCGATCTGCGTGGCCCAGGGGCCGATGAACGGCACCGCGTCTTCGGCTGACTGAACTGCAGCATTGTGGTCGCCGGACTGCCATTGTGTCTTTGCGTTATTCCAACTCTGCTGCGAGGCGCTGGTGCTAAGTAGACGATCTGCTGCCAGGCCGAGACGACCGAAGCGACCACCGCCACCAGCATCGACGACAGACTGCTCCTGCGGGTTCTGCGGCCCGTCCGCGAAAGCGTGATACGGAGCGGCGACGAAGTTCTTGGCGCGCTGCCCAAGGGTGTCGAGGACATCGCTCGGGCTCGAAAGCCACTTCGGTGAGGACGGCGTGCCGGAGTCATTGACGGCGCCGTTGCTTTGATCAGTCGGAGCCGAGGACACGACATCCCATCCCGAAGCCGCATTCGATGCCGGAGCCGTCGAGACAACATCCCACCCGTTTCCCTGCTGTTGCGATTTCTTCGGCATTAGCGCACCCTCACTGGCTTACCCGACTTCTTGGTCCAGACCTGTCCATTGCGGAAGGTGTGCTCAACGCCTTCCTGAAGCTGGGCCGCAGCCTGAGCGGGGATGCTGCCCGACGGCGCTCCGCTTCCCTGCTGTGTTGGCGTCGAGAACGGCGCGCGGTAGCCGTAGACGCCCTGGATGCTGTCTGCTGTGCTGTTGAACTCCTGCGTGTGCTGCTGCATCTTCTGATCGGCATACGCGTTGATCGCCTTTGCCTGCTGCGGCGTCATCTTCGTGCCGACGACATATCCGTTGAAGGCGGCTGCTAGCCTCTGCCCTGCCGAGCCCTGGTTCTGGAACTGGTGTAGCTCCGTGTCGGTCATACGCTTCGTGCCCGGCGGCAGCGAGATGCCGACGAGCGAGAGCGCGGTGGCTGAGGCAGCGTATGGGTTCGGGTTCTTTGGATCCATCGCCATCTGCACGTTGCTCTTGATCGAATCGACTTCGCTCTTCTTGGTGTTGAAGTCGCTCAGAGCCTTGTAATAGGCGTTGCGTCCACCGTCCTGCTGCTTCTGATCCTCGTGGAGCTCGGACATGTGTTCGGCCTGCGCAAAACCTGCAGCCTGACGATCGGCGCCCTGCTGCGCGACGTAACCCTCGTCCTCTTTCTTGGCATTACGCTTGGCCATGTAGCTGCGATAGTTCTGTTGGACCACTGGAGCAGCCTGGCGCAACTCCTCCGGCAGCCTTTGATCGTCGAAGGCAACGTTCTGACCCTGAATCTGATAGCCCAGTGGCTCACCCTTCCCGTCCGTGGCGATCGGGATCGTCTTCCCGTAGTAGTTCACCGTCGCCGGTACATCATCCTTGTCCTGGACGCTATAGGCCTGCTTGCGCGGCAGCTGCGTGACCTGCTGCAGGAAGCCGGGATCCATGCGCGAAGCGTAAGGACTCTCCGCAAGCTGCATCTGTGCCCACTTCGAATAGTCCTGCGGGCTCATATCCGCTTGCTGCCAGCGGGAGATGAGGCTCTGCTGCAACTCCTGCACGTTCTTCTGCCATGGTGGTGCGGCCTGCAACTGCTCTGTCTCAAGCTGCGTCTTCGCCGTGCCTGCTCGTAGTCCTGCAGCCTGGTCAAGCCGTTCCTGGAGTGTGGCGGCAGTGTTCAGCGGCTGCATGACGGCTGTGTCGAAGCGCTGACGATTCGCGGCGTCGATGTTTTGCGGCAGATCATGATCGTGAATCGCCATGGTCTCGCCCACGGCCCCAGGTAGTCCCCCACCGATCGCTCCAGACGCGACCCTGAGGATGTCCAGCAGCTTGCGGCCCGTCGAAGCGCCCGTCCACTGGTTCTGTTCGAGCTTCGACGGATTCTGTGTCCGCCAGTCCTGGTACATGCCCTCGATATCCGGCAGTCCTGCCGCTTGGGCGAAGCGCTGTTGATAGCTCCCACCTGTTGGCTGCGGAGAAGACATCAATGGCGTAGACGCGCCCGCGGGCGGCTGTGTGGCTGCCTGCTGGAGGCGCGATTGCAGAGTCGCCCCTGCTCCCTGCGATGCCGTAGGAGGCATGCTCACCTGCGATGGTGCAGGCGCATTTAAGCTTGGTTGAGACACGGGCTGAGGCAAGCTCTGTTGCGAGGATGGCTGAGCGGGTGTTTGACCGTTCGCCTGCATGGACGCTGCCATGGACGCGGAGGGCAGAGGCGGCGAGCTCTGGTTGATCATCGCCGAAACACGATCCTGCACAAACGGGTTCGTGACGAACTCTTGGAAGTTCCGGAACATAGGAGACTGCAGATTCTGTATCGGCCCCGTCAGTGCCTTCTGCGCCGGATCGTTCGGGTCATTCTGATTCGGTGGTGCCAGGTTCGCCATCGCCATGATCTCTGCTCCGTCCTTTTACTGGATATGTGAGCTGGTGCGCGTGATCTTCAGGGCCGTGTCGCTGTCCATCAGCGCGAACTGCGGAATACCGCCATGAATCTCGCCGATGGTTTGCAGAAGCAGGTGCACGTCTGGAACTGTCAGGTCGTTCATCCGGAGATCCATCGGCGTCGCTCCGGCGTTCATCATCGACGCGTAGATCGCGTACCACCATTGCTCCCAGACCTTGAGCGTAGGATCCGGGTTGGTGAACAGCGATCCAAGCTGCGCCTCTGTCAGCGGCGCCAGCTTGAACTCGCGCCCTGCCACCTTGACGGTTCTGGTGTAATCGACCACTTTCGCGTCGCTCATACTTACTTCTTCCACTTCGCTGCGGCACCCGCGCCATTCGCCAAGACGCCACCCGCCCAGCCCATGGATTTTCTTGCTGCTGCGAGGCTGTGCCGTAGAGATTGCCGTAGCTGCTGATTCTGTTCAGCGGTCAGTGGCGCGATGCTGTACTGCTTCCCTGCGATCTCGACGTTCATTCCATCTCCTCCACCAGCACCGGACCCTCGGGCATATGCTTCGTCTCCAATTGCAGGTCGTCCCAGCGCACGCGGTACTTGCCTTTTGCTTCTGCGATCACGAGACCGGGCTTGCCGTACGCCGCGATGCGCAGCCGGACCCGGTCTCCAATGCAAATACTCATTAGCGCGTTCCTCCGATGCTTAGAACGTCCGCCACCCGTTTCCTCGACCGCTGCTCATCCGGTCGAGCCACACGCTCAATGCGGACCGTCGCGGAATCACCTTCCCGGATCTGTGTATAGATCGCCGGCACCGTGCCTTCCTTGCTCTCGAATTCGAGCCTGCGAATGTACTTCGCCTTGTCCTCTTCCTCCGGATTGACCACGGAGATGCCGATGCCCCACTCCATCCAGCCGTGGATCGCAGAGGCGCCACGCAGGCCCTTGAAGATGTTTTCCGAGGAGACTTTGTTGATGTGGTGCACCAGCGCAACAGCGCATTCGCATTCGTTCTGGATCCGGTTGAGCCGCTGCAGTACCTGCTGGATCTCGGTGTTGTCGTTCTCCTCCGAGTCATGGAGGGAGCGGAAGACATCGAGGACGAGGAATTCAACACGGAACTGCTTTAGCTCATCGATAAGCTGCTGCAGATGCTCTTCGCTGGTGACTTTGAAGTCGGCAAGCTGACGACGCGTGTTCACCAGCATCCAGGACGAGAGCTGGAGGCCGTAGCGCTGGTTTCCGCAGAGCAGCCGGTTGATGCGTCGCTGCGTAAGGGACGGCGAGTCCTCCCGGCTTACCAGAGCGGTCCTCACCTGCCGCGGCACGTTCATGCCTAGCCAGGGCACGCCGCATGCCAGGCTCATGGCGAGATCGACAGCATGGAAGCTCTTCGATGCCTTGGGATCGCCGCAGATGATGCCATTCACACCGCGCGGGATTGCTCCCTCAACTAGCCAGTCCACCAGCGCCGGCGCCTCTGCTGCGAAGTCCACCGCGTCACGGAAGATCGATGTGCGCTGCGCAGTCGGCTCTTCCCACTTCGGTGCAGCGTGCATCGCCTTCCGCAGATCCTCACCAGAATGCGTCAGAAGCCAGTCGGAGACGTCGCCTTTGTCTGCAAGGCCATCGAGTGCCACGATGCGCACCTGACGCGCGTAGCGGGCGGCACACGCTGCTACATGGCTGCTCCACGCGTCACCGGATGCATCATTATCGCGAAAGACAAAGACCAACTTGCCTGCGAGAAAGGCGTCGTACTCCGGCAGCCACTTTGGCCGGTCGCCCGGTTTCCATGCGCCGTCGAAGTTGCAGGTCGCGGCGAAGCGCACTTCCCCATTACCGGCATACGGTGCCGCCTGCATCACGTTCTCGCAGTCCTTCTCGCCTTCGCAAACCGCGATGATGTTCGCCGTGACGAGTAGCGGCAGGTTATACAGCACGCGACGCGTCGGCTGATCGCTGTCGATCCCGGCAACCCATCGCTCGCCATCTGGCCGAAACGTCCGAAAGGTCTTCGATTGGCCGGCGGGCTGATAGCGGCGCTTCTGGTAGAGCACCCGGCCCGTCTCATCGCGGTAGTCGTACTGCGCTACCACTGGACCAAGCTTCTCAGCGAGAAAGCCTCGGTCAGGCTGAGCGCCGGTAATCTCCGCCACCTGCCGCTCCGCTTCGGCGATCGAGCAGGCGGTAAGCTTCGCCTGGAACTGGAAGACGTTCCCACTGACTCCGCAGCCGTTGCAGTGATACCCACCCGCGCCGTCCAGAAATAGCGTGCAACTCGGCGAGGAGTCGTCGTGGAACCTGCACTTCACGCTCGCCTTGTTGCGCGTCGCGATGCGTTGGCCGGGATGGTGATGCTCGAAAAACTTCCGAATCTGGTCGAAGGTCAGGATCATGCTGCACCTCGCCGCTGGTCGGGAAACTTCTCATCGCTCAGCCAAAAGTCTGTGAGTTTGTTTGGACTCGCGACCGTTTTGCTGCGGAACAGCACCTCCCACTCCAGGTATTTCTTCCCCGAATCATTCTCGCCGTTGTGCCAAGGACTCTCCGCGAGGCGATCGATTGCCAGCTTCAAGAGCTCGACAGCGGCCCTGTCGGGATCCTCGGAGCCGCTCAGCAGCGCCATGCGCTTGCATGCCTTCAGCCCCATCTCGCCCATCGTGCGGCGCTGTTTGGTCAGTTCGAGATGCGGACTTCGCCCAAGTTTCTCGCGGTAGTACTCCCATGCGGCATCCACCGCATCCGGCGCTTTGCCTTCCGCCTCGGCGGGGATCGACTCAGCTTTCTGCCCCCTCGGGGGGTAGGGGGGATTCTGTTCCTGCTCCTGTTCCTGCTCCTGATTCGCCATACTCTTCGGCTTGGCTTGCCGGAAGGCTTCTGGTAAGGCTTTGGCGAAGGCTTCCGACATGCCTTCCACAAAGGCTATGGCATTGCCTATCAGTTGCTCCTTGAGTGGGCATTCGGGAAGCAGATCCAGTGAGCCGGTCCAGGCTTTGATCACGTTGGGCGACTCAGGCACGTTGTAGCGAAGGAAATTGGGGAGCACCAGCAGACATGCTTTCTCATCGTGCTTCGCCATGCCGCTCCCGATGATCTCCGCGAAGGCTTTGCGGAAGGCTACGGCTGTCCATCCCAGCTCTTCCGCGAGCCCAGCCAGCGTCGTACGCATACCGCCCAGTGCGGTCATGTTGGGATGCGTCAGCATCATGAAGAACGCGAGCTTGCCATTGTCCGTGAGCCCACGGAACTTCGCGTCGTTCCAGATGCGTGAGTCCACCTTGCGATACCGGGCCATGGCTTAGGCGACCTTCCTCACTAAGGCGTGTTCCAGACGCTCCGCGTCGGCGTCGAAGCCGGCGCGGCTGTCCGCGAATAGACTTTGCTGCTCAGACTCTGACAACAAGTCCCGCCTCACGAAGCGGATCTCATTCGAGGACGAGAAGACTGCGCAGCGGAAGGCCCACGCAGGAACGCGGGCCCACCTCACGAAGCGTTGCGGACGATTGGCCGTCATGCGGCCTCCGACATGACTCGCGCACAACAGGGACAGCTGCCCTCGTGAGCATGACGCCGTTTCTGACAAGAAATCGCAATCAGGCCCAGAGCCAACTGCGTCTCTGAGTCAGGCGTGCGGTTGATCCTCGTCCGACATTCCATCTCCACCGCGAATAGGGCTTTACCGATCTCGCAGCTTGCGGTATTGTTTGTCACAGTCAAGTGTCCTTTCAGCGCCCTTCGCCCAGCCAGGCTGAGGGCGCGGTTGTTTGTGGGTGCACCAGCAGACAGCCGGCGCGGCGCGGGGCTCGCGTTCTGAGTCGCATCGCCCCAAGGTTCGAACTTGTCAGGCAACACGCGCTGGTGTCGTTCCCGCCTCGATTAGCTCGGCAATCGCCTGTTCAGGCACACGCACCGACCTATTAATTCGCGTGCAGGTCAGTTCTCGTGCATAGATCAACTTCCAAACTGTTTTCGGGCTGAGGCTGAGTAGGACTGCCGCTTCCGGCACCTTGTAGAGCTTCGGCATCTGTTCCTCCTCTTTGCCCCAGACGTTTCTGCTTGCCTCTACTGGGGTACTGATGGCACAGTAGAGGCATGTCACTAGACGGTCAAGTCAATTTGCCGTCTAGCAACGAGAGATGTGAGTTATGACAAAAGACCGTCTAGGAAATGTTTCGATCAGCTGGAGGGAAACCCCGGCGCACTGGACGATCGATGCGAGTCCCGCTCGTCTTCGGAGACTACTGGTTAGATGGGCAAATATCTCAACCGCTCAAGAGGCTGAGAGCCTTGTGGAGAAATATCGTGATTTGTTCTGGTTCTATATCGTCCCGTTCCGGGGGCGATGGGAAACGGAGAATTTGGCAGGGAATTGGTCCGAAGGCTTCTTACAAGAGGTCCAGCGCCTTGGTCAGAGGATTAGAGAAGCTTGGCTTGCGAAAGATGTGGACACTCGCCAACGGCGCATCCTCAACTTGAATTTTGATTTGCTGGCTCTCTATGTGCCTGAGGCTTGTGAGAACATTGGCCGCCAAGACATCATCAATATCTTTCCTCAGCTGCAAGCGGATGATCCTTTTCGCAAGTTGTTTCACATCTTCACGATCGAAGAACCACGATGCAAAGTCTGTCAATCGATGGGATGTTTGGAGCCTTGTTTTATGGGCCGAGGAACAAAGTTTTGTTCTGCAGAATGTGCCGGGCGAGGAGAACGGGACCGAAAGCTAAAGTGGTGGAGAAGAAACCAAGAGCGTCTGAGGCCCGTTGCAAAGGAGGGGATCAATGACTCTCTATAAACGCGGCGAAGTCTGGTGGTACGAGTTCGAGTTCCGCGGACAGCGGATCCGCGAGAGTTCGCGTTCGCGCACTAAGAGCATTGCCGAGCGCATCGAACGGGAACGCCGGCGGCAACTGGAGCTGGGTTCAGCAGGTCTTGAGGAGGTCAAGCGGCCGTCGCTCTTCTCTATTGCGCTTAAGGCCTACCTGGCGGAGCGGGAGCCGCACTGGTCCAAGAAGACGAACGTGCTGCAGGAGATCAGCTACCGCCACCTCGAACCCCACTTCTCTCGCCTCCTAATCACGGACATCAAGGGCGAGCACGTCAGCCGGTACCAGCAGGCCAAGCTCAAGGAAGGGGCCAGCCCCCGCAGCGTCAACATCGACATAGCGTTGCTCAGGCAGCTATTGAAGAAGCATCGCCGCTGGGCCAACATCCAGCCGGACGTGAGAATGCTGCGTGAGCGATCGGACATTGGCAGAGCATTGTCTGCAGACGAGCAACATCGGATACTCATCGCGAGCAAGAAGAGCCGATCTCGCTCGCTCTACCCTGCGGTGCTGCTCTCGCTGCATACAGGGTTGCGCAACGGTGAACTTCGCAATCTGCGCTGGCGCCAGGTGGATCTACTGGAGAAGTCAGTCACCGTGGGAAAGAGCAAGACCGCCGGCGGCGAAGGGCGCGTTGTGCCACTTAGCGAAACCGCATTCGCGGCCGTCCAGGCATGGAGACGCCAATTCCCCGATGCTGCACCGTCGCACTATGTTTTTCCCACCGAGCGCTACGGATTTGCCGGCGAAGATGGGCATCTCGAAGGCAAGGCGATTCCTTACAACACCGACCCGACAAAACCGATGGGGTCCTGGAAGCTCGCTTGGACGGCGGCGCGCGCCTCAGCCAAGGTCGAATGCCGCTGGCACGACATGCGTCACAGCTTCGTCAGCCGCATGGCTAAGTCGCATGCATCGGACGCCACGATTATGGCGTTGGCTGGCCACGTCAGCCGCAAGATGATGGAACGATACTCACACACGAGAACAGAAGCGAAGCGATCGGCTGTTAGCGTGCTCGATCCGCACTGAGTTGGTTACCGAAGTGATCCCCCAAGTGAAAACAGAGAATTCTGCTTCCAATACGCTGGGCTAGCATCTACCTTAGATAAGTAGTCCGGAGTTCACGCGTAAACGTTCCACCTCTACCGGCAGGTAGGGGTGGTCGCATTTTGGGACCAAGATGGCAACGCTGCACATCCACCTGGACGAATCAGGCAACTTTGCCTTCACTCCAAATGGAACCCGTTTTTACATCTTCACGGCTGCTTGGACATACAATCCCGCTCCACTTGCTCTCCAACTCTCCGCCTTGCGATTCCAGCTCATCAAGAACGGCCATCTGAAGCCTGATCTCCCAGACGATTTGGCTGGTTTCCACGCGTGTCAGGATCCTCGGCCGAGGAGAGAGGCTTTCATCAAAGCATTGATGGACCATTCCGACTGGAACTTTGCTTCGATAGTAATTGAGAAAAACCGGGTCAATACCTCAATACAGGAACCGGATCGCTTCTACCCGAAATTCCTAACAATGGTGCTGAAATTCGTACTCCGCGGACGCGTTAGGCCGACAGCATCGCAGGTGCTGATCTATACGGACACTCTGCCCATGAAATCACGAGCTGAGGCCGCAACGGTCAGTGCGGTAATCAAGGCTTCGTGCCATGCAGAATTGCCCGAGACACCGTTTCGGATACTTCACCATCGAAGCGAGAGCAACTACTGGCTTCAAGTAGCCGACTATTGCGCCTGGTCCATATGCAGGAAGTGGGAGTCAGGCGATAGCGAATCGTACGATCTCCTACGACCCCGCCTCGCCGCGACGGAACTCGCGCCAATGAGTCGTGGAGATACCATCTACTACTAAACGCTGCATACCCACATATTCCCCCACAGTAAACACATGTTCACACAGAATATCTGCGCAAGTATAACATTCTAATGGTGGGCGAGGCGGGGATCGAACCCACAACCCTCAGCTTAGAAGGCTGATGCTCTATCCAATTGAGCTACTCGCCCATCGCAGTGTGCAATCTATTGTAGCGTCCGCCGTTTCGTACCAGACCGTCCGCCGGGCTCTTAGGCGGATGTGTCACGTACTTCGTTCGAGCACATCTCGAACGAGACACAACACTACGAGAGCACCGCGCCATCGGCGGCAACGAATAGCGTATCGGCAGCAGCGATCAGCACAGGAATCGTCTGTCGTATCGCCGCATCGCAGGCCGCTGCGGCATGCTGCGCATCGTGGCCGGCGGCATAGTGATACACCGTGAGTCCGTACCCCCATACATCGTCGTGCTCTTTCGAACGAGTACGCGCCGGACGCATGATCAGGTCCAGCCGCACGTCCTCGTGATCGAGCGCGGCACAACGCATCGCAGCCCGGCGCGCCCACTCCTCGTGCAGCAGAAAGTCGGCCATGGGAATCGGGTGCGCCATCAGTACGTCAATATAGGAACCGTAGCCGCACGGAGCCACCGGAGTATCGAGCGCATCCGCCAGCTCGGCGCGTTCTTCGTCGCTGAGCGGCCACCCATCGCATTTGGTCGTCATCAGCATTCCCTGCGGCGCGTTCAGCCGTGCCAGCGCATCCGCCAAAGCCTGAGAGCTTGCTGCCTCCGGAAGTCCCGCGATGCGCACTGCCTGCGTCTCTGCATCGACCCGCAGATCGACCCAGGCCAGACCTGTCGCCGCATCCGCCCATCCTGCTTCGATGACCGGATCCTCACCGGCCGCCGAGACACTCCAGTCCGTCTCCATCAACCCACCTTCGCCTGCGCCTGCAAGAAGTCATACAACAGCCGTTCTGCCCAATAGCCGTCATAGCCCGCGGCCGGCGCCAGGAAGGCGCAGTGGCCGCCGAACTCCGGCTCCATCAGATGCACATGCGGATTGGCCAACAGGTCTGCCCGTGTCTCCGGCAGCATGCGCACGAATGGATCGTCCAGCGCGTGCAGCACCAGCGCGGGCACAGCGATGCGACTCGCCACCCGCGCGCTCGCCGCTCGGTAGTAGTAATCGTCCGCGCCGGCAAATCCTGAATACGGCGCGGTGATCCGATCGTCGAACTCCCGCAGCGTCCGGATGCCGCGGGTGCGCTTTGGGTCGTAAATCTGCGGAAAGAGCTGGCACTTGTGCGCATACCGTCGCAGCAGCCCGCGCAGAAACTTCCACTCGTATACCCGATTCGCCGGCTCGTGCAGCGCATCGGCGGAGGGGCCGAGGTCCATCGCTGGAGAGATGCCGGCCACGGCACGCAGCAGCGGAGCGGCGCGATCACCCAACTCACCCGCCAGCTTCAACACTAGGTTGCCGCCCATCGAGTAGCCCACCAGGGCCCACGCCTGCGCATCGTGTCTTCGCTGATAGTGCCGCATCACGGCAAGCACATCTCCCGAGAGGCCCGAGTGATAGAGCGTTGGGGATTCGCGCTCCGTGCCGCCGCAGTTGCGCATATTCATGCGCACCACATTCCAGCCGCCGCTAAAAAAGCGCGCCGCATTGCCACGCACATACTGCGAATGCGACGAGCCTTCAAGCCCATGTACCAGCAGCACAGTGCCACGCGCGGACGCTGCCTGCCAGTGAGACTGGCACAGCACGCGGCTGCGCGGCAGATCGCCCTGCGCCGCCTCCACTTCGATCAACTCGTCCTCCGACGGAGGCAGCATCGCCCTGCGCGGCAGAAAATTTCCCGCCAGCGTCTGCAGGTGGGGATTACGTAACAACCGGCGTGGCGTAAACAGGCTTTGCCACGGCTGCAGGGCCTTCGCCGCAGCCTCAACCAGCGTCGGCGTCATCCGAGGAGCGCCTCAAGTACCGCGCGCGCCCGCAGTGGCCCATCCGGAGCATCTTCATGCATGAAATACGCATACACATCGCCGCGCTGTGCGTTCTTGGCGAAGCCCTGTGCCATCGCCTTAATTTCCTGCTCGCTGTAGTCGCTGCGGCGCAGCCGATAGCACAGGAAATCCGCTGTCCTGCGCTGCGGAGTCTGCAACGCGTCACTTTCGGCGATACATAAAGCAGCGTTGCCATTCTCTAAGGCAGCGTAGGTCCCCTCATCGAACCAGGACTCGTGCCGGAACTCGAAGGCCGCACGCATACCCAGTCGCGCCGTCTCTTCCAGAAACGTTTGCAGCCGTTCCACATCGGCGCGGAAGTTCGGCGGCAACTGGAACAGGACGGCGCCCAGTTTGCCTTCGCGCTCCGCAGGTACAAGCGCGGCATGCAGTGCGGCCAGCGCCTCGCCGCAGTCGCGCAAGCGCTTCATGTGCGTGATCCTCTGCGGAGCCTTGAAGGAGAAGCGGAATCCCGCCGGCACGGCGCTGAGCCAGGTGTTTAACTGCTGCTCGGTCGGCAACTGGCGGAAGGTGAAATTCACTTCAACGGAATTCAGTTGCGACGCGTAGTATCCCAGCATGCGAGCTGCCGGCGTCTTCGCCGGATAGAAGCCAGGCTTCCAACTCGCATAGGCCCAACCGGAAGTGCCGGCATAGACGGTATGCGGGTGGGCAGACATAATGAGGAGATGAGGTAAAAGTCTTTGCTGGGGCGGCTAGTGGGGATCGAACCCACGACACCCGGTGCCACAGACCGGTGTTCTGCCACTGAACTATAGCCGCCGTGTAACTCTGAAATTGTAGCATTGGCGGGTCCACCCCGCGGCTGCCGCAAGCGTCCTCGATAGCCGCGATAACGAAGAGCAGGCACGCGAAACATCCGTACCCATGGCCACACCGCGACAACCCGAGATCCTGCCGCCTACCGCACGCATCGGCTCGGGTACCGGGCTCTTTCGCGATGAGAATCTTGAGATCCTCAGCCGCGTGCTGGATACCTGGTTCCGCATTCCTGGCACCTCCATCCGCTTCGGGTTGGACGGTATCATCGGCCTGGTTCCCGGCATCGGCGACGTCCTGGCCGGCCTCGCCTCCTGCATCCTCATCCTGGCTGCCTGGGCGCGCGGCGTGCCCTATGTCACCATCGCGCGCATGCTGGTCAACCTCGCACTGGACGTGATCATCGGCGCGGTGCCGCTCTTCGGCGATGCCTTCGACATCGCGTGGAAGGCCAATCGCCGCAACTACGCGCTTCTGACCCGCCACCTGGAGCAGCCACGCCACCACCAGTGGAGCGATTGGCTCTTTCTCGCTGGTGTCGCCCTGGTGGTCCTTGCCATTCTCGCTGTCCCCGTGCTGCTGATTGCATGGTTGCTGCACGCTGCCATGAGCGCGGATCTGCGCATCGGGTCTCCACTGGGATACTGACGCTCGACGCGGCGCAGCTTTGTACCTTCACAACATAAGGTCAATACAGCAGCTTCAGCGAAAACTGGATCTGTCGCGAGTTTCCTGCCGTTCTGCTGATCAAGCCAAATCCCGATCCGGCGATCGTGTTCGCCGGCAGCCCCATGTTCACGATGTTGAAGATGTTGAAGAACTCGGAGCGAAACTGCAGCACGGCAAGCTCCGATCCGTTTCGTCGCCGGCCGAGCGGCGTGTCCTTGATCAGCGAAAAATCGAAGTCATAGTAGGCCGGCCCACGAAGGCTGTTGCGTCCGATCGTTCCGAAGCGCCCGGAGTTTGGGCCGCTGCCGCCGGGCAGATGAATAGGAATCGAGAAGGACGAGGCGTTCTGCTCACCCATGCCGAAGTAGTCCTCGCGCTTCGCCCGTGCCGTCGAGAGATGCGGCTTCGCAATCTGGTCCGGCCGATCGACACCGTTCGATCCCGCACCGGTCTGTTGGATACCGGAGTACACCGTGAAGGGCGAGCCGCTCGAAATGCTGGAGATGCTCAACAACTCCCAGCCCTTGGTCGCCAGCCGGCTCACACGCTGCAAGCTCTCCACGTGCTCCAATCGAAGATCCTGCGCCACGCTCAACGTGAATGTGTGGGTCACGTCGAAGGATGATGGCCCCTTCTCCGGATGCGTATCGAAGGGATTCTGGGGCGCCGCCAGAGCCACCGGACCGGATGCGCCGGCAATGAAGCCGCCTGACACAGCACTCACGTCGTCGATCGACTTCGACCACGTATAGCTTGCCTGCAAACCCGGACCGCCATGCGCGATCGTTCCCTGCAGCGAGGTCTGCAGCGCGTGGTAGCTCGAATGCGAGTTTGCTTCGACCACTGTCTCAGTTCCAAATCCACCCGTGACCGCGCCTGTACTGTCGAACTCCGTGTAGCGGGCAAAGCTCTCGTCCGCGCCCGTATAGGCATTGGGGAAGCTGGACCGCGCCAGGTGCACCGCCGTGGTCCCCACGTAGCTGGCATCCACCGTCAGGCCGCCGAGGCTGCGCTCCAGACCAAGCGTCCATGTATTCAGGTACGCATTCCCAAAATGACGATCGATGCCTGCCACGTTCAGGGGAACGATCTGATGGTCCGGCAGCACGCGCGCAATGTCGCGCTCATAGCGGTCCACATCCATCACCGTGTTCGGCGCAACCGAGGTTGTCTTATCCCCGGGAAAGATGTCCGCACCGGCAGGCGTGTAGGCTCGCGGCAGTTGCGACGGCTCGATCTGAAATCCATATGCCAGCGGCGCCCCGGCAGTGGATGTGACACGCGGATAGATCACGAAAGGCGTACCGCCGGTGAGCATATTATCCTGCCAGATGTTCGGCGGAATCGTCGTGATAGCTCCTCCGGCATGGAAGGTAGTCTTCGGCGAAACGTGCCAGTCCAGTTGGACGCGCGGACCCCAGTTATACCGGCTCGATGCATAGCCTGGCTGTGGGTTCACGACAAACTCCTGGCCTATACCCGTAGTCGTATCCCGCAGGCTCGATGTGCGGCGCGCGCGCTCTTCGATCGGTGAGTAGCGCTCGTACCGCAGGCCGTAGTTCAGCACCAATCGATCAGAGATCTTCCACGCATCCTGCAGATACAGCGCCCACGCGTTGCGGTTGATGGCCGCCGGGCCAATGTGATCGCCATTGGAAAAATACTGTGGCGCAATCGCCCTGGTGTACGCGAACGGACTGCCGCTCAGAAAGCTCGAGAGCGTATCCGGCAGCGGGTCACCGGGATGGATCGTGTGCGCTCCACTCTGCGAGACCATCTCCACTCTGGAATACGCGGTGCCGCCGCCGAAGTCATACTCGCCATTCGGGCTGGTGCCGAAGAAGGTCGAGTCCCGGTTGAGCCGCACCTCTCCCCCGAAGCGGAAGGCATGCCGCGCCACTGTATACGCAACGCTCTCCCGCAGCATGAAGAGGTTGTTGAATGCGGCGATCACCGACCCACCCGCGTTGTTGAAGGACTCGAAGAGACTATCGTTGAACTTCACCGCAGGGTCCGTGCGATTGGTTGTGACAAAGGACGGCGTCGTCCGCGTGATGCTGAACATGGTGTCCAGCGTCAGCCGTTTTGTTGCCGTGCGTGCGAAATCGAAGGCCAAATTGCGCTGTCGATCGATGTACGCGACGCCGAAACTCGGATCGAGCACGGACTGATCTGGATTGGTAGTTGGCCCCGTCAAATTATCGAAGGACACACGCCCGAAGAAGTGGTTCGCGCCCGCCTGGTGGTCCATGCGCACGGAAAATTGATCGGCATTCGTCACTACCTTCGAGGAGGTGGCGTAGGTATGTATCCCGTAGGCGCCCTGTGCGTAGTTGGGCAGCGGGTAACGCGACAGGACTGAGGCAATGCCCGCGTTGACAGGAACGATAAGCGTATCGCCGGGGTAGGCAGTGGTATCGCGGCCCGCACGCTCGTCCGCGGTTGGCACCGGGAATACCTGAGTCGTCCCCAACACCTGACGGAACCCCTGATACTCGCCGAAATAAAAGGTCCGGCCGCGGCCGTCGTACAGGTGTGGCAACACGACTGGACCGCCATTGGTAAAGCCAAACTCGTTTCGCCGAAAAGGCGGAATCCTTCCCGGATTTACCGGTGAGGAGTGGTCGAAGTAATTCCGCGCATCGAGCGCGGAGTTGCGCAGGAACTCGAAGACCGAACCGTGCAGACCATCGGTTCCTGACCGCGTGACGACGTTCGTATATCCCGATGCGCCGCGCCCAATCTCGGCCGGCATCCAGCCGGAGCTGGATTGTATCTCCTGCACCGCATCGACGTTGAAATTGGTGAATGTCGCGCCACCCAGCTCCGGGTCGCTCGCGTCCGCGCCGTCCAGCGCAAAGGTCGCTTCCACACCGCGCTGCCCGTTGATCGCGAACTGAGCCGTGTAATTGGAAGCGCCATTGGTATCGGTCGCCGTCCCCGCGGCCAGCAGCAGTAGCTGGCTGAAATCGCGTTTGTTCAGCGGAATCTCGCTCACCGCACTGCTGGAGAGCTCCTCTCCGCCACTCTTTGCCGACTCGCGCTTGTTGAAGACAACGTTGAGCACGCCCTCTGCCGACAGCGTCAGAGTCGCCGGCGATGGATGGATTGAAAGGACGAGCGGTGTCGCCAACGCGATCGCATGTCCATGCTCGATCACAGATAAACGATAGCTACCGGCGGTGAGCCCCTGAAACGAGAAGTGACCCGCCGCGTCGCTGGTCGCTCGAATGGTCTGGCCATGCGCCGTAAGCTCGACGACCACGCCGTTCCCGGGCTTTGCCGGCGTCTCGGAGACAGTGCCCTCCCACACCACATCGGCTGACGAGTTCGCGCTCTGCGCCGCGGATAAGGGGCAGAAAATCATCGCCATACATGTCGGTGCCAGGCACATCGAGACAATGCATGGAGTGTGTAGCAGGACCTGTTGCAGGTGTGTCAGCGGAGACACGAAACGTGGGAAGCGGAAAAAGAAAGGCAAACGAATCTCCAGGGCATTGGCCGAGCGCACCTTCCGGTCGCGCCATATCCCCGATAACCCTGCAAGATTTCGGGGCGCACCCAAGTATATGGGCCAATCTGTTGTACGTTGGGCCAGGCCCCGGTACTAGCCTCTCAGGGGCCGCAGCCGAGCTCTTGATACAATCGTCTCCGGCACGTCGGGGCGTAGCGCAGCCTGGTAGCGCATCTGCTTTGGGAGCAGAGGGCCGGGGGTTCGAATCCCTCCGCCCCGACCAGAAATCAGTCACTGGCGTAGCATTCATCCATTCACAGCTGCTGTAGGGAATCCGTAGCCGGTTTCTACCACCGAGAACGGTCATGCATGGCGTATGGACGCACGCAATCGGTATGACGAGCGGCCACAATCGACTTGCATTGCCGCTGTGATTCCCTGTTCATCGTCGTCGCAATGAAAAATGCCTGTTCGTCTACCCGGTAGGCCTAAGTGCCGAAGCGTCGCGCATAAGCCGGCGCAGACGGCTGCCATTATCCCCGCATGAAATTGGCCCTCAACGGCATTGACATACCTTGGATTGTGTTGATATCAACGCTGCCAGGCCACTGGAACGCTGATCAATCTCATGCGTTAAAGCATTTTCACTGTTGCTGTGTGGAGCGGAATCCCGCGAAGTGTGGCTTTTCTTGACGGAAAAGCCACGCGGAGCATCGCGCTCTTCTCTATACCTACAGTGAAAATGCGTTAGCGAACAAGGAGGACTCTCACGATGTTTACGCCAAAAGGAAAGTTCGGCTGGTACGAACTCATGACCAGCGACACGAAAGCCGCCGGCAAGTTTTACTCCGACGTTGTCGGCTGGACGACCAAGGAGATGGCCGCTGCTGACGGCGCCCCCCGGTACACCACCTTCAACCTCGGCAACGTTGGAATCGCCGGAATGTTAAACATCCCTGGGCACACCGCTTGGGTCGGCTACATCGCCGTCAATGATGTCGATGCTCACATCGAAAAGATCGTCGAAGCCGGCGGCAAACTATGGAAACCCGCGACAGACGTTCCCGGAATGCTTCGCTTTGCCGTCATGTCTGACCCCCAGGGCGCTGCCATTGTGGTCTTCACCCCCAACCCCAGCATGCCCTCGCCGGAACGCCCCGCACCACCCACCCCCGGCACTATTGGCTGGCACGAACTCTACACAACTGACCTTGAAGGCGGATTCGATTTCTACAACAAACTCTTCGGCTGGACCAAGCTCACCGACATGGACATGGGATCCATGGGCGTTTATCGCATCTTCGACGAGGGCGAACATAAGGAAATGGGCGACGGCGGGATGATGAACAAAGCTCCGCAAATACCTGTCTCATGCTGGAGCTTCTACTTCAACGTCGACTCAATCAACGCGGCCATCAAGCGCGTAGAAGCCGGCAACGGGAAGATCCTGAACGGCCCGATGCAGGTACCCGGAGGCGGCTGGATCATCCAGGGCGAGGACCCTCAGGGAGCGATGTTCTCTCTCGTCAGTAACGAGAGACGATTGGACGCTGCCGCCCGGCTCACAATCCGTTGAACCAAAAAAACGCAAAGAAATGTAACGAGTACCGGCATCGGTCCAAGTCGGGAGAATCCGCACAAATTCGGCAGGCATTCTTAAGGGGGCCGGGGACGAATCCCCTCCGCCCGGCCGATCGCACCATCGCCCTCGCATGTTTCGCTGAACGAACCGTTCAGCTTCTTTCATGCACATGGTGCATCATCTCGATGCACGTCGCCGCCAGCGCGGTCCATCCCGTCTGGTGGCTTGCACCGATCCCGCGGCCGGTATCGCCGCAGAAGTATTCACTGAAAAGAATCAGCTCTCGCCAATGCGGGTCATCGATATACCGCCGCTCATTTCCGTGCACAGGGCGGCGACCCTGGGAGTCGCGAAGGAATAAGCCGGCGAGCCGGCGAGCAATCTCCTCCGCTACCTCGACCAGCGTCATGAATGTGCCGCTCCCTGTCGGGCACTCTACCTTCAGTGCGTCGCCGTACACCATGGAATAGCGTTCGAGCGCATGCATCAGCAGGAAGTTGACCGGAAACCAGACCGGGCCCCGCCAGTTGCTGTTGCCTCCGAACATCCCGGAGTCTCCTTCTCCGGGCACATAGGTTACGGTCAACGTCTGTCCACCCAACTCGACGCGATAGGGATGCGCCTCGTGAAACTTCGACAGCCCGCGTATACCGTGATCGGAAAGAAACTCCGTCTCTTCCAGAACCCGTCGCAGGATACGTAATAGCCGCTCTTTAGGTACGAGCGCGACGAATTGCGAGTCCGCATCGCGCGGATAGTCAGTCTCCGCCTGCCTGACATGTCTCGCAAGCTGCTCTTTGTTCGCAAGAAACCACCGCATGCGCTTGCGAAACCCGGGCAGCCGTTCGATCTCTTCTCTGCGCAGTATCCCGATGGCGTAGAGGGGCACAATTCCGACGATCGATCGCGCATGCAAACCCTTCGGCCGATCGTCGCCGATCTGAATATGGTCGAAGTAAAAGCCGTCTTCCTCATCCCACAGCCCTTCGCCCGCCTGCTCATTCATCGCGTCGATGATGGCAATGTAGTGCTCGAAGAACTTGCTCGCGATGTCCTCATATGCCGGTCTGGTCTGCGCGAGCTCGATCGCAATCTCCAGCATGGTTGCGCAGTACAGGCCCATCCATGCGGTGCCATCCGCCTGGCTCAGCCGCGCCCCGTTCGGCAGATGCGTGGACCGATCGAAGACGCCGATGTTATCCAGCCCCAGGAATCCGCCGCCGAAGAGATTGTTGCCGTTCTCGTCGATGCGATTCACCCACCAGGTAAAGTTCAGCAGCAGCTTCTGAAAGGCGCGTTCCAAAAACTGGAGATCCTTCTTGCCGCCATCTCGCTGCGCGGCGATTTTGAATACCTCATGCACCGTCCAGGCATGCACCGGCGGATTCACATCGCTGAAGGCAAACTCATAGGCCGGCATCTGACCGTTGGGGTGCAGGTACCACTCGCGTAACAGCAGCAGGAGCTGCGACTTCGCAAACTCCGGGTCCACCTGCGCCATGGGGATCATATGAAAGGCAGTGTCCCAGGCAGCAAACCATGGATACTCCCACTTGTCCGGCATGGAGAGGATGTCACGGCAAAAGAGATGCCGCCATTCTGTATTGCGGCCCTTCAACCGTTCGATGGGAGGAGCCGGCTGCGCCGGATCGCCCGTTAACCAGCGCTCGGAGACATAGTAGTAGAACTGCTTGGTCCAGAGCAGGCCGCCGTATGCCTGGCGCGACACATTGCGTTCGTCCTCGCTACACCTCTCCGATATGCGTTGCGCGTAGAACGCATCGGCCTCCTTGCGTCTCAGTGCGAAGACGTCCTCGACCATCGATCCATTCAGCCCTACCGGTTCAGCTATGTCGTCGCGAACCAAACGAAGGCGCAGCACGACAGTCGCCCCGGCCCGCACGCGTAATTTGTAGACGAGCGCAGCCTTGGTGCCGGTCTTCTCCGGATTGACCGCGTCTTGTTCGCCCTGGACAAGGTAACGATCGAACGCATCCTTCGAGTAGCTCTGTTCGCCTCGATAGTTCGGATCCAGCCTGCGGATGTTTGTATCGTTCTCTGTAAACAGCACCTCTTGCGGCATCGGCCCTGCACCATCTGCAATCGCATAAAAACGAAACCGCCCAAGTGTCTTGTGGTTTGCGAGAACAATGTCGCTGCTGCCCTCGCGCAATCGCATCCACGGGCGCGTCTCCTCACCAGGCTCCGGGTTTCGCCATGACCAGTTATTACGCAGCGTCAAGGTGGGCGCCACCGTGAGATCCGCGGTTTCGGCACCGTGATTGGAGACGGTCAGCCGGATCAGTGTGTCTTCAGGGTCGCGCTTGGCGTACTCCACCTGCACATCGAAGTAGCACTCGCCTTCAAAGATGCCGGTGTCCAGCAGCTCGTACTCGGGCTCGCCAAAGCCGCGGCGACGATTGGTGGCGACCAACTCTTCATACGGAAAGGCGCGCTGCGGATACTTGTACAGGGCTTTGGCATAGGAGTGGGTAGGCGTCGCGTCGAGATAGTAGTACTGCTCCTTCACATCCTCGCCGTGATTGCCCTCCGGATTTCCCAGTCCGAACAGCCGTTCCTTCAGGATCGGATCGTTGCCGTTCCACAGGGATGTTGAGTAGCACAGCCGGCACTGCCGATCCGTCCAGCCCAGCAGACCATCTTCTCCCCAGCGATACGCTCGGTAGCGTGCCATGTCGTGCGTAAAGCCCCAGGCCGCCCCATCGGCCGAGTAGTCCTCACGCACCGTTCCCCACTGCCGCTCCGGCAGATACGTGCCCCAGCGCTGCCAGTCTTCCTCACGCGTGGCGCACTGGGCCAGCCGTTCATCCTCAGCCGTCTTGGAGATTGCGACCTGCGGCCCCACGGAATCACCTCTGTTCGGTTCCGACTACGGGTGCGTCGTCTCCGCGTAGAAGTGGTTCATATCCTCGCGGAACTCCTTCAATGCTTCGAGATTCAGGTAGATCATGTGCCCGGCCGGGTAGTAGCCGAACTCCACGTTGCTGCGCAGTGCCGGTTCCAGATACATGTGATCCAGGTCGTACTCGGTCGAGAAGAATGGCGTGGCCAGGTCGAAGTACCCATTCGCGGAAAAGACCTTCAGTTTGGGGTTCTTGCGCATGGCATCTGCCAGATCGCCCGCCACATACGGCAGTTGCAGCTGCCCGCGCATGCCGCCACCCGGCGCCTTGTGCTTCCAGTCCCAGGACTCGTTCACCTTCGGCCCCGACACATAATACGTATCCGCAGTAGTGTCGTTAAGGTCGTGCGAGAGATAGTCGTGGAATGCCGCGATAAACGCACCGGCAATCCCGGTATCGGACGGATCGTAGCCCGGTGTCTCGCCTGCCGCGTCCACATCGGTACCTTCGAAACGCGCGTCGTAGCGCCCCATGATCTCGCGATCGTCGCGCAGTAGTTCCTTACGAAAGCGGAAGGGACTGATGCGCAGGTTGGTCTGCTTCAGATAGGCCACGCTCAGTCCGGTGTAAGTGCTCAACTTCTGCGCCACCGCATCTTCTTCAGCCGCAGGCAGTGTATCGCCCTGGGCCAACGCCTCCGCATAGGGCCCGCGCGCGTAGCGGCGCACCTCTTCGAGGAAGGGCTTCAGCTCCGCCGGCTTCTGCGCCAGCTTATTGTGGTACCACGCAATCGCCGCGTACGACGGCAGGTAGAGCGTCGGCTCCATATCGTAGCCGGGCACGCGTATCGCATAGTTCAGAATGGACGAGATCAGCACCACGCCGTTGATCGAAATGCCCTTCTCCTGCAAGGCGTCAGCTAACGCGGCGGAGCGCGTTGTGCCATAGCTCTCACCCATCAGAAACTTCGGGGAGTTCCACCGCTTGTTCACCGTGATGTAGCGCTCGATGAATCGCTCAAAGGCTGTGACATCCTGGTCGGTGCCGGCGAAGTCTTTCTCGGTCGCCTTACCGACCGGCTTTGAGAAACCTGTACCCACCGCATCGATGAACACCAGGTCGCTCTTACCCAGCAGGCTATACTCGTTCGGCACCAGCTTGTAGGGCGGCGCGCCTGTGGCTTTCGGGCTCGCCGTCACCACGCGCACCGGGCCCACCGAACCCATGTGCAGCCAAAGGCTAGCCGATCCCGGACCGCCGTTGTACAGAAATGTGACGGGCCGCGTGCCAGAATCGGCAACGCCGTCCTCGGTGTAGGCCACATAGAAGACGCTGCCATACGGCTTGTCATCATCGTTATGGATCACCAGGTTGCCTGCGGTCGCCGCGTAATGCACGGCAGCGCCACCTGCCTTCCAGTCATGGTGCGTCACCACCGTAGACTCAGGCGGCACGGGCACTTGCTTATCATCCTTGTGCTCCGCCTTCGCGTCGTCCTTCTTCTCGTCCTGGGCATGCAGCAAGGGTGCGGACGCAATCATGGCCAACATCAGCCACATCGCGGCAAAGGAACGAGAGAACGACCGGGGCAGAACAGGCAAGGCATAGCCTCCATTGCAATTCATGGCAGAATACCGCACCCCGGCCGGTCTGGAGGTCGATAGCAGCCAACGATTCGCCCAGCGTGATGTCTGGCCGCCTCTGCAAAGCTCTTTTTTCGCCATCGTCATCGATTTGCCGCCCAAGGACATCCAAAGCAGTGGATACGAGTTCCGCATGTGAGGAGAGTCTGTGGCTACGAACGAATCGACTGACGAGAAAGACGACAAAAACAAGGAACAGCAGCCGCAAGTGCTGCTCATCGCGCAGCTTCGCGCGCATCTGGTTAGCGGAGAGTCCTTCGATCTACTGCCGATCAAGCATGAACAGGACGTCAAGACAGAGGTCGAGTCGCTGATCGAGAGCTGGGCCGAGTCCGGCTTTCTTGTCCATGGACGCTTCATCTACCCATGGCAACAGGTCAAGCATGTCGAGGTCACTCAGGTAGAAGAGATGCCCATTCGCCTCGCCCACCAGCGACTGGATGAGCTTTACGCCGCCGAACGGGCGCGCACCCAGGAAAACTTCTGGCGAACCCGTCAGAAGACGGAAAAGAAAGGCAAGGAAGAGGACAAGGACGCCGGAGGCGGCGGACATCCGGGCTGAGTTCCGCACCCATTCCCGGCTGCAGATACGATGGGCGCGCAGCAGATACTGCGCGCCCATCTTTTGTGTCGCCAGCGACTACATCTGCCCTGCCGTGTTTGTTGCGAGCCACTGCTGCAGGTTGCTGCTCTGTTCTGCACGCAGGTCGACGCAGTCGTTGATCGAGTTCTGCGAGCGTGTCAGCGCGTTGGCCGAGGCCGCGACCTTGTGTGTTTCGAAGAACTGTTTCACTTGATCGCGCTTCTCCGTCGTGCAAAAGGCGCGGGTCGAACCGACCAGCGCGCCACCGGTAAACATGGTGAATTGTGCCTGCACCTTTGGCCAGTTCTGTTCGATGTATTGCCAGGTCGTGTCCTGCGTGTTCACGCTCTGCAACCCAATCGCAAACAGACGGATCGAGTCCTGGTTGCGCACCTTACCCGATGCCGCATAGTCCAGCGCGCGGCTCATCAGCTCAGGGTTATTGAAGCGGGCTAGGTTATACAGCGCGGTCTCGGAGAGGTCCGGATCCTTCGATGTTTCCGCGGTCTTCTGCAGCAGATCGAAGAAGGCTGCATCGCCCTGCGTCGCCGCAACACCCACCGCCGCGCGGCCCAGCGTGGGATTCACCTTACCCGGCTCCGTCAAGTACTGCTGGGCAATCTGCTTGCTCTCCGCGACCACCTTTGGATCCTGACCGACGCCACCGACCATGCTGAACAGCTCGGCATGCAACTCCTGCACCTCCGGCGTATCGCTCTCCTTTGGCTCGCCCATGCTCGCCAGTCGGGGGCCGTATGTCTGGACCACCCACGCAGAGAGTTCCTTCCGTTCTGCTGGAGTTGCCGCAACCTGCGTCCAGATTGTCGAAATACCCGCCGACACGCTCTCGGTAACGCCCGCGCTGTCGTCGTTTTTCAGGCTGGCCGCGAGAGAGAGAAAATCTCCGGCCTTGCTCTTGCCGGCGCGCATCAAGGCCAGCTCATCGCCCACCACGCTGATGCGTTCCACCGGATCCAGCGACGTCGCGACGTGCGACAGCAGCGTCGCGTAATCCTCCGGCGCATACGCGGAGCGGTAGTACCCGGCTCCGCCGCCGTCCGCGAAGAACACCGGCGTCTTCGGCACCTTCAACGTCTGCTGCGCACTGGTCAGCAATTCGCAATCGCGATCCGTACCCTCCGTCTTGAAGCAAACGGGGATCGTCCACGTCTGGCCGGCGGCATTCGCCGTAGCTGTCTTCGGATTCAGGAAGAACCGGCTCTGGCTCACGGAAACCTCGCCGTTTGCAGCCTTGCCAAAGGTCAGCAACGGGACGCCCGGCTCCCCAATGAAGCTCTCCATGATCTTGTCCACCGGCTTGTGGCTGTTGGCCGTCTGCGCATTCCAGAAGTCCTCCGCCGTGGCGTTGCCGTACATATGGGCTGCGAGATAGTTGTGTACGCCCTGGCGGAAGGTCTCCTCTCCCAGGTAGCTCTCCACCATGTGCAGGATCGAGCCGCCCTTCTCATAGGTAATACCGTCGAACATCTCGTTAATCTCGTCCGGCGTGTTTGCCTCTGCGCGAATCGTGCGTGTCACCTTTTGCGCATCCAAGTTCATCGCGCCGTTCAATCCGGAGGCCACATCTTCCTTCACATGCCACTCCGGCTTCCATGCCTCCAGCGGCTTGTTTGACATCCAGGTGGCAAAGCCTTCATTCAGCCAGATGTTGTTCCACCACTTCATCGTCACCATGTCGCCAAACCACTGGTGCGCCATCTCATGCGCCACCACCGAGGCTACTTGCACCTTCGAGCCCACCGGCGCACTCTTCTCATCGACCAGCATGTCGGACTCGCGATAGGTGATGGCGCCAAAGTTCTCCATCGCCCCTGCTTCAAAGTCCGGAATGCCGATCATGTCCAACTTCGGCATCGGATACTTGATGCCGAAATAGGTGTCGTAGTAATGCAGGATGTACTCGGCCGACGTCAGCGCGAAGTGCGCATACTGCACCCGCTCCGGCGTAGCGCAGGCACGGATGGGCACGCCGTCGCTGGAGCCCTCGATGCACTTGAAGTTGCCCACCAGAAACGCCATCAGATAGGTAGACATCTTCGGAGTGCGCGCGAACTGTACCGTATGCTCGCCGATCACCGGCCCTGCGGTGTCGGAGATCACGTTCGTGTTCGAGATCACCATGTCATCCTTCGGCGCCACAATCGTAACGTCGAAGGTTGCCTTGAAGGCCGGCTCATCGAAGGACGGAAAGGCCCGGCGCGCATCGGTGGATTCGAATTGCGTGACGGCATAGCGACGGCCCTCCGCCTTCGACAGATAGAAGCCGCGCAGCTTGTCGTTCAGAATGCCGGTGTATTCGATCTTCAGCGTCACCGGACCGGCAGGCAGCGTGCGCTGAAACGCAAAGGTCGCCTGCTGCTTGGCATCGTCCAGTGTTACGTCGGCCTTCGCATTGCGGCCGTTCACGTTCGCCGTCACCGATTCAAACTGAATTTCTGCTGCGTTCAGCGTGACGGAGTTAGCGGCCTGCGCCAGCGTCACATCGATCGTCTCATCGCCGCTGAAGGTTGCCTTATCCAGGTCGGGAGTCAGCTTCAGCGTGTAGTGCTCGGGCTGCACATTGGTAGAGAGGCGCTGCGCCAGCAGCGTAGGCAGAGCAAACGACAGAACTGTGACTGCAGCGGCGGCCACACGCATGGCATAACGGCGAAGGACAGTTGGGACGATTGGCATAGGGACCTCAACAAGAGATAGGCGCCGCCGATACAGATGGCGGGCCGAAGGCAACCCTCTACTGTAACTTAAAGTAAAAGCAGGGTTGCTGTGAGGTGCTCGAGATCAGCTATGTAGGCTTTTTCTTAAGAAAAAGTCGGTCGAGAGGGAGTGCTTTACCTCACCCTGGCTTGCTTTTGCTGTAGGCGTTCGCTGACGGGAGTGCGGGTACCTCGTGACAGAGAACGGGGGGCGAGCTTACAGGGGCAGGCTTCGGATGATGTAACGCTGCGCCTCAGGCCTCGCGGTAGTCCAACAGCACTAGCCCCACCAGCATCAGCGCTACCGGCCAAATGTAACCGGCCAGCCGTCGCTCGCCATCTTCGCGCGGCAAACGCAGCTCCAACCAGCGCGCCCAACCGGCGGTCGCGCCAAACAGCGCCAAGCTGCTGTGGCTCATCTCCGCCAGCAGCTCATCCTTCACATTGCCCAGCGAATGGTTATGCGTCAGCAGGAGCGCCGCGCCTACGGCACACATCAGCGGAAAGGCGAGTTGCGCCCACCGCAAACGAACCTTGCCTGCCTGCACTGCGCACTCAAACGCCGCAAAGGCCAGGATAAGAAGCGCATAAAGGCGGTGCTGCAAGACATCCGGCGCATAGAAGCTGGCCCAGAAGGGGCGCGGCCCCAACGGCCAGTTCTCCGGATCGGCACGCAGAAGGATGAAGACCGCCAGGCCGGCGAAGCTCACCGGCCAGAAGCGCGCCCAGCGCATGCGACGAAAGCGGCTCAGCAGCGCCAGCGCACCGGCCAGAAGCACCACAATGCCCGCCCAATGATGGTTGTACTCGGACCATGCGACATCATTCGCATCGCTCGCTGCCACAGAGGAAAACTGCGACCGGTGCACAGCTACTTCGATGGGCGATGCCGGTGTCAGCTCCGCGAGTGGCGGACTGGTAAGCCGCGGCGGCTCCCAACGCAGCCGTGCCTCGATCTCAGGCATCGTCAAGCGATCCTGCACCAGGTCGACCGCCGGCGGCTGCGAGGTCAGCGAAGCCGCCGCCAGAATGGCGGTGAAGCCAAGTCCAATCTCCACCTCGGCAAAGCGGCGCAATCGGGCCAACAGGCGCACCGGCTCCCGCTCGATCTCATGCCGTACATACCAGTTCGCCGCGCCCAGCATCAGGATCAGCACCAGCAGGTATGCCTTCACCATCACCATCACGCCGTAGGCCGTGCCGTACAGTCCGGATGGCGAACCGATGTAGAACCATGCCAGCCCCACACCCGCGCCGACAAGAAAAATCGCGGCCATCAGCGCCATGCACGAGAAGCGCGCAACGACGCGGCGCGCGATGGAGACCTCCTCCGTGCGTTTCAGCGTGATCAGCAGGTAGGGCATCGCACCGATCCACGCCGCTGTACCGAGATGATGCAGCGCCGTGAAGCCCACCAGCAACGCGCGATGGTCCAGCCGGGAGACAGCATGGCTCAATGCAACCACCGAACCCAGCACGCCTACGCCACCCACAAGCAGCGCAACGCGCATCGTGCGGCTCTCCGATTTGCGTACGCCGCCGCGTACCAGCAGCATCAACAACAAAGAAAAGAGCGCCGCCGACGCCTCGGCGAGCAGCGGTCTCGCCGTCAGTGCACTGCCGATCGTCACACCGGAATTGCCTACCAGAAGCGCCGTCTCTACTGCCACGGATGCGGCTTCGGCAACTACCATGCCGACGGCCACCCACGCCACGAACCGGCGGCACGCACGCAGTGCGCGCGCATTCGCGCCGCCCGGCAGTGCCACCACCACGAGAAACAGCACGCCGCCCAGAAGCAGTGCCTCCAGGGACAATGTGAGTGCATGCAGCAGGACGGAGAGCAGGTCGAAATCGTTCAACAACCAGATCAAATCAGTCGCCAGCCTCGCCTTATTGTGCGCGTGTCGGGGCCTTTACTGGACATGGAAGTCCACCACGCCGCGCGTGATGTGCCCATCGCTTGCGAGTACCTGCCACTGTAGCTTGTATGCTCCTGGCACCTTCACGGAGGCCGTGGTCACCAGCAGATTCGGGCCGGCATGGTCACCCAGCGCGAGGGTCTGCTGTTTGCCATCCGGTCCAACGAGCATGAGTGCGGAGCGTGACGCATCGATGCGTGAGTTATACGTCAGCCGGATATCCAGATCGCCCGGCTTCACCGTCGCATGCTCCGCGGGTGTGGAGCGCATCAGCACTGCGTGTGCAAAGGCTGCGTGAGGCAGCAGAAGGAAGAGCGCAAGGGCGAGCACTGCAATGCCCGCCCGCAGTCGGAGAGAGCCCTCGGTCGTCATGCTACATGTGATGACGCAGACAGCGGCAGGATTGCAAAATCGTTTCTTATGTCTTTAAACCGACGCAGCCCGTTCGGAGTGCCCGCTTACCTCTGTCGCCCGCGCCTCGGCATATGCCGCTGCGCCAATCAGCGCGGCCCGGCTCTCCAGGATGACCCGTACCGGCGTGTTCACCAGTAGGTCGCTCAAGCGTCCTTTGTCTGTAAATGCCTTCATGAAGGTGCCGTCCTGCAGCTTTTTCAGAATCTTAGGCGCGATCCCCCCGCCCAGATAGATGCCGCCGGTCGCCAGCACCTTCAATGCGAGATTTCCCGCCTCCGCACCATAGGCCGACACCACCATGTCCAGCGTCTTCACGCAGATTTCGCTCTTGCCGGACTCGCCCAGCTCGCCGATCACCGCGTTCGGATCTTCCGCGTCCATGCGCGCCTTCAGCCATGCCGGCTCATCCATCTTGCGATCGTCGCGCAGAAAGTCGTAGACGCTCTTGATACCGACACCGGCAATCACGCGCTCGTAGCTGACCCGTCCACTCAGCTTTTTCTGCAGATGCCGCAACAACTCGATCTCATCTTCGTTGCGCGGTGCAAAGTCGCAATGGCCACCCTCGGAAGCCATCGGGATATGCCGCTTGCCGTTCCACACCAGAAAGGCCTCGCCCAGCCCGGTGCCCGCCGAGATCAACGCACGGTTGCCCGCGGTGCTCGCGTCCCCCGCGCTCAGGATAAAGATCTGGTCTGCCTTCAGCTCAGGGATCCCGTAACCGTTGGCCTCCAGGTCGTTGATCAGGAAGAGATGATCGATGCCAAGATCCAGGGACAGCTTGCGGCTGTCCAGCGTCCACGGAAGATTGGTAAGCCGCAGTACGCCTTGCCGCACCGGCCCGGGTACACCGAAGCAGGCAGCAGAGATCTTGCCCTCCTGCTGGTGTTCGCCCAGAAACTCCTTCACGATCGCTTCCAGCCCCGGATAGTCCTTCGCCGGATAGCGCTTCTCCGCCCTGTGGTTCAGCACGCCGCCCTGAAAATCGAAGAGCGCAAGCGCCACCTTGGTGCCGCCGACATCGCCCGCGAGAATCAATGAGAGACCTCCAGCACGCCGGTGCCGTCCGCGTTCGGTTTGGGCAGCAACGCCGCCGCGTCGCGGTCCAGCAGCAGCGTCAGCTTTCCGGAGGCCGGGCGGATGAGCTGCGAAGGCAGCGCTTCGGGATCGTAGTCGCCGAGAAACACACGGCGCAAGGTCTCCGCCTTCGCCGTACCCTTCAACAGGAACGAGACATCTTCGCCTTGATTGATGACGGGCCAGGTGAGCGTCAATCGCCAGGTGTCCTTCTGCGGCACCTGGTTGGCAACCGCGATGCGGCCCAGCTCATGCAACGCTTCGGTATGCGGAAACAGCGACGCCGTGTGGCCATCGTCGCCCATGCCGAGTGAGATCAACTGGAACTGCGGCATCTCCGCACCTTCCAGCCGGAAAGCCTCGCGGATCGCGGACTCATACTTCGCCGCCGCTTCCTCCGGATTCAACTCGCCTTGGTAGCGAAAGACCTGCGACGGCTCGATCGGCACCTTGTCGAGGAGCGCCGCCTTCGCCATCCCGTAGTTGCTGTCCTTGTCGTCGGGCGGCACGCAGCGCTCGTCCACGAAAAAGAATGCGAGCCGCTCCCATGGAACCAGCGCACGGTAAGGCTTGCTGTCATCTGCCAGCAAATCGAAGATCGCCTTCGGCGTGGTGCCACCCGAGAAGGCGACATTCACGCGGCTCGCGCTGTTGCCGGCCGCGGCCAGCTTGTTGGCGTAATACTCCGCCGCGCCCTCCGCGAAGGCGTCTCCCGTTGCAAATACCTGATAGGACACTTTGACTGGTTTCGGCACTGCACTTACTCCTTACGCCACGCGCGACCGTCGCGCGCCAGCAGTTCATCCGCCGCCTTCGGACCCCAGGCGCCGGCCTCGTAATTCGGGAAGTCGGTTGGCTTCTTCTGCGCCCATTGCTCAAGCAACGGTGTCAGCAACGACCACGTCGCTTCGACGCCCTCGCGATGCGCGAACAGGGTGCCGTCGCCAATCATCGCATCCAGCAGCAACCGTTCGTATCCGTTGGCAGAGTTCTTACCGAAGGCCTCGGCATAGTTGAAGTTCATGATGACCGGGCACACTTCCATGTTCGGGCTTGGCACCTTGGCGCCGAAGCGAAGAGAGATGCCCTCGTCCGGCTGAATGCGCATGCTGATGATGTTGGGCTGGATCTCGCTGCACTTGCCGCCGATTTCTTTGAACAACAACTGCGGCGGTTGCTTGAACTGGATCGTGATCTCGGTGGAACGCTTGGCCAACCGCTTGCCCGCCCGGATATAAAAAGGCACACCCGCCCAGCGCCAGTTCTCGATCCCGAGCTTCACCGCCGCATACGTCTCTGTGCCGGACTTCGGATCGACGCGATCCTCCTCGCGATACCCCTTCACCTGCTTGCCGTTCACCGTGCCGGGACCGTACTGGCCGCGCACCGTGTCCTTGACGTCGATGGGGTGGATGGCCCGCCACACCTTCAGCTTCTCGCGGCGCAGCGCATCCGCTTCAAAGGAGTTGGGCGGCTCCATGGCTACGAATGACAACAGTTCCATCACGTGGTTCTGTACCACGTCACGCAGCGCGCCCGCGCTCTCATAGAACGGACCGCGCCCCTCGATCCCAATCTCCTCCGCCGCCGTGATCTGTACATGATCAACATAATTGCGATTCCAGATCGGTTCGAAGATGCCATTCGCAAAACGGAAGACGAGGATGTTCTGCACCGTCTCCTTGCCCAAGTAGTGGTCGATGCGAAAGACCTGTTCTTCGCGGAAGACGGCGTTCACGTCGTCATTCAGTTTTTGCGCCGACTTTAGATCGTGTCCGAAGGGTTTTTCGATAATGCAGTGGACGGTGCCCTTCTCCGGCTGCGCCATCTTGTGATCGCCAAGCTGGCTCATGATGTCGGCGAAATACTCCGGCGCAACGGCAAGGTAGAACAGCCGATTGCCCTTGGTCCCCTGGTCCTTATCGATTTTTTCAAGCAGCTTTTTGAGCGCCACATAACCTTCGTGGTCGTCGAAGTTCATCTGGTGATAGCTCACCTTGTCGATGAATGCATCCAGCTTGTCGTCGCCGTCCTGCACACCGCCAAATTCGGTGATGCCCTCGCGCATGTCCTTGGCAAAGCTATCGCCCAGCGGCCGCCGCGCCACACCGACCACCGCAAACTCCTTCGGCAGCAGTCCACTCTGTTCCAGATGGTAGAGCGCGGGCAGTAGTTTGCGCTTCGTCAAATCGCCCGAAGCACCGAAGATGACGACCACCGTCGGCTCAGGTGTCCGTTCTTTCGGCCGCTTCGTCTTCAACGTCTCCGGGGCCACCTGCGCATGTGTCACTGCTGCTGCCATCACTTCCTCCTCGTGTTGCCAAACCATCTACCCGCAATTGCCGACCTCATGGAAGCGGGTGGCTCCGGCAATCCCAAACCTACTCAGACTTCAACCAAGCCGCACGCCCAGCGCGCGGAGCCCATCCCTCAACTGCTGCTCATCCTTGTATTGAATCGCGTGCATTCCAATCTCTTCTGCTGCGTCGCAATTCTTTTGGCGATCGTCGATGAAGGCACACTGCTCCGGCTGCTGATGCAACATCGAAACACCGGCACGGAACATGCGTAGGTCGGGCTTGCGCATGCCCAGATACGCCGAGCAGAAAAATCCATCGAAGTATCGCACCAGGCCGAATGTATCGATGCGGTAATCGTTCAGAGGCCCGGACTCGTTATTCAGCATCGCCATCTTCAGCCCACTATGTGCCCGCAGCGCTTCGATGACCGGCTTCGCGCCGCCCGGCAGCCACTGCGACTGCTCTCGCAGTGCCTTCAAAAAATCCTGGGGGGTAAAGTTGCGCTCGCGAAAAAAGACTGTCTGCTTGAGAAACGCTTCATCGCCGATCTCGCCTTTCTCCCAGCGATCGTTGGCCTCTTCGTGGCGCGCTTCGTACTCCTCGCGATCCATCGAGAACTGCGCCAGCACGCGGGCTCGTTCTTCGTGGTCCCAGCCGTTGGTCAGCAGGACACCACCGATGTCCCAGTAGATAGCGCGAATTTCCGGTGTCGCAGATGCCATATGAGCCGCGGTCATGCGCTATAGCAATTTTCCTGATGCTGTGAGGTGAAGCATTACTCTCATTAGGCATTGTCTAAAGCAAATGCCTACATCGGCTGAACTCAATACAGGCCATCATCCCGGCTCCTAGGTAAAGGATATGGATGCAGCAAGGGCCGCCGAAGAAGCAGCCCCTTGCATGTGTCAGCGGTTCGCTGCCCTGCGTCACCGCGCTCCGACCGGCTCGGGCGATCCCTTCTTCGATGATGCCGTCGTCGCCTTCTCATAGTTCGCCAGCAGTTTCTTCGCGCGCGCATACACACCGTCCGCATCGAAGCCCAGTTTCTCCAGCACCGTCTTGCCAGGCGCCGATGCGCCGAAGCGGTCAAGGCCGATCACGTCGCCATGCCGGCCCACCCACTTCCACCAGCCCAGCGGCGCGCCTGCCTCGACGGCCAGCTTGGGCAGGTGGTCGGGAAATATCGACGCCTTGTACGCTTCGTCCTGCTGCTCGAACAGCCGCCAGCTCGGCATCGACACTACACGTGTCGCAATGCCTTCGCCGCTCAGCTTCTTCGCTGCATCGAGAGACGGCCACAACTCCGCACCCGTCGCCACGATCAGCAGCTTCGGCGTGTCGCTGCCCTGCTCCACGATGTAGGCGCCTTTGGCCACATTCGCCAACACGTTATGCTTCGCTGCGTCCAGGATTGGCAGATCCTGACGTGACAGCGCCAGGAACGACGGCGCCTTGGTCTCAAGCGCCACCTTCCACACCGCCGCCGTCTCATTCGCATCCGCAGGTCGCAGGTCGATCAGGTTCGGTATCGCGCGCAGCATCATCAGTTGCTCAATCGGCTGGTGCGTCGGTCCATCCTCGCCCAGCGCGATCGAGTCATGCGTAAACACGAAGATGGAATGCGACTTCATGATCGCGGCAATGCGCACCGCCGGCTTCGCGTAGTCCACGAAATTGAAGAAAGTCGATCCGTATGGGATCACCCCGCCATGCACCGCCATCCCATTCACCATGGCGCACATGGCAAACTCGCGTACGCCGAAGAACACATTGCGTCCTGCCGGGTCAACGTGGAAATTGCCGCTGTCCTTGAAGATCGTCTTAGTGGAGGACGTCAGATCGGCCGCGCCGCCAAATATCTCCGGCACCACCTTCTCAAACGCATTCATCACCTGTTGCCCGGCGTTGCGTGTGGCCACCGGCTTGCCACCTGCTTCAAATACCGGCAGGCTCTTCTCCCATCCCTCCGCCAGTTTCTGGTCGTAGAAGGTGCGCTTGAACTGCTTCGCCAGCTCCGGGTTCGCCTTCTCATACTTCGCGAACAGGTTGTTCCATTCCTGCTCTTCTTCGGCGCCCTTGTCCACCGCCTCCAACCAGTGCTTCGCGGCATCCTCCGGCACGTAGAAGCTCTTGTCCGCGGGCCAGTTCAGATTCTCTTTCGTCTTCTTCGTGTCCTCGGGCCCCATCGCTTCGCCGTGCACCTTGTTTGTGCCGGCCTTGGGGCTGCCGTAGCCGATGATGGTGCGCACCGCGATAAATGACGGCTTGTCTTTGATCGCCTTCGCCGCGTCGATCGCTTCGCTGATCGCCTTCAGATCATTGCCGTCTTCGACGATCTGCGTATGCCAGTGGTAGGCCTCAAAACGCTTCAGCACATCTTCTGTGAAGGACAACTCAGTCGGTCCATCGAGCGAGATCAGGTTGTCGTCATAGAGCACGATCGCCTTGCCCAGCGCCAGCGTGCCGGCCAGCGACGCGGCCTCGTGTGAGATACCCTCCATCAAATCGCCGTCGCCGCATAGGATGTAGGTGTAGTGGTCTACCACATCGAATTCCGGCGTGTTATACACCGCGGCCAGATGGCGCTCCGCCGCCGCCATCCCGAGTCCCATCGCGAAACCCTGACCCAGCGGACCTGTCGTCACCTCGACGCCGTCGGTATCCCCATACTCCGGGTGCCCGGGCGTGCGCGACTCCCACTGTCGGAAGCTTTTCAGGTCATCCATCGTCACGTCGTAGCCGGTCAGGTGCAGCACACCGTACAACAGTGCGGACGCATGTCCATTCGACAGCACGAAGCGGTCACGGTTCGCCCACTTCGAGTTCTTCGGGTTGTGGCGCATGTATTTATGGAAGAGCAGGTAGGCAATCGGAGCATCGCCCAGTGGAGCGCCCGGATGGCCGCTCTTTGCCTTCTCTACGGCGTCAACGGCTAGGAAGCGCAGTGCGTTGATCGCGGTCTGCTGTATGTCACTCATGTGCTGGCTCGCCTCTCTTTCGCGATAGGCCGTAATGGCAGATCGGGTCTACCAATGCGGATGAAATCTTGCTGGGGCGCCATTGCTGGCGCGTCACTTTCACTCTACATGCAGCGCACAAACCTTCAGGATGGCCGGCGCGCCCCCTCATCCATACGATGTACAAACATCTCTTCCGGTTCCTGCACTCTTTTTGCGGCAATTCGCCGTCAACCGTGCTCCACCGTCACCATGTAGTTGCGCCCCTCCCACTGCTGGCGCTCCGGCCAGAACATCGTGAACTCTATCCGGCTGCCCTCGCCCGGTGTCGCATCCGCGAAGTAGCCGGAGGAGCCGACCGACGCGGCATGCGTCGTCTCCACGGTCTGCCACCCGTCCGCGCTCCAGTGCAGTTGAAAGTCCTCCTGCGCTTCCACGCGCAGGCGCCGACTGGAGACCATCCGCGCCACCTGGCGATCGTGCCGCCACACCTCGATAACACCGCGTGCCCGCGGTTTGGCATAGCGCTTGGCCACCGGCTCGATCAGGTCGAAGCCGCGCTTATCGGTCGCCGAGCGCAGTAATTTCACATACTCCGCATGTGCCCACACCAGCGGCATCGCTGAGCCTGCCGGCCGGCCGCGCCGCATACCGCAGTCGGGCAAGCTATCCTTGTCCCAGAGCTGCTCCGGCAGCATGCCGCCCTCCGAGCAGGAGCCCTCCATCATTCGGATCAGCGATGTGACATCCCGGCCAGCAGCCAGTTCGTAATGGGCGCGTTCGCCGGTCAGCAGCGGCCAACAGCCGCCTTCGCCCCAACCGTCGAAGTCCGAGCCGTCTGCCCGCTGTCCATAGCCGTCGTGGTTGTAGCGGTGATACCCGGGCCCCTGCGGCAGATCGCAGCGCAACACCGCATCCATCACTTTGACTGTCGCTAGGATCATGGGATCGTCGGCACGTCGCACACCGTGCCGCACCAGCTCCAAAAAGCCGCCATCCACCACCGCGCGCGCCTCGAAGACCGACTTCTCTTCCGGACCGCGGTTCGCGATGTGCAGCGGTTCCATGCCGGCGCCCTGCTGCACTACCGGCTCCACATCGTCCTGCTCCGGCGGCCGGATGCGCATGTAGTACTGCTTGACGCCATCCAGCAGCACGCCATCGTTGGTCGCGGTCCAGTCCTCCAAGTGCGACTCCAGCCAGTCCGCCTGCGTCTCCAGAAAGTCTGCGCACTCCGGCCGATGCCCCGACCGTAGTATCTCCGCCGCGCACACCAGCGCCGCAATCACGATCGCCAGGGTCGACGGCGAATAGCCCGCGCACTCCTCCCACCGTTCCTGCTGTGTAGTCGGGGCATGCCGCACCAGAAAACCCGCCGCACGCTCAACGAACGTGAACACCTCGAAACCATCCAGTGCGTTCGCCTTCCATAGCTGCCACGCCAGCACCAGCGGATACGCCGTCTCGTCCAGTTGCACCCCCGACCAATAGGCCGTCCCATTCACCCAGAAGTTCTGCGCAAAGCCTCCATCGGTCTTCTGCGTACAGGCTAAATAGATCAGCGCCCGCCGCGCCGATGTGATGCGGTTGCAAGCCATCAGCGCTGTGGCCGTCTGCACCATGTCGCGCGTCCACACCAGGTGGTAGCCGCCCAGGTCCTTGTCGCTCTTGGAATGCCCCCATGGAATCGAAGCAGAGGCGATGAACGCGCCGGCGAAGGTCTTGTCCTCGTGCGCCAGCAACACTTCGAAGCTCGACTTCAACAGCGCGCCGCCATCCTGCGACATGGCTGCTAGTTCGGTCACCGGCTTCACGCGCTGCCACTGCTCGACGAAGCGCTGCAGTTGCTGGTCGAAGGGAAGATTCAGCGAGCCCACTGTGCGCGTCAACGCCGAGTGCACACCCACCCCGATGCCCACGGCCAACACGAACTCCAGATGCTCCGCGACATCGATCTCGCCAGTCAGCGCGATATTCCCATCCAGCGCCGAGCCATAGGTCCAGTCCATGCCGTAATGGTGGATCACATCCTGGTATCCATCGCTGGTGCCTACGAAGCCACAGCTCGCCCGACCGAAGCCGCAGTCCACCGCCATCGCCAGCGCGGAGCCGCCCTTCCACGCCATCAGAATCCGGCGCCCGGCTACATCTACGACGCGTCCGTTGTTGTTCGCGCCCCCCACTTCGAGGTGGGGCGCCAGCAGCGCGTAAGCCTTCAGCTTGCGCAGCACCTCCGGCTTGCCGCTGAACTTGACGTGCATCAGCAATACCGGGGCATGCGGATCGCTGATGATCCGCTTCGTGATTGTGTAGCGCCCTTCGCGGTCACGATTCTCGATGCCGATGGCCGGCGCATGCGGAGACAAGTATTGGAATGCATGATCCAGATCGCGCTTCTCTTCATGCACGAACGTCTCGCCGTCTGTGATCAGAAACTCCAGATCGCGGACCTGGGGGATATCGATCGTCGGCCCGTACATCTCGTTCACAACGCCGTGCGAGATCGTCCACCACAGCTTGCTCGCCGTTGAATACGCTGTGCCCACCACATCTTTCGCGCTCGAAGTCCAGCGCGGCTCCAGCCCCGGCGCACCCGGCGCCTGGCCATGTCCGTCTATCCACCGATAGATCAGGTGACTTTCACTCATCTTCTCCCCCAACCCCTGCTCATCCTGAGCCTCTCGTTGGATGCCGACAAGACGTGTGCCAGAGAATTTACCGCGTGTTTACAACGCCGCCGTGGGGGGCCCACTCTACGCAGCGCGTAGGGTGGGAAGGGACCAAGCCCACATACCAGCAAATCCACACCCCGAATCTCTGACGCACCTTCGCGGCTTTCCAGGAAGGCTCCGCACCCCCCTGCGCCGCCACCCGCTCCATAGCCGACCGCCCTTTCGCTGCACTTACAGCACCTGCGAGTTGGCATCCGGGTCCGCATGGAAGCCGCAGTCCTTCATCGCCTTCTGGATCTCCCGGTTTTTCATAAACGACTCCCACACCGACCCCGTCCGCAGATTCTCCGCCATCAACAGCCCGATGCCCACGTCGATGCCAATCACATCCTCGCCAAACCACCCTGCCGTGGGCTGAAAGGCGTCGATAAACCCATAGCGCTGGTACACGCGGTCGCCATAGCGCTGGCGCATCGTCAGCAGCACATGGGAACACTCTGCCGGCAGAAAGACCAGCGATCCCGCGCATGCGCAGGGCACCACTGTGCCGTCCGGCTGCCCCATCGAGGGCGGTCCGCCCCACACTCGGTAGCCCTGCCGCGAATCCGATGCCGTGATTCCCCAAAGATCCTGGTCGATCCACGGAAATTTCTGCCCGAGCACCAGACACCACAACTGGTGTGCTCGCGTCGCCGCAATAGAATTCGTGAAGTAGTTTGCGTGCTTGTCGCGCACGCCGCGATAGTCGCACCAGGCCTGCGGATACTGATGAATAAAGATCGGCGCAACGCCCGTGATGTAGTCGATGCCGCCATAGGGCACGATCGGCCGCTGCAGTACGTCCCAACTGGATGGGCTGATCGGGTGCGTCGGCGACCCGATCGCCATCAGGTACATCGTGGTCAGTTCGGCATAGATGTCCCAGCGATGCTTTAGAAAACCCTGCTCGGGAAGCCAGCCCATCGACAACGTTTGCCCGCCATTCATCATCCACTGCCAGTCCACGCGGCGGTATAGCGTGGTCGCCAGGTTCTGAATGCGTGCATTGCCCTCGAAGTAGGTCCGGCAGTGCAGGATGCCGCACATCAGCAGTGCCGTGTCGATCGACGAGAGCTCCGAATTGAACATCCGCTTGCCACTCTCAAGGTCAATGAAGTGATAGAGGAAGCCGTGTTCGTGCGGGCACTCGTTCAGCAGGTAGGAGAGCGTTTTCTCCACCCTTTGTTCGCAATCGAGGGGCCGCAGGTAATGTTGCTTGTGAGCAATGCACATCGCGCTCAGCCCGAAGCCGGTCGAAGCAATCGACGCCGCGCGGCTCTGCGATCGGCCGTTCGAAGGCGCACGATCGCGCACCAACCCTGTCTTTGGGTGCGCTTCGTTGAAAAAAAAGTCGCAGTTGCGCCCCTCCATGTCGTCCAGCAGCGACTCCGCTACCTTAGGCACCTGGGTCAGCGGACGATTGATGAACACCCCGGGAGGGTGCCGATACTGCTCCGCTGCCTGCTCCTGGGGCTTGGGCGCAGTGGTCGTCTGCGGCGCCTTCTGCTGGTTCTGCAGCGCATCCGCTACGGTCGCGGGCGCTCCCAGGGCGAGCATGCCGGCTGCGCCAGCCTCGCGCAGCATCTGGCGTCGGGTTATGCGTGGTCGTGCCAAAAGTGAGTTCGTTCCAGCAGGAGGCTACTCCTCTAGACTCGCATGGAATGGCATTGGTTGCAGCAATGCCCAAACCGCCTCACCTCTGCGAGCACCCTCATGCCGGACAGGATGAGACCTGAAAGCCCTTCCCTGCATCCATACCACAGTGGATTCAGATTTTGCCTGTCGCTCCGCTCACGTCCCGAAGAGCGAGGCGCGGCAGAGACAACGCAACACCCCTGGCCGCACTCTCCGGCCCCCAACACGCTCTCAACCTGAGGAGGAGACACCTTGGCATTTGAAGTTCCAGCACTTCCCTATGACTACGCCGCGCTAGAGCCGCACATCGACGAAGCCACCATGAAGCTGCATCACGACAAGCACCACGCTGCCTACGTCGCCAAGCTGAATGGCGCCGTCGAGAAGCATCCGGAACTAGGCAAGCAGACCCCGGAAGACCTGATCAAGAATCTCTCGAAGGTTCCCGAGGATGTCCGCACTGTTGTTCGCAATAACGGCGGCGGCCACCTGAACCACTCCATGTTCTGGGAGATCATGAAGCCCAAGGGGGGCGGCGATCCCACTGGCTCCATCGCTGACGCGATCAAGAAGGACTTCGGTTCGTTCAACGACTTCAAGACCCAATTCGAAGAAAAGACTGCGGCGCAGTTCGGCTCCGGCTGGGGCTGGCTGGTGTGGAGCGGGGGCAAGCTCGCCATCGTCACCACGCCAAACCAAGACAACCCCATCACCGACGGCAAATACCCCATTCTCGGCAACGACGTATGGGAGCATGCCTACTACCTCAAGTACCAGAACAAGCGCCCCGATTACCTCAAGGCATGGTGGAACACCGTGAACTGGGACAAGGTCAACGAGCGCTTCGCCACCGCACAGAAGAGCTAGCAACGAAGCAGCGCAAAACAAACGGGTGCCCCACCCTAGTAAGAGCTAGGGTGGGCCGCCGCAAATATAAGCATTTATCTGGGTCCGATCATCTCATTTACAGTTCTTACAGACGGAACGGCGACCATAGTTCTATGAATGAAGATGCAAGCACGCAACCACGTCGACCGCAAGCTATGTGAGTCCGGTGGAGCGCCCGCCGAGCCTCCTTCCGGCTTAGTCTCAGGAGAGTTTGTCACTGAGACGTTCGAGTATGACGGTGGACGGCAGGTCACGGTACACGTTCCACCACGCCCGCCTAAAGCAATCGTCTTCGCCGGCGACGGTCAGAGAATCTCGAAGTGGGGCCGGTTGCTCGAGAAGGCCGGCGTACCGTCCACAATGATCGTCGGTGTACATCGGCTGACTGATGAGACGCTGCGGCTCCATGAGTACTCACCGGGCTTTGAGCCGGAGCGGTTCGCGGCACACGAGAAGTTCTTCGTCGAGGATGTTCGCCAATGGACGGAGTCGCGGTTTGGCGTGGCTCTGCCCACTGAACGTACCGCAGTGTTCGGCGTCTCGGCGAGTGGAGAGCTGGCCCTCGCTCTTGGGCTTCGGCATCCACGCGTCTACGGTGCAGTCTTCTGCGCGTCGCCTGGCGGCGGTTACAAGCCGCCCGACGTTATGCCGAGTCCGCGTCCGCGCACATATCTCGTCGCTGGCACACAGGAGCCGTTCTTCCTCGGGAACACAAGGAAGTGGGCGGACACTCTGCGCGATGCAGGTGCGGATGTCGTCATGCATGAGCGAGTTGGATCGCATGGTGGCGCATTTTGGCGAGAAGAGTTCCCGCTGATGGTGGCATGGGCATTCGGCCGATGATGCCTCTCGGGATCTCTCCGGCATCTGGTGGCGACCATTTCTTGATCGAAGCGGAGTAGACGGCAACCCGGACGACCCTGCCAGCGCTCGGAGTCGATATGCAACGAGCGATCTTCTTCCACATAACGAAGACCCGTTGGACCCAAAACCTCTACCGCAAATCCACTATCGCTTTCGATGACATAGGTACGTGGCACAGAGAACATCACTACGCCAAACCATTCCTTGTAATCACTTCCTTGTAATACGCCGAGCTCAACTTGGGCGTGCGCTTCTGCGTCTTGAAGTCCACATATGTAATGCCAAAGCGCTTCGAATACCCATCCGCCCACTCGTAGTTATCCAGCAGACTCCACAGGAAGTAGCCCTTCACCGGCACGCCCTGCACCACCGCACGATGCATCTGCGTCATGTAGTTCCGCAGATACATAATCCGGTCCGAGTCGTACACGTGCCCATCCGGCGCCAGAACATCGGCCGACGAGCATCCGTTTTCCGTAATGTAGATCTCCTTCAAGTTCCAGATCTTCGCCGTGATCTTGGGCGCCCAATACAGCGCCTCCGGCCCGATCGACAGCCAGTCGCTATACATATGCGGATACGAAGCAGGCTTCTTCACCATCACGTATCCCAGTGGCCCATCATCGGCTCGCACAAACTCAGCGGTATAGATATTCAGTCCCAGAAAATCCAATGGGCTCCCAATCGTCTTCAGCTCCTCCGCCGTAAACTTCGGCGCATCCGGCCCCAGCCGCTTCAAATACGCATCCGTGTACTTGCCCTCATGAATCACGGTTCCGAACATCGCATTTTCTTCGCGCATCGCCGTCTCTGCCGCGGCAATATGCGCCGGCGCTTCGATCACCGGCGTCGTCGCCGTCACATTATCGGCAAAGCCCACCTTTGTCCCCGGCTTCGCCTTCGCGCGGATCGCCTCCACGGCCATGCCATGTCCCAGCACCGCATAATGCGCCACCTGCGCCAGCCCCTTCTTGTCTAACTTCAGCCCTGGCGCATGCTGGCCGTTGCCGTAGCCGAGTTCCACAAAGCTGCGTAGCTCGTTCATGGTCATGAAGTGCTGCACCCGGTCAGACAAGTGCTCCGCCACCACGCCCGCGTAGTCGGCAAAGGCCTTCGCCGTATCGCGGTTCTGCCAGCCGCCCTTGTCTTCAAGAGCCTGCGGCAGATCCCAGTGATAGAGCGTGCAGTAGGGCGCGATCTTTGCTTCGAGCAACACGTCGAGCATGCGGTCGTAGAAGTCGAAGCCCTTCGGATTGCGCGCACCCGTCCCTTGCGGGAAGATCCGTGACCACGCAATCGAAAAACGATAGCTGGTCAGGCCAAGGTCCTTCATCAGCCCGATATCTTCCTTGTAGCGGTGATAGTGGTCGTCCGCCACGTCGCCCGTATCGCCGTTGTACGTCTTGCCTGGCGTATGCGAGAACGTGTCCCAGATCGATGGCCCGCGCCCATCTTCATGCACTGCGCCCTCTACTTGATAAGACGCGGTGGCCGACCCCCACAGAAACCCCTGAGGAAACCGACGCGCGTCGCCACCCACTGCGCCCGAGCCCTGCTCTCCGGCATCCTGTGAGCGCGCCGCTACCGCACCGGCCGGCAGTGCAGCCGCACCCGCCACCATCCCCACCAAATGTCCAAACGTCCGTCTCGATATGCGCTCTGTCATGGACCCCTCCCGTACTTATGGCCGCCGGAAGCAGCCAATGCCCGCGACTGTGAAGGGTATCACTGCTGCGGGAGACAAGAGGATGAATCGCGTACACGCAAACAAGTCGTCATACACGCAAAAGAGGAGGCCCGCAGCGCGCGCGAGCCTCCTCGGTCACAGTATCGAGCACGTCTTAGTAAGGCCGCGGTCCACCACCGCCACCATAGATATGCTGAACGCCCACCTGGTATCCGCGCCGGAAGCCCTGCCGATAGTCGTGCCACAGGTCACGCGACACATCCGGATGGCGAAACTCATCGCGATTGTTCACATTCGGCGGCCGATGATTCTGGAAGTCCTTGCGGGCGCCCTCGATGCCATCATGAAATCCGCGGCGTTGGATATCCTGAAACTCCCGTGGAGGCGCCTCCCAAGGCTGCGGTGGACCTTCCTGATACCCAGGCGGCGGCGGTGGCGGCCCCTGTGCGAATGCTCCGGATACCCCCAGCGTTGTTATCGCCAGACTCAGACCAAGAAGTGCTGCCATCGTTCCCGTGCGTCGCTGCATATCGATCTCCTTGCGTGCGTGCTTGCTACGTTGCGCCTTGCGCAGGAACGATCGTTCCATGCGCAGTGCTATTCGATGGGCATTGCATCCCAGTCGTTGCTCTGAAGATCAATGTCCAATCGTTCGCTTGTCAAAACCCTGCCTTTTCTTAAAAGTCGTGCAAAAGGTACGCAGCGAGCCTTTCTCCACCTCCACGCCATGTATCCGGCATAACTCACTTGCAAACCGGTGAGAATCTCGCATCCTAACTCCGGGAATACATGCGACACGCCATCATCACTCTCTGTTTCTGTTGCTTTGTCACGACGCACAGCTACGCATTGCCATCGGCATTCTCGCTCGATACCGACCACGACGGGTTAAGCGACACCTTCGAGGCGGCGCTGCTCCATCGATTCACGCCAAGGTTCATGATCAGCCGTCACGACTGCTCGGCCGAGCCTGCAATGTTTGCGCCAGATATCGTCACTCCGGATGCAGTAGAAGAAAACGGCACCATCTACGCGCAGGCCTTCCCGCACGCAACCGCCGATCTGCAGAAGGCGCGTCGGCCGGCAATTACCGAGATCGAGCTACACTTCTATCATCTTTGGCGAACCGACTGTGGACGCATGGGCCACCCGCTCGATGCCGAACACGTCTCCGTACTGCTCCGTGGCCATGGTGACAATGCAAAGGACTGGCACGCTCTCGACTGGTATGCCGCGGCGCATGAGGATACAGTCTGCGACGCAAGCCAGGTGACGCGTGCCTCCACGCTGCATGCCGAGGATCACGGCGCAACCGTATGGATCTCGCAAGGCAAGCACGCCACCTTTTTCGATGAGGCCTTGTGTCGCCACGGTTGCGGTGGTGACCGCTGCACCGACCCGGTGCCATTGAAAGTTGCGGCAGTCATCAATCTTGGCGAGTTGGCCGCCCCCATGAACGGGGCCATCTGGGCCGCCTCCCCACACTGGCCGCTCGCGGACAAGATGCGCCGCAGTGACTTCACGGACGTGCGCCTGCTGCGTCTCGAGCATCTGCCCGCTACGGACATCGCCTGGGCCAATCCCTCCCTGCGTCCTGCGCAAAGCGCGATCCACGGCGGCAATGCTGCCATCGACGGCACACTCACAGGCGAAAACTCTACCGCCGAAGCACTGGCGCTGAGCAATCGCCGCACGGACACGGCGCTTGTCCTAGCCGGTGATCGCACCGGCGATGCGCTCGACAACGCCGGCCGCAACACAGGCAATGCGCTCACCAAAAGCTACCGCAATGTGCGCCGGGCACTGGGCAGCGCTGCCAGCCATACCGGCGACGCACTCAATGGGCGTGGATCCAAGGCGCCGACAGATCCAGAGTGACGAGCATGGCATCTTGCCGCAAGCCCGCACCCCTGCGATGCTGGTGCCATGGCCATCCGCACCCTCTCCACCCGCGAGATCTACCGCAACCACTGGATGCGCGTCCGCGAAGACTCGATCGAGCGTGCCAATGGCACGCATGGCATCTACGGAGTCGTCGATAAACACGACTGCGCCGCCATCCTGCCCATCGACGGCGACCACATCTGGCTGGTGGAGCAGTATCGCTACACCGTCGGTGAGCGCTCGCTCGAAATACCGCAGGGCGGATGGGAGTCCGAGATCGACAATCCGGAAGATCTGGCGCGCGGTGAGTTGCGCGAAGAAACCGGCCTGCTCGCCGATCGCATGACCGAGTTGCCCTGGATGTGGATTGCCTATGGCTTCGCACGCCAGCGCCAGCACCTCTTCGTCGCAGAGCAACTCACACAAGGCCCGCACCAGCGCGACTTCGAAGAGTCGGATATGGAGATTGTGCGTCTCCCTATCGCCACATTTGAAGAGAAGCTGCGCACCGGCGCCATCCGGGATGTCTGTACGCTTGCCGCATGGGGCGGCTATCTGCTCTGGAAGCGTGAGCGTCGCCAAAGACCCTCCGAATAGTTCTTCCTGTCATCTGGGCCGGACCATGAACGCAACGAGGGGCAGCGGAGAGACCTGCGGTTCGCACTCCTCGCATTTGTTGCACTTAGCCCGCGTCTCCTTTTGCAGAGCTTCTCTTATGCAGAGCTTCCCAAAAGTCTTGACTCGTAAAAACGCTTTTTTACCCAGCGCAGAAATACAGATTCGCGCCCTCAACACCTCCTGCCACCTCCCCAACTATCTCCAGGAGCCGCAGTTGGTATCATGGAAGACGAGCGCGAGCCGCCTTCGACCAACCACGGTCTTCGTAGACTCTGCGCCGCTCTCGCCCATGCATCCGCCCCGAATCTCCGCTAAGAGCACGCCGTGCCAGTAACTACCGCGCAGGCCACGCCCGGGCTGGGTCCAGAGGTACAGCCGGTCGCTGCCCATGCGTCGCGGCGCGCTGTAGCACCCTCCCTGCTCTCGGATTATCTGCAGCTCTTCAAGGTGCGCGTCACCTCGATGGTTGTGATCACCGCCTGGGCCGGCTTCTATCTCGGCTCCATGCGCTCCGGTATTCCCACCCTCAACATGGGCCTGCTGGAGACCCTGCTCGGCATCGCAATGATCTCTGCCGGGGCCAGCGCGCTCAACGAAGTGCTGGAACGCAAGTCGGATGCGCGCATGTTGCGGACGGCCGGCCGACCGCTCGCCACCGGCCGCATCGGCCTCGCTCACGGACTGCTGCTCGCCTTCGCCGCCGTCGCTGCCGGTTCGCTTATTCTGCTGCGCTTCACCAATCCAGTAACGGTTATCCTCGGGCTGCTCACCGTCTTCACCTACGTCGCGGTCTACACGCCTCTCAAGTACCGCTCGACGCTCGCCACTTTTGTCGGCGCCTTTCCCGGCGCCATGGGCCCGCTGCTCGGCTGGACTGCAGCCCGCGGCCGTATCGAGTGGCCCGCCGTCGCACTCTTCGCCATTTTGTTCGTCTGGCAGTTTCCCCATTTCATGGCCATCGCCTGGCTCTACCGCGAGGACTACGGACGCGCCGGCATCCGCATGCTGCCCGTCGTGCAGCCGGACGGCTGGTCCACCGTCGTCGAGGCCCTGGTCTACGCCGTCCTCATGATTCCCGTCTCGCTGCTGCCCTGGTATCTCGACATCTCGGGGCGGATCTACGGCGTCTGCGCCTTAGTACTCGGGCTCGGGTATCTGGCATACACCATTCGCTTTGCGAAGATTCTCAAAGCGCCCACCTTCGCTGCGTCCCGCCCGTACGCCCGCGCCCTGCTCCGGGCCAGCGTTTTGTATCTGCCGCTGTTACTCATCATCATGATGCTCAACGCTACGGCAGGAAGGAGGTAGCCCTTGCCGACACCCACTCTGGACCAACCTGCAGCTACCGCCGCCTCGCAGTCCTCAGCGGCGTACCACCCGATCGTGCTCAGCGAACTCACCCACAACTACGGCACGCGCCTCGCACTCGACCATCTCTCGTTCTCCGTGGCGCCGGCACAGATATTCGGCCTGCTCGGCCCCAACGGCTCGGGCAAGACGACCCTCTTCCGCATCCTCTCTACCCTCATGGTGCCCTCAGGCGGCACAGCCACCATCGGCGGCTTCAACGTCGCGACGCAGCCCGCGCAGGTGAGGCAGCAGACCGGCATCGTCTTCCAGTCTCGCTCGCTCGACATCAAGCTGACCGTCGCAGAGAACTTGCGCCACGCCGGGCACCTCTACGGCCTGAGCGGTAAGCCTCTCCGCGCCCGCATCGCCGATGTGCTCGCTCGGGTCGCGCTCACCGATCGCGCCAAGGAGTACGTCGAGACGCTCTCCGGCGGCATGCAGCGCCGCGTCGAGCTGGCTAAGGGCCTCATCCACTCGCCATCCGTGCTGCTGCTCGACGAGCCCTCCACCGGCCTCGACCCCGGCGCGCGCCGCGATCTCTGGCAGTACCTCCGCATGCTCCGCGACGACGAAGGCGTCACCGTCCTGGTCACAACGCACCTGATGGAAGAGGCCGAGTACTGTGACCGGCTTGCCATCCTCAGCGAGGGCAAGCTGGTCGCGCTCGGCTCGCCGGAAGAACTCAAGTCCACCATCGGCGGCGACGTGGTCCTCTTCGAAACCGAAAGCGAGCACGCCGCACAGTCCCTGGCAGCCCGCATGGCCGGCCGCTTCGAAGTGACGCCAGCGGTGTTGGGCAATACGGTCCGGCTCGAGCGCGAACACGGTCACCGCTTCCTCACCGATGTGCTCGATGCCTTCCCCGGTGAGGTCCGCGGCGTCTCCGTCGCACGCCCGCGCCTGGAAGACGTCTTCATCCAGCGCACCGGCCACCGTTTCTGGACCGAAACCACCGACGCCAGCGACAAGCAGCGGGAAGGGATCGACTAATGGCTACCATCGCAACTACCGCGTCCCGCCAGCCCGTCCGCAACGCGCGCCCCGGCATCCTCATTCCATCGTTCTCCCTGTGGCAGCGGGAGATTGTGCGCTTCTATCGCCAGAAGGCCCGCGTCGTGGGTGTCATCGCATCGCCGTTGCTCTTTTGGGTCGCCTTCGGTGCAGGCTTCGCGCATTCCTTCTCCACCGGCAGCGCCGGCGCCAGCGGCAGTGCCTTCGGCTACTTTTTTCCGGGCTCCATCGTCATGATCGTGCTCTTCACCGCGATCTTCTCGATGATGTCGCTCATCCAGGATCGCAACGAAGGCTTCCTGCTCTCGGTTTTAGCTTCGCCGGTCTCGCGCTCCGCCATCGTACTCGGCAAGGTGCTCGGCGGCGCCACGCTCGCGGCAATTCAAGGGCTGATCTTCCTCTGCTTCTCGCCGCTGGCTGGTGTGCACCCCAGCCTTACCGGGATTTTGTTGGCTGCCCTTGTCGTCATCCTCATCAGCTTTGAGATCACCGCACTCGGCTTCACCATCGCGTGGCCCATGGACTCTACGCAGGCCTTCCATGCCATCGTGAACCTCATCCTGCTGCCGCTGTGGCTGCTCTCTGGCGCGCTCTTCCCCGCGGACAAGGCCTCCGGCTGGCTCGGCCGCATCATGCTCGCGAATCCACTGACCTATGGCGTGGACGCGTTGCGCAATGCGCTCGATCCCGCCGCTCACACGGATCACTCGCTCGTCATCAACCTCGCCGTCACGCTTGGCTTCTGCCTCGTCACTTTTGCTACCTCATGGGCGGTTGTCAACCGCCGCACCAACAAGCCTGCCGCCTGATGCCCACTACCGCCACGCACGCGAACAAGACGGCCTTTCCCGCCGGTATCGCCATCGGCGCCATCCTCGCTGTCTCCGCACTTGCCTCGGCCTTCCTGTTCTGGCTGGTGTACGCGCATCGTGCGCCCGACGCCTACGGCATGCATCTGCGTTTCCTGCCCGCGCTCAATGCCCTCTTCAACGGACTCAGCGCCATCGCGCTCGTCGTGGGGCTGCTGCTCATCAAACGCAAGCGCATCGCCCAGCACCGCGCCGCCATGCTCACGGCTTTCGCCTTCTCCACGCTCTTCCTGATCAGCTACATTACCAACCATTACTTGCACGGCGACATGCTCTTCCCCGGCCCGCACAATGCCTTATGGATGACTTACATCATCATCCTCATCAGCCACATCACGCTCTCTGTCGTGGCGCTGCCCTTGGTGCTGATCACCTTCTTCTTCGCGCTCACCGGCCGCTATAGTACGCACCGCAAGATCGCGCGCTGGACCTATCCCATCTGGCTCTACGTCTCCATCACCGGCGTGATCGTCGGCGGCATGCTCGCCGGCTGGCATGGTTGATCGGATGTCCACTCCAGTGACCGAACCGGTTGCGCCACCCCGACGGATGCCCCGTATTGCAACGAGACAGGGGTTGCCGAGCATGCCCGACGATGGCACGCGTCCGTTATTGCTGGGGGCCTTCTGGACTTTGCTGGTCGGCATCCTCGCGGCGCTCGCGACACGCCTGATCTTCGGCGGTATCGGCATCCACGGGCCGCACACCAATGGCGGGTGGCTCTCGCTCATCGTCGCCATGATGTGCTTGCCTTTCGGCACCATGCTGTTGCTGCTCGGCGGTGCGAAATATCTGCGCAACCGCCGGCTCGCACGCAAGAATCTCTAGCCTCGCATGTCGGAGAGACCTGCTATCCGACCTCATCGACCGTGCGTTGCTGCTGTTCCCCAAGTCCGTCGATCCCTAGGCGAATAGTACTTCCAGAGCGCAAATAGACCGGCGGCTTCTGTCCGAGACCTACGCCGGGCGGCGTACCGGTAGAGATGATATCGCCTGGCTGCAAGCTCATGTACCGGCTCAAGTAGCTGACGAGATGCGCAACACCAAAGACCATCGTCGTCGTTGAACCATCCTGATAGCGGTGCCCATCGATCTCGAGCCAAAGGCGCAACTGCTGTGGATCGGGCACCTCGTCGGCTGTCACCAGATATGGGCCGATGGGGCCGAAGGTGTCGGCACTCTTACCCTTCACCCACTGGCCTGTCCCTTCCAACTGGAAGGCCCGTTCCGAGAGATCATTCACAACGCAATAGCCTGCCACGTGAGAGAGTGCATCCGCCTCGGTGACGTATTTGGCCGCCTTCCCGATCACCACACCGAGTTCCACCTCCCAATCCGTTTTCTCGGAGCCGCGCGGAATCACGACGTCATCGTTAGGACCACAGATGGCCGAGGTTGCCTTCATGAAGAGGATCGGCTCCGTTGGCACGGCCATATTGGACTCCGCCGCGTGGTCCGAATAGTTCAACCCGATGCAAAGGAACTTGCCGACCGAAGCAACACACGCGCCGATGCGCGGCGAGCCCGGCACGAGCGGCAGAGATGCGGGGCTCACCTCTCTCAGGCGTGCCAGCGATTCCGGCGTGAGCACCGAGCCGTTGATGTCCGGCACGATGCCTGTCAGGTCGCGCACGGCGCCCGTCTTATCGAGCATCGCCGGGCGTTCCTGTCCGACACTTCCATAGCGAAGCAGCTTCATTCGATTCCTTTGACGAAACTAGTAGGTAGCGCGGCCGCCGCTTAGATCGAACACGGCGCCGGTGGTGAACGAGTTCTCCTCGGAGACGAGCCATGCCACCATCGCGCTCACCTCCTGGACCTCGAGAAAGCGCCCCCGGGGAATACGCGAGAGCATGTAGTCGATATGCTCTTGCTTCATCTGTTCAAATATACGGGTGCGCGCTGCGGCAGGCGTAATGCAGTTCACGGCGATGTTCTTGTTCGCCGTCTCCTTCCCAAGCGACTTCGTCAGGGCAATCACTCCCGACTTCGAGGCGCTGTAGGCGGATGCGTTTGGATTGCCCTCCTTACCGGCGATCGACGCGACATTCACGATGCGGCCATAGTTCTGGCGAAGCATGTGGGGGACGACCGACCGGCAGCAGTGATAGACGCCGAACAGATTGATCCGGATCACGCGCTCCCACTCCTCCACCGGATACTCCCACGTGGTCTCGTTGGGCCCGGCGATCCCCGCATTGGCGACAAGGATGTCGATCTTGCCTGCGTCGGCGATGGTTTCCTCTGTGGCGCGCTCCACGCTGGCTGCATCGCCTACATCGACGGTCATGCTGGAGGCCGCAGCGCCCAGCTTCGCCTTCTCGGTGGCAAGCAGCAGCTCGTCGCGGTCCCAGAGCGATACGGTTGCGCCGGACGCCAACAGCCTAGTCGCTACGGCAAGGCCGATGCCCTGCGCTCCCCCGGTCACCACTGCGTGCCGTCCCTTCAAGTCAATCTGGTTCATTGCCCTTCCTTTCTGTGGCTGGCCTATCGCGTGAGATGAGGCTCCTGTCCGGCGGCAGAAGGATCGAAGACAGAAACTCCGGCACACCTTGCCCTGCGGAGGGAATGCGCAACATCGCACCCGCCATCGCGCCGTATGTCGATGTGTCCTCACCGCCTGCGGTTGTGATGTAAAGGTCTCGGTAGGCGTCGCCACCGAAGGTTATGCTCGAAGGCCGCAGTACCGGGACAGGAACCCGCTCCGCGATGATTCCGTCTGCACGCAGACGTACCACTGCAGAGCCGTCCCAGAGCGCCGACCAGAGCTCACCCTGGGCGTCCATCGTAGCTCCGTCCGGAAGTCCGTCCGCTGTGTGAAAGGTGGCAGAGCACCGCCGGTTGCATACCGTGCCATCGTCCGCGTTGTAGTCGAACATCGTGATCTCGCCCGCAAACGAGTCTGTGACGTAGAACTCCCGTTGATCGCGCGAGAAGGCCATTCCATTCGGACAACCCACATTGTCGAGGATGAGATGCAGCGAACCATCGCAATCCAGACGATAGAGCCGCCCTGCTCGCTCTTCTGTAGACTTCGTGCCGCAGAACACCCGTCCGCGCGGGTCTGTAATTACGTCGTTGAAGCGTGTATGCCGCTCTTCCTCGGCCGCCAGCAATACTTCGACCTCGCTGCCTTCTTTGCGAATCGCGACCGTGCCCTTGTCCATGAAGAGTAAGAGAGCGCCATCCGTTTGGATGGTGAATCCGCCCACCGGTCGGCCCGCATAGCACTGCTCATGCATGCCGCCAGCAGGATCGAAGCGAAAGAGCCTGCCATTCGGAATATCGGTCCAGTAGAGCCTTTTCTCAACCGGGTGCCAAAGCGGATTCTCGCCAATGGTGCAGCCATAATTCGCAACCAGTTTCGGCTCATCCAACATGCGCGGCGCACGCTCCGTTTCCAGCGATCCAATTCCAACATCCATGTATAGAGTAGACTCGCCCGCAGCGTTCATGCTCGCGGAGGCTTTGCAATATCCGACGACGACAGACAACAAGATGGGTTGAGACCGGCAGGTGCGATTGGAGCGATAGGTATGGCAGACGTGAAGAAGCAGCTTCGGTCCCAGGAGTGGTTCGGCCGCAGCGATAAGGACGGTTTCATCCACCGCAGCTGGATGCGCAACCAGGGCTTTCCGGGAGACGTGTTCGATGGACGTCCGGTCATTGGCATCTGTAATACCTGGTCAGAGCTCACTCCGTGCAATGCACATCTGCGCGCGCTGGCAGAGCGCGTGAAGATGGGAGTGTGGGAGGCGGGCGGCTTTCCCCTGGAATTCCCCGTGATGTCCACCGGCGAGACCAACATGCGGCCCACAGCCATGCTGTTTCGCAATCTCGTGAGCATGGATGTGGAGGAGAGCCTTCGCGCCAACCCCATCGATGGCGTGGTGCTGATGTGCGGCTGCGACAAGACCACGCCTGCGCTGGTCATGGGCGCCGCTAGCTGCGATCTGCCGGCCATCGTCGTCTCCGGCGGTCCCATGCTCAACGGCAAATTTCAGGGACGGGACATCGGCTCCGGCACCGACGTCTGGCGATTCAGCGAGGCGGTCAAGATCGGCAAGATGAGTGTGCAGGAGTTCTCCGAAGCCGAATCTTGCATGTCCCGCTCCGCAGGCCACTGCATGACGATGGGCACAGCCTCCACCATGGGTGCCATGGCAGAGTCGCTGGGCCTCTCGCTTCCCTATAACTCTTCCATACCGGCTGTCGACTCGCGCCGGTCCGTCCTCGCGCATACATCCGGCCGTCGCATCGTCGAGATGGTTCACGAAGATCTCAAGCTCTCCACGATCTTGAAACGCGAAGCATTCGAGAACGCAATACGCGTCAACGGTGCGCTTGGCGGCTCAACGAACGCAGTCATTCACCTGCTCGCCATCGCCGGGCGCATCGGCGTTCCCATGACGCTCGACGATTGGGATCGCCTCGGTCACAACATCCCCACACTCGTCGACCTGATGCCGTCGGGCCGCTTTCTCATGGAGGATTTCTATTACGCTGGCGGATTACCCGCGGTCATCCGCCAGCTTGCAGGAAAAGGCCTGCTGCACAGCGGCGCTCTCACCGTCACCGGCCGCAGTTTAGGCGAGAACTGCGCGGACGCCTCGAACTGGAATGCGGAAGTGATCCGTCCGTTCGAGAAGCCGCTGGTCGAGCATGGCGGCATCGCCGTGCTCCGCGGCAACCTTGCGCCGGACGGCGCAGTACTCAAACCTTCCGCGGCATCGCCGCACCTGATGAAACACCGTGGCCGCGCCGTTGTCTTTCGCGCGATCGAAGACTATCTCGCACGGATCGTCGATCCTGCGCTCGACATCGATGAAGACTGCATCATGGTGCTGCAGCACTGCGGGCCCAAGGGATATCCCGGCATGGCGGAGGTCGGCAACATGGGCCTCCCGCCTAAACTGTTGGCAAAGGGCATCACCGACATGGTGCGTATCTCGGACGCTCGCATGAGCGGCACTGCATATGGGACCGTTGTGCTGCATGTTGCCCCGGAGGCAGCGGCGGGTGGCACCCTCGCGCTCGTCCAGGACGGCGACTACATCGAACTCGATGTGGAGGCGCGTCGCTTGCATCTGGATGTACCGGAAGACGAGCTAGCCCGCAGACGCGCTGCCTACGTGCCTCTCCTTCCTTCCGCCCGCAGCGGCTATCAGCAGATGTACATTGAGCACGTGATGCAGGCATCGCAAGGCGCAGATCTCGACTTTCTGGTTGGTTGCCGCGGCACTACAGTGACTCGGGAGTCGCATTAGCCAAAAACGGGCCTGATATCGAAGATGAGCCAGCAACCAAACCAGCCCGATGCCGTATACCCCAGCCTTAAGGGCAAGATCGTTCTTGTCTCCGGAGGTGCGAGCGGCATTGGAGAGGCTATCGTTGAGGCATTTGCGCGGCAACAGGCGCGCGTGACCTTTGCTGACATTGAGGATGATGCTGCCGAAGCGCTTGTCCAGCGGCTTGCGCAGGCCGGATGTACGTCTGTACAGTTCATCCACTGCGATCTCACCGATATCGAAGCCTTGCAGCGCCTCGTGGCCGAGGTGCTGAAGACGGCTCCTTCCGTCGACATCCTTGTCAACAATGCAGGAAACGATACGCGGCATTCCGTCGAAGAGGTGACATCCGAATTTTGGGACCGCTGCATGCAGGTGAATCTAAAGCACCAGTTCTTTCTCTCCCAGGCCGTCCTTCCGGGAATGCGTGCACAGCAGCGCGGCTCCATCATCAACATGAGCTCTATCGCGTGGATCATTCCTTCCACCAGTGTGCCCGTATACGTAACCGCAAAAGCAGCGATTGTCGGGATGACACGGACCCTCGCCCACGAGGCGGGCGCCGATAGTATTCGTGTAAACTGCGTCCTCCCGGGCGCGATTCTGACCGAACGTCAGCGCAGGCTCTGGCTAACGGACGAATACAAGGAAGAAATACTCCGGGGCCAGGCGATCCAGCGGATGATCACGCCGGGAGAGGTCGCGAAGCTGGTGCTCTTTCTTGGCTCAGATGAAAGTCTTGCGATCACCAACCAGAGTCTGGTGATTGACGGCGGATGGGTCTAAGGGAATTTCTCAGAACACTCAAAGCCTGAGCCCAGCGGCATCATGGATGATCCTCGATTGAGTTTGGCGGAAGAGCTTTGAGAAGCAGCGGCCCGAGCAATCCCGAGGGTTGCGCAGAGGCCTTATCGATATCCTGGGGCGCAAAACGCTTACCAAACCGCGCCGTCAAAAGGCGATCGGTCGGCTGAGACCGACCGGCAATTTCATTCATTGCAGTGTTCGCGACATCGAAGCGAAGCGCATTTTGACCGGGATGGAGCCACGGGGTGATGTCCAACTGATACGGTGGCCGCCATACCGTCCCGGCACGATGACCGTTGACGGACACCTCGACTACATCGCGCACTGGAGCGTCGAGATAGGCGCGCATGTTGAAGCGGGGCAGCGGACTCGGTAGCGGCAACGCGGTGGCGAGACCGAAGTCGAGAGTGAGACGATATCCGGATCGGATCGCCTTCTCTGACGCGTTTACGTTCTTACGGTAGATCGCCCTTCCAGAATAGTACGGTTCCTCGTCTGTCCAGGAATGGAGCGTCGCGAAGTGTTCGGAACGCTGCAGTCCTTCGAAGGTGACCTGCCAATTCTGTGACAGATCCTGGACCGCCGGCGGCTGCCCCAGTCTGGTGTGCGCAAGCCGTATCGCCGAGCTACCCTGGTTGGAGAGCACCAGCACCCGCGACTCATAGGGCTGAAAGTTGAAGTCCAGATGAGCCCGATCAACTGGTGTCGTCTTCCCGGTAAACGCATCCCACAACTCGGCATGCAGGGTATGCGAACGAACCGATAGCGTCACTCGATGGGGGTGTGCGTCGGTATTCGCGAAGAAATACACATCGCCATCCATAAGTTTGCGATGGACGAACCCGATCGCCGGAGTCTTCGGCGTCATGGTGACATCCGCGGACAGCAGGCCGGCGAGAACAGCGCCGAGCTGCGACTCATCTGCAACCCGATGGCCCAAACCACCTGAAGAGGCGAATAGTTCCTGCGAGATCTGCTGGATCCGTTTGGTCTGCTCCACGGCATGCTCGAAGCCGGGCGCAGTCGAGGGAACACCGCGCGTTGCGATCACGATACCGCCTTGCGCCGCATAGTTTCGGATCGCTTCGTACGCGGCAACCGGGATCCGCGCAACATCCGGCAGAATCAGCACCCGGTATGGAATGCCGACGTCCTGAATCGCATCGGCGTCGATGTAGTCCGGATTAAAGCCTGCGTCCAGAATCTGCGGCATCAGCGTGTGGCCTAGAAGCGCCGGCATTGCATCGTCAATACTGACCTTGGAGCCGCTCTCGTCGAAGCCGAGCACACCGGTCACTGTGGATCCACCTGTTGACTTGAACTGCGCCCAGGCATCGTCATTCGGCAGCAGAATGGCCACGTCATTCACCGGCTCGCCCTGTCGCAGCAGATAGCTCGTCCGCTGCAGGTATCCAGTCAGCTCCGGCATGATGAAGAACCACGGGTTGTGCGCATTGAATGCGCCTGCGGCGTACATGCGCCAGCCCGGTTCCGGCTCTGCAGGCGGTGAGTATGGCCAGCCATGGCCAACCAGTTGGTTGATCCCGTATAGGAAATGAAGATCAGCCTCCGCCTTCATGTCCAATGGTGTAGCTGCAAAGGCGGGTGAGTGCAGCCATGTCCAGGTCTCCGACGAGACCACAGGACGATGCAGCAGGTGAGCAGCCGACGACGCCCAACGCAGATCCGAAAATTGCCGCCACATTTCGATCGTGGCCTTGCCCTCGCCCTCCGGCAGATCGACGTAGCGATTACTCCACAGAGTCATCGGTGGGATTCCGTAGGTCTGCGACCGCAACCGCGTGTGGTGCTGCTGCGCCCAGCGATGCATTGGGCCGAGGAAATTTTCGTTCGCAAGCTCGGTAAGTGTCTCGCCCCAGTCGTGCCGGATAGCTGCATCCTCCGGACCTGTATCCGTGAAGAGCTGGGTGAGATGCGGTGTCAGGTCGTAGCCGCGGCGCGCACGAAACTGTGTGAGCAGGTCGCCGGTCCAGTCCGCTCCATAGACTTCCAGGCTGTCGCTGAAGACAGCATATGGCGGCCTGTCCGGAAATGCCTGCATCAGCCGATCGCCAACCTTTGCGAGATGCATCTGGGTCGCGGCTGCGTCATAAGGATCGAGCACAAACCCCTCAGCACCGACAGCCGGACGTTTCACCATCATGCCGGTGCGACCGGCAACGATACATACCACAGCCTTTGCACCGACGGCCGCTGCGGCAAGAGGCATGCGTCCGTTGGTAATCTTGGGTGGCGCAGTCGCAGATGTGAGATGCCCGTCGGCGGTAACAAAGGAAACAGCGAGCAGCGTCTCGCCGGTGTCGATGTATGGAATCGAAACGGAGGTGGCCCCGAGCAGAATCGGTACCTTGTAGGCCCGCAACTGACCTGCAGCTTCGGTGACGGGAATGTGAGGACCACCGAAGGGCCACCCGCTGCCCAGTGTTAGGTCAAAACGCAAGCCGAGCACGCGTGCCTGATCCGCTGCATAACGAATCGCATCGATGTGCTCGTCCGAAAGATACGTTTGGTTTTGAAATCCAGTCAACGGATCGTCCAACTGCTGCGGATAGAGCGTTGCCAATTCCACTCCACCAATGCCGGCAGTCTTCATCTGTTCCAGTTCGCGTCGTATCCCAGGCTTCGTCACCGCAGGGCCGAACCACCACCAGCGCATCATGATGCGGCTATCCTCGGGGGGCGTTGCGAACTCGCTGCGCAGGTGTGACAGATACGATTGTGCGTTCGCAGGCGCGCCGGCAGCGAGAGCGAACGTTACAGCAAAGGCCAACGTGCAGCCGAGCATCCGCACGCTACTTCACGCTCACAACGCTTACGGCAAAGGGCGCCAGCGTCAGCGTTGGGCCGGTGAGCTGTTCGACGCGCGTCTCGCCCTCACCGGTGTTTTCATCCACCGTCGCGACGCTGACTCGCGCATCGGACGGCAATGCCACCTCTGCCGGTTTTGCTCGTTTATTCACGAGCAGCAACTTCTTCCCTTGCGGAGTTATGAATGACTGCACATCGATCGCATCACTTGAATCCAGCTTCGTCTCTACCAGTTTGTCCCCGGGCTGGAAGTTGTCCTTGATCAACTTCAGCACCCAGTAGCGGGCATTGGGTTTTGCCGTGTTCCAATCCATCATCGAAACGCTTGGAAACTGCGACGGGTACCCGACAAGCTGTGACTCGCCAATGACATCGATACCCATCTTCGCCAGCTCGATGTAGAGATACGCATACAGCGAGCCCGCTGCATTCCAGTAAAGCTTCGGAATATGATCGGCATGCGGCCTACCCTTGTCGTTAATTTCTTCGCCATCGGTAGGCAGGATCACACCAAGTTCATCGGTGTCGGTCTTCGTGTTCGGCGACAGGCGTTTGCGGATCGCTTCGATATAACGAGTGGTTGCGAGAAAGCGGTCTGCCTGATTGAAGAAGGTATATTGCCAGTTCGTGATGTCTTCCGACGCGACGGGAGTTGCATAGAAGTGATACGAGACGTAATCAAGTGGGATACCCGGCTTGTGATTCGCTGGGTTGAGAAAGTATTCAAACCATTTTGGATTGTCCGAAGGCATGGCCAGCGCCAGTCCCACGAACTTGGTATCCGGGCTCACTGCGTGGATCGCCTGCACGATTGCGTCGTATTCGATGTTGTACTTCTCCGGCGTGGTGTGGTGCTCGAAGTCGACTTCGTTCAGCACCTCCCAGACTGGAAATTTGTAATGGTAACCGGACTTGTGTTCTTTACCGTTCTCATCCTTGAAGCCGCCGCGTGTGTACCAGCTCACGATGCGGCCGTAGTACTCGCCGAGCTGTTTGCCGGATGGGTCCTTCAAGTCAGTGCCCTGGGTGTAATCCCACACCACTTGGTTGGGATCGGCCGGATAGGTGACCGGCTTATCTGTCTTGAACAGCCAGGTAGGAATGGTGCTGAAGTTCATCACGGTGCTGTGTCCGTCGGTGGCCTCCAGGAAGTCCTTGGTCATCGGATCTATCAGGCTGAAATCCCACGATGTCTTCTCCGGTGTCGGCGGCTCCAGTTCCGCCACGGCAAGCCGTGGATACGGCTCCCACGGCACGTAACGGACGTAGTTCGCACCCAACTGCTTCAATGCGGCGAAGGAGCCATCGTGAATCGGTGAGCCTTGACGCAGCATCGGGTTCACCACCACCTGCAGTGTCGCCGTAGACTTCGAAACTAGCTCGACCTTGTTCCAATCGACTTTGATTTCGATCGGTCTGCCGGCTGTCTGCGCGAAGGCGGACAGACCGGTAAGACAGCATGCGGCAAGCGCCAGACGCCTTGATACCAGGCGTGTTGGACGACACACAATGCCGGGCTCACTCACGGCTCGACCTTCATTGCCAACCGATTTGCCCACTGCAAAACCTCCTCGACCTGCACTCCATGTTTCGGATCGAACGACTCCATATCTGCTGCCAATTGGATCGCGAAGTTTCCCAGCGTCGAGCTCTCCGGAGCGCAACAGATCACGTCCTTCCCGGTCTGCTCGCGTGTCAGCGCATTCAGCAAAGCATTGCGCGCGCCTCCACCCACCACGTGAATCCGTTCCACTGTGCGGCCTTGTTGCCTTTCGAGGGATTTCAGAACGGTTGCGTATCGTTCAGCAAGACTTGCGAAGATCAGTCGCGCAAACTGCGGCGCCGAAGACGGCACATCCTGAATTTCAGGAAATCCCGCGGCTGCGAGCTGCCGGTTGAGCCGCGCCGGCATATCGCCCGGCAGCATCAACTCCGGCGCGTCTACATCAATACGACTGGCTCCGTCCGGAAGCCGTGCAGCCTCGTCGATGAGCGCATCGATAGCCCAACCTGCTCCCGATTGGTGCCAATGGTCAAGGCACTGTTTCACGAGCCACATGCCCGTGACATTTTTGTGAAAACAGATGCGGCCCCCGATGCCCCCTAGGTTGGTGAAGCCGCCATCGTATGCCGTCTGCGATGCATTGGCTGAGGTGGCGAGCACACCCACCAGCGACCAGGTTCCGGAGCTGATATACGCCGCCCCTTCCGAGATCGGAGGAACGGTGCTGACCGCCGACGCAGTGTCGTGACATGCAGGGGCAATCAGATCGGTATCGCGGAAGGCCGGCAGACCGGCGAGTCTTCCGCGCAGCTTGCCCACCTTGGTGCCGGGAGCAACGATGGGCGGGGCAGCAGCAGCATCGAGATCGAGATCGCGGAAGAGATCCCACGCCCAGTCTCTGGTCAGCGGATCGACCAGCCCGGTGTGTGTCGCGTTGGTGTACTCGGCCACCCGCGTCGCCCCCAGCGAAAGCAGTACAAACTCCGGCAGACAGACCCAGGGCAGATGCGCAACGGCAGAATCGGCCTCTGCCACGATCTGATAGAGGGTGTTGATTCGCAGCGGCTGAATACCTGTCCGCGCAAAGAGCGTCGGTGCCGGAATCCTTGCGTGAACGCGCTCGGCCGATGCGATGGTGCGCGCATCGCGATAGCAGAACGGAGCACCGACCGCTTCGCCCGCATCATTTAGATGAACGTAATCCACGGCCCAGCCATCGACGGCGAGCGATGCGACACCTTCTCGCGCGATCTCAGCTGCACGTCGCAAGCCATGGTGAATGCCGTCGAGTATCTGCTGCAGCGGCCAGTGCAGGGCGCCGCTGCCTTCCGTCGGTGCGTTGCCAAAACGGTGAACGAGCTCGATTTCGGCAACGCCTTCGCGCCAGCGAAGCAGAGAAACCCGGCAGCTCTCGGCCCCTAGATCGATCGCGATGCGGGCTCTTGGATCACGTGGCTGTGGAAGGCTGGCCATGAATAAAATCCCAGCTCAGCGCAGAAACGCTTCCGTCAATCCGCCGTCGACAGGAATCAAATGGCCGGTCGTGCACGGTGAGTGCGGACCCGCAAGAAACAGGATGGCCTGCGCGCAGTTCTCCGGATCGATCGGTACATGCGTTAGGGTGCGCTTCGCGTAGAAGTTGGCGAGCAACGTGCGCAACTCATCGTCGCTCCCGCCCTCCGGCACAGCAATCTTGTATTTGCCGAGCGATGCGATGACGCGGTCACGTGGAAACATGGTTGAGCCCTTCACCACCGTAGCCGGGCTGATCCCGTTCACGCGCACCTTGGGCGCCAGCGAAACGGCCAGCTCCCGCACCAGATGACTGAGCGCTGCCTTGCTGACGTCATATGCCTCACTGCCGCGCTTTGGAACAACGGCGTTCGCCGAGCTCGTCAGCACGATGCTGCCGACCACATCCTGCTCCGCAAAGACCTTCGCCGCCTCATCGGCGAGAATGTAGTTCGCCGTCACATTGATGTCGAGCGTGGTCGCCCACTGCTCATCACGGATCACTGCGTCGGCAGACGATGGAAAGATCGCGGCAGTGTTGATAACGAGGTCGACACCGCCAAAGCGGCGGACCGTTTCTCGTATCGCGGCACGCACAGTATCGCGCGCGCGTATATCGATTGCGGTGGTATGCACCGACTCTTTGCCGCCGATCGCTTTTACCTCCGCAGTGGTGGCCTCCGCGCTGTTCAGATCACGATCGGCCACGACGATGTGCGCGCCACGCTCCGCCGCAAGCCGCGCCACCTCCCGGCCGATGCCACTGCCGCCGCCTACAACCAGTGCGATCTGCCGACTCAACTCTTTCTCCGGCGGACGACGGCGGATCTTCGCCTCTTCCAGCAGCCAGTACTCGATGCGAAATGCCTCTGCGTTCGGCAATGCTACGTAGTTCGTGAAGACGGTGAAGGCGGCCGGTGAAACCCGGCTGCCACACTGCGGAACGGGACCGGAGATCGGGCCATTCCCTAGGACGCTTGCGCCTTCCATCACATGAATCGCGTTGGTGTAAAACTCGCCGGTAATGCGTGATTCTGCTTTGTCCTTCGCGAAGCTGAACATGCCCACGCCGGGCACCAGCACCACGGTCGGACTCGCATCCCGCATTGCGGGTGACTCTGCGACGGCATTCGCCTTGTAGTAGGACTTGTAGTCACGGCGGTAGCCCGCGATTGCATGGTCAAAGACGGTCTTGAACGACGTCACATCGCCGGCCGGGTCCCAGGGCACAAACAAAGGACGGATCTTGGTACGAATAAAGTGGTCGGGGCAACTGGTACCCAGGAAAGCCAGACGGGCGGCATCTTTCGCATTCACAAAGGCAAGCACATCCTCCGCGTCGGAATACGTGCCAATCACCTTGCGTGCCGTGCTGAGTCGCCCGCGTATGTACGGGAACAGATCTGCTGCTATCTCACTGCGGTCTGCGCGGGACCTGTACTGTGCGCCCCCAAAGAGGCTCGCCGACTTACCGCGTTTATGCTCTTCGATGAACTGTCCGAGCTGGTCGATGAGCGTGATGGTATTGCGGTAGCAGGCGCGCTGCGTGCCACCCCACGTAAAGATTCCATGACCGCCGAGGATGATGCCATCGCACTGCGGATGATCGGCAATGGCTCGCTTCAACATCATGGCTAGTTCGAAGCCGGGCCGCTGCCACGGCAGCCATACCAGGTGGTGATCGTAGCGGCGGTTGAACTCTTCCATCTTCTCCAGACCGTTCGCCGCCGCTGCGAGTGCGATACCCCAATCGGGATGCAGGTGGTCCACGTGCGGAAACGGCAGGAAGCCGTGCAGCGGCGTATCGATGGACGCGGCTACGGGATTATTAAGGAATGTACAGATGGGATAGAGCGCCACGATCGCGTCCTCCCCGTCGACCCCCTTGTAGAGCGCCTCCACCGCCAGCAGTTTGTCCATATACAGGGTTGCGAAACCGCTGCGCTGGATGCTTCCCAGGTCGCCGCCGCTCCCTTTGACCCAGAGCACGGACGCGAGCTTCCCGGTAAGGGGATCGGTCTCTTCGAGCTTGGAGCTGGTGTTGCCGCCGCCGAAGTTGGTGATGCGAAGATCGGAGCCCAACAGGTTGCTGCGATAGCGAAGAAGCTCAGCCGGATCAAGCTTGGCGGCAACGGCCTCATCCCAGCGGTCTTCTAAGAATTTGAGCGTGGCCGGCTTCTCGGCAACTTCAGATGGCATGATTTCCTCCGCTTCCCTACGCTACGCGCAAAGCATGGACTTCATATCACAGTCGAAAGCAATAGGGCAACTAGTTCTATAGAGATACTAGAGCATTTTCGGTATAGGTGTAGAGGGTCTGGCGCAAGCTGCTGTGGCTTTTCTTGAAGGAAAAGCCACGCCGAGTGGATCTCCGCCCTTCACAGCATTACCGAAAATGCTCTAGGAGCTTGTTGAAATAGGGTTATCGGGCTAGGTTTGCTGGCGTAATTTCGGCAGGCCCATGCGTTTTGTTGGGTATGCTCGCCGGTCAGGTGGGGCCGGGGATGTTTGTGAACACTCATTCCGGATGTTTAGGCGCAGGTCTGCTGGGGACCTGCTGCTTGAAGTGCGATCAGCCGTGGCAGCCGCAGCAGGTTGTGCGCCGCGCAGCTGAAGACGAAGACCCAGTCCACCTTGTGGAGTCCGCGCAGCTTCACCTGGCGGATCGGCCCGGTCTGCTTGAGCCAGCCGAAGCACTTCTCGACCAGCCATCGCCGGCTCTGGCTGATCGCGTAGCCGGGATGCCGGGTGGTCCTGCGGTCGAGGTTGGAGCGGCGTCCCTTCTCGTCTTTTGTCACATGAACGGTGACATGCAGCGCCCGCGCCGCGGTGACGAAGTCCCTGGCGTCATACGCCTTGTCGGCGCCGACGGTGATGCGCCGCCTGCTGCCCCGTTGCTTGTCCTCCAGCATCAGCAGCGCTGCCTCGCGCTCGGCGTAGCCATCGGCGGTGGTCGCCATCGCCGCCGCGATCAGCCCGTTCTTGTTCTCCACCAGCGCATGGCCCAGGTATGCCAGATGCGACTCCCTGCCATAGCTCTTTCGGTACAGCCGAGAGTCCGGATCGGTGGTCGATTCGTGCGTCTCGTTGCTGCGCTTCTGGCCGTGGAAGTTCGAGCCGTCGTCATCGGAGCCATCCTTCTTGCGGAAGCTCTTCTGCGACGCCCACGCCTGAATCAGCGTGCCGTCCACGGTGAAGTGCTCATCGCTCATGAACCGCTTAGCCTGCTTGTTGACCTCGGCGAAAAACCGCTGCGCTACCTCTGAGCTCAGCAGCCGCTCCCGGTTCTTGGAGAACACGGCGTGATTCCACACCCCGTCGTCCATACTCAAGCCGACGAACCAGCGGAACAGCAGGTTGTAGTCCAGTTGCTCCACCAACTGCCGCTCCGAACGAACCGAGTAAAACGCCTGCAGCAGCAGCGACCGCAGCACATACTCCGGCGCGATCGAGGGACGGCCCGAAGTCGCATACATCCGGTCGAACTCCCCACTCAACGACCGTAACACCGCATCCGTCAGCTGGCGTATCTCGCGTAACGGATGATCCTGAGGCACACGCTGTTCTAACGTCACACTGCTGAACATCTCATCTTGCCGCCGCTCGTCTCCACGCATACCTCATAGACGAACCAATCCATAAATCAGACGAACACAGGAACCTTTTTCAACAAACTCCTAGTACGCAGGCGACTATCCTGCCCAATCGGGGCAATAAGCGCTATTTCGTAGGCAGGTTCGCCGGGGTAATCAGGCGATGGTCCACGTAGTTATACGGCGGCACGGTGTGCCCCCGCAGCAACGCGACTCCGAGATGGACCAGCCGCGAGCCGTAAGTCTGCGCCTCATGCGACACCGTTCCGATGATCGGACTGCGCGCATTGCGCATTTCGGCCGCAACTTCCGGGATGCAATCCTGTCCCACGATAGCCACATCTTTTTCCCGGCCCAGCTGCCGCACTGCGTCGAGTGCGCCCAATGCACTGGTATCGGTAGCCGCTGCAACGAGAATGTTGTGGCTGCGTGAATGCCGTTTCATGTAGTCCGTCATGACCTGCATGCTGGTCTGGCGCAGACCACGGCCATCGAGCCGGGCGAACAACTGATGCGAAATCTTCGGCAGTTGCGAACGGACCCCTTCGAAGGCTCCCGTGGTGCGGCTCTGCACAAAACTGCCCGCCTCCACCACATCCAGACCGACAACTCCATCGACCTTGCCCTTCCATCTCTTCGCTGCGTGATGGGCCAGGTGCTCTCCAGCCTCGAAGCCGACCTGGAAGTTGTCCACGCCGAAATACGTAGCGTGCGGATGCGGGATATCCACAGCAACGAGTGGAATATTGGCGCGGGAGAGGATATGCGCGATCATCGGCGCGACCTGCTCTTCAATCTGGAACTCAATGACCAGCTCGACGTTCTGCCGAACGAAATCCTTGGCATTCTCGACGGCAATCTCCGCGCTGTACTGGTTGTCACGCAGCACCAGTTCGACGCCAGAGGCTGCTGCCGCCTCGCGTAGACTTGCCGTCACAGCCTCGGAGAAGGGCATATCGGCACTTTGGCCGCCAAAACCAAAACGCATGCGCTTTGGCCTTGCGACTAGCCGGTAGGAGCCGTCCGGCGCCTGCGATACGTAACCGCGATGGACAAATGTTTTGAGAATCCGGTAGACGCTGGTCTTCGAGATCTCCGAGCGCTGATAGATGTCCTCGAGTTTGGCCGGCTTTCGCTCGGCTTCCAGCATCTCCAGGATGTCGAGCGCCTTGGAGAGGATAGGGATCAGGTAGAGACGCTGCAGATTATCTCGAGCCAAGCCGGTGACTCCCGTAGAACTGCCGATTATAGCAACCGCCCGGCTCCCACCTTCGCTGGCAGCCGTCAGACCCGGCTGTCAGGAAGTCGGTTCCCAGGAATGTTCGTAGTTACTGCGAAAGAGAAAAACAGATCTCTCCATCCGCTTCGCTTCAGTCCAGATGACATGAGCCTTATTCAATGACAGGCGCTTTATTTGGGGCGCCCTAGCTTCCGGGAACAGCTACCTTCAGATAGTTACCGTAGCCGATGATCGCGGTCGACAGCACCAGCGTCAGCAATCCCAACGCGACAAGGACCTGCGTGGTGCGCCGTGTCCCATTCCACTCCCGGAACGAAATGCCCCAGAGCGTGGAGAAGATGATGATGCTAGCCATATGGAGCGTCCAGCTGGAGAAGTCATACTTCCCCATCTTCGTCTGCCCCATGCTGTAGAAGAAAAACTGGAAATACCACAGGATGCCGGCGAGCGCGGCGAAACAGTAGTTGCCGAAGAGTGGAACCCGATCTCCTGTGGCAGCAGCAATCCCGTGCGCCTCGGCTTGCGCGTCGTCCATCAACACCGCAGGCGCGGCAGGATCTGCTGCGGCAGCGCCCAGCGAGCGCGGCAGGGGGTCAGCGGCGCTCATGCGCCCAAAGAACTGCCCGGCGCGGCGGTTCTTGAGGATCAGGAATGTGCACCAGATGAAATTCGTCGTGAAGCCGCCGAGCGTGACCAGGATGAGCACCGGAAGGTTTTGCCATAGATCGGAATGTCCTCCCGAGATCAGTCGATCCCGGGTGCTCAACGCGATCGGTTTGCCGGATGCGAGACCGTAGGCGAAACAACTACTCATAATGCCGGAGAAGACGGCGACCAGAATCCCTTTCGTGAAGCTGAACTCTTCGACCGTCTTCTTCTTCTCCTCATCGCTCAGCTCGCGCTGCTTACGCACACCCGCTAGGCCGTTGATGAAGATGCCCACCACGCAGACGAACAGCCCGAAAAGAATGACCTGCCCGGAGCGATCGCTTGCAATCTCTCCCAGCTCGCCGCTGAACAGCGGCGGCATGAGCGTGCCGAAGACGGTACAGAGGCCGAGCGCAATTGCATAGCCGAGCGCGATGCCCAGGTAGCGTACGGTGAGTCCGAAGGTCAGACCGCCGATGCCCCACAACAGTCCCCAGAACCAGGTGACGCCCAGCACACGGGTAGAGCTGGCTGCGAGTATCGGAAAGAGGTGCGGCACGAGCAGTACAGCGAAGAAGGTGGGCGCAATCAACCAGCTAAAAATGCCCTGTATCAGCCAGTAGATCTCCCACGCCCACCGGCGAATGCCCTTGAAGGGAATAAAGTTGCTGGCGGAGGCAAGCCCTCCGATCCAGTGATATATGACGCCGATGAACGGATTCGGTCCCAATACTGCCTCTAAGCGTAACTCGCGGTCGCATTCATGCTTCGCGCGCCGCGTTCTTTGGTGATGCGCTCGACATATCCGCTCTCACGTAGCGCCTCCAGCGGATCCTCAGCGAGCCCCTTGTCCCGCCGCCACGCCCGCAACAGCGGGCGCACGTCAGACCAGAATGCCTGACGGAAGGTCTCCTCGGCGCCCACCAGGTCTGCCTGATCTTGCTGCCGCGCCAGTTTGTCGCGATCAATCAGCGCCGCCTTCGCGTAAAGCTCCTGCGCGGCGACAACGCTCTGCACCATCGCTTCGATCTTGCCCTTCAGGTTGTGGCTCTGGTCGATCATGTAGGCCACGTCTACCGGCTTTCCCTGCTCCCATTCGTACTGGTGTATCTCGTGAAAGATGCGGAAGACTTGATACGGATCGATGGAACCGAGCGTCAGATCGTCATCGGCATAGCGGCGGTCATTGAAGTGGAAGCCGCCCAACATGCCGGTGTGCAGCAGCCAGGCGACGATCTGCTCAATGTTCTGGCTCTGGTAGTGATGGCCCGTGTCCACCAGCACAAAGGCCTGCGGACCTGCGGTTTTGGCCAGCAGGTACGCCATGCCCCAGTCGGCGATATCGGTGTGGTAAAAGAACGGCTCGAAGGGCTTGTATTCGATCAGCAGACGCTGCTCGGGGGACAGCTTTGCATGCGTCTCCTTTAAAGACTCTTCCAGCCAGCCGATGCGACTGCGCATATTGTGCGTGCCCGGATAGTTCGAGCCGTCCGCAAACCATGGCGTCACATCCCGCGAACCGAGCTGCTGAGCGATCGCGGCGCAATCCAGCATGTGATCCGTAGCCCGTCTGCGAATCTCCGGCTGAGGGTTCGTTACCGATCCGTGCTTGTACTCCTGATCCTGAAACAGATTCGGATTGATGGAACCGCTGCGGATGCCATTCTCCCGTTCAAGCTGTCGAATCCGCGCGATATCCGCCACCCCATTCGGTAGATCCCATTGCACATGCAGCGCAATCGTCGGGCAGCAACCGGTCAATCGATCGACAAAGGCTGCATCCTCGAATTTTTCGGCGATAGTGGATGCCGCGCCCGGCTGCAGAAACTTGCCGAAGCGAGTGCCGGTGTTGGCAAATCCCCACGATGGCAGCTCGATCTTCAGACGATCCAGTGCATCACGAACGAAAGTGTCCCGGTTCCGATCCATAGCTGGCATTCTCAACCCTATTTGTTTTCGGCCCAACTGCAGAACGACCAGTCTTCATAGACGAAGAGCAGCCCGTCTGCTTCGTGAAATGTTGCAGGCAATCAAAAATTTCATTAGACATCTTATTCCTATTGCAATCGACGCCCTATTGATACGCAGTGCGCACAGTGCTTGTAAAGCGATTTCTTTGCATCCGCATATGCTCGGCGCGTGTTGCCTTGCTTACTTTTGCTGAAACACGAAGCGATAGGTTCCGGCAGGCAGTGTGTAGCCATCGGCTCCTTGCTGCAGCACCGTGCTCTTTGCCGCCGGCATGCCATTCACCGAGACTAGCCGATACCGCGTGTCTTCGTCCGCAAGCCGGCCATGCGTGTTCGCCGGGAGTGTCACGGTCCATTGCGCCGTGGGACCGGCTACCGACCATGCCGAGTGGATCTCGCCATAGGGGGAGTCGTAATGGAAGTTCAGGCTCTTCAGCGTCGCGTCGAAATGCGGGTGCAGCCAGACCGTGTGGTATCCGGGATCATCCGGCACCGCATCCACCCCGGCCGCATAGCGATAAATCCAATCAGCCACCGCGCCGTAGGCATAGTGGTTGTAGGAGTTCATGCTTGGATCGCCGCGCATCTGATCGCCATTCCATCGTTCCCACATGGTCGTCGCACCGTGATCCACCAGGTAGCCCCAGGACGGATATCGTGTGTTCTCAAGTAGTTTGTAGGCCACGTCGGTATGGCCGGTGTCCGTTAAGACTGCCAGCAGATAAGGCGTGCCCAGAAAGCCGGTGCCCAGGTCGCCCCCGTTGGCATCGATCTTCGCCACCAGCTTCTCTGCCGCCTGGGCTCGCAAATCCTGAGGCAACAAATCCATATAGAGCGCCAGCACATATCCGGTCTGACTCCCCGGCGTCGCCGATGCCTCGCGCCGGGTATCGACGCTAAAGCCGTTATCCGGATCGGCTGGCCCTTCTACCGTTCCATCGCTGTGCACGTAAGCCTTCTGAAAGGCCGCTCGGATCTTCTCGAACAATTCCCCATACTCGCGCGCCTCCTGATCGTGGCCCAGACTGCGCGCCATCTGTTCCATGCGCGATACGTCGTACGCCCAGTACGCAGTCGAGATCAGATGGATCGGCGTCTTCTCCTTGGGAGCCAGCCAGTCTCCGAAGGGGATGCCTACCTCCTTCGTCCAGAGATGGTCCGGGTTCGCATCTTCGATCGTTTTCAGATACCGCTGCATGGCATTCCAATTCTCTTCCGCGACATCACGGTCGCCATACTGAAGCCAGGCCGTCCACGGGATGATGACGCCGGCATCGCTCCAGCCGGTGCCGAAACCGGGATTCTCTGCCGTAACGCCAGGCGCATAAATCCCATACATCGCCGTGCCCTTTTGCGTGCCCCGCAGGTCTCCTGCGAATTTGCGCGAGAAGGCGCCCAGGTCCATGTTGTAGGTCGCGGCGCGCCAGAAGACCTGCGCATCGGCTGACCAGCCGAGCCGCTCGTCACGCTGCGGGCAGTCCGTGGGCACCCCGACGAAGTTCGACCGCTGGCCCCACAGGATGTTGCTCCAGAGCTTGTCGATCATGGAGCTGCCTGTCGTAAGTCGAGCTGCAAACGCGGCGTTGGTGTGAAAGACCACGACACGCAATGCACCGTCACTCGGCCGCGTTGGGGCTCCGGTCAGCTCGACGTAGCGGAATCCGTGAAACGTAAACCGCGGCTGATACTCCTCGATCCCTTTGCCGGAGAGGGTGTAATCGTCGGTCGCCTTCGCCGACCGCAGGTTCTCCGTGTACATCGTACCGTCGGGATTCAGTACCTCCGCAAACCTTAACCGGATATGGGTGCCCGCTGCCCCCTGGATGCGCAACCGGGCCACACCCGCCAGGTTCTGCCCGAAGTCGTAGATGTAGACGCCCGCCTGTGGACTGGTGACGGCCTTCGCCTGTAACACCTGCTCCTGCTCGATCGGTTGAAAAGTCTGCGCCACCACCTGCAGATCTTTCGGATGGATCGTCAGCACAGGTGTCCATCCGACGAGGCCATTGCCCGTCGCGCCGGCGGCTGTATCCCAGCCGGCCTGGACCATACGTGCATCGAAGGTCTCGCCGTCGTAGATCTCCGCTTTGAGAACCGGTGAGACCTTCGCCATCCAGCTCTCATCGGTTGCGACCCACTCCACACTGCCGTCTTTGTGCTCCAGGCGTAGCTGTGCGCGTAGCGCTGGAGGTGTCGCGCCATAATTGTTCCCTTGCCGGAACCACATCAGCGGCGTGCTGTACCAACCGGGAGCGAGATAGGCGCCCAGCATGTTGTCGCCTTGGTGCACCTGTGCGGTCACATCGTATACCTGATAGGGAACGTGCTCGCGATAGTCCATCCATCCCGGCGCCAGTATCTGCTTGCCGACCTTCTCGCCGTTGAGCCGCATCTCGTAAGCGCCCAGCGCGGTTGCGTAGAGCCGCGCCGAGACGATCGGCTCGTTCACTGCAAATCCATGCCGCAGCATCTTTACCGGCCCCGTGGGCCACGGCGTTCCCAGCGGCTGCTTGCCGCACTCGGCAGCAATGACGGCGTGCTGCCACGATGCATCGTCGTACCCCGCTGCGCGCCAGCCCTCAGGCGCATCGAGCATCGTCTTCCAGTCCTTGCCGCTGGTGAATGTCGTCGTACTGCCATCCGCGGTCTCGAGCAGCAGCGTCGCACTCATTCCGCCAATAGCGTCACTCCCCTCGTTGAACACGGAGTCTACAGCCAGCACGTTGCGCCCCGAGTGCACCAGCGTGGTCACATCCTTGCGCACGTACGTGCCCCAGGGTGCCTGGCCCCACGGCGGCATCGGGCCTGCGGTGACGACGGCCTGCCCGTTGACCCATGCGGATGTCAGATCCTTCCCTGCGACATACAGCGCCGCCAAAACGATCGGGTGGTCGATGGAAAAGCTCAGGCGAAAGTCGTGGCTGCCTTTCTGGTTTCCCTTCTGTTTATCGCCCTCGTTCCATATCCACGGCGCATTCCCTTTGCGCAGCTCGGCCTCTTCCGGTTCCAGGTATCCGATCCAACGCGCCTTCCAATTGCTGGAGCCAAGCCCCATCTCCCACCACGCCGGGGCACTGGCGCTGTATGGACGATCACCTTTCCCCCACAACTGCACGCGCCAGTAGTAGCGCTTCGATGGCTCCAACGCCGGCCCTGCGTAAGGCACCCCTACCGACTGCGGTGAGGTCACGCGTCCGCTGTCCCAAACATCTGCCTGTCCGCGCGCTGCAGCCGCCGCTGACGAGCTCACCGCAATGCGATACGCCGTCTGTACGGCGGCCTGGGTCGGATCCTCGAGTTGCCAGGACAATTGCGGATGTTGGTTGTCAATTCCGAGCGGGTTGGTCAGCAGTTCACAGGTGAGGTGTACCGGCCCCGCCTTCGTGCGCGCGGTTACTGCAATCGTCGGAATGGCAAGAAAGGTTGCCGCCAGCGAGACAACGATCACACCGGAGAGCACAATGCCCTTAAGACGCATGCAGATTCCTCGAACAGAACGGGCCGATCGGGTGAAAAGCCCCGCACTGCCTTCTATCGGTCGGCGTCGATCATTGTCAAGTGATAAATGGTTTCCGGATTGGTATTTCGTCGCACAGCCCACGACATCGCAGAACGCGGCCACATCTCAGTTCATTGCTCTGCTGCTCATTGCTCTGCTGCGACAAAGGCATCGGCTTCGCCATGCATGAAGGCGCAATCGCTCGATCGTCCTTTCGACGCAAAGGTGCATACCGCAACAGCCGGACGACTGAAGTTGATACGATTCTTTCCATGACTACGGTGAACCGGCAATGACCGCATACGCTCCGATTCGAGCCCCGCGAGGCAACACGAAGACCGCCCGCGGCTGGATCCAGGAAGCCGCCAAGCGGATGCTGATGAACAATCTCGATCCCGACGTGGCCGAGAAGCCGGAAGAGTTGATCGTGTACGGCGGTCGCGGAAAAGCCGCGCGCAATTGGGAGTGCTATCACAAGATCGTCGAGACGCTCGACCGTCTTGAAAATCATCAGACGCTGCTCGTGCAGTCCGGCAAGCCTGTCGGTGTCGTCGAGACGCATCGCCTCGCACCGCGCGTGCTGATTGCAAACTCGAACCTGGTGCCCAAGTGGGCCAACTGGGAAGAGTTCGACAGGCTCGATGCCGCGGGTCTGATGATGTATGGCCAGATGACTGCCGGTTCCTGGATCTACATCGGCACCCAGGGCATCCTGCAGGGCACCTACGAGACCTTCAAATCGGCCGCGAAGCAGCACTTCAACGGCACGCTCGCGGGCACTATCAGCGTGACAGCGGGACTTGGCGGCATGGGGGGTGCGCAGCCACTCGCGGTGAAGCTGGCCGGCGGCGTCAGCATAACGATTGAGGTCGATCCGACACGCATCGAGCGCCGCCTCAAGACGCGCTATCTCGACCGCGCCACGACTTCACTCGACGAGGCCATCTCTCTCGCGCAGCGCGCGAAGGCTGCAAAATCCGCTCTCTCGATCGGGTTGCAAGGCAATGCCGCGGAGATTCTTCCGAAGATGGTCGCGCTCGGCTTCACACCCGACCTCGTCACCGACCAGACCAGCGCGCACGACCCAATGTGGGGATATCTGCCGCCAGCATTGGTAGACGAAGATCTGAACGCGCTCCGCAGCAAGCAGCCCTCCGCATATATGGAGCGCGTGCACACAGCCATCGCGAAGCATGTGCAGGCCATCCTCACCATGCAGCAGCGCGGCGCCATTGCCTTCGACTACGGCAACAATCTTCGGACGCAGGCGAAGCAGGCGGGCGTCGACGGTGCCTTCAACTATCCCGGATTCGTTCCGGCTTTCATTCGCGACTCCTTCTGCGAAGGGCGCGGCCCCTTCCGCTGGGTCGCGCTCTCCGGCGACCCGGCGGATATTGCAAAGACCGACGCCGCGCTGCTCAAGCTATTTCCGGATGACGAGCGGCTGCAGCAATGGCTGCGCTTTGCATCCACGGAGATTGCCTATCAGGGACTCCCGGCGCGTATCTGCTGGCTCGGCTATCGCGAGCGCGATAAGGCCGGTCTGCTCTTCAACAAGATGGTGCGCGACGGCGAGATCTCCGCGCCCATGGTCATCGGCCGGGATCATCTCGACGCCGGATCGGTCGCCAGCCCTTACCGCGAGACCGAAGCGATGCTTGACGGCTCCGATGCTGTCTCCGATTGGGCGCTCCTCAACTTCGCTACCGGCATCGCCAGCGGCGCGGGATGGATGAGCTTTCACCATGGCGGCGGCGTCGGCATGGGCTACAGCCAGCACGCCGGCCTGGTCGCTGTAGCCGACGGCAGCGACGAAGCAGAAGAACGGTTGCGGCTCTGCCTGACCAACGATCCGGCGATGGGCGTGATTCGCCACGCGGATGCGGGTTATCCGCGAGCGCAGGAAGTGGCGCGCCGTCGCGGCCTGGACATGCCAAGCCTCGCATGAGCTCGCAAACACAGGCCGACCTGCTCATCACCGGCATCACGCAACTGGCCACGCCAAGCGGTGCTGGACCGAAGCACGGTACCACCATGAATGCCATCAGCATCTTTGAAAATGCCGCTCTCGCCATCGCCGATGGCCGGTTCACATGGACGGGCATTGCATCGAACTGGGCCGGCTCTGCTGGACGCATCGTCGATCTCGGGGGCCGTGCCGTTGTGCCCGGCCTCGTCGATCCACATACCCATGCCGTGTGGGCTGGTGATCGGCTGCGAGACTTCGATGCCCGCACCTCCGGTGTCACCTACGAGCAGATCCTTGCTGCCGGCGGCGGCATTCGCAGCACGGTCCACGCCACGCTCGCAGTGACGCAGGACGAGCTGACTGTCCTGGCAGAGCAGCGCATCTGGGCCCTGATCCGCTCCGGCGCGACCGTCGTCGAGGTGAAATCCGGATACGGCCTCACCATCGCCGGCGAGTTGCGGATGCTCGAGGTCATCCATGCCCTGGCCGCGCGGCTTCCCGTCCGCATTGTCCCCACACTGCTCATTCATATTCCGCCTGCTGAGACGAGCGAACGCGCCACGTATGTGGACCAGGTATGCAGCGAACTAGTGCCGGAAGCAGCTCGCCGCAAGCTAGCCCACGCCGTCGATGTCTTCATCGAGAAGGAGGCGTGGAGTGCGCACGAGGCCGAGGCCATCTTTACAACTGCGCTCGACCACGGATTGCAGATCAAGGCGCACACAGAGCAGTTTCACTCTGTCGGCGGTCTCGAACTTGCTCTGCGTCTCGGAGCGCTGAGCGTCGATCACCTTGAAGCAGCGAAGCCGCAGCAGTTCGATCTGTTCTGCAACAGCCGCACCATCGCCACCATACTGCCCGGTGTCTCCCTGCATCTTGGTATCCCCAACGCACCGGGTCGTCAGCTCATCGATGCGGGTGCCGCTGTGGCCGTGGGCACGGATCTGAATCCCGGCTCAAGCCCCTTGTTCTCCACCAGCGCTGCTCTGGGACTGGCGGTGCGGGTGAATGGCCTGACCATGCGCGAAGCGCTGGTCGCCGGTACCGTGAACGCAGCGCACGCACTCGGTCTCGACGCAGGCCGCATCGAACCCGGCCAGCCCGCAGATTTTGTCGTGCTCGAATCGTCGGACTGGCGCGATCTGCTCTACACCATGGGCACCAATCCTGTCCGCGAAGTGTGGAGCAACGGTAAACGAATCACACAGACGGAGCGCACTTCCGCATGAGCACTCTCTTTCGCCCGTCCCTGCTCTATCGCGATGGCCGGTTCCTCGCGGGCGGCAGCCTCCTTGCCGACGACACCGGCGTGCTTGTCAGGAATGACACGACACAGGGTGCCCCACATCTCAACGAGATGGGGGAGGGCGCAACGTCACCCATCGACCTTACCGGCAAAGCCCTGCTGCCCGGCTTCGTCAACACGCACTCGCACTGCTTCCAGCGTCTGATCCGCGGCAAATCCGAGTCGCGCGTCGTGAGCGGCAAGGACTTTTGGTCTTGGCGCAACACCATGTATCACGCGGCTGCGCACCTTTCGCCAGAGGATGTCTACGATGTAGCCCGCATGTGCTTTCTGGAGATGGTGCGTTCCGGCACGACAACCGTGGGCGAATTTCACTATCTACACACCGCACCCGACGGCACGCCCTACGACGATCCCAATTTGCTGGCGAAACAGGTTATTGCCGCTGCGCAATCGGTGGGCATCCGCATCGTGTTATTGAACTCCGCATACCTGCGCGCTGGATATCGACTCGCACCCGATCCAGGCCAGCGCCGCTTCTACGAGACCCGGGATGCCTTTCTCGCGAATACCGCCGATCTTCTCTCATCCTTCACCGAAGGCACTTCGAACGTCCGCATCGGGGTCGCTCCGCACAGCATCCGAGCTGTGCCTCTGGACGATCTACACGCCATCCTCGCCTTCGCGCGTGGTCATAGCCGGCCCATCCACATGCACGTCGCCGAGCAGCTCGCGGAGAATTGCGCATGCGAACAGGAGTACGGCGCCACGCCCGTAGATCTGCTGGCGCGGGAAGGGCTGCTCGGCAGCGACTTCGTGGGTGTCCACACGATCCACATCAGCTCCGACGAGGTCCGCATGTTCGCGGATGCCAACGCCATCGTCTGCTCCTGCCCCACTACAGAGCGCAACCTCGGCGACGGCATCGTTCCGGTGGATGCGCTGATGCGCCGCGGCGTCCGCCACGCCCTGGGCTCCGACAGCCAGGCGCAGATCGATCCACTCGAGGACGCACGCCAGCTCGACTATCACCTGCGCCTCGAGCAGCAACAACGCGCCATCCTCGATCAGATTGGCGATCAGCCTCTCGCTTCCCGCCTCTTCGACTGCGCCACCATCAACGGCGCGAATGCGCTAGGCATCCCAACCGGTTCACTCCAGTTTGGCGAATACGCAGACATGATCACTGTCGATCTGAATGATCTCTCGATCGCCGGCCACACCCCCGAAGACCTGCTTCCGCTCCTTGTTTTTGGCCTCGATCGATCTGCCGTGCGGGATGTTTTCGTCAACGGCAAGAGGATTCTTCACGACGGGCATCATCCGCTTGAAGACAAGATCGTTGCGAAGTATAAGGAGGTCCATCGCAAAGTCTGGGGACAAGCATCCGCCTCGGGAGCCTCTCTTTGACTCGCGTAGTCGAGCACCTCTCGCGCCTGATCTGCATTCCGTCTGTCTCTGCCTTCACCAATCGCCCGGTCACGGACTACGCGACATCGGTATTCGCCGCGCACCAGTGGACCACGCGCGAGATACCTTACATCGACGACTCCGGCACGGAGAAGATCAATCTCATCGCGGCGCCACCCGGCCAATCCTCGATGCAGCGCGACGTCGATCTTGCCTTTCTCTGTCACACCGATACGGTCCCATATGCAAGCGATTGGTCGGCAGCGCTCGAACCCACTCGCCGAGGCGACAGCCTGCATGGCTGTGGCGCCTGCGATGTCAAAGGCTTCCTCGCCTGTCTGCTCACCGCTGCCGCCGGCAAAGACATCACTTGGATCGATGGACTACGCATCGTGCTCAGCGCCGATGAAGAGATCGGCTGCCTCGGCACCAAGCGCATCATTGCAATGGACGCACTCCGGCCCCGCCGCATGGTCATCGGCGAACCGACATCGCTGCATGGCGCGCGTGCCGGAAAGGGCTACTGCCTCGCAACGATCGCCGTCATCGGACGCGAGGCGCACAGCGCACTGCCCGATCAGGGCATCTCGTCGATCTACGCATCGGGGCGCCTTATCTCTGCAATCGAGGAGCTGAGCAAAGAGTTAGCCGCCGAACTCCACCCGTTCTTCCATCCACCCTTCACCACAATGAGCATCGGGACCCTCTCCGGCGGCTCGGCCAAGAACATTATCCCCGGTCGCACCGATCTGCTCATTGAGTGGCGGCCCATCCCCGGTCAGCCGCGCGATCGCGTGCCTGTAGCCTTGCAGGCAATGCTGAATAGTCTGCGCGCAGAGTATCCGGGTCTTCACACCGACCTCTCGATATTACGGGAGCAGGCAGGGTTTGAGACCGCGGCAGATAGTCCATTGGTCAGCCGTATCGAGCGGGCTACCGGGCATCCCGCCGCATCGATTGCATTCGGCTCCGAGGCCAGCGCATGGTCGGCCATTGCCGATGAGGTTGTCGTCTTCGGGCCCGGTGACATGCGGACCGCCCACAGCAACCGCGAATGCGTTCCGCTCCACGAACTGGATGCCGCCGTGCACATAATCCATCAACTGATGCAGGCATCCTGAGCACGCTCCTGTGCCATGATGGATCGCATGCAACGCTACGGCATGATCATCCGCCTCCGGCCCGAGGCCGAGACCTCCTACCGCGAGTATCACGCGGCAGTCTGGCCCGACGTTCTCGGCACCATCACTCAATGCAACATACGCAACTACACCATCTTCCTTCGCGATGGCGTCCTTTACGGCTACTACGAATACATTGGCAGCGATCACGCCGCGGACATGCGCAAGATGGCAGCCGACCCGGCTACGCAGAAGTGGTGGGCCATCATGAAGCCCATGCAACACCCCTTCGACGATCGCCCGGAAGGAGAATGGTGGTCGCCGCTGGAAGAGGTCTTCCACCACGACTGAGCGGTATTCAAATGCCGAAGAGACACTGCGGCCGTGACCGCTGCGCCATCCGCCTCACTCTGCAGAATAGCCGCTGACGACGGTTGTCATCGCGCATCTTCACTTTCTGCATCCAATCCGCCATGTCGCAGGTCTATGACGTCGTCATCATTGGGTCCGGCGCCGGCGGTGGTACGCTGGCCCTTCATCTTGCCCAGGCCGGAAAAAGCATTCTCATCCTGGAACGCGGCGGCTTCATGCCGCAGGAAAAGCTCAACTGGGATACCTCGGCAGTCTTCCTGCAGAACCGCTACCACACCCAAGAAACCTGGCAGGATAAGGACGGCAACGCACTCCATCCGCAACAGGCATACTTCGTCGGCGGACAGACCAAGGTCTATGGTGCCGCCATGTTCCGCATGCGTGCAGAGGACTTCGGCGTCATCCGGCACAAAGGCGGCATCTCGCCTGCGTGGCCCATCACATATGCGGACCTCGAGCCCTACTACACCCGCGCGGAAGAGCTCTTCCACGTGCATGGCGATCTCGGCAGTGCGCCTTCGGTACCCGGCGGCTTCGGCTCGTCCTTCGATCCGACGGAGCCCTTCCACTCAAAGCGCTACCCACATCCGGCCTTCTCGAACGAACCGCGCATGCAGGCCATTGAGGACGCGGTGCGGAAGCAGGGCGTCCATACTTTTTCAATTCCGCTCGGCCTCAAGCTGAACGAGAAAGATCCGCAATCCAGCCTATGTGTCCGCTGCGATACCTGCGATGGCTATCCGTGCCTCGTACACGCCAAGTCCGACTCGGACATCAACTGCATTCGCCAGATCATGCACCTGCCGAATGTGACATTGATGACCAACGCGCACGTGGTGCGCTTGCTCACAAATGCCAGCGGCACCGCCGTCACTGCCGTAGAGGTCGACCACGACGGCTCAGGTAACAGCGCGACCTACCAGGCCAACCTCTTCGCCCTCTGTGCCGGTGCGGTGAACACGGCAGTGATCCTGCTGCAATCGGCCAACGACAAGCATCCGCGCGGCCTTGGGAATAATTCGTCAGATCAGGTTGGCCGCAACTTCATGTACCACCAGGCGGATGCCATCCTCGCCATCGGCACCAAGGCAAACGAAGATGCGTACACCAAAACCTGGGGCACCAACGACTTCTATCTCCGCGACACCGATCCTGATTATCCCTACCCGCTCGGTCAGGTGCAGCCCATCGGCAGCTTCCATCACGAGATGATGAAGGAGCAGGCGCCCCCGCTCACACCAGGCTTTGTGCTGGAGACGATGAAGCGCCACGCCGTTCCGTGGTGGCTCACAACAGAAGATCTGCCCGATCCGGAGAACCGCGTCACCATTCGTTCTGCCACGCCGAGTTCACTGCCTTCGCAGACCCCCGGCATTGCCGGTCCGCATCCCGCTTCGGACACGGGTGAGACAAACCAGTCCACGACTGTGCGTATCGCACAGCCTCGGCACATCCAACTCGCCTATACGCCAAATAATGTGGAGAGCTTCACCCGTCTCAAGGACCGCTGGATCGACGTGCTCAAGAAAGCAGGCCATGCCAGCACATCCATGCCCCTGCATGCCTACTTCAAGAAGCGAATTCCGCTCGAAGGTGTAGGCCACCAGAACGGCACCTGCCGGATGGGCAACGATCCAGCAACCAGCGTGCTGAACGCGCACTGCAAAGCGCACGACCTGGATAACCTCTATGTTGCCGATGCTTCCTGTTTCGTCTCCGCCAGTGCCGTGAATCCATCGCTGACCATCATCGCGAACGCTATCCGCGTGGCCGATCACCTGCTCGCCGACCGCTTCAAGTAGATCGGGAATTGGCTCGAACACGGTCGAAGTGACCAGGATTTCTTCCGGGATTCCTCAGAAAAACGTCTCGACAACGTCGACAACGTCGTACTCGGCATTCAATATCGGCAGGGTGCGCCATTTGTCGAAGGTCAGGCAGGGATGGGAGATGTCGAAGCCGAGCATGTCGCCGACCTGCAGATCGTCCTGCCGGTCGATCTGCAGATATGCGTGCTGATCCATCATCTTGGTAAGCATCCAATGGTCAGGAGCGCCTTTGGGCGTTGCATCTCCTGGTCTGAAATGCAGAGCCGGCGTGGGAAGACCGGCATCGAAGGCTGCGTCACGTTTGCCCATGGCGATGATGGCTCGGTTTTGCTCCGGAACGGATTGCACATACGCCCAAACCTGAAGCGCGGGCAAGAGGCCCGAGCGCATCTGGCGTGCAATCGGATTGCGTAGCTGGATGTTCGACTGTGCCTCGCGATATACGCCAACGTCATGGGTGAGATAACAGCCGGGACGCAGGACGATCTCGACGGCATCCCCGAAGTGTGCGGCGGAGAAAACATCGGCCACCACGTCGTACCAGGCAGAGCCTGCACCGGAGAGCAGAATGGGCGCGCGATGGAAGCGACCCTCTTCGATCAATCTTCGCGTGACAGTAACCGCGCGCTCGAGGAAGGCGCGGATCGATGCTTCTTCCTCAAGCACGCCTTCGTATATCTCGATGCCACTCAAGACAACGGTCTCGCTCCAGCGGTCCAACGCCACCAGTGCGGCTTCCAACTGCCGATCGTCCCGAACGCCGGCACGGCCCCCCATCACTCCCAACTCAAGTAAAACGTGCAGACGTTGCGCAGTATTGGCATAGAACGCACCTAGCCTGTCGATCTGCGCCGCCGAATCGACCAGACAGCAGTACTCGAATGCCGGATCTCGCAATAGACGCGAGACGATGGTCATGTTCTCTTTGCCGACTAACTGGTTCGCCATTAGGACGCGGGCCACTCCATGGTTGTAGGCCACAAGCGTTTGTTGCGCGGTTGCCAGCGTGATTCCCCAGGCTCCTTTCTGCAGTTGCCTCGCGAACAATTTCGGCGCCATGGTGGTCTTGCCATGCGGTGCGAGTTTCACTCCATACGCTGCTATGAAGCGCTCCATCCAATCCAGGTTATGTGTGAGCCGCTCTTCGTAGAGAACCGCCGATGGCAAGCTGAGATCTTCGCGCAGCAGATTCCAACCAAGAGCAGTGATGTCGGTCTGCTGGAGCGTGCCTGCGAGTTGGCCAAGACCCTTGTGGAGCGAATGCGTGCAGGCGACATTCTCAGTCCACATCGATATCCTGTTGTTCAAAGTATGATCTCCACACGGCCCCGGAATGAGCTGCAGAAGCCCCGGTGACGCGATGGATACAGCCTAATCCTGAAAGAGCACCGATGCTGACGTGCGACACGCTGATCCGGAATGCGAACGTTCTCGACGGGAGCGGCGCTGCCGCCTTAAGACTCGATGTCGCTCTCCGCAACGATCGGATTCTCCGCGTCGGCCCTCATCTGGATGCGGATGCACGGGAATGCCTGGATGCGGACGGCTTGGCGCTGACGCCTGGCTTCGTCGATGTGCACACCCATGACGACATCAGCGTGATCCGCGATCCGGCGATGCTGCCCAAGCTGTCGCAAGGCGTCACGACAGTCATCGTAGGCAACTGCGGCATCAGTGCCGCTCCAGTGTCCCTGCGCGGAGAGCCGCCCGATCCAATGAACCTGCTAGGAGCTGCGGATGCCTTCTGCTATCCGACGTTTGCCGCGTACACCGCAGCAGTAGATGACGCCCGGCCTGCCGTAAATGTAGGCGCGTTGGTTGGGCATACATCGCTGCGAAATAATCACATGGACCGGCTGGGCCGCAGCGCAACCGCAGCCGAGATCGAGGCAATGCGCGCCCAGTTGCAAGATGCCCTGGATGCGGGAGCACTGGGCCTGAGTTCCGGGCTTGCCTATCTCTCCGCCAATGCAGCCTCGGCGGAAGAGGTGCTGGCACTGGCACAGTTGCTTGCCGCCGCGGGCGCAGTTTACACCACACACATGCGCTCCGAGACGGAGGCGATCCTCGATGCGATGCGAGAGGCGTTCGAGATCGGGCGCCTCAGTCACGTGCCGGTCATCCTCTCTCATCTGAAGTGTGCGGGCATTGACAATTGGGGACGAAGCGGCGAAGTCCTGCATGCACTCGACACTGCGCGAGCAGCCCAACCGGCCGGTTGCGATTGCTATCCCTATGCCGCTGGTTCAAGCACACTCGATCTCAGACAAGTGGACGACCGGGTTGCAATCACGATTACGTGGAGCACGCCCCATCCGGAGATGGCCAGTCAGTCTCTCAAACAGATAGCAGAAGCCTGGCATATCAACCAACTCGACGCAGCAAGGCAGCTGCAACCCGCAGGAGCGATCTATCACAGCATCTCCGAAAACGACATGCGCAGGATTCTGCGCCACCCGGCAACCATGATTGGCTCCGATGGTTTGCCCAACGACCCTCGCCCGCACCCCCGGCTCTGGGGAACCTTCCCGCGTGTGCTTGGCCCATATTGCCGGGACGAGAAGCTGTTCTCCTTACCCGAGGCTGTACATAAAATGACCGGCATGCCTGCACAGCGATTCGGACTGTCGCAACGCGGGCTGATACGTGAGGGCTACTATGCCGATCTCGTGCTCTTCGATCCGGGGCGAATCACCGACACGGCTACCTACGCCGATCCGGTGCGTCCAGCAGTGGGGATCGAGCGCGTCTGGGTGAACGGCGCTCTGTCATATACCGATCAGGGGACGACCAATCGCCGCGACGGAAGATTTTTGCCCCGTAGCAAGACGTCATGGATTCAATAGCGAATGAATGCAAGGGGTGACAATCAAGCATGAAGCGATATGGCGTGGATGGCAGCACTGGTACGGGAGGGCAGCCCTTACCCTTTGCACGTGCCGTCGAGGCAAATGGCTGGCTCTTTGTCTCGGGTCAGGTGCCCATGGTCAACGGCGAAGTGGTCTCGGGAAATATCACGGCTCAATCTCAACAAGCGATTCGCAATCTTCTGTCGATCCTGGCGGAAGCAGGGTATGGGCCGGAGCATGTGGTACGTTGCGGCGTCTGGCTTGAAGATGCGCGTGACTTTGCTTCGTTCAATGCGGTGTTCAAGGAGCATTTCAGCCGAAATCCACCGGCGCGTGCGTGCGTTGTATCCAGCATGGTGGTGGATTGCAAAGTAGAGATCGACTGCGTAGCCTACAAGGCTCCCGCCGCATGATCTTGCTTGCTGCCGCACTCAAAACAGCAACCCCGGTGCGCCTATGATCGATCCCCACAGCATCTTTCTGCTGGTCTCCACGGTTGTTGCTGTCGTTGTGCTGATCCTGCTCATCGCAGTCGTCAAGCTCAACCCATTTATCACCCTGTTCGTCACTGCCCTTTCGCTTGCAGTGGTCACGGGCATGCCGATCTCGAAGATCGTGCAATCGTTCGAAGCCGGCCTAGGCAGCGCGCTGGGACATATCGCCATTGTCGTGGCTTTGGGAACCATGCTTGGAAAGATGATGGCGGAATCCGGTGGCGCGGATCAGATCGCTTACACACTCATCCGGCTTTTCGGTGAAAAGAAAATTCACTGGGCCATGGTAGTCATCGGACTCGTGGTGGGCCTGCCCGCGTTTTTTGAGGTCGGCTTCGTGCTCCTGATCCCGATCGTCTTCACCGTTGCGCGGCGAACAAAAACGTCCCTGATCTTAGTCGGTCTACCCATGGTCGCGGGGCTATCCGTCGTCCACGGCCTGGTGCCTCCACATCCTGCGGCACTCATGGCGGTGACGATCTTCAAAGCGGATGTGGGCCGGACCATTCTCTACGCATTGCTCATCGGTCTACCTTCGGCTGTGCTCGCAGGACCCCTTTACGCGAAACTGATCGCGCCGCATATCCAGCTTCCGGCTGAAAACCCGATGGCGGCGCAGTTTACCGATCACGGCGACAAACGCAACCTGCCCAGCTTCGGTCTGACGCTGTTCACGATCCTGCTGCCGGTATTGCTCATGCTAATCGGCAGTTGGGCGGATACCCTCCTTACTCCCAAGAGCTTTCCGAATCAGGCGCTGCATCTCGTGGGCAACGACGACATGGCACTGCTGATCGGCGTGCTCATAAGCTTCGTCACCTTGGGCACAATGCGCGGCTTCACCCGCGAAAGAATTCTGAAACTCAGCAATGAGTGCATCGCGCCAACGGCGGCCATCACGTTGCTGGTAGGCGCAGGTGCGGGCTTCGGACGCATCCTGCAGGACAGCGGGGTCTCCGGCGCCATCATCGTGGTTGCCATGCACTTCCACGTTTCGCTGCTGTTGCTGGTGTGGCTGCTTGCCGCCATGATGCGCGTTGCAACCGGATCCTCGACAGTCGCGATGACAACCGCCGCCGGGATTGTCGCGCCGATCGCACTGCATAACACCGGCGTGAGCCCGGAGCTACTTGCCATCTCCGCGGGCGCTGGGTCATTGATCTTCTCGCACGTGAACGACGGCGGCTTCTGGCTGGTGAAGGAGTATTTTGGCATGAGTGTGTCGCAGACACTGAAGACATGGTCGGTTGCGGAAACGATCCTCTCCGTGACCGCGCTACTCCTGACACTCGCCATGTCGCATGTGGTTTGAGAGGTGCGCAGACCCCCCGCATCTGTGCGGAAAGCGGTCTCTTCCAAAACCCCAACCCTCGAACCACGACCCAAAACCCGACAGCTGAGCCGGTCTGAAGTCGAGGCCTTTTCGGTGCAGCGTGGTTCTCTGAAGACGAGAGGAGAGCCACGCGCTGAGTCGAAAGCGATGTTAACCAAAGGATTGAGGCCTGACAAAGTACTGAATGTGGGTCTTCAATCCGGAAACGGCTCCCCATTCCGTACGATTCGAATACGATGGTCTGGAAAGCTGCGACGCGCTGCCGGCACATAGACCTGGGGCATGTGGCACGAAGCACAATTGCTCTTAGCGACGCGACAGACTGATTTCACATGAACTTCCGGCGACGCAGCGGCAGCACTCGTTTCATTTAAGTGACAACTGAGACAGACTAGATCGTAGTGTGTCGTTTCAGTGTCTAACGGTTTATGCGGATCGTGACAGGCGATGCAGGTAAGACGAGCATCGTTCCTGTTCCAGCACTTGCTTTGCTCCAACCTGTAAGGTTCGAATCGCACTCGGTTTACGCTACTGGGAGTCGTGTCCAAGGTGATATCCCAATAAGAGCCGTGGCATGACCCACAAAAGTCCACAGACTCCTCGGGGCTGAGCTTCTTAGGATCGAAGATCGACATGCTCTGATTCTTGTATGAGAGGGCACTTTTCTGTATGTCTTCTTTTGGTCCGTTCGCGTTACCGGGATTGGAGCCGCTTTCGATTGCATCGATGTGCGCACGCCCAGGTCCATGACAAGCTTCACATTTAACTCCGGGCACCAGTTTCGATTCGTCGAAACTGGCGCCCGTTCCTGATTCTGTAGTGTGGCAGGCAAAACATCGATACACTTCCGCGCGGCCAACCGTCCGGCCCATCGCCTCATCTACGTTCTGCGCATGTTCAAGATCTCGGTTCGGCGTGACATTCAAAGCGTGCAGATTTTGGAAATAGGTCACGCGAGCTTCATGAATTTCCCCATCACCCTTCTTGTAAAGCCAGGACTGCGCCCCGTTTGATCCGAAAGCCCATTCGATTGCTGCAGACTCGTGAAACTCGCCATCTATCACCGTGTAAACGCTGGTGCCTGCTTTTGTGCGGATGTCGTAGCGATAGCTACTTTGGGCGAACGCAAGGTCAGGATTCGAGCTAAGGACATTTGATTCACTCGGACGCATGGCAGCATGTGCCATGGGAGTCAGTTGAGCGCTGCGGAAGATCGACCCGTGGCACTGTGAGCACGACTTTTCACCCGCGTATAAATCTCGCGTGTAGCGCGTCTGGGTAGGCCAAAACGTCGGCTCGCTGATTCGATCGGAAGTTGCAAATTGACCGAGTAGAGCGATCGGCATCAGGATTACCAGCAAGAATAGCCACTTAGACATGTAAAGTTTCCAAAAGCGGGTCTTCGGAAGATTGGCAACCGATCAGCTTACAACTTTAGCGGCATGACCTCACCCTGCCGATAGTTTGGTCTCTCGAGAATAATGCGCAAGCGGCCAAACGAGACCAGCTACGTTTCTATGAACGGGGTGCCGGTACCAGGCGGTCGATGTTGGAGCTATCTGCTGTTGGCAACGTGCTCCATTCGCCGCGATTAGCACCACGACAATTAGCGATCCGTATATTGCAATCCATGCCTTGATTTCGTATTGAGGTTGGCCCTGGACTTGCACCGAGATTGGCTATTCCGGATCGAGCCGCTCACTTAGAGACCCCAAGGAACTTCCATACGCGATTGTGGTCGCCGCTCAAAATAACAGCATCAGCGGAGTTGCCAAACTCGCTCAACGTAACACGTCGGCATCGGATTTCCGCACGTCCCAATTGATTAGTGCGGGGAGATAGAAGTGAAAGAATCGATCGGAATTGGATTCCAGACACACATTCGCGTTCGGTGCCCCATTGGTGACCCTAGTGTATCCCTCCTCGTCAACTTCAAGATGCAACGGCTGCGTAGGGCATAGCCCTGGATCAGCAACCGCGGCGACAGCCATAGCGTCGTAAAGAGTCGGGGTCTCTGCCTGCGTCGATGCCGCCCACTGCGAGTACAACACAGCCAGCGCGTCAGTCATCCGTGAGCCACGGCTGAACAGAATGTTTCGCATGACCTCATCCAGCTTGAGTTGCGTCGAGTCGAGGGGCATGACATAGAGCGGCACGCGCGAAGCAAATAGCTCCTTCGCCGAAACAATATCCATCTTTATGTTGTATTCGGGCACAGGCCCCTTATTCGCGACGTATCCTAGATCGCCGTATCCCTGACGAATAGATCCGCCCATCAGAACAACTCGCTTTAGCTGCCGAAAAGCCTCAGGGTCCTTGTGGATCAAAGCTCCGACATTACTGAACGGGGCAACAGCGATCAATGTAATCTGTCGAGGATAACGGTGCACAGCATCACGGATGAAGTCGATGGCATCCGGCCATCCGTTGGCAGGTTCCGGCCATGCTTTGGCCCATCGTTCCTGCGAAAAAGTGGAGGGCGTCTTCGTCTTCGGACCCGCAGCAACTGGAATCTTGCCGTTACCGGTCTCGGATAGTAGACGAGACACTAATCGAGCTCGCAGATCAGTATCGCCCCAGGCTGTAGTAACGCCGACGATGTCTAGCTTCGGTAGAGAGAGAGCGAGCGCTAACGCATAGGCGTCGTCCAGATCATCGCCAATATCGGTATCGAAGATGACCTTTTCAGGCCCGTTCGCATGATCTGACACCTGCGCAGACGCCACTCGGAAGCATCCAGCGCAGCATATTAGCCCAATCAGAGCAGCCAGCGATCTAAGTAGTCGCGTCCATTCACAGTTCATATTTGCGATTGCCCAATTGCTCGCTGAAGGCCTTTGACCGCTATGCGGCTTAGCATTTGCAGTGACTCATCTAGATGAGCGGTTGCGGTTGCTTGGCTCGCACCTTTCCCCCGGATGAACCTCGATACTCATTACAAATGTCTCTCCGGCCTCAGAATGAGAATCTCAGTGTGTATTGTAGTTCGCGATTCGATCGCCCATTTTGAAGAACCTGTGTCTGCCCAAAGCCTGACGGTGGTGGTGGTGCTGCAGACGTAATTACGTTATTCGTCGGACTACAAGGGAGACCGGTGGGTCCTCCACCGGGCGTCGCCGGTGTCGCCCCTCCGCAATACACTGGACTCGATGGGGTATATCCCGTTCCTTCGAGGCCGCGCGAATTGAAATTCGGATGATTGAGAAGGTCAAAGAAGTCCATGCTGAATTTCACGCGGAATCGCTCCTTTACAAGCCAGTTCTTTGCCAACTGCATATCCAGGTTCGTAGTGGGCGCGCCAAAGCAAGTACCCCGACCCGCTAGATTGCTGGGAGTTGTGCCGATTACATAGCCTACGAGGGTAAAGGCGGCCGGATTGAGGAATGTATCCCCAGTGCGGCCTGAACTGCAACTGACACCCGTGGCAAGGGGGCGATTATTTGCAGAATAGCCGTTGCCGATTAACGACGTGAGTGCGCTGGAGTATCCGCTTACGCATTTGCCGCTGGCATCTAGATTTGTACATGCACCACTGACACCGCCGGTGAATACACTCAGCGATGAACCTTCAGCCGCGGTGAAAATGCTACTCGCTTCCCACCCACCCAATGATTGTTGTACAAGCCTGTTGTCGCGCTGCAATTTCGGCAAGTAGTAGACTTCGTTGGCCACAAAGACATTCGGGCGGTTGATGTTCGTATTTCCCTTATCCAGGCCGGGATCAAGTGGGTTCGTAGTGTACGAGCCGGCAAGGCTATCAAGATCTACGTTGCCGATGGAGTGCGACCAGGTGTATGCGGCTTGGAATGTGGAGGGCCCCACCTGACTGCGGAAGAGCGTCTGAAGAGAATGGTAGGAGGCATGTCCTTCTCTGGCGTAGCCTCCAATAGTTCCGAAGTTGGAAGCAGGCCGCAACGCGTTTTGCGCGGCCCCACTACTGAATGCAGACTGCAGCCAGTTGCTCTGGGGAACGGCATTCACATCGCTGTTCGAAGTCAGGTGCATGCCAGTATTGGCAACATACCCGATCTGGAGCGTCGTATTTTTGGCGACCTGTTGTTCAACAGTTACGTTCCATTGCCAGGAGTTCGGCACCACTGCGCGAGGATCCTTAGCCGCGATTGGTGATACCGACGGATTAGCCAGCGGCGCAGGCGTGTCCATCGAACGGTTTGTATTGACGTTGATGACATAAGGAGCCGTGCGGCTCAGGGCTTCGTCGAGACCGACCGCCTCACGCTGGTAGAACTGACCACCGCCGGCACGCAGCGCGGTTCTCCCATTTCCTCGGATGTCCCAGGCAATACCGACACGCGGAGCGATCGTGTGATCGTTCTGATTGGCAAGGGCTCTATTTTGCCCCGGTGTGCCGTTCGACAGTGGAAGATGCACCCCTAGGCCTCCTAAGAACTTAGCTGCGTCTGCGCACGGCGATGTTCCCGGGACAGTAATTACCCCGTTGCAAGCATCGGACGGGTTTGCGGCAGCTTCGGATGCACTCCAATTGGCGAGGCTCCAGTTTGCATACTGATTGGTCGCGGAGTATGGCTCGCGATAGAACGACCAGCGGAACCCATAATCGAGCGTTAGGTTGCGCTTGATCTTCCAGCTATCGCCGACATACCACTCAAAGTCGTGCCAGCGAATGTTAGCCACCGCGTCGATACTGTTCTCGCTTACGTTGAATTCCTGCGGCATACTTCCTGTACCCGGAATAAGAATGTTCGCGAGGGCATTGTCTGTCTGCACGCACGCTGGGTGCCCGGGAACGCCGACATAGGAGTTGCCGGATGGGTCACTTTGGCAATAGAGGGTCGATGGCAGGTTGGGGCGATCCGCACCATTGCCAACGCTTTCTATCTTCGTATTGCTGCTTATATAGACTCCAGCCTTGAGGAGGTGGTCTCCCTTTACCTTCGACAAGTTGTCTTGGACGGCGTACAGGTCTTCGTGACCGTTGTAGGGTGCGATATTCCACATGGAAAAGCTGGTGCCATTGTTAAGCCCATAGGGATTGAGGCCTCCCCACCCTCCAAAGAACTCATCCTTTGTCTTGATCGAAGAGGGAAAGGAGGCCGGGTAGGCAGCCTGGATAGCGGGAACTATGTCCGCCCGTGTGCCGGCCAATGTGGCGACCAGCGCATTGTTGCCGTAACCGAACTCGACATCGTTCACCATGCTGTTAGAAATAGTTGAGCTCAGCTTCGCCATCACACTCTTGGAGGGTACATTCCAACTTGACTGCACGGTAGGGAAGGCGGATTCACCCCAAAAACCGGCTGGATTGACGGGGGCAGGATTTGCTGAACTGTCCTGTGTCCAACGGACCGTCGCACGGTTGGCTTTGGTTACATCCCAGTCTCCCCGTACATTCCACTCACTCCACGTGACCAGGTTATTAATGGATGTGTTCCAGTTGAATCCGCTGCTGTTTGTTTGGGTCTGATTGGAGCTGAAATTGGGAGAGGGGTAAAACTGAGCAATAAGCAAGCCGGCTTTGTCGGGATTCGCAATCGTATTCGGATTTCCGCCCTGGGCAAAGGCGGGAATCGTCGGAACGGTTGCGCCGCATTGGTCGGTGGTCGCTGTGCCATATCCGCCGAAATTACCAGAAGATTCCGCATCGGTGGGTACGCAGGTGCCATAGGCGGCGCCACGAACCTCGTGATTCCATTCCTGATTTCCCCATAAGAAAAACTTATTTTTCCAGACCGGTCCGCTAATGTTGTAGCCCCAGTCGCTGCGGCGGAGTTTCCCTTTACCCTGTCCAAGATCGTTATGGACCCAGTCATTCGTATCTAGGGCGTCGTTCCGGCCGGCGTAAAATGCCCCTCCATGCCACTGATTCGTTCCCGACTTTGTGGTGATGCTGATGATCGCGCCTGATGCCTGTCCGTATTCCGGACCGTATGAGTTACGGATCATCTTGAACTCAGCGATACTGTCGACGGACGGGTAAACAAGAATGCCGCGATTCGATCCGAGATCGTTGTTGTTAACGCCATCAATCAGGAATAAATTATTTGTGTAAGGATTCCCGTCGACGGAGAAGTCGACGCTACCGTTGATGCCCTTGCCGGTTCCGTCATAATCGGCCGCAGCCGCGACCCCTGGCGAAAGCTGGGTCAGTCCGACAAAATTTTCACCATTGAGCGGCAGTTCGCGAACTTGGGTCCCGCTGATCACCTCACCCACCGCTGCCGAGCTAGTTTGTACCTGCACCGCATCAGCCTGGACCAAAACCTCTTCGTTTACAGTACCGATCTGGAGAGTTATTTTGACGTTGGTGTTCGTTGAGACGTGCACCTCAACGTCATTGACAACTTCCTCCTTGAAGCCGATAGCTTTCGCACGCACAGCGTAGGTGCCGATGGGAAGCTGAGCAATCGTATACTCGCCGGCGTTGTTCGTGGTCGCTGGGTATTTGTTATTTGTCCCGATGTTGACGGCGGTCACCGCCACTTTGGGCATCGCAGCGCCATTGCTGTCGGTGACGCTTCCAACAATTTGACCGTTGTAGATCTGCGAGTATGCCCCAGTGCTGGCGAACAGCAAAATCCCAATCGCCAGGATGCAACATTTCGCCAGGATATCGAAGTCAAAGCAAGAGAGGATGGCGGCACGACTCTGCCGGATGTCTCTCGTCATTCTCCCTACAGCGTGAAAGCTTTCAAAGCCCATTTGTTGTCTCTTTCAACTTCCGATTTTTCGAGCTTACCGGAGCCGCTAATACTCGGTATTTGCCGTGAGGCTGCCTCGGAGGAAGCCGCAGCTGAGTTGTGTGTTAACCAAAGTGTTTGGAGCGCCGTTCAGATAGGGCAAGCACCGTCATCAATTTCCCGCAGATCGTAAGGTGGTCGGAAAACACTTGTCAAGGGAAAAACGTTACTTTAGCGGTTTCTGTGCAGGCCGTGGGGGTCGGAAAACTTCTTGACTGTCTCCTCCCCGCAAGGGATAGGCTTGACGGGCTTCCTTATACACAAGACGAGGTGAGCACACAAAATTCTCATTCTGCATTCCTGCAATGGGCAGGCATGTTCGAGATGGGGACACGGCATCCCCGTGCGGTTTGCTCTTGACGGTGGAGTGCCCCGGCTTGATTTGTACTATTGGGGAATGGACACACTGGACAAGTAGAGCGTATGGAACGGGGAAAGGAAGTACCCGCCTGAACAGATTGCCAACCTGCCGCGGCAAATCAAGAAGCATGCCAAGCAGATCGAAGCATGCCAAACAGATCAAGGATCAAGCTAAGATATGACCTACGTCTATCTAGTTAGCCGGCGAAGTTGTCGTGACCTGCCTCGCGTCGTGCGGGCCGGCGTAGATCTGTGCACCCTGCTGACTTCGCTGCCTTTCGGCGATCCCGTTCAATTCTGAAAACATCGCTCGCTCTTGCTCGGCTTTCTCCGGCATCTTTGCCCGTGCGTACGCCTTGGCCAGGTTGAAGTGCACCTCGGGACTTCCTGGACTCAGCCTGGCGGCGATCTCCAGTTCACGCAGCGCCGTGACGTCGTCGCCAGAGTCTAACGAGGCCCGCCCAAGCAGATAATGGGCCTCTGCCGAGTTGAGGGAAAGTTCAACAGCACGCTTCGCCTGAGGGATTGCCTCCGCAGGATTATGCTGGCGCAGCGCAATCGAGGCCAGGCGAATGTATGGCAGGGCGCTCGATGGCGAAATTGTCGTCTCGGCCCGCATCTGGGCTGCTGCCTCGTCAAACTCAGATACTGCCAACAAAGCGGTCCCGTAGGAGTAATGAAGAAAAGGAGTTGAAGGATGCTGCTGAATGAGCGGCTTCAGCTGCGCAAAGGCGGCGTCGTACTTACTCTGCTGCAGTAGTATGGCGATTCTTCCTGCGGCGCTCACCAGCGAGGACTCGGCCGCTTTCCCCTGATCTGGGAATACCGCCTTGCGCAGCAAGGCCAATCCGAGGGCGTACTCCACTTTGTCATCCAGCGGCCCCGCCTTCCAGGCGGACACGAGCACTTTGGTCGCTCGCTCGAACTCGCCTGCATGGACCAACAAAATCCCCAACGTATATTTGGCCGACTGCACCGATTCTGCACTGCCCCTCACCCCGATCTGCTCGCCTCGATTCAGATGGATCAGCGCATTGTCAAAATCCTTCAGAGCAAACTCGACAAGCCCCAGCATCGCCCATCCGGTGCCGTCGCCGGGGTTTCTCGGCAGCCATTCTCTCAGATGAACAGCGGCGGCGGAGTAGTTTCCAGCCGAAAACTCCCGCGTCGCCCGCTCCCACAGCTCGCCATCTTCCTGCGGGCTGACGGCGGCTATCGCAGCCGGCTTGCCCGCGTAGCGATCAAGAATGCGCTGCTCCGGGTTCGGCCGCACCGCGAGCGATTGCTCCGCAAGGCTCTGTTGCTTCGCTGCGCTTTGTTTTTCCCCCAGTACATGCAACGACGTTGAGAGCACCTCATGCGCAGCCTTGCTGGCTGCATCCAGTGCAACCGCCTTTTCCGCGGCGAAGCGAGCCTCCGTGAACCGCCCGCGCTTAAGTTCTAGACGGCTGATCTCGATCCACGGCATCGCACTGTCTGGAGACAGCTTTGTCTCCGCGTGCATCGCAACCATCGCATCATTGTCGCGTCCCGCGTTCGCCAGTGCCCGCCCATAGGCATATTGCGTATACGGGACATCGGGATAAGTCTGCAGGAAGGGAGGAAACATCTTCAATCCGTCCGCGCCCGCCGAAGCCACTTCGCCGGCCGCAAGCACCAAAGCCTCATGCGAAGGATCGACCTGCTCGGGCAGCAGTGCAACACGCAGCATCGCCAGGCCGAGAGCAAACCTCACCTGTTCCGACACTACCCCACCGCCAAATGTCTCCAGTAGCACGTCTGTCGCGCGATCAAATTGACCATCGCGAACCAGCAGTAACCCCAGATGGTAGATCGAAACGCGCTCGATCTCGACATCGTCCTTGATGCCTAGGGACTGCGCCTTTTCGATAGCAGCAAACGAGTTGTCGTACTCCTTGTTCTCGAACTCCGACAGCCCCAGCCACGCCCAGGCCATGCCGAGTCCCGGCGCGAACTCGACTACCTTGCGAAATGTGACCTCAGCTTCCACGAACCGGTTGGCGCTGTACTGCAGCGTCCCCAGATTCCACCAACCCTCTTTCCATTCCGGGCGTAGTTCGAGAACGCGCTGGTAGTCGCGAATAGACTCGTCCATCTTCCCCGCCTCGCCCTCCTGCAGTGCCTGCTTTTGCAATGTATCGACGTCCACCGGCGCGGCTGAGGGATCGGACGCCGTCTGCTGTGCCGGAGCGATCCCTCCCTCGGCAAAAATCGCAGCACTGAGCATCAGTGATAGAAACACACCCATCGACAGAGACTTCATTCGCTTGTAAGTTTGGATCAGATTCATGATAGGTGTGCCGCGTGTTTAACAACATTTCGGCCGGCTCTTTCTTGAGAAAAAGGCCTCACACGATCGGTCGTCCTCCCCACGGTAGCTCTGACTCTGACCCTGACCCAGGTTCTCTCGTCGCCAAATCAAGCAGCGAATCCCCCACCCAATTCAGCCTCTCTCGTCGCGCGCTTCTTCACAACTTTGCCGCTTTCGCAGCCGCCTCGCAACTGCATTGTGCCCCGCTTGGCTGGGCCGCCGCCTTGCCGCCGCATTATGCTTTTGAAGAGGTCCTACCCTCCGCCAGCGGCATCACCTGGGTCCATACCGCCGGCAAGTCGCCATACAAACATCTTCCCGAGACCAGCGGCGCCGGATGCGCCTTCCTCGACTACGACAATGACGGTTGGATGGACATCTACCTCGTCAACAGTGGCAAATCGGACTTTTACAACCCGTCAAAGCCTCTGCGCAATGCGCTCTACCGCAACAACCGAGACGGCACTTTCACCGACGTCACCGAGAAAGCCGGAGTCGCCGGGGGTGGATACGGAATGGGTGTTGCGGTGGGTGACTACAACGGCGATGGCTTCCCCGATCTCTACGTGACCCAGTATGGTCGCAATCTCCTTTACCGCAACAATGGCGATGGCACCTTCACCGACGTCACCGAAAAAGCGGGAGTCGCCGCCGCCGGTTGGAGCTCCAGCGCCGTCTGGTTCGATTATGACAACGACGGCAAGCTCGACCTCTTCGTCTGCCAGTTTGCCGAGTTCGACCGCTCGCTCGGCTGCGGCACCGACGACGCCGGGGTTCGTCACTACTGCATTCCACGCATCTTCAAACCGCGCCCCAGTTGGCTCTTCCACAACAACGGCGACGGCACTTTCACGGATGTCAGCAAAGCCTCCGGCATCGCCGACCATTTGGGCAAAGCCTGGGGCGTCGTCGCCACCGACCTTAACAACGATGGCAAAATGGATCTCTTCGTCGCCAACGATACTGTTGCGAATTTCTTATACATGAACCGCGGCGGCACCTTTGAGGAGGTCGGCCTCCTCTCCGATGTCGCCTACAGCGCCGACGGCCACGCTCGCTCTGGCATGGGCGTCGATTCCGCCGATTTCAACCAGGACGGATGGATGGATCTCTTCGTCGCCAACATCGACCAGGAGATTTTCTCGCTCTACCGCAACAATGGCGACAGCACCTATGACGACGTAGCCATGCCTCTCGGCATCGGAATGGCGACCCGCTGGATGAGCGGCTGGGGGCTGAAGTTTCTCGACTACGACAACGATGGCGAGCTCGATCTGATTCTCGCCAACGGATTTCCCGACGACTTGATCGACAAGACCTCCTCCACCGTGAAATGGAAGGAGCCGCTGCTGCTCTTCCACAACGATGGCAGAAACTTCCGCAACGTCGGCGCGGAGAGCGGCCCCGTCTTTGCCAGGGACTTCCCGGCTCGCGGCCTCGCCCTGGGCGACTTCAATAACGACGGCGCCATCGACTTGCTCATCAGCAATAACGATGCTGCGCCGTTGCTGCTGAAAAACAATGCCGGAAGGCAAAGTCATTGGCTTGGGATCAATCTAGTTGGCCGCAAATGCAACCCCGACGCAATCGGCGCCCGCGTCAGCTATCAAGCCGGGGACATGAGACACTCGCGCATGAAAGTCGGAGGAGGCAGCTTTCTCTCCTCGCACGATCCGCGTATCCTTCTCGGTCTCGGACAACACAGAAGCATCGACTGGATTGAGGTGAAATGGCCGCTGCCCAGTGGCGCCGTCGAACGCTTCACAAAGCCGCCGATAGATCGCTACATCACCATCGTCGAAGGCTCTGGCAAATGGACGTAGCAAGATCGCAAGGGTACTCTCACTCTGGAAAAGCGTCGCCCGCCCTCGCGATGCGGATGCGATGGTCCGTGAAATTGGCGTGCATCTCCGGCACATAGACCTTCGGCATGTGGCAGCTCGTGCAGTTCTTCCTCGCCGTGGGACATGCTGCGCCCGGATGGCTCGTCGTCGGCTTCACTCCTGCCGAATTCACATGGCATTGCAAACAGGCCCCGTCGTAGGCTGCCGAGTCGGTCGCCAACTGCTCATGGGGATCATGGCAGGCTGTGCAGGTGAGCCGCGCGTCCCCTTTGCCCCAGCATTTGCTGGTCACCAGGCGCGCGGGCGCGGACCTCGTCGTGGAGACGCCTTTCACTCCGGAAAGCTTCACATCCCACCAGCTTCCGTGACACGACCCGCAAAACTCAACCGCATCTGTAGGAGCCAAGTGCGCTGGATTGAAGATCTCCGGCCCTCCCGCTCCAGGCTTGCCCGCCAGCATGCCGTCCATAGCTTGAACGTGTTTGCCGCCTGGACTATGGCAGGCCTCGCAACTCACACCGGGGACGAAATATCTCTCATCCAAATGGCCGTCTATATTGGAGGCTGTAGCGTGGCAACCAAAGCACCGCGTCACCTCCGCCTGCCCAACGGGCCGATACATGGCCTCGTCAATCCCTGAGGGAGAAGACAGCGCACGCGAGGGAGTAAACCCCAAGTTTCCCAGACTTTCAAAGTACGTCACGCGCGCCTCGTAAAACCCACCATCTTCCTTCTTGAACAGATACGACTGGCCGACCCTTCCCGTGCCAAACGCCCACGCCAACGGAAATGACAGACTCTTCGTCCCGTCGCTGACCGAATATTTGCTATGGCCCGCGGCTGTTTCAATCTTGTATTTGTATTTGCCGATAGCGAAGGTCAAGTCGGAATGCGAGTGGAGGATCTCCGTCATTGACGCAGGCATCATGTTGCGCGCCATCGGCGTCGCCTTCTGAGCCATCACCATGGCGGCGTGACAGCGCGCGCAGGCGTCGGACCCCACAAATCCTTCCCGCGAAGGGTAGCCCTGCGTGGGCCAGAAACCCGGCTCGGCGAGATGGTCCTCGGTCGAGAGCTGGCCTAAAAGAACGGGCACCTGCATGAGAATCGCGGCGAGCAAGACAAATCCGCAGCGTTGCCGCAGCCTCGTCACCACATTTGCCAGCCTTTGCGAAACAAACAGGATCATCATGGTTCCGCCGGCAACCATCCTTCTCAGCGATCTCGCGTCCGTTCGCTCTGCCAGTCCGGGAAACAGCCGATTCGCGATCGAGTCTTAAGGCGCCATTCGTGGCCAAAGGGCCTTGGCGCGGGACCGGTGGATGCACGCACAATCAGTGCGGGCTCAGTTACGATCTCGGGTGGAAATTCCGCCTTCCTTCGATCCTCGCGATCAGCATCTTCGCCGTGATTTGGCACTTGTGCTGCTACGGTTGTCGGATCGTCCGCTTCGGGCTCCCCCAATTTGATTTGCAGTATAATCCGCCATCACATCTCCATGAAGTGCAATCCGCACAAACTCGCAGTTCCTTCCAAGGGTCGTCCGGTTGGCTTTGGCGTGAAGTCCTGGTTGTGCATCCCGTTGCTCTGTGTATTTGTGATCGGCACCGCACAGGCCCAACCGGCTTCGACGAAGAGGCGAGCCGTCGGCAAATCAGCCCAGGCGCCAAGCGAACTCGAAAGCCGCATCGCTGCCGCGGCAGCAGCCCGCGATTCCGGTGACTCGGCGGCCGTCGCCATTGCTAACGAACGCCTCATCGCAACCGCACTTCGCGAACTCGCGAGCCTCCGCCAAATCGAGTCGGCGTATCCCCAGGCCATAGAACTCTACCGCGATTCCCTCAACTTTGAGGACGCAACAAGCACTCGCATCGATCTCGCCATGACGGAGGCCCAGGACGGCCGTTACGACGACGCCATCCAGCTCGCGCAAAAAGCCCTCATCGCCGATCCGGGCAATATCCGCGTTAACCGCATCCTCGCCAGCGCCCTCGTCCAGAAAGGCGACTTCGTCCAGGCTGTCGGACCTTTCTCGCAGGTTGCTGCCGCTGATGCCAGTATCGAAAACCTCTACGCCCTGGCCAATTGTCTGTTACAAACCCGCAAACCTGAGGACAAACGCCGCGCCCAGTTCATCTTTGAGCGGATGACGAAGATCGCCGGCAACAGCGGCTCGTTGCATGTCCTTTTCGGACGGGCCTATCGTGACGCCGATGATATGCCCTCGGCTGTCCGCGAGTTCCAGCTCGCTGTCGCCCTCGATCCGCATACGCCTCACGCGCATTACTTTCTCGGCCTTGCCCAGCTCTCACTCAACGAGTGGAAGCCCACACCCGAAGTCGAGGCCGAGCTGCGCAAGGAGATCGAGTACTTCCCCCGCGACTATCTCGCCAACTACATCCTCGGCTTCCTGCTCTCAGGCGAACGCCGGTATGACGAGTCAAACACGTATCTTAAAATCGCGTCCGAAATCGACCCCACCGCGCCCGAACCCTTCCTCTACATGGGCCTCAACGCCTATTCGCAGGACAACGTGAAAGGTGCGGAGCCAGTGCTGCGCAAGGCGGTGGAACTCACCGGCAGCGACGAGGCCCGCTCCAACTACCAGATTCGCCGCGCCTACGTCGATCTCGGCCGCATACTCGCCAGATCCGACCGCCAGCCGGAGGCCGACGTCTTCCTCGCCAAGGCCCGCGATCTGCAAAACAAAACAATGGAGCAAAGCCAGCAAAGCGTCGCCTCACTTGCCCTGGCCAGAGGAGCAGGCGGCTCGGCCGCAGCCGTCGTGCCGCTCACCCGCCAGCAGGAGAACGCGTCCGCGCCGCCCTTGCAAGGAAAGGCACAGGACCGTATTTACGACCCGCTCGATCCTGCCACCCTGGCGCACAGCAAGCTGACCGCCGCGCAACGCGCCGAGGCCGACACGCAGGAGAAGCTGCTTCGCGTGACCCTCGGCCTAGCCTACAACGACCTCGCTACGTCGGAGGCGGTCCGTGGCGAATACCCCCACGCCCTGAGTGACTACCAGCAGGCGGAACACTGGGACAATTCCCTGCCCGGCCTTGAAAAAAACCTCGGCCAATGCGCCTTCCGCGCCGCCGACTACACCGACGCTGTCCGCGGCCTCACACTCGCCCTGCAACAGCAGCCGGACAGTGTCCCGCTGCGCGCCATGCTCGGCAGTTCCTACTACGCCAGCAATCAATATGCCGATGCAGCGCGAGCCTTCGCGCCTCTCGGGACCCGCGGCATGGCTGACGGAGAGATCGGCTATGCCTGGGCTGACTCCCTCGCCCACACCGGCGACATGAAGAGAGCCTCAGAGGTGCTCATCACTTTTCAATCACAGCCCCGCCCTCCAGCAACCGTGTTGCTCATCGGCCAGCTTTGGACGGAGATAGGCGATTACGCCCGCGCGATCTCGACATTACAACAGGCGCTCCACTCCAACCCGTCGTTGCCCAGGGCGCATCTCTATTGTGGTCTCGCTTACATTCATTGGGAGCATTGGCCGGAAGCGGTCAAGGAGTTCCAGGAAGAGCTCGCCATCCAACCCGGCGACGCGGACGCGCAATATCATCTCGGCTTCGCTTACATGCAGCAATCAAAGATCGATGACGCCGTCACGGTCTTCCGCCAAGTCGTCTCCACCTATCCCGATTACGCCAATGCTCAATACGAATTGGGAAAAATCCTGCTCGACCGCGGGCAAGTGGCGGATGCGGTTGGCTACCTCGAGGCCGCCGCCCGCCTCAGTCCCGGAACCGATTACATCCACTACCAACTTCAGGCCGCCTACCGCAAAGAGGACCGCGTCGCCGAGGCCGACCGCGAACTCGACATCTACAAGCAACTCAAGGCAAAGTCCCGCGAACGCGCAATGAACGCGATGAAATCTAACCCGTGACATTCAAATTGCCTAATCGGGACACAACTCGATTGCGCCACAGCCGTTTCCCTCTGGCGATATTCATCTCACTTACCATTACGTTTTGCGTCGTCGGCATTGCGTTTGCACAGAGCGGTCATCCGATTCCGCCCCCGCCGCCCCCGGGCGCCAAGTCGAGCAAATGCACAGGCCGCCCCGTTCCGCAGTTCGACGACATCACCGCCGCCTCGGGCATCACCTTCAAACACACCTCTGACCCCTCAAAGAGATACATCGTCGAGTCCATGAGCGGAGGCGTGGTATTGATCGACTATGACCGTGACGGCTGGCCGGACATTTATTTCACCAACGCGCCCACCGTTGAGATGGCCGTCAAAGGTGAAAAGAGTCTCGGCGTTCTCTACCACAACAATCACGACGGAACTTTCACCGACGTCACCGCCAAGGCGGCCTTGAACACACGATGCTTCGCCATGGGCGGAGCCGTGGGCGACTACAACAACGACGGATGGCCGGACCTCTACGTCACCTGCCTCGGCGGCAATATTCTATATCGCAACAATGGCGACGGAACCTTCACCGACGTCACCGCTAAGGCAGGCGTGGCCGACGGCCGCTGGTCTACCGGTGCGGCATTCGGCGACTACGACGGCGACGGATTTGTCGATCTCATGGTTACAAATTACGTCGATTTTCATCTAGACGACATGCCCGGCTTCGGGAGCGCCCCTTTCTGCAAATACCGGGGCATCGACGTGCAGTGCGGTCCGCGCGGACTCCGCGGCGCCGGCGACGCGCTCTTCCACAACAATGGCGACGGAACCTTCACCGACGTCTCGAAAGCCGCCGGCGTCAACGACCCCGACGGCTACTATGGTCTCGGCGTGGTCTGGGCAGACTTCAACAATACCGGCCGTCCTGACATCTATGTTGCCAACGACTCGACACCCAAGTTTCTCTACCAGAACCTGGGCGCCGGCAAGTTCAAGGACATCGGCCTCGAGTCCGGCACTGCCGTCAGCGATGACGGCTCCGAGCAGGCCTCGATGGGCATCGCCCTCGGCGATTACAACCACACCGGCCGTCCGTCTATTTACGTTACCAACTTCTCCGACGAAAACGACCTGCTCTACCGCAACGAGGGCAACTGGAACTTCAAAGAAGTCTCCTACGCTGCCGGAGTCGCGATGCCTTCCCTGCCCTACGTAAAGTGGGGCACCGCCTTTGTAGACCTGGACAATGACGGCTGGCTCGACCTGATCGCGGTCGACGGGCACGTCTATCCCCAGGTCGACACTCTGCCTTCCGGCGCAAGATATCGCGAACCGAAGCTGCTCCAGCTCAACCAACGTGACGGAACCTTCTGCGATGCTAGCGACCAGGCGGGCAAGGCGTTGACCGAACGTCGCGTCTCTCGAGGACTCGCCGTCGGCGATCTATTTAATGACGGAAGCATGGACGTGGTTGTCGGCGACATCGACGGCGCTCCAATGGTGATGCGCAATCGCGGCATTGCAGGCCGCCATTGGGTCAGCTTCGAACTGCAAGGGACCAAAAGCAATCGCCTCGCACTCAATGCCCGTATCGCAATCGTGGCGGGAGGCATGACCCAGACCGACGAAGTCCACAGCGGAGGCAGCTATCTGTCGCAAAATGACCTCCGCATCCACTTCGGTCTTGGCAACGCAACGAAGATCGATAAGGTCGAAGTCCATTGGCCTTCAGGCAAATCAGAAACTTTGACCAACCTTGCTGCCGACCATTTTTATTCAGTCGTCGAGGGCCAGGGCATCGTCGCTGCCGAAAAGGCGCGGCCAACGCCCCTGAAGCACCAATGAAGCGGAAGCTCGCTCAACGTACCGGCCCCGCGATTACGCAAAGACTCATCGGAACAACCGGCTGGTCGAAGCCACATGCGTACAATCCCACACCGGCAAACACATAGCCCTTCGGTCCCATCTCAGCTTGTGCTCCACCAGATGATTGCCGGGCGGTTTCCGTGCGCTGAGTTTGCTCACGAAAGCGCTAAAGTCATTGACATTATGGGGTTCAGGCTTTAGATTTCAGTCGTGTCAATTGGCCCTGCGAACACTATCGAGATGACGGTTGCCAGAACCATTTCAAGTTCTTGGAACGAGGAGCAACGAATCCTGGACGTCATTCGAGCCCGAGGATGAGGGGTAATCGTGAATGCTTGTGTGAACGATGGGCACAGTAAAGCTCCAGACGAGCGAGCCGAATGAAGCTCGTCGGAGAGGCGGCCTCCAGAGTCCAACAAGCCGGAAGCACTCGGTTACTGCGAATACTTCGTGACTCATAAATGGATGCGGCACAAAAGAAAGCAGGTGGCGTCGTGAAGTCGCTCTTTGACCTAACCGGACATGTCGCCGTGGTCGTAGGAGGAACGACGGGAATAGGCCGAGCGATGGTGCTAGGGCTTGCGGACGCGGGCGCCGATGTGATCGCCTCCGCACGCCGTCCAGAGCAAGTAGAAGAAGTGTCGCAGGAAATCGAGGCGCGCGGGGTTAAGACCTTGCGGATGACGTGCGATGTATCCAGGCGGGAGTCGCTTCAAACGCTGTGTGATGCTGTGATCGCGCAGTTTGGTAAGGCAGATATTCTCATCAACTGCGCCGGCATGATCAAGCGCGCGCCTACGCTGGATTTTGCGGAAGAGACTTGGAACCAGATCATCGAGACTAACTTGACTGGGACCCTGCGCGGCTGCCAAATATTTGGCAAATGCATGTTGGAACGCGGTTACGGCCGCATTATCAATATCGGTTCGTTAACCACCTTTCGCGGGTTCTTTGAGGTGTCAGCCTATGGGGCCAGCAAGGCGGCGGTCGGGTCCCTTACAAAATCGCTTGCGGTCGAGTGGTCGAAACAAGGGGTCACTGTGAACGCGATTGCGCCGGGCGTATTCCGCACAGATATCAACACCGACCTGCTCGACAATACAGAGCGGGGACGCGAGTTCCTCACCCGGACGCCCATGGGAAGGTTCGGTAATGTTCAGGAAGTGGTGAGCTCCGCGATTTTTCTTGCCGCGCCGTCGTCCTCCTTCGTTACAGGGGAAATCGTGACTGTAGACGGTGGCTTCCTCGCCAGCGGCGTCAATCAGTGACCAACTATAGCAATTTTCCTTTAGGTGTAGAGGGCCCAACGAAGGCCTTTGTGGCCTTTCATTAAGGAAAGGCCACGCCGAGCGATGCTCCGCTCATCACAGCATCAGGAAAATTGCTATAGACGCGCATCCTTCCACTGCTGGAGCGAGAATCCTTCCAGCGTAAGAGGATCCTCGTCACGTTCGATACGATCGACCGCTCCAGAGAGAATCCATTCCTAACAAGCCACTGTGCAGACCGTAACCGGTGAGGAATGGAAGCCGCCAGAAGTATCATGGCAATATAAGCAGATAGCGCTAAAGTAGAGGAAGATCTGTTGACTTTGAACTGATGGCCGCGCTATAGTTCGTCTCGTAATAACGTGGCAATTTCGCCGGCAGCAAGGGTCGGGTGTGCAGCGCGAATCGGGAGAGAGATGGCGGCGGACTTGCATGTAATGGACGAAACGCTCTTTCACGCGATGAGAGAGACACTCTACAGCCCGGCAATCGGCGACATCCTCGATGTGCTCGGTCTTTGGCATCAATTTTTGCCGCAAACCATCCAGCCGTTGCGTACTGAAGAGGTCATCGTGGGGCGCGCTATGCCAGTCCAGATCGCCGACGCGTGGGGACGGCAAGGGGCGCCGTTTGGCCGAATGACTGAGGCGCTCGACCAGATTCAGCCGCATGAGATCTACATTGCAACAGGCGGTTCGATGAATTGTGCAGCGTGGGGCGAGATCATGACGGCAACCGCCCGCACGCGCAAAGGGGCGGGCGCGATCATAGACGGCTTTCACCGGGACACACCGCGGGTCATGGAACAGGAATGGCCGGTCTTCAGCCGAGGGCGATTTGCTCAGGACGCGGGAGTCCGGTCGAAGGTGGTCGATTTTCGCTGTCCCGTCGAAATCGGTGGTGTCGCCATCCAACCCGGCGATCTCGTTTTTGGCGATCTCGATGGCGTCGTCGTCATCCCTCAAGCGGTCGAAAAAGAGGTGTTTGAGCGCGCGCTCGAAAAGGCTCGCGCCGAGAAGGTGGTTCGCAAGGACATCGAAGGCGGCCTCTCCAGCACCGAGGCGTTTCGCAAGTATGGGATTCTTTGAAGTTATCTCTGCCGATTGAGGATTCGATGAAGCAGTGCTTCTTGATTCATCCGGACGACAACGTGGCGACCCTAACTGACGACGCCGGCCGTGAATCCCTCCTCGTGGTCGGTGGCGTACTGGGAGCGACTGTGCAAACAAGGGAACCCATCCCTCTGGGGCACAAGATCGCACTCGCCGCAATCGGACCAGAGGAAGCGATCGTCAAGTATGGAGTTGTGATTGGTTTGGCCACCAAGTCTATCCAGCGGGGTGAATGGGTTCACCTGCAGAACTGCAGAAGCAGGTTGGATGAGCGCTCTGGCGGATTAGACCTGCATACCGGCACTCCCAAGGACACCGCCTATGAATGAACACTCCGTACAGGACCGGACATGGCGTGGGTACTTGCGAAGAGACGGCAGGAAAGGCATCCGAAATCTTCTTCTCGTGATTTACACGGTGGAGTGCGCGAGCTATGTCGCGCACGAGATCGCGCGAAACGAAGAAGACGTTCACGTCATCGGCTTTCCAGGGTGCTATGACAATGCCTACGCGATTCGCCTGATGCTCGCACTTGCGACGCACCCCAACGTAGGAGCATGTCTTGCTGTAGGTCTCGGATGCGAATATACCCAGCCATCTCGAATCTCCGAAGTGGTCGCCAAATCGGGGCGTCCCAGTGAATGGTTTTTCATTCAAGAAGAGGGGGGGACCCGCGCCAGCATCGAGCGGGGTAAACAGGCCATCGCAAGCTTGCGCAGCCAACTTGAGAACGAAACCCGGCTAGTACCCATGACATGGAGCGATCTGACGGTCGGTGCCGAGTGCGGAGGCTCGGACGGCACCTCGGGACTCGCTGGCAATCCGGTGGTGGGGCGATTTTATGATCTCCTGGTCGACCAGGGCGGATGTGCTGTCTTTGAAGAAGTTGTAGAGATGATCGGCTTGCGCAACATACTCCTCTCCCGCGCGAGTTCGCCGGAGGCAGCAGCCGAACTTGCCACTGCATACGACAAGACCGAGCGATACTGCAAGGCTGTGCGGCAGTACTCAGTCTCGCCAGGCAACTTTGCCGGCGGCCTGACCACGATTGAGGAGAAAAGCATGGGAGCTTTCGCCAAGAGCGGCACCCGCCATATTCGAGGGGTGTTGCGGGTCTCTCAGCAGCCGCCGGGTCCGGGTCTTTGGCTGCTGGACTCGGTTCCTGACGACCACTTCATGCAGTTCGGATATACAAATCCCAACGACACGGAAGGCATCATGGACCTCATTGCGACGGGTGCGCAGATAGTCCTGTTTGTGACGGGCAGAGGCAGCGTAATTGGCAGCCCGGTCGCTCCCCTTCTCAAGGTGACGGGAAACTCGAGAACCTTTGCGCGCATGCGTGAAGATATGGACTTCGACGCGGGTCAGGTGTTGAGCGGGCAGATCACTCTGGACACCGCGGGGCGTGAACTGATGGCGCTCGTGGGTGATGTCGCCTCGGGCCAGTTAAGCAAACCAGAGGCGCTCGGGCATCGGGAGTACTTTGTCATGTACAAACACCAGAATACTCCGTCTCTGGAGGCCGGATGCCGAGCTTGATAGCCCGCGACGAATCGCTCTCGGAGCGCAGTTACACGGGGCTTGCGATTTGTCTTACATTGCCCGTCACACTCTTATTCGACTTAGTGCATACAAGCAGTCTCATACAGATATGACCGCAGCGTCCGATATCACTGTCATGCCAAAACGCCGTCTCGGCCGCACCAGCCTATCGGTGTCGCTGCTTAGCTTCGGAGCTTCCCCGCTGGGAAATGCCTTTCGCGTAGCCGATCCGGAGGAGTGTAAGCGGGCCATCCACATGGCCATCGACCACGGTATCAACTTCTTCGATGTCTCGCCTTACTACGGACTCACATTAGCCGAGGAACGGCTCGGAGAAGCGCTGGTGGGCCACCGCGACAAAGTTCTGCTGGCAACAAAGTGCGGACGCTACGGCGTGGATGATTTCGACTTTTCCGCCAAGCGAGTGAATGCGAGCATAGACGAGTCACTGAGCAGACTCCGCACCGATTACGTCGATCTACTGCAGGCGCATGACGTGGAATTTGGCAATGTGCAGCAAATCATCGAAGAAACTATTCCGGCCATGCGTCGGCTCCAAGAACAAGGCAAGGCACGCTATATCGGCATTACCGGCTATCCCTTAAAGACCCTTGTGCGCATTGCCGAAGCTGTGCCTGTCGACACCATACTTACCTACTGCCGTTACAACCTTATGATTACAGACATGGATGACGTCCTCACCCCTGTCGCCAAGAAACACAATATCGGTTTGATCAATGCATCCGCACTGCATATGGGCATTCTCAGCGAAGGCGGCGCGCCTGCGTGGCATCCGGCTTGCGCCCAGGTTCGGGCCGCGGGAAAGCGCGCGGCGGAGTTGTGCAGGCAGCGAGGAGAAGATATCTCCACCGTCGCGCTACGCTTCTGCCTAGCCCATAACTATGTCTCGACGACTCTTGTCGGCATGTCTACTCGCAAACATGTGACTGACAATCTGCGTGCACTTGGCGACAGTTTAGACCAGCGGCTGCAGAGGGAAATCGAAGATAGCCTCGCCCCGGACTTCAATTACGTTTGGCCGTCGGGGCGCATCGAAAATCAGGATTGTCCGTTACCGTTTGATTAAGCAAGCACCCCAATGAACCAACCTAAACTTACGGTAAGTTCAAGCGACTTGAATCGCGGCTCAAGGTAGTGTCAATGCTTTCTGTCACTTGTTCTCGGCAAGAAGACGACCGATCCACCTCGACCCCACTCTTTCCTCCGGGCGCCAGGCTGCCGTGCATCTTCGTGACTGCGCTCTTTTTTCTTTGGGGTATACCGAACAACCTTAATGACATCCTGATTCGCCAATTCATGAAGTTATTTGCGATCAACCGGATGCAGGCTGGCTTAGTGCAATCGGCCTTTTATATGGGGTATTTTCTGCTGGCGTTACCTTCCGCTCTTTATATCCGAAAATTCAGCTACAAGGCTGGATTTGTAACCGGACTCTGCTTGTTCGGCGCTGGGACGTTCTTATTCTGGCCCGCGGCACTCATCGCCCGCTATTGGTGCTTTCTGCTGGCGTTATTTGTGATGGCGAGCGGACTGGCTTTCCTTGAGACCGCATCCAATACATTCATCGCCTTGTCCGGCTCGGCAGAAACTTCGGAGCGGCGGCTGAACTTCTCCCAGGCCTTCAATCCCCTCGGCTCGATCGCCGGTTCCTTTATCGGCACCGTCTTCATTTTGTCCGGAATCGAATTAACTTCGCAGCGCCTCGCAAGCCTGCATGCCTCCGGGCAATATCTGGCGTATCAGCACTTTGAAACATTGCGCGTGGTCCGCCCATATATCATCCTCGGCGCCGCTGCTTTCATATTGGCCGCGTTGCTTCTGCGCACCAAATTTCCTAAGCTTCGCGATGAAAGCTCGGTGGAACAGCCACCGGTCCCAATCTCGCGGCTACTGCGAAATCGCCGCCTTCTGTTTTCTATCGTCACACAGTTTTTCTATGTAGGCGCGCAGGTAGGGACATGGAGTTACTTCATTCAATATGTCCAGGACTATGCAGGCCAGCCTGAAAAAACTGCAGGGTACTTCCTAACCGGCACACTGTGCATGTTTGGCATCGGGCGCTTCACCTCCGCCTATGTTATGAAATTCATCTCGCCGCCACGGCTGATGGCGGCATATAGCTTGGTCAATCTGGTCTTAGTCGCAATCGCTGTCTTTCATCCGGGGTGGATCGGTGTTTGGGCCATCTTCCTGACCAGCTTCTTCATGTCTCTCATGTATCCGACCATCTTCGCCCTGGGCCTTCAGGGGCTAGGCGCAGGCAGCAAGGTCGGCGGCTCGCTTCTTGTGATGGCGATTGTCGGTGGCGCCGCGCTCACTCCCCTCATGGGCGTTATCGCGGACGCTGCCAGACGCGTGGCCGTCGCGTACACCATTCCTCTTTTCGCATACATTGTGATCGCCGTGTATTCCTTTTCCACGTCCGCCAGCCGCAATGCTGCAGCGAAACAGGAGGCCGTGACCGGAGATATCGACAGACTTTGTCAGCCTTCTAAAGGTGAGAGCCGCATATGCAGAGATTAGGGTCAGTGACAAGACGGAAATTTATCGCATTGGGCGGCGCGGCAGCGATAGCTGGAAGCAAACTATTGTCGCAACAAGAGACGGTCCCGGTATTTACCGACGATTTGGAATCGCTGCAACAATATCGTGCTCCTGAGTGGTTTCGCGACGCGAAACTCGGCATATGGGCGTGCTGGGGACCAGAGGCTGTGCCCGAGATGGGCGACTGGTATGCGCACAATATGTACATTGAGGGACATCCGCAATACGAAGACCATCTAAAGCGCTACGGACACCCGTCGAAGGTCGGCTATCGGGATATGGTCCCCTTATGGAAAGGCGAGAACTGGGATCCCGACCGATTGATGGGCCTCTACAAGAAGGCCGGCGCACGTTACTTTTGCGCGATCGCCCAGCATCACGACAACATCGATTGCTGGAACTCCAAATTCCATTCGTGGAACTCGGTGAAGATCGGACCGCGTCGCGACGTCATCGGCGAGTGGCGCGACGTTGCCCGCAAGCACGGCCTGCGTTTTGGAGTCACCGAGCATCTCGGTGCGAGTTGGAATTGGTACGGTGTCACCAAGCAAGCCGACAAGACTGGCCCGTATGCCGGCGTCCCGTACGACGGCACCGACGCCGCTTATGCCGAACTTTACCACTGGGGAAATCAGAACAGCAAAATGGAGGATTGGTACCGAAACACGCCGGAGTCCTGGCAGAACGAATGGTTCAACCGCATTAAGGATCTGGTGGACAACTATCAACCCGACCTTTTGTACAGCGATGGAAGCCTTCCCTTTGGCCGGCATGGCCGTGCGCTTCTCGCGCACTTCTATAACAGCAACGCCCATCGCCTGGGCGGTAAGCTTGAGGCTGTATATAACTGCAAGGACAATGATGACGGTGGCCAGTTCGTCCAAGGCTTTTGCGTCCAGGATCTGGAGCGAGGGGTGCAGGATGGCATCAGGTCCGACCCGTGGCAGACCGACACCTGCGTGGGCGACTGGTACTACAAGCGAGATATCCGATATAAGACACCGACCACGATCATTCAAATGCTCGTGGATATCGTCAGCAAGAACGGCAATCTGTTGCTGAATTTTCCTCTACGCGCGGACGGCACGCTCGATGTCCAGGAGGAACAGATTCTCGGGTCGCTCGCCGATTGGATGTCGGTCAATGCAGAAGCCATCTATGGGACGCGGCCTTGGAAGATCTATGGCGAAGGGGCGAAGCAGGCGGCGGCCGGCGATAAGTTCAACGAAGGCAAGCTGCAATACACGGCGCAGGACATCCGATTCACCACCAAAGGGAAAACTCTCTATGCGATTGCGCTCGGCTGGCCCGACGCCGGAAAGCTCTTGATTCATTCGCTCGCCGAGGCAAACATACAGACCATCCGCATGCTCCATGGCAACGACACGCTCAAGTGGAGCCGGGCCGCGGATGGGGTCACTGTACAACTGCCCTCCAACAGGAGAGGCGACCATGCTTACGTGCTGCGACTGGATGAGGTCGCTTGACTATAGCTCGCGTCAGCCGTAGGTGTGCCGGCTGGGATTGCTATATCCACACTTCCCAACCGCGACCAGCTATTGCGACTCTATCGATCTGTAGGATTCTTTTAAGTATGCTATGACATAAGGGCGGGTGAACATGGCGATTCGGATGAAAGACATAGCTGATGACCTTGGAGTCTCCCTCGTAACCGTTTCCAAGGCGTTTAACAACCATTCCGATGTGAGCGCGGCGACTAAGAAGCGCGTCCTGAACCGCATGAAGGAATTGAATTACCAGCCCAGCCTGCATGCGCAGGGATTGGTCTCAGGTCGTAGCTACATCGTTGGGTTTATCGTCCCGGATCTTGTGCACGCGTTCTTTTCCGAAGTCGCCAAGAGCCTTTCGAAAGCGCTCAGGGCCGAGGGATATGGGCTGGTGATTTCCTCTTCTGATGAAGACCCGGAGACGGAACGGCAAGAGATTGACCAGATGATTCGCAGGCGCGTTGATGCGTTGCTGTTGTCATCCTGCCAAGGGAATCCAGACGGTCTAATTCGTCTTGCCGAGCAGAAGATTCCGTACATTTTGGTAGATCGCAACTTCCAGCGTCACAAAAGCAATTTTGTCGGTACAGACGACGTGCTGGTTGGGGAACTTGCGACGGAGCACCTTATCAAAATCGGCCGTCACAGAATCGCGCATATTGGAGGAGGACAGGCAGTGAGTACATCCGTCGACCGCCTCCAGGGTTACCGGAAGGCACTAGAGCGCCACAAACTTCGCATGCCTTCCGAATACGTGGTAACGCGCGCACGTGGCGACGAGTCAGGCGACATCACCGGTCACGAAGCGATGGAAAAGCTGTTGCAGCTCAACCCTCGCCCGGATGCAGTCTTTTGCTATAACGATCCCGCGGCCATTGGTGCCATGAATGCCATCCTTAAAGCGGGTCTACGCGTGCCAGACGATATCGCAATCGTGGGCGCCGGCAACATTCGTTATGCCGAGTCGTTTCGGGTTCCACTCACTTCGGTCAACGTGTCCAGTCGTACACTCGGCGAAAACGCCGGCCTCCTTGCATTGAAGATCATGACCTCGAGAAAGGCCCCCGAGTTAAAGACGATTATCGTACAGCCGAAGCTGGTGGTGCGCCAATCTACCGTCGGTAAATAACTACAAGTAAATGAGGAACCAATCGAAGGTGTTTAATTCATTTTGCTTGAATGTTTTCATTTGCGACTTGCCTGAATGCGCAATGGCAGAAAGCAGCACTTTCTTTCTCAAGTATCGTGGCTATGAAGCGTCCTACAAGGGACGCATCAAGCGATACTATTAGGTTTACCGAACGAGAGCTCAGAGGAAGATTGGCTTCCAGTCGAATCACCACTCACCAGATCGCGCAACGAGCCGCCGTCTCTGTCGGCACTGTCTCTAATGTCGTAAATGGAGCCGTTCCTGTTCGCGAGCCGCTCAAAAGGCGCGTATTGCAGGCGATGGAGGAGCTCGGTTGGCGCCCTAACCAGCTAGCACGCGGCCTCCGCAAAAGCTCTTCTACGCTGATCGTGATGATCATCCCTGACATCACCAACCCCTTTTTCCCTGCTGTCGTCCGTGGTGTGGAAGACATCGCCTACCGTCACTCCTACCGGGTCGTTCTCTGCAACACCGACAATAATGCGAAAAAAGAGATCGACTATTTCAACGATCTGCGCTCTATGAGCCCTGCAGGCTTTTTAATCATACCCGCTACGGAAAGCAGGATCGAAGACTATATCCATAAGATGGAGAGGCCTGTCACGCTGATCGACAGAAAGCCCGGCAGTTGGAAGGGCGATTTCGTAGCCGCCGACAGCGAGAAAGGCGCCCACGATGCGACCGCACACCTCATTCGGATGGGCCATCGCAACCTTGGGGTGATCGCGGGGCCGTTGAGTATGAGCATCGGCAAAGCCCGTGTGCACGGTTTTCTCCGCGCCGCGCGCAAAGCGAAGATTTCGATTCCGCAGGAATTTATCCAGGAAGCGAATTTCGATCGTGAAAGCGGCTATACCGCTGCGCGAATTCTCCTCAATATGCTGCCGCGGCCGACGGGCATCTTCGCGTCCAATGACATGATGGCAGCTGGCACGCTGCTCGCCGTTCGGGATGCTGGCCTTCGCTGCCCTGAAGACGTGTCCATTGTTGGCTTTGATGATCTAGATTTCACCGAACTGACCGCTCCAGCGCTGACCACGGTCTATCAGCCTGGGTATCAGATCGGCGTCTGTGCGGCACAGTTGTTGGTCGACCGGATCAAGTCTCCTGATGTCCGGTCAAAGCAAATCATCCTGCCGACCGAGCTGCGTATCCGCGGGTCGGTGCAAGCGATCCTGACGACACCGGCCAAGGCGACCCGCTCTCGCGTGGTCAGACGCGTTGGACGCGCAGATCTCAAAGCGAGCAGATAATTCTTCAGAACTCCAAACCGTCGGAATCAGGAATGAGCTGCCCTCCGGGGCTGTCAGCACAGCGTCTGATCGATCTACAGCAGCCGAATTCACTTGGTGACGCTCAATCGGATCACTGACCGTTGGCGTTGGAGCATTTTCGGTGCAGGTGTAGAGGGACTGGCGCAAACTCCTGTGGCTTTTCTTCAAGGAAAAGCTACGCCGCGTGGACCTCCACGCTTCACAGCATTACCGAAAATGCTCCAGCAGCGCGGTAGTGACACATCTTCAACAGCAGAATGGGAATGTTGCGCTCGACGGACTCCTGGGGAGCTATAAACGACGATGATGCCACAAGGTAGTTTTTCGACGGCTTTTTGCCATAAAGCTCCGAAAACAAGCACTAGTGGAAGATATGATCTTGACGAAATAGCTTTATATTCTGTATGGTGTCACACGTTACATGAAACGTTTCAATCATTGATCAGGCACTCTTCCTGCTTGGGCGGGAGGGTCGCAATCTTTTTCGGGGAGGGGTGATGTATCAGCCAGAGACCTACGGTGCAGCCCTGCTGTTCATGATTGTCAGCATGTTGTGCTGGGGATCGTGGGCGAACACGGTGAAGCTGACGCCTGGGTGGCCCTTCCAGGCGTTCTATTGGGACTATGTCTTCGGGATAGTGATCGGAAGTCTGATCTGGGGCCTGACGCTTGGCAGCCTGACCGGCGCGAACACAAGCTTTCTAGCAAGCATCCGGCATGCGGATAGCCCACACATGTTCTTGGCCATCGCCGGGGGCATCGTCTTCAACGTCGCCAATCTCCTGCTCGTGAGTGCGATCGAAATAGCCGGGCTCGCGGTGGCGTTTCCTATCGGTATTGGTCTCGCTCTCATCATCGGTGTGCTGCTCAACTATCTGACGTCTCCTACCGGAGACCCTCTCTTGCTGTTCATTGGAGTTCTGCTAGTGACGTGGGCGATTGTCGTCGATGCATTCGCGTACCGATTGCGTGAACGCACAAGGGCCGCTGTCAGTTCGCGCGGAATTCAGATCAGCGTAGTGGCCGGCCTGTTGATGGGCGTCTTCTATCCGCTCGTCGCCAAGGCATTGAAAGGTCCGCATGAACTGGGACCCTACTCCGTCATGTTCTTCTTTGCGATCGGCGTTGCTCTGTGCGCATTGCCTGCCAACCTATATCTGATGAAGCGTCCGCTTACGGCGACTGCGGTCGTGCCCTTTCAAGTGTATCGCCGGGCGAAGATCAGCTGGCATATCTGGGCGATTCTGGGCGGTTTGATCTGGTGCACGGGAGCAGTCTTCAATTTTGTGGCCTCGAACGCACGAATCGTCGGTCCCGCTGCCTCGTACGCCATCGGACAGGGAGCAACCATGGTTTCTGCGGCGTGGGGCATCTTCATCTGGAAGGAGTTTGAATCTGCTCCCGAGCGCTCACGTCGACTTATTCCATGGATGTTTGTTCTGTTTCTACTCGGCCTCACCATGATTGCGCTGGCGCCCATCTTTCACTTACATGCAACTGGTCACTAAGTCGCGGAAAGTTACCGAATGAAACCGATTGTTGTGGTGGGCAGTATAAATGCCGATCTGGTGACACGAAGTGCGCGCATGCCTGAAACTGGGGAGACCATTCACGGGGACTCATTTCAGATTTTTCCTGGAGGCAAAGGCGCGAACCAAGCCGTCGGGATCGCAAAGCTGGATCATCCGGTGCAATTTGTCGGCATGATTGGGACCGATGCGTTCGGCGTAAGGTTACGCAAAGCACTGGTTGACTCGGGAGTCGGCGTGTCTGCCCTAGGAATGGTGGAAGCCTCGTCCGGGGTTGCATCGATCAACACCGACGCAAGGGGCCAGAACAGGATCGTCGTGGTAGCGGGCGCGAACGGCCAGGTAACACCAGCGCATCTGGAGGCAAACGAAGGTGTGATCGCCGGCGCTCAGATCATTCTGACGCAGCTGGAAACACCCATGGAAACAGTAGTGTACTTGTCGAAGATGGCGCAGAAACACGGTATTCCACTGATGCTCGATCCTGCGCCGGCAGCGCATCTTTCGGGCGAACTGATGCAGCGGACGATGTGGCTGACCCCAAATCTGACCGAGGCATGCTTCCTAGTCGGACGCGAAATCTGCGCGACGACGGCTGAATCTGCCGTCGACTTGGCTGCGGAACTGTTGTCGCTCGGACCGAAGGGCATTTTGTTGAAGCTCGGGGAACGCGGTCTTGCTGTCGCGACGGCCCAGGGTGCACGCCTTCACGTTCCAGCGTACCGCGTGCAAGCACTCGACACGACCGCAGCGGGGGATGCGCTGAACGCTGGGTTCGCGGTCGCCCTGGCCAGCGGGATGACCCTGGAGGAGGCCCTTCAGCGAGCCACGGCTGTGGCAGCGATTTCCGTGATGCGCGCCGGTGCGCAACCCTCCCTGCCGACACTGGACGAACTTGACAGCTTTATTCAGGAACGCGGAACTGGCCAACAGGTGGCGGAGCGGACCGCAGGGCACTCCAAAATCGCCACCATTTGCCGAGAAGTTGAATAAATTCGCACCCTACGGCCGCACCTGGTCGCGAGTGTAACCAATCCGCACATGCCATCCAACGGTTGTCTCAGTCGTGACTCCGCAAAGAGTATGAGCGTAGTAGGGAAAGCCGCCGAAGAAGTTGATTTCCAAGTCGATGGCCGGGTGTGCAGCACACTCTGCAAAATCGGCTACGGCCGAAGGATTACCGAACGGTGATGCCTCGAACGTGTGACGTCAAACCACTGCATTAAATGGCGTCCCCGACGGGATTCGAACCCGTGTTACCGCCGTGAAAGGGCGGTGTCCTAGGCCACTGGACGACGGGGACGCAGATTGGGTCTGGAAAAGCTGCCGGGCGCAGCTCTGAGCACCTGCTTGAGGGTATCAAGGGGGCGAAGCGACGTCAAAAGCGCGGCGAGCGCAGGTCAGCGCATCAGGATGCTATAACCCAATCACATGCGCAAGTTTCGCTATCTCGACACGCTGACGATTGTGTTCGTTGTCGTTCTCGTGATCTCCAATCTGGTTGGGCCGAAGATGTGCCAGGTGGGTCCATTCAAGCTCAGCGGTGCGGAGTTGCTCTTCCCGATCACTTATATCTTCGGCGACGTCTTCACCGAGGTCTACGGATACGCGGCATCCCGGCGCGCTATCTGGATGGGCTTCCTTGCCATGGGGCTTCTGTCGGTCTTTGGTGCGATTGCGGTAGCCCTCCCCCCTGCGCCGGACTGGCATAACCAGCAGGCCTTCGCCATCGTCTTCGGGCTGGTGCCCCGCTTCGCCATCGCCAGTCTCGTAGCATATTGGGCTGGGGAGTTCACCAACTCCTACACTATGGCCAAGCTGAAGCTGCTGACCAAAGGCAGCAAGCTGTGGACGCGCACTATCGGCTCCACGCTGACCGGGCAAGCTGTGGATACGACCATCGTCATCCTCATCGCGTTCTACGATGCGCCTTGGTCGGCGAAGCGACAGCTGATCTTCTGGTCATATGTCGTGAAGGTTGTTTACGAGGTTCTGGCCACGCCGCTCACCTATGCGGTGGTCTACGGGCTGAAGAAGTCCGAGAAAGTCGACACCTTCGACGACCACACATCCTTCAACCCATTCCGCTTCCGCTCGTCTCCGGCTGAATCCAGCGACTGAAGCGGACGGCGCCCTGGTCGGGGTAGTCTCGGATCATGAGCGAATCAGAAAAAACCATGCGGGCCATCGTCGTCGAGTATCCAGGAGACGCCGATGCCCTGCGTCTAGCGGAAGTCCCGCGACCTGTGCCGGGGCCGGGCGAATTACTCATCAAGGTAGCAGCCGCCGGAGTGAACCGTGCCGATATTGCGCAGCGGAAAGGGCACTACCCTGCGCCTGCCGGCATCAGTACGATTCTCGGCATGGAGGTCAGTGGATCTGTCACCGCACTCGGCACGAATGTGGGGGGTTGGAAGATAGGCGATACCATCTGCGCACTGCTTGGCGGGGGCGGCTATGCGGAATATTGCGTGGTTCCGCAAGGGCAGGTTCTGCCTATACCGGAAGGCGTCTCCATCACCGATGCCGGTTCCCTGCCTGAGGCTGCGTTTACCGTGTGGGCAAACCTCTTCGACACGCAGATGCTGCGCGCGCGTGACAGCTTTCTGATACAGGGTGGCTCGAGCGGCATCGGGTCGTTTGCTATTCAGGCCGCGCGTTTCATGGGCGCACGCGTGGTGACGACGGCGGGCAGTGCGGAGAAATGCGATTTCTGCCGTGAATTGGGCGCCGAAGCCGCATGGAACTATAAGACAGAGAACTGGGTGGCTGCGGCCTGGGCGTGGTCCGAGGGGAAGGGCATTCAGGTGATCCTCGATATGGTGGGAGGCGACTACTTCGGCAAGCACATTGAACTGTTGGCGCAGCGCGGACGGCTCATCCACATTGCCACCACCAAGGGCGCGGAGGTGCAACTCGACTTGCGCGAAGTCATGCGCAAACGACTGATTGTCACCGGCTCGACATTGCGTTCGCGACGACCGGAGGAGAAGAGCATTCTGCGCGAAGGAGTCGAGGCAAAGCTGTGGCCTGCAATCGCGAGCGGCGCGATTCGCCCCATCGTGCATGCAACCTTCCCATTGGCTGAAGCAGCCGAGGCGCATCGCCTCATGGAATCCAGCACGCATCTTGGAAAGATCGTGCTGACGCTGTGAATGAAGACGGAGTGGCAGCGCGAAACAAACCGCGGCGGCGTTGGCGGATTGCATGGCTGTTGGGGCTCGGCGTGCTGGTCAACTACTTCGATCGCGTGAACCTGTCTGTCTCTCACGGTGCGCTGGTCACCGCCTTTGGCATCTCCGACATTGCGTTCGGCTATCTTTCGGGCGCCTATAACTGGACGTATGCGATGTGCCAGTTGCCGGTGGGTGTACTACTGGACCGTTTCGGTGTGCGCCGCGTCGGCCGCATCAGTACCTTCCTGTGGAGCGTCGCTTCGTTCGCCGCCGCGATCACGCCGAATCTGCCGGGCTTCTTCGGTGCACGCTTGCTGCTCGGCGTGGGGGAAGCTCCAACCTTTCCTGCGAATGCAAAGGCCATCGGTGCCTGGTTTCCCCAACGCGAGCGCAGCTTCGCAACATCGCTGTTTGATGCGGCGGCCAAATTTGCCTCAGCCATCGGTGTGCCGCTGCTCGGCATCCTGCTGCTGCGTGTCGGTTGGCGTTGGAGCTTCGCTGCCACCGGCGCAATCAGCCTGCTGTACCTGATGCTCTTCTGGGTGGTCTATCGGGAGCCGGAAGAAGATGCGTTGTTGAGCGATGTGGAGCGCACGCTTATTTCAGACCCACCGGCGACGGCAGTGGCAAACGCCGGCGAGCCCGCACTCTCTCTAGGTGCGCTGATGGGACAACCCAAAGTGCTTGGTCTCGCACTCGGCTTTGGCTCGTACAACTATGTCTTCTATCTGTTGCTCACCTGGCTGCCAACCTATCTATCGAGCGCATTGCATATCGATCTGTTGCACTCGTTCCTCTACACAGGGGCGCCCTGGCTGTTCGCTACGGTAACGGATCTGGTTATCGGCGGGTGGCTGGTGGACGCGCTGGTGACGCGCGGATGGAATGCGCCACGCGTGCGCAAGGTAGTGCTGGTGGCGGGAACTGCATGTGGACTTGGCATCCTCGGCGCAGCGCATGCGCACACTGCGATACGTGCATTGGCATGGATCGGCCTGTCGATCGGCGGACTGTCTGCGGCTGCGCCGGTCGGCTGGTCCATCCCCTCCCTGATCGCGCCGCGACCGAGCGTGGGCAGAGTTGGCGGCATCGTCAATCTCTCCAATCAGATCTCCGGCATTGCGGCGCCGGTCGTGACCGGCTACCTAGTGCATGCGACACATTCCTTCGCATGGGCCTTCGACGTCTCGGCAATCTATCTGCTGATCGGCATCGCCGGCTATCTCATCCTGCTGGGAAAAATCGAACCGATGCAAACCGGTCAATTCCCTGCTGCAGGGTAATGCTTGACCGAGTAATGCTTTTCGAGGTCGGTTCGACCGTTGCGCACAGTGAAGCTGCCGTCGTGGGCGGCGGTAAGCTCGATATCGTTGCCGGCATCCGGTCCATCCAGATTGGCAATATACGCAGCCGCCGTGTTGTGCGTTGCGCTGCCCTCATCCGAAAAATGTAACTGCCACAGTGCCTCGATCCCAGGACTCTTTCGCACCGTGTCCAGCGTCGGGATGGAGCCGCCCTTTTTGGCGCCGTTGTCCATCACTGCCACGCGGGGATGAATTGCATCGACCAGTGCGGGACTGGAGCTCTGATACCAGCCGTGGTGCGACACCACCAGCACATCGATATGCCCCAGCCGGTTATCCGGACACATCAACATCCGCTCCTTGTCCCAGGTCAGGTCGCCGAGGTCGAGGATACGCAGGCTGCCAAAGCGGATCAGCACGCCAAGGGAGCGGGCATTCTCGGTCTGGTCCGGCGGCCGCACCTCGCTCTGTTCGCAGTAGGGATTGGGCCGACCGGCGCCGGGCAATGGCTGCTGGATCACGTTGCCGTCGGCACTGATGACAGTGACATCCATTCCTGAGACTGGCAGATGCTCCCCCGGTTTGGCGACAATCTGCTTGGCCTTGGTATCGGTCAGCACCTTCTGATATGCCGCATAGCCGCGCTCCGTTGCGCCTTTGTCCAACTCGCGATTCGGCCCATGCACGATGAACGTGCCTACCGGAATGCGTTGGATGAGTTGGGGCACACCGCCAACATGATCGTCGTGATAGTGCGTGATGAGTACGTCGTCGATGCGGCTGACGCCCGCCTTCTTCGCCGCCGCGGCGATGCGGTCGGCATCGCGGAAGTTGTTGTCCGGCCAGCCGGTGTCAATCAGAAGCGAGTGCCCCTCCGGGGTGACGAAGAGCGTCGATTGACCACCCTCGACGTCTATGAAAAAGACGTGCAGCTTGCCAGCTGCATTCTGCGCAAACAATGAGCAAGAGACAAGGAAGATGAAGAGGAAACTGCGGAGCGCGCGAAGCTGCATCATGGTGGACCGCCCTGAGTAGAAGTTGCTATGGTGCGTCTCAAGAAGGATCAGGGTATAGCAGAAAGCCCCCGGCCGATGGCCGGGGGCTTTCACGAAGTCGATGCGCGATGCCTTTTTGCTTCGGTGGATCAGGCGCTGAAGGAAGATCCGCAGCCGCAAGTGCTCTTCACATTGGGGTTCTCGAACTTAAATCCCGCCGCTTCCAGCGTTTCCACGTAGTCCACGACGCAGCCGTTCAAGTACATAAGAGATGTGGCGTCGACGAACACCTTTAGGTCTTCGAAGCGAAACACTTTGTCCATCATGCCGGCCTGATTCTCAAACGACATGGAGTATTGAAAGCCGGAACATCCGCCACCGACCACGCCGATTCGTAACCCTGCCGGGAGGGGATCCTGGGTCGCCATAATCTCCCGCACCTTGGTGATGGCGCCGTCGGTTAGGACGACCGGCGTCTGCTTCGGCGGGTTGGTCTGCTCTGTCAAAGGCTGTGCAATGGTTGCCATATCACTCATTCTCCCCTGGAGATCGATTCTCTCTAGTCTAAGGCGTTGCCGAATCCCGGACAAGTTTTATCCGGATTCGACCACACCATTGAGATGCACCGTAGTGCTTTAGGTCGCAGGATCCGGCTCCCTATTTGCCACCAATCGTCATTGGTTGGTAACCGAGCTATCTCGCAACAATCTTGCCGGCAATGCGATCATACTGCGCCTGCGTCAGCAGTCCGCGATGTACCAAGGCATGCGCATCGTTGTAGGGGCGCCCCTCGACGATATCGTGAGCCTTGGTGACACTGATGCCCGGCAACATCGCCATCCGAGCCGTATTGGCGCTGTTGATGTCCACCAGATCGCCAGTATCCCCGGATCTTCCGCCATTGACACCGTCTTTCACTCCCTGGGCCACGGCATTCACACCGTTCACGGCATTTGCTGCGGCCACCTTGGTATCGGCTGAAAGCTCTTTTGCGCCCTTCTGCACATCGCGCGTCGCGTCGGCACTTTGCCGGCGAATCTCCTGGTTATTCGGACGATTGTCACAGCCGGTAAGAGCAATTGCGGTCAAAATGAAGGTGCTGAGAGCAATAAGGTGAAGTAAACGACTCGATTTAAGCGCCATGGAAGGTCTCCCAGACCCGACTCCAACCCAGGTCACTGCGTGTGATGAATACCGCCTTGCTCCGGCTGCCTTCAAGGTGTGTCTGGACATCGCTTTTCCCGCCGGATACGAGCCGTTGCGGCACCTTTGCTGCTTCACATTACATGTAGTAATCAAATCTATAGGTTACCCAAGTTCGATTTAGTTGCCAGTATGGTAAAGAGTTGCCCTCAGGACTGTGCGTGCAACACTCCCGCAGGCACGCAACAAAATCACAAAAAATGTTGTCAATCGATGCTTGACAGGACTACCGTTCTCTGCTGAACGGCCCCTCTGTCCCCCGGAGACCGGCTGTGACGATGGTACCGCCACATCTGGCAATGGCACACAGGCGCCGCTCGCGGTTGAGACACCGGAGGTGCTGTATGCACTATGTAACCATCGTCTTCATCGTTTGGGCAGTCGCTGCTACTGTGTTGCTCGCACTGCTCGCATATCGTTCCACGTTGACCCGCTACGAAGAGGACTGTCTCTTCCTTGGCGACTGTAACGATCACCAGCACAAGGAACAGGAGAGCATCCTGGCCCGTGTACGGAAGGTGCAGCCGGCGGTGCGCGCCATGACGGTCGCCACCTGTATCATGTCGGTCGCGCTTGTGGGCACGTTCGTGTATCAGCTGGTACAGCAGTTGAACACGCCCGGCTCATAAGCAATTTCACTGTAAGTGAAGGCAAAAGGGCGATGGCTCGACGTGGCTTTTCCTTCAAGAGAAGCCACACCTCGCTGAACTTGGCTTCACACAATAACGGTGAAATGAGTTAAACCGGAGAGGCCTCAACCCGAGAGCGCGCAGGGACAGGTGTCCTGCTCTAACGGCTGGGGCCTTCTTCATCGCTATCATTGGACTGCGTGTCGTTGATGGTGGCGACGGTGCGTACACTCCCCTTCGCAGTCACGTCTACGTCTGCGGTCTTACCGAGATGAAAGAGCATGCCGCGCGGGTTCTTCATACCCCATTGCACATAGGGCACAGTGAAGTGTGTCGTCGCAATCAGCGAATGCCCCTGGCGCAGCAGGTGCACCTTCAACTGGACTGCGTGGTCCGCGCCGTGAATGTTCAGGGTTCCTTCTGCGATTACGTCTGAACTTCCATCGGTCGCAGGCACTTGTCCGCGAAGATGTTCGGCGTGGAAGAAGATCGACGGATACCGGCTGCTCTCCAGCACCTCATTCTGCATCTCCTTGTCCTCGGCGGCGCTGCCGGTGCGGCCAGTGGTGGCATCGACCAGGAGTTCGCCCTGCGCCAGCGTCGAGTCAGGATCGATCGCAATCGCACCACCTTTGAACTGGAATGTTCCCCGCACATCGTGAAGCATGCTACCCACGGTGAAATGGATCTGCGTCGCCTTTGGATCGAAGTGGATGGCAAGGTTGCGTGCCGGGATGGCCGCCGAGGGTTTGGCCGGTGCAGTAGGCTGTTGAGCACTCGCAAACGGAGCGATCAGCAGTGCGATCGGGAGGAGAAAACGGGCAATCAGCATGATGCGGACGCATCCTTTCCGAAGAAGCCGGGTAGGGAGAAGTCTATCTTGCAACGGGTTGATAGGAAGGGAGATGCGCCGGGCCCGGTGTAGGTTGGAGAGGAGCGCCTACTCCGCCATCGCGAGCTGATGGCGCACATCCGCGCCCCGCACCCAGAAGATGACGTCGGTCGCGATATTCGTTGCGTGATCGGCGATACGCTCCAGGTTGCGTGCCGTAATCACGGCGTTCAGCGCCTGCAGACTGGCATCCGGGGACTGCTGCATCACTTGGATGAGATCCCGGTGCGCCGTGCGATTCATATGGTCGATGTCATCGTCCATTTCGCGAACGGACTCGGCGAGTGGTGCGTCCGCTTCCACCAGCGATTGAACGGCGCGCCGCATCATGTCGCTCGCATGCGTGCCCATGGCCGCAATATCCACCGGCAATGTAGCGGGCGGCACCCGCAGCATCTCCTCCGCACGGCGGGCGATGCTCATCGACTGGTCGCCAATCCGCTCCAGGTCCGCATTGATCTTGATGACCGAAAGAATAAAGCGCAGATCGACTGCCATCGGCTGCTCCTTCGCGAGCAGTTCGTAGGCCATCTCGTCCACATCGCGCTGGGCCATGTTGATAGCCGCCTCGTTCTCACGCACGAACGAGCACAGCCTTTGATCCCGGTCGAGGTACGCATCCACGGCATACTCCACCGCCTGCTGCGATAACGCAGCCATGGCAAGCAGCTTGTCCTTCAGCTGCTCCAGTTGCTGGTGAAAGTGAATGCGAGGCATGAAGCGGAAACTCCTTCCTCGCATTGTGCATGACCGGCTACCGCCTGCGCATAAAAATATGTGCACCTTTCGTGCAATACGGAGCCTGCAGAGTTATCTCCCACGTGGCAAGAAACTGCGTTAGCGCTTTCTGGCTTCTCGTGCGGGCTCCCTCATCTCTGGATGCCCTCATCTCGAACAGATGTGGATTAGCTATCTGGGTTGATCTGAACCCATCAACCCAGGCGCGACTGCGCCTGGCGCGTTGCCTCATAGATCTGGTCGAAGGACTCGACCGCATAGACCACCTTCTGCATCTCGGAGATGTTGAAGTCGCGGTTGAGCACCTCGTCGAGATCGAAGTTGCGAATCTCCGGACCGCCGGAGAGCACGTAGCTCGATTCGCCGTGGGAGGAGATCAGTCCGGAACCATACAGTTTGATCTTGCCGTTCTGCCGGATCACCCCGAACTCCACCGTGAACCAGAAGAGCCGTCCCATCCGGTCCAAATCTTCCTGCCGTGTGAGCCCCGCGCACACCTGGCCGTAGCTCTGCAGGAAATCGGCAAATACTGGATGGGCATGCATCGGCACGTGACCGAAGACGTCGTGAAAGATGTCCGGCTCCGGCGTGTATTCCAGCGACTCGCGCGTGCGCAGCGTCGTGGTCGTCGGAAAGCGGCGCGCCGCGATCATCTCGAAGAACGCTGCTGCGGGCAGGTACCCGGAGACCGGTGTCGCATTCCAGCCCGTGCGTGGCGCCAGCAGAGTGTTCACATGCGCCAGATCGGGGATGACGTCCTGACGCAGGCCAATGTTGTGAAAGCCGTCGAGATACTCGTGGCAGGCATGCTCCTCCAGTTGCGGCATGCGGCGGCCTACCAGTTCCGCCCAGACGCTGTGCTGCTCCTCGGTGTACTGGCTCCAGTCCTGCTGGATCAGGTAGGAAGCGGCAAGCGGAAGACTGGGAGCGGATGCGGTAGCGGCCATGATAGAAGTTTCCTCTCTATGCTAAGAATCGCACCACGCACGTGCTGTTGCGCAGCGACATGCGGCGTGAGCAAACCCTTGGAGCAAACTTCGCAGCATTGCAGCCTGCATGGAAGCATGTCAATGCAGGATCGGGATTGCGGCGAGCCCGGATACATCATGTTACCTGCCCACCCTCCCACCCCCTCCCCTCCGGTTCCGCATAATGAGTCGGAAGTCTTTATGCTGCAGCGACATAGAGGCACTTCCGAAGCCAAATTATTCTATCCAAAGGACTTACACCCTAAATTCCTCTTTCCAAAGGGTTTATGGCCTCCATTCTGCACTGGATGTGAGGCAAATCCACTTTCCGGCGGCTAAGCTATTCATTCCACATAGCTTGTTGCTAAATTCTTCCAGTCAAAGGGCTTAGAGGCCGTTGAGCGTGGGTATTGCCCGTGCAAATGGAAACGCCCGCGAGATTGCCGCGGGCGTTTCGTGTCTCTCTATTTCAAGTGTAGCGAAATCGATGGGGCAACATGGCAGATTCTGAGAGATGTTCCTGTCGCAGTTTCAAATTGAAACCGGATCCGCATAGCGTTCCGTCACGTCTTTGGCGCGACCTGGCTTCTTGGGGTCTTGCACATTAGTCCATCTGGAAGATGACCACAGATGTGATCGTCAGCCTCCCACCTCAGGCTCGATGCCATGCTGGAAAAGCGCTCGGACATATCGATCAGGATCGGCAAGAAAGCTGCTGCACAGCTGATATGAGGCAGTTTGCCTGTAGCTGACTTCCCGGATCACGCCGTCATCAAAAGACAGAATCTGTGCCTCTGGATACGCCAGGAGGATCGGTGAGTGGGTTGCGATTAGCACCGAGACGTTTTGCCGCTTTTCCAGCAGATCGTGAATGATCATAAGCAAGCTCAACTGCCGTTGCGGAGAAAGCGCAGCTTCAGGTTCGTCCATGACGTAGAAGCCATCACGGTTGAACTTGGCGCCGACCAAGGAAAGAAAGGATTCCCCGTGTGACTGCTCATGCAAACTTCGTCCACCATAGAGGTCGGCTACTCCCAGCGCATCCACTGCGGTTGCCGTGTTAAAGAAGCTTTCCGCACGAAGATAAAATCCTTTTCCGAGTCGGTTGCTGAAACTCAGGCGTAATGCTTTGACAAGCGGCTCGACTACACGGACGCTCTCGGTGGTTTCGACACGAAGGTTGCGATTGCCGCCTTCCCTGCCGAAGCCATAATGGGTTGCGATCGCCTCAAGCAAGGTCGATTTGCCAGACCCGTTTTCGCCAACAAAGAAGAGTACTGGACTCGTGACCGGTAACTCGCGCAGAGTCGCAATCGCTGGAACATTGAAAGGGTAGTCGTTCCAGTTCTCCACGCGGTCTGGCAAGAGACTAATTTGCCTGAGAAGCATGGCGGCTATTCTACGAGGCAGACCGAGCACACTCGCCTGCCCGCCTATGGGGCCATCTGGCCAAGGGTCCGCAGGCCGGTATATCGTGATGGGTTGCGCATCCGGCATCGGAACGATCACCGAGCCACTGCGCGAAACGGAGGGACAGACAAATGGCAACCATGGTGCATCCCGAAGCTGAAGTGAAGAAAGACTTCCTGCCGTTGAACGGCACGGACTACGTCGAGTTTTACGTCGGCAACGCGCGGCAGTCCGCGTACTACTACCGGCTTGCCTTCGGCCACAAGCTGGTCGCCTATGCGGGACCGGAGACCGGGATGCGCGACCGCGCCTCATACGTGCTGCAGCAGGGAAAGATCCGGCTGGTGCTGACGACACCACTCCACTCCAAGGGTGAGGTCGCCGAGCATATCCATCGGCACGGCGACGGCGTAAAGGATGTTGCATTGTGGGTAGACGACGCGCGCTCGGCCTGGACCGAGACCACCAAGCGCGGCGCGAAGAGCATTCGCGAGCCCTTCGAGCAAAAGGATGAGCATGGCGCCGTGGTGATGGCGAGCATCGCCACCTATGGCGATACGATCCATACCTTTGTCGAGAGAACCCACTACAAGGGACCGTTCCTGCCCGGATATCGCGCCGTGCATGAAGATACGCAGGCGCGTCCTGTCGGTCTGCTGCATATCGATCACATGGTCGGCAATGTGGGCTGGAACGAGATGAATACAGCCGTCGACTTCTATCGCGATGTCATGGGCTTCGGCCTCTATCAGCACTTCGACGATGCCGACATCTCCACGGAATATTCCGCGCTGATGTCCAAGGTGATGGCCAACGGCAACGGACGCGTGAAGTTTCCTATCAACGAGCCGGCCGAAGGGCGCAAGAAGTCGCAGATCGAAGAATATCTGGACTTCTATGGCGGCCCCGGCGTCCAACATCTCGCGCTGGCGACCAACGACATTCGGCAGACAGTCGCGCAGTTGCAGAAACAGGGTGTCGAATTCCTGAAGGTGCCGCACAGCTACTACTCCAGCCTCCAAGACCGGGTGGGCCAGATCGATGAGCCTGTCCATGAACTGGAGCAGTTGGGGGTGCTGGTCGACCGCGACGATGAAGGCTACATGCTTCAGATCTTCACCAAGCCGGTTGAGGATCGCCCCACACTGTTCTACGAGATCATCCAGCGCAAGGGCAGCAAGTCCTTTGGCAAAGGAAACTTCAAGGCGCTCTTCGAGGCCATCGAACGCGAGCAGGCCGACCGGGGAAATCTGTAGGAAGAGAGCGGCGTTTTGCAAAAGAGCGCTCAGAGTAGAACCGGATAGCTGGAGAGCGGTCGGCAAGAGCGTTCTTGGGGACGATTATTGAATCGAAACGGATTCTCGCTGACCGCTTCTTGGCTGATCGTTTTTCCAGCTATCCGTTCTCCGGCCAACCGCTTCATAGCTCACATGCAGAGTTTCGACCCGGAACACGAGTCCGTCCAGAACATCTACAAACTGATGATCGGGTCGATCGTGCCGCGGCCGATCGCCTTCGTCTCGACACTCGATGGCCGGGGCATTCGGAATCTCGCGCCGTTCAGCTACTTCACCGCTGTTTCGGCAGATCCGCCTGTCGTGCTGTTCTGTCCATCCGTCCGCCTGGAGGATCCGCAACGCGGGCTCAGCGCGCACAAGGATACTCTGCGAAACATCGTCGCTACTCGTGAATTTGTCATCAACGTGGTGACAGAAGCGATGGCGGAGACGATGAATGCGACATCGGCACAGGTACCGCCCGATGTGGACGAATTCGACCTTGCGGGTCTAACAGCAATTGCGAGCGAAGTGGTGAAGCCGCCACGGGTAGCCGAAAGCCCGGTGCAGATGGAGTGTCGGCTGCATCAGGTTGTCGAGGTCAGCGACCGGCCCGCGGGTGGCAGCGTTGTGCTCGGCCAGGTGCTGCGCTTCCACGTGCGCGAAGACTTGCTGGACAACTATCGTATCGACCCGGACAAGCTCGCGGCGATCGGCCGCATGGGCGGACCAAGCTATACGCGCACGCATGACCGCTTCGACCTGGAGCGCCCGAAGTAACATTGTCTCCGCAACATCGACCACAGAATGCGATTCCTCGAATACCTCGTCGAGATGTTCGTCCAGGGCTTCGGTATCACCAAGCCGAATGACGCGCAGCGCCGCCGTGTAACGCTTCTCTTAGGTGGCGCACTGCTGCTGGTCATTTTGGCGGTCGTGCTGCTCGGTGTGGGCATGGTGGTGTATCTCCACCATGGCCGCTGATTCCCTATCGCTTCACTAGTTCAGGCAACCTGCGGAGCAGAAGCCGCCTCAAGAGTTAACTTGACGATCTACGTTTATGGCGTAGGATTCCGGGCTGGGGGTCTGCGATGCGGATACGTGGAGTTCTTGTTGCGGTTCTTTGTTTCATCGCGTTGCTTGCGATGAGCGCGCGGCTGGCGGTGGCACAATCGGTCACCTGTTCTTCAGATGACGGGCGGCGGCACTATTGCGGGATCGATACCCGCGGTGGTGTCTCGATGGTCCGGCAACGCAGCGACGCCCGCTGCCAGCAGGGCTATAGCTGGGGCTATGACCGACGCGGCGTCTGGGTGGATCACGGCTGCCGTGCAGATTTCGTGGCCAGCCGCGGCAATGGCTATGGTCCAGGGGGCGTCAACGGCCGGCCGGGATGGAACAATGGCAGGGGCGGTCAGTCGCTCACCTGCTCGTCGGACGACGGCAGGCGTCACTACTGCACTGCCAACACACGCGGCAATGTGCAGATGGTCCGCCAGCGCAGCGATGCGCGATGCCAGCAAGGCTATAGCTGGGGCTATGACCGACGCGGCGTCTGGGTCGACCACGGCTGCCGTGCTGACTTTCTCGTTCGATAACGCCGGATCGAGGAAACAAGAGAACGCCGGGCAGAATGGATCTCCTGCCCGGCGTTCTTCTTCGGGGAAGACAGGTCAGAACGTCAGCAGGCTCTCCGAATACTGGAAGTCGGACTGCGTGACGCCGCTGCAAGTTGGCGATGCGTAGCCCTGGCCGGAGCAGCCCCCATTGTCCCGCGCCAGGGACCAGATAGCCAGCCGGTTTATGTAACTGTTGCTGTTCGCGAAGTTCAGTAGTGTCTGGACATCCGAGAGCTTGAATATCTCCGTGTTGGTGTCGTTCACGCCCACCATCGGCGTCACCCCAATCAGCGATTTTTGCCCTGCCGACTTCACCTGGGCATAGGTGGCGCTGGCAGCATCCGTCGCATCCAGACCCATCTGGCCGCCGTTGTCGGAGCTGGAACCGTAGTCCATTGCCATCACATTCACGACATCGATCCCCAGCCCGTCGGCAGTTGCACTCTTCAGGATGTTGACACCGGTGTCGACCAGGCCGGTCGGCAGGACCGGCAACGTGTAGGAGATGACCAGTCCGGGATTCGCTGCCTTCAACGCCTTCAATGCCTGATCGCGCAGCGTGATCGATGCCTGGTTCGATACCGCGCCACCCTCAATATCGAAGTCCAGCATATTGACCTTGTAACGGTTGATGACTGACTGGTAGAGCGCCTGCAGCTGCGTCGCGCTCGTACATGCCAGCGCAGGTTCGGTGCCGGTGGCGCCGCCAAAGGAGATCACCACTTGCACACCCGCCTGCTGCAGTCCCTGCACGACGCTCAAGATCGATGTGCCGTTCGACATATTGTCGGTGGGTAGCACGCCGCCCAGACCGCCCCAACCTACCTGGCATCCGCCTCCTGCGGCCACTAGAAAGGCCATGGTCACACCCTTGATGCCGGACTGCTGCTGCATGCCGAGCAGTTGCTCATCGGGTGTGAGGCTCATGTCGACATAGGGCGCATATAACTTCGCGCCTGGATTGACCGGCGGTGGCGGATTGCCGGTGCCCCCACCGCCGCCTCCACCCCCGCTGCCGCTGCATGCGCCGTCGGTTGTCCAGGGCTGGCCGCTGCCACTGCCGCCGCTGTTGGTTGCCGGATTTTGCCCCTGCGTCCACCAGTTTGCTGTGTAGTTCACACCATTAGCACTCGCGGTTTGACCGCCGGTATAGGCAGTGCTTGAGGTCCAGGCGGAAGCACAGGCGGTTGCCGCCTGTGCATGTTCGAGGAAGAGGGTGGGTAGGACGGTAATTGCGGCCAGCATGACGCTGCGACGCACCAAGCGGCGGGAGATACGGGGGAGGACGTGCATATGAGGAACTCTCCTGGTAAGCAATGTCTGTTGCGGTGCTGCGAAAGGCAGACGGACCACAGAAACAAGCAGGAAGAAACAGCTATCGCGGCCGGCTTACGGTCTGGATGGGACGACGTCGTCCGACCCGAAGGCCACGGAGCGCGTGGAGAGGCTTCCTCCACGTTGCGCAACACTTTGCTCCTCAAATGACATAATTTGCAACAACAAATGCGTGGTTATCTTTATTTTTTTGATTGAATCGGCTGTTAATAATCAGAACTAGGCTTACCAACCGCTTTTTTGCCTCATTTGCCACGATTGGCTAAGGCTGCATGGAGCCGGAGCTCTTGTCTACGTCGATGTAGTAGAGATCCGTAGCCACCTGGAACTGTTCCGGCGTCAGCGGCGTCGGCATGACCTGCCAATCCACGGTTGGCATGATGGTCTGCCAGTGCGCCGGATCGCCCACCTTCACCGGCATGCGAAAGACCGCCTGGTCCACCTTCCACCGATAGGAGACGCGCTTCACCTCCGGATCGAAGCGCAGTTGCAGCACCGGGATCGCCGGATGCCGCAGGTACTGGTTGAACTCCGGTGTCAGGTCGATACCGGACCGGCGATTGAAGAAGTCCACCACATCTTCCGTCAGGATGGTCTTGTACTTGAAGGTCTGGTAGTAGTCGTGGATCAACTGGAACCACTTTGCGTCGTTGTCGATGACGCTGCGCAGCGTGTTGAGAAACAGTGCGCCCTTGAAGTACTGGTCTTCGGTAGGCTCCTCGCCTAGTTCATGAGCGGTAACGATGGGCGCCTTGTTCTTTACTTTGCTCTTGTAGCCGTTCACATATTTCAACGCGTCGGCTTTGCCCCACCTGTACTCCACGTACAGACTTTCTGCGTAGGTATCCCAGCCCTCGTGGATCCACATGTCCGATACGTCGCGCGCCGTCACGGCGTTGCCGAACCATTCATGCCCGCTCTCGTGGATGATGATGAAGTCGAAGCGCGGGCTGATGCCGACCCCCGTCCAGTCGCCTTTGCCGTAGCTGTTCTTGAAGCCGTTGCCGTACGCGACGGCGCTCTGGTGTTCCATGCCCGCATAGGGCACCTGGATCAGTTTGTAACCGTCCTTGATAAATGGGTATTCGCCGAAGTAGTGCTGGAAGGCATCGAGCATCTCCTTGGCCTGCGTGAACTGTGTCTTCGCCTTTTCGAGGTCGGCCGGCAGCGCGTAGAAGTCCACCGGCACATGGCTGTAGGTGTCGCTCCAATGCGAGTATTTGCCGATGTTCAGCGCCACGTCATAGCTGTTGATCGGGTAATGCACCTGCCAGGTCCAGCGGGTGTAGCCATCGTCCAGCTTCGTTTCGCTGACGAACTTTCCGTTCGATACATCCGTCAATCCGTCCGGTACATCGGCATCGATCTCCATGCCGTCCTGCGGCTCGTCGCGCCACTGGTCCTTGCTGGGCCACCACACGCTCGAACCGTCATTTTCGCACGCAGTCACGATCCAGGGATTGCCGGCTGTATCTGCGCCGAAGGTGATGCCTCCGAAGCGCCCGATGGCCTTGGGGTGGCCGGAGTAGAAGAAGTCGATGGTGTAGTCGTTGCCGGCATGCAGTGCCTGGGGGAAGTCGATGTACACCGCACCCAGTTCCCGTGTGTACTTCAGCTCCTGCCCATCCATCAGGATCTTGTCCACAGCCAGATCGGGGTAGAGGTCGATCTGGATGCGCGTCGCCTCGGCCAACACACGGAAGCGAATCTCGTTGTCGCCGCGAATGGATTTGTCCGCCGGGTTCACGCGCACATGCAGCCTGTACGAGAGCAGGTCGTTGTTGGCGCGGAAGGGTCCGTAGGACGCGCGCAGGAGGCGACTCGCGTCCGCCCCGTGATCGGCGGCCGGTTGTTGCGCACTTACGGTGTTGTGTATGAAAGAAAAGATGCAGCTAAGCGCCAGCAGCGCAATCCGGTTCCGTGTCATGTTGCCCAAGGATAATCAACCGTTGGCGAAAGCAGGAAAATGCGCTATCAGCCGAAGACTAACGTGGCCGCTCCACCCGCGATCAGCAAGCCGCCGATGATCTTCGGCGTCGTGAGCCCCTCGTGGAGAAACAGCGACGCGAAAATGATGACCAGCACCACGCTGAGCTTGTCGATCGGCGCGACCGCGGAGGCGGGACCGAGCTGCAGCGCGCGAAAGTAGCACAGCCAGGAGAGGCCCGTCGCGATGCCGGAGAGCACCAGGAACAACCAGGACCGGCTGCCGATCTGCCCCATGGCGTTGTGCTTTCCCAGCGCAATAGCGATAGCCCAAGTGAAGACCAGGACCACTGTGGTGCGGATGGCCGTGGCCAGATTCGAGTCGATGCCGGCGATGCCGATTTTGGCCAAAATAGCCGTTGCCGCAGCAAAAAGTGCCGAGAGGAGCGCCCACACAAGCCATGTCATAGCTTCAGGATACGGTGACAGCAAGGATGTTTACTTGCGCCGGGAAAGAGGTGGAGTTAGAACTTCGACATGAGTCGAAGTTACCTCGCTTTAGGCGCGCTGCCTGCCCTCTGCACTTTCCTGGTCCTCACGGCACACGCGGATGCACGCTACTTCCGAGGCGAGTTAGCCGATCGGCTATCGGTGGAGAGGGGGCATTGGAAGACCTTTATCTGGCACTCAGCCAGCATTGATGAGGTCCGCAGGCTTGGCTTGCAGCCGGAGCATGTCGCCCGCGCCTTCGCGGGGGAATGCATGCTGCCCGACGATCCGAAACGACCGGTACATGGCCGCCTCGTCGAGTTGAAGGACGGTCGCAGCTTCGCTTACCTGGACGTCAACCGCGACGGCAGCTTCGGACCCGACGAAGGAGCCCCTCTCGAAGTGCTGCCACCGGGGTCTTCGGCAAGCGCGGAGGCTCGTTTGCTTCTGCCGCTCAGGGGCGGCGCCTACCAAGAGATGCCGATCCTGGTTGCGCTGCCTTCGGCGAGCTTTGGCGGTGCACCGAGTCCGCCCGGCACCCGCCGGGTGCTCATCGGCGCCGACCCATTCATCGCAGGCTATGCGCAGCTCCCGTTTGGCCGCGTCCTGATGCACTTTTCCTATGACCTGGTGCATGATTCCGCACAGCCACCGCTCAATGCGGCGAGCACGCAAGAGGCGATGGACCTGAACCGAGACGGCGCCATCGACACCACACCGGGATCGCCCGAGCTGGGCTATACCCATGGATCTGCGCCGGTCTTCCGCCTGAAGGACTACTACCTGCAGACCACGCGGATCGACTTGGAGACGCGTACCTTCACGATGAAGACCGTCCCCTCCAGCGATTACCACCGCATCTCGATGGCAGTGGGGGATAAAGTGCCGGATTTTGAATACCGCAATTTTTCCGAGAAGAAGCGGCACCTCTCCAACGTCAAGGGCAAGCTCCGTCTATTGAATTTCTGGACAGCGTGGTGCAATTCCTGCGTGGCCGACCTGCCCGGTCTGAAGGCGACCTACGACCGCTACCACGACCAGGGCTTCGAGATCCTGGGCATGAACGGTGACGACGATACGGAGAAGGCAGAAGACATCGTGGACAAACTCGACATCCATTGGCCGCAGGCAAAGCTGGACCGGGAGATGATTGAAACGAGATTCCAGATCTCTTCCTGGCCGACGAATGTACTCGTCGACCGGCACGGCAAGGTTGTCGCACTGCTGGATGGAGTCGGAGACCTCGACGCGACATTGCAACGCCTCCTGCAGTAGAGCAACGCTTCGCAGTAATTCACCCGCAGTACTTCACCCGCGGTGTTTCACCCAAGAAGCTGCGACAGCTTGTCCTCAAGCGAGGCAAGGCGCGAGCGAAGCTCGGCTATGTCGCTCTCCAGCTGCGCAATGCGGTCGGTACTCGAAGTGAGAATTCCGGCAGCGGCAGGGCGCGTGATCTCGGTGGGAGTGCCGGAAGACATCTCCGGAACCGACGACAACAGCTGCACATAACGGACCTCGCGCGCCCCCGGCTCACGCGGCATGGCCCTCGCCAACGGCGGCTCACGCTGCGCCAGCTGCTGCAGGGAGTTCTCGACCTCATCGATGGCGGCGAAGGTGTGCAGGCGGTCCGTGCGACTGCGCAACTCGCCCGGCGTCTGCGGCCCGCGCAGCAGCAGCACGCAGAGCACGGCCATCTCTCCACGGCGCAGGTTGAACACTTCACCGGCGTGGTGCGCGAACTTTGCAACACGACTCTCTGTCCCTCGCACCGGCGCAGCCAGTCCGGCATCTTCGAGCTGATGCAAGGCCATGCGCACCTCATCTTCCGTCAGCTCCATTACCGGATGCCGGCTCGATCGCTGGTTGCACGCATTTGTCAGCGCCAGCAGCGAGAGCGGATAGTACTCCGGCGTTGTCGTTTCCTTCTCCAGTAACGAGCCCAGAACGCGGGCAGCGGGCGCAGAGAGTTGCAGCATTGTGTCAGGCATGCAACCACAGTATCGCGAGCGAGGGTCGAGAGCCCTTTCTGTCATCCGGGCGATCACTCATAAGAAGGCGACTTGTGAGGACTAATTTTGCTTCGCCTGAAACCTCGCACAGCCGAAAGTCATCTCTCTCGGTGGAGACGATATGATCAGCGGCCAAGTTGTCGCAATTACGGGCGCAAGCAGCGGTATCGGACGAGCTACAGCCCTTCATCTTGCCCGTGGCGGGGCAAAGCTTGCGCTTGGCGCTCGGCACGAAGAAGGACTCTCCATACTGACAGAAGAGATTAAAGCTGCTGGTGGCCAAGTCGTATACCGAGTAACGGACGTGAGCAGACGTGAAGGCCTTCAACGACTCGTCACCCTTGCTCAGCAGAGCTTTGGTCGGCTGGATGTTTTATTCAGCAATGCTGGTGCGATGCCAATTGGCCCCTTCGACGATCTCGCGGTCGATGATTGGGAGACGATGGTCGACGTGAACATCAAAGGCGTCTTGTTCGGTATAGCCGCTGCGCTGCCCGTTTTTCGTCAGCAAGGCTCGGGGCACTTCATACATACAGCTTCTACTGCGGCTCGAAAGACTGTCCCCAACCAAGTTGTGTACTCAGCCAGCAAAGCGGCTGTGCTTGCTATCTCCGACGGCCTGAGGCAGGAACTGGCAGGTCACATTCGGGTGAGTACGATTCTGCCTGGCTTTACTGATACTGCATTCAGCGAACATGTGAAAAGCCCAGAACTCAAAGAACAGTTGCAAAAGGCAGGAGAGAAGTTCGCCATGTCCCCCGAAGCAGTGGCTCGTGCAGTAGCATACGTCCTCGAGCAGCCGGAAGACGTCAATGTTGGTGAGGTCACCCTTCGCTCCAAAGCGCAGCCCTGAGTCGTCCATGCTAAGGATGGAAACGGGGACGCCCTATCGCCACATTACCTCCGGACTGTTGGCAACTCGGAAGTTGATCGCAAAGACAGTCCATGCGTGACAAATGCCGAGTCGGTTAGCGAGCGTTGCACTGCTTTGCTAATCCAGAAGCTATCCATCGCTTCGTCAGGCGAGTTTCGACGAAGATTCCCGATACCTGAGTCATATCTCGAACATGACTCTCGCCTCGGCAAAACGAGTCGCCGTAGCACGGCTCCCATACTCTAAGAGGAATGACGAGTTCGATCCTCTCTATCACCGCCCGCGCGAAGACAGCGCAACGCGCCGTTGCCGCGTATTTCCTCGCCAATGGCGTAGTGATGGGCGCATGGGTGCCGCACGTACCGGATCGCGCACGTGAGCTGCATCTGGATGCCGGCTCCCTAGGCTGGACGCTGCTGGCCAGCGGCCTGGGCGCATTGCTGGCGATGCCGTTCGCCGGCCGGCTTACGGCACGGTTGGGCAGCCGCGCTGTATGTCGCGTGGCGGGCGTGGCCTTCCCGATCATCCTGAGCGCCGTCATCCTTGCACCGACAGCGATACTGATGACGCTCGCGCTGTTCTGCTTCGGCATTGCGGGCGCCAGCATGGACGTCTCGATGAATGCGCAGGGCATTGCTGTCGAAGAGCAACTCGGCGAGCGCACCATCTCGCGGCTGCATGGCATGTGGAGTATCGGAGGCTTTTGCGGCGCGGCGATCACCAGCTTCGCACTCTCGCGGCACGTGCCCGCGCGCGCCATCGTTCTCTGCTTCTCCTCGCTGCTGGTAGTGGTCGTGCTAGCCGCCACACCCTGGCTCTTCACACGCGCGGAGGAGGGTCTGCACGATCAGCCGCACGCCCTGAGGCCGCATGGGCGCCTGTTATTACTGGGCATGGTGGCTTTTCTGTCGATGGTCTCCGAGGGCTCCATCGCCGACTGGAGCGGACTCTACCTGCGGGTGGTGCGCGGCGCCGGGCAAGGCGTCTCCGGGTATGGATATGCCGCCTTCGCGGCCTTGATGGTCACCGGCCGCCTGACTGGAGATCGAGTCGTTGCGCGACTGGGTGAGGAGCGCACCTTACTGATCGGCGGTTTACTGTCGGCCGCCGGGCTGGGCTGTGTTGTCGGTACAGGCTGGGCGCATCTGCACGGCGAGTTCTGGTGGCTGCTGGGATTCGCGCTGACGGGCGCCGGGCTGGCGAATGGTTCGCCGGTGATCTATCGTACCGCCGGTCACGTGCCCGAGGTGCCGGCAGGCGCGGGTATTGCGACAGCGGTCGGCATTGGCTACGCCGGATTGCTGGCTGGGCCGCCGGGGCTCGGCTTTGTGGGCAAACATGCGGGGTTAACGTCGATTCTGGTCTGCGTGATGGCGTTGTGCTGCATCATCTCGCTGGCCTCGCGACTGGTGCGCGGACTTACCACGCGTTAGCGCATTTTCACTGTAGGTATTGAGAAGGGCGCGATGCTCAGCGTGGCTTTTCCATTAAGAAAAGCCACACTTCGCGGAACTGGGCACTACGCAGCAACAGTGAAAATGCGTTAGTGTGACGATGCTATTGAGCAGCGGTCTCTCCCATCCACTTGTTCTGCTGCATCCAGTTTTCGAGCAATAGCGTCCACACATGCAGCACCGGCAGATGTTCCGCCAGGTCGACACCATGGTGGCCATGCTCGAACAAATGCAGTTCCACCGGAACACCGGCCCGCTGGCAGGCAGCGGCGTACAACACGCTGTTCCGGGACGGCACAACGTCATCATCGTTCGTTGCGAACAGAAACGCCGGCGGACTCTGCGGCGTGACGTGATCTTCCGTGGAGAGCAACGCGATCAGCGCCGGACTCGGCAATGGCCCGAGCAGGTGCTCCCGCGAACCGTTGTGCCCGATGCCGGGCTTCATGCTGATCAGCGGATACGCGAGGACAACGAAGTCCGGCCGATCGCTCAAGTGTTCGATTGGATCGGGGCTGGCCTGCACACCGTCATCGAAGAGCGTCGCCAGCACGGCAGCGATATGGCCACCGGCCGAAAAACCCCAGGCGCCGAGATGATCCGACGAGAAGCCGAACTCTGCTGCCTGACTGCGCAACAGACGCATGGCGCGCTCCGCATCTGCAATGGGCGCGGGATATCGATACGGATAGACGCGATAGTGCAGGACAAAGGCGGCGACACCGCGCTGCGACAGCCACTGGGCGGGCGCCGCGCCCTCCCGATCCGCCACCACGACCCCGTACCCGCCGCCGGGAATGACGAGGACCGCTGTATGCGTCGGATTCGACGCCGGCAGATAGACATCGATCGTTGGATGGTCCGCCGGGCCGTTGCCCAGCCCGCCCGGTACAGCGCCGGTGTAAACGTCCAGAACTTTGCTGGGTGCCACCTGTGCATGCAGTGTAAGGACAGAGAAAAGAAACAGCGAGAACGACAACGCGACGATACGCATGGCGGCAAGTGTAACCGGGAGACGCACGGATGCAACTGGAGCAAATTTCCTGATGTTTTGAGGTGCCCTGATGTTTTCAGTGCGAGATGCATTCGGCGTGGCTTTCCCTCATGAAAGGCCACAAGAACGATTACCCGACCCTAGAGCATCGGCAGGAAATTTGCTCCTAGGCGTCGGTCGTGATCTCAGCGCCGCGCGATTCGCGCGCGAAGGACATGACACCGGCGATGAACAGCGCAACCACCACGATCGTTACCGCAAGCACGGGACCATAGCTGCCGTTGCGCTCGGCGGCGCGTGCCTGCACATTGCTGATCTTGGAGGCGATGAGGTTACCGAGCTGATAGACCAGGCCGGGGAAGGTGGCGCGCACCGGTCCGGGCGAGATCTCGCTCAGATACACCGGCACAATACCCCATGCGCCCTGCACCATGAACTGCACCAGGAAGGCCCCGGCCGCGAGTGCGATGGGACCATGGGACAGCGTGGCGAGCGGAGCTACCGGGATGGTCAGCAGCGCGGCTGTGATGATGGCCCGCTTCCTGCCCCAGCGCTCCGAGAGCGTTCCGAAGACGATACCCCCGCAGATTGCACCCAGTGCGAGCACGACGCCGATGATGCTGACCGTATGCGGGTTGAAGTGGTGATCGCTCTGCAGGAAAAGCGGATGCAGATCCTGGCTGCCATGACTGAAGGCGTTGAAGCCGGTCATGAGCACGACGAGAAACAGAAACAATGGCAAATGCGCGACGATGCTCTTCCAAAGGCCTGCAAAAGAGGTGCCAGAGCCCCGAGTTGCGTTTCCCTTCTGCCAGGCTGGCGACTCTTCTACCTTCAGGGCGATATAACCCGCAACCAAAGCGGGCGCCGCGCCGATAATGAATAGGCCGCGCCATCCGATCGACTGAAACAGAAGCCCGAAGACCGCGGCAGCAACGAGATAGCCGACCGCGTAGCCCTCCTGCAGCAGACCGGAGAAAAATCCGCGATTCTCCTTCGGCAATGTCTCAAAGGCGAGCGCCGCCCCGACTCCCCATTCGCCGCCCATAGCGATGCCGAATAAGGCGCGCAGGATCAACAGCCGATGCAGGGACGGGGTAAAGGCGCACGCTAGTTCCAGTACGGAATAGCACAGGATGTTGACGATCAGCGTCGGCCTGCGGCCGACTCGATCTGCAATCCAGCCAAACAGGATCGCACCCACGGGCCGGAAGGCGAGCGTGAGGAAGAGCGCCTCCGTGACCGCGCTCTTGGCGGCATGGAAGTCCGTTGCAATGGCCGAGACGCAGAAGACGAGGATGAAGTAATCGAACGAATCTAGCGACCAGCCGAGAAAGCAGGCCGCAAAGGCATGCCGCTGCTTCGGGGTCAAGGTTCGAAATGGCGTCAGGAGGTTCAGCAAACAGAGGCCAGCATAGCAGCAGCATTCACAGCGGCTCTCCGGGGAGAAATCCGTTTGGACGAACTATGCGTACCCATGTCGGTGGTGTTCGTCCGAATGGAGTGCCATTCGAAGACGTGATGTTGAAAAACTTAGGCAGCAGTCACGCTGACGACGCGCCGATGTCTCCGTTGAGGAGTATCTGTTTTGTTGTGAACTTCGCCTCCCTGGCCTCCTCATGAGGAACCTGCCTGTCTTGCAACCGAGTTGAAGCACAATACGCCCCACGCAGGATGACGCTGTTGTATCGATGAAGGGAGGTCTGGAGTGGAACGAGCCCTGAACTACGAAATCAGACTGGCACATGGTGTTACCAGCCCGGCAGAGAAGGCGCTGCTGAATCTGGAGCGCGCGACGGATCATCTGCAGCGCAAGGTCCATCGACTGCTGCGCAGCCACGGATTGACGTCCACGCAGTACAGCGCCCTGCGCGTACTGCGCGATGGATCACCCGGCGGGATGACCTGCACCGACCTGGGACACCAGCTGGTGAGCATCGATCCGGACATCACGCGGCTGCTGGACCGGCTTGCAAAACAGAAGCTGGTGCGGCGACGGCGCGATGTACGGGACCGCCGTATTGTGCTGACGGAGATTACCAGCGAAGGTGTCGACCTGCTGACCAATATCGGACCGCTTATGGAAGCCCACGTCCGCAACCTGTTCGCACATATGACGCCGCAGCGTGTCGATATCCTGATCGATCTGCTCGAACAGGTACGGGAGTCGGCCGTCGAGGACGCGGACGCCCTCCCCGCACCGCCGGAGATACAACAGGCGCGCGCCGTCTAAAGATTCTAGAGCCCCCTTGTCATCTCAGCCGGACCTTGAACGAAGTGGGGGCAGCGGAGATATCTGCCTTCTTCCCAGAAGAACAGACAGACGTATTCAGAACATCCCCGAAATATAAGAGGGGAGGCCACATGGCCTCCCCTCTTGCTTTCACAACGTCACTCGCTAGCGATATATCTGGATTCGCAGGTGTGTCATGGCTGATTATTTCTCTGCCGGGGCAGCCTGTGCCGGCACTTGGGCCAGTACGGCGTCGCCACCATCTGCATTTACCGATCCGTCGGCAAATTTCTTGTGCAGTTGATGGTGGAGGCAGTAAAGCGCAAGCTCGAGCCGGTCCGACACGCCGAGCTTGTCGTAGATCTTGCGCAGGTAGTTCTTGATCACCTGCTCTGTCGTACCCAACTGATAAGCGATTTCCTTGTTCCGCTTGCCCTGTGTAATGCAGGTAATGATCGCCATCTCTTTCGGAGAGAGGCGCGGCTGGCTCTTGGGGCTGGTCAGCGCCGTAGCCTGCGAGCGGTAGGCCTCAATGACCCAGTTGACCGATTGGTTATCGATCCAGGTTTCGCCCTGCGCGATCTTGCGGACGCACTTGACCAGTAGATCCGGCGAGATGGACCGCGGAATGATGCCGCGAACGCCACGGCGATACAACTCGACGGTATTTTGTTCGTCCGTGGAGACGGCCTGAATGATGATCCGGACCTGCGGATTGCGGCGCACGATGGCGGGGATCGCATCGGTGGTCCCCGAGATCAGGCCGCCTTCCAGAATGACCAGATCGGTAGGAAAGCGCTGAATGGCCGCCTCGAGATTGGCGAGATTATCGACCTGGGCCACTACGCGGATGTCGTCTTCGAGCGCAAAAATCTTGCGCATGCCGACACGATAGATCGCCTGCGAATCCGCAAGGATGATGCGAATGATATTGGGCTCGGCGGGCGCGCCGGGCTCCACCCGCTCCTCAGGAATGGTGTCGTCAAGCATGTCGGGCTTGGCTGCGCTCATAAGCAATTCTACTGACTGAAGTAATATTCGTCGATAACCGCCGCGGCACGCCAGCAGGTATCACTGGTGTTGCAGCGTACCACACGCCCGGTGCAGTGAACTACTACGTCTGTGGGCGTGCCCATCGCTTCTGCGGGCATCTTCATGGTGAAACGGACCTGCGTTTGCGCCTCAAGCGGGCGGGTCAACGTAAAGGCAACACCGGTGGCAGAGATATTCTCTGTCATTGCTGCGATCTCACCGGCCGCGGTGAAGAGTCGCAACGGGATCTGGAGCGGAAAGCGAACTGCATTTCTCAGCTCCACCGGGGCATCCGCTTTTGCCTGCGCTGAGAGTGCGGGGGTCATGACCTCACTTTATTGAACGGCCCGCAGGCCGGACATCCCACGAAGAGAGTAGCGCGATGCCCCGACAGGCATCTCCTGAACTGGCACTAATGTGACTCTTTCACTCGGACGCCCCGAAACTCGTGACGGATTCCCGGCGCATTCCATATGGATATTAGTACATAGGTAATATTACCAGCTACCCAAAAGTTAAATTCCACTAAAGTTGTAGAATCCGTTTCCGGAGTTGGCTAAGGTTCTCATTGCGTAGGCGATATGCCACGCAGAACACAGACCCTTGGGAGACCCTTGCCATGAAGCTGCTTTCCGTCCTTGCCCTATCCTCCATCCTGATCGCACCCTGCATCGCCAGCGCGGAAGTATCCAACGCAACTCCCACCCTGACTCCCACCCTGGACAAGTCCTCAGTCACCGCTGCCAGCCCGATGTTGCCGATCCCACGCGGTATGGGTAGCATGCTCACCGCTGCCAGCCCGGCGCTTCCCTTTCCCCGCGACCTCGGCACCAAAGGCTCTATCGTCGCTCAAGATAGCCCGGCGCTTCCCTTTCCCCGCGACCTCGGCACCAAAGGCTCTATCGTCGCTCAAGATAGCCCAGCGCTTCCCTTTCCCCGCGACCTCGGCACCAAAGGCTCTATCGTCGCTCAAGATAGCCCAGCGCTTCCCTTTCCTCGCGACCTCGGCACCAAAGGCTCTATCATCGCTCAAGATAGCCCAGCGCTTCCCTTTCCCCGCGACCTCGGCACCAAAGGCTCTATCATCGCTCAAGATAGCCCAGCGCTTCCCTTTCCCCGCGACCTCGGCACCAAAGGCTCTATCGTTGTGGCCAGCTAATCGAAGCTGATGCGCCTCCGGATCAGAGTTGAGGCCAAATAACTTTTAGGCAATGACGTTATATCCAGTTACGCGTTACGGTGGAGTATGCTCCTCTTCATAGTGACGCGTACCGGACGATGCGTTTCATAACTTTAGAGGGATTCGGCGTTGCCGCCGCCTTGGTTCTTCAAGGTGTGCTCCTGTTCGAGCTAGTGCGCAGGAAATACGGGCGCATCTACCCCATTCTTGTCAGTTACATGATCTTTAATCTTGTTGAAGATCCCCTGGGGTGGATGCTCCACAGCGGCGCCAATCATATGGCATACACGCGGTTTTACTACGCTGTCACGGTCATTGATTATCTCCTGCAGCTCTTCATACTGTTCGAGATTGGATGGAATGTTGTCCGGCCAGCGCGGCGTTCGATCCCTTTTCCGATCCTGCCCGTTGCCGTCGTCTCATTATTGACCTGTGCCGTCATCGCAGCTAGCTTCTCAGGGCAAGTTCAGGCCGCCGACATTGGGCATTTTGAGCAGGTTTCCATGCGAATCATGCTGGGACTCGCGATCCTGAAGCTGCTTCTCTTTGCCGCCCTAGCAGGTTTTGCACAGATGCTCGGGATTGGGTGGAAAAACCATGTCCTCCAACTGGCGACTGGTCTCGCCTTTTACGCTGCAATCTCTCTTTTGGTACAACTCGGCTCCAGCCACCTTTCCCAATCGGACCGCAGTGCGTATATCTCTCATATGGTTCAACTTAACTGGATACAGATAGGGGCCTATCTGGGAACCCTCGTATTCTGGACCTGGGCGTTTTCCCGAAATGAGGCGCCACGCAAAGAATTCACTCCACAAATGCAGCAAGTTCTGGTAACAATAGCCCAATCAGCTAAACGTACCCGTTTGGCTGTTACTCGGACCACGGATCACCGATGACATTCTCGTTCTTCCAGATACTGCTCGCTGTAGCCCTGCTCGCCTTCGTGGGTGTGTGGCGTCGTCAGCAGGCAAAACGGAAGCATCGCGGATGGGATGAAATTGTCGCCGAGCTTCGCGCTAACGATTGGGGCCTGGACGAAGTCTCCGAGCGCTATCTCTATCGCGGCGGCATCAACGCGACCCCTGCCGACATATGGAAGAAGATCGACGGCGCACGCGGCCTGTGGGCGATGTATACCAATGCCCCGCTACTCGTACAGCTTGCGGATTACGCCGCGGAACATGGCACGGAGCCGGATGAAGCATTGCTGGAGGGCTTGCGCAGCGATGCCTTTCAGATTCGCCTCTGCGTCTTGATGGCGCTCGGCAAATATGCGCTGTCGCACTCGACCGTAGGTGCCTCTGTCAACGCGCATCGCGCTACGGCTCTCTACAGTGAAATGCTGGCGCGCTTGACAACCCTGTTCCAGGACAGCGCCGGTCAGCTCTTCCCAAAATACCTCGAAGCGATGTGATTCTTCGCCCTTACCAGAAGAGCTTGCCCAAACGGCAGGCTCTTCTGCTTTTCGGTGCCCTACGCCGCTCAGGCAAGCGTCTTCTCCGCAAAGCTACGCAGCTGCTGATACTCGTTGTCGCTGAGTGAAAAGGATGCAGCCGCGATCGTTCCATCGACCTGATTCGGATTGCGGGCACCCACGATCGCAGCGGTCACCGCGGGATTGTGGAGCGTGTAGGCCACAGCGATAACGCCAGCCTCCACGCCGTGCTTGCCGGCGATGGTGCGCAACTGTTCCACCAGCGCCAGGTTCTTTTCTAGCTTCGGTGCGTTGAATTGCGGGCTTTTCCGACGCCAGTCGTCCTTCGGCATTGTCTCGATACGCTCCACCGTCATCTTGCCGGTGAGCAGGCCGGAGGCCATGGGCGAATAGTTGATGACGCCGACTCCCTGCTTATGGCACCAAGGCAGAATCTCTGCCTCCACCTGTCGATGAATCAGGGAGTAGGGCGGTTGCAGAGAGGTGATCGGCGCGATCTTCGTGACGCGCTCCATCTGTGCCACGTTAAAGTTCGACACGCCAAGATAACGGAGTTTGCCCTCCTGCTGCAGCTTCGTCATCGCCTCCCAACCCTCTTCGATCTCGGCTTCAGGGTCGGGCCAGTGGATCTGGTAGAGGTCGATGGTGTCGATCCCGAGGCGTCGCAGGGATGCCTCCACCTCCTCGCGAACCGAGGCTGCCTTGAGACTACGGTAGATCTTGCGATCCTTGTCCCAACGCATCGAGCACTTGGTAAAGACATAGGGTTTGTGGGACGAGCCCTTCAGAGCGCGCGCTACAACCTCTTCCGAATGGCCGAGCCCGTAGATAGCCGCAGTGTCGATCCAGTTGATGCCGAGGTCGAGGGCACGCTCAATAGCGGCAATCGATTCGTTGTCTTCCTGGTGCCCCCAGGAGAACTGCCAGTCGCCGCCACCGATGGCCCATGCGCCAAAACCGATGCGGGTGAGTTGCATGTCCGAATTGCCAAGTTGACGTGTGTCTAATTGTGGTGCTGTGGTCGAAGCCATACTCAGCTTCGATGCAATCCGCTGCCGATTTTGCTTTCGGCCAACATAGCAACGCTTCACAGCGAGACTTGGCCCACGATCCGGCTCCTGCCTTGCGGAAACCGGCTGATTCCGCCATACTTGATGGGTTGGGAGTAGTGCGGGTGTTTGCTCATCCGCGTCGCCGCCGGCCTACCGGTGGCAGGCTTTATCGTATTTCGGTTTAGGTGTAGAGGGTCTGGTGCAAACTCCTGTGGCTTTTCTTCAAGAAAAGGTCACGCCGAGCGGGTCTCCGCACTGCACAGCATTACCGAAAACGCTCTAGCCCATCCCGAGACGATTCTGAGAAGAGTTTCGCTGAAAGGAACAGAAATCCTGTGCTGATGATCCGTTTGGCGCGCTTTGGAGCGCGCAAGCAGCCGTATTACCGTGTGGTCGTGATTGAGAAAGACCGCGCACGCAATGGCCGTTCGATTGAAGTGGTAGGCACCTACAACCCGCGCACAAGCCCGGCGAGTGTGCTGCTGAAAAAGGACCGCATCGATCACTGGACCGGCAACGGCGCGCAACTCTCTGAGCGCGTGGCGAAGCTGCTCAAGGACTACAAGGAAGCTCCGGCGCCGGCTTCGGCTGCCTAGTTGTGCGGGTGGACCGCCGGTGCGTGAGGTAGACGCAACCGTCCTCATGCTGCTCCTTCGCTATCCTGCCCTTTTGCCACTTGGAGATCCATGACGCACGACGAGAAGCTGGACGCCGCCGAAGAACTGATGACGCAGATCGTGCGCGCATTGGTGGATCATCCGGACGAGGTCTCCGTAGAAGCTGTGGAAGGCGATGAGGGTGACGACACCACAGTGCTTGAGATGCGGGTGTCGCCGGATGATGTCGGCAAGGTGATCGGCAAGCAGGGGCGCACGGTCCGTTCGATGCGCACCATCCTGGCCGCCGTCGGTGCGGGACATCATCTGCGTTACGAGCTCGATATTGTCGAAGACGAAGACGACGAGGATGGCGATGACGAAACCGCCGAACCAGGTCATCAAGCGCCACACGACGCGCCTGTCGAATAGCTCGGCGCAAGACCTCTCCTATGCCTGACGCCGAAGACCGCGACAGCAGATTCGTCCTGCTGGCTCGCCTGGTCCGCACCCAGGGTCGCCATGGCGAGCTAATCGCCGATCTCCTTACCGATTTTCCTGAACGCTTCGCCGATCGCACTTCCGTGTGGCTTCTGCCCCGGGACACGCGAACCGCTCCGCGCGAAGCGACAGTTGAGCGTCACTGGCTGCACAAGGGGCGCATCGTCTTGAAATTTGCGAGCGTTGACTCCATCTCGGACGCAACTCTGCTGAGTGGCTGGCACGTGGCGGTTCCCCGCGGGCAGCGCACGCCCCTGACCGATGGCGCGCTGTACATCTCTGACCTGATCGGATGTCATGTCATCAACGAAACAGCAGGAGCGGACGAAGCAGCGGGAGCGGTGGACCTTGGCCCGGTGCTCGATGTACTGCGAGGGGATGGCGATGTGCTCGACATGCTCGTTCTGAAATATGACGATGACGAATTGCTGATCCCCTTCGCGAAGGCCTATCTGGTCGCTGCTGAGTTGGAGACTCGTCGTCTTCGCATGCGGTTGCCGGCGGGATTGACGAGCATCAACGCTTCGTTGACCGATGAGGAGCGCGCCGCGCAACAGCGAAGTCGCGAGGATAGCTGACGCACGATGCGTTTCGACATCCTCACCATTTTTCCAGGATTTTTCGATGGCTTTTTCACCCATGGTGTCGTGCGGCGCGCGCTTGAGAACGGCATCGTGCAGTGCGAGCGACACGACCTGCGGGACTTCACGACAGACCGTCACCGCACCGTCGATGACCGACCCTTCGGCGGCGGCGAGGGCATGGTGTTGAAGCCGGAGCCGCTGGCGGCAGCCATCGAATCGCTCGGCGTCAGCGAAAAACAGACACGCCAAGCGGCGCAGGCATCCGTCATCCTGCTATCGGCGCAGGGTGCGCGCTTCACACAAGTCGTTGCACGAGAGTTGGCGCTGCTCGAACGTATCGTGCTGGTCTGCGGCCGCTATGAGGGTGTGGACGAGCGCGTGACCACGCTCTTCTGCGATCGCGAGCTATCGATTGGCGACTACGTCCTGACGGGTGGCGAGTTGGGCGCGGCCGTCATCATGGATGCAACGACACGTCTGCTTCCCGGCGTGCTGGGGAATGAAGACTCATCGGCTTATGAGAGCTTCGGCGTCGCCGACACGGGCGTGCATCCGGACGGTGTGCCGCCCCGCGCAACCCATGGTAGCGGCGGCCTGCTGGATTATCCGCATTACACGCGGCCCGCGGAGTTTCGCGGACTGACGGTGCCGGAGGTGTTGAGCGGCGGCGACCACGCAGCAATTCGCCGCTGGCGGCGCGAGCAGGCACTCTTAAAGACGCTGAAGAACCGTCCCGATCTACTGGAGCATGCGGATCTTAGCGACGCCGACAGAAGTTTTCTGGATCGGATCGCACGCGACGCTGCGTTGAACGAGACATGCCGATGAGCAAGCGGAAGGCGTCCGATTGTCCTATGCGTATCTCTCCCTGTTGCCTTTTCTTTATTGCGACGGAGCAGCCGTGTGGTTTGTCGGACCGTCCTGCGCCCAGTAATTCTTTCGAGCCGTGATCTCGAGGTTCGAGTAGTCCTTCAGCTTCAGGCTCAGGGCGTGCAGACCGGGATGCGGCGCCTCCGGGCGAAAGCTGAGGACGTAACGATTGGGAATGTGGTTGGAAACCGTCATTAGGCTTTTCTGCAGGCTGCGGCTGTCCTTGAACCCGTAGTATTCCCCGCCCGTAAGCTGCGCCACCGTCTCGGATGCGTTGCGGCGCATGCTGTTCATGGCCACCAGCGCCGCGATCTTCGCCAGGCGAAGCGGCGGAGCCAGTTCGCTGAAACAGTCGAAGGTTTTTTCTGCACGCCCTTTCTTCTGCGAGGGGTCTGCATTGGGATCGCTGGCGAAGCATCCGCCGGGTGGTCCTGGCTCCGAGGAAGAAAACTGCGACGCCTCATGCTTGGCATCCGATTTCGTCGAGGAGAAGGCAAAGCTGTAGATCGCCGTATTCGTGTCGCTGACGGCACGCAATGCCTCTTCTAGATGGGCCTGGCTGCCATGATCGACCGTCTCGCTGATCAGGAAGATCGCCTTCCGGTATTGCGGGGGCTGCTTCTCCAATTGATGGACAGAGAACACGAGGCCATCGAAAATCGCCGCGCCGTTATCTCCGGGGTCGAGGTCGTGCAGCGTCGTTGCCATCGCGTTGAAGTCTGGTGTGAAGTCCTGAAGCATCCGTGGTGAGCTGTCGAAGCCGACGACGGCAACGCGATGCGGAACATTTCCTACCGCCGCTTCGATAGCGGTTCCGAGGTTGCGATAGTCGTCAAGATGGCGCACGCCGGCGCCCCCCACCTCGATCGCCACAATCAGTGCCAAGGGCTCGCTATCCGTGTCCTGTTCGAGGGAAAGCTTTTGCGGGACATCGTCGTCTGTGAGCACAAAGTCTTCAGCGGTCAGGGTAAAGACGGGCGCGCCGGACTTGGTCCTCACCAGCGCCGGGACAAGAACCAGTGTGGTGCCGGCACGGAAGACAGGTCCGGTCGGAGCGGGCTCACTCTGCGGCGGGTTATCCTGCGGAGGCGCCGGAGTTTGACCGGCAGCGATGTTGCCCGCGCAAATGCAGCAGCCAAGTGCGAAGATAGTCAGGAATCGCGCGCATTTCGACTCGAATCGCATTGTGGCCCCCTTCGCATCCTTGCCTGTCTATCCATGCCTATCTTCGGATGCGAGATCCAGAGAAAATGTGTACACTAAGAGTTCGAACGAATCCCTTAGGAAATTGTCATGTCCATTCATCCAGTAATGCAGCGCCTCGCCGAGAAGCTCCAGCGCACGGACCTTCCCGATTTTGTCGCGGGCGACACAGTACGCGTGCAGGTAAAGATCAAAGAAGGGGAGAAGGAGCGGTTGCAGGCATTCGAAGGCATCGTGATTGCCAAGAAGCGCGGCCCGCAGGGTTCCTTTACCGTTCGCAAAATGAGCTTTGGCCAAGGCGTGGAACGTATTTTCCCGCTGAACTCCAAGGTGGTGGACAAGGTCGAGAAGGTTCGTTCGGCCCGCGTCCGTCGCGCCAAGCTCTTTTACCTCCGCGGCCTGCGTGGCAAGGCTGCCCGCCTGAAGGAAGTAGAGCGCACCTAGCGTCTTCGTCAGCATATTCACGAAGGCCCTGAGGCGCTGCCTCAGGGCCTTTCTCATTCTGCGTCGCAGAATTCGAGTCTGGACTCACTCTGGGGTTCCTCACTTCCAAGTTTGTGGTTGTCACAGGCCGGTTCATTCCGGCCTCACTTGAGTGAGTGATCTATGCGAGTCTCGCAAAACAATCGTTCGATGCAGGACGTTCTCGGCTTTCTTTTCCGTCATTGGCGACGCGAAGCATGGCTGGTTGCCGGTGTGGCCGCCGCTATGCTGACGGCCACGATGGCCGACCTGTTCATGCCGGTCTTCGCCGGCCGGCTCGTGGACGCGATAGCGGCGCACGCTTCGCATGCCGCCCCGTCCTCCATCGTCAACCCCAAGGTGCACGCGTTGCACGCGGCGTTGCGGGCGCTCGGCAGCATGGCCACGCTCGGCGCCGTACTGGTGGCGGGGCGGTATCTCGCCTTGATGGCCATCATCCACCTCACGCTGCGGCTCATGTCGCGCTTTGCGCGGGACGCTTTCTGGCGCGTGCAGCGCTTCTCGACCGACTGGCATGCCAATAACTTTGCCGGCTCGATCGTGCGACGTGTGACCCGCGGCATGTGGGCAGCCGACATGATGAACGACACGCTGCTGCTGGCGCTACTGCCTGCCTTGCTGGTGCTGGTGGGCTCATCGCTGCTGCTGGGCTGGCGCTGGCCGGCGATGGGAGCCATCGTGGGCAGCGGAGCCGTGCTGTATATCGCGCTGTCCATCGCCTTGTCGCTGTACTACGTCGCTCCGGCAGCGCGGCTGTCCAACGCGCAGGACACGCTGATAGGCGGAGCTATGGCCGACGCTGTCACCTGCAACGCCGTGGTGAAGTCCTTCGGTGCGGAGCACCGCGAGGACGATCGCCTGGGCCGTTTGCTGGGCAAGTGGCGGCGACGCACCCTGCGCCATTGGGTCCGCGGCACCGAAAGCGGCAGCCTACAGCAAAGTGTGCTGCTGGTGCTGCGAGCCGGCGTGACCGGCTGCGCCATCTGGTTGTGGTGGAAGGGACGAGCGACGGCGGGCGACGTCACGTTTGTGCTCACCAGCTACTTCGTCGTGCACGGCTACCTGCGCGATGTCGGCCAGCATGTGGCTAACCTGCAGCGCAGCGTGAACGAGATGGAGGAGATGGTGGCCATGCACACCCATCCGCTGGGGGTTGCGGACCGCGATGGGGCGACAGCGCTGCGCATCCGCGACGGCGAGGTGTGCTTCGACCGCGTCACGTTCCGCTACGGCGCGCAGGTGGAACCGCTCTTCCGCGACTTCTCGCTCCGCATACCGGCGGGCGAGCGCGTGGGACTGGTGGGTCATTCAGGCTCCGGCAAGACCACGTTCGTGAAGCTGCTGCAGCGGCTCTATGACGTGACCGACGGACGCATCCTGATCGATGGGCAGGAGATCGCTCACGCGACGCAGGTGTCGCTGCGGGAGCAGTTGGCGCTGGTGCCGCAGGATCCGGTGCTGTTCCATCGGTCGCTGGCAGAGAACATTGCGTATGCCCGTCCGGGCGCGACAATCGCGGAGATCGAGCGAGCGGCGCGACTGGCGAATGCGCACGAGTTCATCACCCGGCAGTCGAAGGGGTACGGCACGCTGGTGGGTGAGCGCGGCGTGAAGCTCTCCGGCGGTGAGCGGCAGAGGGTGGCGCTGGCACGGGCCTTCCTGGCCGATGCACCGATCCTCATTCTCGATGAAGCGACCTCCAGTCTCGACTCGGAGTCGGAGGCGCTGATCCAGGAGGCGATGGAGCGGCTGATGGAAGGCCGCACGGCTATCGTCATCGCGCACCGGTTGTCTACGGTACGGATGCTCGATCGCATCCTGGTCTGCGAGCAGGGCGCGGTCGTCGAGGAGGGGCGGCACGACGAACTGGTGCGCCGGGCCGGCGGCATCTACAAGCGCCTTTTTGAGCGGCAGGCACTCGGCCTGCTGGCCGAGGAGGATGCCGCCGAGGATGTCGAGGCCATCCGTGCCTGAGGTGTAGGGCATGCAGCAAAAGAGGGCATCGGCTGTCGAACCTGGCAGTCGATGCCCCCTCTTGCTGCCGCCCTGTCGACGTACACTGAAGGGCAGATGTCGCCGGCGAAGCTCATCAGCGAAGAGGAGATCGAGAGTCTGGACGAGGACTCGCTCTCGCCATCCGCACGCAAAATGCGCATGCTGAAAAAGTTGCGGTGCGGCCTGCGCTATGAGCGCGAGGCGCACGCCGCAGGCGCCACCAGCATTGCCGGAGTGGACGAAGTGGGTCGAGGGGCGCTCTTTGGCCCGGTCGTCGCCGCAGCCGTCATCCTGCCGCCCGAGTGCCGTATCCGCGGACTGCGCGATTCCAAGCAGCTGGAGCGCGAGGACCGCGAACGGTTGGCCAGGGTCGTAGAGACCCGCGCCATCTGTTTCGCCATCGAAGAGGTGGACGCGGAGACGATCGACCGTGTGAACATCTACCAGGCTTCGAAGCTGGCGATGCTGCGCGCTGTCGCGCGCCTGGCGACGGCGCCGGACCATCTGCTGATCGATGCCATGCGACTCGACCTGCCCTGCGCGCAGACCAGCATCATCTACGGGGATTCCCTCTCTATCTCCATCGCCGCAGCGTCGGTGATCGCGAAGGTCTATCGCGACCGCCGCATGTGCGAGTACCACGAACGCTGGCCGCAATATGGTCTTCATTCCCACAAGGGATATGCAACCCCGGATCACAAGCGGGCACTGACTGAGCATGGTCCGACGCCGCTGCATCGCTTCAGCTTTCGCCCGGTCGCCCAACGTTCCCTGCCATGGGACTATCCAACCGCACTCGAGAGCTTTTCATAAGGAGAATGGCTTGTCCCTACGCCTGATGTGCGTGACCGCGCACCCGGACGATGAAAGCGGAGGCTTCGGCGGCGCGCTCCTGATGGCGCAGGCACGCGGAGCCGAGACGACAGTAATCTGCCTGACCGAGGGCCGCGCCGCGTCGAATCGCGGGGATGCCCGCAGCGATGATGAGCTGGCGGCAGCTCGTCTGGCCGAGATCGATGCATCATGCAGCATCCTCGGCGTCACCCGGCACGAGGTCTGGCAATATCCCGACGGCGCGCTGATCCAGACAGACCTGTTCGAGGTAACGACACGGCTGGTGGAGCGCATGCGCCAACTGCGGCCACACATCGTGCTCACCTTCGGTGGCGATGGCGGTCCAAATCTGCATCGTGACCACGCGGTTGCCGGCTTCGCGGCCACAGCCGCCTTTCACTGGAGCGGCCGCAGCAACTTTGCGGAGCACCAACTGCGGGCTGGTCTCCCGCTGTGGGCCCCGCAAAAGCTCTACTACGCTGCGGCAAACTTCACCGTCTCGAAGTTCAAGGACGAGGCGGCAGTGGCTCCGCGAACACCGGCATCGATCACGCTGCAACTGGGTAAGTTTCAGAATGTAAAACGCAAAGCGATTGAAGCGCACAACACGCAGAGCGTGATGAGCCGCGCAGCCGAGGCATACGACACCTATGGGCACGAAGAGCGCTACCTGCTGGCCTCCGCGCGCGATCCGGATCGGTTCCGGCAGGAAACCGACCTGTTTTCAGGGATCGATGAGGCATAAGAGGAGCGCGTGATGCGGCATGCCCGGCGGATGGTTCTCACGCTCTGGACGGTTACCGTGGCAGCGACAGCACCCGCCGCGTTTGCGCAAAACGTGGAGACCGGCGTGGTGATGGGACATGTCTACTGCGCGGATACACAAAAGCCGGCGCGCTTCGCCACTATCCGCCTGCAGCCGGTCGACAACGAGCTCGGCCGGGGCGCAGGATCAGGCTTTGGCACCACTGGCCCGGACGGTTCTTTTCGTATCACGGGTGTAACGCCCGGCGACTACTATGCCGAAGTCACGATGCCGGGCTACGTGCAGCCGCTCCGTGGCCACTTCGGCGATCTGGAACAGCTCTCCTCTGCACAGCGCGATCGGATTACCGCCCAACTCACGCGCGTGAGCGTGACAGGAAACCAACCGGTGACCGTGCAGGTCACGATCTTTCGCGGCGCTACCATTACCGGATCCGTCAGCTTCGATGATGGCTCGCCGGCGCCCGGCGTCTCCGTGCAGGCATTCACCGCAACACCGGACACGACAACCGGCAGCCAGGCAGCCCAGACCGGCACCACGCCTCGGCAGTTTGGCGGCTCGGCCATGACCGACGACCGTGGCCAATTTCGCGTAACCGGCTTAGGCGACGGCATCTTCACCGTGCAGGCGACGCCGCGCTCCGTCTTTCCCGTGTATTACGGCAACACCATTGCGCTGCAAAGTGCGAAGAAACTGGACCTGCACTCCGGGGATGAAGTGACCGGCGTCGATATCGTCGTGCCGGCGCTCGGAATGCATCGCGTCAGCGGAGTGGTTGTGGCCCAGCAGGATGGACACTCGTTGGCGCGTGCCTCGGTCCAACTGCGACTCAGCTCCGGCGAAGGCGTTACGCTTTCGGCCACAACCGGGAGCGACGGCTCCTTCACCTTCGATGCGGTGCCGGACGGTAAGTTCAGTCTCCAGGTCTCGAATGCTTACGACGCTGCGACGCACACCGGATATTCCAGCGCCGCGCAACCCTTCGAAGTGAACGGCACCGACGTGGCCGATATGGTCGTGGACGCAACCGCGCACAATTGAACACCGTCAGGACGGCACATCGCTGCTCGCCGAACATCTACCCTGCTTCACATCTAGCGCATTTGAAATTGCGGTGAACCAAGGATCAGCGCCGCCATCGTGTCAAGCTGCGCGGTCGCATCCATCGGCTGCTGGGCAAGCTGCTGACGGATCACGCTGTCGGTCTTCTCCGAAACTGCGCCTCCGGTCAGCATCTGCTGCAGCAGCAGGAGCGCCTCCTCCTGCCCCAGAGGGGTATCGGCTGGGGCGCTCATCGATGGTTGTGATGGTTGCGACATGTCGGATGCCGGTCGCAATGCGACCTGACGCGCGATGCTGTTGCTGCCGGCCGCCTCGGACGGCGGAATGCCTCGTGTCAACAAACCTGTAGCCACCAGATGCGCGGCGTCGAACTTCATATTTGCAAAGCGGCCGTTCGCAAGGCTCAGGGCGAAGTTCAGCCGGTCCACCAGCGCGGCCGAGTTCATCCAGTGGTCCGCCGTCATGGGATAGCCGGTCGGCGGCAACATGCCGTACAGCGGTTCTCCCATGCGGGCCAGCAGGCCGGTGATCGCGCCTGGATTATTCGGGTCGGTATCGGTGGCGCGAAAGGACGAGGCAACGAACTCAAGCGGTGTCTTCACCTTGTTGCGGTAGTACTGGCGCTGCCAGAACTCCGGCGAGTGCACCATAGTGCGAAGCACCTGCTTGATGTCGCCATCGCTCGCAAGATATGCCTGCGTCATCCGATCGACGAGCGCCTGCGGCGGCTCGTCGGCAACAAAGCGCTGCGCCAATTCGTAACTGATGAAGTGCGCTGTCTGCGGACGGGAGGCCAGCCAGTTCAACGCCTGCACCCCCTCCTGCTCGCCGCCTTCCTGAATCGTCTGGCCAAACCAGTGCTTCGTACCCGGTTCGTGGCGGCGCGGCTCAAATACAAAAACGCCGCCATCTTCAGGGTGATCGACGGTCCAGCCGGTCAGAATTTTCGACAGTTCTGTGACATCGGCCTGCGTGTAGCCGCCGTTTACCCCGACCGTATGCAGCTCCATCACCTCGCGGCCGTAGTTCTCGTTCAATCCGCGCTGGACGCCCTTCGGATTTGTCCGCTTGCCTGCCACCGAGTCGGGGCCGATGCTCTGCCAGTTGTCGAGGTAGAGCAACATGGCGGGATGATGCGCGGTCGCTAGCAGCAGGTCGCGGAACTTGCCGAGTGCATGGGCGCGGATGGCGTCGCGCTCGTAGCTCGCGGTGTAGTAGCTGTCCTCTTCCTTGTTGAGGAAGACGTTGAAGTGGTTGAACCAGAAGTCGGTCATCACCTCCTGGAGCTGGCGGTTGCTCAGGATGGCGCGCAGCACCTTCGCCTGCTGCAGCTGATTCTTGACAGCACCGGAGGCGTCCGGGCCGCCGGACATGGCGGTGTACAGGTCACGCTCGCGCGGCGTCATGCCGGTCAGCAGCTCGGTCTTCATCGGGTCTTGTAGACCGCCCGCGATGGTGATGCGGTCCATCACCGGCAGGCGCAGCAGCGCGGCCATCCGGTCCTGCGGCGGCAGCGCCAGCAGCGGGCCGGCCAGGCGCTCTGCGTCCGTGGCATCCTGTTTGCGCTTCGCTGCTTTCTGAGCGTCGGTCATGTCCATCTCGGCAGGCTGGGCCGCCGCAGGTTGCGCGGCAGCGCCGGGCTGTGCCATCGCAATCGCCGGACGATTCGCTGTTTGGTTCGCCTGCTTTACTTCCCGTTTCGCGTCGTACTTGTAGAGCAGTGTCTGGTAGAGCCCCGCAAGCATCGGATCGGTGGGCATCTGCTGCTTGCCGTCGGCTACCTGCTTGATGGTGCGGCGCGGCGGGAAGTTGTAGAGGAGCTGGTCGGTCGGCAGTCCCAACGCCGGGTACTGCGCAAGCCGCTTCTTGAGCACGCTGTCATCGATGGAATCGGGATTGAGCTGCTGTTCAAACCACGCCTCCGGTCCTCCGGCCGCTGCCACCAACGCCGGATCCTGGGGACGTGGGCCAAAGGTGAACCGGTCGAGCACCTGCAGAGTCCGTTCCTGCGCGGTCAGTGGCGCGGCGTGCGACGCGGCTGTGCGCGAACCGACGTTCTCATGGTGCTTCGCACGGGCAGATTGGGCGGTGAGTATCGGAGATGGGGTCGTTAACGCCCAGGCGAGGACAACCGTAGCCACAAGAGTCAGCGAACGCGGGAAGCATGCGAAAACGGACATAACAAGACTCTCCGTTCTTTCTGACCCGAGGCCATAGGGCGAAGTTGCGGTCAGGCCGCAGCCATGCGCCGTTGCCGGCGACGGGCGTCGATCATCGACCACACTGGACGGGCCAACAGCAGCAACGCCAGCACGACGGTCATCTTCAGCGGATCGAGCACCCCCGTCTTTACGATCCACCAGTAGTGGATGACACCGAGGATGGCGGCAGCATAGACCAGACGGTGCAGCATCTGCCAGCGCTTCCCAAGCCGGCGGATAGCCCACTTGGTCGAGGTAAGCGCAAGCGGCAACAGCAACAACCACGCAGCAAAGCCGGCAAAGATGTAGCGCCGCTTGCTGACATCGTCAACGAGGGTTGGCCAGTCGAAGTTCGCATAGAGCTTGAGATAGATCAGCAAGTGGACGCAGGCGTAGAAGAACGCATACAGGCCGAGCATGCGTCGAAACCGGACCAGCCAGCCAAGCTTGGCGGAGAGTCGCCGGACGGGCGTGATGGCCAGCGAAATGATCAAGAGACGGAGTGTCGCAAAGCCGGTGACGTGCGAGAGTGTCGCTGTAGGGTCCGGACCAAGCAGCGCCACGGCACCCGGCTGGGTGAAGTCGTGATACGTCCGCCACGCCAGCAGCACGAAGGGCGCGATGCAGGCGACGTGGACCAGCACCTTGAGCGCAACAATGGCGCGGTTCGGCATCGCCACTAGAGTACCTCTCCCCTAAGTGCCTCTCTCATAGATCTCACTCGGAGCCCATGAGCCGATGGAAAAACAGACCTGTCAGCTGCTTCCTCACTGCGTCCAGAATGCTTCCTCACTGCGTCCAGAAGTGGAGAGATCTGCTGTTCTCCCTCGTCTGTTCCCTCGTCTGGTCTCCCTAGTTGAGCAGGCCGGTGCATCCTGAATCAGAGCTTCCCTAAAAGTTTTTCTTCAGGTCCATGCCTTTGTACAGACTGGCCACCTGGTCGCCGTAGCCATTGAACATCAGCGTCGGTTGCCGCTGCTTGAAAAGCGATGCGCCGATGCGGCGTTCCGTCTTCTGGCTCCAGCGCGGGTGGTCAACATTGGGGTTCACGTTCGAGTAGAAGCCGTACTCATTCGCTGCCATCATGTTCCATGTCGTCTGCGGCTGCTCGTCCGTGAAGTGAATGCGCACGATGCTCTTCGCCGACTTGAAGCCGTACTTCCAGGGCACGATCACGCGCACCGGCGCACCGTCTTGATTGGGCAAGGTGTCTCCATAGAGGCCGAAGGTGAGCAGGGTGAGCGGATGCATTGCCTCGTCCATGCGCAGGCCTTCGGAGTACGGAAAATGAATGCCGGACTGCCCGATCTCCGGCATCTGCTTGGGGTCGGCCAGCGACAGGAACTGCACATATTTCGCACTGGGCAGCGGATTGCACTGCTTGATGAACTCCGAAAGCGAGTAGCCTGCCCACGGAATCACCATGCTCCAGCCCTCGACGCAGCGAAAGCGGTACACCCGCTCTTCCATGGGCTTCAGCTTCATCAGCGTGTCGATATCGATGGTCTGCTTCTTCTTCACCAACCCGGTGACATTCACGCTCCACGGTCGGGTGTGCATTGCGCCGGCATTCTGTGCCGGGTCGCCCTTCCCCGTGCCGAACTCGTAAAAGTTGTTGTAGTGAGTGATGTCCTGCAGCGACGTCAGCGTCTCTCCGGTGGTCGAGAGTGGACTCTTCACCGTCTGCAGCTTTCCCGCAGCGAGCGCGGCGCTGGGAGAGACGAGCCGTGCGATGCATTCCGCGCCAAACGCTGCGGCGCCTACAGCCGCGACGCCGGTCATGAAACTACGCCGGTTCAGGTAATCGGCCTTTGCCGTGATCTCGGAAGAGAGAATGTCGGCAGACTTGCGGATCAGCATCTCTTGTCTCCAAACCGTACTGGAACCCTCTTTAGACGATTCAGGAAGGCTCTTATTACAGTACGCGCTTGCGATAGCCGCAGATGTTCGCGGGTCGGCTTCGATGGCACGCAACTCGCCCTCGAAAGCATTGTCACTATTACGGTGTAAAGCCGGGTTCAGCATTGTGTGGCTTTTCTTGACGACACCTACAGTGACATTGCTCTATTGGCGAGCGAACGGCCATGCGGCATCCCGCCGTGCCCGCCACAGGTATACCGCGAGACCGGAGACGGTGACCACGAGTGCGGCAACGATCTCGCGTCCCGCGTGCGGGCGCGAGACAAGCACAAAGAGGAAGCCGAGCGTCGCCACGATCACCGGCAGGGGATAGAGCCAGATGCGGAAGGGTCGCGGCAGGTCAGGACGACGGCGACGCAGCAGCACCACACCCACTTGCTGCAGGAGAAACTGCAGCACGATGCGGAGCGCCACAAGTGCCGCGATGATGGCCTTGAGATCGAAGAAACAGCACAGGCAGGCGATGCCGCCGAGCAGCAAGAGCACCCGCGCAGGAAAGCGCCCGCGTGGATGCAGGCGCGCCAATGATCGAAAGTAGTTGCCCTCCGCCGCAGCCGCCCAGGGCACGCGCGAGGCCCCCAGCAGCAGCGAGAAGAGCGAGCCGAATGCCGTCCAGATCACCAGCCACGCGCCCACCTTCGCCCACACCGGCCCGAAGCTGCGTCCCAGCAGTACGGCGATCACTGCACTGTGGCTCGCGCTTGCGCCGGGAGCCGTGAACTCCTGCCAGGGGATCACGCCGAGCACGCTGATGTTCATCAGCAGGTAGATTGCCGCAATGACCGCGATCGAACCGAGGATGGTCCGCGGCAGCGTGCGGCCCGGGTTGCGCACCTCGCCGGCCAGATACGAGATGTTGTAGTAGCCCCAGTAATCGTAGGTAGCGATCAGCATCGCGGCGCCAAGTCCGGCGAAGAAGCGGTGATTCAGTTGGAATGCATTTGCAGGAAACGAAAATGCCAGCCGAGCGTGAAAGTGCGAGAGACCGGCGGCGATGGTAATGCCCAGCGTGGCGACGACCCCGGCCCAAAGCACCCACGCCATGCGTTCCACCGCACGCAACCGGCGATACAGCAGCAACACCACCAGCAGAACGACCGCGACTGCCAGCAGGCTGGTCCGCTGCACCTGTGCGAGCGCCCCGCTCGGCGCGAGCGTTGCGGACAGCGACGGATACAAATAGCTCGCATACTGCGCGAGACCGATGGCGCCTGAGGCCATGACCAGCGGAGCACTCAACGTGAACTGCCATACATACAGAAACGAGACGAGCCGACCCAGGCGGCCGGGACCGTAGATCTCCCGCAGATACGCATAGGAGCCGCCCGCTTCGGGCAGCGCCGCACCTAGCTCCGCCCACACCAGCCCGTCGCACAGGGCCAGCAGCGCACCCAGCACCCAGCCCAGCATGGCCTGCGGTCCACCCATGGCCGCGACGATGAGCGGCAACGTAATGAACGGCCCCACCCCCACCATCTCCAGCATGTTGAGCACAAGCGCGCTGCCCTGCCCGAGTTCGCGCGGCAGGTGCGATGGCGAGGTGGTGTCGTCGGTGGGCATGCTAGAAGGCTCGGGCACAGTGCTTCTCTTGCGCCCCGCTCAACGCAGTGTAGCCGTCGCCCGTCTGGCCGCCTGCCGGTTGGGGAAATCGGCGACCGGATAAGGGCGCGGGCAGAATAAGGGCGCGGGCAGATGCACGCTCGCACAGAGACTTCTCGGACGTTACACTCAAATTTCATGCACTCACGGCGCGCGCACCTCTTCTCACTGGCTCTGCTGGCGACCACGGTCTACGCGCAGACTGTCGCCTCCGATCGTCAACCCGCCGCCCCGCGGGACCCGCTGCCTGCCTCCTCTCCGCGCATCGAGGCGATGCCGCTGCCGGAGAACCGGGGGGCCGCAGCGCTCTACGAAAGCCTGAAGCACCTGGACACAACAGCCAGCCTGATGATGATCGTCGCCCATCCGGACGATGAAGACGGCGGCATGCTGACCTATGAGAGCCGCGGGCTGGGCGTGCGCACCGCACTGTTTACCCTGACTCGCGGCGAAGGCGGCCAAAACGCCATGTCCGCCGCGGACTACGATGCGCTGGGGCTGATCCGCACCAACGAACTGCTGCGCGCGGGCGAATACTACGGCATTGACCAGCAGTACTGGGGCACGGTCGCCGATTACGGCTTCTCGAAGACCATGGAGGAGGCGCTGCAGCAGTGGGGCCATGAGCGCGTTCTATACGACGCAGTCCGCGCGGTGCGCATGTACCGGCCCATGGTGGTGTGCTCGGTCTTTGTGGGCGGTGTCACGGACGGCCACGGCCATCACCAGGTGGCCGGCATGCTGGCGCAGGAGGTCTTCAATGCCGCGGGCGATCCTAAGGTCTTTCCCGACCAGATCGCTGCCGGCCTTGAACCGTGGAAGCCGCTGAAGGTCTACGCGCGCGTGCCCGGCTTCTCACTCTCGCCCAAAGGCATGTTCGACTATGCGACCGGCAAGTTCGCGCCAGTCCGCTTTCACGACTATGTGAACAACACCGACATCGACGGGATTCCCGCAACCAACCTCACCATCGAAGAAGGGCAGCGCGATCCTATGCTGGGGCAGACTTACATCCAGATTGCGCGGCGCGGCCTGGGCGAGCAGCGCACCCAGCATGAGGGGCCGGTCGTGCCACTGCCCGGCGAAGTCTCAAGTGCCTACCATCGCTACGGAGCGCGGGTGCCGGTGCAGCCCACCGAGCAGAGCTTTTTCGACGGCATCGATACGTCACTGCCGGGCCTGGCGACCTTGGCAGGCCCGCAGAGCACCTTTCTGCAACAGCCGCTGGCACGCATTCACCAGATTGTCGCGCAGGCCATCCTCAACTACTCTCCCGACCGGCCGGATCGCACGGCCCCGCTGCTTGCAGACGTCCAAAAACGACTCACCAGCCTGCTCGAACAGGTGAGGGCGAGCAGCCTGAACGCAGAGCGGAAAGACTCGATCACGCGCGAGCTTGAGATCAAACAGCAGCAGGCAAACGACGCGCTGGCCCAGGCGCTCGGCATCGAGATGACCGCGCTGGTTGCGCCCGGGGGCGGTCCACGCGGCATCGACCCCTACGCCAATGCGCACAGCGCATTACCAGCTACGCCGCAGGAGACGCCGGCGCAGGTCACTCCGGGCTCGCAGTTCCGCGTCCGGGTCCATCTGTCCACTCCGAAAGATGTGGCGCTGACCAAGGTTGCCCTCGCAACACCGGCCGGCGAGCACTGGCAGGTGGAGCGCGAAAGCGCGCCCGGCCTGGACGACGCGCACAGCACCAGCGGCGATGCCGTCTACCGCGTCACAGTCGCGCAGGATGCAGCGCCTACGGCTCCCTACTTCACCCGGCCTTCGATTGAGCAGCCGTACTACGACATAGCCAACCCAGCCTATCGGAACCTTTCCTTTGCGCCCTATCCCCTCACCGGCGTTGCGACGTTCGCCTACGACGGCGTTCCAGTACATCTTGCGCAGGCAGTGCAGACCATGCATCGCGAGCTTGGTCCGGGCGCCGTGTACGCGCCGCTTGTCGTCACGCCGGAGCTCTCCGTCACGCTCGGCCAGGAGTGGATTGTGGTCCCGCGCAGCGCGCAGCACGATGTGGATGTGCCGGCGCGGGTACACGCGACCCACGACGCAGCCGGCACACTGCGGCTGGAACTGCCGCAAGGCTGGCAATCCACACCCGCGACGGAGGAGTTTCATCTGCACGCCGGCGAGGATGCGAGCTTTCACTTCCAGGTGCACCCGGCTGCGCTCGAAGCCGCCAGCTACCCGATCACCGCCGTTGCCGAGAGCGGCAATCACCGCTTCACCGTCGGCTATGAGACGGCGAGCTACGGCGCGTTGATTCCCTACAACCTTTACCGCGATGCGCACAGCAATGTCCGTGGCGTGGACGTGCAGGTGGCTGCAGGCCGCCGCATCGGCTACGTGATGGGTACAGGAGACGATCTGCCCATCGCCATTGCGCAGCTCGGCCTGCATGCCGACCTGCTCTCCGCCACCGACCTCATCGGTGGCGACCTGTCGCGTTATCAGACGATCGTGCTGGGCATTCGTGCCTACGCCGCACGGCCGGAGCTGCCACTGGCCAATGCCCGGCTGCTCGCGTGGGTGCACGCCGGGGGAACGCTGCTGGTGACCTACCAGGGCGCCGAATTCGATCACGGATATGCACCCTATCCGGTTCATATGAATGCGGACGGGATTCCCGAACGCGTGGTCGATGAACATGCGCCGGTAGCCCTCCTCGACCCTCAGGATCCGCTGCTGAGCAAACCCAACCGCATCACGGAGGCCGACTTCGCAGGATGGGTCGAGGAGCGGGGCCACTCCTTCCTTAGCTTGTGGGCACCCGAGTACGCGGCTCCGACCGAAGTGCACGATCCGGGACAGGATCCACAGCGCGGTGGCCTGGTCCATGCGCGGTACGGCCAGGGCGAATACATTTACGTCGCCTATGCGCTCCACCGGCAGACGCCGGAGGGTGTCCCGGGAGCCTACCGGCTGCTGGCAAACCTGCTGAGCGCCGGCGCACCGTAGCCTCTAACCGCTGTAACGGCAATTGGTTGCCAGGGGTAGGCCGTCCGCTGGGCGATTCCCCATCTATTTAACCCGCATTCTTCAGAAATTCACACTGGACTGTCAGGCTGGGGTTGCGTCACACGTGTGCCCGGAAACTGTGGGGAGTTCCCGTCCGCCTTGGTACCACGGCAGCCGCTCGTGACGATTTTTGGAGAGAGGCCTAATGAAAAACCATTTGAAGGCGATGGCGACATGTGTGCTTGTGTCAGCCATGGCGGCGACAACATACGCGCAAACGACGACCGCGTCTAAGAGCGCCACCGGCAAGAGCACCGTTCGGCACCGGACAACCCGCAGGGTCCCGAAAGGTCCATCCGTCGAAACCCAGATCCAGCAGCTCCGGCAGGACATGGAGACGCAGATCAACCAGTTAAAGCAGCAGCTGAATGACAGCAATTCCCAGCTGCAGGCGGCACAGTCGCAGGCCGCCGCGGCCAACGCTGCCGCCGCTCAGGCGCAGCAGCAGGCCCAAACCCAGCAGCAGCAGACTGCGGACAACGCGACCGCCGTTACCAACCTGCAGGGCGCCGTCACCGATCTGAAGGCGAACAGCACCTCGCTGGCATCGACGATCCAGGAGACCCAGACCAACATCGTGAAGAAGGTCGAGCATCCTGACTCGATTCACTACAAAGGCATCACCATCTCGCCAGCCGGGTCCTTCATCGAAGCCGCGACCGTGTATCGCAGCGCCGCCACCGGCAGCGACATCAACACCGCCTTCACTGGCGTGCCGCTACAGAACTCCAATGCAGCACAGTTGAGCGAGTTTTACGGTTCGGCTCGTCAGTCGCGTCTGGCCATCAAGGCGACCGGCAAGCTGGCCAATATGGACCTGACCGGCTACTACGAACTGGACTGGCTGGGAACCGGCATCACCTCCAATAACAACCAGTCGAACAGCTACGTCATGCGTCAACGTCAGCTCTGGACGCGCGTCGCACTGCACAGCGGCTGGAACTTCAGCGGCGGCCAGATGTGGTCGCTGGCGGCAGAAACCACGCACGGTCTGGACAATGGCACCGAGATTCTTCCCTCTACCATCGACCCGCAGTACACCGCCGGCTATGTCTGGACGCGGCAGTACGGCTTCCGCGTCGCCAAGGACTTCGGCGACAAGATGTGGCTGGGCGCCTCGGTGGAGAATGCCGAGACCCTCAATCCGGCAGGATCGAGTCTGCCCACCAATGTCCTGCTCGGTTCGGGTGGCACCGGTGGTGGACTTTACAATTCGACCGCCAACTACTCCTTCAACCTGGCGCCGGATATGCTCGCCAAGATCGCCTTCGAGCCCGGCTTTGGCCACTATGAGATCTTCGGCATCGCCCGCTTCTTCCGCGATCGCATCTATCCCAATGAGATCTCGACCACGACAACGGTCAACGGGGTCACGACAACGACCATCACCGGTAACGCAAACGGCGCTTATAACGACAGCACCCTCGGGGGCGGCCTCGGCGCCAGCGGTCGCGCGAACATGTTCCACAAGAAGCTGACCGTCGGGCTGAAAGGGCTTTGGGGCGAGGGTACCGGGCGCTACGGCTCTTCGACGATCGCAGATATCACCCTGCGCCCGAATGGCCAGATCGCGCCACTGCACAACTTCTCCGCGCTCGGAACGATCGAAGCCAACCCCACGAACCGCCTCAACCTGTGGGCCAACTACGGCGGCGATTATGTGGGACGCCGCTACTTCGGGAAGACCGGATACGGGTCGCCGCTCACCAACATGTCCGGCTGCAATACCGAGCCGCTGCCCAGCGCCACAGCGACGAATGGTGGCGATGGATTTACGCCGTCGACGCCAGCGAACTGCGGCGGCAACAACAAGGACGTCCAGGAGCTCAGCACCGGCTACTGGTACAACTTCTACAACGGGCCCATGGGCCGTCTGCGCCAGGGCATCCAGTACAGCTACATCCAGCGCAACCTGTGGTCCGGCGCCGGTGGCACGACCAACCCCGGTGGTGGAGCGAAGGGTACCGACAACATCTTCGAAACCTCCCTTCGGTATTACCTGCCGCAGTAGCTTGCATCGATTCGCCAGCAAGGCGCCTTACGGGGCGCCTTTGCTGTTTGCCTCCCTATAGTTGCCTCGCGAATGCCTCTCGAATCGCATGTGGTACCGTTGTGTAGCGGCACTGTGAGCTCGTAGCTCAGTCGGTAGAGCAACGCACTTTTAATGCGTGGGTCCTGGGTTCGATTCCCAGCGAGCTCACCAGCAGATCGCCGCTGCTCCCGTTTCTCATGCCCCCATCCCTACCCACAATAGTCGACGCGCGCGCCATCGTGCAGCAGCAGGACGATTGCATCGCGCTATGGCATGGGACGCCCTCGGGAATCGATCCTATGACCTCTCCTGAGATGCATACCCCGATGAATCCGGAGGTATCGGAGCCCTCGTTCCCATTACTGGTAGAGTCTCTGCATCGCGCCAACTTCACGCTTTGGCATGCCGAGGACGAAGCGCGGCTACCGCAAGCGGCCGATTCCGCAATTGCCGCTATCAAGCGGCGCATTGACGTCGTCAACCAGGAGCGTAACGACACCACGGAGCGAATCGATGCATGGCTTCTCGCAAGCCTGGAAGCGCATGCCCCAATGCAACATGCGGAGCAGCACTCCGAGACACCGGGCATGATGATCGACCGGCTCTCCATCCTGTCGTTGAAGCTGTTTCACACGCGGCAAGAGGTCGCACGCCCGAGTGCACCGACGGGCCATCGTGAGAGGAATGCGGAGCGATTGATGACATTGCAAAACCAGCGCGACGACCTGGCCCAATGCCTGAACCGGCTATGGATGCAGGTCTGTGCCGGCGAGCGTTACTTCAAGCAGTATCGCCAGCTGAAGATGTACAACGATCCGGAGCTGAATCCTGTTCTCTACCGGGCGAAGATGGGAGACACCGAGACGTAGCCGTGGTGACCTACCCCGGTCGTGTGGTTGACGTACCCAGGGGTGGGGAGTGTACAACGGCTGGAACAGTAGCGATTCGGTAACCCCTGCTAAAGTTGCGAGCAGGTCTGAGTAAGGAAGCTAGCGATGGCAAGCACAGGAAATACCAAGACGCGCAGCCCGAAGACGATCCAGGGCAAGGTGCGCACCATGGCCGATCCGGCACATCAGAAGACCATGCAGGAATACGAAGCCGCATTGAAGGCGATGCAGGAGGGCAAGTACGACAAGGCCCGCGACGCCTTTCGCAAGTTGGCCGAACAGAGCTCTCCCGAGGTGGCCGAGCGCGCCCGGGTGTACATGGAGGCCTGCGAACGTCAGGCCCACCGGGACGACCGCAAGTTCAGCGGCCCGGAAGAGCAGTACGACTACGCCATCTCTCTGCTGAACACGGGACTCTACGACGAGGCACGCGAACAGCTCGACGCGATCCTGAAAAAGGCCCCGCAGGCCGACTATGCGCTCTACGGTCTTTCGATCATGGAAAGTATGACGGGACAGGTCGATCAATGCCTCGAGCATCTGACGCAGGCCATCGGCATGAATCCGCAGAACCGCATCCACGCGCGCGTGGACTCCGACTTTCAGGACATGGCGGACGATCCCCGCTTCACCGAACTGCTCTATCCCGAAGTGTCCTAAGGAAGCCGCTGCAGCATGCCGGTGATCCCCAGCAGTCCGCCTGTTCCTGAACTTGCAGTCGCAGCAGCGCTTCGTCGTTCGTCGCTGCGGGTGGTTGCGATCGGCGGCGGCACTGGTCTGTCGACATTACTGCGTGGCCTGCGCCGGTTTGCCCCCTCGCCTCAGCCGAGCGAAGGCGACATACCGACGGCGCCCAGCCTGATCAGCGACCTCGCCGCCGTCGTCACCGTGACCGATGACGGTGGGTCGAGCGGCCGGCTGCGCCGCCACTTCAACATGCTGCCGCCGGGCGACCTGCGCAACTGCATGGTCGCGCTGGCAGACGACGAGGCGCTCCTCTCGCGACTCTTCCGGCACCGCTTCTCTTCTGCCGGCAGCAGCGCTGGGAACGGCGGTGAAAGCGAAGACGGCAACAGCCTGGAGGGACACAGCTTCGGCAATCTGTTTGTGGCTGCGCTGGCCGAGATCACCGGCGACTTTGCCCAGGCCATCAAGCTCTCCTCTCAGGTGCTGGCGACACGCGGACACATCTACCCGGCGACCACAACGAACGTGACGCTCTCCGCGCGCATGGATGACGGATCCATGGTCGAAGGCGAAACCAACATCACGGCCAGCAAGCATCGCATCTGCGAGCTGACGCTCGAACCGGCCAGCGCCGAGCCGCTGCCCGAGACGCTGGATTCGATCGCGCGCGCGGACCTGATCACGCTGGGCCCCGGATCGCTCTACACCAGCCTCATCACCAACCTGCTGGTGCAGGGCATACCCGAAGCTCTGGCACGCACGCGTGGGCTGCGCGTCTTCGTCTGCAACCTGATGACGCAGTCGAACGAAAGCCTGGGGTTGACGGCGTCGCAGCACATCGAGCGGATCTATGAACACACCGGGCAGGCTGTCTTCGACTATGCGCTGGTGAACACCGCCCCGGTAAGTGACGCACTGCTACGCAACTACGCACGCGAGGGCGCAGTGCCCATCCTGCCGGACATCGAGCAGATTGAGGCGCTGGGCGTACGCGTTATCCCAGGAAACTTCGCGGATGAGGGCGACACGCTGCGCCACAATGCCGATCGCGTCGCCGAGACGCTGCTGCATCTCGGCCTTGAAGCCGATCTGGACACCCTGCGTGTAATTGCTGCAAAATCACAGCCATAACTGGGCAGCGGCTCAATGGTCATCTCTTTCGAATGAGAATAATAAGAATGAGATTGCCTGCATGGTTACCCGGGCCGCTTGCGGTTCTGCCATACGCCTTCCAGCTTCCGCAACAGTCAGTAGCTAAATTTGACTAACCGTGGAGGTGCGCGTAAAAAACACCCCATGAGGACTGATATCGATGACCGCTATTTCAACGGATCTGCGGTCTACGGCGACGATTTTAACGAGAGCCAGATTCACCAGTGGTACGCCGAAGAAGAGTATGGCTACTTCGATCTTACCCAGACCTATTCCACCCATGCTTATGGCTACCACGAACTAAATCGCTTTCACGCGTTTCGCTTCCTGCAGGGCCACTACGATGTGTGTCTGGCGATGGGCTGTTCGACAGGGGAGGATATAGAGCCGCTCGCATCCAAGGTCGATCGTTTCGTTGCGGTCGAACCGGTTGAGAAGTGGTGGAAAGATGTGATCGGGGGAAAGCCCGCTCAATTTTTGAAACCGGCAGAAGATGGAACGCTCCCCATCCCATCTGCAAGTGTCGATCTGGCTACGTCCTTGGCGGTTCTGCACCACGTTCCCAACGTGAGCTATGTTCTCGCCGAAATCGCAAGAGTGTTGAAGCCGGGTGGCCGTCTCGTGATGCGAGAGCCGATCTGCACTATGGGCGATTGGCGTAAGCCTAGACGAGGCCTCACAAAAAACGAGCGCGGGTTTCCACCGGGATGGATGGAGCACACGGCAAGTGCAGATGGATTGGAATTAGTTCGAAAGACTTACTGTGGGTTTCCGTTGACCGTCCGGTTGGGGAAAGTGCTTGGCCTACAAGCATATAACTCCGCAACCCTGGTCCAATTGGACTCTCTGTGCAGTTCCTTGACGCATTACAACCTTCACTATCATAGGGATGCCGCTTACAAAAAGATCGCGCCGATCCATGCGTTCTATATTTTTGAGAAGACACAGCAACATTGAAACATTCGTAGCTTAAAAAACGGCAAGGACTCTTACTTCATCTCTGGGTCTGCTGACAAACGAACTTTCATTCTTGTATTCCCGCTCTCATCGTGTCCCTTAGTGCTGCTGTCCGTTGCTACATATCCGAAAGAATCGGGCAATGCGGCGCCAATCGGCTCGAACCTATCGCAGATTGATATGCGTTCTCGGTGGGTCCTCCGAGCGTTCGGGTGACAGGGCATGCTGTGGAGATATCAGCGGCAGACGAAGGAATCCGCACTCTTGATGCTCCCCGTGCCCTTGTAGTGCGCCTCTTGCGGATAGGGGCAGGCAGGCCGCGTCATGACGGTCGTGCTGGGATCGGAGGGCTTGGCGTACTTGGCGGCGACAATCGTTTCCGGCGCCTTCCCTTCTTCCACCCAGTCTTCGAGCGCACGGAAGGCGTTGTCCTGCGCTGTGGACTTGGGGCCAAGCAGGCCGAACTGACCGATGCTGTCCGGTCCCGGACCACCGAGGCAGTGCTTCACTCCAGGCAGCATGTAGAGGCGCGTGAAGCCGGCAGCTTCGTCGTTGCCGAGCTTTTCCTGCACGCCCTTGTAGTAGCGGATGGTGTAGAGCGGGCTGATCGCGGCGTCGGCCCAGCCGTGGAACAGGATCAGCTTGCCGCCGCGGTTATGAAAGGCGCTCAGGTCCGTATCCATGGCGTCGAGGGCCGTGCCTGTCTTCGCGCGCGCATCGGCGAGCCCGCGCACCGGCTCGAAGGTGCGGAAGTCCCACCGGGAATCGTCATATACCAGGTTGCCGAAGAAGCCGCTGGCGTAGGCGACGCCTGCCGCCTTGCCGCGCGCCGGACCGGTGACCCAGCTGGGCCACCCGTTGGGATCCTCTTCCCCGCCACTGGGCAGGAAGCCGGGCAGCGACGCGTCGCCCACCGTGCGATCGGACATCAGGGTTGTGAGCGTGCGGGTCTGGGGCGCCGTGAGGCAGCTCTGTGTCTTGCCGGGTTTGCAGGCGATGGTCTGGGGTGAGAAACGGCAGGCACGTGGATCGGTGATGATGCCGTCCTTCAGACCGTCGAGTGTGTCACAGGCAGCAACGATGGCGTGCGCGATGAGCGGCACATCGGTAGGCGGAAGATACTCCTGCGGCTTCGACAGCATGGTCTGCATGCCGAGCGCGGCGCTGGTCATCAATTCGGTCCAAGCATAGGCGGGCGCACCGGCGATGATGCCGTCGTAGTCGGCAGGAAAGCGCTGCGCCTCCATCAGCGCCTCGCGGCCGCCGTCCGAGCAACTGGCGAAGTAGTTGTGCTTGGGCGATGCGTGATAGTAGGCCGCGATCACCGCCTTGGACTGCACCGTCATCTGGTGGATGCCGCGCCAGCCGAAGTCCACGACCTTCTCCGGATGATGAAGTGCCCAGCGCGAGTCAATGCCGTCGCCGGTGTGGCCCGTGTCGGTGCCGGTGGTGGCAAAGCCGTTGAGAAGCGAGAGCGCGAGGCCGGGATAGTGAATGCTGCCGGCGAAGCCGCCGTTGCCCTGCCCCTGCAGGCGGCCGTTCCAGTTGGCGACAGGCAACCAGACTTCGATCTTGATCGCTGAGTCATCTGTCGGCGTGGCTTCTACTACCGTTCGGCAAAAAGCCGGGAGATGGCTGTAGAGCGGCAGTTGCTCGGCCTTGCCGTTCGGTCCCGGAGGCGCGACGAACGTGCCCGGGGCCACCACCTCTGCCGAGAGCACGTGCGCGTGATCGAGCGAAAGCTGCTGGAGCCTGGCGCAGTTCGATGCATCGACCTGCTGCGCGAGCGCGGGTATGGTAGCGAACAGGAGCGCAGCGGCGAGCAGCGAGCGAAAGGCTTTGGCGGATAGGCGCATGGCTGCCCTACTGTACCCCAAGGCTGACGTGAAAGCGTGTCGGCTGTTGCAGCATCCCACCCTTGTCTTCGCCAGGATGGGGTACCGAATCCACTTGTCGTCTCTAAAGGTTTGCTCCAGTGGTTTTCTTGAGCTGGCCGCAGGCGGCGTAGATGTCGCGACCGCGGGGACGGCGCAGAAAGGCAGGGACGCCGCGCACGATGAGCCGTTGCTGGAAGCGCTCCACATCCTCTGCCGCGGGCTGGCTGTAAAGGATGCCAGGGCCGGGATTCCAGACGATCAGATTCACCTTCGCCGGGAAGCCCGCGCGGCGCACCAGCGCGACGACCTCATCGGCATGAATCAGCGAATCGTTCACTCCGCCGAGCAGCACGTATTCGAAGGTGATGCGCTCCCGCGGGCGCAGCGGCATGGCCCGTGCCGCCGCAATGACCGCCGCGATCGGCCACTTGCGGGTGATGGGCATGATGGACGCGCGCACCGTGTCGTTCGAGGCGTTGAGCGAGATAGCCAGATGAGGTCGCACCGGCTCCTGCGCGAAGCGCTCGATGCCCGGCACGATGCCGCTGGTCGACACGGTCATGCGGGACTGGGCGATCCCCACCTCTTCGACCAGCAGGCGCACCGCGTCCATGAAGGCGTCGTAGTTGAGGAAGGGCTCGCCCATGCCCATGAAGACGAGGTTGATGCGGTCGCGGCCGAGCTCGACCTGCTGACGGCGCAGCACGGCGACGACTTGTCCGGCGATCTCGCCGGCAGTGAGGTTGCACTCGATGCCCAGCTTGGCGGTAAGGCAGAACTGGCAGTTCACCGCACAACCAATCTGCGAGGAGACGCAGATGGTGGCGCGCTTGCGCAGGGGCGTGGCGTCCTCCGGGTCATCATCCTCGGCGCCATCGCCGTCGGGCATCCACACCGTCTCAACAGTCTGGCCGCCACTCGCGCCGATCAGGTAGCGCTCTGTCCCATCGACGGAGCGGAACGTCTGCAGAATGGGAGGCAGACCAACGGAGTAACCCTGTGCCGCTAATTTTTGCCGCAGAGAGACGGGCAGAGTGGTGATCGACCCCAGATCGTCAAACCAATCCCGGTAAAGCGCCTGAGCGAGTTGACGGCCCCGAAACGGGGCTATTTCGAGGTCCCCAAGTAACGCGCTAAGTTGTTGCAGAGAAAGGCCAAACAGGGGTTGCACCATAGGTGGTGCAGACGTCTGAACCGAAACCGCGTTTGCAGAGTCTAAAATGGAGAAACGCTCCCCTTTTGGCTCGGAAAGCGGCCCCGAAGGCGCCGCGGCGATCGGTTTTCAGGCGACATCGAACAGGCTCCGGAAACAGGCCCAGCATAGCATCCGACGCCTCGGCGTCCGGGATATGTGAAGCTCCACGGCAGGCGTCGGCTAACCCGACGCGCAGGAAGCGACGACATTATGGCAAACGAACGCAGTGTAGAACGCACAGTCCTGCCCAACGGGCTCACCATCCTGACAGAACGCATGGAGCATGTCCGCTCCGTAGCTATGGGCGTCTGGATTCGCGCCGGCTCCCGACATGAAGTCGCGGAGCTGAATGGGATCTCGCATTTCGTGGAACACATGGTCTTCAAAGGCACCGAGACACGGACCGCCCAACGCATTGCGCGCGAGGTAGACGCGATCGGCGGCAACCTGGACGCCTTCACCGGCAAGGAGACGGTCTGCTTCAACATCAAGGTGCTGGATGAGCACGTACCCACAGCGTTGGATGTGGTGAGCGACCTGGTGCTGCATCCGATCTTTGCCGAGGATGACATCCGGCGCGAGCGGGGCGTGATCCTGGAAGAGATCAAGATGGACGAGGACAACCCCGACTATCTGGTACACGAGATTTTCACCCAAAATTTTTGGAAGGGGCATCCGCTGGGGAAGCCGATCCTGGGCACGAAAGAGACCGTTGGCCGTCTGGAGCAGGAGAAGCTCTTCGGCTACTATGGCGACCGCTTCCGCGGCGGCAACGTGGTCTTCACTGCGGCAGGAAACCTCGACCATCAGCGCTTCGTGGATGAGGTCCGTCGGCGCTTCGAGCCGATGCCGGCCGGCAAGCCGGAGGATGCGAATCTGCCTCCCAACACCAGCGCACGCATCGTGCTGCGCGACAAGAAGGCATTGGAGCAGGTACAGCTCTGTATGGGCGTGCCGTCACTGCCGATCTCGAGCGACCGGCGCTACTGCGCCCTGGTACTGAACACGGTGCTGGGTGGGGGTATGAGCTCGCGCCTCTTCCAGACAGTGCGGGAAGAGCGTGGGCTGGCCTACTCCATCTACAGCGACCTGAATCCATACAAAGACACCGGCATGATGTGCGTCTACGCGGGCACGTCGTCCAGCCGAGCGCAGCAGGTGATCCAACTGGTGACCGAGGAGTTCCGCCGGTTGAAGCAGGAACCGATGCCGCCCGACGAATTGCGCCGTGCCAAGGACCAGCTGCTGGGCAACATCATCCTGAGCATGGAGAGCTCCGGTGCGCGCATGTCCAACCTGGCGCGGCAGGAGATGTACTTCGACCACTTCTTCGGTCTTGACGAAGTGATGCAGGCGGTAGAGAACGTGACCGCAGAGCAGGCGATGGCGCTGGCTCAGGAGCTGTTCAACCCGGACAAGATCGCCGTCACCATGCTGGGGCGGCTGGACGGAGTCAAGGTCACGCGGAACGATCTGGTCTGCTGACCAAGACAAACGACCATGAGCGAATCCAGTGCGGCGTGCGTCTTTCTGTGGCGCACGCCGCGGTTTGTTTCCGCCATACTCTGGATACCGCCCATCGGATTTTGATACCCTGCGGACGGCAGCTAGACGATTTCGAGGTAGTCGGACCATGAAGATTCGGTGGAACCAATCTCTCCACGATCATCGTTTCACGCGCAGCAGCGAAGCCGGCTTCACGCTGATGGAACTGTTGATCGTGATGTCGGTCATCCTGATCCTGATGCTGGTCGCTATCCCCAGCTTGCTGAATATGACGATCCAGGCGCATGAGACGTCGGCGCTGGCGTCGCTGCACGCTATCCAGGATGCGGAGGTGCAGTACCAGACCAACTATCCCGCCAATGGGTTTGCGTGCTCGCTGACCGTTCTCGGCGGGAGTGCCGGCTCCGGCCCCCCGGGTCCGCAATCGGCACAGGTGCTGCAGACCACGCTGGCCGCCGGGCAGAAGGACGGTTACACCTTCAACCTGACGAACTGCACCAAGGCGACAGGCGCGAACAACCAAGACTTGTTCACCTCCTATGAGGTGACGGCGGTGCCGCAAACGGTTGGCAAGACCGGACACCGCGGCTTCTGCATGGACATGTCGGGTGAGATCAAGGCCGACCTGGCCGGAGGCACCAACTGCACCGTACCGCTTTCGTAAGCGCATTCATTCGCCGCAAAGGCCAGCTATGCTGCTGGCCTTTTGCTTTTCTAAAGCGAAAGCAGGGTCACTATGAGGTGCCCGAGACAAGCCGCATCGGCTTGTTTTTGAAAAAAAAGCCTGACGAACGACGTGCTTTCCCTTACGTCTACGCTGCTTTTGCTCTGGTGCTCTGGTTCGCGACCCTGCCGGCGACGGCGCAGGTCCGGCAGATTCCGACGGCGCAGCAGCTGGCGACCGCTGTCGATACTCACTACAACAGCCTCAAACGGCTCCGCGTCGACTTCACCGAGAGCTACGCCGGCATGGGGATGGATCGCCATGAGAGCGGTGTGCTGCTGCTGGAGAAGCCGGGACGCATGCGGTGGAGCTACGCACAGCCGGCAGGCAAGGTCTTTGTGCTCGACGGGAAGTTTGGCTGGTTCTACACCCCGGGCGACGCGCAGGTGCAGCAGATCCCGGCGAAGAAGCTGGATGACATGCGCTCGCCGCTGCGCTTTCTGCTGGGCCACGCGCAACTAGCGAAAGAACTGAACGGCCTGACCGTGACGCCGGATGAGGGGACGCCCGGAGATGGCGGCCTCTACCGGTTACGCGGTGTACCACGCGGCATGGAGCAGCGTGTGCGCTCGCTCACCCTGAACGTGCGGGCCGATGGGACGATTCACACCATGACTCTGGAAGAGCTGGATGGCTCACGGACGAGCTTTGCCTTCCACGATGAGCACGCCAACCCGGCGCTGCCGCCGGATACGTTTCACTTCACGCCGCCGGCCGGGGTGCCAGTGGTGGAAGGAACGCCCCCGGTCTAGACCAGGGCCGCTCTCTGCTCTTGAGCGATAGCAGCAATTGCTGCGATCAAGTACGCATACCAGGGTCGGCGTTGCTGCCCAGGAGTACGAGGCAGCAGGATCCCAGGACTACCGCGACTGTAGCGGCGAGGATGCCTGCAAAGACTGTTCCCCCGGAGAGCGTGCTCAGAGACGTCGAGAGAGGCGCTCCCCGCAAATGCCATAGTTGCGGCAGAAACCATGCGGTCAAGACAACGGCATACAGGCCGGCCAACAACCGCATCCATGCGATGCATCGTGTGGCTCGTGCGAGCGCGAGATGGCGTTTCTGCACCTCGATCTGCTGCCAGACGATGTGTGCTGGCGGCGGCGGACTCTGCACAGACATCGTGGTCGCATGGTCGAGGCACAGCTGCATGACCCGCTTCGTATCTGTACAGATTGCGCAGGCGCTCACATGGTTTTCAAGCTCGGCAGACCATGCGCCGGAACGGATCGACGCAACCACAGACGACTCCCACGCACATGTTTCCTGAGTCATTCTGTCTTCCCTTCCAACCGCAACAGGCTTGCGGCCTTCTTTCGTGCGCGAAACAGCAGCGGCCGGACGCTGAGCGTGGTCAGCCGCATCGTGATCGCAATCTCAGCATGGGTCATGCCTTCCACATACGCGAGCCATAGAAGCTGCCGCTCCCGCGGCTTCAGCGCCAGCATTGCCCGTCGCACATCCAACTGCGTATCAACATCCTGCTCCAGTGCTTGTTCGAAATCCTCCGGCCATTGCGCGTCCTGCCGGGTACGCCACCGGTCCCGCATTACATTGGTTGCGATGCGAAACAGATACCGCCTTACCGCTTCGCCAGACAGTCCCGCGGGCTTACGCGAGAGAAAGCGAAAGTAGGTTTCCTGCAGGACATCGTCCGCAACGTCCCGTCGCCCAGTCACACCGATCAGATACGCGTGGATAGGACGAGCCGTCGCGTCGTACAGCGATTGAAATTGTCTCTCGTCCATCGCCGTGCGGTCCTGAGCAGTGCCAGCGGCCGGTGCAGCCACAATTGGGGTGACGCCCACTGTCAGGTTTGGCCCACTCGTGTTGGAGAAGAACATCCATGCTTCCATCGGTCTTTATGTACGTTGCCTTTATGAACGTTGCGAGGATCGGTTGTCATTCAGCAGACCGAAGTTCCGCGAGAGGATGAAGGTAGCCGCCGCCGCAATCCCGAGTCCGACACCTAAAGCAATGGGTAATGTACCCATGACGACAGCCGCATCCTCTTGCAGGATATGGGTAGCATGCAACAGCAATAACGCCGCGCCGAACACGATCAGCACAATGGAGAGCTGAACGCCGACGAGAATGCTGCGAAAGGGCGCCGCGCCTGGCTCGCGCTCCATTTGCAGGGACTCGACGAATGCGCGGCCGGCATCGGTGGAGACGTAGGTGAGCAGCGTCTCGGGCGAATTGATCCGGTCCAGGAACTTGGCCTGGAGGGTGGCCTGGAGTCGCGCCATGAGGAACCGCCGAATCGAAGAAAAGATGAGCCACGCAACGAAAGCTACCAACATAAAAGCGAATACCGGAATCATTCCGTCCCACATCTTTGTCCTCTTTCCAGTGACTGCACTCACCCATACAACGTAGAAACAGCCCGAATCGTTAACCGGAAAGGCATAAAAATTTGAAAACACGAGGCGCAGTCATTCCTTCCGACTCAGGCAAAAACCTGATTGTGGGAGCGTCCCGTTTGATTTCGATAATCAGAACCGAAGAAAGCGGCGCAGCTCCGTCACGTGTTTGGGCGCAGGATCGGATCTTGCGTACTCAACAATCGGAGCAGTCGCCTCAACCGAGATGCGAAATATGCTTCCCGACTCAGGTTCAGGTAGCCGGGTTGGAGATGGATTGCCGGACACAAATCGGAAGTCGAGGATGGCCAGACTTTGGCACAGGCCTGCTCCCGAAGCAGTCGTTGTCAGATGCCAGGTCTTCAACTGTTCGCCAGCATATCTTGCCAGTAGCCGCGGTCCTGACACATATGCAACATCCGTCGGCTGGCCCTGCTGAGTATAGGTGACCCGTAAGAGCACCGTGCCTGAGACGTGCGCCGCGCGCGCGATCGGCGGATAGATAAGTTTGTCGTTGTCACCATGACCAACGATGTCGCACCAACGGGCCTCGGCCTTGCAGTTGGGGACCAGGAGCGTCAGGAGGATAAGAATGCCAAGAGTTTTCACGACCTGACCCTCCAGAGGTTTGATCGCAGGATGTCATAACCGCTTGACGATCGAATATCAAATGTAACTCGTGAGTAACACTCTAGACGTCGCCAGAATTCGTTTTAGATTGGTATGGTGACCCCTTCTGCGCGACTGCGTCCGATTGCCCTGCTCTCTGTTGCATTTGTCCTCTTTGCTTGCGCACAGCCATGCCGAGGGCAAGCGACGAACAACGTGGGTCGAGCTTTAGCCCCGGCCGACCGTCTTAGTGAGCCGTGGTGGGCGGAGCGGCATCAGGCAGTCCTCGAAGCAGTAACGGAGCACCCGGACACGCAACTGTTGATGATCGGCGACTCGATCACCAACAACTACGACAAGGCGCATCCACCGGACGAGAACTTTCAGCCGACATGGCAGACCTTCTATGCACCGCGCCACGCGCTGAACCTTGGCTTCAGCGGCGATGCCACGGAGCACGTAATGTGGCGGCTGAACCATGGCGAAGTGAATGGGCTGCATCCGAAGGTTGCGGTGTTGTTGATCGGCACCAACAACACCGGCAATGAGAACCAGACAGCGGAGCAAACTGAGGTAGGCATCGATGCGGTGATCGGTGACCTCGAGGTACGGCTACCCGAGACGCGTATCTTACTGCTGGCCATCCTGCCGAATGGTCTGGACCCAAGTGTCCAGCAGCGCGATCTGGCGATCAACCGCTACCTTGCGAATAGCTACGGAGACAATCCGCGCGTGACCTATCTCGACATCGAATCAATCTTTTATAAGCCGGACGGCACGCTGAACAAGGATATCTACTACGACCCACGGCTCCCGCAACATGGCAAGCCGCTGCATCCGGATACACAAGGGCAGCACATGATGGCCGAAGCGATTGAGCCGACGCTGGCGAAGCTGATGGGCGATGCGCCTCGGATGCCGCTCGCCTCGATGACCGATATCAGTACGGCGCTGATTCCTGTGCCGCGGCTGGAGCAGGACTCCTACGACTGGTACGCACGGCACCATGCCGAGTTGGCAGTGCAGAAGACGCTGCAGCCGCATGTGGTGATGATTGGCGACTCAATTACGCACTTCTGGGCTGGGCCGCCGAGTGCAGCCCGCGTGAGCGGCGCCGCGGCCTGGGCACAGGTCTTCGGCACTATGCCGGTTCAGAATATGGGATTCGGCTGGGATCGCACGCAGAACGTGCTTTGGCGGCTGCGGCAGGGCGAATTCGACGGGCTAAGCCCGCAGTGGGTTGTCCTCAATATCGGCACCAACAATCTGACCGGCACCGATCATTCCCGCACGAATACGCCGGAGGAGATTGTGGCTGGTGTGGACGCCATCTACCGCGAGATCCACCAACGCTCGCCGCAGAGCCGTGTAATCGTGATGGCGATCTTTCCGCGCGGAGAGAGTTCAAATGGCCCGTTGCGAGCGCCGATCGAGGCGACGAATCAACTGCTGGCGAAGCGCTTTGCCAAGGACCCGGCGGTGATCTACCTGGACATCGGCAAGCAGTTCCTGACCCCGGACGGCACGTTGCCCACCGCCATGATGCCTGACGGCACGCACCCAAGCGATGCCGGCTACCAGATCTGGGCGAATGCGCTGACTAAGGCCGGGGTGAAGCCTTAGGCGGTTTCTAGGAAGGACGATGGTCTCGTTTGCACACAAACATCTTTGCAAGAAATGGCACCCTCTCGTAATGAGAGGTTTGATCGCAGGATGTTTCAGGCAGAAAAAGGGCCCACGCATGGGCCCTCGCTGCTGCTCGGAAGAATCTAGAGCGGAAGCCGGGATGATGTCATGTGTTGAGTGGGGCGATGTAGGCATTTTCTTTGGCGAAAATGCATGACGAGAGTGGCGCTTCACCTTACAGCAACCCGGCTTCGGCTCTAGTGTCCGTGTCCATGATCGTCGTGGCCGGCATGGCCGTGTCCATCGTGCCACTCGTTGCCGTGGAAATTCCCGTGGTTCTGCCAACCCTCCACCGGCCTGTCCCCTGGATGCGGCATCGGGCCTCTGTATCCGTAATCGGGGTGGTAGTGGTTGTTGACATAACCATGGAAGTGATCCGGGCCATGGAACCATGGGCCGGCACCGATGAAGAGGCCGCCGTTGAACCATTGCGGGCCGTAATAACCATAAGGTGCGCACCCGTAGGGGGCGGTTTCGTAGTAGCCATAGGGGCAGTTCGGCGCAGGACCGATATTGATACTGACCTGGGCCTGGACCGGTATGGAAGACATTCCCGCGAAAGAAAGACCGGCGAGAGCAGTAAGGGCGACGTACTTGAATCGGGGCATGAAATACCTCAGCCCCTTTGAGGCGGGAGGGGGTTGGGAAGTTGCGTGCAGACGATCTGTTTTCGCGCGGAGAGTGCCACTTTCGGTAACGATTCGAGGAGCGCATTCACTGAAACTTTCTCGGCGGGCAGAACGTCGCGACCCACCGCAGATGGAGCCATGCGTCACACGCGCTTCTTCCTTGTAACTGGCGGCGTAACGGGCTGCCTAAACGCCGATGCGAAATACGGCGCCGTCCCCTTCAGCCGCGTCGTGGCGAGGCTGTCGTCGCGCCATTTATCCTGAAGACACATGCGTCGTCTCTCACTCTGCGCCCTCGGGCTCGGCCTGCTGGCTGTGCTCCCCTTGCCGGGCACCTCGCAACCGATGCCCAGCTCCAAGACGGCTTCCAAGACGGCTCCTAACACGGTCTGGAATCCGTGGGAGCTGGAGCATAGCGGCACCACCCAGCCTCTGCGGGGCATCCATGCCGTCGGAAACGGGGTGGCATGGGCCAGCGGCGCGCAGGGCACGGTCCTGCGCACAGAGGACTCAGGGTACGTCTGGCAGAGCTGCAGCGTGCCGCCGGATGCGGCGTCGCTCGACTTTCGCAGCATCTGGGCATGGGACGCGCAGACGGCGATCGTGATGTCCTCCGGCCCTGGGCAACAGAGCCGCCTCTACCGGACTACGGATGGCTGCGCGCACTGGACGGCTGTGGCGACGAACAAGGACGCGGACGGCTTCTGGGACGGCCTTGCCTTCTCCGACGAAAAGAACGGCTATCTGCTGGGCGACCCGGTGAATGGTCACTTTGTGCTGTTGCGCACCGCGGATGGCGGACTGCACTGGAAGTCCATAGCTAGCAAGGACTTGTCTCTTGGGGAAAAGAAACTGGGCGCGTTTGCGGCGAGTAACCAATCGCTTGCACTCACCGATCCCGTACTAGGTAAGGTGGCCGCGCCGTGGTTTGGCACCAGCGGGATGAGCGGTGGCCGGCATCCTTACGTCTATTCCGGTGGATTGGACTGCGGCATGGAGACGGCACACAGGAACCCGGAGATCTGCCTGACCCGCGCCTGGACCTTCCAGCAGCAAGAGGTGCCCATGGCGGGCGCAAGCGCGTCGCAGGGGGTCTTCGCATTGGGTCTGCGCAAGGACGCTGGTACTGGCGGGGTGTGGCATGCGGTAGCCGTGGGTGGCGACTACTCCGCACCGAATCAAGAGGCGGGGACCGCAGCCCGGCGCGATCCAAAGACGGGCAAGTGGGCGGCTGCGACGAAAGAGCCGCATGGGTATCGCTCCTCCGTAGCCTGGGATGCGGCCGGCAACGCCTGGATCGCTGTTGGTACGAATGGAACAGACGTCTCGTATGATGACGGTCAGAGCTGGTCTGCTCTGGGCAATGACGGCTACAACGCAATCAGCCTTCCCTGGGTCGTGGGCCCGGAAGGCCGGATCGCCAAGCTGACCAACCTGAAAGGAAAGTAGCCGAAGGGCGCACGCATGGCAGAGTTTGTAATTCGACTGGCCGACGAGCGCGGCCGCATGCAGGAGCAGGTACAGACGGCGGGGAGCGCCGAGGAGCTGCGCTCACGCTTCACCCAGGCAGGCTATTACGTCTATTCCGTAAAGGCGCGCGGCCTGCGCAACAGCCAGCGGAAGAAGGTAAAGCTCGAAGGCTTTCTCATCTTCAACCAGCAGTTTCTGACTCTGATCCGCGCCGGTGTGCCGATCCTGCATTCGCTCGAGATGCTCGCGAAGGGCCAGAAGAACCTTGCCTTCAAGACGCAGCTCGAAAATGTGGCGCAGCGCGTGCGCACCGGCCAGTCGCCCTCCGAAGCCTTCGAGAGCCAGGGCGGCTTCCCGGTGATCTACACCACGACTTTGCTTGCCGGGGAGCGCAGCGGCCACCTGGAAGATGTGCTGGCCCGCTACCTGAGCTTCCAGCGCGTATCGCTTACCTTTCGCAAGAAGCTGACCGCGTCCCTGTTCTATCCCGCGCTGCTGATCATTATGGTGATCGCGATGTTCATCTTCCTGATCACCTTTGTGGTGCCGCGATTCGGCCAGCTGTACGACCAGATCGGCGGCCATCTTCCAGCGTTGACGACGTTCCTGATCGCGCTCGGGAAGAACTTTCAGGCATACATTTTTTATGCGATTCCGGTGCTGGCGCTGGCGATCTACGGCATCCGGCGTTGGAGCCGCACGGAGAGCGGCGCGAGCCGTGTCGATCGAACGCTGCTCGGCACTCCGATCTTCGGCAATATCTGGCTGAAGTATCAAGTAGCCCTGTTCTCCCGCACGCTCTCGACTCTGCTCGAAGGCGGTCTGCCGCCGGTGCCGTCGCTCGAAACTGCGGCGCGATCCATCTCCAGCCGCACCATAGCCAAGGCGGTGCGCAGCTCGGTAGTCAGCGTGCGTGAGGGGAAATCGCTCTCGGCCGGTCTGCTGGGGACGAAGGTCTTTCCGGAGTTGGCGACGTCGATGGTGGAAGTCGGCGAAGGCACGGGCGCGTTGCCGCAGATGCTGAACTCCGTCGCCGAGTTTTTTGAAGAGGATGTGCAGACCGCACTGACCGCCGCGCTCTCGCTGATCGAACCGGCGATCCTAATCGTCATGGGCGTGGTTGTCGTCACGATCATGATTGCCCTCTACCTGCCGATCTTCTCGCTGGGGCAGGCCGGCTCCATGAACGGTCGATGATGATGCGAATGAGTTTTGCTACCCGTCTTACTGTAGAAGGAGTTCCCCTGCATGGCTGAAGCTCCCGTAGTGATGATGCCGCCACCACCGGCGCCGCTGGCCGATGAGATGGCGCGCGCGCAGGTGCTGGCCGCACGCTACCGCTGCGAGTATGTCGACCTGAAGAACTTCCGCATCCAGCATGAACTGTTCCGCTCGGTGCCGGTCGACATGATGTTCCGCTACAACTTTGTGCCGCTGGAGCAGTTGGAGGACCGGCTGGTGATCGCAGTCAGCGACCCGAGCCGGCTGATGATGCTGGATGAGATCGCCGGGCTGCTGGGACAGCGGGTGATCACACGGGTCGCCACGCTGGCGCAGATTACCGATCTACTGAAGAAGACCGAGCAATCGCAGCGCGTGCTGGACGAGGCCTCCGAGGGACTGACCTTCGATGTGATCTCGCTCGAGGAGAACCAGGACGAGAACATCTCGATCGAGAAGCTGACCTCGGAAGAGGACATCTCGCCGATCATCCGGCTGGTGGACACGACGATCTTCACCGCGCTTGAACGGCGCGCGTCGGATATCCATATCGAAACTTACGACGATTCCCTCCTGGTGAAGTACCGCATCGACGGCGTGCTGCAGGCAGCCATGGCTCCGATCGCGCGCGAGCACCATACGACGATCCTGTCGCGCATCAAGGTCATGAGCGAGCTGGACATTGCCGAGCGCCGCGTGCCGCAGGACGGTCGCTTCCGCGTGCGTTACAAGGGGCGCCTGATCGACTTCCGCGTCTCCATCATGCCAACCGTGCATGGCGAAAATGCCGTGCTCCGCGTGCTGGACAAAGAATCGATGAGTGAGAAGTTCAAGAAGCTGACGCTCGATGTGGTGGGCTTCGCGGCAGACGACCTGGCGCGTTTCCGCCGCTACATTCGCGAGCCCTACGGCATGGTGCTGGTGACCGGGCCAACGGGCTCCGGTAAGACAACCACGCTCTACGCGGCGCTGAACGAGATCAAGAGTGACGAAGACAAGATCATCACCATCGAAGACCCGGTCGAATACCAGATCCGCGGCATCACGCAGATTCCGGTGAACGAGAAGAAGGGACTCACCTTTGCGCGCGGCCTGCGCTCGATTCTGCGCCATGACCCGGACAAGATCCTGGTTGGTGAGATCCGCGACCAGGAGACGGCGCAGATCGCCATCAACTCGGCGCTGACCGGCCACCTGGTCTTCACCACCGTCCACGCGAACAATGTGCTCGACGTGCTGGGGCGCTTCCTGAACATGGGGGTGGAGGCCTACAATTTCGTCTCCGCGCTGAACTGCATCCTGGCGCAGCGGCTGGTGCGCACCATCTGCGAGTTCTGCAACCGTCCGGCACACTATGACACGCAATTACTGATCGATTCGGCGCTCGATGCAGAGGAGTGGCGCAACTTCGAGTTCCGTGAGGGCGCCGGATGCATCGAGTGCGGAGGCACCGGCTTCCGCGGCCGTACCGCAATTCACGAACTACTCGACCTGAACGACACCATTCGCGAGCTGATTCTGGAAAAGCGGCCAACCTCGGAGATTCGTCGCGCGGCGCAGGGCATGGGGATGAAGTTCCTGCGCGAGTCGGCACTGGAGCGCGTCCGCGAAGGCGTGACCACGCTAGGCGAGATCAACAAAGTCACCTTCATCGAGGCGGGGCGCTGACGCCGACACCATGAGCATTGTGCGCCGTATCTTCCCTTCCGACATCGACGCGCTGCGCCCACGGCTGGCCTGCGAGATTACGCCTGCGGGCGTGCTTGCCGCGTGTCCGGGCACGGTTGCTGTCGAAGGCCAGTCGCAAGATGTCGTCACGCGCTTTGTGCCGCTGCGTCTGGGCGTCTTGATGCCGGGACTGAAGGCGCCCGCCATGACGGATCGTGCGGCGATCTCCTCTGCCATCGAGCAGGCACTGGAGCCGATCGCCGAGCGTGCGAAAAAAGTCACCGTGATTGTGCCGGATGCCTCCGTGCGCGTGTTGCTGCTGGATTTTGATACGCTACCCGCGAAGCACGCGGACGTGCTGCCGATCCTGCGCTTCCGTCTGCGCAAGCTGGTGCACTTTGAGGTAGACGATGCCGCGATTACCTGGCAGGTGCTGCCCAAGACCGGCACCGAGACGCTGGTACGGACAGTCGTCGCGGTGACACCGGGCGCGGTACGCGCCGAATATGAAGATGCGGTGCGTGAAGCCGGCTATGAGCCGGGAGCGGTATTGTCCAGCTCGCTCGCAGCGCTGGCTGCGGTACCCGTCGACGAGCCGGCTCTGCTTGTGAATCGCAATGGCAACTGCATCACCACCGCGATTGTGCGCGGCCCGCAACTGCTGCTCTTCCGCACACTCGACCTGGGCGATCGGGGCCTGGACCCGGAGCTGGGTGAGGCGCACGCGGTCTCGGAGCTGCAACAGACCGTTTCGGTAGCCATGGCGTACTACGAAGACACACTCACAGCAACACCGCATACGATCTATTCCGTGGGACCAGGAGGGGCGATTGAGCTCGACCGACTGCTGTCCGTGCCGGGGATCCGGGTCCGCGACCTGATTCCCTCGCGCGACACCCAGGGAGCAACCGCCGGCATGCTCGCGCCGGTAGTAGGAGCGCTAGCCAGCTAAGATGCGCGTCACCCTCAATCTCGCGTCCCGCCCCTACGTGGAGTTGCGTCCGCTCTACCAGCGGCTTCGCGTCATGGCACTCCTCTTGCTGGTAACAGCCACGGCCTTCTGGTGGGTTCTGCGCACCCAGGAGCAAAAGGCGGCTGTGGCCCACGAGCGCGCTACGACGATAGAGTCGGCCATCAACCGGACGCGGTCCGAGCGTACGCAGGCAGAGGCTGCCATGCAGCAGCCGCAGAACGCCGCGGTGCTGGCGCAGGCCCAGTTCCTGAACAATCTCTTCCTGCACAAGGCCTTCTCCTGGACCGCGGTGATGATGGACCTGGAGCAGGTGCTACCCCCCGGCGTGCAGGTGTTGAACATCGATCCCGTCGTAGCGAAGGACGGCAGCGTGACCATCCGGATGCGTGTGGCGGGCCCGCGAGAAAAATCCCTGGCGCTGGTGCGCAACCTGGAGCACTCGCGCCGCTTCCTGTCGCCGCGCATCGTCGGCGAGACGGCGCAGGGGCAGGACAAGAACGGGGTTGCAAGTTTCCAGCCGGTGAGCGTGACCAACGGCGTGAACTTCGATGTGCTGGCCGAGTACAACCCGCTGCCGGCGCGCGAGACGAAACACAGCAGCAGCCACGCCGCGAGCAACAGCACGAAGCAGGCATCGGCAACCGGACTGCATCATCGGAGCCGCCACGCGCATAAGCCTACCGCGGTTCGGAGTACGCCATGAATCTGAAGCTGACACGCTCCGGCACATTCAACCTGCTCAACCTGCACTTTGCCGCCGTCGGTCTGCTGGCTATCGTCAACATCGTGCTGCTGGTGCAGTTGTTCCTGGCGTGGCACACCCTGCGCACGGATAGGCCGGAGCAGATCGCACAAGAACAAGCCGAGCTGCGCGTTGCACAACTGCAGGCTCTGCCCTTGCGGAATCTGCCGCAGAAGGTGTCTGCCTCCACCACGGGCGCCGATCGCTTTTACAGCGGGCGTGTGTCGGCTGCGGATTCCGCGATCCTTGGCGAACTCGGGGCGCTGGCAACGAAGGCGAATGTGCGGTTGAGCCGCGGCCAGTATGCATTCGCGCCAGTGCTTCACGATGTCTCCGAGGTACGCATGGACGCCACGGTGAGCGGCGACTATACGCCGGTGATGCGCTTCATCAACAGCCTGGAGCGCGACAAGATGTTCTTCGTCATCAACGGGCTTACGCTCACCGGTCAGCAGGGCGGCCTGGTGAATCTACGCCTGAAGGTGACGACCTACCTGCACGGCACAGACATCGACCATCTGCAGCCCATAACCGGCGGCGATCAGAGCGCGGCCGGCTCCGACCAGACAGGAGGCCAGTAGCCATGGCCCTGCGTATTGGAGCGGAGAACAAGCCGAAACTCTATGCGGCCGTCGGCCTTGGGCTGGTGGTGCTGTTCCTCGCGGCTCGTATCCTGCTGCCCAGCTCCGGTTCGCCGTCGCCGAGTCCCGCACCTGCTGCGGCTCCGGTAGCGCCGGCTCCCACTCCGCTTGCCACCACACCGTCGCGGTCCTACAACAGACCGGGGTCGTCCTATCCGCATGAAGCGATCAAAGTGGCGACCGGTGACTCGGCGCTCGATCCGACGCTGCATCCGGAAGTGATGGAGCAGGCGGAGGCCACGACCTACACCGGCAATGGACGGAATATCTTCTCCCAGAACTCGGTCGCGCCCACGCCCGTACACATCGAGAAAGCGCAGCCGATCCGGCCCTCCGCCGTGTTGCCGACCGGGCCGCCGCCGCCGCCGTCCATCGATCTGAAGTTCTACGGATACTCGTCTCACCATGGCGGGCGCAGAGAGATTTTCCTGCTGCATGGAGACGATATCTTTCTGGCCCATGAGGGAGATGTGGTGGACCGCCGGTATCGCATCGTGGCGATTCGCCCGTTTTCCGTGGATATCGAAGACATCCCGTACCACAACACCCAAAGCGTGCCGCTCGCGCAGAATTAACCACCGATGCTGTTTCCTATTGCCAACCCGAGACCACACCAGACCAAGGCGGAAGACGGCTACCTGCTGCTGACGGTCCTGGTACTCGTCTTCCTGTTGCTACTGGCGCTTTCTGTAGCCGCGCCGCGCGTGGCCAAGGAGATCCAGCGCGACAAGGAGCGGGAAACGGTGGAGCGCGGCCTGCAATACCGGCGCGCAATCAAGCTCTATTACAAGAAGTTTGGCGCCTATCCAACAGACGTCAAACAGCTGGAAAACACCAACCAGCAACGCTTCCTGCGCAAACGCTACACCGATCCGATGACCGGCAAGGATGACTGGCGGCTGATCCACATGGGCGAGGCCAAGGTGCCGCCGATGGGATTTTTCGGCCAGCCGCTGCAGGCTGGCTTGAGCAGCACGAGCACAGGGCCCGGCTTGGGCATCTACGCACCCAGCTCGGATAACCCCGGCAGTGCGAACGGCACGAATGGCAACTCCAACGGATCGGCCAACGGATCGACGGACACGTCCGGGAGTGCCAGTGGAAGTTCGTCAGGCTTCGGAAACTTCGGGTCGAACTCCGGGTCAGGTTCCAGTTTCGGGTCGTCCAGCGGCAGCAGCTTTGGGTCGTCCAGCAGTGGATTCGGCTCTTCGAGCAGTGGATTCGGTTCCTCATCCGGCAGCGGCTTCGGGTCTTCCGGAAGTACCTTCGGCTCCAACACAACAGGCCCCAACGGCACAAACGGGCCTGGAGCCAGCAGCACCAGCAGCGGTTCCTCCTTTGGCAGCGGCGGCCCTATCGTGGGTGTGGGCATTCCCCTGCAGAAGGATTCGTTGATCGAATATCACAAGCAGAAGAAGTACTCGCAGTGGGAGTTTGTCTTCGATCCGCAGCAGGACATGATGATGAGTGCTGGCGGCGGCGGCATCACGAATGGCGGAAACACGACGGGCACTGGAACGAATAACAACCCCGGCGGTATTGGAGCCAATGGTTCGAGCAGTGGCTCCAGTTTCGGCAGCTCCAATTCAAGCGGCAGCTCCGGCTTCGGGAGCTTCGGGTCAAGCCCGGGGACCGGTTCCAACGGCGGCTCCAGCTTTGGCTCGGGATCGAGCGGCGGATTCGGCTCCAGTCCCGGCACTCCGCAGCCGCAATAAGAGCGCTCCCCGCATGTTACGGCCTACACTGGGAGCAGGCTCCGTGCTCGATCCGGACCGCTCACGCGCGTGACTCCAGCTGCTTCCGCAATCCGATTCGCGCCTCTCCCTGCGGCATGCGCCGTGCCGAACGATCCGGCTGATTCCCTCACCGCTCGCCAGTACAGCGAACCGTCCCACGCCTATCGCTCTCCGTTTCAACGCGACCGCGCCCGCATCATCCACTCACGGGCCTTTCGCCGCCTGGCCGGCAAGACCCAGGTTTTTACCCATGGCCACTCCGATCACTACCGCAGCCGGCTCACCCACACCATCGAGGTCACCCAGCTTGCGCGGACCATCGCTGCCGCGCTCGGTCTCAACGAAGACCTCACCGAGTCACTCGCGCTGGTGCATGACATTGGACATCCGCCATTCGGCCATGCCGGCGAGCGTGCACTCGACGAAGCGATGCGCGCCCATGGACTGCGCTTCGATCACAACCTGCACGCGCTGCGCATCGTCACCGTCTTTGAGCAACGTTACGCCGCATTCCCCGGGCTTAACCTCACCCTCGGCGTGCGCGAAGGCATCATCAAGCACTCCCGCGACTACGACCCCGTCACACATCCGGAGTTGGCAGAATACTTTCTCGACCAGCAGCCGCCGCTGGAAGCACAGGTCATCGACCTCGCGGACGAGATTGCGTACCTCACCGCGGACTTCGACGACGGCTTCTCCTCCGGCATTCTCGATCTGGATCACGTGCGCGCGCACGTCGCGCTGTTCGAGCGGTTCTTCGCACCCATGGCCGCGCAATATCCATCGGCCGTGCTGGAGCGTCTGATCGACGAGTCGCTCAAGCGCATGCTCAACGCGTTCACCAGCGACCTCATCGCACACACCGGCGATGCGATTACGAAGGCGGGCATCGGCAGTCTCGAGCAGGTGCGGCACGCATCGCACCGCTTCGTGGCGCTGTCCCCTGAAGTTGAATCCTTGCGCCGCGAGGCCAAGCAGTATCTTGGTGCGCATCTCTATGAGAGCCGTGCCGTGACCCCGGACCATGACCGCGCCCGCACGATCATCGCGTCTCTCTACGACTGCTGGGTACGCGATCCATCGCTACTGCCCACAAACTGCTCCGCCACGCTCACCATCGATGGCATTCCCCGCACCGTCGCCGACTACATCGCCGGCATGACCGACTCATTCCTGCTCGCGCAATACGGGAAAGACCGCGAACGCTGCGGTCCTTGAGGATTCCCCGCGCTACCAATGCTTCCGTATCCCCGATCCCGGGGGAATGAATCATTTACGCTGACTCTTGCAGTGGCTCCTAACTTGGCTCGACACAGCAACAGTGACAATGCTTTAGACCGGCTCACGATAAACTCCTGTCTAACTATGGCGCGAGTGAAGAGTCCTGAGAAACGTAGAGCGATACTCGAAGCGGCGGTGCACGAGATCGCCGATGTCGGCCTGGTTGCGTCCACCGCGAAGATCGCCCGGCGCGCGGATGTTGCCACCGGCACGCTTTTCACCTACTTCGCGAGCAAGGAAGAGCTGCTGAACGAGCTGTATCTCGAATTAAAGCTTGAGGTATATGCAAGAGTGAACCCTGGGTTTCCACACCAAGGGAGCCTGGAGCGGCGCACGCAGCACATCTGGTCGAGCTATCTGGACTGGGCGATCGAATCTCCGAAGAAACGAAAGGTTTCCGTGCAATTGAACGTCTCGAATCTGATCACGCCTGCGACCCGGGCGAAGACGGACGAAGGGCGTGCTGTCATAGAAACGACGTTCGACGAACTAGCATCCCGCGGCGCACTGCGCGGGCTGCCGCCGGGATTTGCAGCAGCCACCATGGCAGCTATGCAGGACGCAGCCATGGAATTCATTGCGAAACAACCGAAGCAGCGCAAGGTGTTGATCGACCGGGCCTTTCACATCTTCTGGCGGTCCGTACGATGAGTGTCACTCTTATTTTCCCCGAATAAAATGAGCAACCAGTCAGTCATTCCAGTATCTTACATACAGGAGGGTCTTGCGATGGCAAAGGTCTGGTTGATTACGGGAAGCGGAAACGGGTTGGGGCGGGACATCGCTGAAGCAGCGCTGGCCGCTGGAGATAATGTGGTCGCGGGGGCACGTCGAACTGAGGAACTGGCTCCACTGGCAGTGCAGTATGGCGAGCGCGTGAAACCCGTGACGCTGGAGGTTCGCGACGAGGCTGCCGCGAAGGCTGCCGTAACGGCAGCTGTGGACACGTTCGGGCGGCTGGATGTACTAGTCAACAACGCGGGGTATGGTCAGTTTGCCCCATTTGAGCAGATGAGTTCCGAAGACTTTCAGGCTGTCGTCGATACCTGCTTCTACGGCGTGGTGTACACAACGCGTGCCGCTATCCCGGTGATGCGCAAGCAAAAGAGCGGCCATATCTTTCAGGTTTCGTCGATTGGCGGCCGCATGGCGATACCGGCCAATGCCGCCTATCACGCGGCCAAGTGGGCTGTGGGCGGCTTCAGCGACGCTGTGGCGATGGAAGTCGCGCCATTTGGAGTGAAGGTCTGCACCCTAGAGCCAGGCGGCATCCGTACCAACTGGGCGCAGCGCGCCGGGCAAAACGCACCTGAGCTCCTGCCGGAGTACGAGGAAACGGTCGGCCCCATGCTCAAGTTGCTGCAAAGCGTCGTCGGCCGTTCGGAAGGCGATCCGCGCAAGATCGCCGATGTGATTACAAAGTTGGCGCACAGCGACGAAGTGCCGACCCGGTTAATTCTCGGCGTAGATGCCGAAAAACGTGTGCACCAAGCGGAAGCGAAACGGGCAAGCGAGGCCGAGGCATGGCGGCACCTCACTCTATCAACCGTATTTTCCGATGCGGAATCGATACCCGAATTGCTCCAGCGCTAGCAGCGGCGTGGAGCTTCGGTCAAAGCATGGTCCTTCGCCGTACTCGGGAGACTCCCGGTACCTGCGAAGGACCATGCTTATAAACCGTTGAAGGCCTCCCGCCCCGCAGCCCCCAGCGATTGCTGCAAGTCCTGAGCCCGCGGCCGCCGGAGCGTTGGCTACTCGGAATGAAGTATGGAAATCAGGTCCGTACGCGCCGCATCTGCAGCGGGAATCATGCTGGCAAGCAGCGGCGACGCAGACGAGCTAACGTGCTGCTTCGAGCGAACGCTTCAATCCTTCGCGCAGCGGCGTCTTCTTCAAACCACCCAGCAGGGTGCCGAGGGCATCGTCGTTCATGATGAACGGATCGGTGAGCAGGTAATTCATCTCCACCATCTCCTTAAGCATCGGCTGAAAAAACCCGATGATGCGCAGCATGGCCATGCCAAAGACACGCGTCTTCACCGGCTTGCCTGCAAGTTCGCCCACCATGGCCACGATCTGCTGGATGCTTGCAGTGCCATCCCCACCCAGATGCCACCATCGGCCATGCGCTTCGGGATGCCGCAAGAGTGCCGCGACCACAGGCCCTACATCCGGCACGTAGACGAACTGGTGGGGCCGGTCGATCGGCGAGATCAGGTTCGCCGTGCCACCCTTCGCCGCCGCCGTAAAGACGCTGTCCAGAAAGCTGCTCTTCACCCGCGGTCCATAAAAATCCGGCAACCGCAGCACCGTCCCACGTATCTTTCCCGCAGCATCGGCCTCCAGCAGCAAGTCTTCCTGCTGCTTTCGCATCTTGCCTTTGAATGTGTGCGGCTCGCGTGGATGATCTTCACGAACCGGCGTCGTCTGCACTCTTCCATACGGATACACCGTGCCCACCAACAACATCTCCTCGACACCCTCGGCGATGGCTGCGTCGAGCGTCTGGCGCATTACTACGGGATGCCGCTCGAAGTGGTTATACGGAACCCCAACCAGATACACGGCCGCATCCGCACCGCGCAGCGCGGCGCGCGCCGACTCCGGATCGTCCGGATTCCACACAGCGATTTCAGCCAAGGGATCGGTCGAAAAGGCCCGATCAAGAGACGCACGATCCCGCCCAACGACGCGATAGCGCTCTCCCCGCCCATGCAGCGCCGCTGCCGTACTCTCGCCAACCGCGCCGGTTGCTCCCAACAGAACTGTCTTTGTCATCTCATCCTCCACATCATGAACATCCGCAGCATGCTCGCATCACTGCCTCCCCGGCCCAAGTAAACGCGCAGTCAGCCGGCGTAGCTTCGTTCTCGACTGCACCTCTATAGCAATTTTCCTGATGCTGTGATGTGCGGAGCATCGCTCGGCGTGGCCTTTCCTTAATGAAAGGCCACAAAAGCCTTCGTTGGTCCCTCTACACCTACAGGAAAATTGCTATAAGCATTGTCACTGTTGCTGTGTAGAGCCAAGTTCCGCGCTCTTCTCTATAACCTACAGTGAGAATGCTCTATTGCACGTGGCCTTGCGGCCGCAAGCGGCGCATCTCGAGCGCGCAGGCTACCGCATTCATCGCCGAAAGCTTCAGGTTATCCGCTGCTACCCAAAGCCAGAAGCGATTGGTCGGCGTCGTCTCATCTTCAGCGGCACGCACCCGCACCAACACCTGCTCCTCGCCCGCGGCTGCAAGATTGGACGGCGTATCCTCGTCGCTCGCAGCAGTTTCGATGTGCTCGCTGCCGCCCAGCAGCTGGCGCAACTGGTCCGCCGTCATCGCGCGCTCGACTTCCAGCCCGATCGACATGGTGTGCCCATGGAAGACGGGCGCGTGCACCAGTTGGATGGCGACCGCAGGAAGTCGCCCTGCGCCCAGAAGCGCGTAATGGCGCCGTATGCGTGCCTCGGTTGCCTGCAGATTGATCTTGCCCTCCGGGCCGGCGGCGGGCGTTGCATTGAACGCGACCTGGGTGTCGTAGAGAGCCTTGGGCAGCCCCTGAAACGACAGCAGGCTGACAGTCTGCTGGTGCAGCTCATCCATCGCGCCGCGGCCATACTCCGATGCCGGTTCGAGAACCGTGGCAAACGCCGCGCGCACCGCGGTCGCCTGCCGCACCTGTCCCAGTAGCAGCGCCAGCGTCAGCGCGGCAGGATGCGCCGGCACTACAGCGGGTGTCTGTAGCTGAAGGCCCTCTGCAGAAGGCTGTATCCACGGCGCCAGCACGACCGTACCCTTCTCTTCTTCCAATGCACCTGAAAGGTCCAGGATCGCGGAGCCGGCCTGGACAGCCGTCTCCCAGTGTTTCCGCGTCAGATCGGCGCTGCCGGTAAAGAAGGTGTAATCGGCGTGCGCGAACGAGGCCGCGGTGATCTGCTGAATGAATGTGACCTCGTCGCCTACGGCTTCCAGTTGGCCGATCGCCTCCTGGTCGTCCATGAGCACAAAGTCCGCTGCGGCGAATGGCGACTCGCCTAGTGCCTCGTTCAACTCTTTGCCGCGCAGAGAGGCGGCGCCGACGATAGCGATATGGTAGTTAGCTGACATAACTTGGGCTCTGTAGCATTTTTGGTATTGGTTTAGACCGTCCAACGATGGCTATTGTGGCTTTTATTAATGGAAAAGCCATGTATGTAGAAAATTTCGCAGACCACAGGATTACCGAAAATCCTTCAATGGCTGTGCTCTTCCGGCACGTGGATGGTGATGGTCTCCAGCGGCGCATTCTCGCGCATGCGTCTCTGGCGTCGTCGTTGGGCGGAGTAGGCGGCGCGCGCCACCACGCCGGAGAACATGTACGCGAAGCAGCAGAGGAACAGCAGCACCTCGGAGAAGGCAACCAGCGCGTAGATCAGCACGCCCAGCAAGACCATCAACTGGAAGGGATGGCGGCCCGAGAAGTTGATTTCCTTCCCGCTCCAGAATCGCCACGTACTTACCATCAGAAATCCGGTAAGTCCGACGACACCGAGCCAGATAGCAGCCAGCCACCAACTGAACACTGGTGTTCCATTGGCGAGATGCACCAAAGAGGCAAGGACGCCCGCCGCCGCGGGTATCGGCATACCGACGAAGTACTTGCGGTCGGGACGGCCAGGGTTCTTAGGTTGAGGATCGTGACTGATGTTGAAGCGCGCGAGCCGGCTGGCGCCGCACAGCAGAAACAGGAAACAGACAAAGGCGCCGAGCTCGACCAGCTTCCGCCGCAGGTAGGGATCGATGCCGAGCGGCAGCATGCGAAAGCCCCACGTGTAGGCAAGGATGCTTGGCGCAACGCCGAATGTGATCACATCGGCCAGCGAGTCGAGTTCTTTGCCGAACTCGCTGGTTGTGTTCGTCATACGGGCGATGCGGCCATCCAGAGCATCGAAGGGAATCGCAAACAGGATCGCCAGCGCGGCATAGTCGAAGTGCTGCGGCTCAAGTGTCGAGCCCTGCAGGCTCTGCGTAATGGCGTAATAGCCCGCAGCGATATTGCCTGCCGTAAATAGCGACGGCAGCACAAACATGCCCCGCCGACGCGGGCGCTTGCGCTCCCTCACCGGCGCGTCTCCATCACATCCTTCAGCAGCATCGGCTCAAAGGAAGGCACCTCGACGTCAGCCAGGATGGTCTCGCCGCCCTTGACACGTTGACCGCGCTCCACGCGGATATGCGCATCGCCCGGCAACACCAGGTCGCAGCGCGAGCCGAACTTGATGAGACCCACTCGTTCTCCGCGCTCGAGCGTAACCCCTTGCGTGGGGTGAAACACGATACGGCGCGCCAGCAGACCTGCGATCAACTTGAATGTGATGATGCAGCCTTCGCCTTCCATCGTGACCACGCTCTGCTCATTGCGCTCGGCGGAGGCTGGATCCATGGCGTTCAAATACTCGCCTTTCTTGTACTGAATGCTGCGGACAACCCCGGAGATCGGCGAACGGTTCACATGCACATCGAAGACGCTGAGGAAGATGCTGAGGCGGATCCGGTCGCCATCCAGCGTGTGGATGGGCGCAACTTCGGTGATCTTTCCATCTGCCGGTGACACGACGAGACCGGGCCCCTCCGGAATTGCGCGCTCCGGATCGCGAAAAAACCACAGGAAGAAGGCTGCCAGCAGGATAGGGATGGCGACCAGCAACCAACTGGCAAACCAGCCGGCCGTGAATAGGCGCACCACCACCGCCACAATAAGCAGACTCATTCCATACCAATACCCATCACGAACCATGCCGTTCCTCAAGGCGCCATTATACGGGCGCACCCTGGGGCAGGGAGTCGATTCGGCAGCGCAGCAACGCTGCATCCTCCGCAGGATCGACATAATATCCGGAACGGCGCCCCACCATGGCAAATCCGCAATTCCGGTAGAGAGCCATCGCTTGCATGTTCGAGGCACGCACCTCCAGCCACACGTCGTGCGCCGGCAACTCCCGCGCCCAGCGCAGAACGGCTTGCAATAGTGCGCGACCCACGGCCATCCGCCGCACAGCGGGACTTACGAATATAAATTCCAGCTCGCACTCTGCCGTTGCGCCGGCGATCCGCACGGCGGCCGCAACGGCGAAGCCAACCGCGCTCCCCTCGATCGTTTCGGCGAGCCACACTCGGCGCAGTCTGTGTGCATCCTGGCCATTCTCAGATGCCACGCCCACCAGTTGCGACAACACACCGTCGTTCCAACGAGGTGCGTGTGGCGAGCCCCGCATCCATGCGCGAACCAGCGGCAGGTCCGCTTCAACCAAGTCACGAAGATGGACTTGCAATGTCACAGTGCAGGCTGGGAGGCCGGTCGCGCGAAGAGTTCCGCATCGGACCGGCGGAGGTAGTTTGCATCGAGAGTTGCAAAGTCGTCGAAGTCCCGGGCACGCACCCGCTGCACCGCGGCCCGCGCGGCGGCAAAGGCATCCAGCGGGCCCGCCAGCCGGGGGTGCCAGGCAGCCAGCCGCTTCGCAATCGGCTCTTCAGCAGTCAGCAACGCCGCGCCGGCCTCCGCCGCGGCCGTGATCTCCGCGAGCGAAGCAAGCCATTCCCGCTTGCCTCGGCGTGCATAGAACTCGTTGCGGCCTGCGTCGAGCAGCGCAACGAAGCTCTCTTCTGCCACAAGGCTCGCAAGCACCTCCAGGCGCGATACGGCGACCACAGGCACGCCCGAAGCATGCGCTAACCCCTTGACCGTACTTAACCCCACGCGCTCGCCCGTAAAGCTGCCGGGCCCATGGACCACGATGAGTGCGTGCAGCGAACGCAATGCGCGTCCAGCCTCGCTCAGCAGCGAGCTGACCGCAGGCATCAACTGTGCGGACGCGGATCGGTCCCCAAGCTCGATCTGGTTCATACACGTAACCGCGTCTGTATCATTCTGCAGCTCGACCAGTGCAACTGTTCCGTTCGCTCCGCATGTATCGAACGACAGCGCAACCCGCGGAGCCGTTACTGCGGATCCGGTCGCCATTACTGCGGATCCTGGGGCTGGGAGCCTTCGACCGGTGGATCCTGGCAGATCTCCAGCAGCACGCCGCCGGTGCTCTTCGGGTGCACGAAGAAATAGAGGTGCCCCCCGGCACCGGTCTGGATGGCAGGCGACACGATGCTGAAGCCGCGGGATGCAAGCTCCGTCCAGGTGGACTCGATGTCGTCGACGTGCAGCGCAATGTGGTGTATCCCCGCACCGCGCTTGCTGAGGAAGCGACCCACCACTGTCTCCGGACTCAGCGGCTCCAGCAGCTCGACGCGGCTCTCCCCCAGCGGGATCATCGCTGTCCGCACTCCTTCGTGCTCGACCGTCTCTTCATGCGACACCTGAAGTCCAAGCGCTTCGTAGAAGCCGCGCGCCGCCGCAATACTTTCGACGGCAACGCCGAGGTGGTCGATCCGCGCGCCATGCACAAGCCCTTCAACCGGCGACTTCATGCTCTGCTCTCTCCTGTGATGTCTCGAACGATCCGCGTCGCCAGTGCAAATGGATCTTGCTCGCGCGCCTCGATACGACGTGCGTACTCTGCAAGTTCGTCTGCCTCCAGCGCATGCGCGCGCAGTCCACGCAGCAGTTCGGCGCGCACCATCTCCGTCAATCGCTGCCGCCACTGTTGCTCTCGCCGCTCCCGCAAATGTCCATCGCGCCCGAGCCAAGCCGTGAACTTGTCGAGAGTGGAGACCAGCGTATCGACGCCCTCACCGGTGGACGCAGTCGTCCGCACCACGGGCGCTATCCAACTGCCGTGCGATGAAGCGAACGACTGCATCGCCCGCAACTCCTTCTCGACCCTGTCGGCACCTTCGCGATCGCTCTTATTCACGACAAAGATATCGGCGATCTCGAGGATGCCTGCCTTGATGCTCTGCACATCGTCCCCCATCCCGGGCACCAGCACCACAACGGTGATATCCGCAAGCCGCACGATATCGATCTCGTCCTGGCCGACTCCGACCGTCTCGACCAGAATGCGATCGCGGCCGCTCGCCTCGATCACGGTAGCGGCATCTGCCGCGGCGCGAGCCAGACCACCCAACGCGCCGCGTGTCGCCATGCTGCGCGTATAGACGCCGGCATCCGCGTGATGGCGTTCCATACGGATGCGATCTCCCAGAATCGCTCCGCCGCTGAACGGGCTCGTCGGATCGACCGCAAGAATCCCGACCCTATGCTGCCGCGCACGAAAAGCACGCGCCAGTTGATCGACCAGGGTGCTCTTCCCCGCCCCAGGTGAGCCGGTGATGCCGATACGCAGGGCTGCTCCCGTATGCGGGAAGCATGTCGAAAGGACTGCCTGAGCCGCAGGTGCGTCATCTTCAATCAGCGAGATAGCGCGCGCCAGGGCGCGCAGATCGCCGGCACGGAGACGCTCGCCTAGAGCCGCCACGCTTCTGCTGGTGTCCATCATTTGCCCTGTCACTGCGCAATCGAGGCCGCCACCTCTGGCTCACGGCTACGTTGATGCCATATACGAAGAAGAAACCTGCGCGCGGGTACTTCGAAATAGCGGAATGAAGCAATGCTGAGCAAGATTGTAAATACGATATAGAGGAGATAAGTCGCGGTGTTTACCGGCAGACGAGCGTAGCTGAACATCCAGGTCGAGACAATAACATGCAGCAGGTAGAGCGCATAACTCGACTCACCCAACAATACGAGGAGGGGCAGCGAGAAGATCCCTTCGATCCAGCGGTTCCCTCCCGCGAAGCAAAGAAGTAAGAGCGAATACCCGGGAAGAAAGACCAGCCCCGGCAGAACACTTTCTGCAAGCCGGTGCGGCGCTGCACACGCCACAGCAAGAGCCGCAACGGTGAAAACAGCCGTGAAGGGAGAAATCCGCTGCCACGCTTCGAGGCGTGCAGCATCCTCACGAATCCAGAGATGCAAGCGCAACAGAACGATTCCAGCCAAGAAGTATGGCAGGTATGCGATGGGCTGGATATGTGCGAATGGGTCCATGCCCCGCAGACTGCCTGCATATTCCAATCCCCAAAAACTCAGAAAGAGCGCAAGTGCCAGGCCGATCTGCGCAGTCAAACGGAGGCGCCACCATGCTGCGCCAAACAACGGAAACAAAAGATAGAACAGCGCCTCCACCGAAAGTGACCAGTTAGGAAAGTCGATCCCGCGCAAGACAGGAAACCATTGCTGTAGCAATAGAGCACTGCCCGCAAAACTGATTGAGGTCTTGAAGAGAGCGGCCCGCATACCATACTTCAAAAGCCGATAGCGATAGAGATTAGGCGCATCCAGAACCAGCGCGACGAAGTAGAGAGGATAGATGCGCGCAAAGCGCGCGAACCAGAAGCGCATCCTGTTGATAGGTTCGCTGGAATCGAGGTAGACGACGGCCAGCACGTAGCCGGAGAGGATAAAGAAGAGCAGGACGGCTGACCCGGTGTAATCGTTCAACCGATTCAACCAACCCGGTCGAGAGAATGCTGGGAGAATGCCTGCAATGGTGTGGTGCAGCAAAACGAGAAGAGCCGCAAAGAAGCGTAGCGACGTGAGCGGGTAGATCTGCTTCGCCACCTTCATGCAGTTACCGTAGCCACTTCACGGATGGGAGTCAATCGCGACCCTAGCGCTTCAGCAGTTCGCGAGCAATCACCAGGCGCTGGATCTCACTGGTTCCTTCGCCGATGGTGCAGAGCTTCACATCGCGATAAAACTTCTCTGCGGGATAGTCCTTGATGAAACCGTAGCCGCCATGAAGCTGCACGGACTCGTCGCAAATGCGCACCGCCGCCTCACTGGCAAACAGTTTTGCCATGGCCGACTCGCGCGTGGTCTTCTCGCCCGCGTCCTTCATGGTAGCGGCTCGCAGCGTCAACATGCGCGCCGCATCGAGCTGCGTCGCCATGTCCGCGAGCTTCCATTGAATACCCTGAAACTCCGCGATAGCCTTGCCGAACTGCCGCCGCTGCTGCACATACTTGCGCGCTGCATCATAGGCGCCACGCGCAATGCCCAGCGACAGCGCAGCGATCGAGATGCGGCCGCCATCGAGAATGCGCAGCGAGTCGACAAAGCCCTCGCCCTCCTTGCCCAGCAGGTTCTCGGCCGGGATCTCGCAGTCCTCGAAGATCAGCTCGGAGGTATCGCTGGCGCGCAGGCCCAGCTTGTTCTCCTTCTTGCCGGGACGGAAGCCGGGCGTCCCCTTCTCGACTACAAAAGCCGACAGTCCATGTGTGCCCTGATCCTTGTCCGTCACCGCAATCACTACTGCCACATCGGCATGGCTGCCGTTGGTGATGAAGGTCTTCGATCCATTCAGCACCCAGCGGTCGCCCTTGCGTATCGCAGAGGTACGCGCGCCCGCGGCATCGGAGCCAGAACCCGGTTCGGTGAGTCCCCATGCAGCCAGCCACTCGCCGGTCGCCAGCTTCGGGATGTAGTGGCGGCGCTGCGCCTCGTTGCCTGCGACGTAAATATGGTTCATGCCGAGCGAGTTGTGTGCGGCCACGATGATGCCGATCGAGCCATCCACAGCAGAGAGCTCCTCGATCGCCATCATGTAATCGACATAGCCCAGCTCCGCCCCGCCCAGTTCAGCGGGGATCAGGACGCCCAGCAGCCCCATCTTCCCGAGCTGCTTCACCACAGCCAGTGGGAACTCGCTCGCTTCGTCCCACTCCATGACATGCGGTGCAATCTCCTTTGCAGCAAAGGCGCGGATCTCGCGACGAAGCTGTTCCTGCTCCTCTGTCGGGCGGAAGGAATGGACGGCTGCTGCGGGGAGGGTGGTTGGACTCATCTGATGGATCTCCGGGGCTGTATGGAAAACCCACAATCCTACCATTCCGGCGGTGTCCATATCACCCTGCCACTTCATGTGGTGAGCCGTGATTCCATCCCGCTTAAAGAACGACTTCAAACTGGGCGAGGTTAACGTGATGAATTTTCTCGCCACGTTAACGATTACTTGATAGATATAGCTCACCACTTCAACGACATACGGGAGCTTTTGTGAGAACGATAACCGGCATTCGGGCCCTCTTTGCTGTCCTGCTAACGACCGCCTGCATCGCCTCCGCGCAGACGACCGGCGCCCGCCTGAGCGGCACAGTCGCGGACCAGACCGGCGCGGTCATTCCGAAGGCCAGCATCAGCGTCGTGAACGCGGGAACTGGGCTGACACAGACGGCGGCCTCGGACGACTCCGGCAGCTATACCCTGCTCGCGCTGCCACCGGGCACCTATCGACTCACTGTGAGCAAGGATGGCTTTGCGCCGCGGCAGCAGGATGGCATCGCCCTCACCGTCGGTCAGCAGGCCACGCTGAACTTGGCCCTGTCGCCTGGCAGCAGCGGCCAGACCGTCACCGTGACGGGTGGCGCGGACATCATCAACGCCACCTCTCCCGAGATCAGTCAGGTCGTGGGCGAGAGTTCCGTGAAGCAGCTGCCGCTGAACGGGCGCGATCCCTCCAGCCTGGTCGTGCTCACCACGGGCGTCACCAACGAGCTGCAGTCCCAGGCATCTACACTCCCGACGACCAACTCCTTTCCTACGGAATCCGGCGCATCTGCGGGTGGCGGCCGGCAGGGCAGCACCTACTACCTGCTCGATGGCGTCACCAATATGGACTACTTCGCGCTGCTGGCCGCGCCCTTCCCGAACGCGGACGCCACCCAGGAGTTCCGCGTCATCTCGAACAACTTCGACGCGCGCTACGGATTCTCGCCCGGCGCGGTCGTCAGCATCCAGACCAAGGGCGGCAGCAATGAGTTCCACGGCGGCGCGTTCGAGTTTCTGCGCAACAACGACCTCAACGCTGCCAACTACTTCAGCCACGCGGTCGATCCGCTGAAGCGCAATCAGTTTGGCGGCTACGTGGGCGGCCCAATCATCAAGGACAAGCTCTTCTTCTTCGCCAACTACCAGGGCACGCGCGCCTCGCTCGCCTCCACCGCGAACCCCGTCTACACACCGACGGCCGCGATGCTGCGTGGCGATTTCAGCGCGGTGCCGATCGCTTTGAACGGCCCCTTCACCACTGTCGGCGGCAAGTCGAACCAGGTAAATCCCGCGCTGTTTAGCCCCGGCGCTTTGAAGATCGCGGCATCACTCCCCGCCGGCGGCGACCCGGCTACGGGCCTCACTAACTTCCAGGGACCGGCACAGCGCTATACCTACAACGAAGGCACCGCCCGACTCGATTACGCGTTCTCTCCCAAGCAGCGTGTCTTCGTCCGCAGCTTCACCTATACCTTCGACCAACCGGGCACCTCCGTCCCCGGCAACATCCTCGCCGGCGTGCAGGGGCTGCGCGGCGTGTATCTGAACGAAGCGGTGAATCACACCTGGACCATCTCGCCGTCGCTGCTGAACTCTGTCACTGCCTATTACCAGTCACTGGACTACGGCGCGGGTACGCAAGTGTTGGATACCAGCGGCGCACCGGTGTGTCTGTCGCGCTTCATCAGCGTCAGTGATCCGGCGGGCTCCTGTTACATCGGTGGATTGAATGTGTTCAACGGCAACAGTCTCTACGGGGGCGGGCAAGGATTCGCTGCCTTTGCCGGAGCGCCGGTAGATACCAAGCGCAGAAACTGGGGCGCGACGGAGACGCTGACCAAGATCGCCGGCAACCACACGCTCTACTTCGGCACCGATATCCTGCACCGCTACAGCACGGAACGCTCCGGCAATCCAGCCAACGCCAATGTCAGCATCACCGGCCAGTACACCGGCTTTGAGCTCTCGGACTTCCTGCTCGGCAATATGTCCAGCTTCTCGCAGGGCGGCGGCGAGAGCGGCAGCGAGAGCGGCTGGATGATCGGCGTCTACGCTCAGGACCAGTACAAGCTGCGCCGCAACGTGACACTTACTGCAGGCCTGCGCTGGGATCCATTTACCCCTTTCGCGATTACGAATGGCCGCGGCGCCGCATTCGTTGCGGGCCAGCAGAGCACGCGGTACTCGAACGCGCCGGCAGGATTGGTCTTCCCCGGCGACAAGGGCATCGACAATGCCATCATGCCGACCAGCTATCTCTACTTTGAGCCGCGTCTCGGCATCGCATGGCAGCCGCGTCCGAATACCGCAGTACGCGCCGGCTTCGGTCTCTTCACCACGCCAATTGAAGACGCCTTCTACAATCACGTTTGGGACATTCAGCCATTTAGCCCGACCTTCTCCTTCAACGGCACGCAGACCGTGCCGCTGGACTTCGATCATCCCTACGCGGGGTTCAAGGGCGGCAACCCGTTCCCGCCCTTCTCGTCACCTGGCTTCGTGCCGGCGAGCACTGCGCCCTTCACCACCCCGGTTGCGCTCGGCGCCGTCTTTGCGCAGAACTTCCGTCTCGGTGTGACGCAGAGCTGGAACCTGTCCGTAGAGCAGCAGTTCACCAGCAGCCTGGCGATGCATCTGGCTTACGTTGCCAGCGAAAGCTATCACCAGGCAACCACGGTTGATCTAAACCCCGGAATCTATGCCAATGGCGGCGTTCGCACCCTGCACCCGAACTTCCAGCAGATCATTCAGGTACAGATCGGCGCTACAGCCAACTATCAGTCGCTGCAGGCTGGCTTGGAAAAGCGCTTCTCGCAAGGCTTCCAGATCCAATCGAATGTGACCTGGTCCAAGACCTTCGACGTCGGCGGCTCCGGCGATCCATCCTTTGAATCGAGTGTCAGCGATCCCTTCGATGTCGGCCATGACCGCGGGCCGTCCAGCCTGAACTACCCGGTGGTGTGGGTATCGAACGGCTTGTGGGAGCTGCCCAAGTTGGCGAATCGCAATGTCATCACCCGCAGCACGCTCGGCGGATGGGCGCTCAGCGGCATTTACACCCTGCAGTCCGGTCCGCCCTTTACCGTCAACGGAGGCAGCGGCAATAACAACTCCGGCTTCCAGGTCGGGCAGGACCGCGCCGATCTGACCGGGCAGCCATTCGGCGTGCGTCAGGGCAGCAAGCAGAACTGGCTCAACCACTACTTCAACCCGGCGGCATTCAAAGAAAATGCTGCAGGGACGCCCGGCAACTCACCCAAGTTTCTGCTGCAGGAGGCGCCGATCAGCACCATGGATCTGGGCATCCAGAAGAACTGGACCGTGCGTGAGCGGTATGGCTTCCAGTTCCGTTGGGAGATGTTCAACGCGCTCAACCACCCCAGCTTCGGCCAGCCGGACTCGAACCCCTCCGACGCAAACTTCGGTCAGATCACTTCAGTGGGCGCGATTCCGCCGCGCGTGATGCAGGGCGCAGTGAAAGTGACGTTCTAGAACATTTTCGGTAATGCTTGAGGTGCGGAGATTCACTCGGCGTGGCTTTTCCTTAAAGAAAAGCCACAATAGCCTTCGCCAGACCCTCTACACCTATACCGACAAGGCTCTAAGCCGCTAGCTAGAAAGAAGCGCCTGCTCGAGATCGGCCAGGATGTCCTCGACATCCTCGATGCCGACCGAGATGCGCACCATCCCGTCGGTCAGACCGATCTTGCGCCTGCCCTCTTCCCCCAGTGCCGCGTGCGTCATCGACGCCGGGTGCGAGATCAGCGTCTCCACGCCGCCCAGGCTCTCGCCCAGGGTGCAGACGCGCACCCGCTTCAACACGTCGTTTGCACGAGCGAGCGATCCTGTCTCGAAGGTGATGAGCGCACCGAAGCCGGACATCTGCCGCTTCGCCAGTTCATGCTGCGGATGGGAGGGCAAACCAGGGTAGAAGACCTTCTCGATGCGAGGATGCCGTGCCAGCCACTCCGCGACCTTGCGTCCGCTGGCATCGTGCTGGCGCATGCGCACCGCCAGCGTCTTCACGCCGCGCAACACCAGGTACGATTCGAACGGCGATAGGATGCCGCCGGTGCACTTCTGAACAAACGCGAAGCGCTCCGCCTGATCGGGCCGCGTCGCCACCAGCACGCCGCCCAAACCGTCGGAGTGGCCGTTCAGAAACTTCGTCGTTGAATGCATCACCAGGTCGGCGCCCAGCTCGATCGGCCGCTGGAAGTACGGCGACATGAAGGTGTTGTCGACGCATAGATCCACCGCTTCGCCGATCTTTTGCGCCTGCTCGCGGCATACCTCGCTGACCGCACGAATATCCGTCAACTGCATCAGCGGGTTGGTCGGCGTCTCAATGTGCACCAGCCGCGTGCGCGGTGTGAAGGCGCGCCGCACGTTCTCCGGATCGCTGGTGTCCACATAGGTAAATTCAATGCCGTAATGCGCCACGATCTGGTTGAACAGGCGCGGCGTGCCGCCATACACATTCGATCCGCAGATCACGTGATCGCCCGTCTTCAGCATCGTCACCAGCGCGGAGATGGCCGCCATGCCGCTGGCAAACACATGCGCGGAGCTGCCGCCCTCCAGCGCCGCCAGGTTCTCTTCCAGCGCTGTGCGTGTCGGGTTCGACACGCGGGAATACTCATAGCCCTTGTGCTTGCCGATCTCCTGCTGCGCGTATGTCGACGTGAGATAGATAGGCACATTCACCGCACCTGTCGTGGCATCCGGCTCCTGGCCGGCGTGGATGGCGCGCGTGGCAAAACCCTGCTGCGGATCGTTCTTCATTGCATCTCCGGTGGGACTCACCAGTGTCTGCGAAAGTGAAGAACACATCAAGCACAGGCTTCCTTAATCCCATGACAAGGGGTGCCCCAGGTCTTCGCACGACCTGGGGTCTCAACGCCCAGCCACTCCCGTTACGACTTCCCGATCGCTGGATCGGTCACGCTGTCGCGGCCCGTCTCCACGTGCCCGGCGATCTGCTGCAGGAAGTGCGCATCCGCTTCCACTTCGATCGTCAGGTCATACCACCCGGACGTCGACCCCAGCTGCCACTCCCGTGTCTTGCTCTGTCCCGCAGGCAAACGAAGCGACTCCATCTCCTTTGTGTAACCGTTGCGGATACTCACGTCGCATGTCTCCTTGCCCGTGTTCTGCAACTCCAGCGCAATGCCACAGCCGCGCGCGTCGTACCGCACCTCGACCTTCAGCTTGGCCGCCTCGCTCGGCGCAATGCTGCCTTTGAATGAGCGAAAGAACCCATTCGGCCCGTAGACCGATAGATCGTAGCCACTCTGGCCTGCCGCCGCGACTGGAAAGCTGTCGCTTATTTCGGTATGCGGTCCCACCGTGTAGCCCCACGGCCCGCTCACTCCATCGCCGGACCGCACCTGGAAGAATGTCGTCGCGCGGCTCGCACTGCGGAAGCGCAGCTCCACCTCTCCGGTCTTTTGGTCGATCCTCGCGTGTGTATGCGGCTCATACGGGAGCGCCCGCGCCGGACGCGTCCCCGTCTCCTGTGCCGGCATCGCCTGGTCTGCAGGGGGAGCCGGCGAATAATCAGGATGGCGGTTGTTGTCCGGCGGAATGTACGCCACCGTGCTCGGCAGCGGCACCGTTGCCGCATTCGGCGTCTTGAAGTCGAGGGCCGATGTCATATCGCCCGTCACCGCGCGACGCCACGGCGTAATGTTCGGCTCGTTCACGCCGAAGCGCTGCTCGACGAATCGGATCAGCGACGTGTGATCGAACACCTCCGAGTTCACCCAGCCGCCTTTGCTCCACGGCGAGATCACCACCATCGGCACACGCAAGCCAATGCCATACGGCCCAGCAGGGTACTCTGAGCTGCCCGGATAAATCTCGTTCGTCGTCGGCACCGTCGAGATGCCCTGCGTCCGCGTCTGCGGCGGCGTCGGCGGCACGATGTGGTCGAAGAAGCCGTCGTTCTCGTCATACAGCAGGAAGAACACCGTCTTGCTCCACACCTCCGGGTTCGCGGTCAATGCATCCAGAATCTGCGATACATAGTACGCGCCGTAGTTCGCCGGCCAGTTCGGGTGCTCCGTATACGCCTCCGGCGCCACAACCCACGACACCTGCGGCAGCTTGTTATTCTTCACATCGCTCAGAAACTCATCGAACAGCGTGCCGCCCTTCGAGATATCCGTGCCCGTCTTCGCTCCATTCGCAAGCGGCGAGCCCGCCGGTGCATTCTGATACTGGTGGAAATACAGCAGCGAGTTGTCGCCGTAGTTGCCGATGTACGCATCGTCCGTGAAGCCCCAGAAGCCGGCCGCCGTCAGACCTACGCCCTGGTCCTGATAGATCTTCCAGCGGACGCCCGCACTCTGTAGCCGCTCCGGATAGGTCGACCAGTCATAGCCCGCCTCGGCGTTGTCGATCACCGGTCCGCCGTTCTTACCGTCGTTGCCCACCCAGCCCGTCCACATGTGATAGCGGTTCGGATCGGTCGGCCCCAACAGGCTGCAGTGATACGCATCGCACACTGTAAAGGCATCCGCCAACGCATAGTGAAATGGGATATCGCTGCGTGTCAGGTGCGCCATCGTCACCGGACCCTTGCTCGGTACCCACTGGTCGTACTTGCCCACATTCCAGGCATCGTGCGTGGAGGTCCAGTCATGCGCCAGGTCTTCCAGGAACTGCAGTCCAAGGTTCGGCGCCGGCGGATGAAACGGCAGCACGTAGCCATTGCCGTTGGGCTGCTGCCACACCGGATCGCCATTCGGCAGCGTCACCGCGCGTGGATCGCCAAAGCCCCGCACCCCGCGCAGCGTGCCGAAGTAGTGATCGAACGAGCGGTTCTCCTGCATCATGAACACCACATGCTCCACATCGGCAATGGTGCCGGTGCGATTGTTCGCGGGAATCGCGAGTGCCCGGCGAATGCTTGCAGGAAATGTAGCGGCGGCGGCGCTGGCAGTCATCAACTGCAGGAAGGTGCGGCGATCTGTCGACATCGAGTCAGAACCTCTAGCATGAAATTTCTTGCGACCGACCCATCACATGCTCACACTGTTTCAAACCGATGACAATCGCATGGAGATTCTGCAACTCAGGAGCGTCACCACATCGGGTGCCCGCATCCTGACCCTGAGCGTAGCGAATGGGAAAGGGTGGGATGACGCAACACCCAAACCTGCACGCCCCATTCCTCCGCACACGCCGCAAGCGCCTCCCCAGGCGCCTCCCCCGGCGCCCAACCCAGACGCCCAACCCAGGCGGAGTTAGAATTAACTCGCGCGAGAATCATCGTCGAATCCCCATCCGTCTTCAGGAGAACCACCCCATGATCAAGCTCACACCCGGCAAGCTCGCCGGTCTCAAGGCCGTCTCCAACGAGCGCGGCGTCATCGCCGCCGCCGCCATGGATCAGCGCGGCTCGCTGCAGAAGTCGCTCGCCAAGGAAGCCGGCGCCTCCACCGTGCCACCCTCCGCCCTCGAAGAGTTCAAGACGCTCGTCACCTCCGTGCTCACCAAGCACGCCTCCGCCATCCTGCTCGACCCCGAGTTCGGCCTCCCCGCTTCCAAGCACCGCAACGGCAAGGGACTGCTGCTCGCCTATGAGAAGACCGGCTACGACGCCACCGAGGCCGGCCGCCTCCCCGACCTGCTCGACCACTGGTCCGTCCGCCGCCTCAAGGAAGCCGGCGCCGACTGCGTCAAGATCCTCCTCTACTACTCACCCGCCGAGACCTCTGCGATCAACGACGTCAAGCATGCCTTCATCGAGCGCGTCGGCGACGAGTGCCGCGCCCACGACATCGCCTTCTTCCTCGAGTTCGTCGGCTACGACCACAAGGGTGGCGATGAAAAATCCCTCGCCTATGCCAAGGCCAAGCCCGCCATCGTCTCCGGCTCCATGGCCGAGTTCGGCAAGGAGAAGTACGGCGTCGATGTCCTTAAGGTAGAAGTCCCCGTACAGATGGAGTTCGTCGGCGGCACCAAGGCCTTCAAGGGCGAAGAGGCCTACACCCGCGCCGAGGCGCTGCAGCACTTCCGCGACGCCGCCGGCGCCACGCACAAGCCGTTCATCTATCTCAGTGCCGGTGTGTCGAACCCCGTCTTCATCGAGACCCTCCAGTTAGCCGCCGAATCCGGCACCACCTTCAACGGAGTCCTCTGCGGCCGCGCCACCTGGAAGGACGGCATGAAGATCTACGCCGTGCAAGGCGCCAAGGCCTTCGAAGAATGGCTCAACACCACCGGCGTCGAAAACATCAACAACGTGAACAAGGCACTGGAGAAGGCCCACAGCTGGCACGACAAAGTCGACCAGCACGCCACCATGCACGAACCTGTTCACGCCTAGGACTAGCCGTACAGGCAAACGCCCCTCGGGCAAAAACAAGCGAGCGCCGCGTCAGCGGCGCTCTTTATGTCTTGATTAGACCATACGGACCGTATTATTTATGAAGAACATCGAAAGCTTATCGAGGACTTGACTCGCTTCAGCAACTTCTTGTCAGTATCGAAGAAGTAATGGTACGCATTGCAACCGCAGAGTAGTGAGGCTCGTTGGTTTGATTACATTAACTCACATCAATAGGCGCTTGCTTTCTGGGACAGCAATAGTGCTGTCATGCTTTTTGATGATTGGATGTGAATATTTTCCTGAATCAACATTCAAACTAGCGGACGACTCGAGGCTGCCAAGAGGGGTTACACTCCCTCCGGGACTTACCCGCGCCGACGTGTCGCTTACGATGAACTACTACATTAAGCCGTGGGGGAGAAGTGCACGGTTTCAATTGCAAGACACCAAGGAACGAATACTCAAGACGGTAGATGGCAAGGTGCAATGTAGAGAGCCTTTCCAACTAAAAACTCCCGCAGAAGGATTTTCCGCCGACTACCCAGCCTTCCAAGCAATCACTGTCAATGGCATCACAGATATTATCGAGCATAAAAAGATGGAGCCTATATTTTATGTAACAGATGACATTGCTGTTTGGAAACAGTACCGGGCGATTGGTTGTGGGTAAGCAAGATGTCGCGGGTGAGCTGCCCTAGCGGGTCCCGCAGAATCTGCCGCTCAGACTGTTGCAGAAGCCGAGTTGCCGGGTGCCCCATCCTAGCAAAGCTAGGGTGGGTAGTTTCAAGTTCGCCGCGCCAGCGGCGCTCTTGGTGTTGAGACATGCGTTTGAGTCTTAGTCGGCCACCATCCGGGAGAATGAGGTCTGATAGCGTCTTATAAAGATTATTATTGCGACTGCCAAGATTCCGACCATCAATAGCGGGACAGGATCGAGAACTCGTTTGCCAATTTCATTGAAGTCGGTGAGCGCATTTATCGAAGGATCCATCGGGTCGTAATAAACGCGTACTCGCTGACCCGATCTGAACTCCGTCTTAACAGGAGTTTCCGATCCGGCGTAAGACCGTCCATTCACGGAGAATTGGTAGTCATACCGATCATGATTCCCAGGATCATGCAAAGTGACTAGACCGTACTGAGTGAGTTGCCTAGCTGCAATAACCCGATCCGCTTTCGAAGAATAGAGAAGAAAGCCGACGCCAATCGCCCACGGCAGTGTCACCAATAGATTGAACCACGAAGGACACACCCAAGTTCGAGCGATTCTACCCAGAAGTGCATCCATCGCTTGACCTATCGACATACTAATTCGCCCTCACACCGGGTGCCCCATCCTAGCAAAGCTAGGGTGGGTTAGTTTCAACCCGAACCCAACATCCTCCGCAAATCTTTCATCAGCAGCATCAAGTGCAACTCATCTTCCGGACAAGGCTCGAACTCGTAGCGTTCATAGAACGCCCGAGCCTCCGCATCGATCGCATGCACCAGCACCGCACGAATCCCCAGCACATCCGCTGCGGGCTCGATTCGTAGTAGCGCATCCTTCAGCAACGCACTGCCCAGCCCGCTCCCCTGTTCGTTCTTGTCCACTGCCAGCCGCGCCAGCAGGCTTACCGGCACGGGGTGATTCGCGAGCCCATGCGCGGAGCGTGCCGTCGCACGCTCTCGCGCAATGCTGCCGGCAGAGATCGTGTAGTAGCCGACGACGACGTTCGCCCGATGCACCACATACGTGCGAGCACTGTCATTCGCCTGGTTCAGCAGCGCATATTTCTGCAGCCACAGGTTCAGCGATACATGCCGCCCACAGTCGAAGCGGCTCACATCGTGCACATTGCTCAGCCGCTCAACTGCGGAGAGCGGCGCCACCTAGCGCTTGCCCGTTTTTCCAACTTCGAGCACGCTCGGCTGGTTCAGCAGCTTTCTCAGCCGCGGCTTGTCTTTTTTCGGATCAAGCGCCGGTCGATCCAGCATCGCCACAAACGCATTCCATTGCGCCGGGCTGTACACCAGGTGCTGCTTCGCCGCCAGCGCCTCCTCGGCGCGCAAACAGGCGCTCTCTACCAGAAACGCGGAAAGATTCGTCTCCGTTTCGTCGGCAGCAAGACGGATCAGCTTCGCCTGCGCCGACGTCACCCGCACATTCAACCGTTCCGTCCTGCCCTTTGCAGCTGCCCGCATCTCTGCACCTCCAATGCATCCAATTAGATTGTACATACAATGTATGACACAAACAATCAATGAATCACGTGAAAGTGAAACAGCAGCCAGACCACGAGCGCGACAACAACAACACCCATCGCCCACTTATACCGCCGCAGGAATTTGACGAACTGCTCCCAAGCCGTCTCATGGTGATACTCGTGCACCGCGCGGATCGCCGCGACCTGCAGCACGATGGGCACTGTCACCCGTCGCGCTGGCGCAGCCAGCGCATTGCCGCCCATGAAGGCGGCAAACACCAGCCCTACCGGCCCGGCGAAGACCGCAATCCCCTTGGTCAACGCGGCATTTGTCGCCAGGCTGAGCCCGTGGCCAAGCAGCTGCTGTGCCGCCGCGTTGGCCACGATCACGCTGCCCTTGTACACCGCGAACCCGGAGTGTTGTATCGCCAGCCGCGCCGCCTCCGCGCCGCCCGGCGCCAGCAGCAGTTTGCGGTCCCGTATCTTCAAGGACAGCAGCAGCTCCCGCCTCTGCTCCGGCGACATCGTCTCGTAGCTCTCCAGCAGCAGCTTCGTCACAATCTCGCGCTCTATCTCGCGCGTGCTCTTGTCCCCGCTCGTGATGCCGACGCGCCCGGCCACATCGCGCACGATCTCGTCATAGGGCACGCCCTTGCCGCTGCGCAGCAACTGCGTCTTCAGCGTGTTGGCGCCGAACTTCTGGATCTCCGCCGCAATATCCCGAACATAAGCCTGGTGGTTCGGCTGGTTGTTCCGGTAGGCCGCGGTCCGGGCAAGCTGGCACATCACGCCGCCTTTGCTGCAAAGAATCTCGACCAGCGGCGCCAGCTCCTCGTTCGTCGCCTTGCCCAGCAGTTCCACCAGCGGATCGTCGTCGACCAGCGGCAGCGGCCCGGTCCCCTTCAGTACCAGCCTGTCCGCAAGTCCGCTCGCGAGTCTGCCCGCCAGCGTGGTCTTTGCCGGCATCGGCGCGTCGAGCGCGGCCTCGTCGGCCCTCTCGATCTCCGGCGGACTTCCCTTCGGAACCAGCTTCCAGTTGTCCATCACTCTCTCTGATGGCGAAATACGCAACCGCCGCCCGGCGGCTAGAGCAGAAGCCCGGTTGCTGATAGGTGAAGCGTCACTCTCGTCAGGCATTTCGCCAAAGAAAATGCCTGCATCGCCTCACGCAACACAGGACATCATCCCGGCTCCTGCTCTGGGTGCCCCATGCTAGCAAAGCGAGGGCAGGATAGTTTTCAAGGCAGACGCGTCCCCATCATCCGCAGCAGATCCTTCATCCGCAGCAAACGCAGCCCTGAAATGCAGCACCGAGACGCAACACCGAGACGCAGCACAGAACCCGCCACCTCAAGCGGCGGCTTCAGCGCGGCCTCGTGGCGCGCAAAATGGCGAACGCACCTAAGTAGTGGTCGGGCCGGCCATCTTGTTCTTGATCAGGCCCACGATTGCTGTCAGGACAGCGCCGCCAACCCCGCCGCCTACCAGATCGCCGGCGATCCCACCGGCGCCCCCGGTCCCACCGCCCGCATGCGCAGCCGCCATACTGCCCAATGCCGGTAGCAGGAGCCCCAGCAGCTGGCCTGCTCCTGCACCACCCAAGAGACCGACGATCGTATTGCCGGCCCCACCCAAACTTGTCTGCTTTGCTGCTGCGCCTGCGGCATTACCACCCACGGCGCCGGCAACCAATTGAAGGATCAACGGCAGGAAGTTCATTCTGCTCTCCGATTCAAGCGGGATTCGGGGGAGGTGTACGAGGTGCCGCTACTATAGCCCGAAATGGAACCCAAGCAAGATGAAATCCGTCAAGAAGATACAGACGATGCAGCTTGGCCGTACCGCAGTCTCGGAACAAGCGCGGACGGGATTCCCATTTCATCTCGGGAACGATTGCATCCGCCACCCGCGATACCTGCCGATCCGACCCGTTCCACTCGCTACACTCGAAATAGAGCCTCTCCTGCAAGCAACAACCCGGGCTGCAAGTCTGCGCGGCAAGTCCTTTCCCTGGACGAATTTAGCCACAAGTCGTTTGTTATGACGTTTTTGCCCACGGGACACCCGCTAAATTGCTGCTGCGATGGGACTTAGGGGCCGACCCTCCGGCACCGGAGGGGGAGGGGGTACCGAGTCAGCCCTCGGCCGGCAATGCCGCAGCCGGCAACGCCGCGGCCTTCGCCCTCGCCTCATCCAAAAACCGCAGTCGCGACTCGATCGCCTCCTGCCCCACGACGTGCGCGTCCGTCCACTTCGTCTCCCAGACCTGCTCGTCGGAGCGGGCGGAGGTGTTGTAACGGCGGCCGTAGCGATGACGCAGCATCTCGACGGCATGGTCCGCCGTGTCGTTTGCCGGCTCGGTCATCAGCAGGTGGAAGCGGTCCGGCAGCACGGCCACGCCGCGCACCTCGAAGCCGAACTTGCCCGCGATCTGTTCCAGCAGCTGCAGCAGAAGCGCACGATGCCTCTCCTCTTCGAGCTTTCGCTGTCGTTGATAGCAGACGGAAGTGATGAAGTGCAGCTCACCCTTACCGTAGACGCGCCGTTGCCCCTTAGCCATAGCCGCAGTCTACCCGCAGACCGCTGAATCATCCGGCAAGCGCTTCGGATCAACCCCAGCCCGTTGTAACTCCGTGTGGATGCGGCGATGCAACGGTCACATTTTTCCTGACATTTGTCTTCTCTGCGGCGTATGCTGCAGGCGTCTTGGCGAATATCGCCGGGCGGGGAGGCGACCATGACGTCGATTCCGTCCACCGTAAGTACCTGTCTCTCGCTGGTGCTGGCTTGCTCTATGCTCGCGCCGGCTCAACCGGTGCAGCAGCCGGAGGCTGTGCGGCCTGCGCCCCCGCCGTCCGTACAGTCTGCCGTCTCCTACATGTATGAGTTGTCGCCGCAGGATCAGGGCGACCTCTATATGGCCCGGCGGCAATACATCGCTGCCATTCAGGCATACAGTCATGCTTCGCTGCGCTCGTCCGTCGTCTGGACCAAGATCGGGGTGGCCTACCACCATCTCTTCGCCATGAACGAAGCGATGAAGGCCTACCAGATGGCGCTGCAGTTGGATCCGCATAACGCCGATGCCCTGAACAATATCGGTGCCGTGTATCACAACCGAAAGGACTATGGCGCTGCGGCAAAGTACTACAAGCGGGCCCTGAAGTATGCGCCGCGCTCCGCGGCCGTGTACTGCAACCTGGGTACCACGTACTTCGCGAACCACAAGTACAAGGACGCGGAGAAGGCTTACGGTCGCGCCTTCTCTCTCGATCCGAAGGCATTCAGCCACGACTCCACCGCGGCCATCGACGAGACCAGCACACGCGAGGAGCGCATTGCACAGAACTACTATCTGGCGCGCGCCTTTGCCCGTGCCGGCCAACACGAGCAGGCGCTGATCTACCTGCGCAAGGCCATCGAAGAAGGCTTCCACGATCGCCGCAAACTGGCAGACGAGCAGGACTTCTCCATGCTGCGGACCACGCTCGAATATAAGCAGCTCATGGCGCAGCAGGCCCTCAGCAACTAAGGAATAAGCGCGGCTCTCTATAATCGAGCCGTGCCCCTCTTCCGCAAGAAGCCCAAGCTCAAGCAGGAACACAAGATTATGCAGCAGGCGGAGCGTGCCGCCGGTGCGTTGCTGCCGGAGTACCACCGCGCGACCCCGGAATGCCCGCATCCGGAGCGGTGGAGCATGTACGACTCCATGACCGCGGAGTACGAGGTGCTCGAGTTCCTCCGCACCCTGGTCACCACCCTGAAGCCGGATCTGGTAGTAGAAACGGGATCCTTTCTCGGTGCCAGCACGCTCTGGATCGCCGAGGGCCTGGAGCGCAACGGCTGCGGCCGCGTGGTGAGTTGCGAATACGACCCGGTGGTGTTCGCCAAGGCGCAGGAGAAGATTGCCGCATCTCCACTGCGCAGCCGCATCGAGCTGCGCAATGAATCGTCGCTGGAGATGGATGTACCCGGCACCATCGACCTTCTCTTCTCCGACAGCGACATGCCGATCCGCGAACAGGAGGTAACACGCTTCCTGCCGCAGATGAATCCAAACGGGCTGATCCTAATGCACGACGCCAGCTCGCATTTGAAAGTAGTACGCGACGCTGCGTTGAGCCTGGAGGCGAAAGGACTGCTGTCCGTATTGCTGTTGCCAACGCCGCGCGGTCTGGTCGTGGCGCAACCCAAGCGGCGCTGATCGGCAGAAACATCGCGGCCTTAAAGCCAACGCGCCTTCCGCATCACCAGCAACATGATCGCGGTGCACACAACAATGGCGGCAATAACGTAGTAAGCCCCGTACTGCGCGTCGATGAAGGGCAGCCCCTTCACGTTCATGCCGTAGAAGCTGGTGATGACGAGCCCTGGCAGTGCGATGGTGCTCAGTACCGTCAGCACTTTCATGACCTGATTGGTGCGATTCGCTACCGAAGAGAGATACACATCCAGCGTGTTATTGAGCAGGTCGCGCAGCATCTCGACCGAGTCAAGCAGCCGCAACACATGATCATGTACATCGCGGAAGAACGGGTACAGCTCATCAGGGATGAGGTCCGTCGGATCGCGCTGCATGGAACTGCAGGCCTCGCGCGTGTTCACCAGCACGCGGCGCAGCTCGATCAACTTCCGCTTCTGATCGAAGATCTGTTCCACGGTCTCCGGCGATGGATCGTCGAGAACACTGTCTTCGAGTACGTCGATTGCATCGTCGCTCTTGTCGATCGATGGAAAGAACGAATCGACGATTGTGTCCATCACCAGGTAGAGCAGCTTGCCGGAAGATGATTCTGCGGGAGCCTTCTGAGCGCGGTCGAGCACGCAATCCTCCGAACGACGCTCGTCCCGCACGCTGATGAAGAAATCGCGCCCGACGAAGAGGCAAATCGTCCCTAAGGCAAGCTCGCCGTGCTCCACCGACAGGATGTACTTCAGGATGTAGAAGAGATATTCGTCCGTCTCTTCACTCTTCACGCGCTCGTTGTGACTGCGGCAGTCCTCGATATGCAGCGGATGCAGTCGATATTGCTGCGCCAGCTCATCGAGCTTGGGATCGTTCGGATCGTCGAGGGCGTGCCAGATCAATGCATCTCTCCTTGCGTATCTTCGACGCGTATCTTGGACCTATCTTCGCAAATGCCGCAGCGCCATCCGTGCCGCGTTGTGTCCACACATACCGTGGACACCGCCACCCGGCGGCGTAGAGGAAGAGCACAGATACAGCGCCGGATCGCTGGTGGCATAGTAGCGCCAGCTCGGACGCAGAAAGAGCTGCGTGCCGCCGACCCCGCCTCCCGCGATATCGCCACCCTCCAGGTTCCGGTCCATGTGCGCGAGACCCGCGGGCGAAAAGATACGGCGCGCCAGCACACATTCACGAAAGCCCGTAGCAAAGCGCTCGATCTGCGACTCGATGCGAGCCAGCATGTCTTCTGTCGATTCATTCGGCACGTGGCAGTAAGCCCATGCCGTGTGTTTGCCCTGGGGGGCGCGGCTGCTGTCGAAGAGTGATGGCTGCACCACCAGCACGAATGGCCGCGGGGCGGTTCGCCCGTGCGCCATCTCCCACTCCGAAGCAGCGATCTCTTCCAGGCTGCCGCCCACATGCACGGTCGCGGCCAACGCGCAGTCCTTCGCGTGCCAGGGGATCGGCTCGGTCAGTGCATAGTCCACCTTGAAGATGCCCGGCCCACGCTCGAAGCGCGAGAACCGGCGATGGTCCACCGAGTTCAGGCGATGCCCCGCCAGCCGCAGCAACTGATGCGGCGTGGTGTCCAGCAGCGTCACGTCTACCTCACCGAGGTCGCAAAGATCCTCGACCGGCGAAGAGGTCTGGACCGTACCTCCAAGCGAATGAAGCGTAGCCATCAGGGCATTGCTGATGGCCTGCGACCCGCCGCGCGGAATCGGCCAGCCCACTGCGTGTGCCGCGGCGGCCAGCACGATGCCGAACGAGGAGCTGAAGGGATGCTCCAGGCGCAGAAAGGAGTGCGCTGCCAGCCCGGCGAACAGTGCTTGTGTGCGCGGATTGCCGAAGGCGCGGCGAGCGAGCACACTCGCGGGCAGCGAACCCCACACGCCCATCTGGGCCATAAGAACCGGGTGGCGCGGCACCTGCAAGAGCGGCTGCAGGATATCGTCCACCAGTTCCCACCAGTGACTGGCCAGCGGCCCCAGGATGCGCCGCCAGGCCGCTCCATCCCCTTCCAGCAGGCGGCACTGCTCGGTCAGGTCGCGCACCAGCAGCACGGCCGTGCCGTCACTGAGCGGGTGAGCAAGGGCAGCCGGCTGGTCGATCCACTCCAGGCCATGCGCCGCAAGGGGCAGACTGCGAAAGAACGGCGACCCTACCGCCATGGGGTGTACAGACGACCCGAAATCGTGATGGAAGCCGGGTAGCGTGAGTTCGAGCGTGCGCGCGCCGCCTCCGGCGACCGCCTCCGCCTCATAGACGGTGACCGGCAGCCCGGCTTGGGCCAAGGTGATCGCCGCGGCCAGGCCATTGGGACCGGCGCCCACAACTGCTGCGTTTCCTTCTCTTTCGCTCATCCGTACCCTGTCCGCCGCAAGTCTAACAAGCGACTCTCGCATCCCGCGGTGGGCCGGATGCGTCTATAGTTCAGGACATGTAATTTGCTGGGATGTTAAAAAAGGGGGCACGCGATGGGTCAGATCGGAATCGGCAGTCCACGCCAAAGTCTCCCCGTCCACAGTCTCCCCGCCCGGAAGCTCCCGGGTTTGTTTGTCGCTGAAGCGATGGTTATCCTGTTCTCTCTCCCTGCATTGGGCCAGCAGGCAGCAGGGAGTGCATCCGCCGGCCATGCAGGAACCGCAGGTGGAAGCATGACGCGTTCGGTCGCGGGACCCCCCGGCGGCACACGTCCGAGCAGCACCCGGCCCGTGGGTGCATCGGTTCGGAGTGGTCAAAGCCATCAGATGATTCGCTCGAATAACGTGAGCGGCGCTCGTCCACAGTCCACCTGGGAGCGGCCAAAGAACCCGCCGCCGCAATGGGCGACGCCGAAGAATCCCACACCGCAATGGGCGACACCCTACTCCAGTCGTCAGCCAAACCAAACGTCTGGCAACGGCTATCGGCATCGTCCAGGCTACCGGAGACATCTTCCAGCCTACGGCGTCGGCTATGTGGGCATTCCCTATTACGGGTACGGAGACTCGACGGCGTTCTTCGACGGAGACACCGGGGACGATACAGCCCAGCAAAGTCAGCCTAATGGCCCAGCGCGTCCCGATTATGCTCCGGAGGATCCTTGTGGAGAGGCCGGATGCCCGCCGGACGGCCCATTCTACCCACCGCAAGACGGTTCTCGCCCCCCAGATGGTTTTCGCCCCCAGGAGCCGCAACAGCAGCCGTCTGCCGTAGACATCGCCGCAGCCCAGAGCAATGGGCTGGATCATCCCGAGGTAACGCTCGTCTTCAACGACGGTCGTCCGCCGAAGAAGGTGCGCAGCTACGTGCTCACCAGTTCGGCTGTCTTTGTGTCGGAGAATGGCCACCAGACGGAGATTCCCATCGCCGACCTGGATATGCAGGCGACAGTCGCGCAGAACCGGGAGGCGGGCGTGGACTTTACCCTGCCTGGCGGAAGCCGATAACGGAAAGCTGGCACGTATTTAGAGCAGAAGCCGGGATGATGTCATGTATTGAGTGATGTAGGCATTTTCTTTGGCGAAAATGCCTGACGAGAGTGGCGCTTCACCTTACAGCAACCCGGCTTCTGCTCTAGGTGCGGAAGACTTCCAGTTTCATCGTGGGGAAGGCTAAGGCTGCACCTGTTTCTTGCCGATAGTGATCCAGTTTCATCTTGACTCTGGTCAGAGTCTCGCCCTCTGTGAGTCCTTCGCAAAGAAAACCATGAATCTCCGGCACCCGCGCCTCATAGCCGTGGTCCAGCCGCTCCAGTTCAACGCGATACACCGTCATCTGCCTTATGCCCCATCCCGTCATCGACGGGAAACCTGCCAAGCATGCCTGCTCGACGAGGCGGGTGGGAATAACACCCTTGAGTCACTTGCGCCCTTCGGCTCCCTTGCTGTCGTGGTGGCTTTGAGTTTGGCAACTCAGGCGATATTGCCCGGTAAAGCCCACTGACCAAGCCGCACGTGCTTGGTCTGACCGAGCAGGCTGTGTACCAGGACGAACTCACGTACCGTCCAACGGATCGTCTCGACAGCCTCCTCTGGAACGCAGCGGTTGTCATAGAGGAGTGTCATGTGCGGCGTGTAGTCGGCATGTACGAAGCGCTCCAATCCAGCGCCCGTCATGGCCCTTCCCAACACTTGCTGAAACGATGTGAGAGCCGTAAGCCCATCCCCACCGAGCAGGACGAACGGGCACTTGCGTCCAAGCCGTCGAGGAAAGCTGGCCGCACGATCGAATGCAACATCAAACGAGGGAACCACAACCGTAGCTGCCGCTGTCATCGCCGCTCCGATGATGCCTTGCGGAAGACCGGAGTGATCGCCAATATGAAACAGGCTCACATGAAGTCGTGCTGCGGCGAGAGGTCTGCCTTTTAATGACTGCTGGCTTCGCACACGTTGTGCAATCTGCAAAGTGCGTTCAGCAACGTACTCACTCGCGAAGATGGCGAAGAACAGACGATCCGTTTGCAGAGCGTCCTGATTCCCAAAGAGAGAAGGCTGGCTCGGGAAACGAGGATCCCTCTCATTCAATCTGTGTTCTGCCATCGCGCAACCCTTCTTACTCCCACTCAATCGTGCCGGGCGGCTTCGACGTAATGTCGTACACCACGCGGTTGATACCGCGGATCTCGTTCACGATACGGCTGGACATACGCTTCAGCACCTCGTATGGCAGCGGCACCCAATCGGCGGTCATGCCGTCCTCCGAGTGCACGGCACGGATGGCGCAGGTATACGCGTAAGTGCGCTGATCACCCATGACACCAACGCTCTTCACCGGCAACAGTACCGCAAACGATTGCCAGATCTGGCGGTAGAGTCCCGCTGCCTTGATCTCATCGACGACGATCTCGTCTGCCTCTTGCAACAACGCGACTCGCTCCGCTGTGACTTCCCCGAGGATGCGGACAGCGAGACCCGGACCTGGGAACGGCTGCCGCTCCAGGATTTCATTCGGCATGCCGAGGTCACGGCCGATGCGGCGGACTTCGTCCTTGAAGAGATCGCGCAGCGGTTCGATGAGCTTCAGCTTCATCGTCTCCGGCAGACCGCCGACGTTGTGATGGCTCTTGATCGTCTGCGACGGACCTTTCACAGACGAACTCTCGATCACATCCGGATAGAGCGTTCCTTGCACTAGATAGTCCACGCCACCCGTAGTCGCAGAGATGCGGTGCGCCTCATCGTCGAACACAGCGATGAACTCGTTGCCGATGGCCTTGCGCTTGGTCTCCGGATCGGTAACCCCGGCGAGCTTCGCGAGGAAGCGTGTACTCGCATCGATGGCGATGACGTTCAGCCCCAGCTTCTCGCGCATGGTCTGCTGCACCTTGAAGAATTCATTGCGCCGCAGCACGCCATTGTTTACGAAGACACAGCTCAGTTGATCGCCGATCGCGCGATGCACCAGCACTGCCGCGACCGACGAATCGACGCCGCCCGAAAGCGCACAGATGACATGCCCATCGCCCACCTTTTGCTTGATCGCGGCGACGGTGCTCTCCACGAAGTGCGCGGGTGTCCAGTCGGCTTCTGCATTGCAGATGCGGAAGAGGAAATTGCGCAGCAGCTCCGTTCCCTGTCGCGTGTGGTGCACCTCAGGATGAAATTGCACCGCCCAGATGTGCTTTCCGGGATTTGCAATGCCGGCGACGGCGTTGGGGGTCTTCGCGGTGAGGTGAAACCCCTCGGGCAGCTCCAGCGCTTCGTCGCCGTGCGACATCCATACCGATAACTCCGTAGGCAGGCCTTCGAATAACGCGTTCTTATCGTCGACGACTGTGACATCCGCGTGACCGTACTCGCGTTTGTCCGCGGCGCGTACCTTGCCGCCCAGGTGGTGCGTGATGAACTGGAGGCCATAGCAGATACCCAGAATCGGCATGCCAAGTCCGAGCACCTTTGGATCGGCTGCTGGCGCGTCTGCGTCGTATACCGAGCAGGGGCCGCCGGAGAGCACAATGCCGATCGGTTTGTACGCCTGGATCTCTTCTATCGATGCGGTGCAGGGCAGCACGGCAGAGAAGACGTTCTGTTCACGGATACGGCGCGCAATCAGTTGTGTGTATTGCGCACCAAAGTCCAGGATGACGATCGACTGGGTGTCCACAGAACAAGTGTATCTGCTGGTTCGGCCAGGATTCTAACCAGGAATTCGGTCGAAGTCGCAGGTCTTTAGCAATTTCCTGTAGGTGTAGAGGGCCCAACGAAGGCCTTTGTGGCCTTTCATTAAGGAAAGGCCACGCCGAGCGATGCTCCGCACATCACAGCAGCAGTAAAATTGCTATAGAACGCAAAGACGAAATGCATTACGAGATAAAAGAACAGTAGGGTACAGCGCCACACTGCCAGATTTGAGCCATCGCTCGTCTGTCTTCGGCAATCATGGCCATGCGGCCACCATAGCGAGAATTGCATGCGGAGTTACGACGATAAACGGGAGCCACGTCGGCCAGCTTATATCCGGAGCCATCGCAATGATCGTTTCAGGCGACCAGCGTGTCAGGCGACCAGCGTGTCATGCGACCAACGTGCGACGCGAGTACGGACTCAATCATGCAATCAGCCCAGTACCTATAGCAGTTTTCCTGTAGGTGTAGAGGGACTAACGGAGGCCTTTGTGGCCTTTCATTAAGGAAAGGCAACGCCGAGCGATGCTCCGCACATCACAGCATCAGGAAAATTGCTATAGGCCTCAGACCGACCTGCTGACTGCCTGAGCACTTCGCGCCCGGCGCCAGAAGTCGAGGAACGCCGCGAGTCGGGCGACCTGGAAGAAATCGGACGCAACAAGATAAAGCACACCCACGAAGGCCCACCAGAGATACAGCGGCGTCCCGCTCATCTGCGCCTCGAACGGAAGCGGGACGGCCGAGAAGACCATCGCGAGCACGATCAGCGCCAGCTTCACGATGCCGAGCACCAGGTTGATCTCGACAAGCTGCGTCGTCATCGGACCCTGCCGCACGCTGGCTGCAAGCGCCGAAGGGAGGCTGCGGCCTTCCGCGACCATCAGCACGCCGGCAATCGACAGCACCCAGCTCCACAGCGCCCACACGGTGAAGCTGCCGAGCGACAAGCAGATGAGCCACGCGGCAAAGGCGACCGTGCTCGGCTCCGTCCCCGACGATACTTCCGTGATGTTGCCGACGGCCGCCCATCGCATCATGGCAAACCATCCCATCACGGTAAGTACCAGCGCAATGACACGCAGCAGTTGCAGCAGACAGAGCGATATCGGGCGAAAGCCCATCTCCGATGCCAGCTTGCGAAAAACAAAAGCACGGCCCAGCCCGGAGGCGATGGCCCAACCGATCATCAGCAGCGGCGCCACCCACATCGCCATATGCAGTGCGGTTGGAGCGATCGCCAGGTAGGAGGCACGGAGGATCTGCGCTGCCGCAACCGGCTGCTGCAAAGAGAAGTCCTCAAGCCCGGTATGCGCGGCAAACAGGATCGTGAGCAGACGCTTGGCACACCAGAAGAGCAGCGCCAGTGCGGGCAGGCCGAAGACCCAGCGCCATGCCAGCTCGCGCGCAATCAGTCCCGGGCGGCGCCAGCACTCGGCAAGGATCGACACCATCGACTGTGTGCCGCGGACTCGCTCCCCCTGCGTTGGGGGGCGAGTCGCTGGAAGCAGATTCTTCGCTTCGCTCAGGATGACACCTTGTTTAAACGAATCACTTAGCGGACCACGAAGTTGATCAGCTTGCCCGGCACCACCACGACCTTCACTACGGCCTTGCCGGCAAGCGCAGCTTGCACCTTCTCATCCGCACGCGCAGCCTCTTCGAGAGCTTCCTTCGATGCATCCACCGGCACTTTGACGAGCGCACGCAGTTTGCCGTTCATTTGCACCGGCACCTCGATCGCGTCTTCGCGTGCCAGCGCCTCGTCAAACTTCGGCCATGCGTGGCGCAGGATCGTATCTTGCCGGCCCATCTGTTCCCACAGCTCTGCAGCAAGATGGGGCGCGAACGGCGCGAGCAGCAACACCAGCGACTCCAGGATCGAAGCGATGGTGGCGGCCGGGACCGTGCCGTCGGCAATCGCTGCATCCGCAGCCGTCAGCTCGTTCATCAGCTCCATAATCGCAGCGATCGATGTATTGAAGTGCCAGCGGCCGCCAAAGTCATGCGTGATCTTGCGAATTGTCTGGTGCAGCTTGCGCAGGAGTGCTGCCGATACGGGTGAGGCGTCAACCCGCCCTACGCTTTGCGTAGGATGGGGCGCCCTTGAGGCGGAATCGGCTCGCGATGCATGTCGCATCACGAAGCGATAGACGCGCGAGAGGAAGCGGCTGACACCGGCGACGCCGTCCTCCTGCCAATCTAGGTCGCGGTCCGGTGGTGCGGCGAAAAGCGCATACATGCGTGCCGCGTCGGCGCCATAGCGTGCGATCATCTCATCCGGCGACACCACATTCCCCTTGGACTTCGACATCTTCGCGCCATTCTTGATCACCATCCCCTGAGTGAAGAGACGCGCTACCGGCTCGTCGTTCTTGATCAGTTCTAGGTCGCGCATCACTTTGGTCCAGAAGCGGGAGTAGATCAGGTGCAGGATGGCGTGCTCGACACCGCCGATGTACTGGTCGATGGGAAACCAATACGCCACCGCAGCGGTATCAAAAGGCGCCGTCGCATCCTTGGCGCTGGTGTAGCGGTAGAAGTACCAGGACGAGTCGACAAAGGTGTCCATGGTGTCCGTCTCGCGCCGCGCCGGACCACCGCACTTCGGGCACGTGGCGTTCACAAACTCCGGCAGTTTCGCCAGCGGTGAACCGCCCTCCTGCGTAATAACGACGTTCGGCGGCAACAGCACTGGTAACTGGTCGTCCGGCACCGGCACGATGCCGTCCTTCGCGCAGTAGAGCATCGGGATCGGCGTGCCCCAGTAGCGCTGGCGGCTCACGCCCCAGTCCTTCAAGCGGAAGGTAATGGTTGCTTCGCCGAAGCCATTCGACTTCGCGAAGGCTGTCATCTTCTGCTGCGCCTCGGTGCAGCTCAACGCTGTCCATTCATCCGAATCGACGAGCACTCCATCCTCGGTGACGAATGGCAACGGCGCAGGCGCCTCGACCGAAGACTGTTCGCGAATCACCTGCTTGATCGGGAGATCGTACTTGGTCGCAAAGTCGTAATCGCGTTCGTCATGCGCGGGGACGGACATAATGGCCCCGGTGCCATAGCCGAGCAGCACGTAGTTGGCAGCCCAGACGGGCACTCGTTCCTGCGTGAAGGGATGAATGGCGTAGCAGCCGGTGAAGACGCCGTGCTTGGTGATGCCCCCGACGTCATCGGCCTCACGCGCCTTGTCTTGTTCGTCTACCAGTGCGGAGATCTGCCTCGCAAGTGACGTGTCGGCGTGGGCGAGAGCGGTGATCAGCGGATGCTCCGGCGCAAGCTGCAGACTCGTCGCGCCATAGATCGTATCGATGCGCGTGGTGAAGACCTTCACCAGATCGCTGCGCCCCTCCACGGCGAACGCGACAGTCGCGCCCTCGCTGCGGCCGATCCAATTGCGCTGCATGGTGCGCACGCGTTCCGGCCAGCCATCCAGCTTGTCCAGCCCGTCGAGCAGATCTTGTGCGTACTGTGTGGTGCGCAGGAACCATTGCTCCAGTTCGCGTTGCTCGACCAGCGTGTCTTCATGCCGCCAGCAGTAGCCGTTGATGACCTGCTCGTTCGCGAGCACGGTTTTGCACTCCGGGCACCAGTTGACCTTGCTGTTTTTGCGGTAGGCCAGTCCACGCTCGTACATGCGCAGGAAGAACCATTGGTTCCAGCGGTAGTAGTCGGGCAAGCAGGTGGTAACCTCGGTGGCCCAGTCGTAGCTCAGGCCAAGGCGGTCCATCTGCACGCGCATCTGCGCGATGTTCTTCAGCGTCCATTCGCGCGGCGGCGTATTGTTCTTGAGCGCGGCGTTCTCCGCCGGCAGGCCGAAGGCGTCCCACCCCATGGGGTGCAGCACGTTGTAGCCCTGCATCCACATGTACCGTGCCAGCGCATCGCCAATCGCATAGTTGCGCACGTGGCCCATGTGCAGCTGGCCGGAGGGATAGGGCAGCATCTCAAGCACGTAATACTTCGGCTTGCTGCTGCTGGGCGGTTCGGCGGCGTAAAGCGCCGGCTCGGCGGCCCAGCGCGCCTGCCACCGCGCTTCGATCTCTGCCGGGTTGTAACGGATCTCCGCGGCAGATGCGGTGTCTGGCGATTGTACGGTTGCCGCGGCGCTCGCGTCCGCGCGTGGTGTCACTTGCTTTGGAGCCATGGGTACCTACAATTGTATCGCCGGGCTTGCACGTGCTCAGATAGTCCAGAAAGCGGCGAGATGTGAACTTGCGTACCTCCACCTCAGACGGATGCCGCAGGAGGGCCAGCTTGGCTACACGACCTTGCACAACGGCTGGGAGGAGCCACCTAAGCTATTTCGCAGCCGCAGTGCGGCCTACCAACGACTTCAGTACATTCACATTGCGCGCTTCATCGCCCGGCTCATCAACCGGTGTCTCGGCGATGAAGGCGCAGTGGCGAAAGCGCGCGTCATTCAGGATACGGCGGAAGGCCGCGACACCGATGGTCCCCTCACCGATGTGCTCGTGTCGGTCCAGCTTCGATCCCTGCGGGGCCTTCGCATCGTTCATGTGCCAGACGCGCACCGCGTCGAGACCGATGGTCTGCTCGATCTGCAAGACGGTCTCCTCGTAGCCGGCCGTCGTGACGATGTTGTAGCCGGCAACGTGGGTGTGACAGGTGTCCAGGCAGGCGCCCACCGGCGCCACCGCACGCAGCTTCTCCACCAGCTCGCCCACCTGCTCGAAGTTCGAGCCGAGCGAGAACTCCGCACCCGCCGTGTTCTCGATCAGCACGCGGAAGTCGCAGCCTTGCCACGTCAGCCCGTCGAAGGCGCGCTCGATCGCTTCGGCAGCGCGCAGCAGCCCGGCATCCCGTGTCATGCCACGCCAGGAGCCGGGATGCAGCACCAGATACTCCGCGCCCAGAGCCAGCGCGCGCTCCACCTCGCCGCGAAAGGCCACGATCGATTTGCTCCATACATCGTCGGACTGCGCAGCGACGTTGATCAGATAGCTGGCGTGAATGACCAATGGGCTGACGTCGAAGCGTCTCCGCAACTCGCGCATCTGTGCACAGTGATCCTCCGCGATCTTCGAGGGTCGCCACATGCGCGGGCTGGAAGAAAATATCTGGAAGGTATTGGCGCCCACTTCATGCGCGCGCTCTGCCGCCTTGAAGACGCCGCCCGCCGTCGAGAGGTGCACGCCGATGCGTGGCTTGGCTGGTGTCACAGTAGTCGCGCTCACCTCGCTACCCGTAAATTTTGGCGGGCCCGCCAAAGGGCGCCTTCCGTTGCGTCGACGGCTCGCGGCAGCACGACGGTGCCGGGGTGCTGCCTTTCGATCTCCGCCATCATCGCTTCGCGCACTGGGGAAATCTTTTCGAGCACATTCCCGATGAACGCCACGCGCCGTGGAACCTCCGGCTCCAGTACCAGCAGTTTGTGCAGGGCCAGGGATACGTCCTCCCCTAACCTGCGGCCTCCGGTTCGCAGCACCGCCCACGCCAACGAATCTCCCGCTTCTGCTACGTCAACAACTGTACGCGTCAGCGCAGCAAAATCCGGCGGCGGGATGGTGTGCGCGATCTCAACCACCTTCTCCAAACTCTCTGCCCTCCATTGAGCCATCAGCGTGTTCAGCAGCGTGCTGTTGCCCGTTTCATCGTGTTCCCGCAACGCCGCCCGCAGCGCATGCTGCCCGATCCAATGACCGGATCCCTCATCCGCCAGTTGCGGGCCCCACCCGCCAACGGTCACCAGCTCTCCTTGGGTTGTGCGACCCAGCGTGTTCGAGCCCGTGCCTGCAATCTGCAGTACGCCGGCCTCGCCGGGAAATGCTGCGTCCAGCGCGATATCCACATCGCCGCAGACGCAAAGGCTGCCGCGGAGCATAGGACCAAGCGTCTGCCGAATCCACCCGGTCACGGAGCTGACCGTGTTGCCGGCGGTACCGACGCAGGCCGATGCTACCTCTGTAATGGGCACCCCGCTCGACGCCTCAAGCTCGGTCAGCAACTCGCGAAGGTTCGCCTCCGCCTGCTCCACCGAAACCCGCATCACCTTGATGCTGCCGCTCTTCGCCCGTCCCAGTACCCGCTCACCCTGTGCCAGCGCGGCGCGCGTGCTGGTGCCACCTGCATCGATGCCCAGAAAAAATATCATGCGGGTCACATCATATCGTTCAATGCGATACGGACGAGTTTGCCACAAGAGCAGGGTCAAGCACCGACGCACTGCCATCCGTATCGGGCGCACTGAGACCGAGGATCTCCGCCACAAATGGATACAGGTTCACATTCTCGAACGACCGCAGCGTAACGCCGGCGCGGATATCCGGCCCCTCCGCGTAGAAGATTGCGTGCATCTGCGGCATCATCAGCGAGTTGTAGCCGTGCACCCCTTTGTTCGGCGGATGATCCTGCGCCGGACCGGCAAACGCGTGCACGCGTATCGAATAAGGGCCCGTCGGCACGACGACCGGGTCGCCGATGCGCGGTTCGCCAGTGTAATCGAGGTCTGCGGGCATCTTGTTACGCCGATAGACGGTGAATTTGTCGCTGACGATGCGCAATTTCGAATAGAGCTTCGCTGCCGCCTCTTCGGTCTGCGGGTACATCAGCATTCCTACTGTCTCGACGCCAGTGAAGTCGGCATACTGGTCCAGATTGATCCAGTCGCCCTGCTCGGCGGCCATGCCATGATCCGAGACGACAACCAGATCGATCGGCAGATGTAATTTTGCAAGCTTCATGCGCAGCGTGCCGACGACACTATCCAGATGGCGCACCGCATCGCGCGTCTCCGGCGCATCCGGGCCGAACTTGTGGCCGGCATGGTCGGCTTCGGCGAAGTAAAGCGTGATGAAGTGCGGCCGCTTCGCCTCCGGCAGCTTGAGCCAGTCCACCACCTGATCCACGCGCTCCTCGTCCGGCAGGGCGTCATCGTATTTTAGGTAGTAGCTCGGTCGTTCGCCGGCGATCTCTGCCTCGGAGCCGGGCCAGAAGAAGCATGCGGACCGCATCCCCTGCTTCTCCGCAAGCGACCAGAGGGGCACACCGCGATACCAGCTTCCGTCGGTCGCGGTCGCGGGATTGTTGAAGGCATAGCGTTGCTTCCGCGCGGGATCGTAGAAGCTCATGGCGACGATGCCGTGATGCTCAGGATACAGCCCCGTCACCAGCGTGTAGTGGTTGGGAAATGTCACGGAAGGGTACGCGGGCAGCATCCCGTCAGGCGCGGTAACTCCATCCTTGGCAATTGCATCAAGATGCGGCGCGCCGTAGAGCTTCGGATAATCGTAGCGAAAGCCGTCGAGTGAGACCAGAACGACATAATGCTTCGCAAGCTGCTCCGGCCGATTGTCCGCATGAGAGACCTCGATCACCGGTGGCTTCGTATGCTGCGCGGCAAGAGCGAGTGGATGGGCAGTCGCGGAGAACAGCAATACAGTCAGCAGGCGGCGCATGCCTCGAAGCTACATCACTCGCCGGTCCGGCGGCAGGTCAGGCACGCAACGGAAGCTCCGACGCACCTGCGGCGGCCTGGCACAGATAAATATCCGCGTCGATGCCCGAGCGCTCAAGGTACGCGGCGTGGATCGCCTTCCGGAAGGTCTGCGCATGCGCAGCTTCGACAAGATTGACCGTGCAGCCGCCAAAGCCGCCGCCGGTCAGACGCGCACCGATGACGCCCGGCTGTGCGGCCGCAAGCTCGACCAACATGTCGGCCTCCGGACAGCTCGCTGCAAAGTCGTCGCGATAGCTGGCGTGTGCCTCTCCCATCAGTTGCCCCATACGACGCACGTTGCCGGCGGACAGCGCCTCCACGGCCTCTTGCACGCGCGCATTCTCCGTGATGATGTGACGGCAGCGCAGAAATGCGTTCTCGGAGATCGAACCGCGCACCGTTTCAAGATCGGCTACCGTGGCATCGCGCAGCTCTCGGATCGCCGGGTTCACCGCTCGCAGCGCATTGCTGCCCTCGTCCACCTCAGCGCGGCGTTCGTTGTACTCTCCGCCAGCGTGGGAGTGTTTCACCATTGAGTTGCAGATGACCAGCCGGACCTCGGAAGGCAGCGGAACCGCACGGGAGCTGAGATCGCGGGTATCGATCATCAGTGCATGGTCCTTCACCCCGCAACAGGCGATGTACTGGTCCATGATGCCGCTCTGCGCGCCGACGAATCCGTTCTCTGCCTTCTTGCACGCAAGGGCGATCTCGGTGAGCGGCAACTCCTTCCCGGCAAGCGCCAAGGCTGCAAACGCGACCGCCACTTCGATCGAAGCGGAAGAGCTCAAGCCCGCGCCCAGAGGTACATCTCCGAGCAACGTCATCGCGAAAGGCGGCGTCGCGATATCGGACTGACGCAAGCTCCACAGGACGCCGATCGGGTAGTCCGACCAGTCATGCCGAGGCTTTTGGGGGAGTTCGGACGTGTCGCAGCGAAACTCCTTGTCGAAGTTCGCGGAGTAGATTGTGCTCGTGTTGCCCTTCGCCCGGCTGACAACCGCGACAGTGTTGAAGTCAATCGCCGCTGGCATCACCAAGCCGCCGGTGTAGTCCGTGTGCTCGCCGATCAGATTGACGCGTCCCGGCGCCTGAAAGACCCGCTCTGCGGCTCCGTAGCGCTCGGCATGCCGCTTTAGCAGCGGCTCAATGGCGATCATAGGTCCCCTTTAGCTCCATTGCTTTCCGCAGCCGAGCTCTCCGTAGCCAGGCGAAAGCGCAGCGTCCACTCTCTCCGCCCTCCCGGCTCCAGTCGCCACGCTGTTCCCGTCCGCTCTGCGTCGGCGAGACTATCGCAGTTCGCACTCGTCGGCTCGAACGCGACAGAATATTGCTTTGCCGTACCGGTCTCCGGCCACGCGGCGCGGCAGATCCAGATGCCAAGATACGGCAGCACGTCGGCGTTGAACGACAACTCCAGCGCCTCACCCGTCGACGGCCGCAAGAGCCGGCACCAGCCGGTACCGAGTGGTCCGGCAAAGAGCTTGTCGGCCTGCCGCCCGTCCGGCGGTCCCACGACGCTCAAGTCTTCGTCCGCGGCGGGCCAGCAAATGTTGTCACCTTGGGCGCCCAAGCGACCATCGTTCGACCCAATGCGCACGCTCTGTACCTGCGGCGGCAACTGGATGCAGTCGCCTCGTTCGACACGAAGCAGCGGATGCGCGGAATAGAGCAGGCTCTGAACGGTGCTGCTGCCATTGGTGACGCGGTAGTCGAGCACCAGGCTCGCTCCGTCCAAGCGGGCAGTCCGCTCGAAGAGGACGGCGCCGCCCAGCGCCGTCGTGCTCAACGCAACAGCTCCTGCCAAATGCTCTTCCTGCCAGGGACGCCGCCATACCTCGCCATGATCCGGAGCGGTCTCGGTAACAGCCACGGTCGGTAGGCATTCATCGAAACCGCCGCCGTCCCAGGCATCGAAGCCGGCGGTTGCAACTGCCTCCGCATGCGGTCGCAATGGCGGCAGCAGCCATTCGGTCTGGGTGCGCGTATCGATCAGCGATACGATCTTTCCACCACGCTCCGGCAAGAACGTAGCCTTCAGCCGATCGTTTTCGAGTGCGCGCCAGGAGCCGTCGGCCGGTGTCGCATTTGCATTCAACTTGTGCCTTGCCTCGATCATGCCTTGCGACTTCCCAGGTAGTGCGTGGCGGGAACGGCGCGGAGCCGCGCTGCCGCATCCTCCGGAAGAATGTCGCGCTGGGGCATGCCTAGCATCTCGAAGCCAACCATGAACTTCTTTACCGTCGCCGAACGCAGCAGCGGCGGGTAGAAGTGCGCATGGAAGTGCTGCTCCGGCCCGGCACCCTGATGGAAGCCCATCGTGTACGGAAAACTTGTCTCGAAGAGATTGTCGTATCGAATCGTCAACTGATTAAGAATGTCGGCCAGTCCGTGCCGCTGCGCTGCATTGAAATCAGGGAGTGCTCCAACCCTCTGCCGCGAGAGCACAAGCGTCTCGAAGGGCCAAACCGCCCAGTATGGTACGACGACAAGGAATTGGTCATTTTCACAAACGATGCGTTCCTGCTGCGCTGCCTCCAATGCAGCATAGTCAACGAGTAGGCCGCTGCCATGCTCCTGATGCCACAGCTTCAGGCTTGCGTGCTCCCGTGCCGGTTCGTCCGGCACATGCTGCGTCGCCCATATCTGACCGTGCGGATGCGGATTGCTGGCGCCCATCATCGCGCCCCGGTTCTCGAAGATCTGCACATGCTGGACGAAGGGCAGCGCGGACAGTTCCCGGTACTGTGCGGTCCATGCATCGACGACGGTCTCGATCTCCGGGACAGTCATGCGCGCCAAAGTCAGGCTGTGGTCTGGGTGGAAGCACAACACCCGGCACAGCCCACGCTCCTGCTCGGCCCGCAACAGCGGTGTGTCAGCCGTAGCCGGCGCCGGCGCGTCGGGAAGCAGCGCTGCGTAGTCGTTCTCAAAGGCAAACACAGAGGTGTAATCGGGGTTGCGATGCCCACCGGCGCGCTCGTTCCCCGGGCAGAGGTAACACTTGGGGTCGTAATGCAGCGGGGCAGCCGCTTCCGTCTTGCCTACCTCGCCCTGCCACGGACGCTGCGTCCGGTGCGGCGATACCAGCACCCAGTCACCACGCAACGGGTTGAACCGACGGTGCGGAAATGAGTTGTGCTGCGATGTCGTCATGAATAGAAGGACTCCCGCGATGCCGCGAAGATTGTAACCGATTACAACCGGAAATATACAGCCTCGATCATTTTCCGGCAGGCCATCTTCCCGCAGGCGTAGACAAGCAACGATAGCCCTCGTGGCCTTTCTTTAAAGAAAGGCACGCTAAGCGTCGCGTCTTCCGCCGGGTTATCCTCTCTCTGAACGCGAAGTCGTCCCGGCGCCCTCCCTGCATACGGCAAGGGCCGCGGACCGTGGGGGAACATGAATATCCAGGCCGTCGCGGATCGCGCGCGCGTTTCCACCGCTACCGTCTCGCGCACCATCAACGGATCGAACAAGGTGGCGCCCAAGACAGCGGAGCGTGTGCGCCGCGCGATTGAAGCGTTGAACTACTACCCGAACACGAATGCCCGCGCGCTCGGCTCTGGCCGCAGCCGCATCTTCGGTCTCATTATCTCGGACATCACCAACCCCTTCTTTCCCGAGCTGGTGAAGTCCTTCGAGGATATGGCGGTCCGCAATGGCTATGAAGTCATTGTGGCTAATACCGGATACAGCCCGGAGCGTACCGAAGTCTGCGTCCAGCGCATGCTGGAGCGCAAGGTGGACGGCGTCGCCGTGATGACCTCGGAGATGGGCGCGCACCAGATCGAACGTATGCACAGCCGGCAGATCCCCATGGTCTTCCTCGACACCGGCGATCCCGCAAACGGTATCAGCAATGTGCTGGTCGACTACACCGCCGGTGTGGACGATGCCGTCGAGCACCTCGTCTCTCTGGGCCACACGTGCATCGCTTTTATCGGCGGGCCCATGGATCTGGCGTCCGCGCGCACGCGCCGACAAGCGTTGCTCGCCTCGCTCAAACGTCGCCGTCTGAGCGGCGACAAATCGCTCATTGAAGTTGGCAACCATCGCATCGACGGCGGACGTGCCGCTATGGAGCGGCTCCTCGCGCTCGATGAGCTGCCAAGCGCGGTGATTGCCTCCAATGACCTCACGGCGATCGGCGCCATCGCGACCCTTCACCAGCGCGGCCTGCGCGTGCCCGAGGACATCTCCGTCGTCGGCTTCGATGACATCGAGATCAGCGCGTTCCTGCATCCGGCACTTACGACGGTTCGACTCTCCCGCGCCGCCATCGCCGATCGCGCCTTCCAGGCGCTCTTCCGCTCCGGACAGCCCGCCCCCGTGCCTGCAGTCGAATACACGATTCGGCCCGAGTTGATCGTGAGACATTCGACCGCCGCGCCAGCTCTCAAGGCGCAGCGGCAGGGCCGTCCGCACTACTGAAAAACCGGGGTAACCGCGACAGCTGCTCCGCACCCTTGACGAAGGTATGCGCGAAGGAAGAGCATGGCTCCCGCTATGCGAGACCTCTCCCGCAATCACATCCTGCTGTTTGCCGTTTTCTTCCTTGCCCTCTTCGCCGCTCTCTTCTTCGGCGTCGTCCAGGCGCACAAACGCCTGGCACAGGGCCACAACACCGCCAGTTACACTCCGGCGACGACAACGTCTACGAACTGACTACTTAATCGCCTTGCCGGCAGGCGCGTGCCCAGTGACACCCTTCCCCTCTTCCAGGGTGAAGATGCGGTCCACGCCAGGCAGCTGCACCTTCTCGACGGCGCCGTCCGGCCAATGCACCTCGAGCGCGTCGACCTTTGCTGCGTCGCCGATGCCGAAGTGGATCCGCTGATCGCTTGAGGACGCATAGCTGGCGCCGCTGTACACATCCCCACGTTGCCGTATGCCCCCGCAGGTGAGGTAGACGGTTGCGCCAATGGCATCGCGTGGCCCCTTTGCGCCACCGATCAGCTTCAACCCCACCCAGTGGTGATGGTCCGGATTGATGTTGCGCAGCAGCGTCGGCGTTGTATCGATGTCGTTGATGATTACATCCAGTTTCCCGTCATTAAACAGATCGCCCACCGCTGCCCCGCGACCCGGTTTCACCACCGCCAGGCCGGTGCCGACGACCGCCGGCTGCAGCTCAAAACGCTTCCCGAGCAGGTTGCGGAACAGCAAGGGACGCTCGGCGAACGTCGTCCCCCACTCGTTCTTGTCCACGGACGGATAGACGTGTCCGTTCGAGATGAAGAGATCCTTCCAGCCATCGTTGTCGTAGTCCAGGAAGGCATCGCCCCAGCCCAGAAACGGCACCGTCGCCTCTGCTACACCCGCTTCGTAGCTGACGTCGGTAAAGTTGGCATCGCCGTCGTTATGGTAGAGAACGTCGTAATCATCGGAAAATGTGGTGTTGAACAGGTCGATACGACCGTTGTTCTGATAGTCGCCTAACGCGATGCCCATCGATGCTGTCTCGCGGCCGTTCTCATTGAGCGCATAGCCGGAGGCGTAGCTCGCATCCTCAAAGGTGCCGTTGCCCTTGTTCAGATACACATAGTTCGGCGTGGAATCGTCGGCCACCACCAGGTCCAGCCTGCCGTCATTGTTCAGATCGATGAAGACGCTCGACAGCCCGTAGTAGCCGGCCTTGTCGGCAACACCTGCCTTTTCGCTCACATCGGTAAAGGTGCCATCGCCGTTGTTGTGGAAGAGATGGTCGCCCTCGCCGGGAAGACCGCGAGGCCCGCACATCACGGGCGTTCCACGAAACTGGCAGAAATTGCGTGCCAGCGATGCCGCCGATCCCGGCGTGGGCGGCTGATTGTTCTCAAAATGCACGTAGCCGGGCACAAACAGGTCGACGCGGCCATCGCCGTCGTAGTCGCCCCAGGTGGCGCCCGTCGTCCAGCCGCCCAGCACCACGCCAGCCTTCGTCGCAACGTCCGTGAAGGTGCCGTCGTGATTGTTGTGATACAGCCGGTTGCCGCCGAAATTGGTGACGTACATGTCGGGCCAGCCGTCGTTGTCGTAATCAGCGATGGCGACGCCGAAGCCCCAGCGCTCATTGGTCACGCCCGCCTTGGCAGCTACATCTGTGAAGGTGCCGTCGTGATTGTTATGGAAGAGCGCGGCATGCGGCGCGGGTCCCTTGCCGGCGAGCGCTTCGTAGGTCGATGCATTGACCATATAGATATCCAGCCAGCCGTCATTGTCGTAGTCGATCAGCCCCACACCCGAGCCCGGCGTTTCGAGGATGAACTCCTTCTCCCGCGTGCCGTCCCGCTGCGACCAGCCCGACAGGCCGGCCTTCTCCGTCACATCTATGAAGATGGGCGTGCCGTGGTCCACAAAACCGCCGGCCGTGATGGGCCGCTTCTGCGCGTCGAGCACCGGCGCAAAGGTGCCGCCGGTGTTCACGCCGCCGCTCATCCCCTGGGGTGGCCCCTGCTGGGTCTCTCCGCCCGTTGTTTGCGCCATCGCAATAGAGGCCGGCAGCAAAGAGGCCAAGAGCAGCAACAGCACGGTATATGAAAGAAAATGCGGTTGTCTCGACACGGATCGTGAGTTCCTCGCGTGGAGAGAATACGCGATGCCTTCCACCGCCGCCATCCACCCAGGGGTGGAGCAGGGCTATTCGGCCAAACGCTGGCGAGAGGTGCTTTCAAGTCGGCACTCGGGCTTACACTGGACCGCTCACGGAACGTCGGCGCCGCGATCGACCGCGATCCGGCGTCCTTCCCATCCACCTGTTGCGGCGCGTCGTCCTTATGGGTGGGTCGATTCAGCATAGCGCTGAGAGTGGCAATGTCGCGGAGATCTGCCTTAACGGAAACGAGGATGCATTCTTCCGGCCCTGCTGCCCAGGCTGGCAGCAGCCCCTGCAGCGGACAATGGCGCAAAAGGTGGGAAAAGATAAGCACGGAACGACCAGCCCGTTCTAAAATCCTGCTGCGTCTTCTTTGTGAACTCTTTGCCGTACACGCGTCTCTTTTCGGGTGACGCCGTCAACACTCATACACGAACGAAGTGATCCGGTGAGGTGCAGCATGGCAGGCATTCAACGTCCCAGGCGCTTGGTTGTAGCGGTGCTGCTTACATTTCTCGTGTCCGGCCTGGTTGCGCAGACGAAGCCCACGGTACAGCCCATGCCGCTGGATCGCGCGGCAAACTCCTATGCGATTTATTCCCTGCTGATGCCGGGCGTCCCCTTCAGCGGTATGTCGACCGATCAGGCGCCTCACTTCGCCATCGCAGACACTACGGTCAGCATCGCGAACATGAATCCAGCCATTGCGCCCGACAGTGAGCTGCAGCCGCCGCCAAACAATCCACAGGCCTTTCACGAGGCAGTGCAGGATTTTCGCTCGCGCCGCTACGAAAATGTTGGGCTGGAACGCCAGTTCAAACTGGATCGAGACTACACACTCCTGAACCCGGGTGACATAGCAGAGGTAAGGAAGACCCTGAGCGGCGTCGATCCCGGCTCCCAGCTAAAAGACAAGTGGGCAGGCTATCCCGGCATCACATTTTTCAGTGAGGTCTACTTCAACTCCACACAAACAGCGGCCCTGGTCTACATGAACAACTACTGTGCCAACCTGTGCGCGAATGGCCAGTGGATCTACCTGGAAAAGCAGCGCGGGGCATGGGTACGCCGCTCCGGGCTAAACGTATAGGGACGTCCATGTTCTATTCCGCTCTGAGAGCCTGCATCGGATCGATCGAAGCGGCGCGTCGTGCGGGAAAGAATCCCGCCAACAGCGCCACCATGGCAAGCACCAACGCTACCGCGACGAAGGTCAACGGATCATAGGCTTTCACACCGTACAGGTAGCTGGTAAGCGCGTGGCTGACGCCCCGTGCGGCAAGCAGGCCGAGACCGATTCCCAACGCCGCGAGCCGTAGACCGTGCCCGAGTATCGCGCCGAAGACATTCCTCCGAGGTGCTCCCAATGCCATGCGGATGCCGATCTCGCGCGTCTGCTGACCGACGGAGTATGAGATCACCCCATAGATACCGACTGCGGCCAGCAGCAGCGAGAAGGCTCCGAAGAAGCCCAACAGCAGCATGGAGAACCTCTCTTTGGACAGCGCCGTTTCCGTGAGCGTGGAAAGCGTTGTGATCTTCGCGAGCGGCAGGCCGGGGTCGATCGAATGTAGGGCATTGCGCGCACCGCCGATGACCGACTCGGGTTCAGCACGACTGCGCAACACCACTTGCATGATCGACATGGATGGCCATGCGTCCTGGGTGTACGGCACAAACATCTCCGGGCTCGGGTCTTCGCGAAAAGAGGCGTGCTTGGTGTCTGCAACGATCCCGACGACGGTCATGGGGCGACGCTGCGAGGGAACCGTGACCTGTTTGCCCAGGGCATTCTCATGCGGCCAGAACCTGCGTGCCATGGCACGGTTGATGACGGTAACGGCCGGCGTGGCCTCGGTATCGGAGTCGAGAACATCGCGGCCGCCCTCGAACGCAGTGCCCAACGTAGCGAAGAAATCCGGCGAGACGATCGTGTAGTCGGCTATGGGAACTTCATTTCGACTGGTGCGCACATGGCCCGGAATACCGATGACGGTCGCTTCAGGGGTTCCCTCCATGGGAACCGACTCGGTGATGGCAACAGACTGGACGCCGGCCACCCCGCGCAGCCTGGGAAGGGCCTGCTGATAGAACTGCGCGATACTCTGCCGACCAGAATACTTCGCGGTCGGTAAGGAGAGCTCGAAGGTGAGGACGTGTTCGGTGCGGAAACCGGTATCGACACGAAGCAGGTGAGAAAAGGTCCGGATGAGGAGTCCCGAGGCAATCACCAGCACGAGTGCCAGCGCAATCTGGAAAACGACGAGTCCGTTGCGAAGACGGGGATGGTTGGGGCCGGTTCCGAATTTCTGGCCACCTGCCTTCAGTGACTCGACGAGGTCGACGCGGAGTGCGCTAAGGGCAGGAGCGAGGCCAATAACGATACTGGTAAACAGAGTGGCAGCCAGAGTGAAGGCGAAGACGCGCAGATCCGGCCGCGCCTCCTGCAGACGCGGGATAGTGGATGGGCCGAAGACTCTGAGTAGCCAGACTCCGAGGAATGCCAGACCGAGCCCGAGAATGCCGCCCGCGCAGGAGAGCAACAGGCTTTCGGTCAGCAACTGGCGCAGGATGCGGCGGCGGCCCGCGCCAAGAGCGGCCCGGAGGGTGAACTCGCGTTGGCGTCCGATAGAACGCGTCAACAGCAGGCTGGCCAGGTTAAAGCAGACGATAAGCAGGACCACCCCCACGGCAGAGAGCATCAGCAGCAGCGGGCGGCGCGTGTCTCCAGCAATCTGTTCCTGCAGCGGCGTCACACGCGAGCCGAACCAGCCCTTCGACTGGGGATTCGCCCGGTCCATCCGCGAGGCGAAGAGGTCCATGGCAGCCTGCGCCTGCGCGATGGAGACGCCCGGCCGCAGGCGCCCGACAATGGCCATCTCGGAGGGCGTAAAGCGAGGCGTCACAGCCGGAATCGCGGCCGGCACCCAGATCTGCGCCTCGCGCGGAAAATCGAAGTCTCCCGGCATCTCGTTCGCGCGCGGAAACGCAAAGCCGGGCGGCATCACGCCGATCACGATATAGGGCGCGCCGTTGAGATCGATGGCGCAGCCCAGGATCTCCTCGTCGGCATGAAAGCGCTCCCGCCATACCGCATCGCTCAGCAACACCTCGCGCTCGTGGCCGGGTCGGTCCTCATCGGCCGTAAAGATGCGTCCAAGCCTCGGTGAGACGCCGAGCGCCGGGAAAAACCCCCAAGAGACACGTAGCCCTTCAAGCAACGCGGGCTCACCCGCTCCGGTGAGGTTAAAGCCGGCGCTCTGGAACGCGCCGAGGTACCGGTACGTCTTCGTCTCGCGCGCAATGGCTTGAAAGTTGATCGGTCCCCAAGGGAATTTGTCATAGCCTCCGATTTGAATGCCGTTCGGCGGTACGTTCCAGGGAATCACGACTTTTTCGGAGTCGGGGTAAGGCAGAGGCTTCAGCAGAACGGTATTCACCAGGCTAAAGACGGCTGTCGAAGTACCGATGCCCAGCCCGAGCAGGATGATCGCGGTAAAGGTGAAGCCTGGAGACTTGCGCAGCAAACGGACGCCGAAACGTATGTCGCCGGAGAGGATACCGACATAGTGGCCGCCAAGCGCTTCATGGCTCTCTTCCTTCAACCGCTCATAGGCGCCAAAATCAACGCGGGCCTGACGCTCCGCTTCGGCACGTGACATACCGGACCGCTCCAGATCGTCGGCACGGTGTTGGACGTGGGAGCGAAGCTCCTCATCGATCTCGCTGTCGCGTGGAGGGCGCTGAAAGAAGCCGGCAGCGAACGCACGGATGGATGCCAGCAGTTTCATATCTCCTCCGGCCGTGTCGCCAGCACAGAGGACATCGCTGCAACCACGCGATTCCAGCCCTCGGTCTCTTCGCGGAAACGCTTGCGGCCCGCAGCCGTGAGTTCGTAGAACTTCGCGCGCCGATTGTTCTCCGACGTGCCCCAGCTCGCTTTCAGTAGTCCCTGCTTCACCAGGCGAAACAACGCAGGGTAGAGCGCACCCTGTTCTACGAGCAGCGCTCGGGACGAGATTTGCTCGATGCGCAGAAGAACGCCATAGCCGTGAAGCGGACCGAGAGAGACGGCCTTCAGGATGAGAAGGTCCAGAGTGCCGGGCAGTAGCTGAGCTTGGTCTGTCACACGTCCTCCTAAGCTGGTCAGGAGGCTAACGCCTTCTCCCCTAAGCTGTCAAGGAGAGGCCCGGCGGAACGGTGAGACTGCGGCGATGCCGGCTTGTGCGTTGCCGGTGACGCTATAGATCGCCATTTGCTTGGCACCGAGCGAGATCTCGACCTTGGTGCCATCGCGTCGTGGCTTGTCCGCCTGCAGTGCCCCGCTCCACTGCGTGCAGCCGGCGAGACCGGTCTCTTCGGTCTCCAGCGTGAGTTGACGAGGCTTCTCGGCATTGTTCACAACGACCAGATAACGTTCGCCTGCATCTGCGTCGGCACAGCCCTTCGCGCCGGCAGCTCGAAGGTACGCCACGGCAGTATCGTCCGCGAAGATGGTTTGCAGCTGCCCGGTTTGCAGGACTGGGTGCTTCGCGCGGAAAGTGAGGAGTTGGCTTGTCCAGTCGAACATCTCTTGCTGAGCCGGGGTACGCCCGGACGCAGTGAAGGCGTTAGCTGTGTCTCCGGGAAAGCCGCCCGGAAAGTCGCGGCGGTTGTCGGGATCGTCTCCCCCCTGCATCGCGATCTCGTCTCCGGAATAGAGCTCGGGCATACCGCGCATCGTGGCCAGCACTCCAAATGCCAGCTTCAAGTCAGCCATCGTCGCGTGGGGCTCTGAGAGAAAGCGGCACACGTCATGGTTGCCCAGGAATGGAACGAGACGCTCCGGATGCGGATAGAGCCAATCATCGGCGAGTGTGTGCTCGAGTAATTGCATCGGCTCGTTGCGGATGAAGACGTCTCGTAGTGTGAAATACATGGGATAGTCGAAGGGGGTGTCCAGACCCGTATCGATACCGGCGTGCTCACGACCTCCAGCGAAGAAAGACGTAATGTCGGGATCACGATTCATGATCTCCCCTACAGTCGTGAGGCGCGGGTACAACGAGTGCAGCTCCGCATGGAAGTCGTGCCAGAAGGCGCGGCCGACATATGGAAAGGTGTCGAGCCGTAAGCCATCGAGATGGGCTGTCTCGATCCACCAGATGGCATTCTGGATGAGATACCGCTCGACGAGTGGATTTTCCTGATTCAAGTCCGGCAGTATGTCTGCGAACCAACCGCGCGTCACGTCGCGGCTGAGCAGCGGCGCGGCATGCGGATCGACGATGGATGCAAAGTTGCCCTCGGCAACGCTGTGATGCGCGACTGAGCCATGAAACCAATCCGGCGTGGGCGGATCGAGAGCCCAAGGGTGCTTTGGGCCGACATGATTGGGCACCATATCGAGCACCATCTTCATGCCCCGCGCATGCATGGCGACAACCAGATGCTGATAGTCGGCAAGTGTTCCGAAGTGCGGATCCACTGAATACATATCCGTTGCGCTGTACCCGTGATAGGCCTCGGGTGAGGGGTTGTTGTCGTATATAGGGGTGGTCCAGACAGTATTCACCCCGAGCTGCTGTAAATAGTCGAGGTGCTGTTCGATGCCGCGGAAATCACCGCCATGCCAACCGCGGGGCTTGGCACGATCCACGGGATCGGGATCATTGGCAGGTGTGTCGTTGCCGGTGTCGCCGTCGGCAAAACGATCAGTCATGATGAGGTACATCACGTCGCGCGATGAGAAGCCTTGAAACCCGTCCGTGGCAGGCTTGCGCGAGCGCAGAAGAAAATCGTAACTCGCGGAGCCGGCAGCGTTCGCGGCCCGGATGTGCACGGTCAGCGGGTTCTGCGTGTGCACTGTCAGCCAGAGAAAGGCCCAGTGGCCGTTTGCACAGACCCGCGAGCGAACAATTTTGACCGATCCGGAAGCAGATCCGGAGCCGACCGAAAAGTGCGCGGAGTCCAAGTGCTCTCCACGCAGCAAAAGCATGGGAGCAGGTAGATGGACCCACCAATCCGGCGGATCGACCTTCGTCAGTACCGGCTTGCTGACTTCCAGCGGTTGAGAGAGAGCAGGAAGAAGTGCAAGCGAGGAGAGCGAGAAGAGAAGCGCCGCGAGAGCGCTGAGCCGTCGTGTCATGCAGGGTCCTATCGATCAAACCGGCAAAATCATCATGGCGGCGGGTGCACCGCCATGACTAGAGCAGAAAGCAATCCCGTGTTAGAACGTGAAGCGCACTGCCATCTGCATCTGGCGTTCGGAGGCTTGACGGGTGCCATTGATGCGTCCAAAACCCCCGTTGATCCCATCCGCCACGCCGCCGACTCCGTCGTTGGGGTTGGCATCGGGGTTGGTGAACTGCGGAGTGTTGGTCACGTTGAAGACTTCCGCACGCAGTTCTGTATTGACGTGCTCGGTGATATGAAGCGTCTTGAAGAGGGAAACGTCCCCTTCCGCCAGGCCTGGGCCAAAGAACTGATTGCGGCCGGTGTTCCCTTCCTGCCCTGGCGCCGGTTGAGAGAAGCTGCCCGTGAAGTAAGCTCCAGTGATCGAGTGCGGGTAGCCAATGGTGCCGTTGGCATTCGCGCGAAGGCTATAAGTCCCACCATAGGATGGGTACTCGATCGAGAAGGGGGTGCCCGTTGCCGCCTGCACGACGGTGTTCAGCTGCCAACCGCCAAGCATGAGATCGACCGCTTTGTTCGCATTCGCGCCAAAGGTCTGACCATGACCGTAGGGCAAGTCATACAAGGCGCTGGCGACGAAGACATTGCGTTGGTCTAGCGACGAGTTGCCCTTGTTCAGTCGGTGGTCGTAGAAATATAGATCGCTGATAGCGTAGAAGCCGAGATACCCGTTGGTGTTGTCGATGTTGTGCGACCAGGTATAGGAGCTGGTGAGAGTCAGCCCCTTCGTCGCCCGATAATTCAACTGCCCCTGCAGGCTGTTGTAGTGCGAGACGCCGTCGTTCAGGTTGTAAACCACTTGTCCCAGATTCGGAAACATGTTGGCAGCATTCGCAGAGGTAGTCAGAGGGTGAGTGTTGTAGTTATATCCGGTCGCAAGATGGGTCGCCTTATTGCCGACATACCCCAGAGTCATCACAGTTCGTTCACCAAACTGCCGTTGCACTTGCAGATCGAACTGCTGCACGCTAGGGATCTTCTCCGTGCGGTTCACAGCAAACACGTTCGAGCCGGCAGGTGGGTCCAAGCGATTGAAGTTGGGAAAGCCCGGCAGAGGAAGCGGAGCTGTGGCGAGCGTAGCTCCATTCTCCGTATTGATAAGCGTGTTCTTCGGCGCCGCACCGGTAAAGGCGATGCGATAGCCCTGGGACGCAGCGTAGCTGACTGAGCCGCCGAAGGGAACCTGCTGGCCTAGCTGATTATCGATGCCGCCACGATCCAGGAAGTAAAAGATGCCGTAACCGCCGCGCAACACTGTCTTGCCATTTCCGGAGACATCGTAGGCAAAGCCGAAGCGAGGACCGATGTTGCCGAAGTTGTTGTCGATGATCGATCTCGGGACGCCGTTCTGTCCTGCGAGATCGATGGCGCCGGTAATGGGGTTGAGTGCCGCTTGCCGGTTGTGCTCTTCGGTGGGGAATGTGATGACGTCATAGCGAAGGCCCATGTTCAGTGTCAGCCGCTGTGTGGCCTTCCAATCGTCCTGGCCGAAGATGCCAATCTCATAGTTGCGGGTGCCGAAGAATCCCGTCTGCGAACCGATACTGTAGCTATCGACGAATCCGGCAAGCATCTCGGAGAGCTCATAGCCGGTGAAATCGCCATTCCCCAAACTGAAGTAACCCTTTCCGGAGATAGGCCGGAAGAAAGCGACATCGCGCCGGATGCCGTTGGCGCCGAACTTGAAGGTATGGCGCGAGTGGGTGTAGGTGACGGCATCGTTGATCTGGTAGGTATTTTCCGGCACAGTGTACGTTCCATAGTCGCCGGTAAACTCGATGTGATTATTACCACCTATCTCCGCGCCGCCGCCCAACTGCGGGCTACGGTTGGCATTCACGATGCCGAGATCCGCGGAGATCGGCAGGTTCGAAAAGACCGGCACATTGGAGAATGTGTACCGGTTGTAGCCGATGCGAAACTCATTGACGGTATCGGGGGTGAAGATGTGTGTTTCTCCAACGGCGTAGCCTCGGCCATGCACATTGTTGGCGCCGGATGCAAAGCCTGCGGGTAGATTCGTCAGCCGCGAGGTGCGCGTGAAGTTGCTGTTGTCGTATACGAATCGTGCGAACGCCCGGTCTCGTGTGCTCGCGTTGTAGTCCAGGCGAGTATCGAAGGTATTGAAGTGGCGGATGTCCTGGCGGATGGTGCGGAAGTTGTTCAACGTTCCATTATTGGTTCCGGGGACATTCGGCAGATTGTAAGCGTTCAGGTATTTCGCTGCCGCCGGGTTCAACCGGTCTTGGGGGATGACATTGGGGATTCCACCGGAGTCGAATTGCTTGCAGGTTGTCGGATCGAAGATGGCGCCGCTATCTGCCTGGACGGGGGCTCCGGAGGCCGGATTGTCGGTGGCGAAGTTGAGCTGATTCTGAGATGTAACGATGCGGCCATCGGCGAGCGTGTATGCCGTACAACCGGTCTGGCTTGGAGAGCCGGCGACCGAGACCTGAGGCAGAGTCGTGGTGCCCTGACCGATCAACTGTGTGAAGTTGCCGGTGCGCATGGCGGCCGTTGGAACGTTGATGATCTCCGGGTTGAGCGGGGTGTTCTCACGGACTCCCTGGTAGTCGCCGAAGATAAAGAGCTTGTCTTTGAGAATCGGCAACCCGAGCGAGCCGCCAAAGGTGTTGCGTTTGAAAGGAAGCGGCGCTGCCGGACCGGCGCCCTGGAACTGGTAGTTCGGGTTCGCATCGAATAAGGAGGAGCGGGCAAATTCAAAGGCGGAACCGTGGATCTGGTTGGTTCCTGACTTGATCGAGGTCTGCACGACCGAGCCGCCGGCGCGTCCGAACTCCGCCGGGGCCGTGCTCGTGTTTACACGAAACTCCTGCGTGCCCTCGATGTTCGGGAAAAAATCGAGTGTGTTGACCAACGACTCGTTGTTATCGATTCCGTCCAGAATGAAATTGTTGGCTTGGGGCCGTAGTCCGTTCGTCGAAAGCGATCCGCCACCCGAACTGGCATTCCGAAATGTCTCGGCATCGCCATTGACTCCGGAAGCAGAGTTGCCGTAGTTGCCGCGCGTCACACCGGGAGCCAGCAGCGCAAGTTGCGTGAAGTTGCGACCATTCAGGGGTAGCTCCGTTACCTGGCGACCACGGATGACTTCGTCGATCGAAGAGCTGGCGGTCTGCACCAGAGGTGCTGCATCGGTGACTACGACCGCAGTATTGACCGTACCCGGCTGCAGCTTGAAATCGATGGCCTGGACCTGCGAAACCTCCAGCGTCACATTCTGCTGAACAGTCTGAAAGCCGGATGCGGTGGCCTCAATACGGTAGTTGCCCCGGGGCAGCGCACTGAAGGTGAAGTTGCCATTGCTGTCGGAGGTGGTGGTCGATACCGTGCCTTGATCGACCTCGGTAACGGTCACGGTCACGTTGGGGACTGCGGCGCCGGACGTATCGACTGTGGAACCCTGAATCCGGGCTGTGTCCGTCTGGCCGTGGGATGGGACAGCAATCATCAACATCAGAGCGATAAGCGCCAGCCACGAACGGCTGCTCAGACGACGTCGTGTCGCCCTTGAAAAGATCTGCATACACTACCTCCAAAACGGTTGCGCAATAGGGTGGCACGGTTGCAGCCACTCCTCCTCGACTCGTGGTCGAATCCGAACTGGAACTTCTTACACTAACCTCCATCACCTCAATGCACCGTCAGTCATCTTTTCCTCTTTTCATGATCATCAAATATCTTTAATAAAATGAGCTGCTTAGAGCATTTCATCATCCGAACTGAGCGGCCTGCAGGAAGGCATTGACCGTGCATTGGATGAGGTGGTAGAACTGCCAACGCAAGTAAGAATGGGTTGCGGTGGAAACGGCTTCACAACCGGTGTCGAGAATCAGCTTTGGCCTCTTCGAGGCCAATTTGCAGGCGGGAGAACTGCGACGGTCCGGGAATCGGATCAGAATTCAGGGCCAGCCATTTAAAGTTCTCGCTGTTCTTCTGGAACGACCAAATGAGGTCGTCAGCCGAGAAGAGCTGCAACGGCGGCTGTGGGGAAACCAGACCACTGTTGACTTCGATCACAGCTTGGCGACGGCGATCAACAAGCTGCGCGAGGCGTTGGGTGATTCCGCAGACAACCCCACATTCATAGAGACCTTGGCCCGTAAGGGCTACCGGTTCATCGCCCCCGTCCAGGCAGTGGAAGGGGGCACAAGCGGGGCACTTGCCGCAGTTCCGGAAGCAGTTCCGCCTCCCGAGCCTCTCCCGCTTTCTTACCCGTTCGGACTCGAGGCGACGGAGCATGCGGTTCCCAAGCGGGCGCACATCCGCGTTCCGACCCCTGCATTCATTCTGATCGCCGGGCTGATTGGGCTCTGTGCTTTGCTGGCGTTCCTGCTGCTGCGCACCTCAATACCGCGTGCCCCCGTGCTGATCTCGCAGTTGACCTTCTCCGGACGTGTCCTCTCCGGCCTGCAAGATATCGAAAGTCTTCCCAGTACCGCATCCGACGGCACCCGAATGTATTTTTCGCAGGTCACGAATGGCTCACCGATCCTGACCGAGGCATTAATCGCCAACGGTGAGATCAGTACCCTGAACCTCCCTTCGGGAATTGAAGCGCCCATGATCGGCTCGATCTCGCCGGATGGATCGAAGCTCGTCGTGCGCAACCATCTGGCACCGGAGTCGGAACAGGCACTCTGGATCGTGCCGACGTTGGGCGGCAACGCGCGGCGGATCGCCAATGTGCTGGCCCACGATGCCACCTGGATGCCCGACGGCCAGCATATTCTCTACGCTTTTGGGCACAACCTCTATGTTGTGAAGGAGGATGGATCGGAGCAGCGGAAATTCGCCAGCGTACCAGGACGGGCTTTCTGGCTGCGATGGTCGCCTCTGGGCTCGCCGCTTCGTTTCACCATTCTGGACTCCGCCAACCGGAGCGCGTCCCTGTGGGAGATATCGGCAGATGGGCAAGGGCTGCACCCGCTGCTGAACGGATGGACCAAGCCAGCCAACGAATGCTGCGGTAGCTGGACGTCCGACGGGAAACACTATGTCTTCCAGTCGTCCCACACCGGACCTACGAACATCTGGGAGATGGACGCTCGGTCGTGGTGGCAGCCATGGTCGAAGAAGCCATACCTCATCACCAATGGGCCTCTCGACTTTGGTGCACCGACCACTTCGCCGGAAGGACATCGGCTCTTCTTCGTCGGCGCCAATTCGCGGTGGGAGGTCCGCATGTTCTCACCGGAAGGCAGCCAGTTTGTACCGCTTCAGTCCAACCTGACATCTACATCGCTCGTGGAATACTCGCCGGACGGACAGTGGGTGGCATGGCTGAACTCCGCCGATGGCTCATTGTGGAGGAGCCGTGCCGATGGAAGCGAGCGGCTACAGTTGATGTCACCACCCTTCCATATTTTTGTGATGAAGTGGTCACCTAAGAACGATCGACTCGCGGTCATGGCACAGCGCTCCGGAAGCCCGTGGGAGATTTATCTGGTAGACGCTGCCGGTGGCGGCACACAGCGCGTGCTCGAAGAAAATCGTGACGAAGCGGACCCGGACTGGTCGGCCGATTCAAGCACACTGGTCTTCGGACGCGTTCCCGATGTTATGGGCGGAGACAACCAGCCAAAGGCAATCTACGAAGTAAAACTGCAGACACATAAGGTGACAGAAGTCGCTGGCTCGCTCGGTTTGTTCAGCCCGCGCCTTTCACCCGATGGCCGCTACATCGCCGCTGTGCGAGCAGATCAGAAAGCATTGATGCTCTTCGATCGCTCCAGTCAGCGGTGGGAGCTTCTCACCCGGCACGGAGTAGGCGATCCAGTCTGGTCCCACGACAGTCACTCGATCTTCTTCCAAGACTTCACGGAAGCGGGAAAACCGATCTATCGCGTTGAGGTGACGGGCACGCATGCCCTCGAGCGAGTGGCAACGCTGGACAATGTCCGCTCCGCCGATGTGCTGGACTATCGGCTCATCGGTCTTGCTCCGACGGACATGCCGCTGGTGACCGCACAGACCTCGGTCGTGAATCTGTATTCCATCAATCTGGAAGATCGCTGAAGACTTGATCGCCGAAGACTTGGTAGACCTGATCGAGTACCGCGTTCAATGTTGCCTATTGGAAAATTCCGTCGGGCAGGAAGCTCATCTCACCAGAATGTCACCCGCGCCTTGCTATCTGGGTGCACTCGTATTGCAAGGCTGTTCACGAACAGGTGTCATCTCCAAATAGGAGAATAGGGCCGAGATATAACAACTCCATTTTGTTTCACAGCCTTCCTGTACCGACTTCGTTGGGATCAGCTGCGCGTGCGCCAGCAGGAAGCGGAACCGGACCATGCAACAGCGGATCGTTCGTTGCTGTTTGCCAGGCCGATAAGCGGTCGCGCATCTCCTTCAGCACAGCCGAATGCATAGGGTCTTGCGCCAGATTATTGTGCTCGGCCGGATCAAACATCAGATCGTAAAGCTCTTCTTCTGACTCGAGTTTTTCGTTCTTCCAGCCCTTGGCCAGCCAGTAGCGCTTGCTCAAGCCCCAGTCGCAATTGTTCAGCACGTCGGTGCTGCGACCGTCATAGCGCTTGATGTACTTGTAGCGCTTGGTTCGGGCAGCACGTTTGGGTTCGTAGGCGACGTGGTAGTTGACCTCGGCAAAAACTGCCTCATTGATCTCTTCCTTCTCACCGCGCAACAGAGGCAGCAGCGATTTGCCATTGCACCATCGCGGTGTAGAAATCTGGAGATAGTCGCAGAGAGTGGGAAAGATATCGAGCTGCGAGACCAGAGCATCAGAGACGTTGCCGCCTCGAAAAGGCGCTGGCCCCCTCATGATCAGCGAGATGGCCCAGCCATTGTCATTGAGGTTGCATTTCATATGAGGAAAGGCGATCCCGTGATCGGTCGTGCTGATCACGATCGTGTTTTCGGCGAGGCCTGCCTTGGCTAGAGCATCCATCACCATGCCGACGCCGGAATCCAACACGCGAGCATCGGCGTTGAAGCCCGCAATGTCCTTGCGCGTGTCGGCAGCCTCCGGAAGGTTGAAAGGTACCTTGACGAAGTTCGGGTTGTCCAAAGGTGTTTCATCTGGATACCCATAGGTGCGATCCGGTGTGTGATGACGATGCGTCTCGAAGAATCCACAGTCCATAAAGAAGGGCTGCGTTGACTTCGATAGCAGGAATGCTGCCGCCCCCGGAGCAACATCGGCAACGCGATTGCTTTTGTGCGGAAGCAACTGGTCGAAGCCAATCATCTCAGGGTGGGGTGCGATATGCTGCAGGCCCGCCAACACCGTATGGTATCCCGCGGCATGGAACGTGTGGCACAAGTGGTGAGAGTAATCGGGCATCTTGAAGCCCATATTCACCAGGCCCAGCATGCCCGCCTCATGAGCGCTTTGGCCAGTAGCGATGCAGGCGCGGCTAGGAGAGCAAGTCGGAGCACCCGAGAAGGCCTGTCGAAACAGAATACCCTCGGTCGCGAGCTTATAGATGTGCGGTGTGTCTGCGGCGTGGCCATAAGGCGAGAGGAAGCGGCCCGAGTCGTGCGAGTGAATGTAGATGATGTTGGGCCGCGGTGCGCCCGCCGTCGACGTTTGCAGCGGCGTTTGAAAAAACTCGGCGTGGGGCTCAGCAGAAGTGACTCGGGGCAAAGCGCTGACCGCCCCCATCGTCGCTGCACCTTGGAGAAACACTCGACGCGAAACCTTCAGCGATTTTTCCTTCATGGCTTCTCCAACATAATGAATCAACCCTGCGAACAATAGGAAGGTTCCCCGAACGAAAAGGGTTGGGATGTGCTGGACTATCGGCTCATCGGTCTTGCTCCGACGGATATGCCGCCGGTGACCACACAGACCTCGGTCGTGAATCTGCACTCCATCAATATTCCATCGATCTGGATTCTCGATCTGGAAGATCGCTGAGGACTTGATCGCTGAAGATTTGGTGGATCTGATCGGTCGAACCGATGATCTCTTCCATAGATGATCTCTTCCATATACGATGCAGGGCTACCCCGAGTTTCAATGGTGTGCCGAACCGCGGGCGCAATGCGCAGGGAGGAGTATCGTGTCGGACTCCCCAAACTCCTTCCCAAAGAAACTAGAGAGACATGCCGCCTGAGACCTCGATGCGTTGAGCGTTGATCAGCGATTGTCCTCGGATAGCAGCGATGCGATCATGGGACCGATGTCATCCGGCAGACCAGGACGGCCGAGTGCGGTCATATCCGACACCATCTTGTTCACCTCGGGATTATCACGGACTCTACCACCGCTAAAGTCGGTTGCAATCGCGCCAGGAGGGACAGTATTCACGGCGATGTGTCGTGGGCCTAAGTCCTTCGCGAGATAGCGGGTCAGCACCTCAACGGCGCCCTTCATGGAAGCATAGGCACTGCTTCCCGGTATGCTAACGCGCGTCAGACCCGATGAGACATTCACGATGCGGCCACCGTTCATTACCTGCGCGATCGTTTCGCCGAGCAAAGTTTGCATCGACGAACTGGCCTCGATTGCACAGATGAGCTCATCTGCCTTCCATCGTCAATTCAAGTCGATCACGTCGATGACGCCGCTGCAGTATCAGAAGCAACTCCGATTGCTCGAAGCTCGGCGGCTGATGCTGGCTGAAGAGGTCAATGTGGAGACTGCCGCATTTCAGGTTGGCTATGAGAGCCCATCCCAGTTCAGCCGCGAATACTCGCGCCTGTTTGGAATGTCTCCGCGTCGGCACGTCTCCTCATTCAGAGATGTGGCAGCCTAGCAAGTCATTGTTATCTGCAAGCCGGATGACTAAAGCACATTCGCGGGAAGGGACCTCGATTCAATCCACTTGTCACTTCGACCAAACGACACCAGGCGGGAGAAATGTGACAGACATAGGAGCTTTGGCCGTGCGGAGGTTTTAGACCTCCAACGTCAGAGCTTCGGAGGCTGTCTCCAGGGAAAGCCCCTTCGTTTCGGGGAATACGAAAAGCGTCAGAAGAAACTGTCCCAGCATCATCGCGGAGAAGAAGACAAACGGGTAATGACCGGCGATAGAGGCGATCTTCGGGTACACAGCAGCGACCAATCCATTCGTCACCCAAAGAGCAAGGGTGCCCAGGCTTTGTCCTTTCTCTCGAATGCCTGGAGGAAAGATCTCACTGAGATAGACCCAGATCACCGTGCCCTGGGAGATGGCGAAAAACGCGATATAGGCGATAAGCAACCAGAGAAGCGCGCTCCGGTAGTGCCCCGAGGCAAAGATTGCCGCAATCGCCAGAAGACACACGGCGGTGCCCAGGGAGCCGATCAGCAGCAGAACTCTCCGCCCGATCCTATCGATCAGACACATCGCCAGAACTGTAAAGGCGAGGTTCGCTGCGCCTATGGCTACGGCCTGAATGTTGGCGCTCGCGGCAGTGAAGCCTGCCTGCGCGAAAATGTCGTTCAGGTAGTAGAGGATCGCGTTGATGCCCGAGAATTGGTTCAGTACGCCGATGCTGATTGCGATAAAGATCACCTTGCGGTGATCGCGCGTGAACAGGGTGTGCCGGTCAGCGGCGTGGGGGCGCCTGGCAGCAGCCAACATACGGTCCACCTCTGCTTCTTGTTCATCGCTGCCCATACGGCTCAGAACGGACGCAGCTTCCGCCGTGCGGCCCTTGGATACGAACCAGCGCGGACTCTCTGGAATAATGAGCAGAGCTGCAAAGAACAACACCGCAGGCAGGGCGGCAGCGCCAAGCTCGAAACGCCACTCCGAGGCGTGCAGATGCAGGCTGGCGACGAAATCATTGGAGGCATACGCAACGAGAATGCCCGTCACCACAGCGAATTGAAAGCACGCCACCAGGCGACCCCGCCACTGCTTGGGCGAGATATCGGCGATGTACATCGGGCTCAGCACAGAGGAGCCACCGATGCCCAGGCCGCCGATCAACCGGAAGAGCAGCAGGCTGTCCCAGCTCCAAGCCAGCGCACATCCCAGCGCGGACACGATGTAGAGCAATGCCATCAAGCGCAGCCCATTGCGGGCGCCATACCGCTCGCCGAGCGGCGAGGCCAGCAGGCCGCCACCGACGGTGCCCCATAGCGCGCACGAGACCGTGATCCCGAGAGACACGGGCGTAAGCGAAAACGCGGCGGTGATGCCATGGGTCGTGCCGGCAATCACAGCGGTGTCGAATCCGAGCAAGAGACCGCCAAGGGCAGCGACGGCCGTACTGAGGAGAATCAGAGGGCTCAGGTTCAAGGGACGACTTCTCGGGACAATCGACATGTACGTGAGACTTTAAGCCATATAGATCGTAATCTGCGATGTTAATGTCTGTTTACGTCATTAAACATGCGTAATATACACACATGCAACCGGAGCCCGCATGCTGGACAATATGCACCAGCATGCCGAACCATGGGAAAGGGCGCGCACGATGAGCGTTCTGGCACTAGATCTGGGTGGATCGCATGCCGGCTGCGCGGTGGTGGAAGGCGGTAAGGTGCTCGCTGCTGCGACGGCTGCGACGGACGCTCGCTCCCTAAAGGAGCTTTTGCCCGAGCTGACGGCCCGACTGCGGGAGTGTTGCCGCGTCGCCGCAGTCTTGCCTGAGGCTTGCAACGGGTTGGGTATCGGCTTCCCTGCCCTCGTCGATAGCGAAAGCTGCGAGCTTCTTTCTACTCTCGGTAACAAATTCGCGGATCTGACGGCGGCTGATCTGCAGGCGTGGTGCCACGACGAGTTCGAGCTGCCCGTCAGGATCGAAAACGACGCGAAGCTGGCGTTGCTGGGCGAACGATTTGCGGGTGCGGCCCGGGGCTTTGACGACGTGGTGATGGTCACGCTGGGAACAGGTATCGGCGTGGCGGTCATGCTGCAAGACCGGTTGCTGTACAGCCGCATGGGACAGGCAGGCAACCTGGGTGGTCATCTCACCGTACGCTTCAACGGCCGTCCATGTGTTTGTGGCGCCCGCGGCTGCGCTGAGGCAGAGGCTTCCACCTCCGCGCTTCCGGCGATCTGCCGCGACTGGCCTGGCTTTCGGAAGAGCGCTCTCACCCAGGAGCCTGAACTGAACTTCGCCACGCTGTTCCGTTGGAGAGACGCCGGCGATCAAGTGGCCGGCGAGCTCATCGATCATTGCATCGCGGTCTGGTCTGCGCTTACGGTCAGTTTCGTGCATGCCTACGGACCGGAGCTGATCCTCTTCGGCGGAGGCGTGATGCGGCGGGGTGAGGATATCCTGCGCCCGCTGCGAGCCTATGTCGAGCAGCATGCGTGGAAGACCAGCCGCGGCACGACCAGGATTGAAGCTGCAAGTCTTGGCGCGGACGCGGCCCTGGTCGGGGCGGAAGCGCTATTTCTTCAGGAGCTTGCATGAGCGGATATCACAATTTTGATCGCCAGCCGGTGATTCGGATCAGTGACACAGAGGAGGACTGCGCAACCGGCTGGGAGGAGATCTTCACGCGGCTGAAGCGAGGCACACCGGCGCAGGGCAGGTATGTCATCGCCTTCGAGTGCTATCCCGGAGTGGATCTCGCTGCATTGGAGCAAGCTCTGAAAGCTGCGTTTGCCGGTGCGGAGGTGGTCAATGTCGAACACGCGTATCGCTCAGCGGCAGTCCTTCAGGAAGAGTTTGCACCGACCCTGACCGACGATCCTGTGTTTGGGTTTATGCGGCCCTGGAGCATTGCCACATACTTTGACGAGGGCCGGCTCAAAGAGATGAAGGCGGCCCTGGCGCGGATGCCGGCTCTGGTCATTCTGGTGGGTGCTGGGACAACCCATGCAGCGCCAGATCCTGATCTGCTGTTGCATGCGAGCGTGACACGATGGGAGTTGCAGGGACGGCAGCGCGCCGGAGAGATAGGCAATCTGGGTTTCGAGAACAAGGGCGTCCTTCCCTCGCTGCTCTACAAGAATGCCTTCTTCCTGGAGTGGCGCGTAGCCGATACTGTCCGGCACGCACTTTACCCGAAGATCGACTATTTTCTGGATCTAGACGAGCAGGACAATCCACGTATGGTGGCGGGGGAAACCGTGCGCGACAGCGTACGAGCGGCGGTTCACCAGCCATTTCGGGTGATCCCGTTCTTTGATCCAGGACCTTGGGGTGGCTACTGGATGAAGGAGACCTTCGATCTTCCCGATGGACCTCCTAACTACGCATGGTGCTTCGACTGCGTCCCTGAGGAGAACAGCGTTGCATTCGGATTCGGCTCACGACGTTTCTACATGCCCGCCATTACTCTGGTTCATGAACAACCCACAGCCCTGCTCGGCAAAGCGGTTTACGACCGCTTCGGAGCCGAGTTCCCGATCCGGTTCGACCTACTAGATACGGTGGGCGGAGGCAACCTGTCCTTGCAAGTCCACCCACTGAAAAAATACATCAAAGAGCATTTCGGGATGCCGTATACGCAGGACGAAAGCTACTACATCCTGGATCACCGTAAGGGTTCAAAGCTCTACCTTGGATTGTGCGAGAGCGTTCGTCCCGCCGAGATGCGCGCAGCTCTGGAGGCCGCACAGAATGATCAGCAGCCGTTTCCCGCGAACCGTTACGTGAATGTCTGGCCGACACGGAAGCACGACCACTTTTCGATCCCTGCCGGCACAATCCACTGCTCCGGAAACGACAATCTGGTGTTGGAGATCAGCGCCACGCCATACATCTTCACCTTCAAGTTATGGGACTGGACACGGGTGGGACTCGACGGATCGCCAAGGCCGATTCACCTCGAGCACGGCCTGGCAAACATGCAATGGAACCGCGACACAGCCTGGGTACGCAAAGAACTTCTGAACCAGGTCAAGACCATAGCCGAGGGTGACGGGTGGCGTGAGGAACGCACGGGGCTCCACGCGGCTGAGTTTCTGGAGACGAGACGCACCTGGTTCACTCATCCTGTGCATCACGATACGGAGGGCAATCTCCACGTGCTGAATCTGGTCGAAGGAGAGGCGATCGTTGTGGAGAGCCCGAGCGGCGCCTTCGCCCCATTTGAAATCCACTATGCGGAGACCTTCATCGTGCCGGCCGCAGTGGGCGCTTACACCATACGGCCTCTGAACGAGACGACCCAGCCGCTGGCGACTATCAAGGCTTACCTGCGGACGGGGTAGCGTGGGGCGGCCCGGTCTCAGGCCCGGGTGACGGAGATCCCAAGCCTCTGGAAGGGAGTGATCGCCTCGTCGCTGGCGCCCGAGTCGGTGATGAGCATATCGATTTGCGAGGTCTTGCAGAGCAGCCAGTTACTTACTCCGCCCAGCTTGCTGCGGTCGGCAACGGCGACCTTTTTTTTGGAATGATTTACCAGTCTATGGAGGAGTTCAGCTTCGGCGGAGTTGGTGCATGTGAGCCCCTGCACAGCGTCGATGCCGTCTACGCCGATAAACATGATGTCGGCAAAGAGCATCTCAGTGGCCGCGTTCGCCAGAGGGCCTACCAGCGTGAACCAATTTCCCCGAAGATGGCCGCCTGTGACGATCACCTCGATATCCTTCCGATTGCTCAGCTCCATTGCCACATTGACGGTGTTGGTAATGATGGAGATGCCGGTCAGCACCTTCAGACTTCGGACAACCTCAGTGGTTGTGGTTCCACCGGTGAGGGCGACCGTCTGCCCGGGCTGGACCAGAGCCGCCGCAGACCGCGCGATACGGCGCTTTTCATCAGCAAAGCTCGTGATCTTGTCCTGGAAGGAGGCGTCGTGGCGAAAAGGCTCGTAGAACAATGGCCCAATGGGCACGGCGCCCCCGCGGACGCGCTTCAGAAGAGACCGGCCCTCCAGATCTTCCAGGTCGCGCCGGATAGTGGCGATCGACGCGCTCAGCGTCGTGCAAAGCTCATCGATAGCAATCGTTCCTGTTTCTTGCAACTGGCGCAGGATGAACTCCTGTCGTGCGAGGAGATTGTCTGTCTTGCCCGGCATATGACGGGAGAATACCAAAGCGCCACCGCAGTGCGCTTTCAATTCTCGGCTGCCTCCCACGCCACAAATGATCCATAAAGCATTATTGCTGCTTTAATATTGCTCTAAAGTGGTTACATCGTTCACGTCGCGTGAGAATATTTGGATTTCACGCGATTGCGCGGAAAGCGCCGAGGAGCACAGATGAAGCGCCGAGACTTTATGAAATCAGCAGCCCTGAGCGCAATCGGGACGGCTGCGGGTGCACCATGGAAGCTGGCCGCTGCCCAGCAGCCCGCGGCCGAACCGGCGTCCGAGCCGGACGTCAAGCGTGTCTTGATCATCTTCAAGTGCCACCTCGATGTGGGCTTCACGGACACGCAGGCGAACGTCATGCATATGTACTTCAAGCAGTACTATCCCCAGGCGATGCAGACGGCCGCGAAGCTGCGAGCAGCGGGTGGGAACCGGTATGTCTGGACGGGTGCTGCGTGGCTGCTCTACGAATACCTCGAGCAGGCGAGCAGCGAGGAGCGCAAGCAGATGGAGAGCGCGATCAGCGCCGGCGACATCGCCTGGCATGCGCTGCCCTTCAGCTGGCAGACCGAGATGCTGGATCGATCGATGATCGAGGGCTGCCTCGGCTTTTCCCGCTCGTTGGACACGCGCTTTGGCCACAAGACAACCGCAGGAAAGATGACGGATGTGCCCTGCCATTCGCGGGGCATCGTAGCTCCGCTCGCGGGCGGGGGTGTTCGGCTGCTCGATATCGGCGTCAACCCGGCCAGCACGCCGCCGGAGGTGCCGGATGTCTTTCTTTGGAAGGAACCCAATGGTGCATCGCTGGCTGTGCTCTACCACAAGCATGACTACGGCAGCACCATCAGAGTGCCGGGTTCGGACCTGGCTGTCTCCGTCAACGTGCGATCGGACAACTCCGGTCCGCATGCAGTCGAGGAGATCAACGCAATCTACGCTGGATTGCGCCGGCGCTTTCCCAATGCACAGCTGACCGCAGGCAGCCTGACCGATGTTGCCACGGCTATGGAGCCGTTGCGCGCAAGCTTGCCCATCTTCACCGAGGAGATTGGGGATACGTGGATCTACGGCGCGCCCAGCGACCCACCGAAAATTGCGCGCTACCGCGAGATCGCCCGGCTTCGGCAGGAGTGGATCGCGCAGAACAAGCTCGTCAAGGCCGGCCCGGTCGATCGGCAATTGCTGCGGCGCCTGGCGCTGGCTCCGGAGCACACCTGGGGCACCGATACGAAGCGGTACATCGATCATGATCACTACTCGCCCAAGGAGCTGGCGGAGTACATCAACACGCCCGGGTATCAAATCATGGAACGGAGCTGGCAGGAAAAGCGCGACGACATCACAGCAGGTGTGGCCAATCTGCCGGGTCCGCTGCGTACTGAAGCTGAGACACGCCTGAAGAAGTTGCAGGTGACCGAGCCGGATCACGCCGCGATGAAGGCGCATGACAGTAGTAAGGCCATCCATACGGCGCACTTCGAGTTGATGCTGGATCCAAACACAGGCGCCATCAACAAACTCGTAAGCAAGCGATCCGGGCGGGACTGGGCCTCAGCGGACCAGCCGCTCGCGCTGTTCACCTACCAGACCCTGACCCAGGACGATTACACGGCCTTTCTAAATGCTTATGTAGTGAGCAAGGAATGGTGGGCGCCGCAGGACTTCGGCAAGCCGAACATTGAGCGCTTTCACCCGGAGTCAAGGGAATGGCACCCAAGAATCGAAAATGTATGGGTCTCCGAGAATGCCGAAGCGCAACGCGTGCTCGCGAAAATGTCAGTGAAGGATCCGGCGAGCGAACAGCGTGGCCTGGTGGCGTGGCCGAGATCGATATACCTCGAAGTGATCGCTCCGAAGACGCAACCCTCGTTACAAGTCACGTTTTATGCCCTCGGAAAGGCGCCGAACCGTATGCCCGAGTCCATGTGGCTCAGTTTCAAGCCACAGACAAAAGGCAGCCCTCGATGGGCTCTGGAGAAGGTCGATCAGGACGTGTCGCCGACCGATGTAGTGCGAGGCGGCGGCCGGCGCATGCATGCCGTGACTGCTCGTTTCGCCTGCACCGATGGCGACCATCGGCTGGAGATGACAACGCTGGACGCGCCCGTAATCGCGCTCGGTATGCGATCTCCACTCAACTTTAGCCCGGATCTGCCTGACTTGCGGGAAGGTGTCCACGTCAACCTGTTTAACAACGCCTGGGGCACAAACTACCCGCAGTGGGCTGGCGGGGACTGGCGATATCGCTTCACACTGACGCCGTCTTCCTGATGCACCTCGCGTGACCGGAGCGAGAGATGCTGCGTGCAATTACCGTTTCGGTCAGACATCCGGTAGATATGCTACTGCGATGAGCCGGAGGAGGAAGACGCGGCAGGCATGCTGCAGAAACGGCCGCAGGCAGGTACGGGCGCGACCCGGCTGAGAACACGAATCGTGACGATCGCATGCGGCTTCACGGCGAATTCGATCGCATGCGGATCGGTCACCGTCAGTTGGTTTCCATCACGCTCCAGCGCATCGGTCATCCAGGCATGCTCGACGGAGATCTGCGGCAGAGCGACGCGCACCGTTCGCGCAACTCCGCCGAGATCGAGGAAACGCAGAATGGTACCGCGCCCATCCTCGGCCGGTTTCCAGGTCTGGAGTACCAGCGCCGGATCGCTCGCATCGAGAAAGCTGGCGCTTCTGCCATCCAGCGGACGCTTGATCTCTACCGCTTTATCGGATGGTGTCACCTCGTTCACCTCGAGGGGTGTCATCTCCTCCCATGCACGATGACTCAACTCAACCGCGTTCGTCACTGCGCCGCTGGTCACCACGTAGCGGAACCGGAAGTGGCCGCCCTGCTCGGCCCGGTAGTTCACGTGCCAGTAGTTGTTCATGGCATACGAGAAGAGCGTTCCCTTGCGCGCGCCAAACGTCGTTGGAAAGCTGAGCCGGCTGATATCTCCGAAGGTCATCAGCGACGCGTCGAGCGGCATCACCGCTGCCGATACACCATCCTGCTGCACCGCCGCCCAGTGCTGAACACTGAACCAATCCAGCCCGGCGCCAGGGTACATATCGCGCGCTGGGTCAACCGTCCCATTCTGTATCTCATACTGAAACTCCGGATGCGTCATGGCAAACGGAAAGGCAAAATAGACCGCTTCGTCGTCCTTGGTTGCGGTCTTGTCGACATCTTCCGTGAACAGCACCTTCTTCTCGTGGCTGCTCAGAGTGATCGTGGATGCGATGCGCGGCGTGTTGACATTCACGCTCTCCAGGTGTGCCGTGATGCCTTCGGGCGTGCGTTCGATCGAGAGCAGCTTGTCCGCATGCGCGTGGTGCACTAGGAAGCGACCGGCGCCGCGCGCCTTGTTATCCGTCGTTACGTAAAGATACTCGCCAAGCCGGTAAGGGCTCGCGGCATCCACGATCTCGCGGCCCAGTTGCTTATCGAATAAGCTGCGCACCGCACCCGTAGAGGGGTCCAGTTCGAGACGGTAAAACTGGTTTTCCATCACAGTGGGCACGCTCTCCTCAGTTACCCCAGTTGCGGCCAGCTTCCGGCGCAGGAGATAGGTCTTGTAGCCGAGAGGAGGCACGTTCACCGCCCAGAAACGCGCCTTGCTGGTGTGCTCGCCGTGGTCGGTCAGCTGTGTAGGAACCTTCTGCCCGGTAGCGCTGTCGACAATCTCAAACCCTCTGCGGATATCGACAGTCACCATACCGTTTCGTTGCCAGTTCAAGGTGTTGAAGACAACCAGGCTTCCCGCGGGCGTGTCGATCGAATCGGCGAAATCTGCCATGGCGTGGCGCAGCAGGGTGTGCGAGAGATCGTGTGCCGCCACTGCTCGGGAATCCTTGACAGCCAACTGCACCACCGCTTCATCGCTCTGGCTATCGGAAAAGCTCTCTCCCGAGGTCCAGGTGTGCTCATCCATCAACACCATGTTCTTCCACATCGCATCGAAGCCGTCCTTGTCGACGGCGATGCGCGGATTTGCCAGGGAGCTGATCGTAGCCAATTTCTCCGCGGAGGGTCCACGCGCCTCCGTCTCGCGCTCCATCGCGGCGTAATAGGCGTCGGCCGCGATGCCGTCCTCCCAATAAGGGCCGCCGTCCCCGCGCACCGTCGGGATATCGTTTCCGAACTGCGCTGCAACCGAGGTAAGCGCCTCATGAAAACCCGCGTATTGCAGATGAGGAAATGCATATTGCGTATTCCACTGCGAGACTAGCTCCGCTTGCTGCGGATAGAGATCGGTGTTCTCTACCTGGCTACCGTAGAGGATCGTGGAACGTGCCTTATAGGTGGGACGTCCATACATCTGCAGAAAAAGCGGCAGTGTCTCTTCGCCTGCCTCAAGCATCGGCGGCAGGCCGAAGATGGTCCACATCTGGTGATAGTGGCGCGCGTACCAGAAGAGCACGCGTTGTCCATCCGGCCCCTGCCAGTAGAACGGCGAAGTCTCATCCAGGTGCCCGCGCAGCAGAACCGGTGCCCTGCCGTTGTTGCTTCCTGCAATCAGATCGTGAATGCCGGCTGAGGCTAGAATCGAGGCGTAGGACCATGAATAGGAAGGCACGTCGGTGATGTTGGCGTAATTCAGCGGCGTGCCATGCTCGCGGCTGAAGTTAGCGCTGGGATAGAGCGAGCGGATCAGAGTCTCGCCCGAGGCGAAGCCTGTCAGCTCATTGCTGTACTGGGCAGGAACGAAGAGCCGTTCGGCTTTCATGGCAGCAAGCGCCCGGGACTTGTCCGCAGACGTGCGATTTTCAAGAAACTGCTCGAAGCTCCACATGCCATCCACGCTAAAACGAAACTCGGGATGGAGATCGAACAGGTCTAACGCTTCATCGATGATGCGGGCCTGAATTGAAGCCACCTTGGCCTGGTAGTCCGTATAACCGAGATCGAAATGCACATGCGGCACGACGTAGATGGTCCAGCGCTTGGCGGGATCGAGCAACTGCTCCGATGTATAGGCCTTCCCACCCGCGCGCCACTCGACCTGCACACGCGCGTGCGGCTCAAAGACGGGAAGGTAGATCCGACTCCTCTGTTCGCCCCATGGCGCGCGCGCATCGAGCGGGAACACATGCCGCGTGCCGTTGAATGCCAGCGTGGCGCTCCGGATTGGCACAGACCCCTGACGGACTGTGACCTCCACGTCCTCCTGCAACTGTCCGTTTTGCTGTTTGTAAAAGACGGTCGGGACTAGACGCACGCCAGCCTCGGCCGCAGCCTTGCCGGCATCCTCGCGTAGCTCGATGGCGTCGTAGTTGAACCCGGCATCCGGAATCTGCTCGCCCTCCCCTCCCGCTACAGCAGAGAACGCGATCTTGTTCTCGCCTACGTTAAAAAAATTGCCGGGAATCTCAAATTGAACTGTCGCCTGCGAGAACGAGGGGAACGAGACCGCGTCGCCGTCGCCGATCCGGCTGTCCAGCTTCGGGTCCAGGTAGAAGACGCCCTCGTGACCGTTGACCGCGACGCGTAGCGCCGGTACGCTCGCGTGCTCGATCAGCAGCGAAATGTGCAGGGTGTAGGCGCTAACGGGAGTGCTGGCGATAGGAAAGGTAATCAGCCGTGGAGCGGACGCCACCCCTTGCTCGCCTTGCAGCGACGTGGCAATGGGCTGGAAGGCATACCAGAGCTGCGTGTTCGGCGTGTCTGCTATTCCCACGCTCACTCGGTCGCTTGGCGCCCCTGGAGAAAACTCCCGCGATGACCCGTCAAAACGACCCAGGGTGAACACTACCTTGCCGTCTCCCGCTTGACGGACAGGAGCTGCGGAAACCGTCGGCGCCAGCAGCGAGACCACGGCTGTCATTGTGAGCAGCAACTTCTTGCCCTGCCAAAATATCGTTTCAAACGAGGTCCCAGACATAGAAGCTCTCCATCACCTAGACACTATAGTGATTTTTCGTTCATTTGTTGTGATCGTATTGTAGACAATGCCTCGGATGGAGGGGTAATATTCGGTCGCAGACATCTTAGAAACTCGTTTTGGTTGCGAACGCTCGCGGAGCGGCTTCAGCCTGGCACGGGCTACAGATGCACACGGGGCGAATACACATGTTCGAAGCAAGCAACAAATGGCCAAGCCTGGCAGGATGGTTCTATCTAGCCGTTCTCATACTCAGTCTCTTCGGCCTGAGGACCCCGTGTGCTGCCCAGTTGTCAAATGCCCAGATCAATGGGACAGTGCATGACGTTACGGGTGCAGTCGTCCCCAACGCCAAGGTTGTGCTGCGGAATATCGACACTGGGGTAGAGACTCCGACTGTGACCAACGCCGGCGGCGTCTACATCATTCAGCAGGTTCTTCCTGGCATGTACACGCTCGAGGGATCCGCAAGCGGCTTTCAGAACACCAAGCTCAAGCCTTTCCGGCTTGTGGTGAACCAGGCTTCGGTTATCGACATCACTCTTTCAGTCGGTTCCTCCAACGAGTCCGTTACCGTGCAAGGGGAAGGTACGCAAGTGGAAAGCTCCACTGCGGAACTCGGGACAGTGCTCACCTCGCAACAAGTGCAAGATCTTCCAACGGGGCGGAACACACAGGGCTTGATGATCCTGACGCCAGGTGTAAGTGAGATCCAGACCGGCCAGTCGCCGATTCCATCCGTCAATGGCCAGATCAACCGCACAAGCATCTTTCTGCTGGACGGCATCAGTGATACTGCGGAGGTTTACAGCAGCCAGGCTCTCTCGCCAATCCCTGAGACGGTAGACCAGTTCAAGGTGGAGTCTCACAACGATTCAGCGCAGCTTGGTGGCGTACTCGGCGGCATCATCAACCAGACCACGAAATCCGGAACCAACGACCTGCATGGTCAGGTGTGGGAGATCGAGCAGAACAATGCCTTCAATGCGTTGAACTACTTCACTCCCCCCGGCACGGTCAGTACGGCACTCCACGATCACGTTTTTGGCGCTGTCATCGGGGGCCCCGTGTGGATTCCAAAACTTTATAAGGGCAGAAACAGAACCTTCTTCTTCGTCGGCTACCAATATCATGAAAACGCGTCCCATGCTTCCAACATTTACAGGGTGCCAACGCCGGCAAATTTGCAGGGAGACTTTAGCAACCTGCTCCAGGGTTCGAACCCAACGCAGCTCTATAACCCGTTTACAACGCGTCCGGATCCAGCAAATCCAGAACAGTACCTTCGCGATCCGTTTCCAAATAATCAGATCCCTGCCAAACTTCTTTATTCCGGGTACCAGTTGTATGCCAAGACCCTCATTCCGCAACCTGTATCCATCCCTGGACAGCCTGCTTACAATGCGATCAACGGACAGCCCACCGTAGAACATGATCAATCTTTAAACGTCCGGATCGATCATAAATTCTCGGACCGTGACACGATCTTTGGACGCTACACGGGGTACTACTCACCCAGCACCGCTGGTACGTTCTACCTCCCCACCCTCAGCAGTAATAACTACACGCGGACCGACACCTCCGCGTTTGGCTGGGTGCACACCTTCGGCGCAAGCGCCATCCTGCAGGTACAGTTTGGCTCGACCAACTTCTACACAAACAACAACACGCTCTACACCGGTTTGTCATCTGACTTCAACTCGCAGGTGGGTTTCTCCAGCAACTATGTCGCACCGTTCGTCACCGGGCAAACCCTGGTGCCCGGCATTCAAATTCCCGGATACTTCAACACAGGTGAAACTACCAGCCATAATCAACCCGCGAACGATCTGCATTGGCGAGCTTCCTATTCAAAGCTGTTCAAGAATCATCTGCTCCAGTTTGGTGGAGAGTACAACAAGCTTGGCTACTCCTACACGACCGGCCAGGACGTCACCGGTTTCTCGCAAACGCAAACTTCAAACCTGGAAGCGCCGGCTTCTACGGGAAGTGCACTTGCCTCGTTCCTTATCAATGTGCCGGACAACGTAGTCCGGCATGACGCCATTGAAAGTATTCCCTGGAGCACCGGCGAGGAGGGCTTCTTTTTCCAGGACTCCTGGAAAGCCTTCGATAACCTGGTGATCAACTACGGGCTACGCTACGATCGACCCTTTTATCCCTCTGCAGGAACTAACGCCGATAACAATAACAAGATCGGCGACATGGACTACTACAACGGCACCTATATTCTCCAGGCGCTGGCGCCCCCATGCAGCCAAACCGGGGCGCCTCCCTGCATCAATACGCCCGGAGGCGTTCTTCCCGACCACGTAGTGGTCTCCCCGACAGGAAAAATCTTAAAAGACAACACTATGAACATCCAACCCCGGTTCGGCATCGCATATCGTCCAGACCCTAAGACTGCAATTCGGGCTTCCTTCGGCATCTTCTTCGATGATCTGTCCGGCACCACACAGTTAGCCCGTAATCCCATCGGTTCATGGCCCAGTCTCGGTTCTCAAAGCTTTTACAACCTCAACTATCCGACCAGTTCTCAGGCAACGCCGACCACTACTGGAACCAACCCTCTTACTTCTACACTGTTGCCCGGTTCCAGCCCCTTTACTCAAGGCAATGGCTTCTTCTTCGACCCAAACTGGAAAAACCCTTATTCCGAACAGTGGAACCTCGGCATCGAACGGCAACTTGCAGCAAACCTTCTGGCGACCATCAATTATGTAGGTTCTACAAGTCATCGCATAGATGTGGGCGGCCGCTACAACGTGGCCCCGACGCCTGGCCCTGGCGATCCCAACCTACGCTTTCCATTCCCGTATATGCCGATCCCTTTCTCCTTTGATAGGAGCGTCGGAGGATCGAATTACCATGCTCTCGAGGTTTCGCTTGAGAAGCGGTACGCGCAAGGACTAGCCCTCACTGTTGCCTATACCTATTCAAAGGCACTCGACTATGGCTCCTCCGGACTGTTCAGCCTCGAAGGTTTCTCCGTTGAGAATCCATACAATATCTCGCGGGATTACGGTCCGTCCTCCTTCAACATTCCGCATAATCTCACAGTAAGCTGGGTGTATGGGCTGCCCTTCGGCACTGGCAAGCAATTCTCTTCAGGCAATAAGATTCTTGACGCTGTCCTTGGGAACTGGCAGTGGAATGGAATTGCAGACATCCGCTCAGGACAGAACTTCAACATCACGGTAAACGGAGACATCGCAAACACCGGAAACTTTGGTTATGAGCGTCCAGACATTGTAGGCAATTATCGCCACTTCAACAGCACGAAAGCGGAGTGGTTCAACACCAAGGCCTTTGCGGAGCCGCAGCCATTTACGTTCGGCAACGGCGGCCGGAATCTACTTCGCACTCAGTTCGTTCATATCTTCAACATGGGATTATTTAAACAGATCCCAATACATAAAGGTATCTACGGCGAGTTACGAGCCGAAGCGTATAACGTATTCAACACTCCAATCTTCAACGCTCCAGACTCCGAGCTGACCGATGGGACATTTGGCCAGGTAACCAGTGCCCAAGCTCCACGTACCATGCAGATCGGAGCTCGCATCCACTTCTGATGGTCTCGAGCAAAGTAGGCTCTGTTGATCCATACCTTTATGTTTTCGACGCGCAGACATCGCTCCTGAGTAATCAACAAGCGGCTGTGTCTTTCAAGGTGCGACAAATGATGTTAAGCGCGCAGCTCATCGGAGCGCGCGATGGTGGCTGAACGACGGATTAGCTGCCATCCGAGAAAGGTGTTGCTTCGACGAATCCCTAAGCCGTCTGAAAATCGCATGTTGGTGTTGGTGCAGCCAGAAGAATCATATTTACGCGCAGCGGCATTCTCATAGTCCGGTTCAGTAGCGTTCCCGTTTACTACATCCACCACGTTGCCGAGCAAATTAGATCGTCGCTGCTCCGGACGGATCATCAGACACTCGCGACGGTGCTCGTCGATCAAGTTCAGCAACCACACGAGCCTGCCGTTATGCGTACACGCACTCACGAAGTCATAGCTCTATACATTGTTGCCGTGCTCCGCCGCAGCCGTATGCACGAGCCATCGTTGAGCCACAGACGTCCTCACGGCTTCTGCTTCTGCGGCACGTCAACCCCTCACGACGCCAAATACGTTCCAGCCGGTCCTTGCCTATACACCAGCCAGTGCGCTTGAGCAGCGCCGTGATCCAGCGATAGCCATAGCGGCCATACTGGCTTCTAAGCTGGATGATTGTCCGGATAAGAACACTTTCGTCTTCACGCGGCGATGGTCGGAAGCGCTGCGCCTGCGCGGTTGGTTCACCAACCGGCGCGCCCACCGCTCACTCAGTCCACGCACTTATCGAGCCTGAGAGCGCGCACGTTGTGCCTGCTGCTAGATCGGAGCAAAAGCGAAAGGCTTTAAGAGATCTTTGCACATTCCCAAACGAATGGAATAGGATTGTCTGGCTCTAGTGGTACCGATTCCATATCGTGCTGAATTCTGGGATGTACTCTCAACTGGCGGCTAGGAGCAACGCGTATGCTTTCGTCTTCTTTGCGGCCATGATGGCAGTGGAGTTCTTTGTCGTGCTGATGGTTTATACGGATAAAACCGCTCAGCCTGGAACAGCTCCAGGTAAAGATGCAGGGATAGCAACGCACAACTGCACTCTTCACGAGGAGCATAGAAGCCGCACAATCTCAACAATGAACAAAAAAGGATAGAAAATGAAGAAGATCGCAGGTCTGTTTTTGGCTGCGTTAGCCGCACACTCCGCCTGGGCTGCACAGGATACATTCACGCTGAAAAGCGGAGATAAGGTTCTGTTCTACGGAGACAGCATCACGGACCTACGTGATTATTCCATCATCGTTGAGACATACGTCGCAACACGTTATCCGCATCTCGACATCGGCTTTATAAATTCAGGATGGGGTGGCGATACGGTACATGGCGGCGGCGGTCCCATCGACACTCGGCTGCAAAGAGACGTCTTTTCCTATCAACCTAACATCGTCACGATTATGCTGGGAATGAACGATGGCGGCTACAAAGCGGAGACAGAAGCCAACGATGAAAAATACTTCAACGGATACAGGCATATCGTTGAGTCCATCCATACGAACCTGCCGCAGACGCGGATTCTGGCGATCGAGCCCTCTCCTTACGACGATGTAACCCGCTCACCGGCTTTTCCGGTCTCAGGAGACATTCAGTACAACGAAGTCATGCGCAGCTTCGGCAAATGGATAGCGGCCAATGCCGGTCAACTGGGCGTGGAAACAGTCGATGGCAATGCGCCACTCGTCAAAACACTCACGCAGGCGCAGGAACTCGATCCCGTGACCGCGAAACAGATTCTTTCCGATCACATTCATCCCTCATTCGGCGGTCAATTGATTCTCGCAGAAAGCATTTTGAAAGCCTGGCAGGCTAGGCCAATCGTGTCTGAGGTCACGCTTGACGCATCGCACGGCGCTGCAAAGGTTAAATCGACCCAGTTCGCATCTGTTTCGAACCTGTCACCCGGCAAGGTTGTTTCATGGACACAACTGGATGATTCCCTGCCACTTCCGTTCAAGCAGTGGGTGGAGATGTGGGGTGGCGGCCCTGCGGTGGACCTGGCAATCAAGAGTTCTGACGTCACCACTGCGCTGAACCAGCAAATCCTCAAGGTGCGGGGCATGCCAAACGGAACCTACTCGCTGAAGATTGACGGCGCCTCGGTAGGAGCCTTCAACAACGATCAACTTGCCGTGGGCCTTAACCTCGCTCTTCTGAAAACACCGGCGACCGAGCAGGCAATGAAGGTGTATCAGTTGGCAAGGTCACATGAAGAAATTCACTACGACCGGTGGCGAAACATTGATGTTGCGCTTGCCGAATATAATCTGCCGGAGTCTGCTCTGGCGAGCACCGCGCTCGATCAGCTTGCCGATGCCATTGCAAAAAAGATGAGAGAGGTCGCCCAACCCGTGTCCCATAGGTTTGAGCTGGCTATCATATCAGATAACCCCGAACAGCCCGCCGAAAGCAAACAGTAGAGCGCAACGCCGTCAGCAACTATCGATCTTCGGCCGAACGGCATTCGATTCGGCCTGAGGAACGAAACGCCCAGCTCATTCGAACGAACTCAGTGATCCCGGGATGTGATCCTTCCTGGGCCGTCAACCAAAATAGATTCCAGATCAATGATCAGTTCTTCTCTCTTCAGAAACTTCCAGCAAAGAAAAACGCACGCTACCGGATGTCTGCCTCGTCTCGCAGGCTCATCGATACTGCACGAGTGAGTCTGACGCATCTCATTCATCCTTAATGATTTAGCCCTGCTAGTACGCAAACACTCAAACACCGAATACGGAATAAATTGCCTTGACAACTGAGTTTGCGTGCTGGTTATATAGGCGTCGCTATGGAATCGGTACCATAAAGTCGCCGCTTCAGCGGCATTACTAAAAGGAAAACCACTAGCCATATGTCCATTGATTTCTTTGCGAGGTCGCGTGCCGCAGTGAAATGCCGGCAGCGAGGTTCCGGTAGCATCGCCCATGTGTTACAGCTACGAACGCTCCTGCTGTTCACGCTTGCAACACCCTTCTTCTTTGCCGCGTATGCGCATGCGCAGCTCGATACCAGTACCATTACCGGGGTCGTGACCGACCGCAGCGGCGCCATTGTTCCAAACGCAAGCGTCGTCATTACCGACACAAAGACGAACCGCTCCTTTTCGACTGTCACCAACTCCAAGGGAGAATACTTTGCACCGTCGCTGACGGTGAGTGTCTACCGGCTCAATTTTTCGAAGCGGGGCTTCAATACCACCACACTGGAAGGCGTCGTTCTGCACGCAAACGACAGCATCGCTGAAAATGCCGTTCTCGGCGTCGGCGCGGTCAACGAGACAGTAATAATCGAGGCAGAGAAAGTAAAGCCCGATACTGAAAACAGCAATCTTGGCGTGACCATCAACGCCAGCCAGGTAAGCCAGTTACCGCTGAACGGTCGGGATGTCACAGACCTTCTGGCGCTGGTTCCGGGTGCAATCCAGAATACGGGAAGCGTCAACGCAGACTCGCTGGGGGGCTTTCCTAGCGGACAGTTCGGCGCGAATATGCTTCTCGATGGCGGAGACTCTACCCGCGTCGACGCCAATGTGACCTTCACCACATTTGGCCGAGGCAACGCACGCGTCACCCGTTCCAGCGTTGATAACGTTCAGGAAGTGAAGGTTCTCTCTTCTGACTACTCGGCAGAGTATGGCCGCGCCGTCGGCGAAATCGTCAATCTCATCACAAAATCTGGGGGCAATACGCTGCACGGCGAAGCGTTCGAATTCTTTCGTAACGACGCGATGGACGCCAAGAATTATTTCGATGAAGGACAGCCCGTACCCCTGCGGCTGAACCAGTTTGGCGGCAACCTGGGCGGCCCTATCCTTCATAACAAGCTTTTCTTCTTCGGCAATTATGAAGGCGAGCGCCAGAGAGTCACCACCCTCCAGGTCGGGCAGACCCTGGTGTTGAACCAGAAAATGCGCGACATGGCGGTCCCTGCAATGCGGCCGGTCATCGCCCAGATTCCGCTCGGAAACGGCGGTCCTGCCCAAACTACCAATCACACAATCTTCGGCTATTGGTTCGACGTCCTAAACGGCACCACCTACAGCGACATCAACGAAAACACATATGCACTGAAACTGGACTACCTACTGTCTCCCAAGAATAACTTCGCGGTCCGGTATAACTACAACCAGAGCAACACCTATGGTACCTATGGCCTGGCCATCGGGCAGTACAACTCTGCTCCTCAGCTCTCGCAGTTGGGTAAGGCCACGTGGAACTACATCGGATCGGAGAGCTTCCTCAACGAGCTCGGATTCAACATCAACAGTCCGCATTCACATCAAAGCGCCGGTGAGCCGGGCTTTCCGATCTGGAACTGTTTCTTCTGCAACGTCGGCTTTGGGCTCGCCCCATCGCCGGCGACATTCGAGTCTGCGGAACCGTCGATCTCATATGAGCTGACGGATACGGCAACGAAGATCAAAGGGAGAAACCAATTCCGTTTTGGCGCCAACATTCGCTGGAACAAGGTCGGTCGCGAACTTACTCCCCAGTACACGATTCAGTACAACGGCGGACCGACCGTAGAGGCTGCAACCGATCTTCCCTGCAATGGCCAGCCGCAAGGCACGAACGGTTGCGTCGACCCATCCGGCGGTCCCGAAGGCTTCCTGGCGAATAATGGCGTAGGTTACTCGGTTCTTGGCTATCCGCTGACATACATGGAAAACGCCATGACGGCGTATTTTGTCAATGATGAGTTAAAGCTGCGGCGCAACCTGTCACTCAATCTGGGAATTCGCTATGAATTTAACACCGTCCTTCACGACTCCAAGGGGGCGCTCCAGAACTTCGACATCCCTACATTGTCGCTGGATAAGCCAGGCGCGCAGCTTTACGCACCTTCTTACGTGGATTGGGCACCCCGCCTAGGTTTCAACTGGGATCCCCTGGGCAGAGGGCTTACTACGTTGAAAGGCGGATTCGGCCTGTTCTTTCTTCCCATCGCCCCCGGAGGTCCTCTGAACATTGCCACGAACACGGAAGAAAACGTCAACATCAATCTTTTGTCCATTGCGTCCGGTGGAATCACCTGCACGCCGCCGATCACGACCGTTCAGTATCCTCTGCCGGTCAATCCGCCCAATTGCCAACCACAGGCGCCGGTTAGCGTCACCGCCTTCGATCCCCACCAACGGGACCAGTACGCGGAACAATGGAGCCTTGCGCTTGATCAGCAGGTGGCAAAGAATACGGTCGTGACGATTGCCTATCGCGGCAATCGCGGTCTGCGTCTCGGAGGTGGCTACAATGCCAACGTTGCATTGCCGAATCCGGATGGCACAGCACTGACCGAGAGTCAGCCGATTCAATACCGGCTCAGCAACCTCTATGGCAGCATTAGCTACTCGGGCCAGTTCGCATCCTCAAACTACAACGCTCTGAATGTGACTCTCCGCGCGGATACGCACGGGTTGAACCTGCTGGCAAGCTACAGTTGGTCTCATGAGTTCGACGATTACATGGGCCTCTTTGAGGCGTATCAGAATCCCTACGACATCAAGGCTGACTGGTCCCCTGGCGACATCGACGTTCGCAACTCGTTCTCCGTCGGAGGAGTTTACAACGCACCCAGAATTCCGAAGCTCCCCAAAAAGCTCGGTGAAGGCTGGCAGCTTACAAGCATTGTGCAGGGACGAACCGCTACGCCCGTGAACTTCGGCTACACCCTCTATGACCCGTCCTCCACCAGTCTGCGACCTGACTGTGTGCCAGGCGTATCTCCGCGCGCCGCGCATTCGACGTATCTGAACCAGTTCAACCCCGATGCGTTTACCGCGCCGAAGCTTGCCTATGGAACCTGCCCGCGCAACTACGGCCGTGGAACCAACTACATCCAACCCGACCTGGGACTTGTGAAGAACACCAAACTTACCGAAAGACTCACTTGGGAGTTTCGTGCCGAAGCCTTCAACGTTCCCAATCATCCCAACTTCTCAAACCCGGGATCGACGGTCAACGGCTATGCCTTTGGAGCCAGCTATGCGACCATCGGCAGTCTCGTCGGTCAGGGCACATCGAGACAGATGCAGATTTCGAGTAAGCTCGTCTTCTGATGGACGTCGTCTTTGCCTATTCCTGTCCGGTCATGCGTCGCCATCCCGGAAGATTGACCAACTAGCCTCTAGCTGCGTCCTGCCAATTCAGCGGGACGCAGCCTCCGCCTTCAGTCAAGTGACATGCTTCATCGAAGAGAAAAATTGCCGGCACTCACATTGAATGCGGATCTCCGATTTTATGAAATCCGTCCACACCATCGCCGTTGCTTTACCTTGCGTCGATGCTTCCTCTCGGTCTGTTCCCTGCTGTAATGTCCCCCATTGCACTTGGCGCAACATCTACTCCAGCACAGATAAAAGCTATCTACGTCATTCCCAGCTCACGCTGGGATTTTGGATTTGTGAACACACCGAACGCGGCAAAGAGCGCGATTAAGCCCTATCTTGACGCAGTGATTGCAGCCTGGGATGCAGATCCGACAGCTTGCTGGACAATCGAGAGTGTCTGGCAACTGTATCGGATAACGTCATCGATCTGATTGCCGGTGAAAAGCCCGACGTCGTTTAAAGATCTGAAAAAGAGCGCGTCCGTAGATTTCTTGATAGAAGCATTCGCTCCAGAGGGTTCTGCCTCCAAAGATGACCCACTCAAGACTCGCTGGCATACCGGTGCTTCTTCCCTAAGGGGAAGAAGCGCCGGGAATAGAGAGGTTTTCCCATTTCCACTGCAACCGATAAAGTCGATACAGCGATAACTGTTCCGATCGAAAGGTCCTCTCGTGCGCAAACCGCTTAATCTCTCTTCGCCTGATCGCCGCAGATTCCTGAAGGCCTCAGGGCTCGCCGCGCTCGCCGTCTCGCTGCCCGCCAACGCCGCATCCTCCGCGACTGGCCATAAGGCCCAGCAGAGCGGTGCTGCCGCACCCGCGTCCGATCCAGTATCCGACGTCAATTTGCTACAGGGAACAGATTCCACTTTTGGCTTTTCGCGCGGGAATACTCTGCCTATCGCAGCCATGCCCTTCGGTATGGCGCACTTACAAGGAAGGCGGCTGGCTGCCACAGTTTCCCTGCCCCGGTTACCGCGCCTGCATGACAGGCAGCCTCATCGATTCGGTCTTCGGAGAAGCCACGGCTAAAGGTATCCAGGGCTTCGATCTGCAGGCAGCGTATGAAGGCCTGCGCAAGCACGCCACCGAGCCCGGCAACCCTGCCGCAGGTTATGGCCGCCGCGGTGTCGAAGAGTACATGGCCCATGGCTATGTGCCTGCGGATCGCGTTCAGCGGTCCGTCGCAGAGACAGCAGATGCCGCTTATGGAGACTTCTGCATCGCTCAGGTGGCAAAAGCATTGGGCAAACACGATGACTACGCAATGTTTATGCGTCGCTCCAAAAACTGGCGCAACTTGCTGGACACGCAGACAGGCTTCCTCCGCGGCAAGCTCGCGAACGGGCAATGGATGGAGCCATTCGACCCTATCGCATGGGGCAATCCTTATGTCGAGGGCGGCGCCTGGCAGCATCGCTGGGATGCTCCGCACGACATCCCGGCTCTCGTCGAAGCGCTGGGCGGCAACGAGAGAGCTGTCGGCTTTCTCGATGCCATGCTCGCGATGCCGCCGGTCTTCCACACCGGAGACTACGGCTACGAAATCCACGAAATGTCAGAAATGGCCGCCGTCAACTTTGGCCAGTACGCTCACAGCAACCAGCCTGTACATCATGTGTTGGGAGTGTATGCAGCAGCCGGCAGGCAAGACCGAATGCAATTCTGGACGCATAAAGTTCTCAACGAGCTTTACTCCCCAGAACACTTCGCTGGAGACGAAGACACCGGATCGATGGCTGCCTGGTATGTGCTCAATGCACTCGGAATTTTTGTATTGTGTCCTGCAAAGGCGGAGTACGTGATGACACGTCCTCTGTTCGCAAATGCAAAGATTCATTTTGAAAACGGCAAAACACTCTCTGTTCGCAGTTCATCTACGACAAAGTCAGAGGCGGTAGAAAGAGAGACGACCGTTTCGTTCAACGGAAAGCGCCTCTCCTCACCAATGATGGAGCATACCGCCCTGCTGGCTGGCGGAGAGCTTTTGTTTGAATAAAGCTCTGCTGGCCCGGCGCTGCGATGATCTCATCAGGATTCAGTTCATGGTCACAGTTCGATGTTTTTGATCACGCATACAGATGTCCGACGGCGTATTCAGAGTGAGTCGATCCGGTATCAAAATTGCTGAAACCTTCTTTCACTTTGAAGCGCACCGCTTTCAACTGATGCGCTCCCGATACGTGTGCCATTGGAGGGTATGGAATATGCATCTGTCCGGCTACTTGTTTCTCGTGATGGTGTGTTTCAGTTGGGCCGGTACGGATGCGCAGATCGGAACGCTTCCGGATACACCTCACACATTTCATGCGCAATGGATCTCCGGGCCGGATGCTCCAGCGCATGACACCGCAGTGCTGCGGCTTCGAAAGGAGTTCACGCTAACAAGCATTCCTGAGCACTTCGTGGTGCATGTTTCCGCGGACAACCAGTTTCTTCTGGTAGTAAATGGAAAGCTTGTCGGGCGAGGGCCATCGATTGGCGATCTGCCGCACTGGCGTGATGAAACCTACGATCTTGCACCGGTGCTTCGTACCGGAAATAACCTCATCGCTGCGACCGTATGGAATCTTGGCGACCTGGCTCCTGGACGGCAAATCAGCTCGCGTTTAGGTTTCTTGCTCGATGGTGACTCAGCCAATGAAGCGGCAGTTGCGACGGATAAAAACTGGCTGGTGCATAAAGATCGAGGTTTTCAGTTTGCGCCAAATTCGAAAGGTGGCAACCTTTATTTTCTTGCATCCGCTGGCGAGCGACTGGATGCCAGCTCCATGGACTGGAAATGGAGCGATGTGGATGCGCCTGCGACGGAACCTGAGTGGCAGCACGCCCAGCCGCTCGGCGAGGCGGTCAATCGCGGGTCCAACGGTAACTCTTGGTTGCTCATGCCAGACAGTCTTCCTGCGATGAACTACACGCCAACGAGCCCCGGTCGTGTGGTTCGCACATCGAATGATGTCGCAGATACCTCACAATTTCCGGAGAATCCGGTGGAGATTCCCGCCCATAGGCATCTGACACTGTTACTCGATCGCAAGACGCTCACAACGGCATTTCCGATGCTTACCGTGTCTGGCGGAAAAGGCTCGCAGGTCACGATGAGCTATGCCGAGGCGTTGATTGACAACGCGGGCAATAAAGGAAACCGGAATGAGATTGCAGGCAAGCATCTGGTCGGAGTCTTCGACGAGATAGTGCCAGACGGCGCAGCGAATCGATCGTTTACTCCGTTAGATTGGAGAACGTGGCGCTATCTGGAGATCGAGGTTACGACGGGACCTGAGCCATTGCGGCTCGATTCGCTGAGCGCGATGTTCACAGCGTACCCGTTCCAGCATCGCGCACGCTTCGAAAGCGACGACCCGAGCCTCGCAGAAATATGGGATGTTGGCTGGCGTACTGCACGTCTTTGCGCTCACGACGCTTACATGGATACGCCATACTACGAGCGTCTGCAATACATTGGGGACACTCGCATTCAGGCTTTGATCTCTTATACAAATTCCGGCGACGATCGCCTGGCACGACAGGCGATCGTCGCATTTCACGATGCTTTGTTACCGGAAGGCATCACACTCAGTCGATACCCTGCGCGGCTTCCACAGGTGATCACTAATTTTTCATTACTGTGGATCGGCATGGTCCACGACTTTTGGTTCTACCGTAATGACCCGCGATTTGTGGGCGAACAGCTTCCGGCTATAAGAAGTGTGTTGAGCTATTTCCATATGCGACGCAACGTTGATGGTTTACCGGTAATAAAGGACTGGTGGCCCTTCGTGGACTGGGCGATCGGCTTTGATGGCGGGAACTCGCCTGAGAAGGACGGCGTAAGTGCATCGGGCAGCCTTTTCTACCTGGAGGCGTTGCAGAACGCAGCAGAGATGGAAGCCGGGCTCGGAGATAAGAACCTGGCACTGGAAGATTCAGCGGAAGCACAGCACTTACGGAAGACAATCTATAACCGCTTCTGGTCGCCCCAGGAGGAATTGATCTCAGATACGATCGAACACAAGCACTTCAGCCAGCAGGCGAACGCACTTGCGGTGTGGCTCGATGTAGTGCCGAAGCCGCGACAGGCGGACGTGATGACACGTATCTATTCGGCAACAGATGCGGAATTTCACGCGAGTCGTCCCGCGCCAAAGGATCTATCACCCGCATCGAGCTACTTTCGCTTCTACCTGACTCGTGCGCTGGTTCATGCAGGGCTCGGAGATCGCTATCTGGAGACCCTTGGCCCATGGCACACGATGTTGAGCAATGGACTCACCACGTGGGCGGAACAGCCGGAGCCGACACGATCGGACTCCCATGCCTGGAGTGCTCACCCGAACATCGACCTGTTAACAACGGTGGCCGGTATTGTGCCGTCGTCTCCGTTGTTCACTCATGTTCAGATTGCGCCGGGACTGGGATCGCTGCATCATCTTGCGGTCGTCTATCCGTCGCCTCGCGGAGAGATCATGGCGGAGTATTCCGTAAAGCGAAGTGGCGCCAGCGCACAGGTAACTCTACCCGCAGGAGTGAGCGGCACTCTTCGCTGGAGAGGAAAGACATATCGGCTGATGTCAGGTAACAACACGATTGAGGTGCCTGAGAACAGTGCCTCTATCCCGCTTACTTCCGTCGACCGCATACCTCGTTAGAACTCAAAGTGCAGCGCGAACTGGATCTCGCGCGGCGTTCCCGAGCCCACAGGGGTGATCGGGTTCACAATGGCCGTGTTCAGGTTCACGGTAGTGGTGATGCTGCCGAAGCCGCTTGCGCAGCCAGTAGGAGATGACGAGGAAACGGTACACGTAACATTCGGCGAGCCTAACTGCGGATGATTGAAGACGTTGAAGAACTCCGAGCGAAACTCCACACGAGCGCGATCTCCGAGAGGGAACGTTTTGGCGACGCCGATGTCAACCTGCCAGGTGCCCGGTCCGGCAAACAGATCGCGCGGCGCGTTACCGAAGGTTCCGGGCGCGGGGAGGGAGAAGGCTGCGGGATTGATCCACTGTGCGATCGTTCTGCCTCCTGGCGGGGTGAGAGGAACGCCCGGAACCAGGTTGGGACGCAGCGTGCCGGAGTTTCCATAGGGCGAGATGACGCTGCTCGGCAACAGCACGTTGACCGGGAAACCGGTACGAGCCAGTGCCGCCGTTGTCAGTTGCCAATTGCCCGCGATGGCGCTGGCTAAGCCCTGGTTGAGCATCTGCTTGCCACGGCCGAAGGGCAGCTCATAGACCGCGTTGGCATTGACGACGTGGCGCGCGTCCCAAGCGCCGCTGGCCCATTCGAACGATACGCACAGTGGGTTCTGCGGTGAGATCTGGTCGCCGTCGCCGCTGCCGTTCGAGCCGTTGTCGATTTCGTGCGTGTACGCGTAATTCGCCGCCACCAGGAGCCCATTGGCAAACGGTCGCCGCATGGACACGACGAGCCCATTGTAGGAGCTCGCGCCGACTGAGCCGCGCCAGGCGATTGCAGGAGAAAACGCCGGGTACTGCGGAATTCCGGTAGCAGGATTGATCAGGTTGACCGCGTTGGTATCGAGCAGATGCACGCCATGGCTTCCCAGGTAGGAGAGCGTGCCCACGAAGTTTGCGGGCAGCTCCCGCTGCACGGAGAAGTCCCACTGTTCGGTATAGCTATCCTTGCGGTTGCGTTGTTCGGCGTTCGGTGAGAGCTGTCCGGTGCTGCCAAAAGTGACCGGATACATCCCACCTGTCACAGAGTAAGAGGGGATTTCATTCTTGGCGGGCAGGTTCTGATCGTCGAGCTGACCGTCTTCGTGGTACATCCCAAAACCAGCGCGAACCACCGTTTTTTGATCCTGGGCAGGCGACCAGACCAAGCCAATACGCGGATCGACGTCGCCGTAGTTTTGCTGGCCGAAGCTGGCGCCCACGCCGCAGAATCCCTGAGGTCCACAGGTGGCGAAGTCAAACGGGTTGGCCTTCCCGTGCGTCTCACTGAACAGCCCAAAGATGGTGTATCGCACGCCAAGGTTCAGTGAGAGATTCTGAAGCACCTTGTACTCGTCCTGGACGTATTCCATGTACCAATTCTTGCGCAGGTCATTGATCGGCAGAGCACCAGTCAGGCTTGCTTTCGCAACCTGATTTGCTGCCAGCGTCGTCAGCGAGGCAAACGTAATTGTTCCGTGCTCCCCGTAGTGCTGGTTCAGCTGGATGTGGCGGACTTCCCCTCCAAATTTCAACGTATGCCGGCCATGGAGCCACGTCAGGTTGTCGATCCCGGCGAAGGTGTTGCCGACGTAGATGGTGTTGTAGTCGTAGTTCAGGTCGCCAAAGCCTGGTCCGATGCCCGACGAGATTGCAATCTGGTAGGGCAAGCCTGTACCGCTGGAGAAGTAAGTATTGTCGGTGGAGCGGTTGAAGCCAAACTCGGCCTCATTCGTCAGGTAGGGACTGAAGATGTGCAGTAGCTCGACCGCACCATTGACCGGCGTGCTCACCCTCTGCTCAACGTTCGTCGCGGTCGTGGATGCCGGCTGGGTATCGACTGCTCGGTCGTAGTTGAAGCGCATGAAAGCGGTCGTTTTGGTTGAAAAATGCTGATCGAGCCGCAGCATCTCGGAGCTTTCGTTGACCACCTGGGTGCAAGCGCAGGTCAGGAGGTCGATGTCCGGATTGCTGGTTGGCGCGACGATCGCCTTCGGACCGGCTTTGGGATAGGCATTGACGATCGTATAAACCGGGTTGGAGGGCAAAATCGCCGTCCTGTACGCCGCGCTTGGAACGTCTCCGCTCACCGGATAACCCCACACCTGGCGGTAGGCTTCAGAAGCGACAAAGAAGAAGGTCCTGTCGCGCACGATGGGTCCGCCGAGCGATCCGCCGAACTGGTTCAAGCGAAGCGGCTGTTGCGCTTCGCCGCCCGAGGCCCAGGAAGGCTCGGGCGCGTCAAAGATGTTGTTACGGAGAAATTCAAAGATGCGTCCGTGGAACTGGTTTGTCCCCGCGGTCGACGCCACGGCCAGTTGGGCGCCCCCTGTCGCGCCTGCTTCGGCGCTCGCCAGCAGCGTATCGACGCGAAACTCCGAGATTGCGTCCAGCGGAATGGACAGCCGCACCCAGGTTCGCTGCGTCTGGTTCACGACGCTGGTCTCGTCGACGCCGTCATAAGTGAAGTTGCTGTCGTCGAGGCCCCGGCCGGCGAAGCGTACCGAGCGCTGGTTGCTGCCGCCGGTGTCGATGGCGCCGGGGATGTAGGCCGTCAGTCCCGACCAATTGCGGCCATTGAGCGGCAGCTCGTCGGCCTGCTTTCTCTCGGTCAGGCCGGTTATCGCGCTGGTGTCGCGGTCTACCAACTCAGAGGCAGCCGAGACTTGGACGTTCTCTTGGTCACCTGCGACCTTCAACGTTGCATTCAGTGTGCGCGTCCGCCCAACCGCCTGTTCCACATCGGCGAACATCAGAGTGGCAAAGCCGGGATGATTGACGCGGACGGTGTATTTGCCGACAGGAAGGTCAGCGATCTCATATCGTCCGGCGGCGTCTGAGATCCCCTCACGCCGCAGCTGGGTCGAGTTCTCTACAGCAGTCACGTGGGACTGCCCCAGTCGCCCGCCGGACGGATCCATGACAGTGCCGGCGATACTGCTGCGATCCACTTGCGCGATGGCCGGGACGACACCGGCGAGAAGTAGGGCGGCGAACACGAACGGGGAGAAACTGGAACGGAACTCTTGCATAGTGGCCTCTGGGAAATAAAACTTCTAGCGAAGGCGGATGAAACAGATTCAGCTCGAATTTCTCCGGATCTCTTGATGAATTTGCAAGTCCATGGATCCTGGAGCGGTCAACGATGTCGCAGATCGACAGCATTACAAGACTGTCATCTAAGCGCTTTTGTACGGTGCAGTTGTTAATTGTTCAGCACGGGATTGTTAAGGTTTGCTCCCGTTTTGAGCGGACAGACATCGCGGAGCTCAGAGATCGCCGTGGCGAGGGTTCGCCGAGTACTCAATGAGCCGGTTCCATTGCCCACGAGACCACCTTTCGCGCTTGCGCCCGGAGAAGACTTGGGCGCAGAGCTCGGGCCAGCCGGTGGTAGCTTCCAGCGACACCGCTTTCATCTGCCATTCACTTCTGCCTGTTACGACATTCATATATGCAAACTGTTCAATGAAGTCGTTCTCCGCGGGTGGCTGGGCCGAAGCAGGAAGGCTCGCGTGACGATCAGAAGAAATTCGCAGCAGATCGGGTGATTCATCATGAGAATTCTGGTGATTGAAGACGAAGCAAAAACAGCCAAGTTTCTCAAGAAAGGGCTCGGCGAAGCAGGGTTCGTTGTCGATGTGGCCTCGGACGGCCAGGATGGGCTGGAGCTCGCTAAGAACTTAGACTTTGATCTCATCATTCTGGACATCATGCTTCCGAGCCTCGACGGCTGGCAGGTACTGGCCGGCTTACGACAGGCTGGCAAAAACACACAAGTACTCTTTCTGACTGCGCGAGACGCAGTACACGAAAGAGTGCGAGGGTTCGAGCTTGGAGCGGACGACTATCTTGTGAAGCCGTTCGCATTTTCGGAGCTGCTCGCGCGCGTGCGATCCAGACTGCGCAGAACGCCGACTCGCCCGCAGGACGTGATTCGCATGGCCGACCTTGAGATCGATCTTCTCCGGCTCCGCGCCACTCGCAGCGGCCATCGGCTTGACCTTACGGCGAAAGAGTTTCTCCTGCTGTCGCTGCTGGTAAGGCGTGCGGGGGAGGTATTATCTCGCACGGTAATTGCCGAGTCGGTCTGGGATATGAACTTCGACAGTGAGACCAACGTAGTGGACGTCAGCGTCAGGAGACTGCGCAGCAAGATGGACGATCCATTCACCGTGAAGCTCATTCGTACGGTTCGCGGTTCCGGCTATGTTCTGGAAACCGACTAGCCTGTTGGCAGGCTTTGCACGCATCTGGCGGACGCTGGCATTCCGGCTGACAGCAGCCTATGCGTCTGCTGGATTCATTCTGGTCTTCCTGGCCACCTTTAGCCTCTACCTGATGCTGATCTCGGAGCTAAACAAGAGCACGGAACTCTTCCTCAAGGACAAAGTGAATGTCCTGCGCACGATGCTGCGTGAGCGTCCCGAGGACTCGGACGCCCTTCACGAGGAAGTGGTGCTCGAATCTGCTGCCAGGCGGTATGAGCAGTTCTATAGCTGTCTTCTGGATCAACAAGGCAAACCAATCATGATGACGCCAGGCATGGCCAGGGAGTTGGATCTCTCGAAGGTCGCTGCTCTGTCCATCGCTAAGCACGGACTTGTTTTTCCAATGAAAGGAAGAAGCGGTCAATCATTCCGCGTGATCGTCGCGAAAGTAAACGTTGGGAGTTCCCCGAATCAACTCATCACGCTTCAGGTTGCGGTGAACGTGTCGCAAAAAGATGCGTTGCTGGCACGTTTCCGGATGTGGTTTTGGGTCATCTCGGGCGGCATGCTCGTTCTCTTTCCTCTGATCGGATATAAGACTGCCCGCCAGGGCATTCGCCCGGTGGAAGAGATAGCAGCGACGGCGCGCCGCATTACTTCCAGCCACTTAGGCGAACGCATCCTGGCGGAAGGATACCCGTACGAGCTGGCGTCTCTGGCGTTGACCTTCAACACAATGCTGGACAGGTTGGAGGATTCTTTTGAGAGGATCTCTCGATTTTCGGCTGACATCGCACATGACCTGCGAACACCGGTCAACAATATTCGTGGCGAAGCGGAGGTAGCACTTGCGCGCGCGCGAACCATAGATGAATACCGGGACGCGTTGGAGTCGTCGCTTGAGGAGGCTGTGCGCCTCTCCGACCTTATTGGCAACCTGCTGTTCCTGGCCAGAACCGAGAGCCCGCTGACCCACTTAAGGCTGGAGCAGGTCGATGTATCTGCATTACTGGAAGGGGTACGAGAGTATTATGACGCCTCTGCCGCAGACGCTGGAATCGTTCTCACGAGCGATAGCGTGAGTGGGCCAGTGATCGCTGAGTTTGACCGAACATTGATACAGCGGGCGGTAGGTAACCTGGTGTCGAATGCAGTAGCACATACCCTCGAGGGTGGCACAGTGGCGATACGCACGCATGCCAAAGCTCCGAACGTTTTCATCGAAGTGACCGATACAGGAGTCGGAATCCCGTCCGACGCGCTGCCGCGAGTCTTTGATCGATTTTTTCGTGTGGATCCGTCCCGATCCAGTGCCTCCGGAGGCACTGGTCTTGGGCTCGCGATCGTTCAGGGCATCATGCAACTGCACGGCGGAAATGTCGAGATCGCCAGCAAGCCAGGAGCCGGCACCCGCGTCACGCTTCGTATGCCCATCACACGTGCAAGGACCAGCTGCTAGACGTGGCGTCGACAAGGTCCCCGCTGTTGCCGGCGGCGATCGAGTCTGGCCCACTGATGTAGCTGCTTGTGTTCATTGGGCACGCCGATCGCACCCGAGGTCGATCTCTGCACTCATGGCTGGCAATCTGTGTCACCGGGGCGTTCTTGCTCTGGGCTGGCGTCGACTCACAGGTACCAGCCTTCCTACACCATGCTTTAGGTGGCTTCGAACAGGCGAGGCCAGCTATCTCATGAACATTACAGAGTTGTCATGTAGCGGTAACCAGTCTGTCAGCAATCGCCTGCCATCATCTTTCGTGGGAGCGGGTTCAGCGTCCTGACTTCCATGTTTCATGGCGTTTACACACATCCCTGGGCTCGGCAGCACACGTGGCGTATCCGAGAGTCCGCCCCTCCGCTTACAACCTTCAACCGGCAGCTAGCCGCCTCTGTTTGCTTTGTCTCTCTCTTGGCCGGAGGCCGAAGATCAATCGTCTCTTCTTCGTTTAACCGTTCAGCAAACGTAACTTACGTGGTCCATAACCCTGAGGTGATCAATGTTCAGCAAGAGGTCTCAAGTTATGCTTCGCAATCTATGGACGATCAACCGACTGCTCCCGCTCGCCAGTGTGTTCGCCGCGGCAGGATTCAGTGCTGCAGCCCTCGCGCAGTCCGTACCGTTCCCGACGTACCAGGTAGGCCAGAATAAAAACGCAACGAAAGGCCCGGACTATCCGTCAACCCTGCCCACCCCATGGGTCGTCAGTAATGGCCAGATCATCACTCCCGCGGGCAAGCAAGTCCTGCTCGGCACCACGACCCGCGCCAAGGCCGTCGCGCTGAACCCGCTGGGCAATCACACCGCCGCCGTCCTGCAGATGGGCGCACCTCAGGCCGTCACGGTCTTCAACACCCAAACCGGCGCCGTCCTGCAGACGTATTCGCCGGCCGCGGGCAAAGATCATGATGGCAGCAGCACCGGCATCACCTACACGCCAGATGGCAAGCACCTGCTGTTCAGCCAGGACGGCAGCTCCGGCACCGGCAGCTTCATTGGCATCGCCAGCGTCAGCTCCACTGGCATGCTCTCGGATTACGCTCACGTCAGCGTTCCGATGGACGTGGACGCCAACAACGTTCTGACCACCGTCACCTGCTTCCCAACCAGCGTTCCAGGAACCACAGGCAGCGCTGCAATTCCATGCGGCCAGACCGTCTCAATTAACTCCGACGGCGTACACACTTCCTATCCCACGGGCATTGCGGTCTCGCCGGATGGGAAGGCAGCCTATGCCGTGCTGGACAATAACGATACGCTGACCAAGATCGACCTCACCCAGTCAACGCCAGTGCAAGGTGCGGAGATTCGTGTTGGCAACGTGCCGCACAGCGTCGTGATCTCGCCGGATGGCAAGACCGCTTATGTCTCCAACGAGGCCGGGCGAATCGCTACAGAGAAAGATTTCCAGGAGTACTCCAACGGTACCCCGGTCGTCGCCAAGTATCCGACCGGTTCCACCGCTGAGGGCACCATTTCGGTGGTCGATCTGGCCTCGTTTAGGGTCACCGGCAGCATCAAGGTCGGCCTGCACCCGACCGGTATGGCCTTCTGGGGCTCGTATCTGTTAGTCGCAAACGCCTATAGCGACAACATTTCGGCGATCGACACGGCCAGCAACCAGGTGGTGGAAACATTCAGCCTTGGATTGCCCATCGCGGTACCCTCGAAGGCCAACCCGGCCTATGGCGCAGCGCCTGTCTCGATCGCAGTCGATCAAAAGAACAACCTCGCGTATTTCGCGCTGTACAACGCCAACGCAGTCGCGGTGTGCAGTCTCCTCAACGGCGGTTCGCTGCTGGGCATGATCCCGGTCGGCTATGCACCAAGCTCGGTTAGCTTCGACGCCGCGGATGGAGTGCTGCTCGTTGCGAACGACAAGGGCATCGGCACCACAGGCTTTGCAGTGGCGCCTCCTCCGACGAACACTGCGGAAAATTCTTACTCAGATGCTCACGGCGTGACGGACTTGAACACGCACCAGGATCTTGGCACTGTGAGCATCATCCCGTTGCCCACAAATCAGTCAGTGCTGGAGGCTGCAACGCAGCAAGTGTTCCAGAACAACCACTGGGATCTGGCAGAAAATATCGCCTCGGCCTCTGGAGGCTCTAAGAATGCTAGGCCACTCGCAATCCCGGAGAAGATCGGCGCTCCGTCCAAGATCAAGCATGTATTCGTCATCATTCGTGAAAACCGCACCTACGATCAGATCCTTGGCGACGTAGGCGACGGCAACGGCGACTCTTCCTTGGCCGTCTTCGGTGATAACTCAACCTTCGGCGCTGTAACCCCGAATGCACACGCGCTCGTGCAGCGCTTTCCGCTCTTGGACAACTTCTATGACCCGAGCCGGCAGTCTGCTGACGGACACAACTGGATTGTTCAGGCCATGGCGCCTTACTCCGACGACATCCAATCGCCCGACTGGCTCCGCGATTACCCCTCCAATGGTGGCGATGCGATTGCCTACCAGAAGGTGGGCCACCTGTGGGACGTAGCTGCAAAGCAAGGTGTCACATTCAAGAACTTCGGCGAATACATCGAGTACAACACGTTCCTCACGCCCACCGGGTCGACCACCGAGCCAAAGTGGATTGACTTCTACAACGATGCCTTGGCTTACGAGTCTGGCGCGGAGAGCCAGCTCTACAACGTCAACACGGTTGCCTCGCACTCGCCGCTCCCGAACCTGATCAAGAGCACGGTCCAGAACTACCCACAGTTCGACCTGGGCATCCCCGACCAGTTCCGTTTCGATATCTGGCAACAGGAATTCAATAAGGACGTAGCAGGCGGCGGGGTGCCTCAGTTGGAATTCATGTGGATCAGCTCTGACCACACCGGCGGCCCACCGACCGCGCAAGCCATGCAGGCCGATAACGACCTGGCCCTTGGCCGCTATGTCGATGCCATCAGCCACAGCTCCATCTGGTCCTCCTCCGCGATCTTTGTCGAGGAAGACGACGCGCAGGACGGCGTCGACCACGTGGACGGTCACCGCAGCCCCGGCTACATCATCAGCCCGTACGTCCAGCAGCGAGTGAACAAGGACGGCTCTGGGGCAGGAGTTACCGAGGACAGCACCTTCTATACGCAAGTCAACATGACCCGCACGATCGAGCAAATTCTCGGACTGAAGCCCATGAATCAGTTCGACCTGACGGCCTCGCCGATGAGCGAAATCTTCATCGACAATCCGCCCGCGAAAAACTTCAAGCCTTGGACGCACGTGCCGAACGGGATTCCGCTGAATCAGGGCGTTACGCAGACACCGACTCAGTCCATCCCGGCTCCGAAGACCACCGCTGCGGTCGCAGCTCAGACCCCTGCTCTTGCACTCAAGGCCACCCCGGGTGCGACTTCTCCCGTCACAGCCCAAACCGGCGCAGCCTCGACTCTTGCGGTTCAGGCTCTGCGGGCTGGCTGGATGAAGAAGAAGGCGGAGGTCTTCGCTGGCAAACAGCACCTTCCCGACTCCGAAGACCCCTCCACCGTCAACCACCTCGACTGGTACGAATCCACCAACTTCACGCGCCCCTACCCTGGCGAGAAGACGGTGCGTCCTGCGAGCGACTTCAATCGGAAGGCGCCTGCTGCCGACAACGACGGCGACTAAAACACGCTCCTACGATAACGGCCCTCTCCCGAAAAGGGAGAGGGCTTCTTCTTTGAGCGGAGCCAGAGACGAGTTGGAGCAGGATGCCGAGGGCGGTATCTACGCGGTCCAGGCTGCGGGTTCCGTAGGCGGCACGCTTACCCGTTATGTCTACAATGCGGAAGGAGTCGGGTCGCGAAGTGAATCTGACATCCTTCTCGTGCGATCTGACGCCGAACGGCATTTCTCCCACCTCTGTATACGTTCTGGGACTGACAACGAGCAGATGACCGAGTTGTATGGGTCCGGCAATCGAAAGCCGGAGGAAGCTGCATAGGATGGGGGCACAAGGGAAGTGTTCCCATACTGTGCGGTCTAAGTTATTGGCTTATTTGGTGGACCTGATCGGGATCGAACCGATGACCTCTTCCATGCCATAACAGACCGTTTTGCTAACCTCTGTATTTACAAGGTCCTGGTCGCTCCATAAGCCCTGTAAGCGCCCGTAGAACTGGGTATTGCTCCCATAGTGTTCCCAGATTCGGCTCTCTGTTCCCATACGCCAGATCCGAACGTTTAGACATCGAGTCATCGGTTCGGATCCTCCACAGGGAGCGGGCTGCGTGCGATCCAGAACATATTCCACAATGCCGAATTACACTATGTGTAATTTATGTATACTGACATTGGAGACAAAGAGAGGCAGTAGTTGCATGGACGTCCGCTTCAAAGACCAAAAGCTCGATCGGCTGGAGACGGACCCGACATACGACGCTGGTTTCTCCCAGGCGATTGTAACGGCTTACCGGAGGCTTATGCAGGTCATCCGGGCGGCTCCAGACGAACGGGTGTTCTACAACTTGAAGTCTTTGCATTTTGAGAAACTGAAGGGCAATCGCAGCTCCCAGCATTCAATGAGGCTCAACAAACAGTGGCGATTGATTATCGAGTTTGAAGGGGTTGCCCCCAACAAGCTCGTCGCGGTGATCAGCATCGAAGACTACCACTGAGAACGAATGAGAGAGGTGATGATCGTGGAGGTAATGGACAGAACTCCGGCTGAGGTATTCCCTCCGGGTGAGTTCATTCGAGAGGAAATCGAGGCGCGTGGATGGAGCCAGGTAGAACTTGCAGAGATTCTCGGGCGTCCTCCCCGCTTGGTAAGTGAACTGATTGCCGGCAAGCGGGCAATCACGCCGGAAACGGCAAAGGCGTTAGGAGAGGCTTTCAACACCGGAGCGCAGTTTTGGATGAACCTGGAGAGTTCGTACCGGCTCGCCCAGGTCAAGCAGGACGGCAGTAATTCTGTTTCAAGGCGGGCGAAGTTATACGAAAAAGCTCCGGTAAAGGAGATGATGCGGCGGTATTGGATTCAGCCGACCGAGAACATCAATGTTTTGGAGAAAAGTGTGCTGGACTTCCTGCATATCAAGTCTCTTGATGAGCAGCCGCAGTTGTTGCCGCATGCGGCTCGGAAGTCCACATCATATGCCGAACATAGCCCCGCAGAGCAGGCCTGGCTCTTTCGGGCGCGTCAACTTGCACGGGCGGTGGACGTGAAGTCGTTCTCGGAGATGGCCTTCGCCTCTGCTCTTGCGCGGTTCAAGGGTATGCTCCGCGATCCAGAAGACGCGCGTCATGTGCCGCGCGTCTTAGCGGATGTGGGTGTTCGGTTTCTCGTGGTCGAAACTTTGCCGCAGGCCCGGATCGACGGCGCATGTTTGTGGCTGAATGACAAATCTCCAGTGATCGCAGTGTCGCTGCGGTTTGATCGCATTGATGGGTTCTGGCATACAGTATTGCACGAGTGCGCGCATGTGAAGTATCGGGATGGTCTGGAAGATGGAGGTCTACTCGATATCGACCTAGTGGGAGAAGGCGCTGAAACAGTCAAAGAAAAGCCTGCAGTTGAAAAGCGTGCGGATGAGTTCGCCGCTGACTTCGCGATCCAGAAAAGTGACTTGGACAATTTCATTTTGAGAGTCCGGCCTCTTTTCTCGAAGGCCAAGATTCAAGGCTTGTCGGCTCGGCTGAATGTTCATCAAGGTATAGTCGTGGGCCAGCTTCAACATCGCAAAGCGATTCCATACTCGCACAGCCGAGAAATGCTGGCGAAGGTGCGTCATATTGTGACGGAAGCGGCGCTAACAGACGGCTTCGGCAGCATTTTGACGACTGCGGTTTGATCTCAATTTTGAGGGGAAAGTATGTCTTATAACGAACAGCTCCAGCACATCGTGAAGAAATACGAGTACTCAGGGAATTCTCTTCCGGCCACTGCGCACGACATCGCAATATGGGCCATCGAACAGGGCTTATGGGAACCGCAGCGTTCGACCGTGGTGGATCGCTGTGCGGAGGAGATCGCTCGTGCCATGCGGGAAGAGCACATTACCGATCCCCAGGGCCGCCGTGTTCGCGTCAAGCATGTTGCGACCGTGGAGAGAAACGGCCGGCAGGCGGCGTTCTGGGCTGATATGCGGACGGCGCCGCGAGAGCACATGGAGATTGCCTTCCAGCAACGCCGGCAGCAGATTGTAGGCGACTGCCGGCAACTGAAATGGGATGTGGACAGCTACAACCAGAACCACAATAGCGGCGAGGCACTTCAGATGGTCTTCGACTTTACGCTCGACCTGGAAGAAATTGAGGCGCTGGCGGCTATTGCCTGATCCGAAAATTCGGTCCAGGACGATAACCTTATATGGGAAAGGAACTTTATGAAAGAACCTGGATTGGATAGTCGCCATCGTGACAAGAATCCGCCAAAGGCCGGTGAGATTCAGCAAAAGCGCAGCGATACACTCAACAAGAATCTGCCAAAGCCAATCCCACAGTTCTCGCCCAACGCGAAGCTCGGAACTATGCGTGTAGAAACAGGCAAGACGAGTGTGGAAGCTGTGCGAAGAGCCGCGAGGCGTTTTCACCCTTAACGACCCTTCGGTTAACAGGGCACGTGTAGGGTGCGGAGCGCATGTGTTTTCTTCGAGATAGCGCGGAGCTGACGGACGTTCTTGGAGCCTGTACGGCTCGCAATTTGACGAGAAGTTTGACGAAGTTTTGCCAGTATTGCCACTTGGCCGTGGACGAACATCGACGAATTGCGCTGACTTCCAATCGTCCAAAACCAAACTCTAAACTATGCGGAAATCGCTTAAATCAGAAGCCGGTAATCGTATGGCGCTGCTCCGAAGTGGCTCAGATACTTGCCCACCTTGGCGATCGCGCTCGCAGATTCAAGCGTGGCCGGGAGCCGCGAATAGTAATCGAAGTGGTTCCAGTTCATCTTGGAGAGTCCGAGGATCTCCGTGGTAATGGTTGCGAGATCAGAACCTCCCCTATACCTACGAATCATCAAGGGTGCCGGGATGCGCCTTTTGCCCTGGTAATACTTGAATCGCACGTCGTGGACGCTCGGAGCATAGCCATGCACCCATAGGAGCGCCGAATCATCCGCAATAATGATGGCTGCTCCTCTTGGCATAGGGAATTTGTCAATCACCGGCTTTCCCCTGTCCATCTTCGACGCGAGAAAGCGGATCGACTCCTCGTCATTGATCTCGATGAGTTCGACGTTCGCAACACCCTCCAACCCTTGCGCTAAACCAGCCTGCTCATCATCTGTAAAGTGCGTCCGCTTGTGAATGACCACGCGTTTCGGAAGACGCATTCTCGCGTCAAAAAAAAGCTGGCGGATAGTTTCGCCTGTCCGACGTGCGTCATCCAGCGACATGAAAGGATTTCGGCCCCGCATGACCGCGTTTTCAATTCGGCCGAGGCGAAACTGAAGCCCTTCGCCGCGCGCGCTGTAGATATGACTGCAACCTAGCAACACGTGCCCTTTGGTAGAGGCGCCAGAATCAAGGCTGTATCCGATGCCAACGAAGGCGCTGTCATCCTCCAGGCAATCGAGCCGCCAGGGAGTCCGCATTGCCTTGGCATAAAGTGCGAGCGAAACCCACCACTTAACCCGGCAACTGGCTGATCCCTTCACCGTGCGCTCGCGCAAAAACTGCGTACTCTGGCCATTCCGGGCGGCATAGGCCTTAACGTAATCGTGGAGGTTGAAATGCTCTTCACCTTCATCCACGATCTCATACGGGCTCCATGAGAGCGGTACGAAGACGAGTGATATCGCAGCCGATCTGATCGCCCTGACCTTATCGAGGGCAACACAGATTGCTCTGGCGATCTGTTTGGCGCATTCAAGCGGCGACCCCTGCAATACGACAGCTAACGGTTGCCAAGTGGTATCGCCGGGCCGGGGATGAATCAACGGCAACGAGAAGGCCGCCGCGAATCCAGGAAATGGTTGCAGATAGTCGCGCTCACCTTGGGTGGGGTCGCTCTTTTCGTTCAGCTGACAGATGAACCGTTCCAGATGGCGCGCCTGATCCATAGGACAGATGGCTGCCACTTCGGCGCACGTGGACAACCCGCCTTTGGTAAGGGAGTAATCCCAGGGTCGGTTCTGCACCAATCCTCGCAGCGGGTTCTCGTCCGTTGCCTCAGCAATTCCGGAGGTCGCGCTGAAGACCAGCTTTGCATCCGCAACGACAATCCCATCGAAGCTGGCGTGACGTTGCAGATTGGCCGGAAGCTTGGACTTTCCCGGTACGCTGAGGCCGCCATATAAAGGCGTCTTACCGATCAGAAAAGTGCCGCCGCCGGCGTCCAGGACATGGACCTCGGTAATCCTGGAGGTCCATCTCTTCAGATCCGAATCATAGACATCGTTATGCTGGTAGCCGTAGACCGCGCTGCGCAATGCTTTGGTGGCATCCCGGTCGGCGAGCTGCCCATCAGCGGTTTTGGCCACAACCTCCGGTGTCAGCAGGACGAACAGCTTTCCTTTAAGGATCGCGATACGGAATCCGAGCGCTCTGTGAATGGCGTAGGACGCGACGCCATATGACTTAGTGGTATATGAATGGCGCTCCCAGGCGCGACCGCCATTTTCATCCAGATCGCAAGCGCGGGCGACGCTTTCGACCAGCGCTCTGCGCATCAGCGAAATGATCGCTGTATTGCGTTCAAAATCTTCAAGCGAGATGGGAACAGAGACGGGTGGGCTTTTCAGAGCGGCGGCAAACTTGCGGTTCATGTCCGCAAGAGGCGCCAGTGCGAAGACCCCAGAGGACGCGGCAACCACTGTCCCGGGGTCGTTACCCATCATGGCGCCGAGCCATTTACGTGGCTTCTGGCCGTCCGGAAAGGAGAGATCGAACTTCAAAACCTCAGTCGGTACGGTGAGAGGATAGGCGTTGCTCTTCGCGAGCGACGTCGGAGCTTCTGACTTTCCGACGAACGGTGCGATGATAGCGGCGGACGTGGCGGACGCTGCCAGAATGTCCTTGGCCTTCTGCAGATCGCCTTCCGTCAAAATGCGGAGGCATAAACGTTCGATCAAATCATCGAAACCCTGAGATGGGACGAAAAAAGCTTCGTGACCATCAGAGCGCGCTTTCTTAAGCAGCGTAGTCACCTCCTCCGGCACCCGATCACCATATCCGCACCAGAAGAGCCTACTCCCGCGCTCACTCGCATAGGCTTCATACAGCGCATCCATCAGCGATTTATCACGACCACTGTAGCCGATGACCACCAGGTCATGGTCGCGCAGCTCAACAATCATTTCCTGACGGATCTCCTTTTCTTGAAGTTGAAGCTCCTCCGCAGTGTTCTTCAAATCGTCGTAGCGGTAATCACCATGCAGCGAGACGACGCGGAGGTCGCCGTTCGTTGGCACAAGTGCGACGCGCTGCGGAACGTCGATGCCGACTTCAATGCAGGTGATATTTGCCGCTGCACACGCCCTTGCCGCAAGCCCGTCGAAGTTCGTCGTCCAGATGGTGCGAACAAACCCTTTCGCCACAAGAAGCGGCATCAGGCTGTAGCCGATGAAGGGTACTGCTCTGCGCACATAGTTCTGGAAGAAGGTCCTGCGATCTTTTGCTGCCGGATAGCAGGCTTGCGCGTAAAATGAGTACTCGACAGGATCCCCGCTGCCGGGGTAGCCGCCTCTCCTGTCGAGCCATTCCTGTATTCTCCGCCTGGTTCCAGCAAGCGATATCTCGCCGACCGACTCCCGCAAGGTAGGATTATTGGTTGCGAAGATGTCTTGCTTCCATTCCCAGATACAGCGCTCCGCCGAAGGCATCCCGGAAGTCATCGAGGCACCGGCGCCTATTAACAAACAAAGGGGCCGATCATGATTCACCGCTACAGAGCGGATAAATGCGTCAAGGGAAAGACTAATCTCGGTAGCAGGGGCCATAACAACGCTGTGACCACGTCCATACTAACCTTTGACTCGGATGGAATCCAGGTGCGCATCTTCCCTTCGCCAATCGGCAAGGGGCTTATCGTTAAGCTTCAAGAAATTCGGGACCTGCTCCGCTGCTCCTCATCGGAGTGAAGAGATCGAAGTCCGCACACACGTCGACGATATGGTTGAACAGAAGCTGACGCAGTAAGAGGCAAGTTGAAGCGCCGCCGAAACTTGAACGGTCAGGAGAAGGTTCTTGGCAAAGGCAATCAGACGCTGTCACAGCACTTATAAATATCAGGAACCTTGCCGCAGATCCATCGCGCTGCCGCAGAATCATGGACAGGCATACCAGCAACTTCTGAGAGCAAAACGCACTGAATAGAACAGCTCTGCTTCGTCGACCGGCCACGGTTAGCTGGATCTTTTGGGATCGAACCGATGACCCCTCCGATGCCATAAAAGACCATTTTACTAACCCCTGTATTTACAGAGCCCTGGTCGCTCCATAAGCTCCGTAAGAACTGGTAAAATTTTGAATTGTTCCCTTAAGGTTCCCTAATTTGACTGTCTGTTCCCATCTGTCAAACACGAACGTCTGTAAGCGCACTCTGAGCAGACTCCGCTCACTTCCGAGATCCTTTAGGATGCAAACCAAACATTTCCTGATACCGCAGCCACGCACATAAAGCGTGCTGTACGTAATCGATGCGAATCTCTGTCGCCCCCGGCTCCGACTCCAGCACGGATCGTGGCATGCCGCCGATATAGGGTTGGGTGACCACTTGCGCTCGAAGCAGGAAGTTCACCCCAAGGGTCACTGCAGGCTTGATCCTTCTACGAAGTGGTCCATTGGGCAGGAACTCCATGGCTGCCAGCAATCCCTCTAATCGGGTGGCCGTTGGTGCTGTTCGTCCAGATGGTCCGAACGACCCGACAAGCAGTGGACTGACGCCAGAATCCTCCTGTTGTTCCGCCAGTAATGATTCCGACACTTGCTCTGCGTACCGAATCAACTCTAATCGTGAAACAGGGCATGCGATGTGTTCTCGATTACAAATCGTGAACAGCTTTGAGGTAGCGATCATTGCCCAGTGGTCAGGAGGAGCAGTGGTCTCGTTTGCCGACCTTCGTGCCAGATAGACCAGCGCCTTCGCAGCGGCGTCAAGCCATATTTTTGACCGGTCAATTTCATAGAGAGACAGGAAGCCAAGAGCCATCTCGCCTGGGTAATACAAACTCTCGAAATCTTCGACCGGGCCTGAAGTCCTTCGATACTTGTCGATGAAGCTGCCGTCTGGTCGTTCGAGGAATAAACCAAAGCGTCCCAGACTACGAAGTTGATCGATTGGCACCGATCCTGGACGTATTCGTTCCACCGATGCTAGCGCCACGAGACCCAGTCCTGTTGCGCCGAGATCCGCAGCGGAGCGATCCGGTTTACTCCATACGACTTGTACGTCAGGCGCAATCCCAGCACTCATGTACTTGGAGGCTAAGAAGCCATCAGCACGAGTGATCGCCGCAAGCGAAGCTGAATCGTGGTGTACTGCATAGTACTCCGACAAGGAATATACTGCCCCTTCGTGCCGAATGATGTTATATGAATGCGATATGCTTCCGCTCTTCTCATCGAGCTTATAAACAAACTGCCCGTCCGATGCACATGAGCGAACCAAGTATTCATTTGCGAGCTGGATGGCTTGGCTGATACGTTGGGCATCTTCTTTTGACTTGGAATCCACTGCCTTCTTTGCCAAGGAGACTCGGCAAGTCAGACCGCCGATCGTGAGCACACAACATACGAAACGCTTGCGCAAAGAGCTCACCCGCCGCGTGCAGGCATCTTCCCGCTTCACCTCCTTGGCTTGACAACGTAGCACTTTCAGGGTTATCCGGAATCTTGTTGATAATAGCTGGAGATGAAACGACGCTGCGTTTAACTTCATTTCGCATTGGTCTGTTCGTAGCGTTGCCGTGCGCTTACCAGCTCATCTGCATGTGCACGAGCTATCTCCTTTTCCACTCTCTGCTGCGCTGCAACGTAGGGAACGTTGTATTCCCGCCGGATACGATCGCCCAAACTATTCAGCCGCTTCCATTCAGGAGACTGCACGAATGCGTACATTTCCTGTCTGTCTTCGGCTGTCATCGAGTTAAGTATTTGGCGAATTGTGGCGTCTTCGCTCTTTCTTTCTTCATCCAGCGCCTTGAAGCGCGCGACTTGTGCTGGATCGCCCAGGGCCATCGCTCGGATCTCGCTTTTGTATAACTTGTTAATGACAGCCTGTCCCTGCGGTGTCGCGAAGAGTCGGATAGCGTTCAGCCCAGCTCGCTCCGAGAAATATTGTTGATAGACAGGCAACGCTAGATGCACTACATCGATATCTTCGACCGCTCTTACGGTGGCCGCCCATAGATTGGCGGGATACCACGGAGGGAGCTCTTGTTCTTGCCGTCGAAACTGGAGCTCAAGATTTTCGCGATTGTAGAGCGTAAAGTGGCATACCGCAAAATACTTGCGGAGGGTGCTCTCCGAAATCGGGTGATCTGGTACGTTACTTGGGATCGATAGTTTTTGAGCTAATAGCTGACAGGGGAGTATGAGCACTACGCATAATAGCAATAAGATATTGGCGTGCAACTTCACGCAACTAGAGAAGTGTTTTTGATTTATATCTCCACGGATTAGTCCTGTCTTGCCGATGCTTTCTATCATTCACGTCCGTCTCTCGAAATGGTTTTTTTTTGCTGAAGCCGCATGTTGATCAAAATCAGTGTGTTACTACAGCAATGCTCGTTGTTGAGCATTACTGTAGTATCCTCAAATATGAGCGAGCTTCCAGAGCAGTCTCAAGCAGCGCGCTAATCTTAGCCGGCGTCTGAAGGTCGTCATCGTCATGCTCTCCAAGATACATACTAAGCCTATTCAGATAAGGCTCGACGGCAGCACAAAATGCAACCACTTCATCCCGAGATGATGCTTGTATTACCTGCTCGCGCTCGTCATCGTCGCTAATTGACCATTTAGTCATCAAGGGTCGCAGTGCTTCCAGGTCACGCGGCAATCTGAGTCTGGCATTTTCTGGCCGATTAGTTGAAATTAGACATGCGGCGATACTTACAAATATGTTGGCGAGAGTTGTAAGGGCGAGTAAATCGCTTGGTGTCGCGCTATAAAGAATTAGTTCGTTGCGATAGAGGTGCAGGCTCGAAGTCTCTTGAAACTTAGCTTGTTCTAAATAATGAGCCAGAGGCGGATCCAAAAGGCATTTTCTCAACGAACCTTCAAGCGAGCCCGTGCCTGAATACATCTTCATTCCTTGATGCGTCATGAGCCCGTATATCTGCTTCGTAGGAATAACGACGTCTGGCCTATTTACAGACACCGCTTGCCGTGTAATGAATTGACCTCTTGTAATCAAGGCGATCGATTCATTGCCAGCTCGCACAATAAGCTCCCTAGAGCTCACAATCACTTTACCTTCGACCGTTAAGGGCTGCACTTTAGGTGATTGAGATGTTCGGCTCAGAGGGACGTTTGGGTCACGTAAATTAATCTTTCTAAGTGAACCCTGGCGGCTCTCGACAAAAGCCGTCACTATGTCAATAGCTGCGCATGATTCGTTGAACATGAACACTCCGTTAACATCAAAACTGAGTTCCCGGGGGAAGTGGGAAATTGCGGTAGACCTGGTTTAGTATATTCTCAAGTTCTTCCGGAGAAACTGTTCCCAAGCCGTATCCTCTTGCAGCACGGAATGCATTTGTTACTACTTGGTGATACGCAGCATCTAGTGGCACCGTTGGCCCCGCCGGATCGCCTCCAAGATATTTCGGGCTTATGTGATGTTGTTCTATCGAACCAGCTTTGTTAGGAAAATCTGCTTGGGCCTCCGAAACGGCCTGTTCGTACCGTTCAGCAGCAGAGACTTCCGAGGTTAGTGTTTCCGAAGCTTCGATGAGAGCTTCGCCCCCTTGTGCAGCTTCGCTCACTGCACCTAAACCTGGCAAGAAGACAGCCGCCGCTGAAATCGCAGCTTGCCCGTAGTTGTGTCTGTATATTGATATACCTGCATTGATCGCATTTGCGGGGATGTTTAGCCCCGGAACGGCTCCGCTTACTGCAAGAACCGTTTGCAACACATCTAAGCCGGCTGAGTCGTTGCCTCCGCCGCCAGAGTCGGCCGAAGGTAAATTGGTGGGAGGTCCTACGACGGTAGGGAGGTCAATACCGATATCGCCCAGCAAAGCGGATAAGGAGGTCGAACCCGCTTCTCCAAGGGGGTCGATGGGATCGCTTAAATCGGGCCCGGAATCGGGGCTGCCGCCAGTAGTTCCCGTGCAAACCTGAAAAGGGCTACCGGGCGGACAGGTACTACCTATTCCGTCATCTGGTGGCGGCGGATTTTGCGATCCACCGTCGCCGCCACTATCGTCGTCATCATCATCATCATCATCCAGGCCGAATCGGTCCACGCTGGCCAGCGGACGATTGCGAAGATAGCTGTAGCGATTGAACGATTGCGGGTCTGTCAGGTCGTAGCTGCCGTTCGAAGGATCGGGTGATAACCAACGACCTTGCGCAGAAGCAAATTGGCGGAATAAGGTGTTGTCACTGTTGTTTTCGGTATCCCGTTCGTGTTGGGTGAAGAGGATACGGCTGGTGGCGGATCCGTTGACTAGCTGACCAAATGGCGCGTAGTCGTTTTGACCGGAGATGTTGCCGGCACAATCCGTGGTTGCCGACAACGAGTCGAGGTGATCGCCCAGCCGGAAGACGGCACACGCAGTCTGTGAGCCAGGGTTTTCTGCAATGAGCCGCCCTCCCGCGTAAATGTAGTCGAGCCATTGCCCGCTAGAGGGATCGTGTGTTGCAAGCAGTCGGCCGCCAAAGAAAAGATACTCTGCAGAGCCGCCACCATTATCCTTGCGAACCCGTTGCCCAAGTGCGTCCCGTGTGTAGACGGCCCCATTGCTCGAAGCCATCTTCCCTTCCGCATCGTAGTTGTATGTGTTTCCAAGGCCGTCGTTGGTCAGGTTCCCGGCGGCATCGTAGACATACCCTTGCGCCATGACTTGATTGTTTGTTGCGTAGGGTTGAATGAAGCTGAAATTCCCGGACTGCTTCAGGTTGCCCCAAGCATCCAGACTGTAAGAAGCAGAGAGCGTGTTGCCTTTGCCTCCGCCGGTGAGTGACGAGCCCGAAGCAGACGTAGAGAACGATCCTTGCGGGAAGTCCGTTGAGTCCGACGTGGACACTGAAGCGCTCAGAGAGTAATCACTTGTCGACCCACCAGCCTTTGCTGTGAACGTAAGTGTCGCGCCATCGGCAGTCGCAGTTACTGGAGAACTAGATGCGTTGAAGGCCGCCTCGATGGCGGACGCCAAAGAAGTAGAAGTGCTGGCTCCTCCATAGGCAACACTCTGGGTAAAGCTGCCTACAGTGACGGACGCTGTGCCGGTGTCGTAGACCGTCGTCGGAGTGCATCGCCTGACACCATTCACCACCTTGCAGATAGTCTTCGAAATCGCTTGCTCTTGACCAGAGATAGTCAAGGAGCCGGCCCCGGGAGTCGTTGGCCCAGTGCCAGTGACCGTGTCCGTCGCCGAACGTAAACGGTTTACATAGTCATAGGTGAAGTTGCGGATCACGCCTTCAACATTGTCGGTGATGCTGAGCAGGTTCAGCGCATTCTTGTCCCAGTTGTACTGCTTCGAAAGAATCGGCGTTGTGCCTGTTTGATAGACGAGATTGGTGAGACTCCCACGGCTGTTGACACTCGCAGTGAGCCCCACCCCGTTGCCATAGCTCGCTGTGTGCAAAGCCCCGGTTGGATAATACATCGCATTGTTGAAATAAGGGACATTGACTGACTGTGCTCCCCAAGATTGATAGGTCTCAGATGTCAGCCGATCGCTCGTGTCGTAGCCAAATGCAAGTGTTCGGCTATCCGGGTAGGTGAGAGAGGTAATGTTGCCATGAAAGTCGTATGCTGCACTTGCCGTCTGCGTGTACGAACAATCACTGGGAAGGCAGTAGCTCTCGGAGGCTGTATTGCCTGCTGCATCATGACGGAAGTACTCGCCAACGTTCGACCCAGTTGTTACGGACGTCAAACGGCCAATTCCATACGGATCGCTCGATCCATCCTGCGCATCATATTTATAGGTATGAGTCGCGCCAGTCGAAAGCGCCTTCTGTGTAACACGGTTCAACCCGTCATATTGGAAGGTAACCGCGTTCCCGACCGCATCTGTGGTCTGAATCAGGTTTCCATTGTTGTCATATTGGTTAAACGTTCGCGTACCAGCTTCCGGCGACGTCTGACTTAATAACCAACCTGGTCCGTTGTAAGACCAGGTCCGAGTTCTCCACTGAGTGGAATTGGTCGTGCCACCCTTTTGATCTAGTTGCTTCACACGTCCGAGACCGTCGTATTGATAGTCGGTTTCCCAATCGAGTGCTCCACCATCGTCCTGTTCGACGACGGACGCAAGTTGGCCAAGCCCGTCGTACGTGAGCTTCCTCTGATGACCGACTTCGTCGGTGACGGTGACGACGTTGTCGATATAGGACATCTGATACACATTTCCATCAGGCTGCGTCGTTTGCGAAACGCGATCGAATGCATCGTATCCATAGCACGTGCTGCCGTCCGTGGAAGAGGAGGAGGAGAGATGATCTGTCGTGACGCAGTTCACTCGCCCGAGAGAATCGTAGGTAGTTTCACTGCTAATACCTGACTGGGTGACGGATGTCTTGCGGCCGTAGGCGTCGACGACCGTTTGGAGTGCCCGGCAAATTTTGTACCAGTGGATAAGAGAGAAACTGGACAAGAGGAGCCAAGGAAATGGCAAGGAAGATATACAAGCCGGAAGAGATCGTGAACCTGCTGCGGCAAGTGGAAGTGGCCGTGGCGAATGGAAAGACCACCCCGCAGGCATGCAAGGAAGCCGGGATCGTAGAGCAGACCTACTATCGCTGGCGCAAGGAATATGGCGGGTTGAAGGTGGACCAGGCGCGGCGGCTGAAGGATCTGGAGCAGGAAAACTCCAAGCTGAAGCGGCTGGTTTCGGAACTTAGCCTGGAGAAGCTGGTGTTGAAGGACATCGCCGCGGGAAACTTCTAAGCCCGGAACGACGGCGCTGTGCGGTCAGCCATGCGCAAGACGGGCATGGGATGAGTGAGCGGCAGGCGTGCCGGGTGGTCAAGCAGCCACGCGGCACGCAACGCTACCGGCCGACACAGCGGGACGATGAAGATACGCTGACTCAGGCCATCATTACGCTGGCCAGCCAGTATGGCCGCTACGGGTATCGCCGGATCACGGCGCTGCTCAAGCGAGCAGGCTGGCGAATAGGCAAGGACCGGGTGGAGCGCATCTGGCGTCGCGAAGGGCTGAAGGTTCCCCGGAAACAGAAGCCAAAAGGAAGGTTGTGGCTCAACGACGGGTCCTGCGTGCGGCTGCGTCCAGAGCGCGCCAATCACGTCTGGAGCTACGACTTCGTCAGTGCGAAGACGCATGACGGAAGGACGGTGCGGATGTTGAATCTGATCGACGAGCACACGCGGGAGTGTCTGCTGGTCCGTCCCGAGAGGCGATGGTCGAGCGCCAAGGTGATCGAAGCGCTGGCCGATGTCATGGTACTCAAGGGAGTTCCGGAACACATTCGTTCCGATAATGGACCGGAGTTCGTTGCCCGGGACCTGCGTAAATGGCTGGCGAACACAGGCGCAAAGACGCTGTATATCGAACCCGGCTCCCCGTGGGAGAACGGCTACTGTGAAAGCTTCAACTCGAAGTTGCGCGATGAGTTCCTCAACGGAGAGATCTTCTATTCCATCCAGGAGCTGCGCATCCTGGCCGAACGATGGCGCGTTCACTACAACACCGTCAGGCCGCACTCTTCGCTGGGCTACCGACCACCTGCGCCAGAGGCGTGGCAGGCAGAAATCAAAGCGGGGTATGGAGAAGTGGAAAGCATATTGCGCTTCCCACTTCCCCACACCCCCGACTGCGGCGAGATAACTAACCCGCTCGTTGCGCTACACTAACAATCCAACTGGTACAAAACATCGGGCAGGCCAACACTCTTGCGCGAAGCGACGCGAGGTGCCCTGCTCCCAAGGCCAAGGAGTGCTTTCTCGGCGGGGCCCGGAAGAAGTTTGTGCGGCGTTCTCTGCCGCGCGTTCACAAACTTGTTTTGGGAGGAACCGAGACCCCGTAGGGGCGCTGCAACGCCGGGGTCCCCGGCACGCGATCTCTGCGTGATGGGGTGGTAAAGCGAAGCAGAACGACGCGTGCCGCCGGGCGCAGGATAAGCACCGACGCGAGTGACCGAGTGATAGCAGGAAAAATACGGGAGAAGTGGCTCTCTACGAGAACACTGCTGATGGTATCCACGGAAGGATGCGATTCCAATCAGGCGGAAGCGGACCTTCTCGGTCGCGTGCTCCGTCCAGCTAAATATGAGAGGACTGTGGGTGAACCACGCCGTTCGATTGTGCCGTAGCATCGCCTTCCTGCAGCGCTGCGAAGATTCTGCATCATGGCGACGGAGTTGAGGGCGAGCTACAGGACATACAGACCCAGCTACCGGGGCAAGAAGAAAACCATTCATTCTCAGGGATTGGGAGATGCGCGACGGCAGCCCCGGCATCGATCCGCTGCCATCCGCGAACCCGTTCCGCGTGCCCAACTCCGGAAGAAAGATGGTTGCTGACCCGGCCCAAAGGCCGCCACGCGGCTTTCGGTCGACTAACGATCCCTCTCTGTCCGAGCACACGAAGAGATACGTCATGCCATGCTCCGCTTTCGAGAACAGAGCACCTGCAGCGCCGAGAGGATGCAGGACATCGAGGTGTTGCGGCCATAGAGCACCATGTCCGCGTAGCGGACGGGAGCGAGGTCGCCGACACGATCGACCAGCAGCAGCGGGATATGCGTGTGCGACGCAAGTAGGCAATGGATCAGCCGACCGGCTGGATCGCCCTGCTGGGCGTGGAGCAGAACGCCGCACGTGACTTGCGAACCTGTTCCACTGGCCATCCGTATCGCTTCTTTATGAGAGTGGATCGCGGTCACGTCATAGCCATGGAGACGCAGAGCAAAGGCCGTGGCTGCAAGCAGGCCGGGTTCGGCGCAATAGAGGAGCAGAGGCTTCTTCTGTCGCATATTCAGTTTCCAAATGCCTGGTCTTCGTGGACATAGCTGATGACCAGGCCGAGCGGGTTGACCAGCAGCATCTGATTGGGGACGGTATCGCGGAAGTCATAGACGACGTTGGCGGTCCAGCGTTCGCGCTTCTGTTCCTCAAGATCGCCAGCAGAACGAAAGACCTTCTCGAACTCGACATGCGCGCGATAGGGAGCCTGCCGCGTGTCTTCGAGCACGACGGAGTTGATTTCGATGTCGACGTTGGGCGTACCGGGATCGAGCAGGAAGCCTTCGAGCGTTTTGGCTTTGGTCACACGCGCAAGCGTGGCGGACTGAAGCTCATTCGAGAAGAAGTTCAACGACTCGGCAAAGTCGCGCTGCACGGTCGCGTGGTTGCGTCCGTAGTAAAGCGTTGTCCAGCGCGCGAGATAGTATTTACCAACGCGCTCGACCGGGACTTTGGAGAAGTCTGCGTAGTTCATCACCTGCCCGCGCCCGGCATCCGAGACCGAGATGACAAGCGGCTTCAGCCGCGAGACAGCGGTCTCGGCTCGGTAGAGAAGCGCAAGCGTAGCAAGCGCGACGACGGACAGTACAAACAACGCGACCTTCAGGTAGCTGTTGGTGACGACGGGCTCGGCATAGAGTTCCAGGAACCGGTGCCCAGCTTCGGTAGTGGAGAACGATGTCTTCGGCATGATGTTCATCTCCGGTCGAGATCGACCCAGGTTCCAGCGCGGCCGCTCAAGATCGAGGCAGTCAACTCCGGTATCTTGTGCAGGCCATAGACGCAGACGAAGGTCAATGTAAGGAGCGCCGGCAACAGCGTGACGATGTTTGCAAGGCTCAGCGTGCCGATGACGTGGAACATGCCGACGACGACCTTCGAGAAGACGAAGATGAAGGCCGAGGCGACGACCTGATAGAAGCTGAAGCCAATGAAGGCCTTGAACCATCCCCAGAACAGCCAATCCATCTTCGGCACGATGAACCACGGGATGAAGACTGGGCCGATCAGCACACAGACCGCGGCGGCCACGTAGCCGTAGGCGATAACAGCGAACACGAACGCCTGCATAATTGCGAGCGCTAGCCGCGCAATGAGCCAGGTCAGTTCCTCCTGCACATCGAACAGGCCGGGCGGCGTGCCGAGTTGCTGCTCGGCAGCGGTGATCGAATCGACGATCTGTTGGGCGTTGTCGGACTGGATGTCGGCGGAAAGCTGGATAGCCTCTTTGGTGATGAGATCGCTGAAGCTATAACGGGTGCCAGGCAGCGGCGTCGAATAGTAGGTCAGCATCCCGAATCCGAAAGAGATCAGCAAGATGAGGTCGGCGAACTTGGCGAAGTGGAAGCCGCCATGCCCCTGCGAGGCAGACAGGGCGGCCTTGATGCCGAACCATACCAGCAGGATCAGGACCAGGCCCCGGTAGATGTCGAGTCCGACCGCCTGAATGGCCGCGCTGTGCGCTGCCAGCAGTTCGTTAATCGCCTGTGACAAGAACGTGAGGTAGTTCTGCTGCATCACTACCTCGCAGCCGGGCTGAGTGAGATGGACTGAAGGGCATTGCCGATGCCGCCGGTCGTCAGCTGCATCACGTTGGGGAAGTTCTGCTGAAAGTAGATTGCGCTATTGATGGCACGATTCTGGGCATCGATTTGCTGCTTCTGCGCGACGAGCTGCTGCTCAATCGAGGCAGCGAGCAATTGGTTGGTGTCCTGCTCGGAATGGATCTGGAGCAAGGTTGCCGAGTTGATCTTGCCGAGCAGCGCGTTCTCGGTCTGCTGGCTCGGATCGGTCGAGTAGGTATCGGCGTCAAGGTTGGCGAGCTTCGCAGCAAAGGCCTGCGAGTCGGATCGAATCGTCCCCAGCGTCGAGAGGGTGCTGGTGGTCGTGCCCTGCGCAAGGTCGGATGTGGCGTACTGATTCGCGACGATGGCCTGCGTGCCAGCGTCCAGCGACGCATAGCTGCCAGCCGGATAGCGCTCGGCTTGAACGATTGCGCCGTTATAGGCCTGCGACGCAGATGAGGTGCCTCCGATATTGAGCGCATTGACCCATGCGGAGGTGTTGCCGTAAGTGTTCGGCGCAGAGACGGTGGTCCACTGCGCGAAGTCGGACTTGTAGCGCGCGGCCAGATCTTGCGGCATCCGCGACATCTGGTAGGCCAGGTTGTAGGCAGCGACGATCTGGTTCCGCGTTTCTACGGCGGTCGTGTAGGTCTGCTGTAACTCGTGAAACTCGTTCAGCGCGTTGGCATAATTTGTGGGATCGAAGACGGTCCATTGTGCGTGCGCCCGCGGCGCGAGCACACCGGCGAAGACAGCGACCAAAGACAGAACGTATCTGAACTTCATATCGATTCCTTTCGAGAAGCGCCGTGCGACAGCGACAGCGCGGAGTGAATGTACCGACAGGGCGAAGGTTTCGGCTGCGGCGAGGGGGAGGCGCAGCCGACCACGAGCACGCTGACGGAGAGCAGGATCAGAAAGGCCCGCATCAGATGTCTCCTGGCACGGCGTGGTTCGCGTAGGCCGGCAGCAGCACATCCTGGGTGATGTAGACCTTGATCCGGTGACCTTCGCGGATGGTGAGCGTCGGCGGGATATTGATGAAGCGGTCGAGCACATTCGCGCCTGATTGGGACAGGCTCGACGCGATGCCGGACTTATAGGCTTCGCCGCCCGACTGGTTGTAGCCCTGATTCTGGTTGGTGGCTTCGCCAGCTCCGGCGATGATGCCAAGCGCAATGGATGCGCCGAAGATCTCGGCGTAGTGGTTGTTCACTTTGTCCTTCAGACCTGTGGCTCCCGCCTGATCGAGACCGTGGAACTGGTCGAGATCGACGGAGTAGCCATCGGGCATGAGCAGGCGATGAAAGGTGACGGCAAGGCGCTTCTGGCCGAGGCCAGCCACCTTCTGCACGTCCCCGAGAACAAACGTGCCGTCGGGAATCAGGAGGTGCTGGCGGTCCTGACTGTATACAGGATTCGTCACCATGACCTTAACCGGCCCGGAGAATTCCCCATCCAACCGATTGACCAGAACCGTGTCGATCGTCGTGCCCTCGAAGACAACAAAAGGCTGGCCCTGCGCGGCGTTGACGCTTACCTCGGGAGCATGTTTGTTAGCACCGGCGACCTGAGTAGCAGGAGCTTGGGGCAAGCTCGAAGAGCGAGCCTGCGGTGCGTCGTCCTCCCTGGAGCGGACCATCGTGTCAGAGGAGTCCGCTGGCGATGACCGGGCATCAGTGACGAGGTTCGAGGCAAAGCGCGCTTTGAAGGCGAGGGCCCTTTCCGCGTCTGCAACAGGATCGCGCTGGGGTTCGGTAGGTTGCGGCAACTGCGCAGCAGCAGAAGACGCAACGCCGCCTGCTGGCGCGGAGGGAGCGTTCATTGCGGCAACAGTCGTGTTGTTCTTGGCCTGCATCTGTTGTTGCTGGCCCTGTCGCTGATCCGTGCTCAGGTCCTGCTCCAACTCCTGAATCTTTCGCTGGTTGATGTTCGTGGACATCGCGCCAGAAGTAAGCGCGGCATCCTTGGCAGCAGGCTTGGCGTGGTTCTTTGAGAACATCACGGCCATCAGGATGAGCACGGCGAGTCCGGCAACGACGTAACCCTGCGCCTGCTTGGGCACGACGCCTTCGGGAAGTGTGCGCTTGTCTCTCAGTGCCGGGGACGGCGGTGCCGTTGGGAGTTCTGGGACCTGTTTCTCTTCTGGCATCGCGAGCACCTACTGCCCCTTCCGCTGGAACGCCAGCCGGTGCTTGCCGATCTCGAGATACCCTCGGTCGACGACCGTGGGCAGCACGTAGGTACCATCCTTCAACTGAAAGGTGATGAGGTCCGCTTTGCCGTCCTTCAGCTCATAGATGGAAAACTTCTCCGCAGCCGACGACTTGATGTAGGTGAACTTGTCATCGTGAAAGATCGCAGAGACATCGAATGGCTTCTCGTCGTGGAAGGCGTAATCGAACTGCAATGCCTGGGTGGGATACTCCGAGCGGAACTGCTCGACCATGACAGCAGTGCGGCTCTGGGCAAGTTGCGCCTGCGCGCGCGCCGCATCGACTTCACTCGCGGAGACGAGCTTGCTCCCGCCGTTGACGGCGGCAAGCGAGGAGGGATCGGACGGCTCGATGACGACCTTCAGGTCGGGCTCACCTGTTTCGACATCATCGAGCGTGAAGGAGTACACGCTGCCCTTGTCGGTAATCAAGTTGAGATTGGAATGAATGCCTTCCTTCGCCGGGTGCAGGAAGCAGTAGTTGCCGACCGTATCGATGATCCAGAAGTCTTTATCGCCGGTCGCGACCTCCAAAATCTTCTCGGTGCTGGGCAGTTGAATGAGCGTGGTATAGCGCATCCTTGCGCGGACGCTCACGATGTCGTTAGCGTGGTACTTCACCAGGCGGGCTGTCTGCTGGCCGTGGGCGACGGTCGCAGCCAGGCCGAGTAGCAGCGGAACTATAGTCGAGGGGCGCATAGTTTATCCTTATGGGTTGGGGTAGTCGTGAGCGAGCCGGAGCAGACCTTGCTCCGGTCCGAAGCGGGCGAAGTAGTCCTGTTTGCGAAGGTTGTCGCGGGAATTGTTGGTCGCCATCCAATAGCCGAGAGCATCGACTTCGAGCACCAGCTTCTTGGTGCCGCGCGGCTGGATCAGCAGCAGCTCGCGTTTGGGCACCAGCGATTCCAGCAGCTCCAGCTGGGTATCGTTCAGCTGGAAGGTTTCGGCGTACAGCTTGCGGTCGATATTCGGATTCGCCAGGAAAATCTTGGTAGGACAGGACTCGTTGACGATCTGGAGCATGTCGGAGTTGGCAAGCTCCACCACCGACTGCGTGGCCAGGATCATCGCCGCGTTTTTCTTGCGCCAGGTCTTCTCCGCACGGGTGATCCAGTCGCGGATGGTACGGTTCTTGAGGAAGATCCAAGCCTCATCGATGACAAACATCTTGAATGTGGCGGCGTTCTGAGGCTTCTCGATCTCTGACGACGCTCGCTGCAAGACGTAAAACAGCAGCGGTTCAAGGATGTCCGGATAATCTGACCAGCCATCGAAGTTGAAGGTCTGGAAGCGAGAGAAGGTGAGGGTGTCCTCGACGTTGTCGAAGAGGTGGCCGAACTGCCCAGCTTGCGTCCAGCGATGCAAACGCTCCCCCAGAGGTCCGAGGATGGACGCGAAGTTGGTGAGTGTCCTGATCTCGGCGGGGAGCTGATAGGCGCGCTCGATAACGGTGAACAGCGCCTTCTCATCTTCTGGCGTTAGCGCATAGCGGCCGCCAGCTTCGATCAGCACACGGAGAAACAGATAGAGGAAGTTCTGATTCGCGTGCGTCGGCTCCAACGAGAATGGATTGATGGTGAAGCCGGGGTTCTTCATGCCGACGTTCAGGTACGTCCCGCCAAAGCTCCGCGTCAGCGTCTCGTAACTGCCGCCCAGGTCGAAGATGAAGGTCAGCGGGTCGTATTTCTGCGCCGATTGCAGCAGCGTGGACAGTGTGAAGGACTTGCCGGAACCGGTCGCACCGAGCAGCAGGGTATGGGCTACGTCGCCGCTGTGAAGGTTCAGGTAGTACGGCGTGCCATGCGTGGATTCAAGAGCCGCGAGATACTCGCGCTCGAGATGCGGGTTCCACTGGCTGCCGCTATCGACGGTGAACAGAAATGACAGATCGGCATAGTTGGAGTTCAGTGCCCACTGCTTGCGAAGATTGAATTGGCGGTTGCCGGGCACCGTCGCGAAGAATGCATTGAGCAGGTTGTAGCGCTCCTCATAAAGGAGTCCGTCGTGTTGCGTGAAGATCTTCTGAAACTCAGCGACGGCGTAGTCCGCTTTCAAGCGGTCTTCGTCATAGATCACGACCGACAATGTGAACTCGCCGAAAACATTGCCCTCCATGCCGATCGCTGTGAGGGCATTACCTAGCTCTACGACGGCAGCAGTCTTCGCGTCATCGACCAGATTGTCCTGGGTGCCGGTGTTCTGCCGATCCTGCAAGTTCGAGACGAAGCTGGTCTTCGAGTTATGGTAATGTCGACGGCGTGAGGCGATCTCTTTGCGGGCCTTCGTGTTGTCTACCGGGTGCCATTCGGTGACCACGTGGAAGTTAGCCGGGATGTCGAGCAGGCTGCTGAGGAGTAGTGGCCGCGTCTCAGAGGGAAGCTCTTTCAGCGTAAGGACGCGAACGTAGTCGTCGTCCATCTGCAGATAGCCACGATGCGCCTCCAGTTCCGAGCCGCAGACTTGCCAGTCGAGGTGACGAGATCCGCAGAGCGCTGCGCGATCGACCTTCGAGGGGCAGAAGTTCACCAGACGGCGCAGCGTGCGAAACGTCTCCTCCGCCCCCAGCAGATCGATCCTGGTAAGGTCGCTGAGCTGCGCTCTCAAGCTCTGTACCTTCTGCTGCAAACGCAGCCGATCGCGCTCGATCCGCTCGTAGATCAGCGTGCGCTCCTTGCTCCCGGAGAATAGTGCACGCAAGTCGCGCAGCGACGAGCGTGGATGCTTCGGCAATGCGGCGAGTGCGTTCAGCAGGCCGGTCTTCTGATAGCTGCCGTCGATCATCACGACCCAATCGATCTCGATGGAGTAGAGCCGGTCCGACTTGCTGCTTAGGAAGGCGGCTCGCTGTTCGACAGCAGCACGCACCAGGGGGTTCTCATACTCCGCGTGCGGAATCGCGGGCCGGTTGCGCTTGAACAAGAATTGGTACAGACGGCTCCCGTCATCGAGCGTGCGGAACATAGCTTCGAGACGCCGCACCACGTAGTCCCGTTCCACGTGATCAAGGCTTTCGTAATCAATCCCGCCGATCCGCAGTGCCGCGCCAAGGTCACCCGACTTGGTCAGAAAGCAATGCTCGTCCCAGAAGCCGAACAGATTGATCTGCGCCGCGAGCGATCCCGCTTCCTGCCAATCCTTCCAGATGTGGTCAACTCTGAGCATTGCGGTTCCTGATCGTGATGGTTATCGGTTCCCACTTCATCGGGTCGTAGCGCCTGCGGAATTTGCCGGAATTGAACAGGACGCGCAATATTTCCACGTCATGCTTCGTCGCAATGCGAGCGATGATGACGCCCACGAGGAACAAGCCGATCCCACCCAGCAAGGAATGCAGCAGCGAGAAGATGGCTCCTCCGGAAATCAGAGCGACGAAGAACAACCGCCGCTCCGCTCCTAGGACAGTCAAGGGCCGGTTCATGGCCTTGTACACCGGGTTCACGCGCCGATCCGCTGACTGAGACATCGATCACCTCCTTTCGTTCGGCCTAGCCGCCGGGAAACAGCCATGCCATGAAGTTGACTGCGCCGATCGCCATCCCCACGCCGAAGACGATTCCCGCGAGAGTTTTCTTCGACTGGCCTTCGCCATAGGCGAACATCAAGCCGCCAACAACGATGGCGACCAATGACAACCCAGTGGCGATGGTGCCGGTGAAGGCGGTTTTGAGAACGTTGACGGCGTTGTCCCACGGATCATTGCCAGTCGCTTGCGCGTACACCGGCAGGGCGGCAAGAAACATCAGCGACGCAAGCGCCAGCAACCGTGCGCGCAGTCGCCGGAGGCGGGGTGGTTTGATTGGAAAGGGGTTCTCCATAGTCTCCTCACAGTTCAGATTTCCGGCGAGTCAGCACTCCCGGCTCGAATCTCTGGTGTGAAGGTAGAGCCGTTGAAGACGGCCCACGCGGAAAAGAATTCCGCGCCAAGGACAAACTTTCCGCGCTCGAACGTCAGCCGTGTGATAGCAGCGGAAGCCGCCGCAGAGCCTGATACTCTCGCGCACTTTGCGCGGAGATGCGCATTCCCACGATGGATAGGAGACCTCCGAGGGCACGCCACGGGTCAAGCCAGCGATGACAATGATTCAGAAACGAGTTCGACTTGAGGCGTGGCGGGCACGCGGTCACACTCTCACCGCAACGTGGGAATGAGCACCCGGAAGGACCGCTTAGCGATCCTCTCTCGAATCCGATCCATCCTCTCGCTCGCCGCGCGATGGTATTGAGCATTGAGTTCGATGCCGATGTACTTGCGGCCAGTCAGCAACGCAGCCGCACAGGAATGTCGTAGAGCCGGTCGCGATCGAGGAGTTGCTCGCGATGCACATATACCGTGTTGATCGGCAGGTCGAGGTTCTCTCCGGAGACGCAGCCGCCTCGCACGGTGATCTCTACCCGCGCCATATCCGCGCCCATGGTGGTGGAAGAGAGAACGATCGGCTCCTGTCCATTGACACGCAGCTCTAGACGGCTGAGGAAGCGTGTGTCATCGCAAAACAGACCGACTTGCGGCGCTCCTGGCGGCGTCAGATCCCCCCCACGGGTTGCGGCAAAGAATGTGCTCCCACGGATGATCGCCAAACCCTCAACCGCGTCGAGCTGCGGCTCCGGATAGAGCACCTTCGGCTCAGCGGGCGGTTCCATATGCTGAAGCGTACCTGGCTCTGTGGCCTTGCTCAAGCCGCCGTCTCCTCAGGGTTCGGCCCTGCTCTCAGCGGGATTCTCGTCAGTAGGCTGTGGTAGAGGCGATAGTACTGACGCGCCATCGCATCGGCTGAGAACCGTGTCTCAGCGCACCGTCGCACCGCCGCCGGTTGGAAAGTATCCCGTTGCAGCGCCGCCGCCGCCTCGGCGACGCTACTGCAAACCCTTCCTGAGATACCGTCGTCGATTACTTCTTTGACCGCCCCTCCCGGAAAGGCGATCACCGGCGTCCCGCAGGCCATGGACTCAATCATTGCCAGGCCGAACGGCTCCTCCCACTCGATGGGAAATAACAATGCAGTGGCATGACTCAGTAGCTCATTCTTGAGAGCGAGGTCTGCTTCACCTACGAATTCAACGCTGTGACCATCGAGATGCGGACGGATCTCTTTTTCGAAGTAATCTCGAAAGATCGGCTGAACTTCGCCAGCGATCCTGAGCGGTATGCCTGCCTGCTTCGCAATGGCGATTGCATTATGCGGACCCTTGATCGGACAAATGCGACCCAGAAAGGCGACGTACGGCTGCTTCTTCGCCTCAAAGCGATACTTAGCGAGATCCAGGCCATGGTGAATCACGCGTGGATGCAATGTGGGGTGGAGCGAAGCCTGATGCTGGCTGATCGCCGTGTAGGTAACTGTGCTGTGCCGTTCGTAGAGGTCCGTGAGCGCGGGCTCCGCTGGATGGTGGAGGGTGCAGACGAACGACTTTGATGAGAAGCGCGAAAACGGTACAGCAAGTGCTGAACTGATATGGATGATGTCGCAGCGCATGTCCGCATCGTCGACAGCCCAAGCGGTGTGATCGATCTCCTTCGTCAGCCCAGAGGTCTCGGAGGATAGGGGCCAGTCCTGCCGCGGATACCGCGAGCGCAGATTCGCCTTCACGTGTGATTCACCATTCGCGTAAACATCAACGTCCACTCCGAGAGACACCAGAGCTTCCGCGAGATTTGCGACAAACAACTCAGTTCCCCCATAGCCCACAGGGGGGACACTGATAAACGGCGATGCGATGAGGGCAATGCGCATCGTGATGACTCCGGTTCCATAACTGACAACAATTTTAGATGCGGAATATTGGTCATGCGGCAAGTGCCGCAGTGACAGTAGCCCGTCTCCGGCGGAGGAGTTAGTGCTTTCGGCACGGATACGTTTTCGCAACCTCGCCGTTGTTCAACATTTGGGTCAGCGTGATAGCTCGTCAAGCTCACCCCGAATTGCAATATACGCTTGAGCTTAGCTTTGGAGGAAGCGTTTGGTGACGAGGATGAACGACCAACGGCGTGTGCGAAGAGGTACTTTCTCTAACGCAGTCACCCTTGATCGTGATTTCAGCGATTTCCGGGATCTAAAAGCTACCCAAGCCTCATCTTTGCATTCAAATTCGGTAGGAGCTTTATTATGACGATCGTCCTTATTGTTTGCGCGGGTGTGGCCCTTCTCGTGATCCTCGCTTTCTTCTCGGTCAATCGATGGAGCAGTAGATCGAGAGATAAGGAAGCTACAGCAAAGTTGCGCGCAGCGCGGCAGACGAATGATTCCCGCGTAAAGGAACGAGGAGTGGAAATTGATTAGCAACCTTCGGCTGGTGCAAGCGGGGGCGCACCTTCAGATCAGCGTGTCTTGCTCATTTTCATGCGAGGCATCGGTATTCCTCGCCCGAAGGTCCCAGGTGGCGCAAGATGCTTTCGAAGCATCGGTTCCGACATGTCTCGGTTACTGTTGGGGGTAAAGATCGCGTCGCCCTGTGAGATGAGGTAGTCCCCGGTTCTCGCTGCGAGAGCTTGGATCGTGAGACCCGGGTTGGCCGATCCTTGGGTAGGCAGGATCGAACCGTCGCAGACGAATAAATTTGGGATGTCGTGGCTGCGGCCGAATTTGTCGACGACAGAGGTGCGTGGGTCTGAACCCATGCGGGCCGCGCCGACCAAGTGTGCATAACGTGCTTCCTGAACCACTTCTCTCGCGCCGGCCGCTTCCATGACCTCCATAGTCTTTGCTTTTGCAGCCTGAATGAGCTTCTTGTCATTGTCATGCAGGGTGAAGGAAACGTGGGCTACGCGAAGTCCGAAGCGGTCGGTGTCTTCTGCTAACGTGACGCGATTGTCGGCCCAAGGGAGGATTTCACCGAGCAGCCCAAAGGCGGCCCAGTGGTTGTAGTCCATCATCTCTCGTCGCAGGCCCCAACCCCAGGCGCGCTTGGCAGCCACCATCTGTTTGGCGAAAGCGATGGGAAGTGGTCCGACGGTCTGAATGGCAAATCCACGGGCAAACTCATTCTTCGGGTCTGTCTCATAGAACTCTTCGGTGAGCGCATGCGCTGGAGGCGCCTTATACATGCGAATAGGCTCGTCGAAGCGACCCAAGACGACATTGCCAGCCTGCGCCATGAGATAACGGCCGAGGGTATCGCTGGAATTTGCAAGGCCGCTCTCGAAACCTGGGCAGGCTGAATTGAGCAACAGACGTGGCGTCTCAATCGAGTAGCCGGCGATGATGACGGCTTTCGCCCGCTGGAAATGAACGTTGCCGTCGCGATCATAATAGTGAACACCCGTGACGCGACCCTCCTTCCCGAGTTCGACCCGCGATGCCATGGCATGGTCTCGAATCTCAGCGCCGCTTTGAAGCGCGTCGGGGACGTGCGTAATGAGCGTGCTGGCCTTGGCTCCCACTTTGCAACCCTGGATACAAAATCCGCGATAAATGCAGTGGGGACGATCGCCATGCGACCCGGAGAGGATGGCTACTGGACCGCCGATGGAAATAGGTATATCGAGCGCCGCGCAGCCCTTGATGAGCGCATTGCCGACGCCGCCCATGGGATGCGGCCCATAGGGATATCCGTGGGGATGACCCCAGGGATAGTACGCTGGCCCGGCGACAGGCATTTCGAGTTCGAGCTGCTCGTAATAGGGGCGGATGATTTCGTAGTCGATGGGCCAGTCCGCACCGACACCATCGCGGGTATAGACTTCGAAGTCCGAGGGATGAAAGCGTGGCGTGAACGCGGCCCAGTGGACTGAGCCTCCGCCAACGCCTTTACCGCAATTGTTGGCCCCCAAAGCGAGCGGGTCAGAGCCACCCGTGACGCGCGGGTCTTCCCAGTAGAGCTCGTGAGAGCCAGCCTCATCACTGACCCAGTCTCTTTCCGTATCCCAGAACGGCCCTGCTTCGAGAGCGACCACGTTGAATCCCGCGCGTGCGAGGCGCTGCAACAGAACGCCGCCAGCAGACCCGCATCCGACGATCAGATAGTCCACCTCATCGGCTTCGCGGAAGCGCCGCATCGGAAGATGGATCTTCTGCAATGGCCCGAGCATGTGAGGGCTATTTTTTTCGGTTGCAAACGGGCCGAGCAGCGGTTCCTTCACGAGACCTCATTCAGCGAGCTAGCTGTTTTGATCGTTTTCAGTGTGGAGATGGTGTGTGGCTTCCGTGACGTCGGAGACCGCATATCGAGGAGGTAGCCAGTCGTATCGTTGCTCTTCCATCTCCCACGGCTCCGGCTCGCCGCGTTCCAGGCGTGTGTAGGCGCGGGGGTAGGCAGGACCGCCAAAGCCGATCTCATCCCACGCCCACGGATGTGAATAGTAGGCTTCGACAGCATCTTGCATCAACAGTTGCCAGAAGCGGGGAATCGGCATCTGCTTCCAGATCGATTCGGCTTCTTGCGGTTTCTTATCGTGAATTGCCTGAAGCGTCAGCTCCTGCTGATGGTACGGAAGGTCAAGGAAAAGGCCGCCGAAACGTCCTTGCGCCTCTTCATTGATGGCTTCCTCGCCCAATCGATATGCCTCGCGATCCTGGGGCATACTCTCGTAGCGATAGCCGATGCCCCGATTCTGATAAAGACGTTCGTCGAGTGGTTCCACAAGGGGAATGCGCCGGTCGGGTGTTCTGTCATGCTGAGGGACCAGGTGTTCAAAGACTGCACGCCAGAATCGCGCCTGATCCGTAGTGAAGTGGCGGATCGATGGAGTCTGCTCGACACGCATGGTGATGAGATTGCGGGACGCCTGGTCCCAAAAGCCCCTCTGCGACATGGTGCTGAATCCGGGATAGTAGCCGGGCTGCGGGGTGGGTTGAAGAGGCTCGTCGGTCTCGGCATCGCGCGGAAGCAGAGAAGGATCGGGCGCGTCATTGGGATTCATGCGTGTCTCCGCCGTAAAAGGCTGGCGAGGATGCCCAACATGCCTGCCGCTCCAAAGAGCAGCGGAGCGAAGATCGGGGGCCCGTACATGATGTTGTAAAGAAGGTGTTTCGTTCCGCCAGGACGCCGGAGTACGCCCCGCGCATGATAGTAGAAGCCGACGGCGGCATCCGCGCCTGCGAGCACCGAGATTGCAGGAAGGGCAGTAGTGGCGAGTCGACGGCTCTTGACCGCACCTAAAGCAGCGGCGGCCAGCAGCGGAGCTATAACGACGGGACTCCACTGAACCTTGTATTGAAAATTATTCTTATAATGCGAGTAGTACGCCTCGAACCCGCTCAGCAATGCACTAACAGCGGTGACCACCGCGACCTGACTTTGAAACTTCCCCTCGCGAACGTCTTGTTCAAGCGAGATGAGATCTCGGCCCGCACGAGTGGGAAGCAAACGCGCCAGCCAGCCATCACTTGACTCCCGGGCACCTCTGCTGAGCCAGTTGGCGTCTTCCCGTTGCAGATAGGACGCGATAAGTCCGAGGTAAGCGCTGGTGCCGAAGAGCAAGGGTGCGAAGATTGGAGGCCCCATGATCATGTTGGTCATGGGGAGACGCCATCCACCAGGCTTGCGAGCAATGCCGCGAACATGAAAATAGAAACCGACGCCCGCATCCACTAAGGTCACAAACGAGGCGGCACGAAGGAAAGTTCGCGCCGCTTGCCGACTGAAGAATGCCGCTACCCCCGCAACCGCCAACACTCCGCTGAGAATGACCGGGGTGTACATGACACGTCGGCTGTAGCTGCCGCGGTAATGTTCATAAGCCACCTCGAGGCCGCTGATGACGCTAGTGGCCGCCGTGAGCAGGGAAAGGCTGCGCTGGAAGCGTCCCTCTCGGATGGAATGGGCCACCATTCTGGCATCCTTGGCAGTATCACTGCGTGAGGACGACCTGCGCAGCCAGCGCCACACCTAAACCACCTCGCGGACTTGGTCTTCGGCCACCGTCTTGATGATCTTGAGGGCATCTTTCTGTCCTCGCGCCAGCGACTTCACAAACTTGTATGCCTGCTCCGTCGTGATCTTGCCCGGCATGGGAGGCTCATTCGGATCGACCACTGCCTGGACCAGAGTGGGGCCGTCATGACTGAGCGCTTCGTTGAGGATCCGTTCCGCGTCCTCCGGACGCTCTAAGGTGTAGCCCCGCACCCCGCAGGCTTCCGCGACCTTGGCAAAATCGATCGGCTCAAGCTCAACGCCGAACTCGGGATTACCCTCAAGGATCATCTGCTCCCACTTGATCTGGCCCAGGACATTGTTCTTGATGACGATAACGGTGACGCGCAGCTTGTACTTCACGAGCGTCGCAAGCTCGCCCATCAGCATCGTCAGTCCGCCATCGCCGACGACGCACACGACTTGGCGCCCAGGATAGGCAACCGCTGCACCGATGCTGTAGGGAAGTCCATTGGCCATGGTCGCCAAAGAACCGGAGAGTGAGAATTGCATCGTGCCACGCATTTCCACGTGTCGTGCTGTCCAAGTCGCGATGGTTCCGCTATCGGACGACACGATCGCGTCGTCGCGTAGCAGCTTGTTGAGGGTATGAGTCACGACCTGGGGCTTCATTGGCATGTCTTGCCGTGTGCCGCGTTCTTCCATCAGCTCGTTCCAGGACTTCATCCGCTCTTGCGATTTTTTTAGGAAGCCATTCTCTTTCCGTTTGAGCAATGGGAGCAGAGCCAGCAGAATCGTCTTGGCGTCACCCACGAGCGCTGAATCGACCTGATGACGCAGACCGATGCGAGTGGGGTCAAGCTCAATTTGCACGCATTTTGCCTGCCCTGGCTTTGGAAGGAATTCCATGTAAGGGTAGCTCGTGCCGATCATGATCAGCGTGTCGCATTCCTCCATCGCGTCCACAGACGGTGCAGTGCCGAGGAGCCCGATGCCTCCCGTGGTGTAAGGGCTGCGGTCAGGAAGAACAGCTTTGCCCAGCAGTGCCTTGACCACAGGGCCGCCCACTGTTTCAGAGAGCTGGGCTACCTCTTCGCGTGCGCCGAGCGCGCCACGTCCAACCAAAACGGTGACTTTCTTGCCGTCGTTGATGATGGAAGCCGCTTTGTTCAGCAGAGTGTCTGCCGGCTTGGCTGTCGATGGCGTCGCCCAGTCGCCGCTATGGCCCTTGATGTTTGCCGCGCTACGCATCTTGTCCGAAACAGGCCATTCCTGAATGTCTTTGGGAATGCAGATGTGGGCGACGCCACGACGGCCATAGGCGGAACGCACTGCCATGTCGACGACGTTCACCGCGTGAGCGGGTCCCATGACCCGCTCGTTGAAGACAGACACATCCATGAACAGCTTGTCGAGGTCAACGTCTTGCTGATAGTCCATCCCAATCAGGTCATGGAATGTGTGACCAGTGATGGCAAGGACGGGCTGACCATCGCACTTCGCGTCGTACAGGCCGTTGAGAAGATGAATTCCGCCTGGGCCTGAAGTAGCGCAACACACGCCGAGGCGTCCGGTGTACTTGGCGTAGCCACACGCTGCAAAAGCGGCCGCCTCTTCGTGACGTACCTGAATAAAGCGGAGCTGCTCCTGATGGGTGCGCAGCGCTTCGAAGAAGCCATCGACACCATCTCCGGGAAAACCGAAGATCGTATCCACACCCCATTCCACCAGCCGTTCTACGATTAAGTCGGATACTTGCTTCGCCATGTGTTGCTCCTGACTTCAGTGTTGCGTGTCGACATCGGAAACCGGCTTCAACCTGGGAGGGCAGATCCGGAGCTATTGCCTGAATTGCGCTACATCTTTCTCTTTGAGTTCCAGTCCCATGCCGGGACGACTGACATCAGGAGTCATGCATCCTTTGATCGGTTCGCAAAAGCCGTCGAAGAAGATCCGCTCGATGCGTGCATGGTCATGGAAGAATTCCATATGGACTGCGCGGGGAACCGAGCAGCACACATGCAGATGCATGCTGGGTCCGCAATGAGATGAAAGAGGGATATTGTGTGCCCAACAAAGAGCAGCGGCGGCTAGGAACCCGCTAACACCGCCGCAACGCGTGCAGTCTGCCTGAAGGACGGTGACCGCTTCTGCATCGAGCATGGAGCGGAAGTACCAGGCGGTGTAGCCGTACTCGCCAGCCGCGATGTCCATGCCGAGAGGAGCCCGCTGTCGTATCTGGCTGAGACCGAGCAGATGATCGGAGCTAACCGGCTCCTCAAGCCAGCGAACATCGTCCTCTGCGAAGCGATGCGCAAGTTCGACGGCTTGGGTTACGGTGTACGCGCCGTTGGCATCGACAAACAGGTTGCAATCCACACCGATAGCTTTTCGCGCTGTATGGACGCGAGCTGGATCCCGATCGGGATGCGTACCGATCTTCATCTTGACGTTCGCAAAACCAGCGGTTGCCCAACCGCCGAGCTGTTCACTCAGTTGTTGGTCGTTATAGCTCGTGAAGCCGCCGCTACCATACACGGGAATGCCCGCGCGGACTTGCCCGAGTAGGCTTACCAAAGATACATCGAGGAGTCGCGCGGCAAGATCCCAAAGCGCGTTATCGATAGCGGAAATTGCCATCATCGCGACACCGGTCTCGCCTAAATTCCGCACTTGGCGCATCATTTGCTGCAAGGTCTCGGCATGGCAGAGCGGGTCGGTGCCGCGAACGACCTCTTTCAGGAGCGTTCGCGCCACTGCGGCAGTACCGGCGTCTGCATAGGTGTAGCCGAAGCCTTTCGTAGGCCCGCACTCAAGTTGTACGAGTACCATCGAGGTGCTCTTCCATGAGAATGTGCCGTCAGCCTCAGGCGAGTCGGTTGGGACGGTGTAGAAGCTGACCGAGCTGCCGGTAATCGAGAACTCTCGCTTCATGCTTTCCCGCTCCGTCCTTTTTTGCTTAGAAATCTGTGAGCACTTCAACGCCATCGCGAGTGCAGACAACCATGTCGCAATGACGCATACCGCCAACGCCTTCGATATAAATGGCCGGTTCGATGTTGAAGGTCATGCCTGTTTCCAGAATGTCACTCGAAGCTGGGTGAAGGCGTGGCAGCGCATTCGCATCGGCTGCCGTGAATCCCACTCCATGTCCGGTGGCATGTTTGTATGCTGGCCCAAAGCCTCGGTTGGTGAGAACGGAACGCGCAGCTTCATCTACCTTTTCCGCAGATACGCCCGACGCAATTGACTTAAATGCCGCTTGACGCGCCGCTGCGATGGCGTCGGACATACTCCGTTGCTGCTCGTTCGGTGCGCCGACCACCTCGGTGCGACTGATGTCGGCCCAATACCCGTCGGCTACGGTATTGGCATGGATCATCACCAGGTCTCCTTCTTCCAGAATCCGTGAACGCGTGCGAGCGTAGGCGCCCGAAGCTTTATAAGAATTCGGTCCTGACATACAAAAGAAATAACCTCGACTTCGCTCAAATCCGTCATTGGCAACGCGGGCGAATGCTTGCTCGATGTCCGCCGCAATTTCATTTTCGCGACGACCCGCGACAATGGCGCGCTTCGCTTCGCAGAAGCCGACTGATGCCTTCTGACACGCTTTACGCATGATCCCGACTTCAATGTCGGTCTTAACGGCCTTCATCCTTCCAAACATCGAATCTGCGGAGACCGGCGTCAGCTCTGGAAAGCATTTCCGCAGCAATGGCAGAATCGAGAGTCGAAAGTGATTCGTGGACGGATACGAGCTGCCCTGGGCTCCGCAGGAGAGATCAATTCCGATGTCCCCTGGACCGAGTTGTAGCGTCGCTGCGAGCTTCTTTACCGGATCCAGGAGAACGTCTGGCACTGGCAGGAGCCTGTGAAGCGTCTCCGGCTGATAGGTAAAGAATTGCGCGTCAGAGGTGGCCTGCGCGAGTTCTAACTCGTCCTCGGGGATAATCGCGCAGACTGCACCGTCGCGCGTGACGACAGCCAAGCTCGTCCCCATTACCGGCCAGTAGCCGGTCAAAAGAAGTACTTCTGTAGGTGAAAATGAAGCCAGCGCTTCGCAACGTGACTTCCGCAACTGCTGATGAATGTGTTCGCGACGTTGCGGATCTCTTGCCATTGCTCCTGCAATCAACAAAATCTACTAATCGCTTAGAGGCGAAACGCTGCGCTTTCGTTGTTCAATCGCGATTCAGAACGATCACTTCGGCACACCGATTGTGCAGATTGTCTTGTGATGAGAATCCGTTCCAAGGTAAATGCAATTTGTGTTCGGATCAACGCTCGTTTGGAGAAAACCATCGCTGCGGTACAGATTGCTGTTCCTGTACACCAGGAGCACACCCTTCGAAAGGAGACCAACTGACGCACCACATTGAATGCGGCGAGAGAACCGTCCGCCAGCAGCTTGATCCCGAGGGCGTTTCGTACACGTGGATTTTTGTTGACGTTGAGCGCGAGAGTAAGGGTCACTCCAAAACTAGCCAAACCGAGCAAGCTATCTGGAATTCCCAAAGGATGGGCCGCTCGCGATTTTGTGATCCTGTCTGAGGCGAATACCCTGCCGGGCGGATCGGGAAGATGGTGAAGAAAGCCGAGCTGATAGGCGGTCACCGGAAGTAGAGTGAGCAGAGCCATAGAGCAGGCAGCAATCAATGCTGCATTTGAGGAAGGATCGTCTATGGGAGGCGGATCAGACGCGCGTGTCACGTCCGTTTCCAAATGGTTAGGCATCCGGCCCCAATAACTGCTAACGCTCCTAGGGCGAACCACTCACGGTGCAGCGAAACGAAGACCTCCGCGCTCGTACGTTTGGACCGGTCATCGAACTTGCCGCGCGCGCTGTGCACGCCGGGTACAAAGTCGTAGAGGTTATTCGGTGCAGTCGGGTCACGTGGCTGGTCAGCAATCTGCTGTGATTTGTATCCCGTTCTGCCCAGGTAGCGGTCCAGCAGTCCCGGAAAAACCTTCTGCCCCAGGATCGCCACAACCGTAGGTGAGCCGACCCAATATTCGCGCCGAGGATTCTTTGCCAGGGCAGCTGCAATGACCACTTCAGCGGCAACTTCGGGCTCAAAGATAGGGGGAACAGGCTGCGTATTGTGCGGCATTCGGTTCTTCACCCAACCGAATTGGGTGGTATTCATTGCCGGCATCTGCACGGTCGTGATTTTCACCTTGCTGTGATCGTGGTGAAGCTCGCAACGCAACGAATCCGTGAAGCCATTGATCGCATGTTTGGCGGCACAATACGCAGACTGCAAAGGAATCGACCGATACGAGAGCGCGGAGCCGATCTGGATGATCGTTCCTTTATTGCGTGGCAGCATGCGCCGAAGTGCCGCAAGCGTGCCGTAAACGAAGCCTAGATATAACACGTCGGTGACCCGCTTATAGTCTGCTGCTTCCATCTCCTTCACGGGAGAGAAAACACTGACCATGGCATCGTTGACCCAGATATCGATCGGACCGAATTCCTGTTCGATCTGAGCGGCTGCTCGGTCGACGGCCGCCGCGTCCGCAACGTCGGTGGGGACCGAGATCGCTTGGCCCCCAAGCTCCTCACACTCTCGTTTGGCCGCAGCAAGCGCTTCCGGATTCCGCGCCAATAGACCCAATCGCGAGCCTCGCTTGGCGAAGGCATGCGCGATGGCTCGTCCAAGGCCTGCGGAGGATCCGGTGATAACAACAACGAGAGGGGATGACACGGCTGACTCGATTCAGAGGGCGAGAAAGATCGCGCCCAAATGGTAAGAGATCGATTGACGCGTTATGGATGCTTGACAGTGGACCACGGTTCGGAGGCACTCGGACAACTCCAGATAACAAGATCGGATACCGCGAGGACGCACTGCGGTTGATCGCATCATTCAAGATCATGCAACCGTACAGAAGTTCCCAGCTGCAATGACAGCGCAGCGTTGATGAGGCCGATATGCGAGAAGGCCTGCGGAAAGTTCCCTACCAGCCCCTCTTTTGCGTCGTACTCTTCGGAGAGCAAGCCCAGGTCACTGCGCAATGCAAGCAGCCTCTCGAAGTGGGCGACCGCTTCTTCCCGTCTTCCTTGCAGCGCGTAAACTTCAACCAGCCAGAAGTTGCATGCCAGGAAAGCGCCTTCGCCGGGTGGTAGGCCATCCTTCACATGCGTGGTGTCATATCGGAGCAGGAGGCCGTTCCGGATCAGCTGCTTTTCGATCGCTTCGACGGTGCCGGTTACACGGGGATCTTGAATCGGCAAGAAGCCGACTAAAGGAAGCAGCAGCAGGCTAGCGTCTACGTGCGTCGTGCCATATGCCTGTGTGAAGCTGTTCATTCTCCGATGGAAGCCACGTCTACACACCTGAGCGTGAATCTCCCTACAGATTCTGCGCCAGCGTTGCACCGGCGCCTTCATGCCGAATTTCTCGACCATACGGATGCCGCGGTCAAACGCTACCCACGCCATCACCTTCGAATGCGTGAAGGGATGAGCGCCACTACGCACCTCCCACAGACCGGCGTCTGGCTGTTTCCAGACCTCTTCTAGACGCTCCAGGAGAGGAAGCTCGAGCTGCTCTCCGCTTTCATCCTCCAGCGGATAGAGCCCGTGGCAGCGTGCGCGATAGAGCGCGTCTAGCAGCTCTCCAAATGTGTCTAGCTGGAGTTGATCTGACGCCTTGTTACCGATGTGGACAGGCCTTGAATTTCGATAGCCCGGCAGCCAGTCCCCGATCCACTCACTGTGTTCGCGCTTGCCGGTGATTCCGTACATAATCTTCAGCCCTGCCGGATCGCCCTGCACCGACCTGCTCAACCATCCAAGCCACGCTTTCGCATCTTCCTTGAACCCGCAGTGCATAAGACCCAAGAGACTGAAGGTGGTGTCTCGAAGCCAGCAAAACCGGTAATCCCAATTGCGAACGCCTCCGACCTTCTCAGGGAGAGAGGTCGTCGGTGCCGCAACGAAGCCGCCGGATGCGGTGTACGTGAGGGCCTTCAGCGTCAGAAGCGACCGTTCGACTGCCTGTTTATACGGGCCAGTGTATGTGCATTTGTCGATCCATTTGGTCCAGTATTGGGTAGTCTTCCGCAATTCACGTTTTGCATTGATCAATGGCGGCTCAGGATCGCTGTATGAGTTGGTGTATTGCAGGCTGAATGTGTACGTCTCGCCTGCTCTTACGGTCCACTCTGCAAAGAGTTCGCGTTGTCCCAACTTCAGTTCCACATCGCTTCGCAACATCAATCGATGTGGGCCGGAAACGGCGGTCCAACAGCCCCTGTCCTGGTGGTGATCCAATCGTGCCTCAGCGCAACCGTAATCGAAACGCGGGGCGAAGCGGGTGCGGACGCGACTGTTGCCATTCACGCCCCGCACTACGCGCACAATCGCGGAATGACGGTTCCTAAGTGGCATAAAATCGGTCACGATGATCATCGTGCGGGAACCGCGCGAAAAAGAGGTTTCCAGGACCTGCGTCCCTGGAAGATAGCGGCGAGTTCGCTGCAGCCGGGACATCGGAGCCATGCTCCATATTCCGTTTTCTGCCGTGCCCAAAAGGCTGGCAAAGCAAGCTTCTGAGTCAAAGTCAGGCCAGCAAAGCCACGCGAGGTTTCCAGTGGCGCCAATGAGCGCCGCCGTCCCTAAATCGCTGATCAACCCATATGAACCGATAGCCTCATCCATCCACAAACCCACCTTGTCTATTCCGATATTCGAATCTACGAGAGATGCTCAATAAGTCATCACTCCTACGGCCTTTACCAAAGGCCACTCCGTGCGGCCACGCTTTGTGCGACTGGTCCCGATTCGGTCAGATGCGAAGAGTGCCGCATACGACGAACCGAACAGTGGTTGAAACGACCGACCCTTTTGCTGTGTGAGCGTTGGAGCCAACAATTGGCGCTGGAGAGCAGAGGCAGAGCGCAACCTCCTCACGGCAAGGGTGCGTCACACGGCGATCGCCGCGCGCACCAGTGGCCCTTTGGGCACGGTCAAGACGAGGATTCGTATGGGCGGCGCGCCGAGTCAGGCAATATCTTGGAAGCTGAAAAAGCCCGGCGGATGCGCTGCCGGGCTTGCAGTCCGAATAGAGCTTTGCTTCACATCTTCTTCTTCAGGTCGTAAGCCATGTTCTTATGAGCAGCAACCATGGTTTTACCTTTCAAGACCGCGGCGCGAAGCTTCACGTCCTTCGTGTCCTTGGCTTCCGACGTGAATGCGTCGAGCGCCTTCGCGTGGTCGGTCACCATCTGGTCGATGTACTCTTTATCGAAATCGCCGCCCGACATGCCATTCAGTTTGTCGTACTCCTTCTGATGGTCAGCATCCGGGCCGGTCGGCGGTGTAACACCGGCTTGCTCAGCAAAGGGCATCATGCTGGACGACATCTTCTTATGCTCAACGACCATCTTTTTGGCGAAGGCCTTCACGGCGGGACTTGTGGCCTTGTCTTCAGCTAGCTCACTGAGTTTTATCTCGTTCTGATCCGACTGTGCGGCAGTGGCGAGAAACTTCTTGTCGTCATCGGATTGTCCAAGTGCACGATTCGGAAGGAACGATGGTGTTGAACAGAGTAGTGCAACGCAAAAGACCTTTGTTGCAGAATTCATATGGATCTCCTCGCAGCCGCTAGGCTGCATGTTCGAGTGTTGTTGGAACCAGGCGATGAAACGCTGGTTTTACTCGACCGCACTTCAAGAAGCTTTGTTGTTCCCTAACGCTTTGTAATCGCAGTATGCAGTATAAGGTTTGCAAATGGGACAATGACTCGTATGCTCCGCTAATTCCACACGCGCGCATTCCACCTCGCGCGCGCTGCCAGACCTTTTGTCCAAGTTCGTTACCGATTGTTGAGTCTGGTTCATTCTGGATTCAATTTGCTCAGCCACAGCGCATTTGCCCATAGTGTTGCCCTCACTAGCCGCGCGTTGACTAATACGAATTGGGAGGGGCCTCTCCTCCGGATGGTTGTCCGCGAAAGAGTAGACCAGGATCGGATGGTGCGCCGGGGATTGAAGACTGACGAGAATGAGAATCGATGATTGAGACAATGCTGCCTCGGTGGCATGCTGAGAAGCAGCGTGGTCAGCTCGTCATGCAGGGAAGGGAATGAAGTGGCGTGGGACTAGGGAAGTACGGACCAGACGGAGCTAGTTCCGTGGGTCAAGCTGCCGGTAGAGTTCAGGCAGCTGAAGTGCGATGGGAGTACCGGGCACGTCGAGCGAATTCCGTTCGGTCCATGACCCGTCGATGCAGACGTGGCCGGTGCGATTGGTTGGATCGACGATCCAGATCGTACCGACACCCATCCGTAGATAATCACCACAGCGGCGTGTCATCTCCGCATAGCTGTCGTCCGGCGAAAGGATCTCGACCACCAACAGGGGTGGATCGACAAGAACATCCGGCTGTCGGCCAGGTGTGATCAGCGCCACATCCGGGATGCGAACACGATTCGAAGAGACTTGGACACGCTGCTCCGTGACAACAACGACATTCCAATCGCGCTCATGGTTAAAAAACCAAGCAGCCAATAAAGCCTGAATGCGCGCGTGCTCGTACTTTCCCACGTTCCGCTCCAGCAGCTCCCCATCGACATACTCTCGGTCGGGCCGGTAAGTGGTCGCCATGTACTCGCCGATCGGGATGTGAACGGAACTGGCCATGTGGGTCTCTGTCGCCATGAGTTTAGCACTCGGAAGTGCGAAGGTTAGTTCCATCGAAGCATTCGCGGGAGAGCGATGGCCGCCGCTCGACCTAACAGTACAGAAATTGGCTTATCAGACATAAGTCACTTATTATGAGTAATATAAGGTGCGGCGTGCAGATTCGTTAATCCCCACAGTTTCGCCTTTTGTTTGCCTTTCCACAAGCATGCGCGATAGGCTCCGGGAATGCCGCCTCCAGACAGCAAGAAGACGATGGTTGTGCGCTGCAAGGGCTGCAGCCGCCACGTGCCAAGCGCGACAGAAGCAGTAGCTGGTTCAATCATCGTCCGATGCCCCGTTTGCTTGGAGCGCCGAGCGTACGTCGTGTCGACGGAAGTGTTTCTGGGACGGCCGAGCTGGGAAGTGATGCGCTCTTTGCAGGGCCGCAGCTAATGGACAACAACACTCCACCGTACAAGCACTGGCATACCTGCTGCGTGGCCTGCGGGAAAGTGACCTTCGCTCGCGCCTGCAAGGTGCCCGGCCCCATCGATGCGATCGAACACAACCCCGTCGTGAAATGCACGCACTGCGATGACACACGCCAATACCTCAGCAAGGATTGTTTTCTTGCTCCGCCTTCTGCGGGAGCCGGCGATAAGGCGCTGGGCGCGACGGCAGTGGTCGCTGGTCTGGTGGCGGCGATAAAACTTGCGCGGGTGGAGTCGCGAGAGATCCAATGCAGAAGTCCTCATGTGCGATCCGTGATCAGCGAATCCATCACCATCGCGAAGATGGTCGTAGATGCCGCGCGAGGAAAAGCGTAATTCAGTTACACCTTCCTCCTCGCAATCAGGCCGAACAGATCATGCGGGGCGCCTGAACGACGGAAGCGCAGGAACGTTTCGTCTACTTATGTAACGCCTTCTCCTTGTTGCAATCGCCTGCCATGAAGGTCAGGCTGCTGACTTGCAGCCATCCGTCATGTTGTTTCCACGCCCTCTCGCTGCGGCGGTTGTTGACATCAATGACATTCGGCTGTCCCGGGTTTTCCTTCGTTGCAGCAGTGTATTGACGCACTCCTTTCACCTTGGCCCGGAGTCCAAGATGGCCCGCAATATCAGCGGACATTCTGATCTCGATCCCCAGCGGGTGCTTTTTACTGACGAGGAAATACTTCGTGTCTCGCTCCTCGATGCAGCCAACGATTGTTGTCAGCTTCTCGGTGTCGAAAGGCGATGGCTCATTGGCCACCTGAGAGAAAAGGATCGAAAGTTCTCGCATAGGGCTAGGAGCTAACAGAGCAGTGGCTAGGATCGCTGACAGTAGCCGCATTCAATTCCCCCCGAGACTATCCAGGCAGCGAGGATGTCATCGCCAAACAGGGCTGGTCAACTCAGTGCGCACGAGAGGTCCGCCCAAGTACAACGGCTGCTCTGCCCGGATAAACGCTGGAACTTCACCGGTGCCGATCCACACTTTGCCGTCCGCTGGTTGTTTTCCGATAAGAGGTGCGATCAAACCAGCGATGCCGCCAAGATCGGCTTTAACGGTAAGACGATTCGCCTTTCTCGATGCGCCCGCGCTACGAAAGCTTTCGCTCCCCGCTGGCATGACGGTTAGCTTTATGAGGCGAAGTTTTGGAGTGGCGGCCAGATAGCTGAGTTGTGTTTCTGTTTCCTTTTGCGGAACGTTCTTGATCACGTCGAGAATGATGCCGTTCGCCAGATCCGGCGGCAAATCGAGATGATTGGTCTCCACTTTTTCCTGCCCCCTCTCCCAATAACGTACGGTGACTTCGCCCGTTTCGGTGCGGATCAAGACGTTCATTGGCTTTGGGAAAAACGGCCCCTTTTGGATATGCTGATCGCTGAGTAGCCGAAATTGATTGTGTTGTGTGAATACGGCTTTCTCGTCGTCGATAGAGCCGTCTTTGAAGCGATAGACAAGATGGGAAATGACACGATCTCCCACCATCTTCTGAACCAAATCACCCGACGCGATGATCTTTCCGTCCAATGTGCGCAGGGCGAGATATCCATGAACCGAGCCCTCTCTGTAATGGACAGGTACCGGCGCGGCGAGCAGCAATGTCGGCACTAGAAGAAGGGCTAAGGCGTTCAGAAACGCTCTAACGCGCATGAACAAGGGAGAGTCAGTTGTGTCCAGGTGAGCGGCATCCAACCGGCACACTTCCTCTAAGGAGACGCTCTTCCGCTCGACGCAGGCTGTCTGCTGGTCGCCGAATGCGACAAGATTCATGGGATGGCCTCGGTCTGTAGACGCTGATCCAGCCGCGGCACATATCTGAGCATTTCTGGGCCATTGTTGCGAACGCTGTTGACCTTCGGACTGGCCTTGAAGATCCTCATCTGTCCTGCATCGAAGGGATGCAGCAGGTCGAGCGGCAGGCGCTCTTGCTCGTCGCGGTCCAGCCAGTACGGCATCCGACGCACGCATGGAAGAATCGACACGAGTCGAGAGGCATTTTCTTCCAATGTCGCGTGGCCACATTGGGGACACGTCACCATAGATTCCAGAATGGCCGTCGGGGTCGTCATTACTTCTTCTCTCCGTCATGAGGGCTCGAAGGAAAGCCAGCATTATTTCCTACTGCATCAGTGGGTAGCCTTGTGGAAGTATCTTGCCACCGTCCTTACAAAATGCCGGGCAGCGGAAGGGATTGTTAAGTGGCCATGGAGAACATCTTCGAAGGAAACATCGTGGCCGTAAAATTCACGGGTGGCATCCGTGTTCTGATGGACAACTGTCCCGTTCAGATCAATGCCGGCAAAGAGCCCCTTGCTGCGCGAATATGTCAGCAACGCGGATTTGAGGTATAGATTCGTGTCTGCGGCTGCGTTACGACCGACAGGACCCGCAGCCGCTGCCGCGTCGGCACCAATCTTGAATTTGCTTTTGAGCAGACTCTGCATGCCGCCCTGGTTGGTGGCAACCAGAACCAGATCGGTAGCCTGCCCGCCTGCCTGGAACCCGAAGCTGCCGCCTGTCAGCTGGATAAAAGCCGGAGAACTCCAGCCGTCAGACGTCCGGCAAGTGACCACGCCCTGCCCATAGCTTCCACCAACAATGAATGCAGCCTTCTTATAACTCGGCACGACGGCCACGCAGGTGGCTTTCGACACCAGCCAATCCGGAATCGCCTTGGCGGGGATCGACTGAATTTCTTGAATCACCTGCGCTGCGGCATCGCAGCGTTTCACCAAGTCTACGTTCGTGTCTGCCGCAAAGCTTTGCGAACCCACCAAAGTTACAGCACAGGCGCATGCCACCAGAATCGTCTTCTTCATAAACTGTAGACCTTCACTTTATCGAGAGATTAACGCCGGAACCTGCAATTCACTTCGGTGCTGATTCTAGGGGTGCGTGACGGGTTCCAAGCAGTCCGCCGATATCATGACGAGACCGACGCCCTCCGCATACGCAGAGATTTGAGTGGGCTCTCCAACGGGCTGAGCTTTAAGCCATACGACCCGGCCTAAATGCAGGGTCCCGCTGCTAGTATGAGTTCCCTCAGTGGTTCCCGCTTGAACATGATAAGGAACATCTGTGATCACAACGCATGGTTCCCTGTACTCCTGTGGCTTCACCGAACACTCCCTTTTGAGACCTCAGACGCGAGAGCGGTTGACCCTCTCATAGTGATAGACAATAGAGGCAATACCCGTGGTCACATTAGGGGGAATTTATTTCAGAGACCCTGAGTGGGCTCGACTTGCAGGAATTGAAAGGGCCGCCGACCGGCCAACATCGCTTTGGGGAAATCAGTCGCAAATCCAATTTGCCCCAATTCCAGTGCCGAGAGCATGCGCGCCGACTCACAGAGGATAGACACGTGAGCGCAGGTTAGGCGTAAAAAGAGGCGGAGTAAGATCGATCCAGTCGACCCCAACACCGCCCCTCATTGGGCTTGGATATTACTGCCTTTGTGAAGTCTTATTCTGCGCGTCCGTGGATTGTTGGTGCGCTTGAGTAGACTGCTCATGAGCCTTCTTCGAATGCTCAGCGGCTGCCTTGTGATCGCCCTGCTCGTGCTGCTTTGCTGCCGATTCATGCGCCTTTGCTGCGTTGTGATGGAGTTCTGCTGCTTTCTGATGCGATTCCTGTGCCATGAAATAACCTCTTTGTTGGGGTTAGTCCCCTTTTTGTCAGAAGCTCGCTGCAAAGTCTCAGTTGCCCGTAAGCCTGAATCATCCACTTCTTCACGCGCTCGCCGACTGTAATCGTACTGGCGCGGGATCATCCTTCGGCCCGCGAAGCGCGCGTTTTTGCTTCTCATCGAGTCATTTGGCTACTCCACGACGTGTTCCATCAAGACCGTATTTGGCACAGTGATTGTCTTCCCTTCCCCCGCAACAGTCGTCCCGACGGAATTTACGGCCACCACTTTGCCGCGAACGCCCAGCACCTCGATCTCTCGACCCTCGGGAAAGTGATCTCGGACTAGGGCGCCCGCCAGGATATTTGCAACAACCGCTCTGCTTCCTATTCCTAAGGCAAGGGCGCCGGCGATTCCCAGGGAGATGAGGATGACCGCGAATACGATTGTCAGAATGGCGGTCTGCACGCCAAGCTGGGCAAGTGCCACAATCAGCACGATAAGAGATATGAAATAGCGTGCGGTCATCCCTAGCGCGTTCGCGTATTCAAGGTTCGCTGCTTGAGCGTTTCGTGTGACCATGTTGCCGAGCAGCCTAGCGAACGACCAACCCAACAACAGAATCAGTGCGGCAGCCAGCGCAGTCGGTATATAGCTAAGAAGCCGGGCCACCAAAGCAGAGATGTAGCCCCAATGTAGGGTCTCAGCAACCGGCTCCAACGTGATGAGGACTATCAACCAGAATGCGCACTTGCTTGTGATCACTGATACGCGCGCAGTAATCCCAACGTCGTGAAGTGTTTTGTCGATCCCATGTCTCTCGGCAAAAGCGTCGAGGCGAAATGACTTGAAGAGCTTCGCAACGATGAACGAAGTCAGTTTGCCAACCGTTAAACCAACAAGCAAGATGAGGACCGCGCTGAACACATTGGGGAGGAAGGCTATGGTTCTCTGAGCCGCCTGCATCACTGTCGATCGCATCATCGTCACCGAATTGCTGTAGAGATCATTCATAGACCGTCACCCCTTCCTATTTTTACCGGCACGACTGTATCTTTCCGCAAGGTCTCGCGGCACAGGAGCCACCGGCACGTTGAACCGCTTGAACAGAAGCTTGAGAAGAGTATTTAGGACGATCCAGAACCCGAAAACCTGTTTCTCAAACAGTATTCGGGTCCCTTGGAGAATCTTTGCCCTTCTTCGAAAGCGCGCCATCGAATTGTCAGGAGCTGTAACCGCCATCCCGGCGAGCATTTCCATCGGTTGGTCAACATCATTCGTCCCCTGGTATTCGCTCATCTGGCCTCCTCGTAGAGCTTTCTGAACTGCGCGCGCGCCCGCAACAACCTCATCTTCAACGCACTGGCTCCAACGCCCATGGCGTCACTCATCTCTCCGATATCAAGCTCCATAATGTACTTCATCACTAGTAGAGATCGGTCCGTTGCTTCCATCTGGTTAAGAGTATGTTGTGCCAGCCCACGCGGTCTGTCCTTTTGGGAACGGGGATCTAAGGGTTCTTCCAAAAGCACTTCCGTCTGCGTCCGCTGTGTCTTGTGTTTCGCCAAAAAATTGAGACAGTGATTTTGTGCGACGCGATACACCCATGTCGAGAAGGCTGCGTTTCCATCAAAGGACTGGATGCCCAGGAAGAGCCGCAGGAGAATTTCTTGGAGCAGATCCTCTGCGTCTTGACGGTTGCCCGTCATCCGGTAGCACAGCGTGTAGATGCCGTTCCGATAATTCGCCACCAATTCATCGAAAGCACCATGGTAATGCGGAAGCTCCCGCTTGCATCGGGCCACCAACTTCAGATCTGCGCTGGTTGCTTTCATCGATGCTCTATAACGCTATTGTGTCATGGGCTGTTTGCAATGCGATCGGGGTTTGCGACAAGAACCAAGTGGCCTGATTCTCAGTCGTTATCAGCACGGCGTCCTGTCGAAAACTTTCTTCCGCCGAATGTGACCACCAATGACTTGATTCTTGTCTTAACTCTTGGAAACGGCAGCTACGTGCTGGAGGCGACCCGGCGTTCGGCTCCAGATCGGAGCGATTATACGGGTCGCTGAATCGGGCGGCCCAATGTTAATGACCGCTACTACCCGCCCCGAGAAGGGAGATCGGGACAGCGGTTCAATCGGCGGCTGTTGAAGAGAGGTCCATGTCAGTTTTTTCGTGTTCGCTCGTTGGTTTGATCGTTGGGATGTCTACGGGGCGATTGATGAATGGGTGCATAGAGGGCACACTGACGGCGAAAGTCGGTTGTGACCTACTCACCGATGCAGGAGCTGGGCTCATCGGGGCCTCTCTGGCCGACCTTGCCTTTCGTTTACTCGGGCTGCGAGGTGCCCGTATCACCGTGTACGAGTTCGTTGCAGAGCTAGTCGGTGCTTTTGTCGTTACGACGTTTGTCTATTTGCTTCAGGCAGAGTCACGTCGGAAGCCCAAGGCCGATTTCCCGCGGGTAGGATCCTGCGGAGAGCGTGGGGCTCCGCAATGAAAACAGAAAGACACATATGGATCGAGCACTTCGAGAGAGAGAGAACCGCCAACTGCTGCCACTCCATTTCACTACATTACGGTCGGTTCCTTTTGGATCCTACAGATAGGAAGCAGATTTGACAGAATCCGTTAAACCTCGGATGGCCGTGTGGTGCGGCCTCGTCTTAGTTGGCGTGATGCTCGTGATCATGATGGGCATGATGCTCTTCTACCACCCGGCGGAAAGTGGTTCGCCGGTGAACCATGGCGCACAAGGAGCGCCTTTAGGTCACTAGCTTCCTGCGAGATTCAGCATGATGAGCCCAACCACACCTTGTCGCGAGACGCTAGAAAACATTGCCATAGGGATTCTGGCGCTAGTCGCTCTGTTGTTTATTGCACTCTTCTTATATCAATATTTCCATGGTGTGGATTTGCCTTCTTCGCGCGCTCGGACTCGCGTTGCCGAAACATGCAGTAGATACAGTTCCGGACCGCGAATCCGACCAGCGTTCATATCCTTTTCTGAGGCAGCAGCATGACACGTTTTTTCCCAGCTCGCGCATGGTCATTGCTGAAGTCTACGTATTTTGCCTGGGACAGGCACGAGGCACCTCGCATGGGGGCGGCACTCGCTTTCTACACTCTACTTTCGTTATCCCCGCTCATCCTCTTTGTCATCACCCTACTTTCATTTTTATTGGATCGAACGACCGTTCAAGCGCAGCTTGGCGCACAAATCCATTCTTTGGCCGGAGCACAGGCGGAGAACGCACTGACGTCTTTACTCCACAACTCAGGACGGCACTCCACCGGGTTGCTCGCATCGGCAGTTGGACTAGCAACGCTGCTCTTTGGGGCATCTGGTGTTTTCGGCGAGCTGCGTTCTGCCCTGAACAAGATTTGGGACGCTCACCCAGTTAATACTGGCTTTGTTGGTTTCGTGCGGGAGCGATTCTTCTCTTTCGGCATGGTGCTCAGCGTCGGGTTCCTGCTCATGGTGTCTCTTGTTCTCAGCTCTGCTCTAGCAACGGCAAGCAAATACTTCGAAGCCCTCATTCATGCTCCACTTGCGCTGCTCGCTGTGTTGAACTTCTTGATCTCGCTCGCGGGAATAGCCGCCCTGTTTGCACTTATTTTCAAATTTGTGCCAGAAACAGAAGTCCATTGGAGGGACGTACGGACTGGGGCGCTGTTCACCGCCGTCCTCTTCACAGTAGGAAAGACGCTAATTGGCCTGTACATAGGACGAGCTGGCGTCGGTTCTCCTTTCGGAGCGGCAGGCTCACTGGTCGCAATGACTGTCTGGGTGTACTACTCAGCACAGGTCTTTCTCTTCGGGGCCGAGTTCACGCGCGCATACTCCACAGCCTCTCCGACCCCGCTCGTAATGCGGCGCCCTTCTGTTGCTTCCTCAGCTCGTGTCTCGTGACTAGCGACCCATCCAAGTACCATTCTGCGATGGAGGCCGTCACATGAGCGCCAACCCCCAGCTTCTGTGATTCGCTTTACCTAGTGCTTTGCAAGTGAATCCCGTCTTGCCTTGACCTTGTCGTGAGACGCGACACTTTGGCCTGCTGCCTCAACAACAACTCCCGAATGGGCGCTGGAATCCCGTCGACTTCCAGCGCCTCCGCGTAGCCTTCTTGGCGACATCCTCGCCTTGTTTTGCTGTCTCTAGCAGGGTGTGATCGCCGCCACAAAGGCTCCCTCGACTCTGCCCATGCGCGATGAATCGTTCCCGAGGCCGTTCCGCCTTCTTTAACGTTCTTGCCGTTCACACTGCAAAGCGCCGGGCCGCCTATAGATTGGCTTTTCGGCTGTCCGTAGCTAGCCGGATCAACAACGTGAGCAGCACGGCGCCTCCGATAGCGACCAGGATGGTGTAAATCAAACCGCCGTGCCCGGCAAAGCCCAGCGAACGCATGATGAAGCCGCCGATAATCGCACCCACGATACCGACGACAATGTCCATGAGCGTGCCAAAGCCGCTGCCCTTCATCAACTTACCGGTGACAAAGCCGGCAATCAGTCCAACGATAATCCACCAAAGAATGAACATAGTGTCTCCCTAGTTTTGTGACTTCGAAGTCGCGTTGAAAGGCGACAGGTCCTACCCATCGCCTCCCTCGATGAATTATTTCCTCGGCGCAGCAGAATTCTCATGCGCTTCTGTGGAGGCCTGATGCGCCTTTTGTGGGATGCTCACGAGCCTTCTTGGAATGCTCTTCCGCGGACGGTTCATTCTTCGCGTGTTTGTCCGCCGCCATATGATGAGCCTTCGCTGCGTTCTTGTGATGTTCAGCTGCCTTCTTGTGCTTCCTGTGCCATGATGATTCTGCCTTTTGGGACAAGCCCATCGTCGGTTTCTGTTGATTCGCACTTGGCCGTGTTTTGCTCGCCTGCCGTTTGGCAACAGAGCAAAACGACAATCAAGCGAATATTCCGCATGACCCAGGAGCTCGATACTGCGTTCAGATGCTTTGATTAGGACAAAACGCCCGGCGCAGCCCTAGCCCTACGGAAGAAGAAACGGAGATTTGCTTGCCGTGTGATTGTGCGCAACGCCTAATCCTGCATAAATCGTCCTTGGGAACCGAACGACGCTCGGAAGGGCGAGCGTCCCGAGAGGTTGCAGACGCGCGCCCCTTCGGATCAACACCTGCGGCGCCACATCCCTTACGAAGTGTTAGGGGCCGAACACAAGAAAGGCGAGCACAGTTAACAAACTATTTCTGGCGTATGCTTAATTTAGAGAGATTCGCAGCAATCGAATCAACGGCCGCAAGGAAGTATTTATGGTCGCTTCTCTTCCGCACATCGCAGGCTCTTCAGACCGTGACCTTCTTGCGTCCTTCACGCTGGTCCTTTGCGAACTGAAGCAAAGGGGCAGCCATGTACAAGCCAGGTTCCAACCGACTTCTCGAATCACTGAGCCGCAAGAGCCGTACCTCTCTTCTTTCCCGCTCTAAACTCGTGGAGTTAACCATTCATCAACGTGTGTCGGAGGCCGGGGGGATCCCGAAGTCCGCCTACTTTATGATTTCTGGATTTGCTTCCGAAGTCGTGCAACTACAAGATGGGGAGTTCATCGACATTGGCATCGTGGGCTACGAGGGGGTCACAGGGACCTACCACCTTTTGGGTCCGTCCTCTTCGCTCTCCCATTGCTTCATACAGATGAGCGGTTCTGCTTACGAGCTCCCCTATGCCGAACTCGAAGATCTGTTTGCCACTTCAGCCGACGTTAGAACTCATGTCTTGAAATATGTTCAGCATCAGATGGCTCATCTTGGTCAGACCGCAGCCTGTAACCGGGTGCACGACGCGGGGCCCCGTTTTGCACGATGGCTGCTCACTGTCCAAGACCGCACGAGGGAAAAAGAGTTCTCTCTTACCCAGGAATTCCTGGCGCAAATGCTTGGCGTTAGCAGACCAACGCTAAGCATTGTCGCTAAGACGTTCGAGAACGCTGGTCTAGTCGGGCACAGACGAGGCAGCATTCACATTTTGAGTCGGTCTGGTCTGCAAAAGCTGGCCTGTGCTTGCTACGAGACGACTCGACAAGTGTTCACCGCTCTCTACGCCTAAATGCGCTTGAATCATTGGTCACCGCGAGGAACATCCGTCCCCTGCTGTTTTTTTGACCTATCTCGAACGAACTAGTGAAGAGCGTGACCGACATGCCTGCAATTCGGTGCCACGCCCAGCATTGAGGAGACTCGAGGCCGCCCACTGGGGACGGCCTCTCTCGCATGATATTACTTACTTTGCTGCGGTTTCCTTGGCTCCCTTTGTTGTCTGTGCAGCCGCGCCCCTGCTCTGACCATTTGACGGTTTGCCATTGCTCTTGGGCGGAACAGCCAAAGGCATCTTGCCCGACTTCGCGGCAAGCTGATTATTCGACGAATCATTGGTCGTGATGGATTTCAGAATCGCCGGCGTCTCGGCTACTTTCAAACCGTACATGCCAATCCAGTCGCCCAACCCATCTCGCCCGGTCTCACCCTCGCCTGTAGAGTCGTTGTAAAACTCGTCGACGATTCCCGGAGTGGGAGGTAGCTGGCCGATGGTGAAGCGGTCTTTGCCGAGGCTATCGAGTGCCGCCGAGAATGCCTTCAAGTGCGTAATCTCGCGTGTCATCAGAAACTGAAGGGCCTCCTTTGAACCGCGATCGTCGGTCAAGTGCATCAGCCGCTCATACGTAATCTTCGCGCGCGCTTCTGCAGCGATGTTGCTGCGTAGGTCCACATCCAGCTCGCCAGATATCTTTAGATAATCTGCGGTCCAGGCATTCCCCACAGAGTTGCGAACATCAAGGCCACCACCGCCGGCGACAGCGACGAGAGGATCCTGCTCAGCGCCTTCCAGTGCCTTTTTCATGGGCTTCAGGTGCATCCGGATGAGGGCGCCAACCACTTCGAGATGGCTGATCTCTTCCGTCCCGATATCGAGAAGGAGATCTCTGCGTTCCGGATCGTCACAGTTCCAACCTTGAACCGTATATTGCATGGCGGCAGCGAGTTCGCCATTTGCGCCGCCAAATTGCTCCAGCAGCATGTTGCCGAAACGTACATCGGGCGTTCCTACTTGAACGTCATACATCAGTTTTTTAACGTGGTGATACATAAGTTCCTCACTTTGGGTGATACGTTCATCGATTCGTGCGTCAGCGCGGACGGACCAGAGGAACGTTTTAGAAGACGGGTTACTGGTGGCGATGCGACAGAGAACGCACTATGTCTTCCAGATTTGGATGCGACATTTGGAGGAGCAGGCAGAGGTTTCTATGTTTCAGCGTGGGCAGGACTGGTAACGCGTGTGAGCGATCAGCAAACTCCAATCGGCGGAACCTCTCCAGCCTCCATCCTCGTCGAAACGCCTGCAAACGATATGTAAGATAACTAACACTTGCCTCTGGGTTCTTGCATCCTACCAGTGATTGCATGAATAGCTGCGTGGCAGTCAAGCCATCAGATTTCATCTAATTAGCTTGGAATCTCGCGTTTAGCCCATTTGGGTGACGCAGTGCGCTGGGCTTTCTTCCACGAGGTGCCAAAATGAAAATCGATACAGGACTATGTCGCTTATGTATTTTGAGCGGCTGTATTGCGATCTTAGGTATGACGCCATCGGCGTCATACGGCCAGGATCAAACCCCACAATCCACAACCACGCCCGACAACTCAGCCAATAACAAGATGCACCGCAAGACCGCTGACCAGCAGATGGACAACTCGTCGGATCGGGATACGACACAAAAGATTCGGAAGTCGCTCATTGCGGACAAGTCCCTGTCGATGTACGGACACAACGTTAAGATCATTACCCGAAACGGCGCCGTGACATTGAAAGGTCCGGTTCATTCGGAAGAAGAAAAGAACGCGATTGCGTCCAAAGCGGCCGAGATTGTCGGGCAGGACAAGGTCACGAATCAGCTGACTGTCAAACAGCAGTAGCCAGCCTTCGCGGTAGCCACCTCATGAAGTATTAAAGCATCGACAAGGAGAAGTACCATGGCAGGTAAAAACACAGCAGCATTCGCAATCTTCTCGAGCCGCACCACTGCTGAAGCAGCAGTGGACAAGCTCACAGCGGCAGGCTTTTCGAATCAGGATGTCTCTGTCCTGATGTCAGACAAGGCAGGCTCGAAAGATTTTGCGACAGAAAAGAACACCAAGGCTCCTGAAGGCACCGCAACAGGAGTTGGTGTCGGCGGCGCGATCGGCGGCACGTTGGGACTGCTGGCAGGAATCGGTGCTCTCGCCATTCCCGGCGTCGGCCCACTCATTGCAGCAGGTCCCATTATGGCCGCGCTCGCAGGTCTTGGTGTTGGCGGGGCTGTAGGCGGTCTCGTTGGAGCGTTGGTTGGCATGGGCATTCCAGAGTATGAAGCAAAGCGGTATGAGGGTCGGGTAAAGGATGGCGGGATCCTCGTCTCAGTGCACTGTGACAGTTCTGAAGAAGTCTCTCGCTCCAAGGACATCTTGAAGGCGGCTGGCGGTGAGGATGTCGCCTCTTCCGGAGAGAAGAGCGTCAGCAGCCACACTGTTGCTTCACACGATACGGATCGTACAAACGTAAACCGGATTGACTCTGACCGCGTTCGCTCTTCGGAAGTTCGCACCACCAGTGCTCTCGATAGCGGACGCGCAGAGGTCGTGGAAGAAGAAGTACCGACGACCAAAAAGTACTAAAGCTACGGCTTGCTCTTGCGTTCTCGTCTTGTTGGATGTCTCGCCCGCGTAGGTTTCTTCTACGTGGGCGTCGTTTTACGGTTGGTTTCTGGGCAGATTACAACGACTATGATCATTCCGCTTATCCATGAAGATGAATGGCGATCCCGATTCGAGGGTCTTCCCTCCTGGCATCCCCCGCGAATCTCCACTGTCATCGTAGTTCCCCACCCCGACGATGAGACCCTGGGTGCAGGCGGCATGATTGCACGGCTACGGGCTCTTGGAATCGAGGTGACGGTCGTCGCTGTGACCGATGGTGAGAATGCCTATCCAGGTATGGCCAGTCTAGGTGAGATCCGCGAGCAAGAGCAAACTGCCGCGCTGGCGCGGCTTGGGGTAGGCCCAGACCATATCCACCGTCTGCGATTTCCCGATAGCGGCGTAGCCCTAAGGGAAGAGCGTTTGGTTGATGTCCTGCTCACCCTTGTATCCGCCGATGTGCATGTGGTTGCACCTTGGGAGAAGGATTTCCATCCCGACCACGAAGCCTGCGGCCGGGCGGCGGAGACCGTGGCCACAATCAAAAAGGCTCAGATCACTTCCTACTTCTTCTGGACTTGGCACAGAGGGACACCCACCGTGTTCGATGGATTGAGATTGGTATCGCTGCCACTCACTGAAAGAGAACGTAGCGCAAAACAGGATGCCCTCTTGTGCCATCAATCACAATTGAAGCATGTGAGCGGCTCGCCAATTCTGCCTCATGACCTGTTGGGCCCAACACTGCGGCCTTTTGAGGTGTATTTACCTTCATGAGCGTCGTCGATACATCGTCCGCTGCATTCTTCGAAGCAAAATACCGGCAGGATGCCGACCCATGGAACTTCGCTGGCAGTCCGTATGAGCGGGGCCGCTACGATGCGATCATCGCAGCCCTTGCTCACCGTCGATACCAGCGCGCTTTCGAACCTGGCTGTTCCGTTGGTGTTCTCACGAAACGACTCGCCGCCATCTGTGATGCAGTGGATGCGATCGACTTCTCGCCGACCGCAGTAAAACGTGCTCGAGAGCGCTGCGCCGATCTCAGCAACGTGGTAGTCGTATGCGCGTCGATCGCCCACTGCGGGCCTTTCCAGGGTTGCGATCTGATCGTGCTTAGCGAGATGGGCTACTACTTCAGCCCGCGGGAATGGCGTGAGACGGTGGCGGAAATGTTGTTATCCCTGAAGCCCAGAGGGACCGTTCTCGCCACGCATTGGCTCGGGTCCTCCACAGACCACCGTATCAGCGGCGACCAGGTACACGAGATTCTCCAAGCCAACGCACTGCTTTCTCTTGAGGATTCGGAACGAAATGAAGCGTTCCGCTTAGATCGGTGGGTTCGAACTTGAAGATTACCAATTGGCATATAGCAGTATTGATCCCAGCCCGCGACGAAGAAGAACTGCTGGCCCGTTGCCTTCGTTCCGTACAGGAGGCACGACTATGTCTACCTGACAACGTGACCAGTGATCTCGTCCTCGTATCGGATCTTTCGTTGGACCGGACCCAGGAAATAGGCGAGAACATCATTCAGCGGTCCGGCCGAGTGGTCCGCTCCGAAGCAGGCAGCGTCGGAGCTGCCAGGGCCTTCGCCGCTCAGGTGGCGCTTCAACGGTACGAGGGACCTCGCGAGCTTTGCTGGTTGGCGAACACGGATGCTGATTGTGAAGTCCCTGCAGAGTGGTTATTGGACCAGGTCGCCATCGCCGCCCGAGGTTTTGCCGCAGTGGCAGGGATCGTAGACGTAGACTCGTTCGTCGAGCATGAGCCAGTCGTCGAAGAGCTCTTCCGGCTCACCTATCTCATCAACAGGGACGGTTCGCATCCTCATGTCCACGGAGCGAACTTGGGGGTGAGGGCAGACGCTTACTTGCGCGCTGGCGGCTGGACAGACCTCGCCACCGCGGAAGACCACAACCTCTGGGACCGGCTGCGGCGAGGCGGCCATACTCTGCTTTCCGATGCGAGCCTTCGAGTGATGACCAGCGGTAGGCGGCTTGGTCGAGCGCCGCATGGGTTTGCGGATGCATTGGCAGCCCACAACGGCACCGCGGCATGACTCCTGATCAATTTCAGCAAAGGCTTACCGCCATTCCCGACGAACACCTTCCCCTGCCCGGGGGAGGAGCCACGTCGCAGAGGCATCACCGGCTGATGGAGGTTGGCCGTGAAGACTTGAGCGTTGCCCGGTTGGCCGAAGCGCATTGGGACGCAGTCGCTATTCTTGCTGAGGCCGGCCATACACCAGTGCCAAGAAGTCTCTACGGTGTCTGGGCGTCGGAGATCCCCGGCAAAGCGCTATCAATGAGGCCATGCGGTGGCAGCTCTCGCATCTACGGCACGAAGATGTTTTGCAGCGGTGCAGGTCTCGTGGATCGCGCCCTTATCACCGTGGGGTCTCCCGAGCATCGTCTTGTTGACTTAAACCTTCGCATAAACTCCGAAAACATTTCAGTCGATGGAACGGCATGGAAAACGGACGCTTTCCGCCTGACTCAAACGAGCACCGTCACCTTTAACGCAGTGACAGTGTCTGCGGACACGATTGTTGGCGAGGCTGGCTGGTACCTTTCTCGGGTCGGCTTCTGGCACGGAGCATGCGGGCCAGCGGCGTGCTGGGCCGGCGGTGTGGCTGGTCTGCTGGATTACGCCATGCTCAACAAGAGAAATGACGTTCATACGCTCGCCCATCTGGCCGCCATGTATGCGAACGTTTGGGCGCTTGAGTCTTATCTTGATGTCGCCGGAAGAGAGATCGACAAGATCCCTTCCGATCGGCACGGAGCTCAAATTCGAGCACTGCAAGTCCGGCACCTTGTGGAGCAGACCTGCACAGACACTCTCCGGCGCTTCGCCCGCACCTATGGCCCTGCACCGCTATCGATGGACACTGAAGTATCGCGGCGCTACCAGGAGGCCGATCTATATGTGCGACAAACCCATGCGGAACGCGATCTTGAATCTCTTGCTCGACTGCTTAAGCCCTTGGAAGCCCCACCGGCTGACCTTTGCAACCAGACGGCGGCCCACTCCAAGTAAGCGGAAGCGCGACCTCAAGCTGATGCGGTCAGCCACTCGCTTCTTGCCCACAGGTTGCGGTATGCTTGGCCCCGCGCATTTGGCGGCTCAGTTCAACACGCGCACTTCTATATCAAGGAGATCACACTTATGGCATTGAGTTCTGTTCTGCTCGACGAGCTTCGCGATATGTATAGCGCGGAGAATCAATTAGTGAAGGCCTTACCGAAGTTGGCAAAAGGTGCAAAGAATCCCAAGCTGAAGCAACTTTTCAGATCGCACTTGGCGGAGACGAAGGGCCAAGTGAAACGCCTCAAGCAGGTCTTCGCTGAGCTTGGAGAGAAACCCACCGGACAGCATTGCAGCGGGATGGAAGGCGTGATTGAAGAAGGGAAAGAAGCCCTTGAAAAGGACGAAGAAGGCGCGTCCTTCGATTCAGGCATCGTGGGCGCAGCTCTGCGCACCGAGCACTACGAGATAGCAGGCTACGAGGCCTGCATCTCGATGGCAACCGCTCTCGCGATGCCGAAGGTGAGCCGGCTGCTCAATTCGAATCTGAAAGAGGAGCTCGCAGCTGCGAAGAAGATCACAGCCGCGGCGGTTCCCATCATGAAACAGAGCGCCAAAGAGCCAGAAGCCCCCAAGAAAGCAAAAACCGGCAAAGAAGAGTATTCCGCGAAGAAGAGTAAAGAGGATGAGTCGAATGCCGCTCGGGAACTGGCGAAGCCTAGCAACTAAGCCGCTGCGTCAATCGACGTTGACGCATCAACCACTATGCGTACCTAAAAGCAAAGGAAACCCATGACGGACCGAACAACTTCTCCAGAGACCAGGCCAGTCACTCGCAACGATCGTTCCAATGCTTCTGTCCCCTCAGAGTCAAACTCTTCGGGCGTATCTTGGTCTGCAGTGTTTGCGGGGGCGGCCGTCACCGCCTCATTAAGTCTCATTCTGCTGGCGCTCGGCACGGGTCTCGGCCTGTCATCGGTCTCGCTCTGGTCCAACTCCGGCGCATCCACCTCCGCCATCGCAGCATCGGCAATCATCTGGCTGATCGTCATGGAAATCATCAGTTCATCGATGGGCGGCTACCTGGCTGGAAGGCTTCGAACCAAGTGGGCCAGCATCCATTCCGACGAAGTGTATTTTCGTGACACGGCGCACGGCTTTCTTGCTTGGTCGGTGGCTCTCATTGTCACAGCCGCTTTTCTGGGATCTGCGGGGACCTCTCTATTGGGCCACTCGGTCTCTTCCGCGGATGCGAGTGGCAGCAGCACCTCTTCTCGATCACAGGGGGAAGTGTTGGACCCCAACGCATATTTCACAGACATGATGTTTCGTCCAAGCACCAGTCGTCCGGAGTCTGCAAACGGCTCAGCGCGCAATGAAGCTGAAGTCATCCTGACCAGGGCGCTTCGCGACGGCAGTATTTCTAAGGCGGATCAGGATTATCTCGCGCAATCGGTTGCGGCAAACACGGGGCTGAACGAGAGTGATGCCGCAAAGAGAGTTGCAGATGACTTTGCGAACGCCCAGCAAGCCGCAGAGAAGACCCGTAAGGCGCTTGCCCACTCTCTGCTCTGGGCATTCCTTTCATTATTGATCGGAGCATTCTGTGCGAGCTTGGCCGCGACAATCGGTGGGCGACAACGGGATCACGTGGTGATCCTTCCGTAATCAAGCCTTCCACTCCATCATCCTCAATGTTTACAAAGGAGATTGATATGCGTTCGATTCTGTTGCTACTTCTTGGCGTACCCATCCCCATCGTTCTTCTGATTGCTCTTTTCAGCCACTAGCCGTTGTATCCGACCGTCTCGAGGAGGAATGAGCATGCAGTCTACGCTCGTGTATACAGTCGATACTATCTGTGCGCGATCGCCAGCAACGCTTGCCGTGGCCTCTACACGTTTGACAGGCGAACGGGCGGTCCCTCCAATGAAGCACTCGAGCGAATCGACAGGCTCGCTAAGTTGCCGAGCGCGCCCCAGTCGCACCTCGCAGGCTTGGGGCCCCGCCTCCACGCTCCGCACTCTCTCCAAGTGCTTCCTCCGAATCAATCCCGATGCTCGACACCGATGCAGGAAAATGCAATGGGCAGCGTAGCAGACCCTTGCATCTTTGTGGTGAAGGCAACGGCATTGGACATTGCCGCCGAGAGGGCGTGCTCCTCGTCCGGACTGTCCACTGGTAGCACAAACTCTTCCCCGCTAGCCAAACCCTTTGAAGGATCGAACCGGCGGACAATCACATTGAATTTCTTAAGCTCCATCGAACATCCTCCGCACCGTATATGAAAATTCACCAGCTTTTACTCCCTTCAGTCGTCAGCCAGTAAGGCCTCGGCCGAGGTGATCTCAGCAATAGGCTGATTGTTTTCTCGCCGGCGCAGTGTCGACAACGCTGCATACGCCGCGCGCCGTGCGCGGTTGATGGATCCCAGCGGTCGATGTGCCTCGAGGCCGTGATCGGGCGAGAAGGACAAGGGTTCGACAAACTCGTCGCGAGCGGGATCCCAGGCAGTCTGCATGGGGAGAATCAACCGGGCTACTTCCTGGTACTGCGAATCGTCCTCCGCCCACTTCGCCTGCGCATCTTCGATCGGCATGCTGTCCAGGCCCGTGTTTAGCTGCACCCTCAGAGAAAATTCGGCCGGATGCGTGCGGAAGAATGCATTCATTGCGTCTCGGAACGCGTCTGGGGTTTCCGGGTCGAACTCCTGGTCTATGAGCTCCTTCAATCCGGGCGTGTCGGGGAAGAAGCCTAACTTGGCAACGTAGTCGCCATAGCGGTAGGCGGTCTGTGAATAGTAGGGCTCGGTCAATGGATGCTTGATGGGGTGTCCATAGAAGCCAAGCTTGTCGGACTTCAGCCCTACAGCATCTAGTGCCTGATTCGTGACGCGAGAGACGGTCGAGACCGCTCCCTTTACATTGTCGGAAAGCTTAGGCGCGATCTCTGCATTCGGCTTGAATGCCTGCAGGAACGCCTTCGCACCGCCAACAAAGAACTCTGGACTGCTGTCGAAGACCCAGTCCTGCGTATCAGCGATGTGGCCTTCGAGCTTCGGCCCCTTCACGTCAAATACCTTGACCGACATGCCGCGGGATGTGGACAGCTTCGAGTCGTCAGTATATTCACCCGGGGCGGCGGCCATCCGGACGAGAGCTGGGTGTGTTCCCGGCTGCGAGAACAATCCCTGCGCCAGCTCTGACGGCAGGCCGCTCTTAATGACCAGTTGACCCTTGAGAACGCCGTGCGCCTTGGCGTGCGAGATGCGAACAGCCTTCCCGTACTTCTCGCGCGTGATGTTCTGTCCTTTCGTCATCACGTCAATGATCTTCGAATGAGTTTCTGCCTCATCCGGCTCAATAGTTTCTATATCTTCCCGGTACAACAGGTAGTTCGGCACGTGGGATCCTCCAAAGGAGTTAACAACGACTGAAAATCAAAACGGACAAACGGACATAGGAAATCTCAAGGCCACCCGGCCTGTATGCCACGGGTGGCCCGTCCTCGCACTCTGGTATTAGGCTCTACGCCGCATGCGGGTGAAGGATGACCTTTGTCCAGCCTTTTTCCCGCGCGTCGAAGTGCTTATACGCATCGGGAGCGTCCTTCAACGGCAGCTCATGCGAGACGATCATGGAAGGATTTGCTTTTCCATGATGGATCAGATCTCGAAGTCGGCGGTTGTAGGCTTTCACGTTGCACTGCCCGGTTCCCATCTTCTGCCCCTTGAACCAGAACTTGCCGAAGTCGAAGGCGATTTGTCCCTTCTTCGCCAGCTTGTCGTCCGCCCCGGGATCTTGCGGAACGAAGACACCGACCACGCCCAATGTTCCCGTTGCCTTCACTGCGTCGACCAACGCGTTCATCACCAAGTTTGGGACTTCCTTGCCCGCGGCGTTGTGACACTGATAGCCGATGCACTCGGAACCGCAGTCCGCGCCCAAACCACCGGTCAGCTCGCGGATCTGCTCACCGACCTCACCATCCTTTGTATCGATCGGGATGGCGCCAATCTGCTTGGCCAGCGCCAGGCGGTCTGGCTGTCCATCGACGATAAAGATCTGGCTTGCTCCCTGAATGCGAGCGGACATCGCTGCCATTAGGCCCACCGGCCCTGCGCCGTAAATAATGATGGACTCGCCTGGCTTCAGGTCTGCAAGCCGGGTGGCATGCCACCCGGTCGGAAAGATGTCGGACAGCATGACGTAATCTTTCTCTTTCTCGCTGGCGTCCTCCGGAAGCTGCAGACAATTGAAATCCGCGTACGGGACGCGCAGGTATTCCGCTTGTCCGCCAGCATACGGTCCCATCCCAGCGAAGCCATACGCGGCACCTGCCATGCCCGGCATGACGGAAGGATCGGCACAGGTAAGACAGAAGCCGGTGAGGCCTCGCTCGCAGTTAGCGCAGAAACCGCAACCGATGTTGAAGGGCAGTACAACTTTGTCGCCTTCCTTCACGGTATCTACTGCCTTACCGACTGCCACGACCTCTCCCAGATTTTCATGGCCCAGGATCTTTCCCTTTTCAACATCAGTGCGACCTTCATACATGTGGAGGTCGGACCCGCAGATATTGGTTGTCGTCAGCTTGATGACAACGTCGGTCAGCTTTTCCAGCTTGGCATCGGGAACCTTGTCGACGGATACCTTTTTAGGTCCGTGATATACGAGTGCTTTCATTCTTTTCTTCCTCTCGAAGTTGCTGATATTGGATTCGGAACGATGCGGAATCGGCTTGATTGCCGAAGGTTAACTGCGCAAAAAGGCGATCAAGTCGCGATTGAGTCGGTCGGGCACGGTTGCTGTGAGTCCGTGCGGTTCGCCGTCATATTCGATCAACTGCGCGCCTGGGACGAGTTTCGCCGTACGATGCCCTGAAGCCTCGATAGGGACCGTAGAATCGGCGGTGCCATGGATCACAAGGGTTGGGATCGTGAACTTCGCCAGATCATCACGGAAGTCCGTTTCACTGAAGGCACGAACCAGATCGATCGTCGCCTTCGGGGATGCCGTCAGAGCCATACCTTGCGTGAACTGGAGAAACGGCTCAGAGACGGTGTGATGAAGCGCCGACCTTCCATAAAACTTCTGACCGAATTGATGTAGAAAGGCCGGGCGGTCCTTTACCAGGTTTTCGACCATCTCATCGAAGACGGATTGGTCGACGCCTTCGGGGTTGTCGGTTGTCTTGAGCAAATAGGGTGTGACCGCGGAAACGAAGACTGCTTTTGTCACGCGGCCGCTACTGTGTCGAGCAACGTAGCGTGCAACTTCCCCACCGCCCATAGAAAAGCCCACTAAGGATGCGCCTTGCAGGTTTAGCTGATCGATCACACCTGCTAGATCTGCAGCTAGAGTGTCGTAGTCATATCCTGTATATGGCCACTCACTTCTCCCAAACCCACGGCGGTCATACGCGATCACACGGAAGCCGTTCTCAGCGAGGAAGCGGGCTTGATACTCCCAGCTTGCGCAGCTAAGGGGCCAGCCATGGATCAATACGACTGGAGTTCCCTGTCCCCAATCGAAGTAGTACAGCCCGGTACCATCACTAGCTTTCACTACAGGCATGCATCGACTCCTATAGTCGAGTTGGATGCCGGCAAAGCAAATTTTGTTTTAGGGCGAGATGAAGCGCGATTCTATGTTTGCTAGCTGACGTACTTGTTTCGTTCCACGTGTTCCGGCTCTTTGCGCAGGCGGTTGCATCTGATGAGCTAAGACGATTCATACTCGAGGCACCAATGAGGGAATGATGGCAAAACCGGCCCACATCGAAATGCAAGTAGCGAATAACGGAAGTCCTCCAAACAAGTAAAAGGCACCGCGATAATCGATTTACAACGTCAAAGCTCTCGCGGGCATGATCATGTCACCGCCCTTGCGGATGCTCTCGGACATTATTGCAAGTCGCTACGGGAGGCCTCGGACAAAATCGACGATGCCGGGGATGAGCCGACCTCCGATTTTTTCAAGCAGTTAGTCCTGGACGCAGAAAAGCAGCTCTACTTCCTGGAATTCCATCTTGAAGTTGGGTCGGTTGGGTAGCTAACCCGGCCAAGAGGCAGACACATGAAGAGAACACTCTCAATGCGTTCAATCGCCCTCGGCTTAGCAGCGGGATTGATTGGCGGGGCTGTAGGCTCCGCTCTCAAGCTCGTAGGAGAGAAGGTCTATCCTCCGCGAACGCAAGGGCAGGAGCCGCCACCTGCGGTCCTGGCGGAAAAGATCGCCGGCCACCCTCTATCCGATTCACAGAGGGCAGCGGCCTCGCAAGGGTTTCACTGGACGTTCGGCTCGTTGACGGGCGCTGCCTATGGTGCCCTCGCAGAAGTGGCCCCCATCGTGACAGTAGGCTATGGCGGTGGCTTCGCCGTAGTGCTGCTGCTTCTCACCCACGAATCGACGTTGCCGCTACTCGGTCTCGACAAGCCGCCAACACAACAACCCGCTCGTGAGCACCTGAGTGAGTTTGCCACCCACCTGCTCTACGGGTTCGGAACGGAGGGGACGAGGCGACTCTTGCGTCGGCTCGCGAAGACACACTTGGCATGCTAAATCGAGAGAGCGGCTGAGCGGCTTTTCAGTTGCTCATCGGCCATGTCTGCCAACGTGCGCCAAAATCGCCGCCGCTACGCTCTCAGGAGCCTCGCGCTGCGGGAAGTGGCCAACTCCTTCGATGAGTTGACGCCGATAACTGCTTTTGAACCAATGATCGGCACCATCCGCTGTCGCTTTAAGTTCGCAATGGTCTTCCACTCCGTGAAGGAGCAACGTCGGGACGTGAACAAATGTCGTCGATTCATACCGCGCCTGCAGAGCGGCGTAGCGAGAATCCAATTCTGCGTGACCCCAGCGTGAGCGATAGCTATGCAGGACCACGTCCTTAAAATCCGTCCCCTTCCAACTCTCCGCGGTCTCTTCAAACTCGGCTTGCGTGTACCAGGACGCCGGGCTCCAAGCGTCCCACTGGGCCCGACCGAATGCGACCGGATCCTCGCGGAACTTCTTCTCTCCGGGTTTCGTGCACAATAGCCACTGGTACCAGAAGGCATACGCCTGCGGAAAAGGTGGCGGCTCTGCGTTGCCAGGCTCGAATGGGACAGAGATCGCGACGAGCGACTTCAGACTTTTAGGGAAGAGTGCCGCCAGGGCGTAGCCGGTTCGCGCTCCCCAATCGTGACCGATAAAGTAAAAGCGTTTCAGCTTCAGTCCATCCGCAAGGTGGATCATGTCCTGGGCGAAGGCTACAGGCTGGCCCGTCCGCCGTAGTCGCCCTCCGAAGGGTTTGGTTCTGAAGCGGGAGGGGCCATACCCGCGAAGATATGGTGCGATTGTCTGAAAGCCGGCGTCGTGAAGGACTGGCAGGACTCCGTCCCAAGTTCGAGGCGAATCTGGCCAGCCGTGCAGCAGAAATATTGGCTCACCCTGCTTCGGTCCTGCAACCTCATACGCCTGCTTAAGAACCGGCGTTGTTACAAAGAGTGTCTTCATTCACTGCCTTTGATGCTTGGAGCGCCGTGACGGTAGGTGACGTCGATCCATAACAAGCCATCCACCACACTTCACGTTCTGAAACCTACGTACGGTACCCGACAAAGATAGCGAAGCCTATTGATCAAGCTAACTCGTCCACTTTTGTTCCATCCATCTATCGACTTGACCGCATCCTAAGTGGCAACCTGAGTGAGAAGTCTCCCGCGCAGGTGCATTCAGCCGCTGCATCTTTCAATCTTTCTCTGTTGGGGCTCTTGATTGTCTCGCCGTCAGTCATCGATTCCATCTGCCGGATCAACATCCGGCCTCTTTCCTCTCAGGACACTCACATGACAACGCGCATTCCGACCCTACTTGCTCTCTGCAGTCTCTCGCTGGCCTCTGCAACTATCGCAGGTGCTCAAGACGATGTTCAACCTCTCACGCAGCAACAGATCTTCCGCATGCTCGACCCACAGATGGCCGAAGTGATCTTTGCGCTCAAAACCATTCAGGGAACACCTATCGTCAATTTGACGCCGCAGGATGCTCGTCAGCAGTTCTCGGCCGAAGATGCGGAGAAGGCCGTCGCCCGAGCGACCGGCCGCGCCGAAGCACCGATGCCGGTCGGCAAGGTAACAGACGGCTTGACGGTTAACGGCCCAGACGGAAATCAGATTCCTATTCGAATCTATACGCCGAAAGGCAATGGACCGTTCCCGGTTACGGTCTACTACCACGGCGGAGGTTTCGTTATCGCGACGATCGACACCTACGATGCCAGCGCGCGCGCGCTCTGCGACTATGCAAACACCGTCGTCGTATCTGTCGAGTACCGGAAGGCTCCAGAGGCGCCATTTCCGGCCGCACGGAAAGATGCCATCGCAGCCTATCGCTGGACGATCGAGAACGCGTCCCAGTACAACGGTATCCCGTCAAAGATTGCCGTAGCGGGCGAGAGTGCGGGTGGGAACCTGGCAACAGAAGTCGCTATAGCGGCACGCAATCAGGGGATGCAGCGCCCAACCCATCAACTTCTCATCTATCCAGTCACGAGCAGTAATGTGGATCAGCCGTCCGATATCAAGTATCAAAATGCAATCCCGTTAAACACGCCATTGTTGAAATACTTCTTCAAGTTCTACGTGGACCCGTCGGAAGCGAACGATCCGGCAGTAGCACCCATCAACGCCGATCTTCGTAACCTGCCGCCGGCTACGATCATCGCGGCGCAGATCGATCCGCTCCAAAGTGACGGCGAGGCTTATGCGGCGAAGCTCCGAGAGGCAGGAAACAAGGTCCAGTACCGTCTCTATCCCGGCACCACCCATGAGTTCTTCGGCATGGGAGCCGTGGTAGACAAAGCGAAAGAGGCTGAACTCTACGGCGCGCAGAGCTTAGCAGACTCCTTTCAATAGTTCTCAAAATGTGATGAGCGGCGAGTTCGTCTTCCCGCCCGACGCAGGCGCGACTGGCTTGCCGCTCAACTGTTATGTATCGTCCGATCTGCACAAGGAGACAACATGGTGAAGCTTTCGAGTAAGAAACGAAAGTCGCTCCCCGCGAAGTCCTTCGCGGAACCTGATAAGCGCAAGTATCCGATCGAGAACGAGGCGCATGCTCGGAATGCCCTCTCACGCGTGGCACATTCTGGAACACCGGCTGAAAAGAAGAGGGTGAAGTCTGCGGTTAAGAAAAAGTACCCATCTATCGGCGAGAAATCAAAGTGAGGTCACGCGAAGCATGATGAAATGCATAGCATGTGCCATTGCCGCTGCGGCCCTCTTTGCATTCGGACCATCCCTCAGTGCCTCTCCGCAGGATCAGGCAGCGAAAGATCGTGCCGTGGGAAGTCTGGAAACGGTCGCGACCTTCTCCGGTCCTATGCCGACTGGGGTTACAGTGTCTCACTCGGGACGCATCTTCGTAAACTTTCCGCGCTGGGGAGATGACGTCCCCTTCACAGTAGCGGAGCTGGTTCACGGGCAAGCCGTCGCCTACCCAAGCAGCGAGATCAACGACTGGCCGGGGCGCACCAAGCCAAACCCGAATGCATTCGAGGACCGGCAAGCGGATCAGACTCACTTCGTTGGCGTTCAGTCCGTTGTCGTCGATCCAACGGATCGCCTGTGGATCCTTGATACTGGAGCGCCACTTCTCAAGAACATCGTGCCGGATGGCCCAAAGCTCGTCTGCATCGACCTAGAGACGAATCGAGTTGTGAAGACGATTCTCCTGCCGGCGGAGGTTGCGGGCACCAACAGTTACATGAACGACGTGCGCTTCGATCTTCGGGCTAGCAGCGATGCGCCCCAGGATCCCCAAACTGCCGTCAGCAGCAGCCCCCTGCCCGATCCCGATACCGCACCCAAGGATGCGATGCACCCCACGGCTCAACGCTCAGCCGGAAAGGTCACACCTGATCGCATCCACGGCACCGCGTACATCACGGACTCATCCTCCGAAGGGCCGAACGCTATCATCGTGGTCGACCTGGCCACTGGGAAGAGCATGCGGCGGCTCAATCAGCATTCGAGCGTTCTTTCTGAAGATGGGTTTTTAATGTTCGCCGAAGGGCAGCCCGTCTACCAGACCCTGCCAGGATACCCAGCGCGGCCCGTCAACTTTGCCGCCGATGGCATCGCCATCTCCTCCGACGGAGCGGCGCTCTACTACTGTCCCATCAACTCCACCAAGCTCTATGCCGTCTCCACAGCGGCTCTCCGGGATTCGACCAAATCAGACGCCCAGGTGGCTGCGACTGTCCGCGTCGTGACAGGCAAGATGCCGTCAGATGGGCTCGAGTCGGATAACGCCGGGAATGTCTACATGACAGACCCCGTCACCGACAGCATCCATCGCTGGAACCCGCAAACAGGGATAACCGAGACACTGGTCCACGACCCCCGTCTGATTTGGCCGGATACGATGTCGCTTGCCACTGATGGATATCTGTATGTCACTGCCAATCAACTGAATCGGCAGCCTACGATGCATAACGGTCGCGATGAACGCGTGAAACCGTACCATCTGTTTCGGCTGAAAGTCGACAGGCACCCAGTGATCCTCAAGTAGCGGGCACGGTTCTCCGGCAAATACAGCAATACCTCGAATGCGCGACGGACGCCAAGCTGGGCCGATCTCTCGCTTCGAAGTAGAGAAACCTTACAGATAACACCAACCGAGGGACTTTTTCATGACAATCGTTTTGATCATCTGCGCAGGTGTCGCAATTGTTTTGGTCCTCCTTTTTTTCGCCGTCAACAAATGGAGTGGCAGATCTCAGGATAAGGAGTCGACAGCGAAGTTGCGCAGGGCAGCACAGATGAACGATCCAACTATCGACAGCAGAGGAGACGGAATCAATTAGGTCGCGCTCGAGCAGTTGAGAGAGGTTGGCGGACGCGCGCTCGGACAGGGTGGCGGAGTTCATGGAACGCTGGGCTGCGCACACTCTGGGTCTTGCTAGGAGGCGCATGAGCAGCGAAGAGAATGAGCTCGCGCAGGCTGAGCAGATAGAGAAACAGACCAACGCGGTGACCTGGCCCGCATTGTTTTTGCTCTTCTGCAAAGCATTTGCACCGCGCTGATCGCGGCGTCAGGCATGCAATTTGCTGTCGGGCTCGCGGGATTCATCACGGCAATTGTCACGTCGCCTCTCGCGCAGAAATTCCACACGGATGCCATTCGTTTGCCCATGTTACTTTTCGCTCTCGGAAGCGCAGTCGTAAATCTAGCAGTCGTCTTTCAAGCACGGAGGCTGCGCCGCCGACCCTCCTCCCAATGGCGGGTCCGCCCGGCTACCGCATCCAAGCTACGAATGGAGCGACGACAACTCGTATTGAGCTCCGTCACGCTTCTCTTCGTCTTTCTTGAGCTGGCGGCGCACAAGAGAGTGCATGGAGTCTACGTAGTTTGGTTAACACTGAGTCGCTCTCTCTTCTAGGTGTAGAACTACCTAGGGATGTACGACCGATTGCAATGGGAGCCGTTCAGAACTCTTGCGCTAGAGTCTCGGGCAATCTAGCACAAAGCGCGGTTCTTTTGGGCACCCCACATACCTTGTTAACGAAAATCGTGCGAGCGGACTTCGATCGCGCTCACTGCGAGCGGCGCGACCCGTTGGGCCTTGACATGCACGACTGTGTCTTCGTACTGGAGTTTGCCTTCGATGAGCAGGAACTTCCCGGTGCTGACGAGCGCCCGCTCCTGCTCGTAAAGATCGGGATGGATGATGATATTCGAGATGCCCGTCTCGTCTTCCATCGAAAGAAAGATGAAGCCCATCGCGGTTCCCGGCCGCTGCCGGGCAATCACACAGCCCGCAGTGCGGACATGGCTGCCGTCTTTGAGGGAGCGCAACTCCCGGGCCGAGCATATCTGCTGCTGCTGAAGTTCAGCCCGATGGTAGGCCATGGGGTGTTTGCCTACGGTCAACCCGGTTCCTGCGTAGTCCGCCACCAGGCGTTCCTCTGTGGTCATCCTCATCAGTGGCGAGTTCGTCTCATTCGCAGGTATGGAAGGCGCAGCCGAGCGCAGCAGCGGGCCTACTGATCTTCCCGCCTGCTCTACCTGCCACAACGCATCGCGACGATGGCCGACGGCTCCCATCGAGTTCAGAGCGCCCACGCTGGCCAGCTGTGTCAGTTCCTTCTTATTCAAAAAGGGCACGCGGCGCGCCAGGTCTTCCACGGAGCGAAATACGCCTGAGCGCCGCCGCTCCTCGACGATGGCCAGACCGCTCGCCTGACGCAGCCCTTTGGCATACAACAGGCCAAGGCGGAGTGAGACGCTGCCATCCGGTTCGCGCTCCAGCGTGCATGGCCAGTCGGACTCTTGGATATCAATCGAGCGGACCTTCAGGCCGTGCCGTTGGGCATCCTTGACGATTACGGCAGGCATGTAGAAGCCCATCGGCTGATTGTTGAGCAGCGCGCAGGCGAAGGCCGCGAGATAGCGAACTTTGAAATATGCCGAGGCGTAGGCGATCAGCGCAAAGCTGGCCGCGTGCGACTCCGGAAAGCCATAGAGCGCGAAGGAACTGATGCTCTGCACGATCTGGTCCTGCGTCGCCGCCGGAATCTCGTTCGCGGTCATCCCGGCGCGCAGCTTCACTTCAAGATCGCGCATGCGCTGCATGGAGCGCCGCATCCCAACAGCACGGCGCAGCTCTTCAGCCTCTGCGCCGGTGAAGTTGGCAGCGATCATGGCGATGCGCAGCAATTGCTCCTGAAAGAGTGGCACGCCGAGCGTGCGATACAGCGTGTCTTCCAGCATCGGGTGCGGATAGGTGACCTCTTCCTTCTTCTGCCGACGCCGCATGTACGGGTGCATCATCTTGCCGACGATCGGCCCAGGGCGGATGATCGCGACCTGTACAACAATGTCGTAGAACTTATCGGGCTTATTGCGCGGCAGCGAGGCCATCTGCGCGCGGCTCTCCACTTGGAACATGCCCACGGTATCGGCCTGCTGCAGCACCTTGTACACGTCGTCTTCCTGCGGAAGCTGTGCCAGATCAACGGAGTCGCCGTAGTGTTGCGGCACTAGTTCTAGACAATCCTTCATCACGGCCATCATGCCGAGGCCGAGCAGGTCTACCTTGATGAGCCCGAGGTCGGCGCAATCCTCCTTGTCCCACTGCACCACCGTGCGACCGGCCATGGAGGCTCGCTCGATCGGCACGACATGATCGAGCTGTCCCTGGCAGATGACCATGCCGCCGGAATGCTGGCCGAGATGCCTGGGCAAGTCCTGCAGTCGCAGGCACAGCTCCAGATACTTGGCGATGCGCGGATGCGCTATATCGAAGCCGGCATGGCGGAATTGATGGTCCATCGTGTCGTTCGGCCCGCGCCATTCCCAATGTCCAACCAAGCTTGAAAGCTGGCCGAGCGTGGCGGCATCGAAACCCAGCATCTTGCCTACCTCGCGCGCAGCCGACTTGCCCCGATAAGTGATGACATTGGCGGTCATTGCCGCACCCAGTTCGCCGTAGCGCTCGTAGACATACTGGATGGCCTGCTCGCGCTTCTCGCCCGATGGCAAATCGAGATCGATGTCCGGCCATTCGCCACGGCTCTCGCTTAGGAAGCGTTCGAAGAGCAGGTCCATCGCGATAGGATCGATGGCCGTGATCTCCAGTGCGTAACAGACTACCGAATTGGCTGCACTGCCGCGTCCCTGGATCAGGATGCCATTTCGTTTGCAGTAGTGAACGATGTCCCACACGATCAGAAAATAGCCCGCGAAGCCAAGCTGCTCAATCAATGCCAGCTCGTGTTGTGCCTGCGCGGTGGCCTTCACTAACAGGCTGCGCTTGCCCGGGTGACCATAGCGCATGCACACGCCTTCCATCACCCGTTGACGCAGGAAGCGCTCCATCGTGTCACCAGCACTAACCGGATACCGTGGAAACTCATAGCCGAGGTTGTCGAGCGTAAACGCAAGCCGTTGCGAGATCTCTGCTGTCTGCCGCAGTGCGTGTGGCAGATCGTAGAAGAGACTCTGCATCTCCTTCGCAGAACGAAGATGCCGCTGCGCGTTGACAGTCAGCAACCGGCCAGCATGCGGGAGGTCCAGTCCATGACGAATACTGGTAAACACATCCAGGATCTCGCGGTCATACTGGGTGGCATAGCGCACACCGTTGGTCGCTACGACCGGAAGCTTGAGTGAGCTGGCAATGCGCAGGACTGCCTGATTGCGCCATTCCTCTTCCCTTTCCTGATGCCGCTGGAGTTCGATGTATACATTCTCGACACCGTAGATCGACACCAGGCGCTCGACCATGCGCCTGCCTTCGGGTTCACCACCACGGGCCAACGCCGAGGCCAATGGTCCTTCATCACCGCCGGTCAGGCAGATCAAGCCTTCAGCGAATGTCTCCATCTCTTCCAAGCGTGCCGCACCTTCCGTCTTTGTTTCCTCCCTGAGCTTGAACCGCGTGATGAGTTGGCACAGGTTTTGATAGCCCGTACGCGACGTGCAAAGCAGCGGAACACGAACCGGTTCCGCGGTGCGCGTGTCCCCGGTCCAAAGTGGAGGCGCCATGCGCTCTCCCAACTCCATCGCAGCGATCTCCGCGCCAATGTGCGCCTTGATCTTCTTCTTTTCTGCCATGGTGTGGAAGCGAGCCGAACCGTAAAAGCCGTTCCGGTCGAGCAAAGCGATCGCTGGCATCTCGACGGCTGCGGCCTGTTCTACCAAGGCTTCAGGCAGCGATGCTGCCTCCAGAAAGGAGAAGGCGCTCGCGGCGTGAAGTTCAACGTAGGGCTCAGTCATAGATGCCCTCCAATCTCCATGCTTGAGCCGTGAGGTCATGCACCAGAAGCGCATGGAGGGGCATCGCGGCGTTCTCCGACTTCAGAATCACCTCCCACTCCTCACGCGCCCACGCATCCCGGCTCCACCATGCGCCACTGCTGTACCAGGGTCCATAGGCATGCTTCACCCGAAAGCGCTGGTGATCGCAGGCAATGAACGATGGCCTGTCTCCCTCGTACGAAACATGTGCTGGCCAAGGGGGGCGAAGCATCCGTTGCACCATGCGTGCAGGCTGGTGCGGTGTCTTGTCTGGAGACGTTGCCGCGTGTACCAGGAATGGCACGATGGAAAACCCTTCTGGCGCATGCGTGTCCTTGAGTTGTGCGGAGCCGACGTTGCCTTCGCCCACGATGGACTGGATACGAGCCAGCGTTACATCCAGCCGCGAGGCATCCGGCAGTTGCGGCGAGAATAAGCCGCCTTGCTCGCGCGTTGGTGCAGCCGGCTCTGCTGTCAGCACAAGGCCAATCACTGCGGCAGAGGGCGGATGTGTAGCCAGCTCTAGCTGCAGCAGCTTCAGCAAGAACCTGCGGTCGGTGGAAGGAAGCACCGGGCGAACCGAGATGCAATACTCCGCTGCTCCATCCAGCTTGAGCTTGAGCTGCATGGAAAGCAGGGCCTGCGCCCTTGCCGTGACTAGTGCAACCAACCTGTCCAGCATCGGGCCAAGAACGAAGAGCAGCGAGTCGATCAGTTCGATAGGATCTTCAAAGTCAGCATGCGCCTCCAGTACGAAGACTACTTCCAGCGGCCGGAAGAGATACGGATGCGTGCCAGTGGCAAGTTCATGGAGCCGCTTCGCTGGCTGTCCCAGTCGGGCGATCAGTTCGCGCAACGGCAATGAAGCGAGCTGCCCCAGCGTGCGAGTACCCCAGAGCGCAAACGTCTCCGCCAGCTCTACATTCGGTTCAATCGCGCTCAGTGGCAGCGGAGCCAGCGCGGCACGCTCCTGGCCATCCGGAATCAGCATCGGGACACTATCGCTGCGAAGCGTTCGCGCCACTGCCAGTGCTGTCTGTGCGTCGCTGCAGATACAGAACACTGCCTCGATGCGCAACATCGTCAACTGCTGCTGGATCTGCTTCGCAACCTGGATCGGAGCACCCATCAGGCGCTCGGTCCCGGCCAGATCGAGCAGCACACAACAGACACCATCCGTACTCGTCTCTGCAATGCGCGGGGTGTATTTTCCCAGCAGCGTCACCAACGTGTCCCGCAATGACCGTTCTTCGCTGAGAGATCGCCGCAACGCAACGAGGCCTGGAACGTTCTCCATGTCGACGCGCGTCATGCCATGCCGCACTCCCTGCGTGAAGGCACGGGAATTGCCGGAGCAGACACGCTCCAGTGGCGGCTCATGCTCCAGCACTACTACCGGCTGATGCCACAGCTCCGGACGCAGCGATAGGAGCGTATGTGCAGGAAACTCCACTATGCGGATGCACAGATAGCTCATCGGGCACCTGCCCAGATCGAGCGAGCCTTCCATTCCGCTGCTGTTACGCGTTGTGGTGGCTTACATATCGGGACGGGAGAGGAAGCTGATGCAAAACGCCGCCGTCCCACCTCGACCGAGAAGCGAAGTCCCGGAAAGTACGTTATACTCTCCAGCGCACCAAGCCCCTGCGTCTTCAGCACCAGTGCCGCGCTGCTGCCGGTCGAAGCGTGCTGCGTCAGCACGAGGAGCACCGACTGCGCATGCTCCGCGCCCGCACGAAAGCGGAACCACGTCGCTATCGGAATACGCGAAACAAACTCTGCGGCGATGTCCGCCAGGTCGAGCACGACGACGCTGAATCCACCTGCCTGCAGCAACAGATCGGTGACACGCAATGCCTGATCGATACGAGCCCACGGCTTGGCAGGCTGCCGGCGCACAGCAACGGGCGCAGATGCCGGATGTGCAGGCGCTGCAGCACCAGTGAATCGCTCTCTCTGGTCCAGCACGTAGGTGCCACGACGTGACGGTTGGCGGTCTGTCCCTGCCTGCTCGATGCGCGCGGAGAGCCTGCTTCGCGGCGCAGATGTCTGCTGCAACGGCCTGTTGGGAGCGCCTGGAGTCCCGGTCATTCTGTCCTTGCGATACTTGGCAGGCGAGGCTAGCAGTGTATTCACTGCCTCGGACAATCCGCGCGCCTCCGACCGCGGGTGCGGGCTGCCGCCGCCTTGCTGCACCCTCGCAGTTTGCGGAGTCGCAAACACTGCCGCAGCGGCGTGTGCCTTCGGACAAGCAGCAATAAGCGGTTCTTTCTGCCCGCAGCGGACCCATAGCATCCGGTCAAGCTGAATTTGATTTGCAGCCGCCGACGCAGGATCGAATGCATTCGAGACATCCACCCAGGCCACCACCTGACCTGCCTGTGTCGCGGTAGACACAGCGGCACAGGCCAGCGCCGTACGACCCGAGCCGTGAACGCCTGTGATCTCGGATAGAGCGCCGACCGGCAGGCCTTCGAGCAGTTCCTCCAGCGCAGGAACACCAAGAGACGCATGCGCTGTGACGGCATGAGCCGGGCTCAGTGCAGCGGGAATTCGCTGCGAAAGCTGATTTTCAATGATGGTTCTAAGCTGGCTGGCGAAGGGCATAGTTTCGCCTTATCTTCGCCCCAATCTACCGCACACGCAACGGTCTATGCACTACAGAAAGTGCACTAAAAGGCCTTCAGTTGGCGCTTCGGAACGACTAAACGATTCTGTTTGATAGATTTGCCTGAAGCTCCAATAAATTTTGAAGCTTTTGTGTTGGAAGGGCTGCCGTTGCAATCGGATGCAGATTACCGGCCTTGCCCGGTTCACTGGAGGCTACTCTGGCACCATGTGCGGGCGTTACCACCGAACGGCGACACTCACCCAACTGCAAGACTTCTTCAAAGCTGACGCGCCGCTGGAGAGCCTTGCCTTCGCGCCCGGCTACAACATCGCGCCCTCCACCGAACACGTTATTGCCCGTCAAGCCCGCGATTCGAATAGGCGCGAGCTTGTCATCGCCCGCTGGGGACTGATCGGCCACCGACAGGGACCAGATCCCAAACGAAGCACTATCAACGCTCGCAAAGAGTCGCTTTTACGTAGCGATCTTTGGCGTGATCCACTCCATCGCCGGCGTTGCATCGTGCCGGCAGACGGTTTCTTCGAGTGGAACAAAACCACGCGCGAGGTGTGGCGCTTTACCGTCAAAGGTTCAGGTCTGTTCGGTTTCGCCGGCCTCTGGGATGCGTGGAAGAATCCTCAGACGGATGAATGGATACAGAGCTTCGCCATCATCACCGTGCCACCCAACGAACTGATGGTTACTCTCCACGATCGGATGCCCGCTATACTTCATCCGCAGGATTACGACGAATGGCTTGATCGAAAACAGATCGAACAGCCGCCCATTCACTTACTCAAGCCGTATGAGGCCAACGAAATGGAACTTTACCGTGCCAACCCGAAGGTCGGCAACGTGCGAAATCAAGGGCCGGATTTGCTCAACAGCCTCTGAGCAAATGGCGAGCGGTGGGAACATCGTAATAGTGGCACTAGTGGTGACACTATTGTTCACTTTGAGCTGTCTTCGAGACGGCCACGCTGCCAAATTTACCGATCGATTGAAATCGCAGTTTCGTACGCGGCCTGTTCCCGTTTTGCCTCACGCACCTGAAGGAGTTGCTCACCCACAGTGTGTTTCGGCACGTAGCAGAACTGATTGAAGACTGCCAGAATAGTCGCACTGCGGATGTTACGTTTTTGCAATTCAGCCAGACGCTCGCGGAGGCAGTGCTGCAGAGCTTCTGGCGAGATCTTGTAACAAGAGTTTCTCCCCTGATCCTTTCGCTCGGCCTCCAGCCACCCTTGCTCGATCCAATAGACGATCTCCGCCTTCCGCACATGCATGGCCGCAGCGAGGCTGTTAATGGAAAATAGATCACACCTGAGTTCCCTCACCCGAATGCCCAAACGGCCGCAGAGCTGCTTCACCGAAGACGCGCTTCGACCAAGCTTGCTGGCAACGGTCTCGACTGGATTGGCGATTAAAAGTTCACGAACTTGATCAATCTCCTGATCGGTCCAAGGGCGCCGCTGGGGTTGCTGTTGAGCGCATCTGTGGATGAGTACCAGGCAGTCCCGCCGAGATCGTCCAGAGGTCTGCTGCAGTCTTTGGATCAAAGGCTCGATTTTCAGAAAATTGAGAGAGCGTGCTTGACGAGCCAAAGCATATGCATCGTCTGACCACGATTGATAGGCGCGTTTTAAGGTTGCTGCCATGCTGCTACTCCTGTTTAGAAGTGCCCTTATTTATAAGGGCTGTGGAAAACCGACAAAGCGGACAAAGCCGTTTGAGAAATCACGTTTTTTCTTTTTCGTCTATACAACGTTGGTTACGTTTTGCGATAATCTTGCGGAAATCTAGACATAAACAAATTGGGCTCTGAACATGGCGACCTCCCCCTCTCCCTATCCGGCTGACCCGCTCTTGCTGGGTAGGAATCACTTCGAACAGCAATGGCTGAAGCTGCAGATGCAAGAAGCGGCTGCGCAAAGCTGGGAGGCGGCGTGCTCCATCTCCCAACGGCTGCTTCGTGAGCCATACCCTCCCGAAGACTTGTGGGAGCGGGCGATCCAGCGCACCGCATCGGTTTTACTCGAAGGCCAGCAGAAGTCGATCGATGCAGCACAACTTCTGCTTCGCCACTTCGAAGTCGTCTCGCGTAACCGGAAGCGGGCACAGAACGCCACCATTCCGATGTCCGATTCAGCAGGATCCTTTTGTATTGAGGATGCTGTCGTCGCTCAACTCGATTTGAAGAAGATCATGAGCAGCCTTGATCCGAAGGATCGGGAGCTTCTCTTGTTGCGCTTTATGGCGGGCCGTAGTTGGGTGGAGATCGCTGAAATGAAGGGGCAGAGTAAGCATGCTTTGCGCAAGCGCTGTGCGCGCATCGTTGAGCAACTTCGACGCAGATTTGGCACTGGCCTCAATCCCAAGTAGGATTAGCGAGACCCAGCCGCTCCCGCGATTCGCTGTGAGGACGTCCAGTGCCCTTTGAACATCTCCACGGATCTGAAGATCCGGATGCCGTACTGTATCGGCAGTTGGAACAGCATGTACTCGACCACTATCCGAACCCAACGAGGAAGGACTGCCTCAACTCTGAGACCCTGAAGTCCATCGTTTATGAACCGCAAACGTTAAACCTGCAAGACTCCAAGTACGGTCATGTCATGGCATGTGCGGAGTGCATGCGAGAGGTCATCGCCTTTCGGCAAGCGCGGCAGGCGCAAATCGCGAAGCAGCCGCCGGTCCTGGCAAAGAAACCAAACAACCTCAATCTTCTGGTTCTGGGTGCAACGGCGGCTGCATGTCTTCTCATCGGGCTTACGATCGGTACTCACCGTAGCCGGGTGACCCCTCCCTCTTCACGGGAGGTGCACGCCGAAGTCCTTGATTTAAGTGGGGAGCCGACAGCCCGCGGAGTTGAGCCGATTCACCCCAGGCTCCTTATGAAGGAAGCCGGACTGGTAATCGTCGAACTGCCGCCCCTGAGCCCTCAGGGACGCTATGAGGTTACGCTGCAACAGAACGACGGCAAGACCCTTGTCTCTGCGACTGGAACTGCCAACACGCAGGATGGCAAGCTAGAGCTTCGTCTTAGCTGGAGCCTCGCCGCGTTGCCCTCCGGCACCTACAGATTGAGTCTCAAAAGCGAGCAGGATTCCGCGCCTTACTTTTATCCCGTTCAGCTGCACTGACGCGAAAAGTCACCCTTCGCACAGGACGCTGGCCACCACTGAGTTGACTTCATTCTGACTGCCTGCCCCGACGATTCCGTTTTACGATCGCGCTCTCGACTGCGATTGAGAAAATGTGCACGCCCAGCTACGATTAAAGGCGCTTCGTGATTTGGGGGCCCGGGCCATGTGGAAGAAGCTCTTGGGACGGTTTTCGAAAGCGGCTGGGGTACTTGGGCTTCTGGTCCTATGTGGCATCACCGTTGGCCCCCTGCTACGTTTCGCCCGACGGCACTCACCCGACCCGTTGTCACGGCTCCTGGAACAAGCGGATGAGAGTGCGTGGCTTAATAGCTGGATCGATGCGGCACCAATTTATAAACAGGCCGAGACCCTCTGTCTCCAACGGAACGATCCGAGTTGTGCACTCTATTCCCATGTGAGCCAGATTCCAGCAACCTCGGAAACGACGAGCATCGCCTCGCAGATTTCACAATTGTCATCGGATCTCGAATTGCCCGCAGCCCGTGACTATGAAACCAAGTTACGGATTCTCACCGTCCGAGGAATGCTCGAGGTCAACTACGATGCCGCATTGACCGCGGCCACATACTCTCAGATTCAGGAGATGGCGATGCAGCGGGGACACTTTCTCATTGCAGCCCGCGCTACCGGCGAACAAGGCATTGCAGATTTTCTGAGCGGGAACATCGCCGCAGCGAAAACGAAGGTCGTCTACGCCTGGATGATCTCGAAGCTCTTTCACGATCGCGGAGCGCAGATTCGCTATGCGAGCGTCTATGCGGAGGGTTTGGCGCATATTGGTCGCTACGCAGAAGCGCAAGAAGCAGTGAAAGAGGCAATCCGTACCGCAAACAATACCTCAGGGGCACCCTATCCGAGTATGGCCAAGAGCACAGAGGTAGAGATTCTGACCGCTCAGAAGCGCTTCGACGAGGCCCTCAAGCTCCTGGACGAAGGTGAGGCGTGGGCAACATCCCGCCATCTTGAGGGACACCTTTGCGCTGCGGAAATCAACCGCGGCGATCTATTCAGCCAGATGGGAAAGACGGAGCTGGCGATTGCGGCCTATCGACATGCGTTGCGGTATGCTGCTCACCTGTCGTTCTGGCGCGGCTTCACCTCGACCGGCGGCTCCCTGGCAAAGGCGTTAGCGGGTGAAGGACATTTCAATGAGGCCCTGCAAACGATAAACGACGCCTTGGACGCAAATACCAAGATCCCAGATGAGCTCTATTTCGTTCCTCGGAACCTTGCAATCAAAGCGGAGATCCTCCGGCACGTGGGCCGCATCACTGACTCCAATCACAACTACGAACGAAGCACCATCCTGATTGATTCCATTCTGGCGAGCACGCCAACGCCGGGGGTGGAGCGTCTGCTGCTGGCAGACTTGAGCGATGTCTATTCTGGCTACTTCTCTTCATTGATTCAGCAGGGCCGTAACGCGGACGCATTCCAAGTCATCGAAAAGGCGCACGGACGAATCGAGACGCAAGCCCTGGAGCACCATGCCGCGATTCCACCGCATCGACCTGACAGTAGTGAAGAACATCTGACCCAGCTCAATATCCGTCTCATCCGTTCCGACGACAGTACAACGCGATCGGAGATCGAGCAGAAGATTTATCGGACCGAGCTTGAAATGGACACGCCGCGTCTTGCTGGTCTTACTTCGATTCACCCGGTGAATCTTCAAAACTTCCAGCGGCACCTCGAAAAGGGAGAGTTGCTGCTGGAATATGTTCTGGGTGAGCCGTCCTCGTACGTGATGGCAATCACAAAAAGCGCGGTGACGAGCCATTCTCTGCCAGGAAAGACTGATTTGGAATCACGGGTATCACAGTACCGACGAGCCCTCGATCAGAAGAAGACGAATGCTGCGCTAGGACAGGGGCTCTTCTATACCCTCCTTGGCGATATACCTGAATACGCGAGAGCCGCCTCGGTGATCGTCGTTGCCGATGGTGGGCTTCATCGGCTGCCGTTCTCTGCGCTCTGGGACGGGAATAAATATGTTGTCCAGACCCATGCTGTCAGCGTTGTGCCTTCAGCGACCGTGTTGGATGTTGTTCGTGGGGTGAGGCATCCTCAGGATCGGCAAGAGCTTCTTGGCGTGGCCGCATGGTCTGCTGAGCGACCTACGGGATTCGATCGCGTCCTGCGAGAAGTGACTGCGCCAGAATTGAAGCAGTTCACTCCCCTGCCTCAGTCTCTGCATGAGGTCACAACCATCGCACGAGAGTTGCCGAAGCCATCAATCGTGCTCGCCGGAAATACCGCAACTGAAACGGACTTCAGGACTCTGCCATTGAATGAATTCAGCGTGCTCCACCTGGCGCTTCATGGATTCATCGATAAAGATTATCCCGATCGTTCTTCGCTAGTATTTGCACCGGAGCGGGGAGAAAAGAATGACGGCCTCCTTCAGGCCCGTGAAATACGCAATCTCCAACTCAATGCGAGTCTGGTCACGCTATCCGCATGTGATACAGGCGTCGGCCCTGTGGGGGAATCCGGCGTCGATAGTCTAGCCAATGCTTTTCTAGACGCCGGCGCAACGACCGTCGTCAGTTCCTTGTGGAATGTTGACGATCGGGCAACCGCAACACTAATGATCGACTTCTATGAGAATTTGAAGCAAGGTCAGAGTAAATCAGAGGCGCTACGCCAAGCAAAGATGAGCATGATCGCGAGCGCTGCGTCGCAACCGTACTATTGGGCTGCATTTGAGATGAGCGGAGAGCCAAGTGCGCCCCTGGCAAATGCAGAGACGAGGTGATAAAGCAATGATCCCCCTTGAAGAACGCAAAAAGATTCTGGCGAAGGTGCAGAAGACGGTGCAGGCTGGCTACTATGCTCCCGATTTTCATGGAAAACACTGGGACCAGATCGTGACATCACATCGGGAGGCAATTCTCACTGCGCCGACCACCGCAGCCTTCGAGAGCGAAATGGAGGCGATGCTATCGGAACTCGACAGTACGATGGGCTTGCTCGGCCCAAACAGCAAAATCACACCACGGAATGCGATCAATGCCAGCTTTCACTCCGTCGATGTACCTGGCCAAGGCATTCATTGGGCGTTTCAGGATGTTGCTCCAGGGGGAGTCGCGCAGCGCTGTGGAGTGGAACCGGCGGATGTCCTTCTCACCATCGACGGAGTACAAGTTTTGCCTCCAGAACGCCCCGCATTCGTAATGGACAAAGCGACGCACATAGAAGTTCTGAGAGGCAACGAGCGGAAGCAGATCCATTTGGATCTCAAGACACCTTCTCCGAAATATGAAGACAATCCGTACTCGGAGCCGACAAGCGTAACTGGAACAATGACGACAGACCGCATGGCGATCGTCAAGATCAGCCTTTTCCCAGGAAAGATTGGGATCGACTTCGCAAATGCATTGAGTCACCTGTTCTATGGGAGTTTGGCAGGCGCAGAGCGTTTGTTGCTCGATCTACGCGGAAACCCCGGCGGTGGCATCGGCAATGTGCGGCTGATGAGTCTGTTTACCCCCCGTCGTCAGCCTATTGGCTACAGCCTCGATCGCATGACTGCGGAAAGAGGCATCTCGAAGGACCATCTCCCACGATTAGCAAGACTTCCCTCGATGAAGTGGGAACTCATTCCTCTTGCGATCAAGTTTGGCTCCAAGAAGTCTGTTGTCTTGGAAACGGAGGGTCTCGGGCCGAAACCGTTTCATGGAAACATCGTCGTGCTCGTGAATGAACACACAACGGGAGCCGCCGAAATGGTCACCCTGTTCGCAAAAGAGAACGCGCTGGCAACGGTGGTGGGGACGAAGACTCCAGGCCGGCTCATTTCGAGAACCGGGGTAAAGGTCGGAGGTGGCTATCAACTCGTCTATCCTGTGGCCGCGTATCAAAGCTGGAACGGCACTAGGATTCAGGGGCATGGTATCGAGCCGGACATCGATGTAGCGTGGTCGTTTGAAGATGCGCAGAGGGGCATCGATAATCAGCTTGAGCGTGCTCTTGAAGTAGTGCGGGCCTAACGGAGCCAATCGCACCAACAGTGCCGGGTTCGGCTTTGCCCCACTTTCACGCATCGCTGCTACCGATCTTTGCAGGATCCCTATGGAGGCGGCTCACGCCATAGGGATCACCTGACCGAAGGGAACAGGCCGAACATCAGTCGAAGCCCAGAGGACTGGGAAAGATGGCTGTTCCGATGGGAACGTCCCCCAAAGATCGGTCAGGAATACCAGCGTCTGGGGATGAATTCCCTGGTCTTCCAGCCATTCAAAGCATGGCCGGAAGTCGGTCCCCCCTCCACCTACCGGACTAAGTTTGAGCGGTTGTCCGGCTTGGTAGGTCTCGTGCTTCTGCACCTCAGTGTCGAAGTAGAGAACATGCACGAGTCGCGGTTGCTGGCCGGCGAGGATGGAGCAAACCTCTGCTTCGAACAGGCCGAGCTGACGTGCATTGACTGACCCCGAACAATCGACGGCAATAACGATCTCGCCCACTCCCTCCGAGACCACCCCCGGCATATAGAGTCCGGTCCAGATGTGGCGCCGGTTGGGACGTGTCCAACTGTAATCCGACGGGATGGTTTCTGACCAGGCGCGACGCAGCAGTTCTTGCCAATCGACGCCCGCTTTACGAGATGATTCGACGCTCCGCATTGCGCCCGCAGGAAGCTTTCCAGCAAGCCTCGCCACGCTCTCCGCTTGCTCTACGGCTATCTGCCAGTCTCGTGCCTGCTCTTCAATGGTTGGCTCTTCCCCGTTCGCCGTTACCGGTGCATCGAGAACCTGACCAATCCCGCCCGGTGACCGAGGAGCGGTGGGCGCGTCATGATTCTCGTCGTCTCGGTCTCCAGCTCCGGCACCGTCTGTGGGAACTTCGTTACTGTCCGCACCTCCACTCTCTTGCGATTCGGAATAGCTTGAGGAGTTCTGGCTCTGCTCTTCTTCTTCGAGCAGGTTGTAGATGCGCTCTGCGCTCATTCCACGAAAGCGGTTGTCTATCAGCACGCCCCTGGGCAACGTGAGACCGGCGTCCACCAGCATGGGGTTGATGGAATAGTCGCATGCCACATTCCAACGCCTGGGGTTCCGGCCGCCACGGCGTGTGTGATGCTGCAGAGATGGATGCATCACTTCGTGGGCCAGAGTACCTGCTAACTCAGCGGCGCTCAGGGTCTCGACGAACTTCGGGTTGAAATACAGCGACACGCCATCGGTCGCCATCGTCTGGATCGAGGTGCACTCGCGCGCGCCAAGGCGAAACAACAGTGTTCCGAAGAAAGGATGATCGAGGAGAAGTGTGGTCCGCGCCTTCTGGATGCGGACCACGCTGGGAATTGCAGGGCTCATGCTGTCACCATTTCCATCATGTAGCCGGACATATGCGCGACGATGGCATCAGCGCTCGGTCCCGAAGATGGAGTCTCCGTGGCCTCGTCCTGCTCGCGTTGCTTTGTTACGGCATCCATTTCGTCCAGCAACGCTGCTGCATCGCTGGCGGCCGCGACACGGAGAACGTCGTTCTGCTTCAGTTCATGAGCCGGATGGGCGCAGAGACGGGTGCGGATCTCCGCGGCAAAATGGTTCAGCTCCTGATCCTGGCCAACGTTGAGCTGTGGCAGCAGGTCAACCAGGTCGAAGACATTGGTCACCAGAGAGGCACGGAAGCGGGACTCGGGCTCATTCAGGCGATCCGCCATGTGGCTGACCACGCCCTTGAGTCGGCTCCACAGGTCTTCGGTTCCCTTCTGCAGCGACTGACGCACGTTGGCGTCGATCTCCTGTGCGATGCGGGCTTGTTCTTCAGCCGACATCGTCACACGGAAGTCCTCTCCGCTCGGAATGGGGAGCACTTCGAGCTTGAGCCCAAACTTCGTCCGCAGCTTTTCTGCCGATGGGTAATCTTCTTCACGGAAGAGTCCGTTCAGCTCCGGTCGCACCTGCTCGATGTAGCTCGGGTAGACATCGAGAAATGCTTCCACCTGCTGGGAAAAGGTCTGCTTGAATTCCCGCATCTGTGCCGTCAAGTCAAAATAGAAATGCGCAGGCAACAGCCGATAGCCTTCGTCGGACCACGGCAGAGTGATCTTGTAGAAGTGCTGGCGAATCTGCCCGGCGAGCGTCCGTAGGTCATCTAGCCTTCCGGCGCCGCGCAGCAACTGCTTGTTGTATCGGCCAGCGCTGACTGGGGCGCCGTGTTGCGTGGCTACGTCGTGGCTGACCTTGCGGTCGTGCTTCACCGCAGTCCAGATGCTGATGTGGACCGTGGCAAGCATGGCTCGTTCGGTAATCATTGCAGCACCTCCGCATGTTCAACGCCGAAGCGAACGAACTCCGGCGTGTGAGTAATGGCGCGATCGCGTACTGCTGCGTCGCGCATGGCAAGGACACGGATCTCGGTCGGCATCCGGTCGAGGTACCGCATGCCTTTGGCAATGGAGTGATCCGTGAGCACCCGTCCAAGAGCAGTCGCGATGGCGATTCGGGCAGAGGGCTCATCGGGCACAGGAGCCGACTCCGGATTCAGAAGAATCTCCGGAATGGACGGGAGCTGTCGAAAGTGGCGCAGGAAGGCCACCAACTCGATAGCGGCAGCTTCGCCGATTGTTCCTTCGAGCATCTGGGCCTCGATCTCGCTGGTTCCGGCAATGCCGCCATTGTTTTGCGATGCAGCGAAGCCGGTCAAAACGCTCGACGCCATCTCCCAGGATCGCGGTGTCGGCCACGCATTGATGTCCGAAGTGGCATCTGCCGCGTGCAGAAGCGCAGGCTTGAAACGCAAGAAGGCCAGAATCTCCGGTCGAATGCCAGCTTTCACTGCCCACTTCGCCCAGTCTTCGAAATCCGCATCCAGTTGGAGGTGCACGAAGCGGTTCCGCAGAGGCCGCGGCATGGAGAAGTGCACGCCACGTTCGGAAGCAGGGTTCCCGGCCGCGATCACCACCCATCCGTCCGGAAGTCGATACTCTCCCAGCGCTCGATCAAGCACGAGTTGGTAGCAGCCTGCCTGCGTCATCTGCGGTGCAGAGGTGAGCTCATCCAGAAACAGGATGCCCTTCCCGTTGGTCGGCAGGAATTTCGGGGGCACCCACTCGGCATGGTCCGAAGTGATGCGCGGCAGACCGCGCAAGTCGACGGGATCCAGTTGCACGGCGCGCACGTCGAGAAACTGCCAGTTCAAGTCTCCAGCTACCTGAGCGACGATCTGCGACTTGCCAACGCCGCAGGGGCCCCAGATATGCAGCGGCACACGTTGGCCGATCAGCGCATGGAGCGCCTCAACCAATGCTGAGGGTTTCATGAGATTTCCTTTCAGAGATTACGGGAAGGACTGCGAGAGGAAGAGCTGTGGACTCTTAGCGCGAGGCTGAACTAGTCTCGATGACGAACACCAGATGATCCCCGTCTGGTTTTCTCAAGCAGCTTGAGTGACGCGACTCACTAGGCGAGCTGGAACTGCTTCAAGCGCGTTGCCTTTTTGTCGAAGGTCAGCGTCGCGGTGCAACCTGCCCACTCTCCAAGCGCTCCGATAAGGGCGTCCGCGAAGGCAGCCATTCCTGTTTTGAGAGCAACCGTGGCGGTGAAGACTTCCTGCTCGTTCTGGACAAACAATGTATCAGCCTGCAGACTGCGCTCGACCGCCGTGGCAATCTCGGTGTTCGACAGGCCGTAAATACGATCAAGAACCCAAACGGTTTCGACCATCGTCACGAGACTGATGAATCCAGGCCGTGCTTCGGTCAGCTGAAGCTCGATGATTTGTGTGGCCTGGGAAGACTGGATAGGGTCATCTTGCGCTAGGTAGCGGACCAAGATGTTGGTATCGAGGCCGATCATCGTGGCTTCGCGCGCCTGTTTCGAGCAGTTGCGCCGTCCACGATGGCGGTCTCCATCTCATCGAGGGACACCCGCTTCCGCCGAGACGAGACGATACCCTTCAGACTCGAGGTGCTGATCTTGGGAAGGATCACCACACTACCGTCCGGATGGACGAAGAACTTGATCCGGTCGCCTGGCCCGAGGTGTAGATGCTCCCGAATCGCCTTCGGGATCGTCGCTTGTCCTTTAACGCTGAGTGCGGATTCCATTGATCGGACCTCCCTTTACATTTTACCAAATGTAATACCAGTATGCCGCCAAGGTTCATGCAGCTTGGTCGTTCATCCACACTCTTCGACGCCGGATTGCTGGTTAGGCGGCTTCATCAGCTATGTCTTCAGAGTCGGCGGTCGAAATCGTTCCCGGAAATCTCAGAGAGGATCTCGGCCTCTTCGTCATTTTCGGCGGTCGACTGGAGAGCATTCGCAGTCGGCGCTGACGCTGTGAGCACAGCAACGGGTGCGTCGAAGAGACTGGGCGTCTTTGTCTGCTCCAGCTTCAACTCTTCTTTCGCGACAGGTTCAGCTTTCTTTCCGACCTCTGTCGCTGGCTTCTTTGCGCTTTTCGGCTTGTTGCGAGCTTCTTCCTGCGCCGCTTTTGCTGCCGCATCCATCTCTTCTTTGGCACGGGCGAGAGCGCCTTTGAGATCGAGGTGGCTCGCAACAAACGAAACGATCGCTTCCGGGAGCTGCGCATCGAGTTCGTCCGCCGTTCCAGTGAAACTCATGGGTGTCGTAAGCGCACTGTTTTCGCTTTCCGCTTGCTTCTTCGGCATGACGTTTACTCTAATTTGATCTTCTTCGAGGTGCGTCACCGTCAATAGCACAGACCTTTGGCGCAGAAGGGGTGCGAGTTGCTTAAACATGGATATCTCCGCTGATGGATTTGGTGGGAACGACAGTTCAGGCGGCCAGCATGCGGCGATTGCGCCGGCGTGTCTTCGCCCACAGTTCAGGATTGACGGGCAAAGAACTCATGCGGCCCGTTTGCGCGTTGAAGAAGCCCCCATGGTGGATAAGCTTCCCGTAGCGAAACAGTTGCGACAGCATAGCCAGGGCACTCGCGGCAAGGGTCTGGTTGATGAAGGGCTCCTGGCGCTTCAGGGCCTCAACCGCGGAGCAACTCGGCAACTCGTCTTCGCCTGCATCCGCATTGACGATCTCGGGATAGAGTTCACTGACGGTGCGCAGCCGCTCGGCCTTACGCCGATTCTGCCAGTTGAGCGGCTGGCCAAGGATGTACTGTCCGCTGGCGGCGTTGTTGCCAAGATCGAGCCAGTAGTTGGTTCCTTGCGACGGCTCCGTCAATGCCTTGTCAATTGAATGACGCGCGGCCTTGGTGTCCACACAGCCGATTAGCAGATCCGGCGTTCGGTCATCCTTGCGCAGACTCCGCTCGGTGAAGGGCTCCGGTGCAGCCGACCAGTTCGTGCCCCAGAACAGGTTGATCCGGTTCACCAGGACGGTCGCCTTGTTCTGGCCGATGTCCGAAACGGAGAAGGGCTGACGGACGCAGTTGGTGGCAGAGACCGCGTCCGGGTCCATGATAGTGACCTTCAGGCCGTAAGGATGACCCCACACCAGCATGGCCTGATGGAGGTAAGGCAGTCCCATCAGGATGGCGCTCCCCGTGCCTCCCGCACCGACGATGAGGACTTCGACCGCACTCCTGCGAAGCAACCGCTTGGGGAGCTTATGCTCGATGCGCATTTCAGTACCTCTCTCCACGCACGAATTGCGCGAGCGTCTGCGGCAGGACGATCAGCGAATCTGCGGGAAAGCGTGTCCGCTTGCCTGAAAGTGCGCGCCACAGCCCTTCGAATCCGCCTGGATGCCGCGTAATGCGACCGATGTTGGCATGAGTGAAGGCGCTTTCGTAGAAGCCCTTCTCCCAGCCAGAGATAGTCCCTGCTGAGACTCCTGTAGGTCGGCGCATGGAACCGGTGCACACCAAGCCGCTCTCCGAAAGGTTCCAGAAGGGTGCCACCGCGAGCCGCGTGTCCGCCGAAGGACGCTTGTTGTCTATCAGGGCGCGGACATGGACCTGACCATCCGTGACCCACCACACCAGTGGCGGCTGCGGAAAGACCCGCCCATTCAGGTCTGTCGCCTTGTCTTCTGCATTCTCGTAGAACATCCGCCTCTGTCGCGCAGGCGTCCACCAGCAAAGCAGCCGTTCTGTCTTCGCAAGCACCGAATCTGGAAGGACCTCTGCGTTGGTTTCACCACCGAGAGAGCGAATCATGGACTCGACGAACGCCACCGTCAACGGCTGAGCCGGCCCCAGCTTGGGCGGCCCAGATGACCTCGGATGAACAGCGTGGCGGGTGATAAAGGTTCCTGTCCTGCCCTCTGTATAGATCAGCAATGCTTCACGCAGCTCGAAGCGATGGTTCTCCCCGATCGCTATCCCCACGTTCATGGCTCTCCTCCCACTCTTGTTATGTAGAGCGCCACATAAGTTGCCTTATGTTGAGCTGAAAATAATGTTGCGTAGAGGGCTCATCACCGCTCAATAAGCAGCCTTGAGGCCTTCCTACGCAACATAACTATTCACAGCGAGCGGAGAAAGGCGAGCAAGGATGGATCGTCTTTCCAGCGCTTGTGGTTGGTATGCGTTGTGCTGAAGGGGTTGGAATGGACGAGGATATCAGCCTTTCGCTGTAGATCGACCTCTGCGTAAATGTTCGTTGTGTCGACGGAGACATGACCGAGCCATGCGCGGATGGTGTTGATATCGACCCCAGAGCGCAGCAGATGCGTGGCTGTCGTATGCCGGATGGTATGCGGGCTGATCGGCCTGCGGAGAAGCGATGGGTGGGACACTGAGGCTTTTCGCACATGGCTCCGTAGCAACCAGTGAATCCCGTGACGCGTGATCGCCTGCCCAAGTCTGTTGAGAAACACAGGTTGATCGGGCGGTCGGTCGCGAGTTATATCGAGCAGCACGTTGACTGTTGCAGGCCAGAGCGGGCACCGGCGCAACTTGCGGCCCTTGCCTTTGAGCTGTACGTCACCGATCTGATTGGCGCGTAAGTTTAGATCGCCTATTTGAAGAGTTGCGGCCTCGGAGACGCGAGCGCCGGAGTTGTAAAGGAACAACAACAGCGCATGATCACGTCGACCCTGCGCCGTCCGACGGTCTGGGGTTGCAAGCACGGTATCCATCTCCGACTTGTCGAGGTAGGACAGTTCACGCCTGGTGAACCGCTTGAACGGTACAGAGCGAATCTGGCCGCACCATGCAATATGTTCGGGGCTGCGTTCAGCAATGAATCTCGCCATCGCGTGTACCGCCGCAAGCCGCTGATTTCGTGTACGAATGGAGCATCCGCGGATCTGTTCGAGGTGATTGAGGAAGCTTCGTAATACATCGGCCGATAAATCGAATATGTCGAGGCGGTCGACGTGTGTCTTCTGCTGGTCGGCAGCGTAGGGAAGAAAAAGGGCGATGGTGTCGCGATAGCTCCGTTGCGTGTTTCTACTGAGGTTGCGTTCCGCGATCAGATGATCAAGAAGGAAGCGCTTCACCCATGCACCTAAAAGTGCGGGCTTAGGCATGAGGCACCTCCGGTCTGGCATAGCGCTCAAAACAGAGGCTGGCTTGTTCGAGCAACTCGGTCGTCATGGTCAGATACCGCTGTGTGGCATTTACCTCGCCATGTCCGAGGTAAGTGGTGAGGTGAGGCAGGAGGCGCTGCACGTTTCTGCCCTCGCGGTACCAGGTCACGAGGCGGACAACTGCGAAAGTATGGCGGAAGTCATGCAGACGTGGCTGGTATCTGGCGTTCTTTGAACGAGAGACACCTGCTTGTTGACGAACAGCCTTGAAGGCGAGTTCTGCCGCGTTGCGTGTCACAGGCTCGCCCTTGCGATTTGCCAAAAAAGAAGTTGCCTCTGTGCAGAGTCGGCCTGACCATTGCCTGTCGATGTAACGCTGCAAGATCATGCTAAGGTCTGGACCCACTGGCACGAAGCGACTCTTAAAGAACTTCGTCTCGCGAATGGTGAGGACACGGGAATCGGCGTCATAGTCGGACAGAAGCAAACTGAGTGCTTCGCTGATGCGGAGGCCAGTGCCGTACAGAAGTAACAGCAACGTACGGATCGTGTGGGGTTCGGTTCCTCTGCCAACGTAAAACCGTTGCCGCATGGAGTCGGCAGCGACGAGTAGCTGCTCCACATCCCGATTGGTATAGATGTAGGGCTCAAAAGACTCTGGTCTTTGCGGCACTCTGAGCGGCAGAGGACTGCTCGAACAGTACTCACGTGCGAGGGCGTAGCGATAGAACCCGCTCAACGAGTGATATTTGGAGAACCAGAAGGAAGTGATCGGGCCGTTACGTGAACCTTCGAGAAATCTGACAACAGGGGCTGGCTTAACAAGCTGCATGTCGCGGTCGCCGATGGCCTTGACGAAGGCGCGGAGTTGACTCGCTTCGCCCTTATATCTCATGCCCAGTGAACGCTTATGCAGAATGTACTGTTCGATTGCTTTGGAGAGTCTCATACGAGCCCTCCGAGATTTAACGCTGCTACACAGCGCAGGGATTCAATGTTTCCTGGAATCAGGATCGGAGTCACAATCCACTCGGTTTTGTCTGCGAACGTGGCCAAACTCTCCAATGGAAGATCGCCTACTTCACGCAAAGCGAGCAGATCGACCTTGGCGTATACCTGAGTGGCCTCCAGAGAGGAATGTCCAAGGTGGTCTGCAATCTCCTTAAGGGACACACCTTCTGACACCAGGTGAGTCGCGCACGCATGTCGCAGCGCATGGGCGCCAGTGCTTGGAAGCACAGTCCCGATCTGGCGGATTCTGAATCGCACCCTGAAGCCGAGCGCCGCACCCGAAAGGGCTCTGTACGGTTGAATCTGCGTCAAGAAGATCTCGCGCCTTTTACATTTTGGGCGCACTTCACGCAGATATCGGACGATCGCAGCTCCAACCTCATGGGCGAGTGGATATTGCTGCGTTTTCAGTTGCTTCGACCTACGGATGCGAATAATCTCCCGCTCCCAATCGATATCGTCAATACGCAGAGACCTCACCTCGGCGCTGCGTAGGCCGTAGATGGCGAGCAACATCAACATCGCGCGATCCCGGATCTTAGTCGGCTTATCTCCGGCGCAGGACGCGAGGATCTGTTGCACGTCGTTCCAGGGCAAGCCACGTGGCAGAGTCTCCAGCCGATAGATGCGTGGTGCGTCAATGATGCACGCTCCCTTTCGGCACCATCCTCTGGAGTAGGCATAGCGGAAGAAACTACGTAGTGCCGCGACTTGATGCGCGATACTGGTCCGTTTCAACTTGCGTTTCGCGATTCTCTGGATGTGCAAGGCAATATCGTCGGGAGTGACATCCCATAGGGTCTTGCCCTCGCGGCTAAGCCAAATCAAAAGTTCATCGATAGACCGCCAGTAATGATCAATAGTGATAGGTGCCAGACCCCGCTCGAGTCGCTGAAACCGAAGGAAGGCCTCCGTTTCCAGAGCGAAGGGATGGTCCACTTGCGGCTCACACAGTCGTCCGAGGAGACTCAGCCACTTCGTCGCATGAACGACGAACTCTCGCTTGCCGACGCGAAGACCGGACGCAGACCTGGATCTGGTCTTTGCCCATGCCTCCGCCGAAACCTTGATATCTGAAGCGCAGACACCTGCACGGTGCAGAGGAAGATGCTGCGCATAAGACATCAATAATTCCGCAATGATTCGCAAACTGTTGCGTGAGCGGCCCTCTTCCATCAGGTGGGTCAGATACTGTTGACGTTCGGTCGCATAGGGTGAAGAGCGGTGGTGGGCAATGGTGGCTGGTTGCGTAAACAACTGCTCAAACATGGTGGCCTCCTCGGGCAAATTACTCTGCCCAGTATGGCCACCACCACTTGGTTATGTTGTGTTCACCATCATCAACGTCAACGAATACGCCTCCTCGGGGGTTCTGCGAAACATAATCACCGTCTCAACATAACGCAACGAGCTGCTCCGCGAAGAAGAACAGTTCGGCATTAAAGGCGACAAAGCGGCTGACCGCACGAATCGCCTCGTCTACTTCCTTCGGCTTGTCAGGCGAAAAGACAGTACAAAGGGTTGGCTCCGCACTCGATTCGAGCATCCCCTGCGACTCTTCATCGAAGCAGGCAACCACGGCATCGTGTTCCTGAAAGGCAAGGATCAGCGAAGGTAACGGTGGTCCGTCATAGTTGCCCTCAATCAGTTCAGAGCAGCGGGCGACCCGGACCCGCGATAGCCGTTCCATCGCGCGGAGCCTTTGGATCCACGACCCGTATGGGCCGTGGATGTGAGACGACAGCAGGTGCCGATCCGCAGCATCCCACTTGCGTTCCAAGGTGACCTCAATGCACGGAGGCAACGCATTCTTCACCTCGGGGAATTCGTACTGATCGAGGTTAGCTTCTTCGTCCTGGCTCGCATTGTCTCGCAGCATCTCCTCATACATCATCGCGTCTTCGTGATCGTAGATCCGCATCACGCGATAGAGCGCGCGAAGCAGCGACCAGTAAAATGCGGCGCCGAGGCCTGTAGCTTGCTGTTCCAGTGCATCCAGCGCTGGGCCAATCTTCAGGTAGCCGCAGCCGGAGCAACTGATCGAAACGCAGAGTTTCCCTGCCCCACTAGCGGCTCGCCCTCGCCCGTGAAATAGCCATCGGAGAAGGTGTCACTGATCTCGAGATTCCATTCCACGTTGCGTTGCAACAAATCGCCCTGCTCCACTCCGATCGCTGCCATGATGCTGTGTCGGGCAAAGGCTACGCAATCACTCCCGCACCTCAGCCAGGTCTCAGGTGTGCCGAGCCCTCTGGCTGCCAGCGCCACGCAGAGCTTGTACAGCAGCTCTCCGTTCACTTCGTGGTTATAGTGAGTGGGGATGTCGTCGAACGCAGGAAGCGCCTGTTGGAATGCAGGCGCAAGGGTCATTACATCAGGGGCGGCAGTAGCGTGGACGGCGTGGGAAGTGACAGTGGCTCGCTCCCGGGATACCGCTCGATCGCCTCTCGTACCGCGGCGGCAAGCTGAACGGATGCTTTGCATTGGAGGTGGCTCGCTAGCAGTCGGTTGGCTTCTGGAGGGGGCTCTTTTGCTTTGGTGGCGAATAGGGCCACCAGTTCTTCACGCGTCATCGTCGCCTTCCGTGACATCGCTGGCTCAACCCTTCGAGCCGATGGCGCGTGAGAAGGTGTAGCGTAAGGCGGTTCCAGTGTCTTCCGGTCCGGTCATCGTCGCTGTTGCGATCTCTGGATAGGACGGCGTCAGAAGGTCACGCACCTGTTCGACATCCATCTTTGGATCAGGGTCAGGGATGCGCGAGCCCTGAAACATGAACTCGCGGGGCATGCTGCTTACCTTAAGCGTCGTCGTTACCATACTGTTCTCCAGTTGTTGATTGAAGGATTTGTTCAACCGCGCCGATTGCCGCAGAGAGTAAGCAGCGTGTAACCAAGCACGTCGCCGCCGCCTATTGAGAACCATCACCAGAAAGCCGGGCGTCCAGCTCCTCCTGCGTGCGCAACAGCAGCGACGGTGCGCCCTCTCTGGTCACCACGTCCTGGTTCGCCTCTGCAAACAGACGGGCATTCGCTCATACCAGACGACTTAGAGTCACGGCTCCGGAAGCTTCTCGATATCGGTTTACCGGGTCTAACGCAGCGCGGAACACGGCATTTCCTGCTAAGTGCGCGCGTCACCGGGAGAGTTATGGTCGTATCGGTGGCAAAACGCATCAGCAGGGTTATCCAGCTTGCCCAGTTGTGGTGGGCGTTCGGGGCTTCAGGGTCGTGCCGAACTGTATGTGGGTTTGCGCATAAAGCCCCACTCCCGGCCTAGCCGGTTCAATCATTTGGCGCGCGTGCAACGGCATAAGGGCTAAGTCGAATACCTCAAAAGCCTAAAGTATCCGCATGGATTTATGCATAAAGCTTCACTATCCTCTGCTGGAGATCAAACTGTCTGAGGAGTCAATGAGCGCATTGGCCTGTTGTCGCCAGATGAGAGATTGGGGCGCTATCGTCTCCCTATGGGCTAAGACCAATTGGGGCGTTGGCCGCCAGCACGAGATGAGGCGTGCTCCAGCGAAGCTCGTGTCACTGTGCCAGAGCGTAAACGGAGCCATGTTTCTGCAATCGCGAGGTTGGTAAGCCAGCAAAGCCATGCAATCGTCCGGTAAGACGGCGCAGTAGAAAGACCCATTACTGCAGATAATGGCAACATGATGCGGAGCGAAATTGCTGCGGCTGCCAGGGCGTAGCTTCTCAACATCCAGCGACGGTGCAGATCAAACCGGAGCCTGATTGCCCAGCGGAGGGCGATGCCTGTGGTGAGAAGCCAAACGATGTCCAGTGTCAGGAAGCCAGATCCCGTAATAGGACCGAAGCCTGCGTGGAGGGTCAGGGGCAACGCGAAGGCAGCTCCGAGTGCCACTGTGCCGATATACAACCAACCGAGGCGTCGATGCAACATTGGCCAGCGGCGCCGGAGAGTATCGAGGAATTGAAACGGCCCCACCAAGAGTGCGATGCCCGCAAACGCGGCGTGGCCCGTAAGCGCGATGCGATGCAGCTTGAAGTTCGGGAATTGCAAGGGGAACGGAACTCGGTGCAATAGATAGCGCATCGCGAGAATGCAGTTGAGGAGCGCGAGAAAGAACAGGGCGCACCAACCGGTTTTCATCATCAGCCTTCTCATGTCTAAGCCTCATGGCCCCCGAGCCCTGTCTCGGAGTGCGTTTGCAGCAGCGTGGGACCCGTGATTTCCAGGAGATCGCGAAGACGCCACAGCCGAAGCAGGTTGCCGTGACACGGGAAACCGGGTTTTGCGCTGACTGCGGTCATTACCGAGACGAGAAGCAACCTTATCGAAAGTAAAGAACGCAAGCGATCCTGTTCAACTTTCATCGATTAACCCATTAAAGCTGGTTATTGCCGATCTGGGGCGACACGAATGGACGCACGCTCGTCTTGTGCCGACAGGGTTTGCACAACCTTCCCGCAAAGTCCGGCAGCGCGCTGGACGTTCGACGGTTTAGCGGCTGTGAGACGCGCTTTCCGTTGCCGATCCTCTAGCACGGTAAGTGCGTAATCGCCATGCGGGTTTCGAGGAACATCCGATCTGGAAACGCGCTTTGGTTTGAAGTCATCAACCAGGACGGAGGCAACCCTAATGTTCATCGCGACCGCACGTGGGTTAATCACGCGACCACGATATCGGGCCGTGACCTGGCAACAGCCCCGGCGGCGTCGACTCGCCCTCGATCCGCGCGGCTCGCGAGAAACTCGGCGAAGATCCAGCATGCCCCTATCGCAGTCACGTTGTACACGGCAGCGCCCCATGTTGGCTGATTGTGCAGCCGGCTATAAATAGGAGGTATTTCTACAAGACCTTCGAACAATAGCAGCATCAACGCAAGAAGCCTGGCGGCAAGGATGTCCATAATTCCTGAGCAAATTGCACAACCTGCCAGGAAGAAGGCGATTCCGGTCAGAGCAGCCCAAAAATATCCGAACGGCATCCAGTGCGGGACGATGGTCGCGAAGACGCGAATGCCGATGAGGTGAAATATGCCGAAGATGATGGGAGGCAATCCGAGCATCCAACGTGCGGTGATCAATGCTCTTTTTTGCAATAAGGGGCGGGGTAAGGCGGTGGAGGCGTACACGAACGCTACTGGAGCGATCAGCATCAGCTGTTGAGCGAGCCCGAAGGTGACGCCTAATAGGACGTTGATTCGCCAGCCGAACGCATGAACTCCGGCGTAGTACCGAGCCAGCCAAAGCGCCGCGAACACTAAATAGGCGATTGCAGATGCAGCGGCGCCGATCGTTGCGGTGCGCCGCCACAAAATTGCACAACCCGCTGCGACCAGCCAGACGCCCGCGATGTAGGCCAGTATGTGTTCGCCAGGAAGACTTTTGCTCAGAGCCTGAATGGGTTGATGAGACGCTTCGAATGAACCCCAGGCGATATTCAGAATACCGGTGAGAACAGTACCTAAGCCGTAGAACCAGATTCCAAGCTTCATCTGTCGATCTTCCATGGGTGCCTCGACGAGAAGCCAGGGCGATGACGACCCAGGCGCTTCTCGGTTTCAGAACTGATAGTATGGCGCCATTGGTTCATCGAACAGAGCCATTTTCGCTAAATCTACTGGACCATTACGATGCCAAAGGCCATTAGCTCATTCGAGCTCACTCTCAAGAGCCGGTCGCGCGATCAGACCCTGACGAGTTGGTTGTACGGCGAACTGCGCTCTGCCATTCTTGACGGCCGGCTGGCGCCGGGCGCCAGGCTGCCGGCGTCCAGAGATTTCGCCAGCCAGTATCAACTCTCCCGGGGCACGGTGGTCAGCGTTCTGGAGCGTCTGCAAGCCGAAGGGTATGTCAGCTCCCGTGTCGGATTCGGTACATGGGTGAATCGTCTGGAGACGCCTCGGCCGGCCCGGCAGGCAACTACGATCCCTGCATACATTCGTCGGGTAATTTCGACAAACAAACGACCGCAGGCTTGGATTGACCAGGCATTTGTGGAGGAGATCCGCCCATTTCGGATCGGGACTCCGGCCGTCAACGAATTTCCATCCGACATTTGGGGACGTATTGCAGCGGACCGGGCACGTCATTTCAGGTCATGGTTAAAGAAAGAGACTGACCGGCGCGGGTATCAGCCATTGCGCGATGCAATCGCCGAGTATCTGCGCACGTCTCGCGCGGTGCGATGCACTGCGGAACAAGTCGTCCTGGTTTCCGGAATACAACAGGGGCTCGACCTGTTGGCGAGGTTGCTCTTGAAAAGAGATGATCCGATATGGATGGAGGACCCTGGATATTTCGGCGCCAGAATCGCGTTCGAGAATGCCGGAGCCAGGATGATCCCTGTACCAGTGAATGACGAAGGACTGTCTGTCTCCGCTGGAACGAAGATGTGTCCGGATGCGAAGGGAGCCTACGTCACGCCGGCTCACCAATTCCCCCTGGGCGTAACGATGTCACTGGAGCGGCGGATGGCCCTTCTTCGCTGGGCCGCACGTGCCGGCGCTTTTGTGATCGAAGATGACTATGACAGTGAATACAGGTTTGAGGGGCCGCCTCTGCCTGCGCTGCAAAGCCTCGATAATCATTCAAGCGTTATCTTTATCGGATCGTTCAGCAAGACATTGTTCCCAGCCTTGCGCGTGGGTTACATCGTATTACCCGCGCCATTAGTGGATTCCTTCGTAGCTCTTCGCTACCGAACTGATTTCCGGAATTCATCCTTTGACCAGGCGGTGCTTTGCGATTTCATCGTAGATGGGCATTTGGCCCGTCATCTGCGGAGAATGCGGAGTCTGTATGCGGAGCGCCTCGAAACACTTAGGGAAGGAGCCAAGCAACATCTGGGTGGGTTGCTTGAGATCTCAAACGTCAGGGCCGGCCTCTACACGATCGGGTACCTCAAGAATGGAATGACTTCACGGCAGGCGGAAACGTTGGCTGCGGCGCAGGGTATCGAGGTTCTCGGCGTCGACCGATGCACCCTGAGACGTCCCGATCCGAAGGCGTTGCTCCTCGGCTTTGGCGGATTCGACGAGCTTGCGATACGGCAAGGACTCATTCGACTCGCAAAGGCATTGAGCCAGCCAGACCTCGCGATATGAGACCAGTTCTCTCAACGGATGCCAAAATCGCCAACTCGCGAATTCGAGGACGCTACTGGAAACGCGCACCGAACTGTCGCAACAAATGAGAACAGGTTTCTGATTTAGCGGTTTAATGGGTGCTTGCGTTGGCGTCTGTGCCACTGCCAATCCGAACTCAAAAATCAAAAGCTGCGCAAAAGAAGGTCTCTTGCGCTCGCCAGCACTTTCTCCCGCATCGCGGGCTCTGGCAGCATCCGCGCAATTTCAATTGCCCCTACCATCGTTGAAAAGATAGAAAAGAAAGCGCGTTCCTTGTCGACAGTTCGCCGGCCGGGCATAAACGGAAGCATGCGACTCCTGTATTTCTTCAGTTCCTCAAAGATTCGCGGCTTCATCGCCTTGCCAGTCCTTGCTAGTTCGGGCGCAAGGGCCGTCAACGGGCATCCGTACTCGATGTGGTCGCAATATTCCAGGCTCAGGTAGGTCTTCACGATCGCCGTCCACGCCGTCTCAGGCCTGGATTGTTCGCCAGCTTGTGCCAGACGATCTGCTATTTCCTGGAATGCCTCGCTCAGCGACTCCATGAGCAACTCGTCCTTGCTTGCAAAATGCTTGTAAAAGCCTCCGTGGGTCAGGCCGGAATCCCGCATCATGGCTGAAACCGTAGTGCCGGTCATGCCTTCAGTACGAATGCGGCGCGAAGCATCTTTCACAATCTGCTGATGGATTTCGGCCTTGTGTCCGGGCGGGTAACGCATGGCTGATTATAGGATGCCGGCAATCATCCCACGGCTCATTCGCCACCTTAATTGGCCTGGAAAGAAATTATGAATCAATAGGATTATGCATGTAATCTCATGCGAACAGGAGGCCAAATGTTGCCGCAAATTATCTTTCTAGTGCATCTCGTTTTAGGTTATGTTGCGTGCCTGCTTTGTTTCGGTGTGTATGTTCTGCCACGGCTCAGGTCGATGAAACGCGTGGCAGCGCAACGTGTCATCGCTACCGTACACAGCTTCCGCTTCCTCGGACTGGTCTTTGTTCTTCCAGGCGTCGTCGGCCCCAATCTGCCCACCGGCTTCGCCACATTCGCCGCCTATGGTGACTTTGCAACCGGCGTTCTGGCCCTGCTAGCTCTTCTCACGGTCAAAGTACGTCCGCTCTTTTGGTTCTTCGTCGTCGCCTTCAATCTCGCGGGGACGGCCGACATACTCCTTGCCTACTATCACGCAATCAAGTTCGGTCTTCCAGCGGTCGCGGGGCAGCTGGGTGCGGCCTACCCGATCCCGATTCTCTACGTACCCATGTTGATGATTACCCACTTCGCCGCACTCTATTGGCTGGTGCGCCCTCGGCCCAGCGAAGCTCGCGTTCTCACAGGCAATACGACCAACCCAAGCCGCGTTTCATAAAGGAGAAGAATAATGTCTGAACCTGTACTCGTCACGGGCGCAGCTGGTGGATCCCAAGGCTCTACCGGCCGCCGAGTCACATCGCTCTTACTGGAAAGGGGTATTCCGGTGCGTGCCTTCGTTCATACGCTGGATGCGAGGTCCGAGGCTCTCCGGGAACTCGGTGCGGAGGTCGTGCAAGGAGATCTCTTGGATCGGGATTCGGTCCGCACTGCTCTCGCCGGGATAAAGCGCGCTTACTTTACCTACTCTGTATCGGATGGTCTGCTGGAAGCTACAACCATCTTTGCTATTGCCGCACGCGAAGCAGGGACCGAACTTGTCGTCAACAATTCGCAGCTCCAGGGCGCGCGCAAAGCGCCGAGCTTTCGCAACATGCAACATGGACTCGCGGATCACATCTTCGATTGGGCGGAAGTTGGAGCGGTTCATCTGCACGCGCCGCCATACTATGAAAACGTACGGGCGCTCACAAGAAAGAGTGTCGCCGAACAGGACACAGTGTTCCTGCCCTGGGGCGACGGCAGTGCCACAATCTCGCTGGTAGGTGGAGAAGATGTTTCCCGTATGGCCGCCACACTGCTGGGATCGCCAGAGATGCCTTCCGCAAACGCGTACGATCTGATCGCTGCAACACCCACAGTGAAGGAAATCGTCGACACACTGAGCTCCGTGCTTCAGCGTCCGATACGGTATGTCGATATTACGGACGAGCAGTGGATTGAGGCCATGAGAGGTCACATCAATCCGCACGCGCTCGATCACCTGTCGCATCTCTGGCAATACTTTCGATCAACCGAAAGACGGAGCGAAGAGGCTCGCACCGTTACAGATACAATTCGGGCCGTAACGGGAACCCGTGCGCAGACTCTGGAAGAGTTCCTCAGAGCCAACGCGGCAGAATTCAGATGTTTGCCGGGTAATTCTTAATCGCAATTGGGAGAACGTCAAATCTTGGCTTTCAACGCCGCGGTAGATGATGGAGATTGGACCGGGCGATCGAGATGGGTCTTCAACACGATGGTGGTTTCTGTGCTCTCAATGCCGGGAACGCTCCGTAGCATCTCCGTCAGGTCCATCAAATGACCTGGATGACCTACGCGCACCTTCAACATCAGGCTAAGGGTGCCCGCCACAGATTGACATGTCTCGATCGCGGGAATGGAAGCCAGATGCTTGACCACCTCGGCGCATGGCAAGGAAGCTCTGATACCGATAAATGCTTCTACGTTCAGACCCAGTGCCAGAGGCTCGACATCCACGGTCCACCGTCTGATGATGCCCTCCTGCCGGAGACGCCTTAAACGGTCATGCACGGATGACGGAGCGAGATGCACGATCTCGGCGAGATCTTCCAGCTTTCTCGACGCGTCTTCCTGTAGAGACTCTAGTAGCGAAATGTCCTTGCGATCCAGATTCACGACACCCCCACTCCGAATAATTTTCGGCTCACAGGTATAGAGCCGAAAATAACATGGATCGAGGACTCATGCGCCATATCCAATGCGAATGGAGGTACTTGTGAACGCCCTTATCGTCGTCGACACACAGAACGAATTTTCGCCACAAGGAAGGCGTCCGGTTCCAAATCATGGAGTAGCGCTATCCGGGATATTGGCGCAGGTAGAGTCCGCACGCCAGCAGAAGAGGCCCATTGCCTGGGTTCGCCAGCACAACAAGCCGAATGAATCCAAAGCCTTCATTCCAGGCGAGTGGGGTTCAGAATTGTCGACGGGCTGCGGCCCGGACTCGAGCCTGGAAAACGAACAGCTGTTTCAGAAGGACGTCTATGGTGCCTTCACCAAAACGGAACTAGAGACATGGCTTCGTGCACGCGGTGTGGACACTGTTTTGATCGTCGGCTTCTATACCCATATGTGCCTGTCGACATCGGTTAGGGAGGCCCTTGTCAGAGGGTTCAACGTTCTGGTCGACCCACGTGCGACTGGAGCATGCGACCTGGTTCACGCCATGCTGGGAACGCAATCTGCAGATGAGGTCCGCCGTACCGCGCTTCTTCAACTTGCCGCAATGGGTGCCACTATCATCGATGAGAACTGACGGCACTGTTGAGCTCCGCGTACAACGAGGGTCATGGATGACTTGGTGCCCCACCCTTGGATAATTTCCCTATACGTTTGTAGTTATTCGCGACCCCCCGGTAGCGGACCTTGTCGAAGCCGAAAACGCGGTTCAGGATACGGCACATATGTTCTTCCTGATGAGATCAACCAGCGTGCAAGACGAGCAAAGACCCAATGCAAATCCCATTTTATTTTGTTGATGTTTTCGCCGAACGGCCGCTGACCGGCAACCCACTTGCGGTGGTTCCTCACGCCGAGGTGCTCGACGATGTGATGATGCAGAGGATTGCCGGGGAGCTCAATCAAGCGGAGACAACGTTTATCGTGCCTCCGAGAGATAAATCCGCACATCGCCGTCTTCGTTCTTTTACTGCTCCGGGACATGACATTTTCGGCGCAGGGCACAACTCGCTTGGAGCATGGTGGTGGCTGGCTGAATCAAAGCAGCTGACACTCACCGATGGGGCGAATCACTTCACTCAGGAAATTGGGGACAGTCTTCTGCCCGTAGAGGTCCGCTCTGAAGGACAGCAGCCAGTTTCCGTCGTTTTGACTCAGTCACCCCCTCAGTTCGGGAATATCTGTGAGGATGTTTGGGGATTGGCGAATGCCCTCGGACTGGAGACAGACGATCTGTCAAGTTCTTTACCTGCGCAGGTCGTTTCGACTGGCGCCGGACATCTCTTGGTGCCAGTCCGAAATCGGCGGGCAATCGCCGGCGCTCGCCCCGATGCTCACCGGCTGGCAACGATTCTCAATGCCGTAGATGGGCAAGGTTGTTACCTGTACTGTCTGGATGCGGTCTCGCCAACATCGGCGGCTCACGCCAGGTTTTTTAATCCGAACATGGGGATCGTTGAGGACTCAGCTACGGGAACTGCTGCCGGTCCACTGGCTTGCCAGTTAGTCAGTCACGGGATCGTCAAGGATCGGTCCACCATCACAATCGAACAGGGATAGGAGATGAAGCGCCCGAGCCTGTTGCGCGTCGAGGTTCACGGTAAGACGGTGCGGCTGGCTGGTCGCGGCGTCACAGTAATTGGGGGAATGTTGCGGATCGAGTGACAGGTCGCAAGGACCGCGGAGTTCTCGCTTACCGATGAAGCAGAAGCGGCAATTCGCGAACGCATTCCGCCTTCTCACAGTCCGTCGCGCGCATCAGTGACTAATCCTCAACAGGTGAAGATCATGAATAGACGGAGATTCCTTCGAACAGAGGTTTTGACATGCGGAGCATCGAGCATGTCTCAAGCGCAGCACGGCGCGCAGGCCGGCGCCAACCCCAATATTGACATTCAAATTCGTATTGCCAGACCAACAGACAAGCTGGATGCGGTTGTGACCTTTTACAACGAAGCGGTTGGACTACCTATACTCGGCCACTTCGAACGGCATGCGGGATACTCTGGCGTCATGCTTGGGGTGCCCAACACGCGGTGCCATTTGGAATTTACACATGCTGACGCTGGAAGTCCTTGTCCAGCTCCAACGAAAGACAATCTCTTAGTTTTCTATTTTTCGAAGGTCGAGAGTTATTTGTCTGCGCTCCAACGTATAACGCGACATGGACATTCTCTCGTTGAACCGGACAGTCCGTATTGGAAAGAAAAAAGTCAAACCTTTGAAGATCCAGATGGATGGCGAGTGGTGCTATATAACGGTAACCCCTTCGTCGGCTCGTAGAAGGTCCTATGTCTCAAAAGAAGTAAGGTTTTATGACTCACATTACCGAGAAGACGGTTCTTCGAATTAACGGTATCCGCTTCCTGCCGGCTCGAACTACCTCATTCTCAAAGCGTCTCTGATCGGTGAGCGATGGATCGCAGTACGCTGCGATATGCGTTGATCGCAATTGACGCAAAATCGCCGAGTCACTCATCAATGACGGGGGGCCTCCGTCAGTTGAAAGCGTCTGGGGCGCCGATTACTTCCGAGAAGCCGACTTATCAGGACCGACGCTTGAAGCCCACGGGCTTACCTTGTAAAAGTGAGAGGCGTTTGTACCAAACGCGCTAATCACCCCTTCATTAGCGTCTAAACTGGCGCCTGATCGCCAGCAGGAAGAGAGCGAATAGGATCGTTGTTACCACCGTCTGGAATACAGACAATGCGCGACCTAGAGGATAGACAGGGACTAGGTCCCCGGACTTTTGTAGGGTTGCAACGTCGAGAGCGACCATGAGGCCTGCGCCGAAGACCCGCGTCTCATGAACCAGGTTGCGCGTGAAGCTGTCTTGCTTCGACCAAGCTGAACTGTACGTAAAACTTAATAGGCCTACATGAGTCGTATCCCGGAGACCAAGAGCCGGATACACGAGTGCAAAGACGAGAAGCGAGGTAGCTATCAGTGATGCCGGCCTTCTGTAATTGTTTCCATATGCGCTAGAGTATCGGTATAGGGCGATTAGGCTGATGTGCTTTTTCCATGTACTGCGTAACCTGGGAAAGCGGCCGGTCCGGGGTGGGGCGAGCCTAAGCATCTCCATTTCGCCGTAGTGAAAGTCGTCGCCTAACCAATAATTGAGTTGACCATCAGAATTCTTTTTCAGACGCCTGTAGAGTTGTGACATCAGTTCATGGTCTGTTGGGCGATCAAACAGGATGACAGGGTCAACTCGCGTTGAGTCCAAAGTTGCTTCTTGATCGAAAACCATTCGGCGATCAGTGCTCTCTGCCATATACCAGCGGCAGGCAGTGAAAATGACTTCGCTTACATCACATGTCAAGAAAAGCGCGCGGCTTAGATTGCACTTATAGAAATGTACGTCGCGCGGCTTTTCGAAAACGCTGCTCACAAATATTGGGCTAACGCTGCTTTCCGCACTGATGAAAGTATCTTCGCCAAAGGCGACCCTCTCCGAGAAGCGTGCAAACCTAAAATCCGCTTCAGTGAATGACGCTCTTGAGAAATCAACGGCCTGCAGAAATTTAGCATCGCGACAACATGCAATGAGAAGACGACGAGTGCTAATGTCGACCTCGTGAAGCTCGGTGGAGCTTAGATCTATACTGAATGACCCCCGTTCATCATTGATGCCCCACACTTGCAACAGCCCGCGAAACTTAGATTCAGACAGATTTAGACCGTGAGGGAAATTAGCTGGATCGAATCGCGTCTCGCCTGAAATGTCCATCTTACGAAAGGTGCTGTAGCCGATGACTTGACCATCCAGTGTCAGGTCGCCACCTATACTGATTCTGTCCAGCGAAAGGCCCGTCTCTATACCCGCACTGTAGAGGCGAAATATTGAATCAAAAGGTAAGCTGCTCGGCCCCTCTTGCGATTCAAAAACCGTGTTTCCTCTGACCGTCAGATCGCCTGCCACCTCCGCGCCTTCGAAGCTGGTTAAACGTTTGAAGATGATATCGTCAATCCAAATGGATCCCCGAAATGTAGCGGATTTGAAAAGGCATTCCGCTTTGATTGTTCTGTTCTCCATAGAGAGCGACGGGAAGATTACATAGTTGAAATTGGCCGTCTCATCATTAGCAAGACTGGCTTCGAACTGTGCCCAAAAGAGCTTCGCGACATCGGAACCAGAAGTGAATTTCTCTGGATCGTTAGAATGCAAAATGCAAACCTCAAATGGGTCGGTAGCTGAAGCGCAATGATGAAGGGGACGACCACATAAATAAGTGGGAGTCGCTCCGTTCAACATCACAGGACATCCCGATTGATCGGTGGAAGCGATCCGGATATAAATCAAGTGCGCCCTCGCGGACAATGTTTCTTTAAAGATAATCGCATAGGCGAAAGACAGAGAGTTCTGATGTGTGCGGCTCGAGCGAGTGCTCCCGTGAAGACAGCTACGGCGAACAGGCGGTGCCAACGTGCATGGTGGTCAGATACTACTGACAAATGGGATGAGCAGGTCCTCCGAAGGAGGAGCAGACTGTTCCCATGAAGAAGCCATCGCAACACCTCATCGCAGAAGTACCCCGGAAGCGTGGCCAAGTAGAGCTGACGATCGGCATCGATCTTGGCGACGTATGGAGCCATTACTGCACTCTCAACCAGCAAGGCGAAGTGATCAACCGCGGCCGTTTCAGGACAACGCCGAAGGCGATCAACACGTGGTTCACCGACGTGCCTCATGCTCGCGTTGCGATGGGGGCTGGTGTTCACTCGATCTGGATCAGCGAGCAGCTTGAACAACTGGGCCACGAGGTGATCGTGGCTAACGTGCGCGAACTGCGGGCGATCTCGCACAGCGACCGTAAGAGCGACGACGTGGATGCGGAGAAGCTGGCTCGTTACGCTCGTCTCGATCCTGAGATTCTCCGCCCGATCTCTCATCGCACCGTCGAGCAGCAAGAAGCCCTCACCCTGATCCGCGCTCGCGAGCTTCTCGTCCGCTTACGCACCGCGTCCATCAACGCGGTTCGCGGATTGACCAAGGCATGCGGCTACCGCATGCCGGCTTCTTCCACGAAGTGCTTCGCTCAGCGAGGGCAGGCAGCGATGCCGCCAGGATTGAAGTTGGCGCTCGGTCCGATTCTCACTCAGATCGCGGAGATGACTCTCAAGATCAAGCAGTATGACAAGGATATTCAACGGCTGACTCAGACCGAGTATGTTGAGACACAGGCCATGATGACGATCCATGGGATCGGCCACATCACCGCCCTTACGTTTGTCTTGACGGTCCCAGAGCTCGCTCCATCCTTTGAAGTTGTCGTGAAACCAAGCCACTCGCTGCTCCGGGCCAGTTGCCGCTTCCAGGGTCTGCCTCGCGTCGTCGCCGTCTGTCTTCAACCCGGCATAGAGCAGCACACTGCCATCAGGCTTGGTACCGATGCCGATCGTTCTTTCGCCTCCCAAGGCGATGAGAGCGGACCCGCCGAGCAGCTCCCACAGTTCCGGTACCGCCTGTTGTGCGGCAGGAATCAAGCCCTCTACAAGCGACACCCGGACATACTCCGGCCGGATGGGAGTGACCATCTCCCGCAACCGCGAGTTCGCGCCATCGCTGCCAATCGCAATGTCGGCCACGGTCGTTCTCCCTCCGACGAAACGCAACAACACCTGCTCGCCCTGTGCCTCCGCAGCCTCCAGCTTGCAGTCCCACTGCACGGTGTCTGGTTGGAGCGAGTCCAGCAGAATATCTCGTAGCGGTCCACGTTCAATCTCAGGACGTTGCCCCGCGCCAGACATCTGACGTGAATGCTCGTGAAGAATCATGCCCCTGGCATTGGTGAGCCGGAGACGATTCAGGTCTGGTCGGTGGTTGGCCCAAAATGCATCCATCAGCCCAGCCGCCTCAAGCGCCGCCAACCCGGAATCTTCGTGGAGGTCCAATGCGCTACCCTGAACGCGGGCACTGCGGCTCTGATCACGCTCATACACCGAAACCTGCGCACCGCTTTGCTGCAGCAGCCGGGCAAGTGTGAGACCGCCTGGCCCTCCGCCGACGATCGCAATCCTCTTTCCGTCAATGGCACTCATACATACCTTCCGTGGTCGATTGCTGGTCGCCCGCTCATCAACGCGTGCCATGGCGCCTCTGGACCATCGCCTCACTGGTCGCCCGTCTCGCTTAGCTCCTGATGTTTCAAGCCCCTCCGGGCGGTCCATTAAAGAAGTGTAGCGAAACTGGTCCGAGCAAAATAGTCTCCATAAACGCCGTTCCCGTCATTGATGATTCTCGATGAGTGCATCATCGCCAAATCACTCATCGAGCAATCCAGGTGCATCGGAGAACCGCGAATCTTCCGTTTCCCGGGTAGCGGCCAAACGGTAACTAACATTCCTCGACCATTGAGAGAAGAGTCCTTTCTCCGAACTAAGAAAATTGTCAAAGAAGGAGGGTTCGCTCGGAGCGGACCCTCCTTCTGCTCGTGCAGTTAAAGCTTTTTGGGGTTATGAATTAAGCCTTATGCTGTCACAGTTAGGACTTATGATGTAATCCACAAACAACTTTCCCAAACGCACCATTGCATCAGGAGCACCCGCTGGTGCTCCCGCAGTTGACACATTTGTAGCAGCTTCCGTTGCGCACCATGAGCGAACCGCACGTGGCGCAGAGTGGCCCATCGCCTACCTCATAAGCGTCATGCAGCATCTGCGAGACGTTGGCAGGCGCCTGGTTCGGCGCTCTGCCAGCGTTGCCGCTGGACGCCGCTGCTGTGGCAAACAGCGGCAACTGCGCTCCGGACAGAAAGCGCAGTTCGAGCCAGCGGAAGAGGTAGTCCATGATCGACTTGGCATAGCCCAGTTCCTCGTTACCGGTCCAGCCCGAGGGCTCGAACCGGGTATGCGAGAGCTTGCCCACCAATACCTGCAAGGGCACACCGTGTTGCAGGGCCACCGAGACGACCGTCCCGAAGGACTCCATCAATCCAGCGATGGTCGATCCCGCCTTCGCCATGCGGATGAAGATCTCACCGGGTTTGCCGTTGGGATAGAGACCGACCGTGAGATAACCTTCGTGTCCAGCGATCGAGAAGTGATGCGTGATTGCCGAGCGCTCGTCCTGTAAGCGATGACGGTTGGCGGCTGGAGGACCGGAGAGGTCGTTCGCAGATACCGCAACGTCTGCTACCGGAGTGCTCGAAGCGGACGCGCTGACAGGCTGCGAAGACTTCGAGCCGTCACGGTAGATAGCGACAGCTTTCAGCCCCTTGCGCCAGGCAGACAGGTACGCTTCCTCGACATCGGAGATCGTCGCCTCGGGCGGCAGGTTGACCGTCTTCGAGATCGCTCCCGACAGGAAGGGCTGCACAGCCGCCATCATGTCGATGTGCCCGCTCCCGCTGATCGAGCGCTGACCCTTGGCAGGACGGAAAGCGCAATCGAAGACCGCCAGATGCTCCTCACGGAGTTCCAGGGCGCCCTCGATCGTGCTGTTCGCCTCGATATATTGCTGGATTGCCTCGATCTCCTCCGCTGAGTAGCCGAGATGCGCAAGAGCGCTCCTTACCGCCTGGTTGATCAGCATGAGATATCCGCCGCCGACCATCTTCTTGAAGACAACGACACCAAGCATCGGTTCGATGCCAGTGGTATCGCAGTCCATCATGAAGCCAATCGTGCCCGTAGGAGCCAGTACCGTGACCTGCGCGTTGCGGAAGCCGGTGCGCTCACCGAGATCTTCAGCTTCCCGCCAGCAGGCAACAGCCGCCTGCCGCAATGCAGGGGAAACTGATGTTGCTGCCGACGCCATGGACTCGGCAGCTTCCCGGTGTTTGCGGATGACGCCAAGGAACGGCTCGCGGTTGCGCAGGTAGCCAGGAAAGCTGCCGCTGCTCATGCTCCGCAACGCCGCTTCTGCCGCCACCAGCTCTTGCCCTTCCGCGGCGAGTTCCGCCGAAGTCCAGTAAGCTGTCCCACCCATTAGAGACGTGATCGCTGCTGCCATGGCACGACCGTCGTCCGAGTCGTAGGCCACCCCGAAGCTCATCAGTAGCGCTCCCAAATTGGCGTAACCCAGTCCCAACGGACGATAGTCATGGGAATGGATTGCAATGCTCTCGGTCGGATATCCCGCCAAGTCCACCAGGATGTCCTGGGCGATGATGAGCAGCCGCACTGCGTGCTGGAACAGCGCTACGTCGAAGCCATCGGCTGAGACGAAGCGCATCAGGTTGAGCGAAGCAAGGTTGCAGGCTGAGTCGTCGAGGAACATGTACTCCGAGCAAGGGTTTGAGGCGTTGATACGGCCAGAGTTGGGGCAGGTATGCCACGCATTGATGGTCGTATCGAACTGCACGCCGGGATCGCCGCATCGCCAGGTCTCTTCTGCAATGGAGCGCAACAGAACCCGGGCAAAGACGGCCTTGATCGGCTGGCCGTCCACGCGGGCGTTGAGATCCCAAGGACCGTCCTCTTCCACCTGACGCATGAATGCGTCAGGCACGCGGACCGAGTTGTTTGCATTCTGGTAGAAGACCGACGCATATGCCTCGGAGTCCGGACCATTGCCATCGAATCCCGCCGCAACGAGCGCTTGCGCTTTCTTCTCTTCCCCGCTCTTGCAGTGAATGAATGCCTCGATGTCGGGGTGGTCTGCGTCGAGGATCGCCATCTTCGCGGCGCGGCGAGTCTTCCCGCCCGACTTGATGACTCCGGCGAAAGCGTCGTACCCACGCATGAAGGATAGTGGACCAGAGGCGGTGCCTCCTCCAGACAGAGCCTCCATCGAGCCGCGGATCGCCGAGAAATTGGTTCCGGTACCAGACCCCCACTTGAACAGCATGCCCTCTGTTTTCGCCAGACCGAGAATTGATTCCATCGAGTCATCGACCGAGTTGATGAAGCAAGCCGAGCACTGCGGCTGCAGGTAACCGGCGCCTCCGCAGACGACCTTCTCTTTCAACCCAGACCAATACCAGCTCTTGGCGTGGTTCCCTGGTTCGAGGGTGTGGCACCCGACGTTGAACCAGACCGGCGAGTTGAAGGAGGCGTACTGGCCTACCATCAGAGCCGTCAGTTCCGCTTCGAAGACCGAGGCCGCCTCTGAAGATGCGAAGTGACCTTGATTCTCGCCGGAGTTCCGGATTGTGGAGACAACTCGGGTGATGAGCTGGCCGACGCTATTCTCGCGGCCCTCGGTACCCGTCTGGCCATGGAAGTACTTCGACGCCACGATATTCAGGGCGGTCTGCGACCAGCTGGAGGGAACGCGGACATCTGCCTGCTGGAAGATAGTCTTCCCTTGGGCGTCGTCGATTCGCGCTTCACGCAGCTCCCAGGTAATCGCGTCGAATGGGGAGATGCCTTCTGTGCTGAGGACTCGTTCTACGGAGAGCCCAGAGTATGTAGTAGGATTTGCGGCCATTGCGGGCCTCCTTTCATGGGTTTGTGGAGTGTCGGCCCCGATGTCGAATGGTTGTAGCCGAGGTCCAAAACTCAGTCAAATCGGTCAGAAGAGGGCTTGCTGGACTGGGAAAGCCGCCGGGCGCCTGATGTTCTGCGGTCGGCGGGGACTGCCGGGCTTCGATGAACGACGCTTCTTGCCCCAAAGGTGCTGCTGGTTGGCGATATTTCCTTTCAAGCCGCGCCAGCACTTTCAATTCCCCGATGCGTTGCTGCTCCGCCAACCGCAGCGCATAGATCTCGAGGTAGTGGCGACGGCGCAGCTCCGCCTGAATTGCCTTCTCCACATCGGAGTACGTGAAGTCCTGGTCACCGTGGCAGGGGAAGCGCAGAGTGTGCTTCAAGAAGTGAACCTGGGCACCCGGCGTGGAGAACCACTCTTCGTGGAAGCCATGGATGCTGGTATGAGCAATGTGCTGGAAGCACATGCTCAGCCGGTTTCAGAAGGGCTTGTGAAATATGCTTCTCGGAAAGCCCGCATCCACGAAGCGCAGAAAGCTGCTTCCGAATGCTGCCTTATCCTTCGCGGTGCTCCATTGCGTAGCGGTGAACGATTCTGCGTGAAATGGTCCTTTGGACATGGCCGTTCCTTTGCATGCGGAGGGAATCGCCAAATGCCTGTGACCAGCCATCCCCACTCTGCATACTGTTGAGTACCAACGTTGCGATCTGCACCCGTTGGACGACGATCTGCTGAAGTGTCAGTTGCTAGACCACTCGCAGGTGGTATAGGCGTTTGACCTCCACGCCGTCGATGAATTTCCCGTTCGCAATGTGTTGCTTGATTCCAGTATTGGAGGGTTCGGTACCCTTGACGGAAGCTTGCAGGCACGACGCGAGGTTCTCCGGCAGCACCGAGAAGATTTGCAACCAGAGACTGCCTTCGACCTTCAGCTCATAGCGGCGGAGCTCTGGCGGTACAGCTTCCAGATTTCTGATGATCACGCTGTCCTGAGAGTTCTTCTGCCGGCGTAACGTAGTGTCATCCGTCTCCAGTTGCTTGAGGTCATGGGTCTCAAGGTAGTAGAGGACGACAGATTCGGTGCGAGCGATCTTGCTCTCCGCCCTCGTTGTGCGGGCAGCGTAGCGGGCGGCTTCCTGCTTGCAGTGTGTTGCGCGGGTCTTCATGACAGCGAGGTGGCGGCCGATGCGGTCAACCTTCACATTCATGGCCTGGCAGAACAATTGCAGCCGGTCCATCGCGTCCTTGCTAGCTTCTCCGCTCTCATCGATTTCGTCCTCGATCCGCTCCAAGAGCAGATCGAGTTCCTGATCGAGTTTCAGCAGAGAGTGATCGTTGGCGACGTGGGTGGCACAAGGCGCGTGTGTGCCTTCAACGGGAACGAGTGATGTGGCAGTAGCCATATGTACTCCTAGAGTGATTGAACGCGAGGTGTAAGAACCCCTTCGCAGGATTTGGATCGAGCGAGCCATTGCTTGCGTCGGCCTTGGAGCCAGAGAGCGAGCTAAAGTTCCCTATGCACGGTCAACTTCTGGCCGTACATCCAGGACCGCACAGGTAATTCCTGGATCCAGTCCTGAAATGAAGGGATTCGGCCGAGGTCCTCTTTGACGTGCTGTTCGCCGATGTAGCGAACGGGAACTGGTTTCCCATCGCTATCGAGGATGGTTGATCCGAAGATCCGCTCGGCCATGAAGATGCCTTCGGCATGGTGCCGTAGCGTCCTGTGACGGAAATCAGCGACATAGCGTTTCGACTCATCGAACCAATCATGGATTTGTTGGTAATCCGTGGGGACTCCGCCAAACTTCCGTGCGCTGGACTTCGCGTGCTCGATGGGGTGAGCCATGGTTTCGTCTCGTTTCTCAGTGCGGCGGCAGAACGCGTCGGCACGCCGCACCTGCTTTTCAAATAGAGAGGGAAGGAGCCTTCAGACCTCGGCGTCTTCTTCCGTGTACGCGCGCTCCGTTTCGAGGTAGTACGCGGAATGAAAGAGCTTCCCGGACGAGACGATCAGCTTGATTTCACCGCCGCCACCATCACCTTGGTCGTAGCCGCACGGCGCGAGGTCTTCGTAAGCATTTTCCATAAGTTCGCCTATTTCGTCGCGAAGTTCCTCATCGAGGTTCTCGCATGCTTCTGCAGGCTCAAAGGAGATGCTTTCCCAATTGCCTTCGTCGCCGTAACCGGAATACTCCCCGGCGATCACTTCGATCTGCGCAGCATGGAGGGCTTGCAGATTGTCTTCGATCCATCTCTTTAGTGTCTGTACTGCTGTGATTTTTGACATGGTGCCTCCGTAGCACATCACGACTTCCTTCTCACGATCTGGGGCTGAGGATCTCTTGACGCCTTGGCTCGCTGACGCCGAGCGCCACTTCATGAGGAACCATGTCCGCGGGTTGGTACGATGCCCCCAGACGGTTCGCGGCCCGCAGACTCGCCGGAGGTCCAGCGCCTCCGTTGCAGATGATTATCTTGCTCGGCAAGGACACCGAATTCATGCGCGATCTCAAGTCCCCGCTCCGAACGGCAGTCTTCGAGCGCAAGGTATTCAGCCGCAAGCGCATGCCTGCGGGCATCGATCTCTACTTGTGTCATGACGCGGGCTCCAGCCTCACCAAAGTGCGGCAAAAAAAGGAAAAGCCTGCAGCTTGTCGCTGCAGGCCTGGTGTGGCGGTTCGGGTTACGCGAACAGAAGCATCTGCCCTCCATGCGCGTGGCCGGTCGGCCACAGCGGAGAAGACTTTTGCTTTGGCGTCTTCGCCGAAGGAACGAGGGTGAGTGCCGGTTGCTGTTCTGGTTGTGGCAGGAACAACGGCAAGTCTGCCAGCTCCTCGTTCGTGTTCGTAGTGGTCTCCTGTGCGGGCAGTACCGTGGTCTCAGCGAGATGTGACGGCATGTGCAGTGCACGCTCTCGCTTGAGATCAGCCCAGACGGCATCAGCAGACTCTCCGACACGGCCACGTTCCACCAGTTCCCGTGCCATCGCGCTCATCATGTCGTCATCGCTCTCAAGCGAATGAATGCCTTCGCCAGAGAATTTGCCCTCCATCATGAGCGCCACCAGCATCTTCTTCCCCATCAGCCGCAGGCAGGTGGTTTGCGTCGTGTCCTTGGTGACCAGGAACTTCACTCGGACGGGATATCTCTGCCCAATCCGCCACGACCGGCGCGAAGCCTGCCGCAGGGTATGAAGGGAGTACCCGGTTTCGTAGAAGTAGATCGTCGGGAATGCGAGAAGATCGAGACCCGTCTCCACCAGCTTGGGATGGCAGATCACGACTTCCACACCTTCTTTGAGCTGCTTTTCGTACCAGAGCTCGCGCTTGAGGGTGGGGACCGTGGAGCGCAGGACGGCAACGCGCAGACCAGCACCACGAAGCATCGACTCTAGGCGCGCCGCAACGTCAAACTCCCCCGTGAAGGTCGCATAAACCTGACAGCGGCGCCCGTGTCGAAGCTCTTCGCGGATGTCGTCGATCAGCTTCTGCTCTTTCGGGTACACCACTTGCTTGGGAAGATCTGGTGCCGCGGTCACCAGGAAGGATTCGTACTGCTTCGTGGCCGGGTTGAATCGCTTGCCCCAGATCTCTCCTATGTCAAAAGGGTGATCCGGGTAAAGCAGCAGCCGGTGCATCATCAGGCTCATCAGACTTCGATTGCCGCGATTTTCCTTCACCGCCTGCTGGATGTCCTTCTCAATCTGCTCATAGGCTTTGCCGAGATTCGCCCCCATCTCGACCTCGATCACATTCTCCTCATAAGAAGGGAGGTATTCCGCAATATCATCGAGCGTGACGAAGGCTGTCGATCTCATCAGGAACTTGCCGAAGATGAGTGGAGAAGCCCCTGGCTTACGCACCAGCCGGACATCGCTCTTCGCCGCCCGCGTGCAGGCATTGTCAGCATCCGGAATCTTCTCGATGGACTCCATGACGCCATAGCGCGTGGCGAAGTCCTTCCTACCCGTTGTGCCGGCGGCAAGTCCCTCTGCCACCATCTGCCGCGGCTCCATACGGTAGAAGAGGTTAAACAGGTCGTCCGCATAGCCGCCCATGAGGGTGCCGGTGAGCCCGATCAGCTTCCGTGCGCAGCGATACAGCACACCCAGGTTGTTGCCCTGGGCCGTCTCCTGTGCCAACTGATGCAACTCGTCGGCGATCGCATAGTCCCACCAGCCCTTCATGTAACGGCCGATGTACTCAAGCGGCGCCATGCGCTGAATCTTCTCGCGGTCCGCCTGCCACAGTGCGGAGAAGACGCCTGTGCCTTCCTTCGGACGAATGACCGACTCCGACAGCTTCACACCCGCGAAGTCCAGCCGCGAGAGCATCCCGCCATCCGCAGAAGGAACGGTAGTTCCTGAGTCGGGATTGATAACGGCGCCCTGGTCAGGCCCAGACTCGGCGACGTTATATGCGTGTTTCCAGTGGTAGCTGAGCTTACCCGTCTCGCGCGAGACGATGAAGTAGGCAGGACCCGGACAGACCTTGCGCCAACCCTTTCGGCCCATCGCCCGCATCGCAAAGAGCGAAGTCTTCAGCCCCTTGGTGACGGCATGACCGTTCTTCATCTGGACCTCGACGACTCCATGGGGCCGGGACGGATCGCCTCCATTGCGCAGGTCGTAGATCACGAAGGCCCGCGCACGCGGCACCGTAATAAGCACCTCACGAGCCCACTTCAGAACCAGATGCGGCGGGCACATCGCGACCGCGGAGTAAGGAGCGCCATTGGCGTGGGTATGCGCGACGCCCATCGACATCAGCGTCTTGCCAGTGCCGCACTCTCCCACGATGCGCACCGAGCGCGCCGTCTTCAGGTGCTTCGCCAGACCGGAGATGGTCAGAGCCTGTGCAGGAAGTGGCTTGCGAAGTAGAGTACGGATGGGTTCCGCGATGACATCCTGCGGTCCTTGCACGGGAGGGTACATCTCCACAATGCGCGAGCCGAGTTCCTGAGCGTAGGTCCTTAGATACGAGTAATAGTTATCCACGGGAGCCTCCTGATAACGGTGGGCAAAATAGAAAGAGGCCGGCATAGGCCGGCCTCTAGGTGTTGCGGTGTTCTCTGACGAAGAGTCGCTTGTCGACTACTGCGGCAGCACAGACGCGCCGCTACGACTCCTTCGATTTGAGCTGCGCGTCGTTTGCGGCCAGGTATGCCTGGATTTCAGAAGCGTGACCTAGCAGCTTTTGCCATTGCTCTTTGTATAGCGTGACGGGAAAGCGTCCCAGGCCGTAGACCGATAGGCCTCCCTTTTCACTCACTTTCATGGTGAGTGAGCCGCGCGCCTCCTTGCTCTTCAAGCGCTCATTCTCGGCTCGCAACCGTTCCAGTTCTGAATTCATATCTTCTGCCATCGCCTGCTCCTTGTGCGGGTTCGTGATTGCCTTTGAGGATAGCCGCTACTGCGTGTCTACGCCGCTTCCCGCTCTTCGAATTCGCACTGTCCGAGCGCGTCCCGAAGGGTGTAGTTCGGCCAGAGCACCGGGCCGTTCTTCTCCGGGAACGGCAGCAAGCCTGCCGCGCGTGCATGTCCAATTCGCGCCATGAACTCCTCACGCGTCCCGTGGATTACCGCGGGCTTGCAACCGATGCCGTCCAGCAGGCGGATCCGCTTCTCTTTGCGCATCTCTCCCAAAACTACATTGCCCCAGCGCGGATCAGCAGGGAGGCCCAGCATGCTGACCACCGTTGCCCAAGTGAGGTCCCTGGTCTCCACGGTGAGGTGCGGGATGAAGGTCTGTCCGGCAGTTCCGTTCGCATGCAACTGCGCGGACACGGCGATGAGATGCCGCAATGTGCCCTTCCTGCCCTCTAACGCAAGCGAACCGTTGTAGCAGACTGCGTCAGGACCGAAACCGAAGGTCTTGGCGCCCCCGTCTGGAAATGTCAGCGTGAAGGTGTGCCTTTCGTAGATTGCGGCACGGATGGCTCCCACCTCCGCATCGCCACCGAAGAGGCTGAGGAGGTGTCCCTGCTGCCCGTCGCCAATGTAGCGGTCAACATGCAGGAAGATTTGCGTGTTGGCCTTCTCCGTGTTTCGGAGATACTCCAGGCGCCCCAGGCGCTGATGTGCATTCTGCATCGGAATCCTCCTTCTTCTTCTCCTCGCCAAGCACCAACGTGCGCCCGTCCTCATACACGAGTGCAAGTTCATTGGTGAAGCGCTCACGCTTGTGGACCTCTTTGAAGCCCTTCTCCTTCACCTCGAAGACGGTGACAGACTTCACGGTCCGCCACCGGGCGATGTGCCGCTCGCTTCCCTGCCCGAAGACGCCGTTGAGCAGGCCCGCGGTACAGAGCAGGCCGACGTGACCGGCGTGCAGCGGCGTAATCGGTCTGCCTCCCTGCACCTCTTGTTTCGGCAAGAGGAAGGGAGCAACCTGCTGCCATACAGTCGAGGCAGGCAACCGGTCCTCGATCTGATCGAGGGGTAGCCCGCGATAGACGAGGGGAACTGCTTGCGCTGGAGGGACAGTGTAGGGCTTTTGGGAGCCGTCCAAAACCGGCATCGGGCTCCGCCAGACCATGTCCACCAATAGCGCACGGTTGCGCTCATAGTGCTCCCCGCGCATCCTCTTGCGGATACCAAACAAGGCCACCTGGTCAAAGCGCTCCGCCTCGGGATCGGTCAGCCGGAAGATCTGCAGGTCGGTGAAGTTACCAGCCAGCAGAGGAATCGCGGAATCTAGACGCTCTTGCGGCACTACCATCAGCAGGACACCACACTCGACGAGCCAACGGAAAGTGTGCTCGATGAAGAGATACTCCATCCGCCTGTTATCCCGTGACCCGATCTCTGAGTCGTAAGGCGGGTTCAGATACAGAAATGAAAAGCTTTCAGCCTTGCCGATAGTCTCGAAGAGATTGCCGTGGATCGTCGTAATCCCACCAGCAGCCGACTGTGCGGCGCGACCCGCGTCCAACTCCACGGCATGCTTCTCGACTTCCGCCCCTTCGGTGAGCTGACCAAGCGCGGCGCCGGTGCCCGAGCACGGATCGATCGCGCTGGCGCCGTGCTTGAAGGCGAGCAGTTTGCGCAGGCGCGCGCCCTCTGCCTGCGGCAAGGGGTAGTAACCAAGCTTGATACGAGCGGCATTGCGCACAAAAGCCTCCAGTTGATAGAGCCCGCGCAGAGGTAGCAGGCCTGCATGAATTTCTTCTTTGGTCCGTCACTGCTACTGCTTCAGCAGGCGTTCACCGCGCGGTTCTCGCCGAAATGCCCTCAGGAGCACAGCCAGGTCATAGGCCGAGACTCCGGCCTTGCGCATCGTGTTCTGAGTCAGACCATACGCGGAGGCAAGCTCCACAACGCGACCCGACTCCTTCTCTCTCCGGTAAACATCCGCGAGCATCGCGGCGGACCCCATGACGAAACCGTGCTGTTGTACCTCTCTAGCCAGAGCGATCGCAGTTTCATCGGGTCTCTGTCTCAAGCCTGCGTTAGCCATCACGATCTCCTTCATTGCTTCTCTTCTAGAGAAAGCAGGGAATCATAAGCAGCGCTCCGCCAGGAGTCGCTGTCGGAAGTATTGAGAATCTCTTTTCCGATCAATCAAGTGGGGGCAATCGAACAAAGGCCGGACGAGATCTGCAATCCTCTGTCAGATATAGGGCCTAATTCGCGGGCGCGGGAACCCGACCGCGTGATGCCATACCCGCGTGAGGGTGGCAGCGGCGAACAAAACCAGGGCAACAACCAGCGGAAACACTGTCTGGTTGGCGGTAGAGCGCAGAATCGACGCGCCGATCAACAGATTCATGAGCGTGAGCACCGCGCTGAGAGCGACACGAATGGCAACGGGACGGGAGGGACCCATGGGGCTCCTTTCGAGAGACGTATGGCGAAACGAACGCATGGCGGGGGTATGGCCGCCGGCGAGCAATGTGGGAGTGCTGAGCGACAAAGAGAAAGCCCCGCTGGTCTTCAGCGGGGCCTTGGTGTCACGATCTGATGGGACAGAACAGGGAGCTACTTACACTTCATAGCAGCGCCAGATTTCCTCGACGTCGAGAATAAATCCCTCGATCGGTCCGCTTCCATGGACCTTGGTATCCGTGACAATCACCGCCGATACACCTGGAGCATATACGTGCACCACTCTGGCGTAGGGATCCACAAGCCATCCGAGATGCGCACCGTTTTCGATCCATTGCTTCAGTTTTTCCTTGGTTGCGGCTAGGCTGTCTGACGCCGACAGCAGTTCGATGACAAAATCAGGACATAGCCGCGGGAAGCCAGTCAGTTGACTCTTGGTAAGACCATTGAGCTTTTCCAAGGAAACATACGCGGCATCTGGGCTAAGCATTGAGCCATCCGGAAGATAGAAGCCGGTATTGGAATCGTAGGCCTTACCGCGACGGTGAGACTTCCACCAATCGCGAAGCTGCCATATGATTTCCGCGTTGCCATCGCCGCTAAGACCGCCAGCGGGTGGGTTCATGTGAATCACTCCTTCTTGTGTGCGCTCAAACTGCACATTATCGTTGGCACGGCACAGTGCTTCGAACTCCGCATCGGTCATCGGTGGATCGAAGACCAGGCTGCGAGTTACGGCACGCATGTCTACCGGCAGAAGGGTGCTCATAGGCATAAGTTTACCTCCTCATGGGTGCAGTATTCGCGGGAAATAGCTTGCTCAACCGGTAACGGGGGTTTCCGCTACCGGCGAGTCGAAGTCATCCAGGGCCAGCGCGAAGTGCTGCGGACCACCGGTGGCGATGGCACGCAGCAGAGCCTTCTGTTCGGCCCGGCCGATCCAGCTCTTGAGGTCCCGTCCGCTCATCCCCTTGCCCTCGCTCATGGCGGCCAGGGTGTGGCTTCCCTCCTCCAGCGCAAAGGCAACCCGCTTCTTTTCGAGAAACACGGTAAGCAGCCGCACCCGTCCCTGTAAGTCCGGGAGTGGAATCGTTAGCCGTTCCTGAAACCGGGATACTACGGCGTGATCGATCTGCTCGGCATGGTTCGTGGCCGCGAGGAGAAAGACCTCGCTGTCCCGTGCCTGAATGCCATCCAGCTCCTGGAGGAGCTGACCGACGATCTCGTCGGTGAGCGGATCGTTGCCCCCCATGCGTGCGGGTGCAATGATGTCCAATTCATCCAGGAACAGGATGACTGGTGCGTTGCCCCTTGCCCGCTCGAAGAGCTGCTTGACGCGGTTGGCGCTCTGGCCAAGGAAATTGGCTTTGACATCTGCCGTGGTTGCGGCAAGAAATCCCAGTCCCCCTTCATTGGCTAAAGTTCTGGCTACCTGCGTCTTGCCCACTCCAGTTGGCCCAACTAAGAGCAGGCTCCGCGGCACCGAGACGCCCTGCGCTCTCCAGGTTTCCGCGTCGCGAAGAAGGGAGCAGGTCAACTTCAGGCGTTCCAGCACGCCAGCATCGATTACTAGTGTCTCCCAGCGTGCCTCGCTGTCGACGCGGGTGTTGTGCGCCTTGCGGCTGGACTTCACCGCCTCGAGATACTGCTCTCGGGATGGCGCTCCCGGATAGGCGAGCGTCCGTACCTGGCTGGCCAGATGCCGCAGATCGCGTCCACTCATCCCTTGGGTGAGCGATCCCATCTCCTCCGGAATGACCGCTCCGGAGAAGACGGACTCCATCTCCTGCTTGAAGATGCGCGCCCGTTCCGATGCCCCGGGCAACGCAATCTCCATCTCCCATCCGAAGCGAGACATAATCGCATCGTCCAGCATGTCGCGGCGGTTGGTCGCTCCAATCACCCAGACGCGGGCCTGTGGCGCGATGCCGTCCCATTCGGCCAGGAATGCCTGCACGATGTCGGCGGAGATGACATCCGTCTCCGCTGCGCCGCGGCGGCCAAGGATGCCTTCGCACTCGTCGAGGAAGATCACCGCGGGCTGGTTGCTCCGCGCCTGGTTCCACACCTCGCGCACACGTTGTCCGCTGGCTCCAAGCTGCTGCTGCTTGAGGTCGGCGATCGAGAGCTGCTGGTAGTTGCACTGCATGGACTCGGCCACGCTTCGAGCTACCAGGGTCTTCCCCGTGCCTGGAAGTCCGGTCAGGAGCAACCCACGCGGAGCGGCCTTGTCTCCTACCTCGAACATGCTGGCCCGTTGTAGTAGCTCGTTCATCTGCTTCTCGGGAAGGAAGACCTTGCTCCACGCTGCGATCTTCCGGTCCAAAGTCGCTAGCTGCTTTTCCATACGGCGCTGCTTATTGAGAACACTACTGTGGGATCGCAGTTGATCAAACGCAGTATCCAGTTGCGCGAATTTCTCGACGATCGACGGACGTTGCAGGTTGGCGAGGAACACCTTCGAGATCACTTCGCCGGAGTTCCACACCTTACCCTTGGTGTCGGTATATTGGAATCCCCCGAACTGCTGATGGATATTCTTTCCGGGAAGGATGAGACTCCAGAGATCGTCTTTCCAGTAGAGGAAAATAGCGGGCCGGCCGACTTCGAAACGCGCATCTTGCGCCTTGAATTGGGAATAAGTTGTACGCACGTGCGCAGCCTTCGTGTTGTGGAATCTGATGGCGAGCGCTAGCAGCGGATCTTGCACATGTGCGTTCTCTATCACCGGGATAGCGATTTCGACCCGCAGGTGCGCTAGAAAATCCTTCATCATGGCGGCCGGCATGCGCCCGGTGAAAATCAGCTTCCAATGATCTGCGAGTGCACGCTGAACCCCATAGAAGGCCACCGTGGTCAGGTCATGCATCAACGCCTGACCGCCTGCACCTTCGACATAAGCGTCGAAGTCCTTGGTTCCTGTGTGCTGTGCAACCTCGATACCGGTGTCGTGAACTTGCTTCGCCAGCACGGGCCGCTGCTCTGCCCATGTCTGGAGAAAGCCGATAAGGGCTGGTGTTGTCGGGGACGCTTGCGTCGTCACTGCCGGATTAAGTGCGCTGGCTGCCACATCCACCTCGGGGAGTGCGCCGGTCGGATCGGTTTGATCTGCCGGCAGGCTGATGTCTTCTTCGTATAGTACTGCGGTTGCCATGGGAACTCCCTCCTTTCCGAAGTAGTTGTAGCAATTTGGCGGCATCCGTTGGCCACCCGGTCAGGCGGCTAACGGCACCGCATACGCGGCAAGAGGCGAGGACGGCTCTGGAGGAGTCGGTTCTTCGCGATCGAGGATGGTTGCAAGCACCAACACAGCTCCGCTGCCGCATACGTCGCAGCGAAGGTTGCGGGAATTCGAGACCCGTTCGCAGTTGGTGCACAATACGGCACGAGACAACGGCATGCTGACGAGATCCGGGTCTATGTTGAAGTGCGCAATTCGGCGAAATGGACGCATGTGCTACTCCTTTCATCGGCAAGCACAGAACGCGGCGTGCGGCCTATGCTGCGTCAGCTTGCAGGTTTGATCAGGCAGCTCGCGGCTGCTTGTGGGCAGTCTCGAGGGCGTTCACCAGTGCGGAAAGAGCCTTCAGCGTTGGGACCGAGTTCATATTCCGTACCTTCTGCTGATCGAGTACATAGCCGAACTCGCCGACACTCAGGTCGCTGCCCAGGTCGCGCGCCTTCTCGATACCACGTAGGGCACGCTCCAGCCAGTGCAGCACTTTCTCCGCTGCCTCGAGAGAGGGGAGACCTCCTGCAGTCTGCGCCTTTCCGATGACAGTCAGAACTTCCTGATACAGAGAGTCGCCAAGCTCCTCCTTGTATCCCTCGATTCTGCCGATCATCCTGGCATCAAGGCGTGACGCTGGCTGCGAAGAGCCGTCCGCGTTCGACCGTTCTGCGGCGCGATCTTCGGGTCGCTGTTGACGACCAGGCAGGATGAGTCGCGGTGTGCGCTTCGGACGCTTGTAGTCGTCCAGCTCCACCCATTGCTCTTCAAAGTCGTAGAAGTAGCGTCCCAAACCAAAACAACTGCACCCCCGCTTAAATGCCTGGGCCTCCGCGCTGGTCATGGCATTGTCGTTATCGGCCCACTCTTCCCCACTGCCCGCATGCGTTCCCACCCCAGGGATCGTCACAATGCAGGTGACCAACACTTTTCCAGTCTGAATGGTCCTATCTTTGTCCGCCACCCGGCAGATATTGGACACGGTGGTCACGATGTACTCGCGCGTCCAGCCTGAGGGTGTCAGCACGCGATTGAGGCGATCGGTATAGGCGCGCTGATCGACATAGGGTAGAACCGCGCCCTTCTTCCTGTCACGCGTGGTGTGCGTGACACGCCACTTGATCTCTTCTGCCGCGAACGGCGCTTCAAGCTGCGCCAGAATTGCTTGCTGCTCTTGTGCTGTCACGACCCACTCTCCTTGTACCAATCACCTACGTTGTCTCAACCAAATGAAACGGGCGCTCCGAGAGCGCCCGTCGCTGCCACCAATCTAATAACCCCCTCAGAACGGAATGTCTGACTCGTCGATCCCCAAACCATCGCTGTAGTCGTCGTAGCGACTCTGCGAACTGCTGGATCCAGACCGCGTCTTGTCCTGTCCACCACGACGGTCCTGGCCGCTTCCCGAGCCGTTGTTGTGCCCACTGCTACTCTTGCTGTCCGACAACAGGGTGATGTCCCCGATGACGATCTCTGTGCGAAAGACCTTCTTCCCGGTGTCCTTGTCATCCCAGGAGCGCGTCGTCAGACGACCCTCGACGAAGAGCTTGACGCCCTTGGCCGTGTAGTCGCGGATAATCTCCGCGGCTCGCTTGTAAGCAACCAGATTGTGCCACTCGGTCTTGTCCTGCTACTCGCCGCTCTTGTCCTTGTAGCGCTCTGTGGTTGCCAATGAGAAGTTGGCGACTGCCACACCCGATGGAAGTACTTTCACCTCCGCATCCTTACCCATGTGGCCTAGAAGTATTACTTTGTTCACTGATTTCGCCATGATGCTCTCCCCCTGCGAAGACTTCCGTCCCTCACGTTCGTGAATGTCTGCGGTCGTTCCTCGAAGCGCTGTGACAGACGGCTTTGAAGAACGACCCTTCGAACCACTCTGAAGGCCAGTCAGGCGCCGCAGGCTGTCGAACCTGTTTACTGGCAACTACAAGAAGACGTAGGCGAGAGCCGCTGCCTTCGGAACCTTGATGTACCCACCATTTGAGGGGAGATAAAACTCGCCCGTCTCGGCATTAATGTTGAGATAACGCCTCGTCTCACGATGCTTATATCGCTCGATCCCACCACTGCTGCCCATGTACATGAAGGACGCGCACTCTTCGGCGGAAAACAGCCGCTCCAAAGGCTTCCAGTTTGTATGCGTCTCCGCAGTACTCGTTGCCATCGCTACCTCTCTACCGCACCTGCGTGTTGTCGGAACGTTCCCACATCTCTTGAAAGTCTCGCGCGAATGCAGAAGCAGATGATGGCTCCGTGGTGACTGAGACTTCATTGTCCTGATAGCGCGCAGCCGATACCGACCAGTTTCCCGACCCGGAGCGCAGTACGCTGTCATCACATAACATCGACTTCTCGTGCATCAGTTCTCGCCCACTCTTCACCTTTAGGGTGATGCGAGGCTCGCCGGCGAGCAGGGATGGCACCGTGCTGTCATGGCGCAACTCTTGCTCGTATTGTTCCCGGTCGCGGTAGACGCGCACCAGAACGCCGCGGTCCGCTGCTTTGCGCAGGGCTTCTGCGATGCGCCGGTCCGTGAAGGTGTACATCGCAACGTCGATCGAGCGATGCGCATGGTCGATCAGCGAAAGATCGACATCTTCGAGGTTCGTCCCTGGGGAGAAATAAATAGGCGAGATCGCAGCTTCGACCGGATGCGAAGCCGGTACTACGCCTCGTATCGAATCTCTATGAGCGAGATGAAGCACCACCAGCGATCCCGACAATGCGATTGCTCCGAGCTTGAGCCGGGGACCGAATGACATGACAATCACCCCTTCTTTGCGCACTGCTTCCGTAGCTGCGCTGCCTTCACAAGCGTCTCCCGTGAAAACCGGTGCGTGAGATAGCCCTTTCCATTGCATTGTGTGCAGAGGCCCATCGCTCCTCGCTCTCCGGGCAGCATGCCACCTCTCAACCAGGTAGGGCAGCCTTGAACGCCACCGCCCCCGTCACACACGCTGCAAGACCCGATCGGGTAGCCACGCGAGTCAACACACCTGCAGAGACGTGGCCGGTCTCTGCCATTCAAAGCCGCGATCTCTGCGAAGGTCATCTCCATCCCTGCACTCCTGTCCAGCTGTTCAGCCATTCGGCTATGCCTCATCAGACATCGGTGCCGCTGGGGAGCGGAGGGGGTGTCGTAGCGATGTGACAGTGCTTGCAGCCAACGCACGACACTGCCCCGCTGACCCGGCGTATCGCATTCTCGAATAACTCCGGCAACCTTCGGATCTCTCCTCCAAGCGTGTAGAAGACCGGCGCGATCTCTCCACGCAGGTCCCTGTTCTCCGCCTTCCAGGTCTCAATGGCGAGAGTTCCCTGCTGGCCGCGGAAGAGCACTCGCGAGCCGACTCTTGGCCGCGCCCCGTCTGGCAGAAAAACCAGGTCGTGAAGGGTGACGACCAGCTCATACGTGCGACCGATGCGCAGCATGTCGATCCGCACAAACTCCGGCGCGATGACCACGGCGTGACGTCCGTTCACACCAAGTGAGTCGATGGGTTGCAACCAGGGCAACGGCTGGCCTTCCGGACTCAGATACGCGCAGTAGCGCCCCATGTCCATCACTGCTCCTCCCGATTCCACGCCTCGCAGCACGTACCTCTGCGGCCTCTGTTGGAACTCAAGCGTCAACGATGACTGGCAAAAGATGCCGCGCTTCTTCAACGCGCGGAGTGTGGCTTCTGGCAATGCCAGCCCATGCTGGGCGTAGCGCGAGCTGTCGCGCACGGCCTTGGGAATGGGCTGGCTGGATCGAATCTGGACCACGGACGCCATGCTGCCTCCTCTATCTAGGCAAAACGCTTGCTGGGTAGGGGTTGACCGAGCGCTGCACGAATGTCCTCCTTCGTACAGCCAGCCCAGCATTTGTAATAGCGAGGGTCGGCGATCTGGATCGCCAGGTTGTCCTGCGACTTGTCCGTGTTCGCGCGCGCACACGAAGGACATTGCGCCCAGTAGTTGCGGCGGTCTTTCGTGCGCGGACGAACATGATCCAGGATGCGAAACTGGCGGCGTATCCCATCCGAGTGCCGTTCCGGTCGGGGCGTGTAGACGACAGCTGGTGGAGGCTGGTAAGCGTCCGGCATCGTCATCCCTGCGGTGAAGGTCTTGATCTGATCTTCGGAGACCTTGGCCACCCTACCGAGATAGGCCATCTGACTTTCAGGGTTCTGTTCCGCTTCGATGAACCAATAGCGCCGCCGCACCCGGCGATGGACTCCGAGAGGTCCACGGATTCCGTTGCCGAAGCTCTTCCCTTCAAGGGTGTCCTGCTTGGGAAAGACCTCGATGCCCTGCCTCAATCCGCCACCCTGCACCGGAATGCCGAGCCGGAGCGCCAGATTGTAGATATAGATACGGCAGTCAGCCGCCAGCAGGGGCGTCTCGGCAAAGATCCAGAGATGCCCGCCGCGCCTGGACTGTTCGAGAGCCGCCTGAATGCTGTCCTGCTTCAGCTCATACCGCAACTGAAGAAGGTCCTTCATGCAGCCGTCGTAGTCTGCGTCGATCGCCACCCACTTCGAGCGCTGTGTCTCGGGATGGATCGAATAGAGGTTGATGGTGTGCATGCCGTCGATGTGAGCCCGGATGGTGGCGTTGTCGAGCCGCTTCGGTTCGCGAGTCTTGCGATCGCGGGCCAGGTACCAGCCCACCTTGCCGTTCATCATCGGTTGGGCAGCCTGGATGCTGTATTCCTGCCGGTTCACGAACAACTGCATATAGGCGTCCGCCAGCTCCCGGCTGACCCGGAAGCGCTTAAAGGGCGGGGCTAAAAGTGCGGGATCGAGTGGGCACATCCGAGACCTCCTTTCGAGTGGTGTGGTTGTAACGCGAGTCCGAAACTCGGTCAAATCGCTGCGTTGGCGCGGCGAGGAGAGCCGTTGGGTGGCACTCTCCGCCGCTCTGTGGCCTGCTTACACCAATCCAGCACGGGCGAAAGCGGTGCGCATGGAATCCCCTCGGAACTGGCTGGGGATCGAAGACTTCTGGTTGTAGGCGAAGCCGGGACGCTCAGAACGAAGGCCGGGGAACGCAGCCTCTTCGGCAAACCGGTTGCGGTTTGACATCGAGCGGATACGGGAAGCGGACATAGCCATGGGGAACTCTCCTGTTCACGGTGAGGAAGATTCGAGCGCACGAGGCGCACGCAAAACCGGGTGAGCACGATGGCTCACCCGGTCAGGGAATGTTGGGAGCGAAGGGAAGTTACAGGCGCGAGGCCGGTATAAACACAACCTCGTCACGGGGGTGATCCGGCACTCTCAACGACAGCGGCTTGTCATCGTTATAGAGCGAACGTCCGTTGATCGAGGCAAGGGTGCGATTGATGGAACGGATACGGTTGGCGGAAAGACGCATAGCGGTGCTCCTGTGTGGAATGGATTCTGAAGCGGACGAACAAAGACGGACCGCCAGAGGACGGTCCGTCAGGGAGGAGACAACGACACGATTCAGGCCGCGATTTGTTCGTCGATGTGGCCCCTGCTGATCGAAGCCATCAATGCCGCCATCTCTTCATCGTGATCGCTATCAGCATTCGCGATGGCAGGAGCTGCGATCGGAGTCGGGGCTGAAGCTTGAGGTCGATCGAGCAGCCCCTGCAGCAGGCCCGGTTGTTCCACGTAGGACAGCAGCTTGTACTCCCGGTAGACATACTCGAACAACTCCACGTCGAAACCAGTTACGGGAACCTCGAATTCGAGCAGGTACCACATATCCCGCTGCCGGTCGTAGATATAGATCTCACCCGATGCGGGCTGGTAAGGCGCCATCTGGAGCAGCAGCACTCCCTTGCGGGTGTCGATCCAGCGATGGGCAACACCCTCGGCAGCCTTGAGAAACGAAGCGACAACCTGACGAGGTGTGCGGGTGGAGGGCAGGCCGGAGCGAAACATCTCTGCGGCGGACATCTTTCCAAGACTGCGGGTAGGGCGATGCATCGAAGGACTCTCCTTATATAGGTGGTGGTCGCGCATGGAAGGGAGTGGCAGCCGAGACCTCCGGCTGCCGTAGAACGACGAACGAGTTTTGCGAAAGAGAAAACCGGCGTACACTGTGCGGCATGAAGCTAGAAACAATTCGCAACGGAATCCCGACTGCCTCCCTATTCCAGGGGTTTGAGCACGGGGATCTCTTCACCCTGACGGTGGACGGCCAAGTGATCGAGAATTTCACTTGCCTGATCGACCATGACCCGATCGACGCCAAGACCGAAGCCAAGACTCAGGACTGGATCAACGCAATGGAGGACAAGCTGATGGATGACCAGATGGACGAGTGGGACGGTGATCCGGCACTCCCCCGCGGCTGGGATATCGACGAGATGTCTGGCTGGTAGAAACGTCACTCAACAGCAGGTTCGCTGTACGGCGGCCTGAAGGGAGATGATCCCTCCTTCTGTTCGGAAGAGACGGGATACCTCCTCACTCAACCCCTATTGAGTTCCAGAAATAGAAGGCGTTCTTCCTTCTTACGATCCGCACACGGAGAGACGGAAGAGACGCCAACTCCGATCCAATCCAAAAACGAAGTCATGCGCACAAGGACATCCGTGCCTCGGGAATATCCGCACTTACTTCAAGTGCGAGCCAGTGTGCGGGGTATCCAAGCTTTTCCAGTTCCGCCGCCAGTGCGACGTCACTCGCCAGCGCTCTACGGGCACGAACCAGGATGTGACGTCTGAGATCGACTCGCGGCGAGCGACGGAAATGGCGTAGGAGAATACAGAATCGAGATTCCCGAACATCCGCCAGAATCGTGTGATACATCACGACGGGTTCGGGCATCAGATCGATAGCAAGAGTGACCTGGTAGGTGTAAACCATCTTCGTGCTCGCCAGCACTTGACCCTGTTGCTCAGCCGTGAGTTCTCCCAGAAGGATGTCACGCTCTATCCAGAAATAGTTATCGTAAAGAGGATCAACATCGAGCAGATCGAGCATGCTCGCGTACTCGACGATGGCTTCGGCAACGGTCATCATGGGGATTTCCTCCTTGGTGAAGTGAGAACAGCGTGCGCGGCAAAGCCCAGGTCAAGTCCCGGACCAGAGAACACCAGCGACACGACACCGCAGCGGAACCGCTCCCTCTCATTCGGGAAAGTCAGAGTGGTACGGGCTCTCCTTCGGCATCGACGTACAAGAAGAGAGCAATTGGATCAGAATTGGTGGCAGCCTTCACGTAGCTGCCTCTGGTCGCGCCAGACGGGAATGAAGGGGGCTTCCTCAGAAAGCCCACTGCATTGCCAAACATTGATCGAGGATCTACTGCTGGATGGAACCACGGCGAAACTCTGCTTCGATCTCCACAGCAAACCGATCCGCTTCGTTCTCTCCGTTGCGTCCAGGGATTTGCCGGCTGTGGCGAAGGAAGTGAAATGTCTCGTGAGCGAAGACATGGACCAAGGCGAGCTCACGAGTCTCCATCAGATACTCGGTTGTCAACCGACGCCAGCGCCGAACGACTCCATTGCGAGTCGCCTCGCAATATCCAGCACGCTTCGCCCAGGGCGGGGTCGGCGGCCAGCTTCCATCGTCGTTCTGATAGAGCGGCTTGGTGTAACGGAGATGGCGATAAGGGAAGGGACCCGGCACTTGAATCGACATCCGGTATCCCTTCTCCGGTTTCCGTGTCGGATACCAGCATCGTCCATAAGCTCCTGAGATCCTGCCCCTACCAAGGTCGATCCGCACCCAGTCGAAATGCGATGTGTCGAAGTGTTCGAGCAACGCTCTGCAGAATTCCAGAGCACGCACTTCGACCCGAACTTCTGGGTGGATGATCCAGCGCATAGTCTTATCCTCGTGAATTGAATTGTGACGACGTGGTTCCCACCTCTCAGAACGAAAGCAGGATTGAGAGGCATCCGAGTTCCGGGAGATCTCTCGGGACCGCAAGATTTCAAGGAGGGTCTTCCCCCAAACGCATGGAGAATCCCAGCTTCTCTCTCGAGATCAGACACGCGCGCAACGCAACAGGGTCATGCTTCGCAATCCGAATCAGGTCTTGATCGGTCGAGAAGATGCAAACCCGGCAAGAGAACCGGCGCAGGTATCCTCCACTAGTTCCATCGCAATGAAACTCCGGAACGTACACCGGGTGCAGAGGAGTACCCCAAATTCCAATGCCCCTCCAGAACATCTCGCAGAGACTTTTCGAAGATGCCACCGGAGTGAGACTCACCACGAGCGCAACATCGCCGCACTTCTTCCGAGCGAGGGCCGCCCACCTCGGCTAATCCAGTAAGCATCTCCATCCTCCTTTCCACTCCATCGTTCGTCGCAAAGAGAAAGAGCGCCCAGAGATGAGCGCTCTTGGAATCCTGGCCAAATCTGTGCCAACTCTTCCTCTGTTCTCTCAACACCCTACCTAAATTCACGATTCACATAGGGATAGTCAGAATGCAACTGACTGATGCGGGGAGACTTAGAAAGGGGTCTGAATGGTCAATGTGAGACAACGCTATAGGCAATACAGACGCTATCGAAGCTATTCCTAGGCTCAAAGACCCTTCACTCGGGATGGGCCTTCAGACGGCTGTAGTCAATAGAGAGGCTATGGACAGGCAATCTAGGCGGAAAGAGTTTGGCCTGTCAGATCATCCTCGTTGGCGGTCAGCAACTCTTCAAGAACTCCCCACAACTTTTCGTGGGAGCCAGGGACGTGAACCCGCATCTTGAGTCCGTCGCGATGAAAGTGAGAGATGAGACCGAACACAACCTGGGTCCGATGCGCGAATAATTCCTGGGCGAGCAGGAACATCAATTCCTGATTCGGAGAAAGATACAGGACGAAAGAAGATCGGAGATCTTCATCGATCATCTTCCTGATATCCCGGTAGCGCGCAGCCGACTTTGCAGTTCGTTCATACTCCAACCCGAATGACCGCAGACCTCTCGCCGTTTCAACAGTGACCTGCGCGTCGTAATCCTTCGTGGTCTCCCCATAGAAAGCGAGATTCTCCGAGAGAACCTGCAATTCACTTTTCCAATTCCTGAGCCTGCCCGATTTAAGAAGTGTGAGCCGGATGTCGTTGATCTCCGTCATGTGGAGGACCTCGGAATCGTGAATCACATTCCGGCTGAACGAGCCGAGGGACAGGAGACTGTAGCCCTTGAATTCAAGAAGCGCAAGCCCTTCATGGGTGATCGCATAGACGGGGCATCCCAGGGTCTTGGTCTGCTTTAGTTGCTCGATAAATCCATTCTGCTCGAGACGACGAATTCTCCAGTAGGCGCTGTTTCGGTTTGCTTCGATATTGAGAATTGGAAGCATGCAATGCAACTGCTGCAGCGTGATGGCTCGCGAATCTCTGATCAGAAGCAGCAGAGGAATATCTCTGGATTCGTTGATCGAAATGGCGCCTTTCCTATATCGCATGGGCGACCTCCGCAGAATGCATTTCAAGATTCCCTGTCGCCGCCGAGATCTGCCACCGTCCTCGGTCGGTCTCGACCCAGTGTCCCGGCTGCATCAGCAGCATGGCCTCGTACCGGTCGTGCTGTTTGCTGACCGCGATCGGCTGAACTCCCGGAGACTTCCAATTCCTGTTCCGAAATGCGATCGCGCCGTGGGTCTCTGGGTGGAGAGTGACGAGATATGCATCTGGCGTCTGACCATTCCCAGGAAACTCGAAGAGCAGATGAACCTTGCCATCATGAAGTTGAGGTGGCGCGGCCCGAAAGATCTTGCCCGGAATGCGCTCGACGAATTCCGGGTCGAATCGGCTCGTCCGGTTGAAGCGGAGCACGCCCGGGTAGATTTGACACTTGCGCAACCGGTGCCCATAGATCAGTCCGGTCGTGTTGAAGTAGGTGGGCTTGCGCCGGAAGCAGTAGGGATCTTCGATGTTCTTCGAATGCATGCCCCACCAGTGGACGCCGCAACTAAGAATCTTCACCATCATCGCGGAACCTCCTGCGCCAGCTTCTACCTAGAGTTCGTTGCCACTGGGTGCTTTCGGCTTTGGTCCTTTAGCTCTTCCTGCGAATTGATACGAACCAGCAGATTCGCTTCGCGGCTCTGCAAAGCCTGCACCTGGCTTCTCAGGCGCTTGATTTCTTGCTCTTGGGCCGTCGCCTGTTGATCCGGCCGGGCGATGTCCTTTGGGAATGAGGACACCTCTACCGGCTTTCGCGCGGGCGGTTCCCGTCGGAGTGGCGGCCCTGTTGGGGTGAACTCTTCGCGGACTGGCACTTGCACTTTCGCAGAGGGGGAAACACCTTTGGGCATTGACCCCATCTCGATGGCCGGCGCGTCTATCTCAGGCTCTTCTATCGCGGCGGCGCGTACTTTACGCGGGACGCTCTGCGGCGTCGACGCGTTCTCGACGAGTTCGTTGTGACTATCGACCAGAGCGTTGTAGGTCTCGGTGCGACGCTCGATCTCGATCTTGTCGCTTACCCGGCCGTTCCACATCTGGGCAATCAGTGTGGCCGCAATCCGCTCCTTCCTGTCCGAGGCACGGAGATTGAGAAAGCAGAATCCCGTCACACCGACGAGCAGTGTCAGCGAAACGCAGTTCGACCAGAAATAGACATCATCAAGTGTGCCCTGCACCAACCGGTCGCGCGCTGCCTGATAGGACGCACCGAGATCGGCGTTTCTTGGGTTGATCTTCCCCAGCGCGTATTCGCCGAATCCTTGTTGCTGTCGCCGTGGGTGCTCGGCATTCACGGTGTTTCTGGCGGCCAGCGTCTGCGCGAAAGCGGGAGTAAGGCAGAGCCCAAACACGAGAATTGCAGACGTACGAATGGTCATGATCGTCACTCTCCTGCCAGCGTCCCGGATGTCCGGCGGCTGCGGCGCTTCTTTCTGTTGTCTGGTTCAGTGAATCGGAGGTGCGCTCCGATCTCGGGGTTCAGTGCGCTGCGCATCCTGGGATGAGGCCGCGAGTGAAAGCCGGGTAACTCCCAAGCCGGATCCCTGCGGACCAGAAGATGCGAATACTTCGTTCCCTCCCGACTGTCGACCATCAGGATCTGCATCTGGCCGGTAGGAAGATTCTTGATCTGGTCTTCCCGGGCGCGCGTCTCTTTGATCTCGCTCTCGCTACCGGTTCCGGTCTCCACGTATTTGGTCGAGAAGATACCCGTCTTCCGTACCGCGAGACTCCGGCGTTTAGTGGCAACTCGGGCGGACGCCTTCAGGAACCACTGCACCGTTGTCTCTTCCGAAACACTCATGATCATCTTGGTTTGCGGAGCCGAGGACACCTCTTCCGCGAATCCTTTGCTGACTTTCTCCAGTTGCGAAAGCATCTGGAAGGAGAACAGGATCGAGATCCGTGCGCCGCGCGCGGTCTGGAGAACATTGGCGAAGCCGGGGTAGGCGAAGGCCTCGAATTCATCAAGGATGACTGAGACCATCGGCTCCAAGGCCTGCCCCGGTTCCGGCTCGCGCGAGTAGCGCTTGCCAACCATCAACCGGAGGTTTTGCAGGATGATTTTGCCGAGTGCTTCGACCGCACGCTCATTGGCGTTGGTATTCAGCGAGACCAGCAGGATCAGATCCTGGTCCAGCACCTCATCGAGCGTCAGCAGATCCTCGTAGGCTCCCGTGATGATGGACAAGTCGTCTTCGAGAAAGGCCAGCAGCTCGTTGAGCAGCCCCTGAATCTTTTCCACGCGCTCCCTGTCCTGAAGCGAACGCTTGACCATCCGCACCGACATATCGAAGTTCTGGCGCTTCTGCGCCGTCATCCCACTCAACGTCTCGATTCGCTCCTTCGCCAGCCGAACCTGCTCTTCGAGAACCACTTCATCGAGGGCCATAACCAGCACGTCATACACGTTGAAGCGCTTCCCGGTGTAATGCAGAATGCGCACCAGATCGGAAAGGTAGGCCTCCTGATGGCCTTTGAAAAAGTCCTCCCTCAGCCCAAAAGAACGAAAGATGAAGTTGACGTGCTCCTGGTAGTTCTCGTCGATGGCATAGAACGGGTTGTAGCGAGAGGAAGTGAGTGGCTTCGAGGGATTGATGATGCGCAGGTCTTGGGTTCGCCCCGCTCCCTCAGCTGCCACCATGACCGCCTTCTCGAAGTCGTTGTCACCCTTCCCGTTCAAAATAATCATCGGCATCCTTCTCCCGTTGTGGACGCGATTGAGGTCCTGCCGGATGATGTTCAGCAAGGTGGTCGTCTTACCTGCGCCGGTCCCGCCCACTAGAACGCCATGCTTCATGCGGATGGTGTCGGGCCAGAACCATGGCTCTTCGTGGACGTTGTATCCGAGCAGCGTGGCACGTTCAGACCGGGCCTCTTTGAGGAGACGGTCGTCCTTCCGGCTATCGACGACGAGCGGCGGATAGGGCCAGTTCTCTTCCCGCTTCCGCCTGCGTCCGATGACGTGGGTGAGCGCGAGCAGCATCCCGAAGCCGCCGATCATGAGATAAAGAACAAGCTCCGTACACTGCGCATTCTTAAAGTGCAGCCGTGAGACAGCGATGAACCAAAGAAAAGCCAGAATTGCGAACAGAGCCAAAATGAGGATGCCGATGGCATCCTCTGGACTGCTCTGACGCCTCGGCGCCGGATAGCCCTGGTTCATACCGCACCGCCACGGGAGAAGTAGAGGAAGACGCCAACGATCGCCAGCACGAGCAAGCCTCCGAGAACAAGCAGGGAGTTTGCCCTCCAGCGATCCTTTTCGTTCACTGGCTTCAAGTCATCGCGCAAGGCGTGCAACAACGCCTTCTGAAGACTTGCCTCTCGGTCATCACGATACAGTTGCTTCATCGCAATCCGTGTCTCTTCCGGCGTGACGCGTCCCTGTGTGTCCATCACAACACGGCCTCAGCCGTGACCGGCCGTGCGACGTCGGTGCCAAAATGCAGCTCGAACAGTTGGGGTGGATTGGTCTGCGCATTCCGCACGCTGACTACTCCGGTCACCGACTCACCAGGTGCCACGTCCTTCGCGGATGTGTCGGCACTCACCATGGTGAGTGGCTGTCCGCGCTTTGCTTTGAAGTTGTCCGCAAAAGCTTGACGCAGTTGGTGATTCTTCAGGCTGGCCAGCGGCGCTGGCATCTGTGTTGGCAGCATCGCTTGAATGTCCGGCGTGGTCACGCGGTAGGGATGATCCGTCGTATTCGCAATCGAATAGCGGATGTAGGTCGCATCTTTGGCGCGGAATACCTGATTCAACTCCACATTGACGCGGCCCTTGTCCCCCTTCGGCTCATCGTGCACGATGTCCTGGCTTCCCAACATTGCCTGAGTAAGCACAAGGCTGGCGATCTTCTGGATTCCCACGTCATCTGGAGCTGCAGTCACAGAAGCTGTCTGACCAGTTTCCGCTCGAGCGCCGCTTGGTGGCAGCTCGCGAAGGACCACGTTCATGCTCGCCACATCGCCCGCTGGGTCGAGCTCGTAGCTCAACTGTCGCGTGGCAGTCCAGATAAACAGATTGGTTGACTCCTTCTCTCGCGCCGGCTTCAAGAAGACCTTATCGGCATGATGCTCGACAGAGAAGGCGTCGGGGTTTGCTACCGCAATCGTCGTCACGGGTTCTCCCACTTCAATCACGGTGAGGTGGTTCAGAGCAGTGTGAATATGCTGTTCCTGGTTGTAGTTGGTGGTCTGCGCCGATGCCGCCATTGCGGCAAAGGTCATTCCCATGGCGGCCGCTGCAATCTGTTTCATGATGGTCTCCCTCTGCTTCAACGGCATATGTTGTGCTGCGCGAAGAGAAACAGGAGGATTTCCCTGTCTCTCTTCGCGCAGCGGGTTATTGATGAAGCACGCTCTCACTGAAATCGAGTTCCGGGTCTCCGGTGTACTCGGCGATCAGTGCGCGATGCTCGCCCATGGACCCATCGGGGTTCTGGAAAGGATAGACACGGAACATCTTCCTGTCCTCGACCACGATGTGTCCTTCTTCCAGCCGTGGCATGCGAACCCGGACCTGTTTGCCTCCGGTGTTTTTCGCAAGCTGATCGCAGAACTCCTGGGGAAAGGTGTTGAACAGTACGCCACCGCGGCCTGTGCCCTGAGTGACGACCGAAGCCATCGCCTGTGCCCATGCCCCGCGGTTTTCCTGTTTGCCTTTTGCCCAGCGATGAAGAAGGCCATTCAGGAAAGCAAAATCCTTCTTGGACTGCTCCTCATCCACACGGAGTGCTGACCGCGTCTGATTACGCGCAATCACTGCGATCTTCTTCTGCTCCCGGTTGTCGCTCTGGCGAACGGCTTCCCAGGCTGCCTGTGCTATTTGATACGCCTCAAGTTTGCGCTCTCCACGACTAACAACCTTCGACGCGTAAGAGCCGAAGATTGCGTTGACCGTGGTGCACTCCTTGAACATCTCAGCGGTGACGGTTTCACCCTTGAAGAGTCCGCGGAAGTCCTGGATCGGAAGCGTCTCCGCGAGGAGATCTCCGAGTACAGGGCGCAGTTGGTTGTAAAGCCGGCCGACAATGTCGGTATCGGCAACGGGAAGCTGCATGGGGAGACTCGAAATCATGGGCTCGCGCTTCAATTTGAGCCATGCTGCCTGCCCCACCTCTTTGCGGATTGCGCTGACAACGTTCTCGTCCACCTCAACCTTGTGTTTGAGAGAGTCGAGCGCGTTCTGCAGCTGTTCGACGAGCTGATACGCCAGATCCCGCCGTCCCGCTGCGATGCACGAAGTCTTCAGATCGGTAATGCTGCCGATCTTGTTTCCGCGTGCCTTCATCGCAACCAGTTGCATGTTCCACCACGGAGACCTCGCCTTTTTGTGCTTGGTCTTGACCTGCTGGAACTGAGTGCCGTAGGCGAGCCGGTCCTCCACAAACTTCGGGAAGCGATCGGATGGCACGGCGCAGATGTTGTCGTAGTCGAAGTCTCCTCCGTTCTTTGCCGCCGTCTTCGAATTGAGGGTGTAGGTCCCCTCCAGACGAAGTTGACGGTCCAGAATGTAGGTGACGAGTGCCTCGGGAAGGTCGGAGACGCCAAGGGCTTTGACTAAGCCGGTGACGATCTCAGCATTCGAGAGATGACGAACCGGAAGCAGGTCCTCTTTCATCCGGATGGGGTACCGGACGGTGAGGCTCTTCTCCGCGGTGAGCGAGGTGATGGCCGTGTCCTCGGGAATCCAGTCTGAGGCCGCAAGCACCCTACCCTGATGTTCTACAAGGATCCCGTCATCCGTCAGTGCAAACGCCGGAAGACGAAAGCCGCCACTGGTAAGCGTGCGGTGAGCCCAACGAGCGAGACGGCGATTCATGTGAGCGGAGACGTACTGAATGTGAACTGCCATTCCGCTGCCATCCGACATAAGAGCGCCTTCAATCGGCTCCCACTCTCCTTGCAGAGATAGTTCTGCCGGCTCCGTATCCGCATCTTCTTCGGACAATTCGGTGGCCGACTCCCGTTCAGTTGTTTCAGACGAACCTGCGAAATGCTTGCCGATGATCTCGAACAAGCCTTCGTAGTCGCCGTCCGTCCATGCCCTCCGTACCTTTCCGATCTGCTCCAGCGCATGCGGCAGAATCTCGGACTCGACGGAGTCTTCCGGAGCATGCTCCAGCAACGTGTAACTCGATTCGTATTCGGAGACCTTGGAAACAGCCTTGACTCCGAGCACTACCGGACCATGAAACAGATTGCCGCGAACACCGATCCCAGGGAGCAGTTTGCCTTCTGCCTTGAGACCTGGCTTGACGGAGCTTTCTGGAAGAACGATATCGACCGCGAGCCTGTCGGCAACGCGATTGCTCATCGTCTTGAAAGCCCCCTTGGCCTGCTTCGGTTCACGCGTATCGAACGCCAGCCGAAACTGGACGAAACGATCTGGCGCCAGGTTGAGTCTCTTGTAGAGCGATTCCCGAATCCATCCACGGCAGTCATTGGTGCCAAGAACGTTGTCCTTGACCACAAGTACCCGCGTGTACGGCTCCTCGATCACCACCTTGCAGTCGGTGACCAGGATCGAGAAATAGACAATCGCCGCCTCGGGCCAGTGCTGAAACCGGTCAGCAATCGCCGGGGCATGAGCAGCATCCACGAAGTAGAAGCGTCCCTCCTTCGCAGCGCCGCTCGCACCGATGAGACGGTACTCTACGCCTTCATATTGAAGCGTCGCCATGGTGTTTTCGACCACAGCTTGTTCATAGGGAGTGGACTCAGCCGGGACGCTGACACGTGCCACGCGGATGCCTGGATAGACCTGCAAGAGGAGGGTTCCCTCGAGCGTGTCTCTCTTTTCCGCACTGCTGTTCGTACGGTGGACAAAGCCTAGCGTATCGATGCGAAGTTCAAGGATGAGCCTCGATGCGTCTACGGCAGCGGTCTGTCTCTTCGTCGTCATGATTGATCTCCTCGTCTGTTTGGCGGCACAGAACGAGTTATAGGACCGGAAAGCTGTACCAGCCTTCGCATCCTCTCGTTTCTGGCAGCCCGGTTTGGGGGGATAGCAACCGCCAGATTCGAAGGATCGAGGCTGGTCAGCGGATCTCCTCGATACCCATTGGATCGAGGCTCATAGAGGCAGACAGGGACCGTATTGCAGGTATGTGTGTCTCTTTGAACTTGGCTGACCAGGCGCCCACTTACTTCTTCGCGGAGCGCTTCACAAGCGTCGGACTCCCTCCGTTGATCTCAATCTCGGCGCAATACGCTGCGACCGTATAGAACGGCGCGCCGTTCAGTCGAAACGACTGAATCAATGCGTCGCTCTCGCTCTCGACCTCTGCGCCGAGCTCAGGCGCATCCGCACTGCTCCCGGGCTTCGCCAGAAAGTACCTGGCCCTTTCTTCTACCGGCTTCTTAGCCTTCGGCCCGGGCTTACTCTTTGTTTTCTCTGGAGCTGCAACCAAGGCAGGGCGCTCCGGCGCCGGCTGTGGCTTTGCTTCTGCGACTGCTACTGTTCCGTTCACGTCTGCCTCCCACTGAAAATATGAAAGTCGCTAGTTACCGAGCTGCTGGTCCGGCGCAGCCAGAATCTGGTTTCTCCGCTCGCCGTCGATGGGGTGCTCGGAATACTCCGCCACCCAGAGACCGTCTGGATTTGTATCCGTGCGTCGGTCTGCGGAGAGACGGATGCGATACTCGTTGACAAAGTGATCGGTCGTCTCGTTGCCATCCTTGATGCGGTGGACGTCCTTGACGCCATAGACCATGTAGGTCAGCGGCTCGCCCTTCAGCGGATTGATCTCACGTAGATGGAATACGGAAGAGATCTGGCTGTCATCGATCTTGCCGCGCACATCGTCATCCTGCATTGCTTTGAGCGATGCGGCACGCAGATTGCGGGTCATCAGGTTCAAGCTGCTAGCCCAACGATCATCGACATTGCTGGGTGCATAGTTCAGATAGCTTCCAAGAAAACGGCGGACATATGCCTGATTCAGGAAGTCATCTGCGCCTGAGATCGCCGCGGATGGCTTTCCATCGGCAGTCTTTTGCCCAACGACTGCCGAATCTCCATTCGGCAGAATGCGGATCACAGTTGGTGGCTGCAACCGCACAGCCGCCGCTAACCCTAGTGAGACCAGCGCCAGCGGGACGGTCATGAACGCCAGCAGCCATGCCTTGTTGGCATTGGCCTTCAAGGCGCCATCAGCTTCGTAATACCGCAATGCGGCAGGCGGAGCCGCCTCCGCCGTTGTGTCACTCTTTGCCTTCGTTCCCACAAACATGGTGTCGACCTCCTCGACGGTGCATCGTCTGTCACAGGTACGGTGTCAGTCTTTAGCAACTTGAAGCATGAAGAACTACTTCTTTTCAGACTTCGGTCCCTCCACGGCCGCGTTGAATCCTTCGCGGAATCCTGATGTCACGCCACTGCTTGCCTCTTTCACCGACTTTGCAACACTCTGCGTGGCCTCCTGAACGGTGGCCATCGGATGCGCAGCTGCATTCGCGCCCTGTGCTACCAAATTGCTGACATCTCTGGCCCCTCGCACGATGCCTCCGAACGCGCTTCCCGCGGCATTGCCCAGGCTCTTGCCCGCAGCGCCAGGATCTCGGACCGCACCGCTGACGCCGGCGGCTCCACTCGCAACCGCTCCACCCGCCGCTACCGCACCATGCGCTGCGATCCGTGCGGCGTGGTACGCACCCCAGCTCGCAAGCCCGTGACGGGCCTGAGGTGCATGGGATTGCCGACCAGCATTGAAAGTTCCGGCTGGCCCGCCACTCTTCGACGTGCCAGCCGTTTTCGTCGCAACAGATGCTTCTCCGCTACTTAGTGGGGTAGTTGAGTTTTGTCCAGTCGGTGAAATGAACCCATTTGCAAGTGGGGTCGGTGGCGACTCGATGTTCTTCGCGGAAGCCGAAGCAATGTCGCTTGGCATCACTCCGGCGCTCTCACTGATGCTTTTCAAACCTTGAGCATCCGCAGCTGCCGCACGTGTATTGGCTTGCGCAGCCATTTCAGCCGGACTGGCCTCTGGTCCAGGAACGCTGCTATCAGTAGCGTCCATCCCGGCATTCGTTGGCGCAATCGAATCGGATTCTGAATCGGCACTGGCTGCTTCGAGGGATGCATCGGCGTCGCTGGGAGAACTGCCGCTCGCCGATTGGGTCGCGCCCTGCTGACTTCTGGTCGGCGTCGATGCCTGCGATGTAGAAGTCGAACTGACAGCCTGTTTGCCTCCGGCCCCTGCATTGCCGTTGGCTGCTGGAGCGCCGGTCGTCGCAGGCGTTGTGGGTTGTGCCGGTGGCGTTCCGACCGCTGCGGGCGGTGCCGCAGTCGGCTGGGCCGCTGCGGGTTGCTGCGCTGCTGGTTGAGCAGCAACAGCGTGTGGCGCGGGAGGTTGCGGGCTCGCAGGCTGGTTTCCACCGCCGCCACCGTTTCCTCCTCCGCCACCCCCCGCATTTCCTGCGAGAGCGGGAGCGCCGGAGGCGGCACCCGCGCCTCCTTTCGCTGCCGCGACCCCAGCTGACGCACCCGCGACCGCCGCGGCTCCTGCTGCAACAGCGGTCGTTGCCGCACCCAACATCTGCCGGGCTACACTCCCGACATCGCCAGTCACGATGCTCTTCGCCATGAATGGAATCGCCGCGATTGCCACCGAATAGACGATGCTGATGAGACCGACAAGGAACGACCCTTCCATGCCATTAAGTGCGCCGAGAAAGCCTTGGCTGGAAAGGATCTGCTGCATGTTGTCCAGATGGACGGCGCTGATCAACAGGCCCAGCGCGCCGTAAAGTAGCGGCCAAGCGTTCCAGATAAAAACATTCTCGATGTAAGCCTTGGCTAGCCGGTTCGTCGCTCCTAAGGGCAGCAACGCGACCACGAGCGGGCCAGCGATGTAGAGAACGCTGCCCATCATCAGATAGAAGAAGCCGAAGATGACGGTCACAATCGGATAGAGCAGATACGCGATGAATATGAGAATTGCGTCGATCAGCCCAGCCATTTGACCGGCAATCAAATTCCACGTGTGCTGAAAGCCCTGCTGATTGAACTGGTCTTTCAGGTTCGACATCCAAGTGTCGAGGACGTTTGCGGCGCCGCCCTGCGTCGTCATCCACGATCCCGCGTTGACGAACGCGTGATTGACATCCACGAACACCGTAGGCCACGCTTGCACGACAAGCGCCGTCGCAACATATTTGGCCGCACTCTTTCCTAGCCCCTTGACGTCACCGCCGTGCAACGCCGCCTGATAGACCTCCCAAAGAAAGCCGACCAGCATAATCGCGTAGGCGACGTTCATCATGCCGGTGATGACACCCGACCCCTGGATGCCGCTTACAGCGGTCCGCAGGAAGTTCTCGAAGGTATTGAGCTGATTGCCGCCGAGCTGCAGGAGAACGAGCATTGGAAGGCCGGCATGGTGGGTCATCATCGTCGCTCGTCCTTTCTCGTCGGAATCAGTGGCTCAGGGAATTCGTGATCAGACCATTCGTAGTGTCGTTCTGCGCGGCGCCGATCTTGACTGCCTTGCTCTGGTTGGCAATGTCCACACCGCGAGTGCGCATCAACTCCGCGAGTGCTGCCTGCGTGTACGCGTTCGCACGAACCACCCAGGCATCCGCCTCGGCCTCAAGAATCGGTGCGCTGCCGGGCGCGGCAGTCGCAATCTGTTTGCCCATCGCGTCCGCCTGAGCCAGTTCAGCATCCGACAAGGCATCGATCTGAATGGCGCGCTTCATCGCGTCCTGCGCTTGCGCATCCGTCATGTCGGTCATGTTGCGTACTTCAGGCGAGGCAGTATTTTGCGGCATGACTACGCCGTAGACGCTCTGATACTGGCCCGTCACGCTGCCGACGTTTGCTGCGTTGCGTGAGAGAAGCAGCGATTCCAGATTCTGAGATTGCGGCAAGGTTGCGCTTGCCACGTTGATGTGAAACAGCCCACTGACTTGATGAAACTGCCCCTCGAATTGATTGACACTACTTTGTGCCTGCTGGATCTTCTGGACTGGATACATCACCTTCTGCTCGTAGGTCGAGAGGCTCTGCTGCTCCTTCTGGATGGCCTGTAGCGGAGCGGCAATGTAGCTGCTCATCATGCTCTGCATCTTTTCAAGAGCAGCAAGAATGGCGGCCAAATCGATGCCAAGCTGTGCGTAAACGGGCTTCGGAGCAAGCAGCAGGAGTACCAGCACCCCTGCCGCGCCCTTGTGCACCAAGCCCACCCGGCTCCAGACTGGACGACGTTGTTGCTCATCGTTGTTGCCCGGCTCGGTAGGGTTCACACCTAAGCTCTCGTCACCCAGCAACGTGGCCTTCCAACGACCCCAGCGTGTTTTGTCCGTCGTTGTTCTCATTGATGTGCCTCTCTACTGCCGTGTCAGTGCTGTCCGGATTGTGTTGCCGATCGAACCGACGCTTTCGGTACGCCGCTTCATCAGCACGTTGTCGTGAGCGATGCGGCCAGCTTCCTGCCGCAGTTCGGCAGCCAGCATCTTTTGTATAAATGCCTGGCAGCGCAGATTCACTACCTGTGCCTGGGCTGTGAGAAACGGGACCGAGCCCGGTGTGCTCAATGCGACCTGGTTCTCGATCTGATCGGCCGTTTGGAGCACCGTATCCTCACCTTGATCGGCTACGATGGTCGCCTTCAGGTTCTCCTGCCCCAGCGCGTCGTCGATGTCCATCATGGTCCGATCCTGCGGGTGGGCGGCATTCGCAACTGGAACAGTCCCGAAAGTGGTATGAAAGCTCGTTTGCAAAGCCATGAGCTGTGTGGCGTCCCGGCTGTGCAGAATGGTCTCCAACTGCTGTGGCCCTTGCAGGGTCGCAGAGTTGAAAGGCGAGTAAAAGATGTTCGTCATCCCGGAGCGATAGCTCGAAATCGAGGTGGAGACGAAGCCGCGGGCCTGATTGATGAGCGCCAGCGGCCACACCGTCTGCTGGTAGAGCTTCTGGGTCTCCTGGGTGATCTGGTTCATCTCCCTCAGCGACGATCCGATCGGACCGCTGATCAGACCGAAGATTGCGTCGAAGACACCGAAGATGCCGGCATGCGCTTCGGTCGGCATAGAAAGCATCGCGCCGACTGCGAGGCCGCCGACCAGGAGCGTGCGTCTCACGCGAGGCGTCCGCCTGGTCCGTGGCGCGGCCCGCTCATTCCCTTCGGGCACGAGAAAGCGTGCCGAGAGATCGTCATTGCCGATCGTGATGTTGTTAATCGTTCCTGCACTCATTGCGCAACCTCCAGAACCTCGCCAGAAACCTCTTCAGGGAGTGGAGCGAACTCCGCGAGCCCACGAGGAAACCGCTGTGCCAGCAGCTCATACGCTTCAAACTTCGGCAGATGCGTCTGGCTGCGCAGGAACCAGCGGCGGTAGTGCCGCTCGCGTGCGTAGGTCGTGATGATCCAGTAGTCGATCGGGCTCGGCGCCACTCGGATGGCGTGGGTCGACTCTGCCTTTTCGCCAATCGTGATCAGGAATTCTGAGCTGTAGCCCTTCTTCGGATTGCTGAAGGTCTTGAGTTGGTTGATCGCCGTCTCATTCAGGTGCATGTGCTCGCGCAGGGCGGTCATGTCGCCCGGCTGCTTGCCAATGATCTTCGTGGTCGCGTTCTTCATGATGCCGGCGCCGTAGGGATTTGGCTTATCCTGCGAGCCGACGAAATCTTCCGGTGTCTGCGAGATACCCCATACGCTCGCGTCGCGTTTACGGGCAGTACGGAAGAGTTGCACAACGACGTTGGCCAGGTTGGGAGATTCGAGGAGAGCCCAGCACTCGTCGAGGATGGTTATGCTGCGGCGTCCGTTGAGTCCGGCGCCTCGGTAGGTGGCCGAATGCGCGATGAGCAGGCTCATCGCACTCTCCAGCCTTGGGTCGTCCTTCAGTTTCTCAACATTGAAATAGAGCCAGGGATTCTCGAGCGCGATGGTCGTCGGACGATCAAAGAGCAACGCGTAAGGACCATCGTCGATCCACGCCCGCAACTTGGTGGATGAGAGCCGCGCCATGTCGTTGATCTTCGGATTGCGGTCCCGGTCCTGCCAGTGCGCAAGCTCACCGGCAAGATCACTGAAGAGCGGGATGGGGGCGGACTGCCTGGAGCGGCAGCGCCGGTATGTCGACTTGATCGCTTCGAGCAAGATGCTGTCCAGCAGATCGATGTCGAAGTCTGCGGGAGTATTCTCACCCAGCATGTGACGGGTAAGGTTTTTCAAGAACGCTAGCTGATTCTTCGACGGTTCTGTCACTCCGTTCGGAAGATCCCACGGATTGATAGTCTGATCGCTGTCGAGCGACATCTCGATCATCTGACCGCCCATTAGCTCAACCAGTGGAAGATAGCTGTCGCCGCGCTCAAGGATCGACACCAAAGGGTCGGTGCGGGTCGCCATCAACAAAATCTGCTGAGTCAGCAGTGTCTTGCCGGAGCCGGATGTGCCCATGATGAGCCCGTTGGCGTTCGCAAGATCGGGATCGAACGGCGAGTACGGAATAAGCTGACGAAACGGCGTCTCAAAGAGGATGAGCGGGCTGCGACGCGTACCGGCCCACGGCATATCTGTCGGTAATAGGTCGGCACCGTTTGGCGTCAGCATGTCCTGCTCGCGCTTGTCGGTTTCACCCATCCCCGGCAGCGTGCCTAACAAGATCCGCCGCTTCGCGATGGTCTCGACCACCGCCTTGGCTCCATTCATGCGCTGAAATGCGTTCAGAATTTCCTGCGTGCGATTCGCCAGCTCACGCTCTGCTTCTTCCAACTGGCGAAACGTAACGGCCTGATTGGAGGAACGGACCACTGCCGACAGAGACAGCTTCGCCGTCTTGAGCGAGCTGGATACGATATCTCGCTGTATTTGCATGAGCTGCGCCTGAGCAATCTCTGCTTCTGGGTTCGACTTGTGGTTTCCGTTGCTGTCCTTCTGCGCCGCAATCATCTTCTTCAAGCGCTTTTTGTACCCCTTGAGCACCTTCACCTGGTCCGGAATCATCACTTGTCCGCTGATGACGACGGGAAAGCCGAGCGAGGAAAAGCGTTGCAACATGCCCGGGAACGTCGCGTCGGGCAGTTCCTTGAGGGAGACGACGGAGTAGAGATAGCCGTCGATGTTGAGGTAGCTCTCGGTCTCGTTCAGGATGCTGCCCTCCGTCGCTTGCTCGCGCACGCTGCGGTATTCCAAGAGGTCTTCGGGGCGAAGCAGAGAACGCGTGTCATGGCGCTTCGGCACCTGCGCCTGCTTGAGGCTCTCGAACAGCTCCTGATCCGAAAGCCGGCGCGGGCCAAGGCTTGCGGCCTCTAACGAGCTCTCGATGCCACGCATGATCGATTCAAACTCGCTCAGGAGCGCCTCATGCTCCCTCCTGGCGCGTTCAATGCACTTCTTCTGGCTGAACGAGATACCTCCCGATTGCCGCTTGCGCTCCGCGGAGTGGTAGATCTTGGCGTGGACACGGGGATCCCAAATGAAATAGGCGTGCAGCCGGATGCCGAAGTAATGCCCCTCACGTTCCTTGCTTTGCCACATCTGCAGCCGGTGCGTGTCGAGCGCCATCAGCTCGGACTGCTCGGTGCGCTGCATTTCGACGTAGCGGGTCAGTAGATCTCCGAGGTCCTCAGTGATCTCGTAACGGAACTGCACGCGCATGCTCACGTCGGGGACGGACCGCAGCAGAGCTTCCACCTGATCTTTCGCCTGGTTCCTATCCTCATCGGTAGCGAAGTACGAGAGCACTCCCCGCAGTTCATAACCAGCGACAAAGGCTCCGCTGGTCCGCACCATGATCTTGTCGACAATGTCTCGTAGGGGGAGAAGTTCGCAAACCGCGGGCGACTTCATCTTCTTCTTGTGCTGAACGAGAGTCAGTGGCATCGGTTGCTCCTGAAGCGTTGCGCTAGATTGGGGCCAGATGGCATTTCGTGCAAACGGGCGGTGCACTCATGCATCGTCGTGCTCTTCGTCGCTGTCGTCTTCGTCATGTATGTAGGAGGTAGTCAGGACGGAATCTGGTTCCAGTGCGCACCATGCCCGCGGTTCAATGAACGACATGACCAGATCCTGCAGATAGCCGCGCGGCTTGCCATATTTGAAGAGCATAAGGAACGGGATCGCCAGGAAGGGCACACCGATCTCCATGAAGAGATTGAGGGGAATGCCCATCATCCTTGCTCGGTCCCCAACGAAGTGCGCCGCAAGATTCATCGAGATTGCGAGCGCCATGACGGTAACCATGTCCTCGAACTCCAGACCGAGAAAGGTCACGCGGGTATGCAGGTTCTTGTGGATCGGCGTCATGTTTAGTGCCATAGCGTCACCATGCCAATCCCGTGCGCGTTCGTGACCATGTGCTCGGCGAAGCGGAGGATGCCGGAGATCATCAGAGCGCCGAAGCCGGAGATCGCCTTCCGGACCCAGACCGAGCCTGGATAAATCTCTGTCATGACGCCACCCATGTGGAGAGCCATCGCGCCAAACTGGGTCATTGCGAAGATGGGCAGAATGACGTTGCCGACGTAACTGACAAGGGCAACCAGCGCCAGCCAGTAACTGTCGGCATTTGTGGGACCGGCCTGGCTCACGAAGCCTTCAACCGCTCGCAGGATGCCAGAGCACATCAGCGACGCAAAGCCGCCGTAAAGAAACTGCTCGAAAGCCCCGCCTTTGCTGTAGCGATAGACAGCGCCGGCAAAGAACAGGCCCGAAAGCGTTGGCATAATGGTGTTTCCGCCCCACGATGCGAGATGAGTGATTCCGCCGTCCAGAGACATGACTCGTTCTCCTCTACGCCGCCATTGCCTGCACCAGATGAAGCAACCCGGTCAGGCTGAGAAAGCCGATCGCCGCGAAGATGAGGCGGGCGAAGGGCTTGCGTTGCACGAAATTGATCACCGCTCCGACGACCGCGAGGCCTGCGGCGGAAGGCATGACCGTACCGGCCAGGTAATTCCACAACTGCTGGAGCATGTCGGTCGTCGCCGTATCGCTGCCAGAATTCCAGCCCTGGAGCATGAGCTTGGTTGCGGTGATCGACAACAGGAAGATTGCGGCGATGATGGACGGCAGCGGATTCTCCCCGCCTGCTGCATCAAGTGTTGCCTTAAGCACCATGAAGGCAGCCGCTACAGGAACGAAGTGGGATACCACCATGGATACGAAGTTCTGAAATGCTTGCGCGTCCGTCGAAATCCAACTGGACGAAATGCCTCCGGGATTATCCGGAACATGAATGCCCTGCGCCCCAATCCAGTGGAGGATCTGCGGCAAGGTCAGCAGGATCACGGTCCACATGATCCACTTCCCTGTCCGCCCATTCAGGTGGAAGTTCATCCCACCCTCTGTCCGCAGGCTCAGACCAGCCGCAATCAACGTCAGCGTCGCTGCCGGGGTTGCGATGGCAAAGAGCAATGCCAGAAGATCCGAAAGGAATTGGGGCACAGGCATGGTATTGTCCTTGTTCAGTGGGTCAGTTGATGCCTTGAGCTTGGGTGATGAACCCTTCCGCCATACGCCCGAGGCCGGAGATCACCATCAGCCCGACACCAGTCGCGAGCCATCCACCGAAGCCACGGCCGCTCTTGTAATGCCAGGCGCCGATGCCAAGGCAGGCGATGCCGATGACGGGAGCGATCACGTTGCAACTCCAGTTCACGACATTAAGGACCGTGCCTTCCACCGTAGTGGCCTGTTGACCCTGTACCGCCTTGTTGAACGCGGGCGCAGTCCCGAGGTTTTGCGCGTTCGCTCGAATCGCCGTGAAGGGAAGGAACTGACCGAGCAACATGAGAAAGAGTGCGAACCGCAGACCGATGTGGGCCCAGTTCCGCTCCGTAGGGCGTTGCATTGTGGGGGTATCGGCATCGCCCTGCTCAGAGCAATGCCAGGTAGCTGCGAGGACATTCATACGTTTTCTCTCCTGGACCCGGTTGCTCTTGGCATCCGTGTCGCAGGCAAACCGTAGGCCCACTTCGAAACTCGGTCAAAGTTGCCTACGCCCTTTTCAAAAGCAGAATCAATCAAATTGTCGAAAGAAAAGACGTGTCTGGCCGGTGACTATCCATAGATAAGGGTGAGTCGAATGAATGGGAGACTGATTCCCGGCAATTCGCACGTCAGGTCTCCATCAAACTCGTACAACAAAGAGCATGGACGTGTGGCGATTCCGACATGCTGAGACTTATTCCTGATGTTGTTGATCACAACGTCTCGTCTGACCCTAAGAGACTTCGAGAACTGCAACATCCCGCCAGACCCTTGTAGACTTCCGGGACAGCGAAGTCTCGTCCCGCCTCATGAGACTGCTGGAACCGAAACATCCCGTCCCACCCTTCGAGCCGTTGGGAGCCGGAACGTACCGACTGTCCTCACAAGACTCAGGGATCCACGATGTCTCGGCAGACCCTTAGAAGCTCTAGGAACCGAGACGTCTCGCCACGCCCAATGAAACTCCGGGAACCTCAACGCTCCACTAGCCCCCACGAGACTTACGGGCCCAGGAGGTTCCGTCATACCCTTCGACACTATGGGAACTGCAACATCTCATCTGGTTCCTAGAGACTTTGGGAGCCAGAAGGTCTGGTCTTACCAGTTGAACTTCGCACACCAGCTACCGTACCAATCAAGGAGTTGTGATTCGTAATGTTTTTTGCGCAAGAAAAAGGCCCCAGCCGTTGAGCCGGAGCCTTCGCGTGCGTCAAATCTTCAAGGCGTAATGGACGTTCGCGCGGCCTTCTCCGACCCTTTCGCATGCCGCATCCACACAACGTAGATCTGGGTGTTGGCGGGCACCGATACTGTCAGATGAGTCCCGGAGTTCAACTGCATCAGTTGCGAATCTCCAGCCATGCCGATGTTTTCAGCCGCACGCTCGCGGATCATATCGCTCTCGGAATAGGCTCCATTCACGTTGTTGCCTACAAGCATGGCCGCAGTAGAGGAGATTCCAGACATGGATCGGATGAGAAAATTTCTGCCGTTGTGCTTTCCGTAGACGTTCCCTTTGATCGGGCCCATATCGAGACTCAGACCGATCGCTTCAATGTTTTCACGCGGTCCATGGAGAAGATCGATCTCACTGAAGTCGACTCCAACGTTTCCTTGTGCATCTGCCTGAGCCAACCTGCCATAAATACGAGCCCCAGCCAGCACCAGCACCTGATCCCCGATCGCGTATGTGTTCTCGACCACAGCAACCACCGGCTCGTGAATGTCGCTCGATATCTGCATTTCAAGCCTTGCCTCGATCCGCGTGCCTTCTTTCAGCCGCAGTGCGGGAGTATTTTCTTCCGAATTACCCTCGGCTTGGCTATTCGAAGGTTGCTGCGGTGCTCGAACATAGACCAGCGAAGCCTCCTTGAGCGCATTCGCCTCCTGTTGACCGACAGCCGTGTTTTGCGGCGGTGATTGAGGCGTTCCGTAGGGAGCGGGATCCTCCCATTTCTGCTGCGTGTCCTTAAAAGGCGGCACGGAGTTCAGCGACTTCCCTTCCCCGGACGATGCCGTTTGTGCCGTCGATGTCCGGCTATAGTCCGGCTTCTTGGTCCGGGCGATATCCGATGCGTTGATCTGATTGCCCTCTTCATCGTTGTTCTTGGGCATCACGGGATCCATCATCGGAGTTGAACTTCCCGTTGGGGTCTTCGCCGTCGTGCCCTGCTGCTGTTTCTGGTCCGCGACTGGATGCTTCTTTACCGGCTCGCTTTGAAACTGGCTGAAGACGAAGAAGGCGACCGCGAGCAGGAGGCCACCCGCCAGCAGGATGAGCTTCTTCTTTTCCATTCCCTCCTTGCCGGTGAGGTTGGCGCGTGTCGCGAACTCCTGAATTCGCGCCGTGGCTGGATTCTCCGGGGTCTTTGGTAGAGCTGCTACCTCTGGCGGTGTCGCCGGTTTCTCGATGACGACTTCCGGCTCGTCATCCAGGTTGATTGGGGCTGTGTGATTCGGGCTTTCGATGCTCATGCGAGCCAACCTTCCTTCTCTACCGGGCGTCGCCGGCAACGGGTGGAGTGAACGGGAGACGAATCAGAACCGGCTGATCTACCTTGTCAGCCTGCGCGATCTGCAGAAACAGCTTTTCGGTGGACTGTTTGTAGTTGGGCCGATCGAACAGCACCACGCCGTCCGCCCTGGCCCCTGGTTCCAGTCGCGTAGTGCTCAGACGAAAGTCACGGATTTCCAGTGGGTCCGCAGTGATGTTGGTGCCCTTTTTCTTTTTTTTCTTCTGTTGAGTCTGGCCAGAGATCTGGACCTGCGGCGGCACGATCTCCACTGCATGGTCCGTTGTGTTCAGAATCGAGTAGCTGACGGCTACCTGGTTCTCCCACTGCCGGACATCGCCCAGCGATGTTTCGATCTGCTTGTTCTCCCACTTGCGCCAGTTCGGCGTATTGATTCGTTGCTGCTGCTGGTATTCCAGTTCCAGTGCAGAAGGCGGAGCACCTTCGGAAAGTGCAGAGCAATTGGGACCAGTAGCCGCAGGGCGGGTTGGGGATACGGACATATCAAGGCCGTTTCTGGCTAGCTCACGCGTTATGTCAATTACCAGAAAGCTCTGCACAGGTTTGTAGTCCAACAGGAAGTCAACCGGTGTCGCTCCACCCGCTGCGCCATCGTTGATCAGCTCTAGCGAAACATGCTGTCCCGAGCGGGTGGAGATGAGCAGATTGGATTGCGATGGTTCCGGCTTGATCGGTTTGACATAAACGTAGTCCGGTTCACCCTCGCTGTGCTCTGCCTTGAAGTTTCCGGGGCTACCGAGCACCACCGATGTGATCTCCTCCGGCAAATGGATCGTCGATTCAAAGTCGGGCCGGAGATGAAGTACCGTCACCTCTCCGGGATGAATCGTCAAGGTCGCAACACGCGCCGGGGTGCCGGTTTCGGCCGCAAACAGCGGAAGCGAAACGAGAAATGCTAATGGTGCAATACGAAACCGTCTGATCATGGTTGACCTCCCGGCAGACTGCCCGCCGATGACATACGCTGCTGATAGCGCCTGCGCACGGACTCCACGTAGGCAACGACATCCCGGTTGCGATAGTTGAGCTGCTTCTTCCCTACCCATCGATCGCCGGCGTAGTATGCGGCTGCAACGAGACGCATATCTCCGTGGAACTCCCACATCAGCGCGGTGAGGTAGCGCGTGCCAGCCGCAATATTCTGCTCGGGATCGAAGGGGTCGCGTGCCCCAAAGCGCCGCGCCGTCGCAGGCATCAACTGCATGAGCCCTACAGCCCCCTTGTTCGAAACCGCGCGCGGGTTCCAGCGTGACTCAACGTCGATGAAAGCGGATATCAGCTCCTGCGGCACGTTGTAATAAGCGGCATATCGCTTAACGATCGCAGATGCGCCGGCGGCTGGCCGCTGCGCCTCTGCCTTACAGAACACGCCGCATATCAGCAGCAAACACAGCCATGCTGACGATCTCATGCCGTGTCTCCCTTCGCCGCCCTGTGCAACCGGCTGGCAAATACCTCGCCGTCATCGAGCAAATGCTTGAACCCGGAGCGCAACAATAGATGCCGCCGGTCCTTGTCAGTCTTCATCAGCATGGGCAGAAGAAGATCGCGGCTCTCCTCCGTCACCTCTTCGGTGCCCAGAATTTGCAGACCATTTGCGAGGTCGATCATCTCCGAAACGGAGGGTGGCTTTTCGAGCGAGTAGTTGCGGAAGGCCAGCGCAATCCCGGCAATGCGGCGGTGAAAGCTGCTACTCGCATCCGGTGTGCGGCTGGCGATGATCTCCGCTTCGCGCTCGGGTGTCGGATGTTCGACACGGACATAGAGACTGCGACGTCGGATCGGATCGCCCAGTCGGCGCTCTTCATTACTGGTCAGCACAACGAACGGGATGCTGCGCGCCGAGACGGTGCCAACCTCAGGAATGGAAAGCTGCCAGGCGGAGAGAATTTCGAGCAGCATGGCCTCGAACCCTTCATCCACCTTGTCCAGCTCGTCGATCAGCAGAACGCAGGGCTTGTCATACTCAAGCGCACGCATCAATGGACCGGCACGAAAGAAGTCTCGTCCTTTCAGGCTGGTCTGCAGGTCTTTCCAGCTGCCGTGCTGGCCCTTCGCATACTCCATGTAGAGACGCTGCAAGCTCTCGTCGAAGCGACCGATCGCCTGCTCTTCGCTGACCCCTCGATAGCACTGGAGCCGTTCCACCTGAGTCCCTGCGGCTTGCGCTACGGCAAGAGCTAGTTGTGTTTTCCCAGAACCCGCTGGCCCTTCTAGGAGAAGCGGCTTCTTCATCTGGTCCGCCAGGAAAACCACTTTGGTCATCGTCGGATCGACGAAGTACCCGGTCTCGGACAGTCCCTTAGACAACTCTTCCACCGACTGGAACATGCGCACTCCTCTCGCCGAAGAACGGCTATTCGTGAAGCGCAGCTTCTCCCGAGTCCGAAACTCGGTCAAATCGAACTAACAGGGGCCGGACGGGGGATCGGAGAACTAATTCCTTGGCATCTCCCGAAGTGCCTCGAGGATGGCCACAAAGCCTTGACTTGCGTACTGGAATCCATTCACGCCGTAGGCGCGCAGACACTCCAGAGCGAAATGGCGACCAAAGATCTCAGCAATTCGCTGCGGAGGCAAGCAAGTAGGGGCACCGCGATATTGGTCGACCAGAAGTTCCAGCTCCGTCTCGAATACGGCAACACTCTCGGCTATCGTCGGCTTCGCGGTCATGCTCGATCTCGCGGATGTGAGGGAAACATTGAAAACCGAGGACCCGGGAGCTTGCGCCTCGTGTTGGCAGATCCAATGAAGGTCGGCCGTTCCCTCAGCATGGCCGCGATGCTAGGGTCGATTCGCACGTCGGTCAAACCCATCCAGGAAAGCAGCAGCAGCCTCGCCTCATGCCTGAGCGTGCCTCCAGCTTCAAGAATCGTGTCATTTGACCGAGTCTTAGACCTGCTTTACACATTCATCACCTGTTTTCAACAGCCGCGTCAGCGTGGTCGATGAAGACAGTTTCAATTCTGTAACGGCTGAGGTGCCGCATGCTCATAATCACCTTCAACTTGACCGCGAAACGAACTCTACCGAAGAGTGGCAGATTCGCCGGCCCGCACACTCCGCACGCAGCATGGTTGGAGGCAACATGGGCATCGCTTTAGCGCAGATTACAGAGCAAGCGCATTCAACAGATCCACTTCTGACAGCTGAGGACGTCGCCGAGCGGCTGAAAGTCAGCAGGGACTGGGTTTGGGACCACTCCTCCCGCCGATTGCCTTACCTCCCCGTGATCCGGATGAGCGACGGCGCGTTGCGCTACCGCGCCAGCCAGATCGAAGCCTTCCTGAGCGAACGGGAACGGGCCTCCAATTTACGCCGGAAACGCCGGTAAAATGGAGGTGGCCCGCTTATTCCCCCACACAGAAATTGAGGAATAGATGGGAACCTCGTATCAGAAAGGATGGGTCTCGCTTCGAGGCAAGAAGTGGTACGGCTACTTTCGCCGAACTGTCCTCGATCCTAAGACTCAACAACCGAAATCGGTCTCGTCGCCCATTCCACTCGGGCTCAAAGGGGAGATGACCAAGCCCCAGGCCCGGGAGAAGCTCGCAACAGAGATCACGCGATTATCTGGACAAGTCACCGAAGACGGTTCGGTTAAGAACGGAACCGTCACTTTTGGTTGGTTTGTTCGTAACCGTTATATGCCACTGAAGGAGACGGACTGGAGAGAAGAGACGGCCAAGGTCAAGAAGTATTTGATCCAGGCCGACCTCGTGGACGAGTTCGAGGATATCCGAATGGAGAACTTCGACAAGTTCACTCTGCAGAACCACCTCAACAAACTGGCCAAAACCCATTCCAGAGACAGAGTCTTGCAGATCCGCTCTTACATGCGTGCCATCTTCGCTGAGGCAGTCGACCAGGACTTTCTCTCGAAAGATCCTGCGCGCATGGTGAAGGTGCCGGCAAACCTGCGAGAGGTAGACAAGACCACCTTGAGTTGGGAGCAACTGCGCGCGGCATTGGCCAAGCTCAGCGATCTCAACCTTCGTGATTGGATTCTGATGAAGATCGATATGTCGAACGCGCTTCGTCCCAGCGAATTGTTTCCGCTGCGTTGGCGGTGCTTCGATGAGGTCAAGTGCGTCCTCGACATTCAGGAAACGATTTACAAGGGCAAGGTCCGTCCCTTCGGGAAGACGAAGGGAAGTCTCACGAAGGTTCCGATCGCTAAGCAATTGGCAAAGGAACTTGTGGAGTGGCGCAAAGAACTGAATGAGAAGGGCAAGGACACACCACCGGACGCGTTCATGTTCCCCGGACGGTTTGGCGGACCGATGGACTCGAGTAACTTTCGTCATCGGGTTCTGCACAAACTGGCTGATGAACTCGATCTGCCGAAGCTGACGTTCCAGGTCATCCGCAGAACCATCGCGACGCTTGGCAAGACCAAGGGGCACGTGAAGGACATTCAGGGGATGATGCGGCACTCGAAGGCTTCGACAACGACCGATGTCTATATGCAGTCGTTGGAATCGGAGGTGCGGACAGCCATCAACGCGATCCATGACGAGCTGATGGGCAACGGCACAACCGGGCCAGCGCCGCAAACGCCATCGGGGACGCCGGCACCACCTCGCGTGGACGAGCAACGCGCTGTTCCACAGCGAGCGAAAACGACGGACAAGGCTGGTTCTGAGTACGGCAAGACGCCGGGAGCGAAGCCTGTTCGTGGAGTGGTTTTGGAGTTTGCGACAAGGATGCGACAAAGTCGCGGAAGGGAGGTACTTCTAAATGATTGAAATGATTGGTGGACCTGATCGGGATCGAACCGATGACCTCTTCCATGCCATGGAAGCGCGCTCCCAGCTGCGCCACAGGCCCACATTGCGAAGGGAAGGACTCCAATCATTTTCGACGAGTAAGATAGATTCGTCAACGTTGCCATGCCCATTGGAGTTTTCCGCTTGTCTCATCGCAGCACTCTTGCCGTCGTCTCTACCCTTCTGTGTGCATTGCCCCTTTGCGCTACGGCTAGGGCTCAGGCCACATCGCAGGCAGCCCCCAGTGGTCCAACATCGCAGGCTGGTATCGTGCTCGGCGATTCATTGCAGCAGATGAACGTCGTTGCCGACCGGCTGCACCGCACCCTCTCTTCGATCAACGTGGAGAAGTGGAAGGCTCCCGGCGACGTCCGGCAGACAACGCAGTCGGACGTCGACTCCATGCTGCGCGACCTGAACGACACGCTGCCTTCGCTGGCGAGCGCAGCCGGGGCAAACACCTCCAGAGTCTCACCGGCGTTCTCGGTCTACCGCAATGTGGATGCTCTTTACGATGTGCTGCTGCGTGTCGCCGAGACCGCTCAGCTCGCCGGAGCTACCAACGATGCCCGTCTGCTTGAAGACCAGCGCGCCTCGCTGGAGTCCAGTCGCACCCAGCTGGGAGCTGCGCTGCTCCAGGCTGCCCAGGCGCAGGATACCGAAGTCACGCAACTGCGCACTGCCGCCCCGGCGCAGCCACCGCCCGCTGCCCCGACAAAGACGGTCATTGACGATGGTCCGGCGACTAAGAGTAAAACCTCCAGCAAACACACGCACAAGACCCCTCCGGCTCCGCCGCCACAGTAGGCGTTCCGGCTGCCATTCCGCTGCTATTCCTTAGTTACGTCGGCCTAAACCGCCAGAGGAGTGCTGCCGCCCCTGACAGGAACCTTTCGCCAGCCCCGGGTGTCTAAGATTTCAGGTTGGGCAGATCGAGTGAGCGAGCCCAACTCAGCCGCCGGCGGCATCTAACGATCAATCAATCGACGGCATACGGGCCGAAAGGCCGTGGCTCCTGTTAATGTATGGGGGACGTCGGGATGCAGGCAGGAACGGCCTTGGGAAACTTTGCAAATGTATTCGGAGCACAAGCGACCGCCCGGCCGGAAGAGGCTGCGGTCATCGCCGAGCTGAAAGCCGGCTCGGAGGAGGCTTTCGCCTCGCTGATTGCCCAGTACCACGCTCCGCTCTACTCCCTGATTGCCCGCACCATCCCCAATCCCTGCGAAGCAGCGGATATCACCCAGGATGTCTTCATCAAGGTCTATCGCGGCATCGGCGGCTTCCATGGCGACTCGAGCCTGCGCACCTGGATCTACCGCATCGCCCTGCACGAGGCCTCCAATCAGCGCCGCTGGTGGTGCCGCCACAAGCGCAAGGAAATTACCATCGAGCAGGAGCTCTCCGCCGATGAGGGTGAGGGCCTCCTACTCAAAGACACGCTGGTCGATCAGCACGAGTCGCCCTTTGACCTGGCAGCCCACGCTGAGTTGCGCGGGCAGGTGGAAGCCGCCGTTCGTGAGGTACCCGAGCCCTTCCAGACCGCCGTTGTCCTGCGTGATATCGAAGGCTTTGGCTATGAAGAGATTGCCGAGATTCTGAACATCAACCTGGGTACGGTCAAATCGCGTCTCATGCGCGGCCGCGCCCATCTGAAGGCGCGGCTCGCTCCGCTGGCACGTGCCTCAGCAATGTCGTCGAACGACCCTTCCCCCGTCTGCTCATCCCAAGCCGCAAACCTTGCCCCCATCGCAGGGCTTAGGGAGGCCAAATGAGCGCCTGTAATCGGATTCAACGTCAATTTTCGCAATATCTGGATGGAGACATCCCCGGAACGCAGATGCTGGAGATGACCAGCCACCTTAAAAGCTGCGTCACCTGTGCAGGCGAGTTCGCTGCGTGGCAGAAGAGCCAATCTCTGGTTACCGCCCTGCGATCGTCGAAGGTCCCGGTCGATCTCGCCCTCAAGCTGCGTGTCGCCATCTCCCAGGAGAGTCGGCGAACCACGCGCGAGCGTCTTGGCCGCTGGCAGATCCGTTGGGAAAACACCTTCCAGCCATTCCTGCTGCGGGCTGCGGCCGGCTTCGCCAGTGCTGTATTCCTGGTAGGTACAGCCGGACTCTTTATTGGAACATTTGCTGCGCCGCCTCCGGTGGAGGCGCGCGATCAACCCCTCCAGGTAGCGACCTCGCCCCGTCTGCTCTACTCTTCGTTCCAGCCGGCAGACAACCTCGGCACGCGCGATAACCCCATCATCCTGCAGGTGTTCGTCGATGGCCACGGCCGCGCCTACGACTACAAGGTCCTTTCGGGGCAGGTCGATCTGCAGACGCGCCTCTCTATCGACAACCTTCTTCTCTTCACCGTCTTTGAACCGGCGCGCTCCTTTGACCAGCCGGTGCGCGGCACCACGCTGATGTCGTTCTCGGGCATCTCCGTGAACGGCTGACATCAACGACTGACAAGAGCGCGTCTCCAGACAGGGATGCAGGAGACAGGTTGACCCTGCTTCGTCTGCTTCCGTAGACTGAGCCGCAGACCATTCTCTATGCTGTCCTATCGCAGTCGCCGCCTTCCGATGCGGCATTCTCTCGCGTTGGTTCTGTTTCTCTCCGGTGTTGCCACCCCAGGGCCAGCCGCTGTAGCGCAGGCTCCGCAATCGTCCTCATCCTCTTCGTCTTCTTCGTCGGGCAATATCGTCGAGGCTCCGCAGAAGCCGCCCTCGCTGATCGACCCGGCCGGTCCGCAGATCAGCCTCCAGACCAGCGAGGCGCTCTTCGATATCGGCGCAGCACTGAATGTCTGCGGCTACGATGCGGGCTTGGAGCAGTCGCTGCCCGTTCGACAAGAGGTCCGGGATAAGGTGAATGCCGCCCTGCAGGCCTCTCCCGAAGCTCAGGCGACCCGGGACCAGCTCTGCGCCTACGTCCGCCAGCATGAGCTCTCCGATGCCAGCCACGATCTCTCGCAATACGTCTCGCTGGGGCTCTACGTAACCCCGCCACCGGAGCTCACGAACAGCGTGGCGCTGACAGAGATGCCTCCGGATTCGACTCAGGTGGTCGAAATACTGCCGCTGCTCCGCAGATTTGCCCGGCAAATCGACCTCCACCTCATCTGGCTCGGTGTACGCCCTCAGTACGACGCAATCGTCAACCGGCTGCACGATCCGCTGTCGAAGATGATCGTCTCGACGAATGCTTACCTGAAGATGCCGGCCAATACGGCAACGGACAGCCGCTTCGCTGTCGTGCTCGAGCCGCTGCTCGATCCGGGCCAGACCAACGCGCGCGTCTACTCAGCGGACTATGTCGTGGTCACCTCACCCACGCGCGACGATCAAGTACGGATGGATGAGATTCGCCATACCTACCTGCACTTCGAGCTGGAGCCGCTCCTCTACTCTCGTGCCTCCTCCATGGACCGCTTGCTGCCGTTCCTGAAAAGTGTGCGCGAAGCGCCGTTGGAGTACACATTCCGCAGCGATATCGTATCCCTGGTGACGGAGTGCATGATCCGTGCGGTCGAGGCTCGCACTATGGATACAGGGGTCGCGCCCTTCAAAGCCCCGGCGGTCGTCCGCCATTCGGAGATGGAAGCAGTCGAGCGTGAGCGTCACGCCACGGAACAGAAGGCCGAGGCGGTCCGCCAGGCAGCGGTCAAGCGATCCATGGAGCAGGGCTATGTCCTGACCGCCTATTTTTATGACCAGCTCGCCGTCTTCGAGAAGGAGCCGCAGTCCTTCAAGGAGAGCATCGGCGAGATGGTGTATGGCATGGACGTCTCGGAGGAACTGGGCCACATCAAGCACCTCACCTTCTCACAGCAAAATGATGGAGACGTGGTGCGCCGCGGCACCCGACAGCTCCATGGTCTCGACCTGGCAGAGCTGAAGCTGATGAAGGGCGATGTTCCAGGCGCGTCTACGCTTGCGCATCAGGCGCTGGAGCAGCACACCGGCGATACCGCCCGTGCCGACTTCCTGTTGGCCCGCTGCGCGGTGATGCAGCGAAACATCGCCGAGGCGCGCCACTACTTCGAGGAGACGGTCCGGCTGAGCAAAGACCCGCGACTGCTCGCCTGGTCGCATATCTATCTCGGCCGCATGGACGACCTGCAGCACAGTCGCGACGAGGCTGTGGCCCAGTATCAGCAGGCACTCATCGTGCGTGATGGCCAGGTGGATACCAAACAGGCCGCAGAGAAGGGGCTGAAAGAGCCGTACGGCCCACCGCCAGGTGTGCGGCAGCAACAGGATGATTCCGAAGACGGTGCCCAACCGGATGCCGATCCGGAGAAGGCCCCTCCACCGGATCGAAGCCCCGGCAGTCCCCCGCAGGAGCAGCCGCCATCGTAGTCACCCTCCATATCACCCTTCATGATCGCCATTCCTGCTTTTCTCATGTGTAGTTGGGGTGGCAGATTCGCTGCCATCTCCGGCAGCTGAAAAATGCTCTAAGCTGGCGATAGGGAGCGACACATGGCCCAGCGCACGCTGGAGACGCTTGAGCGCACATTGCAGCACAGCTTCGGCGATCCCGTGCTGCTGCAGCAGGCGGTCACCCATAGCTCGCTCGCCTTCGAACAGGGCGCTCACGAAGATGCCGGCCCCGCGGCGGACAACGAAAAGCTCGAATTCCTCGGTGACGCAGTTCTGGGCCTGCTGGTCGCACAATCTCTATACGAATCCTTTCCCGACTTGGAGGAGGGGGACCTGACCCGCCTGCGCGCGGCACTGGTCAGCCGCCGTCACCTAGGGGCGGTAGCGGAGACCTTGCATCTCGGCGACTACCTGCGATTGGGACGTGGCGAGGAGCGCAATGGCGGCCGCCGCAAAGCAGTCCTGCTCGCCAACAGCTTTGAGGCAGTGCTGGCCGCACTCTATCTCGATGCGGGGCTCGAAACTGCACGCGCATTCGTCCAGCGAACAGTCGTAGAACCGACGGCACAGCGGCTCTATCGCGGCCTGGAGCGCGGAGACAGCATGGGCGATCACAAGTCCGCCCTGCAGGAGATGCTGCAGGCCAAGGGCGCTCCGCCGCCCGAGTACGAGCTCAAGGCGGAGAGCGGGCCGGACCATCGCAAGCGGTTTCTGGTCGAGGTCAGCATCCCGGGTTCGGCCGAACTGCACCCGGTCACTGCACAGGGCACCGGCACCACCAAGAAACGAGCCGAACAGGAGGCAGCGCGTCTCGCGTGCCTTCAGTTCCAGAACTTCCAACTGCCGAACTCCCAGCCGCCGAACTCCCAGCCTCAAAAGCAACCGTCGGCTGCCGGCGCGCAGAAGAGCGCGACCGCATGAGCACCCCGGCGCAGGCACCTCTCGTGGCCACTGCGCCGACGCGGTATCGGCCCGTGCGCATGGTGTTGCCGCATCTGCTCGATTCAGTTCGTTCGACGCTGATGGTCATCGTCGCTGCTCTTTTCATCATTGCCTTTCTCGTACAGCCCTTCCGCATCCCGTCGGAGAGCATGGAGCACACGCTGTTGGTGGGCGATTTCCTGCTGGTAGACAAGGCTGCCTTTGCACCCGCAGGTCATTGGAGCTGGCTGCTCCCCTATCGCCACGTCGCCCGCGGCGACATCATCGTCTTCCACTTCCCTCTCGATCCGGAAGACCACCTGGTTAAGCGCGTCGTCGCCCGGCCAGGCGATGCAGTCTCGTTACGTAACGGCATCGCCGTGGTCAATAACACGGCGATGCCGGAGACATCCACGGTCTTCGAGCCGGCCGATCGGGACGAATACCGAGACCAGTTCCCCCGTTACACAACCAACGATCCCTCGGTAGATCCGCGATGGCGGCAGCAGATGCGGGGCCTCGTCGACGACGGCAAGTTGCACGTTCCCCAGGACAGCTATTTCGCTCTTGGCGACAATCGCAATCACAGCCGCGATAGCCGCTATTGGGGATTTGTGCCGCGTCAGAACATTGAAGGGACACCGCTGCTGATCTACTTTTCTGTGCGCGAGCCGTCCGCAACCAATCCCGAGCCGTTGCCGAATGGTAGACTCGGCAACAGTGCGGGAGAGCGATTGGTTGATTTCGCGCGGTGGGACCGCATCCTGCGCGTTATCCACTGAGCGACGCTCGCAAGAAATCTGATGGCTGAGACGATAACGAATCCTCCTGCCGTAACGGCGGACACTGCACCCGCAAAGGACTCTCCGGCGAAGAGCCCGAGACGCGACGAGACTGCGCTCGAGGCTTTCGCCTCCTACTGCGCCGTGATCGTTGTCGGCCTTTTCGCCCTTACCTTCATCTTTCAGAACTTCGTGATCCCGTCCGGCTCCATGATGAACACGCTGCTGATCGGCGATCATGTGCTTGTGGACCGGACCACGCTTGCCCCGCCTTCCCACTGGGCGCCCTTCGTCCACTACCGCAACCCGCGTCGCGGCGACATCATCGTCTTCTTCAAGCCGGGCTATCCGGACATGTACCTGGTGAAGCGCCTCATCGGCATCCCGGGCGATCATCTGCACCTGCATGAGGGATATGTCTATCTGAACGGCAAGCGCCAGGATGAGCCGCAGGCCGGCCATCCGGACTACAGCAACTACGATCCCTACCGCGATGAGTTTCCGGACGTGCCTACGTCCCAGGGACAGGGCATTGAGCCGGGCTGGGCCGCGGATCTGCCCAGCCATATCCAGAATGGCGATCTGGTCGTGCCGCCGGGCAGCTACTTCGCCATGGGGGACAACCGCACCGACAGCCTGGATGGGCGCTACTGGGGGTTCGTGCCGCGCGAGAACATCGTGGGCCGCCCACTCTTCGTCTACTGGTCCTTCAACATGCCGGAGGAAAACGAAGAGCGCACCAGCATGAGCGATCATGTGCAACAGATCAGCCATACGCTGCTGCACTTCTTCGATCAGACACGCTGGAGCAGAACGCTGCACCTGGTGCGCTAGCCCGATGGCATCGCAACGAAGCCGGCGGCGCCGCCTCCTCGTCGCAGGCCTTATCACTTTGCTGCTGATCGCAACACTGGTCCTGCCGCCCCTCATCAATATCAACCGCTACCAGCGAAAGATCGCAGCCAGTCTTGCAGCCGGGCTCGGCAGGCCGGTCGAGATCTCTGGTGTCAAATTGCATCTGCTGCCTCGTCCCGGCGTGGAGATCGCCAACTTCACGGTAGATTCGACCTCCGGCTTCAGCGCGGAACCGATGCTCGCATGCTCCAGCGTCACGGCTGCTTTTCGCCTCACATCCCTGTGGCGGGGACGGCTGGAGATCGCCCGCATCTCGCTCGATGAGCCCAGCCTGAACCTGGAGCGCGCTCCGGATGGCGAATGGAACTTCGCGTCGGTGCTGGTGCAGGCCTCGCGCACGCCGCTGGCCCCTACCGGGCGGCAGCTCGCCGGCGCCCGGAACCGCTTTCCCTACATCGAGGCCAGCAATGCGCGCATCAACTTCAAGCACGGGTATGAAAAGCTCCCCTTTTCTTTTCTGAACGCCGATGTCTCCATATGGCTGGAGCGGCCGGACGAATGGCAGCTCCGCTTCGCCGCACAGCCCATGCGCACCGACATCAACCTGTCGCTCGCGGATACCGGACTGGTGCAGGTCAATGGGAGTGTGCATCGCGCAACCTCTGCAAACCAGCTCCCACTCGACCTCCATGCCGAGTGGAACAAGGCGCCGCTGGGACAGGTGACACGCATGCTGATGCTGCAGGATCTCGGCTGGCGCGGTGACACCGGCGTGACGGCACACATCACGGGTATTCCGGATGCGCTCCGCCTGAACCTTGCCGTCACCGCCAGCGACTTTCATCGCGAGACGTTCGAGCCCGCCCATCCCCTGAATCTTCATGTCACGTGCACTGCGACATATCGCCACACTCAAGGAGCGCTCGATGCGATCCACTGCCTCTCACCGGTTGGAGACGGAATGCTGGATCTGGCCGGCGACTGGCAGCAGATGCACACCGCCGATGCCCAACCGGATTTGAAACTGGTGGCAACGCGCGTCCCCGTCGATGCAGCACTGGAACTGCTGCGCCACACACGCGGACACCTCGATCAAGACGTCTCCTTAAGCGGAACGATTGATGGCAGCGTGGCCTTCTCAAGTGGGCTGCAGCGGAACGGTACGCGCACCATTGCCACTGGCTCCTTGCGGGCCGCCGATCTGCTGCTGCGCACCGACGGAGTCGATCAGAGTCTTCCGGATCTCCACTTCTCCGTTCGTCCATCGCAGCCTTTGGCGATGGTTCTGCAGCCCGCACAGCTCGACCTCGGTGCGCCGCAACCGATGCTCGCCGACGCACGCCTCACACCACAGGGCTTCCTGCTTCACTACAGCGGGAGCGGGCAGCTCGAGCATCTGCTGCCGCTGGTCCATGCTTTCCGCATTCTGCCGGCAGCCTTTCAGGGCCTGCAGGCAAATGGCTCAGCAGACTGCAACCTCAGAGTGCAGGGCGGCTGGCTTGTGCCGCTCGGCGACGGCGATCAGCCTGTTCCGTCATCCGCAGTAAGCGGCAGCGTCTCCCTGCGCGATATCGACTTTCAACCGGCGTACCTCGCGGAACCGGTGCATGTGACCGCAGCGACCGCCAGCGTGTCGCCGACCGCTCTGCGATGGAACGCCATCACCGCCAGCCTGGGCGAGACTCGCTTCTCGGGCAGCCTGGATGTGCCAATGGCATGTCATGCCGACTGTCCGCGGCGCTTCGATCTCACCGCTTCTACGCTCAACCTCGGCGCACTGGGAGCCTCCCTCCGCGGTGAGGATCAGGGTGTGGTCGAAGAGTTCATCAGCCACGTGCGGGCCCGCAGTCATGACTGGCCTCAGCTCGCCGGGAGCATCCATGCCAGCAAGCTGAGCGCCGGGCAGTTGGAGATCGGCGGAGCCGCGGCCGATCTGGTCTTACAAGACGGCAAGCTGCAGGTCACTGCGTTCGACGGCCGCACTCTGGGCGGCGCCATACACGCAACCGGCACAGTCGCGCTGCATACTCCGGCGACATACCGGACGCGCGTGCAGTTGACGCATGCGACCGCACAGGAGCTATCGCAGTTGTTGCAGGAACGATGGGGCCCCGGGCTGCTCGACCTCTCTGCCAAACTGACCATGACCGGCGCGGATGCCTCCGACCTCAGCGGCTCCGCGAACGGCACCCTGCAATGGGAGTGGACCAACGGCGCATTGCCGCAATTGACGGAAACGCCGCTGCGTCACTTCGATCGATGGGCCGGCGAAGGCAAAGTTGCGAAGGGCGCACTCACGATCACAACCAGCGACGTCGCGAGCGGCGGCACAACTGTGCCCGTGACAGGCACGATCGGGGCCGACCGCGCACTGGACCTGAAGATCGGCAGCGCTCCCGATACAACCGCGGAGATGACGGGCACCTTCGCCGCTCCTGTTGTTGAACCACACTAAAGCATTTTCGCTGTAGCTGTGCCGAGCGGGATCTTGCGAAGTGTGGCTTTTCTTGACGAAAAAGCCACGCGGAGCGTCGCGCTCTTCTCTATATATCTACAGTGAACATGCTCTAGCTTTCCGAATCCGGCGCTCTGTGTAAGGACACCGAGATGCATAGCGTTCACTTCGGCCCGGAATACTGAATATCTCTGCGGTGCACGCTGGCCTCGGTCTCCGGTGTTGTGCCGTCGTTCACCTGCACTTGTTCGGGATGACCGTGCACCAGGAAGCGGTGGGTGGCGTGGCCCTTGGCGTCGATGCGCATTCGCTCGGTCACAGTCGCATCGGCAGAGTAGATCGTCACCGGCACATCCGCCACAGCGGTCCCGTTATTGAGTACCGTCACTGCGACGATAAAGCTGTCTTCTGCGCTGCCGGGACTGGGCGTGACGTTCTCGATATTGAGGTCCGGCAGCCCACGATCGCGGTTCACCCAATCGCGGAAAAACCAGTCTAGCGGCTGCCCGCTTGTGTGCTCGAGCAGATGCTGGAAGTAGCCGGCGGATTCGCCTTGCGCGGCATCATACTGCTGCAGAGCGGCAGCCAGCGCTTTGTCTCCCACGATGCCGCGCAGCATCCAGAACACGTAGGTCGCCTTGGTGCGATAAAAAATGGAGTCGTGTGCCGTGATCAACGGCTGACCCGGGTCATGATCGGGATCGGACGTCTCGCCCAGACTCAACGCGCCGCGCAGATTATCCAGCTGCGTGATCGCCGCTTCCCTTCCCTGCTGGTGCTCGGTCCAGACCGAAGCCATGAACTGAGCCACGCCCTCCTGCAGCCACGGCTGCGGGGATTGGAAATAGGCATGCGTCAGTACGTGACTGATCGGACCGAGCAGGCGCTTCGGGTCTACCGGAGCGATATTCGTCAGTAAAATCGCTCGCTCTTCAAATGGACTGTCCTCGGGTTCGGGCAGGTCGAGCACGCTCAGGTCCGTCTTCGGTTTGACGCCGAACCAGTCAGCCATCTGCGGAGCAAGGATCGATGCCGCCGTCATGTAGGCCTGTGTCGCGGCAGCGTCGCTCTGTCGCGCGTAGAGCTTCAGGTTGTTCCCCGTTTCGAGCGTGCGCCGTGCCAGAAAGAGACTCGGCGTCGTGAAGCCGAGCGGCGTCTCGGGAAGGGCCGTCGTCGCAACACCGGGCACATCGTCCGCGGCGGAGGCCGTGACATGCACCGGCACGGGAACTCCGTCCAGGAATGCAACCGTCGGGGCCTGTTCACCGAACTCTTCTGTCACCGTCATGGACACCAATGCGGCGCTCTCGCGTTGTTTGACCAGGCCGATCTCGTTGAACAGGCGGTCGCCATCGCCCAGCGACACCGGCACGCTGCACACCGGGTACCAGAGGACATTACCCAGACCACGCAGTCCCGTGAACTCCTCGCGAATACCGTCCCAGTCAGAGTGGGCAGCGATGTCCGGCGGCGTCCCGATCCGTTCCAAACGCTTCGCCGTCGGAGCCAGCGACCCGCTATAGAAGACGGTCAGCGTGCGCCGCTGCCCAGGGGCAAGCGGCGTAGGCGTTGTGACCAGCGCCTCGTGCATCGCCCCGGTGTGATCGGCGTCGGTAGAGACAGTGTGGTGCGCGAAGCGGAGCGGCTTGCCATCGGATTCGATCGTCTCCCATGCGAGCGTCGACGAAATCTGCAGCGGGATGGCATCGAGCGGCGCTTCACCCTGGTTCTCGACAGTGATCGTAGCGCGCGCGCGCAGACTCGCGTCCTTCGCCGATAGCTTCACATCCAGCGCGTACTTCGTGAACAAGAGGCTGCGGCGCAACGCATCGGAAACATCGAATTTTGTCTCCGGAGAGGCTCCGGGCGACTGGTTTTTCGCGCTCTGGGCCGCACTATCGGCGACCACGCTGCCGTGCTGCGCCCATCCTGGCTGGGGCGGCCCAGCCAGGATGGCCAGCAAGGAGAGTGTCGCGAGCCTGCGAGCGATGACGGAGCGCGTCATCAGGATCCAAGCCCTTTGCGGGGTTTTGCCTTTGCCACGATTGGAGTTTCAGGATGATGCCGAGATGCCTGCCGCCGCTGACGATACGCCTCATACAACACGACGGCGCCTGCCGCCGAGACATTCAGCGAGGCAACCCGACCCGCCATGGGAATGCGCAGCAGGTGGTCGCACGTCCGCCGGACGAGGTCGTGCAGTCCGGCGCCCTCTCGCCCCAGCACCAGCATGCAGGGTGTGGTGAAGTCGTAGTCGCTATAGTCCGCGCTGCCGCGCTCATCCAAACCGACACACCAGATGTTTGCTGCCTTTACCTGCTCCAGAGCCCGGACGAGATTCACCACGCGAGCAATGCGCACATGCTCCGCCGCGCCCGCGGATGCCTTTACGGCAACCGCGCTTAGTGGGGCGGAGCGACGCTCTGTCAGCAGGACACCGGTAACGCCCGCGCCATCGGCCGTCCGCAGCAAGGCCCCCAGGTTCTGTGGGTCTTCGACGCCATCCAGGGCAAGCAGAAGCGGGTTCGCGTCCGTCTTTGAGACGCCAGACCCCAGCAGGTCTTCAATCTCCAGGAGAGTCCGCTCCCGAACGAAGGCAACGACGCCCTGGTGCCCCGGGTTGCGAGCGAGTAGGCTCAACTGGTCCCGGCTCTCCGACCGCACTCGGACGCCGTGCCGGCGGCATGCTTCCACAATCTTCAACAGGCGCTGGTCCTGACGCTCCCGCGCAACGCAAACATGGTCAAATCGCCGGGTGCCGGAGCGTAACGCCTCCTCCACCGGGTGCAGACCGTACAGTATCTCCATCCGACCTTCAGTGTACCGTTCGTCACTTCCAGGCAGCCCTGCGGCGGCCTTCTGCAACTCATAAAGGGCTAAAATGAGGGCTAGACGCCCTGGTTTCCCATAGCCACCCGTCCCAATTCCCGAGCGGAGTTCATTTTTTGAGAAAGACTCGAAAAGATCGCGTCCTGTCGCTGGGTTTACTCGTCCAAAAGGACGAGGGCACACCTTTGGCTCAGGGAATGGCACTACCGCTCGCGTCGCCTGCGCAACAGCAGGAGAACTTAGCCATTGCCGATGGGCTCAAGCAGCGGAATGTCGAGCTGGTCGACTCGCTGATCGTGACGTATCAGCACCGCCTCTTTCGCTACCTCTTGTACCTGACCGGCAGCCGTGAGCTCTCCGAAGACCTCTTCCAGGAGACCTGGATGCGCGTTCTGCAGCGTGGCAGCCAGTACAACGGAGCGGCGCGCTTCGATACCTGGCTCTTCACCATCGCACGCAACCTGGTGATCGATGTGCGCCGGAAGCGCACCATGGCCAGCCTGGAGCAGATGTGCGACACCGGTGAGGACGAGCGTCCCTTCGAACCTGCGACCAACGATCCGACGCCTTTGGACACCTGCCTGATGCACGAAAACAGCGAACGCGTGGCTGCTGCGCTGCTGACGCTGGACCCGCTCAGCCGCGAAGTTTTGGTGCTGCGCTTCCATGAGGAGCTTTCGCTTGAGGAGATCGCCACCGTCACGCGTGCGCATCTTTCCACGGTAAAGTCCCGTCTCTATCGCGGACTGGCCGCCCTGAAGCCACGCATCCTCGCGCAGAAGTCGCAGACTCCGGACGCGGCTGCGGAGGGCGCTTGATGCAGAAGGCTGGCCGACCCCACTCTCAAGAAGATCAGACCGAAACCCAGGATTTACTGCGTGCCATGGCCGGCCATAACGCCAATGCACAGCTGCCTATGGTCAATCGGACGCGACGCGCCGTCCGTATCGCAGACCAAAGCCGACGAGAGCAGGGCGAGCGCGGACGCCGTCACATCGGCATTACACTCTTTGCCTTCGGTGCCATCTTCGTCATTCTTGCTCCGGCCATGTGGGGCAGCATTGACGATCTTATTGGCGGCGAGCATTTTTCCGATCTGCCCACCCAAGTCACACTTCTCGCCACATTCCTGATGCTGGCAGTGATGGGCGCACTCGGAGCCATGTGGCGTAGTCATAATGACCAGGACGGATATCGGCAGGATCGCTAACGGCGGTTGCGCGCAATTCTCCTTTCTGAGGAAACTTTCAGGCTTCTCTGCTTCGTCTCACCGATGGAACCGTATCCCCGCTCATGGCATTCAGGACTTCAATCCGAGGCTCCCATCAGGCTCCCCGCTTCAGCTCCGAGCTGAAGCTGATTCCGCGATGGTCGGTTGCCCTGGCATTTTTTGCCTTCGTCGGAGTCCAATATCTCTGGTGGGTCGTGATTCCGGCACACAAGCATCATCACGACCTTCCTGCTGGAATTCGCCTCTATTTCGCGCTTACCTGGAGCGCTTTAGCCGCCCTCTACATGCTCATGATCGGCTACGTCAGCAGGGACGCGCCACGCCGCTTGATGAGCAAGCCGATTTGGATGATCGTTTGCTTCGTGATGCCGGCCGGCGTCGGGTCCGTGCTCTACTTCCTGCTGCGCCAGCCGATACTCTCCACTTGCCCTGCTTGCGGCACACCCATCCAAAGCGACTACCACTTCTGCCCGCAGTGCGCTTGCCAGGTAGCCGCCGCCTGCGGCAACTGTTATCGTAGCGCCCGACCGACCGACCTATTCTGCGTCCACTGCGGCCACGACCTCGCCTCGGACAGCATGCCCGCGCGCGTGCGCACCACACTCTCCTGACGCCGCTCTCGCTGCGCACCTGCCCCCTCGATCCGTTGACCGCCCACGTGGCGGTTCCTATACTCGTGGCTGGAATATGACCCTCAAAGCGCTCATCGTCGATGATGAACAGCTCGCCCGCGACGAACTCCAATACCTCCTCGGCTCCATCGAAGATGTAGAGGTCGTAGCGCAGGGAAAGAATGGTATCGAGGCCATCGAGATGATCCCCCGCTTCAAGCCGGATGTGGTCTTCCTCGACGTGCAGATGCCGGGGCTGGACGGCTTCGCCGTTCTGCGCAAGCTGCTGGACAAAACCGGCCCCGAGACACTTCCGCAGATCATCTTCGCTACGGCATTCGACAAGTATGCTGTGCGCGCCTTCGAAGTCAACGCGGTCGACTACCTGTTGAAACCCTTTGACCGGGCCCGTCTGGTGCAGGCGCTGGACCGCGTCCGTGCTCGAATACAGAACCCTGTATCGGTAGCTGCCGCGACAGAATCGCCGGACGCTGCCGCACCGACACTCTCCAGCGTCCAGCTCGAATCACTCATCCGCCTGATCGAGCAGCAAAGCGGACCCTCCGGGAATGGCCGCAGCAGCAGCAAGATCGTGGTGCAGGCCGGCAGCCGAATGCTGCTCGTCGACCAGAAGGAGCTATGCTTCGCGGCCATTGAGGAAGGCATCATCTCCGTCACGACGCCCACCCTCGAAGGGCAGTCCAAGTGCCGCACGCTCGAAGAGCTGCTGGAGCTTTTGGACCCGCACATCTTCTGGCGCGCGCACCGCTCCTATGTGGTCAACATCAACCACATCAAGGAAGTGGTTCCCTGGTTCAAGTCCAGTTATCAGCTCCGCATGAACGACCGCAAGGGCACCGAGATTCCCGTCAGCCGCGCGCAGACGCGTCGCCTCCGCGAACTCTTCAAACTTTAGGAACCTCCGAATAAGCACGCGGCATGAGGGAACAAAACAGATCTCTCCACTTCCATTTCGCTTCGGTCGAGATGACACGAAGTGGTTGGTCATTCCGACCGTAGTTGCAGCTGTCGGGCTGCAACGAAGCGGAGGAATCTGCTGGTTCTCGTTGGGTGTACTGAGAAAGCAGACCCTCCGCTTCACTCCGTTCAGCGTCCAGTCGGGATGACACAATCCCCAGCTGGCTCTAGTCGTACCGTTCGAAGATGATCTGCTTGCGGTCCCATCCAAGACCTGTCAGGCGCTCGCGGTTCGCAGACACCATCTCGTTCAGTCCGCAGATGTATGCGTGAATGTTGAATCCTGCTCCGCCCTCTGCAGCCGTCGGTGTGTCCTGGGATCTTGAGGCGCGGTGCTCTTCTGCAATCTTCGCGACATGCTCCTGCACGTAGCCGCGCTGCCCGATCCAGTCTGCTTCGGGGCGGCTGAGCGTGGATATGTACTGGAAGTCCTCGTGCTCGGCGGCTTTTCTTTCGAAGAACTCGCGATAGTACAGCTCGGTGGGATACCGGGTGCCATACACCAGCCATATCTTGCGGCCATCCGAGAGCGATGGACCATCACCCGGGAAGAGATGCTCGATGAAGCCGCGCATCGGCGCGATTCCAGTACCGGTCGCGATCAGGATTGCATCGGTTAGCGGCTGGCGCAGTGTAAACATGCCGTGCGCGCCGTGGAAGCCGATGGTGTCCCCCGGTTCCATGTCACCGAGCAGGTTCGAGAAGAAGCCGCCTTCGACGCGGTTCACGCACAGGTCGAATGCATTTGTCCGCGGCGCGGAAGCTATGGAATAAGCCCGTGTCTGCGTCTTGCCGCGCGCGTCTTCCTTCACCAAAGAGACGAACTGGCCGGCCTTGAAAGGAAAGTGATCCATACCCTCCACGGCAAACTCCAGGTGGAAGCACTGGGCGGATTCGGAGATGCAAGTCTTCTGAGTGAGTCGTGCAGTATGAAGCTCACGTGCCATGTTTAATTTTACCGTCCTACTCTACGGTCACAGATTTTGCCAGATTGCGCGGCTGGTCGACATCGCATCCGCGGCGCACGGCAATGTGATACGCCAGCAGTTGCAGCGGCACCACCTCCAGCAGCGGCAGCAGCAGCTCCGGCGCATGCGGAATGAAGAGGACGTGCTCGACCAGCTGACCGATGTGCGTATCGCCTTCGGTCGCGATGGCAATCACGCGGCCCGCGCGCGCCGTCACCTCCTGAATGTTTGAGAGTGTCTTCTCATATCGCAGCACGGAGTCCGGGTTAGCGTCATCCTTGGTCGCCAGCACCACGACCGGCAGTGTCTCGTCGATCAGTGCGTTAGGGCCGTGCTTCATTTCGCCTGCCGGATAACCCTCGGCATGAATGTAGGAGATCTCCTTCAGCTTCAACGCGCCTTCCAGGGCAATGGGAAAGTGAATGCCTCGCCCCAGATACAGAAAATCGCGAGCCGTGGCATACGGCAGCGCAAGCTGCTCGCATTCGGCAGCGCGAGTGCGCAGAATCTCTTCGATCTTGCCAGGCACGCGACTCAGCGCGTCTACCAGTGTTTTGCTGTCGGCCTCGGGCAGCGCCCCCCGCTTTTGCGCCAGGTGCATGGCAAACAGGAAGAGCGCGGTAAGCTGCGCGGTGAAGGCCTTGGTGGAGGCGACACCTATTTCCGGCCCGGCGTGCGTGTAGATGGTACCGTGAGCCTCGCGTGCTACCGCGGCTCCCACCACATTGCAGATGGCGATCGTCTTCGCGCCCTTCGCAATCATCTCGCGCTGCGCCGCCAGAGTATCCGCGGTCTCGCCGGATTGAGTGATGAGCAGCCCGATGGCGCCAGGGTCCGCAATCGGATCGCGATAGCGGTATTCGCTCGCATAATCCACGTCCACCGGCACACGCGCCAGCCGCTCGATCATGTATTTTCCGGCGAGGGCGGCATGCCAGCTGGTGCCGCAGGCCGCGATGCTGATGCCGGTGGCCGAGCGGAACTCCTCGTCGGAGATCTTCATCTCGCTCAGGTACACGGCTCCCGTGTCGAGCGAGATGCGTCCCAGCGTTGTGTCGCGCACCGAGCGCGGCTGCTCGAAGATCTCCTTGAGCATGAAGTGTTTGTAGCCGCCCTTTTCTGCCTGGATGGGGTCCCACAGCACCCGCGTGATCTCGCGTTTGATCTCGTTGCCCTGGAAGTCGGTCAGCGTAACGCCGGTTGGCTCAAGGATGGCCATGTCCCCGTCGGCGAGGAAGTAGATATCGCGCGTATGGTGCAGGATGCCCGGCACGTCGGACGCGACAAAGTACTCGTCTTCGCCAACCCCGACCACCGCCGGCGGCCCGTTGCGCGCCACGACAATCTTGTCCGGCTCATCCGCGGAGATCACGCTCAACGCGAACGCGCCGGTAAGCCGCCGCACCGCGCGGCGCACGGCATCTTCGAGCGCGAGCGTCTTGCCCGACTCGGCGGCAGACCGCGTCTCCTGCTCGATCAGATGGGCGATGATCTCCGTATCCGTCTCGGTTACGAATGTGTGACCGACGCCGATCAGCTCTTTCTTGAGCGCGAGATAATTCTCAACAATGCCGTTGTGCACCACAACGATGCGGCCCGTACAGTCACGGTGGGGATGCGCGTTCTCTTCCGTAGGGCGGCCATGCGTGGCCCAGCGTGTGTGCCCGATGCCGTACGTGCCGTGCATCGGCTGCTGCCGGATCACTTCTTCGAGGTTGCGCAGCTTTCCGGGAGCGCGGCGCAACTCCAGGCCCTGGTCGCTGCCGGCGACAGCGATGCCCGCCGAGTCATAGCCGCGATATTCAAGGCGTCGTAAGCCGTCCAGTATGACCGACACTACGTCGTGCTTCCGTCCTACATAGCCGATGATTCCGCACATGCGGTCATTGTCGCATTTGGCGTCGCTGGCGCCGGCTGCGAATCTGTCAGGGCGCGCGCAACAGCGTCTACTCTTCCAATCGGAAGCTGTACTCTTCAATGACCGGGTTGGTCAGCACATCGCGTGCAATGCGGTCCACTTCCGCTTGCGCAGCCTCGCGATTCGTTCCCTCGGCCAGCGTCAACTGGAAGTACTTCCCTTGACGCACGTCCGAAACGCTCGCGTACTGTAGTTTTTTCAAGGCGCCCTGGATGGTCTGACCTTGCGGGTCAAGCACGGTGCGCTTCAATGTGACGTAGACATGTGCCTTCATCGTGCTTGATTATAAGGCTTTGGTTGCCGCGGTCCGGCGCCCGGAGTGAACCGGCATGATCAATTATCTGGAACTTCCCATTGGTGATCGCTCACCCGAAGTGATCGAAGCTGTCATCGAGATTCCGTTCGAAGGCATTAACAAGTACGAATACGACAAGAAGCTCGGTGTCTTTCGCCTGGACCGCAATCTGTATTCGCCCGTCCACTACCCCGGCGACTACGGCTTCATTCCCTCCACGCTCAGCGAAGACGGCGACCCGCTCGACGTGCTCGTCCTCGTGGATGCGCCCAGCTTTTCCGGGTGCGTGATGCAGGTACGGCCCATCGGCGTGCTCGAGATGCTGGACCAGGGCGTGCCCGATGAAAAAATTCTGGCCGTGGGCAAGAATAATCCCCGCTACACCGACGTATGGAACTACTCCGAGATCTATCCTCACATCCTCAAAGAGATCACCCACTTCTTCGCGATCTACAAAGATCTCGAAGGCAAGCGCGTTGAGATCAAGGGTTGGAGAGATGCCGAGGCCGGCCGCCGTGTGGTGACGGAGTCCGCTCGGCGCTTCGTCGAAAGCCGCACGGAGAAGACCGAAGTCCAGGTCTAGGAAATCTCTGGGAAATTTCTGAACAAGTCTTCCTGTCATCTTGACCAGACCATGAGCCAAGTGCATGAGCCAAGTGAAGGGGCAGTGGGAAGGTCTGCTTCTCTCCGTCGCCCCTCAAGCTCGCAGACTCAGCCAGCGGTCTCGTGAGATTCATCGGCGGCCGCGAATGCATTTGGACGACTCCGCAGCCACATGGCTTGCGTGGCGTAGACGACTGGCCCCAGCGCAGCAATGGCGAATGCGAGACCAAGCGCCGGCACGCCTGCGATCCGTTCACCACGCGCCATCAGTATGGCCGCAACAATCAGCACGGTTGGCGGTATACCCAGCACCACGCAGACGAGTGTGCCGCCCGGAATGCGGAAGGGCCGCTCCAGTTGCGGCTCCCGCTGGCGCAGGACCGCGAGGGCGACGAACTCCAGCACCAGGCTCCCGCCGTAAAGCACCAGGTCAATCGAGATCAGTCGCTCGAAAGTAAGGTTCACCGCCAGCGCCCATCCGGCGGCGCACAGCAGGATCGCCACCCACGGCGCGCCCGCGCGATTATGGCGGCCGACGACCCGCGGCAGGAATCCATCCTGGGCCAGTGCGACGGGCAGCCGCGTGTACGACAGCATCAACGCATTGCACATGCCAAAGCCATTGATCATGCCGCCTGCCACGATAGCCACGCCTAACCAGGGACCGACAAGCACGCGCGCCGCATCCGACCACGATCCCGTAGAGAAGGCACCAGCCGGCAATCCGGCGACGCGCGCAGCGAGTGTCGGTAGTAGATAGCTGATGGCGACTAATGCCGTGGCCCCCAGCATGGCGCGGGGATAGTTGCGCTGCGGCTGCTCCACTTCGGAGCCGACGGTCGATGCATTGTCCCAACCCATGTAATTCCACAGCGCCACCAGAAACGCCGTGGCAAAGTCCATACTGTGCGTAGCTGCGTGCACCGGCGATGCCGCGCCGCTATGGCGCATCCCTGCCATCACCAGCACCGCAAAGGGCGCCAGCAACAGGCACATCAGCCAGACGGAACCTGACCCCACACTCGCCGCACCGAGCAGGTTCCAGATCAGGCATGCGGCCAAGACCGCAAGTGACCATCCGATACCTCGATACCCAGCGGTCAACGACGGTGCCAGATGGCTCAGGTAGAGCGTGAAGAGCGTCGGATAGATGGCCATGTCGAAGATGCTGGCCGCGAGCGAGAGCCACGCCTCCTGAAAGCCCCAGAACGAGCCCAGCGCACGGCGTACCCAAACGTAGAAACCGCCCTCTGCTGGGAGCGCGCTGGCCAGCTCGCCGATCATCAAGGCGGTGGGTAGGCTCCATACCACTGGCAGCGCTAGCAGTAGAACGAATGCCCACGTGTAGCCCGCGCCGCCAAGGATGTCCTCGATACCGTAAGGACCGCCGGAGACCATGAAGAAGGTGGCGGCGATCAAGGGCACAAGCCGCATTCGGCGGAAACGTGCGCGGCGTCGCGCCGGCCCTGGTGGCTCTTCTGGCATGCGGTCTACTGTATAGGCAATCGCCGTGCCCACTCGCTCTGTACGCTATAATCCATCCCAGCGCCCGCACCAGACGGAGAGATGGCCGAGAGGCTGAAGGCGGCGGTTTGCTAAACCGTTATAGGGTCAAAAGCTCTATCGAGGGTTCGAATCCCTCTCTCTCCGCCATAGAATGAACAACTTACAGCACTCATGGGGCCACCGCGGGGCCAATTGATTTTTGCACTCCGATGAGATCACTCACGCGCGGGTTTAGCTCCCGCTTCTGATCCATCTTGACTTCGCCGTACACCAATCCGTGGCACAATTTGGCCGCCGTAAAGTTATCTCTAAGCGGGCTTGAGGGAGAACGCGATACCTCTTTCCCATTCCTGAAGCATGCGGCCGCCAATATCTGTAAATTCCGGATGCTTCTTTATGTAAAGCCGCACTTCCATTGAAGTGCTGTAGATGCCTTCCGCGATAAGAGCCAAAATATTTCTTACCTGCGACGGTGTGCCGGCGGCATGTGTTTCACCAAGCCGCTGCAGTTCCTTCGCAGTGGGCCATCGGGTACTTCCGTTGAGCGTCAGCGCCAGACTATCTTTGGGTAGATAAACAGCAGTCGTCACCAGGTCGTAGACCGGAGACAGCCGCGCTTCGCCGAGTACATCGTCATAGACGATCCCAAAATTCTTCAGATGTGCATCACCGTTGCGCAGCGCGCAGCTGAGGGCGATAAGCGTGAAAAGCTTCGCGAGATCGGCATGGACATGCGGTGAATTCGCAAACTGCTGGAATCGCTTTAGTATCGAGGTTTCGTAACTACCACTGTATTTTTGATCGGTGCGTTTGGCATTGAGCACACAGAAATCCTCAAAGCCGCAATAGGTGCCATCGGAGTGGAGGTCAAAACGGTCAATCACTAACGCTCCCGCATCCTCGGCAAGAGCGAAGTGAGGCACGTCGAGTCCGCATTTCTCGGCAACCTTTAAACAAAAATACTCGTTCGCCGCCAGCTGCGGATATTCACTCGGTTCCCAGAGCTTCACGATATGTGTCGCACCCCGGTAGCTTTGCGACAGCCGCACGTCTTTCAAGGCATCTGCATCTCGAACCAGCACCTTAGGCTGCACTCCACTGATTCCCGAGAACGAAGCAAAGCGGTCGATAAGGTAGCGAAACAGGTCGCCGCCTCGTCGGTGCGCCAGAATCTCGTCGACTGCCTGAAAAGGGACTATCTCTTCCAGCTTTCCTTTTTGTCCGGTGTAGCGGATGCGGCCAACCTGAGAACGGCCTACGATGGCCAGTAAGTCAAAGTCATCGAATGTGCCGGTGGCTTTCGCAAAAGCGAGCCGCAGGCGCTCGCGCAGTGCGCCCTCAGGAAGATTCATCTCGCAAATCGGCGCAAGGCCAAAACGCACGCCCCACGACGCAAGGCGTACCGGCATCGTGACAGAGATCGCGCGCGCACCGATGGTTTCGGGCAGGTACAGGAAGGTGCTGCCGTGATCGCCGGAGCGCTCGAGCCATCCCGCCTCAGCGCCGTCGGTCCAAACCTTGATCATCTCGATCCTCTTCCATGAGCTCGTCCAACGTCGGGCGACGCCCTGCTCTCTCTTGAATCCTCAATTCCAGTCCGAGCGCCGATAAGAGCCTGATGATTTTGGCCAGGCCCAGCTCTCCGAGACGACCGTTCTCCAACGCATCTAATGTGGAATGTCCAACCTTTGCTTGTTCCGCCAGGACGGCCTGGGTGAGGCCTAGCGCTTTGCGCCGGACGGCAATCTGTTTTCCGATCAAGGTTAGCGTCAGCATTTACACAGCATACAAGGTAAATTCGTGTAATTGTATAATATTACCTTGTATATTAGGCATAAACGACGGGTCACAACTTTAAGAAGTGCCATCAAATCCAAGCGAAAATTTGCAATGTGCTCGAATTTCTTAAAAGGCTATGAACTGGTGTGGTCGAGGACGATCTTCCAACCAGTGGATGCCTTCTCGAAGACCAATGAAAATATGCCGTTCGCGTCGCCGCCGGCGGTTGCGCTGCGCGCTAGATGAAAACGGCCGATGACCGTGGCGTAGTGCGCGTCGAGAAGGCTCACCTCTATGCCATCGAAGCTCAGCAGCCCCATCTGGTCTTTGCTTGCGTACTTCGTCTGATATCGCCGCAGGATGGGTGCGTATCCATGTTCAACCGATTTGCCGACGAAGGTTGTGTCCGGCGAATCTTTGTACGTCCGCATGAATTCGACGATGTCGCCACGGTTCCAGGCCGCGACCTGCGTCTCCAGCGCCTTCCGAATTGCCATCTCATCGGGCCTGGGAGTCGTCTTCCGGGCCGGATGCGCGACTCCACTAAAAGACATCACCAGAAGCACGACCAGCGTGATTCGTCGATGAGCAGTCATGCTTCCTCCTGCAATTCTCCAGCAGCGCATCGTATTCGGCAGCCGGCGGATGATCTTCAGTCTGGCAACTTTCTCAAGACCCAAGTTGTCATGCAACGATAATCCTGCACGATCGTCGTTTTCAACGGATCGACAAGCACACCGTGCATCTCGTCGGTCAAATCGAGAAGCATCTCCTCATCCGCGAGGAACCACTCCGAACCATCTCCTATGACAAATCGATTGCCCGTGACTCTCTCAAAGTCCATGCCAATCGTGGAGCCCAATCGGCAAAACAACATCCCGCCCGGTCGTAAGACGCGCCACAACTCGGCCAACATCCCGCGGAAGTGTCGATCATCGTTCGCGAAGTGAAGGACCGAATTGCAGATCACCACATCCGCAAAACCATCCGAAAACTTCATCCTCTCGATCGGTCCGACCTGGAAGTTTGTCTCCGGCAACCCGGTTTGAAGCGACGCAGACAACAGCCGCACGTGCGCGATTCCTTCAGGGTCCGCGTCCAGCGCAAACACGTCGCATCCTTCGCGCAGCAAATGAACCAGATTGCGCCCATATCCGCATCCGGCATCGAGCACGCGCATGTCGGCGGCGATGTTTCCTCGCAGGATCTGGTCGAATACGTAGATATCGATTTGCCCAAACTGCTCTTGAATGTTCATCGTCATGTTGCTGTCATCACAAAATATCCTCAATCTCTTGAATCGCCGATCTTCATTGAACATTCGGGTTCATGGCCTTGGTTCCGTGGTCTCGATCGTAGCAACGATCGCCCTACGGAAGAGCGGTATACTTCGGTCATAGGGTGAGGAGAGTGGTTGCCTCACGCGTGGATCGGAAGCATACCGACAGCGGAAGCATGACGACTCCCAGGGATTTGACTGCTCGTGGACTGCACCCGCTACTAGACTGCACCCGCTCCTGGACTGCACCAAGGTGCGACTCTCCAGATCCTTCAGCGTCTCCCATGCAGCGTCTCCCCATGCCGCGTCTCTCATGACCGATCCCAAAACAGCCTTGACAAAACCCGACCCGCAGAGCGACATCAGCCCCGACCTGAATGCCCGCTCCGGCATGCGCTTCACCGCGAAGATTGCCGACGTTGACAGCATCCCCGAGTCATATAACAACGCTGGATCGATGACCGGCGCGCAGCGCTTTGTGCGCGCGTGCCTGCGCCAGCCGGTCGATAGGACGCCGGTATGGTTCCTGCGCCAAGCCGGTCGATACATGGCCGAGTATCAGGCCGTGCGCCGTCATCATTCGCTATTGGAGATCTGCCGCACACCTCAGCTTGCGGCGGAGGTCACCATCACAGCCGCGGAGAAGCTCGATGTCGATGCGGCCATCATCTTTGCCGATCTGCTGCTGCCGTTCACGCCCATGGGGCTTGATTTCGAGTTCATCGCCGGAGAGGGTCCAGTGGTGCATACGCCCGTTCGCTGCGCAGCAGATGTCGATCGGCTTCGCATCGATCGCGTTGCGGAGTTGGGATACGTGGGCGAAGCCATTCAGCGTGTTGCTGCGCACTTTCATGACCGCCTCGGCATCATCGGCTTCTGCGGCGCCCCCTATACGCTCGCCAGCTACATGATCGAGGGCGGCGGCTCGCGCAACTGGATCGAGACAAAACGGCTGATGTATCAAGACCAAGGCGCCTTCCGCGCCCTGCTGGCCAAGCTGGTGGAGGTGCTGATCCCCTATTGCCGGCAGCAGATCGAAGGCGGCGCGGATGTCATCCAAATCTTCGATAGCTGGGTCGGCTCGCTCAGCGTCGACGACTATCGCGCCTTCGTGCTGCCCTTGACAGCGGAACTGGTGCGCCGCGTTCAGGCGTTCGGCGTGCCGGTCATCTATTTCGGCGTGGATACGGCCAGCCTTTTGCCCGCGATGCGCGAGACCGGCGCAGATGTGCTGGGGCTGGACTGGCGGGTTCCACTGGACACGGCCTGGAACGGTCTTAATCATGCGTGCGCGGTGCAGGGAAACCTCGACCCGATCACGCTGTTCGCTCCGCAGGAACTGCTGCGGGAGCGCGTGCACAGCATCCTCGCGCAGGCCGCGGGACGCGCCGGACACATCTTCAATCTCGGCCATGGCATCGTTCCCGGCACTCCGGTCGAGAACGTGCAGGCGGTCGTTCGCTACGTTCGCGAATATGCAGGTCTTCATGCATAGCTCGGAACGCACGGCCATTCTGTTGCTCGCGCACGGTACACCGGAAGCGCTCGATGATATTCCCGAATACTTGCGCAATGTCACTAGCGGTCGTCCGTTGCCACAGGCAGCGATCGATGAGATTACCCATCGCTACGGTCTTATCGGCAAGAGCCCTCTCACGGACATCACCAGCGTGCAGGCACGGTTGCTGGAGCACACGATTGGGCTGCCTGTCTACGTCGGCATGCGCAACTGGAAGCCATACATCGCAACCACGGTGCGGCAGATGCGCGAAGACGGCGTGACGGCAGCCGGGGCAATTTGCCTGGCGCCGCAGAACTCCCGCACCAGTGTCGGACTCTACCGCCGCGCCGTCCTGGCAGAAGCAGGTCACCATATCGCCGTCGATTTCACAGACGGATGGGCGGATCATCCCCTGCTCATCGAGGCCTTCGCGGAACGCCTTCGCGTTCGATACCGTGCCCTCGCGGCAGAGCTGGGTCGTCCCTCCCCGGTGCTCTTTACCGCCCACAGTGTTCCCTGCCGCACGATTCAGAGCGCACCGGTGGCAGCCGACGGGCGTCCACAGATTGCGCCTGCGGACCCGGACCCATACGCCGTCGAAGCGAAGCACACAGCAGCTCTCGTTGCCGCTCAACTCAGCAACGACGGCCTTAGTGACAAGGCTTGGTTCTTTGCCTTCCAGAGCCAGGGCATGTCCGGCGGCCCGTGGATCGGACCGACCGTCGAAGATACGCTAACCGCGCTGCATCAAGCGGGACACGCCGCTGTCATCATCCAGCCCATTGGCTTCCTGTGCGATCACGTCGAGATTCTTTACGACATCGATATCGGCTTTCGCGAATTTGGCAAGCACATCGGCCTCCGCGTGGAACGGCCCGAGTCGCTGAATGACTCGCCGGTCCTGACGCTCGCCCTCGTCGATCTTGCGCAGCAGGCACTGGCGCGACTGGCTAGGCATACCGACGTGGCCGTTTCGACCCCGTGAAGAAACGTGTTGCGATCATCGGCGGCGGCATCAGTGGCCTCACCGCCGCCTACATCCTGCAACGCGATCACGCCGAGACCTGCGAATTCACCCTGTTTGAAGCGAGCAACCGCTTTGGCGGCATCATCGAAACAGTGCGCACCGAGGGCTTCACTATCGAGTGCGGACCGGACTCCTGGGTAACAGAGAAACCTTGGGCGGAGAGACTGGCGCGCGAACTGGGTCTGGCCGGCGAACTGCTGCCCTCGAACGACCACCAGCGGCGCACGTACATTGCGCGCGGTGGCGTATTGACGCCGTTACCCGATGCCATGCGCCTGATGGTGCCGACCGATCTGGACGCTGTGCTGCGTTCACCGCTCTTCTCCGATGCGGCGCGACAGGCCTATCGCAGCGAGCCTCTTCGCGCGGCCGAACTGCGCGCATCCGCGCTCCAATCCCGTAACGCAGATGAGTCCGTCGCGACGTTCGTAGAACGCCACTTCGGTGCGGAGGTCGTCGACGCAGTGGCAGGGCCATTGCTCGCCGGAGTCTTCGGCGGCGACACGCACAAGCTGAGCGCGCGCGCGCTGCTTGGCTCCTTCGTCACCATGGAAGCGGAGCACGGATCGCTGATCACCGGCATGCAGCAGCGCATCGCAGCCACCGTGCCGGTCTTTACAACCCTCTCCAGCGGACTCGGCACACTGGTCGATCGACTGCTGCAGCATCTGCCTCAGACTTCTGTCCTGCGCGCGACACCGGTCCGCCGGTTGGAGCAGCTTTCCGCAGGATGGGCAGTAGACAGCGAAGCCGGCCGTTCCCGGTTCGACGGCGTTCTCATCGCCGCATCGCTCGATGCGACGCGGCGGCTCCTTGGCGACATCCCCCTCGCTGGCTTGCAGCAAGCGGCAGGGTTGCTGCCGACGGAAGCCTCCTCCTGCCTGATCGTGGCTCTCGGCTACACGGCGGACACCGCACCAAAGCCTGCCGTACCTACCGGCTTCGGATTATTAGTCGCTCTGGAGGGTGCGGAGGATTCCGATCTGTTGGCATGCACGTTCCTCCACCAGAAGTTCGCACAGCGGGCGCCCCATGGAGCGACGCTGCTACGTGCCTTCTTTGGAAGGACTGCCGCCGATCGGCTCGGCTCATTATCCGACCGGCAAATTGCTGTCGTCGCACGGGACCGGCTCGCAAGGCTGCTGGGGCCGTTGCCGGAGCAGGCGGACGTCGCACTCGTGCGCCACTGGCCACACTCGCTTCCGCAATATGAAGTCGGCCACATCGACCGCATCGCTCAATTTGACGGTTGCATCGCTGCTATCCCTGGACTTGCAGTTATCGGCAACGCCCTTCGTGGCGTGGGCCTTTCGGACCTTGTGCGCGAGGCGATCCAGGCCGCCCAAGCGCTTGCGCAGCCATGACTGGCAGCTTGATTTTGAAGTGCGATTTGCTCCGGTGAAAACACACTGACTCGAGATGCCGGAAAAGCGCCTTTGCTAGCTATCCAATACTGGCGTGACAGCGTCTCCTGTGACAGATTGGTAATACCAGGGCGCTTCTCGGAGCTGTGCCTATCGTCACCGGAGACACTTACCTAGAAGAATGGACAAGTCGAAAAAAGTTCTCATCATAGGAGCGGGGCCCGGCGGACTCGCCGCTGCGATATTGCTTGCCCAGTCCGGAGCCGAAGTCACCATCCTCGAAAGCCGCTCTGTTGTTGGCGGACGGACATCCACGCTGGAACGCGATGAATTCAAGTTCGACATCGGCCCGACGTTCTTTCTCTATCCACGTGTCCTTCGCGAGATCTTCGCCGCGGCCGGTCGCGACCTCGATCAGGAAGTCCCGATGCGGCGTCTGGATCCGCAATACCGCCTCGTCTTCGGCTCCGGGGGCGAACTGCTGGCAACTCCCAATGTCGAGCGCATGGAACAGGCCATCGCCAGGCTTTGCCCGGAGGATGCGACGCGCTTTCGTAACTTCCTCAGTGACAATCGAGAAAAACTGGAACGCTTCGTTCCATTCCTTGAATCCCCCTTTGAAAGCTGGCGGGATCTGGCCAAGCTCCAGATGCTGAAGATGCTGCCTTTGCTGCGGCCATGGCGCTCGCTCGACGAAGACCTTCAAACCTACTTCAAAGACGAGCGCATTCGCCTCGGCTTCAGCTTCCAGTCGAAGTATTTGGGCATGTCTCCGTTCACCTGCCCCAGCCTCTTCAGCATTCTGTCTTTTCTTGAGTACGAGCACGGCGTCTTTCATCCGGAAGGTGGGTGCGGCGCGGTGACACGTGCCATGGCGCGCGTTGCGGAGGACCTGGGTGTAACCATCCTGCTCAACGAGCCCGTGGAAGAGATGCTGTTCGAGGGACGCCGCGCCGTCGGCGTCCGTACCACGCGGCAATCGCTGCCTGCGGATTCCGTTGTGGTCAATGCGGACTTCGCGCAGGCGATGCAGCATCTGGTCCCTAATGCTCTGCGCCGCAAATGGACCGATCGACGCATCGCTCGCAAGCGCTTCTCCTGCTCCACCTTCATGCTCTATCTCGGCATTGAAGGCCGCTACGACGATATCTCCCATCACACGGTCTACCTCACAAAGGACTATCGGCAGAACCTGCACGACATCGAGCGTGGCCACCTCCTGTCGGACGATCCATCGTTTTACGTGCAGAATGCGAGCATCACCGATAGCACGCTCGCGCCGCGCGGCATGAGCACGCTTTACGTGCTGCTTCCGGTAACGCACGAACATGCCAATGTGAACTGGGAAGAGCAGCAACAACGCTACCGCTCCCTCGCCATCCGGCAACTTGAAAAAATCGGCATCACGGACCTGGAGAGCCGGATTCGTACCGAGACCATGCTGACGCCCGCAACATGGCGCACTAACTTTGCACTCTATCGTGGCGCTACCTTCAGCATGGCGCACAGTTTGGACCAGATGCTGCACCTGCGTCCGCATAATCGTTTTGAAGATCTCGAACGTGTGTACCTCGTTGGCGGAGGTACGCATCCCGGCAGCGGTCTTCCCGTCATCTTCGAGTCGGCACGCATCACGTCGCGCCTGCTGCTTGAGGATCTGAATCTGGAACCGCAATGGAATACCGAAGCCAGCCCGATGGCTGAGGCCGCATGCGTGGCAGCATCCTAGGTGTTACCGGCGTGGAAACAGATGTACCAATGAGCTTCATGCCATCCGCAGTCGTTGTCGATCTGCAGTCGACGCTGAAGACGGCCCGCCATGCGCAGTTTCAGTGGGGGCGTCACTCTGTGCAGGAAAGGCTGGCAATCGTTCGACGGCTGCGTCATACGATTGCCCACGATGCGGAGGAGTTCGCGGAAACGGTTCCGCTCTCTGTCCCTGGCAGCCTGCATCGCAACCTTGCCGACACGCTCGCCGCCGAAGTGCTTCCACTGGCGGATGCCTGTCGCTTCCTTGAGCGCGAAGCCAAGTCGATCCTGGCCCCACGCAGGCTCTCACGCCGCGGTCGCCCCTTCTTTCTTCGCCATGTCGAGGCGGTTGTTGAGCGTGTCCCCTTCGGCGTCATCCTCATCCTGGGGCCTGGAAACTACCCGCTTCTCTTGCCCGGTATCCACGCACTACAAGCACTTGTCGCCGGCAACGCCGTCTTGTGGAAGCCGGCGCCCACCGGGGCCGATGCAGCCAGAATGTTTTGCGAGAAGTTCGAGGAGGCAGGGCTTCCACCGGGACTCGTCACCATCCTGGATACAGAAGTGGCAGCCGGCCACAGCGCAATAGATTCCGGTGTGGATAAGGTCGTTCTCACCGGTCATATCTCCACCGGCCGGAGTGTTCTTCGCTCCCTCGCAAGCACCGTCACGCCAGCCGTCCTGGAGTTATCCGGCTGCGATGCGGTCTTCGTACTGCGCGGCGCGAATCTTCACCATGCGGCACGTGCCATTGCCTTCGGTCTGCGCCTCAATGGCTCCGCTACTTGCATGGCCCCCCGGCGACTCTTCGTGGCTGCATCCGAGTCCGCCGCCTTCGAGGCGATTCTGCTGGAACACCTGCGGCATGTCCCGCCGGTCTCGCTTTCGCCGACGATTGTGCACGCGGTACGCGCTCTCATCGCGGAAGCAGAGCGCGCCGGTGCCAGCGCGTCTCACCTTGGCGAAAACCAGGATAGCGTCCATGCAGTGCTCATCTCCCATGCCGATCCTGAGATGCGCTGCATGCAGAACGATATTTTCGCACCCATCGTCAGCATGATGGAGTTCTCGAGCACCGCACATGCCCTTGCTGCGCATCGGGCATGCGCTTACGCCCTCACCGCCGCCATCTTTGGTCCGGAGCGCGACGCGCGCAGACTCGCAGCAGAGTTACGCGTGGGCACCGTGCTCATCAACGACCTCATCGTTCCCACCGCCGACCCGCGCCTTCCCTTCGGGGGCCGTGGCCACAGCGGTTTCGGTGTCACCCGCGGCGCGGAGGGATTGCTGGAGATGACGGCGGTTCGCACGGTAGCCACACAGAAGCAAGCGGATGCCCGCGCGTACGATGGAACTACGGAAACACACATCCCCTTCTTCGGCGCGTACATCCGCTCCATTCACAGCGCTAGCTGGGGGGCGCGCACGAAGGCGATGCATGCGCTTGGCAAAGCGGCCCGTAGTCTTCCCAAGCGATCGAAGCAATCTTAAGGAGAATACAAAGCATGCGCATCGGTGTCATTGGTTCCGGGCTCGGCGGCCTCTCTGCAGCGTGCACACTCGCGGCCCGCGGTTACGAAGTGGATGTCTTTGAAAAGAATCCGTGGCTCGGCGGCAAGGCCGCTGTGCTCGCGGAACAGGGCTTTCGCTTCGACATGGGTCCGACCATCCTGATCATGCCGTCGGTCCTGGAAAGGGTCTTTCACGAGGCCGGCCGTAACATATCGGACTACCTCACGATGGTGCAGCTCGATCCGCAGTGGCGCTGCTTCTTCGAAGACGGCACTGTCCTCGATCTGAAGCACAACGTGCGCGACATGCGCGACTCTCTGAATGCCGGCGAGCCGGGTATGGGCGATCGCTATGTTGAATTCATGAACCTGTCCGAGCAGCTACACGGCATCTCGGACCGCTTCTTCTTCTGGCGCTCCATCGGCTCTATCCGGGACACCTTCGACTTCGGAGGCGCCATGAACCTGGCCGTCCTGAAAGACGTGATGCGCATGCGTCTGGGACAGACCGTTGGCGGCACCATTCGCTCGTTCATCAAGGATCCGCGTATCGCGCAGATGCTGGACCACTATGTCCAATACGTCGGCTCCGCTCCGGATGCATCGCCGGCCATCCTCTGCTCCATCGGCCACATGCAGTCGAAGGAAGGTATTTGGTACCCAATGGGCGGCACGCGCGCTGTGCCTGAGGCGCTGGTCAAGCTGGGCACGGAGCTTGGCGTGCGCTTCCACACATCTGCCGAGATCGAACGGTTGATCACCGTCAACGGCAAGGTGGAAGGCCTGATGACTACCTCCGGGGAGCGCTTCGACTTCGACGCAATCGTCTCCAATGAAGACGCCGTGCGGACCTATCGCGAACTCGTCGAGGGGCCTGCTGCTGCTGCCTTTGAGAAGCGCCGTGAGTACGAGCCGGCATGCTCAGGCGTGGTGCTTTACCTGGGATTGAACAAGCGATACGAGCATCTCGCGCACCACGACTTCGTCTTCTCGCGCGACCCTCATGAAGAGTTTCATCACATCTACGACTTGGGTGAACCGGCGCCGGACCCGACTTGCTACCTCGCCTCCACCTCCGGCACGGAGGCAGCCACAGCGCCGCCCGGCGGCGACGCATTGTACGTCCTTGTGCATACTCCGTATCTGCGCCCAAAGCACGACTGGGACAAGCTCTTCCCAGTCTATCGGCAGACCATTCTCGAGAAGCTCAAACGCACCGCAGGCCTGACCGACATTGAAGATCGCATCGTCTTTGAGCGCGCCCTCACGCCGGTCGACATTCATAACCGCTACAAGGTGCTAAACGGCGCCATCTACGGACTATCCAGTCACGGCCGGATGAACGGCGCGTTTAAGCCGGCCAATGCCAGTCCGGACATCGAGGGCCTCTATCTCGCGGGAGGCGCGGCGCATCCGGGCCCCGGTATGCCGATGGTCCTGATGAGCGGTTGGATTGCGGCCGACACGCTGGATCAGAATTACCGCGGCATCGACACCGCAGGCAACGCGCGGCTGCGTGTTGAATCCCTGCTTGCGCATGCCGGGTGAGGCGGATGCCACCCGAACAACTGCGTCCGCGCGCGCTCGTGCGACGACCATCGGTCCAGCACCCGTCGCGGCGCATGCTCTCGTTCTTTGCTGTCTATCTCCGCTGGTACATGGCACGGGCCTTCCACGCCGTGCGGCTTGCGCATGCGGAACGCTTCCCACGGCGCAGCTCCGGCGAACGAACCATCCTCTGCCTGAATCATCCCTCGTGGTGGGATCCGTTGGTCTCTCTGGTCTTGTCGCGACATCTGGCGCCGCAGACCAGCCACTATGCTCCGATGGAGGCCAGCGCTCTCGCACGCTATGGCTTCATGCGCCGTCTTGGCCTCTTCCCGCTCGATACACATTCGCCGCGGGCCGGCGCCCACTTTCTGCGCACTGCGGGCGAACTGCTTGAACGACCGAACTCGATCCTATGGATCACGCCGGAAGGCCGGTTCACCGATGTGCGACAGCGGCCCGTGGATTGGCGCCCCGGCATCGCAGCTCTGCTCGCGCGGCAGCCGCAGTGCACTGTCATTCCGCTCGCCCTCGAATACACCTTTTGGGATGAACGGCTGCCAGAGGCGCTGGCCTTGGTCGGCGAGCCGCTACGTATCGCGGATGGGCGCTCTGCCCGTGCCGATCACTGGCAGGAAGTGTTGTCCCAGTCCATGACACGCACGCAGGATGAGTTGGCCGCCCTCGGTATCGCCCGCGATCCCGCTGCATTCCTCACGCTCCTCAAGGGCGACAATGGCATAACCGGCCCTTACGACATCTGGAAACGCGCACAGGCGCGCTGGCATGGACGTCCATATTACGCAGAGCACGGAGGAGGGCCGCCCGCATGAGCTTTGAGACACTTGCTGTCCTCGCGTTCTGGTGCGCGCTCATTCCGGCACTGCTCTTCTGCTGGAACCTGCTGCTCTTTCGCCGGCCGCCGCAGGCCGCAGGCGCTTTGCCCACCGTCTCTGTGCTCATTCCCGCTCGCGACGAAGAGGCCAATATCGCCAACGCGTTGGATGGGGCGTTAAGCACGCGGGGCGTCGAGATCGAAGTCGTTGTACTGGACGATGGATCGACGGATGGGACGGCCGCAATCGTCGAAGCCTACGCCGCGAGCGATGCGCGGGTGCGACTGGAGCATGCCCCCGCGCTTCCGGATGGGTGGGCAGGCAAAGCGTATGCGGCGCACACGCTGTCGACGAAGTCGCACCATCCGCTGCTCTGCTTCGTGGACGCGGACGTGCGGCTGGCGCCCACGACCATTGCACGCATGGCCACGCTCCTCGAGAAGCGCAACGCGGCTTTAGTCAGCGGCTTTCCCGAGCAGGAGACCGTCACCACGCTGGAATGGATGCTGCTGCCGCTGATTCAATTCATGCTCCTCTGTTACCTCCCACTCGTTGGCTTGCGTTACACGCGGTTGCCGGCATTCGGCGCGGGCTGCGGGCAGTTTCTTCTAATTCGTCGCGAGGCATATGCCGCCACTGGCGGATATGCCAGTGTGCGCAGCACCATGCACGATGGACTCGCGCTTCCCGCGCTCTTCCGTCGCTCTGGTTACGAAACCGACATTGCCGATCTCACCGGATTGGCCGTCTGCCGCATGTACCGCAGCTCGCAGGCTACGTGGAACGGGCTGATGAAAAATGCAACCGAGGGAATCGCGGCGCCCGCCCGCATTCTTCCTTTCACGCTGCTGCTGCTTGCCGGCCAAGTGCTCCCCTGGCTGCTGTTGTTTCGGCTGCTGCTGCAGCCTTCGATCACTGCAGGCGATACCGGCTGGATGGTAGCTGTCGCATGCTTCGCGTCGCTGCTTCCTCGTCTGATTGCTGTGCCTCGTTTCCGTCAGCGCATCGCAAGTGCGGTCTTTCATCCCACCGCCATCGCCATACTGTTAGTCCTGCAATGGTGCGCCTTCGTGCGCAAGCTGCTGGGCATCAAAACCATCTGGAAGGAGCGTGCCTTTCGTGTGGGATAGCAGCTGGAAGTACCTCTATCGATCGTTGCTGATCGCACTCTGTTCGCTGATCGTCGCAGCGACACATACGGCTGCATTCGCGGATGTGCAGCCATCCACCGCATACACAAAACAGCTTGAGGCTGCGCGGGCAGATTACTTTGCCGGAATCGACGGCGATGGCGATGCAACCGATCGCGCCGAACAGGCCTTCGCCTCAATGGAGCGCGGCTACCCCAATGACCCTACCGTCATGGCCTACCGAGGCAGCTTGGAGTTGATTGAGGCCGCGCGCACCTGGGCGGTCTGGAACAAGCACAAACTCGCCACCGAAGGGCTCGCCAAGCTGGACAACTCGCTGCAACTGGCGCCGAACAATCTTGAGGTTCGTTTCATTCACGGCGAGACCACGTGGCATCTGCCGTTCTTCTACCATCGCAAAGAAGACGCCGAACGCGACTTCGCCTACATTGCCCCGCGAGCCGAATCGGCAGTGCGCAACGGCACCCTGAAGCCGCCACTCGCCGCAGCCGCGCTGGATCGCTACGGACGCATCCTGCAGGACCGGAACGACAGCCGTGGCGCGCGCGCTGCCTTTGAAACTGCCGTCCGCGTGGACAGCAAGAGTCCCGCCGGCCAGGACGCCTCGCGACGTCTTCAATAACGGCGCTTAGCATTTTCGGTATAGGTGTAGAGGGTCTGTCGAAAGTTTATTTGGCTTTTCTTGAAATAAAAGCCACACCGAGTGGATTGTCGCGCTTCACAGCATTACTGAAAATGCTTTAGTCCTCGCGTTCGAGCAGGTCGGGCAGAGTGTCTTTGTGACGGCGCTCCCGCCTCGTCTGCTGCGGCTCGCTGACGATCACCTTCTCCGGCTTCGGTTGACCCACGCGCTCGCGCGCGTTGCGCTTCACCGCCTTGGTCACAGAGAACTTCTCCTTTTTCTTTTTCGCCATCGTCTCCACGCCACGCTTCGCTTACCGATTGGCGGCCCCCGTGTCCAGTATGGAATACTTTTCATTGACGCGGCACTCGTGCCTGCAGAGAAGGATGGTTCCCGATGGAAGAGCGCGATTTCTTTGATGAAAAGCCGGAGCAGCGTACCCACACGCTGACCTGTCCGAATTGCGGCAAGCCCGACGAGTATCAGATTGCGTGGCTGGTCCGCCGCAAGAAGGCCACGCTCCCGCGCAACGCCGACGAGCGCGACCGCGCTCGCTTTGCCAAGGCACAGTCCTACATGGTTCGGCGCGATGATCAGGTGGGCTGCAAGAACGTGCGCTGCCGCAAGCGTTTCGAGGTCTCCAGCCTGCAGACAGTAGCGTTCATCTAGAGCAGAAGCCGGAACGATGTCATGTATTGAGTGAGGCGATGTAGGCATTTTCTTTGGCGAAAATGCATGACGAGAGTGGCGCTTCACCTTACAGCAACCCGGCTTCGGCTCTAGGCATTCGGCTCATCGAACAGGCGGCGCCTATGCCGGAAGAAGTAGTTGTAGAGGAAGTGCCGCAGCAGTGGGTGGCTTCAGTGCGCGAAACCATCGGCCTGATCGTTGCGGGCTGCCGGATTTCCCCCTGGCAGCCCGGTTTCCTTAGTTGCCCTTCAGCGTCGCCATGTCGATCACGAAGCGATATTTCACGTCGCTCTTCAACACCCGCTCGAAGGCCTCATTGATCTGCTGGATCGGAATCACTTCCACATCCGAGACGATGTTGTGGTCCGCGCAATAGTCCAGCATCTCCTGCGTCTCCGGTACACCGCCGATGCCTGAGCCTGCGATGGAACGCCTTGGAACACACATGGCCATAGACGGCAACGCAATCTTCTCCTCCGGAAGGCCGACCATCACCAGGATCCCATCCAGTCGCAACATCGACAAATAAGGCTCGATGTCATGCTGCGCCGACACGGTATCCAAAATGAAATCGAAGCTCGCCTTGTGCTTGGCCATCGCATCCGCATCCTTGGAAAGCACGACCTCGTCGGCGCCCAGCCGCATGGCGTCATCCTTCTTCGACAGCGAAGTGGTGAACTGTACCACATGCGCGCCCAGGCTATGCGCAAACTTCAGTCCCATGTGACCGAGTCCACCCAAGCCGACGACGCCGACCTTCTTTCCTGGTCCTACACCCCAGTGCTTCAGCGGCGAGTACGTCGTGATGCCGGCGCACAGCAGCGGCGCCACAGCAGCCGGGTCAAGCTTGGGCGAGATGGTGTAAACGAAGTGCTCGTCGGTCACGATCACGTTCGAGTAGCCGCCGTAGGTGATGTCGCCGTAGCGGTCGTTCGCGCCATAGGTGCCCACCATCCCCTTCTCGCAGTACTGCTCCAGACCGCGCTTGCAGCTCGCGCACTCCCGGCAGGAATCTACCATGACCCCTACGCCGACCGGATCACCCTTCTTGAAACGCGTGACATCGGAGCCGACGGCACTCACTGTGCCCACGATCTCGTGGCCGGGCACCATCGGAAAGACGGACCCGCCCCACTCGTCGCGAACCTGATGAATGTCCGAGTGGCAGACGCCGCAGTAGGTGATGTCGATGACGACATCCTTGGGATTCGGGTCGCGGCGCTCAAACGAGAAGTGTTGGAGCGGGGTGGTACGAGACTGGGCGGCATAGCCGGAGGCGTTGATCATGCGAATCTCTCTCTGGAAAATAAGGAATGGGGAGCCGATGTCTAAGAATAAATGCAGCCGGAGATACATACAGTCGGATTACGGAGCGCCGCAAACGCCTGGTTGGCGGGGCGGTATTGCGCCTTCCATGGAGCTTCCAGTCAGTAGCCAATCATGATTTAATGGTGCTGCGCAGCGTGTCACCGCGCAGACAAGGACCGATACCCATGGCGAACACGAGCCTGCCTCCAGAGGAGCGCAATCTGACACCAGCCCAGGTGGAGGCGCTTGATATGCGTCGGCGCCGCGGCACCGTGTTGCTTACCATCTCGGGCATGTTCACCGTCGTCGCCGTGCTGCTCACCTGCTGGGTCGGTCAGGATCTTCAGTACGCACCGGGCTTTTCGCGCCCCATGACGTACTACTTCCTCGTGGCATGCGCCATCATCATTGGGTGCCTCATCACCGGCAGGTACCTGCGCCGCGGCACGCCGGAGATCCAGTAGCCCCATTCCGACGTGCACACATGTTCATCCTGACCAAGCGCGTAGTGGACACTGCACAGCAGAGCGAGTTGCGCAGCCTGCTCGAGCGCCACGCCACCACATTCCGGCAGGTGAAATAGACCCGCTCCGCCTATACTGAACGGTTGACAATAGTCATTCCTGATCGACAGTAAGGAGCATCCCCTGATGTCCGCAGTTCGCAAAGAAAAAGACTCTCTCGGCTTTGTAGAGGTGCCGGAGGGCGCCTACTACGGTGCGCAGACGGCTCGCGCCGTGGAGAACTACCCCATCTCCGGAATGCGCGCTCATCCCCTCCTGATCCGCGCGATCGGCATGGTCAAACGCGCCGCTGCGGAGGCCAACAAGTCTTTAGGACTCATCTCCGACAAGCGTGCAGACGCCATCATCCAGGCCGCGCAGGAGGTGATCGAGGGCAAGTGGAACGATGAGTTTGTCGTCGACGTCTTCCAGGCCGGCGCCGGTGTCTCCTTTCACATGAACACGAATGAGGTGCTGGCCAATCGTGCGAACGAGATCATGGGCGGCAAACTCGGCGACTACGCCGAGGTGCACCCGAATGACCATGTGAACTACGGCCAATCCACCAATGACGTCTTCCCGACTGCCATGCGATTGGGTGCGCTCCTTGTGCTCGAGACCCTGTATCCGGTCCTCGACACACTGGCCATCACCTTCCATCGGAAGGCCGCCGAGTTTGACGGCATCATGAAGTCCGGCCGCACTCACATGCAGGATGCGGTGCCCATCCGCCTCGGCCAGGAGTTCGCCGCCTATGGCATCACCATCGAAAAGACGAAGCGCTCCCTGCTGCTGGCCAGCGACTCTTTGCGGGAACTCGGTCTCGGCGGCAGCGCTGTCGGCACGGGCATCAATACCCATCCGGAATACCGCGAAAAGGCCATCGCCAACCTCGCACGTATCTCCCGCGAAGAGCTCACGCCGGCCGCGGACATGCGCTGGGCCATGCAGTCGAATGCCTGTATGGGTGAGGTAAGTGCGGCCCTGCGCGGAGTCGCGCTCGAAGTCATCCGCATCTCGAACGACATCCGGCTCCTCTCCTCCGGGCCCAACACCGGGTTCGCGGAAATCTATCTGCCCAGCCTGCAGCCAGGCTCTTCCATCATGCCGGGTAAGATCAACCCTGTGATGCCGGAGCTGGCCGCCATGGTGAGCTTTCAGGTAGTGGGCAACGATGCTGCCGTCGCGATGGCGGTGCAGGGTGGACAGCTGGAGCTGAACGTGATGATGCCTACCATGGCCTACAACGTGATGCAGAGCACCACCATCCTGGCCAACATGCTGCGCCAGTTCAATGAGCGCTGCGTCGCCGGCATCACTGCCAATAAGGATCGCTGCGATTTCTACGCGCAGAGCACGGTCTCCCTGGCGACCGCACTGAACCCCTACATCGGCTATGCCCAGGCTGCCGAGATTGTGAAGGAGTCTGTGGCCACCGGCGATTCCATCATCAAGATCGCGCGCGCCAAGAAGCTGTTGAGCGAAGAGGAGATCAGCGCAATCCTCGACCCCGTCAGCATGACCGAGCCGCAATATCCGCGCGAGTCGGCCAAGGAACGCGATCAGCGCGTGAAGGTTTAGAGCATGTTCACTATAGGTATAGAGAAGAGCGCGACGATCCGCGTGGCTTTCCCGTCAAGAAAAGCCACACTTCGCCGAACTTGGCTCTGCACAGCAACAGTGACAATGCGTTCGAGAACGTCGCTATCGCAAAAAAATGCCGCGCTCTCATAGGCGCGGCCGTTGGCGGAGAACAGTTTTACTCAAGATCGGCGGCAATCTCCGTTAGAGAGACGCTGATCGGTGTTCCTTCCACCGTCAGCCGGTTCGTCTGTTGCCAATCACGCGGATTGGCGCCCGCGCAGTGGTAGCCCTGCACCACGACCGGATCAACTACCCATACATTGCGCACGCCCATGCCGAAATAGTCTGCAATCCGCTCTTCCATACGTCCGAAACGGTCCTCGGGCGACAGGATCTCGATGCAGACCAGCGGCGGGTGAGTGATGACCTGTTCGTCCGGCGCATCATGAGCAAGCAATAGAATGTCCGGAACACGGAATCGTGCCGGCGCTACCTGCAGGCGAAGCTCAGGGTATACATGTATTTTCCATGCATGGCGATGCTTGCGAAAGTACTCGATTAAGGCTCCTTGCCACGCCGAGTGTTCCTTTTCACCCATGTTGCGCTCCTGCACTTCGCCATCGACATAATCGCAATCGGGACGATAGATTTCGTGCAGATATGTAGCGACCGAGATGCCGTGAGTGGTCCCCATGGTGCCCTCCGCTTTGCCTACAACGTTGCACGGGCCGTCTGCAGGACGGCCCTACGGCATGATCATCGTCGCAGAGCTCTATTGGCGCCCGAATCTGTAGTTCAGCACCATCGTAAAGCCCAGGTTATGCTGCAGGTCGGTACCTGAGATATGGCCGGTCGTTAAACCGAAGTCGTATTTCCAAGTGGTCAGGTTATAGTCCGGCGCAATGCGGAAGGCTAGTCCCGGCCCCAGGTTGAGGTCCACCGGCACCGCCGCCGCAGCCGTAAAGCGCGCGCCGTTTTCATACAGTCCGACATAGCGCCCCGGTAAACCGGCCGAGTTGGCGTCGAACAGGTTATACGTGGCTCCGGCGAGAACCTGCGCACCGATGGCATAGTTCTTGCGGCGCCGCACGTAGTATTGCGGTCCCACCATCACCGAGTAGTTGCTGATGAAGGGCTGATACATCCCCTGGACGGAGGTGAAAATGGGCCGCATCGTATTGGGATCTGTGCCATCGGGAATCTGATAGCGGACGTTTCCGACATAGACGTTCTTGTAATAGCCGCGCAGATCCGCCGAAACGCCCAGCTTTTGACTGAACATCCGCGTGACGCCCACATTCCAGCCATTCTCGTTCGCATGCTGCAGGAAGTGGCCCGGACGGATATGCAGGTACGTGTAGCCGAAGTAGATCTCATACTTATGGCTGTAGGTGTCCTGAATCGCCGCCTGGGTTCGCTGTTCGCGGCGGGCGCGCACACGGGCCTGCGCCTCGCGTGCCAGCCGGATGCGATCCTGCTCGTTGGGGTAATTCGTCTGCGGCTGTGAGGTGCTGGAGCCCTGCTGTTGCTGGGCCTGCGCCAGGGGATCGCGCGTCAGTGGGGGCGCCTGCCCCGGACCAGGGTTCAGCGGTGGCGTCGTCTCCGGTGTGGCCGGCGCCGGGCTCTGTGTCTGGTCTGGACTCTGCGCCGGAGCGCTCTGCGGAGTGTCCGTCGTCTGCGCCCACAGAGAAGGAACCGCGAAAAGAGAAAGGATCAGGAGCGGATACGCCAGGTACCCCAGGCTTTTACTGCATTGCATGTACGGTGATGCCTCCACTACTCTGCTGCTGCTGACTCGGGAACGTGCTCTTAGTATTAAAGCATCCCGCGTGCGGTTCAGCCGTACACTCATCTCTGCGACCGCTCAATTGAGGGTCGAAAACGCAGTTTTGGCGAGGCTTGCATGCGTGGATTTCTTCTGGGTCTGATTTTGGGTGTGTTGCTGGTCCCTGTCGTCGCCTACATCTACCTGAGCCGCGGAAGTGCTCCGGTTGCCGTCGCAGATGCCCCGTTCCCTATGGAACGATCGCTCGCGCATAAGGTGCTGGACGCACGCATTGAGCGCGAAGCGCCCAAGAGCGCGCCCCTTGAGCCCAGCCCCACGAATCTGATGCTGGGCGCACAGATCTATCTCAATAATTGCTCCGGATGTCACGGATACTACGGACAGTCCTCACCCATCGCGAAGAATATCTTCCCGCATGCGCCGCAGCTCTGGGCTCCACATGGAAATGGCATTGTCGGCGTCAGCGACGATCCGGTCGGTGAAACATTCTGGAAGGTCAAGAACGGTATCCGTCTCAGCGCGATGCCGTCCTACAAAAACATGTTGAACGAGACCCAAATGTGGCAGGTCTCCATCCTGCTGGCTAATGCCGACAAGCCGCTGCCGTCCAATGTCATCGACACCGTCAAGCCCAGCGCGACCAACCCCAGCGCGACCAACCATTGAGAGGCAGGGTGCGATCGCCGTGATCGCACCCTCGGCCTTCTCTACGCTCTTTACTTGAGCGTGTAGGTGATGCCGGCTGTGAATTGGAATGTATTCTTCTTGTAGCCGAACGGTGGATTGTTGATGAAGTTGTCCTGCGATCCCAGCGTGAAGCCAAAGTTCTTGTAGACCGGGAAGAGCAGCCCGGCAATGATCTGCGCGGTGTATGCCGAGGGTTGGCCGGCCGGCGTGTTGAATGCCGGTTGGATCAAGCCGGCTTCATTGAAGACCAGCCCCCTTGGCAGCTTCTGCATAAAGAGCTCCCCAATCGTTGCACCGATCAGATTGAGGGTGTTCCCGCTCGGAGCTACCACCGACGGATAAAATTCTTGTCTCTCGTAGTGAATGTCGCCCTTCACGTCGAGCGTGCGCTTGGGCTCCCGGATGATGGAGTACCCCGCACCGGCCCCATAGTCCTGCTGGACGCGCAGACCGGAGCCGATATTGTGGTCGGCGCTGGCGTCGAACAGATAGTAGAGGCGCGATGTGACGTACTGGTCGCGCTCGATATCGCCGTGCAGGATATTCGTCTTCGCACTGGCTGCATCCTGGACACCGGCAATGAATGGCTGCGTCACTAGGCCGTAAGTCGCAGTCGCATCGAAGATTGTTTTATTCCTCGGCGCCAGCCAGTCGACGCTTGGTACGGTTCGCACCAAAGCAGCCGCGCCCGTGAAGTTTTGGCTGGTCTGGGTTGCCTGCACAAGCGTCGCACCCAGCGTAATACCGCCATTCCAACCATGGAGCAGGCTTGGCTCATGCGCCAGTTCCTTTTGGAATTCGTCACCGTTCACCAGATATCCGGCATCCTTGGTGGGGATGTTCTTCACTTCACCGCCGACACCGGACACCGACACCTGGTCATTCGATTCGCTCACGGTGCCGACCGGGATCTGAGGTGCGGGCTTCCCTATCTTCAATTTGTCGGTCGGCGAGATCACGGCGAACTTCTCACCCGTGTGCAGCGATTTGATGTTCTTCCAGTCGACCTTGATATCTCCCGACATATCGCTGTGGAAGACCACAGTGCCGCCGCTCTCGCTCACCAAGGTACCGGTGAGTTGATCTCCATTCGTGAAGGTGATGACGTCCACTCCTGGCTTTGCATCGGCTGCTGCTTGGGCCGATGCTCCAGTGGATGTGAACACAATGGGCAGAGTCAGCAGTGCCAGTGTGGCGGCACGGCGAACACTGACCTGCAGCAGACCCGGGGATAATGTGTTGCGACGCCTCATCTCTGATATCTCCTCAAATATGTGTCGTTCACTCGTACGTATTGTCTGGCCGTTCTTGCGGGCTAGCGCCATCCGTCAATCGTACCCGCATGTTCACATCAGGGAAACCACATCAGGGAAACAAGGATGTCCAGGGAAGGATTGCTAAGATATCTACAATGCAACTGCGTAAAAATGATGCACTTCTCGCTATCCAGGGGAGCGATTTACTCGAGCTTGGTATGGCTGCCGATGCTGTGCGCCGCGAAAAACACCCGGAGAATGTCGTGACATATGCGCTCCGCTGGCAGCCGGGACGTTCGTTGGAACAGACAACGCGCGAGGCAGTCCTGGAGGGAAACCAGGAAGGAAATGCGGAGGTGGTGCTCGCGGACCTGCAGGACATCGGCTCGCTCTCCTGCGACGCGCTGGTGACCCAACTCCAGGCTCAGCAAGCATCTTTTCCCAAGGTCACATTCCACCATCTGCCGTTTTCCTGTTTGTTCCCGGGAAACGGGAGACCTGCCGATGTCCTTGACGTGCTCAGACGCCTCCAGGACGCAGGCGTTCGCTCGATAGGACCCTCTGCCCCCAATGGCGGTCACACTGGGTCGTCAAGGGATCTTGCTCCCGTTCTGCATGCGGCCCGCACTCTGGATATGGCAGTAAACCTGACGCTCACAATCGGCAACGGCGAATCGGCGGAGCAGCGGCTACGGATGCTGACTGACCTGCATGCCCTCCAGGAAGAAACACATGCGATCCAGGTCGTTGTCGTGCGCATCCACCATGCCACCACGCCGGAAGCGCGCCGTGAAGAGGAGGCCACGGCCGTCGATTACCTGAAGACGTTGGCCATCACGCGCCTCACTCTCGATAACGTCGAGCATATCCAGACAGAATGGTCCGTGATGGGGCCGAAGGTGCTTGAACTGGCGCTGCGCTTTGGCGCGGACGACGCAGGCTGGGTGCCCCGCACACAGGCCGGTCCTGAGCCCTCCCACCACGGCGGAGAATCGGAGCTGCGACGCATCATCCGCGATGCCGGCTTTCGTCCGGTGGAGCGCGATGCGCGGTTCCGACAGAGCGTGCTGCACTGAACGGTGTCGGCAAGCAGCTTTGGACGTTTTGGCAGCGCCGTATCTGCTTCGCGTTCGCTCTTGGACACCGTACAATCGCTCTTGCAGGCAAGCGCGCCGCATGGCTTGTCTACGCTCAAAACAATGAGTTTGATCGAGCCTCCAGCGTTCCTCCAGCACACAGCCGCGAATGCCGGACTCTGGCTTTACGCGCAACGCGGCTTCGGCCACTATCTGCGAACGCATTACGGCAACGATCCGGTCAATAATCCGTTCCGCTACCTGTACGAGTGGAATGCCTTCGACACGACACTCCTCGTTCCCTATTTCGTAGTTATGATCGTGCTCGCCTTTTACGGCCTGCACCGCTATCAGCTCGTCTACCTGTACTACAAGCATCGGAAGAATGCTGTCAGCAAGCCGCCCGGCCATTTTGCAGAGCTGCCGCAGATCACCGTACAACTGCCCATCTTCAATGAGCAGTACGTCATCGATCGACTGGTCGATGCCTGTTGCCGGCTCGACTACCCGTCCGACAAACTGGAAATTCAGGTCTTGGACGACTCCACGGATGAAACACAGTCCGTGGCGAACAGCCTGGTGGAGCGTTACCGCGCCCTCGGCCATAACATCGTCTATCTCCACCGGTCCGACCGTTACGGCTATAAGGCAGGCGCGCTCGATGCAGGCCTGAAGCAGGCAGCCAGTGGTCTGGTAGCCATCTTCGATGCCGACTTTGTCCCTCCATCCGACTGGCTCATGAAGGTGGTGCACCACTTTGCGGAGCCTGAGATCGGCATGGTGCAGACGCGCTGGACACACCTGAACCGCGACTACAGCTTCCTGACGCAAGTGGAGGCTATCCTTCTCGATGGTCACTTTGTGCTTGAGCATGGGGGCCGCTCGCGTGCCGGCGTCTTCTTCAACTTCAACGGGACGGCGGGCATGTGGCGTCGCACGGCAATTGAAGAAGCGGGCGGATGGCAGCACGATACGCTGACCGAAGATACGGATCTCAGCTATCGCGCGCAGCTGAAGGGCTGGCAGTTCCGCTATCTGCAGGATGTGGCCTGCCCGGCAGAATTGCCCATCGAGATGACTGCCTTCAAGACCCAGCAGGCGCGCTGGGCCAAGGGACTCATCCAGACATCGAAAAAAATCCTGCCGCGCGTCTTCAAAAGCGACGCGCCCTTCCATACCAAGATCGAGGCGTTCTACCATCTGACCGCCAATATCAGCTACCCGCTGATGGTGGTATTGTCGCTCCTGCTCATGCCCGCCATGGTGATCCGCTTCTACCAGGGCTGGTTCCAGATGCTGCTCATCGATGTGCCGCTCTTCATGGCATCTACTTTTTCCATCTCCTCCTTCTACCTCGTCTCGCAGAAGGAGTTATACCCGCGCAGTTGGATGAAGACCTTCCTCTATCTGCCGTTTCTTATGGCGCTCGGCATCGGTCTCACTGTTACCAATACCCGCGCGGTCTTGGAAGCGCTCTTCGGGATCAAGAGCTCCTTCAAGCGGACTCCGAAGTATCGTGTTGAGAAAAAAGGCGAGCGCTCGCACGCCGCCAAGTATCGGAAGCGGCTTGGCATCGTGCCGTGGCTGGAGTTGCTGATCGGTTGTTACTTCGCGCTTACCATCGCCTACGCCATCCTGAACGAGAACTACTTCACGATCCCGTTTCTGCTGCTTTTTGTTGTCGGCTATTGGTACACCGGGTTGCTTTCTCTACTGCAGGGGCGTTTCGAACGCTGGCGCACCGGCGCGAACCTCGATGAATCGTCGCCAAAGCCGTTTCCTGTCGGCGTGTAACCATTTCTTTACATACAACGCTGCCTGAGATGCCGCCATCTGATCGCTGGTATCGGAAAGCAGTCACCTGTGGAGCTTCCCCCACCAACAGGAGCTGCATCACTTAAGTAAGGAAGGTTGGGGTTCGCATTATGTTCATCGTCTGGTGGATCATCGTTGGGCTTATTGCCGGCTTTATTACTGGCAAAATTATGAAGGGCAGTGGCTATGGTGTGCTGGGTGACATCATCGTCGGCATTATCGGTGCAGTCGTAGGCGGCTTCATCATGCAGGCCTTGGGACACGCCGGCAGCGGCGGCCTTATCTACACCGTCTGTGTTGCGGTGGTAGGCGCTGTTCTGCTCACCTTTCTTCTGCGTCTTATCAGCGGCCATCGCGCGTAGTATCGACTGCACTTCCGAATGCGGGCCCCCCATTGGCAGCCCGCTTCACTTTTGTGCTCTACACTGTCCGGCATGCGTCTTCTTCGTCCGGCCATTGAACCCGGTATCTATCTGCCTGACGAGAAGATCGGTGTGCGCATCGAAGACACCTTCTATAGCATTTTCGGTATCGGTGTAGACCGCCCAGCGATGGCTATTGTGGCTTTTCTTAACGGAAAAGCCACGTCTCACTGAAATTCCGCAGATCACAGGATTACCGAAAATGCTTTATGTCGACCGGAACGGCAAGCTACAGGACTTCATCGCCAATCTGCCGCACACGCCGGAGGATGTGGAAGCCCTGATGCAGCGCGGGAAATCGGCAGCATCAACGGCTCACTGATTCCATGCCGCTGCTGCACTCATTCATATCCATCGCCGGTGGCTTCGCATGCATTGCGCTGTGCATCGCGCTCACGACCCTTTTGACCCAGTGGCTGGTGCCGAGCTGGAGCAAGATGCCTCCCTCGCGCGCGGCGCAGATATTCAACCTGGCGGCAAGCAGCCTCTTTGGACTGGTCGGTGGCCATGTGGCGGCGATGTACGCGCCCGTCAGCCCGCTTGTTCACTCGCTGATACTGTCGATGATTGTCCTGCTGGTCTCGACGCTTGCCGCCAGCGAACTGCGGGGCGAGGTCAGGGGCTTCTACCCGCTGGCTTTGGCCATCATGCCCTCATTAGCCACGCTCGGCGGAGGGATCCTTACCGTGCTTTATCGGTAGAAACGGTTCCCATCCATCAAAATACGACGGGCGACTGTTCCGTAAAGGAAAAGTCGCCCGTCGCTGGGATCGTCTATTGAACGCTACTTAGAAGCGAACGCCGAAGGTCACCGGGATCATGCTGACCGTCCCCGAACCTAGCTTTGTCGCAGTCGCCGCCGGAGAGTTGATCCACTCATACCGCGCCTCAGCGAATATCTTGGCGCCACCATCGCCGAGGTTGTATGTGAGGCCGGTGCCGATATTCAGACCACCCTGGTTGCTCGAGAAGTGGCTAACGGTTTGGTTGCCATACTGCGGATAGCAGCCGTAGTAGAAATCGCAACCTTCGCCCAGGTAGACCGGAGTGGAGAACGTGGTGACCTTGCGATAAAAACCACCACCCCCGGTTACATATCCACCCCAGGCGCCGGTCGTCTTGTAGTAATAGACGGGATCGAGCGTAAAGCCCCAGATATGCACATCTCCATTGACACCGACGCCGGCCGCAGCCCCTACCGAAGCCAGCACAGAGTTAGGAATACCCGTGCGATTGAACTCGTATTCCAGCAGCGTCCCGAAGTGACGGTTGAAGTTCCATCCGCCGCCAAGCCTTAAGCCATAGCCGAAGGTCTGTGCGCTCTTCGTATTGCCCAGCGGTGCGTCAAAGCCGGCACCGGCCTCGATCGCCAGATGGTGAAAGCCGGGTTCGCCGTACTTCGGGTACTGCTTATAACCACCGTTGCCGTAGCCGCCGCTGTTCTGGCCCTGGGTGTGATCCAGACTGAGACTCTGATCGACGCTCAAAGAATAGTCCGCGCTTGAGGAACTCTGCGCGATGGCAGTCGAGGCGGCGACAGTGGAGCCCAGAAAGATAGCCAGCAGGCTGTAACTGGCTTTATGGGATAAAAGGCGCGTAGCAATATGAATCATATGGATGACAGACCCCAAGGTAGAGATCACGGAAGAGCATTCAGCTCCCCGCTGATAGGACACTAAGGAGGATGCAGAAGTTTCTCTCGGAGGATGTATTTCTTCGGAATCGACGGTGGCTTGAAATCGATCTCATTACGAATCAACCGAAAGGTGGAGGCGCGACGGGCCGGCCCTCGGCTGCATTGCCGCCAGGCCGGCCCTCGGCTGTATCGTCACCGGCTCTAGTGAATGTCGAACTGCTCCGGATGCAGGGCCGGGTCGCTCTTCACAATAACAGTGCGGCCCGTCATCTCCTCCAGTTCGTTTAGCCAGCGCGCATTACTGCCCTTCAGCGTTTTCACGACCTCCGGGTGCACGCGCAACATCACATCGCGCCGCTCGAAGTGCTTCTGCATCTTGCGCATTTCGATGTAGATCTCGTTGGCAACCGTGATCGGGCTCTTCACCATGCCGGTGCCCGCGCAGATGTTGCACTGCACGCTCAAGGTGCGCTCCAGCGACTGCTTGACGCGCTTGCGCGTAATGGCGACCAGTCCGAAATCGTTGAACTGCAGCACCTTGGACGGCGCTCTGTCCGACTTCAGCTCCTCTTCCAGCGCCTGCATCACCTTATGGCGATTCTTGCGCTCATCCATGTCGATGAAGTCGATCACGATGATGCCGCCAAGGTCGCGCAGGCGAATCTGGCGCACGATCTCAGGAATTGCATCGAGGTTTGTCTTGAGGATGGTGTCTTCGAGGCGCGCCGTCTTGCCGACGTACTTGCCGGTGTTGATGTCGATGGCCACCAGCGCCTCTGTCTGATTGATCACGATCGATCCGCCGGACTTCAGCCACACCTTCGACTTGAGCGCCTTCGTAATCTCATCCTGAATGCCGAAGTGTTCGAAGAGCGGTGTCTCTTTGGTGTAAAGCTTCACGCGCCGCACCAGCGAGGGCTGGAAGCGGTTCAGGAAGCGGACAATCCGTTCGTACTCCGCCTCGGAATCGACCCAGATCGTCGAGAAGCTGTCCGATACCTGGTCGCGCAAGATGCGCTCGATCAGATTGAGGTCGTGGTAGATCAGCGCCGGGGCCTTGGCGGCATCGGAGCGCTGCTTGATCTCCGTCCAAAGGCTGATGAGGAAGCGCAGATCGGCGCGCAGCTCCTCTTCGGTCGCATTCTCCGCTGCCGTACGCACGATGAAGCCGCCGGATGCTTCGCCCTTCTCGCTGATCAGCACGCGCTTCAGCCGCTGGCGCTCCTCATCGGACCAGATCTTCCGTGATACACCGACATGGTTGACCGTCGGCATGAAGACCAGGAAGCGCCCGGGCAGCGCAATGTGGCTGGTGATGCGCGCACCTTTTTTGGCGATGGGCTCTTTGGCGATCTGCACCAGGATCTCCTGCCCCTGCTTCAGCAGCTCGGAGATGATCGGCAGATCGCTGGTCTGCGCGGATTGGCGCCGACCGTTGCGGCCACCGCGTCCACGGCGGTCGCGGCTGCCACGCTGTCGGTCGTTGCGTCCGGGGCGTCGCGGAGCAGGTGCCCCCTCTTCCCCGGCAACGGCGGCAGCAGGCTGCTCTTCTTCCGCCTCGTCGTCATCCTCTTCGCTGTCGTCGAACTCATCGTCATCGCTCGAGGTCACCTGCCGATCGATATGAGCGTCGCGGATCACCTCGCCGATCTCCGAGCCGCCGGCGACCTGTGTCTCCTCTTCGACCAGATCGTTGAGATCGTGGTCGTCGTGAGCCATAGCATGTTCCGGCAGCGGAGCGAAATCGTACTCCTCTTCGTCGATCACCTCTTCCTCCACCTGCCCGTCGCCAGGAGTGAAGGCGTGGATGTGATCGAGAGCCGCTGCTTCGTGCGCATGGTCGGTATGCGCTTGGTCCATGTGCGGGCGCTCGGTAGAAGTCTCTACATGGGTCTCGGTGCCGTCTGCAGTCGCAGGCGTCGTTACCGCATGCTCTTCCACTGGATGCTCCGCGATGGCAGTCTCCGCATGCGGTGCGAAGCTGTCGATCTCGTGTTCCTCAGGGTTGAACGCGCGTTCTGTCGCCTCGGCATCATCGGCTGGCTCTTCGTGCTTCTGCCCGAACAGTGAAGACAGGCGAAACTCGCTGGGCGACGACGGATCGACGCGGTGCGATGCCGATGCACGCTCAGGATCAAACTCTTCTTCCTGGGCGTCGGAGTGTACCTCCGGCGTCTGTTCACCCGGCGTCTGTTCACCCGGCACGGTCTCTTCTTCTTCCGCGGTCTCTTCTTCTTCGAGGATGAGCGGGGCGTGCGCAGTCCCCTCTTCCGATGCGCTTGCGTGCTCCTCGGCATGCGCCGGCGGGAAGACGGTATCGATGGACCCTGTTTCGCTGCTGACAGCATGCAACTCCGGGGGGGCGGGTTCGGCAAATACCGGCTCAGCGGCCACCGGGGAAACGGCTGCAGCCTCTGCCCCACGGGCAGGCCGATCACGATGCCGGGAGAGTGTTTCACCCGGCATTGCAACACTGACCCCATCCCACTCGATCGGAGACTCCACCAGGGTTGAGGGACGAACCGTCACCTGGGACGGACGCGGCTTCGACTCATCATGCGCCGAGCTCGCCTGGCCCTCGGCGACGACCGGCTGCTGCCCGTACTTCTGCAGCGCCTCACCTGGCAGCGTCACCGTCGGCGACTCCTGCAACGCCCGCCCGCGCTCGCGGCGGCCGCTGCGCGGATTCTCCGCCGCTCGGCTGGGAGCATGCGTTGCTTCCTGCGAGTCGTCGGCCTCAGCCTCGATCGAGATGGTGCCGGACTCGCCTGCAGAAGGCTCGTACCGTCGCTCCTGCCGTGGCTCCTGGGAGTCCGCATCCCCGCTGGAGGCCGGAGTGCCCGCTTCTTGCCCGCGAACGCCACGGATCCCGCGGCGGCGGCCACGCCGACCACGCCAGCGGCGCGTTCCCTCCTGAAACTCATCCTGATCGGTCTTCCCAGCGGCGCCGGCTTCGCCCTCGGCCTCCGCGGTTGCGCTGCCCTCGGGCTCATCGCGCCGGCGAGATGCAACCGCCGCCGGTGCCCGCTCGACGCGGTCAATACCCTTCTCCGAGGCGGCGCGATCGGCGCCACCCCGCTCAGCACCGTTCCGCTCAGCACCGTTCCGCTCAGCACCGTTCCGCCGTCCGGAGCGGCCGCCTTCGGAGCGATCTTTCTGGCCGCTGGCCTGCTTCACTCCTTCGAATTCACCAGGATCCTCCTGCTCGTCCAGAAAATCCGTGACGTACAGGAAGGCGTCGCGCTCCAGGCCCAGCTCGACGAATGCCGACTGCATACCGGGCAGCACACGGGTGACTTTGCCTTTATAGATGGATCCGGCGAGCGTGTACTCATTCTCACGCTCGTAGTAGATCTCGGTCAGTTGCTCGTCTTCCACGATCGCAAGCCGCGTCTCATGCGGCGTTGTCGAGATACAAATCTCTTTTGCCATACTGCCTCTTTCTTGCCCGCGGCCCTTTCCGGCCCAGGCAGCAGACGAGGCAGATCAGAACAGGACAAGTCCCGTTCCCGGAGTTCCGGACCGGAGAACCGGGCAAGACAAGTGCAGACGAGGGAGAGCGGCACTGATTCTACGAGTGGGCTGCGGCCCGGCCTGCCGGCGCAGCGGTCCACTGAAAAAATCATCGATTGTGCTGGGGCTGTCCACACGCAGAGAGTTTGTGACCTCTCGTACCCGATTGTGGGGCGGGGTCGTTCCCCGTCTCTGCGTGTTCATTCCTGATCCTGCCCGGCCCGGTGATCCACCTGGCCGGCTTTGCTTGAAATTCCTACAAACTCGTACTACCAAACTCATCCGGTGCTGCAGCCGAAGGCCGGCCGACATGCCCCGTACAGCATTTCTCAGTTCACGAACCGGTTCATCCGGACATTCATCACGATGCCCAGTGCGAGGAACGTGAACAGCACCGAGGACCCACCATAGCTCATCAGCGGCAATGGAATTCCGGTGACGGGCATGAGCCCCACAACCATGCCTACATTGACGGCTATCTGGAAGATGAGCACTGCGACGACGCCCATGATCAGCAGGGTGCCGGAGAGGTCCGCGGCTGTCTGCGCGTTCTGTATCAAACGCATCAGTATAAAAAAGTATAGCAGCAGGACAAAGACAGCACCGATGAAGCCGTGCTCCTCGCTCCATGCCGCGAAGATGAAGTCCGTGTACGGGATGGGCAGAAAGTCGCCCTGGGTCTGGGTGCCCTTGGCGACACCGCGTCCCCACACGCCGCCATCGCCTACCGCAATCAGCGACTGGCGGATCTGATAGCCGGAGCCGCGTGGATCTTCATCCGGCGAGATAAAGCTGGTCAGGCGCGCCTTCTGGTACGGCTTCAGTCCAGCCTTCCAGATAGGCACTACCAGGACCAAGCCGGCGCAGACGATAATCAGCGCCTTCTTCCAGCCAATGCCACCCAGGAAGAGGCCAATCAACAACACCGGGATGTAGGTCAGTGCCGTTCCCAGGTCAGGCTGCTTCAGCACCAGGGCCATCGGCACACCGACCAGCAAGAAGGCCTTGCCGACATCCTTCCAGTCCAGCTCCTTGCCCGCCAGACTGGTGAAGTAGCGCGCGATCGCGACGATCAGGATCAGCTTCACCCACTCCGACGGCTGGAAGTGGATGCCCCCGACACGAATCCATCGCCGTGCGCCAAGCACCTTCTGCCCAGCGACCAATACAGTCAGAAGAGACACGATGCAGAAGGCGTAGATCCAATGGATCATGTCCAGCAACACGTGGTAGTCGATGAAGGAGAGCAGCAGCATCGCTGCCGTGCCCCCCAGCAGCCACATCACTTGCTTGCCCTCGAAGCCGACAAACTTGGTGTGCATCGTGGCGGAGTAGATCTCGAGCACGCTCAGGGCGGACAGCAGGCCCACCAGCCCCATCAGGATCCAGTCAAAATCGCGCAGTCGCAGAAAACGCTGCATGGCTAGTGGTTTCCTCCGGAGGCGGCCATCATGCGGGTACGGGCCTCGCGATCGTCATTCAGAATGAAGTGCCCGGCCCGCACCGTCGCCAGCCGTTTGGCGTCCTCAGGACGTAGAGACTTGACAGGCGAACCGCCCATTGCATCCGGCGCTTCGGGATTGGACCAGACGGCACCCACCTCGGTTGGTTTTTCTGGGCTTTGTTTGCCGGGCGTTGCCTTCTTCGCCGGTACGTCGGCGGTTGGCTGGCCTTCCTGGATCTCCGGCTTCGGCTCCGCCTTGATCTGCATGACGTTATGGTCGACGCGCCGCTGCTTGTCCACGAACGCTTGAATCACCTGCGCGGCCAGCACCGAGGAGCCCGAGCCCCAGCCGCCGTGCTCCCACAGGACGGCGACCACGATGTCCGGATTGCGCCGCGGCGCCACGCCGACGAACCAGGCATTGCTGCGCGTGCTGACATCTTTTGAGACCGACTTCGCGCCGAAGCTGTGATTCACCACCTGTGCCGTACCGGTCTTGCCGGCGAAATCGATACCCTCCAGATGCGCCGCATGCGCGGTGCCGCCCATCGAAGTCACGGCTGCCATGCCGTCGGTGATGGTCTCCCAGGTCGACGGATCGATGGGCACATGCGCGTCCCCGGAGCCAGGATAGGAGTCGACGATGGCCTGCCGGTAGTTCTCCGGCAACTGGCTCTGGATCACGACATGCGGCCGCCGCATGTATCCCCCGGAGGCAATGCCGCCCACCGTGCGCGCCAGCTGTATCGGCGTGACCGCAGTAGCACCTTGACCGATACCTACCGAGATCACCTCACCGGCGTACCACTTCTCGTGGTAGTTCTTCAGCTTCCACTCTTCGGACGGCACGACACCGGATGCCTCGTTCGGCAGATCGATCCCTGTCTTCCGGCCCAGCCCCAAGGCATGTGCCCACCGGGCGATCGGCTCAATGCCCAGCCGTTGCGCCAACGTGTAGTAGTACGTGTCGCAGGAGACGGGGATCGCGTTGCTGATGTTCACCAGCCCGTGCCGCGCATCGCAGGCAAAGAAGCGTCCGTAGAAGGTCGCACCCCCCTGGCAGTTCACCTTCAGGTCCTGCGCGACGTGCTGCTCCAGGCCGGCAACCGACATCACCAGCTTGAAGGTGGAGCCCGGCGCCAGCTGGTCCTGGATCGCCTTGTCCATGAGCGGGTGGTTGGGATCGGTGATGAGCTTGGCCCAGGTATCGCGCTGGATGCGCACCGCGAAATCGTTGGGGTCGAAGGAGGGATGGCTCACCAGAGCCAGCACCTCGCCGGTATGGGGGTCCATTGCGACCACCGCCCCGTTGCGATTGCCCAGGGCCTGTTCCGCAGCGCGTTGAATGTCGAGATCGATGGTGAGCTTCAGGTCCGTGCCCGGGATGGCGCGCTCGAAGCCCAGCCGTCCGACCTCGCGTCCATGGCTGTCCACCAGCACGTCGCGCGATCCGTCGGTGCCGCGCAACACGGCGTCGTAGCTCTCTTCCACACCGGAACGGCCCACCACATCGCCCGGCTCGTAGTAGGCGTAGCGGGACTGGTTCAGCATGTCCTCGCTGACCTCGCCGGTGTAGCCGATGAGGCTGGCGGCGAAGCCGTCGCGTGGGTAGAGACGCCGCTGCTCGTCGATCGTTTCGAGCTCCGGCAGCTCGTCGCGGTGCGCCTCGATGAACTCCTTCTCATCTGGCGTGATGTCCGATTTCAGCGGCACCGGCTGGTACTTCGGACCGCCGCGGTACTTGTTCAACACCGCCTGGATCTGATCGACCGTCATGTTGAGGCCGCGTGCGATCTTGGGCAGGTCGGTCTCGATACTCTGGCTCTGGTCCGGCACCAAAAAGCAGGAGACGGAGGGGTAGTTGTCGACCAGCAGGCGGCCCTCGCGGTCGAACAGCCGTCCGCGCGGCGCCAGCAGCGGCACCTTCCGGATGCGGTTGGCCTCGGCCAGCTCGCGATAGTTGGTGGCGCCCAGGATCTGTAACCGCCACAGTCCGGTGACGAGCACAGCGAGTACGGCCACGATGACATACTGCACCACCGCCAGTTTGAGCGCCGGAATCTTCTCTTCCCTGGGTCCGCTCATACTCGTCTCACCGTGCTCATCAATCCCTCAGCCGCGTGCGATCCAGCGCCGCGAACAGTACCAGGCCCAGCGCCACATTCACCGCTGCGCGTATCAGCTGGTGCATCCAGCTCCACGCCAGCGGCTCGGCAATCAAGTGACGGACGATCACCAGATAAAGAAAGCTGTCCAGCAACGTAAAACTAAAGATCATCAGAATGCGCGTCAGCGGGTTGTCCACATCGATCCTCAAGCCGATCGATGCCGCCAGGAAACCGATGATCGTGTTTGCAATGCCGTGAATGCCGATGGGGCGATGCGTGACGCCGTCCTGCAACAGCCCCACCACGGAGCCGATCAGCGTGCCGGAGATCGGGCTGCGCAGCGAGACGGCAAAATAGATAACCACCAGCAGCGGCAGATCGAAGACATCCAGACGCGGAAAGCGCAAGGGCAGATACGCTTGCAGGAAAACGGCCAGTAGCGGCGCCGCCAGCATCAGCGGCCACGGGAACTGCTGCGACTCCATCTCCCTGCGCGAATTCGCCGTCAGCACTGTCATTGGCGCTGCTCCCCTGCGGGCGCACTTGGCGCTGCATTGTTCTGCGCAGCCGTGTTCTGCAGAGTAGCGGCGTTTGCCTTCTCCGGTCCGCGTAATGGCTGATCCGGACCCGTGGCCGTGCCGGGGATGATGAAGCTCTCCTGCTTCACATGCGGCGCCGGTTTCGCAGTGCTGCCGGTCGGAGTGCTGCCATTCGGAGTGCTGCCAGTCGGGCCCGCATCCGGATCGGCATCCGGGTTTACCGCGGGCTTCTTCACCCGCGGCCGTGCCCCTTCATTGAGCAGCTCACTCGTCCGCGCGGCCGATGTGATGACCGTAACGCTGCCGGGCGTCATCCGCGATGCCGGAGGCGCTTCGCCAGGCGAATAGCGATCGAGACGTGCTGCCGTCAGCGGCTTCAATGGTTTGATTGCGTCTGTATTCGTCTTGTCAACGGCGGCCGGGGTGGCAGGAGCGTTTGGATCCTTCAGGCCGGGAAGCTTCTCCGCCAAAATGTCTGAGGCCCGCTGCATCTCTGCCTCTTCGGCGCCGGCAGCCTCGCTCTTCGCCAAGTCGCGCTTCGCAGCCGGGGAAAGCTCGTCGCTGGTCTCGGTCACCACCAGCACCTCTTCCAGGTGCTGCAGGTTGGCCGCCGGCTTGATCACAATCTGCGTGTACGGCTCGCGCTCCGGATCCTCCACGGTCTTTTGCACCGTGCCGACCGCGAGTCCGCGCGGGAAGATCTGGTCACCGCCGCTGGTCACCACCTTTTCGCCGGGCTTGATGCGGTCATCCGGAAGCACATCGATGATCTGCGGCTGCCCATAGGCATTGCCGCGGAGCACACCGCGCAGCCGTGTCTTTTCCAGCAGTACACCTGCGCCGCTGGTCTGGTCGTTGATCTCCAATACCTGCGCCGTGTGCGGGAAGACGTCCTTCACCTTGCCCACGATGCCGTCCGGAGTAATGACCGGCTGGTCCTGCTTCAGGCCGTCCTTCCAGCCCTTGTCGATGTAGAGAATGCGCGACTGGTCGCTACCCGCCGTGCCGATGACCTGCGCCGGCAGCGTCTTGTAAATGTACTTCTCACGAAAGCCGAGCATCGCCTGCAGCCGCTGCCCCTGCTTTGCATCCTCAAGCAGCGCCGCCTGCTCCAGGCGAAGCTGGTCCACCTGCGCGCGCAGTGCGGCGTTGTCCTGACGCGTGTGCCGCAGATCGATGTAGTTGCCCCAGAAGCCGCGGACGCCGGAACCGGTGTGCGACATCACCTTCTCCGGCGGAGACATCATGGCGACCACCCAGTAGCGCAGCAGGCGCACCCCCTTGCCGTCACCCTCGCGCGCAGCGGGTGTCCGCACCTGCACCGCCAGCGCCAGGAACTGCGCCAGCAGCACTGCGGAGAGGACCATGATGTTCTTGTAGCGTTCGAAGAAGGTTTCCATGGTCCATTGCTTCCACTAAAGCATTTTCGGTAATACCGTGATCAGCGGAGATTCACTCGGTGTGGCTTTTCCTTTCAGAAAAGCCGCGAGAGCGATCGCTGAACGGTCTGCACCAATACCGAAAATGCTTCAATGCAGTGTGTCGTTCCCCGAGGCCGGTGCGGCCGTTTTCTTGTACCTGCTTACTCGATCTTGATCTTGCGCAGCAGCCGGAAGTCGGAAAGCATCTTGCCGGTGCCGAGCACAACGGACTTCAACGGATCGTCGGCGATCGATACCGGCAGGCCGGTCTCCTCGCGGATTCGCTTATCGAGGTTCTTGATCAGCGCGCCACCGCCGGTCAACACGATGCCGCGGTCGCTAATGTCCGCCGAGAGCTCGGGCGGAGTGCGTTCCAGGGCAACGCGAATGGCATTCAAGATGACCGCGATGCATTCCGTTAGTGCCTCACGAATCTCTGAGTCGTCGATCGTGATGGTCTTCGGCACGCCCTCAATCAGATTGCGGCCCTTGATCTCCATCTGCAGCGGCTTATCGAGCGGATACGCGGAGCCAATCTCCATCTTGATCTGCTCTGCCGTGCGCTCGCCGATGAGCAGGTTGTACTTGCGTTTGAGGTAGTTCATCACTGCCTCATCCATCTGATTGCCGGCCATGCGCACGGAGCGCGAATAGACGATGCCGGACAGAGAGATCACGGCAATATCTGTCGTTCCGCCGCCGATGTCTACGACCATGTTGCCGCTCGGCTCGGTGATCGGCAACCCCGCGCCAATGGCGGCCACCATGGCCTGTTCTACCAGGAACACCTCGCTGGCCTTGGCGCGATAGGCCGAGTCTTCGACGGCGCGCTTCTCCACCTGCGTGATCTCCGAGGGCACACCGATCACGATCCGCGGATGCACCAGCATCTTGCGGTTGTGCGCCTTGCGGATGAAGTAATTCAGCATCTTTTCGGTGACCTTGAAGTCCGCAATCACCCCATCCTTCATCGGCTTGATAGCGACGATGTTGCCGGGGGTGCGCCCAAGCATCTCCTTGGCCTCAATGCCGACTGCTTCGATTTCGCCAGTGTTTTTATTGATTGCCACAATGGAGGGCTCATTGACAACCACACCCTTACCTCGGGCATACACCAAAGTGTTGGCCGTACCCAAATCGATAGCAAGATCGGAGGAAAAGACGCTGAAAAGCGATCGCATTCCATGCGAGCGCGAAGAACGCGAGTGGAATCCATTACTTGCCATCTGAGCGGCCTATCGGGTCTTCCTTAAAGAGAAGTTCTACTAGGGATTGTAAGGGAGCAAAAAAGAACGCGCCTATGACACAAAGGTGGTTCCCGCAAAGTCAACCTCCGGGTTACCAGACCCCCAATCGTCATTCGCTACCTTTCGATTGTGTCCCAGGTTGGAATGAACGATCGTTCGTATATTATTACCAATATGGGAAATGTGCAGAAGGGTGTCTTCATTGTTGGGGGTGGGCCTACCGGCATCACTCTCGCTATCGAAATGGCGCGCATGGGCGTGCCAGTGCGCGTTATCGACAAGTCCAGCGGCCCGGCGCAGTGGTCGCAGGCACTGATCGTCCAGGCGCGCACCCTCGAACAGTTCGAGCGCTACGGCATCGCTGCAACGGCGGTTGCGCAGGGTCACCCCATCCGCCATGCTGCGATGTATCACGGCGGATATCGCTTCGTGCAGGTGAACTTATCTCGCATCCACAGCCGCTACGCATTCGCGCTCTTCCTCCCGCAAAATGAGACGGAAGCACTGCTGCTCGCTCATTTGCGCAGCCTGGGTGTCGAGGTGGAGCGCAATACGGAGCTGATCAGCTTCGCCGATGAAGCAGGAGGCGGCACAGCCACCGTGCGTCGCGCGGGAGGAGAGACCGAGACCATTCCCTACCGCTGGCTGGTGGGTTGCGACGGCGCGCACAGCACGGTGCGGCACACGCTGAATATTCCCTTCGAAGGCGATTCAGTCGGTCTGCGCTTCTTCCTCGGCGACCTTAAGCTGAGCGGGGTCGATGCACCGGACGAAGACCTAGTCATACACCTGCAGGACGGCAACGTTCTCTTTCTTGCGCGTCTGAGGAGCGGCATCACGCGCGTCATCGTCGTGCAGCACAGCGCGCAGGACGACTCGGGCGACCGCATGCCGGAGATGCAGGACTTCCAGCGCTGGATCGATGCCTACAAGCTACGGATCCGGGTCGAAGATGCCGTCTGGCGCGCTCCCTTTCACATCAACCAGCGCAAGGCCGACCGCTACCGCAAGGGAAATGTCTTCCTCGCCGGCGATGCCTCGCATATCCACTCGCCGGTGGCCGGCCAGGGTATGAATACGGGCATCCAGGACACAGCAAACCTGAGCTGGAAGCTCGCAGCGGTGGCCGCCGGCGCGCCCGAAACCCTTCTCGATAGCTACAACGCAGAACGAGGTGCAGTGGGCGACGCACTCCTGGCCCGCACCTCCCAGGGCCTCGAAGTAGCTGCGACGACCAGCACCTTTCAAGCACTCACCCGCGACCTGGCCGGCACGGTCATCACGCATCTGCCGTGGGTGCAAGACCAGATCGCCGGTTTCATCGCGGAGACCGCGATTCACTACCGCGACTCCAGCGTCGTGGCCGACCTTGACGGCGGCGAGGGCCTTCACGCGGGAGATCGAGTGCCGAATCCCCTGATCCGGCTGGTCAACGGCGTCGATGAAAGACTGCTCGCTCCACTCAGCGAGGCAAAGCATCTGCTCATCACGCAAGGACTAACCGATCCCGCGGCGACTGCTTCGCGCCTGCGCGGCGCGCCGGCCGTACATATCGCGCCCGGGCAATCCAGTGAGGTCACAGACCTGTTCGGAAGCCAACCCGGCATCTGGTTGGTGCGGCCGGATGGCTATCTTGGGTTCCGCGGCGGACCGGACTCGATCTCCGCTCTCATCGAGTACGCGCGCTCGGTCGGCATTGCGGTCGCATGAACGATTTCGCAAGAGCGGTCGGAAGGCCCATCGGGCGCTCGCAGAACCGGTCCGTGGCCAAGGAGCGGCTGCTCGATGCGGCGCTGCTGGTGTTCGCCCAATCCGGTTTCGACGGCGCTTCGATCCGCGGCATCACCCGGCTGCTGGGCATGCGCGAGAGTGGATTTTATGCACATTTTCCCAGCAAGCAGGCGGCATACGACGCTCTCTTTGAAGAGGGCGGCCCGGCAGTTGTGACGCGCTGGGTCTCAACCCTCTCAGCCTCCGAAGCTCCCGATGTTGCTTTGAGGAAGCTGGCTGCTGAGATCATGGAGTCCTGGGCCGCTCCTCGCGCCCGGTTGCTGGCCAGCGTGGTGCTGCGGGAGGTATTCGCCGGGCATGGCGAGAAACGCGCGGATCTGCTGGCCGGGGTAGACACCGCAATGAGCGAGACGACCCACTTGCTAACCGAATGGCAGCAACGCGGCGCAGTGCGCAGCGATACTTCGGCAGAGTCGCTCGCGTTCACATTCCTCGCCCCGCTGACCATGCTGCGCATTCTGCATTTCAATCAGGCATCGACAACCGACGAGCTACGCCATGGCGATGTTCTCGTGGCGCGACATGTGGAGACATTCCTGGTGCTGGCAGGTGCGATGCCCCCGCAGACAGTTCCTGCGTCTCGATGAGAGACACAGGAGACCCGTCTTGAATCCGGCAAAGTGCTACCAGGACCGTGATACGCCGCGGCTGCATCTGATCTCATGACATTCGACATAGGAGACTTCAGGGATGGCAGAGGGTACAGCGAAGAAGACAATGCGCGCGGCGCAGGTGGCGAAGCCCGGAGCCGCGCTGGAGATGGTCGAGCTGCCGATTCCGCAGCCGAGACCAGAACAGGTGCGCGTGAAGGTGCAGGCGTGCGGTGTGTGTCACAGCGATTCGTTGACCAAGGAGGGCCACTTCCCCGGCATCCCCTATCCCATCTCGCCCGGCCATGAGGTCGTCGGGCTGGTAGACGCACTGGGTGAGGGCGTGGACCAGTGGAAGGTCGGGCAACGCGTCGGGCTCGGCTGGTATGGCGGCCACTGCGGAACATGCGAGCCCTGTCGCCGCGGCGATCTAGTCCTGTGTCGGAAGAACATTATTCCCGGCATCAGCTACAGCGGCGGATATGCGGAGTACCTGGTCGCCCCAGCGGAGGCGCTGGCCGCCGTGCCGGACTCGCTTGAGAGTTCAGAAGCAGCGCCCTTGCTGTGTGCCGGCATCACCACGCTGAATGCTCTGCGCAACAGCGGCGCGCGCGCCGGCGACCTGGTCGCGATTCTGGGCATGGGTGGACTCGGGCATCTTGGCGTGCAGTTTGCCGCGAAGATGGGCTTTGAGACCGTTGCAATTGCCCGCGGCGCGGACAAGGCCAGTTTTGCCAAAGAACTCGGCGCCGTCCACTACATCGACAGCACGAAGCAGGACGTAGCGGCGGAGCTGCAGAAGCTGGGCGGTGCGAAGCTGATCCTGGCTACCGTGACCGATGCGGCCGCGATGTCCACGGCCGCCAATGGACTGGGCTACGCTGGCAAACTCGTTATCGTGGGTGTGCCGATGGAGCCGGTGCAGGTCAACGTCATGAACATGATCATGAACCGGCAATCCGTGCATGGCTGGGCCAGCGGCGCCGCGATCGATTCGGAAGATACCTTGAAGTTCAGCGCGCAGCAGCACGTGCTGCCGATGATCGAACGGTATCCGTTGGAAAAGGCAGCCGAAGCCTACGACCGCATGATGAGCGGTAAGGCACGGTTCCGCGTGGTGCTCGAAATAAGCAAATAGCACAGCTCACAGCCGAAGCATCGTTCCACCATGCGCGTTGTAAGCCACGGCGGGCTATGACTTCGTCTTAGAGCATTGCTGATAGCTGATCTCGGGGGCCTCACAGTAACCCTGCATTTGCTTTGAGACTCAGGCACTCACACGCAACCGAAGTCGAGACTCTGCTGCGCATCTTGTGCGGATGGATACGTCACATCGGTCCCGTTGACCCTGGCCCGGGAATGAAGGGCGAGTGGCGTCAGCTGCGCGGCGGTTACGATTTCTTCGACCTGGCAACCTCGCACCGGAAGCGCGTCCGCGATCAGCGATCGATGACACTGCGAGGGGACCGCATCCGCGCACATGATCGCAGACGGCTCGCGCGTTGCAAGTTCGATGAGTATGGTTACGCTTTCCCTGAACGCGCTGGTCTGCATGCAGAGCATTTTCACTGTTGCCGTGTAGAGCCAAGTTCCGCGAAGTGTGGCTTTTCTTAACGGAAAAGCCACGCGGAGCATCGAGCTCTTCTCTATACCTACAGTGAACATGCTCTAGTCTGCGTAGCCGCGAAAGCTCGCATTGCGCCACGCGGTGTTGACGGAGTCACGCTGCGGACGGCGCAGGCCGCCCAATCCGGGCATATGACGATAGTGCAGCCGCCGGGCGTGCAGGGATCGAGAGAGAGCTTCGCGATTGAATTGCGGGTTGCGGCCGGAACGCAGGATGGTGCGCACGTCGATGAGTCGACGGACACCACGCGTCTCGAGCATCTCGAGGAACTCGTCGCTGGGGCGGGTGGAGTGGCCGATGGTGACGATGAGCAGAGACATCCCGGTGCCCACGGAAGACACGCTCGTTACGATGCGCCTTCGACGCCGGGAATGAGTGCCGACGTGACACCGGGCCGGCGATAAGGCACACTGGCTGCGCGAGTGCAAAACGGAGGCACGGCCATGGACTGGACACCTGGCGGGCTCAGCAGCGATGTCGAAGACCGGCGCGGCCAAGGCGGCGGTGGGGGCTTCGGAGGACGCGGTCTGGGACTGGGCGGACTGGCAGTGCTGCTGGTCGTCAGCCTTGTCACCGGCCGCAACTTCATTGGTGCCTATCTCATGGGCCATCCCGGAGGCGTGCAACAGCAGTCGGCGCCTGCTGCACCCCCTTCCCCTGCCGAGCAACGCTCTGCCCAACTTGTCTCCTTTGTGCTGGACGACGCGCAGAAAACATGGAGCGGCATCCTGCCCGGATATCGTCATGCCAAGCTGGTGCTCTTCAACGGGGCGACTTACTCCGGCTGCGGTACGGCGCGAGCCGCGACCGGCCCCTTCTATTGTCCGGCGGACGAGAAGGTCTACATCGACCTCGGCTTCTGGAACGATCTGAAGCGCTTCGGCGCCTCCGGGGAGTTTGCCCAGTCCTATGTTGTCGCGCATGAGATCGGCCATCATGTGCAGAAGCTGGTGGGCACGGAGCGAAAGGTCGAACAGTTGCGCGCCTACAATCCGTCCGCCGGCAATCAGCTTTCCGTGGCGATGGAACTGCAGGCAGACTGCTATGCCGGCATCTGGGCGCACAGCACGAAGCAACGCAACATCGTGCATGAAGACGATATCCGCCAGGGACTTCAGGCGGCGGCAGCGGTCGGCGACGATCACCTCCAGAAGATGACGCAGGGATACATCGCACCGGACAGCTTCACTCACGGCTCGTCGCAACAGCGAATGGACTGGTTTCAGCGTGGCTATCAGAGCGGCGACGTGCGCGCCTGCAACACCTTCGGAAACGCTGCCACGAACTGACGCGCTTCTTGCTCTGTGAAACAACGGCTTCGCGATACGCTCGCCACCGCGAAGCAACTCCCCACGATGCTGGGCCATGAGCGAGCTGCTGCCTTGTGGGGAAGGCTCTTGAAACTGCGCAGTTCATCGTTGGCTGTCGTCATCGCAGAGACCTGCCTGGTGCTGGTCGTCGCGGTGATTGCAGCACGCCTGATCGGCATTCATCTTGCTCCAGCCGAGACTGCCGCCCCCTCCATCGTGCGCGAATCGCCGGACCCGCAGGCAGTGGGTGTGCCGCTCGGCGCGGAGGTCTCTGCATTGTTCAGCGAAAGCTTGGCGCGGCGCACCGTGAACGGCGACAGGTTCACGCTGCAGCCCGACAACGGACAGCCGGTCGCAGCCCGCATCGGCTACGATCCAGCAACATTCAGAGCCACGCTCCAGCCTCTATCGCCGCTCCGCCCTGGAACCACGTATCGCGTAACGGTGAGGGGAGGAAGCGGCGGGGTCACCGATCGGCGGGACAGGCCGCTAGGCACGACCCAGAGTTGGACCTTCACCACGGGCGTGACGAGACGATTCGCGCCGACGGAGGGTCCGGGAGGCCCCATCCTGGTTGTGACGAGCTCGGTGGTGACGAGCTCGCAGAACGGCTTCAGCCAGTACTATCCGGAGATCCTGCGCGCCGAAGGGCTGAACGAGTTCAGCGTCTGCGATGTAACAGAGCTCAGTCGCACCCTTCTGGACCGCCATGCGGTCGTGCTGCTGGGCGACCTGCCCCTGAGCGCGCGACAATCGGGGCTGATCGATGATTTCGTACGCCGCGGCGGCGGTCTGATTGCCATGCGTCCGGATGTACAGCTCGCGCGAAGACTGGGGGTGACCGCGTCCTCCGGGCAACAACTGAAGGATGCCTATATCTCCATCGATGCTCAATCGAGATACGGGGCTGGGCTGGTCCACGAGCCGATTCAATTCCATGGGCCCGCGGATTTGTACAGCATCCGAAATGGCACCGTCGTAGCGACGTTTTATGAAAATGCATCGAAGGCTTCGCCCTATTCGGCCGTGGCCACGGTGCAGCACGGACGCGGTACGGCCGTGGTCTTTGCATACGATCTTGCGCGCTCTGTCATCTATACGCGCCAGGGCAATCCCGCCTGGTCCGGAGAGGAACGCGACGGAAGGCCGCCCATCCGCTCGGACGATCTGTTTTACGGAAAGGCCGCCAACGATCCGCAGCCGGACTGGGTCAATCCGCAGAAGATCGCCATCCCCCAGGCCGATGAGCAACAGCACCTGCTGGCCAATCTCATTCTCATGCTCACCGCCGGCAGGATGCCGCTGCCGCGCTTCTGGTATCTGCCGCGCGGCGTCAAGGCAGCCATCATCATGACAGGAGACGACCATAACAGTGGAGGCACGTTCGGCCGCTTCCAGTCGTATCTTGCGAAGAGCCCGCCGCACTGCGCGCCGCAGGATTGGGAGTGCGTCCATGCCACGGCGTACATCTTCGATGGGTCTCTCTCTGCTGCACGTGCAACGACGCTCACGGACGAAGGCTTTGAAATTGCCCTGCATCTTTCGACCGACTGCAAGGACTGGGCTTCCGGAAGCGGCGCGGAGGCAGGCAGTCACGCCATGCGAAGCGCCGTCGATGCGATCTACACCCGGCAGCTTGCTGCATTCGCCGCGACCTACCCTGCTCTCTCGCCGCCGGCAACGGTACGCACGCATTGCATCGTGTGGGGCGACTACGACACGCAGCCTCAGGTAGAAGCGCGTCATGGAATTCGGTTGGATACCAATTATTATTACTGGCCGCCGGAGTGGGTGCGCAATCGCCCGGGTCTGTTTACGGGTTCAGGCATGCCGATGCGCTTCGCGACCATCCAGGGCGCGCCGATCGATGTCTATCAGGCGCCTACCCAGATGACCGATGAGTCGCAGCAGACCTATCCCTACACCGTCGACACCCTGCTCGCGAACGCGCTTGGCCCGCATGAGTATTACGGCGTCTTCACCGCAAACCTCCACAACGACCGGCGCTACTCTGCCGCGGCGAACTCCGTGGTCGCTGCCGCGCTTGCCCATCACGTACCCATGGTGAGCGCCGCGGAGATGCTCCACTGGCTCGATGGACGCAACAACTCTTCCTTCCGCGCGCTGCAGTGGTCCGATGGCAAGCTCAGCTTCAACATCGATGTCGCGATTGGCGGAGATGGCATCCAGGCGTTCCTCCCCATGGGTATCGATGCCGGGCGGCTTACCAGCCTGACGCTGAACGGAGTGGAGGTAAAACGCGAGTCGCGCAGATTTGCTGGACTAACGTATGCTGCGTTTTCCGCCGGGGCCGGTCGCTTCATTGCGACCTACACGCCGACGGATCAACGGCCATCCTCGGCTAATGCTTCACGTTAGAGCAGAAGCCGGGATGATGTCATGTATTGAGTGAGGCGATGTTGGCATTTTCTTGGCGAAAATGCCTGACGAGAAGGGCGCTTCACCTTACAGCAACCCGGCTTCTGCTCTAGACCGCGCGCAGCAGTCTAGCCGGCAGCATTATGAGCGCGGTCACCAGATCCAGCGCTCCGTGGACGGCGATACCCACCAGTCGGAAGGGCAGCAGCACCAGCCACACAATGGGATAGAGCACCAGTGCGAAGAGCGCGAGCGGCCAACACAGAATGAACAGTACGCACCAGAGAAGAAATTTGATCAATGGAAACATCCTCCCTCATTAGGAGATACGTAGAGAGTCCGTCAGAGGTTCCGCAGGCCGTCGATCCCGTTCCGCTGTACGGCTGTTGTCCATCGGCGGAAATTGCTGCCTTTCTTGCACGATGCGACGACAGCATCCGTTCCACAATCTACACGCCCAGGGAAAATGCTCTATTCTCTTATGTTTGGTATCTTCTCTCCCTGCAAGGACAGTGCATGGCATCCGCAAAGACTTACGGCAACTTGATTGGCGGCAAATATGTTCCCGCACGCAGCGGTAAGACCTTCGAGAACCTGAATCCGGCGGACACCAGCGATGTGGTCGGCATCTTCGCCGCGTCCCAGGCTGCCGACGTCGATGCGGCCGTGGAAGCTGCAGCCAAGGCCTACGAGACATGGCGGCTGGTGCCTGCGCCCAAGCGTGCCGAGATCCTCTATCGCACCGGCGAGCTGCTGTTGAAGCGCAAAGAAGAGTTTGCTCGCGACATGACGCGCGAGATGGGCAAAGTGCTGAGCGAGACGCGCGGCGATGTGCAGGAGGCGATCGATACTGCCTACTACATGGCCGGCGAAGGACGCCGCCTCTTCGGCCAGACCACGCCGTCGGAGTTGCAGAACAAGTTCGCGATGTCCATCCGCATGCCGGTGGGCGTCTGCGGCATGATCGCGCCGTGGAACTTCCCGATGGCGATCCCATCGTGGAAGATCTTCCCTGCACTGGTCTGCGGCAACACCTGCGTGATCAAGCCCGCAGAGGACACACCGCTGTCCACGTACCACCTGGTCGAGATGCTGATGGAGGCTGGCCTTCCGGACGGCGCCGTCAACATCGTGACCGGCTTCGGCCCGGAGGCGGGCGCGCCGTTGGTGGAGCATCCCAAGGTCCGCGCCATCTCCTTCACCGGCTCAAGCGAGGTCGGCCGCATCATCGGCCAGAATGCTGCCGGCCGCTTCAAACCGTGCTCGCTCGAGATGGGCGGCAAGAACGCCATGATCGTGCTGGACGACGCGAACCTCGACCTCGCACTCGACGGCGCATTATGGGGGGCTTTTGGAACATCGGGTCAGCGCTGCACAGCAACCAGCCGTGTGATCGTGGACAAGCGTGTCGCGGGTGAATTCACCGAACGGATCGTGGCACGTGCGAAGGCTCTGCGCGTCGGCAATGGTTTGGAAGACGGCATTGAGATGGGCCCGCAGATCAACGCGCAACAGATCGAGACCTCCACTCGCTACGCGAAGATCGCGCAGGAAGAGGGCGCCACGCTGATGCAGGGCGGTGGGACGCTGGGCGAAGGCGCGCATGGCAAGGGACACTTCTTCGCACCCACGATCTTTGCCCAGGTGAAGCCCCACATGCGCATCGCGCAGGAAGAGGTCTTTGGCCCGGTGCTGAGCGTGATCGAATGCGACGGCGTTGAAGATGCCATCCTCATCGCCAATGGCATCGACTACGGGCTCTCCACGTCGCTCTACTCGCGCGATGTGAACAAGGCCTTCCGCGCCATCCGCGATCTCGAAGCGGGCATCACCTACGTGAACGCGCCCACCATCGGGGCGGAGGTGCATCTGCCCTTCGGCGGCGTGAAGCAGACGGGCAACGGCCATCGCGAAGGCGGCACCGGGGCGCTGGACTTCTACACAACGTGGAAGTCGGTCTACATCGACTACTCCGACAAGCTGCAGCGCGCGCAGATCGACAACGCAGACTGAGGTATATCGCTCGATCCTCGGCAGCACAGATTCGTAACAGGAGAACGCATGATCATCGGAGTACCGAAAGAAATCAAAGATCACGAGACCCGCGTCGGCATCACGCCCGCCGGTGTGAAGGCATTGAGCGAAGCCGGCCACAAGGTGCTGGTGGAGACGCACGCGGGCGAGCTCTCGGCCTTTACCGACGACGACTACCAGGCAGCCGGCGCGGAGATCGTCGGCTCCGCCCACAATGTGTGGGACATGGCCGACATGATCGTCAAGGTAAAGGAGCCGGTCGAGAAGGAGTATGGCTTCTTCCGTCCGGACCTGACGCTGTTCACTTACCTGCACCTGGCTCCGCTGCCGGAGCTGACCGATGCCTTACTGACAAAGAAGGTGACCGGCATCGCCTATGAGACGATCCGCGACCGCAACAATACGCTGCCCCTGCTGACGCCGATGTCCGAGGTCGCAGGCCGCATGTCGGTACAGGTGGGCGCCACGTATCTCGAAAAGGACAAGGGTGGCCGCGGGCTGCTGCTGGGCGGCGTGCCGGGTGTGACGCCGGCGAATGTCTGCATCATCGGCGGCGGCATCGTAGGCACCAACGCAGCTAAGATTGCGCTCGGCATGGGCGCTAAGGTCACGCTGGTCGATTTGAACCTGAACCGTCTGCGCGAGCTGGACGATATCTTCAGCGGGCGAGTCTTTACCCTGGCGTCGAACTCCTACAACGTGGCACATACCACGCAGGAGGCCGACCTGGTGATCGGCGGCGTGTTGATCCCCGGTGCAGCTGCGCCGAAGATCGTGACATCCGCCATGGTCGCCAAGATGAAGAAGGGTGCTGTGATCGTCGATGTAGCTATCGATCAGGGCGGCTGCATCGAAACCGCCAAGCCCACCACGCACAGCAATCCCTCTTACGAAGTGAATGGCGTGGTGCACTACTGCGTCACGAACATGCCCGCCGCGGTTCCGAACACATCCACGCTTGCGCTCACCAACGCGACCTTCCCCTATGTACTGAAGATTGCGCAGCTAGGCCCAAAGCAGGCCATCCTGGCGGACAGCGGCACAGCAGAGGGCGTCAACACGTATGCCGGCACCCTTACCTACCAGGCGGTCGCCCAGTCGCAGGGTAAGCAGTACAAGCCGGTGCGCGAGCTGTTGGCCTGACCTCTCGCTACGCTGAAAACCGCTTCAGTGCAGAAGAAGGGCGTGGCCAATGGCCACGCCCTTCCAGCTGATATGTTCCCGGATCTAAAGCATTGTCACTGTTGCTGTGAAGAGCCCAGTTCCGCGAAGGGTGGCTTTTCTTGACGGAAAAGCCACGCGGAGCATCGCGCTCTTCTATACCTGCAGTGAAAATGCTCTAACGACGCACCGTGATGCTGTTCATGATGCGGAAGGTCAGCGGCGACTCCGAGCCGACGATGATCTGCTTGTTGTTGGTCAGGGCACCCGCGCCGGTGCCGGCGCCAGCACCCGCGAGGCCACCGATCAATGCGCCCTTCCCGCCGCCCGCAAGGCCGCCGATCAGCGCGCCGACACCACCGCCGCCGCCAATGAACGCCGCCGAACGCTTGCCCTTGCCCTTGATCTCGCGGCTCCACGTATCACTGTCGATGGGTGTGCTCTGCCCGTTGATGCGCAGTGCATTCAGCCGGAGCCCCAGGATCGCCGCGCCCTTGATATGCCCGCGAGCATTCGCGCCAGTCACGGTGCCGCTGGCCGCTGAGCCGGAGGCAACCAGCGTCCTGCCGCGGATGACGATGGGCGAGGTCACGGTTGCATCGAACCGGTCGCCGTCATGCGCGGTAGAAGAATTGATGGTCTGGGAGAGACGCACGGTTACCCGCGTGCCCGCTGGAATCGTGTAGGTCACTGGCTGCGGCGGAGGGGGGGGAGGCGCCGGCTGGGCCGGGGGCGGCGTTGGCTCCGGAGACATTTGGCCGCCCGCTGCCGCAGCCCCTGGATTGGCAGGCGCGGGGTTGGTCTGCGCGGGCGCGGGCTGAGCCGCGGGTTGTTCCGCGGTGTTCTGCGGCTGCTGGTTCTTGTTGCAACCGGCAACCAGGAGCAGGCCTGCCAGCGAAAGCGGAAGCGCGAATTGGGTCAGCTTGGCGTGGATCATAGCGTTCCCTAAGATGACACAGCGGAGTGTGAGGTTGTGACGAAAGTGCATGAATCTGCCCCCGGCTGCCGGAGAGCGAGAACCCGCCTATAATCATCCGGTCCGCGCACCGCGCAAGGCGCTCTGGAGGTCTTCCTGTGTTTCGCAGCCGCCGTAAGACGGTTGTCCTGCTGGCCGCATGCTTCGGCGTGCTCGCCTTGCTGCTGGTGGCACTCAACTCCTTTAACCTGCGCTTCTTAAGCCCGCACGACAGCAGTGGAATATTCCTGTTCACTGCGCTTTCCACACTGGTCTTTCTGCTGCTGGTCGTGTTGCTGGTGCTGCTCTGCCGCAATGTGCTGAAGATCTATGCGGATGGCAGAAACCGGTTACTCGGCTCGCGCATCCGGACACGCCTGCTCTCCGGCGCGCTGATCCTGAGCTTTGCGCCTACGCTGTTCATGTTTCTCTTCAGCTATTTGTTGATGAACCGCTCCATTGACCGCTGGTTCTCACAGCCGGTCGTGCAACTGCGGGAGGACTCAACCCGTATTGCGCTGGAACTTTCGCAGTACGCAGCGGAAAATGCCCGCTCCGAAGCGGAATCGCTCGCCAGCTCAGTCGTACTGGACCGGAGCCTGGAGCAGAAAGACATTCTTTCCGCGTTGAGCGTTGTACGCAGCCATCGCATCACGCTCTCCGGCGGGTTTGTCGTCATCTACAACGATGACCAGCCGGTGGTGGAGTACGCCATGCCGCACGGCATGGCTGCCGCGCATCCGGAGATCCGCCCGTGGATGGACGACGCCGACACCACGCGACCCGCACCCGGCGACTCACTCCCCACTTTCGTTCTGAACGCCGCACACCGCAGCGACCAGCCCATCCTCACGCTGGGCGGCTCCGATTACATTCTCGGTACGTCCGCTACCCCCTCATCCAGCCTGGTCGTCGTGGCGCTGCCCATGCCCGCCGGACTTTCGCGGACCGTAGGCGATATCCGGTCCGGGACAGAGAGCTACTGGCGGCTTTTTCGGGGACGCAACCGTATCCGCAGCACGTATTTTTTGCTGATGCTGCTGCTTACCGTGCTCACTTTGTTCGCCAGCAGTTGGCTGGCCCTCTACCTGGCAAAACAGGTCACCCGTCCGGCAGAGACGCTGGCCGAGGCCATGGATCAGATCAGTGCCGGGCATTACAGCCATCGGGTCACGATGGGCGCCACAGAAGAGCTTGGCGAGGTCATTCATTCCTTCAACGCGATGGCCTCCGACCTCGAACAGAGCCGGGCGTTGGCGGAGACCTCGACCGCACAGCTCTCGGAGGCGAACCGTTCGCTTGCCGGGCGCCGTCGTGAGCTCGAGCTCATTCTGGACACCATCCCGAGCGGCGTTGCCACGCTCGACGGGCAGCTCCGTGTTCTCCTGTCGAACCGTGCCATGCTCGAGCTGCTGGACCTTGAGACCGGTTCGACCGACCTGGAGCGCGCCCTGGCGGACCTGCCGATCGATGTCGCCTTCCCGCCGGCCATCAGCGAAGAGGTGCGGCGCCTGTTGCGCCGCAGCCAGCGTATGCGCATCGCCGGTTCGGAGATCGACTTCTCTGCCGCCCGCGGTTCCCGTCGCTTCTCTGTCACCCTCGCTGTGCTTGATCAACCTTCGCAACACCACGGCTACATCCTGGTGCTGGAGGACGTAACGGAGGTGTTGCGTGCGCAGCGGCAGGCGGCATGGAAGGAGGTCGCACAGCGGGTCGCGCATGAGATCAAAAACCCGCTTACCCCAATCTTGCTGTCCGCCGAGCGCATCCGTCGCCACACCGAACGGCCCACACCGGACTCGACCACCGTGATCCGCCACTGCAGCGATGTCATCCTCAGCTCGGTCGAGACCGTGCGCACGCTGGTCGACCAATTCGGCGCGCTGGCGCAATTCCCTGTCTCGTCGCCGGCACCCGTCGATCTCAACTCGATTGTCGCTGCATCGCTGCTCATCTTTGCCGGACGGATGGATGAGGTGCTGGTGGAGCGGCGGCTCGCTCGAAATCTGCCGCTGGTCATGGCGGACAAGGACGCGCTGCGACGCGCGCTCGCGAACCTGATCGACAATGCGGCGGAGGCCATGCAGGGAACCCTGCACAAACAGCTCACGCTGATCACGGGCGAAAATCCCAGCCGCACCATGGCAGAGATCATCGTGGCCGACACCGGCCCCGGCATCACCAGCGACATGCGTGAGCGACTCTTTCTGCCCTATTTCTCAACCAAGCAGCGGGGCACGGGCCTCGGCCTGGCCATCGCCTCCAAGATCGTGCAAGAGCATCACGGAACGATCCGTGTGGAAGAGAACAACCCGAGCGGCGCCCGCTTCATCATTGAGCTGCCGTTTGCCGACGCGTTCACGCTAGAGAACGTGAGCTCCTCGGCCATGGAGCAGTCTTCGTGAGCCACGTTCTCATCGTTGACGACGAAGCGGACATCCGCGACTCGCTCGGCGAGATTCTCACCGAGGAAGGCTATACCGTCACGACAACAGCCACTGGCCGCGAGGCCATGGTGCTGCTGCGCGACGCTACCTACGACGCGGTGTTGCTGGATATCTGGCTTCCGGACCGCGACGGCATGGATGTACTGCAGGAGATTCGGCAGCTTGAGACGGAGACGCGCCCGGAGGTCATCATTATCTCGGGGCATGGCACGATTGAAAGCGCCGTGCGGGCCACCAAGCTTGGCGCATTCGACTTCATCGAGAAGCCACTCACGCTCGAACGCACGCTCATCCTGCTCAAGAACGCGGTAGAGGCACGACGGCTGCGCGCCGAGAATGAGGAGTGGAAGCGGCAGTTCTCCCCACGCGCCCATATCTCCGGAGAGAGCGTGCCGATCAAGGCCCTGCGGCAGCAGATCAAGCTGATGGCGCCTACCAATGGACGCGTGCTCATCTTCGGTGAGTCGGGCTCGGGCAAGGAGATCATCGCACGGGAGATATACGCGGAAAGCCTGCGTCGTGACGGCGTCTTCATCGAGTTGAACTGCGCCGCCATCCCGGAGGATTCGATCGAGACACAGCTGTTCGGCTATCGCCACGGCGCGGTGCCGGGTGGCCCACCGGAGAAACGCGGAACGCTGGAACGCGCCAACAACGGAACGCTCTTCCTGGACGAGATTGGCGATATGAGCCTGAAGACCCAGGCGAAGGTGCTGCGCGCCATGGATGAGCAGCGCTTTACCCCGGTCGGTACGACGCAGCCGGTCAGCGTCGACGTGCGCATCATCGCCGCCACCAATAAGAATCTCGAAGACGAGATCGCGCGCGGCAACTTCCGCGAAGACCTCTTCTATCGGCTCAACGTCATCCCGTTCTACGTGCCGCCCTTGCGCGACCGGCGCGAAGACATTCCCGTGCTGGTGCGCGAGTTCCTGGGCGAGTTCGGGCGCGAATACGGGCGCCCGCGTATCGAGATCAGCGACGAAGCGCTCGGCTTGTTGAAGCAATACCAGTGGCCCGGCAACGTACGCGAACTACGCAACCTGGTCGAACGACTGGTCATTCTGAATCCAATGGTCACACGCATCGAACGCAAGCACCTGCCGATGCTGGTCCACCGCGATCCCGGCCGCTTGTCAGCCGACTTCAACTCACTGCAGGAAGCGCGCAATGCCTATGAGCGCGATTTCATTCTCAAGAAAGTGGACGAATGCCACGGCAACATGAGCCGCGCCGCCGAGGCGCTGGGGCTTGATCGCACCCATCTCTACCGCAAGATGAAGGCGCTTGGCATCAGCGCACGCGAGTAGATGCGATCCGTCAGAGATACCCTGCGGCGCACACTCGCTGCCGCGCTTTGCACTGCCGTAGTTGCCGCGCTGTCGGCCTGCACAGTGTGCACAGAAGAGCTCGTCGACGAGACCATCTCACCAAACCAGCAGTGGACCACCCGCACCACGACCCGCGATTGCGGCCGGCTCTCGACGCCGACGACCAATGTCTACCTGCAGCGCGCGGATGGTCATGCCAAGCTGGGCGAAATTGTCGTGCTGGTGCGACATGTCCACGCGCTCCACATCATCTGGGCAAATGACACACAGATCCGCGTCGAGTGCCTCGGATGTGGCGAGGATGTGCGGATCGCCCGCCCGAACGTACACGGCATCGTGATCGCGGTGACGCATTAGACCGCTGATGCGCGTTGTAACGTTGCTGAGACCTATCCAAAGTAGAGCATTTGCATTTGGCTCTGCTTTCTATTTCGCCAGCACAGATAAAGTTGCAACATTTGACTTAATCACAGCCGTCGCAACTTCGCCTTCAGCCACCTGGATGCTGTAAACACCCGGCTGCGATAAGTCGTATAGTTCCGAGAGATCAATCTTCTCTCGATGCACCTTCCCGGGTTCTAGCTTGAAAGCCAGAGAGCTGCCGGCGTTCATTCTCTGAATGGAACATCCTGGCCGTCCTTTGCAGGGAGACTGGTCAGGCACCTTTTCGGTGAGTCGCTGTCCTTTTTCGTTGATTACATTGATCGATAGAGCGAAGTTTGAACCACCGATCCTGCGTGGCTCCATGAGTGTGCTGGACGATATATTCTTCGTCACAATATCGAGCACTACGTTTGCACCCCGCGCAATGGATGAGGGTGTAATAGTGATGGTGAGACTCTTATCGACTGTTGCGGCCGTGTCTACCGGCCGTGGAAGTGCCTCTATCGATATGTTTCTTACAAGGCATAGACATAACGACAACATCACATGAGCCGAATGCCGTCCGGCAACCAACCTTCTCATGATCACTCCTTATTCGTTTTCGCCCGGCTCGCCCTCACTCTTCTTACTCGCCAGATCGGTCAACTGACGCCGCCAGTCCAGGGACTCGACAAACCCACGCGATTCGCGCCAGTTCTCTTCGACAACGACATACAGTTCCAAGAAGACCCGCGTGCCCAGCAGAGACTCGATCTCCTTGCGGGCCGACGCGCCAATCGCCTTCAGCTTGGCGCCGCCCTTGCCGATCAGGATCGCCTTCTGGCCCGTGCGTTCGCAATAGATCGCAGCGGCAATGCTGGTAAGCGGCAGCTTGCCGTCCTTGCGAGGCTTCGCGCCGGCGGCCGGCTCTTCATAGCGCTCGATCACCACGGCGGACGCGTATGGTACCTCTTCGCCGGTCTCCATCAGGATGCGTTCGCGGATCATCTCCGCCACCAGGAAGCGCTCCGGCTGATCGGTGTATTGCTTCGACGGATAGTAGCGCCGCCCCACCGGCAACCGCTGCACCAGCTCGTCGATCAAGCGCTCGAGGCCGTCCCGCTTCCGCGCGGAGATCGGAATCACGGCAGCGAAGTCATGCAGCGCGCTCAATTGCGCAATCAGGGGCAGCAACTTCTCTCGTTCGACGAGGTCGATCTTATTGATGATCAGGAAGACCGGGCAGTCCAGCTTGCGAATCAGTTCCAGCGCGAACTGGTCCTCACTGGAAGTTCGGCTGCTCTTTATCTTGCCCCCAACCGCATCCTCGGAGAGCCGCAGATCGCGCGTCGCATCCAGCATCAGCAGCACTACGTCCCGCTGTTCGAGCGCATCGTGTACCTCTTGCATCATGCGGCGGTCAAGCTGTGTGTTGGGCTTGTGCACGCCCGGCGTGTCGACGAAGACAATCTGTGCGGCGGGGTACTTGCCCTTCTTCGCGGGCACTTCCACGACGCCTTGGATGCGCGTCCGCGTGGTCTGCGGCTTCGCCGTCACAATGGCAACCTTCTCGCCCGTCAGGGCGTTCAGCAACGTGCTCTTACCCGCATTCGGACGGCCGATGATGGAGACAAAACCCGATCGCACTGATGATTTTCCTTTGAACGAATGAACTGATGTTACTGGTTGCTCGATGCCTATAGCATTTTCGGTATTGGTGTAGACCGTCCAGCGATGGCTATCGTGGCTTTTCTTAACGGAAAAGCCACGTCTCACTGAAATTCGGCAGACCACAGTATTACCGAAAACGCTTTAAGCCGCAGGCGCTTCGACGGTTGACACGCGCAGGCGCTCGACACGGCGATCCGTCGATGCCAGCACCTCCAGGCGAGTCCTGCCCGCCACGATCACCTCGCCCGCCATGGGGATGCGCCCTGCGACTTCGCTCACCAGTCCGGCAACCGTAGTGGCCGCATAGTCGCTCTCTTTCAACTCCTCGTCGCCGGTGAGATCCTCGAGCATATCCACCTCCAGCGTACCGGGCACGATCCATACGCCCTCGCTCTCCTGCTTTGGCGCATCGGCGTCGCTGTCCTCTTCATGCTCATCTGTAATCGCGCCCACGATCTCTTCCAGGAGATCTTCGATCGTGACCAGGCCGGAGACACCTCCGTATTCGTCGATCACCAGGCGCATATGCTGCTTTTCCCGTTGCATCTCGCGCAGCAGTTCATTGACGGGCTTGGTCTCCGGCACCAAGGCCGCCGGCCTCTGCAGACTGGCAACGGTGCGCGTGGGTGCATCCTTATCTGAGATTTGCAGAAGATCGTGCGAGAAGATGATGCCGGTGACCGTGTCCAGTGTGCCGGCAAAGACGGGTACGCGGGAAAACGGCCGCACCTCCAGCATGGTCAGGAATTCGGCCAGTGTCGTCTCTGCTGCCACGGCGAAGACGGAGGGGCGCGGCGTCATTACCTCGCGCACAATCTTGTCGCCGAACTCGACGGCGGAGCGGACCAGGTCGCGGTCGCTCTCTTCGAGGATGCCCTCTTCCTCGCCGGCTTCGATCAGCGCATCCACCGCATCTCCATCGTCCTCTGCCGTCTCGCTCTGTGCCGGCTGTGCCAACGAGACGATCGACAACAGGAACTCGAGCGACAGCTCTACCGGCAGCACTGCGTAAAAGCAGAGGCGCAGCAGCCAACGCCATTTCAGAATCCACGCGCCGCGGGTACGCGTGAAGAATGCATACGGCAGCAGCCGGCTGAAGATTACGACCACCAGCACGATGCCCAGGCCGGCCTGGAGCACGCCCAGCACAGTCGGCGGCCCCACTTCGCCCTGCCGGCCAAACAGCAGCGCCCCGATGATGAGAACGATGGCTGCAAGCGAGAGCTGCGCCAGCACGGCAGAGCAAAGTGCCAAACGGTCGCGGGAAAAGCCCAGCGTCGGCTCCATCTGCTGCTCCCACACCTCCATATTGTCTTCAAACTCGCGGGAGAGAAATTTGCCAAGCTCCGAATAAATGCGATCCACGTAGCAGGCAAGTGTGTGGATGACCAGCAGTATGGTGACGAACGCGAAGTAGAGCCACGTCATGCCCGCACCGCCTGTTTCCTGGGCCGCGAGTGCACTCGTTCGATCAGACCGGCGGCCAGACCCAGCCTGCGGCGCAGGCGCATTTCTTTGCGATGCATCGCGCCGTCGTCGGTTTCGTGGTCATACCCGGCCAGATGCAGCAGCCCATGGAGCAGCAGCACCCGGATCTCTGTTTCCAAGGAGTGACTCCGCTCTTCGGCCTGCCGGAGCGCCGTCTCCAGCGAGATCACCAGATCGCCCGCGACGCCCGCGGCCATCTCTGCCGCGGGGAAGGACAGCACATCGGTTGCCTTATCCTTGCGACGATACTGCCGGTTGAGTTCGCGGACGGCGACATCGCCGGTCAGCAGCACGCTGACCTCGCCCCGGAGGCCAACTGCATCGATCGCCGCGCGCAGAAACCGTGCCAACTCACGGCGGCGCGGACGCGCAGCCCGAGAGATCGCCAGTTCCACTGCAGGTTCGTACACGATCATCGTTCGATCACGTTTTTGAAGTCCCTACCCGCATCATTCGTAAACGGAGAAAGGAGGGCACGCGGCCCTCCCCGTCTCGCTATACAAGCGCCGTGCTTCGATTGTACCGGGCATGCTTGCTAAGCATTTTCACTGTTGCTGTGTAGAGCCAATTTCCGCGAAGTGCGGCTTTCCTTGACGGAAAGCCACGCGGAGCATCGCGCTCTTCTCTATACCTACAGTGAACATGCTCTGGCCCGGCTACTGGGGCTTGGGTGCGGGCTTGTTCTGCCCGGCCTCCGGCATCCCCAGCGGCAACTCCGTCTGCTGACGCCCGAAGCTGTCATAGGCACGGATGATGCGTTGTACCAGGTGGTGCCGTACCACATCGCCGTCCTCGAAGTGCACGAAACGAATGCCGTCGACGCCCTTCAGGATCTCCATCGCTTCCAGCAGCCCGGAGCGCCGCGGGTTCGGCAGATCGATCTGCGTGACATCGCCGGTGATGATGGCCTTGGCGTTATTGCCCAGCCGTGTCAGGAACATCTTCATTTGTTCGCTGGTGGTGTTCTGTGCCTCATCCATGATGATGATTGCGTCGTTGAGGGTGCGCCCGCGCATGAAGGCGAGTGGCGCCACCTCGATCACGTTGCGTTCGATCATCTTGTCGACCCGCTCCTGATCCAGCAGATCGTAGAGCGCATCGTACAGTGGTCGCAGGTACGGATCGATCTTCTCCTGCAACGTACCGGGCAGGAAGCCAAGCCGCTCGCCGGCTTCTACGGCCGGACGCACCAGGATGATGCGGCTCACCTTCTTTGCCATCAGTGCCGAGGCCGCCATGGCCACCGCGAGGTAGGTCTTGCCGGTGCCGGCGGGTCCGATGCCGAAGACCATGTCCGACTGCTCGATCGCTTCGACGTAACGCTTCTGATTCACCGAGCGAGGCTGGACCATGCGCTTGATGCCGCCTGCCGTGCGCTGCTTCCCGCTCTCCACGAGGCCCTTCAGCGTCACGCTCGGATCGGCCGCCACCAGCTTCAGCATGGCGTGCAGCTCGCCGTTCTGCAGGGTCACGCCCGCCCTTCGCAGTTGCTCGTAATCGTTGAAGATCCGCTCCACGCGCGCTACGCTCTCTTCGGGGCCGGAGACATGGACTGCATCGGAACGAAGGTCGATACGCGTATGGAGCTTGTCTTCGAGCAATCTCAGATTTTCGTCGCGGGTCCCGAACAGGGGCTCAATGTTGGGCGTGATTTCCAGCGCTTTGTTAATCAAGCGTCAGCGGACCTCCTGCGGCTCTCCAGGCTTCGACACCCAGGAGCTGCGGCTGTAAAGGTTGGGGTTGGGATTGGGGGGCGGGATCCGGGGTGCTGTATCCGGCAGGCGGCACAGGCAGTTCCCTGCCGTTTGCGTGACTTCCGCCTTGGACCATCCCTCGGATGCGCACAGACTAGCTCCTCTCCGGGTGGGCGTCAACGGTCAAAGTGATGAATTTCGATCGCGCGTAATCAGTTTTTATGCCGACGCCATCCCGCTCACCTCGATCCGGTGATTTAAGTCTCTCGAACGGGGATGGTGGACCTGCTTCCGCGCCGGAATAGGGCGAACATGCTGCGTCTCAGGATGACTGGCGTTAACCGTGCCCAGACGGTAGTAGGTCAGTTGAATCCACAGTCTCATACAGTCATAAAATTTGGGTCTTTGGATTATGAATGCCAAAACTTACTGAAGACGATGGTCGTTCAGATTGAAGCCACGGGGAATACTGCCGCCGTCCGTGGGCTTTGGTCGAAAGATGAGCCACGCAATGAGGCCAAACGGAAAGAAAAAAACTACGGCGACGGTCACAAGAAGGGGGGACTTGCCGCGACGGATGGCATCGGCGGCGCAGGCCCGGCCTATGAATAGCACGAGGCCAAGAAAAAGAAGGAAGCCGAGAATACGAGGGCCCAGATTGTTAAACGGTAATAACATGGCGATCCTCCCTGCTGCATCAGGATAGTATGTCTCACTTTGCTGCGCACTCGAGGCATTACTCCCTTTGGAGTATGAACCGCAAGAAGATGCAGGTTTAGGATGAGCACGAACAGTTGAGACCTGTGGATTGGCTTGCCACGATGAGGTAGCGAGGTTAGTTGCAGGGAAGGGGCCAAGATGTCGAAGCGATCAGGAAGCCTCGCTGACAATCCGTTCGGTGGCCGACAACCAACCAGTCACGAACGCATGACAGGACTGCCCTGGGATGCGTCCTACCACGACGGCGCGGCACCCTGGGATATTGGCCAGCCGCAGCCGGCAATCGTGCGTTTGGCGTCTGAAGGTGGATTCGCCGGACCGGTGCTTGATGCAGGCTGCGGGACGGGCGAGAACGCTCTTCACCTGGCCTCGCTGGGACTGCCGGTTCTGGGCGTCGATGTGGCCGAGACGGCACTGGTGATCGCCCGAGAAAAGACCGGCAACCGTGGGATCGAGGTTCAGTTCGCTGCGGCCGACGCGTTTCAGCTAGACCGTTTGGGGCGCATGTTCGAGACGGTGCTGGACTGCGGACTGTTCCACACCTTGAACGATGAGGAGCGACCAGGCTACGTGGCGAGTCTCGCGTCGGTGACCGAGCACGAGGGAACCCTGTATGTGTTGTGCTTCAGCGACCAAGGTCCCGATACTGGCCCACACCCTATTAGTCAGGAAACACTGAGAGCTGCATTCAACACGAGCAATGGATGGAATGTCGCCACCATCGAACCGGACCGGATTCAGACGAGATATCACGACGACGGCGCACCGGCCTGGCTTGCGACAATCAAACGGGGCTAGTCTGTTGAACTGATCGGCTGGATAAACGGAAACCTCACCATTGACCCCCTGCCGGCATCACGGTAGACTTATGCTTGGCAGAAGATGCGGCGTGTCTGTCACCGTCTGCATCGCTCCAAACCGGCATACCCGGCAAAAATAGACGACATCTTTGTAAGGAAGCTCATGGCAAATCATGTTTCATCGCTGAAGCGCGCCCGCCAGACGGAACGCAAGACCGGAGTCAACCGGGCCAACAAGAGCCGCGTTCGCGGCAGCCTGCGCCTGCTTCGCGAGGCTCTGCAGAAAGGTGACGCCAAGTCCGTTACCGAGCAGTACCGCGCTACTGTCTCCGCCCTGGACAAGAGCGTCCAGAAGGGTACCCTGCACAAGAACACCGCCTCCCGCTATAAGAGCCGCCTCAATGCCCGCGTCAAGGCTGTGGCTACCAAGAAGGCCTAATACAACCGTTACCGTTCGATGAGGCCGGGGCTCGCGCTCCGGCCTTTCTCATTTTGCGGCTCGCTCGTTGGGAACCGGCGACGGAGCTGGAGCCGGCAGATCGTAGACCTCGATCGCGCCGTGGTTCAGCACCGCCAGCCGATTGCCGTCTGCGGAGAGGGCGAAGTTCCCACCTGACGTAGTGATTGGATCGACGGCCATGGCCAGCCGCAGGGCGCCCGTATGGCTTTCGAGCACGGTGAGCACCTGGCTCTGCACGTCCAAGTCGTCGATAGCGTCCTTCGGGGCCACTGGGTGGGTGATCGCCAGCCAGGAGATCGCGACCGTCTTACCATCCCGCGCCATATCGAAAGACGGCCAGGTGAAGTTGGACTGCCAGCGTCCGTCCCACAGTTTTTGGCTCTTCAATGAGTAGGCGGCGACGAAACGGTCACCCCGGTGTGGCGGGCAGCTCATCACCAGCACGCTTTCGTCATTCAGCACCTTCTCGGAAGGCATGCAGGTGGAATCCACCTGCGCAACAACGTCTCCACCGTTCGGCTCGGGCTTCTCATAGGGGTGAAAGCGCACTGTCCAGTGGTCGGGCTTTGGCTGTTCGTGCGTGAAAAAGCCCTCTTTCGTGGCCGGCAGATCCCCTACCTCGTCCGCCTGTGCATTCAGCATCATCTTCGGCTCGACCAAGCGAAACATCCGGACCTGTACACCCTCCGGCGGCGGATCGGCCCCCATCTCGGCGGCATGTTCTGCCAGGCGGGCGTGCTCTTCCGGCGTGTGCTTCTCCAGATCGCTCTCTGTCACCAGCATCTGACCATCCGGCGACACTTCTACCTCACGCAGCGGCATCGGCGAGTTGTAAAGTGGCGTCAATTGCAGCTTCTCGTTCATGGCGTAGAGGCGTCCGCCGATCCGCAGCATGGCTTGATCGCCGCTCATCCGCCATATATACCGCCGGCGATCGTGCAGCAGCCATTGATCTTCCGCGACCACCTTGCCCTCCGGCAGCTCCAGCACCATCGCGTGGATCACTTGATCCAGTCCTTGGGAATTTGCTGGTCGCGACAGCAGGCGCGGCTGGTGAAATGTGAAGAGCAAATGCGTCGGGTCCAGAAAGTCCAGCGAACCGGAGGAGTATCGGGCAAGCAGATAGAGCTTGCCGGGCGGTCGGTATCCCAGCGGGTCCACAGGAATGCGGATCGCCGGCTTCGGCCCGCTTTCACGCTCCTTCGCCTTTGCAAAGAGGGGCGCGAAACAACACGCAACCAGCAGGAGGCCGGTTCCTCTCCACCGTACCGCACGCTGCGCACCAATGCCCACGCGACTATTCTCCTACAACAGACCGGACAAATACGAGTGGAGCGCCACGATGTGCGCGGCATCACAAGGAGTTCGACGTTCCAAGCGACCTATCGGGTATGTGCGTCGATTCGCCATCGTCAGCCCGAAACAACGCAGAAACACCGTCAAGCAGATCGGGAGCGGCCCTCCGAGTTGACTTTGACCGCGTAAACCCGTCTGATGACTGTTTCTAGCGCATATCTTTTGCAGGTGTGCGGGGTGCAGGTATACGGGGCAGGCACCGGTTCTTGTGGACCTTCATAACCGGAGAGAACAGGAAGTAGGCTAGGTGCCAAATTGGTGATGATCGACGGAGTGCCTCGCATCATGAAACGTTCCTGTGCTGTGCTCGCTGCCGTCGTATGCATTGCCGGCCCCTTCGCTGCCTTTGCCCAGACCACTGTCAGCGAACAGACACGCGTGCAGCTGCACGGACTCGACCCATCGCTGCGCGACACCTCTATCGATCCTTGCGTCGACTTCTTCCAGTACGCCTGCGGCACATGGCTGAAGCAAAATCCGATTCCCTCGGACCGCTCTTCCTTCGGCATCGACACCCAACTCACCGAGCAGAACAACCTGGTATTGAAGGCGATCCTGGAGCACGCCAGCGAGGCCCACAGCCAACGCGACCCGGACACGCAGAAGATTGGCGACTACTACGCCACCTGCATGGACACGCAGGCGATCGATCATGACGGCCTGAACGTTCTGAAGCCCGCACTCGATCGCATCGACACGCTCTCGAGCGTGAAGGATCTCGCGCCGCTGGTCGCCGCGCTGCAACAGTACGGGGCGCAGGTGCTCTTCCGTCTCGGCAGCGAAGAGGACTACAAGGACGCGAGCCGCATGATCGCAACTGCCAATCAACCGAGGCTCGGACTCCCCGAACGCGGCTACTACCTGCGCACCGATGCCAAGTCCGTGGCACTACGCAAACAGTATGTCGACCACATCACCCGCACACTGACCCTGGCCGGCGAATCGCCGGATCAGTCCGCAGCCGATGCAGCGCGCGTTCTTGCACTGGAGACGAAGCTCGCAACCGCATCCCTCAGCCAGGAGGAGATGCGCGACCCGGCGCGTATCTATCATCCGGCGCAGCTTGCCGGCTTCCGCAAACAGCTTGGCGCCTTCGACCTGGACAGCTACCTGCACGCGATGGGAACGCCCGCGTTCACCTCTTTGAACGTTGCAATGCCGGATTATTTCACCGCGCTGAACAAGCTGCTGCCGGAGACCGACGTCGCGTCGCTCAAGGCATTGCTGCGCTGGGATCTCCTGCACAGCAGCCCGGGCACTGCGTTGCCGGCTGCACTCGATAACGAGCAGTTCGCCTTTTACGGCAAGACACTGCGCGGCCAGCCGGAGCAGCGCGTGCGCTGGAAGCGCTGTGTCGAAGCCACCGACCACGCACTCGGTGAGGCACTCGGCAAGGTCTATGTTGCCGAGCGCTTCAGCCCGCACGACAAAGCGAAGAACCAGTCCATCCTCGACGATATCGAGTCTTCGATGGGTCGCGATATTCATCAGCTCGATTGGATGAGTGCGCCAACGAAGGACAAGGCGGAGATCAAGCTCGCTGCCGTGACCAACAAGGTCGGCTATCCCGATCACTGGCGCGATTACGCAAGCCTCACCGTCACACGCGGCGATGCTATCGGCAATGCACGGCGCGCTGCATCGTTCGAGGATCATCGCGTGCTGGCTCGGATCGGCCAGCCCACCGACAAGCAGGAGTGGGAGATGAGCCCGCCCACCGTCAATGCGTATTATGACCCGCAGACCAACACGGTAAACCTGCCGGCCGGCATCCTGCAGCCGCCATATTACGATCCCCACATGAGTGATGCCGTGAACTATGGACAGGCCGGCGGCCTCGAAGGCCACGAACTGACCCATGGCTTCGACGACGAGGGACGCCAGTTCGACGCCAGCGGCAACTTTACCGACTGGTGGACGGCCGCGGATAAGTCGAAGTTCAAGCAGCGCGCCGATTGCGTCGTCAAACAATATGACGGATTTGTCGCAGTCGATGATCTTCATGTCAACGGCAGACTCACCCTGGGCGAAAACATCGCAGATATCGGTGGCGTGCGTCTGGGCTATCTTGCCTGGCGGCACCGGCTGGAGCAGGGCGCACCTCGCGAGGCTGACCTCGGCGGGATGACGCCGGAGCAGCAGTTCTTCACTGCGTATGCGCAGAGCTGGTGTTCGAGCACACGTCCGGAAGAGATGCGCGTCCGCGTCGAGACCGATCCACACTCACCGGAGGAGTACCGCGTGAATGGCGTCGTCCGAAATATGCCGGAGTTTCAACAGGCCTTCCGTTGCAAAACCGGCCAGCCCATGGCCAGCGCCAACCGCTGCAGCATCTGGTAGCCCCACCCTTGGAGATAGTGCGTCCCATGTCCAGCTTCCCTCATATCGTCCGCTGCCTGCTTGCCTGCGCAACGACCGCCCTTCTCGCTACCACGCTGCATGCCCAAGCGCCGACGCAGTACAGCGCGCTGCCTGGCTTCGACAAGCATGCGATGGATGTGACTGCCGACCCATGTGTCGACTTCTACCAATACGCGTGCGGCAATTACAGCAAGCTGCATCCGATTCCGGCAGATCTACCGTCGTTGGACCAGTTCACCAACTTGTACGAGTTCAATCTGCAGGCGCTGCACGGCATCCTCGAGAAAGCCTCGGCAGCACATGCCGCCGCCGGCAGCGACGACCAGAAGATCGGCGACTATTACGCAAGCTGCGTGGATACATCCGCGATCGACAAGGCCGGTCTCGCGCCGATCCAGCCCGAGCTCGACCGCATTGACCGGCTGCAGTCACGCGACGCACTGACGCCTGAGATCGCACACCTGCAGCGCATTGACGGTAACGCCTTCTTCTCTCTTTCTTCCGCACAGGACTTCAAGGACGCAACCCGCGAGATCGCCGTTGTCGACCAGGGCGGCATCGGCCTGCCGGAAAAGGACTACTACCTGCGCACTGGCGCCAAGGATGAAGAGCTGCGTAAGCAGTATGTGCAGCACATCGCGAATGTGCTAAAGCTGCTCGATGAGTCGCCCGAGGCCGCCGGCAAGGACGCCGCAGCGATCATGACCTTTGAGACCGGGCTGGCGAAGGTCTCCATGGGCAACGTGGAACGCCGCGATCCCGAACATACCTACCACATGCAAGCGGTATCCAAGTTCGCCGCAGACACGCCCAACCTGCACGTCGCGGAGTTCCTGAAAGATGCGGGGACGCCGCCCGTCAGCGAGCTCAACGTTGCGTCGCCGGCCTTCTTCACCGGCCTGAATCAGCTCACGGCGTCCACCAGCATGGACACCCTGAAGAACTACATGCGCGTCCATCTGGTAGACAGCGTTGCCAGCCGCCTGCCGAAGACCTTCGATGAGGAGCACTTCGACTTCTATGGACGCAAGCTCGAAGGCATCCCTGAGCAGGAGGCGCGCTGGAAGCGCTGCGTCGACGCAACCGACGGTAGCCTTGGCGAAGTCCTCGGAAAGGCGTATGTCGCGCAATACTTCGGCGGAAACAGCAAAGCGAAGACCGGCGACGAGGTGAAACAGATCGAAGCGGCGATGGGCCGCGATCTTGAACAGCTCGAATGGATGAGCCCGGCGACGCGGGTCAAGGCGCATGAAAAACTCGCCGCTATCGTGGACAAGATCGGATATCCGAACAAGTGGCGTGACTACTCCGCACTCACCATCAAGCCCGGCGACAGCATGGGGAACTCGCTCCGCGCGCGAGAGTTTGAAAGCGACTACCAGCTCACTAAAATCGGCAAGCCTGTCGATAAGGGCGAATGGGAGATGACGCCGCCCACCGTAAATGCGTATTACGATCCGTCGATGAACACGATCAACTTCCCGGCCGGCATCCTGCAGCCGGTCTTCTATGACAAGACCGCATCCGACGCCACCAACTACGGCCATATCGGAGCCGTCGTGGGCCACGAGCTCACGCACGGCTTCGACGACCAGGGGCGCAAGTTCGATGCGCAGGGAAATCTGAAGGACTGGTGGACACCGGCAGACGCAAAACGCTTCGAGCAGCGCACCGACTGCCTGGTGAACGAGTACAACGGCTTCGTGGCCGTTGATGACATCCACGTAAACGGCAAGCTCACGCTGGGCGAGAATACGGCAGACAACGGCGGACTGCGCCTTGCCTGGATGGCGCTGCTGGCGGACGCGGCGCGCAATCACTCGGCGCTCGACACGGCGCTCGACACCAGGACCGCCAACGGCTACACGCCGAAGCAGCAGTTGTTCCTCGGCTGGGCACAGAACTGGTGCTCGACCGAACGGCCGGAGATGCTGCGCATGGGTGCACGCGTCGACGCGCACTCCCCCGATCGCATTCGCGCGAATGGGGTTGTCGTAAACATGCCGGAGTTTGGTCGGACCTTCGGTTGCAAGCAAGGCCAGCCAATGGCGCCATCGCCGGAGACGATGTGCCGTGTGTGGTAGCGCGTTTTCGGAAAACCCCTTCATCACGAGGCGGCGAGCGCGTGGAGTGCAGCCCGAATACGATGCTTGAGAACTACAGGCTTACCGTCTTTCGCGCCGTTGCGGCACAGCGCAGCTTCCGCCGCGCCGCCGAGCAGCTCTATCTCACACAGCCGGCGGTGACCCAACAGATCAAAGCGATCGAAGAGCTCGTTGGCCTGCCGCTCTTCGATCGCAGCGGACGCGAAGTGGCGCTGACGGCTGCCGGCACTCTTCTGCTGCGCTATGCGGAGCGATCCGGTGCTCTGCTGGAGGAAGCTTCCGTCGCTTTGTCTGCGTTGAAGGGCCATCTCTCCGGCACGCTGCGGGTGGCCGCCTCCACTACCATCGCGCAGTACATCCTGCCTCCGCTGTTCGGCGCCTTCCTCCGGCTGCATCCCGCAGTCCATGTCGAGCTTGAGAGCGCAAACACGGAGATCGTCGCAGATGCAGTTACATCCGGCCGTGCCGGCTTTGGACTGGTAGAAGGGCCGCCGCACGCCGGGCAGTTGCGCGCGGAAGTCTGGCTGCCGGACGAGTTGGTACTGGTGGCGCCGCCGGGCCACGAGTGGGCCGCCGAGGGCACCATCACGCTCAAGGAGCTGGCCGCCGCGCCTATGCTGATGCGAGAGCGCGGCTCGGGCACGCGTGAGGTCATAGAAACCACGCTGGAAAAAGCAGGGCTGCCCGCACGCGAACTGCATATCGTCATCGAGCTGAACTCGACGGAGGCGATCCTGGGCAGCATCGAATCCGGTGTTGGCGTCGGGTTTGTCTCACGTAGCGCGATCCACCGGCAGCTTGCACTGGGCACGCTTGCTGTCGTGACAATGAAAGGTCTCGCGATCCCACGCGACCTGCTGCTGCTGACGCCGCCGGGCCCCGAGGCGGCAGGACCGACCGCCGCCATGCTGGAACTACTCCGGCAGCATCGGAATCAACGGCATCATCCCACGCGAACCAATGAGAAGATAAGCCGGCCCTATCGGACATAACAATTCCTGCTTGGACGGCGCATGCTCCCGCCCCTGACACTCATCCTGTGAGTCCTATCGTCGCAAAACGTATCTTCTTCCTCTCGATCGTCATCGCTGCCAGCGGTCTTATCTCGCCCGCGGTCGCACTCGGCGCCGGCATCGTCTTCGGCCTCTTCCTGACTCACCCGTTCCTCGCAGAGAGCCGCGACCTCTCCCGCCTGCTGCTGCAGGCCTCCGTGGTTGCACTGGGCTTTGGCATGAACCTGCGTCAAGTGGTGCATGCCGGCGCGTCCGGCTTCGTCTACACGGCCATCAGCATCACCTTCGCGATCCTGCTGGGCACGCTGCTGGGCCGCCTGCTGCGCGTACAGCCCAAGGCATCGTTCCTCATCACCTGCGGCACTGCCATCTGCGGTGGCAGCGCGATTGCGGCGATCGCGCCCATCACCAAGGCCAACGATGAAGACATGGCCGTCTCGCTCGGTACTGTCTTCACTCTGAATGCCATTGCACTGCTCGCCTTTCCTGCTATCGGCTTTGCTCTGCACCTCACTCAATCACAGTTCGGGTTGTGGGCAGCACTCGCAATCCATGACACCAGCTCTGTGGTGGGCGCGGCTGCACACTACGGTCCGCAGGCGCTCATCGTGGGCACCACCGTCAAGCTGGCGCGGGCCCTGTGGATCGTCCCACTCGCGCTGGTGACGGCCGCCATTGTGAAGAGCAATACGCGCATCCAGTGGCCCTGGTTCATCCTCTACTTCTGCCTCGCCGCCGTCGCCAACACCTATGTGCACGCGCTGGCGCCGGTCTTCGCCGCCTTCAGCAAACTCGGGCGCGTCGGGCTGACCGTCACGCTGTTTCTCATTGGCACCGGCATCTCCAAGGCCACGCTGCGCAAGGTTGGTGTGCGTCCCATGCTGCAGGGCGTGGCGCTGTGGATCATCATCGCCACGCTCTCGCTGTGGGCTATTCGCTCCGGACTGATCGGGATTTGAGCGCGGCTCCTAAACGGTTCAAAGCTGCCCCTGCCCGTAGAGTAGAGATATGTCCTCCTCCCTACAGCAGACGCGCAGCACGGCGCTCTGGCTTGGCTACGGCGCCTGCGCGCTGGCCGGCTGCTTCTGGGGGACCGGCTTCTACTTCGGCAAGATTGTGCTGGCTCACATGGGCGTGGGCCATATGGTGCTCTACCGGTTTCTCTTCGCATGTATCGGGCTGCTGCCCTTCGCGCTTCGGCATCGGCCGCGCTTTACCGCGCCGGAGTGGCGGCTGCTGCTTGTGGCCTCCTTCCTGGGTATCCCGATCCAGTTCCTGGTGCAGTTCTACGGACTGTCGCTTACCACGGTCTCGCACGCATCGCTGATGGTGGGCACCATGCCCGTTCTGCTGGGCGCTGCAGCCTCGCTCTTCGCAGGCGAGCGGCTGGATCGCATCGGATGGCTGGCGCTGGTTGGGTCCACGATAGGTGTCGCGCTGATCGTCCTGGGTGGGCACCACACAACCCAAAGCGGCGGCCCTTCGCTCGTCGGCGATCTGCTGGTGGTGTTGGCGCTGCTGGTATCGCTCTTCTGGATACTGATGAACAAGCGGCTGATGCAGCGTCACTCGCCTGCCGTGGTCACCGTCTACGGCGTGTACTCCGGCACGATCATGATGGCCGTCTGGGTGCTGCTGCATGATGGCGTGCCGCCGATCCATGGCATCCCGATACCGGTATGGCTCGCCTCCGCCGCCAGCGGCCTCTTCTGTACTGCCGGTTCTACGCTGCTATGGAACTGGGGCATCCACCGTGTGCCTGCGACGCGCGCCGCCGTCTTCCTGAATATCGAACCGATGCTGGGCTCGTTCCTCGGCGTCGAACTGCTGGGCGACCGGCTCGGTCCGTTCGCGTGGATTGGCGGAACACTGATTCTCGCGGCCGCAGTCACGCTCACCACGCGGCCGCAGGGCGTCGAAGCGAGCGGAGTACTGGAGTAATCGCGTGCCGTCAAGCTCTATATATCTTTCAAATTGAATGACTTACGTCGCAATCAAATCTTGAAGATTCACAGGCTGAAGTTACCTGTGAAACGACACGACAACTGCTACCATTGGCGAATAAAAGGCGAACAAAGAGGTGCCCCTATGGTTGTCAGCGCGTCGACCGCTATCCAGGGAATCCGGGAGATCGCAGACCTGGTCCGCAAGTACAACGACTACCCGCTCTACGAAAAGATCGTTCACCTGCAGGAACAACTCATCGATCTATCCACCGAGCGCGGACAGCTTCGCGATGAGAATGAGCTCCTGAAGGAGCAGCTCGACCATCGCATCCATACCAGCTTCCGCAACCCTTACTACTATGCGGAGGGAGACGAGGTACCGTTGTGTCCACGCTGCTACGAGACCTCGAACGGGAGCCTGCGAGTGCATCTCACGCATCCTGCAGCCGAGATGGAGAACGGCCTGGGTCGCGTCTGCCGTAGCTGCAAGTGGTTCTTTCTGGAGGGACCCGAACGGCCCCGTGCAGCGCGCACAAGGCTGCGGCGCCCAACGCGTCTCAGATAGTCACACCTCGATAAGACGGCGGACGTCCTCGCGAGCAGTCGGGCGGCTTTCCGGGCTGCCTCGCTGGCTGCCTCTTGGACTTGCTGCATTCCTAGACGAACGATAAAATCCAGCGGTGCCGACCTCCACCATGCAATCACAGGCCACGTTCGTCAGTCGAGATTCCTGCATCAGCTGCGGATCTTCTTCTCTTTCGAGATTAGACGGGGGAGCCTTCGGCGAAGCTCCGGTCCGTCCCTTTATCGAGGAGGGCGCCTGGGGCGTTTCACCCATGCCCTACATCAAGGACAGCGAGTGGGAGTTAGTTTCCTGCGATGGCTGTTCGCAGATGTTCCATCGCTACATCCTTGCGCCGGACTGGCAGGAGAAGCGCTTCTCCGAATGGATGGGGCGCGAGGCGATTGACCGGTTCAGCGAGAACCGGGGTATGTACACCCTCGACTATCGCTTTCGCGCAAACCAGGAGCGAATGCAGCACATCCTGAAGATCGAAATGTTGACGAGACGTATCCGTGGACAGGAGACCGTTCGGCTTCTCGATTTTGGCTGCGGCGATGGCGAGGTCGTGGCTCTGGCAAAGCTTTCCGGATTCGATGCCTACGGCCTGGATCGCGACGCACATCGGCGCGGCGCCAATCCGGATCTTTACCCGAGCCTCGAACTGCTGGATGAGGCGGCACGGGACAAGTTTCACGCGGTGATGCTTATCGAAGTTCTGGAACATCTCGATGATCCGATGGTTGTGCTGCAGCTCGTTCATGAGCGCATGGTAGACGATGGCGTTTTGGTGATCGAGGTTCCGAACTGCCAGGGCGTCACGGGAATCTCGAACGAGAAGGAGTATGACCTGGTTCACCCTCTCGATCACATCAACTGCTTTGTTCCGAATTCCCTCAAAGGGATTGCACGACGTGCTGGCTTCCGGGTGATTCGGCCGCCGTCAGCCTATGTCACGGCCGAACCGAAACGCGCGATCAAGACATTCCTTCGGGATCAGATCACCTGGTTTTTGCGGCCGATGACGCGGTTCTGCTTCCGAAAGATTCGCACTTCGTAACGGCGCTTCTAGAGCATTTCGGTAATGGAGTGAAGCGTGGAGATTCACTCGGCGTGGCTTTTCCTTGAAGAAAAGCCACAGCAGCTTGCGCGAGACCATCTACACCTATACCAAAATGCTCTACTGTGAGCTTTGACGAGTTTTCAGACCGCTGCTACAGATCCATTGCATACTGCGCATTGAGCAGGCCCAGTCTGGGCTCGCCGGCCGGGTCGTCCCCGGCCAGCGCCAACACCAGCCGTTCCAGCACCAACCGTTTGTCCGGCGGCGACGAGCGCAGCTCCAGATCGGCACGGGCGATCAGCCGCAGTGCGCGTGTCAGCTCGCGACGGCTCTTGTAGCGGCGTGCCTGCCGTATCAGGTCTTCTGCCGCGAACGGCGGCATGCGAAAGCCCTGCCACAGCGCTTGCCAGATGGCGCGAGAGTCGCGCACATTCTTTTCAAGGATGACCAGCATCTGGCGGAAGGTGCGTGCCAGCATGTAGAGATGGCCGATGGCCGAATCTTCGCCGCCGTCCGATGCGTTCAACAGGCCCTGCAGAAGGCCAAGCGCGCGTGGACGATCCTTGGCGGAGATCGCATCCGTGAGTTCGTACAGCGAGCGCTGCTTCGCGCCGAGGACCATCGTCTCGACATCGCCCAGGGTGATGCGACTGCGTTCGCCGGTAGTGGCCGCATAACGGGCACCGATATAAAGCAGCAGCTTTTCCAACTCGCTCGCCATCAGCATCAGATCGGCGCCCAGTGCATCGGCCAGTTCGCGGGCTGCGTCAACTTCGAGAGTAGCTCCGTGTCTCTCTGCTTCGGCAACCAGCCAGCGCATGGCGTCGCTCTCTTCGACGCGCACCAGCTCGACCATGCCGCACCACTCGCCCAACGTTTCGCGGATGCGCTCGTAGCGGTCTTTGTCCTGCATGTCCATGCGGCGCAGGTCGGCCGGCAGATGCAGATGATCGGCGACAAAGACCAGCAGCGCCTGGGGATTCGGCGAGCGGCCGTAAGCATCGAGCGCAGCGAACTCGTCCTTCTTGGCGCCACGTCCATAGAGCGTCTTCACATTGCGCAGAAAAAGCACCTGGAAAGGCGCCATGAGCGACGGCGTCTGCGCGCGATCCAGCACTTCGAAGATGCTGGTCTCTCCAAGGTCGATCTCGTGCAGGGAGAAGTCGCGCATCGCCGGGCCGGCGTCGCCGTCCACCAGCGTCTCGATCACGGTGCGGCGGCAACGCTCGTAAAGATACGCCTCGTCACCCACCAGGACATAGCCAGGCCGCAGTGTGCCGCCCTTGCGCGCGGCTTCGACCTCCGCCACGAAGCGATCCGAGGAAGCAAAACTGCGCAGTCCGCTATAGCAATTTTCCTGATGCTGTGATGTGCGGGGCATCGCTCGGCGTGGCCTTTCTTTAATGAAAGGCCACAATGGCCTTCGTTGGTCCCTCAACATCTACAGGAAAATTGCTATAGCCATCCTGTGTCACCGGATCGCCGAGCTGTCGTATCGGTCTCAGAAGGACTCCAGCATATCGCTCACCAGGGACTGGGCAAAGTCCCTGGAAAGGCGCGCCATCGCTGGGGAATCTTCCTCGACAAAGGTGCCCAGGTCCAGCGTTGCTTCATATTGTTGGCGGAAGGTGTAGCCATCATGCCGATAGAGAACGCGTCCATCGCGATCGGTCAGCGTCACACTCGCCGTCAGCGTGATCATGTAGCTCGACGACTGGCCGGTTTCGGAATTGTAGGTGTAGGGCACAACGGTCTCACTTAAAATCGTGCCCTTCAGCACCGCGTCGGCATCTCCTGCATCCTCACGCGGCAGCACGTGAAACTTGGTGCGCGTATTCAATTCGCGCACAGTTGCCTGCGTCAACGCGACCTCGGTATGCGAAAACTGGGTGCGGTTCTGAAAGAACGGCACCGCCATGGTGTGTACGTCACCGGGGATATGCGCCGCCGAGCCGACGGTGTGGTAGCCGCAGCCGCTTGCACCCAACAAAAGCGAAGCGGCGGTGAGAACCGGAAGAACGCGCATACAGTTCATTTTCGCAGAAGGAGACAAGGGGAAAACAGAAGAGAAAAGCAGACGGAAATAGAAAACAGCAGAGGAAGGCGGTGATTCTACCCTTCTCTGCTGTCTTCTGCTCTTCTTCTACTTACTTCCGTTTTCGTCTGCCGCCTTTTGCAAGCCTACGCCGGTGAGGGGCTTCCCTCCGGGAAGCCGGGTGCGCGACCCGGCTCCGGCTTCAGCACCTTCACCTCGGGATCGCCACTCGCGGATCCATTGGGCGGCGGATTCATCGGCGGAAGCTCGCGACCTTCGATCAGCATGCGAATCTCGTTCGCATCGATGGTCTCGCGCTCCAGCAGTGCCGTTGCCAGCCGATGCATGATGGGCTGGTTCTGTTCGAGAATGCTGTACGCCGACTGATAGCCGCTGTCCACCAGGCTGCGCACTTCACTGTCGATCTGTCGTGCTGTCTCTTCCGAGAAGTCGCGGTGCTGTGCGATCTCGCGGCCCAGAAAGATCTGCTCTTCCTTTTTGCCAAAGGTGAGCGGACCCATCCGGCTCATGCCGTATTCGCAGGTCATCTTGCGGGCAAGCTCGGAGGCACGCTCGATGTCGTTGCCGGCGCCGGTCGTCATCTGCTTAAGGTAAATCTCCTCAGCGCAACGACCGCCCATCAGGATTGCGAGTTGCGTCTCAAGATAGTCCTTGGTGACGGTGTGCTTGTCGTCTGTCGGCAACTGCATGGTGACACCCAGCGCCATGCCGCGCGGGATGATCGTTACCTTATGCAGCGGGTCGGCGTGATCGCGCATGGCAGCGACCAATGCGTGGCCCGCTTCGTGATAGGCGGTAACCCGCTTCTCCTCATCGGTCAGCAGCATGGACTTCCGCTCGGCGCCCATCAGGACCTTGTCCTTGGCCAGCTCGAAGTCGAACATGTGCACGGCCTTGCGGTTAGAGCGCGCCGCGGTCAGCGCTGCCTCATTCACCATGTTGGCAAGATCGGCGCCGGAAAAGCCCGGTGTGCCGCGAGCCAATACGCGAAGATCGACGTCGTCCGCGATCGGCACTTTCTTCGAATGGACGCGGAGCACCTCTTCGCGGCCGCGCACATCGGGACGGCCCACCACCACACGGCGGTCGAAGCGGCCCGGGCGCAGGAGCGCCGGATCAAGCACGTCGGGACGGTTTGTGGCAGCCACCAGGATCACACCGTCGTTGGACTCGAAGCCGTCCATCTCGACCAGCAACTGGTTCAGCGTCTGCTCACGCTCATCGTGACCGCCGCCGAGACCGGCACCGCGATGACGACCGACTGCGTCGATCTCGTCGATGAAAATGATGCACGGCGCGTTCTTCTTGCCCTGCTCGAACAGGTCGCGTACGCGGCTTGCGCCGACGCCGACGAACATCTCCACGAAGTCCGAACCGGATATGGAAAAGAATGGAACATTCGCTTCGCCGGCAACCGCGCGCGCCAGCAGCGTCTTGCCGGTGCCCGGAGGTCCCACCAATAGCACGCCCTTGGGAATGCGGCCGCCCAGTTTCTGGAACTTCTGCGCCTCACGCAGAAATTCGATGATCTCCTTCAACTCTTCCTTCGCCTCATCCACACCGGCGACGTCCTTGAAGGTGACCTTTTTCTGTTGCATCGACAGCAATCGCGCCCGACTCTTGCCGAAGGAGAGCGCCTTATTCCCGCCACTCTGCATCTGCCGGATCATGAAGTACCAGACGCCCACGATGATCAGGATCGGAGAGAATTGCAGCAGCAGCGGCAGCCAGGAGTTGCCCTGCGTGTCCTTCACCGTGATGGAGACCTTGTTGTCCTGTAGGGTCTTGAACATGTCCGGATAGTTCGCCGGGACGGTGGTGTGAAAGGCAGCATCCTTGTTATTGCGGAAGTGACCCTGCACCGTGCTGTTGGTGATCGTCACATCCTGCACTTGGCCCTGCCGCGCATCGTCCATGAATGTGGAGAAGGAGATTTCCTGGTCCTTGCCACTGTTCGTGCTCTTCTGAACGATCTGCCACAGCAGCACGAGGCAGGCCAGAATGAAGACCCAGAAGAGGATCGATTTAACCGTCGAATTCACGAAAAACCCTCGTTTCTCTCACGCCACGGAAGCAAGCGCCTGAAGGGTGCGTCGGCTGCCGGGCAGTCTTGCTGGCCCGTTCGAAGCAGTCCGTTGCTTTTCCCTAGGAAATTAGACGTTCGAGGCGGGTCTTCGATGCATCTTCCGACGATTCGCCGGACACTACGTCGAAATCGGATACCCAGCCGCTCACGCTCCGGTGACCGTACCCAGGATTCTACTCCGAGGGCACCCGCGCCACACAAAGAAATGCCCGATCGGAGAACGAGAAGTTGTTACCTACGGTGTATCCCCGGAAACATCCAGCGCCGCAACGGTCTTCGGCACTTCCGAGGATGATGTGGACAACGACTCAACCGCGATCTGCAGCCCCACCGGTCCCTCAACATCCACTTCCCGCATCCAGACGATGCTGCTGCCGATCGCCAGCACCGGCCACCCTCGCCGCTCGGCCGCCGACAATCCGCGCCGCTCCAGAATCTCCTTCACGGCCTTGTCGCCACGGCTATGCCTCTGTCGTACCCGGTCCCCCGCTCGCGGTGTGCGCAGCAGGAGTGTCTTGTCCTCTGAAAGCGCTCCCTCTACATGGAATCGAACTCCGTATTCGACTGCATCGAGTGTGCCCGGTACCGGCACAATACGTTCCTCCACATGCTGCGCCTCAGTGGGTGCGGCAGCCTGCGAAAGCCTTAGCTCGCGCGCCGTTCGCTCCGCGATCAGACCGCTCCCCAACTCCAGCCGCCCCGACTTTCCTCCACGGCGATCGGTCGCACTCGCCAGAGACAGCAGCGCCTCAGCCTGCTCGAAGCCGAGCGTTCCGTCCAGTTGCGCGGCAGCAGCACGCAGTACGCGGCGCTGCATCGCCGGTGGCAACGCGCGTAGCCGCTCCAATTCCATAGCGACGGAAGCCTCTCCAGGCTGAGTCGAGTTCGCGCGGCCGCCGCCGCGCACCGGCTTGCCCGGAAGCACCAGCCCCGGCAGCACACGCGCCAGCTCGCGTTGCCACCAAGACTCTTCGTCCCGCGCCACGGCAGCCATGCGCGCCATCTGCTCCGCGATGCGCGGCTGAAACTCCTTGAGCTGCGGCAGCAGCGTGTGCCGAATGCGATTCCTGGTGAAAGTGCGCGCCTGATTGGTGCTGTCCTCGCGCCAGGGCTGTCCTGCTGCTTCGAGATAAGCCACGACCTCTGTCCGCCTCACCGCGAGCAGCGGCCGCACAATCCGGCCGCCTCCCGGCGCCTGCATCACCGGGGCGATGCCGCCGAGCCCCTCGGTCCATGCGCCGCGCAACATCTTCATCAGGACAGTCTCGGCCTGGTCATCCAGCGTATGCGCCGTGGCAACGGCATCCACCTCGCGCGAAGCAAGCAGTGCATGGAAGACGCGATAGCGCAGCGTGCGCGCTGCCTCCTCAATTCCCTTACCGCGCTCTGCGGCGAGCATTCCAACATCGCCGCGCTCGGTGCGAAGCGGCACCTCCAGCCGCACCGCCAACGAAGCAACAAAGGCGGCATCGTCGTCTGCCTCCGCGCCACGCAGCCCGTGATGTACGTGCACGCTTGAGAGCACAAGGCCAGTCTCGGTGCGAGACGCAGCCATCGCCAGCAACAAGGCAACCGAGTCTGCACCACCGGAAACAGCTATCGTGACTCGCTCGCCAGGCTGGAAATCCTGCCGTCTCCAGCGCAGGTCCGGTATGGGTTCCCATGCAGCACGGCTCAGTGGGGAATCGGGCATCGCGCACTCAGTGTACGAGCCGCCGGCCCGGTCTATACTCACAGGCATGCCAGCTACCCGCGCCGCCACCGCCGCCGACGCCGCCATCATCACGCATCATCGCCGGCGCATGTTCGTCGACGCAGGCCGCTCGGACAATCGTACCCTCGACGTCATGGCGGAGCATTTCGAGCCCTGGGTAACGCAGCAGCTTCAGTCCGGCAACTATCTGGGATGGCTGGCGCTTGACGACAACGGCGAGGTCATCGGCGGCAGCGGCCTGATGATCCTCGATTGGCCGCCACACCCGCTCGATCCTACTTCGAGCCACCGCGCCTACCTGGTGAACGTGTATGTCGATCCGGCACACCGCCGCAAACACATCGCCAGTCAGCTCATCGAGCTCGCGCAGTCCGAGGCTCGGCGGCGGCGCATCCGCGTAGTCGCACTGCACTCGACCGAAGCAGGACGACCTCTGTACGAGAGCAACGGCTTCCGCCCTACGAACGAGATGTTCTACGTCGAGTCCACCGAAGGCTGAGTTCACCGTTATACGGGCTGCAGACACGGGCTGCAGAGTCAGTCGTGATGCTCGACTCGCTCCGACTGCATCGCAAGTAGCGGCCTTACCATCTCCAGAATCTCAGGCACGATTGCATCCACAGGGACGCGATGCGGCGTGACGAACCACTGCTTCGCCGCTCCATAGATGGCCCAACTCGCCGCTGCTGCGCGCATCTCGCGCAGTTCGGGGGTGAACTGCGTATGTTTGCGCAATCCTTCTTCGAGGATCCGGCGTATGGCTGCTGCGACGGCTGCATCCATCAAGGGCTCAAAAGCGCTCTGCCGACTGCACTCCCCCTGGTTCGCATGCACCTGCGCGAGATAGTCGCATGTCGCAAGGATCACGGAGGTGGCCGCCGAAGGACAGTTGCCCTCGAAGCGCACCGACCGTTCGTGCAGCATTTGATAGAACCCGCCACCTACCGACGCTGCCAGCAAAGCGAATTTGTCTGTGTACTGGTCATAAAATGTGGCGCGGTTCAGGGTGGCCGCATCCGTGATGTCCTGTACGGAGATCTCGTCGAAGCTCTTTGATTGCATCAGTTGCATGAGGGCGCCCTGGAGCAGCTGCCGCGTGCGGCGCATCCGTGGGTCGCGTACATCGCAGTCTGAGATTGGCATGGCTCTCTTTCAAGGCTACCAAAGCAGAATTTGAATCAAAAAACGACGCATGTCGTCTATATTGACGACAACTGATGCTTTGACATCGTTTGTCGATTAGGAGATTCATCAATATGCCGACCCTATTGCACCTGGATGCCAGCCCGCTAGAAAGTTCCGTCAGCCGCGAGCTCGGCCGAGAGTTCGTCGCCTCCTGGAAGACCGCTCACCCCACCGGTCGCGTAATCTACCGCGATCTGACACAACCCGCATTACCACCGGTGGATGCTGCATGGATTCAGGCCCAGCACACCCCGGAGAGCGCCCGCACACCGGAGCAGAAGACCGCCCTCGCCACCTCCGATGCGCTGATCGAGGAACTGGAGAGCGCCGACGAGTACCTGATCGGCGTGCCGATGCACAACTTCTCCATCCCCGCTTCCCTCAAGCTCTGGATCGACCAGATCGTCCGCAGCGGGCGCACCTTCAGCTACGGACAGGACGGCCCCAAAGGACTACTGCAGGGCAAGAAGGCCACACTGGTGGTCGCTACCGGGGGCGTCTACGCACCGGGCACGCCCATGGCCTCGTATGACTTTGGCGAGCCGTATCTGAAAACCGTGCTCGGTTTTATTGGCGTCACCGATGTTCGCTCGTTTACCGTAGGCGGCGTAGCGCAGCTCATGTCCGGCGCTGTTGATCGTGCGGCGCTACTGCAGCCGACGCTGGAGCAGATTCGCGCCAACGCCGCTTGACCCCCTTGCAAACCCACGAGGAGCAACCATGAAAGTCGCTGTCCTGATTGCACGCATACTTCTGGGCCTGATCTTCGTCGTCTTTGGCCTGAATATCTTTTTTCACTTCCTTCCGATGCCGCCGCTTCCTAAGAACCTCTCCGGACAGTTCTCGGGAGCACTCTTCCTATCGCACTACATCCTGTTCGTGGGACTGGTGCAGGTGGTCGGTGGTGTGCTTCTGCTCAGCGGCCGCTACATCCCGCTGGCGCTGACGCTGCTGGGTCCGGTGATCGTGAACATCCTGCTCTTCCACATCACCATGGCGCCTGCAGCAATTGGACCGGGGCTGCTGGCGACAGTCCTTTGGTTCATCGTTTTCGCCGGAGTACGTCGGGCCTTTGCCGGCATCTTCGCGGCGAAGGTCGAAGTATAACCGCGGCGGCGGATTTAAAGGACTCTCGCTTACCCCGGCGCGAGCGAGTAGTCCATTGAGTCACCAACGCGACATGACTCCAACGTGAGACATCGGGACACTGCGTCTTCGCTTCATATCTGTAGAGGCGGCAGGCCGTCGAGAGGTGATTCGTGAAAGTTCTGGCGGTAGGAGCGACCGGTAAGTTCGCCGGTCTTGTGGTTCCCGAATTAAAGAAGCGTGGGGCGACCGTCCGCGCGCTGGTGCGGGACAAAAACAACGAAGAAGCGGCGCGGAAACAGGGAGCCGACGAGACGGCTATCGGGGACCTTCAGGACTCCAAAAGCCTGCGCAACGCTGCGGCGGCCGTGGATGGTGTTTTTCATATCAATACTGCGTTTGCGCCGAACGAAGCGGACCTGGGCGTGGCAATGGTGGAGGCTGCGAAGGCCGCCGGCGTTGGGAAGTTCGTCTTTTCCGGAGCGATCCATCCGTCGATCTCCAAGATGACCAACCATGCGGCAAAGCGTCCGGTGGAAGAGGCAATCTATGAGTCGGGGATGAACTTCACCGTGCTGCAGCCGACGATGTTCATGCAGACGCTTGCCGCAGGCTGGAGCGATGTCGTGAAGCAGGGCCGCTTCTCTGCGCCATATTCGAAGCATGCCAAGGCCAGCTACGTGGATTATCGCGACGTCGCGGAAGCGGCGGCACTGGCGCTGACGGGAGACACACTCGACTACGGTACGTTCGAGCTGTGCGCTTCCGGCATGCTCGATCGCGTAGAACTCGCCGCCATCATGAGTGAGGCGCTGGGACGGACCATCGAAGCCGGTGAACCGTCTTTAGAAGAATGGGAACAGACAACAAAGATCCCCGCAGGTCCGGTCCGCCAAGGACTCAAGCGCATGTATATGCACTATGACCAGTACGGCTTTCCCGGAGGCAATGCCCTCGTGCTGCGCGCCATCCTGGGACGCGAGCCTCGCACCATGAAACAGTATTTCCAGAAGCTTGTTGGGAGTGAAAAGACAGGCAGGAAGTAGTGGGTTGCATCCGGTGTCGCGCGCCGTTGCTGAAAGCCTGATATATCCCCCCGAAGCAACTACGGCTTATCTGAATCAATGCCAATCATCTTGCAGGAAGGGCTTGTTTTGCCAATCGCAGCGTTATTTTTGAGTGGATGATTCCAGGGCATCGTGCGCACAGGATGACAACCAATATTTCTTTCCTGGAAGCAATACCCTGGGCTGAGAGTCGCACACTGCTGCGGTATGCCACATTCGCTCGGATTCCGAGGTTCGACACTTCAGCTTTAGCAAACCATGAACAAAACAAAGATCGACCGCTATTATCGTCCTGAACTGGACGTCTTGCGCTTTCTTGCCTTCCTCAGCGTCTTCACCGTCCACCGCATGGATCATCTACCCATTGATCCTGCGCGGCACTTCTGGTTGTACAACATCTGCCTTCTCGGCAACTTTGGCGTGCCTGTCTTCTTCTTGCTCAGCGCGTTTCTCATCACTGAGCTGTTGATGCGCGAAGAGAACCGCCTCGGAACGATTCACATCCGCTCGTTTTACATACGCCGCATACTAAGAATCTGGCCGTTATACTTCGCAGTCTTTTATGGCCTTGTTCTACTCATGCATGTCATCCCTCACACTGGCCCCCCAGATCCGCGCTCGTGGTTGGCGTTCACCTTCTTTGCTGGCAATTGGTATATCTGCATTCATGGTTGGATTCCCGCCTTTTCCGTCAATCCTATGTGGAGCATTTCTGTCGAAGAGCAGTTCTATATCGCTATTCCATTCATTGCTCTTTACGGTCGCCATTTTGGCTTGAAAGTCGTCTCATTCGCGCTTATTACTGTCTCTTACGGAATAGTTACATGGTATGCCTGGAAGGGTTGGCACGGCTTTAGCAGCCAGTGGACGAATAGTTTTGTCGAGTTCCAGTTCTTCTCAATGGGAACACTTCTTTCCCTAGCGCTCAAAGGGCGCACTCCCCAATGGAATCTCGCCCTTCGTTCGCTCTGCATTTTGGCTGGCATCGTCTGTCTGTTTGTCGCATCGGTGTACCTAGGCGTGCAAGCCGATACACCCAGTTCCACAGTCCAGCAGGCGCCTCTGGGTTGGTCTCTCGTACTTGCCGGAACGACATTGTTTTTTCTTAGTTTGCTCGGGACCCCTGGGCGTTATCTTCCAAAGCCAATCGTTTATCTCGGGCGAATCTCCTATGGGCTCTATCTTTTTCATGAACTCATTTACACACTCGTCTTCCACACCTGGAAGGTGCAGCTTTTCCGGCTCAGCGAATTTTTCCACCTCGCAAAGTGGACCGGCGGCATCGGAACGGCGATCGCCTTCTGCACTACGGTTCTTTTGGCCCATTTCTCCTATCAACTTTATGAGCGCCCGTTTCTCCGTCTCAAGCGACGTTTTACCTTTGTTCCATCCCGCGATTGATGTTGCTTGAGAATGAGGGCGGCAGGCTCCTAGCCTCCGCCAGCAAGCCGTTTTAGTCTTTGTTCGGACTCAAGGTGTAACGAGCGTGCTTTCGCTCGCTCGTGCGGATGAGCGGAGCCCATTTCTAAGAAATCGGCCAAATCGCGGGTTATAGTGGCCGGTGATGCACGGATGATCGCGGCCTGCTCCCTTAGATCCGCATAGAGCAAGGATAATTTTCGAAGAGTGAGCACAGTGAGGCGCAGATCATAGCTGCGCTGAAGTAAGGTGGCGCTTGCTCAGGACGAAGCGCCGAGACCTCGCTGCCCCGGTATACTCATCTTCTTATGCGCGTCTTTGTCATTCTTCCGGCAGCGGGGCTGGGCACCCGCATGGCGCCGGGCCAGATTGCACCCAATGCCGCAAAGCAGTTCCTCGCCCTCGCCGGCTTGCCCATCCTTGTTCACAGCCTGCGCGCCTTTGCCGCCGTTCCCCAGGTTAGCGCCATCGTGGTTGCCGTGCGTGCCACGGAGATCGAGCGGGTTCAGGCCATCGTGGCAGAGCATCAGCTTGCCGGTCGCGTCACCGTAGTCGAAGGCGGCGACAGCCGGCAGGAATCTGTCGGCCGAGCGCTTGCTGCCGTGCAAGCCGAAGACGACGATATCGTACTGGTGCACGATGCCGTCCGCCCGCTGATCGACACGGAGACGATTGCGCGCACCATCGAAGCGGTCACCGAACACGGCGCTGCCATTGTGGGCCTGCCCGCAATCGACACCATCAAACAGGTTGAGCGTACCGCGCACGGCGCGATCATCCGTACCACCATCCCGCGCGAATATGTAGTGCAGGCGCAGACTCCGCAGGGCTTTCGCTGGTCCATCCTGAAGCGCGCCTTTGCCGAGGCAGAGGCCGATGGCTTTGCCGGCACCGACGAAGCCAGTCTGGTCGAGCGTGCGGGCAGCCAGGTGGCGGTGGTGCCCGGCTCGCCGGCAAATCTTAAGATCACACAGCCTGGCGATCTTGAGCTTGCTGAGTTCTACCTCGCCCGCCGACAAACGGCGTAGCGCAGTCGCCCGGCGCATGGACCGCGAGCGGGATATGACAAGAAAGAGAGGCTCCTCCAGATGGACATTCGTATCGGACACGGCTGGGACTCCCACGCCTTTCAGGCCGGCGTACCCTTGCGCATCGGCGGCATCGACATCCCGCATCCGGAGGGGCTGGCAGGTCACAGCGATGGTGACGTATTACTGCACGCGCTCACCGATGCCTTGCTAGGCGCCGTGGCCGCCGGTGATATTGGCACCTTCTTCCCGCCCGGCGACCCGCGGTGGAAGAATGCAGACTCGACGATCTTCCTGAATCTGGCGCTCGAAGAGATCCAGCACGCCGGCTACCGCATCGTGAACCTGGACGTCACGCTGGTGCTGGCCGCGCCAAAGATCTCCCCTATCGCAGGCGACATTCGCGAGCGGCTCGCCGATCTGCTGGACCTGAATACCAAATGCGTGTCCATCAAAGCCAAGACGCCCGAAGGCATGAACCTGGACCACGTGGCACAGGCCCACGCCACCGTGCTGCTGGAAAAAGTAGAAGACCCGGAGGAGACCAAGAGCATGAGCGCGGTGATCGAGAGCCAGCGCCACTTGGAAGATGTCGTCCGCGATCTGCTGGCCGAGGTGCACGGCGACATGCCGCAGCGCCAGACCGTGAAAGTAAAAGTCTTCGACACCGAGGACATTACTTAGGGCTAAGAGACGGTCTGCAAAGAAACGGTTGGCGGGCCTGCGGAGCGAAGGACCTTCAATTTGCGCCCAGCGGCACCGCAACGGGTGCCCCATCCTAACGAAGTTAGGGTGGGATGCAGCAACCGTGAGCACCGCATTCGCCTGGGCCGGAGGCCCGCTGACCGGTTTTCAACTAACCACTTCTAGCTGACCGCTTCTTAGCGGCTCTTGCTACGCTAAGCCATGCGCGCGCTGCTTCCCGCTTTTCTAGTCCTGCTGACTCCTGTCCTCTTTGCTCAATCAAACGACTGGGCCACCCCCGCGGAACAATCAGGCTACCGCACCACGCCGGACTACGCCGCCACCATGGCTTACCTGCAGCGCATCGCCGCAGCGAAGCCGCAGCAGGTGCGCATTGATTCGTTCGGCAAGACCGGCGAAGGCCGCGAACTCGATATCGTCATTGCGTCAAAGGATGGCGTCTTCGATCCGGCCGCCTTGCATGCGGCGAAGCGTCCGATTGTGCTGGTGCAGAATGCCATCCACGCCGGAGAGATGGACGGCAAGGATAGTTGTATGGCCCTGTTGCGCGATATGGTGATCAGCGGCAAAGACGCAGCACTGCTCGACCGTGCCGTCTTCGTCTTCATCCCCATGTACAACGCAGATGGACATGAACGTCGCTCGCCATACAACCGCATTAACCAGAACGGTCCGGAAGAGATGGGCTGGCGCGGCAACGGCACCAATCTCAATCTGAACCGCGATTACATGAAGGCAGACGCACCGGAGACGCGCGCCTTCATGACCATGTTCCATCACTGGCTGCCGGACTTTTTCGTGGACGACCACGTGACCGATGGCGCTGACTTTCAGTACGACGTCACATACACCATCGAGCACGGTCCCAACCTGTATGCCGATACCGGACGATGGCTGGAAGCCAGCGTCATTCCCGACCTAGAGCATCAGGTCGATGCCACCGGTCATCTTGCGTCGCCAACCTATATCTCACTCATCGACGACGCGGATCCGGCGAAGGGTCTTGGCTTCAGTGCGTTCGTCCCGCGCTTCTCCACTGGATACACCATCCTCGAGAACCGGCCCAGCATGCTGGTGGAGATGCACATGCTGAAGGACTATAAGACACGCGTCACCGGCAACTATGAACTGCTGCGTGCGCTGCTGCGTGTAGTGAATCGCGATGCCGACAAGCTCATCGCACTGAATGCCGCCGCCGACCGCGAAGCCGAGCAGCTAGGTGCGCACCCGTTGGGAAACGTCGCGTATCCGCTGGCGCTCGACTGGTCGGGCGAGACCACGCCATTCCTCTTCCGCGGTTACAAATACACGCGAGAGTTGAGCGCGGTCTCCGGAACGGTGTGGGTACGGTACTCGCACGAGCCCTGGAATGTGACTCTTCCCTTCCAGACCGGCGCCAAGGCCGGCGTTGCGGTGGTGCCGCCCGCGGCCTATATCATCCCGGCGCAGTGGACACACGTCATCAAAGTGCTTGCTGCACATCAGGTGGAGATACATCGCACCACAGCTGCATGGACAGCGCCGGTCGAGACCTACCGCTGCACCGGCGGCAACTGGCAGCAGCCACCGTTCGAGGGACATCACCCCATGTTCGCCGGGGAGGGCAGCAAGGGACACCCCGGCGCCTCGCCCAAATGCACAACCGTCACAGCGACCATGACATTTCCAGCCAACTCCGCAGTCGTTGCGTTAAACCAACGTCTCTCGCACGTGGCAATGGCTTGGCTTGAGCCGGAGGCCCCGGACTCCGCGGTGGCCTGGAATGCCTTCGACCCCATCTTCGAGCAGCGCGAGTACGGCGAGGCGTATGTCGTCGAAAAGCTGGCACGCGAGATGATGGCCCGCGATCCAAAACTGAAAGCAGAGTTTGAGCAAAGAGTCGAGAACGACCCACACTTCGCGGAGAGCCCGCGGGCGCGGCTGGACTTCTTTTACGACCGTTCGCCGTGGCTCGACCCGAAGCTGGGTCTCTACCCTGTGGGCCGGCTGACAAAACTGGACGGCGTTCCGCTGAGATGATGCGGCTCGCGCAAAAGTAGGTCTTCTAGTGCCGCCACGAAACCACGGTGCGACCGATATGTTTGGGAGCATCATCACAGTTTGATCTGTGACGAGACCTAGGTCGTAGCGCCAATCCGATCTGCCATTTGCTTCGCGACACGTTCAGCAGCTGAGGATGGGAACCTCGTAGGCAAGCATATTCCTGTCCGCAGTGATGAAGACCAGCTCTTCCGTGATGGCTTGCGCAATCAGCATGCGATCGAATGGATCGCGGTGGTGCAAGGGCAATGTGCGGATTGCCTCTGCATACCTCACCGTTACAGGTAGCTCCGTGAAGGCGTAACGATCGAGCATGCCTCGCAGCGACCCGGACACCTCGAGCTTGTTCAAGCTCTCCTTGATCGCGATCTCCCAAAACGAAACCGCGCTGCAATAGACGGTATGGCGCGGATCGCGGAGCAGCCCGAGAATGTGCTCGGAGAGCCGCTCCGGCGACCCGTCCAGCCAGAGCAGAACGTGCGTGTCCATCAGGAAGGACGGCGCCGACATGTACGCTGGCTACTTCGCCGACTTAGCCGGTGGAAAGACGGGGCCGCCGTAAAAAGAATCGAGCATGTCCTCCGGGAGCGGCGCATCGAAGTCCGGTGCGATATAGGTGATGCCGAGCAGGTTCTGGCCGAACTTCCGCGGCTCCTGGACCGACTGCACCAAGGGCACCAGCCGCGCCATCGGCCTTCCGGCTTTAGCGATGACGATCTCTTCACCCCGCGCCGCCTTTTCGACCAGCGCCGAGAGCTGAGTCTTGGCTTCATAGATATTGATGGTGTCGTTCATGTACTCAGCGTAGTCCACTCTCGCCACTTGGTCAAGTTGGTCAACTAAAATTGGGTACCAAAGATTTCACGTCCTTATATTGCAATCCGCGATATATTTATTGCGGATTGCAATATGCGCCTCGGCGAAAAAATCCGCTATCTCCGCGAGGTCGAAGGCTCGGTGCGCGGCCTGGATCGCGCCATGACACAGCAAGAGCTGGTCCGCGCCATCCGTGACGAGATGGAAGCGCCTGTTAGCCAGTCCTATCTATCGCAGATCGAGAGCGGTGCGCGTCCGCACCTGACCAACACCACGCGGCTCCTGCTGGCGAAGTTCTTCAAGGTACATCCGGGTTATCTGGTCGATGACCCGGAGGGCTATCACGAAGAGCTGCGCTCCGATGCGCGGACCCTGCACGTCCGCACGCAGGAAGACACGCTCGACCTGTGGCTGATCGCGGGCGCGGAACGCTTCCGCCGCGATCCGGAGTTGCGACGTGCACTGCTGGCAGCAGCCCGGCATGCGGAGACACGCCGCTGCCTGCTGCTGCTGGCGGCCATCCTTGAGACGCCCTCGCTTGCCGACCGGCTGCTCGAGGTGCTGCGCCCGGAACTGGCGCCACGGCGCAAGGGAACGCGCCGTGCAACCAAGGGACACGAAGCGGCCGAGCCGGTGAAGATCCGTGCCCGGCGGCGCACCCCCAAGGGTCGCGGCGCGGTTTCGATAAAGAACAACACGGCGAAGGGGAAGGAAAAGAGAGGAGATCACTGATGCACACGTTCTTCATGAGTGCGGAAGATTGGTATCTCGTCTGCTTTGGCGTGGGTCTGGTGCTGAGTGTGCTCGCATTCGTAGGCGGCTTCGGTCACCTGAGCCTTGGCCACTTTCACGGTGGGCACTTCCACCTGGGTCATACACACTTCGGCCATCTGCATGCGCCCCATGGCGGCAGCGCACCGGCCGAGGCCGGCCTGTCGCCGATGAATGGCTTTACGCTGCTCATCTTTCTCTGCTGGTTTGGCGGAGCGGGCTATCTGCTGCGCCGTTTTACCGGCCTGTGGGGCCTGGGTGTGCTTGCCTTGGCCTTTGCCTGCGGTTTGGTGGGCGCAGCCATCATCTTCTGGTTTCTCGCACGCGTCCTGCTGCCGCGGGAGCGCGTGCTGACCGCGGAAGAGACAGAGATGACCGGCGTGCTTGCCCGGGTTAGCAGCGTCATCCGCGAAGGCGGAACCGGAGAGATCGCCTACTCGCAGGGAGGCGCGCGTCGTGCCGCACCTGCACGCAGCGATGCCGGCGCGCCCATCGAGCGAGACACCGAGGTGGTCGTGTTGCGCTATGAGCGCGGTATCGCATACGTGCGGCCGTGGTCGGAGCTGGAGGGTCCTACCGTCTGACGCCAAAGATAGTTCGCCGCTGCCGGAGCGTTATGCTCCGCTGCCTGCGCCGCCCACAGCCAGAGGCTGCGCACCGCACCAAGCTGTCTCGCTGGCCCTCACTCGTTCCTCAGCAAGGATCGTTATGCCGAACATAGTCACTGTCATCATCGGATTGGCGGTTGCCGTTCTTCTGATTATCATGATGAGCATCGCGAAGATGTTCCGTAAGGCCGGACCTAACGAAGCGCTCATCGTCTACGGTTTTCGCGGGCCGCGCATCATCAAGGGATCGGGCGCAGTCATCTTCCCGGTCGTTGAAAGCTGCCGTCAACTCTCGCTCGAGCTGATGTCGTTCGACGTCGCCCCGCAGCAGGATCTCTACACCAAGCAAGGCGTCGCTGTGACGGTCGAGGCGGTTGCGCAGATCAAGGTGCGCTCCGACCAGGAGTCTATCCTGACCGCCGCCGAACAGTTCCTCACGAAGGCTCCACAACAGCGCGAAGGGCTGATCCGCCTGGTGATGGAAGGCCATCTGCGCGGCATCATCGGCCAGCTCACCGTGGAGCAAATTGTGAAGGAGCCGGAGATGGTGGGCGAGCGGATGCGCGCCACTTGCGCGGAGGACATGAACAAGATGGGCCTGGAGGTGATCTCGTTCACGATCAAGGAGGTCCGCGACAAGAACGAGTACATCACCAACATGGGACGTCCGGACATTGCGCGTATCAAGCGCGATGCCGACGTGGCCGCCGCAGAGGCCGAGCGCGATACCGCTATCCGCCGCGCGATTGCACTGCGCGAGTCGGCGGTTGCAAAGGCCGCTGCCGATCAGGAGCGTGTGCTGGCGGAGACGCAGTCTCTGGCCAAACAGGCCGAGGCGCAGCGCGATCTGGATATTCAGAAGGCGCAGTTCACCGAGCAGAGTCGCAAGCAGGAGGCGCAGGCGGATAAGGCCTACGAGATCCAGACCAACGTGATGCAGCAGCGCGTGATCGCCGAACAGGTGAAGGTGCAACAGATCGAAAAGGAACAGCAGGTCAAGGTGCAGGAGGCGGAGATTCTGCGTCACGAGAAGGAGTTGATTGCGACTGTGCTGAAGCAGTCCGAGATCGAGCGTCAGCGCATCGAGAACATCGCCGCCGCAGAAAAATCTCGCTTGATTGCGGAAGCCGAAGGCCGGGCATCCGCCATCCGCGCCCAGGGCGAGGCGGAGGCGGCCGTCATCTTCCAGAAGGGTGAGGCGGAAGCGAAGGCCATGAACGTGAAGGCCGAGGCGTACCAGGAATGGACGCAGGCCGCGGTGGTCGATCGCCTGATCAGCAGCATGCCGGAGGTGGTCCGTGCCATGTCCGAACCGCTCAGCAAGGTGGACAAAATCACCATCGTCTCCACCGGCAACGAAGGTCAAATCGGCGCCAACAAAGTAACCGGCGAGATGACCAAAATCGCGGCGCAAGTGCCGGCCTTGTTTGAAGCGCTGTCCGGCATGAACATGCAGGAGCTGATGGCAAACGTGAAGAGCATGCGCGCTCGTCCGAATGGAGAGAGTCCCAACCACAACTAACCAAGCGGCGGCCCGGCTGCGGTCGGGTCTGCCTGCCCACTGGAATCACAAGTAAAGGAGTCTCATCATGGCACTGCTCGAACGAGTCGCAACCCTGCTTCGCGCCAACCTCAACGACCTGATCGATCGTGCGGAAGATCCGCAGAAGATGCTGCGTCAGCTGATCCTCGATATGGAAAACCAGCTGCTGCAGGTGAAGACGCAGGTGGCCATTGCGCTGGCGGATCAGCACCTGCTTGAGAAGAAACAGTCCGAGCATGAAGAGGCCTCCGGCAACTGGCAGCGCAAGGCAGCCATCGCCGTGACACGGCAGCAGGACGATCTGGCGCGGGCTGCGCTAGGCCAGCAGATCAGCCACCGGCAGATGGCCGCGAGCTTTGCCCAGCAGCTCGCCGACCAGCGGACGGAGACCGAGACACTTCGCAACGCACTCGGCCGTCTGCAGCAGCGTCTGCAGGAAACACAGTCTCGCTGCGAGTTGCTCGCGATGGAACATCGCCGAGCACGCGCGGGGCAGAAGACCGGCGGCGGTGTAACCAACGCATCGGCCACCATGGCGCGGGTGCGCGGCCGCATCGATCAGGCTGCAGCCACCGGACGTGCGCAACAGACTCTCCTTATGGCCGAAACGGGCGAGCATCTTGGTGAGGCAGAGCTCGAACAACGTTTCGCGGCGATGGAACGCGAAGACCAGATCGAAAACCTGCTGCGCGACCTGAAGGCGGAGCACGATCAGCAGCATAAGCTGCCCAGTCCGGAATAAGCGGAAGAGCGACCGGTAGCCCTGGCCCCAAGGACCATCCGGACCGCACTATACTGTCGATGCAAAGGAACATGCATGCCCTTCGACCCGCGCGCTATCGCCAACCGGCTTCTTGATCTCGGCCGTGAACGGCAGCTCGCCATCGATCCAATGAAGGTGCAGAAGCTCATCTATTACGCGCACGGCTGGCACCTGGCGCTTACCGGCCGCCCGCTTCTCGATCGCTCCGTCGAGGCCTGGCAGTACGGGCCGGTAATTCCGGATGTCTATCGTGCCTTTCGGCAGTTCGGCGCGCGAACCATCATGGAGTCGGCGCGCTACTTCGCAGTCGAGGACGGCAAAGTGCTGTGGCGGCGCTACAGCATGCCGGCTACAGACCCGGATGCCTCATATGCCGAGCGCATCCTACGGCGCATCCTCGAGCAATATGGTGGCTACTCCGCAGTCCAGCTTTCAATGATGACTCACGCCGAAGGAACACCGTGGGCAGAGGCCTGGAGTGAGAATGCCGGCAAACGCTATGTGCCCATCCCGGACGCGGAGATCGAGACGTACTTCAAATCCGTGTTGAAGCCGATAGCCGCATGAGCACGACACCCTCGCAAGCTCCGAATTCCGCTCCCGACCCGGAGTCCATCGCGGACACCAGCGTGTCGGCGGTTGCGCCAAGAGCCGCGCTGCGCGCTGCACAGGCATCGGAAGCGGCAGCCCTCGTCGAGCGCGACGAATATGACGACGAACGCAAGGCGCAGTTCCTGGCCTTTCGCCGATGGCTGGTTCCCAGCCTCTTCGCGCTCACCGTGGTCTGGCTTTGCTTTGTCGGCTGCATCGTTTTGCGCGAAGAGCTGCGGCACAACCATCTCTCCGATGCAGTGCTGATCGCACTGCTGGGCACCGCGACAGCAAACGTGCTGGGCTTGCTTGTCATCGTGCTCAAGTCCATCTTCCCGCTGGATGTCGACCGTGGCGGGTTCTAAAACGATTCGCAGGCTTTTGGCTTGTCTGTGTAACCGCTTGCCAGTATTCTCGCGTCATCCTTGTAGGGGGAGTCTATGGATCCGAATAACCCACTCGTCAATCAGCATCTTGCCTACCTGTTGCCGTTCATGGGTGTGGCCTTTCTCGCCGCCATCCTCATTTACGTGGTTCCCTTTTGGGTCATCTTCAAGAAGGCTGGGTTCTCTCCCTGGCTCGTCCTGCTCTTCTTCGTTCCCCTCGCAAACCTGATTGTTCTTTACATCGTCGCGTTCTCGCAGTGGAAGGTGGTACCCATCGCGCAAGTCGCAGGCGGCGCTTATCCGCCAGCGGTCTATCCACCTCCGGCATACCCAGCCGCTCAATATCCGCAGGCAGCGCCGCCTCCTGTCAACCCAAGCGACCCCACACTGCGCTAAGTCGGAAACCCCAAGTACTATGGACCGTCATCCGGTTGTGACGTTTCAAGGGGCTGGCCATCCGATCTCAGCGCACCCCCTTCGTTGCGGAGTCCTGGTCGCTTGTCGATACTTTGACGGCGAAAGCCTCCGCTGGCGTTGGAAGACTCTTGAAAAATGAGCTTGATCGGCAAATCCGCTAGATAGAGCGATATCCGCGAGACTCCGATCGGTCTTTGCCAACTGCGTAGTCGCAAAGTCGACCCGGACTCGCCGCAAGTACTCACCTGGAGAGAGGCCAAAGAAGCGGCGAAACTCCCTGGATAGCTGTGCCGGATGGACACCGGCAGCATCCGCGATGTCGTGCAGCCGCAATGATTGCAGAGCACAATCATGGATCATCTCTTTGGCCCGCAAAAGCCATGAGGGAGGTGCCGGATGATGATCCCGGCTGTCTCGGCAGACACCCGCGAGTGCGCACAAAACCAGGCCTTCGAAGACCAAAGCCGACGCTGAGTCAGGCGCTTCCAGTTCAAACAAGAGCCTCGAACTCAGGTCTTGAGCTGCATGCCGCGGGAACTCGACGTGCCGGCTGATGCTTTCGCTTAGGACATCCATCCGCCTCATGAATGGAACACTGAGTTCGACACCTAGAAATGTTGTCTCCACTGGAAACCGATCCGCCTGCAAACGCTCGGGCGGAATAAACATCATGGCGCCACGTGTCAGTTCAATATCCTGATGCCCCATCCGCTTGGAACAATGTCCCTTTTCGACAAAGACGATGGACGCCTGCTCGTTCCCGTGCACCCCGTAGAACGTCTGAGGGCCGTAGCGAAGTCGACGAACAGCGAGAAGTTCGGAAGACCAATTTTGAAAGGTCATTCCGTAGTGCTGGCCCGCAGGCAGAATCTTTGACAAGTGTTGCTTCTCCGCAACGCGATCTGAACGACGGTCTGTCCTTGTCTCCGGATTAGAGCATTTTCGGTATAGGTGTAGAGGGTCAGGCGCAAGCTCCTGTGGCTTTTCTTCAAGGAAAAGCCACGCCGAGTGGATCTCCTGGCTTCACTGCATTGCCGAAAATGCTCTATCCGTCAATTTGAGACAAAGCAGTAAAACGTATGCAAGCCATTGCCGTGCCTGCGGCCCCACATTGGAATGGCTCTATCGAGCGTCTGATATGGAAGGTGAATGCATGAATCTGGCGTCCTTTTCGGCTCCCCCAAACAGTCCGGCGAACTCGAGAACGCGGATAAGAGAAGTTTTGAATCAAAGAACACGTCTGTCTGCACTTCTCAGGTTTTTATTGTTTGCGGTCGCCGCGAGTCTTCTTCTGACCGGCATCAAGGTGAGTTTAGGCAAACTTCCCTTCACCGCTCCGATGCTGCGACAACTGCAGGGTGGGACCATGTCCGCCTCATTGCTGATTCTCTTTGACGGCATAGGACTGCTTGCAGTTCTCTTATTGAGCAGCGCTGCCGCTCGATTGGAACGACGACCACTGCATGTCTTCGGTCTGCCCTTTCGTGCGGCATTTCAAAAGAGATTCTGGCAAGGCTTTCTTTGGGGATTGGCCCTTACATGGATCGATATTCTGACAACGCAACTGCTTGGAGGCTTCTCTTTTGGCGCCATCGCTCTTTCGCCTGGAAAAATTGCTGCCTATGCCTTTGCATGGTGCCTGGCATTCACCCTCGTGGGGCTCTTCGAAGAGTTCCTGTATCGCGGCTACGCTCTGCATACGCTGAGCACCGCCTTTGGCTTCTGGCCGGCCGCCATCTTGCTCGCGGCTCTCTTTGGTGGCCTCCATCTCACGAATGCCGGAGAAAGCGCCATCGGAGCACTCGACGTAGCAGCGTATGCGCTGCTCGCGTCGTTCACCCTGCGGCGCACCGGCAATCTGTGGTTCGCCGTCGGGCTGCATGCCGCATGGGATTTCTCTCTTACCTTTCTCTATTCCGTTCCTGGGAGCGGACTGCAGGCAAAGGGTCAGTTATTGCACTCACAACTCCATGGAGCCCGATGGCTCACCGGCGGGTCGGCGGGCCCGGAGGGCAGCGTGATTGGGTTAGCGGTACTCCTCCTCTCATTCTTCATGCTCGCTAAACTCTTTCCTCAGAGGAAAGCGAACGACGTAGGGTCCCTCGCGAGCTAGGAAATGATCTAGCATCGAGAGTGACTCACGCCATGGCCGACATCACTGCACCCTCCTCCGAAGTTCGCGTTCGCTTTGCTCCCTCGCCTACCGGCTATCTGCATGTCGGCGGGGCGCGCACTGCGCTGTTCAACTGGCTCTTCGCACGTCACACCGGTGGCACGCTCATCTTGCGCATCGAAGACACAGACTTTGAGCGCTCCTCCGAGGCGATGGTCGAAGGCATCCTGGAAGGCATGCGCTGGCTCGGCCTGAACTGGGATGAGGGCCCCTTCTATCAATCGAAGCGGCTCGATCTGTACAAGGCCACGGCACAGAAGCTGCTCGACTCCGGCCATGCCTATCCCTGCTTCTGCACCAAGGAAGACCTGGACCATCGCCGCAAAGTTGCATCCGAGGCCGGCAAGCCCCCGATGTATGACCGCCGCTGCAGCGTCATCGCGCCCGCGGATGCAGCCGCACGCGCGGCTGCAGGCGAGCCCTCAGCAATTCGCTTCCGAGTGCCAAAGGGCGGCGGCACCGCGTTCGACGATGCCGTGGTCGGCCACGTCGAGTTTGCAAACAGCGAGTTGGAAGACTTCGTGCTGCTCCGCTCCGACGGCATTCCTACCTATCACTTGTCCGTGGTCGCAGATGACATCGACATGCGCCTGACGCATATCATCCGCGGTGCCGACCATATCTCGAACACACCGAAGCAGGTGCTGCAGTATCAGGCGCTGGGCGCGCCGCTGCCCATCTTCGCGCATGTGCCGCTGATCCTGGGGCCGGACAAAACACGCCTTTCGAAGCGTCATGGCGCTACTTCCGTCATCTCTTACAAAGACATGGGCATCGTCCCGGAGGCCTTTCACAACTTCCTCTCGCTGCTTGGCTGGTCACCCGGCGCTGCTGGCAAAGATGCGGAGGGACGCGACCGCGAGCTGTTCGGCTCGGATGAGCTGATCCAGCTCTTCTCGCTTGAAGGCATCGCAAAATCGAATGCCGTCTTCGACAACGACAAGCTCGCCTGGTTCAACACGGAGTGGATCCGCCGCTACAGCGCGCAAGAGCTGCTGCCACTGATTCAGGTAGAGTGGGCGAAGACCGGCTTTATGCCTACGCGGAACGAGCCGGATACACTGACGGCGATCGATCTGCTGAAGTCGCGCGCGCGCAGCCTCACGGACTTTGCTGCTTCGTTCCGTGCCTACTTCAGCGATGAATTTTCGTTCGACACTGCCGCAGTCACAAAATTTTTGAAGGATACCGCTACGCGCGGCCTGCTGGTAGAGCTTGGCAAGCGCTATGCTGCCGCGACGGAGTTTACCGAGGCTGCAGCCGAACAAATGCTTCGCGCTTTTGCAGACGAGAAAGGCGTAAAGCCCGGTGCGCTCATCAATGGCGCGCGAGTAGCGCTGACCGGACAGGGCGTCGCGCCCTCTCTATTCGCGGTCATGCTTGCACTGGGTCGCGATCGTGTGGTGCAGCGGCTGGATGCGGCATCGGCCATTGCCGCTCCTACGGAGACCAGCGCCGAGGCGCCGCAACCCGCTTGAGCACACCCTCGCAACGACCGCTGGATGCGGATGCGCGCACTACATACAGCGAGCGGTTATCGAAGCTCAAGACGATGCAGACCCTGCTTCGCCGCAAAGACAAGCTCTTCGGATGGGCGAAGGTGATCTTCGCTCTGCTGGCGGTCGCGGCTGGCATCTGGCTGGCGCGGCAGCATCCGCGTGAACTGATGTGGGCGCTGCTGCCCGCGCTCGTCTTCCTCGTTCTCTGGATCGCACACGAACGCCTGCTCCGCTTGCTGCAGGAAGCGACGCGGCTTGAGACCTTCTATCGCCAAAGTCTGGCGCGGCTCGACGACCGATGGGCCGGCGAGGGAGATACGGGTCAGCGCTTCCTCGATCCCGCACATCTCTACGCCCGCGATCTGGACATCTTCGGCCGCGGTAGCCTCTATGAACTGCTCTGTCAGGCCGCAAGCGCGCCAGGCCAGCACGCACTCGCCGATTGGCTGTTGCGTCCATCGAGCCCAGAAGAAATTACGGCGCGGCAGATCGGGATTCAGGAGCTTGTGCCACGCCTCGACCTGCGTGAGCAACTCGCTGTGGCCGCGCGCGCGACGCTCTCGGAAGGCACGCCGGAGTCGCTCATCGCATGGGCCGAGTCACGCGAGGCATCGGTGCCAGGCTGGCTTCTCTATGCGGCCATTCCGCTCGCCGCCCTTTGGTTTGCAGGCTTGCTCTACTGGGCGATCGCAGGCGTCTTCACCTGGTTCGCGCTTATCAGCATCATCAATGCTGCACTCACGACGCGCTTCATCGCCGGGGTGAAACGCGCTGCAGTTGAAGTGATGCAGATCGCGCCGCTGCTCGGGCCACTGCACCGCGTTCTCGCAGTGTATGAAGCGCAGACATTCGATGCACCGCGGCTGCTCGCGCTCACCACCGCGCTCAGCAGCAACGGCCGCACACCGTCTCATAGCATCGCCAGGCTCCAGCGCAGCCTGGACTGGCTGGAGTCCAGCGATAACTGGTTCGTGAAACTGGTGAACCGCTTCATCTTCTGGACGCCGCTCTGCATGCTTGCCATCGAAGCGTGGCGGCGGCGGCATGGCAGCCGGATGCGCGCATGGCTGGCGAGCATCGGCGACTTCGAAGCGCTTAGCTCACTCGCGAACTTTACTTACGAACACCCGTCGTGCCGCTTTCCTACCTTGCATGCGACGGCGCCGCTGCTCGATGCCCGCGGCCTGACCCATCCGCTGTTGCCGCAGGCGAACGCCGTCGCTAACGATGTGCGGCTCGATAGAGCGCAGGCACTCATCATCGTGAGCGGGCCGAACATGGCGGGCAAAAGCACGCTGCTGCGCGCCATCGGCTTGAACGTTGTGCTTGCACAGTGCGGCGCTCCGGTCTGCTGCGCGAGCCTATCCCTCTCTTCACTCGCAGTCGGCGCGTCCATCACGGTGCAGGATTCGCTGCAGAGCGGCTTGTCCCGCTTCTACGCCGAGATTCAGCGTCTGAAGCAGATCACCGATCTCGCGGGAGGCCCGCAGGCCACACTCTTTCTACTCGACGAGTTGCTCTCCGGCACCAACTCGCACGACCGCCGTGTCGGCACAGAGGCTCTGATCCTTGGCCTGCTGGCGCGCAACGCAGTCGGGCTCATCACGACCCACGATCTCGCACTCACCGAGATCGTCGCATCGCTGGACGGCCGCGCCACCAACATGCACTTCGGCGATCGGTTCTCAAGCGGAGAGCTGCACTTCGACTACCGGTTGACCAGCGGCATCGCGAACAGCACCAACGCGCTGGCGCTGATGAGGTCGATCGGGCTGAAGGTCTGAGGTGCAGCTAACGAGCAGTTGGCTAAGAAGCGGTTGGCAGAAGAGCGTTCAGCGGGGTGAGTGGAACGCAGGTGTCGGTGGTATCCCGGCGATTCGCGCTGCTCAAGATAACCAGCGCACGGAGTGACGCGGACGTTTTTACGCTGACCGCTTTCCAGCTGCTCCGCTACCGCGGCGCCGGTGTCGCTGCATCCGCCAGCGCATACGCCGTTACCGCCATCACGGCTGCATTCTCACCCAGCTCACGCGGGTTGATCTTGTCGAAAGTATCCGCTGCCGTGTGATGGTAGTTGAAGTAGTAGCGGCTGTCCTGGATTGGCGCGAAGCCGGGGACACCCTTCTCTGTCACAAAGTTGATGTCCTCTCCCGTCTCCGGGCTACGCTCGAGCAGTGTTGCGCCAATCGGCGCCAGCACGCCGGAGAGCGGTTGCAGCCATTCGTCCAGATCCTTGCCGCCTTGAAATGCGATCCCTGTCGGGTGGCCCGCGCCCAGGTCGGACTCAATCGCGCCCACATGGTTCGCCAGTTCACTGGCATGGTCCTGCGCGTAGGTCTGCGCGCCCTCGGATCCCTGCTCTTCATCCATCCAGGCAACGAAGCGCACCGTGCGCTTTGGATGGATGCCGAGCTTCTGCAGCAGATGGATCGCCTGCATCGAAACGGCGATGCCGGCGCCATCGTCGATCGCGCCGGTCGCCAGGTCCCATGAATCGAGATGGCCGGAGACAATGACGACCTGCTCCGGATGCTCGCTGCCCTTCCAGTCCGCAATCACGTTCGCGCTTTCGACGTGAGGCAGCGTCTGCGGCGTCAGCGTCAGGTGCATGCGCACTTCGCCCTGCGATGTCAGGTTCTTCAGCAGGTCGGCGTCTTCCGCAGTCACGGCGGCGGCGGGGATCTTGGGCAAGCCTTCGGAGTAATACGTCATGCCCGTATGCGGCAACCGGTAGTCCGCGCCGCCCACGGAGCGCACCAGCACAGCGACCGCGCCTACCGATGCACCGACGCTCGGCGCGGCCCCACGATAGAGTACGGCCTGCCCATACGCTTCGCCGCCGCGTCCCTGCGCCGCAAGCTGTTTGTCGAATCGCTCATTCAGCAGCAGGATCTTTCCCTTCACCGCATCCTTGGGGAGCGCCTTGAGATCGGCGAAGGAATCGACCACCACCACCGGCGCGCTGATACCGTCCTTCGGCGTCGCCACGCTCTGCCCAAGCGCCGTCAGCACGATCTTCTGCGTGGTGTTCGACGTCGCGCCGGGCCATGCGGTCAGAGCCGCCGTCTCCTCGCCGCGCACCCAATGCGGCACGCTCGTCTTCTCGATGGTCACGGTCGCGCCCAGCGCGCGCATCTGCTCTGCCACCCACTCCACGGCATGCTGCGCCTGCGGCGAGCCGGAGATGCGTGGGCCGATGTTGTCCGTCAAATGCCGCAATTCCGTCAGCGCATAGGGATCGTCCAGCGCCGCGTCCCGCAGACGCGCCATCGTCGCCAACTGCTCCGGCGTCCACGCACCCGTAGATGGCTGCATCAGCCGTTCGATACGTGCCTGCGGCGACTGCGGATCGGGTGTCTGCGCGCAGGTTTGCCGCGGGACTGCATAGAGAGTCGCCAGCGAAAGAGCCCCGAGTGCGAGGCATCGAGAAAAGCGGATCATAGCCGGGATGCTACCACGCAGTGTGACCTCTACTTGGCCAGCAGACTCACCGCAACGGGGATCTTGCGCGGCGGCATGCAGGCATTCGCATCGCACGCCTGGTAGCGCAATGCACCTTGCAGCAGATGTCCACCCGGCGCGACGGTAACGTGCGCGCGCAGCGCGAGATCGCCGGTGTAGACGCTCACCTTCTCATTCGGCGCGAAGTTGAAACTGGTGTCGGTACCCGGAGGAAAATCAACCGAGGATACGGTGATGCCATCGCCATCCACCACCATCAGCTGCGTCGGGATCAATGTCTTCTCGTGCGGATCGTGCGAGTTGATGTGGAAGCCATCCTGCACATGAAAGCGCAGCTCCACTACCTGCGGACGACGCGCGGCGATATCTACCTGTTCCGGCCCGTCGAAGCGAACCGTCTGCGGTGCCTTGCCTCCCGCCTGCGGCGTGTCCTGCCAAGGAAACTTCTGCGCGAAGGAAGCGCTCGCGAGCATGCAGCAGACGAGCAAGGCAAACGTACCGCCGACCCATCTATTCCTCGACTTGCCACTCACCGACTTACTCACACACTCCTCCATTAATTCTTCGCCGCCAGCGCCTTCTTGATGTTGGCCTCGATCTCGTCCCGCGAGATCAGCCCGGCCGTCTCTTCGATCACCTTGCCATCGCGACCCACATAGAAGGACGTTGGCAGGAACTCAACGCCGCCATAGGCCTTCGACGCGGCATCGTCGCCGATCAGGATCGGGTAATTCACGCCGATCTTCTGTGAGAACTGTCCGATCTTGCTGCGGTCTTTGGTGTCGTCCTCGCTGACGCCCAGAATCTCGAAGCCCTGCGGCGCATACTGTTTGTGCAGGTCGACGAACCATGGCATCTCCAACTTGCAAGGCGCACACCAGGTGGCCCAGAAGTTGATGAGCACCGCCTTGCCTCGGTAATCCTCCAGCGAGACCTTGTGGCCTTCCAGCGTCCTCAGCGTGAACTGCGGCGCTTTCTTGCCGCGCAGGTTCGGCAGCCCCTCATCCGAGTTCACATCCTGCTGCACGCTCTGGTTGGACTGGTCCAGCACGGCCACGGGGGGCGCCTTCTGCGCAGCGCGGCGGCGCTGCAGGTTCTGGTATCCGGACCACGCCATTAAGCCGAGGGCGACCACCACCACAAGTACGACGATCAGATTGCGCTTCAAAGCAGAGACAAACCCTTCCGGCCGCGTGCGGCCACTTCCCGCGTGCGGCCACTTCCACGGAACCACTCATTCTATACGGCGCTTGTGGCATCGAATCGCTACGTCGGTGTAGCACATGCAGGCTCTCCGAATCGCAAGGACCATAGCGGCGCGTACAGTCGCACCATGGCCCACTTGCCGGAACGCCCCCGATCCTGCCATCGTCATCGGTAGCCCAATATGCCGACCCCGCCCGAACCCTCCTCCACCACCACGCCCGCCAGTCTGGTCCGCACCCAAGCAGAGGGGCTGCTCGCCCTTGCATCTCGGCTGGAAGGCGCGATGGCCGTGCCCTTCACTACCGCCGTCGAGCTGGTGCTGCGCTGTGGTGAGACGCGAGGCCGCGTTGTCGTCACCGGCATGGGCAAGAGCGGCATCATCGCGCAAAAGATCGCCGCCACGCTCTCTTCCACAGGCACGCCGGCGCTCTTTCTGCATCCGGCCGAGGCGCTGCACGGCGACCTGGGCATGCTGGCGAAGGGCGATCTCGTCATCGCGCTCTCTGCTTCGGGCGAGACCGAGGAACTGCTTCGTCTGCTGGCCACACTTAAGCGCATCGGCGACGCGCTCATCTCTTTCTGTTGCCGTATGGATTCGACACTGGCACGAGCCAGCGACATCGCTCTCGATTGTTCAGTAGCGAACGAAGCCTGCGGACTGGGCCTGGCGCCGACAGCCTCGACTACCGCGATGCTCGCATTGGGCGACGCGCTGGCCATCGCCGTTTCGCTGCGCAAGGGCTTCCGTGCGGAGGACTTTGCATCCTTGCATCCGGGCGGCAAGCTCGGCAAGAAGCTGGCCTTTGTGCGCGACCTGATGCATGCAGGCGATGCGCTGCCCGTTGTCCGGCTCGATACGCCGATGAGCCAGGTGATCTACGAGATGTCGCGCAAGAAGCTTGGCATCACGACGGTGCTCGACGCTGAGGGCGGCCTGCTTGGACTGATCTCCGACGGCGACCTGCGCCGTCTGCTTGAAGCACAGGGACCGCAAGCGCTCACGCTCAAGGCAGGCGACGCAATGAACGCGACGCCGTGCACCATCGGTGCCGACGAGCTGGCCGCCCGCGGCCTCGCGATCATGGAGGAGCGCCGCATCACCTCGCTGGTCGTCACGGACAAGGACCGCCGCGCACTGGGCATCCTGCACCTGCATGATCTGTGGGGGCTGGAATTGATCTGAAGTAACCGGCACAGGTGAGCTTTTTCTCGCCAATCCCCATTGCCTTTTCCTAGAATGCGATCACTGATCTCTTGTGAGGCTTTGACTTCCTTGGTATGCCGGGTCACCCAGACGATTCACCGCGCCTGTAGCGCGCTTGCACTCATCGCCGCTGTTTTCTCATTCGCTACCCCTGCACGCGCCGTTTCTTGCGGGGTCAGCCAGGCCCGGCGCCTGCCGGAGACGCATCTTCCCGATGCCGACGCAGCGATGGACGCACGCAAAGTAGACGATGCGATCCAGCTCTACAAGAAGGCATTGGCTGCCAATCCAGCCGATCTTGCAGTCCACGCGGCGCTTGCTGAAGCGTATCTAGACCAGAAAAAAGTCGCGGAAGCAGATGCGGAGATCACCGAGACGATAGCAAACCATGCGCATTCCGGGGTTCTTGAAGCTGTCCTCGCGGAAGTGCAACTGAAGGAGGGACGGCCGTGGGATGCACAGGACACGATCGCACGCGCGTTAGCCGACGATCCCTGTTATCCCGATGCTCACCTCATCGAGGGAAGACTGCTGACGTATATCTCGATGTATGGCAGCGCGGCGAAGCAATATGCCGTTGCCTATCAGTTGGCTCCCCATGACATGGATGCCTTGTACCGGTATCTGCCTACGTTGCCCATACCAGAGCGCATCGCGGCGTTGAAGACATTCATGGAACGAGAGAGATTCGATCCAGATAGCCAGAAACAACTCGAGCAATCCATCGCCCGGCTTGAAAAAATCCAGCCCGCCGCAACAGCCCCATGTACGTTAGCACCCTCCAGCTCCACTTCGGCCGATATCCCTTTGCTGCCACTGATGGCGAATGGTCAGCGTGTCCGGGCGGTCGGTCTGAGCGTAGACATCGAGCAGCATCCCATTCATTTGGAGATTGATACAGGTGCCGGAGGGTTAGTCCTGAGTGCAGCAGCGGCCGCCCGTGCAGGCCTGCACTACGACTCTGATCTCGAGATGCAAGGCGTCGGCAATGAAGGGCCCAGCAAAGGCCATCTTGCCTTTGCGAAATCTGTGAAGATCGGTTCCCTCGAATTTCACAACTGCCCGGTAGAGGTCTACGAAAAAGCGAGATCGCATTCCGGCGAGAACAGGCCACTCGACGAGAGTGATGGATTGATCGGTATGGATACCCTCCGTCAGTTCCTGGTCACATTGGACTACCCCCACGGCAAACTCAACCTTGCTCCGTTGCCGCAAATCCCATCTGCGCCAGCCGGTCCGCTGGCGCTGAGTAGCGAATCGGAGGCGGCCAAATCATCGGAGACTGACAAGAGTCTTTGGCAGGACCGTTACATCGCACCGGATATGCGTGACTACGCGTCTGCGTATCGCATCGAGCACTTTCTTGTCGTTCCCGCCAGCATTGCAAAGGACAAGATCCGACTGTTCGTCCTCGATACGGGCGCGTATCGAACGATAGTGACCACTGAGGCCGGCCAAGCAGTGGGCAAGCTACGACGCGATCAGGTGGACGAACCCATCGGATTGTCGGGGGCAGTGAAAGATCTTTATTTCGTAGATCAAGTCATCTTCAACTTTGCTCGTGTAAGCGTAGTGACGAACCAGGTTTTGGCTGCTGCGCCAGTAGCCTTGGGATTCGAGGACGCTCCGATGCAACTCTCTGGCCTGATCGGCGCCAGCGCGCTGCGGCAGTGCGTGGTGCACCTCGACTATCGCGACGGACTTGTCAAGCTGGACTACACTCCAGGGCCGTCGCGCTTCTGAAAACTGCAGCCCGTGCAGTGTTTCGCCCCGAGCGACAACTCCCTGTTCCCTCCGGACGCAGTTGCGGCTAGCATTTTCGGGAATGCAATGAAGCGCGGAGATCCACTCGGCGTGGCTTTTCCTTCAAGAAAAGCCACAGGAGCTTTGATCAGACCCTCTACACCTATACCGGAAATGCTCTAGCATGGGGTCGTGCACGCGCGTTCCATAGCTGCCTTGCTGGCAGCCCTGTTTCTTCTTGGCGGATGCCAACGCAAGCCCGCGCCGGCGCCCGTTGCCGCACCACCCCCGTTCGTGCTGGCCGACGCCATGCAGCACTGGTACGGCCGATATGACACGTCGACCCAAACGGCGCGCGCCAGTCTGCCCGCACATCCCACCGCCGATCTGACAGGCTCCTATTTCGCGCCGCACGATCCGGTCGATATCGTCGTCATCTTCGACACGGCCTACACCCAGGCGGGTCATTCGCGACATGTGATCGTCACCGCCGCGGTGCCACATCGCAGCGACAAGCCCGGCCGGCCCGGCGACGAGACCTTTCACTGTCTCCTGTGCCGGCCGGTCATCGGGATGGCCGTATTCACGTTACGCAAAAGCTCATGGCTGCTGGAGAGCGAAAACCCGGCTGTAGACCTGGCCGGCAGCAGCGGAAGAGCGCCCGATGTCCGCCTGATCCCGTTGGGCACCGATCTGCATGGCATACGACTCGAAGGCCATACCGACGCACTCGACTTTGCCAGCAGAACCCTCAGCCTGCTCGTGCCCTGGCAACAGAAAGTGGTCCTGGCCTATAGCGGGGAGACGGCCAGCAGCAACCGTGACGCCTGCGGCCCGGAGAGCCCGTTGGGCGATGCCTGCTACGCCTGGCAGCGGGCCGATGCCTTCGTCGCCGTTCCCGGCCAGGACTACGACGACCTGACCCTGACCGGCAGCGGCACCCAGCCTGCCCCCCAGCCCACCCCGAAGACGGATCTGGCGCCAACGGCCAAATCCATGCATATCCGCGTCCACGGCAAGCAAAAACCAGCGCCGCCACCACCGCCCCAGACCCTCCCTTTCACGACGGTGGAGCGTCTGCGCTTCCGCGACGGCAAGTACGTGCCGCTCGAAGGCTGAAAGCTCGCCCGCCTCTGCGCTGCCTACTTGGTCGGCGCTACCACGGAGATGGTCAATGTCTGCGTATGCGTAATGGAGCTGGCGTCCAGCGGATTGCCGGAGACGCCGGTCGCGGTCAGGGTCATCGGAGCTGTGGTGATCGTGGCCGTGGATGCGGCCGACAGCTGAAATGCCTGTGGAGAGCCGATCCCGACCGTCGCCGTGCCGGGCGCAACCCCTACAAACTGCGGCAGGCCGCTAACCGTCAGCGCAATGCTTCCAACAGAGCCCTTCAGAGCCGCCACCTGAAACGTGATCTGCGCCGTGCCTCCCTGAGGTATGGTGACGCTGGCTGCCTGATCCGTGCCCAACGACAGAACAAAGTCGGGCGGCGCGTTGTTACCACAGCCGGTCACGGAGACCAGACCCAGCGAAAGTGGACAGACGAGTGCCGCCACCAGGTATATCCATCGACCACGCATGCGCCCGCACGTCCTCCGCTCTCTCATGTCTCCACTGTGATGCAACACAGCTGCTCTCGCCTGTCACGCCCATCATAAGCGGGACGCATGCTTCGGCGGGACAACCTTGCTCCGCTACACTGGTAGTACTTGCTTGAATCGACAATCAGGCGCACGAAAGAACACGAGACCCCTACCCGCATGCACCGTTGGTCCCAGCTTTTTGTCCCGACGCTTCGCGAAGCGCCCTCCGATGCCGAAGTTGCCAGCCATAAGTTCCTGCTCCGCTCCGGCTATATCCGCCAGCTGGGCGCCGGCCTCTACTCGTACCTGTTCCTTGGCCAGCGCTCTCTGAACAAGATCATCGCCATCGTTCGGCAGGAGATGGACCGCATCGGCCAGGAGTTCTACCTGCCTGCCCTTTTGCCGCGCGACCTCTTAGTGGAGAGCGGACGCTGGACCATCTTCGGCGACAACCTGTTCCGGTTGAACGATCGCAAGGGTGCTGACCTGTGCCTGGGCATGACCCATGAAGAGGTCATGACCTCCCTTGCGCGCAACGAGCTGCGCAGTTACAAGCAGCTACCGCAGATCTGGTACCAGATCCAGACCAAATTCCGCGACGAGCCGCGCCCCAAGTCTGGCCTGCTGCGCGTGCGTCAGTTCACCATGAAGGACGCCTACTCCTTCGACATCGACGCGGCGGGGCTCGACGAGAGCTACCGCAAGCACGACCAGACCTACCGCGCCATCTTCACCCGCTGCGGTCTATCCTTCGTCGTCGTCGAGGCGGACTCCGGCGCGATGGGCGGCTCGGGATCGCAGGAGTTCATGGTCTACACCGATGCCGGCGAGGACCTGATCGCGTCCTGCGCGAAGTGCCATTACGCAGCCAATATGGAGAAGGCAACCTCCAGGCTCACACCGGTCGAAGATCTAGCGCCCACCGCCGACGGCAAGCCGGAGCGCATCCACACCCCCGGTAAGGCAGCCATCGCGGACATCGTCGCGTTCCTCGACATGCTGCCGCAACACGACATCAAGTGCCTGGCGTACATGGCGCTTGACGGGAAGGGTGCATGGAAGCCGCTCACTGTCTTCCTGCGCGGGGATCATTCCGTCAACGAGACCAAGCTGCTTGGCGTCATCGGCGCGCCCGAACTGCGTTACATGGTTGGCGAGGAATTAGAGACCTGGTTCAAGGGACCTGCCGGCTATCTCGGCCCGGTCGGCCTGACGAATTTGGTGAAGGGCCAGGACAACTCGGTCTGGGGTGTTTCCTTTGCGTCTGGCAGGAGATCAGAACCACATGAACTGATTCCTGGATCAGCCATCGCATTTGCTGATGCGCTTCCGAACCAACTCACCGTGGTGCTCGACAAGGCGCTCGAAGGCCGCACCAACATGGTCGCGGGCGCCAACGAGCTCGATTACCACTACCGCAACGTCACTCCGGGCCGCGACTTCACGCCCAGTATTACGGCGGACATCCGCGACGTGCTCGAAGGCGAAGGCTGCCCCACCTGCGGCGCGCCGCTGAAGGTCGCCAAGGCGGTCGAGATCGGCCACATCTTCAAGCTCGGCCAGCGCTACACGGAATCCATGGGCGCGCGCGTGCTCGACAAGGACGGCAAAGAGATCACGCCCATCATGGGCTGCTACGGCATCGGCATCGAGCGCATCCTCACCTCCGCCATCGAGCAGTCGAACGATGCGAACGGCTTCTGGCTGCCACCATCCATCGCGCCCTTCGATGTCGTCGTGACCGTGACCAACGTCGCCGACGCCGCGCTGCTGGCTGCCGGCGAGCAGGTCGCCCGGGATCTCGAGGCAGCCGGGTTCGACGTGCTGTTGGATGACCGGGATGAGCGCGCGGGCGTCAAGTTCAAGGACGCCGACCTGATCGGGATACCCTACCGCGTCAATGTCGGCAAGAAAGTCGCCGAAGGTCTCGTGGAGCTGGTCTCCCGCGCTACCGCAGCCGACCGGGCAGCCACCCGCGAGATCGCTTTGGGCGCAGTTGCAGATACTCTACGTCAGTCTGTAGGCGACTCAACTCTAGCTTAAGGCCAGTGCTTGGACCTCACCTTCGGTCTGGCCATGCCTCTTTGCGCCACCGTGCTTAAGTCATGTTGCTGCGGCAGATTGAGCCAGAATTCCTGACTGGTGCCGAAATAACGAGCCAAGCCGAAACGGCATTTAATCGAAAAGCAGGTATCCCGGTGGCTACGCCAACCACGCGGGCGCGCCGGGTATCATAGACTTTATCGCGATTTGCCCGAGACCAGCGTGCGGTCCTCCCGCGTCGCACCATTAGAATGCTTCGCTTCACACTCACTTCAGTCCCCGGGCCTGTGCCCGCAGGACTCTTCGCTCGGCGGCCGCTGCTGCCAGGGACTTCTCTACTTTGGCAGTCAAACTAAAGCTTCCGCCCGCTCGCGCCACGCGTCGCCCACTCTGGGAGATGGTGCTGACCATCGTCGCGATTGTCGTTACGCTCACGCTGCTCATCGTCGGCATCACCTTCAGCTACTACTCCAACAAATACAAGCAGACGGTGGACGAGCGCCTGGCCAAGCCGCTCTTCACCCAGACCCCGCGCATCTATGCAGCGCCGCGCGAGGTGCGCAGCGGCCAGAAGCTGACCGCGCAGGCCATCGCCCAGCAGCTGCGCAGCGCCGGCTACGTTGAATCCTCTGATCGTGGGGCGTCGCAGATGGGCACCTTCTCCGTGAGCGGAGACAGCATTGCCGTCCATCCCGGCCCGCAGTCCTACCACTCCCAGGACGGCGCCACCATCTCCTTCGACAACGGCTCGGTCGCCGCCATCGCCGGCGATAGCGGCCAGAAGCTCGCGGCCTACGAATTGGAGCCGCAACTCATCACCAGCCTGTCCGAGGGCGCGAACCGGGTGAAACGCCGCCTGATCACCTATAACGAGCTACCGCCCGCGCTGGTCCAGGCCGTTACCTCCATCGAAGACCACCGCTTCTTCTCGCACGGCGGCGTGGACTACTACGCCCTGATGGGCTGGATCTACCACGATCTGCGCGGCGACCGTCGTTATCGTGGGGGCGCCTCCACGCTCACCATGCAGCTCTCGCGCAACTTCTTCGATCTCACCCGGGCTCGGAACCTCCGGCGCAAGATCATCGAGACTGCCATCACCTTCCAGCTCGAGCACCGCTACAACAAGCAGCAGATCTTTGCGATGTACGCCAACGAGATCCCGCTCGGTCAGCAGGGCTCCTTTGGCATCTACGGCTTTGGTGAGGCAGCGCAGGCCTACTTCGGCAAGGATGTCCGTCAACTGGATCTGGCGGAATGCGCGCTGCTGGCCGGCATGATCCAGCAGCCGAGTGCCTTCAACCCCTATCACCACGCAGGCAAGCGCGCTATCACGCGGCGCAACGTCGTGCTCGGCGCCATGGTGGAGACGGGCGACATTACCGAAGCCCAGGCCGCTGCCGCGCGCCAGGAGCCGCTGCACTTGGCCCCCGGCACCATCGATGGCGGACTCGCCCCCTATTTCATCGACATCGTGCACGATCAGCTCGTCAGGAGCTACGGCGAAGCACAGTACAGCTCGCAGGGTTTGCGCGTCTATAGCTCCCTCGATCCGGACCTCCAACACGTAGCTAACGAAGCCGTCGCCGAGGGCATGAAGACGGTCGATGCGCTGGTCGAGAAGCGTCGTGCGAAGGCCAAGGATCCCGACTCCATCTCCAGCCCGCAAGTCGCGCTGGTCGCGCTTAACCCACACACCGGCCAGATTCTGGCGCTGGTCGGCGGCCGCAACTATGGCCTCTCCCAACTCAATCACGCCATCCGAAATCGTCCGACCGGATCGATCTTCAAGCCGTTCGTCTATGCCGCGGCCTTCAACACCTCACTCGCCGGCACCGAGCTGACCACGCCCGCGACTGCCGTAGATACAGCCGACGGCAGCAGTCCCAACGCCGACAGCGGCATCGTGGGCGACCCCAATCCGCCGCAAAACGGCACCCCGGCTGCCACCGATCCCGGCCTGCACCATGGCCTCTTCACCGAGGTCACCATGCTCAACAACGACCTAACCACCTTCGAAGGCGGCTATGCACCGGGCAACTACGGTCACAAGGGCGGCCAGGTCACCGCGCGCTACGCACTGCAATATTCGCTGAACAACGCCACCGTGGAATTGGCCCAGATGGTCGGCTACGGAAACGTGGCAGCGCTGGCGCGGGATGCCGGCATTCACGACGCGCAAGGCACACCCTCCGTCGCCCTCGGTTCCTACTCCTCTACCGCAGTCGACATGGCAGGCGCCTACACCACCTTTGCCAACAACGGCACCCGCATCGTCCCCTGGGAGATCGCTTCGGTGCGCGCCTCGAACGGCGATCCGATCAGCGACCACCAGCCGGACATGAAGCCCATCCTCGACCCGCGCGTGGCCTACCTGACCACCAACATGCTGCAGAATGTGATGAACGCAGGCACCGCCGCCAGTGTGCGCAGCCGTGGCTTCGTCGCTCCGGCCGCCGGCAAGACCGGCACCTCGCGCGATGCCTGGTTCGCCGGCTACACCTCGAACCTCATCTGCATCATCTGGGTAGGCAACGACGACTACTCCGACATCAAGCTGCAGGGCGCCCATGCCGCCGCACCCATCTGGGCAGAGTTCATGAAGCACGCTATCCAGCTGCCGCAGTACTCCGATACCCGCGACTTCTCCGTGCCCCAGGGCGTCAGCCTGGTGAAGCTGGATAAAACCACCAACCTGCTGGCCGACCCCACCTGCCCCACGGACTACTACGCCGCCTTCCTCGACGGGACCGCGCCCACAAACACCTGCTCCCACCCCAACGACGACCAGCGGAACTTCTTCCAGAAGATCTTTGGCCTGGGAGGAGACCGGCAGCAGCAACTACCATCGCGCAGCGGGCCAACCGTTCTGCCGCCCGGCCAGCCCCAGCGTCCTCCTACGCCTGGAACCCAGACGGTCGTGGACAACAACGGCCAGCCGCAGGAGCAACAGAAGCCCAAAAAACGCGGCTTCTTCGGACGGATCTTTGGCGGCAAGAAGAACGATCAGCAGCAACAGCAGCAGCAGAATCCGCAATAGACGGAAGCGTTCGCATTGTAAATGAAGCGGGATTGCGATGGTATTCTGCTGCTATTTGTGCGATTCTACTCTGTACAGGAGGATCTCCATGACTGTCATGGCCATGCCTCGGCCCGATCTGGCCGCCCATCGCGAGTCTCTCCGCCTGCCCATGCCGGAGATCGTCAGTCAACTGGTCGCCATCGTGGGCCGCAAGCTCACCGCCTATATCGGCAATGTGAAAGACGTGCGCGCCGTAGACCGTTGGATGGCTGGCGGAGAGATCTATGGAGATGCGGAGACACGCCTGCGCTTCGCTTTTCAAGTCGCACGCACACTGCGCGAACGGGACACGCCTGCCGTCGTCCAGGCATGGATGACCGGCGTCAATCCTGAGTTGAGCGACCGCGTTCCCCTGCGGCTGCTGCGCGAGGCTGACTTGCACACCGTAGCGCCGGAGGTACTTCGGGCCGCTCGCGCCTTTCTCGCCGGCGGCTAAAGCAATTTTCCTGTAGGTGTAGAGGGACCAACGAAAGCCTTTGTGGCCTTTCATTCAGGAAAGGCCACGCCGAGTGATGCTCCGCACATCGCAGCATCAGGCAAATTGCTATAAATTCATTCGCTCTGCGATATCGTGAATGAGTTGTATCCCCCGTGGTCAGGGCCCCCGAGTAAAGGACCACGCGGATGATTCCTGTTGTGCGAAACAACAAGAAAGCCGGCCCAGCCCCTTTTGTCGCTCGAGATCCGTGTTCCTGAAGAGCCTATCTACCGCATTGGCCGCTGGCCGAACCCGTGGCTGCCTCCCGATTGGGCGCACGCACACAGTGACGGCACATTCGGCAATCGATTTGACGACCCTCAGGCCTATTACCGCGTCATCTACTCCTCGACTCAGCGCCTGAGCTGCTTTCTTGAAACCCTAGCTCGGTTTCGCCCGGATCTCACGCTGGTTGCAGAGCTCGCCGAGATCCAGGGCGAAGACGACTTCACGCCGCTGGCCACGGTGCCGGCAAGCTGGCTTGCGAATCGCGTTATCGGCGTGGCCCACGCGGGGGGACACTACGCGGATATCTACTCGGCGGAGTGGATGGCCTATCTGCGGCGTGAGCTGGCTCCGCTCGCACTGTCGCTCGGTGTCGAGGATATTGACACGTCCACCTTACAGACAGGCAGGCCGCGTCAGATCACCCAGCAGGCCTCGCTGCTCGTCTTCCGCCAGGGCTGCGATGGCATCTTCTACCGCTCGCGCTTCAGCCATTCCATGGAAAACTGGGCGATCTTCGAGCCCTTCCCACTGCGCGACGCCACCGCAGGCCCCATCGCAGACTGGGATCCGGATCTGGTGGAGGCGCTACAGATCTTTGGTATCACGATGAAGGATGAAGACGGCCCGGCCAGTCCGATCGTCGTACCCCGGCAACCGTAGTACATTCGATTTGGATCTGGCTGATACGTTCCTGGAGGTCGTTTTCATGTCTGTACTGCCCGCCGTGCGCGGGTTGCTGGCCGAACGGTTTATCTTCAACTTCCGCCTGCCGCCAGAGTTGTTCGCAACCTACCTGCCGGTTCCCTGGCTGGTTCCCCAGGAGGTGCGAGGGTTCGGCATTGCGTCGTTCTGCATCCTCGACTTGCGCGGCATCACGGTTGCCCCGCTAACCACGGCTGCCGGGCTTGACAGCATCAGTTGTGCCCCGCGCTACGCCGTGCTGGACATCTCCCGCGAGCAGGCAAGTCCCGCCGTCTTCGTCACCGAGCGGCAGACCAATTCCGCGTTTGGCGCGTGGTTTACGACGCTGGGGTTTCCTGCGCCTCATTCTCACATCGAGGCTGTCATCGATCATCAGGAAGATCGAACCCTGCTGCGCGTCAACAGCCGGGATGACGGACTGCTCTTTGCCGCGACGGTACGCCCCACCCCGGCGCCCAACTCGGAATCGTTCGCTTCGTCGCAGGCGTTTGCAGACTTTATCGCGCAGGGCGTCAGCAGTTACGGACGGTCCCGACACGGGTCGCGCTTGACGAAGGTGGATTTGCATAAGGAGGACGCGAGTTACACGCCGGTCGCGGCCTCGAATCTCAGCGGCGTGTTTCCGGATGATTGGCAGCGCCACGGCGGCGTCTTCGACAGCGCGTTTCACACCAGCGGAGGACGCTATGAGTGGACATACCATGGCATGACTGACTAGAGCATGTTCACTGTAGGTATAGAGAAGAGCGCGATGATCCGCGTGGAATTCCACGCGTCACAGCATTACCGACAAATGCTCTAACCGCACCCCACCCGTCCACGCCGGATCTCGCCTGACCAACCCTCTACCTTCTGCATATCTGCCGACTCCGGCTGACAGCTTGGGCACCAATATGTGGAGCGTGCACCGGGCCCCTGCTTGCGCATCAGGATGATCGTTCCGCAGCGGCGGCACTCCTTGCCGCGTCTGCCGTAGACCCACAACCGTGCGCCTGGATCAGCCGCACGGGTCGTGCGCCGTGCGCCGGTGTAGGTGACGATGCCATCTTCCACCATCTCCTTCACATTCGCCTCCATGAAGTGGCGGGATCGTTCGAGAATGCACTCGATTTCCGCGCGTCTCAGCGTACTGACATGGCGGTAGGGATGGATGCCGCAAGCAAAGCAGACCTCGCTCTTGTAGACATTTCCCAGCCCCGCCATCACTCGCTGGTTCAGCAGCACGTTGGCAATCTCCTCATCGGCATGGGCTACCAGCCGCATCTCTGCCTCGTTCGCATTAAAATCGCTGCTCAGCAGGTCGGGCCCAAGCCCGGGAATCGATGAGTTTCGCGCCAGCGACCGTGCCGTATAAAACTTCGCTACCGGCACATTGAAGGCCACCGCTTCAAAGTCCTCAGTCGCAATCACCACGCGCATTTCGCGCCGTCCACGCCGCCAGCGCTCGCCCGCACGATAGATATGCCAGGAGCCGGACATCAACATGTGTGTGACCAGAATCAGGTCGCCGGAGAAGTAAATCAGCAGCCACTTCCCGCGCGACTCCACCTTCTCGACCGTCCGGCCCGCCAACGGCGTGTTGTCATCCACACTGGCCAGCGGCGCCAACGCAGTTTCGAAACGCGTCACCCGTTTTCCTTCGATTGCGCGGCCCACTGCGCGCGCCGAGCGGTAGATCGTATCTCCCTCAGGCACTTATTGCACCTCCTGCGGAGGCTGGCTCGGCGCCGACTCGCGCCCCCACGCCGGCAGCAGTGTTCGCCGCACGTTAAAGCCGGTCGGCGCCGCCTGGAAGCCGGCATCTTGGAGAAACCGCGCCAGAAAGTGCGTGCCTACGGGCTGACCGTTGATCTGCGAGATCAGCAGGCCGGCTCCACGGTCCGCTTCGCGCTGCCGCATCTCTTCCTGCGTCATCTGTACCAGGAACTGCGACAGATCGCGCGCCGCCTGCGAGCGCTCCGGCTCCTCCGGCGGCAAAAATACCTGTACCTGCGAATTCCCACGCCGCAGATACGCCACCAGCTCACCACTGCGCAGCACCACGCTTGCCCCCACACTGCGGGTCAGGCTTCGCGGCTGGGATTCCATCTCCGCTGCACCGTCTTTGCCGGAGGTCTCACCTGCCGTGGGCCAACGGAGCGTCGCACCGTAAGGGTTTGCCGGGTCGGTCGCCGCCAGCAGCACCATCTCCGGTTTTTCCGACTGCACCTGTTGCCGCAGAGAGCGCAGCAGGTCCACCGCCGAGGGCAACGCGAACTGCGTCGCGCCAAGTCCTGCAACAAAGTAGCCGCGACGCACGCGTCCACTCTCCTCCATCGCCTTCAACACGTCGTACACCGCACTGAAGCCGCCGGGAAGGTTCTCCTGCGCCACGCTCTCGCGCGTCAGCACACCATACCGCGTCAACAACTGGTTCGCGATGGCGTGACTCCAATTTGTAGCGGCCGCGCTATCCGTTGCCGATTCCGCTGCCGGCACCAGGGCCCATCGTCCCTGCGCGCTCGGCGGCGTCGTCCTGCGGGAGCGGAACGCCGCCAACTGAGCACCACCGGAGTGGGGCCGTTTCGCCTGCCGTCCCGCCGGTCGCGTGGTGTAGGCACGCAGCGCATGAAATGTATCGTTCGTCACCGTGCCTCGCCATACCAGCGTCCACAGCGCATCCAGCGTCTCACCGGAATACCCGCCGCCAAGCGCATCGTGCAGCTGCGCGAAGAAGATCGCGCCGCCGCGCTCCAGTTGCGCGAGCACTGCCCGCTCCTTCTCTGTCGGCTCGACAGCGGCAAGCGCATTCTGTCGCTGCGGCGGTAGCAAGGAGCGCACCCGGTCCGCCAGATAGAGCGCGATCCGGCCGTCGTGCTCGCCCAACGGATCCAGCCCCACCCACACGACTTCACCCGCCGCAATCAGTGTGTCCAACTGCCCCGGCGCATAGTTCGCGAGACGCGCGGGAAGAATGCTGGTCTCGACCAGCGAAGCGGGCAGCGGCGCACCCTGGAGATTTTCGATAGTGTCCAACAGCGAATCGAGCCCGCGCCGTCGTTGCAGCACGCCCTGCCAGTGCGTGTTCAACCGGGCAAGCATGTGCTGCTCAACCGGCTCAATCTCTTTTCGTAACCGTGCCAGCGACTTTCTCCGAATGAGCCGCAGCACCTCGGCATCACACCACTCGCGGTGGCTCCCTCCCGGGCGGAAGCCACCTTCGACAATGCGTCCATCCAGCAGCAGCGTCCGCAGCGGCGGATCCACCTGCGCTGGGCTCAGCCCAAAGCGCTTCGCCACCTCACCCTGCGTAAATGGCCCATGCGTGCGCGCATAGCGCCGCACCAGTTCCAACACCGGATGCGCTACCGGCACCAGCATCGCCTTGGGCAGACCCGGCGGCAGCGGAATGCCCAGCGCATCGCGATACCGTGCCGCGTCCTCCACCGCAACCAACCGCTTCTCGCCCGCCATCTTTATTTCCAGCAGCCGGTTGGCACGCAGCAGCCGCTCGGTATGGATGGCCACATCCGGAGCCGCCAGCCTCCGCAACAACTCGGCGCGGTTCAGATCGCCCAATCGCAGCAGTAGGTCATGAATGCCGTCCGCGCCGCGCGCCTTCTGGTTCTGCTGCAGCGCCTGCAACTGCTCCTCTACTTCCGCGATCGCATCCGCATCCAGCAGCTCGCGCAGGTCCGCATCGCCCAGCAGCTCGCGCAATTGCTCCTGATCGATCGACAGCGCCTGTGCGCGGCGCTCGGCCAGCGGCGCATCGCCCTCATAGATGTAGTTCGCGACGTAGCTGAAGAGCAGCGATGATGCGAAGGGCGACGGCGTCTTCGAGTCCGCGACATGCACGCGTGTCGTTCGCGCATTCACGGAACGCAGCACTTCGAGGAACGCCGGCATATCGAAGACATCGCGCACGCATTCACGATAGGCCTCGAGCAGCATGGGAAACGCCGGATACCGCGCCGCGACCGTCAGCAGGTCATACGCGCGCTTGCGCTGCGCCCAGAGTGGTGTGCGTCCCGTCGCGCGCCGGCGTGGCAGCAGCAGCGCGCGCGCCGCGGCCTCGCGAAACTTCGCGGAGAACAACGCCGTCGAGCCAAGCTGCCGCAATACCAGATCCGACGCTTCACCGGGATCGAGCAGAATCACATCGGCGTCGGGCGCTGCATCCGTCTCTGGAAAGCGCAGCACAAAGCCGTCGTCCGCCCACATGGTCTCGATCTCGGGACCGCCGGCTGCACGCATACGGCCGCTGATCGCCATGGCCCACGGTGCGTGCACGCGACTGCCAAAGGGCGTCAGCACGCAGACACGCCAGTCGCCGAGTTCATCGCGCACACGCTCGATCACGATGGTGCGGTCGTCCGGCACAGCAGTCGTTGCCAGCTCCTGATCGGCAAGGTAGCGCAGCAGGTTCTCCGCCGCCAGCGGGTCCAGATCATGCTCACGCGTCAGCCGCGCCAGCGCCGCGTTGTGCGGCATCTCGCGCAGCTCACGCGTCAACGCGCCGATGCGGCGGCCAAACTCGAGCGGTCGCCCCGGAGCATCCCCATGCCAGAACGGCATCTTGCCCGGCTCGCCCGGCGCCGGCGACACTAGGACGCGATCGTGCGTGATCTCGTCGATGCGCCAGGTCGTCGCACCTAGAAGGAAGGTGTCACCGGTCCGGCTCTCAAAGATCATCTCCTCGTCCAGTTCGCCCACGCGCACTGGACGCCCCTCCGTGCCGGAGAGGAAGACGCCGTACAGTCCACGATCCGGGATTGTGCCGCCATTCAGGATCGCCAGCATCTTCGACCCATCGCGCGGCGTCAGCAGGTTGCTCACACGATCCCACGTGATGCGAGGACGCAGCTCGGCAAACTCATCTGATGGATAGCGCCCGGCGAGCAGATCGAGCACGCCCTCGAATGCGCCGCGAGTCAACTCCGCGAACGGCGCGGCACTCCGCACGATCGCGAATAGATCCTCCACCGTGATCTCTGCCGACAGCGCAGGCTCCTTGCGCGAGCGCGCATGTCCAGAGAGGGATTGCGACACGCGTGGCGGCTGGGCCACCGTCGCCACCATCTGCTGCGCCAGCACATCCAGCGGATTGCGCAGGTAGCGCGTGGACTCCACCAGCCCCTCATGCATCGCCTTGGTCACTGCGGCGCACGCCACCAGATCGGCACGGTACTTGGGGAAGATGATGCCGTCGCTCGCGGCGCCTACACGATGTCCGGCGCGCCCGATGCGCTGCATGCCGCTCGCGACAGACGGAGGCGCCTCGATCTGAATCACCAGATCCACCGCACCCATATCGATTCCCAGCTCCAGCGACGAGGTGCACACCAGCGCGCGGATCTTTCCCGCCTTCAGCAGTTCTTCGATCTCGGAGCGTTGCGAAGCCGCAAGCGAACCGTGATGCGCGCGCGCGACCGGGGGTGCGCCCGCCTGCTCTGCCTCGGCGAGTTCATTGATCGCACCGGCCAGCCGTTCTGCCGTGCGACGATTGTTCACGAAGATCAGCGTGGAGTTGCGCTCGCGCACAATCTCCAGCAGGCGTGGATGAATCGCACTCCAGATGGAGGTGCGCTTCGGCCCCTGCGACGCCGCGCCGCTCGGCAACTCAACCGGTTGGCTCAGCTTCGCCATGTCCTCGACCGGCACCTCGATGCGCAGCTCCAGACGCTTTGGTTCGCTTGCATTCACGATCGTCACCGGGCGGAAGCGCACCAGCTGCTCCTCGCGCGCCGCAACATCGTCGGCGGTCTCATCCCGCGTGAACCCCGCCTCCATCTCCTGCTCCAGATCGTCCACCGGTTCCGTGGATTCGTCCGCGGGTGCCCTACGTCTCGCTTCTGAGACGTAGGTCTGCACTGCATAGGCGTCCGTCACAGCAGGCAGAGCTCCCTCCGCGCCCGCCAGATAGTGCGCCACCTCTTCCAACGGCCGCTGCGTCGCCGAGAGGCCGATGCGCTGGAACGGTTTCTCCGTAATCGCCAGCAAACGCTCCAGCGACAGCGCCAAATGCGCGCCGCGCTTGGTGGGCACCAGCGCATGAATCTCATCGACGATTACCGTATGGACGCTGCGCAGCCCCGCTGCCGCGTCCGAGGTCAGCAGCAAATAGAGCGATTCCGGGGTCGTAATCAGGATCTCTGCCGGACGCCTCCGGAACAGCGCACGGTCTTTCTGCGATGTATCCCCGGTGCGTACCGCAATTTCAGGCTCGCGCACCGGTACACCGGCGCGGCGCGCCATACCGGCAATGCCCGCAAGCGGTGAGCGCAGATTGCGCTCTACATCCACTGCCAGCGCCTTCAGCGGACTGATATAGATGACACGGCAGGCCGCCGCTCCTTCCGGCTCCGGAGCCAGCATCAGCCGGTTCAGGCACCACAGGAAGGCGGTCAACGTCTTGCCCGTGCCGGTCGGCGCAAGGATCAGCGTGTGATCGCCGCGTGCGATCGCCGGCCAGCCCAAGACCTGCGGCGCCGTCGGTCTGTCAAACACGGCGCGAAACCACTCCGCTGTCATGGGGTGGAACAGCGCAAGCGCGTCGTCTTCCGGCGTCTTGGTTTGCGCTGGCGCAGCCTTCCGGGTTGTCTTGCCTCCTGCCATATCGCTCCGTTGCTCAGACGGCGCTTTGGTCGCCCGGGATATCTGTGTGCTGCTAAACAACTTTCAAAGCAATTGCAAGGTTAAGGTGATGTGCCCGAGATTCGCCATGTAGGCCTTTACGTAACAAAAAAGCCTGACATGAGGGGTGCTCCAGCTTACATTTACCCTGCTTTTGCTCGAGGCAGCGCAATGCGGCGTTCGGTCGTGTCTGCACCTCCGCAGTTGCAACCGGCTTCGCACGCCAGTAGCCTCAAATTTGGATGCCACCCACCTCCGCCATCTCGCTCGCGCAGCAGGCAGAACTGTTCAATACGGCCCGACAGGCTGCTGAGCATGCCTACGCACCCTACTCCGGCTTCCGCGTCGGCGCAGCGCTCCTGCTTGAAGACGGCGCCATCGTCACAGCAGCGAATGTCGAGAATGCCTCCTATGGCCTATCGCTCTGTGCAGAACGTTCCGCTGTCGTCCGTGCTGTCGCAGAGCATGGTCCGCAGCTGCGCATTGTCGCCGTGGCCGTTACAAACCTGAACGGCTCATCCAGCTCGCCGTGCGGCGCGTGCCGCCAGGTGCTGGCGGAGTTTATGCAACCGGGTGGTCTGCTGCTCTTTCCTTTCGGGGGCGTACCCCAAGTCCACACCCTTGCCGAACTCTTCCCACTCGGCTTTGATCTCACCCATGCCGAATAGCCTGCACGAGCGCCTGCGCACTGTCGACATCGTGCGTCGCAAGCGCGATGGCCACACTCTCAGCCGCGAGCAGATCGCACACATCGCATGCGGTGCGGCAGACCACTCCATCGACGACGCGCAGCTCAGCGCCTTCCTGATGGCCACATTCCTGCGCGGCATGGACACTGCCGAAGTGCAGGCGCTCACCGACGCCATGCGTACTTCCGGCATGCAGCTCGATCTGCGCCGCCCGGCAAATGGCGGCCCGGCGCGACCGACGGTGGACAAGCACTCCACCGGCGGCGTCGGCGACAAGACCTCATTCCTCGTCGCACCCATCGCAGCCGCTGCCGGACTGCGAGTGCCCATGCTCAGCGGTCGCGCGCTCGGTCACACCGGCGGCACACTCGACAAGCTCGAAGCCATTCCCGGCTACCGCACCACGCTGTCGCCGGCGGAGATGCAGAGCGTGCTCGATGAAGTCGGCTGCACGATCGTTGGCCAGTCCGCCGATCTTGTGCCCGCGGATCGCCGGCTCTACGCACTGCGCGACCACATCGGCGCCGTCGAAAGTCCGTATCTCCTCTGCGCCTCCATCATGAGCAAAAAGCTGGCTGCCGGTCTCGATGCCCTGGTGCTCGACGTAAAGACCGGCTCCGGCGCCTTCTTGACCGACCTCGCCGTATCCCGTTTCCTCGCGCGGCTGATGGTCGAGACCGGCGAAGCAGCCGGCACGCGCACTGCCGCAATCCTGACCGATATGTCGCAGCCCCTGGGCCGGTTCGCCGGCAACGCTGTCGAAATCCTGGGCGCCCTGTCACTGCTGCGTGGAGAACGTCACCCCGACAGTGACGATCTTCGCGAGCTCTCGCTGGTCCTCGCCGGCTGGATGCTCTCGCTCACCGGCATCACCCCTACGCCGCAGCTGGGCCGCGCCCGCGCCGAGGCGCTGCTCACCGACGGCTCCGCGCTACGTCGCTTCGAGCGGATGGTCGCCCTGCAGGGTGGCGACCTCGCGGCCCTCGAACACACCCCGCCGCACCGCCATGAGGTACGAGCCGGGCGATCCGGTTTTCTCTTCAGCATGGACGCTACCGCTATCGGCTGGGCCGTGCAGCGGCTCGGCGCCGGCCGCGCACGCCAGGGCGACGCCGTCTCCGCACACGCCGGCATCGAACTGCACGCCAAGGTCGGCAAAGAGCTGCATGCCGGCGACCTGCTCTGCACCCTCTTCGCCGACGATCCGAATCATTTTGCAGAGCCGGAACGGCTCGTCTCCGAGGCCATCGTGATCGCCGATGCGCCCCCGCGTCGCCAGCCCCTGGTGCTGGAAGCGCTGACTCGCGATACTCTGGCCCAAACTCCGGATACACAGGACTAGCCCTTGGGACGATTCACCGGCGTGCTCGGTCTGCTCACCATGCTGCTGCTGGCATGGCTATTCTCCACGAACCGCCGCTCCATCCGCGTGCGCACCGTGGCCTGGGGACTAGGCTTGCAGATCGTCTTCGCCTTCATCGTGCTGCGGTGGAGCTTCGGACGCGAGGCGATGGCGCATGCCGGGAACGGCGTGAATAAGCTGTTGAGCTACGCCTTCGCCGGCTCAGGTTTTCTCTTCGGCGAGTTTGGCAAACAGCATTCGTCCTACGGCTCCATCATCGCCTTCCAGGTGTTGCCCACCATCATCTTCATCTCGGCCTTGTTCGCCGTGCTCTATCACCTGGGCATCATGCAGATCGTCATTCGTGGCTTCGCCTGGGCCATGCAGCGGACCATGGGAATCTCCGGCGCGGAATCTCTCAACGTCGCTGCGTCCATCTTCATGGGTCAGACGGAAGCGCCGCTCTCCATCCGGCCATTTCTGGCGAATCTCACCCGCTCCGAATTGATGACTGTCATGACCAGCGGCATGGCGCACGTCTCCGGCGGCATCATGGCCGCATACATTTTGGTTGGCATCAGTCCGCAACATCTGCTCGCCGCCGTCATCATGACCGCACCCGGCACCGTCCTCGTCGCGAAGATGCTGGTGCCCGAAACCGAGACGCCCGACACGCTGGGTCATGTGAAGCTGCCGCAGTCGGAAGAGCATCGCGAAGAAAACCTCATCGGCGCGGTTGCACGCGGCACTATCGACGGCGGTCGCCTCGCCTTCAACGTCGGCATCATGCTGATCTCGTTTGTCGCGCTCATCGCGCTGGTCAACGGCATCTTCGGGAGCGTGCACAACTGGCTCAGCCCACACCACATTCCGTTTCCCACCTCACTGGATGAAATTCTCGGCTGGGTCTTCGCGCCCATCGCGTGGCTCATCGGCATCCCCTGGCACTTCGCTCCAGTCGTCGGCAATCTGCTCGGCACCCGCATGGTCATCAATGAGCTCATCGCCTTTTCGAACCTGGGCGCCATGAAAGGAACGCTCGATCCGCGTTCCTTCACGATCGCTACCTTTGCGCTCTGCGGCTTCGCCAACCTGAGCTCAATCGGCATCCAGATCGGCGGTATCGGCGCGCTCATCCCGGAGCGCCGCAACGAGCTTGCGCGCCTCGGCATGCGCGCCATGCTGGCCGGCACCATGGCCAATCTCATGTCTGCATCGATCGTGGGAATCCTGCTGCAATAGGAGAATAGCGATGACACAACTCGAAGACGATCTCGCCCGTATCGCTCGCCAGGAGCGTGAGCTGCAATGGACGGCCTTTGGCGAAAACGACGCCTGGGAGCTTGGTTCTACGCTCCGCGAGCTTGCCGTCGAACGCCAGCTCGCTATCGTGATCGATATTCGCCGCTTCGCACCCCATCTCGGGAACCAGGCCGGCGCTCCGCTCTTCTACACCGCATTGCCCGGCACCACGCCCGCCAACGCGGAGTGGGCGCGGCGCAAGGCCAACCTGGTCGCGCGACTCCATCGCAGCAGCTACGCCATTGGCCTCGGGCTCAAAGCCGGCGGCGTCACATTGCAGGAGAAGCAGGCGTTGCCGGCCGAAGACTATGCAAGCCATGGTGGCTCCTTCCCCATCACCATTGCCGGCACCGGCGCCATCGGCGCCATCACCGTCTCCGGGCTCGCCCAGCGCGACGACCACGAACTGGTCGTCGAAGCACTCTGCCTCGAACGCAACCGCCAGTATGCCGACCTGCGTCTGTCGCCGGCCGAATAAGCCCATACATCTTAAAATTTGTTACAGCATTGTGGCAGTTCGCTATCCAAGGCATCGCAATCGCACTGCAATTACAAAACTGCGACAAAGCAGAGCCGTGCCGAGGTGGATGCTGTGAGTATGGCGACTTTTGCACCACCGACCTCTCCGGTTCTCGACGAAGAGAGCGCTGCCCCCGACAGCGGCCTTGACCCGAAGGCCGCACCCAGGGCCTACGCACAACCCAAGCGAGCGCAGGAGACGATGGCCCTGGGCCGGGCAGCCCAGACGCGCTCGTTCAACTGGACCATCTTCACTTTCATGCTGATCTTTCATCTCGGGGCGGTTGCCGCGCTGTTTTTCTTCAGCTGGCACGTGTTGCTGCTGCTCCTTGTGCTGCATGTGGTCGCCATCAATGCCGGCATCGGTATGGGATATCACCGTTTGCTGACGCATCGCGGATACAAGGTGCCGAAATGGCTGGAGCACATACTCGCCGTCTGCGCCACGCTGAGCCTGGAGGGTGGCCCACTGGTCTGGGTCGCCACGCATCGTGTCCATCACCAGATCACCGACCGCCCGGGGGATCCTCACACGCCACGCGAAGGCGCCTGGTGGTCGCATGCCGGCTGGGTCGTGCACGGCGCCGGTGCTGTCGATGAACCCGCGCTGCTCTCCAAATATGTTCCCGATCTCATGAAGGATCCCTTCTACGTCAAGCTGGACCGCTTCCACTACGTCCCGCTCGTGACCCTCGCGCTCATCCTGCTCGCTGTTGGCGGGTGGCCATGGGTGCTCTGGGGTGTCTTCCTGCGCGTCACCCTGGGTCTGCATGCGACCTGGCTGGTGAACTCCGCGACACATATGTGGGGCTCGCGCCGCTTCGCCACGCGCGACGACTCGCGCAACAACTGGTGGGTCGCATTGCTGACCGGCGGCGAGGGTTGGCACAACAACCATCACGCGCATCCTGTATCGGCGCGGCACGGACTCACCTGGTATGAGTTCGACTTGAACTACTACGGCATCTGGCTGCTCGGTAAGCTGGGCCTGGCCAAGAACATACACGCCGTGACAGCAACACAGAAGAGCGAAAACGCAACCGTCTGAGCTATCGATAGCCCTATCGGACTACCAACTCAACGTGCCGGGGGCGCCTTTGAAGGGCCCCTTCACATGCGACGTGATCCAGCCGCCATAGAAGTCGCCCGGCTGTGCGATCACGCGCTCGCCGTCTACGGTGCATTCGTCGATACGGTTTGCATAGAACGCAAGATGATCCTTGAGTGGAACGTAGCTTGAGGATGGCGATGCGTAACTCCACGCGGCATCGGTGACAATCGGTTGGTCCGGCACCAGCAGCGACCAATACGTCGCCACTCCCTTGAACTCGCAGAAGCTGCCTTTGCATGAGGATGTCTGCATGTACTGCATGGCGATGTCCTGCTGCGGAATGTAGTAGACGGGTGGATGACTCGTCTCAAGGACGCGCAGCGACAGCGTCGTCTCCGCGATGACCATGCCCGCATGCACAATCCGCAGACAACGCATGCTCTTCTCGAGCCGAGGCGGCCGAGGATAGTCCCACACCGACTCGAGTTGATTCTGCGGCCCGTGCTCGCCTTTGGTCTCCATTGGCTTTCCACCCATACAACCACTCTAGTTGCTGGGATCTTGCATCGACTCGGCCCGTCGCAACTGCGCTTTCATCGGACGACATGCAGAAGATGAGGCTCTCTTACTGGTTCCGGAGTATCTGCATCGGATCGGTCTGGGCCGCGCGGTACGCCGGTGCCACGCTGGCGATCAGCGCCACCAGCAGCAGAACCAGCGACACCGCGCCGAAGGTGAGCGCATCGAATGGTTTCACGCCATAGAGCAGTGTCGCGACGAACCGTGTGACGTAGAGCGAGATGCCAAGCCCGAGCGCGATGCCAACCAACGCCAGCCCCATACCGCGCTTCAGGATGAGCTGAAGAACTTCGCCACGCCTTGCCCCCACCGCCAGCCGCAATGCGATCTCCATCGCTCGCTGCTGGACGATGTAGGACAGCACACCATACAGGCCAACCGCCGCCAGCAGCAAAGCCATGCCGGCAAAGCTGCCCAGCAGGACGGTTTGAAAACGCGGCTGCGCAGCAGATTGTGCCACGTAATAGTCAAGCGGGTGAACCTTGTATATCGGGACACCCGGATCAAGCTTGGCAACCGTGGCACGCACCGCCCGTTCCAGCGCTGCCGGGTCGCCCGTCGCGCGGAGATAGAGTTGAGGATTCGTAATCACTGCCTGCTCCCACGGCAAGTAGTACTGCGGATCGGCAGCATCAGCGAGACCCTCCTGCCGGATGTCGCCGACAACACCGACGATCTCCCGCACCGGATGCTTCAGGACGCCGTCTCCCAACGCCGCCGTCATATGCTTACCAATCGGATTCGCGCCCGGAAAATACTTCTTCGCGAATGCCTGATTCACGATCGCCACCGGAGCGGCCTTGGGGCCATCGAGAACGCCAAAGGCCCGTCCCGCAATCAGCGGGATGCGCATCGTCTTGAAGTAGCCGGGCAGCGCGAGTCCTACAAGTTCCTCCGGACGGTCCGCGTCCGCCACCGGGTGCCCCTCCAGTGAAAATGAGATGTGGGCGCGGCTGTCCGACATCGGCATCGGCCACCCCGCCGAGACCGACTGCACTCCCGGCAGCGCCGCCAAGCGCGGCATCAGCTGCTCCACAATCTGGATCTTCCGATCGTGGGCGTTTCCCGTCTCCGGCAGGCTGATGTGCGCCGTGAGCACGCCGCGCGAATCGAAGCCGGGATCTACCTGAAGCACCGACACAAAACTCCGTATCAGCAGTCCAGCACCCACCAGCAGAACCATCCCCAGAGCCGTCTCACCGATCACCAGCCACGTTTGTAGCCGGTGTTGGCTTCGCTCTCCCAGCACGCTTCGCATTCCGCCCCGCAGTGACAGTGCCGGCTCCAGGCGCGATATCCGCACCGCCGGTAGGACGCCGAACAGTAATCCGGTCAGCACTGAGAGTCCTATCGCAAACGCCAGCACGCCACCGTCCAGCGAGACTTCATTGAGCCTTGGCAAGGATTGCGGAACGAACTGCACCAACCCCTTGAGCAACCCCGCCGCCAGCGCGACGCCGAGGCCGCCACCGATCGCCGATAACAGCAGCGATTCCACCAACATCTGCCAAACTATCTCCGCGCGGCTGGCGCCCAGGGCTCCACGCAAAGCGATCTCCCCGCTGCGGCGCGCACCACGGGCCAGCAGTAGGCCCGCTACGTTCACGCAGGCGATCAACAACACCAGAGCCACCGCGCCAAACAGCACCTGTAGACCGGCCCGCGTCCCACCGACCAGATGCTCCAGTTCAGGCGTGAGCACTGCCGAAACGTACCATTTGTTGCTGGCCGGATACTGCGCGGCAAGGTGGCGCGCGATGACACTCAGATCTGCTCGGGCCGCTTGCTGGGTTACGCCAGGTTTCAGGCGGCCGATCACTCCCAGAACGTCGAATCCGCGCTGGGCAATGGCGGGCTCGGCACCCTCCGCATCCGGCGCGATTGAGGTCCATACATCCACTGCAGACTGCTCGATGGGAAAGTTGAAGCTCCTCGGCATGACACCTGCGATCGTGTATAGCTCCCCATTCAGAGTGATATCGCGGCCCACAACCGCTGGCTCTCCACCGAACCGCGACTGCCACAGCCCATAGCTCAACATTGCTGCACGATTGCCGGCGCGCTCTTCTTCCCAGTGGAACTCTCGTCCCAGCATGGGCGCTACACCCAGCACGTGAAAGAAATTCGACGAGACCGTTTGACCGTTCAGTTGTTGGGCCACGCCCCTCCCGGTCAGGGTCAGGTTCGCGCCCGAGTAGGATGCCATCCCGGAGAAGGTCTGGTTCTGCGCGCGCCAGTCGAAGTAGTCAGGGTAGCTCAACGAATCGGCAACCAGCGCGCTCGTCGAGTTGTCCTCCTGCCGGATCGACAACAATCGATTCGGCTCGGGAAATGGCAGCGGCTTCAGCAGAACGGCATGGACCAGGCTGAAGATCGCCGTCGTTGCGCCAATTCCCAAGGCAAGCGTCAGGACCGCCGCCATGGAAGATCCCGGACTCTTCCTGAGCTGGCGGATGCCGAATCGTAAGTAGCCGAAAACCTGTTGCATGCTGTCTCCTGCAATCTGACTGAGTGTGAAAGCTGCTGAACAGCACGTTCACGACCGTTCACCGTGACGCGCAAAACCTTGTGGAATCAACGAATCGCATTTGAATCGCTCGCATCCGCACGCGGCAATTGTCCGCCTACGACGCAGCACCGTCCGCTAGTGGACAGCCGCGAGTTTTAGGGATTGTGAAGCGAAGGCAGAGGACCGACGTCCCCCAGCTCACCTTCACTGCTCGCTACGATTGCCGACGCCAGACAGTTGCCGATCACATTCACCGCAGTGCGGCCCATGTCGGCAAAGGCATCCACACCCAGAATCAGGAAGATCGGCTCCTGCGGCAGATGAAAGGTCGATGCCGTGGCCAGCAGCACCACCAGCGTGGCACGCGGCACGCCGGCTACACCCTTGCTGGTCAGCATCAGGGTGAAGACCATCGCCAGTTGCGCTCCCCAGCCCATTCGCATGCCCGCGGCCTGCGCCACGAAGATGGACGCCAGCGCCAGATACACCGCCGATCCGGCGAGATTGAAACTGTAACCGGCAGGGATCACAAATGACACGATCTGTCGCGGTACGCCGAACTGCTCCATCTCTTCCATCGCGCGTGGCAGGGCAGCCTCGGAGGTACTCGTGGCAAATCCGATCGTCGCCGGCTCCGCCACAGACTGAATGAAACGCAGCACCGGCACGCGGTAGAGCATCGCTGCCGGCAGCAGCACCAACAACAGGAACGCGACGAGCGCCGCGTACAACGTGCCCAGCAGCTTTGCCAGCGGCAGCAGCACAGCAAGGCCGCGCAACCCCACCGTGTAAGCCAAGGCAGCACCCACGCCCAGCGGCGCCACGTACATCACGATGTTCGTAATGGCGAACATCGCTGCCGTTACCGACTCCGCCAGCGCCAGCAGCGGCTTGCGGCGTTCGTCACTCAGCATCGTCAGCGCGATGCCCAGCAGCACCGCGAAGACCGCGACCTGCAGGATCTGATCGTCGGCAATCGACTTCGCGATGTTTTCCGGAAAGACATGCAGCAGAAACGCCTGCCAGCTATGCGGATCGGGCTCCGCCATCTCCTCCCGCGATTCCACTCGCGCCGCGATCGTCGCGTGGATGACCGGGCGTGCCACCGTCAGCCCCACGCCGGCCTTCGACAGATTGATCGCGACCACGCCGATCAACAGCGCCAGCGTCGTCACCACTTCGAAATACACCAGCGCCTTTACGCCGATGCGCCCCACCTGTCGCAGGCTGCCGTGCCCCGCAATGCCCGTCACCAGCGTGCCCAGGATCAGCGGCGCCACGATCATGCGGATCAGCCGCAGAAAGATGTCGCTGAAGACCTTGCTCTGCACCGCAAGACCCGGCGCATCCACACCCAGCTCGACACCGGCCAACATGGCGACAAAGATCCACGCCGTCAGCGAGCGACGCGCCCACACCGCCAGCAGCAGCAGACCGGCGATCCGCAGCGCCATCCAGCCCGCGGAATGCACCGAGAGCAGCGCGCCCACGCCAAACAGCAGCAGGCCCGCAACCATCAGCCATCGTTGTCCAGTCCGGTGGTTAGGCATGCGAACCAACATCCTACAGGCATCGCCAGAAGGCTGCCTCATCCTGGCGAAACCAGGTGGGATGCGGCATCACTGCGTTCCAGGCGACCGTTGTAGGCTGACCCTATGCCCCCGATCTCCCACCTTGATTGCTCCCGCTGCCACGCGCACATCTCCGCTGCGACACCGCAAACCCTCTGCCCGCAGTGCGCCGGTGCACTCTATGTCCGTTACGATCTCTCCACCGCTAAGGGCGTCGCCGTCCGTGACCGCATCGCCGCGGACGCCGGCACCGCACCCTCCGTCGGCATGTGGCGCTATCGCGCGGTGCTGCCCACGGTCGAGCCGGTCATGTTGGGCGAGGGCTGGACGCCTATGCTGCAAAGTAAACGTAACCGAAGCGTGTACTTGAAAGAAGAGGGCGCAAACCCCACCGGCACCTTCAAGGCGCGCGGTCTCGCCCTTGCCGTCACCATGGCGCGTCATTACGGATTGAAGAAGCTGGCTGTGCCCTCCGCGGGCAATGCCGCGGGCGCGCTCGCTGCCTACGCTGCGGCTGCCGGCATCGAGGCACACATCTTCATGCCGAAAGACGTCCCCATCGCGAACTACATGGAAGGCATTGCCTACGGCGCGCATGTCACGCTGGTCGATGGACTCATCTCCGATTGCGCGCGCATCGTCGCCGAGCGCCGCCAGACCGAGGGTTGGTTCGATATCTCGACGCTCAAGGAGCCCTTTCGCGTCGAAGGCAAGAAGACCATGGGCTATGAGCTGGTCGAGCAGCTTGGCTGGGAGTATCCCGACGCCGTCTTCTATCCCACCGGCGGTGGCGTTGGGCTGATCGGCATGTGGAAGGCCTTTGAAGAGATGGAAAATCTCGGCTGGGTACGGGCCGGACGCAGGCCGAAGATGATCGCGGTGCAGGCCAGCGGCTGCGCGCCTGTCGCGCGCGCCTTCGAAGAGGGTAAGCCGGCCTCCGAGATGTGGCAGAACGCCACCACCTTCGCCTCCGGCCTGCGCGTCCCCAAGCCCTACGGCGACACCATCATCCTTGATATCTGTCGCAGCAGCGGTGGCGTATGCCTCGCTCTGCCGGACAAGACCATCTTCCAGTCTCTACTCGACTGGGCGAAGCACGAAGGCATCCTGCTCTCCCCGGAGGGCGCTGCCGCCACCGCCGCCTACGATCACCTGCTGGCCACCGGATTCCTTAAGTCCGCCGACCGTTGCGTCCTGTTCAACACTGGCGCCGGACTCAAGTACACCGATGTGATCGCGGAGAAGCTGGGCCTGACGCCGCAGAAGTAGGGCGAAGAGAGGAAACTACAGAAAAGCAGAGAGATACAGACAAGAGGAAAGCTACTTTACTCGTTTGCTTTTTTCTGCAGTACGCTGCCTTTCTCTTCGTCGTGCGCGGTTCTCTATCTCTTTCTGCTGTTTTTCTCTGCGCCCTTCACTCCACCCGGAGCGCCTCCATCGGCTCTACGCTCGCTGCGTGTTGCGCCGGCACCAGCGCTGCGACCAGCCCCACCAATCCCATCAGCAGCACAACCGCGATCAGCGTCAATGGATCTGCCGCTGAGACACCGAAGAGTTGGCTTTGCAGCGCGTGGCCCAGCAGGATCGCACACGGCACAGCCACAGCTACGCCCAGCACGCCAAGCCGCAGCATCTCCTTCACCACTAGGCCGCAAATAGCCAATCGCGTCGAGCCCAGCGCGATCCGTATACCGATCTCCCGCGTCCGCTGCACCGTGGTGTAAGACAACACACCATAGAGCCCAACACCCGCCAGCAGCGTAGCCAGCAACCCGAAGGCCAGCGCCAGCACCTCGATCATTCGTTCATTGGAGATACTCTGCTCCACCTGCTCGTCCATCGTCTGCAGACCGGAAACAGTCAACCCCGCATCGATCGATTGCGCCGTGGAACGCACCGTCGCAAACATCTCTTGCGGCGGGGTAGCAGTCCTCAGGTACAGATACAGCCGCCCGGGAGCCGTGTCTGCCTGCGCCAGCGGCGTGAAGAGTGTCGGAATGCTTGCATCACGCAGGTTGCTGTGATGTGTGTCACGCGCCACACCCACAATCGTCTTATACTTCAGGTTGTCCCCCCCACCATTTGCGACTCGCCCTCCAATCGCCGCAGACGCGTTCTTGTAGTAGTGCCGCACAAACGTCTCGTTCACAATCACGACCGGCTGAGCCGTCGCACCGTCCGCGGCATTGAAGCTCCGGCCCACCGCCATCGGCACCTGCATCGCGTGGAAGTAATCTGGATTTACGATGCTCTTCTCGACATCGAAGTCCTCGTTCGCTGACGGCGTGTAGCCGACCACTGTCACGTTTCCGCCATGCGTATCGTCCACCAGTTCAGGATCGTCGCTGGCCGCAACAGCCTGCACACCGGGCAGAGCGCGCATCGCATCGATCACGCGCGTTTCCACCACGGCGATCTGCGGCTGCGCGTAGCCCGCCAGCACCGGATCGATGTGGAAGGTGACCAGATGCGTCGCGTTAAATCCCGCATTCACATGCCGGAGGTTCTCGATGGTGCGGACGAACAGCCCGGCGCCGATCAGCAACAGCACGCTCAGTCCGATCTGCAACGAAACCACCAGCCGCCGCAGTGTCAGCACGCCGCCATTCGCCGTCCCTGCCTTTTGTTTCAGAGCCGTCACCAAGTCCGGCTTCCACAACTGCACCGCCGGCGCCAGGCTGAACAGCAGACTTACTGCCAGCGCAACGATCAACCCGAAGGCAAAAAGCCGCGCATCGAGCGTGGTGTGAAACGCGCTTGTCTCATCGCTTCCCGAGATCTGGCGTGCCAGCAGCCGCATGGCGGCAGGCGCCAGCAGCATACCCGCGGCCCCACCCAGCACGCCGATGAACGCTCCCTCGATCAGCAACTGCTGCAGGATGCGGCCCGACCGCGCGCCCATTGCATAGCGCACGGCAAACTCCTGCACCCGACCAGCAGCACGCACCAGCAGCAGGCTCGCCACATTGACCACCGCCAGCAGCAGCACCAGCGACGCCATCGCCATCACCGCCAACAGCGGTGTTTCAAGCGAGCTGCGGCTATAGGAGAGCCCCCGCGCGCCGGACACCAAGAGCAAGGGGCTGTGCGTCAGGAAGCCATCGACGAAGCGCGGGGAGCGATGGCCCAGCGCCTTCAACTCGTCTGCCCGCAAGGCATGCCACAGCGGGGCGATGCCGGCCTCTGCCTGTGCGCGTGTCTCGCCCGCATGCAGCCGCCCGATCACGTTCATCCAGCGATCGGTATGGTCCGTCAGCCGCTTGCCCTTCCCCGGAATCACCGTGTCCAGCATGGCCATGGGCACGAACAGATCGGGCGTCTCTCCCCAGACCGCGCTCTGAAAGTTGACTGGCGCCACGCCGATCACTTCAAAACTATGTCCGTCCAGCGCAATTGTTCTGCCCACGACATTCGGATTCGCGCCCATATGCGCAGCCCAATACTGGTGGCTCAGTACCGCAACCGGCCGCGCCCCTGGTGCTGCATCGTCGGCAGGCGAGAGCAGCCGCCCCAGCGCCGGTGTCACCCCCAGAACAGAGAAGTAGTTGCCGCTCACCAGCTCCGCCTCGCCTGTCTCCGAAGCCCGGTCATGCGCAATCCCCACCGAGGTCGATCCCGTCGCGATCAGCCCATCGAAGACCTTCGCCTGGTCGCGCAGGTCGCGGTACATCGGGTTGGAAAAGGACTTATCCTCACCCGCGCCTCGGTCGCCGGTGTGTCCCTCCCACGCCTTGCCCGGCGCGCTCAACACCACCAACTGCTCCGGCGCGCGCACCGGCAGCGAGCGCAGCAGCGCCTGGTCCAGCAGCGAGTACACCGCTGTATTCGCGCCCACGCCCAGCGCCAGCGTCAACACGGCCGTCAGCAGGAAGCCGGGCGAGCGGCGCATCTGCCGCAGAGCGAATTGCAAATCCTGCATGAAGTTCGACACGCGGTCCTCCAAAGGGATGGGTGGCAGGTGCAATTCATGCAATTCACGCACCAACAGGCGCAACCGCAGATCGTTCACTGTACTGCCCAGTTAGTTCACCGCGTGGATCGCAGGTGACGGCGTTTGTGTCCGCTCCCTGTCCATTCCGTGTGTCCGATCCGTGTGTCCATTCCGTGTGTCCGATTTTGGACAAGCGAGTCCACTACCGGACAACACTACACGCGTTTGGCCCGTACGCTTCGCCCGGCAACGAGCCTATCACTCCGCGCGCGAGCGCAAGAAGGATGGGTCGCACGTCTTGTGTTTGAGACGTGGCGGATCGCGTCAATTGGAAATGGCACCTCACGTGCAGGCTTCTCAGCGGAGATCCACGCATGCTCCAGTCGATCCGTTACGCGCTTCGCCAGCTCAACAACAGCCGCGGCTTCGCCATGACTGCCATTCTCACCCTGGCCCTCGGCATCGGCGCCACCACAGCTATCTTCAGCGTGCTCGATGCAGTGTTGCTTCAGCCGCTGCCCTTCCCCCAGCCAGATCGCCTCGTGGCCATCGCCGCCGGTCCCGATGAAAACTCCTCGATACTTACCATGCAGGACTGGCAGTCGCGCGGCAATAGCTTTCAGTCCATCGCCGCGTATCGCGGGTGGGCGCCCACCGTGCGCACCGATCAGGGCCGCCAGGTTCAAGGCAGCCAGGTTGGCAACGTCCTCGAAGTCTCTCAGAACTTCTTTGCCACTCTCGGCGCTAGCTTCGCTCTGGGCAGCGACCTGCCTCGCACTGGCAACGAGCGCGACTGCACCTCGCAGGCAGTCGTCAGCAGCGGCTTCTGGAAGCAACTCGGCGGCGGCTCGACCCTGGGCGCACGCACCCTTGAGATCAACCGCCGTACTTATCAGATCACCGGCGTGCTGCCTTTGTCCCAGGCCATCGAAGGCACCGAGTCGCTCAATCAACCGGACATCTTTATTCCTACCGGCTGCGATCCCTGGCAGCGCCCTACTGCGCGTGGCAACTTCGGCTATTCGATCCTCGGCCGCCTGCGTTCCAGCATCTCCATCCCGCAAGCCACCGCCGACCTCGCGCGCGTGCAAAACACGCTCGACCACGATTTCCCGAACGACTACAGTGGCGTCCTCGGCCAGCCCCCCGTTATCCTTCCCTGGATCACCCAACTCACGGGAACGAGCACCCGTCCCGCTCTGTTCGCGACTCTCGCCGCCTGCGGCCTGCTGCTGCTCATCGCCTGCGCTAACCTTGCCAATCTTCTGCTCGCGCGCAGCGTGCGCCGCCGACGCGAGTTCGCGACCCGGGTTACCCTCGGAGCTGGCTTCCCGCAGCTCCTACGCCAACTGCTGCTTGAAAGCGCTGTCCTCGCCGTCGCCGGTTCCGTGGCTGGCATCGCCATCGCTTACGGCGCAATCCATCTGTTGCTTCGGGCCCGCGCACTTCACCTGCCGCGCCTCGCGCACGCAACCATCAGTCCAGGCGTATTGGCATTCGTCATATTGGTCACTACGATGGTGACAATTTTCCTTACCCTGCTCCCCGCTGCGCGCACTTTGCAGCCCAACCTGGTACGCGACCTCGCCGGTTCCGGGAGAGCCTCGGGAGGCAGCAGCCTGCGTCGCGTCGGGCGCGTCCTGGTCGCCGCGCAGATCGCCTTCACCCTCGTGCTCGTCGCCTGCGCCGGATGGACCGTCTCCAGCGTTTACACCCTGCTCCATCAGCCGCTCGGCTTCGAGCCCAGCCATCTGCTGATGGCCGGCGTTGACATCGACGGCACCAGCGTGACCCCGCGCTACGATGGCCCGCGCACCAACCTCTACTTCACACAGCTCATCGCCACCCTGCGTCAGCTTCCCGGGGTCCAAGCCGTCGCGTCCACCAACCATCCACCGCTCGGCAACGCCGTCAACCGTACTGACTTCTGCTCCGACGCGCATCCCGACCAGTGCCGGCAGCACGCCACTCTCAATCCCAACTCCTATCACGTCACGCCGGGCTACTTCGCAACGGTCCAGCAACCACTACTCGAAGGCCGCGACTTCACCAGCGCCGACAATGGCGACCATCATGTCGTCATCGTCAACCGCGCTCTGGCCGAGCGCGAGTGGCCCGGCCAGAGCGTCATCGGGCGCCGCATCAAGACCGGCGAGCTCAACGACTGGGCCACCGTCGTCGGCGTTGTTGGCAACGTTCACAGTTACGATCTGGAATCGCTTTCCAGCCCCGACCTATATCTCCCCGAGGCCGACAATCCGCAGACCGGGGAGGTTATCCTGCTGCGCACCGTCGGCGATCCCGCCCCGCTCGCCAAAACGGTGCGGAACATCATCCTCGCCCACCACGCCGATCTCTCCCTCTACCACCTGCGCACCATGACTCAGGAGATGGCGCATGAGGTCGAGCAGCGCAGCTTCTTGATGCAGGTTGCCGGAGCATTCGGTGCGCTCGCGCTCTTCCTCGCCATCCTCGGCACCTACGGGCTGCTTGCCTATGAGGTCTCGTTGCGCGAGAAAGAGATCGGCATCCGCCTCGCACTTGGCTCCACACGCAAAGCCATCGTCCAATTGCTGCTCGCGCAGGAGTCGCGCTGGATCCTGCTCGGCGCTGCCGCCGGACTCTTCGCCGCAGGTCTCACCGGGTACGCACTGCGCGCGCAGTTCTATCAGGCACGTGCTGCGTCGCTGCCAGTCCTCGGCGCATCGCTCGCACTGCTGATCGTCCCCGCGCTCATCGCGATCGCACTACCCGCACGCCGCGCCGCGCTGCTCGATCCCGTGCAAACACTCCGTCGGGAATAGAACGACACAACGCGATGCGCGACCGAAGATGGAGATCCGCACATGCTGCGCCTGCGGCCTCGCGGATCATTGCAATCGGTCAGCCGCATCGCTCGGTCAAGAGGATTGGTTCACCGGCGGCTATGAACGGCACGAGCTGACCGGCATCGGCCACTTCGCGCAAAGGGAATCCCCGACTGCAATCGCCACGCTGGTCAAAAAGATAGTCGTTCGAACCTACTGCGCGGGCTTCGGCAGCGGCTGCCCGAGCGGCACCGGCGTGCCGAAGTGCGGTGTCCCGTCCGGATTCCAGGTAAAGGGCTGGATGCGCGGCGAACGCATATTGCCGCAGCCTTCGTGGGGTCCCGGATTGGCGTGATAGATGATCCAGTTCTGTTTGCCGTCCGGAGACTGGAAGAACCCATTGTGCCCCGGACCGAAGGCGTGCGCCTGGGGATCGGTGCTCAGGAACGGATGATCGATCTTCGTCCAGCTCTTCGCATCGAGCAGGTTCGCGCCGGTGTTGGCCTCGAGAACACCAAGCGTATAGAAGTCCGTCCAGCAGCCGGACGCCGAAAAGACGATCATGATTTTTCCGTCGTGCATCAGCGCCTCCGGGCCTTCATTCACGTTCACGTGCCTGTTGGGCAAGTCGCCGTGCTTCTCCCACGGATACATGGGCTTGGAGATCAGCGTGCGTGGCGAGTCGATCGTCCACGGATTGCTCATATGCGCGATGAAAAGATCCTGCTCGCCATCATTCTCGCCTTTCCAGCCCGACCACACCAGATAGTGCTGGCCCTTGAGCTCGAAGGTGGTCGCGTCGATGGCCCACTTATCGCTTGAGTCTTTGACCTGGCCCTTGAAGGTCCACGTCCCCTCGATAGGATCGTCATTGTCGTTCTCAACGACATAGATCCGATGCGAAGCATTCTCGCCGGCATCGGCGGCGAAGTAGATGTACCACTTGTTAGCCCAGCGATGCAGCTCGGGGGCCCATAGCTCCTGAGACCACGGGTGTCCCGGCTCCGGTACCCAGACCGCCTTCTTTTCCGCGTTCCGAAGATCGGTGATATCCGCCGTCTTGCGCAGCGTCAGGTTTTTGCCGGATGAGTTCGAGTAGTAGTAGAAGCCCTTCCACCACACCACCCACGGGTCGGGCCCAGTCTGCAGCAACGGGTTGGTAAACGTGTCACCCTGGGCGGTGGGCGCAGTCGCGAGCATGCTTTGAGCGACGCTGCGCGGCGCGACAGACAGCATGGCCGCGGCAGAAATCACCACAATCCATAGCGACTTCAACTGGCGTGGATTCATATGGCAGGTAGGACGAACAGACACCGCATGACGTTGCCAGGCAGATGCCAGCCGGCCCGTAGTTCATCTCCACTTGGGGTGCGCCTTGTTGGGTGCGCCTTTGTAAGCGAAGCATCGGTAAGGATCGATGCGTGGGTGTCCTTATGTCAAAGACACCTGCGCAGTACTTCGATGCATTTTCGGCGTTAGCGTAGCCCGTCCAACGATAGAGCAAATGGGGGACAAGTCAGATACCAGTACACTGACGACGCATGACGGACCATCTGACCGGAGCACGCCAGCCGACTGCCTTCGACCAGGCCAAAGAGGCCGCCGCGGCGATCCGCCTGCGCGCCGCCTTGCAAACCCAACCCTTACAATCCCAGCCTTTACGACCCCAGCCTTCACGGCCAAAGATCGCTCTTGTCCTCGGCTCGGGTCTCGGCTCGTTCGCCGACCGGCTCGCGGATCCGACCGTGATTCCCTACGCGGAGATTCCGCACTTCCCGCGGTCCACTGTCGAAGGTCACAGCGGCCGGCTCGTCCTTGGCAGCTTCGCAGGCATCCCGCTCGTAGTGATGCAGGGTCGTGTCCACGGCTATGAGGGCTACACGCAGCAGCAGGTGGTCTTCCCCACTCGCGTGCTGGCGCAACTGGGCATACGGACGCTGATCGTGACCAATGCCGCGGGCGCGATCCGCACCGACTTGGCGCCGGGCCAGCTTGTCCTGATTGCAGACCACATCAACTTCACCGGACAGAACCCCGTGACCGGCCCGAATGACCCGCGCCTCGGCGAACGTTTCTTCGATATGTCGGATGCTTATGCGCGACGTCTGCGCCGGCTCGCGCGCACTGCCGCGCAGGCAGAAGGAATCCCGCTACCCGAAGGCGTCTACCTCGGTCTGAGCGGACCGAGCTTCGAGACGCCGGCCGAGATCCGCGCCTTCCGCACCATGGGTGCCGACCTGGTTGGCATGTCCACGGTGCATGAGGTGATCGCCGCGCGCCATCTCGGCATCGAGGTCCTGGGCCTCTCCTGCGTAACCAACATGGCGGCGGGGGTTGTCGAGAAGCCCATCGATCACGCCGAAGTGATGGAGATTGGCGCACGTGTCGAGCAGCAGCTCACCCGGCTGCTCGCTGCGCTGATACCCCGTGTCGCATAACCAATCGGAATTTCGGAATCTCATCCCGACCGGACTCTGAAAGAAGTGACGGAGAAGTGCAGGGATCTGCTGTACCGGCGCATCACCCTGTTCACGCTGCAAGACTTACTGACAGGGACACGGTCGCGGTGCAGTCGAGCGCGGGATCGGCTTGCCTTCTTGGTACGGCGGCACGGGCTTTGCGCTCTGCTGCCAGGCCGTCGCAATCATGTCGCGCAACTCACTCGCCCCTGCTGCCAGCCGTGACGCAACAAACTGCTTCGAGTCGGAATTGCCCGCACCCTCGAAGCCCTGCGCCTTTTCGATCCGGTAGACCTGCTCCACCAGCGCGTGAGACGCGCGCAGGTAGTTGAGGTAATCCTCAAAGGGATCATCGAGAGGCTTTACTGCGGTGATCAACGGCTCTACATCCGCTGCCTTGATGTTGCGGTGGACGAAGCCGCTCTCGAACTGCGAGTGGATTCCCGGCGACGTGACGTAACCGTTCGGGTTCTCTTTCTCGACCCATCCGTTGTAATTGACGGTCGTATGCAGCGGCATCGATCCGTCGCCGACATAGTGACCCAGCCACCCGGCGTAAAAGATTGCCGCTGCCTCTACCGGCTTCGTGTCCTCACCCTTCCCCTTCTGGTTGCGGTACTCGCGCAGCGCCGCCTGCAGACGCTCATAGACCTCGGTTGTAACCCAGGGCTGGAGGCCGACCTTCTCCGGCCGCAGCTCCTTTGCCTCATTGGGGTGCGTCAGCCCCGCGGCATAGAGCGCGGCAATGTAGTCATACCGCCGCCGCGGCAGCTTGCCCACCATGTCGGCCAGCTCCAGGTCGATGAAGTGCTCCGGCGCCTGAGCGGCGTTCAGCTCCGGCTCATTGGCGCCGCGCCAGCGATCGGGCTCGGGGCCAAGGTACTCGATCTCGTCAAGCGCCGACGAGGACCGCAGGAACTGCGGAACGTCCACGGGCAGTTTTTCGACAGCCAGCCGATTGATGATGCGGTGACCGTCCGGCCCCCAGGCGAACCCGGGCCGACATGCAAACGAGAGAAGAAAACAGAAGATCGCAGCGCTGCGAGTGAGGCGAAGCCGAGCAGACATGGCGGCAAGTATAGCGATGCTGCGTCAACGCCCGAAAAATGTGCGAACGCCCGCCAAAAGCGGAGAAATTTATCGATCCGTAGCACAAGCCGCCGCTCGCCGATTGGTATTCTAAGTCTCTATGGCTACCAAGAAGGAACTACTCCAGCAGCCTATTCAACACATCGACATCAAGCAGCACAACGTTGTGCCGCTGGTGGACGCCATGCAGTATATGGCCTTCAGTTCGCGCGACTTGTTCCGCGCCGCCTCGATCTACGAACGCATGCTGCGCGATCAGGAATGCGGCGTCATCCTTTGTCTCGCCGGTTCGCTCATCAGCGCCGGGTTGAAACAGATCTTCGTCGACCTGGTCCGTAACAATATGGTGGATGCCGTGGTCTCGACAGGCGCGAACATCGTGGACCAGGACTTCTTCGAATCACTCGGCTACCGCCATTGGATCGCCGACGACGTAGTGAAAGGCGGCACCGAAGACGGCACGCTGCGCGAGCTGATGATCGATCGCATTTATGACACGCTGATCGACGAGGAAGAGCTGCGCGCCTGCGACGACACCACGCAGAAGATCGCCGACTCACTGGTGCCCCGGCCCTACAGTTCGCGTGAGTTCATCCGCGAGATGGGTGCTTATCTCACGAAAAACGGCAAGACCCCGCAGCAGGGCGGCGTGGACGGCATTGTGCTGGCCGCATATGAGAAGGATGTGCCGGTCTTCTGCCCGGCATTCAGCGATTGTTCCGCCGGATTCGGCCTGGTGGCTCACCAGCACGCCCGGGCCGACAAGCCTAAGGTCTCCCTCGACTCCGCCAAGGACTTCTACGAGATCACGCAGTTGAAGATTGCCAACCCGACCACCGGACTACTGATGATCGGCGGCGGCGTGCCGAAGAACTTCGCTCAGGACATCGTGGTCGCGGCGGAGATCCTCGGCAACGAAGCGCCGATGCACAAGTATGCGATCCAGATTACGGTCGCCGATGTCCGCGACGGCGCTCTTTCCTCAAGCACGCTAAAGGAAGCCAGCTCCTGGGGAAAGGTGGATACGACCTTCGAACAGATGGTCTATAGCGAAGCCACCATCGCAGTACCTTTAGTTACCGGGTATGCCTATCACAAGCAGGCACACACCGCTCGCCGCGAACGCCGCTGGGCACGCTTGTTAGAGCCGGTGAATGCCTGATTCCGAACAGTGCTGAAGCTGCTATCCCAAACGGTCCACCCAGCCGGGTGGGCCGTTTGTATCTAGATTCTCTTCAGCTAGCGCCAATCCCTGCGACCGAACTAATTCTGCACAATTCACGGTGCAGTAACCAAGAATTTTGGGTTACTTGGGAGAAAATTCTTGGCTATCGGTAAGAGTTACCCTCTATACTCACGAAGCATTCGAGGGATGAAAACAGAGCCTGGACGTACGTTGTACCGGGACAGTTCGCGCCACGCAAACGAGCCTTCTTGCCGAATCGCTAACGATCGGCGGAAGGCCTACTTGTCAACAGTGACGAATGCTTTCGCGAACGAGTGGGACGTGCTTTGTTGGGATTTGGGGGTCGTAAAGAGGCCACTATCCGGGAGCTGTGCTTCGCCTGGATGCGGGTTCCTCTATCTTGCGCACAGGGTTTTGACCTTTGCATTTTTCGATGAGTCAGCACGAACGTCTCTTCACCCATTGGCTGAGCGGCCGACCGGTATGGCTCGCCATGTTCGCGCTGACATTGCTCTCGACTGCCTATACCGCCATCGTCATGATGTACTCCGGCAGCGGAGTCATCTGGAGTCCCGCCAAGCCGATCTTCATCTTTCTGGCGTGGGGTGCGATCCAGACCTGCTTCGCCATCGTCTGCCTGCTCAAGCTGCGGCATGAGCGCCATTTGCGTGAAGAGATGCAGAGTCGCGAGACCCCGTCGCCCGTGAGTGCGGAGCCGAAGACAACCGAAGTCTCTGCTGTCGTCCGCTATCGGGACTATTTCGAGAACCTGACCGAAATGATCGCCATGCTGTCGGCGGAGGGCAAGTACCTCTACGTCAATCCTGCCTGGCAGCGGTACTTCGGACGCGATGCGGCATCGGCGCGTACCCTTGAGGGCTTTGCGTCCGCATTTCCCTTTGCGATCCAGTCTCAAGCCGCCGCGATCTTCGAGCGTGCTCTGGCCGGCGAACATGTGGAGCAGGTGCACTTGCGTGTGGAGGACTTCGCCGGGCGCGTCCGGGAGATGGAGGCCAGCCTCTTCGGCCTGCGTGAGGCCGGCCGGCCACGCGCGGTACGCTGCATTCTCCGCGACGTCACGCTGCGCAACCAGCGGGAGCGGCGTCTTGCCATGCAGCTCGGCGTAGGACAGGTGGTGCAGGAGGCGTCCACGGAAGACTCGCTTCCCCGCATCCTCGCAGCGCTTGGCAGCCACCTCGGCTTCGACCTGGTCGAGCTATGGCGCGCGGACTCCGGATACCAGGTGTTGCGGTACGGCAGCATGTGGATGGCCGCCGATTGCGTCTTCCCCGTTACGCTTGCCAAGAGCTCGATCACAGAATTTGCACCCGGAGAGGGGCTCCCCGGTCAGGTCTGGATGCAGGGCGCTTCGATTTGGATCGAGGACATTCATACCGATATTCGCTTCGACACTCGCGAAGGCGCGAAGCTGGACGGACTGATTACCTGCTGGGGCGTGCCGGTTCGCGTAGGCAACCAGGTCATTGCGGTCATCGAATTCTTCAGCCGCAAGCGGATGGCTGCCGAAGTTGAGATCATGGCGACGGTCGAGACGGTGTGTGCGTCCGTCGGACAGTTCCTCGGCCGCTCCGTGCAGGAGAAGCGCGTCAACGAGCTAAACCGCCAGAAGGAATCGATCCTGAACACGGTGGCCGATGGCATCCTGGGCACCGACCAACACGGCCGTGTCACCTTTGCAAACCCAGCCGCCGCCAAGATGCTCGGCACGGTACCCAATGCGCTGACCGGGCGTTTCGTGCACGCCATCGTGCATGAAGAGATCTACGGCAGCCCAACGGCATGCGCCTCTCACTGCTACATCCGCCGCGGACTGTTCGCCAAGGATGGCGCGCAGGGACAGGACATCTTCTATCGCCCCGACGGCACCTCCTTCCCGGTTGAATTCACCCTGACCCCAATGCAGATTCAGGGAAGCATCACCGGCAGCGTGCTGAACTTCCGCGACGTAAGCCAGCGGCAGGCGCTCGACCGGATGAAGGACGAATTCATCTCCACAGTCAGCCACGAGCTGCGCACTCCGCTCACCTCCATCCGCGGCTCGCTGGGATTGCTCTCCACCGGCTTACTGGGTGACATAAACGAGAAGGCCGCGAACCTGCTGCGCATTGCCGTCAATAACTCGGACCGTCTGGTCCGCCTCATCAACGACATCCTCGACCTGGAACGCATGGAGTCCGGGCGTGCGCCACTCAGCTTCCGGCCGTGCCTGCTCTCCGAGCTGTCGCAACAAGCCATCGATTCGGTCACTCCGGTTGCGGACAATGCCTCGGTCAAGCTCGTGTTGCATGCGGACGCGATCGATCTGGTCGTCGATCCGGACCGGCTGCAGCAGGTGATGACGAACCTGCTGAGCAATGCCATCAAGTTTTCGCCGCCCGATTCCGTCGTCACCGTGACGATCGACAGATCCGACGAGGGCGTCGCGTTGAGCGTCTCCGACGAAGGCCGCGGCATCCCGGAAGACAAGCTGGAGATTATCTTCGACCGCTTCCAGCAGGTGGACGCATCGGACTCGCGTCAAAAGGGCGGGACCGGGCTAGGTCTCGCGATCTGCCGCACGATCGTGGAACAGCATGGAGGCCGCATCTGGGCAGAACAGAATCCGCTGCGTGGCGCTATCATCCGCGTCCTGCTGCCCAACGACCCGCAACAGCATGCACGCCTGGAACAGGCTCCGCAAAGCGATCGCGAGACACTGCTGATCAGCACCAGTGACAACGACACGCGCACCAGTCTCGCCGCCAGTCTCCGCTTCCATGGCTACAACGTGATTGAAGCCTCCAGCGGGCGCGAGACACTCGCGCACACGCAGCGAGAGGCGCCACGCGCGGTCCTGCTTGATCTCACGCTGCCGGACATGTCCGGCTGGGAGGCGCTGCGCATCCTGAAGGAGGAGCCCGCAACCGCGAACGTGCCGGTGATCATTCTCAGCGCGCATGCCATGGGCAAATCCTCCACGCTCGGTCTGGGCGCGGACGGCTGGTTACAGGTGCCCGCGCAGGAGTCGGATCTGCTGGAGGAGTTGTCCCTGGTGCTGAACCGGCAGAAGACTTGGGCAGAGATTCTGCTGGTCGAAGACGACCTCGATCTGGCCCGCGTCATCAGCGCTACCTTTGAACGCACCGGCGTCCATGTCCTGCACGCAAGCACACGGCAGGCGGCCCTGGAGCTCTGTACCTCATTCACACCTAACCTGATGATCCTTGACCTGGCGCTGCCGGACGGCGATGGGATTGGGCTGGTGGAACGGTTACGGCGTCATCCTGAGCTACACTCGCTCCCGTTACTTGTCTATTCAGCCCGCGATTTGAGCGATGCGGAGCGCGCCCAGCTCAAGCTCGGTCCCACTCATTTCTTTACCAAGGCGCGCGTCCAGGCGAGCGAAGTGGAATCGCTAGTACTTGCTATGCTGCGGTCACCCGCGCAGAATGTGCATACACCCGCTGTCTTGCCAGTGCCGGGAATACAGCCGTTCATGATTTCGAGCCCATATGACACGTCGCATACTCATCATCGATGACGAAGAAGATATCCGCCAGGTTGCCGGTTTGAGCCTGGAAACGGTTGCCGGCTGGGAGGTCTTTCTAGCCAACTCCGGCCTGCAGGGAATGGAGCGCGCGGAAAAAGAGCGCCCGGACGCCATCCTGCTCGATGTCATGATGCCGGCAATGGACGGCCCGACAACCTTCCTGCAGCTAAAGAAGAATCCGAACACTGCCAAGATTCCCGTGATTTTACTGACTGCCAAGGTGCAAGGCTCGGACCAGCGCCGATTCGCCGAACTAGGGGTCGCAGGAATACTCTTCAAGCCCTTCGATCCGCTGACGCTCTCATCACAAGTCTCACAAACTTTGGGTTGGACCCAGGTGCAATAGGAGACTATATGGCCGATATCCACTCCCCCCATGCAGCGCCTGAAGAGGCAACGGGCAAACTGCATGAACTACTCACGACGCTCTGGTCGCGCAGCCGTCAAACGATTGTCGAGCGCGTCGACGTTCTTCGCGCCGCGCATCGCAGCCTGCGCGTGAATCCCTCCGATGCACACGCACTCCACGATGGTGCGGACGCAGCGCACAAACTGGCGGGCATTCTGGGCACGTTCGGTCTGCCCGAGGGAACGAACATTGCCAGACGCATCGAGGTGATGATGGAGTCGGGGGCGCCGATTCGTTCCTTCGACCTGGAGACCCTTCAGGTCTCGATCGAACAACTGCATCAGATGATCGAAGCCAAGTCGAAGGACGCGGGCAAGCGGCGCGCCTGAAACACACACCTGCCGGTGTAGACTCAACCTTTGGCACACCCGGCGTCAGAGCGCAATGCGTCATCCGATCCATCGGATACGCCGTATTCATCGAAGGGATCTAACGATCAGCTGGGGCTTCTCTTCCCCTCTGAGCGGATAGAGGAGACTCGCCGTATCTGGAGCGTCTCCGCACTCGTTACCGAGATCCGCAGTTACGTCGAAAGCCGCTATACCGACTGCTGGGTCGAAGGCGAAATCTCTAACCTGCGCAGTGCACCCTCCGGACATCTCTACTTCACGTTAAAGGACGAACAGGGGCAGATCCCGGTCGTGCTCTTTCGGCGGCAAGCAAGCCTGCTTCGTTTCCGTCCGGAAGCCGGCTTGCACACGCTCGTGCGCGGCCGTATTTCGATTTACGAAGAGCGCGGTCAGCTGCAATTGGTCGCCGAAACGCTGGAACCGGTGGGCGCGGGATCGCTTCAGTTCGCATTCGAGCAACTGAAACAGCGGCTACAGCAAGAGGGGCTCTTCGATGCGGCACGCAAACGCGCCCTACCGACCTTTCCACGATGCATTGGTGTCGTGACTTCGCCGACGGGTGCAGTGATTCGCGACTTTCTCAACGTCGCCACGCGGCGACACGCCGGGCTCGACGTGCTGCTCTACCCGGCCACGGTCCAGGGCGACCAGGCAGCGGGGGAGATCGCATCCGGCATTCTCTACTTTAACCAAGCGCAGAATGTAGACGCCATCGTCGTCGCGCGCGGCGGCGGCTCCGCCGAAGATCTGTCTCCCTTCAATACAGAGACCGTCGCGCGGGCAATCGCGGCGTCGACGCTTCCTGTTGTCTCCGCGGTGGGACATGAGACCGACTTCACCATCGCCGATTTTGTCGCAGATCTGCGCGCACCTACCCCATCCGCCGCAGCAGAACTGATCACAGCGATGCAGCACGGAGTGGAAGAGCGTCTCGACGCACTGCAGCTACGCCTGCTCAGAGCCTGCCGCTATTCCATGGCGCTGGCGGAACGACGTTTCGTAGCGGTATCTGCCGATGCCACTATCGCACGCGTGCGTAATCGTTTAGATCGCGCGCAGCAGCGCGTCGATGAACAGCAGTTTCGCCTGGTCGGCGGATGGCAGCGTCTACTGCACGCGAAGATCGTCCTTGTGCAACAGCTTTACGGCCGCCTGCTGCAGCAAAGCAGCCCGCAGGCTCTCAGCCGTCGTCGCGAACGCGCGGAAGCGGCGCAGCACCTGCAGCGTGCTATGCAAGCCTCGCTCGTAACCTCGCGTCGCACCGTCGAGTCGTTGACACACGATCTGCTTCTGCATTCCCCGCTCCATCGCTGTCGGGGAGCCCAACAGGCGACAGAGCACCTGCAATCACGGGCTGTTCGAGCGCTTGCGACGCGTATGGAATTCGCCCGTGGCTCGTCTGCTGCTCTGGTAGGACGGCTCGCAGCCCTGTCACCCCTGGCGGTACTCGAGCGCGGCTATAGCCTCACTTTTTCAAGCGAAGGCCAGCTCCTGCGTGAGGTATCCGCGATTCATGCAGGCGACACATTACAGATACGACTGGCGCACGGTACGGTGACAAGCGAAGTGATACGCACTGAGAAGAAACTATGAGAAAGCTCTTCGGAACCGATGGGATTCGCGCAGTAGCGGGCGAAGCGCCGCTGGACGCGCGCACGATTCATGCTGTGGGTCTAGCCCTGTCCCATACAATCAGTCGCCACGGAGCCGCGCCGCGGGTGCTGCTCGGCATGGATACGCGCGAGTCCAGCGAATGGATCAGCGAGACCATTGCTCACGGGCTGCGCGCCGGCGGGGCCGTGGTGGAGAGCGCCGGCGTCATCACCACACCAGGCATTGCCTTTTTAGCGCGAACCCACAGCTTTGCCGCAGGCATTGTCATCTCGGCGTCGCACAATCCCTGGCAAGACAACGGCATCAAGATTTTTGGCGGCGATGGGTACAAACTCCCGGACGAGCAAGAGCTGGAGATTGAACAAGAGATCTTCCGCCATCTGGCAGACTCCGCATCCGCGCCCGAAGGCTCCGCGAAGCCGCTCACGACCTACACCCATTATCGTCACGACTACGAAACATTCCTGCTGCAAGTGGTGCCATCCCTCAGCCTGCATGACAAGACCGTGGTGCTGGACTGCGCGAATGGTGCTGCTTCCGCCATCGCTCCCGAGCTCTTCGCAAAGCTGGGCGGCACGCTGCATTTGACGCACTCGCATCCAGATGGACGCAATATCAATGAGCATTGCGGGGCACTTCATCCCGAGGTCGTTGCGGCAGAGACGTTTGAACGCAAGGCGGATATCGGCATCACGCTCGACGGCGACGCCGACCGCGCACTCTTTGCCGATGCACGCGGCAACGTAGTCAACGGCGACGCAGTGCTGCTGCTGGCAGCGCGCGATCTGCAGGCACGCGGTGCGCTTCGCGACAACACGGTCGTCGCCACCACCATGTCGAACATGGGACTGGAAGCCGCACTGGGCACACACAGAATCCGGATGCTGCGCGCCCCCGTCGGCGACAAATACGTGCTGCAGATGATGCGCGAGCACAATGCCACGCTGGGTGGCGAGCAGTCTGGGCACATCCTCTTCCCTTCGCACAGCACCACGGGCGACGGCCTGCTCACTGCTCTGCTGGTGCTGGACGTGATCCAGCGTTCCGGCAAGCCGCTGTATGAGCTGGTTGCCGATCTAAAGGTCTTTCCGCAGGTGATCGTGAATGTGCGCGTACGTGAGAAGCAGCCCCTGGAGCAGTTACCCGATGTGGTCCAGTGCATCCGCGAAGCCGAGACAGCGCTTCACGGAAAAGGGCGTGTCGTTGTGCGTTATAGCGGTACCGAGGCGCTGGCACGCGTGATGATCGAGGCAGAGTCTCGCGCGGACATGGAGCGCCATGCAGAACGGATCGCACAGGCGATCCGCAGCACGCTCGGAGTCTGACAAACGATTACTTCAGATCGCGCCAGTTCTGTCCGACTCCTACATCGGCGACGATCGGTACCGTCAGATCCACCACGCCTTCCATCTCCTGCTTTACCAGCACGCTGAGTTCTTCCACCTCGTCCTCCAGCACATCGAAAAGCAGTTCGTCATGCACCTGCAGGGTCATCTTGGACTGCAGCTTACGCTCACGCAATTTCAGATCGATGCGGATCATGGCGATCTTGATCATGTCCGCGGCCGTGCCCTGCAGCGGCGTGTTGACGGCGGTGCGCTCGGCAAAACCGCGCAGGTTAGGATTGCGGCTCTGAATATCTGGAATTGGGCGCACCCGGCCGAACATCGTGCGTACCTGCTGCGTCGTGCGTGTCTCCTCAAGCACTCGGTCGATGAACTGACGCACCCCCGTATACCGCGCGAAGTACGTCTCGATGTAGAGCTTCGCCTCGGATTGGGGGATGTTGAGATTCGCAGCAAGCCCGAATGGCGAAATTCCATAGACTATGCCGAAGTTCACTGCCTTCGCTCGGCCACGCGTCTCTTTGCTCATCGACTCGGCCGGCACGCCAAAGACCTCGGACGCGGTGAGCGTATGAATATCTTGGCCTGTGCGATATGCCTCGACAAGCAGTGGGTCTTCTGAGAAATGCGCCATCAGACGCAGCTCAATCTGCGAGTAGTCCGCCGATAGAAGAAGGTGCCCTGGAGCGGCAATGAACGCAGCGCGTATCTCTCTGCCCTTCTCGGTACGAATGGGAATGTTCTGCAGGTTCGGATTGGTAGAGGAGAGACGACCGGTTGCAGTCCCCACCTGATTGAATGTGGTGTGCACGCGACCTTCGTCATCTGCCAACAAGGGGAGCGAGTCCACATAGTTCGACTTCAACTTTGCCAGTTGTCGGTAGGCCAACACCTGCGCTGGCACCGGATTGTGCTGCGCCAGATCCTCCAGCACATCCTGGGCTGTGGAAACGACCTTACCCTTACCGTATTTGATCGGCTTCGGCAGCTTCATCTTGTTGAAGAGCACATCGCCCAGCTGCTTCGGCGAGTTCAGATTAAAGCGATGGCCCGCTTGTTCGAAGATCTGCTCGCTGATCTCGGACATCTCGGCATCCAGTTCCTTGGCCAGCGAACCAAGCACTTCTACATCGACACGTACACCGGCGTGCTCCATACCAAGCAACACCGGAACCAGAGGCAGATCGATACTGCGATACGGCTCGATCGCCTGAATCGCTTCGACATCGTGCCGCATGCCCGCGGCAAGCAGCCGGACTGCTGCCGCCTGCTCCGGCAACTGCCGCTCTCCGGTCTCGGCCAACGGACTGCTGCTGAAGCGAGCCACCACATCCGCGAGTCGATGCGTGGCATGTGTCGGATTGATGAGATAGGAATAAAGCATCACGTCGTCGCGCACGCCATCGATGGCAATGCCGTGCTCGCCGAGCACCCGCAATGCCGCCTTCAGATCGTGAACGACCTTTGGTACATCCGCATCCTCCAGCAGCGTCTTCAGCCGCTCACCCGGGGCGGAGTTGAGTGCAATCCGAAGTGCACGGCCGTCTTCGGCAGAGACCCCGACGAAGTGTTCACGCGTCACAGCAGCTTCCGCACGCTCTGCATCCTCGACCACATCGAGCAGCGAGAGGTTGCGCAACATCGGCGCCTCTTCCTCGATCGCCTCTGTCTGCGCTTCGCTCACTTGTTCTGCGACTGCTTCGAGAAATGTGATGTCCACCGCCAACGAGAATCCCGCGCCGGCGGCGGAGAAGAACGTCGCAAGCTCCTCTTGGTTCGGCGTGATGATTAGTTCAGTCTGCGTCGCGTCTACGGCAGGCGCCAGTTCCTTCAACATCGAGGTGAACTCAAGTTCGTTGAACAGCGCGCGCGCTGCCGCCAGATCCGGCTCCTGCGTCTGCATACGCTCCAGTTCCAGATCCACCGGCACATTGCAGTGGATCGTCACCAGCTCTTTACTTAACAAGACAGTGTCACGGTTGTTCTGTAATGACTCGCGGTAGGTCTTGCGCTTTACCTCATCGGCATGATCAAGCGCTGCCTCCAGGGTCCCGAACTGCTGGATCAATTCGACCGAGCCCTTATCCCCGATCCCCGGCGCGCCCGGAATGTTGTCGATAGAATCTCCACGCAGTGCCATCACGTCGATCACACGCTCCGGCGGCACACCCAGGGTCTCGTGCACTGCCGCGGGATCGAGCACCAGGTTGTCCTTTGTAGGGTTCAGCACGGACACATGCTGCGTCACCAGTTGCAGCATGTCTTTGTCGTTGGACACGATGTAGACCTTGTGGCCCGCGCTCTCTGCTTTGTGAGACAGCGTGCCGATCACGTCGTCCGCTTCGAAGCCGTCGTACTGGATGATCGGTATATGAAAGGCCTCGAGCGCGCGGCGGATGTACGGCACCTGCTGCGACAGATCGGCCGGCATCTCTGTGCGATTTGCTTTATAGCCTTCGTAGGCCACCTCATCGAACTGCTGGGTCTTGATATTGAACTTGCGCACGGAGGTCATCGTCTTCGCGCGTTCGTCGCGAAACACTGGTGCGCCGGTATCGAAGATGGCAGCGAAGTAATGCGGGGAAAAGTCACGGCGCAGTTTGTTGATCATGTTCACGAAGACAAACGTTGCCGCGGTAGGCACACCGCTGCGCGTGGACATAGGCCGCTGTCGCTGCATGGCATGGTATGCGCGGAAGATGAAGGACATCGAGTCCAGCAGGAAGACGGGTGGTTTTGCTTCGGTGTTCGGCATGGTGCTCCTGCTTATGAGATGAACATGCAATCGCCGTAGGAAAAGAATCGATAGCGCGCTTCCACGGCATGGCGATAGGCCGCGAGCGTCGCCTCGCGGCCTGCGAAGGCGGAGACCAACATCAGCAGCGTCGACTGCGGCAAGTGAAAGTTTGTGAGCAGCGCATCCACGACGCGAAAGCGATACCCAGGCGAGATAAAGATGCCGGTCGATCCGGCATGAGGCTGGAGCGTGCCGTCAGCGCTTGCCGCAGCACAGTGCTCCAGGGTACGAACCGTCGTGGTGCCGGCAGCCACAATGCGCCGACCTTCGCGGCGCGCGGCGTTGATCGTGTCGCAGCAGTCTGCGGGGAGTTCGTACTGCTCACGGTGCAGTTGAACCTGCGCTGTGTTGTCCACCGTCACGGGACGAAAGGTACCCAGCCCCACATGCAAGGTCAACGTAGATATCTGCACTCCTCGTTCTCGGACGTGCTCGAGAATCTCAGGCGTGAAGTGCAGACCCGCCGTGGGTGCCGCGGAAGATCCGCGCCGGTCCGCATATACCGTCTGATAGCGCTCGCGATCCAGTGCCGCATCGTCGCGATGGATGTACGGCGGCAGCGGCATGTGACCGATCGCATCCAGCCGCCGGTTGAAGTCATCGACAGTTGCGAAGCGCAGTGTCCGCTCTCCGCGCTCGCCTGCGGCAATGATCTTCGCATCCAGTGTCGTATCGTTTGCCGCGTTCGCGAGACGGATGCCGTCTCCAACGCGGAGCTTGCGTCCAGGCTTCACCAGCGCTGCCCATTCCCATTGGTCGAGCCGCGATGTGAGCAGCACCTCGATACGGCCCATGGCAGCCTCATGCTCCCCTGCACGAGGGAGTCGGATGCCATACAGTCGCGCGGGAATCACCCGCGAACTGTTCAGCACCAGCACATCTCCCGCACGCAGTTGCTCCGGAAATCGCGCGAACGCCGAATCCTGCCACCCGCCCGTTGCACGATCGAACAGCAGCATGCGCGAGTCGCCGCGGACGTTCGGAGGCGTCTGCGCAATCAGATCCTCACGGAGCGCGAAGTCGAAGTCGGAGACGAGCACTTGGTGATTCTAGAGCCGGGCAGATGCCGGTCCGGATAAGTGAGTCTCAGCGAGCAAGCGCAGCCGCTCCAGTGTTGCTTCCACGGCGAGCCGTGCCGGCTCTTCCTCGGCGCTCGATGCAGGCGCGGGGACAGGCCTGCCCCATATCAGCACCACCCGCGAAAACGGCTTGGGGATCAGCAGCGCGTCCCAGGACCGCAACACCCAGGCACGCTCCGGGAGGAAGTAAAAGCAGTAAACCGGCAGTTTAGCGATCATTGCCAGCTTGGCAATGCCGGGCTTCAGCATGTAGCGTGGACCGCGCGGCCCATCTCCGGGTATGACAGCCGCCGCGCCCGCGCGCACGGCCCGTGCCAGGGCACGCAAGCCGCTTGCTCCGGCACGGGAGCTGGAGCCGCGCACGGTTTCGTAGCCCATGCGTTCGATGGTGCGCGCAATCAACTCGCCGTCGAAGCTCGCACTGATGAGCAGCGTGGTGCAGGGCCGGCCATGAAACCAGCAGGCGGCCGGCAGCAGACACCGGTGCCAGAAGCACCATACGCCTGCCTCGCCGGGCCGATCGCGGTGGCCACCGTCCTCAGCGATCTGCTCATAGCGCAGCGTCGCATGCAGCAGCCGCAACAGCAGGGCAACCAGCGGGGGCGCCAGCCGGAGCATCCACCGCCTCTGCCAGGTCAGCGTCTGCTTGGTCGTCTCGGTCATGCTGTGCGCGAGAGAAAGGCCCAACGGAAGTGCCTGCAGTGTAGCAGTAGCGTTGCCCGCTGCGCTGGTAGCATCAGAGGCGTGCTTGCGATCGATACGCCCGTCCAATTCATCAAGGGAATCGGGCCACGCATCGCGGAGTCGCTGGCAGCCAAGGGATTCGCCACCGCAGAGGATCTGCTCTACCATCTTCCCTTTCGCTACGAAGACCGCGCCAACCCGCGCGCCCTGCATGAGCTGGTTGCCGGTGAGATGGCCAGCGTCATCGGCGAAGTGTGTGGATCCGCGCTGTTGCGCACCCGGACGATACCGATCTTCGAGATGACACTTCGCCAGGGAACTAGTTCATTGAAGTGCATCTGGTTCCGCGGTACGTATCTACAGGACCGGTTCCATGCCGGCCAGACTGTCGCCGTCTTCGGCAAGGTAGAGCCGTCGCGATCCTCTCGTGGCTTCAAGATGATCCAACCGCAGTTCGAAGTGATGCCCCAGGTCAGCGACGAGATTACGAGCCTGGAGATGGGACGCATCACGCCGATCTACGAGAGCCTGGGCGGCGCGAAGCTGGGCCCACGCTGGGCGCGGCGGTTGCTCTTCGGGCTGCTCGGAGAGCTGCGCGGCAAGATCCCGGAGACGCTGCCAACCGCATTGCTGAACCGGCTTAAACTGCCTTCGCGGGATACGTCGCTGCAACAGGCACACTTCCCGGAGAACTCTGTTGCGTTGAGCCGGTTGCAGGCGGCGCGCACCCCGGCGCATCGGCGGCTGATCTTCGAAGAGCTGTTCTTCCTCGAGCTTGGTCTGGAGATCAAGCGACGCAAGGCAAAGGAGCGGGCCGGCATCGCCTTCGCCCCCAATGAGCAGGTCCGTGCCGCGTTGCGAGAGGTGCTGCCCTTTCACCCTACCGAGGCGCAGAAACGCGCGCTGGGTGAGATCGTCGAGGACATGAAGCAGCCCAACCCCATGCGGCGTCTGCTGCAAGGGGATGTCGGTTCGGGCAAGACCATCGTCGCCCTACAGGCGATGCTCATCGCTATCGAGAACGGCTATCAGGCCGCGCTGATGGCGCCTACGGAGATCCTGGCGACCCAACACTACTTGGGCGCGCGCAAGCTGCTGGAGCGCGCGACGCGGAACTATCGCATTACCCTTTTAACCGGCTCACTCGATTCGCACCATAAGCGTGCTGCCCACGGACGCATTGCGCGCGGCGAGGCCGACCTGATCATCGGGACGCACGCGCTGATCGAAGAAAAGGTCGAGTTTGATCGGCTGGGCCTCGTCGTTGTGGACGAGCAGCACCGCTTCGGGGTGCTGCAGCGGTTTCGGCTGATGAAGAAGCCAGGCCAAGGGGAGCCGGATGTGCTGGTGATGACGGCGACACCGATCCCGCGCACCCTTGCGTTGTCGCTCTACGGCGACTTGGACCTGAGCGTGCTCGACGAGCTGCCGCCGGGACGGACACCCATCGTGACGCGCCGGGGCAGCGACGAGAAGGCGGATGAGGTGTGGCGGTTCGTGCGGAAACAGGTGGCCGCCGGGCGACAGGCATATATCGTGTATCCGGTCATCGAGGGCGCCGGCGACGATCAACCGGAGCTGGACTTCCCAGCGCCCGAGGAAGCGGAGGCACCCGCGAAGCCCGGCAAAAAGGCTGCATCCCGGAAGTCCGCGGCGACCGCATCGCTCTTCGAGAGGCCCACTCTCAAGGCAGCGACGCAGATGTATGAGCAGTTGCGCGACGGCGCGCTCGCGGGCCTGCGCATCGGGCTGTTACACGGCCGGCTGAGTGCCGACGACAAAGAGATCGTGATGCGGCGCTTTCAGCGTGGAGAGATTGACGTGCTCGTCTCTACCACGGTGATCGAGGTCGGGGTGGACGTGCCGAATGCCACGGTTATGGTGATCGAACATGCCGAGCGCTTCGGGCTGGCGCAGCTCCACCAGCTGCGAGGACGGGTGGGCCGGGGGACGGCGAAGAGCTACTGCATCCTGATGACCGGCGCACGCGTGTCCGCGGAGGCGGAGCAGCGGCTGGATGCAATGGTACGCACCCAGGACGGATTCGAGCTGGCGGAGCTCGATCTGGCACTGCGGGGGCCGGGGGAGTTCTTCGGCACGCGGCAGGCAGGCCTGCCGGACTTCCGCGTCGCCAACCTGGTACGCGACCGCGAGCTGCTGGAGCTGGCCAAGTACGAAGCAGCCGCCTTCGTCGCCAGCGGCGGGGCCGAGGCGACCGAGGCGGAGCGCGCCATCGTCGCTGCCCGCCTGAAGCAGGCCTGGCAGCGGCGCTATGGCCTAGTGGAGGCGGGCTGATGATCATTGGCACCGGCATCGACATGGTGGATATCGAGCGCATCGCGCAGTCGATTGAGCGCTTCGGCAACCGCTTCGTGGAGCGTATCTATACGCCCGGAGAGATCGCCTACTGCCGACGGAAGCAGCGTAAGGCAGCGGAGAGCTTTGCTGCGCGCTTCGCTGCCAAGGAAGCGGCAGCAAAGGCCCTGGGCACGGGCATCGGCTTCGGCATCACCTGGCGTGAGATCGAGGTCGGCCGCGAACCAGCGGGACGGCCCGTGCTGCGCCTTCACGGACGCGCCGCGGAGATCGCCGCCGTCCTTCACGTCCGGCACAGCGCGCTCTCGCTCACCCACACCGGCACACAAGCCGTGGCCTTTGTCGTCCTAGAGGACTAAGAGTCTCGCTTCATGCGACGAGACAGCCTGTCACATCATCCAAGTCCAGGTCACAAGTGCTTCTCGGTTACGCCGGGTGATGTTCCTTTAGGTGCCATTTGGTACTCTCATCGGTAGCAGCCCAGGCGAGCACCTCGGGCGGCAGCCACGACATACCAGCGAGGTTTCGTGCCCAATCAACAGGAAGTGCAGTGGTCGCAACTGAAAGTCGGAGTGCTGGTCATTGTCGCGTTGATCGCCCTCACTGCGCTCATCTTCTTCATGTCTGGCAGCACGGGAGGCCTGTTCGCGGGCAAGCTCGTGTTGCGCTCCTACTTCGAGAATGCCGCCGGGCTCAAGGTAGGCGCTCCAGTGAACCTCGAAGGCGTAACCATCGGCAACGTAAAGAGCATTCATATCGTCCCGCAGCGGAAGCTTACGCCGGTCGAAGTCATCATGAAGGTCAGCAAGCGCAACATCTCAGACGTTCATGAGGACTCGAAGACCAGCCTGGACACGGTTGGCGTGCTGGGCGATACGGTGGTGGACATCGATTCCAAACGAGCGATCGGTCCGCAGGTGAAGGACAACGACGAGCTGAGCACAACGGAGAGTCCAAACCTGTCGGACGTGATCAAGTCCAGCCAAGGCACCATCGAGCAGGTCAACACCATCCTGGCCAAGATCGACAGCCTCGTGGATTCGCTGAACACCGGCAAGGGATCGATCGGCCAGTTGATCAACAACCCCGATCTCTACAACAAGGCAAATACGACAGTCGACCAGCTTTCCAAGCTCAGCAGTGACCTGAGCAAGGGCAAGGGCACGATTGGCAAGCTGCTGACAGACGACGCGCTCTACAATCACATCAACGACACCACGGCCCGGCTGGACCACATCACCGCCGAGATCGACAGCGGCCAGGGCTCCATCGGCAAGCTGCTGAAGGATCAGACGCTCTACAACAACCTGAACCAGACGGTCGCCAACGCGAACTCGCTGATGGCGGAGGTCAATCAGGGCAAGGGCACACTGGGCATGCTGGCGAAAGATCCGCAGTTTGAGGCCAAGTTCCGCGACACCGTGGATAAGCTGGACTCGATCATGGCGCGCATCGACAGTGGTCAAGGCACCATCGGCCAGATGGTGGTGAACCCGTCGCTCTACAACAATGCCGACGCGATGTTGAGCGAGAGCCGCAACCTGGTGACGCAGATTCGCGAGAATCCTAAGAAATACCTGACCTTCCACGTAAAGATCTTCTGACGAATAGGCAAGCGCCGGTTCGCGTGAGGAGGGAGAACAGCCGATCTCTCCACCGCCCCTTCACCCCATTTCCAAGATAGCGATGGGGGGACATCAGCACCTTTCGACATGACTTCTTCGGATGCGAAGATGAAGGCATGTCTGGCGGACCCACATGGATAGGCCTTGGTCGGCAGTTGCGAGGCCTGGGCCGGGAGATACGGAGATTTTCTTTACTCCTGCTGATTGCTTCCTTGATGGTCTTGGGGCAGTCTCCCCCACGCAAGACGCCAGCCCCGCGTCAGCCCACGACCGCTTCAACAAGAGACAGTTTCGACACGTGCCGGACGCGTGGAGTGACGGGGCTTCCCGGAAGCGATCAGTTCGCGAGTCATTTCATTGAAACGATGGTCGGCGATCCCAATCCAAATGCCAAAGATTCCGGCACGGTATGGGGTCTCACCGCAGATGTAAGCGACAGGATTCCCGCGCAAGATCGAGCCATTTACATCGTTAGATCCAACGATGGCGGAGAGACGTGGACGCAGGTGGCGCGTGTGGCGGCGAAATATTTCGATGCGGAGATCGCTGAGGGCCTGCGCAACGGATTAGCTGTGTATCCGGGTGGGACTGACTTTGTCATTACCACGCAGGAGGGAGCCTTTCAGGTGTTTCCTCAAGCGGGTGCATCTCCTGCTGTCGTGACGCCGATCACCGGACCTCACGTCCCGCATCCGCTTCCCCCTCTGAGCATTCCGAAACAAGTGGGCGATCCGGTGCGGGCAGGTGTTGTCTCCATCACCGCCGATGGGAAACACATGATCGTCGGCTATGGATACTTCGACCTGAACCCGCAGCTCTTCACTTACCACCGCGACGACCACGGCGCATGGATCGAGGATGGGACGCTGCCACACTTTCCTTCGGATCTGGACATCTTCTCCATGCAATTCGATAACGTAAAGAAGCTGCGTCCAAACTCTCTCTATGTGGGAACCGGCGACCAGGCCTATCGCCTCAATCTCCGCACACGCAAATGGACGCGCATCACCGGAGTCGGTCCGGATTCCGCGATCCATGGCATGACCACCGTGGGAGGCCTTCATCTGGCCGCGTGCTGGGGCGTCTACGAACCGATCAATGCAGATGCGGTGGCACGCGTGACCCACGCAAGATTTCTTCTGCACAGGGCGAAGGATGAGGTGGGGCCCAATATTCGCGCGTATGGCATAGAGGTGGATCCGGCGAGGCCCAAGCGAGAGGTTCTGACCACGATCACCGGTGCGTACATCAGCGGGGATCGCGGGGAGACCTGGAAGCGGCTGAACGACCTGCCCGAGGGAGAGTTCCATTCCGCCCATTTCAATGCAGATGGAACGGTCATCGTCTCGGGATTTGCCGGAACGTTCCTGGCCAATCCATTTGGCAATGCCTGCTCGCCCCACCTCAAAATTCGTGAGGAGTAGAGGTCTTCGTGATCTCACATCGCTCCAAGATGTGGATAGCGCCGTCAGGAAGCATGACTGCGTGTTTCGCACTCCAGAGGCTCTCGACCACCACTCGGACCAATTAGGTCGCCTTTTAATGAAATTTTCATTTGTCTAAAATGCCGACTGATTTAGTCTTCGTTAATCGCGGACTGATTCAGTCCTATTGAAGACTTCTGGAAGGCTTATCTATGACGCACCCTCGTTCTCCGGTTGCGCCGTGCCTGGTGCTCGGCTGTCTGTTGCTTGTTACTGCCTCATCCTTTGCCGACTCTGTCCCATCGGTCCCCAATTCTATGTCGAACGCGGTTGCGGAAGCTTCCCCCGCTCACGAAGCCGACGCGAAGGTACAGGTGGAAGGTGTAATCCTGGACGCATCGGGCGGCCTGCTGCCTGGAGCGAAGGTGCACTTCAGTGGCGATGCTGGGGGTTCCATTGACGTCGTGGCGGACGCGGGAGGCAGTTTCCGCACCGAACTGCCGGCGGGGAGGTATCGCGTGTCGGCGATTCAGTCGGGCTTCCAGCAGATCGATCAGGCGCTGGTGCTGCGTCCGGGAGCGCAGACGCGCCTGACGCTGACCCTCAAGATTCAGAACAGCGTGGAAAGTGTGACGGTGACCGCATCGGACGGCTACGCCGCGACCACACAGAGCACGGCGAGCCGGGTGCCGATTCGCGTGCTCGATCTACCGCAGACGGCATATACGATCACGCACCAACTGCTGGAGGACCGCGGCGCGGACAGCGTGAAGGACGCGCTGGCCGGCGTACCGGGCGTGCAGCCAACGCTCGGTGAAGGACGCCGCGACTCCTTTTCCATCCGTGGCTTCAACGCCGGAACGGATCAGTACATCGACGGTGTGCGCGACGATGCGCAATACTTCCGCGACCTTTCGAACACCGAGCAGTTGGATGTGGTGGAGGGACCGGCGGCGGTGCTGTACGGGCGCGGCTCCTCTGGCGGCCTGGTGAACCGCATTACGAAGAAGCCCACCATGGAGGGACTGGAAGGCAGTGTAGGAGTCACCGGCGGCAGTTATGGCGAGCGGCGGGTGGAAGCGGATACCTCCGACTCGTGGCTGAACAACACGCTGGGCGGACGGTTGACCGGCGCGGGCGAGTTTACGGGCAGTCAGCGGAACTTCTACTACATGAACCGCTACGCCTTTGCGCCGACACTGCGCTGGCGCGTGAGCGACCGGACGGACATGTACGTGCAGGTGGAACGGCTACGCGATGAACGGCTACCGGACCGGGGTATTGCGGCCATCAGCGGCCCGCAGGGCGTAGTGCCGATTGGAAACTATTACGGTTACATCCTTGGTTCGGGCGATGCGCCGCACGATTTCATCCACGAAGGAGCGACAGACGAGACCTTCGACCTGCGTCACGACTTTGAGGATGGCTGGCATCTGCACGAGATCTTTCGCCAGGCCGGGGACGTCGTGAGTTGGTCAACGACCTTCCTAAACCAGCTCGACTCCGATGGAGTGATCATCGCCGGGCAGTCCTCGCGGAACCAGCCTGTGGTACCGCGCGCCCTAGCAGCATTCAGCGCCAAGGCGGATGCAGCAGACACCGTTGCGAGCGCTGCGGACAATCCGGTGATCTCGCGCGGGCAGTACAACGCAAACCAATTCCAGCGCAACATCTTCGACCAGCTAGAGGCATACCGGAGCGGGCGCTTTGCCGGCATTGGCCACCTGCTGCTGCTGGGCGGCGAGTATGGGCGGCAGACGATCGACCGGCTGCAGTTCTTTGGGACGTCGCCCTCGGTAACGCTCTACAATCCAGCGCCTGACCTGGCGCCCACGCTGGGCAGTTCACCGACGACAAACAATCGCTTCTTCGGCCAGACGGCGGCAGTGTACGCGCAGGACCTGATGCAACTGGCGCAGCACTGGAAACTAATGGCCGGCGTACGCTTCGACAGCTTTAAGCAGTCGCTGGACCAGAGGTTGCCGAACTCGCCGGATCTGGCCCGCACGGACAACAAGTGGAGCCCGCGCGCGGGACTGCTGTACCAGCCGAGACCGTGGAGCACGCTCTATTTGAGCTACTCGCGTAACTTCGACCCATCGGGGGAGTCGTTGAGCCTGGCCGCCAACAACGCAGAACTGGCTCCGGAGCGGACCGAAAACTATGAGGGTGGTGCGAAGTTTTCAAGTCTTGGGGACAAGCTGATCTCGCAGGTGGCGGTGTACGACCTGGACCGCAACAACATCAAGACGACGAACCCGGCGAACCCCTCACAGCTCATCCTGGCAGGCGAGCAGCGCACATTGGGAGCGAGCTTGTCCTTCCAGGGCAGCGTGACGCCACGTTGGATGGTCTATGGTGGCTATGCGTACCAGGACGCTGTGGTGACGAAGTCGATGGCCAGCTTCAACGGCGTTTCGTTCCAGGGCAAGCGGCCGACGGACATCCCACTGCACAGCGGAAGTTTATGGTCCACGTATCGCTTTGCGAATGGGTGGGGCGCAGGCGGCGGCTTGTACTTCAACACGGACGCCTTTGCCTATACCGACAACCTGGTGCAGTTGCCGGGCTACACGCGTCTCGATGCGACGGTGTTCTATCACCGCCGACACACGGAGGTCGACGGGCACCTGTTCAACCTTACGAACACACGCTACTACGACTCGTCGCACTCGGACCTGGAGCTGCTCCCCGGTGCGCCGATCAGCGGGACGGTGACGGCACGGTACCGATTCTGAGCTACGGTTAGGCCACATTTCAAACGAGATGTGGCGCACCCACTGTGAGCCTTGGCAGCGATACGCCGCTGATCTTTGTTGCTTCGCACCAATGGACTTCCGATTTCTCCAAGCCGAGAGGTTTGCGACGCGTCTATCCTCAAAGACAGATTCAAAGATTGGGGACGTGGATGCCGGAGTGGAGTGACGCGGAGGCGGTCGTGGATCCGGATGCGACGCAGCGCCTTTCGGCTGAAGCTCCTGTTGCTCCATCGCCTTTGAAACACCCCATCGACCAGCCCATGGCATCCGTAGGAGCCCCGGGACCACGCACGCCGCACCGCCGGCGCGCCGCAGCGGCTTTTATTTTCGTCACCATCGCGCTGGACATGCTGGCGATGGGCATGATCGCACCGGTGCTGCCGGGCCTGGTGACCGGCTTCATGGGCGGCAATGCGGCGAGCGGCGCGGAGATGTTCGGCATCTTCGGCACTGTGTGGGCAGTGATGCAGTTTGCCTTCTCGCCGCTGCTGGGTTCGCTTTCCGACCGCTTTGGACGACGGCCGATCATCCTGCTGTCAAACTTCGGACTCGGGCTGGACTACATCGTGATGGCGCTGGCGCCGGACCTGGCGTGGCTGTTTGTCGGACGGGTGATCTCCGGCATCACGTCGGCCAGTATTCCCACCGCGATGGCCTATATCGCCGACGTCACCGATCCGGAGAAGCGCGCGGAGGCCTTCGGCATGGTGAGCGCGGCCTTCGGGCTGGGCTTTGTGCTGGGACCGGCGCTGGGCGGCGTGCTGGGCAATGTGAATCCACGTCTTCCCTTCTGGGTGGCGGGCGGCATGAGCCTGCTGAATGCGATGTATGGCCTGTTCGTGTTGCCGGAATCGCTGAGCAAGGAGCATCGCGGCATCTTCTCCTGGAAGCAGGCGAATCCCCTGGGCTCGTTGACCTTGCTGCGGCGGCACCGCGAGCTGTTCGGCATGGGCTGCGTGCTGCTGTTGAGCTACCTGACGCAGCAGTCGCTGGTGAATACCTGGGTGCTGTACACCGATTACCGCTACCACTGGAATGCGCGCACGACGGGGCTGTCGCTGGGATTAGTCGGCGTAGGGTCGGTGATTGTGGGCGCACTGCTGGTGCGGCCGCTGGTGAAGCGGCTGGGGCAGCGCAACACGCTGCTGCTGGGGCTGGGCGTCGGCTGGATCGGCTTTGCCATCTTCGGGCTGGCGCCGACCGGGCTTCTCTTCCTGCTGGGCATTCCACTGATGAACCTGTGGGGACTAGCCGGACCGACCGCGCAAGGGCTGATGAGCGTCCACGTGAACCCCCAAGAGCAGGGCCAGCTGCAAGGAGCGGTGCAATGTATCCGTGGGCTGACGGCGCTGGTAGGACCGGGACTGTTTACGTTCGTGTTTGCCGCGGCGATCAAGCCAGGAACGCCGTTGCACCTGCCCGGGGCGCCGTTTCTGCTGGCAGCGGTGATTCTGCTGAGTGCGCTGCCAGTAGCGGTGATGGTGACGCGGAAGCGGGCTGTTTAGCTGGCGGCGCGGATTTGAGTAGTCGGCTGCCGCTTTCAGAGGGGTGCTTAGCGACGCTGGTCCCTGCGCAAGGTGTTGTTTGCGGCTCAGAGGCTTCCAAAGTGGAAGCCAGAGTTCGCCACCGAACCGCGGCGTGAGACAAGCAGATTTCTCGGATGCGCGGTTGCGCCGCTCCGGTCGAGATGACACGGGCTGTTGAAACAGAGTTTTAGGCCTGGTCGAGCAGGCTGAGCGCGACCGCCAGCCGTGTGGCGTCGCATGCTGTGAGGTGGAGACGCTCACGCAGCTCGCCGGCAGCGGCAAAGATGTCCGTGTCGTGCCGGGCGAAGAAGGAGAGGGATTCGAGTCCTCCTTCGCCGGACGGCTGCTGCAACCTATCGACGGTGATGCGGTAGTGAAACGCGGACACGATCATGCCTTCTCGATCTCGCGGGCCGCACTATCGAGGATTTCGACGATGCGATTGCGTTGTTCCGCGTTGAGGTTGCCGGCACGAAGGCCCATGGCCATGCGGAGGTTCTGGATGGCGCGCATGATCTGGGGATCGCGCTCCGCGGGGCGCGCCGCGCCGCCGACGGCCGACATGCGGCCGAGGATGGCGTCGACAGCACCGCGGTTCTCTTCCAGGGTCTGCCTGCCCTCTTCGGTAATGGCGTAGAGCTTGCGTGTGCCCTCGCTGGTGACGGTAGCCAGGCCGCTCTCTTCGAGCAGGGTGAGCATGGGGTAGATGATGCCGGGGCTGGGCGAGTAAGCGCCGCCGAGCTTTTCTTCAATCGCCTTGATCAGCTCGTAGCCGTGGCTGGGTTTCTCGGCGATGAGCGCGAGCAGCAAGAAACGGAGATCGCCGGATGCAAAAAGCCGTCCCGGACCGCCGCGACCGCGCCAGAAGGGGCGCTCTCCTTCGCTGAAGGGGCCATGACCCCGGAAATGACGTTCCTCGTGATGTCTGCCATGGCAGCCTGAGGATTCTTGATGATGTTGGAAGGGGTTTCTCATATCCGCAGTATCAAGATATATCTTGTATATGTCAAGATTTATTTAGAAGTACATCATGTTTGGCGCCGTGGACTGATGCAGGTTCTTCACTTCGTTCCGGACAGCTGTGGATGCGTGGCCGAGATGATGCGTGGGGCCAAGATGACAAATGGGCGGATCAAGATGCTGCGATGGTTCGTGGACCGTGCTTTCCGGCATCCCGTCCTGTCTTGGCCAGGATGAGGTCCCCTCCCGCGCTCCCGTTGGAATGCGGATCCTTCGTCGCGCGTGCGTTGCGCGGTGGTTGTGGTACTTTCGGAGGGCATTGATGGATAGGTGAGCGAGCGATCTTTGCGCCCTATCTGCGATAGGCAGTGCCGTCTCCGCCATCGTGTCACTGCTTTTCTTCAAGGAGCGCCATGCAGCCATTCCGGTTTGCCGCCAGTGTTGCCACTCTCGTCCTGATGGGCGCAGGTATTGCGTGTGCCCAGAGCAGTCTCACCTCCAATAGCCTTCCCGAGCTGGATGCACTGGCGGATACGCCGTCGAGCACAGCGCCGACGGAGCCGAAGGCGCCCAAGAGCTTCGATATGAGCTCGATGGACACCAGCGCGAACCCTTGCACGGACTTCTTTCAGTACACGTGCGGCAACTGGGTGAAGAACAATCCGATCCCAGCGGACCAGTCGCGCTGGGGCAACTTCGGCATGCTGGGGGAGCGCAACCAGTGGCTGCTCTACAAAGACCTGGAAACAGCAGCGACGCCGAGCGCAAACCGGACGCCACTGGAGGCCAAGTATGGAGACTTCTACGCCTCGTGCATGAACGTGGAGGCGGTGAACGGGAAGGGCGCAGCTCCATTGAAGCCGGCGCTCGATCGCATTGCCGCGCTGAAGGACAAGAAAGAGCTAGCGACGGTGCTCACCGAGCTGTCCCGTGAGGACGGCACTTCCACGCTGTTCCGCTTCGAGGTAGGACAGGACGAGAAGGACAGCTCCAAGCAGATCGCCGAGGTACGGCAGGGTGGATTGGGGTTGCCGGATCGTTCGTATTACGTCGAAAAGGCGGAGCGGGAGACGAAGATTCGCGAGCAGTACGTCGAGCACATGACGAAGATGTTCGTACTGGCCGGAGATACGCCGGAGCAAGCGGCGACGGAAGCGAAGAGCGTGATGACGATCGAGACGGCCCTGGCCGAGGGATCGTTGAGCCGCACGGAGCTGCGCGAGCCGGCGAACCGTTACCACATCAAGACAGTGGCGGAGCTAGAGCAACTGGCGCCTGCCTTCGGTTGGTCCGACTACTTCGGCAAGATCGGCATCGGCTCCTTCCAGACGCTGAACGTGGCGCAGCCTGCCTTCGTAGAGGCGCTGAACAAGCAGGTCGACGGCGAAAGCCTGGATGCGTGGAAGAGCTATCTGCGCTGGCACACGATCCACGATGCGGCGCCCTGGTTGAGCGACAACTTTGTCCAGGAGAACTACGACTTCTACAGCGCGACGCTGCAGGGAGCAAAGCAGCTGCAACCGCGTTGGAAACGCTGCACCCGGCTCACCGATATGACGTTGGGCGAGGCGGTAGGCCAGGACTGGGTCAAGAAGAACTTTCCGCCCGAGGCCAAGGACAACATGACCAAGCTGGTGGCGGCGCTGCACAAGGCGCTGGGCGAGGACATCCAGCAGCTTCCGTGGATGAGCGATGCGACCAAGAAGGAAGCGGAGGTGAAGCTGTCGATGTTCCGCAACAAGATCGGCTATCCGCAGAAGTGGCGCGACTATTCCAAGCTGACCGTGAACCGCGACGACCTGCTGGGCAACGTGAACCGCGGCGAGGAGTTCGAGCAGCAGCGCAATTTAAATAAGCTGGGCAAGCCGGTGGACGAGACGGAGTGGGGCATGACACCGCCGACCGTAAATGCCTACTACGAGCCGAGCATGAACGACATCAACTTTCCGGCGGGCATCCTGCAGCCGCCGTTCTACTCGCTCTCCGCCGATCCGGCGGTGAACTTCGGCGGCATCGGCGTGGTGATCGGCCACGAGATGACGCACGGCTTCGACGACGAGGGCTCGAAGTATGACGGCAAGGGCAATCTGCGCGAGTGGCAGACCCCCGCGGACCGCAAGGCCTTTACCGAGCGCACGGACTGCGAAGTGAAGGAGTACGACCAGTTCGCGCCCGTCCCCGGTGCCAATGTCAACGGCAAGCTGACGCTGGGCGAAAACACAGCCGACAACGGCGGTATCCGCATTGCCTACCTGGCGCTTCAAAACACCCTGGCCGCGGAGGGCAAAAAGCTCGACGACCCGAAGACGGACGGCTTCACCCCGGCACAGCGTTTCTTCATCGCCTTCGGCCAGGTGTGGTGCGAAGATCGGCGCGAGCAGTACTCACGGATGATGGTGAAGGTGGATCCGCACTCACCGGGCAAGTTCCGCGTAAACGGAACGGTGCAGAACTTCGATGAGTTCGGCAAGGCGTTCAGCTGCAAGCAGGGCTCACCGATGTATCCGGATCAGAGCTGCCGCGTTTGGTGACCTGCCGTCAAGGCAGACGCACTCACGTTCGGGTGCAGAGTGGGCGGACCCGATGGTCCGCCTGCCCGATTTCGCGGTCGGCTCAAGAGCGGTTGGCTTAAAACCGGCCAGCGGAAATGTGGTCAGCCAAAACGCCGGCAGAGGGCGCGCTGCTCACCGGGGCCGGAGGCGCGCCAACCGCTTCTTATAGCAATTTTCCTGTAAGTGTAGAGGGGCCAACGAAGGCCTTTCATTAAGGAAAGGCCACGCCGAGCGATGCTCCGCACGTCGCAGCATCAGGAAAATTGCTGTAGCCAACCGCTCTTTCGCCGACCGCTTCTTCCCCTAACCGCAGTTTTGCTCCTGCGCGAGTAGCCCGAAGATGCAGGAACCTTTTACAATGCAAACGGGTCCCCACCCAGATTTTCAGTTCAAGCTGTTTTGGCAGCGCTCGGCGCATGTCGTGTGCATCGGGACGAAGGAATCGGATGAAGTTGAAGAATATCGGCCGGGTCATGTTGGCCCTTGCCGCCTCTGCCGGATCAATCCTCGGCATGACGTCCTGCAGCCGGAGCTTTACCGTCGGCTACTTTTTTGTAACGGGAGCTGCGACGGGAGCGGGCACACAGTTTGCTCAGATCGCCAGCTACCGGATTCAGAACAACAACGGTCAACTGCGTCAGACGAACAGCCCTGTCAGCACAAACGGCACCAACCCGATTCAGATTGCGGTCAACTCCAGCGGCACCTATCTGTACGTGTTGAATGCCGGGTGCGGCCCGCTTGCCGGACAGACCGCCTGCCCCAAAGGCGGTAGCCAGCCAAGCCAGATCGACCTCTTCTCGATCGGCGGGAGCGGCGCGCTGACCCATCAGCTAACGTTCAATCCCCAGGGCACGAACACGGTTTCCATGCAGTTGAGCGGCAATTTCCTCTACACACTGGACCAGTACGCGCCAACCACCTCATCGGGACAAGCGCAGACGATCGGCGATATCTCGGCATTTACTGTGGATCCGGTCACCGGCCGCCTGTCACCGATTTTGAATAGTCAGATGAAGGACTCGCTGAATCAGCCCCTGACATACTTCCCGGTCGGCACCAACCCCACGTGGCTGGCGCTGAGCGGCAGCAATGCCTTTGTCGCGGAGCAGGGTCCAACAACCGGCACGCCTGAGGATCCGCGGCAGGCGATCTTCATCTATAACCTCAGCCCCACGACCGGACAGCTGACGCTGACGCAGAGCACGCCGACGCCCACCGGCGCCATCCAGTTGACGTACGTCTACGTCACCGGTAGCACCCTGTACGCATTGGACGCAGGCGAACCGCAGTCGACGGGACAGATACTGCCCTATACGATCGGCGCTAGCGGAACTCTGGCCGCGATCTCCGGGGCGGCGCGTCCGAATGACGCGCAAGGCTCAGCGCCGGTCTTCCCCGCGCGCATTATCAAGGAGAATGGCACTCACCCCTACCTATGGGTGGCCAACTCCGGAATCAGCCTGGTAAACGGCGCGCCATCCAGCCTGATTACGGCGTATGTGGTTCTCGCAAACGGGCAGTTGCAGAGCGCTAACCAGGGAACGGGCTCAACCGGCAACAACATCACGTCTGGAACCGGCGCCCGGTGCATCGTCGAAGATCCCTCAAATCAGTATCTCTACACGGCGAACTTCAACGACAGCACGATCACTGGCAAGAAGATCAACTTCGACACCGGTGGATTGGACGGATTAACCGTGGCTCAGCCGGCACCTCCCGGTTCACCTACCTGGTGCGCGGTCACCGGCAGCACCTTCTAGCAAGGCAACAGGCGGGAAGCTCTGGCCGCTGGTTACAATAGACCAGACTTCCTGCACATTTTGGGAATCGCGCTGCCGTGGCAGCACATGGATTGCGGACGATCCCGCGTGAATGAAGGACGAAGGAATCGAATGAAGTTCAGTCAACTTGGCCAGCTAGCCCTGGCGTCAGCAGTCTCCGCAGCGATCGTGCTTGGCATGACCGCCTGCGGGCAGAGCAATACCATCGACTTCGTCTTCGTAAGCTCGGCGAACAGCAATCCAGGCAGCATCTACGCCTTTGCCGCGGACGGCGAGTCCGGAGCACTCAGCCCGGTCTCCGGGTCGCCATTCCCTGCCGGACGAAACCCGGTCGCCATGGTGACATCACCCAGCGGTCTGTACCTTTACGCGGTGAACCACGACGACAATACCGTGATCGAGTACAGCGTGGGCAGTGATGGCAAGCTGTATCCGCAAAACACATATCCGAACCAGACGAGCGGCTCGCCCCCGGGCACCAATGCAACCAACTTGGCGATCAGCCCGGATGGCAAATCGCTGTATGTCGTCTACGCATATGGGCTCGATTCCAAGGGCAACCCCTACAGTGCCAGCACGCCCGGCATCGGTACACTGGCCCGCTACCCCATCAACGCCAATGGCAGCCTGGGAGCCTCCGCCTCTTACGCGACCTGCAACAATCCCGATGCCGTGACGGTCTCTGCCGATAGCTCGACGGTGTATGTGGCCGACAATCCGGTAGGCCAACTGGCGACGCTGATCGACACCGTGGCCGCGCAGAACCGCGGCGCTACCGGCAGCGCTACCGTCACTTACCCGGCGGTGGGCGCCTGCAGCGGCGGCACGAATGCGGTCGGCCAGATCAACTCCTACGTGGTCAATGCGACGAACGGTTCCCTGACCCCAGGCACAGGTTCACCCTTCCCCGCAGGCGTGGCTCCGGTCGCGGTGGCTGCCGATCCCTCCAGCCGTTATCTCTACGTCCTCGACTTCCAGTCGAACTTTGTGCTGTCTTACACAACGGGCAGCAAGGGCGTGATCCAGGCCAACCAGAGCTCGCCCTCAACGATAACCGGCCAGTTGCCGAGCGCCATCACGGTAGACCCGCGCGGACTGTACGTCTACGTCTCCAACTTCACGGATGGAAGCGTGAGTGGCTACGCATTAAACAATCAGAACGGCACGCTCAGTGCGCTGGCGGGTTCGGGATCCTCCGCAACACAGACCGGTCCCTCGGCGGTCATCGTCGAGCCTTCAACCGGCCGCTATATCTACACGGCAGATTTCGTGGCCGGCACGGTCTCGGGCCTCGTTCTCAATCCGAACCAGGGTACGACGAGCCAGGTGCAGAACACGCCCTTCCTCGGTCCGGCCAAGGCGACGGCAGTGGCAGCCGTGAAACATGGCGACCATGCCGTCCAGATCAATCCGGTGTACTAAAGAATATCCACTCAGTCTGACACGCAGAAGGCCTGCCCATTCATTCGGGCAGGCCTTCTGTCTTCGCGCGAAGACCTCCAAGGGCTTGCGCTGACGGCGCTCAGGGAACGCTGGGCGGTGCGGTGGGCCCAGGGCTCGTCAGGCTCAGACGGTGCTTGATCCAGCGCTGGCCGGGCCGCTCCACCAGGTACATGGTGGCGACGGCAAAGAGCACCAACAACACGTAGGAGAGCCAGGGATCGAAGCGCAAGAGCCCGGCGCGCTCCAGCACGTGGGTGTCGTCATGCAGCAGCATCCAGAGATTGAAGTGCAGGATGTACAAGCAGTAACTGGCCTCGCCGATGACGATCAGCGGATAAATAGAAAAGAGGCGCGAAAGGACGTTCCGTCCTGCAAGCGCGAGCACGATCATGCCGTAAAGCGGCATGAGCAGACCATCGTGCATAAACAGATATGGCATGTGGTCGCCGAAGCACATGATGGTGTAGAGGGACGCGAAAGCAGTGAGGCCGAGCGCCGTACGCACATGGCTCCGCTCCGGAATGTAGTCGTTGAGACCGGCCAGCGTCATCCCGAAGAGAAACGAAGGCAGGTGCTGCACCGGCCCGAACTTAATCGCCTTGAGCCAAAAGCCGCTGGAATAGCGGCCCGGATGGGGGTCGCCATCGAGATTGAGCAGGGTATAGAGAGCGGGCAGAACGAAGCTCAGACACCAGAAGCCGAGCATGGTCCACACGATGCGGCGGCGCGTCTGCGGGCGGCGGAGCGTAACCAGCCAAGGGAAGAGGGCGTAGAAGAAGACGTCCGTGGTCAGCGTCCAAGCAGGGGTGTTCCAGAAGGTGCAGAGGTTGGGCGACCAGCCCTGCGACAGCAGCAGCGTCAGGCCCACACCCCAGGCGAACTCGCTGTGCGAACGCATATGCCATTCCTGTCGCAGCACGAAGAGGGAGATGACCAACGAGAAGAGAAAGACAGGATAGATGCGGGAGAAGCGCGCCTTCCAGAAGGTAGTGGCGTGCATGAGTCCGCGGTCCGCACGATCACGGTAGTTGTAGGCGAGCACGAAGCCGGAGAGCAGCAGGAAAAAGCTGACCGAGACGTAGCCGTTGTCCACCACCGGGGCGAGCGGGCCGAAGATCTTCGGATCGGAGAAGTGGAAGAAGACGATGTTCAGCGCGGCCAGGGCGCGCATGCCGGTGAGCGCGTCCAGATGGGATCGGCGGGCAGGAACGGCCGGCGTCATGGGGGGTGCCGAAGTCACTGCAGCTTCTGACGGCATCTGCGCAACGGATGTTGCGGTGCTCTGGGCAGAAGTTGCGGGCAGCGTGGTCGACACACAAACTCCACAGGGGGCGTCAGAGTGCGCGCCCAAGGACACGTCCCTGTCTTCCGATGATAACGGAGAGGTTCGCTGAGCGGTACGTAAAGACGCCCGCCTCGTCAGAACTCCAGTCTCAACGAAAATTGGCCAACGCGTGGACCGATGAGGGTCCCCGTTATCTGACCAAAGTTCGATTTTGAGTCGATATTCACAGCGGGGTTGCTAAATACCGGATGATTCAAGACATTGAAAGCATCCGCTCGAAATTGGAGGTTCACACGATTGTCGCTTGTAATTCCGAATGTTTTAGCTAATCCCATATCCAGCGTAAAAATTCTAGGGCCACGCAGACTATTCCGGTTGCCAATCGTAAATCCAGTTGGAGGCGAGAACTCTGATAAAGCCTTGGCTGGATCTGCAAACAAGAATAGCGCGCCGGAAGAATCCTTATGAATGTGGGAAGACACATCGCTACGGCTACCGTTGAAGATCGCGGGCGCATTGTTTGCGTAACCCGCAATGTATGCGTCGGTCGATGTATTTAAGGCATATCCAGTGTCAAAAGTGGGGAGCCCGGACAAACTCCAGCCTCCGACTGCTTCATTGAGCCACCTGGATGCATTGGACAAAAACGGCTTTCCGCGGCCCACCGGCAGATCATAGATGAAGTCGCCGGTAATACGCTGACTGACATCAAAATCCGAGTTGGCACGGCAGAGGCGGGGTCTCAGCACATCGCAGATATAATCGTATCCAACGTTTTGCGCAATGTAGTTAGCCGGCGCGGATACATTGTCGATGGAGTGCGACCATGTGTAATAAAAGTCCAGACGCAAACCATTTGTATAATTTTTCGCGACTGTCAGAAGTAGGCCGTTATATGCAGAGAAACCCTTATTGGTAATAAAGGTGTTCCCGGCAAACTGTGATGCCAGGCCAACATTGCTCGGCATCAGGCCGTTTGCCGCGATGAATTGCATAAAGTCCGCGAAGTCGCCTCTCTTGAGAAGAGTGCCATTAAAGTCCGCCAATAAAGCGGTATTGCTTGCATACCCACTGCCCGTGCCAACACCCGGATAGACGACATTTTCGAACCATGGCTCCGGCCTGACTGTATCGGCAGTCGCTCCATTACGAAGCTGACGTTCGAGATCCGCCACTGCACTGGAGAGTAACTGTCCCGATTGCTTATCTGGAAAGTCGATCAACTGGGAGGCATCCGCCTGGGCGAGCAAGCGGCGTCCCAGCCTGCCGGCATAGCTAAGCTTCATCACGAAGTTTGCTGGGAACTGGTGTTCGAATCCTCCCGTGAATGCAATGGAATATGGGTCTTTAAGAGTGGGGTCGACAACATAGTTAAAGATGTTGTTCGGCAGCCCGATTGGAGTACCTGTTGCTGTTACATATGGCGTTTGCGGTATCGCAATCGTCGGCGCCGAGGGCGGCGGCGGCACTGCGAGCCCGGGGCCGATACGTGGGTCCGTTGCCAGGGCAGCACGAGGGTCGGTCTGCCCGTAATTGATGCTGGCCGAGCTCTGGAACAGTTGTGAGGATTGATCTTGAATGAAATTGACTGCATTGATAACGGTGCGGTCATAAATAATGCCAGCGGAGGCGTTGAAGCTGCTGTTTCGGGTGGGTGCGTAGTTTATGGCAAAACGAGGGGCAAAATCCTTGTAGGACGGCGAGTAGAGAGGAGCAGCATGGTTTGCTTTGCCGCCAAGCTTGTAAGTAAGAAAAGGAACGGAGCTATCCCCCGACTGCCCGGCGGCGCTTTGCGAAACTCGGGCCGCTATGTATTTATCGAAGGTAAAGTTCTGTATCGATTCCGCGCCGTTCACTTCATATGGAACGGTGTACAGCGCGTAGCGAAGGCCATAGCTTAACGTCAGCTTGGGTGTGACCTTCCAGTTGTCCCCTAGATAGACCTCGGTCTGATAGAAGCGGTATCTTCTTGTTTCACCGCTTCCCTGCGGCAGGACACCTTTATTCGTGTAGTCGAAACTGCTGCCAATGGATGCAATGCGGCCCAGTGCCGTTGCGAAGACGCTGTCGTATGCGCCGGTAGAGGATGAGTCTGTATTGATGTCCGCGGGGCGAAGGCTGGCATCCAGGCCCGTCGTGAATCCTCCCAACCCGATTGAGTAGCCGTTGAAGTTGCCTACCAACAGACTGTTGGTCTTGATGAACTTAAACTGACCGCCGAAGGTAACGGTATGCCGTCCCAACTGCCAGCTAAAGTCGTCACGAACCTCCGGAATGGGCACGCGCCGCTGTTGCACGCCGTAGCCGCCATAGGGACTGGCAAGCGGACCGAAGCCGTACGTCGTTACGCTTGTGGTGCGGTACTGTGCTGGAAAGGTGAGCTTGGAGATGTTGTCTCCGTAGTAGAACTGGTTGACCTTGCTTGAGCCGATTTGCCAGGTATGGCCAACAACATAGCCGTAACTGCGATCAATGTCGTAATAGGCGGTCGGATCCCCCGGAAACTGGACAGTGTTTGTAACGTTCTGGCGGTTCAACGTGACTCGCCCGAAGATTCGCTGCGTGGGCGTAACATTGTAGTCAACACGGGCCACGTAATTCGTTGCGATTGTCGGAGTGGGCACGGTGAAGCGAAATCCGCCCGTATTCACGCCATCTCCCAAAGTCAGGTCGTTTGCGTGGGGATAACGAGAGTTGATGAAGGAGAGCAGAGACTGGTCGAAACCTACACCTTTAGGATCGAGGGCGGCCACCTGCGCGCGATTTAAATATGTGATGCAGCCTGGATCCGTATTCGCGCGGCTGGAAGCAGAGCAGTCGGGGTTGCTCTGGTTGATATACCCCAGCGTTCCGTTGCGAAAGGTATCGAGTGGCACAGTTTGCGTCACTGCGCTGGATTGAATAATTCGAGAATCGTAGAAGTTGAAAAAGAAGAAGAGCTTGTCTTTCAGAACTGGGCCGCCGGCATTGCCGCCGAACTGATTTTGAATAAGTGGCGTACGCGGCAGACCACTATTATTGTTGAACCAGGTATTTGCTGTTGTGGTCGTATCGCGATGATATTCGTTGATATTGCCGTGAAACGTGTTCGTACCTTGTTTCGTGATTAGACGATACTGACCGCCACTTCCCGTTCCCGTGTCTGACGGAAGACCCGCGACCGTAGCGGTAAATTCTTCCACCGAATCCAATGGCTGATTGGGGATGATCGTCCCTATGCCACCGCCGGCCGCAATATCGTTCACATCGATCGCATCGACTGTCGTCGACGTCTGGTCGGTGCGAGCTCCCGTAACAGAACCATTGGCGTATCCCGGCTGCAGCGTGAATAGAGCTGCTGGGGATGCACGGCTCTGCACGGGAAGACTATTCAGCAACGCGACGTCAATCGTACTGCCGATGGAGGCGTCCGTCGTGTTGATGGTTATACCCTGCCTTGCACCGGAAACCACAACCTGTTCATTCGCGCCGGGGCTCAGGGTTGCATCTTGCGTACGGGTCGAGCCGATCAATATCTGTACATCATTTTAACGATGAAGGTTGTGAAGCCTGCATGGCTGAATGTAGCGGTGTATCCCTGAGCAGCGGGAACCGTAGCGAACTGATAAATGCCCTTAGAGTCCGTTGTTTGGGTAAATTTTGTGCCGGTCGCCCTGTTTTGCAGGACAATTGTCACGCCCGGCAACAAAGCGCCACTCGAATCCATGACATGGCCCGTCATGGCTGAGGTATCCTGCGCCTCGGCAAGAGGGCCCGCAAGGAATAGTATCGTTGAGGTCGGAACAAGCGCTACTGCGAACATCCTTACGGAATGAAGGAGGGGCATGCTATCTCCGCCGAGGCAGATCTGAGGAACGCAATGGCTTGCGCTAGAGCAATCCGAGGACCAAAGAGGTTCAGCATTTTTCTTCGCTAATTTCGAAAATTGCAGACTGCTCCTACTGCAACATGAAGGCGTGACCACGAAGAATACAGAAAATAGAACGCATACCTTGGTGCCTGACAGCGGTGCATCTGGGTAGAACTATCGTAAAGTTGTCCCAAAAGGCGACCAGCAATAGCCTCATCGGAATTTTCCTTCATTTGGAAGATGAATCGAATTCCTATTTGATCCTCACGCGGTGACCAGGGAGCCGACACGCTCCCCGGAGACAACGCGCAGGATGTTGCCCGGGGTGTTCATGTTGAAGATGATCATGGGCATGGCATTGTCCTTGCAGAGGCTTACGGCGGTCATATCCATGACCTTAAGCCCCTGACGGAGGATCTCCAGATAGGTGATCTCTTCGTACTTGACGGCGTCCTTGGTAAGTACGGGGTCGGCACTGTAGATGCCGTCGACCTTGGTGGCCTTCAGCAGTATGTCCGCCTTGATCTCCATGGCACGCAGAGAGGCGGCGGTATCCGTGGAAAAGAAGGGATTGCCGGTGCCGGCGGCGAAGATGACGACGCGGCCCTTTTCGAGGTGACGGATGGCGCGGCGACGGATGTACGGCTCGGCCACCTGGTTCATCTCGATGGCGGACATGACGCGGCTGTGCACGCCGCACTTTTCGAGCGAGTCCTGGAAGGCGAGTGAGTTGATGACGGTGCCGAGCATGCCCATATGGTCTGCCGAGACGCGGTCCATGTGGCGGGCCTGCTCCGCGACCCCGCGGAAGAAGTTTCCGCCGCCGATGACGATGGCGATTTCCACACCCATCTGACGGACATCGGCGATCTCCATGCTGATTTTATGGACTGTATCGACGTCGACACCGAAGCCGCGTCCGGCGGCGAGGGCTTCGCCTGAGAGCTTGAGCAGGATGCGCTTGTACATGCTCTTGCGAGTATCGCATAGAGCGTTTTCCCTGCTGCGGCATGTGGCGCCGGCGTATGCTGTGCCCACGGAGAACGCAATGCCAGGCTGCCGTTACAAACCGGTGGGCATCTTGGGTACGCTGGTGGACTGCCTGTGGTACTGGCAGGGCGCGCCTGGTCCGCACCTGCAGGAGCGCCTGCTGCCGAATGCCGAAGCCGCCATGATCCTGAACCTGCGAGACGCGCCCATCGCGATCTACGAAGACGATGGGCGCATGCGGGAATACGGTCACGCCGTGCTCTCCGGTGCACGATCGAACTGCTTCACGATCGATTGCAACCAGCAGGAGCGGGTGGTCGGCGTGCAGTTCCGACCGGGCGGTGCGTTCCCATTCTTCCGCATGCCGGTTTCCACACTGGAAGATGCCTCCTTCGACATGATGGACCTGTGGGGGGACGCGGCGGCCTGGGTACGTGAGCGTGTGCTGGCGGAGGCAACACCGCAGGCCATGCTGCAAACATTGAAGGAATGTCTGGTGGAACGGCTGACGTTCGCGGCAGGACGACGCAGCAACATACGGAATGAGCCGCATCCAGCGGTGCTTTACATGGCCGGCGAACTGGATGTATGCGATAGCCCCACTCGTGTGTCCACCGTAACAGCGCGTATTGGCATGAGCCAGCGCCGGCTTGCGCAGCTCTTTCACGAACAGGTTGGCGTCTCGCCAAAGACCTTTCACCGGGTGCGTCGTTTCCAGCACACCCTGCGCCGCATTGGCGGACAGCGATGTGTGGACTGGGCCGATGTTGCCATCGAGTGCGGCTACTACGACCAAGCGCACCTGAGCCACGACTTCCGCCTGCTAGCCGGGATGACGCCCAGTGCCTACCTGGCCGCCGCCACCGAGCACCTGAACCATGTGCCCTTGTCGGACTGAAGGACCGACCAACGTTTCCAATTCTTACAAGACACACGGCGGACAGCTGGAAGAAAATCCTCGCAATAGGAGAATTGTGATGACACGAGTCAATCCAATACCCGAGGGCTGCCACAGCGTACAGCCCTACATGATGTTCTTCGGCTGCGCAAAGGCGATGGAGTTTTACACGGCGGCTTTTGGCGCGCGTGAGGCGATGTGCTTGAAGGGGGCAAACGGCCGGGTGCAGCACGCCGAGATGCAGATTGGCGATAGCCACATCATGCTGGCGGACGATCCTTCGGGCACGGCGACCAACAGCGCACGACGCGGCGAAGGCTCACCCATCAGCCTGATGTTCTACACCGACGACACGGACGCGATGTACGCAAGGGCCGTGGCTGCGGGAGCAAAGGGGATACGCGAGCCGGCGGATCAGCCCTATGGCTCACGCATGGCCGGCATTGAAGATCCCTTCGGCTACAAGTGGTGGATCGCTACGCAGATCGCCGATATGACGGTGGAAGAGATCCAGCATGTTGTGGAGAGCGCGTCGTGACGTCGGAGAGCTTTCGCCGCGCCGCGCTGGCGCTGCCCGAGACGGTGGAAAGCGCACACATGAATCATCCCGACTTCCGGGTGGCTAACAAAATCTTCTCCACCTTGGGCTATCCGGATACGGAATGGGGCATGGTCCAGTTGCCGCCCGAGGAGCAGCGGCGACTGGTCGAGGCGATGCCCGATGTCTTCACGCCTGCAAAGGGCAAGTGGGGCGAGAATGGCTCGACCATGGTGCGACTGGCGAAGGCCAGAGCGGACGTGGTCGAGCACGCGCTCGAGATGGCGTGGCGGCATGCGCAAGCGAAGCAGACGCCGGTCAAGCGCCCGAAGAGAGCACTGTAACCCGCTCGCTTTCAGCGGTGCGAACTTGTGTGGAGCAGCACGAAGTCGGCGCGCGCCTGGGGCGTGGCGAGCGGCAGCGTGACGAGGTCGTATCCAAGCTCGCGGTAGGTTATCTCGATCGCATGCTGCGTGCGCTCGGCCTCTTCTCTTCCTTGCCAGCGCTCTGGGTCCGTGACATAAATCTCCGGCCACCACGGCGCGACGAAGACTGGATTCGCATAGCGGCGTGCGCGCGCCTGCGCGAGTAACGCAGTGGGCAGCGTGTGTCCGATGAGTTCCGCACAGGTGATGGCGTCACCGATGCCTCGATCGAAGTAGACCGGCGATGGGACGGCCTGCGCAGCGAGTCGATCCCAGCTCGCGATGGAACGCTCCATCAGCAGCTCCGCATAGCGCGGCGCGTTGCGCCAGGGCAGTGCGTCGCCGTTCGCGGCTGCCTGCTCCTGGATCAGTGTGCGCGCATCTTCGCTCACGCAGTACTGACCGCGGCGGGCGAGTTCGGCAAGTAGTGTCGTCTTGCCGCTGCCGGGGCCGCCCGTGATAACGAAAAACGGCAGATGTTGCAATGGTTGCATAGCGAATAGTTTCCTCTTCCCGCTTTTGAGTACCGAGTGTAGTGACGATCCATCGCAGATTCCTTGCTGGATCTCGTAACCGCAGCGCTACCATCGAAGAACGAACACGTAAGCTGCCGTTGCCGATGACCTCTTCCTACCCTCCCAACCACACTGAGAACAACTTCGACACGCTGCGCCTGCTGCTGGCGCTGGTAGTGGTCTTCTCCAGTTGCTTCCTGGTAGGCGATGGCATCACGGATCGCGATCCGTTCAAGGAGTTTGTGCATGGCCAGTTGATCTCCAGTCATCTGGCCATGGACTGCTTTTTCATGATGAGCGGCTTCCTGGCCACGGCAAGCGTGGAGCGATGCCGGTCGGCATGGGAGTATGTCGGCCATCGCATGCGACGCGTCTATCCCGGCTTCGCGCTGGCGATGCTGTTCTTTGCCGCAATGGTGCCGTGGTCTGGGGGCAGCTTTGCTCACCCGGGCGTCATGCGTCACCTCGTGAATGTGTCATGGCACACGTTTGCTTTGAACGAGTTTCCCTATCGCGATGTGTTCGCGCACAATCCCTTTCCCGAACATATGCATGAATTTCTATGGCCGGTCAGTTACGGCTTCGGCTGCTACCTGCTGACGCTTCTGCTCGATCGCATGAAACTGCTGCGGCGTGTGGGATGTATTGCAGCGATCTGGGTAGTGACGGCGGTGCTGGGGGCATGGATCAACGCCACACTGTGGTTCTCCAGCATGGGCCGATGGCATGCGGTGGTGGGCTATCCACATCTGTGGGTGCGAGCGCTTCCCTATTACTTCGGCGGGACGCTGGTATACCTGCTGCGAGAGCGCATCCGTTGGGATTGGCGGCTGCTGCTGGCAGCGCTGGCGTTGCTGTGTGCCGGCGCGCAGTTTCGACCGGGCTGGGAGGCGGCGTTCCCATTGGCCGGACTGTATGCGCTCTTTTATATCGCACTTCATCCAACGATACGATTGCCGCACCTTGCGCGCTGGGGTGACTTTTCCTATGGGACGTTCCTGTGGCACTTTCCGATACTGCAAATGCTGGTCGCGCACGGCGTGGGGCTGCGCAGCCCGTACAAGCTGTTTGCATGGGGAGCGCCTTTGAGTGTGCTTGCAGGCGTGTTGAGCTGGTGGGGAGTGGAACGGTGGTTTGTGCCACGGGCGAGGCAGCGGGAGGCCGGTCAGCTAAAAGCCGGTTGGCGAAGAAGTGGTCAGCTAAAAGCCGGTTAAACAGGATGGCCCATCCGCGGGATGGGCCATCCTGAGTTGAGGAGCGTTTCGGCTACGACTGCGCCGGCTCTTCGCTGACGACCTTTACGGTGGCGACGGTCCAGTTGGGATCGCCGACCTTGAAACGGGCAAAACGGCGGACGGTGATGTTCTCGCCAAGCTTGCCGACCTTCTGCGCGATGAGCTGCGCAATGGTCATCGACTGTTCCTTGATGAATGGCTGATCGAGCAGGCAGACCTCTTCGTAGAACTTGCCCATCTTGCCTTCCACAATCTTCTCAACGACGGGCGCGGGCTTGCCGGTTGCCGCTGCCTGATCGCGATAGATCTCCTTCTCACGCGCCATGTCCTCGGGGGTGACGTCTTCCCGGCGCACGTAGCGCGGGTCGGTGGCCGCGATGTGCATCGCAATGTCCTTCAACAGCTCCTGAAAGTCTTCGGTGCGGGCGACGAAGTCCGACTCGCAGTTGACCTCGACCAGCACGCCGATCTTGCCGCCGGCGTGGATGTAGTTGCCTACCGCGCCTTCGTTGGTGGAGCGCGATGCCTTCTTCTGCGCGGAGGCCATGCCCCGCTTGCGCAGAATCACGAAGGCCTCTTCCATGTCACCCTTGGACTCCTGCAGCGCCTTCAGGCAATCGCCCATGGGCGCGCCGGACTTCTCGCGGAGTTCCTTTACCTGCTTTGCATCGATCTTCTCGGTCACGACAGACATCTCCGAATCATCCTTTTGTTTGCGTGGTGCAGATGCACCGGGTGAAGTAAAGCCAGACAATGAAAAGCGTGGCGGTGAAGAATCACGGCCACGCTTTCGAAAGTACAGACCGTCTTTGCGTTCCGTACTTCTAGTGACCGGCCTCGGCGACTGCTTCGGGCTCGGACTCGATGGCGGCTACGTTTGCAGGAGCCTTGCGAATACCGCCGCCCAACGCTGCTTCGAGGTCGACCTCCTCGGGCTCGGTGGCAACCGTGTCGGCGCCGGCTTCCAGGGTCTCCGGAGCAGCGGTCTCGGGTGCCTCTTCGCCGACGTGGGCTTCATTGACGGGCAGCGCCGTAGCGCCCGCGGTGGCATCGGCAAACTGCTTGTCCGTCGACATCTGCACGCCCTCGACCACGGAGTCCGAGATCTTGGAGGTGAAGAGGCGGATGGCGCGCAATGCGTCATCGTTGCCGGGGATTACATAGTCGACCACGGTAGGATCGCAATTCGTATCCACAACGGCGACGACAGGGATGCCGAGCTTGCGGGCTTCCTTGACAGCGATGGCTTCGTTGTTCGAATCGACGACGAAGATCGCATCCGGAAGGCGCTTCATGGCCTTGATGCCGGCCAGGTTGGCTTGCAGGTGCTTGCGTTCCCGCTCGAGCTTGATGACTTCCTTCTTGGTGAGGAGGTCATAGCGGCCGTCGGTGGCCATATCGTCCAGTTCCTGAAGGCGGCGTACCGACTTCTGCACGGTAACCCAGTTCGTGAGCAGACCACCCAGCCAGCGCTGGTTGATATAGAACATGCCGCAGCGGTTCGCTTCTTCCGCGATCGCGTCCTGGGCCTGCCGCTTGGTGCCGACGAAGAGGATGACCTTGCCCGTGGATGTGAGGTCCGTGACGTACTTGGAGGCCTCTTTGAACATCTTCAGGGTCTTCTGCAGGTCGATGATGTATATGCCGTTGCGCTCACCGAAGATGTACTCCTTCATCTTGGGGTTCCAGCGCTTGGTTTGATGCCCGAAGTGGACTCCCGCTTCGAGCAGCTCCTTCATGGTGATAGTGGCCAAACGACCTCCTTGTGATGTGCATCCAGCCTACGGTTGAGCCGCGGCGTGGATTGATCCCGCACGTCGCCACGTTGGACGAAGCGCGGGAGATGACTACGACAACATTCGAGCGGCCCGGCTACCTTGAGGACAACCGGTCAGAAATCAACCCCAGCAAGCAAAGATCGCTTGCGGGGGACCGAATCATTTTCCCAGCAGCAGCCAGCGACTAGCGCTTGCTGAACTGGAATCTCTTGCGAGCGCCCTTCTGCCCGTATTTCTTGCGCTCCTTGATGCGCGCATCGCGGGAAAGCAGACCTTCCGACTTGAGGGTCTTGCGCAGCTCGGCATTGAACTCGAGCAGGGCGCGAGAGATGCCCATCTTCACCGCATCGGCCTGGGCGCTGACGCCCCCGCCGGAGACATTGGCGAGCACGTCGAAGTTCGCGAGCATTTCGACCAGCACCAGCGGCCGCTTGGCGGAGACACGCTGCTGCGCGGTGACGAAGTACTCGTCGTAGCCCTTGCGGTTAACGACAAAATTGCCGCTGCCCGGACGCAGGAAGACACGAGCCACGCTCGACTTCCGCCGTCCCGTTCCGTAGTACTGAACCAGATCTGCCATCGGTATCCTATGTCTCTTCCTTACTACTGAATTCGGTTTATGCCTGACGGTTGGCGTCGGCAATTTCGAGCGCCACCGGCTGCTGTGCCTGATGCGGATGGTCGGTGCCGCGGTAGACCTTGAGCTTGGTGGCCATCTGGCGGCCCAGCTTACTCTTAGGCAGCATGCCCTTGACAGCCTCTTCGACCACCTTCTCCGGACGACGGGCGATCAGGCGGACGAACGACTCTTCGCGCAGACCGCCGGGAAACCCGGTGTAGCGGCGGTAGATCTTCTGCTGGGTCTTGAGCCCGGTCAGCCGGATCTTCTCCGCGTTGATAACAATGACGTGGTCACCCATGTCCATAAACGGTGTATAACGTGGGCTCGTCTTGCCGCTCAGCACGCTGGCGGTCTCGGTAGCCAGCCGGCCCAGTGTCTTGCCCGTGGCATCCACCACAAACCACTTGCGGGCGATCTCATGTGAGCTCGGCATGTATGTCGACATCTTCCTGTACCCTCAACCTTCCACTCAAACTGTCCAGCGTCCGCTGCAACACCGCAGCCAGCAAAAATCAACTCTGCCCGGCAGCTTGCGCACAAAAAACGCGCAAGCCAACCGCTATATCTGTGAATCCGTGGTAGATACACTGGATCGCGTTGCGTGCGCAGGGAGATCTGTGGCTTCCGCTCGTGCCGGCATCCACGCATCCGACTTCCACTCACCGGCCTGCGACACGTCCGGCACGGCAATACCCTGCCAGATGCACAGACGCAGGACTGCGCAAGGCTTCCAGAATAGCCCAGGCTAGGGGGCGAGTCAACGAATTGTAACGGCAAAGATGGCCTTCTTTGCAGGGGGCTAGCTGCCGTATTCCAGCCCCGATCCTCTCGTTGGAACACACGGCGGAACACACCGCGAGCCAAGCCAACCATGACCTGAGCTCCGTACGATGCGCGATAACACCAGCATTACCAATGCGTTCTCTCTGCAACGGAGGTGGCATGGCAGGCGGCCTTTGGTTCCATTGTCCGGCTGGGCAAGCTGTCCTTAGATAGACGGAAAGACTGCTCGGCGTCCCTCCGCGGAACTATCCGCAGCCGGAGCATCTGCGAAGGAAGGCCCGTCATGCATCATCCGCCTCTCGCCCGCCCGTTGGCTGCGCTGCTTACTGCCTGCCTGATGGCAACCCAGTTCGCGTCATCCCAAACACCTGTACCGGCCACCGCTGTCATGCCAACCCCCGCAGGCGCACCGGCTATAGCGCCAGCCTCGACGCCGGAGGCATTATCCGCCGCGTTGGAGGGCAAGACGTTCTTCTTGCGCGGCTTTTACCAGGACGACAAGCTGGAGTTTGCCACCGACGGCAAGGTAGAAGGAAGTCCGCAGCGGGGGTCGTTCGCACTCAGCGCCGTGGAGATCGAGAAGATCCACTTCACCAAGCACTCCATGGAGATCCAGGCACACCGCGTGGGCCTGCACTTCTTCGGCGCGCTGCCTTACGAAGACGACACCAAGCCCTTTGAGAAGATCAAGGTCGACCCGAAGAAGACGATGACCATCACAATCGAGCGGCTGGTGATCGAGCCGGAGAAAAAGAAAAAGAAAAAGGAAGAAAACAAGATAGCCGCGAAGACCGCCGAACCGGCTGCAAAGGAATCGGTAACGAAGGAGCCGGTCGAGCTGCCTTCCGCTCCGGAGACGACGGATGCGAAGGTCACAGAGACCGCATCTGCAACCCCGGCCGCCACCACAGCAGAGAACCCGGCCCCGGCTGCAGCGCCAACCGGAGCGACAGCCGCCGCCGCCGCGCCCACGGTCTCACCCGAGCACGATCCCCGCATCAGCTTTCTGCAGTTGTCGAAGGCGATCAACGTGATGTTCGCGCCAACGCTGGATGACTCCGTGATCGCGACGCTGCCGGCGTACTGGCAAAACTACTTTGCCACCAAGGAGGGCAAAGTTCGGGCCGCCAAAGTGGATGCCTCCGCAATGCGACCGGGAGGCGATGTGAAGCCGCCGCACCTAATAACGATGATCGATCCGGCATCGAACGACTACGCGCAGAAGAACAACATCGCCGGCATGGTCTTCCTGCAGATGGTGGTGGATGCAAACGGACGTCCGGGCGACGTTGCGATCGTGCGTCCGATCGGCTTCGGCCTGGACGAGAAGGCCGTGGATGCAGTGGAGCATTCGCAGTTCCGCGCCGGTACGCTGAACGGCAAGCCGGTGTCGGAGCTGGTGAACTTGCAGGTGACGTTCCGGATCTACTCCAACCGGACACGCCCGACAGGCATGCCGGGAGCGCCCACTCAGATCGCACCGAAGGAGTCGCCCAAGTTGCCGCCGTCGAACGCCCCGGTGCTGGCCGCGATACAGTGAGCGAGTGAGCAAAAGCTTTCTCGACATGGTGAAGCGCGGCGACACGCAGGAGATCGCCGCCTGGGTACAGGAGGAGCCGCAGATTGCAGAGAGCCGGGACGCCCAGGGCGTCTCGGCTTTGTTGTGGGCGGTGTATAGCGGACAGACCGTGGTACGTGACTTTCTCCGCTCCGGACTGGAGCTAGATCTGCCGGAGGCTGCCGCAGTGGGCGATACCTCGCGATTGCGGGAGCTGCTGGGCACGGAACCCGCGGAGGCAAATCAGCGCGCGAACAGCCGTTCCGCCGATGGCTGGCCTCTGTTGCACCTTGCTGCGGCCTTCGCCGACCACGCGACGGTGCGGATGCTGCTCGATGCGGGCGCCGACGTCCCCCAAGTCTCACAGACCCCGATGCGCAATCAGGCCTTGCATGCCTGTCTCGCGTTGTCGAAGGATGTGGAGAGCGCGCGACTACTGATCGAACGCGGTGCGGATGTGAATGCAGCGCAGACCGCGGGCTATCGTCCGCTGCACCAGGCCGCCGCCGCAGGAAACGACGACATGGTACGGCTGCTGCTGGCGGCACGTGCGGACCGGTCCGTGCGATGCGATCGTGGCAAGACGCCTGCAGATTACGCGCGCGAACGCGGCCACGCGAGTACGGCCGCGTTGCTTGCTTAGAGCATGTTCGGTATAGGTATAGAGGGTCTGGCGCACGCTCTCCACTTGCGAGAAAAGCAGCTCTTTCCACTGCGCGACTTCGCCGCTCCGGTCTAGATGACAGGGGATGGCTGCCAAGCTTCCCTACAGCTTCTGCAGCAGAACCTCTCCATTGCTTGCACCAACCACATGCCCGGATATTTGGACGGTCTCCGCGACGCCGGTGATGTCGAGAAGCAGTTCGTCGCGCCGGGCAGAGGATTGCTTCAGCATGGCGGGTTCGGATACGCCGTGCAGCTTCAGGACAACATCCGTCAGGGCTGTGACGGTTCCGCTGTGGGGAACGAAACGCAGACGATATTGCGCCGCTGCGTTGATCTTCGCGGTGAGGTCGAGGGAGAAGGTATTTGCCTTCCAATCGCCAACAAGATTGGAGGCCCAAAGCTTCGAGGTCGCCTTCCAGTCGGCTGGTGGAGCAACGCCGGTATCGAAGACAGCCAGCGTTCGAATCCCCGGCAGCGCCGCGGCTTTCGTCATAGTTAGCCGCACTGCTTCCACCGTCATCGGCTCCACGGGCTGAATGCGTTTGTGGCCGATCGCGCTGCCGTCGCCGAGACTCTGCCACACACCGTTGGCACGTCCTTCGATACGGTACTCGCGTACCCGCTCGCCCTTGGCAGTGTCCTCCTCGAGCACGACGGTGTCGATGCGCGTGGGCTTGGATAGCGTGAGCGTCACGGTGGTGCCGCTGCCTGCAGTCTTGGCGAGCGGCGTGCCGAATCGCCGCTTCACTTCACTCCCAAACTTGGCGGCGACCGCGGCGTCCTTGTCCGGGAGCAGGCCATGGCGGTTGGCTGGGATGTTGAGCAACAATTGAGCCCCGCGACCGACGGAACGATAGTAGATGGAGAGCAGCTGGTCTTCGGTGAGCACCTTGTTCTCGTTCGTCGTGCTCCAGAACCAGTTCGGACGCCGGATCGAGACATCGACCTCGCTCGGCATCCAGACGCTTCCGTTGGGATCGCTGTCGAGCGCAGTTGCCGTGCCGGTCTTCGCGTCTGCCCTATCGATGCCGTTCCAGCAGGGGTACGGCGCGAAGCCGTCTTCATTGCCGACCCAGCGAATGGTCGCCTGCGGTCCCTGGAAGACCATCGCGTGCGGCTGATACTTCACGAGCAGGTCGGCGACGGGAGTGATGGTCGATCCATCGAACCAGATCTCTACCAGCGGGCCGTAGCGCGACCACACTTCCTTGAGTTGTTCGCGATACATGACGTCGTACTTGGCCTGTAGCTCGGGCGTCTTGCAGATGCCGCCGGTCTTTGCGCCGAAGTGATCGTCGCGCGGGCAAACGTAGGCTCCGAGCTTCAGTCCGTACTTGCGACACGAAGCTGCGACCTCGCCCAGAATATCGCCGTGACCGTTCTTCCACGGTGTGTTGCGAATGCCGTAGTCGGTAGTCTCTGTCTGCCACATACAGAAGCCGCCCTGGTGCTTTGCGACGAAGACAATATACTTCGCACCGAGATGGACTGCGGTCTGCGCCCACTGATCGGTGTTCAGCTCCTTCGGATCGATCTTCGAGAGCGGCGTAGACAGGTCATCCGACTCCACGTCCTGCCAGGTGTTGGGAGCGAAGTGGACGAACATGCCGAGCTCCAGATCCTGCCACGCGATCTGATCGGGGGAGGGACGCGCAATGACACGCAGCGAACCGGTGGGCAACGAGGCAGTGGGCAGAGCGCCAGGCGCAAGTGCAGACGCTACTGGCCGCAGCCAGTTTGCGGTTGCAGAGGTCACGCCGATACGCACGACATTGGTGAGTAGTGTCCGTCGATCCATATCCACAAATGTAATTCACAGATGAACATGCGCAAGTCTGCGCGCGGCTTGTGCGGAGACAGCAGATCCCTTCGACAGGCTCAGGGCAGGCTCTACGACGCGGCGACGCGACGCTCAGGATGACAAATCGAGACGCTAGAGCATTTCGGTAATGCGCGAAGCGTGGAGATCCACTCGCGGAGCTTGCGCAAGACCCTCTACACCTATACCGAACATGCTCTAGCTTCCGGCCTTCACTGCATCGAGTTTAGCCAGCATGTCTTTGACCCATGCGTCATCGGAGCCATAACCAATCTGCGTCCACTCCCAGTCGCCCTTCGGGTTGAGCACCCAGTTCTGGGGGATCGAGTAGCCGTTGAGCAAATTGACGACATACGAGTAAGCGGGAACGACTGGAAAGGTGTAACCCTTCTCCTTCATGAATGGTTCGACCAGGCCGAGGTCTTCGTCGATGTTGAAGGTGAGGATCTGTACATCGGAGCGGCCCTTGGCCTGTTCGTAGAGCTTTTGTAACTGCGGCAGTTCTGCATTGCAGGGGCCACACCAGGTAGCCCACAGGTTGATAAGGACGACCTTGCCGTTCAGGGATTTGGCCGACCAGGTCTTGCCGGAGAGGTCGGCGAGTTGGAAGTCCGGCAGCGTTTTGGTGGGCTTCTCCCAACGAGCATCGTCGGCCTTGGCGGCGTTCGGCGAAGCGCTCGGCTGGCTGAAGTCCGTCCACGCCACTTCGCTGCCGCCGAGCTTGGTCCACTGCGCGTGCGCCTCGTCTTTCAGATCGTCGGTCAGCTTGCCCTCCTGATACTCAGGCGGCTTGGAGCGCGTGCGCAGAGCAAGCTGGTAGTAGCCGAGCGCGTCCTGCTGATGGCCTTCGAGCGAGGCGAGCCGAGCGCGGCGGAGCCAATAGCCGGATTCGGCCTTATCATCGGCTGCGCGTGGCGCTTCGATGGAAGCCTTGATGGACGCAACGGCATCCGGCTTCTGCGCACGTAAGGCGGCCAGCAGGAGCTGGCTGTCTAAGGAGCGGCCCATACCCGCCTCGTTTTTAGCTTGGTCCTTGAGTTCGGATTCGGAGTGGTCGTCCTTCGCGCGAAAATCTGCATCGCCGCGTGCCTGCCACTGTTTCGCCTGCTGCAAATAGGCGAGAGCCTTTCCCGGGGCCAACTTGTGATGCAGCAAGCTGAAGGCCGCACTCCAATACCCATACGTGCGCATCTGCGGCTCGAAATAGGTTGCGACATCGCTGATAGACCTCTCAGCCATCTCGACTTCCTGCTGCTCACTGTCAATCGCATCATCCGGCATATAGGCAAAACGGTTGTAGCCGGCCGGATAGTAGACGTCAGGATATTGCTGCATCCACTGTTGAAACACAGCCCAATGCGCTTCGTTGTAGGCCTTCCACGCCACAGTATCCTTTTGGTCCGTGGGCTTCGGGTGCTCTTTTTGCCATCGCTTACTTACAATCTCTGAAGCCTGCTCCGAGTGCGGATAGGCTGCGATCAGCGCATCCTCTTTCGCGTGAATCTCTGCGGTGGGCGCCTCTGACTGCTTCGCTCCGCTGATGATCAGGTTGGCCCACGCCCCGTCTGCATGCGGGTTCTTGATAGCCTCCAACCGTTTCACATCCAGAGCCAACTGGCGGCGCAGCGCCGGAAAATCCTTCGGCGAGCTGTTGCGGAACTCGAGCCCCCAGAGAAACTCGTAATCCTTGAGGCGGTCCGGATCGCTTGTCTTTGCCAGCTCGGCGCGCTCGGCCTTGGCGACCTTCACCTGCATCTCGGGAACCTTTACAAGATAGAAGCGGGCATAGGCATCTTGCGACGTAGGGCAGACCGTCCAGAATTTCGTCACCTCTACGGTGAACTTGGCCTTGTCAACGAATTTGCCGTTCGAATAGATATCCGCCAGGTCGAGCGCGGGCCACGGAAAATCGGGGGCCAGCGCTTGTGCACGCTGGTCCAGGCGAATCGATTCGGATGTATCGGTACCCCGTAGCGCGGTCGCCGCAATGTACAGGGCCAGCGGATCGTCGGGATGCGCTGTCGCCCGCGCGCGGTACTCCTGTTGAAGACCGGTCAGCAGCTCAGGATGGACCAGCTGATCCACGCGCGCGGCGGTGATCCAGAGCTGGTAGGGCTCAACCTGGCGCGGGTAGTGCTCGATAAGTTTGCCAAGCACCTGTTGCTTGCGCTCCATCTGTTCCGCGTAGGGCAACCGATCGAACTCGGAGCCATGCAGTTGATCCTGGATGGTCTTGCGGATCGCGGCCGGGGCCTCACAGCCGGGGAGCGAGGACTTCTGCGCGTTCGCGGTGGGGGAAAGCAGGACGAGGAGCAGCGCAAAAGCGATGAGCACGCGTGGCATAAGCCCTCCATCGAGGGAGCCCGTTTCCGCCCCTCGCACGGCAGATAGACGCAATGGTCGTCAGGGTGCTCGTGGTTGTCAAGCCCCGCTATTCGTAGGCGAGCGCGTCGATGGGGTCCTTCTGGGCGGCCTTCCATGCCGGGTATAGGGCGCCGAGCAGGGCGCCGACAAAAGCGAGTACGGCAGTCCGCAGCATCCATGCCCCTTCCACCGGAAACTGCAGCGTGGGGAAGCGCTGGCTCAGGCCAGCCTTAATTACAAAAGTGAGCGCCAGGCCGACCAGGATGCCGGCGATGGTGAAGAGCGTAGTCTCTCGCAGAACGACGTTCACGATGTACAGCTTCGAGGCGCCGAGCGATTTGAGAATGCCGATCTCGCGGGTGCGTTCCAGGACCGCTGTGTACATGGACTGAAAGATGACCAGGAACCCGACGATGAAGGCGATGCCGATGACGACACGCAAGGCGATGTTGAAGCCGGGCAGCCGATCCGGCGTCATCTGCGAAAGCATCTCCTCTACAGTGTGGACCTCGTACTCCTTCATCCCAGGCACATTATGGATTTCGTCGCGCACCAGGTCTTCGTTCGCGGGATCGTCGGTTTTGAGATAGAAGAACGAAGCGTTGTTTTCCGCCCCGTTGAAGGTGCCGAGCGTACGGATCGGGACGAACTTGCGACCGCCCTTGCCATTTTCCACGATGCCGCAGATGCGGAAGGGATGGTGGAAGACCTGGATGGTGTCGCCGACATGGTAGCCCTTGTCGCGGCGTGCGGCCAGATCGTCGATGATGACATCGTTCGGCCCCTGGAAGGGTGTACCGGAGAGAAATTTGAAGGGGCGCAGAGCGTTGTAGCTGTCGTAGTCGATGCCCAGAATGGTCTCGACCGAACCGGCGGTATTGAGCTGGGAGATGACCGGCGCGACGACGGCGACATGTGGAAGCTTGCGCACGACATCGGCAATCTTGGCGGGAACGGCAGCTCCGCCGATGGCGGTAAGGAAGCTGGCATTCGGCGGCTGGATCACCATATCCGCCCCGACGCCCAAAGTGTTGGCACGGCTACCCTTGACCTGGCCGATGAACACGCCGGTGATGGAGAGGATCATGATGACCTCAATGGCCACCGCGAGCACGCTGATGGCCGCCCGAAGAGGCCGGTGAAGCAGGTTGCCGAGTACCAGCTTGTTCATGAAAGTGAGTGTAACAAAGCAGTTACGGGCAACTGGTACCCTGTGGGGGATGCCGGAATGCCCGGAAAGTGGGGCTCCCACCATCAGAAAATGGGCGTAGGGTGATGGGAGAATTTCGACATAGATCATTCAGCACGCCTTCGCATTCAAGAGCGATACCGGCCGGGACCCGGGCCCCAGGACAGCCCCGGCGGCAGGAATGTACAGGCGCCAAGGTGTACGACATGGGCAGCTTTGGAGAGGACCTCAAGAAGGCCAGAGAAGCGAAGGGCGTGACGATCGAAACGGTCGCCGCAACCACGAAGATCACCCCGCGCTACTTGCAGTTGGTTGAGCAGGAGAGGTTCGAGCAATTGCCGGGCGGCGTCTTCCGCAAGAGCATCGTGCGCAGTTATGCCCGCGCCGCGGGGCTCGATGAGGACGAGTGGGTTGCGCGCTACCTGGAAACAACCCAGGAAGACAACACCTTCCGCGAAGAAGACCAGGCCTGGATGGAATTTGCCGAGAATGTAGGCCGCTCCCGTGGCCAAGACTCGGAGAACAACAACGCGACAGCGCGCTGGGCGGGTGTGGCCGCGCTGCTGCTGCTGGTGCTGGGCATGAGCTGGTTTGTGTGGGGATACGTGCACAACAAGGCTGCGGCGGCAGCAAGGACGCAAGGTGTCTCTTCTGCCTTGACCGCCGAGTCAAAGCCCGCAGCACCCGCGTCCTATTGAACACGCGCTACGAAGCATGCGACACCGCGCATGCTCTAGCATCTTCGGAGGATGCCATCCGCACCTCCATTCGTGAACGACCGGAACCGGGATAACTCTTCCCGGTCATCCTCATTGAAGCGACTCCATTCCGGACTGCTGTGGTGCCTGAGTGCTGTGCTGGCGGCTTGCGCAGCTGTGTTCCTCGCGATGACACGCCACTGGCCCATGGTGGGCGATGCTGCACTGATCCACTACACCGTCTTTCTCATCCAGCACGGATGGACGCCGTACCGCGACTTCACGGACATCAACATGCCTGGCGCGTATGCGTTCACGGCGCTTGGGATGCACCTTCCGGGACAGCCGGATGCGGGATGGCGGCTGCTCGACCTGGGACTCACCGCACTCACAGGCGTGGGCTACTACATCATCGCGCGACCGAACTCGCGCTTCGCCTCATGGATGGCCACAGCGCTCTTCCTGCTGGTGCATGGCCAGGACGGCGTGCAGCAGACGGGACAGCGCGATCAGGTGATCGCGGTGCTGCTGGTGCTTGCGGTGGCGTCGCTGCTGGAGGCGATGCGACGCGAACGCTGGGTGCTGCTGGTGCCCTTCGGCGTGGCGGTAGGGTTGGCGGCCACGGTCAAGCCGACGGCCGCGCCCCAGGGATTCGTCCTGCTGGCTCTGGTCGCGGTGCAACGGCTGGGCTGGTGGCGCGATGCGACGACAGCGGAGCCTACGAACACCCGCCGCGCTCGTATGCGGACGACGCTTGGCTGGATGGCTGCCGGCACCGCCTCGATGCTGGTTCCTGTCGCCGGTATGCTGCTGTGGCTGCGGAGTCTGCACGCGCTTGAGCCGTGGTTCGAGACGGAGCGAGTGCTGCTGCCTTACTACGCATCGCTGGTGCAGCGGCCGTTTGGATTTACGCTATCGCACAGCATCTCGCCTTTACTGCCACTCGTGTTGCTATGGCTGCTATGTGTTGTACTGCGCGGACCGTCGTGGCCGCGATTCGAACGCGTGCTGATCGTAACCGCGATGCTGATGAATCTGGCGGCATTGCTGGTGCAAGGCAAGGCGCTGCCATACCAACGGTATCCAATGCTGGTGTTTCTGCTGTTGCTGATGGCGCTCGACTTGGCAACGGCGTACCGCAGGCGTGGCCCGGTTCGATATGTAGCCGCCGCTGGACTCTGTTGCGCCTGCCTGGTGCTGGCGCCGCTCACGCTGTTGAAGGTTCGCCGCTTCGCGGCGCGGCCGCAAGAGTTCGACACGATGCTGGCGGCGGACTTGCAAAGCCTCGGTCGAGGCAACCTGAACCGACGAGTGCAGTGCCTCGACACCATCAATGAGTGCCTGCCGACGCTCTTCACGCTGCGGCTGCAGCAGGCCACCGGCACGCTGTACGACATGTATCTCTTCGATCCGACGCATCGGCCGCATGCGAACGCCTCGCGCAGAGAGTTTCTCTCGCAGGTGACGGCGAAGCCGCCCGTGGCGTTCATCGTGGTCACGGGGTACGTCTTCGACGAAAACGGCTACAGCAAGCTCGACACCTGGCCCGCGTTTCAGCAGTGGCTCAATGCCCACTACACGCTGAAGGCAGAGCGCACGCCGCCGCACATGGTTCGCTGGTGGAGCCGGCCGCAGCTGCCGGAGGGCTACCGGCTCTATGCCCTGAAGCCCGGCTCCTGAGGGGTCCCCATTGAATGGCGAAATCGTCCCGCTGGCGGCCCTCAGCCGCCGTTGAACCCGGTGACCTTTGCCGTATCTTCGCGGGGTTTGGTAGGGTACTAGTGCGGCCCTAGACGCTTCTTGTTGGGGTTGCCTGCCGTGCCGCGGCGTCGCGGGGATGCACTCAGTTCCCACTGATCGAATTCCCCCTCAAACGATTCCGATCGGCCCGACAGAGAAGGTATAGGAGGAAGCTCGTTTTGTCACAACCACGCGATAAGTTTCTGTTCACCTCGGAGTCGGTGACCGAAGGCCATCCGGATAAGATTGCCGACCAGATCTCCGATGCGATTCTCGATGCCTGCCTGGAGCAGGACCCCTTCAGCCGCGTCGCCTGCGAGACGCTGACCTGCACCGGCCTGGTAGTCATTGCCGGTGAGATCACTACCCAGGCATATGTGGACTTTCAGTCCCTGGTGCGCGGCACGGTGGCCGCCATCGGCTACGACAATGCACTCTACGGATTCGATTCCAACACCTGCGCGGTCATCTCCACGATCAACAAGCAGTCCGGCGACATTGCGATGGGCGTGGATACCGGCGGCGCCGGCGACCAGGGCATGATGTTTGGCTACGCCACCAACGAGACGGAGGAGCTGATGCCGACGCCGATCTCGCTGGCCCACAAGCTGACCCAGCGGCTGAGCGACGTGCGCAAGAGCGGACTCATGTCCTATCTGCGGCCCGACGGCAAGAGCCAGGTCACGGTGGAGTACGACGAGAACGGCAAACCGGTGCGCGTGGATGCCATCGTGATCTCGACCCAGCATGCGGAGCAGGTCGGCAACGACGAACTACGCCGTGACATTCTGAAGAATGTGATCCAGTTCGTGATTCCGTCGAAGCTGCTGGATCAGGACACCAAGTACCACATCAATCCTACGGGGCGCTTCGTGATCGGTGGGCCGATGGGCGATACCGGGCTGACCGGCCGCAAGATCATCGTAGACACCTACGGCGGCATGGGCCGGCACGGCGGCGGCGCCTTCAGCGGCAAGGATCCGACGAAAGTGGACCGCTCCGCTGCATACATGGCGCGCTACATTGCGAAGAACATCGTGGCAGCGGATCTGGCCGAGCGCTGCGAGGTGCAGCTGGCCTATGCAATCGGTGTAGCTGAGCCGGTGAGCGTGCTGGTGGATACCTTCGGAACAGGAACGATCAGCGAAGTGGCGCTGCAGAAGCTGGTGCGTGCCAACTTCACGCTGACGCCGAAGGGCATCATTGAAAGCCTGGACCTGCGTCGTCCCATCTACAAGAAGACTGCTGCCTACGGCCACTTCGGCCGCAAGGAGAAGGACTTCACCTGGGAGGCCACCGATAAGGCGGACGCCTTGCGCGAGGGCGCGAAGACCTCGGTCGCCGCGCACGCATAACGGTTACTTACACGCTGCATCCACTTCAGGGCCCGCTCTTCTCAACCAGGAGCGGGCTTTCCCTTTTGGTTTCAGTTTGCGAACAGGAAAGAGCTGGCCCTTGCCACGGCGGTAACCCTGCTCCACTATCATCATTCCTGCTGCCTTCTGTGGCCGCGAAGGAGTCCGACTTGCGGAGATGCCTGTTCATTGCCGGCGCTGTGATCTGCCTCGTGACACTCGCCAGCTGTGGCGGCAGTAGTAAAACCGTCACCACCCCGACAGTCTCCACACCCAGCGCCGGCGATTTCGCACTGACAGTTTCTCCGGCGACACTCTCGCTGACCGGTGGCGGCCCGGGTGCGATCGCGAGTGTAACCGCAACTCCGACGAATGGCTTCTCCACAGCAGTGGCGGTCGCCCTGAACGGCCTACCGACCGGAGTCACAGCGAGCCCAGCATCGCTGACACTGACGCCCGGTACGACACAGAACGTTACCTTCACCGCGGGTGCGACGGTAGCTGGGAGCGCGGTGAGCGTGACCCTGACCGGTGTCTCCGGAACGCTGTCACACACGGCGGGGTTGGCGTTGACGGTGCACGCTGTGCCGGTTCCCGTCCCAGTCGCAGCCTCTCCCGATGTGACTACCTATCACTTCGACAATGCGCGCGACGGCTTGAATGCGCAGGAGACCGTGCTGACTCCGGCAAACGTCAACACTGCAAGCTTCGGCAAGCTTGGTTTCTACCCGGCCAATGGACTCGTCGATGCGCAGCCGCTCTATCTCTTTGACCTGACCGTGAATGGGACGGCAACGAATGTGCTGTACATGGCGACCGAGCACGACAGCGTCTATGCGATCAATGCCGATACCGGTACAGCGATCTGGCAAGTGTCGATGCTGGAGAACGGCGAGAGCCCTGCAGACAACGGTTGCAGCCAGATCACGCCGGAGGTTGGCGTGACTGCGACGCCGGTGATTGATCGCGCGAAGGGCGCAATCTACGTCGTGGCGATGAGCAAGGACGGAAGCGGCCACTACCATCAACGTCTCCACGCACTGAGTCTGACCACCGGTGCGGAACTGAGCGGGAGCCCCAGCGAGATCACTGGCACCTACCCGGGCACGGGTGAGAACAGCTCTGGCGGAAACGTAATCTTTGATCCTGCGCAATACGCGGAGCGTGCAGCGCTACTGCTGCTGAATGGACAGGTCTACCTTACCTGGACGTCGCACTGCGATATCCAGCCCTATACCGGCTGGGTGATGGCCTATGACGAGACAACGCTAAAGCAGACCGCCATTCTGAACCTGACGCCGAATGGCAGTGAGGGCTCGGTGTGGATGAGCGGCAACGGGATGGCGGCAGACTCCGGTGGCAATATCTACTTTCTGGACGCGAACGGAACGCTGGATCCAGGCTTTGACGCGAACGGCTTTCCTTCCCAACATGACTATGGCAACGCCATCCTGAAGCTCAGCACCGCCAACAATACGTTGGCGGTCGCCGACTACTTTGAGCCCTATAACACCGTGGAAGAGTCGCAGCAGGATCTCGATCTTGGCTCCGGGGGCGCGATGCTGCTGCCGGACCTGATTGATAGTTCGGGCAAGACACGCCACCTGATGGTGGGCGCGGGCAAGGACGGTCACATCTACGTGGGCGACCGCGACAACCTGGGCAAGTTCAACCGGACGACGCAGGACAACAGCAATCTCTATGAGGATCTTCCAGCCGCACTGGCGCACGGCGCGTGGTCGTCCCCGACATATTTCAATGGAACGGTGTACTACGCCGGCCAGAACGATACGCTGAAGGCATTCCCCATCAACGCGGCGCGGTTGGCGACATCGCTGTCCAGCCTTTCCACGCAGGTATTTCCATATCCCGGCAGCACACCGAGTGTCTCCGCGAATGGCACACAAGACGCGATCGTATGGGCTCTGGAGAGCGCAACGAGCACACCGGCTGTGTTGCATGCCTACGATGCGAGCAACCTGGGCAATGAGCTCTACAACAGCAATCAGGCTGCGAACGGACGCGACAGCTTCGGCGACGGGAATAAATTCATTACACCCGTGGTGGTGAATGGGCAGGTCTTCGTGGGGACGCCAAACGGTGTTGTCCGGTTTGGGCTGCTGCACTGAGATCTACATAGCTCCTCATCGCTCACAGCCGCAGAGAAAATGCTTTACCCTCAGGGCGAGGATGCTTGTTTGGACAACCGCCAAAGCCTAATCTTTGTCTCCATCGCGTCGTATCGCGATCCACAACTGGTAGCGACCATCGCCGATTGTATTGCCAAAGCAAATGACCCTGACGGGTTACGCTTCGGCATCTGCTGGCAACACGATGCGGCCGATCCACCGTTTCCCTACCTGGATGATCCTCGCTTTCGCGTGCTCGATGTGGACTGGCGCGAAAGCCGCGGCGCCTGCTGGGCACGCGCGGAGATCATGAAGCTGTGGCAGGAAGAGGACTGGTATCTGCAGGTGGATTCGCACTGCCGCTTCGCGCCGGGCTGGGATGAAAAAATGCTGCGCGCGGTGATGCAGACGGGCAGCGCGAAGCCGATCCTGAGCACCTATGCGACCGGATTTACACCGGGTGAGAACGAGATGCTGCGCGACGAGCCACTGCAGATGGCGCTGCAGGCGTTCACCTCCGACGGCATTCCCCAATTGAAACCGGCCCCCAGTGTGCGGGTGGGTTGGCCGCCTCGTCCTGCGCGAGCACGCTTTCTTTCCGGCGGATTTCTCTTCACCATCGGCGACTTCGTCGAAGAGGTACCGTACGATCCCGATCTTTACTTCATGGGGGAAGAGTCGGCGATGACGCTGCGTGCATACACGCACGGTTACGACCTCTTCCATCCGTCACGGACACTGGTGTGGCATGACTATATCCGCATGGATGCAAGGAAACACTGGGGCGACCACACGGAAGCAAATGCACTCTCCCGGACCATCAGCCGGACCTGGAGCGATTTCGACACGCCGAGCCGGCAGAAGGTGAAGCGGCTGCTGTTGGGCGAGCCGGTGGAGGGCTTCGGCTTGGGATCAGAGCGCACGATCGAGGAGTACGAAGCCTACGCAGGACTATCGCTGAAGCGGCGACGGGCGCAGGAGTATACCATGCGGGCCGCGGAGCCGCCCAACCCGCCGGCGCCTGCGGACTGGCCCGACCGGATCTATCCGTGGATTGCGAAGATCATCGTGCAGCGTGCGGCGATTTCCGAGGACTCGTTTGAAGATCCGCACCTGTGGATGGTCGGCATCTTCGACGAGAGGAGCACGGAGATCTATCGCAGAGATGTCACGGCAGATGAACTGGCATCGCTACCTGCAGACGGGCCGGAGATTGTCATCTTGCTCGAGTTCACCTCCGGCACCGTGCCGGTACGGTGGCTGGTGTGGCCGATGAGCAAGCCAAAGGGATGGCTCACGAAGATCGCGGGAGAGTTCGCGGATGGAGACTTTGCGCTACTGGAGGAAGAGGACACAGAGGCAAGCGACACGTGACGAGGAAGCGAAGTGAATTGACTTCTCCCGCAAGAAGCGGAGCGCGCCTGCGTGCCAGTGAGCGCAGTATGCTGATATGGCAACAATGCAGGTGGTTCCCATAACAGCGAAACGAGCGACGATGAACGCCGCTTTCGATGCCGTCGAGGCTTGGCGGCAGGTGCAGGCGCGCGATGCTTCCGCGGATGGGCAGTTCTTTTACGCCGTAGAGACGACCGGAATCTTCTGCCGTCCCAGTTGTCCCAGCCGACGGCCGGCACGGCAGCATGTGCGCTTCTTTGCCGATGCGGATGCGGCGATGGCCGCCGGCTATCGAGCGTGCCGCCGTTGTCATCCTGCCGGTGAGCATGCAGAGGCGGAGATGGTGCGCCGCATCTGTGGCTATCTGGACCGCCATTTCGACCGCGCTGTGACGCTGACCGAACTCGGTCGATTCGCCGCCATCAGCCCGTTTACGGTGCAACGGATGTTTGAGCGGGTGCTGGGCGTGAGCCCACGCCACTACCAAATTGAGCGGCGCTCTGCACGGCTGCGCGATGGTTTGGCAGAGGGGCACGGCGTAACCGACGCAATCTACGAAGCAGGCTTCAGCTCGTCGAGCCGCATGTATGAGGGCGCGGATGCCCGGCTCGGCATGCGGCCGGAGCGTTTTCGCAAAGGTGGCCTGGGCGAGCATATCCGCTTCCTCATTACCGATTGTCCCCTGGGCAAGGTGCTGGTGGCCGCGACCGAGCGTGGACTGTGCGCGGTGACGCTGGGTGACGACGCGACAACGTTGGAACGCGAGCTCCGTGCGCGCTTCCCTGCTGCCGAAGTTCAGGTCGCTACGAAGGAAGACGCAACACTCAGTACAACGGTGCGGGCCGTGATCTCCCGCATGACAGAGCATCCGGTGGCGTTGGATCTGCCGCTCGACCTGCGCGCCACTGCCTTCGAGCAGCGGGTCTGGCGCGCGCTGCAGGCGATCCCGCGCGGTGAGACACGGAGTTACTCCGCCGTGGCTGCGGAGCTGGGGCAACCGCGTGCAGTACGGGCTGTGGCGCGGGCTTGCGCAAGCAATCCGGTGGCGCTGGTAGTGCCATGTCATCGTGTCGTAGGCAAAAACGGTCAACTCACCGGCTATCGCTGGGGCACGGAGCGCAAGCAGAAGCTGCTGACGCTGGAAAGCGCAAGCTCCATGACGAACAACTAGACGCATTTTCGAGAATGCTCTAGGAGCTTGTTGAAATAGGGTTATCGGGCTAGGTTTGCTGGCGTAATTTCGGCAGGCCCATGCGTTTTGTTGGGTATGCTCGCCGGTCAGGTGGGGCCGGGGATGTTTGTGAACACTCATTCCGGATGTTTAGGCGCAGGTCTGCTGGGGACCTGCTGCTTGAAGTGCGATCAGCCGTGGCAGCCGCAGCAGGTTGTGCGCCGCGCAGCTGAAGACGAAGACCCAGTCCACCTTGTGGAGTCCGCGCAGCTTCACCTGGCGGATCGGCCCGGTCTGCTTGAGCCAGCCGAAGCACTTCTCGACCAGCCATCGCCGGCTCTGGCTGATCGCGTAGCCGGGATGCCGGGTGGTCCTGCGGTCGAGGTTGGAGCGGCGTCCCTTCTCGTCTTTTGTCACATGAACGGTGACATGCAGCGCCCGCGCCGCGGTGACGAAGTCCCTGGCGTCATACGCCTTGTCGGCGCCGACGGTGATGCGCCGCCTGCTGCCCCGTTGCTTGTCTTCCAGCATCAGCAGCGCTGCCTCGCGCTCGGCGTAGCCATCGGCGGTGGTCGCCATCGCCGCCGCGATCAGCCCGTTCTTGTTCTCCACCAGCGCATGGCCCAGGTATGCCAGATGCGACTCCCTGCCATAGCTCTTCCGGTACAGCCGGGAGTCCGGATCGGTGGTCGATTCGTGCGTCTCGTTGCTGCGCTTCTGGCCGTGGAAGTTCGAGCCGTCGTCATCGGAGCCATCCTTCTTGCGGAAGCTCTTCTGCGACGCCCACGCCTGAATCAGCGTGCCGTCCACGGTGAAGTGCTCATCGCTCATGAACCGCTTAGCCTGCTTGTTGACCTCGGCGAAAAACCGCTGCGCTACCTCTGAGCTCAGCAGCCGCTCCCGGTTCTTGGAGAACACGGCGTGATTCCACACCCCGTCGTCCATACTCAAGCCGACGAACCAGCGGAACAGCAGGTTGTAGTCCAGTTGCTCCACCAACTGCCGCTCCGAACGAACCGAGTAAAACGCCTGCAGCAGCAGCGACCGCAGCACATACTCCGGCGCGATCGAGGGACGGCCCGAAGTCGCATACATCCGGTCGAACTCCCCACTCAACGACCGTAACACCGCATCCGTCAGCTGGCGTATCTCGCGTAACGGATGATCCTGAGGCACACGCTGTTCTAACGTCACACTGCTGAACATCTCATCTTGCCGCCGCTCGTCTCCACGCATACCTCATAGACGAACCAATCCATAAATCAGACGAACACAGGAACCTTTTTCAACAAACTCCTAGAGCAGAAGCCGGGATGATGTCATGTATTGAATGAGGCGATGCAGGCATTTTCTTTGGCGAAAATGCCTGACGAGAGTGGCTCTTCACCTTACAGCAACCCGGCTTCTGCTCTAGTCGCGCGTGTGCACCGCAGCGGCGAGCTCGCGCAGCAAAGGGATGGTATCGTCCCAGCCGATGCAGGCGTCCGTCATGCTCTGGCCACGCACCAGCGGCTGTCCCGGCACGTGCTTCTGCGCACCCGCGACCAGATTGCTTTCGAGCATGATGCCGACGATGCGGCGATCCCCTCCTGCAATCTGAGCAGCGACATCGCGGCAGACGCTGGGCTGGCGCGTGTGGTCCTTGCGGCTGTTGGCGTGGCTGCAATCGATCATCAGCGCGGGCTGGAGGCCAGCCTTGGTCTCCAGTTGCGCGATGCGTTCCACCTCGGCGGCACTGTAGTTGGTAACGCCGCGGCCGCCGCGCAGGATGAGATGACAGTCCGGGTTGCCGGCGGTGGCAAAGATGGCGGTCTGACCATCCTTGGTATGACCGAGAAATGTGTGCGGATGATTGGCTGAGAGGATTGCTTCGATGGCGATGCCGGCATCACCGGAGGTACCGTTCTTGAAGCCGACCGGACAGGAGAGGCCACTGACCAGTTGGCGATGAAGCTGACTCTCCGTAGTGCGTGCGCCGATGGCGCCCCAACTGACCAGGGCCGCGAGGTACTGCGGTGTAATGAGATCGAGGAACTCGCTGCCCGCGGGAACGCCCATCTCCGCCAGGTCGAGCAGCAGATTCCTCGCCATGCGGAGCCCTTCATTGATGCGGTAGGACTCGTCAAGGAGCGGATCGTTGATGAGCCCCTTCCAACCGATGGTGGTGCGGGGCTTCTCGAAGTAGACGCGCATCACGACCAGCAAATCCTGCGCCAGCTCGGCAGCCAGCGGTTTCAGCAGACGCGCATATTCGAGCGCTGCGTCTGTGTCGTGAATGGAGCATGGGCCGACCACAACGAGCAGGCGATGGTCGTGACCGCGAAGGATATCGAGGATCTGCTTGCGGGTCTGGAAGACGAGATCGGCGGCCGCGTCGCCGATGGGACGTTCGGCCTCCAGTGTCAGCGGCGGATCGACAACATTGGCAGACCGGATGCGGAGATCGTCAATGGCGTGGTGCATGGTGGAAAGGGGCATAGTGAACGTTCTCTTGTGATTGTAGCCGTGCCCGGCGAGCTGACGGTCTGACACGGACGCGAAGCCTCGGCATCGGATAGTCTTTGCTGCATGCGGACAACTCTGCAATTTGGCCTGGTCGCTTTGTGGGCGCTGAACATGGCAGGCAGCGCCTGGGCGCAGGCACGGTCGGCATCCTATGGCCAACTGACGCTGGCAGTGGATGGCACAACAGTGACGGGCGTCTTCAGCGATGCGCGGGTGGGCAACGGCACGGACGATGCGCCGCAGTTCACTTGCGTCTTTCCGTTGCGCGCAACCTTTGCGAACGGGCCGATGGCTGTTACGGTCTGGGATTCCGATGCGCACGGGCAGGAGCGCATCAGCGGCACCTTAACCGTGACCGGCGACATGGCAAGGCTACGGCTGCAGCAAAATCCTCCTGGCTGCGACATGACCGGCGAGGATTTCGTAAAGATCGGCTTCGAGGAGGCCTCGGACCGGGATGGCACCTGGACTTCCGTACGCCTGGTCAGTGCCGACCGCGCACCGTTTCACGCGGCGCCGCTCGAGAGCAGCACGCGCAGGGGCTACGTGGTGCAGTGGGATCCGGTTGTGATCTACCGGCGGATCGGAACGTGGCTGGATGCGGAGTACTACGGCGGAAGGCACCCCGTCCGCGGGTGGCTACGGGACGGCGATCTAGCCCCGGACCATCCGTAGCGCCGCGTCGCGCGTGGCCAAGACTCTGCTGCGGCGCGACGGGGGGCGGATGTCACAGTCCGGCGATTGCGGGCAGAGCCAGAGAGTGCGTCCGCGGTGCTCGCCGCCGGCCATCAGGATCCGGCGCATCTGCTGATTGCACTGCGGGCAGCGCACCACCGACTCGATCGGGGGCGCCATAGTACGAACCGCTGACGAAGCAGCCCGCGGCGTTCTTCTCCGCTTTGGGAAGGCCGCGAAGGCAACAGCGCCTGCGGCGATCGATGCAAGCGATGCGAGATGATTCCGCGACGGCTCCTGACCGGTGCTGGCGGTCAGCACGGCCATGCGGCCCGGCGCATGCGGCTCGACGCTGCGCAAGACGCACTGCAGACCGAAGAAGACCACCAGCACGACGGCGCAGACGCTAAGAATCCGGAGACGCATACCATTCACGGTACATGCCGGGGCCAAGCAGTCCCAGTCCCTCGAAGTTGTAGAACCCTATTCGGCACTTCGGCGGTGCCAAATAGGATCTGACGCCAGGCTTGCGCGACGAGGGGAAAGTATATCTCTCCCCTCCCCCTTCACTTCGTTCAGGACAGTTCGAGGATCTCGATCCGGTCTGCGCTGCCGACGACAACCTGGCTGGCGATATCAAGAAACAGGCCGTGTTCAACAACGCCGGTGGTGCTCTTGAAGATCTCGGCTGCCTGCTCCGGTGTGTGGCCGGATTCGAGCAGCTTGCAATGCAGGATGTAATGATGTCCGTCGGTGATGTAGGGTTCGCGGTCGTCTTTCACGCGTAGTTCGGGGGCGAAGCCATGGTCCCGCAGGCGGCGCTCGGTCGTCTCCCAGCCGAAGGGGACGACCTCGACCGGCACAGAGAAGACAGAGCCGAGTTGGTTCACTACCTTGCGTGGATCGACAGCGACGAGCATGCGGCTGCTGGCCATGGCGACGATCTTCTCGCGCAGCAGCGCACCCCCGTGCCCCTTGATGAGTGAGAGGGTGCCGCGCTGCACCTCATCCGCGCCGTCGATGGTGAGATCGAGCCTCGGCTGGCTCGCGAAGTCGGTCAGCCGGATGCCGAGCGACTCCGCCTGGCGGTGCGACTGCACGGAGGTCGCGATGCCGACGATGCGCAGCCCCTCGCGAACGCGGCCGGCGATCTCTTCGATAACGAGCGCAGAGGTTGAGCCGGAGCCGAGGCCGACGGCCATGCCGTCTTCAACCTGCGCTGCTGCCCACTGTGCGGCGCGGCGCTTTGCAGCCTCTGCCGGATCCTGAGAATGAGTCGGAGTCATGACTCTTCGTGATATCACGCCGGAGCCTGGAATCTCTAGTCTTGAGCGCGCCGATGGTGCGATCCGGAGCTGACCTCAGCGATGGGGGGCGGTCTGGGGCGGCGTGGGCGAAGCGGGTTGCGCAGGCGCCGGAGAAGGGGTCGCCGGCTGCCCGTTTGCCGGCTGTTGGCCGTCGGTAGGGATGTCCTGGCCCTGGAAGGTGATCTTGATGGAGGAGCCAAAGCGCTTGTAGTTGCTGTACTTCACGATGGAGCGCACATGGACATCCTGCGCCATGTAGCCGGTGCCGCCGGAGAAGTGTAGGACGCCGTCGGCCTTGCTGTAGACCGGGAACCAGAACTGGCCGTCCACCTGCTGGCGATAGGTGGTAAACGGGAGAGAGAGATCTTCATGGCCGGGACGCAGGTCGTCCGGCACATTCTTGGCACTCACGACGACGATCTGGAGATCTTTCTGGTCGACCCAGATGCGGCCCTGCAGGTAGCGGTGGTTTTTCTCGATCACTTTGGGCGCCACGTCAAAGACGTAAGTATCCAGGTCGTCGACCTTCTGCCGCCCCACGTAGTTTAGGTTGTACTGCTTGAGGTCATCAGTCGTGAGCACAAAGGGGAGACGGTGCTCGATGTCGGACATGTCGGCGGGTGACATCTGGATGCGCTCGAGCGAGTTGGCAGGGGCAAAGGTGACGTGTTCCAGTTGCGCGCCTTTACCGTCGTAGGAGATGTCGGTGACCTGCTGGTAGACGCCATCGACCTTGTTGTCGTCGTCAATGGTCTCGATCTTCACGCTGCGCGTGTAGGTATACTGACCCATCGCCTGACGGAACTCGGTCTCCTTGGCGGCGAACTTCTGGATGATCTGGTCTGGCGGAATGGACGGCGTGGTCTTGTCGAGTGGTCCAAAGCCTGAGTCGGTCGGCTGTAGCTGTGTATACCCGGCCTGGGCATGGAGATAGGGTGCCGGGCCGAGCAGGATGCCGAGGAGGCTGAGGGAAAGAAGGCGAAGCATGTGCGGACCGTTCCTTGATGAAGACGAGAGGTCTGTGCGCCGGCGCCGGGCAGACCGTTCACTCAATAAGACGTCCACGAGTCGAAAAGGACGCCAACTGCCCGCCGCGGAGGTCGGTCGCGCGGACAGCAGCATCATAGCAGTGCAGCGCTGCCGGAGACCTCAGACCTCGCCGGCGGCATTGGACGTTTCCGGGGGAGGCATCTTGAAAAAAGCGACAGGAATGTTGCTGACCATGTTGTTGTTGGTACTAGCGACGGTACCGGCACTGGCGCAGCGCCACGATCAGTTTTACAACGGTGTGCGCGACGGTGGGCGTGGCGGCAATTACTACAACCAGCGAGATCGCAGATACGACCATAACCGCAACAGCGGCGGCATTGGACCGGGATACGGCGCCTTGATCGGCGGCGGCGGCGGCGCGGCATTGGGCGCGGTCTTCGGCGGCGGTTTGAAGGGCACACTCATCGGGGGCGCTGCCGGTGCGGGTATTGGCGCCATCGTGGGCAAAGTGCACCAGGACAACAAGCGCGATGACAATCGCTGGCACCGCTAAAGTATTTCGCCCGAAGAGTAAGGAAGTGCTTTCGTTTCGACGCGCGATCGCGCAAGAGAGGCTGATTCTATGAAGGTTGTATCTCGAGTTCTCGTTCTTTCGTTCGCTCTGGTGACTCTGTTGCTGATGAGCCCGGCCACGTTGTGGGCGTCCCCGGTCACCCAAGACACGCCGGCGAATCAAAACGCGCCCGCAGATGCTGCGACACACAGCTGGACCATCGACCAGGTGGTCACCGATACCGTCTCCGATGCATGGCATCAGGGTGGTGAGACCGAGCCCGGCTTCTTCAACATTGTGAAGACGATGGCGGAGTTCGCCGCGGAGAAGCGCGGCCTGACGCTGCCGGAGTCGAAGGCGGCCGGCAAGCGCGCCGGCGACTACATCAAGCAGCAGGCGCGGCTGGATCACCAGCAGTTGCTGTATCCCATCGTCGATCGCGCGGTACGGCTGGTGGGCAAACCAGCGGCTGATGCGGCGAGTACGACTGCACCGGCCCAGAAATAGCAGAACGCGCCTTACACCAGCACAGACAACGATGGCGACCTCGGCGGTCGCCATCATTGTTTGTCTCTGCTGTCGGCGAAGCGGTCGACATCCTACTCAGTGGGAGGCGATATGTCTTTGATCCTGACGTTGAATCCGGGCAGTAACTCGCTGAAGGCAGACGTCGTCGAGGTACGCTCGGGGCAAAGGTACGGCTGCGAGAGCGAGACCCGTACCGGCGCATCCATTGAAAACATTGGCAAAACGAAGCCTGCGACATTCTCCCGCATGCAGGGTCGTGAGACAGCCGAGAGCCATGAGGTGGAGGCGCAGAGCTTCACCGATGCGACGGGCCTGTTGCTGCAATGGCTGCGTAACCAGGCCGGTGAACACGGAGCAGGCTATGACGACATCGCGTTGACAGCGGTGCGCGTGGTGCATGGCGGGGAACGCTTCGACGCGCCGGTTCTGGCCGATCCATCGGTCGAACAGGCGATTGAACAACTACAGCGATTTGCCCCGTTGCATAACGCACGATCGCTCGAAGTGATTCGCGCACTGCGCAAGCATGCGCCCGATCTCAAGATTGCCGCAGCATTCGATACAGCGTTCTATCGGAAGATGCCCGAGGTGGCCTGGCGCTATCCACTGCCGCTGGATCTGGCGGACAAGCATGGCATCCGTCGCTATGGCTTTCACGGCTTCTCGCACCGCTCCCTGTTGGAGCGATACGCGCTCGACACCCGGCGACCGCTGGAGCAGATCCAGCTGGTCACGCTACATCTGGAAAGCGGCTGCTCGGCGACGGCGATTCGCAATGGTGTGGCCGTGGACAACTCGATGGGCATGACACCGCTGGATGGTCTGATGATGGGAACGCGCAGCGGCAGTGTAGATCCGGCGATCGTCCAGACGCTGGTCGATGAAGCCGGCATGGACGTAGCCGGCGCGCTCGACGTGCTCAACAAGCAGTCCGGACTGGCGGGCGTTTCCGGAATTTCGCTCGACACGCGGGTGTTGATGAAGCAGCTCGACAAGCCAAGAGCCGCACTGGCGATGGAGATGTTCTGCTATCGGGTCACCAAGCAGGTCGGCGCCTACCTAGCTGCTCTGGGAGGCGCGGAAGCGATTGTCTTTGGCGGCGGCATCGGGGAAGACGAGCCTATGGTGCGAGCCCGAGTCTGCCGTGCCTTGCGATGGGCCGGGGCAGAATTGGATGAAGATCTCAACAAGAGCAGCATCTTCCAGCCAAGGCAGCTAAGCACACCGAATGCGGCCCTCGCTGTTTGGACATTGCCGGCAGCCGAGGCGGCACAGATTGCGTTTGAGTGCGCGGCGCTGGTTTGAAATGCCTGAAACCGCTCTGGCGCTCCTGAGTCTGAAGTCAACTTCGTCGCTTTGAAGAATGGCTGCGCGGCAAGTGCAAGCAAACTGCAGGTCCTTCGACTGCGCTACGCTTCGATCAGGAGAACACAGTTACGAAACGAACTCCGGACGGGCTTGTTCGAGCCGTTTCTGGAATGCTCGCGTCTTTCCCCTGTAAACTCCGCGCGCGGGAGATCGTCTATGAATGTGCATGGAATATGTGATCGCGAGTGCCATGGCCACCGGTGAGCTCCCGGTGGCTGTCGTGAGCGACGCTGGCGGCGTCGAGGAGTGGATGCGTCTGTATCGCGGTCGGGTGTATCGCTACGTGCTGTTTGCGACGCGCGACGAGGATGTAGCCGAGTCGCTAACGCAGGACTGCTTTTTTCGGGCTCATGCGGCAAAAGCCGGCTTCCGCGGGGACTGCTCGATGAGCACTTGGCTGATGCGTATCGCAGTGAATCTGGTGCGCGACCACCAGCGCAGTGCAAAGCTGCGCTTCTGGAAGCGGGCGGCGATGCTGGACGCGACGGCGATGAGCGATCGGCTGCCGGACTCGATGAGCTCCACCGAGACCCGGCTGATCGCCCAAGAACGTGTCGCAGCGGTATGGCGCGCGGTGGAAGAACTGAGTGAGCGGCAACGCAGCATCTTTCTGCTGCGATTTGTAGAAGAGCTGGAATTGCCGGAGATCGCCGAGGCCATGCAGATGAACGTCAATACGGTGAAGTCACATCTGTACCGCGCGTTGAGTGTGGTGAAGCAACGGGTGGGAGAGCGACGATGAACGGACATTTATCGGAAGATGCGATGCTGCGCTGGCAGATGGGCAACGCAAGCGAAGCCGAAACGGTGCATGTTGCCGGATGCCGCGCGTGCCAGGGACAAACGCAGTCCCTGACCGACACACTAGGCTGGTTTGGCGCTGCGGCACGGCAGTGGGGCGAGGAGCAAGGTTCGACGACGCACCGTTGGCTGGCAGCCTCACCAGCGCCGCGCCGTCATCGATGGCATTCCGTAACAGCAGGCGTGGCCATGGTCTGCGCCATCCTGCTGGTGATGCTCGGCATTGCCATGCCACGGTGGCAGGCGCACCGTGCGACCTTTGCGGCGCAAGCACGCGAAAAACAGATGCAACAGGAGTTGGCACGCGATAACGCGCTGATGGAGGCGGTGGATCGCGATGTGTCCCAGGAAGTACCGGATGCGATGGAGCCCCTCTCCTGGGAAAAGTCCTGGGGAAATACGGATGGTGCAAGAAGCCCGTCCGGCAGCATCAGCACACGGCAGTAACTCTTTGCAGAGAGCCATTCCGTTCGAGGGGGACGAGACACGATGAGGTCGATCATGCCGACACATGCCTTACGTTGGACCGCAGCAACAGTCGTAGTCCTGCTGGGCGCACTTCCACTGCCGGCGCAGGCAGCCAATATGCCGCCACCCATGCCAAGCCAGGGACCCGGAGGCATAGGCGGCGGCCCGATGGAAGCGCATCGTCCGCCGATGGAACGGACATTCCGTATGGGGCCGCCGGGGCGCTGGTGGGATGATCCGCAGATGGCGCAGAAGCTACAACTGACCGACGCCCAGAAGAAGAAGATGGACGATATCTTTCTGCAGAACCGGCTCAAGCTGATCGACCAGCACGCCGAGGTGGAGAAGGAAGAGACGATTCTTGAACCCATGCTGTCCTCCGACCAGCCCGACGAAGGAAAGATCCTGGCACAGATCGACAAGATCGCCCAATCGCGGGCCGAGCTAGAGAAAGCGAATGCGCGCATGCTGCTGGGGCTGCGGCGCGTGCTCACCACCGCGCAGTGGCAGACCTTGCAGACACTGGATCCAGGCCGGGGTGACCGGTATAGCCATCATTGGCATGGCGGATATGGTTCTCGTGATGATGGGCCGCCGCCGCCGGACGGCGCTCCAGCGCCGGGCGGAAAGCAGAATTAGAGCATGTTCGGTATAGGTGTAGAGGGTCTGGGGCAAGCTCCTGTGGCTTTTCTTCAAGGAAAGCCACGCCGCGTGGATCTCCACGCTGCAAAGCATTACCGACAAATGCTCTAGTGGGTGCGTGGGCTGTACCAGCACAATCGGGTCTCTTGTATCTGTAAATAGGAGGCGTTTTGTCTGTGATCGCCCACGTCTCGTGGTGACATTCGGAGAACGCATCTCGTCACAGCGCTGGTTTTGATTTCGGCTTCGACGGGTTGCAGGTAGGATAGGGAGTCTGCCCATCTCCTACTGCGAGTTCGACATGCGTCTCCGTCTGTGTGCCGCGTTGTTGCTTCCCGTCCTCCTTCCTCCCGCCGTTCCTGCGCAGGCGCCCGCACGGCGTCCCATGACCTTTGAAGACATGCAGCGGATGCGGCGACTCGACGACCTGTCGCTGTCGCCGGACGGTCGCTGGGTGCTGTTCGCAGTCACCGATGTCGATCTGCAGCAGAACCGCAAGACCTCGCATCTGTGGGTTGTTCCGACGGGTCTCGGCTCGAAGCCAACAGAGGAGAAGCCGGTAACCGCTTCACTGGCAGGTGAAGGACACGGGCGTTTCTCTCCGGATGGCTCGCGCGTGCTCTTTCAAAGCTCACGCGATGGCACACAGCAGGTGTATGTCGCCGCCTTCGATCCACACAGCGCCAACCTGGGAGACGCGCAGCAGATAACACATGCGGCTATGGGCGCGGACGGGGCGATGTGGTCCCCGGATGGCAAGAGCATCGTCTACACATCATCCGTCTATCCGGAGTGCACTGGACCCAACGAGGAGAATTGCAATGCGGCCCGGGCGCAGGCCAAGGCCGACAGCAAGGTAAAGGCGCAGATCTTCACGCATCTTTTATACCGGCACTGGACGGCCTTCACTGGTGAGACGCGCTCGCATCTCTTTCTGCAGCCGGTTGCCGGCGGCGCAGCACGCGACCTGAATGCGGGTGACCCGCATGACGTTCCGCCATTCGCATTGGGCGGTCCGGATGCGTATGCGTTCTCTCCGGACAGTAAAGAGCTGACCTTTGAAGAGAACACGGACCCGATGCCGGCCATCTCCACACATGTGGATCTGTGGACGCTCGACCTGACGAACTCAGATGCGAAGCCGGTGAAGATCTCTACCAGTGCAGGCGGCAACTTCAGTCCGGTCTACTCGCCGGACGGCAAGTGGATCGCATGGCGCTCGCAGGTGCGCGCCGGGTACGAAAGCGATCGCTTCCGGTTGGTCATCTACGATCGAGCGACGAAGAAGATCACCGAGCCGATGGGGGAGTTCGATCGCTGGGTGGATGAGTTGCTGTGGGCGCCGGACTCGCAGAGCATTTACTTCACCGCAGGTGACGAGGGCGAGGAGCCGATCTTTCTGCTCGACATCGCCTCCGGCCAGCGAAGCTTCCTTGCACGTCGCGGCGAGTACGGCGAACTGCATGTGACGCCGGACGGCAGCCATATGGTGGCAAGCCGCAATACGGCGCGCCGGCCGGCAGAGATCACTCTGCTAAACCTGACGGACGAATCCTTTCATCGCGCGAAGCGGCCTGCGTCGGCGGCTCCAACGCTGCATGAACGCAGACTCCGCACGCGACGGAACGAGCCGCTGGCCGAGACCTCCGATGTTACCGAGCAGCCGCTGACGCGGCTGAATCGCACACTGCTGTCGCAACTCGATATTCCGGACATGGAACACTACTGGTTTCGCGGTGCGGGCGGTGTGCGTGTGGAAGGGTTCCTGATTCGGCCGCCGGGGTTCGACGCGAGCAAAAAGTATCCAGTGAAGTTTCTCATTCATGGCGGCCCGCAGGGCGCATGGGGGGATAGCTGGAGCTATCGCTGGAATGCGGAACTCTTCGCCGCCGACGGGTACGCCGTCGTGATGGTGAACCCGCGCGGGTCTACGGGCTACGGGCAGACATTCGTGGACGGCGTGAATGGCGACTGGGGCGGACGGCCCTACATCGACCTGATGCGTGGCCTCGATGCGGCGGAGGTGCGCTTCTCCTTCCTCGACAAGGCGCGTGAGTGCGCGTTGGGCGCGAGTTATGGCGGCTACATGGCAGACTGGATACTGGGCCATACAGACCGCTTTCGCTGCATCGTCTCGCATGATGGCCTGTTCAACCCGGAATCTGCTTACGGAACAACCGATGAGCTCTGGTTTAACGAGTGGGAGTTCAAAGGGACACCCTGGACGAACCGGCTAATGTATCGACGCTGGTCGCCCATGCTATTTGCAACACGCTTCAAAACGCCGACGCTCGTGGTGCATAGCCAGCTCGACTATCGTCTCGATGTGAGTGAAGGCATGCAGCTCTTCACGACCCTGCAGCGGCTCGGTGTGCCATCGGAGATGCTTTATTTTCCCGATGAAGGCCACTTTATACTGAAGCCGCAAAACTCCCAGCTTTGGTACAAGACAGTGAATGCGTGGTGCGATCGCTGGACGCAGACATCGGCCACAGGCGGCAGCAAATGACGCGATGGGCCTGAGCAACCGACCAAAGAAGCCCCGCGAGCCGCTGACCGAAGCTGCCTTGTTTGACTATGCAACGGCATCCTTGGGAAGGCGAGCGCAAAGCGTTGCGGAGCTAAAGCGCAAGCTGCGGGCTCGTGTTGAGCCGGATGAAGCGGGAGAGCGCAAGATTGCTGCTGTGGTTGCAAAGCTGAAGGAATACAAGTTCCTGGACGATGCCAGCTTTGCCGCCGACTACACGCGGCTGCGGCAGGAAGGCGAAAAACTGGGGCGACGCCGAGTGCAGCAAGGCCTGATGCAGAAGGGCCTTCATTCGGAAATAGTGACATCGGCACTGAACAACGCATACGAGAACGTGAATGAGGAAGAACTGGCTCGCGCCTACATCGAACGCAAGCGAATGCATGCGCCGAAGGACAAGAAGGAAGCCGCGCGCGCCATGCGTCGGTTGATCGGCGCGGGCTTCTCTCCGCCGACGGTCTTCAAAGTGTTGCGAACGTGGGTGCCGGAAGAGGAATCGCTGGAAGGGTTGAGCGACCTCAACATAGTAGAAGAATAACTTTTGCCTTCTTGTTCAGAAGTGCCTTCTAGTTTTAGAAGTGATAGATCAAGTCGCCCGCTGCCGTGAACTGTGTCTTCTTGTGGCCTAGATCATACGCAGCCACATCGTATGAGTGCTCCAGGCGTAGCTCCGGACGGATTGTGATCGTCGATCCAATCCAGTGGTCGAAACCGATCAGATGCTCGGTATAGCGAGTTTGTATCCGGTACGCTGCCCGCGAATGTCGTCGACATATTCGTTACGGATGTTCAGCGAGTCATGATGATGGTTGAAGTCCTTCTCCACATAGTTCACGATCGCCCAATCGGGTGCATAGCAGCGTAGCTGTCCAGGTTCGCAGATGGCGCCATTCGCGCCAGTCTCTGGGGTTAACGGATTGGCGACATTCCCGGCGACGTTTGGCACCTGGCGCTCGTACTGGTACCAGCCCTCTGTATCGGTATGCCAGGAGGCATCGATCTTGTGATACCAAGTCAGATAGTAGCCGTTGAGATTGTTGTAAGCGTATTTGCCGTCGTTGATAGCGTTAGCGCAGAGATAGAGATCGTCACCGCCGGTGTTCCAATAATACGTGGCGCAAGCAGTGCCGGTGGGCTTGGCGTCGTCAGTCCATAGTGCTGCTTCGCAACCGCCGGAGATACCGCCCTGCACCTGCCAATGATTGCTGAGCTTGACGGTGGCGACCGCTCCCGACTGGGTATAACAATCCACGGTGTAGAGCAGCGAGTGGCTGTAGGTGTAGTTGTTGGGCGCCAACTGTGCTTCGATGTCCGGCAAAGATATGTAACGGCCGATGCGTACATTCATACCCTGGGCAACGTGCGGGAACCATAGATCGGCATACAGCATCACTGGGTCATAGCCATATGTATTGTTGCTCGAGAGCAGCTGCTGGCTGAAGATACCCTTCGCGGTCGTGTAGCGATAGTCCAGTCCGTAGATCTGCGCGAAACGATAGCCCCAGTCGAAGTGATCGCGCTGGACCTCATCGGGAAGCCGTTCCACATACAACACGGCCTGGTCGAGCTGCACCGAGTTTGGAATCACGTCGTAGGCGGCGGGCGCATTGGCGTACTTGCCGCGGTTCGAGGTGCTGACGTTGAAGCCGCCGTCGAGCCAGCCATAGATTTTGGTACGAGACTTCGCGCCGTTGATGGCATCCATCAGCGGATAGGTGTTCGTGTCTGGTGCGCCAATCACCGGTGATCCGCCGTAGGGCCAATCGACGAACGGAAATGGCGGAGAAGTGACTGGTGCGGGCCAGCCGGCACGCGCCGGAGCCGGTCCACTAGGCGCTGTGCCGTGCCAGTCTTGGGAATAGGCTTGCGCGAGCCTATGCCAGAAGCTGCCGCTCGGAGCAGCCTGTGCGGCCGATGGCTGGTCGGGCAGCGTAGCGTTGATGGCGAACTGATCCGACATGGAACGAAGCGTGGGTGCGGCAACGAGGGGAGTGTCTGGGGTATCGGTCGCATACGCCGGCGATATGGCCCATAAAGAGACACACAAGGTGAGGATTACATTCAAAAGAATGAAGCAGAGACGCAACTGTCGATTCACGCGGTGACACTCCCTCACTGGCCCCTGCCGCGCAAGCGCCATTGAGCTTCACTCTAACCTTGTCTGGCAAACGTATTGCAGGACGCGCGTGGGAAAGTTATAAGGAATGCGTAAGTCTTCTGCTGGACGATTAAGAACTAGGAAGAAAGTAGTAAGAAATCTGTAAGTCGCTTTCGGAAATGCGCTTTCAGAAATGAAAGATGAGATCGGATGCCGCGGTGAATTGACTGTGCGTGCGACCTCCGTCATACGCGGGCAGATCGTAGGCATGCTCAAAGCGCAGCTCCGGGCGAATCTGAATGGTGCTGCCTATCCATTTCGTCGCACTCAGTGTGTTCTCTGAATACTTCGTTGCATAGCCGGTGCGCTGACCGCGGCGATCGTTCACAACCTCCGACCGGAAGGAGAGGAAGAGCTTTGGCGAAAACTCTTTCTCCACGTAGTTCACGATCGCGTACTCTCCAGCGGTGCAGCGAAGCTCACCCACACGGCAAGCGGCGCCGTTTGTGCCCAGGTCCGGCGTAATGGGGTTGGCCACGCGGCCCGCGATGTTCGGGACACGATGCTGATACATGTACCAGCTCTCCGTTGCGATGTGGACGGTCTTCGAGAAGCGATGGTACCAAGTGATGTCGAATTGCTGGAGGTTGTCGAAGCCGTAACCGCCGTCGTTGATGCCATTCGCGCAGGCGTAGATGTTGTCGTTCACGCTATGCGTGGTGTAGTTCGCACAGAGGGAGCCGGAGGGCTGCGCATCGTTGGTCCACGGCGCGACATCGTGGCCATCGGTGAGACCGGCCTGCACCAGCCACTGGTTCGATAGTTTGATGGTGGCCATCGCGCCGGTATCCGTAAACGGATCGATGAAGTAAAGAATGGAATGGCTGAAGGTGTAGTTATTCGGCGCAAGCTGCGCCTCGATGCCGGGAACAGAGATGAATCGGCCGATGCGGATGTTCATGCCCTGCGCCACATGCGGGAAGTAGAGGTCGACATATTCCAGAGGCAGCTCGGCGCCGTACTGGCGATCGAATTTGAGCAGTTGCTGGGAGAAGTAGCCTTTGCCGCTGAAGTAGCGGTAATCCGTGCCGAACATCGCGGTGAAGTGATAACCCCAATCGAAGTGCTTGGTCTGCACGGTGTCGGGCAGGCGCTCCACATAGACCAATAGCTGGTCGAGATGGATAGCATTGGGATACTGGTCATAGACCTCGGGTGCGTTGGTATGGCTCGACGTCGATCCATTCACGCCAGGCTCGATCCATCCGTAGATCTTTGAGCGGGAACGCGCGCCGTTGATCGCCGTCATCAACGGATAGCTGTTGCCGTCCGGCGCGCCGATATCCGGAGAGCCGCCATAGCCCCAGTCGCTGCTAGGCAATGGTGGCGAGTCCAGCGGCGAAGGCAGACCACGTTTTTGTGGCGCTGGCGTTGCAGGACCGGATTGCGAAGGAGAAAACCAGTCTTCGTGATAGTAGTGCGCTAGTCTGCGGAAGAAGCCGGGGGAGTGTGTGCTGGTGCTGCCGCCGCCCTGGTCGAGTGTGATCTTTGGGACGTGATTGATCTGTTGCGCATCCATGGGCATGCCATGCACGAGCAGCAAGGGGAACACAGCACGACCAAACTTCCAAAGTGAGCGCATGATTTCCGTGGCAAAGCGAATGAGGACCGAAACTGCTCCTATGATTGTCGCTGTCATGTTGTAAGAAAGCAGTGAAAGATGACAGATCGACTGATCGCGATCGATTGGTCCGGCAACGAGACCTCCGGTGGACAACGCAAGCATATCTGGATGGCGGAATGGCGTAGCGGCGTTATTACGCTCACGAAGGGACGCACGCGCCACGAGACGATCGACGCTGTGATCGCGGCTGCACGCGACGATGCTTCCCTGGTTGCGGGATTCGATTTCTCGTTTGCCTTTCCGAGCTGGTTTGCTAGAAATCTGCAATGCACGCATGCCAGCGAGGTATGGCAGTTGGTAGCAATGCATGGCGAAGACTGGTTACGGGATTGCGCAGATCCATTCTGGGGGAGGCCGAAGAGACGTCGCCCGGACCACCACTACGGCGGTAAGTGGCTCGGCTTTCGTGGAACGGAACGTGAGACAGGACAGCGAACGGGACGGCTTCCGACATCGACGTTTCAGATCGGCGGCGCCGGGGCGGTCGGCACCGGATCTGTCCGTGGCATGCCGCATCTGCTGGAGTTGCAGCGGGCTGGCTTTTCGATCTGGCCGTTCGATCCACCCCGGCTGCCAATGGCTATCGAGATTTACCCACGTATCTTTACTGGTCGGACACACGTGAGCGACGCGGGTGCTCGTGCACGACATCTCGAACAGGATGCGTTCGAGGTGTTGCCGCACGAGGTGCTGACTGCGGCGCAGAATTCTCCAGACGCCTTCGACGCCCTTTGTGCGCTGATGGGCATGGTGGCGCATGCAGAGGATTTCGCCCGTCTGAGGCAGGCGCGCAGCGCCGACGAGTTGCTGGAAGGCGCCATCTGGAGGCCGCCGCAAATGTAGACTGAACGCATATGCAAGCCCGTTCCGGCAATGAGATTCGCGAGCAGTTTCTGAAGTTCTTCGAGGAGAAGGGGCACCGCCGCGTGCACTCATCCTCGCTTGTGCCTGCCCATGACCCGACACTGCTGTTCACCAACGCGGGCATGAACCAATTCAAGGATGTCTTCCGCGGGCTGGAGCATCGCAATTACAACCGCGCCACCAGCTCGCAGAAGTGTGTTCGCGCGGGCGGCAAGCACAACGACCTGGAAAACGTCGGCTTCACGCGGCGGCACCACACCTTCTTCGAGATGCTGGGCAACTTCAGCTTCGGTGACTACTTCAAGCGCGAGGCGATTGCGTATGCCTGGGAGTTGGTCACTTCAGACAAATGGTTTGGCATGCCCAAAGATCGCCTCTACGTCACTATCTTCAAGGGCGAGAATGGTGTGCCGCGCGACGAAGAGGCGCATGGCTATTGGCTGGAGCACGTGCCGGCGGAGCGCATCTTCGAGATGGGCATGAAGGACAACTTCTGGCAGATGGGCGATACCGGTCCCTGCGGCCCCTGCTCAGAGATCTTTTACGACATGGGCCTGGAGGCAGCAGAGATTCCCGGTACCGATCTCCCCTTCGGTCAGGATGAAGCGCGATACGTGGAGATCTGGAACCTGGTCTTCATGCAGTTCGATCGCAGCGCGCAAGGTGAGTTGGCACTATTACCCAAGCCTTCTATCGACACCGGCATGGGCCTTGAGCGGACCGCGGCCGTGATGCAGGGCAAGCTGTCGAACTTCGAGACCGACCTGTTTGTGCCACTCATAGAGCGTGCTGCAGCACTCACCAACGCAACGGGTGATCTGCTCGGCAATCCATCCCTGCGCATCATCGCGGATCATGCGCGCGCCGCAACGTTTTTGATCAGTGACGGCGTGCTACCGGCGAACGAAGGCCGCGGCTATGTACTGCGCAAGATCCTGCGTCGCGGCATCCGGCACGGACGGTTGCTGGGGCAACCCGAGCCGTTCATGCACGAGATGGTATTTGCGGTCCGAGACGAGATGACCGACGCCTATCCCGAACTAAACGAGAGCGCGGACCGCGTGAGCACGGTTGTGATCGGCGAGGAGCGGCAGTTCGCGCGGGTGATGGAACAGGGCCTGGTGCGACTGGAGCAGGACTTCGCTCCGCTATTGGCTCAGAAGAGCGCCACTCCGGTTGTGACATATCCGGGCGCCAATGCCTTCCATCTCTACGAGACTTACGGTCTGCCGCTGGATTTCATGGTCGATGCAGCGCGGGATCAGGGTCTTGAGTTTGACCTGACGGGCTTCGAGGCCGCGCGTGCGGAAGAGCAGGCGCGGGCGCGGGCTTCATGGAAGGGCGGCACAAAAGCTGTAGCGAACCCTGCCTACCACGAGTTGCAGAAGACCGTCTTCGAGGGCTACACCCAGCTCGTCTTCACCGGTTGCGAAGTTCTGGCAATCGTGAGAGACGGCGCGGGCGTGCCGGCTGCCGCGGTGGGCGAGGAGGTTGAGATCGTGCTGGACCACACATCGTTCTATGCCGACTCCGGCGGACAAGTGGGCGATCACGGCTGGCTGCGCTCGGATGATCACAACACCATCCTTGCAGATGTGCTGGGCTGTACGCAGCCGGTGCAGGGTGTACGCGCACATCGTGTGCGGGTGAAGCAGCCCATCGCACTCGGGATGCGGGTGGATACGGTGGTGGACGCGGAGTTTCGCAACGCCACCCGACGCAACCACACCAGTACGCACCTGCTGCACGCGGCGCTGCGCCAGACCCTGGGCACGCATGTGAAGCAGGCCGGCTCGCTGGTGTCGCCGGCACGGCTGCGCTTCGACTTTTCGCACTTCTCTGCTGTGGCCGATGAAGAGCTGCAGGACATTGAAGACATGGTGAACCGGCAGGTGCTGGGCAATACGCCTGTGGTGACACTGACAGATGTGCCGATCGATGTGGCGGTGAACGAGTACAAGGCGATGGCGCTGTTCGGCGAGAAGTATGGCGAGCGTGTACGCGTAGTCAAGATCGGCGACTTTTCGACTGAGCTTTGCGGCGGCATCCATACCGGCGCGACGGGCGAGATTGGCCTGCTGAAGCTGACCGGCGAGTCGAGTGTGTCGTCCGGTGTGAGACGTGTGGAGGCAGTGAGCGGCATGGGTGCGCTGGGCGAGTTTCGCCGCGGCTACGAAGCCGCTCAAGTGGCGACGCAGTTTGCCGGCGCAGGTGAGACCGCGCCGGCCGATGCACTGCGCCAGCGATTTTCTGCACAGGATGATGAGATCAAGCGGCTGCGGCGTGAACTGGACCAGGCGCGCATGAAGTCGGCGGCATCGTCGGTTGCATCCGCGGCGGACCAGGCGATCGAAATCAAGGGCGTGAAGGTACTGTCGCAGCGAGTGGCTGCGCTCGATCGCGGGCAGATGCGCACGCTGGTAGACAACCTCCGAAACAAGTTGGGATCGGGCGTGGTGGTGCTGGGATCTGCCGCGGAGGATGGGAAGGTTGCGCTGATCGTCGGTGTCACGAAGGACCTGACGGGTCGGGTGCAGGCAGGCAAGATTGTCGGACAGATCGCGCAGCGTGTGGGCGGCTCCGGCGGCGGACGGCCTGATCTGGCGGAGGCGGGCGGTAAGGATGCGACGCAGCTCGATGCAGCGCTTGCGGGTGCGCCGGAGGTGGTCGGCAGTCTGCTCGGCTAGGACGTGGAGGCAAGGTGAGCGACGGCAATGCAGATGCAGCGAGTCATACAGAGGAACAGCCGGTGATCGACATCCATCCACCGCATGAAGCGGCGCATAGTTGGCGCGACATTGTGATTCATCTTGCCACCATCACGATTGGTCTCTTCATCGCGTTGAGCCTGGAGGGCTGTGTCGAGTGGCAGCACCACAGGCATCTGGTGCATGAAGCGCGGGAGAACATCCGCAGCGAGATGAAGGATAACGTGGACAGCATCCGCGACGCGCTGACCGACATCCACAGGCAGCAAAAGATGGTCGAGGCGGACTTGGTAACGTTCGACACCCTCCAGAAGAATCCGCATGCCAAGGGTGTGTCTATCAACTTCCACTTCTCGAACACATCTCTCCAACATGCAAGCTGGGATACAGCGCGAGAAACGGGAGCCTTGGGCTATATGCCGTATGCCGAGGTGAAGTCTTATGCTCAAGTCCAGGACATGCAGCAGGAATTTGCGAAGTACTCGGACGGGCTAATAGATGCTTACACGCCGGCCATTGCGTATCTCTATGGATTCCGCGAAGATCAGCCTGAGACGACCGAAGAATCCGGGTCTCAGCCACACAGCACCGCCACTCCGAAAGACATGGCAAAGAAGGTCCCGGAAGGGAGAAGTGTTGCGTTGAAGATTCAGAGCGAGCTGCTCCTCTGCGAGGCAACGGCGCAAGAACTTCAAAAACAGTACAGCAAAGTTTTGGCCAGCAACCCTCATTGAGCAGGTTGTCCATCTAGGTATCCGCGGGGTTTCTTCGCGCTTTCGCCGCGACTTGCCAACCTATAATGGGGTTTGCTCTGGTTGCGACGCTCCGTGGATTTCTATGCCGGCACGGCCTTTCTTCTCGTCTGTACGACGCTGCAGCATCTTCTCTGCCCTGACTGCTGCTTTGCTTGTTGTGTCAGCGGCGTTGCCAGCGCACGCCGCGCGCAGATATGCAGCCGTGTCCTCCTTCGAACATGCGGAGCAGATGCGCGATGCGCTGGAGTCGCGGCCGGAGTCGTCGCGTACCCGTGGGGACTACGAGCGCGTGCTCGATGCCTATCGCGACGTGTATCACGGAAATCCCGGTGACCCGAGGGCAGCGCAGGCAGTAAATATGGTAGCCGGACTGCTGGCCGAAGAAGGCCGCATCTTCCACCAGGACAAGACTTCGCTGGATGCGATTGGGCAGTTCGAGTTTCTGCGCACCCAGTACCCTACGAGTTCCTATCGCGCATCTGCCTTGCTCTCCGAGGCGACCATCTATCTGCACGACCTGCACCAGCCCGCGGCGGCCCGGACGGCGTACCAGACCTTTCTTCGCAGCTACCCGCAGCATCCGCTCGCGGCTCAGGCGCGCGCGGGGCTGAAGGAGATTCAGCATCAGCGATCACAACAGAGCGCGACCACGTCACGAGATGAGATCGCCGAGTCCACTCTCTCTGAAAGGAATGTGCCGCCGGAAACGATGACCGGCAGCTCAGCTCTCCCTGCACGAGAGCGTGGCGGGCGGGCACCGAACAGCGCGCGTAACGCAGCGACGTATTCCGAGAGGGGGGCACCGCAGCCCGCAACTACGAACACACCGCACGGAAATGAGCTGACACGACTGGAACAAGAGGAGCCATCGGCTGCGAGAGTCACTGCTCCCGCACCGTTGCCTCCCGCCACGCCACAGGCCGCCGAAGCGGCGGCCGGCCACCCGGTACTGACCGGCGCAGTGCGCACCGCCGCGCAGGAGCACCACGGGCGGTTGCCGCTGGTCACGAATGTGCGTCACTGGTCCACACCGGTGTACACGCGTGTAGCGATCGACCTGCAGGACCAGGTGCAATACGAGGCGGCACGAGTGCCGAATCCGGACCGTATTTATTTCGACCTGCATGGCGCCCGGGTGGCGCCGGAGTTGATCGGCAAGAACGTCAATGTCACGGACGACGGCTTCCTGCAGCGCATCCGTGTGGCGCAGTTCTCAAACGATGTGACGCGGATCGTGCTCGATGTGAGCCAGGTGAGTGAGTACTCTGCATTCTTTCTGCCGAACCCCTGGCGGCTCATTATCGATATCCACGGCAAAGGCCGGGCGTCGGCGCCGCCGCAACAGATAGCGTCCGCAACGCCGGCATCGCGCGCGCCGCAGTCCGCCATTCGTCCATCGGAGCCGTTTGCGGCCAGCGGTGAAACCGGCACGCAGGCGACCAATGCCTTGCACGATATTGCCGCACTGGGCGCACAGCCTGACCAGGTGAGGGCGACCAGCCGGCCGACGACGCGACCCATCGCTGCCAGCGTGAAGCGGCCGACTCAAGCGCAGAATGACCTGGCCGCCGATGCGGCCGCCGACTCCGCGACTTCGGACACGGCACGAGCAACCATACCCGCGTTGCCCAAGAGCAAAACGACACATCGAGAGACACACACCGATGATGTGACGGTAGACGATGAGGACGGAACTGGGCCGAGGAACACCTCGCGCGAGGCCAGCTCGATCGACGGCCAGCGATCGCTGACGCGTGCGCTGGGACTGAAAATCGGGCGCATCGTGGTCGACGCAGGCCACGGCGGACACGACTCGGGCACGCTCGGGCCGGGCGGTATTCAAGAGAAAGATGTGGTGCTGGATGTCGCGCTACGTCTGGGCAAGCTGCTGCGGCAGCGGCTGGGCGCCGACGTCATCTACACGCGTGACGACGACACCTTCATCCCGCTGGAACAGCGCACGGCGATCGCGAACAAGGCACAAGCGGACCTGTTCATCAGCGTGCATGCCAACTCCAGCTCCGATCCGACGGCACGCGGCGTCGAGACCTACTACCTGAACTTCACCACGTCCCCCGATGCGCTGGAGGTGGCGGCGCGTGAGAATGCGGTGTCCGACCAATCGATCCACGAGCTCTCCGGGCTGGTGAAGAAGATCACGCTGAAGGACAAGATCGACGAATCGCGCGAGTTCGCCTCCGATGTGGAGACCTCGCTCTACTCCGGACTTGAGCGGGGCAACAGCGGCCTACGCGACCGCGGCGTGAAGAAGGCGCCCTTTGTTGTGCTGATCGGTGCGAACATGCCGTCGATCCTGGCGGAGATCTCGTTCCTGACCAATCCGGACGACGCCTCGCAGTTGCGCGATCCCCAGTATCGCGAGCGGATCGCGGAGTCGCTCTACCGCGGCGTGGCCAAATACGTAAGCGGCCTGAGCGGACTTCGGATCGCGCAGAACAATAGTCATGCTCCCGGCAACTGACCGACTTGCACGGAAGATGGGCAGCCGAAAATAGGACGCAAAAGAGTAAGCTGAGAGGTGATGCCGCGCCCATTTCGTCTCTCGATCCTGGTCTTTGCTTTGCTTGCCCCAGGGCTTTTCGCGCAGGCGCTCACGCAAAAGGTCATCGCCACGGCGATGCCCGCTCCCTTATTGCCGCCGGAGTTCGCAGGGTTTGAACTGCAGGGCACGATGGACAAGACCACCGCCCCCGGTACAGTGGACCCCGGCAACGCGCAGGTGCTGGTGGAGTACGGCTTCACCGACTTCGCATCGGGCAGCTACAAGAGCAACGTCAACTCGGTCACGATTCGGGCGATGCGTTTCGGCGATGCATCGGGCGCCTATGGTGCCTACACCTTCTATCGCATCCCGGGGATGCACCCGGAGGATATCGGCAAGGGTGCGGCGGTGAATGGCGATCGGGTGATCTTCTGGAACGGCGCGACGCTGGTCGATGCGAAGTTCGATCACCTGACGGCGATGTCCGCCGCGTCGCTACGGGAGCTAGCGGAGAAGCTGCCAAAGGTCGGAGGCGCGGCCGGTGTGCCACCGGCGCTTCCCGGCTTCCTGCCCCGGAGGGATCTGGAGCCCACGCACACGCGCTACTCCCTGGGACCCGAGGCGTATACGCGCAGCGGCGGTGTGCTGCCGCCGGCGCTCGTGAACTTCAACAAGAGCCCGGAGGTGCTGAGCGGCGAGTTCAACCTGCAGAGCGGCGAAGGCACCCTAACCATCATTGAATACCCGACGCCGCAGATCGCCGCCATTCAGGAGCGGGCGATCGCCGCCTATCTGAAGGGCGGCGGCAACCAGTCACAGCAGCCGTTCACAGGCGCGCTGCAGGCCAGCAATATGCAGGCACTCGCGACCCGGCGCAGCGGATTGCTGGTTGCTATGACCAACGGCGGATTCGATGCCGCCGATGCGCACAAGCTGCTCGACCGGATTAACTACGAAGCGTCCGTGACCTGGAACAATCCGGCGGGCTATGTCGCGGACACGACTAAGGCCGCGCGCCTTTTAGTCAATGTCGTGACCTTCTGCCTGATCACCTGCGGCGCTACGTTGCTGCTGGGTATCTTCCTTGGCGGCGGCCGCGCTTTGGTTAGGGTTCTGCGAGGGAAACCGGCTTCGTCGATCGATGACGTGGAGTTCATCAAGCTGAACCTCCGCTAGGATTGTCGAGAGGTGTGGCACCTGCGCGACCGTATGTTGGCAAGCCGCTACATTCCAGATGCGCCTGATTTGACCCGAGAACGGTGCAGCCGGTGGAGTAAAACAAACAAACCGCGTGGCTTACCTTGCGCGATCAACTGCCATAAGCGAATATAGGGCGAAATCCGCAATTCTGTGCCTTCGTAGAAGTACTCAATATAAGCCCAATGGAATGTTTTGCTTACAGCGAAAAGGATTTAGCCTTGACACTCAAATAGGCCACCCATACTATGACGCCAAGAAAGTTCTAATGGCCTTGCCTCCGTTGGAACTATTCTCCCTAAAGAAAAAGCCACCCTGTTGCCGGGTGGCTTTTTCGTGCCCGAAGATCGATGCCCGCGTGCCAAAAATAGCCACTTCCTCGTCACGCGCGAACCGTCAGATAGAACGTCGGCGCTCGTCCATTTGCGCGGCCTCGTCCATTTGCGCGGCCTCGCCCTTTTGCGCGGCCTGGAGAGGCGCCGATGACCTTGGAGAGCCAGGGAGTGATGGAAGACCCGTGAGGAGGGCACTGATCGCGTTGGCGACGTATCGCGCAGCCGAGCGCAGACCTTCCGGGAAGGCGTGCCGAAGAAGGAGTGTCGTGGATTGTGGACGCGGTGACACGAAACGCACATCCTGCGTCTTTACCGAGGCAGCAAGCGACGCTACAATCCACTTGGGCGTTTTGCGAATCCGTGGCCGATGCAATCGCACTCGAGTGACCTCCTTGAGCGAGAGCCACGGCAGTGGGTGCTAGGTCTATACCTTCAGCAATAGTGTTCCGGAAGCAGGCCGACGTAGCTCAGTTGGTAGAGCAGCCGATTCGTAATCGGCAGGTCACCGGTTCAAGTCCGGTCGTCGGCTCCAGAAACCTATGCGATGAAAAGAACCAACTTCGGTTCCTTTCGGGTTTCGTACCTCTTTTTCCTCTCTAATTTTCTCTTTTGTAACTTGCATGGGCGCTCGCGACTCAGCATAATCGCGCTAGCGCAAGTTCCTAGCTGTAGCGTGGGAAATGCGTGAGCAGTCTGGAGCAGATGGGGTTGCAACCCCTCGACGAGCGTGACGCTGTGAGTAGATATAGCCGTCAGGACGTTCTTCGCATTCTGCGCCTTCATGCCCAGCAAGTAGTGGCATGGGAGCGTGCGGGCCTGGTCGAGACGGGCGACTCGTACAGCTTTCAGGATTTGGTCAAGCTTCGAAAACTCCGCGATCTTCGCGCGAATCGGGTCTCCGTCGCCAATATCCGTGCCTCAGTCGACGCGATGCAGGCCGTTGCTGGCATGAGCAATCCCCTCTTGGAGGCGACGGCTTCGCGGCGTGGGTCGCGCGTGCTCTTTCGCCACTCCGGCGCCGTGATGGAGCCGATCGCCCGGCAGTTCGTCTTCGACTTCGAGGCGTCTGCGCCGGGCCAGTTGAGCGCCGTAGCCAATACCAACGCGAACCCGATTGCGCTGGAGTCACGCGTCTCCACCCTGTTTCTGCAGGCAGTGCAGATGGAAGAGAGCGGCCGTTTGGACGAAGCGACAGAGGGGTACGAAAAGGTTTTGCACCTGGACCCGCATCACGCGCCTTCAGCGATCAATCTGGGCACGATCTGCTACAACAGCCGCGCCTTCCGCCGTGCCGAGGAGCTCTATCGACGCGCCACGGTCTCCGATCCAGGGTATGCACTAGCCTTCTTCGATCTGGGCAATGTGCTGGACGAACTGGAGCGCCTGCCGGATGCCATTGAGGCATACCGCACCGCGATCCAGCTGGTGCCGAAGTACGCCGACGCGCACTACAACCTAGCGCTGGCCTATGAACGCACCGGCGAGCGCCGGCGAGCGCTGCGGCATTGGACGGTGTATCTGAAGCTCGATCCAGTCGGTCCGTGGGCGACCCACGCCCGGGCACAAGCACGCAAGATCCTGTCACGGGAGAAGCTGATGATCGTGCACCGTTCCGCCTGGGAGCCGAGACGGCGGATCGAAACGCGCGCATCCCTGCGGGCTGCCGAGCGGGGGCCGGGATTGCCGGCCTAAGGATCAATACCGCCAGCTCGTCACGTCCGCACCCGGCGGGCGGTATCTTGGATGTGCTCCAGGATTGTCGGCATGTATATCGTGTCGTAGTGCAGGCGCGATAGATAGTTCGGCTCCGTCGGATCGCCATTCCAACAGCGCTCCGCGCGCGGACCATACTTTACCTCTTCTTCATAGGGAGGGCACTCTTCAAAAATCTTCCGTCCGATAGAGCATTTCACTATAGGGCATTTCACTGTAGGTATAGAGAAGAGCTATGATCCGCGTGGCCTTTTCCGTCAAGAAAAGCCACACTTCGCCGAACTTGGCTCTACACAGCAACAGTGAAAGTGCTCTGAACCGTATCGTTGAGGAAGTACGTGTCGTCACTGCCAACGTAGACATGCAGCTTGCCGGTAGAACTTGTAGGCCTGACGCTGCAGGGAACGGCCAAACGTGGGAGCCTGCGCGACAGCATCCAACGAAGCGACGTCGCACGCCAAAGAGATGCCATCTCACAGCGACCAGCACAAGCCGACCGTACGTGCTATACCACTGATCGTCCTGCTCTGCGCGATGGCCGGGTCGATCGATGCGGTGGCTTACCTGCTTTGCGGACGAATCTTTGTTGCGAACATGACCGGCGGCACCGTCCTGCTGGCCATCTCTCTGCTGCAGCGGAACCTGAGTGATGCCGCGATGCGAGGCGGTCTGGTGGCGGCATTTCTTGCAGGCGTGGTTGCTGCCCGTTTTCTGACACAACGCGGACACGTCACCAAGGTGCACCGCCTGCTGGTGCTTGGCGTTGCGTTGCTGCTTCTGCTCTTTCTCTCATGGAAGCATGCCGGAGCGCACACCCATGCTCTTCTTCTGCTGTTGGCCGGCATGCTCGGTGTGCAGAACGGGGCATTTCAAGAGATAGGCGGAATTCGGCTGAACACGACTTTCATCACAGGGGACTTGGAAAAGCTGGGCGAAGCGATCACCACCACGCACCCATCGCCGTTGAAGACGAGTGCCTTCTTTTTAAGTTGGATCGCTTATTTCTGTGGAGCGTTTCTGGGCACAGTTGGGACGCGAGGACTTCCCGATCACGGGTTTTTCATACCGGCGATTTTGGCCGCCGCTGCCATTGTAGGGGTGTGCCTGACACCGGATGAGCTGTGAGATGACACTCAGCAAATGCGACTACATATCAACCGATGTCACCTGCGGCACGTCCATCGTCTTGGGAAAATGCACGCATCCGCGCCAGCCTGCTACACTCGTCCGTTTGAACAGAACCACCGGGCTCCGAACAAATTAATCCGCAGAAGTGAGGTATGCGCATCATGTCCACCGTTGCCGTTGACACTCCCCTTGCAGCCCCGTTGAGCCGGCTTTCGGAAGACGAGCAGCTCTTCCGTGACACGGTCCGCCAGTTTGCCGGTGAGATCATTGCGCCGCTGGTGCGCAAGATGGATGAGGAGCAACACTTCCACGCTTCCCTACTGCCTCAGCTCTTCAACCTGGGCCTCATGGGTATCGAGATTCCGGTGGAGTATGGCGGCTCTGGAGGCACCTTCTTCGAGGCGATCCTGGCGGTGGAGGAGATCTCCGCGATCGATCCGTCGGTAGGCGTGATGGTGGATGTGCAGAACACGCTCTGCATCAATGCATTGTTGCGCTGGGGCAGTGAGACGCAGAAGAAGCACTACCTGCCGAAACTGGCGACCGACACGGTGGGCGCCTATGCGCTGAGCGAGGCTGCATCGGGCAGCGATGCCTTCGCGCTGGAGACGCGCGCGGAACGCAAGGGCGATCACTACGTGCTGAACGGACAGAAACTCTGGATCACGAACGCGAAAGAGGCCGGGCTATTCATAGTGTTTGCCACTGTGGATCGCGATGCCGGCTATAAGGGCATCACGGCTTTTCTGGTGGAGAAGCACTTCCCCGGATTCTCTGTCGGCAAGAAGGAGGACAAGCTTGGCATCCGCGCGTCCTCTACATGCGAATTGATCTTCGACGACTGCAAAGTGCCCGCGGCGAACGTGCTGGGCGAGGTCGGCAAGGGCTACAAGATCGCTATCGAGACACTGAACGAAGGGCGCATCGGCATTGGCGCGCAGATGCTCGGGCTGGCACAGGGGGCATGGAACCATGCCGCGCGGTATTCCAAGGAACGCAAGCAGTTCGGCAAGCCGATCGCGGAGTTTCAAGGCGTGCTCTTCCAACTGGCCGAGATGGCCACCGAGATCGAGGCGACACGGTTGATGGTCTATAATTCCGCACGCTTGAAAGACGCCGGACTCGACTTCGTGAAGGACGCGGCCATGGCTAAGTACTTTGCATCGCAAGTGGCAGAGCGCGCGGCGAGCAAAGCGGTCGAAATTTACGGCGGCTACGGCTTCGTGAAAGACTATCCAGTCGAAAAACTCTATCGCGACGCAAAGATCGGCAAGATTTACGAAGGCACGTCCAACATGCAGTTGCAGACGATCGGGAAGCTGCTGCTGAGCGGGATGAAATAGCAGAGCCCAATTCTCGGAGCCCGATTCTTTATGATCGAGTGATGGCACCCGCCCACGCGGAGACATACCGACTGGTTCAGAAGACTGCACTCGCAGTACTGCCGGTCAGGAAGAGCGTGGACTGCAGTCACCCTCTGATCGGCAGTGGCAGCCATGCATTGGCGGGCTATAGCAATTTTCCTGATGCTGTGATGTGCGGAGCATCGCTCGGCGTGGCCTTTCCTTAATGAAAGGCCACAAAGGCCTTCGTTGGTCCCTCTACACCTACAGGAAAATTGCAATAACTTACCATTACAACTTCCATCCGATCCCTCTGCAGCACCGGAGGGTTTTTCTGTTCAGCCACTCTTTCGCTTGTCACCAGGCACTCCGAATCTATCGGCCCATCCCCGATGTCCTGCGCGAATCAATGCGGCTGGGCATTTATCGTCCTCCTGCTATATCGTCCTCCTGCTATTCGGTAATGAGCGGAGCAGCATAGAGCATCGCATCACCCATCTGCGCCACATGGTGCTTTGCGTGGGTGCGGTGAAAGCGACGCCAGCGGCGCACGGTCATAGGGCCCAGCGTGACGTGCGTCAGCACGACTGCTCCTTTCGCTTCCGGCTCGATGCGGTTCAGCATGCTGTCCATTGCCGCGAGGGCTTCGTTCATGCGTGCAATCAGCTCATCTCCGCTGACAGGCTCGGTTGTCTCAGGACCGGGTTGCACGGGCGCGGGTGCTTTGCGTCCCTTGGGGAAGTATCCCAATTCACAGACGGCGAACTGCATGCAGTGCTGCGCCATGGTTGGGCGCGATAACAGGGGCCGTCCTTTCTGCAGTCTGGCATCGATGCCGTCGGTGGTCAGTCGCCACGTCAATAGCAGATGCTCGACAACCTGCCGCGCATTCCAGCGTGCCGTGTCGCTACCTGGTCGCTGCGCTACCTGGTCGGCCGAGCGGCCGGCAAGCGGCGCTACAAAGAAATCACGCGTCTCCTGCAGCAGCGGATGCACAGCCGTCATTGTGTGCGGCGAAGGACAGGGCGGTCAAGCTGCTTCACACACATGCCCTAGGACACATTGCCTATCGGGAAAATGATTCAGGGATATTCTGGATACGCACGCGAGCTTGTGCGATGAGAAAGAAAAAGAACCCTCTTCTCGATGCAGGTAGGAGGCATTTCGCCGGTGATTTTCCACCTCTCTACGAGATGTGGGCGCCCCGCTCGTTGTGGCCAGAACGCTTCTTCAGAGTTCCTCTAGCTTTTCGCTAACTCTGCCTTGACGATCTCACTCACGACTTTGCCATCCGCGCGCAGTCCGCTGCCGGCGATCTTTGCCTGCACGTCCTTGATCACCGTGCCCATATCCTTCGGCGTGGGTCGCTTTCCGGCAGAGCTCATCTCGCCGATCGTTGCCTCCACCAATGCGCGCACCTTCGCTTCGTCGGCCTGCCGAGGCATGTAGGCTTCGATGATGGCAATCTCCGCTGTCTCTTTTTCGGCGAGCTCCGGACGGTTGCCTTTGGTGAACTGCTCGACGGAGTCGCGGCGCTGCTTGATCAGAGTGGTCAGCGTCTGCTGCACCTCGGCCTCGGTCAACGACTCGCGCTTGTCGATCTCCTTATTCTGGATCGCGGCCTTCACCATGCGCAGAGTGTCGAGCTTCAACTGTTGGTGCTCTTTCATGGCTGTCACGATGTCCTGCTGTATGCGTGCCTGAAGGCTCATGTGCGCTGTCTCCTGCCTCGCCGAAACAAGGCCAACTTACCAGTATAGAGAGTTGCGGTCTGGATAGAATTACTGCAAGGAACCCTAACAGATCATGATTCGCAAGATTCGCCTGTTCACTCCCGGTCCTACGCCTCTGCTTCCCGCTGCGCAGTTCGCCATGGCTGCTGCTGATCTGCATCACCGTACGCCGGAGTTCCGCGCACTCTATCAGCGTGTACTCGAGCAACTCCGCAGCTTTGTCGGCACCAAGAACGACGTCATCCTGATGGCCTGCTCCGGCACCGGCATCATGGAGGCTGCGGTCGCCAACATTACGTCGCCCGGTGATCGAGTGCTGGTGCTCTCTGCCGGCAAGTTCGGCGAGCGCTGGACGGCGCTGGCGAAGGCCTATAGCTGCGATGTGGATCTGGTAAGCGCGCCCTATGGACAGAGCTTTTCACTGGATGCAGTGAAGGCCGCGCTCAAGGTCGAGACGCGTGCCGTGTACATGCAAGGCACCGAGACCTCGACCGGCACCCGGCACGATGTGCAGGCTGTGGCGCAGGTATTGAAGGATGCGAAGAGCGACGCCGTGCTGGTGGTGGATGCGATCACCGGCCTTGGCACCACGCACTTCGACGCGGATGCCTGGGGCGTGGACATCCTGATCGGCGGCTCGCAGAAAGCGGTGATGATTCCGCCGGGTCTCGCCTACTGCTCGGTCAGCGAGAAGGCCTGGGACCTGATGGGTAACGCGCTCAACCCGCGCTACTACTTTGACCTGCGCAAGGAGCGCAAGAACGCCGCCAAGGGCGAGTCGTCCTACACACCGGCGACGTCGCTGATCGCGGGGCTTGGTGCGGCGTTGGACTTTATCGCCTCGCAGGCAGACGGCGATGTGGCGGCCGGGCGGAAGAAGCTGGTCGACAATGCGGAGACGATCGCCGCGATGACACGCGACGCGATGCAGGCGCTGGGATTGAAGCTGTTCTCCGCATCACCGGCAGCAGCGGTGACGGCGGTACTGCCGCCCGAGGGTATCGATTCCGGCGTAGTGGTGAAGGAGCTGAAGTCGCGCTTCGGCGCCATCATCACCAATGGGCAGGGCGAGATGAAGGGGCAGATCTTCCGCATCGCGCACCTGGGATACTTCGACTATTTGGACACCATTTCGCTGATCGGCGCGTTGGAGCAAGTGGCGTCGTCTTCCCTGAAGCTGCCGGACTTCCAGTTCGGCAACGCGTTGATCGCCGCCCAGCAGACCTTCGCCAAACGCACACGCTAATCCACACAGCATTTCGGGGGCGGATGAGCCGTCCCCTTTTTACGTTGCACCAGGAGCTTGCCGTGAAGATCGTTCTTGCAGAAAAAGTCTCTCCCGCCACGCTCGCCGTCTTCCAGGCAGAGCAGGGCTGGGACGTCGTGACACATGACCAGATCAAGGAAGGCCTTGCGAAGGAGCTCGCCGACGCGGATGGCCTGGTTGTTCGCTCTGCCGTGCAAGTGGACGATGCACTGCTGGAACATGCGCCGAAGCTGCGTGTGATCGGCCGCGCCGGAGTAGGTGTGGATAATATTGATGCGGACGCAGCCACACGTCGCGGCATCGTGGTGATGAACACGCCTGGAGCCAATGCCATTGCGGTGGCGGAGCTGACCATGGGTCTCATGCTGGCGCTGGCGCGGCAATTGCCGAAGGCGAACGGGCTGCTGCACCAAGGCAAGTGGGAGAAGAAGTCGCTCTCCGGCGCGGAGCTGCGTGGGAAGACGCTAGCGGTGCTGGGACTTGGCCGCATCGGGCTTGAAGTTGCACAGCGCGCAACAGGCTTCGGCATGCAGATCATCGGCCATGACCCCTTCGTCGCTCCGGCAGTCGCTCGCGAGCGCGGCATTGAACTGGTGGCACTGGATGCACTGTTCGCACGCGCCGACTACCTCACGCTTCACGTCGGCCTGACGCCGCAGACGGCAGGCATTGTGAATGCGAAGAACCTGGCCGCGATGAAGAAGGGCGTCCGCATTGTGAACTGTGCACGTGGAGAGCTGATTGAAGACGCTGCTTTGCTGGCAGCGCTCGACAGCGGGCATATAGCTGGAGCGGCGCTCGATGTCTTCCGCGAGGAGCCACTGAAGAGCTCGCCTTTCTTCGGGCGCGACAACGTCATCCTTACGCCGCACATTGCCGGCTCGACCGCAGAGGCGCAGGAGGCGGTCGGCATCCAGATCGCCGCGCAGGTGCGGGAATACCTGAAGCTCGGTGTGGTGCAGAATGCGGTGAACCTGCCCTCGCTCTCGCACGAGGAGTACGTCGAGCTGTCGCCGTACATCGATATGGCGGCACGCCTAGGTGCCTTCCTTGCGGCCACCGCAGATGGTAATGTGGAGAGCATCGCGCTGGTCTATCGCGGTCGACTGGCGCAGGGCAAGACGGATCTGATTCGCAACGCCGCAATTGAAGGCGTGCTGGCACACTCGGAGAATGTAAACCGCATCAACGCCGCCGCGGTGGCGGAGGAGCGCGGCATCCGGCTGCATGAGTCAAAGGCAGAGGGAGCCGATGGTGGCCCTTCGGGGCTGACGCTGACACTGCATGCGCGTAACGGCGATGCAACCGCAACCGCAACCGTATTGCATGGACGCTCCCCGCGGCTACTCGCCGTAGACGGCATCGACATCGAAGTACCGCTCTATGGCACGCTCGTCGCCATCCGCAACCACGACGTTCCCGGCGTTATCGGCCGGATCGGCACCGTGCTGGGCGAGCACCAGGTCAACATCGCGAACTTCGCGCTGGGGCGCGGCCGCGAGGGCACCGCTATCGCGGTGGTGCAGGTGGATGGCGGGATCACACCGGCGGCTATTGCCGCACTGGAAGCCATCGAAGCAGTCACACGCGTTCGTCTGGTCGAGCTGCCGTCGTTACAATAGGGTCACAGAGATCGACAGGAGTCCCGACCGTGCCGCTTTACGAGTACCAGTGCCAGCAATGCGGGCATCGCTTTGAGAAGATACAGACATACAGCGCTGCCGACGAAAAAGAATGCCCCCAATGCGGTGGCGCGGTGGAGCGGCTCATCTCCGCGCCCGCGATCCAGTTCAAGGGCGCGGGCTGGTATGTGAACGACTACGCGGGCCGCAACAAAGCGCCTGCGGGCAGTTCGTCGTCAGACGGCGACTCCAAAAGTAGCGACTCCAAAAACAGCGGGGGCAAGGACGGCGGGAGCAAAGAATCCGGAAGTAAAGACTCCGGCAGCTCGAACGCATCGAGCAAGAGCGATTCGGGCTCGTCCTCGTCCGGGTCGAGCTCTGACTCAAAGTCGTCGGGCTCCGACTCAAAGTCGAGCAGCAAAGGATCAAGCAGCAGCAGCACCGCATCCTCCGGCAGCAAGTCCTCCGACTAGAGCATCTTCGGTAATACTGTGATCTGCCGAGATTCACTCAGTGTGGCTTTTCCTTCAAGAAAGCCACGAGAGAGCAATCGTTGGACTCAATCGGAATAACCTCTTGAGACTCCACAGCTAGCCCTTTTTTGCTGCCGTTTTCTTCGCAGGCTTCTTCTTCGGTGGTGAAGGCACCTTCGCGCCCTCGGCCCGCGCTTCGGAGAGGCCAATCGCCACGGCCTGCTTCGGATTCTTCACCGTATCGCCGCTGCTGGACTTCAGTGTGCCTTCCTTGAAGGCTTTCATCTCGCGTGCGACCGACTTGCTGGCCTTCGCGCTGTACTTCTTCTTGCTCGCCGCTTTCTTCGTTGCCATTGCAGCCTCCGTGCGCAGCTACGCGCCTCTGCGAGCATGAGAGGCAGAATCAGCAAGAGTGGTTGTGACAAAAGAGTCGAGGGAGGATCGGCGAGATCGACGTCAGACCGAACAATTCGTCATCCCGACCGGGAGAGGCGAAGCCGCACCGTTGAGGGATCTGCTGTGCCGTCGCAGCGCCACGAACCGGGTGCCCTACTCTGACGAAGTCAGGGTGGGGTAATCCAACTGCCCATGACGGGAGGCTACTGCTGCGCCATCGCGGGCAGGATCTCGTCCACGTCCACCCAGTCGGTCGGGTACACGCCGGTGTAACAAGCAGTGCAGTATGTCGGCTGGCCGCCGCAGGCTTCCATCAAGCCATCGAGCGACAGGTAGGAGAGTGAGTCCGCCTCGATGAAGCGGCAGATCTCCGCCACGCTGTTGTTCGCAGCGATCAGGTCTTTCTTCCGCGGGGTGTCCACGCCATAGAAACATGGCGAGATGGTGGGTGGACAACTGATGCGCAGGTGCACTTCCTTCGCGCCTGCAGCGCGTACCATGCGCACGATCTTGCGGCTGGTGGTGCCGCGGATGATCGAGTCGTCGACGAGCACGATGCGCTTGCCCGCGAGCAGATTGCGCACCGGATTCAGCTTCAGCTTCACACCGAAGTCGCGGACGCGCTGCTCGGGCTCGATGAAGGTGCGGCCCACATAGTGGTTGCGGATTAATCCGAAGTTGAACGGGATGCCGCTCTCCGCCGCGTAGCCGATCGCCGCGGTGACGCCAGAGTCCGGCACCGGCACGATCAGGTCCGCAGGCACCGCGGATTCGCGTGCGAGCTGGCGGCCCATCGCCTCACGGCTCTGCTGCACCCAGCGGCCATAGATGCGGCTGTCCGGACGGGCGAAGTAGACGTGCTCGAAGATACAGCTTGTCTGCGGCGCGCCGGTCGCATACTTGCGCGAGGTGATGCCATCCGGGGAGACCATGATCAGCTCGCCAGGCTCCACATCGCGGACATACTCGGCGCGCAGCAGATCGAAGGCGCAGGTCTCGGATGCGAAGACGATGGTGTCCGGCGCACCGCTTTCGCCCTCGCCGTTCTCATTTCTGATGCGGCCCATCGAGAGCGGACGGAAGCCGCGCGGGTCGCGGGCGGCGAAGACGCGATCGCGCGTCATCATCACGACTGAGAAGGCGCCATCGATCTGCGAGAGCGAGTCTGCGATGGCGTCGACGAGGGTGGTGGCCTCGGAGTGCGCGATGAGCTGGACGATGATCTCAGAGTCGGAGGTGGTCTGGAAGAAGGCGCCCGCGCGTTCGAGCCGCGCCCGAATATTGCCCAGGTTGACCAGGTTCCCGTTGTGCGCGATCGCGATCAGGCCCTTGGTGGATTCGACGCGGATAGGCTGCGCGTTCAGCAGCGCGGAGTCACCGGTGGTCGAATAGCGCGTATGGCCGATGGAGAGGTTGCCGGGAAGCTTCTGCAGGACTTCTTCGGTGAAGATGTCCGCGACCAAGCCCATGCCCTTGATGTTCGAGAGATGGTGGCCGTCGGCCGTGGCGATGCCAGCGGATTCCTGTCCGCGATGCTGCAGCGCGTAGAGCATGAGGTAGACCTGCCGCGCGGCTTCCGGGTGGGCGTAGATGGCGGCGACGCCGCACTCTTCGTGCAGGCTGTCGTCTGCTTCCACAGAGCTTGTCGTCTCGACCGGAGCGGCATAGCCGCGCAGTGGAGAGATATGCTGTTCTTCCACAACACCCGGGACACACTGAAAGAGCCGTTGGGTCATGCTGTCACCAAATCGCCAGCGAGCTGCGATTGCAAAGCGCCTGCCCACTCTCGTCTTAGTTCCGATAGCGTCACATTGACTTCAAAACCGCCGTCATATGAGATTTCCAGTCGATCTTGAATGGTTTTACCGACCGAAGAGCAATAGAGACCGCTTTGCTTGGCCAACTGAGTGATTTCGTCTTCGTGTTTCGAATCACAAGAAATCAGAACCCCGGTAGACTCCTCAAAGAACATATCGAAATAATCGTCTGGCCATGACCATCCAATTGGGCGATCGATGGATACGCCGATGCTACGCGCGAAAGACGCTTGAGCCGCAGCAATGGCGAGTCCATCACTAACATCCGTTGCGGAGCAGATAAGTCTGCGATCAGCGAGTTGAATGAGGAGAGTATGCAGGGCTGCTTCTTTTTTCAAGTCCAGCATCGGTGGCAGGCCCCACACTGTTCCGAGGCAGATGCGCGCAAACTCTGAAGAGCCAAGCTCCTGATAGTAGCGAGCGGCATCTTCCTTGAAGCTAAGTTCTGGCGGCTCTGTCGCTTTCGAATACTCCCGATAGTGGAGATGAAGCACAGTGTCGCCCACCCGCTGAAAATCAGCCGGAACAGCCTTCGTCACATCCTCAAGAATCCCAACGATGCCAATCACCGGCGTGGGATAGATCCCCTCACCCCTGGTCTCGTTGTAGAGCGACACATTTCCGCCCGTGATCGGTGTGCCCAATGCAGTGCAGGCTTCGGCGATGCCGTCGATGGCGGCGGAGAGCTGGGCCATGATCTCCGGCTTCTCCGGGTTGCCGAAGTTCAGGCAATTCGTCGCAGCCACGGGTACAGCTCCGGTACAGGCTACCTTGCGTGCTGCTTCGGCGACGGCGAGCTTCGCGCCCTGCTTCGGGTCGAGGTAGCACCAGCGGCCGTTGCCATCAAGCGCCATCGCCAGCCCGCGCTCGTGCCCCGGCGTTCCTGACCCCTTCACCCGCATCACGCCTGCTTCGCCGCCCGGCCCCTGCACGGTGTTGGTCTGCACCATGGAGTCGTACTGCTCAAAGACCCAGCGTTTGCTGCAGATGTTTGCCGAGGCCAGCAGCTTCTTCAGATCCGCAGTGCAGTCGCGCGGCTGCTTCAGGGCTTCGAGGACTTCGGCAGGCGGATCGAGCGGTACCGGAGCCTTCCAGGTGCCGACGGGCCGGTGGTAGAGCGGGGCGTCATCGGTGAGCGAGGTGTTGGGAATATCGGCGACCAACTCGCCATGGTGGCGGATGCGCATCTGGTTCTCGGCGATCACCTCGCCGACGATCACGCCATCCAGTCCCCATTTTTCGAAGACGCGGAGCACTTCGTCCTCGCGGCCTTTTTCGGCCACCAGCAACATGCGCTCCTGGCTCTCAGAGAGCATGATCTCGTAACTGGTCATGCAGGTCTCGCGCTGCGGCACATTGTCGAGCTCGACATCGAGGCCCACGCCGCCGCGTGCACCCATCTCGCATGTCGAGCAGGTGAGACCTGCCGCGCCCATGTCCTGAATGCCGACCACTGCGCCGGTGTGCATCGCCTCCAGGCAAGCCTCCAGCAGCAGCTTCTCCATAAAGGGGTCGCCCATCTGCACGTTGGGGCGCTTCTGGTCGGAGCCTTCCGTAAACTCTTCGCTCGCCATGGTCGCGCCGTGGATACCGTCGCGTCCGGTCTTCGCGCCGACATAAATCACTGGATTGCCGACGCCAGTGGCCTTGGCGTAGAAGATCTCGTCCTTGCGCACCAGGCCCAGCGCGAATGCATTCACCAGCGGGTTGCCGCTGTAGCAGGGCTCAAAGCGCGTCTCGCCGCCCAGGTTGGGCACCCCAAAGCAGTTGCCGTAGCTGGCCACGCCGGCCACCACGCCTTCGACGATCTGATGATTCTTGCGCACCAGCGCGGGGTCGTCTTCACCGTCTTCCGTCGAGAGAGGACCGAAGCGCAGTGAGTCCATGACGGCCAATGGACGCGCGCCCATGGTGAAGATGTCGCGCAGGATGCCGCCGACGCCGGTGGTGGCGCCCTGGAACGGCTCTATATAGGACGGATGGTTGTGCGACTCGATCTTGAAGGCGCAGGCCCAGCCGTCGCCGATGTCGATGATGCCGGCGTTTTCGCCCGGCCCCTGCACCACGCTGCCGGGCCCGCTGGTGCGCTCGCCGCGCGTGGGCAGCCGCTTCAGGTGCACGCGCGACGATTTATAGGAGCAATGCTCGCTCCACATCACGCTGTAGATGCCAAGCTCGGTAAGGGACGGCGTGCGCCCCAACGCTGCCTCGATGCGGGCGTACTCTTCCGCAGTAAGGCTGTGCTGCTTCAGAAGCTCGGGAGAGATGCTAGCCGGTGGGGGCACCGCAAGGAGCGTCTTGGTTGTCATGGCGATGCCAATATTGTCGCACGGTTAAAAACGCCGCGGGGCGTCGACGATTTCCTACGACTTTGCTGCTTCGGCTACGGTGCGAATGTGTTCCGGGCCGGTGCGGCAGCAGCCCCCGATCCAATCCGCGCCGGCTGCGCGCCAGGCTCGAGCCAGTTCACCAAAGCCTGCGGGGTCGGAGCGACCACTCCAGCTGCGGGTCTGTGCCACCCAGATCTCACCGGAGTTGGGGTAGACGGCGATGCGCTTGTTGGTGACGATGCGGATTTTCCGAATCAGGGGGAGAATGTGCGCAGGCGCAGTGCAGTTGACGCCGATGGCGACGATCTGCGGCATGTCTGCCAGCAGCAGCGCGCAATCTTCAATCGGCTCGCCGTGGCCGGTATGGCTGTCGTCCCGGCAAGTGAAGCTGATGTATGCCGCAATCTCCGGGAAGTGGGCGAGCGCCTCGAGAATCGCCCCTGCCTCGGCCAGCGAAGGCAGCGTCTCGAAGGCCAGAAAATCGGCGGATGTCTCCTGCATCGCGCCGATGCGCTCCGCGTGGAAGGCTATCAGTGAGGCTTGGTCCACTTCGTAGCGTCCGTGAAACTCAGCGCCGTTGTGCAGCGCGGCACCATAGGCGCCGAGCGAGCCGGCGACCCAGATGTGTCGTGGATCATGTCCGGCAGTCTTCTCCGCGGCTGTGTATTCCTGTCGCGCCTGCGCGGCCAGCGTCACGCTCTGCCGGATCGCTCTGCAGGCATCGACGGCTGTCAGCCCGATTTCACGGAAACCCATTGCAGAGAGCTGATAGCTCGCCGTCAGCAGGCAGTCCGCACCGGCTTCCAGATAACTGCGGTGCACGGCAAGCACCTTTTCCGGATGCGTGCGCAGCACTTCGCCAGACCAAAGTGGGCTAGACAGATCACAGCCTGCAAGTTCGAGTTCGGTAGCCAGGCCGCCGTCGAGCACGTGCAGGCCGGCGAGATCCAGTGTGTCGCGTGGCGTCATCGCTCTCCCTCCAGCGGATATTCATCACGAATAGCTTAAGGCTGATGCGGACACGGTGCGCGTTCGCGTATGCTGACGGTTGTTTTGGAGGATGTATGCGGCGACCGTGGATTTGGCTCTGCCTGTGGATAGCAGTGTGCGGCTTTGCGAAAGCGCAGACGCCCCGCACAAACGGCGATCTCTGGTGGAAACACGCTGTGATCTACGAAGTGTATCCGCGCAGCTTCCAGGACACCAATAACGACGGGATCGGCGACATCAACGGCATCGCCCAGCGACTCAGCTATCTGAAATCGCTCGGCGTAGATGCGATCTGGATCACGCCGATGTATCCCTCGCCGCAGGTGGACTTCGGCTACGACATCGCCGATTACGAGGCCATCGATCCGCAGTACGGCAGCATGGGCGACTTCGACAATCTGATGAAGGTGGCCAAACAGCAGGGTATCCGCGTCATCATGGATATGGTGATGAACCACACTTCGGACCAGAATCCCTGGTTTCTGGAGTCGCGTTCGTCGAAGACCAATCCGAGACGCGACTGGTATATCTGGCACGATGGCAAGAACGGCGGGCCGCCGAACAATTGGCAGTCGTGGTTCGGCCACTCCGCCTGGACGCTCGATCCGAAGACGGGCCAGTACTACTACCACTATTTTTATGTGCAACAACCGGACCTGAACTGGCGCAACCCCGAAGTCCGCAAGGCCATGTACGGCGTGATGCGCTTCTGGCTGGACAAGGGCGTAGCCGGCTTCCGCATCGACGCGATCTCGCGCCTCTTCGAAGATCCAGATCTACATGACGATCCGATCCTGCCGGGCACGAATGCCTTTGGCGATCCGAATATCGAACACAAGTACACGGACAATCTGCCCGAGGTGCACGATGTGCTACGCGAGATGCGCACGCTGGTCGACAGCTATCCCGGTCACCCTGTGCTGCTCTCCGAAGCGGACGAGCCCAATATTCAGGAGCTATCCAAGATGTACGGCGCGCGGAACGATGAAGTGCAGCTTCCGATGGACTTCCAGATTGCCGATCTGAACGAGCTCTCCGCTCCGAAGTTCCGCAAGCTTTTCGACGATATTGAGAACAACCCGGCGCATGGCTGGCCGGAGTACTTCTTCAGCAATCATGACCAGGCGCGCCAGTGGGACCGCTACGGCGACGGCGTGCACAACGATCAGATTGCCAAGATAATGGCCGCCCTGCTGCTGCTGCCCCGCGCGACGCCGCAGATGTACTACGGCGAAGAGATCGGCATGCGCACCACGGTGCCAACACGTATTGAAGATGTGAAAGACCCTGTGGGCCGCACCGGCTGGCCCAAGGACAAGGGACGCGATGGCGAACGCACCCCGATGCAGTGGACTCCGGCCGTACCCAATGCAGGCTTTACCGCGCCGACAGTGAAGCCGTGGCTGCCGATCCCGCCCAGTGCACGCGATTACAACGTCGTCAGCGAATCGAAAGAACCGGACTCGATCCTGAACTTCTACAAGGCGCTGCTCGCGCTGCGCCATACGGAGCCTTCCCTGAGCACTGGCGGCTACGTCACCATCAATCCGGACGATCAGAATGTGTTTAGCTTCCTGCGCCACTATCTCGGCCGCGGCCGCTCTGTACTGGTAGCCCTAAACATGAGCAATAAGCCGCAGATGGTGACGTACGACTTGTCGGCACAGGGCGTACAGGGCGGCGTGGGGCTGATGCTGCTGAACAGTTACGGTTACGAAAGCAAGCAGATCCGCCTGGACAAGATGGCGATCCCGCCGTTCGGCGTGGCGGTTATTGGCGTCCAGTAGAAACATCTGGACCACGGCCCCTTCGTATCCATTTCGACAGGACGACCCACAGTCCTGGCGACACAATGCGATCATAGAAGCTGAATGCTTCCCTGGGCCGCCATTCTCTCGTGAACAACCGCAGCCGGATCGAGACGGTTGCGCTTTGGGCGCAACTGCTGTTGGTTGCCGGGGCCGCGATGTCCATGGCGCAGGGTGTGGTGTCGCTGGAAGGACCTGGGAATGGGCAGGGTTGGGTCATCTACCTGCCGCTGTTGTGCGTGCTTCCGTCGGCAGCAGCGTTCCGCATGTTGCGCGCGGGAGCCATCGGTGTGCTGACCGGTGCGATGGTCGCGTTTGCCGGCTTCTTCTGGTTCGACCGGATGCGCTGGGGCTCCCTGCTGTTTGCATTGAGCTTGACCTGGCCTCTGTTTGCGGCTGCTGCATTGCTCTGGGCCGCCTTGCGCAATCACGCACATCGTGAGCGCGAGGCGAGCCTGCTGCACCGGCACGGCAAGGCAAATCGTATGGAATTGGAAGAGAGTGAGGTCTGCGGCTGCATCGCGTGTGAGCGTATCTATTCGCCGACCAACATCACAACCTGGATCGATGAACAGACAGCGCAGTGTCCGCACTGCGGCATCGATTCCGTGGTGGGGTCGGCTTCCGGCATCCCGATCACGCCCAGCGTGCTGCGGCGGGCGCATGAGCGATGGTTTCTAGTCGGAGTGTCCGGCTCGGGGAACGGGGACTGGCTTCCATGAAGCCCACATCTGTCCGACAACGACGCGGGAGCGCGGAATGGTGATGTTTCGTCAAACCTTCCATGCATTGTGCGGCGCGTGTGCGATCGCGCTTCTTGCGCATGCAAGTGCCACTGCCCAAGGGACAGGTGATCCTGCTGTCACTTCAACGTCGCTTGATGCATTGCCCTCCGCGCCGACAGCGCAGCAAACGCCGAACACAACGAGAGAGAGTGCAAGTGTGACCGGTACCGTTCTTGACCCTGCGGGGGCAGCGATTGATGGCGCGCAAGTGACGCTGACCATGCAACTCGGCACGCTGCCGTCTGCGAAGCCGCCGGTTCTGCGCCAGACCCGCACGGATAGCGGCGGCTCCTTCTCGATCATCGGCCTTCCGCCCGGCCCCTTCCTCCTGCTGCTGGAGACAGCAGGCTTTGCAAAGCAGGAGGTCCGCGGCGTGCTGCGCGAGAACGAAGCCTATCGTGTCCCGGACCTCAACCTGGCTGTAGCGGGCACGTCTACTGATGTCCAGGTGAGCTATACCAGCCATGAGCTGGCCCAGCAGCAGATTGAAGCGCAGGAAGATCAACGCGTCTTCGGCGCCATCCCAAACTTTTATGTCAGCTACGCCGCCGATGCAGAGCCCCTGAGCCCAGGGCAAAAGTTCCAGCTGGCAGAGAAGACGCTTATCGATCCTGCGTCATTCGTGATCACCGGGATTAGTGCCGGTATTGAACAGGCGAACAACACCTACTCCGGATACGGCCAGGGTGCGCAGGGATACGGAAAACGCTACGGCGCCAACTATGCCGATTTCGTCTCCGGTACATTGCTCGGCAATGCAATTCTGCCAGTCTTGTTCAAGCAGGATCCGCGTTACTTCTACCAGGGAACGGGCAGTATTCGTTCGCGGGCTTGGCACGCGATAGAACGATCGGTGATCTGCGAGAGCGACAGTAAGCACAAACAGATCGACTATTCGGGGATACTCGGCAGCCTTGCCTCCGCCGGCCTCTCAAACCTCTACTATCCTGCGAAGGACCGCAACGGCGCCGGGCTTACGTTTGAAAACCTTGGCATCGGGATCGGTGGTGGGGCGGGGGCGAATCTGTTTCAGGAGTTTCTGGTGCGCAAGCTGTCGACCGGCACACATAAGTCGCCGGGGCAGAGCGGACCCTGATTGCGATGCCATGGTCACGTCGCCTGTCGACGAGAACAGCGGACGTCTGGAGCGACGACTGGTTTTGCAGCATGGAGCGACGCTCACCACTCCACACGGACGCCGAAGAGAGTGATAAGCAGCGGGGCCTGGTCGGGGCTGATGACGAGGCCACCCGTGGCGGCTGGAGCTCCGCGCATACCGTCGATGCGGCAGTCGCGCATATCGACGCCCGTGAGCTTCGCTTGGGAGATGTCGGCGCGGCTGAGGTCGCACTTGCGGAAGATCGTGCCGGCTAGATCGGTCCCGTAAAAATCGGCGTCGGTGAGGTTGCAGTTCTCGAAGACACACTGCTGCAGTCGTGCCATTCGCAGCAAAGCGAGATCCAGCTTGCACTCTCGAAACAGAACGCTCTTGAGTTGCGCTTCGTTGCAGGTTGCGCCGGTGAGCCGTGTGGAAACGATCTCGACACGTTCGAGCGCGCTGCCCGTCAGATCGATATTTGCAAAATCGGAGCCTTCGATACGCGTGTCCCGCATGCGTAGACACTGTGCCTTCGGATCGGAGAGTGTGACGGAACGCCACACGCAGCAGTCGATGGAAGCAGACTGTCCGCGCCGGCTCCGAAGCGGCGGCAGGACCATATCGGCTGCAATCGCATCATGCATGGCGCCCGACGCAAGCTGCTCCGGGAAGGTCTCGTTCAGCAGTGAGTGGTCGATGCGTGGAGCGACGCGGCCCTTTGACTTAGCGACCATGGCATCCAGAGTATATGGAGCCGACACTACAGGGAGGAGAGGCGCTTGAGGTAGGCGTCAAAGATCGGCCGGCAGAGAAAGAGATTGGCGCAACGGCCATCGCGTTGCATCCGGATCAGGCCGGCTTCATTCAACTCTTTCAGATGATGCGAGATGGTAGCGGGGCTGATGGAGGCATGCTCCTGCAAGGTGCTGCATGCCAGGCCGTCGGGAGCAGCGGCGGCCACCTGTTGCAGCATGGCGAAACGACGCGGGTCAGCGAGAGCCCGGCCGATCGCTTGAAACTGCTCGTCGAGCAGAGCCGTTCGCTTCCTGGCGCTCTTCGTCTTCATAGAAAGATGGTGCGCCCGAGAAGATTCGAACTTCTGACCTAACGCTTCGGAGGCATCGGGTCACTATTTCGGGGGCATCCGCTTGGTCCGCTTGTGTGCGAACCGCGCTTTTAGAGTTCTCAAATGCAGGAACAAACTGCGACTGCGACAACAGGAGAGAAATTACAACGGTCGCCGCGAGGCGTCAATACCCTGTTTTGCACAAAGGCATATCGTAACCATGCATGTGCCTGAGTTGTTAACAGCAAAGACAAGAGCCAGCATTTGCGTGCTGGCCCTTGAGAACAGCAAAAGGTTATGTTTCAGGCTGTGCGCGGCGAGCGCCCGTAGCGCTGTTGGTGCTGCGTAAAACGCGAGTAGTCCGGCTGTGGCGGCCGGCGATATCCGCGATCCGGTCCTCCTCGCATCCAGCGCCGTTGTGCCGCCTCGGAGATCTGCGTGTAATGCTGGCGCATCTCTTCGCTCAGGTGGCCGGCACGACGCATGATGATGTCGATTGGCAGCCCCTCCTCTGCTCCTCGCGTGATGCCGGTGTGTCGCGTGTCATACGGACGGAAGTCGAGCAACCCGGTCGCATCGCGAACCTCCTGCCATTTCTTCTTCAGGCCACTGCCACTCATCGGAGCCGTTGGCACATAGGAATTTGTGCGCGGATCCCAGGCGGGAAACAGATAATGCTGCGGCTCGCTAGAACCCAACGCATGTGCCCGCTCGACCAGGCTCTCCAGCGCCCACATCGCATCTGCATCGTCCACAGTGATCGTGCGCTTGCGAGCTCTGTTTTTGGCGCAGGGCCAGGGCACCGCGATCAACTCCTGCTGGAGACGCACATCGCCCAGCCGCAGCCCTCGCTCTTCGTTTGTGCTCATTGTCGTGTGGAAGCCCACGAGACTCCACCACAGGATTAGATTCCAGCGCTCCTGCGTGCGGCACATATCGAGCCAAGTGCTTTGCTCTTCGGGTGTCAGCGCGCGTGGCACGTCGGACTCTTCCTCCTGAAGGTAACGGAACATCTTCTGATCTTTCGGAGTCCAGCACCCCGCGAACGCCTTTAACCGCTTCAGTAGCTGCATCTCCTGATTGACCTGTTGCGGCTTCGCGGGGCATGGCGTCTTACCGAGCGGGGGAAGGACGGTGCCGTCCTTCTGCGGCCGAGGCTTGGCATCCTGTGGCCGTCGAAAGCGATGAAATGGTGGATCGCCAGCTACCCGCTTACGCTGATACTCGCGCATGCTGACGTGATCAATATCCACCAAACGGGTTGAGCCAAATTCAAGCGAAACGCTTTTGGCTTGGTTCTTGTACGCCTTTTCTGTATTGCGGCGTACATAGCGAGCAGTCAGGGCTCCGGGCAATGAATCCATAGCCCGGGCCTCTCCGAAAATTCTGGCCGCCTCTTCAAACGTGAGCAGGGGAGTGATTTCTTCCAACGTTCGAGCCCTTTGAGCATCGCACGGCGGGCACCTTCCAGGTACGTGACCGGGTGTGTGCTGTGACGTTAATGGAACATTACCGAACGTGCCCAAAGTACTGGCTGGATGTGCCCGAAGTGTTGACGATCGCATGGTTTCTGTGAATCCCCTGTGGACGACAGTTCACGTAGCACTTCAGGATGATTCGCGCACCTCATACGTACTACGAACGTAGTACGGTAACGGCCATAGCATTACTCGCGATGACACAAAAAAACGTCACCAGCTTCCGTTTGAGCGCCGACCAGATGCGCAAGCTAGAAAAACTCTCGAAGAAACTCGGCGTGACGCGTGCCAACGTGTTGCGAATTGCGATCAACCGGCTTGCTGAACTGGAAGGGGTGCGTTAGTCCCACCATCTGTTGGATACATGACTAATACATGTGTACATGTATATTCTATTTGCTTTAGATGCATTTCTTACATTATCCACTCGGGAGTACCCACTTTCGCTATGCCTAAAGAACCGAGCCGGTCACGAAAGAAGGAACCAAAGCGCAGTCCCCAACAGGTCTATAAGCTCCAAGTTGGATTCGACGAAGAGGAGCGACACATGCTTGAAACACTTACCGAGGAAACCCGATTGCCGGCTGGGTCGCTTATCCGACAATTGATCCTGGCGGAGTATCGCCGGCGGAACGGGTAGTAGGCTGCGCACGACGCAGCGCATTGCGACTGGTGATGAGCCAACCACCGTCCTCAAATTCCAGCATGCAGGTGTTCATCGCTCGGGTGCGGATGAGCACACGGCAGCGCTGGCCCTTCCGCCCAGCCCGGTTCCATGTGTATTTGTAAGGCCACTCGATCATGAGCCCGTGCTCGCTGCCGGAGAAGCATTGCCGGCGACGGGAGGCGCGGGAGCGGCCGCCACCCCTGGTATCGTCACGTTGTTCGCACCCGCATAGGCCTGGATCGCCGCCACGTTGGCATCCATCTCCGACTTAGCCGCGGCTATATTGGTATCGCGATTGGCGGCATCCGTGATCGCCAGATAGAGATGATTCTCTGTACCAAGGTCGTCCAGAAGCACGACCAGCTCCATTCCTTGCGCGGCGAGAATCTGATTCGACTTAATCTGCGTGGCCATCGGTTTACCGCTCCTTTTCACAGCACCTTGAAACATGTAATTACTTCAGTTACGAGAACATCAGATGATCCTTCTTTACACTTAATACGGATTATGTGAACATGCCTTCAGCGGTCACCAACCGCTTGGAGAAACTGAAATGAACTCGATGAACACGCTGCAATTCATCACACTGATACTCGCAATTCTGGTAGCAATCTCGGGTCGCTCTACTACCTGTCCAGCCGCATTGACCGCGTGGATAGCGATCTGAAGCAATTTGCCGAGAAGCTGGGCAAGAATGAAGGGCGACTCGACGCCCTCGCGCAGCAGAGACTCTAAACCTCCGCCGCGCCGTCTCCACGGTAAGCGGAGCGTCCGGGGTGGTACTCGGCGGGGCTACGTCAAGGCCCCATAAATCCCCACTCCTATGACCGAAGACGAGATACGCGCCTGGCTGAAGACGGTTCCCTTCCCCCTGCTCGCTCAGGCCTTCAATCAGCGTGTCGCGGAGCGACGAGTCCGCCATTCTACCGGACGGCCAAAAGTGGTCCGGACCTGCGCACAATGCGGCAACGAGTTCGGCGCGAGAGACATGCGCGCGCACCGCTGCACTCCGGCTCAGCTCGCGTAGCGGTACGGGCTCGAACCTCCGCCACCGGCCGTGCCGCCCGTACCGGCCGCTGAGACCGTGGCCACACTGCCGATGTAGACATAGGCGTCCGATGGCGTTGTCCCGCTGACGACGATCAGATACGTCGCCGTCGTGGTGTTATACAGCACGTCATAGCTCGTCGCGGTGGCTTTGCCGGTGAAGGACGCTGCCGGCAGCGTGATCGACTGCGAGCCGAGGTACTGCGTGAAGCTGGTCCCCACGCCGCCCGGACCATGCACCCGCACCGTTGCCGTGGATCCGGAGAGCACCGAGTCGATTGCTGCGGTGTTTGGTGCGACCGAGACCAGGCCCGGCGCGATGCCCAGCGAATTCACCTGCGAGTAGAGTGGCGCAACCGCGTGTCCCGCGATCTGCACCCAAGCCGATGCCGCACCGCGTGGTGTGAGCGCGCGCAGCCGCAGATTGTACGACTGGCCGCCGATCACGTTGCCGATGTAGGCTGCCTGGTTGGCTGCATCGACCATGCCAGCGTCCAGCCAGGTCGCAGCGCCGGCCGGCTGCATCTGCAGCTGGTACTGCGACACGAACCCATCCGGCGCCGGCTGCCAGCTCACACCGATGCGCGGCCGCGTGACGCCGTCCGGCGTGATGACCGCGGTGGACGCGCCATTCGTCGCCGCGAAGCTCGATGGCGCCTGCACCTGGAAGCTGTAGAGCTGCAGGCTGGCCGAGGTTTCGTTTATGGTCAGCTCTTCGGTGGCCGCGTTCCATTCGTAGATCGACGGATCGGTCTCCTGCACGCTGAGGTCGACCATCATGCCCACGCCCTCGTCCGGACTATCGCCCGGCTCGATACGGAACTGTACCCCGGCGATCTCCAGCATTTTGTTCTGCCAGCCGAAGGGCGCGAAGTCGAACTGCATCAGGTCACACGGGATCGCCTGCCAGGCGGCGACGCTCATGGTTAGCGTGGTGCTGCCGGCACCGAGCCGATTGCGCAGCAGCGCGATCTTGGCCAGGCGCTGCGACGCGGCGAGCGAGATGCACCACTTGTGCTCGATGTTCAGCCAGCGCTCGTATCCCTGATCAGCTGTCAGCCACGCATCGGACGGGTAGCCGTGCAGCGCATCCTGCGCGTACATCGGATAGCTCTCCGGCATCCACTCCAGCCCGAAGAGGTTTGCGCGCGTGTTGTCGTAGAAGCCGTTCGAGTCGTAGAGATCGCCGCTGACCGCGAAGGGAAAGCGCGGCGCGATGAAGGTGCCGGCGACGCGGTTGTAGCGCTCTTTCAGCGGCCGGGCCGCGGTCCAGGTAAAGTCCTTCAGCACATCGCTTTCGCCGAAGGTGAAGCTCGGCCCTTGCCAGTATGCCGGAAAGATGTACCACTCACCACCGATGTAGGAGAGCCGTCCCTGCGCTGCCGGCATCATGGACGCGAGCAGATCGCCCGGCCCCTGCGCGGTGTCCCCCTGGCCGTTGCAGGTGTAGCGCTTCTCGCTTTCGCCATCCGCGAGCGGAACGAGCTCGTCACACACGTTGGCCGCGGCGATCAGTTGCGCGGTGTTGAGGTTGGCCTGCTGCTCACCGACGCCATAACGCACATTGGTGAGCACGTCGGCGACACACAGCGCCCAATTCTCCGTATAGCCGGTCGTGCCGGTCCGCGGATCATAGATATCGTTCTTGCCCTGCACGGTGACGCGGATCTCCGGCACCTGCGGGAACATCGCTGTGTCGTATTCGACCTTCAGGTAGATGTACGTGCAACCGCCCACATAGGGCGAGCCGCCGCTGGTCGCCACCCACTTGCCATCGTTGGCCGTGAGGGACGCCATGACGTCGCCGGGCAGCTGGTCGCCGAAGCGCGCCTCCGCGTAAACCAGTCCTCCGAAGTTATAGCGGTTGTTTCCCTCGTCAGTGTGGGTGTTGTTGTCCGCGTTGCCACCGAAGCCGAAGCCGTTGCGAATGGTCCAGCCCGGCCCGCTGCCTGACCAGATGACCTGGCGGCCGTCGAGAAAGAGATTGACGATCGCGTTGCACTGATGATCCGCAAGCACGATCACGAAGTTGTACTGGTCGTGATGCCCCCCCGTGGTGGATTGATAGATGGCCACACCACCGACGCGTGCATTGCCATACACGTAGTTACGATTCGCCGCCGGCTGGCGGATGGTGACGCCAGTGCCGCGGTTCTGCGTGAGCGCGTCCGCGATCGCGCCTGCCTCCATGGCGATGCCGTTGAAGGCCAACGTGAACAGGAGTTTGTCGAAGAGCGGCGACGCGACCAGTGCAGGATCGAGGAAGGCCGCGCCACCAAGCGCGAGCGCGCCGCCCAGCATGGCCGCGCCCTGAACGGCCTTACTCATGCATCGCCCCAAGCACAGCAAAGTGCGTCATCCAACTCTCCATGCCCGCTTGATGTCCGTCAGCGGCACGCGGCGCAGGGCGCACTCGCCAGGCACGACTGCGCAGGTGCCGCTGAGGTGCACGAGGCCCATCTTCAGGCCATCGGCTTCGTTAAGCAGCACGAGGTCGCCGCGCTGCGCGGTGAGTGGATGGTCGAGCTCGACCAGGCCATACTTGCGCGCGCAGTAGGCCACCGCGTCTTCCACGCTGAAGCCGCCGGTCACTTTGCGAATCGCGGCGAGCGCGCCGATCTCGGTCGAATAGCCGCGGAAGTCCTCCGCGATATCGACACCGGTCATGGCCCGGATCCCGTCGGCCGCGAAGGTGCAGCAGTCATTCGAGCCGTAGGCATGCGGCTGTCCTGCGCGATCGAGCAGATGCTGATGCAGCTCGCGGGTGGCCCAGTGTGGTGTTCGTTTGAGCGGCATCAGCTTCCCCACCGCAGGGCCATGTAGTTGAGCAGCGTCACGTAGTTGAAGGCCGTGTCGTCGGGATAGTCCAACGCCTGGTCCGCGCGCGAGTACTTGCGTTGCTGGCCAGCACCGAGCGTGGCAAGCCGCGACTCCAGCGGAATCGTAATCGCGGCAGTTGCAGGGTCACCGTCTGCACCCTGTTCCGCGCCGAGGTGCACGCTGGGTGCATCGACGATACCGCGGAAGAAGACGACGGGCTGATCGACCAGCTGCACCGTGTCCCGGTTGACGAGGCCCATCCAGATGGTTGCCGGCGCGCCGAGCTGCACGTCCGAGAGCGCGTCCGGGATGTCTGCCGGGTTTACGCCGTTGAGCACGAGCGATGCGCCGCCTGCCTGCACGTCGAGGCTTTCCTGCGGCGCGCTGATCTGCCCGAGATCGCCGACGCCAGCGTAGGTGTTGCCGTTCCAGGCGAAGCCGCCAACGCCGGACCACACGTGGAGGATCTGCCCGGCGATGGCGAGGTCGACCAGCAGCACCGGGCAGAGGAACTTCGCCTGCAGCCCCGCGGCCATCGCGGTCCCCATGGAGCGCGGCATCTATGCAACCCCCGGAAGCCGAGCGACCAGCGTCATCGCGCCTCCACGCACGAAAACGATACAGAGTAAAAATGGTCCTGATCGATGGACCACTGCACTTCGCTTTTGGCCAGCCGGAACATACCCTGCGCATCGTGTGTGGCCACCTGCGTGCCGTCGCTAAGCGCCTCGCGCAGTGTCGGCCCGATGGTGACCGTCGTACCGCCGTTGGCGTCCGCGCTCACGTACGCGTCTCGTACCTGGTGGAGACGATAGTTGACAGAGATCAGATCGCCGCGCACGAGCACGCGCGGTTGATTAGCGCGAAAGCCGCGAAGATTGAGCGTGGTCGCCATGGCGCCGACGGCGCCGCGCACGACAACCGGCGTATTGGCTGTCCCGCGCGGCTGACGGCGCAACGGATCGCCGAGCAGAAACGCCGATGCGCCTCCCTGTGCGTTCCAGACAAAGCTCGTCCAGTCGCGCGCCTCATCCTGCGAGCACAGCGGCGGCGATGTGACCGTGACCTTCCAATGGTCCGCACCCGGCCACGTGATCACCTGCGCGATCTGGCCGGTATAAGGCGAGCTGTTCGCCGTCACCGGCACGCTGACGCTCCAGTCCATCGTCAGGAAGCGCCACGGCGCAGGCAATGCGACAAGAGGCCAGCCGTTCGCACTGGCAGGGAGCCCGCTCATTTCACCGTCCAATTGCCGTTCTGACACACGGCAAAGCCAAATGTGCCGATATTGATATCACCGGCGTGACAAAAGCCCGAGGGCGGTCCGGAGGTGGAGTAGATGGTGATGGGGCCAAGCGTACCGACCGGCGGCGCCACGGCGCCGGGCATCACCGTCGTGGATGTGTTCAGGTTGAATACGTTGCTGGTCGAAAGCGTCGTGGATGTCAGCGATCCTCCGACGTTGAGCGGCGCCGGCAGCGTATCCGCCAAATTCCAGCCCGGATTGCCGCCCTGGCACTTTAGCGCGGAGACATTCGAAGTATCGTTGACCCCCATCCAGACAGCCGACGAAATATACAGATCGACGAAGCACTTGCTTGGCGAGTTTCCATCCGTAGCGTTCCAGGAGATGTTGGCGCTAGCAGCGCGTATTTCGATCAGGTCGTTAATTGACCCAGCCGTTGTGAAATAGTTCGAGAGCACACCCACGTCGCGCGCTGTTCCGCCGTTCGTGGCGGAGATTCCGTAGAGTCGCTGCAACTGAGCGGAAGTCTGCGCCATCTCGGTCATGCCGAGGACGAAACCACGCGGGTTGTCCTCGATGTAGTTGCCGGTGTATTGCGTCCCGACGGTGAGGCCTTCGATGGCCGCTCCGAGGGTGTTGCTCTCAAATACGTTCGCCTGGAAGACATTGCCGTAGTTCGGGCTGGAGACGCCTGTCGTGTTGCTGAACTTCCAAGGCGGCGCATTGGAAGGCCACTGCGACACGTCGCCGTCGATCGACCCCCATGCATTATTGCCAAAATTATTGCGCACGACCAAAACGTTATTGGACGCGTAGCCGGGCGACGCCATCAGATGCAGGCCAACAAAGTTGTTGATCACTTTATTGTCTTCGATCGTCGCCGAGTTGGTTCCCACGTCGAGGATGCCATCGCCGGCGGTGAAGCCGTTGATCGCCATATCCCGGATTGTGGTGCTGTTCACGGCGGGCGCCATCACGATACCGCCGAGCGCGCTGCTCGTGCCGAACAGATGGCCACCGCGAATGAAGTACATGCCCTGGTATCCGCCAACGCCGTAGAAGGGGCCCTGGCTAGTCATGATCGCGTAGGTCGAACCGGTGTACGTAAGGTTGGCGGTTGTCATATCGAGAGTCGTCATCAGCGTGTTGGGCATGATGACCGTCGTCGAAAAACTGTAATTGCCAGGCGGGATCTGCACCGTGCAGGACGTCTGACACGATGCGTAGGCCGCATTGATTTGCGCCCCGAGATCCGGCCCTGGAAATCGTGTTGCGTTGAGAACGCCGTTCACATTGCCGCTGATGACATTCGAATCGACGATGCTGGTATAGACCGAGCCGGGCTGAAAAGCGCCCGTCGTGCCGAATGCGCCGTTCACGAAGAGGTCGCCGAGAACGGTGTCACCGGCCTTGGGCGCGATTGCGCTGGTGTTGGTGGTGAAGTTATCGAGCGAATAGGCCGGCCCTGTCGGCTGGATACAGGGATTCTGGTAGACCGTGAGACCGGTCGAGTTATCCACTACGGTGACCGCGATGCAAGGCATGCTGGGCGACGTCATGCTTACGTCCACAACCGGGACCGAGAATGCGCCGTTGATCACCGTGCCCGTCGCCGGCGTCATGATCGTCTGACCGCCGCCGCCGACGCGGACGGACATAGGATTGGCGCCGGCATCGACAACCTTAAAAGTAACCGTACCGGACGCCAATGGGTTGCCGGACGCGTCGACGATCTTCGAGCCAGTCACAGTAGTGAAGCCGGTGGCTGCCAACGCGGGCACTGACAGCAGTGCGCACGCAACGATGCACGATAGCAGGCGATGCATGAGTGTGGTCTCCGTGAAACGTCGAGGTGCTGCTATTTGCAGTTGAGCTTGGGATCGGCCGGAAAGGAGACCGTGACCGGCGGATTTCCAGCCGATTTGGGAATGGTGATCGTGATCGGCTGCGAGGCGGTGAGCGCGGCGATGATCGACGTATCGCGCAGCAATGCCCCATCGGCGGTGTACATCACGGGCACCGTCTTCGTTGTTCCAGCAATAGTCATCGCGATTGGATCGCGAACGCTGCCGAGGAAGAACAACTTGCGCTTGGCGCTGTCGAGCTGCACGGCGCTATCGGTGGCAGTGTAAACAACATGGCCGCACCCCTGCTGCCCCAATGTGGTCACGTAGCTGACCGGACGCAAGGTAGGCGGAGCCGCTATCGCCGGCACTGCAGCGAGGAGAGAAAGCAGAAGAAGAGTCACGGTTCTCATGGAGAGATGTCCCTTTCTTTGTCGTACACGGGTGTTAAAAGCTGGTCGCCGTCAGCGGGTAGAACGTCCATGTATTCGCTGGGTGGCATCGATAGATCCCGAAGCCGCCGCCCGCTTTCGCCGTTCCCGGACCGAAGGTGAAGTCTGCATCGTTACAGCTGTCTGTCGGTGTCGCCGGCACCGGACGGACTGTCAGGTTTTGCGGCGGGTCGCTTTGTTCGATCATCTCCGGCGGCTCACCGTAGATCGTGCCGCTCACCACCAGGAAGTCGAGGAATCCTGCGTAGGCACCGAATGGTCCGTTCACGGGGTTCGACGAGCAGAGGCTGATATCGGCGTTGTTGTTGCCGTGCCAGTGTCCGCCATTCTGCGGCCCTGCCAGCGTGACATTGCAATTGCCCGTCAGCACATAGACGTGCTGCGCGAGAAAGGCGTCCGGGTTGACGCCGTGAATCGTAATCGGCGTGGTGTCTTGTGGCGCCAGCACGTTGTTGACACTCACGTCGGGGTTGTCGCCAGTGCTGGTGTTCGGAGACGGGCTGAACGGCTTGTTCACGGCCCCGAGCGTGCGGAATTCTGTAGCCGGAATCTCGAAGTTCAGGGCTTGTGTGCCGATGCCAAAGTTGTTTCCGGAATCACCCCAGACATCTCCTGTCGCGATGCTGCCCTGAAACTGGCCATTGTTCTTGTTCATGATCAGGTTAGTCAGGGTATTGCCGCCGCTTCCCAGATCGATTCCATCGCAATGGCCCAGCGCCGTGATGACGGCCTGGTTATCGCAATAGCCGTCAATCGCGAGGTTGCTGTACACATCGCCGCCGCCTGCGCTCACGATGGACTCGCCGTGCATGTAGTCGAAGCGCGAGTTCACCAGCCTGCCGAAGCCGCCATTGGCAAAGCTGCGATAGAGGCCGATTTCCCCGACCTGCAAGAACAGGTCGCTGACCTGGGTATTGCCACCCGCCCAGACGAACAGCGCGAGATGCCCATACTCTTTCCCGATCCCGCCGAAGGTGCCATAGGCCTCCACGTGGTCCACCTGGTTATCGACGCCGGTCGAGACCACGTCGCCATGCACGCCGTCTGTGGTCGGGTCGTAGGTCTGGCCAGGCTGGTCTTTTCCGTAGAGCAGCCACTCGTTGTTGAGTTGCGTGAACAGGTAGGCGAAGTGCGAGTCCTGACCGTCCGCCGTGATGCCGTAGCCGCCGTTATTGAATGCGCCCAGGTGCTCTTCGTCGCCCTGCGAGTCGCCGATGAACATGCCACCCTGATTGGGGCCGCCGCTCGGGTAGTTCCCATTGTCACCGGGGAAATTGACGCATCCCCCACTGCCACAGCCATAGGCCGCAAGGTAGCGGGTGCTGCCATTGTTCAATTGGCTGGTGTGCGTCTGCCCGTCAGAACATACAGCGGATTGTCCGGTGTTTACCTGAAAGACGTTGTAGTTGTTGTAGGTGGCCAGCAGGAATGTCGATGTCCCTTCACCATTGGGAACGCCGGTCAGGTAACTGCCTGCGGGCCAGTTGAGCGTCGGGTTGGTGGGCGTGCCGACGTGGAACTGTCCCGGCGGCAGACTTACCGACGCATGCTTGCCTGTCTCTGCCTGATAGCAGATAACTGCATTCCGCAAGTCTTCGAGCGCCTGGCCGGAGTTTGCACCCAGAATGCCGCCATTCCCGTACTTCGCGCAGCGTGCATCGAAGATTCCCCTACCCTTGTCTTCCTGGCATGCGATCGTCGAAACACCCGACGTGTCCGTGCTGACCTGCACTTCCGGCAGAGATGAAAGATGTCCGACGGAATCATACGCCGCCAGCGCGCTGCTTCCTGTACCCGAGCAGGTGTCATCCGCGTTGATGTAGCCGACGCATGGAACGTTTTGCTGCGTGGGAGCACTGGTGACGGAGAACTTCGCCATCGTGCCCGTTGTGCCCTGGTAGGTCGCGAATCCGACGTTGGTTCCAGAGGTGTTGACGCCGGCCGGAATGGCGCCGGTGAGCGGCGTGTGCCCCGCGTCATCCGTCACTGTCACTGTTTGCCCGCTCACGGAGATGTGGAGACTGCCGGGATCCATCTGCGCCGGTGACGAGATCGCCGTCTGCGTGTCGTTCGTCACGCTGAAGATCTGTGCCTGCATGCCGCTGGTGAGGTTGATAAAGACTGCATTGTGCTCGTCCGTGTAACGGACGACGATGAGCGATGCAGTGCCGATACTCGAAAACGAGGCGTTGACGGTGAGATTGGTGAGACCGGTATCGATGTAGGCGCCTCCGAGGTACGGCGCGGCGGTGGCGACAGGTGCGGTCACGCCTCCGCCGGCCCCGAAGTTCCAGGCGGTGCTGCTTGGATCACCGAAGTGCCAGCCGGTATCCGGACCGGTGTAGGTAGCGGGCTTGGTCCCCGCGAGCGTAGCACCGGCCGCGCCTTCGTTGTACGTGGTGCTCAGAACGGTATTCGTCACCGTCGTCGTGCTGTGAAACGCGTCCGCAACGGAGGCCTGCGTGACCGACGCCGCGCCGCCGGCATGGGCATCGACGTACTGCTTGGTCGCCGCCTGCAGGTTGGCGGTGGGATCGGAGGGAAGGGTAAGCGCGCCCGTCAACGTCCCGCCGGCGAGCGGCAGGCTGGCGCTGGTCGCAGCCGACTGGGCGGCAGCGGCCGCAGCGTCCACATATTCTTTCGTACTGGCCTGCAGCGCTGCCGTTGGATCGGCGGGCAGCACGATCGCGCCTGAGACCGTGCCACCGGAGAGCGGGAGGCTGGCGCTCTGCACGGCGGAGGATGCGGCCGCAGTCGCCCAGTCGACGTACTGCTTGGTGGCCGCCTGCAGCGGCGATGTGGGATCGGCATAGAGCGAGAGCATGCCGATCATGCTGCCGCCGTTGAGGGGCAGCGCATTCGCGGTACCGGAGGAAGCAGAGCTTGCCACCCAGATCTGGTTAACGCAGTTGTAGACGGCCGTCGCGGTGTAGCGGATCGCGGGCGACACGCCACAGCGTCCCTGAGGAGCCGAAGCAGCGTAGCTAACCGTGGGAGAGGTGACCAAGGCAGAGACGATCGGGGACCAGGTATCCAGTGACCAGGTGGCACCGGTTGGGTAGATGGGCTGGGCGAAGTTGTAGAGCGGTGTGCCGGCCGCATTCTGCACCTGCACCTGAAAGCCGAGACCCGAAGGCTGCGCCGTCGCCGTGTCCGGAACCAGGACATTCGAGACCGCGCCATTGGTGATGGGGTAGCACTGCTGCGCCGGCGGATACTGCACGCCATTGGCCTCAAAGCCGGCGGGCACGCCATTCTGATTCACTGGCGTCAGGCAGAGCTGCCCGGACGCGAGCGGCGCGCCGGTGAGGTTCTGCGAGAGATGCGCGGCCGTGATCGTGGTAAGCGTGTTGCCGCTCTGCGCCGGAGCCGAAACAACAGCGACGGCCAGCGGCAGCAGCGCGAGCACGAACGAGAGAACGCGGCGAAGGGACGAGCAGTGCATGAGGATCTCCAAAAGCAACAGGCCGCTCAAAGGGCGGCCTGGAAGATGCAGTGACGGGTGGCGACGACTATTTGCGGCGGCTGGGCGGCAGACGGCTGTTGGCGTCCTGATGGGCGCGGATGGTTGTCGAGACGATGGTCGGCATGGCCTTCGCGATGCCACGCTGCACGGCGGTATGAACGGCCGCGGGATCGGCGGCGCCGCGTGCGTCGATATTCCAGTGATGATTGTGCGTCACGCCGCCGATCTGATCGTTGGGGATCACAGTGCCGGCGACCTTAGGCACGAACATCTCCGGCCCGTTCTCACCGACCAGTGAAGCAACGCCCACCGGTGGTTGACCACCTTCGGCGAAGCCTAGGCCGGAGAATACCTTCCCAAGCCCGGAGATGAAGCCACCGGCCGCTGAACCGCTCTGCGTATCACCGCCGCTGAAGATGTGTTTCACGACACCAGGTAAGCTCCCGGCAGCAGGCGAGCCTCCCTCGCCTACTATTCGAACGTAGAGAGGGTTGCTGGCAGATCCATCCGCCTTGTTACCTCCAATACCATTCAACAAAGATCCTTCAGCACGCTGCAAAGCCGTGCCAGCAACATTGCGGAAGATTCCGGCGCCCAGGTTGCCCCACTCGCGGGTGAGGCCGTAGTTATGGCGCGTGCTCATCATCTTCACCAGCTCCTCATTGATAGAGCCGATGGAGGACGTCCAGATTTCGCGGACCTGCGCGGCCGTATCCTGCGATTGCGCGACATACTCTTTAAGAGTGTTCTCCCACGCGCCTTTGAAAGTGTTACTGGCGATGTTGAGCTGATCTTCCATTTGCTGGACCTGAAAGTCTCCGGCAACCTGAATCTGATCGTTGCCGAGCTGCTGATACGCAGCACGCGCTTCTGGCTTTTCGCGATCATCAGGCTTGTAGTACTGATCAAGCTTCTTACGACGATTGTCGAGCTCGTCCAGTATCCGCGCATGCTGCTCCTGATGAAGTGCGGCAAGCTGCACCGCTGCGTCGTACTTGCCAATCGCGCCAGACGCGAGTCCAACCTGAATCTGCACTTGGCGCCAATTATCCGCGATGCGCTCCTGCAGATCGATAGACTGATTCATCGTAACGAGCATTTCGTTCGCTGCTTTTCCTCCCTCTCGCATATCGGTGATCGTCTCCGGGCTGCGCGAGAGATCCTGCTCATCACCCCCAAACTGATCCCGGATCAGCTTCTGCCGCGCCGCGAGCAGTTTGCTTCGCTCAGCTTCGGCGGCCATCGCCTGCTGATGGGACTCCAGATAGAGCTTGTTCAGCTCCTTCTGAATATCTTTGTACGCTTCACTTCCATTCTGCGCGATCTCCAGTTTCGAAGCCCAGAAAGCGGATTCCGCGGCAAGCTGCCGTGCGCGGTAGGAGGACTCATCTTCGTCATCTCCGAGAGTCAGCGAGCCTTTGGCCGTATTTGCCTCATCGCGGTATTGACTCATCAGCTTCGCAGCTTCCTGCTTTGACCGCTCGGCCGCCTCCTTTGCATCCTGTAGCTGTTGCAGCTTCCCTTCGTCAGCAGTGTGCCGCTGATTCTCCTGCTCACGATCCTGCTCGCTGCGAATCGTGTTGATCTCCGCGCCGTAATGGCCGATGTTCGCGCTCTCATCACCGTAGACAGCGCCCTCACGCTGAATCTTCTGTGCTCCTGTACGGCGAGTCTGCAGGGCCTGAAGCTGGGTCGACGCAAGCTTGTCTAATGCGTCCCGCGCTGTCTTCGCAGCCTTGTCATCGCCTCGCGCGAGAGCATCAGACAAATCCTGCGCAGCACCAGCCCGGGCTGTTTCCATTTCGTTGATGAGCTTGTCTGTATCTGCCGTGCTCGCATCACCATGAAAGATCAGCCGCGCCGCTCCCTGCAAGCTTCCAAAGGAAACAGAGTCCCTTGAAAGCAGTTCCTTCATCTCCTTTGCAGCTTTCGCAGCCGACATTGCCAGCTTGTCTGCTTCGATGCGTGCGTCGATCAGCTCCATCGCGAGCAGGTTCGGATGCGCGCCAGTAAGTTTGTCGATCTGCTTTTCAAGTTCCAGGTTTGAACGCTCCAGCTCATCGTTCGACAGACGTGAGCTGTTCGACATCTCTTCAAAGCTGGCCTTGAAGGCCGCGGCGGCCTCGCGTGTCTTCTGGATGAAGGCGGCCAGCTCCGCGATACCTTTCGCAACCACGGCCCCCACCGCGATCGCGCCGATCATGGGGTAGATGGCCTGCACGGCAGCGCCAACACCCTTGATCGAGGCGAGGAAGCGCTCGGCGCTGCGAATGTTGTTTGTGATGCCGCCGTCGATAAGACGCAGAGCGCCAGAGGTAGCCTGCACATCGGTGATCGTGGAATGCGACGTGCGCTTGACCGTATTGCCGAATTCCACCATCTGCGCCTTCATCCCGTTGACGGAGGCAGTGTAGCCGGTGGAGTCGACGGTGAAAGTCGTTTGTACGCGAGGGTTGGACATGCTCAGGCGGCCTCAGTGTCTGTGGTGGCGTGTTCGTTGACGACATCTGCAGACAGCGATTCCTGGATCGCGGAAACTGCAGCTTCTACAGACTCTTCAGTTCCCGGACGGAAGAAGGGATGTGCAGGTACTTGGCCGGCTTCCTTGCCAGGTCCTCGCGTCTTTCCGGTCTTCCTATCCATACGGCTATAGCCGCCCTGCACAAGCCGGTGCCCGAATTCCACCCAACCTGCTACGTGATCGGTGAGCTTCCCTGGCTGCACCGAGACGCATTCGCGTCCGTCGGAATCCGTGTAAGCACGAAGCACAATGTCATTCGCAAGAGCGCCCTGCGGCAACGCGGTGCCGGACGGAAGGTCCGGTCGCACCGGTGCGCGCGCTGCGATTGCATCACGCGTGATCGTTGCGCCCTTACGCAGCGCCTTGCGCTCAATACTCTTCAGGCGCGCAGGATCGCCGATCGTCGACATGTACTGATCGAACTCAGACGAGTCGACAATGATGCCGATGCCAGGCATGTCTTGCTCCAATGAAAAACGCCCGCGCTGGCGCGGGCGTTCAGGTCAGAATTACAGGATTAGAAATTCACTGGAGTCGTACTAGACGAACTAGTAGGACCACTTATGAGAACGCCACCGTAACCGCTTAACCTACCCGGGCCATTCCCCGAGCCCTCACCAAGAGTAAGTAGAATATCCCCACGCTTCCAGTATTTTGTCTCACCTGTCCAGCGCGCCCCGAAGACATTCTGATACAGAACAGCAGTCCCCTCTTTTCCCTGCCCATACTTCGCCGAAAGAGCGAGATCAACACCGGCGTACTTACTGGACTCAAAAAAGAATTTTATAGAAATGAGCTTCCCGCCCCGGAAGTCATAGGTTAGATTCGAAACTTCAACGTCGCCGACATCTGTAACCCCGAGCCATCCTGGGAGAGCAACAGAGCAGAGAAGGTCGCCTGGACCGTCTGCTATGTCGTCTTCATCAGGCCCCGGAACCCCAGCGCTTCCGTCAGAACACCAAGCGCCAAGAATGTGCACGGTTTTCTTTCTCCACGTGCTAGTCCCGGGGTGACCAGTCAATGTCACATCGGACTGATTTTCGGGGTTGGCTTTCCATTGAGCCAAACTCATCCCGATCCAATTGCCTTTGAACAAGAATTGGTCACTTGGATTCAGCGGCTCCTGTCCATGCGCAGCCAACGCGACAAGGAGAACGGAAAAGAAGAAAAACGCGGATTTCAATTGCAGACGCACTGTCTTGGACAGCTCCTGTGAACCGGAGTGTAGCTTCGGATCGGGCCGGTTGACTATATGACTATCGCGTCATGTCTCGGACCCTTCGGTGTCATTTTTGGGCCGTGTCGCCAGCAGTCGAAAGACGTCAGCCACCTGTTCGCGTGTCTGCTTTGGTTTCACAGTCCGGCGCCTCTCACCGGGGCGAAGTGTAAACAGAAAGTCAGCGGCCTTCGGCAGTGGATCGAAGTCCCGCATGCCGCTGCGGTAGATTGCAGACGTGTTCATTGCCACGGTCATTTCCCGTTGCCAGCGCAGGAGAAGGCAGCGCGCGTGTAGCAGCGTAAAGCGACGATGATTCATCTCCCAGAATTCCCGTTCTGAAACTCCAAGGTCGACGCGCGCAATCGACCAAATGAGATCCCATCGTTCGACGCCGGTGAGTTTTACATCACCGGCGTCGGAGGGTTTGCCGCCACGTCCCGCTCGGGCATGGAGAGATCGAAAGCAGCAAAAACTGCTTTCATAATGGGCATCGTGTTCTTACCGCGAAGCTGCTCCACATACCAATCGAACTGAATTTCCGGATGATGCGTAATACAGGCGGACAGCAACAGGCAGACCTTCTCTTTCAGGCCCAGCATATTCGAGTCCCACCCGGCTAGAAGATCGATGCCAGTGTATTCGAACATGGCCATGTAGGCCTTGTAGTTGAACTCCAGCTTGAGTTCGCGATCGCCTAGGACGAGAGGGACGGTGTAGATGGGCGGCCCCGTCCCAGCTTGTTCGTGCGAATGGTTCATAATTCTCCTTCGACATCCGGCGGCTGCGCTTGCTGGCAGTAGCCGCCCGGCTCATGGTTTCGCTTTCAGCTGAGGCCGGCCCACGCACGGAACCGCGCCTCGATCAGGCTCTCCGGAACGAGCATGGGCTTATGCAGCACCGTCGCTTCCAGCACGCCGCCGGCATAGCGCCATTCCGCACGCACGCCTTCCCGGTCGATCTGGCCTTCGGTCTGGCCTTCCGGAATGCCGGCACGCTCGCGCAGCGATGCGAACTCCTGTGGCGTCAGGTTGAACGTCATCGGCCTAGGCTCCGGGCGTGGTGACGGCCCACGGTGTTTCCTGCTCCAGCGTGACCATCATCGAGATCAGGCCCTCGGCGGTGATGCCGGTGAACGGGTTGTACTCGGAGACAACCGCGGCGCACTGGATCACGTCGCCGTTGTTGACCTGGCCATCGGCGGCGTTGGGATAGAGCGTGACCTGGAAGAGATACGGCTGACCGGTGGGATCGGTAGCCGCGGCGGCCAGCGCGATTTGCCCCGCATCGGTGGAAACGCGCGCGATCTCGAGCGCGGTGGAGCCCGCATCCTGCACGCCGGCACGCTTCTGCGTGTTCAGCCGGTCCGTGGTGTTGTACTTGACGATGTTGCGCTTCTGACCGGACGGCTTGACGGAGGTGACCTCGCCGACCTGGACAAAGGTCGGCGGACCGCCGGCGGCGGATGCGGCGGGGCCGATGCTGAGGATCGAGCCAAGGCCGATCTGGGCTTTCGAATTGGTGACGTTCAGTGCGGGTGCGGCCATGGATGAATCTCCTTATCCGTTTCACAGAATCTGCTGCGTGGGTGAGTGAGGGTGCAATGCAGCTTTTGTTGACGGAAAAGCTGCGCGAGGTGTTACGAGATTGCCCCGTGCGTCTGTGAAACGGCTCAGGCGTTTGGGAATTGGAAGTACAGGTAAAACTCTGCACCGCAGCGGAACAGTTCGTTCTCTCCGGCATAGAAGTCGATGGGTTGAATCAGCACCGCACCCTGCAGCCAGATACCATCCGGCAATTGCGCATTGCGCAGATCGAGCGCATGAATGACCGCTTTGCGCACCACAGCCGCGTCGAGATAGCGCTCACCCCAGCAATCCACCTGGACGCGCCAACGCTGCAGGCCGCGCGTGGTCAGCCCGGGAGCGGTGTGGCCACTGACGATCTGCCAGGTGATCGCCGGGTATTGTCCATCGGTGGTCAGCAGCACGGGGTAGATGCGATCGGACACGACAGCCTGAATGCCGGGATCCTGCGAAAGCAGCGAGTAAAAGCTCGTCTCGATCAACCCGTCACCTCAGAAAGCGCAGCATCCGCCACCAAAGGGAGCCCAGCGATGTGCTTCATTGGTTGCCATCCAGCTCGTAGCAGAGCAGCATGAGCTTTTCGTTGTCCGGATCGGGCGGGATGGCCTCGATCTCGAAGATGTGCGGCGTGCCGCTGGACGGGTCCACCCAGCCGAGACGATCGGAGATCTTCAGCTTGATCGAACGCGCGCGGCGCATCTCGATGCGGTACGTCGATTTCGCCATGAACTCGCTGGTCTCATACGTGAGCGCACTGTACTGGATGTCGATCGATGCCCACACGGTGGCAACGGGATTCCACTCCACCGACTGGCCGCCAGCCTCATCGCGCACATTTGCGCGTTCGAGGACCTGCACGCGGCGGTTGAGCTTGCCGGCATTCACGGGCGGTACCCGGCGATGTCGAACTTCTCAAAGTCGAGGAAGCGGAGTGCGCCCATCGGGATTTCTTTCAGCGGCAGCTCGCTGACGGCCTCGCGGTTGTTGTAGAGGTGACCGACGATCAGCATCATGGCCGACACCACGTTGGCCAGGCCTCCCATGGGATTCTCCGGCGTGTAGTACTGGGCGATGAGCGTCTGACCGTAGTAGGCCGACGGCACGTTGACCAGCCCTTGCGCCGAGACCACGTAGGACGGCGCGATCGGCTTCTGGGCAGCATCCGTGAGCGACACCATGCCGAGATAGGGCTGCGAGAGCTGCACCTGGAAGGGCACGGCGACCGGGACGATCAGCTGGTCGGTCTGCTGTCGGACATAGGTGCCGGCGGTGTAGGTGATACGCACGCTGCCTGGCTGATAGCGTCCGAAGAGAGGCCACGCGGCATTGTTCGCAGGCACGATGCGCGCCGGCTCCGAGGTCAGGTCGACTAGGTAGGCTGCAGGATCGAGCGTCTGCAGCTCGCCATCGTTGTCCCGATAGGTGATGGACTGGACCGCGAGGGTGCGCGGCCGCGGCAGTTCGATGGTTGCCGCGCCATAGAAGGCAGCGCCCGTGGCCCAGCTCGTCAGGTACGCCGGATTCAGCACAGAGTTGTAGCCGCTGACAGGGAAGCTATCGAGGGTGCGCATCCATGTCTGCGGGAAGATAGCGCGCTGGATGTAGCCTTCGACCGCAGCACGCGCGTTGACGATGTACTGCGCGATCAGCGCGTCGTCGTCGGACACGTCCACACGGCACTGCTGCTTCGCAAGCGCGATGGACAGCGGCTCGGCGAGCGGCCCTTGGATTTGCTGGATGCTGAGTGACATGGTTAGCGGACGCGCACGGCTCTCTCGCGCTGGCGGCGCGGCGGCACTGCGTTGACGACGGGACGAGCGGCCGGAGCGAAGGCCTGCGCCTTCCCTTCGGCGATCCACTGCTCGGCGACGGCATCCGAAACGTCAACCAGCTCGTTCACAAGCAATGGCCGCGGCGAGCTGTCGTCGCGAAAGGCTTTGGTGATTCGGATCTGCATGGAAACTCCGTGGAAAAAGAGCAGCGCGGCAAGCTCTACAGGCCGCCGCGCTGCTGTGCGAGGTAAACGACTCAGGCGTGCGTGGCCATCTTGACGATGGGGTGCGTGCCTGCATCGGTGACAGCGCCACCGACGCGTGCGTAGGCGAGGAAGCCGATCTCCAGTGTGTCGATGAAGCGCTCATTCAGGCGCAGGATGGTGACATCGCCATCCGTGCGGAGAATGTAGCCTTCATTGAAGTCACCGAAGAGGATGCCGGTGTTGCCCGCCACATCGGCTTCATCCATCTGCTGGTTCAGCACAATGGGGTAGCCGAGAATGGAATCGAGCGCACCGGTGTTGGGGTTGGGAATGAAGAACGGCCGGCCGAATCCGTCCTTCTGGCCCATGAGGATGGCGCGCGATTTCTGCGACATCATCCACATGGCATTCGCCAGATAGGCGGGATCGAGCGCGCCGTAAGCCGCCACGAAGTCGTCATACGCCGGACCCGTGTTCGCAGCAGTTGGCGGGACCGTGTAGACTCCCGCAACGAGGCCGGCGACGTTCGAGCCATTGCCCTTGGTGATGAGTGCTTCGAGGCCCCGGACGTACCGCGTGCCCAAGCGATCCTTCAGCCAGCTATCCAGACTGAAGTAGCTATCGGCCAGCTCCTGCACCGAAGTTTTGACCAGCGTCGCGACCATGTCCGTTTGGAGCATGATGCTGCTGAAGCCAGGATCCTGCTCCGGCACCAGCGTGGCCTCCGGCACCACCGTGGTAAGCGCATTGAAGGTATCATTCGCCAGCGCGATCTTCATCGGCGCGCCGTTGTTGTCCGTCACCTTCTTCCGCACCACGTTCACCGCGCCGCTGATCCACTTCTTCGCTTCGATCAGCGTCGGCAAAAAAAGCTGCGGGATGAGACTGCCTCCCGGCCCAGTGGTGAGCACATCGCGCTTTTCTGTGTTGGCACCTTCCACGACGGAGCGCGGAACATGATACGACGTGCCGCCGTCCTGATTGCGACTGCGCAGCGCCTTGCGCTCTTCGGGATCGAGACTGTTCTCCCCGAAGCGGATGTACTTCGTGAATGCCCGGCGTTCGAGCTCGCGCTCTTCCTGCTCTTCCGATGCCGCGCCATCCGGGTTGGGGCGCGGCGGCTTGCCGGCTGCCCTGGCGCGTTTCTCTGCGTCCGCGGCGGCTGTGGCTTCGCGCTCTTCGATCGCCGCGAGTTTGTCGAGGGACGCAATGTCCTTTTCGAGCGTCTCGACTTCGGTCATCATGCTGTTGGCGCTGGCGCGCTGCTCCGCATCCAGCTTGTCGCCCAACAGCACACGCTGCGCCTCGGCGATCAGCCGGGTGCGCTTCTCTTTCATCTCCAGTAGTTTCGGCATCGTTGCTTCCTTCAGCGTTTGGGATTGCCGGACCACGCACGCTTCGCGGCGTGCGCTTCCACTGCTGCAGGGCGGACGCTTGCGACTGAACGCCGCGGCACTGGGCCGCGCGCCCGCTGCTGCCAAACTTTGGTTGAGCTACTTCTGCATCAGCGCCAGGCGCAGGCGCATATGCAGCCGCTCCCGGAACTCGGTGTCCGACTCGCCCTGCAGCGTCTTCGCGACGCCTCGCTGAACGGCATCGGCCACGGCGGCAGGATCGGACGCCTCACCCGGCTTCGCTTTCGAGCGCGTGCCCTCGCAGGCCGGATCATTGCAGTCGGGATCGGAGCACGCCGCACAGTTGCCGGAGACACATTCAGTGCACTCGCACTCGCAATCTTCGTTGCGTGTCTCGACCGTGGGGAGCTTGATGCCACGCGCCTGCAGTTTCGAACGCATCTCGGCCGGCATAGATCGCGGCACGCGCGATTGCACCTCGGCACTGGTCGCGGTGAAGCCGGGATAGGTGACGGGCGACACGTCGAAGAGCTCTTCGATCTCCAGAATGCGGCGGCTGACCGTGCCGTCCGCTTCGTCCGTCCACTGATCCCGCGCCACGATGAATGCGTAGCTGGACTGCGTGACATCGCCGCGCTGCATGGAGGTGATGAGATCGCGAGCAAGCTGCGTATCCGGCGGATCGATGGTGTAGGCCAGGCCGCGAGCATCGAGCGAGAGCGCAAGCGTGCCCGCCTTGGTGCGACCGAGGATCAGATTCGGGTCGTGATTGAAGAGAGCGCGCACATCCGGCGCCGTCGCCATGACCGTATCGAAGGCATGCGGATCGATCGATTCGCGAAAGTAGCCAAGATCCTCAGACGGCGAATCGAAGACGGCAGCATAGCCGCTGATCTTCGCTTTGTCGTTAGCATTGTCCGAGCCGCGCACTTCGAAGTGCTGCGCATGGACGCGACGTTCGATCTGCTTTTTCATTGACCCTCCGGAAGTGCGAGCTGCTGCGCGGCGCGCGTGGCGGCCACGCTGCGGCTGACATTGATGTGGATGGAACGCAGAATCTTGAGGAATTCGCCTTGCGCCAGGTCTGCCGCCTCCGCATCCGCCGGATTTACTGGCCAGCGCGCCGCACGGCGCTCCATGGCGCGCACAACGTCATCGAGCAGCGCATCCTCAGCCGGATCGGCGGCCCCATTCATCTCCATGGAGGCATCCGCAATGGAGCGGAAGACGGGTCGCAACAGTGCGGAAATGGACTCGTAATCGCGGCGATCCCGTTTCAATAGCCGCGTGAACGCGTCGCAAAAGACCGGGATGTACCCGCGTGTGAAGCGTCCGAGCAGCTTGCGCTCCGCCGGCGTCGGTTGCGGATCGTCACCGGAATCTGCGGGAGCCTCCGGATCGCTGCCGACAGGCTGATCCTGAATCGATTCCGTCTTCAGCAGCAACGCGGCATTCTGCATGTTGACGGGCGACCAGTAGATATCGCCCTCCGGTCCGATGGGATTTTTTCCGAGTTCGCGCCGCACGTCGTTGGTGTTGAAGAAGCCCCATTGCTTACCGACGGCGTAGCCGTCCATGGTCGTTTTGAAGTCGCCACGCAGCCGCTCGCTGACATCGAACTCCACGATATAGCGGCCGGCATTGCTTCCCAGCTTGGGGAAGAGCTTGCGCATGACTTCGGCCTCAATGCGCGTGAGGTAGGGCCGCAGCGTATCCGTGACGAACTGCAGGCTCATCTGCTCATGGTTGTTATTGCTGAGCCGCGTGGTGTCGCCGATCATGTTCGGCGGCACGCCGAAGAGCCCCTGCGAGATCTCCGAGCGCTGAAACTGGCGCGTTTCCAGAAACTGCGAGTCTTCGGGCGAGATGGAAAGTTGGTGATACTGCCAATTGCCCGGTAGCACAGCAACGCCATTCTGGTTGCCGCCGCCGTTGGCCAGGTTCCAGGCCTCTTTCGTTTCGGCTTTCTGCTTATCCGTCAGCGTACCCGCGCTGCTGAGGACGCCGCTAGGACGCGCGCCGCGACCGAAAAAGGTGCCTCCGAAGCGCTCCGCCGCACGTGCCAGCGCGATGCCCTGGCGCGCGAGCTGGATAGGCGAGAGCCCTTTGATCCCGTTGAAGCTGAAGAGCGGGATGTGCAGCACGTCTTCCGACGGAATCCTGCGAACGCGGCCGTTGCCCATCCCATCACTGGTTTCATACACCAGGTCATTGCCGATGCGCTTTGGTTCGGTCTGCTGCGGATGGAGTGGCCAGAGTGCGACGGCGCGCCCGGTGCCGTCGCGTTGAATCTGGGAGTAGCTGTTCCCGCAGAGCGCCATGGAGCCGATGAGGCTTTCCATGAAAGTGACCGCGGTCATTTCATCGTTGGGTTCCCAGCGCAGCAGGTATGCGATGGGGTGATCGTCGACACGCTTGCGGTCCTGACCGCTGAACTCGTACACGTGGAGCGGCAACGAAGAGACAGAGGTGCAGAGGACACGCACGCAGGCGTAGACGGTGATCTGCTGCAGCGAGACGTTGACCGTGATGGTCTCGCCGGAGCTGGTCGGCCCGTCGCTCATCATGCCGAGGAAGCCGGCCATGGAGAGCGGCGTGGCAGGATTTTCGAGGCTGCCGGCATCGCGATACTCCGCCACGTCAGGCGAGCGGACCTCATCGACAAACTTTCGCAGCGCGGTGCGTAGAGACATGGGGACTCAGATCACGAACGGTTTGAAGTAGGTAGATTCACTCGCCATCCAACGGTTCATGGCGAAGATGATGGCGACCGCGCCATCGATTTTGCGCTCGACGTTTTCACGGACCGGATACCAGTACTCGCGCTGACTGACGCGGCAGATCGTATTACCGACCATCCAGGTAAGCAGCGGGTTGCCGTCGAAGTGGAAGCGTCCGGAGAGGACGACGGCCTCGAATTCCTTCATCGCGTTCGAGGTGTTTTCTTCACACTGTTTTAGCTCGGCGATCTCGACGCCCTGCACCCAATCCTCACGTGCCTGCAGGATCTGGATCAGTGGCCCGGCATGGAATGGATCGAAGACGAGCTCACGAAGCATGACTTGGTTGGCATCGTCGACCAGGTCATCGCAGACCTGTAGATAGTCGGTGACATTGCCGGGTGTCTCGATCAGATAGCCCTTGCTGGCCCACTCCAGAAAGTGCGTGTTGCGTTTGTCACGGACCCTCTCTGCATTGAGATAGTGCCGGCTGAAGCAGTAGTAATGCTGCTCGCCGTCGATCTCGCGGCGGAACATCCGCACGATCGAGACGGTGTCCGTCTTCGACGCCAGGTCGACGGCTTCCTTGCAATCGTCCTCGAGAAAGTCTTCAATCTTGAGCATCGGATCGGCGCAGGCATTCCACTTGACCATGTTGATCCAGGCGACCTTCTGGTCTACCCAGATATCAAGGTTCTTGGTCTTGAACGCGTTCTGCTGCATGGCGCTCTGTTGCGCCTGGAAGTGATGCGCCTCAATCGTCTCCGGATTGACGGAAACCCCGTAGTTCGGATTGGCCATGACGATGGCCTGCTTCGAAGTCCAGTCGATCTCCTTATCGACGGTGAAGATGATGCAGAACAGCCGATCGTCAAAGCGACGGCCGGAGAGAACGTCCTGCACGTCGAGATGCCGGTTGTAGCAGGGCGAGCTGGTGTCGCTGCCCGACGTGGTGACCTGTAACAGCAACGCCTGCTGCCGCGCCTGCGCACCGGTGCGATGCCATTCCGCGATGCGGTCCGTGGGATGCTCGTGGAACTCATCCGAGATCGTGCAATACGGCGACGGGCCGTCCGCCGGGTTGCCCTTCAGGATCTTCAACGCGGCGGCGAGCGACTGAATGACCAGGGAAAACGAATTGACCCAGACGCCGAAGGCATCGCGGAAATCCGACGACGACTCGGCGAGCAGCTTGACGGTCCGGAAGATGTCGCCCGCCTGGTCTCGTGACGTGGCGGCGATGAACACCTCCGCGCCGGATTCGCCCTCGGCCGCGAAGCAATACAGCGCGATCAGCGCGGCGAGTGTCGTCTTGCCGTTCTTGCGTGGCACCTCCACGTAGGCTTCGCTGAAACGGCGGAAGCCCTTCGCCTTATCGACCCAGCCAAAGATCGAGCAGCCAATGAAGATCTGCCACGGCTCCAGGCGGATCAGCTCGCGCCGCGCGGCGTTGCCATGGAAGTCGTTCTTGACGTGCGGGAAGGCCTCGGCGAAGCGGCAGAACCGGTTCGCCTTCGCCTCATCGAACTTCCAGCGGTAGTCGCGTCGCTTGCTGCGCTTCAGATCTCCGAGATGACGCCTGCAGGCCTGGCGGACCTCCAGACATGCGACGATGCGGCCAGCCACCACCTCGCGTGCATACGACTCAGCCCGCTCCGCGTAGCTTGCGCTAGTTTGGACGGCCAGGGGAGGCTTCTTCCGCGAGGTTGCGGAACGTGTTGCCGCCCGGAGTGCCGGTTGTGTCGCCATCGTTGGTCCCACTCTTCGCTACTACTGCGCCGGTCACGACCAGGTTCACCTTTTTGCGGTCCGCCGGATTGCAGGCGATCTTGCCGAGCATCGCGTCGAGGCGCGAGTAGTCGCCCGACTTGGCCTGCGTCGAGCGTACCCGCAGCATGAGGCGGCACGTGAGCTCTACGTGCATGCGATCGGAGAGCGTCAGCACGCCGGCCGGCACCTGCGCCACCAGCTCGTGCCAGATCTCGATCAGCGCAGATCCGGACGGCGACTGCGGATTGAAGCTCGCCGGCGGATCGCCGAGCGGTCCCTTCGGCTTCGGCGTGTCGCCGCGATCGGCCATGCGCTCCGGATGCTTTTCGTCGGCACCCGTGAGGAGCATTTCTGCCTTCGTTTTTCGCGGACGTCCAGGCATCAGGCCCTCCAGATGGCGTTTGCGGCCCACTGCGGCTCATTCGGTGGAAGCATTTCGGGCGTGCCGATCGTTCATTTGATCGACCCGAATTATTTCTGATTTTGGAGACGCAAAAATCTCACGCCGGTACGGTCTACGGCGATGCCTGCCGAAGGATTCGGCCCCCCTACCCCTACCGGCACGTATAGGCGGTCGTCAGGCCCGTCTGGTGACGGCATTCGCGACACCACGACCAAAGCCGCCGTCTTCGTTCGCCGTCTTCCATGAGTGGCAGCGCTCGCACAGACCCTGCCAGTTCGACGAATCCCAGAACACCGTCGAATCCCCACGATGCGGCACAACGTGATCCACGTCAGTGGCCGGGACAAGCACCGCGCCGTGCACCTTGCGCGGATCGCAGCACCGCGGATGCTTCTGCAGATACGCTTTGCTCGCACGCTGCCAGGCTCGACCATAGAGCCGCCGCGATGCACTCGGCCGTATGTCCCGTCCCTTGCCCCTGGCACGGCACGCCTCACAATATCCGCGTGCAACCAGCTTCCCACACGAGCCCGCACACGGGCGCTTTGCGCCAATCGGCATACTTGCCTACTTCGCCTGCGCAGACGGCCGCTGCACTTTGTTCCAGTTCGCAGCGAGCACCTGCAGCGTGTCGTGTCCCCAGCGCACAAAGTAGCTGGCATTGTCTGGCAGTGGCGGCATTGTGCTCATCACAGCACTGAACACATAGCCGCCAACCAGAATGAACGCTGTGGCGTGATGATCGAGAAACGCGTCCATCGTCAGGCTGCAGCCGGCGCAGGCATGGCCGCGATGATTGCGTCCACTTCGCCCACGATCGTCGTAACCGCGACCGTGACCTTCTGCTTTGTATCCGCGTTCTTGATATCGGCCATTGTCAGCAGGCCCTGCAGATTCGACTTGATCGAGTTGAGCGTGTTGGTGAGCAGCGAAAGCGTGCCGGCATCCGCAGGCTTGGTGCCGATCTGCGTCAGCGTGGTCGCCACAACCCCGAGATCGACCTTGATCGTATCGATCACCTGTGTCACTGCGTTGCTCACCGCCGTGCCGCCGATCAGCGTGGCAATCGTCTCGACCAGCGGAGCTGCGATCGTGACGGCAATCAGCGCGACGTGCGTCCAATTGGTGTTTCCGAAAACTTTCTTCAACCACGCCATCGCAATATGGAAAAACGTCATGATCTTCTCTCCCGGTTAGGTGCTGCGCTCGAAAAAACGGGCTGGAGCGTGTGTGGTTGCTCCAGCCCAGCTGCCTCACGTTGTTGCGTGCATCCGCCAACGCTCACAAATCCCGCTGGCAGACTTCGTTCCAGCCGCCTTACTTGACGGCAGTGAAATCAACGTAGAACTCGCGACCGACCTGAAACTGTTCGATCAGGTCTGCGCTCTTCACCATGATGGAAATGCTGGCCGCGCCCTCGGCTGAGAGCGTTTGGTTCTCCGGCAACCCGCCGGCGATCGATTCCAGTTTGACCATCGCTGCAGGCACCTTCAGCTTCCAGCGCGTCACCTCGACAACTTCAAACGTTCCCCGGACTCTCGACGCCATTGTTCCCTCGCCCTGCCTGTCCCAGTGCGCTCATCACCAACGCGACATCGTTCTTGCCGCGCACGCCGACTTGCTCGTACCACAACGATTCACGCATGCAATCTGCCGCTACTCTCCAGTCCTTCCGTTCGAGCGCGGCAATGGTCTCGTGGAATTCTCCGAAGCCGGCCGTGCCGAGGTTGTAGATCATGTCCACAACCACCAGCTGCACGTTCTCCGGCATCTCCGTGAGCCCGCGAACGATGATCAATGCGCAATCCATCGCATGCTGCGCAGCATGCTGGAGCAACACTTGGCCCTGCTCTCGCGTTACGAGAGCACCGTGACGAATGGCTGCATAGTCGACGCCGGCGAACGCGCAGTGATCAGCCGCGCCGGGTGCGTCGAGATTCGTTCCGTATCCGATCGTCACCCGTCCGCGCGTATCGCAGTAGCAGACAGAGCGAAAGCTCTCATGCCGCGCTAAAAGCGCCGTTACTTTGTCAAGGCTTACCATTCGCTAGTGCGTCCCCTTTTCCATCTGCTGCAACTGCTGCGGTGAGATCTTGACTTCCGGATGCAGCTTCGACCACAGCGTCATCACCAGGATGGCCCCGCCTACCAGCGCCACGACCAGCTTCCACAAGTCGCGAATGATCACCGGAATCTGCTTGATCTCGCCAAGCTGTTTCTTAGCCGCCGCGGCATCCTTGCCGATCTGTTCGAGCGGACCGATCTTCGATTGAACCTCGGCGATGTCCCTGCTCTGCTGGTTGCGTTGCTCCAGCGCGGCGCTGTTGGAAGCGCGTTGCTCTTGAATGAAATCGTCTACCGACTTCTGCAGCCGACCCACGGAACCGATGTCCCCAAAGCCGTTGCCGGCAAGCGCACCCACCTTCAACTCGATCGCGTGAATCTTCTCGATCCGCGCTATCTCGTCTCGGTGGGCTTCCTCACTCCGCTCGCTTGCGCGCTGATCGATCCAGGCCTTTACTACATCTGGCGTGAGAAATGGCGGTGTCGGATCCGCTGGCTCGCTATAGCTTCTCGGCGCCAACCGCTCACCCCTGGCTCTACAACTCGATCAGTTCCGCGGGCCCGTTGCTCTTGCGCGTCGCACGTCACAATCGCGACACAGACTTGGCGGCGACGACGCCTTCACCGGCACTGCAGTGCGAAAGTACATACGCCTGCATCTGCCGCAGTAGGTCGCCTCCACTCGCACGCCGGCGATCTGGCCGGCGCATGCGCTAAAGTCGACGCTGTTCGCTTCGTAGCTCATACGGCCCTCTGCGGCGCTCGCGGATAGACGCGCACGGCGCGATCGCCGGTGCGGCCATGCACCTTTGCAAAGTTCGCAGACTGCGTATACACCTGCATGAGCTTCTGCGTGCGCTCGATGAAGTCTTCCTCCGGTAGCAGCCGTCCGCTCTTGGGATGGACGCGCGTGCGCCGCTGCTCTTCGGTCAAGCTAGCCGTGCGCGACTGGCCCAACAGCCCAGCGTTGGCTTTCGTCTCCGGAACGGCGAGTGCGGTGCGTGATGGATCGGACGGCAAGCTGGGACGCGGATCTGCCTTAACTGGCTGGTACCCGATGTGCCTGCCAGTCTCATCGAGAATGCGGCGCATCTTGCCATTTGTCACGCCGGCCTCACCATCGCCCTGGCTGATGCGTCGCGTAACGCGCCAGCCGAGCGTGGTGAAGGGAGAAAACAAGAGTAAGTGGTTGCGTGGCCGAGCCATAGTGGACGGCGCACGAAAGACACGTGACTCCGCAGCAAACAGAAACATGCTGTCGCATGGGGAGATTCTGTCTGAGCGTTAGTTTTGAAGAAAGAACAGGTGTACTCGAATACTGCTCACCATCTCTCGCGGGGAAAGCCTGGGCCCAACGGTACAACTGTTGGAGGCGCGCTGCCGATTGCGGCAGACCAGTTATGTGCAACGAATGCGAATCTAAACCATGCCTCGAAAATCATGCAAGTTATTTTTTCAAATTGCAACAGCGAGCAGCGATTTTACCTGCTCGCGGTCCCCGTTTGCTGGCAGCCAGCACTCGCGCACGCTCCACGATCTCTGCGTGCGAAGTGTTGCTCGGCAGCAGCATCGTCGCGCACTCATTGTCCCGCACATGGCCGACGACCAGCATCGGCACCCCGGGCGCAACGGCTTGAATCCGCTCGCATATGCCGCTTGCAGCCGACGGCTCAACGGCCATCACCAGGTGGATCGGGTCTGCCAGCGCGGCCTGCGCCTGCTCCACTGTGCCGGCGGCCGCCACGCGGAAGCCGCGCACCTGCAGAATCAATCGCCAAAGGCTCCGCGTTCGCTCGTTTGCTGCAACCAGCAGGATTGCTTTCCTCGGTCTCATGCCATCGCCCTCTCTTGCGTCGCACACGGATCGAAGGGCCGTGTCCCCTGCGGCCAGCTCGCCGGATGCTGCCAGTGTCCGAGCCGGAAGAAGTTCTGCGCACTCCACCGCGACGGCCCGCGCACATACTGCAGCCACGCCTCCGCCATCGCAGCGGCACGCGCCGGACGCTCTGCTTCGCCAGCGACAGCCAGCGTTGTGCGAACTGCTTGGCGCACCGACTCCGGCCCGCTGAAGCCACAGCGCGCCATCACCCACGTCGCTTGCTCGTCCAGTGTTGAGCCTTCGGGCGGCGTCGTTGCAGCCACACGCTCTGGACCCTTCGAAGGAACGGCCTGCGCGTTCGCCTTTCGCCCCGCCACCAGCTCGGCCTGCAAGCGCAGCTTTTCTGTGAGCGCTGCCCTGCTCTCTTCGCGATGCGTCGACAACGCCAACCGGCGCTGGATCTCGATTGCTTCCAGCAGCTCAGCTTCGCGCAACTCCCCCTCCGCGGAGGGGGTAGGGGGTGGTAGTTGTGATGGTTCTGATGGTTCCCCTACAAAGGGGGGTGTGGGGGGATGCTCGCGTTTGACACCTCGCAAGCCCTGTTTTGACACCTCACAACCGGTATCGTGAGGTGTCATAGTGACACCTCGCAATCCGGCTTTTGACACCTCACCATTGGCGTTGTGAGGTTTCACCGTGACACCTCGCGGCTCTCGCACAGTGGCCTGTTTCTGTGGTGCGGCCAGGCGCAGCTTCCCCAGCGCGAAGGCGTAGAGATTGCCGCGCGGATGCGAGTCCCCGTCCCACTGGACGGCCCGACGCCTCACCGCAAACCACCCGTCACCCTCCAATGCGCGAAGCACGCGAATCACCGTGCTCTTGGACATGCAGGACTTCTGGCCGAGCAGCGCGAGCGAGGGAAAGGCCTCGCCCTGGTCGTTAGCGCAGTCCGCGATCGCAAGCAGCAGCATCCGGGCGGACATCTCCTGCGGCCCATGCTGCCAAACCGCGTTCATGATGTGTATCGACATAGGGGAGTGTGATCGAGAGCTCGTTTAGTTTGTTTTGCTGTCCAGCTGCGGCCGCCGCGGCGTCGGTGTATCGAAGAACGCGCTGTCCGGCATCGCTCCAACCGCGTTCGCATACTTCACTTCGACCACGGCCGTCTGGATGATCGCGCCGGCCACCTCGGTGATCGCCCTGGCCCGCTCGATCTCCATCCCACTGTCCTTCTCTTTCAAAGCCTCCAGTGTTTCGAAGAGGTGGTCACGCAGATCGCTGAGCTTGTTCTTGACCATCGTCTTTCCTCCGTGTCCGCATCGTGATGAGGCGGTTGATTGCGCCCTTGAGGTGCAGCACGCTGCGAACCTCTTCGGGAAGGTTGTGCATCGAGTTGCGCCGGCGCAATTCCATGCGCGTGATGTGTTCCAGGTTTGCGAGATCGATGTGCGTTCGATCGCCATCGCGGAAGATCACGCAGAACCCGCGGCCCACCTTGCGACGATTCGCCTTCTCCCATAGCAGCACGTGGACAGGACGCCAATCGCGCGGCGGATACCCCGTGTCGGTCACCTTGCGTTGCAGGTAGCCATCACACATCCGCTCCGAGCCGATCGGACGCCAAGTGTGCGGTCGATTGCCCCGCTTGAATTGCGTCTCACGCATGCGACCTGGCGCGTAGCCCGGCCGCCGTAGCCCCTTGTTCGCCGGCACATGGCCCTTCGGAAAACGCGTGTCCGCGCCCACGTTGTCCCCACGGCGCAGCCTGCAAGCGTCTGTGCTTTCGAGATACGCCTGCGACTTCAACAGACCCATCCGCCGTGCCTGCTGATAGACCGTGGTCAACGAACGCTGCAGCTCGTCCGCGATCTCCTTCGTCGGGATCCACGCGTAGAACGTGCGCAGCAACCGGCGCTCTTTTCCTGTCCACGGCCGCCCGCTCATGGCTTCCCTTTCTTGCTCAGCATCGCGTTTAGCATCGGCACGAGCGTGTCCCGCACCGAGTCGCGCACATCGAGCGGCGCGAGTGACACATCATGCGCCACGGCCCAGTCGTCCTTGCGGATCACGAGCACGATCTGCGCTCCGCCGCGTGCGCGTATCCACTCCGCCGCGGCCTGCATCGAGCGCGTGCTGCTCAGGTCCCACTTCTTCTTCTCAGGCATTGGCACGCTTCGGCATTGGTTGCTGTAATGCCAGCTCGGCCTCTTCTACGACTGATAGCCGCGTCGCAATGAGGAGTTCCATGGCATCCGAAAGCGCCTGCGCCTCGAACCTCGGCAGCTGCATGTGGAATTGCGCGCGGAGGTATGTCCTAGCATTTGCGAGATGATCCAGCGCCGATACACGTGCCGCACACCATGCAAGCAACCGAAGCTCTTCGACCGCTTCATCGAGTGCGGGCGTCATCGAGGAAGGACTCCCAGCGTGCGCGCTACGTCGAGCAAGAACGACAGAAGGCCTGCGAAGTAGCTCACCCGCCCAATCTCCTGCAGCTTTGGGTTGGTCGACGCCAGGTACGTGAGAAGTCCAAGCAAACCCACCACGATCGATAGATACATATCCCGTCTCCTTCCCCTTCAGTCGCACCCTCGTCCAACCGCGCCCGGATCGTCCGGGTCGGGGTGAACTTGCTGTTCGCGAAACCGCTTTTGCTGCGCCTGTATTCCCTCAATCAAGTTCACTCGACCTCCGCGTCGTCTATTTCCACGGCTTCAACCGCATACGAATGCGCCAGCAGAGTTTCGCCGTCTCGCTCAAAGCGCACGAGGCGATCCGGGCTCGGTGATACGAAGAGCTTGCGGAGAACCTCAGGCGTGCACCGCACACCGTCGATCACCAGATACTCGGCCCCATACATGTCGCAAATCCGCTGCACGAGAAAGGGCTTGCCCTGGTCGCCGCCTACTGCAAATTCGTGCGTAACATCCCCATTGCCTTGCATCTGTGATCGATGTCCTTTCCGCTACGGATGCCGCAGCAGTTCAGCCTGCGCCAACGCCAAGATAGAAACCAAAATCAACGCGAACAGCAGCCAATCGAACCAACGACCTGCGCGAGAGCCTACTCAGGGCGTCGTGCAAGGAGTTACTGCCATGCCCGGAACGAGTGCCCGAGGCAACAGGCTTCATCGAAGCGCCAGCGCGATCAGCATCACTAGCCCGCAGATGATGGATGAACCGAAGACAACGCCCATCATGATTGCTTGATTGCGTTGAATCCGCGCGACTTCGGCCCACCAGCCTTGAGGATGCTTTGGGTCATAGAGAGGCATTCACCGGCATACCCATTACCAGATCACCATCGGTTCAGCGCCGATCACGCGCGCCATGGTCGCGAACTGAACGCCATAGGTTGTCAGATTCCAGGCAGCCCAAATCTTCAAGTCCTGGGGGTCGCCGCCCATCGCGAATTCGTGCGTCACATTCATAGAATCATCCGCAACGGAATCGCTTCGACCTCAGCGGAGGGCTTACGCGTCTCTTGCAGCTCTCGTTCAAACTGCGACAAGTCCTGCCCCTCATGTGCGGCGATACGCGTCACATAGGCATGCACCGCGATCCCTGACTCCGTGTGGCCCTCCCATATGCGTGCGGGCATCCGGCCCAGATGTGTTGCCAGCTCGACGATCTTGTCCGTCGACTCCAAGTGCACTTTCATGGCTTCTCCCCTTCTCACAAAACAGGTCACGCAGCGGCCGGCTGCCCCGCAAAAGGCCCAGCCGCCACGCCCATTCCGCGCATGGACCCCTCCGCACGCGGAACCTCGTCAAACTTCAGCCGAATAAATGTTCCTGACACTCTTCCATCGTCATCGGCTCTTCGCGGCATAACTCGCCAGTGTCCAGACGCACGGTGCGCTTGGACCCCTGCACCGGCGTGTGAAAGGTCACCGCGCAGCGCACCAATCGCCGCTCACTGCGCGTCCGGATCGCTCGCGAGAGTAACCGCATTCGCTGTGCGATCTCTTCCAACTCCTCGTTGAACGTCTTCATCGCGTCGCGCTTCCGTGAAGCCGTCTCATCTTGCTCGACAACCGCCGCGCCCAGCTGCTGCGCCTTGTACTGCACTTCTTCCTCGATCAGCTCACACGACAGCTCCAACTCGATCGCGCGCGACGCGGCCTCTTCTACACTCATGCAGTCCTCCGGATGTCGGGAAACTCGTTCCATTCGCGCCCATCGAGCAGACGGCCAGCCTTATGCTTGCCGACGCGTATCGGATCGTCGCTGCAGTTCAATTCCTGGCCGTCGATCGGCGCACCGTCGCACATCGCTGGTAGCCACTCACCCCACTGCTTGAAGTGGAAGGGAATGCCGGCGGCAACACACTGATCGCGGAGGCTGCGCGCCCACGCTTCTTCCATGGGTCGTGCGCCCGGTCCGCTCTCGCCGCCGACCACCACCCAGTTCAGGAAACCAGCTCCTGCGAGCACGAGCGCCTGAGGCTTCTTCTGCGCATATGCTCCTGCGGCAATGGCCGCTTGCGGAGTCCGGTAGTTGGAATCCCAGTGCCAGTGTGTAGGCCACATGTACCGACGTACATCGATTGGCCCGAGCAGCGGCTCGGCGCTAATCCATCGCACGGCAGCAGGAGTTTGCAGCAACAGCGGAATTCGCGCATCTGCCGCCGCCTGGTCTTCGACGCTCACGCCCAGCCAGACGTTCGGCAGCGGCCAAACGAACTGCGTCTTAGCCGGTCCGCCGATGGCAAAGGCAGCCGTCTGCGTCCCCGCGTATGCCGCAGACTGAAACCAGTGCAGCATGCGTTCCGAACGCTTCGTTAACACCTGAAATTGATGCTGCGGACACAGCGCCATCACTGCGAAGACGCGGTCGATGGTCTGGTCTGACACGTTCTCATGGAACAGGTCAGACATCGAGTTGACGAAGACACGGACTCCTTCGCGATAGCCGACTCGTTCGCCATTCTTCGCGTCGTAGAGCGGCTTGCCCTTCCACCGGATCGGGTCGAGCATGTGATCCTCGACCACGCGCACGGTGCCGTTCCACTGCGGCTGGCGTCCACCTTCCGCATTGATGCGCACAAGACCTTCGTACGGCTGGCCAGGGCCGCTAAAGCGATAGGCCACGCGCTCGGCATAGCAGTTGCGGCAGCCTTCGCTCACCCGCGAGCAGCCGCGGATCGGATTCCACGTCGCATCGGTCCAGGTAATACCTCCCTCGCGCTGCTTCACCCGAACCTCCCGAACAACCACCCTGCGGTGAAGAAAGCGAGCAGCAGCAAGCTCAGCCAGACCGCCATGCGACGCGCCTCGATCGCCACCGCCGCGTGGTACCCCGCCGGCACGATCACTCGCCTGCGTGGCTGCCAGGCCGCGTCTTCCTCGCGTGGCACCTCGGTGATGCGCGGCGGCACATGCACACCGAACACATCGCCGAAGCGCACATAGAACGCCTCACGGCTGAGCCGATCCTGGCTGCACTGCGCGCATTCGATCTCTCCGTCGCCGGCGACGTTCTCCCTGCATGTCGCGCAGATGTGCAGCGCGTGCGGGACATGCGGTCGCGACGTCATCGGTACGCCTCCGCGAGCAACTTCTCCATGCAGTCGGTAAGGATTTTCTGGGCCTGAATGTCAGCGAGCGCCCCTGCGCCTACGAAGTGTGTCCAGTGGTCCTGCAGGTGATAGAAGGCGGCATTGCACCTATCCCAGCCCATCAGTGCACGGCGGCGACGGGGGTGAAACATGAGGTCGATGGTGTAGATCCACGAACGTACCCTGCTCACGCAGCACCCCGTTTCTTCGCTCGTTGCGCGCGCCGCCGTGCTCGCTTCTCTTCCTGCATCAGCGCGTGGATCTGGCCCGGCGTGCGCTTCTTCGCGCGCTTGTCTGCCATGGCCATGGCGCGGCGCTGTTCGATGAAGAAGGCTGCGATGCAGGCCGGGGCAGTGCACACTGTGCGGTCCGCCGCGAACCACGAGCAGGGATCGCCATCCGGCAGCGTGCACGCGTTGCTCTCGGTGCACTTACAGAAGCGGCAGCGGCCTGGCGTCAGCGTGGTCATCGAGGATCCGCTTTCGGCCACGCCACACCGAACACTTCGAGAACATCGAGGACGTAGCCCTCCACGTCCGCCGCCCACGCGTAACAGAGCATGAGCAACGCACAGAGAAGGAACGGTGACATGACCACAATCCAGAGCGACATCACGACCCGGCGCAGGAAGAGCTTCATCGCCGCACCGCCTTCTTCTTCGCCGCTGGCTTTGCCGGCTTCTTTGCTGCGGCCTTCTTTGCCGGTTTGGTCGCGACCTTCGGCGTCTTGCTGACTTGCTTCGCGATCGCGTCGCAGTCGACGCCAGCCTGCTTGCCGAGTGCCCACAGATCTTCGCGGTCCCGTTTCGGCTGACCGCGCCAATAAGCGTTCGGCAGCAAGTTGGGAACCATGAGCGCGTCAACGATCCAACCTTCCAGCTCGCCGTCTTTCGCCATCGCAAAGCCCTCGTTCACGGCCCTCGCGCAGCCCTCGACGCTCTTTTCCTTCAGCGCGAGAGAACGCAGCTTGACCAGCAGATCGTAGTGACCTCCATGATTGAGTAGCCTTTGCGCCACAGCGCGCAGCAGCTTCGCACCTTCCAGCTTCGGCAGAATCGCCGCGCGGACCGCCATGCGGATCGGTGTCTCCTTCACGACGTAATCCGCCTCAGACTGCTCCCGCTTTTTCCGCTCCGCCTCCCAGTCCGTCTTCGGCGCGCTGTTCGCCAGCGTCTTCGCGACCACCTGGTGCTTGTGTTTCTTGCACGCCTGGTCGACGCACACGTCAATCACCTGGCCGTCATCCGTGATGCCACTGCGGACTGCCGGACACGTCCCCGCCTCGGCCTGCAGCCACTGGCCCTTGCGGTAGACCTTTTGCTCGTCCGCACTGACGGGCGCGTAGCCCTCTTTCGTGCTCAGCTTCAGCAGCGGCGCGCCGCTATCCTTCGCTTGCTGCTGCATGATCTGCACGAATGCCTGGCGCTTCGCCGCGTAGCACACCGGATCGGTACAGACATCCGACTTTGCGGTCAGCTCTGCAAAGAGCGCCTGGTCCGATCCGGAGCGCTTCGGGCAGTCAACACATGCCGGCGCGTCGACACCCTCGATCGGCGTATCGAGCGGCCAGGGAGCCTTCGCCAGGTCGAGCAGCACGTGCGACTCGATCCACCCCCTCAGCTCGCGCTCATCTAACGGCGTGAATTCATCGTCCAACTCGTAGGCTTCGAGTTGCTGCCCCTTGGCTTCAGCCTCGGCGCGGAATTTGCGATCATGCTCGCGCAAGGCGCGCGCGTTCTGGAGAGCCACCGCGGCGGTCTCACCGTCACTCGCCAGCGAATAGTGCGTCGCCTTCTCCTGTTCATCGGGCTGGAGCTTGGCGACCAGCAACGCGCAGCCGAAGGTGATGAAGCCTTCGGCCACAGCGGTACGCGCAACCGCGATGAGATCGAGCAGCTTGCGCCGGCTCCGGACCTGGCCGACCGGCTTACCCACCTTGGCGGCGAGCTGCGCGTCGGTGATCGCAAAACCCTCCGCCTCGGCCTCGCGAATCAGCAGCTCGTACCCCTGCGCTTCCTCCATCGGCGTCAGGTCCGCGCGCTGCAGATTCTCGATCAGCTGCGACTCGCGGCACTCCGCGTCGCTCATCACACGCGCGATCGCCGGGACGGAGGTGAGCCCGGCGATCTGCGCGGCTCGCCAGCGGCGTTCGCCGCCAACGATCTCGTAAGCGACCACAGGGCCGCCACGCTCGGAAATCAGGATGCGGAGCTGCAACGGCACCTGCACGCCCACCGCTTTGATCGATTCCGCCAGTTCAGCGAGCGCCGCCTGGTCAAAGTGCTTGCGTGGATTCGTCGGCGACGGCTGGATCAGCTTCACCGGTACCTGCTCGACGCGTAACTGCTCGGACTGCACGGGCGTCTTGCTCATCGCGCACCCCCCGCATAGCGAGCGGCCTGTTCGTTGAGGAAATGCGTCACGGTCTCGCGCGCATGCGAACTCAGTTTCGCGATCTGCTCATCAGAAGCAGCCTTCAACACCTGCGCAACCGTGTTCAGTAGCAGCGATAAAGACGCGGACGGCTCGGCGGCATCGTAGATCGCGGACGAGATGTCATCGATGCCTATCTCGATTTCTTTCTCTTCCGCCAATTCGACCCATGCTTTAACCCTCATCGCGCACCCCCGGCGACCATCTTCAGATCCTCGGTGGCGATCCCATCGCAGGCATTGACGCACGCGACGATGCGCCGCATGGCGCGCTGATCGTCCGGCTCGGGGAGCGTGCAGCCGTAGGAATCCACCACAATGTCGGACCCGGCGTCAACCACATCCCCGCGCTCATCCACCTCCCATGGCTCGTGGTAGAGGCCAGGCAGCGCGTTGCGCCGGACCAGGAACGGTTGCGGCCGCGTCTCCCGCGCGGCCGCGCCGCTGGGCGTGTCTTTCGGTGCGGCAGTCTCCTTTCGTGGGGGATCAGAATCAAAACGTCCCTCTGCGATGGCCCCGCTGATCGCCCACAGCACGCGGATCACCGCGCCCGTGCGGCAGGTCTCGCGATGAGGAATGCTCAGCAGGTTGTCACGGTGTGTGGCCGCGCATTCATGGCAGACGGCCGGGAAGGTAGACCGCGCCTCGGACACATGCGTGCTGGCAAGGCGCGAGGCGGCGAGCATGAGCTCGTCTTTCAGATCAGAGACGGAGAGGGAGGCCAGCCAGGCCGAGTCGTGAGCGAAGGCCATCAGGCACGCCCCCGAGCACAGTAGAGGCGAATAGCGACGACCACGGCGAAGAGGTCAATCGCTGCGGCGAGATGGGCAAAGTGTGAAGAGACCAGGAAAGGCCGAAGGGCGGCAAACTGCGAAGCCAAGCACGAGGGGTCCATGGGTGCGTTCCTTTTGCGAAGAAAAGGCAGACAGGAGTACCCGACCGAATGTTTCGCGACGAACCGAATAGCAGAAGCTATTTGGTCAGCTGCACTGGCCACAAGGAAGTGGGCCAGAACACTGGAGGACTACTGTCAGTTGTGCACTTGAGGGATCTGGTGCGCCCGAGAAGATTCGAACTTCTGACCTAACGCTTCGGAGGCGTTCGCTCTATCCAGCTGAGCTACGGGCGCGCACTGCTGATGATACTACGGGGTTTATCCGCCACGGGATGCAAAAGCGAGACCCGGGGCACCCCTTGCTGTTGCTGTGCTTCGATGTCACATCATTCGGTTGGCTTCGTCGCGCTTGCGTTCGAGCTCGGCCATCGTTGACTGGATAAGTTGCTTCGCACCATTGATTTGGTCGAGGACGACCTGCAAATCCAGCGCGGGCTTGGACGGATTGCGATTGGAGACGCAGTAGATGCCGTGCTGGCCAATGAGGATAAGCGCATCGGTCAGCATGTCGAGCGAGATGGCGAGGCGGCCGCGTTCGGGGCCGAGCATGAACTCATGCTTTTCTATATCGTCTCGGCGCTCGGCCAGAGCCGAAGCACCACTATATGGCCCAACCTCGCTTCGCACGTCCGCGCTGTCTTTCGTAGGATCCGCCACTACCATTCCTTCGCGGCAGAATCCGCAGTGAGCGAGGTGGGTGCAGGAGCGGCCTTCCAGCGCAAGACGGGCTTGCGGGCGGCGGCGGTCTCGTCCATGCGCTTCACGCGAGTGGCGTGGGGCGCTGTAAGGACGAGCGCAGGATTCTCTTCAACCTCGCGGGCGATCTGCTGCATGGCATCGATAAAGAGGTCGAGCTCTTCCTTCGACTCGCTCTCTGTCGGTTCGATCATGAGCGCACCGGGGACGATGAGCGGGAACGAAACGGTATAGGGGTGAAAGCCGTAATCGATGAGTCGCTTCGCGATGTCGCCGGTCTTCACGCCGCGCGCCTGCTGGCGCTTGTCGCTAAAGACGACCTCATGCATGGAGGGCGTCTTGTACGGTAGTTCGTAGTGCGCTTCGAGCTTCTTGCGGATGTAGTTGGCGTTGAGCACGGCATCTTCGGTGGTCTGGCGCAGACCGTCCGGCCCGTTGGCCAGGATGTAGGCCAGGGCGCGGACGAACATGCCGAAGTTGCCATAGAACATGCGCACGCGGCCGACGGAGTCGGGACGATCATAGTCGAGACGCAGCGTGCCGTCTGCGTTTTCCGCGACGACGGGAGTGGGCAGAAAGGGCTCGAGGATCTTCTTGCACGCGACCGGGCCGGAGCCGGGGCCGCCGCCGCCATGCGGCGTGGAGAAGGTCTTGTGCAGATTCAGGTGCATGACATCCACGCCGAAGTCGCCCGGACGCGTCTTGCCGCAGAGCGCGTTCATGTTGGCGCCATCCATATAGAGCAGCGCACCCTTCGCATGGAGGATGTCAGCAATCTTGTGAATCTCGCTCTCGAAGACGCCGATGGTGGACGGATTGGTAAGCATCAGCGCGGCGGTCTCGTCGTCGACCTGCTTGGCGAGCTGCTCGATGTCCACCATGCCGTGCGGGTTAGAGCGCAGGTTCTCCACCTGATAGCCGCACACCGCGGCGGTCGCCGGGTTGGTGCCGTGCGCAGAGTCCGGGATAAGCACCTTGCGCCGTGGGTTGCCCTTCGACTCGTGATACGCGCGCGTGAGCAGGATGCCGGTGAACTCGCCATGCGCGCCCGCTGCGGGTTGCAGCGTGATGGTATCCATGCCGGTGATCTCGATGAGTGCCTTCTCGAGCGTCCGCAGCACGCCCAGCGCGCCTTGCGACAGCGATTCCGGCTGGTAGGGATGCGCTTCAGCGATGCCTTCCAGGCGCGAGACGAACTCGTTGACACGCGGATTGTACTTCATGGTGCAGCTGCCCAGCGGATACATGCCCAGATCGATCGCATAGTTCCAGGTCGAGAGGCGCGTAAAGTGGCGGATGATCTCAATCTCGCTCAGCTCGGGGAGCGCAGCGGATTCTTTGCGCGCCGCGTTGCCGAGGAGTTTCGTGGCATCGACTTCCGGGACGTCGAGCGGCGGCAGGCGGTAGCCGCGCTTTCCCGGCGAAGACTTCTCAAACAGTAGAGGCTCGTTGAGCGTAAGGTGCGCGGCAACCTTCTTGCGGTTGCCGGCGAAGGCTTCGGTGGTATCGGTGATCTCTGGCGTCGTCGCCATCATGACTCCTATGCGTGCACCAGCGTGGGCTGGCTGCTGTGGCTACCGGATGGGGCCGCGCGCTTGCCGGCCAGGACGCCGGCAGCATGATCGATCTGCTGGCGAGTGGTGAGCTCCGTCGCGCACCAGAGGCTGGCATTGCCCAGCTCCGGGTAGAAGCGCTGGAGCGAGAGGCCGCCGATGATCTTGTCTTCGAGCAGGCGTGCGCTTACGGCGGCTGCCGGCTCGGAAGTGATGAGGACAAACTCGTGGAAGCGCGGCGTATTCGCAAACAGAAGCTTCGTTCCATGTTGTGACAGCGCTTGTGACGCATACTGCGCCTTAGCCAGGTTGTGCAGCGCGAGTTCGCGGATGCCCTCCTTGCCGTAGACGGTCATATAGATGGTGGCCATCAGCGCGACCAGCGCCTGGTTGGTGCAGATGTTCGATGTGGCCTTCTCGCGGCGGATATGCTGTTCGCGGGTGGAGAGGGTGAGCACGAAGCCACGCGTGCCGTCCTTGTCGACGGTCTGACCGGCGAGGCGTCCGGGCATCTGGCGCAGATACTTCTCCTTCGCCGCGATCACGCCGCAGTACGGGCCACCATAGCTGAGAGCCACGCCGAAGGACATCGTCTCCATGGAGACGATGTCAGCGTCACGCGGTGGCTCGACGGCGCCAAGCGAGATGGCCTCGGCGATGGACACGATGAGCAGCGCGCCGTGCTTGTGCACGATGTCGGCAATAGCGGGAATGTCTTCAACGACGCCAAAGAAGTTGGGCGACTGGACAAGCACGCAGGCGTGCGTGTCCGTCAGCGAGGCGTCGAGTGCTTTGAGATCAAGACGGCCGTCTTCGCCATAGGCGAGCGTCTGCTGGCCAATACTCTGGTGCTGGGCATAGGTGGCGAGCACTTCGCGGTACTCGGGGTGGACGGTCTTCGCCACCAGCGCGTTCGAGCGGCCTGTCACGCGCACAGCCATCATCACGGCCTCTGCCGCGCCAGTCGAGCCGTCGTACATGGAGGCGTTGGCGATGTCCATGCCGGTAAGCTCGCAGATCATGGTCTGGAACTCGAAGATGGCCTGCAGCGTGCCCTGCGTGATCTCCGGCTGGTAGGGCGTGTAGGAGGTGAGAAACTCCCCGCGCTGCACCAGCGAGTCGATGATCACAGGTCGATAGTGGCGATAGGCGCCCGCGCCGAGGAAGCTCGCGTACCCATTGGCGTTGTGCGCGGCAGCATCCTTGAAGTAGTCGACGATCTCGGACTCGCCCATCTGGCGTGGAATGTTCAGGTCACGCGTGAGCCGGTATTCGGCAGGAACGCTCGCGAAGAGATCGTCGATGGAGGACGCGCCGATCTCACGGAGCATGCTCTCGCGTTCGGCGTTTGATTTGGGAAGGTAGCGCATGCGGATCCTTCTGGTTAGGTAATGGTTACAGTGGCAGATCGACTACTGTCGGAAGCCTAGTGCGTCTCTTCCTTGATATAGGTCTCGTAGTCGTCTTTCGAGAGCAGGTCGTTGGCATCGGCGGCGTCGGGGACATCGACCTTCATGATCCAGGCGGTGTGCGGTTCTGTGTTGATCTTCTCCGGGGCTGTGGCCAGTTCGTCGTTGATGGCGGTGACCTTGCCCGATACCGGCGAGTAGAGATCGGAGACCGCCTTGACCGATTCCACGCTGCCGAAGACCTTCCCCTTCTCAACGGATGATCCAACCTTGGGAAGATCGACGAACACGATGTCGCCGAGCGAGTTCTGCGCGTAGTCCGTGATACCGACCTTGCCCTCGGAGCCGGAGATCTCAATCCATTCGTGTTCTTTGGTGTATTTGTACGCGGCGGGGTAGTCCTTGGGCATCGTTGGGTCCTCTCTCGATAATCATTGTAGGGCTCAAGAGAACGGCAGACAAAGACAGACGGAAGCAGACAACTGCAAAGGGTTTGATCGGATCAGCACGGTCTCACGATTCCCTTCTGCTTTGTCTGCTGTTATCTGCTCTTCTCTGCTGACGCCTCTTTCTTCGGCCTCTTATAGAACGGTGTTGCTACCACAACCGCCTTAACTGGTTGGTTGCGCACTTGCACAGCGATTTCTGTTCCTGGCGCAACGAACTCCATCGGCAGATGCGCGAGCGCGATGTTCTTCTTGAGGAAGGGCGACGGGGATCCCGACGCGATGGTGCCGATGGGCTTGCCCTCGAGCGAGAGCGCCGGGTAGCCATCGCGTGCAATGCCGCGCTCTGTCATCTCCAGGCCGACCAGTTTGCGTTTGGGGCCGCCGCGGGCGCGGACGGCTTCAAGCGACTCGCGACCGACGAAGTCGCCTTTGTCCAACTTGGCGTAGCGGTCGAGACCCGCTTCGAAGACGTTGATCTCGTCCGAGATCTCGTGACCGTAGAGGGCCATGGCCGACTCCAGTCGCAGCGTATTGCGCGCGCCCAGACCGCAAGGGAGGATGCCGAACTCCTTGCCTGCCTCGAACACCTCGTTCCACACGCGCTCGCTGGTCGCTACGTCCGATGGGATATAGACCTCGAAGCCGTCTTCTCCCGTATAACCCGTGCGCGCGATCAGCGTATTGTAGAGGCCACAGAACTTGCCCCAGATGAACCAGTAGTTCTTGATCGCGTCCAGGTCGCTGTCCGTCAGCTTGCGCATTACATCGATAGCCTTCGGACCCTGGATAGCGAGCTGCGTGTACATATCCGAGTAGTCGGAGATGTGGACCGACGGCATGGCACCGACGTTCCTCCGCACCCAGTTCACATCCTTCTCGCGCGTGCCGGCATTGATAACCAGCAGGTAGTCGTTGTCCGAGAGCTTATGGACGATCACGTCGTCGACGAAGGTGCCGTTGGGGTAGAGCATGGCGGAGTAGTGGGCCTGCCCCTCCTTGAGCTTCGAGGCGTCGTTCATGGAGATGTGCTGCACGGCGGCCAGCGAACCGGGGCCGCGCAGCTGAATGTCGCCCATGTGCGAGACATCGAAGACGCCGACGCCGGTACGCACGGCCATGTGCTCGGCGATGAGGCCGGAGTACTCAACGGGCATGTCCCAGCCACCAAAGTCGACCATCTTCGCGCCGAGGCGGCGGTGCATGGCGTTGAGCGGGGTCTTGCGGAGGGCGGCGGGTGCGGCAGTGGACACGGTTGTTTGAGTCCTTTGGGGAGCGTTAGCGAACTCCTCAGGGTAGCACTCTGAGCCGACTTAGAGGTCCGGAAGGCAGGTTTACCGCGGTGATAGATTCGCCACGCAGGGCACGCTTCAAGAGCAGTGTGACCGCTGGCTTCGGTACACTTTTCTGCGAAAGGAGAGTGGCGATGCAGGCACTCAAGACGTTTCTCTGGTTTGACGGCAATGCAGAGGATGCGGTGGACTTCTGGGTCTCCGTCTTCAAGGATGCGAAGAAGGGCGCGGTGCGCCGCTACGCGGACTCGTTTCCCGATGCGAAGTGGCGCGGCAAGGTGCTGACGGCGACCATGACGCTGCGCGGGCAGGAGTTCGTGGCGCTGAATGCCGGCGCGGACTTCCAGTTCACGCCGGCGGTGTCCTTCATGGTGCCGTGCGCGACGCAACAGGAGATCGACGACTACTGGGCGAAGCTGATGGACGGCGGCAAGTCGATGGCCTGCGGCTGGCTGACGGACAAGTTCGGCGTGACGTGGCAGATCACTCCGGAGACGATGGACGCGATGCTGAACGATCCCGATCCGGCAGCCGTGGCGCGAGTGATGCAGGCGATGATGGGGATGGTGAAGCTGGATATCCCGGCGCTGGAGCAGGCGCGGGATGGGAAGTAAGCTCTCGCGTTCGCTGTTTGCTTTCATGCTTTACGCGCTGGTTGGGCCGGGAATCTTCGCGGCGGCGGCGGGTCCGGAGGTGGCGCCGGGGTTGCGCATCCCGGCGAATGCCGTGCTGCCGTTTGCCCTGGACTCGGTCGGCGGCCAGCCGGAGCTGGTGCCGCTGCGGCGCTCGTCGCTGCAATGGAACCAGCGCGTGGAGGCGAACCGGGCGGGACGGCTGGGACGCCTGCTCCAGAAGCCGAAGGAGGTGGCGGAGCTTGCGGGCGCCGCGGCGGCGGTGACCCTGCATACGCGGCGGCCGAAGTTCTACTACCACCTGAGCGACAATCCGGAGCCGGAGCAGGTGCAGGACAGCAACGTGACCGGGTGGATGATCGTGACGGCAACGGTGGACAAGGACACGCGGGTGCTGGCGCAGATCCGCTTTACGGAGATCACCGGGTACGCGAAGCACAGCGACAGCCGGGTGGAGACGACCGACCAGACGCTGACAGACGGCTGGCACGTGCTCGAGCCGAAGGTCGATCTGCCGGACGGACAGTACGCCATGGCGCCGATCCTGCAAGGCGACGACACCTATGCGGCGAGTGCGTTTGACTTTGGCGTGAGTCCGAGTGCGCCGGAGAATGCGGGTGTGGTGAAGGCGGGCGGAGGCGAGTGAGTCGACACCCTCGGCTGCGGGTCTCGTGCGGCGTGCGGGTCTGCTGAAGTACGCGGCTCGGGCGCTCACGCATGCGGTGGACGGCACGTGGCTGCGGCGTGGGGAGTGGTACCGCACGGATGCGAGGGCGCGGTGGCAGTGCGGTCATGTGGCGTCGGAGTTCGGCCCGCTGGTGCGCGAGATGCGGCGTGCGCAGGGCGTGCTGTTCGTAGGCAACCCGCGCGAGATGGGCGAAGATGTCGAGCCTGCGAAGGATTCGGAGCTGTCGCCGGAGCTCCTGCTTCGGACAGGTCACCTGACCGGGACCCCCTCCCCCCTCCCGGTGCGGGAGGGCCTTGTATATCAGGTGTCGAATCATGAGGTTATGGGCTGTCCCGAACATAAATTCGTCTTCCTAAAGGGGTTATCGCTAAATTCCTGCAACGATTAGGCTTAGCGGGGTGTAGCGAGTCAGCAAGTCGGCGAGTCAGCCATGGGCCCAGCCTCCGACCTCGCACATTAAAAAAGCCACCGCAAGGGTGGCTTGTGTGTTCCCTGTCCTCCGGTTGGAGGTGGGTCTATTTCCAGTGTAGCGATTTGGCTGGCAGGAACCGGCAGGTTTTTTGGCGGGGTGGTTTCGTTTCGGGAGTTGCGGCTGAAGCTTCAGAGTCCAGATTGGTGGCGCAGATCTCTGGCACTGTGGAGGATACGAAGAATCGTGACTTTCCGGCTGCTCACTGCGTAACAGACGAGGTAGCGCGGAAACTCCGTGACCGGCCAGCGCCGAATCTCAAGCGCCCGAATCCGACGCTCGGTAAAAAGACTGCCCGCGTACGGAAAGCTGCCGACCTGCTGAACAGTGTGCTCGAGAGTCGTCAGGAAGCGATCCGCAAGCTCGAGAGAGACCTCGTGGTTGAGATACTCGTGAATCTGGAAGAGGTCTCTTCGCGCAGCAGGCCGGTACTCCACTTGCAACGATGTCACCGCCTGCCAGGCGACTTGGAGGGACGGGAGGCAGCTTTGGCGCGGGCATGAGCGGTGCGACGCACATCCGTCCAAAAGTTCTTGCCCATGGGGACCGCAGGCTCTTCAAGGGCTTCCAGCAGCTTCTGCTCGATCTCTTCCTGCTCGCGGTCGCGGCGGATGAGGTCGCGCAGGAATTCGCTGGGGGTCGAGTAGGCGCCGCTCTCGACGCGGGATTCGACGTAGCTGCGGAGAGATTCAGGGAGCGAGATGTTCATGCTGGATTGCGGCATGCCCTTAGGATGGCAGAGATTGGCAGTTTCTGCCAGCTCCACTATGCCCTGGTCGGGTTACTCGTCTCACCCCAGGTAGGGATGTTCAGCGTCGCATCTTTTTTTTGATGATTCTCCTGATTATTCCGCGAGGTTCCAGTGAAGTCTTTCGTTTCCGCGATCAGCATCTTTGCGATCTGTCTCACTCCCGCCTATCCACAACAGACCGTTCCGGCGACGAAGGGCAGCGATTCGCCTTCGCCTTCGGAACCGGCCGCTCCCCACACTCTGCTGGATGGGACGACGGTGACGCTACGTCTTGGGGAGAATCTTTCGTCGGAGTCGAACAAGACTGGGGAACAAGTTCCGTTCGAAGTGACAGAGGAAGTCGATGTCGAGGGTGTTCCGGTCATACCGAAGGGCGCTCAGGCACTGGCAACGATCACAGATGCCGAGCCGAAAAAGCGGATGGGGCGCGGCGGCAAGCTCGATGTGAACGTGGATAGTGTGCGGCTTGCCGATGGAGAAAAGGCTCAACTCCGCGCAGTCAAAGATACGAAGGCAGGCGGGCACGTGGGCGCGATGACCGGCGCCATCGTGGCAACTTCCATCGTGTTCTTTCCGGCTGCGCCGCTCTTCCTCCTCATGCACGGCAAGTCCGTGGAGATTCCCAAGGGAACGGAGGTTACAGCATTCATACAAGGCGACATGCATCTTGATATGGCGAAGTTCGGAGTCGCCGGCACGGCGGCTTCAGCCCAGCCGACTCCGGCCGGCACGATCAACGCCAGCTTGACAGTGGATTCGACCGTGCCGGGAGCGGACATCGAGGTGGACGGAAGCTTTGTCGGCAGCACACCGTCGACCGTATCTGTGAGCACGGGCCAGCACACAATTACGGTGAAGCAAAAGGGCTACGCTGATTGGAGCCGATCGATGAACGTGGCCGGGAGCGCCATCCACATTATGGCTAATCTGGAAAAGACGAAGTAGGCACGTCGGTCCAGCGTCGCGTTCAAGAACGGTTTCGCTAAGAAGAACATGTGACGCGTGTCATCACGCAGGTTCGCTTCACGCAACTGACGGGCCAGGGCAAGCACAGCGGTGACATCGTCGAGGCGCAGGAGGCTCATCTTCCCAACGGGTGGACGACGCTGACGCGTGGCCGGACGCGAAGCCTACGGTGCCAATAAGGGATGACGGATCGTCTACGGGATACGCCCACCCTAGCTTCGCTAGAATGGGGCACCCGGCCATAAATGGCGAGGGAGAGGACGCTGCGATGACACACGCGTGGGAGTCGCTTAGGCATAAGGCATCCGCGGAGAAGCGGGAGGCCGTGACGAAAGAAGCGATGGCGGAGCTAACGCGGATGATAGCGGAGTCTTGCGCGTCTTTATCTGGAACACCCCCACCCTAGCTTCGCTAGAATGGGGCACCCGCCGGAGTCGTCACCGTGGTTTGCACCTTCTCGAATGATTGCTTGATGGACTTTATTGGCGTGTGACTCAATGTCCGGAGATGCAACGCGCCGCTTTCGCATTCTGCCTTCTTTGCGTCCCGCTGACACTACTTGGACAATAGGGCCTGAGGTTTCCGCTCATCTTCCCAATGGGTGGACAACGCTGACACCAAGCGAAGACCTTGCCAATGGCTAGTATGTCCTGACGCCGATCTACAAGATGGGAATACCTTCGCGGAGACGGTGCACGCCTTCGGCGTGGATCCGTCTGCGCCGGAGGCGAAGGGAGCGATGCAGCCCGACCCGGACGCGAAGCCTACGGTGCAGTAGGGGATGACGGATCGTCTACTGGATACGCCCACCCTAGCGGAGCTAGGATGGGGCACCCGGCGGGATTTGGTTGCGGGCGCGCCGGCGGGAACAACGCAGCCATAACTTCGCCAGGATGGGCACCCGGCCGCGCTGATATCCTGCGATCGATCCGCAGCGAGGTGCCCATGCCTATGACGCGAGCGAAGACAGACGGGATTTCACCGTTCTTTATTGTCAGCAATGTCGATCGGACCATCGCCTTCTACTCGAAGAAGCTTGGTTTTGAGACGCGCTTTCAGGAGCCGGAGCGGGATCCTTTTTTCGCTATCCTGGGCCGCGACGGTGCGCAGCTCTTTGTGAAATCCGACAAAGACGTGCTGCCGCTGCCCAACAGCAAGCGCCATCCGTTTATGCGATGGGACGCGTATGTCGATGCGCCAGACCCCGATGCACTGGCTGCTGAATTTGCCGAGTGTGGCGCTGTATTCAGCGCGCCGCTCGGGGATACGCACGAGGGCCTGCGCGGCTTCGAGATTTGCGATCCGGATGGCTACGTGTTGTTCTTCGGACGGCCACGGTAGCCGCGGCTCTTGCTGCTTGCTCGCGCTCAGATGACTACGGTTTCCTGATACTCGCCAAAGACGGAGCGCAGTGCACCGGCGATTTCGCCTACCGTGCAGTTGCTTTCCACGGCTTCGAAGATGGCTGGCATGAGATTGTCGCCGTTGCGGGCACGTTCTTTGATGGCGTCGATGCCCTGCTGCCATCTTGTCTGGCTGCGCTTTGCGCGGAGGGCTTGCAGGCGTTCCACCTGTCTTCGTTCTAAGTCCGGGTCGTGGCGCTGGGTGGGGACGCCGGGTTCGTTTTCTCTTTGGAACCGGTTGACGCCGACGACCACGGCTTCTCCTGACTCGACGCGGCGCTGGTAGTCGTAGGCGGCGTTCTGGATCTCCTGCTGGACCCAGCCGCGCTCGATGGCGCGGAGCATGCCGCCGAGGGATTTGATCCTGGCGAAGTACTCGTCGACTTCCTGCTCGATGCGGGTGGTGGAGGCCTCGACAAAGTAGGAGCCGGCGAAGGGGTCGACGGTCTGGGCGACGCCGGACTCGAGCGCGAGGATCTGCTGGGTACGCAGGCCGATGCGCGCGGCCTCTTCGGTGGGCAGGGCGAGGGCTTCGTCGTAGCCGTTGGTGTGCAGGGACTGCGTGCCGCCGAGGACGGCGGACATGGCCTGGATGGCGGTGCGGACGATGTTGTTCTCCGGCTGCTGCGCGGTGAGGGTGGAGCCGGCGGTCTGGGTATGGAAGCGGAGCATCCAGGAGCGCGGATTTTTGGCGCCGAAGTGTTCGCGCATGACGCGGGCCCAGATGCGGCGGGCGGCGCGGAACTTCGCGACTTCTTCGAGGAAGTCGTTATGCGCGTTGAAGAAGAAGGAGAGGCGCGGGGCGAACCGGTCGACATTCAAACCCCGCTCGAGTGCTGCTTCGACATACGTCTTTCCATTCGCCAACGTAAAGGCGACCTCCTGCGCGGCGGTGGAGCCGGCCTCGCGCATGTGGTAGCCGGAGATGGAGATGGTGTTCCAGTCGGGGACCTCGGTCTCGGCCCAGGCGAACATGTCGGTGATGATGCGCATGGCGTGGCGGACCGGATAGATGTAGGTGCCGCGCGCGATGTACTCCTTGAGGATGTCGTTCTGGACGGTACCGCTCAGCTTCGCTGTGTCTGCTCCAGCGCGGCGGGCGGCGGCCACGTAGAGCGCGAGCAGGATGCTGGCGGTGGCGTTGATGGTCATGGAGGTGGAGATCTGGTCGAGGGGGATGCCGGCGAAGAGGCGCTCCATGTCCTCGATGGAGTCGATGGCGACGCCGACTTTGCCGACTTCGCCGAGGGCCATGGGGTCGTCGGAGTCATAGCCGATCTGGGTGGGGAGGTCGAAGGCTACCGAGAGACCCGATGTGCCGTGGGCGAGCAGGAACTTGTAGCGGCGGTTGGATTCCTCGGCATCGCCCATGCCGGCGTACTGGCGCATGGTCCAGAGGCGGCCACGGTACATGGTGGGCTGGATGCCGCGGGTGTAGGGGTACTGGCCGGGGTAGTTGAGGTCTTGGTCGGGCGAGAAGCCTGTGGCGGCGAGGTCGTCTTTGCCAAAGCCGGCGGGGGCATCTATGCCAGAACCGGCGCGGGCATCTTTGCCAGAACCGGCGCGGGCATCTTTGCCAGAACCGGCGCGGGCATCTATGCCAGAACCGGCGCGGCCGCTATCGTCGTGCGGCGTCATCGACGGGCCTTACGGCTGCGGCGGCTCGCCTTGAAGAAGGAGCTGGCGGAGAAGTAGACGAAGACGAGGCCGATGATGCAGTAGAGGACGAAGTGGGTGTGCTCCGCACCACTATGAAGGGCGGCGCGGGTGCGGTAGGCGTTTTGCGCGAAGAAGAAGGCGAAGAGCGCGAAGAAGAGTCCGGTGATTTCGAGCCAGAGCGTGCTGCCGACGTGAGCGAGCGGGCCGAAGAAGGCGGCGCCGAAGCGACGAGTGCCCTGGCCGACGCGGCGGGCGGGCTCGGCGTAGTTCTTGCGCGGGCGCGGCGGCGGAACGGGACGGGCTGCAGCGGGCTGAGGGCGTGGGGTGGACGAAGCGGCGGCCTGCGGTTGCCGGACGAACGACGAAGGCGCAGCGGGAGCGGCGGCCTGCGCGGCGCGTTCTTTCACCATCTTCGAGGCTACGCGCATGCCGATGCCGAGCTTGCGTCCGAAGCGATTCGGCTCCATGGGGGAAGTGTAAATGGTGGAGGTGCGCTGGAAAGCGGCTGGCGTAACCGCGGCGGCCGGCAGGTGATACGTGTTTGCTGTCGCGGTATCGCAGCCTTCCTGCGTCAGGATGGGCGCCCATTGGGGTGGCGCTGCGAAACCGATTTCCTACATAGGAAACTTTCTCTTGCCGGGATGGTGCCGATTGCCCCTGCCGCCCATCAGACGTAAGGTAGGGAGATGCCAGGGGCATGGGGAGGCGAGGAGCCGCAATGAATTCAAACGTGCGCAAGCTGATCGAGCAGTTGGGAGAAGCTATCCATGAATCCGTCTCCGAATCCGAACAGATTGCCGGCGTGGTGCAGGACATCCGCAGCCAGGGCTTCGATGTTCTGTTGATGCTGGAGGCGACCATCGGACTGAATGAGGTGGAGCAGCAACCGGGTGAGGAAGACGACGCATCGAAGCCGGAGGTTGTTGAAGAAGGAGAACCCTTCACCGCGCAAGATGTCAGCTTCCTGCGTTCGCTGCGCATCTCATTTGATCGAGACGCGAAGCAGACCGAGGACGATCGCTCCGATCCACCATCCGATCATCCAGATCACCCAGATTTCCCATTGGATACGACGGAGCGATAACCCGCAGACATCCTAAGAGGCGGCTGTTCGGTTCTACCTCACTCCCTGTAAGCTGGCTGACGCAGCAGGGATACAGGGCACGACGCTGGATGAGCAAGCGGCAACCCCGGCCGCCGTCAGGAGATCTGCGAAGACCATGAAGGACACTTTAGGCGTACTTCTCGCCGGTGGCGCCGGCGAGCGTCTTTCCCCACTGACCCGCGATCGTGCCAAGCCCGCGGTTCCATTCGCGGGCACTTACCGCATCATCGACATCACGCTGTCGAACTGCATCAACTCCGACCTGCGGCGGGTGTACATCCTGACGCAGTATAAGGCGCTGTCTCTGAACCGCCACATCCGCGAGGGCTGGAGCGGCAGCGTGGCGCAGGAGCTGGGGGAGTTTGTCGAGATTCTGCCCCCGATGCAGCGGGTGAGCGCGAACTGGTACATGGGCACGGCGGACGCGGTGTATCAGAACATCTATTCGATCGGGGCGGAGCAGCCGAAGTACGTCATCATCCTGTCCGGCGATCACATCTACAAGATGAACTACGGGCTGATGCTGGATCATCACAAGGAAACGGGCGCCGAGGTCACACTGGCGACGTTGCCGATCCGTCCGGATGAAGTGTCGCGCTTCGGCGTGGTGGATGTGAACAAGTCGGGCGACGTGGTTGGCTTCCTGGAAAAGCCTAAGGAGACCAAGCTGCGCTCGCCATGGAACCCGGAGATGGTGGATGCCTCGATGGGCATTTACATCTTCAACACCGACGTGCTGTTGCCGGCACTGATCAAGGATGCGGACGATACCGCGTCGAAGCACGACTTCGGCCATAACATTCTGCCTGCGCTGTTGGGCAAGTACAAGATGATGGCGTACAACTTCGTCGATGAGAACCGCAAGGAGCTCTACTGGCGCGATGTCGGGACGCTGGACGCCTACTACGACGCCAACATGGACGTGGTGTCGGTGTCACCTATCTTCAACCTCTACGACCGGAACTGGCCGTTGCGGACGCGACAGCGGCAGTATCCGCCGGCGAAGTTCGTCTTCGGGGAGCCTGGACGTACCGGCTCGGCGGTGAACTCCATTGTGTCCCAGGGCTGCGTGGTGTCGGGCGCGACGGTGCGCAATAGTCTGCTGTCGCAGGATGTACGCGTGAACTCGTACGCGGACATCGATTCGAGCATCATCTTCACTCACGTCGATATCGGACGACACTGCCGGATCAAGCGGGCCATCATCGATCGCGATGTCCATCTGCCGGAGGGTACGGTGATCGGCTATGACCAGAACGAGGACAAGCGGCACTATCACGTCACGCCGTCGGGCATCACAGTCGTGACCCGCGATGGATCGCTCTATGAGAGTCCGGTCGGTCCGGACTTCATGAGCCAGCCGGGGTCTTGATGGGGTCTTTGCATAGCCCGTCAGACGGAGGCAGGTGAGGAGATTGGCTGTTCCCCTATATTCGGTATTTATCGGCGACTGATTTCTGTTTGTCAGAGACCGCAAGGCGCAACAAGCCTGAAATTCCTGCGCCGTCGCGGCATATTACACTTATAGCAATTTTCCTGTAGGTGTAGAGGGACCAACGAAGGCCTCTGTGGCCTTTCATTAAGGAAAGGCCACGCCGGGCGATGCTCCGCTCATCACAGCATCAGGAAAATTGCTATAGGCGCACAGGTGGCAGTGAATGGGAACTCCTACGGAAGAGATGGTTCGGTGGAATATAAAGGTATCGCGCGACACGGATCACGCTCTGCGCACCTTTCTTGGCGCCCGCGGCATGAAGAAGGGCGACTTGTCGAAATTTATCGAGGGGGCGGTGCGCGCAGAGGTTTTTCATCGGAGGATCGAGGACCTCAAGTTGCGAAATGCCGCCGACGACCCCGCCAAAGTCCAAGAGGAAATCGACGAAGCGGTGCAAGCCGTGCGCAAGCGTAGAGCTGCGGCATCTGTTCGTTGACGGCAGATGCGTGTCGTGCTCGATACCAATATCCTGATCTCCGCGTTGATCGTGCAATCGGGGACGCCAGGCATCATTTACCGAAGCTGGGTCGACGGCCACTTCATCCTGCTGACCTGCCAGCTGCAACTCGACGAACTGCGGCTGACGCTGCAAAAACCTAAACTGGCCGCCCGCATTCATCCACATCGCGCCGGGCGCCTCGTCAATGAAATTAAAGGACTTGCCGTCGCCGTCGATCCTCTCCCTCGGGTGAAGCGTTCCCCGGATCCAATGGACGACTTTCTCCTGGCTGCAGCCCAGGCGGGTAGTGCGGATTACCTGGTCACCGGCGACAAAGGCGGTCTGCTCTCCCTTCGGCGGCATAAGGGCACGCGCATTCTGCCGGCGAGCGAGTTTGTGGAGAATTGCCTGCGATAGAGCATTTTCCCTATTGTGCGAAGCGGGCAGTGACACGCGGCGTGGCTTTTCTTTACGGAAAGCCACAAGAACTGCCGCTGATCCGTCTGCGCCTATGGGAAAAATGCGGTAGCTGCCTTCAAGTTCGACGGAACCATCCCCCTCCGGCTCGCGTACCTAGGCACATGAGCGCAGCAGCGACATGGCCGGGGATGCTGGGGGGCGGGGCGGTTGGATCCGGCCGCTCCCGGACGAACGGGATGTGGCGACCGCTGGCTACGCCGGAACGCCCATCTATCCCGTATGCTGCCAAGAACGTGGACAGGGTTGGCGACAAAGCGGGTTGGCGTCGAGAGAACACAGCCGCCCGGGCTGCGGCGGGGGCGCCTGCCGCGCCGTCTGCCGATGTGGACTGGGCTGCCCTGGTGGAACGCTGCCTGCGCGGCGACGGGGGCGCCTGGGCCGAGCTGGTGCGCAGCCATCATCGCCGGGTCTACGGCATGTGTTATCGGTTCACCGGCTCGGCGCACGACGCGGAGGACCTGACGCAGGACGTCTTCCTGAAGCTCTACGGGAACCTGCGGAGCTTCGATGGCGGCAAGGGCAGCTTCACGACCTGGATCACGACGCTGACGCGGAACCTGCTGGTGGACCACTTCCGCCGCAGCCGGATGGAGCGCTCCACCGATTCGCTGGATGCGGGCTGGGACGAGAGCGAGGAGCCGCGGGCGGGAGCCGACCTGTTGCAGGATGCACGCCGCTCACCGCACGACCATACTGTCGCGCGTGAGCTGGAGCGGATGGTGCAGGCGGCGTTGGCCAAGGTATCGCCGGAGTTGCGCGAAGCCGTGATCCTGCGCGACCTTGAAGATATGGATTACAAGGAAATTGCTCTGGTGCTGCGCGTGCCGGAGGGTACAGTAAAGAGCCGCATCAGCCGGGGGCGGGCCGAGCTCGCGCGGCTGCTGGGACGCAATAAGAAGCAGGTGATGTAGCCGTGACCATGCCTAAAAATCCGGAGAAGGGACAGAAAGCGCCAGGGTCTCGCCCCTTGGACTGCCAGGCCTGGGAGGCGATGGTGGCCGATGCGCTGGACGGCACGCTCGAGGCCCGCGATGCGGAGGCCTTCACCGCGCACAGCAAAGAATGTGTGGGTTGCGGGGAGCTGTTGGAGGAGGCGCAGCGCGGCACGGAATGGCTGCGATTTCTGCGCGAGACGCCGGAGGCGCCCGAGGGACTGCTAGAGAAGATCCTAGCCGGCACCAGCGGTGTCGCCGAAGTACAGCCGCTGGCGGCGATGGGCGCCGTGGCGCTGCCGCGCCAGCCCTGGCTGGGTGTCCCGGCGGGACTGATTCATCGGCACATGGCGGAGTCGCGCATTTTGATGACGCTGGCCATGGCCTTCTTCTCGCTGGCGCTGACGCTGAACCTGACCGGCTTGCACCTCAATCAGTTGAAGCTGAGCGACCTGCGGCCTTCGACGCTGGCGTCCTCGGTAAGCCACCAGTACTTCACGACGTCTGCGCACCTAAAGGTCTATTACACGAACCTGCGCTTCGTCTATGAGGTGGAGTCGCGGCTGAACGAGATACGGCATGATGACCAGCCGCAACAGGCGCTGCCAGTGAACCAGCAGCAACAGCCGCAGCCCTCGGGAAAGCCGAACGGGGCGGCGAGTAACGGCCCCGCCCGAAACGGTCGCAGCAGTACAGCGCCCAGCATGGTGGCGCCGCGCGGCGGCGCGGTGATCCGGCCGCGAGACCACGACCGATACGAGCCGCCGACCCCGGTGCTGGCCGCATATCCGCGGAGGCAATGTGGCGACTGCGGCGACGCATCGTATCACGTGCATTCTCCGATGAAGCCGCTACAAGTTGCATTTCCTGTTATTGCGTATCCAGTTATTGAGTTTTCAGTTATTGAGTATCCAGGCGAATGCCATAAGCCGATAGAAAGGAGCCTGGTATGAACTGCCACTATCATCCCGAAGTTGCGTCCTCTGCCTTTTGCCAGTTTTGCGGTAAGCCGCTTTGCAAAGACTGCATCCGCAATGTAGGAGGCGCAGTGTACTGCGAGGCCTGCCTGGCGGAGCGCCTGCGCGCCGCGGGCACGATGGGCGCGGCCTTCTCCACCGGCACGCCACATCCGCTGTTGGCAGGCCTGCTGGGCTTTATCCCCGGCGTCGGCGCCATGTACAACGGGCAATACGCCAAGGCGATCGCGCATGTGCTGATCTTCGCCGTGCTGGCCAGCCTGGGCGATCACTCCTCGATCTTCGGCATCCTGGTCGCCGCCTGGGTGTTCTACCAGGTCTTCGACGCCTACCAGACTGCGATGGCGCGGCGAGACGGCCAGCCACTGCCCAATCCCTTCGGGCTGAACGATATCGCACAGCGGCTCGGCATCCACCCACATACCTGGGTGGGGGGCGCACCCGGAGCGGTTCCCCCAGTGCCGCCAATACCGCCCGCACCCCCATACGGCTCGAACTGGGAGCCGATGCCCGGGCCGTCGACCAGCGCTGGACCGGGCTCTGTGCCGGGCTCGGTACCGCCTGCGGCAACGCCGGGAATGTCCGGATTTGTGCCGTCCGGGGGCGCCGCGTATCCGAATCAACCGGGCTATACGGGTCAATCCGGATATGCGGGACAACCGGGCTATACAGGTCAGGCAGGGTACAGCAGCCAGACCGGCTATACGAGCCAAACGGGATACGCCAATGTCCCCGGACCGATGCCCGGACAACCCTATCCGCCGGTGGCGCCCTTCGATCCTTACACGGGACGCCGCGATCTGCCGGTGGGCGCGATCATCCTGATCGGCCTGGGAATTTTGTTCCTCTTCGGGTCCCTTGGACTACTGCGCGGCATCTGGATTGCGCACCTGTGGCCGTTGTTGATCATCGGGCTGGGCATCTGGATCATCATTCGGCGCACACGCACAGTAACGCCGACAGCGGTACCGCCCGTTGACCCCTCTGCCGTTCCTCCCGGCGTCCATTCCGATCCAACGGGCGGTGTGCGATGAACCGCTGGCTGCTGATCCGCCGCATGCGCGGCCCCGCCTTCCTGCTGCTGTTTGGGGTGACCGCGCTGCTGCATGAGTGGCACATCCTAAGCTTCGGCCAGAGCTGGCCGCTCTATCTGGTGCTTGCCGGAGTGCTGGCACTGGCAGAGCGCGCCGCATTCGTCGAGCCCGATTCCACGCAGGCGCCCCCCTATGCCGGAGGCTACCCGCCGCCGCCCAGTTCCTGGCAGGCGGCACCGCAGCAGCAGCCGGGAAGCGGCATCGTGCCGGCGCCCCCGAGCGATCTCGATCGTCCGCAAGGAGGCCGCTGATGGCAGCCGCACCGCCTCCCTACAGCAGTGGCCCGGGAACGCCCGGCGGACCGGGCAACTACGACCCGCGTCAGCAGTGGAAGTATCAGCGACGGGCACGGAAGGAGCAGTGGCGCAACCAGCGGGCTTACTACCGCGGCATGCGGCCGCCTTCGATGGTGCGTCCACTGGTACTGATCGCTATCGGCGTCGTCGCACTGCTGATCCAGACGAACACCATCAACGGCTACACCTTCTGGGACTGGTACGTCCGCTGGTGGCCGCTTCTCCTGATCGGCCTCGGCGTCCTGCTGCTGGCGGAGTGGTGGCTGCAGCGCGACCGGCCATTTGCGGCGCGCACCGGCGTCGGCGGCTTTGTGGGCCTGATCGTTCTGGTAGCCATCGTGGGGCTGGCCAGCAAGCATGCAATGAACAGTCCCTTCGGCTGGCACTTCACCGACGACGACAACAACGACTGGAGCATGCATTTGTTCGGGCAGGAGCATGACGCCGACCGCCAGTTCGACCAGGCCTTCGGTGCGAATGGACGCCTGACGATCGATAACCCGCGCGGCGATGTATCGATTTCCGCGTCGACGGACGATCGCATCCACGTGAGCGCGCACGAGACCGTCTACACCTCAAGCGACAAGGATGCGACCAAGCAGTTAGCGAAGCTGCAGCCGGCATTGCAGGTCAACGGCAATACTGCAAACCTGACTACCGCCGGCGTGGATCGCGGCAGTGTCGATCTGACCGTGCAAGTGCCGGCCGATACCAGTGTGTCGATGAATGCAGGACGCGGCAACGTGGCCGTGAACGGACTCAGCGGCACGGTGGGTGTGGACACCGGCCACGGCAATGTCTCGCTGAACAAGATCGGCGGGGCCTGCACGGCGCATATGGCCGGCGGCGACTTTGCCGCGCATGCCTTGACCGGCACGCTGACACTGAGTGGGCGCACGGAGGATGCGAGCATCTCCGACGTGGCGGGCAAGGTGACGCTGGACGGCGACTTCCTGGGCGATGTGAACCTGTCCAAACTGGCTGCCCCGCTGAACTTTCATTCCAGCCGCACCACCTTCGAAGTGGATCGGCTCGACGGCGATCTCTCGCTCGACGGCGACGACCTGAACATCGAGAGCGCGAAGGGTCGCGTGCAGGCGGTGACGCGCGCCAAGAACATCACCTTCTCCGGTGTGGGAGGACCGCTCGACGTCGACACCTCGGATGGCGACATCAACGTGGAACTCAGCGGCGGCGATGGCGCGGTGACTCTACACAACCGCAACGGGGCGATTCACCTTGGGCTGCCGGCGAATCATCTCTTCCATATCGACGCGAACACTCGCGACGGCAGCGTGACCAGCGATCTGACCTACACCGGCAAAGTACAGCGGAGCGATCGCTCGCTGACCGGAGACACCGGCGATGGCAGCGGGTCGGCGACAGCAGTCACCCTGGTGGCAGAGCATGGGGATATCGACATCAAGCGCGCTGAAGCGGCGCCGACACCCCCGGAACCACCGTCTCCGCCCCAGCTGACTGTTCCGGCCGTCCCCCATGTGCGCATCCCAAAGCCGCCGCACCTGCGCGTTCCTCGTGGAACGCCGCCACCGGAGACGAGTCAACAGTAAGGTGCTGCTGGGGGATGATGGCGCTGCTGTTTTCCGTAATATCCCACCCTACGCTTTGCGTAGGATGGGGCACCCGGTGGGTTGGCGCTGCCGGTTACGAGCTAGGACGCGATGCATGCGCGAGGCGGCGCTCGACGAGCGCGGCGGCCCGGTCGATGACTTGTTCGAGTGTCAAATCGGTGGAATCGATGATGACAGCGTCCGTGGCGGCCTGGAGCGGTGAGTCGGCGCGGGTTCGGTCGCGGCGGTCGCGCTCGCGGATCTCGTCGAGGACCGCAGCAGCCGGAGGTGTCGCGACATCCCCAGCCCGCGTCTGTTCATAACGGCGTTCCCCGCGCTTCTCGGGGGAGGCATCGAGGAAGATTTTTACCGGCGCGTGGGGGAAGACGACGGTGCCGATGTCGCGTCCTTCCATGACGACGCTGCCCTCCGCGCCCAGAGCCTGTTGGAGGCCCACCAGCCAGCGGCGAATGGGCGGATGGACGCTGACCTGCGAGGCGGCCGCGGTGACCTCAGCGGTGCGAAGCCGGTCGGTGACGTCTGCGCCGTCGAGGAGTACGCGATTGCCTGCCTCGCCCGGCTCCAGACGGACCTGGGTCCGATGTGCGAGCGCATCGAGCGCGGCGGCATCCCCGGTGGGCACGCTCCGGGCAAGCGCCTTGAGCGCGAAGGCGCGATACATGGCGCCGCTCTCCAGGTTGAGCAGGCCGAAGCGGGCAGCGAGTGCGCGAGCGACGGTGCTCTTGCCGGCACCAGCTGGGCCGTCGATGGCCACGATGAACGGAGCGGCTGGGCGTGGAGGCTGATCCGCCATCAGCCCTCGTCTCCGGTGGTGCGCGGCTTGCGGGTGGGCGGAGCGAAGCCGCCGGGACGCTTGCCGGCTGGACGTGAACTGCCCGCGCGGGGTGCACTGGAACGCTTGGCACCGCCGAAGCCACCCTTGGCGGGAGGACGGCCTGCGCCGCCGGGGCGACCAGAGGATGCGCCGCCAGGACGGGGTGCGCCGAAGCGTTTTGGAGCGCCACCGGTCTTGCTGAAGCCACCGGGTTTTCCAGCGCCGCCTGGCCGACTGAACCCGCCCGGCTTACCGAAGCTGCCACCCGCCTTCTTGAAGCCGCCGGGCTTGCCGGGGCCTTTGCTGAAGCCACCTGGTTTCCTGAAGCCACCACCCGGTTTGCTGAAGCCACCTGGACGCGACGTGCGCTCGCGTGGTGCGGCGCCCTCTGCGCTTGTGGCGACAGGACGAGGCGCAGACGAACGCGGTCCAGCCGAGCGCGAACTACCACCGAACGATGGGCGACCGCCGGCACGCGGGCCGAATCCTGGACGAGAGCCCGGACGAGAGCCCGGACGAGAGCCTGGACGAGAACCTACACCGGGGCCCTTGCCGCGCGGCGCACCACCGGTACGGGGTGTATAGGCACGACGCTCCGCACCCGCACCACCTTCTGGCCGAGGACGCGGCGTGACGCTGCGACGCGGGGCGCCGTCACCAGCAGCGGCGGGACGTGGAGTGCGTGGACGATCCTCGGATGGACGGAAGGGGCGATCGCCCGTAGGCCGGTCTGTGCGAGGTGCGTACGGCCTTTTGGCGGCGTAGGGCTTCTTGAAGGGACGGTCTGTACCTGGACGATCTCGACCCGAACGACTGGGGCCCGGACGATCACTACCAGACGAGCCTGGGCGCGGCGCGTAAGGCTTCTTGAAGGGGCGATCTCCTGCTGCGCCGGATGGCCCATCGCGACGGGGCGGGCGGCCTTCTCCGGTGGTACGTGCGAAGCTGCGGGGACGGTCACCTTCGCCTTCCCGTTTGCGGAAGGGGCGGTCTCCCTGCGGCCTGGCACTGCCAGAACGACTGCCTGCAGAGAAGCTGCCACCCGGACGCGGCGGGCGACCGGCTCCATCGGCCGGCTTACGGAAGGCGGGCTTACTGAAGCCGCTTGGGGGATGCGCGCCTGCGCCGCGGAAGGGTGGACGGCCACCGCCACCGTCACTACTGCCCGGGCCACTGCGGCCTGCGGGACGGCCTGTACCGCCGGACCGCGCTGGGCTGCGACCGAAGCTGGGACGACGCACGTCTTCAAGCGCACCGGGCTCGCGTGGCGCACCCGTATCGGCTGGCCGAGAGGTGGGACGGGGACCGCGGAAGCCGACAGCCGGGCGACGCTCTGCGCCGCTCGATGTAAAGCGGTTGGTGCGGGGTGGACGCTCGGAACGGGGACGATCGGTACGGGGCGCGGTGGAGCGGGGGCGGTCTGCGCCTGCTCCGCCTTCGGCTCGACGACGGAAGCCACCTGCCGCGGGCTTGCGGAAGCTGCCTTCACGGCGCGGCGGGCGATCCCCAGACGGCGCGCTGCCACCACGCGCGGCGAAGCCGGTACGGGCCCGTTCGCCGAAGGCGGGGCGCGGTGGGAAGGCGGGGCGCGGCGGGTAGGCGCGTTTGGATGGCACAATCGTGAGCGTCCCGGCGGTTGTCCTGGGCTCTGCGATGCCGGCTGCCTCGGCGAAGCTGGGCTCGTTATCTTCCAGGCCCGCATCTTCCAGGCCCACGTCTGCGAGGCCTGCGTCTGCGAGGCCCGCGTCTGCGAGGCTTGTGTCTGGGGCAGCGGGGATCACTTCGTCTTCTGCTATCTCGGGCAGACTGCCCTCGACGTAGAGCTGCTGGTCGCCATCGAGGGGGAAGGACGCGAGCTGGCGCGTCGCGGAGAGCCCGTGCACGACATCGCGAATGCGCGAGCGAGAGGCTACGGGGGAGAGAAAGATCTCGATATCCTCGCCGGTCGCGGCAACCGCCGACTGCAGATAGAACGACGCCAGGATAGAGAGCGCGGTGGTCTGCGACTGCGTGCTGCCCATGGTGAGCTCGCGGCGATGGCGCGACTGCAACAGCTCCCAGTGCGCGCTGGCTCCGGCTTCGGCCGGCACCAAGACCACGCGCATGGTGTGCCACAGCTCGCCGATGGCGCGCAGTACGGCGGCTTCTGTGACCTCGCGGCCCAGCCGCTGGCGCAGCTCATCGGTGGTCAGCGCGCCGTCGCGTTCGAGAGTCTTCCAGACCTCGACGGCCAATGGGGAGACGCGACTGGAGCCGGTGGAGGACGGCCCACGCTTCGCATTGCGTTCCGGCTGCAGCGCGAAGAGATATGTCAGCGCCTCGGGTGTGGCGAGGAAGTCGGGTTGCTCCCCGCTCAAGCCAGAGACCGCGCCGAAAAGGTTGAGCGCAACCACGGCACCGGAGGCGACGAGTCGCGCCAGCATGTCCGCCGCGGCAGCAAGGCTCTCCGGGCCGGGGGTTATGTCGGCTTTGCCGGCAATGGCCTCGACGAAGCTCGGCGCCGGCACCGGCAGATGCACGCGCCGGGGCAGATAGAGGCAGAGCGGCGTGTCCGCGAGCCAGCGTTCGGCGTCATCCAACGTCAGCAGTGCATTGCCATCCTGATGCCAGCGCGTCTGCCGCGCCCGTTCCAATTGATCTTGTCTCATGACTTCCGTTCTTGGACGAGGAGCCGCGCATGCCTGCTATAGCAGTTTCGGTATTGGTGTAGACCGTCCAGCGATGGCTATTGTGGCTTTTCTTGACGGAAACGCCACGTTTCCCTGAAATTCCGCAGACCGCAGTATTACCGAAAATGCTTTAAACGCGGTGAAATGCGCGCTCGATGTCCTTCCAAGAATAGCGCAATGCGATGGGACGGCCATGGGGACAGCTGGTGGGCAGCTCGGTCTTGCCCAGTTCGGCGAGCAGCCAGGCCATGCGCTCCAGATCGAGCGGCATGTTCACTTTGACCGCGGCGTGGCAGGCGATGGACGCGGCAATGCGGGCACGCGCGGTCGAGAGATTCTCGTTCTGGTCCAGGCGATCGCTCTGTTCCAGCACCTCCATCAGCATACGTTCGAGTTCGCGACCGTCAAGACCCACCGGAGCTGCCTTGACGGCCAGCGTGCGCGGTCCGAAGGGCTCCGCCTCGAAGCCATTGCGGTCGAGCTCGGCGGCAATCTGGGCGAAGCCGACCATCTGCGCCGGCGTGAGGTCGATGAGCAATGGCATCAGGAGCCGTTGCCGCTGCACCCGCTCTACTTCGCGCTCGCGCAGGACCTTTTCGAACAACACACGCTCATGTGCGACGTGCTGATCGATGATCCAGAGGCCATCTTCGTTGGTGGCGAGGATGAACGACTCGCGCAGCTGGCCGATGGGCTTAAGCGAGGCCAGCGCGCGCAAGGTGGATAGATCCTCTGCAACTGCAGAGGGCGGCGGCGAACCGGCAGTCGGCTGGACAGCAGTGTGCAGCGTAGACGCCGCACCCCCGTTGATCGCATGGGGCGGCGGCGGGAGCGCGGCGTTCAGCACGCCGAGTGCAGCGCCCTCTTCTGCGGCGATCGAGATTCCGTTCGTCGTCGTCGCGGCAAAGTCGAGGCGTTGTGCGGTCGGCGCCAAGGCCGGGGGCGCCAGTGTGAAGGATTCCGCGCCCGCACTGAACGGCGCAGACTCAGGCGCGCCCGGGAGCGCCGATACGCCGGGCAGCAGCGACGGCGAAGCGACAGCGTGCGTAGAAAGAGCCTCGAGGAAGCCCATAGCGGGGCGCGACTGGATCAGCTTGTTGCGCAGCGTATCGCGGACGAAGTCATGCACGAAGCCGGGCTGGCGGAAGCGCACCTCGGTCTTGGCGGGATGCACATTCACATCCACCTCTTCCGGTGGCAATTCGAGGAAGAGCAGCACGACCGGAAAGGATGTGGGCGGCAGGATGTTGCGATACGCCTCCGAGACGGCATGCAGCAGAAGGCGGTCGCGCACCAAACGTCGATTGACGAAGGAGTAGATGGAGTTGCGGTTGAGCTTTTCAAGCTCCGGCTTGGAGGTGAAGCCGCTGAGCCGCAGGTGACCGGGGACGGGCGACGCGTAGTCTTCGTCCTGCTTCCAGGGCGGCGGCGCGGGCAGGCCGACGCGTTCGAGGTCGATCTCGGCTGCGACAGGCAGGAGATGATCGAGCGTGTCGCGTCCGAAGATCTGGAAGATACGGTCGGCGGATTGTTCGACGGGCGATGCCTGCAGCAGCGCGTGCGTTGCGGAATGCAGCTCGAAGTGTTTGCCGGGATGGGCGAGCGCGTAATGTGTCACCAGAGCGGTGACGTGTGACAGTTCGGTCGTTTCGGACTTGAGGAATTTGCGGCGCGCCGGGGTATTGAAGAAGAGATCGCGCACGGCGATGGTGGTGCCTGGGGGCAGGCCCGCGTCCTCGACGCGCTGCATGCGGCCGCCGACGACCTCGATGTGCGAGCCGGCGGCTTCATCCGAGGCGCGCGTGTCCATCTCGACACGCGCGATGGATGCGATGGAGGGCAGCGCCTCCCCGCGAAAGCCCAGGGTCGCGATGGAAAGCAGGTCGTCACTCGTGCGGAGCTTCGAGGTGGCGTGACGTTCAAAGGCGAGCAACGCGTCGTCACGCACCATGCCCGATCCGTTGTCCACGATGCGGATGAGCTTGCGGCCGCCGCCTTCGACTTCAATGCGGATGCGCGTGGCGCCGGCGTCGAGCGCATTCTCGAGTAGCTCCTTCACTACGGACGCAGGCCGGTCCACCACTTCGCCGGCGGCGATCTGGTTGGCGACCTGGTCGGTGAGTACGCGGATGCGGCCCATGAAGTAAGAGTACGGCAGAGGCAGGTAGAGGGCTAACGGGCAGAAGCCGGGATGATGTCATGTGTTGAGTGAGGCGATGTAGGCATTTTCTTTGACGAAAATGCCTGACGAGAGTGGCGCTTCACCTTACAGCAACCCGGCTTCTGCTCTAATGGGCTTGACCGGCCTGATCCGACAGCATTGCGCTTGCTTCTATGGCGGCGAGATCGATCAGATCACACGTCGCGAAGTGTGGTCTTTCGATCGGAAGTCTGGATAACGAATCACGAAATCGCGGCCACTCACTTTTGCGATATCCCACCCTACGCGTTGCGTAGGATGGGGCACCCTTTGTGGGGTGGATGCGAGCGAAATGCAGGTCCGCTGTCTCGTCAGACGGTCGTCAGTTCCTGGCTTTTGGTTTCCTTCTTGTGGCCGGGGGCGCGGTCACCCAATACGTGCAGGCGCAGGAAGTTGGTCGAGCCGGAGAGGGTGCGGGTGCCGGCGACGATGCCGAGGATCTCTTGCGGCTTCATATAGCCGGCGCTGGTGAGGAGATCTTCCGCGGTCTCGACCATCGCTTCGGCGGTCGACAGCTTGGCGCAGCCGAGCGGATGTACGCCCCACAGCAGGTTCATGCGGCGAATGACCTTGGGCACGCTGGAGAGCGCGAAGATGGGGGACTTGGGACGCCACTTCGAGAGCTGGCGTGCGGTGGTTCCGGTCTCGGTGAAGACGGCGATGGCGGCGATGTCGAGATCTTCCGCGGCATGCGCCATGGACTCGCAGATGGTCTCCGAGATGGAAAGACGCACGTGCATGGAGCGGGGCCGGCTGAAGGTGGGATCGGCCAGCATCTGCGCTTCACTCTCGATCACGATGCGGTCCATCATCTTTACGGCTTCGACCGGATACTTGCCGGCAGCAGATTCGGCGGAGAGCATGACGGCGTCGGTGCCGTCGTACACAGCGTTCGCGACGTCGGAGGCCTCGGCGCGGGTGGGGCGGGGGTTCTCGATCATTGATTCGAGCATCTGCGTCGCGGTGATGACCGGCTTGCGATACTCGCCGGCGCGCCGGATGACGTGCTTCTGGATCGCGGGAACCTTTTCCGGGGGCACCTCGACGCCCAGATCGCCGCGCGCCACCATCACGCCGTCTGCAACTTCGAGGATGCCCTCCAGATGCTCGATGGCCTGGGGCTTTTCCAGCTTCGCGATAAGCCAGATGTCGCCGCCGTGAGCACGGGCTCGTTCGCGGGTGTAGCGGATGTCTTCCGCGGTACGGACGAATGAGACAGCGATGGCATCGACATCGTTCTCGATACAGAACTTGAGGTCGATCTCGTCCTTCTCTGTCAACGATGGCGTTTTCACCGCGATGCCGGGCAGGTTGATGCCCTTGTTCTCGCCCAGCATGCCGCCGTTGATGACCGTACACTCGACATCGTCACCGTGGATGGAGGCGACGTGCAGCTCGATGAGTCCGTCCGAGAGCAGGATGCGCGCGCCGGGGGTGAGATTCTCCGCGAGCGTTTTGAATGTGGTGCTGACACAGGCGACGGTGCCGGCGATGTCGCGCGGCGTGATGGTAAGCGTTTGCCCGGCGGTCAGATGGACTGGAGTCTTGCCTTCGAGCTTACCGGTGCGGATCTTGGGGCCCTGCAGATCGCCCAGGATGCAGAGCGGCTTGTTCTCTTCCTCCGCCACCTGGCGGACCATCTTGATGAGATCGAGCTTCTGTTCGTGGCTTCCGTGGGAAAAATTGAGGCGGGCCACGTCGAGGCCGGCACGAACAAGCTGACGAAAGGTGACCTCGTTGCTGGAGGCAGGGCCCAGCGTAGCGACGATCTTGGTACGGCGGTTTTCAGCAGAGGCAAACGGCGATCCATCTCCAGCAGGCAGCATCAATGACACTCCGGTCCCTTGCGCAAGCGGGGACTGATTCATGATCTTGCGTAACGTTCCCATTCTACTCGCAGCGCGAGGACGGCTTGCAGCGGCGCGCGTCAAGACAGTGTGAATCGAGGCAGCGGAATCAGGGAAGGGTGAGCTCGGGCTCACTGGCGGACAGAGCCGGCGCGACCGCGGCGTGGTTTGCCGCAGCTTTGTCCGAGGCCACCTGCGCGTTGTACTCCGCCCCGAAGAAGACGGCGAGCGCGGTGATATAGAGCCACACCAGTGTCGCCACAGCCGTGCCAAGCGAGCCGTAGATGATGCTGTAGTCGGCAAAGCGCGTGACATACCAGCCGAAGATCAGGGTGATGACGAACCAGATGACGGCGGACATGACGGCGCCGGGCAGTACATCGCGCCAGTGCTGGCGGCGTGGCGTGCCGAAGCGGTAGATGGTGGTGAGCACGACTGCCGTGCAGAGGACGGCGATCGACCAGCGCGACATTCTCCAGAGGAAGAGCACGTAGGGCTTGAAGGAGTGGGCTGTGACGTCGACGACCCAGACCTCGATCTGATGGCCGAAGGCGACCAGCACGGTAGAGAGCGCCATGGGTACCAGGCAGCTGGGGATGAGAAGAAGTGCGATGAGGCGTTCGCGCGTGGGGTTCCACTCCGTGCGGGTATCGTTGAAGACGGGAGCGGCGTAGGCGCGGCGGAAGCCCTGCATGAAGGAGGTCATCAGCCCCATGCAGCCGAAGAGACTGACGAGCACCGCGGAGCTGACCGCCTGCAGGGAGCGCACATGGCGCGCGTTGAAGTAGTCCTGGATCGCGTCGATAGCATCGCCGGGCAGGAAGTTGGCGAGCGCGGTGCGGAGTTCACCGATGAGTGTGTCGCTCTGCGGGAGCAGCGCGAGGATGGTGGTGACGACAAGCAGCGCGGGAAAAAGGCCAAGAATGGCTGAGTATGCTGCGGCCTTGGCAAGCGTCAGCACATCGTTCGATAGCGCATGCAGCGTGGCGCGCCGCAACTGCTGGAGGGAGCGCAGCATTCTCGCTACACAGGGTACCGCTCGCGGAGCGGGAGAGAAAGAACTTTACGCGCCCCTGGTGAACTCCGTTGATGCCAGAGGCTCCACGATAGTGGTACGCCGCAATGCGTCGTAACGGAAACCCGAGCTTCCGCCAGAACCCTGCGGGCGGATAAGCTAGAGCCAACTGGTGAAACCGTCCGTGGCACGCGTGCTTCTCAATCCATGATCCCCGACCCGAAACGACAGTCTGCTTCGCCGCCGCGGCCGGTCTATATGGTGCTGTCGCCGCGCGCACTTCCCTACGCCCAGCTCGCCATCGCGAGTCTGCTGGAGCACTCGCTCGATCCACTGTCCCTGCACCTGATCACGGACTCCGGCGCGGATAAGCAGACGCTTTCGGACGCGCCAGGCGCTTTTGCCGACGCGGGGAGACACTCGATCGCAGTGTGGTCGCAGGATGACCTGGACGCGCGCGAGGCAGAGCGCTTCGCGGAGTATCCCAACCTGCGCGCACTGCGGCGCGGGCACCCGTGCTGGCGCAAGATCTCCGATCCGCTGCTGGTGACGGAGCCGGGCGACGAGATGGTGCTGCTGGACCCCGACCTCTACTTCCCCAACTACTTCCGCTTCGAGCGGACGCCGGCGACCGGCCTTCTGATGATGTGGCAGAGGCCGAACTGCCTGCTGCCCGACGAGGCGGTCGAGCTTGCACTCGAGGCCGGCATTCCGTTGGCCGACCATGTCGATATCGGCGTGGCGCAATGGCGCGGATGCGATCTGAGCTGGCTGGATGGCATGATCGGCAAGCTCAAGGTCGAGCGCTTCCCCTTCTCGATGCACATTGAAGCGATTGTGTGGGCAGCGATCGCGATGCACATCGGGGGCGGCCACCTGGATCCGCGATGCTGGGTATGCTGGCACCGCACCCAGATCAAGCGGGTGGCCATGCGGCTGAACATTCCGGGGGAGCGACTGCTGCGGGTCGAGAACCTGCGCGCCGCCAAGTGCTTCCATGCCGGCGGCGAGGCAAAGCAGTGGCTGGCTCCGGCGAAGGAGGCGGGACTATTCGATGCCGTTTCCATGCTGGATGCCCCAAGCCCGCTGCTGCGCTACAAGCGACTGCAACCGATTGTCTACCGGCGCGAACAGCGGCTGAAGGGTTGGCTGCGGCGCACCCAGTACTACCGGCTGCTGGGCGGCTGACCACTGGAATCCGGCAGTCATGGGGCCGTCCTCGCTGGTAGGATACGGACTGCCCGCAGCCTTACAGGAGATTTTCTGTTGAGCCTCCCGCTTCGCCGTTCCCTCGTGTCCGCCTCTCTCGCTCTCGCGCTCTGCAGCCCTGTTTTTGGAGGGCTCGGCCGACGGCCCAAGGCGCCGTCGGCACCGCCGGCGCCGAGCGCGACGCACGCCAGCGAGCAACTGGCAGACAAGAAGCTGAACGAGCGTGTCGAGGCCCTGCTCGCGCAGATGACGCTGGATGAGAAGATCGGCCAATTGGTGCAGTACACCAGCGGCAGCACCATCACCGGTCCCACGGGCGAGAAGCTGGACTACGACGCGATGCTGGCCAAGGGCGAGATCGGCTCGTTGTTCAACGTGATCGGCGCAAAAGAGACGAACCACTATCAGCACATTGCGGTCGAGCAGTCGCGGCTGCACATTCCGCTGCTCTTCGGGCTGGACGTGATCCACGGTCACCGCACGACCTTCCCGGTGCCGCTGGCGATGGCCTCGAGCTTCGATCCTTCGATCGTGCAGGCGGCCTGCCGTGTGGCGGCTACGGAGGCGCGGCAGGACGGCATCAATTGGGTCTTCTCGCCCATGGTGGATATCTCCCGCGACGCCCGCTGGGGGCGGATCGTCGAGAGCGCCGGGGAAGATCCTTATCTGGGGAGTGCCATCGCGCGCGCGTATATCCGCGGCTACCAGCAGGGCGATCTTTCGAAGCCAGACTCAGTGGCCGCTTCGGTGAAGCACTTTGCCGCATACGGCGCGGCCGAGGCCGGGCGGGACTACAACACGACAGACATGTCCGAAATCCGGTTGCGGCAGGTATATCTGCCGCCGTACAAAGCCGCGGTGGACGAGGGTGCGGCGACGGTGATGTCTGCATTCAACGTATTGAACGGGGTGCCGGAGAGCGCCAACCCATTCACGCTGACGAAGATACTGCGCAAGGAGTGGGGCTTCGACGGCCTGGTGGTGAGCGACTACGGCGCGGTGCGCGAGCTGATGAAGCACGGCATCGCCGCCGATGGCGCCACCGCGGCGCAAAAGGCACTCACGGCCGGTGTGGATATGGATATGGAGAGCAATCTCTACCACTCCAGACTGCCCGGGTTGGTAGCAAACGGACAGGTGCCGATGCCGGTAGTGGACGAGGCGGTGCGCCGCGTCCTGCGCGTCAAATTTGCGATGGGGCTCTTCGAGCATCCCTACACCGACGAGACCCTGCCGCCGTATGAACCGACCGCGGAGAAGCGCGACCTGGCACGCAAGGCGGCGGAAGAGAGCTTTGTCCTGCTGAAGAACGAGGCCATCCCCGGCGTGGGGCGCCTGCTGCCGCTGGCGAGCGACCTGAAGTCCGTCGCACTGATTGGTCCGCTCGCCGACGATGCGGAGGACATGATCGGTTCCTGGGGAGCGCAGGGCGAGGCGCGCTACACCAAGACGCTGCGCAGCGCGCTTACGGATAAGCTCGGTAACAAGCTCAGTTACGTGAAGGGCACCGACATCCTGGGGACCGAGACGAGCGGCTTCGCAGCGGCGGTATCCGCCGCCAAGAGCGCCGATCTTGTCATCCTCGCGCTCGGCGAGGCCGGCAACATGTCCGGCGAGGCCACCAGCCGTGTACACCTGAGCCTGCCGGGCAACCAGGAGCAGCTGATGGAGGCCGTCGTGGCCACCGGCAAGCCAGTGGTGCTGGTGTTGTTCGACGGGCGCCCTACGGCCATTCCGTGGGCCGCAACGCATGTCCCGGCGATTCTGGAAGCATGGTTTCCCGGCATCGAGGCAGGTCCGGCATTGGTGTCGGTGCTGAGCGGCGAGACCAACCCGTCCGGCAAACTCCCGGTGGAGTTCCCGTACAGCGTAGGACAGGAACCGCTCTATCTGGCGCAACTACCGACCGGACGCCCAGCCGGCGATATCGACCTGACGCATCCACCGACCAATACGGAGGAAAAATACGTCTCGCGCTACATCGATTCGCCGAATGCGCCGGTCTATCCCTTCGGTTGGGGGCTGTCGTATGCGCAGTTCACGTACAACAACGTCAAGATCGATCACACCGGCGGCACCAGTAAGGACGTGGGCGAGATCACGGTGGGCGTGGACGTTAAAAATGTGTCGTCCGTTCCAGGCGTCGACGTCGCGCAGCTCTATCTGCACGACACGGTGGCCAGTGTCTCGCAACCGGTGCGGGAACTGAAGGGCTTTCGCCGCCTCATGCTGCAACCCGGCGAGAGCCAGCACGTCGAATTCAAACTGCACTTCGACGACCTCGCCTTCTACAACGCCGATATCAAGCGCGTGGTTGAGCCGGGAACGTTCGATGTCTTTGTCGGGGGGAATTCAGAGGCAGAGAAGGCCGGCAGCTTTACGGTGCTGGAGTAGAGCATTTTCACTGTTACTGTGTGGAGCGGAATCCTGCGAAGTGTAGCTTTTCTTGACGGAAAAGCCACGCGGAGCATCGCGCCCCTCTCTATACCTACAGTGACAATGCTCTAACCTTCCTCGCTATCTGCTGCCGTGCGTCATGCCGCTGCGAGCTGGTTTCCAGTCGTTGAGGAACTTCGTCACGTCGCTGGACTGGACTCGCTGCATCTTCTCGAATTCGCCGTTTCTCTGCGCGTAGAGAACGCGGCCGGTAGAGGACAGCACGACCAGTGCAGGGACACCACGCTTGAGCGGGATGCCGTAGCGCTGGGCGATATCCTGGTTCGCATCCGTAACGTTGTTGCCGATGTTCACTTCTACGAGCTCGTAGTTCGCGTCGAGCAGCGGCTTGTTGGTGGGATCGTGGAAGTAGATGTCGAGCACCTGACAGTCGCCGCACCAGTTACCGCCGAAGTCCAGGATAACCCGCTTATGCGACGCCTTCGCACGCATGAGAGCATCCTGAATCTCCGCCTTGGCGACGGAGGGATCGGGGAAGATGGTGCGCTGGGCCAGTGCAACCTGTGCGGCCATGGCCAACACGCTCAAGAACACACCGACTCTGGTCAGTCTCTGGACTGCCTTTCGAAGCCTGAACCGCATGCTGCCTCCTGCACCTGACGCACTTCCGGATGGAAATCGGTCTCATTATGATGCGTCAAACGCGCAATAGTTACGAGAGAAGAGATGAGGATCCGACAAAGATGTGGGTCAGTCGGCGTGACATGGTTACCGATCCAAGCGGCACGCGTAGACGGCTGCATTGTGATAGGGGCAGTCCAGACCAGCCGCCTGCCTGGGTTGCACCATCACCCAGGTGACCGGGCTGCGCGCCGCGAGCGCATGGAAGTCCGCTGCTTTGTAGGTGTCCCAGCCTTGCGTGAGTTGCTGGTCATGCCACCACGCTGCCGCCATTTGGGGAAAGACCGAGACAACGCCGCTGTCTTTTACCCAGTCGGCGAGCATGCTGCGCTCTGCAATGGCGCGAAAGCCGTGCATGTCCTCGCCGGGAAGCAGCATGTAGCGCGGAGGAAGCGCGAAGACGGCATCCTCCGGTGTGTTATGACGTGCCCACCGAAATGCCTGCGACCAAAGGTTTGCATCCCTGCTCCACGGCAGCTCGAGGTGCCGGCTGGCCGGGTAGATGCTGCGGTCCATGCCATACATACCGATGGCGACGGAAACGAACAGCAGTAACCAACGCCACGCCTTCTCCTTCAGCAGATACTCTCCCGCGAGGCCGCCCAGCATCAGGAACATGACGATGTAGATCAACTGGAAGGAACGCATGGGTTGCAGGCGCGCGAAGTTCTCGAACATGGCGCTCGAGCTGAGCACGAGAAACGCGGCGGTAGAGACGATGCCAAGAAGGAAGAGCGCGCGACAGAGCCGCGATGCGATGGGTGTGATCGCAGGGATGCGAAGACGAGAGAGTGCGTAGAGAAGGCCAAGCGGCACCAAGACGCCAACCCATTCGCTCCAACTCCAGGCCCAGGCAAAGAAGAACGAGCGAGACAGGAGCGTCTGACGATATGGCTCTTGCGCGGTTCCGAGATGAAAGCCTGCCGGCAACCGCCAGAGCATAGTGGCCGAGGCCACGACCGGCTCTTCCGGATAGACGACCCGCGGCATGCGAGCGGGGAGAGAGAGCAGTCCGATCAGGGCGATGCCGTAGACAGCCATCAGCGGATGCAAGAGCGCCGTGACAGCAAGCAGGACCACCGCCATACCTGGACGACGCGCGAGGAACGCGGCCAACGCAAGCACAGTCAAGGGTGTCGAGAGTGAGCGCGCGGTGAGGTAGGGATCCATAATGGGGAGCGCTGCGCCGGCGGCAGGCGTAGGCAGCACCGACGCAAGGGTGAGGGTTGCGGCCCACTGCGCAGCACGGCTGGTGAAGCAAAGGCGGGCGAGCCAGTGGACTCCTAACAACAGCAGGAAGATGCCGAGTAGATGAAACCCGAGAACCGCCCAAGCCAGCGGAATGTGCAGGTAGCGGACGACGCAGCCCACGACGGTGGAGAAGATGGACATGTGCGCGTGCGAGAGGAAGAAGGCTGCGCCGTAGGGAAAGAGCCGGGGTGAGACGAACTGCTCGACCGCGGGAAGATAGATGGCTCCATCGTCCGCGCCAAAGTGATAGCCCTGCACAAGAACTGCCAAGATAGTCAGAACGGCGAGATACAAAACGTCATAGCGTGGCCGCGCGAGGATGCGCGACAAAGGAGAGATGAGGCGAGACGAATGTTCAGCAGATGCTGCGGATGCAATCGGCAACAAAACTCCTTGGCACTATAGACGTAGATGAGGCCGAAAAGCGCTTCAGAAAGTCCAAAAAACAAAGGCGGAGCAGGCTGCTCCGCCTTTCAGTGTGCATAGTACAGAGGAAATGCGGCTGAAAGCTACTCGGCCGCCATCTCCTCTGCTTCGCCTTCCTGACGCATGAGTTCGAGTTCGCGCTCTTCGGCTTCGTGCGCTGCGGAGACCTCTTCCTGCACCTTCTGCGCCGCTTCCTCCAGCTCCGGGGAGAGCTGGATGTTGCGGTAGTGCTCCATGCCGGTGCCGGCAGGGATGAGGCGTCCGACGATCACGTTCTCCTTCAGGCCGCGCAGGCCATCGACAGCGCCGTTGATGGACGCCTCGGTGAGTACGCGCGTGGTCTCCTGGAAGGAGGCTGCGGAGATAAACGAATCGGTCGAGAGCGATGCCTTGGTGATACCGAGCAGCAACGGACGAGCCACGGCTGGACGGCCGCCATCGGCCATGACGCGATTGTTCTCGTTGTGGAAGCGGAACCGGTCGATCTGCTGTTCGAGCAGGAAGTTGGTATCGCCCACATCCTCAACCTTCACCCAGCGCAGCATCTGCCGGACGATGGTTTCGATGTGCTTGTCCGAGATAGCCACGCCCTGCAGGCGATAGACCTCCTGGATCTCGTTCACCAGGTAGCCCTGCAGTTCCTTCTCGCCGAGCACCGCGAGGATGTCGTGCGGGTTCAGCGGGCCATCCATCAGCGGCTCACCGGCGCGCAGGCGTTCTCCCTCCTGCACGTTGACGTGAACACCGCGAGGTACGGAATATTCCTTCTCCTCACCGTTTTCCGCCGTGACGTAGATCTTGCGCTGACCCTTGGCGACTTCACCGAAGCGCACGACACCATCGATCTCGCTGATGATGGCCGTCTCGCGCGGCTTGCGGGCTTCGAACAGTTCGACGACGCGCGGCAGACCACCGGTGATGTCCTTGGTACGGGTGGTCTCACGCGGGATCTTTGCCAGGATGTCGCCCGGGAAGACCTCGTCGCCGTCCTGCATCATCAGGTGAGCGCGGCTGGGCATCAGGTAGCGCTTGTTGCCCTTGGCGCCCTTGATGAGGATGGCCGGCTGACGCTTCTCATCCGGAGCATCGGAGACGACCAGACGCGACAGGCCGGTCACCTCGTCCACCTCTTCGTTGAGCGTGATGCCTTCCTGCAGGTCCTTGAACTGGACCGTGCCGCCAATCTCGGTGAGGATGGCGAAGGTGTATGGATCCCACTCTGCCAGTGACTGGCCGAGCGTGACCTGCGCACCATCTTCCACCTTCAGCTTGGCGCCGTAGACGATCTGATAGCGCTCTTTCTCGCGACCGCGTTCGTCGACGACAGCGATGGCTCCCGACCGGTTCATCGCCACCAGATCCCCGGCCTTGGAGCGGACCGTGGTCAGGTTGATGAGGCGGATAATGCCGGCGTTCTTGGCATCGAGGTGCGACTGCTCCGAGACACGCGAGGCCGTACCGCCGATGTGGAAGGTACGCATGGTGAGCTGCGTGCCGGGTTCACCGATGGACTGCGCGGCAATGACGCCGACTGCTTCGCCGAGTTCCACGGTGCGGCCCGAGGCCAGGTTGCGGCCATAGCAGCGGATGCAGACGCCGCGCTTGGACTCGCAGGTGAGCACCGAGCGAATCTTGACGCGCTCGATACCGGCGGCCTGGATGGCCGATGCCAGATCTTCGTCGATCTCCTGGTTCACTTCGACGATGACCTTGCCCTCGTAGTCCTTGATCTTCTCCAGCGAGACGCGGCCGATGATGCGGTCACGCAGCGGCTCGATGATCTCGCCCGACTCGACGATGGGCGTGACATAGATGCCTTCTGCGGTGCCGCAGTCCTGCTCGCTGACGATGACGTCCTGCGCCACGTCGACGAGGCGACGGGTCAGGTAGCCGGAGTCGGCGGTCTTGAGCGCGGTGTCGGCCAGTCCCTTGCGGGCGCCGTGGGTCGAGATGAAGTACTCGAGCACGGTAAGGCCTTCCCGGAAGTTTGCCTTAATCGGAGTTTCGATGATCTCGCCCGACGGCTTCGCCATGAGTCCGCGCATGCCGGAGAGCTGGCGGATCTGCTGCTTGGAGCCGCGAGCGCCGGAGTCGGCCATGATGTAGATCGGGTTCATGATGCCCGCCTTGTCGGCGTTCTTCATGTTGTCGAACATCTCATCGGCGACTTTCTCGGTGACCGACGACCAGATCTGGATGACCTTGTTGTTGCGCTCGCCGTTGGTGATGGCGCCGTCAAGATACTGCTGCTGCACGGCGACCGCCTGCTTCTCCGCATCGCGGACCGTGGGCCCCTTGGAGTCGGGGATAACCATGTCATCGAGGCCAACCGAGAGACCGGAGCGCGTGGCGAACTGGAAGCCCAGCTCCTTGACGCGGTCCAGCGTCTTGACCGTGACTTCGAGGCCGAGGTTCAGGTAGCAGTAGTTCACCAACTGACCGATGCCCTTTTTCTTGAGCAGGCCGTTGACGTAGGGCATGCCTTCGGGCAATGCATCGTTCAGGATGGCGCGGCCGACCGTGGTCGAGATGAACTGCTTGTCATACTCGATCGGTTCGGTGTGGGTGAGGTCCTGATCGTCATAGGCCGTGGTCATGTCGAGCACCGGACCGGAGTAGCGCAGGCGGATGGGCGACAGCGTTTCGACTGCCTTTGCCTCAAGCGCCATGAGCACTTCTTCGATATTGGCGAAGGCGCGGCCCTCACCTTTGGCGCCCTTCTTGGCCTTGGTCAGGTAGTAGAGACCGAGCACCATATCCTGGGTAGGCACAGTGATCGGCTGACCGGATGCCGGCGACAGAATGTTATGCGAGGCGAGCATGAGTACACTCGCTTCCACCTGCGCCTCGGGCGACAGCGGGATGTGAACGGCCATCTGGTCGCCGTCGAAGTCGGCGTTGAAGGCGGTGCAGACCAGCGGGTGAATCTTGATGGCCTTGCCTTCGACCAGCACCGGCTCAAAGGCCTGGATGCCCAGACGGTGCAGAGTGGGAGCGCGGTTCAGCAGGACCGGGTGATCCTTGATGACCTCTTCGAGGATGTCCCAGACGATGGGCTTCTGCAGCTCCACCATCTCCTTGGCCTGCTTGATGGTGTCGCACTGCCCGGTCTGCTCCAACCGGTGATAGATGAACGGCTTGAAGAGTTCGAGCGCCATCTTTTTGGGCAGGCCGCACTGGTGCAGCTTGAGCTCCGGGCCAACGACGATGACGGAACGGCCGGAGTAGTCCACGCGCTTGCCGAGCAGGTTCTGACGGAAGCGGCCCTGCTTGCCCTTGAGCGTATCGGAGAGCGACTTGAGGGGACGGTTGTTCGCACCGCGCAGCACGCGGCCACGGCGGCCGTTGTCAAACAGCGCGTCGACGGCCTCCTGCAGCATGCGCTTCTCGTTGCGCACGATCACTTCAGGCGCATGGAGGTCCATGAGCTTCTTGAGGCGGTTGTTGCGATTGATCACGCGACGGTAGAGGTCGTTGAGATCGGAGGTGGCGAAGCGGCCGCCATCGAGTGGCACCAGGGGGCGCAGCTCGGGTGGAATGACCGGGATCACGTCGAGGATCATCCACTGCGGCTTGTTGCCGGACTTGCGGAATGCCTCAACCACTTTCAGGCGCTTGGCGTACTTGAGACGCTTCTGCAGCGAGGTCTCGACCTTCATGCGCTCGCGCAGTTCGACCGAAATCTCTTCGATGTTGACGCGCTTGAGCAGCTCCTTGATCGCCTCGGCACCCATCATGCCCTTGAAGCCGGAGGGGCGGTACTGCTGGTCAATCTCACGGAACTGATTCTCGTCCTTGATGATGTCGCGCTCCTTGACGGGCGCGTCACCGGGATCGACGACGACGTAGGACTCGAAATAGAGCACGCTCTCGAGGTCGCGGAGCGAGATGTCGAGCAAGTGTCCAATGCGCGAGGGCAGACCCTTGAAGAACCACACGTGCGAGCAGGGAGAAGCCAGCTCGATGTGGCCGAGGCGCTCACGACGCACCTTGGTGACGGTGACTTCGACGCCGCACTTGTCGCAGATGACGCCGCGATGCTTCATCCGCTTGTATTTGCCGCACAGACATTCCCAGTCGGTGACCGGGCCAAAGATGCGGGCGCAGAAGAGTCCGTCGCGCTCCGGCTTGAAGGTGCGGTAGTTGATGGTTTCGGGCTTGGTGACCTCGCCGTGCGACCAGGAGCGGATCTTCTCCGGGCTGGCGAGCGAGATGCGGATCGCGTCGAAATCGGTGATCGGGCTGGTCAGTTCGAATGGGCTGGAACGGTACAAGACGTCCTCCAGTGCGCTCAGCTTCTAGCCGCTAGCTTCTAGCTTCTAGCTACTGTCGCGGTTACTTCATTTCTGTTACAGCAACGCGTCGAGCTGCGCTGCAAAACCTATGCTTCGCGACTCCCGCCGCCAGCTCAGCCTAAAAGGCTAGGAGCTGACGGCTAGGAGCTGCTTCTGCTAATCCGCCGCCGCCAGTTGCGGTACCGGCTCGTGCTTCTTCTTCCCGTCGCCGACCTTGACCAGCTCGACGTCGAGGCAGAGTGCCTGCAGCTCGCGGATGAGGACGTTGAACGACTCGGGCACACCAGGTTCGATCGCGGCCTCGCCCTTGACAATGGCCTCGTAGATCTTGGTGCGGCCATAGACGTCGTCGGACTTGGCGGTGAGCAGCTCCTGCAGGATGTAGGCGGCGCCATAGGCTTCGAGCGCCCACACTTCCATCTCGCCGAAGCGCTGCCCACCGAACTGCGCCTTGCCGCCCAGCGGCTGCTGAGTGATGAGCGAGTACGGTCCGATCGAACGGGCGTGGATCTTGTCGTCGACCAGGTGCGAGAGTTTGAGCATGTAAATGTAGCCGACAGTGACCTCTTGTTCGAACTGGTCGCCGGTCATGCCGTCGAACAGATGGGTCTTACCCGAGGTGGGCAGCCCGGCTGCTGTCAGGAGTGCCTTGATCTCCGTCTCACGCGCGCCGTCAAAGACCGCGGTGCCGAACCAGATGCCGCGCTGCATGCCCGCGGCCACACGCATCAACTGCGTGTCGTCGAGGTCGAGCAGAAGCTTCTGGGTTGCGGTGTTGGCAAAGCGCTCCTTCACCATGGCGCGAACTTCGTTCGCGTCCTGGTTCAGCTTCACCAGTGCGGCCACTTCGGCGCCGAGCTTGTGTGCGGCCCAGCCCAGGTGCGTTTCGAGCACCTGACCCACGTTCATACGGGAGGGCACACCCAGCGGATTGAGCACGATCTCCACCGGCTGACCATCGGGCAGGTACGGCATGTCTTCCTCAGGAAGAATGCGCGCGATCACACCCTTGTTGCCGTGACGGCCGGCCATCTTGTCGCCGACGGACAGCTTGCGCTTCATGGCGATGTAAATCTTCACCAGCTTGATGACGCCTGGCGCGAGTTCATCGCCCTTCTGCAGCTTGCTGATCTTGTCGTTGGTGATCTTGCGCAGCACATCGATCTGGCGCGAGGTCATCTCCTCGATCTCATCGATCTGCTCGTTGACGCGGGGGTCCTTGTCAGCAAAGCGGATGCGCTTGAGGTTGCGGGTCGAGATGAGCTCGATGGCTTCGCGGTCGATCATGGCGCCCTTGGTGACCAGGCGCTTGTTCGTGCGTTCGTCATGCAGGTCGGCCAGGATCTCCTTGCCGCCCAGGATCGCTTCGAGACGCTTCAAACGCTCGTCGGTGAGAATACGGATCTCATCGGCAAGGTTCTTCTCAAGCTTCTCGATCTGCTCGGCCTCGATCTGCTTGGCGCGCTCGTCCTTCTCCTGACCCTTGCGGGAGAAGATGCGAACGTCGACCACGGTGCCTTCGATACCCGGAGGGCAGGTAAGGGAGGCGTCGCGGACATCGCCGGCCTTCTCGCCAAAGATCGCGCGCAGCAGCTTTTCCTCAGGGGTAAGCTGGGTCTCGCCCTTCGGCGTGACCTTCCCGACGAGGATGTCATTGTGCTTGATCTTGGCGCCGATGCGGATGACACCACTCTCGTCCAGATCGCGCAGCGCCGACTCCGAGACGTTAGGGATATCGCGAGTGATCTCCTCCGGTCCCAGCTTGGTGTCCCGTGCTTCGATCTCGAACTCCTCGATATGGATCGAGGTGTAGTAGTCCTCGCGGACCAGCTTCTCCGAGATCAGGATTGCGTCCTCGAAGTTGTAACCGCGCCAGGGCATGAAGCCGACGAGCACGTTGCGGCCGAGTGCGAGCTCGCCCTGCTCGGTGCATGGACCGTCGGCGATCACCTGCCCCTTCACCACGCGATCGCCATGGCGCACGATCGGTTTCTGGTTGATGCAGGTGTTCTGGTTGGAGCGCTTGAACTTGGTGAGCTGGTAGATATCCGAGCCAACCTCACGCGACATCTGCGTGGGGTGGTGCTCGCCTTCAACGCGAACGATGATGCGTTCGGAGTCGACCGAATCGATCACACCGTTACGCTTGGCCAGGATGACCGCGCCGGAGTCGCGCGCGGTGACGCCTTCCATGCCGGTGCCGACCAGCGGCGCCTCGGCGACCAGTAGCGGCACAGACTGGCGCTGCATGTTCGCGCCCATCAGTGCGCGGTTCGCGTCGTCATGCTCGAGGAAGGGCACAAGTGAAGCAGCAACGGAGACAAGCTGCTTCGGGCTGACGTCGACGTAATCGACCTCGGCACGGTTCACCAGGACGAAGTTGCCCTGACGCCGCGCGTTGACCAGATCCTCAACGATGCGGCCTTCGGCATCGAGCTCGACGTTCGCCTGCGCGATGGTGTGACGGTCCTCTTCCCAAGCGGAGAGATAGAAGGAGAAGGGATCGACATCGAGGCCGCGCTTACCATCCTTCTTCAGCTTCGCATTCAGCTTCTGCGCTTCGCCCTTCTCGATCGAATCGCCGACACGCATACCACTCTCACCGGCGTTGACCACCTGCACGAAGTCCAGAAGCTGACCGTCGCGCACGCGGCGGTAGGGCGACTCGATGAAGCCGTACTCGTTGATCCGCGCGAAACACGACAAGGAGCTGATGAGGCCGATGTTCGGACCTTCCGGCGTTTCAATCGGGCAGATGCGGCCGTAGTGCGTGGGGTGCACGTCGCGGACCTCAAAGCCGGCGCGCTCCCGTGAGAGACCGCCCGGCCCAAGGGCCGAGAGACGCCGCTTGTGCGTGATCTCGGAGAGCGGGTTGGTCTGATCCATGAACTGCGAGAGCTGCGAGGAGCCGAAGAACTCGCGGATGGCCGCCATCACGGGCTTGGCGTTGATCAGGTCGTGCGGCATAGCCGTCGACATCTCCTGATACACGCTCATCTTTTCCTTGATGGCACGTTCCATGCGCACCAGGCCGATGCGGAACTGGTTCTCCATCAGCTCGCCGACGGCGCGCACACGGCGGTTGCCGAGATGATCGATGTCGTCCACCAAACCGATGTTCTTGCGCAGCTTCAGCAGGTAGCTGATGGTCGCGTAGAAGTCCGTAGGCGTGAGCGTGCGGTGATCGAGCGAGGTCGCGTTCTGGTTCTCGTAGAGCTTGATGTTGAACTTCAGCCGGCCGACGCGCGAGAAGTCGTACTTGCGAGGATCGAAGAACATGCCTTCGAACAAAGCGGTCGCGGTGTCGAGCGTTGGCGGGTCACCGGGACGCAGCTTGCGGTAGATCTCGATCAGCGCCTCTTCCGGCTTGCGGACCGAGTCGCGACGCAGGGTGTTGGTAATGATGTTGCCGACGTCGTCGCGCTCCGGGAAGAAGACCTCGACCTGTGTGACACCGGTCTCCATGATCTTGTGTAGCTTGTCGGCGGTGAGCTCGTGGTTGGCCTCAAGCAGCACTTCGCCAGTGGTGGTGTCGACCACGTCGGCTGCCGTCATGGCGCCGTCCAGCTCCGAAGCCTCGACCTCGACCTTGCCGATCTTCGCAGCGCGCAGCGCCTTGAGGATCGATGGCGTGACTTTGCGGCCGGAGTGCGCAATCTCTTCCGAGCCGGCATGAATGGCGTGCGCCGGCTTCGCGCCGAGCAGATGGGTCGGTTTGACCTCTTCGCTCAGCGTCCAGTGCAGCTTGCCGCCTTCCAGCTGAATCGTGTCGACGGTGTAGAAGGTCTTAAGAATCTCCTCGTCGGAACGCAGACCGAGCGCGCGCAGGAAAATAGTGCCCAGGAACTTGCGCTTACGATCGATGCGGACGTAGAGGGTGTTCTTCTGGTCATACTCAAATTCCACCCACGAGCCGCGGTAGGGGATGATCTTGCCCAGAAAGTAGGTACGGGCATTCGCACTCTCGAAGAAGACGCCGGGCGAGCGATGAAGCTGCGACACGATGACGCGCTCCGTGCCGTTGACGATGAAGGTGCCGTTCTGGCTCATCAGCGGGATATCGCCGAAGAAGACCTCCTGCTCCTTGATGTCGCGCACGGTCTTGGCGCCGGTCTCTGCATCCTTGTCGTAGATGGTGAGGCGTACCGTGACCTTCAAGGGCGCCGAGTAGGTCATGCCGCGCTCTTCGCACTCTGCCTGGTCATACTTCAGCTGCAGTCCGACCGGGTCACCGCACTTGTTGCAGAAGTCCGGCGTGTTCTTGTTGTAAGTACCGCAATGATGGCAGAGCACATCGCCGGGATGAAATGGATCGGTGATCACCATCGATCCGCAGTTGACGCAGGCCGTACGCAGGTGATGCAAGCCCTTCAAGTGGCCGCACTTGCACTCCCAGTTGCCGATGGAGAAGTCGACGAAGTCCAGTTGTGAGATATTGCGGAAATCGGTGATGGGGAACACAGAGGTGAAGACGGACTGCAGACCGTTGTCCTCACGCTCGGAGGGCAGCTTATCCATCTGCAGAAAACGCTCGTAGCTGCGGCGCTGCACTTCAATCAGATTGGGGATCTGGATGGAGGTTGGGATCTTGGAAAAATCAAGGCGGCTGCGAAGGGCGCGGGTTTCACTGGACATGCTTCACTCCTCAGGACTCGTTTGCGAGAGGCGAAGCGGCCTGCAGCCCGAGTCTGGCGGCAGATCGCATAGAGTAGGTCGTGCGCGACGCATGCTGCGTCCGGTCACCTCTGGACCCGGCCGCTCGAACGACGCACGAAATTTTGGTACAACATTGGGCAACGCTTCTGTGACGCGCGACCGTCAGACAGAAACATGCCCGAGACCCTGAAGCAGGCGGGGAGCCGTCAGGGGGTCAAGCGAGGGGCGGGATCTCCCTGGCTGAGAACAAGCCGAGGATCGGCAGCGCAAACACAGACAAACGCCAAAAGCTCGTCAAGACGGGATGTCTTACGAGCGACACAACCTATTTGTGCACTTGGCAAAAGCAGAATGTCCTTTGTGTTGCGCCGACCCAACCCATCCGCGAGTAAGCAGCCCTGCTGACACGACCATGTCGCCCCTACACTCCCGCCGCCAGGATGCAGTTGCGCCGGCCAACGCGGCCGGAAGAGACTCAAAATTGAGTCCAGCCCGAGCAGATACATCAAGCGAAAGCAAAGCGGAACGCACAAACTGGAGTGTAGCGCGTTCCGCTTTGGCACGCAAGTTGCTAGAGCGAGAGTTTTAACGATTACTTGATCTCGATGCCAGCGACACCATCGAACTTCTTCTTGATGGTCTCGGCCTCTTCCTTCGAGATGTTCTCCTTCAACGGCTTAGGAGCGCCGTCGACCAGATCCTTGGCTTCTTTCAGACCGAGGGCGGTGACTTCGCGCACAGCCTTAATGGTGTTGATCTTGTTCGCGCCGGCATCCTTGAGGACAACGGTGAACTCGGTCTTTTCCTCTGCCGGGGCCGCTGCTGCCGCACCGCCGCCGCCCGCCATCATGACCGGGGCTGCTGCCGCCGCCGAAACGCCAAGACGCTCTTCGAGCTTCTTCACCAGGGCCGCCGCGTCCAGCAGGGTCAGCCCAACGATCTGTTCTTCCAACTGCTGCAAGTCTGCCATGTCTCTCTCCACTGGCCAAACTCAATTGGCCTTCTAAAAATTAGCCTTACTTTGCCGCCCCCATACTCCGGGAGCTGCCCGCCGCCCTTGCCGCCGTGGTTTCCGTTGTGCCCAGACCCAGCACCCCACGACCTGCTCTGGCGAAACTCTGTGCCGGCGAACCGTGCTGCCGGCGGAATCCATGTACGACCTAACCCTCGGCCGGCGCCTCAGTCGAAGCCGCCTCGGCCTGCTTCTCTTCTGTTGCTTCTGCCACGGGCGGGACCGCCTCTGCCACGGGCGCCTCTGCAGCGGATGACTCTGGCGGAGCGGCCTCTGCGACCGGCGCTGTCTCTACTTTTGGCTCTTCCGCCTTCGGCTCTTCGGCCGTCACTTCAGCCGGTTCGACTGTGGCGGGGACGCCAGCGCCAGCCGCAAACTTGTTCTGCTCGACCGCCTGGTTGACCACGACAGCGAGATCGCGACCAGTAGCCGCCATGACCGTGGCCAGCCGCTGCGCCGGAGCATTGATCAGGAAAAGTAGCTTCGAGAAGAGCTCGTCCTTGCCCGGCATGGTGGCCAGCTGCTTGATCTCGTCGAGATTGATGACCTTGCCGTCGACGATGCCCAGCTTGAATGTGAACTCGGCGTTGTCCGTGACCCAGGTCGAGATGGCCTTGGTCAGCGCTACGGGATCTCCCGAGGTGTAGGCCACCGAGGAGACGCCCTTCAGCCCCTGCAGTGCCGCTTCCACCTGCGTGCCCTTGGACGCGCGGGCAGCGAGCTTGTTCTTAAGCACGCGGTACTTGCCGCCTGCGTCACGCACGACCTTGCGCAGGTTGTAGTCCTGCGCCACGGTCAGCTTGGCAAAGGTGCCGACGATGGCGCTGGTCGAGCTCTCTAGCTCTGCCGCCAGCTCCGTCACCTTCTCTGCCTTCTTCACTCTCGTCAATGCCATAACTTCAAGCCTCTAGCTTCTAGCTGCTAGCTTCTTCCATGCCGTCGCGGTTCGATCGCGCCCTATGCATCGGGCTGGAAGCTAACAGCTCTCTCTTGCTGCCTACTTGGCGACCGCGTCCGCGACCGCGCCGTCGAGTGCGATGCCCGGGCCCATGGTTGAGCTCAGGGTCATGCCCTTCACATACTTACCTTTGGCGGCGGAGGGCTTGGCGCGCATCACGCTGGTGATCACGGTGAGCGCATTGTCCACCAGCTTCTGCGCCGGGAACGACAGCTTGCCCACCGGCACATGCACCAGCGCCGTCTTGTCGGTACGAAACTCGATCTTGCCGGCCTTGATCTCCTTGACCGCCGCAGCGACATCGGAGGTCACGGTGCCGGTCTTCGGGTTCGGCATCAAGCCGCGGGGTCCAAGCACCTTTCCTAGACGCCCAACCGAGCGCATCATGTCCGGAGTCGCGATCAGTGCATCGAAATCGGTCCAGCTTTCCTTCTGAATCTTCTCGACCAGGTCTTCGCCACCGACAATATCGGCACCGGCGGCCTCCGCCTCACGCAAACGGTCGCCCGAGGTGATGACGGCGACCTTCTTGGTCTTGCCCAGGCCGTGCGGCAGCACGACGGTGCCGCGCACCATCTGGTCGGCATGCTTGGGATCGACACCTAGACGCAGCGTCAGATCGACGGTCTCGTCAAATTTAACGAACTTTACCTTTTGGAGCAGCGGTACCGCGTCTTCCAATGTGTAGGGCCGGGGCTCTACCAGGGCACGCGCCTTCGCCATATTCTTGCTGAACTTCTTAGCCATCTATCCCTCGTCTCCCACCGCCAGATCCCAGCAGCGCTCTGCGCTGAGCCCGCTTCGAAGAGCGAGCCATCTGACCGTGGTGCTGTTGACATCGCCTCCGATAATCCTAGAGACGAACCTTACCAGTATGCCGGACAATCGCTACGGGCGCAAGAAAGACCGCGAATTCAGGGTCCAGAATTTCTCACCGCAACTGTCCTCATCGCACCTTAACCCCGCATTGGGGACATCGGTCCTTCTGGGGTCTGAACCGGCTCAAATAACGATCACACGCTGGACAGCGGTATATGGCGAGCGTCAGTACAAATGCTGAAGAGAATATCCCGAAACCGACAAGCTCCACCGCCCCCGCATTCCAACCCAACCACTTCGACAATGCAGGAAAGATCCCCAACACCACCCCGGCGATAAACCATCCAAACCCAAGTCTGAACAGGTAATTACAAATGCGGTATCGCCACTGCACCGCTTTGATGACATCAGTCTCATCGGTCGCTTGGTTCATAACCATCGGAACTAGAGCTCTTATTTCAAGCTCTATTCACTACGTCCAGAACCGTTCCATCGCCAGACGAAACCCCGCAACCGGTCCTTCACCTTCGAGGCACTCGGGCTTGAGCAGTGTCTCCGGCTCCTGGCCGGGTCGGTAGACCATCGCTAGTTTTCGCTGGGGATCGATCAGCCAGCCCAGCACCGCGCCATTTTCGATCCAGAATTCCATTCGTCCTTCGACCTGTGATACGCGGTCGCTCGGCGAACGAAGCTCCACGGCAAACTCCGGGCAGCCGGGCACGAAGCCTTCCTGCTGTTTGCCCGTGAGGGATTCCCAGCGCGCCGCCGATAACCACGCCGCGTCGGGCAAACGCATCGACCCATCCGGCAGCAGAAAGCCAGTGTTCGAGTTGAAAGCAATCCCCTTACCATCCCGCTCTGCCCACAGATCGAGTTCGCGGATGAGATAGCCCTCTTTGTTGCCTGTCTTCCCGCCGGCAGGGGTCATCACGACAAGGTCTCCATCCGCCGTGTGCTCAATCCGCAAAAGCTCATTTGCGGCACAAAACTGCAATAACTCCTCGCCGCTCATCCGTTTTGGAAGTCGGATCACAAGAGGGAACGGCAGTGCATCGAGGGAAAGCCTGACCGTCTGCGGAGCAGTCGAGACCGGTACAGCATTTTGCTTAAGCAATGGAATCGCCGACATCCCGACCTCCTCTGCGAGCAGCCGTTTATGCCGTGACCTTGATCCCCATCGACCGCGCGGTGCCCTTGATGCTCTTGATTGCCGATTCCACGGAGGCGGCATTCAGGTCGGGCATCTTCTGAGTGGCGATCTCGCGGACCTGTGCTTCGGTGACCTGGCCGGCTTCGGTCTTGTTCGGCGTGCCCGAGCCCTTGGCGGCGCCGGCAGCCTTCTTCAGCAGAATCGCCGCGGGCGGCGTCTTGGTGACGAAGGTGAAGGAGCGGTCGACGTAGACCGTGATGACGACCGGGATGATGAGTCCGGCCATCTCCTTGTTCTGCGTGCGGGCGTTGAACTGCTTGCAGAACTCCATGATGTTGACCTGCGCCTGACCGAGGGCGGGACCGACCGGCGGCGCCGGGGTCGCCTTGCCTGCCTCGATCTGCAGCTTGACCTGTGTCTGTACTTTCTTGGGTGGCGGCATTGCTCAAACTACCTTTCTAAAAGCAGCTTCTAGCTGCTAGCTCCTAGCTCCTAGCCAGGGCGATTCATTCTCAACTCGTCTGTACCGATCAGCCTCACCTGCTCTATCACTTCACAAGCTAGCACTTCACAAGCTAGAAGCTGGTGGCTAGTAGCTGGAATAGCAGCCGAAGGCTGCTATTCCACTGACTTCTCTACCTTGCCGAACTCAAGCTCGACCGGGGTCGAGCGGCCGAAGATCGTCACCATCACCTTCAGCGTCTCGCGGTCTTCATTGACCTCATCGACCACGCCGTTGAAGTTGGCGAAGGGACCCTCGGTGATGCGCACGGATTCGTTCTTCTCGAACTTGATCTTGAGCCGCGGTTTGTCTTTCGAGACATCCGTGCGGAACAAGATCGAGCCAACCTCCTGCTCGGTGAGCGAGACTGGCTTGTCACCGGTTCCGAGGAAGCCGGTCACCCGCGGCGTGTTCTTGATCACATGCCAGAGGTCGTTGTCCAGATCCATCTCAACCAGCACATACCCGGGCAGGAAGACCCGCTCGACGGTACGCTTCTTGCCGTTTACCAACTCGGTCACCGGCTCGGTCGGAATCATGATCCGGCCAATCTTGGTCTGCAGGCCGAAGGCCTGAATCCGGCCCTCGAGCGACTCCTTCACCTTACGCTCGAAGCCCGAGTAGGCATGGATGATGTACCACTTAAAACGCTCATTGACCGGCGGCGACAGATGTTCGTGGCCGTCGTCCGTGGCCTCTGCAGTCGCCGTGGACGCGCCCTGGGGATTCAGCTGGTCGTCGATCTTGTTGTTGCTTTCGTCGGTCATCTTTGCCTCAAACCTCTACTGCCCACTGCCCAGCAGATGCAACAGCCCCTGAATGGCACGGCCCAGCACCTGGTCGACCAGATAAAAATAGGCGGCAAAGGCGAATACGGTCACGATCACCACCCCTGTCGTCGACTGCACCTCTTTGAGCGAGGGAGTGACGACCTTGCGCATCTCGTTGCGCACATCCTTCAGAAAATCGGTCGTCCGCTCCCAGGAGCCCATCAACTGATTGGGCCTCTTGTCGTCCGATCGCTCTCCCGATACCGCTATCGCCTTCGCCATCACAATCCTTCTTTGCCACTCGATTGCGCGCAGCCTTGTGTGCTGCGTCCATGCTTTACGACTGCTTCCCTGCGGCTGCCAGCGTCTTTAAAAGATGGCAGGGGCGCTCGGATTCGAACCGAGAAGTTCGGTTTTGGAGACCGACAGTTTAACCATTGAGCTTACGCCCCTGTGGTGAGGGAATAGGGCTCAAGGATGAGGGATCAGAACCTGGAGAGCATGCTTGCACGCTAATTCGGTCCTGCACTCCCTGCTCCCTAGTCCCTGCTCCCTTTACTTCGTTTCCTTGTGCGCCGTGTGCTTGCGGCAGCGGTTACAGAACTTCTTGAACTCGAGACGGCCAGTGGTCGTCTTCTTGTTCTTCGTCGTCGAGTAGTTCCGCTCCTTGCAATCCGGGCACTGCAATGTCACGATTTCACGCATTTTCTTATCCTTTACTCTTCAGCCCGAACGGCTTATCTGGGCCGCTGGGCAGATCAATTCCTAATATGTAATCCCATCGCAGCAGGAAGAAATGCATTCGATCCTCGCGAGGAAGACGCACCCACAACCCCAAATCCTCGGACTCCTCAACAGAGAACAAGACGAGGGATCTTCGTGGAGGTCGATCGCAGCTCGGCTGAGTACCTGGCGTCCTTCCTCCGTAAGTATAACCGCTACTGTTTGCCCTGCCAGCCTCATGAGGCCTTGACTGACCCCGGCGCCGGAAGACTCAACTCGACAATGCGTCTCAAGCCAGCTTCCAGTTGCGCCGATCCCGTCCGCAGCAGACCGTCGAGCAGATCTTCATCAACGTCAAAATGGACAGGACGCCCGTCAGCCGTGGCCTGGACCTGAATCCTGCCGGCAAAAGTCCTTAACGAGACCTTTTCTACCGAAGCGTTGGGAAAGGTCTCGCGCATGATGCCCTCGACAAGGCGACCGAAGCGCTCCGTCTTGCTCACCAGTTCACCCCGGGAAAGCTCACCCGCATAAGCGCTGCGCGCATAGTCCACTTCCGAGATACCCAACTTGCCGGCTACAGTCCTTTGTTCTGCGGTCAGCGGTGGGAGTTGTTCGATTGGCCATTGCTGCGCCCGCGTCCAATCCTCAAGACTGGAACGTCCGCCATCAATGTAAATCTCCATATCGTCAACCCCCTTCCGTTCAAATTCCCACTCTTCCACGCCACACGACCGTGCCTGTTTCCCTACTTAATGATGTCGGTGATGGTGCCGGCGCCGACGGTCCGGCCGCCTTCGCGGATGGCGAACCGGAGACCCTTTTCCATCGCCACCGGCGTGTGCAGCTCGATCTCCAGTGAGATGTTGTCGCCCGGCATCACCATCTCCGTACCCTCCGGAAGCTTCGCCGTTCCCGTCACATCCGTCGTCCGGAAGTAAAACTGCGGACGGTACCCGTTGAAGAACGGCGTGTGACGACCACCTTCCTCCTTCGACAACACGTAGATCTCGCCCTTGAACTTGGTGTGCGGCGTAATCGAGCCCGGCTTCGCCAACACCATCCCGCGCTCCACGTCTTCCTTCGCAATCCCGCGCAAGAGCAGTCCGGCATTGTCGCCCGCACGGCCCTCGTCCAGCTGCTTCTTGAACATCTCGACGCCGGTCACTACCGTCTTGCGCGTCTCGCGGAAGCCGACAATCTCTGCCTCCTCGCCCACCTTCACCTGACCACGCTCGATACGGCCCGTCACCACTGTCCCGCGGCCCGAGATCGAGAAGATATCTTCAATCGGCATCAGGAACGGCTGATCGATGGCACGCTCCGGCAGCGGCACGTTCTGGTCCACCGCCTCCATCAGCTCGTCGATCTTCGCCTCCCACTGCGCCTCGCCGTTCAATCCACCCAAGGCAGATCCGCGGATCACCGGCACATCGTCGCCCGGGAAGTTGTACTTCGACAACAGCTCCCGCACTTCCATCTCCACCAGATCCGTCAGCTCCGGGTCTTCCACTGCATCGCACTTGTTCAAAAACACCACGATGTACGGCACACCTACCTGGCGCGCCAGCAACACGTGCTCCTTGGTCTGCGGCATCGGACCATCCGTCGCCGCCACCACCAGGATCGCTCCATCCATCTGCGCCGCGCCCGTGATCATGTTCTTGATGTAGTCCGCGTGGCCCGGGCAGTCCACGTGCGCGTAGTGACGGTTCTTCGTCTCGTACTCCACGTGCGCCGTCGCAATCGTGATACCACGCTCCCGCTCCTCGGGCGCGTTATCAATCGTGTCAAAACTCCGAAACTTGTTGTTCGGATTGTGCTTCGACAACACCTTCGTGATCGCCGCCGTCAACGTCGTCTTCCCGTGATCAATATGACCGATCGTCCCTACATTCACATGCGGCTTCGAACGGTCAAACTTCTCCTTCGCCATTTCGCTCGTTCCTCTCCTCAATTACTGATGCTGACTGCACAAACCTGATATCGCGGCGCCGCATACAGCGCCAACGGTAGCGTATGGACGCTCCTCGCGAAGCGTCGCAAGACTCAGTAGTAGGCGTAGATCTTCAGATACTTCGCCCGCAGCTCGGGAGCGACATGCTCCACCAATTCGAGATACAGCTCGCGAATCTGACCGCGATCGAGATCGCCCAGCCGCCGGTAGGCTGCGATGGCGTCCTGACCCAACAGCCCCTTGCCCAACACTGCCTCGAAGTCGCGCACGCGCATCCGCTGGCTATCGAGCTGCTTCAGAAATTTGCCCGCAGACGCAGGCGCGAGCGCCGATTGTATGGCGATGCGCACTGAATCGAACGACGCGCTGTCCTGAACTTCCAATGCCGGCTTCTCAAACATTACGTCCACGTCACTCCACGTTCACTTCGGCTGCACATCGTCAGTTGGAGCGGGAGACGGGAATCGAACCCGCGACCAACAGCTTGGAAGGCTGTGACTCTACCACTGAGTTACTCCCGCCCTGAAGCAGCAAGCCAGGCCGCCTGCGGCGGAAGCAAGTCGGCAAGTCAGCCACGCTTCGCTGGTTGGCTGACTTGCCGACTTGCTGACCTGCTTCAAACTCTGGAGCTGATGACCGGGATTGAACCGGTGACCTCTCCCTTACCAAGGGAGTGCTCTACCAACTGAGCTACATCAGCCCTCTGCACCAAACCGCACACGCTCATTCATCCTAGCGCGCTCACTGTACTTCTGCATCCGGGCGCGGACGACGCAATCCCAGCAGCAAACGCAGTGCAAATGCTCCCAATACCACCATCACCAGCGTGCGCATCCGGCCAGCCTCCATCGTCGTCCATGCCAGCCCGGCGAGCAACGCAAACAATACCAAAGCCACTGCGGTCTTCCGGCCGACACTCAGACCGCTGCCCTCGTCCGTCACGCCCACAACTTCTGGTGCACAGGGGAGGATTCGAACCTCCGTACGTCGCTAGGACGGGCAGATTTACAGTCTGCTGCCATTAACCGCTCGGCCACCTGTGCACAGTTCCGATCCATCGACCCGCTATCCTGCGCGCGACCTTCTCGATCACACAACGCTTCGCCAGAGACCAGCGCGGAAGACGAGGGGAAGAGGAAGACAACGGACTGGATGTCGCGAAACGAAGTGCCGGACGTCCTTACAATGTCTCGACGATCCTTTGTCCGGCTAGAGGACTGGAGCTGGCGAAGGGACTTGAACCCCCGACCCTCTGATTACAAATCAGATGCTCTACCAGCTGAGCTACGCCAGCCCGCAACGCCTGTTCCCGGCACACACTGCTGCTGACCCCGGAAAGCGACCGTTCAAGCGCAAGAGTAGCACAGCGTTGAAGCTCCTCGCAATGCGTCGCAGGGGATCAATTCCGACGCTGCGCGACAAACCGATATTCGCCGCCTGCGACAACGCATTGGGTCACATTGTTTGTCGCACGCACGGCGCTCACGCCGGCTGCTGAAGTCAGTTCCCGGCCATTTACCTGTGCATGCTGCCCGTAGCCAGACGGCAGCAGCACTGTCGCCTGAGCACCCGGAGGGATGTGAACGGTCAGAGCGAGCGTCGTCCCCCGTCGAGTCCAGTTGCTGACCACCTCGCCGAGCTTCGTCCGGTAGGTTGCGGAGGCACTTGTGAGATCGCCGACGATGGCGGGCTCGATGCGGACCCGGGTTGGTTCGGGCTCGCTCATATCGATCCGGATACCGGCTAGTCCGCGGTAGAACCACTCTTCTGCGTGGCCCAGCATGAAGTGGTTCTGCGACGAGTCAGGATTTGCGTCCCACGCCTCGGTGAGCGTGGTGGCGCCATGCGCGAGCTGGTCGCCGTAGCTGGGCTTGTCGGTGCGCGTGAGCATGTCATAGAGCACGTCCGACCGTCCGTTGTCGGTGAGGGCGCGCACCACGTAATGGAAGCCGATGTCGCCCGCGGTGACGTGGTTGCCGTGCCTGCGGATGTCTGCGACCAGGTTTGCAAGCACGGCGGTGCGATGCTCCTCCGGCACCAAGCCGACGACCAGCGGCATGGCATTCGCGGTCTGGCTACCGGTGTCGTATTCGTTGGTTGCCGGATGGAAGAGGTGGGCGTTGAAGGCCTGCTTCACGGCGGCTGCCTGCCCACGGTAACGGAGGGCGTCCGAGGAGCTGCCCAACACGTCCGCGATCCGCGCGAGCGTGGTGAGATCCTGATAGTAGATCGCGGTGGCGGTAAGTCCCTTGCCCGTAAGCTGTGATTCGCCTGGCGGCCTGGGACCCAGGTCGTACCAGTCGCCGAGGCCGTAACGAAGCATGTGGTCCTGCGCGCGGCTGCCCAGGTACTCCGCATATCGCTGCATGGAGCGATAGTGCGCGCGCAAGGGCGCGACGTTGCCATAGAACTGGTAGGCGACCCACGGACTGAGGATGACCGCGCTGCCCCACTCCGGCGAATCGCGAAAGGCACCTTGGAAGACGGTATACTCCGGCGCGATGTCCGGGACCAGGCCGTTGGCGAGCTGTGCGTCGGCCATGTCGTCCGACATCTTCGCGTACAGCGCAGATAGATCGTAGTTGTAAAGCAGCGAGGGGCCTGCCAGATGCGTCTGCTCGAGCCAGCCGAGCTTCTCCCGATGCGGGCAGTCAGTGAGCACGCTCACCATGTTGCTAAGCATGGCGCGGTCGATCAGCAGATGGATGCGGTTGAACAGGTCGTTCGACGAGGTGAAGTGGCCGTCCACCGCCGCCGCTTCGTGCAGCGCCCGCCCCTCCAGGCGATCAATCACGGGAGCTCCCGTGACCTCGGCCTCAACGTAGCGGAATCCGTAGTAGCTGAAGCGCGGATGCCAGTGCTCCACGCCGCCTCCGCGCAAGGTGTAGGTGAAGGCGTTGGGCGCATCGGGAAAGGCGTGCGCGCTGCGTTGCGTCACCCGACCGTTCGAGTCCAGCAGCTCGCCGGCGATCAACCGCACAACATCGCCGCGATGGCCATGGACCGTGATCTCCGGCCAGCCGGCAAAGTTCTGGCCCAGATCGTAGACGGTGACGCCGGGCCTGGGATGCGTGACCCGCCTGGGAGCGTAGCGCTCGAACAACTCGACCGGCGGCGTCCGCTCCGGCATGAGCTTGCCGCCCGGGCCATCGACACTCGCGACAGCACTCCACCCTGCGTCATGAAACCCCGGCTGGTCCCAGCCCGGCTGCACCCGTCGCGCGTCGTAGTCCTCACCGCCATACTCGGCAGAGAAGACAATCGGCCCCGGAGCCGTCTTCCACGCAGTGTCGGTCTTGATCTGCTCCGCGCTTCCATCCGCATACACCAGCTCCAGCTGCACAATCAGCTTCGGCTGGCCGAAGGATCCGCTGAACTTGCCATAGCGTCCGGGCGTCTCCCGGACGTTGTACATGCCGTTGCCCATCAGGACGCCGATCGCATGCGTACCCGGCCGCAACCGCCGCGTCACATCGTAGCTGTCATAGAGGACGCGCTTGCGATAGTCCGTCCATCCCGGGGTAAGCACAGCGTCGGTTACATTCTTCCCGTCGATGCGCGCTTCGTATTGGCCCAGACCGGAGATGGACAGCGTCGCCCGCGTGAGTCCGCTGCGCACAGCAAACTCGCGGCGGAAGAGCGGAAGTGGTTGTCGCTGCGCGGACGACGCAGGTGGCGCGGCGATCCATTGCGCGGTCCAGTCGGTGGGAGCTGCTGTACATGCGATCGAGCTCACGGCCAATACAGCCGTGATAACCAACCTGTGCGCGGCGACAGCGAGATGGAAAGAATGCCTGTGCGGCACACAAGCCTCCGGGAAAAACAGTGAGCAAGGGTTCGCAGAGAAGTCTACAGCAGGAGCGGCGGGACGGCGATGACGGCAAATGCTCACACATGCAACTGATGCCAACGTCACTGCTATCCTGTCTGCGCCACTCCACCATGCGCAAACGCACCCGCACCACCTTGCTGATCGTTGCCGCCATCATCGTTGTGCTGGGAGTGCTGGCGTACTTGCGACAGAAGGCGCCGCCCGAGGTCGCGCGACTGCTGCCGGAGTCCGACGGAATCCTCTACATCAACTTCGAGCCGCTCCGCGCCGCGATGAAGTTCGACCAGCATCCCGTTGCGCATGACGCGAATTATCAGCGTTTCATCGACGCCACCGGCTTCGTCTTCGAGCGGGATCTGCATCAGGCGGCCATCGCCCTGCACCGCATGGCGGACCCACGCGGTCCAAACGGGCCGGTGGCTTACTCGGAGGTCTTCTCCGGGCGCTTCGATCACAAGCGTGTCGAGTCATGGCTAGCGGCGAACAGCAGCGGCCGCGAGCAGTATGCCGACCACACCATCTACTCAATCGCCAGCCAGGGCCGCACGGTGCGCATCGTGATGCTGGGGTATGACGTGGTCGCGGTATCGAATACACCGACAGCGGAACAGATCCACGCCATCGTGGACCGCTATCGCACGGCGGCGCTGCCCTTCTCCGGTTCGTCCGTCCTCTCGGACTACTACGGCCAGGTGCCCGCGCTCTCGGTCGCCTGGGGAATCGGGCGCATCTCGCTGCCCTTCTGGACGGAGGGCGGCCCGCGTGTCTTCGGGATACGGCTGCCGCTCGACGCAGATACGGCTTTCATCGCATCGATGCGGTATCTTGGCACGCTGCGGCTGCGCGTGGAAGAGATTGCCCCCAGCCAGGCCGACGCCGCTGCCACCACCACGGCGCTCCAGAACGTGCTGGGGCTGATGTCGACGGCGATGACAGCGGTCCAGAACAATCCGGCGAGCCAGAGCTACCGCACGCTGATCAACAGCGCAGCCGTGGTGCAGCATGGCAGCCGGACGATACTGACGGCGACGGTGCCGATCGATATGGTGAAGCAACTTGCCGGGGGCAATCCATAGTTCGTTAGTTCGCCGAGTGAATCTGGCCGGAGGCGATTCACCCATTTGTCAGGCGATAGGGCGGCCCGGTATCGTTACCCTATCGTGTCGCCGATGGAATGCGGCGCATCCAACAACCAGACTTGCTTCCATCATGGAGGACTGCATGCCTCGTTTGACCTCTGCCCGGCTCGCGCTGGGCTGTGTCGTGTTTCCCGCCTTCCTGGTGGCCGCTCCGGCCGCGCTTCTGGCTCAGAGTTCGCAGGTGGCTACCGGCCAGTCTGCCTTTACCGACTATTCCAAAGAGCATCCTGGCGCGATGCGCAAGATCACGGTCGCCGATCTGCCCGCTCCCTATGCGACGCAGTCGGTCGACAACGGCCCCAGTCTGGTGCCCCGCCCGGAGGGCGCCATGCCGCAGGCGCCGGATGGCTTCAAGGTGGAGCTCTACTCCTCCGACGTGCAAAACCCGCGGCTTATCCGCACCGCGCCCAACGGCGATCTTTTTGTCGTTGAATCAGAGCCCGATCACAGCGGCGACAGCGGGACCGTTAAGGTCTTCCGCGGCACGGACGCGAGCGGCAAGGCTAAGGAGGTAGGCACCTTTGCGACTGGACTGAAGCAGCCCTTCGGCCTGGCATTCTATCCGCTGGGGCCGAACCCGAAGTGGATCTACATCGGCAACACAGATTCTGTCGTGAAGTTCCCGTACAAGAACGGCGACATGAAGGCGAGTGGGCCGTCGCAGGTAGTGGTGGAATCGCTGCCCGGCGGCGGACGACTGCGCGGCGGTGGGCACTGGACACGCGACGTCGTCTTCACCAAGGATGGTCAGCACATGCTGGTCTCGGTGGGCTCGCACTCGAACATCGATGACACGGACAACAACCCCGCCGAAGTGCACCGCGCCGACGTGCTTGAGTACACCCCCGAAGGGAAGTTCGTGAAGGTGTACGCCTATGGCATCCGCAACTGCGTGGGGGAAGCGGTGAACCCGATGACCGGGCAGCTGTGGTGCTCCACCAACGAACGCGACGGCCTGGGCGACAACCTGGTGCCCGACTACATCACGCACGTGCAGGAAGGCGGCTTCTACGGCTGGCCTTTCTATTACATGGGCGACCACCAGGATCCGCGGCACAAGGGCAAGCATCCCGAGCTGGCAAGCAAAGTGATCGTGCCCGATGTCCTGCTGCAGCCGCATAACGCATCGCTGGAAATGACCTTCGACGAGAGCAAGGAGTTCCCTGCCAGCTATAAGGGCTGGGCCTTCGCTGCGGAGCACGGCTCGTGGAACAAGGCGAAGCGCACGGGGTATGAGGTGATCGCTGTGCCGGTCGAGAACGGCAAGGCCACCGGCGCCTACCAGGACTTCCTGACCGGGTTCGTCACGCCGGACGGCAACGTCTGGGGTCGTCCTGTGGGCGTGACCTTCGCGAAGGACGGATCGCTATTCGTCACCGACGATGGATCGAATTCGGTGTGGCATGTGACGTACAACGGCAGTAAAGGCGGAATGCAGGCCGGACGATAGAGCATTTCGTAATGCTGTGAAGCGCGAAGATCCACTCCTGTGGGCGCCGGCTCAGGCCGACGCCCTTTCCGCATTATCGCTGACTCTTTTACCGCTGACTCTTGAGGCCTGCGGCTACCTCTGCGTTGAAGCTCGACGAGCCGCCGCGCGGCACACTCAGTGACTTCCACTTCTCCGACTGGAAGTGTTTCGCCAGAAATACGATCTGGCCTACGTGGTAGCTGTAGTGTGCAATCTGCCGGTTGACGGCTTGCATGACCGAGTGGCGCTCACCACGAATGCGTGTTTCGCCGGTAAGATCGGCATCGGTAAGTGCATCGAGCGCCGTAAACAGACAGGACCAGCCCTGCTCCCATACCGCCATCACTGCGGCACGCGTCGCCGGCGGTGCGGCGAATTCGTTGTCGCGGTTGCGGTCCGGCTTCTCGCCATCGGCCTCGGGAAAGCCGGTCCAGCGCGAGCGCATGTTGCCGCCCATGTGCTTCACGATCTGCGCAATCGAGTTCATCTCTGGATCGAGGGTTGCCGTCAGATCCGCGTCGGAGACCTGCGCGATCGCGCCTTCGCCCAGGCGGCGGTACATGGCGAAGAGCGGTCGTACATCGTCCATATAGCTGGTTGTGAATTGGAGTGCCATACCTAGCGGTGTACCATGCCGCACATGCGCTTTGCCACCCTCGTCCTCGGCACCATCGCACTCCTCACCTCCAACAACGCGCGCGCACAGGCCGCTCCTGGCGCGGCGCAACTGCAATCCCAGGTCGAACAGATCGCTGCACAGCATCACGGGCAGGTCGCGGTGTACGCGAAGGACATGAAGACCGGCCAAGTCGTGAGCCTGAAGGCCGATGAGCCGGTGCAGACGGCGAGCGTGATCAAGCTCGCGATTCTTTACGAGGCGATGCAGCAGATACGTGCCGGCAAAGCGCACTGGAACGATCCGGTGATATTGACGAAGGAGAACCAGACGGGCGGCTCGGGCGTGCTGGGGTTCTTCGACGTGCCGGTGACGCTGACGCTGAAGGATGTGCTGTTCATGATGGTGATCGTCAGCGACAACACGGCGACGAACACGGCCATTGACACGATCGGCCTCGACGCGACCAACAGCGAGATGGCACGCATCGGCCTGAAGAATACGTGGCTGTACAAGAAGATCGGCAAACCGGCTACTGAGCCAATGCCTGCCGACCAGAAGCGCTTCGGCCTGGGCAAGACGACGGCGAGTGAGATGGCCATGCTGATGCAGCGTATCGTCACCTGCCAGCTTGGCGATGGCCATGCGCCGCCGACGGAGGCGGATCGTGCGATCTGCGGCGTCACGCTGCACATGCTGCGCTCGCAGTTCTATCGCGACGGCGTGCCGCGATACCTCGAGCCGATGGATAGTTCGGAAGAAGGCTCGGCGATTGCGAACAAGACCGGCGCGCTCGACGCGGTACGCAATGATGTGGATGCAATTGCAACCAAGAATGGGCTGGTGATCCTATCCATCTTCACCTGGGAGAACGCAGACAAGGGATGGAGCGACGACACGGAGGCCTACCTAACGACGGCGAAGATTGCGAAGACGGTTGTGAATGCATGGTCGCCGGAGGGGCTGGATGTGAAGGCGTTCGAGCTGCCGCCGGCGGCTAAGTGATTGAAGCGCCAACTTTGTCGAATAGTGGGCCAAAACGGGAGGGATACATGACCGCTGTAGAAACGCTCTGACGAAACGCGACCTGTCCATTCGTTTAGCCATTATGTTGAATCCTGTCAGGTCGTTAGCGTTTGGAGGGTATTTCCATGAGGTCATGGACGCCGCCTGATAATCGGTTGCAGGGTCGTCAACCCTGGGAGTTCGACTCTCCTGCCCTCCGCGGTACTGCAGCCTGAAGTAATAGCGACGAGTGAAGAATGTCTTGCAACTAGCGGCTGGTTTGTTATATCTGATAAGTATCAGGCGGCGTCCAGAACACTGGACCGTAACGCATGGGAATATGCGGCCCCGGGAACGACAACCCGGGGCCTTCCCTTTTACTTCGGCAGCCTGCCCCGATGATCATTGCTACCGCCTCTCAGACCTCCACCGGCCGGTCTGGTTGCGCGTTGTAGAGTTCTTCGACGCGCACGAGTGTGTCGATCTCGCCGACAGGTTTGTCGTTGCGGATACGCATAATCCGTGGGAAACGCATGGCGAAGCCGCTGGCGTGACGGTCCGAGCGCATCAGGTTGTTGAAGGCGACTTCGAGCACGATCGTCGGCTCTACCGTGCGCCAGCCGCCGAAGTCTTCCAGTGTGTGCTCGTGGAAGTACTGCGAGAGCTGGGCGATCTCTGCATCCGTGAGACCGGAGTAGGCCTTGCCGACATTCTTGAATGTTTTGCCGTCGCGCACGGCGAAGGTGTAATCGCTCAGCGTGCCGGCTCGCCGGCCGTGGCCATACTCGGCGGATACGACGACGACATCAAGAGTGGCGAGTTCGCGCTTCAGCTTGAGCCACGCGAGGCCGCGACGTCCCGGTTGATAGACGCTGGCCGCTGCCTTCAGCATCACGCCCTCATTGCCACGCGCCCGTGCATCGATGTATGCCTGTTCGAGTTGATCGGCGCTGGCCAGCCGCTCGATCGGCGCAAGAACGAGTCGGGGAAAGGCTCCCGCACTAAGCGGTACCGGCTCCGTCTCGATATCGGTAAACAACGCAGCCTGGCCCCCGGCAGATTCTGCCTTTTCCTGCGAGAGAGTACCGACGGCTGTATGCGGCGCTTGTGCGGCACATACCTGCTCCAGCAGCGTACGCCTGGCTGCGAGCGGCTGCTCGAGCAACAACGCATCGCCCCGATAGAGAACGTCGAAGGCCATGAAAACCGCCGGCGTTTGCTCACGCATTTTCGCCGTGACGCGCTTGCGACCGATGCGGTTCTGCAGTGAAGAGAATGGCAGCGCGCGTTGCGCCGTGTCGTCGCCGCCGGCGCGCCAGGCCAGAATCTCGCCGTCGAGAATGAGCGGTTCTGTGATCGTTGCAAAGGCCTCGGTGAGTTCGGGAAAGCTGTGTGTCATGTCGTCACGGGTGCGGGAGAAGAGCGCGACACGGCCGGGATGCGCCGGATCGCCGCAGTGAAGCTGGCAGCGAATGCCGTCGTACTTGTCTTGAATATGAGCCTGCGTCAGCGCAGGCGGAACATCGGCTTCGACATGTGCGTCACTGCTCGTGCCCTCCGTCTCGGGCGCGGGCTTTGCGCCGCCTTCGCCCAGCCGCTCTGCTTGCACCTCCTCTGCAAAGCGCGCCACGGCCGCCTCCACGGTATCGACCGGACTGGCCAGCATGAAGCCAAGCGGATGAAAGAGCCGCATCCGCGCTTCGTCCAACCGGTTCGCCTCCGCCAGCTGCATCACTTCGCTGAGATCGCCGAGCAGCATCACAGCACGACGGACCGCGATCAGTTGGCACTCCGTAGCAACGGCGATGGCCTCTTCCACCTGCGCCTGCTTCACGCCGATGCGCATATCGCCGAGCATGAGCTTGATCAGATACTTCGCTTCAAGCGCGGTTGCGCGTTCCAGCAACGCACGGAGCAGGGTTTGCTTTGCCGCCGTGCCGCGTGCGCCTGCAAGTTGCGCGAAGCTGTCCGCGACCGCCTCGATTGTCAGCGATGCTGCAGAGGGTGCGCGATCCGGGAGCAGAGCGAAGGCCGCGGAGCCGAGATCTCCATCTTTGCGATAAGCCGTGTGCAGCGCTTCGTCGCCGGCGTGGGCCAGCTCCTTGAGGACGGTTGAAAGACTAGCGCCGCCCACGCTTAACTGGCGGCCATCCGTCTCCGGGAATGCACTCCCTGCGAGATACAAAACCGCGTGAGCGGCAGCGTCTCTCGGTAGTTCACGCAGGTAGTCGGCCATCCACGCGCGCTTTTCGAGCTTCTTGGTCGTCCCAGCGAGTCGCTCGCAGAGCTCCGCCCATGGTTCAAGTTCCGTCATTCAAATGTCCCTGTCGCGGCGCATCCGTACTGGGTGCCCCGGAAAAGTAGATGCATCCTGGGCACCCTCGCGATAGTCTAAGGACAGCGATGTCCTGCCGGATCAACATCCCGGGCACTCTTCTCTAGCGGCTCCCGCCGCCATTGAGCTACGTCGCGTCCCTTCCCTATCCCATTTGCGAGTGCATCCGGCCCATCGGCCGAGGAGTTTCCCGATGTTTGAACGTCTGCAGCAGATTGCCGCCCGCTACGAAGACCTGGGGCGCGAGATGGCCTCCGACGAGGTCATCAACGACCATGAGCGCTACCAGAAGGTTGCCAAGCAGCATCGCGACCTGGAGCCGGTGGTCGAGGCCTTCCGAGACTACGAGCGCACGAAGCAAGGCATCGCCGATGCGCAGCTAATGCTGGCGGAGAGCGATCCGGATATCCGTGCCATGGCGCAGGAGGAGCTAAGCCAGCTGGAAGAGCGGCTGCCGCACATCGAAGAAGACCTGAAGCTGCGGCTGCTGCCGAAGGACCCGAACGACGAAAAGAACGTCATCCTCGAAATCCGCGCAGGCACCGGCGGCGACGAGGCGTCGCTCTTTGCGGCGGAGGTCTTTCGCATGTACTCGCGCTTTGCCGAGCAGCACCGCTGGAAGGTGGAGGTGTTGTCATCGTCCGAGTCAGGCATCGGCGGCCTGAAGGAAGTCATCGCCATCATCGAAGGCGACCGCGTGTACTCGCAGTTGAAGTACGAGTCCGGCGTACACCGTGTGCAGCGTGTCCCCGCGACGGAGACGCAGGGACGTGTCCATACCTCTGCCGTGACGGTTGCCGTACTGCCGGAGGCGGAAGATGTCGACATCAAGATCGAAGCGAAAGACCTGCGCATCGATACGTTCTGCTCTTCGGGCCCGGGCGGCCAGTCGGTGAATACCACTTACTCTGCTGTGCGCATCACTCACCTGCCCACCGGCACGGTGGTGAGCTGCCAGGATGAGAAGTCGCAGATCAAGAATCGCGAAAAGGGCATGCGCGTGCTGCGCGCGCGCCTCTACGAAGTGGAGCAGGAACGGCAACAGCAGGCGTTGGCGCAGGAACGCCGGTCGCAAGTGGGATCAGGCGATCGCTCGGAGAAGATCCGGACCTACAACTTTCCGCAGAACCGGCTAACCGATCACCGGATTGGACTCACACTGCATCAGCTTGCCGAGATCATGGAAGGCCGGCTGCAGTTGGTGATCGATGCCGTTGTGGCCCACTTCCAGGCGGAGCGGTTGAAGACCGAAACGGCCAACGCTTAAGTAGCGTGTACCAGTTCACCCTGCAGTGTTGTGACTGCCTGGCCGCATAGCTTCACGCGGTCGCCTTCAACGCGTAGCCGCAGCCAGCCTCCGCGCGCGGAGGCCTGGTGCGCGACCAGCTCCTGCTTGCCGAGGCGCGTGAGCCAGTAAGGCGCAAGCGCGCAATGCGCGGAGCCTGTGACTGGGTCTTCATCGATGCGGAAGCGCGGGTAGAAGCAGCGCGAGACGAGGTCTGCGTCGCTATGTGTGCCGGCGGCGGTGACAATGATGCCGCGCATGTTCTCAGCTACAGATAACGCATGGATCTGTTTGAAGTCAGGACGCAGGCTGCGGACCGCGGCCTCGTCTTCCAACTCCACGAGGAAGTCCATGCGATTGCGCCCGACGAAGACCGGTTCTGCGCCCACCATGGCAGCGAGACCCTCAGGTGTAGGCGTCGCCACGACGGGCTCTGAGGGGAAATCCATCTCGATCCACGGTTGGGCGTCGATGACGATGCGTTGCGCGGTCAGCAGGCCGCTGCGGGTATGGAAGCGTGCCTGCTCATCCGGTGCGAGATGACCTGCCTCCCAAAGATGGTGCGCGCTCGCGAGCGTGGCGTGCCCGCAGAGGTCGACCTCGGCGGCGGGGGTAAACCAGCGGAGATCGTAACCGTCTTGAGAGCCTGTTCTGCGTTTCACCAGAAAGGCGGTCTCAGCGTGGTTCATCTCGGTGGCAACAGACTGCATCCAGGTGTCAGCCGCTGGGGCGGCAAGGACGCAGACCCCCGCGGGGTTGCCGCCATAGGGGGCAGCGGTGAAGGCGTCGACAACGGCGATGGACTGGGACATATCCCGAGGGTAGCTGAGGAGCGGTCGGCTAGAAAGCGGTTCGCGAGGAAGCGGTTGACCGGATACCGCGCCTCGGGCTCCTCTTGATCCCACCCTGCCCTTCGAGCAGGATGAGGCACCCTTTGCGGTGGGGCTGTTCACGGAAAGGCACGTCCCTCGCTCAGGATGACGGAGGGCTGGGATGCTCCCGCTGACCGTCTTTCTGCTAACCGCTTCTTCGCTAACCGCGTTTCAGCAAACCAGCTTCCACCGACCTACAGGGGCACGCCGATCGTGTTCGGGTGCGTATCTGCGAGATGCAGGATCAGTTCGCCGAAGAGCGTGTTGGCCCAGGCGAACCAGGCGCGGGTGAAGTCGGCCGGGTTGTCTTTCTGGAAGGACTCGTGAATGAAGTGGGTGCCGGCGGTGGTGTCGCGCAGTGTCTTCAGGCAGGTGCGGATCTCTCTCTCGTCCGTAGTGGTGAAGGCGCGGAAGAGAATGGACATGGGCCAGATGTAGCCGAGGCCCTGGTGCGGGCCGCCGACACCTTCGCCTGCTTTCCCGCTGAAGAAGTAGGGGTTGCTGGGGCTGAGAGCGAAGCTCCGCGTCCGCTGGTAGACGGCATCGTTGATGTCGCAGCAGCCCAGATACGGCAACGAGAGCAGGCTGGGCGCGTTGGCGTCGTCCATTTGGAGCGTGTTGCCGAAGGCGTCGACTTCGTAGGCCCAGCTCAGGTCACCATTACTGTTACGAACATGACCGAACTGCGCGAGGCCGCCTTCGATCTCGACGGAGATGGAGTTTGCCTCGACTGCCGCCCCGGTCTCGCCGACGGCGGTGGCTAGTTCGGAAAGCTGACGCAGGCAGACCATGGCGAAGAGATTTGCGGGCACGAAGAGTGGGTAGATGCAGGCGTCGTCGGAGGGTCGGAACATGGAATAAAGCAGGCCGACCGGCTGCGCCGGGTTGCCGTAGCCTTTAAGCATGAGCGTGTCGCTGGGGATCGGCGAGGGGCGCTGGAAGTGATAGGGACCGAACGACGTCCTGCGCTGTTGCTGGCGGAAAGTTTCGATAATGCGTTGTGCCGCGCTGCGCCACTGCTGATCGAAGGGACGGGTGCTGCCGGTGGCTTTCCAATAGCCGTATGCGAGCCGGATGGTATAGCAGAGCGAATCGACTTCCCACTTACGTTCGCCGACGCCGGGTAGCATCTCGGTGTCGTCATGCAGCGACCAGGAGAGCGGCTTGTCCGAGGTCGAACGCATAAAGGCATTGGCGTAGGGATCGATCAGAATGCAGCGACTTTGGCGCCGGATCACACCTTCGAGCAGCGACGCGAGCTGCTTGTCTTCTTTCGCAAAGCGAAGGTACGGCCACACCTGTGCCGAGGAGTCGCGCAGCCACATCGCATCAATGTCCCCGGTGATGACGAAGGTATCGGGGTGGCCTTCGTAGCTGCCGGGCGAGACGGTCATGTCGAGTGTATTCGGCAGGCAGTTGCCGAACATGAGCCGCAGATCGGGATCGGCAATGTGGGCGCCGATGCGTGTAATCGCCGCCTCAACCGCGGGGCTGGTGAAGTGACGCTCGCTCGCGGGCGGCCGCTGATGCAGGTCAGTCGGTTTGATCTGCGCGTAGAGATGGCGCGGCGAGACTGAGGCCGCAGCCAGCGAAGCGGCGCCGCCCAAGAAGGCACGGCGCGACGGACTTGTATGTGTGCTCATGCGGTCAGTGAGGGCGGGGCGACATTCTCTGCGGTGCCGAGTTGGTGGTTCGGTTGATCACCCATGGTGAAGGTGAGAGTAGCACCACCGGCCAGCTCGCTGTGGTGGACCCACAGACGATCGAGCGGTTTGCCGTCGATCGCGACCGACTGCACGTACTTCTGCGCTGCGCTGGTGCGCTTCGCTTCAATAGTGAGTGTCTTTCCATTGCCGACATCGATCTGCGCACGTTCGAAGAGCGGCGTGCCGAGCACGTATGTGCCGCTGACCGGATCGACTGCGTAGAGTCCCAACGCGCTCATGACATACCAGGCTGACATCTGCCCGCAGTCTTCGTTCCCCGCCAGACCATCGGGATCATTGTGGTAAAGCGTGTCCAGGATTTGGCGCACGCGCTCCTGGGTCTTCCACGGTTGACCCGCATACACATAGAGATACGCGATGTGGTGCGACGGCTCGTTGCCGTGCGCGTACTGTCCGATGAGGCCCGCGATGTCCGGTGGTGCGTCGGCAGGCAGTTCGGACGGCTGATTGAAGAGCGCGTCCAGCTTCTTGAGGTAGGCTTCGCGGCCTCCGAACTGGCCGATCATCCCCTTCACATCGTGCTGAATGCCGAAGGTGGTCTGCCAGGCATTCGATTCCGTGTAGTCGCGGTACTTCTTGATGTGCCCCATCTCCTTCGGATCGAAGGGTGTGGTCCATTCACCGTTGGCCAGTTTGGCGCGGATGAACTCCGTCTTCGGGTCGAAGAGGTGCTTGTAGTTCTGCGAGCGCTTGAGCTGGATCGGGACATCGTCGGTGCGGCCCACCTTCTTCGCCACATGCGAGCAGGCCCAGTCGCCATAGTCGTACTCCAGCGTCTTCGAGACGGATTCGTCTTCGAGATCGGCGGGAATGTAACCGTCCTTGCGATAGAGCGCGAGGCCGCGGTAGTCGTCGTCCATGTTGCGCTTGCGCATAACCTTGTAGGCGCGCTCCCAGTCGATGCCGGGAAATTGCTTGACGCATGCCTCGGCCATCACGCTGGCGGAGTGATAGCCGGTCATGGTGCCGGTCTCTTCACCCTGCAGCGGCCATACCGGCATCCCGGCAGGGCTCTGCTCTGCCATCGCAACCAGGCAGTTCACCAGTTGCGGCACGCGATCGGGCTGGAACAGCGTGTACGCCGGATGGCAGGCGCGATAGGTGTCCCATAGCGAGAAAGTCGAGTAGTTGTGCTGGCCCGCATCGAGCGTGTGCACCTGGCCATCCATACCGCGGTATTCGCCGGTGACATCGTCCATCAGCGTGGGTGCGCACATCATGTGGTAGAGCGAGGTGTAGAAGATCTTCTGCTGATCCGGGGTGGCGCCATCGATCCGCATGCGGCTAAGTTCCTGCCGCCACGCCGCCTTGGCCTTGGCTCGCGTCGCCGCAAAGTCCCAGTCCGGCTGCTCTGCCTGCAGATTCTTGAGCGCATTGGCAGCGCTCACCGCAGAGATTCCGCAGCGCACGTGCACGGGACCGGACTTCGGTTCGAAATGGATGGCGGCCTGCAGGACTTTGCCCTTGGCGACCGTGCCCTCGATGGGCCGGCGGTCCGAGTAAAGCTGCGCCTTGGTGAAGGGCACGGAAAACTGCATGGCAAAGAAGATCTGCCGCCCCCTGGCCCAGGAATCGACGGTGCGGCCGCCCAGCACCATATTGTCGGCGGCGTCAATGGTGAGCACGGCATCGCGCACCGGATCCTTCGGGCTTTGGTAGGCGTGCTTCAGGTCGACGATGAAGTGCGCATCCTGCGCGTTTGCGGGAAAGGTGTACTGGTGCAGGCCAGCGCGCTCGGTGGCGGTCAGCTCGGCGCGGATGCCGGTGTCTTTGAGCAGCACGGAGTAGTAGCCGGGCTCAGCGACTTCGTCGTCATGCGAGAAGGGCGAACGATAACCGGTCTCCGGATTCTCGCGCGTGCCGGGCTCCAACTTCACCGGACCGGTGCGGGGCATCACGAGGATGTCCAGCAGATCGCCGCAGCCGGTGCCGCTGAGGTGCGTGTGGGTGAAGCCCATGATCGATGCGTCCGTGCGATAGTAGCCGGCGCACCAGTCCCAGCCGTCGTCGTAGGTGTCCGGACTGAGCTGCACAGCGCCGAAGGGCACGGTGGCGCCGGGAAAGGTGTGGCCATGGCCGCCGGTGCCGATGATCAGGTTGATGTGCCGGGTCAGGTCATCGCTGTCCACGGCGCCGGATGCGTCGGATAGTGGCTTTGCGAGCAGTGGCTGTGCGAGGCCGCGAGGCAGAGGGAAAGTGCTGCAGGCTGCGAGTGAGAGCGTTCCCAGAAATGTACGGCGGGTCACCATGCGGTATCGGTCCCTTTCAAGAGGCGTGTGACGAGGCAGCGGTATAGTGGCCCTGCGTGGCCCCGTCGCGTGTGAACGGCAGAAGACAAGCGCCAAGGATACCTGCTTCCGATCCTAGTTCGGCGCGGCAGACAAAGCTCTTGCCGGATGTTTCGAGCGAGTCGTTGGCCGCGGCGGCAGTGAGCCGGTAGACGTAGCTGCGCAGGCGCATCTCCGCCAGCATGGCTGGGGCAAATAGGTCCCATGCATTTGAGACGCCGCCGGCGACGACATAGAGCGGCAGGTTGAGCATATTCGCTGTGCCGCCCAGCGCGATTCCCACCGCGCGGCCCACCCGCTCGAAGAGGGCAATGGCAACCCTGTTCCCGGCGGTTGCGGCATCGGCAACAGCGTGTGCGGTCCAGGCTGAAGAGTCCTTGGGGAGTGCAGCGGTCAATATGGGATCGTTCGCTTCCCGGGCCATGCGAACAACGCCTGTGGCGGAGGCATACAACTCCACGCAGCCACGCCCGCCGCAGGGGCACGGTGCGCCATCCGGTTCGACCATCAAATGACCGGCCTCGCCGGCCATGCCATTGTTGCCGTGCCAGATGCTTCCGTTCAGGATGATGCCATTGCCCACGCCCGTGCCAAGGGTGAGCATGCAGATGGAGTCGATGCCGGCAGCGCGGGCGGCACCGAGTTCAAACTCTGCCAGCGCGGCAGCATTGGCATCGCTATCCAGAACGATGGGCTGACCCACCGCTTCTTCAATAGCATGCCGTAACTGGAAGCCATCCCAACCGGGAAGGTTCGGCGGATTGCGAATGATGCCCGAGGGCAGTTCGAGCGGGCCGGGCGAGCCCACGCCGATGCCAAGCAGTGTCCCTCGCGCCTGGAACTTGCCGCGCAGTGCAACAACTGCTTCCTTCAAATCATGGATCACCCGCTCCCGTCCCTGGGAGAGGCGCGTGGGCAGCGAGATGAGCTCGATCACCTGCTTGCCCGACCGGTAGGCGGCAACGCGGAGGTTGGTTCCACCGAGATCGACGCCGAGCGAAAACTGGCCTTGACTGAGACTGTCGGACACTTCTTTGATCATTTTGCCTCAAATCAGCAAAAATATAGGTCATCAATTTGAACAAGGTGATGTACGCTTGGCCCATCGTTTCCGGCGCCGGCACGTCCTATCTCCTTTTCTGGCGAGTGTGGATGGTGAGGCAGAGCCAGAGACCTCCACTCTACACCGGACGTGCTCATGCAGATTTTGCTCGCTTACTGGATTGGGATCTTCGCGGCGTTCGCGCTCAATCCGGGAATCGATTTCACTGCTTTCGGTGGACGGGCCGCAGTTGGACTCCTGAGTAAGAACGGCAGACACCTATGTCGGTAAAGACAGACGATCGCGAAGAGAAGATTATGCGGCTCCTGTTACAGAAGGGGTCGGCAACGATTGAAGATCTCCTGGCTACGGCCGAGACCTCGGCGCCGAGCATCCGGCGCGACCTGAATCGCCTAGAACGACGCGGGCTGGTGCGACGAACGCACGGGGGCGCCACACTCGTCGAGCCACTGCTGTACGAGCCCTTCCGCTACGACACCTCCTTCCAGGCCCGCGAACAGCGCGCAGCCGAAGAGAAGCGGCGCATTGCACTGGCGGCAGCGGACCTGATTCAGGAGAACGACACGATCGGGTTAACCGCGGGCACGACAACGACACAGATCGGCCGCGCGATTCGCCATCGCACCAATATCAAAGTGGTGACGAACGCCATCAACATCGGCATGGAGCTGTGCAACCACGCGGGCATCCGCACCTCCATCACGGGCGGCGTGTTGCCCTGGGCCTGGTCCTTCTCGCTGAGCGGTCCGGCAGCCGTGCACTTCGTTAACGAGGTGTACCTGGACAAGGTTTTTCTGAACGTCGTAGGGCTGGATGTAGAACGCGGCGCAACCACGCTGGAAGCGGACGAGGCTGTGATCTTTCGCGCCATGCAGAGACAGGCGCGTGAGGTGATCGCCGTGGCGGACCACACCAAGATCGGTCGCGTGAGTTCTGCGCTGATCTGTTCGATCCAGGAGATTCACAAACTGGTGACGGATACGGGCGCTACCGACGCCATGATCCAGCCGTTTGAAGAGCGGGGCATCAAGGTGCTGCGCGTGTGACAGAGATTGCGAATGGGAGATAGTACGCATGCCGAACAGAGGTTTCGTAAATGGAGGACGATTGCTGCGTGCAGCGTCGGGAACAGCGGTTCTAGTTTTGGCACTCTTGAGCGGTAGCACGATGCAGGCACAGAGCGCGGTGGAGACAGGATTGATGCCGCTGCCCGCGCACCTGGAGACCGGAACGGGCAGCTACAGCCTGCAGCCTGACATGCATGTGGCCTATGCGCACTTCCACAACGAACGCCTGGACGAGGGCATGGCACGCCTGCTGGCACGGTTGCAGTTTGCGAGCGGTGTGCCGATACCGCATATTTTCGGCTCGATTGAGGGCGACATGGCGGGCGCCGGCCTGGTCATCGATGTTGCAGGAGCAGGCGGCGCGGTGCAATCGCTCGAGGAGGATGAGTCCTATTCACTGACCGTTACCTCGCAGCAGATACGGATTCAGGCGGCGACGGTCGTTGGCGCATTCCACGGCATGGAGACGCTGCTGCAGCTCCTCCAGTCGAAGAACGGCGCAGCGACGATCCCTGCTGTCACCATCGAAGATTCGCCGCGTTTCCAGTGGCGCGGACTGATGATCGACGTCAGCCGGCACTTCGAGCCGGTCAGTGTGATCGAGCGCACGCTGGATGGCATGGCGATGGTGAAGCTGAACGTCTTTCACTGGCACCTGAGCGACGACCAGGGTTTTCGCGCGGAGAGCAAGATCTATCCGAAGCTGACCGGCCTAGGCTCGAATAGAGAGTTCTACACCCAGGAGCAGATGCGCGAGGTCGTTGCCTACGCGCGGGCACGTGGCATTCGCGTGGTGCCGGAGTTCGACGTCCCAGGCCACACGGTTAGTTGGATGGTGGCCTATCCGGAGCTAGGCAGCTCCAAGGGACCGTTTCATCTGCCGAACGTGGCCGGGGTGCATGACGAAGCCCTGGACCCGACACGCGAGAGTACTTATGTGTTTCTCGACCGTTTCGTGGGCGAAATGGTGAAGATCTTCCCGGATGCCTACTTCCATATCGGCGGCGACGAGGTGAACGGCACCGTTTGGACGACAAACCCGCGAATCGCGCGGTTCATGAAGACGAAGGGCTTTACGCAACCCTCCGAGTTGCAGACCTACTTCAGCCAGCGGCTGCAGCGCATCGTGGAGCGGCACGGGAAGAAGCCGATCGGTTGGGACGAGATCTTGGTGCCGGGGCTGCCCAAGAGCGTGATGGTGCAGTCATGGCGCGGCGTCGATTCGTTGGCTGCCGGCGCGCGCCAGGGGTACCGCGGCATCCTGTCGGCTCCCTACTATCTGGACGCCATGAAGACCAACGAGATGATGTATCTGGCCGATCCGATTCCGGCCGACACCACGTTGACGCCCGAGCAGCAGAAGCTGATTGTGGGTGGCGAGGTATGCATGTGGGCGGAGCAGTTGAATCCGCGGACCATCGACTCCCGCATCTGGCCACGCACCGCGCCGCTCGCGGAGCGCTTCTGGTCGCCGCAGAGCGATCGCGATGTGGTCTCGATGTACCGGCGGCTGCCCATCGTCTCCATCGAGCTGGAGCAGGCCGGCCTGACCCATATCACCGGGCCGGCCATGATGCGTCGCAGCATCAGCGGGCAGTTGGATCCGACTGCGCTGAAGGTTCTCACCGATGTGCTCGAACCTGTAAGCTTCGGCGAGCGCTATCAAGGCCAGCACACGAACGGCGGCACACCGCTGGACAGGCTGGTCGATACGGTCGTGCCCGATCCGCCCTCGCGGTTTGCGATCGCACAGGACGTGGATGCGGTGCTGAACGATACGAGCGACAGCGATGCAGCCGCGGATCGACTGGAGGCGCGCTTCGAGGAGTGGCAGCGTATCGCCCCCGAGCTGGCGACCGAGATGCAGCAGAACCGGCGCATGCAGGATGCGGCGCCACGTGCGCAGCAACTGGGCGAGCTTGGCGACGTAGGAGAGAATGCGCTGGCTGCGTTGAAGAAGACCAAGGGCAAGGCGAAGATGTCCAACGACCGGCAGCTCGCGGTCATCGCGGATGCGGAGAAGCCGACCGCGCTGGTGCGATTCACCTTCCTGGATTCGCTGAAGAAGCTGGTGGCGGCGGAGAAGTAGCTCGGTCCCCCCTCTCACAAAATCACTCTGCCAGCACTGCCTTGGTCAGGTTGCGTGGGCTGTCCACGTCGATGCCGCGTTGGATCGCCGAGAAGTAGGCGAAGAACTGCAGCGGGACCACCTCGGCGATGGGCAGCAGGTGCTCGCGGGTCGGCGCGACCGGCACGAAATACGTAGCCGCGCTGGCGACGGCATCGTCACCGGTATTGCCTAATGCGATGACGGTAGCGCCCTGCTTCTTCAAGTCGTGCAGCAGTTGCACGCTCTTCTCATAGCGCACCACCGAGCCTGGCTCGGTGCGATCGACGGTTGCAACGGCAATGATGGCCGCATTTGCGCCGACCAGCGCATTCGGGCCGTGCTTTAGCTCACCGGAGGGGTAGCCCTCCGCCTGGAGATAGGCTGACTCCTTCAGCTTGAGCGCGCCTTCGCGCGCAATGGAGTAGTGAATGCCACGGCCGAGGAAGAGGTATGTGTCCACATTGCGCAGTGCGGCCGCGATCTCTTTCATCTGCTGTTCCCAACTGTCGAGTTGGCTCGCGATGAGCGCGGGCAGCGACGCCACCTCGGTGAGGTGCGCGGCGAGCGTGGCATCGGGCAATGTCTTGAGGGCGACACCGGAGGCGAGCGCGATCAGGTTGAGCACCAGCAGCTGTGCCGTGAAGCTCTTGGTGGCGGGGACGGCCAGTTCCTTGCCGGCCCAGGTCGGCAGGCTGATCTCGGCCTCGCGCGCCATCGTGGAGTTCTCGACATTTGTCACCGCGATGGTGCCGTGACGGCGACGATTGGCTTCACGCAGCGCAGCGAGGGTGTCCGCCGTCTCCCCGGACTGTGAGACGACGATGATGCCGGGATTGGTCAGCGTGTTGATCTCGCGATAGACGTATTCGCTCGCATACTCCACGTCCACAGGCATGCCGCTGACATCTTCAATCATGATTTCGCCGGCCAGGGATGCGTGGCGGCTGGACCCGGAGGCGGAGAAGACGACCTGATGATGGTCGCAAAACCACTGGTAGACCGGCTCGAAGGACGCGCTGTCCAGCGCGGCGCCACGGACGTATTGTCCGAGGGCTGTCGCAAGTGAAGCGGGTTGTTCGTGGATCTCGCGCAGCATGTGGTGCGCGTATTGTCGTTGCTGCTTGTCGCTGGGCATATCGATTCTCTTCCTTGAAAACTTCGTTACTTGTGCTCCGGTAACAGCTTCCATATCTCAGGATCCTCTTCGCCCAGCACCCAGGAGCAGAAGCCCTGCAGGTTTTCCTTCTGCGCGAGACGGTAGCGATCCTCAAAGGTCCGCGCGTCGGTAAAGAAGATCCACTCGCGCATCTGGTCGCGATAGAACCAGAACCACGCGCTGTGGTCGACGGGGTCCCACTGCGGCGTGGCGCCGTAGGTGCGCGCGTAGAACATGGAGTTCGGCTGGCTGATGTATTCGCCGATGTAGTTCGGCTTGTATTCGATGCCCTGCTTGGGCGGTGTTTTTGGCTGCTCCGCCGGCGTGCCGGTATACCAGTGGTAGCCATAGAGCGCGATGCCGAGCGAGAGCTTCTCGCGCGGCACATACTGCAGCGCATAGGTCAGGTTCTCGGTGGTCCAGCCCCAACCACCGACCGGACCGGGGGTCGTCCAGCGCGTGTGCTGGTCGTAGGTCATGAGGCAGACCAGATCCGCAGACCGCGCGATGGCCTTCAGGTCGAACACACCGCGCCAGTCGGTCCACATCCACATGTTGAAGCCGCCGGTGCCGGGATGACCGGGAGCATTCGGCACTGTGGCGATCGAGAGTTGCAGCCCCTGCGCATGTAGCGCATCCGCGGTCTCCTTCACCAGTGCCGAGAGTCGATCGCGGTCCGTCCATGCGACATCTTCAAAGTCGAACTGAAAGCCGGTGTAGCCATGCGCCTTCGACTCGCGGATGAGTGCATCGATCATCACCTGGTGTGCCTTGGCATCAAGAAAGAATGAGTGGATGGCGATCTTATCGAAGAGTGCGACGATCGGCATGACGCTTACATGATGGTCGCGTGCCGCGTCGGCAACGCGCTGGTCGGGCGCTCCCGTGACCAGTCCGTTCTCATCCACCTGATACCAGGTCGGCACCAGGATGTCGATGCGCGAAGCATGCTGCATAAAATCGTTCACCGAGCTCGGCGTCTCATTCATATAGAAAAGCGCCTTGGGTGCGGCCGGCTTCTGTGCTGCGCAAGTTGCAGCAGCGCTGACGGTGAGCAGGAGTGCTAGCCGTGCAGATCGTTTCATCGAGAGGGCTCCTCAATTCTTAACGCCAAGTGATGCGGTAGGCGTATGCATACTCGCCGACGGGTTTGGCGGGCACTGTGATGTGCAGGCCGTCCGGCTGCTGGTGGAATGTCAGCGGCGTTGCCGGATATCTCCTGACTTCCGAAAATTGTGGCCGCAGGGCATTTGGACCTCGAACCGCCCCGAATTAGAGCAATTTTCCTGTAGGTGTAGAGGGACCAGTGGAAATTCTTGTGGCCTTTCTTTAAGGGAAGGCCACGCCGAGAGAATCTTCGCACTCCACAGCATCAGAAAAATTGCTCTAGCGGAAACTAGGCATCTGCCTCGCAGCGAGACGTTTACAAGACGATCGCTGCACAGCGAACGCTACATCGTTAAAACTATCGCAAGAAATCGCTTGCCAACATCGTTAACTTGGCGGTAATGTCACCCAACAACATCATCCACTGTCCATATGGCACTTGAATGATCAATTTATACCGCCGACCGGGTGAGTTGCTCACCTAAAGTTTCGAGGGACCCGGCCAGCGTTCCGTGACTTGGATTGAGAGGCAGAACCGTATGAGAAATCGTTTTCTAGCGCAGTGGGCCGCTGCAGGGACGCTGGCAATCGTTGCCTGTTGTCCAGGCATGGCACAGACGATCACCGGTTCCATCAACGGACTTGTGACCGACCAGAACGGCGCCATTGTGCCGAGCGCAACTGTTGTGGCGAAGAATGTTGCGACCGGAGTCGAGACCTCGGGCACAACAAACTCTTCCGGCAACTATTCGCTTCGCTTTCTCCAGATCGGGCAATACACCGTTACGGTGAAGCAGACAGGATTCAAGGAGGCGACCTTCGGCCCCTTCACCTTGGAGGTGGATCAGACGGCGAAGGTGGATGCGAAGCTGACAATCGGCTCTGCGACCGAGACGGTGACGGTGAGCAACGAAGTCGCTCCGATCTTGAATACCGACAATGCAACCATCGCGACGACGTTCTCCGCAAATACCATCCAGAACATCCCGCTGAATGGCCGGAACTTCTCCAGCCTCACGCTCTTTCTTCCAGGCGCGGTCACAACGGAGCCCGGCGGTCTCACGGGATCAAACGGCACCGAGCGCAATGTCGCGTCGAATGGCCAGGCCTCGATCAATGGCAATCGCAACCAGACAAACAACTATCTGCTGGACGGCATCGAGATCAACGAAACCATCAACAACCTGATCGGCTATAACCCCAACCCGGATGCACTGGGCGAAGTGAAGGTCATCTCCGCGAATGCGCAGGCAGAGTACGGCAATGTAAACGGCGGCTCGATTCTTGCCGTCACCAAGAGCGGCACCAACCGGATCCACGGCAGCGCCTTCGTCTCGCTCGAAGACTATAAACTCGACGCCAATACCTGGGGCAACAAACTCAACACTCCCATCATTCCGAAGAACCCTTACACCCAGACTCTCTTCGGCGGAACGCTTGGCGGTCCGGTGAAGAAAGACAAGTTGTTCTTCTTCATCGATTACTCGGCCTCCCGTTACCACTCCGGCGGCCTCTCGGCAAAGTCGGTCGCCACGCAGAAGATGCGCAGCGGCAATTTTTCTGAGCTGTTGAACCCGGCGATCATGTGCGCGCCGGGCTCCACGTGTGGCCCCTCCTCGCTCATTCAGCTCTATGACCCATCCAATAACTTTGCCCCGTATGCCGGCAACCTGAACGTACCCATCAATAGCCCAGCCGCGCAGTTCCTTTTTGCTCACCCAGATGTCTATCCGTTGCCCAACTCGACGCCGCTGCTTGGGTCTCCGGTTCAAAACAATTTCCAAGGGCCGACGAGCACCGCACGCGTGAACAATCAGGGAGATGTGAAGATCGACTGGACCCCCTCGAACTCCGATCGCGTCTCGGGCCGTTATAGCCAGGGCGAGGCCTATGACTTCAATACCAGTCCGCTGCCTGTGGCCTTTCCCAGCAACAACATTTACCCCACCAAGGGTCTGGCGCTGAACTGGGTCCACACCTTCAGTCCAGCCATCGTCAATGAGTTCCGCGCCGGCTATACCCGGGTCCGCTGGATCCAGGGAAGTCCGATCGATAGCTCCGGTGTCTTTGGCTTGAAAGGCAACTCGCTGCTGGGTATCCCTGGCACCCAGGTTGTCGACGGCTTCAGCGCTCTGAATATCAATGCAGGATCGGCATCCGGCAATATCGGCAATCTGGCGAGCGGTACAAACTTTATCGACAACACGTTCACCTATGGCGACAACCTGACCTGGCAGCGCGGCAAGCACCTCCTCAAGTTCGGCGGCCAACTCATCCGCTACCAGCAGAATAATTTCTTCCCCGGCGGCGACGGTGAACTGGGCCAATTCAGCTACAACGGCAATTACACTTCCAACCCCAGCGCAACGGCGGCGACGAATGCCAACGGATATGGCTTTGCCGACTTCGTCCTGAATCGTGCCGATTTTGTCGGCATCGGCGCCGTGACCGGACGCACCGGGCAACGCCAATGGCGTACCGCTTACTTCGCGCAGGATGATTGGAAGGTCCTGCCGAACCTGACCCTGAACCTCGGTCTCCGCTACGAGTTCGACCAGCCTATCTACGAAGTCAACAACAAGCAGGCCAACCTGGACCTCACGACCGGCAAGGTTTATATCGCAGGTACAGCCGGGGCCGGCGCCGCCTTCGGCAATAGCCGCGCTCTCTACAGCCCGACCTACAATAACGTGATGCCCCGCGTGGGCTTTGCATACCAGCCCACCAGCCGGTTCGTGCTTCGTGGCGGCTACGGCATCACTACCTACTTGGAAGGCACTGGATCGAACCTGCGCCTTACGTTCAACCCACCCTTCCAGTCCTCCTTCGAGGCGCAGGGACTAGCGCCCAGCACCACCGGGCCCGGCGTCTCGTTCCGGCTCCAGGACGGATTCACCAGCGCTTCCAACCCAAACTACGGGACCGGTACCTTCCGCGCTTGGGACAGGAATCTGAAACCATCTTTCATCGGTGAGTGGAATCTCACCACCGAATACCAGGTCAGCAACGCAGCATCGCTCACGGTCGGCTATGTGGGCGAGTCTGGCGCGCACCTCATCCAGGCTGTCGCGCTTAATCAGCTCAGGCAGCCATGCTTTATTGGCGGCGTGATCCAGAGCAACCCAAACTCCACAGCCTGCGCTGCCAGCAATCCGGCTCCATATGCAGCGGTGGTCGGTCAGGGTGGCTCGGTCGTGGGCACGCTGAGCTACGGCATGATGAACTACAACGCGCTGCAGGCCAGCTTCCGGCAGCGTGCCTCGCACGGGGTTGAGTACACACTGAACTACACCTACGGCCGGTCGATGACGAACACTGTCGGCTTCTTCGGTGTTCCGAGTATCAGCGGCGCTAGCCCCTATGCCGAGAACGCCTATGACAACTCTCTGGAGTATGGTCCGGCCGGTCAGGACGTACGCCACAATGTGAGCGGCACTCTGGTCTACGAGCTGCCCTTTGGGCACGGCAAGATGTTCGCCAGCAACGTGAACAGCTTCGTTGAACAGGCCATCGGCGGCTGGAAGTTGTCAGCAACAGGGATCGTCTACACCGGGTTTCCGGTCACGCCGAACGACAACAACATCAACGCCTTCACCAACAATAAGGCACAGCGGCCAAACCAGGTGCGCGCGCTCCATATTGTGCATCGCTCCGTCAACCAATGGTTCGGGAATGACCTGTCGGCCACCGCGTGCGCGCAAGGTGCGAACAACGGCAAATGCGCCTTCCAGCAACCACTGGATGGCACCTACGGCAACGCTCGCGTCGGCAGTCTGCGAGGCCCCGGCTTCCAGCAGTATGACTTCTCCGGCTTCAAGGACTTCCCCGTCTTCCGCGAGTATGCGCTCGGATTCCGCGTGGACGCCTTCAATGCCTTCAACATCTCCAGCTACGGCAACCCGGACAACACCGTGCAGGACGCGAGCTTCGGCCAGATCACCAGCGTTCGCTCGGTCCCGCGGCAGATCCAGTTCTCAGCAAACTTCAAGTTCTGAAGAAGTCGGAATCTGTTTCACCCAGAAGGGGCGGTCAGCTATGTGCTGATCGCCCTTCTTCTTAAAGCATTTTCACTGTTGCTGTGCGGAGCGGAATCCCGCGAAGTGTGGCTTTTCTTGAGGGAAAAGCCACGCGGACCATCGCACCCCTCTCTATACCGACAGTGACAATGCTTTAGCAAACTGCGACTGGGTCATGTCAGAAAACGAGCTTCAATGCGAGCTGGATCTGGCGTTCGGTGGAGTTGGTGGTCGTGATCTGACCGAAGCTGGCGGGTGTAGAGACATTGTTGCTGGGGTTGCCGAGGCTCGTGGTGTTCAGGATGTTGAACATATCTGCCCGGAACTGGAGGTTGGTGCCTTCGGTGATGGCGAAGCCCTTGCTCGCTGCCAGATCGAAGTCCTGATATCCGGGCGCCCGCTCGGAGCCGACGCGCGCCGTGCCGAAGCCAGTCGATGACTCTTCGCCATAGGCACATGTGCCGTTGTCGGTATCCGTCGCGCAAGGCAGCGCCGTAGGATCGCTGCCGAACCATTGATTAACGGAGCGGCCGCGGACCTTCAACACGCCATAGTGATTGGCCCGATCCGTCCGCTGGTTGACGAAGTAGTGCTCAGTGGAAGAGAGCGTGACAGGAAAGCCCGTGTGCACGCTGGCGATGGCTCCCAGCTTCCAACCACCGACTGCGAGGTCTTCAATACGATTCATGCCGCTGCCGAACAGCTTGCCGCGGCCGAACGGCAGCTCATAAGAACTGGAGAAAGAGAAGATGTGCGTTGCATCAAAGAAGGCGGGACCATAGTCCGCACCGCCGTCATAGGCATTTTGCCAGTACGCCGATTGCGAAGAGACGCCGCCCGCGCCATAGTAGCCGAGGTTGTTCGATAACGATTTGCTGAAGGTATAGTTGGCGAGGAATTCCAGACCATTGCTGGCCCGCTCACGACCCGTCACTTGCAAGGCGTTATAGTTCATGTTCGATTCGGACTCCGTGTAGCTGACCTGGCTGACCAGTCCGAGGCCAGGGAAGCTGGAGACCGGCAGCTTGCAGGCTGGATTGGTCGTGTCGGCACAGAGTCTCTGATTGCCTTCCCTGGGGTCGACGAGATGGGTGCCGACCTGTCCGAGATAAGCGATGGTCAGTGAGGACTGAGCCGTCAACTGCGTCTCCGTCGTCAGGTTGTACTGCTGGATGAGTGCGGGTTTCAGATTCGGCTGCCACGCGCGAACGTTTCCGGAAAAGGTATCCGCATTGGCCGGCCGCGGGAACCCATTGTTGGTCTGGAAGCCTGCACCGGCGCCGGAATTCGCCGAAGAATCTATAAAGAACGGCGGATTGAGGGTGAGACGAAGGTTCGCGCCAGTGCCCTCGAGGAAGTTGGTAATGGCGTAGCCTCCACGGACGACAAAGCGATCGTGGAAGCGATCCGGCGAATAGGCAAAGCCCAGACGCGGCATGAAGCCGCCGTAGAAGGGCTTATACAACGCGCGGCTTGCTCCATTCACGCCGGCAAACGAAATGACGCCTGTGTCGATGTTGATGTTCGACTGCTTGTTGTTGACCTCATACAAAGGCTGATCCCACTCCCAGCGCAGGCCGAGGTTGAGAGTCAGGTTCGGAGTCGCCTTGAAGTCATCCTGAATAAACAGTGCATCACGCCACTGCCGCTGGCCCCAGGTTCCTGAAGATGCGCCCTGGCCGTAGAAGCTGGCCTGATTCGTCAGAAAGTCTGCATACCCACTGCCGGTGTACTGGCCGTTGTACGTGAACTGGCCTAATGCGCCATCGTTCCCCGAGTAGTAGCGGTTCTCCTGGTAGCGAAGCGCCTGGCCGCCAAACTTGAGGGTGTGCCGGCCCAGTTGCCAGCTCACAACATCCCCATAGGTAAATGCGTTGACGATGCTATCGGTTGCCGTGCCGCCGGCCGCAGGACCAATTGTGGAGAGACTGGTATTGCCGCTGAAGTTGAAACCACTGATACCGACCGTTCCCTGCGCGCCTGGGATGCCCAGTTGCTGGTCGCCGGTCAGCCCCCAGTGTCGGGTGAGGTCCACGAGTGCGGCGATGTAACGAGTGCGCCCGACACCGGCGCGCGCTTCGCTGACCACGTTGGGAGAGAAGGTGTGGGTCCAGTTCACAATGAACCCCGTGTAGGGATTGTCATTGTTGACGGGAATTTCCGTAGGAATACTCAACGTGGTGTTGCCGTCGTATTCACGCCCGATAGAGAAGCGGCCCGAGATCAGATCGCTGGAGCGAAGGTGCCAATCGACCTTGGCGTCTCCTTGATCGTTGGTCACGAACTGCTTCTCGGCGCCGGTGTAGTTAAAGACCGGAAACAATGCTGTTCCGGTGCCGGCTGTGTTGGGCAATGGATACAGTTCGGGATGCGCCAGCAGGTACCTCGCAACCGGATTGTTGATCGTGAAGTTCTTCACCGTCACGCTCCCGTCCGGATTCGTGATGGCGACCTGACCTAGTCTCATAGCCGCGGTGGGCACGGTCAGGTTTGTCACCGTGCTGGTGTGCTGCCGGGCCCCCTGGTAGTCGATAAAGAAGAAGAGCTTGTCCCGCTTGATGGGGCCGCCTACCGTGCCGCCGAAGATGGAGCGATTGAAAGGCGTGGTCGGGTTGATCGTGCCGAAGTGCTTATTCGCCCAGCTATCCGCATTGAGGTTCTGGTTTTCCAGGAACCAGAACGCATCGCCATGAAACTTGTTCGTGCCGCTCTTGGTGACCATGACCACCTGGCCGCCGTTGGCATTGCCGTACTCCGCAGTGGCGTTGCCGGTGATGACCTTGACCTCACCCAGCGCGTCCACGTTGGGGCTGTAGCCGATGTAGTTGTCGATGGCCTCGTTGATATCGGCGCCGTCGAGCGTGTAGTTGTTGGTCTGTTCGCGATTGCCGTTCTGAAAGTATCCGCCGTTGTAGGACGAGCGCTTGACACTGTTCTGCGCATTCGGGTTCGGCGTAATTGCGCCGGCAGCGAGCAAGGTCAGCGAAGAAAAATTCCGGCCCTGCAGAGGCATTTCGGATGCCGTCTTCGCCGTGATCGTGTCGCCGGTAATGGCGTTTTCAGCATTCAGAATCGCAGCGGCGGATGTCACTGTCACGTTCTGGCTCACCTGACCGACGCTCATTTTGACATCGATGCGGGCCTCCTGAGCGACCTCCAGTGTGAACGTCCCCGTCGTCGAGGTCTGAAAGCCTGCCGCTTCGACCGAGACTTTGTATTGACCGATCGGAAGAAAGCGCAACGAGTAGACACCGCTCGCATTTGTCTGCGTCGGCACGACGACGCCGGTTGCGATATTCGTGACGGAGACCTTGGCGTTGGGTAGATCGGCTCCGCCGGCATCGGTCACCGTCCCGGTTACAGAGCCCGTGATGTTCTGAGCCCACACGGCAGGTACGATCAAGGTCAGAAAACACGCGAAGAAAACGTGACTCCACAGTGAGAAGATGGGGTGCTTGCGCATACTGCCTCCTAAAGGATTCATTTCGTTGCACGATGCAAGACGTCTGAAAAAGCGGGGTTAGGGTGCACCGGCGGCGTGGCGGCACACGAAAATGTAGCCATCAACCTAACGCGTATTTTTTAATATGACAATCAAAAATGATTGTTTATCGCCGATTTGCTCAGTCTAAGAATCAGTTATCGTTGACTTGAACTAAATGCATGGTGAAGCCTGCAATCCTTACCTGCACGCGGCGAAACGGCAGTGGGCGCGAATACAAATGGAAGTTGGCGGAGAGATCGCTGCGCCATGCGACTGGGAACGGGTGCGACGGTGATTCATTGGGGAGAAGATACGCGAATGCGGATTGGAAGATGGCTCGTGGGATGCGGACTGTTTGCAATCTTGGCTGGAATGCCATTGCTCGGACAGCAGGTCGCTGCATCCCGAACCGTCGGCGATGGTTGGCAGTTCCGGCTGACGGCCTCCACACCGGATGCTGCAGCGCACGCCGACGCGCAACAGTGGCATGCGGCATCGGTTCCCTCTACAGTACAGACCGATCTGTTGCGCAATGGCATGATCGTCGATCCCTTCAGCGGCGCACATGAGGCGCAGCTGCAATGGATCGGCCTAGCAGACTGGGAGTACCGCACGACGCTGAACGCGGACCCGGCGATGCTGGCGCACGCGCATCTCGATCTCGTCTTCGACGGGCTCGACACCTACGCCACGGTTCGCTTGAACGGGCAGCAGATCCTGCAGGCGGACAATATGTTTCGCCGTTGGCGCGTGCCCGTGAAGGGACTGCTGCGTAGCGGCACGAATGAGCTGACCGTTAGCTTCGCGTCCCCGATCCGCAGACTGCTTCCCGCGACGCTGCAGCGTGCCTATCAGCTTCCGGGTGAGTTCGACTCCGCCTTTGGCGATGAACCGAAGGGCGTGCAGACCGCGAACTATATCCGCAAGGCCGCTTACAACTACGGCTGGGACTGGGGACCACGCTACGTGACCGAGGGAGTCTGGCGACCGGTGCGGTTGGAGGCATGGGACACGGTGCGCATCGATGCGCTGCATGTTCTGCAGTCCTCCGTCAGTGCCGATACTGCATCGCTCGATGCGCAGGTGCGGATCGAATCTTCTTCTGCAACGAAGGCGGATGTCGCGTTTGATTACACAACGCCGCGCGGAGAACGCATCAAGTTGCCCAATGTCGGGACGCAGCTCGTCCCGGGCAGCAACACAGTGCACGTACCCATCGTGATCGACCATCCGGAGCGATGGTGGCCGGTGGGATACGGGCCACAGAATCTCTATCGCGTCTCCGCAAAGGTAACGGTGGGACGCACAATTTTGACCGTGGACCGTGCCACCGGCCTGCGGACAGTAAAGCTGCTGCGCGACAAGGACAAATGGGGCAAGAGCTTTGGTTTTGAGATCAATGGCGTGCCTATCTTCGCCAAAGGCGCGGACGTGATCCCGTTCGACAGCTTCCCGGACCGGGTGACGCCGGAGAAACATCGCGCGATCCTTGAATCTGCACGCGACGCGAACATGAATATGGTGCGACTGTGGGGCGGCGGCTATTACGAGACTGACGACTTTTACGACGAGTGCGACCGCCTGGGCTTGATGGTATGGCAGGACTTCATGTTCGGGGGGGCGATTCCGCCAGACGACCCGGCATTCCGAGCCAATGTAGAGCAGGAAGCGGTGGAGCAGGTGGACCGACTGCGCGATCATCCCAGCCTGACACTCTGGTGCGGCAACAACGAAGTCGAGACCGGGTGGGAGTCGTGGCCAGACCGGCAGGCGCTGAAGGAGAACATCTCGCCGGCGGAGCGCGAGAAGATCGAGACCGGCATGATGCTGCTGTTCGATGACATCTTGAAGCGCACCGTTGCTGTGCATGACCCCGAGGTGCCGTATTGGCCGAGCACGCCGAGCGCGAACCATGAAACAGATGCCAACAACAACGACAATGGCGACGTGCACTCCTGGAGTGTGTGGTCGGGTTCGGCACCCATCGAAGATTATTTGAAGGACACGCCGCGATTCGTCTCCGAATATGGATTCCAAGCCATGCCGGACATGCGCACCATCCGTGCCTTCGCAACGCCGGAAGAGCAGACGGCGAACTCTACGGTCATGCGTGCGCATCAAAAGTTTGCAAGCGGCAACGGCAACGATCGCCTGCTGTTCTACATTCGCCGCTACTACGGCGAGCCGAAGGACTTCCCTTCGTTTGTCTACCTGAGCCAGGCAATGCAGGCACAGGCGATCGAGTTGGAGGCCGATCATCTGCGGGCGAGCCGCCCTCGCTCGATGGGTTCGCTTTATTGGCAGCTCAACGACTGCTGGCCCGCCGCCTCATGGGCGAGCATCGACTCCTTCGGCAGATGGAAGGCGCTCCAATTCCATGCGCGCCGCTTCTACAACGATCTGTTGATCGCACCTGTTCGTCAGGACGGAACCACGCAGGTATACGCGGTCAACGATCGCACCACGCCGGTTCAAACGAGTGTGTCGATGCGCGTGATGGGTTTTGACGGGCACCTGCTGTCGGAATCAACCAAACAGGTCGTCATGTCCCCGCTCTCCAGCACCCGGATCGACTCGCTCAGCGACGATGCACTCTTAAAGGGTGCAGATCCGGCAAAGACACTTGTCGACTTCGAGATGACAGTGGAAGGGAAAGTAGTCTCACGCCATCTGCTTTATTTCCGCGCAGCTCGCGATCTTACTCTGCCGACCGCTAAGGTAACTGCGCATGTGGCAGAAGACAAGCAGGGTCTGGAACTGACGCTGCACAGCGATACCCTGGCGCGCGATGTGTGGATCTCCTTCGGCGACCAAGAGGTTACGCTCGCTGACAATGCATTCACGCTGCTACCGGGTGAGACACGCACCGTTCTGTTGAAAGGCACCGCGAGCGCATCTGCCTTGGAGAGTTCGCTGCATATACAGACGCTCGATACAGCTACCTTACCCGGCATGACAGGAGGCTGACCATGCTGCCGCGGATAACGATTCCAGCACTTCTCTTGACGATCGGCCTCGGCCTCGTGCCGCGCGGCACGCTCGCGCAGTCGCCCCACAACGCGAAGTGGGCAATGGCGGTGCACGGTGGCGCGGGTGAGGAAGAGTGGCAGCACATGGATGCGGCGACCGCCGCTGCGTACCATGCATCCCTTGCGCGTGCGCTGGCGGCCGGCACAGCGGTTCTCCGTAAAGGCGGCCGGTCACTCGATGCGGTTGAGACAACGATCGAAGTGCTCGAAGACGACCCGCTCTTCAACGCGGGACGCGGCTCCGCGTTCGACGCACTCGGCAAAAACGAGATGGATGCGGCAATCATGGATGGAGCAACGCTTGGCGCGGGCTCCGTGGCTGGGGTGAGCACGACGAAGAACCCCATTGCGCTGGCGCGCGCTGTAATGGAGCATTCGCCCTACGTGATGATGGTGGGGCCGGGCGCAGATGCCTTCGCGGTAAGCCGGCATCTGCCGCAAAGGCCGCCATCCTATTTCTTCGTCGAGATGCGCTGGCAGGAGTTGCTGGGTGTGCTACGTGGCCAAGGGAAGCCGCTGCCCCCGCGGCCGGCCGGCGTCCCGGCTGCGCCGCAGGGCGTTGCGGTGTGGCATGGCGTCGCGCCGTTTGCCCATCGCTTCGGAACCGTAGGCGCGGTGGCGCGAGATGTGCACGGAGATATCAGCGCCGGCACATCCACCGGCGGCATGCAGGGGAAGCTGCCTGGGCGAGTGGGCGATTCCCCGATCATTGGCGCCGGCACCTACGCGTCGAATGCTTCCTGCGCCGTGTCCGCGACGGGGGTCGGCGAGTACTTCATCCGCCTCGCGGCAGCAAAGGAGATATGCGTGCTGGTAGAGATGAAGGGCATGACGACAAGTGCCGCGGCGGACTACGTGATCCGCGATGAGGTCGGGAAGCTGAAGGGCGGCGAGGGTGGCGTTATCGTGCTCAGTCGGAAGACGGATCCAGTCTGGAGCTACAACACGCTCGGCATGTTCAGAGCGCGACAGGTGGAGGGCGGCGAGCCGGAGATTGAAGTGAAGTGAGTAGCAGATCCCTCCACTTCGCTCCGCTACGGTCGGGACGACAACGGGACAGGGTACGTGACAATGCTGCGTAACAAAAATTAGGCGTACTTCGCAAGAGCTGCGTACAGATCGAGCGGCGTAGCGTCGCTCTGCCCTGCCGGCGCGTGTGGCGTAATGAGTACGGCGTGCCCCTCATTTTCGCGCCAGGCGAGAAACGTGATGTGCGCCGGGTCGCTCATACGCAGCAGATCGAGCCAGATGTAGTACGCGCTGATATCTCCATCGCGCAGCGAGCCTTCGGGATCGGGAACTTCGACGTTCGTCGCAGCGGCAAACAACTGGTTGAGTGTGCGCTGCCGTTGGCGGGGTGCGAAGCGCACCAGCATCTGTTCCGGCTGGGCGCGTCGCAGCGTTTCGCGCGCGGCCCACTGTACGAAAGAGGTGCTGTAGATCTGTGTGCCGGAGCCATCTGCGAAGAGCGCGGTAATGAAGTGCTGCAGGAGCGGATCGTTCGTCACGCTGCCGGCGCCGGACTCCGCCGGCTTGAGGTCGTCCAGCATCAGGCGCATCTCCTCCGGGCCCCCCGGACCGGAGTGCGTAAAGCGATTCATACGCTCCAAAACGATTTCACGCACCGGACGCAACTGGGTGTACGAAAGCAGATCGAAGGCTGCAGGATCATGCGGCCAGGGCTCGCCACCATCGATGTACCAGCGCGTGTATGCAGCGGTGGTTTCGGCCGCACGACGATGCAGCATCTCATGCAGTTGTTGCGGCGTCTTCGGCGTCCATTGCAGATTGCGCAGCGTCACTCCGTGCGGGGCGAGTTTGCGAAAGAGCTGCGGGCTGGGAGCCGTCGCGTCCTTGCCCACGATCACAAGAACGCAGCGATCCTTCTTTCGCGCGGTTTCATCCGCGGGCACTGCCAGCAGATTCTGTGCGGAGCGGCGATACGCATCGATCTGATTGCTGGTCCATAGATATGCTGTCAAGGCTTCGAGGAACGGCTGCGGCGCAGCTACCCAGTCCTTGGAGGCAAGCGAAGCAGGCACCGTGACCTGCTGGAAAGGTGCGATCAGGGCCACTCGCTGCTCCGAGGGCAGAGATTCGAGCCATGCGCATTGCCGATCGAAGTTGCGGCGCTCGGCTGGGAAGCGCCAATCGTAGACGATGATCTCGCGAAGGAATGCAGGGGCGACTGCAACCGGAAGCTGACGCAGCAGCGGTAGATGCGCGGCGGCGAACTGTCGCGCCTGCGGCGGGTAGCTGGAGAAGCTTGCGGCGGTGAGTTGGTCTGGGGTCATACGCGGGATCTCACACCAGCTCCGCGATGGGCTCGCCCTGCACAAAGGGCGTGTCAAAACCGTGGCGTTTCCCGAGGGTGGGCACCAGATCGATGGGCTGGATGGCACGATCCACGGTGACGTTTTGCCGGACGCCCGGTCCCAGCGCGAGCAGCCATGTTGTTCGAGCCATCGCTCCGCCGGTGCGGTGATGTTGAAAGCCATTGCCGCCGGGGTCACCGTCCGCATCCCGTCCAAAGTCCGGCATGATGAAGAGCGCGGTGCGGTCCTTGTATTCGGGCATGCTTTGAATCGTGGTCCAGAGCTGTCCGCAGATACGATCGGCTCGTTGAATCGCGTCGACATAGAGCGAATACGCGCCGGAGTGGGCGACATCCATATCGTGCAAGGTAATCAGCAACAGAGTTGGTGACACTTGCGCCATCAGGCGACGTGCAATGGTGAGGGACAGCTCGTCGGCGCTATCGAGAGCACGTGCGTCGCGAGCAAAATCTTCAACCGAAAGGCGGAGCGTGGATGCGAGCTGCTCCAGGTGCAGTTCGCCATCGCTGCCGGAGAGCGAAGGCCGATAGACCGGCATCTCGTAGTTGTCCTGCAGCAGATGCTCGTAGTCGACCAGCGAATGCATGCGCTGCTGGCTGACAGCTGCGGCGAGCAGCTGTTTCGGCAGGATCACGCCGGCTCCCTGCCCCGCATAGCCGCCGTGGCGACTAAAGCCTATCTGTTGAAAGCCGTTGCTGGGTGCAATGACCCAGGCATCATCCATGGGACGTGCGAGGCCGCGACGAAAATATTCGAAGACGGTTGGGTTGCCGGTGGGCTGCGCAATGAAGTTATCGAAGGTCTCGTAGCAGCCGGTCACGATCCCGGCGGTTGCTACGTAATGCCCGAGGATCCCGCGATTGACGACTTGCGTGAAGAACGTGCCCTGCGGGATGAGTTCGCCGAGCAGGTGCGGAATATTCTGCTGGCCCTCGACAGCGAAGGTCTCCTCATCGCGCGCGCCTCCGCCAAACGTGACGACGACGGTGCGCGGACGTACCGTCGTGGAGGCGGCAAAGGCAGACGGCACCAGCGAAGAGACAGCGCCGGCAGAGACAGTTCCGGCGGCAAGGCGTAGGAAGTCGCGGCGGGTGCGACTGCGCAGGGCCCACGCTCGCGTGTCAGAGAGATGCGTCATGAATCACTGCCAGCGCAGAATTAAGCAGACTGTACACACTTTTCTCGATCGACGACAAGTTCGGACTCGACCGCGAACACGTTGCTGAGCAAGTCTTGAGGCACGTCGGCTGGAATTGGCGTTTACCTCTTCACGTCGTGCTCGGTGCGAACTGGCTCGTCGATCAGCGCGTGGTCCACACCGCTCAACGCGGGTTTCGCGCCGCCGTCCAGGTCCAGCAGCACAACCTGATTGCGGCCGGGATGCAGCCACGTGCCGGGCAGATAGAGGCCGCCCTGCGGACCGATGCGCCAGTAGCGGCCCAGCGGGTGGCCGTTCACCCATACCTGACCCTTGCCATAGGCACGCATGTCCAGAAAGGTGTCCGTCGGCTTGCCGATGGAGAAGCTTCCTCGGTAGAGCGTGGGCCCGGCCCCTGGCATTGATTGTTGGTAATGCGCGGCAGCTGTATCGGTGAACGGCAGCGAGTAGTTCTGCCAGCCGGTCACGGATTTGCCTGCAAAGGTGACGCCGTGCGTGATGCCGGCCTGCTCATGACGCAGCACATCGGTAAAGTTCACACGCCCTGAGTTCTCGACCAGGATGTCCAGACGCTGCTTGCCCATGATCGTAATCGGCATCTTCATCTTGCCGAGTCGTCGATCCAGCACGCCGACGAGTTTGCCGTCGAGGTAGACGCGGGCGTAGGAGTGCAGTTCGTCGAGCGTCAGATCCCCCGATGCAGGGCCACTCAGCGTGGTGCGGTAGAGTACATAGCCGAAGTCCTGCTTGAGATCCTCCATGGTGAGCGGCTGCTGGGAGCGGACAGGCGCGGGCAGGTTGTTCCATAGCGAGGCACTCTCTTGCAGCGGAATCGGCGGCAGGGTGCCAAGCACGGGCGCAGGCGGTACAGGGGGCGGCATCACGCCGGTCGCCTCCTGAATAGCCTTCCGTATCTCGAAGTACTTGGGGCGAGGCTGACCGGCCTCGTCGATCGGCGCGTCGTAGTCGTAGCTGGTTACGTCCGGCTGATAATTGTGGCCGTTGGAGTTTGCGCCACTGAACCAACCGAAGCTGGTACCGCCGAAGATCATGTACATGCTGACGGAGTACTTCTGCTTCAGCATCCAGGAGATCTCCGAGACCTGTTTCGCTGCGTCGGTGTGCTCGTGCTTTGCGCCCCAGTGATCGAACCATCCCGCCCAGTACTCTGCGCAGAAGTACGGACCGTGCGGATCGATTTTCTTGTAGAGCGCGAAGGACCGCTCCGCATCGCCGGTGCCGAAGTCAACAGCCGCCGGCAGTTCAGGCAGCGATCCCCGGGTCAACTCATCGGCTCCGTCCGCGGTGTAGAGCAGCGCGCTGGTGAAGCCAGCATGCAGCACTGCCTGGCGAGCGCGCTCCATATATGCGTGATCGTTCTCTTTTGCATCTTGGAAGGAACCGTATTCGTTCTCCACCTGCACGGCGAGGATGGGTCCGCCGCGGGCAAGCTGCAGCGGCGCCAGCTCTTTGCCTAGCCGGTCCATCCAGCGGCCGGCTGCCTGCTGGTACGCGGGATCGAGGCTGCGCAGCTTCAGATTGCGATCGCGCAGCAGCCACGCCGGATAGCCACCCAGATCCCACTCGCCGCAGCTATAGGGGCCGGGCCGCAGAATGACGTAAAGCCCTTCCTGCTGGGCCTCACGAATGAACTCCGCGACATCGCGCTGACCGGTGAAGTCGTACTGCCCCGGCTGCGCTTCGTGGAAGTTCCAGAAGACGTACGTCATCACCGTGTTGATACCGATGGCGTGGGCCATTCGCAGACGATCGCGCCAGTAGGCACGCGGGGTACGCACATAGTCCATGTCGCCGGAGATAATCTGAAACGGTTTGCCGTTCAGCTCGAAGCGCTGGTTGGCTACAGTGAACCGGTGGCCGGTGGCGGGAGTCTGGGCCACGAGTGGAGCGGTAAGACAAAAGGCAAGACCTGCAGCGCAGATGCGCAGAGACGCGGAGACCATTCTCGATAGCCCTCATGGAATGAATGCCTAGAGTAACGCAGTCTTGCAATGCGCAATGCGGAGGTTGGAGAGGCTTATACCCCTCGCCGCGTTCCTAGCCGAACGGCGCGACAGGCGGGCGGCAAGCAAACATCTTCACGCAACCGCGATCCCACTTCGGTGAGATCGCCTGGGTGGGCTACCTACGGTATCGTGGAAAGAAACGCGCTTCCATACCTTGTTCCACAAGAGAGAGAGCCTGACGAACGCGATGCGCCCAAGTCTGGAAGTCTGTGTCGAAACCCTGGAGGCAGCCCAGATTGCCAGCCGCGGCGGGGCAGATCGCATTGAACTGTGCAGCGCCCTTGCCGACGGGGGCGTAACGCCCAGCCTTGGGCTGCTGGAGCAGGTGCTGGCCACTGTGACGCTGCCCGTGCACAGCATGATCCGGCCACGCGGCGGCGACTTCCGCTACAACAAAGGCGAACTGAAGGCGATGGAGCGCGATATCCGCGACGCGCAGCGGGCAGGATCCACGGCCGTGGTGTTGGGCGTGCTGCACGAGAACGGCCAGGTGGATGTGGACGCCACGCGACGCCTGGTTGAGCTGGCGCGACCGATGCGGGTCACCTTTCATCGCGCCTTCGACGTGGCACGCGACATGGATCGTGCGTTGGACGACGTGGTTGCCACCGGTGCGGACATTCTGCTCACCTCTGGCGGCGCGGCTCGCTTGAGCGAAGCAGCCGCGGTGGTCGCGGGTCTTGTCGAGCGGGCAGGAGATCGGATCGAGGTCATGGGCGGCTCTGGTGTGAAGGTGGAGAACGCCGCAGCCCTGTGCGAAATAACCGGGATCGCCGCGATCCATGGCTCCCTGCGACGGCCGGTGCGCCGCCTGGTTGGAGCGCGGGCATTGCTGCTGCCGGATGCGCTGCCTGCTTCCGAGCTTCTGGAAGAGGATGTTCGCGCGGTCGTTGAAGCACTGGGTCGCGCCTATGCGGAGATCGATACGCCCGTGGCGCGTTAAACGAACGCTTCCTACCTGGATACTTAGCGTCACTGGATACTGGGCGCCCTGGCTACTTGGCTCCTCTGATACTTGGCGCCGGCCTTCATGCGGAGTCCAGGCATTTTCGCCGATGGTCGGATCTGCGGAGTGCTGCGATCGCCGAACGGTCTCCATCGTTCGCGAAAATGCCCTAATCTTTCGGTATATGGCGAAGGACAGATTGGCCGGCAGAGACCTCTGGCGAAAACGAAGTGCGGTCCACGCATTGCTAATATCCATCTTGTGTGTCCCCTTTGGCAGCGGCGCCCAACAGGCTGCGCCACGTGTCTTCAATGATCCGAATCCACCCGCGGCCCAGGCTCCCGCCACCACGCCCGTCCCCGGTGCACCGAAGGCTGCAACGGGGCACCCTGCAGTAGAAGCCATTCCGCTCAGCCAACCGACGACGGCGCGGCTGGATGCGCGCAAGGACAGCTACAGCGTGACCGTCACCGGAGCGGACTGGGTGGACACGAAGCTGCTGGTGGCGCCGGGCGACACCCTGACCTTCACCGCAAAGGGCGATGTCACGCTGGGCGATGGCCGGAAGGTGACGGCCGATGGCAGCCCGCGCGGATGGAAAGACCTGCTGCGCCAGTTCCCGGACAACAATTCGCCGGCCGGTGCGCTGGTAGCGCGCATCGGGAAGGACGATGCATCGGTACCGTTCGGCATTGGCGCGAGTAAGACGCTGCCGGTTGTGTCGACAGGCGACTTATACCTGCGCATCAATGCAAGTTCCGACCTGACAGCGGATGGGAGCTTCACCGTCTCCATCAAACTGTCGCGCAAGCCGGAGCAGGCACAGGCGCAAGCTGCCACGGAGGCGGCGACGGTGAGTGCGATCTCTCCGAATCTCTTCTCCTCCATCCCGCGCCGGGTGGAAGACGAGGCGCACAATCCCGGCGATATGGTGAACTTCGCGCTCATCGGCACACAGGCCCAGGTGGAGCAGGCATATCAGAATGCAGGCTGGGTCCAGGTAGACAGCAGCAAGCAGGATGCCGTGGTGCATGGCCTACTCTCCACACTGCAGCACAAAGCCTACCTGGAAATGCCGATGAGCACGCTGTATCTGTTCGGCAGGCCGCAGGACCTCTCCTATGCGCGTGCCGATCCGATCACGGTGGCGGCGGAGCGGCATCACTTGCGCATCTGGAAGACGACGGAGACCGTAAACGGAAGACCGCTGTGGGTTGGCTCATCCACGCACGATATCGGTTTTGAGCGTGACCAACGCAACAACGGCGTGACCCACAAGATCGATCCGGAGATCGATAAGGAGCGTGATTTCCTCCAGCAGACCTTCGCTGCCGCCGGAGCCCTGCAGGCGGCAGCGTATGTGACGCCGACCGATCCACTGCTCACCGCCAAAACGGCAACCGGCGGGAGCTTTCAGTCGGATGGCAGGATCGTCGTGCTGGTCCTGAAGTAGCCGCGCGGATCCGTGAGACACGCGGCTGCTCAAAGATGACAGAGAATGCATTTCAGCGAGCGACTCTAGAAAGCGCCGCCGGGTGCATGTGCTACCTGGGGGGCTTTTTCAGCCGACGCGCTGACAGACGTGACCGGGATACGAATGTGTTCGCGCATGATGCGCGCAATCGCAGACGCAGGAAGCGGCGGTGCAAACAGATATCCCTGCACGCGATCGCAATCGAGCTGCCAAAGCCGGCTCAACTGGTCCTCACGCTCGACGCCTTCGGCGACTACAAGCATGTCCAGGCTATGGGCGAGAAAGACAATCGCCTGCACGATGGCGTAGGTTCCATTCGGCTCGTTGATGCGCTCGACGAAGGAGCGATCGATCTTTAAGGTCTTCACCGGCAACTGATGCAGATGCGCAAGCGACGAGTAGCCGGTGCCGAAGTCGTCGATGGAAAAGTGGAGGCCGATGCGTGCCAGTGTATCGATCTGCCGTGCCACTTGGCCTATATTGCGCATCACTGTGGATTCGGTAACTTCCATCTCCAGCGACGAGGGCGCCAGGTTGTGATGGCGAAGACGCTCGATAATGTAACTGGAGAAGTCAAAGCGCGTCAGCTGCAGGGGTGAGACGTTGAAGGCAATGCGCACCGGATGGTAGCCCTCGTCCTGCCATTGCCGGCTCTGGCGGCAGACTTCGTCGAGCACCCAGTTGCCCAGCGGCACGATCAGGCCGCTCTCTTCCGCAATGGGGATGAAGCGGTCGGGATAGATGATGCCGAGCACCGGGTGACGCAACCGGACGAGTGCTTCCAGCCCGCAGAGCTGTCCGTCGCGCGTGTACTGCGGCTGGTAGTGGAGCTCGAGCCCACCATCCTTGAGCGCGCGCCGAAGCTGCTTTTCAAGTTCTGTCGCTTCGAGCGTGGCCGCCGATATCTCCTGCGACACGTACATGTACTGATTGCCGCCGGATTTCTTGGAGCGGTACATCGCCGTATCGGCATCGCGCCACAAGGCAGAGGGATCAGTGCCGTGATCGGGATAGATCGCGACGCCCAAACTTGCTGTCAGATCGATATCGATGCCGTTGTGGCGGAAGGGCTCGTTCAAACCTCTCAGAATTTCTGCCGCAACGCGCTCGGCATCTTCCGACTCCCGGATCTGCTGCAGCAGCACCGTAAACTCTTCGCCTCCCGTGCGCGCGACTGTATCGACGGCGCGGACACGCGACGAGAGCCGCCGAGCGATCTCCTGCAGGCAGACATCGCCAATCGCGTGACCGTAGGTATCGTTGATCTGCTTGAAGCGATCCAAGTCGATGCAGAGCAGCGCCGCCTTGTGCCCGTAACGGCTCGCGTAAGCGATCGTCTGCGTCATGCGATCTTCGAGCAGCGCGCGGTTCGGCAGGCCGGTAAGTATGTCGTGGTTGGCCTGATGCACGAGCTGCTCATGCAGCCGGTCGCGCTCGGTCACGTCCTGCATCAGGGCGAAGGTGACCTTGCGGCCTTCGTGCTCTAACTGATGCGACGCGATGTCGACCAGCATGAAGCTGCCATCCTTGCGCTGATGGCGCCAGGGGCCGTTCAGCGGACTCTCGCCGGTCCGGCTGAGTTCGGCGACAAGCCGGGAGAACTCCTCGCCGGGCCGGATGTCTGCCATGGTCAGCTGTTCGAACTCTTCGCGCGTGTAACCGTAGTGCTGCGCGGCGGCATCGTTTACCCGAAGGAAGGTGAGCGTCTCGGCGTCGTACATCCACATCGGATGGGGGTTCGATTCAAACAGAACGCGGTAGTGGGCGCTTGCATCCTCCGCGTTCACGATCTCCTCTTCCAGCAGAGTCAGGATCATGCCCACAGCCGCGAGATACTTCGGCAGGTTCCAGAAATGCGCCGGAATCTGAACCCCGGGTAGAAACGCCTCCGCAGCCGATCCGGTGACCCACACAGCTGCCCATGCGTACAAACTGAGCACCACCGTCCGCACGCCGGCAGTGAAGCGCGATACATCAAAGCTGTAGAGCAGGGCGAGGAAGAGATAGACCTGCGTCAGCATGACGTTGATGGTGAAATTGTCGCGATGGTGCAGGATGCCGTAACTCAACCACGACACACAGCCGGCTATAGACAGCAGCAAAGCGGCAAACAGCAGGGGCCGGTGGCGAGCCAGACGATAGGCAACGATGAAAGTGGCTGCCTCGCCGGCAATGGCGCTCAGGGCAAGCAAGCGATTGCCGCCCGGCAGGAAGCATGCGGCAGCCGTGGCGGCGAGCCAGGGAACGCCTAAGGTGACGGCGACCGCCAGCCAGCGGCCCGCGACGTATCGCACAAAAGATGTGGAGAGGATAAAGAAGATGCCCGCCACGACCAGCGAGCCAAGCACCAGGAAGTCCTGGGCGCACCGCATCAACTCCGATGCGGGGCGCAGCAGAAGTCCCGCAAAATGCACCACGATCAAGCACCAGCCAATCAGCCAGTAGCGAACCTGGAGCGTGGGGCGCTTCCTGTAAATGGAGATGAACAGGAGTACCAGCGAACCCAACGACAAAAGATCCAAAAGGTCGCTCATCCTCACCTATTCCCCGTATCCGCGTCGGTTGGCTGTATGGCCAACAACCGGGCATGAGGGGACAGTAATGGTCCGTGCTACAAGTCCTCAATATCACGAAAGTCTAGTTCCTCCCGTTAGGGAGCACTTTCGAGCACACATTTGGGTACTTTTTACTTTTGGAAATGGCAGCTACGGTGGCGAGGTCGCCGCCGCCGGATACGTGCACCGGCGGCGGCCTGACTCAGTTGTGCGGTCTCGAGACCCCGTGGCCGGCAGGACCCTTTTGCTGGCCCCGTTGGTTCACGTACTGCTGGCCGTGAATTCTCACCTTCGATTCGTCGATCCGGCCCTCGGTCGGCTGGTCGAAGATGGCACCTGGAGCCAGCAGGAAGGTCTGGACCTGACGGCCCGTGGTGGCGCTGGTGCGGACGTCGACACGGGATGGATCGATGCCCTTCTCGTTCGCAAGGTAGGCACGGGTGTTGATGGCGCGTTCGGCCGCCGTCAGCTGCCCATCCACCTCGGTATCCGAGTGCTCGCCGACAAGGACCAGGCGGGCATCCGGCTGATGCTCAAGGGTGAGGGCGACGTCGTCAAGGCAGGCGCGGCCTTCGTTGTCCACGCGGGCGGGGCGGCGCATGTCGCGGTTGAAGTACACCGTGCACAGCGGCTGGGCCTTCGGCGCCGGCGGCAGCGCCGGCGGAGCGATGGTGACCTCCGTCGTCGCAACCGCGGTCTGGCCGAGATCGTCGCGGACGCGGCAGGTAACGGCTGCCATCCCCGGCGGCAGCCCATCGGTATGGAGCTGTGCCGTGTTGTCTGTACCGCCGATCTGACCCTCCGAGGTGGTGTAGCTGTACGTCAACTGGCGCTGCGCAATGGTTGTGGCATAGGCAGTGATGGTGGAAACCTGACCCGGCGTCACGGTGGATGGGTCGGCCGAGCATTTGAGCGTCGGAGGCGGCGACGCCTTCACGACGTAATTGGTGGAGCATTGTGCAAACTGCTTGCCCTTCTCCTTGAGCGAGATGTGCGCTGTCGCGTGATACGTGCCCGCAGCGAGACCGGTGGTATCGACAAAGATGACTGGACCAAAGCCCTGCTGTTTGCCGGCGCTCAGCTCCCAGCGGAAGGCGAATGGATTCTTGTTGCGATAGTTGCGGAGGTTCGCAGCCAGCGTCACCCGCTCCCCGGCGTAGACCTCAGACGGGCTGGCATCGCAGGCCAGTCCTCTCGGCAGAGACGCGTTCATCTCGCCGAAGCGGAAGACAAGCCCGGCAGAGAGGCGCAGCGCGGTCACATCCTGCGAGCCCCCGGCCAGGTCAAAGGGCGCCAGTGCGCCCTGATCTGCATGCATGTATTCGTAATCGGCCTGGGCGAGGCGGAAGGCGACGTGATCGTGGGTGTGTGGCAGCAGCACATCGACACCACCGCCGGCGGTAATACCGTAGCCCCAGGTAAGCGGCTGGAATTTGGGACCGGCGATCTTGGCGCCCCCGCCGGTGACATGCACGAAGGGAATTACGTGCTGGCCGAGGAAGAAGCGATATACCGGCCCTGCCTGCACCGTATAGAAGGAGTCGGTGAGACCGCCGAGTTGCACAAAAGGGGGCGCCGGCGAGGTGCCGGTTGTACCCAGCGGATATTCGCTGTGCGAGAACTCCGCCTGCACGCCGATGTGGCGCTTGAAGTAGTAGGTACCGCTGGCGATGTAACCGCGCGTGTTGTTGTTAGGGAAGCTGTAAGAGCCGACACTGCCGCTGGGACGCAGATACGCGTATCCGGCAAAGATATCGACTCGGGATGCTGGAGGGGGTTCAGGCTCATTCACCTGAGGAGCCGGCATCGATGGATTCACGATCGAAGCATCCGGCGTTGCGCTCTGGGACCCGGCAGCCGGGGCGGCAGGCTCCTGCGATGTGGAGGGCGCCTCTGTCGGAGGAACGGCGGGTGCTTGTGTTGCATCCGGCGCCGGGGTACCAGCCGCCGAGCTGTCTGGAGTCGAGGTGGTTGACGCGGGAGTTGTCGGGGCCGAGGCAGGTGTATCGATTGCTGGTGCGACCGTGTCGGGCGTGGGTGAGGTCGCCGGGGCGGGCGCGGGTGCCGGCGCGGTCGGCGCAGGGGTTTGTGTTGCGTCCGGGGCTGCGGTGGGGGCGGCGGCGGGGGCTGCCTGCTGCGGTGCGGATGTATCTGCCGGCGCAGCGGGCGTAGCTGGGGTCTGGGGCGCAGCCGGGGCGCTCGCGTCTACAGACGGAGCCTGCGGTTGCTGCACTGGCGCACTGGATGGCGTGAGTGCGTCGGAGGTGACCGGCGCGGCAGAGGTCGAAGCATTGCCGGGCTGCGTTGAGTCCGAAGGAGTTTGCGCGGTCGTGGGCGCCGGGGCCGACTGATGATCGGCAGGCTCGGCCTCGGCCGGTGTCGGTGTCGGTGACGGTGACGGTGACGGTGACGGTGACGGTGACGGTGACGGTGACGGTGACGGTGTTGACGGCGACGACGTTGCATCCTCTCCGGTCGCTGGCTGCGGTGCGGTAGCAGGTTGCGGCGCGCCTTGGTCGTGAGTTGTGCTCGGCGCCTGAGTGTTATCTTGCTTGGCGGGATCCCCATCCGTGGGCTCTGTCGGCGCGACCTCGGGCATGACCGGATCGGGGTTTGCGACACCCGTCGTGTTCTCCGTCTCCGGTGCAGCCGTTTGCGGATCTGTCTGGTTCTTGTTTGTCTCCGTGCTCGACTGACTCCCGTTTGCCGTCGCGGTCGACGCCTGCGAGGGGGCAGAGGCAGCAGAGGTCGCCGATTGCTGCGCGACAGCACCCAGCGTGCACAGGCCGGCGGCCAGCAGACCTCCAACGATCGGACCCAACGGAGCTTTCGAGCGATGACGCATGAACAGGATTCCTTAGCAGCAGCGTGCGCGGGTAAGCGAACGTGCAGTCTGTTCGCAATTTGCATCTTGCGATACAGAGGTGATGGGGGACAGCAGCCCGGGCTGATGCATTACCGGGCCAGGACCATATCGACGGTAGAAGACTTCGTGATCGTTGCACCGCCACTCGTAGCCGTGCCGGTGACAGTAACGGTGTAGATCTTGTAGTTGTTCGGGCCCGCACAGCCGGACATACCCAGCACCAGCAATAGGGCGAAGGGTACCAGAAGCATGAGTTTGCGGCGGCGACGCCCGGCTGCGCCGATCATCAGAGTGCCTGCGGAGCCGCCGAGACCCAGCGGGAGCATGGTCCAGGCGAGTAGCGGACCGTTGCCGCCCTCAGGCTTGGCCGGTGCAGTACCCAGCTTGCTGAAGATCGTCGGCACGTTGGTGTTGTCGGCAGTGGCCGTGATCGTCATTGTGGACGTGCCGGTTGCCGCAGACGCGAGCGTCACACTGGCCGGCGAAAAAGCGCACGTTGCGCCCTCCGGCAGTCCGGAGCAAGCAAGCGCGATCGGACCGGTGAAGCCACCCGTGGAAGCCATGGTCACCGTGTAATTGATCGTACCGTTGTGGTCGATCTCCTGTTCACCGGGACCACCGGCCAACGTAAAGCTGCCGGTGCCACCACCACCCGTGCCGCCGCCGCCGCCGGGCGGAGGATTGCCGCCTCCACCACCCGGTGGTGGGTTGCCGCCGCCACCGCCCGGTGGAGTGCCGCCGCCGCCACCCGGAGGCGTGCCGCCGCTGCTGTCCGTGATCGTGAGCGTGCCGTTGATGAGAATGATGGTGTAGTCCGCAGGATTGACTCCGGAACCAAGCACTGCAGCGGGGACGATGGGATAGCCGCCTGCCGGGCTGGAGAGAACCGCCGTGGTGCTGTAGGTCGCGGTGATCGACTGGCCGGGCACCACGGCATTGGTGACCGTTCCCGTGAGTGTCGGGTTGGGTGTGTTGATCGCGCGTGTCTTGTCGTCGGCCTTGATCGTGATCGGACGTGGCACCACAGTTAGCTGCAGTGTGGCCGAAGCACCGTCGTACACGCTATCGCCGGTATACGTAACCGTGATTGGGTAAACACCGACATCCAGAAGCGGCGTGATGGACGGCATGCAACTCACCTGCCCGTTCGCCGGCAGCGGTTGCGGCGGGCAGAGAGCGGTGCCCGCGAAGGAGAACGTCACATCGCCGGTCGGTGCATTGGTCAGGTTGCCCGTCACGGAGGCGTTCAGCGTGTAGGGATCGCCATAGACCACGGTCACATTGGGCGCTGTAAGCGTGGTCTTGGGAGCTTCGCCGATCAGAGTAACGACCTGCGTGGGGTTGACCGAGCTGTCGGTCAGTGTGTCGTGCGCAATGAAAGACCCTGGTGATTGCGGCGTAAAGACGAAGCTCAGATTGCAGGTCGCGCCGGGTGAGATGCTGTTGCCACATCCCGTTCCTGCCGCATCCACGCCGAAGTTCACCGTGTCATCCAGAACTGCATTCGCCAGGGGCTGCAGGGTGTCGTTGCCTGCATTCCAAAGCGTTGTCGAGAGCGGGCCGCCCGTCTGGCCGACCTTCACCACCCCGAAGTCGAGCGTGGGGTCGGCATAGGTGATCTCGCGCAGGGACTGGTTGCCGGTGTCTGCGATGTACACATTGGCCGCGCCGTCCACGGCAACTGCCATCGGATTACTCAGCTCTGCCTTGTTGGCCGGTCCGTTGTCGCCGGCAGAGCCGGCCGTGCCGGTACCCGCCAGAACTTCCATGGACGGATTCTGTGCCGCCCCACTGAAGGCCAGGAAGATCTGGCTGGTCGCAGCGTCCGCGATGTAGATGTCGCCGGCTGCGTCTGCGCTGAGTGCAGTGACATCGCCAAGGCCCGTACCAAGCCGGGTGCCCGCGCCCCCATTTGTATCCGTGGGAGTGCCGTTTCCGGCAAAGTAGCCGATGGAGCCGGCGGCGGTGTCAATCCTGTACACGCGATAGGCGCCGCTGTCGGCTACATAGAGAATGCCGGTGGGGTCCAGATAGAGTGCCGAAGGCTTCACGAATTTCGCATTGACGGCGAGGCCGCCGTTCGGCGTGCTGGCGCCCTGTCCGGCGATGATGGACTGCTGGCCGCCCGCGTAGACCTCGAGCACGCCGTTGGTCGCGCCGTCTTCCGCGATGTAGAAATCACCCAGCGGATCAACCGCGATCGCGACGGGGTTGTCCAGATTTGTCACTACTGTGCTCCGAATGCCGTTTGCGTCATAGCGCTGAACGGTCCCGGTCGTGGCATCCGCGATGTAGAGATTGCCCGCGGCATCGAGTGCAAGCGCCGTCGGTGTGGCGATAACACCCGGAGCGAGAAGTTGGGTTGGCGTCGCAGCGCCGGCGGACAACACGGAGACAGATCCGGATCCGGGATTGCCCTCCGCATAGTAGACATCGCCGAGGCTATCGATCGCGATAGCCGCAGGCGATGTAAGCCCCTTGGCGATCGTCTTGATGGTGCCTGGAATGAAGATCGCCTCCGCGCTCTGACCGATTCCGCTCAATCCAAAGCGATATGGAGTGGCGGGGGAGGTTGCGGAATCCGTAATGGTGAGGGCCGAAGTTCGGATTCCGGGGAGTGCCGGCTGGAAGCGAAGACTGATCTGGCAGGTCTCGATCTGACCATTGGCAGGTGCGGGCTTCGCTCCGGAACACTGACTGCTGACGATCGGAAACTCGCCTTGACCCGTGGGGCTCAGATTGACCGCCTTGGTGATGAGGAACCACAAGCTCTCTTGGGTGCTTCGATTCCCTACGACAGTCTCCGGGAAGCGCAGCCCCGGCTCGAGGACACGGACGATGTTGTTGCCGGTGTCCGCGAGGTAGACATTCCCCGACTTATCCGCCGCCAGCCCTTGCGGCATGTTCAGAGGGACCGTGACCGCGGCCTTTCCTTCCTGCGTCACAGCGTAGGTGCCGGTTTGACCGTCGCCGGCAACCTGCAGGAGTTGACCTCCAACCAGCTCGTACACCGCGTTCACCGTAGCGGTGGTTGCGTCGTTGATGTAGAGATGGCCGGCCGCATCGGCGGCCACGCCGACGGGCGCCTGCAATGGAGTGTTGGTGGCGCTCCCGTTGCAGGAGCCGACGGCTGTGGACGGCACGCCGACGTTACTGATCTCACGCACGCAGGCGTTGCCGGAATCGGCAAAGTAGAGGTTGCCGATGGGGTCAATCGTCAGCCCCTGCGGACTCTTCAATCCAGACGTCGCCGGGATATTGTTGCACTGGTTCGACACATTGCCGGATGCCGTGCCGCTGAGCAGACAAACCGTCCCGTAATTCGGAGCACTGCTGCGAAGCACCTGATAGATACCGTCGGTGGTGTCGTTGATCGCGATGTAGAGATTGCCTGCGGCATCGACCGCGAGACCGGCAGGCTCGGGAACTATGGAGGTTGTCGCGTTGTCCGTGCAGGTGCCGACCAGCGGCTGCAGCGCGGCAACGCCGGTGCCGGTGTTGGTGAGCCGGCGCACGCAGTTGTGACCGGTATCGGCGACAAAGAGATTGCCGGAGTTATCGAGGGCGACGCCGGAGGGATTCAAGAGGCCGGCGGTGTAGTCGGAGGGAGGCGTTTGGCTCTGGCAGGTATCGCTGCCGCCGCCTGTCGATTGGCCTACGGCTACCGTCATGTTGCCGGCGGTATCCACACGTCGAATGCAGTTGTTGCCCGTGTCGGCAATGTATATATCGCCCGCAATGTCGGAGGTGACGTAGGTGGGACCGTTGATCCGGGTCGAAGCGGCTGGGCCGTCGTCCTGATTGGTGCCCCCCTGAGGACCGCTTGGGGGGCTTCCTGCGAAGCGCACGGTGCTGGGAACCAGGCGGATCGACTGCGCCATGCCCGCATGGGCTGCCAGTGTTGCAGCAACCAGCAGGACAGTCCCACGCAGCCAAAGATGTGCACTACTGCCAAACCCGCCCCGCAACCGTTTCATCGTCCGCTCCCGCTTCTGCTGCCGGAGGAGTCGCGAGGGGCTTCTGGAGTGGCGCCTCTACGCTCGACCGGTACACAGCCTGCTCCGTTCCCGGAGCGGGCCGACCTACCAACACCCCCTTGAGCGCCATCCCAAAACGGGAATAGCGTTCCGAATTGGGCAGGTTTTACGCTGCCAAGAGGAAGTTTGGCCTATTGAAGCACACGGAGAGTTACGAGAGTATGCAACTAACGCGCCAGAATGGGTACTGAATCCGCGGAGTCACCGCAGAATAGTTACGGATGAGTAACCCATCTATGCCGGCGGTTGAGAGCGGATGACCGATGCCGAGTCCGAAGCCTCCAGCCGATACCCGGTCACGCAGGCCGGGACTACCACGGCACGGCCGGCAATCAGGTCCACCGGTTCGCAGCCGTCGGCGTGAAGCACGGCTGCTCCTGCAATGGCCACCAAGGCATGGGGAACCCCGACCGCAGGTTCTGAGCGAAATGGCGAATGAGCGCCCACGGCAATACGGTCAACCGTGAAGTACTTCTGCTCGATCAGGCGGGTTCGGGCGCCATCGACCTTGGCCGCTACCTTGCCGGCTGCAGTACGCAGGCGGGTTGCTGCCAGTCCACGGTCGATATGCAGCTCGCGCGGACGTCCGTAGTCGTATAGGCGATAGGTCGTGTCGGAGGTCTGCTGTGTCTCCAGCAGCACGACACCCGGCCCGACGGCATGGACGGTACCTGCGTCAACGAAGATCATGTCGCCCATGGCGACAGGCACCCGCTCGACCATGGATTCAAGCGTGTGGTCGGCGATGGCAGCGCGCATGGCCTCGATGGTGCTGCCGGGCTTCAGCCCCAGTGCCACGGCCGCGCCGCGCTCGGCTTCGAGCACATACCAGCACTCTGTCTTGCCGCGCGGCTGGCCGATCTGCTGTGCCAGCACATCGTCCGGATGCACCTGGACGGAGAGCTTATCGTGAGGGAAGAGTATCTTGAGCAGCAACGGATAGTCGCCCACCTCGTTGCGATGCGGCCCAAGCAGGGCGTTCGGCTCTGCAGCCGCCAGCTCGCTGAGCGTGCGTCCCTGCTGATCGCCGGTCTCGATCAGACACTGCGGCCCGGTAAGCCACGCCTCCCCGACCGGCTCTGCGGGACGATAGTCGTACCAGGGTGAGAGATCGAGCGTGCCCCATGGGCGCGGGCTGAAGAACGGTGCAATGCGACAGGGGGCGAGTGCGGGTGCTGGCATATCGCTTACAGGATCGCCCGAATAGCGGGGCACGGCAAGCACTGCTCGTTGCATTGCCCGCTGCTCGATCCCTTTGCATCTCCCTTCGCGCTGTATTTGCCTTCAGGCATCCTCCTCCGCCCTACGGTATCGAATGTGATGGAGGAGTCACGATCACGATGAAGAAACGCAAACTGGGAACACAGGGATTCGAAGTCAGCGAGCAGGGGCTGGGCTGCATGGGGATGTCGGAGTTCTACGGGCAGGGCGACCAGTTCGAGTCCGAGGCGACGATTGATCGCGCACTCGACCTTGGCGTGACGTTCTTCGATACCTCCGACATCTATGGTCCCTTCACCAATGAAGAGCTGGTTGGCCGAGCCCTGCTGCCGCATCGCAGCAAGGTACAGATCGCAACCAAGTTCGGCATCGTGCGCAAGAAGGAAGACCCAAGCTATCGTGCCGTGGACGGCAGTCCCGCATATGTACGCAGTGCATGCGAAGCCAGCCTGCAACGGCTCGGTATCGAAACCATCGACCTTTACTACCAGCATCGCGTGGACCCGAAGACGCCGATCGAAGAGACCGTGGGCGCGATGGCGCGGCTGGTAGAGGAGGGCAAGGTGCGCTACCTGGGGCTATCCGAAGCCGGGGCGGAGACGATCCGCCGCGCGCACGCGACACACCCTATTACCGCATTACAGACTGAATACTCTCTCTGGTCTCGTGAGCCGGAGGAGACCATTCTGCCCACAGTTCGCGAACTGGGTATTGGTTTCGTCGCCTACTCGCCGTTGGGGCGCGGCTTCCTTACCGGTCAGATCAAAAAATTCGACGACCTTGCGCCGGATGACTTCCGCCGCAACTCACCGCGCTTTCAGGGCGCAAACTTCAACCGCAACCTGGAGCTGGTCAGCAAAGTGGAAGAGATGGCGGCGAGCAAAGGCCTCAAGGCCTCGCAACTGGCTCTGGCCTGGGTGCTGGCACAGGGTAACGACATCGTGCCCATCCCCGGCACCAAGCGTCGCGCTTATCTCGAAGAAAATGTGATCGCGACCGATGCAGCGCTCAGCCAGCAGGATCTGGAGGCGCTGAACGCACTTGCTCCGCACGGCGTAGCGGCCGGAGAGCGCTACAACGAGAGCGGCATGGCGGCCGTGGGACGGTAGGCAACTTAAAGCTGCGCACCGCCTTTTCGACCTCGCCTGTAAGCTGGAGCGAACTGCCGTTCGATCTCAATGCATCCTCGGAGTGTTCGCTTGCCCAAGATCGCATTCCTGATGACCGCGCTGTTCTTTTTCATCCTCTCGCTGCCGGCAGATGCGCAGATGCCACACCAGCCGGCGGCGGCATCGGCGAAGAACGTGATTTTCGTCATGACGGATGGACTGCGCTGGCAGGAGGTCTTCCACGGCGCAGATCCAGCGCTCATGAACAAACAGCACGGCAAGGTGACCGACGCAGCCGCGCTGAAGGCGAAGTACTGGCGCCCCACCGTGGAAGAGCGGCGCAAGGCACTGATGCCGTTTTTCTGGTCGACCATCGCGATCGACGGGCAGGTCTTCGGCGATCGTGATCGCGGCTCCGATGCCTACGTCACCAACGGACTTAACTTCTCCTATCCCGGCTATTCGGAGACGCTGACAGGCTTCGCCGATCCCCGGATCCACAGCAACGACAAGGTGCCGAACCCAAACGTCACCGTGTTGGAGTGGCTGAATAACATGCCGGAGTTCCACAACAAGGTTGCAGCCTTCGGTGCGTGGGATGTCATCGGCGCTGCCTTCAATCCAGAGCGCGCTAAATTTACGATCAATGCCGGTTACGATCCGCTGCTGATGACGCCCATGACGCCGCGACTGGAGCTGTTGAACCAGCTCAAAGCGGAGTCGCCGCGTGTCTGGGATGACGAGCCCTTTGACCCGATTCCCTTCTACACCGCTATGGAGTATTTGAAGGCGAAGAAGCCGCGTGTGCTCTACATCTCCTTCGGCGATACGGACGACTGGGCGCACGATGGCAATTACAAGGAGTACCTGGACGCGACCCATCGCGTGGACGACTACATCGCACGGCTATGGAAGACGATCCAGGCGATGCCGCAATATCGCGGAAAGACCGCACTGATCTTCTCTCCCGACCACGGGCGCGGTGCGGGACTGGATACCTGGAAAGATCACGGCGAGAAACTTCCTGAGTCGCGATACATCTGGATGGGCTTTCTTGGGGCAGACGTGAGGGCGGCCGGAGATCACTCCAATATCCCACCGGTGACGCAGAACGAGATAGCCGCGACCCTCGCTGAGTTATTGGGCAAGGACTACCATGTGGCCGTGCCGCAATCCGGTGCGCCCATACCGGGAGTCACCGCGAGCGGCGCGAAACATCCCTAAATCGCGAAGAGGAGACAGCAATGACACAGCATGCGACAGGAACATTCGTGGTAAAAATCGCCCCGGCGGAGCCGTCGGCGATTGGACAAGAGGCGAGTGTCGGCCGGATGACGATTGATAAGTCCTTCACCGGCGACCTCGTAGCGACAAGCAAGGGCGAGATGCTTACTGGAGGCACCGACGCCACCGGCGCAATGGCCTATGTCGCCATCGAGCGCGTTACAGGAAAGCTTGGCGACCGCAACGGAACTTTCCTGCTGATGCACAATGGCACGATGGTGAAGAGCGATGCCAAGGCGGGCGAACTCCGGGTCGTCGTCGTGCCGCAGTCAGGCACTGACGACCTGGCCGCCCTGAGCGGCAAAATGACCATCTTGATTGAGAACGGCAACCACACATACGACTTCGAATATCAATTGCCATAAGTAGGCGATGAAAATGCGAAGGTAATGAGTTAGGCGATAGGCCTTCCATCGATCGTCATCTATACTCCATCCGGAGAGTGTCCTATGGCGTCGACCGTTTGGAAGGGTTATATTTCCTTCGGCCTGGTTTCGGTTCCAGTGCGTCTGTATGCGGCGGCTCGCGAAGAGCACGTAAGCTTCAACCAGATACACGGAGAATGCGGCGGCCGCATCAAGCAGCAGATCTATTGCCCGCAGTGCGACCGCGTCGTCGAGCGAAACGAGTTACAGAAGGGCTACGAGGTCGAAAAGGGCAGCTACGTAATCGTGACCCCGGACGAGCTCAAGACGCTGGAGGCCGAGTCCTCCGACGTGATGGAGATCCAGCAATTCGTCTCGCTCGAAGAGGTAGACCCTATCTACTTCCAGACCTCTTACTACTCCGCTGCAGAAGACTCCGGAAAGCGCGCCTACAATTTGCTGTTCCGAGGCATGAGTCACGAAAAGCTCGCTGCGATCGCACGTGTGACGCTGAGTGGACGCGAACAGGTGGTACTGATCCGGCCATACGTTCAGGGATTGCTGCTGCACACCCTCTATTACCCCGCCGAAGTGAGAGAGATCGCGGAGTACGGCCAGGACACGGCATCGGAGGTTCCGGCACAGGAGATTGCACTGGCGGAAAAGTTCATGGAATCGCTGAGAGCGCCATTCCAGCCCGAGCAGTTCCAGGACGACTACAAGGACAAGGTGCTGGCGCTGATCGAGAGCAAGCGTGACGGTGCGGCGCCACAACAGCACGAGAAGCGCCGCCTCGCCCCGGTGGTCGATCTGATGACCGCCCTGAAGCAGAGCCTGGAGAAGGAGCAGGGGCGGCCGACATTGGTTCCGGCGAAGCCTGCGGCTTCTCCCAAGAAGGGCCCGCAGCCGGCCGACAAGGAAGCCGCGAGCAAAAGCCGGAAGCGCAAGGCTGTTTGAAGCATTTTCACTGTTGCTGTGTAGAGCCCAGTTCCGCGCAGTGTGGCTTTGCTTAACGGAAAAGCCACGCGGATAATCGTGCTCTTCTCAACACAACCTAATTCACATCCGTTGTGAAAAATAGGTACTTAATCAGATCTCCCCTAATGGTGGTGACCGGCGTGACTGTGGTCACCCGCCTCTTCCACTACTTCGACACAGCCATGGGGTTCTCCGCAGGCGGCATGCTCAAACTGCACGGTAGTGTGATAGATGCCGTAGTTATGCAGCAAATGGTGACGAATATCGCCCAGGATGCGATTGCTCTCCGATGGCGGGATGTCGTCGATCGTGACATGCGTGGCCAGAGCGCGGGTCTGCGAGCCAAGACTCCAGACATGCAGGTCGTGTACATCCTGCACTCCGTCGATTGTCGTCAGCGAGCTGCGGATCTCCGGCAGCGAGAGGCCCCGCGGCGTGCCCTCAAGCAGAATGTTCAGCGTCTCGCGAACGATGGATATCGAACTCCACAGGATCAATGCTGCGATCAGCAGGGACAGCACCGGATCGATCCAGTTGCGGTTGGTCAGCAGGATCGCGAAGCCGCCCACGATCACGGCCGCCGTCGACAGCGTGTCGCCCAGCATATGGATGAACGTCGAGCGGATGTTGATGTCGCGACTGCCGCTGAACAATAGCGCTGCAATGACACCGTTCATCACCACACCGGCGGCTGCGACGATCATCATGAGCCGCGGTTGCACCGTGACCGGACTGCTGAGACGATGCACCGCTTCGATAGCGATGCCAGCCGCGATGACGATCAGAGTCAACGCGTTGAGGAATGCTGCCAGCACGCCGGCACGCTGATACCCGAACGTCTTTTCATCGGAGGCCGGCCGGCCCTGAAAATAGACAGCCACGAAGGAGAGGAGCAGGGCCAGCGCATCGGAAACGTTATGTCCCGCCTCGGAGATCAGCGCAAGCGAATGGGCACGCACTCCGGTGATGAAGGTGACCAGCACGTAGGCAAGCGTGGCCACCAGCGACAGGCGCAGAATGCGCTGTGTGCGAGGGGTGGGTGCGCCATGGACATGCATACTCTTAGTGTAAGCCGGGCATGTAGTGTAAGCCGGGGCATGTCTCGGGCTTCCGGCTGGAACATATCCCTTGTCTTGCTGTCGCGCGCGTCGTATCCTCCGCTGATTCACTGTCGCTGATTCACTGTTCGAACGAGATTCAGATGGGAGGCTCGTGAAACGTTTCCTGCTTGCCCTGCTGCCTCTGCTGGCGCTGCCGGTTGCAGCCGAGACCTGTCCCAGCACCGTTGCGGCCGATCAGAAGGGCCCGGTGCCACTCTGCCTTGTCGTGACGCAAGTGAAGTCGGCATTGCAGCGATATCAGGCGAGTCTGGGCACGAACAAGGATGCGCTTCCACTGCTTTCCAAGGCGGTCTTCGATCTCAAGACAACGGCCGCCACCACGATCGGCGGCAAGGTCGGCCTGTTCATTGTCACGATCGGCGGCAGCCACGAGAAGGCGGTGACGAACGAGGTCACCTTCACCTACGCTCCGCACAAAGCAACGGCCGGTGTTCTGGCGCCACGCACACCTGTAACGCTGGACGATCAGCTCTACGCGACCATACGCGGCGCGGCAGAACAGATACGCATGGCGGAGACCGTGGGCGATCTGCCATTCAGCAGCCTCGCGGTCACAGTGCAGTTCTGCGTGAAGTGGAATGCGAACGGCGGCATCCACGCGCCGATCAGCCTAATCACGGTAGGGCTCGACGGAGACAAGAGCCGAGACGTGACGCAGAGCATAACTCTGACCTTTGCACGACCGTAGCAATCGGCTCGTTGCTGTTACATACGAATCAGTAGCGCGGCCGGCGGCGCACCAGGGCGCTGAGTGCGATCCAGATATTGAGCAGGCCCAGCCCGGAGACGATGCCGCGTACCCAGCCGTGGGCTATGAAGTTGGCTACCAGCGGCCAGTGATTGATCCAGGCGTTGGTCGTCCACATACTGCGCCAGGGCAACAAGAAGACCAGCGCCCCAACGTACAGACGCAGGATGACAAACAGGGAAAGCTCAACGGACGCAAGCCAGCGCGGGATGCGCTGCGGCGGCTCCTGCGGTGCGGGCTGCACAACCGTAGTCTTACCGTCACTCGATGTGAAGAGGTTTCCTTGTTCCGCCATACGGGCGTTCCCTACAAAATCCAAGGAGCGGCCGTTCGGCCGCTCCTTAAGAGTGAAGCTATCACGAAGAGTACGGCGGCAGACAGAAGCAGTCAGAGACAGAGTGGCCGGCGCATCACCTCTGCCGGCCAAGCTCCGCCGTCATCTATAAGTGTTCTGCTTTTCTCTGCTGTCATCTTCTCTTTTAGCTTCCCAGCTGTGCGTTGCGCTTCGGACGGCGGTTCGCCTGCAAGATCTTCTTGCGCAGGCGCAGTGACTTCGGCGTGACCTCAACCAGTTCATCCTCCGCGATGAACTCGATGGCCTGTTCGAGGTTCAGCGCCTTTACCGGCACCAGGCGGATGGCCTCATCCGCGCTCGACGCGCGCATGTTGGTCAGCTTCTTCTCGCGCACCGCGTTCACGTCCAAGTCGTTGTCGCGCGAGTGCTCGCCGACGATCATGCCTTCGTAGACCTCGACGCCCGGATTCACCAGCAGCACGCCGCGGTCCTGCAGACCATCGAGCGCGTAGGCGGTGGTGGTGCCTGTACGATCGGCGATCAGCGCGCCGGTGGGTCGCTGGGGAATGTCTCCCTGATAGTTGATGTAACCGTCGAAGAGCGAGTTCATCACGATGGTGCCGCGAGTCTCTGTCAGCATCTCGGAGCGCAGGCCGATCAGCCCGCGCGATGGGACGCGGAACTCCATGCGGACGCGACCGGAGCCGTGGTTGGTCATCTTCACCATCTCGCCCTTGCGCGGTCCGAGGCGTTCGATCACGGTGCCGACGAAGGTCTCCGGGATATCGATCTGAAGGTGCTCGACCGGCTCCATCGTCTTGCCGTCGACGACGCGAGTCACGATCTCCGGACGACCGACCATGAGCTCGTAGCCTTCACGCCGCATCATCTCGATCAGGATGGCGAGCTGCAGCTCGCCGCGACCCAGCAGCTTGAAGCTCTCCGGCGTGCCGGTATCCTCGACGCGGATGGACACGTTGGTGAGCAGCTCCCGATCCAGCCGATCGCGCAGGTTGCGGCTGGTAACGTATTGTCCCTCGCGGCCGGCCATGGGCGAGTTGTTCACCGAGAACTGCATGGCGATGGTTGGCTCGTCGATGATGATGGGTGGCAGGGGCTGCGGGTTCTCCAGGTCGACGATAGTCTCCCCGATGGTGATACCCGTGACGCCGGCGATGGCGACGATGTCGCCTATTTCCGTCTCAGTGATGTCGGTGCGCTTCAGCCCCTCGAAGGAGAAGAGCTTGGTGATCTTGGTCTTATGCAGCGAGCCGTCACGCTTGGAGATGTTTACCTCGTCGCCAGTGTGCAGCGTGCCGTTGAAGACGCGCGCGATGCCGAGGCGTCCGAGATAGTCGGAGTAGTCGAGGTTGGTGATCTGGATCTGCAGTGCGCCGTTGGGATCGCCGGTGGCGGGCGGCAAGGTGGTCAGGATGGTCTCGAAGAGCGGCTGCAGGTCGGTGCCCGGTGTATCCAGCGAGAGCGACGCGGTTCCCACCTTGGCATTGGTGTAGAGGACTGGGAAATCGAGCTGGTCTTCGTGTGCATCGAGGTCGATGAACAGGTCATAGACCTCGTTCAGCACCTCCTGCGCGCGAGCATCGGGGCGGTCGATCTTGTTGATGACCAAGATGGGCGGCAGATTGGCTTCGAGAGCCTTGGAGAGCACGTACCGGGTCTGGGGCAACGGGCCTTCTGAGGCGTCCACCAGCAGCATCACGCCATCGACCATCTTGAGGGCGCGCTCGACCTCGCCGCCGAAGTCGGCGTGGCCCGGCGTATCCACGATGTTGATCTTCGCGTCCTTGAAGTGGATGGCCGTGTTCTTGGCCAGAATAGTGATCCCGCGCTCCTTTTCGAGCTCGTTGGAGTCCATGACGCGCTCGATAACGGTCTCGTTGCTGCGGTAGGTGCCGGCCTGGCGCAGCAGGGCGTCCACCAGGGTGGTCTTGCCGTGGTCGACGTGGGCGATGATGGCGATGTTGCGGATGTTGCTGGACACGTGATGCGGTCTCTCTTCCTTGCTCGTTCTGCGTTCCTGTTTGGGACGTGAGGGGTACCCCCCTCCCCCCTCCCGGTGCCGGAGGGGACCCTTTAAGTCCTTTCCGGAGAGACATTTGCAGCCGCTTCCGAGGCTAAAATCGTCTTTCCAAAGAACTTACGGGCAAATACGTCAATCGACTGGACTTAGCGGCACACTTGTATTGGTGCGGCAGCGCTTCGACCGGCGACTGGAATTTCTGGCTATTTACAGTGTAGCGGAGCCGGATGAAAACCACGCCAACAAGAGCCATATGTGGGCGCTGCGGACGTCGAGCCCATCCCACCCTGGCTGCGCAGAATGGGGCACCCATCTTCGTTCGCCGCGGCAGCGTTGGCCGCTTATCCGGGGAGCTGCGTGAGATCGAGCACGATCTCTGTGTCCGGGACCGCGAGCTGGGTCGTGGGCTGCCAGCCGCGGAAGCTGCCGGAGCGGCAGACATAGCCCATCCGGTCGGATGGATCGACGATCCAGACGTTCGAGATGCCAAAGTTGAGGTAGTCGGCGATGCGCACACCCATGCTCATGAGCGAATCGTCGGGAGAGAGGATTTCGATCACGATCAGGGGTGGATGGGTGATGATCTGCTCGTCGGGCGCGTCCGCGCGCAGCACCGTGAGGTCAGGGACGCGGAAGCGCGTTGGGGTTACCTGTACGCGAAGCTCAGGGAAGACCATCGCAACCCCCTGATCCTCCAACTTCGAAAAGAATAGCAGGATCAGCTTCTGCAGGCGGGCATGGTCCTTCTCACCCATGTTGCGCTCCTTCAATTCTCCATCGATGTAGTCGCAGTCCGGCCGGTAGGCCGTGTGGAGATAGGTTTCAAGCGGCACCAGCGTGGCGGAGGCCATCTCGGTTTCCCCTTCCTACAGCATAGGGTAGCAGGGTCAAAGGGTCTGGGATGGGCCTCCTCATCTCGTCTCGGGCTGACGCGATGAGCGAAAGCAAGCGGGGGCCTACCAGATACTGCGAAGGGTCCATGCCTGTTGCTGCGTAAGTTTCCAGTTGCCGCCGAGGGTAATGGCTACGGCGGGTTCCATCGGCGTGCGTGCATAGTAGCGCTGGGTGATGGCCTGGCGGTGGTTGAAGAAGATCTCCGCGACAGAGTGATCGAAGAAGATGTGGAGGTCGAGCGGGCCGCTGCCGATGCCGGTGATCTCCTTGTCGCCGACGCGAACAGTGCCGGCGGCCTGCTGCGGATCGGTGCGCAGCAACAGGACAGCGCCCTGATTGTCGACAAAGGACTGCTCGAAGGTCGATGGGGTGCTCGCCGGCTGGAAGATTAACCGGAGTTCCTGGGCTGCGCTGGGCAGGCGGCGCACGACAGTGCTGGTGCGTGGCGCTGTGCGCAGCGACGTGATCCCGGCTGCGGGCTCCATGACGAGCTGACTGTCGGCGATAGAGAGACGGCGCGGCAGCGACATCATGCCCGACCAGCCGGCGCGTTTCAGCTCAGCGTCGGGGCGGGTATCCGTGATCCATCCCCAGAGGATGTGGTTGCCGTGTGCATCGAGCTGCGACTTGGGTGCGTAGTAGCTGCCGTGGTCGAGCAGGCCTTCGCTCTCGGCATGGAAGAGCATTGCGGTGTGGTCCAGCGTGCCGATCTGCCACAGCGTCTGCCCCGCCGTGGAATGGATCAGCACATGTTTGCCGTCGAGCGGAAAGAAGTCCGGGCACTCCCACATCTCGCCCGAGCCTACGGGGTTACTGTCCGACTTGCCGGTAGCGTTGCCCTGGGCGAGCGGGTGCAGATACTCCCAGTGGCGCAGATCGGTAGACCGATAGAGGAGCACTTCGCCGCCAACGCCGCGCCGGCCCGAGGCGACGATGAGATACCAGTGGTCGCCGTCACGCCATGGTGAGGGATCGCGGAAACCGGCAACGTGCATGCCGGCAGGCGGTGCAGCAACGACAGGTTGCGGCAGCTTACGCCAGTGCAGCAGGGCGTCGTCCTCGGCGATGGCCATGCAGACAGACTCGCGGAGGTATGTATCGCCATCGCGCAGGGTGGCCTGGTCCTCCGACGAGGTGACGACGCCGGTGTAGAGAAAGGTGGGCCTGCCATCGGCAACGATCGCAGTGCCGGTCCAGCAGCCATCCGCATCGGGACCGCCGGGCGTGGGCGCGAGCGCGACGGGCAGCCGCTGCCAGTGCACCATATCCGGCGAGACGGCGTGCGCCCAGGTCTTGATCCCGGACACGGCCGAGTGCGGGCTGTATTGATAGAACATGTGGTATTTGCCCTGCCAGTACATGGGGCCGCAGGGGTCGTTCATCCAGTCGCGCGCGGGCAGCAGATGATAGGCAGGGCGCATGGGATCGCGGGCGATGGCGGCATCGGAGAGCGGTGCCGCGTCCGCCAGTGCCGACAGCGTGCCGGTGAGTGTGGCTCCGGTGGTCAGCGCCAGTCCGGCGAGGAATGTGCGTCGGGTGGACATGGATGCAGCCTTTCACAAGCCCGATCAGTATCGCAGCGGGCTAACATGAGCACCAGCGCAGGAGCGCAACTGAGATGAGGAAGCCTGAATGAGGAAGCCTGAATGAAGAAGCTGGGATGGCTGTGGGGCGCACTCGCGGCAGTGGCAATGATGATCGGCGTAGCGGCGGCTGAGTGAATCAGCCGAGTGACTCCAGCTAAGTAAATCCAGGAGTATATCCGGCGGCTGGCTTTATTTCCGTTGGCTCAGGCGGGAATGATCCGTTCGTGCCGTAGCCGGTCGAACAGTGCAAAAAAAGATGCGCGGGTTTCAATATACGCAGAGAAGCCAAGAAGCCGGCTCTTCGTCATGTCGTTGACACATTCGAGTTCACGTCCAAGGTCACCATCCGTGTGCCACCAGGAGGCGAGCTTGTCGATGTCGCGTTCTGCCAGACCGTAGTTGTCCGCAATGGGCTGCCAGAGGTCCGAAGCATTTTCGAACTGAGGCGCCAGCGGCTGGATCGGATCGGGGGGCCCCGCCGACTCAATGCCAAAGTATGCAGACAGTTGCGGCCAGAGCCAGCGCCAGCGGAAGACATCGCCATTCACTACATTGAAGGCCTGATTGTGTGCCTGGGAAGACAGCGACGCCCATTCCAAATGCGCTGCGAGCAGGCGCGCATCGGTCACGTCGGTGAGTGCGTTCCATTGCAGGTGCGAGCCGGGAAAGACGAACGGACGCGCGGTCTCCTTACAGATGGTGGCGTATACGGCGAGCGTCACGCCCATGTTCATCGCGTTGCCGAGTGCATAGCCGACGATACTGTGCGGGCGATGCACGCTCCAGGTAAAACCGCCACGCTGTGCCGCGGTGACGAGGATGTCTTCCTGCGTGTAATAGAAGTTGGCCCCGGGGAGTCGTGGCGCGTCTTCGCGAAAGGGCGTCTCTGCCGCGGTCTGGCCGTAGGACTCGAAGGGACCCAGGTAGTGCTTGGTCCCGGTGACGAGTGCCGCGTGCTTCAAGCGTTTCGATCCGGCAAGCGCGTCGAACATATTTCCGGTCATCGCTCCGTTGACCTCTACATTTTCGGCTTCGGTCGATTGGCGCAGCCAGGTGCAGAGGAAGACATGCGTTGGGTCAATACCGGCGAGCGCCTTCGCCAATGAGGCTGCATCCCGCAAATCGGCGGCCACGGGCTGAACGCCGGATGGGTGACCGGGATTGCGGGCCAGCCCATAGACGCGCCAACCCTGCTTTACCAAATGCGCAGCGAGATTGCCACCAACGATACCGGTAACGCCCACCACCAAGGCAACACGGTCATGTGTGATTCGGTCTTCCGGAGTGGGCGCTTCGGCGTCTGCCGTTGCGGTGGAAACAAGTCGTTGTGCAGCCATCTCGATTCGATGTCTTGAACGTGGCTCATGATTCAGCCAACATGCCAGCGCATTTGCTCCGCGCAGGGAGAGAGAAATGAATAGACATTCCGCGGACAACAAGGGATGCTATAGCAATTTCCCTGTAGGTGTAGAGGGACCAACGAAGGCCTTTGTGGCCTTTCATTATTAAGGAAAGGCCACGCCGAGCGATGCTCCGCACATCACAGCCTCAGGAAAACAGCATCAGGAAAAATCGCTATAAGACTCTTCCCCCGGCTCATCTTTGTGAAATGCGTGTGAATTGTACCGCCGGTCGTTTTTCTTTCAAACGGTCTGTGTACTCTGCACGCAAAGGAAACGATATGCGACCTGCGATCCAGACCTGCTCTTTTGTGCTTGCAGCTTTCTGTGCTGTGTTGCCCTGTGTGCATGCGGCTGTCCCTCAATACGCCGCAGGGACACAGACGGGTACTGCGGCCTTCTACAGTCACGTCTTCGACGGGCGTAAGACCTCGGATCACGGCACCTTCCACTCCAATCAGATGACCGCAGCCTCGGCGACCTTCGACCTGGGAACGCGCGTGCGGGTGACGAACTTGAAGAACAATAAGAGCGTGGTTGTGCGCATCACCGACCGCTATGCAGACAAGAACCGCTTAATCGATGTGAGCAAGGCTGCGGCGGAGAAGCTGGGCTTCGTTCGCTCCGGCACAGCGCAGGTGCGTGCCGAGCCGCTGGGTAAGTAGCTAGAGCGTTGGGCCGACTGCTAGGCTGTCTGCACCATGGGGATCGGCTTTGTTGTCGTGTTCTGGCTCGTCGCCGGGACTATTTTTGCAATCGTGGGCGGCTCCCTCATGGGTCGCCTCACTGCTTGGCTGCTACCCGCCACCGGTCCGAATAGCAGCCGCGTGGTGACAATGGCGCGCCGCTTCCCTTTCGCCTGCTTTGCGTGGGCGGCGATTGTGTTTGTTGTTCAGGGCGCCGTCAATACAAGTCTGCTGCATCGAGACGTCGGCCTCGGAGATGACTGGTATGCTCCCCTACCCAATCACTATGAAATCGTACTCGTCGACGTTACAGATCAGGGGCTCGTAAGACAGCAGGGGGGCAATGGGGGAATCTTCGGCGTTCGCCTTCTTCAGGTGGCTGGTCCGTACCTGTTGGGTGGAAGTGACACTCAATCCTTCGCGCACTCTGGAACCGACAGCAGCACGGTTGATTCGTACTTCATGCTCAATACCGGAAATGGAGCAATGACCGTTGAGCCGAATCTGGACGCGTTGACGCAGGCAGCCTCGCGCGCGGGCATCGCGTTGCGTCTGGAACCCATCGATTCGGTGTATGAACGCTACCGGTTCATGTGGTTCGACATACTTGCCGGGTGTCTTCTGGTTCTTCCACCGCTCGCCGTTTTTCTAATGCTGGGATGGAGAATTCTCCGTCTGCGCAAGGTAGGGAGCTTCCAGACTTCTTAGCTGCGCGCGACGTGGCGGTACTCGGGTGTGAAGCCGAGCTTGCTCGCGTGTGCGAGCAGGCGCTCGAAGTCGAGGGAGATGGTGGCGCCTGCCTTCTGGGTCACCTCGTCTTCGATGGGCAGGTCGAAGTCGTCTGCGCCGTAGCGGAGCCCTTCAAGCGCGCCCTGGTTCTGTGTCAGGACCGAGGTGCGGATGCGCGGGATGTTGTCGAGATAAATGCGGGAGAGCGCGAGGTGGCGCAGGTACTCCTGCGTGGTGATCTCGATGCCGCCCACTTGCGTGAAGTAGGGCTTGAAGGTCCAGCAGAGGAAGCTCTGCAGTCCGCCGCCAAGCGCGGCGACTTCGTCTTGAAACGCGCGCGTGCGATCGAGGTGCTCGATGCGCTCGTCGAGCGATTCATCGAAGCCGATGACCATGGTTGCCGTTGTCTTGAGGCCCGCTTCGAGGATGACGCGCTGCGCTGCGAAGTATTCGGCGACGGTGTACTTGAACTTGGAGTGGCGGCGGCGGAAGTCTTCCGTCAGAATCTCTGAGCCGCCGCCGGTGATCCAGCGCACGCCCGCTGCCTGGAAGCGCGCGGCAGCCTCGGCGTAGGAGAGCTTGGCATGATCGGCGAGGTAGAGAAACTCCGCGATGGTGAGCGCGTAGAACTCGAGTGTGTCACCGTAACGGTGACGTATGGCCGCGAACAGGTCGCAGTAGTAGTCGAGCGGCAGGTGGGGATTGAAGCCGCCGTTGAACGCAGCGAGATCGCCGCCGAGGGCGAGCAGTTCATCTAATTTCGCAAACACCGCTTCGCTAGAGAGCACGTAGCCGCCATCCTGGCCGGGGAGTTTGTAGAAGGCGCAGTAGTCGCACTGGGCGACGCAGACGTTGGTGTAGTTGATGATGCGCATCACCATGTAGGTGGCACGGTCCGCGGGATGGAAGCGGGCGCGGACGATGGAGGCGAGGTCGCGGAGTTCTGCTTCGGTGGCGTGCTGCCAGAGGTGGCGTGCGTCTTCGGGCGTGATGCGTTGGCCGGCGTGGACCTTTGCGGCGATGCTGTCGACGGCCGAGTTGGCTAGGGTGGCCACGCCTTTATTGTAGCGATCGTGTTTGGTCGCCGCCCGCTTTGGTGGCATCCCAACCCTAACTTCGTTAGGATGGGGCGCCCGACGCGGTGGCGCTGTTGATGAGCTCGCTTGACGGTGTGGCGGCGGGGAGCTGCCGGAGCTTTTCGATGTCTTTGGGGAGCGTCTTCCACTGCTTTTTCTTGAGCAGGAGTGCGCCCGGCGCGGCTTTGGCGAAGTAGTGTTCGATATCGGGGCGAATGGCTGGATCCACCGGCTGCGGGCTGGGTTGCGCGGCCGGACCGGGTTGGCCTGCGGGTCGGAGCAGTGAGGAAGCGGGTTGCGTCGATGCGATGGGCTCAAGCCTGGCTTCGGGTTGCGCTGAGGCAGCGTTCGTCGAGGCAGCGACCACGTTCGGTGGCGGCGCCGGCGATGTGGCTGGTGGCTCGGAGAGGCGCGGCCGGACAAGAACGGAGAGGTAGCTGGCGTAGGTCTGGTCGGCGAGCGGGTACTCACCGGGAGCGGTGGGCTTGCCGGTATCGAGATCGACGGAGGCGAGCTTCAGAGATGGCTGGTCCGGCGGCTGGGCTCGCAGGATGTCGAGCGAATCGTGATAGCGGTCGACCACCGTATTCATGCCGGTGAGGAATTGCTTCTGTGTGTCCGCATCGGGCACGCGGAGGGAGAGATCCTTGAGCGGGCCGACCCTGGGCAACAGGCGCAGCAGAAGCGCGAGGGTGCGGGCGCCGAAGCTCGGCTTCTGATAGCTCCGCCCCCATTGTTTTTGGTAGTCGGCCTTGTCGAGCCGGTAGATGAGGTGCCGCGGGACCAAGGCCGGCTCGGCCTGCTGCAGCTTCTTGCCGTAGTCGGCGACGGCGACCTGGGTCATCTTCGGCAGCAGGTCGCTGACTGTCTTGCGATAGGTGCCGATGGCGAGGTCTTCGTGCACAAGCACTTGATCGAGCGGCAGACCGTAGGTGTCCTGAAAGGCGCGCTCGAAGACCGGCTTGGCGACCTGGAAGCCGATGAAGTCATGGTAGCCCTCCGGTGCGTAGCGCTGCTGCACCACTTCGAGCACATCGAAGCCGAACTCGGTCTGCAGGTGGGCGCGGGGATCCTCATCGTACGTGACGACCGGGCCGTAGCGATGACGCAGCCGTGGGTATTCGCTGGCCGTGGCCTGGTTCACAGCGGGATGGCCGTAGGTGTCGGCGGTGTAGTGGGCGAGCGCGCCCAGGGCGAAAGCGTACTCCTCCGGAGTGCGTGCCTCGCGGATGAGGTTGGAGACGAAGTCCCCGGAGCGGACGTAGTGCAGCATGTCGGAGAGCAGCTTGGAGCCGAAGGGGTAGTAGCCAATGTCCTGGATGATGGCGCCGCCGTAGGCATAGGCATGGGCGTCCTTCAACTGATCCGGAGTGAGGCCGGGGTAGCGGGCCTGGAGCAGCGGAACGATGTGCGTCTTCCACGCCAGGTCCAGCACCTGTTCGTGCGAGAGGACGGAGTAGGCGGCTGCGGGCGGCGTCGGCGCCAGCATAAGAGCGATGAGGGCGCTGACGAGTAACGTACGGCCGCGATTCGGACGAGTAGGCATGCTGGTTGAGGATGAAGCCGTGGGGTCGAGTGAGCGGATTGTTTCACAGCCGGGAAAGGGCGCGATATGCCTCGAACGGGTGGCAAGGGGCGCGGCCTGGTGGAAGGACGGCCGGGGGAAAGCGTTTGGGCTTGCGGGGAACGGGATTTATGCTGGAGCGTAACGCGCTTTCGCTATTGGTTTGCGACGGTCCAACGAGCGCCCCTGTGGCTTTTCATCGAGGATTAGCCACGTCGAGGGAGACTTGCAGACCAGGTTGTTAGCGGAGATGCTTTCAGCGCCCATGTTGCCGCTGCCCAGAAACCATTGTCAGAGGAGAACAATGTCAAACGAACAGCGGAATTTTCTCGCTCTTCCTTATGAAGAGCTGGAAGAGTTGAACCTGAAGGTGAAGGACCAGCGGCGCAGCCGGATGGCTGCCGACAAGATCCGCGAAGAGCGGCTGAAGTACCTGACGGACGAGAAGCGCATCAAGGCCTTGACGGTGATGTTCAGCGACCTGGAAGGGCGCCTGCACATGCTGGACTACGACAAGAAGTTCCTGCTGAAGAGCTGGGACAACCTGACCTTCGACGGCTCGTCGATCCGCGGCTTCACGGCACAACGGGAGAGCGACCTGCGGCTCTTCCTGGACTGGAGCGCCTTCTACTGGGTGCCGGAAGACTACTTCGGCGCCGGCAAAGTGCTGGTGTTCGCCGAGGTCATCGACAAGGGCGGCGCACCCTATGCCGCCGATGTGCGTGGTGTCCTGAAGAGCTTTGCCCAGGAGAAGTTCGAGAAGGACGGCTACACGCTGAACGCGGCGAACGAGATCGAAGGCTTCCTGTTCCAGGGCGTGGATGCGGAACAGAGCTTCTTCGAGAAGCAGCGCTTCGACTACGTGAACACGGGCGGCTACTACCACTCGCTGCCGGGCGACCCGCTGCGCCAGTTCATTGACAAGGCAGCCGAAGTGCAGCGTGCCCTGGGCTTCGAGAACGAGAAGGACCATCCGGAAGTAGCTCCATCGCAGTTCGAGATCAATTACAGCTACGGCGAGGTGGTGGCCGCCGCCGACCAGATCCAGCTCTACAAGCTGATCTGCCGCCAGGTCGCGACAAAGATGGGGCTGACGGCGAGCTTTCTGCCCAAGCCGGTGGTCGGCGTGAACGGCAGCGGGATGCACACCAACATCTCCGTCAGCAAAGGCAAGCAGAACCTGATGTGGGATCCGGAGGGCGAGGAGAAGCTGAGCAGCTTTGCCTGGGGCTTCATCGACAAGATCCTGACCCACGGCAACGATCTGTGCCTGCTGCTGAACGCGAGCGTGAATGCGTACCGGCGGCTGGACCCGCACTTCGAGGCGCCGAATCAGATCAAGGCCTCGGCGACGGACCGAGGCTCGATGGTGCGGGTGCCGATCGGCAACGAGAAGAGCTCGCGGGTGGAAGTGCGGTCGGTAAGCCCGGACGCGAATCCCTATCTGGTGCTCTATTCGATCTTCAAGACCGGACTCGAAGGAGACACCTCGAAGATCAAGAACCTGCGCCAGGCAGAGCGCTACCTGCCGGACAACGTCTACACCGCGATTGAAGACTTCCGCAAGGCGAAGTGGACGACTACGCTGTTGGGCGAGGACGTGAAGGCGCGCTACGCAGACCTGAAACAGGCAGCGGCAGACCGCTGCCCACGCCTGCTGGGCACCTTCGTCAAGACGCCGGAGGTGCAATACCACCACGATGTCTATAACCAGTACTTGTGGGGATTGTTCTAGCCCGGAAGAGCGTTTGCACGCGAAGGGAGGGCAAACTTTTGCCCTCCCTTTTGCTTGCCGGATGGCCGGTTCCATTCGTAACAAAAAATGGAGCGTATCTCTTCTGCATCGCTATTTTTCTTCGCTATACTCGGTTCGCCTGTGGGGAGTTTGCAGGACGTAGATCGGTCCGAGGGTTCTATGTTTCGTTCTGCCTGTTCTGCTCTGCTTAGCCTGGTGTGTGTCTCGTCTGTCACTGCATTGGCGCAGGCGCCGGGAGCCGGCGCGGTGAGTGTGACGCTGACGCCGTCTGCGAATCCGACGGCGAGCGGGGTGTCGGTGACGAGTACGGTGCAGGCGGTGGCCGCTACTGGCATGACAGCCGTCCCGCATCCAAGCGGAACGGTGACGATTTACGACGGCACGACCCTCCTGAATGCGGGGGGCGCCTCGCTGTCGGCGGATCCGAGTCTTTCCAGCCTTCCATTTGAGCAGGTCTTCGGCGCTCCGTACGACAGCTTTGGACCGAATGGCGCCGTGACGGGGGATTTTGATGGAGACGGAAAGACCGACCTGATCGTCTACGGAGGAGGTCTTGACTCCCTTACAGTGCAGGCCTTCCTTAGTAGTAACGCGAATGCTGGGAGCCAAGGGAATTACCGCGTCTTGCCGCCGCAGATCGTGGGACTGTCCAAATATGCGCCACCGGCGGTACTGGACGTAAACGGCGACGGAAAGCTGGACCTGCTGGTTGGCACTATGGTGGCTTACGGGAACGGCGACGGCACTTTCGGCGAGCCGCTGACAGTGCTTGCGCTGGGCAACGAACTCCTGCAGGTCTATGCCGTGGATGTGAACGGAGATGGAAGGCTGGACATTGTGGGGGTGAATCCTCCCCCCGCCGCTAGCGGGGCAACTAGTCCGATAGTGCTCAGCTTCACCGTGTTTCGCAACGACGGAGGTGGAACGTTCACTTCGCTCGGGACGTTTCCGATGGCAGCCCCGATCCCGCCCGGAAGCGCCGACCGTCTCGATCTCTTCGGGCTTAGCTTTGCTGATCTGAATGGCGATGGAAAGCTGGATGTGATCTCGCAGAGCAATGCACTGCCTCCGAGCCAGAGAGGCGAACCACCCAATCTCTACACCATGCTCAATAATGGCGACGGTACATTTGCAGGGCCCACCCTCGTGGACACCAAAACCACCGCCACTACTTATGCTTTTGGAACTGCATTTGCCGATATGAACGGTGACGGCAAGCAGGATATGGTCTTGGCCTACTCCCCCGACACGGGAGGAAACTATCTTGCGATCTACCCTGGCCAAGGCGATGGAACGTTTGGCGCTCCGAATGCACTTCTGCTCGACATGCCGCGCTCGTCTCCCGCCTCTCTGCAATCGGTCGCAGTGCTTGACATCAATGGCGATGGCCTACCCGACGCTGTCACGGGAGCGGGCTCAGCAGCATTGGGGGACGGTAAGGGTGGACTTGTTCTTTCGTCTCCACTTTTTCCCGAAATGCCAGCCGTTCCCGCGTACTCACTGCTACTCGCTACGCTTCATGGGGAATCACCCTCATTGATCTTCCTGAATCGGCCGGCGAACACGAATGCGGTATTTACTCCAGTCGATACCAGTAGCGTGACCACAAACCTCACGTTGAGCGCGGGCATGCACAGCCTGACTGCTCACTACTCGGGCGATGCGAACTATGCGGCGGCGGTCTCGCCGGCGGTTCCTCTCCAGATTGCGCAGGCGACGACGACGTTGACGCTCGCCTCGTCACAAAATCCGTCGTATGTGGGCGGGACCCCGCTGATTACCGCTACCGTGACTGGCTTACTGCCCAATGCAGGGGGCACGGTTACGTTTACCTCCGGTTCGACGACCCTGACGATGCTCCCCCTGAAGAACGGCTCGGCGAGCTTTAACCTCGACCTGCCTGCCACGCCTGGCGACTTCCCCATTACCGCGAACTACAGCGGAGATGCGAACAATGCGCCCGCAAGCGGAAATCTGACTGAGGCGGCGGAGGCGCCCATCTCGATCCCGACGCCTCCGCCGGGTACAACGACCCTCACGGTAACTTCCGGCTCCGCGGTCCAGGGGTCGATCACGGTGAGTGGCTCGACGGGGTACACAGGGCCGCTCGGGCTTTCCTGCACGGGTCTTCCGGCGAATGCCTCATGCAGCTTCACACCGCAGATACCTAGCATTGGCAGCGGCCCTACAACCTTCACGTTTTACGTCGCGACCAACTCATCGGCGCCGATACTTGGGCAAGTCGGCGAGCCCAGCGGGAGCACGGGACTGCAAATCGTCTGGTGCGGGGTTCCGCTGATTGGCGCGCTGTTGATTGGCTCGCTGCGCAGATACCGGGCAGTCCTCCTCTGCCTGATGGTCTCTGTCATTGTCCTGATCGGTATCAACGGATGCGGTGGCAACAGTTCCCAGCCCCCAATGTCGTCGACGAACACACCCCTGGGGAGCTATACCTTCCAGGTGAATGCCTCCAGCAGTGGCGTGAGCGCTTCGCAGACCTTCACACTCATCGTGCAGTAGACCCGAGGCACGGCTGCGCCACCAGGATCGCGATGGATGGGTGGCTCCTGAAGATTTCTGTTTCGACCTAGCCCATGGCAAGATGAACACTCACACCAAGGCGACTGGGAGAGTGTCGGGGGATGGCAGGAGCAAGACAAGAGGGAGAAGCGAAGCGATTGCGGGTAGCGATTGCCGGCTTCGGCACGGTGGGCTCGGCGGTAGCGCGCATTTTGATTGAACAGGCCAGCAGCCTGCCGCCCTTCGAGCTGACTCACATCCTGAATCGGCGTATCGCCGAGAAGCGCGTGGACTGGGTGCCCGCGTCGGTGCGCTGGACAGACGACGCCGAGGAAGTGCTGCATGCCGACATCGATGTATTTGTCGAGCTGATGGGTGGCCTCGATCCAGCGGGGACGTGGGTGCGCCATGCACTCGCGCGCAACAAGTCCGTCGTCACGGCGAACAAGGCGCTGATTGCCGCGGAGGGCGTGGCCCTGAGCGAGCTTGCCTGCAGGAACCGACAGCACCTGGCGTATGGCGCTTCGGTAGCGGGCGGTGTGCCGGTGCTCTCCGGCTTGCAGGAGGGGCTGGCAGGCGACCAACTGGTGCGTGTCAGCGGCATCCTGAACGGAACATGCAACTACATTTTGACGCGCATGGAGCAGGCGGGGCTCTCATTCAACGATGCTCTGCTCGAGGCGCAGCGCGCGGGCTTCGCCGAAGCCGATCCCTCGGCCGATGTGGATGGCTACGACGCGCGGGCGAAGATCACGATCCTGAGTCGTGTAGCGCTGGGCGCGGATGTGGACCCGGAGACAGTGCTGTGCCGGTCGATCCGGCCGATCACGGCGGTCGACCTACGCTATGCAGCGGAGCTGGGCTGCACGATCCGGCAGATCTCGCAGGCAGAGGTGCTGCCGGAAGGTCTGCACATCGCAGTGCAGCCAATGCTGGTGGAGCGTGCTCTGCCGCATGCGGGCGTCGTGGGACCGCAGAATATCGTCGTGAGCACGGGACGCTACGGCGGCGAGACGACCTTCTCCGGCAATGGCGCAGGCGGCGGCCCGACGGCGGTCGCAGTGGTGAGCGATCTGGTCGCGCTGGCGCGGCTGGGAACGACGTCTTCAGAATCGATGAGCCCTGCGCTGCGCAGGATGACGGCATCGAGCCAAAAGGTAATGCCGCATTACACGCGCTTCCTGGTGCGCGACCGCCCGGGCATTCTCGCGGCCATCTCGCAAGTGCTCGCGACCTATGCGATCAACGTGGATGCAGTGATGCAGATTCCCGGACATCCGCGCGAGGCGCTGCCCTTCGCCATCACGCTGGAGCCGTGCAGCCAGCAGGCGCTGGATACCGCACTGGCGGAGATCGGCAAGCTGCACTTCCTGGTGCAGCCGCCGCTGTGTCTGCCCATCCTGAGGAAGCGGACGTGACTCACCTGCACTGCACGGGATTCGCCTGCGGCACAACACTGGATCTGCATACGCCGGTAATGGTGTGTCCGAGATGCGGCGAACTGTTGGAGGTCGTCGTCGACGATCCGAAGGCCGGCGCCGCGGAGTTGAAGATGCTGTGGTCGGAAAGACGGAAGTCTTTTGCGGATGTAGACACCAGCGGCGTGTGGCGCTTTCGCGAGGCTCTGCCACAGTATGCGTTAGAGCACATCGTGACCTTGCGCGAGGGCAATGTGCCGATGGTGCGCGGGCAGCGGGCGGCGGAGTTTGCCGACGTGACGCATCTCGACTTCAAGCATCTGGGCTGGAACCCGACGGGCTGCTTCAAGGACCTGGGGATGACGACGGGCATGACCGAGGCGCGCTACCTCGGTGCGCGTGTGGTGGCCTGCGCCTCGACCGGCAACACGGCGGCTTCGCTGGCTGCGTATGCGGCGCGTGCCGGCGTGACAGGCCGGGTGTATCTGCCGGCGGGGCAGGTCTCCATGAACAAGCTGGCGCAGGCGCTGGACTTCGGCGCGGAGATTGTGGAGGTAGCGGGCAGCTTCGACGATGCGTTGAACACGCTGCTGGCGCTGCCGCCGGAAGAGGTCTACTTCCTGAACTCAGTGAATCCATTCCGCATCGAGGGGCAGAAGACCTGTATGTACGAGGTGATGGAGGAGCGCGGCTGGCGCGCGCCGGATTACCTTATCGTGCCGGGAGGCAACCTGGGCAACAGCGCTTCGTTTGGCAAGGCCTTCGACGAGATGCTGCGCTGGGAGCTGATCGAGCGTGCGCCACGAATGATCGTGGTGCAGGCGGCGGGTGCGAATCCGTTTGCGCGGCTGTGGCGCGAGCGCGAGACCCATAAAGACGCAGTGCTGGCACCGCTCGATCCGGAGACGCGGGCGACCGCGATTCGCATCGGTAACCCGCGATCCTGGCGGAAGTCCTTGCATGGTGTGGAGTCGACGGGCGGATGCGTGATCGATGTGACGGATGAGGAGATCAGTGATGCAAAAACCGCGATCGGTCGCGACGGGATTGGCTGCGAGCCGGCATCGGCGACGACGCTGGCGGGATTGAAGAAGCTGCGCGCGGCGGGAGTGCTCGAGCGCGACGCAGAGGTGGTGGCGATGCTGACCGGGCATGGACTGAAGGACACGGCGTACATCCTGGAGCAGCATGGTGCGCGCGGACAGGGACAGCAGGAGGGGCACTGAGCATTTGCCATGCAGGCAGACGCACTCACGTGCGTGTTTTGGGAGGCTGCTCCCGTTGGTCGCTGCCTGATGATGATGTGAATTGATCAAAACCCATGTCTCAAATCGAGACATGGGGCACCCATTGTGGCGACGAGGCCTGCCAACAGCAGATCAATCCACTTTGCGCCTGCCGCACTTCGGCCGGGATGACAACTCTTCACATCGGGCAGCGTAGGAATTGCTTCGGGAGATGGGACACTAGAACGATGTCAGATGAAGCGTTGCCGATGGGAGGAGAGCCGGCGGAGATCCATGTTCCCGGATCGATTGCAAATCTCGGGCCGGGCTTCGACACGCTTGCTGTCGCGGTGAACCTGTATTTGAGCCTGCTGGTGGAGCGACGCGAGGGGATGGACGCCGTCACATTCGAGTTTGTGGGCTGCGAGCCGCTGGGTGAAAACCTCATCCACACCGCCTTCCAGCAGATGCGCGACGAGTACGAGCGGCCGTTGCCCTCCGTGCATGTGGAGGTGCGCAGCCAGATTCCACCGCGCTCCGGACTGGGCTCGAGCGCAGCGGCGACAGTGGCAGGGCTGCGGCTGTTTGAGACGCTGAGTGGTGTGTCCCTGGGGCCGGTGCCGCTGCTGGCCGTTGCGGCAGCGATGGAAGGACATGCCGACAACGTGGCTGCGGCAATGCTGGGTGGGCTGACCGTGAGTTGCCAGACAGATGACGGCACAGTGACGGCGGTGAGCCTGCCCTGGCCCAACGCGATCCGGCTGCTGGTGCTGACGCCGGAGTATTCCTTGACGACAGTGCGCGCGCGCGAAGTGCTGCCGGCGCAGGTGCCGTTTCGCGATGCGGTCAGCAATATGCAGCGGATTGCGCTGCTGCTGTGTGCACTCGAAAGCGAGCACCCGCAGAGCCTGCGCGAGGCGATGGTGGACAAGCTGCACCAGCCGTATCGCAAACAGATTGTTCCCGGGCTCGCCGATCTATTGGAGCTGGAGCATTCGGATCTGCTAGGCGTGTGCCTCAGCGGAGCGGGGCCTTCCCTGCTGGCGCTGACGCTGGGTGAATCGCAGGAGGTACAGCAGCTGGTGGAGGAGAGCTACCGTGCCACGGGGAACCGGTTCACGACGCGGTGGCTGAAGGGCGAGCAGCCGTTTGTGTAAGTGTCGCGATTGCTCTATCCCACCCTAACTTCGTTAGGATGGGGCACCCGTTAGATGGGGATCGGCGGGTACGTTATAGACAGACGTTCGCTTAACGGCGAGCGGCAGTTTCCATGAGCACCTGCTGCACTGGGGCGGGGCGGTCGTTGTAGCGCAGGCGGGGCAGGTCTTCAACGGCGCGGCGGAGTGTGGCCTCCCAGCGCGCGTGGAGCTCGATCAGCTCCGGGTCATCCGCTGAGAAGCGACGGTATTCGGTGAAATCGAGCGCGCCATCGCGATAGACGAGCAGCTCCAACGGCGGTCCTACGGTGACATTCGAACGGATGGCGGCATCGAAGGAGAGCAGCGCATAGAGCGCGGCGACGTCGAGCGGTGTCTCGTCATAGACGATGCCACGGTCAAGGATTGGACGACCGTACTTTACTTCGCCGATCTGGAGATAGGGTGAATCCTGGGTGGCGCTGAGCGGATTGCCTTGAGGATAGATGCAGTAGAGCGCGCTGGGAGCGCCTTTGACCTGGCCGCCCAGCAGCAGATGGATGTTGAAGTTGTAGGCGTCGCGTTCGAGAGCGGCGCGGTCCAGGTCCGAGACACGGCGCACGGCATCGCCCACGATGCGGGCCGCCGCGTACATGGAATCGGCCTGCGCGAGTCCCTTGCCCTGGTGAAAATCATCCTGCAGCAGCGTGATGGTGGACTGCGTGAGCGAGAGGCTGCCGCTGGTGAGCAGCACGAAGACGCGCTCGCCCGGCAGCACGAACGTATGCATCTTGCGGCAGACGTTCACCTGGTCATAACCGGCGTTGGTACGGGAGTCCGAACCCATGACGAGGCCCTCGCGGGTCATGATGCCGACGCAGTAGGTCATGGGCTCCATACTCTCGCACGCGACGCAGAAATGCTACGGGCATATGGAGAAAAGCGGGCGGCAGACAGCATTCATGGCAATCCGAGAGCAGATTCATGTGTTTCACCAGCAAGGGCCGTGAGGAACGGTTTTCTGCCGGAAAGACCGCGTCCGCCATGGTGCAGCAACCATAAGTGCAGGAAATCCACTCCAACTGCGCAGATTCCTTTGCGCTGCTTGGTTCCCTGCACTAGTCTGTGGAGCACACTGCTTGGAACACACTGCTTGATACACCGTACTGCCCCGCTCCGACCCGCGTTGCTCGAAGCGAGCTGACCCTGAAGATGGAAGGCCACAGCTCCGCCGATGAAGATTCGCTTAGGTTACGACATCAACTTCGAGACACCGTGCGATATCGCGATGGTTGCGATGCTGCACGTACACCCCACGCGGCTGCACGACCTGCGCGAGCCGGACGTGCTGGAAACCAATCCGGGCGTGACCAAGGAAGAGTTCATCGACGGCTTCGGCAATCGCTGCGCGCGGCTGGTGGTGCCGGCTGGTGAGTTGCGCCTGCACGGATCGACGTTGATCGAGGACAGCGGCGCACCGGACCCCTCGGGCGAAGGCGCGGTGGAGCACCCGGTTTCCGAGTTGCCGGCGCAGACGCTGCAGTTTCTACTCAGCAGCCGCTACTGCGAGGTGGACCTGCTCTCCCCGATTGCGCACGACCTGTTCGGTTGGACGGCGCCGGGCTGGCCGAAGGTACAGGCGATCTGCAGTTGGGTGCACTCGAAGGTGGAGTTCGGCTACCAGTTTGCACGGCCCACCAAAACGGCGGTGGATGTCTTTACGGAAAGGCGCGGCGTCTGCCGTGACTTCCAGCATCTGGCCGTCACCTTCTGCCGCGCGATGAATATCCCGGCACGCTATGCGACAGGCTACCTGGGCGACATCGGCATCTATGTGCCGCCGGCGCCTATGGACTTCAGCGCGTGGTTCGAGGTGTACCTGGGCAACCGCTGGTGGACGCTCGACGCACGGCACAACATTCCACGCATCGGCCGCGTGCTGATGGCGACCGGACGCGATGCTTCGGATGTGGCACTTACCACCGCGTTTGGCGCTGCCAACCTGAAACACTTCTTTGTCGTAAGCGACGAGGTGAAGGAGTGAGTCTGGACACGGAGATTGGGCAGAGCCGACTCTTCAGCGATTCGGACACCTTTCGCAACTCCATGCTGCGCAAGTACACGATGGATTCCGCGTACGACGAGATGTTCTCGCCCGAAGGCGAGACGCGCCCGCAGTATCGCCGGCTGCTGGAGATGTTCGCCCAAATGCCGCAGGAGGAGATCGAGCGCTGCAAGAAGGCGGCCGATCTCTCGTTCTTGACGCAAGGCATTACGTTCACGGTTTACGGGCAGGAGCAGGGTACGGAGCGCGTCTTTCCCTATGACGTGTTGCCCCGCATCATCAGCAATGAAGAATGGGCCCACATCGAGCGCGGGCTCATTCAGCGCATCACGGCGCTGAACATGTTCCTGCACGATGTGTACAACGACGGCCGTATTCTGGCCGACGGCAAAGTTCCGCGCGACGTGGTGTATACGTGCCGGCACTTCCGTCGCGAGATGCGTGGACTGCAGGTGCCGCGCAATATCTATATCGCGGTCAGCGGCACAGATTTGCTGCGTGTGCGCTCGGGCGAGTATGTGGTGCTCGAAGACAACCTGCGCGTGCCGAGCGGCGTGAGCTACATGCTGACCAGCCGGCGCGTGATGAAGCGCATCTTCCCGCAGCTCTTCCGCGCCTACGATGTGCGGCCGATCGAACACTACTCGCAGGTTTTGCTGTCGACGCTGCGCTCGCTTGCGCCGGAGGGGCGGCCGGAGCCGACGATTGTGGTGCTGACGCCGGGCGTGTACAACTCCGCCTACTTCGAGCACACCTATCTTGCGCGCCAGATGGGCATTGAACTGGTAGAGGGCCGCGATCTGGTGATTCACGACAACGTCGTCTACATGCGCACGACGGCGGGGTTGCGGCGGGTGGATGTGATCTATCGCCGCGTGGATGACGACTTCATCGACCCGTTGGCGTTTCGCGCGGAATCCATGCTGGGTGCGGCGGGACTGTTCAATGCCTACCGCGCGGGCAATGTGACGCTGGCAAATGCGTTCGGCACGGGACTGGCGGATGACAAGGCGATCTACGCATATGTGCCGGAGATCATCCGCTACTACATGAGCGAAGAGCCGATCCTAAACAATGTCGAGACCTTCCTGATGACCGACCCGGTGCATCGCCAGCACACACTGGAGAACCTGGACAAGCTGGTGGTGAAGGCTGTGGGCGAGTCGGGCGGCTATGGCATGTTGATCGGCCCGCAGAGCACGGCAGCGCAGCGGGAGGAGTTTCACCGCCGCATCGAAGCGGACCCACGCAACTATATTGCGCAACCGACGCTGGATTTTTCCCGCGCGCCCTGCCTTATGGATGGTGGCATTCAAGCGCGGCATGTGGACCTGCGCCCGTACATTCTGTTTGGCGACAAGGCCACCGTGGTTCCGGGTGGTTTGACACGCGTGGCGCTGCAGGAGGGATCGCTGGTGGTGAATTCATCGCAGGGTGGCGGCAGCAAGGACACCTGGGTCGTCAACGACTGAGGGTCGTGAACGACCAGGAGCATTCGACGACTACACAGCAGAGGGAATGACACCATGCTTTCACGCGTTGCCGACAGCTTGTACTGGATGAGCCGCTATCTGGAGCGCGCCGAGCATACGGTGCGCATGATCGACGTGAACATGAGCCTGATGCTGGATGAGGCCAGCACTACCGCAAATATTGGCCTGGAGCGGCGCTGGCAGCGCGTGCTGGCCTGCCTGGGACGCCCGGCGGAGATCGAGTGGGCGGGCGATTTCTACGAGCTGACGCATGCCCTGACCTTCAATCCGCGCAGCCATGCCGCGATCATGAACTGCATTGCGCAGGCCCGCGAGAATGCGCGACAGGTGCGCGATGAGCTGAGCTCCGAGCAATGGCAGCAGCTAAACCGCCTGTACCACCGCATCACGGAGGCGCAAGCCGGCGTCAACTCCTACAACTCTCTGACGAGTTTTCTGCCAACCGTGGTCTATGATCTCCATCTGTTCCAAGGCATAACCGACTCCACGATGAGCCATGGCGAGGGCTGGCAGTTTATCCAGATGGGGCGCTTTATCGAGCGCGCCGCAGCCACAACAACACTTCTGGACGTCTACCATCGTGAGATGTTCTCGCCGCCCAATGGCGCCACGGCCAGTTACGATTTTCTGGAAGGGGCGGGGATGTTGCGCTGTTGCAATGCTTTCGAGGCCTACTGCAATGCGTACACCGCAGACTTTACCCCGGAGCAGATCATTGAGTTTCTGCTGTTGAATGCGGACTTTCCGCACTCCGTGCGCTACTCCGTAGACTGCCTGCGCAGTGCACTCATGGGGATCGGTGCGAAGACCGGACTGCAGATTGCGGACGAGTTGATGCGCGTCTCGGGGCGGCTGCAGGCATCGTTGAGCTTCGTGGATATTGCAGAGGTGCTTTCGCAGGATGTCGGTGAGTATCTGTCGAACATCCTGCAGCAATGTCGGAAGGTGCATGAGCGCGTCTTCCGTCTCTACATTCAGTATTCGATCCAGACTGCGCTGGCCATGAGTTGAGGATGGCAGGAACGGAGAGGACGACGGCATGAAGTATTACTCGATCCAACACCTGACGCGCTTCGACTACTCGCATTCGGTGTGCGAAAGCGCCATGGAGATCCGCATGCAGCCGCGCGGTGACGGCAACCAACGCTGCCTGACTTTTTCGCTTTCTGTAAGCCCGCGCTGTCGTGTCTTCTCCTACCGAGACCATCTCGGTAATCAGGTGCACCACTTCGATATACCGGGCGACCACCGTCAACTCGTGATCGTAGCGCATGCGCTGGTGGAGCAGCAGCCCCTGGGCGTTGTGCCGCTGCGGTTGAACTCTTCGGCATGGCAGGAGTTGGACACGCTGCTGGCCGTCGGCGACTTTTGGGAGATGCTGCTGCCCAGCACCTTTGCCGAGCCGACGGAGCCGCTGCGTGCACTGGCAGCAGAGTGGAACATCACGCGGCGCGACGACCCACTGTCCTTGCTGCACGAGATCAATGGACTGATGTACAGCAGCTTCGAATACCTGCCGCGAAGCACCAACGTGGATTCGCCGATCGATGTTGCGCTCGGGGCGCGGCGCGGCGTATGCCAGGACTTTGCACACATCATGATTGCGCTTGCCCGGCTGGTGGGCATCCCCTGCCGCTACGTGAGCGGCTACCTATGCCATGACGATGCGACGAGTGAGCCCATCGTGCACGAGGGCGTCAGTGAAGACACATCGATCGAAGGCGTCGTCGACGAACGAGGCTCGCCGAGCGCCACGCATGCATGGGTGGAGGCCTTTCTGCCGCAGCTCGGCTGGGTAGGCTTCGACCCGACGAACGACCTGGTAGCCAACGATCGGCATATCCGCACGGCACTGGGCCGTGACTACGCCGATGTGCCGCCAACGCACGGCGTCTACCGCGGCAAGACGGAGAGCGAGTTGAGCGTTGCGGTGCACGTGGAATCCTCCACGACCGCGCCGGCGTTCGATGACAGCATGCCGATTCCGGAGGACTGGTCGATCGTCGTGGAGCGCGCGCATGAGCCATTGCCGCTGGCCTCGCCGCTGCTGCAGATCCAACAGATGCAGCAGCAACAGGCGGCGAAGAGCAGCTATAGCATTTTCGTTATTGGTGCAGACCGTCCAGCGATGCCTATTGTGGCTTTTCTTAACGGAAAAGCCACGTCTCACTGAAATTCCGCAGACCACTGTAGTACCGAAAATGCTTTGGCTGGTGAAGCGGTCGGCCGGATAGCTAAAGAGCGGTCGGCGGCGCTTTCGGGCCGAGCGAGGGGCGTTCAGAGACTTCGTAACGCCGCAATCAGACTGCGGATGCTTCGTTCCGCTCAGGCTGATCGCTTTGTGGATCGAGTCGCTGACCGCTTCTGTTTGCCAACCGCTTGCTCGCTCTTACGGCTTAACCGCAATCACTTCTATCTCCACCAGTGCACCGGGAGCGGCCAGTGCCGCTACCTGCATGGCGGAGCGAGCGGGCTTGTTCGGCTGCTCCCTGGTGCCGAAGAACTGCGTGTAGCCGCCCATGAAACCGGCGAAGTCCATCTTGCCGGTCGTAGGATCGGCAGCGAGGTAGGCGTGCATCATGACGACATCGCCGAGTGTGAGTTTCTGCGCTGTCAGCGCCTTCTGGATAGTTTGAAGGGCGGCCACCGTCTGCGCCCTGGTGTCCTTCGGCGGTCCCTTCGTGACTGACGAATCCAGCATGCCGCTGAGATAGAGCGTATTGCCAACCCACACACCCTGCGAGATGGGAAAGGGCGAGTTATCGGGCAAAGGAATGCGGACGGGGCTCTGCGCCTGCGCCGCGATGGTGGAGACAGCAAGCGCTGCGAGAACGGCAACATTGCGAATGCTAGGCAGCAACGGTTCCTCCTGGTTGAATGCGATCGCCGATCATGTTAGCGGCGCGGATGGCGGAGAGCGCGGCGCCTTCCTGCCAGCCGACGATATGGCTGGTGTGATCGCCCGCGAAGTACACGCGGCGATCGGGCCGCGTGATGACAGCGTAGTCCGCGGCGCTGCCGTGGCCGAAGCCGCTGATCCAGGAGCCGAGGTTGAAGGGAATCTGCCCCCAGCTCACATAGATTGGGTCGCTCAACTCTTTGCCGCGGCCGGGATGGATCTTCTCAATCGCCGCACGCGAGGCATCGAGCTTTGCCTGCACGTTGGGCAGCGCGCCGAAGGGTGTGCCATTCTCCACCGAGTAGCCGCCAATGATGGCGCCGCGCGGCGAGAAGAGTCCGTAGCTTGGATACCAGACCACATTCACCGTCTGCTGCAGGAACGAGAGGCCGCCATAGATCTTGTCGTCCTGCTCCCAGAAGCGTCGCGACTGCCAGGCGATTTTATAGGCGGAGTCATACGCCGCTTTGTCGATCACTGCCTCGACCTGCGGTGAGAAGTCGGCATCGACGTTCTTCAACGTAGTGAGCGGCAGCGCACAGATGCAGTAGTCGGCATCGAGCGTTTCGATGCGGCCGCTATCGCGGTCCTTGTAGGAGACTTTTACGCCATTGGCCGACTGTCGGATGCGCATCACTTGGGCGTTGTTACGAATGATGCTGCCGAGCTTCTTTTCGAAGGCACGCGGGATCTGGTCCATGCCGCCGATGGGCTGGAACATGGTGGCCTGCCAATCGATGATGTCTTCGGTGAGCAGACCGGTCCAGAGATCGGCATCGAGCAGCGCGTGCATGGGCAGCGGATCGCGGGGCAGCGGGGCCTGCGGGCCGGCACCGGGCAGAATCTTGAAGCCGGAGCGCTCGGTGCCGGTGAAGCGCCCATCGGGCTGCAGATCGCCGTACTCCCTTAGAAAGGCGAGCATGCGCTGCTTGTCCTCTGCAGTGATCTCCTGATCGAGCGCGCCTTGCCGAATGCACTTAGCCAGCAGCTCGGAGACGTGGCCGCGCGTGTCGTTGACCATCTGCCGCTGCTCGACCGGTTTGCCGTCGTTGAACTTGTCGGACTGCAGCAGGGTCGAACGAGAGGTATTGATCTCTACTTCAAGCGGCACACCGAGCTCGCGGCAGTAGTTGAGCATGTGCGTGTGGATGGAGGGCAGCCGCGCGGGTCCGGCGTTCATGTAGAGACCCTCATCGAAGGCGCAGGTCTGCTCCAGACCATCCGTAAAGTTGACGCGCGAGCCGCGGCGGATGGTCCAATTGCGGCCCCCGACGCGCTCGCGCGCTTCGAGCACCGTACATTCGTAACCGAGACGGGTCATTTCATACGCGGAGGCCAGGCCCGCGATGCCGCCGCCCAGAATGACGATGCGCGTGCCGTGGCCGGTGACCGCTCGAACCTTCTGCGCTTGCGCGGCAGCGATGGGGAGCAGGCCCAGCGCCCGCATCATGGTAAATGTGGCACTGTAGCCGCCCACCTGTCCGACACGGAGAAGAAACTGACGCCGGGTAATTGCCATATACAATCCTTTGCTCGAATTTAAAAAAGTGCGACACGACCGCCGGAGGGCGCAGCCGTGTCGCAGGGAGACAACACGGGTGCGCCCCTAGAAGATGATCTTCAACGCAAGTTGCGTGTTGAAGGGCTCTCCGGGGCCGATGCCTGGCGCGTAATTGCCCGCGCCAATGGTGGAGCCGGTCTGACCGAAGCTGCTGGAGCCGGTGGTGTTATTGCCGAGTTGCAGCGGGCCGGGGCTGGCGAGGTTCAGGCGATTGGTGATGTTGAACATCTCCACACGGAACTGTGTGTTGACGCGCTCCGTGATCGGTGTGTTCTTGAACAGCGACAGGTCCGCCGCGGCGAATCCTGGGCCATAGATACTGTTGCGACGATAGTTGCCGTAAGTGCCTGCCGCCGGATCGGCGAATGCTGCGGGGTTAAACCACTGCACGTAGCGCGAGCCGTCCACATTCTGCACTTTATGGCTGATACCGGCGAAGGCATCGCCTACCTGATTCGGCCGCTGGCTGAACTCGTTGGTGCCGGTGGTGTCCGTCCCATCGAGCAGGTTGATGGGCTGACCGCCCTTGAGCGTGATGATGGTGTTGAGCTGCCAGCCATGGGTGAGCAACGACGGTCCACGAAAGCCGGGAACGGTGTAGTTTGCAAAGCCGACGAAGGTGTTGCGGGTGTCGTAGTCGCTGTTGCCGTACTCTCCCTTGAAGTTGGTGCTGTCCTGCGGAAGCTGGCCACGGTACTGCGTCACCTCATCCAGGTTGTGGCTCCAGGTGTAGCTGAACTGCGTGGTCAGCCCGTGCATGCTGCTGACCTTGAAGACCGCCTGCAGCGAGTTGTAGTTGGATGTGCCAATGCTCTCGATCTGATTGATATCGCCGTACTGCGGATAGGTGCCGATGAAAGGACGATTCAGAACACCAGTGTAGGGTGCATTCTGGTAGACGAGATCCGAGGTAGGACCGCCGAGAAATGGCTGATTGATATTCAGCAGGCTCAACAACCGGCGGCCTTCGCTGCCCACATAGCCCAACTGGATGAGTGCCTTCGAGCCGAGCGCCTGCTCGACCTGCAGGTTGTAGTTGAAGTTGTAGGGCGTGCGGAAGTTGCGATTGACGGAGAAGACACCGCAGGGATTGGCAGGGTTGCAGGTGACAGTGCCGCTGGGCAGGATTGGTTGGCCGGGAGTGATAGAGACGGCTCCGGGCGTGGGATTCGAGGCTACGGTGAAGACCGGATCGGGGCCGCCGGGGTTTCCTTCCAGGCCGTTCGGTGCGTTGTTTCCGGGGCGGTTGTCGAGGAACGGGTTCGCATTCGGCGTATCGAAGAACCAGCCGAAGCCTCCCCGCAACACCGCGCCGTGCACGGACTGCGGCGCATAGCTGAACCCGACACGCGGGCTGACGTTGGCCCAGTCGCTGGAATAGACCTCGCCGATCTGGTTGCCCTGGAAGGCGAGTCCGGCGCTCTGCGTCAACTCAGGCCGAAAGACCGACAGGTTCTGGTAGTTCGAGTGCATCGGCTGCAGATAGTCGTAGCGGACGCCATAGTTCAGGTTGAGTGTCGGCGTGATCTGCCAGCTATCCTGGGCGAAGAGATCGAAGGTGTTGATGAAGACCTGCCGTTCCGCATTGCCGCGTGCAATCGAGGCGGTCGCAAGATAGCCTCCCAGAAAGTCGGCGAGCGCCTCCACGTTGCCGCTGCAATCGCCATCCTTCACACACCAGGGGCCCTGCGAGCCGGTGAAGGAGAATGATCCGGTGGAGTGCCGTTGATAGAACTCGTCGATCTGCGCCTGACGATACTCGCCGCCAAAGCGAAGCTGGTGCTTGCCCAGACTCCAGGAGAGTGCCTCGTCGATGTGACCGGTGATGTCGTTGCGGCCCTCGGGCGGTGTCTGGCCGATGGGCTCGAAGCCGGTGATCTTGATGTTCGGCGCTTGTGAGTAGGGCGAGTTGGTGACGAAGCCTTGAGCGTCGACATTGAAGCCGGTCTGCTGATCGCTGAAGACCTGGTTGAAGTAGTTCACGCCGATCGTGACCTGGTTGGTGATACGCGGCGAGATCGTTATGTTGTGGACGATGGAGTAGTTGTAGACGTGAATGGGCGCCACTTCGAAGTAATACGGAATGACGCAGACACCGCAGACGGGAGCGATCTGATTGCCCTGGCCGAGGAAGGCGCGAGCGGACAGCGATTGACGATCGCTGAAGTTGTGGTCCACCTTGATGACGCCGTTGTAACTGTAGCCTGTCTCCGGCGCGGAGCCGGTGTAGTTATTGCTTTGTGCCGCACCGGTCAGCGAATCCGCCGGCCAAAGCGTTGTCAGCAGTGAACTGGTGGCAGAGTTCGTGGCAGCGCCATACTTCCGCAGCAACGCCAGCGACTGCGCCTGGTAGGCGGCCGACGGCTCTGTGCCCTGATTGCCGGTGGCGATGCGGAACTTCTGTTTCTCAAAATTCAGGAACCAGAAAGTGTGGTCCTTCCAGAACGGGCCGCCGGCGCTTGCGCCCCATTGCTCGTTGCGCAGCGGCGGATTGTTGGTGATGAACGGAGATGCCACGGCGAGCGCTTCATTGCGATTGAAATAGTAGGCGGTGCCGTGGATCTTATTTGTACCTGACTTGGTGACGAGATTCACGGTGCCGCCCGGGTTGCGGCCCGTCTCCGGCGAGGACTGCGTTTGCAGCGAAAACTCCTCCACGGAATCGATGGGGAGCGTGACGCCGGCGATATTCTCCACACCGCCTTGATTGACGGCGGGAATGTTGTGCCAGAGATCGTTGTTGTCCGATCCATCGATCTGCCAGTTCACCTGGTTGGAACGCGTGCCGTTGACGGAACCCGACGCCTGCAGCGAGTAGCCGGCAAAGCCAGGCGCCAGTCCGATCATCTGTGTGAAGTCGCGGCCATTCAGCGGAATGTCCTGCACTGTCTTGCTGGGGATGGTGGTCGTCTGCACCGGAGTGGTGGTGTCGAGCGCGAGACCGGAGCCGCTGACTTCAATCGTCGTCGCCTGCTGAGCGACGCCCAACTTCACGGGAACGGTGTGAATCGCGCCTGCGGACACGCCGACTTTCTCGACCTTCACGGTGTTGAAGCCACTGTTTGTCGCCGTGATGGTGTAGGAGCCGAGTGGTAGATCAGGAAAGTTGAAATCGCCGGAACCGGAGGCAGTCGTTTGACGCGCAATGCCGGTCGCATCGTCCGTGGCTTGCACCTGCGCGCCGGGTATGGCGGCCCCTCCAGCGTCCGTGACTGTGCCATTGATGGCGCCACGGAAGGTTTGCGCGCCTGCAAGAGTGCTGTAAAGGACGACAGCACACAGCGCTGCCCGTCCCATGGGGACAAGAGACGTACCACGACGCCACAGCATAACGAGCCTCCGAAAGAATACGAATCGCAACAATGACCAATGCCGCAAAGGGCACAAGCCGCATGGTGTTCGTTCTTCAGCCTGGAAGAGATTTGCTCGGGGTCTTCGACGTGGAAGGGACTGTTCCCAAGGCCGGCTGCTACGAGGAGCCACGCCTTTGCTTCTGCTTACTGCTTGCTGAAACGGTTGGGATTCCTTACTGTACGGTTAGTCATCCCTGAACGCAACCGGAAAAGAGAGTGGGCTCGCGGAGCAGACGCTCTCTTCCCGTCGTCACGCAAGCATGCATGCCTCGCTGCACGCGCAAGGGCAACGAGACCCCTGACAGGAGACGCATGACCAAGGACATAACAGACTGGCAGCACGCAGAAGATCCGCATCTTGAATTCCTGCATGAGCTTGGAAGCAGGATCGCAGCAGCCGATCCGCTGCACGATGTGCTGCACCGCGTGGTCGAATTTGCAACGTCGATTGTGCGTTGCGATGCATGTCTCATCTTCGTGGTCCAGGGCGAAAAGCTGGTGCTGCGCGCATCGAAAATTCCCCACGCCGAGCTGTTGAATAACCTGGACATGCAGTTGGGACAAGGGATTACCGGATGGGTTGCGGAGCATCGCGAGCCTGTGGCGATTGCGAAGAATGCTGCCAGCGATGCACGTTTCAAAACCTTCAAAGATCTTCCCGAAGACAGCTTCGAGGCATTCCTTTCCGTGCCTCTGTTGAGCCGCGGCAAACTGGTGGGCGTGATTAACGTGCAGCACAAGAAGCCACACGAGCATACGCAGCGCGAGATGCAACTGCTCTCCACCATCGGCTTCCTCGTAGGCGCGGAGATCGAAATGGCGCGTCTCGAAGTAGAACGGGAAGAGTTGAGCGACCGTCTCGAAACACGCAAGGTCGTCGACCGCGCGAAGGGCATTCTGCAGCGCGATCTGAAGATCGATGAAGAGAGCGCCTATGCTGCACTACGCAAACAGAGCCGCCAGAAGCGCCGCTCCATGCGCGAGCTTGCCGAAGCCATCGTGCTGAGCGATGAGCTGCGCCGGCTGGGCCGCGCCGGAAGCGCGGACGCGAAGCCTTCACGGGCATAGTGCGTTGCTACGCTCCTCGGCATGCGTTCCGCCTACTCTGTACCGCCACGCGACTCTACAGGCTTCCCATTGCGTTGTCAGAACATGTGCTGTCAGATCGCCGAGGCCAGGTTTGCCTTGTTCTGCAGATAGTTGTGGGTGCTCCGTCAGCAATAGACGAGCCCGGCGCCGGCGAAGGATGATGTGCGAAGCGTATTGGCGTCTTGGTGCATCCTCGAGAATTCGCGGAGGAAGGGCGGTGAGAGTATCGGCTTCGTGAATGATCGTGCATCCGGCATTTCGTCGAAGAGGGGCAGGCAGCAGTGATGACATACCGAAGCAGTTGCGACCGGAAGACGCGCTGTCGCAATCGCGGCTGGGCCGCGCTTCTAGCGGTGGCACTGATTCCTGCTTGGCCCACTTGCGTCTTGGCTCAGGTCGCGCCTCTTGCTGATCGTGATGCCACAGGCACCGCCACCCGCTCCGGACAAGCGTCGACCCCACCTGCAGCAACATCCCAAGCTCCGACAGAAGGAGGCCCGGTCGGCGTGCCCGGCACCGCAACCAGAAACAGCACCGAAGACCTGGCCCAGACCGAGCAACATCTGCGTGCCTACCTGGAAGGCCACGACGACTCTGCCGACGCCCAATACCTACTGGCCTATACGCTGTTTCGCGAGGCGAAGGCGAAGGAGTCGCTGGCGGAATATACACGTGCAGCGACGCTGCGCAGACCAACGGCGAAAGACTTACAAGTGGTTGCGCTCGACTACTCCCTGTTGGACGACTACAGTGATGCGGATCACTGGATGACCGAGTCGGTCGCGCAGCAACCGCAGGATGCGGAGGCCTGGTACGACCTCGGCCGCATACGCTACAGCAGGAACCGCATCCCGGACGCACTTCAGTGCTTCCAGAAAGCGCTCGCCATCGAACCGCGCAGTGTGAAAGCGGAGAATAACCTGGGGCTCACACTCGAGGGCTTGAATCGCGCCGATGAGGCCATTGCCGCGTATCGACAGGCCATTGTCTGGCAGCAGGGGTCCCCTCACCCCAGCGCGCAGCCGCTGCTGAATCTGGCGATCGTGCTGGGGAATCGAGGCGAGCTTTCAAACGCGCTGACACTTCTGGAACAGGCTGAGCCCATGGCTCCGCGCGATCCAAAGGTCTTCGAGCAGCTCGGTCGCGTCCATTCCCGCATGAACCAATTGCCGCAGGCCCAAACCGCGTTGGAACACGCTGCGGCTTTGGCGCCGAATACGGCTGCAATTCATTTTGAGCTGGGGCAGGTCTACCGCAAGCAGGGGAAGGATACGGAGGCCAAAACGGAGTTTGCCAAGGTCGCCACGCTCAACGGCACGCATTCCAGCGATCAAGTGCATTGAACTGCACTTTCCCGGGTAACTCTTGTGCTACCGTTGGCCTCGAGCTATCTCGAACTATGACGACGCCATTCCTCCGCTGCTTCGTACCTGCCGCACTCGCCGTTCTCTCCACTGCTGCCTTCGCAGCCATTCCCCAACAAGTCAAGACCAACAAAGGCGCTGTGGAAGGTGAGCCTACCGCGGACGGCAAGGTCATGGCGTTCAAAGGCATTCCTTATGCCGCGCCGCCGATCGGCAAGCTTCGCTGGGCGCCGCCCGCACCAGCCGAGCCCTGGACCGGCATCCGGTCCGCGCATGATTTCGGGTATCACTGCGTGCAGTCCGTGGTTTACAACGACATGGCCTTCCATGATCCTGGCCCGTCGGAGGACTGTCTGACTTTGAATGTCTGGACCCCGGTCGATGCCAAGCCCGGCAAGCTCCCGGTCATGGTCTGGATCTATGGCGGAGGTTACAGCGGGGGCAGCACCTCGGAGCACCGCCAGGATGGCCAGTTCCTCGCACATCGCAATGTTGTTGTCGTTTCGATGAACTACCGGCTGGGCATCTTCGGCTTTTTCGCTCACCCTGAGTTGACCGCCGAGTCTCCGCACCACGCCTCCGGTAACTACGGTCTGCTGGATCAGACAGCCGCGATCCAGTGGGTCAAGGACAATATCTCCGCCTTTGGTGGTGACCCTGCAAACATCACCATCTTCGGCGAATCGGCAGGGTCTTTCTCGGTCAGTTCGCAGATGGCCTCGCCTGTGGCCAAAAACCTGTTCCAGAAGGCGATCGGCGAGAGCGGCGGAGCGCTGGCCTCCTCGCGGCCACCTGCGCCAAGCCGCGAAGAGGCCGAGAAGGCCGACTCCGCCTTCGCTCTTGAAACCTACGGCACAAACAAGCTGGCTGCGCTGCGCCGCATCTCGACCGAAGACATCATCCGGCCCATTCTGACGTCGCATACCGCGCACTTCTGGCCGGATGTCGATGGCTACTTCTTCCCCAAGCCGGTATCCGCGATCTATGCGGCCGGCGAGCAGGCACACATCCCGCTGCTGGCCGGATGGAATGCCGGGGAAGGCCGCGGAGCCGTGGCAGGGAACAACGCGTTCACCGCCGCAGGCTTCGCGCAGCAGGCGGAGACGGAATTTCCCGACCGCGCGCAGGAGTTTCTCAAGCTCTATCCGAATGGCAGCGAAGAACAGGCGTTCGACTCCGCAGCAGACTTCGCGGGAGACAAGTTCATCGCCTTCTCCACCTGGAGCTGGCTCGAAGCGCAGGTAGCCACGGGGGGCGCGCCGGTCTATCGCTATTACTTCGCGCTCGGTAATCCCGGCGACCGCTTCCATCTGCCCGCCGACGGCGCCTTCCACTCCGACGACATCGAGTATGTCTTCGGCACGCTGGACTCACGCCCGGAGGCCATTTGGCGCCCAGAGGATCGAAAGGTGTCGAATGAGTTTCAGCTCTACTGGACCAACTTCGCCCGGACAGGCAATCCAAATGGCCCAGGTCTTCCCAAGTGGCCTATGTATGGTCCCACCGAGTGGCAGACCATGCACCTAGACGCCACCTCCGCCGCACAGCCAGACACAAAGCGTGCCCGGTATCTGTTCCTAGACAGTGTTTGGGGTAAAGGGAAGGCGTCGCCAGACGCGCATTAGAGCATGTTCGGTATAGGTGTAGAGGGTCTGCGCCAGCTGCCGTGGCTTTTCTTTGAGAAAAAGCCCCGCGGCGTGGATCTCCACACTTCACTGCATTACCGAAATGCTCTAGAGTCTGCAGATACTGAGTGTCCCGAGGCTTACATCAACCTCATAACTCTGAAGAATGACTGCGCGGCCAGCAGCGTTCGCGCTGTCAAAATCCTGAAATCGATATGGCGGAGGGAGAGGGATTCGAACCCCCGTTACCCGTTAGGGTAAAGCGGTTTTCAAGACCGCCTGTTTCAACCGCTCACACATCCCTCCGCGCGAGGTGCGTTGTGGCTCTGCGGTGTAGGTCTATGATACGGCGCGCTGCGCAAATGACAAAGGCCGCCGAAAACCTCGGCGGCCTTTGTTGGTGGGTACATCTTAGAAGGTGAACTTCGCGGCGAACTGCAGTTGGCGCATTACGGGCTGTCCGCTGTTGAGCAGGGCGTTGTCGACATTGGTGATAACACCACCGCCGCTGCAGTCCACGCAGCGTGCGTTGGTCGCATTCGGCACGCCCAGCGGCACGTGGTTGAAGACGTTGAAGGCCTGGAACTGGAACTGCGCCTTCACCCTCTCGGTAATCGCAAAGTTCTTGAAGAGCGAAGCATCCGCGAAGTACTCCGAGGGACCACGGTAGCTGTTGCGGCCGACGTTGCCGAAGGTGCCGAAGGCCGGACGGGCGAACGGTCCGGAGACGGAGCCGTTGGTGCCGAATGCGGCTACCGGCGTGAAGTATCGACGGGCGGGCGAGCCACTGGAGGTATCGAACGAACCCACGCTCAGCGGAAGGCTGCCTACCAGCTTATTCGGGCGGCAGTCACTGCTGGTGTTGGGATTGCCGGAGTTGGTGTCGATGTCCTGATCCATTCCGCATTCGTTATAGGTGGGGGTGAAGGGCAGGCCTCCCTCCCAGGTGGTGGTTCCAGCGAGCTGCCAGCCACCCACGAGATAGTCCATGGCGCGATTGCTGTTGCCCAGGAACATCTTGTCGCGGCCGAAGGGCAGATCGTAGAGCCCGCTCATAACGAAGAGATGGTTGCGGTTGGTGTCATTCGGCCCATATTCGACGCGGGGATCATTGGCGAAATATTCCGCGCCATAGTTCATCGCCTTCGACCAGGTGTAGGTTCCCAGCAACTGGACACCGTGGCTGAAGCGCTTCTCTACCGTGGTCTGGAGTGAGTTGTAGTTGGCGCGCGCCGATGGCGCCGTGGAGTTGATGTCTTGGGAGCAGCAGGTACCGTCGGCGAGCTTCTGGTAGTAGGGGCGACGGGCGTCGCGATTCGCCAACTGCGCAGGACTGGTGGGCAGCACAGGCTGGTTGACGTTGAAACCTTCCGTCTCGCTTGGATAAATGCGCTCGGCGAGATTGCCCACGTAGGCAATGGTCACCGTCATATCCGAGGAGAGGGCCTGCTGCAGGCTGATGTTGTACTGATCCACCTTAGGGAGAAGCAGACGATTGGGACGGATGTTGTAGCCGATGTTATTCAAGATCGGCAGAATGCCGTTCGCAGGAACCGCGATTTGCGGCTGCTGCGCGGGAATGGTGTTGTAGGAGAACCCGAGTGGCGTGGTAGCGCTGGTGCTGCCTTGGTTCTCTGCATTCACCACCGGCACGTTATGCGTGAGCGCGCTGCCGAAGATGGTGCCGAAGAAGCCCACGTTGTCATACACCTGACCCACCGCACCGCGGATGACGGTGTTGGGACGGAGCTGATAGGCGAAGCCGAAGCGTCCGCCCAGGTTCAGCAAGTCGACCTTGGCATCGCCGTTGGTACCAACGCCGCCGACACCCGCGATACGGATGACGCCCGCCTGCAGGTCGGTGAAGCCACCGGCGCCGGAGGTATTGACGGTCTCCGGAAAGATGATGTCCCAGCGCACACCGTAGTCGAGTGTCAGCTTCGGGGTGACGCGCCAGGTGTCCTGCGCGTAGAAGCCGCCGCGCTTTTGCCGGTTCGCTGCGCTGTTGTTGTAGACATCGAAGCGCTGGAACTGCGCGAACTGTCCGGTAAGCACCGCGCCGAGGCCGGAGCCTGCACCCGTAGTGTTGTTGAAGACAAATTGTCCGCTGCGGTTGGAGTCGCTGGCATTGCGCAGGTTCAAGGCGTAACGGACATCGCCGCCGAATTTAACGGAGTGATTGCCGAAGATCCTGGTCCAGTTGTTGACCAGCTGGAAGACCTGCTCGCTCTGCAGCAGGGGGCAGTTGCAGCCCTGGGTGCCGAAGTTCGAGATGCTGCCGTCGTTGATGTTGAAGGTGGGCGAACCGGAGGTATCGAGGGCACCGGTGTTCAGGTTGGGCAGACCCGCTGCCGCGGCCGGCGAGGTGCCGACGTCGTACTTATTCTCCGCCACGTGATAGTTGAGGAAACCGAAGCGGAAATCCGTGAGCAGGTTGGAATGAACCGCGTAGTCGAAGCCTGCGGAGGCACTCTGGTTCTGCACTTGGTCGGTACCGCTGGTCATGCCGATGCCGAAGCCCGCGCCGCCGGCCGCGCCGAGCGCCGGCGCGCCGAGGAGGCGGAAGTTGGCGTAATCGTATCTGCCAAAGGCATGAATGGTCGGCGTCACCTGAAAGTCCAGGCGCGTGTCGGCCAGGTCGCCGTCGTTGTTACCCGAGCCGGCGGCGATGTAGTTGTTGGTGGTCGCACCATTGCCCGCATTCGGCAGCGGGAAGGCGCGCAACAGCGCGCGGCCCTGCGGAGTGACCAGGGCATTCGAGATGACTCCCCCGCCATACTGCGAGAGGTCGCAGGTGGCGCTGGCAGGATTCAGGCACGTGTTGCGCACCGTGACAGTGGGTACATTCTGCTGCAGGCTGCTGCCTGCTTTCTGACGCGTGCCCTGATAGTCGAGGAAGAAAAAGGCCCGGTCCTTTTTGATGGGACCGCCAACAGAGCCGCCGAACTGACTGTAAAGAGCAGAGGGGACGTCGCGGCCGGTGACGGGGTCGGGCTGGAACTGGGTGAAGGGGTTGCGGGCTGCCTGCGCGTCGCTGCGGCGGAAGAGGAAGGCATCGCCATGAAAATCGTTTCCGCCTGATTTGGTTTGCGCCGTGACGACGCCACCGACCGAGCCACCGAATTCAGCGGGGAAGTTCTGCGTATCCACCTTCATTTCACTGATGGAGTCCAGCGTTGGGTTGATGACGATGATGCCGTCCACGGGCTCGCGATTGTCCGTGCCGTCGAGCAGGTAGCCGAGCGTTCCATAGTTGGAACCGTTGGCGTTGAGTCCTGTGGTGCCTTGCGGGTTCTCGGTCGGGGCGATATTGAAGCTGGAGCGCTGCACGCCCGGTGTCAACAGAGCGAAGGCGGTGAAGTTGCGATTCAGGTTCGGCAGGTCCTGCACCTGGCGCTGGCTGAGTACCTGGCCCACGTCCGCGCGGTCGGTCTTCAGCGCCGGCGCTTCGGAGGTGACGGTGACCGTCTGGCTGGCTCCGCCGACCGTGACCTGGAGATTCACGGTCTGGGTGGTATCGGCATTGACCTGAACGCTGCTCGCCTCAGCCGGAGTGAAGTTGGTCGCGGCCGCCTTCACGCTGTAGCTGTCCGGAATCAACTGATTGACGGTGTAGAATCCTTCGCCGTTCGATTGGGCCGTCTTGGTGGTGCCTTTTGCAAGATCTGTGACGGTGATGGTGGCGTTGGGCACGGCTGCTCCACTCGCGTCTGTAACGGCGCCGGAGATAGTGCCGTAGATCGCCTGTGCGTTTGCCGATTGACTCAAGCCGCAGAGAATAAGAAACATGGTGCCGGCGACGGATGCCAGGGCGTTGCGGAAGAACGTGGCGTACTGCTTTTTGTCCGAGCCATTGCCATTGGCCGGAATATTCGTGGATTGCATGGACTGCCTCCCTGAAGGACTTCAGTGCCAAATTGGATGCCCGGATAACTCTTTAGCTACCTATAAATTAGTTATTATTTAGAGTCCAACTTTAGGTTGAGCATGAAGTAAACGATTGCAGCAGAGTCTCGACGGGTGTCGGCTCCCCAGAGAGAGCGTCCTGGGGACCGAGAAAAGATCCGTTTGCCGACCCAGCTTCCTGGGACGCAAGAATTCAGCGAGCCTTCAGCGAGTCTCTGGCATCTTTGATAGAGCGCCTGCCCTCGAATGACACCGACTGCCACAGAGCCTCGTCCCGCTACCCACCGGCCGCATAGCCTGGGAATGAGCCGCGCCGCGTTTCAACACACCCTAGACAGCGCGAAGCGCACGATTCTGCTGCGTGAGATCGCCAAACTGGCTATCGACAGCTTCCGGGTGAACAAGGTTCGCTTTGCCTTGACCGCGTTGGGCATGGTGATCGGCTCCGCATCCCTGATTCTGGTGGTGACGATCGGGATGACGGGCAAGAATTTCGCGCTAAAGACGCTTGAAAATATCGGCCCGAACATGGTCGAGGTGGAGTACTCCGGCGGAGCCTCCGCGAGCGCGGGCGAGTACCGCAACGATCTATTGACCATCGATGACGAGCGGGCAGTGGATTCGCAGGTGCCGGCGGTGGCGGCTTCGTCTCCGATGCTCGAGATGCACGATCGGGTCAGCTTCGGCGGTGGCCTGTCGAACGACGTGCTGGTGTTGGGTGTGTCTCCGGAATACCGCGTGGTGCGCCACCTGATCGTGACGACGGGCCGTTTCTTCGACGATACGGATGAGACAACGCATACGAAGGCGGCCGTAGTCACCATCCCGTTCGCCACGCAGATGTTCGGCAGCCCGGATGCCGCGATCAACCAGACGTTTCAATTGAGCGGCATACCCTTCACCATCGTCGGCACATTCAAGGAGAGTGTGCCCACCTTCGGCATGTCCGAGGTCGCCGAAAAGACCATCCTGATTCCCTATTCGGTGGCGCGTTACTTCTCCGGCACCGACAAGGTGAAACAGATTTTCTTCTCCATTCGCGACACCAACGACATACCGTATGCGACGAAAGAGATTCTCAAGATCATCCAGAGCCGGCATCAGCCCAGCTCGGTCTACAACGCGAACTCATTGGTCGAGATTCTGCGAGCCGCCGGACAGATTGCGGATGCGCTGACGGTGATGCTGCTGCTGCTGGCGACGGTGACACTGGCCGTGGGCGGCGTCGGCATCATGAACATCATGCTGGCGAATGTGCGCTCCCGTATCCGGGAGATCGGTATCCGCAAGGCGCTGGGTGCCACGGCGAGAGAGATCAAGATCCAGTTCCTGATGGAGGCTGTCTTCATCTCGCTGGCCGGGGGCATCGTGGGCGCGATATTAGGGATGGTGCCGCCGCTGGCTGCCCGCTTCTTCACGGACTACAAGATCCCGATCTCGCCCTTGTCGGTGGTGGTCGCGCTGGCTACATCGGTCTTCGTCGGTGTGGTCTTCGGCACCCTGCCGGCAACACGCGCGGCACAACTCGATCCGGTGGAGAGCCTGAAGTACGAGTAATGTCGCCAAGTATTCCCGAATCCTAAATCAACTTGCATGACACTCAAGAACGGTGCCGAAGGATGAGGACAGCAGACCTCTCACTGTCCTCTCCGACCGGCTCAGGGCAGGCTCTTCACTTCGTTCCGGGTCCGTTCGGGATGCCCAGCGGAGACTCTACTGAATGTAAGCGACGCCTTCGAGGGCGGTCTGCAGGCAGTCGATGGAGCAGCGCGAGACCTCCATGCCGGCAATCAGTGCGCGCAACTGGTCCATACTGGCGCCGTAGCCGTGACCGGCGAGGAAGATGCCCGCAACATCCGCCGCCTGCCAGCTATCCAGCCCCACGCGCAGCAGTTCGTTGCGCAAGTTGGCCAGCTCCAGAGGGGCAAACTTCTCTATGCGCGGCAACGCCTGCAAAGCCGGCTTGGACTCCTGGGTGGAGGCCTTCATCGCGGTTGCATCGATTTTTACCTGATCGTCCATGACTGCCTCCTTTTGCGAATTGCCCTCCACATGTAATACCCCGATACGCGAAAAATGTTGCTGCGGTTCATCTCTCTGCAGACTTGCGTCTAACAGAGAGACGCTGCCGTGGTTAGGAATCGATGTATCGACGCCGGAATTCCTTTGGCTCCTGTCAATCTGTATGGGGAAAGCGTATGAAAGAGTCCACATGAAAGAGTCGAGATTTGAAGGACTGGCGAAGGTCCATGAGTCCGAGGATGACCAACCGGAGAAGCGCGGCTTCACCTGGGCGGCCCTCGTTGTGTTGCTGGTGCTGACGCTGCTGTTCGCGATCGGGATGGCCTATCTGATCACGGTGCACAACTTCCCTGCCCGTTCGTAAGCGAATCACTGCTGTGCGGCAGAGGCGAGCAGGACGGGGAGACCATCGCACACCGGATAGCGGCGCCCGCAGCCAGCGCAGAGGATCCGCGCCTCCGTAGCGAGCGATGTAAGGGCGCTGTGGCAGACCGGGCAGACCAGCAGGCGCAGTGCTGCTTCGTCGAATAAGGCTCGTTGCATCCCTTCAGAGTTTAGTGGCCTGGATGCCTGCCGCGGCAAGCCCAGGCGGGACACGGCAATTACCATAGAGGATGTAAGGAACCTCAGGGAGACGCATGGCAGAGGCACGCAGACTGGATGGCACCGCGATCGCAGCGGCGATCAAAGAAGACGTAGCGCGTGAGGTGAAGGCACTGGCAGCGCAGGGCATCAAGCCCGGGCTGGCCGCGGTGCTGGTGGGGCATGTGCCTGCGTCGGAGATTTATGTACGCAGCAAGGTACGCACCTGCGAGGAGCTGGGCCTGGGCAGCACGCTGCTGACGCCGCCCGAAACAGTGACGACCGACGAGATGCTGGCATTGGTGGCGGGGTTGAATGGTCGCGACGATGTCGACGGCATCCTGCTGCAACTACCCCTGCCCCCGCAGGTAAACGCGAAGCTGCTGCTCGAAGCAGTCGCCCCGGAGAAGGATGTCGATGGCTTCCACCCGGTGAATGTGGGCCGCCTGCAGACGGGGCAGCCGGCTCTGGCGCCCTGCACGCCGGCGGGTTTGATCGAGATATTGAAGCGCAGCAACCTGCCGATCGCCGGGCAGAACGCAGTCGTGATCGGCCGCAGCGACATCGTGGGCAAGCCGGCGGCGGTCCTGCTGCTGGCGGAGAATGCGACGGTGACCATCTGCCACTCGAAGACGCGCGACCTGCCTGCGGTGTGTCGCGAGGCGGACATTCTGGTAGCCGCGATCGGCCGCCCGGGCTTTGTGACGGCAGAGATGGTGAAGCCGGGCGCGACGGTGCTGGATGTGGGGATCAACCGGCTGAATACGCTGGAGGAGTTCGACCGTTTCTTCCATGGCGACGAGCGGCGCGAAGAGTTGTTCCGGCTGAAGGGCTCGACGCTGATCGGCGACGTGCATCCGGCGGCGTATGCGGTCTCCGGAGCGTACACGCCAGTACCTGGCGGCGTGGGCCCGCTAACGATTGCGATGCTGATGTCCAACACCGTGCGCGCGGCCAAGCTGCGTCGCGGGCTGCCGCTGTAAGACGCCATGCTGCGTGTGGGATTGACCGGCGGCCTGGGAAGCGGCAAGAGCACTGTCGCGGCGATCTTCCGAAGACTGGGTGCGCCGGTAATGGAAGCGGACGCGGTGGGACGCGCCATGATGGAGCCCGGCCAAGCGGTGTATCTAGCGATCGTTCGCGAATTTGGCCCGGACGTTGTGCGGGCCGACGGCACCCTCGACCGGCGCAGACTTGCGAAGATGGCCTTTCATGAGGGACGGCTCGAAGCGCTGAATGCGATCGTGCATCCAGCAGTCATCGCGGAGCAGCAACGATGGATGAATGCGCTTGCGCAGGAGCAGCCGGAGGCCGTGGCGATTTATGAGACGGCACTGCTGTTTGAAGCGAGCCGGACCTCGGGAACGCGTGACTGGCAGCAGCGCTTCGACCGCCGCATCGTGGTAACCGCTCCGGAGGCCCTTCGCATTACGCGGTATGTGGAGCGTATCGCTGGAGAGAACGCCGATCCTGCGACACGCGCGGTGGTGGAGCAGGAGGCGCGTCGGCGCGTGGCTGCGCAGATGACCGATGAGGAAAAAATACGGTTGAGCGACACCGTTATTCGCAATGATGGGTCCATAGAAGACGTAACGTACCGAACGGAAGCGGTGTATCGAGAACTGCGTGCGCTTGCCGCCGCAGGAAGTGAACCAAGGAGAGAACGACCGTAGCCATGAATCTTCGCCGTCTTGCATTGTTTGTTGTTCTGATCGTTGCCGCGTTCTGGTTGGTCACAACCTATGGCCTGCCGGGGCTGCGAGAGCTGCCGCAACTGGCGCATCGCGAGGTGCCGCGGCTGACGCATACGGTGCGGCTGGACCGCGCCCTGGACCTGACCGAGGCTGACGCGCAGAGCACGTACGACAGCCAGGAGCAGAACAACATCGCCGTCTATAAGCGGATTATCCCGGCGGTGGTGAATATCACCTCCACCGCCGTTGCCTACGATTGGTTCGATCGCCCGGTGCCGCAGCAGGGCCAGGGCTCCGGCTTCGTGGTGGACAAGCAAGGCCACATTCTGACGAACTTCCATGTGATCGATGGAGGGCAGCAGATCGAAGTCACACTCACGAACAAGCGCAAGTACACAGCGAAGCTGGTGCTCGCAGACAAGCCGCATGACCTGGCGCTGCTGCAGATCGACGCGCCGAACCTGACCCCGGCGATACTGTCGAGCTCGCAGGGATTGCAGGTGGGGCAGAAGGTCTACGCGATCGGGAATCCCTTTGGGCTGAGCGGCACCATGACCACCGGCATCATCAGCGCGCTGCGCTCCATCCGCGGACCGGAGGGCAACCTGATCGAAAACGCCATCCAGACCGATGCGGCGATCAACCCCGGCAACTCCGGCGGTCCGCTGCTGAACTCACATGGCGAGGTGATCGGCATCAATTCGCTGATCGCCACGGATCCGAATGCGCAGGTACAGGTAGAACAGAGCGCCGGAATCGGCTTCGCCATCCCGATCAACACGGCCAAGGCGGTGCTCGAAGACTTTACACGCTATGGACGCATTCGCCGCCCATCGTTGGGCATCATCTCCCTGCCCATCGGGCCCGACCTGGCACAACAGATGGGCCTGGCAGCCGAGTATGGCGTGCTGATCCAGCGCGTGAATCCGGGCGGCGCCGCGGCCCGCGCGGGCCTGCGCGGCGGCGGCCAGCAGGCATATCTGGGCAATACACAGATCTTCCTGGGCGGCGATCTGATCATTGCAATCGACGGCAGGCAGGTGACCGGCCAGCAGGACATCTCACAGATCATGGATGAACACAAGACCGGCGACACTGTAAGAGTGACCATCCTGCGCGGACAACACAAGATGACCGTACCGGTCGTGCTGGAAGAAGCGGGCACGCAAACCGTTTGATTTGACAATGCAGTAAGACAAGGCAGTAAGACAAGGAAGAACCATGAGCAAGTGGACACCGAAGCAGATACCGTCGCAGCAGGGACGGCTCGCCGTTGTGACAGGCGCCAACAGTGGCATCGGGTTCCACACGGCGCGCTACCTGGCGGGTGCCGGGGCCACCGTCATCCTGGCCTGCCGCAATGCAGAGAAGGGCGAGGCCGCGCGCGCGAAAATCGTTGCGGAAAATGCTGCAGCAGTGGTCGAAGTGCGGCCGTTCGATGTGGCCGATCTCGATTCGGTGCGGCGCTTTGCGACGGAGTTTCTCAACCAGGGGAAGGCGCTGGACCTGCTGGTGAATAACGCGGGCGTGATGGCTATCCCGAAACGCCGCACGACGCCGCAGGGATTCGAGATGCAGTTCGGCACCAATCATCTGGGGCATTTCGCGCTGACAGGCCTCCTGCTGCCCGCGCTGCTGCAACAGGAAGGCAGCCGCGTGGTGCCGGTGGCGTCCATCGCACACAAAGGCGGCGTGCTGCACTTCGACGACCTGAATGCCGAGCGCAAGTACGATCCGCGAGCAGCGTATCAGCAGTCGAAGCTGGCCAATCTGGTCTTCGGTATCGAGCTGGACCGGCGGCTGCGGGCGCACGCTGCCAAGACGACGAGCGTGATCGCACATCCCGGAGTCGCGGCAACGAATATCGTCAGCAACGGCATGGGATCCAGCCTACGGGGGCGCCTGGTCAGCTTGTTGTTCTTGTTCGCGCAGTCGGACGATCGCGGCTCCTGGCCGACACTGTATGCGGCTACCTCGCCGGACGCAGAGGGCGGGCGCTACTACGGACCCGATGGCATTGCGGAGATCAAGGGCGCGCCGGTGGAAGTGAAGCCGAAGCCGCAGGCACTCGATCCGGCTGCGGGGAAGCGGCTCTGGGAGGCATCGGAGATGCTGACCGGTGTGCGCTATGAAGCGCTGGCCGGCTAGAGCATTTTCAGATAGCGGCGGCCCACGATACCGTACTCGCCGGAAAGAACGCGCACAATCGCTTCGGTGTATGCAATGTGCTCCTCGGCCAGGATGCGTTCGCGGAGAGCGTGGGCATCGTGCGACTCCAGTACCGGCACCGCTCTCTGCAACACAATGACGCCGTGATCCAGTTCTTCGTCGACGAAGTGCACGGTGCAGCCTGCTACGGTAACGCCGTAGTCAAAGGCCTGCTGTTGCGCCTCAAGCCCGGGAAAGGCCGGCAGCAGGGAAGGATGGATATTGAGGATGCGCTGCGGAAACGCCTGGATGAATGCGGGTGACAACAGCCGCATATAACCGGCGAGGCAGACCAGGTCGACGCGATGCTCGCGCAGTGCGGCAATGATGGCAGTGTCATGCTCGGCGCGCTTGCGCCCGTTGGCTTCGATGGCGAGTGCGGTAAGTCCTCGCTCCCGTGCCGTCGCGAGTCCGGGGGCGTCCGCCTTGTTGGAAAGAACGACGGCGATCTCGGCGTTCGGGATGCGGCCGGCTGCCACGCTATCGGCAATCGCGAGAAAGTTCGAGCCGCGGCCGGAGAGCAGAATGCCAAGACGATGCGGCCTGCTCATGCTCGGTAGCGGACGCTGCGGTTGCCCTTCACCGTTTGGCCGATGACGTGGAAGGGCTGGCCGAGCCTGCCGAGGAGCACCTGGGCGCGCTTCCACTTCAATTGCGGAACCACCACGATGAGCCCGATGCCCATGTTGAAGGTGCGCAGCATCTCGTCTTGCGGCACGTTGCCCAGCTGTTGCAGATAAGCGAAGAGCGGCGGCAGCGGCCAGCTTGCCGTGTCAATCTCCGCAGAGATGTTCTTCGGCAGGATACGCGGCAGGTTCTCCGTGATGCCGCCGCCGGTGATGTGCGCCATACCCGCGACTACGCCGACCTTTGTGAGCTGACGGATGACCGGCAGGTAGCTGCGATGCACCTTCATCAATGCTGCGCCGGCCTTCCCCTGCAACGCCGGCACGCGGTCCCCAGGCTTGTGACCGGCGACGTCGAAGAGGAGCTTGCGGGCCAGCGAATAGCCGTTGGTGTGAAGGCCGGTCGAGGGCAGGCCGATGAGAATGTCACCGGGTTGGATACCTTTGCCGGTGATGAGCTTCTCGCGGTCCACGATGCCGACGATGAAGCCGGCCAAGTCGTACTCGCCGTCGGCATAGAAGCCGGGCATCTGCGCGGTTTCGCCACCGATGAGGGCGCAGCCGTTCTCCTTGCAGCCCTTCGCCAGACCGCTGACGACCGTCTCGATGACCTTGTTCTCAAGCCGGCCGGTAGCCAGATAGTCGAGGAAGAAGAGCGGCTCTGCTCCCTGCACGGCGATGTCGTTGACGCAGTGATTTACCAGGTCCTGGCCGACAGTATCGTGCACACCGAGTTGGAAGGCGACCTTGAGCTTGGTGCCGACGCCATCCGCGCTTGAGACGAGCACGGGGCTCTTGTAGCGCTTCAGGGCCGGCGCAAACAATGCGCCAAACCCGCCGATGCCGCCCAGCACGCCGCGGGTGAAGGTCTGCTGCGCGAGAGCCTTGATGCGCTCCTTCGCTTGATCGCCCCGAGCGATGTCGACGCCGGCGTCGGCGTAAGTGATTCTCTTCTGTTTGGCTGCGGGCAATGGGCTCTCTCTGAACGCGCGGCACGGCTGCGAAGGCTTAGTTTATAGCGGAATCCTTGCGCGCAGGTGCGAACGCATGCTCTCGTTCGAAGCGGTGGAAGCGTTGTTCGAGCCCCCACTCCTGGTGTGCCTTCGGGCTGGAGGCGAGGAATGCGCCGCACACGCCCTCCGGCTCTTGCGATTGCGTCAGATCCGCTGCGCAGGCGACCTGAGGATGTCGGTAATCGTGGACCTGCCAGAGGCTTTCACCCGGCAGAAAGCTGTATTCGATGGAGTTGCGCGCCATCTCCTTCAGCTCGGGATAGGTGAGGTCGAAGGTCTCGGCGGCCATGACGTACTCGTGCGTGAGATCGATGCGAGAGACGCCTTCGTCGTCGGTAGAGAGCGCGAGCGGTACGCCTGCCCTGCGATAGAGCGGCAGAGGGTGCTCCTTCCCTGCCACTCCGAGGATGACCTGGTTGCTGGTCAGGTTGATCTCGACCAGCACATGCCGCTCGGCCATGATCTTCAGCAGGTTGTAAGGGCGGTCCTCATACATGATGTCGACGCCGTGGCCAATGCGCTCGGCACCCGCGGTCTCGACGGCCTGCCGGATGTGGAAGCGCAGACCCGCCGGCGGCACCAGCCCGGGCGCGAGCTCACCGGCGTGCAGGCTGACCGGCACATGCGGATAGAGCGGTCGAAGCGCGGCGATCATCTGCATATGCAGTGTGTAGTCGGCCATGGAGTACTCCGCGTCCTCCGGCTGCACCAGGTTGAGACCGACGTAGTGCGGATGGGGCGACGCCAGATCGGCCGAGGCTACCTCAAAGCCAAGAACGATCTGTGCAAAGACAGCAGGCGGCGGCATGTTGCGCAGCACCTGATAGAGGTAGCGGACCTCAACGCTGCACGCGGGCTCGGGTTGCGCCGTGTCACAGCGCTCCATCTGCCGGCGGGACTGCTCATCGTGGTCCATCTGCTGCCGGATCGCCGTGGCCTGTTGGCGAAGACCGTCGTTCAGGAGCTGCTGACGCCAGGCGGCATAACCGGTTCCCGCGGTTACGGGCTTCGCCTGGGCGATCACGGCAAAGGCCGCATTCGGTGTGTCCATTAGCTCCAGGTACTGCTCGTTCTGCGCCGCGGCACGTGCTGCTACCTCGTTCACCCACTCCGGCCTGTGGCTCTCCGCAAGGCCGAGGAAGCGGTCGAAGCTGTCGAAGAAGTGGTCATGCCCGCTGTCTCCGGTGTGCGGCACAAAAGTGCGCATGGAGAAAGCGTCGATCAACTGATCGTAGAGGTGCTGATTCTGCGGCAGCGTTGCGGCGGCGACCGTGCCGGCTGGACACGGTTCAGTGGCAAGCCCCGCGGCAGAGCCTGTGCCACGATGGGCGAAGGCGAGCAACTGCGGATCGATGCAGAGGTGATCTTCTTCTGCATCGTGCAACCAGGTCTCGGCGTAGACGGCGCCTGCGAGGTGGTTATGCAGGTCGCCGCCTTTCGGCATAGCAGCAAGGAACGCATGGAGAGCTGGCGGACCGGCGGCGCGCGCCTGCTCCATGGCGGCCGCGGTCTGCTGCTCCGGCTCCTGTGACTTTGGTGTGCGCACCTGGGCGCACGCAGGAAGAACCCGCAGCAGAACGGCGAACAGAAGGATAAGCTCGGTGAGGCAGGAGCGACGACGTAGCATGGATGACATGGTTCGGATGGGTGTGGGATTGGGTCGGATGGCTTCCAGTGTAGGACAGACTCTGCTGTTTTTGATGACTGCCTGCTTCGCCGCCCATGCGCAGAACTGGCTGCAGCCCATGGAGGGCTTCTCGCCGGCGAGTTCTCCGCTGCACCTGCATCGCGCGATCCAGGCAGCCAAGCCCTTTACCGTGGCCGGTGAGTGCGGCACCTTCGTGGGGCAGCAGGACGGCGAGTTCGAGGCGTGGTTGTTTCCGGTAAAGATCCTGAGTCACCTGCACATCCAGGCAGAGGTAGAAGGCTACGACGTTCCTATTGACGTAAATGCGCACGCGGCGGAGATCGATGTCGAGCCGGACCACACGACCATTACCTTTTCGCACATCGCCTTCACGCTCCGCGAGACGCTGTTCGCCAACCCATGCGGGCCACAGGATCCGGCAAAGAGCAGCACCGGCGCGATGGCCGTCTTCACCCTGGACAGCATTCGCCCCACCACGGTCACCTTCAGTTTCACGCCCGAGGTAAAGCCGATGTGGCCCGCGCCGCAGTTTGGCGAGGTCGATGCGGAATGGCTGCCGCTGAATCCACGCGCCACCAACGGATTGACGGCGCCCGGCTGGTACATGCTGCACACGGACTGGCCGGAGCTGTCGGCTGCCGTGGCGATGCCGGGAACCTTGCCCGGCACGCTGCCTCCGTATCAGGAGCGGCCGAGGTTTTTTCAGACGCAGTTGATCCTTCATTACGATCCGAAGACGGATCGCGGTAAGGCGTATCCGCTGCTGATGGCGATGGGCCGCACGCGCCAGGCCGCGAGCCGGGAGAGCCTGGAAGCGGCACTGCGCCAGGAGAACACGCAGGCGCTGGCCCTGTATCACCAGACCGCAGACTACTATGCACACTTCTTCGACACCCGCCTGACGGTGGATACGCCGGATGCCGCCTTTAACGAAGACTTCCGATGGGCAGCGCTCTCCATCGACCAGCTACGAGTCCGCCATGGCAAGGAGGTGGGGTTGGTAGCGGGTTTTTATTCCTCCGGCGATTCGGCGCGCCCGGGTTTCGGCTGGTTCTTCGGCCGCGACTCGCTCTACACCACCTATGCCATCAACAGCTATGGCGACTTCGCACTCACACGCGAGGAGTTAACCTTCCTGATCGCGCGGCAGCGCGCGGACGGCAAGATGCCGCATGAGTATTCGCAGACGGCGGACTCGGTGGACTGGGCGTCCACGCCCTATGAGTATGCGGCGGCGGACTCGACACCGCTCTTCCTGATGGCGATGGAAGACTATGTAAATGCGAGCGGCGATACCGCATTTCTTGAGCAGAACTGGGCAGCCGTGGCCAAGGCATGGGAGTTCGAGCGCACGCATGACACGGATGGTGACGGGATCTACGACAACTCCCAGGGAACGGGATGGGTGGAGAGCTGGATTCCCAGGATGCCGCACCAGGAGATCTACCTGGCTTTGCTGGATGAGCAGGCCAGCGGCGCGATGGCGCGGTTAAGCCAGCGCATGCAGAAGCCGGAGATTGCCAGTGCGGCGAGCGAGCGCGGCAACGCGATTGCCGCGAAGATCCCCCAGGAGTACACGGCGCAGAACGGCATGTACGCCTTCAGCTACAACGGCAATCAGGGCGTCGATCACACCGCGACCATCTATCCGAGTGTGGCCTGGTGGGACGGCCATGCCACGCTTCCCGAGGCAGACGGCATGTTCGCGCGGTGGGCGTCGGATGAGTTCTCTACCGATTGGGGCGCGCGCGATGTCGGCAATCACGAGGCGATCTACGACCCCATCAGCTATCACCAAGGTTCAGTGTGGCCGCTGTTCACGGGATGGGCTTCGGTTGCGGAATATCGCACCGGCCGTTCGTTGAGCGGCTACGCGCACCTGATGCAGACCGCCAACCTGACGACAGCGCAGGACCTGGGTGCGGTGACGGAGCTGTTGAGCGGCGATTTCTTCGTGCCGTTCGGCCGCAGCACGTCGCATCAGTTGTGGTCCTCCGCGATGGTGGTGATTCCGGCGGTGCGCGGGTTATTCGGTGTCTCGGTGGACGCAACATCGCACACCATCACCGTCAATCCGCAGCTCCCCGCACAGTGGGACCGCGCCACGCTGCATAATCTGCGGCTCGGCGATGCATCCATCGACCTGCACTATCTCCGCACTGCGGAGGGTTGGGAGGTCCATGCCGAGGCCAAGGACGGACAGCCTGTCACGCTGAAGAGCACCGTGGCCGGAGCGAAGACCTCCGCGAACGAATCAACGCTGCGCATTCCGAGCCCGGCAGTCGAAGTGGGCATGGACTACGGCGCCGACGGAGCGCTGCCGCTGCCGGGATCGCGGACCGCGATGCTGAAGGTGCTGAGCCAGCAGGCAACACCGCATTCCTTGACGCTGGAACTTGAGGCACATGGCGGCAGCACACAGTCGCTCTACCTGCGCAAGCGTGACCGCAAGCAAGCGATGAAATTAGAAGGTGGCGATGTCGTCGGCGATGACAAGCTTGAAGTGCATTTCCCTGCCGGGGATGGCTACGCGCGCCAACAGGTCAGCCTGCACTGGTAAGCGACCCGGAGCGCGGCTTGGCGTGGCATGCGCACGGTTGCTATACTGGCCGAGTTGTCTCGCTCGATGCTTCGCCCGACAGAAGCCCGGCTCCGGCCCCGGAGCAGGGGATGGAGCAGCATCCCGAAACGGAAGCGTGAACAGCATCTCCAGCGCATGCACCCGTGCGAGAGCTGGCCAGGTAGCTCAGTGGTAGAGCGCGGCCCTGAAAAGGCCGGCGTCGGCGGTTCGATCCCGTCCCTGGCCACCACAACACACATACCCATCGGACATGTGTCCGGCCCAAAGGCGTATCGCCGGCGCGCGTAGACTCAGCGACTCGCCTGCGTGGAGAAGACGTTTACGGTGCCGGGCGCGGCTGAAGCGGGCGGCACAATCACGAAGTAGCGATGGAGACTCGTGGCCAGCAGCCCATTCTTCCCGCCCGGCCCCGAGGGAACCTGCCCTAACAGCTGATAGCGATCGGCATCCTGTTGTTCGTAAACCCAGGTGGCGCCCTCGGCTCCGCAGGGCGCATAGAGCCGCTTCGTTTTGGCATCGAAGACGAGATCGTCGACACCTTTGCCGATCGCGAGCGATTGCAGCTCCTTACCGGACTGCGTATCGAACACCACAATCTGGCCGCTGCGGCAGGCAACGAACAACCGGTGATGCGCTTCGTCGAGGGCCATGGCCACGTTTCGCTTACCCTTGGTGACCGGCCAGCTGGCAATCAATGCACGCTTCTTACGATCGATGACGGAGACTTCGTTCTTTGCGGCGTTATTGACATACATCCTTGCCGTCGTTGTCTCCAGCGCCATCGCCTCCAGCGTGTCTCCATCGATTTTCATGTCGGCGACCTTGGTGGCGTGCGTCGTATCCACCACACTCAACATGGAGAATGTTTCGTGGGCATCGCCGCCCCCGTTGTCGATGTAAAGCAGCCGGGTTGCAGGATCGTACCCTACAGAGTCGGCATCTACCTTTAACGGGATTGTCGCGAGCAGCTTGTAGGTATTGCCGTCAAACACCTTCAATGCACCGGCGCCGCCATCCGTGACATAGATACGATTCAGGTCTTCTCGAACGAAGATCGCATGCGGGATTGCGATGTCGTCGATAGAGCGGAGGAACTTTCCGCTGTGCAGATCGAAGACCAGCACTTGGTGAGCGCTCTCCGCGGCAGCAAAGAGTCGGTTCCCGCGAAGATCAATGCCCAGGTGATCGAACTTGCCCTGAACGGATGAGGGCATCTGGTCCTTGGAGATTAACGTAAGTGGCGCGGCGGACTGAGCCTCGACCTGAATCGCCTGCATTCCAAATGCGAGCAGGGAACCTGCTAGAAAGATCGATACCAGTCTGGACATTGCTTCTCCTCTTTCATAGATAGGATGGTGCGTGGAGCGCGATCGGCAGTCTTCTTTCAGCCCGGTCTCCGGCTTGATGTTGTCTGCAGCAGCGGGCGCAGTGTGCGGACATCGCCGATGCCGTCAAGGTTGAGGATCGCATGGATAAGCTGCGAGGTCTGGGCATCGCCCAACACGGGCTCCATCAGGTCGCGGCTCTTGGCGACAACCTCGGCCTGTGTCATGGGATTGCGGACCGTTCCGCGCACATCATCGACACGTTGACTCCAGTGCCGGCCATCCTGAAGCGCGACATCCACGATGGCCACCAATTGCGGATAGAGGGGATCGAGTGCGGTGTCGGAGACAAGATCTACCTTGGCGCGTTCGCGCGCCAGCACCGGATCCTGCATGCGCGACCGATCGTGCGCGGCATGAAAGCTGACGGTGCCATCGACCAGCATGACAGCGATCATCTGCTGCAGTGAGATGTCGGGCATCTCGCGACGATTCACCGTTCCGGCTTCAGTGGTGGCGAGCCGAACTGTTACGCGCTGCACCTGATCCACCGTGAAGGGATGCTGCTGCCGGATGAGTTGAAGCGCGTCGAGGGGCGCCTGAATTGGCGAACCTACCGTCCATTTCTTGATGTTCGTGCGGGTGATCTCATAACGCTCGCCGAGCTTGTCGATGAGCCCGGAGGGATTCGCATCGGGAGCGAACGCCATCAGAAAATTGTCCGCGCCCGAGAAGATGTCATCGACGCCCGTTGCTCCCAGCTGTATGAGCAGCGCAGCCGTCACTCCATTGCGCGCGGGCGCGCCGCCAAAGACAAAGGCCTTCTCGATATGCTGTGTGTCCCGTTGCCAGGCGGCAATCCCGGAGGCCTGCTGGGCCGCATAGTCCAGCAGCCAGCGCATCTGCTGCGCGCTGAGAGAAGCGGCACACCCTGCTGCTGCGGATGCTCCAAACGTATTTGCCAGCCCGTGAGCATCCCGGTGTGTCCTTACCTGATACTCCAGACTGCCCAGAGTCATGAGCACGCGGGTTCCGATGTCGTAGCCGAGCGCCACGGCTCGAAGGAAACGTGCGCCGCTGATGCCGAAGCGCTCCCCGGCAGCCAGCGCTGCGGGGACAACCGCACAGCCCGGATGCGAATGCGATGGCGCATGGGAATCATCGGTTTCGTCGGCATGCGCCAGCATCCCATTCGTAATTGCGGCTATTACATTAGCGGACAGCCTGCGTGCACCCACGATGGTGGCAGCATATTCCCCAGGAGTCTCGTCGGTATCCCAGGTCGGGGTCAGGGATGCGAACTGCAGCGCAACATCACCGGGAGCAAGCGTCGTCCCGGAGACCATCGCGGCAACCGTGTCCAGAACATGCTGCCTGGTCTTTTCCGCGACCTCTTCGGGCAGTGCACGATCGCCGGCTGCTCCCATGTAGTCGCTCAATCGCGTCATGATGGCAGGCGACGCGGATGCGGATGCCCCCGTCACCGCGGACGCCATGATGGGAGAGACAGGAAGAGTCGAAGCGGCGAGGAGCGCTCCCGTGTCACGAAGCAGAGTACGCCTGGTCAAATGATTAGCGACTGGACGCGGGTCCAAATAGGGTCTCCAATGTCGGCACCTGCTGTTGCACCTCGTCCCGGATCGAGGCGCCCTTCTGCATTGCCCCCGCCTCCGTGCCTGCAGTTGCGAAGGGTACTTCCATGACGAGGAAGCCGATGATCCGGCCGGCTCGATCATGCAGGGGTACGAAGGTATCGAAGAAGCTACCCTTCTCGACCCGGACGGCGACAGGTTCACCCGATGCGACCAACTTCATGTCGTTCGCCGACGAAACCTTACCGATCTTCTCCGGGAGGTTGTTTGCAACGATAACGTTCTGTGTCTGTCCCGGGGGCACGGCATGCAGACCGAGCTTTTGAATCTCGGGATGCATGGTCTTTTCTTTTACGATGAGTTGCTGCGCGAAGGGTGCGCTGACCTGCACCCGCTGCGGTGCTGCTGCCGACACAGGAGCGTTGCTGCTCTGCTGTGCAGGAGCCGCGTACGATGCGATGGCGGAGCCTATGGCGAGAATCATCACACTGGTACATCTCATTCTGTGCTTCCCTTTCTAGTATCTAAATCCAAAGTTCCTAGCATCTAAATTCAAAGTTCGTTTCGTCACCGTGTCATCCTGAGCGCAGCGGAGTCGAAGGATCTGCAGTTATTTGTATTGCAAATGCAATCATTCTTCAGACTACGTAGATATGAAAGCAAACTATTCCTAGGTTCCCTAACGATTGACGCGATAGACGAGCAAGCCCGCAATATCGATATCTGTTTTCGGATGGATGACGTAGAGCTGATGGACGGCGCGCACATAGGTAGAAGTCTTGCCGCCGTTGGTTGGCAGGTTCAGTATCTCGGTGTAACTATCCGGAGAATTCTGACGAAAGATGCTGAGGCCTTGGGAACCGGAGACATAGAGACGCTTCATCGCCGGATCCCAAGTCATATCGTCATTGACGTTGACACACGGCATCCGCGCGACGAGTTTTCCCGTGGCGACATTGAAGATATAGAGCGTCCCTGGATTGCGGCCCGCGACAAAGAGACGTCCGGCACTAGGATCCAGTGTCAACGCCGTATTTTTATTCATGTCCGGCGCGGTCCAGCTGGTAATGACTTTCTTTGTCGTCAGATCGATAACGCCAATCTCTTTCTTGTCCCGGATATTCACGTAGAGGCGATGGTGAGCATCATCGACGACCATACTTTCCAGGTTGTTGCCCGGCACCTTGATTTGGTCGATGATCTTGCCCTCGGCAGGCGAGAAGACCGAAATCGTCGAATCCGGTTGATTGGCCGAGACGCCCCCGTTCCCGATGTAGTAGAGGTGGGTCTTCACGTCGTAATATGCCGCGTCCGGTGAGTCGCCCTTGCCGGTTGCCGAACCGTCGATAAGCTGGACACGATCGATGCGATGGAAGTCGGTCGGATCGAGAAGAATGAGCGCGGAGTCTCCGCCATCGGCCACCAGAAGCTCGTCCTTGGTTGTGTCGAATGCAAGCGAATGCGGTGTCTTGAGGCCGCCGATGCTGCGCAGGTGCTCGCCCGTCTTCAGGTCGAACATCTCGACCGAATGATGCACCTCGGCCGAAACAAAGAGGTGATTGCGCTTCATGTCGACCGCAAAATGATCGAAGTCGCCAACGATCTCGGGAAGATAGACGGTACGAAGCAGCGTGACCGGGGGCGTTCCTACTGGATTCCTGGCGGCATTTACGCCCAGCGGCGCAAGAACGATGGCCAATGCGGTAAGTGTGAGTGCAGCGAGTTGCAGGGGTCTTAGTGTCATGGCCTTCCTTTAGGCGTCTTCTTTTGAACAACGCGGCGAGCTGTCGATCTCATCGCGCGCCTCGTCTTGGATTTGCATATGGAAACGCATGGATGGGCGGCACGATCTCGGCAGCAGGAACAGCATCGGCACTGCGCGGGCATCCTTCTCCAAGGGAATCGGGCTCTCCTGATTTAGTAGGTAATGCGAAGCGCAAACTCGAGTTCGCGGGGCGTTCCTGTGCCGACCAACCCTGTCGGGTTCACTGTAGAGGTGATTTTCCCGAAGCCTACCGTTGGGGCGAGTTGTCCATTAGAGCCGACATTCAGTGAGGTGCCGGGCTGACCGTACTGTGCACGATTGAAGAGATTGAATGCTTCGGCCCGGAAGATCACGCTGTTGCGCTCCGTGATATGGAAGGTCTTCTCGACAGTGGAATCATCCTGCCAGAGCGGCGGCCCAGTCGCGATATTCTTCGCAGCATTGCCCCAGGTTCCGTTGGCTGGGACCGCAAACGCCGCCGGATTCAACCACGCATTCACGCCGCGCCCGTGCAGGTAGAGGGGCACGCCGGGAACGCGGTTCGGTCGCTGGTTGATGTTATTGCCGTCCGGAAGCGCGCTCGCCTTCCAGCTGAGCGTCACGTTGAGCGGCAGACCGGCACGAGCAGCGAGCAGCGTATTCACAGACCAGCCGCCAGCGAGGAGATCGGTCACCCGGCCCCTGGAAAGATACTTCGCACCACGGCCAAACGGGAGATAGTAGACCGCGCTGACGTTGCCGGTGTTGCGCACATCGTCATCGCTGGTGCCGTACTCGCAGTTGAAGCAGTTGATGTTCTCTGCCGCGTCGGCTTCCCCGGCGCCTACCGACCCATCGTTGATCGCATGCGACAACATATAGTTGCCGGCGAGAAAGAGACCGTTGTGAAAGCGGCGGTTCAGATTGATCTGTACCGCATGGAAGATCGACTTGCCTTCGTTGTACTTGGTATCGATCTCGCTGGGGTATTGCGGCAATGGCCGGGTTCCCGTTGTCGGATCGATTAGGTTGGTGTAGGAGCGCCGGAACAGATGCGTTCCTTTCACTCCGAGATAGGTCAGAGTCAACACCGTATCGCCGGGGAGTGCCTGCTGGACCGAGCCCGTCCATTGCTCGGTGTAGGAGTCCGGGTGGTTGCGCGCCAGCGAGCGCGGCGTGAGAGCGAGGCCGGTGGAAGGTGTGAGCTCGGGCGGTACAGGGTAGGAAAACTGGACCGTGGCACCGTCCGATTGCAAGCCGCTGGTCAGCGTTACGGAGGGCTCCGTGTTGACGACCGGGCTGTCTAAGTCGCCGAGCTGATCTTCCCCGTGGTAGATGCCGAATCCGGCACGGAACACAGTCTTGCCGCCAAAAGTATCCGGCGCATACGCGAAGCCGACTCGTGGATCGAAGCTAAGGTAATTGTTGAAGGTGAATTGCGCCCCGATCCCGCAGTAACCGCCGCAGCTTGCGATGTCGAAGGGGTTCGCACTGTTATGCACCTCATGGAATGGGGAGAAGAAGTTGTAGCGAAGACCGTAGTTCACCGTAAGGTTCGGTGTCGCCTTCCATTCATCCTGCACGTAACCGGCAACCTGTTCCTTGCGTAGTCCCTTGTCGGGCAGCGCTGCCGTTGTCTGAAAGGTGTTTAGCTGGTTGGCAAGGAACGCCGATTCACTCAGGAAGGTGGCAGTGCCATCGATCAAGTTTGCCTCGTTGAATTGCGGCAGCCGCAGATCGGCGCCGAACTTGATGGTGTGCTGTCCCTTGGTCCAGGTGACGGTGTCATTCGCAGAGTAAGCCGTAGCTACCTGTGCCTTGGAGTAGTTCTCATTGATCTCGGTGAAACCGCTGATCGAGAAATTGAACGGCTCGCCTGTCTGTTGCGTTTGAATGTAGGTGTTGCGGTTGAAGCCGAACTCAACCTCATTCAACAGGTGCGCGTCGAAGAGGTGCGTCTCTTCGAGCACAAGGTTCTGCACCCGCGAGACGATCGTGCTTGCCTGCGCCAGCGCATTCAGTGCGCTGGTAGCCGTGCCATCGTCGATGTTGTACCGTGCGTAACCGGAGTCCTTCGCGGAGAAGCGATGATCGACGCGCACGATGCCGGAGTTTTCATTGTCCGGGCTGGGGACGAGGCCAGTGAAAGAATAAGCATTCGGGTCACTGGCCGAGGGCACCTGACCCTGTGGGAATGCGTTCACAATCGCGGCGAGCGCTGGCTGCTGCGCCGTCACCTGAGCGCGGAACGCCGGGCTGGGCACAAAGCCGATCTGCGGCACACCGCCCAACTGCTGCCGAAAGCCTTCGTAGTTTACGAAGAAGAAGGTACGGTCATGCACGAGAGGGCCGCCGAGGTTCGCTCCGAACTGATTGAGATGGAACTGCGGGTGGACGGATGCCTTGATCGGCGAGAGTGCGTCGAAATAGCTGTTGCGCAGGTAGTCGAAGACACTCCCGTGAAACGCATTGGTTCCCGTCTTTGAGATCAGGCTGACCTGTCCGCCGGCGGAGCCGCCCGTATCGGCCGTGTAGGCTCCGGCATCGACCTTGAACTCGGCTACGGCCTCGGTTGAGTACTGTAGACGCAGGCCGGATTTAAGCGCCATGCGATAGATGCCGCTGGCGTCTACGCCATCCAGCCGATAGTTGCCATCATCGATGCCCTGACCGGCGAAGCGAATGGAAGCCTGCTGTCCGGTGCCGTTATCGATTGCGCCGGGAGCAAGCAGTTCCAGCGTCGCGATGTTGCGGCCGTTCAGCGGCAGCTCGCGCACCTGCACCGCCTGAATGGTGCCCCCAAATGTAGCGTCGCTCTTGTTGAGCTGCGCGCCGGTGCGATCGGCTTCAACGTCGACGGTCTGGCTGAGCGAGCCAAGCTGCATCTGCTCATTCAGTGTGCGGACATCCCCCGAATGAATGTCGATATCCGCAACCCGCAGGTCCTTGAACGAGTCCTTCTGGAACACGATGAAGAATCGGCCCACTGGCAGCGATGAGGCCACGAATTGTCCATGGGCATCCGTGACCAGGCTGCGAGTTGCATTCGTACCCTCTTGCGTGATGGTGACGCCAACGCCTGGAATCTCGGCGTCACTGGCGTCCGTGATCGTCCCATTCAACTCACCACGATCGATCTGGGCATGAGCGATACAGGTGCAGGCGGCGAGGAGGAGCAGTAGGACCGTTCGCATTGATCGCATGGCAGTAGGCGCAAAGCCCGTCCTTTCGCGTGGAGCTCATTGCTCCGGACGATGCCTTGATAGATAACCGGGGAAACTTAGATAGAACTTAGGCCGGGGTCCTCTTAGCCAAGTTTTCACGCGCTTCTCATGAAAGGCGGCAGTGTTAAGGAAATACTGTGATCATGCAGGTCTGCATCGTCGAGGACGACGCGAGGCTCGCCGGGCTGCTGCAACAGGCACTGGAAGAGGACGGCTCGGTAGCGATCCATCTGGCAAGCGGCGAACATGCAGCCAGCTACATTGCGACGCAGCCTTTTGACGTGGTGGTTCTCGACCTGACGCTTCCGGTCACCAGCGGCCTAAGCGTGCTCCAGCAGTTGCGCGGCGGCCATTGCCAAACACCCGTGCTCGTTCTGTCCGCCTGCGACACGGTGCCGGAGATGATCCGCGCCTTAGACAGTGGCGCTGACGACTACATGACGAAGCCGTTTCATCTCGATCTTTTTCTGGCACGTGTGCGCTCTGTATCGCGTCGCGGCGTTATCCCGCAGGGGATGGCCGTCACGATCGGACCATTGACGCTGCAGCCCAGCCAGCGGAGGGCCAGACTGCACGGCGTACCGCTCGACCTGACGCGGCGGGAGTACATGATGCTGGAGGCGCTGATGCGCCGTGCCGGTCATGTGGTCACCCGGGATCAACTCGCGGATGCCGTGTGGGGCATGGCGGTCGATGTCAGCAAGAACAATCTTGACTATCACATGCACAGTCTGCGGGCGAAGCTCGGTTCGGCCTGCGAAGGCATGATCCGCACCGTGCGCGGTATCGGATATGTGCTGCAGGGCGAGGCAGGCACTGCTTGAAATGGGCCTCGCTCCGTATCCGGCTGGGCATCTGGTACACGATCTTCACCCTGAGCTGCCTGTTTCTGTTCGGTCTGTTTCTGACTCTCTATCTGGGGCGGGCGTTGGAAGCGTCGCGCGCGCCGACAATGATCCGTCGCTGTGCACGACTCGTCGCATTCGTGAACGATGAGCATAGCCAGAACGCGAGCCGTCCGCTCCACAGCATTCTGCGCAGCTTTCTCGCTGCAACACCGGAGAGCGACGAGATTATCATCCACGATGCCACCGGCAGCAGGACGCTGTTCGCCGGCGGAGGCGAGCCCGGACTCAAAGACGAAACCGGATGCGCTGCTCCATGCTTCCGGGAGTTCACCATCGCTCATCACCATTACAGGGCGTATACAGAGCGAGCGGTGTTCGCCGGCTTGCCGGTACAGATCACGATGGCCGGCAGCATCGACGAGCACTACAGCATCATGCGGACGGTGCGCACCTCGTACTTTCTCTTTATCCCGTTTCTCCTGCTGGCCTCTCTTTCGGGTGGCTACCTTCTCAGCAGCCGGGCTATGGCGCCGGTTGGCCGCATGACGGCAATGGCAAGCCGCCTCAGCATCTCCGATCTGCATGGACGTGTTCCCGTTCCGCGATCGGGCGATGAGTTACAGATGCTGGCAGAGGCATGGAACAACATGCTGGAGCGCCTCCAGGTCTCGGTCGAACGCAATGCGCAGTTCACTTCGGATGCATCGCATGACCTGCGAACGTCGATCGCTGTCATGCTGGCCAGCGCGCAGCTTGCCTTGCGCAAGCCGCGAACCAGCGAAGAGTACAGCAGCACACTACGGACGCTTATCGCGGAATGCGAACATACCCTTCGACTGCTGGAAGACCTGCTCGCTTCGGCTCGCTCCGGATTTGAACAGCATGAGTTGACGCAGGAGCCGCTGGAGCTGGCAGCCGTCGTACGCGACGGCTGCTCCCTCTTTACAAGCCAGGCGCTCGATAAAAAGCAGGTTTTGACGGTCGACCTGACGCCCAACGCTTGGATACTCGGCGATCGCTCCCTGCTCCATCGTCTCATTGGCGCGCTCGTCGACAATGCCATCAAATACACGCCGCACGGTGGACTCGTCTCGGTTCACCTCAGCCATTCCCAGTCGGCGTTGCTGTTGGAAGTACGAGACACCGGGCCTGGGATTGCTCCTGCAGATCTCCCGCGAATCTTCGATCGCAGCTTTCGGGCGCAAACGACGAGAGCCGAAGTGTGTGGGAACGGCCTGGGGCTGAACATCGCGCGCTGGATCGCCGAGGCCCATCGCGCACCCTTGACGGTGCGCTCCACCGCAGAGATGGGCAGTGTGTTTCAGGTCGCGTTCCCACCCCTGGAACAAGCTCCGCGCAAGGTCGGTTGATGAAGTAGAGCGTGGGGGGGACGGTTGTCGCTTGATCAGCGAATCTTGCTGCTCTTCCAAAGCATGAAGGCTCCGTCGAATGCGTTGTCGTTCGATCCGAGCAGGACCTTTTCCGGCAGATCCTTCACCAGCTTTGCATTGCCACCGCCCAGCACCACATAGTCACACTCCAGGGCGCTGGATAGCTCTTGGATCGCCTGCATGACGTGCTTCTGCCACCGCTTGTGGCCGTACTTCTTCAGACCGGCTTTGCCAAGATAGTCTTCATAGCTCTTGTGCTTCTTCCATGGCAGGTGGGCTATCTCCATGGCCTGCACGACACCGTCGACGACCATGGCGGAGCCCAGCCCTGTCCCGAGTCCGAGATACAGCATGCGGCCGCCTTTGTAGCTGCCTACCGCTTGCATCGCAGCGTCATTCAAGAGCTTCAGCGGCTTGTTCCCGAATGCCTTTTTGAAGTTGAAGTGCACCCAGCCCTTGCCCAGGTTGTGCGGCTCAAGCAATGGCTTGTCATGGATGACCGGTCCCGGAAAGCCGACGGAGACATGGTCGTACTTCCAGGCCGCCGTATGCTCGTGAATCGCCTCCATCATGTATTCCGGCGTCATCTTCGGCCCCGAGGGCACCTTAACGACGTCCTTCTGTCGCTGCGAGCGGAACTTGAGATTCGTTCCACCAATATCGACACCCAGAATGTTCACGCTGCCTCCTCAAGAATGCTGCTCGCCTGCATTCGATGCAAAACCCGGAATGCATAGATGTATACACGCGAAGATCGCCGACGGCACACGATAAGATCGTTCTTTCTGCGCACAGCGCACCTCATTCCTGGAGAGAGTGTGCATCGGAGGTATGGCTTTGCCGTTTTGGAGACGTCTGCTTGGCTGCTTCGCCGCACTCGCCCTGGTCGCCGCACTTACACCGGCGCCCGCGCAGGAGCCGCGGCCGCATTGGTCCGCCATCTGGATCTCGCACCCAACGGCGCCGCTGCGCGAGCCGATCGTGCTCCATTTCCGCAAGTCCATCGATCTTCCGGTCGTGCCGCAGCATTATGTCGTGCATGTCAGCGGCGATCGCCGCTTCATCTTCTATGTGAACGGGCAGCGCATCGGCGCCGGTCCTGCAAAGAGCGATCTGCCGCACTGGCGCTACGAGAGCTTCGACCTGGCGCCCGCATTGCATGCAGGCCGGAACCTGCTGAGCGCGACGGTATGGAACTTCGGCATCTATGCCGCGGTTTCGCAGTTGTCCGACCGGACCGCGTTCCTCGTTCAAGGCGACACCAAACAGGAGATAGCGGCTGATACGAATCAGAGCTGGTCGGTGGCGGAGGAGCCGGGTATAACGGTGATCCCCCGCGCCAACGACGGACGCTATGACTACATGGCGGCCAGCCCGGGCGAGACCCTGGATGCGGCCAGGTTTGGGTGGAACTGGCAGCAGCCCGGCGACACCACGCTGGCGTGGACGGCAGCAAAGACGGCGATGCGTGAGGATTATTACCCAAATGCCGGAGAGGCCGCTTCAGAATACGATGTCGCCAATATCGCGTGGAGGCTGGTGCCTGACCCGCTGCCGCAGATGACGTACAACGACGAGAGCGCCGGCGCCATCGTCCGCTCCGCACTACCGAACGCCGAGGCGTCCGGGTTTCCGCAACGCCCGCTCGAAATTCCTGCACATACGCGTACCCAGGTGGTGCTGGACCGCAAGACGCTGACGACCGCCTTTCCCGAGCTGACATTCAGCGGCGGACGTGGCGCGCGCATTGTGTTGACCTACGCCGAGGCGCTGTATGACGCACAGTTGAAGAAAGGCAACCGTAACGACATTCAGGGACGACACGCCATCGGCTTCTACGACCAAGTGCTGCCGGACGGCAGCGCGCATCGTGTGTTTGAACCCCTCTGGTGGCGCACCTGGCGCTATGTGCAGATGGATATCGAGACCAGCGATCAATCGCTAACGCTGGATCGGATGAGCGCGCATGAGAGCACCTATCCATTCGAAAAACGCGGGCAGTTTGACTCGGGCGATCAAATCCTGCAGAGCATATGGAATATCGGCTGGCGTACTGCAAGGCTCGATGCGCATGAGACCTATATGGATACGCCATACTACGAGCAGCTGCAGTATGTAGGCGACACGCGCATCCAGGCGCTTATCTCTTACGCCGTCACCGGCGATGACCGGCTCGCACGCCAGGCCATTGCAGCGTTTGCCAACTCACGCATCCCTGAAGGGCTGACGCAGAGCCGCCACCCGGCCACCGTGGAGCAGATCATTCCGCCGTTCTCGCTCTACTGGATCGGCATGATGCACGATCTGTACTGGTATCGTCCCGACGCGAAGATTGTGACAGAGAACCTGGAGGGCGCGCGCGATGTGCTGGCCTGGTTCTTCCACTACCAGCAGCCGGATGGGCTGCTGCGCGAGCCACCGTACTGGAACTTCGTGGACTGGGTGCCCGACGGCCAGAAGATCCCCACCTACGATGCACATGGCGAGTCCTGCGTGCTGTCTCTCGAGCTCGCGGGCGCGCTGGGGGACGCCGCTGAGCTGGAGCACGCGCTCGGCGATCCCAACGTTGCCGACGGCTACGAGACGCGCCTGAAGCAGATGCGCAAGCACATCTATCAACGCTGCTGGTCTCCAGAGCGCAGGCTGCTGGCCGATACACCGGACCGAACCGGCTTCAGCGAGCATGCCAACATCCTTGGCGTCCTTTACGACGTGATTCCCAGGGCCGAACAGCAGGATGTGCTGACACGCATTGTGACGAAGCAAGAACACTTGATGCCTGCCAGCTATTACTTCCGCTTCTACCTGGCGCGCGCGCTGGAGCATGCGGGACTCGGTGATCTATATCTCTCTTCGCTCGGACCCTGGCGCGAGCTGCTCCCGCTGGGCTTCAGTACCTGGCCGGAGATGCCCGGCGATACCCGCTCGGACTCGCACGCGTGGAGCGCCCACCCTACCTATGACCTGCTGACGATCGTCGGCGGCATCCATCCGGGAAGTCCTGGCTTCCGGACCGTGAGAATCGCGCCGGCGCTGGGCGATCTCAAAAAGCTCACCGTGCGCTATCCACATCCGCTGGGCGAGATCACTGCGCAGTATCAAGTGACCGACACGGGTCTGCGCGCCGAAGTCACGCTGCCTGCCGGGCTCACCGGCACCTTTGACTGGCAGGGGAAATCGTACCCGCTGCACGCGGGAAGCACGACGATTCGTGCCGGAAAACGCCTGGATGCGGCGGAAGACAGGTCACACAGGACAGCCGGCGGCAATTGACTTCACCGGCGGAACCACTGATACTTCAATATCAGTAGCCATTCTTCTCTGAGCCAGAGACCGCAACCCATGACCCGCCTCGATCGCAACGCGCCGGCCAGCCGCATCCTCGCGCTGCTGCTGTGCGTCTCTGTCGCGATCTTCTTCTCCGCGTTGCTGGTCCACAGCCACGGTGTCAGCGCGATGGGCGACCATACCGAGCACTGCCAGGTGTGTGCGCTCGGCCACATGACAGCCTCCGTTGCCACAGCCATCACGACTCTTACGCTGTCGTTGCTGATGCTGATGCTGTTGCGTGTTGGCGCTCCGAACCGCGGCTCGCCGCGCTTTGTCGTCGTTCATACCACTCGTCCTCCGCCTGCCTCCCTGTAGATCGTTCGCACTGCATCCTCGTTTGCATTTGCAGACTCCGATCTCTTCAGAACCAGATCTGTTCAGACCCGAACCTTTCGGATTTTGATCAGGAGGCTTTCGTGTCCTTCGCGTTTCAGCGGCGCAGCCGCCGCGTTCTTTTCGCAGCCTTGCCTATACTGCTGGTGCCGGCGGCAGCCATCGGGCAGACGCTTGCCGGTTCCGTCACCGGGCAGGTGACAGATCCCCAAGGCAACGCAATCCCCGGGGCCATCGTCAGTGTGCAGAACCCGGTCAGCGGCTTCAACCGCCAGGCAAAGGCGGACGGCACCGGCAATTTCGCCTTCGAGAATGTGCCCTTCGGCAGCTATCACATCTCGATCATTGCGCCCGGCTTCGCCTCCACCACGACCGACGCCAGTGTGCGCTCCGCCATACCCGTTGTGCTGAAACCGCAGCTCAGCGTCTCCAATGTGGCCACGACGGTCAACGTCGACGCAGGCGCGGAAGACGTTGTCACCAACACGCCGACGGCGCATACCGATCTGGATGCGAGCGCCATCGCCCAGATTCCGTACCAGAACACGAATGGCGCCGTGAGCTCCCTGCTGACGCTGGCGACGCCCGGTATTGCGCAGGACTCCGACGGTATCATCCACGCGCAGGGTGAGCACCAGGACGTGCAGTTCAGCGTGGACGGGCAGCCGATCACCGATCAGCAGAGCCGCCAGTTCTCCAACCAGATCGCGCTCAGCTCCATCGAGAGCATGAATGTGATCAGCGGTGTGCCGCCCGCCGAGTATGGCGACAAGGCCAGCCTGGTGGTGCAGACGACGACGAAGTCCGGTCTGGCGCAGAAGCTGCATGGCACCATCTACGGCGGTTATGGCTCTTTCGGCACAGGGTCCGGAGGTGGCACGCTGGGCGTTGGATCGTCGCAGTACGGATCGTTCACCAGCATCGATGTCGTGAACAGCGGACGGTTTCTCGACACACCGGAGTTCCGGCCGATGAACGACCACGGCAATGTCGAAAACATCTTCGAGCGGTTCGACGTGCAAACCAATCCCAGGGATAGTTTTCACTTCGACCTCAGCGCCTCGCGCTCCTGGGCGCAGACGCCGAACCAGTACGACCAGCAGGCGGCAGGTCAAGACCAGCGTAACGAGATCAAGAGCTTCAATACCTCCGCGTTCTGGACACACATATTCAACCCGGATGCACTGTTGAGCTCGAACATCTATGTGCGCCAGGACCAGGTCCACTACTATCCATCGGGCAATCTGTTTGCCGACCAGCCTGCAACACTGCAGCAGGCGCGGCGGCTTACCAACCTGGGTATCAAAGAAGACTTCACCTACTCGAAGGGCATACAGAACCTGAAGGCCGGTGTGAACATCTATCACACGCCGCTGACGGAGAACTTCCGTCTTGGCATCACCGATCCTGCTTACAACGCGCCGTGCCTCGATGCGAGCGGTGCACCGGTGACCGATCCCGGAGACCTGACATGCAATGGAGCGGGGCAGACGAAGAACCCGGCCTTCCTGCCAAACCTCTTGCAGTACGACCTCTCGCGCGGCGGGCAGTTGTTCAACTTCCAGGGCTCGACCGACATCAAGCAGGAGGCGGTCTACATCGAAGACGAGCTGCACTTCGGCGGATGGCTGCTCAGCGGCGGCGTACGCGCCGACAACTACAACGGCATCTCCAGCCGATCCATGGTGGAGCCGCGTGCCGGCGCGTCCTACCGATTCAACAAGAGCAACACGGTGATTCGCGGCTCCTACGGCAAGTTTTTCATGACGCCGTACAACGAGAACCTGATTCTTTCGAGTTCTACCGGATCAGGCGGCCTGGCGCAGAATGTCTTCGGCGCATTCGGCGACACCGCGCTGAAGCCAGGCAAGCGCAATCAATTCTCGGCAGGCTTCGAGCAGGCCATTGGATCGAAGATCGCGGTGCAAGGCGATTACTTCTGGAAGTACACCGACCGCGATTACGACTTCGACATCGTCTTCAACACGCCGCTCTCCTTCCCGATTCAGTGGAACAAGTCAAAGATTGACGGGTACGCGATTCGCGCAAATCTGACACCGATCCACGGCATCTCGGCCTATGCGGTGCTCGGCCACTCGCGTTCGCGCTTCTTCGGACCGGAGGTAGGCGGCATTCTCTTCAACAATCCGAACACACCGCTCTCCGGCGCGCCGTTCCGCATCGACCACGATCAGGCTTTTCAGCAGACGACGCATTTGCAATATCAGAAGAGTCCGGGCATTGGACCGATGCTGGGCTTCAACTGGACCTATGAGAGCGGCCTGGTTGCAGGCGCCGTGCCTTTCTCCCCAACCGCGGATCCAAGCTCGCCGGATTTCCAGGTGAACCTCGCCAACCTAACGCCGGACCAGCAGGCACAGATCGATCTAACCTGCGGCAGCCAGCGTGCGACCCTCACGCATCCGCTCACCAGTTGCGCAGGCAACGAGTTAAGTTCACCTTTGGTGAAGATCCCCGCGCCGGGTACGGAGAACGACGACAAGAACCCGCCGCGCGTGCAGCCGCGTAACACCTTCGACGCGTTGGGCGGCTACGATAACGTCTTGCACACGGAGCGTTATAAGGTGAATGCGAGTGTGTCCGTCGTGAACCTGACCAACAAGTACGCGCTCTACAACTTTCTTTCCACCTTCAGCGGCACGCACTTCGTGTCGCCGCGCACCTATACCGGCCAGTTGACCTTCGTGTTTTAAGGGACGCATGGAAGCAACGATGGACACTCCGCGGGTCAGCCTTCTCCGGCTGGCCCGCCGTCTTGAGTTGCTCACGATTGTCTGGGCGGCTGTTGAAGCATCGATCGGCCTTTGGGGTGCGCGGCAGGGGCATAGCCTTTCGCTGGCAGCCTTCGGTTTTGACAGTCTGATCGAGATGCTGTCTGCCGCCGCGTTGCTCTGGCGTCTCCGGCAGGAGAACGATCCGCACCGGCGTGCGGTGGCAGAGCGGGTGAGCCTGCGCATCGCAGCAGGCTGTCTGCTGCTGCTCGCGGCTTGGGTTGCCTTCGACGCGATACGTCATCTCAGAAGCGGCGACGTGTCTTCTCCAACGCCCCTCGGCATTGCCGTCACGCTCTCCGCTGTTGCATTGATGCCCGCGCTGGGGCGAGCCAAGCGTCACGTTGCACTTCGGCTCAACAGTGCAGCGATGGTTGTCGATGCGCGTCAGGCAGACTTCTGCGCGCTGCAGGCGTTGATTGTGCTGCTTGGACTGCTGGCAGAGCGATTGTGGCGTGTCCCGGGAATCGATAGCATCGCTGCATTGCTGCTCTTGCCGCTGATTGCGCGAGAAGGCGTGCGTGCGTTGCAGGGAAAGAGCTGCTGCGGTAGCGGAGCCGGCTGCTGCTGAGCCGTTACGCTCCCGGCAATCCTGCGAAGAGAGCCACCAGCGCAGCACCGCCGAAGAGGCAGAGCATCTGTAACGCAACGCCAAGCCGGCTGTGCTGATGACGCAGTTCCGGCAGCAGGTTCACGCAGGCGATGTAGAGGAAGCTGGCCGCGCTGATCGGCAGCAGCCAGTACACGGCCGTGCCTCCGCTGGCGCCAAAGGCAGCCACCACCGCGACTCCGAGTAGCGCGCCAAGCGACGGCAACACAGCCATGCGGAGTGCGCTGCTGGCGCTGTAGCGGAGATGCAGCAGCACAGCGAAGTCACCCACGCGATGCGGAACTTCATGAAGACTCACGGCCAGCGCGGTGATCCAGCCGACACGCGGGCCTGCAGCAAAGGCCGCCGCTACGGAGATCCCATCGAGAAAGCTGTGCAGGCTGCTGGCAACGATCAGATTTGCCGGGCGGAGTCCATGCGGCGCATGGGCATGGGCGTGCCCATGGACGACGACCGTATCATCCGTGTGAACGAGGGCGGCGATGATCTGCTCCAAGCAGAAGAGGCCGAGCAGACCGCCCACCAGCAGATACCAGACGCGCGGCGTGTTCCCGAGCTTATCAATCGCCTCCGGCAACAGGTGCAGCAGCGCCGTAGCCAACAGCAGCCCCGTGGCCACGCTGACCAGATAGGGCAGAAAAGCGCTTAGAGCGTAGTCGCGGCGGCGCAGCAGCCACGCAGCCAGCATCGCCACCGCCTCCAGGGCGAAGACGGCCAGCAGCGCGTCTACAAGAAGTGCGATGTGCATGAAGATGCGAACCTTGCCCGGCTGGATGGAGTGCTCAGCCAATCCTACTAATGATAATACCGAATCGTTACCTGCTGCTGGCCCGGAGGCGAGCCGCGCCGGCGCACCGCGCACAGTCGCCGTAGAGCATCAGCTCGTGGCCGTCTACGCGAAACCCGCGCGGCGGTCGCGGCAGCACGGCTCCCGCGCAGGTGCCCAGCTCATACATGCGCCCGCACTTGCGGCAGTGGAAGTGGTGATGATGCGCCTTGCCTGCAACCTCGTAGCGGGTCGATTGCCCCGGCAGCGATACCGGGTCCAGCCAGCCCTCCGATAGCAGCGACTTGATATTGCGATACACCGTCGCAATGCCCAGCGTCTTGTAGTGACGCTGCGCGGCCAGCAGTGCCTCCTCGGGAGAGAGGGGGCGGTCCGCTTCAATGAAGGCGTCGCGAATGGCTTGCTTTTGGCGGGTATTGCGCGGGATCGGTGGAGTCATGCGGGCTGATGATACCGGTCTTTCATTTGCATCTTCATTGTAAGGGATAATGAAGCGGATGTCGCCGAGTGACCCTGCGCGCAGTAGTCTCCCGCCTCTGGTGCTTACTCTGCTCTTCGAGTCGGGCGTGCAGGCCTACTTCGACACGCTGCGCAAAGAGCATTACCCGCCGGGCCAAAACCGGATCCAGGCGCACCTGACACTCTTCCATGCGCTGCCCGGCAGTGAAGAGGCAGGCATCCTGCATGTCCTGCGTGGCCTGAGCGAGGGGCTTGCAATGCAGCTCGAGGTCACGTCTCTGATGAAGCTGGGGGGCGGCGTGGCCTTTCGCATTCAATCCGCAGCATTGCGTTCCATCCACACAAGGCTGCAGCAACGGTGGCAGCCGTGGCTCACGGCGCAGGACCGCCAGGGATTCCGTCCGCATGTCGTCATCCAAAACAAGGTCGATCCATCCATCGCGGCCGCGCTCTATGCGAAGCTCGCCCCCGCCTTTCAACCGTTTGCGTGCACGGCCGCCGGGCTTATCCTATGGCGCTACATGGGTGGACCCTGGGAGCGGCTGGAGACGATCCCATTCAACGGTACGAACAGCGCAGCACGCTGACGCACAGCCGCAGCTGGTGTACAAAGGACGCGCCATGAGAACGCTCGCAAACACCTTGCTCTGTCTGCTGCTCTGCTCCTTCGCCGCAGCCCAAGCGCAGCCGGACAGCATCGCCGCGCAACGGGCCCGGCTGCTGCATCGAGGCGTAAACGCCAGCATGTGGTTTGCGCAGGCCAAAGACTACTCCCCGGACCGGCTGCGCAGCTATACCACGGCGGACGATATGGCATTGATGTACACCATGGGTTTCGACCATGTGCGGCTGAGCGTGGATGGCGACGAACTGTTGCGTGGTGCGCCGGCCAACGCACTGAACGCCACCTTCCTAAGCGAGCTGGACTTCGCCGTGCACACCATGCTGAAGGACGGACTCCGCGTGATTGTCGACGTCCATCCATCGGACGACTTCAAACGCCGACTGCGCACGGACAATGCAGCGGTCGCTCGCTTCTGCGCGCTGTGGAGCGCGCTCGCCGGCCACTATGCCTCGACGGATCCGGACAAGGTCTTCTTTGAAGTGCTCAACGAGCCGGAGTTCGAGAACGAACAGCAGTGGGCCGCTGTGCAGATGCGTGCCATCGCTGCAATCCGGCATGCCGCTCCCCACCACACCATCATCGCCACCGCACGCCGCTACTCCGGATTGCAGGACCTGCTCACGCTGCAGCCGGTAGCCGACACTAACGTGATCTACACCTTCCACGACTACGAGCCGTTCGCCTTTACGCATCAGGGTGCAACCTGGGCCAACGATCAAGTGAAGCCCCTGCGCGGCGTGCCCTACCCGTCTTCGCCGGAGGACGTTGCGCCCATCGTGTCCCAGGAACAGCAGCTTGCGGACCAGTATTGGATTACTCAGTATGGCTTGGACCGCTGGGATAGCGCGCGTATCCAGTCGGAGCTGAGCTTCGCCGCGAAGTGGGGCGCCTTGCATCATGTGCCGGTCTATTGCGGCGAGTTCGGCGTGTATCAGCGTTTCTCCGACCCCGCGATGCGGGCGGCGTGGCTGCGCGATATGCGGATGGCTCTGGAAGCGGCAGGCATTGGCTGGGCCGTGTGGGACTACCAGGGAGGCTTCGCCGTGGTAACCAAAACTAGCGACAAGGCCACGCCGGACCCGGCAATCGCCAATGCTCTTGGACTCCAGCCGCACTGACGAGGCCATACGAATATCGCAGCGTATGCCTGCTTCCTTGAATCCAATAACAGACGCGCCACCGGCGCGCACTATGCCTGTTCCAAATAGAGGAGATTTGTTCATGACGCCAACGCCCGATTCCATCGAAAGCCTGAAACACGCACCCGGCGTGACCGGCATGCTTGAAGCCATCCTGCATCGCTGGAGCCCCCGTGCCTACTCGGATCGCGAGGTGTCTGGAGAAGACCTGAAGAAGGGCTTTGAAGCCGCGCGCTGGGCAGCCTCCTCCTACAATGAGCAACCGTGGCGGTTTCTTGTAGGGCGGCGAGACGATGCGACCTATGAAAAGATTTTTGACGCACTCGTGCCTTTCAATCAGGGCTGGGCCAGGAACGCGCCCGTACTCATCCTGTCGGTTGCGCGCAAACACTTCACCCAGAACGGCGAAATCAATCGCCACTTCTGGCACGACACGGGAGCCGCCATGGCGAACTTCGCGGTGCAGGTGACCGCGTTGGGGCTGCATTCGCACTCCATGGCCGGCTTCGACCATGACAAGGCGCAGGCGGCATTCCGGATACCGGATGACTTCGAGACAGTGGCTGTCACCGCAGTAGGCTATCTTGGGAGTTTGGAGATGTTGGACGAGCAGCTTCGCAAGACAGAGCAGCAGCCGCGTCAACGCAAAGACACGAAAGAGTTCGTCTTCTCCGAGTGGGACAAGGCCGCGAAGCTCTGATCGCCTGAGAGTGCAGCCGGTCAGCGAATCGGCTGCAACTCCTGCAAGCGTGCAACGGCGTGGCGCGCAGCCTCTACCGTCGCTGCAACGATCTCCGGCGTGTGCGCAGTACCCAGAAAGGCCGCCTCGAACTGCGAGGGCGGCAGCCACACCCCGGCATCGAGCATGGCGCGATGGAAGGCACCGAAGCGTGCCGTGTCCGAAGTCGCGGCCGTGGCAAAATCCATTACGCGTTCGCGGGTGAAGAACCATGTCCACATCGCGCCCACACGATTGGTTGTGACCGGAATACCCGCTTCGGCAAACACCGCTACCACGCCTTCGGCGACTGCTCGGCTCGCAGACTCCACATCGCCGTATACCGCTGTGCCGTTCTCGGACAGATGCTTCAGCGTCGTGTAGCCCGCGGCCATGGCTAACGGATTTCCGCTTAGAGTTCCGGCCTGATAGACGGGACCGAGCGGTGCGAGCATGTCCATAATTTCGGCGCGGCCGCCGAAAGCACCGCACGGAAGGCCGCCGCCGATGATCTTCCCCAGGCATGTCAGGTCCGGCGTAATGCTGTAGAGCTGCTGCGCGCCACCATGCGCCACGCGGAACCCGGTCATCACCTCGTCGAAGATCAATAACGCGCCATCGCGCTGAGTGAGCGCGCGCAGTGCTTCGAGATACCCAGCTGCAGGCGGCACACAGCCCATGTTGCCGGCAACGGGCTCAAGGATGATCGCTGCGATCTCATGCAGGCGTGCGGCGAGTGCAGCCTCCACCGCCGCGATGTCGTTGTACGGCAGCGCGAGCGTGAAGTGAGCAATCTCCTCCGGCACGCCGGCCGAGCCGGGGATGCCGAAGGTCGCGACACCGGAGCCAGCCTTCACTAGTAGCCCGTCGGCATGGCCGTGATAGCAGCCCTCGAATTTGATGATGTATTTGCGATCGGTAAAGGCACGCGCCAGCCGGATTGCCGACATGGTGGCTTCAGTACCCGAGGAGACAAAGCGCAGCTTCTGGATCGATGGCACTGCACCGACAATCAGCTCGGCTAGGTCTGCCTCCGCTGGCGTGGATGCACCGAAGCTGGAAGAACGCGTCGCCGCCTGCTGGATGGATTCGACCACCGGTGGAAAGGCGTGGCCTAGAATCATCGGCCCCCAGGAGCCGAAGTAGTCGATATAGCGATTGCCATCGGCGTCCCACAGATACGCGCCCTCGGCCCGCACCACGAACGGCGGATCGCCGCCCACCGCACGAAAGGCACGTACCGGCGAATCGACGCCGCCGGGTAAGAAGCGTTCTGCACGGAGCTGCAACTGGCGAGAGCGATCGAGGTTGCGGGAGGTCGGAGGCACATCATCAGTATAGAAAGCCGGCGGCTCGCGCGGTGAGCGGCTTCCACGAAGCTTCCATACGAGGAAACACTGGCACTCTGTCCTGGGAGCAATAAGCCGGAGCACGTCCGATTGTTTTGAATCGGATGTGCATCGATGCAATGCTACTTATGTTCGTAGGTTTGTTGAGGCGACTGTCAACGAGTGGAGCTACCTGTGAAGCCCTACAGAGACCTCAGCGGCACTTCGGGAATCACAGGATACGAAAGCGGGAATGATTACCTGGACCTTGAATTCGAGGGAGGAACCATATACCGATACGACTGCACAAAGCCTGGACAGAAACATGTCGACAAAATGAAGTTACTCGCGGCTGCAGGGAAGGGTCTCGCAACGTATGTCAATCAACATGTCAGGAAAAACTTCGCCGCACAGCTGAAGTAGATCGAGATAGGCCTCCTGAACAACCAGTGGATCGTCTCGACCTGACTCACACAGGCTGATAGTCTCAATCTTGCACATCAAGGGTGCACCCCGTCCGCGGAAAGGGATTATCCCACCTTTGCACTTCCGCTCCACCACAACCCACTCTCTTCTCGTCCGGCGAAGCGGATCGCGGACTGTAAAGAAGGAGTGAGTCATGCCTATTCGCGAACTTCCCGCGCGCCCTAACCTCGAACATCTCAAGAACCAGGCACACGCGCTGCTGCGTGATGCTTTGGCGTCCGACCCGGACGCCAAATCGCGATTCGTGGACTGCAACATCGCTACGACTCCCGTGCTTGCCGACGCGCTCCACGTCATCGCCCGCGAGTACGGTTTCGACACCTGGCCCTCACTCAAGATGCATATCGAACTGGCCTCCTCTAACCCGGTCGAAGCGCTCATCGCCGCCATCAAAGCCAACGACGCCACACTCGTTCGCGAGGTACTCACGCGCCATCCTTCGCTGCGCTCTTCGATCGACGAGCCGTTGCCTGACTACGGCTTCGACGCGCCGGCCATCCTCGCCGCAGTCGAAAAAGGCAACCGCGACATCGTCGATGCGCTACTCGACTACGGCGCCAACATCGACGAGCGCAGCCGCTGGTGGGCCGGCGGCTTCGGCGTTCTCGACTCAGCCAACGCCGAGCTCGCCACCTATCTCATCACGCGCGGCGCGACGGTCGACATACACGCTGCTGCACGCCTCAACCTGCCGGAGCGCGTGCGCGCGCTCCTCGTTGCCGATCCACAACTCGTTCACGCCCGGGGCGGCGACGGCCAGCTCCCGCTCCACTTCGCCGCCACTGTCGAGATCGCCGCCATCCTTCTCGACGCCGGCGCCCACATCGACGCGCGAGACATCGACCACGAATCCACTGCTGCACAGTACATGGCATCTATTGCGCCGCATCGGCACGACGTCGCGCGCTTCCTGATCGCACGCGGAGCACAGGCCGACATCCTCATGGCCTCCGCCATCGGCGATCTTGCACTTGTCGAGCGCATCCTCAACGACGACCCCGAGACCATCCGCGCCACCATCACCGAGCGCTACTTCCCAAAGCAGAACCCCCAGGCGGGTGGCACCATTTACCTTTACGGATTCGGCTGGACGAAGTCTCCGCATATACTCGCGCGCCAGTTTGAACACCCAGAGGTCTTTGCGCTCCTGATGCAGCGCAGCGCTCCCTGGCTGCGTCTCCTCAACGCTGCCGAAATCGGCGACGAAGCTTACTTCCAGCGCATCCTTGCCGACCATCCGCAGATATTCCAGAAGCTTTCCGAGAAGGCTGCACGCCGCCTTCTCGGTGTAGCCATTCGCAACAACACCCGCTCACTCCATCTGCTGCTCGCCGCCGGCTGGCCTGCGGATGCCGTCATGGACACCGGCCAAACAGCGCTCCACTTCGCCGCATGGCACGGCAATATCGATGTGGTTCGCGATCTCATCGCCCACAACGCGCCGATCAATGTCTTTGAAAATGAGCACGGCGGTACTCCACTCGCCTGGGCACTCCACGGTTCGCAGCATAGCTGGCAACGCGATACAGGCGATTATCCGGCTGTGACACGCGCTCTTCTCGCCGCCGGCGCCCAGATTCCCCAACCCGACAAACCACTCGAAGCCACAGAAGAGCTTCTCGAAATCATCCGCCAACATGCTCCTTGAGCGTTGGCAGCTTGCCGACTCGGGACTTCAAGCCATGCTTCGGTTCCAAGTCCTCCGAACGCCCGGACAGATGGTTCGCGTGGGACGCGAGCATCCCTGATTGCTGTGCGAAGTGTGGTTTTTCTTGAGGGAAAGGCCACGCGGATCGGCGCGCTCTTGTCTATACCTACAGTGAAAATGCTCTAAGCTCGTGATTGAGCATGCGGATCGTTCTCACCACTTTTGGCACACTCGGCGATGTGCATCCGCTGATCGCCGTTGCTTTAGAACTGCGGCGGCGCGGACACACGCCGGTGCTGGCGGTGCCGGAGATCTTCCGCGCCAAGATCGAGCCGCTGCGCCTGCAATTCGCCCGCGTCGGCCCCACGCTGAACCCGGAAGATCCGCAGCAGGTCGCTATGCTGATGGACATCCATAAAGGCACCGAGCGTACCCTGCGCGAGGTGCTCTTCCCTGCGATTCGCCAGAGCTACGATGAGCTGCTGGCCGTCGTACAGGCCGGTGGCGGCGCGGACTTGCTGCTGGCAGGCGAACTTACCTATCAGGCGCCGGTCGTCGCGGAGGTCACCGGGGTACGCTGGGCCAGCTATGTGCTGGCGCCGCTGTCCTTCTTCTCCGCGTATGACGCGCCGGTGCTGCCTCCCTACCCGCATCTGGCGCGCCTGCAGAGCGCGGTGCCGGTGACTGGCCGGGCCGTGGCGCGCTTCGCCAGATGGGTGACGCGCCGCTGGGCCGAGCCGGTCTATCGGCTGCGCAGCGAGTTAGGATTGCAACGCGGCGCCAACGTGATCTTCGACGCGAAGCACGCGCCCGATCTGGTGCTGGCCATGTTCTCACCGCTCTTAGGTAGCCCGCAGCCCGACTGGCCTGCGCATACGGAGATCACCGGCTTCGTCTTCTACGACGGCGACGCCGGCCGGCAAGAGCTTGCGGAAGACGTCGAGCGCTTCCTCGCATCCGGGGCGCCCCCGGTTGTCTTCACGCTCGGCTCGGCGGCGGTGCTCGACGCCGGCCCGTTTTACGAGGAGAGTGCGCAGGCTGCTGTATTGGCAGGAGTGCGAGCTGTGCTGCTCGTCGGTACAGACCCCAGGAATGTCCCGCGCACGCAGTCTCCCCACCTGTGCGTAGCGCGCTATGCGCCGTACTCGAAGCTGTTTCCGCGTGCGTCGCTCATCGTGCACCAGGGCGGCGTCGGCACCACGGCGCAAGCGATGCACGCAGGCAGGCCTATGCTGGTGATGCCCTACAGTCACGATCAGCCGGACAATGCGCGACGGATGCGGCGGCTTGGCGTAGCGGGTGTGATCCGCCGGCAGGATTACACGGCAGAGCGCGCCGCGCGGCGCATCCGGCGCATTCTAGGACACCCCCGGTTTGCAACGCGAGCGGCCGAGGTGGGTGAGCTGCTCCATCAGGAAAACGGGCTGACCCACGCCTGTGATGCGCTGGAGCAGCTGGGACGCCAGCCGCGATAGTCTGCTGGCAGACCATTGCTACGACACGAATACCGAGGTACCGATGCAGAAGTCCGCGAATGAACAGACGTTGCATTGCCCGCAGTGCGGCTATGAGCTGAAGCTGACCGAGTCGCTCGCCGCGCCCATGATCGCCGAGCTCAAGCAGAAGTACGAACGACAGATGCAGCAGCAGCAGTCGGCAGTTCAGGCCCGCGAGCAGGAACTAACAAATGGTCTCGCTGAGTTGCAACGGAAGACGTCGGAGGCTGAACGCCAAGTGTCCGAACAGGTGCGGGCGCGGCTTGAAATCGAGCGGAAACAGCTTGCGGTGCAGGAGGCAGAGCGTGCAAGACAGAGCGTTGCTGCCGATCTGGAGCACCGCGCCCGCGAGTCCAGAGACCAGGAGACACGGATCGCGTCCCTCTCCGAGAAGCTGCGCACCTCTCAGGAGCAGGAAGCGGAGTTCCGGAAACAGAAGCGCGCACTCGACGATGAACGTCGCGAGCTGAAACTGCAAGTGGAGAAGCAAGTCCAGCAGGAACTGGAAAGAGTGCGGCAGCAGACGCAGCGCCAGGTTGAAGAGCAGATGCTGCTCAAGGTTAAGGACAAGGACGATGCTATCCATGGGCTGCGCCGCCAGATCGACGACCTGAAGCGCAAGGCAGAGCAGGGTTCGCAGCAGGCGCAGGGCGAGGTGCTGGAGACGCAGATCGAGCAGCAGCTACGCTCCCGCTTCCCTATGGACGAGATTCAGCCGGTGCCCAAGGGCGAGTTCGGCGGGGACCTGGTCCACACTGTGCGCGACGCGACCGGCCAGCCCTGCGGCAGCATCCTGTGGGAGTTCAAACGCACCCGCACGTGGTCCGACGGCTGGCTGGCAAAGCTGCGTGGCGATCAGCGAACCGCCGGCGCGGAGCTGGCGGTCCTGGCCAGCCAGGCTTTGCCGAAGGATGTAACTCTGTTTGATCACATGGAAGGCGTGTGGGTCAGCAGCCTGAGCTGCACACTGCCTGTGGCCGTGGCCCTGCGTCAGGCACTGATCGAGCTGGCACGCGCCAGGCGCGCGGGAGAAGGCGAGCAGACGAAGGCACAGCAGGTGTACAGCTATCTGACCGGTCCGCAGTTCCGGCATCGTGTGGAGACGATCGCGGAGAAGTTCACGGACATGCGGGCCGACCTTGACCAGGAGCGCAAATTCATTGAGCGGCAGTGGGCCAAGCGGGAAAAGCAGCTGGAACTGGTGCTGAAGGCGAGTGAAGGCATCAACGGAGACCTGCAGGCGATTGCCGGACGCACCATGGATGCTATCAATGCCCTGCAACCGCAGATGATGCTGCTCGAGGATGAAGGTTAATAACTGAACAACTCACTTACCTGATTCGTTACTGGTCACGAGAGCAACACGGAAGCCAGTGATGATCGCGCGAAATTCTGCCCCGATTTGGAATCTCCTTGAAAGATGTTCATAACACTAGGCTTGCGCTTATTGGTGCAGCGCACCCGTGGCAAAATATCCCATCCCGCCTCCGGAAGTAACCCCTTCGACGACACTAATTGCTACGGAAGTCGCACGAGTCAACGATATCTTTCCGCCGGAGCGGTTGTTAAAATATGGCCACTTCCACTGAAGTTTTGTGGGACCGGACAGTGCTGAATTTGGCGCGATTTGCAACCTGCGCAAACCATTGCGCGACACGCAAACGGCGCTGCGGTTGTGACGAGTCCGCTTCGTCTCAATCCGTGTTCGAACCGGGTATGGAAGAGAGGGCTGTTTCTCCATGGATGACGTGCTGAAGAATGGAAGTCTGAAGGCGGTGCACTTGACGGCAAGTGAAGGTATGGTTGGCTACTTCTCGATGGAGATTGCGATTGAGCCCGGCATGCCCACGTACAGCGGTGGGCTGGGAGTGCTCGCGGGAGACACCTTGCGCTCCGCCGCCGATCTGGGTCTGCCCCTCGCGGCCGTCACGCTCGCGCATCGCCAAGGGTATTTCCGGCAAATCCTGGACGAGCACGGGAGCCAGCGCGAGGAGTCGCAGCCATGGAGTCCGGAGGCGAAGCTGGCTCCGGAAGAGCCGCGCGTTATGGTCATGATCGAGGGGCGCCCTGTGCAGGTCCGTGCCTGGCGCTATGACATGGAGGGCGTGACTGGCCACACCATTCCCATCTATCTGCTGGATACCGACCTGGAAGAGAACGACCCGCGCGATCGCGGCCTGACCAACTACCTGTACGGTGGCGACACGAACTACCGGCTGGCCCAGGAGATCGTACTCGGGCTGGGCGGCTTCCGCATGCTGGACGCGCTGGATTACGACGTCAGCGTCTACCACATGAATGAAGGCCATGCGGCTCTGCTGACGCTCGCGCTGCTGGAGAAGACGCTGAGCGGCGGCGCACTGGCAAATGCGCAGGACCGCGACCTCGAGGCCGTACGCGAGCAGTGCGTCTTCACGACGCATACGCCGGTGCCGGCCGGTCATGACCGCTTCTCTATGGAGCAGGCATACCGCATCCTGGGCAGCGAGGCAACGCAGGCGATCGAGCGCATTGGCGGCTGTCACGAAGGCATGGTGAACCTGACCTACATTGCACTGCGCCTCTCGCGATTCGTGAACGGCGTCGCGATGCAGCACGGCAAGGTCAGCCGCGCCATGTTCCCGGAGTACAACATCGTCGCCATCACCAATGGTGTCCATGCCGGTACATGGACCGCACCCGCCATGCAAGCCGCATTCGACAAGCATCTGCCGCGCTGGCGCGAAGACAATATGCATCTGCGGTACGCCATCGACATTCCGCAGGAAGAGATCGCCGCCGCGCATGCGGACGGCAAGCGCGCGCTGCTGGCCGAGGTGGAAAAACGAACCGGCATCCCGTTGCGTGAGGACGTCTTCACCATCGGCTTTGCGCGCCGCGTCGCCACGTACAAGCGCGGCGATCTGCTGTTCACAGACCCGGAACGTCTTGCCCGCCTCGCCGAGGCCGCGGGCGGTCTGCAGGTGCTTTACGGCGGCAAGGCGCACCCGGCAGACGAACCTGGCAAGAACATCATCCGCCGGGTCTTCGATGCCGCACAGCGTCTCGCCTCGGGTTCGCTGCACATCATCTATCTGGCCGACTACGAATGGCGTCTCGGCGCTCTGCTGACCGGCGGTGTCGATGTGTGGCTGAACAATCCATTGCGGCCGTATGAGGCCTCCGGCACCAGCGGCATGAAGGCCGCCCTGAACGGTGTCCCCAGCCTGAGCGTGCTGGATGGCTGGTGGATCGAGGGCTGCATCGAGGGTGTGACCGGCTGGTGTGTCGCCGATCATGAGCGTGCCGAAGAAGAGGCCGACAGTTTATACAGCAAGCTCGAAGAGAAGATCCTGCCGCTCTACTACCAGGACCAGGCCGGCTGGCGGAAGCTGATGCAAACGACGATTGCCTTGAATGGCTCGTTCTTCAACACCCAGCGCATGCTCGAACAGTACGTCTCGAATGCGTACTACCCGGAAAAGAAGGCGAGCTACTCCGCGCAACTGCTGGAGCATTCTTTCGCACGGTAGATACGGGCTGGGCACGGACCAGGGGCGGCGCTCGATGCGCTGCCCTTGCTGTTCACACTCACGCTCCCGAGTGTTAGAGCAGAAGCCGGGATGATGTCACGTATTGAGTGAGGCGATGTAGGCATTTTCTTTGGCGAAAATGCCTGACCAGAGTGGCGCTTCACCTTACACCAACCCGGCTTCTGCTCTGGGGATGCACCGGCATGGGAGCTACGGTCCGGTCTCCGAAGCCAACCTCCATCGTCGTGTCTTTCGGGAAGGCGATGTTGCGGCCGCGTCCGAAGAAATTCGTGTAGATGGATCGGCTGCCGCCATACGCGCTCATCACGATACCGAGGGTGTGCGATCGGACCGCGAGTCCGACAACAATGCCGACCAATCGGAAGGCGGTTGCTCCTCCGGCAACGGGGCCTCCCTCGCCTACATCGTTTTTGCCGCCACTCCCAATGAGCGCCAAGCTCACCGAGATGCCGGTGGTGATATAGCGGGACTTCGGATTTGTCGCTTTCGCCCCGCCCTCCGGATCGAGGCGAGGGCTATCGGACTCCGCAGCCTGTACGCCTACGAGTGTCGTATCGACTCGAAAGGTAGAACCGCTTGGCAACACCAACTCGCGAAATGCGATGCGCAGTTCGCCATTGTGTTTCAGACGGCGTGCCGGCCGTACCTGGAGAACAGACCCGTTCAACAGGGTCCCCTGCGGCAGGATGAGCCGATCCCCGGCAAAGAGCGGTTTGGACACCACAGCCTGGACCGACGCGCCGTGCGGCGTCGTGCCGGAATCGAGCGGCGTGATCAGCGAAGCACGCACCAGCGTTCCTGCCGGCGGCGGACTGCCAATCGACTGGAGCTCCTGCTCTTTGACTGCCTCGCTTCCGAAGTCCAACGGCTTCTGCAAATCGGCGTAGTAAAGCGTTCCTGCATCGATGTACTGCGGATGAACGGGGAGTTGCGCCACTCCCATTCGCCATGCACGGTGCAGCTTATCCGGCTGCTTCACCTGCTGCATCGCCTGCCGCCACTCCTGCTTCGCTTCCGCCATTTTTGCCGACAGTGCGTTCTTCGGAGAGCTACCAGGGGTAGACGCGGAGTCGACCAGTCGGATGACCTGACCGGAGCCTGGAACGACTGCGGTATGCAGTGGCAACCGCCTGCCGTCTGCAAGCTCGAGCTGGTCAAACGATACCTGAATGCGTCGTATCGGTGAAAAGTCGGCGTTCAGGATCGATAGCGTGAGCTGCTTCCCACCGGGTCTATCGATCTTGGAGATGTGACCCTGCACCCGAGTGCCCAACGGAAGGACGAGATGATCGAAGGCATAGACCGGCTGCATGAGGCTTCCCTGAATCGGTTGCCCCATCCGCTTCACTCGGACCTCGTGATCGAGCGCGACTTGAAGAGGAGTTCCTACGGGCAGCGATAATGCGACCTCATGCCGGTTGGACGTCGTATCGGCCGGCGTATCCAAACCAGGTAGCGGTGGAGTCTGCGCGTGCGCGTGAACGACGACAAAGAGCGCAGCAAGCATCCTGCTGCAGGATCTCACTGTCCTGACCATGCTGCTACCTCTGTACCTTCGAACTGCGGCTGCCGAAGAGCGTAAACAACCTGTGATTTTCGAGGGGCAGCGGAGAAGCCACGGCAACGGCAGCGTTCAAGCAATTTGTCGCGCTAGGACCGACGTGCCTCATCCATAGGGTAGCTGCTGATTCCTTAAGTCGATCTTAAGCAGCCGTTCGACAATGCCGAATCTCTCCCACCGAGACTCTGCTCAGGGTCACGGTCGAGATGACAAGAGCACCTGAATCCGGAGTACAGATCCGGAGTACAGACCCGGAATACATCTGTAGGGAATCCAAACTAGTCGCCGTGCTGTTCGACGCTGATCCAGCGATCCTTATGGCCGGGGATGAATGCCAGACGGATGCGATCGAAGACCAGGTAAACGACCGGGGTAGTAAACAAGGTCAGCATCTGTGACACGATCAGTCCGCCGACGATAGTGATGCCCAGCGGGCGGCGCAGCTCCGAGCCGGTGCCGGTGCCGAGCGCCAGGGGTAGACCGCCGAGCAATGCGGCGAAGGTCGTCATCATGATGGGGCGGAAGCGCAGCAGGCACGCCTCATAGATGGCAGCCTCCGGCGACTTCCCGTCCTCGCGCTCGGCCGCGAGTGCGAAGTCGATCATCATGATCGCGTTCTTCTTCACGATCCCGATCAGAAGAATGATGCCGATAAGCGCAATGACGCTGAGATCCGTGTGCGTGAGCAGCAGCGCGAGGATGGCGCCGACGCCTGCCGAGGGCAGCGTGGACAGGATCGTGATGGGATGCACATAGCTCTCATAGAGAATGCCCAGGACGATGTAGACCGTACCCAGGGCAAAGGCGATGAGCATTGGCTCCGTGGCCAGAGAGGACTGGAAGGCCTGGGCCGTTCCGGAGAAGGCCGCCTGCACTGTGCTGGGCATGCCCATCTGCTGTTTCGCATTGTTGAGCGCGGTCACGGCATCGCCCAGCGCTACGCTGGGCGCGAGATTGAACGTGAGCGTGATCGATGGATACTGTCCGGAGTGGTTGACTGCGAGTGCGGTGCGGCGCGACTCGAAGTGGGAGATCGCAGAGAGCGGCACGTTGGTGCCGTTGGAAGAGCGGATGTAGATGTTGCGCAGCGAGTCCGGATCGCGCTGGTACTTCGGATCGACTTCCATCACCACGTAGTATTGGTTCAGGCCGGTGTACATCGTGGAGACCTGCCGCTGCCCGAAGGCGTCATACAGCACATTGTCCACATCCGCAGCCGTGACCCCGAGGCGCGCGGCGGTGTCGCGGTCGATGATCAGCCTCGCCTCCAGTCCATTCTCCTGCTGGTCCGTCGACGCATCGCGAAGCTGCGGCATGGTCTTCATCTTGTCCAGCAGTTTCGGCGCCCACTCGTTGAGTTCGTCGAGGTTCGAGTCCTGCAGAGTGTATTGATACTGCGCGTCGCTGGAACGTCCGCCGATCGAGATGTCTTGTGACGATTGCAGAAAGAGCTGAACTCCGGGAATCTTCATCAACTTGGGACGCAGGCGATTGATAACCTGTTCTGCACTGGAACTGCGATCGCTGAGAGGTTTCAGCGAGATAAACATGCGACCGACATTGGTGGTTGCGCCGCCGCCGCCGCTTCCGGCGAAGGCCATCACGAAGTCTGTTGCTGGATCCTTCTGCACAATCGCTGCAAGCTGTGCCTGCTTCACCTTCATCGCTTCAAAGGAGATGTCCTGGGAGGCGCGTGCCGAGCCACTTAGACGGCCCGTATCTTCCTGCGGAAAGAATCCCTTGGGCACAATGACATAGAGATAGATGTTGAGGACCAACGTCCCCACCGCAATCAGCAGCGTGATGTTCTGGTGGCGCAAGACCCAGCGCAGACCGCGCTCATATCCGCTGAGCAGTCCGTTGAAGAACCGTTCTCCAAGCAGATAGAAGCGGCTGCGGTCGTTCGGATTGTGCTGGCGCAAAAACTGTGCGCACATCATGGGTGTCGTGGTCAGCGAGACAACGAGCGACACAGCGATCGCCACCGAAAGGGTAACGGCAAACTCGCGGAAGAGCCGCCCGACGATACCGCCCATCAACAGAATTGGAATGAAGACCGCGATGAGCGAGGTACTCATCGAGAGGACAGTGAACCCGATCTCCTTAGACCCCTTCATCGCCGCGTCCACGGGGGACATGCCTTGCTCGAGATAGCGGCTGATGTTTTCAAGGACCACGATCGCGTCATCCACAACGAAGCCGGTGGAGATGGTGAGCGCCATCAGTGACAGGTTATCCAGCGTGTAGCCGAGAAGGTACATCACGCCGAAGGTGCCGACCAGGGATAGCGGGACGGCCACGCTGGGGATGATGGTGGCCCAGACATCGCGCAAAAAGACGAAGACGACGACAATGACCAGCAGTACGGAGATCAACAGGGTGATCTCAACGTCATGCACCGCGGCGCGGATGGTGACCGTACGGTCGAGCACGATGCTGGTGTGGATGAGCGGAGAGATCGACGCTTCCAGAGAGGGCAGCGCCGCCTTTACCCGTTCCACGGTATCGATGACGTTGGCACCCGCGATCTTGAAGATGACGATGAGCACCGCCGGCTTGCCGTTGGCAAGGCCCGCGTTGTAGAGGTTGGAGGTTGAGTCGATGACCGAGGCCAAGTCCTCAAGGCGTACAGCAGCTCCGGTGGTTGCGTTGTAGCCGACCACCAGCGGCGCGTAGTTGCGCGCATTGAAAAGCTGATCGTTCGTGTTGATGTTCGAGATACGCGTGCCGTTCCGAAAATAGCCGGTGGCCATATTCTGGTTCACGGCGCCGAGCGTGGTGCGCAGTGACTCGAGCCCGATACCGTAGGCGCTGAGCTGCATCGGGTTTGCCTCTACGCGAACAGCGGGACTGGCGCTTCCGCCGACAAAGCTCTGGCCCACTCCAGGCACCTGCGAGATCTTCTGCTGCAGCACCGAGTCCGCGGCGTCGTACATCTGCGGCTGACTCAGGGTGTCGGAGGTGAGCGCGAGGATCATGATCGGCGCATCGGCAGGATTGGACTTGTAGAAACGAGGATTCTGCGGCAGATTCGCAGGTAATTGCGAGCGTGCAGCGTTGATGGCCGCCTGTACATCGCGCGCGGCGCCATCGATATTTCGATTCAGATCGAACTGGAGCGTGATGCTGCTTCCCCCGAGTGTGCTCGAGGAGGTCATCTGTGTAACGCCTGCGATGCGGCCAAACTGACGCTCCAGTGGCGTGGCGAGCGCTGAGGCAGCCGTCTCCGGACTCGCGCCGGGCAGATTCGCACTGACGTTGATGGTGGGGAACTCCACCTCCGGCAACGACGACACAGGAAGCAGAACATAGGCCACGGCGCCGGCCATCAGCAGGGCGACGCTCAACAGCGATGTCGCAACCGGTCGACGGATGAACGGGGCAGAGAGATGCATGGCCGGTTAGTCCGCCGAGACCGTGTGCTGGGTGCTGCGGCCTGCGGCTACGCGGCTGCGCCGCCGGCTTAACCGCTGCGCAAAGCGATCGAAGTAAAGGTAGACGACCGGTGTGGTGTAGAGTGTCAGCGCCTGAGAGACGATCAGGCCGCCCACGATCGTGATGCCGAGCGGCTTGCGCAGCTCCGAGCCCATGCCGGTGCCGAGCGCCAGCGGTAAACCACCGAGCAATGCGGCCATGGTCGTCATCATGATGGGGCGAAAGCGGAGCAGACAGGCGGTGTAGATCGCCTCTTCGGAGTCCTTGCCGCCATGGCGCTCCGCTTCGAGAGCGAAGTCGATCATCATGATGGCGTTCTTCTTCACAATGCCGATGAGCAGAATGATGCCGATGATGCCGATCACATTCAGATCCATGCGGAAGAGCAGCAGGGCCAGAATGGCGCCCACACCGGCGGACGGCAGCGTCGACAGAATGGTAACCGGATGAATGTAGCTCTCATAGAGCACACCCAGCACGATGTATACGGTGATGAGCGCGGCGAGGATGAGGATCGGCTCGTTGGTAAGCGAGGCTTCAAATGCCTTGGCTGTGCCCTGGAAGCTCGCATTCACGCTCGCCGGCAGACCCAGCTGGGTCTCCACCTGGTTGATGATCTTGACCGCATCTCCGAGCGACGCGCCCGGCGCGAGATTAAAGGAGATCGTGCTGGCCGGGAACTGTCCGAGATGGTCGACCGAAAGAGGCGTGAAGGTGCGCTGCACTTTGACAAAGGTGCTGAGCGGCACCTGAGTGGTTGCGGCGCCCACGGCTGTCGTGGTCGTGGTGGAACCGGCGGCCGTGCCTGCAGCCGGCGTACCTGAGGCGGCGGTACCATTCGACGCCGCGATGTAGAGACTGCTCAGTTTGCTCGGGTCGATCTGGAAGTTCGGCTTCACCTCCAGAATGACGTGGTACTGGTTGAGCTGGGTGTACATCGTGGAGACCTGACGTTGACCGAAGGCGTCGTAGAGCACGTTGTCAATGGTCGCCATTTGAACCCCGAGCCGCGAGGCCGTATCGCGGTCTACGACCAGATCGGTCTCGAGCCCCTTGTCCTGCATGTCGCTGGCGACATCGGTAAGCTCCGGATGCTTGCGCAGCTCATCGACCATCTTGTTGGTCCAAGTTGTCAGCTCGCTGGCATCTGCAGTCTCCAGCGAATATTGATACTGCGTGCGGCTGACGGCGTCGGCAACGGTCAGGTCCTGCAGCGGCTGCATGTAGAGGGTAATACCCTCTACCTTTTTCAGATTGGATTGCAGGCGATCGATGATCGCGGCAACGCGGTCCTTGCGCTGCGCCAGCGGCTTGAGATTGATCTGGATACGGCCGCTGTTGATGGTGGTGTTGGTGCCATCGATCCCGATGAAGGAAGAGAGACTCTGCACATCCGGATCGTGCAGGATGACGTCGGCCAGCCTCTGTTGGCGCTGCGCCATGCTGCTGAACGAGACGGTCTGCGGGGCTTCGGAAATGCCCAGGATGATGCCGGTATCTTCAATCGGGAAGAAGCCCTTGGGAACGATGACATAGAGCACAAGGGTGAGCACCAGCGTCCCGATGGTGACCATCAGGGTGATGAAACGGTGGCGCAGGACGAACTGCAGTGTCGAGCCGTATCGCGCGATTACGTATTCGAAGAACTGCTCCGACTTGCGATAGAAGGCATTCTGCTGCGATGCCGGCTTGTGCTTCAGCAGTTTCGCGCACATCATGGGCGTCAGCGTAAGCGAGACCGCAGCGGAGACCAGGATGGTGACCGCAAGCGTGATGGCGAACTCACGGAAGAGCCGTCCGACAACGTCGCCCATGAACAGCAGCGGAATCAATACAGCGATGAGCGAGACGGTGAGCGAGACGATGGTGAAGCCGATCTGCTCGGAGCCCTTCAGCGCCGCGGCCAGCGGATCTTCACCCTCTTCTATATAGCGCGAGATGTTCTCGATCATCACGATGGCGTCGTCGACAACGAAACCGGTCGAGATGGTGAGGGCCATCAGCGTGAGGTTGTTCAGGCTGTACCCCAGCAGGTACATGATGCCGAAGGTGCCGACCAGCGAGAGTGGCACGGCGATGCTGGGGATGATGGTCGCAGCTACGCTGCGCAGGAAGAGGAAGATCACCATCACGACCAGCCCGATAGTGAGCATCAGTTCAAACTGCACATCGTTCACCGAAGAGCGGATGGTGTCCGTCCGATCGGTGAGGATCTGGACCTTGATCGAGGCAGGCAGGCTGGTCTGCAACTGAGGCAGGATCTTCTTGATACCGTCGACCACGGCGATGATGTTTGCGCCCGGCTGCCGCTGCACATTCACAATCACGGCAGGCTCGCGGTTCATCCACGCGGCCTGCATCGTGTTCTCCGAGCCGTCGACGATGTCCGCCACATCGGACATGCGCACCGGCGCGCCGTTGCGATAGGCGATGATGACGGGCTTGTACTCGCCGGAGGTCAGCAACTGGTCGTTGGCGCCGATGGTGTAGGTCTGGCGCGTGCCGTTGAGATTTCCCTTCGCGGTGTTGACGTTGGCGTTGGTGACCGCGGTGCGCAGATCTTCCAGGCTGAGACCGTAGGAGGCGAGCTGCGCCGGGTTGGCCTGGATGCGCACCGCCGGCTTCTGACCGCCCGCGATCGACACCAGACCCACGCCGGAGACCTGCGAGATCTTCTGCGCCATGTTGGTATCTGCAAGGTCCTCGACTGTCGTCAGCGGCAGGGTGGCCGAGGTCAGGGCCAGCGTCATGATGGGCTGGTCGGCTGGGTTCACCTTGCTGTAGACCGGCGGGTTCGGCAATCCCGTAGGCAGGAAGGTCTGCGCGGCATTGATGCCTGCCTGCACCTCCTGCTCGGCAACATCGATGTCCTCTTGCAGATTGAACTGCAGGACGATGACCGATCCGCCCTGCGAGCTGGTGGAGGTCATCTGGTTCAGGCCGGGCATCTCGCCGAACTGCCGCTCAAGCGGCGCCGTAACCGCCGAGGACATCACATCCGGGCTGGCGCCGGGGTAAAACGTCACCACCTGGATGATGGGGTAGTCCACCTCCGGCAGCGCGGAGACCGGAAGCTGCCGATAGGCCACGAAGCCTGCGAGCAGAATGGCCACCATCAGGAGTGAGGTGGCCACGGGCCGCAGGATGAAGATGCGTGATGGACTCACGAGGGACCTAGTTGCTGTTGTTGCTGCTTCTTCTGGTTGACGTGCGCTGTCGAGGGAACAACCTTGACGCCATCCTGCAGTTTGTCCGCGCCGTCCACCACCACCTGCTGATTGCCGGAGACACCGCTCTTCAGCACTACGGTAGAGCCTTCCGTGGTGTCCACCACCACGGGCTGCATCTTTGCGATGCTCTGGGTCTTGCCGGTCTTCTCATCCTTCGACTCGCTTACCAGCCAGACATAATCGCCGTCCGTGCCATGCTGTACCGCCGCCGCAGGAACCACGATGGCGTTGTCCCGCACCTCAAGAACCAGGTGGACATTCACAAACTGGTTCGGAAACAGCTTTTCATCGGTATTGGCATAGACAGCCTTCAGCTTGTCTGTTCCGGTGGTGGTGTCTATCTGATTGTCAGCTGCGGTCAGCACCCCACTCTCGATCTGCTGCGTGTCGGAGCGGTCGAAGGCAACCGAATCGAGCTTATGGTCATGCCGCAGCTTGGTGAGTACGCGCTGCAGCTGATCTTCAGGCAGCGTGAAGTACACAGCGATGGGCCGGAATTGATTGACGATGAGTGTCTGCGTGGTATTCGCGGTCACCAGGTTGCCGGGATCGACCTGACGGAGACCGACCTTGCCATCGATCGGCGACTTGATATGGCAGTATGTGACATTCAGTTGGGCAGCTTCGATCGACGCCTGATCGGACTTGATGGCGCCGACGTATTGTCCGAGATTGGATAGATATGTATCCAGTTGCTCCTTCGACACGACTCCCTGATCGTAGAGCGCCTTGTAACGGTTGTACTCGGCCTGGTTGTTCTGCAACTGGGCCTGGTCTCGCGCTAACTGGCCTTTGGCCTGATCGAGTACGGCCTGGTAGGGGCGCGGGTCGATCGTTATCAGTTCGGCGCCTTTGCGGACGTCCTGCCCCTCTTTGAAATTCACTCGTACCAGTTCGCCGGTCACCCGGGGGATGATCTTCACGGAGTAATACGGAGTGACAGTGCCCAGGCCGGTCAGATAAATCGGCACCTTCTTCTGCTGCACCGGCGACACCTGGACGGGCACTGCCATGTTGGCAGCGGCACGCTGTTTCTTGGCTGCCGCCGCAGCCTCTTCGCGCTTCGCGGTGACGGTGCGCCAGGTAATCAGTCCGGCCAAGAGAAGGATCACCAGCAGAACGACCCAGCGGAGCCAGCCCCGCTTCCGAGGCTCGGGCGGATTCTCTCCGGGACCCTCGCCGCCGGGAACGCGGTAGGCGTAGGTCGATGTGGGGACCTGTTCGGTAGGCGCGGCAGGTGACATGTACGTGTCTTCTTTCCAGTGTCTGATCTTGAGTGAGCTACGCCCCGGGTCTTCCGTGAAGGCCCGTACGAAAAAATCCTGATCCAAGTATGTGTCTAGGGACGGCGAGAACCGCCGAATGGTTTCTTGGCCCTTTCAATCTTTTTCATCCCATTCAGAATACGCGCAGAATACGGTTTCCGATGGCACTGTCCCGATCCATCCGGTGCACGTGCGTCCCGAGCCGGTCCGGGCGCCAGTTCCGGAATGTCGTCGCCCGGAATCTATCTTTGTGAATCGCCACCGCATTCTGTGCCATCCTAGTTGCATTGAGCAGAGTGCAACTGACCCTGATCATGCCTAAGCGACGGCCTCCCTATCTGGGCAGGCATCATGTCGCAGGCCGGGCCGAATTGCAGCGGCACCGGCAGCAATGACAGAAATACAGCCATGAACGAGATGCAACGGTATTCGTGTCTTTCATGCTCGTATTGCGCGCTGCTTTGTACACTGGAGTGGCGCGCCTAGCGTGCCCTCACAATATTTTGTCTCCGCATCGATGACCCGCGTAGGGTCCGGAGCGGAGCAGTCAATCAGCCGGAGCCGAATCTCGCCGGCGCCAGAGGAAGTGTCCAAAGCCTATGTGGATTGTCCGACTTGCACTGCGACGGCCTTACACCTTCGCTGTCCTTGCATTGCTGTTGCTGATCATTGGACCGCTTTCGATCCTGAGTACGCCGGTCGATATCTTCCCCAACATCGATATCCCGGTGGTCAGCATCATCTGGGCATACCAGGGTTTCTCTGCCGAGCAGATGGCAGACCGCATCGTGACCATCACCGAACGCGCCCTCACCACGACGGTCGACAACATCGACCACATCGAATCGAACTCGCTTTACGGGGTCGCGGTGGTGAAGCTCTACTTCCAGCCGCAGGTGAACCTGTCGATGGCCATCGCGCAGGTGACGGCTGTCTCGCAGACGCAGCTACGACAGCTTCCAGCGGGCACAACGCCGCCGCTCATCATCGACTACAGCGCCTCGAGCGTACCCATCCTCCAGCTCGGCGTCTCCGGGCAGGGGCTCAGCGAGCAACAGCTCAACGACTACAGCCTTAACTTCATCCGCACGCAACTGGTGACGATCCGCGGCGCCGCCGTTCCGTACCCCTATGGCGGCAAACAGCGTCAAGTGCAGGTCGATCTCAATCTGAAGCAGCTGCAGGCCAAGGGCCTCTCCCCCAGCGACGTCTCGAACACCATTGCCAATCAGAACCTGATCCTGCCTTCGGGAACGCTGAAGGTAGGAACGTATGAGTATCAGGTGGAGACCAACAGCGCACCGACCACGATCGAGGGTCTCAACGACCTGCCGATCCGGCAAGTGAATGGCGCCATGGTCTACATTCGCGACGTCGCGCACGTGCGCGACGGTTTCCCGCCGCAGACCAACATCGTGCGCGTGGATGGCCAGCGTGCCGCGCTGTTGACCATTCAGAAGAACGGCAATGCCTCCACGCTCGACATCATCAAGGGCATCTACGGCAAGCTACCCATCATCAAGGAAGCACTTCCGCCGCAGCTCAAGATCACGCCGCTCTCGGACCAATCCATCTTTGTGCGGGGCGCCATCTCCGGCGTCGTGCGTGAGGCGCTGATCGCGGCCTGCCTCACCGGCTTCATGATCCTGGTCTTCCTTGGGAGTTGGCGCTCCACGCTGATCATCGCGGTCTCCATTCCGCTTTCGATTCTGGTGTCGCTGATCCTGTTGAGCGCGCTTGGCGAAACCATCAACATCATGACGCTGGGAGGACTGGCGCTCGCCGTCGGCATCCTGGTCGACGACGCAACGGTCGAGATCGAGAACATCAACCGCAATCTCGAAGAAGGCAAGGAGATCGAGCAGGCCATCCTGGACGGCGCCGCGCAGATCGCTATCCCGGCCTTCGTCTCGACGCTCTCCATCTGCATCGTCTTCGTCCCGATGTTCTTCCTCGGCGGCGTCGCGAAGTATCTCTTCGTGCCCCTGGCGGAAGCGGTGGTCTTCGCCATGCTTGCGTCGTATTTCCTCTCCCGCACCGTGGTGCCCACCATGGCCAAGTTCCTGCTGGTGGAACACGATGCGGAGGCCGAGCGGCGCAAACAGGCGAGCCGTAACCCCTTCGTCCGCTTCCAGATCGTCTTCGAACGCCGCTTCGAGCAGCTGCGCAACTTCTACCACGGCCTCCTGATGCTGGCCGTCAAGCACAGCGCGGTCTTCCTGATCCTCTTCTTGGTCTTCTGCGTCGGATCGTTCGCGCTGCTCTATCCGTGGCTCGGACAAGACTTCTTCCCCTCCGTCGACGCGGGACAGTTCAAGCTGCACGTGCGGGCGCGCACCGGCACCCGCATCGAGGAGACAGCGCGTCTCTGCGACGAGGTCGATCAGGCCATCCGGCGGGAGATTCCGTCGCGGGAACTCGTCACCATCATCGACAACATCGGCATTCCGTACTCCGGCCTGAACCTCTCCTACGGCAACTCCGGCGTCGTCGGCTCGGCGGATGCCGACATCACCGTGTCGCTCTCCAAGGACCATCACCCGACCAATGACTACGTGGAGGTGCTGCGCGGCAAGCTGGCGCGTCAGTTCCCCAGCGTCACCTTCTACACGCTGCCCACGGATATGACCACGCAGATCCTCAACTTCGGACTGCCGGCGCCGATCGATATCCAGGTCATCGGACAGAATGCGGTCGCAAATCATGAGTTCGCTACCAAGCTGCTACAGGAGATCAAGTACGTCCCTGGCACCGCGGACCTACACATCCAGCAACCCTTCAACGAGCCGCGGCTCTTCGTTGACGTGGACCGCGCCCGCGCGCAGTACATCGGACTGACCCAGCGCGATGTCGCCGGATCTCTATTGGTGGCCCTCAGCGGTTCGTTTCAGACCTCGCCGACGTTTTGGCTCAACCCGAAGAATGGCGTGAGCTACAACATTGCGACGCAGACCCCGCAGTACTCGCTGGATTCGCTCGATCAGCTGCAGAGTGTGCCCCTGACGCCGGCCTCGGTTGCTTCGGGTTCCGGCAGCATGACCTATGGCATGTTTACGCCGGCGGCGCAGATGGGCGGCAAACCGATCCAGATCCTCGGCAATGTCTCCTCCATCAGTCGTGGTGAGGAGCTCGCCACGGTCACGCACTACAACATCCAGCCGGTGATCGATATCTACGGCAATATCGACAAGACCGATCTGCGCAGCGTGTCGGACAAGATCAACGTCATCCTGAATAAACATCGCAAGGAGCTGCCCCGGGGCTCGCGCATGGTGGTGCGCGGCCAGGTGCAGACGATGAACAGCTCCTTCATCGGGCTGGTGGGCGGCCTGCTCTTCTCCATCCTGCTGGTTTATCTGTTGATCGTCGTCAACTTCCAGTCGTGGCTGGATCCATTCATCATCGTGGCCGCGTTGCCCGCCGCGCTGGCCGGCATCGTGTGGATATTGTTCCTCACCGGCACGCACATCAGCGTGCCCGCGCTTACCGGCTCCATCATGTGTATGGGCGTGGCGACGGCCAATTCGATCCTGGTGGTCTCCTTTGCGAAGGAGCAGTTGGAGGCGAACGACGGCAATGCGCTGCAGGCTGCGCTCGACGCCGGCTTCACCCGCTTCCGTCCGGTCCTGATGACGGCGCTGGCGATGATCATCGGCATGGTGCCGATGGCCTTGGGACTCGGCGATGGCGGCGAGCAGAATGCGCCGCTCGGCCGCGCTGTGATCGGCGGACTGCTCTTCGCCACCGTCGCCACTCTCTTCTTCGTACCCACATTCTTCAGCGTGCTGCATGGCTCGCTGGAGCGCCGTCGCCGCGCCCGGATCAACCGGAACGGCCATAGCTCGGGAAGCGACAATCCCGGGAACTTCGAGGACCATGAGCGAGCCTAACCAAACACCGCAACCCACGCACCCCCAGGGATCCGAGCACGGCCACGAGGCACGACCGGAGTCGAAGGTATCCGGCCGCGTGGCCATCATCGTCATCGTGCTGCTGCTGGTCGTCGGCGCCGTGATCGCCATCGTCGGCATGCTGCAGCGCATGCACGCCCGCAAAGCGCTGGCCGCCGAGACGGACAGCCTGGCAGCGCCCGACGTACTGCTGTCGAACGCCAAGACCGGCTCGCCGAACGCCGAGATCGTGCTGCCCGGCAACATGTATGCCTATGTCGACTCGCCGATCTACGCACGCACCAATGGATACCTGAGCCACTGGTACTTCGACATCGGCGCGCATGTGCACAAGGGGCAGTTGCTGGCCACCATCAGCTCGCCGGAGGTCGATCAGCAACTACTGCAGGCACGTGCCGATCTGGCCACCGCGGAGTCCAATGCCGGATACGCCAAAAACACGGCGAAGCGCTACCAGGACCTGTTGAATCAGGACGCCGTCTCCCGCCAGGATACGGAGAACTTCACCACCCAGGCGCAGTCGTCCAACACGACCGTGAAATCGCAGTTGGCCAATGTACAAAGGCTCGAGCAACTGACGTCCTTCGAGAAGATCTATGCGCCGTTCAACGGCGTCGTTACCTCGCGCAGCATCGACAATGGTCAGCTCATCGATCAAGGCGCCGCCAAAGAGCTGTTTCACATGGCCCAGACCGACGTTCTGCGTGTCTATGTGAACGTGCCCCAGGTCTACTCGCGCGATGCGCTGCCCGGCGCGAAGGCGCAGCTTACCTTCTCCGAGTATCCCGGACGCACGTTTGAGGGCAAGCTGGTGCGGACGGCGAAGTCAATCGATCTCAGTTCGCGCACCTTGCTGGTCGAGGTCGATGTCGACAATCGCAAGGGTGAGCTGGTTCCAGGCGCGTACACGGAGGTTCACATGAAGGTGAACCGGCCGGTTGCGACGGTGATCATACCCGTCTCTGCCCTGCTCTTCCGCAAGGAAGGGCTGCGCGTCGCGACGGTGCAGCACGAGGGCGGCAACGACATCGCCAAGCTGGTACCTATCACGCTGGGCCACGACGACGGCGACACCGTGCAGATCGTCGCGGGTCTTGAACCGAACGCCCCCGTTATCACCGACCCGCCCGACTCCATTCTCGATGGCGAAAAGGTGCACGTGCTGCAGCATCCCGAGAGCGCAAATGCCGGTAACAAGGCGGAGCCAGGGCCATGAACGTGCACCCTTCCAGACCAATGCGGAACGCAGCAGCACTGGCCGCGCTGATCCTCGGCGTGTTTGCAGGCGGCTGCAAAGTGGGTCCGAACTACCACGTTCCGAGTGCGGCCATGGCTCCCTCCTTCAAAGAGCAGCCCGCAGAGACAACACCGCCTGAGGCCGCCGGCGTGGGCTGGAAGCGAGCGCAGCCCGGCGATGACAAGGTGCGCGGCAAGTGGTGGGAGGCCTATGGCGACCCGCAATTGAACGTGCTCGAAGATCGTGTCGCTGTCTCCAACCAGACGCTGAAGGCAGCGCTCGCGCAGTACACACAGGCGCTGGCAACGGTGAAACAATATCGCGCCAGCTACTTCCCTACGCTCGCGCTGTCACCTACGTATGACCGCACGCGCGTCTCACAGCATCGCCCGACCGGCATTAATCCTACTAGCGGCAACCCCTATAACGACCTGATCGCAAGTGGCCAGGCCTCCTGGGAGCCGGACCTCTGGGGCAACATACGGCGTACCGTGCAGCAATCGCGCGAGACTGCGCAGGCCTCCGCCGCGGATCTGGCGAATGCCGACCTCAGCATCCGATCGGAGCTGGCGACGGACTACTTCGAGCTGCGCGGCCTCGACACGCAGAAGAAACTGCTGGACGACACCATCGTCGAATATCAGCGCTACCTCGCGCTCACCGAGACACGCTTCCACGGCGGCGTAGCGACAGACTCCGACGTAGCACAGGCACAGACCCAGCTTGACCAGGTGAAGGCACAGGACATCGACGTGGGCGTCGCCCGTGCGCAGTATGAAGACGCCATCGCGACGCTGACCGGCCAGCCTGCGTCCTCCTTCTCGTTGACCTTCGCGCCGCTCACGCTGACACTCCCCACCGTACCGGTCGGGGTGCCGTCGGCAATGCTTGAGCGCCGGCCGGACGTGGCCGCCGCAGAACGGCGCGCCGCCGCTGCCAATGAACAGATCGGCATCGCGATTGCGGCCTTTTACCCCACGCTCAACCTCACTGGAACCGGTGGCTTCGAATCGAATCGGCCGGGAATCCTCTTCCAAGGCCCGAGTGCTCTATGGTCTCTCGGCGGCTCGGCAACGGAAATTCTCTTCGACGCAGGACGACGCCGTGCCATCACCGAAGAAGCACGCGCCGCATACGACGTGCAGGTTGCGAATTATCGACAGACAGTGCTCCAGTCCTTCCAGGATGTGGAGGACCAGCTTGCGGCACTGAGCATCCTGAATAACGAAGCGACAGCGCAACAACAAACAGTTGCCGACGCACAGCGGTCTCTGGGGCTCTCGACCAACCGCTATAAGGGCGGCCTCACGACCTACCTGGAAGTGATCACGGCGCAGGCCATCGAGCTCACCAATCGCCGCACGGAAGCCGACATCACCACGCGCCAGTTCGCTGCCAGCGTGCAGCTGGTGAAGGCACTCGGCGGTGGATGGGACAACACGCAACTGCCGCATCCATAAAGGCGAACCACAGAAGCGCACCACAGAGGCAAACCACTGACAAGAGGCGAATCACTCACACAATTGGCATCCCGACGGGACCCTGGAGCATTTTCGGTATCGGTATAGGTGTCGAGGGTCTGGCGCAAGCTCCTGTGGCGTTTCTTCAAGGAAAACCACGCTGCGTGGATCTCCACGCTGCACTGCATTACCGAAGCTGCTTTCTATCGACTTCGGGGGTCGGATGAATCCCACCTGGCAGGACCTCTGGCCCTCTGGCAGACAGTTCTACTGGCCCCTCTGCGCGACCGGATGCAACGGCAGCGGGTCCGTGGCGAAGACCGGCTCTGCCGTATTGGCGCCCACGGCGTAGAGAACGAAGCGCCGGTCGGTCGCGTTGCGTTGCTCAAAGAGCAGGTTCGCGCGTCCATCGCCGCGCGGATCGACAGCATCCACCAGTGTCATGCGGGGGGTGACATCTAGATGGGTGTCGTCCGTGACGGAATGCCACAGCACCTGCACCTTTCCGTAAATGTCCTGAATTGCAATCACTGCGATGGAGCGCGTCGTTGCCGCTTCACGTGCTGTCAGCACCAAAGTCGCGCCGCCGCCATACGTCAGTGCGAACGCGCTGAAATGCACGTCCGTGAACGGTGAGACTGTCGCTATAGCTTTGTGCGGCGTCCGTTTGCGTGGAGTGGTACGCGCGGGAGTGCGTGTCGGCTTGGAGGTGGTTGCACTTGCCGCCGATTTGGCAGCCGATGGCGCGGGCGTGGATGCAGGCGACGCCAGCAGCGTGACTGCCTGCGCCTCCAGTTCCTTCCGTGCATTGGCGGCATCGGCAGGACTGCCCCAGTCAAACGCGAAGGACAGCGAACTCACGCTGTCCGCATCCGACACCGCGACCGTCTGTCCCAGAGCCACCGGCGTCAGCTCCAGCGGCTTCGGCTCCTCCTTCAGCTCGGCAGGCTTGCCGTAGGAGAGTTTGGGTCGGTCCGGATCGGGCGCTATGCTGGGCGTCTCCGGGGCGCCGGCGGTCTGCCGCGGCGTTGTGCTGTCATCGGTCCGGCGACGCAGACGCGGACGATCCGGATCGACCGGCTCGGAAGAAGCCTGGGTCTTGCTCTGATTTGCTGTCCCCGATTTTGTTGCATCCGGTTTTGTTGCGTCCGGTTTTGCCGCGCCTCCTGAGCCCGTCTCCTGATCGCGTCGCACAAAGTGCGGCTTATCGTCATCCGGCGTTCGGTCCCGCACGACGGTAGGGGGATTGCGCGACGGGTGCAGCGGCTTCGGCGGCGGCGGTACGTACGGCTTCCAGTTCCCGAAGCCAAACCAGTCATCGCCGATCTGGCGCGCGCCATCGATCTCGAACCAGCCCTGCGGCAGGCCCGACGTCTCCACTTCATATTCGGTGCCGCTATCGAGCGCAAGCGGCACGGGCCGCGCCAGATACAGTCCCCCATCCTGCAAATGCTCTCCATCGAAAAGCGACACCGGCACGAGCCGGGTCGCGTTCGGTTTGCTCCGGTCGCCGGTCCACTCGAGCACAGCAATGGAGCGCAGCGAGGTTGTTACCGCCTGCTTCTGTTGCGTCTCGATGTGTCCCGGATACTGGGCGCGTAGAGCTACCGCGCACCAGAAGGCGATCGCAGCGGTTCCAGCACTCAAAAGCCACCGACGGTTCATACGGCACCCCGCAGGCCCTGCCCTGCAGCTACCATGGTAGCGGTCGCCGCAGAAAACGGGACAAGACAGCGGCAAACGATAAGAGCGAGCGGAGGGAGCAGCATGCAGGTCGGCGATACGATCGAGGACTTCACCTTACAGAACGAGAATGATGAAACCGTGCACCTGAGCGACTACAGTGGCAAGCCTGTAGTGCTTTTCTTCTACCCGCGCGCCGATACACCCGGCTGCACCATCGAGGCCTGCGGCTTCCGCGACACTTTCAAGAAGCTGCAAAAGGCAGGCGTCGTCGTGCTGGGCATCTCCCGGGACACACCGAAGGCGCAGAAGAAGTTCAAGGAAAAATACGACCTGCCCTATACGCTCCTTGCTGATGTAGACGAACGAGTCTGCAATCAGTTTGGCGTCATGAAGGACAAAAATATGTACGGCAAGAAAGTGCGAGGTATTGAGCGGACGACCTTCCTGATCGGCCCGGATCGCAGGCTGACGCGTATCTTCGAGAAGGTGAAGCCCGAGGGTCATGCCGAAGAGGTGCTGGCCGCCGTTGCGGCGTAACACCGCTACTGCACGGTGAAGGTCAGTACCGCTTCTGTCGGAATGTCTGCTTCCTTCTTGCCGGTCGTCGCAGCAGCAACGGTGCCGGTGGTAGCACCCACCGCACCGCCCACAACTGCGCCGGTCACGCCGCCTGCCAGGCCGCCGATGGCCGCCCCGATCGCAGTACCTCCGCCGATCTTGGTGATGTTGCTCTTCCAGTGGCCATCGCGATCTCGCGTCAGCGAGTCGGTGGCGACCGCGGCATCGTTCACTCGAATTAACCGCAACGAAAGGCTGCCGGAGTCATGCATGCGCCCGCTGCGCTTGACACCGATCACCAGGCCATCCACCGGTGTGCCGCTCTTCAGTGCCACTTTGTTCCCGATAGGAATGTCGTTCACCAAGGTGCCGGTCCAGCTCTGTCCCAGGATCGCGCTCGAAGAATCGAGTTGCTGATCGAGTCGCACCATCAGCTTGGTGCCTGCAGGAAGCGACAGCGCTGGATTTGGCGCGGTGTCTCCGACTACCGGCGGCCGGGGCTGCAGTGTCTGCGCCGGAAGCGGCGTCGAGCCCATCCCAACCACGCTCAACACGCAAGCCGCAGCCAACAAAGAACGCATGCAATCCCTCCTGAACCTTGGATTCGCCTACTCTTTTATTGGATCACACCCGCTGCGGAAGAGTGAGCAGCAAAGCCCGGTTCAGGGGGCGAATCCGATGACCGTGGTGCCGCTTCGATGGTGACTAAGATGAGTCAAAAGTGACGAACGCGAAGACAGTCACGCCTGCGCATAACCCACGTCCGTCTGCGCAGCTACCCGGCACGTTGCCGTCTCGGGAATTCTTCACACGCGCGCCGGACATCGTCGCTCGCGCTGTGTTGGGCAAGTTGCTGGTGCGGCGCATCTCCGACGAAGGTAAAGGCACGCTGCTGGCAGGCCGCATCGTGGAGGTAGAAGCCTACTTCGGCAAGGGCGATCCAGCGGCACATGCCGCCGCGGGCCGCACCGCGCGGAATGCCGTGCTTTACGGGCCGCCCGGCCATGCGTATGTCTATTTCATCTATGGCATGCACAGCTGTCTCAACATATCCTGCGAACCGGAAGGTCACGCCGGATGCGTGCTGGTGCGGGCGCTTGAGCCGGTCAGCGGACTGGAGCAGATGACTGCACGTCGCAGCTCCGCGGCTCCGCGGTTACTCACCTCCGGACCAGGGCGGCTCTGCCAGGCCCTCGGTATCACGCGCGCCTCGCATAACGGGATGGATCTGCTCGCTGCCTCATCCGATCTGCAGTTACGGGACGATGGCTGCGAGGTGACCCGGATCGTGGCGACACCGCGCATTGGCATTATCAAAGCAGCCGAGCGGCCGCTGCGCTTCTGTATCGAGGGGCATGCCTGCGTGTCGGGATCCCGCGCCAAGCGGATGCCGATAAAGCATTTTCGGTAATACTGTGGTCTGCGGAATTTCAGTGAGACGTGGCTTTTCCGTTAAGAAAAGCCACAATAGCCATCGCTGGACGGTCTATACCAATACCGAAAATGCTATAGAAAAGCAATCGACACAGTTACAGTAACAAGTTGTCGATCAGCCGCGTACTGCCCACGTAGGCAGCAACGGCTGCCAACGCCCCCGGCGTTGCGTCGGCCAGCGGCAGCAGCGTCTCGGCATCTACCAGTTCCAGGTAATCTGGACGCACCTCCGGCTCGCTGGCGATGACGCTGCGGCCCGCGTCCAGCAGCCGCATCGACTCTCTTTCGCCGGCTTGAAACGCAGCATTCACGGCGTTGAGCGCACGTGAGAGCACCAGCGCCTGTGTCCGCTCGTGAGCCGTGAGATAGCGATTGCGCGAGGAAAGTGCGAGACCGTCTGCCTCGCGCACGGTGGGACACGCAATCAACTCAAGGTCGAAGTTCAGGTCGCGCACCATGCACCGCAGCACGGCCACCTGCGCCGCGTCTTTTTGGCCGAAGAATGCCTTGTCTGGTCCGACGATGTGGAAGAGCTTCGCCACGATAGTGGCGACGCCGCGAAAGTGTCCGGGGCGCGAGGCGCCGTCCAGCCGGCTACCCACCTCGGCGACTTCGACAAAGGTGCTAGCGCCCGATGGATACATCTCCTCCGGCCGTGGGGCGAAGAGTAGCTCCACGCCCTCCGCATCAAGCAGCGCGCAATCCTGCGCAAAGGTGCGCGGATAGCTGGCAAAGTCTTCATTGGGGCCGAATTGTGTGGGATTCACGAAGATGGACGCGGCAACGACATTGCATTGCGCGCGAGCAGCCCGCACCAACGAGATATGACCGGCATGCAGCGCGCCCATGGTGGGCACAAACCCCAGCGACTGACCACTCCGGTGGACCGCCCGACAGGCTGCGCGCATCCCCGCAATCGACGACAGCACCTGCATCGTTGCTTATGCCTTGCGCCGCAGGTGCGGGCCCACGACGGTCTCCGCCGCCGCGACCTTCGTGCTCTTCGGCAGATGGTAGCTCTCATTCTCCGCCGGGTAACGTCGCTCGACGACATCGTCACGGTAGGCGTGAATGGCATTGCGAATCAGCTCTGCCGCATCGGCGTAGCGGCGCACGAACCGCGGCGGCGGCGCGAAGGTGAGATTCACCAAGTCATGGAAGACCAAGATCTGTCCATCGCAGTCCACTCCCGCACCGATACCGATGGTGGGAATGGAGAGTTCCGCCGTAATCTCGGCCGCCAGTTCGCGCGGTATCCCTTCGAGTACCAGCGTGCATACGCCGGCCTCCTCCAGTTGCCGCGCCTCGCTGCGCAAACGTGCGCAGGCAGCAGCGGTCTTACCCTGCACCTTGTAACCGCCCATGCGGTGAATCGATTGCGGGGTGAGACCGATGTGCCCCACGACCGGGATCTCTGCTGCCACCAGTCGCTCGACCAACTCCGGTCGGGCGCCCTCGATCTTCACTGCCTCAGCGCCGCCATCCTTCACGAAGCGAATCGCGTTAGCGACGCCTTCTTCGACAGGGCCGTGGTAGGAGCCGTAGGGCATGTCCACCACCAGCATGGCGCGGCGCACGCCACGACGTACCGCCCGCGTGTGGTGCAGCATCTCGTCTACGGTGACCGGGAGCGTGCTTTCCAATCCCATGACCACCATGGCCAGCGAGTCGCCGACCAGCAGCAGGTCGATGCCGGCCTCATCCGCCAGGCGTGCGGTGGCGTAGTCGTAGGCAGTCAGCGCGGTGATGGGCTGGTGCGCCTGCTTGCGTTCCAGAAGGGTGTCGAGGGTGATCTTTGCGGACGCGGCAGAACCGGTCGTGACGGGCGTCAAACTCATCTCTTCCTCCAGTGCAGCTCCCCCGGGGGATGCCGCCTGCTCAAACGCCAGAGCACAGGTCCTGTGACGTGTCTTCTGTGCTTTGGCTTGCCGTTGGCAAGTATACGCCCGTCGCGACATCGCAGGATGTCTGCCGACTCGCCGGATGTGCTGCTTTCCCGTGCTGCTTTCTCCTACCCGTTGCTACACTGCGCCTGTGCACGTCTCTGCCATGTCGGCCTCCGCCGGAACGGTATGGAGCGCCGCGGCGGCCGCGGCCGCGCTGGCGGTAGGCGGCTACCACTACGCGGCGTTGTGGCCGGCTTCGCGTCTCTTCGGACGCTCGCTCATCGCAGGCCACGATCCGGCGGAGGTCGCACTCACTTTCGACGACGGGCCGAACGATCCCTACACCGGCCAGTTAATGGAAGTACTGGGGCGGCATCAGGTGGCTGCCACGTTCTTCGTCATCGGGCGTTACGTGCAGGACAAGCCGCAGATCGTGCGCGCGCTCCACAAGGCCGGCCACCTGATCGGCTGCCACACCATGACGCATCCGAAGCTGATGTATATGAGCCGAAAGCACATCCGTGAGGAGATCGCCAACGCCACCGCGCTGATCGAGGACACCATCGGCAGCCGAGTGCGCTTCTTCCGCCCACCCTTCGGCGGACGGAATCCAGCACTCTTCCACGCCGCGGCGGAGCTGCGGCTAATCCCGGTCATGTGGAACGTGAATGCCCGCGACTGGAAGGCGAAATCCGCGGCCGAGATCGAAGAGAGGCTGCAGCGCGCCATCGTGCATAACCAGCGCAAGCGGCGTGGCAGCAACATTCTGCTTCACGACGGCGGCCACCTGGACATGGGCAGCGACCGCCGCCGCACCGTGACCGCAACCGCGAACCTGCTCGGGATCGCGCCGCGCGGCGGCATTCGCTTCGTAACGCTGGAGCAGTGGCGTCCCGCGCTTCCCGGCGACGAGCTGGCTCTGTAGCGTCGCTCGGTCGCTAGGCCGTCAGCAGCTGCCAGCCCATCTGCAGCACACTCGCATCGCCCACCCAGCGCAACGGCGATGCGCCCACGTGGACCTGCAACATGCGCGCAAAGAGCTGCGGAGAGCGCTCAAACGCCTGCAGCGTGTGGTTCCGCACTATGGGGAAGCGATCCATCAGCAGCATCGTCCTTGACATAAACAGCGGCACCCGCGCGATGTCACGATGCGCTGTTTCGTACAAAGCCAGGTCGTCTGCGATGAACGCATCCGCGAGGCTTGCCGCCTGCCGGAAGCTGATTCCCAGACCCTCGCCCGTGATGGCATCCACGGAGCCCGATGCATCCCCGATGAGCGCGACAGGACCTCGCGTCACCCGGTGCAGCCTTCTACCCAAAGTGACCGCACCACGCGATGCGCCGGCGGAGGGCGCACCTGCAAGTTTGGCAACAATCTCCGGAAAACCGTGCAGGCTCTCGTCGATCGAAGGCTGCTTTTCGCGGGTAATGAAGGCCACGCACACCTGCTCCGGTCCGACTGGAGTGATGTAGGCCTGCCCCCGCTCCCCCCAGTGAACCTCCACGAACCGACTCCATGGCGCGATGCGGTAGTGACGGCGCATACCTATGCGGCGGCTCAGAGTGTGCCCTCTATTGAGCCCCGCCCAGCGGCGAATCTGCGACTGTTGCCCATCCGCGCCCACGATCCATCGCGCACGGACGGTCCGGTCATCGAGCGATAGCGTGTCGGCGTGTAGCCCGGTGATGCGGCGTTCCCACATGCATTGCACACCTACGGAATCTGCCCGTGCGAGTAGGCTTGCGTGGAGTGCCGTGCGGCGCACGCCTCGACCGCCTCCGTCCGGGAAATGAGCCTCGACGCTTCGCCCCGGCGTCACGAAGCGTATACCCGCAAAGGACGCGGAGTCGTCATCGTCGATGGCCACGCCCAATGCGCGCAGGGCTGCCAGCGCATCCGGCATCAGCCCTTCGCCGCAGGGCTTGTCCAGTGGCGGCCGCCCCGCATCGACCACGATCACCGAGAGTCCGCGCGTGGCGGTAGCGATCGCCGTCGCGAGCCCGGCCGGGCCGCCACCGGCGATGCATACATCCGCGTCGTACTGTCGCACTGTCGTCATCCCTAGCAACAGCATCATACGTTTCCGTGGTCGATGACAAATGCCGGCCGGCATGCATTTTTTGACACGACGAACGCCTCTCCATCTGCCCATCGCGCTCAATACAACTACATGCCTGACACGACAGTTCTCATGTCAGCATGGCAACCAAGGGTACGACCAAAAAGGCATATACAAAAACATCCCGCTGCTGGCCCGGCTACGAGCCGGTACCGGGCAAGGGCGAGCACGAAGAAGGCAGTTGCCGCAAGAAGCCGGCCAAGCGCAACGGCAGCACACCTGTCAGCCGCGAGACGGCCCGAAAGAGTCAGATCGCACGCGGTGGGAAGAGGGCTGTGCAGGCGAAGAAGAAGTCCCCCTCGGCAGCAGGGCGCCGAGGAGTGAGCAAGACGACGCACATGCCGGCCAAGGTACGCAGCGGGACTACCGGAAAGAAAGGCTAACGCATTTTCACTGCAGATACAGAAGAGCGCGACGCTGCGCTCCTCCCACAACAGTGAACATGCTTTTAGACGTCCTGGCCGTACGGCGCACTCACGCCGTTCCGCCGCCACCACAGCCACATGGCTAGCGCCATGAGAATCAGCAAAGGCACGATGTAGAGGCTTCCTTCGGGACCGGTCGGGCCGCCGCTCCACAGCAGGGCTCCCGTTGGATGCTCGGTCATCAGGTGCCCCTGCGTCACCATGCCGCTGTCCGGTGTTCCGTAAAAGTAGCTCTGGGCCCAATCCCATACGGCGTGAAAGCCGATGGCCCACCAAAGCGACCCCGTGTACCAAAGGCTGATGCAGAAGACGAGACCGACGGCGCCTGCAGAAAAGAGTCCGACGGGTGACTCTCCCTTGTTCATGCCATGGATGGCGCCGAAGACGACCGACATCAGCAGCGCGCCCCACCAGAAGCCGATGCCACGCGTCAGCGTGTACTGGAGATAGCCGCGCAGCAGCGACTCTTCGAAGATGCCGACCAGAACAAACATTGCCAGCCACGCCAGTCCGTACTTCCAGACAGCGGCCCCGTGCAGCAGCGTACCGTCAAAGGCCAGCAGGTGTGTCTTCCACAACACACCTACCAGCGCAGACAGAGCGACAAATCCCCAAACGCCTCCCCACAGGAAACGGATCGCCTTGGCGCGGCCTGCGTAGCCGTATACGACGAGCCGGCGTCCTTCGATCCGCGTCATGATCCACGAGGCCAGCATCACGATTGCCACGTTCACCGCTTCCGATATCAACGCAACAATCGGGGATAAGGGCGCCTTGCCGTCCGGCAAATGAAGGTGCAGAACGAGCTTCACACCAAAACCTACGAGTGCGCTGAGCACCACGAAGATGACTACAAACAACAGAGCGACCCAGCCCGCACGTAGGCCATCGCTTCCGAAGAAGACCCACTTCGGACCGTGCTCCGGCCCTGCTGGAGCCAATGGGGCATCCGCGTTGATGGAAAGCTCGTCGCTCATCGTTGCGTCTTCCTCTCCGCTCTGTACGCGCGTGCAGCCGCGCCAGTTCCCTGGGTTACGCGATCAGCCCGGTCCAGTCCAGCACGACCTTACCCGTCTGGCCGGAGCGCATCGCGGTGAAGCCCGCTTCGAAGTCGGCATAGCTGTAGCGATGGGTGATCACGGGGGAGATATCGAGCCCCGCATGAATCATCACCGACATCTTGTACCAGGTCTCGTACATCTCGCGGCCGTAGATGCCCTTGATCGTGATCATGTTGAAGATCACCTTCGACCAGTCGAGCGCGACCTCCTTCGCCGGAATGCCGAGTACCGCGATCTTGCCGCCGTGCGACATATTTTCGATCATGTCGCGGAAGGCTGCGCCGTTGCCGGACATCTCGAGGCCAACATCGAAGCCTTCGCTCATGCCGAGCTGCTTCTGTACCTCGCGCAGCGGAGTCTCGGCGGTGTTCACCGCCATGGTCGCGCCCATCGTCCGCGCAAGTTCCAGCCGGTAGGGGTTCAGGTCCGTAATCACGACATGCCGCGCCCCGGCGCGCTTCACCACCGGAATGCACATGATGCCGATCGGTCCGGCGCCGGTGATCAGCACGTCTTCTCCCAAAACCGGGAACGACAGCGCCGTATGCACCGCGTTGCCGAAAGGATCGAAGATCGCCGCGACTTCCTGGTTCACATTCGGCTCGTGCCGCCAGATATTGCTCATCGGCAGTGCGACGAACTCCGCGAACGCGCCTGGGCGATTGACCCCCACGCCGGAGGTAAACGCGCAGAGATGACGCCTTCCGGCGAGGCAGTTGCGGCAGCGGCCGCAGGTGACGTGCCCCTCTCCGCTGACGATGTCGCCGGGGTGGAAGTCATTCACGTTCGAGCCTACGGCGACGATCTCTCCAACAAACTCGTGCCCAATCACCATGGGCACCGGGATGGTGCGCTGCGCCCACTCATCCCAGTCATAGATATGCACATCCGTGCCGCAGATGCCGGTGTGGCGGACGCGAATCAGAACGTCGTTGATGCCATACTCCGGCTCGGGTACTTCCTCCAGCCATAGGCCGCGCTCTCGGCGGCTCTTCGCCAATGCCTTCATCTCTCTCCTTGGGATCCCGTCGCACACTGCCGTGCGAGACCACAGTTTACCGTGACTGCCACAAGCCGCATGTCGCCTTCCGGAGCGTCGCTGCCGTGACCGGATAAAGCCGGTAATCTTTTTGCGCTTGTCCTTTGTAAGGCCGTGTGCGTAGCTTGGAGACTCGCTGCAGGGCGACGCACCTGCGGCCATCCCACGTTTCACCCGCAGTCAGCAGTATCTTCTGGAGGCTTTTCCCATGAATGTGAGTAAGAACGCAGTAGCGCTGGGGCTCGGTCTGCTTTGCGGCACCGCCATGGCGCAATCGCAGGCGGCCAGCGAAGTTGCACTGGCGCCCACCCGCAATGTGCAGTTCGATGTCTTTCTGCCTTTGCAGCACGCCACCGATCTGGATGCCCTGCTCCACGCGCAACAGGATCCCAGCTCTTCGAGCTATCACCAATGGCTGAAGCCCTCGGAGTTCGAGCAGCGCTTCGGCGCCTCCGACAGCACCCGTGTCGCCGTGCAGAAAGAGCTCGCCGCCTACGGCATGTCGGTCACCGTCAGCAACTCCCGGCAGCTGCACGTCAGCGGCACGGCACGCTCCGTCGGACAGGCCTTCAGCAGCACCCTGGTTGAGAAGACAGGAGCGAATGGCGTCAAGTCGATGTCGATGAGCGCCAGCGCCTCTGCACCTGCGGCCCTCGCCAGCAGCGGAGCCGTGGTGGTTGGTTTGTCGAATGCGATCCGCATGCGCACCCAGTCCGTGAAGCTGGCCAAGGTAACGAATCGTTACAGCAACGTTGGCCCCTACTGGTTCGACGACCTGAAACAGGCATACGAGTGGCCCAGCTTTAATGCGCTCACCGGCAAGGGCACGACGATCGGTGTCCTGATGACGGGCGGCTACAACCCATCCGACATGAACCTCTACTTCCAGCACGAGAAGCTGCCGACACCGAAATTCTCCGAGGTCGACATCAACGGCGGCGCACCGTACAACGCGAATACTTCCTTTGAGACCCACCTCGACATGCAGCAGACCGGCGGCATGGCGCCGAATGCTCACATCATCCTCTACAACCTTCCCGACCTCTCCGACGCCAACATCATCTCGGGGCTCGTGACCATCGACGAGTCCAACACCGCCGACGTCGTCAACATGTCCTTCGCCGGCCCGGAGATCTTGTACACGGCAGCCTACAACGGCGGCCAGGACTTCACCGGCATCCTCAAGGTGTATGACGATCTGTTCAAGCAGGGCAATGCTCAAGGCATCACCTTTGTCGCCTCCTCCGGCGACTTCGGCGCGCGCCCCGCTCCGCCCATCGCCTGCTTCGCCACCAACGCGACTACCGGCTGCGGCACTGCGGTGCTGTCTGCCGAGAACCCCGCATCCAGCCCGCACGTGGTCGGCGTGGGGGGAACGAATCTCGTCACAACCATGAGCACCAACAACCTGAACTCGAAGTACCTCAGCGAAGCGGCATTCGGCGATCCTTACATCGGCGACCCCGACTACGGAACACCGGCAACTGGCTTCGAGTGGGGATCGGGCGGCGGCAACAGCATTGTTTTCAATAAGCCCGACTTCCAGAAGCTGTTGAAGACCGGTTCGAACTACCGGACGGTTCCGGATGTCTCCCTGCACATGGGCGGCTGCCCGGTTGGCGCAGTGACACCATGCGGCCCGGACCGCAGTGCGGACATCGTCGCGATCGGCGGTGGCCTGTTCGGCGTTATCGGCACCAGCGCGTCGTCGCCGGATTTTGTCGGCCTGCTGGCGTTGAAGATCCAGAGCACGCAGGGACGCCTCGGCAACGAGAACTTCGACATCTACTCACTCGCGGCACTGCAGAAATCCGGCGGCACTACCAACGAATACTTCCGCACGGATATCCCCGGAGAGAACAACGGCTACACCGCTGGGGGCAACTACAACCGCGTTCTGGGTGTCGGCACAGTGGTCGGAAAGACCTTCGTGCTGCGTCCGAACGCCGCCAGCGCCGGCACACCGCAGACTCCGTCGAACCCGTAAGGACTCATACAACATAATCAAAAGGGGGCGCGGCTCATAGCCGCGACCCCTTTCTTATTCCTGATCACTCATTCCTGTCACTCACTCCTGATCAGCAAGCCGCTGCGATCATGGCCGTGCAGCGGGGCTGTAATCCAGGCGAACCGTCTGGATCTCATAGGGCGTCACCGGGACCGTCACCTTGTCGCCGTTCACGCTCAGTGCCGAGCCCTCCGGCTTCTCCATCAGGTTGGCAACCGTCGCCGATGTAGCGCCGCGCGGCACGGTCAGTGTGACATTGCCGCCCTTACCAGCCCATTCGTAGAAGCGCATCACCAGGCCCTTGCCATCCTCCGACTGCTTCATCGCGGTCAGCACTACATCCTTGTCCGCGATACCGGCGAAGGAGTGACTCTGCGGCAGCGTGCCGGTGTGCGACTCCACCTGCAATGCCTTCAAATTGTAGTTGAAATCGTAACCGTGACGGACGCTCAACGCCTGCTTCCAGTCACCTGCGTGCGGATAGAGCGCGTAGCTGAAGTGATGGTGCTCACGGTCGGCATCGGGATCGGGCCAGGTGGGCGAACGCAGAAGGCTGAGCCGCAGTTGGTTGCCCACTGCGTCGTAGCCGTACTTCGATTCGTTGATCAGGCTCATGCCATGCCGGCCGTCGCCGAGGTCGGCCCAGCGCATCGCGGGCACTTCGAACTTGGCCTTCTCTACGCTGTTGTTGCGCGTGGTTGGCCGCTCGATCGTGCCGTAGGGAATTTCGTAGGTTGCGAATGGCCCGGTCGCGGCCAGCGGGAATGCCGCCTTCAGCAGGACATGCGTCTCGTGCCAGTCGATGTCGTTGCTCACGACGACATCGTCCGCGCCGGTGTAGAGGGTGATGTCCTGCACGAACTTGGAGCTCTGCCAGGTGCGGCTCACCCGGATGACGGCGCGCAGTGGACCATGCTCGGTCAGCGTGACCGAGTCCGCCTTGTTCAGCAAGGTGGGTGGTTGATCGAGCGTACCCGGGTCGATGTTCCACGCGTCATATTGCTTCGGCGTGTCCTTGAAGGCCTGCAGCTCATTGCCACATCCGCCGGATGCCAGCGTCTCGTAGCTCGCCTTTTTGTCGTAGAGCGACGTAATGCAGCCCGAGGATGGATCGACGGTGACGCGCAGCGCCGCATTTTCGATGGTCAGCCCGTGAGCCTTCACATCGGAGACGAATGGCCGCTTGCCGGAGACTGCATGCAGCACCTCATAGCCCATGGACGGAACGTCTTCTGCACGTACCAGCATCTGATACGTATTGGTCTTCGGGTCGCTCTCCAGCACCTCAGAGGGAACGACGCGGCCCTGCGCATTCAAGATCGATATACCGTCCCCTGCCGCGGAAGGCATCTCCACCTTCACCATGGCCACCCCGGAGCGGTCCCAGCCCAGCGGGTTCATCACCATTACCGGCACGCCGCCTGCCGGCACGCGGGTGTTTACGCGAGCCTGAATCGTGTTCAGCGACTGATCGGTCACTTGATTTGCCGCCCAGTGCACCTGGTTGTAGTCCTTCTGCGCTTCGCGATAGATGACGCCGATACCCGAGCCCGCAGCCAGATCGTGGAACTGGTTGAAGAGCACATGCTTCCACGCATCTTTCAGCTCCGTTGCCGGATAGGTCTGCCCATCGAGCCATGCCAGCGACGCGTACTTCTCTGCGTTCAGCACCCACTCTTCACTGTCGCGCATGTTGCGCTTGTGGTCCGCCTGCGTCGTGAAGACCCCACGGTGGTATTCGAGATAAAGTTCATCGTTCCACGTGGGCACGCTAACCTGACCCGCAGCCGCCGCGGGCAACTGCGTATCGCCTTTGGCGAGCGTTTCGTAGTTCCAGGTAGGTGACTGCGGATTGATCTCCTTCTCCACTGCGTCGAAGTACGGCTGCGCCGTCCCGAATTCGGAGCGTGGCACAACCTTATCGGGTTGCATCCAGTGCAGGCCCTGGTCCAGCATCGCGCGCGTCGGTCCGCCGCCGTGATCGCCCACGCCGTAGAGATCCATCACGCTGTCGAGCCCCGGAGCACGGTTCCGCGCTTCCACCATGTTTTTCGCCAGGCGGACCGGGTTCAGGTCGTCGTTGCCATAGTCGTGCGGAAAGTATGTCAGCACCTTGCTGCCATCCGGCGACTCCCACCAGAACAGCTTCAGCGGCAACTGATTCGTATCGTTCCAGGTCATCTTCTGCGTCACGAAGTAGTCGATACCGGAACGCTTGTAGACCTGCGGCAGCTGCCAGTTGTAACCGAAGGAGTCCGGATTCCAACCGATGCGTGTCGTCCTTCCGTACAGCTTCTGGAACGTCTCCTGGCCCACCAGGATCTGCCGCACCAGCGACTCGCCGTCCGGCATGTTCAGGTCCGGCTCGATCCACATGCCGCCGACCAGCTCCCAGCGACCCTCCTGAATGCGCTGTTTGATCTGGTCGTTCAGCTCCGGATACTTGTCCGCGATCCACTGGTTGTACTGGGCAGCAGACTGCGTGTAGGTGTAGGTCGGATACTCGTTCATCAACTGCGCGGCGGTGCCGAAGGTACGCTTCACTACATCGACTGTCTCGGTCCATGGCCACAACCATGCTGCGTCGATGTGCGAGTTGCCGGTCAGGTGCATGTTCGCCTGCTCGAGGGTCGGTCGCAGCCCTTCCATAGCTTTCTGCGCATCTTTCAGCGAGACATCGAACTTCGACTGGTCTTTCTTGTCCAGCGCGTCCATGTCCACGTCGCCGATCGCCTTGGCGAGCGTCGCCTGATCGCCGGAAAGGTTCTTCGACAGTGTCGGCAGCAGCAGAGCCGCCGTCGTGAACTCGGTGCGCAGGTCGGCAGGGTTCGGGCGCTTGGAGGAGAACTCGACGTTCAGGTCGACGCCGGCAAAACGCTTGTCGTCGACAGTGGGCAGCAGCTTTACCGCGACCAGCACCTTGTCACCCGGCTTCGCATCGTCGAACAGCACGATCGGCTCCAGGTCGTCGCCCAGCGCAACGCGCCGGCCATTGAAGTAGATGATCTCCGGCATGGGTCCATTCGCGTTGGCGCGAAACCGAAACCACACACGCGCGCCGGTCAGGTCGTAACCGTTCAGCGTCTTCGGCACCTCGATCTCGCGGCGATACCAGACCGCTTCCTTCGGCGCGGTCGACTTCGGTTCCACCTTCTGCCACATGCTGTCGTCGAGCGATGGGTCTTCGCCATGCGACACCATGCCGGCGTAGAACCGCCAGGGCCCCGCAGGCAGCGTGTCGAGGCTGCCAAGACGATCGACGGTCGCCTTCTCCGCGGGGGTCATGTCCATTGCGGTTTGTTTGGCGTGGGTCGACTCGAACAGCTGTGCGTGGAGAAGAAGAGGGGCGCATGCGCTTAAAGCAAGCACAGCGCTACAGGCGAGAGGAGTGACGGTGCGCAAGACAGTCTCCTTGGTGCGGGATATCAAGTGCGGATTACCGTTGCGGATCATCGTTCAGGCGACGTATGGGAACGTCGAACATAAGGCATCGCCAATTGTATGCGAGGGAGGCTCGAAGTGCGCGTCACACAATCGATTCCGGGCGGGCTCGACATTTCCTGCCTGCTTGACTTAGTGCTGAGCCGGCGGATGAACCTGCGTGCGCGATGCGGAGCGGACCGTCTGCGCTGCGTTGCTGTGGTCGAGTCGCTGGCCGGGATGACCCGGGACCTCGTGCACTTCAGCCGCGGCCGCTCCACCCGGCGCGCCGCCTCTGCGCTCGAAGCCTGGGCGCTCGAAGCCTGGGCGGGATCGGCTCCGGTCAGACGCCAGCATCGAAGGGTCTCCTGCAGCATCGTCGCGCTTCAGCGGAATGCGCAGGATCTTGGCGTTACCTCCAATCACTTCAAGACGACGCCTTGGCTGCCTGCCCATGAGCAGGCGATCTGCCATATACGCAACGGCCGCTCCGCAAAGCGCGCCAGTCCAGAACGTGCGATTGTTCGCCATTGGATTTCCTTTCGTGCGGGCGGTAGCCAAAGCATACGCTCACGGACGCAGGAAGCGTGCAGGGAACCGGCTCAGTAGTAGTCCGCGCAGCTCATGTAGTAGCCGCAGCGTCGGCACACCAGCTTGCAACGGCTGCTCTCCAAACTCGCCGCACAGTTCGGGCACCAGGTGCAGACAGGCTTGGCAGCCGGCGTCTGCGACGCGCTCTCCAGCGGCTTTGCGGCAACGATCGGGGACGACATAGGGGACAGCCTACTCCATCCCGGTTCCCTGATTCACGGGGAAACCACATGCATCTCATAGAATGGGACGTCGGACAGAATCATGGAAGACAACCTAACTGAGGAGTAACTATGGACCGGAAAGCAACAGCGGTGTGGCAAGGCGGATTGAAGGACGGGAAGGGCCGGATCTCGAGCCAGAGCGGCGTTCTGAAGGATGCGCAGTATTCTTTTAGCACGCGCTTTGAGGATGGCATCGGCACCAACCCCGAAGAATTGATCGCCGCGGCGCACGCCGGATGCTTCACCATGGCATTGAGCGCACAACTGACCGGAGCCAACCTGACGCCGGAGTCGATTGAAACCACGGCCGCCGTGACCTTCGAGAAAAAGGACGAAAAGCCCACCATTACTAAGATCACGTTGAACACCACGGCGAAGGTACCGGGCGCCGATCAGGCCGCCTTCGACAAGGCCGCGCAGGACGCAAAGACCGGATGCCCCATCTCGCGCCTCTTCGCCGGCAACACCGAGATCAAACTGAATGCGACACTGGTCTCCTAAGTCTTCGCACATCCGCAGATAGCCACGAAATCGCCGCGCGAGTTATCTCATCGCGCGGCGATGTTATTCCTGTTCGCTGCGCCTGTGCACAAACTCACGCATCTCGCGTGTTCGGTCGGTGGCCTGCCGGATCCCCTGATCGACCAGCTTCATCCACTCCTTCGCCTGGTCAGTCAGCTCGGTTGTGTTCACCAGATAGCTCGCCTGCACCAGCAGCTCCAGCGCGTTGTTCAGATCGTGAGTGATACGCCGGATCTCTTTGGCATCGTCCTGCAGCAGGGGCGCTTCCCCATTGGCTCCAGTCATTCCGTTGGCCCTCTTCTCACACAAGGCATTTACACAGACTTTACAGCGATGTGGGTACTATGAACCGGCCATCCCATCCTTAGGGTGGATGGTTTGACATTCCCGAGATGCCCTGCGAGACTAGCGATTACTGCCGTCCAGCACCCATCTGGACCTTACCCGTGCCGAAGTGGCGGAATTGGCAGACGCGCATGGTTCAGGTCCATGTACTCGCAAGGGTGTGGGGGTTCGAGTCCCTTCTTCGGCACCAATCGGCAGATCATTGGAAGCGATCGGCTTTCTCCAGTCACAGAGCTTTCTCCAGCTATAGATCAACAGATCAGCCTGGTCAGCCTGGCCCTCCAGTCCGATCCTCTACCGGCCAAACTGTCATCTTTTCTTCGTTCCCCGTCGTGGGCTCACTCTGCAGCTCCGGCCGCTTCCTCTCGCGCCAGCAATCGGGATGCAGCGCCGCCGGGGCCTCACCCATGCCGGCCTCCATCATCATCAGGTACATGTACGTCGTCATGTGGTGCATGCACACGATGTGATATTTCACCGTCTCGCGCGGCGCAAGAAGGATCATCTCTTCCACGTGCAGGTAAGGCCGCGCATGGCAAAGAATGGCAGGCGGTGTCTCGGTCACGATGTCTGCCCGGTTCGCAATCCGGTGGGCATTCGGCACCAGCTGCTGGAATACCTCCACGAATCTGGCATCGCCCAGGCGCGGGCTGGCATAGGTATAGAGAGAGACGTTCGTGTACTGCGTATTCGCCGCCAGGTCCGCTGCGAGAAGCGTGGCTAGCGCCGCACCCAGGCTGTGGCCGCAGACGGTCACCGTGGTGACGGGATGCGGGAACTGCATCGTCGCAATGCTCTCTCCCAGTGCCGGTGCACGCGGCTCCGGGCCTGTCCGCAGCGAGAGATACAGCTCCGTGAAACCGTCTTCGGTGTACCCGGCGTCCTGCAGTATCGGACATGCAACCGCGTGAAAATGGCAGTCATGGACCCATTCATGAATGCCTTCGGTGCCCCGCAACGCGATCACCACTTCGCCGTCTTCGCTCTGTGCCACAAATCCGATCGAGACGGTGCGGCTGCCACGGTCCGGATTGCTGGCTGTCGCTAAGTCACTCGCGAAGACGGTAACCAACAGGGAGAAGCGGCTCTCCGTCCCAGCCTCCTGGAGGGTGAATACCTGCCCACAATCGCCTGTCGGCAACACCTGCTCCGCGGCAAGCACCATGCGCCCGTAATGAATTGCTTTGTCCCAGTCCATTGCATCCTCCGTGGAAGATTGTGCCGTCTGCTACAGACCCGGGTCGCGCCCTATCGCTCCAAGCATGCATCCAGACATGCCTTAAGGAGATGGGCGTGATCCTAAACGCTAACGATGACAGCGCAAAGAAAGAAAGAAAGAAACGATTGAGTCATAAAGCCGGCGCACGCTCGCGTGCCAGGAGTCTGCGTAGGAACCGCGCGCATCCAATGCCGTAGCAGGAGATCGCATGACCGCAAAGCAGGCTCAAGCCACTAGCACTTCGCTCCAAGGAAAGATTGCCGTAGTCACCGGAGCTGCGCGCGGCATTGGACGCGCCGCAGCCGTCGCTCTCGCCAGGGAGGGCGCGGACATTGCCGGGCTGGACATCTGTGCAGTCGTCGATCCACGCTCCGGCGTTGCTCCTGCAAGCCAGGATGAATTGGCAGAGACAGGAAAGCTGGTTGAGGCCGCCGGCGCCCACTGGAAGAGCTTCGTCGTCGATCAGCGTGACCTCTCTGCGCTCCGTGCGATCAGCACTACCGTCGAGCAGGAGTTCGGCGGCATCGATATCCTCTTTGCCAACGCGGGCATTCAGGCCTTTCGGCCGCTATTGGAGATGGAAGATCCGGACTGGCACATCCAGATCGACGTCAACCTCACCGGCACGGCAAATGCCATCCGCGCCTTTGCGCCGGCCATCGTCAAACGCGGCAAGGGCAGGATCATCGTTACCACTTCCACTCAGGGGCGCCACGGTACAAAGACAGGAGCAGCTTACTCGGCCTCGAAGTGGGGCATCATCGGGCTCATGAAGTCGGCTGCGCTTGAGCTGGGCAAGTACGGCATTACGGTGAACGCCGTGGTTCCCGGCCTCATCGATACTCCACTCACACGTCATGAAGAACGGTATGCGCAAGCGCTGGAGGTTGCCGGCAAGACGCCGACAGGCAACAAGACCAGCGATGAAGCATCGGCCCGCGAAGGCCTCGAAAAGAAAACCCCGCTCGGAGTACCGTGGATCAGCCCGGAGGATGTTGCGCCGGTCGTCGTCTTCCTGGCATCCGACGCGGCGCGCATGGTCTCCGGCGCTACCTACGATGTAACCGGCGGCGACAGCGCGAACAACACGGCCTAAGCACTTTCGGTAATCCTGCGGTCTGCGGATCCCGCAGCGCCTGCTGAGAAAGTGTCTGTTAGCCTGGGGCCGGTATCGTTCCCTGTACGTCTATACTCATGCAAGACAATTACTTGTTCGAAGGACTTTTTTGCGGATGTCGACTCATCTTGAAGAGATTCTCACGCGAACCCGCGCTGACTTGGCCTCACGCATGGAGCAGGTCCCCAGTGCAACGCTCGAGCGCAGGGCCTCGGACCACATGCCGCGCGGCTTTTCTGCCGCCCTCCGCGCCCATGCGGTTGAGGGTCCTGCTGTCATCGCAGAGTTGAAGAAAGCCTCCCCATCGAAGGGTTTGATCCGCGCAGACTTTTCAGCCGCCTCACTGGCGCCCGCTATGGAAACCGGCGGCGCCGCAGCCCTTTCCGTGCTCACCGACGAGCCCTTTTTTCAGGGCAGTCTGAACAATCTGACTGCCGCCTCCGATGCGACGACCCTTCCCTGTTTGCGCAAGGACTTCATCGTGGCCGAGTACCAGCTGCTGGAGGCGCGTGCGTACAAGGCGGATGCCATTCTGTTGATCGCCGCCGCGCTGTCCGATCCGGAGCTCGAACGTCTCGCCACCGTGGCGCGGGACTATGAGCTCGATGTCTTGTGCGAGGTACATACGCGCGGCGAGCTGGCACGCATCCGCAACCTCGGCGTGAGCATGATCGGCGTCAACAACCGCGATCTCAACACCTTCGAAGTGCGGGTCGAGACGTCGCTCGAGCTGGCTGCAGAGATGCCCGCGGATGTCATTCGCGTGGCCGAGAGCGGTATCGCCAGTGCGGAGGATTACACGCGCCTGCGCGCTGCGGGCTTTCATGCCTTTCTCATCGGTGAGACCTTCATGCGTGAGGCCGACCCCGGCCGCGCGCTTGCCCGGTGGATCGACACCGCCAAACAGCATGCTGCTTCCCGCGTGGTCCACGCCTGACGTATGTGGATCAAGATCTGCGGAAACACCAATCTCACCGATGCACAACACGCCGCCAACCACGGCGCGAGTGCGCTCGGTTTCATCTTCGCGCCCAGCCCACGGCGGGTCACCGTGGAGCAGATGCTCACCATCTCCCCGTATCTGCCCCGCAATGTAGAACGCTACGGCGTCTTCGCGGATGCCGGTTTCGACGAAATCGTCGCGACCGTGCTGGAAGCCGGCCTGACCGGCGTGCAACTGCACACCAACGATGATCCAGAGCTGCCACGGAAGCTGCGCGATCACTTTTCTACGCAAGACATCGCGATTCGGATTGGCATCGTTGCCGTGCTGCCCTTCGGCGAGGACCTGGACCACGAACTAGCCACAGTCACATCCAATTCTGCGATCGATGGGGTCTTGATCGATTCTCGCGGCCCGATGGGGCATGGTGGCACTGGCACGCGCTACGACTGGCAGACTGCGCAACGCCATTTCCGCAGCGCAGCGCTGCCCCGGCGGTTGATCGCCGCCGGTGGACTGAATCCTGACAACGTAGCAGAGGCCATCCAGACCCTGATGCCCTGGGGCGTCGACGTCGCCACCGGCGTGGAGGCTGCACCGGGCCGCAAGGATCCTGCGCGCGTTGTCTCCTTCATCCGGAACGCACGCCAGGCCTTTGCCCAGCTAAAACAAGCCGGCAGGCAGCGCGCCACGAGCGAGTGACCGACGCGATACTCTAAAAGCAAGAGGAAGATCGCGATGGAGACTACGCCCCAGACTCAGACCCAGACTTGTCCCGGACGCTTTGGCGACTACGGCGGCCGCTATGTACCGGAGACGCTGATGGCCGCGCTCGAAGAGCTGGAGACGGCTTACGAGCAGGCCAAGCGCGATCCCATCTTCAGCGCGGAGCTGGACACGCTGCTCCGTGACTACGCAGGGCGCCCCACGCCACTCTATCTGGCGCAGCGGCTCACGGAAAAGCTGGGCGGCGCCAAGATCTATCTCAAGCGCGAAGACCTACTGCACACCGGCGCGCACAAGATCAACAACTGCCTCGGCCAGGGACTACTGGCGCAGCGCATGGGCAAGCGCCGCATCATCGCCGAGACCGGCGCGGGCCAGCACGGCGTGGCCACGGCCACGGTTTGCGCGCTCTTCGGCATGGAGTGCGTCGTCTATATGGGCGAAGAGGACATGCGCCGGCAGGAGCTGAATGTCTATCGCATGCGCTTGCTCGGCGCCGAGGTCCGTGGGGTCAGCTCCGGCTCGAAGACGCTGAAAGATGCCATCAACGAAGCGATGCGCGACTGGGTCACCAATGTGCGCACCACCCACTATCTGCTGGGCAGCGTGCTCGGCGCACATCCCTACCCCACGATGGTGCGCGACTTCCACCGCATCACCGGTGAAGAGATCCGTCGCCAGATCCTCGAAAAGGAAGGCCGCCTGCCCACTGCCATCCTCGCCTGTGTAGGCGGCGGATCGAATGCGATGGGCGCCTTCTTTGACTTCGTGCGCGATCCCGCGGTGAGGCTGATCGGTGTGGAGGCCGGCGGCCGCTCCAGCCAGCTTGGCGCACACGCTGCGCGCTTCAGCGGCGGCTCGCCCGGCGTACTGCAAGGTACCTTCTCCTATGTGCTGCAGGACGAGAACGGCCAGGTGTCCTTGACTCACTCGGTATCCGCCGGCCTCGACTACGCCTCAGTCGGTCCGGAGCACGCCGCGCTGCATGACTCCGGCCGCGCAACGTACACATCGGCGACCGATCAAGCAGCGCTCGACGCCACCGTGATGCTCGCGCGTACTGAGGGCATCGTGCCCGCGCTCGAAAGTGCACATGCGGTTGCGGAGGCGATCCGTCTCGCCCCCACACTTGCGCCGGAGGACGTGCTCGTCGTCAACGTCTCCGGTCGCGGCGATAAGGACATGGGCATCCTCGCACGTGAGTTGCACCTGAATGGCGCAACGGCCGGATAGTTCATTGTCACTGTAGGTATAGCGAAGAGCGCGATGCTCCGCGTGGCTTTTCCGTCAAGAAAAGCCACACTTCGCCGAACTTGGCTCTACACAGCAACAGTGAAAATGCTTAGGTCATCTCCAATGTGGCCATATAGCAATTTTCCTGTAGGTGTAGATGGGCCAATGAAGGCCTTTGTGGCCTTTCATTAAGGAAAGGCCACGCCGAGCGCCGCTCCGCACATCACAGCATCAGGAAAATTGCCATAGTTATCCAGAATCCTTATCTGGATTCCGGATAACTATGCAGTTGTGGGCCGATCTGGTTGGAGTATTTGTAGTTGTCATGCCGGTCGGCATCGATCGTCCAGAACATAGCGCCGATCATATCTGGATAGCCCGCGGCCCCGCGTAGTTTGTAGATCGTTCCCGCAGGTGCTTTGCCGGTAATGAGATAGCTCATTGCCTGACTCACAACTTCGGGTGCTGTGTAGTCTGTCAAAAATCCAACTGCCACTTTGCTGGACGGTAGCGGCGGAAAGAAGTGCCGGGCACTCCCTCCCGCATGGAAGCCGCGCAGGACGAGTTCGGTCATTGCGGCGTGATAGTCAACCGAACTGGATTGATAGATCTCGCCATCTAGACCTTCGAGCGGCGGCGTGTTGTAGTCCTGCACATCGACGAAAGTCAGGATGTCCCGCAGTGCATACGCGAGCGGGAGGTATGACCCGAACTGTCCTCCATAGGTGCCATAACCGCCCGGTATCTGGGTTCCTTCCGGAACGAGGCTAATCATGAAGCCAGAGCCGAAGTGGTCGCGCAGTTGACGGAGGCCGGTGATGAGATTTACGACCGAAGGCGTGGTGGGATGTTTGAAATCAATGTCTCCTGACGCGAGAGCGAGGGACGGCGTCTCAAAGTCGATGTCTACGCCGTCAAAGCCGTACTCAGTGACGATGCTGGTGACGGAAGAGACGAAGTTCGGAATGTACTGCGGATCATCGAGCTTAAAGTACTCCCCTCCTCCTCCGAGCGAGATCATCACCTTCTTGCCCTGACCCTTGAGGCCGGCAATATCGGCCTTGAGCTGATCCGGATCGATGCCGCGCGGCACACGAAAGTGCAGCGTTCCCTCCGGAGCGGTCTTATCCGGCGATGCGAAGGCCGCGATAACGATGTCCCACTGCGGCGCAACCTCATGGAGGGAAAACGGCGCGTTCGCGGTAAATCGTGAGCCGGTCCAGTAGCCGATCAGGCGATGGCCATGCAACGAACCGCTGGAGGCGACCGGTGTCGCGGTGGGCTCACCACCGCCTGCCATGCGCACACTGCGATCGAGGCACGGCCGGGCGGCCTCCGAGAGCGCATGAGGATCCGGAAAGCTGTACGTGCTGCCGGGAGGCGCAGCCGCTCCAAGATACCAGGGCAGCAGGGCCACGTTCTGCAAGTGGTATGTGAACCCAGGCGTGTTGGCTCGGAACGACATGGACGCCGGAAAACTGTTCTTCGGATTTGTATTGGTAGGCTCGAGAAGAAAATAGTTCGACCCGATGCCCGACCCTCCGCAGCCCCGATCCTCACCCGGCACCTGCCATGCCGAAAAGTAGTTGCCGGGTGCGGTTGGAGCACGGGAATAGACGCGAGGATCGTGCAGCGGATCGTTGAAGAACTCTGCAAGCTGCTGCGTCAGGGGCTGAATGTCGCGGTCGGTGACGATGGCCGGCGCGGCATGGAGGTACGAACCGAGTACGAATGAGTTTCCCGTAGCCGCATCTACGCCGTGCGTTCCCCAGGTACAACAGACGGTGGCATCGCCAAGCACGTAGTAGGTGGTGTTATGGGTGACCGCAATCACGAGCTTGCCCTCTTGCCGCGGAATCTTTCCGAAGAGTTCTTTCTCGACAAACTCCCCATCGACCACAGCGAACGATCTGCCGCTCTTCTTCGACCTCAGCAGATACCCGTAGCCGGCAGGGATGGCGATCGTGACAGGTATTACCTTGGGCCTGCCAAGCAACGTGTGGCCCGCTGAGTCCGCCGGAAAATTCGACTGGAGCAGGGCGTCGGCGTACTGCGCCTTACTGCCGGGGGCGAAAGCAAACTTCGAGAAGACGGGCGACTTCAGGATGCGCGGCACATCCGGTGCCGCATCCATGCGGATGGGCTTGCCGTCGAACGTGAGCGTGACAGGAACCAGCACCGTGGGGATGACGGTCGTGCCGCTCTGTGCCGGATCGCGCCCGGCCAGCGTGTAGGAGCTCTCGCCGATCATTCGCGTGAATGTGGGGACGGTGCCTTGTGCATGCCCGAGCCGTAACGACACCATGAGAAGAAGGAGCAGCAGGCAGAGGGGCTTGATTCGTATGTCCAGTGTGGTTTGGCCTTGATGTGAAGAATGAAAAACCTGTTGATGGCATTCTTTCACGCGATTTGCGAAAGACGCTGTGGCTGCGCAGGCGAGCAGGCGTCCGGCCAGGTCTATTCCGTAACTTCGCTGTGTGTTGCCCCTTTCGACAGAACGCTGAAACCGTAAAATGATCCAATCATGCCGATCCGCTTCAAGCAGCGCCCCGGCCTTATCGTCTACCTCACGGTTGGCGATCCCGACGTGGCCACCACTCGTTCCATCGCCCTTGCCGCGATCGACGCCGGCGCCGACGTGCTCGAACTCGGCGTGCCCTTCAGCGATCCGCTCGCCGACGGACCGGTCATCGAGCGAGCCAGTCATCGTGCCGTTGCTCAGGGCACCTCGATGACTGACGTTTTAGCCCTGGCGCGCGATCTCCGCGTCGCTCGTCCCGAGACCGGGCTGGTCATCTTCTCCTATCTGAATCCGATCCTGCGCTACGGTCTCGAACGCTTTTGCGTGGATGCCGGCGCTGCCGGTGTGGATGGCGTGCTGGCCACCGACCTCACCATCGAGGAGGCCGAGGGCCGGTATCTCGACGCAATGCGCGCTGCGCACCTCGCTCCTATATTCCTCGCCGCACCCACCAGCACGGATGAGCGGCTGGAGCGTATCGCTGCCCTCAGCGAAGGATTCGTCTACGCCGTCTCGCGTGTCGGTATCACCGGCACCCAGCAGACCCTGGCGGCGGATGCGCGTTCGTTGGTCGACCGCCTCCGCCGCTACACGGGACGCCGCGACACGGGACCCAGCGACACTAGGCTGCCCATCGCGCTCGGCTTCGGCGTCTCGAACGCGGGCCACGTGGCTGCGCTGGGCGAGTTCGCGGACGCCGCCGCTATCGGCAGTGCGATCGTCGCCTTGATCGAGACGAGCGCGCCACTGGATGCGCCTGCCGCCGTGGCGCGATTTATCGAGGGGCTGCGGCCAGTTGCCGCTGCCCGCTGACTCGAACGAAAACAGCACCACATCCCCTCACTCGAGGCATTTCATGGATATCAGCGACTGGCGCATTCGAATCGATGCCCTGGACCTGCAGATCGTCGAGCTGTTGAACCAGCGGGCCGAGGCCGCCCGCGCCATCGGTAAATGGAAAGAGTCCACCGATATGCCGGTGTACGAACCGAAGCGCGAGCAGATCATCTTCGACAATGTACGCTCGCACAATCGCGGGCCGCTTCCGGACAGTGAGCTGGTCTATATCTACCAGCGCGTCATCGCGGTGATGCGCTGTCTGCAGCGGAACGAGCTGGCGTCGCAGCAGCAGGAGCAGCCCTGAATCCAACCGACCATACCTCGGCGGAATTTCTACTGATTTTTGACGAGGCTCAACGCATCCCAGTGGCTACAACGGCGCTGCGATGGCATGGAGCATCGAAAACCCGATAGAGTGTTGCCGCACGTCGCCTCTCAGGAAAGCCGGTCCACTGCATGTCTCTTTCTGACGTTCTCTTCGGCCGTCCCCTCGCCAACTCGGAGCAACGCGCCGAACATATCGGCGCGGCGGCCGGCGTCCCCATCTTTGGGCTCGATGCGCTCACCTCCGCGGCGTATGGACCGGAAGCAGCGCTCGCCCTGCTCGTCCCGCTAGGCCTGGCCGGCGTGCATTACATCATTCCCGTCTCGCTCGCCATCATCACCCTGCTGGTCATCGTCTTCTTCTCTTATCGGCAGACCATTGACGCCTATCCGAACGGCGGCGGCTCCTATACCGTGGCCTCAGAGAACCTGGGCACGCTGCCCAGTCTGCTGGCTGCGGCTGCGTTGATGATCGACTACATCCTCACCGCAGCGGTTGGCATCTCGGCGGGCGTCGGCGCGCTCGTGTCCATCGATCCCGCTGCCCTGCACAAGCACACCCTCGCCTTTTGTCTCGGCATTCTCGTTCTGCTCACCCTGGTCAACATGCGCGGTGTTCGCGAGACTGGCGGCGCGTTCCTCATCCCCACGTATCTCTTCGTTGGCACATTGCTGGTGGTCATCTGCGTCGGTCTCACGAAAACAGTACTGAGCGGCGGTCATCCCCACCCCCTCATTGCACCACCGCAGCTGCCAGCCGCCACAGAGGCCGTATCGTTGTGGCTCATCCTCAAGGTCTTCTCCAGTGGCTGCGCTGCCCTGACCGGCGTTGAAGCCGTCTCGAACGGCGTCACCGCATTCCGCGACCCGCGCTCGCAGAACGCCAAGAAGACGCTCACCATTATCATCACCGTGCTCATTGTGCTGCTGGCCGGCATCGCTCTGCTGTGCCGCATCTATGGAATCGGCGCAATTGATCCCGATTCGCCGCACTATCAAAGTGTGATCTCCGAGCTCACCGCGGCGGTGATGGGCCGTGGCATCTTCTACTACACCACCATCGCCGGCATTCTGATTGCACTCTCACTCTCCGCCAATACTGCCTTCGCAGACTTCCCCCGGCTTACCCGTGCCATCGCGCTCAACAAATATCTCCCCGGCGTCTTCATCATCCGTGGCCGGCGGCTGCTCTACTCGCACGGCATCTACGCGCTCGCCACCTTCACGGCGGTCCTGCTGATCGTCTTTGGCGGTGTCACGGATCGGCTCATTCCGCTCTATGCCATTGGGGCCTTCCTCGCCTTTACCCTGTCTCAGGCCGGTATGGTCGTCCACTGGCGGCGCGAGGGCGGCAAAGGTGCAGGCTGGCACATGTGCGTCAACGGCCTCGGCGCCTTCGCCACCGGCGTCACCGTCATCGTCGTTCTGGTCGCCAAGTTTGCCGAGGGCGCATGGATCACCGCAGTCATGGTGCCGCTGCTCATCGTCGTGATGCTCCGCGTCAAGCGCCACTACAACCGTGTCGCCGCGGAGATCGACAATACCAGGCCTATCTGCCTGGACGACATCGATCCGCCCATCGTGCTTCTCCCGATCGATCGCTGGAGCCGTATGTCGGAGAAGGGTCTGCGCTTCGCGCTCATGCTCTCCCAGGACATTCGCGCGGTCCACGTCCATACCGGCGACGATCAGGACAAGGACGACAATGAAGACGAGCTCACACCCATCTGGAAGGAGATGGTCGTCGACCCGCTCCAGTCCGTGCATCTCACGGTGCCCAAGCTGGTCATCCTGCGCTCACCGTTCCGCTTCATCGTGACCCCGCTGGTCGACTATTGCTTGAAGGTGGAGGCGGAAAATCCACACCGCCAGATCGCCGTGATGGTGCCGGAGCTCGTGGTGAGCAAGTGGTGGCAGAACCTGCTGCACAACCAGCGTGCCCAGGTGCTGAAGTTCATGCTGCTGGTCAAAGGCAGCCAGCGCGTGGTGGTCATCAACATCCCGTGGTACTTCACGAAGCCGGCGCCCATCCCGCCGCCATCCGCAAAAGACCTTCAGGTCACGGAGACGACCGTCCATCCGGGAGCAAAGGCAGGCTGACCCGCCGCGCCTGTGACTGGCCGGTGTCGAAGTGCTCCGTCAGTCTTCCATTCAGGAAGTAGTACCCCTTCTGTGTGCTCATCTGCGCGCTGCCGCGATCGATCGTGCCCGCGAAGCTCCACCACAGGCCATGCACCTGACGTGTAATGAACGTGAGCTGCGCCGGGGTCACGGTGCTGCGCGCGAAGAAGTATGTCAGCGATGCGCCCTGATCGGATGGACCGTCTCCCACACGCGTCAGGTAACCCTGGAGCCGGGTGTTGTTGCCGTCGCCATTCAGGATCATCTCGATGATCTCGTTGGAGTCCGGGCTTAGGGCATAAGCGCCTGCCGCCTCATCAGGCAGATTGGAGCGACCCGGGCGAAAGACGCCGGTCTCCTCTGGAACCAGTTGCACATTGCGTCGCAGCAGACGCGGTACCGGAAGCTGCTGTGCCTTGCCGGTCACGGTCAAGGTAGCGGTGAAGAGCAGCAGCGCGGTCGGCCATCGCATATCAGCAAGAACTCCGCGGACGCAGGATTGTCGCGCGTGTCTGTGGGAGAGTGCCGGCGGCTTATTGGCCCGACATGCTCTTCTTGCGTGGCGCTTCAAACTCATCCCCTGCCTGCCATCCCTGTGCCGTCTTTGCCGACGACGCAAGCCAGCCCAGATCGAAGCCGAACTGCGCCATCCGTGCGTCGCCGCGGAAGTCCATCTCCGGCTTGTACTCGTCGCTCGGCTGGTGGTACCGCTCGGCGGTGTACTGCTTCATCTGATCCTCGCCCCAGCTCGCATCGTGTCCGGCAAAGAGAGTGCCTTGGCCGATGGAAAACGCCGGAATACCATAGCGCGCCAGCGAGAAGTGATCCGAGCGGTAGTAGTGCCCCGCGGCCGGAAATTGATCCGGCTGGATTGTGAGCTGGAAGTCCTTCGCGGTGCTCTCGACCATCGGATAGAACGTGGTGCGCTCCGCGCCGGAGACCTCCGCCGAGGTCGGCACCCCAATCGGCAGCAGCATGTCGTAATTCAGGTCCAGCGTCAGATCCTTGTCGGGCACTGGCGGATGCATCCCGAGATACTGCGAGCCCAGCAATCCCTGCTCCTCCGCCGTGACCGCGGCGAAGTACACCCGATGCGGCGGCGGCGCTCCGGCCTTGGCTGCATCCGCATAGGCGCGGGCAAGCTCCAGCAGAATGCCGCAGCCGGTCGCGTTGTCTGCTGCGCCGTTGTAAATCTTGTCGCCAGGCGCGTTCTTGTCCATGCCCAGGTGATCGAAGTGCGCGGTGTACAGCACCGATTGCTCGGGGCCGGCGCCCTTGGCTCCAACCATCCCGATGACGTTCTCGGAATCGAACGAGCGCTTCTCGCTGACGATGTGCGCCTTCAGCCGCCAGTTTGTCTCCCGTGAGATATGGTGCTGACCGGCCTCGGAGATAACCGTGTCGATGTCATAGCCTGCCGACTGCGATATCTTGTCGGCGATGTCCTTCTGGATCCACGCCGCGGCCTCCAGCTTAGCGTTGGGATCGCCCACCAGATAGCTCTTCTCGCCTGACCACGACGTACGCACGACCTGCCACGGGTAGCTCGCCAGATCCTCGCGATGAATGATCAGCGCGCCGATCGCTCCCTGCCGCGCGGCCTCCTCAAACTTGTAGGTCCAGCGGCCGTAGTAGGTCAGCGCCGCGCCTTTGAAAAACGAGTCGCGATCGGAAGGCGGCTCGTTCACGATGATCAGCACCACCTTACCCTTTACATCCACGCCCTTGTAGTCGTCCCAGTTGTACTCCGGTGCGTTGATGCCATAGCCCACGAAGACAATCGGCGCATCGATGTCGGCGGTGGCCGCGCCAGTCTGGTTGTTGGTCACGAAGTCTGCGCCATACTTCAACGTCAGCGGGCTCCCGCTCTTCGGCACCAGCTGAAAGGTAGTCTGATCCGGCACGGTACGCACTGCATAGAGCGGCACCTTCTGATACCACGAACCGTCATCACCCGCGGGGGTCAACCCGTCGGCGGCAAACTGGTCGGAGAGATACTTCGCCGCCATATGGTCACCGTCGGTTCCCGGACCACGGCCTTGCAGCTTGTCATCCGCAAGGTATTTGACGGAAGCACGAATCTTCTCCGGATCGATGTGCTGCGCCGCCTGTTGTGCGGCTGCGGGAACACCCGCCACCTGTGGCACCGCGGGAAGACTCTGTGCGAGCGTCGGCACTGCCAAACCGGCGATCAGGAAGGGGGTGATCAAGGCTGTTGTAAAGATGCTCCGCACCGTACAGGATTGCATGCTGACTCGCTCCGCTTGAAGTAAAAGGAAGCGTACCACTCTTGATCGCCATCTGTTACCAGTCCGGTTGTCTCGCAGCGAAGCTGCCGACGGGTCACTTCGCCCTGCGGCACGGTACGGAAGCAGAGGATATCGACCGCCTACCGCCCTTCGCGGCGCGCCGTGTCCGCATCTCCGCCCTGCGGTTTTAGCTGGTGGGAACTGGAGCCCTCGGCCAGTTCGATACGCATCCCGGAGCACCAGCGCTGCTCTTCCGGCGTGGGATGGAACGGCGTTGCCGCGCGCGGCAGCACCTCGCGCAGCGTCCAGTCGATGCGCTCGTTGGCATCTTCCACAATCGCGTTCAGTACCGGATCTTCCTTCAATACAGTCGAGTACGTGACTGCCGTCAGTGCATTGCGCACATGATGGTTCACATCCTCCACTGCCTGCATGCGCGCCACCAGATCGCGTCGCAGCCGCTGGCCGCGCAGCATCGCGAATGCACTCAGCAGGAAGGCAGCAACCCCCTCAAGGATGTCCGACGCGTAGAGCGGGCGGCTGCTGTGCAGCAGGTGATCGACGCCAATGCCGAGCAGTGAGGTCAGCAGACCGATAGCCAGCGCAGCCAACACCAGCCATAGTGTGCCCGCGCGTTCGCTCCTCCAGCCGCTTCCCTGCATACCTGGATGATAGCCCGCGCCCTCAGACCATGCATCCCACGCGGCGGAGCACCTTGCGGGTGAGCCCGGTCAGCGCATAGCGCGCTAACTCCTCGGTCGGCGCCCACACCCCCTCCATACCGTGCGGCAACGCAGTCGTCACCAAGTAAATGTCCACGACATGATTCGTTACCGTGATGGCATGCCGCACCGTGAACTCCGGCGACTCACCTGCCTTCGGCCGATACATCGGCAGCTCCCACATGCCGGCCATTAAAGACGCATCCGCGGCTCGCTGCACAAGTAGCACCTGCTGCTTCGCACCCGTGCCGCGCAGATACACCGCACGAGTGCTGTGCTGCCGCTCCAGCGCGCGCCGCGCCGGCATGGGATGTTCCCCTCGCGTGCGGCACCACCTCTGCCAGGGACACGCAAGACACAGGGGCGCACGGGGCAGGCACACCGTCGCCCCCAGTTCCATCATCCCTTGATTGAAGTCGCCCGCTCGCTCCGGATCTACCAGCGTGCCCGCCAACCCACGCACGCGCGCGGCGAAACCCGACTGCGTGGCAGACCATTCCGCAACCCGCGCCAGAACCCGTTCGACGTTGCCATCAACCACGGCCACCGGTTCGCCAAACGCAATGCTGGCCACGGCCGCTGCCGTATATGCGCCCACGCCCGGCAATGACAGCAGCGTCTCCGCCGTTCGAGGCATCGCTCCGTCGAACTCCGCTACCACTACCTGTGCGGCACGATGCATCATGCGCGCCCGGCGGTAGTAACCCAGGCCACTCCACAGCGCCAGCACCGCCGGCTCTGTCGCAGCAGCTAGCGTGCGGACGGTAGGAAATGCCTCCAGGAAGCGGCGATAGTGGTCCAGCACGGCGGCCACTCGCGTCTGCTGCAGCATGATCTCGGAGACCCAGATACGGTACGGATCGCGCGTCGCCCGCCACGGCAGCTTGCGCCGATGCACCGCGTACCAAGCCAGCAGCGCCGCCCGCAGCTCAACTGCACTGCCCGCGAGACGATCTGCACGCGTCTCGGTATCGAGAGCTGCAGCCTTAATGACAGGCGCCATTCGCCGAGATGGCCAGGTCGTGCACGGTCAGCAGATAACCGTTATAGGCCTTGCTTGCGTTCGCCTTTTTGTCCTTTGCGGCATCGCCCGTCGGCTGCGGCTGCTGCCACACCGCCAGCGCACTCAGCGTCTGCGGCTGGCTCGCGCATGGGGCGCTCGGCGAGGCCGCTGCAGGCTGCGACGCCACCGCCTGCGACGCTTGCAACTGCACCGTGTAGACCAGGTTCATATCGTTCACCGCCGGGTTCAGCGTGACGGCGCTCACCTGCACCCCCTTGATGCCAAGCGACTGCAGCCAGGGCACAATCTGGTCCCGCGCGATCACACGATCTCCCACCCGCCACACCGCCATCGGCGCGATGAGTGCATTCGCCTGCATCCACTTCGCCTGCTCTACGTCCTGCCAGAAGATGCGCTGCACCTGCTCTGCGCTCGTGGTGGTATCGAGCGTCGCCGGCTTCTTCTCGGAGTAGATAGTGCAGCCGCTCAGGCCGGCCACAAGCGCCGGCAGCAGCAGGGTGCAGAAGAGTCGGCTCAAGCCGGTTCGCACACGTCTCATGCCAGCTAGCGTAGCAGTCCGCGCCGGTCCAGGTGAAAGGCATAGATCGTGGCAGCGATATGCAGCACCAGGTTGCTGCCGCCCAGCAGCAGCGCGTGCGTCTGCGCATCGTTGCGGATGTGCCAGGAATGTTGTAGAAGCGCCGGCCAGGAGATCGCGGCCAGCCCCGCGATCAGCAGGGTCGAAGCCAGCAGCAGCGCCGCGCCCACCCTGCGCATGGCAAACAACAGCCACGACGCAATCACCGTCAGCAGACCGTTCAGCTCGGAGATTGTCAGAGATGTCGTGGCGCCGCTCTTAAGAAGACGCGCCCGCATCTCCGGCGAGAAATGATGGAGCGTAACCAGCAGGCTGGCAAGAAGGAACAGCCACTCCACTGTAAAGAACACCGCAATGAAGTAGACGCCGACCGGCCTGGTCGGCCCATCGCCGCCGGCGATGACATTTTCGGCACTGACTTGTCCTTCTGCTCCGCGATCTTTCATGCGCTACCGGCCTCGGCGATACAGCGTGTAACCGTCTATGGTTGCGATCCGGGTGGTTGCAATCTGGGTCCAATTCCGCTTGAAATCCCCCTGCATCAGCACTCCCATCACATACGGTTGACGACGCGTGTGGTACTTCGGCGGGCCCCGATGTCACAGCCGATGTCACAGCCCCTCAACGCGGCAAAACCCAGGGGTCCACGACTTCGCACGCAGCGTCAATACGCCAAGTATTTCACGGCAAAAACCCAACGAAGATCTCAGGCGAAACTGCGCCAAAGTTCCAATAGAAAGGCCGCCATCGCTGGCGGCCCTCGTATTGCTCGTTCAGAACGAGTTGCTCTAGTCGCCCATCACCGGCTCTTCGGTCTGGACCGGAGCCGGCGAGCCGGCCTTGGGAGCAGGCTTGATGGCGTCGAGCGATACCAGTCCTTCGACTGGCTTCTCGCCCAACACATGCTCCTTGTAGAGCCGCGCCATCTTCGCATTCTCTGCGTCGTTCTTGATCTTGGCGTCGCGCGCCTTGATCTTTTCCTCGCGGCTGTTCTTGGCGATACCCAGCTTGTCCAGGGTGTCGTTGGCAGCCGAGTCCACGTGCGCCTGGTTCAGCACCAGGGTATGCTCCGCGTCGCCCATGCCGACCTTCTTGCCACCGGCGAAGATCTCGTGACGGCCGTGCTCCTCGTACCACTTGGTGAGCGTCGACGTCATGTGCATCTTCTCGATGATGTTCCGCCAGCCGACGCCCGTGTTGTAGGCGCAGAAGCTGATCTCACCCTCCTGTGTCGCGTAGGGGATGATGCACTGCTCGGTGCGGCGGAAGTCGTAGTTGAACAGGTCCTGGAACCACATGCCTGCGATGAACAGGAAGTTCCAGCGATCGGCGCGGCGCTTCTCGATGTCGGCCATGGTGCGGTCGCCCGTCACCTTGCCGTAATTGCGGCCGGTGGCTCCGAAGCACTTATCGAACTTCTTCAGCAGGTCCATGATGCGGAAGTGCTGCGGCGACTTCGTCGGATCGTAGTTGCGGAGCAGCGCGAGCGCCACGCCCACCACGGAGAGGAACTTGCCGCGGGCAGCGTCGTTCACCTTCGCAACATCCTTCGCCAGACGATCGGCATTCAGGAACGCGGTGACCGGAACGGCCTCCTTCGTTTCTTTGTCGATCATCAGCGCCATGCCGATGCCGCAGTTCGGATGGCAGCCGCAGGAAAGCTGGCCCCAGTCCGCGGTCGGTCCGTGGACCAGATCGGCCCAGTCGGAGAAGGTGCTCATGAAGCTGATTGGGAACCAGTCGCGGTCGGTCTTGCCCAAACCCGTCTGATCGCGCACGTCGTTCGCCAGGTGGCTCAGTGTGTAACGCTGGGCGGCGCGGCGCTCATCGCTCACTTCCTCATCACGACCGGTAAAGCTCACCGGCTGGAAGCTCAGGAAGTTGATCTTCTTCGGGTTGTCGAGGGCGAACTGGATGATGCGGCCCACCTGCTCGTTGTTGATGCCGTTCACGATCGTGGTCACCGGAACGATGTCCACGCCTGCCTCATGCAGGTTGTGGATCGCCTGGAGCTTCACGTCGAATGCATTGCCGACCTTGCGGTGCGAATTGGCAGCGTTGCCGATGCCGTCGAACTGCAGGTATGCGTAGCGCAGACCCGCTTCGGCAGCGGCGCGGGAGAATTCCTTACTCTTGGCAAACTCGATGCCGTTCGTCGCAGCCTGCACCGAGTTGTAGCCCACCTTGCGGGCATACGCGACGGCGTCCAGGAAGTAGGGCGACAGCGTCGGCTCGCCGCCGGAGAACTGCACGGACATCTGCCGGCGCGGCTTGATCGAGATCGCGTTGTCGAGCATGGTTTTGATATCGTCCCACACCAGCTCGTGCACGAAGCCAACCTGGTTCGCGTCCATGAAGCAGGGATCGCACATCATGTTGCAACGGTTCGTCAGATCGATGGTGAGAACCGAGCCGCGACCATGGGTCACCGTCGAGGTGCCGTGGTTGTGCAGCTTCTCGTCGTTGTGGGCGCGGATGTCGCGGCCCGGGAAGACCTCTTCCAGGTGCTTGAAGAAGGCGGTATCGATCGCCATCACGTCTTCGAAGTGACCGTGCTTCGGGCAATCCTTCACCATCAGGATCTTGCCGTCGCGCTCGATGATCTGGGCCTTGATCTCGCCGACCTTCTCGTTCAGCAGGATCTCGTGCGGCAGTTTGCCGTCGATGATCTGCTGGCGAATCTCCGGCACGCACTTGGGACAGAGCGAGTCGGTGGTCCGGGGCCAGCCAAGCGGCGGCTTCTCCTTCTGGTAGCTCTTCAGCAGCGGCTTCTCCGACCACTTCGGGGTGAAGGATGCGTTCGGACGGATGCTGTTCAGCTTTTCAAAGATGGTCCACGCGCCCTGGGCGGCAATCGTCACGGCCCGCTCTGCGTATTTGACGGCTTTCGACATTCAGATCTCCTGGTTTGAGCCTGCAGGCTCCAATCGGACGTCACTCCCGTTCCAAATTGGGAGGCTTCAGTCTATCCAACGTAGATGCAACTGCGGCAGTAAGGAACCAGAGTCCTGCAAGCGGAACAGCAGTCCTCTGTCAGCATTAGGCTACCGGTTCGGTGACAAACGATGAACCCGGCAAAGCCGAACGGCAGAAAACCTCGCCTGAACGGAAATCAGGGCATCTGGACGGGACCAGAGAATCTTGACAAGTCCTTGTCTGTCAGCCCGTTACTGGGCTGGTTCCCTGTTCTGCTTTCGCTCATCCTTGGGGCGAAGAAATCCCAAGTACAGCAGCAATCCGTGCCCGTACCGCCGTCATCACTGCCGCAGGCGCAACATCGATCCTCTGTGCCCGGCGCGCCGTCTAGTCGAGATTCTTTATATGGTCAGAGAGCACCACACCGCCCACCTTCAGACCGGCCGGTAGCGCCACTTCGAACGGATAATCTTTCACTTGGCTGGTGATAGGACAGATCAGAGCCAGGCCGACCTGCCGCTGTATCGTATGTGCAGCCCTGTTTATTCCCTTTTTATTCGCCTTTCCACAGCCTATCACGCTACTCTGCCGGTATGCCGACGCTCGACAGCAAGAAGACAATGGTCGTCAGTTGTAAGGGCTGCACGCGCTGCATCCCCGCCGCTCCGGAGACTGCCGCCCCTAGCATCGCGGTGAAGTGCCCCATCTGTCTCGAACGTCGCGCCTATCGGGTCGCTACGGAGGTCTTTCTCGGCCAGCCCCACTGGGAGATCATGCGCGCCCTGCAAGGCATGCGCCGATGAGACCGTATGCCTCATCGCTACGTCAGGAGCTCGCCGTGAGGGCGCTGGATCTGGCCACGCGGGAATCCCTGTCGCATGAGTGCTCGCCGGGGCCGATCCCCGCCGTCGTCTTTCGCGAAAACGAGTCCGGTGCGCATGGGAACTTCTTTCCCGCCTCCTATCGCCGCATTCGAACGAAACCGGAATGGAACCGCCGTTTGCGAAAGCCGCATACCTCCGCCCGAAGATGCCTCGTCAGCCATGACCGCGGACGCGGCGAGTTGGATACCGCTACCAGTTCGGACGCGCTGCTCATGAGCGTCTTCTGCCACCCGCAGGCATTTGGAACCGGCTCATGCCTTCGCGTCCTGCTGGGCACCCATGCACCGGAACGCCTTCAGTTCGGCTACAAGCCACGCATTCCTCTGAAAAACAACCATGTGGAGCGCACCGAAATCGATCTGAAAATCGGCAGCCTGCTCATCGAAGCCAAACTCACCGAACCCGGCTTCCAGACCGCGCCGCGATCGCGCGTCGAAAACTACCGTGACGCTGCAGCCGTCTTCGACCTCGACGCATTGGCCGCTCGCGAACACTGCGTGCTGCACTATCAACTGATCCGCGGTGTCCTTGCAGCATCTGCCGAGCAAGACGGCCGCTACTGCGTCGTCTGTGATGCGCGGCGTCCGGACCTCATCGACGCCTGGTACGCGGTCATGCGCGCCATCCGCCCGTATGAGCTGCGAAGTCGCCTGCAGGTCGTCACCTGGCAGGAGATCGCTACGACCATGCCAGCAAGCCTGCAACGCTGGCTCGCGGCAAAGTATGGCATCGTCCCGCTGCGAGGCTGACATCCTTCCTTTGTTGGCGAGCCCATTGCCGGCGGCGCCAACCTTCTCCCGCAACCGAGCCAAGAATCGCAAAATTAGCAGTTGACATTGACCGACAATCCACTACCATTTGGTTGTGGATAAGCTGGATACAACATTTGCGGCTCTGTCTGATCCAACCCGGCGGGCGATGATCGAGCGGCTCTCTCACGGGCCTGCCTCGGTGCATGGATTGATGGAACCGTTTGCTCTGTCGCAGCAGATGATTTCAAAACATATTGCCTACCTGGTGCGGGCGCGGATTGTGATCAAGACAAAGCGTGGACGGGAGAGCGTATGCACGCTTAGGCCCGCGGCGATTAAGACAGTCAGCGATTGGGCGATCGGCTATCGCCGATTCTGGGAAGAGAGTTTCGACAAACTGGATGTAGTCGTAAATCAAATGAAGAAAGAGGAGGTCGGAGATGACAGAAAACACGGTTAGCGAAATTGAGCGGATGGTCGTTACAAGAGTTTTTGACGCCCCACGCGAGTTGGTTTGGAAGGCGTGGACAGACCCGAAGTACGTGATGCAGTGGTGGGGGCCGAAGGGCTTTACTGCGCCCGTTTGCCAGATGGATTTTCGCGTTGGGGGAAAATCTCTCTACTGCATGAAGGCGCCGGATGGGCAGGAGTTCTGGAATGCGGTTGAATACCACGAGATTGTTCTGCACGAGAAGATCGTTTCCTCCATGTACTTCTCGGACTCGGAGGGAAACAAGGTTGAGCCTGCGCAATTAGGAATAGAACATGAGGCCATAGACGGTGCGCACGACGTGACCCTCTTTGAGGATCTCGGAAACGGCCAGACGAAACTCACCTACATTGGAAATGAACCCATGGAGAGCGCGAAAAATAGCGGTCAACTGGAGGGCTGGAACCAGATACTCGATAAACTTGCTGCGGTTATTGCGGGGCTATAGCAGAAGCCGGTTGCTGTAAGGTGAAGCGCCACTCTCGTCAGGCATTTTCGCAAAAGAAAATGCCTGCATCGCCTCACTCAATACATCACGTCGTCCCGGCTTCTGCTTTAGTGCGGGCGAAATAGGAAGTGGACGTTTTGACGATCGCTGGCCAAATGACCACACTATCCCTGGTGGCTCTGGCCGACCTGGATTGGTAGAGCCGCTATGCGACCGTAGCTTTCAGGCCGTGGATAACGGCAATAAGCGACATCCGCTCGGTCGTAATCAGCCCAGAGCGCTTACCTTGCAATTCCTTCACCGGCAGTGTTCGCTGAGTGCATTGGCGATTTAACGTTAATTCAGAGCACGTCCTTTCCAGACATGCGTTTAACGGAACTATGGCGTGTCGAGACAGCGCTGCTCGGGGTCTGGGTTTATCGCATTCCAGACTGGGTACTGGGCACGAATGCAGCGATGGTCAATCACGTCATGAGCGCACTATAGTGATGGCAAGAACATGACGAGTGTCTCCGGTCTTTCCAGCGGCCCCCAAGCGAAAAATCATTATGAAGTCTTGGATGGCTTGCGCGGCGTTGCAGCCCTGCTGGTCGTCGCCTTCCACATCCTGGAACCGAACGACCATGGCGTGCGTTTCAACCAGATCATCAATCATGGTTATCTGGCCGTCGACTTCTTCTTCCTACTCTCCGGCTTTGTAGTGGCTTACGCCTACGACGACCGGTGGCCCCGAATGAGCCAGTGGAACTTCTACAAGCGTCGCCTGATCCGCCTCCAGCCCATGATCGTTATGGGTAGCCTATTCGGCGCAGCGCTTTTCTATTTCCAAAGAGGCTCTGACTTTCCGCTCATTGCTACAACTCCGTCGTGGAAGCTGCTCGCCGTTATGCTTTTTGGCTGTACGCTTCTTCCGCTGCCCACCCAATTCGATATTCGCGGTTGGGCTGAGATGCATCCGCTTGACGGGCCCGCATGGTCTCTATTTTTTGAGTACATTGCTAATCTTCTTTATGCGTTATGGCTACGCAAACTTTCTGCTCGCTGGTTGAGCGTGCTCACCGGACTCTCTGCCATTCTCCTCATTCACATGCTGGTCACTGGGGAGGGCGACGCCATCGGAGGCTGGTCGCTCAATGCAGCGCAGCTTCACATCGGCTTTGCGCGCCTGCTCTTTCCCTTTCTCGCGGGTATGCTGCTCATGCGCTCGGGTAAGCGCATCCACGTACGCCACGGTTTCTACCTGTGCAGCCTACTTTTGGTTATCTGTTTCGCGCTGCCGCGCTTCGGTGGCCCCAGCCATCTCTGGATGAACGGTCTCTACGAAGCTATCTGTATCATTGTCGTCTTTCCGGTCATCGTCGCCATTGGGGCCGGAAATCTCAAGGCCACCACTGCTTCCAATCGGCTCTGCCGCACTCTGGGGGACATCTCCTACCCGCTTTACCTGACGCACTACCCCCTGGTCTACATCTACACAGCCTGGATTGCGCAAGGCCCGCATAGCCTGAGTCAGCGCGCTGGATGGGGCATTCTTCTTTGGTTTACAGCCGTGGCGATTGGGTACGCCTGCCTCAAACTTTATGATGAACCCGTCCGCGCGTGGTTGAGCCGCCGCTTCCTGCGCAGTGATAGGCCTGATGCAGCAGTCCACATACCAGGTACCGACCCAGCCTTCCCAGCCGATCCAGCGCGCTCCTGAGCTCGGATTAGGCTTGGTGCAGCATGAGTCTTGTTTGCTGCTGTGCCATCAGTACCGAGCGAATGGATTCTGATAGCTCGCATTGTGTTCACTCATGCAGTACAGCAAGATCTCAACTGGCGCGAACAGGCCGAGTCACTCATTGAGACCTGAACAGGAGCCTTATGGCGTTCCGGGTGGCTTGTCGGCAAACAGGAAGGAATCCAAATGACGAGGGGGTGGGGTCCAATCTCATGGAATGCCCAGTGCCAAATCTCGGCCCGGCTTTTGCCTGCTCGATGTCGCTGCGACCACAGTGACGGCTGGTTCCCGAACACGGGTTACGTATGTCTGGCTGGACGCCGAACCGACTCAATGCATTGGGACGCCCGCAGGGTACGCAACAAAACATTTCTAGCCAGAATCGGAAATTGAGCGGTCTGCACGACTCCTCGTGCGGCAGAAATCTGCCGATTCACCTGACCCGGTTCGCTACACTGGAAATAGACCCATGCCACAACATCCGCAATGTTCCAAGACTTGCGCGGACGGTCCCAATAGCTATAAGTCCTTTCACTGGAATAATTTAGACGTAAGCTTCCTAGAATCAATAATTTATTGACCGGAGCAGCAAAAACGGGCAGAACTCTGCCCGTAAGTCGTTTCTATGGAGGAATTTAGCCGTAAACCCTTTGGCTGGACGAATTTAGCCTCGGGGGACCGTGTAACCCGATCAAACGAAGGGGTTTATGGCCCCCTTTCTTTCACCGGAGGGGGAGGGGGTGACCCTCAGGCGACCTCAGACCTGCATGACTTCTTTCTCCTTGTTCTTGGAGAGCTCATCCATCCGCTTGATCTCTTCATCCGTCAGCTTCTGGATCTCTTCGAGCGAGCGCTTCTCTTCATCCTCGGAGATCTGCTTGTCCTTGGCCGCCTTCTTGATGGCGTCGTTGCCGTCGCGCCGGATATTCCGGACGCCGGTGCGGTGCTCCTCGAGCACCTTGTTCAACTGCTTCACCACATCTTTGCGACGCTCTTCGGTCATCGCCGGGACCTTCAGCCGCACCACTTTGCCGTCATTTTGCGGATTGAAGCTCGAATCTGCCGCGCGAATCCCCTTCTCGATCTCCGCGATCGCCGACGGATCGAACGGCGCAATCAGGATGGTCTGCGCATCGGGAATGGAGAGCTGGGAGACCTGATTCAGCGGCATCTCCGAGCCGTAGTACGCCACCCGTACATGGTCTAGCATCTGGATGCTGGCGCGGCCGGTGCGCGTGGATGCCAGGTTCTGTCGGAAATCCTCCACCGCCTTCTCCATACGCGACTTCAACTGCTGGTGCACGGTCTTCAATGCAGGGACGGTGGCCATGGTCGAGACTGCCATTGTCTTCTCTCCTCCTGAAGCAAAAGTCGATTCTAAAGCGAAAGCAGGCAGCGTGTGGGTTTGGCAGCCGATCGGTAGGCTTCGTCGGAAGACTGTGGCTTTGCGTTTCCACTGCAATCGCCGTGGAGCGCATTGTCTGGTGTTGCGAGGTGCGAAGATCTGCTTGGCGTAGTCTTTCCGTAGCGAAAGGCCATAAGAATCACGGCCCGACCCTATGCACCTGCAGGAAATTTGCTCTAAGCTGGCGCAGTCGTCATTCGCAGTCGTCATTCCAGGTCGTCATTCTAGGACAGGCAGGACGTCATCATGCGGCGGATCCATTTCGTGAATGCAGCCCTCGTCTGCTGTTTCATCGCAACCCAGCCTGCGGTCTCGCAGGCGCCCGCCCAGAATGCGCGGCCCGGCAACGCCACTCGACCAGCGCCTGGAAGCAGACCGAGCCGCCCAGGTGGCAACAACGGCAGTCGACCGCAACCCGGCAGACCCAGTCCCGGCAGGCCGCAACCGGGAAGACCCTCCCCGGGAAGGCCGCAACCGGGCCGACCAAATCCCGGCTACAGACCACCCTCGCGCCCCGGCAGGCCGCCGCAGTGGGGACGTCCGCCACAAGTCAGGCCGAACTATCAGTTCCGTCCCAATGATCGCTCTTACCTGCGGAACTACTATCGCAATCGCCTCGGATACATCAACCGGGCACGGCGGCCCAGGTTCACCATCGGCGGCTACTTTCCCTATGGGGACATCGGCTACCTCACGCCTCTGCCGCCGAATATCTACGGCTACCTGCCCCCGCCGCCGCCTGGCTACCAGATGGGCTACTGGGACGGCTACGTCGTGGTCTACGATCCGCTGACCTACTTCATCGCCAACGTCGTCGATCTTCTGCAGTAAGGCATTTTCACTGTTGCAGCGTAGAGCCAAGCTCCGCGAAGTATGGATTGTCTTGACAGAAAATCCATACGGATCATCGCGCTTTTATCTGCACCTACAGTGAAAATGCAGCAGCGAAGGCCGTCAGAACTTGAACTCCAGGTCCAGTTGCATCCGTCTCGGCGGCTGCGCCGCGACCGGCTGTCCGAAAAATGGAGAGCTGGCGACACCTACATAGGTGACGTCGTTCACGTGGTTCAGTACGTTGAAGGAGTTGATGGCCAAGGTCGCCGTCGGTCCCTCCTTGCCCTCTTTCGTCAAACGGAAATCGTGAGAGAGGTTCAGATCGAGATTGAGATATCCGGGCCCGTGCAGGGAGTTGCGGGGCACGCCGAAGGGCCGGTCGAGTGGCAGGCTGTCCCGGTTCTCGTCATTGCCAGTGGTGACATCCACTGGCTTGCCTGAGTAGAGAGACAGTGCCGTGCCGAAGTCGAACCATCTGCCGGCCGTGACGGTGCCCAGCAGATCGAACTTGTTCCGGCGATCATTATCGGACCGCGACCAGTCGGCGCCCGGCGCATAGCTGTTGGCCGGGAAGTACGTGATGCCGCTGGTGTTGTTGTAGGTCTTCCCCAGGGTGTATTGTGCCTGCCCGGTAAAGTACTGCGATGGCCTTCCACGAAAGGTCAACTCAAGTGTGTTGCTCTTCAGATAGCCCTCCGACTGTAGCTGTCGCAGCTGACCCACCGCCGGGTTAGGGCGTTGCACGTAGCCGGGTGGCGGCGGGGCGTTGGCATCGACCGAGCGAAACAGATCGATCCCTCGCGTGCCGACGTAATTCGCGGCGATCGAACTCTTCGCTGTCAGCTGTTGCTCGATTCCGATGCCGTACTGGATCGTGTACGGAATCCGGAGGCGGGGATCGAGCGCAACGATGCTTGTCGGCACAGCATCGATCTGAGGCACCGTGACGGGGAAGCTGGGATTCAGCACGATGAAGCGCTTCAACCGAACGCCGTTGAAGTGCAGCAGATCGGAGATAGGAGAGGGGCCGGTTCTGTCGAAGAACATGCCGGCTCCGCCGCGAATCACCGTCTTGCCTTGCGCAGTGGGCGCGTATGCGAAGCTGACGCGCGGCGCCACATTGTGCGCCACGTCGTGGAAGTAGTTCTGCCAGTAGTAGCGTACTCCCACGGCGAGCGAGAGATTCGCATTGACGCGCACGTTGTCTTCGAAGATGCCCGCAACCGTCCTCTCCAGAAACGTGACGCGGCCCTCTCCGCTCTGCACCAGATAGCTGAAGGGCCTATTCGCGGCGTAATCCCCCAGGCTCGCGAACGAATAGGTACCCACCTGATTGGTGAAGTCTTCGTAAGCGCGCCGGCTGATGTCGGGTATGTCGACGCCGAATTTGATCGTCTGCCGTCCCTTCGTATACGTCACAACGTCGGTAGCATCCAGGTGATTCTCCGTGCGCCGAAAATCCGCCTGTGCGCCGCCGCCCGTGAATGCGCCGGAGACGATAAGCTGCGGATTTTCATTCAGGCTATGGACCTCGTTGTCATTCTGACCCACCAGAAAGTGCAGCTGGTTGAGCAGTTGCTGCGAGAAGACATAGACATCGCCTACGTTGATCTCATGCTCGAAGAAGAGCGTGTTCGTCCCCGCCTCCGGCAACACCGTCCCGCCGACTCCCAGATTTGCCACCGTTCGATGCTCGTAGGAATATCCGATCCAGAACTGGTTTGCTTGTCCGTAGTCATGGAAGACACGGCCGGAGAGAAAGTAGTGATGGGTGGGATTGGGGACATTTTCGTTCACTGGGCCGCTTGGCCCTGCCGCCACGACAATTGCCTGCTGATTGTCGTTGTCCCGATCCAAAGCGAGTAGAAAGGTGGTCTTCTTACTGTGACTCAACGGGCCGGTCAGCGAGCCTTCGTAGTAGGTGCGCTGCTCGCTGGGCTTCACGACCGCGAATGCATTGCTCGCATCGAAGAGCGAGTCGCGATAGAGAAAATTAGCAGCCCCGTGCAGCTTCGGCGTGCCCCCTTCTGTCGTGATCTCAATCCGCGCCCGCCCGGGCCTGGAGAACAGCGCCGAGTAGGGGTTTTGGTTGATTTTGACGCTCCCAATCGCCGACGGCGTCACACCGGGACCGTTCGCTTCTACCCCGTTCACCACGAGCGTGATTCCATTCGTGCCCGTAGCGTCGGAGTCGAGGAAGCGGGAGAGCGTGGTGATGTAGTCCTGGTCGAACACAGGCAACCGGTCGAGTGCACTGCGGTCCACCGTATTGCCGTTCTGGTTCTGCGCGATCTCTGTGCTCACTTGCGTGGAGGTATCTTCACCGCCAACGGTTACCTGCTGCTCTGCTGAGGCGATCGGCATCGCGATATGGATCGGACTATGAAGACCGGCGCCCGCTGTGATCTCCAGCTTCGTCTCCCGGAAGCCTGGCTGTGCGGCGTCCAGCCGGTAAGCGCCAGACGGCACACCCTTGAACTGGAAGTTGCCAGTTCCATCTGTGACCGTGTGGGCAACCTCGGTCCCGTCTGCCCGGTCGAGCACGACATCGGCGCCGACGATGGCTGCGCCACTCGGGTCCTGCACGGTGCCCGAGATGCTCTGACCGTGGCCGGAGACCTGAGCGTGCGCGGCACCGGCAGTCAGGGTAGTCAACAGAATTAAATAGGTGTGGAGCTTCATAGTGCCTGCGTCTGCTCGCAATCTCTCCTACAAGCAGCATGCAGCAACGGGCTTTTGTGAACCTTAAGAGCGCAGATCTCCCCAGGCGCCCACGGCCTTGAGCCTTCTTCAGAAGGCCGAGTTCGCCACCTCGCGCGTCAGCTCGACTGTCCCCTTCAACGGCGTAGACTCGACCGAATCCCCTACGTGCACAGTGAATTTGCCCGGATCGATCGTCCACTTCTTCGCCTCCGCGCTGTAGTACGCGAAGGAGCGCGCATTCAGTGCGACAGAGACATGCTTCATCTCGCCGGGCGCCAGTTCCACCCGTTCGAAGCCCTTCAGTTCGCGGTCCGGGCGCGCGATCCTGGCGTGATCGTCCGATACATACACCTGCGCCACCTCCGCACCTTTGCGGGAGCCGGTATTCGTTACATTGAAGGTGACAGTTACCTGTGGATTCGCACCTGCAGACTCGGGGCTGACAGAGAGGTTACCGAACTTGAACGTGGTGTAGGACAGGCCATAGCCAAATGGGAAGAGCGGCTTCACGTGATCGCGCTCATAACCGCGATAGCCCACGAAGATGCCCTCTTTGTAGACCACACGCCTGGTGCCGGGCTCCGGGTAGTAGTTGTGGAAGGTCGGATTGTCCTCGGCTTGCCGCTCGATCGAGATTGGCAGATGCCCGGATGGATTCACCTGGCCGAACAGGATCTCTGCCAATGCATTCCCGCCCTCCTGACCGGCGTACCAGGTCTCGAGGAGCACAGGCACGCGATCCAGCCATGCTGCCGCATCAACCCCGCCGCCGGACGTGACCGTCACGATCGTCTTCTTGTTCGCCGCCGCCATGGCGCGGATGAGTTCGTCCTGGCCGAACGGCAGATCGAAGGTGCGGTCCGCGCCCTCGCTCTCGCTGTCGGCGCTAAATCCCGCAGAGACCAAGACCACATCTGCGTCGCCCGCCAGCTTCGTTGCGCGGTCGTTGACGATCTTGTCCGCGGAAATGATGCCGAAGCGCAGCCGGCCGCCGATGGGGCCGCTCTGCTTGTCCTCCACCACTACCTTGTGCGCGCCGGCAGAGAGTTCGAGCGTGACGTGCGGCTGGAAGGCACGCACCAGATCCCAGTCATCGATCACCTGCCTGCCATCGACAAAGACCCGGTTTCCGGAGCCTTCTCCTGAGCCCTGCAACGCCAGGATGTACTTCCCCGCCGAGGGTGCGTCGTAGTAGCCGGTGAAGCGCCGCGAGAGGTGCTTGGCCCCTGACTTGAACAGAGCCATGGCGGCCGCGGGATCGTCGGCGAACGAGTCCCAACTCACGCCCGCGGTGTTGATGTGCTCTACGACTGCTGTGCTCGCCGGCTCTCCGGATAGATCATCGTCAGGAAACGACTCCATCGTCAGGCCAGATTTGCCATCCTCGGCCGTCGTTGTGAAGTGGGTGCCGAGGGCCAGTTCCGGAAGCGTCGGCAGTCCGCGCACATAGAAGACCTTCACCGCATAACCCAGGTCGTCGGTGATTCCCTCCAGCGCGCTGACCGTATGGAAGGGCGCAACGCCGGCGCTGCCGCCACCCACCGGCACGCCTGGATACGCGTCCGGACCCACGATGAGGATGCTCTTGATCTGCGCCTTGTCGAGCGGCAGCAGATCGCCCTCGTTCTTAAGCAGGACGGCCGACTCCCGCGCCGAATCGAGTGCCGTGGCGCGGTTCTGGCCGTCGACGTAGGAGATGGACGTGTCTGCCTGGTCGCGATCCAGCCAGCCGAAGGAGACAGCAGTCGTCAGGATGTGTCGGATCTTTTCGTCGATCGTCGCCTCGGTCACCGTGCCGGCTTTGAGTGCCGGCTCCAGGTTGACGCGGTTCATGAACTTGCCGAAGGGCATCTCGATATCGAGTCCGCCGTTCGCTGCTCCGACTGCGCTGTACGTCGCATCCCAGTCCGACATGAGTGTTCCCTGGAAGCCGAAGTCCTTGCGGACGATGTCTAGGTTCAGCGGACCATTTTGCGTAGCATGCTCGCCGTTGATCAGGTTGTAGGAGTCCATGATGGCGCCCACATGCGCCTGCTTCACCGCTGCTTCGAAGGACGGCAGGTAGATCTCGCGCAGTGCTCGTTCGCCAATGATCGAATCCGAATCGTGACGCAGGTACTCGGAGTTGTTGCCGATGAAGTGCTTGATGGTTGAGCTGACACCCTGCTCCTGCATCCCGGTGATGTAACCCACGGCGATGTTCGAGGTAAGGAACGGGTCTTCGCCGAAGTATTCGAAGTTGCGGCCGTTACGCGGCGAGCGATAGATGTTCACGCCGGGACCCAGCATGTAATTGACGCCGCGGGCACGCGCATCGCGCCCAATGCCCGCGCCGACGCGCCCAGCGAGTGCGCGGTCCCAGCTCGCCGCCAACCCGATTCCACCAGCATAGGTGGTCGAGGGGAAGCCGGAGTTGGAGCGCACGCCGATCGGTCCATCGGACATCTCGAGCGCCGGCAGATGCAGCGCGGGCATCGCCCGCACCGCAAAGCCGGTCCCCCCGATGTAATCCAGCTTCTCCGCCATCGTCATCTTGCGAACGATCTCGTCGATATGTTGCTGGTCCGCGGAGGTCAATGAGTGCGGAGCTTGCGCAAGAAGCGGTAGCGCGCAGGCAGCGCAGCCGGCAACGACAAGCGTGGCGAGACGACGAAGCAGAGTCGTGCGATCGATCATGATGGCGGAATCCCTTAAGACAGCGGCACTAGGAGCATTTTCGGTAATGCTGTGAAGCGTGGAGATCCACGCGGCGTTGCTTTGCCTCAACGGCTCACGGCGTCATAGGGCAGGAAAAGCGAAAAGACCGTACCGCTCCGTCCTTCGCGCTGGTTGCTGTAGACGCGCAGAGTGCCGTGATGCCGATCCACAATCTCCTGGCTCACCCATAGACCCAGCCCGTTTCCGCCGATTCCCTTGGTAGTGAAGAAGGGCTCGAAGATCTTCTTCCGCGTCATCGCGCTCATGCCTGAACCCGTATCGGCAACCGTGATCACCAGCCCCTTGCGGTCGGTTCGCCAGTCCGTGCCGTCGCGACTACGCAACAACAGGAGGCCGCCATTCGGATGCATCGCGTCGATTGCATTGCCGACAAGATTGCTCAATACCTGCCGTATCTCGCCCTCGAAACAAAGCACCGGCTTCTCCGCGCGCTTGCGCTTTTCGACCTGGATACGAGAGTTCACAAAGCGCGCCTGATAGACCGAGAGCACGCTCTCAATCAGTTCCACGCAACTGATTGAAAGCGGCTTGGTGGACTGCTTATGAAAGCGGAGTGTCTGGTTGCTGATGACAGAGACGCGATGCAGCTCACGCTCCGCCACTTTCAGGAGCTCCTGCGTCTCCGTCATGTCCTTGCTGCCGCGCGCCAGATACAACAGGTTCGTCACCGATTCGAGCGGATTGTTGATCTCATGCGCAATGGAGGCCGCTAGCCTACCCACAGCGGCAAGCTTCTCGCTCTGCAGCAGAGCCGCGGTGGATTGGTGCCGCTCCGTGACATCCAGCGTGACCCCTACCATGGATTTGGACATGTTTTCGGGGCTGGGCGTCACGCGCCCGCTGGCCACGACCCAGTGCAGCGAACCATCCGGCCAATACACCCGATATTCGTATCGATAGAGCGAGCCGGTGGCGATCGCCTCACGCGCCGCAGCCTGCATGCCGGGCCGATCGTCGGGATGAATGGATGCCAACAGGTCTTCGTAATTGAAAACCTCGGAGGGAGATCTGCCGTAGTTCGCCTTGCACGTGGCGGAGCAGTCCATCCAGCCACTGGCCGTGTCCAGCTCCCACATACCGAGTTGGGCCGTCTCGGTCGCCATGCGCAGGCGCTCTTCACTACTCCGCAACGCCTCCTCGGATAGCTTGCGCTCCGTTATGTCGAAGGTGACGCCGGGGAAGCGAAGCGGTATGCCATCCGGCGTGAGAGTGCAGCGACCCACTGCCGTTACCCAGCGCACTGAACCGTCGCGCTGGATCAAGCGATACTCGGAGGCGAACTCGTCACCGCTCTGCAACGCGGCCACAATCGACTTGCTCACCCGCGATTGGTCGCCCGGGTGCATATTCCGGGTGAACTCCGCAATGGTGATGCCCGCGGCAGCAATCGCGGGATCGACGCCGTACAAGCGCGCGAAGTTCGTATCCGCGTACACCAGGTCGTTCGGCACATCCCAGTCCCAGGTGCCGACGCCATTCGCCGCGGTCAGCGCCAGCCGCGTTCGCTCCTCGCTGAGATGCAAGGCCCTCTCCGCCTGCCGCCGCTCGCCGATGTCGCGAAAGATAACGACGATGCCGGAAAGCGCTCCGTCGCTGTCGCGGATAGGCGCTCCGCTGTCGTCGATCGGCGTCTCTGTCCCGTCTTTGCGAATCAGGATGGTATGGTTGGCCAGCCCGACGATGGTACCGAGGCGCTTCACCTTGTCTGCCGGGCTCTCCACCGGCCTTCGGGTCGCCTCACTGACGATACGGAAGACCTCCGCCAGCGAATGTCCCTCTGCTTCAGCGGCTGTCCAACCGGTAAGGGCCTCCGCAATGGGGTTCATGCGCGTCACGCGTGTCTCCGCGTCTGTAACGATCACCGCATCGCCGATGCTCTGCAGGATGCGCGTGGCGCGGGCCTCGCTCTCCTGCAGCTTTTCGGTCGCCATGACCTCGGAGGTCGAATCGAAGGCGACTTCAGTGACAGCGATGATCCGACCGCGCTCATAAATCGGATAGAAGCAGTAGGTCCAGTAGCGGTCCTCGCGTATCCCATCGAAATCGATGGGGAGGAGGCGATTCTTCTCGCTTTTCGCCGTCCCTTGCAAACGGACGTCTTCGATCAATGGACCAACGAAATCCCAGACCTCTTCCCAACTGGATCGTGCCGGATTGCCAAGAGCTTCAGGATGTTTGTCGCCCAAAAACAACCGATAGCCATCGTTGTAAATCAGCACGTTGTCGACGCCGCAGAAGATTCCCGAGGCAAACGGCAGGTTCAGCATTGAGTTGACAGCGCCGACCAGCGTCTCGGACCAACTCTCGATGGGGCCTACGGAAGTCGCAGTCCAATCATGCGCACGAACAAGACGGGCCATCTCGCTGGTCCCGACGATGGGATTCCCGTCACGGTGCGGACTTTCCAAGCCAATATCCGAAGCGGGTGTCAGGCGACTGGAGGTCATCTCTCTGTCTGGGCCGATTGCACGTCGATTGTGCCACAAACGGCTTGGAACTGATCCGTGAACTGCCGGAGGGTGATTGGAATGCCTTTCGTATGGCCCCAGCTTCAGCAAATGCCGGTCCCCGCTGACCGCATAGTCAGCCTTCCCGGTAATCGCGCATTCCAGAACTCTGTCGTCACCTACCGACACGCGGTTCAGCCTAAAACTCTTCTCTCAGCCAGCAACTACCGTCAGTCCGGTGCTCGCGGCCTGCTCATGCGCGTGGTAACTCGACCGCACCAGCGGCCCTGATTCCACATGGCGGAAGCCCATCGCCATCGCCGCGTCTTTCATCTCGGCAAACTCATCCGGCGTATAGTAGCGCGCCATTGGCAGGTGGTCCCGCGACGGCCGTAGGTACTGGCCCACCGTCAGGATATCCACGCCGGCTGAAGCGAGATCGCGGAAGACCGCCAGCAGCTCATGCATCTCTTCACCCAGGCCGGCCATGACGCCGCTCTTGGTAATGATGGTGGGATCGAGCCGCTTCGCTGTTTCAAGCAGCAGCAGCGAGCGCTCATAGCGTGAGCCGGAGCGCACCGCACGATAGAGTCGCGGCACCGTTTCGGTGTTGTGGTTCAGAACCTCGGGATGCGCATCCACCACCAGGCGGATCGCCTCTTCGCGTCCCTGGAAGTCGGGCACCAGCACTTCGATCTGGCAGCCCGGCGCCTGCCGGCGAACTTCGTCGATCAGCATGGCGAACGCGCGCGCGCCGCCCACCACATCGTCGTCGCGGTTCACGCTGGTGACGACGGCATGCTTCAACCCTAAGGTCGCGATGGCCTCGGCCACACGGCGCGGCTCATCAAAGTCGATCGCATCCGGGCGTCCCTTGGGAACCGCGCAGAAGCCGCAACGCCGTGTGCAGAGGTTGCCCAGCATCATGAAGGTGGCTGTCTTGTGCTCCCAACACTCGCCGATATTCGGACACTGCGCGCTCTCGCACACTGTATGCAGGTTCAGAGAGCGGGCCAGTTTTTTGAGCGAGTGATAGTTCTCTCCCACCGGAGCCTTGGCTTTGAGCCATGCCGGCTTCGGCGCAGGCCGACGTGGCGCCGTGTCGATCTGTACCAGATCGGTGAGCGGCGCGGATGGAAGCGAAAGATCGGAGAGAACCTGAAGGTCAGCCACAGAAAGTCCTCGATTTATTGTAACGAAGCGACAAAGGTTCTCTTTCATGCGCTCGAATCAACAAACTGTGCGCCCATCCTGTTATCGCGAAGGAGGCAAGGTTTCAGCGCAGCCGATCCCGCACCTCGGGCCGCACCAGGTAGAGGAAGAAGATCAAATTCAGGAACGACATCACCAGCGGCTGGGCCTGGTGCGTACGCAGGAACGCCCAGATGCCGTAGCTCATCAGCAGGAAGGCCGCTGCGCTGGTCAGCGCCCAGCCCCAGCGATAGAGCCGGATCAGCCCCACCGCCGCTGTGATGAAGAGCACGCACACGATGAGAAAAGGCCGCGGGAAGCGTCCGGTAGCCGCGCCGTAACCGATGACGCCGGCCAGCACCAGCATGTAGAGCGCGATGCCCGCCATCGCCGGCAGCAGTCCGCGATACGCGCCGGAGTCCGCAGGTGGTTGAGTCTTCGTGGGAGTGGTCATAGCGTATGCAGGTAGTGCAGCAGGTTCTGAAGCTCCTGGTCCGTCAGACCGCTTCCGGCCGCCGGCATCATGCCGCGGCCGTGCAGGATCACCTGCATCACGCGGTCGTCGCGCGCCGGCGCACCGCTGGGCAGGTATGGCTTGCGAAAGACCCCGTACAGGCTCGGCCCATGGAGGGCCTGCGTGTCGTATGCATTGTGGCAGCGTGCACACGCAGCGACGAAGACGGCCCGCCCGGCAGACTCGTCCGGCGTCAGCGAAGCAAGCGGCTTGCCTGGCGGCAGTTCATGGCAGCCAGCCATCAGAGGTAAGGCACCGAGCAGCGCCAGCGTCTGAAGCTTAAAAGTGTGGAGTCTAAGCGTGGAAAGGATCATTCTGAGTGAAGCGAAGGACTTGCGTTTATTGCAATCTGAAACCTGATTCTACCTGCCGTCCCCTATCTAAGTGCTACTCCGCACGCCAGATCATCTCGACGAGCTGGTCCATCGCCTTGGCCTCCGCCTTCGATCCGGGCTGGTGATCGTTGACGAGTAGAGAGACGGCGAGTGTGCGTCCCGAAGCCGTTGTCAGATATCCGGAGAGCGCGCGCACTTCGCCGAGCGTCCCCGTCTTGGCATCGAGCCGGCCCTTCACCGGCGAATCGGTGAAGCGCCCGCTGAGCGAGCCATCGACGCCCGCTACGGGAAACGTCGCACGCCAGCGCTGGCCCCATGGCTGGCGAGAGGCATAGGCCAGCAGCGTGGTTGCGGCGCGCGGCGTGATCAGATCCTGGTTGGAAAGGCCGGAGCCGTCGAAGAAGAAGAAGTCCTGGGGCAACACACCCGTCGCGATCAGGAAGCTGCGCACTACCCGCGTGCCTTGTCCCAGCGAGCCATCGCGCGCCAACAGTTTGCCGAGCGTGCGCAGCGTTATCTCTGCATGCAGGTTCTGGCTTGTTTTCATCGTGACCGTCATATCGTCCTGCAAAGAAGGCGACACATGCGAGGCCAGCACGCGCTTTCCAGCCGGCGCAGTCGTCACTGTCTCGAGCGTGGAAGGCACCAGCGGGAGCGGTTCCTCCTGCTCCAGACGAAAGCTCTCCGTGTCCACGCTGTCTCGATGACGCGGGCGAGCGGTGCCGCTGACGGCGACGCCATGCTGCCGCAGCATGGCGAGAAAGGCGCGCGCGGCAAAGTCCGCCGGGTCTTCCAGCGCCAGCCCTTCGTGCAGTCCACTTCCGCCAATCGCAATCGCTCCGTAGACCCGCACATCAAGCGATCCTGCTGCGCGATCGATACCGAAGTGTGCCTCCGCTCCGTGCGCAGCCGTGGTCAGCGAGTTCTGCAGCATGTAGTACGGCACCGGCGGATCCCACTGCGGCGTCACCGCGTCGCCTGGCTGGGCGCCCGGATCGGCATTCAGGAAGACGGCGTTGTCGTTCACCGTCAGGGCGGAAATCGGCGCGCCGTAGAGCCATTCGAGATCGTCCCAGCTCCAGCCGGAGCCGTAACGCTCCGCGGGAAACCATGTGTCGTCGCCGATGACGTCACCATCGACCGTCTTCACGCCGCTCGCCGCGACCTGGTCAGCCATCGCCTCCAACGCGGCCAGCGGTGGGTTCGGCCGCTCCGTCTTCTCCGAATACGGCAGCGCGCGGCCCGAGATATTCGGGTCGCCAACGCCCAGAATCGCGATGTTGCCGTGTAGCGCGCCCGCGCTATCCATCGGTCCTTCTGCTACCACGTTCGTGGTGTAGGTAAGCGATGGCGGCAGCAGTGCTGACGCCGTCGCCGTCGTGAAGAGCTTCGCATTCGACGCTGGCTCGAAGAGTTGGCCATCGTTCAGCGCAAAGACCTGGTGGCCATCGAGGGTCGTGACGGAGATGCCCCAGTGCGCTCCCGCTACCGCAGGATCGGCAAGCAGCCGGTTGACCTGAACCGCCAGCGGCAACGACCTCGCCTGACGCGCGGGCGGGCGGTGACGTGCGTGGGGGGACTGTGCCGTCACCGAGAACTGGACAAGCAGGACGAGAGCGGCGAAGGAGGGGAGAACGCGGCAGTGCATGCACGCGGAGTGTATCAGCGCGTCTAAATTCGTCGCACACCCCGCCGTACATCACGTGTCATTCCGACCGTACCTTGAACGAAAGAGAGTAGAGGAATCTGCTGTGTTCTCACTACGCGCACGACGCGATAGATAGGCTTCAGAATCGCTCTTGATACTCTGAGCCCAATGCACCATCGCCCTCACGTCGCGTGGCAACTGCGCACACGGTCCCTCACGCTTGGCGATGCCACGCAGGTGATGGGCATTCTCAACGTAACGCCGGATTCCTTCTCTGACGGCGGACGTCTGCATTCCGTTGGCGAGGCTGTCGACGCGGCACTTGGCATGTTCGCGGAGGGCGCGGCGATCGTAGATGTCGGCGGCGAATCGACCCGCCCCGGCGCAAGCGGGGCGCTCTCCACGCAGGAGGAGATCGACCGCGTGCTTCCCGTGATCGAAGGCATCCGTCGCGCCCGGCCGGACGCACTGCTCTCCGTAGATACCTACCGCGCCGCCACTGCGCGCGTCGCAGTCAACACCGGCGCCGAGATCGTCAACGATGTCAGCGGCATGCTGTGGGACCAGGCCATGGCCGCCACCTGCGCGGAGCTGGCCTGCGGCGTGATCCTGATGCACACACGCGGCCGCCCCGCGGAGTGGGAGTCTCTGCCGCCGCTCGCACCGGAGGCGGTCGTGCCGCTGGTGAAGCGCGAACTTGAAGCGAGATTGCATGCGGCCACCACTGCCGGCATCGCCGCCGAACGCATCGTGCTCGATCCCGGCTTCGGCTTCGGCAAGATCGCGGATGATAACTATCGGCTGCTGGTGGGTCTGCCCGATCTGGCTACGCTCGGCCGACCGCTGCTGGCAGGCGTCTCGCGCAAGGCATTCCTGGGACGCACGCTTGCTCCGCTTTATAGCGGCGCAAACGCGCCCGCATCCCTGCGCGGCCACGCCACTCTCGCGGCCACGACAATCGCCATCTTGCTCGGCGCGTCGCTGGTGCGCGTGCACGACGTGCGCCCTGCCGTGGAGGCGGCCTCCATTGCCGATGCAGTATTGGCCGCCGAAGCAAGCACGTAATCCGGGAGCAAGCACATAATCGCGGATACGCTTCCACGCATGGGCCATCCCGGATCTGGGCGGCTCACGATACCATTTCGTTATCGTCCTTAGCACGCGGCATCTGCCTGGTCGAATCGATTCCACATGTCCTCCCGGCTTTCCAACATCCGCAATCGCGCGATGGGCGTCCTCCAACGATTTGGGCCCTCCATCGAAGAGGTCTGTACGGCACGCGAAGTGCTGTGCCCGGCCGAGGATCCCGAGACACTTCCCGGCATCTGCGAGCCGCGGGACTTCGAGCGCGCCACTGCATGTGAAAAGACAACAACCATGGAAGCAGAGCACGCCCGCATGCGCGGCGGACACCGCCATCACGGCGCAACAGTCCTCTACCAGCTCGAGGATGCCATTTTGCGCAAGGGCTGGATCTCATCGAAGGGCTGGCGTACCTGCAATTCCAGCCGCCCCGCGCCGTGGACGGGTGGTCCACCTGTGGAGATGGAGCGCGCGGCTTACGCCTCAACCTTTGTCGGCTCCATGTACTTCGCTCACTGGCTTGCGGACGATCTGCCCCTGCTCCTCGAAGCGGAGCGGCACGCTCCAGCGGTTGCCGCCGCGCGTGAACCCTACGCGCACGAGTCCGAATATTTGGAGCTTCTCGGCCTGCAGGTGCAGCCGCTCATTCGTGCGCGCTTCCGTCATCTTTCCTGGATCGACAACGTCGCGCAGAACAGTTATCGCGCGGCGCAGTATCGCGAGCTGCGCCGGCGGCTGGCGCAATCGACGAAGCCGGTCGCAGGTCGTAAGGTGATGCTGCATCGAGGACGCAGCGGCGCGGAGCGTCTACTCATCAACGAACAGGAACTGGGAGCGCTCCTGGAAAAGCGTGGCTTCGAGATCGTCGATCCGCAGCAGGCCTCGGTTGCATCCATCGCGCAGGCCTGTGCGGGCGCCCGCATTGCCTTGAGTGTCGAGGGGAGCCAGTTGACGCATGCCTTTCTGTCTATGGCCGACCATGGCGCCATCGTCGCCATGGTGCCCCCGTATCGCTACATCAATCACTACAAGGATCTGACGGACTGCGTCGGCATGCGCTACGGCATGATCACGGGCACGACGGCAGACGGCGGGTTTCACGTTGACCCCAGCGAACTGCTGCACCTTCTCGATCGAGTGGAAACAGCGCTTGATACCGGTGGGTAACCCATAGGCGGGTAACTCAGAGACGAGTAACCCAGATCAGTGGCGGCCCGCAGGCATTCGGCTGGCCTCGAAGCTCACGATCTTCCACGCGCCGGACTTGTGGCTGTAGACGCGTGTGTAATGGTAGCGGCCGCTGATGTCGCGATCCCCATCCTGCCCCTGCATGTCGACTTGCGAGGTCACAACGGCTGTATCTCCGTAGACATGCACTTTCACGTTGACTGGCTCCAGCCGGGAGATCTTCATCACTCCGGAACGGCGAAGCGCGAGCGCATCCGCCTTGGTCTCCAGTGTGCCGTCCGGATTGATGCCAAGGTAATCGTCGGCGAGCAGGTTGTTCACCGTCGCGACATCGTTCTGGATCAGAGCGTTCCGCCACTCCGACTCCAGGGATTCGATCTCCCGGTGCAGGCGGTCGTCATGATGCAATAAAGGAATGGCGGCGTGCGCGGGAATCCACGCCCCCATGGGACACGCGATCAGTAGGAGCGCGAGCGCTCCGTCCCGTGCCGTCGTCAACCCTCGAGCCCTAGAGAAGGCATACATAAGCGTCTGGATGGTAGTCCGCGTCCGAACTTCCCGTCAAAAGGATGCACTGGATGGCGCATTACCGCGGTCGAACAGCAGTAACGATAGGTCAGATGAGCGCAGAGAGATTTTCGCTGGCCCGCTCCCGCAGCAATTGATAGAAGCCTTGGATGGCGTACCGGCGAAAGTGATCGCTGGCGCGATGCGCATCCAATGCCGCGGCATCGGCATACTGCTCGTAGATCAACACCGTGTCCGGCTCGCCTTCAATGCGATGCGGCACATACACCAGACAACCCGGCTCCCGGCGTGACTCCACGGCGAGCGCTCGCAACATTTCGCTTACCTCTTCGCGGTCTTGCGAATCGAAGCGCATCCTTACCGTGAAGCTGACCATCGCTGTCTCCTTGTCCTCGGCTACGTCCTCGGCTACGCCGTTCTCTTGCTACGCCTGCATCGCCTCGAGGGCCGCACGGAATCCGGGCATCTCCATCGTCTGCTCGCGGTCCGGACCGGTAGAGACCATGCCGATCTTCGCACCCGATTCCTTTTCCAGAAAGCGCAGATACGCCTGCGCCGCCTTGGGCAGGTCTTCAAAGGAAAGAACCGTCTCGGTCGGCGCCTGCCACCCCTTCATCTTCGTATAGATCGGCTCGATGCGCTCCAAGCCACTGACATCGGCGGGAATCAGGTCGGTCTCCTTGCCGTCGATGCGGTAGCCGGTACACACAGGGATCTCTGCGAGTGTATCCAGCACATCCATCTTGGTCACCACCAGCCACTCGGTCCCGTTGATCTGGTTGGAGTAGCGCAGCAGCGGCAGATCGAGCCACCCGCAGCGCCGCGGGCGTCCCGTCACCGCGCCGAACTCCTGCCCGCGCTGGCGCAGCTCTTCGCCCATCGCGTCGTGGATCTCGGTGGGAAACGGCCCTTCGCCCACACGCGTCACGTAGGCCTTGGTCACGCCGATTACCGTCCCGATCCGCGTCGGGCCCACACCGGTGCCGGTCACCGCTCCACCTGCCGTAGCGGAGGACGAGGTCACGAACGGATAGGTGCCGTGGTCGATATCGAGTAGTGTGCCTTGCGCGCCCTCGAACATCACGCTCTTGCCATCCGTAATGGCCTTGTTCAGCAGGGCGGCCGTGTCAGTCACATACGGACGGATACGCTCGGCTGCCTCCGCATATTCGTCATAGATCTGCGCCGGGTCCAGTGGATCGGTGCCAAACAGCGCATGCGCGATCGCGTTTTTCTCGCGGCACGCATTCTCGATGTGCGTCTTCAAGATCTTCGTATTCAGTATATCCACCACGCGCAGGCCGTTGCGGTGCATCTTGTCTTCATATGCCGGACCGATGCCGCGGCTCGTGGTGCCGATCTTCGTGCGTCCGGGCGCGCTCTCGCTCGCAAGCTCGATCATCCGGTGGTACGGCAGGATCACCTGCGCGCGGTTGGAGATCACCAGCTGCCCGCGTGTATTCACGCCCAGACTGTCCAGCTTCTCGACTTCCTTCAAAAACGCCATCGGATCCAGCACGACGCCGTTGCCGATCACCGCCTGGCAGTCCGGTCGCAGCACACCGCAGGGCACCAACTGCAGGATGAACTTCTTCCCATGAATGATGACCGTGTGCCCGGCGTTGTGGCCGCCGGCGTAGCGCGCAACCACGGAAAACCGTTCGGAGAGGACATCGACGATCTTGCCCTTGCCCTCATCGCCCCACTGGGCACCCAGTACGACTGCAGTTTTTGCTCGCATCCTGAACTCTGTCTCTCCTAATACTCTGTCTCTTCACCCGGCACACAGGCCCCTCGAACCCCTGACGCAACGCAGTCAGTGGCGTGCTGTCCAACTTTGGGGAGGTGCCGCCGGCATCCGCACGGGCAGAGCGATCGCACTGTCCCCGGCGCCAAGCCTGATGATATACGGCAGAGGAGCGAGGAGAAAGCAGACCGGCAGAGACGTACGGCGGCTCAAAGTGTCCGTTTGTGGACGACTCATCCAACGAGCGGACACTCGCCTCGCAACCCTTGCTGGGCAGCCGCCCGGTGTTTCTGTGACTTAGCGTCCGCAAGTTTGGCAGCAGGCATGCTCTCAACGATGGGGCTACACGCGGAAGACTCCGGACCCGATCGACGAGGAAGCTCGACCATGCCTGCCCTGCTTCAGGACCTGCGCTACACCCTGCGGATGATGTCGCGTAATCGCGCGTTCACCTTTGTGGCTGTCTTGACGCTCGCCATCGGCATCGGCGCCAGCACCACTGTCTTCACCTGGGTCGACGCCATCCTGCTTCGCCCGCTCCCTGGTGTCACTCAGCCGGAACGTCTGGTCGCGGTCGAGACCGTCACGCCAAACGGCGCGTCCGTTCCAAACTCCTACCCTGACTTCCAGGACTTTCGCGACCATCTCAAGCTCGTCCAGGGCATCGCCGTGACCCATCCTGCGGCCTTCAGCGTGGGGCAACAAGACCACGCCGAGCGCATCTGGGGCGAGCTTGTCTCCGGCAACTTCTTTTCCGTCCTCGGGGTACACGCCGCCCTCGGCCGTACCTTTCTGCCCGGCGAATATGGCGACACGCCTGGAGCCTTCCCCCTTGCGGTCATCAGCGATCGTTTGTGGCATTCGCACTACAATGCTGACCCGTCCATCGTCGGCAAAACCATTCGCGTCAACCAGCACGAGCTCACCATCATTGGCGTCGCCGCTCCCGACTTCCATGGCTCCTTCGCCGGCGAGGCCTTCGACCTTTGGGTACCGTACATGATGCAGCCCACGCTCAACGGCGTCGAAGAATGGATGCTGCGCAACCGGGCCGACCGTAACATGTTCGGCATCGCGCGTCTCCAGCCCGGCGTCACGCTCGAGCAGGCCAAGAGCGAGCTGGCCTCCCTTGCTGCGCGCATGGCGCAAGCCGATGCAGATACCAACGAGGGACTGAGCGCCACCATGCTGCCGCTCTGGAAGTCGCACTTCGGCACGCAATCACTGCTGCTTGCGCCGCTCAGTATCCTCATGGCTGTCTGCGGTGTTCTGCTGCTGATCGTTTGCGTCAACGTCGCGAACCTACTGCTGGCGCGGGCCATCGTCCGCCAGAAGGAGTTCAGCACGCGTCTGGCGCTGGGCGCAGCGCGCGCGAGGCTGGCGCGTCAGGTCGTGACAGAGAGCCTGGTCCTGGCGGTTGCGGGAACGGCCTGCGGTATTGCCGCCACTCCCTGGATGAGCCGTGCACTTGGCCTACTGCTCCCGCCCAGTCAGCTCTCCCTCGCGCTGGACCTCCGGCTGAATCTCCATGTTCTGGCATTCACCACGCTGCTCTGTGCCGGCGTGGCCCTGGCAGCTGGCCTGGTCCCGGCGCTTCAGGCGGGACGGACCAATCTCAATAAACAGCTCAACGAGGGCGGCCGCAGCGGGTTGGCAGGCACCGGATCCCATCGTCTGCGGTCCCTGCTCGTCGTAGTTGAGGTATCACTCGCACTCGTCGCTCTCATCGGCGCGGCACTCTTCGTCCGCGGTTTTTCCAGTACCCGCCAGATCGACCCCGGTTTCCGGGCGGATCATGTACTCCTCTCCCGCTTCTATCTCGCCACCAATGGCTATAGCCTTCAGCAGCGCAAGGAATTCTGTCGGCGCCTGGGTGAAAGCCTCGAGTCCGCTCCCGGTGTCGCCAGCGTCGCCTGGTCCGACTTCGTGCCGCTCGGATTCGACTCCGGCTCATGGGAGCAACTCGACATACAGGGGTACGCGCCCCGCCACGACGAGAACATGAAGATCTACCGCAATGTGATTTCGCCGGGGTACCTGCCGCTGATGCACATCCCGATTCTCGAAGGCCGCAACTTCACCGCTCACGACGATGAGAACTCTCCGCCCGTCATGATCGTCACCCAGGCCTTTGTCGACCGCTTCTTTGCCGGACACAGCCCTCTTGGCCATCGTGTCCACGGCTGGGGAAAGTGGTTCACCGTGGTCGGCGTTGCGAAGGACAGCAAATATCACTACCTAAGTGAAGCGCCCCTGCCGTACTTCTATGTGTCCTTTCGCCAGATGTACCGGGCCGATTTGAATCTGGCCTTCTACGTCAAGACGCAGGGCGATCCAGAATCTGCCCTCTCCTTGGTCAGGCAAAAGACACGGGAGATCGATCCCGGTGTCACCGTCTTTGACTCTGTTCCGCTGGCAGACTCCATCGGCGCCTCACTCTACCCACAAAAGATTGCAGCCACTCTGCTCAGCGTCTTAGGAGCGCTCTCGGTGGTCCTGGCAGCGATCGGGCTCTATAGCGTCCTCGCCTACTCAGTCGCGCAGCGCACGCATGAGATTGGCATTCGCATGGCCCTCGGCGCGCGGCCCGCAGACGTGCTCCGCCTGGTCATCCGTCAAGGGCTTTCGCTGGTTGCCGGTGGACTCATCGTTGGTTTCGCTCTGTCGCTGGCCGCATCGCGAGGGATTGCAGCCCTCTCCGTCTTCGGGTCGTCGATGGACACTCCCACAAAGCTGCTCGGCATCAGCGCAACCGATCCGGCCATTTACATGGGGGCGGCGCTCTTTCTGTCTACGGTCGCCCTTCTCGCCACCTGGATTCCTGCTCGCCGCGCCGCAGGCGTCGAGCCAATGGCTGCCCTCCGCCACGAGTAGCATTTCCGACGGGGGCACACGCGAGGGAATGCGGTTTCACTCCATCTAACCCTTGGACACGCCTCTGGGCCAATCTGGGAAAATAGAAGGGCATGCCGGAGCTTCCCGAGGTCGAAACCGTTGCCACTGGCGTGCACGCCCGCGTCCGCGGCGACCGCATCGAAGAGACCTGGTTCAGCGGCAAACCCGAACCGATGAAGAGCCCACCGGCTGCGATGGCCGAAGCACTCACCGGCCGCACCATCGAGCGGGTGCGGCGCGTCGGTAAGCACATCGTCTTCGACTTCACACCTGAGCCCGGCCGCAATTCCGTCCAGTGGATCGTGCACTTAGGCATGACCGGCCGTCTCCTGGTGACCGCCGCGGACATCCCCCGTCCCCTCCACACGCACGGCGTCCTGCGCCTCCGCTCCGGCCGCGAACTGCGTTTCGTGGACGCACGTCGCTTCGGCCGCATGGGCCTGCATCGCGATACCGATGCTGCACCCGTCGCTTCACCCGCAACGGGCGAAGCCGGCTTTCGCGGGCCAGGCCGTGAGCCTCTCCAAATCACCCCAGCCGACTTTCGCGCCCTCTTTCATGGCCGGCGCACCTCCATCAAAGCGGCTTTGCTGAACCAGTCCCTGCTCCACGGCGTCGGCAATATCTATGCAGACGAGACTCTCTTCCGGGCAGGCATCCGTCCGCGCCGCATGGCCGCCCGGCTTCCCGCCCGCGAGCTGGACCGGCTGCATGCATCGCTGCAAACCGTACTGCAGAACGCGATTGCTCTCGGTGGTTCGTCGATCTCCGACTACGTGGATGCGGATGGCGTGCGCGGATTCTTTCAGCTTGAGCACCGCGTCTACATGCGCACCGGGCAGCCTTGCCTGATATGCGGGACACCGATTCGCCGGGTAGTGGTGGCAGGCCGCAGTACTCACTACTGTCCATACTGCCAGCACTGATATTTGGGTCGATTCGCTACAGAAACCGGGAGCCCCCATCGCCGGATTCCAGAAATCGGAAGAAACAGAGTGACGACAGGCCGCCTATGTCTCAGAAAATAAAGATTTTGCAGATTGGCATGGCAACTGCTCTATGTAGGGCAGCCAGCGACGCACGCGGTCCCCGTTTGGAGAGGGCCCGGCGCAGAACTTCCGGGAGAGCAGAGTCAGGAGCCCATAGGGCCCTACCGTCACCGGACTTTACTTCACCGCAGACGAGCGCGGTCATTCAGGGAGGCCAGTGATTGGCCATTATGCAACGCCGCCCTCATCGGGCGGCGTTGTTCGTCTCCGGGACGAGTTTCGTACCTCTTGCCGCCCCACCAAGTTTTGCACTTGCAACGAAGCACGCCCCTTCAGTATGCTTGGATTTGCCTATCGAGCGGCTGATGCCCTTACGTGGACCGGCGCACAGGATCCAATTGAGATCGATCCGGTTCCAGACTGAGGGTTCGCCCTACTTTGAATAGTCAGATACGTACCATCGCCGCGAGTCGGTGCTTCGGGCTGGCAGTGCGCCCTGTGAAGCCTGTATAAGCGGTCAACGCCAGCAAGAAACGCTGTTGATAGCAGACGATACGCCAAAGCCCTTAGAAAGCACGTTGCCGTACCAGCAATCGCATCACGCGGGTGCTGCTCGTTTTCGCGTCTGGATTTCCAGTCTGGCCCATAGCATCTCCCCCGGCGACTCCGCTGCGTAGTACACGCAAAGGAACGCCGGCGTCGTAGAAAGACTCGTTACCGCAGAAATGCACCAGGAAGTGCACGAATGACAACAGACCAGAATCCGTCCCCGGCATCCGAGCCGCAGGGAGTCCCGCAGGCGCAACCCCAGGGCAATGCGCCGCAAGCCCAGAACCAGCAAGGCCAGAACCCGGGGCAGGGACATCGCCGCCGTCGCCGCCGCCGCAACAAAGGTGGCCAAGCCGGCAAAGGCCAGCAAGCCAATGCATCCGTCAACAGCCAGTCGCCACAGCCTCCGGCGCCGCAGAACCCGGGCGGGCAAAACCAGGGTTCGCAGAACCAAGGCCCGCAAAACCAGGGCCCACCAAAGCAGAAATCCGGCAAGCGCTTCTTCCAGAAGAATCCGGGCGGCGGACAGGGCAGCTACAACGGCAATGGATTCGGACGTCCCATGCCGGGCAATGGCAACGGCAATAATGGCGGCGCACGCCGTAAAGGAAAAGGCCGGCGTCAGCAGGTCTTTGTCGGTCCCATGGACCACAGCTACCGCGGGGGCGCCAACGGCAATGTCGCCGATCCCATAACTCACTCGCAAAACAACGACTTCCGTGGGATGCCCCACAGCGGCTTTTACTCCGAAACCGACTACTACCAGCCGGTGCCGATCCGTGAAGATGCACCGACCCGCATTTACTGCTTCATTGACGATCTCTTCTTCCTGGCCAAGATCCAGGAGGTGTCGAAGAAGCTGGGTATCAAGATCGCCTTCCTGAAGCCCGAAAAGGATGTTGTTACCAAACTGACCGAAACCCGCGAAGAAGATCGGCCGGCGCTGATCATCTTCGACCTGAACAATGCGAACGCCAAGCCGCTTACCTTGATTCCGAAGATCAAGACCAAGCTCAAACGCGGCACGTCAATCATCGGCTTCCTCTCCCAGATCCAGGGCGACCTGAAGAGCAAAGCCATCGAAGCTGGCTGCGACACCGTAATGCCGCGCGCTACCTTCTCGCAAAACCTCCCCAACCTGTTGCGTCGCTACGGCCTGGTAGAAGAGGCCGAGGACGAGATGCAGGTAGTCCAAGCCTGAGATCCGCCTGCCCCGGGAATCTTCAGACAGGTCCGCGAATGCGGGCCTTTCTGCTTTGCTGCATCCATGCATCGTGATATCAAAGCTGCCATGCCACGCAGTCCTTCCAAAAAGCAGAAGACGCTGCGCCTGATCTGCTGGAACGAGGTGGATGCCACCGCGCGGGCGAAAGAGTTGCAGCGACACGGCTATCGCGTTGTCGCAGATCCGCCGGAGAGCGACGGCGGCATGATCCAGTACTTTCGCGAACTCGCTCCCGATGCAGTCGTCATCGACCTCGACCGCTTGCCCTCACACGGCCGTGAGCTTGGCCGCGGCCTGCGCGCCAGCAAGAGCACCTGCCACCTGCCACTCATCTTTGCCGGTGGACTCCCGGCGAAGGTCGATCTCGTTCGCGCCGCGCTCCCTGACGCCACCTTCTCCGCCTGGGACAAGGACATGGCGCATGCGATTGAACGCGCGATCGAACAACCAGCGCCGCCGCGCCTGCGCTCCGCAGAAATGCCGAAGGAGACAGGCCCCGGAGTGCTTGAGCGCAAGCTGGATATCAAGCCGCAGACGCACTTCGTTATCGTCGCCGCTGGCCGCAATGATGACCCATGGTTCATCGAACTGCTCACGTCCATACCTGACGATGCCGTCGAACAGCGCCGCATTGATGCCACCACCACGCTAGCGCTCTATCCAGTTGCGACCCGCCGCGAACTCATGCGTGCCTTCGAGCAGGCACGCACCGCTTTACCGCCGAAGGCTTCTTTGTGGATCGTGCATCCGAAGCAGACGAGTCCTCTCGCTGCAGATTTCAACCAGGATGATGTGCGCGAGGCAGGGCTGGCAAACGGCTTCGTCGATTACAAGGTTTGCGCCGTCAATAATGACTGGTCAGCTCTGAAGTTCGCACGGCGCGGCGTGACCAAGGCGACGACGCATACGATGCGTCGCGGATAGAACGCAGCGCCCACACCATGGGTGCCCCATCCTACGCACCGCGTAGTGTGGGTTACCGCCACAGTAAGCAGCTACTCAACAAACACGCGCCGAAGACGGCTTTCTGCCTTGGACGGCCAGTCTTAACCCGGAGGCCAGTGCATGGGCCGTCCACCCAACAGGTGCAGATGCAAATGGTCGACTGTCTGGCCACCATCATCGCCTGTATTCATCACCGTGCGGAAGCCTTTGCTAAGGCCCTTCTCCTCCGCGACCTTCTTTGCAACAGCATGCAGATGTCCCAGAATCCGCTCGTCACCGGGCGCGAGATGCGCAAGGGACGCAATGTGTTTGCGCGGGATCAGCAGCACATGCACGGGAGCCTGCGGAGCGATGTCGGCAAAGGCGAGCGCGTTGTCATCTTCATAAAGCTTCTGCGCCGGTATCTCCCCGGCGGCGATTTTGCAAAACAGACAATCCATGTTGATCAGCTTATCGCGGCTTTATTTTTGGAGCCGAAACCGAATGGTTAACAACTGAGGGAAACGTTCAATCCACAGGCATAGTATCGACCATGATGTCGTAGTCGAGATCGCCCCAAGTGCCGCGACAGCCCGAACATGATCACGCGTAAGCCCGATATAGGGGATGTATTTCATGTGATAGAGAAGCATGACTGAAATTGAATGGTCTTCACTCAAAGCATAGATAATCATTTCGGCATTCTTAAGTCGATCGAGAAAATCGGATGCAAACGCTTCAAATTCTTCCTGCTCGAGGAAGCCACTTGGTAGCGGAAGTTCCTTTCGCAACCACCACTCAAAAAAGTCGAACTCCGGACGTCGCATCGTGTCGTTACGGATGGGGGGTTCCACGTAATCGAATCGACGTAGGTTGTATCCCGAGCAGTTGCGTGATCGACTCTGGGTGCGTTCGGTCGCTGCTAATGCAAAAACTGATGCCAAGATAGTCGCGATTTTCGTTTTGTTCGTTGGCTTCTACAGACTCGGCCATCCGATTATCTTTAACCCAAAGCAAGTAACGGTCAATTACATCACTAATGGCATTGGGGAAAGACGTTCGAGAAATAAGACAGACAAAGAAAAGAGACGACCTTACTCTCTCCTCAGACGTTGTCTGCCGTTCTCTCCTACTTCTTAAAAAACCGCGGATGGCCGCCCGGCTTCCACGGATCGTAGTCACGCGCAAATGCGGCACGATACGGAATCGGCGGATGGCTGTACGTCCAGAAGACCATCCATGGATTCGGATCCGGAATGACGAGCGATTCCTCGCCGAGGGTCTGGAAGCTATGCACTCCGGTCGCCTGCGGATCGGCGACGATGCCGTGCACCACCTCCTGCCCATAGATGTCCGCGCGATGCTCGACATACCGGCTGATGGCATTCGCGATCGGCTCGCACACGATGGAGAAGAGCGTGAAGGCCAGCAGCAGCACCACGACAGCGCTCCAGTCCTCGACCGCCGGCACCTGCCAGAGCGCGCCGTACCTTCGTATGAGCCAATGCACGACATGGAAGCCCAGCCAGAGCGCCAGCAGCGTGCCCATGGCCGCCATCATCAGCCCATGTGTCACATCGCCAAGCACGTAATGGCCTAGCTCATGTCCGAAGATGAACAGCACCTCGTCCTGCGTCGACTTCTGTAGCGACGTATCCCACACCACTACGCGCTTCGAGCCGCCGAAGCCGGTCACGTAGGCATTCAGCCCGGTCACCTTTTCGCTCGCCTTCATCAGGAACATGCGGTCCGGCGGGATGATCTCGCCGCTGCGCGTCACCACTCGCTCCATCTGCACCACCAGCTCAGGATGCGAGCGTGTGAGAGGTTCGAAGTGGTTGAACAGCGGATCAACGATGAGCGGCTCCGCGTACACGCCGGCTAGCATCAACGGCAGCGAGAGCAGCCAGAACCATAGCCACCAACGGCGCGGCGAACGGCGAACGATGGCAAAGAGCAGCGACCCCACGAACGTCGTGGTCGCAATGTTGATCAATAGCCCCTTGGTCCAGTCCCCTAACCATGCCGGCCAGCGCTCGATCGAGAGCCCATACGCCAGGCCAAGGTGGTGGCCAATGAGCGAGAGCGGCAGGCTCAGCAATCGCAACAGTACGATCAGCAGCGGCAGAAAGATCAGCCCCTGCACCCACGGACGGACCGTCACTCGCGCGGCAAGCCGGCTCAGACCGGCCGCCCAGTGCAACCGCAGCACCAGCAGCAACGACACCATCGACCAGACCGTCCCCACCGCCCATAGCCAGTTACCCTGACGATTCAACGCCTCGGCTCGCTGCAGCTTTGCCGGAGGCAACGTGTAGGCCGGCCCCTCATGAGCCTGCTTCGCCGCAACCTCGGCGACGGTCGAAGACGCCCGTGGCGCGGGCGATTGTGCGAAAGCCGCGGGCAGAGGACACAGGCAGAAGAGCAAAAGAGCAACGAAGCGCATGGCCCGTTGTAGCAAAGCCGCGCACTTCGTTGCCACTGCGGAGTGCGTCCGCATCCGGACAGCGCGACACAGAAGCGAACACTCCGCGATCGTTCCGCCTCCGCCAAGTGCCTCATTTCACTGCTATCCGTTTGGCAGAACGCGTGCATACGTGTCCGGGACGCACACTGGATACGAACAGGAGTCTCTCCCTATGCAAGGTCTGCTGCTGAACCTGCGACTCGCGATGCGCCAACTGCGTCACACGCCTGGCTTCACGCTCACCGTGGTGCTCACGCTCGCGCTGGGCATAGGTGCCACCACCGCCATCTTCTCCTTGATGGAAGGCATTCTGTTGAGGCCGCTACCCTTTCATGACCCTGCGCGCCTGGTCACGCTGAACGACACCATTAAAGGAGAACACTCCAGCGGCATCCACAGCGTGATGAGCCACGAGATCGAGCAATACACTCGCGATACGCGCTCCTTCTCATCCCTAGGCGGTTTCGGCACTCTCGGTTACGAGCTCTCCGGCCGTGGCGAACCCACGCAGGTCAACGGCGGACGTATGACCGCCGGCGTCTTCCCCACGTTGGGCGTGGCACCCATGATGGGACGCGTCTTCACGCAGCAGGAGGACGAAGGACGTCAGCCGGTGGCCGTCTTAAGCTATGGCACGTGGAAAAGCCGCTTCCATAACGACCCGAATGTGATCGGCACCAAGATCCTGTTGGACCGCAAGCCCTACGTGGTCATTGGCGTGATGCCATCCAGCTTCGAGTTCCCCGTCGTTCCCGGTCGCCTCAATCGAGTGGATCTCTGGGTGCCCGCCAGCTTCACCGCGGAAGAGCTGGCGGCCAGCAAAAACGGCAATTTCGGCTACCAAATGGTAGGCAGGCTGAAGCCGGGTGTGACCATGGAGCAGGCGCGCCAGGATGCGGAGCAGGTGGCGCAGCAGGAGATGCGCGGCTTTCCACCGATGCTCAAACAGCTTCGTATCCATGCCGAAGTGCTCTCGCTGAAGGAGGGAGGACGGACCGGCACCGGCGGCGCCAGCCACGGACGGCTGCGTTCCGCTTTGGTGGTGACGGAGATCGCCGTCGCGCTGATCCTGCTGACCGCGGCTGGAGCGCTGCTGCGCAGCTTCGAGAAGATGCGCGATGTCGATCCCGGCTTTCGCGCCGATCATGTGCTCGTCGCCGGTTACAGCCTGCCAGCGAAGCAGTACCCCACCCAGACCGCCATCGATACTTTTGACCGCTCGCTGGTGGAACGCCTGGAAGCGCTGCCCGGCATCTCTGCCGCTGGTATGACCAATGTGCTGCCCGCAAGCGGCATCTTGAATGGGAGTGCATTCATTGTTGATGGTGCGAAGGAAAGTGACTCCGGCAACCTCCGTATCGCACCCTGGATCATGACCTGTGGCGACTACTTCCGCAGCATGGGCATTCCGCTCATTCATGGACGCTACCTCAATGCTTCAGACAAAGAAGATGCGCCGCTGGCCGTGGTGGTGAACCAGTCGCTGGCGCGGCACTTCTGGCCCGGCAGCGATGCCATAGGCAAGCGGTTGCATATCGGTGTGCGTGCCGCAGCGATACCTTGGGCCACTGTGGTGGGCGTCGTGGCAGATACAAAAATCGGCTCGCCCGATACCCCGAGTCAGGAACAAATCTACGCGCCTGATCAGCAGTTCAAGGCGATGCTGGCCAGCTACGGTCCTCCGGATATGGTGAATGGCGATAGCGGCTATATCGTGCTGCGCTCTTCGCTGCCCCCGGAGCAGATGACCAATGCTCTCCGCTCCACCGTCGCCTCGCTCGATCCACTGCTCGCGCTGCAACAGATCCAAACCATGAGCCAGCAGCTCTCCACCAGCGAAGCGCCGCGGCGCTTCAATACCTCCGTCGTTACTGTCTTCGCTGCCGGCGCGCTGCTGCTGGCGACCATCGGCGTCTACGCCGTCATCGCGTTCTCCGTCTCCATGCGCGCGCAGGAGATGGCGATCCGCATGGCGCTCGGCTCGCGACGTGGCGAAATCGTGCGGCTGGTGCTCAACTCCGGCGCGAAGCTCGCCCTCCTCGGCTGTGGCGTGGGACTCGTCGGCTCCCTTGCCGTCGCGCGGTTGCTCGGCTCCATGCTCTTCAATGTCAGTGCCACCGATCCACTGATCCTCATGGCGTCCATGGCTACCATGCTCGTGCTCGCGCTGATGGCGTGCGCCATACCGGCACAACGCGCCGCCTCGGCAAATCCTGTGGACGCACTCCGCTCGGAATAGCTGCGGGGTTGGCATTCCGCATATGTCGCCGTCATGATTGCTATGAATTCACAAACGATGTATCGCCGTGAATCCATAGCATCGACACGGGAGGGGTTGTGGCGGACGATACGGATAAAGAAACACCACTACTGCTGAGGCGTTTAATCCAGCCGCACCAGATACGCTTCGCCTTCCTTCGGCTTCAGCTCGCGAGCGATCTCCACCGCGCGGCCTTTGTCGTCCTTCTGTGGACGAATGCGCACCCAGTGTCCCGTGGGACCGGTGAACTCGATCACATTCGCGGTCTGGTACTCGTGGCTCAGGTGGTCGCGCAGCTTTTCTGCGTCTCCTCCGTGCTTGAACGCACCAATCTGCACGCACCAGCGGCCGCCGGTCTCGATCGGGGCAGGCACGGCATAGACATCGATGCGCACCGTCGCCACACCCGGCAGATACACCCCGAGCGCCTTGGCTGAGGCAAGCGAGAGATCCAGCACACGTCCCGGCACAAAGGGGCCGCGATCGGTGACGTGCAGCACCGCCTGTTGACCGGTGCGTACATTCGTCACGCGGATCAGCGAGTTCAGCGGCAGCGTGCGATGCGCTGCCGTCATCGCATCTTGATCGTAGACCTGGCCGTTCGCGCCACGACGCTTGTTGTAAGGCGGGCCGTACCAGCTCGCCGGCCCGGTCTCGGACCAGACCGGTGCGTGCCCCGCAACGAAGGCCAGGTCTGCCGCGCTGGTCACTCCGGGATTCGCCGGGGTCGGCTCGATCGGGGCGTTACGAGCAATGGTGGGGGCGGTATTCGCCGAAGGCGCGAGCGCGGGTGGTGCGTACACGGCAGCCGGCTGATGCCGACAGCCCACCACGAAAACAAGCAGGCTCAAGGCCATCAGCCCCAAGCCGGACTTACGCATGCGGATTGTCTACTCCAGATCCCTGCGTCTGCGGAGCCGTCTTCTGCTGCTGTTCGAGATGGTCGGCGATCCGGCCTAGCTGTTCCGATGCTGCGCGCAATGCCGAAGAGGAGTTGCGTCGCACCTGCGGCACCACCTGATCGTTCAGATACGCAATGACTCGCCGCACTTCGTCCTCGATACGCGGTCCGACGTTGCCGAACTGTGCATCGACCTTGCGGCCGAAGTTCTCGAATGTGCTTTTGCCACCCTGTGTCGCCGACTCTGCCATACGTCACCTCACCTGCTGCAACAAGTCTCCGCGTCCGCCCCTGCCAGGTCAATCACGTCGAGGATAGAGGGTGTCCAGTGTGTTACTGCCGTTATTTCGGTAACATGAAACTGTTGGTCAATTTGCATCTCATGGACAAAATGCCTCACTTCGATCCGACACCTTCCCCTGTTGTTCCACAGAAGCAGGCACTGCAAACTGCCCTTTCTGTTACACATACCCGCATCAGGGCAGCACTTTGCGTGTCCACGATCGTCGTTGCAGCGGCGTTCCTGGCGCTCGCCGCACCCTGCCGAGCCCTCAGCGACTCGCCCTCGCTGCCGGATGCCCCGCTGCCTCATCCTGCCGTGACATCCAGCTCTGCTGCATCCAGCAATGCGGACACGGTAGGGCCGGGCAGAGATCACGTCGTCTTCGGCGTGCACGTCGGCCCCGGATATCCGGCTCAGGCCAGCAAATCGGACACCATCATCAATCCGGGAGAGCGCGCACCGCGGCTCACGGCCAAGGAAAAGGTGCTCTATGCAGTCCATGAACAACTCCAGCCCGTGGTCCTGGTCCCTGCACTTCTGTCGGCAGGCTACGGGCAACTCGCCGATGCCAATCCCCGTTACGGGATCGATGCCGGCGGCTTTGGCGAGCGCTTTGGAGGGGCCATGCTGCGCCAAGCGACAGACCGCATCAGCGGCGACGGGCTGCTGGCTGCCGCCTTTCACCAGGACCCACGCTACTACCGGGACGCGAACGGTCCCATCCTGCACCGTGGACTGGACGCCGTCACCCAGACGTTTGTGCGACGGAACGACGACGGCGAGAAAACCATAAACGCCTCCGGCATCCTTGGCCATGCCGTGTCGAACTTTCTGGCGATGACGTATTACCCGCATGTCAGCGCAAAGGCGAGCATCGCCGCCCAGGGCTTCGGTACCTCTGTTGCGGCGGACATGGGCAGCAAACTGATCGTCGAGTTTGGACCCGATCTGCTGCGCAAGGCCTTTGTCCGCAATCCCTAACTGATAGGTGATCTCGACTGAACCCTGAACGCAGTGAGGATACCTGCCTTTTCTATTCTTTGCAGGAGCCGCAGCACACTTATGCAGATGCAGAGCAATCCTTAAACCGAAAGCAGAGTTACTGCGAGGTGCCCGAGATCAGTTATGTAGGCTTTTTCTTAAGAAAAAGTCTGATGAGGAAAATGCTTCACCTTACCTTTACCTGCTTTCGCGCTAAGGTCAGACCGCGACATTTCTTCAACGACCTTCGTCCTTACTCTCAGGAGGAAAAGTATTCCGGAAATGTTGTGTCGGATCCTGCGCATGGGGCGCCGTCTCGTACCTGCCACGGTGGGGCTGATGGCGTTGGCGTGCATTGGCGCCGCCGCACAAAGCATGAGCAATGGAGGCCTGCTGGTCGCGTCTGCTCCAGCGAACGACCTTCTTCTATCCGGCACTGCGGTTCTTCCGGATGTCGACATCGCCACACATACTGACAGCGAACTACCGGACGCCCCAGTCCCGCAGAACACCGCCTCCCAAACCAGCCAGAAGCAGCCCCTGGCGCAGCAGGAGAATAAGTCCACCGCCCCCGGATTTCCAGCGGCAAGCCCTACGCCTGACCAGCTGCCGCGTACCCCGCAGCAGCATCCCGGCATCCCCTCGCAGCCGCCGCCGTGTCTCTCCGGCGTCTCATCCAATACGCGCTACGAGATCAGTTGCTCGCCGAAGGTCGACTACTTCCAGCGCTTCGTCGACTCCGGCGTGCACCCCCTCACCCCACGGCAGAAGGCGATTCTCGCGTACCGGAATACGACCGATCCGTTCAACTTCGCCACCATCGCACTGGTCTCCGGCGTCTCTGTCGCATCCGATCCGCATTCACCCTATGGACCGGGATTTCCCGGCTTCGGCCGCAACTTCGGTGTCGCCTACTGCGAGACCGCGGTCGGTGAGTTCTTCGGCACCTTCCTGATACCGGCCATCGCCCACCAGGATCCTCATTACCATCGCATGCCCAACGCATCCTACGCACGGCGGACCTTGCACGCCATCACGCAGGTGGTATGGACACAGGGCGATTACGGCAATCCCATGCCGAACTACTCCAACATCTTCACGACGGCGATCGGCGACGCTCTCGGCAATCTCTATGTGCCCGGCCGGGAGAAGAGTTGGAGCGCAGGTGTGGCACGCTATGGCACCGCCATCGCTACCGATCCGATCGATAATTTCATCACAGAGTTCCTTCCCGATGTGGCAAGACGTCTCAATGTCCGCATTGTCTTGGTGCAACGCGTGATTGACCGGGTGCAACTACAGAACTGATGGAGGACCGTTACCCATGCAGGATCCCAAGCCAGGTGGACCGTTGGACCTTCCCGGTGTCGAAACACGCACATCTGGACTGCGAGGACAGACCCGGTTGCTGATCTTCGGCGCCGTCATCGTGGTAGTCGCCCTCATCGGCGTTCTGCATCCCGCGGACAAGCCTTTGCAACCAGGGGAGTCCGTGTTCCGTAAGAGCGATGCAGGCGGGCTGACCTTCACCAACGCAAAACTCACGTTTCCCCTGCCGGCAGGGTGGTCGCTTGCCGACAAACAGAAGTCCGATGAAATCCTTCTCCACAACGAGGACGATAGCTGCCGTGTCCTGCTCATGCGCGAGTCGCTGGATGTGACACCTGAGTCATTCCAACAAGGGATGGCGAAGAAGATGACAGAAGACGGCAGCCGTATCACACCCCAACCGCATATGGAGCTGTCCGGCCGCCATGCGGCCCATATGCAGGCATTGCTGTCCTCCGGATCGTCGGAAGACATCTACACCATGCATGCAGGATCCAGCATCTACACGCTGGTGCTGGTACAAACACGTACCTGCAAAACAGATTTAGGCCCAACGGCACAGGGCTTCCGCATCGCGTCCTAAGGCTTGCGATTCCGTTTAACGACTCAAGCGGGAGTCGACGCACTTCGCATTCCGCTCGACCGGATTGCAGCGCGCCATGGCGCCCCCGGCAAAGGAGACCGAGTAGCCGGTCCACTGCGCAGGCTCTGCCTTCGGGTAGTCCGTGCTCAGGATCTGCGCGCCGCTCGCCATCGCATGATCGCGCTGTGCCGTTGCGCCAGAGCGGCCCTCTTCGGTATTTTCGTCCGTGCGCGTGCGGACGAGATACCCCTGACGGACCAGAGCCGCAATCTCCGATTGACTGCCTTCGTTCTCTTCCGTGAAGGCCGCATCCGGTGTGCCCGGAGCGGCATTCGTAAAGAGCACACGGCCCCGCAGGTTCGGATGACCCTCCAGATACAACGGACCGACGGAGCGCTGATCCATCAGAAAAATGACCTTGCCACGGGCCTGTTTCAGAGTAGGCCATGCATTGGCGCGCGCCGCTTCGTTCGGCGTTGCGTACTGGCCGCGCATATCATCCGGAGTGATCATCTCACCGGCTGAAAATACCGAGCGGATCTCGCGATCGAGATCGTTGAAGGTTGCCGCAGTGAATGGTTCAGGTGTTGTCGCGTGCGGAATGTCGAGCGGCTTGCCCTGCTTGGTCTCGACCAGAACGTAAATGGGCAGATGCTGCGGGTGCGCCTTCGACCAGTCGCGCACAATCGTGAGACACGCAGTGAACGGCTGGCAGTTGCTGTGCTGATCCAGATCCTGCACATGCATCACCTTGAAGCCCGGCTTCTGCATCACCGCGGCCTGCGGGGCGTCAACCGCCACGCCAGCTGCCTTCTCCATCGCCGGCCCGGCGGGGTGGGCGTAGCGGCCGCCATCGCTATCGGCAAAGATGTCCAACTCGATCTGGCGAATGCCGCCATCGAATTGCGTGTCGAGTGGCTGATGCTGATAATCGAGTCCGCGCACAACCGATGGCTTCTTCTTCATCAGGAGCGCCCGCATACCCGGCAGCAACCCGGCGTGATAGCTGTTGTGTGACCCAATGATCTGAATCTGATTGATGCGTAGCTGCGCATCCGGATCGTTCGCGCTACGGCTGTCCTGCGCAACAGCGGTTGCCGCCAGCAGAAGCGCTGCGGCGAAAGAAAGCTTCTTCATGAATGCGATATCTCCTCGTGTTATCCCGACCGGGCCTGAGCAGAGCGAAGGGAAGTGGATGGATCCGTTTTCCCTCTCCACAGCCGCACGCGTGCTCGCCCGAAGCAGTCTAACTCCCAAAGATCAACGTGCTGTTGCAATCGGTTCAAGCCGGCTGCCGACCAACTCTCCGGCCGGAGCCGCGGCCGCCAGCAGTTCATAGGATCGGATACACGCCGCATGATCGTGCACGATCGTGACCGCAATCAATTCATCGAGATCGAGTGCTCCGGCAAAGGCCGCGAGTTGAGCATGCACCCGCTTCGGCGTTCCATAGAAATACCGCGGCCATTCGCCCTCTTCCATCGGGATATCGCCTTGCGCTGCAAGCTCGCGCAACGCGACATCCGGGTGGGGCACAGGCCGACGATCGCCACTGCGGATGCGCCGCTGCAGCAATTGCGCACTCGATATCAGCCGCTTGGCCTCTTCCTCCGTGTCCGCACACACCACGCCGACAGCAATACTCTTATACGCCGCGGCAGCGTGCCCGCTCGGGCGGAAGGACGCAGTGTAGTGCTTCATCGCGGCGCGCGTATGCACGGGGCTGAAGAAGTGCGCGAACGCATACGGCAGGCCATACTGCGCAGCGGCCTCGGCGCTCCACATGCTTGAGCCGAGCAGCCACACCTCCGGACCGCCCGGCATCTGCGGCGAGACAGTGAGCTGCGAGAACGGGTGCTCTGCCGGAAAGTCGCGGGCCAAGAACGAGAGCAACTCAATGAGCTGTTCGGGGAAATCATCCACCGGACGCTGCCGACGCTCACGCCGCAGAGCATGAGCTTCCAGCGGTCCACCGCCGGGCGCGCGACCGATACCCAGATCGATACGTCCCGGATAGAGCGCATGCAATGTGCGAAACACCTCGGCCACTTTGTATGGGCTGTAGTGCGGCAGCATGATGCCACCGGAGCCGATGCGAATGCGCTTTGTCTCCGCGCCGATGCGGGCCAGCAACACCTCCGGCGCCGTACAGGCCAGCAGGTCCATCGCGTGGTGCTCCGACATCCAGTATCGGTAATAGCCGAGCCGCTCCACATGCCTGGCGAGGTCGATCGAGTTGGCCAACGCCTGCGCCGGCGTCGAACCCTCCGGCACCGGCGCCTGATCCAGCACCGACAGCCGCACCTGCTTGTCCCTGGTCGCAATCACTCCGTCCGCTGCCATACTCATGCGTATTGGATGAGACACCGGTGCCGAAGGACGCAGCCGCTACACTGGTCGGCGAGACGCCTTATGCCGACCGTTCTGTCGATACCCTTTCCGCTGCGCAGTGACAGTTACAAGCTCACGCACTGGCATCAGTACCCTCCCGGCACCACCGAGGTCTACAGCTACCTGGAATCGCGCGGCGGCCGCTTCCCGCAGACCGTCTTCTTCGGCCTGCAGCCTTACCTGCGCAGCTATCTCGCAGGCCCCATGGTCTCCGCAGAGGATGTCGATACCGCGGACCGGCTGACAACAGCACACTTCGGGCGCCACGGCATCTTCAACCGCGCCGGCTGGATGCATATCGCGGAGCAGCATGGCGGACGGCTGCCGGTAGAGATTCGTGCCGTCGCCGAAGGTACCGTCGTGCCAACGCACAATGTACTGATGACCATTCGCAACACGGACCCTGCATGCTTTTGGCTGCCAAACTTCCTCGAAACCATGTTGCTGAAGGTCTGGTACCCCATCACTGTCGCCACTCTTTCCGGCGCGATGTTGCATATTCTGGAAGCAGCTCTCACGCGCAGTGGCGAAGATGCTGGCGCGGCCCGTACCATGCTGCACGACTTCGGCTATCGTGGCGCCAGCTCGGAGGAGACGGCAGCGATCGGCGGCGCGGCCCATCTGGTCCACTTCCGTACCTCGGACACGCTCATCGCCAACCTGCTGCTGCGCGAGCACTACGCGGGCCCGGCAGCTACCGCGGATTGGATGCCTTCAACCTCGGTCGTCGCCACCGAACACAGCACCATGACCGCCTGGGGCCGCGAATACGAAGTGGATGCCTACCGCAACACCCTCGCCGCCTATCCCACCGGCATCCTCTCCATCGTGGCCGACAGCTTCGACGTCTATCGTGCCGCCGACGAAATCTTCGGAGGCGCGCTGCGCGAGCAAGTGCTGGCACGCGATGGACTTTTAGTCCTGCGCCCGGACTCCGGCGATCCGGTGGAAGTGCTTCTGAAGCTGTTGCCCATCCTCGCCGAACGATTCGGCAGCACACGCAACCATGTTGGTTACAAGCTGCTTCACCCCAAGGTTCGCTTGCTGTGGGGTGACGGCATCGGCATCGACGCACTGCAGCGCATCCTCAACGGAGTGATGGACGCCGGCTGGTCCGCCGCGAATCTCGTCTTCGGCATGGGCGGGTCGCTGCTCCAGAAGGTCGATCGCGACACGCAGCGCTTCGCCTTCAAATGCTCCTCAGTGACCGTCAACGGCGAGGAGCGCGCCGTCTTCAAAGACCCCATCACGGATCCCGGCAAAGGATCGAAACGCGGCAAACTGGCGTTGGTACGCACCGAGACCGGCTTCGAGACAGCCCAGCGCGCCGGCAATACCGAGACCGACGGCGACCTGCTACAGCCGGTCTTTCGCAATGGAGAGGTTCTGCGCCATCAAACGCTCGAAGAAATACGCGCGCTAGCTCTTAATTACTAAAGCTGTCTGCCAAGCCGCTCCGGGTGGGTGGAGCGATCGCAAATTCCTGATTTGTGAGGTGCGAAGACCGACTCGCGTGGCCGCTCCCCAGCGAAATGCCGCAAACACGATTGCCCGATCGAATACGCCACAGGAAATCTGCTTTATTCGGCCCAGCGCTTGAAGATTAAGGAACCGTTCGTTCCGCCGAAGCCGAAGGAGTTCGACAACGCGTACTCGATCGCGAGATCCTGCGGCTTGTTCGGTACGTAGTGCAGCTCGCAGGCCGGATCCTGGTTGTCCAGGTTCGTAGTGGGGGGCACCTTCTGGTCCAGCAGCGCCTTGATCGTGATGCCGGCTTCGAGACCGCCCGCTCCGCCGAGAAGATGCCCGGTCATCGACTTGGTCGAACTGATCAGCATCTCGCCCTTCACAGCACGCTCGCCGAAGAGTGATTTCATCGCTGCGGACTCCAGCGCATCGCCCAGCGGCGTCGAGGTCGCGTGCGCGTTTACATAAGCGATCTTGTCTGGAGACAGATCCGCAGATTTCAGTGCATTCTGCATGGCTCGGAAGCATCCTTCGCCTTCCGGGGCCATGCCGGTCATATGAAAGGCATCCGAACTCATGCCGTAGCCGACGATCTCTGCCAGAATCGTCGCGCCGCGCGCCTTGGCGTGCTCCATTTCTTCGAGAATCAGGATGCCTGCGCCCTCGCCGACCACGAAGCCGTCGCGGTCCTTATCGAAGGGGCGGCAGGCATGCTCCGGATCGTCATTGCGAGTGGAGAGCGCCTTCATGGCAGCGAAGCCGCCGACGCCCATCGGCGTGATGGCTGCCTCGGCCCCGCCTGCGATCATCACGTCGGCATCGTCACGCTGAATCGTGCGATAGGCGTTGCCGATGGAGTGAGCGCTGGTAGTGCATGCTGTTGCCGTCGCCTCGTTCGGACCCTTGGCGCCATAGCGAATGCTGACCTGGCCGGCAGCAAGGTTCACGATCGCCGCAGGGATAAAGAAGGGCGAGATCTTACGCGGGCCGCCGTTGAGCATGTTGCTGTGCTCGCGCTCGATGATGTCGAATCCGCCGATACCCGAGCCGATATGCACCCCAATCCGCTCGGCATTGGCCGGCGTGACAGTGATGGCGCTTTGCTGCACCGCCTCGTGCGAGGCAGCCAGCGCGAAGTGGATGAAGCGCGCCATCTTGCGCGCTTCCTTCTTATCGATGAACTGCAGCGGATCGAAGTTCTTCACCTCGGCGGCGAAGGTGACAGGAAAAGCGGTGGCATCGAAGCCGGTGATCGGCGCCATGCCACTCTTGCCGGCCAACAGATTCCGCCACAAATCTTCCGTTGTATTGCCGGGGCCAGCGATGAGGCCAAGCCCCGTCACTACCACCCGTCGATCGCAGCGCAAGGTTACTTACCGCCCTTCGCATGCTTCTCGATGTACTCGGTCGCGTCCTTCACGGTCTTGATCTTCTCGGCATCTTCGTCCGGAATCTCGATATCGAAGGCCTCTTCGAACTGCATCACCAGTTCGACGACATCGAGCGAATCGGCACCCAAATCTTCCTGAAACGAGGCGCTAGGGGTCACCTCGGCCTCGTCTACCTGAAGCTGCTCCACAATAATCTGCTTTACCTTCTCGTCCACTGCTGCCATGCGCCTCTCCTCAACGACCTGAATCGGATGAACTATATCCCTTTGAGACTATCAGGTAGCCGACGCACGGGCGCACCACCGGGCAAGCCTGCACCTGGTGCGAATGTCGGTCCTGAAGACCTAAGTCTACTGAGGGGACTGGGGGGTGTAAAGGCAGGCGCGGCTGTCGCTTTGCAGCCTCCAGCCACCGCGTAACCCGGTAGAGTGCGATTCATCACAGCAAACATGGATGCCGCACTCCAGCCATTGGTCGCATTGCTTGCCGGGCTCGCCATCGGCGTACTCGTAGGGTATCTGCTGGCTGCACGCCATGCCGCCGCGCTGGCTGCCACCCTGGCCGCGGAACGCGCCGCGCAGGAAGAGAAGCTGACGCTACTCGACGATGCACGCGACCAGATGGGCCACCAATTTCGTACGCTGGCAAACGAAATTCTGGAAGATAAATCTCGCCGCTTTGCCGAACAGAACCAGGCCAACCTGGTGCAGTTGCTCGATCCGCTCAAAACACGTTTGCAGGAGTTTCAGGCCAGGGTGGATCACGTCTACGAACAGGAAGGCAAGGATCGCAGCGCGCTGGCGCAGCAGGTGAGGTCACTGCTGGAGATGAACCACAAACTCGCCGACGAGGCCCGGGACCTGACGCAAGCGCTGAAGGGCTCAAACAAAACGCAAGGGAACTGGGGTGAGGTGGTGCTGGAGCGCATTCTGGAATCGGCCGGACTGCGACGCGGACACGAATACACGGTGCAGCACAGCATTACGCGAGAGGATGCAACGCGGGTGCAGCCGGATGTCATCGTGCATCTTCCCGGGGAACGCAAGCTGGTGATCGACGCAAAGGTCTCGCTCGTCGACTACAGCGCCTACTGCGCGGAAGAAAGCGAACTCTTGCGCAGGCCAGCTGCGCTGCGGCATACCGCGTCGCTGCGCGAGCACATACGCGGATTGGCGGCGCGCAACTACCACCGGCTGCCCGGCCTTGCAACGTTGGACTTCGTCATTCTCTTTGTGCCCATCGAACCGGCGTTCCTGCTGGCGCTCGAAACAGACAGCGAACTTTGGCTCGATGCGTGGCAGAAAAATATCCTGCTGGTCTCACCCAGCACGTTGCTCTTCGTAGTGCGCACGGTGGCACATCTCTGGAAGCAGGAAGAACAGGCGAAGAATGTGCAGGAGATTGCCGCGCGTGGCGCCGAGCTTTACGACAAATTTGCCGCCTTCGTCGAGGATCTGACAAAAGTGGGTGGACGGCTGGAGCAGGCGCGCGATGCATACGACGCGGCCTTTGACAAGCTCACACGGGGGCGCGGCAACCTGGTGCGTCAAGCGGAGATGCTGCGCTCACTCGGCGTGCGTCCCACAAAACATCTGCCGCGACATGTAACACAACGATCGAGTGATGAGGATGAATTGTTGCGTCATGAAAGTGATAGCGATGGCTCACCACAGCCGTAAACTCTGCACCCGTGGAGTGCAACCGAGCTATCCCACGAAAGGGTGGCTTGCAATCCATGACGCCCCTCGGTAGCATCCGATTCAGGAACCGGCCTGCAAAGCAGGTGTGGAGCTAACGCTGGTAGAACCTATAATTCTTGAACAGGGACTCGACTCGAATAATTGGCTCGGTGTGCAGTGTCCGCCAGTCCGGAATGCCTAAAGAGCTGCGGAGAGTCCCACCGTCTTAGGACGGGTTCACCAGCGCGCAACGCACGGCCCCGTGGGTCGGTTTTGCATATCCCGCCAAATTTTCTGCGTTGCACTGCGAGGTCTTTGTTTTAGCGATGTACCCTCGCTTCCTTCAGTTCGGCGCACTCGTGATCTCAACCTATGGTGTACTCGCTGCCGTTGCGGCGCTGTGCGGCATCGCGCTGTGGGGCAGCATCGCGCGCCGTATCGGCCTGGATGCGGCAAAAATTCAAAACGCCGGCGTGCTCGCCGCCTTGTGCATCGTTGTGGGGGCCCGGCTGGCGGTGGTGGTTGCCAACTGGCGTGGCTTTTTGGAGGCGCCCTTGCTCATCCTGCGCGCGGGCACGCTGGGCTCCGGCGATGCGGCGATCTTCGGCGCGTTGCTGTCGGCGATGGCTGTCGGGATCTACCTTCGAGTCGCAAAAGTCCCGATCGTTCGCGCATTGGGTGCCGCCGCTCCTGCTGCAGCATTGGCTGCGGGCATTCTGGACGTCGCGAATTTCGCAGCAGGATCGCACTACGGTGCCTCGACCCGACTACCGTGGGGTGTGACTTACACCAGTCGCTTCGCCGCGCGTACTACCGGCGTGCCGTTGGGTATCGCGCTGCATCCAGTGCAGGTCTACACAGCCGTGGTGCATTTCGGATTGGCTATCGGCCTCGTGTTCCTGCTTCGCCACGCAGAGCACATGGGTACGGTGTTGGGTGCCGGTCTGTTTACCGAAGGCGTTCTGCGCTTCCTGCTTGCGCCGCTTACGGGCGATTATGCAGACGCCTCGGTCGTATTTCATGTGGTCACGTCTGGGCAGGCCATCGCGATGGGGATGGTGGCGCTGGGCGGCATCTTCTGGCTGGTCCGCGGGCCGCGCACAACGGTGACATGTGTCTGAAACCTCCCTAGCTGAAACGATGGCGGACGTGCACACGCTTGTCGTGCCGCCCGAGGCTGCCGGCCGACGACTCGACCAGTATCTGGTGGAGGCGCTCGATGTGAGCCGCGCGCGTGTGCAGTGGCTTTTGTCCGAGGAGAAGATCGTTCTTGAGGGCAAGCTGCCGAAGGCCAGCATGAAGCTGCGCGGCGGCGAACAGATCTCCATCACGGGCGAGACGGAGGCGCGTCCGCTCCGCGCAATTCCGGAGGCGATCGCGCTCGATCTGGTCTACGAGGATGACGACCTTGCGGTGGTCAACAAGCCGGCCGGCATGATGGTGCATGCCGGCGCGGGCTCGACAGAGGACGCGCGCAATCGTGGCACGCTTGTGAACGCGCTACTGCATCACTTTGCTGAGCTGTCGTCGCACGGAGGAACCCTTCGGCCCGGCATCGTGCATAGGCTGGATAAGCAGACCAGCGGGCTGTTGCTGGTGGCGAAGCACGATAAAGCACACGCGAAGCTGTCGGATATGTTTGCGCGGCGTCAGGTAAGGAAAACATACCTCGCACTGGTTCACGGCGCGCTCGCCGCCGAGAGCGGCACCGTAAATGCAGCGATCAGTCGGGACACTGTTCGACGCACGCGCATGACGACACGCCGCGACGACGGCCGCCACGCGATCAGCCATTACAAGGTGTTGCGCCGCATCGAGTCGCGCTTCGGACGGTTCACGCTGGTCTCCGTGCGCATTGAGACCGGGCGCACGCATCAGATCCGCGTCCACATGGCCTCACTGGGGCATCCAGTGGTGGGCGACACACTCTATGGCGCTCCGGCGGAGATTCGCTTGGCGCCCGCGACCGGCAGTGCGCAGACACCACGACGGCGTGCAACGGCGCAGCCGGAACCGTCTCTGCGGCTGGAGCGAAACTTCCTTCACGCGGCAGAACTGGAGCTCGCGCATCCGATGACCGGCCGCCCTATGGCCTTCGCAGCACCGCTGCCCACGGAGTTGACGCTGTTTCTGGAGCAGTTGACTGCCTCGGCACCCGCGCCGTCCGCGGGCAAGGAACGCATACAATGAGCGTAGTTTCCATGAGTCTTCTTCCGTTCACTGCTCTGCCTCGATTCGGTACGTGTCGCCGTCTTTGTTTTTTTTTGCTGGTAAGCGTCGCTGCAGTCGCTCTGCCGCTTGTCGCGCAAAGCACGACAGGCACGCCGAGCCCGCAGACGGCGCCATCCACCAACACGCTGCCCAACGCGCCCGGACAGGCTGCACCGCCTCCATCCAATGCCGCGCCTGCGCAGACAGCACCGCAGACTCAGGCTCCTGCTGCCCCGTCCACTGCTGCGACGCCACCCGCGCAACAGGCTCCGAACACAGACCAGGCTCCGCAACAGGCCGCACCGGGCGCGGAAGAGGGCACCTATACCCTGAAGACGAATGTGAACGAGGTGAACCTCACATTCACCGTCACGGATCATCACGGGCGCTTCATCAACAATCTGCAGCAGCAGGATTTTGCGCTGCTGGACGATCAGCGAGCCCCGGCGCAGGTGTACAGTTTTGCGCAGCAGACCAATCAGCCGCTGCGCGTCGGCCTGGTGATCGATGCCAGCACATCGATCCGCGCCCGCTTCAAGTTTGAGCAGCAAGCCGCCACGGAGTTTCTGCTGGACATTCTGCGTCCACGTACGGACCGGGCCTTCATCATGGGCTTCGATGTGACTGCTTATGTCACCCAGGGCTTCACCAACAATCCCGATCTGCTCGAGACGGGCCTGAACCGGCTGAAGCCGGGAGGTGGCACAGCTTTGTACGACGCGGTTTACCACGCCTGCCGCGACCAGATGCTGAACGTCGTTCCGCCGCAGGCGGAGGTGCGCAAAGCGATTATCCTGCTCTCCGACGGCGACGACAATCAGAGCCGCGCCTATTTGGACGATGCCATCAAGATGTGCCAGCGCGCGGAGACGACAGTCTTCACCATCAGCACCAACACCGGCCCCACCCGCGAGCGAGGCGATGATGTGCTGAAGAAGATGGCGCAGGCCACCGGCGGCTCGGCGTTCTATCCGCAACGGCTCGAGGATATCGCGAACGAATTCCATCGCGTAGAAGAGGAGCTGCGGTCGCAGTACTCACTCTCCTACAAGCCGGCAGACTTCCGCGCCGATGGATCCTTCCGCACGATCTATCTCACAGCGGTGAAGAGCGGATACGTGGTGCATGCACGCACGGGCTACTTCGCGCCCAGGTAAGGCTTACTGATTCGGCAGCGGCGGCGCGACAAATCCGCTATCGTGCATCGCCTGCATGAACAGACCGCAGTGCTCAAAGTAGAGCGTACTCGGGTCCTTCACCACGATCGCGTCAAAGGGCAGCGTCCCCGGGGCTCCGAGTTCGATGACCTCGATCTTCGTGCTGCGTGCGAGTTCCAGATCCTTCAGCGTGGCCCCGCTCTGCCCATAGCGTGCGGTGAAGTCGCCCGGGTCCAGGTTGTGCACCTGCGGCATCGGATCGGTCGCCGACGTTGCACCCCATACGATGTTGCGATCGCTCATCAGAATGCGGGTGTTCTTTGCCTTCGCATTGAAGAACGCCGGATTCGCCATACAGCTGCCAGTGGGCGGCAGGGGCTTCTTTGGATACATCTTCGCGACCTTCCAATAGCCGCCGATTCCGGCCGGCAACTGCTGTGCCAGTGCGGCGGGGACCATGGTGAGCGATATCAAGGCAGCAAGGGTCAGCATTTTCGTAAAGAACGGCAGTTTCTGTTTCATCCCAGCATCTCCAATAGATCTTCTTCGCCGATGACCGGCACTTTCAGATCGCGTGCTTTGTCCAGCTTCGAACCGGCCTCTTCGCCGGCAACCACGTAACTGGTTTTTTTGCTGACGGACCCTGACACGCGACCTCCCGCTGTTTCGATGCGTTCTTTGGCCTCATCGCGTGTCAGGTTTGGCATCGTGCCAGTGAGTACGAAGGTCATGCCTTCGAGCTTGGCGGAGCGCCGCCGCTTTTCTGCCTTGAAGGTCAGCCCCGCCGCGCGAAGCCGATCTACCAGCTCACGATTGCGTGCCTCGGCAAAGAACTCGTGAACGGCTGCGGCCACACGCGGCCCGACTTCTTGTATGCGCTCCAGTTCCTCGGGTGTGGCGGCCAGCAACGCATCCATGCTGCCGAATGCCTCGGCCAGCAGTTGTGCGGTGCGCTCACCCACGAACCGAATGCCGAGCCCGAACAGCACGCGGTCCAATGGGGCGCGTTTCGATTGCTCGATCTCCGCAATCAAGGCATCCGCCGTCTTCTGCCCGATGCGTTCGAGGGTCAGCAGCGTCTCGCTGCTCAGCGAATACAGCTCGGCGATGGAATGCACCAGTCTGCGCTCCATCAACTGCGTCACGATCGCCTCGCCCATGCCGTCTATGTTCATGACACCGCGCGAGGCAAAGTGCAACAGGCTCTCCCGCAAGCGCGCGGGGCAGTCGATGTTCACGCAGCGATAGTCGGCCTCGCCCTCCGTGCGCACAATCTCACTGCCGCACACCGGACACTTCGCCGGGAAGTGGAAGCGTGTGTGGCCGCGCGGGTGCTCCTTGTCGTCGACCACTTCGACGATCTTGGGGATGACATCGCCGCCCCGCTCGACGCGCACGAAGTCGCCGATCTTCACGCCCAGGCGCTCAATTTCGTCCGCGTTGTGCAGCGTCGCCCGCGTTACCGTGATGCCGCCGATGGCCACTGCGCTCAGCACAGCAACGGGCGTCAACTTGCCGGTACGCCCCACCTGTACCGTAATGTCTTCCAGACGAGTGATGCCGCCGCGCGCCATGAACTTATAGGCGATGGCCCAGCGTGGGGCCTTGCCGGTGAAGCCCAGCCGCTTTTGCAGCGGAGTGCTGTTCACCTTGATCACTACGCCGTCGATCTCGTAGCCCAGCGAGGCGCGCTGCTCCTCGGCGCGCGCCACAAACGCCTGTAGCTGCTCAAGCGTATGCAGTGCTTCGCGGTGAGGATTCACGCGAAAGCCGGCGGCGGTCAGCGCGTCCAGTGTTTCGACCTGTGTGGTAAAGGCGTTCTCGCCTTCCTTCCCCTCCGTGAGCTGCAGGGCGAAGTAGCCGTAGAAATCCAGCCGACGCTGCGCGACAATGCTCGGCTCGACGGTGCGAATGGTGCCGGCCGCCGCGTTCCGCGGGTTCGCCGCGGGTGACTGGCCGAGGGCTTCCCGTTCCTGATTCATCTTCAGAAAGGCGGCCATGGGCATGACTACTTCCCCGCGCACCTCAAAGGGCAAAGGCAGCCCGCTCTTGTTCACCCTGTCGGCTGAGATCGAAAGAGGTACAGAGCGAATGGTACGCACGTTGCCGGTGACATCCTCGCCGATGGTGCCGTCGCCGCGCGTGATGGCACGCGCCAGCACGGCGCCCCCCAAAGGATTCGCGGGAGTTGCAATGTAGTGCAGGGCCAGCGACAGCCCGTCGAGCTTCAACTCGGTCACGTAGGCGATCTCCGCATCACCGGCAAACGCGCGCACACGGCGGTCCCAGTCCGCGAGCTCCTCGGGCGTGTTCACGTTGTCGAGCGAGAGCATAGGCCACGAGTGGGCGATCTTGACGAAGCCCTCTTTCGGCTTCCCGCCGACGCGTTGGGTCGGCGAATCTGGCGTAATCCACTCCGGATGCTTCGCCTCGATCGCCTTCAGCTCGCGCATGAGAGCGTCGAAGGCAGCGTCGTCTACCTCGGGTTCATCGAGAACGTAGTAGAGGTACTCGTGGTGGCGGATTATCTCGCGCAGTGCTTCAATCTTCGCCTGTGTGGGTCGCTCGGCCATCGGGTTGGATTATAGAGAACCGAGCGATCCCAGAAGTTGGAGATCCAGACGTGCCTTACCAGGGAAGGGACCCGCTGTTTTGAAAGAAGCCACCCGTCGGAGCGCTGTCCGGGCTGAGCGACTGACGCACGATCTCTGCCGCACCCTCTGCCACGGTCTGGGTGCCGCTGTTGTTGTTCATGTCGGTGGCGGTGTAGCCCGGATTGACCGCATTTACCTTGATTGGCGTATCGTGCAGTTCGCCGGCGAGCAGCACGGTCATCATGCTCATGATCGCCTTCGAGCCGTTATAGCCAAGCAAACGCCACTGCGAAAACTGCCCATTCGGATCGGCGTTCAGAGCAATCGATCCGAGTCCGCTCGACACCATCACAATGCGGCCCGAGGCGGACTTCCGCACCAGCGGCAGCATCGCCTGCGTCACAGCCAGAATGCCGAAGACATTCACCTCGAAGACCTCGCGTACGGCCTTCGCATCGGCAATGCTGGGCGCTCCATCTCCTTTGGCAACGATTCCTGCATTGTTCACCAGGATGTCGAGACGGCCATACTGCTTGCCAATGGTGTCCGCGGCGCTCGCGATCGTCTCCGGCTTCGTGACGTCCAGCTCTACGAAGTGGGCATCCGCTCCTGCCGCCTTCAGCGCCTTTGCCGCATCTTCGCCCGGCTTGGCGTTGCGAGCGCCTACCAGTACGGTCACGCCCTTCGCCCCAAGCTGCCGAGCGACCTCGTATCCAATGCCTTTGTTTGCCCCGGTGATGAGCGCGATGGTGCCTTTGCCATTCTCTGCCATGGTTGTCTCCTTCACATTGGAGCAACGATACAGCGATTGGTCGCAAAGGACTGTAGGTGCCGAATGCCTCATGCGACCAGGCTGCCGTAGAGTAAGGACACCTCGCGATGGAACCCGTCACCCACTTTCTTACCGGCGCCTGTCTCGGCCGAGCCGGCTTCAACCGGACCACCGCGTATGCCACGCTGGCCATGACACTGGCCGCCGAAGCCCCCGATCTCGACGTGCTGTGGGGGCTGCGTGGACCGGTGGTGGGCTTCGAACATCACCGCGGCTTAACCCATACCTTCCTTGGTGCACCGGTGGTGGCGCTGGCGGTCACGCTCTTCTGCTGGGGGATTCATCGCCTGCGACGACGGAAGCCTGCCTCCGTCGCTGGGACCGGTCGATCTGTTCAGCAGCCTCGCTGGTTCGTACTCTGGCTGCTCTGCATTTTAGCTGTCCTGAGCCACATCCTGCTCGACTACACCAACAACTACGGCATTCGTCCCTTCGCGCCGTTCCATCCGCGCTGGTACTCGGGGGATATCGTCTTCATCTTTGAGCCGGTGCTGTTTCTTATGCTGCTCGGCGGCTTGGTGGTGCCGGCATTGCTCGGACTGGTCGATCGTGAGATCTCCAATCGCCGCAGCGTCTTTCGAGGGCGCGGCTGGGCCATTGCCGCCCTGCTGGGCGTCGCCGCGCTCTACACCTTGCGCGGTACGGAGCATGCGCGCGCCATCCACCTGCTGCAGCAGATGTCCTTTGATCATCCGGTGCTGCGCGTCGCGGCGGAACCCTATCCCATCGACCCCTTCCACTGGCAAGGCATTATTGAGACGGACAATGCCTACCAGTTTGCAGATGTGCACACGCGTACCGACAGCGTCGACCTGGATGAAACCACAGGCGCGATCTACAAGCCGCCGGTCACCCCGGCAGTCGCCGCCGCAAAGCGCTCCTGGCTGGGGCGTGTGTATCTGGATTGGTCACAGTTTCCGCTAGTGGAAGACATCGGCGCAGGCAGTCCGCCGGACATGCCGCAGGATGCGAACGAGCACCTGGAGCAGGTCAACTTTCACGACATGCGCTTTGGCTATACCGACTGGTTTGGCCGCCACCAACGCCGGACACCGCTCTCCGGCTCGGTCTTCGTGGCGCCGAATGGGCAGATCGAGGCCATGTATATGGGCGACCGCCCCCAGAATTGAGCGGCTCGGACCGCCAGATTCCTTAAAGACGCGGCTCCTTTCGCGATAAAATCAGATGTTGTCGCGGAACACGTTTGTTCGTGTCGCGCGTTTTTACGCATCCGCACCACGTATTCGAGGTATGTTCATGTCCGCATTCGTTTTGATTTTGGTGGCGGTGTTCAGCCGCATTCTTCCTCATGCCGGCTGGTTTAATTTCACAGCAGTCGGCGGTTCGCTGCTCTACTTCGGCGCACGCCGGCCGCTGCGTCAGGCCGCCTGGGCTATCGTTCCGCTGATTGCCACGGACTACTACCTCACCGCGTTCGTCTACCGCGCCGCCTTTCATACGCAGGACTACCTGATCACCTGGGCCTGGTATGCGGCTGTCCTGGTGCTGGGCTCGCTGGTGTTGCGACAGCGGACTACGGCTCTGCGTGTAGTCAGCGGATCGCTTCTGGCGTCGACATCCTTCTTCGCGGTGAGCAACTACACGGTCTGGGCAGGCTCCGGCATGTACCCGCACACCCTGGGCGGCCTGACTGCCTGCTATGCGTCCGCCGTGCCCTTCTACCGCAACGATCTCGTCTCCACCCTGCTGGTCAGTGGCCTCGCCTTCGGCATCGAAGCGCTGGTGCGTCATTCCCGCGAAGCAAACGCGGCAGGTCCGAAGCAGATCGCTGCCTAAAGCAATTTTCACTGTAGAGAAGAGCGTGATGATCCGCGTGGCTTTTCCGTCGAGAAAAGCCACACTTTGCGGGATTTCGCTCCGCACAGCAACACTGACGATGCTCTACTGCCGCGCCTTCTCTTCTGATTTAGAGAAGGCAACTTTCGCGCCTGCGTCCAGTTCTACCTGGCTCATCGCCTTGAGCTTCTGCCCGACCGACCAGCAGTGTCCGAAGGGATCCGTGAACTGGCCATAGCGGTCGCCCCAGAACTGATCCATAAGCGGCATGGTCACCGTGGCTCCTGCGGCCACGATCGTCTCCCACAGCGCATTTGCATCGTCGGTCTGCAGATGCAGCGTTACTGGCGATCCGCCGAAGGCCTCCGGCGTGCGGCTGCGGCCGCCCATGTGGTCCGGAAAGTCATCGGACAGCATCAGGTCCATGCTCAGCACCTTCAGGTGCGCGTGCATCAGTCGCTTCCCATCCGGCGCATTGTGCCGCGCAATCTCTTCAGCGCCGAAAGCCTTCTTGTAGAAATCGATGGCCGCGGCGGCATCGCGCACGGTCAGATAGGGCGTGATTGTCTGGTAGCTCATGGTTCATCCTCCTCACAGCGTTGGGGAAGGCGGCCTCAGCATACGCGCAGAGGGTGAAGGGGACAACAGTGTGGAGAGAACAGCAGAGAAAGGCAAGAGACGACGACCTTCTTCGCGCCATTTACATTCTCTGCCTTTGTCTGCTCTTGTCTGCTGTCCTCTTCCCCTGATTTATCCTGACTCCTGACCATGCCCGACGTTTCCATCCCTGAATTGCGCGGTTACGATGACGCCGCGCTGGACCATGCCTTTGCCTCGCTAACCACCGATCTCGAGCGCTCTGCTGCATCGCTCGACGGCGCCGATGCCGTGGAGCACTTTCGCCTCGAGTGGCTGGGACGCAAGCAGGGACGCCTGAAGACGGTGAGCGATGCATGGCTGAAGACGGCACCGACGGAGGCCCGCCGCGCCCTGGGCCAACGCTTCAATGGGCTCAAGGAGCGGATCGAAACATTGCTGACCGACGCGGCGGCAGGCAAGCGGCCCACCAGCACCGGTGCCACCATCGATGTCACGCTGCCGGGCACACGGCCGCAGCTCGGCGCCGAGCATCCCGTTCTCAAAACCTGGCACGAAGCGGTACGCATCTTCGCATCGCTCGGCTACTCGGTCGCCACCGGGCCCGAGGTCGAGACCGACTACTACAACTTCGAGTCACTCAACTTTCCGCCCAATCATCCGGCGCGCGACACGCAGGACACGCTCGTCATCGCCGGACAGGAGCGCAAGCCGCTGCGCGACCGCCTGCTGATGCGCACCCACACCTCACCCGTCCAGATCCATAGCATGGAGCAGCAGCCCCCACCGTTGCGGCTGGTCATCCCCGGCAAGGTCCACCGCAACGACGCTGCGGACGCGACGCACTCGCCGATATTCCACCAACTGGAAGGGCTCTGCGTGGATGAGGGCATCACCTTCGGCGACCTGAAGGGCACGCTGGACTACGCGATGAAGGCCTTCTTCGGGTCGAGCGTGAAGACGCGCTTCTTCCCGTCGTTTTTCCCTTTCACTGAGCCAAGCGCGGACGTGCAGATCTCCTGCATTTTTTGCGGAGGCAAGGGCTGCCGCAAGTGCAAGCACTCCGGCTGGATCGAGCTGCTGGGCTGCGGCATGGTGGACCCGGCGGTCTTCGACTTCGTCCGCGAGAAGCAGCCTGCTTACAACCCGGAAAAGATCTCCGGCTTCGCCTTCGGCATGGGCCTGGACCGCATCGCGATGATGAAGTACGGTGTCAGCGATATCGGGCTGCTGTTTTCCGGAGATGTGCGGTTTCTGGAGCAGTTTGCGTGAAGCCGTCTGTAAGTCCTCAAACGCTGAGTCTTTTCATTGCGGCTTATATCGTTCAGTTCGTGTATTTGGTGATAGGAAGGTTTGAGATAAACAGCATAGTTGTTGCAGCTTACGGAGTTATGTTCCATCCCGCGTTGCAGAACCGTCGTGAATTCCTCTTCAGGCATCCGCTAGTAACCGCAATTCTTAGCGGATTATTTCTTGGACTCTTGCCATTTCACGCAATCGCCAGCGGTTTCGGCGTTCTTTCTAAGCCAAATGATCGCTGGAGCCACTGTTGGCAGAAAGCCAAGCAATGGATTGCAATTCCATTTGTTCTAGGGTTTGTCTTAAGTGTTTGGTTTTATGCAGCGAGCGTTCCCGCTAATGCGCTTTCAGTTTGGCAGAGCTTCTTTACTGCGCCTTGCGACCTGGATGTGGCTCATGTGCTTGTTTATCGTTACGGATGCGCTAATCAACTTATCCACACCGCTCCGCTCATGTGTTCTATTGCTTATACGCTAACCGCACTAGCTGATCGTCGCCGAAAGTATCAAGGCAGGGAACCCCTGTTAAAAGTTTCCGGTGTAACAGGCTAAATTTTATGAACGTCCTATCCAGTTGGCTGCGTGCCTATCTACCTTTCCTTTCTACTACTGACCGAGAACTCGCGGATGATCTGACGCTGCGCGGCATTGCTGTTGAAGGTGTCTTTGGTCTTGGTGAAGGTAGAGGCTCGCTCTTCGAGATGGACATCACGACCAATCGCGTCGATGCGATGAATCACTACGGCGTCGCGCGCGAGGCGGCCGCTATTTACGGCCTCACACTGGGCGCGCTCGATACGACACTGCCTGCGGCACGGCCGGGCCCGGGCTTTTCGGTACGCATTGACGCGCCCGACCTCTGTGGTCGCTTTACAGCGCGGGCGTTGCGCGATATCACCATCGGCCCCTCGCAGGGTATTGTGGCCGAACGCTTCGCAGCGCTGGGGCAGAAACTGATCTCGAATGCTGTCGATGCCAGCAACTATGTATTGCTGGGCATGGGCCAGCCGACGCATGCCTTCGATCTGGACAAGATCGATGGCGCATTGATCGTGCGGCGCGCCCGCAAAGGCGAGAAGCTGAAGACCCTGGATGGTGTAGACCGTGTGCTCGATGCGGACGATCTTTTGGTGGCGGACGAATCGAAGGCGCTCGGCTTGGCCGGTGTGATGGGCGGCTGGGACAGCATGATCACGCCGGAGACGAAGAACGTCCTGGTCGAGGCGGCGTGGTTTGATCCGGCGGTGATACGGCGTATGAGCCGCCGTCACGGCATTCACTCGGATGCGTCGCATCGCTTTGAGCGCGGCGCGGACTTCCATGCGCCTCCGGTGGCCTCGGCGCTGCTGTCTCAACTGATTCTGGCCGATGGCGGCCACATCGCCGGTGACTTCGTAGACGTGATCGTGCCGGAGGTGGAAGCGCGCGTCGCCAACCGGCAGCCGGTGTCGCTCTCCGTGGCTCGCGTGGCGCATCTGCTGGGCCGCACCGAGAACGGCCCAGGCATTGCGGACGAGTTGGTCGCGAATATCCTCCGTGCGCTGGGATGTGCGCTCGCCCCCACGGGCGAAGGCCGCTACGCGGTCACGCTGCCGAGCTGGCGGCTTGATCTCGAACGCGAGATCGATCTGGTGGAGGAAGTGGCGCGCGTCTACGGCTACAACCGCTTCGCGAATACGCTGCCGACGTTCTCCGGAAGTGTGGTCGAGCTGCCGCATGCATCGAAGCACGCAGCCGTGCGCTCGCTGCTGCTGGCCGCCGGCTACAACGAGGCGGTGTCCTCGACGTTCTGTTCTGCCACCGATGCAGATACGTTCGCAACGCAGCCACGCATCGCGGTTGCCATGGACAACCCTTTGAGTGAGGAGTCGGGCATGCTGCGCCCTTCGCTGATACCGGGCATGCTGACCATGCTGGCGCATAACCTGAATCGCAATGTCGATGATGTGCGATTGTTCGAGGTGGGCACAGTCTTCACCGGCTCGCCTGAGCGCGTGGATGAGGTGCAGGGGCTCGCTTTTGGCGCAACCGGCCAGCTGCGCGATGGACTGCAATCCTCACGCGCGACTGACTTCTACGACCTGAAGGGGCTTCTGGAGGCGCTTACCGGCCGCTTTGCGCATCGCTCGGTCTACTACGACGCCTTCTCCCCCGACAGCGGGCTGCTGCCTCGCTGGCTGAATCCGGCGCGGGCGGCGCGTTGCGTGCTGGACGGAAGCACCATCGCCTATTTCGGTGAACTGCATCCGGAAGAAAGCGCACGCCGCAAACTACGCCAGCCGGTGCTGGTAGGCGAGGTTTATCTGGACCGGCTCTTCCGGCAGGCGCTTCAGCAACCGCTGGCGCATGAGATCTCTCGCTACCAACCGGTGCGGCGCGACTTCTCGCTGGTCTTCCCGGATGCGGTGCATTGGGATGCGGTCGGGGCCGCACTGGCCGGGCTGGCGCTCGAGGAGTTGCAGGAGTACCGGCCTGCGGAGATCTTCCGCGATGCGAAGGGAAAAACGGTTCCGGCCGGACATTACTCCATGCTGGTGGCCACCACTTTCCAGTCTCCAGAACGCACACTGCGTGACGAAGAGCTGCAGGCATGGTCCGGCCGCATCGTGGGTGCGCTTGAGGGGCTGGGCGGCCGGCTGCGTAGCTGAGAGAGGAGCACAAATGCACAGGGCTCAAATCAGAATTCCAAACGGGCATTCGCATCGGCGATATACTCGTGGCAAGAACTGACCAATTCCCCTAAATGCAGTGAGGATGGATGGCGACAGCAGCAATGGATCTGACGGCGCAGGGAGCAGAAACCCTTGCAGTGGCCGATTTTCAGGCTCTTGAGGAGCGCGTACTGCGCGCTGTTGAGCTCCTGAAGGCAGAGCGCGCAGCGCACGCCTCGGCGGCGGCGAAGGTCGAGGAGCTTGAGCGACATAGCACCGAGTTGGAGCGCCAGCTGGCAGGACGGGCAGAGGAGTCCACGCGGCTGGAAGGCGAGTTGGGCCAATTGCAGCAGGAGCGGGACCACGTACGCGGCCGCGTTGAGCGGCTGCTGAAACATCTGGACGAATTCACCGCGTAGCGCGATGCACGCGCACGCAAGCAAGGAGAAGGGCCAGCCCGCGATGAACGAGACAACGCAATCCGTTACGGTTGAGATCTACGACCAGCCCTATCACCTGCGTGGAGAGAATCCCGCGTATATCGAAGGGCTGGCTTCGCTCGTCGATACAAAGATGCGCGCCGTCGCTGCGCAGGGTACGACCGTGGACTCCCTGCGCGTCGCCGTACTGGCCGCCATCAATATCGCCGATGAGTTCATGGCGCTGCAGTCGCGGCATCGCGCGCTGGCAGGCAGCGTGAACCAGGCAGAGACCACGCTGCGCACGCGGGCCAGCAACCTGAATGGCTTGCTCGATTCCGTGCTCACGGGCGAGCGGCGCACCGGCTAAGTGGGAGCAGTACGCGCGACCCGTCGGGGAAAGGCGCTGAACCCGCTCCCGCATGTGCGGCTCTTCCATGCAATTGACAACTCAGTATCAGCGACGGCCGCAGATTTAACGCGCCTGTTCATGCTGCTTTCACCTCGCTGCCGGATCGAAGGCAAGCTGAAAAAGTGGTTTGGGGTAACCCTTCCACGGCCACCAGCGCTGGCGCGCATCTACATACTGTAGACGGTCTTCGACTGTCCGGGAGAGATGATGGCTACGATCGTTCTGGTACATGGTGTCTGGATGGATGCTTCGAGCTGGCGCGAGGTCATTCCGGCGCTGCATCAGGCAGGCCATACGGTCCACGCTGTGCAGTTGCCGTTGAGTTCCTTTGAAGAAGATGTGACCGCAATGGAGCGTGTATTGGCGCGGACCAAAAGCGATGTCACGCTGGTTGGTCACTCATACGGGGGTGCTGTGATCACGGCGGCGGCCACATCGTCTGTAAAGAAGCTGGTGTACATTGCGGCATTCGCTCCGGATGCCGGCGAGGTCTTCGGTTCGCTGATGGGGATGAACCCACCAGCCGCGACTCTCGACCTGAAACCCGACCAGGACGGCCTGCTGTGGATCGACGCCGATGGGCTACAAGATGCAGTTGCGCATGACGTGAACCGCGCGACGGTTGAGCTTCTGGCCGCAGTGCAGAGGCCCTATGCGGCAAAGCTGTTCGAAGCCAATTTGGATACGCCTGCATGGAAGACGCGTAAGTCCTGGTATCTGCTCACCCAGCAGGATCGCGTCCTGAGCCCGAAGACACAGCACACGCTGGCTGCGCGCATCAACGCCACCGTGCATGAGGTGCCCACAAGTCACCTGCCGCTGTTTTCCAAGCCGGAGTCGGTTGTGGAACTCATCCACGAAGCTGCCAACGCGTAAGAATGCGGGCATTCCCTCTCATAGCAAAGACAAGCTCACTGTCCAGGCTTGTCGCTCGGCTTTCTTTCCGGTCCGCCCGTGGATCCGGTAAAGCTCCCGGTGCTGTGGACGCCGGCATTCTGGTCAGGCGCCGGCTTGCCCTGCTCCTCATTCACGCTTTTTTTCAGCGCCTGCTTCTGATCCTTGTGCTGACCACCGGAGGCATACTGATCTTCCGGCGCGATGTGCTCCACCGAGGTCGCGGCTCCCGGGGTCGTGGTCGGCTCTTCAGGCTTGATCTCGGTCTGCTTGTCGGTCATACGCATTCCTCCCTGTCGCAACGCAGCTAATAGCTAGCTTTCTTGGATGCGGGCGAAGGCATCGCGCAGGCGTTGCCAGGTCCGGTCCAGCGCTTCCGGCAGCACGCGGGTCTCCCCGACGACGCTCATAAAGTTGGTGTCACCCAGCCAGCGGGGCAGCGCATGTAGGTGCAGATGGTCCGCGACACCCGCACCCGCCGCCTTTCCCAGGTTCATGCCCAGGTTGATGCCGTCCGGGCTGTAGGTCCGCTCCAGAACCAGCGTGGCGCGCTGGGCGAGGGCCATCATCTCCTGCGCAGTCTCAGAGGGCAGCCGGCTCAACGACCCTTCATGGGCATAGGGCACCACCATTACATGGCCGGAGGAGTAAGGGTAGGCATTCAGGCACACAAAGCAGGACTGGCCGCGCAGAACGATGTTTGCAGCGCTCTCCGCCGTATCGACAGCGATTCCATGGTGTACGGCATAGTCGACGGCAGCCACTAGGTTGCAAAAGACGCAGTGACGATCGCCGGGCCACGCTGCCAGCGCAGCCGGCACGCCCGCGCGTGCGTCTTTTGTATCTTCCTGGGTGACGTAGGCGTAACGCCATGGCGTCCATAAGCGGTCCATAGAGCGAATTTCCTGTACGTGTAGGGTTGGGCAATCGTTCTCGTGCCCTCTCGTCAACTTATGCCCTCTCGTCAAGGAAAGGGCACCAAGTGCATCTTCACACCATCTGGAGATTTGTTGTAGCGGCGAGTATTATGGGCCGTCGCACCGCCATTCCCCAGCACTGCAGGCGGCGGAGATTTTCACACGCTATTTACAAGCTGCTGCGAAGAGCAGCCAGTGTTTGACTGCCCTCCGGGCGGTTGCTACACTCGACTATGAAGCCATGTCTGCTGGATTCGCAGGTACGGCTTCCACTGCGATCCCTGCCCATTTCGAAGCCAAAAGGCAACTCCCATCCTGGAGACCTGCAGAGAGTCCACCGAAGCTTGGTGGAACGTCTCGCGCGGGCCCGACGGATTCGCCTCCCGGCATCGATGCAGTCCGCGGTGAATGCCCTAGGTTCGCCACCGTCAGGAAGCCGACGCGGGGCAACGCATACCGGTCTGTGTATCTCCGGAACTGCTTTGCACGCTCGATCAAGAAGAGCCTGACTTCCCCGTTTGGCGCACCTGGCCGACGACTGTCCAATATGCCCGCGCGGGCGTGTTGCGAGGACGCCGAGGCGGTACACGGCACCGCCGACGAATCCGGAGCTGGTTGCTATGGCAGACGCCCAATATCCTGAACATCCCGAGAGCACAACCCTGAACACCGAACTGGAAACCCCAACGCTTGAAGCCGCGACGGAGCACGAGCAGCCGTCGACCGAAACCACCCACAACCACCAGAACGCCGGCGCATATGAACACGGCGACTCTGGCCAGGCCTCCGCGTCGCACGACGCATCGGTCGCAACTGCCGAATCCGAATCGGCAGACGAAGACATGAGCATGGAGGATTTTGCCGCGGCTCTGGAGTCATTCGACCGCGAGCAGGCAGCCGAGGCTGCGATTGCGCAAGGGGATGAGAACAACATCATCTCCGGCACAGTGATCAAGCTGACGGACAAGCATGTGGTGGTGGACGTCGGCCTGAAGAGCGAAGGCCTGATTCCGCTGGAGCAGGTGACCGACCACACCGGTCAGTCCAAGCTGCAGCCGGGCGATGTGGTCGAAGTCGTGGTGGAGCGCGAGGAGACCGAAGGCGGCTACCTGCTGAGCTACGAAAAGGCGCAGCGCCACCGCGTTTGGGACGCGATCGAAAAGGCCTATACCGACAAGGTGCCGATTACCGGTACCGTTCTGGGCCGCGTCAAAGGCGGCGTCACCGTGGACATCGGCATCAAGGCCTTCCTGCCCGGCTCGCAGTTGGAAATCCGGCCGGTCCGCAACCTGGATGCTTATATCGGTCAGCCGATCGACGTTCGCGTGATCAAGCTGAACAAGAAGCGCGGCAATGTCGTCGTCTCCCGTAAAGAGATCCTCGAAGAGGAACAGAACTCCAAGCGCACCCAGACCCTGGAGCACTTGGAAGAGGGCGCGATCCTGAACGGGGCGGTGAAGAACCTGACCGACTACGGCGCGTTCGTCGATCTGGGTGGCATCGATGGCCTGCTGCATATCACCGACATGTCCTGGGGCCGCCTTACCCACCCACGCGATCTGGTCAATGTGAACGACGAGATCCAGGTGAAGGTGCTGAAGTTCGACAAGGAGAAGCAGCGTGTCTCACTCGGCTTCAAGCAGCTCACACCCGACCCGTGGCTCGACGCGGTAGAGCGTTATCCGATCGGCGCGCGAGTGCGCGGTCGCATCCTAAGCGTCACCGATTACGGAGCCTTCGTCGAGCTGGAGCAGGGCATCGAAGGCCTGGTCCACGTCTCCGAGATGACCTGGTCCAAGCGGATGAAGCATCCGTCGAAGATGGTCAAGCCCGGCGATGAGGTCGAGACAATCGTTCTGGCCGTGAATCCGAACGACCGTCGCATCTCGCTCGGCATGAAGCAACTGCTCGAGAACCCGTGGGAGCACCTCTCCGAGCGCTATCCGGCTGGCGAGATCGTCGAAGGCCGGGTGCGCAACCTGACGGATTTCGGCGCCTTCATCGAGATCGAAGATGGCATAGACGGCCTGGTCCATGTATCGAATCTGAGCTGGACGAAGCGTGTAAAGCACCCCTCCGAAGTGTTGAAGAAGGGGGAGAAGGTGCGCGCTGTAGTGCTCGGTGTGGAGGCGGAGAACCGCCGTCTCTCGCTCGGCATCAAGCAGCTCCAACCCGATGTCTGGGAGACCTTCTTTGATCAGCATCGCGTCGGCGACGTGCTCAAGGGCAAGGTACTGCGCTCTGCGCAGTTCGGCTCCTTCGTAGAAATTGCCGAAGGGATCGAAGGCCTCTGCCACGTATCCGAGGCGGTGGACGCTCTGGGTCAGCAGGTGAAGCTCGAAGCCGGGCAGGAGTTCGACTTCAAGATCATCAAGATGAACCCGGAAGAGAAGAAGGTCGGTCTCAGCCTGCGCGCCGTAGGCGACGAAGGCAGCCGTGCCGATGTGGAAGCCTACAAGCAGCCCGCTGCCTCCGGCTCGACCACCACGCTCGGCGACCTGATGAACTGGAAGCGCGGCGAGTAACGCACCGCAACCGGCAAAAACTAAAAAGGGCCGCCTCGCAATGAGGCGGCCCTTTCTGTTTCTCTGTTTTTCATCTCTCTGTCAAGCGGCGTTACCTCTCAGCCCTCGACCTTCAACGCCACATCGAATGTCTTCTTCGTATCGAAGGAGCTGATCGTCTTCTCTTTCGACTTCTTGCCTTGATATTCGGCCCATACGGTGTAGTCGGCATCCGCGTTCAACTGGCCGAAACGGTAGCTGCCGTCTGCTGTGCTGATGTAGGTGCGAATCTCAAGCGTCTTCGCATTCTTCAGGTAGACGATGGCGCCCTTGACCGTGCCTCCGCTTGAAAGCACAACCTTCCCTTGAACCACACGTTGCACAATCTGGGCATGTACTGCGATCGGAAGGGACGTGACCACGCAAGCTCCGGCCAGCCAACAGCCCAGCATGCCGCCCAGAATATAGGGCGCTCCAACGCGTCGCCCTATCCGGCGCACGGCCTTATTTCGCATTCCTATTCCTCTTCATCTTCCCGTACCTCATCGTCTTCATCGTCGTAACCTTCGTCTTCCACCTGCGTCAGCTGCAGGGGCTCGGTGGCAACCACCTCGAACTCGGTGCCGCACTCGTCGCAGGCGACGACATCGCCTTCTTCTACGTCTTCGGCGTTGACATCGAGTGCATTTTCACATTCCGGACATACTGGCATTTCCTGCCCTCCAGGCTAGGACGATCGCTTATCGAAGGATGATGGCGGAAGCCGGTGTCAGGCTGCCAGCTCCGCCGGTTTTTTCTCACTCTTTCGCGGCTTGTCGGTTTGCCGCGGCGTCTCAGACGCGAACTCACCCATAGAACCATGGACGATAGATGCAGCGGATCGGTCTACAGCTAGTGCCTACGGCTAGTTTTAGAGACAAGCGTCCGGGGCGTCAAGGTCGCGTGCGGTTATGAACGGCAACTTGTGAGACCATGCGCGTGTATGGGGAAATGGCTTGAAGATCGATTCTGTGACAGCTGGTTACAGCAGGGACGCCAAAGTGTGTTGACTGCAATCCTGCTTGTGGGTGTCACATTTGCCGGCAGTGCGAGCGTCGCGAAGGCGACAGACAAAACCGCAACATCCGTGGGACAAACCCTTGCGGCTGCACCTAGAGACCCGGCGGTCGCGCAGGCGCTGGCCCAGGTCTCTGCGGCTCGCATACGCCAGACGATCTCCACACTGGTGGATTTTCATAATCGCAACACGCTCTCCAGCATGGACAAAGAGCTGCCCCCACATACAGGTGTGTCGCTGGCTGCGGAGTGGATCTCCGGGCAGTTTGGCGACATCTCGCAGTCCTGCGATCGGTGTCTGGAGGTGAAGGCCGACACCTTTACCGAGCCGGCGGACACCAGCGCGCGCAGCCGCATAAAGGTACCCACAACAATTACAAATGTCTACGCTGTCTTGCGGGGCAGCGATCCGGCACAGGCCGGCCGCATGTATCTGGTAACCGGCCACTACGATTCGCGCGACACGGATGTCATGGACACCCGCGGCTTTGCGCCGGGAGCGAATGACGACGCCAGCGGCGTAGCGGTGAGCCTGGAGTGTGCGCGCGTGCTCAGTCGGCACCGCTGGCCGGCCACCCTGGTCTTCGTCGCCGTAGCTGGCGAGGAGCAGGGACTGAACGGCAGCAAACATCTGGCCGCATTCGCAAAGCAGCAGGGCTGGCAGCTCGCTGGGGTGCTGAACAACGACATTGTCGGCGGAGATACGACCCCGGGTGACAGCATGCAGGACAAGTCACGCGTGCGTGTCTTCTCGCAAGGTATCTCGGCGACGGCGACACCGGACGAGGTCAAGCGGATCCTTGGCCTCGGTCTTGAAAGTGATTCGAACTCGCGCGAACTAGCTCGTGTCATCACCAGCGTGGACCGCACTTATTTTCCCGCCAGGCGACCAGACGTATTCCATCCGGTGCTCGAATTTCGTCTGGATCGCTACCTACGCGGCGGTGACCACTTCTCCTTCAATCAGCAAGGCTTCGCCGCGGTTCGCTTTACGGAATGGCGCGAGAACTTCGACCACCAGCATCAGAACGTGCGGACCGAGGGCGGGAAAGAGTACGGCGACCTGCTCAAGTTCGTCGACTTCAACTATGTGGCGAATGTCGCTCGCCTGAATGCAGCCACGCTCGCTACGCTTGCCTCTGCGCCTTCTGCACCGGAAGAGGTGCGTATCGTAACCAGCAATCTGGATAACAACAGCACCCTGCGCTGGAAGCCGGGACCGGGCGCACCGGCGGGGACGCGGTACGACATCGTCTGGCGTGACACGGCGGCTCCAGACTGGCAGCTGCATCATGCCGTTCCGGCAGCGGACGCCACCGCGGGTGAGATGACGCTGCCGGTCTCCAAGGACAATGTCATCTTCGGCGTGCGTGCATGTAGCGCAGCCGGCGAGTGCAGTCCGGCCGTAGCCCCGCTACCGCAGCGATAGTGTAAGAGAGATAATAGCCGTATGCCCCGCTCCGGCTCACTCACATTGTCCTTTCCGCCGTTTGCGGGGATGACGAAGAAGCTGATCCTTATCAATCTCGCGGTCTTTACCGCGATGCTGTTGACGCGCTTCATTCCGGCCCTCATCCTGATCCCGAAGCTTTTTGCGCTGACGCCCGTGCGCGTGGTGCATAGCCTCTTCCTCTGGCAGCCGTTGACCTACGGCTTTGTGCCGGATATGGGACTGTTCGGCGCGCTCTTCAGCATGCTGTCTCTATGGTTCATGGGGGCATATCTGGAAGGTGACAAGGGCGGCAAGTGGCTGCTGGAGACCTATCTCATCTCTGCCCTGACCGGCGGAGTGATCGCTACCGCGCTCTCCTTCACCGGCATCCTGGGCATGACCCCGCTGTACAGCATCGGCGGAACGGATGCAGCTCTCTTCGGACTGCTCGCGGCCTTCGCAGTGCTCTTTGGCGAGCAACAGTTCCTCATGTTCCCGTTGCCCTTCGGGATCAAGGCTAAGTATCTCGCCATCATCTTGATGCTGGTCGCACTGGTCATGCTTCTCGGCGGCGGCAATGCGGTGGGCACCGTCTCCTACCTTGGTGGCGGCCTGGGCGGCTATCTCTACGCCAAGCTCGCGCCGCGCCGCGGCTACAACAAGGCGGCCAGCGAGGGTTTCTACGGCATGCGCAACAGCTACTATCGCTGGAAGCGAGCCCGTGCAGCGAAGAAGTTCCAGGTTTACATGGGCAAGCAGGGTCGCGAGGTCCACTTCGACAAGGAAGGTCGCTACGTGGATCCGGACGACCGGCGGCGCATGCATTAAAGCATTGTCACTGTTGCTGTGAAGAGCCAGTTTCCGCGAGCAACGCGCTCTTCTCTATACCTGCAGTGAACATGCTCTAACGACGCAAGTGCACTTTTCGCAGAGACTGTTGATTGCGCTGTAACCTGAAGACCGTCCGTTGCGTCGCACCATCAGGCACTCACCTCCATGTCCGATGACATTCCATCTTCGCCGCCTGAGCCAACGGAACCCGATCCGCAGGCAGAGCGCGTTGTTGTAGAAGAACCAGCACCTGCGCCGGCTCCACAACAGAATCCTGTTGTGCCGGACCCTGTTGTGCCCGATCCTGAGGCGGACTCGACCGAAAGGGACCCGCAACCGTCTCTGACCTTGCGCGAAAAGCATCCGCTGGCCACACGCTGGATGCACTGGCTGAACTTCCCCTTCCTCGCCCTCATGATCTGGAGCGGGTTAATGATCTACTGGGCAGACTCCGACCCGGCGAACGTGCATCCGCATGAGGTCTACAGGATCGGGATCGGTTCGTGGACGCTCTTCCGCTTCTTCCCAGGCTGGTTCTACGACAAGCTCGGCCTGACGTTTTCTCTTGCGCAGGGATTGAGCTGGCACTTCTTCCTGATGTGGTTGTTCGGCATCAATGGGCTGCTCTACGTGCTCTACACCTTCATCTCCGGCGCATGGAGGGATCTGCTGCCGGGACGGCACGCCTTGCGCGACGCGTGGCACGTTCTGCTGCACGATCTGCATCTTCGCCGCGAGATGCCCACGCAGGGCAAGTACAACGCGGCCCAGCAGGTCGCCTACACGCTCATCATCCTCGCCGGTGCCGGCTCCCTGCTCTCCGGCCTGGCCATCTACAAGCCAACGCAGCTCCACTGGCTCACGACGCTGCTGGGCGGTTACGAGTTCGCTCGGCTGCTGCACTTCTGGCTCATGCTGGGCTATGTCGTCTTTTTCGTGATCCACGTCGTTCAGGTTGCGATCGCGGGCTGGAACAACTTCCGCAGCATGATTGGCGGTTTCGAACTGGTGAAAGGGGTTGAGCGATGAGCCCCGGCTATCAGAAGGACGAGCTGCAATCCCTGTTCGGCGCTCCGTCGCCCGAGTCGCCGGAGGACGCGAAACGCGCCGAGGCATTGGCGCAGGAAGAGGCCGTCCGTGCGCAGGCACTGCGCCGCACACGGCGCAGCTTCCTCGTGGGGGCCGTCGGGGCTGCCGGCCTTGTGGGTGCCTGGAAATGGATCCTGAAGCGACCGGAGATAGGTGGCGTGCCCGGACCGCTCCGTCATACGCTTGACTTCGACGGTGCCGTCTCACGCGCCATCTTCGGTGATCGGGCGCTGGCGCCGACCTTCCCAGTCTCGCGTGCTGTCATGAATGCGCGCGTGAATGGTGTGATCGGCTTGGACCCCGCGTTGCGTCTCGATCGCTGGCGGCTACAGGTAAAAAATCTGGCCGATGCGCAGAGCTCGCCGCAGTACGTCGCCGATGTAAACACATGGAAGTACACAGACGATGCCGCGATCATGGCGCAGGACGACAGCCTCGACACCTACGTCGAGGGCGACGGCAATCTGGATCGATCGAACGGCATGCCGGATGGTCCGGAGCCGGGGCTGCTGCTGACCATGGAAGCCATCCGTGCGCTGCCGCGGGTCGAGATGGTGACGCAGCTGAAGTGCATCGAAGGCTGGAGTGAGATCGTGCACTGGGGCGGGGCGCGGCTGAGCGACTTCATCCACGCCTATCCGCCGGCGCGCGGCGCGCATGGCCGCCTACCACGCTACGTCGGGATGGAGACGCCGGACCGCCAGTACTATGTAGGTCTCTACATGCAGGACGCCATGCATCCGCAGACCCTGCTCTGCTATGAAATGAATGGACAGTCGCTTACTCGCGAGCATGGCGCGCCACTGCGGCTGGCGACCCCACTCAAGTACGGCATCAAGCAACTGAAGCAGATCGGCAGCATCAGCTTCAGTGACACGCGGCCGAGAGACTACTGGGCGGAGAATGATTACGACTACTACGAAGGACACTGACGGACGACAGGTCACCCTCGCGGAACGCATCGCCAACTGGCGCTATCTGGGGCTGTCGTCGTTTCTCTTCGCATTCCTGCAGGCCCTGTGCCCGGCTGTGATCGCGCTGAGTGCCGTGCGTGTCGCGATTGGCCTGGGCGCGCTGGCTGCGGCTGCCGGCACTGACCTGCCCGCGCGGGGATGGCATGGAGATTGGATTCGTATCCCGATGATGCTGCTGGCTGCGCTCGGCGCGGTGTTGAACCTGTTCGTGATCTGGCATGTGCGCCGGCTGCGCGCACGGCCCGCCGCGCAGTGGCGTGTGGGGCCACTGCCCGCGCGCAAGCTGCGAAGTGAGCGATTGCAGATCGCGCTGGCTGTGCTGACCTTCGTGTGCCTAATCGCCGAATGGATTACCCACCCGATGATCCATCGTCTCCACTCATAGCATTCGGCGAAGCGTTCCCTAGTTCATCGCGAATACGGTCGTGCAGCCGCTCGCTGTAACCCAGCGGCAGGCGGAAGACGCGCTCGTCCGCTGTCAGTACGAGAATGTTGTGGACCGAGTCCAAAATCGCGGAACAGATCTCGCAGTGCTCCAGATGCGCTTCGATGGCGCGACGCTCTTCGGGGGTGACCGTGTCGTCGATGTAATCGGAGATATAGGGCCACACATGTTTGCAATCCAGCTTCATGCCCTGCCTCCCATCCAGGAAAACCACCGACGCCGTTGCGGCAACTCCCGCTTAAGGTAGGGAGTCAATTGCTTTTGCAGCAGCATGCGAGCGCGGAAGAGCCGCACCTTTACCAGGTTCGCCGTCACATCCAGCGTCTGCGCGATCTCTTCGATCGACATCTCTTCCTTGTCGCGCAGCAGGAAGACCTCGCGATAGCTTGGCGGTAGATTCGCAATGGCACGCTCGATGTGCGTTGCAAGCTCCTCGCGCTCCAGTGTCTCGCTGGGGATCTCACGCCAGTCGGCCACCAGGAAGGGGGTGTAGTCCTCTTCGTCCCGCTCCGTGCTGTCCAGCGACTCCACCTGCACCTTCGCCGACTTGCGCAACCGGCTCCGCGCTTCGTTCATTGTGATGGTGATCAGCCAGGTGCTGAACTTCGCATCGCCGCGAAAGCCTTTGAGCGCACGATAAGCCTTCAGGATCGCCTCCTGCGCGACGTCCTCCGCCTCCGTGGGGTCGCGCAGGACCGAGACAGCCGTGAGATAGACCTTCCGCTCATAGGGACGTATCAACTCATGGAATAGGTCGCGCTCACCCATAAGGATGCGCGCGATCCACTCCAACTCGTGCGGCGATGCCTGCACCATACCGGTCTATTGTCTCTCCGGCACAGCTGTTCCCTGTTTCAGCGCTGTATCCAGGATGCGGCTGAGCACGTCTTCACTCTGTTCTCCGGCCTGGTTGTAGACCGGCTTGCCGTTGCTGTTCAACACCACGAGGTCGGGAATCGAACCGCCGTAATATGTCTGCACCAGCTTGAGCTGCGCCGAAGATTGCGGATGGTCTAGGTCGATGATGATGAAATTCACTCGGCCCGCATAGTGCTCCGAGAGCGCAACGGTGCGGCGCGCCTGTCGCTTCGAGTTGTAGCAGCCTTCGCCGTAGATCATGATGTAATTCGGCTTGCCGGCAATGACACCCACCTGTGTGTCATTGCCGGTGATCAGCGGGCCGTCGATGCTGTCACTGTTGTAGTCGAGATGCGGATTCAGACTGAGCTGCTGCGCCAGCGCAGGCGGCGCTACGGAGAGCAAGGAGCCCAGCAGCAACAGACCGGCCCTGGCTTCCATCCTGAGACGAGACATTTTGATCCTCCGACAGGGCATAGGACGCTGAAAGGTAAGGCCGGTTACACATAACGCGGTCGGGACCCGCTCGAATCCTGTGCGCCACCCCACTGGCATTGTCCTTCCGACCGAAGCAGATGGATCTGCTGTGCATCGCCTGCAGAACAGGAAGCCTTGCTTACTTCGCGGCGCCGACCACCTCGATCAGGCTGGTATCCGAGCCTTCCCAGGCGGCGGCTCCCTCATGCATCAGCTTATGCGTGGCATCGTTCCAGTGCAGGTGTGTGATGCGGCTCGCACCCTTCTCATAGTCGTAGGTGGTTCCGTCGTCGTTGTATAGGGTGAAGTCTGCGTCCGCACCCGGGTAGACGCGGATCGTTTCAAGTCGCTGCGACTGTGACGTACTCTCGATCGGCGCACCCAGCGGCAGGATGGAGCCTGCACGCACGAAGAGCGGAATGGTGTCGATGGGTGCGCTGACGTCGAGGGTTTGGCCGCCGTGCACGCGCTCATTCGTCCAGTAGTTGTACCAGTCCGTCCCCGCAGGCAGGTACACCCGCTTGCTGGTTGCGCCCTGCTCGGTTACCGGAGCCACTAGCAGATCCGGTCCAAACATATACTCATCGCCCATAGCGGCAACCGCGGGATCGTTGGGAAAGTCCATGAACAACGCACGCATGTAGGGCGCGCCGGTCTCATGCGTTCTGTAGCCGAGCGAGTAGATATACGGCATGAGCTGATAGCGCAGCCGCAGGTACTTTTCCAGGATCGGCTCAGCCTGCTTGCCATAGGACCAGACTTCGTTGTGGTTACGGCTGCCGTGGGTGCGGAAATTAGGCTGAAAGACGCCATACTCGAACCAGCGCGTATAGAGCTCGGGATAGTCGTCATACTGGCCGACGTTGTCGCGCGCATCCGATGGATCGAGCAATGGCGCGTGCAATGGAATGTGCCGGTATGGCAGATACTGCCACCCGCCGATGTCGTTGCCCCAGTACGCGATCCCCGATGCAGTCATATCGAGGCCGGTGGGCACTTGGCGACGCAGCGTATCCCACGTCGGATAGATATCCGACGACCAGAACATGGTTCCGTTGCGCTGTGCGCCAAGATAGGCGTCGCGCGACAGGACGAGCGCACGCGACTTCAGGTCGCGGCGGAAGCCGTCATAGATCGATGCCGTGTGGAAGAGCGGATAGACGTTGAAGTAGCGCGTGCCCGGCCCAACGTGTAAATAGCTGCCGTTGGGCGGAAGATCGGGCTCGGTTTCGTCGGCCCAGAAGGAGTTGAAGCCCTTCGAGACCAGGTCGTCCCGGATCGTATCCCAGTACCAGCGCGCGGCGTCCGGGTTGGTGGTGTCGATGTCCGAGCCGGCACGATCATAGGGCAGACCGTTGGTCGGTGTGCCGTCGGCAAGGTGCTCGAACCAGCCCTTCTTCAACAAAAAATCGTAGTAGCGCGAGCCCTCGGTGAAACGCGGCCACACGCTGATCATCGTCTGTATCCCCTCCGCGTGCAGCTCCTTGTTCATCGCGGTGGGATCGGGCCACTTCGCGGGGTCCATGTCCATTTGACCCATCTTTGTGTAGTAGAACCAGTCGACCACCAGTACATCGAGCGGCAGATGTCGTTCGCGATAACCCTTCGCGACGGAGAGCAGCTCGTCCTGTGTCATATAGCGCTGCTTGCACTGGATGAAGCCATACGCTGCCTTCGGCAGCATCGGCGTTGCGCCGGTCAGCTTGCGGTAGCCCTCGTAGATCTCATCGGTGGTCTTGCCGGCGATCACGAAGAACGAGACGCGATCGCCCACCTGGGAGATCCACTTGGTCTGCTCGTTAAAGCCGGGTTCGACCGTGGTCTTCGAGGGGTTGTCCCACACCAGCCCGTAGCCCTTATTCGTCACCGCAAACGGTACACATGTACTGGCGCCCCCGGCTGCATCGTAGTCATTCCAGCAATCGACGGTGTGGCCGCGATGGTCCAGAAAACCATGCTGGTCCTGGCCCAGCCCGTAGTAGTGCTCGTCCGGCGGCGAGACGAACGTAGCGCCTACCTCGAAAAAAGGCGCATCCGTCGGCCGTCTGTCGTTCAGCACGTCCGCATTGCCGTCTTTGTGGTTGGGTACGGACTGCTGCCAGCCCACCATGTCGACCAGCGTCGCGCCTTCCGGCGTCGCGATGCGAATGTGTGCGCCGGGCGTGGAGCCGCTGAAGTATTTGGCGATGCCCGCTTGCGTCAAGCTTGGTTTCCCGGGATGGCTTGCGTCCAGGGTGACGACCAGCTGCGACGACCGGTACGTGTCGCCGTGCTCGTCGGTCGTGTGCTTCCAGCCGTCTGTGTCCGGCGCGGCGAGGAAGCCATACCCCGGCGCGGCCACTGCAGGATCGCGCTGCAGGCTCATGGAGACGCGGATGATATTGGGCGCGTAGGGCTCCAGCATGACCGTGCTGCCATCGTGGCTGAGCACGAGAGCATGCTGCTGGGCCTGGGCGAGGGGAGACAGAAGCGCCAGAGCCGCAGCGAGACGGAAGAGGCCGCATCGCTGCGCCCGCAGGGTTGAGAAAAGGTTTCTTACGCGCAACATGAGCGTCCTTCCGGTTGGCCCGAAGAGCCACCCTCAATCAATGTCGAGAGTACAGACAAAGGGCGACATGGAAAAGATCTGGCCGCCGGTGCGAGATGAAAGCCGACGCAACCTGCTGCGTCCTGCTGCATCAGGCTATGTATGCGCACTCTCCCTCAACAGTTTCTGCGACACGCGGGCGTGGCCTTGCTGATCGGGATTCTCGGATTGGCAGGCTGCACCAAGAATGGCGGCGGTATGCTGGGCGGCAACAGCTCCGCCGGCGACAGCTCGGATCAGGGCAGTCAAAAACCAGGCGGCAACCAGCCGAAGGGCGGCGGGACTGCGGCCAACGAGACGACCGAGCCGCAGAACAGCGTCACCGGTCAGCCCTCCGCAGCCTCAGACAGCGGGAGTCCGAGTGCCGTAGCGCACCGGTCCGTGGCCCAGCCGGGCGCGCCCGAGGGCACCATGACCCAAAGCCCCAAACCGACGAAGAATCCGGGCAGCAAGAATCAGCCAGCCAAGGCAGCGCAGCCGGCTCCGGTACCTGAGCGCTAGGATCGGACCAACCAATCGCGGGCCTGCGCAGATACAATACCTCTACACCCCGTCTCGGCAGTGGCACACTTTCCGTTTCGGCTCAACGAGGGATTTGGATTTGCAGTCAGCTTCTCGCAGTACCCCGTCGTCTTCGCGCTGGTCGTTTCGCGCGCTTCCGGTTGTTGCCGCTACCCTTTTGGCGTTGGCGTCTACGGCCTTCGGCCAGATACCTGCAGGTCGGACAACTGCCGGACAATCGCACGCAGTTGCTACCGTCAGCACGCTGACGACAGAGACTGGACCGGCTCGTGGCAACACGGCAGGCGCCACAACCTTTACGGTCCACGTTACCCCCGCACCGCAGCCGAGCGAGAGCCGCGGCACGGTCGATTTCGTGGATACGGACAGCGATGGCCAACTGCACTCCCTTGGCTCCGCACTGGTGGCAGACGACGGGACTGCCACACTTGCCGTCTCCGGCATGACGGACGGCGCTCATTCGGTGCGCGCGGTCTACAGCGGCACGGAGAGCTCCGCTGCGTCCACGTCCGCACCGGCTGCAGTCACGGCCGAGGCCACGGCAGCTCCCGACTTTTCCATTTCCGCGACGCCGACCACACTGAATCTCGATGCGGGCGTGCAGGGGACGGTCGCGATCTCCATCGCGCCGCTCAATCGTTTCGACAACTACGTCAGCCTCTCCTGCGCCGGTCTTCCGCTCTACGCCACCTGCACCTTCCTGCCGTCGAACACGAATGTGAATGGCAGTCTCACGACGTGTCCACAGAATGGCGGGACGCAATCCTGTATCGCGCAGAGCACGATGACGCTGAACACGGTGGCGCCCTCCGGCACGAACTCCTTGCTGCGACGGGACACCGGGTTTGTCTATGCCTTTCTGCTGCCGGGCGCCCTTGGGCTCGTCGGATTGGGGTTCGGCCGCAATCGCGGGCTGCGCATGCTGGCCATGCTGTGCGTTGTTGTCAGCCTCGTAGCCGGCGCCAGCTCGTGTGCGCAGCGATATCGCTATTTCAACTACGGACCAGGGGAAAACCCGGGCACGCCGAACGGACAGAGCATCATCCGCATCTACGGAACATCCGTGAATGGCGCGCTCTCCAACCTCAAGTGCTTCCAGATCACGCTGAATGTGACCTCGACCAACACCGCCGGCTCCACCGGCAACATCATCACGCCCTGCTCCTAGAACTCAGAGAGACACTGCGCCTGTGACCAATGCGATCGCGGACTGCTGGATGGCAGCCTCATCGCCGAAGCCTGGGAGCCAATGCACCTCCGGCTCCCGTCGAAACCAGGTGAGCTGCCGCTTGGCATAGTTGCGGTGGCCCTGTTGTGCGGCTCGGATCGCCTCTGCCTCGTTGCAGTCTCCCGCTAGACACGCCCGCGCTTGCCGGTATCCGAGCGAGTCGAAGATCCGCGGGACACGCTCCTTGCCTCCATACCGCGCCAGCAGCCGTTGTGTCTCCGGAATCAGTCCTTCGGTGAACATCGCTCGAGCGCGCGCGTCGATACGGCGATAGAGCGCAGCACGCTCCGGAGCCAGTCCAATGCGCAGAATGCGATAGCCGGTCAGCGGCTCTGTACCCGTCGTCCAGGCTTCGGTGATCGGCCGGCGTGCTTGCAGTGAGACTTCGATGGCACGGATCAGCTTGGGCGCATCATTGGCATGGATACGTGCCGCGGCGGCCGGATCGAGGCGTTCCAGCACACACCGGAGCCAGTCGCCGCCATGCCGGGATGCAGAACGGCGCAGGCGGCTGCGCAATGGCTCCGAGCGCAGCGGGCCCGCGAAGAGGCCATTCACTAGAGCTCGCAGATAAAGCCCCGTGCCCCCGGTCACGATGGGAAGATGCCCGCGCGCGGAGATGGCCGCGATAGCGGCTCGCCCATCGCGCTGGTAGTCACCTGCGCTGTACTCACCCTCAGGAGATGCGATGTCGATGCAGTGGTGCGGAACCCGCGCCCGCTCCACTGGAGTCGGTTTGGCTGTTCCGATCTCGAAATCGCGGTGGACCGCGACCGAATCGCAACTGACAATCTCGCCCCCTGGCCCTCCGGACGCATCCCGAAAGTATTCGGCCAGGACAAGCGATAGCGCAGTCTTGCCGCTGGCCGTGGGACCCAGCAGCACAACCAGTAATGGCAGCGAGCCCTCTACCACCGCCACCAGCCGGGAGAGAACAGGTCACCATGGCGAGCGCGCAGTATCACAAGGATGAGCACCGCCAGCGCAAACAGCAGAAGGCCGGCGATTTGCCGCTGCCGCAGTTGCGTATGTCGCTCGTCATGCATGCGGCGAGTCTACTTGTTGTCGTTGACGTTGTAGAAGAAGCCGAAGCGCAGAGCCAGGTAGGGGCCTTTGAATTCCTTGGGCAATGGCGGGTAGGGTCCCGCGCCAGTGATACCGCCCCACGCGGCGCGATCCAGCGCCACGTCGCCGGAGGGGAATTTCAGAACCATCTGCTTCACGCTGCCGTCCGGGTTGATACGGAACTCGATCCCCACTTTGCCTGACTTATCCAGCGGGGGCCGGGCAGACTCGGGAATCAGCGGCAGCCAGGAGCGGTAGGTGGCTGCGATGACACGCTGCATATAGGGGCCAAAGTTAACCCCCATGGTGTCGCTCAGAATCTCTGCACTGCCCTGCAAGCCAGGATGCTGTGGTGTGCGCCCCTGGCCAAAGTCGCCGCTGGTCTGCGGCTGCGAGGCTCCGCGTGTCGCCTGGCGGATCGCCTCACCCGCGGACTGACTGGTGTTGAAATTTGGCGGGGTCGGCGCCGCCTTAGGGGTGGGCGGCGGCTCAGGCGTTACGCCCTCCGGCTGAGGAGTCAGCGGTTGTGCGGGCGCGGCCTTTGGTGGGGCCGACGCCGGTTGTTGTTGGGGCTGAGGTGCGGCTTGCTGCTGGGGAGTCGGAGCCGGCTGCTGTTGCGGCGTTGGCCGAGGCGCGGGCGGTCCGGCACGGCGCATCGCCTGTAACTGCTCCAGCATCTTGCGGTCGAGCGTCGGATGCGCCGTCTCCGCGACCCGGTTCTTGTCCGAGAGTGCCTGCGGGGTCTTCGGCCGCACGCGTTTCAGCGCATCCGGCGGCAGGCTCATGTAGGTCAGCTCTTTCCGCTGGCGCTCCTTGAGTACATCGAATGGGCTGATGACCTTCGGTTGATGCAGGATGTAGCGCGGTCCAAAGATGATGAACAGAAAGAGCAGGACGTGCGCCAGCAGCGAGACGTAAATGCCTTCGCGCACGCGTGCACGCGACCGCTCGTCCTCAAGGTTGTCGATGAGATGCAGCAGCTCATCGGGCTCCATGCCGTCGTAGCGGACGGATTTCCGACGAAATTTTGGGCCGACGGGCGGCTCGGGTGGCGCGCTCTGCGGCGGTGGAACTTCAATAATCGCCATGCATTAGGGGTTGGACGAGGGCATCTGGCAGGACGGCGAACCGGACCGTGCCATCCCAATATTGTCTCATCCTTCATCAGACGTCGGTTCCTTGAGAAAAGTCGTTCGCCGAGGCAAAGAACGATGACTTCCTATTTGCCGGAAGCAGCGGGAATCTCGCGGTTCCTATTGTCCCGGTGAGCACACTCGGGCATCACCATGGCAATATGAAGCTTCGGGGCCAGCACAGGCCCGGAAAGAGGTCGGGCGGCAGATATGCCGAGTAAAATCATGCCGAAGAAGTCCAGACGGGGCGTCGCACCCCGGCGGCAGGCGGTTCGCAAAGGCAGCGAGTCGATCGACGACTATCTGAAGGCCATTTTTGCACTGGGCGGCACGGAAGGTGAGCGAGTGGGCAGCAGCGCCCTCGCGGAACGTCTCCAGGTGGCACCTGCCTCCATCACCAACATGCTGCAGAAGCTCGCAGCCGCCGAGGAGCCACTCGTGGAGTATGAGCGGCACCGGGGTGTCCGGCTTTCAAGCGCCGGGCGCCGCCGGGCGCTCGAGATTGTGCGCCACCATCGTCTCATCGAGACATTTCTCCATCGCATGCTCGATTACGACGTGGATGAACTGCACGATGAGGCAGAACGTCTGGAGCACTTCATCTCCGAGCGCTTCGAGGCACGCATCGACGCCAAGCTCGGCCATCCCGTGCAGGATCCGCACGGCTGCTGCATTCCCGCGCTCGATGGCACTATGCCGCCCAGGCATCGCGTGTCTTGCAACTGTCCTGCGTAGCACCGCCCGCATAATAGTCACTGCTGCCTGCAGTTGGCTGGAGTAGGCAAGCGGCCTGTTCCGTACAGCAGAACCCGTACAATCGACGAATGTCCTCTGCTCTGCCGCAGCCGTCGCGCGCTGTGGTCCTGACCATCAGCGACTCGCGCACGCGCGGCGAGCGTCCGGACCTCTCCGGACCCGCGGTCGTCGCAGCGCTCGCCGCTGCCGGCTTTGCGGTCGACGGTCCGCACTTGGTGCTGGATGAGCAGCCGAAGATCGAGGCAGCGCTTCGCACCTTTGCGGCGCAGGCGGAGTTGGTAGTCACCACGGGCGGCACGGGCATTGCCCCGCGCGATGTGACGCCAGAGGCGACACGTGCCGTCTGCCAGCGAATCCTGGATGGCTTTGCCGAGCGCATGCGCGCCGCCGGGGCTCACCGCACGCATTTATCCGCGCTCAGCCGCGCCGTCTCCGGCACCTGCGGTCGTGCCCTGATCGTCAATCTTCCGGGTAGCCCTGAGGGGGCGATCACATCGCTCGAATCCGTACTCGACCTCATCCCGCACGCGCTTGTCCTGTTGAGCGGGGCGGAGGCACACACTGGGGCCGCTGGAGCGTCGCACACGTGAGCAAGTGGATTGGAAAGTGGCTGCTCCGTTACAAGACCTTCATCCTCGGCGTGCTCGCTCCGCTCGGTATATGGGGTGCATTTCTGGCGGCGGCGGTCGATTCGGGCACCATCCCGATCCCCATGGACCTCATCGTCGCAACGTATGTCTGGAACGATCGCCGGCACGCTTATCTCTACGTGCTGATGGCAGGAGTGGGTTCGGCCATCGGTGGCCTCGTGCCGTTCCTGCTGGGCCGCGCTGGCGGAGAGCTGTTCTTGCTGCGCCGCATCGACCGCGCGAAGTACGAGGCCATGATGGCCCGGTTCGAGAAGCAGGAGTTCCTGGCCATGGCCATCCCCTCGGCCATGCCGCCGCCGACGCCGTGGAAGGCCTTTGCCTTCGGCGCAGGCGTCTTCGAGATGGGGATCTGGAACTTCATGCTGGCCGTCTTCGCCGGCCGCCTGCTGCGCTTCGGCGTGGAGGCAGCGCTGACCGTGAAGTATGGACCGCAGATCGTCAACGTAGCGGGCGATCTCTTCAAGCATCATCTGGTCGCAACGCTATGCGGCCTGGGTGTGCTGCTTGTGCTGATTCTTATCTGGGTGATGCGCCGCCGCTACCAGAAGACCGGGGACGAGTTGGAAGCTGAAGTGGACAATTCCGATCCTGGCCGAAGGAAGCGGCCCTGGCAGTAAACAAATTAGGCCCCCTTGACTGAGGGAGTCACGCCTGCAGAATGTCGTGCAACTGCGCGGCGAAGGCCTGCGGGTACTCACCGTAGCCGCCATGGCCTCCCGGAAATGTCACTGCTGCGGTGCCAAGATTTTCTGCCAGTGCGAGTGCTGCCTGATGTGCAACGTCCTCTTTTGTCGTGGCCCCCACGCCGATGACCACTCTTGGCGCGCCGGACCTCAGCGTCGCGATATCCGGCGTAAAGTCGCCGATCGCTTTCATGGCATGCTTGAAAAAGAAGTCCATGTTGCCCATCATGCGCGCGAACCCCGCCTGCATCTCGGGTGTCGGCGGGGTTGCATCCTTCGGACGCGGCCCTCCGAGTCCCGCCATGGCCACGAATTTCTGCATGGCTGCTCCGGCTCCGTGTTCGCGGTAGGTGGCGAAGATCGCCTGTCCCCGCGCTTCGTGCTCGGCGGCATCCGGCAGCAGTTCTCTGCAGGGGGGCTCGTGCGCCACCAGAGTTCGAACACGCCCGGGATACCGCGCGGCAAGGTTGAGCCCGATCTTCGCACCGCCGCTGCTTCCCAGCACATAGGAGGGCTCGTCCCCAAGCGCTGCCAGCAGATGCGCCGCGTCGTCACCGAAGGTGTCCAGATGCAACTCTCCAGGGGGCAAATCGAGAACGCTGCGTGAGTTGCCGCGCGGATCGTAAGGAACGCAGGTGTAGTGATCGGCAAGGGCATCTGCGAGGCCGGTGAACGCCCCGGCGTCTGCTGGACCGCCAGGGATCATCAACAGCACCGGCCCTGATCCATGGACTTCGTAGTACAGGTGCGCACCCGGAAGCTCAAGCACGTGAGACGTCATAGTCATTACGGGTCTCCTTACCTGACAGAGTGTCGCTGCAGGGACTTGGTAATGGACAATCAATCTTACAGTTCGCAATAAAAAAAGGCCCAGCTGGGTAGCCGGGCCTTCTGGGTGCTCTGCTTTTCTCTGCCGTTCCTAGACCTCAACCGGCTTCGAAGCTGCTTCCTTGGCCGTCTTCGTCAGCGCGGTGAAGGCAGCGGCGTCATTCACCGCCAGGTCGGCCAGGATCTTACGATCCAGCTCGATGCCGGCCTTTTTCAGGCCGCTGATAAAGCGCGAATAGCTGGTGCCGTTCAGCTTGGCGGCTGCCGAGATGCGCACGATCCATAGGGAGCGGAACTGACGCTTCTTCTGGCGGCGTCCGGTATAGGCGAACTTCAGGCCGCGCTCGACCGCCTCCTGGGCTGCCTGATAGAGCTTGGATTTGGTAAGAAAGTAGCCGCTTGCCCTCTTCAGGATCTTTTTGCGGCGGGCAAGCCGTTTGGTTCCACGTTTGACGCGGGGCATATCTGTAGATCTCCTTTGCGTGTTTCGTTATGCGGCTGGAGGCAGGAGGCAGCGCCTTGTAGGACGGCTGCATTTGAACCTCTTCACTCGCTCGTAGCTCAAGTCTCCGGTACTGCCCTGCAGGCCCACGGGGAACGCTCTGCCCCGGCCTACCCGGATACGACTCAGGCGTAGGGAATCATACGCAGCACCTTAGGCGCGTCAGCTTCCGAGACCAGCACGGTACCACCCAACTTGCGCTTGGTCTTGTTCGCCTTCGAGGTAAGGATGTGACGCATCTTGGTCTGGCCGCGCAGTACTTTGCCGGTCCCAGTCTTTTTGAAGCGCTTGGCCGCGCCTTTATGTGTCTTCAGCTTTGGCATGGATATCCTGTCAAATCGCCCTTAGGGCGACATCCGCCAGTATAGCGGATGTGTGCGGCGACGGCCAGCCTTAGGAAGGCGATCCTGCAGTTGTGCGCAGACGAACAGTCTCGGGATGGGACCGGGACTGCATACCAGATAATGAAGGAGAGGAGCCGATATGCCCGACGAGATCATCATCCGCGCATTCCAGCCAGCCGATGCCGAGGCCTTCCGCTTGCTCAACGAGGAGTGGATTGAACGCTACTTCAAGCTCGAACCGAAAGACCGGGAGACGCTTGGCGATCCCCAACACACCATTCTCGACAAGGGCGGCCGGATCCTGGTCGCGGTGCGTGCTGGTGTGACAGTCGGCTGCTGCGCGTTGATCGAGATCGCCGACCGGGAGTACGAACTGGCGAAGCTGGCTGTTTCGCCTGGTCAGCGCCGCTTGGGGATTGGTCGCAAGCTGATGACCGCGGCCATCGAGGCTGGCGAGCGGATCGGCGCAAAGCGACTCTATCTTGAATCGAACAGCGTGTTGCCGGGAGCCGTGCCGCTGTACTTATCGATGGACTTCCAGGACGTTCCGCCGGAGCGGCGCAAGCCATCGATCTATGCGCGCGCCGATGTCTTCATGGAGCGGATGCTCACAGATGACCGCGCATCGGTTAGTTAGAGACGCCTACTTCGGAAACTGCTTCCTGAATGCATCGATGCAGCCCTTGCCGGTGGCCTTCTGGCTCATGCCGCCGCAGCCGTCCTGCCAGAAGGGCAGCGAGTTCGCGCCTGGGCCGTGGCCCTTCAGATATGCACGCGCCGTTGCACCGGGTGAGAAGCTCGCCCCATAGCTGGTATCGCAGCAGGTTCCGTCCTTCTTGTTGTCGCTCTTCTCGGAGTTCTGGATGCCATTTTTCGAGAACACCAGCACGATGTCCGCGCTCGCTTCGTCATCGGCAAGCGTGAAGCGGCCCCACTTCGACAGCTCCTCGTCTGCGGCGTTTTCGAGTTGCGCGCCGCCGGCATTGTTCTTGATGAAGATGGTCTTTGCTCTATAAGCCTCTGGCGGAACGCCCTGCGCAAGCGATGAAGAAGGGACAAGGAACAGACAGGCTGCTAGGAAAAGGAATGCGGAGACGAGTACACGCATAGGAGGCCCCCTCGAGAACCGAATGCCCACCAATGTAGCCTACTTTTCGCTGAATGACGCAGCGTCGAGCGACTTCTCCATCCGCATCACAGGTAGGGTCTCACCGCCCGGCAGATCCACCGAAATGTCGGCTACCCGCCGGTAGCCGTGCCGTTCGTACAACGGAACGCCGGAGAGTGTCGCGCCCATCTCGCAACGGCGGAAGCCTGCATCCCACGCCGCCTGTTCGCAGGCCAGCAGCAGGCGTGTCCCCAGCCCGCGTCGTGACCACGCCGGATCGACGAAGAAGGCGCGGATCTTTGCCGCATCCATGGCGGGGTCCAATCGTTCCGCATCCCGGGAGGCATGGTGGTGGTCGCCCCCATAGAGCGTCTTGCGCCAGCTCCAGCCGCCGCAGGCCGCTAGTTTTCTTTCTTCGGCCACGAGAACGAAGTAGGTGCCGTCGCCGATGAGTTGCGTGTCGGGTGTAAAGACAGAAGCCAGCGCTGCCTCGCGCTGGCCTTCGGTGTATTCGCTCTGCAATCCGCGGACCGACGCGGCAATCAGGTTCTTGATTGCCGGAAGATCGGACACGTGTGCTGCCCGCAAGATCGGCCAGTGGTCAGGGTTCACAGGCCGAATCGTTTAGGACTGTTGGGCGGTCGCTTGAGGCGGTGCTGCAGCCGCTGGTGCAGTCTCTGCCGTGGGTGGCTTCGGGGCAGGGGCGGCCTTGGGCGGACGTGGCGCTTCTGCCTTCTTGCCCGGCGCCAAAATGGCGTGCAGCGTGGTGCCTTCCATGCGCGGCATGAACTCTACGATGCCGGTCTCGCCCATGTCCTGGATCAGCCGGTGGATGATCGCGTAGCCCAGCTCGCGGTGCGCCATCTGTCGACCCTTGAAGCGCAGGGATGCCTTTACCTTGTCGCCTTCGGTCAGGAAACGGACTGCCTGGTTTTTCTTGGTCTGGTAGTCGTGCTCATCCACGGTGACGGAGAATTTGACCTCCTTCACCACGATGATTTTCTGCTTCTTGCGCGCGGCGCGGTCGCTCTTGTCCTTCTCGTACAGAAACTTGCCGTAATCCTGAATGCGGCAGACGGGCGGTACGGCGTTGGGCGAGACTTCTACCAGGTCCAGGCCGCGTTCGCGGGCAATCTTCAACGCCTCAAACGGCACCATGATGCCGAGCTGTTCACCCTGATCGTCGATAACGCGAATCTCGCGCGCACGGATGCGGTCGTTGGTGCGGATAAAGGACTTGGCCGAACGTTTGTCGAGTGCTATGGGATTCCTCCGAGGTTTTACGAGGGCAGACCCTCGCGGGACGAGTATAGCATCCGTCCTAAAATGGGATTGCGCGCAACGCCTGCGCGTTGCCACGGTTATCAGATACGCGTATCCACAGCATGAGGTTTGCAGAAATCTCCCCAGGCAGCTCGACTGGCAGAAAGGTATCGCTGAGCGCCGGCGTGACCTCGCGTCTGCGCTGCGCCTCGGTCGCCTTGAGGGTGATGACAGACAGCCTCCCGGCGACCGTTGTTTCACGGAAAGCAGCCTGCTTCTCCACCATTAGGGCCCGTAGCCGCTCCATGCGTTCGCGGACGGCTGCGCCGGGTACCGGCTGCTGCTTTGCCAGGGTCCAGGCTGTCGTGCCGGGCCTTGCGGAGAACGGGAAAAGGTGTAGATAGGTAAGCGGTTGCTGCCGGATGAAGCAGTAGCTCTCCTCGAACAGCGCGTCCGTCTCGCCGGGGAAGCCGACCATCACGTCCGCACCGATCGCTGCTTCCGGCATGGCTGTGCGAATCGCCGCCAGCTTCTCCGCATAGTGCCAGGGCCGGTAACGGCGGTGCATGGCGCGCAGGATCGCATCGGCTCCCGACTGCAATGGAAGGTGCGCATGCCGTGCCAGTCGTGGTCCGGTCGACGCCGCCTCGTTATCTCCGTAACTCCGGTAGAGCCCGAGCAGTTCGTTGCTCCAGTCCATGGGCTCGACTGAGCTGATGCGCAGCCGGGGTAGGCCGGTCTGCTGCAGGATTGCGGCGACCAGTTCTTCCAGCCTCTGAGGACGCGTAAACTCCCGCCCCCACCCACCCAGGTTGATGCCGGAGAGCACCAGCTCCTTGCCACCGGCGTCCACGAAGCGCCGGACACGCGCAAGGATTGCGTCCAGCGGTAAAGACCGGCTGCCGCCGCGCGTCGTAGGGATGATGCAGAACGAGCAGCGGTTGCCGCAGCCATCCTGCACCTTCAGGTTGGGCCGGGTGTCGCTGGATGCGGCAAGGTCGTCTGCGGCGAGGTTGGCATGCGCGAAGCGGTCATCCGCCAACACGGATGTGCCGTTGGCACTGGAAAAGTGCGAGAGCGGGATAAAGTCTCTATCCCCTGTCCCGACGGAGGGACAGGGAGAACCCCGGCCACGTGTCAGCTCCGCGGCGATCGCCGGCACCAGGGCTTTGTGGCTGTTGCCCACCACGGCATCGACACCGGGCAGGCGCGCGATCTCCTGTGGTGCGCGCTGGGCATAGCAGCCGGTCACCACCACGCGCGCCGTCGAATTCTCACGCTTCACCCGGCGCAGGTAGGCCCGTGCGGTGCTCTCCGCCGCGGCGGTCACGGCGCAGGTGTTCAGCACCACTACGGCCGCCTCGGCAGCCGAGACGTGATCGTTGCCACTTCGGGACAGCTCCGCTGCCAGGGCGTCGCCGTCGGCGTGGCTGGCTCGGCAGCCGAAGTTTTCTACGTGATATCCTGCCACGTTCTTGAGTCTAGAGCAGTCGTGGCGGCAACCCCAGGCCGCCCTTCCACGATGGCCGTGCTGGTATTGTGTTGTAAGGATGTTACCCATGAAACGACGCATTCTGCTGGTCGATGATGAACTTGCGATCCTGCTCACATTGAAAGCCGTCCTGGAGATCCAGGGCTTCGATGTCGAAACCGCCGCCTCCGCGCGTGAGGCCAAGTCCAAGATTCGCGCCCACACCTATCACATGGTGATCACCGACATGCGCATGGAAAACGAGCGCGCCGGTATGGAGGTTGTCCACGCTGCCCGCCAGGCCGAGTATGACCCGGCCATTGCGATGCTGACCGCCTTTCCGTTGCCGGGCGAAGAGTGGCAGGGCGCCGGCGCGGATCGGATGCTGGTAAAGCCGATGGGCACCAACGATCTGCTGCTGCAGATCGAAGCGTTGCTGGTCAGCCACGAGGACAAGAAGCACAAGGCGAAGCAGGCCGCGCAGCCGGCTTATGCCGCCGCGGAGCCACCGGCAAAAAAGACCAGTGGCACACGACGCAAGGTTGCAGTCGACCAGTAGAGCATTTCACTGTTGCTGTGTAGAGCCCAGTTCCGCGAAGTGTGGCTCGAAAGGCGTGCGCTTTGGATCCGTCGATGAGTCGTTCCATCGTCAAGGGCCGACCGGGCATACAGCCTGGAGACGGACTCCTCTGCTCATGCATCGGGGTCATGCATCCGGCGGATCACGATCGAATAGCTTTCGGGATACACGCGTATCTCCGGCAGGAGATACGCGACGTGGCCGAGCGCACACCACTCAAAGGGTGATCAGCCGATAGGTTTGGGGTGAAGTGCGCCGATATGGCGCTCGACGATCAGCACAGTTTCACCGGCAAAGGCCTTGAGCGAGCTGCTGGAGGCGGTCTTGGAGGCTTGCGCAAAGAGTCCGCCGTCGATGTTGTGCACTTTCATCATTTCGGCGAGGTAGGCCCGGTCAAAGGTGGCCCCAGAGAGGCCCTTGAGTGTATCGAGTCGCTTCTGGAGATCCGGATTGAGGCTGGACGCGGTCTGTATGCCGAGGGCCTTGGTGATATTAGCGAGCTTCGCGCCGACCAGGGAGTGGTCGTGGTACTCCATGCTCGCCAGATCCTTGACATCCTGCGCCGAGGCCTTGTCTTCGGCGACTTTGCTGGCCTCCACTTCGAACATCCCACCCTGCGAGACTTTGGCTACAAAAGCCTTGTCCGCGGCCGACGCAGTATCGGCAGCGTGGAGGACCGGACCGCCGGCAACGGCAACGACAACGACAACGAACATGGCAACGGCGATGCGGAGAGTCGCGACTCGGAGCTTCATCGAACCTGCTTTCTGTAAGGGCGGCGTCCGCCGCAGAATAGACCGAGAGCACGGAAGAGGCAGACCCTTCTCCCGATCCACGCCGGCTCTTGAGAAGATGCAGGATTTCGAGCGAATGCCTACTTCCCCTCCAAGTTCGTAGCTGCGTCTGCCGACGATGGACCCTGCGGCGCCGGTGGGTGTTGCGGCATCGTCGATTCGGCAGACGTCTGCGCCCCGCTCGCTCCGGGACGTCGGCTGTCTTCAAAGCAGGAGCGACACAGCACGGGACGGCCCTGGGTTGGGCGGAACGGGACAGTGGTCTCCTGTCCACAGACAGAACACTGCGTTCGGGTCTCTGCGCGCACACTGGAGCCGCCGCCGCGCTTCAGCTTGCAGGCCTTGCATCGCTTGGGATCGTTATGAAACTGCTTATCGTGAAAGAACAACTGCTCGCCGGCGGTAAAGATGAACTCTTTGCCGCAGTCTGCGCATATGAGTGTCTTGTCCTGGAATGCCATGACCCGGTTCGCTACCGGCCATATCGTCATGGCCCGGCGGCTCCCGCCTCCTCGAATCAATCGAACTTGCCTGGGCCCTAGCCGCCGAAGCGGCTTTCACTGCGACTGCCTTGAGGGGGAGGGGGAGATCAAGGGGGAAAACTGGGTTACATCACGAGGGATCATCAAACGGGGAAGTGAAGGTACATCCATCGTCACCGGAGACACGCTGGGCCCGCGACTCGTACGTGCGATCAGCGGGCCCAAAATGCATTTCGGTTAGTCCTGCTCTTTACGCGCCTTCTTGCGATTCCGCTTGCGCGCGAGTGCTTCTTTTACACGCTTGCGCTCGCCGGGCTTCAGGTAAAAGGAGTGACGCTTGACTTCCTTGATGATGTCCTCCTGCTGCACCTTCCGCTTAAACCGACGCAACGCATTTTCGAGCGGCTCGCCTTCCTGCACACGAACCTCTGCCAAAGACTGACACCTCCAAGCTGCCCTATGGGGTCATTCCATAGAATACTGCACGGTTCCCTGCGCGGGTCAAGGAATTTACGTAGTAGAAAAGCTATCGGGAACGGCATTTCTGGCTCTCCCGGTAAAATTGTGCTGCCAAGGAACAAAATGATCCGGTTTTCAGAGCATTTCCGCCCGCATGACTTCACGCGTCCTTAATCCGGACTGGTCCATGGTGGACGCATGCGTATTCACATACTCCCTGTCCTTGCCGCAACTCTCGTCGTTGCCGGCAGCGCCGCCCGTGCCCACGGGGAAACTAAAGTCTCCTGCGACACCGTGCCGGCAGCCGTACTCCATGAAGCAAAGGCGCAAGCGCCGGGAGCATCCATTCGCGGCTGCGTCCGAGACAAAGAGAACGGGAAGCTGACATACGAGGTCGAGACCATTCAAGATAACAAGAGTAAAGATATGACCTTCGACGCTTCGGGAGGTCTCATCGAAATAGAGCAACAGGTAGATCGCGACAGCCTGCCTGCGGCGGTATCTATTGCCATGGCAACGTCGGCGAAGGGCGGGGAGATCGGTAAGATCGAATCGGTGACACGAGGAAGCTCCGTCGTCAGCTACGAGACAACCATCAAGAGGAAGGGAAAGCGCAACGAAGTGGCCTTCAGTCCCGAAGGTACTCCGATGAAAGCTGATTGATGCCGAAACCCGCAGTCGCCGCTTTGTTCGCATTGAGATCTGGTTGGGCATACCGCCGTCGGCCGCATGGTCGACGGCAGCGCATGCGTGCAGGCTGGCTGCTTCCTCTCGCGCTGATCTCGTGTCCTTGGCCAATGGCCGCGCAGCAGACGCCGCTCCAGATGGTCAACACAATGGTGCATAACGAGCGGAAGGCACATACAAGCGAAGACAGAGATTTGTTCCGTTACACCTCCGAGGAGCGCTCCTCACGCACCGGCGGCCACCTGTGGGAAGAGAAGATCGTAGAGAGGCCGGCCGGTGTCCTCCGCCGGCTCGTCGCCGAAGACGGCAAGCCGCTCTCCGCAGAGCGCGCCGCTGCCGAAGACCATCGCATTGCCGATCTGGTGAGCGACCCGGACGCCTTTCGCTCCAGCAACGCAGACCGGCGCGCGGACGAGTCGCGTATCTCGCATCTGCTGGAGATTCTGCCCAAGGCTGTCTTGCTTACCCCGGACGGCGAGCAGGGTGGCTGTGTGCGTATCGCCTACCGGCCCAACCCCGACTACGTACCCTCCTCTTACGACGAACGCATCGTCCACGGCCTTGCGGGGACGGTGCTCATCCGTGCGTCCGATATGCGGCTGTGCGGTATCGATGGCCACTTAGTGGACCGCATCAGCTTCGGTTACGGCCTGCTGGGTCACATTGAGAAGGACAGCCATTTCAGCATGACGCGCAAGCCGGTGACGGCGACCGACTGGAAAACGTCGCATATCAGCGTGCACATCGATGGAAAGATCCTTCTGCTCAAGAGCTTCTCCCGCGACCAGGATTCGGTCCACAACGATGTGCAGTTACTGCCGTCTCACCTGTCGATGGCGCAGGCCGCAGCACTTACCCTGCCATGAGCATATTGAAGAAGTCCACGGCAGTCCGATTCCGGGTGACGACGTCTGTGCTGCTGCTTGCGTTAGGCGCAGCCCGCAGCGCGTGTGCGTTGCCGGTTGCAGTCCAGTCCAATCCGGCAGGCGAGAGTGATGCCACGACTCTTGTGGTGGCGGCGGGTGTGCCGCTGCGCGTCGAAGTGACACAGACGGTCGCGCTCCAGCGAGGCCAATCGTTTCACGGCAAACTGATCGAACCGATTTATGGTCCGGATCGACTGCTGTTACCGGCAGGTATCCAGCTACAGGGCATCGTCGCGGCGACGCCGGACGCAGACCGATCGACACGAGTGAATGCCAAACTCGACGGTGATTTCACGCCGCTGCGTGTACCTGTGGTTCGCGTGACCCAACTCGTGCTGGTTTCGGGCGCTGTTGTTCCTTTGGTTGCGGTGGGCGGCATGCGCGACGCTGCCACGATCTCGCTGGTACAGCGCCCACCGAAGACCTCGATCGCCGGCAAGATCAAGAGCATGATCCACACGCAGATACAACAGGTACGCGATACGGTTCACGACCCTCACAAGGGAGACCGGGTGAAGCAGATGCTCTACCGTCAGCTTCCATATCACCCGCAGCGCGTGTGGGCGGGGTCACAGTTCGACGCAATGCTCCGTGAGCCGGTGCAGCTACCAGCCGCAAGTGCATCGGCGCCGATGCCGCGTGCGAATACGGTGGATTTACAAGCGGGAACGATGCAGGCACGGCTGATCGCAGGAGTTACCTCCGTGTCCGCGAAGAAGGGCGATCCGGTCTCGGCGACGCTTGTCACGCCGTTCTGCAATGCGCATGGACAGGTAATGTTGGCCGCAGGAACGTTACTGAACGGCGTGGTCCTACAGGCGCGCCCAGCCCGGTCTTTTGCCCGCAGCGGCCACCTGCGTTTCGCATTCCGCTCCGTCGGTGCGCCCAGTGCCGGTGCAAGCGCGAATCGACGCATCGAGGGTAGCCTCTCGTCGATCCAAGGCTTGAAGGGGGAGAATATCGCTCTCGATGCCGAGGGCGGAGCCAAAGCTCAACCTGACCAGGGGCGCTTTCTGGCGCCGCTGGTGCTTGGCGTGATGGCGGTCGCTTCGCAGGACGACGACAGCGGCATCGCGCGACAGGGCGTCACCAGCAACGGCTTCGGCCTGCTGGCACGGGTTGTGACCATGGCCACGGCCAGCCGCAATGCATCCACAGGCTTTGCGGCCTTTGCCTTTTCGAAGTCGGTCTACCGCCGCTATATCGCGCGGGGGCACGAGGTCAGCTTTCCTGCGAACACGGAGCTGGCTATCGATCTGAGCCGTCGCTAACAGGCGCGATCATCATTAAACTGGTGACGTGACTACCTCGTCCAGGATCGACCGTATATGATTCGTAGCTATCTCGGTCACACACCCGTGATCCCCGAGAGCTGCTATGTCGATGTCTCATCGCAGATTCTCGGCGACGTTACGCTTGGCGAGCACTCCAGCGTATGGATGAACGCAGTGCTGCGCGGGGATGTGCATTCCATCCGCGTCGGCGCCCACTCCAATGTGCAGGACTGCGCCGTGCTGCACGGCATGCGCTACAAGTGGCCGGTGATCGTGGGCGACTGGGTCACGATCGGCCACAATGCCACAGTGCATGGCTGCGTGGTCGAGGACACCTGCCTGATCGGCATGGGGGCGGTGATCCTGAACGGTGCGCACATCGGCGAGGGCTCCATTATCGCTGCCGGAGCTCTGGTACCCGAGGGCACCAGGGTGCCGCCGCGCACGCTGTGGGCCGGCGTGCCCGCAAAGCAGCGCCGCACGCTGGAAGACAAGGACCTCGAGGCGATCCTGATGTATGCCCGCAACTATCTCGATTACACGGCCACATACCTTGAAGAGCGCAAACAATGGGCGGACGAGGCGAAGTAGACATGGCTGTCGGTTATCCCTCCGCCTCCCGTCATCATCCGATGAAGGCGTGAGGCGATGCTTCAGATATGTCGCCGAAGGAGACACCGATGAAACACTGCTCGCATTTAGGTGAGGTCCGCGATGTGCAACCCCATACCAAGGGATGCGAGGAATGCCTGAAGAGCGGCGATAGCTGGGTGCACTTGCGTCTCTGCCTGGAATGCGGACACGTCGGCTGCTGCGACTCCTCGAAGAACAGACACGCAACCAAGCACTTCCACCACACCAAGCACCCCATCATGCGTTCCATCGAGCCGGGCGAGACGTGGGGCTGGTGCTTTGTGGATGAGATGCAGTTGGATTTCGCTTGAGGCAGTCGAGCGACCTCAAGCGAAACGCTAAAGCATGTTCACTGTAGGTCATGTTCACTGACTGTAGGTATAGAGCGCGATGATCCGCGTGGCTTTTCCGTCAAGAAAAGCCACACTTTGCGGAACTGGGCTCGACACAGTGACAATGCTTTAGATCTGCTTCAGATACTCGCGAAAGGCTGGGCCTAGGTCGCTGCGCTTGAGCGCAAAGTCCACCGTGGCCTGCAGCATGCCCGCCTTATCGCCGGCGTCGTACCGCTTGCCTTCAAAGGTGTAGCCATACACTTTCTCATGCTCCAACAGGCCAAGGATGCCATCGGTCAATTGCAATTCGCCGCCTGCTCCCTTGGGAATGCGCTCCAGGAGTGCGAAGATGCGCGGCGTCAGCACATACCGGCCGATGATGGCGTTCTTCGACGGTGCATCCGCCTGCTTCGGCTTCTCGACCATTCCCTTCACTGCATGCAGACGCGGATTATCCTTCACCGGATCGCAGTCGAGCACACCATACGCGGAGATAGCTGGACCTTCCACGACCTGCGTCGCCAGAATGCTCGACTGCGTCTGGTCATAGACATCGGTCATCTGCTTCAGGCATGGCACGGTGGCATCGATGATGTCGTCCGGCAGAATGACAGCGAATGGCTCATCACCCACAAGCTCGCGTGCCTGCAACACGGCATGGCCTAATCCGAGCGCCTGCTTCTGGCGTACATAGGAGATATTCGCCATGTTCGATACCTTCCGCGCGAGTTCGAGCAGTTGCGTCTTGCCCTTGGATTCCAGATTGCTCTCGAGTTCGAAGCTGACATCGAAATGGTCTTCGATCGCGGACTTGCCGCGGCTGGTGACGATGATGATCTCTTCCACGCCGGCAGCCAGCGCCTCTTCCACGCCGTACTGGATCAACGGCTTGTCGACCAGCGGCAACATCTCTTTGGGAATCGCTTTGGTGGCGGGCAGGAAGCGTGTGCCGAGACCGGCAGCGGGAAAGACTGCCTTGCGAACTTTTTTGCTCATCGGGACGGGGAACCTCGAAGCAGAATCGGGATACGAGGCTGCAGCGCAGACAGCCTCGTCTTGTGCGGATTATACGAAAGCGGGCGTGAAGTCCGCTGGATGCTGCATGTCAAAGCGCGGGTGAATCGTTGCCCAGCATGGCGCGGCGCACGATGGCAATCGGCGGAAAGCCCTGACGCAGAAAGTCGTCATGAAACTTCTGCAGCGAAAAGTCCTTGCCCTGCTTCTTCTCGACATCTGCACGCAGCTTCAGGATCTCCAGCTTGCCCAGGGTGTAGTAGAGATAGGTCGGATCGGAGGTGCCGCGCTTGGTCTCGACTTCGGCAATTGCCCGCGACTGGTAGCCTTCCTTCACAAAAAAGTCGATGGCTTGATCGGTCGTCATGTTGCCGGTGTGCATGCGGATGCCGACGACGAAGCGGGCGTCGCGCAGTAGCGCATCCTGTAGCTGGCCCAGGCGAATCAGCATGGCTTCATGCGCATCCTTGGCGCCGTAGCCCGGCTGGCCATAGCCTTCGTCGAGCATCATCTGTTCGCAGTAGTGAGCCCAGCCCTCCACATCCGTATTCGCGCCCAGCAGTTTGCGGACCTTCGAGTGCACCTCGGGCAGTACCAGGAACTGCACGTAGTGTCCTGGATAGGCCTCGTGCACTGAGGTGCTGACGATGGTGCCGCGGTTGAAGGCGTGCATGTAGTTCGCAGTACGCTCGGCACTCCAGGACTTCTCCGGAAGCGTGACGTTGAAGTAAGCCTTGGTCGAATGCGTTTCAAAGGGACCGGGCGTGTCCATGGAGGCCTGCGTGGTCGCGCGCATGAAGGGTGGCGTCTCTTCGAGGGTTGGCCGCACGTCGGAGGGAATCGTCACGATGTGCTTTTCCCGAATGAACTGAATCAGGCCGTTGAAGGTGGCCTGGAAGCTGGCGAGCAGATGGTCAGGCGCGGGATGATCGTCGCCCAGCATCGCCAGTACCTGCTGCGGTGTCTTGTTGGGATCGACCTGGTGCGCGAGCGCATTGAAGGCAGCCTGGTTTTTATGCAGGTCCGCGTAACCGATTTGGAGGAGCTGCGGAAGCGGCAAAGACACCATCTCGTCATAGAGCAGCTTTAGCGCGAAGGTGTCCTTGCCGATGCGGAAGTTGCCGTTCGAGCGCGGCAGCAGGTCGCTCTTCATCCAGGATTCGTAGCTGTTGAGCGCGTCCATGACCGCAGCATTGCTCTGTTTGAACTCGGCAAGCAGCGTCTCGTCCTTGACATCAGAGAACGCGGATGGAACATCGTCACGAAAGAAGTCTATGTCGCCGGGAAGCTGCTCCAAAGCGATCTCGGTGTATATCTTCGGGCAGTTGCGCAGATTCTTGCGGGCATCCGTGAGAGCGGCAGGCATCTGGCGTTCGCGCGCGATCAGCGAGCGCAGTCGATCCGCCGGTGGCGCAAACTTGCGCTCCATCAGGGAAAAGGCGCTGCCGGTGATGCCGCTCGAGTAGTAGTCGGGGTTCTTTTCCCAGGGCTTGATGGCTTCCAGGGTGAGCAGCTGCGAGTGAATGTTGTTCAGGACGAGTTGCCGATCCCCTTGTGTCGCCTCATCCAAACCCTGCTTCGGAAATGCGGCAACCTGGCGCTCGAAGGTGTGCAGCGCAGTCGTCTCTTGGGCGATGGAGTTCAGGTCATAGCGTTCCAGTTGCGTGTCGTACTGGTGGAAGCCGGCGAGTGTGCCGTTCGTCGGAGCGTATTTGAAATACACCTCGTCGAAGTATCGGTCCGCGAGCTTGTTCCATGTCGCGTCTCCGGTATTCGCGGCGAGGGCGGGGAGGGCGAGGCCGGCAGCGATGAGAGCAGTGCTGGCGAGGCGGAAGGCGCGGGACTTCGTCAAAAGGGATTCTCCTGTGCAGAACGTCGGAGCTAGAGCAGTAGCCGGGTTGCTGTAAGGTGAAGCGCCGCTCTCGTCAGGCATTTTCGCCAAAGAAAATGCCTACATCGCCTCACGCAACACATGACATCATCCCGGCTTCTGCTCTAATCTTCAGGCAGGTACTGGCTCCAGGGCAAGCTGCTCCAGTAGTGCATGAACTTCCTGGAATACCTCGGCAGGTTTTTTCCCGGCTAGGGGGAAGCGCAAGACGCCTTGCGGTGTGAACTGCGCACCTTTCTTGGCATTGCGTGCCACCAGCTTCATCAGGCGGCCGGGGTCGATCTCGGCCTTGTCGCTGAAGCGGATGTGCAGTTGGTCCCGCTTGCGGTCGATCTGCTGTACGCCCAGCCGCTCTGAGGTGAGACGCAGGGTAGCCGCGTCCAGCAGATGCAGCACGCTCTCCGGCAATTCTCCATAGCGGTCTTCGAGCTCGGCCCGAACATCGGCGAGGGTCGCTTCGTCCGCGGCTCCGGCTATCTTCTTGTAGACCCGTAGCCGCTGGTTCTCTTCGGGGATGTAGCTCTCGTCGATGCGCAGGCTGATCCCGAGGTTGAGCTGCGTCGTCACATGGTCGCGCTTCTCTTCACCCTTCAGCTTCAATACGGCCTCTTCCAGCATGGATGTGTAGAGCTCAAAGCCGACCGCCTCGATGTGGCCGCTCTGCTCGCCGCCCAGCATGCTGCCGGCGCCGCGTAATTCCAGGTCGAGCGCGGCGATCTTGAAGCCGGCGCCAAGGTCGGAGAACTCCTTCAGCGCGGCGAGGCGGCGGCGCGCCACATCGGTCAGCTCCTGCTCCGGCGGGATCAATAGATATGCGTAGGCACGACGATTCGAGCGGCCCACGCGGCCGCGCAGCTGGTAGAGCTCCGACAGGCCGTGACGGTCGGCGCGGTTCACGATGATGGTGTTGGCGAGCGGGATGTCGATGCCGTTCTCAATGATGGTGGTGGCGACGAAGACATCGTATTCATGGTTCATGAAGGCGAGCAGTGTTCGCTCCAGCTCCGCTTCGCCCATCTGTCCATGGCCTACGACGACGCGGCTCTGCGGCACCAGCTCCTGGATCTTCGCGGCCAGTTCGTAAATGGTCTCCACTCGGTTGTGGACGAAGTAGATCTGCCCGCCGCGCTCCAGCTCAAGCTCGACTGCGGTGCGGATCAACTTCTCGTCGAACTTGGCCACCACGGTCTGGATCGCCATACGGTCCTTGGGCGGCGTCTCGATGACACTCATATCTCGTAACCCAACCAGCGACATATGGAGCGTACGCGGGATGGGCGTCGCCGACATGGAGAGCACATCGATCTGCTGCCGCATCTGCTTTAGGCGCTCTTTATGACGGACACCGAAGCGTTGTTCCTCATCCACCACCAGCAGGCCGAGATCCTGGAACTTCAAGTCTTTCGACAAGAGCCGATGCGTGCCGATCAGGATGTCAATCTGTCCGGCCTCCAGCTTTTCGAGAATCAGCTTCTGTTCCTTCGGCGTGCGGAAGCGCGAGATCATCTCGACGTTGATGGGGAACTGCGAGAAGCGGCGGCGGAAGGTCTCGTAGTGCTGGAAGCTGAGGACGGTGGTGGGCGTAAGCACCGCCACCTGCTTGGCGTCCTGCACGGCCTTGAAAGCAGCGCGCATGGCTACTTCTGTTTTGCCATAACCGACGTCGCCGCACAGCAGGCGGTCCATCGGCATGGTCGATTCCATGTCGCGCTTGATATCGGCGATGGCGGAAAGCTGGTCGTCGGTTTCGTTGTAGTCGAAGGCGTCTTCAAACTCTCGCTGGAACTCGTTGTCCGTCGGGAACGGATGACCCTCCGCCGCCCGACGCTGCGCGTAGAGCTTCAGCAGCTCATCGGCCATGTCGGCCATGGCCTTCTTCACGCGTGCCTTGGTCTTGGCCCACTGCTGATTGCCCAGCTTGTTCAGCACCGGCGCCGGGCCGGCGTCGGTCGATCGGTATTTCTGGATCAGGTCGAGACGGGTCAGCGGCACATAGAGGCGTGCGGCTTCCGCAAACTCGAGCACCATGAACTCGACATTCAAGCCGTCCTGCTGAATCTCCTTGAGGCCGACGTAGCGGCCGATGCCATGCTCCACATGCACCACATAGTCGCCGACCGTGAGGTCGCGAAAGTCGGAGACGAAGGCAGCGGTCTTCGACTTCGAACGCGCGACGACCGGCCGCGCGGCGACGTCCGCATCGTCGGAGAGATCGTTGGCGCCGATGATGACGAGCCTCGCTTCCGGGAAGCTGACACCATTCGCGATGGCGGTGCGCACGATGATGGGCGTACGCATGTCGCCACCCAGATAGCTGGACTCGTCGTAGATCGTCTCCGAACCGGTGTGCTGCGTGCGCGAACCCAGTCGATAGGCCAGCCCATACTCGCGCAACAGGTTCGCCAGCCGCTCCACCTCACCCTGGTTCGGCGCGGCTATCACCACGCGGTGCTCCTGGGTGCCGAGCGAACGAATCTGCTCGACGAAGGCAGGAATCGATCCGTGGAAGCGCAGCGTCGGCCGCGACGGAAGCGCAACCTCGGAGGGCGCGTTGACGTCTTCATCCAGCACATCGACGGCGCCGAGCTGATCGAGATCAAGGCCGGGCAGCGATGCGATCTTTCCTTGCAGCTCCCACGGATTCAGGTAGATGTCCGCCGCTGTGATGAGACCGCCGATGCCGGCGCGCTCATGGCGCTGCTCGACCTTGTTCCACCAGCGCTCGGCCTGGTTCTGCAGCATTGCGGGCTCTTCGACGAAGACCTGCGGCTGGGGCAGGAGGTCGAAGAGCGTCCCGGTCGCGCCGGCGACCGGCGCGAAGAACTCCCAGCCGGGGAAGACCGTGACGCCGCCGGCAGCGACCGCGCGTGTGACCAAGTCCGAGGTCTCGTCCTCGTTCGCTGTCTCCATGCGTGAGCGGCTGAGCCGCGCGTGCACGGCGGCCAGCAGCTTCTCAGAGACCGGGGTTTCGGTCAGCGGCAGCAGCAGCGCTTCGTCGAGCGGTGTCGAGGAGCGCTGCGACTCCGGCTCGAACTTGCGGATGGACTCAATCTCGTCGCCGAAGAAGTCGATGCGGACGGGGCGATCCATCTCCGGCGAGTAGACATCCAGGATGCCGCCGCGCCGGGTGAACTGCCCGGGCATCTCGACGATATCCATCTGCTGGTAGCCGATGGCGCGCAGGTGGTCGAGCAGCATCTCGATGTCCACCTCTTCGCCGCGGCGCAGCTCCTGTGCCAGGCCGGCGTAGTAGGCGCTATCAAAGAGGCGCATGCAGGCCGCTTCGACCGGCGCCACCACGATGGAGGCACGGCCGGTGGCGATCTTCCACAAAACCGAGGCGCGCTGCTCCTGCACATCGGGATGCGGCGAGATGCTTTCGAAGGGCAGAACGTCGTGCGCGGGCAGCCGCAGAATACGCTTCGGTTCGATCGATCCGGTCAGCTCGGCAGCGGCGCGCAGCATCTGCTCGAGCGATTCCGCGGCCTTGTTGTCCGGTACCAGGACGATGACTGAAGCCTGTGCGGCATGCGCGAAAAGCGGGATACAGAGTGCGCGCGCAGTGGCGGTGAGCCCGGAAACACGACGGCGCCCTCGCGCGAGGCTCAGATGCCGTCGCACACGCTCGAAGCCATCCGTATGTTCAATGCTCGCGAGGGCATCGCGAACAAAGGGAAGGATCATACTGTTTCAATTCTATGGCCTGCGCTGCGCCAGGCAACGGTACCCGGCCGACCCCCCCTCGGGCCGTCGGGGGCGGGGAAAAGCGCTTGTATCATAGGACAATCGTAAGGGGGCAACCGCAGGGGGCAATCATGCATGGCTTCGGCATATCCGGGATGAGAGCAGTTGTCCTAGCGGGAGTGCTTGGTTCCGTAGCGGCCCCAGCTTTGTGGGCAGCAGATACGCCGGCTATTCCTGCTCACGGAAGGTTCATCGCGCTGTTCGACGGCCGCCATCCAGACACCTTCGACAGCTTCCTGAAGGCAGACGGTCTGAACGCCGATCCGCAGCATGTTTTCACCTTCGAGCATCGCGTCATCCATGTCTCCGGCAAGGAGATGGGCTACCTCATCACGAAGCAGCCCTTCCATGACTATTACCTGCGCGCGGAGTTCAAGTGGGGCGAAGGCACCTTTGGCGAACGCGCCGGGCAGGCGCGGGACAGCGGCATCCTCTACAACATCCAGGGCGAGCAGAAAGTGTGGCCGCAGTCGATCGAATTCCAGATCACCGAAGGCGGTACCGGCGACTTCTGGATGACCGATGGCGCGGCACTAACCGGGCGCGACGGCCAGCGTGTGACTGGGCCGCCGGGAGGTGCGAAGCGCATCGACCGCTTCGGCAAAGGGCCTTCGCAGAACGTGACCGGCTTCCGCGATCCGGTAGGCGAGGTTGAGAGGCCGCACGGCAAGTGGAATGTACTCGAGCTGGTGACGCAGGGCAACACGGTACGGCAGTACGTGAACGGCAAACTGGTGAACGAGGGTACTGATCCCTTTCCGAAGGAAGGCAAGATCCTCATCCAGTCCGAAGGCGCCGAGGTGTACTTCCGCAAGATTCGTTTAGCCCCGCTGAAGTGAGAGACCGCGCTACTCTGTGTTTGTAATGCTCGAAGGTGAACCCGAACTGCAATCCGATCCTGGCCTCGATGACGTCCTGCAACAGCTCATGACGAGAGAACCGATCTTCCATCGTCTGGAGCATGGGAGCACGCGGGCCGATTTCGAGGCGATGACGGACCCAGATTTCTGGGAGATCGGTGCCTCCGGGCGCCGCTACAGCAGAGCGTATGTACTCGATGAGCTTGAACAGCGCCATGCCGCACCGCATGCCGATGATGTTTTGGAAGGCAACGGACTTCCATTGCCGCCGGCTGGCTGCCGATCTATATCTGTTGACGTACACGCTCCTGCAGAACAACCAGCGGATGACGCGCCGCTCGACCATTTGGCGATGGACGAACGAAGGGTGGCTGATCGTCTTTCATCAGGGAACCGTGGTGCAGGACGTTTGAGTCAAACCGGCCCTCGATGTGAAGGTGGTTCCACGTCAGCGGCCATTGGCCTCATCAAAAGTGGCTACTACTACTACAACTTTGTGCCGTATACGCGTCGGTGCGGCGAATGGTTTGTCACATTCTGCTGGTGTTAGCGGATAAATTTTCTTCAAAATGTAATGAGCGCGTGAGGTAAAGAAGGGGGTAAACCGGCTATTCCTCTTTTTGTCGGCTGAACAGCCGCCAATCGAGGAACCGTGATGCAGAAAGCTCTCACAACGTCTCTGGCAACCCTGATGCTTGCCAGCCAGATCCTAGCGCCCGTAGCCGTTCAGGCGCAGCGCAATGGATCCACCGCCACGCCCATCAAGCATGTCGTCGTCATCTTCGGAGAGAATATCTCCTTCGATCACTACTTCGGCAGCTACCCGAATGCACTCAACCCCGGTCGCGAACCACGGTTCGTTGCTAAGTCCGACACGCCCTCCGTCAACGGTTTTACCGATGGCCTGCTGTACAGCAACCCCAACTTCCTGAATAAGGCCGGCAACGCAGCAGGCGCGAACAACCCGTTCCGTCTGGATCGCTCCGAGGCAGCGACTGCCGATCAAGACCACGACTATACACCGGAGCAGCAGGCCTTCCACGGCGGTCTGATGGACTCCTTCCCGCAGTACACAGGCACCCCCGGTCCCCCGCCCAACGGCCAGGCCACCAATGGGCTGGTGATGGGCTACTACGACGGCAACACCGTGACCGCCCTGTGGAACTACGCGCAGCGCTTTGCGTTGAATGACAACTCCTACGGCACCACCTTCGGACCATCGACGCCGGGCGCCATCAACCTGATCTCCGGACAGACCAATGGTGTGACCGACCAGTCGAACGCCAGCGGCGATGTCGTCGAAGACGGCAATGGTGGCTTCACACTCATCAGCGACGCGGATCCCATCGGCGACGTGTGCTCGACCACGACCAGTGGAATCGTGCAGTTCACAGGACAGAACATCGGCGACCTGTTGAACGCGCGTGGCGTGACCTGGGGCTTCTTCGAGGGCGGCTTTGATCTGACCAAGAAGAACCAGAACGGCTCAACCGGCTGTGCTCGTTCGCACTTATCCTCGATCACCAAGACCACCAAGGCCGACTACATTCCGCATCACCAGCCTTTCCAGTACTACACGCAGACCGCCAATCCCAAGCACCTTCGCCCGTCCTCCGTGCAAGCCATCGGACAGAATGGCGACCAGGCTAACCATCAGTACGACACAGATGACTTCTTCAACGCCGTACAGCATGGAAACATGCCGGAAGTCAGCTTCCTGAAGGCTCCCGGGTATCAGGATGCGCACGCCGGCTACTCCGATCCGCTGGACGAACAAGCCTTCGTCGTCAAGGTGATCAACTTCCTGCAACAGCAGCGCGATTGGAACTCCACTGCCGTCTTCATTAACTACGACGACTCGGACGGCTGGTACGACCACCAGCTTGGCCAGATCGTGAACCAGTCCACGACCGCCTCTGATGCACTCACGGGCCCGGGAGCTTGCGGGACCGGCACCGATACGGCGCTCGCCGGACCCTCTGCTCTGCATGCGCAAGGCCGCTGCGGCTACGGCCCTCGCATTCCTCTGCTGGTGATCTCACCCTGGGCAAAGCAGAACTTTGTCGATCACACCCTCACCGACCAGACCTCGATCATCCGGTTTATCGAAGACAACTGGCTTGGCGGACAACGGATCGGCAACGGCTCCTTTGACGCGATCGCAGGCACCGTCAACAACATGTTCGACTTCTCCCGCCGTGACAAGAACGGGGATCAGGACCGGGGACTCTTTCTACTGGACGAAACCACGGGAATGGTACAGCACTAGTCTGTCTTGCTTTAGCTAGCAGAAACTCTGCCGATCGGTCTCCGCTTGGCAAATCCGCAGAGGATAGTTCGTTTCGCGTCGATGACGGCGAAGCGGCATGTCCTCTGCGTTTTCTTTTCTCGACACTCCTGCTCGCAACGCATTCTCCGACTTACGCGACAATAGACCTGCCATGCATGATTCGTTTCACTGGAACCGCCGCGATTTTGTGAAGGGCGGCGCACTGACGCTGGCCGGAGCCGCAATCGGTTCGACAGGCCCCACCGTCAATGTCCATGACGCTGCGACACTCGACCCCACCACGCTGACTCCATTCGTCGATGCGCTGCCGGTTCCGCGTATCCTCAAACCGATAGGCACACGCCCTGACCCCGAACACCCGGCGCAGACGATCCCTTACTACAAGCTCGCTATGCGAGAGATTCGCCAGCGGGTGCATCGCGATCTGCCGCCCACGCGCATGTGGGGCTATGCAGACAGCTTTCCCGGCCCCACGCTGGAGACACAAAGCGGCCAAGCCATGATCGTCGAATGGGGGAACGAACTGCCGCTCCGGCACTTTCTGCCAATCGATCACACGCTTCACGGCGCAGAGCGGTCGCTCCCCGAGGTGCGCTCGGTCGTTCACCTGCACGGCGGCCGGACCCCGGCGGATAGCGATGGGTACCCCGAGAACTGGGTTGTGCCGGGCAAATCGCAGACGTGCTTCTATCCGTCGGAGCAGGGCGCGGCGCTGCTCTTCTATCACGACCACACGATGGGCATCAATCGCCTGAACATCTACGCGGGTATGCAGGGCCTCTTCATCGTGCGCGATCCGCACGAGGCAGCACTGAACCTGCCCTCGGGCAAGTACGAGATACCTCTACTCATCGCGGATCGCTTTCTGAACAAAGACGGGCAACTTGTCTATCCGGTATCCGAGCATCCGGAGCGGCCGTGGGTTCCCGAGGTCTTCGGCAACGCCATCCTGGTCAACGGCAAGCTGCTGCCGTATCTCGATGTGGAGCCGCGCCGCTACAGACTGCGCCTCATGAACGGCTCGAACGGACGCTTCTACCGCTTCTCGCTTGCGAACAAAGGCGCCTTTTCTGTGATCGGTAACGATCAAGGCCTCCTCGCCGCACCGGTTGAGGTCCATCGCGTGCCGCTGGCGCCGGCGGAGCGCATCGACATTGTGGTCGACTTCGCCGCCATGGCAGGCACCCACGTCAGGCTCATCAGCGACTCCTTCGACGTCCTCGAGTTTCGCGTTGCCGCAAAAGGCGCTGCGGACAACAGCGCGCTGCCGCCGACATTCTCTTCTGCGCTGCGCCTCGATGAGACAAAAGCCACCTATACGCGGCGTCTCACGCTCGATGAGCGCATGGATGAGATCCAGCGCTCCATGGGAATGCTGCTGAACAACACGCCTTGGCATATGCCGATCACCGAGAAGCCCACGTTGGGCACAACCGAGATCTGGGAGCTGGTAAACCTCACCGACGACTCGCATCCCATCCATTTGCACCTGGTACGGTTCCAGATACTCGACCGGCGCCGCTTCGATCAGTTCGAGTATCAGTCGAAAGGCACATTGCGCTTCACAGGACCGGCACGGCCGCCGGAGGCGCATGAATCCGGATGGAAGGACACCGTCCGTGCCGATCCCGGCGTCGTCACGCGCATCCTGGTGCCCTTTGAAGGCTATGCGGGCCGATACGTCTGGCACTGCCACATCCTCGAACATGAGGACAATGAGATGATGCGCCCGTATGAAGTGCTCCCGCCGGCTCCAAAAATATAGGTCTTTGCAAAGATAAGCCCTCTACGATTTGACAACTATCCATATAGTTTTCTATCGTTCGCGTGCTCTCTGATAACGCTATCTTAGAGCCGCAAAAACCAGATCGTGTCTGCCACTCCCAACCCCCCAAGGAGAGAGCATGTCCTCGTCGCTCAGCACACTGTCCCGCCGTACCTTCCTGGCTTTGAGCGGCGTTGCCGCCGGCAGCCGAGCCCTCCCCACATTCGCCGCGCCTCACGATCACTCCCCATCGTGCACAGGCGCTCTACCCACGTTGCCGGAGGCCGAGTTTCTCGAGGCCGCGGACCTTTCCGCACTCGGTGGAGATGAACAAACATTGCTGGTGACGCTTCAAGGCCAGGTGAACCGTCGGAAGCCGCGACTCTACTTCTATTGGGGTACCGACACGACCAACCAGACCTGGCTCAGCACGCTCTCCGTCCCGCATCGCGTCAGCACCGATCCTTGGGAGTTTCTTGCGAAATATAGATCCGAGATTCGCGGCGCCATCGTCTACGATCCTAACCTTCCGGATACCGTAAACGTCGCAACCGCGATGGCGAGTATGCGTGGCGCAGTGATTGCGACGGCCGCGCTTGCCAAGGCGCATCAGCTGAATGTTCTCGAAGATCTCACCGGACGCTTCACAACCGGACTCGCCGCCTACCAGTGGGCCTTCGAGAATGTATGGCCACACATGTCCGATCGCATCCTCACGGCAATCAGCCCCAGCAACACCGTGCAGGTGGCGAACGTGTCCTGGACCACATTGCTACAAGTCACCAAGCCGGTAACAGACGCGTCGAACAAGGCAGTTTACACCGCGGACCTGAGCAGATTTCTGGGTGGGGACGCCGTGTATCTGCGTTACACAGATGCCTACCCGAGCGATGGATGGGGACCCGCCGTTCTACAAGTAACGATTACGGCGGACGGCAAGACTATCGCCTCATTTCAGCCCGGCACCAGCGCCGAGACGCCCTATCTGTTTGATGCCGGAGGCTCGCAGACGACCAGCAGCTGGCGCTTCGCAGACGGCACAGAGTACTTCATCTACAAATTCGTACCTCCGACGGGCACAAAACAACTTACTCTGTCTACCGAAATGCAGAACGAGTACCTGGTGAGCGCCACCAGCACCGCGCCCAGTGTGCAGCAGGGCAATCCTAACTTCCGCGACTACATCGTTGCCACGCAGGCACCGGTCTTTTGGCTCGATCCGGAAGACACACAACAGGCCGCGCTCTTCACACAGGTGCTGGAACGGGCGAAGCCGGACACGCCCTACCTCGGCTGGTTTCCGCAGGGACATGAGATGACCGGCGTCACACTGTGCGCACAGCACAGCTCGCCCGTAGTCGCCGCCGACTTCTTCATCAACGGCTCTGTCTTCGCGGGCGTGCGTGCACGCGTCGATGCGCGCATCACCCATCCGCCGTTGCCCAAGGTGCAGAACAAGATCTACCTGACGATGACCATGGTGGAAGGCGACAACATCCAGTACAACCAGCACCGCATGCTGGATATGTGGAACGATCCGGGCCGCGGAACGGTGCTGCTGAACTGGAGCATCAGTGTGTTGCTGCTGGACATCGGGCCCAGCATCCTCGCGCACTACCAGCACACACGCACAAAAAGCGATCTGCTGATGGCCGGTCCATCCGGTGCAGGCTATACCTATCCCGCAGTCTGGCCTGCAGCCGCGCTGGAAGGCTTCACCGAGCGCAGCGGCGTTTACATGCAGCGTACCGGCATGGACACACTTTTCGCCTACAACCGCGACAACAGCACCGACCTGCCATTTACGGCAAGCATCGTCGATCGCTACAAACGGAATATTCCGGGGCTGCTCGGCATCGTGTACAACTTCGAGACGACAAGTCAGGTCAGCTTCGTGGATGGCCTGCCGCTGGTTACGCTGCTTGGTGTCAACGACCTGGCCAGCGGCAAGACCGAGTTGGCGCAGATCGGCGCGGCCTGGGATGGCAGTGCGCCACTCTTCGTCGCGGCCGGGCTGGAATCCTGGAACATGCTGCCAACCGACGCCAAGACGCTGGCCGACTCACTGGGATCGCAGTTCGAAATAGTGCGCGGCGACACGTTCTTCCAAATGCTGCGAGCGACACAACGAAAAGGTTAGAGGTTAGAGTAGAACCCTGCTTGCTGTAAGGTGAAACACCGCTCTCGTCAGGCGCGGCTTACCGACACCGAACTCGATAGCTTCGTCCGTTTGGGAGGAAACCTATCCCCGGCACTCGATTGCCGAGATTTTGCAGGCAAATCCCTATCTCGTAGAGTTGAGAGAGAAGACGAACTCTGCGTATCCCGGCAGGCCGACTCCGGGCTGGTCGACCGGAAGCGAATAGAAGCAGCTTGGCGTGCTTCGGGCAAAGCACCGACAAGCCCCAACACATGTCAGTGAAAGGTCTACTAGCGCATGCCTGAAATGCAAACTGTTTTTGACCTCATTTATGGACACTGGAACAGCAGAATCCTCGAAGCGGGCGTCGCACTCGGCGTATTCGATGCACTTTCCAGTGAGCATCCTCAGAGCGCCGAAACCGTCGCTACTGCGATCGGTGCCGATGCCAGGTTGCTCTATCGCCTTATGCGCGCGATGGCCAACCTTGGTCTTCTTGCGGAGGGCGAACTCGATACCTTTCACCTGACACCGATGGGCGCCCTGTTTCAATCCGATCACCCATCCATGATGCGGTCCTTGACGCTGCTCGAAGGAAACCTGAAGCATCGTTCCGGATGGAACTACTTGGCGGAGATGGTCCGTGACGGGAAACAGGACGGAGCGCTGCGTGAATTCGGCAGCACGTCATGGGAACAAATGAATCGCGACCCGGAGTATTCCCGCGTCTTCCAGGACGCCATGGTGGTCTTTTCCAGAGGCGAGGTAGGCGATGTCCTCGACGCGGTGCGCGAAGGCAAGATCGACCTCTCCGGCGTGACGACATTCTGTGACATTGCGGGTGGCGTTGGCGCGCTCCTGGCAGCCGTGTTGGAGGCGCACCCGAGCGCGGTCGGAACCTGTTTCGACCTGCCTGATGTCGTCGCGGAAGGATCGAAGCGGACTGCTTCCACCCTCGGCGGGCGCCTGAGCTTCGCAAGTGGCGATATGTTCCAGGCCGTGCCACCAGCGGACTGCTATTTCCTCAAGAACATCTTGCACGACTGGGGCGACGACAAGTGCGTGGCGATCTTGTCGAACGCTCGGCAGGCAGCCACCGGGCCACGGTTGATGATGGTCTGCGAAATGGTCATCCCGGCTCCGGAGACGCCACACTACTCCAAGCTGCTCGACATCAACATGCTGTGCGCCACCGAAGGACGGCAACGCACAGCAGAAGAGTTCAAGCGCCTGCTCTCAGCCTCCGGATGGAAGATGCAGCAGATCGCCAGCGCAGCCGGACATCTGACAAGCGTAATGGCCGCGAGCGCGACAGATTAGAGCAAATGCAAGGTTACTGTCAGGTACCGAAGAATCACGCATCGGCTTGGAGCGGCAAGCGGATCACCCCTGGTACTGCTCGTCGCTTACCTGTTCCATCCAATCGACAGCTTTGCCGGCGAGCTTTTCCTGAATCGCGATATGCGTCAAGGCTGTGGTCGGGGTAGCACCGTGCCAGTGCTTCTCGCCGGGTGAGAACCAGATGACGTCGCCAGGCCGAATCTCTTCGATCGTTCCTCCTTCACGCTGCACTCGGCCGAGCCCAGCTGTGACAATCAGTGTCTGGCCAAGCGGATGTGTGTGCCATGCAGTGCGCGCGCCAGGCTCAAAAGTGACGCTGGCGCCTCCGACGCGCGCTGGGTCGGGTGTCTGAAAGAGCGGATCGATGCGAACCGTACCTGTAAACCAATCCGCTGGTCCTTTGCCTGACGGCTGTGAGCCAACTCTCTTGATCTCCATCTTTGATATCCCTTTCGCTTGATTGCATTCGTTCGTGAGTGTTTGAGTCTTCGCGGCACTCGGCCCGCGAGTCCTGAAGGGCGGGCGGAGTCATGCTGGGTGACGACCTCGACTGCTTGTTTGACTCAAAACGTTTTAAATCCGGGCTTTTCATAAAGCCTGTCCCACTTCTCTCGAATATCCGGCGTGTAAACCTTCTGAGTCCACTCCACCGATTCAACTGCTTCGATCGTCAACGACACTGCATCTTCTGCCCGCTCATCGACCCGTGAGCTGTTCATGAAAGTCCGAGTAGCGCGCGCCCTCGAATTGAATGTTTGCGGAGGCGTTTTCGATAGCGAGTATATCTTCCGGCGTTAGTTCAACGTCTGCCGCTTCGAGATTTTCTTCCAAGCGATGCAGCTTCGTGGTGCCCGGGATTGGAACGATCCACGGCTTTTTCGCAAGTAGCCAGGCGAGCGCGATCTGAGCTGGTGTCGCCTTCTTCTGTTTCGCGAATACGCCAAGCAGATCCACCAACGGTTGATTCGCTTTACGATTTTCCGGGCTAAGGCGGGGAACGGTGTTGCGGAAGTCTGTACTACTAAACTCCGTATCCGCATTGATCTTGCCCGTGAGGAATCCCTTACCTAGTGGGCTGAAGGGAACGAATCCGATACCCAGTTCTTCGAGTGTTGGCAGCACCGTCGTTTCCGGCTGCCTCCACCATAGCGAGTACTCGCTCTGCAGCGCAGTTACCGGTTGCACTGCATGCGCGCGGCGAATGGTCTGCGCTCCTGCTTCAGAAAGGCCGAAGTGCTTCACCTTGCCTGCCTCGATGAGATCCTTCACTGCTCCGGCCACATCTTCGATCGGCACATTCAGATCGACACGGTGTTGATAGAACAGATCGATGACATCGACTTTGAGCCGCTTGAGCGACGCCTCGGCGACCTGCTTGATGTGCTCGGGCCGGCTGTTCAACGCAGTCCACTTGCCTCCGTCGTCGGGATTCGCCTCCCACCCGAACTTGGTTGCGATCGCAACCTTCGCGCGAAACGGAGCCAGAGCTTCCCCAACAAGTTCTTCGTTGATGAATGGCCCGTACACCTCCGCAGTATCGAAGAATGTAACGCCTCGTTCCACGGCCGCGCGTAGAAGAGACGTCATCTCTTGCGTATCTTTGGGTGGTCCATAGGAAAAGCTCATTCCCATGCAGCCGAACCCTATGGCCGACACTTCCAAATTGCTGCTTCCCAGCTTGCGATTCTTCACTGTTGCTCCTGTCAGGAGATACGCCGGTGCCCGTCCGTTGTCGATGAGAGCGCGCGGCCTCGTCTCAATTCCAACCCTACAGAAAGCGCGGTTCGAGCGCTTTCCCGATCCTGCCGATTCTTTGCCTGATCCTGTCTGCACAAAATGATTTTGTGCTCAGGTGGACTTTCCGGAGGTACGCTGCATGAGGAGAGAATCGCGAGTCGCCGTGGCGAAACAGATACAGAGGAACAAGGCCCTGCGATTTGCCGATCCAGCCGCATAGCGCGCATTCTCATTGGCTCGGAAGAGATTTCCACCCTCGCCGGCCTTGCGCTACTGGCTCTCGATTCGCACCGTCGTTCCCATAGTATGGGTCGCACCCGGCGCCAGGCGCACAGCATTCTCTGCCGCATTCGCCGGCTCTACGCAGACCATGCAGGGCCACGCGTGGTCGCCCAGGTCTGAAAGGCCGCCGGCCTTCGTCGCCCACGGATTCCATACCACTGTGCTCGACGAGCCTTGCTTCTCAATCACAATACGTCGCTGCCATCCGGGATCTGCAATGACGACGGGCGACGGCGTATTCATGTGCAGTTGGTCCGTCTCGGCGCAAAAGCGGATCGCTTCCGCCTGTTGATGCTTGCGCACCGCTTTGTCGGCCCGGTCGAGATAATCGGTATTCCCCAGCCCCGTCACGTCCACCTGCCGTATGTCGCTGACGGCGAAGTAGGCATGGAGCGCCTGCTCAATCTGCAGCGGGCTATCGCCGATATTGCTGACCTCGAGCGTCAGCCCAAGCGTCGCGCCAACGGCTACCTCATACATCAGCACGAAGTGGTCATAACCCAGATCGCGCGTCGTCTGGTCGGGCAGCAGCTTGAAGCTGATGGTCACGCCATCGCCCTTCTGCTCGGTAGCAACGACCTCCCACGGCATCGTGCGCGCAAAACCATGCGCAGGCCCCGGCAAACCGCCGATGCGATCCGCAAACCAGGGAAAGACGATCGGAACGCCGCCGCGAATCGCCTTACCGACCGCAAAATGGCTTTTCTCGCTCAGGAACAGGCACGGATGGACGCACCCGGTCGGCTGCCACAAAGCGACATGCGCACCCTGCATGTAGACCTCCGCGACTGCCGCATCCACGGCAATCCTTGCTCGCGTGAGTCCACCTGGACCTTCGTCGAAATGCAATGCGGTCCCCAAACCAAAACGTGCGTTCAGCTGTTCGAGTGCGCTCATGCGTCCAGCTTCTTCGTTACCAGCTCATTCAACAGAGCCGGATTGGCCTGCCCCTTCGAGGCTCGCATCACCTGCCCAACAAAGAATGCAGCCACTGTCTTCTTGCCGCCGCGATACTGCTCCACCTGCTTGGGATTGGCGGCGATCACTTCGTCGATCATGCGCTCCAACGTCGCCGTATCCGAGATTTGCTGCGGCTTCTCGCGCTCATACACGGTGCCGAAATCCTCGCCCGTCTCAAACGCCGTATCGAAGATCTGCTTCCACTGCTTGCTGGAGAGCTTGCCCTCCTCGGCCAGGTCCGCCGCCAGCACCACGCCGTCCATGGTTACCGGCGACTGCTCCAACTCAAGACCCGCGGCGCGCAGGCGGCCCATCAATTCGCTCTGCACCAGGTTGGCCACGCGGCGCGGACTCTTCGCGCGGCGTGCCGCAGCCTCAAACGTATCCGCGAGGGCACGCGTCGCCGTCAGCGAGAGCGCATCCTGCGCGCTGATCTCGTACTCCTGCACCATGCGGGCGCGACGCGCCTCCGGCAGCTCCGGCAGAGCGGTAAGGATCTCCTGCTTCCATGCATCGGAGACCACCAGTGGCGGCAGATCGGGCTCGGGGAAGTAGCGGTAGTCGTGTGCCTCTTCCTTCGATCGCATGGAGAATGTGCGACCCTCCGCGGCATTCCAGGAGCGCGTCTCCTGCACCACGCGGCCGCCCGACTCCAGCAGCTCTACCTGCCGCTCGATCTCGTACTCCAGCGCGGCGCGGATGAAGCGAAAGCTGTTGACGTTCTTCACTTCAGCCTTGGTGCCGAACTTCTCCTGGCCACGCGGGCGCACGCTCACATTCGCGTCGCAACGCAGCGAGCCCTCTTCCATATTGCAGTCGCTCACGCCGGTATAGAGCAGGATCTCTTTCAGTCGGGTCAGGTACTCATACGCCTCGTCCGGCGTCCGGATGTCCGGTTCGCTCACAATCTCAACCAGTGGTGTGCCACAGCGATTCAGGTCCACATAGCTGCGCGTCGCGGAGTCGGCGAAGCCCTCGTGCAAGCTCTTGCCTGCATCCTCTTCCATGTGCAAACGAGTAATGCCGATACGTTTGGTGCCACTTCCGGCGCCCACGCTGTCCGTCCCATCCACCGACGGCACCTCGATCCAGCCGTGTTCAGCCAACGGCTGATCGAATTGCGAGATCTGATAGCCCTTCGGCGAGTCAGGATAAAAGTAGTTCTTCCGCGCAAACACAGACCGGCTGCGCACCTGGCAATTCAATGCCGTCGACGCCAGCACCGCAAACTCGACTGCCCGGCGATTCAGCACCGGCAACGCCCCGGGAAGGCCCAGGCATGTAGGACAGATCTGCGTGTTGGGCGCGGAGCCGAACCGCGTCGAGCAGCCGCAGAAGACCTTGGTCTCGGTCAACAGCTGGACGTGCACTTCCAGGCCAATGACCGGCTCGTATTTCGAAGGAGCCACGCTGGAACTCCGAGTGGGTGCTGATGCAGTGGAAGCGGCTGTCATAATCTTGATTATCTTGTCGGTAACGATCGATTGATTTGCGAGCAAACTCTCGGTTGCCTCGCCTGCAATCGAGTGTATCCTCGTAGCGGCTAAAGTGTTCGGGGCCCTCGACCTTACATTCGTAGCTGCTGCCGGAAACGATGCGCCACCGGAAATCGATTACGGCAGGCAGCCTGCCACTGGGTACGATAGATACACCACTCATGGAATTTGACCTGCTGCAGTCCAAGGAAGACGTCGACCGCCTGTCACCGGCGATCCACACCTTCGCTACGGACACCTTGCACGGACACGACATTACCTACCTGCCGGAGTACTTCCTTCCGCGCGTCTCCAAGGTGAAGCGACCACGTGTGGTCGTCTGCTCCGAGCACGGACAGCTGGTTGGCGTGGTCTACACCGAAGAGCTGAAGTTCTGCGGTGTGCCTACCGGCTGGGCCTTTGGCGGCGATGAGATGGGCCGTGGCCTGGTATTGGCGTCACCCGACCGTGAGGCTGAAGTCTTGGCAACGGCCTGCGAATACCTTCTCCGGAATGGCGTGCACGCCTTGCGCCTCACCTGGCGCTCCACCGGAAATGAGATCCTCCCCGTCCTGCGGCTGCAGCGTCCGGGACTGCAGGTATGGTGCAAATCCGAGGTGCGCGAGGAGGGTGACTGGCTGCACCTCGCGGATACCTATGACGCCTTTTTGAACCGCTTGGGGTCGCACACCCGGCGCAACCTGCGCTATTACCGCCGCAAGGCGGAGGAGCTGGGCTTTCGCTTTATCCCCGAGCTCTCCGTGGCGCAATATGAAGCGAGCATAGAAGCCCTCAATCGCGTGGCGGATTTCCCCAGCCATGTGGACCGCGACTCGCGGGACCGCCGTTTCTTCGCGCAGTTCGGCACGCCGGTGCTGGTCGGTCTGGCAGCGCCGGACGGACGCCTCGTCTCCATGCTGGGCGCCGTGAGCTCTGGGAAGCACCTGCACGTCCTGACGCAGCTCAACGACGAATCCCTACGCAAGATGAGTCTCTCGCTGGTGCTTCGCGGCTACCTGATCGAACAGCTCATCGCGCAGGGCTTCACCGCCATCCACTTCCTCAACGGCGCCTCACCCATGCTGGGCCGGTTCTGCGATCCCGTGCTGCTGCGGAACCTCTCGATCGACAGTCGGCGCTCGCTCCTCCACCCCTGCAAGCTGCTTACGGCAAGTGCAGCGCGGAGCTGGCAAAGGAAGGGTCGTTGGGTGCCCATGCGCCTCCGCGGCCTGCTCGGCAGCTACATGGCCAGCTTCTAAATAAATCTGCTCCAGCAGCTTCGCCACCATACCGGGTGCCCCACATCTCGCGGCTGAGCTGTGGGCCTGCGGCTACCTGTTCCCGCAAGCGGGCGCCTTCATATGCGGAGCCTCCCTAAAACATTTTCACTATCGGTATAGAGAGGGGCGCGATGATCCGCGTGGCCTTTCCGTCAAGAAAAGCCACACCTCGTGGATTCCGCTCCACACAGCAACCGTGACAATGCTTTAAATCCACCAACCCGGAGCCACTTTGCGCATCGCCCCGCGGATCAGGTTCGCAACCTGCCGCCGGGGATGACCATACGGCCGACCGTGATGCGCCGGCTGGCCCACCGGATCGGCGTTGCAGGGAAAGCGCAGGAGTCGGGCGTGCGGTCCGGAACGTGGCATCGAGGTGAGCTCCTTGTAGAGGAACGACTCCGCCATCCAGCGTTGTCTACCCACCGGCGCGCTATCGCGATAGCGCGTCTGTATATGGCGCGCATAGAAAGCATGCGAGAACAGCAGCAGCTGCGTGCTCATGAATGGCACTGCATGCTTCTTCCACGGCGCGCGCCACACGCGTGCGTCCACGACGAAGTCGAAGTCTTCCGGCACCCGATCAAGCAGGCGGCGCAGACGCGGGAAGGTGAGCCGGCCCGTCACCTTGATCATGTGCGTCGTCTCGGCTCGCAACCGGCTCTGTTGCAGCCCCAGGTCGAGCATCGTCATCTCCGCATAGCCGTAATGGCTCTCCGGCGGATACGAATTGCAGTTCAAACTGACGAACTCGACCTGCTTGCCCAGCGGGTTCGCCTGCTCCGCAAGCATGCGCATGCTGTCGAGCGGATAGCCAGAGTTTTCCAGAAACAGAATGCGTCGCAAGCGAGGATCACGGTACGCCAGCCAGAAGCGAAACGCGTCCTCATAGTCCTTCAGCCGAACCAGCGGGTCCGCGCGTTCGATCTGGTAGTGGCCGCCCCTGGGATCGACGCAGGCCGTCATCACCAGAAGATACGCATTCGCCGGCATATGGCTGATGGTACATGGCAGTCATCATGCCTCGACGCACGCCTTCCACGGCAGCGCATGGACCTTTAGCGCGGATATCCAGACGGAGGAAGAACTGCGCTTGCTCTACACCGCATGACGACGGAACGAACTCCGTCGATCACCAGCTTTGGTTGCAATTTTTGTATGTAATGGCTACTGCCAGTCGCCGTGATGAATTGAGCCTGCGGAGAGCGACTCGCTAAATCCTTCTGCATGCCATGCCACACCGGCTCTGGTGGCACTCCGTGTTCAATGACGACGAGAGGCTTCGAGAAGTGCCATTGAAGGTGCTCTCCAGGAGGGAGAAAGCCCGCAGCGCTCATGACCGAACGGTTCTGCCAATCCGGGTATTCGCTGAGTGCTTCCGGTTCGCCTTTCGCAAAGCGCCATATCTGTTCTTCATGGGCGGAATCGATAAGGACCATTCCTGCCACCGGTCGTCGTACTCCTCATCAAATCTGCGTGCGTAGAGTCCGCCGATCGAATGACCCACCAGCACAAAGGGCGGCTTTATACGGGCTACGTGCAACAGCTTAGCCAAGTCACCAACGATTTCATCAGCCGACTGTGGCTCTCTTCCCGGTAATGAACCGCTCATTCCCAGGCCTGCCCGGTCGTAACTGCAGACTCTTGCAAACCGCGAGATCTGCGGCTGCACTTTGTCTCACGTCGCTGTCGTCCCACCACCCCCGGCGATCAGGACCACTGTCATTCCTGACGCATGACCCTGGCATTGCAAAAAGAGGCGATGCCCGTTCACGTGGAACATCTGCGCGTTATAGCTATTTTCCTGTAGGTGTAGAGGATCCAACGAAGGCCTTTGTGGCCTTTCATTAAGGAAAGGCCACGCCGAGCGATGCTCCGCACATCGCAGCATCAGGAAAATTGCTATAGCGAGAGCGGAGGCCCCAAAAAGCAAGGCGAGCGTGATAGCCCACTTCATCCAGTCATCACCTGCAATACCAACTCGCGGATACACGGCTCATGTACATGCGGGTGCCCCACATCTCAGCGAGATGTGAAATTGGTGGTGCCCCCCTACTTCACCTGCATCGGAACCGGCGACGGATTTCGCGTTGCGAACTGGCGCTGGTGCCAGTAAGGGTAGACGGGCGGACGATCGCTGGCCTTGTCTAGCGCGGCCACCTGGGCTTCACTAAGCTTGAAGTCGGCCGCGACCAGATTTTGCTTCAACTGCTCCTCGTTCCGCGCGCCGATGATGAGACTCGATACGGTAGGCCGCTGCAGCAGCCAGTTGAGCGCTACCTGCGGCACGCTGCGTTCCGTCTCCTTGGCGACAGCGTCCAGTGCGTCGACGACGTCGTAGAGATATGCGTCGTCAACCTGCGGGCCCTGCTCGGCGGTCTTGTGCAGGCGGCTGGTCGCCGGCAGCGGCTGGCCACGGCGGATCTTGCCGGTGAGGCGCCCCCAGCCCAGCGGGCTCCAGACCAGCGTGCCAACACCCTGGTCGAGTGCGAGCGGCATCAACTCCCACTCATAGTCGCGGCCGATCAGCGAGTAGTAGCCCTGGTAAGCAACGTAACGCGCCCATCCGTAGCGCTCCGAGACAGAGAGCGACTTCATCAGGTGCCAGCCGGAGAAGTTCGAGCACGCGATATAGCGGACCTTGCCGGAACGCACCAACGTGTTGAGTGTGTCCAGCGTTTCTTCGATAGGCGTCAGCGCATCGAAGCCATGCAGATGATAGATGTCGATGTAGTCGGTGCCCAGCCGCTTCAGGCTGGCTTCTACGGAGTGGATCAGGTGGAAGCGCGAGGAGCCCAAGTCGTTGGGGCCATCGCCCATGGGGAATGTCGCTTTGGTCGAGATCAGCAGATCGTGACGCTTGCCCTCGATTGCTTTGCCGAGCACCTGCTCCGATAGGCCGTTCGAATACACATCCGCGGTGTCGAAGAAATTGACGCCCGCATCCATACACAGCCCGATGAGGCGCTTCGCCTCTTCCACATCGGTCGAGCCCCAGGCTTTGAAAAACTCGTTGCCGCCGCCGAATGTTGCGACGCCGAAGCACAGGACGGGGACTTTTAAACCGGAGCGGCCAAGCTGTCGATATTCCATAGATCGAGAGATGATGACGACAGCCCGGAGGATGCAGCTAAGGCAGACCCACCTTGTGAAATGCGTTGTCTATGCCGGGTGGCGAGGGAACAGGAATCTGCTGCGTATCGACGGGCACCAGGCGATCTCCGTCGAGCTGGTAAACGGACGCTTCGCTCCCGCTGGAGAGTTCGTAGATGACGGCCGAGGGGTCGGCGAAGGCTCCGGGGTGGGTCGACCAGCTTCCGGTCGTTATGCTGGTCAGCGTGCCGCCGGGTGCGTCTTTGTAGGTGCGCCGCAGCACGTAGGGTGTCTCGCCGGGCGCTCGGTAAAGCAGCAATCGTTCGGTACGTGCGCTGCAGTCGGCGCACGGCTCGGTGCGTTCGTATGCCGCGACCGGCTCCAGTTGAGAGATCGGCGCGGGGTGCTGTTCTTCTGGTCCGAGCGGTGCGCTGGCGACCGTGAGTGCGACGGTATATGTCTTCTCCGGCTGCTCTGCGCGTGCGGACGCGGTTCCATACGCGAGTGTCAGTGTGGCTTCGCCGGGGTTAAGCGCGCGCCAGGCAAAGCTGCTGGCGCCCTGGTCACTCATTCTCCCGCCAAAGACGCGTTGCGTGGCGCCGAGTTCGACGAGTTGAGCAGGTGTGTGCCCCCGGAGCTTCCAGAGCCGCCCGCCCGCGGGATCCGATGGAAGATCCACCCGCAACACGTCTCCCGGATGCAGAGCGATCTGCACACGTGAGCCGTCTAACTGTGTCACCCGCACGGTGACGGCGTGCGCACTTGCGGCGAGCAGCGCAGCGGTAAAGACGAACAGAAGAAGACGCTGCATGGTGTCGATTTTAGTCGGCGGCGCCCGCGGATACACTAAACACAAGATTCGCTATGAGCCAGACAATCAAAGCTGCCCAGTCATTAAAGGCGGTTCGGGGTACGCGCGATCTGCTGCCGCCGGAAACCGAGTTGTGGAACCGCATCGAGATCACGGCGCGACGCGTCTTCGCGCGCTACAACTTCGGCGAGATCCGCACGCCTATCTTCGAAGACACGCAGCTCTTCGCGCGCGGTGTGGGCGAGGAGACGGATATCGTCTCGAAGGAGATGTACACGTGGGAGGACAAGGCGCGTGCGCAGTCAGAGAAGGCGCAGTCGCTGACCCTGCGGCCGGAGAACACGGCGGGTGTGGTCCGCGCCTACATCGAGCACAAGCTCGGCGAGCAGGGCCTGTTGCAGAAGCTCTACTACATCGGGCCGCAGTTCCGGCGCGAGCGGCCACAGAAGGGCCGTTACAGGCAGTTCTTCCAGATCGGTGCAGAGGTGATCGGGCCGCCCAGCGCGGGCTCGGAGTCGCCGCTGCGGGATGCCGAGGTGCTGGAGATGCTGGCCACGCTGCTGAACGAGCTTGGCATCACCGGCTGGCGGCTGCTGTTGAACTCTGTGGGCACGCCCGCTGACCGGCCGCGTTACATCGAGACACTCCGGTCTGCGCTTGCGCCGGTAGTGGGGCAAATGTGCACCGATTGCCAGCGGCGCGCGGAGACCAATCCGCTGCGCGTGCTGGACTGTAAACATCCGGAGGATCAGCCAATCATTGCGACGCTGCCACGCATCTGGGACTCGTTGGATGACGCATCGCGTGCGCACTTTCAACAGGTGTGCGAGGCCCTGGATGCCTGCAACGTGGCCTATGAACAGGACCATCGGCTGGTGCGCGGGCTGGACTACTACACGCGGACCACCTTCGAGTTCCAGCATGGCGGCCTCGGTGCGCAGAACGCGCTGCTCGGGGGCGGCCGATACGACGGCCTCTCGGAGGCGATCGGTGGTCCGCGCGCGCCAGGCATCGGCTTCGCCATCGGCGAGGACCGCCTGGTGCTGACACTGCAAGCGCAGGCCGAAGCCGCGCCGAGTGTGCAAGCGGACGTCTACATCGCGCCGATTGGCGCAGCCAATGCCGAAGGTCTGGCATTAGCGCGCGAGCTTCGTGCGGCGGGGCTGCGCGTGGAACTCGGCGACGGCAGCTTCAAACTGAAGAAGTCCTTCGAGATGGGCGACAAACTCGCACGCCGCATCGTGATACTCGGTGAGGACGAAATCGTCTCCGGTATCCTGACAGTGAAGGATTTTGTCACCGGCGAGCAGGCAAAAGTGCCGCGCGTGGAGCTTGTGGCCCACCTGCTGCCCCAATAAAAGGAAGGCAATTGCTCGATTTTCTAGGAACACTCGAACGCACGCACACCTGCGGAGAACTGCGCGCGGATGCATCCGGCCAGTCCGCCGTCCTGATGGGATGGGTGAACCGCCGCCGCGATCATGGAAATCTCATTTTTCTTGATCTGCGCGACCGCACCGGCATCACGCAGGTGGTGCTGGACAAGGATATTTCGCCTGCCGGACACGCGAAGGCGGAGCAAGTGCGGCCAGAATATGTTGTCGTGGCGAAGGGCACGCTTCGACGCCGCGACGCGGGCTCCGTCAATCCAAAGATGCCGACCGGCGAGATCGAGCTGGTGGCGGACGAGCTGCTGGTGCTGAACGATTCACGCGTACCGCCCTTCTCACCTGCGGAAGATGCGATTGCGAACGAGGAGCTGCGGCTGCAGTATCGCTACCTCGATCTGCGGCGTCCGGAGATGCAAGCGAACTTCGCGCTGCGGCATCGCGTCGCGCTCGCGATTCGCAACTATCTTGCAGCGCAGGGATTTCTGGAGATCGAAACGCCCTTCATGACGCGCTCAACGCCGGAGGGTGCTCGCGATTATCTCGTGCCCAGCCGCGTGCACCCGGCGCACTTTTATGCGTTGCCGCAGTCGCCGCAGCTCTTCAAGCAGATCCTGATGATCTCGGGCTTTGATCGCTACTTCCAGATCGTGCGCTGCTTCCGCGACGAGGATCTGCGTGCGGACCGGCAACCGGAGTTTACGCAGATCGATCTCGAGATGACCTTCCCGCAGCAGGAGACGATCTTCGCGGTTGTTGAGGGGTTCCTGCAGGCTGCCTTTCGGGAGGCGGGCACGGAACTTGCGAGCGGTTTTGCACGGATGAGTTTCGACGAGGCGATTCGCCTGTACGGGATTGACAAGCCGGACATGCGGCTGCCCGCGATGACGGATGTGCGCAGCGCGATCAGCGCACAGACGGCTACGACGCTGAAGACGACTTGTGCGTTGCCTGTGACCGCGGTCCGCATTCCAAACGTTGGCGAGCTTTCACGTAAAGAGCGCGACGACCTGCGCCTTCTGTATCCGCAGAAGTTGCAGATGCAGAAGATCAAGGTGCTCGACGATTTCAAACGTCTGGAGAAGTCATTTCCCGACGACATGGCGAAGGTGCGTGAGGCTGTTGGGGTCGCGGAGGGCGATCTTCTGGTGCTGGTAGTCGCGGACGGAGAAGATGTGCCTGTGCAGGAGACGATTGGCAAGCGTCTGCCGGCGCGTGATCGTCAGATCTTTGAAGCGGCAGGACTGGTGCGGCTTGCGCTGGCACAGCAGTTTGCGGCGCGACATCGCTGCTTTGAGAAGAGAGGTACCGTCGACGACTACAAATTCCTCTGGGTTACCGATTTCCCGATGTTCGAGTGGGATGAAGAGACGAAGACCTGGGTGGCAGCCCATCACCCCTTCACGTCGCCGCACGAAGACGACTTGAAGACGGGCCGATTGACGAGCGATCCTGGCGCGGTGCGTGCACTTGCCTATGACATCGTGTTGAATGGCACGGAGCTTGGCTCGGGTTCGATCCGTATCCATCAGCAGGCGGTGCAGGCAGAGATCTTTCGCGCACTGGGCATGACGGACGAGGAGGCGAAGGAGCGCTTCGGCTTTTTCCTCGAAGCGCTGACGTACGGAACGCCCCCGCATGGCGGTATCGCCCTGGGCCTCGATCGCATTGCGATGATCCTCTCCGGCTCGCCCAGCCTGCGCGAGGTGATTGCCTTCCCAAAGACAGCGAAGGCGATTGACCTGATGGTGGATGCACCGACGCCGGTATCCGACACACAACTGCGCGATCTGCATATCCGGCCCGTGCTGAAGGCGTAGCGAGGGCAGCACTTTCGGCATAACATCGGAAGTTTGGAACTCCACAACATGCAAGTGAGGTATCGATATGACAACCGGCCTGAGCGCACGCCCCCAACTGCAACACTTAACTGCCGCACTGGATGAATTGAAGCAGAAGGGAACGCACTTCCGGCTGCGTGTGCTAGACGACGTGCAGGCGCCGGTCTGCCATTACGACGGGAAAGAAGTCATTAACCTGGCCTCGAATAACTACCTTGGGCTCTGCGACCACCCCAAGCTGCGCGAGGCCGCCACGACTGCGGTGCGCGACTACGGCGTTGGGTCGGGTGCGGTGCGAACCATCGCCGGCACCATGAAGATCCATATGGAGCTTGAGGAGAAGATTGCGCGCTTCAAGAATGTGGAAGCCTGCGTGGTCTTCCAGAGCGGATTTACTGCGAACGCGGGCACGGTCTCGTCCATTCTTGGCAAGGAGGACTTCATCCTCTCCGACGAGCTGAACCACGCATCTATCATCGACGGCGCGCGCCTATCCCGCGCCAAGATCAAAGTCTTTCGCCACAAGGACGCCGCTCATGCAGAGGAGTTGCTCAAGGAGATTCAGAACGAGCCCGGACACAAGCTGATCATCACAGACGGGGTCTTCTCAATGGATGGCGATATCGGCCCGGTGGACAAGCTGTGCCATCTTGCGGAGAAGTATGGCGCGATCATGATGGTGGACGATGCGCATGCCTCCGGCGTCCTGGGGCGCAATGGGCGCGGCTCTGTCGACCATTTCGGCTGTCACGGCCGTGTAGATGTCCAGGTCGGCACATTGTCCAAGGCAATTGGTGCTCTTGGCGGTTATGTATGCGGATCCCGCGATCTGATCGACTATCTCTACCATCGTGCTCGTCCATTCCTGTTCTCCACATCGCATCCGCCGTCGGTAGCGGCCACCTGCATCGCGGCCTTCGACATCCTGGAGCAGGAGCCGGAGCGCATCGAGCGGCTTTGGGACAACACGCGTTACTTCCGCGCGCAGCTTGCAGAGACAGGCTTCGATGTTGGCGGTCGCACCACGCCGGCGAGCGAGACGCCGATTACGCCCATCATCGTAGGCGATGGGCGACTCACCATGGACTTCTCGCGCGCATTGTTCGATGCGGGTGTGATGGCGACAGGGATTGCCTTCCCAACGGTGCCGGAGGGCAAGGCGCGCGTGCGGGCGATCATGACCAGCGAACATACGCGTCCGCAGATTGATCGGGCACTTGAGACCTTCCGTGGTGTCGGGCGGAAGATGGGAATCGTCGCATAAGGATCGCAGCTGCCGTGGTCCCGCGCTTAAACCGCAGGTCCCCTTCGACAGGCTCAGGAAGACTAGAGCATTTTCGGTAATGCTGTGAAGCGTGGAGATCCGCTTGGCGTGGTTTTTCCTTGAAGAAAAGCCACAGGAGTTTGCGCCAGACCCTCTCCACCTATACCGCAAATGCTCTATCCGTTCTTAATGGCCGACACGCACGTGGGGATACCAGGTCAACTGCACGGATGTGGTGAAGTCGCTCTTTCGGCCGGGAGCCAGAACAGGAATGTTCCAGCGCTCATATTGCGCGAGCGCATTTAGTTCCACATCCTTCTTGATGCGCACAATGGCGTTCGCGGCAATCAGATTCTGCGTGGTGCCTTGGGGAACAAAGTCCTTTGCGGATTTCGCATTTCGGTAGCTGAGTTGAATGCGTTCCTGGGGGGAAAGCCAGTAGGTGAGCCATCCCTGGTAGCCTTTGCCCTCGCGGCCGATCCAGTTGCCGAACATGTACCCCTTGTTCGTGTAGACGTCCCGGTATTGGTTTTCGAAATAGATATACCCGCCGCCCTGGCTCCGTGTTGTGGGGGGATCGGTCGAGACGGCCTCTGCTCGGAAGTCAAGCCTTCGGGCACCGGGAAAGTGCGAGATGTAGATGCCGGGATTGATCGCGGCATGGCGCGGCGCCGCGACCGGGGATACATCGTCGTGAATGATGGAGTCGGAATAAAGCGTGACCCAATTCCGCAGGAAGGGCAGCCGATAGTTGAAATCGAAGCTGGCATGGCGCGCACCTGGATCCATGCGGCCTACCTTCTCGGATACGGGGACATTTTGAAAGCTGGCGAAGCTGTGCCAGAACGACCTAAAAGTCAACGGCACATGTCCCTCACCGGCGAATACGACAATGCGGGAGAAGCCGAACTCCAGATTGGGTGTGGGCTTAAAGTTGATCTTCTCCGCGTGCACCCATGGCGCATTGGGATAGCGATGGCCCTTTAGATCACCGAAGAGGCCCTCATAGCGAAAGGGGCCCAGCAGTTTGGACAGAAGCGGGATCTCCAGCGGCTCAATGCGGTTGATACGCAGTGCATAGATGGGCTCCGCGTTGGTGCTCCATGCCATGGCGCCCCCCTCGCCGGGGCCCCACCAGTCCTCGCTTTTACCGACGGAGATCTCGTGATTCAGGATGTGATATGAGAGGTTCGCGTCGATGAGCCGAAATTCGTTTGTGGTGTCGACTGGCGTCGCGGGCAGTACAGGCGTCGGTGACGCGAGACCTGCCGTATCCATGTTTGCGATCACTTGGCGGACGCTCAGCGGATACGCAGCACGTCCGGGTGCGTGTTGGAACTCACCGCGGATCTTGAGCGACAGACGAACATCTTCCGCGCGAGTATCAAAGCCCGTCAGTCCGTTGAAGCCGCCTTCGTAGGCGCGGCCATAGTCGTTGATCAACGTAGAGCCGAAGTGCGATGAGTCGTTGATGGGACGACCGCCGATGTACATGGTGCGTTCGTAGAGACGATCGACCTCCGCGTGCGCGTTTGAGCGGTCGGGATCGAGCGCATCGCGATCGTCGGAGAGCTCGCGAGCGAGCGCATTGAAGAGCTGGCGCGCTTCCTGGTTTCCTGGGTTACCGGCGGGCGCGTCCAAGAGCCGCGTCTGCATCCGTTGAAGCATGTGGAGGCAGCTCAGCCGCGTCCACGGCCGCAGGCCAAGAAAGGCCGAATCCAGATACCCCAGCGCGTAGAGGCGCTCCATCGCTGGGTACATCCAGCTGTCCATCGAGATGTAGACCGAGCCGGAGAGATCGTCGTGCGTCGGCGTCAGGATGACCGGAGCCGCGGATTGCTGTGCAAAGGAGGCGGTGCTGATGAGCAGAGCGGCCAGCAAAGCCGCAGGGCGGGACAGACGACTCAGAGGGGCACCTCGAATGCAAGACTGCGTGCTTTCATCTTACCTGTGCCCCCAGCGCTTGGAGGGACTCTACCGTGGCGTTGGGGCCGGGATGTGTCCGTGCACGACGCGCCCGGCAACCATCGTGAGATGTACCTTGCCGGGCAGCAACCAGCCGTCGAAGGGCGTGTTGCGCGAAAGCGAACGTGAATCGCGGGCCCGGAAGTCCCACTCCGTCTCCGGCGCCAGCAGCAGCACATCGGCGCTTGCACCCACCGCGAGCGTGCCGGCCGCGAGACCAAGCACGGCTGCGGGCCGAGCACTCAGCAGAGCGAGCACTTTCGTCAGCGGCATGCCATGACGCCGGTGCAGAATAGACAAGCTCAGGCCGAGCGATGTTTCAAGTCCGGTGATGCCGTTGGGCGCGCGCTCGAACTCCTGCTCCTTCTCATGCGGCGCATGGGGCGCGTGATCGGTGGCGATACAGTCGATGGTGCCATCGAGCAGGCCCTCGATCATGGCGTCCCGGTCGCCGCGCGAGCGCAAGGGCGGGTTCATCTTGGCGTGGGTATCGAATTCGCCGACCGCGTCTTCAGTGAGCACAAAGTGATGCGGCGTCACCTCGCAGGTGACATGCAAGCCGCCGCGCCTGGCCGTGCGGACATGATCGAGTGCCTTCCTGGTCGAGAGATGCGCGACGTGCAGGTGCGCGTCATCCAGCTCACGCAGCAGCGCAATATCGCGGGCGACGATGCCTGCCTCGGCCTCCACCGGCATGCCGCGCAGCCCCATGCGAAAGGCCATGGCGCCATAGTTCACGGAGCAGCCGCCGGTCATGCGGGTGTCCTCCGCGTGCTGGATCACGGGCAGCCCTACAGCAGTGGCGGCACGCAGCACGGCGCGCATCGTTTCATCGCCAAGAATCGGCTTTCCATCGTCGCTTACGCCAACAGCGCCCGCTGCACGTAGAGCTTCGTAATCCGAGAGCGCCTCGCCCATGCTGCCCAGCGTAGCCGCCCCGATGGGGTAGACGCGTACCTGAGCATTGCGATCGGGAGCCTGCATCCAGCGTGTGAGCTCTGCCGAGTCATTGATAGGCAGCGTGTTCGGCATCGCGGCCACGCTGGTGAAACCACCGGCGGCAGCGGCAGCGGTACCGGTGGCGATCGTCTCTTTGTAGCTCTGTCCCGGTTCGCGCAGATGCACATGAATGTCAACGAGGCCGGGGGTCACAATGAGTCCTGCGGCGTCGAGGATCTGGGCGTCTTCGACATGCAGATTCGCCCCGACAGCGGCGATGCGGTGGCCTTCGACCAGCACGTCGTATGGGGCATCGATGTTGTTTGCAGGATCGACGAGTCGCCCATTCTTGATCAGTGTCTTCCGGCTCACGCGACGGCTCCCTCAGGCTGCTCGCCGAGCGCGCGGGCCAGCAGAGCCGTGCGTACAGCCACGCCGTGGCGCACCTGCTCTTCGATGGCCGACTGCGGTCCATCGGCGACGTCGCTTGTGATCTCAAGCCCGCGGATCATGGGGCCGGGATGCATGACCAGGGCACGCGGTGCGTGCTCGCGCAGGCGTGCAGCATTCAGTTGATAGTCGGTGATGTAACGTTCCAGATCGATCTCCAAACCGGCAAGACGTTCCTTCTGGATGCGCAGCATCATCACCACCTGTGCGCGGCGCATTGCGCGCTGAAAGTCCCGCTCGATGGACACCCCGGGGTTGATGGACGCGGCTGACTCCGGCAATAGGGCCTCAGGTCCGCAGAAGATGACACGTGCGCCCAGCCGCGGCAGCAGGCGCGCATTCGATCGGGCCACGCGGCTGTGCAGGATATCGCCGGTGATCAAGACGGTGATGCCGGCGAAGGTGCTTGCATCGACCGGAGCATTGGCGTGCGCCGGCTTCAGCCGATGCACGATGGTGCGCAGGTCCAGGAGCGCCTGCGACGGATGCGCGTGCATGCCGTCGCCGGCATTCAACACGGGCAGGCCGGTCACGCTTTCCAGCAGGTAGGGAGCGCCGGAGTTAGGGTGGCGCAGGATGATGCATTCAGCGCCCAGAGCCCGCAGGGTCAGCCCGGTATCCTTCAGGCTCTCGCCTTTTTCGATGCTGGAGGACAGAGCGCTCACCAGCGTGGTGTCCGCGCCCAATCCCTTGGCTGCGAGTTCGAAGGAAGTGCGCGTGCGCGTGCTGGACTCGTAGAAGAGCAGCGCGACTCTGCGTTTGGCGAGGCGTTTGGCGCGCCGGAGTGGAGGCTCCCGCTCCAGCAAGGAGGCGGTCTGCAGAATGGAAGAGATATCGGAAAGGGATAGATCGCTGGTGGAGATCAGCGATCGGGGTCGCGTGGAGAACTCCTGGACGCTAGTCAACCCGCTCCACCAGCAGCACCTGCTCGTCGCCGTCGATCTCCTGCAGCTTCACCTCGACGATCTCGCGTGAGCTGGTCTGCACCTTGCGGCCGACGAAGGTCGCCTCAATCGGCAGCTCGCGATGACCGCGGTCGATCAGCGTAAGCAGTTGGACACGGCGCGGGCGGCCATGGTCGAAGAGCGCGTCCAGCGCGGCGCGAATGGTGCGGCCGGTATAGAGCACGTCGTCGACCAGGATGATATCGCGGGCATTGACGTCGAAGCCGATCGCGCCCGGCTGCACGACGGGTCGCACGTCGCGCGTGGAAAGATCGTCGCGATAGAAGTTGATGTCGAGCACACCGCAGTCCACGGGATGCTTCTCGATGCCGGCGATCATGCGCGTCAGACGCTGCGCCAGCGGTACACCACGGCGCTTGATGCCGATGACTCCCAGGCCGTCGGCACCGGAGTTCTTCTCCACAATCTCATGGGCGAGCCGGATCAGGGTCCGCTCGATCTCCGAGGCCGACATGATGCGGCCCTTTTCGCGCAGTTGCGGCATAGTAGCGGTCATAGGCGGGTTCATGCTTGGCTTCCTGCTGGTTGTCTTGCTCTGGTTTTCCTGCTGATGATACGAGGTGATACATGCGGTAGCAACCAGACCCCCCCTACTGCGGCGTTCGACGGTTGGCCAGGCGCGCGCCCAGCATGCCGCCCAAGCCGGCCAACAGCACGGTGCCGGCCGCGGCGACGGCGGTGCTGAACAGCGTCATGCCGGCCCGGCCATCCGGTGTGAGCACAAAGTTGAGCCATGCGCGTGCCTGCTCCATGCCGGCGGCTGTCCCCTGCGCCATGTTCTGCGCCGCGACGGTGGATTGCTGCATGGTCTGCGTGTAGTCGGCATCGAGCAGGCCCCCCTGATGCAATGAGTAGCGTTCGATCAATCGCCAGCCGGCAACGCCGAATGCCGAGACATAGGCAGCCAACAGGCCGGTGAGCGCGCCGATACGAAAGCCGCTCCGTCCATCGAGCGACGTGCCGGGGCGACGCCGCTGGTACAGCGAGATGACGAGCACCGGGCCGGCCAGGATGAGCGGGAAGAGCATGGGAGGAATGGTCAGGATGCCGACCGGGATCGCGATCCACAGGGCGAGGCGGAAGACGTTGCGCCAATCCACGGCGCGGCGGTCCACCCCCAGGTGATGTATCGGGCCGGGTGTCGGCTCGACGGAGTCCTCCGGTGGCGCGACCTGCAACTGCGGCGCGGCGCAGTGAGGACAGAAGCTCGCTTCATCCTCAAGCGCGCCGGCACAACGATGGCAGTACACGACCATGCAAGCTTGAAGCTACAGGAAGAGTCAGTTGCGGGCAATTTGGCGCTCACCCGAGATCTGGAATGTCTGCCTCACGCCGGTTCCGGCTGTTCCCAAACTTGCGGATTCGACCTGACTGACTACCGCGAACGGCAGCGTTGATGCTCTAAAAGCATGTTCCCTGTTGCTGTGTAGAGCCAAGTTCCGCGAAGTGTGGCTTTTCTTAACGGAAAAGCCACGCGGAGCATCGCGCTCTTCTCTATACCTACAGTGAACATGCTTTAGTCAGTCTCGCGGTCCTTCTTCAAGGATTCGGAGGGAAGATCGAGCGCGATCAAAACGAACTTCGTGGGGCCGGCAGTATCGGAGCTGTCTTTGTCGAAGGCCACGATGTGCTGGTGGCGCTTGGAACCGACGCGAAGCGTCAACCCATGGTCGCCCGTCTTCATGACGACGTGGTTGTCGTTGTCGCCTTCGGAACAGGTTAGTCCTTCGGAGGTCTTCGCCGGCTGGCCCACTGCCTGCTCTCCGCGGCATTCGATGACGTCACCATAGCGGGTCAGGGATTTGCGGTAGAAGGCCATCACCTTGTCTCGATCATCGTCCGACTTGTAATGTTCCACCTGTACCCGGATCTGCCACGGCCCAAAGCCCAGGCGGACGTCGGCATCCTTGTCACCATCGTGATCGGGCACGGTGACCGCGCCGGGGTAGACGGCGATGCCGGTGCTCTTCGCGGCGTCGTTGGTATTCACATGGATATTCCCGAGCGGCGTGTCGATTTTGACCTTTTTCTCGTCGCCGTCGCTGTTTTTGTCCACATGGACGGAACAACCCACGGTCGCCAGGGGCAGGGCGACTGCCAGCAGAGAGATGAGTGCGCGGCGCGATGCAGCGGGCATAAGAAAACCCTCCGCCAGCAAGATACGCCTGAGAGAGTGCGGCTGTTCCGTAAATCAGACGAAGTTCGGGACGAAAAGTAGCTATGCGGCGCGGTCTGCAGACAGAATCGGCAGTTCAGGCAAGAAAGAAGCAGCGGCAGAACGCAGGTGGGGCCTATACTGCCGGGAAACGTGCTGCTACCGTGCAGCCGGGCGCTCTCTTCCATCTATGGCGACCAAATCCATAGCGACCAAACCCGCGGCGGACAAGGCTGCTGCCGGCAAAGGCCCGGACCGGCACGGCCCATCGCGCCAGAAAAAGGCGTTGCCGGAGGTTCCGGACAAGCTCTATTACCGCATCGGTGAGGTGGCGCATCTCTGCGGCGTAGAGACGTATGTGCTGCGTTTTTGGGAGACGGAGTTCCCGCAGTTGAAGCCGAACAAGAGCGGCGCAGGGCAGCGGCTCTATCGACGGCGTGAAGTGGACCTGGCGCGCCGTATTCGACACCTGCTGTATGCAGAGGGATACACCATTCCGGGCGCCAGACAGGCGATCCAGGCCGAGGCTCGCAAGCCTGCCGATAACGGCCAACTACCACTGGTACATGCTGGACTGAAGGCAACGGAGCGCACGCCGCGACTGGGGCGGCTGCGCACAGAGCTAAAAGAGATTCTCGGGATGCTCTCGACTGCTCCCGGCGCCCGGCGGGAGATGGCTATCGAGTCACGGACGCCCCGGCGCGGAAGCAAAGGAGAGCGAGACCGCCCGGAGCAAAATAGCCCAGAGCTCTTCGACTAGAGCAAAGCAGGATAAACGTTAGGAAAAGCCTACATGGCCGATCTCGGGCACCTCACAGTAACCTTGCTTTTGCCTGAAGGCTTGATCGTCCCAGACTTGGGGCCCGGACTTGCGGCTTAAGCAGTCTTCGCCACTACTACCTCTACTTCGTCTTCGACCGACTCGGCGACCGCCTGTTCCCGGGTCATAAACCGCTCCAACGCCTGCATCGCGCAGCCCTTTCCGCACAGGTGGCGCATCTCAAGGTGGCGGCTTTCCTGGGCGTTCCAGGGCGTGATGGCGAAGCGCTGGGCGATCTGGTCAGCTTCGTCGCAGGGGCAATCCGTATAGGACAACAACCACCAGTGGTTGGACTCGCCTTTGGTCGTGCCGCACACGTCGCAGGTAAACGAGACATCCCAAACCATCCCAAACCTCCGTTATAACGATTGTCGTTTCCATGGACGCTGAATGTTTGCCATATTTGCAAACTTTGCAAACATGGTAGCGTGGATGTCAGGGTAGCTATAGGGGCGGACTTGGTGCGTGTCCTAACTGCACCCGGACGTCACCAATGTAACGGGAGGCTGGTGTCATGGTTTGCGCTGATTGTTCTGCGTCCAGCTTTCGGCTGTCACGCTTTCGCTGGACCGACCTGGAGCGTTTAGCACTGCTGCAGTACCCGGTCCGCTGCAGGAGCTGCCATCGGCGAACCTTTGCCGGGCTGACGCTCGCACTCGCTCTCTATCAAGCGCGTCGGGAGAAGCGCCGGTCACGGCGCGCGGCAGCGTAACCGCGAGATGCGTGCCCTGCGCGCACTGCCCTTTCCATCCAAATCCAAACCCTCCAGGGGCCCAGCGCAGGCGTCGCCGGGCTCGGTCCCTTCAGACATCGTGAGGGCCCGAGACAATGTCCTTTCCTATTGCAAACCCATAGGGAAGGTGTCAACATTCCTATGGCAACACCATAGGAGACCGAGTGGGCGACAAAGCAGATGTGTGGCAGGGAACGCTGGCCCTGATGGTGTTGAAGACCATCGAAGGCTTGGGGCCGATTCACGGATACGGCATAGCGCGCCGCATTGAACAGACCAGCGGTGCGCTTCTCGAACTGAACTACGGCACACTCTACCCGGCGCTGCTGAAACTGGAGCAGGAGGGCGCGATCACGTCGGAGTGGGGCGCTTCGGAGAACAACCGCAAGGCCAAGTTCTATCGGCTGACACGCGCCGGAAAACGGCGGCTGGAGCAGGAGGCGCGCCAGTGGGAACAGGCGACGGCAATCGTCGCGCGCTTCTTCACGCCTGTTCTGGGGGAGCCCGGCGAGGAGCCGGTATGACGCGGGACACGGCTGGAACCCTGGGACAACTACGAGCGTGGTGGATGCGCATGCGCGGGCTGCGCCGCGATACGCGTCACGAGCAGGAGCTAACGGACGAGATCGAAAGCCACATTGCGATGCAGGCGGAAGAGAATCAGCGTGCGGGCATGACGCCAGAGGCAGCACGCCGTGCCGCGATCCTGAAGCTGGGCGGCGTTGAGCCTATCAAGCAGGCGTATCGCGAGCGCCACACGCTGCCGCTGATCGAGAACCTGCTGCAGGACCTGCGCTTCGCCTTTCGCCAACTCGGCAAGAATCCCGGCTTCGCTATCACGGCGATCCTGATCCTCGCGCTGGGCATTGCAGCGAGTGTGGCGCTGTTCGCTTTTGTCGATGCAGCGTTGTTGCAACCACTGCCCTACCCGGAGCCGAATCGCCTGGTGGCGGTGTATGAAACAGCTGCTCTTTTTCCGCATTCGGACCTTTCCTATCCGGATTATGTGGATTGGAAGCGGATGAACAAGTCGTTCCAGTCGCTGGATGCCTGGTCCGGCACGGGCTATTCCCTGCGCACGCACGGCGGTGTCGAACCGGTCGCAGCCATACGGGTGACGGATGGATTTTTCCGGACTCTGGGAGTGGCGCCGATCCTGGGGCGGGACTTCTATGCCGGCGAGGATCTGCCGAGCGGACCGCGCACTACGATGCTGAGCTACACGACCTGGCAGCATCGCTTCGGTGGACGGCGGGATGTGATTGGACGGGTGCTTTCGTTGAGCGACGTCCCCTACACCGTTGTGGGGGTGCTACCGGAGGGTTTCAGTTTTGCGCCGCGCGGCGCGCCGGAGTTCTGGACTCCCTTCCATGCGGAGGGCGAGTGCGATCTGCGGCGGAGTTGCCACAACATGTATGGCGTGGGACGGTTGAAGGATGGCGTCTCTCTGGCGCAGGCGCAACTGGACCTGCAAGCGATCGCGACGCAACTGACTAAGTTGTATCCAGGCTCCAATCGCGGTCAGGGGGCGGCGATCCTGCCACTGAGCGAGGTCGTTGTCGGAACGGTGCGACCGATCCTGCTGGTGCTGCTGGCGGGCGCGGGGCTGTTGCTGCTGATCGCCTGCGTGAACGTGTCGAGCCTGCTGCTGGTGCGGGCCGAGGGCCGGCGGCGCGAGATGGCGGTGCGCGGGGCGCTGGGTGCGACACCGCTGCGGCTGGCGCGGCAGTTCCTGACCGAAGGCGTGGTGCTGGTAGTCATCGGTAGCGGACTTGGGCTGGCACTGGCACTGGGTGCGATGCAGGTGCTGCTGAGGCTGATCCCGAAGAAGATGATGGACGGATTGCCCTTCCTGAATGGGCTGGGGTTGAACCTGCATCTGGTGCTGTTTACGCTGGCGATCGCGCTGGCGGCGGCGGTGTTGTTTGCGGTAACGCCGCTGGTGCGGCTGCCGACGAAGGAGCTGCACGATGGTTTGAGCGAGGGCGGACGCGGCGCAGCGGGCATCCTGTGGCGGCGGCTGGGATCGAATCTGGTGGTGGCGGAGCTGGCGATCGCGATGGTGCTGCTGGCAGGTGCAGGTCTGCTGAGCAAGAGCCTCTATCGGTTGCTGCACGTAGAACTGGGTTTCGTGCCGGACCACCTGGCGACCTTCGCGGTCTCCGGGTCGCGGGCCGTCTATGGCAAGGATGAAGATGCCCGGCGGCTGGATCGCGAGATCGTCGAGCGATTGAATGGGATGCCAGGGGTGGAATCGGCGGCTGTCACTTCGGTGCTGCCGGTGACGTACAACGGCAACACCGACTGGTTACGTTTTGAGGGGAAGCCATACAACGGCGAGCGCAATGAGTCGTTGGAGCGCGATGTCTCGCCGGGTTATTTCAAGACGCTCCGGGTGAAGCTGCTGCGAGGGCGCGTCTTTGCGGCGGAAGACGATGGAAGCCATTCCAAGGTAGCGATCATCAACCAGGCGCTGGCGGAGAAGTATTTTCCCGGCGAGGATCCGTTGGGCAAGCGCGTGGGCGACCTCGAGCTGAAGCCGGATTCGATGAAGCTGATCGTTGGCGTCGTGGATAACTTTCGCGAAGGGCCGCTGGATGAGGATGTCTGGCCGGCGATCTACTACCCGGTGTCTCAAAGTCCCGACAATTATGTTTCCGCGGTGGTGCGGACGAAGGGATCGGATGCGGCGATGTTGCCGGATCTGAGTGCGGCGATTCATGGCATCGATCGCGATCTGGCGGTGGTCGATGAGACCACGATGAGCCTGCGTATCCAGGAATCGCAGTCCGCCTATCTGCATCGCTCCGCTGCGTGGATGGTGGGCGGCTTTGCGGCGCTGGCTGCACTGCTGGGCGTGGTTGGGCTGTATGGCGTAGTGGCGTACTCGGTGGGGCAGCGCACGCGCGAGATTGGGGTGCGCATGGCGCTGGGCGCGCCACGCGCCACCATCTACGCACTGGTGCTGAAAGAGGCTGCGCGCCTGACCGCGCTGGGTGTGGCGGCGGGGCTGGTGTCTTCGGTGGCGGTGTTGTCACTGATGGGCAAGCTGCTCTTCCAGGTAAAGTCTTGGGATCTGCCGACACTGGCGGCCGTGTCGTTGGTGCTGGGCGTGGCGGCTTTGCTGGCCAGCTATCTTCCCGCGCATCGCGCTGCTTCCGTCAATCCGGTTGAGGCGCTGCGGGCGGAGTAGAGACGGCGAGAATCGCCTGCGACTGCTGGACATAGAGCGTCGCGCACATGTCTGATGCTTGTCATGCGTCCGAAGCATGCTGTGCTCTCGCTGCTGGTGCTTGTGCTGATAGTGGCATTCCGACTGTTGAGCCACCACTCCTCGCCAGCCACGTCTGCCTCCCCTTCCGTCCCGGCGACAGCGAATGCGCCTGCTTCCACTTTCGTCCGCGGGGGCCGCGATGTGCCGGTGCCACAGAGCTGCGGGTCAGCAGTAAACCAGAAGCTCGCCGGTCTACTGGCCCAGCAGACGCAGAACAATGTAGACAACGTGATGGTGTGCGGCACGACCATCAGCGCCTCACGCACGCAGCGCGGCGGCCCGCATGGCAGCCATCAGGTATTGCCGCTGCTGGTGAACCTTCCCGGTGTGGGCACGAAGCTGGTGGAGGTTGTGACCAATGACGATCTGAATGGTGTGGTGACCGCGCCGCAGGGTGCCCAGGTCTACGCCTACGGCCAGGCATTCTTTCCATCGCGCGGACGCTTCAACGCAGGCATCCATGACGTGCACTGCGCCACGCACCGCACCGCGGATAACGGCTGGGTAGTGGTGAATGGAGCGAAGGCGCCCGCGAGCTGTCCGGCGCGTTGATAAGCCGTTTCATTGCAACAAAAGGAGGCTACTGCCTCCCTGCCGGCTCCACAGGACACAGCGTCACTAGTAAACTGGAAGGGCGTTGCGTGGGAACGTGGCGCATATCCCTCTGCTGCATCCGCTTGAGGCGGTAAGAGGCGGTAAGAGGCGGTAAGAGGGCGGAAGCGGCGTACGCGAGGACGAACTCCAGCAAATGACTGACCTTTATACCAAGCTACGCTGGCTGCCACCGGCGCCCGAAGATTTCTCCGCGCAGGCGAAGGCCCTGACGCTGGCGGAAGGCCCGCTGGGACGCCCGCTGCAGGCGCTGGCCAACTATGCGCTCGATGCCAGCCAGCTGACCCGTTTGGCGAAGACGATCGCGCGACTACGCGCGGACAAACGGCCGCTGGACCCGCTGATGCCCTTTCGGCTTGCCATTCTCAGCAATGGGACAATTGATTTCCTGGTGCCCGCACTGGTGGCCACGGCGGCGCGTCATGGCATCGCGCTTGAAGTCATTCAGCCCGCCTACGATCAGGTTGCGCAAGAGGCGCTAACGCCGGACTCAAGGGTCAACAGCGCGAAGCCGGATGCGGTGCTGTTTGCATTCGACTACCGTGCGCTCCCGCTGAAGTCATCACCAGGGGACAGCGATGCCGGAGCAGCCACTGTGCAGGGTGCGCTGGGATATCTGCAGGCGCTCCGCAACGGCATCAAGGCCAACGCGAATGCGATTTGCATCTTTCAGACCTTCGCGCCGCCTGCCGAGACACTCTTCGGCAGCCTGGATCGCGCCTTGCCGGGAACGCTGCAGTATGCGCTGCAGGCCATCAACCAGGAGCTGACCGCTGCATGCCTCGCAGCTGGGGACGTGCTGCTCGATGTGGCCTCGCTGGCCGAGACGGTGGGCCTGTCGAACTGGCATGACACACAGTTGTGGAACATGGGCAAGCTGCCCTTCGCCAGCGATCTGATCCCCTTCTATGCGGACCACGTGTGCCGCGTCGTCGCGTCGATCCGCGGCAAGAGCCGTCGTGTCCTGATCCTGGATCTGGATAACACCGTATGGGGCGGCGTGATCGGGGATGACGGTCTCGAAGGCATCCGCGTGGCACAGGGCGATGCCGTCGGAGAAGCGCATCTGGCGGTGCAGCGGATGGCGCTCGATCTGCGACAGCGCGGCATCGTGCTGGCCGTCTCCTCGAAGAATACCGACGAGGTCGCTCGGACCCCGTTCCTCGATCATCCCGAGATGCTGCTGAAGCTTGACCATATCGCTGTCTTCCAGGCGAACTGGAACGACAAGGCAACCAACATCCAGTCGATTGCTGAAGAGTTGTCGCTCGGCCTCGATGCCATGGTCTTCCTGGACGACAATCCAGCAGAACGCGGCCTGGTGCGCAAGCTGCTGCCGCAGGTCGCTGTGCCCGAACTGCCGGAGGAACCTGCGTTCTATGTGCGCACGCTTGCCGCCGCCGGCTATTTTGAGTCGGTTGCCTTTGCCGCCGAGGATCTGAAGCGTGCCGGCTTCTACCAGGACAATGCCCGGCGCGCCAACCTGCAGAAGCAGGTCGGCGGTGTGGATGCATATCTCGCCTCGCTCGACATGACGATCACCTTCCAGCCTTTCGACGCGACCGGCCGTGCGCGCATCGTGCAGTTGATCAACAAATCGAACCAGTACAACCTGACCACGCGACGCTATACCGATCCTGAAGTGACGACGGTCGAGAGCGATCCGCAGGCATTCACGCTGCAGGTGCGGCTGGCGGACACGTTTGGCGACAACGGAATGATCAGCGTGATTATCTGCCGGGCGGCCGCCAATGCAACTTGGGAGATCGATACCTGGTTGATGAGCTGCCGCGTGCTTGGGCGGAAGGTAGAACACATGATGTTGCGCGAGATCCTGGAACAGGCCAGCGCTACGGGTATCCGGACACTGCGGGGCACCTACATCCCGACCGAGCGTAACAAGCTGGTGGTTGACCATTACGCGAAGCTGGGCTTTACAAAAACATCAGAAGACCCGTCAGGCCGGACCAGCTGGGAGTTGGCTGTTGATGGAGCCGAGCCGGATATGGCCCCGATGCAGGTTGTGCGCCTGGGCTTCGCCGAGCTTGTGGAACCGACCTCCGCATGAACATGGAGCCGACGGACGCAGGCACAACGGCGCCTCCGGTAGATGCTGTGGTGCCGGAACAACCTGTGAGCCGTTCGCCTCGACGCGACCGGCTGATGCCACGCGACTGGCTGCTGCTGCCATTGATCGGCCTGGTCACTCTGGCGGTACTGTCATTCGGTGTGGAGTGGACCGCACGGAGTCTTTACCGCGCCTCGGATACTTCGACGCTCAAATGTCTGGTATTGAATGACGCGAAGACGGGTGTGCGTGGGATTCCGCAGGCGGTCTGCCGGGAGAAGGTCTTCGAAAGTCCGCTCATACAATATCGCTTTAACAATTGCGGCTTCCGCACCGACCAGCCATGCGGCCCCAAACCTCCGGGCACCTTCCGCATCGTGCTGCTCGGCTCGTCGTTTGCGGAAGGGATGCGGGTTCCGCAGGACCAGACATTCGCCGCGCGGCTGCCGGCATTGCTGACGCAAAAGACCGGGCGAAAGGTCGAGGTCTACAACGAAGCGATGCAGTGGGGTACCCCGAGCAGCATCGACCTGCGCGTGAATCAGATTCTCGCCGCGCAGCCGGATCTTGTCTTGTGGGCTTTAACACCATGGGATGTCGAAAACGTGTCGCTGATCCTTCCTTACGTGCAGGGTGTCCAAGAGGGACTGATACGCGGGCAGACGCGCATCATGCCGCCACCCCCCGAAGCGCCGCGCAATCTGGTTGAGCGGATCAAGCTTGCGGTGCAGAAGCATGGATCGCCGGCGAAGATCGTCGAAGCCGCATGGGATCGCGCTCTGGTTCCACTAAGGGATACGCGCAGCGTCTTCATGCTGCAGCATCTTCTCTACAAGAGCCAGAGTCAGTACGTTCAGCACTACCTGATGCAGGGGGACAGCGCGGGCTTTCTAAGGACGCCGACCCCGCAGGTGTGGGACGAGCGCATCCATCGATTCGATAGCGACTTTCAGTCGGTTGCAAACCGGATGCGCGAGTCAGGAGTTCCCGTAGTGGCTGTGCTGCTGCCGCATCGCGCACAGGCGGTCATGCTGGCGAGCGGTCAATGGCCTGCTGGGTACGATCCGCGACGTCTTGGCGCGGAGCTGCAACCCATCGTGCAACACGACGGCGGCACATACATCGATATTCTGCATGACTTCCGGGCGGTTCCGGACGCAGGACGGCTCTATCTGCCCATCGACGGACATATGTCCCCGCAGGGTCAGGGTGTACTGGCCCATCTACTTGCGAAGGAATTGACCGACGGACATGTGCCGGCACTGACGCGGCAGCGAGCACCCGTCAACGCAGCAGGAGACTGAGGCAGGCCATGGATAGCGCGTCTCTGCAATTCCTGCTCTTCGGGCTTGTGGTGGTTCTCCTCTCGAATCTGCGCCGTACCGCTGCGTGGCGTTCTACTGTGCTGCTCTTAGGCAGCCTAGCCTTTCTTGCGCTGCTCGCCCATGGCTTCGTTGTTTTTCTCCCGTTCGCGGCCTTCCTTCTGCTTGGCTATGTCGCGATTGCGCTGCTGCGACGCGGCTGCTCGGCTACGCAGACCTGGAGTGTCGTGGCCATCGTCATTCTTTACACGTGGCTGAAGAAGTACACCTTCCTTCCCGAAGGCACATTCCTTCGCTTCCCGTATCTCGTTATCGGGCTCTCCTATGTATTCTTTCGCGTGCTTCATTTAGTGATTGAGGCGGGCGCGCCCGGCCCGGCCCGGGAGATCCGCCCGCTGGCATATCTCACCTACACACTGAACTTCACAACACTGGTCTCCGGGCCGATCCAGCGGTATGACGCTTTTGCCAACGACCAGTTTGCTGGGAAGCCGATCCCGTTGGATGCACGCATCGTCGGCTCGCAGATCGAGCGCATCATCCGCGGCTTCTTCAAGGTGAAGGTGGTGGCGCTGTTATGCAGCATGGTGCAGGAGGACGCGCTGATCCAGCTTGCCGAGCGGCTGCCACTGCACGTGAAATGGGGAGCGGCCTTCCGGCTCGCCACCGTGTATCCATTCTTTCTGTATGCGAACTTTTCCGGATATATCGACATCGTGATCGCGCTGGCGCGGTTGATGCGCCTGCGGCTGCCGGAAAACTTCGATCGGCCGTTCTCCGCTGCTTCATTCCTCGATTTCTGGAACAGGTGGCACATTACGCTGTCCACCTGGCTGAAGACATACGTTTACAATCCGCTGCTGCTGGCGCTGATGCGCCGTTCTTCATCGAAGACCCTCCAGCCTTTCCTCGGGGTTTTCTGCTTCTTCGTCACCTTTTTTCTCATTGGCATCTGGCATGGCCGCACGTCGGAGTTTGCGCTCTTTGGCCTGTTGCAGGGCGGCGGCGTGGCCATCAACAAGCTGTGGCAGCTATGGATGGCCCGTTGGATGGGGCGCAAGCCATATAAGGCGCTTGCCGCCAATGCGATGTACATCGCCTTCGCACGCGGCCTGACCTTTACCTGGTTCGCAGTTACGCTGTTCTGGTTCTGGGCGCGCTGGGGACAGATCCACGCGGTCTACGCGGCAATCGGAGCCGTGGCCTGGGTGGGCGTGTGGGCAACGGTATGGCTGAGCGCCACAATCGTCTTTACCGCGTGGGAATGGCTGAGCGCCCGGCTGCTGAACATCACTGTCAATGCGCGGCCTGTGCTGACAAGCCGCTATGCGCGTGTCGTATACGCGACCGCATTTGCGCTCATGGTGTTTGCGATGACCGCGCTGCTCTCCCAGCCGGCGCCGGACATCGTCTATAAGGCCTTCTAGGCAGGCGGCCACGGCCATCGGCGTAAGATAGGACACCGGACAGGAGGTTCTGCCCTATGCACGTCTCGCCGAGTACGATTGCCGCGCTGGTCATCGCGGCGAGCTTTGCCGCTGGCCTCAATGTCTATGCCACCGTGCTGACGCTGGGCGTGCTGGCGCACCTGCACTGGGCGGAGCTTCCCGGCGGCCTGGAGATGCTTGGACATTGGTGGATCATCATCGCGAGTGCCGTGCTTTTTGCCGCGGAGTTCATCGCCGATAAAATCCCTGGGTTGGACCTGGTCTGGAATGCGCTGCACACTTTTGTGCGCATTCCGGTAGCGGCGCTGCTGGCCTATGGTGCGACAACCCATTTGTCTCCCGGCCTGCAAATGCTCGCTGTCACGGTAGGTTCCGGCATTGCGCTGGCCGCGCATGGGTCAAAGACTGCAGTGCGGACCGCGATCACTCCCAGCCCCGAGCCGGTATCGAACATCGCTCTTAGTACGACCGAGGACGCCGCCGCCATCGGGCTGAGCTGGCTGGTCACCGTGCACCCGTTCATAAGTGCGACGATCGCTGCGGTGGCGACGATCCTCGCCATCTTCGCAATACGCTGGGTGGTCCTTGCGATACGCCGCATGATCGCACGCACGCGCGGCGCGTTGACCTTCGGGCCGAAGGCAAATGCATTGAACTGATTGTGTGATTTGTGTTGATTGTGGAATTGGTCGGGACGGGCAGATTCGAACTGCCGACCCCTCGCACCCCAAGCGAGTGCTCTACCAGGCTGAGCCACGTCCCGACAACGGTGAGGCAGGGGTCTTGCTCTGTCGAGTGTATCAGCGATTTGTCATCGAGGCAGCCGCGCCGGTGGCGCATGTTCGGAGTGGGCGCTTCCTTTGGTCGGTGCAGACCTGTTCGAGACGGGCCTGTCTTAACCAGAGTTAGCGCCACGCCTCTTCGTAGTTGGACAAGAAGCTTTCGATGTCATGGTTGCCGATTAGTCTCATAACTGGAACGTCGGGGCCGTACCTGAGCCTGGCGGCTTCGATGAGAGGCCGATTGACCCGGTTGAACCGCCAAATAAACCGCAGCACATTGCCGATTCTGCCGATGCGATGCGGCTCCCCTCGCCGGAAGACACGTCTGATGACGCGCGTTGCGCAGACGAGCCTTGAATGCTCGACCCAAATCAGCAGCGTGGCACGCTGCAGTCGAATGTCGAAGGTGGCTTGGGCGAAGTTGCCGTCAGAGATCCACCGCTCACTCGCATGGGCCTTATGCATTCGCTCGCGGAAGACAGGTATATCCTTCTCCCCCTATTGCGGTTGCCAAATTGCGTCGAGGCAGATCACAGGAGTATTTGTGCGATTGCCAAGTTCCCGAGCGAGCGTAGTCTTTCCGCTACCGGCGCAGCCCAGAATCACGATACGCTCCATGGCTTCTACCTACGCCGCCGAGCGGGCAGCCCACTCTCCGGTTCTCTCTTTAGCCCGCCGGCGGAATGTAGTCCTGCGGAAGCGCGGAGCCCTCGCCGAAGAAGAACTGCTCCATCTGCTCCACCAGGAACTCCTGTGCTTCGCGAGTCCATGGCTGCAGGCGGTATTCGTTCAGCAGCATCTTCTGGCGGTCCACCCACTCGCCCCAGCTCTGCTTGGAGACGTTGTGGTAGACCTTGTTGCCGAAATCGGAGTCGAAGGGCGGCTCATCAAGGCCTTCCATCTCTTTCTTGTAACGGGAATCCTGGACCATGTGGGCCATGCGGGTACTCTCCTCTTGCAGTGTCCTCTTCATTGTAAGCAAAGCGCGGACGCAAGCCGAAACCGCGCTGCGATAGCATCGATGCAAGATGACTGCGACGAAACCACGGGTGCGCTTTGCACCTTCTCCGACGGGCATGCTGCACCTAGGCAATGCGCGGACGGCTCTCTATAACTGGCTCTTTGCAAAGCACAATGGCGGCGCCGCGATCCTGCGGATCGAGGACACCGACGTCGAACGGTCCGAGCTGCGGTATGAGGGGCTGCTGATCGAGGACCTGCACTGGCTGGGGCTGACATGGGAAGAAGGGCCGGCGATGGGCGGCTCCCACGGCCCCTACCGGCAGAGCGAGCGTCTGCCCATCTACGCCGAGCATACGAAGCGCCTGCTTGCTGCCGGCAAGGCGTATCGCTGCTTCTGCACTCCTGAGCAACTGGAGGCAGAGCGCACTGCCGCCGCTGCCGCGCATCAACCCCAGGTGTATAGCGGGCGGTGTCGTGCGATAACGACGGAAGAGTCGCTGCGCCGGGTGGCAGCGGGAGAATTATTCGCAGTGCGGTTACGAATCCCGGATCGCCCCATACGCTTCCACGATCTTGTGCGTGGCGATGTGGAGTTTGCCGCGGATGCGGTCAGCGACCCCGTGCTGGTACGCTCCAGCGGCATGCCGGTCTACAACTACGTTGTTGCGATCGACGACGCGCTGATGGAGATCACCCATGTGATCCGCGGCGACGATCATGTGTCGAATACTCCGAAGCAGGTGGCGGTCTACGAGGCATTTGGATGGAAGGTACCCCAGTTCGCGCACCTCTCCACTATCCTTGGCAGCGATCGCGAGCGGCTGTCCAAGCGTCATGGCGCGACGTCGATTGCCAGCTTCCGTGAGATGGGCTATCTACCCGAGGCGTTGATGAACTACCTAGCCTTGCTGGGCTGGGGCGCGGAGGGCGGTACGCGGGAGACGTTCACTCCGATGGAATTGGTGACGGAATTCAAGCTGGAGCGGGTGACGGCGTCGCCCGCCGTCTTCGACTTCGGCAAACTCGACTGGCTGAACCGGCACTACCTGAAGCTGCGTCCGATCGCCGAGGTAGCGGCGCTGGCGTGGCCATACTTCGAGCGAGCCGGCTACTTGGGATCGCGAGAGAAGGTATCCATAGAGGTGACAAACTGGTTTGAGCGAGTCGTCGCGGTCTTTCTGCCTGGTGTCGATCGCTTGGACCAGTTGCCGGCCAAGGCGGCATTCCTCTTTGCGCTGGATTCGGCGAAGACCAGAGCAGATGCGGAGAATGCAGCGCTGCTTTCGAGCGACCTCGGCCAACGCGTCGTTGGTGCGTTTGTGAATCGCGCCATTGGAGAGCCGGGACCGATCACCGCGGAGCGGTTCAAGTCGCTGATGAACGAAGTAAAGGCGGAGGCGGGCGCGAAGGGCAAGGACCTGTTTCATCCCGTGCGCATCCTGTTGACCGGCGCACACTCCGGCCCTGAGTTCGACAAGATCATCCCTCTGTTCGAGGATGGCGCAGCGTTGGACCTGGGTGTGAAGAGCACGGCAGAGCGGGCGCGCGAGGCATGGTAGCGGCAACTCAGGCCAATTGCGTCGCACCGTCGAGCTTCATCAGCAGCAGGGTCATGTCGTCGTGCTGCGGTGCGGCGGCGGCGAATTTATCCGCTTCGGTGACGATGTGGCGCAGGATGGTGCTCGCATCCTGGGGCAGGCGCGAACGGGCAGCGGCAAGCATGCGCTCCTCGCCCCACTCCTGGTCCTGGATGTTCAGGGCTTCGCTGATGCCGTCGGTGTAGGCCAGCAGCAGGTCGCCGCGCTCGAGCGTGAGATGGCACTCCTCGTACTCGGCCTCAGGCAACAGGCCGATCACCGGCCCGCCGCCTTCCAGCGTGTGCAACTCCTCGCCGCGCACAACATAGGGCGGATTGTGCCCGGCATTCACGTAGCGGAAGAGGCGCGATACCGGATCGTAGACGCCAAAGAAGAAGGTGGCGTAGCGATTGGTGGCAGAAGATTCGTAGACCAGCCGGTTGACGCGGCCCATGAGGCGCGCCAGGTCCGCGGGGCCGTCCATGGTCATGCCGCGGAGCGAGGCGCGCAGGCTGGCCATGAGCAGAGCCGCGGAGATGCCTTTCCCGGAGACGTCGCCGATGGCGAGTCCAAGCGTGCCGTCGTCGAGCGGGAAGACGTCATAGTAGTCGCCGCCGACTCCCTGCGCCGGTCGGCATGCGCCTTGGATGCTGTGGCCGGGCAGGCATGGGATTTGCTGGGGGAAGAGCCGCTCCTGGACCTCACGTGCAATCTCGATCTCGCGGTCGATGCGCTCGCGGCGGGCGGCTTCGCCGGCCAGCGACTGGACCAGCGCGCTGATCTCAAGCGCGAGTCCGGCCTGGGTGCTGACCGATTGCAGCAGCCGCAGATCGGATGGCGTGTAGGGCTCCTCGGAGCGCTTGGGGCCGAGGCTGATGAAGCCGAGCAGCCGGTCGCGGCCCGCGAGCGGCAGCAACAGCTCGGAGCGCAGCGTGTCCAGCGCGGTGCGCTCGCGATTGTCCGCCAGCAGGAACCAGCCATCCGGGTTCTCACGGTACAGGGTAGCGGGCTGGTTGGAGCGAGCCAGGTTGCGGACGGCGGAGGAGCTCTCCTCAAAACGTGCGGGAGCTCCGGCGATGCCGATGGCCTGCTGCAGACGGAAGGCGCGCTCGACGCGCAGGAAGACGGCGATGCTCGATACGTGGAGCACTTCGGAGATGCGGCGGCTGATGGTATCGACCAGCGGCGCAGCCTCGGTGAAGCGGCGCGCCTGGTCCGAAAGCTCGCTCAGCACCAGCTCGGCATCGTAGGCCTCACGGAAAAACTTGCGATCCAGCCAGCGCTGCATGCGGTGGCTGATCGAATCGTGCGATGCGAAGAGCTTGAGTAATCCGGCTGCGGCGACGACGAGAACCGGGATGGCCACGGCCAGATCGTTCTTATGCCGCAGCAGGGGAAAGATGAACTTGACCAGGACAAAGGTGACGAGTGCGATTTCAACGACGAGGAGCGTCGCGCGGGCGAGTGCGTATTTCGTGCCCATGCGCAGCAGGATTCGCACGTCCAGCGCACGCTGCACCAGTACCACATAGGCAAAGGAGAAAGGGGCGGCGAAGAAGAGGACAAGTCCCAGAACTGCGACGGCTGGCCGTTTGCCCGGTTCCAGACCAAAGTGCGGTAATAGGACGAAGACGATGAGCAGGGATCCCAAACCGATGAGTGAACCCGCGGCCAAGACGCGCATGCGGCGGCGTGCATCTGCGCTGTTGGCTGAGCGCAGCTTGTCCACCAGAGCCATAACGTAGACGACAACGCAGAGCAGATTAAGCGGATTGAGTAGTCGGCCAAACCAAAGGCTGGCACGTGCGCTCCAGACTCCCAACTCTGGAGCCGCAAAGTCCTCGATCACAAAGATCGCGACGAGTAGCCCGATGCATAAGAGAATCGGCGCGAGCAGCAGCCACTTGAGCCAGGGATAGCGCCGGTCGACGCGCCAGCGCTCAGGAAAGTAGATGCCGAATAGCAGTAAGAGCGGTGAAGCAAGGATTTGGAGCAGTTCGTACCATGCGCGCAGCACGACCGCCCATGCGCCAGGCCACCAGTTCGGCGATGTGACGATGCAACTGGGAGTAGCGAAGAGAACAAGCAGCAGCCACGCGTTGGGATCGCGAATACGCGCGGCACAGACCCAGTAGCCGATCAGAAGACAGATGAGTGGCGGAAGCATGGTGACCATGCCGAGCGTCCATTCGACGTTGAAATGCGTCACCGAGGTACCGCGTGGAACGGAATGGATGTGTACGTGATGCGTGGAACCATCCGCTCGCCGAACGACGACATCGATGGGCTGTCCAGCGCGGACGAAGTCAGCGCCACCGCGCATGGCCACCATCTGACGGCGACCGCGATAGGGCTGGCCGCGCAGCTCGAGCAGGCGGTCCCCGGGGTGTAGTCCAGCGGCGATGGCCTCGCCCTCCAGATGGCCGAGGGTCAGCAGATCGTCGTCTACCTGAAAGGGCATGCGGGCGTGCTCGCCGCGATGAAGCAGCTCCTGGACCCCGGCTACCATCTGCATGACGTAGTAGGTCATGCTGAACGCAATGAAGAGTCCAAGCGCGAGATACAGCAGACGGGTTGCGGTTTTGCTGGTCATTGCGGGCGCGAGGCTGCGAAGAGCGTCTTCATCATAGCCCGGCAGGTTCATGAGAATCGCGGGCATGCAGGGAGGTACGCGGCCCGGCGGCCCCCGGTTCCCGAGCGGTGAGAGCCAGGGAGCAAGCGCGGCGAGGGCGGGGGCTTCTGCTTTGCCCCCGCAACCTTCCCGGAGCACCGGTGTCTTCACGACAGCAGCATTCGTTTGGCATTCGTGACCTACTTTCGCCGCACGTTGAGGACTGTACCGATATGAAAAAGCTCTGGCTCTTCCCCTTGCTGGCTATGCCGCTTCTCCTGGCTGGATGTGGGCATCCACCGCCGCCGTACTATCCGCCACCGCCGCCACCAGCCAACTCATCCGCGGCACAACAGGGCTTTCACGATGGATTTGAGGCGGCACAGCGCGATATCGCCAGCAACCGTCGGCCAAATTTCGGTCACCACCCTCGTTTCCGCAATCCGCCGGTGCCGCCGCCTTTGATTGGCGAGTACAGGCAGGGATTCCGCGACGGGTACGAGCGTGCTCTGCATCCGGCGCCTCCCCCACCACCGCCGGGCGCGTAGCTCAAACGGGAAACCATCATGGTCCACTCGATCGTTATCGGTCGAGTGGACAGATTGGTGCGCCGATTCAATCGATGGGACGGGCCTCCAGGATCGATACGTCAAAGTCTGGTACTGGAATGTTTCGCGCGAGCGTAAAGCCTGCTGTCTCCAGAAGCTGCCGCCACTCTCGCTCACTGCGTTCGCGTCCCCCCGTTACCGCCATCATGTTGAGATCGCTCATGAAGCGACCCGCCAGCTCCGGAGCGGCGCGAGAGGCCAGGTCGGGCAGCACGAACTCAATCACCAGCAGCTTTCCTTTAGCTGGGATCACAGCGCGGCAGTGGCGGAGAATCGCTGCCGCCTGATCATCGGTATACCCATGCAGCACATGCTTCATCATGTAGATATCTGCACCACGCGGCACACCGTCGCACAGATCGGCAGCAATCAACTCGCAGCGCTCGGCGCCTGCCCAGCCTTGAAAATACGCGGAAGCGGAGGCGATGGAAGGCTCTTTATCCACCAGCATGCCGCGCAGGTTTCCGTGCTGCTCCAGCACCGCGCGGATGAGCGCCCCGCCACCTCCACCCAGGTCGGCTACGGTACCGCTTGCAGGAAACGCCCACGCGGCCGCGATAGTTGCATAGTTCTCCGTTGTGCCCATCACCGCGCGAAACATCGCACGTGCGTCCGGATCCTGTGACCAACGTGACGGGATGCCTGCCTGTTGCATCACCTGCGCGGCGGTCTGCCCTGTGCGGACACATTCGCCCAGTTGTGACCAGTAGTCCGCAAGCAAGTCCGACCAGAAGATAATTGACGGCCACGCAGAATCGGACACATCCTTACGCAACGGACGACCCAGGTCAGTCAAGCGGAACGTCTCCGGTGCGGTCTCCTCCACAAGACCGAGTGCCGCCATCGCCCGCAGCAGACGGTACATGGACGGACCATCTGCGTTGCAGCCCGCGGCGATCTGCGGCACGCCTTGCTCCGCATCGGCCAGCACATCGGCGATGCCGAGCCGGGCGGCGGCACACACCACACGGCTCGGGAAGTAGGCCATCGCCATCTCGACCAGACCAGTCGAGTGACTGACATTTTGGATACCAGCTCTCTCCGGCATCGATCCTCCTGCTCCGTCGCGTCGCGCCGGCTTGCACACCAGCATGCCACCTAAACCGGGAGGACGGATTGTAGAAGCTGGAAGTTCGGGCCGGGCTCTCGGACTGTCGCCACTGAAAGTCTAAGAGATCATTCCGATCAACGGATCGTGGTGGCCAGCAACCCCGACGGATGGGACGTGGCAGCGACCTCTCTGTGAGACGCGGCCGCGTAAGACTTATATACCGAGATGTGGAAGCAGGACTGCTTGAACTCCTCTTCGACATCAATCTTTCCGGCGACCTGCAGCGGCAGAAGATAGGCACGCATCCATGCAACTTCGGACGGCGTGAGCCCTTTCTTCGCGATATCGATTGCAGCCCCAGTGAGATGGGGAGATGCCACGTCGCCATCGGCCGGTGCAGCGTTGCCGTTGATATGCAGCAGGTGGCGCTGATATTCAATCGTCCGCACGGCAGAGTTCACTTGAAGCGGCTTGTGAAACCGCTCGAAGTGCACACGTGCAAGATCGTTGAGGAAGTGTCCAGTCCACGCGCGGCAGTAACGGCGATTCATGGGGAGCCGGGCATCTGCATGCATCGAAGAAAGCTCCGGCAGCGCGACCAGGCTGCCCTGGCGCCGCAACATCTCCAGGTCCGCGTCATCCTTCACGCGCAGGAGCCCGTCCTGTTCGGCGCGCTCGTTCTGCCGCACCAGGGACTCGTGGGTCCCCCGCAGCGGCGGCAGGTTCATTGGAGCGAGCGGCAGTTCCGGCACGTGGATGGACGCGGAGGCATCCCCGGTACTTTCACCGCGCGCCATGCGCTCTGTCTCATGACGTGCGGCAGCACGTACAGCCTCTGTGCCATGCCTGCGTGCGTGACGGAGAGCCTTCGCCGTGTGCGGCTTCGCATGATGCTCGTGCAGCCGACGCCTTACGGCACCGGCACGCACCAACCGGGCCCGATTCGTCCGGGCAGCCATCGGCGCCGGGTGTTGAGAGCGATGTGTGGACAGACGACGGTGTGCCATCGTCGGCCGAACAGACCGCGTCCCATGGACATGGAAGCGGGATGCACTCGCCGTACCCGGAGCAAGCAACAGAACAAGGCAGAGCAGCGCAGATATACCTGCGAAAGAAGAACGAAATGGGTGAAGGCAGCGCATGCTCGAGAGCAGGTACGCGAAGAATGCCAGAGGTCTTCATGCTAGCGCCGCATACCACCATCGCGAAGTGCCCAGTCGGGTACGTGGCGACTGTGATTGCCCCGGCTTCCATATCGTTTCTCTTACATACTTGTAACTGCAGCCACTATGAACCGAAGGCAGCGGCGCCGGCTTCTGCGACGGCATGGTCTTGGTCGCCCGAGCCGCCGCTCACACCGATCGAACCAACGACCTGGCCGCCCTTCTTCAATGGAATGCCTCCTGCAAAGATCATGACCTTGCCGCCATTCGAGGCGTGTATGCCAAAGAACTGGTTGCCGGACTGTGAGTTCTCCCCAAGGTCCTTGGTCGTGATATCGAAGGCGCGTGCTGTCCATGCCTTGTTGATCGAGATATTCACGGAGCCGAGCCAGGCATTATCCATGCGCACATGGGCTACCAGGTTGCCGCCCTCATCGGCCACCGCAATATTCATCGGCTGACCGATCTCCTGGGCCTTCTTCTCCGCTGCCGCAATTACGCGGCGCGCCGCATCCAGCGTTACTGCACTCGCCATATCTCTTCACCTTTCGGAATCGGACATTCTTTTCACTTCGATGCATGCGGCTTCGCCAGGGGCAGCCCTATCTTCTTTTGAAGCGATATATGGCATACTCCTCTGCGCTCGAACCGATGCGGTCCGCCAGCCGGTCGCTCGCATCCATCTCCACCATCGCACCCCAAGCGCGCTCGAGAAAATCTGCGCGGTCCAATACGTCACGTAACTCAAGATTGATGTAGATCACGGCAGCATCTCGCGGATTCACGCTCAAGGAGGTTTCTAAGTTGCGCAGAACACGCTCCAGCACCGGTTTGCAGAAGGGATGGTAGAGATAGAGCACCAATGGCCCGGCAGGAAAGGCGTACTCCGTTGCGTCCTGCAGGAGCAGTTCCACCGGTGCGCTGCTTGTGCCGTTCTTCGTGTATTTGGCGACATTCTCTGCTGCAATGCGATGCAGATCGGGCGCAATTTCGACTCCAACGACCTTAGCAAAGGGATACTGGCTCGCCAGCATCACGGCGCGGCCTTTGCCGGAGCCGATATCGATGAAGGTTGCGCCAGCCCGCAGTGCCGGCGGAATCTGACCCACAGCCGCACGAAAGATAGACGGTGCAATGCCGTAATACGCCGTATTCCAGACGTCGTTGCGGCTCCCACTTGAGAGATGCTCACCGAAGATGAGCCCGCTGGTGTCGACGCCATGCTCACGATCGAAGGGGTGCAGCTCGTTGCTCTGCCACTCCACCTCCGGTGCGGCGGAGGATGTCTTCGATGTCGCGCGCCGCAGCTTGAAGCGCAACCGATCAGCAGCCGCGCCCGCAGCTGCCGCCCACCCTAGGTTCACAACCGTCTGCCGCCAGCCCCGTGCCGCGTGTTTGGAGAACATATACGTGAGTTCTATCGTGCGCGGCACCATCACGCCAAGCGGCGGAACAGCGGACCGCGGGGTGACATTCTCAGTCGAAATCCTGGACGAGGTAACCAAGTAACGGCTGCATTATCCAGTCAATAAATAGACCTGCGCAAGTCGATTACTTTCTTTTACTTACAAGGCGGGCAAATATTTGGATGACAAATTTACATTACCCCAGTACTATTTGCACGGAATTGCGGACCGCGCGAAGTGTACGCCCTGGTAAGGGGTAAAGCAGGCAGACTGGCATGGATTTGCTTGGCGAATGCCGGCCCGCGTGGGATTCTCCAGTCATCGCAGTTGCAGAACAAGAGAGATCGCAGTACGGGAGGCAACACATGAAGACCTTAATCGTTTCGCTCGCAATCGCAGCCGCATCCGCCGTCGGCATGGCACAGTGCCAGAGCAACCGTATTTCGCTGAACCAGGAGCTCCACGATGCGGGCACCACCATGGTCGGCACAGTGGAAGCGGCCACACCGGTACCCGATTCCTCATTCCACCTTGACGGCATCGATTATGTTGTCCACGTGGACCGTGTGCTGAAAGGCCGCCTAGTGTCCTCCGATGCTGTGCACATCTTCAGCGAAAACAGCCCGTCGAAGTTTCCCATGCAGGCTGGGAAGCAGTACCTGCTCTTCGTCCATCGCAACTACAACACCTACGAAGTCGACAACTGCGGCAACTCCGGTCTGTTGCAGGCATCGACCATCGACAGCATCTCGACGCTGAAGGAATACGCAAAGAAGTAAATCTGCTCCCTTACTCGATCGTCTGCAACACTGTTGTGCTTTGGTTCTTCAGGAGGCAGAAGAGGCGCCCATTGCGGCGCCTCTTCCTCGTTGTGTGGCTCTTTGCTGAGACCGGATGGCCAGTCCGGAGATAGCGAACCTGCGGTAACGCTTCAAGCGGGGTGGTGTCCGCATTGATCGCTTCAGGGCATCGGCTGGTCGGTCTACCTCAACAGGAAATCGCCCCTACTCTTCCGGAATGTCGGAGCTGCCGCTGCCCACACCCAGCGCGCCAGGCTTGTTGGCTTGCGACTCCACGCCATTTGAACTTGCGCTTTCGCCGGCGTTGTTGGTTGCCGTCACGATGTAGTAGTACGTCCTCCCAGGAAGCGCAGTGAAGTCGTAGGCATTGAATGCGTTCGTCTGCACTACGGTGGTGTAGGGGCCGCCAGGATTGTTGCTGCGCTTCACGTTGAAGGCGGTGTTGTACTGCACCGTGGTCAACGGGTCGGGAATCCAGTTGAGGAAGATGAAGCCTCCGCGATTCTGCGCGTTCAGCACCGGAGGCTCGCGAACCTCTTCCACCGGGCTCGCCGTCACCTGCGCAGAAGGCGCGCTCTCGCCCGAAAAGTTCACCGATGTCACCTGGTAGGAGTACGTCTGTCCATTACTGATCGACAGATCGGTGTATTGCGTCGCGCTCTGTGGCGACGCATTCAGCAGGTTAAAGCCGCCTCCCTCTGCCGCTCTGTAGATGTTGTAACCCGCGGCATTCTGCGCCGGAGACCAGTGAAGGATGGCAATGCCACCGCCGTAAAAGGGCTCAGGATCGCCTCCACCGTAGGTGATGTTGACGCCCGAGGGGCTCGACGGAACCGATGCTGGAGCAGGAAACGCGCTCACCTGCGCGGAGTGTGCGCTGCGCCCGGCTCTACTGTTCGCGCTCACCACGTAGTAGTACGTGGACCCGTTGGTCACGGTGGTATCCACATAGGCATTTCCGTTTGCAGCGGCAATGCGCTGGAACGGTCCACCGCTCTGCGTGGAACGCGCAACGTAGTAGATCTGAGCTGTTGTTGTGGTCGCCCAGGAGAGCGCGACCTGCGAATCTCCTGGCCGCGCTGTGAGGTTGGTCGGCGCGGAGGGCACAACCGCAGTTCCGCCCCCAGACTGCAGCTGGAGCATAATCGCTCCGGTGACCGGAGGCAGCACTGTGGTGTCTGTCGATGCGGCCGCCAGAGAGAGGGTGTGGAGTCCTGGACTGACGGTGAAGGGAAGCTGAGCGGAGAGACTGTCACCGGAGCCGAGGGACACCGTGCCGATCGTCGTGTCATCCAGCAACACGTTGACTTCAGCGGAGCTGTCACTTGCGTGCCCAAAGAGCTGCAGCGTGTAGGTGCCTGCAGCAGCAGCGCGCAGCAGATAGATATTCGGCGATCCCTGCTGAATGGTCAGACCGGACTGCGGGGGAGCCTCATTAGAGAAGATGTCAGGTGTGCGCTGACTGGGATCGATGGACACCGTCTGCCCGGCGGCAAAGGGCAGCACATATCCCGCCGTTAAAGCAGGGCGAGGCGAGCGCAGCACATCCAGCGCAGCCTGGTACGTCGGCGTGCCGAAATGCTCGTAGTCTTCCACCAACAGGTAGTCTCCGAATTCGGAGACAGCGCCGCGCAACCCGTAGTAGTTCACGGTATCGCCGCCCACGGCAAACCAGTTGTCCAGGAAGTGGTGGGTGATGCTGGGGATCATGCGCGGATCGCGAATGGTATATCCGCCCACTCCCGCGCCCAGCGATCCGGGCCCGGATTCATAAGAGACATTGTGCAATCCGTAGAAGGCTGCCGCTGCCTGCCAGCCGATCAGGTCACGGCGCACACTGTCGCTTCCGGTGCGCATGGTGGCAAACGTGGCATCGACAGTGGAGATGTCGCTGGCGTTGTAATACGATGCCTGTCCTAAACCGTAGAGAACATCAGCGGCCTTCATCCCGAGGTGTTGTTCTGCCCAGGCCGTTGCATTAAAGAGCGTCAGCTCCTGCGTGGTCTGCCATAGCGCAACTGGACGCACACGCTTCATCCCATTCGTCTCTCCGAAGGTGGATTCGAAGATCCTGGCGATCTGGAAGGTGCGCTCCATGTAGCGCTGGTCCACGGTGATGCCTTCGCTGATGGACTTGTTCTGGTTGTACACATACTGCGGGAAGCCGAAGTTCCAGACCTCATTGCTGTACTCGACATAAACGTTCAGCCCGGCATCGAGTCCGCTGGTGTACTGGTTGCCGTTACGAATCAAGTTTGCGAGTTGCGAGACATAGTCGTCATCCGCGGAAACGGGGACGTTGATCCACATATCGTGATGGGTTGCGTTCGCGAGCAGGATCATGTACTCCCATGCCTCGCCCTGGGACTGCTTGCCGTTGGTGTTGCGCGACGGAAGCCCGGCCTGGTAGGCGTCCGTCACCTGCACCCGATCCGCCCAACGGGCGGTCACGAGGTCGGTGCCAAAGAATGTCTGGTAGTTGTTCGCTCCGTCCACCTCTAGAAAACGGATGGAGGCAAAGGGCGGATGATAGACCGCGAGACTGCCGGGTGTGAACGTCTGCTGCGTGTTCGTTGAATAGCCGGGGCGGATGAGCCGCATGTTGGTAAAGCCTGTCCCCGGAAGATCTGTAGGCAGTCGCCGTGTTTCGACAAGCTGCAACTGCAGAAGGGAGTGCCCTGGTTGCAGCAGCAGGTCGGCGGTTGTCCGATTTGTCTTCGCGTCATATCGCTGGTTCTGTACCAGCAGGCCCCCCACTTGTGCCTCGGTGTTAGGCAGGATCGTGGCCTGCCCAGTGAAGGAGAGCTTGTAAACGCCGGCGATGTCTTCGTCGATGCCGAGCGCATCCGGTCCGCGGTAGGGCATGTTCTTGCGCTGGTCATAGGCCAGGCCGGCATCCGTGGTGGGCCAGCCCGCTGCATCCAGTGGAACCGCGGGAGCGCTTCCAACAGGGTTCCACCCACCGAGACCGTTGATCAGATTGACCCAGTCCCAGTCGCCATTGACGCCCAGCGGGACACCAGCGGTTTGGTTGGAGGCATGGCCGCACAATGGCGCCAATGCCAGCGCAACAACGATCAGGAACTTGAAGCAGGAAGCGCTACGAAGCGCTCGGTAGGGAAACAGCGAGTCCTGGTGCAGCATGAAGGCCCTCCGCTTAGGGGGAATCAGCGAGGCCGCATTTATCACCCGTGAGTGCCATGATTGTCAAATAAACTTTGCGGCGACGACTTGGTGCGCAAGCCGCCGTCAATAGAAGAGCCTCTAGAAGCATGCAGTGTCGCGGTGTGCCGCGCATGACTCCGCTTGTAATGTTCCGCAGAAGCGGTTGACGGACGCGACAATCAAGGACGAAATAGCTGCCGAGAAGCAATGCTTCTTGAAAGAAACCCACGCCGAGCGAATCTCCGCGCTTCACAGCATTACCAAGACGCTAGTGCACGCGCTCGTGGCGATAGCCGGCTTCGGTCAGAGCTTTGGCAATGGTGTCGATGTGCGCCGAGCCTCGCGTTTCGAGCGTGATTTCAATGACCGTATCGCCAAGGTTTACACCGTAATAGGAGCGGTTGTGGCTCGTCTGCACGATGTTCGCTTCGCACTCCGTAAGGATTCTAGTGAGCTGGTGCAGCGACCCCGGGCGGTCCAGTAGGAAGACCCGGATGCGCAAGAGACGTCCATCCTTGGCCAAACCGCGTTCGATGATGCGCGACAGCAGTGTGACGTCGATATTGCCCCCGCAGACCAGCGCCACGGCCTTTTCCGTGCGGAGACTCGTCTTGTTCTGCAGTAGTGCGGCCAACGCCGCTGCTCCAGCTCCCTCTGCCAGTGTCTTTTCCTTCTCCAGCAGCACCAGAATCGCGCTTGAGATCTCCTCCTCATCGACCGTGACGATCTCATCCACATAACGCTGCACCATCGGGAGCGTACGATCACCGGCGCGGCGAACAGCAATTCCATCCGCAATGGTGGCCTGCGCGGGTAGTGTGACCGGCGCTCCAATTTCGACCGCTCGCAACATAGAGGCGAGCCGCTCGGTCTGCACGCCCACGATCCGCACCTTCGGCATGGCCTCCTTCACCGCGCAGGCGATACCCGCAATCAGACCGCCCCCGCCGATCGGCACAACAATCGCTTCCACATCCGGAAGCTGCTCCATTACTTCCAGTCCGATCGTCCCCTGCCCGGCAACGACTTCATCGTCGTCGAAGGGGTGAATGAAGGTGAGTTGTCCCTCCTGCTGCAGACGCATGGCCTCCTCGAAGGCCTCGTCATAGTTCGCACCGTACAGGATGACCTCCGCGCCAAAGCCACGCGTGGCGGATACTTTCACCAGCGGCGTCGGTTGCGGCATCACGATCCGTGCTCGGATTCCCAGCCGCGCCGCGTGGAAGGCCACACCCTGCGCGTGGTTGCCGGCACTGGCAGCGATCACACCGCGAGCGCTCTCCTCCGCCGTAAGCTGCAGCAGGCGATTGAGCGCGCCGCGCTCTTTGAACGCCCCCGTGCGCTGCAGATTCTCCAGCTTGAGGTAGATGGGATGGCCGGCCAGATCCGAGAGGTCGTGCGAGACCTGGCATGGCGAATAGTAGAGAACATCGCGGATACGCTCGCGGGCGGCCGCGATGCGTGCAGGCGTCAGCATGAATCCCTTATTATAAGGGTCGCGCGCGCATCGACGCTTGTATGACCCAAACGAGGGAGCGACTTTCCCTTGCATGGCTGGGTTTACTTTGAGCAGCGGAGATCTGCTCCGCAGGAGAACGATCCATGAAGAAGTTCCTGGCAGCTGCACTCTTCACCTCGGCGCTGGCGGTAGGAACCGCCCACGCCCAGATCTATGTCCATGTCGGGCCACCGCCACCGGTCGTCGAACACTACGGACCGCCACCGCATCCCGGCTGGGTATGGCGCGGCGGCTATCACCGCTGGGATGGACAACGGTATGTCTGGGCCCCTGGCAGTTGGGCAGCTCCGCCACGGCGTGGCGCCGCATGGGTGCCCGCACATTGGGCTCATCGTCGTCGCGGTTACGTTCTTGTGCAGGGTCACTGGCGCTAGAGCATTCAAAACCAGCTCGTTCCAAGACGTGTCATCCTGACGCAGTGAGTATCTGCAATACGTCACTCCGTCCAGAAGCCCTGATGGTCTCGGTACAGACACAAGAGGCCTCCCGAAAGGGAGGCCTCTCTCGCATGAATGCGAGCAGTTCCACCTACTGCAACAGACTGCCATTCTCCGGTTCGATCTTTGCCTCTTCCGGCGGAATGACGACGGCAGCAGCCACCTTGTCGTCTTCCTCCAGATTCAGCAGCTTGACGCCCTGGGTCGAACGACCCGCTGCACGGATCGTCTTCGTATCGATGCGGATGATCTTCCCGTATTGGCTGATCACCATCAGTTCGGAGGTTTCATCCACCAGCAGGATGGCATTGACCTTGCCGTTTCGTGCCATCGTCTTTAGGTTGATGACACCCTTGCCACCGCGTGTCTGTAGACGATATTCGTCCACATCCGTGCGCTTGCCGAAGCCCTGCGACGTGACGGACAGGATGAGGCAGGCACAGTCGGCGCCAGCTTCTGTCTTCTTCCGCTCTTTTGGTGTCACGGCTAACCCGACCAGATAGTCATTCTTGCCGAGGTCGATACCGCGCACGCCGTAAGCCGGTCGGCCCATGGAGCGCACGTCCGTTTCGTGAAAGCGGATCGCCATGCCGTCATGCGTCGCCAGGAAGACCACTTCGTTGCCGGAGGTGATGCGGGCGCCGATCAACTCGTCATCTGTATCGATACCGATAGCGATGATGCCACGCGCCATCACGTTCGAAAAGTCCTTCAGCGGTGTGCGCTTCACCGTCCCCTTCCGCGTGGCGAAGAAGATGAACTTACCTTCTTCCTCAAGGTTACGTTGCGCCAGGATGGTGCGCACGGTTTCGCCCGGCTGCAGGTTCAACAGGCTGGCCATGGATTTGCCTTTGCCCGCTGCGCCCACGTCAGGAATCTCGTAGACCTTCAGCCAGTACACGCGGCCCGTGTTGGTGAAGCAGAGCAGAAACGCGTGCGTAGAGTCGACGATGAGCTGCGAAACGAAGTCTTCTTCGCGCGTCTTCATGCCGAGCCGGCCCGTGCCGCCGCGCCGCTGCTGACGGTAGATAGAGATCGGCGTGCGCTTCAGGTAGCTTGAATGCGACACCGTGACGGCGACTTGTTCGTCTGCAATCAGGTCCTCCAATTGCAGTTCGGCAGTCTCGTCCAGAATCAGGGTACGACGCTCGTCGCCAAAGTCCTTGCGAATCTGCTCCAGCTCCTTGATGATGACCGACCGCAACTTCTTCTCCGAGCCCAGAATCGATTCGTACTCCGCGATGTTGTCCCGCACCTGGTGCAGTTCGTTCTGCAGCTCGTCGATGGAGAGTTGCGTGAGGCGATAGAGCTGCAATTCAAGGATGGCATCGATCTGCCGGTAGCTCAGGACGAGCGTCGCGGTAGTCTGTGTCGCCATGTCGATGCCGTACTTGGCTGCATCGAGCTTGACCCCGGCCAGCTCCGTGCCACGCAACTGGATTCTGGCGCCGGAGAAATAGCGGAACAGGTTCTCGCGTGCATCCGCACGGGACGAAGAGCTGCGGATGATCTTGATCACCGAATCGAGATGATCGAGCGCAATCTGGTAGCCGAGCAGGATATGCTCGCGCTCCCGCGCCTTGCGCAGCAGGTAGGCGGTGCGGCGGCGCACCACGTCCACACGGTGGTCGATGAAGTGGCGGATCGCATCCGGCAGCGGAAGCTCCCTCGGCTGGCCGTTGACCACCGCGAGGAAGATCATGGAGAAGCTTTCCTGCATCTGCGTGTGCTTGTAAAGCTGGTTCAGCACGATCTGTGCTTCGGAGCCGCGCTTCAGCCCGATCACGATGCGCATACCGTCGCGATCGCTCTCATCGCGGAACTCGTCGCGCGCAATGTCGGTGATCACGCCGTCGTTCACCAGGTCCGCGATGCGCTCGATCAGCTTCATCTTGTTTACCTGGTAGGGAATCTCGGTGACAATGATGGCCTGCCGCCCGCCGGAGATGTTTTCGATCGCGCACTTCGCACGCATCAGGAAGCGGCCGCGTCCGGTGCGGTAGGCGTCCGGAATACCGCTGCGCCCGTAGATGAAGCCACCGGTCGGGAAGTCCGGTCCCTGTACGTGCTTCAGTACTTCGGCGAGGCCGGCATGCGGATTGTTCACCATCTCGATGGTGGCGTTGATGATCTCGGTCAGGTTGTGCGGCGGAATGTTCGTTGCCATGCCGACGGCAATGCCATTCGATCCATTGACGATCAGGTTCGGGACGCGCGCCGGCAGGACGGAAGGCTCATGCGTGCTCTCGTCGTAGTTCGGCACCATATCGACCGTCTCCTGGTCGATGTCGGCAAGCATTTCGCCGGCGATGCGCATCATGCGCGCCTCGGTGTACCGCATGGCCGCGGGCGGATCGCCATCGACGGAGCCGAAATTTCCCTGGCCGTCGATCATGGGATAACGCAGACTGAAGGGCTGCGCCAGACGCACCATGGTGTCGTAGATAGCAGAGTCGCCGTGGGGATGGAACTGACCCATGGCCTGCCCAACAACCTTGGCGCACTTCGTGTACTTCTTGTTATGCTGCAGCCCCATCTCGTGCATCGTGTACAGGATGCGACGATGGACGGGCTTGAAGCCGTCGCGCACATCGGGCAGCGCGCGCCCGATGATGACCGACATCGAGTAGTCAAGATACGATCGCCGCATCTCGTCTTCAATGTTGATGGGAATGATGTTGGCAGCGCCGGGACCGGTAGGCGGCGTAGTGCCGTCTCCACCGTTGCCGTTAGCGCCGCCGAGAGGAAGCTGTGGGTTCTGATCGTCTGCCATAGATAGGGAGTGCCAGTGGTAGGGCAGGAGCGACACGCGTGGAGCGGCCCTTTTGTCTCTATGCCCTAGTACTTTATTTTAGCAGGACTTAAGGCAAATCCCGGGCAGGTATACAGGGCCAAACGACAGCTCTCGGGGCCTTGTTTAAGAAGGCCACGCCGAGTGACTCTTCATACGACACAGCATGCGATACAGCACAGCATGCGGGAATTTATTTTCAGCGCGATTTTCCGCGTCGGCCCCATCTGCAAAGGGGCTGTGCAGTCCTGGTCAGTGCTTGACGAGAGTGAAGGACCATGGCGGGAATGGCAGGGCCGGCACGATCACCCTCGTGCCCGGTGGCCCCGTCTCGAAGCGCTGCGCAACCTTATCGAACTCGCCGGTTCGACGATCGAAGAGCTGCGGCACGTAGGAAAAGTCCAACCATCCGCGGACCGCGCCGATAGGAGAAAGGCAAAGTACCCCAACAGCAACGATGCGCAGCCATCTCGAAGGCGCACGAAAGGCCAGATATCCAACGCAGAGCATGAACGCGAGCATCGGGAGCAGGTAGTACCGGCTATCGGCCATGCTGAGAATGGCTGGCCACTCCGTGCCGCTATCCACCACCAGCGGTCTAGCCAGCGCTGCGGCAAAAAACTCCAGCGCAAACAGAACAAAGAGGCGCAGCTCCATCGGTCCCTTCCATAGAGCGATCGCCATCATTGCGGTGCAGGCGAACACAATCGTGGCAGGAACGATCCACGGCAGGCCGGGCGAAGCGAGCGGGGAGAAACTGCGCAGCAGCGCTCCTGCGAAGATGCGAGCAGACAGGATGCGTAACAGAAGCGTGAAGCTCGCGCCCAACGGCACATGGGAGCGTTCCGCACCTGTCTTCGAGAGAATCTCGATACCCTGCACAGCGGCGAACACGAAGACCCAGCCGGCATAGAACCAGCGCCACGGCTGTCTGCGGTACCAAGCCATCAGCACCGCGACTGGAAACAGAAAAATGCAGAACGGGCCCGTGAGTCCGGCAATGGAGAGGACCACCAGATCGAAAGCCCGACCCGCCCGACCCTGTGGCAGTCTTGCCAGAACGATCATCAGCATCAGCAGGCAAGATGCCCACTGCGCGCCAGTCGCATTCGCGTGCCACTCGGCTGAGTTGGGCAGGCAGAGATACAGAATTGCGATCAGGATGCGATAACGCAGAGCTCCCCAATCTCGCGTCCGCTGCGACAGCAGGAAGACGACCGGCGTGACATCCACCAGCACCGCGAGACCGTTCATCGTGAGCGGCACGAGGTGCAATGGGACAAGCAGTGCAATGTCCGCAATCATTCGCGAGACCAACTGCAGGTAGCTACCCTGCGTATGCGTCAGTTGCCGGAAAGGGCCGTCCTGATAGGCCTGCGCGAACCAGATGTGGCCGTCTTCGGCCCAGAACATCGGGTGCAGCACACTCGCCGGCCGATGGCTAACCATGATGAGTGCTGCAACCAGCCAAACCAGCAAGAGCCATGGCCAGCGCAATCCCGACGGGTCGGTTGCTGTTGTGGACGGCGCGAAACTCTCAGAGGTAGAGAGGGAGTTCGTCGGGTAGTTGCGGGAGTGAGTTGCCATAGATGGAGAGCTAGGGATCCACCTGAGATGGTGGCCGTGCACTGCCCATCTATTTTACGGCCTGCCTGCTGTGGCCGAAAGGCGCGCAGATCGCTTGGAACACCGCAGCGACAAGAGTAGAGAGAAGCCACCACGATTTCATCAGGTCGAGCCCTCGTTGTCTCGATGCCGCGCGCGCCATGCCCCGTCCCTGCCGGCGCCAGCAACGTTCACGAGGTTCATCCCCACCAGCAAGATTTGGAGGATTTCCCTGATGCCCGCCGACCATACCTCTTCCGTCTCACGCCGCTCGTTCCTGCGGCTCGCCTCCGCAGCCACAGCGATCCCTATCCTCACCGAGGCGCATCTGGCCTGGGCTCAGGCCGCTTCCGGCAAATCCGGCAGCGGTGCAGCAAGCCGCTTCCATGGCGGCAGGCAGGCCGTACCCGCGGATGCCGTGCTCATCAACGCGAATGAAAATCCGCTTGGGCCGTGCAAGGTCGCCTGCGAGGCACTCACCAGCATTGCTCCGCACGGCGGCCGCTACGACTTCGAGCAGACCGTCGCGCTTACCAAAACCATCGCGCAGATCGAAGGGCTCAACGAGAATTCGATTGCCGTCTACGCCGGATCGAGTGAGCCGCTGCATTACACCGTTCTGACTTTCACCGATTCCTCGCGCCCTTACGTAACTGCGGATCCCGGATATGAAGCAGGCATGCGCGCTGCGGATATGGCCGGGGCAAAGACAATCAAGGTGCCGCTCACCCGCGACACCTTCGCCCACGACGTGAAAGCGATGGTGGCCGCGAGCCCCAGCGCGGGTGTGCTGTATCTGTGTAATCCCAACAACCCGACCGGCACGACTACGACGAAGGAAGAGATCGCATGGGCGCTGAAGAACAAGCCCACAGGCTCGATCCTGCTGATCGATGAAGCCTATATCCACTTCTCCGATCAGCCCAGTTGCATGGATATGGTGCGCGCCGGGAAAGACGTCATCGTGTTGCGCACCTTCTCGAAGATCTATGGGATGGCCGGTCTCCGCTGCGGATTCGCCGCGGGACGCCCCGATCTGCTCGCGAAACTGCAGACCTATGGCATGAACGCTATGCCGATCACCGCGGCAGCCGCTGCCAATGCCAGCCTGAAGCTCGCCAGCATAGTGCCGGAACGCAAGACAATCAACGCCGATATCCGCGCGCAGACCTTTGCGTGGCTCGATCGACAGGGCTACAGCTACACCCGATCCCAGAGCAATTGCTTCATGCTGGACACGCGCCGCCCCGCGCCGCAAGTGATTGCCGCGATGCAGGCGAAGAAGGTCTATATCGGCCGTGCATGGCCCGCGTGGCCTACCCACGTGCGCATCACCGTGGGCACAGCGCAGGACATGCAAGCCTTCCAGACCGCGTTTGCCGAGGTGATGCAGCTTCCACCGCAGCGCGCGGAGTGGCTCTCGCCAACTCTGTACGAGAGACCGCTTTCGCACCTGGGCTAAGCACACTTTGGGCCCAATTCTTTTGCTAGCATGATCGCTCATGCTCAAGAGATGCCTCATCGTCTGTGGTATCGCAACAGTCCTGTGTGTTGCGGTTCGCCACAATGGCTTAGACGATGCGCTGATTTACGCCCGCTATATCAGAAATGCCGTCGCGGGACGCGGCTTAGTCTTTAACGTCGGTGAACGCGTCAACGCGCTTACGTCGCCACTGCTGGCTGCGATTCTTTTAGCCACCTCGTGGCTGATGCGCGGGCATGTCCTGGTCGCCGAAATGACGGTGAGCACCTGCTTCATGGCCGGCGCATGCATCATGGCGGAGCAATTCGCCCCTTGGGCAGGCATGCTCATCGCGTCTACCAGCTATTTCTATCTCTGCTTTGGCATGGAGACGACGCTCTTTCTTTTTCTTATCACCCTCACGCTTCTTCTTTACATAAAGGGAAGACTTGGTCTGATCCCCTTGCTGGCGCTCCTTACCTTTCTCACTCGTTTTGAAGGAGGGCTGCTCGGGGCTGTCATCGCCTACGACATGTTCCGAAAACGCACATTCCCGCAGCTACGCTCCTGGATCGCGCCCGTAGTGGTCTTTGCCGCGTACATGGCGTTTAACCTGCATTTTTACGGACACGTGTTGCCGGCATCTGCATCCGCTAAATTCGGCCAGGGATTGTCAGGGTATTGGGGCAGATGGCCACGCGCCTTCCTGCACCCGCCCGGACCGCTGTACAAGTCCTTCTATCGCTCGATCTATGTGATCCCGCTCGCGCTTGTCTTTGGCGTATTGGGGGTACGGGCACAGCGCGGCTCGACAATGAACCTGATTCTGCTTCCTTTTCTTGGAGGCCTGCTTGCGTTCTACGTGCTCTTCAATATCCCGAACTATCACTGGTACGACGCCCCATTTGTCTTCTTCATTCTCATCTACGCCGTGATCGGTCTGCCCAAGACTCGGCTGACGCGGCCATTGCTTGCGGCGGCGATCCTGGAATGCACCATCGTCGGCTTCCTCGGCATGTACCGCCTGGGAAGCATGTCAGACTATGCCCAAGCCGGGCAGTGGCTGGAAGCCCATTCCTCTGCCAACGCCAAGGTCGCCGCGGCAGAAATTGGCACCATCGGTTGGAATTGCGATCGCAACGTGGACGACATCCTGGGACTCACCAATCCGAAGAATGCCGTGCTCCTCTCGCATCGCGATACGGTATCGTGGCTCGAACAGGACAAGCCGGACTATGTCGTAGTGCACGCGAGTCCGTGGTTTGCCGAAACAGTGGCCGTCACCAGTCCGCTCTACACATACGAACCCGTGCACTTTGGCCAGATTTACCTGATGCGGCGCAAGGATTCGACCAAATAGCGATTGCTTTGCGTTGCCCTAGGTTGCCCTAGATAGCCGCAGGGCGCGCCGTCGTCAGAATGGTCAGCATGGCCTGCAGCACCACCATGGCAACCACGGCCCAGCGGAAGATCCGCCCCTGAGGCGTCTCAAGCGCGTCCGCGAAAACTCCCCCGACAAATGTCAGCAGAAATGGCAGTGCCCATAGCCACGGCTGGCCCGCAACCCCGGTTGTTACCAGCGGCAGGAAGCAGAGTGCCAGCAACAGCGGCGCCGTGTTGCCGAAGTAGCGCGATCGACGCACCGCCACATACAGGACCAGCGCCGTGACCAACGCAATCGCAATTCCTGCATCCCCCAGGGAGAATAGGTGCGCGCGTGCTGCGGCGCTGCTGATGCCTAACCTGGCTGCTCCTGAGCGGAAGTAGTAGCTCAATGCGTCCGGACGGAACCCATAGCAGGCGAAGAGCAGCAGGAACGCACCGAGAGTGCTGGCGATGATGACCAGCGGCACCGCAGTGCGATTACGCTCTGCCAGGTAGACCATGCACAGAATCGCCAGCGGCAGTGTGAGCAGCAGGGCGGCGGAATGCGACGCAGCTACCAACGCAAGCCCCGCCGCCAGCAGGAGAATACGGGGACGCCATTTGCGCCGCGGCCCCTGCATGGCATGCGCCACGCCGATGGCGGTATAGATCTCCGCAAAGATGCCCAGCGCCGTAGTGATCTCCGCATTGGGCGTCGAGCCGGCGGCGACGATCCCCGGCGACACGCAGTAGAGCGACAGCGCTACGAAGCCGCCTGCGTTCCCAAAGAGCCGGCGCGTCACCCACCACAGCGCACCGCCCAACAGCAGAGCAGCCACGGTGAAGGGGATGCGCAGCAGCAGCCGCACGTAGCTCAGTTCGTGCCGCATCTCCCATGTGCTGGTGTCACTGGACTGGCCGGCCACCAGCCGCTGCAGCGTCAGCGGAAGCCCCGCGATGCGGTAGGCGAGCACGCCGTCATGAATGTTGCCGCAGCTGGTAAAGTAGCCTGCGATCGGCGACGGCCGTTCCCACATCTCGCGGCCGCAGCGTGCATATTGGTAGTCCGCATCTGAGAGCGGAGCGCGGGCAATCTGATACAGGCACTGAATCAACAGCAGCAGCAGTAGAAGTGCGGCAAACTGCTGAGGACGGTCGAAGCGAAAGCGCCGCAGCCGGTGGACTGCGCGAGCCCTCAACCCGGATGCTTCCTCGTGCGAGGCAGGCATCGCCGCTGGATGAGGAGTGTCAGTGGGCATGAGTGCGCGTCTCGCCCAGTGTACCGGAGGTGTGTGTCACTCGATTGACGAGGCTGCTGCTGAAACCCGATCAGTCTTTGATACGTGGCCCCTGATCCGTGCCCCCTGCTGTCTCCATCGCACGGCGCAGATGCCCGTGTGTGGCCCGCAGCAGCGCATCGGCCTGCGCGCGATCCACGCCATGCGTATGCATCAGCGTAGCTGCCTTGATCGATCCGGCCTCCTGCAGGAGCGCAGACGCCTCGGCACGCGGCAGTCCGGTCAGCTCCGCCACGATACGCCCAGCCCGATCCACCAACTTCGCATTCGTCGGCTGCACATTCACCATCAGATTGCCGTACACCATACCGAGACGGATCATCGCGCCGGTGGATAGCATGTTCAGCACCAGCTTGGTCGCCGTACCCGCGCGGAGCCGCGTCGATCCGGTGATAACCTCCGGTCCCGGCGCAGGTGTGATCGCGATCTGCGCGGCATGCGCGACCTCCGAACCAGGCACGCAACTGACGCCGATGGTGACCGCACCGAGTGTGCGAGCATAGGCCATTGCACCCAGAACGTAAGGCGTGCGACCGCTGGCGGCGATGCCCACCAGCACATCCTTCGCATGAAACGCATGCGCTCGCAGGTCGCTCGCGCCCAAATCCGGTGAGTCCTCGGCGCCTTCGACTGCGTGCCGCAGCGCGTAGTCGCCGCCCGCGATCAGCCCCTGCACCAGCGACTCCGGCACGTTGAAGGTTGGCGGACACTCCGATGCATCCAGCACACCGAGCCGCCCCGAAGTGCCTGCCCCGAGGTAGAAGAGCCGCCCACCTCGCTCCGGCGTCAACGCCTCGGCAATCGCATCGACGGCACGGGCGATCGCCGGAATCTCGCGTGCAACAGCATTGGCTACGTCGCGGTCCGCATCGTTCATCACGGAGAGCATCTCGGCGGTCGTTAGTTCGTCGATGCGATGGCTCGGTGCATGACGGGCCTCGGTCAGCAGCGTGGCGAGTACGGCGGTAGGATCGGGTGCGGCAGTCGAATCGGTCATGTGCTTCGTGATGGTATCGCAGGATGGGTCGCGCCCGGAGTCGGGCCATTGCGTGGATCGCATTGGCCACGCGCAAACGGAGTGCGCATCCGGAAAATGCTTCAGGAATCAGGATGTGTACTGAAAATGCGCTTTCTCCCCTTGACCCGACCCGGTGTTCCGGAGTGTTCTTTTAGTTAACCGAGCACCGCACGAGAGGACTGCCTTACATGAGCTCTGCACCCGCCGCCCCTGAGAAGTACCTGGTCGCCTTCGTCATCCAGGGCGACACCATGTTCAAGATCACGGCCGACAGCATCATTCAGGCCACGGGTGGCGCAGCCGGTCTTGCATCCTTCGATGGCGTGGCCAAGCTGAAGGCAGCCGCCGCGCTCGTGGAGCTGACCAACCAGCACAACGAGCGCCCCGAAGAGCTACGGGCAATGGCACGCGAGATGGCAGGTGAGGGAATGCGTCTCCTGGCGCGGGCCGGCGCCGGCGGCCACGTCGTCGCCAGCACTTCTTCAACCCCCACGTCGTCCCATTCCGTGGTCGGCCCCGTGCCGGTCGAAGCCAATCTCGCGTAGACTCACCAGAGAACGATTAGCAGTGCAAGCCGAGCGCACGGCCTGACCGTGTGCTGGTATTTGCTGCGTGCAGAAGACTATCCACCCGTTTGGCTGCGCCGTGATTGCCTCTTGCGAGACGATGCGGGGCGTGCCCTTCCTGCCCGAAGAATCCAGCCTCCGATGAGGACGAACGAATATGCCGTTTTGGAATGAGATGGAAGGACAGACGCTCGATGGGCTGCCGTTGCAGTCCCTGCTGCGCAGCGAGGGCCGCACCGCCTGGTTTGCCACGACAGACACGGACGGACAGCCGGCCGTGCTGATCGTATTCGAGGCGCTGAACGACGAGGAGGTGGTGCAGGCGCGACTGGAGGCAGCGGCCCGCGTACACCATGAGAATCTGCTGATCATTCGCCGCACCGGCACGGCGGAGTTGGAAGAAGACTCGGTCGTGTACGCCGTGATGGAGCCCTTCAATCAGACGCTGGCCGAGGTATTGCGCGATCGTCCGCTTACCGCCGATGAGACGCGCGACGTAGCGACAAGCCTGCTTGGCGCGCTCGAAACCGTAGAAGCCGCCGGCCTGTACCACGGGCATGTCGACGCATCCGGTGTATTGGCTGTGGGCGATGGCATCAAGCTGCGCAGCGACTGCATGACGCCACGGCATGATGAGAACGATGCTCCGGGACTGGCCGCGCTGATCTACAACGCACTTACCGGTCGCCGTTTTTCAAACGAGCGGGATGCGATCCAGCTGCCTGCACCCTTCGCCACCATGGTGCGCGCCGGCAGCAACGGCTCGCTGGCAGCCATGCGCCGCGTCCTGAATGGCGGCCAGACAATCGCCCCAGCCGTCCCGGCATCTGCGGCTCCTCCACCTGGGGCTGCGAACCCGCCGGTCGACACGCCGGTCGATACGCCACCGGCACACCTCACCGCAGCAGCCGTTGCGCCGGCAGTCAGTGGCCTCGCGCAACAACCGGCGCCGGGTCCCAGTCTGCAGGCAGGTATCCCTCGCGCTGCCCTTGACGAAGTAGTCGGGCAGCCACGCAAACGGCCCGGCGTTGCCATCGCTGCATTCGTGCTCATGGTGGTTCTGCTGGCGATCTTCTGGTACATCTTCAAGCGTCCCGTGGGCCACATGCCCATCAACGGAGAGTCCTCGACGTCCGAGGCGCCGCCGCCGAAGGCGGCGACTCCCGCCGATACAACGCCACCCTTGGCACAGAGCGCACCCGTCCCTGCTCCTGCCAAGCCTTCCGTACCCACGAGTGAGCACGCCGCTGCCACGCATGAACTCCCCCGACGGCCTTCTCCAGCGACTCCCGCCGATGCGACTCCCACTGCCGCGACTTCTACCGATGTCACATCGATGACCGGCGAGCGCGGCATATGGCACGTGGTGGCCTTCACCTACACGCATCAGGAGACAGCGCAGCGCAAGGCCACCGAACTTGCCACGCGCTATCCACAACTTGAGCCGCAGGTTTACTCGCCGACCGGGCACGCACCGTATCTGGTGTCGCTAGGTGGCGGCATGGATCGTCAGGATGCTTTTGCGCGCCGCGATGCAGCACGCGCCGCCGGCATGCCGCAGGACACCTACGCGCAGAACTTCCGCAAGTGACCAGGACATCCGCGGTTGCCGTTTCTCCACGAGCGCGGCAAATGCTCTAGACTCCGATTGTGAAGCACAGCAATAACGATCCAGAGCGGCTTGTCTCCGCCACACGCGGCGACGAAGACAACTCCTTCGAACTGAAGCTGCGGCCCAAGCGGCTCGCGGAGTTCATCGGCCAGTCGAAGGCCAAGGAGCAACTCGCCATCGCGCTGCAAGCAGCGAAGAGCCGCGGCGAGGCGCTGGATCACGTTCTGCTCTTCGGGCCGCCTGGCCTGGGCAAGACCACGCTTGCCTCAATCATTGCCAACGAGCTCGATGTCGGCTTCCAGCAGACCTCCGGACCGGCACTGCAGATCCAGGGGGACCTTACCGCCATCCTCACCAACGTACGCGAGCGCCAAGTGCTCTTCCTGGATGAGATCCACCGCCTCCAGCCGGTGCTCGAAGAGAAGCTCTACACGGCGCTTGAGGACTACAAACTGGACATCATCATCGGTCAGGGACCGGCCGCGCGCACCCACGTGATGGAGATCCGACCGTTCACCTTCGTTGCAGCGACCACTCGCCCGGGGCTCCTATCGTCACCGCTACGGTCACGTTTCGGCATCCTGCTGCGCCTGGAGTTCTACAGCGAAGATGAATTGCGCTATGTCGTCGAACGCTCAGCCGAAGTGCTGCAAGTACCCATCGATACCGATGGCGCTGCCGAGATTGCTCTACGCTCGCGCGGCACACCGCGCATTGCCAACCGGCTGCTCCGCCGTGTGCGCGACTACGCCCAGGTTCGCGGAACGGGCGCTATCGACCGGGCCACCGCTCAGGCAGCGTTGAAGATGCTGGAAGTGGATGCACACGGCTTCGACGAGCTCGATCGGCGCCTGCTCCTCACCATCATTGAGAAATACGACGGCGGCCCGGTAGGCCTGAATACGCTGGCGGCAACACTGGCGGAAGAAGAGGACGCGCTGGAAGAGGTCTACGAACCCTTCCTGATCCAGATCGGCTTTCTCGACCGCACCCCGCGCGGCCGAGTGGCCACGCGCCTCGCCTACGAGCACTTCAACCTCCCGCTGCCGCGCAAGGCCAACTTGCTCTTCTAGCCTTTACGCGGCAATTTCCTAACCTCGTGGTAGAGGGCCGGTGTCATCTCAAACTTTATGCTGCTGCGAGATCAGGAGATCGGTTCCGGCGTTTCGCACTCTGCCTGGTCACGATTGCCCTGTCTTTGCATTCTGGTTTTGGCGATGCCTATCGCTTCCGCACGAGCGCAAGGCACACCGAAGAGGAATACGGACTTCCTGCAGAGATGGCAGGCGCGTGCCACAGCGACACAGGCGCAGCAACCGAAGTGGATCGTGCCGGTGATCTCTCCATTTCCCATGATCGCGCAAGTCTTTCGTACTGACTTCGTCCGGCAGTTGCCAGAAAACGGGGGCACCACATGGAACTACGGTGGCGGTAAGGGCTTTAACCTCATCGTTGCTCCGCGCACCCAGCTCGATCTATTTATGCCGCCGTTTTTGGATCGCACACCCGCGCCGGGCAGCACTGCCGACCCAGGAGGCGCCGGCGATGCCTTCGGGCTCTTGAAATTTCGGATCGCCACCGGGAACGCGGAACATGGCAGCTACATCATCAGTGCGCTACTCGGCGCCAGCATCCCTACCGGCAGTTATCGCAATGGCTCAAAGTACGCCACGCTGCATCCGCAGATCTCTGGCGGCAAAGGCTTCGGCCGCTTCGACGTCTTATCGACGATCGGCGGCGTGCTGCCGGTGGCAGACGGCACCACTCTAGGCCGCACCGTCAACTGGAACACCGTCGCGCAATATCACTTGGGGAAGTATCTCTGGCCGGAGGTAGAAGACAACGCTATGTATTTCCACGGAGGCGCACACGATGGCCGGGTGCAGAATTACATCTCTCCGGGCATGATGGTGGGCGTTTTCAAGCTGCGCCCGCAGGTCGAAGGGAGCCGGCTCGGCATCGGCTTTGGTGCGGGCATCCAGATCGCCGCCTCCTCCTACCACTCCAACAATCACATCGCCCACTTCAGCACACGGCTCGTCTTCTAAGATCGCCGTAGCTGGTTGCACGCACGAATCGATCCTTCGATGGATGCGCGTCGCTGCTCTAATCCCTAAGCTTCACGGAACCATCCCTCTGTTGTCTGTTTCATTTCTTTTTGGAGAGCTCGCTTGTCCCTTTTGCAGCGGTTCCGCAGGCTTGCCTGCGCACTCATCGCGCCATGTTCTTTCGTTGCGGTTCCGTGGCTTCATGCGCAGGACAACTTCATGTCACGCTGGCAGGAACGCGCCACGGCCACGCTGGCGCAGCAGCCCAAGTGGGCCCCCCCGGTCGTCTCGCCCTATCCGCAACTGATTCAGGTGATCCGTGCGGACTTCTTCCGGCAGACCAGTTCGGCCGGCGTCACCACCTGGAACTACGGCGACGTCCGCGGCATCAACCTGATCCCGCTGCCGCGCACGGAAGTCGACATCTTCTATCCGGACTACATCCAGCACAGCAACAAGACCGTGGACGGTTTCAGCGACCTTTCCTTCTCGCTGAAGTACCGCGCCTTCTCCGGCAACGAAATGCATGGCGCGTACGTCGTCAGTGCGTTCATAAACGCTTCCGTACCGACCGGCGATCACAAGAACGGTGCGGCTCACCCCACCATTACGCCGTCTATCTCCGGGGGCAAGGGCTTTGGCCGTTTCGACGTTATCTCCACCTTCGGCGCCCTGGTGCCGACGGAGCAGGCAGACACGCTGGGCCGGTCCCTGCTATTCAACAGCGCGGCGCAGTATCACCTGGGCCGCTATTGCTGGCCGCAGGTGGAAGACAACGCGACTTGGTTCAACGGCGGCGCGAACGACGGCCGCATGCAGAACTTTCTGACCCCCGGTCTTGTTACCGGGCCGTTCAAATTTCATCCCACCGATCCCAAGCGGCGTCAGGGTCTGGCATTCGGTGCAGGGATCCAAATCGCCACATCCAGCTTCCATACGAACAATCACAACGCCAATTTCACAGCGCGCTTTCTCTTTTAGCTACGTCATCCGGACCGGTTGCAGCACCCTCTTCTTGTTGCTACCGTGGAGAAATCGCAGGAACCCGTGTATCTGCGGGGTCGTCTAACGCGTCTCAGGAGTGACATGCCGCCGTCTTCCGCACTGCCCATCGCCATCTATTACGAGCAGCCCAACTGGTTCAAGCCGCTCTTTGCGGAACTCGACCGGCGCGGTCTTGACTACGTGAAACTCCATGCGCCGGAGCACACCTTTGCTCCAGAATCGCATCCCGAGCAGCAGTACGCGCTGGTCTTCAATCGCATGAGTCCGTCGGCATGGAACCGCGACCATGGCGATCAAATCTTCTACACGCTCGGCTTTCTCGAACACCTGGAACGCCGCGGTGTGCGCGTCATCAACGGGCTCAAGGCCTTTCGTACAGAGCTGTCGAAGGCAGCGCAGCTTTCCCTGCTCGAGGAGTTGGCCCTGCCCTATCCGAAGGCGCGCGTGATCCATCGCGCGGCCCAGGCAAACACAGCGATGGACGGCCTGCGCTGGCCGGTCGTCGTCAAGCCGAACATCGGCGGCAGCGGCGCAGGCGTGAAGCGATTCGACAACGCTGAGCAGCTCGCAGCAGCCTCTGCGCAACCCGCCGGTTCTGCGGAAGGCCTCTCGCTGGGCATGGACTCGACCGCGCTGGTGCAGGAGTTCATTCCCGCGCGCGATAGCCATATCGTCCGCGTTGAGGTCCTGAATGGACACTATCTCTACGCAATCAAAGTACACATCACTGGTGAGACCTTTGACCTCTGCCCAGCAGATATCTGCCGCACCACAGGCGGCGTTGAACTGAACCGCGCTGCCTGTGCGATCGATGCGCCGAAGAGCGGCATTCGGGTGGAGGGATATGAGCCGCCACCGGAGGTCATCGCCGATGTCGAGCGCATCATGCAGCACGCCGGCATCGAGATCGGCGGCGTCGAGTACATCACCGACGACCGCGACGGGCAGCGGCTCTACTACGACATCAACGCGCTCTCAAACTTCGTCGCGGATGGGAAGAACGTGGTCGGCTTCGATCCCTTCGCCACGCTCGCCGACTGGCTTGAGGCAGAGGCGGAGAAATCCTCGCGTGTGCCCGAGTTGACGCATGGCTAAGCCGGGCATGCGCTACGGCTTTTGGATGCCCGTCTTCGGCGGCTGGCTTCGCAACGTAGAAGACGAGTCCATGGCCGCCACCTGGGAGTACGTGCGCGACCTAACGCTCCGCGCCGAAGCGTTAGGCTACGATCTGTCGCTCATTGCCGAGTTGAACCTCAACGACATCAAGGGTGTCGAAGCGCCCTCGCTCGACGCCTGGTCCACCGCAGCCGCGCTGGCGGCAATCACCCATCGCATGGAGCTGATGGTCGCCGTGCGGCCAACCTTCCACAATCCCGCGCTGCTGGCCAAGCAGGCGGCCAACATCGATTGCATCGCCAATGGCCGGCTCACCCTGAATGTAGTCTCAAGTTGGTGGGCCGACGAGGCCACCAAGTACGGCGTCCACTTCGACACCCACGACGACCGCTATGCCCGCACCTCCGAATGGCTCGACGTGATCGACGGCTGCTGGAGCCGGCAACACTTCAGCTACAGTGGCCGTTACTATTCCGTTGCAGACAATGTTCTTGCTCCCAAGCCGATGCGGAAGCCCCGGCCAACCCTCTATGCGGGCGGCGAAAGCGAGACCGCGAAGAACCTGATCGCCGCCAAGTGCGACGCCTACCTGATGCATGGCGACCCGCCGGAGACTGTCGGTGCAAAGATCGCCGATATGCGCGAACGCCGCGAACGCCTGGGTCTTCCGCCCATGACCTATGGCGTTGCCGGCTATACGATCGTGCGCGACACGGATGCTGAAGCCGCACGCGAGGTGGCACGCATCACGGATGTACAGCAGTCCGCACGTGGATATCAGAATTACCAGCAGTGGGTGACAGGCTCAAAGCTGGAACAGAAGATATCGCTGGAGGACTATTCCGTGTCCAACCGCGGCCTGCGCAGCGGCTTGGTGGGCTCATCGGCGCGCATAAAAGAACAAGTCGCGGCATTCCAGGAAGTCGGGGTGGATCTGCTGCTGTTACAGTCCAGTCCGCAGCGAGAAGAGATGGAAAGCTTTGCCTCACAGGTCATGCGTTGCCGGTAGTGTCTCGGTCTAAGTCTGCCATCGAGTCGCTTGGAGAAATAACGGTCTACTGGCCATCGGCGAGACGTGTGGCCAACCTGTCCGGCAGGCCGGCATCACGAATCTTTTTCTGCGCGCGATCCAGGTCGTAAGGCACGCGATAGAACCGCACCACCGACGCGGTGTCGTCATACAACGCGAAGGCGGCGCGCCAGTCGCCATCCCGCGGCTGCCCCACGGAACCCGGGTTCAGCAAATAGCGCACTCCGCGACGCATCGGCAGATCGAAATACTCTTCTTCCTGCTTCGATTCGTACTCCGGCTTGAAGACAAACCACCCCTCGTCGCTGCGCACGAAGCCGCCCTGCACGTGGGTGTGACCGAAGAACTCCACCCACGCGTTGGGGGCTGCCTGCAGGGCGTCAATCGCCTCGCCCAAAGAAAGCACATAGACATCCTCGTCCGCGGCCGACCCATGCACACACACCAGCCCCTCACCCACCTGCACCGGACCTCGCGGCAGCTCCGACAGCCATTTGCGACGCGTGCGCGAGAGCTGCACTTGCGTCCACTCGGCGGCCTGCCGAGCAATTGGATTGAATTCGTCCAGGGAGGCGAGGCCGCTGCAGGCGCGATCGTGGTTGCCGCGCACATAAATACTCTGCAGCTCCGCGAGGCAGACGATCGTCTCGTTGGGTGACGCGCCGTACCCTACGATATCGCCCAGATTCCAGACAATGTCGTGGGCAGGTGCGATGGCCAGCACCGCAGCCAACGCCTGCATATTTGCATGAATGTCCGAAAGAATCAGTGCACGCATGAACGAGGGATAGGATGGCACGAGCCGGATGTACGTTGCGCTAGGAAAGCTGCCGCACCTGGTGACCAAAGGCGTAGTCTACCAGTGGTCCCAGTTCACTCTGGGCCGCGGACGGCAATGTGGCCAAGGGTCGGGTGCGGTCCGTCGCCAACGTGGGCACGGCGCCCAGCAGACTGCGCGTGTAGGGATGCTGCGGGGTGTGGAATATCTGCTCGCGACTACCTTGTTCGAGCAGCCAGCCGTGGCGCATCACCGCTACCCGGTCTGCTACCTCAGCCACGACAGCGAGGTCGTGCGATATGAACAACATGGTCAGGCCGAACTGCTGCCGCAGATCGCGAAGCAGCGCCAGCACCTGCGCCTGTACGGTCACGTCCAATGCCGTCGTAGGCTCGTCCGCAATCAGCAGTTGGGGCCGGTTCACCAGCGCCATGGCGATGAGAATGCGCTGCCGCTGACCGCCGGAGAACTGATGCGGATAGTCGCTGTAGCGGCTCTCCGGCTCGGGCAGAGCTACTGCCTCCAGGCTGGCGATCACCGCACGACGCACCCCGCGTCGCGTCAGTGTTGGCTGATGCGTCTCAATCGCTTCAGCAATCTGCCGTCCCACCGGCATCACCGGATTCAACGCCGTCATCGGCTCCTGGAAGATCATGGCGATACGGCGGCCGCGATAGCGGCGCATCGCCTCCGTCCGCAGCGTCAACAGCTCCTCGCCATCGAAGCGGATATGGCCGCGCACCTCCGCAGCGCTATCCAGCAGGCCGAGGATGGCGAGCGACGTGACAGATTTGCCGGAGCCCGATTCGCCCACCAGGCCCAGCACCTGTCCCGGTTCGATCGCGAGGCTTAGATCGCGCACCACGGGTCTGCCCCGAAAGGAGATCGTAAGCTGATCGATGACCAGCAATGGTGTGGCTGAACTGGGAACCGCCGGCACAGCCTGAGCCTACTACGATCCCAAACGAAGCGCTGAGGCCGATACCTCGGCCCCCGATATCTGAGACATGCAATAGACTTCTGCTCCATGAGTGATTTCGTGAAATCCGCTGTCCTCTGTGCAGGTCTCCTCTTCACTGCTCTTTCCCTCGCCAGAGCGCAATCCGCGCCCGCAACGCCCGCGACTTCGACCAACGACTTCGCGATTCACGATGGCGATCACGTCGTCCTCTACGGCGACAGCATCACGGATCAGCGGCTCTACTCAACCTTCATCGAGGAGTATGTGCTCACTAGGTTTCCCACGTGGAAGATTCAGTGGACGCAGTCCGGTGTTGGCGGCGACAAGGTCTCCGGTGGCGCAGCAGGGCCCATCGATCTGCGTATCCAGCGGGATATTCTGCCCTACAAGCCGAACGTCCTTACCATCATGCTGGGCATGAACGATGGCTACTACCGTCCGCAGAACGCTGCGATCCAGAAGACCTACGAGGACGGTTACAAGTCGATGGTGGATACCATTCTCGCCGGCGCGCCCGGTGTCCGACTCACACTGCTCGGGCCTTCTCCATTCGACGATGTCACACTGCCAACCACGCACTACAACGCAGTGATGCAGGCCTACAGCCAGTTCGACCACAGCGAAGCAGATGCAAAGAACCAGGGCTTTGTCGATCTGAATGCCCCGGTCGTCGAAGTGCTGGAGAAAGTGAAGGCCGCGCATCCGGAGTTGGCCAGCCGCCTCATCCCGGACCGTGTGCATCCCGGCGACGGCGTGCACTGGGTAATGGCCCAGACAGTGTTGAAGGGCTGGCACGCACCTGCGTTGGTTAGCAGCGTGACGGTGGATGCGCACAGCGCGAAGGCGATCGACCAGAAAAGCGCAATCGTGACGGATATTAAGCGCGACAAGAAGAAGGATGCAGTGCAGTGGACTGAGCTTGAAAGCGCATTGCCGCTCCCCCTGCCGCTGGCCGCCACCGATCCCGTCACCGACCTTGCGCTCGAAGCGGGTGCTGTGGAGGCCACACTCGATCAGGAGATGCTGACCGCCACCGGTCTTGGGGCCGGCTCGTATGCGCTCACCATCGACGATCAGCCGGTCGGGACCTTCACGACGGATGCGCTCGCCCATGGCATCAATCTGGCGCGCATGGCAACGCCGATGCTGCGGCAGTCGCAGACGCTCGCCTGGGAGACGGAGCACCGCAACGAGCTGGAGCGTCGCCTCTTCACATTAGCTGCCGGTTCGCAACAGAATCCCGCAGCAGCGCCAGAGCCGGAACAGCAGGCAATGCAACAGGCCGTCGCGTCCTCCATTGTGCAGCAGCAGAAAGATGCGCTGCCGACCACACACCACTACATGTTGACGCCGGCGAAATAGGTGCCAACCTACTTCCACTTGATACTGCAGCCCAGACTCGGCTGCTGCTGTGCAAGCGGCGGCTTGCCGGCGAGCAATGCGTCGACGGCGCGGCGCAGATCGCTGCCTGTGATCGGCGTGCCGACACTGGGACGGCTGGCATCGAACTGACCGCGATAGACCAGCTTCAGATCGCGGCCGTAGAGAAAGAAGTCTGGCGTGCAGGCCGCCTCGTAGGCACGCGCCACCTGCTGCGACTCGTCGTAAAGATAGGGAAAGGTGAAGCCGAGCCGCCTGGCCTGGGCGCGCATCTCGTCCGGCGCATCCGCGGGAAACGCCACGACATCGTTACTGCTGATGCCGACGATACCCAATCCCTGGCCGGCGTAGTCACCTGCAAAGCGGGCTATCGCCTGCTCCAGGTGCTTCACGAACGGACAATGCACGCACAGGAACATCACCAAAAGACCACCAGCGCCTTTTGCGCTCTCGCGGGTTACCGTTCCACCGGAGAGAACGTCGTGAAGCGAAAAGTCAGGGGCATCTAGACCCAGTGGCTGCATCGTCGATTCGGTACGCGGCATGCTTTCAGTCTACGTGAGCGGGAATGTAACCGAGATCGGCAAGAGCAAGCCGCGTGGATCCGGCATCTCGATCAGAAGAGCCGGCCAAAGTTGAAGAAGATCTTCCGGTGTCCCGCGTCGCCGATCGAGCCCCCAAGCGTGATCGATCCTACGGGCGTTGCCGCCAGCAACCCCAGCACACCATCCTGCCGCAGGAACGCAGGCTGCTCCGGGGACCATATCTCTCCGGCTTCATACGCCGCGGTGACATAGAGCCCTTCGCCGAGTTGTGTCGGCAGTGGCGCGATCCGGTGCAGATAGGCAGCCCGTACCAGCGCGTCGTCGGTTCCTCGGTACTCATCGATCGACGATGCGGATAGACGCAGCGGACCCCCCAGTGTGAAGCGCAGGGGGTCTGCCACATTACGACGGAAGTAGGTATCTGCTGAAATGCCGAGACCGAAAATGTTCTTTTCTGCGATGGTGTGGCTAAATAACACGTTGAGCTGCAGCAGCGGCGCATTCTGACTGGCGACAGCATGGTAGAGCGAGCCGCCTGCGATATCGAACCGCATGCCTTTGGTAGCCAGCTGTCCACCATTCATGTTGTTGTAGGTAAGGTGCAGCACGCCGGTTTGCGCGGTCCCGGAGAGGTCTGGCCGTTCATCTGAGCCGAGCTGCGTATGCCAGCGCACCACCTGTTCGCGCCACTCTGCGGCCAGCTGCAGGCGAGGGGAAAATGTACGTCCGAAGTCCAGTCCGCCGCCAACGTTCTGCTGGAGGCGCTCCGCGATGCGATCCTGATCGCGGAAGATATACACCGGCTGCCGCAACACGCCGACGTGCGGCTGGATGTAGAGGCCGTCCGGCCGTAACAGCCGGTAATACTCCGTGGAGGCCTGTGTCAAAAAGCCTACGCGCACATCCGTACGCAGCTCCGAACCATAGCCGCCGAGATCGCTGTCGATCAGCCGCATATCGAAGGTGGCCCGCGACACGTTATCGGTCATGGCAGTGATGTCCAAACCGATCAGCAAGAAGGGCGGACCATTGCGCGTCGGCTCCAGATTGACCAGTACACCTGTGGACGGTCCGGGACTGGATGTATCGCCCGGCTGCTGCCGCGGCTCAACCGTGACATACTCGGCCTGATAGGTCTGATTGCTCTGCACTCGATCCAGCGCCTGCAGGATGGGCTGTGATTCGATGGGCTTTCCCTCCAATGGCTTCAGACTCTTAGACACATCTGCCTGCGCACCCGGCGAACCGCCCTGCACCCTTACTGTTTCCAGCAGTCCTGGGCGCACCGCGCGACGCGATCGTTTCTCGGCCAGGTATTGCTCCCATGCCTCGGGCGAAAGCTGATATTTCAGCAACGCCGCACGCTGCGCTTCGGCAGCTACGTAGCCATTGGCGATCAACTCCTTCGCCTTGCCGTAGTCCCCCACGCCATACTTGCCTGTGTCCGGCGTCACCAGGACGTCCGCCAGCTTCTCGGACTCGCGTTCGTTGTGCGCTGTGCCGGCGGAGAAGGCGCGCGCGAAGACGCCGACTACTGAGGCAACATCGCTGTCTTGAAACTCCGTTGCCGGCAGCAGCACAGCAATCACTACGTCTGAACGAAGATCGTTCTTGGCTACGCCGGTTGGCAGATTCTCCATGATCGCGCCATCCACCAGGTAGTGCTTCTGATACTTCACCGGCGCGAACACGCCAGGGATCGAGATGGACGCACGCACCGCCAGCGGAATGGAGCCACCGTAGAAGACCACGGGACGAAGCGTGTTCAGATCCGTAGCGACACAGCGGAAGGGGATCGGTAGGTCGTCGAAGCGAATATGTTCTGCGTTATAGCTTCGAAACTCATCGTTCAGAAATGCATTCAGACCGCGGTCTGTCAACAAGGAGTTGCGCAGGCTGATGCCGTCTTTCAGTCCAACCTGGAATGCGCCCGGCAGTTCGCGGCGATCTTCACGCCGCCGATAGCTCAACTTGTCGTAGTCCACCTGCAGGTGAAAGAGATTTGGCAGCTCTGCGCCGTTCGCCACCTCCTCGATCTCATGCGCGGAGTGTCCGGTCGCGTAAAGAGCACCCACCAGTGAGCCCATGCTGGTGCCGGTGATGCGATCGACCGGAATGCGATTCTCTTCAAACCACTTCAGCACACCGATATGCGCAAGCCCGAGCGCGCCACCTCCATCCAACACCAACCCAATGCTCGGCCTGCCCGCCGGGACGGTCGGTGGCAGAGGGCCTGCCGGCGCACTGTCTGTCTTCACCGCCGCATTGTTGATGGCTGTGGTTAACCCGGAGTGCCCATTCGGCAGACGCACCGATGGCATATTGCCCGCACCCTGCGCTTCGGTCGATTGCTGGGCTCTGGCCGACGCTTCGACGGCGACAGCCAGCGCAAGCGAAAGAACGAGGGTTGGACGCACGATGGCCAAAAAAGAGCACCTCACTGCAAGCCGGGATTGAAACCCAGTCTGTCTCTTCATCATGCCGCAACTGGAAGCCGAAGGCGGAGAATGTGCGGCAAAGGTGACGTGAAAGTTAAGCCTCATCGAGAGTGTTGTCGGGACAGAAGCGCATGCCGATATTGCAGGAGTAAGCTACCAGCGAGGATTTCTATGGCGGCCACACGGGCTCTCGTATGCGGCACTTTGTTGCTGAGCCTGTTTCTCCTCCAAAAAGCAATGGGTCAGTCACCGCAGGCGCCCGCTTCGACGCCAACGTTCCGTGTCACATCGAACCTTGTATTCCTGGATGCGACCGTGGTGGACAAAAAAGGCCATCCGGTCACGAAAGGGTTGACGAAAGACGACTTCCTCATCACCGAAGACAAAAAGCCGCAACGCATCTTCTCATTCGAGCCGCCGGAGACCCATTTAACCGATGCCGGTACCGCCAGTGAGCCCCCGGTTACCATATTCGTCCTCGACCTGCTCAACTCCACGTTTAACGACTTCGCATACATACGTCATTCGGTACGCAAGTATCTGGATGGACAGCCGGAACAACTCGCATCGCCATGCGAGCTGATGGTGCTTCGCGATCGATCCCTGCAGATGATGCAGGGTTACACCCGGAGCAAGACGGACCTGCTTGCGGCCTTGGAGGATGTGCAGACCGAGGTGCCGTACAAGAAAATGAACTTTGCCTTCGACGGCGAGCGCTTCGGGCAGTCGCTGGACGCGCTGCAGCAGATTGCGTTACAGAACCGGGGTATATCCGGGAGAAAGAACATCGTCTGGGTAGGACACGGCAGCCCGAGTTTGTTTTCGGGTAACTTCGCAGCTCCCATGCTGAGCAAGATCGACCAGTACGTCCACGACACCACGAATATGTTGGTGGACGCGCGAATCAGTCTCTTCCTTATATTCCCAGGGCTATCGGCAAACGGCCCACCGGTATCGGTCATCGATCTGTCTGCCCATAACAAGATCGGCGATGACGATCCCTTCTCCGGAGATATCAATTTCGGCGTATTCGTGAACGAGACAGGGGCAACCTTTTCTCCAACCGAAACGACATCGACCACGAGATCGAGCAATCCGAGCAGTTGGGTTCTGCATACTACACGCTGACCTATCGACCCCAGGACGGCCCTGCAGACGGCAAGTTCCGGCGGATTCGAGTGACGATGCGCGATCCCGATCTGCGCGTCATCACCAAGGCTGGATACTTTGCACCTGATCCAAAAGATGCGTTCGATCCACGGCAGCGAATGATGGTCGACCTGGCCGAGGCCGCGCAATCCACAATCCCCTACCAGGGCCTGACGATGACGATTCAAGACCTGGTGTGGCGTCCGGATACGCAGACGGCGCAATTTACATTGCTGCTGCGGTCGGGAAATCTTCTGTGGCAGCCAGAGCAAGATGGAACGAGTACGACGGATGTGAAGTTTGCGGCTGCCAGTCTGGATGGACGAAGAGACATCCTGACATCGAAGGTCGAGACGTTAACGGTGATGTATGCCAGTCAGGATCGGACGAAGCTGGCCAAGACGCTCACACAACTGCCGATGACGATCCGAGTTTCGCGTAAGGCGCAGGATGTCCGCTTGGTCATACAGTCCGTGGAAGACGGGCGTCTCGGCACTGTAGATCTAGACCGCAAGACATTGGAAGCTGCGACAAGGGAGCGTACACCCGATCCACAATTGGCACACCGCGTTCCGCAAGACAAGTCCACGGCGAGCCCGCCGAAACCGTGAATGACACACAGCTGAATCTTCTTCGACTTCCCTACGGCTCAGGTGCTGTCAGTCAGAAATGCTCTCCAGAACACGAGGGGTAGTAGCTGAAATCTGTTCGGTGGCTTCCTCCACTGAGAGGGGGAGTCTCATGGCGCTTACTGTTTTTATTTCGTTTAATTGTTTATGTTTATCGTTTTTAATTTGCAGGAGAGGACTGGAGTGCTTCGCAAGACTACGGGGTCTCGCCGACCGGGCTAGAGCTTCCGTTGGATGCGGCGGCGGGCTGTGGCAGCGAGGGGTACGTCATCGACGGTGCTGTCTGCCGATGCGCCGCGAGCTGCGCCTCTTGCCTGCGCAACCGGAGGCCAAGCGTCGCCATGCGATGACAGCGTAGGCAGAGCGTACGCAGATTGCTCAGGTCGCACTCGCCGCCGCCTTCGACCACCGGCACGATATGGTCGGCTTCCCAGAGCGAGCGGCCCGTGTAACGTTCCAGGTCCCAGTAATTCAAAAGCCGGAGCCGTGTGGCGCCGCGGGAGCGTTTCAATATTCCCTGTGTCACCTGTGTATCTACGCGGCAACTGATGCACACGCCGCGATCTCGCTTGAACACGTGTCCGCGCAGGTAGCCGGGGTTTGTCCGCAGACACCACTCATGTACGCAGTTGTCGGAGCAAAAGGTGCGGCGTCCCTTTGGTACCTCCAGTGCGCACCAGCGGCACAGACAGCGCCCGTTGAGGCCGCGCGGTAAAGCGGCATGGATGGCGCGACCTCCAGGCATGGTGCGGCGGGTGCTCATGTCCTCTGCTTATACCGGCGTATCAGAGCAAGGACAACGAAGGGGAATCTAATTCGCTACAGCATTTTCACAGCATTACCGAAAATGCTGTAGCGAAGGACGGTCCGGAATCGCATGCGTGCGGCGGCGCCAGTTGCCCTCCGCAGCGCAATCCATCTCGAACTTGGAGCATCTCACCATGAAACTGCCAGAGCCGGCGAAATAAATCACGCGAGGTGACATGTCTCAAGTTGAATCGAAAACAGAGAAGCAACATCGCAAATGTATGTTTGGATCCAGCAAGAGACTCGCGCTGTTCCGTTACGCTGTTTTCGTTTTGATTGCCGGCATGTTCGCTTTTTCTCAGCAGCTTCCGAAATCCGGGTTTGACGTTGAGGCCAGAAGCCGAGAGATTGTCGCTCATCTCAACGCAGTCATTCAGTTCTATCGGACTGCCCAGCAGCCTATTCAGAAAGCCGGTGAACCAAACGATGTGGTCTATCGCGACCAGGCGATCGCGCTTTCTTCGCAGGTTGCCGGGTTCGCCTTCCAATCGGCCAAGGCTGAAGGCGCGCTGATGTCTGCGTATCAAACCAGCAAGGAGGCGGCATCCGGTTCCTCCGCAACCGGCGAACAACAAAAGATGCAGGCCGTTGAAGAGAATGTTGAAAGGCAGATCGATGACTTACAAACTCGAAGATCGGCGGTGGAACAACAGCTGGCCACGGCAAGCCGCGCGATGTTGCTGCGTTACAAGCCGAGAAAAAGCAGCTCCAGGGCTCCTTGAATTTAGCGAACGCCATGAAGGATGCGTTACAAAAGATCGTCGGGATGGCGGATTCGGTTAGCGGCACCGGGCTCGAAGCAGACATTGATCGACTTCAAAGTTCGGTTCCGGAGTTACAGAGCAAGAATAAGACAGCATCCCCGCAGATGATTACGATCGAATCCGCTCGATCGTCCGGTGTGACGAGCCAGGGCACCGTGCTGCTGGATCTTCTCGAGACACAACATGCTCTCGATTCCCTGCTGAAGACGAATGACCGTCTGCATAAACAGGCATTGAAGCTGCGTCAGCCGATCTCGAACGTCCTTCGTAATTTGATTCAACAGGGGCAGCAGCTCTCGCAACAGGCGGCGACATCCGCGGCGGCTTCGCCGACTGCTGAAGCGCAGCCGACAGCACCCTCCCATCCAGGTCCCTCCGCCACCGCTCAGCCAAACATCGATTCGATTACCGCAAAGTTCAAAGCATTGTCGGCGGCTACGGTTCCTCTGAGTCAGGAAATCATCGTCCTGGAGCAGAGTCGCGCGAACCTTTCCGCATGGCAGAGCTCTGTCGATCGAGAGTATGCACGGATCCTTCATGCGCTGCTTCTGAGAATCCTTGTTATTGCGATTGCGCTCGCACTGATCCTTGGCGGCGGCGAGATCTGGCGGCATGCCACCAATAAGTACATTCGGGACATTCGCCGCCGGCGTCAGTTTCTGATCGTGCGCAGAACTGTCGTCGGCTTTCTTTCAGTCCTTGTCATTGTGTTCGGGTTTGTTACTCAGTTCAACTCACTGGCAACGTTCGCCGGCTTTATCACGGCGGGCATCGCCGTCGGTCTCCAGACGATTCTCCTCTCTGTGGCTGCCTACTTCTTCATCATCGGCAGGTATGGGGTGAAAGTGGGAGATCGCATTACCATCTCGTCGGTAACCGGTGACGTCATCGACGTCGGCCTTGTTCGCTTCTATGTGATGGAGTTAGCGGGAAGCGGCACAGAGCTGAATCCGACGGGACGCGTCGCAGTCTTTTCAAATGCCGTGCTCTTCCAGGCAGGCACGCCGCTCTTCAAGCAGATACCGGGAACAGAGTATGCGTGGCACGAACTGATCGTGAAGCTTACGGATGCCGCCGACTACAAGCTCGTCTGCGAGGCTGTCTTAAAAGAAGTGAACGCAGTCTACGACGGCTATCGCGCGAAGATCGAGATGCAGCATCGGAGCGTTGAAGTCCAGATGCAAACCACGATCAGTCCGCCTGCTGTCGAATCGCGGCTGCAATTCAGCGCGGGCTCGTTCCAGCTCTGGACGCGATTCCCGGTACAGATCAGGCAGGCCTCGGAGACCGATGACAAGCTCACGCAGGCATTAGTTCATTTGATAGCTTCAAATCCGGAGATTAAGAGCGCCGTGGCTTCCAACCCGGTGATCCAGGCGTCCGTTCGAGGTTGAGTCGGATGTGTCGGCAAGCGCGATGAAGAGGAGACTGAAGCCCAAGACTTACGGCTCAGGAATGCGCCACGAATCTACCGCTTCTGGCCAAGCTCCGCGGCGGTTCCTGCGCCGATGACGGCGAGTTCCGGTGTCTCGGGAATCGCTTCGAGCGTGTAGCTCTGCAACGGGCTCATCTTCACCATGTCCCATAGGTATTGCTTGAGTAGAGGGATCTCAACGAAGCCGATGTTCATGCCGGTGAAGTAGAAGCGTCCCGGGCCTTCCAGGTGGATGGAGGCGGCGGTGCCCGCGGCGAGCGCACGATGCCAGCGTTTTACGAAGTCCGCGCAGCGTTGGTCACCGGTCTTGGCATTGGCGAAGATCTCTTCCGGCTCCATGTCCATGAAGCGGAGGCGCATGGCGCGATGACCCATGATGCCTTCCAGGTGACCGACGCCGCCGCAGCCGCAGAAGGTCTCCTTGGGATCGAGCGAGATGGTGGTGTGGCCGCCTTCGAAGGGACCATCGGCGTCGGGATAGCGGCCGAAGCCGATGCCGTTGCCGAGCGTCCAGACACGAATTACCTTGTCGAGCTGGTTGCGCGTTGCCGCGAGACCGGCAGCTGCAGCGTCCGCATCATTAAAGAGCGAGATAGGGGCCTCAATGCCGCGTGCGCGCAGCACTGCGTCCACCTTTTCGCTGATCTTTGCGCCCTTGAGCTGCGCGAGATTCGGCGAGTCTTCGACGACGCCGTTGCGAACGATGCCGGGCAACGCGATGCCGATAGCGTCCAGGCTGCCGGCCCCTGCACTTGCTTGCGTCCGCAGCCCCGTAATGAGGTCGCAGATGACATCGACCAGCGGATCGGTGGGCAGGTCAATGAGTCCGTGGTGTTCATCGGGGTCTTCCGGATAGCGACGCAGTTCGCCAATGAGCCGATGGTCTTCGATAAGCCCTGCGGTGATGTCCCCGGTCATGACGACGCCGATGCTTCTGCCCATAATCCACTTTCCCTAGCTGTATTGCTACCTGTTGTATTGCCTATCTGTTGTATCGCCTATCTAACATTCCGCGCTTTGCAACTGTTCTTGACGGAAAAGCTACTTCGAAAGTCCCTCTTCGGTCGACACCGACTAGGGAAAGCGGAGCAGCATCCATTCCAAAAGCCTTACTTCATTCCGGTCCCGGCGTCTCGTGCAGCCTAGTTTCCGTCTGCGCCGAAGCGGCCCAGCCGGTTGATGCCGTTATATGCCGCCGTCTTATAGCATTCGGCGAGCGTTGGATAGTTGAACACCGTATCAATGAAATAGTCGAGTGTACCGCCAAGCGCCATCACTGCCTGACCGATGTGCAGCAGTTCGCTGGCGCCCTCGCCTATGATATGCACGCCCAGCAAGGCGCGTGTTTCACGATGGAAGACAATCTTCAGGCGTCCCGTGGTGTCGCCGCGGATCTGGCCGCGTGCGATCTCGCGATAGTAGGCCACGCCTACTTCGTAGGGCACGTCCTCATCCGTGAGTTGCTCCTCGGTCTTGCCGATGAAGGAGATCTCCGGGATGGTGTAGATGCCATAGGGATAGAAGCTGGGATTCGACTGGATGGTGTTGTCATTTAAGGCGCGCGCCACCGCGATGCGGCCCTGCTCCATCGATACAGACGCGAGCGAAGGAAAGCCGATCACATCGCCGACCGCGAAAACATTCGGCGTCTTAGTGCGATAGTCCTTATCTACGGGGATGCGGCCTCGGGCATCGGCTTCGATGCCGGCCTTCTCCAGATTCAGTGCGTCCACGTTGCCGGAGCGGCCCACGGCGTAGAGCAAAGCATCGCCCTGGATGCGCTTCTTGCTCTCCAGGTGCGCGACCACACCCCCCTCGGGAAGTTCCTCGACGCTGTCCACCTCTTCGCCGAGCCGCATGGTGACGCGGCTGTCGCGCAGGTGGTAGCTCAGCGACTCGATGATCTCCTGATCGGCAAATTCGAGCAGGCGCTGGCGTTTCTCGATCATGGTGACGCGAATACCCAGCGCCGCGAACATGGAGGTGTATTCGACACCGATGACGCCGCCGCCGACGACAATGAGCGTCTTGGGCAATGTCGGTATGTTCAGTACCTGGTCGCTGTTGACGATGTTCCGTCCGTTGATGGGCACCTTGGGCGAGAAGGCCGGCTGGGTGCCGGTGGCGATGATGATGCTCTTTGCCTCGTAGACCTGGGAGCTGCCCTCTTCGGTGACGCGGACATGCGTGGAATCTTCAAAGCTGCCGATGCCGTAGAGCACGTCGACGCCGTTGCGGGAGAGCTGCGCCTCCGTGACATCAACCTCGGTCTTGATGACATGCTGGACGCGGAAGGCGAGGTCGGCCATGGTTATCCGCTCCTTCACGCGATAGTTCATGCCGTAGATGGAGCGGTAGTTGTAACCAGAGAGGTGTAGCACCGCCTCGCGCATGGTCTTCGAGGGAATGGTGCCGGTGTTGATGCAGACGCCGCCAACCGAGCGCATGCGCTCGATCACCGCCACCTTCTTCCCCTGCTTGGTAGCGTAGATGGCGCCACGTTGTCCAGCCGGGCCCGATCCAATGATGATGATGTCGTAGGTAGGCATGCTCTTCTTCAAGGGTACAGAAATTGCCTGAGAGCGCATAGATACGCTACTCCTAGGGTGGCCCCGAAGGACGGAAGATTTGCCGCATCTTCACAAAGCGGCGGTATCGGCGGGTCGCGGTAGACTGCGGCCATGCGGCTTTTCGCGATCACCAACCGTTCCCTGCTGCCCGGCGAGCATGTGCGCGGCCAACTGAGCGATGCGGAGCACGACGGGCTGCTGCGGCTGGCAGAGGAATGGGCTGCGGGCGGCGTGGAGTACATCCAGGTGCGGGAAAAAGACCTGTCGGCGCCCGTGCTGGCTAAGCTGGTGCGGGGTATGGTTGCTGCGGCCGCCGGCAGCTCCAGGGTGCTGGTGAATGCGGGCGGCCTGACGAATTCCAAAAGTCAGATGGGCTCCGGCATGCAAGAGGCGCTGGAGATGACGCGCGTCACTGGTGCGGGCGGCCTTCATCTGCCGGCGACGTGGACCGCGGATCAGGTCGGTAGAGCGCGTGCGACGGGCATTGTCTCGGTCGCCTGTCACTCCGTCGGCGAGGTAGCGGTGGCTCGGGTGGCCCGGGCTGACCTGGCGCTGCTTTCGCCGATCTTTCCGACCGAGACCCATCCCGATGCGACCCCGCTAGGCCTGGAGGCACTGACTGCGGGCTGCCGCGAGGCAGGGGCGATGCCGGTCTTCGCGCTCGGTGGCGTGGACGAGGCAACCATGGCGGCCTGCCTCGCTGCGGGTGCAGCAGGATTGGCAGGAATCCGGATGTTTATGGAAGAGCGCTGGGTGGCGGCGGGCTAAACTCAGACTGTCATCCAGCGCACGATGGGGTGCGGATTCGAGACGTCCATCGCGTCATTTTTTCGTGGGGCGGCCCATGCCGTCGCGCATCGTTTTCGCTACCATAAAAGGCGCTATGCCTTTCCCGATCAAAGTCTGCTCGATCTGCTCCGAAGAGTTCGAACTGAAGCCCGATAAACCTGGTTTCGCTAACCGCTGCCCCGAGTGCAGCGCCGCAGAAGAAGCAAACGACGTTGGCACGAAGCGCCGTATGGACGCAGACGAACGCAAAAATGAAGCTGAGATCAATGAGGCTCGCCGGCAAACGATGCGCAACCTCCTTTACCGCAAGGACAGCTAGATCCTCTTCTCTGCAATTTCTATCCGGCTGGATCCGGATGCGAGCTAGAGCAGAAGCCGGGTTGCTGTAAGGTGAAGCGCCACTCTCGTCAGGCATTTTCGCCAAAGAAAATGCCTACAACGCCTCACTCAATACATGACATCATCCCAGCTTCTGCTCTAGTAGGCATCGCCGGGCGGTCGTAAAATAGCAGTTGTGATGTTGATTACTGTTGCAGATCTGCGTGTGGAAGCGGTCGAATTTGACCAGCACTATGCCCCGGATGCGATCGATTACGGGCCGGACATTCGCCAGCTTGGCGTGGTCGATGCCGCGGGCCGGGCGGACCTGATCGAGGAGCATCGCGGGCCGAAGGAAGTGGTGCCGGACATCCGGGCCCGGGGCGGATACTCGGGACGCTTCGAGGTACCCTGCTCACGGTGTGTCGAGCCAGTGGAACACCCTCTCAAGGGAGAGTTCGATCTGCTCTACCGGCCGATCGGCGTGGATGCGAACGGCGCCGAGCACGCCATCTCGACCTCCGAGACCGAGATCGGCTACTATAATGGGGACGGTCTAGTGCTGGAGGATGTCTTGCGCGAGCAGGTGTTGCTGTCCCTGCCGGAAAAGACCCTTTGCCGCCCTGACTGCAAAGGGCTATGCCCAAGCTGTGGTCGGAACCTGAATACAGAGATCTGTTCTTGCGGGGGGGCTGTAGCCGACACGCGCTGGAGCGCCCTCTCAGACCTGCGCAGCAAGATCAAGTCTTAGTGTGAGTTATCAGGCCGTATGACGATCGGATGCCGCGACAACGCGGCCCGCGGCACGACCTAGATCGAAAGGAATTTGCCATGCCGAATCCGAAGCGCCGCCACTCCAAGGCGCGCACCTCCAAGCGTCGCGCACATGACGCGCTGACACCCACCGGTTTGTCCGAGTGCCCGAACTGCCACGAGCGCAAGCTGCCGCATCGCGCCTGCGCCAAGTGCGGCCAGTACAAGGGCCGTGAAGTGCTCGAGGTCAAGGAAGCCTAAAGGCCATACGGGTGCCCCCTCTTACGGAGATCGCTCTCGATGCCATGGGCTCGGACGACGCGCCCGGCCCAGAGATACGGGGAGCTATTCTTGCCTGCCGCGCCTATCCCGTTCGTGTTCACTTGATCGGTCCAGAGGCAAAGCTACGTGCCGGTCTCGGCACACTGGGCCGTCGTGTGCCCATTGAGATCGTCCATACGAACGAATGGATCTCCATGGACGACAAGGCCGCGAAAGCGGTTCGCGAAAAACGCAACAGCACCATGCGGTTGGGCCTGAAGATGGTGAAGGAAGGACACGCCGCGGCCTTTCTGACCGCAGGCAACACCGGCGCTGCCATGGCCTGCGCCAAGATGGTGCTGGGCGCGCTACCGGGCGTCGACCGACCGGCGCTGGCGATGCCGCTGCCCACCAGTACTGGTTCGCCGTGCGTGCTGCTGGATGTGGGCGCGAACGTGGACTGCAAGGTCCAGAATCTGGAGCAGTTCGCCATCATGGGCGAGATGTACGCCCGCTCCGTGCTGAAGATCGCCAAGCCTCGCGTCGGACTTCTCTCGATAGGCGAAGAAGAGACCAAAGGCAATGAGCTGACCCGCGAGGCGCTGCAAGCGCTGAAGCAGTTGCCCATCCGCTTCATCGGCAACGTGGAGGGTCGCGACCTCTACAACGGCCATGCCGACGTGATCGTCTGCGACGGCTTCGTGGGGAATGTTGCGCTGAAGACCTCCGAAGGCCTGGCACGCATGGTGCGTGAGATGCTGCGCGAGTCGCTGGGCTCGACGGTCTCCGGCCGCGCCGGCGCGCTGCTGGCGCGGCGCGGCTTCAAGGAGTTCAAGAAGCGGCTGGACCAGTCTGAATACGGCGGAGCGCCCTTGCTCGGCGTACGCGGCCCTTGCATCATCACGCACGGCTCTTCTGATGATCGCGCGATCCTGAACGGCATCCGCGTGGCCGCGGAGTTTGCCGCTGCCGGCGTAACGGATCGCATCGAGCGCGAATTTACAGCGCCGCCTGTCTCGTAAGCTGCTAAAGCATTTTCGGTAAAACTGTGGTCTGCGGAACTTCAGTGAGACGTGGCTTTTCCGTTAAGAAAAGCCACAATAGCCATCGCTGGACGGTCTACACCAATACCGAAAATGCTACAGCACTTGGTTATTGTGACGAGGGGGAGAGTTCTCGCATAGGTAGGGCCGATTTGAAAAGCAATCGATGAATCTCCAGGTGGACTGCAATGCGTGAGGCGCTGTGGCGGAATGGTAAGCGCGTCACGCGTGCGTCGATATCGGTGCGAACGATCTCGCCCGTGGGTGTGGCGCACAAAATCGCTGCGCGGTAGCCGGATCGAGCCATGCGTCGAAGACTCGCTACGCCGTCACCGTGCGCTGCTACGTGCAGATGCAACCTGGGATGCGAGCGTGCGAGAATGACCTCTTGCTATGAGCGACCTAAAGATTGCATTTCTCTTTCCTGGGCAGGGTTCGCAGGCTGTGGGCATGGGCCGCGACCTCTCCGAGACGTTCACAGTAGCCCGCGACACCTTCAACGAAGCCGACGCCGCACTGGGCTACTCCCTGTCGAAGCTCTGCTTTGAGGGGCCGGTCGAGCAGTTAAAACAGACCGAGTTCACGCAGCCGGCCATCTTCGCGGTGTCGATTGCCGCATACCGCGTACTGGTGTCGCGTGGCATCGAGCCGCAGATGGCGGCGGGCCATTCGCTCGGCGAGTACGCGGCTTGTGTCGCGGCAGGGATGATGAACTTCGCGGATGCAATCCGCGCGCTGCGCTCACGCGGCCAGTTCATGCAGGAGGCGGTGCCGGATGGCCAAGGCGCGATGGCCGCGATTCTTGGCCTGGATGCGGATGCGGTACGCGGCATATGCGAGGCGGCCGCCTCCGAGACAAACGAGGTGGTGTCGCCGGCGAACCTGAATTCACCGGAACAGATCGTCATCTCCGGCAGCGTTGCAGGCGTAGCGCGCGCAGGTGAGTTGGCGAAAGAACGCAATGCGAAGAAGGTAGTGCCGCTGCAGGTCTCCGCACCCTTCCATTGCGCGCTGATGCAGCCAGCGCAGGACCGGCTGGCCGAGGTGCTGAAGGCGATCGAGGTGCAGGACCCACACTTTCCCATTGTGGCAAACGTAACTGCCGAGCTAACAAAAGACGGCGATGACGAACGCGATCTGCTGATCCGGCAGGTGACCGCGCCGGTCCGCTGGGTGGAGTGCATGCGTCGCATGATCGACGAAGGCGCGACGTACTTTGTCGAGGTAGGGCCGGGGAAGGTGCTGACCGGCCTGCTGCGGCAGATTGATCGCGAACAAAAGTGCGTGAATGTGGAGGACTCTGCGAGCTTGGAGAAGGCGCTGGCGGGGTAGGGGTTGCCCCCGCGAAGATGCGGTCGGCGAAAAAGCGGTTAGCGGAACCTCGCGGCGCAGGCAAATGAATCTTTCGCCAGGCTGGAACGCTGGATGCCGGGTTAAAGCTGAATCCGCCGACTGCCCTCTGGCCAACCGGTTCTTAGCTAGGCTTCTCCGCCGACCGCACCTTAGCCAGTCAGCCAGCTACTGGTAGCTGATCTGCCAGTAGGTGAGCCCGAAAGAACCGATCTGGGGCGTGAGCGAGAACGGCGTGAAGCCGATCATCTTGTGCTCCACGCCGAGAGTGACGGGCGTCTTCCGGCCATTGACCTCGACCGCCATCAGCGTGCTGTTGCCCAGGCTGGACGTGGCGTAAAGAATCTTGTGGCTGGTGATCTTTCCGTACTCGCCATTCACGTTCCAGTCGTCCAGGAAGCGATTGTAGGGATAGGTGGAGGTCTTGTACTTATCGGCGTGCTGCTGCCAGTCGGGATCGTTGTTCCAGATGCCGTAGGCCTGCTCGAACTGCTGCGCCTCAAGCGCTCCGAAGAAGCGGTTGACGCGGTGCTCCGCAGGCCAGTTCCAGAAGACCCAAACCAAGATGCCGAGGATGACCACGCCGACGAGGCCGCTGATTATGACATTGCGCCGTTTGCGGGCGCGACTGGCGTTGTAGGCAGGAGCGTCAAGCAGAGTCATGAGCGGTAATCTCTAATGGCTTTCTACGCCGGGCTCAAACCACTCCGGCGGTGGCGTCCTCAATCTCGGCAGACACCGAGGAAGAGGGTCTTGTTCCCTACATATGTAGATGCACTAACGGCTGTACTGCGTATCATCGCGCTCGGCACGACGTTCGAGCGCCAGCTCGATGAGACGGTCGATCAGTTGGGCGTATTTCACCCCGGAAGCCTCCCATAGCTTGGGATACATGCTGATGGAGGTGAAGCCGGGCAGCGTGTTGATCTCGTTCAAATAGAGTTTGCCCGGTTTTCCGCCTTTGCCGGCCGGTTCGAGCAGGAAGTCGACCCGTGCGAGGCCGGAGCAGTCGCAGGCATGAAAGGCAGCGATAGCCATCGCGCGTACCTGCTTCGCCAAAGCCTTGTTCAGCTTGGCGGGAATGACAGGGATGGAGCCGTCGCTTTCGTACTTCGCCTCATAGTCGTAGAACTCTTTGGCCGGCACGATCTCGCCGACGACTGAGGCCTGCGGTGTGTCATTGCCCAGCACCGCAACCTCAAGCTCCCGCGCGCGGGCGGCCGCCTTGCCTTTGGCAGCCTTGCCGCCCACGCCCTGCTCGATGACGATCTTGCGGTCATAGCTGGCCGCCAGCACGATGGCGGGCGCCAGCTCCGAGCGATCATGCACCTTGGAGATGCCGACCGACGAGCCGAGGTTCGCGGGCTTTACGAAGAGCGGATACTTGAGGGACGCTTCGATCTGTGCGATCGCCTTCTTCGGCGCGCTCTGCCAGGCGCCGCGCAGCAGTGTGACATGCTTCACAATCGGCAGGCCCGCGGCGGCGAAGAGCCGCTTCATCACGTCCTTATCCATGCCCGCGGAGGAGCCCAGCACACCCGAACCGACATAGGCCTTGCCTGCAAGCTCGAAGAGGCCCTGTATGGTGCCGTCTTCGCCGAAGGTGCCGTGCAGCACGGGAAAGAGCACATCGACACCTAGCGCCTCTGCCTGTCCGCGTGCTGGAATGTGAAGTGAGCCGGCAGCATTGGCCGTGGGGACGAGTGCACTCTGACTGGCGGCGCGTCCCAGTGTTGTTTTGGCGGATGCAGCTTTAACCTCACCGGCGAGCAGATGCTTTGCTTCGTCCGCCAGCAGCCAGCGGCCGGTCTTCGCGATGCCGATAGGCATCACCTCGTACTTCCTCTTGTCGATTGCGGCAAGCACAGAGGCGGCGGAGCGCAGGGAGATCTCATGCTCGCCCGAGCGCCCACCGAAGACAATTCCTACACGGAGTTTCCTGGCCATACGTGTCGCCAGTCTAACGTCCGCTCTGCAGGTGTGCCGAGGCAGGTATATGGCACGGCACTATGCGCCAACCAGACTGCAACATGTCGAAGCCGATTGGAGCAGAATTACAACAGGCTGATAACACTGTGTTCAAAATAGTATTTCGCGAGTACTGTTTTGAGAATACATGTCAAAAAACGCTGACAGCCGCGATCTCTTTCCGGGTGCTCTCGAGATGATGATCCTCCAGACGCTCAGCCGAAGGCCGACGCATGGGTATGCGCTCGCACAGCACATCAAGAGTGCCTCCGATGAACTACTCCAGATCGAAGAGGGTCACTGTATCCGGCGCTGCAGCGCATGTTGAAGACAGGTTGGCTGGTCTCTGAGGAAGGTATCTCCCCCAAGGGCCGGCCCGTGCGCATCTTCAAGGTGACCAAGGCAGGCCTGAAGCACCTGGAGGCCGAGCTATCCAGCTTTAAAACAATGTTCATCGGCATTCACCGGGTTCTAGCGGTCGCGAAGTCGTAAGGAGTGACGGCATGCGCTGGCTCAAGCAACTCGTGTCGCGTCGTCGCCGGTATGACGATCTTTCTGCGTCGATTCGCGAACACCTCGACGAGCGGATCGAGGAGTTGATGGACGACGGCGTGCCGCGGGACGAGGCGGAGCTGGCGGCAAAGCGCGAATTCGGAAATGTCACGTTGACGGAAGAACACAGCCGCGAAGTATGGCCAAAGAAAATGCCTACATCGCCTCACTCAATACATGACATCATCCCGGCTTCTGCTCTAGACGGGCGGCTTCCATCGACCCGATCAAGGCTCTTCGAGCGGAATAGGAATCATTGGCTGCGCCAATGTCTCAAGGCTCCACTATTTCGTACGGCCTAGTTGGCAATAGGTGCGGCAGTTGTAAATCGCTTCAATGGGTGGGCTTCCGTGTTGAAGACGAACTTCTGCCAGTCGACGGTGTCGCGTGGGGCGTAGATGAGGTAGAGATACTTGAGCGTCTCGGCGAAGAAGAAGCTCTCCATCTCGTCTTTTTGTTGCTTGGTGCGCACATCGGTCAGCGCGGCGTAGGCCACGGGGGTGCGGCACCACTTCACGAGTGAGTCAAAATAATCCTGGCCCATGTGAAGGTAGATGGGGTCGCCGGTGAGGTGGTGCAGGTAGTAGGTGGACTCGATGATCTCCGGGCGCAGTGGGTAGCCGACACGGGGCGTGGCGAGTGTCTGGTACTCCAGCGTCTCCGGTTCGATGCCGTAGAGCGTCCACATCTGGAAGTTCGATCGCTGCAGTTGCTCGGCACGCTGCAGGTCGCCGCCCAGGGCGAGCAGAGCGGGAAAGAAGGCGTCGAGCGCGCCGTACTGATGCGTGGTGCGGGCGCCGGTGCGCATGTCCGCTTGTCCGTACCAGAGACCGAGACGCGTCTTTTCCGCCAGATATTTGTTTACGGCGACGATGCTCTTTTGCCACATCTCCAGGCAGTCGCGGTCACCGAAGAGCAGCCAGCTCTTCAGCAGGTATTCGTCGAAGGAATCGATGCCGCCGCTGATGGTGGCAGTGGAGTCGGTCCACTCACCGGTATTGACGTTGATGCCGAGGCCGACGAGATCGAGTGATGACCGGCGCTTCCACATCTCGGTAATCGCGCGCTTGGCGGTGTTGTAGTAGATGGGGTTACCGGTGAGTCTGGAGAGCGTGCCGAACTCCGGCAGCAGCGTGACCTCGGCGGGGTTGGTCTCCGCGCCGCGTGTCTTGCCAGTACGCAGGTTCACATACTCATACGGCATGCCGGTGGGCGAGTGGAATGCCGGCAGAAGGCGGCGGCCCAGATCCTCGGCCAGCTTCAGCAGTCGCGGATCGTTGGTGGCCTCGTACTCGCTGAGCAATCCGCCGAGGCAGCGGATAGTGATCTCAAAATTCTTGACGTAGATGTCCTGGTCGAAGGAGAGGTGCTTGTCGATGTCCTGCTGCGCCTCGGCTGCTTCCTTGTCCAGGCCCATCAGCAGCATGGTGTCCAGACCATCGATCTCACTCATATGCAGCGACACGCCGTACCAGTCGTGTGGCTGCTTTGAGAGCGGCATGAGCGCATCGTGGCCCCAGGCGTAGGTGTGGTAGCCCTGCCATGCGTGAAGATATTCCGCGCGGACGCGGGCTGCCATGGCATCGCTGTCAGCGGTTGTGCCTAGGGTGGTGGAAGGCTGGGCCGGAGCATCTGGGCTCAGAGCGAACACGATGAGGACCAGCAGTGCAAAGGAGCGGAGGGTCATTGGCTGCTATTCCACTTCCTGAAGTATCCTACTCGACTATTCCAGTTTATCCATTCAAACTGGAATAGTAGGAAGGCCTATTCCAGTTAACATTCTTACAGTCTTGCTTATTCCAGATTGTCTCCTATAATGGAATAACAATGAACGTCGCGGGTCGTTTCATCACCATTTCGACGTTAGGGGAAAAGGTGCAGGCCTATGTACCTGCCCCGTTGCCCCCGGTGCCGCCCGTGGATGTAGCGCCAGTTTACGGCAAGCTGGACTTGGCTAACCAGGCGCTCGGACGGCTCGACGGTCTGCATGCTTCGCTACCTGATACAGGCATGCTCCTGTACTTTTACAACCGGCGCGAGGCCGTGCTCTCCTCGCAGATTGAAGGAACACAATCGTCCCTTTCCGAGTTCCTGCTTTATGAGAGCGAACTTGTGCCGCCATCGGACGATATCACCGAGGTCTCCAACTACGTCGGAGCTCTGCAGCATGGATTGCGTCGTTTGCAGTCAGGCTTTCCGCTCTGCAATCGTCTGCTGCGGGAGATGCACGAGCTTCTGCTAAGGACCGGCCGGGGCTCGGACAAGCAGCCGGGCGAGTTCCGCCGATCGCAGAACTGGATTGGCGGTACACGTCCCGGTAACGCAATGTATGTACCGCCGCCCGTCGCAGAGATGGAAGAAACGATGAGCGATCTGGAGCGATACCTCCATCGAGAGCTGCCACACTTGCCGCTGCTCGTCGACGCTGCGTTGGCACACGCGCAGTTCGAGTCGGCGCATCCGTTTCTGGATGGCAACGGCCGCTTGGGGCGCATGCTGGTGGTGCTGCTGCTTTACTCACGCGGCGTGCTGCGGGAGCCTTCGCTCTACCTCAGTCTGTACCTGAAGACACATCGTGATCTTTACTACCGGCTACTGCAGCAGACACGTACGGAAGGAGCTTGGGGCCCATGGGTCGAATTCTTTCTGGATGCTGTGCGGTTCACGGCCGAGGAAGCATGTACGACTGCCAGGCGGATTCAGGATGTCTTTCACGCCGACCGCATGCGTCTGAGGGCGATGCCGCGGGCGGGCTCCATGCTGCAAATGCATGAATATCTGCAACGGCATCCGTTGACTGACGTTCAGCATGCCGCGCGTGCCATCGGTATCTCCGTCACGACAGCCGGCCTCGCGATGGAACGCATGATCCAGGCGCGCATCGTCAGCGAGCAGACAGGGCGCCGTCGCGGGCGCATCTTCGTTTATCGCGAGTTCATGGCAATTCTGGAAGAGGGGACGGACCAACCGTTTCCTCGTTAAGCATCATCTCTTGCTGCGCCGGTCCTAGAGGATCTTCTTCCCAAACGCCGACGTGATGAGTTCGACAGCCAGATGTGCGGTGCGGTTGTGCTCGTCGATCACCGGGTTTACTTCGACGATCTCGAAGCTGAGCATGCGGCCATGATCGGCAAGAATCTCCATGGCGAGGTGGGCTTCACGGTAGGTGGCGCCACCGCGGACTGGTGTGCCCACGCCGGGTGCGTCTTCCGGGTCGATCCAGTCCATGTCGAGCGAGACGTGGTAGCCGGATGTGCCGCGGCCGGCGGCGCGCAGGGCCTCCTCCATCACGGTGCGCATACCGCGCTCGTCGATGTCACGCATGGTGTAGACCTCGGTGATGCCAGCACGTTTAATGTTCTCCTTCTCGGTCACATCGATGTCGCGCACGCCGATGAGGACGACATTCTCTGGCGAGACCTTGGGCGAGAATTCGTAAATGTTGGAGAGGTCTTCAGGGCCGAGGCCGAGCAGGGCGGCCAGCGGCATCCCATGCACATTGCCAGAGGGAGAGGTGGCCGGGGTATTGATGTCCGAGTGGGCATCGATCCAGAGAAGGCCGATCTTCTGGCCTTTGCGACGATGGAATTCAGCAACGCCGGAGACGGAACCTGCCGCAACGGAGTGGTCGCCACCCAGGATGACTGGAGTTGCGCCTTCTTCGAGCGTTTTAATCACCATGTCGCCCGCACGAACGCAGGTTTCGCGGATCTCCTTCAGATAACGGGCATTTTGCTCGCCAGGGCTCTTGGTTTCGGCGATAGCGACGCCGATATTGCCGCCATCGGTGACGACATGGCCCAACGCCTCAAGATGCGCCTCAAGGCCGGCGACGCGCACGGCGGATGGACCCATGTCGACGCCGCGGCGCTGCTGGCCGAGGTCGAGTGGCACGCCGATGATGCGGATGTGGCGTGGAGGCAGGGCCTGCACGCCGCCGTGCAGGGGTTGGTGGCCGCGCGCGGTCTCTAACTGGACACTATCGTCGTTCTTGGTCATAGAAGGGCGCTCCAGCCGGGAGCAAACCGGCCGTTATGCAAACCCCTAAGGATAGATACGGTTCAACGTTCTGGCAAAGGGAATGGTTTCACGCACGTGTTCCAAACCACAGATCCAGGCCACCGCGCGCTCGATGCCCATACCGAAACCGGAGTGTGGAACGGACCCGTAGCGGCGCAGGTCTAAATACCATTGGAAGGCATCGAAGGGCAGCTTATGATCTTCGATCCGCTGCTTCAGCAGCTTGTAAGAGGCGATGCGTTGCGAGCCGCCGATGATCTCGCCATAGCCCTCGGGCGCCAGCACGTCTACACAGAGCGCGTACTTGGCGTCATCCGGATCCGGCTCCATGTAAAAGGCTTTCACGTTTGCCGGATAGCGATGCACCATCACGGGGCGATCGAACTGCGAGGAGATGTACGTCTCGTCGGGTGAGCCGAAGTCGTTGCCGTACTCGAATGGGTGTTCGAGCAGGCCCTTGGCGTGCGCCTCGTTCAGCATGGCGGCGGCTTCGTCATAGCGGACGCGCGGGAAGGGCGCCTGGATGCTTTGCAGCCTGGTGAGATCGCGCTCCAGCACCTTCAGGTCGGGCATGCGGCGTTCGAGCACGCGGCCAACGATGAAGCTGAGGAAGTTCTCCGCCAGCGCCATCAGATCGTCGAGGTTGGCGTAAGCCAGCTCCGGCTCCACCATCCAGAACTCGGTAAGATGGCGGCGCGTCTTCGATTTCTCGGCACGGAAGGTCGGCCCAAAGCTGTAGACCTTGCCCAGGGCGAGCGCCGTGCTCTCGATGTAAAGCTGGCCGCTCTGGGTGAGGAAGGCTTCGTCGCCGAAGTAGTCCACCGGGAAGAGCGTGGAGGTTCCCTCGCAGGCGGCCGGCGTCAGGATCGGCGAATCGGTGAGCGTGAAGCCGTTGTCGTCCAGGTAGTCGCGTGCGGCCTTGATGATCTCCGCGCGAATACGCAGGATGGCCGACTGCCGCAGCGAGCGAATCCAGAGATGGCGATGCTCCATCAGGAAGTCGACGCCGTGCTCCTTGGGCGTGATGGGATAGGGCTGCTCTTCGGGCACACGCTGAATGACTTCGACAGTCTCGACGTCCAACTCGTAGCCGCCCGGGGCGCGCTCATCGGCGCGGACACGGCCGGTCACGATGACACTCGACTCCTGGGTCAGCCGCCTGGTCGTCTCCCATATTTCGGGCGTGACGGCTGCCTTCGGCAGGATGCCTTGCACGGTACCAGAACCGTCGCGAAAGATGGGGAACAGCAGCTTACCGGAGGCACGCATGTTGTAAAGCCAGCCGTGCAGGACAACGGTCTGGCCTTCGTGCTGCTTGAGACGGGCGATGGTGGTGGGCGTGGCTGTTTGCCGGGGAGTTGCGGTTGTTGCGTCCGTCATAAAAGCGTCAGATCCCAAACTTTTGGAAGATAGCAGCGGCGCGGGTGGCCACGGCCTCGGGCGTGTCGCCCAATTCGTAGTGAATTTCGAGCAACGCGGCGGGCGAGCGGGGCGCGGCGCTGAGCGCGGCCATTGCGGACTCCCAGGCAATCGTACCGTCGCCTGGCCACAGGTGCTCGTCACGGTCGCCCTTATTGTCGTGCAGGTGGGTCGAACCGATGAGCGGCAGCAGTGCTTCAAGCGTCGCGTCCACGCCTTCCATGAGATTGGCGTGGCCGATATCGAAGCAGACGCCGACGTTCGCGAAGTGGCCGACACGGATGATCTCCGCCAGGTGTGCGGGGGTCGTCACCTCGTTCTGGATGTTTTCAAGCAGCAGCTTCACGCCGAGCGGACCGCCGAATGCCTTCAAGTGCTCGATGGCAGTCAGGGCATTTTCAAGGGTGCGCTCGTCCCAGGTGGAGTCGCGGTCACCGATGTGCAACACGAGGAAGTTGTAGGGCAACGTCTCAGCTGCTTCCAGGGCCCGTTTCACCTCATCCATGCCGTCGATGCGGCGGGACTTGTCAACGTGTACGAGGTTGATGGCGGGACCGCCGCCACGTCCCATCTCGTTGTCAGGGTAGAGCGGCGCGTGCAGCGAGTGCGGCGCAACCTGGTTCGAACGGAACCAGTCGGCGATCTCCTTCACGTGCTGACGGCTGGTGTAGTCGAAGTGCTGCCGTGCGGCGAAGATTTCGATGGCCTGAGCGCCGCCGCGAGCCAGGGTATCAAGCAGGCCGGGATGCAGCCGCTGGCGGAGGAATACATGGGTGGAGAGGGCTCGGAGCATGGCTGGGTAGTCTGCCGCTTATTCTCTCATCCTGCCCGGGCGTGGTCATCATCTGCAGCGCAGCACGACATGGTTGGCCTGAGCGGCCCTTCCCGTATAGCTGCGATACACTCCTGCGAATGAGGGCGGAAGAGTTGCACGGAGAGCCTCGATTGGCGCCAGCCGTGAGGAACTCTATGGGGCGCGCCTTTTATCGGCCGGAATTGGATGCAATGCGCTGGTTTGCCTTTCTCTGCGTGTTTTTCCATCACACGCTGGGCCGTTCCAGCCTAGGCGTAACGGTCGCCGCCTTCGATCTACAGGGCACGTTGAGCGCTGGACTTAAGTTCGCAGTCAGCCTCTTCTTCCTGCTCAGCGGGTATCTGATCACGACCCTGCTGACGATGGAGAGAGAAGCGACCGGGCGCGTACACCTTGCGGCGTTTTACCAGCGCCGGGCTGCGCGCATCCTTCCGCTCTATTACAGCTTCGTGGTGGTGGCCGTGCTGGTCGCGGCACTTGGCCCACCCGCGGGGCAGCCGTCTGGGCACGCTGTGACAGCATTCTCGTTGTTCGCCGGGAACTGGTATCTCAGCTACGGGGGCGCGGCGACGGCCGCGCTGGGCATCCTGTGGAGCGTGAACATCGAGGAGCAGATCTATCTGGTGTGGCCTGTCCTTGCGGGCAGGTGTAACCGGCGCGGACTCACGTTGCTCTCCATGGTGATTGTGGTTGCGTCGTATGGCACGCTGCTGTGGCTGGGGGTCGAGGGTAACGGGTCCGATGTGATGGTGCGCTTCAACACCCTGGTCGAGATGCAGTTCTTTGCTGGGGGAGCGTTGCTGGCAGTGTGGCTGCCGCGCCACGGCTTTCCCTTGCCGGCGGCGGTGCGATTGCTGCTTGGCGCCTCAGGGCTCCTCTCTTGGATCATGGCGACGAGATCGTTCGGGGGAACGGCGAACGTACAGTCCCTCTGGTGGATGCCAGCTGCGTTGTACAGCTGTGTTTTCGCCGGATGTCTGGCCCTGTTCCTTAGCTTCTTCGGCATGCCGGACGCATGGATTCCCAGACCATTCTTGTGGCTGGGAAAGATCTCCTACGGACTGTACGTCTATCACGTGCTCGTGTTGCACTTGATGCCGAGGCCGCCGGCGGCCTCGGCGCATCGGCCCGCCTTGGCGCTGGCGCGGATTGGCCTTGAGCTGCTATTCACCATTGCAATTGCGGCAGCTTCGTATCATTTTCTCGAGCGACCATTCCTGCGCTGGAAGGAGCGCGTGACATTTGTGCCCAATCGGCAGCCTTAGCGCATTTTCGGTACCACAGTGGTCTGCGGAATTTCAGTGAGACGTGGCTTTTCCGTTAAGAAAAGCCACAATAGCCATCGCTGGACGGTCTACACCAATACCGAAAATGCTATAGCGCATCCCTCAGTAGCCGGCGGCTTTGCCGAAGTGATGGCGATGATCCTGGCCGCCCTCGAGCTTGCCGGTCTTCGGATCGACTGCAATGCACTCGCCATCGCTCCAGTGGCCGCCCTGCTTCAGCGTGTATCCCTCGGCGGTAAGCTGCGTTGCGGTTGCGGCGGGGAAGCCGGCCTCCAGGTAAAGGATGTCCGGCAGGTATTGATGGTGGAAGCGCGGGGCATCCACGGCCTGCTGGATATTCAGGCCGCCCTCGGCCACGCTGAGAAATATGTTGAGCACTGTGGTGGTGATGCGCGGGCCGCCCGGTGAGCCGAGTACCATGCTCACTTTGCCATCCTTGAGCACGATGGTGGGTGTCATCGCGGACAGCGGACGATGGCCCGGCGCAATCGCGTTGTTCGGCCCCTGGATGAGGCCGTACATATTCGGCGCCCCCTGCTTGGAGGCAAAGTCGTCCATCTCATCATTGAGCAGGAAGCCCAAGCCCGTGGCCGTGACATGCGAGCCGAAGCCGTTGTTGAGAGTGGTGGTGACGGAGACGGCGTTGCCATCCTTATCGAGCACGGAGTAGTGCGTGGTGTCAGTCGATTTAGATTCGGAAACGGTGGCGACGGGCGGCGGCGGAAGAAAGCCGGCGGGACGCTTCAGGTCTTTGGACGGCGTCGCCTGGTTCAGCACGATGCTCTTGCGCCAGGCGTCGGCATAAACCTGGCTGAGCATGGCAGCGACGGGCATTCTGGCAAAGTCCGGATCGCCGAGGTAGTCGGTGCGGTCCATATAGGCCCGGCGCATGGCCTCGGTAATGCGCTGGACTTCCGGGGCAGTTCGGTCCCCGAGCTTCGCCAAGTCGTAAGGCTTGAGAATGTTGAGCATCTCGATGAGCACGATGCCGCCGGCAGAGGGCGGCGGCGCGCTGGCGATCTCGTAACCGTGATAGGTTCCTTTGACCGGCTCTCGCTCCTTCACTTGGTAGTGGGCGAGGTCGGCCTCGGTGATAAGACCGCCATGTGCCTTGATATCGGCTGCCAGCTTCTTTGCGATCTCTCCGCGGTAAAAGTCGTCCGGGTCGGCAGCGATGCGATGGAGTGTGACGGCGAGCTCAGGCTGGCGGAAGGTGTCGCCTGCCTGGTAGTACGTGCGGGTCTGTCCTGCTCGTTGTGGTGCTGTCTGGAAGACGCGATGCGACTCGGGAAACTTCGCCAGGTCGGGATCATGCAGCTCCGCGGCCTCCTCATCGGTGAGCACGAAGCCCTGTTCGGCCAGTGCGATCGCCGGAGCCATTACAGCCTTCAGTCCCAGCTTGCCGTACTTCTTCTCCGCATAAGCAAGGCCGGCGACGGAGCCGGGCACAGCAACAGATTTGTATCCGAGTGTGCTGGCGTCCGGGATCACGTTGCCCTGCGCGTCGAGATACATGTCGCGCGACGCTGCAGCGGGAGCAGTTTCGCGGAAGTCGATGAAGATGTCCTTCGCAGGTTGATTTCCCCGCTTCAGGTGGGCCAGCATGAAGCCGCCGCCACCCATATTGCCGGCGATGGGATGCACCACGGCCAGCGCAAATCCAGTGGCGACCGCCGCATCCACAGCGTTGCCGCCCTGCTTCAAGATGGCCACTCCGGCGTCGCTGGCGGCATGGTGCACGCTCACCACCATCGCGTGATCCGTGGTGACGGGTGCACCATTCTGCGCACCACAGGTCTGACTAACCGCGAGCGACACGAAGAGCAGCACAGGAGCGAGGGCGCGGGGCATGCAAGGAGTGTAGCGAGACTTGCAATCTCCACATAGGAGATCCGGTGCGCTCACCCCGCCGCAAGCATGGCTGGTTCGCATGGAAGGCGAAGCGGATGTTAACCGATCGGCGAGGCTGGCTGGTTGATGGAACGAATCGCATCGATAGCGGCTGTGTCGATCGAGCGCACATGCAGGTCGCGTTGTGGGAAGGAGATCTCGATACTTGCGGCGGTGAACTGGGCGAAGATGGCGAAGTTCAGCTCGCTGCGCAGAACCGCGGGAAAGCGTACCTGGGTGGTCGTCCAGACGCGAAGCACGAAGTTGAGCGTGCTGTCGCCGAAGTCTTCAAAGACGACGTTCGGTGGCGGCTCGTTGAGTACGTCGGCGTGTGCTGCAGCGATGCTGAGGAGGATGTCGCGCACCTGCTCTGGATCGCTGTGATACGCCACGCCGATCGGTACATGAATGCGCACCTCTCGGTCGTTCACAGTCCAGTTTGTCAGCTTGTTGGTGATGAAGTCGGAGTTGGGGACAATGATGATGATGTTGTCGTTGGTGCGGACCCAGGTGCTACGGCCGCGAATGTCGATCACATCGCCGGCGGTGTCGCCGACTTCGATTCGGTCGCCGATGCGGATGGGCTGTTCAAAGAGCAGGATGAGGCCTGCGACAAAGTTAGCGACAACCGTCTGCAGGCCGAGTCCGACGCCCAGGCCGAGTGCGCCGCCCACGACAACCAGGCTGCTCAGATTGAGCCCGAAGGTCTGCAGTCCGACGACCAGACCGAGGGCAAAGATGCAATAGGATGCGACCCGAGCAATGGCAAACTGCTGCGGCAGTTGCAGCGGCGTGTGGGTGAGGACGCGGCGCTGCAGCAGATGCAGGATGGCATTAGCGACGAGGCCGAGCAGGATCAGGAAGAGGACGACCTTCACAATGAAGGTGATCGTCACCGGTACCTTACCCAGCACAAACAAGGGCAGCACGAGGATGTCATGCAGCCGGGCGCCCACGCCGCCAATAAGATCGCGGTTCATGCTGCCCAAGATGCCAAGAGCCAGCAGGCCGCCGACCATGGCGAGCATGATGGCAATCTTGCCAGTGTTCGGGCGGCCGGTGGCGGGCAACGGTTTTTCCATGGATGACGGCGCTCACGCTTGTGCTTAGCACGAGGTGAATGTTGGGATGCCGGGAACGCCTGGGTCGTTTCTAATCGCCAGCTGCTTAGAATGGCAACGGCATGTCTGTTCGCTTACGCTCCTTCGCAAAGATCAATCTGGGCCTGGCCATTGGCGCGACCCGTCCCGATGGCTACCATGCGTTGACCACGGTATACCAGACGATTGCGATGCACGACTTGATGACGGTGACCGCGAAGGCGTCGAGGGTTACACGCATCACGATCACTTCAAATGACGCGCGCGTCCCCACCGACGAACGCAATACGGTATGGAAGGTGACGGAGCGAGCCTTGGCGGTCATGGGTATCGTTGCCGAAGTGGACATCCACATCGAGAAACGGCTGCCCATCCAGGGTGGCCTGGGCGCCGGTTCGGCAAATGCCGCCGCGGCGCTACTGGGATTGGAGCGGGAGCTTGGCCAACCGCTATCCATGGAGGACCGGCTTCGCGTCGCGGCTGAGGTTGGCTCCGATGTGCCGCTATTCCTCGTGGGCGGCACTGTATTCGGTTCCGGCCGGGGCGAGCAAGTCTCGATACTCCCGGATGTCCCGGCGATGGCCTGCGTGATTGCCATTCCGGCGGTCGGTGTCTCTACACCGGCCGCTTTTCGGGAATGGGATGCCCGCCATTCCTCGTTGACCCCGGCCGCTCTTGCCGATAGACTTGAGACGTTGAGTCGGTCTGTCTCGGCAGCATGGGGTCAGCCGCACTCCTCCGGTGTCTCCGGGGCAATCTCTTCTGGGCCGATTCGGCCTGCGACAGATGTGACCCATAGCGGAGACCTGGCCGAGAATCCGCTTCTCGCGCTTGTCCGCACCGGGATCGCAAACGACTTCGAAGAGGTCGTGTTTGCCCAGCATCCCTCTCTTGCAGACATTCAGCGTGTGCTTGCGGCTTCTGACCAGTCAGAGGATGCGGCCATCTATGCAGCGCTTTCGGGTTCGGGTTCGGCCTTGTTTGGGCTGTACGAGAGCGCGGGGGCAGCAGACCGGACGGCGGAGCGTCTTCGGACTCGCGGCATTGTGGCGCTGCGGACGGAGACCTTGCCTCGCCGGCAGTATTGGCGCACGATGTGGGGAGAAACACAGAGCTGATCCGGCAAAACCGCTGGCAGCACTCCCCGCCTCTCCGCCAGCAGCCTGTTGGGCGATCGACTAATGGTAGGTCAAGTGCCTTTGGAGCACTTTGTCTAGGTTCGAATCCTAGTCGCCCAGCCACTTTGTTCCGGCGCATCGCGCTCCGGAGCAGATTGTCGCGGATGCAGTCGAAGCCGCGGCTTGAGCATTCAAGCGCAGTTCACCAACGCAAACCAGCTTGGGAGACACGTGATGAAGCAACAGACGGCAGTCGCGACGACGGATATCGAGCCCGAAACGGCGAACAACAACAACTTCCGTCCCGCTCCGGAGCGCAAACGCACTCGCAGCCTGAGTGAAGACCGCCGGTTCAAAATATTCGCCGGTTCGGCGAATCGGCCCCTGGCCGAGGAAATCTGCAAGCAGATTGGCGTGCCGCTGGGCGAGACCAAGATCCAGCGCTTCGCCGATGGAGAGATCTATTTTCAGCTCCTTGAAAACGTGCGCGGCGTGGATGTCTTTATCGTGCAGCCGACGTGCAATCCGGTGGACTCGAATCTCGTGGAACTGCTGATCATGATCGACGCGCTCAAGCGCGCTTCGGCCGGCCGCATCACTGCCGTCGTTCCGTACTATGGCTACGCCCGGCAGGACCGCAAGGACCGTCCCCGCGTGGCGATCTCATCGAAGCTGGTAGCGGACCTGCTGACCGCCGCAGGCACCAACCGTGCGCTGTTCATGGACCTGCACGCAGCGCAAATCCAGGGCTTCTTCAATATTCCCGTCGATCACATGTTCGCGAGCCCGGTGATGGTGGGCTACTTCCGTGAAAAGAGCCTGCCCAACCTGACCGTAGTCTCGCCGGATGCAGGCGGGGTGGAGCGAGCCCGTTTCTTCGCGACCAAGATGGGCGCACCCCTGGCGATCGTGGACAAGCGCCGTACGGACATCAACGTCACCGAGGTGATGAATGTGATCGGCGATGTGCGCGGCCGCACCTGCCTCATCATCGATGACATTGTGGATACGGCAGGCACGCTGGTGAAGACCGCGCATGCGCTGCTGGACGAAGGCGCTGTCGAGGTCTATGCCTGCGCCTCGCACCCGGTGCTCTCCGGGCCTGCCGTCGAGCGGATCGCCGGATCGCGCATCAAGGAACTGGTGGTTACGAATTCCATACCGCTCTGTGAAGAGGCAAAAGCGGTGGACAAGATCAAAGTGCTGTCGGTCGCCGGCCTGCTGGGCGCGACCATCGAGAGCATTCACATGGAGACGAGCGTGAGTTCGCTCTTTAATTAGCTTCTAGCGAAAGGCCGCTAACGGCAGCTTCTAGCTTTTGAAGTAGCAGTAATGACAGTGGCGAAATATCTAACGAAAGGGAGTAGGGGAAAAGCAGCTTCTAGAGCAGTTCGAGCGCGAAGATTGGCTCTGCAGACTTAAGAGCTAGAGATTAGTAGCTAGAAGCGTCATAGCGGCTTCTCCCCCATGACCGAAAGGAAAGCAATATGGCAACGACAGAACTGGTAACGGCAGTGACCCGCGAGGGCAAGTTCAACAAAAATGCAGCGCGCCGCGTGCGCGTTGCCGGCAAGATTCCTGGCGTGATCTACGGTGCGAAGGAGCCTTCGGTGGCGGTGGAGCTGGACCCGAAGCAGATCCTGCGCATCCTGCACTCAGAGTCCGGCCATAACACGATATTCGATGTGGACGTGAAGGGCAGCGCGCACACCAAAGTGATGATCGTGGACTGGCAGTACGAGCCCATCAAGGGCCACTTGCTGCACATCGACCTGAAGCGCATCGCGATGGATAAGGCGATGCTGGTCGAGGTGCCGGTGCTGCTGGAAGGCACTCCCTTCGGCGTAAAGAACGAGGGTGGGGTGCTGGAACAGGTCCTGCGTGAAGTAGAGATCGAGTGCCTGCCGGGTGACATTCCGGCGCACATTACCTTCGATGTGACCGAACTGAAGCTGAACGATGTGGTGCGTGTCTCGGACCTGCCGCACGCCGGCAAGTTCAAATTCATCACCGAGGAAGATGCGACGGTGGCCCACGTCACACTTATCAAGGAAGAAGAGCTGCCGACACCGGATGCGGTCGCAGCGGCTGCACCGGCTGAGCCTGAGGTCGTCAAGAAGGGCAAGCAGGATAGTGAAGAAGGGGACGCCAAGGCAGCCGATAAGGGCGGTGACAAGGGCGGCAAGAAGTAAGCAGTGTCGGCCGAACGCATGCAGACGGCGGGACCGTTCCTGGTAGTCGGGCTCGGCAATCCGGGGCTTGAGTATCAATGGACGCCTCACAATGCGGGGTTTCTGGCCATCGACCGGTTGGCCGAGCGCACCGGGGCAGTGGTGAATAATCGCCGCTGCCGGGCACTCACTTCCACGACGCGTATTGCGGGTCGTGAGGTTGTGCTGGCCAAGCCGGAGACTTACATGAACCTGAGCGGCTTGTCCGTTCAGGCTCTGGTCAACGAGTTGGGCGAAGCGAAGCGGTTTTCTGACCTTCTCGTGTTGTACGACGAGCTGGCGTTGCCGCTGGGCACGCTGCGGGTTCGGGAGCGGGGATCGTCCGGCGGCCACAACGGCGCCAAGTCGATCTCCGGGATGTTGGGTACGGAAGAGTGGGCAAGGATTCGGATCGGCGTTGGGCCGGACGGGTTGGAGACAGCATCGCGCCGGGGGAAGGATTACCTGCTGACGCCGATGCGAAAGAAGGAACTGGCGGTGCTCGACGAGGTGCTGGATCGCGTCGCGCAGGCCACGGAGACGGTCATCGTGAGCGGCGTTGCCGCAGCAATGAACCGATGGAATGGAAATACGAATGGCGGACCTGCCCCAGCCGAGTGATGGCAGCAGGATCGCAGAGACGAAGCACCGTAGTAAGCAGTACGAGATCGAGTTCTAGGTTCAGGGAAGAGAGACACACATGCAACGTAGCTATGAAGTGATGTTTATCGTGCGCCCCGATATGGAAGAGGCGGACGTCGACAAGCTGATCGCAGGACTGGACCAGACCATCACCAACGGTGGCGGCTCCATCAAGTCGACCGAAAAGCTGGGCCGACGCAAGCTGTCCTATATGGTTCGCAAGTTTTCCGACGGCAACTACATCCTGCTCATCATCAACGCAGATGGCTCACTCATCGCCGAGGTGGAGCGTCGCCTGCGCGTGACCGAGCCGGTGATCAAGTTCATCACCGTGCGCATGGATGAGGAAGAGAAGCGCGCGGACAAGATCAAGGCGATCCGCGCAACGCGCAAGAAGCTGAGTGCGCAGCCGGCCGCCGCAGAGAGCGAAACGCCAGCGCCTGTCACCACGGAAGCCGCGGCCACTGCTTAAAGCGTATCCGCGCCTCGATGAAAGAAGCGCCGGCTCTACCGCCGGCACACCATTGCAGCCGGTCCTGCCAACCGCAGGGCCTGTCCCGCCAAGCAGACGGGAAGAAAGAAGAAGCAAACCATGGCTGAAGAGACCAGCACAGCAACAGCAACACCCGCAACGGAGCGTCCAGCAGGTGATCGGCCTTCCGGAGACCGCCCGGAGCGTCCGGCGGGAGATCGTCCGGAGCGTCCAGCAGGCGATCGCCCGGATCGTCCTTCCGGTGGCCCTGGCGGCCGCCCCGGTGGACGCCCCGGGGGTCCAGGCGGCCCTGGCGGCCGCAAGTTTTTTCGGCGCAAGAAGGTCTGCAAGTTCTGCGTGGAAAAGATCGATTCGATCCACTATCGGGACGTGCGCCTGCTGCAGCAGTTTGTCGCGGAGCGGGGCAAGATCGTTCCTCGCCGCCTGACCGGTGTTTGCACCACGCACCAGCGGCGGCTGACCCGCGCCATCAAGCAGGCACGTAACATCGCCTTGCTGCCTTTCGCGGCGCGGTACTAAGTATTTTTCTGTATGTGGGCAGACCGGCAAGCGCGATTGTGGCCTTTCTTGACAGAAAGACCACGCGACGAGGGTCTTCAACATAGACAGAGGCAGGAAAAATGCTTCAATATGGCGCGTTCCGGCTGCGCGGCGCTCCGGAACGCCCACGATGCGGGGATTGCCGCACACATAGGAGAGTTATGGAAGTCATTCTGAAGGAAGACGTCGATACCCTGGGTCACCGCGGAGATGTGGTGAAGGTTGCCGACGGCTACGGTCGCAATTTTCTGCTGCCCAAGAAGCTCGCTATCGAGGCAACGGCAGCCAACCGGAACGTGATCGAGCAGATGAAGCAGTCGGCCATCCGCCGTTCCGCAAAGGAAAAGGAAGATGCGCAGCAACTGGTCGCCCAAATGGAGCAGGTCGAGCTGGTCTTCACGCGCAAGGTAGGCGAGAACGACCACCTGTTCGGATCTGTCACCTCATCGGACATCGCGCATGCGCTGGAGCAGAAGGGCTACACCGTCGACCGTCGCAAGGTGCAGCTCGACGAGCCGCTCAAGCAACTGGGCGAGTTCCATATTCCAGTGAAGCTGCACCGCGAGGTCAGCGCGCACATCACGGTCACGATCAACGCAGAGGCTGCAACCGAAGCATAGAACCCGACCTCGGTTAGGCCACAAGCTCGAATTGCGTTTACAGGGGCACACGGTCTTTTGCCGTCGTGCCCTTTTTGGCCTTTTTTATTTCGGCTTCATGCAGCGCCGCTGGGCTGGTGACCGGGCTTGCGCCGGTGATACCGTGAAAAGGTCGAAGGCTCGGCCCGAAGGAATGCTATGACTAACACCGCAACGGAACGCGCCCCCATCACCCGCACCCAGTATGCAGACCATATCGTCGATGGTTTGCAGCGTGACAAGGCGCGGCTGACCGCGGAGTTCCGCCAGCCCAATCGCGTCCAAAGCTGTGTGCTCGATAACGTGTTGCCGTTCGAGTGGGTGACGCAGATCTTCGCCGCTTACCCCCGTCCCGCCGAGATGATGGAGCGCAAGAGCCTGCGCGAACACAAGCTGGTAGCCGCGCAGATGGACAAGTACAACCCTGTGCTCGAAGAGATCATCTACGCCTTCCAAGATGCGCGCGTCGTTGCGCTCTGCACCGAGATCACCGGCATCGAAGGGATGATCCCGGACGATCACCTCTATGCCGGCGGCATCAGCATGATGGCGCAGGGGCATTTCCTCAATCCTCACCTGGATAACTCGCACGACAAGGACCGCAACCTCTACCGCGTGCTGAACCTGCTCTATTACGTCTCGCCCGACTGGAGCCACGAATCCGGCGGCAACCTGGAACTGTGGGACGCAGGACCAGACGGCCAGCCACGCGAGATCGTCAGCCGCTGCAACCGCCTGGCGCTGATGGTGACCCACAAAACCTCATGGCACTCGGTAAATAAGATCCGCGCCGACCACGCCCCCCGCTGCTGCGTCTCCAACTACTATTTCTCCCCGACGCCGCTGGAGCAGCAGGAGTATTTTCACGTCACCACCTTCCGCGGCAGACCCGAGGAGCCGATCAAGGACGTACTGCTGCAAGGCGACGCGGCGCTGCGCTCCGGCATCCGCAAGGTCTTCAAGAAGGGCGTCACCAAGACCACGCATGTCTACGAAAAGGGCGACGACACTACGCAGCCGTAGTTCGGGCCACGCAGCGCCACCCCACCCGCAAGAAGGAAGAACCCGATGCGCGCAGCACTCTTCACCCGTGAGTTCCCACCCAATATCTACGGTGGGGCCGGCGTCCACGTCGACTACCTCAGCCGCGAACTCGCTCACAAGATCGATGTCGAGGTCCACTGCTGGGGCCAGCAGCACCTGGACGAAGGCCGCCTGCACGTGCGTGGCGCCGAGCCATGGTCGGAGATCACCAACGGCACTCCGGGCAAGTTCAAGGGTGCTCTCGAAGCACTGAGCCTGAACCTGACCCAGGTGAAGGCGCTCGAACGCATCGATGTTGTCCACACGCATACCTGGTACGTGGCCATGGCCGGCTTCCTCGCCAAGCGACTCTACAACATTCCCTTCGTGCTCACTACGCACTCACTTGAACCATTGCGAGCCTGGAAGGCCGAACAGCTCGGCTCCGGCTACGCCATGAGTTCATGGATGGAGCGCACTGCGCTCCTTGAAGCGGACGCGATCATCGCCGTTTCAAATGGCACCAAAGCCGATGTGTTGCGCGCCTACGATGTCCCCGCCGAGCGCATTCACGTCATCTATAACGGCATCGACCTCGACGAGTACCAGCAGACCGCCGACACCACTGCACTGAGGCAGTACGGCGTCGATCCGAGCATTCCATATGTGCTCTTTGTGGGTCGCATCACACGCCAGAAGGGCGTCACCCATCTGGTGGACGCCATACGCTACCTGCCGCCCGATACCCAGATCGTGCTCTGCGCCGGCGCACCGGATACGCCGGAGATCGCTGCCGAGATGCGCGCCAAGGTGGACGAGGCCCGCCAGCACAACCCGCACATCGTGTGGATCGAAAAGATGGTCACCCGTGCCGAGACCATCCAGCTCTACTCCTATGCCCGTGTCTTCTGCTGTCCTTCGGTCTACGAACCATTCGGCATCATCAATCTCGAAGCCATGGCATGTCGCGCACCGGTCGTCGCCAGTGCTACCGGCGGCATACTCGAAGTAGTGGTCGATGGCGAGACCGGCTATCTTGTCCCGTTCAAGCAGGATCCGATCACCAGCTTTCCGGTGGATGGCGAGCAGTTCGCACGTGATCTTGGCGCACGACTCACGACGCTGCTTCAGGATCCCGCCGCGTGCAAGCGGTTTGGCGAGGCCGGCCGCAAGCGCGTGGAGCAGCACTTCGCCTGGTCGAACATCGCTGATCAGACGATCGCGCTCTACCAGGAGTTGATTGACCGGCACGCCACGCGGTGAGTTCTGCAGCAGCGTCGCGCAGCAGACTCTCCCTCCCCTCACACCCCGGAGCGCTCCTGCTCATCGGCGTTCTCTCCATCGCATGGTCCGCCATCTTCGTCCGCTGGACACATACGCCCGGCACCATCTCCGCGTTCTATCGTGTCCTCATCGCCGACCTGGCGACGCTGCCGCTTTTGTTCTGGCGTCGCGAGCAGTGGCCCTCGCTTGATCTAAAAACTTGGCTGCTGGGCATCGCCGGTGGAGTCTTCTTCGCGGGCGACCTGGCGCTCTACAACACCGCTGCACTCCGCAATGCTGCCGGCACCATCGCGCTGCTCGGCAACAGTGCGCCGCTCTTCGTGGGGCTACTGTCCTGGTTGGTACTTCGCCAGCGTCTGGCTTCGCGCTTCTGGGGAGGGCTCTTCGTTGCATTATGCGGCTCGGCTGCGGTAGTTCTCGCCGATCGCAAGAGCAGTCTCGACTTCGGTCTTGCCGATGGCATGGCCCTGGCATCGGCCTTCTGTTTCGCCATCTATCTCGTCGCTACCGCGCGACTGCGCTCCGTGGTCAATACTGTTCCGTTGCTCACCCTTTCCCTCACCGCAAGTGCGGCTACGCTGGGGATCGCGGGCATCGCGCAGGGATTTTCCTTTCGCGTCTCTACTCCTTCCGCATGGCTTGCCATGGTTGGGCTCGGCCTTATCTGCCAACTACTTGGCTATCTGGCGCTGACGCGTTCTCTCGGACTACTCCCCGCCACCATCACCTCGGTCGTCCTGCTGGCCCAGGCACCGCTCACCGCGCTGCTGGCTCTCGTCCTCTTTGCGGAACGATTGCGTGCACCGCAGATCCTGGGTGGCGTGCTTGTCCTGTGCGGTGTGTGGATCGTCACCTCTAAATCCAGCCGTCGCCTTCCTGACGCTGCTGCCTGATGAGCGATAGGGAAAATGCCCAGATGCTGTGCTCCAGGTCTCGCTTCTGCGATCTGGCATTGCTGAACAACACAACTCAGATACCGATTGCCTACTCGCTTCGTCCGGCAGAGCAAATTCCCTGCGAGTCATCTAGACCGGATCGGAGAGATATGTCTTCTCTTGTCCCATCGAGGTCTCTACTGATTACTGAGTCAGTGCATCCTTAGAGATCGACCGACTTGCTGGCCAGCAGCGACTCCGCCTTGACGATGAAATCCGCGAGCGGCATCGATCCCTGATCGCCTTTGCCGCGGACTCTTACGCTCACCGCGCCGGCTTCCTGCTCCTTGTCGCCAAAGACGAGGATATACGGTATCTTTTGCATCGTCAGATCGCGGATCTTGGCGTTCATTTTTTCATTACGGCTGTCTAGCTCGACGCGCAGGCCGGCAGCCTTGAGCTGCTCCATGAGCTTCTTGCCATAGTCGTTGTGACGTTCTGCGATAGGCACGAGGCCGACCTGCACGGGCGCGAGCCACAGCGGGAAGGCTCCGGCGTAGTGCTCGATAAGCACACCGAAGAAGCGCTCCACCGAGCCGAAGAGCGCCCGGTGCACCATGACGGGCTGATGGCGCTCACCGTCTTCACCGACGTATTCGAGTTCGAAGCGCGCGGGCAGGTTGAAGTCGAACTGCACGGTCGAGAGCTGCCAAAGGCGACCGATGGCATCGACCAGCTTGATATCGATCTTAGGTCCGTAGAAGGCGGCTTCGCCGGGCATCGTCTTATAAGGAATGTTCTTCCGCTTCAGCACGTTTTCTAGCGAGCCGATTGCGAGCGCCCACTTCTCGTCCGAGCCGGCGTAGTTCTTGCGGTCCTTCGGGTCCCAGGTAGAGAGTTCGACCTTGAACTCGTGGAAGCCGAAGGTGGTGAGCACGGCTTCGGCGAAGTCGATGCACGCGGAGATTTCGTTTTCGATCTGCTCCGGCATGCAGAAGATGTGGGCATCATCCTGCGTAAAGCCGCGTACGCGCAGCAGGCCGTGCATGGTGCCGGAGCGCTCGTAGCGGTAAACGCTGCCGAGCTCGGCGAGGCGGACGGGCAGGTCGCGGTAGCTCTTGGGCGAGTTCTTGTAGATGAGGATGTGACCCGGACAGTTCATCGGTTTCAGCCGGTAATCCGCGTCGTCCAGCTCCATCTTAGTAAAGAAGTTATCGGCGTAGAAGCCTTCGTGGCCGCTGGTCTGCCACAGGTTCACGCGCATGACATGCGGCGTGTAGACCATATCGTAACCACGACGGATGCATTCTTCGCGCATCCAGTCTTCCATGGTCTTGCGGACGATGCCGCCTTTGGGATGGAAGAACACGAGGCCGGCTCCGGCGAGCTCTTGAATGGAGAACAGGTCGAGCTGCTTGCCAAGCACGCGATGGTCGCGTCGCTGCGCCTCTTCCAGACGCGCGAAGTGCTCGTCCATCTCCTTCTTCGAGAAGAAGGCCGTGCCATAGATGCGCTGGAGCTGCGGATTTTTCTCATCGCCGAGCCAGTAAGCTCCGGCGAGTGAGAGCACCTTGAAGGCCTTGACTCGTCCGGTGGAAGGCAAATGCGGGCCGCGGCAGAAGTCGACGAAGCTGCCGTTGCGATAGAGCGAGATCTCGTCACCCGGCTTGGTGAAGCGCTCAATGAAATGAACCTTCATGAAGTCGCCGTCGGCACGGTAGTCGGCAAGGCCCTGTTCGCGCGGCTCGTACACTCGCACGAAGGACTCATCGCGCTGGACGACCTCGGCCATCTTGAGCTCGATGGCGGAGAGGTCGTCGGGCGTGAAGGGCGTGGGGCGATAGAAGTCGTAGAAGAAGCCGGCGTCGGTGGCGGGACCATGGCCAAGCTTGGTCTCCGGAAAAAGCTCGAGGACGGCGGTGGCCATGACGTGCGCGGCAGAATGGCGGACAACGGGGATGGCGTCGGCGTCCTTTTCGGTGAGCAGCTGCAGGTGCACGTCTTCTGTGAGCGGCGCGCGCAGATCGACAAGGCGCTCGGCGGCTGCATCGGGCGCGGCATACATGGCCTGTTCGCCGGGTGCTGACTTTTCATCGCCGGGAGTCTGTGCGTCGGTGCGCGCGTGCGCCGGCGAAGCGTTTTGTGCAGGCCGGATGCGGGCGACGACGGCGGCGGCCGCGAGACGCGGCGAGATGGACATCGCGACGTCGTGCGCGGTAGAGCCAACGGGAAGTTGCTTGATGGAGCCGTCGGGCAGGTGGACCTGGATCTGGTTGCTGGAGTCTGGCATGGTCGTTCTTCAAGAATAAGGTGCAGGGAGGTTGCAGTCGAGAAGGGGCAGCAGGCCCTGCCCTGGCGATGGAGCGGAAGTTGCCGGTTTCTGACGGCGGATAAGGCATCGTAGACGCTACGCGTGGGGCGTGGAGATCCGGGTGATTCGATGGGCACGGATCGTGAGCGCCTCGACGCTCAGACCTTCCGAATAGCCTGGATCAGTAGCAGCAAGCCGACGCATATCAGGCCCGCGTGAACGTATTTCAGAAAGGCCTCTCCGCGTAGGCGATGGTTCAACATTCTTCCGAGAAAGATGGCAGGGACAGCCACCGGCAGAGATAGCAGATAGTCATGAGTGACCTGGGGGACCCACAGTCCTGCGAACCAGTAGCCGGCCATTGCGACGATGCTGGCGGGTAGGAAATATCCCTGCAACGTGGCGCGGAAGTGCTGGGGAGACCAGCGGCGCATCGCTCCGTAGATCACCAGCGGCGGCCCATTCATGCCGTACGCGCCTCCGAGCACACCGGCAAAGAAGCCACAGCCCAGGAGCCATGGGCGGCTGTCGCTGCGCAGTTCTGGAGGACGCCTGCCGAAGAGGAAGTATCCGGAGAATGCAACGATCACGGTTGCTAGAAGCGCTTTGACGATATATGGATGGGCGCTGGTGAGCAGCACAATGCCCAGCGGGATTCCCAGAAACGTGGGCGCCAGCAGCCAGCCGGCGCTGCCGATGTGGATCTTGCGCCAGTCCTGGACAACGACGACGGCAGCGATAGTGATGGACAGGAGAACGACTACCGGTGCAGCGATCCCGATAGGAATGCTGAGGGCAAGCAGCGGGACAGCGATCAGTCCTTCGCCGAAGCCGAAGGTCGAGCGGATGAGGGTAGCAAAGAAGATCACCAGCAGAACGTGCAGCGTTGTTGTGTCCATTGTCTCCTGTAGCGTGCGTAGCAAATACGAAGCGCGATGCTGCGCGAGTCACTATTTGGCAATTCAGCCGTTGTTTCCAGCCTACAGTGCCACGATTGTGTACTCTTTCAGGTACGAATACCCTGGCAGCCGTTAGGAGAGCTGTGTGATGGCGGAGATGGTCGAGCGACCGTATCGATGGTGGAGTCTGGCGGTATTCGTGGTCCTATGCCTTGGCATTGGCTCGGCGTCTGCCGCAATGGTCGCGGTGCAGATACCGCGGTGGTAGGTGCATCTGGTGAAGCCTGGGTTCAATCCTCCGAACTGGGTCTTTGGGCCAGTTTGGACGGTGCTCTACATCCTGATGGCGGTGGCAGCGTGGTTGGTGGCACGGCAACTGGACTCGCCGGCGCGGAGCCGCGGCATGTTGTGTTTCTATATCCAGCTTTTGTTGAATTTCCTATGGCCACTGATCTTCTTCGGCAGGCATGCGTTGGGCGTCGCCGGTGTTGAGATTCTTGTGCTGCTGGTGACGATCTTGCTGACTGTTCGCTACTTCTGGTCCGTCTCTAAAACTGCAGCACTGCTGATGACGCCCTATGTTCTGTGGGTTATGTATGCGGGTGGGCTGAACTGGTCGATCTGGCGGCTGAATGGGTAGGGAGATAAGAACAGAGCACAGCAGACAACAACAGAGAACTGCGGAAGAATGAACAGCGACCGAGATGCGGATCTTCGCTGCTGCTGTTCTCTGTTGTCTCTTATCTGTTGCGCTATTTCTGCTCTGGCACTGCTCCCAAGAACAGATCTTTGAGCGGCGCGGATTGCTGGTCGTGCAGTTCCGGGTGAGGGAAGGGTTTGCGAGGGATCATCTCGTCGCGCATCGCGGCGTTGTAGACGAAGATGGCTTCGACGGTGGCAAGTTGCGCGAGGTCGCCGGGCTCCAGACGCTCGTAGGTGTCCATGTTGGAGTGGTGAGTGCGGCTTTCGTAATCGAGCGGATCCTGAATGAACTGAAATCCGGGCAGGCCGACAGCGTCGAACGATAAGTGATCGGTGCCGCCAGTGTTGCGCATCGTGATGGTAGTCACGCCGAGGTCCTTCAACGGTGCGATCCACTGACGGAAGATCGGCTCGACTGCCGTGTTGCCCTGCAGGTAGACGCCGCGGATCTTACCAGAGCCGTTGTCGACGTTGAAGTAGGCGTCGAGCGTCTTCCAGTCCGGCTTGGTCTCGACGGGGCCGCCGGCTTTGCGAATGAACTCAGGCAACTTCATCGATTCCGGATCGGTGGCGAGCGGGAAGGAGCCGAAGTGCTCCTTCACATAGCCCTTGGAGCCGAAGAGTCCTTCTTCTTCGCCACTCCAAAGGGCGATGCGGATGGTCCGGCGCGGCTTGATGTCGAGCGCCTTCAGGATGCGGACGACCTCCATGGCGACGATGGAGCCGGCGCCGTTGTCCGTAGCGCCGGTGGCGGAGGCCCATGAGTCGAGATGGCCGCCGACCATGACGACCTGATCCTTAAGCCTGGGATCGGTGCCGGGGATTTCCGCAACGGTGTCGAAGCCGTGCTGGTGGTCGCCGGTGAATTTAGTTTCGACGTTCATTTCAAGCGTAACCGGGACGTGCTGTTTGAGCAGACGGTAGACGCGGCCGTAGTTCTCGATAGCGGTGACGACGACGGGAATCTTTACCGCTTTATCTGCCTTATAGGGTTGCGAGCCGAGCGCGGCGCCATTGTCGTCGAAGAAGGTACCACCGCTGCCGCCGCCGTTCTTGCCGTCGCGGCTGGGCAAGATGACACCAGCGACTTTTTCTTCCGCGAGAAAAGGCGCGATCTTGTTGCTCAGGGCCGAACGCTTGAGATAGCGCGCCACGCGAGCTGCGTAATCGCGGTTCTGGTCGCCCGCGGGATATGCCGCGATCTCCTCCAGCTCTTTATCGGTGTAGCGCTCGAAGAGCGGCTTATCGACGGGTGGAACCTCGCGCATCTCGCCCAGCAGAACGATCTTTCCGGCGAGCTTGCCTTTGTATTTGTCGAAGTCCTTCTCGTCCTCGATGTTGATGTTGATTGCTTCGCCGGAGATGGCGCCGTTGGTCGAGGGCGACCATGGCGTGGCCTGCGCGATGAAAGGAGCGGTGTCCGGCGCGCTCATGCGCACCCAGGTGTTGAGCTGCTGCCAGCCCATGCCGAACTCACCCCAGTCGTCGAGGTGCGCGTTGACGAGGCCGAGGCGCGTGAGCTCGTCGCGTGTCCATTCGTTGGCCTTCTGCATGTTGGGCGAACCGGTGAGACGGCCGCCGATGTCGTCGGAGAGCGCGGAGGCGAACTCCATGACATGCGAATGCGCGATGCCTTCTTCACGGATGCGTCCATACGCGGTGAGGTCGAGTTGCTCGACAGCGGGCTGCGGCACTTCCCAGGGCGCAACTTCGGTCTTTGTTTCGGTAACGCGCGCAGATTTTTTGTCTTTATCGGCAGCGATCGAACAAGTAAATGCGGGCGCTAGGATGGCGCCCGCCATCAGCAGCATTGCTGCTTTGCGAGGTAGATGCATACAGGGTGATGCCTCCAGAAAGAAAACAATTGCGAGGAGCATATCAGGGGGCCGGCCGCACGGCGGGTGCACCGGTGGCGCATGTTGTACGTGGGTTGCTCCCGTTGGTTGCGACTGTTTGCGAATCTGGAAGTGGTGTTAGGGGGTTATGGAGAGATCGTCATCCGGCCGCCGCGTGTGGGATGCGCGCAGCCGATAGAGCAGCGTGAGCAGCGCGAGGAAAGGGATGCCGTAGAGCAGCATGGAGCGGAAGCCGGGTGTGATTGCCGATGTGAGCAGCACGGCGAGTAACAGTGCGGCGCCGAGCAGGGTGGTCCAGGGTGCGCCGATCATACGAAAGCCTCCGGTGTCGGCGCGATGGCGACGGCGAAAGGCGAGGTGCGTGACAAAGATCATCAACCAGGTGAAGAGCGCGCCGAAGGTGGAGATGGAGATCATGAGGGTGAAGGCCGACGCCGAGTAGAGCGCGTAGAGAACCGCAGCGACGGCGACGCCAGCCGAGGAGGCCAGCAGAGCGGCGATGGGGACACCAGCGCGGCTGAGGCGTCCTAGCGCGGAGGGAGCGTATCCGGCACGCGCTAGCGAGAAGAGCATGCGGCTGGTGATGTAAAGCTGACTGTTCATGGCGGAGAGCGCCGCGATGAGCACAACCAGATTGAGGATGCCGGCGGCATAGGGGATGCGGGAGACCTGCATGACGCGCACAAATGGACTGGTGGCGGTGCCAGCCTGGTTCCACGGCACGATGGCGAGCATGAGCGCAAGCGTGAGGAGATAGAAGAGGACGAGGCGGATGGCCGTGGAGCGGAAGGCGCGTGTGATGGCCTGGCGCGGATCGCGTGCTTCGCCGGCGGCGACCGCAATCATCTCCACGCTGAAGTAGCTGAAGACGGCCACGATGACAGCGGCCCACATTCCGCGCAGGCCGAAGGGGAAGAAGCCGCCGTGCGCGGTGTAGAGATGAAGGCCCATATCGCCGGCGTGCGGGCTGAAGAGCAGGATGGCGCCGGCGAGCAAGAGGAAGCCGACGATAGCGAGGATCTTGGTGAGCGAGAAGGCGTACTCCAGCGTGCCGTAGACGCCCACCTGCAGTGCATTGAGAAGGACGAGCGCGACGGAGAAGAGCAGTATCCAGACGAGTCCTGGGATCGCGGGAAACCAGAAGCGCATGTAGACTGCGACCGCGGTCACCTCTGTGCCGACGGCGAGAACGACGGCCGACCAATAGCAGTAGCGCACCAGAAAACCCGCGAGCGGGCCAAGGTAGTGGCCGGCGAAGGCGCCGAAGGAGCCGGAGACGGGATGCGCTACCGTCATCTCGGCAAGGCAGCCCATGAGCAGAAGCGCGATGAGCGCCGCGATGACGTAGCTGATGAGCACGGATGGACCCGCGATGCCGATGGCATACGCGCTGCCTAAGAAGAGCCCGGTGCCGATAGCTCCGCCAATCGCAATCATGGAGAGCTGACCGGAGGTGAGCGATCGTTGCAGGTGCGCGTCGGCGGTTGGTGACTGCGTCGCGGGTGCCGTCATTCGTTCCGGCTAGCGTGCGGTGGTCGTCTGCAGGATGCCGGTGAGCTCATGGATGGTGTGCTCGAGTTCGTGGTCTGCGGTGTAGAAGTGCGGTGAGATGCGGATGCCCGCGTCGGGGCGATGGTCGACGATGATCTGGCGGCGGAGAAGTTCGGCCGTGACAGCTTCGCCGTCCGGGACGTCGAGGATAACTGCGCCGCCACGGCGCGCGGAGTCGCGCTGGCTGCGGACGGCGATGCCGGCCTCGTCTGCCAGCCCGATGAGCCGTGTGGTCTGGCGGACGGACTTGGCGCGGATGGCGTCGACGCCGATCTCGTTGATGATTTGGTAGCCGGAGCGCGCCGAGTAGAGCGAAGGAATGTGCGGGCTGCCGCCCAGGAAGCGCATGGCATCGGGCGCATAGTCGATGGGGCCGCCCTCGAAGTCGAAGGGCTGGCGATGGGCCTGCCATCCGGTAGCGGCGGGCTCCAACTGGGGCCAGAGATCGCGGCGGACATAGAGATAGCCGGCACCGGGCCCGCCAATGAGCCATTTGACCGAGCCGCCGACGGCGAAGTCGACATCGAGCGCGCGAACGTCCACGGGCAGAATGCCGGCAGATTGATAGAGGTCCGCGACGATATACGCTCCCACCTCGTGCGCGCGTCGGGTGATGACGTCGAGATCCTGTACGAAGGACGAGCGGAAGGCGACATGCGAGATGCTGACGAGGCGCGTCTCTTCATCGATGGCGGCGAGCAGCGGCTCAAGCGGCAGCGTCATGCCGTCCGGTGACGGCACGGAGATGATGCGGGCGCCCTGGCGCGCGAGCCCATGGTAGATGTAGTCATTCGAGGGGAAGTTGAGACCTTCCGTAACGATCTTGTTGCGACGGTCGCGCCAGTCGAAGCAGGAGGCGATGACCCACTGGCCGGTCGAGGCGTTCTGGTTCATCACCACCTCGCCGGGGCCGGCGCCTATGATTGAGCCGATAAGGTCACCAATGGTGATGGGCATCTCCCACCAGCCCTCATGCCAGGCGCGCACGCCGCGGGAGCCCCAGGTCTGGGTGAACTCCGTGAGCGAGTCCGCGGTGCGTCGCGGCATGGCGCCCAACGAGTGGCTGACCATATAGGTGGTGTCGGCGAGGATGGGGAATTCATCGCGCCAGGCGAGTAACGGGTCAGAGACAGGTGAAGCCATAGTGACTTTCTATATCAGGAGGGGTGTCTTTGGCTTGTGCACTTCGGTGCGCATCTCGTGAAATCCCACCCTAGCTTTGCCTAGAGTGGGGCACCCGTTATGTGGCATAGCTTCGAACTCATGGCGTTATAGCAATTTTCCTGTAGGTGTAGAGGGACCAACGAAGGCCTTTGTGGCCTTTCATTCAGGAAAGGCCACGCCGAGCGATGCTCCGCTCATCACAGCATCAGGAAAATTGCTATAGCGAGGCGGCACGTCGGCCAGTGGCAGGTCGGCGAAGCGGATGCGCCGGCGCTGCCAGGTGTAGGTCATCTCGAGATCGCCGCCGGAGGCCTGGACGATGGCGGGATAGGAGTACTCGCCGGGTGCGTTCTCAAGCGTGGCGAATCTGCGGAAGTGCTCTCCATCGTTTGAGACAGCGAGCGAGAGCGGGGTGCGTTGGCGGGCGGAGTCGTTGTAGATGAGGACGAAGCGGCCATCGCGCAGCCGCACGATGTCGATGCCGGCGTTGGGGTTGGGCACGTTGAGGGTGCGGGCGCGGCCCCAGGTGAGGCCGGCGTCAAATGAATCGGCAACGGTTACGTATCCGATGGTTTGCGTGGCGCGCGCATAGAGGCGCAGATGTTTTCCGCCAAGTGAGAGTACCGTTGGCTGGATGAGCCCATGAATGGCGGGATCATCGGTGAATGGCGGTGCAGCTGCCGGCGGCGCATTGGGAGGATTCTCAATCGGGCCAATCTTTGTCCAGTCTTCACCGCCATCCGTGCTGCGCTCGATCCAGACCGCCCAGTCGTGATAGCTCTCGACCGACGTGCCGCTGACGATGGTGGTTGCATCGAGCACAAGAGGCTTGGTGCGAACGGGGCCGAGAATACCGGCGGGCAGCACTTCTGGCGTGGACCAGCTGCGTCCGTTATCTGTGCTGGAGCTACGTGCGCCTGTCCAGCTGCTGGGGTTGGGGCCGAATTTGTAATAGAGCCAGAGACGATTCCCGACGTAGAAGAGTACTGGATTCCAGCAGGGGACGCCGGGGGCGCGTGCGAGCTCTACAGGCGCGGACCATGTGCCTGTTGTACCGGCGCCGCGAATGGACGACCAGATGGCGACGTCGGGTTTGCCTTCGGCCGTACCTCCGAACCATGCAGACATCGTGCTGCCATCGGGCAGCGCGACGAGCGTGGAAGCATGCGCCGAAGGGAAGGGGGCGTGCTCGAAGATGAACTCCTGGTGGAGTTGCGCGGTGGCGCTTGCGGGAACGGCGAGCAGAAGCGCGAGAAGTAGGAATGCACTGCTCGTTGCTTGTTTGGGTTTATTGCTGACTGTCGCTTTATCCCACCTTAACTTCGTTAGGAGGGAGCACCCGTTGTGTTGGCGTTGCCAGCAGACTGGCGATCCACCGTTTAGCTCAGTGTGACTGAGGATACGAGGCAGTCTAGATGAGCTTGGCGCCACTGAGTTCCTGGAGCACGGTGAGGGGTGCGTGCTGCGGCGCTACCATGGCATCCGGTGCGATGAGGTAGGTCTGTTCCAGCGCGTATTGTCCGCAGAGGACGGCGTGCGGGACCATGTCGGTGTAGACCATCCAACTGGAGCCGGCGGGAAACTGGAAGTCGTACTTGGTGCAGGTGCTCTGAAAGTCGCGGCTTTCCTTCAGGAAATTGTGGAACCGCATCATGAAGTCGTCATAGGGCGAGCGCCTGAGCGCGGGAGCTGCCGCCCCGAGGCCCATGTTCACCGCAAGTGACTTGAACGCACGGCCGACACTTGAGTCGGGCTGGGGAAGCGCGATCTCCGCCGGCGCATATTTGCTTGCGATGACGCGGAAGGGGTCGCTGACGACCCAGTCGCGGGTGCGCGTGGGATGAATGTTGTTGAAGAAGCGCAGAATGCGCGCGCCGTGCGTGGGCCGTGTGGGAAACGCGTCGGTGTGCAGCAGATCGTTGCGGCGGCGCAGCGGCAGGTCGCGGCCTTCTTCCTGCTGAGGCCGGAAGCTGGCGTAGTCCAACTCCCATTTGTCGGCATAGGGCGCGAGGAAAGCGGCGAGGAACGCCGTAACCGACTGCGAGTAGGCGCGCATGATACCGCGCAGGCGATCGACGGATGCGGAGTTCGCGCTGTTGCTGTCCAGGCCGCTTAATTCATCGATTTTCGGCTTGTAGGCGATGTTCTTGTGCAGGGAGCTATCGGTCTGCTGCTGGCCGCGCAGGAATTGCAGGTCATCCGGAGTGAGCGGGATGGGACTGACGGGGAAAAAGAGGATATTGCCCTCTTCCAGACGTTCGCACCATTCGCGGCTTTGGCTTTCGGCGGCGCGGTCTGTCGCAGTAACGGTGACGAGTCCCATGGTGTGCGCTAGCGTCCCGTTAGCTTGCGCCGGAGCCAGATGGCCAGCAGCCCAGCGAAGCTGACGATCAACACGAAGATGCCGGCAGGCAGCGCGATGAACTTGTAGCTGGTATCGAGCGTGACGTGATGGTGGCCGGCACCGTTGTAGATCAGCAGGCCGAAGATGCTGAGGAAGGTGACTCCAAAAAATGTGATGAAGCCAAGGGCCACGGCGATAAGAGTACTGGCAAAGAGGCCGAAGTCGCCCGCACGAATGCCGAAGATGCGGGTGGTGTTGCCGGAGGTTCCCGAACTGCCAGGGTTGCTGGCTGAGATAGCAGACATAAGTGGGTGTAGCGTTCTCAGCTAGAATACTCGGGATGGGGCATACCGCACAGACAGAGCTGCTGCCGGCCGCGCAGGTCGCGCGGGAGACGCCGGTACAGCAGGCGGAGAACGGCATCTGCTACGCGACCTTCGGCGATCACAAACTGCCGCCGGGCGAGCTGGAGCAGGTGATTGGCGCAGTACCGCGTGCCGTTGCCGCGGCGTTGAAGCATCGCGCCTACTATTTCGTGCCGCTCACCATCCACGAACAGGATGGCGACAGCATCCCGGACGACGCGCATTCGAGCGGCGAGACGTTGATTGCTCGGCAGCACACGACGGAGTTGAGCGATCGCGCGATCTGCCACCGCAACGTGCATTTCGCCGGCGCGGACTGCATCTTCATCTCGACCCGGCTGATGCAGGACAAGTTCGCGCTGGCCTTTGAGCTGTTCATCAATATCGGCCACCATTTTGTGGACGCAGCGGGTGTGCCGACGAGCTTTGGCGAGCTGGTGGACCGGCAGGCCGTAGCGCAAACCCGCGGCGAGACAAGCCACGATGCATGGGAGAGCCGCGCGCGTGCTTACGGAGAGCCGCGAGTCGAAGCTCCGGAGCGTGGTCGCAGTAGTCGCGGCAGCGATCGAACAACAGCACCCGAGGAGCCAGCAACGATCGACGAGAAAGCAAAGACGGCCTACATTCAGGCGGCATTTGCCGATGCGGTTGCGATCTACATGCTTTCGCTGACGCTGGACTTCGATTACGTGGATTTGCGCGAGCGTGAATACCCGCTGCTCGCTCCGCCTGCGCTGGCGGAGCGGCTGCGCGCAGTCGCCGCGCTGTTTCCGCCGAATGCGGGCTACCAGTTCCAGGTGCTCTACCGCCGCCGCTAACGAACTGACCGTCCAGGCAAAATCGCCTGGGCGCGGGGTCGGGAGAGGGAATTTCCGTTGGTCGCTCGCGGATTGGCTTGAGGGCCGTCCTCAAGCTGCGCCGTACAACTACGAATCGATCAGGGGAGGACCTTTGACATCGAGTGAGTCGATAGCAGAGCTTTCGCCCGCGGGGTTAGTTGCGCCTACGCCAATACAGCGCGGCGGCCAGACGATTTTCACCGTACTGGCGGTAATCAGCACCTGCCATCTGTTGAACGACCTGATCCAGGCCACGATCCCGGCGCTATATCCGTTGTTTCAGCGGATCTTCGGTCTCTCTCTGGGAGAGATCGGCATGATCACCTTCACATACCAGATCACAGCCTCGCTGTTTCAGCCCTTTGTGGGCATGGCGACGGACCGCAAACCTATGCCGTACTCGCTGGCCCTGGGGATGAGTTTCACGCTGGGTGGCTTGCTGCTGATGTCCCGCGCCCCGAGTTATGGGTGGTTGCTGGTGGCGGCATCTTTCGTAGGGCTCGGCTCTTCGGTCTTTCATCCGGAGTCGTCGCGCGTGGCGCGGCTGGCCTCCGGCGGTCAGCATGGGCTGGCCCAGTCACTGTTTCAGGTCGGTGGCAATGCGGGGTCGGCGTTGGGACCGTTGTTGGTGCTGTGGCTGGTGCTGTCCGCACGCAGCGCGCATGCAGGACAGCATCGCATCGCGTGGTTCTCCGCAGCGGCGGTGATGGCCATTGGTATGCTGCTGGCGATCGGCGGCTGGTATAGGGCGCGCGTGCGCGACGGCGCTTCGGGAAAGAAAAAGGTGGAGGCGCATGCTCAGGCACTCTTGCCACGACGCACGGTAACGCGGGCGATGGTGGTGCTGATGGTGCTGGTGTTTTCGAAGTACTTCTACCTGTCCAGCATCAGCAGCTACTACACCTTCTACATGATCCAGCGCTTTCACGTGTCGTTGCATGCGGCCGAGATGTATCTCTTCGTCTTTCTCGGCGCTGTCGCGTTGGGAACGATCCTGGGCGGCCCCATCGGCGATCGCTACGGACGCCGGCTGGTCATCTGGGGATCGATCGTGGGCGTGCTGCCGTTCACGCTTGCACTGCCCTACGCCAACCTGCGGTGGACGGCGATTTTGAGCTTCATTATTGGTCTGGTGCTATCTTCGGCATTCTCCGCAATTCTGGTGTACGCGCAGGAGCTGGTGCCGGGCAAGGTAGGGATGATCTCGGGATTGTTCTTCGGACTCGCCTTCGGCATGGGTGGCCTGGGCGCGGCGCTGCTGGGCAAGCTGGCGGATATGACCAGCCTGAACCTCGTCTACCACGTGTGCTCGTTCCTGCCGGCGCTGGGGCTGCTGACGGGCTTGCTACCCAATATCGACGAGCCGTTGCGCACGAGTTGATGCGGCGACGTGTGTCCTGCGGTTGTTGGGAGTGCTGTCTCTTGCGGCACCCCACTCTGACTCCGTCAGGATGAGGCACTCATTTCTGTAGTGTTGCGACCGGTGAAATGACCGGAGCGATGGCTTGGTCGCACGTAAGATAGCGGCATGATTGCGCATTTACGCGGGCGCCTCCTGAGCAAGCAGCCGCAGCAGGTGATTGTCGAAGCGGCGGGTGTTGGCTACGACGTGGCTATCAGCGTCTCCACATATACTTCGCTCCCGGCCGAAGGCGCGGAAGTGGCGCTGCACATCCACACGCAGGTACGTGAGGACACGCTGGCGCTCTACGGCTTTCTTGACCGCAACGACAAGCGGGTCTTCGAGAAACTGATCACGGTGAGCGGCGTGGGACCGAAGCTGGCGATCACCATTCAAAGCGGGCTGCCTGCAGACCGGCTGGTGCCGGCGCTGCAGGCACAGGACCATGCGACGTTGACTCGCATCCCCGGGGTGGGCAAGAAGCTGGCAGAGCGGCTGGTGGTCGAGCTGAAGGACAAGCTGGAAGACATGGCAGCGGCAGTGCCTTTGGTCGCGTCTGCCGGACCGGCGGCAGAGGATGTGCTGTCCGCGCTGGTGAACCTGGGATATCAGCGACCCTCGGCGCAAAAGGCTATCGAGGCCGCTGTGTCCAAAGAGAAGAGTGTGGGCGAGCACTTCGACACGCTGTTTCGCGCGGCGCTCATGACGATTCGCTGAAGCAATTTTCCTGTAGGCATAGAGCGACCCGCGGAGGCCCTTGTGGTCTTTCTTTGAGGAAAGGCTACGCCGAGAGTATCCACACATCACAGCATCAGGAAAATTGCTTTGACCGGTGCGATTTCTTGCCTAATGACGCACGCTCTATTTGAGCGCCCGTGACCCCTTGCGCGGCCTGCATCGACCGGCGTATTTTGTGGCTGCGTGGAGGAATGCTGTCCACGGAGGTGTCCTATGGGCCGTCCGATGTTCTCTCTTCCGACTCTTTCGCTGCTGTGCGCCATCGGGATTTTTGCCCCAATTTGCCTGGCTTCGTCACCGGTGATTGTGGTGGCCGCTCCCTCAGCCTGCCCGGTTGAGCTGTCTGCCTCCCAACGTGCGGATGGCGTATTGCTGGCCGCAGGCTCCAAGACGCCCGCGCCCCACGAAAGGGCAAAGGGACAGCAGTCGATCGATCTTTCCATGAAGAACAGTCGGCTGCAGCGGATCATTGCGGCGGAGCTCGAAGTGCACGGCACCGCACCGGGCAACCGTGTGCTCCCGGCGCGGGCAGCTTCGCTCACTCTTGACGAACCGATTGCCGACACCGTGCGAAGCGTACACCTGGCAAGTTCGGTCCCGGCCGATCAGATGCGCACGCGCAACGTTGCGGTCGACGGACTGACGTCGGTGGCATGGATCTCCGTGATCGAACTGCGCTATGCCGATGGATCGGTGTGGCACGCCGGGCCGGGCCGCCAATGCCGTGTCCTGCCGGACCGGATGATGCTGGTAGCGAACCGCTAGCCTAGGCTTCGTTAAAGAATTGTCACTGTTGCTGTGTAGAGCCAAGTTCCGCGAAGTGGACTTTCCTTGACGGAAAAGCCACGCGGATCTTCCGTTCTTCTCTATAGCTACAGTGAACATGCGCTAGAGCAGAAGCCGGGTTGCTGTAAGGTGAAGCGCCACTCTCGTCAGGCATTTTCGCCAAAGAAAATGCCTACATTGCCTCACTCAACACAAGACATCATCCCGGCTTCTGCTCTAACTGTGCTTCGTTGGGCTGACTGTTAACTCAGCGGATCCGATGCGCCCGCTGGCGTCGTCACGCACGATAAAACGCAGCTGGCTTGAATCCCGGTAGGGCATTTCAAAGCTCAAGCTGGCGCCCCGTTGCGGTGACGGATCGATGCCATTGGCCAGCAGCACAGAATATGCATGCGCGGTGCTCTCCCTCCAGTGACCATGCTTGTCCTGGTCCGCGGCCACGACGGTTACGGTGCTCTGCATGCCTCCCTTGGCATCTGGCCTCCAACTCAACGACGAGGTAGGAACGATAAACCGCACGGAGACGACCGGTGGCGAGCCCTGGAGCTTGGAAATTGTTATGGGAATAGGAATCGCCGTGTACTGAAGCGGCCCGTAGAGCGAACTGGCCAGCTCTCGGAGCTGCTCCTTCTCCGGAAGCGCCTGTCCATCGGGAAAGGCGTAGTAGCCATCGCGTGTCTGCACCTTCAGGCCAGGACGGTCGATGACGCTGATCTTGATCTTGCGAAACTCTCCGTTGAAGTTGTGATTGGATGGCGCGTAGGAAAGTGTGTAGTACGTGTTGCCATCCGTGATGCTGGAGGCGATCTCGCGATCCACATCGTTGCGACCGTAGAAGGCATGGCCACCGGTCTGCACGGCAAGCGTCTGGATGGCGAGGTCGCCAAACGCCACCTGGCCCGCACTCGAGGCGGCATCGATATACGTGGAGAATGCGACGTCATTGCTGGCAAAGCCGCGGTTGTTGACGAGGCCTTCGACTCCGCGCGGGTCGACGCTGTATATGCTGACGCGGGCCTTGAGCATCTGATCCGAGAGGTGGCGGATGGCGTCGTAGAGCCGCTTCTGTCCGTCGGCGCCGATCTCCAGCGCGGAGAAGATGGGAAATCCGGGGCTGATCCACACAATGTTCTTGTGACCCGGGTTGCCGATATTGGCCATGGCGATCTGTTGCAGGGCGGTGAGGGAGATGTCGATGCGCTCGGCAGCGCGGTAGAAGCCGCCATGCAAGCGCCAAGGCAGGACTGCCTTGTGACGACGCAATGCGCTGTCGATCGCAGCGGAGTCTCGTGTGTAGTCCTCGAGGACGTGCAGTCCGTCGTTGCTCAAGACATACAAGGCGGTAGGCTGGTCCAGAAGCGCCGGGCCGCGCGTGCCACCCCCGTAGGCCGCTTCCCCGTGCTTGAGCAGTCTGTCGACCGAGTAGCGCGTATAGGCCATGTCCTGGAACCGCGTGTTCATCTCATCCACCAGCAGAATGGTGTGCGGAGCCGATGCAGCGCCAGCGCCGGCCGTGACCGCTTCAAACGAGCGCGTCTGCTGCGGAGTATCGTCCTCACGGATGACGAAATCGTCGCGGGTAAGGCCAGGGACAGGATGACCCTTGCTATCGCTTACCACCACGTCGAGGACGACGTTACGCGTGGTGGCATTGAACACTGGCGGTGCGTAGGTCTCTCGCGCCGGCGAGCGTGGAGCGGCCGGGGTCGATGTCGAAGTTGCACTCGAGGGTGGACTCGCTTGCACTGTGCCCGCCTGGGGCGTCGAAGGCTGTGCGGCGAGCGTGGCGGCAGCGAGAGGAAGGAAGAGGAGATACTGGAGACGACGCATGGAGCCTCCCGTTCGTGCAGGCTGGGGCCCAGGAAAAGCGCTACGACAGCGCCTAAGGCTGCATCCACTGCAGTACGCGGCACCGCATTGAGCAACATGATGAGACGCGCCCTTGCGCGGGAAAGACGCACGCATCCGGATGAAATCGACGAAAGCAACTCCGCCGCGAACGACAAAGAAATTGCCCTCCGGCAACAGGCACGAGACGCAACCCCATTTCACTCCGGATGGGTTACGTTTTCTGCGTGGCCTGGCGCGCAACAACAATCGTGACTGGTTCAACGAGCGGAAGCCGATCTACGAGTCTGAATTGAAGCGGCCGATGCTTGCGGTGATCGAGGCCGTGACCGGGGCGATGATGGACTTTGCATCCGCCCATGTGCGCGCGCCGGAGTCGATCATGATGCGCATCTACCGCGACACACGCTTCTCGAAGGAGAAGCTACCCTACAAGACACACGTGGCTGGCTGGTGGGTGCACGACGGACTGAAGAAGACCTCCGGCGCAGGCTTCTACCTGCACATCTCCGGCAAGCAAGTGGAGATCGCGGTCGGCGCCTTCATGCCGGAGACCGAGCAACTTCTGGCCATTCGCCGCTTCCTGATGGAGCATCACACGGAGTACTGGAGGCTGGCGAAGGCGCGGTCGCTGCGGCGATTGTTTCCGGATGAAGAAAATGGCGTACCGTTGAGCCGGTCACCCAAAGGGTTTCCTGCAGAGCATCCGGCAGCGCCGCTCTTCCGGCAACGGCGATGGGGATTTGGCGCCTCGCTTCCCGCGGAGGCAGCGACAGAACGAAATTTCGCAAAGACGGTTGCCGACTACTTTCGCGCTGGAGCCCCCTTGGTCGCGATGTTGAATCGTCCTTTGTTGAAGGCCGCAGAGCGTCCGCGGCGACCGTTATTTTGACATTGCGTCGCCCGGCGCACTGACTGCGTTTGGCCCGTCAAACTGATCCAAAAGTTGTAGGAATCTCCTAAAAACCGAGAAAAACACAAGAAAACACGAAGAAAACTGTGGAAATGCCTGATTTGCCGTTGACAAGGGGCGGCGCGAGGCCGCATGGTGGTCGTCGGTAGAGGTTGCGGGAACCCGCATAAACACTGGCGATTGGCAGCTTCAGATCAACGGTATCCGGGCCAGTGATGGTGCCGGAAGCGGATGCGGGGCTTCCCTTTCAGGCGTACTTCCCGCCGTCATTTTGCAGCGGGGAGGCCGCTACCAACGAAGAACAGGAGGAGATACATTCTATGGCAGCAGGACTGACCAAGACGCAGCTGGTTCGGCATATGGCCGAAAAGCTCGAGTTGACCAACAAGCAGGTGAGCACTTTTTTCGATCTTCTTACGGAAACAGCCGTGAAGGAGACAAAGAAGAATGGCGTATTCGTCATTCCGGGTCTCGGTCGCCTGGTAAAGGCAGAGCGGAAGGCGCGCATGGGCCGTAATCCGCAGACCGGCGAAGCGATCAAGATCAAGGCAAAGACGGTTGTAAAGTTCCGCGTGGCCAAGTCCGCCAAGGACACCATCGCACCGCCCAAGAAGTAGTTGGCGGAAGGTTGCCGCATCCGGTCGCCGCTGGCGCTGGATACGGTGCTGTTGTTGTGAGCAATGGCGTGGCCCTCAAAAGGTCACGCCTTTTTTTGCTGTAGATCAGAAAGCGATCGCCAGAACGATGATGACTCCTACGGCGACGAGCGCAAGCGTCAGACAACCGAAGCCAGGGTCTTTCGTGAAGGCACCAGCAACCAATCCCAGCAGGAGCAGCGCGACCTAGCCAAGAAACATGATGGCTGCGACCAACAATGCTAGATGAATCATAGCGGCCTATCGTCGCAGGACGTTGACCGAAGCACAATGGAACTTCCTGGCTATATCTGTGTGGCCGGGGCGTGAGGCACAAACGCACGAGCCACTAGTGCCACACCCAGTGCAACGAGCAGCGTCTTGATCAGGAGCTGCGGGCTATAGCGCCACGCCAGCGCGGCGAATCCGGCAGCGTAGCCGAGAGGCCACAGCTCGCTGAGGATGGCTGTCAGGAGCGACGCGGGATGCATGGCGCTGAAGCGCGCACGCAGCGCTACCAAGAGCAGCAGCGCGCCGAGAAAGCCGACCGCTGTCCACATCGGCATGAGAATGGCGACCGAACAGCCGAAGAGCCATACGCCTGCGGCCCATAACGCTGTGGCACCACGTCTGCGAGCAACGATGGACAACAACGCGCCAAGTCCGGCAGCGACAAGCGCACCAATCGTAACAGTCATCGTTGCATATGCAATGGTAAGACCATGGTGTGCAAGCGTTCCTGGAATTGCAAGCCATGCAAGGGTGACCGGAGCCGACTGTCCCTGATCCATCCAACGCCACGGCCCACAGAGAAAAAGCGCGAATAAGCAGACGATGGCGATTTCAAAGAGAATGGCGAGGCGGCCGCTGGTCATGCCTCGCTCGCGATGCGCGTAGCCGTGATGCGTTCCATAAGAGAGTCGAAGGCTTCGAGATTGGTGTATTCGATGATCACTTTGCCCTTGCCGCCCTTGTCCTCGATCGCGACTTTGAGGCCGAGCGCCCGCTGCATCAGGTCACGGGCCTCACGCACATTTGGGTCGAGAAGCTCCTTCGCTTTGGCAGACTTCTCCGCTTTTTCAGGATTGAGCAGCCCTTGTACGAAGCTTTCGGTCTGGCGCACGGACATGGAGAGCGCCAGGATCTTCTGCGAGGCCTTCAGCATGGACTCCGGTGATTCGAGCGCAAGCAGGGTGCGAGCGTGGCCGAAGGAGAGTTCACCGGCCTCGACCTTGCCCTGGATCTCGTTGGGCAGGCGGAGGAGGCGCAGGAAGTTGGCGACCGAGGCGCGATCCTTGCCGGTCCGTTTGGCCATCTGTTCCTGCGTCATCTGAAACTCGCGGCCCAGACGGTCGAAGGCACGCGCCTGCTCCATGGGATTGAGGTCGGCGCGCTGGAGGTTTTCGATGATGGTCATCTCCATCGCCTGCCCGTCCGAGGCCTGGCGGACGACGGAGGGAATGGTGAGTTTGCCAGCCTTACGAGAGGCAAGCAGGCGCCGTTCGCCAGCGATCAACTGGTAGCGACCGCCAGCGATGGGACGGACAAGGATGGGCTGCACGACGCCAGTCGCTGCGATGGAGGTTGCAAGCTCCTCCAGGGCTGTTTCGTCGAACTGGCTGCGTGTCTGGAAGGGATTGCGCTCAATCCGGTCGACGGCGATCTCAAATGGCGCGCCAGTTGGAGACGGCGTCGCGGCGGCATCGGCGGCTGGTGGAACGGCCTGTGGCGAAGGACGGTGGGGGAGAAGGGATTCGAGGCCTTTGCCTAAGGCACGTCGCTTATCTGGTGTACTCATGATGCGTCTCTCGATCTAGTTCAGTGGGCTTTCTGGTTCAGTGGGCTTTCGCTACTTTTCCGTGTAAGGCCAAAAGCGTACTTTGCTGTTTTTACGGGCCTTGGCGCTGGCTTCACGCTCTTTGGCGCGGGGGCTGACAATCTTGTGGTTTGCGAGAAGTTCATCGGCCAAGTCGCGGTACGCCTCGGCTCCACGGGAGCGCCCGTCGTAGAGCTGAACGGGTTTGCCGTGGCTTGGCGCTTCGGCGAGGCGTACGTTGCGTGGGATGACGGTCTTGTAAAGCTTATCGGCAAAGAAACCCTTGAGATTTTCTGTGACCTGTTGGGCCAGGTTGGTGCGCTCGTCATACATGGTGAGGACGACGCCTTCGAGCACGAGCTTGGGATTGAAGGATTGTTGGACTCGGGTGATCGTCCCCAGCAGCTCGCTGACGCCTTCGAGCGCGAAGTACTCCGCCTGCATGGGGACGAGGATGCGATCGGCGGCCACCAATGCGTTCAGTGTCAGAAGATCCAGGGCAGGCGGGCAGTCCAGGATGATGAAATCGTAGGCGATACGCAGCTCTTTGAGTGCGTCACGCAGGCGCGTCTCTCGGTCTTTGGTGTCGACCAGCTCGAGATTGGCGCCGATGAGCTCGCGACTGCCGGGAATCAGCTTCAGGGTGTCGATGGGGGTGGGCTGGAGTAGCGTATCAACCGAAGCGCTTCCGGTGAGCAGGTCGTAGACGGAGTCGTGATCACCATCGCGTGCTAGGCCTAGACCGCTGGAGCTGTTGGCTTGCGGATCGCAGTCGATGAGTACGCACTGCAAACCTTCGAGAGCGAGGGCGGCGCTGAGATTGATAGCGGTAGTGGTCTTGCCAACGCCACCCTTTTGGTTAGCGATGGCGAGACAGAGTGCTTCAGACATTGCAGTCCAAGCTACGGCGAAGTGAATCAGGATGCAAACCGGGAACGATGTGGAGGGTGTGGAAGAAGCTGTGGAACGCTGGAGATCGAATCACGTTCCACGTGGAACGTCAGGACTGGGGCGGGTTACCGCGTTCCACGTGGAACATCATTTGCGGGTGCCAATGTGCAAAACCCGGGTGTTACTGCCGGGTAGGGGATGGCTTTTCCACTGCCACATCTCATGGTCCGGGAGTTGAGGCGGTAGAGCGGCACCGAACAGGCAGAGTGATCCTCCAGGAGCTAGTAACGATACCGCGACAGGTAGCATAGCCGCAGACTTGTCCACAGCTCGCATCCAGACCGCGTCAAAACTGGAGGCGGACAGGGTTTCCGCGCGCCCGGGATGGATCGAAGTATGGAGATGAAGCCGGCGAATGGCTTCGCTTAGAAAGGCGGCCTTCTTCCGCTGGGATTCGGCGAGGGTGACGTGTAGATCGCGATGGCACATGGCAATGGGGATGCCGGGAATGCCGGTCCCCGAGCCCAAATCGAGAGCCGTTTTAGCAGCGGGATGATACGCCGCGGCAAAGACGCCTTCCATCAGGTGCCGCTCGATAAGTTCCTCCTCGTCGCGAATGGCTGTGAGATTAAACCGCGCATTCCACTGCAGAAGGAGGTTCCCATAGACAGCGAGCCCTTCGGCGCAGCCGGAGGCTGCAACGCCGAGCCCCCAGCGGACGGCGGCATCGACAATTTGCGCCGCTTCGATCAACATTCAGGGCTTTCCTAGATGTTTTCCCGGATCGGCGGTGCCATTCGGCTGCGGTTTCCAGGCCGCGGCAGCCTCGACGAAGGCCTGAAAGAGCATGCGGGAGAGTGCGCTGGACTCGTAGGTGCGCTCCGGATGCCATTGCACGCCCATCGCGAAGTTGCCGCCGACCGCAGCCTCAATGGCCTCGACGGTGCCGTCCTCCGGACTCACTGCTGCCGGCCGGAGCTGGTCCCCGACACGCGCCACTGCTTGGTGATGGCTTGAATTGACAAGCGGGAGAGCCTCGGCAGTCTTCGAGCTCTGGACAAGTGCCGCCAAATGACTGCCTGGGGCGACCTCGATGGGGTGAGCCTCTGATATATGGCGGCCTGGGGTGTGGTTGACCGATGTCTCCAGATGCTGAACCAACGATCCACCGCGCCAGACGTTCATTGACTGCATACCGTAGCAGATGCCGAAGATGGGTTTTTGCAGGTTGAAGGCGTCCTGCAGCAGCAACTCGTCCGCCGCCTCACGCAACGGATCTGCGGCGGCGCTCTTTGGGTGGAGTGCCTGGTTGAACTTTTCTGGATTCACGTCAGCGTGGCTGCCCGGCAGCAGGATTGCCTGAGCGCCTGCTATTAGCTGTGCTTGCGCGGTTTGGCTGCTGTGCAGGGGCACAGCTACCGGGATGCCGCCGGACTGCTCGATGGCGGCCGCGTACTGCTGCCAACCCCGCTGGTTGTATTCGGGATCGTTCGAGGTGGGCTCCGGGATGAGAATACGTGGCTTGGGCATGGTGGGTCTCTTTCAGCGAGGGGTTGGTGGCGCGAAGCGGAGCGCTTCTATAGCCTCGCGTAGCTGCGTGGTCAACGTTTCGGCCTGGCGGGTAGCGAGGCCGGTGGTCTGGATCGGCGTGCCGATCCGCAACTCCAACGGTCGCGGGCTGAAGTGTCGGGTATCGATAGGAAGCAGCTCAAAAGTGCCCACAAGCGCCATGGGGATAAGCGGTACGCCTGCGCGAATGGCCATATAAGCGGGGCCACTCATGAAGGGGCCGAGCGCGCCGTCACGGGAACGGCCTCCTTCCGGGAAGACGAAGAGCGGCATACCTGCCTTGAGTGCGCGGACACCGTTTGTAAGGCTGGCGATCGAAGCGCGGGGATTATCGACAGCAACCGGAATCTGGCCGGAGCGGTTGAGGTGCCAGCCGATGAAGGGCAGCTTCCAAAGGTCGCTGCGCGCCAGGATGCGGAACTGGAAGGGCAGCGCCGCAAAGATCGCCGGCGTGTCCATATACGAGAGGTGGTTGCAGGCATATACCGCGACTGGATGGGTATGCACCACGTCCAGACCGGTGATGTGGATTGGGGAGCCGGCGATGTTCAGCGAGCATCGAGCCCATGCGCGGGCGATGCGATGCTGGCGCCGACCGTCCTTTTCTGTGAGCGATGCGAGCAGCGATACCGTCCCGAATGCCGCCGTGGCGCCGAAGAAGAGCGGGGCCTGCACCATGTTCGACATCACCCGCTCTTTGGCAGTGATGTCCCGGCCGGGCATTGCCAGCTCTGCCTCGGTGTCAGCCGGCATGGGAGGTCCATCCATCTGGCAACAGGAGCCCACGGGCCTCACCGACTAGATAGACCGACCCTGTGATGACGACGTCTTCGGTTGGCGGAAGGGCGGCAAGCGCAGCGGCGAGGCTGGGCAAGAGCGCTGCCGCGGCTCCGGTTGCCTCTGCAGCAGCCAGCAGACGCTGACCTGTGGCGGCCCGCGGCGACGGCACAGACACCAGCAGTACGCGTTCGAAAAGCGGAAAGAGGATCTGTGCAAGCTCCTCGACCGGCTTGTCATCCAGGCAGCCGAAGATCAGGTTGGGCGGTGGGTGGGCCTCCGCGGCTAGCGCGGCCCGTAGTGTCCATGCACCCGCCGGGTTGTGGCCCACGTCCAGCAGCACAAAGCGGCTGCCGCGGGTCAGCCGTTCCAAACGGGCCGGCCAGCGCGTCTGCCGGATGCCTGCCTCGATCGCGGCCGCATTTATATCGTAACCGTGGTGGTTGCGTAACTCGATGGCGGTAGCGATGGCGAGTGCGAGGTTGCGCTGCTGGTGCCGGCCGGCGAGAGGCGAGTCGACGTCGATGTGCAGCTCGTCGATATCCAGTGCATAGCGATTACGCGTATTTGTAACTGCATGTGTGTCGTATGGAAGCGCGGTTGCCGCATTCACGCCGCGCACGTTCAGCGTGACGGCGGCCTCACCGATCGCCTGGTTGGCCTCCGCATGCTGCGGCAGCGTGACCAGGACGCCTTTCTCGCGCAGGATACCGGCCTTTTCGCGAGCAATCTCGGTGATGGTGTGGCCCAGCCACTCGGTATGGTCGAGCGAGATGTCAGTAATGATCGAAATGACGGGCTCGACGACGTTGGTGGCGTCCAGGCGTCCGCCGAGTCCGACTTCAAGCACCGCAAGGTCGACGTGCTCTGCCGCAAAGTGCAGGAAGGCCATCGCGGTGACAGTCTCAAAAAAGCTGGGCGGCCCGGGCAGTGTCCCTTCCGAGACGAGTCGCTCGGCCGCGTGGATCACTGCTTCGAGATGTTGGCTGAAGTCGTCATTGGGAATGAGTGCGTCTGTGACATCGAAGCCGGCGTCCGGCGTGCGTGAAAGCATCCGGATGCGCTCGTTGACGCGCACGAGATGCGGCGACGTGTAGAGGCCAACGCGCATGCCGGAGGCGGCGAGGATGCCGGCGAGTGTCGCTGCGGTAGAGCCTTTACCATTCGTGCCGGCGATCAGAATGGACCGAAAACGCTGCTGCGGATTGCCGAGCGCGGCCATGAGGGTGCGCATCTGCGCCAGCTCGAACTTGCGCCGCGGCTGGCCGATGGGCGTATGCAATTCCGCGCCCAGGGCCTGCAGGCGATCCACTGCCTCCGTATAAAGCATGCTCTACAGTTTACGAGAACAAACAAGTGTTGCGGTCCCGACAGTGGGGAGCGCTCCGCGTGGCTTTCCCGTCAAGAAAAGCCACACTTCACCGAACTTGGCTCTACACGCCAATGGTGAAAATGCTTCAGGCAGCCGCCGTCATGAAGGACAGCGCGCGGTCGATGTAGCCTTTAATCTCCTGGCGTGACACAACGGCGTCGAGCATGCCGTGTTCCAGCAGAAACTCCGAGCGCTGAAAGCCTTCCGGGAGCTTCTGCCGGATGGTCTGCTCGATCACCCGAGGACCGGCGAAGCCGATCAGCGCGCCCGGCTCGGCGATATTCAGATCACCCAGCATGGCGAAGCTCGCAGTGACGCCGCCTGTCGTGGGGTCGGTGAGGACAGAGATATACGGCACGCCTGCATCATCCAGCGCGCCGAGGCCGCTCGAAACTTTGGCGAGCTGCATCAGGCTCACGATGCCTTCCATCATGCGTGCGCCGCCCGACGCGGAGACGATAATGAGCGGATGCCGCGCCGCGAGCGCACGGTCCACGGCGCGGGCGATCGTCTCGCCGACCACCGAGCCCATGCTGCCGCCGATGAAGGCATATTCCATGACGCTGAGCACTACGTCGTGCGGGCCGAGCTTCCCTGTCGCATTGACGATGGCATCGTTGAGCCCGGTGGCCTGCTGCGCCTTGGCCAGGCGGCTCTTGTACGACTTCAAATCGAAGAAGTTGAGCGGGTCCGTCGACTTCAGCTCCATGTCCACGAACCGGTAGCCCGGCTCGAGTAGGGTGGCGACGCGGCTGCGTGCATCCAGCTTGTGATGATGACTGCACTTGGGGCAGACCTGCTGGTTGCCCTCCAGGTCGGCCTTGAAGATGAACTGGCCGCAACCCTCGCACTTGACCCACAGACCTTCCGTGCGGACCCGCTTCTCCTGCGAGCTCTCGATTTCACTGTCCTGCCGCTTGAACCAGGCCATCTGTCTATTATCCCTTCAGGTCCTTTGCTCCGCTCTCGATACCTGGGCGGAGCAGCCTAATATTCGATTCCCCGCTGCGCCAGGATGCCATTTTCGTGGGCGACGGCGCGCAGGGCGGTGCCCATCGCAGCGGTCGTTTTGCCTTTGCCGGGGCCGGTGTTGATCAGGATGAGTCCGCGTCGCGATTCGTTCATGAGGAGCCGGGCAGGCGTGCAGCAGGTTTGGAAACAGATGGAGCGGTCGGTCAGTGGCCCGCGTGGTACGGATGCCCAGCAAGGATTGTAAATGCCCGATAGAGCTGCTCGGCCAACATGACCCGCGCCAGCTCATGCGGAAACGTCATCGGCCCGAAGGAGAGCAACAGATCCGCCTTCCGGCGGGTCTCCTCCGACCAGCCATCTGCCGGGCCGATAGCGAAGAGGAGGTGCTGGATTCCGGCGTCCCGCTCCTTAGCGATCCATTGGGCGAGCTGCTCCGAGGACAAGAGCCTGCCGCGGCTGTCCAGCAATACGAGCTTGGGTGCCGTCCGTCCTCCTCCATTTGCCGCTTGCAGGACGCCTTCTTCCGTAGGCAGCAGACACATGTCCGCCGTCACGTACGCCGCAAGCCTCTCAATGAAAGTCGTCGCGACGGAGTTGAGGGGCGTCGCTCGCGAACGTGCTGAGACGGCAAGAAGAGAGAGCTTCACGATTCACCTTAGGAATTGGGGACAGGCCAGCCAAGATTCTTCCAAAAACCATAGCAATCTTGCCAATTGGTCTCTTGGAATGGATCCCATGGCCAAGAGAGCCTGTTCCTGTTCAGTAATTTACGGGCAATTTAGAGAAACGTTAGGCAACCCCAGTGTGGTCTGGGAATTGCTTTGTACTTTTTGGATCTTCAGGTCTTCACTATTCGTTAACCGGCTTCAAGGGCCGCCCGAACTCACTGAGGCAGCCGCAGCCATTTCGCAGGAGGAAGAAGTATCAATGATTGTTCGTCGGAATGCTCCCGCCCTTCTCTTTGCCGCCACCCTGGTTCTTGCCGCCGCTGTGCCAACATTCGTCGCCCCTATGCGCAGCTTCGCGCAGACCAGTAAAGGCATCATCAGCGGCAGCGCCCGCGATCGAAGCGGCGCCGTCATTCCCGACGTGAGCGTCACGGTCACGAATCAGGATACGGGTGAGACCCGTACTGCCAAATCGCAAAGTAGTGGCAGCTATCGTTTCGATGCCCTCATGCCAGGGCGCTATAAGGTCCATGCAGAAGTCTCAGGCTTCAAGCAGGTCGATGTGAGTGACGTGGTCGTAGGTGGATCCGTCGTGACTTCGTACGACCTGGTCTTGGATCCCGGTGAAGTCAATCAGACCGTATCGGTCGAGGCCAGTGCGGCACAGTTGAACACCGACAATGGTTCTCTATCCGGCTCGCTGGGGCACACCGACTTCGTGAAACTACCCATCTTTTCGTTGAATCCAATCGAACTGGCCACAACGGTACCGGGCGCTCAGGCGGTGAACAATTCCGGCTTCAGCAACGGAGAAGCCGTACAGGTGAGCGGTGCTCGTCCGCGTGCTAATAACTTCCTGATCGACGGTCAGGAGATCAATGACACCTCGATTGGCGGTCAGGCATTGCAGCCGAATATCCCGGACATGTATGCGGATGAAGTCATCTACACCCACAATCCACCCGCAGAGTTTGGGCGCGCCAGCGGCGGTGTGGTGAACCTGATCACGCGTGGCGGCACGAATGCCTTCCACGGCTCCGCGTGGGAGCTCTACTCCGGCTCTGGGCTGAACGCACTGGACAGTCAGCTTCGCCAAGCCATGGATCCTCAGAAGACACGCTTTGACCAGCACCAGATCGGATTCACCGCCGGTGGCCCCATCATTAAGGATAAGCTTTTCGCTTTTGGCGCAGCACAGTTTTCCCGCTTTTACGGTCAGGAGCAAGCGAGCACGGTCGAGCTTCCCGATCCAGCCGGTGTAGCGCTGTTGCAGCGGATCGCGGCAGGCCCGAACGCTGCCACCGCCGCAAATGCAAAGCTGCTATTGCAATATCTGAACAATGCGAGCTATCTCGGCACATTTTCTGTAGTGAATACCAGCGGCGATGTCAGCAATCTTGGAACTGCCTGTCCTGGCGCTGCCGGATCCTGCCAGTTGACGACCGCGAACTACATCCGGCCGCCGGCCCCACAGTCGAACCCGGATACGCAGTGGACCTATCGCATTGACTACATTCCTCGCCAGCAGGACACGTTTTATGCACGTTATCTGCATGACCGATCCAGCCTATCCCCAGATTTCTTTAATAATGGGACAGCACTCCCGGGCTTTGATACGCAGCAGGGTGGTCCCAGCGAAATTGGTCAAGGGGGGTGGACACACGTCTTCAGCCCGCAGTTGCTGAACGAGTTCCGTGTGGCAGAGACGCGTCTCTCGTTCCTGTTCTCTCCGACAGCCGCTACTCAGATGAACCCCCTATTCAACGCCTACAACATTAATTTCGGTGACGTCAATATCCCCCAGCTTGGGTTTAACCAGAATTTGAATCAGGGGCGTAGTCAGGAACAGTATCAATTCCAGGACACAATTTCCTGGACCCATGGACGACATACCGTCCGCGTGGGAGCGGATGTGGGACGCCGTATCGAGACGGATATCCTAGGACAGAACGCCAATGGAACTCTGACTTTCGCTTCGGGAGGCACCGGAACGAGTGGAGTCGGCAACTTCCTGCTGAACCAGCTTGGCCCGTCGGGCACGGCGACGCGCACATTCGGATCGACACGCGTCGATCCCCACAGTTGGCGTTCCGGAGCTTTCGCGCAGGACGACTTCAAATTCTCGCCTAGCCTGACGATTAATCTCGGCATACGGTACGACTACTTTACGAATCCGGAAAACGTGTTGCAGTTCCCGGCAATCGATGCTGCCAACCCCTTTGCGCCAATTAACAGCATTTTTAAGATTCCTGGCGACACGAACAACATCGCACCGCGCGTTGGCTTTGCTTACTCGCCTGATCGGGGTAGTTGGTTCGGCGGAGGAAACACGGTAATTCGCGGCGGCTTCGGCATCTTCTTCGATTCTGACTTTACCAATATTCTGGTGAATTCGGCGCAGTCGGCGCCTAATGCCGTGGCCGGAACGCTGACCTCCACGGCAGGCAACGGTGTTGGAAACGCCTCGGCTCTGGTCGGTCAGATCAACCCGGTTTTGAGTCCTCAAGCATCCGTCGAGAGTGTGGTTAACTCTTTCGTTTCGCCTTACAGCCTTGAGTGGAACTTGGGACTGGAGCGAACAATTCCCGGAGGTTTCATTGTGGGGGCGACGTACGTCGGCAGCGGAGGGCGCAAGCTCTATGCGAACCGGCAGTACAACTACTTCTCCTTCGATACCCAGGACCGGTTGAATCCGGATCGTGGCGCCATCATTGCCCGTGGAAACTTTGCGGCGTCCAGCTACAACGGGCTGGAAACCTATGCCACACACAGCTTCCGGCATGGCATTGAAGTGCGGGCCACATACACCTACAGCAAAAATCTCGACAACAGCTCCGAGGTATTCACGACAGACTCAGCTCAGACTTCGTATCAGGCAAATCTCGCCCCGGAGGGCATGAAGCGCGAGTGGGGTAACTCTGCTTACGACCACCGTCAGTTTGCCTCCTTCGTGTACGTCTGGTCACCGGGCGGCTTGCATTCGGACAACCGTGGCGCTGACACCCTTCTAAGCGCATTGACCCGTCACTGGACTGTTTCCGGTATAGAGCAGTTCCAGTCGGGGCCGTACAGTACAGTAAACTTCTCGGGTATCGATAGCAATGGAGACGGAAGCACGGCGAACGACCGTCCCATCCTCTCCAATAGCAAGGCGCCCTTTGCGAACGCGGGTATTGATGGCTTCTATGTCGGTGGCACGCAAGGGGTATACTACGATGTCGCGTCTGCACTGAATTCGCCGACCGGAAACACTGTCTTGGTTCCGGTGAATCCTTCGTCGGTGCACTGGCTCATTCCCTATGGTCCCCAATTCACACAGGATGCGATCGGCAGAAATAGCTTTCTGAACCCGGGCAGCCAACTGCACAACATCTCTCTGGAAAAGGCGGTACCGGCAAGCTGGCTCCACCTGGAAACCGGATCATTCGTCTTCCGCGCAGAGGCCGAGGACTTCCCGAACCATAACAATGTCGGAATTGTGGATATCAACCTTCTCGCGGCGGGCACTTCAGCATTCCTCAACAAAACGAATGTTCGCGGGACAGGCGGCACCTATGCATCACCAACTCCGGATGGCCGCCAGCTGCGCTTCTGGGCCAAGTTCGTCTTCTAGATCTGATTCTCAGATGCAACAAAAGAGGGCACCTCCGGGTGTCCTCTTCTCATTTGCCCACTAGAATATTGCTGAGTTTTATAGCTTGTCTCTAACTGCCACCTAGTCCTTCGAGATTTGGCGTTAGATAGCGATTTTGACGCAGCCTTCTTACGCACTGCTGCCCTCTTCTGCTTCAGCGTGTTCTGCAGCTCGTTCGCGTCGACGTATAGTGCCCGAGGCGTTGGCTGAGATCGGTGAGTGCGCATCGAACGACCTGGTCCGGCTGCGAGGGGTGATGGCCGAGATGATGGTGCGCATCGTTCAAGAGATCCAGAAAAGTTAGAGCAGCTTTGGCAAATGGCGACAGCCGGTCGCCTGCGCCGCAAGTCCGTCAAAGGATAGTCCTTGCGACACTGGTACGTCGCGAGCTCCTATGGTTCAGCCTAGACACGCAATTACGGAAGACGCGTCTGCGGATCACTACCAGAAATCATAGAAGGTGACCGGAGGCGGGGAAGCTCCATTTGGCCAGGATTCCGCTCAAGTGTCAGAGAACAATCCCCCTACCGGGCAATTTGGTCACACCTTCTTGGTATTTCGGCTTTTGGCTTCTTACGTGCTAATGCCTCCCCAACTACCCCTATTTCTAATTTCATCTTTAGCGATCTGTGATCTGTCGTCACTCGGTTGCTTTGGTTTTCCGGAGGATCGATACGTTGACCAAGTCTGGATATACCCGCCATCTTCTGCTGCTCGCTTCCCTTGTTCTCAGCGCTTCTGTCGTGTCGCTTCACCCGACGGTCGCTTACGCTCAGGCGACAAGCGGGGATCTGGTCGGAACGGTAAGTGACCCAAGCGGCGCTTCCATTCCCCATGCAACCGTGACAGCAACGAATACGGCAACCGGGATTGTCAACACGACGCAGGCGAACGAGAGCGGCGAGTTCCGCATTTCGAACCTCCCTTCCGGCAACTACAACCTGAAAGGAACAGCTTCGGGATTCTCGACCTTCAACCTTGAGGGGTTCACGGTGACGCTTAACAGGACGTCCACCGCCAAGTTAACGCTGCCCGTTGCCTCGGCATCGACAAAGGTCGAGGTCTCCTCCGAAGCCTCGACTGCTATTGACACGACAACGATCCAGCTACAGCAGACCTTCACGATGCAGGAGACGCAAGATCTGCCGACCGCGTCCATATCCGGAGGTCTGGGAGCACTCAACCTTTCGCTGCTCAGCCCCGGCGTGTCCACGAGCGGCGGCATCGGCGCCGGCACCGGCCCCTCTGTGGGCGGCCAACGGCCGCGCAACAACAACTTTACGATTGAAGGCATCGACGATAACGATAAGAGTGTGACCGGGCCCCTCATTACGCTGCCGAACGACGCGACCGGTGAGTTTACGCTGCTAACGAACCAATTCTCTCCCGAGTTCGGTCACTCGACCGGCGGCCAGTTCAATACCACTGTCATTAGCGGAACGAATCAGTTTCACGGACGGGCGTATGAGTACTTCGCGAACCGCAACCTAAATGCGATCGATGCGCAGACGGCGCGCGGCGTGGCGAATCCGACCAATCCGCGCCTCGACCAGAATAGGTTTGGCGGCCAGTTCGGCGGCCCCATCTTCAAAGACAAGCTCTTCTTCTTCTCGAACTTCGAGAAGTATCAGCTTGGGCAGAACCTGGCCTATGCGCTGTGCACACCCACGACGGCCGGTTACAGCGCGATCGCTGCCACCCCTGGTCTTTCGGCCAACAACCTGTCGATAATCCAGAAGTATGTCCCAGCCTCAGCCGCGCCGGATACATCCGGTGCCGCGTGCCCAGCGCCGGCGATCTCCGTGGGGGGCAAGTCTGTGGCAGTAGGCGCGTTGCCGGTATCCAGCGCTTACTTCACCAACAGCTATCAGACGACCAACAGTATCGACTACACCAAGTCGCAGACAGACCAGTTTCGCTTCCGCTACATCTACAACGATTTCAACAGCACGGATACCGCAGCAAACCTGTCCGCATTTTGGCAGCCCACACCCAGCCGCTATCACCTGATCGCTGCGAGCTATTTCCACGAATTCACGCCGAACCTGACAAACGAGGCGCGGCTAGGGTACAACCGCTATTCGAACGTGACCCCATCGGGAACGTTCAGCTTTCCCGGCCTGGATAGTTTCCCCAATTTGGCCTTCAGTGATCTCGGTTTCATCCAGGTCGGGCCCGACCCGAATGCTCCGCAGTCTGCTATCCAAAACCTGTATCAGTTGGTTGACAACGTGACCTGGGTGAAGGGCAACCACACGCTCAAGTTCGGTTTCGACGGACGCAAATATATCTCGCCGCAAAGTTTCACCCAGCGTGTTCGGGGTGACTATGAGTATTCGACTCTGGATAGCTATCTGCTGGATCAAAGCCCCGATGTCCTCGGCGAGCGGAGCTCGGGAAACTTCTTCTACTACGGGGATCAGACTGCATTCTACGGATATGGCAACGACATCTGGCGCCTGACGCCGAAACTTACGCTGAACTATGGCCTTCGCTACGAGTTCACCTCCGTGCCGACGGGCGAACGTGCGCAACAGCTGAACAGTGCTGCCAGCGTGCCGGGCCTGATCAACTTTCAGGCGCCTCAGCCGCAGTACGGCAACTTTGCCCCGCGTCTCGGCTTCGCTTTCGCTCCGGGAAATGGGGAGACGTCCATTCGTGGTGGCTTCGGCATGGGCTATGACGTCCTCTATGACAATCTGGGGCTGCTCTCCTTTCCGCCCCAGTTTTCGTCGACAGAAGACGTGAACCTGGCCAGTCAGACCCCCAACTTCCTGGCCAAGGGCGGCCTGCCGGCGGGGACGGGCAGTCTGCAGACCTTCCCGACGGTTGCAGCACAGCGGCGAGCGACCTCTGCGTTCACCCCGAATCGGCAACTGCCTTATTCGGAGCAGTGGAGCCTCGACGTTCAACACGTCTTTCTCAAGAACTACACTGCAGATGTTCGCTATGTGGGAACGCGTGGCATTCATCTGCCCATGCAGATTCAATTGAACCGCCAGCCGATCACCACAGCGGGCAATAACCTGCCGTTATTTGCGACGGCTCCCAATCCGTTCACCCTCGGCAGCTTGAAGACGCTGGCGCAGCTGGCGCCCACTAGCGTTGGACAAGATTCATACCTCAGCTATGTTTCTTCCTATGCTGCCGGTGGCTTTGGACCCACCGGGGCAAGTGACCCGAACGGCTACAACAACATCACGTCCTATCAGCCGTATGGGGCTTCGAACTACAACGGCGTCTCTGCCCAGATCACTCGGAGGTTCCAGCAGGGTCTGCAGTTGAATGCGGCGTACACCTATAGCAAGGCTCTCGACAACAGCACAGCGGATGTTTTCTCCACAGTCCTTTCGCCGCGTCGCCCCCAGGACTTTCAAAACGTCGCGGCGGACTACAGCCGCTCCGCTCTCGACCACACGCATCGCGTCACGGTCGAGTTTATTTATGACATTCCCTACTTCAAGACCAGTGACCACTGGTTGCTGCGGAATGCACTGGGCAACTGGGAGATTGCGCCGATCTACACCTATCAGTCGCCGGAGTTCGCCGATGTACAGAGCAGCGCGGACGCGAACCTGAACGGCGATTCTGCCGGGGATCGGGCGGTAGTGAATCCCAGCGGCGCCAAGGGCACCGGCTCCGGCGTCACTCCTGTCTATGATCCTTTCCGCGCTTACTCGCAGTGCGGTGTCGACAGCACAGGAAATATTATTCAGGGCTGCTCGGGTAACCTGGTCGGCTACAGCATCAATAACACGAATGCGCAATACATCACGGCTGCCCAGGGCGTGTACTCGAACGGCGGCCGCAACACACTACCGATCCGGCCAATCAACGACTGGGATGCAACCGCGGTAAAGCGCATCAACTTCACCGAGCGTTACTCATTCGAGTTTCAGGCGCAGGCCATCAACCTCTTCAACCACTCGCAGTACATCTCGGGATACGTAAGCCAAGCGAACTCATTTGGCGATGTGGGTGCGCAGAACTTCGTGAATCCTGCGAATGCGCAGTTCAATCAACCGCAACTGGTGTTTCCGAATAACGCTCGGCAGATGCAGCTTGTAGCGAAGTTCATCTTCTAGAGCGTCAATCGACCCGAAAAGGGTGACTGGGACAAAGCTCCCGGTCACCCCTTTTCTTTGCGTAATCTGATCTTTGCGCAAACTAAACCGTGGCACGTAGTTAGAGCATTTTATGCGTAGAGGGGCTGGGCGCAAGCTCCTGTGGCTTTTCTTCAAGGAAGAGTCACGCCGAGTGGATCTCCACGCTTCACAGCATTCCCGTCAAATGCTCTACAGCGATTGCTTGGCTGCAATGCGATTTCGTGTGGTGGCGGTCTTCTTCGTTAACTTGTTCTGCAGCTCGTTCGCGTCTACGGTCCGGGCCGACTTCCGTAGCCGTTCGATGTCATAGAAGGCGCGCTTCTCTGCCAAAAAGATGTGCACCACAAAGTCGACGTAGTCTAGCAGGATCCACTCGCCGGTGCGCTTCCCTTCGACTGAGTTGGGATAGGTGCCGAACTCGCGCTTGAGGCGCATCTCGACTTCGTCTGCGATCGACTGGGTCTGCCGCTCGTTCGTACCGCTGGCGATGAGAAAGAAGTCGGTGAAGCCGGCATCCACCGCATCGAGCTCGAGGATGCGGATGTCCTCCGCTTTCTTCTCTTCGCAGGCGGAGACGGCCGCGGCCACCATCGCGCGCGTGATCTCGGCGATGACTCGCTCTCCGCTCGGCGGCGGTGCTGGTGCGGCCTTCTTTGCCGACCGAGGCCTAGCGAGCGCCTGCGATGACGCCCTCTTCGCCGCCTTCTTCAAGGGCGATGCTTTCTTTGGAGCGGAGGGCTTTCCCGCAGGACGGGTGCTGCGCTTCGCTGCCTTCTTCGCGGATGTCTCGTTCCCCGTCGTCTGGGTTCCTGTCTGGGTGCTGAACTTCTTCTTGCTCAAACCGGCCATTGCGTCGTTTTACTCCTACATTGCAGCTTCTATCGTAAGCTGCGTTGCGATCGGGCGTGTCCGCTACATGTGGGAATGATCGTAAAGAGCGTGCGCGCGCGCATAGGCGGCGACCTTCGGGTCCAGAATGCGTTGGGAGATGCGTTGCAGGCTGCCGGCTGTGAGGTCCGCCAGCGCGACACGCAGTTCCGTGGCGGAGACCTCGAAGTGCAGATCCGGCAGCAGCCATAGGGTTCCTTGATGGGTGGCGCCGGCTTCGTTTGTCGCGGTCAGGGGCACGCGCAGCCATCCAGCGCCCTTCTCCGGAGTGCCGGCTGCGATGCCCGATGGCAGCATCGTCTCGAGCGCCTCCAAAGTAAAGCCGGGGCGCGCCGCCACGATCCATTGGGCGAGCAGCAGCGCATCGGCGGCACGGTGCCAGTGGCGCAGCGTATGCAGCGAGTCCGCGCCTACAAGGCAGAAGAGCTCGTCATCGGGAGGCAGCGTGGCGTGCAGCCGTTCGAGCGTGTCGTGGCTGTAGTTGAAGCGGCCGTCCATGCGTGGCGCGTCGATCAGGCTGGCGGCCAGCGGTGGATGGTCGGCACAGGCCAGTTGCACCATGACCAGCCGGTCCTCGAAAGAGGACTGCGTCTGATCCTGCTTCAGCGGCTGCCGTCCTACCGGCGCCATGAGTACTCGCTCCAGCGACAGAAGCTGGACGGCGGCTTGGGCGATGCCAATGTGTCCGCAGTGCGGCGGGTCAAAAGTGCCGCCGAAGAGGGCGATGCGCATGGTTCATGCTAGTGCATTTTTCGACGCCGTGAGCCTACGGAACGCCATTGCGGAGCACTGCCGCTTGGCGAACTCGTCTCTAGCGGAGGGAGCAGCATAATGAGGTGTGCCCTCTACTGCCATCGGACTCGGCGCCAACCTGCCCTCGATCGCGGGAGAGCCCCTAGCCACGATCCATGCAGCAATGGAGCGCCTGGCGGCCTGCGGCCACATCACAGCGCGCTCCGGCCTATATCGAACGGCGCCGGTTGGCTATCTCGACCAACCCGTGTTTATGAATGCGGTGGCGCTGCTCGATACGGAGCTTCCACCGCCGGCGCTGCTCGACGCATTGCTCAGGATCGAGCATGACTTTGGACGGGACCGCGCGCTGGGACCGCCAAAGGGACCACGCACGCTCGACCTCGATCTTCTGCTCTACGGCGATGTCACCTGCAACGATCCGGATCTAACTCTCCCGCATCCCGCCATGCATCAGCGCCGCTTCGTGCTGGCGCCGTTGGTAGAGGTTGCGCCGGGGTGGATGCATCCTGTGCTGCAACAAACCATGGCGGCATTGCTGGCGGCGCTGCCCCACGAAGACAGCGCAGTGACTAGAATCAGCGCGTGAGCCTTCGCTTCCAAATACAGGCAACTGCCGGCTCGGGCCGCCGCGCAGTCATGGACCTCCCGCACCTGCAGGTGCAGACGCCTGTCTTCATGCCGGTGGGCACCGTGGGTTCGGTAAAGGCGGTGCCGCAGCACTTGCTCGAACAACTGGGCGCGCAGGTCATCCTCGGCAACACATATCACCTCTATCTGCGGCCGGGGCATGACGTGGTTCGCCGCTTGGGCGGCCTGCACCGCTTTATCAGCTGGCCGCGCGCCATGCTGACGGATTCGGGTGGCTTTCAGGTCTTCAGCCTGAACGAACTGCGCAAGGTAACGTCGGAGGGCGTGCGTTTCCGTTCGCATCTCGATGGCTCATCGCACATGTTCTCGCCAGAGCGCTCGATCGAGATCCAGATCGCGCTCGGCGCGGACCTCGTGATGGTCTTCGACGAGTGCACGGAGTATCCCGCGGACCGCGAGCGGGCGCGGCGGTCGCTCGACCTGACACTCGCATGGGCCACGCGCAGCCGGGCGTACTTTGAAGAACACAAGCAGGAGGTTCCCTGGTTTACGCAGCATGGCGGCCGCACGCAGTCGCTGTTCGGCATCGTGCAGGGCGGTATGTATCCGGAGCTGCGACGTGAATCCGCGGAGCGATTGATAGAGATGGACTTTCCCGGATACGCCATCGGCGGTCTGAGCGTGGGCGAGCCGCGCGAGCTGACCCGGGAGATCATCGCGAGCACGCTGCCGCTGCTGCCGAAGGACAAGCCGCGCTATGTGATGGGCGTGGGATATCCGGAAGAGATCGTCGAGTATGCAGCGATGGGCGTGGACATGATGGACTGCGTGCTGCCCACACGCGCGGCGCGGCACGGGCTGCTGTTTACCTCCGAAGGACGATTGAACATCAAGAACCGCCAGTTCGCCGAGGACCAGGGGCCGCCGGACCCGCACTGCGCCTGTATGGTGTGCGGCCGCTACACGCGGGCGTACCTGCGCCACCTGATGGTGGCCGCGGAGCCGCTCTCCGCCGTGTTGAATACGCTGCACAACCTGGCGTTCTATCTGGACACGATGGCGCGGGTGCGGGAGAGCCTGGGACGCGGCATGTCGCCGTCGCAGACCACGCTTGTGCGTGCAAGCGCGCGCGGCGAATAGTCAGGGCTTGTCCGACATCAGATCTCGCTCAACGACTACTCGGTGCGCAATGCCTGCATCGGTTCAATCGATGCGGCGCGCTTTGCCGGCCACCATGCGGCGAACAGCCCCGTCATCACTAACACTGCGCTCATGGATGCAAGCATGAGCAGGATTTGCGGGCGGGTGCCCACGATCACGCTGCGCAGCCACTGCACGCCCGCGAACGATGCTGCAATGCCGACGATCAGGCCCATGCCGACTAACAAGCCTGCCTCTCGCAGCACCATGCTCAGGATATCGCCACGTTGCGCGCCGATCGCCATGCGCACGCCGATCTCCTTCGTCTGCCGGGCGACGGTGAAGGACATAACCCCGTAGAGCCCGGCGGCGCCAAGTCCGAGCGAGATCAGACCGAAGCCGCACAGAAGGATCATGTTGAAGCGCTGCTGCGCCACCGACGCGCTGACGACCTGATCGAGCGGTTCAACGTTGAGCAACGGGGAGTGTGCATTGTCCATGAAGATCTGTTGTGCCGCGGAAACAACACTCGTCTGTGCAGACCGCGTGCGCACAACCCAGCTCATGCCAAGCAGCTTTGCATTCATCTGCGTGATGCCATCGGGGATCTGGGCTGCCGGTAGGTAGAGGATGCCGGGAGCATCCTTATCGAGTCCTGACTGCTTCACGTCTCCCACGACGCCAACGATTTCGCGGGGCGAGTCTTTGAATTGCGGGCCCATAATGGCGCCGATGAGAATGTGTTGGCCAATGGGGTTTTGGCCCTTGAATGTGGTGCGTGCCAGTTGCTGATTGACGATGACGACCGGCATGGACCAATGTGTGTCCGATTGCGTAAAGCCGCGGCCCGCGATGGTCGCGATATGCAAGGTGTCGAAGTAATGCGCGGTCACAGGCATGTAGTCGGGAGAGCCCAGATACCCTTCTTTGGCGCGTTCCACGACCTGTAACGGCAAGTCTGGAACGAGTTGGGTAGGAAGATTGTTTACGGCTGCAGCGGATGCGACGCCAGGGATGGCCTCAAGTCGAGTTGTCAGTTCGTCCAGACGTTGGCCAAGCAACGAAGTCGTTGCTATCTGTTGATCCGAGAAGGCGTTTTTGAAGGTGAGCACGTTCGTGGTGTCGAAGCCGGCCGGTGTATGGATCAGCTTCCAAAAGTTGACCAGCAGCAGAGATGCAATCACCATGAGCACCAGCGACACAGCGACTTCGCTGACGACCAGCGCTCGTTGGGCAACGGAGCGGCGCGTTGCGATCTGCGTTGCGTTCGAACGCAGTGACCCGGCGATCCGATTGTGGCGGCTTTCGAAGACCGGCACCAGACTGAAGATCAAGGCGCAGGCGAAGGTGAGCGCGACAGCGAAGACGAGGGCTGGCGCGTCGATATTGAGTGAGCTAAACTGCGGCAGCTCCAGCGGGCTCAGCCGCATAAGCAGCGGTGCAAAGAAGTTGGCGAGCAAAACGCCAACAACGCCCCCAGCGGCGCAGAGGAGTGCGTTCTCAACCAGGAGCTGGCGCAGGATCCGCCATGAGGACGCGCCGAGAGCAGCGCGCAGGCTCATTTCATGACGACGAGCGATGGAGCGCGTCAGCAGCAGACTCAGGACGTTTGCCGAGACGATTAACAGCAATAGGCCCACCGCACCCATCAGCATCTCGAGTGCCGGTTTGATGTTGCCGACAAGCGAGTCATGGTAGTCCGAGGAGCTAAAGGTTTCATACCGGTCCCACAGCTCCGGATACGTGCTCTTCAATTGGAGCTTCACGCGCCTGAGGTCGTCTACGGCTTGCGCATAGCTGACGCCGGGACGCATCCGCGCGACGACGTTCCACATGTTGCTCTGATCTCCGGAGAATTCGGTAAGGTGCAATGGCGTCCAGACATCGACCTTGGCATCGAGGCGGAACTCCGGGCGCGCGATGCCGATGATGCTGTAACTCCGGGTTCCGAGTGTTATGGCTCGGCCGAGGATGTTAGGATCTGCCGCAAAGCGTTGACGCCAGAGAGCGTCGCTGATGACAGCGACACCCGCCGCATTTGGCACCATGTCCTGAGCGTTGAAGCCCCTGCCCATCTTCGGCTCCATCTGGAAGACACGAAAGAAGTCCGCAGTGACACCGAGCAGCTTGATCGGTACCGCCTCCCTGCCCTGGACGAGATTCGCATTCTCCGGCACGTAGTCGTAGGCAGCAAGCGATGCAAAACTGCGATTGGTGCGGCGGATGAAGAGGGCCTTCGTGCCGGAGAATGCCGGCGACACGCTCCTGGGATACGCGCGCTGGATGCGCACCAACTGCTGCGGGTGCGGAAACGGCAATGGGCGCAGGAGAACGCCGTAGAGGATTAGGAATACGGTGAGGTTGGCGCCGATACCGAGAGCTAGCGTGAGGACGGTTGCTGTTGTGAAGCCCACGTTCTTGCGCAATTGCCGCACCGCATACCAGACATCCTGGAACAAGAAGTTCACTTGCACCTCCCGAAAGGTACGGGGAGGTGCACGCCGTGGGCCACTTTGATCTACGAAAGAAGTCGCCTGATTTCTATCGCTTCGAGCGGAGCGGAGCGCAGTTCTGAGAGCGGCCGGTGTCCCTTTCCGGGCGCAAGTGTCCACGAACGCACACCCGGTCCATTGCGTTTCCGATTCAACTATCGCGCAGCGCCACCATTGGCTCGATAGCGGCCGCGCGCCGTGCCGGAATGTAGCTGGCGGCTAAGGCAACGAGCACAAAGAGTACGGAGGCCGCGCTAAACGTCACCGGATCGATGGCCTGGACGCCGAAGAGCATCGAATCCAGCAACCGGGTCAGACCGACTGCTCCGGCTATGCCGAGGACGACCCCGACGAGCGCGAGGCCAAGACCCTGGCGCAGCACCAGTCCAAGCACATTGCTGCGCGGTGCGCCGAGTGCCTGCCGAATGGCGATCTCCCGCGTCCGCTCCACTACCGAATAAGAGATGACGCTATACAAACCCAGCACTGCGAGCAGTGTGGCTACGATCGCGAAGACGCCCAACAGCGTCAGCATCAAGCGTCGCTGCGCCTCGGAGGCATCGAGCACGGCGGAGAGCGTTGTGATGTCCGAGACAGGCTGATTGTGGTCAATGGCCAGAATCTGTCGCCGTACTGTATCGGCGAAGAGTGCGGGATCGCTCTTGGTGCGCAGCACCAGAATGGCTGCCTGTGGCGGCTGTTGCGCGTTGGGCAGATAGATTCCGGGAATCGGTTCGGTATCGCGGCCCTGCTGATGGATCGCCGCGACAATGCCGACGATCTCCCACGGCTGCGGCTTCGAGCCGATTCGAATATGCTGTCCCAGCGGACTCTGGCCCCGGGGATAGTCGGGCCAGAAGCGGCGCGCCAGGCTCTCGTCGATGACGACGACAGGCGGCGCGGTGCTGGTATCGCCGATAGTGAAGGCACGCCCCTGCTTCAAAGCGATCTGCAAAGTGCGGAAGTAGTCCGGAGAGATCTGTTGGATGACGGCGATGGGTCGTTGATTCAGCGGCGGCTCCGGCTGTCCCGCGATCTGGATCGGCGAGCCGGCCCAAGTGGTGCTTGGCAGCGTGAGCGTGACGGCGGCGTGATCGACACCGGGTAGTCCGCTGATGCGGTCCACGAGCAGTTTGTAGAAGCTTGCCCGCTTCTCATCCGTGTTGTACTGCACCGGGGACAGAGTGACGGACATGGTGAGCACATTGGCGGGACGGAAGCCGGGATCGACATTGTAGAGGTTCGCGAGGCTCTGCAGCAGTAGTGCCGCCCCTACCAGCAGGATGAGCGACAGAGCCACTTGTCCAGCCACCAGCAGGCCGCGCGGCCCAATGGCTAGGGCGCGGCGGAATCTGCCTACAACCGATACCTTTCTCTCGCTGCCCTTGAGGACCGCAGCAAGATCGGTGCGGAATGCAGAGAGTGCGGGCGCCAGGCCGAAGAGGATGCCGGTGAGGAGGGAGAGCGCCAGCGCAAAGCAAAGAACGCCCAGGTTCAGGTGGATCTCCGAGCCGCGAGGCAGCTCGACCGTGGTCATGGTGCGGAGGCTACGCAGCCCCAGCCATGCGAGACCGACGCCGATGGCGCCGCCCAGCATGGATAGGAGCGTGCTCTCGGTCAGGAGCTGGCGTATCAGGCGACCGCGTTCGGCGCCCAGGGCGGCGCGGACGGCAAACTCACGTGCGCGTGTGGCCGCCCGCGCCAGCAGCAGACTGGCGACGTTAGCGCAGACGATCAACAGCAGCAGACCCACCGCGCCGGCCAGCAGCAGGAGCGGTGTGCGCACATCCGAAACCACGGAGTCCTGCAGTGTACTGAGGTGTGCCGGGCCGTCGGTCAGCGCATCGGGCCGGGCATCGAGCATGCCGGGATGGGCAGCGGCATACTGACGGTTCAGCACCACCAGCTCCGCGTCAGCCTGCCGCATGCTTACCTGCGGCTTCAGCCGTCCGAAGATGTGCAGATACGGACTGAGGGCCCGGAACCTCACGGGCATCATGGACCACTCGACAGGTTTGGTGATCCAGACGTCGGTGCCGGCGGAGGGGAAGGCGAAGCGCGGCGGCAGGACGCCGACGATGGTGTACGGGGATCCGGCCAGCGTGACTGTCCGCCCGAGAACGGCGCGGTCGCCGCCGAATCGCCGCTGCCAGAGATCGGTGCTGATCATCGCTACGCCGGCCGCACCGGTGCGATTTTCCGCAGGCAAAAAGGACCGGCCCAGAGCTGGAGGGACTCCCAGAATGCTCAGAAAATTGTCCGAGACACGTGCGCCGCTGAGAACCTCAGGCGCGCGCGCCCCGGTGAGCGCCATCTGCTCCGGCCCGGAGTAGTCGCCGATCTCGGTATAGGATCGGCTCCCGGCATGTATTTCGTCGAAGTGGCGTGGCGTGGCCCCTTTGCTTACGACAACCAGCCTTTGCGGCTCTGCATACGATAGCGGACGCAGCAACACGGCGCGCAACACGGAGAAGAGTGCAGTGTTGGCGCCGATGCCGAGCGCTACGGTGAGCACAATCGCGGCGGAGAAGCCGGGACGCCGGCCCATCATGCGGAGGGCAAAGTGAAGATCCTGACGCAGGGCGGGAAGAAATCCGAATCGGGGGAAGGGCATGCTCACCTCTGTAAACGATGGTCTTTATACGAGACTTCGGTCAAATTGTCGATGATCGCATGCATGTCGGCATTGACTCGCTGCCTGCGATTCATGCTGCCTGCGATTCATAAGGATCCCTTCGACCACATCCGATGGCGCAGACCATCGCAGAGGGTGTGGCGTTGGTGACAGTCGATCCGATGGTGGCGCGTTATGGTGCGCCGGTGCAGGCTGTCCGGTGCAGGCTGTCCGGTGCAGGCTGTCCGGAGCAGGCTGTTCAAGGAGCGTCATTCGACCGCGTGGGGTCGCCGCAAACCCTTGACACCACAGCCCGCGTACCGGATGCTTGTTGCTTAGGTATCCTGCCTATCTGTGTGCTCCGTGCTTGCTCGGGGATGTCAGCGCGGCGGGATGGGACGATCGCCCACGCTGCATTTCTGGCTAAGCGTCTGCCCAGATGCCTAGCGACACCCGCTCCTCTCTCGTGTTCCCGCACTGAAGCTGCAGCCACTGCGCCAGCCTCCAGGTCAGGCGCGGCGGGAGTGAGCACACTGACGGAAGAAGGCTCTCTGTGTCCACTGAACTTGCACTTGTTATTGCTGGCCTGCCCCAGGGCTATGTCACTTTTCTGCCAGCCATCTTGATGGTCGGCGTCTTTTACCTGATGCTCTTCCGGCCCAACCAGAAGAAACAGAAGCAGTGGCAGGAGATGCTGGAGAACCTGAAGATCGGCGACAAGATCACGACAACGGGCGGCATGCGCGGCACTGTTGTCGCGCTGCGTGATGATGCGATTCAACTGAAGCTGCCACCGGATGGCATCAAGGTCGAAGTCGTGAAGTCGGCTATCGCCTCCGTTACTACCAATACGCCCGAGGAAACTAAGTAGAGCGCCCCCAGCGGCGACACCACTCCCATGATGCGCAAGAATCTTACCGGTAAAGCAGTTCTCATCGTCGCCATCCTCTTGGTCTTCGTCTTCGGGATCTTCGGCATTCCGCATGGCATCAGCGGCCAGGCCTGGCGGAACGCGCTGGCGAAGAACATCAATCTCGGCCTTGACCTTAAAGGCGGCACGCACCTGGTGTTGCAGGTGATGGTTGAGGAGGCCGTTGGCGCGGAGACGGACAACGCGCTGGGGCGGCTGCAGACGGATCTGCAAGCAGCCGGCGTCAGTGTCGGAACAATCGCGAAACCGAATCCTGCCCAGCCGCAGACGATCCAGATGCAGGGGGTGCCGACGGACAAATCGAGCGACGTACGCAATCTGCTGGACACCAAATACGGCCAGCAATACGACATAAGCTCCACCTCGGACGGCTTTACGCTGACCCTCAAGCCATCCGTACAGCAGGACATCGAGAAAAAGGCCCTGCAGCAGTCGATCGAGACCATCCGGACCCGCATTGACACGCTCGGCGTGAGCGAGCCAACCATCCAGGAATATGGCCTGGGCAAGGACCAGATTCTGGTTGAGTTGCCTGGTTTGGATGACCCGGGCCGGGTGCGCGACATCATCCAATCGACGGCACGCCTCGAGATTCACGCAGTGAATGGTGGCCCATTCGCCACGGAAGATGCTGCGAAGCAGTCCGTCAACGGCGCCATTCCGCCCGACCAGGTACTGATGGCCTTCGGGGGTACGGATCCCGGACAGCAGGGACAGTACTTCCTGCTGCAGCGACTGGCCGTGGTCTCCGGATCCGATTTTCGCGATGCTGAACCGGGCAAGGACGAGAACGGCCGTCCGGACGCGACATTTATCCTGACCCGCGCCGCAGGCGACCGCTTCTACGACTTCACCAGCAAGAACATCAACAAGCCGATGGCGGTGGTGCTGGATAACAAGGTGCAGGAGGTCGCGAACATCCAGCAGGCCATTCGCGATCAGGGCCGCATCACCGGCTTGGGACAGCAGAAGGCCCAGGATCTATCGCTGATGCTGCGTACCGGCGCACTGCCGGCATCGATTCACTACCTTGAAGAGCGCACGGTCGGACCCTCGCTGGGTGCAGACTCCATCCGTAAAGGCGTGACGGCGGCGATCGTCGGCATGCTGGCGGTGATGATCTTCATGCTGTTCTACTACCGTGGCGCGGGCATCAATGCCGATCTGGCACTGTTCCTGAACCTGGTGATCCTGCTCGGCTTCATGGGCTTTACCGGCCAGGTGCTGACCCTGCCAGGCATCGCCGGCGTGATTCTGACAGTCGGTATGGGCGTGGACTCGAACGTACTGATCTTCGAGCGCATTCGGGAAGAGATTCATGCCGGCAAATCGCCTGGAGCCGCGGTCGATCAGGGCTTTGCGCATGCCTGGACCACGATCATCGACACCCACGTAACCACTATCGTTTCGGCGGCCATTCTGTTTCTCTTCGGTACCGGCCCGGTGCGCGGATTCGCGGTAACCCTGACCTTCGGCCTGCTGGCAAACCTGTTCACAGCCGTTTTTGTCTCACGGACGATCTTCGACGCAATTCTCAACCGTAAGCAGCGCGGAGAGGCGCTTTCCATCTGATGGCACAGTCCGAGATCACCCCGTTCGCTGTGGTGCGCAGTCTGGGGATGGGCCTGGCCGCTGGCGCGCTCTTCGTCTTTACCGCGATGGCGGCGGAGCAGAGCATCATCTCCCGATTTTCGGGACGGCTTTTAGGCAAGAAATAAACATGCGGCCTGCGGGCCGGAGTTCGTTCCGTGCCGACGCGGCAGGAGCGTAAACGGAGTTCACGTGGAACTGTTTCACGACGTAACGATCGACTGGCTGGGAAAGAAGTGGTATTTCCTCGGCTTCTCCCTCATCTTCAGTGTGGCCGGCCTGCTGTCCATTCTCTTCTGGCACCACATCCCGCTGGGTGTGGACTTCAAGGGCGGCACGCTGGTATACGTCCGCTTCGATGCGCCGCCTTCGGCCGACCGCATTCGCACCGCCGTGGACAAAGCCGGCATTCACGACACACGCATCCAGCCCTTCGGCCAGCGGCTGGGGCAGGCGCCGAGCAATGATGTCATCATCTCGCTGCCCGAAAAGCAGACGCTGGAGTCGAACCTCGAGGCCGGACGCACCACCATCGTGAAGGCGCTGCAGGCCAACTACTCCGCTGCGGGCGCGACCAGCGGCGGCAAGCTCGACCTGGACAATGTGGGCCCCGCGACCCTGACCGACTTTCTGGCGCAGCAGGACCCCGAGCACCTGGGTGGCGATGCCGGGCACACCAAGTACGAGCAGCAGGCGACCGCGATCCTGAACTATCGCAAGCAGAACGGCGGCTTGATTCGCGATTATGCCGCACTGAAGGGTGTGGCGGATCCTGCGGTCGTATCGACCCTGCAGGACAAGACCTATCTCTCCGGCCTGACGGTGTTCAATACCGAGATCGTGGGCCCGCAGGTGGGCCACGAGCTGCGCAAGCAGGCGCTGCTGGCGACGCTCTACTCGCTGCTGGGCATGCTGATCTATCTGTGGGTGCGCTTCGAGCTGATCTATGGCGTGGCGGCCGTGGTTGCGGTCTTCCATGACACGCTCATCACCATCGGCGCCTTCTCCCTGACCAACCAGGAACTCACGCTGACCGTGATCGCGGCCATCCTGACCCTCGTGGGCTACTCGATGAACGACACCATCGTGGTCTTCGACCGTATCCGCGAGAACCTGCGACTCAGCCGCCGCGAGAACCTGCACGATCTGGTCAACCGCAGTATCAATCAGACGCTGAGCCGGACCGTGCTGACCTCTGGGCTCACCTTTTTGACAGTGCTGTCTCTTTACCTGTTCGGTGGCGAAGTACTGCACGGCTTTTCGTTTGCACTCGTGATCGGCATCCTGATCGGTACCTACTCCTCGATCGCCGTCGCAGCCCCGATGCTGGTGGCATGGCAGCAGTGGCGCGCCGGGCGTACCCGCACCGCGTCGCTTCCGGCGGCGAAGCGCACCCGTGTCTGAATCGGCTCGTCTGCACCAAAATGTGTGCAGGTGAATCTTTCTTAAAGATTTCGGGAACAAACGAGCCACCCTCAGGTGTCTATAGCCGAGAAGTTGCAGGCCCAGCTGCTCGCGTTTTGGCGACTCCCTTTGGTTGCGATCCCGTTTAGACCCCGCTGGTCGGGTAGGCGGGTCGTCCACAAGAGCGGCAGATTCGGTGCCTAGCACGTTTCTCCGAGGTAAGGCCCATGTTCGAAGATTCCCTGATGGAATCCGGCGGCAAGCTCAAGACGAAGAGTAAGTGGTGGTCTATCCTTGCCCTTTTCGTGAACGTCTCTATCGTGATCGGCCTCATCCTGTATCCGCTGATGCACCTTGAGTCCCTGCCCAAGCAGATGATGGCAACCCTGCTGACAGCCCCGCCTCCACCGCCTCCACCACCGCCGCCTCCACCGCCGGCAGCGCCAACGCCGCCGAAGATCAAGGTGCAGACAGTTGACCCGTTCCAGGCGCCAAGCAAGATTCCAAAAGAGATTAAAGTCGTGAAGGAAGAGCCGCCTCCACCGACTGGCGGTGTGGCCGGTATGGAAGGCATGGCCGGCGGTTCCGCGGGCGGCGCTATCGGCGGCATCCTGGGCGGTGTGGGTACTGCCCCGGCTCCGGTTGTGAAGGCCGCGGCTCCGAAAAAGATCGCGATCTCTTCGGGAGTCATGGCCGGCAACAAGATCGGCGGCAGCAACCCGACCTATCCGGCCATTGCCAAGGCAGCACGCATCTCTGGTACTGTGGTGCTCCAGGCGACGATCTCAAAGAGCGGCGCGATCCAGAATCTTCACGTCATTAGCGGTCCACCCATGCTGACCCAGTCGGCAGTGGAGGCCGTGAAGGGCTGGAGGTACAAGCCCTACGAACTCAACGGCGAGGCAGTCGAGGTCGAGACCACAGTCAACGTGGTATTCAATCTCGGCGGTTGATAGAGCCGGCCCCTCCCGCGCAAGTGCGGGGATGACCTTTCACCAACTGGCCTCTTCGTGTCATACGAAGGCAGAAGAGGCCGGTGATAGCATCGGGGTGCTTTCGAGGCACCGCGAGTTTTGACAGTACTTTGCAGTCATCAGCTTCGGCACCATCCAGGAGGAAAGATTCAGTGATTCTCGCTCAGCTCACTCACGTTGTCCCGCATATCTCGGCTCTGGGACTGTTCCAGGACCAAGGTGCCACTCCAGGCTTCACCCTGCCCGAGATGTGGGCGAAGATGGGCATCCCGGCCAAGGCCGTTGTGGTGTTGCTCTTCATCATGTCGATCTGGTCTTTGGCTGTGATCATCGATCGTCTTATCTATTTCAGCGCCGCCCGTAAGCAGTCGCGTGACTTTGCTCCCAAGGTTGCGGGCGCGCTGCGTGAAGGCAAACTGGACGAAGCGGTCAAGGTCGCAGACCGCAACAAGAAGTCCCATCTGGCCGAAGTGGTCACCGCCGGCCTGCAGGAGTTCCGCAGCTACGGCAATGGCGGCGCCATCACTGAAGATCAGATCGAGTCCAGCAAGCGCGCACTCGAGCGTTCCGAAGCGATTGTGCATGCCAAGCTGAAGCGCGGTCTGGGTGGTCTTGCCACGATCGGCTCCACGGCGCCCTTCATCGGATTGTTCGGTACAGTCGTCGGTATCTTGAACGCCTTCCAACAGATCGCCACGCAGAAGTCGGCCGGTATCGGCGCGATCGCAGGCGGTATCTCTGAGGCTCTGGTCACCACGGCATTCGGTCTTCTGGTCGCGATTCCGGCCGTTATGTTGTTCAACTACTTCACCAACAAAGTTGAGGCATTCGACGTCGAGATGGACAACTCCTCAAGCGAACTGGTGGATTACTTCATCAAGCAGGCGCAGCGCCGCTAATCCGGCATTGTGTCGCCGCTCTCCAGCGTGAATCGAAGTGGCGGAGTCTTGTAACAGCTCCGCCATCCTCCCACGACGAGACGGCCACTTATCAGCAACACGATCCCGTTCAGCTCAGGGAGTTTTGCAATATGGCACTCGCAACGAGAAACGAAGGCGCCAAGGTCAATTCCAACATCAACGTCACGCCTATGGTGGACGTGATGCTGGTGCTGCTGATCATCTTCATGGTCATCACGCCGATGGTGCAGAACAAGGTCAACGTCGATCTGACGAAGAGTATCGATGCAACGCCGATGCCCGACGCCGACCACGAAGACTCTGCTGTGGTCGCAGTTACGCGCGATGGGAAGGTCTATCTGGGCGCCAATCAAATGGCCTCATCCGACCTCGGTCCCAGGATCACGGATATGCTGCAGAATAAGACCAACAAAGAAGTATTTCTGCGGTCGGATGCACGGGCGAATTACGGCGTCGTGATGGATGTGATCGACAATATCCGCACCTCGGGTACTGACACGCTTGGCGTGCTGACCGAACAGCCCAATAACACAACTGCCGGCGGCATGCAGTAACATTGCTGCTCTGCCGAGCGGCAGGGCTGGAAATCGAGGAGTCTCATGGCATTTTCTACAGGCGCTGGCGGAGGTCTTTCCTCCGATATCAACGTTACCCCGATGATCGATATCCTCCTGGTGCTGCTGATCATCTTCATGGCTATCACACCGGTCTCGCCTAAGGGTCTTGAGGCGCTGGTGCCGCAGCCACCGAAGAACAATCAGCCGCAGAAGGAAAATGACACGGCAATTGTGGTGTCGGTATTGCATACCAACACCGGTCAGCCCGCGTACAAGATCAACGAAACGGATGTCGCCAAGGCGGACCTCGCGGGCAAGCTGCAGTCGATCTTCGCTACCCGGGCCACCAAGGTGATGTTCATCAAGGGTGATAAGGACCTCGACTTCGCACCGATCGCGAATGCCATCGACATCGCGAAGGGAGCCGGCGTGGACCACGTTGGCCTGATCACTCCCAAGATTGCGGCGGGCCAATAGGTCCGATCCTCGTCTCCAGCCCGCGGCCTCCCCTGGCCGCGGCTTTGTTTGAGCAGCACTTGCAGGCCGGGCGAAAACAGTTACAATCACTGCGCAGAGAGTTTACGTTCCCTGCCCAGCAAACGGACCCCACATACGCCGCGGTCTGGCACCTATCCAAGGAGAAATCAAGCAGAATGATGCGTATCGCAAAAGTGTGGATGCCGGCAGTTGCCAGCCTGTCGATGCTCCTCGCCACCACCGGGTGCAGCAAGCTAAAGGCGCGCGATCAGCTCAACAAGGGAGTCCAAGCGTACAAGAACGCCAGGTATGAGGAAGCCATCGAGCACTTCCAGACTGCTGTGAATCTGGATCCTTCGCTGACGATGACGCACATGTACCTCGCCACTGCCTATCAGCAGCAGGTAGTTCCCAACTCCGATACACCCGCCAACAAGAAGCTCGCCGAGAGCGCTATCGCCGCATACAAAGACGCGCTCCAGATCGATCCGAACAATGTGAACGCGATCAAGGGCATCGCTTCCGTGTACTTCGGCCTCAATAGGGGCGACGATGCCAAGCAGTGGCAGCAGAAGGTGCTCGCGGCCGATCCCAAGGATCCCGAGGCTTACTACACGATCGGCGTGATCGATTGGGGTAAGGCGCGCAAGAACTCTCTGGACTTCCTGGCCGCCCACGACCTGACCGAAAAGCAGGCAGCCGACGGCGGCATTCCCAAGAAGGTCTGTCCTCAGCTGGCCGAGCAAAATGCTCCTCTCGTGGATGAAGCACTGGACCAGCTGCACAAGGCTATCGACCTGCGCCCCTCCTATGAGGAAGCCATGGCGTACATCAATCTTGCCTACCGTCGTAAGGCAGAGATTGAATGCGGCAACGATGATGCGCGTAAGGCCGACCTGCAGCAGGCGCAGGACTGGACCGAAAAGGCCATGGGCGCCCGCAAGGCGAATCTGGAGAAGGCTAACAAATCGGCTCCGGCCGGTGTGAATACCAGCAAGTAGCGCACGCCTTACCTCGTATTCCCCACGCCTTATCTCGTATTCCCAAGGAGCCCCCCAACACGGTGCTCCTTGGTGTTTGGCGCCAAAGCGAGTAGGGCTGTAGCGCGTTTCAGGAAATGCTCCGTAAGCCGCGCAGCTGTACATTCAGCGCAACCCAGCAGACGCCCCGCAAAATACCTTACAATCCATCCCTGGTGGCCTCCCTTCATAAGATCCTGATTGCCAATCGCGGTGAGATTGCGCTTCGCCTGCTTCGCGCCTGCCGTGAGCTGGGAATTTCGCCGGTGGCCGTATTCTCGGATGCCGACCGTTGCGCGCTCCATGTACAGCAGGCCGACGAGGCCTACCGGCTCGGCCCCGCTCCGTCGGTTGATTCGTATCTTCGAGGAGACCGCATTCTCGAGATCGCGCAGCGGTGCGGCGCAGACGCGATCCATCCCGGCTATGGATTCCTCTCCGAAAACGCAGACTTTGCCGATGCCTGCGCTGCCGTAGGCATTGTCTTCATCGGTCCGCCGGCGTCGGCCATGCGCGAACTGGGCACGAAGACGCGCGCCAGGGCCGCGGCGGATCGTGCCCATATGCCGCGCACTCCTGGTTCGGTGCATGGTCTCGCATCCGTAGAAGAGGCGTTGTCGGTCGCGAAAGAGATCGGCTACCCGGTGATGTTGAAGGCGGCCGCCGGTGGTGGCGGCAAAGGCATGCGCGCCATACAGCGTTCCGAGGAGCTGGCATCGGCGTTTGTCGGAGCCAGCGATGAGGCGCTGCGGGCATTTGGATCGGGCGAGGTCTATCTTGAAAAGCTGATCGAGCGTCCCCGGCATATCGAGATCCAGCTGCTGGCCGACCAGCACGGCAACGCGATCTATCTTGGCGAGCGCGAGTGCTCTGTGCAGCGACGCCATCAGAAGGTGATTGAAGAGGCGCCCTCTGCCGTGATCAGTGCCGATCTTCGCCGGCGCATGGGCGAAGCGGCCTGCCGGCTTGCGCTGGAGGCGGCCTATGTCAACGCGGGAACGGTCGAGTTCCTGGTCGATGACGCTGAGAATTTCTACTTCCTGGAAATGAACACTCGCCTGCAGGTGGAGCATGCCGTCACAGAGCTGGTGACCGGCCTCGATCTTGTCCATCTCCAGATCTTGGTGGCCGAGGGCAGGCCGCTGCCATGCAAGCAGGAGGACATCGTGCTGCGCGGGCATGCGATCGAAGTGCGTATCTATGCTGAAGACCCGGAGACGGGCTTTCTACCCTCTCCGGGCCGCATCACGCGGCTGCTGCGGCCGGGCGGCCCCGGCATTCGTGAAGACGAGGGCGTCTATGAGGGTTGGGAGGTCCCGACCGACTACGATCCGATGCTGTCGAAGCTGATCGCCTTTGCACCCGACCGAGCGACAGCGATTGCGCGCCTGAGGTGCGCGCTGGACGAGTACGTGATCGGCGGCATTCGCACCAATCTGGAGCTGTTGCGACGCATTCTGGATGACGCAGACTTTCAGGCAGCTCGCATCGACACGGGATATCTCGATCGGTTATTGACACAGACGCCCGCTGCATCGGCAGACGCGAACACGGTGGATGCCGCAGCCATTGCTGCCGTGCACTTTGAAGCTCCACAGGCCACACCTTCCGTAAACAGGGCACAGACGCCGTGGCAGAGCCACGCCTTTCAGCAAGGGTTGCGCCGATGAGCGTCATAACGCTGGAGGTCGAGGTGGATGGCGCGGTGCGCCGCATCGCGCTGGAGCGGACGGCGGAAGGATACGTTGCGCAGATCGATGGCCGCACGGTGCCGGTCGATCTGTGCGAGCCGATGCCCGGGGTGCTGTCAATACTGATCGGCGACGGCGGTGGCCCTGCCTACCGTTGCGTCCGCACCATCGTTGCCGAGGAACACATCGTTGCTGTCGGCGGCCGTCTGCATCGGGTAGCAGTAGCCGATCCGCGCTCACTGCGCGCGCAGCGCAAGCGGCCGGGCACTGGTAACGGCGCAACGCAGATCAAGGCGTCCATGCCAGGCCGCGTGGCACGTGTGCTGGTGTCCGCAGGGGACGAAGTGGTGGCACAGCAAGGCATCGTCGTCATCGAGGCCATGAAGATGCAGAACGAACTCAAGGCCGCTCGCGATGGACGCATCGCCGAGATACGTGTCGCGGCCGGCGATACAGTGACGTCGGGCCAGGTGCTTGCCGTATTGGAGTGAAGACAGCCGAGATGGGAGACCGCCGGTGAGCAACGATCTCCCACAATCCACTTAGACGCGCTGGCCGCCCGAGGCCACTAGGGTCTGTCCAGTGACCCAGCCTGCTTCATCCGAGGCAAAGAAGACCGCAGCGCGGGCAATGTCGGCCGGTTGGCCGATCCGTCCAAAGGGCGTGCCCGCTTCGATGCTCTTATGGAAATCGCTTCCTATGATGCCGGCAGCGTGGACGCCTTCTGTCTCGACCAAGCCTGGATTGAGAGAGTTCACGCGAATCTTGCGCGGGCCAAGCTCGCGGGAGAGTGAGTCTGTGAGCGAATCCACAGCAGCTTTGGTAGCGCTATAGACCGAGCCGCCTGGCGATGCCCAGCGACCCACGATCGAGCTGATGTTCAGGATCGAGGCGCCTTCACCCATGATCTTTGCAGCTTCACGCGTCGCCAGCAGTAAGCCAAGCACGTTGACGTTGAACTGTTTTTCGAAGTGCTCAGGCGTTACCGATTCCAACGGCAGCATCTCGTAGACGCCTGCGTTGTTGATCAGGATATCGAGCTTGCCGTAGGCCTTCTTCGTCTCGGTGAAGAGCCGGACCGCGTCTTCCTGCTTCGCGAGATCGGCCTGAATCGCCACAGCCTTGCCCCCGGCTTTGGTGATGCGCTGCACCACGGCGTCCGCACCGCTGCGGCTGCTGGCATAATTCACCACTACGGACGCGCCTTCATGCGCTAAATGTTCTGCGATTGCCGCGCCGATACCCTTGGACGCCCCCGTCACCACTGCGATCTTGCCCTTCAATCTGCTCATCTGAACTCTCCATTCCTACTCTAGGAACCATTCGATAGATATCGAACTGTCAACCGAGTAGATGAGCCGGCAGAGTCAAGGATGCAACGGTGTCAGGAGATATTTTGCTCGGGGATCTCTTCGCGGTGTCCGCTATGCCAGCTGCGGAAGGCGGCATCCAGCACCTGCTGATTGCGGATGCCATCGTCCCCGGTTGCGCGGTACTCTCCGCGACCCTCCACTCTGGCAGAAAATGCGTCCAGCATACGGCTGTACGCATCGGCGTTCGAGACCTCTTCCCGCAAAACAACTTCTCCGCCGGCGTGATGCACGATCATGACCGGCCGGTCGACGGTGAGGCCGCTTTCGGCCGTCAGTACGCCATCCGCTCCAACTACCTCGACAAATGTGCGGTAAAGCGCGCGGAAGCTCACCTGAACGCTGGCCAGCGCCCCACCACTCATTTCAAGCGTGATTGCCGCACTCTCTTCGAGCGGGCGGCGAGATGCCGCTGTCGCTGCGTGGCCCTCGCGTGCCAGCGTGCCGACGCTGATGACCTCCTGCTGCAGGATGAAGCGAAGCGCATCGATGACGTGGATGCCAATATCGCCGATGGGGCCGCCGCAGGCCATGCTGGAGTCGTCGATCCAGGTGCGCGGACTCTTTTCGCTGAGGAAGCAGAAGTTGCTGGTTGCGAGGACCGGCGTGCCGATTGCGCCCTCGGCAACCAGTGCGCGCATGCGTTCGAGCGAGCGGTTGTAGCGGAAGTTCTGGGCCACGCCAAATGGGCGTTGCGCCGCGCGAGCAGCGTCTGCCATGCGCAGCGCCTCGGCGGTATTCATCGCCAGCGGCTTTTCGCACAGGACCGCCTTGCCATGGCGCAACGCAAGCAGTGTGTGCTCGCAATGCAGTGCATCGGGGGTTGCGACGAAGACAACGTCGATGGCAGGCGAGGCGCAGAGCTCCTCCGGAGATGCGAAAACGTGGTCAATGCTGTGTTCTGTCGCATTCTCCCGGGCGCGCGCCAGATCGCGACGCCAGATGCCGGCGAGTGTTGCGTTTTGCGTCTGTGCGAAGGCAGATGCCAGCCGCCGCTCTCCATGATGCCCGAAGCCGAGGATGCCGTAGCGAACCATGTCTTCATGCTAATGCGTCGCCCGCGGTCTAGTGATGCACCAGATCGTTGCGGTAGACCGTACCGCTCTTCATCACGAACACAGGATGCTGCAGGAGCGTGATGTCTTTCAGCGGATCACCTTCAACCGCGACTGCATCGGCCCACTTCCCTGCTTCGAGTGAGCCGATGCGATCGCTCCAGCCCATCAGGTCGGCGGCATTCACAGTGCCGGTGCGTAACGACTCCAGCGGCGTCATGCCGAAGTCGCGCACGTACACCTCGAACTCATGCGCATTGAGCCCATGCGGGTAGACCGCGGCATCGGTACCCATGGCTACCTTCACACCGGCAGCGATGGCGTGTTTCGCATTGATCTTCTCTACGGCGCTGACGTCTTCCATTTTCTTCGCGTAGAAAGGCGGGAGGTGGCCGTTCTCGCGCATCCAGTCGATGAGGTACGCCGTCGGCACGAAGTAAGTACCGTGCTGCTTCATCACCTTGATGTCCTCGTCGTTCATATACGTGCCGTGTTCGATCGAATCGACACCGGCCTCACTGGCCCACAGGATGCCCTGCGCACCGTGCGCATGCGCTGCCACCTTGCGACCGAGCCGGTGCGCGTCGGCCACGATCGCCTGCATCTCTTCGAGCGTGTACTGGCTGGCCTGCGGGTCGTCGCCCTTGGAGAGCACGCCGCCGGTCGCGCCGATCTTGATCAGGTCGGCCCCGTACTTGATGTTCTCGCGCACCTTGTGCTGCACGGCGGGAATGCCGTCCGCCACACCGTCCGCTGTGACGTGATACTGCTGCGGGAGCAGGTTCTCGTCCATGTGGCCGCCGGTGATGCCAAGTGGAGGACCGCTGACCTGCATATGTGGTCCTTCGATCAGGCCCTCGTTGATGGCGTCCCGCAGATCGACATCGGCGAAGCCATCCGCTCCGACGTTGCGCACCGTCGTGAAGCCCGCTTCGAGCGTGACCTTGGCATTGCGCGCGCCGATCAACGCACTCTTAGCCACACTGGTGGAGAGCTCGTGGTAGGGATCGAAGTTCGTCTCCATGGTGAGGTGCGTGTGCACATCGATCAGGCCGGGGAGCAGCGTGGCATTACCCAGATCGATCACAGTATCGCCGGGCTGCGGCTGCACCTGCGAGGTCGGCTGCACTGCGACGATACGATCTTGGCTGACCACTAGTGTCTGCGCATCCAGCAGACGACCGGCTCGCACGTCAACCAGGTGGGCGACGCGCACCAGGGTGCGGCCGTTGGCGGCCTGCGGCTGCGCGAGGCCGAAGACACCCGGGAAAAGTGACAACAGCAGAAACAGAAGGGACGGGCGTATGGACACGTGCGGCCTCCAAAACAGTGCCCCAGTGTAGCAAGACGTCTCGCGGCCTTTGCTAGAGTGAGCCATGCGAATCCCGATCGCGCGTCTTCTACTGCTCGCCGCTTCCCCAGTCTTTTGCTTACCGCTGTCTGCTCAGCAGATGCTCTCTGCCACGCCAACGACCGTCGCATGGGGGTACTATTCCGCACACGCCACGCCGGCGCTAACCGTGCACAGCGGCGACCGCGTGCGGATAGAGACGATGTCCACCTGCGGCTCGCCGGAACGCCTGGAGAAAGAGGGCGTGGCTCCGGCAGCAATTCCTGCGTCCATGCGTGCTCTATATGCGGCCAAGGACATTGAGAAAGGGCCGGGCGGTCATATCCTGACCGGCCCTATTGCGGTCGCAGAGGCAGTGCCCGGCGACGTGCTCGAGGTCCGCATTGAGAAGATCGACATCGATGTGCCGTGGTCTTGCAACGGATTCGCCGTAGGACGCGGATATCTGCCGAACGACTTCCCCTATGGACGGTCGAAGATCATCCCACTCGACCGCGAGCATGGCATCGCGGAGTTCGCGCCGGGTATCCGCATCCCGCTTCGGCCCTTCTTCGGGTCGATGGGTGTGGCGCCTCCGGAGTCGGCCGGCAAGTACAACAGCACCGCCCCGTGGATGCATGGCGGAAACATGGATAACAAGGAACTGGTTGCGGGCAGCGTGCTTTATCTGCCGGTGCATGCCGCAGGCGCCCTCTTTGAGGTGGGTGATGGTCATGCCGGCCAGGGCAACGGCGAGGTGGACATCACGGCCCTCGAAACCATGCTGAGCGGCACGTTCCGGTTCATCGTGCACAAGGACGAGCACCTGCTGTGGCCACGCGCGGAGACTGCGACGGCATGGATCACCATGGGCTTCGATGAAGATTTGAACGAAGCGACAAAGATGGCGCTGCGCAACATGATCGACTTCCTCGTGAACGAAAAGCATCTGTCGCGTGACGATGCCTATCAGCTGGCGAGTGTCGCGGTCGATCTGGACATCACGCAGCTTGTCGACGGAAAAGTTGGCGTGCATGCGATGCTGCCAAAGGCGATTTTTTCGATGAAACCAACCGCGTCAGGCGGCGATTCGCGTGAACCTTAGAGCATCGACTACTGAGCGCCCTTCTTGAAGATTTCCTCGGCGTAGTAGTTTTCTACCCGCGCCTGATCCCGCAGCATCTCGTCGTATGCATTGTGCAGCAGCTGCGCGCGGCTGTCGCGTAATTGTCCACGGATGAATTGCTGGACACGCGGATCGTTCAGCTCGCGCTGGCCAGCGGCTTCTTTCGAGATCAGCCTGTAGATGGCATAGCCGACTGCCTTGTGATTCTGGCCGTAGATCGGCAGCACACCGGTGATCTGGCCCGGCTTCAATTGCTGAACCGCGGCGTAAACGGCAGCGTCCTGACGCAGCTGCGATTCCGGGATAGCACCCATATCGCCCCCACTGCTTGCCGTGGAGGACTGCTCGCTGAAGTAGTTAGCCAGTGCGCCGAAGTCTTCGCCGCTCTCCAGCCGCGTGTGCACGGCTTCGATCTTCTTTTTCGCCTCTGCGTCGTTGGTCGCCTTGGCGCTCTGCAGGTTGCCGGGTTGCTGTGACGGAACGGAGGTGACGACAATCTCGGCCAGATGATATGTGGGTTCCACCAGGTTGAATTCGGCCTTATTGTCGTTGTAGTACTGCGTGATGTCGGCGTCCGTGATGTTGATCTTGGAGAAGATCTCCCGGTTCATCAGCTTCTCGCTGGTCAGACCGCGCCGAATATCGCGCTTGACGTCATCCAGGGTGATGTTCTTCGCCTTGAGCTGGCGATCGAACTCCTCCTGGGTATACGGCGCCTTGATCTCGGCCAGTTTGGCCTCCACCTCTTCATCGGTAGCGACCAGGTTCAGCTTGGCAGCCCGCTGCTGGTGGATCTCATCGTCGATGAGCTGGCGCAAGACCTCAAGGTGCGTCACCTCGGATTGCACCAAGGAGGGCTCATGCTGGCTGTTTCCCAGGTTGCTGCGGTAGTACCGCTCCATCGTGGCGCGCTGGATGGGGTGCCCATTCACACTGGCAACGACATCGGGCTGATGAGGCCGGTTGCAGCCACTGATGACAAGCACCAAGGGAAGCAGGCTGATACTGATGCGGATGGAACGATAGAGCTGCGCATGGGGCGCGGGAAGGGTTGCAGCCGGCAGGACTTCAGGCACTCGATCTCCTCTGAGCGCGCTCCGGCGTGGAGCGAGACTCGCCAGCGTGCGGTAGTGCCGCTGCGCTGGATCCATAGCTTTGCTGCGTGTGCCTCCCACGCAAAGAGTCTGGTACTGCCGGTGCGGAGCCTCTTGCTTGGGTCCGTCACTGTCGATCCGTATTTTACTGCGTCGGAGAAGGCCCTTGCTGCGGCGCTGCTGGGGCCGGCGTAGGCGCTGCGGCGGCGCGTGTCGGCGGTGTGACGCCATCCGCCTTCAGCGCACGATCTATCGCATCCCAGACGTCGGAGGTCGGCTGCGCTCCCGGGGCAATGCGTTCGCCATCGACAAAGACCTGCGGTGTCCCGTCGATGCCGAGCTTTTCGCCCTCCTGCATGGAGGCGCGGATGGCCGAATCATCCTGCTTGGCAAGGCAGAGATCGAGCTTCGCTTCATTCACGTTCGCCTTCTTGCCGGCATCACGAGCGCCCTGGTCCAGCATGCTGAACGATTGCTTGACGTCCTGTCCGCTGCCGTTGATCTCATGCCCGTGGCTGTGGGCGTAGTCCACAAACTGCCAGTAGGCATCGTTGTTCTGGTCAGCGAGGCAGTTGGCATCGATGGCGGCGTGCATCGCCCAGGGATGGATCTCCAGCAGCGGGAAGTCCTTATAGACGAAGCGCACGAGCCCCTTGTAATGATCCAGCGTCGTGGGAAAAAGCTCTTCATGCATACGCGCGCAATACGGGCACTCCAGATCGTCGTAGTTGACGACGGTGACCTTGGCAGTAGGGTTGCCGCGAATGGGACGATGCGCGACGGAGTAGACCGAGTCCGGGGCTTTGCTGATGTCGAACTTCTCCAGCCGGGCCAGCGTGTTGCCGTCCTTTGACAGCAGAAAGGTCACGGTGGTCTGTTTACCGTTGTGGGAGAAGGTGACCGGCAGATTGTCATAGCCCGGAACATCGCTCTTGGTCTTGCCACCGAGGGAGACCTCGTAATTGGAGGGGACATTGAACTGGGAGCGCACCAGCACCTCGATGCGCCGGTCGACGGAAGCATTCGGGGCGGGGGTCTGCGCCCGGCAGCCGAAGGTGGCAAGGCCTGCCAGGGCACAGGTGAGAACAAGTCGGGAACGGAACAAACAAACCGCCTTTCACTGCAATACGCGAGAGCAGTTAAATTATCGCAGGGTGAAGGGAGCGCTGGCGAACGCCACCGTTACGCGGAAAGGCCGTATCGGGCCCTTCAGGTGGCCTTCTAGAGCATTTCACTGTTGCTGTGTAGAGCCCAGTTCCGCGAAGTGTGGCCTTTCTTGACGGAAAAGCCACGCGGACCATCACGTTCTTCTCTATACCCACAGTGACAATGCTCTAATGCTTTGGCTTGCTCAGGCTGCGCGCGGCTTCGCTCACCAGGAAACGGCCCTCATCCTCGGAGATAGGTTCCAGGTCCATGGAGAGAACGTCGTTGTCGCCCATGACGCTGATCTGCGCGCGGATGTAATAGATTTTTCCGGCGGCTGCGTCGAAGTTGTACAACGAGACCTGATCCGCGAGCTTTCCAAAGTGCGACTGCCATCGGGAGCAGAGATGATGTTCGCCCGGAGCAACCGAAGCGCTGACATAGGAGAAGCCCTGTGTGGCGCCGATCCATTGCCCGTCCAAGCCATGCTTGAGGGTGGGACGATTGAAGCGCCCCTTGTCCCGGAGATTGAAGAGTTCGACGATGTAGAGGATGGCCTTCTCGGGCTCGGGCGTGTCCGTCTGATCCCTTGACCTCACCGCGCGACACGTCGAAGTTCACCTTGTCGTCGCCGCAGGCGGCCAGTGGGCCGGGAGCAGCGGTGGCAGAAGCCTGTGCCGCCGCTGTGAGCAGACAGCCGGTCAAGCCAGCAGTGACGGCGAGGGTGTGTGCGACCCGCATGCAGGATCCTCCCGCCGGTTGTCCACATGACTCAAACGGACACATGAGCTTCCGGCGGCACTCATCATACCGAAACGGGTCTCAGTAGATCATCTGCGATCGGCTGATGTTTCCGGCTGTCCCGATGCCTGCCAGCGTGAAGTTGAAGCTCTCGTAGTTTTCGTTTCGTTCCGCGCCCAGCGCGAGGCGACGGTACTCCAGCGTGAGTCCGCAGCAATCCCAGTTGTAGCTGGTCTGCACGCCACCGTACTGCAACTCGGCGCGGTTGAGATCGTAGCCGGCGTTGACGGCGCCGCTGAAGCCCGGTTTGGTGCTGGCTCCGTAGCCCAGGGTGACTCGGAACTGGTCGTAGTTGGTAAACCGGGTGGGAACATCGACCGCGTTCAGGGTGTTCAGAAGGGCGTGGCTGACAGATCCGAAGATTTTGCCTTTGCGGAGGTCGGCGTAGACATTGCTGTCGTTGATGCGCCCGGCGCGCCCGTCGTAATCCAGGTCCCAGCCGAAGTCCAGGGTCTGGCTGGTCCGCAGCGCCATCCGGGAGATCAGCGGGGAGTAGTCGCGAGGACCCGAGAGGAAAGAGACGCCGGTCAGGTCGAGCGTGGTGCTCAGGACATTCCGTCGGCCGTCAATGACCGCACCGCCGAAGCGAGGGTCGAAGTAATGCTTCTGCGCAAGCGTCCAGGTAAAGGATTCGCTGGTATCGGTGCTGGAGCAGTCGCGAAAGTCGACCGGTAAATAGATGTGACCGTTGGCTGGGGGCGGAAGCAGCGCGTTGCCGCATGGCTTCGGGTGAAGACGCTTGAGATAGAAGCGCTGCGTAAGGGAATATTCGACCTCGTTCGTGTCGCTGGCCAGATCGGTAGGGTCGAAGCGCAGGATGTTGCGGAAATTGTTGATGCCGGAAACGAACTGATAGTGCGCCTCCGGCTCGATGGTGTGGCGCAGCACGCGATCGTGGTTCGTGAGCCATGCAGGCGCGTAATCACGTTCGACCACAGGAGCGCGGATCTCCAGTCCCGCTTCGACATCTTTGCGGTTCAGGCTGGCCGAACGGTACACGGGCACGAAAGAATCCGTTAGGGCGTCGAGCACGAAGGTGGGCGCCTGGCTCTTGCTGTAGAAGGTCTCGCGTATCCCTACCTCAGGCAGCAGATCCAGGCCGCCCAGATGCAAGGAGGTGGCAAGCTGGGGATGCGCATCGACGCGGCCGACTTCGTGAGCGGTCTGGAAGCCCTGTTCGTGGCGGTTGAGGCCGGCAAGACTCCCTTCCCCGCTCCACAGCAGATGGGTGCCGTCTAACGGGTGTTCGACGGCGGTCGCGTCTATCGAGGGCAGATGACCGATTACGACGTCCAGAATCTGAGGATCTACCTGTCCGTAGTTGATATAGCGGGCAAAACTGCCGGTCTCCGAGATGCCGCTGTTGTTATGGGTTAAGTAGATATTTGAATTCACCTGCGATGCGGTGGCCTGGGCGAAGCTCTCGGCGAATGCAAGGCGGTAGACGATCGAGCTCAGGTACTCGGCGTTTGCGACCAGACGAGTGTGATCGCCGAATCCATAACGACCGTTCAGCAGAACGTCCTGTCCGCCTTGATTGGTCAGCTTAGTAGAGCTGCCGAGCGCGATGCCGCGATCGAAGAGGGCAGTAAAGCGAAGATCGGCGAAGTCATCGTCGCGGCCGCGGAAGCGAAACTCCCCGCTGGGCGCCCATCCGCGTTTGGAGAAGTAATCGGTCCCGATCGTCAGGTCCATACTGCGATTCAGCACCAGGTACACCTGCTCGCCGAAGACGGTGCCCTTGGTGGACGACTCTGAAAAAACGGGGATGAGGAAGCCCGACTGCCGGTCCGACGACATCACCGGGTGGGTTACGTAGGGCAGGTAGATGATAGGTATGTTCAGCACACGAAAGAGCGCATTGCGCGCGCTGGCCTGGCCATCGCTTACGTCGATGCGGCCGGCGGAGAGACGCCAGTCGGGGTTGGGCAGACGGCAGGAGGTCATCGAGCCGTCGATCACGCGGATCTGTTCGGGGCCACTCTTGATGACGACACGGCCCGTGAATAGGAACGGGTTGGTCGTGGTGTAGATGGCCTTGCGGCGGTTCAGGTTTCCGCGCACGCCGACGCTGCCGGTGACGTTGTAAAAGCGTCCTGTATCGAGATCGAAGTTAATGGTGGCGTGATCCGCGAGGATGTGTTCATCGGCGGGACCGCCCTCAAGCTCCATGTGTCCTTCGGCTCGCGCCTCGCCGGTATCCACGTTGTAATTCACCTTATCGGCGTTCAGAACGTAATCGCCATAGCGAATCTCGACGTTGCCGAGCAAGGTATAGGTCGAGCCATCCTTACGCTGTTTGTCTGCCGCGATGTGGACGGGCACGAGCGTCTTTCCCGGTGCGGGGATCGGTTGTGCGATGGGCAGGTCGTCGGCATCCGGTACGTCCGGTAGGGACGGAGAGGAAGCAGATGCCGGGGAAGGAGGGGGTTGTGTCTGCACTGCCGGTACCGCACTTGATTCCGGGTGCCCGCTCTGCCACGCCCAAAGTGCAAGCTGCGGATGACACAGCCACACCAGCGTGATACACAAAAAACTGCGCAGGTAATTCGACACGGGCAAGGTCAGCATAACAAACGCGGACTACACCTCGAATCGTAGAAACCGCGTAGCTCTGGCTCGGACAGCCCTCCCTTCCGGTTCTTGGCCGTTTTCGCCAAAGAGTCCGGCCTGGTTCTGCTCCGTTCCTCTGCGGCCGCCCTTGGCTTTCCGGCGGTGAGTCCTGACCGCGCACGGCGCGATGCGGGCACGGGGGACGAGCAGGTACGCAGGTAGAAGGAGGCGCGAAGGATGCCGGAAGCAGGGACGAGAGCGATGGCGAGAGTCGTGCCCGGGGACATACCCGCGTGGAAGACGGAACTGACGGAGAAGCTGGCCGCAAGCCGCGCGCGTCGCTCCGGTCGTGGCATCAACCAGCCACGTCTGCCACTCGACGATCACGGTACCGATATCGAAAATGGAGACGGTGGACGGGCCGGCGTGGCGGCTGCCGTGGCGGCGCGTTTCGCAGGCCAGCCCAGCTACCGCGAGATGCTGGAGCAGGAGGCCGCGGAGGCGGCATTGGCAGCCGAGCATGCCTTGATGGAGGCGCAGGCGGCCCAGGAGGCAGTGCGCCGCCGCATGGAGGATGCACGTGTCGCGGAAGCTGCCGCGGCGGAAGCGCGCGAGGCGGAAGAACGGCTGCAGGCGGAGCAGGAACAGGCAGAGCGCGAGAAGGTAGCGGTGCGTTATGACGTCGACGAGCGTACCCAGCGGCAGATGCAAGCCTATGAGGCGCGCCGCGTGGCACGCGCGTCGCACGCGCTCGACCAGCAGCCAGCGCCTGCGCACACCCATCGCTTCTCTGACCCATTGGAAGAGGAGACGGTGGCGCCGGCTATACCGCTGGCGGCGAACCTGATCGAATTTCCTCGGGAGTTGGTAGCCGCGCGCAAGGCCCGTCCACGGCTGGCCGAGGGTCCGCTGCGGGAAACGGAGCCGCAAACCGGTCAGTTGCGCATCTTCGAAGTGGAGTCCGAGACGATTGACCGGAGGCTGGCGGTCAGCGCCGCCGCTGGACTGGACTGGTCATCGATCCGGCTGGATTCGTTGCAGCCGGAGGCGGCGACCCGCTCCGCGCATCTCAAAGCAGAGGAGGCTCCGATCAAAGTCGCTCCCATGGAAGATCGCATCATGGCCGCTTTGGTCGACGGTGCCCTGAGCTTTGCAGGCTTTCTGGTCTTTGTCTTCGTCTTCACCTCCTGCACGGCACATCCCCCGACGGGCAAAAGCGCCCTGGCGGCTGCGTTTGCGGCGCTGGTCGTGGTCTTTGCCACATACCAGTGGCTCTTCTTCCGCTTCGGTGAGGGAACGCCGGGCATGCACTACGCGCACATCGCGCTGTGCACCCTGGATGACAACAACCCAACCCGGGCGGCCATGCAGCGGCGTGTCGGTGCGCTTCTGCTTTCGGCATTGCCGCTCGGCCTCGGGCTGCTGTGGGCTGTCTTTGACGAAGATCACTTGGGCTGGCACGATCGCATCAGCGGCACGTATCAGCGGTCGTATAAGTAGCCGACACTTGTGCGAGAGCGGAGCAAGACCGCATGGATTGGGCAGCCAACGAGCAAGATTCCCGTCGATGGAGCAACACCATTCTGATGACCTCGTTGATACCGATGTGAGTCGGGTGTCCATCGGAGTATAGATGCCTTGGGTGCGGCACAGCGATTCTTCTAGCTTTGCCGCGATGGAGCTGGCTGTGTTTGAATAGCGGGCGATGAATCGCCGCCGGTTTCTTTCGCTCTCTGCTCTTGGCACTGCTGCATTGCATCCGGCGGCTCGCGCGCTGGGGCAGTCGAGCGCTAAGCCTGTTACGCTCACCATCGGCAAACCAACCGGACGCAAGATTGCCGAGGACTTTACCGGTCTCAGCTACGAGTCGGCGCAACTCAGCGACCCGGAGTTCTTCAAGGGCGACAATTATGGGCTGATCGAGCTGGTGCGCGAGCTTGGCGCGAACGGCGTGCTGCGCATCGGCGGCAACACCAGCGAATACTGCTTCTGGAAGCAGGATCCACAGGCGAAGGGACCGTCCTCGGACCCCATTCAGGATGCGTTGGGGCCGGATAAGGGCAACAAGGCGCCTCCTCGTCGCGTAATCACTGTGCAGGCCGTTCGGAATCTGCGGGACTTCGTCGACGCTACCGGATGGTCGTTGATTTACGGGCTCAATCTAGGGCAAGGTTCGCCGGAGATGGCGGCCGATGAAGCAGCCTATGTCACGGACGTGATGGGCGACCGGTTAATCGCCTTCCAGATGGCCAACGAGCCGGATCTCTTCTACAGAAACGGTCTGCGGCCTTCGAGCTACACCGCGGATCAGTTCATTGAGGAGTGGCGGCGCTTCTTCCAGGCGGTTCGCGCTCGCGTGCCGGATGCGCCCTTCGCCGGACCGGATACTGCATTCAACAACGACTGGCTGGTGCCGTTTGCCAAGGCCTTCCAGCACGATCTGAAGTTCGTCTCCTCGCACTACTATGCCGAGGGGCCGCCGACGAATCCGGAGATGACGATCGCGCGGCTGCTGCGTCCGGATCCCAAGCTCGACCGCGAGTTCGCCGGGCTTCAACAAGTGACGACAGAGACTGGCCTGCCCTTCCGGCTGGCGGAGACCAACTCCTGCTACGGCGGTGGCAAGCAAGGCGTCAGCGATACCTTCGCCTCCGCGCTGTGGGGCGCAGACTACATGTTCCGTATTGCGCAGGCCGGCGGCATCGGCGTGAACCTTCACGGCGGCGGCTACGGCTGGTACACGCCGATTGCAGGCACACGTGCCAAGAGCTTCGAGGCGCGACCGATCTACTACGGCATGAAGCTCTTCGAGGTAGCCGCGGGGCTTCCTTTCTTGGAGACGCAGCTGGACAGCACACCGGAAGGGTTGCGGGTCTATGCGGTGCGCGGCCGCTGGCGCGAAGCAGGGAGCGGGTTACGCATCTTCGCGCTCAACCTCAATCAGACGGAAGCTGTCCAACTGCGCTTCACTCCGCCCGCGCAACAGCCGCATGTCTCTGTGGTACGGCTTACGGCTCCCGCACTCTCCGCAACCTCCGGCGTCACCCTTGGCGGCCTCTCGCTGCCGCAGGGATCGAAGGACTGGCGGGAAGAACCGGCACTCCAGACATCCGAGGATGCTCTGGCCACGATCGCTCTCCCTGCGGGAAGCGGCGCGCTGATCCAGTGCCGCGCCGACCGCATGTAGGAAGGTTCAGGAAGCACTGCAGATCCCTTCAACATGCCTTGCAAGGCATTGCGCTTTCGCTCAGGGTGACATCGCTCCTTTTGAAGTTTTCGGACGAGTTTTTAGAAGGCGTGGGGTTCATCTGCGAAGATCTCGCGGGTGCGCGCCATTAACGTAGCGGCGTGCGTGTCCTCATCGGTGGCCTCTGCCGGAGTGGAGTAGAGCGCGACGAGGTTGTTCACCAGCCTCCACGTATCGCGGCTCGGCGCCTCCGCAACGAAGGGCGGCAGCGGCATGCATAGATACCGCGACAGCGCGACGACCTGGCCCTCGTACATCCAGCGCAGCTTCCGGAACAGCGCGAGGCGCTCCGGCTCCAGGCGAAGGCGGTAGCCGGCTTTGCAGAGAACTTCGGTAAGCTGGACCAGCTCCTGTTCGCTGAGCCGCGTCGCCACACCGTCCGTACCTACTTTTCCTTCAGCTATAGGAGCAGCGCCAGGAAGTGACGGCTTGGGCATGGCAACCGGCTGCATGCCAAAGACCAGCAGCAGGTCGACGACGGCATGGCGCGCCATAGCGAAGGTAAGTCGCGCCTGCCGGCATGCCGAGCACTCCACCAGGCTGAGCAGGACGGCGCAGGTATCGAGCACTGCGGTCAGCGCACTGAGCCAGCTCTGGTTGTCGTGCTGCGAACGAAAATAGCACAGCAGCGGATACGAAATATGACTCTCGAGCAGCTCTGCCGACCAGCGCTCCCACTCGGCCAGCAGCTCGACCAGCGCATCGTTGCCGCCATCGCTGGCGTGACGGAGCAGCAGCTCGCTGGCGGTTGGAGGAGAACCGGCACGCCCGTCCAGCAGCGCGATATTGCCCTCGCGGCGTGAGAAGGCAGCATATAGAACGGGCAGATATCCGATGACGACCGCGACAAAGCCGAGCCCCATGCCCGCCTCGACGATAATCAGGTCGCGTGCCCAATGATTGAGTGGCGTGACATCGCCAATACCGAGGGTAAAGAGTGTCGTGCCGCTGACGTAAATGGCTGTCCGCAGCGGATGCAGACCCAACGGATCGTGCAGCGGCGCGCCTAGACCGTAGAACATGAGCCCGAAGCCTACGACCAGTCCCACGGCCCAGAGCGCCATGAGGAAGAGCAGGGAGAGCGGTCCGTAAAAGCTGAAGCCCGTCTCACGTAGCCGTCGGTTGCGATACCGTCCGACAACGGACGACCATGGCCCCCAGGTGAGCACATAGAACAACCGCGTGAGCCGGATCTTCCCGCTCGCGCGACGGGGCAGGATGATGGTCTCGAAGGCATCGAGCAGCACGGTGCCGATAGCCAGCAGTCCGAGGATCAATCCAAGTGGGTGCACGGTTGTATTGTGGCCTCTCGGCGGCTATGACGCCAGAGGCAAGCGGGAGTTGCGTTTGCCCGTGCAGCTGCGCTCAAATACGCATTGGCATGATGATGTAGCGGTATTTGAAGTCGTCGGCCGGGTCTTCGGGTCGCATCTGGCCAGCGGATTGGGCGTCCTTGAATTCGAGGCGCACTTCACCGGTGTTGCCTATTGCCTTAAGGAAGTCGAGCATGTAGGCGGAGTTGAAACCGACCACGATGGCGTCGAACTGGTAAGGGGACTCGATGGTGTCTTCCGATTCGCCGGACTCGGTGGACGAGCTGGAGATACGCAGCTCGTTCTGTTCCAGCCGGATCTTGATGGCGCCAGAGCGCTCGTCCGCGAACTGCGCGACGCGCTGGATCGAACCTGAGAGATCTTCCGAGCGGACGATGATGAACTTGTTGTTGTCGCGCGGCAGTACGGCCTCGTAGTTGGGGAACTGGCCGGTAAGCTTGCGCGAGGTCAGGACGCGCTTGCCGATGCGGAAGAAGAGCTGGTTCTCATCATCGGCAAACTCAACCTTCTCGGCGTCCGTATTCGAGAGCAGGGATTGCAGCTCGGCCAGCGCCTTGCGAGGGATGAGAGTCTTCTTCTCACCGCCGGGGACGGCGCCCAGGTTCTCACCCTGCTTCTCGATGTGGGCGAGGCGATGGCCGTCGGTGGCGACCATCGCGAGCGATTCCGGCTTGAGGATGAGCAGTGCGCCGTTGAGGGTATAGCGGGACTCCTCGTTCGAGATGGCGAAGATGGTCTTCGCGATGAGCGAGCGTAGGGTGGCGACAGGTAGCGCAACGGCCGAGACGGAGGGGAACTCCGGCACCTGCGGGAAGTTGGCGCGGGCCATGCCGACCATCTTGGTATTCGAGCGGCCAGAGCGGATCTGCACCCAGTGGTTGTCCTGCAGCTTGATCGAGATGTCGCCATCGGGCAGCAGCTTGATGTAGTCGTAGAGCTTGCGCGCGGGGATGGTGCAGGAGCCGGCCTTCTTCACCTTGGCGCTGCAGGATGTCTTGATCGACTGGTCCAGGTCGGTGGCGGTGATGGTGAGGCGGCCTTCGGCTTCATCGGCCTCGAGCAGGAAGTTCGACAGGATCGGGATGGTGGTCTTGCGCTCGACGACCGACTGGGTCGCGGTGAGCTCGCGAAGCAGCTCCTGCTTCGAGACGGAGATTTCCATGGCGAATCCCTGAACGGTTGGCTTGTCTGCTTCGAGTCCTACGCCGGGCATGTGCGACTCCCTGGAATGCGGTGCTTGCTGGAATGGATTGCCCACACTCTACACCAGAGCCGTGGCTGGAGTGCAGGAATCCGAGCAGCCCCATTCTACGGGCGGACCGCACGTGGAAAGTGTGTCCGTTTCGGGGAAATCCAGTGCAGGCCGGAACCTGTCCGCGCTGCGAGCTGCATTCCTTCCCACCCTTCGCGATGCGTAAGAGGGATACCCCTGGCACGGCAGTGCGGGCGCGCGTTGGCATGGCAGACGGCGGCTACGGAGAAAAGCATATATCCATAGGTCTTTATAGATAGCCGTAGTCGTCGTTTGCTGTGGGGAAGTGGGAATGCGCGGCGAAACCGTATGGGCAACGGGCGCGAGGCTGGTGCGAGTTTTCCAAATCCAGTGCGGTGGATTGTGCGAGTGCTGGAGAATCGGGGGACTGGGTCGCGAGAGCGTTCCGGATCTCCGCAGTCGTCCACAGAGCAGACCAGGGATACGCAATGCGACTTTGGTGGATGCGTGGAAATCGCGGCGAACGCAGCATGGTCAGCGGCGATGACGTATGCCGAATTTGCACCAGTGCGAAAGGCGTGCCTGGTTTTTCAGAGAATTCACAGGGACGGTGTAGACTGCGCAAAAATTGGTTGGAGTCCGGAGTGTTTAGCGCTACAGACGGACAGCGGATCCCTCCCCTGCGCGCCTGCGGCCGATGGTGAAGACGCCGATACCGGTGAGGAGGACGGCTAGGGTAGAGAGCAGGATCTTCGCGACGGCGAGCGGTTTGTTGGCTTCCTCAATGGACGGGATGGTGGAGAGCAGGATGGTGAGTGCCGTGGTGAGAAAGCCGATGACGGCGAGTGCGATGGCGATGGGCGCGCCGCCAGGGAGGGGCAGGTGCGTGACTGCGCCGCGACGGACGAGGCGGATGAGTGCGGCGAAGAGCAAGAGGAATGGCAGGAACGTGGTGACGACGGTGATGCTGACGAGGACGTCGTATGCGCCGCGTACCGTGGTGCCCGCCTGTCCTAGGATGGCCGTCACGATTCCGGCGAGTCCATAGACCAGGATGGCGACCCAGGGCGTGCGGTAGCGCGGATGAATTGCGCCGAAGGCCGCGGGCAGGCACCGATCCAATCCGGCGACGAAGGGCAGACGCGAGGTGGCGGAGAGATAGGCGGCTGCACCGCCGACAGCACTGAGCGTGACGAGTCCGGCAAGCCAGGGCGAAAGCCAGGGCAACGACAGGCGATCGCAGAGTTGTGCGAGGCCGCGCATGAAGCCATCGACACCAGAGACTGCTTCACTGGGCAGCGAGACCAGCATGGCGGCAGTGCCAGCGAGGTATGCCAGGGCCACGATGAAGCCGGCGAGAAGCAGCGCGCGCGGGAGAGTCCTGCGCAAGTTCTCAATCTCCTCGCCCATCATGGAGCCGGCCTCGCATCCCGCGAAGGCGAAGACGATGGTGGACCAGAAGATAGCGTTGCGGAGCGTCAAGTGCGGCGTAAGTGAGCTTCGAGTGAAATGCGTTGCCGAGCCGTAACGAGCGCCGACGATTGCAGCCAGCACCACGAGAATGAGCACGGGAAGCCAGTTGCCAACCGAGCAGATGTTGTTCAACCATTTGCCGGCCTCGATGCCGCGAATGTTCAGCCATACGATGACAGCGAGCCAGAAGACGGAGAAGCCCATATACCAGGCTGGGCTGGCCGCGAGAGCGTGACCATGCTTGCCGAAGGCAACGAGCACTGTTCCTGCACCGAAGTAGAGAATGCCGGGAAAGTAGGGGAGATTCGACATCCAGTAGGTCCAGGCGGCGAGGAACGCAGTCCGGTCGCCGAAGGCTTCGCGGGTCCAGATGTAGAGGCCGCCTTCCTGGGGGAAGCAGGTGCCGAGCGCAAGCACGCTGGCGGCGAGAGGAAGAAAGAAGCACAGGAGTCCACCGACCCAGACGACGAGTGCGCCGGGACCGGCTGCCGCGGCGGTGGCGATCCAGCGGATGCTCAGCGTGGTGAGGACGAACAGGATGGTGAGATCGCGGAGGCGGAGGGAGCGCTTGAGGGTAATGCGACTGGGCGCATCGCCTGCAGGAGGCGAGAGCGATGGGTTCGTGTCAGCCAAGAGTGTCCGCCGTTCGCGAGATGCGATCGGGGGAGGTGGGATGGGTGGAGACAGCAGATCTTGTCGCTGCGTCGCTCTCGCTTGCGCGCGACGGCTTCGGTCTGGACGACTGGTTGGCGTCGTCTTTGAGGATCGCCATGGCGGCATTGCGGCCGTTGATGGCGATGACCGAGCCGCCGGGATGCGTGCATGCGCCGCACATGTAGAGGCCGGGCATGGGCGTGCGAGCGCTGAGCCGATTCGACCACATGTAGGGCGGCAGGCACTCGCCTTGGAAGATATGGCCACCGGTAAGACCGACCTTCTGCTCAATGTCCGGCGGCCCGAGGATTTGGGCGTCGATCACGGCTCGGTCGAGGTTCGAACAAAAGCGGCCGATGGAGCGCAGCGCAAGGGCGCGGATTTCATCGCGGCGCGAGTCCCATGTGCCATCTTTGAAGGCGTATGGGACGTACTGCGCGAAGACGGACATGGTGTGCTGGCCGCGTGTCGCGACCGTGTCGTCATGCACGCTCTGGAAGTAGAGTTCGCACCAGAGATGCTCCGGCAGATAGCCGCGCTTGGCGGCGGCAAAGGCGGTCTGCCATTCCGTGTGCGTGAGCGGCGCATTGATCTGGCCGTAGTGATGCGGTTGCGGCCGGCCTCTATGACCGCCGCCCGGACGGGCGGTGAAATCCGGCAGCTCGGAGAGCAGGACGTTCAGCTTGACCGTGCAGCCCTCCATGGGAACCGACTCAATCCGCGTGCGCCATGCAGCGTCCGCTGCGTTGCCGAGCATGGCGAGGGTGCGGATCGGGTCGGCGTTTGAGATGACGATGGGTGCGGCAATGCGCTCGCCGCCCTCGAGCCGAACGCCTTCGCCGGGAAGAATCTCGACGACGGGCACACTGCAGGCGATGACCGCACCGGCCTCCTGCGCGGCGTCCGCGAGATAGAACGAGACCATGCCCATGCCGCCGGCGACGTAGCCCCACATGCCGGGCATGCCGCCCAATCGTCCCGAGGCGTGGTGGAAGCGGATGGACGCCGTACCGGGATCGAAGGGGCTGGCATTGGTGCCGATGCCGCCCTGGCCGAGATAGGCGGACTGCAGGCGCGGGTCGCGCAGGTAATGCTCGACGAACTCGACCATGGACCAGTCGAAGAGCAGATGGCGCGCTTCTTCGTCGATGCCGAGGCGTTGATCGATCTCTTCGTGACAGGGCGCGTCGCCGATCCAAAAATCCCGCTCGGCTAGTGCCCCGTCAACTCCATTGCCCGCGGGACGTAGGGCGTCCCGTAAGCGCCGTAAGCAGTCGTTCATGGCCTTCCAGCCTTCGATGTCGCCGGGCGCGAAGCGACGGACCTCGGCCTCGCATTGATCGTCATCGTCCCAGAGCTGGATGCTCGAGCCATCGAGGAAGGGGACGAAGAGGCCGTTGACGGCGGGGGTCCAGCGGAATCCTCGCGCGGGGAGGGCAAGTTCTTCAATGACGAGTGGATGCAGTAGTCCGGCGAGATAGGCGCAGGGCGACATGCGGACACCAGGAAATGGCTCTTCGATGGTGCAGGCGCCGCCGACCCGCTGCCGCGCTTCAAGAACGAGTACACGCTTGCCGGCGCGCGCGAGATAGGTGGCGCAGGTGAGGCCGTTATGGCCCGCGCCGACGATGATGGCGTCCCACGGCTGTGCTGCTAGCTCGCGGATGGGCGCGGGAAGGCCAAGTTCGCCGAGCTTTTGTGCGGTGGGTGACATGGCTGCTGGCAAGATACGAATCCTCGGGGGTTTCCTATCCTAGCGCGAAGGTCATGGCGGTGAACCAGAAACAGGCAAGACCACGGCACGCTGAGCGCGTGGTCATGGTGCCGCTCCGCGAGGGGCTGGTCTCCCGCCAGAGCGATCGCGAGGGACGGGAAGTCTTTAGCCAAGGTGGCACGATGCGGCCGCTCATAGCAGATCTCGATGCGGACGATTGAACGCCCACCCCGTTCGAGAAGGACTACAAGCGCTAGACCAAGGGCTTACTCGCCCCTGGCTTCACCCTTCGGCGGGAAGTCTTTAAACATTTTGTCGATGTTCTTATCAAGCGCCTTGATGTTCTTCTCCGACTTGCTGGACAAATCGCGCTGCATGCTGCCGCGCCAGAGCAGTTGCTTGCTGCTATTGGAAAAGATATCGATGACGAGCGAGCCGACGGGCTGGTGGACCGTGGTGCTGGTGGTGTTGCCAAAGCCCCTGCCGCCCCATCCTCCGCCACCCCAACCGCCCCAGCCCCAGCCGCCACCCCAACCGCCGAGGCCGTTGTAGTAGGTCTCCACTTGTTTCTCATTACGTACGTTGCCGGTGGCGAAGACGGTGGTGTCGCCTCCAGAGCGGACGAGCTGCCATCCGCGCGCCTGCAAATCCTTATCGACTCGGTCGCGGATACGACTGACGTAGAAGGGATTCGACGTCTTGATCTGGCCCCAGGAGTAGGTGTGGAACTGCTCGAAGTTCACGTTGCGGTCGTGATCGGTCTGCACGGTGTCCGCCAATGCAGGTAAGGACAGGACGGCGGTGAGAAGCAAGGCTGGCAGGCGTTTCATGGGGTATTCCTCTTCTGCAATAGATGCGCGACGGCCCTGCGAAGCATCGGTCAGGATCCTCACCGGATCGAATGTCAGGGTTTGGGTGGAAAGTTGTGGAACATGTCGGCGAAGTCGACGTAGAGCGCGCGCTCGTTCTTCTCCGACTTCTCGGAGAGATCGTCCTGGCTGGTGCCGCGCCACAGCAGCTTTTTGGTGTGGGTGTCGTAGATGTCCACGACAACCCGACGCATGCGCGTATCGACGGGCGTGGTGGTCGCCCACCCAGGGCCACCCCATCCACCCCACCCAGGCCAGCCGCCCCATCCCCAGCCACCGCCATAGCCGTTGTAGAAGGTCTGTAAGCTGCGCCGGTTCTTCACATTGCTGACGACGATGATGGTGGCATCGCCTTTCGAAGGAACCATCTGCCAGCCCTGCTGGCCGAGATAGTGGGTGATGCCGTCGCGGATGCGGCCGACGTAGAAGGGGTTTCGAGTGTGAATCCGGCCGAAGGAGAAGGTGTGATATCTCTCCCAGACGGTGCTGTGGTCGTAGTCGGTCTGGACATTGCCGGCATTTGCGGCGATGGGGGCGGCAACAAAGAGAACCGTGAGCAGAGCCAGAAACCAGTAACGCATGAATTGCCTCATGGCGTATGGACGCTGGCGGCGCGGGAAGTGATGCATGGAGTCACCTCTGCCATCCTGAACTAGCGATGATAGCCGCTATGGGTCAGCCAGTACGCCGCGCCATACCAAAATGGCAACGTTGTGAGTAGAGCAAACGGCGCAGTTTCCACCATCTGATCACTTGACCGGATGTCATAGGTTTCTCCACTGACGACTCATGGGCAATAGGCATGGGTCCGGTCAGGCAACTAAAGCATTTCGCTGTTGCTATGTAGAGCGGAATGCCGCGAAGTGTGGCTTTTCTTGACGGAAAGGCCACGCGGACCATCGCGCTCTTCTCTATACCTATAATGAAAATGCTCCAAGCTAACTACCGCCGCTCCCAGTGTTCTTCATGCCGGTCGTCGCGGAAGAGGATGCTGATGACGCGGCCGCTGGCGTCTTTCTGGAAGATGAGGCGGGTGGGACTGCCGCTGGGATAGAAGTAGGTCGTCGCGTTCTCCGGCAGGATCTCGTTGAGGTCGTTGGTGCGGTTGCGGACGAAGAGCTTATCGCCTTCAACCAGGATGGTGGCCTCGCGAACGTCTCCGTCGTAGTAGTCGCCTACATAGTCATCGTAGATATCCGGATCCACCTTGGCCGGTACCGGATGCAGTGGCACAGTGAGCAGCTGCGCTTCTGCGTGCGCGTTGGGAATATCCGAGAGGCGGTGGGCGAGCAGCCACTGGGGTAGGGAGCGCTCGGAGTATGCCTTGTCCCAGGAGTTGTGATGCCAGCCCTCATAGAGCCAGAGGCGCACGTCGCCGCCACTTGCAGAGAGTGCTTGGTACATGATTTGCGACTCCTTGGTGGGCACAACCGAATCGAGCGTGCCGTGGAACATCCAGACCGGTGTCTTGCCGACCGCGTGGACGTAAGCCTCGGGCAGGATGGTGGACTGCTTCCAGCGCTGCGGCTCGTAGGACCAGAAGATGCCGCCGGAGACGGGCACGAGGGCGGCGAAGCGGCCGGGGTAATCCTTTGCGATCTCCCATACGCCATAGCCGCCGAGCGAAAGTCCGGTGAGGTAAAGGTGATCCGGGTCGCCGTGAAACTCCTTTACTTCGGTGTCTAAGGCCTCCATGGCCATAGCCATCATGTCGGGATCGGTCCAATGATGGTGGGTGTAGGGCAATTGCGGCATGACCACGACGAAGGGCCAGCGCTCCGGGTGGGCGCGGATGGCGTTGGGCAGGCCAACCTGGGTCTCGTCCATACCATCGGATCCGCGCTCGCCGGAGCCGTGCAGGAAGAGAATCATGGGCCACGAGCGATGGGGGTCGTACTCCATGGGCAGATAGACGACGTAGCGATAGCTGACACCGTTCATCACGAGAACGCGGTTCAGGAAGCCGGTGTCCTGCGAGTGCACCACGGGACGCGGCTGCGTCTCGCGCGATGCCGCCTCGTGATCCGTGGAGCGAGCGAATGGAGACGCCACAACGGCTACGGTGAGGAAGAGCGCGGTAACCAGAGAGCACGCCAGATGGCGGCAGAGGCGCATGGGGGGAGGATACCTTAGGTCGTTCTTGAGAAAAAACGAGCGGAACCCGCTCCTGCAGTCGATGGCAGGCGCAAAGGCAACCCGTAACACCCCAGTTTTATTCGGAGAAGGTTTCTTGCCTTGCTTGTCACGGTTGTGATTGCCAGCCGATCCCATCACTTCGCTCGGGACCGAGGAATGACATGGCGCGCTACACGACGCGCTAGTTGTTGAGCGTCTCCATTAGCTTGTTGAGGGTGCGATTCAGATCCTTGTCAGTGCGCTTCTCTTCATCGATCTTGCCGATGGAGTGCATGACCGTGGTGTGGTGCTTGCCACCGAACTGGCGCCCGATCTCCGGCAGCGAAGCCTCGGTCATCTGCTTGGCGAGGTACATCGCAATCTGGCGCGGGACAACGACCGACCGCGAGTTGTTCTTCTGCTTCAGCTCGGATACCTTCATGCCGAAATGCTCGGACACGGTGCGTTGGATAGCCTCGATGGTGATCTTGCGCACCTGCGTGTCGATGAACTGCTTGAGCGCCTGCTGCGCGGTTGAAAGCGTAATCTCCACGCCGTTGAGCGAGCTCCATGCGAGCAAACGGGTGAAGGCACCTTCCAACTCGCGGATGTTGGTGCGGATGTTGGTCGCCATGTAGAGCGCAACGTCCATGGGCAATGCGCACTGCTCGCTCTCGGCCTTCTGCTGCAGAATGGCGACCTTGGTCTCAAGATCGGGTGGCTGAATGTCCGCGATCAGGCCCCATTCAAAGCGCGAGCGCAGTCGTTCCTCGAGACCTGCAAGGTCCTTGGGCGGACGATCGGAGGCGATGACGATCTGCTTGTCGCTTTCGTGCAGCGCGTTGAAGGTGTGGAAGAACTCGTCCTGCGTGCGCTCCTTGGAGGCGAGGAACTGAATGTCGTCGATAAGCAGCACGTCCACGCCGCGATACTTGTCGCGGAAGCTGGACATCTTCTCGTTGCGCACGTAGGAGATCATCTCGTTCGTGAATTTTTCGCTCGACACGTAGCAGATGGCCGACTGCGGCTGGCGGCGCTTCACCTCGTGACCAATGGCGTGCATGAGATGCGTTTTGCCCAGACCCACGCCGCCGTAGAGAAAGAGCGGATTGTAGGCCTTCGATGGCCGTTCGGCGACCGCCTCGGCGGCGGCGCGGGCGAACTGGTTGCCGGCCCCGGAGACAAAGCCGTCGAAGTTATAGCGCGGGTTGAGCTGCGACGCGCTGTTCCAGTCAAAACGTATCTGCTGCCCGTTACCATTTAGCGGAGCGGCGGGGCGCTGCCCAAGCTGCCGGGGCGCATTTGGGGCGTGGGTGGAGGACGGCGGAAAGCCGCCGTCTTCGCGTGGCTCACGCGGCCGCTGCGGCACGGAGGGATCGTTCTCAAGCGTAACGAACTGCACGTCATCCAGTTCGAGCTCCAGCCGATCGATGGCTTCATGGATGAGATCGGCATACCGATCGCCAACGTGCTGAAAGTCAGAGGAGGGGATGCGCACGAAGAGCGTGCGCGCATTGAGATGGCTCATCCGCGTGGGCTTGAGCCAGGTGTTGAAGGATTGTCGATTGACCTTCTTTTCAAGTGCCCCGAGGATGCGTGTCCATGGATCGATGACGGTCGAGCTGGTTGGGACAAATGACATACGCTTCCTTCGGCCGGCGATGGGCGCCCTTTTGGTGGATAGCGGTCAGATGAAGAAAAAAAAGCAACAGCGCGCCTCCTGCAATAGGAAGCGCGATGGGCGCAGGCGCATGGCCTGCCGGTGAGCTTCTTTGACTCCTCTACCGGAGGATTTGCGGCGATCTGAGAGATGCTTCTCGCGCGCTTTTCTTCGATCCAGGAACGGGGGCTTGACGCCAGGAAAATTCAGTTGTGAACGGAGCCGATACTAGCACAGACGGAAGCGTCGAGTGAGTGGCTTCGACAGCAAAAATGCCGAGTTGCACCACCGCTTGTGAAGCACGGGAAAGAGAGTACGAAAGTACATGCGGCGCTGCACTTGGATGATGATTTTCTGTGGTGGGATGACGACACGCATGAGTATTGACACAGACCTGAAGTGAAGTGACTACACCGCCGGGAGAACACGACGTGACGCAGAAGAAAGTTGCGAGCGGTTCGCAAATCTGTTGCGGATGACGGTCTGTGTGACTGACGGCCAGGAAGTCTTTGTCGGATTTGCACAGGATCGGCTATACTCATGACTTGCCCGTAAGGCAGTAATTCTCTCAACAGGACCGTTCGATGCCCAAGCGTACTTTCCAACCCAACCGCCGTCACCGCGCCAAGACCCATGGCTTTCGCTCGCGCATGAAAACCAAGAGCGGCGCCGCAGTGCTGTCGCGCCGTCGCGCCAAGGGCCGTCACCGTGTCTCCGTGGCGCCAGGCTACCGCGACTAACCAAGAAACCATCGCGTCCTTCGGCTTCGAGTCGGCGGTGCGCGAGTCAGGCAAGATCCCTACTGCAGTGCCCTCCTCGACTGCCGCCTCGTTCCCAGTGAAATCCCTTCATGTGCCGCGCGTGCCTCCGGCGCATATGGCTATTCCAATGAAGGACGCGGATGATTCGATAGCAGACGACGCTTTGCTGCGTGTGGACGACTGGCGACTGCACAAGCACGCTGACTATCAGCGTGTGTACCAGAGCAGCCGGAAGCAATTTTCAACCCTGATGAGCTACTTTGCCGCTCCGCAGCCTGCGGAGGGCGCCGGCGCCGGTCCGCGCGTGGGCATCACTGCGGGAAAGGTGTTGGGGAAGGCAGTTGATCGTAACCGCATCAAGCGGCGCATGCGGGCGGCCATCGTCAGCAATCTCGACGCGCTGCACGCCCAAATGGATGTAGTGCTGCACCCGAAACGCAGCGTGCTCGACGCCGAATGGACGGTATTGCAGAACGAAGTGCGGCGTGTCTTTATGAAGATCCAGAGCAGCACCCAGAGCGCTCCGGAGCGTCGCGCGTGATGCGTCGATTGTTGTGGCTCTACAAGCGGGCTCTGTCCCCTACGCTTCACGCGACCGCCGGGCTGACCGGGGCATGCCGCTTCCAGCCGACGTGCTCCGAATATGCTGCGATTGCGATCACCGCGCATGGTCCCTTGCGTGGTGCGTGGCTGGCATTGTGGCGCGTGTTGCGCTGCCAGCCGTTGTGCCATGGCGGCTTTGACCCGGTGCCGGGCACCGGATTCGATGGCGTGGGCAGTGAGCGATCTTCCGGTGATGCGATGCATTTACCATGATGTGAGAGGCAGCGCCGCTACCAGCCGCAGTGTGAGCCGGGAGAGATGATCCCGCGCCTTCGACCGATCTTCCGTTCCAGAGTAGAGAGAGTTTTCCTTGGCAGAGATACGCAATCCAAATCAACAGGGCGGTGGTGGCGGCGGCAAGCAAGACTCCCGCTCGCTGCTCGTCTTCTCCATGGTTTTCGTGGTCATGCTGCTGGCGCTGCAGTACTTCAAGCCCAAGCGGCCGGAGCCGCAGCCCGCCGCGCCGAAGCAGCAGCAAAGCGCTAACGCGCCAAACCCGTCCGCGGTGGGCAGCAGCAACACCGCTGCAGCGACCGACGCGAACGTGAGTCCGCCATCGTCCACCACCACCGCCGTCGTCTCTGAGGGCGAACAGACGACCACGGTCGAGAACGAGTTGTACAAGATCGTATTCACCAATCGCGGCGCGCAGGTGAAGAGCTGGGTGCTGAAGAAGTACAAGGACGATAACGGGAAGCCGCTGGACCTGGTAAATCTGGAGACGGCTGCGAAGTTCGGCTATCCGCTGTCGCTTTACAGCTATGACGCGGGCATGCGGCATCGACTGGCTACAGCACTTTATGTTCCTTCGGCGAAGGGAAGCATCCAGGCGCCGGGTGAGCTGACATTCGATTACGCGAGCGGCGGTCTGGTGGTGAAGAAGACCTTCCGCTTCGATGCGAGTTACGTCGTTCATGTGACAGCATCGGTTACGAATAACGGCAGCGCTATGCCTACCATGCTGACCTGGCCTGCGGGTATCGGCGATCAGAACAGCCTGGCGGACTTCTCCAACGCGCAGCAGTTCGACACGTCGCAGAACGGCAAGTTCGAAAAGACAGCCCCGAAGAAGGTAAGTGGCGGCGCAACCCTGAATGGTCCGTTCGACTATGCAGGCGTGAGCGATCAGTACTTCGGCGCGGTCTTTCTTCCCGACCAGCCCGACCAGTCGACTGCTGTTTCGTTGAACAACGGCTGGAGCGTGCCACGCGATCCGAAACAGCCGAAGGGTGCGAGTGAGCCGGTGCAGTTGTTGGGCGTAGCTGTCGGCTCATTGAATACGCCTGTCTCGATGCGTGTCTTCGCCGGCCCCAAAGTCATCGATGTGCTGAACAGCGTGAAGGCCACGACGGCCAGCGGCACGGAGACCGGTCCAAACATCGAGCCGATCCTGAACTTCGGATGGATCGGCATCGTAGCCAAGCCGCTGTTCGCAATGCTCCGCTTCACTCATGACCATATCGTGCACAACTGGGGCTGGGCGATTCTGCTGTTGACGCTGGTGCTGAACCTGGCCATGCTGCCGACGCGCATCACCATGATGAAATCCGCGATGAAGATGCAGAAGATTCAGCCGGAGATGCAGCAGATCAAGGACAAGTACAAAAAGTACAAGGCTACCGATCCGCGACGCCAGGATATGAACAAGGAGATCATGGCGCTGCAGAGCCGCGAAGGCGTGAATATGTTCGGCGGCTGCCTGCCCATGCTGATCCAGTATCCGCTGCTCTACGGTTTCTACGCAATGTTGCGGAACGTGATCGAGATGCGCCAGGCGCACTGGCTATGGCTGCATAATCTGTCGGCGCCAGACCCGCTGCACATTCTGCCGATCTTCGTGATCGTCACCATGTTCACCACGTCGTATCTATCACCCTCCCCTGGCGTAGATCCGGCGCAGCAGAAGATGATGGCCTTCATGATGCCGGTGATGTTCGGCTTCATGATGTGGAGTTTCGCCTCCGGTGTCGCGCTCTACTGGGCTGCGGGAAATATGATCACGACGGTGCAGCAGTTGATTATGAATCGAACAGGCATGGGTAAACAGATGCGCGAGATCGCGGCCAAGCGAGCGGCGAAACGCTTGGGTCGTGGACAGCCGGTCCGTACCCGATAGTCACTCGAGGAGACGTGCCACATCCGCGCCGCGCGTTATAGGATAGTTAGCTATGCCGATCGAAGACTACCGCGCTGCGGCCAATACCATCTCCGAATTCCTGAAGCTTCTGACGGTCCAGGGCGGACTGCGATTGAAGTACCGCATCACTGCCGGCGAAGGCGCGGCCGATCCGGATAGGCTGGAGGCACGAGAGATCTATGTGGAGATTGGCGGTGCGGATGCCCCGCTGGTGACCCAGCGCAACGGCGAACTGTTGCGTGCGCTGGAGCACATCGCTGCCAAGATGGTGCGGCTAGAACCGGAAGAGCATGACCGCATCTCCTTCGACAGCGGTAACTTCAAGGCGATACGTGCGCGCGAGATCAAGATGGCAGCCGATGCCGCCGCCGAGCGCGTTCGTCGCAGCGGAGCACCGTACAGCTTTGCACCGATGAGCTCGCGGGAGCGCCGCATGCTGCACCTGGCCTTCCGGCAGTTCGATGATCTGGAAACAGAGAGCAGCGGCGAAGGATTGCGGCGTTTCGTCGTGGTTTATCGCAAAGGGGATAAGCATCTGGCGCCTGCGGCTGCCGCGCCTTCGTTTCAGCGTGGTCGGGGCGGTCCGTCACGCGGCAGTGGCGGACGCGGCGGCGACCGGCGAGGGGATCGCCGAGGTCCACGCAGCCCGCGGCGGTAGCTAGATTCCTTCGCGGCTACCTCACGCTGCACAGTGATTGAAATGACAGCGAGTTCACCCACCGGCAGCATGACGCAGGAGACCATCGTCGCCATTGCGACGCCCCCAGGACGCGGCGGTATCGGGATTGTGCGCCTCTCCGGTCCTGAGGCCGGCCGACTGCTTTCGCCACATCTGCAGTTACGATCTGCGCTGGCGCATGCACGCGCCCGGTATTGCGCCATCGTGGATCGAGGGACACGCCTGGACGAGGGCATCGCGACATACTTTGCCCGGCCAAACTCCTACACCGGCGAGGATGTGCTGGAAGTGGCGGCGCATGGGTCGCCGGTGATCCTGGATCTGCTGGTGCGCCGCGCGCTTGAAGCCGGAGCGCGTCTGGCGCGTCCTGGTGAGTTCACGCAGCGCGCCTTCCTGCATGGCCGGATCGACTTGACGCAAGCGGAGGCGGTGCGCGACTTGATTGCGGCCGAAACGCTCTATCAGGCGCGCGTTGCCGCCGAGCAGCTAAACGGCGCATTGAGCCGCCGGATCGCTCCGGTGAAAGAACAACTTGTGGTGTTGGTGACATTGCTCGAAGCGGGCATCGACTTTGCAGAAGACGACATCGACGTGATGCCGGATGCAGAGATTGCGCGTCGTATGGACGTGCTCGAAAGATCGCTGGTGCCGATTGCCGCAAGCTTTCGCGAGGGGCGATTGGTGCACAACGGCCTGACGATGGCAATCGTCGGCCGACCGAACGCCGGGAAATCGTCGCTGTTTAATCGCCTGATAGAGCGCGAACGCGCCATCGTGACGGCCACACCTGGCACAACGCGCGACCTGGTCACGGAACGAATCTCGCTCGGGGGCATTCCCGTCGAACTTGTGGATACGGCCGGCCTGCGTGAGACCAGCGACGAAGCGGAGACGCACGGCATCGCACGTACGCAAGGCGCCATGGCCGAAGCGGACCTTGTGCTGCTGCTCGTGGATGCAACAGCGGCCGTCGATGGCGAGGGGGTGCTCCGGTTGGCCGCCGAGGATGCGAAGCTGCTGGCATCGCTCGAAGGCCGCGCACCCCTCGTAGTGGTGAACAAGATCGATTTGACGCGCTCGGGGATCAAGACCGGGGAGATAAACGACATATCGCTGGTCTCGGCGCTTACCGGAGAGGGCGTGGATTCGCTGCGCGCAAGGCTAATGACACATGTGCGCGGTTCGGCAAACGATGCGGAAGGGGGTATGCTGACCAGCCTTCGGCATTACGAAGCGCTGCAGGGCTGCACACAGGCGCTGAAGCGCGTACGGAGCGCACTCGCGCAGCGCGTCCCGCACGAGATGTTGTTGCTTGATCTGTATGCTGCGTTGCAGCAACTCGATCAGCTGACAGGAGCGACCACAGCAGACGATATTCTGAACCGCATCTTTTCGAGCTTCTGCATCGGGAAATAGAGCGGATGACTGATTGAGGGTGTAAGAATCCTGATCAAATCCACTGGTCATCTCGACTGAAATGAATAGCAATGGAGAGATCTGCTTTCTCACTTGTCGCATAAGCCCGCTCTTAGGCGGAGTTTCTTTAGTTAGAAGTAGATCTTGCCGCCTAACTGAATCTGGCGTGGATCGTGCGTCGAGGTGACTTGACCTTTCGACGTAGAGTCGATGTTCACGGTGACCGCGTCGAAGTTGGTGTGATTGAACGCGTTGAAGAACTCCGCGCGGAATTGGAAACTTGCGCGGTCGCCGAACTTGACATTCTTGATCGCGGAGAGGTCCCATAGCTCCACGCCTGGACCGAGTATGTTTCCGTTGCTCGATCCGCCAAAGTGGCCAATGGCGTCGGCAAAAGAATCTGTAGTAAACCACTGCAACTGTTTTTTCACCATATGTACGGGTGCGATGCGATCCGGGCGTGGAGCAATATTGGCGACATCGATATTGATACCGCCCGGATAAGTTCCTGGAATACATCCGGTCGTGGCTCCCACAGGTGTCTGGCAATCAAAGTTATCCAGCGACTGCCTTACCGTAAGCGATTGTCCGGACAGAAACTGTGTAATGCCAGAGAGCTGCCAGCCACCTAAAACATGTCCTACTAATCCGTGCTGTTCCTTATAGAAGGGAAGCTCGTAAACATAGTTGGCGACAAAAGTCTGCGGTTGGTTGAGCGTCGTTGGGCCGTAGTCGAGGCTCGGATTATAGGTATTATAGGTCTCCGTATCTCGGTCGTTCGACTGGTTCGCTAAGGTCTTGCTGAAGGTATAAGCGATTCCCAGTGTCAGACCATGTTCCGTGCGGTGGTTCACCGATACCTGTAGCGAGTTGTAGTTGCTGGCGTAGGCGGGAATTCTTGCGGCGAACCAGGAGTATCCTTGATATGGCACGACAGCGGTGACATAGGCCGCTGGATCCGCTTGCCTCGCACCAAGCGTCGGTTGATTGATATCTCGTTCTCCCAGGAGACTGCGCCCGAGGGTTGCCACATAAGCAACTTCCATCACTGTGCCCGGTGTCACTGTTTGCTGCACAGACAGGTTGTAGTCCATGTAGTAGGGATTTCTAAACGCGGGGTCTCCTGTAGAGACAATGTGATTAGGACCGAGTGAGACAGCGGACGACCCGGCAAGCGGATGATCGAATTGTGTGTTATTGATCGTCGCTGTCTGCACCAGGGGCGGATCCTGGAAAGCATTTTGCTCCCAGATCCCATTGAGTGCGCGATCATAGAATATGCCGAAGCCGCCGTGAATGGCTGTCTTGCCTGTGCCAAAGGGGTCGTAGGCAAAGCCGATGCGCGGGGCGACATTATTCTTCCGGTCCGGATTCACGTGGGACCCGTAGGGCGAACAGGTCACGCCTGGGGCAACTGCTTGTGCTTGGCGGCATGCCGTCCCGGCTGGAAAGATTAGACCGTTCACATAGGTGGCAGGAATCTGATTCCCCGTAAAATTTCCGCTAACTGGGTCAATCTTTGGGGCTTTGGTCGAATCGAAGAGCAGGGGGCTGAAGTTATTCAACGTATTCAGAACATCGCTGGGCGATGGGAAGTAGCTGTAACGCAAGCCTAAGTTGACGGTCAGCCGGTCGGTGACTTTCCAATCGTCCTGTCCAAAGGCTTCGAAGTTCACGTAGTGCAGATCAGGAATGGTGTCCCTGCTGTTCTGCGAATACTGTTGGACGTTTCCGAGCAGGAAGCTCTGGAAATCGGCAAATAAAAAACTGGCAACTCCGCTGGACGCGTTCTCTGTCTTCAACATCTGCGAGACGGTCGCTCCTGCACGTAGGGTGTGCCGGCCAAGAGTTATAGAGAAGTTGTCGAAGACCGTCCTGTCGAGGTTGCGTTCGGAGTAAGGGGTGCTGCCATAGCTGAATCCTTGTAAAGCAGCAGTCGCGCCGGTACCACCAAGAAAGGAGATGGCTGGAATGCGGTTATATGGGTCTTTATATGCGGTGTTATTGGTGAGCTGATTCGCGATCGTAGGATCGTTGGCGATGGAGCCGGGCGTGAAGCTGGATGAGATGGTTCCCTGGGTGTAGGCGAACTCCGCTTCGTTCACCATGCGCGGGGATATGGTCCAGGTCAGATTGCCGACGACGTTCTGCCCGGGAGCATTTACAACAGAACCGGCGACACCTGGAAAATTGGCTCCTGCGAAGAGGCCTTGCGGGAAATTCTCCGGTGTTTCGTCCTGCATGGCGCGTCCGAAGAAATGCAGTTTGTCGGTGATGTTGTGATCGATACGCACCAAGTCTTCACGGGTGTTATTCAACTGCGAATACGTTGCGATGTACTGACCACTGCCGCTGTTTGCTGGGAACTTGTCATACAGGTTGGCGAGGTATACCTTCGCGTTCTGGCTGTAGCAAGAAGGTTTAATCGTGCTTGTCTGAGTGGATGCGTTGTAAGTAACACAGCCGGCGGGTGCGTTCGTAATTTGCCCGGCAAACACGCCATTCAATTCCGATTGCGTGGGAGGTGTAAAGCTGGCCGTCGTGGGTGAGCTTACCTTACGCCACTCCTCGGACCAGAAGAAGAAGGTCTTGTTCTTGTCGGTGTTATAAATCTTTGGAATATAGAGCGGGCCGCCAATCGTAAAGCCGTAGTTGTTGTATCGTTCGATCGCTCGCGGCAGGCCTGCCTGTTTGTTGAAGTAGCTATTGGCGTTGAAGATGTTGTTTCGGTTGAATTCGTACACGTCGCCGTGGAACTGACTGGTTCCGGATTTGGTCGCGACGAGGATCTGTCCACCCGCGCTACGGCCGTATCCGGCATCGTAGGTGCTTCTCTCCAGAGTGAATTCTTGAATAGCATCCACGCTCGGCACATTCAGAAGCGTGGCATTCGAGCCGCTATCGTTGATATCCGCGCCATCTACGGTCCAGTTGTTGGCGGTATCGCGAACACCGTTCACTGCCACTGAAGAGGTGTTGTTCAGGCCGAAACCGACGGTGTCGGGCAGGGCGCTAACGACTCCTGGCTGAAGGGTGACCAACTGCTCGAAGTTGCGGTTGTTCAACTGCAGTTCCCTGACCTGGGTGCCGGAGATCGTACCGGCCAGAGCGCTGGTCTCTGTGTCGATGCTGACCGCAGCCTGCTGCACGGTGACGGTCTGGCTGCCGCCACCGGCCTTGAGGGTTGCATTGACGGAGCGAACTTGCGCAACGTTCAGGACAACACTCTGAGCGGCATAGGTCTGGAAGCCGCCGTCGGTCACTGTGACTGTGTAGTTGCCGGCAGCCAGATTCGTCACCGTGTAGCCGCCGCGCGCGTCGGTCTGGATCGTTCGCGAGGCGCCGTTGACGCCGTTCTGCGCGATCGTGACTGTTGCGCCCGGAATCGCCGCCCCTGAAGAATCGGTCACTGTGCCTGTAAGAGTTGCCGCCAACTCCTGGGCTTTCGCTACGATGGAGAAGCCTAGGAGGAAGAATAGGGAGGTGGCTACGATTAACTTCTGTCTCGGCATTTCGAATAACCTCGAAGATGCAGCTCATTTGGAATGCCGGAGCGAACGGCGTTGCTGCCACTGCGTTGTACCGGGTTTTGCCGGCGGCCTTAACCTGGTCAGGCTTTCAGTGAGAACGACACGATCATGAACGCTTGTGTCTTAGTGCGTGAAAATAGCTATGGGCGTTAACAAAGTCAACAAAAACTTTCACTTTCCCGGCCAAATGAACACTTGGCGCCGTTGTGCATGGCCCATGGCTTATGGTGCTCGGTGAATCTATCCCTGAGATTTGTTCTTTGGTGGAGGGGAGCACGGCGTAAGACACACTCCGTGATTTGTGTCGCAGTACTCGGCTTTGTCGCGCTCATTGCGGGCATAAGTACGTCGCTTCATGGTCAAAGCGCCATGGAAAGCGGCACCACCCCGCAGCAGCAGTTCTCGCAATGGGTGGCGCAGGGATCACAGGCGTTGCAGCAGGGAGACAATGCGGCCGCGGAACGGGCGTTTCGTGAAGCGCTGGCACTCGATCCAAAGTCGATACCGGTCCTGAACAACTTGGCGATTTCGATTGCACGGCAGCAGCGCGAGACGGAGGCGATCGCCCTGTACGAACGGGCGCTCCGTCTGAAGCCCGGCGATGCTGTGACGGAACGCAATCTCGGCGTCGCATACTTCCGTGCACACCAGTACCTCCACGCACTGCCATTGCTCGAAGGCTTCGCAAAGGAAGACGCTTCGTTTCAGGCGCTCGAGCTGGCAGGACTCGATGCGTTCGCGCTGGATCGTTATGAGGAGGCGGCACGGTATCTTGAAGCGGCCCATCGTTTGCAGCCGAACGATCTCGACACACTAGACATGCTGGGCAAGGCGTATCTGCGGACGAAGAATTACGCGGGTGTGACCCGAGTTTTCGGGCAGATCATGGCGCTGAATCCGGACTCGGCTGCCGCGCACACGATGATGGCGATGGCCTACGACAAGCTCTATCGCGAACAGGACGCGATCCATGAGTTCGAAGCCGCCCGCGCTGCCGACCCGACCTATCCCGGCATTCATACCGGGTTGGGCGTGATCTATTGGCGAAACGACAACATCGATGCGGCGGAGAAAGAGTTTCGCGAGGAGTTAAGCCGCTACCCTGAAGATCCAATTGCTAACTGCACGATCGGGAGGATCTTGCGGCGGCGGAATCAGCCGAAAGAGGCTGTTCCCTATCTCAAAGCTGCACTTGCGGTGAACCCATCGTATCGGGACGCGCTGCTGGAGTTAGGCGAATGCTGGATACGACTGGATCAGCCGGCCTTGGCAGTTGAGCCGCTGCGGAAGGCGATTGCCCTCGCGCCCGACGATGCGGAGGCGCACTTCATCCTGGGAACGGCTCTCGATAAATCGGGAGATACGTCCGAAGGTGCCAGGGAACGCAAGCTCTGTGCGCAGCTCCGCGCGAAACAAAGAGCCCAGAGCACGAAGCCGACTCCCTGAACGAAGAACACGTACAGCGATGAAGAGTGCGTGTTGTATGAGGATATCTCGAGTTTGCAGAGAAAACAGATCTCTCTCCTTCCCCTTCACTTCGTTCAGGAGACGATCGAGATGATAAGACGAGTTATTCGGAGAGCACTAGAAGCTATAGCAATTTTCCTGATGCTGTGATGTGCGGAGCATCGCTCGGCGTGGCCTTTCCTTAATGAAAGGCCACAAAGGCCTTCGTTGGTCCCTCTACACCTACAGGAAAATTGCTATAGCGCGGAGCAGGAACTGGATCTGACGTGGTGTTCCGGTGTTTTCTCACTCCTCGCAGAGGTCTACACACATACTTATCCAGAACATCTCCAGCAGTCTCTTAGAACTTGTAGTGCAAGGACAGTTGCAGAACGCGCTGCGAGGACTGTGTAGAGGTGATCTGGCCGAACAGGCCGCTGGTCAAGGTGCTGTTTGGTGGTCCGTAGCTGGCGATGTTGAAGACATTGAAGCCATCGACGCGGAACTGGAGCGTCTGCGACTCGAAGGTTCGGAATGTCTTGAAGGCGGATAGGTCAATCTGTTGGTAGCCGGGAGCGCGCTCGGTGCCATTGTGTGCATTTCCGAATCCAGTGGGCAGTTGCACACCGTAGGCACAGGTGCCATTGAATGCGCCTTTGCATGGGACTGCCGAAGGATCGGTACCGAACCAGTTCTGTACCGTTTGGTGCCGCAGGTGGAGCGGCAGATATTGGTTCGCATGCACGCCGTCACTGTTTACCGAATAGTTCTTCGGTGACGCCATTGTGATCGGAAAGCCGGAGTAGAGGATGACATCCCCGGATAGTCTCCAGCCGCCGAGTGCTTCATCGGTAATCCCGCTCCAGCCGCTCCCGAATTGCTGTCCACGCCCGAATGGCAATGGATACACGGCGTTGCCGTTCAGGGCATTCCGCGTGTCCAGACCGGAAACTCCGTAGTCGCCCTGCGGGTCGAAGGCGTTCTGATAGAACGATTCGCTGCTATTAACACCCGAGACGCCATAGAAGCCGGAGTTATTGGTCATTGCCTTGGACCACGTGTAATTGAGGGTGTAGTCAAGGCCGTTATTGGATTGCCGGTGAATGCTGGCCTGCATGGCGTTGTAGTTCGAGATACCACCCGACTCCGTAGCTACGACGGTGCCGGATTGACCTACCAGCTTAAAGAAAGGCGCCGGGGCGCCGGGGGCCGATAACTGGTTGAGCTGTACCGGGGTGATCAGGTGTTGCCCAACTTCCCCGACATATCCAAGCTGCGCGGAGATGTTGTCGGTGATAAGGCATTGCCCGGTTAGATTGAACTGCTGCACCAGGGATGGGCGCAGATTCTGCGGATAGGCGCTGTAGGCGGTGCTCGCCACCGAGATATCTCCGGAAGATGTGTTGAAGCCATTGGCTACGGAGAGCGGGGTGCCTCCGGAGGTTGCGCTAGGGGTCGTCGCAATATTCACAAACTGGTGAAGGAAGGGAGGATTCTGCGTTAGCCTCCGGCCCGTGCCGGTTCCTTCAAAGGCGTCGGTAATTCCGTAGCCCCCGCGAAGGACTGTACGGCGATCCGCCTGCAGGGCAAAGCCGACGCGCGGCATGAACTGCAGGTAATACGGATTGTAGAGTGCTCGACTATTGCCATTCATACCAGCGAATTGCAGGGCTGCCGCACCGACAGAAGGTGTGGCGAGGTCGACATTGAGCATCTTGTTGTTGACCTCATAGATAGGTTGATCGAAGGAGTAGCGCAGCCCCAGGTTCACCGTCAGGTTAGGCAAGACCCTCCAGTCGTCCTGCGCGTACACAGCATCGCGATACTGGCGTTGTCCGGTTGGTCCGGCGACTCCGCCGATGCTGGCATTTTCCGACTGATTGAGAAGAAAATCGGCGAAGGCATACCCTCCCGCGCTGGTATTGCCGTTTCCTTGAAACGAAGAATTGGCGGTGTATGTCCCGTTGTAATCGAAGATTCCCATGGTGCCGGAGTTACCGGGATAGAAGCTGTTTTGCTGGTAGCGGACGATCTGAACACCCACCTTGGACGTGTGTCTTCCGTGTTGCCAGGTGAGGTCATCGCCGTAGTCGAAGGTGTTGTCCACGAACTGAGTGGCAAGCGCATCGGTCCCAACATTGCTTTCATTGGTGGTAAGGAGATCCATCTCGCTGAAGCCGGGGTAAGGCTGGTTGGAAAACGGTATGCCAACCTTGTTGTTGCCGGTCAGCCCGAAGATGCCCGAGGGATCGGTGGGTGCACCTGAAAACGTACGCACTCGAGAGAAGCCCACACGAAATTCATTGATCAGCGACGGCGAAAATGTATGCACCCAGTTCCCCACGATGCTTTGGAAAGGGTAGTCATTGGTGGTTGGGAAGGTAGTCGGTAGAACGGCGTGTGTCGTCAGATCATAGGCGTCGCCTATGGTGTAGCGGCCCATAAGTGTATCTCTTGAACTGGCGGTGTAGTCGACGCGCACATCGCCCTGATTGTTGACGGTCTGACCCTTGCTGTATCCCAGATAATTGTCCTGATCGAGGCCGTCGACCGGGGTTTTGTTAGGGAGCGGATAGGCTTGAGGGTTTGCAAACAGAAATTTGGCGACAGGATTGTTGATGGGTATCTTATTGTTTGGATACGGAGTTGCAGTCGTTAACCCGCCGCCGGTCTGCGTATTGAAGAGCTGGATCCCCTGGACTGCCAGCACCTGTGAAAAATCCCCGGTGCGCATCTGCGCAGTAGCGACAGTAGCCGCGGCCGGGCCTCCCGAGTGATAGCGAAAACCCTCGTAATCCCCGAAGAAGAAGAGCTTGTTTCTTTTGATCGGGCCGCCGATGGTCGCGCCGAACTGGTTCTGCGTATACGGGGTCTTTGCAACGCCGGCAAAGTTATTCCCCCACGAGTTGGCACTCAGTGGATCGTCCTCGAAGTATTCGTAAACGCTGCCGTGAAACTGGTTCGTGCCGCCCTTGGTAACCATCAGGACTTCGCCGCCGTTGACGTTGCCATATTCGGCGTTTGCGTTCGCCGTAATGACGCGTATCTCCTGCAGAGAATCCGGCGCCGGGTTGTAACCGGACACATTGTTGAGTGTCTCGTTGATTTCTACGCCATCCAGGATGTAATTATTCGTTTGCTGGCGATTTCCGTTGAAGGACGCGACCCCCGATGCGGTGGTATTTCGCTCATTGCCATTGCCGGCGGCCATTTGCGGGGCTGTCGGATCGACCGAGCCGGGGACGAAAAGGGTTGCCGTCTGGAAGTTCAGTCCATTCATCGGAAGGTTTTGCAGCGTGGTTGTCGAGATGGTGGTGCCCAACGTGGCGTCCTGTGTTTGCAGGATGGGTGACGTATCGGACGAGACATCGACCGTGGCCGAAGCGTCGCCTACCTGCAGCTTTGCGTCGATCTTGGCGGTCTGATCGATCTGGAGCGTGAAGGGGCCGATAGAGGATGTCTTGAAGCCGGGCGCGGACGCTGTGATGGTGTAAGGACCGATGGGCAGGAACTGGACGTTGTAGAGCCCGCTGCGATCGCTGACCGTGGCCGTGGCGACGCCGGTGGCGTCGTTCTTCGCCGTGACAGCGGCAGCGGGGATGGCGGCGCCGCTGGAATCGGTGACAGTTCCGCGGATAGTGCCTGTGATTGTCTGAGCGATGGCCGATGTTGCAGCCAATTGCATCGACAACGCCATCAAGAGCGCAACAAGCCATGTGTGTGCTGCGGTTTGCGCTGCGCACGTTTTGGGACGAGAGGCGTCCCTGCCATAGCTCTTCATCAATTACTGCCTCCTTGAAAGCGCCTTGCGGCAAAACACGTTGGAATGGGTGAGCGTAGTTTTTTCTGAACCGGATCTGTATGCGCTGACGCGATGTGCGGATAGGTCAGCGGCTCAATCCAAGCAAAAGCAGCATTGCGAGCCTGGAATATCGAGTTTTGGGAGGGAGTCACGCGCTCTCCAGAAATGAGTTCTGGCTGGCCTGTCCCGTGGGTGTCTGCTTCGCGAATGCGAAGAGGGGGATGATCCAGACCGCACGAGTGTCGCAGACGGTATGCTGCGCGTCAAGATTGCGTTAAAAACGCCTTGCCCATTCCAAAGCGCTTACGCAACTATGTGGAGCAGCCTTGTACGAACACGTGATGAAAACGGGATTGGGAATCGTTGCCTATGGGTCGGAGTTACTTTGCACTCTTTAGAGGCGGCCCATCGTTACGGGAGGGTGGCTCCGGTCGCGTCTCGCCCATCAGCCTTTCATTTCGGCGTTTTACTCTGGGGTTGAGCATGCCCGCGCCGATTCCAATTCGAGTCACAGCGGTTCGCTGCAAGAGCTGCGCGACTCTGTTTGAAGTCATGGCGGAGTCTGCAACGGACTCCGCATTCTGGCATAGCTGTGAGAGCTGCGGTGAGATTGATGTCTATGTCCGAGCCGATGTCATGAGGGTGCCGGTTCGAGCGCTCTCGCGCAATGCAAGACCGGCGGCCAAGCGGATGCCGCCCTTCAAGTGAGCAGTAGCTTTGAATCTGAATCGTGCCGGTCTGCTCCTGGTTTCCTCCGGAAGGAAAATACAGCCCGTTCCACGAAGCCGCTGCCTGCGCCTTTCCCTCTTGAGGTGGCAAGCATAGCTCCGGTATGTCTTGGCAGGTGTGGAGTGTCTTGCGATCGAATGCGTCGGTTCGCAAAAAGGGCTGAACGGCATATCTCGCGTGGCGTGGAAGGCGACTCTGTGACACAAAAGGGGCAGATTGGGAGAAGAGATCCAGCAACAACTGCAGATCATTTCGGGAAATGAGTACGGTTGTCATGGTCATGCAGCGAAGGTGGGAGGGAGGGCCGGAAGGTGGTGGTGTCAAGATCGTTTTGCTCCAGCTGAGGAGAACGATCATGAAAGCAGCATTTGGCATTCTTGCTTTGTATGTCAGCATTCCCCTGGCGATTGTGGCGGCGCAGACCGTCGTGACCCGTCAGGCAGTGCAGCCTTCCCTTGCACAACACGCGACCATGGCGGTGCTGTCTGCTCCGGCGACAGGGACGCCTGCTGGCCGGTAACGTTCGATAGCGAATGGTGCTTCCGGTGCTTGACTCCCTGGCGCCGGGAGCGCCGATACCTCGACATTCGATCAGACTGCGGTCCACGCAGTCTTGGTGCATTGTCACTGTAGGTATAGAGAAGAGCGCGATGCTCCGCTTGGCTTTCCGTCAAGGAAAGCCACACCTCGCGGAACTTGGGCTCTACACAGCAACAGTGGCAATGCTTTAAACCGCAGCGATGCGCCGCGTCAGGTCGTCCTGTTCGTGGCGTGATTCCGCGCCGATGGTAAAGGCATCGAGCACGCCAGTGCCGAGCGCATATTGGAGAGCGTCGGATGGACGATCGCGCATCGCGCCCTGGCCAAGGATCTTCATGCCAACGATGCCGGTGCCGCCCTTCCGCATCTGCTGGATCACGCCGATGACGGTTTCCGCATCCGCATCCATGTGCGCGCCGACGGGATTCAGCCGCACTAGATCGATGTCCACCCAGTCCGACGCAGCGGCAGCAGCATGCAGGGCCTGGATGCTGTGGCAGGAGACTCCGTGCGCGCGAATGAGTCCCTTTTGCTTGGCCTCGGAGAGAACATCCATCACGCCGCGGTAGCGTGTTGTCCAGTTTCCCTCCGTGACACAGTGAATCAGCACCACATCGATATATTCGGTCCCGAGCTCGCGGCGAAATCGCTCAAGATCGGCACGAACGCCTTCGGGATCGCGGGTATCGGTCTTCGTGAGAACCGTAACCTTCTCGCGCGGCAGTTGCTTGATGGCTGCGGCGACATACGGATGGCTGCCATAAGAGTCGGCGGTATCGAAAAAGCGGAGGCCGTTCTCGTGGTAGCCATCGAGCAGCAGCCGAGTGAAGGGGCTGGTGCCGAGGCGTGTCTGATTGGACTCTCCTCCTCCGCCGATCGTCCCGGTGCCCATGGCTAATCTGCTGGTGTGGATGCCTGTACGGCCAAGCACCACCTCATCGTGGGCCTGATACTTCTTTGCCAGCGGAGTGGTTGCGAAGGCGGCGGCGGACGCAGTCTTGCTGCTGACCCATGCGGCTGCCAGCCCGGAAGCGGAGCGACGGAGGAAGTCTCTGCGGAGCATAGATACCCCTTTGCAACACAGCATACGCCCGGTTGCAGCATGCGTCGTGGGGGTGGGGCCAGATCATTGTGGCGTTGCGGAAAGCGATGCGTCCTGCACGATGGCGAACCTGCCGCCCGATGTGCGTTCAATCGTGGGTGCGTAGGTGCCGAGGAGTTGGCGACGCCACCACTGTCCGGTAGCGCGTTTTTCTGCCAGCGTGGTGAACCAGTACTGCCAGAGAACAGCGCGCACGTAACGCGGTGGCGTTGCTGCAAAGGGATTGCCGGCGAACAGCTCCAAGACGTCGCGATCGTTGGTGAGCAGAAGTTCCTCGGTACGTGGCACGATCGGATACTCCGGCCATGTGCCTAGCGACGCGAACCAGAGATTCCAGTCGAAGCGCGGCTGATAGGGCGCGTAGAGACCGGGCGCGACGGCAGGGGACTGCGGCTTGTAGCGGAACGGATATGCGGTCCACGTAGTGCCGTCCGATGAGCCCTGAAACTCAATCTCGTAGCGGTGCGGTGTCATGTTGGCAAACAGGCCGTATTCGTTGGCGATGCGGAATGGCTCAAGGGCGACGATCGGCTCACCGGGAAGAGGCTCTGCGCGTATGAACATATGTAGCAATAATAGCGACGTATCGTAGAAGACCCACGTAAGCATGATGGCGGTAACGGCGATACGCAACGAACCGAGATGCCGGCGAAGTGTGCTTGTATGCAGGTCTATCGTCTGTCCGTCCGCAGGCTCCCCGTCTTCCGTAACGACAGTTGATGTAGGATCGACCGGTTGCGGAAGGCCTCGCCTGAACCGCGCGGGCACGAAGCGGCGAAGCAATCGGTCATCGAGCAGAAAAATGCCCAGGACCAGGACCAGATAGTTCAGGAAAGTGTAGTTCGCAGTGAGGATGACGCCGGCCTGCCATGCCGTCACGATGCAGAAGCAGACGATGCGCCCACGCCTTGGCAGGAAGGCCATGAAGACGAAGGCGAGCTCCATGATGAGCGTAGCGCCGGCGGTGGTCTTGTGAAACCAGTGCGGCAGATGCTGGACGTACCAGCCGATCCAGGTGGGCAGCGGCCCGTTCTGGTAATACTCATCCATCGCGGTCAGATTGCGCCATGTGGGATCGCCGCTTTGCAGCTTCACGACCCCGGACTCGAAATAAATGCGGAACCACTCCCACAGCAACAGAAGGATGCCGGCGCGTGGCGGTGGTGAGCTGTCGCCCCAGCCGGGCAGAAGGCCGGCAGGCGCGAGAAAGAGGCTGATGAAGCCCGCCTCCAGTAGCATGCCGTCGGACTGGTATTGCGAAAAATCCTGCGCCGCCGCAACGAAGGATAGGAATCCGATAAAGCAGACCAGCAGCATAGCGCGTGGCCAGAGGTTTGCCACCACCAACAGCGAGGCGAGCATGCCGACGATGCACAGCGCGATGAGCATGTGCGAGCCGGCAGAAAACCAAAGGATGGTGGGCGCATACCAGAGGCTCAGTGGCCCTAAACTGCGCGCCACATGTGACAGATAGTCGCCCGCGGGCAGCACTCCCTGAGGGCCGATGAGGCCGCGGATCTGAAAGATGAGTGAGTAGAACGCGGAGAAGTAGATCAGACCCAGTGCGCGTAGAAAAAGCCAGCGCGGGATCAGGTGATGCGCGGCGCCGCGGCGCGAATCGAAGAGATAGCGGAGGAAGTTGATGGGCGCGGAGGGCATGGGAGGCATATCTCCGTTGGACTGCTGTCGTCACCACTGCGCTATTGCGAGGTAGTGAGGAAGGTCGTGACCTCTTTCAACCGTGCGTCGAGATTCGCCTTCGCCTCCTTAGCATAGCGCTGCTGCAGCTCAATCTCCTTGGTTGCGTCTTCGCGGCGTCCCAGGTGGGAGTACGCGCGCGCAAGACGATAGTGCGCCTCGGCAAGCTCCGGCTTGAGTGCGATCGCCCTCTCAAGCGGCGTCGTGCTCTGCTGCCACTGCGTCTCCTCCTGGTCGAGCACGCCGAGCTGATAGTAGGCATCAGCGAGCTTTGGATCTGCGGCGATGGCCTGCAGCAGCAGCGCGCGGGCCTTCGTGTTATCGCGCTGTTGTGCAGGACGATGCAGCAACGTGGTGGCCGCGTAAGTAGCAGCTTCCGCGTTGCCGGGGTGCTGCTCGGCGAAGTGCTCCAGGCTGTCGCAGCCGGTCGCGGTCGGATCGCCGACGAGCGCGCAGCTACGTCCCAACAGGCTGGCGTAGGTTGCGTTCTCAGGGTCAGCCGCCAGCAGTGTGGAGAAGGCTGCAGCTGCTTCCTGATATCGGTTGTCCGCATAGAAGCCGATGCCACGCGCCGCCTGCAAGCGCCTGCTGGTGGGGAACTGCTGGATGCCGTAGTCAGCGATTTTGACGGCAGGCTGCCAGGAGAAGTGACGCAGCAACTCGACCGTCCAGGCATAGATGTTGGGCTCGCTGGGATTCAGGTGGGCGGCCTGCGAGAAATGCTGTTCGGCCTGCTGGTAGTGGCCGAGCCGTTCTTGCACCTCTCCGTCGAGAGCTTCCGTACTATCAGTCTGCTGGGCGGCAGGAAGCGCAGCGAGCACGCGACCGGCGGCGGCCGCGTCATTGCTCTGTAGCAAGGCGAGCGCGCGATCATGCGTTGTATCGGCGTCGAGGGGGCCGAGGGCTGCGGCTGCGGCAAAGGCTCTTGCTGCCTTTGCCGGATCGTGTGTCTCCATGTAGGCGTGCGCCAGCGCTGTCTGGGTCTGTTGATCGTGCGGGTCCAGTTGACCGGCGAGCTGGAGTTCAACCAGCGCCTGCTGTGGCTTGTCGAGTTTCAGATACTCGGTGCCTAGGTTCGCGTGGGCCACAGCTGCGCGGGGCTGCAGCCGTGCGGCGTGCTGTAACAGCGGCAGTGCGGCGGATATATCGCCGGACTCGGCACGAATCAAACCGAGGGTTTCGTTCATGTCGAAGTTTTCCGGGTAGCGTGTCAGCAGATCTTCAAGAACCGGCTGCGCTTCCTGCGAGCGGCCTTGCTCGTAAGCGGAGAGCGCCTGCCGGAGTTTTGCGGTATCGGCGGCTGACATCTGTCCTGTCGTGGCTCGTCCGGACACGCGTGGCTGAGCGCCCGCCGGTGACACTGCAGACAGCAGCAGCACGACGAGGAGCGCAATAAACAGCAGATGCCGGCTGCATGGCAGCCGGCAAGGTACTGTCGATGAAAGAAAGAGCATGAAGGTGAAGGTCTCCGCAGTGGCGTAGTACGGTACCCCACTGCGAGAGATTGTAGTTCGTGCTAGAAAATGTACTTAAGGGCGAACTGGAAGAAGCGGGAGTCGGGGGTAAAGCTCTGGAAAGAGCGCGCCCCGGTGATCTGGCCGCCATTTGGACCTACCTGAACGGCCGAGCTCCCCGTCGTGCCGTTTCCCGTGTTGCTGGGCTGACCGTATCCAGGTGTGTTGAGTAAATTGAAGACATCTGCGCGGAATTGGAGACTCTGCTCGCGAAAGGTCGGGAACGATTTGAAGAGCGAGGAGTTGATGCGGTCATAGCCGGGGGCGTTGACCTGGTTACGAGGACTGCCCAGATAAGCGAGCGCCGGCGCACCGGAGACAGTGTTCGGGGTGGTGCCGTTTGCCTGGTAGGTGATATCGCTGGCCTTCGGATTGCGGAAGGCACACGGGTTGTACCAGTTCTGTACTGTGCGCACCTTTGTAGGACATGTAAAGGCAGTCGAACCGGTGTAGCTGGGATCCGGCGTCCCACCGCCTTTGAACGGGTCCGCTACGCGGACAGCACGCGCGCTTGCACCGGCAGGACTGGTGATATTGCTGGCATAGACGGTGAAGGGCTCGCCGGTCTGCGCGACAAAGGTCAGACTGGTCGACCAGCCGCCGATAGCGTAGTCCAAGACCCTTGTAGAATTGGCAAATCGACGTCCCTTACCAACGGGAAGCTGGTAGTTGCCGTTGAAGGTGAGGCGATGACGCACATCGAAGGGCGAGCTGGCGTAATCCAGACTCTCCGGCACGACATTGGTGCCGCGATAGCCAGGGTCACCGGTGCTGCCAAGCGGGGTCGGTGCATCGTCCAGTGCGTGGAGTAGGTATAGCTGCCAAGGAAGCTCAGGCCGTTGGAGAAGCGGCGTTCCAGCTTTGCTTGCACTGAGTTGTAGTTGCCGATGCCGGTATAGGAGGTGTAAGTGACGTCACCGAAGTCGGGAAATGGCCGCAGAGGATTCGGTGTCGGCCCGTAGCCGTTGGGCGCCAGCGCCAGCGCACCATTGGGATTGGGAAAGACTTGCAGGTGACGGCTGACAGAGCCCACGTAAGAGACTGTCGCCACCATGTTGTTGGTGAGGCTGCGCTCGACTGCGAGATTGAACTGTTCGCTGTAGGGCGTCCTCGCTTTCGCATCACTGCCACGCAGGCTGGGTGTGTTGATGGCGTTCTGCAGGCCCTGCGCGATGGCGTTGGAAAATCCTGTTTCCAAGGCAAATCCGTTGGTTGGACAAGAGCCGCCTGTCGTGCAGCTCGTGGGCGAGTTGAAGCTGGAATCGAACTCGAAGGGAAAATTCTCACCCAGGTTCGGGAAATAGCCTGTGCTCTCCAGACCGCCGAAGAAGAGGCCGAAGCCGCCGCGGATGACAGTACGTTCGCCCAGTTGGTAGGCAAAGCCAAAGCGCGGAGCGAAGTTCACCTTCTGCGCCTGCACCAAGGAATTGTTGCTGCTGTACTGGAGAGCGATATTGTCTTTTGCGAGCAAACTCAGGAACTTAGGTGCGATGGCAACATTCCTGTTCTTTTCAGGAATTTCGTACAGGCCCGCTCCGCCACTTGGAGTGTTGTAGGTGGTAGGAACAAAGAGCGCCTGATTGCCATGGCGTTCATAGTAGGGCTGGAAATATTCGTAACGAAGTCCAAGGTTCAACGTCAGTTGCTGGCTGATCTTCCAGTCGTCTTGGAAGTAGCCGGCGCGATCCCAACGAACATCGTCGGTGTTGAAGACGTTCGAGATGACCGAGCTGTTCATGTCGTTGAAGAGGAAATCCGCCGCCCCGAAGCCGGTATTGGCGGTGCCCACCTGCGATGTGTAGACGCCGGTGAAGTTGTACGTTCCACGCGGCTGGGTAGGCTGCGACGTCGAGAAGCGTATGCGCTGGAAACTGACGCCGGCCCTTAACGAGTGATTGCCTGCCTGCTTCGTGACGTTATCCAGGATCTGGTAGACGTTCTCGTATTCGTTTGAAGCGTAGAACTGCGGTGAGCCAAAGACAGATTGCCCGGTGACATTGATGTATGGGATACCGTCATTGCCGGGGTTCACGGGAATGCCGCCCAATCCAAGCGATGGTGCAATATTTGGATTGTTCGCATTGAAGTGCTGATAGCCGAAATGGCCGTAGTTGTAGCCGAAGCGGAATTCATTGGTCAGTGTGGGCGAAAAGACGTGTGTTTCACTGCCGGCGAAGTTCTCGCCCAGATTGATGATGTTGCCGGTGTCACCGAAGCTGCCACCGTCGAGTGTTGGGCCGAAGGGCGCCGGATGGTTGCCGGGCTCATGCAGATAACTGAACCGGCCGAAGATCTGGTCCTTGGAACTAATGTTCCAGTCCATGCGGGTATCCCACTGCCAAGTGTTGTCGGTTGCATTGGTCTGGACGGTGTAGTTGCTGTAGGTCTGTCCCGGGACACCGACGTTTGGCAACGGAAACAGGTTGAAGATATTTCGTGCGACGCTGTTTACCTGCGTGGGGCAGATGACATTCGGCCGTCCATTGCAGGTAAGGGGCGTTGTGCCGGCATTGGTCGTGCTCGGTTGATACAGCTTGATCGGCGTGCCGCTCGACGTCAGCGATGGCTGGAGCAGCTGTGAGAAGTCCCCGGTCCGCATCAGGGCTGTGGGTACGGTCAGTCCGGAGTGCGTTTCGCCGAAGATGATCCGGTTGGCTTCGACGTCGCCGAAGAAGAAGAGCTTGTCCTTGATGATGGGGAAGCCAAGTGTTGCGCCGAACTGGTTCTCACGGTACTTCGGCACGGTGGGACCGCCGAAGAACTCGTGCACATCGAAGGCGTCATTACGGATGTACTCCCACAGGTCGCCGTGGATCTGGTTGGTGCCCGATTTGATCGAAGCGTTCACGACGGCTCCTGCGGAGTGGCCGAACTCGGCACTATAGGCGCCGGTCTGCACCTTGAACTCGGCGAGAGCATCGGGCGGAGGCCGGACAATGAAGCTGGCCCCGTTCAGAAAGTCGACAACGTTGTTATTGTTGTCCACCCCGTCGAGGATGAAGTTGTTCTGCTCGGCACGCTGACCGTTCGCGTTGAAGTCGCCTTTCCCGGCGCCGCGCGAGCCGCTAGGCGGCGCGACACCTGCGGTCAACTGAGCGATGAAGACCCAGTTACGGCCGTTCAGCGGTGTGTCATTGATGGTTTTGGTGTCGATGACCTGCCCGGTAGATCCTTCCTGGGTCTGCATCAGGGGCGGCGCATCGTTCACCTGTACCGTCGTCGTGGCGGTGCCGGTATTGAGCTTGACATTGACCTCTACGCGCGACTGAAGGTCGACATGAATATTGCTCTGCTCCGTGGTTGAGAAGCCGGGTGCAGTAGCGGATAACTTGTAGTTACCGATCTTGATCGGCGAGAAGGTGTAATTACCGCTGCCGTCACTGGTGGCACTGAGTACCAGGCCGGTATCTACGCTGGTGAGCGTAATGGCGGCATTCGGCACGCTGGCGCCGCTTGGGTCGGTGACAGTGCCGGTGATGGCACCCTGGTCCTGCTGTGCGAAGGCGGTGCCACCCTGCGCCAATACTAAGAATATGGCGATCAGCACAGCGCCGATCCACCCTGGTCTCCCTACGGAAAAATTGCGTCGCATGTTATGCCCTCGGTTGACTGGCCTCGAAATAGACAACTGAACCTCTGATCACCGCGCTTTTCTTTGAAAGCGCTTGCACTTAAACTTCTGGACGGCTCTATCAACCAAAAGTATGAGTGCGATGCGGACACTACTGGCCTGAGAGAACGTTTGTCAACGGATTTTTTAGAGCTGAGTTATGGCGCAAACACGCATGAATACTGGCGATTCGACGTAGCTTCTGCCGGGAACGTACCCGAAAGAGAAAGCGTTTGCATGTATTCTGGTCCCGGCTACGCTGCGGTCGTCTTGCCGCAGCAGGAGGACTGGTTCGAATGGACCGAAGAGGTTTCCTGAAGACAACCGGCGCACTCATCGCCGGCGCGGCAGTTGTGCCCGGCGCTCTGGCAGCGGATCGTGATTCTGCAGGCGCGACCGCCGGCCGCATAACGTTGCCGATAAACCGCAACTGGCTGTACAGCCGCTCCGCTGAAGATGGCGCCACCGGCCGCGACTTCGACGACGCACACTTCGAGCGCGTCATTGTGCCGCACACTAACATCAAGTTGCCCTACCACGGCTTCACCGAGCAGGACTACACCTTCATCTCAACCTATCGCCGGCACTTCAAGCTGCCGCAGGCGGCGGGGGGTCGCCGCGTATTTGTCGACTTCGAAGGTGTGATGACGGCATCGACCGTGTGGCTGAACGGACAGCGCCTTGGTGACTACAAGGGCGGCTACACACCTTTTTCCTTCGAGCTGACCCAGCATATCGATCCCAGTGGCGATAACGTGTTGGCCGTGGAGGTGGATTCGACGGAGAGACCGGACATCCCACCCTTCGGCGATGAGGTGGACTACCTGACCTTCGGCGGGATCTACCGCGAGGTCTCTCTGCGCGTGGTGCCGGAGACCTTCCTCGAGAACGTGTTTGCCGCGCCGAAGAATGTGATGACGCAGCCGGCCGTGGATGTGAAGTGCTATCTCGATCATCCTGCGACTGCCAGCCATGAGCATTATGGATTGGTGGCCGAGGTGTTGGATGGCGACCGCGTTCTGGGCAAAGCCACGAAGGCAATTCCGGCGGCAAGCCTGGCACAGGGCGATGTGGCGCACACAGTCGAGATTCCCCAGCTCGAGAAGGTTGAGCTATGGGAGCTAAGGCAGCCACGGCTCTACACCGTGCGCGTGCGGCTGATGCGCGGCCATGACGTCGTCGACGAGCAGACGCGCCGTATCGGCTTCCGCGAGGCCACCTTCACCGATCACGGCTTCTCGCTGAACGGCAAAATCATCAAGCTGCGCGGTCTCGATCGCCACCAAACCTTTCCCTATGTCGGCCAGGCGATGCCGGGTCGCGTGCAGCGCCGGGATGCCGACATCCTGCGCACCAACTATCGCTGCAATATCGTGCGTACGTCGCACTATCCGCAGTCGCGACATTTCCTGGATCGCTGCGATGAGATCGGCTTGCTGGTGCTGGAGGAGATTCCCGGCTGGCAGCACATCGGTGACAAGGCGTGGCAGGACATCGCCGTCGACAACGTCAGCCGCATGATTCGCCGCGATTGGAACCATCCATCGATCATTCTGTGGGGTGTGCGCATCAACGAGTCGCGCGACAACCACGACTTCTACACCCGCACCAACGCATTGGCGCACCAACTCGATACGACGCGACAAACAGGCGGCATCCGCTATTTTCAGGAGTCGGAGTTTCTGGAGGACGTCTTCACCATGAACGATTTCGGCTGGCCGCTGAAGAAGCCGAATCATCCGCGCTATCTGAATACGGAGTTTGTTGGCCATACCTATCCCTGCAAGACCTTTGACAGCATGGAGCGGCTGCGCGAGCACACCATCCGCCACGCACGCGTGCACGACACGCTCGCCTCCGATCCGCAATATGCGGGTGGCATCGGCTGGTGCGCCTTCGACTACAACACGCATGCGAACTTCGGCTCCGGCGACCGCATCTGCTATCACGGTGTCGCCGATATCTTCCGCGAGCCCAAGCCGGCGGCCTTCTTCTACAAGTCGCAGTGCGAGCCGGAGGAGGAGATTGTGTTGGAGCCAGCCTTCCACTGGGCGCGGAATGACGAGTCGATCGGCTTCACCAAGGGCCTGATCTGCTCCAACTGCGACCACGTGAAGGTCTACACAATCACGGCGTCCGGAGAGCATTTGCTGGCTGAGGCGGATCCGGATCGTACGCAGTTCCCTCATTTGAAGTACGCGCCATTCGATGTGGACTTCGGTGGCAAGATCCGCGAAAACTGGGGCGACCTGCGCATCGAAGGCTACATCGGCGGCAAGCAAGTAATCGCGAAGCGCTACTCCGGCGATGGAGTGGATCATCGCTTCGTTCTGCTGCCGGACGACACGGAACTGGTCGCTGATGGAGCGGACACGACGCGCGTCGTCTTGCGGGTGAACGATCAGTACGGAGCTATCCGCCCGTTTGCGATGGACGGGATTCCACTGGAACTCGAAGGTCCGGCGACGCTGATCGGTGATAACCCCGCGACGCTGATCGGCGGCGCGGTGGCCGTGTGGGTGCGCGCCGGTGAGCAGCCGGGCACGGTGACGTTACGCGCGAAGCATCCGCGCGCCGGCACCAAGGAAATCAGCTTTACCTTGAGACCGTCGGACACAGAGCAGGCCTAAACACAGAGCAGGCCTAAACACAGAGCAGGCCTAAAGGAAGTTCTGGATGAATAAGCGCGGGCTCGCGCGACGCGGAAGAAAGCAGATCGCTCGACTGCCCTTCACTCCGTTCACGGTCCGGTCGAGATGACAGGGAGGCTGATTCAAAGCTCCCTAAAAGCATTTTCACTGTTGCTGGGTAGGGCCAAGTTCCACGAAGTGTGGCTTTTCTTGACGGAAAAGCCACGCGGAGCATCGCCCTCTTCTCTATACCTACAGTGACAATGCTTTAACGACCGAAATACTGCTCGAAGCGCGTGAGGTCGGCTGCAGTATCGATATCCAGCGCTCCGGCGGCCAGAGCAACGGTGGCGACGGTATCGCGATGCGATGCCAGGATCTGCCCGGCGCCGCGATCTCCGCGCAGTGCCTGCAATGCCGAAAAGTGCTTCGCCGCGAACAGCGCCGGCACGCCAACAACGTCTGCGTATGTTGAAGCGACGATGTCCGCTGCCCCGCTGCGCCATTGTGTAACGAGGCTTTGCAGATGAGCTGCGGTCACCGCCGGCTGATCGCAGACGGTGACGAGAGCAGCGTCGCATTCGTCCGCGGCACGGAGTGCGGCGATCAGTGAGCTGGCCATTCCGCTTGCAGTGTCCGGATTCTCGACGATGCGTAAGGGCATTCCGGCGAGCAGTGCTCGATGCTCCTCGGCGCGCGGTCCGAGGACGACGATTGGCTGTATGCTGCCGGCATCCAGCAGCAGTTGCGCAGCGTGCATGAGCATGGGCACTCCGGCTACTAGGGCTGACTGTTTGTCGCCCCCGAAGCGCTGGCTGCTGCCTGCCGCCAGCACGATGCCGGCGACGCCCCGCATGCCTTCGTTTGTCATACGGCCAACAGTAGCAGGCCCGATGCGCCCGTAAGTCGGTAGACTGAAGGTATGCAGGAGCATGCCCGCATGATGGCGGCCTGGGAGAGGGCGCGAACAGAGGATGGCGTGTGTGTGCTCGCCACCGTCGTGGCTACGCGCGGATCGTCCTATCGCTCTCCCGGAGCGCGGATGCTGATTCTGCCGAACGGGGAACGCATCGGCGCCGTAAGCGGCGGCTGTCTGGAGGGCGAACTGTGCCGCCGGGCGCACTGGTGGACGGCACAGCGGCATGCCGTGCTGAAGACATTCGATACATCGACACAGGAAGACAACGAAGGCTTCGGCCTGGGTTGCGGCGGCGGCATCGACCTGCTGCTGGAGCGGCTTGACCATGACGCTGTCTTCGGCGCGACGCACCCGTTGTTGGCGCAGCAACATGTAATCGAAAACCGGAAGGCGTCGGCGCAGGCTGTGGTGGTGCGGACGGGTGCGCATGCGGCGTTGCACGTGGGAGAGCGCTTTTCCCTGGAGACGCCTTCGAGGTATCCGGAGATCGCAGCCTGGCTGCGGCGCTGTGCAGAGATGGGCGATTCGTTCACAGCAAAGTTACGTGAAGGGGAGTTGGCGGGGTGCGATGTCTTCTTCGAGTCGCTCATCGCGCCGGTGCAACTGTTGATCTGTGGCGCGGCGACCGATGCACAGCCGGTGGCGGCACAGGCCGCATCGCTCGGCTGGAGCGTCGTGGTACTGGACAAGCGCTCCGATATGGCGCATCCGGCGCGCTTTCCCCAGGTGCGGGTCGTGGTTGCCAGGGACTCGGCAGCGCTCGACGGATTGCAGCTCGATGAGCGAACGGCGGCCATCGTGATGAGTCACAGCTTCGCACAGGACACGTTCTTTCTCGACGCGTTGCTCGGTCGGCCGCTCCGTTATCTCGGTGTGCTCGGTGCGCGGCGGCGCACTCTGGACCTGCTGGCACAGCTAGGGCGAGAGTCGGTGCCGCCACATCTCCACGCGCCGGCCGGACTGGACATCGGCGCGGAGACGCCGGAGCAGATTGCTCTCTCCATCCTGAGCGAGGTGCAGGCGTGCTTCGCCGGTCGTCGAGGCGGCGCGCTGCGCGACCGGAATGGCAGCATCCATGGCCGCGAACTGCTGGGCGAAGAAGTTCGTCATGCCGGGCAGGACAACGCGCAGCCGCTGCATTCCGCGGGCGACTGCGACCTGGTCTGAAGTCGACGCCGCCGGGGTAAACGCCGGGACACTTCGAAGAGTAGGTAAGCAACGCTCGCAGCCTTGGCCCGCTCTAACCGCGCATGAGTGCAGACAACGATAACAAGAAGCAGTCGACCGCCTTGGTGAAGACGGAAAAGGCGCTGAAGAAGCATGCGGCGAAGAAGGCGCTGGCGAAGCATCCTCCGGCAAAGCAGCATACAAAGAAAGAGCACGAAAAGCGTGGGCCGCACGGTAAGGAAGGCGGCAAGGGCGCGAAGGATCTTCGCCGTGCCTACGAGCATTTGGCTCGCGTCCGGGTTCTGCTGGCCCACAGCGGTGGAGAAGCAAAGCTGCGTGTGGCTGCGGAGCGGCTGGCTGCGCTGGTGACCGACAACTTACGCGGAGACTATGCCGAGCCCAAGCTGGCTGCCGAGCTATCACGCGCCGCGGAACATATTGCATTTGCCGGGCTGGTGGCGCATGACGGCAAGGCACTTCCGTGGTCGCCGAAGATAGAAGGTGCGCTGGACGAGGAGTACTGGAAGCTGAGCGACGAAGCAGATGTGCGTGAGGCGAAAAAGGACAAACGCACGAGCGAACGCGCGGAGGCGGTCCGGGCGCTGCATGCATTGATGGTGGATGCTGCCGAGGCGGCGCGCACGGCGAAGAATCATACGAAGGCGATGGAATGTGTGCGAGCGGCGGAGTCCCTGGCTTCGGCTTTGGAGCATGCGGGGTAGCTGGACTCGCGAACCGCTCCTGCTCTGAGCCCACGTCGCAGAGCATGCCAAGCGTCGCAAGGAGGGGCGCCGATCTTGGCATATCTTGGCATGACAAAGCGGCTTCCATCACGGCCCGTGTGTATCGCTAGGGGAAAGAGCGCAGGCACGGCAGCACGTCGGTGCAGATCGTCTTACTTCGGAACGACTTGCCCAGCTCTGTCGGACGCCGTCCCCGGTCGCCCGATGGATGGGCGGCTCGCTTAAATTACTTCGTTCATATCAACATTCCGCCGGGAGATTTCCGATTGGGCAGGTGTAACCTCGCAGCGCCATCGGCGTCCTATGTGGTTTGAGCCCGGGCCGGTGCCATCCAATCCGGTGCGGCGCCGCGTACTCCCGATGAGGTTCTTCGATGCGTTTTCCGTTGCTCGGTTCCCTGTTTGCTTTGGCTCTTGCGATATCGTTCACTGGCTGCACCGTCAACGCAGCATCGCGCGTGCCGGTACCGCCGCCCAAGGTAGATGCCTCCCTCGCAACTTCCAGCGGCAAACAAACCGCTGTCTTCGCTGGCGGATGCTTCTGGGGTACGCAGTCTGTCTTTGAGCGCGTTAAGGGTGTGCTCAAGACTATGGCGGGCTATGCCGGAGGCTCCGCCTCTACAGCCACCTACGATCAGGTCACTACCGAGACCACCGGTCACGCCGAGTCGGTAGAGATTGTCTACGACCCCGCGAAGATCAGCTACGGTGAGTTGCTGCGGGTCTTCTTCTCGGTCGCGCATGATCCCACACAACTCAACCGCCAGGGCCCGGACGTCGGTACCTCCTATCGCTCAGCGATCTTCTACTCCAACGACGAGCAGAAGCGCATCGCCACGGCGTACATCCAACAGCTCGATGCGGCCAAGGTCTTTCCGCATGCCATCGTCACACAGGTGGTTCCGCTCAAAGGCTTCTATAACGCGGAGGGCTACCACCAGGACTACGCTCTCCACAACCCCAACAACCCGTACATCATGATCTGCGACCGTCCCAAGATCGAGGCGCTCAAGAAGGAGTTCCCCGACCTCTTCGTGGACTACAAAGGCAGCAAATAGCGCCTTCATGGATGCCCCCACGTCTCGCTTTTGAGATGTGGGATCGCTTTGGCACATCCTCCCTCACGAAAACCACATCTCTCCCTGTGACACAGCTTTCGGGAGCCCCCATGTTCAACAAGTCGAAGGACGTACAGAAGAAGAATCGGTCTAGCAAGCCGCCTGAGCCGAAGCCGAAGAAGAAAAAGCGTGAGATCAAGCTCATGGCCGGCATCGCTGCAGGCGCCATCGGTGGCATCGTGGCCACCTGGGCCCTCGATCAGTACCAGGAAGGCGCTTTAGAAGCGACCCGTCGCGCCGAAGATGCACTGGATGCGGATCCTAAGCTCAGCCGTCAGCAGGAAGACCAGATGCGCGACTACCAGCGCGCCCACGCAGAAGCCGCGCATCGCATCTCAAAATCTGCGTTTGGCAAAGGGCTCACCCGCATACAACGTCGCAACGCGGCGCCATTCGTGCACTATGCCGTCGGCGCTCTGGCGGGCGGCGCCTACGGCTTGACCGCGGAGTTCCTCCCCGCCGTCCGTGCGGGCTTCGGCACCGGCTACGCCAGCCTGTTGTTCTTGGGCGGATCCGAAGCGCTCCTTCCCTGGCTCAACCTCGGTCCCAAGCCGCAGAAGGTTCCAGCCGCAGCTCACGCCGGCGGTCTATCCGCCCATTTCGTCTACGGTGCGGTCCTCGAAACCACACGCCGGGTTCTGCGCTGGATGCTCTAGATCCCTAGTCGAACTTCCTGAGCCAGATATCCCGCACCGAAATCCTGCACGGCTGGCTTTCAATCTCAAAGCCGATCAGTCCCGGCTGGTTGTTGACGGAGTCTTTCGTGTCATCGATAAAGACCGCCATTAGCTGGCCGTTCATGATGTGCATCATGACGCCGCCGCGAGCGATGATCTCGTAATCGTTCCACTCGTTCACTTTCACATAGCCACCAAGAGCCTGCCTGTCGCCGATTGTTGCCACTAGGCGATTGGTCTGGCCGGGCAGCGCTTCTGTGACCTGGCCGCGATAGGCAAGGATGCCCTGCAGGGTGTTCTCGGAGTACCACTGGCCGGTGTACTCCGCCGCCTGGGCAGTGACCGGGAACCAGAAATCGGCCTGAGGTCCGGTCATCATGAATTTCAGGTCATACGGCGGCTGGCCGGGGGGCTGCGGACGCGTCCACGGTACGCCCGTCGCACTGCGGTACTGGATACCACCGCCACCGCCCTTTTCGATCTTCATTTGCAGCTTCAGATCGAAGTCGCGCGCCGTATCACCCCGGTAAACGATGTAGTTATTGCCCTTTGGCTTGTCTGCAACGGTTTCGCCCACAATGACGCCGCCTTCCACACGCCATATGCTGGAGTCGGCGTCCCAGCCGGTCAAATCCTTCCCATTGAAAATCTGCGTGTAGCCCGTGTGCTCGTCGATGTCATACGGTGCCGGATCATGAAACCTGGGCATCCCCGGCAACCTCTCGCCATGGGAGCCCGTCTGGGCCGGTTGGGCGGGCGGAGACTCCAGTGCCGGAGGCACCGACTGCCCGATGAGCCCAACCGGATGCATCAGGAGTGCAACCCCGCAGACGGCGATTGGCAAGCATGCGGCGCAATGCGCGCGAGTCATAAGCGAAGCCGGCATCGGAGGCCCCTCGTTTCCAGTCGTAATATATTTCTACCAGGAAATATCAGGGATCGCGTTGCGAATAGTCGGCATAAACCCTCTGACTCGAGCAAACTCCCTGCAGGGAATTGCAACTGGCTCGTATGCTCGGTCGCGAGGTGCGCTGCTAACACATCGCGCATCGATATGGATGCCATGGACGCCGAAGCAGGTGCTCCAGGGTGGGATCGACTGCCGCGAACTCCCGTTGCGGCTGGCAATCCCATAAGCCTGTCCGTTACCCACGAAGTATTTTTTGAATGATTTCCAAGCCAAACTCCCAAATCGGAGAGGGGAGGGGTGCCACCAGGTCACGTTACTACCACAACATTTGCATGGAAACGCGGTTCTAGTTGTTGTCTGCTGAGACATCACAGGCTGAGCAGACAAAGCCGGACGGAACGCGCACTCCCGTAGCGGGTAAGCAACAGCGGGAGCCAGCGACGAGCCGCCGGCAAGGTGAAGGGTATGCGCATCGCAACAACAATCCGTTCTTTGGTTTTAGCCGCGGGCCTCGTGGCAGTCCCCGCGGCATCCTTTGCGGGCATCTTCGTTTCCGTCAATATCGGTGCACCGCCTGTCCTGCCGGTCTATGTACAGCCTGCCTGCCCGGCCGCCGGCTACATCTGGACGCCCGGCTACTGGGGCTATGAGGAGGATGGCGGCTATTATTGGGTACCCGGCGCATGGGTGCTCGCTCCCTACACCGGAGCACTCTGGACACCGGGCTACTGGGGCTTTGCGGGTGGCGGCTACGGATGGCACGCCGGTTATTGGGGTCTGCATATCGGCTTCTACGGCGGCGTGAACTACGGCTTCGGCTATATCGGCCATGGCTATGAGGGCGGCTACTGGAACCACGGTGTCTTCGCCTACAACCGCTCGGTCACGAACGTGAATGTGGTCAACGTGCATAACGTCTACAACAAGACCGTGATCAACAACTACAACACGAACAATCGCGTCAGCTTCAACGGCGGCGGCGGCATCCAGGCCCGTCCGACCACGCAGGAGCAGGCGTTCTCTCGTGAACAACACACCGCTGCCTTGCCGGCGCAGCAGCAGAACATGACGCGCGCCAGCCAGAACCGGCAGCAGTTCGCGAGCGTCAACCACGGTCGCCCGGAGAACGCGGCCCGTACCGAGCCTGTCTCCTACAACCGAAACATGCCCATGAATAATCGCGCTACGGCGACGCCCAACAATGCGCAGCGGCCTATGACCAACAACGCGGCTCAGGCAAACCGTCCGAGTCAGTCGAACAACCAGACGTTCAACAGGACGCCGAACAACAGCTACGCGCAACGTCCGCAACAGCAGGCAAGCCCGGCGACGAACCAATCACGGGGCGCGAACTACAGTCAGCAGCAGCGGACGCAGGCCCCTCAGCAGCAGCATCAGGCGCCCGAAGCACGCCCGCAGGAAAACCATGGCGGTGGCGGACATGATGGGGGTCATGGAGGACGTGGCCGATAGGGCAGCAAGCGGCAATCGGAAGGGCGGACCAAACAAGGTCCGCCCTTCCTGTTGTGGCCCGCGCTCAACGCGGGGTCGGAATCTCAGCGATGCTGTGGGACAGGCCGGCCGCCTCCATGGTTGACCCGATCATCGCCGGGAAGCCCATGCAGGAGTTCAGCATCAACTGGTATAGCCGGTGGTCATCCCAGTCCTGGTCGTAATAGCGCTGGATGTAGCCTGAGCGGCGGCGGTCTGTGGCCTGCAACTCCTCTTCCGCCTGCGCCGCGCGATCGGGAAACTGCTGCCGGAACCACGCCAGCTTGCGGGCGGTGGAGGCGTAGACGAACAAGTGGAAGGTCCCCGGCACATTCGCCAGCGCGGCGGCCGCACCCCGGCCTACCACCACGCAATGGCCCTCCGCCACCCGCTCCTTCAAGTAGTCACGGACAAGCGAGCTCATGCGCTCGCTGTCGAAGACCTCGCTTGAAGTCATGATGGCCGGCAGACGCTCCACGCTGGCATGCCAGAAGGACTTGCCGAGGCGGTAGTACCACGGGTCGAGACGCTCATCGCAATTGGCTACGGTCGTTTTGTCGATGCCGATCTTGCGGGCGATCTCGTCCACCAGGCAGTTATCGATGAGACGCCAGCCCAGGTGGTCCGCCAGCAGGTGAGCGAACTCGCCGCCTCGGCTGCCATACTCCCGCTCGACTGTGATGATGCGTACCATGGGGGTGCCTGCGCTGGAGAGTATCACTGGCGCGGTCCGCTGACTACCTTGAAGGCAGGCAGTTACTGGCGAAGGTCCACTATGGTCGCGCCGGCGCCGCCCTCGGCCTGGGTCGCGTCCGTCACCGTCGCGACATGCGGATGACCGGCGAGCATCGCCCGCAAGCCACGTCGCAGGGCGCCCATGCCGGTGCCGTGAACGATCCGCACGCGCGGCAGCCCAGCCAGGAAGGCGCGGTCGAGGAAGCTGTCTACCTCGGCGCTGGCCTCGGCGACTGTTCGGCCGATGACATTCAGCTCTGCGTGCATGTCGTCGCTGGAGCTGGTCATTGTCACCGAGACTCCCCTGCGTCGTGCCGCTTCCAGTGGATTCAGATCGTATGCGGCACGACGGGAGGAGACGACCTCGGCGATATCCGCACGCGGCACGCGCATTTTCATCGGACCGATCGCGACTTCAAAGGTGTTGTCGTCCACCTGCCGTTCTACCAGCGCGACACGGCCGAGTGACTTCAGCCGCACGTTATCGCCGCTCGCGACGTTGCGCATGACATGTGGCTGCGCCTGCGGATCGCCCTTGTCCGCGCCGGTGTGCTGCGCGACGGCGGTGGCGTTGAACTGCTCACTGAACTCGCGTCGCAGCCGAGCGATGCGCCGCTCCGCCTCCTTCGACAGCTTCTGCTGCTGCATGCGGTCGTCGACGGCCTTGACCGCCTCACGCATGCGGAACTCGAAGTCCTTGAGCAGTGCGCCAAGCTGCTGCTCCAGCTCGCGGACCTTTGCTTTCCAGTCCTTCAGGCCTTCGGTCTCCAATCGCCGGCGCTCGAGCTCTACCACGCTCTCTCGCTCTCGCAGCGCCGCACGCTCGCGGTCGACTGCGGCGAGGTCGGCGTGCAGACGGTCGAGAAAGTGCGCGATGTCTTCGGTCTGGTGCGAGAGCTGTCGGCGTGCTGCGGCGACGATCGCGGGATCGAGGCCGATGCGCTGCGCAATGTTGATGCCTGCCGACGCGCCGGGCACGCCGAGACGAAGCTCATAGGTTGGGGCAAGCGTCTGCTCGTCGAAGCCGACCGCAGCGTTGAGCACGCCCTCATGCTGGGCCGCGTAGATCTTCAGGGAGGTGTGGTGCGTCGAGATGATCGACCACGTGCGGGCTCGGAGGAAGTGCTCGGCGATGGCGACGGCCAGCGCTGCGCCCTCTTCCGGATCGGTCGCCGAGCCCAGCTCGTCCAGCAGTACTAACGAATGCTCATCGGCCTTCGCGGCGATGTTGTTGAGGTTGACGATGTGTGCGGAGAAGGTCGAGAGGTTCTGCTCGATGGATTGCGCATCTCCGATATCGGCGAGGAAGGCGCGGAAGACCGGCAGCACCAGCCGCTCCGCCGGAACGGGCAGCCCGGCCTGCGCCATCATGGCCAGCAGCCCCGCGGTCTTCAGCCCGACTGTCTTACCGCCGGTGTTCGGCCCGCTGATGATAAGCTGCCGCGCCTGGGACTCAAGGCCCAGGGTGAGCGGCACAATGGCGAGACCGTTGCGCCGCAGCCGACGCTCCAACAAGGGATGCCGGCCTCTCTGGACCAGCAACTCCGGCGCCTCGTCGGTCGCGAAGCTGGGGGTGGTGCAGTCGTATTCGTGGGCAAAGCGAGCCCGCGCCTGTAGCGCGTCTACCTCCGCAAGGATCGCCGCGCCCGCGGCAAGCGTCTGCGCCTCGCGGGCGATCTCCCCCGTCATCTGCACGAAGATGCGATGCACCTCTGCCTGCTCTTCGTCGAGCAGGCGGATCAGCTCGTTGTTCTGCTCGATGGTCTCCAGCGGCTCGATGTAGACCGACTGGCCGCTGCTGCTGGCTCCGTGCACGACTCCGGGGATGCGCCGCTTCCATTCCGCCTTTACCGGAATCACGAAGCGCTCACCGCGAATGGTGATCACATCCTCCTGCGTCGAGCCCTCGCCGGCGAAGCGGCGCAGCGCTTGGCGCAGGCTAACTTCGATGGCACGCTGTTGCCGCTCGATCTCTCGCCGGATGCGCCGCAGATCGGGCGACGCATCGTCCGCCAGCGCCCCGTCTGGGTTCATCCGGGAGCGTAACGAGCGGACCAGCGGCGCAAGCTGATTGCCCTGCAGCAGTTCTGTCATGGCACGCAGTGCGGGGATCCGTTCTGCAAGATCCTCCGGCGGCTCCTGCATCGAGGCATACCAGGCGACGACATCGTCGCCAAGCGCCAGCAGCGGCAACAGTTCATCCGCCTCCAGCGCGCTTCCGGCGATGCGCGCCTTCGCCAGCAGCGTGTTGGGATCGAAGAGTGCGCCGAGATTCGGGCGCAGTCCCGCTGCAAGGCAAACGCGCATCTCGGCGGTGAGTGCGTGCTGTGCGGCGGCCCAGGACTGCGATGTGGATGGTGCTAATGCTGTCAGCCACGCCTTGGTGACTGCGGCGGTGGCGTATTCCGCGAGGAACGCGAGCAGGCTCTCCCACTCCAGCGTGGTGCGGCTGAACTCGGCGACCGGTTGCGGGATGGAAGGCAGCAGAGCCACATCCTCAACTTTACCCTGCGCGGACATGGAAGACCTGGCTGGATAGAATGCAACTATGGACTTCCCGCAGACCCGCCTGCGCCGCCTGCGTTCGAGCGCTGCCATGCGTTCCCTGGTGCGCGAGACGCAGCTTCATCCTGGTGCGCTGGTGTATCCGCTCTTCCTCTGCCCCGGCGACGGCATTCGTCGCGAGGTGACGTCGATGCCCGGCGTCTACAACCTCTCTATCGACGAAGCAGTGAAGGAGGCGGAGCAGGCTGCGGCTCTCGGGCTGGGCGGGCTGCTGTTGTTTGGTCTTCCAGCAAGCAAGGATGAAGCAGCGACTGGCGCCTACGATGCCAACGGCATCACGCAGCAAGGACTTCGCGCGCTGAAGCAGACTGCAGCGGCGAAGAAGCTGGTGCTGATCGCGGATGTCTGTTTGTGCGAGTACACGTCCCACGGCCATTGTGGTGTGGTGCGAGGCAGCGGTGAGGACTTCCATGTCGACAACGATGCGACACTCAGCCTGCTGGCGAGGACGGCGTCTTCGCTCGCGGAAGCCGGCGCCGATATCGTCGCGCCGTCCGACATGATGGACGGCCGCGTGGCTGCGATCCGCGATGAGCTGGATGAAGATGGCTTTGAGCACGTGCCCATCCTCTCTTACGCGTCGAAGTTCGCTTCGGCGTTCTATGGGCCGTTTCGCGAGGCTGCCGACTCAGCGCCGCAGTTCGGTGATCGGCGCACCTATCAGATGGACGGCGCTAATCTGCGCGAGGCGATGCGTGAGATCGAGCAGGATCTTGGCGAAGGGGCGGATATGATCCTGATGAAGCCGGCGATGCCGTACCTGGATGTAATCCACGCCGCGCGCGGGCGCTTTGACGTGCCGATGGGCGCTTACCAGGTCTCGGGCGAGTATTCGATGATGCAGGCCGCCTTTGAGCGAGGCTGGCTGGAGCGCGAGCGTGCGATGCTGGAGTCGCTGATCTCCATCCGGCGCGCAGGCGCGGACTTCATCGTGACCTACTTCGCGAAGGAAGCCGCGAAACGGCTGTAGTGGTTCAACGGCTCGCTGCAAGTTGACGAAATATCTCTTGGAGTCGCGCCGTGAATGCTTGCGGCGTTTCCTCTGATCCAATCGTTACAGGACTCGCCACTAATACTGTTACAGTTCCAGCCCGGAACCAGTTGCGTTTACGCTGCTTGAGCTCACCGAGTCCTATAAGGCAGACAGGAAGGACGGTGGCGCTTGATTCTTTTGCGAGCAGTCCAATTCCCGGCAGGAATGAATTGAGTGCACCATCCGCCGAGCGACGTCCCTCCGGGAAGATCAACACCGACATGCCATGATCGAGCGCTGCACCGGCATGCGCAAAGCTGCGGCGGATTCCCGGACCCTGCGGCAGTGGAAACACATTGAAGAGTGCAGTCACCAGCCAGTATGCGAGAGGTGATAGGAAGCGCAGCCATGCATGCCGCTCCGTACGCGCATGGCGCCAACCCATCAGTAGTCCAGCGGCCATAGCGATGGCGGTGCGGAGGCGCATGCTCCGTGGCAGCGCGGCAAGCACGATGGGCACGTCGAACGCAGTGATGTGATTCGCAACGATCAGCACGGGCTGCCGGGTTGAAACGAGATGCCGCCGCTCAATTTGCGGCGCAAGCAGCAGGTGCGTCATAGGGATCGCCACGCATTCGAGAAATGCTGCGCGCAACCAGCGAACCGGCGCGAACCAGGGCCAACGTGGATAGATAGTGCTGTCGACTTTGGGCTGGAGATACGACCTGGCCTGCGAATCCGCTGCATGGGAGGAAGCGCCCCGGATAGTCATTCGAGGAAGGACGAGCCGACGAAGATCGGCAACGGTACGAGTCTGCTGCCAGAGGTCGTCCGGTATCTCGACGGCAAAACGCTGCTCGAGTGTGCTTTGCAGCTCGACCATACTGAGGCTGTCGAGGCCGAAGTCTTCACGCAGGCGGCTTGTGTCGGTGAGGTTGTTCGCCGTAGCACCGGAAAGCGCACTACCGGGAAGCGAACTAAGAATCTGAAGGATGGGATCGTCTGCTGCAGCGGCAGACGCGGGAGATTGAAATGCGAGCTGCGCGCGCGCGGCGACGTCGCGGCGACGCACCTTCCCGGTCGATGTGCGTGGCAGATCCGGATCGGGCCAGAGAATCCATCGGCGTATCTGCTGATACTCCGCGAGTGTGCGGTTGGCTGCTGCAAGAGCCGCAGCAGCGTCGGTTTCCGCGGCAGCGAGCAACGCCGCTGCCGGCTGCGGGCCGGCGCCGGCTTCGAAGGCAAAGACACATGCCCCCCGGATGCCCGGCTGCCGAAGCAATGCGGCTTCCAAATCCTGCGGATGGATATTGAGGCCGGCAGCGGTGACAATGACATCGCTCTTGCGGCCGGTGAAGACCAGGTCGCCTTCGGTGTTTCGCGACGCAAGATCGCCGGTTCGCAGCCAGCCTTCATCTGCAGTGCGCGCCTGAGCGCGGCCGGCGCGCCACTCCGTAGTGGCGATGGAGTCACCGAGCACCAAGATCTCCCCATCGTCGGCGACCCGGACCTCGCGACCCGCAAGCGGCTTGCCGATGCTGCCGCGCGCGGTATGGAAGGGATGATTCAGGGTGACGAGTGCGGTCGTCTCGGTCATGCCGTAGCCCTGAATGAGGGCGAAGCCGAGACGCGTCCAGAACTGCTCCAGGTCTTCGGGAAGGGTTGCGCCGCCACAGACGAAGGCCCAGAACTTCAGTCCGAGCAGGCGATGCTGGCCACGGAAGCGCCACCAACGGCTTAGTGCGGACACGTGTTGCGCAGCATCGAGTCGCGCTGCGAGTGTTGCGTCGAGGTTGAGGAGATGGCTGCGCAGCAGCTCGAGCACGCGCGGCACTGCGGCGAGCACGCTGATGTGTTGCATGCGGATGAGTTGGATCAGCCGTGGCGCATCCAGGCGGGATTCGAAGTGAACCTCGGCTACGAGCAGCGGAGGCACCCACAGGCCCATGAACTGGCCGAAGACATGAGAGAGCGGGAGTGTGTGCAGGAAGCGCAAGGGGTGAAAGGGACGCGCATAGCGGCGATATCTGCCGATCTCGCGCTCGATGGGGTCGAGCGAGGCGAGCACATTGCCGTGGGTATGGACGATGCCCTTGGGCTCGGAGGTGGTGCCGGAGGTGAAGATGATCTGTAATGGCGTGTTGCGATTCAGGCCGGGCGCCGGTTCGTAGTCAGGATCGGGCAGCTGGTCCGGTGCTGCATCCAGCAGCAACTGCGGCGCATCAGATGGCGAGAGCGTATGGAGCAAAACGGCGTCGCCAATCAGCAGCTTTGGCGTGATTTCGGCGATGACACGCTCGGCGAAGCGTGAGCCGCCTGCGGCATCGAGGGGCACGACAAGCACACCGCGCAGGACGCAGCCGTAGAAGGCAGCGATCCAGGCGGCCGAGTTCTGACCCCACAGCAGAACGCGGTCGCCCTGATAGATGCCGCGGCGTTCCAACTCCGCCGCAAAACGCGCGCTGTGTTCCGCCAGCTCCGCGTAAGTACAGGGGAGGCTGCGATTTCCAGAGTGGTTGACGATGGCACGCTCGGAGCCATGGCGGCGGAAGTCGTCGAGCAGCGTGGCCAGATGCGGACGCACCTAGCTAGTGTGGCACATGCGCGTAAAATAGAGTGTTTGGCCTGAGAGCAGGAGATGCATCGGGCCGGCAGGGGAGCGAAGGTTTGGCAGATATCTATGATGTGGCGATTATCGGCGGCGGCCCAGCGGGTTACACGGCGGCCATTCGCGCAGGACAGTACGGCCTGAAGACGGCGCTGATCGAGCGCGAGACGAAGCTGGGCGGCACCTGCCTGCACTGGGGCTGCATCCCGACGAAATCCATCCTGTTCAACGCTGAGGTCTACGACCACCTGAAGCATGCCAAGGAGTACGGCATCGAAGGCGTGGGCGAGGTAACGCTGAACTGGAAGGCGATCCTCGATCGCAAGAACCAGATCATCGCGAAACATGTCAAAGGCCTCGACTTCCTGATGAAGAAGAACAAGGTTACGGTGATTGCGGGCACTGGCAGCGTGACGGGCGCAGCCAAGGGCGGCGTGCATACCGTTGCCGTCAAGGGGGCCGACGGCAAGTCGCAGCAGGTGCAGGCGAAAGCGGTGCTGGTAGCCACCGGCTCGGATGCGCGCATGCTGCCGAACCTGACGCCGGATGACCGAATCCTGACCAACATGGAGATCCTGAACATGGATCGCATCCCGAAGTCGCTGATCGTGATCGGTGCGGGCGCGGTAGGTGTGGAGTTCGGGTCCATCTTCAAGAGCTTCGGTTCGGATGTGACCGTGGTGGAGTATCTGCCACGGGTGGTGCCTAACGAGGACGAAGACGTCAGCAAGGAACTGTCGCGTGTCTTCCGCAAGCGCGGCATCGAGACGAATGTGGGCGCCAAGGTCGACAAGGTGGAGAAAACTAAGGATGGCGTGAAGGTGACGTTCACCGGCTCAGACGGCAAGCAGGTGGTGAAAGAGGCAGAGCGCGTGCTGGTGGCGGTGGGCCGGGCGCCGCGCACCGAGGGTGTCGGTCTGGACAAGACGAAGGTGAAGATGGAGCGCGGCTTCATCCACGTAAACGAGTGGATGGAGACCGCCGAGCCGGGTATTTACGCCATCGGCGATGTCGTGGCCGGCCTGCCGCAACTCGCCCATGTGGGCTCGATGTGCGGCATCGTGGCCGTATCGAAGATCGCCGGCAAGCCGGCTCGGCCGGTAAAGCGGGAGCGCATTCCTGCCTGCACCTACTGCGAGCCGCAGATCGGCAGCGTCGGCCTGACCGAGGCCATGGCCAAGGAGAAGGGCTTGCAGGTGAAGGTGGGCAAGTTCCCATTCTCCGCCAACTCAAAAGCCTCAATCGTGGGCCAGCACGAGGGCTTCGTGAAGGTGGTGGCGGACGCAAAGTATGGCGAGGTGCTGGGCGTTCACATCATCGGGCCGCAGGCGACCGAATTGATTGCCGAAGCGGTGACAGCGATGGAGCTGGAAGCAACGATCGACGAGATGATGTTTACCATCCACGCGCATCCGACGCTGGCCGAGGCGATGCTGGACGGCTTCGGTGCGGTTGAGGGTATGGCGATCAACGTCTAGCTAGCTGACCCAAGTGCCAGGCGGAGCGTTTGCTCTGCCTGCACTGTCAGTACTGTTCTCTCACTTCCCCCTTTTCAGGGCTGCTTGAGGAGTTAGGTCCGATACTTCGGCGCCTTAGTTACGGCCTGGGGATTGCTTCAGCCTGAGTCAACGACTGTCGTATCCACGGGCTGAACAGACACCACTCTGGGAAGATGTGTCCGGCGTTCTCACTTCATTGGTATGAACCGTGATGAAGCACCAGCGCTTGTCCAGCGGCTGACAGCGGAGGATGTAGCTTTCCTTTCCTCCAGTCGCTGTCAACAGATCCTCCATGACCTTGCGGGCCTGCTGGTCCGTCGCATGATAGGTGATGCGTTGCGTGCCCCATCCTCGGCCGACGATAGACGGCTGGCAGCAGCTGAACTGCATGCTGGTTGCGGCACTGAGGGCCATCGTCATCTTGTAGGCGAACTCCGCAACCGTAGTGGTACGCGGCGCGATGGTGATCTTGCTATCGAGATACGCGGGAACCTGTTCGAGAATGTTCCGTTCATTATGAGTGCTGGTTGGCACGAAGCTGTAGTAGGTCCGATCGGCCTCTGCGCTCTTAAGGACGCGATAGCCATAGATATTCGATTGCTCGCGGTTCGCCTGTTTGGCGACATCCTGCAGCAACTGAGGCGGATCGCGCGGTAGGCCGTCCTGATCGATGTTAAAGGTGACCTCGATCTTGCCGGGCTTTGCTGCGGAGGCGCGACGATCCGGATGCTGCGCGGCCCATTGCGGAGCCGTTACGTCCAGCAGATCCCCCAGATAATGATATTGCGGATCTTCCGAACTGACGGGGATGCCAAGGCATGTCGATAACGTCAGTGCCGCCATATCAAGAGGCCGGCTGCTGCCTGCGATGAGCGTTGCGGTATCTCCGTGCCACTCGATGCGGCCGTATTCCCGAATGGCAGCATAGTTCGGATTCGTATTTGCGGTAGCCGGCTTTGGCTGATTCAAGGGGTCGGTATAGTTGGCCGGCGCAAGAAAGAGTCGCGGGTCGGGTTCGCCACGATGAATGCCGGTAAGTTGCGTAAGCCGAATCGTTCCATCAGAATCTTTCTCGGTCGTGATCAGATTGATCTGAAGTTCCTTGGAACTCCAGATTTCCATGACTGTCGTACCAGACCAAAATCCAGGGCGTTTCGCGATCGCACGCGTGATCTTGCAGCCTTGAGCGTGTATATCTTCGATCGTGCGCTCGCCGAGATTTTCGTAGGATGTCCGGTTCTGATTTTGCGAATGGTTATCTATGGGAGAGTCGAGGATACGGGCGGCGCACTCGCCGACAGCGGCTTGCCGGTAGCTACGAAAGGCAGCCGGTATTGTGCTGGTAAACACTGTCTTCGTGTCAGCATTCCATTGAATATCCTGCATTGCGATAGGATCGACGACCTGAACGCTTGCTTGCGTAAACGATCCCATCGAATCAGGTGAGGACGGAAGCGTCTGGTCACGCAACCGACCCAATGAGTCGCGTGAGTGTATGTTCAACGCTTCATGGACGATCGTTTTTCCATCCGGGCCGAGACGGATTTCGCGCGTCAAGACATTTGCGGTGTAGGGCTCGTTTCGTATCACAGGAAATGCAGCGGCAAACGTAATGCTGGAGCCCATCCCCAATGCTCCAGGAGTTCGTTCCGGTAGATTGTCCTGGGCTGCAATGACAGTTGGAAGGAAAAAGGCGCTCCAGTACAGGCAACGAAGCGATGGAATCATACGGGTAGCCATGCGACGCTCCTTACGCAACTTGGATACCGAGCGGGAGCCAATGGTTCCATCGGCAGCACGACTATCGAGAAGTCATTGTCCGCTTGGAGCTTGTGAGAAGCCAATAGCACTACGTCTCCGATACGTCGTAAATAATCGCGACATTTCGTATATAACCGTATTATGCTTCCGTGGAATCGCTTTTCTTCGTCTCATCACGCCAGACGCGCGTGCATTTTCATCCTTCCCTTTGCAACCTTGGCTTCAACCGTTTCGGCGCAGAGCAGCAGCAGTACCGCGCAGCAAGCTGTGTCGACGCCGGCACCCACACCTAGGAATTTCTTTGAGCGCTGGCAGGCTCGCGCCACGAAGATTCAGAACGAGCAGCCGCACTGGGTAACGCCGCTGGTGACGGTGACGCCGCGACTGGAACAGGAGTTTCGCGCCGACTTTCTGCGCGAGTACACGCCGACGCGGGGAGACTTCTGGAACTTCGGCAATGGCAAAGGGCTGGAGCTGATTCCGTTCAAGCCGGTCGAGTTCATTGTCAATGTGCCGCCATACGAAGAACACAATGTACCGACGATCAAGGATGGCTTCGGCGATACCACATTCCTGATGAAATACCGCATCCTGTCGCGCAACGAGGAGAGCGGCAACTACATCGTGACTGCATTTATCGGCGGGAGCTATCCGACCGGCAGTTACAAGAACGGAAGCGCAGCGCCGACGATCACGCCGACACTCGCGCTTGGTAAAGGATTCGGGCGGTTCGATGTCGAATCCACGGCCGGAGCAGCGCTGCCGGTGGGCAACACGACGGCACTGGGCCGTCCGATTACATGGAACACCACCTTCCAGCAGAAGCTGGGCCGCTGGACGTGGCCGGAGCTCGAGTTCAACAACACGTTTTATGAAGGTGGACCGAACGATGGCCAAATACAGAGCTTTGCGACGCCAGGCATCATGCTGGGCCGCTTCCACTTAAGCAAAGCGCATCCGCGTTTGGGCGCCACGTTCGGGTTTGGAGAGCAGATCGCGATTTCACACTTCCACACCTACAATCATGGATTAGTGTTTTCAGGACGCATACCCTTTTAGAGCAAAAGTCCAGCAGCGATCGGGCTATGAATTGTTATCCGTGGAGAGGGAGGCGATGAGCTTGTCCGCCTCCTGCATGGAGCCGTCGATCGACTGCACGAGGTCGGTGACGTCGTTGCCGATCGATACGGAGGTTCCCTTGAGCGAGCCGATAGCCCGAGCGTTGAGGTTGTGTTTCAGGAAGAGCACTTGGTCGTGAAAGGCGCCGAGGACCGGAGTGAGGCGGTCTTCGGTCTGGTGCATGGAGCGCATGTAAGCTGCCTGCCGCACGCGGGCGTTGCGCAGCATGGTAGTGCTCTGCGCCTTGAGCTTCGCGTTATGCATGGAGTTGATCTCGCCCTGCCACTCTTTGAATAGATCGTTTGAGACCTGGTCGATGGACTGGATGCGATCGTGCAGCTTATTGGACTGATCGGCTGCCTTCTCATAGTCAGAGTTGAGGCGCTTGTACGATTTTTCTAGAGAGCCGCCCTGGAAACCGGTGAGCGCCTGAAACGACTCCATGGTGGTCTGGATCTGCTCTTTGGTTTGCTGCTGGTCCTTTCGCGCATCCTTGACGCGGGAAACAAGGATGTCGCGCTTCTCTTTGCCAAATTTGCGCATCGTGCCGTAGTAGGCGGTCTGGCAGCCGGTAAGTAAGACAAGCGGCAGGGGGGCCACGACGATCATGGCCAGGGCAATGATCCGCGATCCGCGAGCGATTTTGAGTAAGCAGGGCATGGATGCAGCATCCTTAAAACATTGTCACTGTTGCTGCGTAGAGCCCAGTTCCGCGAAGTATGGCTTTTCTTGACGGAAAAGGCCACGCGTATCATCGCGTTCTTCTCTATACCTGCAGTGAAATGCTCTAGCGGCGAGTTTACAGGCTTATCGGTGTTGGGAGAGTAGTGAACGTGCGGATCCACTGGCCGACTCAGGGGAGATGCTGCGCCGGGTCTTTGGCCATGCACTCGTTTTGAGCGGCCTGCAGGAAGATATCGACAGCAAAGTGCACCCAAGATGTACGCTGGGCCTGCGACTTCACGATCGGCGTGGGCAGGCGCAAATTCACGCGCAGGGCGGCTGAGCCGACCAACAGCCCTAAGAGTGCATCCGTGGCTTGATCCGGGTCGTGATACAGAACGGTGCTCTGCGTGCGTAAATAATCGGCGAGCATGGCGCGGCAGCGCCCCGGCCCCATTTCCCAGAAGAGCTCACCCAGCTCCGGAAACTCCAGACATTCCGCGATCACCAAACGATGGAGGCTACGCGCATCTTCCGCGAGAATCATGGCGAGGAGCTCGGAGCCGAAGTGCACCAGCGTCTCTCGCAGAGAGCGTTCCTGGTTGAGCGGGCCGATCGCTTCGAAGAGCGTCGAGCTTTTCCGCTCCATGAGCGCGGCAAAGAGCGATGACTTGCTGGGGTAGCGCGCATAGAGCGTTTGCTTGGAGGCGCCGGCGCGGCGCGCGATCTCACTCATGCTGGCGCCCTTGAAGCCCTGTTCCAGGAATACGTCTGTCGCAACATCCAGAAGCTTGTTGGCGCGGACGGCTGCTTCGTGCACGGGAGGACGTCCGCGAACCGACTTGCGCTGTTTCGTCGCGACCTTCCGTCCCATGGAAACAAGGATAACGAATAGTACGCACCTGTATTGCAATTAATGTAACGCATGGTACGATTTATTTTTATATGGCGACGACCACAATGACGCGGCCCGGTGCGCAGGTTACTTGGAAGCCGAAGCACAATCCGTGGGCGATTGCGCTGACGGTGACGCTGGCGACGTTCATGGAGGTGTTGGACACTTCCATCGCCAATGTGTCGCTGCCGCATATCGCCGGATCGTTGGGGGCAAGCCAGAGTGAGGCTACATGGGTGATCAGCTCTTACCTGGTGGCGAATGCAGTGATTCTGCCGATCAGCGGCTACCTGGCGACGCTGATCGGACGTAAGCGCTTCTACATGACCTGCGTGGCGATGTTCGGCATTAGCTCGCTGCTGTGTGGGCTTGCGGGCTCACTTCCGGTATTGCTGTTCTTTCGCGTGTTACAGGGTCTGGGCGGCGGCGGACTGGCGACATCCGAACAGGCCATCCTCGCAGATACATTTGAACCGGCGAAGCGTGGGCAGGCCTTCGCACTGTATGGGCTGGCCGTGGTGACCGCGCCGGCGATCGGCCCGCTGGTGGGCGGTTGGATCACCGACAACTACGAATGGCGATGGATCTTTTTTATCAACGTGCCGGTGGCGCTGATTTCGCTGTATCTGACGAACCGGGTGGTCGAGGACCCGCCGCATCTGCTGGCGGCGGTCAAGCAAGCGCGTGCCGGAAAGATCAAGATCGATTACATGGGCTTCCTGTTCACAGCCTTGGGCTTTGGCTGTCTCGAGGTGGTGCTGGACAAGGGGCAGGAAGACGACTGGTTCGGCTCGCGATTCATCACTACGTTCACCGTCATCTGCGTGTGCAGCCTGATCTCGCTGCTGGCTTGGGAGCTGTGGCAGATTCGCCGGGGACATAAACCGATCATCGAGCTGCGGCTGTTCCGCAGCCGCACGTTTGCGCTCTCGTTTGTGATGATGTTCATCCTGGGAATCGCGCTCTATGGAACAACGATCCTGATCCCGCAGCTATTGCAAACACTGATGGGCTACACCGCGACCAATGCAGGCAAGACGCTGTCCCTGGGCGGGATCGCGACGTTGATCTGCATGCCCATCGTGGGCGTGCTGATTACGAGGATCGATGCGCGCTATCTGCTGGCTTTTGGATTTGCAATTACGTCGGCGGCGCTGTTTCGCATGACGTCGATCGAGCTGGGAATGAGTCTCAGCTATACAGCGTGGCTGCGTTTCTTCCAGGCATCGGGGCTGGGCTTCATGTTCATTCCCATCCAGACGCTGTCGTACGTCGGTGTGCCGATGGAGGCGAACAACGATGTCTCCGGGCTGACCAACCTTGCGCGCAATATGGGCGGCTCGGTGGGCACCGCGATCGTGGCGACGCTGCTGGCACGCCAGTCGCAGCGCCACCAGACATACCTGGGGGCGCATCTGACGGCGGGAAGTTTGCCATATCTGAATAAAACAACTGCATTAACGCACTTTCTTTCTGTCGGCGGGATGTCAACGGCAGGAGCCGGAAGCGGTGCAATGTTCCGGATGTATCAGCAGCTTCAGCAGCAGGCAGCGATTCTCTCATACATCGATATCATTCGATTTTTTGCCATTGCCGCGCTCTGCGTAGTCCCGCTGCCGTTCATCATGCGGAAGCCGCGGGGCGGCCAGGCAGCAATGCATTGATTGCAGTGTTGCGCGGCGTCCGCATTCTGCTTCGGCCCGCATTTCCGAGAATTAAACCAGGAGGAGGCACCCTACGTGACTGATGAATTGCTTGTGGACGCCGCCCGTGGCGGCGCCGAAGAAGCCTTCGGCGAATTATTCATGCGTCATCAGCGACGCTTGCTGATGCTGGCTCTGCGGTATCGACTGTCCATGCAGGATGCGGAGGACGCGGTGCAGCAGACGATGCTGAAGGCGTGGCTCGGTTTGAGTACGTTTCGGCAGGAGGCGAGCTTCTCCACATGGATCACACGTGTGCTGATGAATGAGGTCTTCCAGAGCCAGAGAAAGCGGGCGCGGATGCGGCTGGAAGAGATAGAAGATGCGAGCCGCCTGACGGCAGTGCTGGAGTCCGGGAGTTCGCTGACGCGCCGACGGCCGTTATCGCAGGAGCAACAGCTGCTCGTGCAGGAGCAGCATCGCCTGCTTCGTGCGGCGCTTCGATCGCTACCGGAATCGCTGCGGTCGGTGGTGCTGCTGCAGACATTTCAGGAGCGTTCGCTCGAAGAGATCGCACGTCAGTTAAAGCGGCCAGTTGCCACAGTGAAGTCGCGACGGCACCGGGCACGGTTGGAGCTTCGCAAACGCTTCGGACAGCGGATGGGTCGTGTGGATGCTTCGATGGCGTTCCAGTAAAACGCCGGGATGTCTACTCCGGCGGCCGATCACTCAAGTCGCAGTGTTTGCGCGGGATGAATGCCGGCAGCGCGATGAGCCGGCAGGAAGCTGGCAAGCATGGCAATACCCAGGAAGAGCAGAGAGACGGTGCACAGCGTCGCCGGATCGTGAGGCGTTACGCCAAAGAGCACCGCCTCCAGCAGCCGGGTCAACTCAAGCGAGGAGAGGATGCCCCCGACAATGCCAATGAGAGCGATCAAGACGCCTTCGCGGAATATGTCCATGAGAACGGATTCGCGCGGCGCACCGAGAGCAATGCGGAGACCTATCTCACGTGTGCGCTGCGCCACCGTATATGAAATGACGCCGTAAAGGCCGATCAATACAAGAAAGGCGGCAAGCACGGCAAAGACGCTCAGTGTGACCAGTTCAAACCGAATGAGGGATTGATTGTCATTGAGACGTTCCTGCATTGTCTCGATGTTGTAGATGGGTTGCGTTGGATCGATCTGCGCAACGACACGGCGCATGGAAGGGATGAGCATGGCCGGACTCTTCGTGGTCCGCACCACGAATGACATATACGGCCAATCGTGCTGCGTGTAGGGAACATAGTATTCGGGAAAGCTGTTGCTGCGAGGACCGAAGCGGCGATTCGGATGAACAACTCCGATCACGATGGGGGCGGCCTTGCAGAAGAAGGCGCATGCGAGGCGATGGCCGAGGGGACTCTGGTTAGGCCAGAGTTTTGCCGCTAGATCGGATGTGATAATCGCAACCATTGGGGTTGTACTGGTGTCGTTTCTGGAAAAGTCCCGGCCTTGGACCAGGGGCATTCCCATGGCGCTGAAGTACCCGGTGCTGACGATGCGTGGCGCAGCCGCGGCTGACTGCTGCTGCCTGTCCTGAGCAGAGATCGGAAGTAGCATATCCGCCCTGGTCTCCAAGGGAAGGCTGCTAACAGCCGCGGTGGCAGTCACTCCAGGTGTGCCGGTCAGGCCCTCGAGAACATTGGAATAGAAGCTGGAAACGGCGACTGACTGCTGCTTATCACTCGAATCATAAGGTTTGCCGTGAAGTGACACCGAGAAGCTGAGCAACCCGTTGACGTCGTAGCCGAGTGGAACACGATCCGTATTCGCCATGGTTCGCAACAGGAGGCCGGCTCCAGTCAGCAAAACAAACGCAATGCCCACCTCTGCGGCGACAAGCATCTTCTGGAAGCGCGCTCCGTGGCGAGAGGTACGCCACACACCAGTCTTCAACGCACCCATGGGATCTTCACGCCCGGCGAGCCACGCCGGCGCAAGGCCGAAGATAAGGCCAGTGGCGATTGCAATGGCAGCGGTAAAGCCGAGGACGATGAGATCGATGTGCGGGCGCGGAAACGCAAGCAGGTTCGCCGGGCGAAACGCGTAAATAGCCTGAAGCGTGACGAACGCGAGACATACCCCGAGGACACCACTGATGACGGCGATAAGACCGTACTCGACAAGCTGCTGTAGGACGAGGCGTCTTCGCGTTGCTCCAAGTGCAGCGCGGACAGCAAACTCGGCGCGTCGCTTTGCGGTTCTGACCAAGGCTAGGCTCGCCACATTGGCACACGCGATGAAGAGGACGAAAGAGACCGCGACGGTAAGCGTGAGCAAAGCCGAGCGGATGGATTTTGTAAGATCCGCAGCGATCGGCGTCAAAACCGGTTTGCTGTTCTTTGCGTCTGCATCACTCCTCTTGTTCTGTGCGGTCATCGAGACGGCATGCGCGTTGAACTCCGCGCGCACTGCCGCGATGGACGTGCCGGAGCGTGCGCGTACCAGAACAGAGGTCATGAAGGCGCCCGCTTCGTGCAGGGCCGTATGCTCGTCGAAGATTGTGGGTGCCCACAGGTCCGTATTCGCCGGGAAGTCCATGCGCACGGGAAGAACCCCAATCACCACGAAATCGAATTCGTTGATCCGGATGTGCTTTCCCAGAACTGCTGGATCGGCATGAAACATCTCTTGCCAGAGACGATGACTGATCAGGGCGATGCGATCGTTGCCGGGAACATCCTCGTTAGACAGAAACCCACGCCCAAGGCTTGGAGTGACACCCAGGACGTTTAAGAACTGCGCGCTGGTCTCCGCTGCGCGCAGCCGCTGTGCGGGGCGGCCGTCCCATGCGACGTTCACTCCACTGCTGGAGTACATCGTTGCACTGTCAATCGTTTTGAATGATCGTGCCGCGCTGTCGAAGGATGCGGCGTAGTTTTTCGAAGGTATGTCGTAGGTGAGGCCGGTTGTCTCAATGTTGTCGACGCTGAGAACACGCGATGGTTCACGAAAGGGCAGTTGGCGAAGCAGGATGGCATGGACGAGAGTGAAGATGGCGGTATTCGAGCCGATGCCGAGGGCTAGTGTCAGGATGGCGGTGACAGCGAAACCGGGTGCGTTGTGTAACTGTCGCCATGCATAGCGCAGGTCGCCCCACAAGCGATCCATCCAGAGTCCACCTGCGAGATAAGCATCGACATCCTGGATGAGGGCGATGTTCCCAAATTCACGAACGGCGGCTGAGCGAGCTTCTTCAGGGAGTTCACCACGATCGATGCGGTCACGAACGGCCATCTCGATATGGCTCTCGATCTCTTCATTGAGATCTCTATGCCGGTTGGAAAACAGTCTTTGCCACTCCTTCACGATTCACCTGCCTTTGCAGTGTGCGGCGACACTTCAGTCATGGATGTAGACACACTACTCCCATAGAATGTAGCTCGTCTACAGCCCCCGGGCCCGCATTTCCGCCGCTCAGTAGATGTGGAAGTTGACTTCGATAGTGATTTCGACGGGGACAGGTTTTCCCTGCAGCATGGAGGGTTTGAACTTGTATTGGCGGACGGCCTCGACGGCTTTTTCGTCCAGACCCATGCCGAGCTTGCGGACCACGCGAATGCGCTGCGGCAGTCCATGCGCATCCACGATCAGCGAGACCACCGACACACCCTGGTACTTGGCGCGTCGCGCTTCGTCGGAGAACTCCGCGTCCACCGAATAGATCAGCACCGGCGGAGAGACGCCGCCACCGACATGGTAGAGCCCGCCGCCATAGCCGCCACCCTCGCCCGGCCCATAGCCTGCGCCCGAGCCGGAGCCGATACCGCCGCCATCGCCAGTGCCCAGGCCTGCGCCCGAGCCGGTGCCGTTGGAGGCCGGTCCAACGATGTTGGTGCGCGGATCGCCCAGGTTCGGCAGATTGTTATTGGGCAGCGTGATGTTGGGCGGCATCTTGATCGTCGGTTCGACTGCCAGCTTGGGATGATCGTTCTTGATGATCATCGGCGGCGTGATCGGCGTCTGGGAGAACTTGGGTAGACGGCCCTTCGGCGCCTGCAGCAGTTCATGCGCCCCACCACCACCGCCGCCACCCATCGCCGGACCCTTCGGTGCGATCGGTCGAAACGCCGAGATGTCCACCGATGCTACCTGCGGCTTCGGCGCAGGCTTCGGGTGCAATTGAGAATCGATGACAAACCATGCGATCAGGCCGATGACGAGCACATGCAGGCCAACGGAGATGGCTGAAGACTTGGGGCTACGTGTGATCCGGAAGGGATCGGCAACCGCGACAGGTTGTGCGGTTAGCTCGAGCGGTGGCAGGTCTTCCTTGCGAAAGAGCCCGTGCAGATTCGTCAGCATGCTGCGCCACACGGGCTCGTCCACCGCTTCGCTTAACAAATGCGGCTCGGACAGCGTGCGTTGCGGCGCACCGACGGTGTGGAGGCGTGCCTCCACGGACGCCGCAAGCGATGCTGGTGCGGCCTCGCGACGGAGTGCGTTGCGCAGATGAAACTCGACGTCTTCGAGATCGTTGGGCTGTGGATTGCTTCGCATGTGAGTGTCTGATCCCTTCCTAATTACGCAGACGTGCGGCTTTGCCGCGTAGCAGCTTTAGGGAACGCTGCAGGTGGCTCTTGACGGTGGCGATTGGCATGCCGAGGAGGGTGGCGATCTCCTCCGGCGTCATGTCCTCCTGATAGCGAAGGACGATGACGGTTCGTGGTGCGATAGGCAGCGATGCGACCATGCTGCGCAGGCGATCTGCCAGCCACGGATCGGACGGCTGGTCTGCCATGGCCGGCTCTGCTACGCCGGGCTCGTCGAAGCTGATGGCCGCATTGTCCTGTGGACGGCGCTGCCGCTTGCGGGCTTGGTCAATAGCGCGATGCACGGTGACACGGCGGAGCCAGTGGAGTATGTGGTCTTCCGACGCAAGCGCCGGAAGCTGCCCGTAGAGTTCGAAGAAGACATCCTGCGCTACCTCCTCGGCGAGCGGGGGATCGTGAACGATGCGCCGGGCGATGCTGAAGACCATCGATTGATGGCGCAGCATGACCTGGCGAAATGATGCAAGCGATGATTGCAGGCGGCCACCTGGAAGCCGGCGATGTTCCGCCGGAATTGACCCTTCACTCTGCTATACGCGGCAAGGGTGGGATGAGGATGCAGGATTTTTGTTCAGGAACGTTTTGACTACGTAGGCGTGAGATTGCGCGACAAGTGAGAAGAGCAGATCGATCCACATCCCCTTCACGTCGTTCTGGGTGCGGTCGAGATGACATGCGGACTGATAGCGGCACGATCTGGGCTACTTAAGCTGAGCCGCAAGGAAGCTGGCCATGGCATGGTTGGCCTCGATCGATTCCGGGAGTGCGGGGTTGTACCAGAAGGCGTGCGGCAGTCCATCGAAGACGATCAGACGCGCATCATCGCCGGCGCGCAGAAATGCGCGATGCAGATCGATGGTTCCACTGAGCAGCAGATCGCGGCCGCTGGTGACGAAGAGTGTAGGGGGCAGCCCCTTCAAGTCGGCATAGATGGGCGAGAGTACAGGATCCTTCGGATCTGTGCTGCCGACATAGGGCGAGAGAGGCGGCTTGCCGGTAGGTGCAGCCAGGTAGCCGCTGAACCCGCGCAACCCGTACAACGCCATGGAGTCCCCCATGCGGGCGAAGTCTGCGAACCCACTGAAGATGCCGAGCGCCGCGGGCTCGGGTAGACCTAACTGCTTGAGACGCACAGCCACCTGGCCGGTAAGGATGGCTCCGGCGGAGGTTCCGTAGACGGCGATCTGGCTGGGTTTGTGTGTCTTGAGCAGTTCCTTATAGACGGCTACTGCGTCGTCGACGGCCGCAGGAAACGCGTGCTCCGGAGAGAGCCGATAGAGTGCGGCGACGACGGGGATCTGTGTGTAGTAGGCGATGGGGATGGTTTCGGTGAAGCTGCCGGAGTCGGAGTCGAAGCCGCCGCCGTGCAGATTGAGCAACACCTTCCCCGCATTGGCTTCAGGTACGGACTGCGGCGAAATGCGCCGCACGGGAACGCCTGCGATCGTATCTGTCGCCAGCGAAACGGGGCAGATCTTCTGCCATTCCTTCGCTGCGCCGGCGGTGTAGGCGTCGGTCATGGCTCGGCGCTGTGCCAGCGGGGTGTCCTGTTTCGCGTCGGTCTCCGGATGCCGCAGCATGGCCTGGGCCTGCGGGCTGAGCGATTGCGGGACAGGCACGACGCGCCCGACATGCACCGTTCCGTCGGGTTCGACGTAGCTGGAATCGTGTGAGACGGCTGTCGCTGCGGTGGTGGATGATGATGTCGTGGTTGCCGCGGTCTGTGCGCATGCCGCAAGGCCGAACGCCGTAACCAAGACAGCTGAAAGACAAGTTCGGTGAATCGCCGGTTCGTGCTTGCGCGTACGCGGCATGCCGTGTTTCCTCCGCTGATACCTTGCTACTGTGCTGCTGGCCACTGTAGATCATTTTTCGGCGGACGTGCCCCTTTATGTTGTCTGCCACTTCCGCGTTGCGGAAGTGGGGCGCCCATATCGTGGTGCTGCGGAGGGGACGATTTCGAGGCGGCTTTATTTGAACTGCGAGATATCGATGCCCAACTCCCAGGTCTCGTTTTCCTGGAGCATCTCGCCCCAGGTGAATTCGCGACCCGTGTACGCGGCACGGCGGCCCAGGATGCAACTAAGTGCGCTATCGACGCCGGTGGCGATCTGGTTATGGAAGCTGCCGGAGGTGATGCTCTCGATGAAACCGCGATCCTTCTCGCGGTCGGCGAGGGCGAGGTTGTCCGTGAAAGCTCCATTGGCGGCAAACTGCGCGGGGCCGGATTTCTGGTGGGACGCCGCATCGGGATCCTTCCAGGTCCATGCATTCTTCCCGAGAATGCGGAATGGGCCGGAGTACGGCATCTCCGCAAGACCGTCGGCGCCGTAGACGCGCTCTGAGACGTCGAAACCGAAGTCACCGAACTGTGTGGATGAGAAGCTGACGTGCACGTCGTTGGGATAGGTAAAGATCACCTGATAGTTATCCCAGCAGTTTCCGGCGTGGGTGAGCACGTTGCGGCCGCCGGTGGCGACAGCCTTGACGGGATGCGCACCGAGCACCCAATTGCAGATGTCGATGACGTGAATGTTCTGTTCGAGCAGAATATCGCCGGAGAGGATGCGATCCCATAGCCAGTCGCGTAAGCGGACCTCGTCGGGCGCCATGCCGGGCCGGTCTGGATAGGTGGATGCAGGGGCGTTGTAGTACGCGGCGATGCTGGCGAGCTTACCGAGAGCACCGGAGTGAATACGGTTCACCATCTCGACGAAGGGTGGCGCACTGCGGATCTGGAAGCCTACATCGATGCTGACTTTGCCCTCCGCACGCTTCGCGATTTCAAGCGCCTTACGCGTCTGTGTGACATCGACCCCCACCGGTTTTTCGCAGTAGGCGTGCTTGCCGGCAGCCACCACTCCTTCAAGATGCTGGACGTGAAAGAAGGGCGGCGTGGAGATCTGTATGGCATCGACATCTTTCGATTGTGCGAGTTCTTCAAATGCGCGATAGCCATGGAAGGTGAGCCGTGGGTCGATGCCGGGCTTGCCGAGCGCGGCGTTGAGCTGATCGAAATGTTGCTTTCCCTTGGCGAGCTTGTCCGGAAAGATGTCCGCAAGGGCGACGACGTGCGCGGTGGTGTTCTTCGCGAAGGAGCTGGCAACCTCCGTTCCACGGTTCCCACAGCCGAGCAAGCCGAGATGTACGGCGGAGTTGGCGGGGTAGCCGAACGCGGTGCTGGGTTTGACGAAAAGGAGGCCGGAGGTTGCGGCTGCGGCGGTGATGAAGTTGCGTCTGTCCATAAATGCTGGTTCTCCGGATGTCTATTACCGATCTTCTCCATCTTCACGGCACTGCATGCTGCAGGTTCTTCGCGCGCTCAGACTGAGACTGTTTCGGTTATGTCACTTGTGCAAGTACGTGTTCCAGGTACTGCTTCTCGTGGCGTACGTCTTCGATCTGCTGCGGGCCGGAGGTCTCGCGTTCGATAGTAATGGCGCCGGTATAGCCGGCTTTCTGCAGGCCGGCAAAGACCTTTGCGAAGTCCACGATACCGGTGCCGATGAGCACCTCTTCACCAAGTTTGTCCGGGTTGGTGGGCCAGCGGCCATCTTTTGCGTGAACGGCGCGGACATGGGGACCGAGGATGGTGACCGCATCGACGGGATTCGCCTTGCCATAGAGGATCAGGTTAGCGGTATCAAGGCCGACACCGAGGTTGGGCATGGCGACGTCGCGGATGGCGCGGGACATGGTGGTTGGCGTCTCCTGACCGGTCTCCATGAGGAAGTGCTGGCCGTTGGCGGCGCAGTGCTGTGCGACCTCGCGTATGGCGGCGACTGCTTCCTTGTAGAGCGGATCGGCGGGGTCTTCCGGGATGAAGCCGCAATGTGTCTGCAGCTGTGGGACGCCGAGGAGTTTGGCAAAATCCGACGTTTGCTTGAGAGCATCGACACGTGCTGCACGAGTGGCGCGGGGGACGAGGCCGATGGTCGAAGGACCCTGTAAAAAGTTCCACACGAGCGGCGGCGGCCCGACCACTTCAACGGTGGTTGCGGTCACCTGATACTTCGCAAGCAGCGTATGGAACTGGTTGGCGAGTGCGGGCGTGAACTTGCCGATGTAAGCATCGAGAGACAGAAAACAGGTGGGGAACCCGAGATCGTGGACGCGGCGGATGGTGGCTTCCGGCCCATTGGCGGGCGAGATGAGCAGGCCGAGTGGCATGGCTTGCGTGGCGGAGCTATTCGCAGAGATCCCCGACGGCGCGGTGTGACTCGCGAAGGCGAAGGATGGAAGGAGTGCCGCAGCGGCGGCAGTGCCGAGAAACTCGCGTCGTTGCAAAGAGACCTCCTGAAGCGCGGCATGCGATGCGCGTCCTTTATTGCATCTTGGTTCGGGAATGTCCAACAGGCTCGATTGATAGGGATGTTGCAGTATCCCACTCTTACGCTTTGCGCAGGTTGGAACATCCATTGTGTTCGCGCTCGAAGCGAGTGAAGTCAGGTGTGCGCGGGATAGATGGCGTAAACGATGCCCTGGATATCGTCGGTGACGAGGAAGCTGTCCGGGCCGAAGCGATAGATACCGCAGGGACGGCCGAGCACGCGCACCTGATCGCTGGTTTTCTTGAAAAAGCCGGTGAGAAAGTCCCGCGGCGCGCGGTCCTGCGAGGTGAAGCTCACGACCTTATAGCCGGTGCCGATGCGGGGATGGCCGGCCCCGTGCAGAGCGACGAGGAAGGTGTCTTTCAGAATTGGATCGCCGGCAGGAAACAGGACGACACCGAGTGGCGAGCTATGCGCCTTGAAGGTGGTGAAGGCTGGTGGAACTGCGTCGCAGTGCGCCTTTGGCGATGCCCCGAATGCGGGATCGGGATGAACGGTGCCGTTCTCGAAGTAGCAGTAGGGCCAGCCATAGTAGAGCGGCTGATTCGTCGAGATGGCGTGCTCGATCTGTCCAGCGGAGATGGCGAAGAAGGGATCCTCGGGTGCATGGATGCCGAGCTGGTCGTCACCCATATTCGTTAGGTACAGCGTGTTTGTGCTGCCGTCCCACTGCATGGCAACGGCATTGCGCAGGTTGGTTGCGACGATGTGCTGGTGACTGCCATCCGGGTCCATGACGGAGAGCGTGGCACGAATGGGCTCTTTTTCCTCACAGGCATTGCAGGAGGAGCCTACCGTGGCGAAGAGCTTGTCTTCCATGTTGCCACTGGCACCGCGTAGTTTGGCGAAGGCGACGGTGCGGGTGAGATGCCAGCCGCCGTACTTGTAGTTGAGGCCATAGTCCGGGTAATGGGCGAGCACCTCCGGAGCGCTGTTGGGTTTCATATCACCGGCTTTGTAGCGGAAGCGCAATAGCCGATCGGTGAGCGGCAGATAGAGCCAGGATTGGCCGTGCGCATCGGTGTAGAAGGCGAGGTTGTTGGGGTTGCGCAGATGCTCGAGGTAGGGGATGGCGCGGGCGAAGGTATGTTGCTGCGCATCCCATCCGTCGAGGATGTAGACGGTGCCTCGACTGTTGTCAGTGCGGTCGTACATGTCGGTGACGAACAGGCGGCCGTCTGGGGCTTTCGCGAAGAAGCGCACGCGATGCAAGCCGCTGAGGGCGACGTTCATCTGGAACTGCGGCGCGAGCGAAAGCGCGATGGACTTGCCCTTGGCGGCAGGCAGCGAATGCGGCGTGAGCGGCTGCTGGGCGTGGGCCGCGAATGCGAGCAGCAGGAGGAAGATGGCAAGCATGCGACGGGGCATGGAGGTAGTTTGGCGCGAAGGCCCTCGAAGGGCAAGACGGGGAGGCCAGGAAGTCAATGTGAGAGCGTTGCCCTCACACTGACACCAAGATCGTGACACTAACATCGGGAAAGCAAGAGAATCAGCCGATCTCTTCCGACCAATTCTCCAGATACTTCTTCAATTCCGACATGAACTTTCCGGCGTCTGCACCATCGATAATGCGATGGTCGAATCCGAGTGTCAGCCGAATAATGCTGCGAATGGCGATCGAGTCGTTGCCGTCCTTATCTGTCAGTACAGTGGCCTCTTTGAACAGACCGCCGACGCCGAGAATCGCTGACTCGGGCTGATTGATGATCGGCGTACCGAACTGCTCGCCGAAGATCCCCGGATTCGTAATCGTGATGGTGCCGGACCCGACTTCATCCGGCTTGAGCTTTTTGTTGCGCGCGCGCTCGGCGAGGTCGACGATAGAGCGCGCAATGCCGAGGAAGCTTTTATCCTCTGCCTGCTTGATCACAGGAACGATCAAGCCCCAGTCCAGGGCGACAGCGATGCCCACATTCACGTTCTGGTGATAGCGAATCGCATCCCCTTCCAGTGAAGCATTGACGATTGGCATCTTGCGCAGTGTGGCAACCACGGCACGAGTGATGAACGGCATGTAGGTGAGTTTTACGCCGTTGCGCTGTTCATACTTCGTCTTCTCCTTCTCACGGAGCTTGACGATGCGCGTCAGGTCGATCTTGAAGACGGTGTGGACGTGCGCGTTGGTCCGCTTGGAGTCGACCATGCGCTGCGCGATGATCGTGCGCATCCGGGTCATCGGCACCAACTCGCCCGGCGCGGCGCTTGAAGCGGCTGTTTTCGCAGGAGACGCCGGTTGTGCCGCAGGCGGAGCAGCGGCAGGTGCAGACGCAGCAGACGGTACGGGAGTTGGGGTTGCGCCGGCCTTCGCTGCGCTGCCACCCTTCTCGATGTACTGCATGACGTCGTCCTTGGTGATGCGTCCACTTGATCCGGTTCCGGAGACCTGACGCAGGTCCAGTTCGTGCTCCTTCGCGATTTTGCGCACAAGTGGTGAAGAGCGAAGCCGCTCTCCATGCGAGGCGGATGCTGCAGGCTCTGCTGCAGGTGATGCGGGAGTGGACGATGCCTCGGCTTCTGCTGGGGCTGCGGGCGCCTCTGCAGCCGGGGCGCTTGCCTTCGCGGCTCCGCCAATGACCGCGACGACGGTGTTGATCTGTACCGTATTGCCCGCTTCGACCTTGATCTCGGAGAGCGTGCCGCTCGCCGGGGAGGGAATCTCGGCGTCGACCTTGTCGGTCGATATCTCGAAGAGCGGCTCGTCGCGCTGCACGCTGTCACCGACCTTCTTGAGCCACTTGGTGATCGTACCTTCGAAGATTGACTCGCCCATCTGCGGCATCACGACGTCAGAACCGCCACTTGACGGAGCAGATGCGGATGGAGGGGCAGACGCTTCCTTCGCTGCCGGCGCAGGCTCGGCCTTCGGCGTCTCCGCCTTCTTCTCTTCCTTGGCGGGCTCCTGCTTGGGAGGCGCAGGTGCTGCAGATGCAGGCTTGCCAGCGGCTGCCGCGCCGGCTTCGCCGATCACAGCGACGACCGTGTTGATCTGCACCGTGCTGCCGGCTTCGATCTTTATCTCGGAGAGCGTGCCGCTCGCCGGCGATGGAATCTCGGCGTCGACCTTGTCGGTCGATATCTCGAAGAGCGGTTCGTCCCGCTGCACGCTGTCGCCAGGCTTCTTCAGCCACTTGGTAATCGTCCCCTCAAAGATCGACTCGCCCATCTGGGGCATGATCACGTCTGTCGGCATGGTTCCCTTTCCGCCTTCCATTCACGCGGCTCGCTGCGCGGTCGCCGCTTCATACACATCCGATGATACTTATCCAGGATATGGCCGCGGGTCTGGTCGCGACCGCTGAAGCTGGGCCTAATACGCCACCAGCCGCCGTGCCTCGCGCACCACGTCTTCCATCTTGGGTAGAAACGCTTTTTCCAGTGGGGGGGAGAAGGGCACCGGTGAATCCAAGGCCGCAATACGCACAATGGGCGCGTCTAATGCGTCGAATGCCTCTTCATTGATGATGGCAGCGATCTCGCCGGCGATGCCGCCTGTCTTGGTGTCCTCGTGCAGGATGATCACGCGGTTGGTCTTCTCGACCGTTGCCGCAATGGCTGCGTTGTCCAGGGGCAGCAGCGTCCGCAGGTCCAAAATCTCGAGCTCGATGCCTTCCTTCGCCAGAATCTCTGCTGCTTCCTGCGCAACGTAGACCATTGCGGCATAGGTGATCACGGAGACGTGTCGGCCCTCGCGATGGATGCGCGCCTTACCGATCTCGACCGTATAGTCTTCCGTCGGCAACTCCTCTTTCACGCGCCGATAGAGGTACTTGTGCTCGAAGAACAAAACCGGGTTGTTGTCGCGAATGGCGGACTTCATCAGTCCCTTCGCATCGTGTGCCGTAGCCGGGCAGATCACCTTCAGCCCCGGCGTGTGCACGTAAAACATCTCAGGATTCTGCGAGTGAAAGGGGCCGCCGCTCACCCCCCCGCCCGACGGTCCGCGGAGCACTAACGGCGCCGGGGCTCCCCAGCGGTAGTTGCTTTTAGCCAGGATCTGCACGATCTGCGAGTGCGCCGAGCTGATGAAGTCCATGAACTGGAACTCACCTACGGGCCGCAGTCCCGTCAGCGAAGCGCCATAAGCCGCGCTGGCAATGGCCATCTCCGAGATCGGCGTGTCTACCACGCGCTCGGTCCCGAAGCGCTGCAGAAATCCTTCCGTTACCTTGAACGCGCCGCCGTATACACCCACATCTTCGCCAATCACGAAGACACTTGGATCGCGTTCCATCTCTTCCCACAGACCCTGACGAATCGCTTCTAAATACGTAACCGCTGCCATTGCTTATCGAATCCTCGCGTTCCTTCGCGATCTATTTGTAATGTGTTGTGGCGCTGGACTCGGCCAGTTTCGCGCTCGCATTCGCGTTCTGTACGCGAACCTCGCCATATTTCAGCGGTATCCGGATCGCGTTATCGAAGTAGACATCGGTGCCCGCATCGGACGGATCGGGCATCGGGGACTCTTCGGCAAATGTCCGCTCTTCTTCCATGAGTGCATCGACATCTGTCTGGATCTTCTTCGATTCTTCAGCCGTCATCCATCCGCGATCGATCAGGTACGCTTCCATGCGCAGGATCGGGTCGCGGCGCTTCCAGTACTCCTTCACCGCAGGCGGCACATAGACGGCTGCGTCGTGCATTGCATGGCCCTTCATGCGCATCAGTTTCGCCTCAATCAGTGAGGCGCCTTGTCCATTGTGCGCGCGCTGCACGGCCTCATGCGTGGCATCGTAGATCTGGTTCGCGTCCGTGCCGTCGACGATCACGCCGGGCACCCCATAGCCCAGCGAGCGATCGGCCAGGTCCTTGCACGCAAATTGCAACTCCACCGGTGTCGAGTAGGCCCACAGGTTGTGCTCTACCATCAGCACCACACCCAAGCGCTGGACAGCCGCGAAGTTGAATCCCTCATATGTCGGGCCTGTCGACTGGCCGCCATCGCCGATGTAGGCGAGACACGCGATGTTCTTGCCCTGGATGCGCGCGCCGAGCGCAACACCCGCGCACACACTGATCGAGTCGCCCAGGTGCGAGATGGGCGCGATCACGTTCAACTTCTTCGCGTCGCCATAATGCGAGCCGCTTTCGCGCCCGCGTGTCGGTGAGCCGCCCTTCGCCATGTACTGCATCATCGTGTCGCGCGGGCGAAAGCCCTTCACGATCATGGAGCCCTGGTTGCGGATCATTGGGCCCAGCCAGTCGTCCTGGTCCAGTGCGTAGGCCGAGGCGACAGAGCAGGCCTCCTGCCCCTGGCTCAGATAGAGGCCTCCAATGACCTTGCTCTGCTTGTACATCCGCTCCAGCGAGTCTTCCATCTTCCGGTTGGTGATCATCAGCCGGTAGACGTCGAGCGACTGTTCCCGCGATAGGTACTTCGATGGGCGCAGTGGGGGCGCGGGCGCAGTGGTATCGCCTACGACTTTGTAGTGGTAGTTGCCGTCCTTCCACTCGCCTTCAATGTGGAACGGAATCTGTTCCAGGCGGTAATCGGGGATGCCGTTCGGGTTCTTGGTAGGCGGCTGCGGCTCGTGCAGGAGCTTGCTGCCGTTTGTAGACTTGGGTTTTCCATTTGCGGAGGCAGAGGACGGTTCCGGAGCCTTGATTTCTGTTTTTCTACTCGCCATCGACAGCGATCCTAGTCGGTCAGTACCGAACTACATATTCTATGCCAAAACCGGGCATGGGGTACCCGGACCGTCCTCTCCGCCGCATACAACTCTCGTTCGCGCATAAAGGAACCTTCCTGCGTTTCGCGGACTGGTCAGACTCCGATACTCGCGGTGAACAGATCGTCTACGGACTCGACCCAGAAGACCTGAGAGTCGAACACGTGACCGAATTGCCGCGCCACTCGCTCCGCCGCGGTTCGCAGCGCCATGTCCGCGTATGTGCTCGCCAACTCCAGGCTGGTTACGGTGCGGTCGGTAATGCCACAGGGAACGATCCACTCAAAGTCCTTAAGGTCGGTGGTGACATTCAGTGCGAATCCGTGCGAAGTGATCCCCATCGACACATGGATGCCGATCGCGGCGAGCTTTCGTTCTTCGGTGAGGTCGTTTGCCAGGGTCCATACGCCGGTGCGCCCCGCCACCCGGCTCGCCAATACGCCGTAATCGGCGGCCGTGCGAATCAGCGCCTCCTCTATCTGCCGCACAAAATCTACCGGCCCGAGGCGTTTGCCGGAGCCGCGCAGCTCGCCCCGCAGGTCGAAGATGGGATAGCCCACCAGCTGCCCAGGCCCGTGATAGGTCACGTCGCCGCCACGGTCGGTCTCGATGACCTCGATGCTGCGTGCGCGCAGCATCGCCTCTGGCAGCAGAATGTGCTCACGGCGGGCATTGCGTCCCAGCGTCAGCACCGGTGGGTGCTCCAGCATCACCAGTACATCGCCGATAGTACCGGCTCTTCGCAGCCCTATCAGGCGCTGCTGCAGCGCGAGGCCTGCGCGATACTCGACGCGTCCGAGATAGAGGACGGAAAGAACCATATTTGCTAACGCCGGGTCAGGCCGACCAGTCCATTCTGTCACTGCCGGCAGGCGCACGCGATACTCTAGGAAGAGACCTTTTCATGAATCCAAACGCGACCCGACTTTCCCAGATCTCCAGCGCCCTCTTCGCATTTCTGCTGTTTGCCGCATTTGCCATCACTACTGCCCAGGCGCAGACGGGAATCTATGGCGAGGCCGGCGCCTCCAAGATCAATTTTCCGACAGATAGCTGGACGGCTGCCGGCACCTTCGGCATCTATTCCGACTTCTACTCGTTGTCTCCTCTCATCCACGTCGGCGCCGATCTGCGCGGCTCTGTCCTGCGTCCCGCCGACAATACGACTCTGTTTAGCGTGGTGGTCGGTCCACGCATCTCTTTCCACCCGCACGTCATTTCTCTCAATCCGTATTTTGAGCCGATGGTCGGCGTCGGCCATTACAGCTTCGGCAACAACGTGGGTCCGCGGACCAAGCTCGAATACTCGATTCTGGGCGGCGTGGACCATACCATTCTTCCTCACCTGGACTGGCGTGTCATTGAATTCTCCTACTCCGGCATAACGACCTTCACCGCCGCAACCCTGCATCCGAAGACCATCAGCACCGGCATCGTCCTGCGCTTCTGAGTGATGCTCCCGGGCTTGATTCCAGCCTTGTCTGCACCGAGTTTGGGTTTGCACCGGATAATGGCTCTGCCTGCTCTCTATTCGAAGCGCAGGGCAGTCATGGGGTCGACGCGGGTGGCACGGTGTGCGGGAACCCAGACGGCGAGGAATGCGACGGCCGAGAGCAGCAGCGGCGTGGCGATGAAGGCGAGGGGATCCCAGGCTTTGACGCCGAAGAGGAAGCTGGCGAGGAAGTGCGTGAGCCCGAAGGCGCCCCCGATGCCGATGATCACGCCGATGAGCGCGAGAATCATCCCCTGGCGGATCACCATGTTGCGGATGTTGGACGCCTGTGCGCCCAGCGCCATGCGGATGCCCAGCTCCTGGGTGCGTTGCTGGACGGAGTAGGTCATGAGGCCGTAGACGCCGATGGCCGCCATGAGCAGCGCGGACGCGCCGAAGATGGTAAGCAGGAGCATGTTAAAGCGCTGCCGCGATGTGTTGCGCACCACCAGTTCGTCCATCGTGCGGATGTGCGCGACCGGCAACCCAGCGCTCGCCACCAGTAGCGCCGCCGCTGCTGCATTTGCCACCGAGTGCGGCTCCACCTTTGTCCGAATAATCCAGTAAAGCGGCGAGACGCGCGAGTCCAGTGCCGTCATGCCGTCGGGTATCTGCGCCAGCGGCGTGTACATCCCTGTGGCCGGAGGCGCGCCTAGTGCGTAAGTGCGCATGTCGCCCACGATCCCGATGATCTGTCGCGCCGGTTCGGCAAACTCCGGCCCAGTCGCCGCACCAATCAACAACTGATCTTTCAATGGATCGCTATGCGGCCAATACTGCTTCGCCAGGGCTTCGTTGATGATCACCACACCTGGCGCCGAGCCATTGTCCCGTTCCGTAAACATGCGCCCGCGCAGCAGCGGTACCTTGAAGGCATTGAAGTAATTCCAAGACACTGGAAGATAGCTGCCCAGGCCGGTAAACAGATTATTGCCCTTCGGCCGTCCCACAATATCGAACGGCAATCCAAAGCCGCCATCGAGTGGCAGCGCCGATGCGGCCGCCGCATTCGTCACTCCCGGCAGCGCGCCCAGGCGCTCCGTGCCGTCCTTCACCAGTTGTGCCACACCCGCTGTCTTCTGGAAGCGGTCACCGCTGATCGACATCGCCATCGTCAGCACCTTGTGTGTGTCGTAGCCCGGGTCCACTCCCTGCAGCTTCATAAATGTGCGGATCAGCAGCATCGCCCCGATCACCAGGATCAGAGCCAGCGCCATCTCGCTCACCGCCAGGGCGGAACGCATCTTCCCGCTGCGAAAGCCTACGCCGCTCCGGTTACTGCTTTCATTGAGTGCGGCGACAAGGTTGGGCCGGGATGCGCTGATCGCCGGCGCCAGTCCAAACAGAATCCCCGTCAGCACCGACACACCCAGCGTGAAGAGCAGCACGTGCCAGTCGGGCGTTACCGCCGCGCCATTCTCTCCAATTCGCGGAATGCCGCCCGGCGCCACCGCCAGCAGCAGCCGCACGCCCACCGAGCCGAGCACCAGACCCAGCACCCCGCCGGTCAGCGCCAGGGCCAGGCTCTCTGTTAGGAGTTGCCGCACAATCTGCCGGCGTCCCGCGCCCAGCGCCACGCGCGTCGCCAGCTCGCGCTTCCGTCCCGTCGCGCGCACCAGCATCAGGTTCGCCACATTTGCGCATGCAATCAGCAGCACAAATGCCACCGCGCCCATCAGCACCCACAGCGATGTCCGCGCATCCCCAATCGTCCAGTCCTGCAGCGACGCCGCGCTGAAATAATCCTGCGGCCCCAGCACCCCCGGATACATGCGCCGATACTGGTTCGAGGCCAGCTTCAGTTGCGCATTCGCCTGCCCCAGTGTCACACCCGGCTTCAGGCGCCCCGCCGCTACAAAATAGTGCGCCTGATCGCGCGAGTTCAGATCGAACTGGAAGGGAAGCCACAAATCTGCGGGCTCCTCCGTCACGAAGCCCTTGCCAATCACGCCTACCACCAGATACGGCTGGTTATCCAGTTGAATCGTCGAGCCCACAAGGTGGGTGTTGCTGCCAAACCGGCTCTTCCACAGCGCATAACTCAGCACTGCCACATGTCCGCCATTGGGCGAGTCCTCCGCCTGCGTGAACGTGCGCCCCATCGCCATCGGTGCGCCGAACAGTGAGAAGTATTGCTGCGTCACGTGTACGCCCTGCACCTGCAGTGGATGATCGCCGCCCGTCAAATTCAGTCCCGCACCGCCAAAGTCGTATGCTGCCACCTTCGAAAAAATACCCGTCTGCTGACGCATCAGGGCGAACTCCGGCACATTGGCCCCGGCCCCCGAGCCCTGTGGTCCCGTATTCATCAGCATCATGAGCGACTGCGGCTCCGGGTAGGTCAGCGGCTTGAGCAACACCGTGTTGATGACGGAGAAGACCGCGGTATTGACGCCGATGCCGACAGCGATGACCAGAACGGCGATTGCGGTGAAGCCTGGGGTTTTGGCAAGTGAGCGCAGGACGAAGCGAAGGTCGCGGCCGATGGTTTCCACCCAAGGCAACGAGTGATACCGCCACATGCGATCGTGCAATGTGTTTTGGTTGCCGAACTTCAGGTTGGCGCGGCGGCGCGCCTCTTCGACAGAGACGCCGCGGGCAGTTTGCGTATCCTGTTCGTGCGCGAGATGGGAGTCGATCTCGTCGGCTAGATCAGCGGCTTTTGCTTTGCGTTGGAAGAAGCGACGCAGATTCATATGCCCTCCTGCTATTCCGTCGATTCGCCTTGTTCGCCCAGGATGAGACCGATGGCGCGCGCCATGCTGCGCCAGCGTCCGGTTGCGGCGGTGAGTTCCTTGCGGCCCTTCGCGGTGAGGCGATAGAACTTGGCGCGGCGGTTGTTCTCGCTGACGCCCCATTCCGCGGCGAGCAGGCCCCGATCCTCAAGGCGATGCAATGCGGGATAGAGCGAGCCCTGCTCGACCTCGAGCGCATTCTCCGAGGTGTGCTCGATGACGTGCGCGATGGTGTGGCCGTGGGCCGGCCCCATGACCAGTGTGCGCAGAATCAGCATGTCCAGCGTGCCCTGCAACATCTCTCCGGCTGGCGGCTTCTTCAATCCCATGGACCTGCTCTCCACTCGACGGTCTATGGGAAGCGACTATACTCCACTCGTCCGTCTATGGGAAGGCATTTGCCATGCAGGCGGAGGCGCTTACGCGCTTTGGCGGCTTGCTCCGGTTGGTCGCTTGCGGCGGGTTGACGCCGTGCGGTCTGCAGATTCGTTCGCTGCGGTCAGCAGGACAGATGAGTGGAGTGGTAACTCATCCCACCCTGGCTTTGCCAGGATGGGGCGCCCATTGAGGTGGCGCTGCGGTGGGGCGGTGCTACACGCGGGGGGCGGGAGTGGCGGAGAGCAGGTCGGGGTGCTCGGCCGCGCTTACGGATGCTGTTGTGGATACGGGACCGGGCGCGGAGGCGCGGATGGGGACCGGCTCCACGGCTTTGGCGAGCGAGTCCAGCCGCAGCCCCTTCGACATCGTGTAGGTGTAGGAGATGCGGTGGATGACGGTGATGGTGGAGAGTACAGCCAAAACCCAGAGGGCGGGCGCCATAACGCCCCAACGTTCAAAAAGAGCGCCAAGGATGATGAGCACGACGCGCTCCGGCCGCTCCATGAAGCCCACCTTGCAGGAGCCGATGAGCGCTTCGGATCTGGCGCGCGTGTAGCTGACCATGAGCGAGGTGATCATGACGAAGGCCGTGAGCACCACGTAGAAGAAGCGATTGCCGCGCGCGTAAAAGACGAGCAGGCCGAGGAAGAGGACGACGTCGGAGTAGCGGTCGATGACCGAGTCGAAGAATGCGCCGAAGACGGTGACCTGATCGGTCTGCCGCGCGACGCGACCGTCCACCATGTCGAAGATGCCGGCGCCGATGATGACCAGGCCCGCGTAGAGGAAGTAGCGGACGTAGTTGTGACTGTTGGCGAAGCCGAAGAAGATGGCCGCCACGATGTTGATGACCAGGCCGATGAAGGTGAGGACATTGGGCGAGATGCGGGTGAGGGCGAGACCGTTAACGATGGCCTGCAGGATGACACCGCAGCCGCGGCCGAAGGCGCTCGTCCAAGTCCGCTGCGTCATGCGCAGCGCCTTCCCGAGCCGCTTGTCGTCACCGTGGAGTCGCCCTTCTGTATCACTTTGCTTCACTCTCCGAGGGCTGGTCATGGATCGTGGTCAGTTTGAGGACTTCGAGTTCGCGCTTGCCGTTGGGGGTAACGACGGTGGCTACGTCCCCTACCTGCTTGCCGATGAGCGAGCGCCCGATGGGTGACGTGGTGGAGATGAGGCCCTGGTTGACATCGGATTCCTCCGACATCACGAGTTTGTACTCGATCTCTTCGTCCTTGGTGGAGTCGAAGACGCGAACGGTCGAACCGAAGGCGATGCGGTCGTGCGGGATGTTCGCGAGGTTAACAAGGGCAAGCTCCGCCATCCGTTTCTTAAGCTGACCAAGGCGGGCGTTGACGAACTCCTGGCGCTGCTTCGCCATATGGTATTCGGCGTTCTCGCTGAGATCGCCGAGCGAAGCCGCCTTCTTGATCTCTTGAGGCAGCTCATGCGCGAGCTCGTGCTCCATCTGCCGGATCTGTTCTTCTAATTTTTTCCTGATGTGTTCGGGCATGAATATATCCGTGACGGCCTGGGAAAAGCACAAGCCGCAAGGAACGGCAGGGATTCGGGTCCGCCAAACCAAGATTATACGACGGATAACGGCCTATAGGTCCGGTGGAAGAAGGGGGAGGACGCCGTTTCGGGCATCGAGCCAGCCCTGCAGAATCAAGGCGGCGGCGAGCTGATCGATGATGGGTCGTCGGTGGTTACGGTTGCGACCGGTGGCGTCGAGCGTGGCATGAGCCTCGGCTGTCGAGAGACGCTCGTCCCAGAGATGGATTTCAAGCGACGAGACGGGGGCGGCGGCTGGATCGGCAGGGCGCTCCGCGGAGGATTCCTGCTGCGAAGCCAGCAGCGCCTTGAGTTGGTCGACAAAGGTGTGAACGCGTTCGGTCTGGCGGCTGCGGTCGCCCGAGAGATGGAGCGGGTTGCCGATAACGATGCCGGCGCAGCTATGGCGGCGGGCGAGGCGGAGGACCGACCGTTGGTCGCGGCGAGGCTGGATGCGCTCCAGGGTGAGCAGGGGCTGCGCGATCCCGAGCGCATTGGAGAGAGCAATGCCGATGCGGCGGGTGCCGACGTCGAGGCCGAGCCAGGACTCTGCAGGTTTGCTCACATAGTCATGATAGAGATTGGCGTGAAAATAAACCCATCCTCACCTCGTCAGATGGAGCACCCGCCTTGCATACAATCGAGGTAGTTGTTTCATTGACCCGCGAAGGGATGTAACCGCCTTGCGTCGCTTTCTGCTGCTTCTCCTCCTGCTTTTGCTGGGCGTGGGCGCCTATTTTCTGTTCACTCCTACGGGGCCGCACCTCGAAACATTTGTTGAGATTGCGCCGGGTACCTCGTCGCAGGGCATGGGACGGCTGCTTGAGAGTCGCGGCATCATTCGCAGCCGCTATGCCTTTGAAGCTGTGCGGCTGCTGAAACACGGGACGCTGAAGGCAGGCGAGTATCGCTTCGATCATCCGGCAAACGTCTTTCAGGTATATGACCGGTTGCGCCGCGGCGATGTGTATTACCGCATTGTGATGGTGCCCGAAGGCTACAACCTGTTCGACATCGCCACCGCAGTCGAGGCCGCGCAATTGGCGACACGTGACGGTTTTCTGCTGGCAGCTCGTAAGGACACGGCGCTGATTGCGGATCTGGATCCGAAGGCAACGAGCCTGGAAGGATATCTATATCCGGACAGCTATCGTTTCCAGCGCAGCGACACACCGATGACCATACTGCGGACAATGGTGAAGCGCTTCCGGCAGGAGGCGACGCAGATTGGGCTTACGGGCGATATGCACCGGACGGTGACGATGGCGTCATTGGTCGAGAAGGAGACGCCCGTGGCGGCGGACCGTCCACTGGTGGCCAGTGTGATGGAGAACCGGCTGCGTGACAATATGCCGCTGATGACCGATCCGACGGTGATCTACGCTGCGATGCTGGACAACCGCTTCCGCGGCACTATCTACCAGTCCGACCTGCAGAACGACTCGGCGTACAACACGTATCGCCATGCGGGACTTCCGCCGGGGCCGATCTGCAGCCCGGGTGCTGCCTCGCTGAAGGCGGCACTGCACCCGGCCGTGACGGACTACCTGTATTTTGTGGCCGATCCCAGCGCGAGCGGTCACTCCCGCTTCTCGAAGACGCTGGAGGAACATCAGCACAATGTAGCGGCATACCGGCAGGCACAACGCGGCGGCGCAACGAACCCTTAGGAAGCGGGCTCCTGGTAGATCCGGGCCCGGCAGAGTGCGGCAAGCTATACTTAAGGTCTGCTTAACCGATTAGACCCGTGATGCAAAAAAAATGGTGGAGTATGGGATTTCTGGCCGTGCTGCCTTGGCTCAGCGGCTGCCTTTACCACACCCACAAAGTAACCAAAACTACACCAGCCGGCCCCGCGATGGACGCAAGCGTGGCGCAGCTTGTGAATGGCGTGAATGACCGGTACGGGGCGATCAACAGCCTGACGGCCACGGTCGATTTCGCCGCTCAAACGGGCGGCGCGCGCCAAGGCAAGCAGACGGACATCACTCCATTTCACGGCTACATCCTGCTGCGCAAGCCCGCGATGTTGCGTGTGATTGCGCTCTTGCCGTTGGTGCATACGCGTGCCTTCGACCTGGCCAGCGATGGAACGACCTTCAAGCTGGTCATCCCGCCGAAGAGCCGTGCGATCGTCGGCAACAATACGGTGACGAAGCCCTCGACAAATGCATTGGAGAATCTGCGTCCGGATATCTTCCTGGACTCGGTGCTGGTGAAGTCGATTACGCCCGAGAGGCTGGTCTACGTAACCAGCACCTCGGAGACCCGTCAGGAGGGAAAGCAGCTGGTGGAGACGCCGGAGTATGAACTGCACATCGGCACGGAAGACCCAAAGCAGGACGAGCACCTGCAGGTGCGAATTGTGAAGCCGACCCGCACGATTCGCTTGAGCCGCGTCACGCTGCTGCCTGTGGGCCAGGACATCTATGACCAGATGGGCGAGATCGAAACGCACGTGCAGTACGGACCGTACAAAACATTCGGCACGACGCGGATGCCGGGAGAGATCGTCATCCAACGGCCGCGCGAGGCGTATCAGATCACGATCACGGTGCAGTCGGTCATAGTAAACAAGCCTCTGAGCGACGAGCAGTTCCAATTCAAGATTCCGAGCGACTACAAGGTCGAGACACTGCAGTGATGGTTGCTTGGCCACATCTCTACGAGAGGTGGAGCACCCATACACCGGGATACCGTCGTTATAAACAGATCCTTCACGGCGTTCAGGGTTCGGACCGGACGACAGGCATTGGTTAAAGCATTGTCACTGTTGCTGTGCGGAGCCCAGTTCCGCGGACCATCGCGCTCTGCTCTATACCTACAGTGAAAATGCGTTAGAGGAAGCGGTCGAGCCGGGCTCGGCCTGCATGCTCTGCGATGGCAGCGTTGATGTCGAGGGCGAGCGCCAATGTGGCGCGGCCTTGCTGAGCGGTGACTTTCGGCGTAAGGCGGGTGCGCACGCTTTCCAAAAAAGATTCGATCTCCAGCCTTAAAGGCTCGCCAGGGGTGACGGTGGGCTTGGTGAGCGCGAGACCGCTCAACGCATTTGCCGGATCGGATTGAGGATCTTGCGGCTTTACGTCGATACAGAGCAGATCCTGCCGCGCGTAATCGATGGAAATGTACTGGTGGGGCTGGAAGAAGCGGAGTTTGCGCACGCGCTCCGTGCTGACACGGCTGGCGGTGAAGTTGGCCACACATCCAGTGTCGAACTCGATGCGGACATTGGCGATGTCTACCTTACGGGAGAGTACCGGTAGACCGACTGCCTGCAGCGATCGCACAGGCGACTGGGCGAGGTTGAGCACGACGTCAAGGTCGTGGACCATGAGGTCGAGAATGACATCGACATCGAGGGAGCGTGGAGTAAAGATGCTGAGCCGATGCGCCTCAAAGAACATGGGCATGTGGATGTAGGGCTGCACAGCGAGGACAGCAGGGTTGAAGCGCTCCAGATGACCGACCTGGAGGATACGGCTGTGACGCGCCGCAAGATCGATGAGCGCATCGGCTTCCGCGAGTGAGGCGGCGATAGGTTTTTCGACCAGCACATCGATGTCGGCGCGAAGGAGTGCGCTGGTCACGTCTGCGTGGGCGCTGGTGGGTACGCAGACGGAGGCGGCATGCAGTGCGAAGTCACCGGCTGCATGCGCGGCTAGACAGTCTTCCAGACGAGAGAAGATGCGTGCCTGGGGGGACTCTAGCTGGAGCGAGCGGAGCCGCATGGGATCGCTTTCAACGATGGCTGCGAGTTGGAGATGAGCGGACGATTCCGCGCCGATCTCACGAATGACGCGAAGATGGTTGCTGCCGAAGGCGCCAGCGCCGATGACGGCAAAACCGACCTGAGCCGGCGGTGCGGCGCTGCGGGGAGGCGATGGAGCGGCCACCGCGCTTAGAGCATTGTCACGGTTGCTGGGTGGAGCGGAATCCCGCGAAGTGCGGCTTTTCTTGACGGAAAGGCCACGCGGATCATCGCGCTCTTCTCTATCCCTACAGTGAACATGCTCTAGGGGAGAAGCCGGGATGATGTCATGCGTTGCGTGAGGCGATGTAGGCATTTTCTTTGGCGAAAATGCCTGACGAGAGGGATGTTTCACCTTATAGGACCGGGTTTCTGCTTTAGCGGGCGCCGCTCTTGCCCTCGACAGCGTGGAGGCAGCGCGTGTAGAGCTCAAGCAGATGCGCAATCTGATCGTCGGCCTTGGCGGCGGTTGGCGTGGTGAAGCCGGTAGAGCCGGCAGGAGTGCGTCCGACACCAGCGGTACCAGCGACGAATTTCAGCAGATCGAGAGCGATGTCTTCATTGCGGCGAGCGCCGCTGGACGATGTTGCGGGTTGATCCATATGCGTCCTCCGTGGCGATGCTAACAGATTCAGAAGGGCGAGCGGGACAGGCTAGGGGACGGGTGCGATGACGAGGCAGACACGGCCGACGATGAGGTCGGATGGGATTTCGTGAGGGCCGAGGGCAAGCAGGTGGACGGGTTGGTTGAGCTCGAAAGGGCGCAGAATCAGGCGATTGTTCTCGAAATCGGTGAATCGGAATTGCAACGCGTTGCCCACCCTGACGGCGAAGATGGAGGGCTGGGAAGGCTCGTACGCGACGGGTGAGTTGTAATGCCGATCAATCACCGAGAGGGTGTCCGGCGGGAGGATGGGCAGCATGCCGGCTGACTGCTGCCGGGTGACACGTACCGAGACATACCGCGACCATCCCCGCCTCGATGTAGCGCGGCGCGACCGTATCTGTTCCAGGATGCCGCCCGGCAGCCGCAACATATCGACGATTGCGGAGGACGGAGGCACCGCGTCGTGGATAGCGCTGGCGGGTGTCACGACAGGAACAGGGGTGAGGGTCAGCTGCGCCGCAGATTCGCGAGGAACGGACGGCAGGTCATCGAGAGCGAGCAGGTCGCCGACCGTGAGCATCTGCGCGGCAAGAAGACGGTCCAGACCAACGAGGCTGAGAGTGCGCCGGCGGCGCAGAAAATTCGAGATATGGGAGGGCCGAAAACCGGTCTGGCGGGCGAGGATTGCACCATTCACACTGCCGCGATCGATCCGCCGGAGGATTTCCACGCGGAGACGCTCTTGCAGTTGAGTGAAGTTCATTGTGGAAAGTTAGCCAGTAGATAAAGATGCCATAGCGACGGGTTGTCTCATGGAAACGTAACCGCGGACGGTTCCTGAGGTAATTGGCTTTCGGGAATGAGATGGCATTTGCAGTTCTGTATGACGTTTGGAAACGTTGACGCTAGACAATCCAGTATTTAGAGTCGCACTACTTTCACCTGCAAATGCGGCTGGCATCCGGATGGAGCAGTCTCGCAGACCACCGTTGGGTTGGTGGGCGGCAAGAGCTTTCTATCCTTCCGAGGAAAACGATTGCAGTTGTGAATGATCCAAATTTCCCGATCGATCTGCGCGCACATGGATGTCTGCCGTCCACATGCCCCTAAACGGCAGTGGAACGATGCGATGGCATTCCTGAAGAAGCTGCCAACGGTCCTGCTATGGACGGAGAGAGCAGCGAACACATCATGAGCTTGCCGCGACACACGAGTGCGACGGCCGGCCTGACTTGGGCCTTGGAGAAACAATGGAGTATTCGCGCGTTCAACTGAAGGTATGTGAAGGGTGCGGAAAATTGTGGTTTCGCACACAGAGTGCAGGAGAGGTTTATGGACGGTGCTGCGTAAGCAAGCTGGCGCAACATGCGAAGGCAAAGCCGGAGCAACGGCGTGGGCGACGGACGAAGCGGCATCCTGAGCAGGCGTTGAGCGGAGGTGCACGATGAGCGCCGCATTGGTGGTGCGACGGGTTCAGGCGCATTCCGCAGTTCCGAAGCAGCAGCGGGTGGAACGAGTCGAGGGTGGGACGAGGCCTCCGGTAGAGGTGGCCTTCTATCGCAAGTACACGGAGGGAATGCTGCGGCGCTACATGTATCGTTCGATGGAGATTGGACGGGTCCCGTCGCTGCTGGGCGATTTCTCATTTCGAGGAAAGTCGAGCAATCGGAAGGCATACACATTCGAGGATTCCGTGATTTTCGTCCATGACGTGGAGCGCTGTCTGGCGAAGCTGAATCCTGTGGAGCGCGAGCTGGTGAAGCGCATCGCACTGCAGGAGTACACCCAGGCAGAGGCAGCAGAGCTGCTGGGCGTGAGCGTGCGGACAGTGGTGCGTCGTTACGCGGATGCGCTGGACCGTCTGACGCATGTGTTTCTGCGGCTGAAACTGATGCAAGTTCCCGGCGCGTGTTGAGTGTGTCAAGCAGTACAGGCTGAGCGAATCCGGTCTAAGTTGCAGCAGGAAAGCGAGTTACAGAATTGCAAAAAGTTGCCAGTTCACTGGTAGCGAATTGATATTCTGGATTTAAGAGTTGAGGCAAGAGAGAAAGGGTGGAGGCGCGCCGAGCGCCGTCACCCTTTTTTTGTTTGTCCGGTGGGATGTGGGTTAGGGAGACGTGGCAAGAGAAAAAGCAGCAGGCAGTAGTGTTCCAACGTCCGGCAGGGCGTCTGGGAAGAAGCAGAGCACCGGGAAGCGCCGTCCGGCAAAAGAAGAGGACGATGCATCCGCGGGTGCAGAGCAAACAACGAAGACAGAGAAGAAGACGCGTCCGGTGCCTTGCATTCGCCGGCACACGGACAGGGAGTTTCGACGGGCGTTCCCGGAGGTCTTCAAAGGGTTGGTGAAGAAGGCGAAGGCCGGCGGCGTCCGGGAGACGCGCCTGCTGCTGGACATTGGCCAGTTTGGAGATGCGAAGGCGGCGAAGCGGCGCGGGGCAAAGAGCCTGAGCGCGATGCTGTTGGAAGAGTTGAAGCAGCGACAAGATGAGCGGGAAGCAGCGATGGATGGCACGGCGAAGCACGATGCCGTGGCCGCAGCAGAGACGGGTGAGACCAGGGCAACGTAGCGGCGACGGGAGCATGAATGGCGATGCGGATGAGCGGTGAGAGATGGTGGTGTGGACTTCTTCTGCTGGTGGGGATGCTGGTGGCGGGTGCCATGGCAGCGCGCGCGATGCAGACGACTTCGGTGCAAGACAAGGTGTATCGGGCAGACGGATCCCTGGCGCAAGGCACGCTGCTGGTGAGTTGGCCATCTTTTACCGCCGCAGACGGAAGTACGGTGGCGGCAGGCAGCACGAGTGTGAAGATTGCGCAGGACGGCAGTGTGGCGTTGGCGCTGGCGCCGAATGAGGGCGCAGAGCCGGCCGGTTCGTATTACACGGCGGTGTATCACCTGAACGACGGCACGGTGCTCAAGGAATACTGGGTGGTACCGCAGACGACGACGGCGACGATCGGCCAAATGCGGACTAAGGTGGTGCCGGCGGCGGTGGCGCAGCAGTCGGTGAGCCGAGAGTATGTGGATGCATCGGAGAATGCGCTGCAGTCGCAGCTGACGCAGTATGTGACTACGCATGCCGGCTCCGGTTCGGTGACGTTGCCGACGGGACTGGTAAAGGGGAACGGGACCTCGATGGCATCGGCTGCGAGCGCTTCCGATGTCGCGGCGCTATTTCACAGCATGCAGACGACGACTACCTATTATCTGCAGACGAGCTTCAATGAGGGAGCCGCCGGGACGACCTTACAGGGCACAAAGCCAGCGGTCTACACGGGACCGGACACCGGCTGGCACTTTGGCGACCCGGCAACAGCCTGGAATTTCGAGACAAGCGGCGGAGTAACAGCGCCGACAACTACCGGAGCTCCCTATACCGGGGGGGCATACATCGATATTGGGCGATCGACGGGCTTTACCGTCAATGTCAACTACACGAATATCGGCTCGATGTCTCTGGTGATCTTCCGCTACACGGATCCGAATGATCTTGTCTTTGCCAACCTGACATCAGGCAACTTGGTGGCGTTTTACAGTCAGGTGGCCGGAGTGCAGACGCTCATTTCAGCCCAGCAGGCGATGGACATGAGCTCCCTGCACTTTACGGTGGCAGGGCAGACCATCACGGCGACCGATGACGCGGGGCACAGCCCACTGGTTGCGTCCATACCGGCGGGAGTGAATACCTCGGGAACGAAGGTCGGATTCGCGACCTACGCCGGCAGCGGTGGCGTGGTTGCGAACTTCTCCGTAAACAGTGTGGGCATTCAGCAGCAGAAGGCTTGCGACGGCTACCTGAATGCTGACAACACCTGCTCGGGTACAGGAAGCAGCGCGCTGGCGGCGTATGATTCCGTCGGACATCTTTCATCGCTGCCAGAAGTGCAGGTCAGCACGGACACGTCCGGTGTTTCGACGATCGCATGCCAGGAAGACAAGAGCAAGGGCATCTTCGACGCGCGCTGCGCGAAGTACGGTAACGGCGGCATTTATGGCCCCAACTCCGGGCAGGCGCTTCAAGACTTGCGCGATGCTGTGGTCTGCTATCAGGCGGAGACGGGCAAGCATGCTTCGGTAAGTCTGCCGCCGGGACAGTTTCATGTCGGCACGCCCACTCAGCCGACGCTCAATTGGCCCGCTGGCAGCTACCTGACCGGCGTTCCCAATGGAGAAGGCGCATCGACATTTCTGCTGGCCACCTACAACAACTACAACGTGTTTCAGGTAAACACCGGACAATCCGCTGTATGTTCTGACGGGCAGACGCACACCAGCCAATTGAACAATGGCAGCACCCGCTACCTTGCGGCCTATGGCTGTGGCAGTGGGGGATGCGTCAATTTCCCCGGTGACAATGGGAACTACCCGAGCGGCGGCCCCAATCAGGGTGGCATGTTCATCGGCGACTCGCAGGGCGACGAAGAGCACCTGGGCGCATTCAATAACGGCGGCTACGGCATCACGGCGGACGGTCAGGACTCGCACTTCGCCTACCTGTTCACGCAACTCAACAACGAGTGGCTGCTCTACGGAAAAGACCAGCCTGGCCAGACCTACGACCCGACCACAGACGGCGTGCATGGCGACGTGGTCTCGACCGGCGTCGATAACCAGGTGGACCACGTGGAGGCCTATGGCACCTTCGGCGGGATCGGGAAAGAGTATGGGCATCTCGCGCTGTTCGTCTGGGCGGGTGGCAATACCCAGGTCAGCGACCTGTTCTTGCAGGTCGGGGAAATCGGCCTCTATCGCAGCTTTGCCAATGGCGGCTTCGGCAGGCTGGTGAACTCGCGCTTCGACTACATGCACGGCGAGTCCATCGTGAGCGCAGGCGGCGGCGATGTGTACAGCAACCTCGCGATTGACGGCTATTGCGATAACCAGGCCGTCATCACGGCGCTGGGCCATTGCGATGGAATCGATCTGGGAAGCGGCGGCAATACCCTGACTAACCTGATCATGAACAAGAACAATGGCCAGTTTCAGGGCAGCATCGCGACAGGAGATGTCTGGGGTGATTCCGGAAACAACTTTGGCATCGGCACACAAGCCCTGAACTTCGAGATTCCGGCTACAGAATTCCGCACGCTCGGGGCCGTGAACAAGCCGTTCAGCCCGTCTCCGAACACCAGCACTGGCGACAACCCCGACGTGAGTGTCAACAACGTGCTGGCGCCACAAGACACCACGCCGATTACGATTCACGGCGTCAACCCGGACGCCTTTCTCGCGCAGCACGTCTATGTGCTGACGGGCAATTGCAATGTCACGCTGGCAGGGCCGCAGAATGGCGGACACTGGCACGGCAACAACAACGCCGATATCAGCCTCTGCTCGTCGAACCCCGTGAACGGACCATTCGGTGCCTACGCAGGATTCCTCGACTTCCTGGTGGTGAGCGGCACGATCTACGGTGAGCCGCCGGAGATGATCGAACAAAGCGACCCGCCGCAAAACCTGACAGTCCGTCCGGTGCCGGCGACACCGACAGACAGCTGTAACGATGCAGACTTCACCTTCGGTCCGGGAACGGCGAAAGCGGGCGGCGGCTTCGGGATCTATCGATGCCACCCAGCGAATACATGGACGTTCTACCCGCTGACGGCGACCAGCTTTTAGAGCATTTGTCACGGTTGCTGTGTGGAGCGGAATCCCGCGAAGTGTGGCTTTTCCTGACGGAAAAGCTACAGGTGCGGAGACGAGGCATTCCTGTTGTGAGCGGCATGCGTAAAATGCAGGTCCTTCGCTTTGCGCAGGATGGCAAATTTACAAGCTTCAGATTCAGGGCACTCGAGTGTCTTCAGTAAAGCAGTTGCAATGGAACATGAGATGCCCTGCATTAAGCAGGGCCTCTCGTTTTTTGGGGGAGAGATGTTGAGTTGGAAGGTTTGGGCGAAGGGCATCGCGGCGGCGTTGATTGGCGGCGGCGCGAGTGCCGTGGCGGCGGCGGTAACCGCTCCTGGAATTGCTACCGGGACGCGCGGAAGTTGGATGGTGCTGTTGCGGATGAGTGCGGTGGCAGCAGTGATCAATGCGGCAGCGTATCTGAAGAAGAGTCCGCTGCCGACGGAAGAGAAAGAGGGGATATAGATGGCGAGCACATTTGGATTTGCGTCGATGGGGCACTTCTTTGCGGCAGCGTTTCACGATCTGCAGAAGGCGCTGGCGTTTGTGGAACAGATGGGAACGAAGACGGCGGGTCTGGAGGGCAAGGTGGAGGCGCTGACCTCACTGCTGCCGAACGGCACAAAGGCGGTTGAGGTGGAGCGCGCGGCATTCTCTGCACTGGGTGTCGTTTTGAGCGCAGTGACGGCTACGAATGCCGCCGTCGGTTCCGATGGCTTGAATATCAAGCTGGATGCCGCGATGGTGACCGCGCTGCGGGCGCTGGTGGCCGATGTAAAGGGTGAGTTGGCGACGTTGGGGTATCACATTTAGAGGATAGGTACCCGGTTTTCGCTGGTGAGGGATCGAACTACGGGTTCTGCTCAGGCCCAGGTCTCAAAAGCGAGACCTGGGGCAACCGCGATGGGAACAGCATTACCCCAACTGCAACTCCTTCCCCTGCGAGGGTCAGGATGACGGCATTTCTGAGCGCAGGGGGACGAGAGATTGGATATGGATGGGGACCTGGAAGAGCTGCTGCAATTGGGGCGGCTGCTGGATATGCGTGCGGAACGGCTGGAGGGGCGGACGGCGGGCGTCTTCCTGACGGAGATGTTGTTGAAGGTGCGGACACGCACAGGGTCGATGTCGGCTCTGCGACCGAACCGCGCACAGGAAGAGTTCGAACGAAGACGAGGCCGCGCCAATATTGTGTTGAAGGCGCGGCAGATGGGGATCAGCACCTGGGTGGCGGCCCGCTTCTTTCTGAAGACGATCACGCGGCGGGGCACGCTAAGCGTACAGGTGGCGCATACACAGGAGGCGGCGGAGGAGATCTTCCGGATGGTGCGACGGTTCCATCGCGAGTTGCCGGAGGAGTTGCGCGAGGGCGTGCTGCAGACGTCGCGGGCGAATGCGCGGTCGCTGGTGTTTCCGAAACTGGACAGCGAGTACCGGGTGGAGTCGGCGGGCGACCCGAACGCGGGACGCGGATTGACGATCCAGAACCTGCATTGCAGCGAGGTGGCGCGGTGGCCTGGCGATGCGCGCGCGACGCTGGCAGGGCTGCTGGCATCGATGCCTGCGGGGCCGGATGGCGAAGTGGTTCTGGAATCGACGGCACAGGGTGCGTATGGCTGCTTCTACGAAGAATGGATGGCGGCGGAGACAAATGGTTGGGTGCGGCACTTCTTTCCCTGGTGGTGGGAGGCGAGCTACCGTTTGGATTCTGCGAGTGACGATGTGCTGACGGACGAAGAGTCCGCACTGATGGCATGGCATGGGTTGACGCGCGGGCAGATTGCATTTCGCAGAAAGCTGGCGCGGCAGTTCGGGATGCTGGCGCGACAGGAGTATCCGGAGAGCGCGGATGACTGCTTTTTGTCGAGCGGGAGTTGTGTGTTCGACAGTGAGGCGATCGAGCGTCGGCTGCGCGATGTACCGGCGCCCGTGGAGAGACGGTGGGCGGGTGCTTTAGAAGTTTGGTTGCGGCCCGTGGCAGGACGAGAGTATCTGGTGGCGGTGGACCCTGCAGGCGGCGGCAGCGAGGGTGACTACGCAGCGATGCAGGTGCTGGATGCGTCGACGGGACTGCAGTGCGCGGAGTTCCAGGGGCGTTGCGGTCTGTTGGAGCTGGCACAACGTGCGGCGGATCTGGCGCGCGAGTACAACGGGGCGTTGCTGATCGTGGAGCGGAACAATCACGGTGCCGGTGTACTGGCATACCTGACGGGCGTGGTGCAGTATGCGCCGCTCTATATAGAGGACGGGCAGGCCGGCTGGCTGACGACGGCGTTGTCTCGACCGCGCGTGTTGCGAGAGATAGAGCGGCTGCTGGGCGATGGCGCAGAATGCGTGATGAGTGCGCGGCTGTTGCGAGAGATGAAGACGTTTGTGCGCGATGCACGGGGGCGGACCGCGGCGGCCGCGGGACAGCATGACGACCTGGTGATGGCGATGGGTATGGGGATGGCGGTGCGTGGACTGGCCGTCCGGGCGGAAGCGCCTGCGGGGCGGGTGGGGAGTGGCGGGCTCCCTTTGGCCGCTCGCTTTGGGTGATGTTTCGATGGGCGGGGCATGGTTGATTTCGCCGGGTGCGTTTCAACCCACGTCTCTCAACCAACGTCTCGATGAGACGTGGGGCACCCGGTTGGTGGCGGGGTAGCCGGTAGAATCGCTGGCAGGAGAGGGTCGCGTGGCAGTACTGGCGGTGCAGCAGATACGAGCGATGCGGGGCGGAGCGCAGAGCCAGCTGATGCTGGGCTCGGACGAGAACCTGTGGGTGGTGAAGTTTCAGAACAATCCGCAACATACGCGGGTGCTGGCGAATGAGTATCTAGCGACGCGGCTGGCGGCGAGCGTAGGGCTGACGGTTCCGGCCTGCGATGTGATCGAAGTGACGGATTGGTTGATCGTGAACACGCCGGAGCTGCTGATGCAGGTGGGGGGCGGACGCGAACGTTGCCGTGCGGGGCTGCACTTTGGCTCACGTTTTGTAGGCGGCCTGATGCCGGGGCAAGTGGTCGATACGTTGCCTGAGGCACAATTGGCGGAGGTGAAGAACCTGCGCGAGTTTGCCGGCATGCTGGTCCTGGACAAGTGGACGTCGAACGTGAATGGTCGGCAGGCGGTGTTTGGCAAGCGGCCGCGGGAGCGCCGCTACATGGCGACGTTTATCGACCAGGGGTACTGCTTCAATGCGGGAGAGTGGAAGCTGGTGGATACACCCCTGCGCGGGGTGTTCGCAAGCAACCTGGTCTATGCGACCGTGACGGGATGGGAGAGCTTCGAGCCGTGGCTTGGACGGATCGAACGGCTGGACGCGCAGACGGTCTGGATGGCGGCAGAGGCGATTCCGCCGGAGTGGTACGGTGGCGACATCGCGGAGCTGGAGGCATTGGTAGAGTCGCTGATGGCGCGCCGGACACGACTGCGCGAGCTAATCGACGGCTTTCGTCTGTCGCACCGGGTGCCGTTTCCTTTCTGGGGACGGAGCGCGGATACGATGATGCCGGGGATCTTTCCGGAGCCTTTCCTGAAGAGGGCGTGGAGTACCAAAACGGGTGCGGACAAGATGGTGATGTAGTGGTGGGCGAGCAAGAGGGTGGCAGAATGGGCGAAGATGTAGGTGGGACGGGTGAGATGTGGCGGAGCGGCAGCGATGTGAGTTCTCGCTGATCCGGTATGTACCGGATCCGGTAAAGAACGAGTTCGTGAATATCGGTGTGCTTCTGCGGGATAACGAGGCGCGCACAGCGGTGCGATTTACCCGCGACTGGAGCCGAGTTCGCTGTATAGACCCGGATGCCGATACGGCGATGCTGGAGGCGTTGGAGGCCGAGGTGGGACGGCGGCTGGCGGAAGACGCACGGAGTGGAGTGGCTTCGCTTGAAGACGCGCTGTCGAATGCGTTGCAGATGACCGAAGCGAAGGCGTGCCTGGCGGAGTCATTTACGACCGAGCTTGAATCGCTGATGCAGTTGTATGTGCTGACGGCGAAGCGACGGCGCGAAATCCGAAGGACGGGACGAGCCGGACTGCAGACACGGATGCGCAGCGAGTTCGAACGCGCCGGTGTATGGGAGCTGATGCAGCGACGGATCAGCGCGGCTCGCTATACGCGCGATGGAGATCCATTGCGACTGGACTGCGGGTATCGTCCGAATGGTGTGGTGCGGATGTTCCAGGCGGTATCGCTTGCGGGCGATGTAGAAGGTGCGAAGGTGCTTGCCTTCTCGGCAGCAGAATTGACTGAGGGCGTGCAGCGAGTGGAGCGGGCGACTCTCGAGTTGACAGCGATTGTCGAGCCGCTGCGCGAGGTGGCCGGCGAGGAAGCGGAGGAGCAGGCTTCGTATCGATTCGGTGTGGAGACGATGGAGCGGGAGCGCATTCGTGTGCTGACGACAGCGGATCTGGGACGAGTGGCGGAGGCGGCCCGGCGGGAGTTGCGAGTGTAGAGCGGCTGGCATAGCGATAGAAGTAAGTGGCAGACAACAGCAGATTGAGATGAGAGGGCGGAGCCAATGGCTTCGCCCTTTTGCTTTTTGGAGGAGCGCGGATGAGTGTGCGAGAGAACGTGCGCGGGCTGTGGCAGTGGATGCAGGCGGGCGGCGGGGAGAGTGCGGTGGCAGAGCGCAGGACACAGGTGCTGCCTTCGGTATTGAACCCATATCACGCGGGGCAGGCGCTGCTGCCGAAGCCGACGCCGGAGAACCTGCGACGGTTTGCCGAGACGCCGGTGGTGCGGCGGGCGATCAATCTGATCAAAGACCGCGTGGCCGCGATGCAGTGGCAGGTGAGGGTGCGTGCCGGGAGCGCGGGCGGAGCGGATGCAGCACAACGAATGGCGGCGCTGCGCTGGTCGTTGGACGAACCGAATGAATCGGATTCGCTGCGCACGCTGTTGGAGCAGGTGCTGGAAGACATGCTGGTGGGTGGTTTCGGAGCGGTGGAGATGGAGTTGACCGGCACCGAAGAGCGACCGGTATCACTCTGGCCGGTGGACGGAGCGACGATTCGGATCAACCCGAAGTGGCAGGGCGGCTATGAGGTGCCGCGCTATGCGCAGGCGGGCATGTTCCAGACGGTCGATAAGGCGGTGCCTCTCTACGACGACCAGTTGATGTACATCCGGATGAATCCGCGGACCCACACGCCGTTTGGCCTGGGGCCGCTGGAGGTTGCCTTCGAGACCGTGAACAGCCTGCTGAGCGCGCAACGGTTTGCAGGCAAGCTGGCGAGCAACGCGGTAGTGCAGTACGCGCTGTGGCTGAACGAAGCGACGCCGGCCGAGCACGAGCGACTGATCCGGTGGTGGCAGGACGAGATCGAAGGCACAGGCCGCGTGCCGGTGCTGAGCACACAGCAGAAGCCGGAGGTGCTGCGTTTCGGCAGCGGCACGGATGCCGACCTGCGATTGGAATGGCAGCGCTTTTTGATCCGCATGGTTGCGAATGCGTTTGGACTGCCGCCGATGTTGCTGGGACTGGAGAACGATGTGAACCGGGCGAGTTCGTCGGAGTTTGGCGATGAGGCGTTTCGTGGAGCGATCGTGCCGGTGGCACGACTGCTGGAGCAGCACATTACGCGCGACGTGTTCGGCAAGCGGCTGGGGTGGCGGGAGTTCGAGTTTCGCTTCACCGAACTGGAATCGCGCGACGAGATGACAGAGTTGCAGATGCAGATGGAGTTGTTGAAGGCAGGCGTGTTGACGGTGAGCGAGGTGCGGGCACTGCGCGGACTGGGAGCCGCACAGCCGCAAGAGACTGCAGTCGAGCAGACAAGCGAGGAGAGCGAATGAAGCTGGAAGCCATGGCGGTGACCATGCCGCTGGTACGGGACCATCCGAACCGGGTGCCGTTTGAAGGTGTGCTGACGTATGTGGATGTGCCGAGCGATCGCGCGCCTTCCGGTTCGCGGGGACGTCGGGTGGTGCTTACCCGGACGGCGGCGGATGCGGCGCTGCCGTCTTTGCTGGGCATGGCGGTCGATTTCTGTCCCAGCTGGGATGGGCACGATGCACGGCGCAAATGTGGGATTATCACCGACGCGGATATCCGTAACACGCAAGCGGGGACGGGGGAGCTTCGGGTAGCAGGTTATCTATTCGGGCGCGATTTCCCGGAGGTGGAGCGTCACCTGCGGTCCACACCGCCGGAGCAGATGGGGATGAGCTACGAGCTGGCCGATGCACATGTAGAAGACATGCGCGCATCGGTGTGGCGACTGACCAAAGTGACCTTTACCGGAGCAGCGATCTTGCTCCGTGAGAAGGCGGCTTACGGGAGGACGTCCTTTCAGCTCACCGCAGGACAGCCGACGCGAAGCGACATGTCGCGACGGATGGCGGCACGTCGAGCGTGACGGACTGCTTGTGAAGCACAGAGACGAAACGAGGAAACGATGAACGAGAACGACAGCAACACGACGGCGGCCGAGGGTATCGAACGGCTGCAGGCAGCGGCTGAGCGACTGGAGAAGACGGTTGCATGGCTGGAAGAGCGACAGGCCGCAATGACGGGCGATGTAGCACGCATCGTGGCGACAGTGGATGCCAGCGGCGATGCACGACATCGCGAGCTGGAGCGGAAGCTGGAAGAGGCGGAGCAGCAGATTGCGGAGCTGAAGGCGCAGGCGGCCGGCAGCCGCAAGACACTTCCTCCGGCGACTGCGCAGCTGCTGGCCAAGCAAGGCATCGGCAGCGTGGACGGCTTGGAAGCCGGCTCGCTGGATGCCGCCTTGACCGGATTGAGCCTGGAACAACGGGTGGCTGTGAAGGCGCAGCTTGCCCGGGCAGGAACGCTGTCTTAGTGTCCTGAGCCTAAAGTCCAACTTCCTAACTCTGAAGTGATAGCTGCGCGGCGTAGGCCAGCAAACTGCAGGTCCTTCACTCCGTTCAGTGATGACGCAGTTATGGAAAGTACTTCGGGCTTAGAGTCCCTACTGAATAAGTAGTTCCAGGATCACGTGACGAAGGAGAAAAGCAGATCTCTTCACCTCCCCTTCACTCCGTTCAGGTCCGGTCGAGATGGCAAGAGTACTTAATCAGAGCATTCCCAGGCGGTACCGGCGGTAGATCGCACCTCGTACTCAGGGCGCATGACTGCGGAAGAACGCAGACAGAGCTCTTTTCATTTTATGTAACAGCGATTGCTCTTTTATGAAGAGCGAAAGGAAAACAATGAACGCACAGTTTCTGGATATTCACTCGGCTGCAGATTACATCGGGCCCGGCGCCGTCGAAGTTCCCTACTACCAGACGGAGATCACGGACCTGGTCCGGCGCCGCGGTGTGTTCGGGCAGCGCATCAAGCAGGTGCCGGCCACCGGCCACCCATCTCGCTACTTCGAGCAGACGGCGATCCCGAATCCGGGGACTGCCGGTTTTGTGGATCCGCGAAACATCTCGCCCGCAGTAGTGAATCCTACCCGAGTGGAGCGCAGCGTTCCGCTGAAGGCGCTGGTTGCGCAGCTCAATTACAACCTGTTCGACATGGAACTGGGGGCGCAGCAGAAGCAATTTGCGTATCTGCAGGCGAAGGATCTGATCGACACGGTCGATGGCGTTCTGAACTCGCACGACATTGCGCTGTGGAACGGCAACGACACTTCATTGAGCGCACCGACAACTACGCAATACTTCGGCGCTGCCGGGCAGATTGCGGGTGGCGGTAATGCGACCACAATTTCCGCGACACAGAGCATCGTGGACGGTCTGAAATCACAGGTAGCACTGATGGTGGCAAACAGCAACTTCGCGGTTCGTCCGACGGCGATCTACGCCAACCCAGTGCTGCTCGATCTGATCGATCGCGAGATGAAGACCGAGTTCAATGTGGTGTTGAACTCGCGCGAGATCACAGGCGGCTTCACCGTGAAAACTCTCTCCACCCAGGCGGGCGAGCTGCCGTTGATTCCGGAGTGGGCGCTGAGCTACAGCGGGACGCCGGGTTCCGGGAGTGCTTCGCTGCCCGCGTACATCGTGACGGAAGACCTGATCGAGTACCACTGGTTGAGCGAAGCGTCCCCGCGCATCTTCCAGCTTGGACTTCCCAATTCACTTGCCTCGCAGTATGTGGTGGTGAAGTTCGGTGGACTGGTGGTGAAGGGGGCCGATTACGCGCATGCACAGGTGACCGTGCAGCGCTAACGAAACGGAGGTGGCTCTCGAACCTGGGAGGCACATGCGTGATGCAAGGGCGGGCCGCGATGGTTGCGGCCCGCTGGTAGGTGAGCGAGAAAGACGAATGAGTTCGCGGCGCTCAGACGACTGCGAAGAGGAGAGTGCGGATGGCCTACTTACAGGCGACCGAGTATGAAAGCTACGGTCTAGCAGCCGACACGACAGACGACTGGATTGCAGTAGTGTCCGGGATGATCGATGCGCACTGCAGACGCAGCAGTCTGATGGCAACACAGTATCTGGAACGGCTGCGGGTGGTGGAAGGCAGTCAGACGGTGCGGCTGAGCTACCTGCCGCTGGTATGGAGTGCACCGGCAACACTGCCATTCGTGCTTGTGCGAGGCAGATATGCGCGGCCGCGGCGAGGCGATCTCGGCCCCATTGGACTGACAGCCGTCGCCTATGCTTTCGCTCTGCCTGGAGCTTGGGTTGAACTCGATCCGACCTCGATTGATTTTGTCGCAGACACCGGCGAGTTGACGCTGCCTTATAACCTTCTGGGGCTGCCGTACAGCGAGCTGGAAGTGACTTACACCGCAGGATGCACGGTTGTGCCGGAGCCGGTAAAGATTGCATGCGCGCAACTGGTGAAGAACGCGCAGTCGACACCCGGGTTGAATGTGAAGTCGAGTCGAATGGACACAATGCAAATGCAATATTTCTCGAGTTCGCTGATGGATGAGCAGGTACAGGCGTTGCTCCGGCCTTACGTGGCAACGAGGCTGGGATAACCGATGAGCGACCTGAGCGTAAGACCGAGGCAGGGGGGATGGCAGCGGGTGGCCGATACGTTGCTCCGATCGCTGGGCGGATCCGAGGCCATGCTGCGGATGCCCGTGGCAGCAACTGCTGCGATCGGAGAAGAGCTGGGAACACCGACGGCCGGCTTCGCAGACCTTCCACTGGCACCTGCTGCTTTTCGCAAAGTACGCGTGCCGATGAGTGACGGTGACCAAGCGAAGTATGAACTGCTGATCTCTGCTTCTTCGGTGGAGGCGCAGGTAAGTCAGCTCGGATTGAGTTCCGCGGAGGTGCTGTTCGCCATGGGGCTGGGCATCACGGTAGGCGGGGAATTCTTTCTGATAGAGGGCGTCTCCTTCACCAGCGCCATGGGACTGGCGTGTCTGTACCGGGTGCTCCTGCGAGTGGCCGACACACAGAGCTATTGAGAGGACCGATGAAAAAAGCACGTGATTCTTTCTACGTGGCGCTTCGTGATCGGCTTCAGGCACTGAATCCGGCGCGGCAAGTATTGATTCGTGGTGTTTGGCGGCCGGGAGTTCTGGTGGAGGAGAACGAAAGCTTCACGGCAACTGTTCAGGACAACGTGTTTGTGTTGCGCTGGACAAAGACAGTAGCCGATCAGGAGCATGCGCTCCCTCGAACGCAGCAGACCTGCGAGATTCAGTATCAGACTCCCGGCACAGCATCGGCGGGTGGACTGGATCGAGGCAGTCTTCTAACAGAAATGGATGCCGAGCTACTGTCGATTCTGCAACCACAACAAGTACAGAAAACGGACTATGGCGTGACACCTCCAGCCCCTATGGGAACGCGTGTTTCCTGGACTGGACCGATCTTCATACCGGTCGCCCGAGAACGCGACCGATTGGTGCGCAGGGCCGAGGTCAACGTGATGAGCTATGAGGAGGCAGGGGAGCTATGAGTACGCCAGCTCTTGTGACACAACCGAGCCTGCCGCCGACAGTGCGGCGCGTTCGTGCATACTTTGCGCCTGTGAATCGCGCGACCGAAACCCCTACATTGTTCGATGCGACGTCTGTGGGCGTCTTCGATCCAAATGCTCCACCGACACCGTGGCTGGACTTGGGCTGGATCGACGGCTTCACCCGTACTTCGACGAGCAAGCTGCAGTCAGTTGAGAACGGGGCGCCGGGGATGGTTCTGCTGCAGGCGCGGCAGAGCGCCGGCGCAACCGTCAGCATGAACTTCGAGCGCTGGTCAAAGCTGACGATGGCGCTCACCTGTGGGACGCAGCAGACGAATGTGTTGAGGGCCGGTTCCACTCCGGTTGCGGTTTCAGCAGGCACTTCAACTGCGGTGTTTTTGAGCACTCCAAATGGAACCGGCACGGTCCAGGCAGGCGACATGGTCGCGGTCGATGTAGATTACAGCGGCCAGACCGGGTATGTGGGTGCAGGATGTTCCGCCGCCTATCTTTCGACTGCAATCAACGGTGACCCGAACTGGATACGCCGGGTGACTCTCAATGTGGGCCGCGTTACGGCATTGACTGCGGCGGGTTTACAACTTGCCGAGCCGCTGATTGCGGGTATCCCGGTGCAGGGGATGCAAGCGCAGTCGATGGTTGCTTTCCAAGATCGAGAAGGCGGCACGTTCTTCCAGGAGTGGTCGGCGTTGTTTTGTATGCAAGGGGAACAGGGAGATGCGATCTTCTTCTACTATCCGCGTCTTCAGTCGATGAGCGGGGCCGGAGAAACTTCAGATGCTCTGAGTGCTCCACTGTCGCAGATTCTGCTGCGAGGACGTTTTCTCGCACTGCCTATTACCGATCCGATGGACGGAGCACAGGTGTGCTGTTACCGCACGTACATGCCGTGCTCGAACGCTGAGATCTGATGCGACAGACACGAGGGGGAACCAGAGCGTGAAGATCACGATCGATAATCTTGATGGGAAGGGTGCTCTGGATCACACGGGTGCGTTGAGCGGGGAAGCTCCCGCAATCATCGAGCGCAAGTTGAACCAGCCCAGCCGTTGCGTAGTCAATTTGATGCCTGAGGGTGATGCGCCGCCAGTAAGTGGAGCGCGCATCGTTGTAAATGCGGATGGGGGGACGACGCTCTTTTCCGGCTACGCGATCAACACACCGGCATATGTCTATGCAGGCATGAAAACCGAAGGTCCTGTGTACTCGCTTCAGGTTGAATGCGTAAGCGATGAAGTGATGCTCGATGCGCGGGTCAGCGAGCGAACGCTCGATTGCGTGGCGACTGATATCGGCGATTTGTTGGTGAAGATCACGAGTCGGGCCAGTGCGCAGTCTTTGCCAGCCAGCGGCGACGCACTTTCCGCACTCATCGGCGGCTACCAGGCTTTGGCGGGTAAAAGCTGGTCGACAAATGTCGGTGCACTCTGCAATGCAGCGCGTGCTTGCTACCGTGTAGTCAACGCAGCTGTGCAGTTCAGCAACGTTGGCGATCAGGTTCATCGATTCGCGGAGAGCGACAACAGCCTGGATAGAGGCTCACTGCGAGGCAGTCGCGTTCGCCAGGTTGTGAATGACATCACCGTGTGCGGACCGGTGGAGCCCCAGACCTACGTGACCGAGATCTTTGAAGGGGATGGGGTGACATCCGTGTTTGAGTTGAGTGAGCCGTCACTGCTGGAGAAAGCGACTGGGCTTGCCGATACATTCTCGGGGACGGTCATCGATCCTCAGCGTTGGGCGGTCGTGGACGGAGGCGGATATACCTCTGTTACGGCACGTGGGCTGACCATCGGCGGAGGGCAAGGCGGGAACGGCAACAGCAGTGTGATTGGTGTGGATGCACTCGAGATGGGCGGTGTGATTCTGCTCGAACTCAGCGGTTTGCAGATCGATGCAGACGGCGAAGGGTATCTCGCGTGTCTATGCAATGGCACGTTCAGTGCCGCCAATATCATGGCCGGTTTTCATCTTCGTGCAAACGGAACGAGCGTGGTGGCAGCGCCGATAGTGCTGGGGGTAGAGGCCGGTTCTACAACGACACTGCAGATCGGACACACCTACACATTACGTTTGCGATTCCATTGCAAGGACCGGCAGCGAGCGCTTCAGAGCTATAGCGCGGGCGGCATCAACGGTGCTGTCCGACTTGGCGGCCAGATATTGAGCGCAGATGGCGACCTTGTTTTGGAGATACAAGAGACGACCGGCGGCGTCATCACGGCCCCTGTGGTCCTTTTTGACGGCTCGGTTGCGCAAGCCCCCACAAGCTGCACTCCGGTTGTGATTGACAGCATTGGTTTTCTCGGGAGCATTGCGAGCTTTGAGATCACGCGACCCGGTGACTTCTGGGTACGTTGTACCGCCAACGGATCGGCGGCCACGACGCAACGCCTTGGTACTTCGGCGCAAGAGGCGCAGGCGAAGTTGACCGGCACGGAGAGGCTAAGTTTCTTCCCCGGCAGTGTGCCAGCGGCAAACACTACGATTACAGCGTGTTATCGACTAGGGGGTCGTGCTGTGGCACGGATGACGGTTCCGACTCCCTCTGCATCCAGCAGCCTGATCCTGACCGCAGAACACCCACTGACGCGCACCTCTGCCGACTGTGAAAACGCTGCACTTGCACTTCTATCCGTGTCGACCTGGCCGAACGCGGCATGGAAGGGAACGTATGCTTGTTGGAACCCACAACAGACGGTGGATATCTGGCCGGGAGATGTGCTGCAAGTAGAGGCTCCTTCGACCAATACTTCGAGCGAGCTTATCGTCCGAAATGTGCAGATTCATGCGACGTCCTGCGTTCCAGAGCTCCTGCATTACACCATTCAGTTTGCCAACGAGTGGGGCGAGCCACTTTCACTGAAGATGGCTGAGGCCGCACCGCTCAACGCGTGGCTTCCGCCAATGGCTTTGACCGCTTCAACGGCGCTCGCTTCTCTGCGTGATCTCGTGGTCACAAGCGTGACTGCAACGCAGATTCAGCTGCAGGCAAACATGACAGCTCCGAACGGCGGCGGGTTTGAGGTGAGGCGCAGTGACTGGAAGTTTGGTGCAGGTGACGGTGCGGACCTCGTTTTGCGCAGTCCGGCATCCAGCTTCGCGATTGTTCGCGAAGCGCCCGTGGAGCGCTATTACGTGCGCATGTACGATGGCGCCACACCCCCGAATTATTCGCGATTCTCTAGCGCAATCTTTGTAAACGCCGCAACGCAATGAGGCAAGATGTGAGTGGAAGGCGTATGGACATGATGAGTACGTTTGAGGCGCAGGTCTTGGCAGATCTGTGTGTGGTGAAGAGCCAGATGGCGTCTTTGCTCGGAGATGGTCAGCCCGGACGCCTGAGCCTGTTGGAAGAGCGCGTGGAGCGGCATGAGCTAAGCGTGCAACGCGTGAAGGGTTTCGCTGGTGCGTTTGGATTGTTGTTTACCCTGCTGCAGCTGGCGCTTGAGTGGCTCCGCCCACATTAGATCGGCGGCTGGGGCGCCCCGTATAATGCGACGATGACGCGCTCTCCGCTGGTGGGTGTTGTGATGGGTAGCAGAAGCGATTACGCAACGATGGAGCCTTGCGTCGAATTGTTGCGTGAGTTTCAGATACCGACGGAAACCAGAATCGTCTCCGCCCATCGCACGCCTGACCTCTTATTCCAGTACGCAAGCGAAGCAGAAGATCGCGGACTGAAGGTAATTGTTGCGGCAGCCGGTGGGGCGGCTCACCTGCCAGGGATGCTCGCTGCGAAGACGCTAGTACCGGTACTGGGAGTGCCGGTGCCGGCGACCTCGATGCAGGGCCTGGACGCTTTGCTGTCGATCGTGCAAATGCCAAAGGGTGTGCCGGTGGGCACATTGGCAATCGGGCGTCCTGGTGCTGCGAACGCGGCCCTTCTGGCCGCGGAGATTCTTGCGAATGAAGACGCTGCTCTTCGCCAGAGGTTGAAGGTGTGGCGAGACAGCCGCATGCGCGAGGTACTTGCGGAAGAGCTTCCTCAGTGACTGCGGTTCTCCCTGGTGCTACGATCGGCATCCTTGGCGGAGGTCAGTTAGGCCGAATGACGGCCATGGCCGCGCGCTCTCTTGGATATCGTGTTCAAGTCATGGACCCGGACCCGTCTTGCCCGGCACGATTTGTTGTCGATGCCTGTTTTCAGGGCTCCTGGGACGACGCGAAGGCAGCCGCCGATCTGGCTCGGGGCTGCGATGTAGTGACCCTTGAGATCGAGCAGCTCTCTCTTGATTGCCTTCGAGCGGCACAGCGATATGCACCCGTGCGTCCCGCTGAAGCTGTGTTGGCGATCATTCAGGATCGCATCGCCCAGAAAGAGTGGCTGACAGGGCATGGGTTTCCGGTGGGACCGTTCCGTGCAATTCGTTCAAGCGAGGAGATGCATGCTGCGCTCGAAGCATTCGGGAACGACTGCTTTGTGAAGAGCGCGCGCGGTGGTTACGACGGTCGCAGCCAGGTCCGCATCACCCCCGGAGGCAAAGACGATGCGGCGTCGGCGTGGGACGCGCTGGGCCAACGCGCCTGTATTGCAGAGCGCTCCATCGCACTCGATCGTGAAATATCGGTGCTCGTCGCACGTACCCCAAGCGGTAGCTTGACGTCGTTTCCTTCCGCAACCAATCATCACGAACAGCAAATCCTGGCATGGAGTGTCATTCCATCGTCGATTCCCGCCGCAATGGAGGCGGAGGCGCAACGCATCGGCTGCGCCCTCGCGGAACAACTCTCCTTGGAAGGACTTCTGGCGGTGGAGATGTTCGTCACCCGCGATGGAGCACTACTGATCAATGAACTAGCGCCGCGCCCGCACAACAGCTATCACGCAAGTGAGCGTGCCTGCGTTACCAGCCAGTTCGAACAGCACGTGCGAGCCGTCTGCGATCTGCCCTTGGGCAATGTGGATGTGTTGCGCCCCGCAGCGATTGCAAATCTGCTGGGCGAGGCCTGGGCTCACGGTGAGCCACGCTTCGATCGTGCTCTGGAGGTGGATGGGGTTCGCCTGCACCTCTACGAAAAGCACTCGGCCCGCCCCGGTCGCAAAATGGGCCACCTCTCCGCAATCGGTGACACGCCGGAAGATGCAGTGAAGCGCGTGCTCGAAGCAAAGTCGCGTCTGTAGACCGAGATACATTCGAGCAGCAGTGATGCCGCTGCTCTTCGACGCTCCTTCCTAAGATGGCGTTTCGACCGCCCGCTCTTCCTCGCGTGCACTTCTGACCGCGTCTGCGATCGCATACTTCAACGCATCTACTCCCTGTCCCGTTACCGCGGAGATGGCGTAGAAGGGCATCTTCCGCCGCTTCGCCATGGCCTGCAGCTTCTTCAGCTTCTCTGGGTTGGCGACGTCTATCTTCGACGCCACCACCAGCATCGGCTTTTCGTTCAGGCCGTGGCCAAAGTTCGCCAACTCGCCCTGGATCACCTGGAAATCCTCCAGTACGGACTCGCGACCACTCCCATCGGAGACATCCACCAGGTGTACCAGTACGCGGGTGCGTTCGATGTGTCGCAGGAACTGCACGCCTAGACCCGCTCCATCGCTCGCTCCCTCGATCAGTCCGGGAATATCGGCGACCACGAAGCTCTCCTCATGCGGCGCTTCGCCCACGGTGACCACCCCCAGGTTCGGCTCGAGCGTCGTGAACGGATAATCGGCAATCTTCGGCCGCGCGGCCGAGAGCCGCGAGATGAGCGTGCTCTTCCCCACATTCGGATACCCCACCAGACCGGCGTCCGCCAGCAGCTTCAGTTCCAGTCGATAGTTGCGCTCTTCGCCCGGCCTCCCGGCCTCGTGTTCACGCGGCGCCTGGTGTGTGGGCGTTGCGAAGTGCTGATTGCCGCGACCGCCGCGACCGCCGCGTGCGACAACGATCCGTTCATCGGGCCGGGCGAAGTCGTGCAGCAGTTCGCCGCTTTCGTCGTCATAGAGCGCTGTCCCTACCGGCACTTTCAGGATCATGCTGTCGCCGTCGCGTCCGGTGCAGTTGGAGCCTTCGCCGTGCCGTCCGCGCTCTGCTTTGTGCTCCGGGTTGAAGCGGAAGTGCACCAGCGTGTTATGTCGTTCGCTGGACTCCATCACGACATCACCGCCTCGGCCCCCGTCGCCGCCCGAGGGCCCCCCTCGTGGCACAAACTTCTCGCGGCGAAACGCCATGCAGCCGTTCCCGCCGTCCCCGGCCTTTACCCGGATTCTTGCCTCATCAATAAACATAAGTGATCTCTCAGTCTATCGGAGGGAGCCTGCCTCACACGCCGGCACCACGAATGGGGCATGGTGGGCATGCGCCGGCTCCGGCATGATGAATACGAGCCGGCTGGAAGCTGTTGATGCTTCGGACCGGCAGAGATACGCAATCCGCTTCGGGAGCAGGGGCCATGCCGCGATGCGGCGCGCGTTGGGGATGGATCTACGGGCGGTTCTTACTCTGCAGTATCGCTCCTGTATTCCTCGCCTCGTCCATGCGGGGTCAGTCCAACACGCAGGGTGCCGTTGGCGGAACGGTGATGGATCCAACCGGCTTAGCTGTCTCGCAAGCCGAAATCGATCTCACCAGCGCTGATACGGGCTATATCTACCAAGCGCGCACCGATGCGCAGGGCAACTTCCGCTTTCCCGGTCTGCCTCCGGCAAATTACGAAGCCTGGGTCACCAGTACTGGCTTCGCACGTCTTCATATCTCTAGGGTATCTGTCGAGGTAGGCCGCTTCACGCCGCTGTCCGCGCGTCTTTCCATTGTCCACGTAGAGGAGACGATCGAAGTGCGCGAGCCCGGTGTGCTCATCGACCTTAGCTCGCCCGCGCTTTCCACCAATATCGACGAGCCTGCCATCAACGACCTGCCAAGCAATAGCCGCCGCTGGACGTATTTCGCTTTGCTCACGCCCGCGGTCGCCCCTGATCAGGAGGGCTACGGCCTCCTCAGCTTCCGCGGCATCAGCGTGCTGCTCAATAACAACACGCTCGACGGCGCGGACAACAACCAGGCCTTCTTCTCCGAAGAGCGTGGCCGCACCCGCACCGCCTACTTCACCAGTCAGGCGGCGGTGCGCGAGTTCCAGGTCAACACTTCGAACTACTCTGCGGAATACGGTCGCGCCGCAGGCGGCGTCGTGAATACGGTGACGCGGAGCGGCACCAACGAGTTACACGGCCAGGCGTTTGTGTTCGATCGCGACAACGCGTGGGGCGCCCGTAACCCCTTCACGCAGCTCGCGCAGTTACAGCCCGACGGCACCGTGACTGCCGTGTCTGTCGCCCCGACCGACAGCCGACAACAGTGGGGCGTCGCTGCCGGCGGTCCTGTTCGCAAGGGCCGCATCTTCTGGTTTTTCACCTACGATCAGTTTCGCCGCAACTTCCCGGCTGTCTCGCGGCCTGGAAACATCACCACCTTCTTTGATCGTGCACTTACCTCATCGCAACTCGAATTGCTGCGGGAGCGTTTGGGCGTGCCGCTCCCCAGCTATGCACTCGAGCAATACCAGCAATTCGTCTCCGGGCTGATGGATGAGACCGGAATCGTGCCACGCACCGCCAGCCAGGTCGTTCTCTTCCCCAAGCTGGATTGGCAGCTCAATGACCGCAACCATCTCTCCATCCAATACAACTATCTGCGCTGGAACTCGCCCCATGGCGCTCTGACGCAGACGGCTACCAGCTACGGAGTTGCCAGCTTCGGCGATGACCACGTCACCGATGACGTGGTCATCGGCCGATGGAACACCTTCCTCACCGCCAACCTCATGCATGAGCTGCGCGTGCAGTATGGAAGGGATTTCGAAGCCCAGTTCAGCACGCCGCCATCCGCCTTCGAGCAGCCCTTCAGTCAGAATCACTACAGCAGGTCGCCGCAGATCACGCTTATCAGCTCCGGCAGCGGCCTGCGCATCGGCAAGCCGGAAACGCTCGATCGCCCGGCTTTACCCGATGAGCATCGCATCCAGGTTGCCAGCACGCTCAGCTATGTTCGCGGCAATCACAGTTACAAAATGGGATACGACTTCAACCATGTCCTGGATGGCATCGACAGCATCTACGACGGCAATGGGAGCTACGCCTACAGCAGCCTGCTGGACTTTGCCTCCGATGCGCTTGCGCCTAGCCGCTGCGATGCCGCCGGCAGCGGCCTCGGTACTTCACCCTGCTATAGCTATTTCACCCAGGCGCTTGGGCCGCAGGCCTTCACCTTCGATACCAACGATTACGCCGCCTTTCTGAGTGATGAGTGGAAGCTGCAACACCGGCTCACTCTCTCCTACGGCCTGCGTTACGAGTACGAGCAGTTGCCGCCACAGAACAAGCTGCTGCCGAACGCTGTCCTGCCGCAGACCAGCTTCGTCCCCAGCGACCGCAATAACTACGGCCCGCGTGTCGGCGTGGCCTACGACCTGACTGGCAGCGGCAACACTGTCCTACATGGCGGCTATGGTATCTACTTCGGCCGCATCATCAACTCCACCATCTTCGCCGCATATACGGAAACAGGATCAGCCGCCGGCCAGCTCGGTTACTACTTCCGGCCCGGCGATCAGGGCGCTCCCGTCTTCCCCTACATCTTCAGCGGCCGCGTCGTCGTGCCTCAGACGCCCACCGCCGTCTACTTCGATCGCACCTTTCAGAACCCACGCATCGCACAGGCAGAGGTCTCGCTCGCCCAGCGCATCGCGCGTGATACAGAGATCACCGTCAGCTACCTGCGCAGCACAGGACAGGATCTGCCCAACTTCCTCGATACCAACATCGACCTCACAACCGCCGTCCCTATCACCTACACCGTGAAAGATCCCCAGCATCTGGGGCCATTGACGCAGTCCACATACGCGACGCATCTCTTTACGCAGCGCCTCAATCCCGCCTACGGCTCCATTACCGATATCAGCAGCTTCACCGGCTCGCACTATGAAGCGGTGGTGGTGAAGGCCGCACACCGCGGCGGACGCTGGCTGCACCTGCAAGCCAGCTACACCTACGCCCACGCGCAGGACGACAATCAGAACGAGACCACCTTTACCGATAGCAACGACGTGCTCGATCCCAGCGATCTAAAGCTCGAGTACGCCGACTCGAACTTCGATGTCCGCCAGCGCGCCACCGCCGGCTTTGTGCTGCGTACGCCGTGGCACGCTCACGGCTGGCTGGGTGCGCTTGCCAACGGCTACGCGATGGCGCCCACCGCAACTGCGCAGACCGGGTTGCCCTATTCCCTCCGCACTTCGGGCTCCATCCCGTATCTCCGCTATATAGATGAGTTCGGGCACACACAGAAGCTTTCCGGCCTCGGCGCCAGCATCAATGGCTCGGGTGGCGACGCGCGTATCCCCGCGGTGGGCCGCAATACATATCGCTATCCTGGAACGTACTCAATCGATCTGCGCGTATCGCGCACCATCCCGCTCGGGGAAAAGCCGCGGCTGGAAATCATAATGCAGGGCTTCAACCTGCTGAATCATCAAAACGTCACAGGTATCAGCACCATTGGCTATCTCATCAACGGGGCTTCCAGCGCGGGCGCAAACCCCACCCTCACTTACGAATCGACCTTTGGTCAGGTGACCAACAGCAACAGCACCAATCTCTATCGTGAGCGCCAGCTCGAACTGGTCGCTCGCCTCCGCTTCTAGAAGACTTGAGCTGGCCAAGCTGTCTTAAGCCTTTCTTAATCTTCCGTTCACCGAACTCTGGCACTCTCAAATGAGAAGCCAGATGAGCGAGGCCTGCGCATGCAACCGGGTCCGCCTCGTTGGTTCTGCAGTTTTCCCGGCTCCTTGTCGCTGCCATTCCTGCCGCGAGGAAACGGCACGACACTTTTAGGAGAGCCAGATGTTTGTCAGCAGGTCCCCCAGGGCGCTCGCCCTGCTTGCTCTAACCACTGCCGTGCTTGCGCCGGTGGCCATTCACGCACAATCCACGACAGACGGAGCCATCGGCGGAACCGTCTACGATATCGTCGGCGCTGTGGTTCCAAACGCCACCGTGGTGGTTCGCAACACGCAAACCAATGCCGAGGTCACGGCCACTTCGGATGCTCAGGGATTCTTCCGCGTCATTCAGTTGCAGCCCGGCGGCTACGACGTGACGATCACGGCAAGTGGCTTCTCCTCTTACAAAGCGCAGAACACAGTTGTTGCCGTCGGCAGTCTCACGAACCTGAGTCCCCATCTCCTTGTGGGCAATACCGGCCAGACAGTTACGGTGAGCGGCGACAATCCGCTGGTGAATACCACATCGCCGGATGTCTCCTCGATCGTTGACCAGCGGCAGATTGACAATCTGCCCATCAACGGAGGCCGCTGGTCGAGCTTTGCACTGCTTACGCCCGGCGTGGTCTCAAATCAGTCCGGCTTTGGTCTGCTTAGCTTTCGCGGCCAGTCCGAGTTGCTGAATAACAACACGGTCGATGGCGCGGATAACAATCAGGCCTACTTCTCCGAGGAGCGTGGCCGCACACGTTTGCAGTACTCTTCTTCGGAAGAGGCAGTTCGCGAGTTCCAGGTGAACACTTCGAACTACTCCGCCGAGTACGGGCGCTCCGCCGGTGGCGTCGTCAATACCGTCACTAAAAGCGGCACCAATTCTCTCCACGGCCAAGCCTTCTTCCGCGATCGCGACAACGATTGGGGCGCCTTTACTCCACAGACCTTCATTGCGCAACCGACCAGCACAGGTGGCTTTGTCCAGACACCCTTCAAGCCGAAGGATTGGCGCAAGCAGTGGGGCTTCGGTGTCGGCGGCCCGATCATCAAGGACAAGCTCTTCTGGTTCTATGCCTATGACCAGTCCAAGCGGAACTTCCCCGGCCTGGCGCGCCCTGGCTCAGCCAGTCAGTTCTTCGCTACGCCTGTGGCCAACCTTGCCGCAACCGGGTACACCTGTAAGACTCTCTCTGCCGCCGCCACCGCGAGTGCCGCAGCCAAAGCGCTTGGCTCGCACTACCAAGCCAGCGTGGACGCATGCACGATTCAGACCAGTCTCGGGTTCGCAACGTATGCGCTGGGTGCGGCCGCCGAGCAACAGGGCGTCGCTGCTATCAACAATGGAATTCTGGGCAGCGTACCCAGAACAGGCGATCAGGCCATTAACTTTCCTAAGCTCGACTGGCAGATCACGTCCAAACATCACGCCGCGTTTGAGTACAACCGGCTCCGCTGGTCATCGCCCGCCGGTATCCAGACGCAATCCTCCAACACCTACGGCACCCACAGCTTCGGCAACGACTTTGTAAAGCTGGACTGGGGCGTGGCTCGCCTGGATTCGACAATTTCGACCAATATCCTCAACCAGGTTCGCTTTCAGTACGGTCGCGACCTTGAATTCGAGAGCAGCCAGGTACCCTCCGCCTACGAAACACCCCTGGCTCAGAACTCCTTCGATCGCCCATCGCAGATCTCGCTCTTCGGCACCAGTGGCCTCATTCTGGGCAAACCGGCCTTCCTGGAGCGCAAATCGTACCCAGAAGAGAGACGTATTCAAGTCGCCGATACGGTGACCTATCTACGCGGGAACCACAGCATCAAGTTCGGTGCCGATTACAACAGAGTTCTTGACTACATCAACAATCTCTACAACGAGAACGGCACCTACTCCTACCCGACCCTCGGCGGCTACATTGCCGACTACGACCACGCAACGCAGGGACTCGGCTCCGCAACAAGCTACACGCCGAACTATTCCGCATATAGTCAGGCGCTCGGGCCGGACGCCTTTCAACTCATCACCAACGATCTCGCCTTCTTCGTGGAAGATGACTGGAAGATCCGCCCGCGGCTTACGCTGAACCTCGGCGTTCGCTACGAATACGAGATCATTCCCAGCGCGATCCTTCCCGACAACCTTCCGCAGCTTGCCGTCAGTAAGACGGCAACTCGCCCCGATGCAACTGCTGGAGGTGTGTTGCCCGGCTATAGCGAAAGCCTGCAGCAGCTTACGAGTCACTCTCCGAGTGATAAGAACAATGTCGGCCCGCGGTTCGGCTTCGCGTGGGACGTCTTCGGTACGGGCCGCACAGTTCTGCGCGGCGGATACGGTATCTACTACGGTCGCATCATCAACTCGAACATTCTGCAAACCTATGTGGCCTCGGGTAATACCAACGGTCAGACGAACTACAGCAATATCCGTCCAACCACGAACATCAGCTCCACGGGAGCGGCGCAGACTCTTGCCTTCCCAAGCATTCTTACTGCGGCGCCTGCTCTCTCGGGAACGGCCACCATTGCCTTCTTCGACAAGAACTTCCAGGCTCCACAAATCCATGAGATCGACATGACCCTGCAGCAGAACCTGGGTTGGAGCACCGTCTTCTCTCTCAGCTATCTAGGTTCGCTCGGCCGTGAGCTGATCAATGGCATCGACCGCAATCTCGATGCAAACTCCATCTCCACCGCCAACTACACCGTAGTAGGCCAGCAGGCAGCGACAGGCGGCGTCAATGGGCCGCTGGCAGATGGCAGTACGTACACCACCAGGCTTTACACCGGTGCACGTCCTGTCGCCGGCTATGGAGCCGTCATCGATGTTGCCAGTAACGTGAACTCGAACTACCACGCACTCGCCGCCCAGCTTGACCACAAATTCACACGCAATCTGCAGTTCGACGCGAACTACACCTGGTCGAAAGCGCTGGACTACAACCAATACATCGGCACCGGTTCCCCTACGAACAACCCCATCGATCCACTCAACCCGAGCCTGCGTCCGGAGTATGGTCTTTCCCCTAACGATGTTCGAGACCGTTTCGTAGCCAACATGGTGTGGACTCCAATCCTCGGTAACCTCACTGGTTGGAAAAATAGCGTTGCCAACGGCTGGGGCGTCTCTCCCATCTTCCAGGCGCAGACCGGCCTGCCCTACAGTCTCGGCGTCACTGGCAGCAACTCGGAAGGCGCCCTGTCTGGCCCCTTGGGTTCCGGAGTAGCCCGCTTGCCCTTTCTCCGGAACACCTATAACTACCCGCGTACCTTCGTTCTGGACACCCGGGTATCCAAGCGCATTCCTTTCGGGGATCGCTACTCCTTCGAACTGCTGGGCGAGCTTTTCAATGCACTCAACCATCAGAACGTGACCGGAGTCGGTACAACGGGTTATGCCATCAGCACGCCAACGGGCAGCCCCAATGGCCTGCTGACCTATCAACCCAGCTTCGGTGCGACGCAGACCTCCAACTCCAACTACATCTACAGCCCTCGCCAGGTGCAGATCGGCGCACGCTTCAACTTCTAGCCATGTCTCCTCCATGCGCGGCAGCTACGGCTGCCGCGTTTTTCTTCTTCGCTAAAATAGAAGAAGCATGCCATTTACAGAACAGTACGAGGTTGTCGTCGTTGGAGCCGGTCACGCTGGCTGCGAAGCTGCCACGGCTGCGGCTCGTATGGGTCTGCGGACGGCGTTATTTACCTTCAATCTGGACCTCATCGCGCAGATGTCTTGCAACCCAGCTATCGGCGGCATTGCCAAAGGCCATTTGGTACGCGAGGTCGACGCGCTCGGCGGCATCATGGGTGAAGTGGCCGACGCCGTCGGCATCCAGTTTCGCCTGCTGAACACCTCGCGCGGGCCGGCCGTGTGGTCGCCGCGCGCGCAGTGTGATAAGCAGCAATACCGCGTGAAGATGCGGCAGGTGCTGGAGGCGCAGCCGAATCTCTTCATCAAGCAGGCGGAAGTCATCGATCTCGTAATCGAAACCGCCACGGCTGGCGCACGTGTGACACGCGGGCTAAAGCTGCGCGATGGACGCACCATCAAAGCCGACGCAGTCGTCATCACCACCGGCACATTTCTCAACGGGTTGATCCACTGTGGTGAGGAGCAGTACCCGGCTGGCCGCAGCGGCGAGCCACCCAGTGTGCTGTTGGGGGAAAGCCTGAAGCGGCTCGGCCTGCGCGGCTGCCGCTTGAAGACCGGTACGCCGCCCCGGCTGGATGGCCGCACCATCGACTGGTCGCGCTTTCAGGAGCAGCCCGGCGATGCCGATCCCACCCCCTTCAGCTTCCGCACGACGACACTGCCGCAGCGGCAGGTCTCCTGTCACATCGCCTACACCACGCCGGAGACGCTGCGCATCATCCGCGAAAATGTAGCGCGCTCGCCCATGTACTCCGGGCAAATCCAGGCCATCGGCCCGCGCTATTGCCCGTCGATCGAAGACAAGGTGGTCCGTTTCCCGGATAAGGAGCAGCACCAGTTCTTCCTTGAACCCGAGGGCCTCGACACACACGAGGTCTACGTCAACGGCATGTCCACATCTTTGCCCATGGATGTGCAGTGGCAGGTCGTGCGCTCGATCCCAGGTCTTGAAACCGCCGAGATGCTCCGTCCCGGGTACGCCATTGAATATGACGCAATAGATCCCACCGAGCTGGATCGCAGCCTGCGCGTAAAGTCGATCGCGGGGCTCTATCTCGCCGGACAAATCAACGGTACCTCGGGCTACGAAGAGGCTGCTTGTCAGGGGTTGATGGCCGGTATCAACGCGGCACTCACCGTGCGAGGTGAGGCTGCGTTCACGCTCGATCGCACCGAGGCCTACACCGCCATCCTGATCGACGATCTCATCAGCAAGGGCACCAACGAGCCGTACCGCATGTTCACCTCGCGTGCAGAGTTCCGTCTACACCTGCGTATCGACAATGCAGACCGTCGCCTTACCCCCTACGGCCGCCGCTTGGGGCTCATCGATGACGAAGCGTGGATGGACTACGAGGCGCGCCAACGGCGTGCCGTCGCGATGGAAAAGCTGTTGGCCACCACACGGGTGGACGCAGTCCGCTGCGCTGAAGCGTTTCCGGAGTTCACACTCGATCCCACAAGCATCGCCGGCCAGACCTACGCGCAACTGCTGAAACGCCCCGAGGTGACGATCGAACGGCTACGGCCTGTGCTGCAATCGCTCTCGTTCATGCCGGAGATCCAGGAGATGCTTGCGCCGCTCCTTGCCGAAACACCACTTTCAGCACGCGGCCGCAATGAACTCCGCGCTGTCGAGACCGAGATCAAGTACGCTGGATACCTCGATCAGCAGCGCAAATCGATCGAGAAGCTGAAGCGTGCGGAGAGCCACAGCATTCCGGAATGGTTCGACTACGGAAACGTCAGTGGTCTCTCGCGCGAGATGCAGGAGAAGCTGGGCCGCGTCCGCCCGCAGACCGTCGGCCAGGCAAGCCGCATCCCCGGCGTTACGCCGGCAGCACTGTCCCTGATCCACGTCTACATCGAGATCCAGGGCCGCCGCCGCCGCGAAGCCGGCGCAGCCCTGCACGATGCTCCCACGGGCGCCTGACCGCAACGGATCTGCTTTTTCAACCTTACTGCTGCGGATTCTGTGTACCCGGCGCAGGCGGGGGCTGTGTGCTCTTCGCGCCCGAATAAAAAAGCGGGATATGCATCGGGAGTGCCGCATTGCTCTTGGTCTTCGCGGCTGCCTTCTTGCGGTCTTCTTCCGTAGCCACTACCGTGCGCTGGGAGTTGATGCACTGCCAGTTCCCGGTAGTATTGCGGCGGAAGACATGAGTAAACACGCCCTTCTCCGCCACCTTGTCGCCGCTGCCCTGCCACTGCATGACATAGGTCCCATTCACGACCGCCACGTCCCCCAGAACGCGCGCGCCGATCACTGTCTGCGTCAGCGACAGCGGCTCCGCCCCGGTCACAAACAGATGAGAGATCTGCTGATTGCGCGTGGTCACATCTCCGGCCGCTCCAATGCCCACGAAGTCCCGCGAAAGCAGGTTCTCCATTGCGAACTGGTCGCGCTTGGCGACCGCCGTGTCCCAGGAGGTCTCGACCTGCTGCATCTGGGCAATCTCAGGCGCAGGATCGGTGGCCGCAGACTGCGCGGCAAGGCTAAGAGGCAGCGCCAGGGTGGCGGCGGCGATGGCAATGCGAAGGCAGAACGACGGCATGGACAACTCTCTCCATCGCACATAATACAGGGCTCGTGCAAACCCTTCGTGACCTGTGCCTTGCGTTCCACAGCCAATGGTAAGGCTTCGGAAATCTGTCTCTAGAACTGCCGCCTCATTTGGCGCAACATAGAGAGGCCAATGGCTGCCTTTCCTGACATATCACTCGAACGCGGCATGCCCGCCAGCCCGGACGCGGAGCGCTCCATTCTTGGCGCCATCCTGCTCGAAAACGCCCACTTCCATGAAGCAGCCGAGAAGAAGCTGCACGCGGACGACTTCTCGCTCGACTCGCACCGGCGCATCTTTGCGCGCATGGATGAGCTGGTCTCTGCCGGTCGCGCGGTCGACCTGGTCACGCTGGTGGAGGAGCTGGCTCGCCGCAAAGAAGTGGAGTCGGTCGGCGGCGTCGCCTACATCGCTTCGCTGACCGAGGGACTGCCGCGCCGCGTCTCGATCGAAGAGTACGTGCGCATCGTCAAGGACAAGTCACTGCTACGGCAGCTCATCAACGTCTGCAACACCGCGATGACCCAGGCGGCCGACCAGTCCGACGATGCGCTCGAAGTGCTGAACGCCGCCGAAACCGCGCTGCTCGAGGTCTCCGAGCGTGGCATCACGCGCGACTTCTTCGATATCCCCGCGATCGTCAAGCAGCACTTCGGCACCATCGATGCCATCTGGAAGCTGAAGCGCGAGGTAACAGGACTCGCCACGCACTTTAAGGACTTCGATCGCATGACCAGCGGCCTCCAGCCGGCGGAGCTCATCATCATCGCTGCCCGCCCCTCCATGGGCAAGACCGCGTGGGCCATCAACATCGCGCAGAAGGCAGCGCTGATTGATGGCAAGGTCGTCGGCATCTTCTCGCTCGAAATGTCGAGCGAATCTCTGCTGCGCCGCATGCTCGCCTCCGAGGCCTTCGTCAATATGCGCAAGATCCAGTCTGGCTTCATCAGCCGCGATGACCAGGACGCGCTCATCAACGCAGCCGCTAAGCTCACGGAATCTCACATCTGGATCGACGACACGCCCGGCATCTCACTCGCGGAAATGCGCGCCAAGGCACGTCGCCTCAAACAGACACGCGGACTGGACCTGATTGTGGTCGACTATCTTCAGCTCATGTCGGCAAGCCTGCCCGGCGGCAGCGGGAAGCGCCACGAGAACCGCACCCAGGAGGTGTCGGCGATCTCGCGCGGCCTGAAGGCACTCGCCAAGGAGCTGCACGTACCGGTCATTGCACTCTCCCAGCTCAGTCGCGCCTCTGAGCAACGTGGCGGCGACAAGAAGCCCATGCTCTCCGATCTGCGCGAATCCGGCTCCATCGAGCAGGATGCAGATGTTGTGGCATTCATTCATCGCGAGAGCTACTACAACAAGGATGAAAATGGCGCAGAAGACCCGGACTCGAAGGGTAAGGCAGAGATCATCATCGCCAAACAGCGCAACGGCCCCACCGGGTCCGTTCATCTCGCGTATCTCAGCGAAATCACACGCTTTGAGAACATGGCGCATGAAGGTGACGGTACCGGTTACGAATGACTGCGACCCAACCCACACGTCCTACCTGCGTAGAGGTTTCTCGGTCCGCCCTTCGCAGCAATTACGCCATCCTCCGCGCCCAGGCTGAGACAGTCGACGCCGACGTTGTAGCGGTCATCAAGGCCAACGCCTACGGCCACGGAGCAGCTGAGGCACGTGACACCCTCGCGACAGCAGGCTGCAAGTGGTTTGCCGTCACCTGTCTTCAGGAGGCGCTCGTACTCCCATCCCAGCCAAGTTGTCGCATGCTGCTGCTCTCCGGACTCTTCGCGGGTGAAGCAGCAGAGACGGTTCACCGTGGCTATACCCCGGTGCTCGGCACGGTCGATCAACTCACGTGGCTCACGGAGGCCGTTCGGCGACAGGAGTCCTCGCATCCCTTTCGTCTCCATCTCGAGATCGACACCGGCATGGCCCGGCAGGGCATCCAGTGGAACGACACAGCTGCGCTTGCCGTCGTTGCCGCATTATTGGCGCAGTATCCTTCGTTGCAACTGGAAGGCGTAATGACCCACTTTGCCTCGCCGGAGGACGAGCAGTCCCCGCAGACCAGCGAGCAGATCGAGCGATTCCGGAACGCCCTCTCGACTCTGCGCGGCCACGGATGTACGCCGTCACTGATCCACGCCGGCAATTCTGCCAGCTTGTTCGTGAGCTCGCAGACTGCCGCACTCCGCGAGATCGCGTTGGAGTGCAACAGCCGCCTGCTACTGCGGCCGGGCATCGGGCTCTACGGCTATGGCCCCCACGCAACCGCGCGAGGCCTCCGTCCGGTTCTGAGTTGGAAGACGCGCATCACCGCGCTGCGCATGATCGAACCTGGAGAAGCAGTCAGCTACAACGCCACCTTTCGAGTAACAAGAAGTACGCGCATTGCCCTGTTGCCTGTAGGCTATGCGGACGGCTACAATCGCCTTCTGTCGAACAAGGGAGAAGTGTTGGTCAACGGCCATCGCGCGCCCATCGCGGGCCGTGTCACCATGGACCAGACCATGATCGATGTGACAGACATTCAGGGCGCGATTGTTGGTGACGAAGTCGTGCTGCTGGGCACGCAGGGTGATTGGTGCATCTTGGCAGACGATCTCGCCGCGCACGCTGGCACGATTGCCTATGAAGTGCTGTGTGCCCTCGGTCCTCGCGTGCCCCGCATCTGGTGCGACTGAAACAAATTCCCTGATGCTATGTAATGGAAAGATTCACTGAATGCGGCCTTTCTTTCAAGGACGATCACTCGGCCGATACACCCCGAAGTACTCTTCGTAACTGTGTCATGCTGACGGAGTGAAGGACCTGCAGTCTGCTTGCCTTCGCGGAGCAGCCATTACTTCAGAGTTATAAAGTTGACGTCGGATCCAGGACACTACAGGAAATTTGCTCAGAAGCTGAAGCTTACCTGCAAATCCACTGTGCGCACAGATGTCTGATTGCGGTTGAAGTAGCCACCCGCAACAGAAAGTGACTGATTGAACGTGGGGCTGGTGATTACGTTGTTCGGCTGCGCCAGGTTCACGACATTGAAGATATTGTGTCCCACGACGGAGACGTTCAGGTTGTACTTCCGTCGCACCTCGTGCGAGTGCGGTCCTCCGCCAAAGCCGCCGCCGCCATTGCTGGTCAGTCCACCCGGGCCTAATCCACCATGTGATCCGCCACCGCCGTGCGATCCGTGGCTGCCACCGCCATCCCCGCCGCCATGTCCTGTCAGCTTCGGCCCAATGGCAAAGTTCTTGCTCAACCGAAGATCGGCGCTGAAGTTGGCTGGCCCCCTCCCGCTGCCATAGGGAAGGATGGTTTCGTTGCCGCTGGGCGTCTTGTCCAAGCATCCATAGACAGTGCTGTAATACCGCGCACTCCCCGCAACGCAATTGCTTGTCGCCACCACTCCGGGCCGCTCGTTGAACTGATTATCTTTGTTCAGGTCCTGTCCAGTCGTGATGTTGAATGGCGCGCCGCCATTCGCAATCATGAAGACAAAGGCTTGGATGTTGTAGGGGAGCGTCGTGCTCGCAAGAAGCCCAAGACGGTTGCGCACGTCGTTAGAAGAGCGGCCATAGTCGAAAGCGATATTGTTCTGGCGCGAGGGGAAGTAGTTCACGCCCGTCGTATCGCTCTTGAAGTAGCCCAGCACGTAGAAGCCGGAGACGGTGTAACGCTTCGCCCGCGCGTTGATCGACGTGATGAGCTGGTCCTGCCGGTACACACCATTGGACTGGAATTGGTAGAGGTTGCCTTGGCCGGGAAAGGGCACAGCTGGCTCGCCGGTAGCGGGATCGGCGGTGAAACTGTTCGTCGCGTAGTCGTAGAACGGCGCGTTGACGTTGTCCGTCAGATATTGGTGAATCCCGCGGCTGTAGAGATAGGTCACGTTGCCGGTGATGGCCTTAGTGATCGTGCGATCAACACCCACGGCGCCCTGCATATCAAGCGCGGTCTTCAGGTTGGGGCTGATGCTGTAGGTCGCGGAGCGGGTGCTTGTGGTGACACTGCCGCCCGTCGGCACCCCGTTCGGATTGTAGGTCGGCCCCTGAAAGATAATCTGCTGCTGGTTCTTGCCGTTCTGGTGAATCGCCTGGATCACGCTGGCATTCGTGAAGCGGTTGTAGAACCAGCCGTAACCTGCACGCACTACCGTCTTCGGCGGACGCTTGCCGCCGCCATCCAGCGCATATGCAAAGCCGATGCGTGGTCCCCAGTTGGCATGGTCGTTGATCCGATTCTGCGACTCGAAGCGAAGTCCGTAGTCGAAGGTCAACTTCTTGTTGACCTTCCAGTCGTCCTGGTAGAACAGGCCCGCGTCGAAGAGGGTAGCGCGCGCGCTGAAATTCGTGATCTTCGTAAGAGTACCTTGCGAAGGTTTGCCGGTGAGAAATTGCATCGTGTTGTCGAAGGTGTAGCTGCCATTGGTGCCGGCATTTGAGTAGTCCGACTCGCGATAGGCACGCAGTCGCACGCCGAAGCGTAAGGAGTGGCTCTTATAGCTGCCCGTGGAGTAGTTCTGCAGCTCGTAGTGGTCCCCCGCGGTGTGCGATATGCCGTCGTTGCTGCCCCCGCCTGTGAAGATACCCTGCACGGTGATGGTGGGCGTCGTAAATTGCGGAAGCTGGTTGTCCCGGTCGCGCTCATATTGGAAACGCGTCTCGTTCACCAGATGCGCATTGATGACCTGCGAATCGCTGATCTGCAGCGTGTTCTCGTAGCTGGACGTGTTGTAGGCCTGGGAGGAGAGCGCCAGCTGTCCTGCGCCGTCGCCCGTATCGATGCCGCGGTTGTACTGGTAGCGGATCGTCAACGTGTTGCTCGGCGTCAACTGATAATCGAGACGTGGGCTCAGGTGGATACGCGATTGCGGATTCAGCAGGTTCTGCACGAGGCCCACATTCGGGTTCTGCGGCGTGCCCGCCGTGTTCACGATCAGGATGTTCTGACTGTTCCTCGCAAATACCGAGAAAAAGAACGATGCCTTCTTGGAGAGCGAGCCGCCAAGCGAGCCGTTCAGGAAGTATTGGTAATACGGTGGCGTGCTGGTGACGAAATGGCTGGTATTGAACGCGGAATCGTTGCCGCTGGCCTGGATCTGTCCGTGCAGCTTGTCCGTGCCCGGCTTGGTCAGGATCTCGATGCGTCCATAACCGAGCTTGTCGAACTCCGCAGAGAAGGGATTCTGGTTGATACGAATCTCGCGAATCGAAGACTTCGGCGGCAGGTCTCCGCCGGTAAAACCATCGATGTAGATCTGACTGCCGCCATTGCCTGCCGCAGGACCGGCCAGCGCCGTTAACTCGTTCTGCATCTCGTCCGGATCGTCGGAGAGCGCGTCGAGATCCTTGCCGGTGATCACAACCGCATTCCCGTTGCTCTCGGGCGTCGTGTCCAGCTGATTCGAATCGGCCGTCACTTCCACCTGCTGCTCCTGGGTGGCGATGGCCAATGGGATATTCAAAGCACGCGATGTCCCGCTCACGATCGATACGCCCGACTCGGAGAAGGGTGTGAACCCGGTAACCGTCACATTGAGTGAGTAGTTGCCCGCAGGCAGCGTGCCGAAGGAGTAGCTGCCGTCTCCGCCGGAGGTAGCGTTGTAGGTCTTGCTTCCAGATCCGGAGAGCTGCACGCTCGCGCCCGGCACAATTGCGCCGCTGGGGTCGGTCACCTGGCCGTGCAGGGAGCCATTGGTTTGTGCGTGCATCATCGGTGCGGCGGATACGGCAAGGTAGATCAGCGGCGTGCAAAGCAGGCGGGGCAGACGATTCATCCGATTCCTGAAGAGATCCTTAAGAATGATTTATCGATGTGACTGTCGATGAGACGACACGCCTAGAAAGCGCTTGCCCATGAAGACGGCGGAGTGGCGTGAAAAGTTGACTATGAAACAAGGAAAAATCCTTATAGTGCATCGTTTTCCCAATGTGTGAACGATACCGGCGCCGCTTTCGGCAATCCGTTACGATAAGTGTAATGCTTGGAAAGCTCTACGCGCGGTGGATGTTTGCCTGGGAGACCGCGCTCACCACACGGGATACGAACCGCATTGTGCGCCCGGTGGAATGGGGCTTCGACTGGCTGGAAGATTTTGCGCGTCCACGCGGCCTGATGCCCAAAGACGGCATAGAACTCAATCCGCAGCAAGCCGACGACGCACTCATCGCGATCAATCGCGCCATCCTCGCCGAGCGCGAAGCCTTCTACGGCTATCCACGCCCCAGCGACTTCCGGTTGGAGAAGCGACACCCGCAACTCTTTCCCACCAATGTGCGTCCGCAGACACTGCGCCGCGATGCGCGCATGCGCGCAGAAGCCGAGGCGGGCCGAATCGCGCAGGCGGAATTCCTGCGCTTCACTTCGCCCGTGCGCACGCCGTATCCGGAGAACGATCTCGTCAATGCGCGCTGGTATCCGGCGCCTCCGGAAAAGCAATCCGGCAAGCCGAAGCAGGCCATCATCGTCATGCCGCAATGGAATGCCGATGCCTTCAGTCACAATGCGCTCTGCGCGCTCTTCAACCGCTTCGGCATCTCCGCGCTGCGCCTCTCCAAGCCCTTTCACGACATCCGCCGCCCCGCGGAGTTGGAGCGCTCCGACTACTCGGTCAGCTCCAACCTCGGTCGCACCATCGCTGCCTGCCGGCAGGGCGTCGTGGACGTTCGCGCCTGCCTCGATTGGTTGGAGGAGCAGGGCTACGAACAGTTCGGCATCCTGGGCACCAGCCTCGGCTCCTGCTATGCATTCATCGCTGCCGCGATGGATCCGCGACTGCAAGTCTGCGCCTTCAATCACGCATCCACGTCGTTCGGCAACGTAGTGTGGAGCGGCCAAAGCTCGCGACATATCCGCGCTGCTTTCGAAACGGTGATGACCCAGCAACAACTCGACGCGATCTGGGCCTGCATCAGCCCAGCCTGCTTCATGGACCTGTTTGCCGCGCCGCCGCGTAAGTCGCTGGTTGTCCATGCCACCTACGACCTGACGTTCCTCCGCCAGTATTCGCTCGAAGTCCTCAAGAGCTTCCGCGAGCGGAACGTGGACTACGAGTCGAAGATTCTCCCCTGCGGCCACTACACCACCGGCGAAACGCCCTACAAATTCATCGACGGCTGGTACCTCGGCTCCTTCATCTACAACGCCTTCAAGGACCTGGCTGCGTCGGGAAAGCTGCCCGAACCGGTGCAGCAGCGCGATCTCGTCGAGCGGTAGAATGAGGGCCATGCCCACTCAGACATCCTCTGTCCAGACCAGCAGCCTCAACCGCGCGCTCGCGCAGGCCGATCCCATCGTCGCCGCAGTGATCGCGAATGAGGTCGCCCGCCAACACGAAGGTCTGGAGATGATTGCGTCGGAGAATTTCGTGAGCCGCGCCGTTCTCGAAGCCGCGGGCTCCGTCTTTACCAATAAGTATGCAGAGGGCTATCCGGGCAAACGCTACTACGGCGGTTGCGAGTTCGCCGACGTCGTCGAGAACCTGGCCCGCGACCGTGCAAAACAGATCTTCGGCGCGGAGCACGCAAACGTTCAGCCGCACTCCGGCTCCCAAGCCAATGCCGCTGCCTATATGTCCGTATTGCAGCCGGGCGACTGCATCCTCGGCCTCGATCTCGCACACGGCGGACACCTCACCCACGGGCACAAGCTGAACTTCTCCGGCAAGCTCTACCGCGTTGCCTCCTATGGTGTGCGCAAAGACACCGAGGTCATCGATTACGACGAGCTGGCCGACATTGCGCGTCGCGAAAAGCCGAAGCTCATCATTGGCGGCGGCAGCGCCTACCCGCGCACCTTCGACTTCCCTCGCATGCGCGCCATCGCGGATGAGGTAGGCGCTCTCTTGCTGATAGACATGGCGCACTTCGCTGGACTCGTTGCGGGCGGCGCACACCCGTCGCCGGTACCGCACGCACACATCGTCACCACCACCACGCACAAGACACTCCGCGGTCCTCGATCCGGCCTCATCCTGAGCCAACAGCCGTTCGCTGCAGCCATTGACAAGTGCGTCTTCCCCGGCCAGCAGGGCGGCCCGCTCGTGCATGTCATTGCGGCCAAAGCCGTGGCCTTCGGGGAAGCCCTCGAGCCCAGCTTCCACGACTACGCTGCGCAGGTCGTCGCCAATGCGAAGGCTCTTGCTGCCGCGTTGGCCGAACACGGCTTCCGCGTCATCTCTGGCGGAACGGACACGCATGTTCTGCTCATCGATGTCTTCGCCAAAGGCATGCTCGGCAGCGAAGCGGAGAACGCCCTGCATGCAGCGGGCATCACGGTGAATAAGAACGCGATTCCATTCGATACCAATCCGCCCCTGAAGCCGAGCGGCGTACGTATCGGCTCGCCTGCGCTCACCACCCGCGGCATGCGCGAGCCGGAGATGCGCACCATCGCCGGATGGATCACCGCCGCGCTCGACACGCGCAGTGATGCCGCCGCGCTCGCCCGTATCTGTGGCCAGGTTCGTGAGCTGGCCGACAGCTTCCCGCTCTACGACTGGCTGCGTGAGCCGCATTTGGCAGGCGCCGCGCACTAGCGCGGAATATGTATGGTCCCTGTGCCAATCCATTCACTGATCAAGGACCAATAAGCCGGCTCCGGCGCATAGATCGGAGCATTGTGCGATACCTCCGTCACCACAAGCTCGCATGCCCCGCTGCATGCCGCTGCAAGATCGCGCGCCATCTGCACCGGAAAGAGCCGATCCCTCTCGCCTTGCACGATGAGAACCGGAACTGAACAGGTGCGTATTGCGTCCTCCGTACTCCAGATTGCAGGCAGTAGGCGCGTGGCGGTCCTCGGCACGCCCAAACTGCGTGCCGCATTGCGGAGAGACGTAAACGCCGCGCACAGCACGAGTCGATGCGCTGCAACCTTGCAGACAATAGCTGCGGCGATACCACTACCAAGCGAAAATCCCAGCAGGCTCACCGGTACGGAAGGTTGAAGCTGCTGCAGAAAGCGAAACGCTTCGATTGCATCACGTTCACATTGCTCAGCATGGATCGATCCCGTGCTTCGTCCATATCCGGAATAGTTGAACACCAGCGACGCAACATCATCTTGCGCAAGAAGTCTCTGCGCACCCTGCCAGTGCTCAACGGTTTCGCCGATGCCATGGCAGATCAGCAGTGCGCCCTTCGCTGGACGCCCAACCGGTTCGACCAGTACGGCGTCTAGAACATTGCGACCACTCGGAATCCGATGCCGTACAAACGAAATACTGCGGTCTGTTCCATCAAACGTCTTCCTTGGCCAGCCCAAGAGCCTATCTCGCAGAAGGAGACCGCGACTTGCACAGGTCACCGCAATGGTGAAGATGAGATTTCGCATCGGTCCGCGGTAATACTTTCTCCTGCAAGCGAACTGACTTGCAAGATCACAGAGCGCATCGGCGGAGGCGAAATAGACGAGATCCTCGCGGATGCTTGACTCTCTTCGAAGCCCGCGCAATACTACGTCTAGTCAGACTAGTCTGTGGAGTCTCTAGTGCCCTCGAAATCGCAAAAGAAATCCGCGCTCTCGGGCAGGAATCGTACCCTGTCCTCCCAGCGGTGGCAGCTGCAGACCGCCAAGGCCCAGTTCAGCGAGGTCTTTCGCAGGGCGCGTGCACACGAGCCTCAGGTCGTCACACGCCAGGACAAGGAAGCCGTGGTCATCCTGGCGATCGAGGACTTTGAGCGGCTTTCTCAACGTGCAGCGCAACCAAAGAGTCTGTCGAAGTTCTTTGCGGAGTCGCCGCTCGCCGGCTCCGGCATCGATCTTGAACGAGAGCCCGACCATGGCCGGACGGTTGAACTGTGAGCGGATTCCTCCTGGATACGAATGTGATCTCGGAGCTTATCAAGCCGGCACCCGATTCCAAGGTCACTGCCTGGATTGATGCCACCGACGAGCAACTCTTTCATCTGAGCGTGCTCACCTTGGGAGAGGTGCGAAGAGGTATCGTGTGTTTGCCTCCGAGCAAGCGGCGTACACGCCTCGAGGGATGGTTGACCAGAGATCTTCCCATGCGGTTTGCCGGTCGGATATTGGATATTGACTACGAGATTGCGGACCGCTGGGGTCATCTATCCGGAGCGAAAGGACCTACCGTGATCGATGGATTGCTTGCGGCCACCGCAAAGCACCATAACCTGACGTTGGCGACGCGCAACACCAAAGACATCGCACGGACCGGCGTCGCCCTGTTCAATCCATGGTCCGGCTGAGGCAAAATTCGTTATGGGCGTCTCCATCGGCGAATCCGCGTAAAATAGGCCATGCAGGCGGACTGGACGGTCGCTGCCAGGCGCTTGTCGTCTGGGGGAGGAAAGTCCGAACTCCGTAGGGCAGTGTGCCGGATAACGTCCGGGATCTGCGCGTCAAGGCGCAGAGACGGCTAGTGCCACAGAGAAGATACCGCCATCGCGCGCAAGTGCGAGGGTAAGGGTGAAAAGGTGCGGTAAGAGCGCACCGCTTCCGCTGTAAAGCGGAAGGCAGGGTAAACCCCACACGGAGCAAGACCAAATAGGGAGGGAGACCGCAGGCTGGCCCATATGCCTGCAGTCGCGTGCCGGTCCGGTGCGCCCACGTGGGCCCTCTGCCGGCTTCTGTCGGTGGAGCGGAAACCTCCGGGTAGGTCGCTGATGAACGACGGCAGTAATGCCGCGTCTAGAGGAATGATCGTCCTCGACAGAATTCGGCTTACAGGTCCGCCTGCAGTTTTTCTTCGCGTCATCAATGGTAACTTTTCTCGCCTCGCGAAACTTAATCCCACCAAACCGGCTTACTATGCTCGTTATGCAAAGGAATCCACCCCGTTCGCTTGCGTAACGGGGTTCTCTACTGGGGGGAAACATGTTTGCACTGCTGTGGGAAGCGATCATCGGACTCGTCGTGGGAGCCTTGGCCAAGCTGATCATGCCGGGCAAGGATCCAGGCGGCATCATCATCACCATGCTGCTGGGCATCGCTGGCGCGCTGCTGGCCGGGTGGCTCGGAAGGGCAGTTGGCTGGTACCGAGAGGGACAGAGTGCGGGCTTCATCATGTCGCTTATCGGCGCCCTCATTCTGCTCGGCATCTACCGGCTCATTAAGGGGAGAACTGCGACAACAGTTTAGTCATCAAATGTTCACTTGTACCGATGCGACGAAGGGCCTTGGGAACCAAGGCCCTTCGTCGCATTGTTCTCACCGGTTAGGCTGCCTTCTTGATCAGTCCGTTTGGGTTCAGCACATACTTCTTCGCTGCGCCCTTGTCGAAGTCCGCATAGCCCTGCGGCGCCTGATCGAGCGGGATCACCGTCGCATTCACGATCTTCGCGATTGGCAGTCGGTCATGCAAAATCGCCTGCATCAACTGCCGGTTGTATTGCAGCACCGGTGCCTGGCCGGTATGGAAATGCAGACTCTTTGACCAGCCCTTACCGATACGCAGCTTCAGCATGCCCTTCTTCGCGTCCTCGTTGACACCGCCGGGATCTTCGACGACGTACAGACCAGGAATCCCGAGACCCCCGGCAACGAAGGTGATGTCCATCAGGTCATTCAGGACAGCTGCCGGTGCAGCCTCGCCCTTGCTGCCATGCCCGCTCGCCTCGAAACCGACAGCATCGACCGCCGCATCCACCACCGGCTCACCCAGGATCTGCTCGATCTGTTCGCCCAGGCTGTCATGCTTCGAGATATCCACCGTCTCAAAGCCCATCTTCTTCGCGTGCTTCAGCCGCTCCGCGTTCCGGTCGCCGATGATCACGACAGCGGCCCCGAGGATTTGCGCGGACGCAGCAGCTGCCATGCCCACCGGGCCAGCACCCGCAATGTACACCGTCGATCCAACACCGACACCCGCCGTTACTGCACCATGAAAGCCGGTCGGCAGAATGTCCGAAAGCATGGTCAGGTCGGTGATCTTTTCCATCGCCCTCGCCTTATCGGGGAACTTCAGCAGGTTGAAATCCGCAAACGGCACCAGCACATACTCGGCCTGGCCGCCCACCCATCCGCCCATATCGACATAGCCATAGGCGCCCCCCGGCTGCTGCGGGTTCACGGTCAGGCAGACACCCGTGTTGCGCTCCCGACAGGCACGGCAACGGCCGCAGGCCACGTTGAAGGGGACAGACACCAAGTCGCCGATGTCGAGAAACTCAACATCCTTTCCCTTCTCGATGATCTCGCCGGTGATCTCGTGGCCCAGCACAATGCCCTTCGGCGCTGTCGTGCGACCGCGCACCATGTGCTGGTCCGATCCGCAGATGTTCGTGGAGACGATCCGCAGAATCACTCCGTGCTCGATCGACTTGCCCTGCGGGTTCTGCATCTTGGGATAGTCAATAGACTGTACCTCGACCTTGTTAGGACCGAGATAGACGACACCGTGATTCGTAGCCATGGAACGATGACTCCTTTCAGGATGAGGAGCGGAGAAGCAACATATCGGCGTTCTGGTGGACGCTGGGAGAAAAGGCCAGAGCAGTCCATCCAGTCGACCCGACGCGTTCGGGGGTGAGTGTGGAAGCCAATCCCGCCCGATGCGCGATTCGCCCCTCTTCTCACTTGGAGCGACAAAGCGGGAGGGACGTTGCCCGTCGCGCCGAGGCCGGCGGAACCCAACCACTGCTACACTCGTATCACTTTTCACGACAACCCTTATGGCCTTCCGCGAAGCCATCCGAATCGCGCTGCAGTCGCTTTGGGCGAATAAGCTGCGCTCCATCCTCACCCTGATCGGGGTGGTCATCGGCGTGGCCTCGGTCATCATGGTGATCACGTTAGTCGCGGGCGTGAATAAGTTCGTCGCCACCAAGATCTACGGCTATGGCGCGGACGTCTTTACCGCTTCCAAACAGCCCGCTGTCGTCTTCAGCGACGCCGAATACATGAAGTATCAGAAGCGCAAGGATCTGAAGTTTGACGCATACGAAGCCCTCGCCGAACGCTGCACGGCCTGCGCCTCGACCGGCGCCATGGCAAATGCCACTGGCTCCGTGGTCTACGGCACCCACTCCGCCACCGACATCGATATACGCGGGTGGACATCGGAGATGCCGTCCATCCAAGGCATCAACATCGAACGCGGACGCGACTTCACCCCTGGCGAAGAGACCCGCCGTCTGCATATAGCGCTCATCGGCCCCGACATCGTCGACAACCAGATGGGTGGGGAAGACCCACTGGGCAAGGAAATCCGTGTGGACGGTGAGCACTACACCGTCATCGGCGTCGGCGAGCGCAAAGGCAAGACGCTCGGTCAGAGCCAGGACAACTGGGTAGCCGTCCCCCTCACCACCTTCCTGGATACGCATGGCTCCAACCGCAGCCTCACCCTCTACGCCCGCGCGCGCGGTGTGGGCGATCCGCTGGAGATAGCATCGGACCAGATGCGGGTCATCCTGCGCTCTATTCGGCATGATGCTCCAGGCGCCGAGGACAGCTTCTCCGTCGACACCAATCAGACCTTTGTGGGCATCTGGCAGAGCATCAGCTCCAGCTTTGCAGCGGTCTTCGTAGCGCTGGCCTCCATCTCCCTTGTGGTGGGGGGCATCGTCATCATGAACATCATGCTGGTCAGCGTTACCGAGCGAACACGCGAGATTGGCGTCCGCAAGGCGCTGGGGGCGCGCCGCAGCGACGTGATGTCGCAGTTCCTCATCGAGTCGGCCACCATGTCGCTGTTCGGCGGTATCGTGGGTGTGATCACAGGCATCCTGATGGCCAAGGCGATTACGTTGCTCGTAGGCTTCCCTTCGGATATCAAGCTCTGGTCCGTCGCGCTGGGCCTGGGAGTCGCCACTGCAGTCGGTATCTTCTTCGGTGTTTATCCCGCGAAAAAAGCGGCGAAGCTGGATCCCATCGTCGCCTTACGCGCAGAGCTGTAGTTGGAACTGTTCAGGAGTGATCGATGCGGCTGAGTGATGTCAAAGAGGCGGTGCGGATGGCGGCAGAGACCCTGCGCTCCAACAAGCTGCGCTCCGGCCTCACCATCCTCGGCATCATGATCGGCGTCACCACCGTCATCCTGATCTCATCGGTCATCAGCGGCCTCACCGCCAATGTCGACAATCTCGTAAAGTCTCTCGGGACAAACGTCTACTGGGTCTTTCGCTTCCCCGTCTTCGGCAATCGCCCAACCCAGGAGATGCTCGCGCGTCGTCAGCTTACCTATGATGATGCCGTTGCTCTTCGCGATCTGCCCCACGTGGTCGCCGTCGATCCATCGCAGCAGTACCGCGCCCCCAGCGGCCAACTCGGCAGCTTCTCCGTCAAATACAAAGGACACAAGGTCACCAATACCATCCTCCAGGGCGAGTCCGAGGAGGAGCCGCTCGTCTACGACATCAATCTCGATCAGGGCCGCTTTTTCACCGACCAGGAAGAACAACGTCACGCGAACGTCGTCGTCCTCGGCCACGACACCGCACAGGAGCTCTTTGGCGAGGATCTGGCGGTTGGCAAGGAAGTGGATATCGAGGGTGACATCTTCACCGTCGTCGGCGTGCTCGCCAAGCAAAAACAGATATTTGGCGGCGGCAAAAATCCCGACGACAACTCCGCGCACTTTCCCCTCTTCACCTTCCGCAAACTGCATCCGGAGATTCTCGACTACTGGATCAGCGTGAAGTACGACGATGCCAAGAACAAAGTTGCCGTCGAGGACGAGATTCGCGGCATGTTGCGGCGTCGTCGCAAGGTGCACTCGGACCAGCCGGACAACTTCGCCATCTTTACCTCCGATTCGCTGCTCGATCTGTGGAACTCGCTCACCAGCGGACTCTTCCTCTTCCTGGTGGGCGTCTCCAGCGTAGGACTAATGGTCGGCGGGGTCGGCGTTATGAACATCATGCTGGTCAGCGTGACCGAACGAACGCGCGAGATCGGCATCCGCAAGGCGCTGGGCGCAACTCGGCGCACCATCATGCTGCAATTTACTCTGGAGGCCATGACCTTGTGCGCCTTCGGGGGCGTGGTGGGCATTCTCATTGGCGCCCTGCTTACGTTGCTGCTCAAGCTGATCCTCGGCTCCGTGCTGCCCGCGGAGATGTCGCTCCCCTGGACCGTGACCGCATTCGCTGTGTCCTGCATCATCGGCCTGCTCTTCGGCATCTATCCCGCCTGGAAGGCTGCCACCCTGGACCCCATCGAAGCTCTGCGCTACGAGTAGCCGCCGCAGCCTTCAGAAGTGGTTCACGCGCTCCAAGCTACACTCAGATTCTTGAACGCTGCTCTTATTGCCACCATTGTCGCCGGCATCACCACCGTGCTCGCCTGGGCGGCCATTGGCTACTACCTGCTTGCGATCTGGAGCGCCCGCGCCTTCGTGCGCAGCATGCGTCCCCCCCGGCCCGATGTCGCACTCGCGGTCAGCCTGCTCAAGCCCGTGAAGGGTCTGGATCAGGAGATGTACGCAGCCTTCGCCAGCCACTGCCGCCAGGAATACGCAGGCGAGGTTGAAATACTCTTCGGAGTCAGCTCCCTCGACGATCCAGCGGTCGACGTCATACACCGCCTGCAGTCAGAGTTCCCCACACATGCGATCCGCGTCGTCGAATGCCCCGAGTCTCTCGGCGCCAACGGCAAAGTCAGCAACCTGGTGCAGATGCTGCCGCATGCCCGTCACTCCTTCGTCGTCATCAATGACAGCGATATCGTGGTCTCTCCCCAATATCTGCAATCGGTCATGAACGGCTTCGTGCCCTCGCCGGAACGCCCGCGCCCGGTAGGCATGGTCACCGCGCCCTATCGCGGTCGTGCACACGGCCGATCCGGAAAGCGGCCCACACTCGGCTCGCGTATGGAGGCGCTCGGCATCTCTACCGACTTCATCGCCGGCGTGCTCACCGCGCGCCGCCTCGAGGGCGGTATTCACTTCGGGCTTGGATCGACGCTCGCGCTCTCTCGCGAAGCGCTCGATCGTATCGGTGGCCTGGCGCCGCTGGTCGACTACCTCGCCGATGATTACGAACTCGGCGCACGCGTGACGGCAGCCGGCTTCGACGTAGAACTCTCCGGCGAAGTGGTCGAAACCGGAGTGCCCGCCTACGGTGCCGCCGCTTTTCTTGAGCATCAACTGCGCTGGTGCCGTTCCACGCGTGATTCGCGCCGCTGGGGCTACTCTGGTCTGCTCTTCACCTTCGGCCTGCCGTGGGCCTTCTGCAATCTATTGGCGACGGGGCTCAGTCTGGAAAGCATCGCGCTCTTCGTGCTCGCGCTCATGATGCGTATAGCAGTCGCACTCATCGTCGGCGTCGGCATCCTGCGCGACCGCCAGGTGCTGCGCGATCTCTGGCTGCTGCTGCCTCGCGATCTCATAGCGCTGGCGCTATGGATGTGGAGCTTCGCCGGCGATACCGTCATCTGGCGCGGCGAGCGCTTCCTGCTCAAACGCGGCCGCCTCACCAAAATGGGTACCCCATCCTGAGCGAAGCAAAGGGTGGGAGACCACCAAAGCCGTCACCACAGAGTGCCCCAGGTCTCTCACGTTTGCGACCTGAATCCGAGGTCATCCATCCAGCGGCCGCACCACCAAAATGGGTGCCCCATCCTACCGCAGGTAGGGTGGGATACCACCAAAGCCCACTCACCCAGCATCCCGCACGGGCCAAAGGCCAGCCGACCGGTTTTTAGCCAACCGTTTCTCAGCCCCCACAACCGCGGCACTGGTGAACCTCTTCAGCAAACAGGCCGCAAAGATATGCTCAAGGCACCGGCCAAGCTACTCGGGAAGGCGTCATCGCCCGCATCGGAAGGGCAGCGTACCATCAAGCCATCGCTACCAAATAGCGGGTGCGACCCTCATCACCCGCTCGCAAAAACCTGCCGATTTTCCCTACCCGTTTCGCTACACTAAAAATAGACACGCAAATGCCACCAACACGGTGGCGTTTCGCTTTTGCGCCAACCGCATCTCCGCCAACCACTTCTTGCCAGGTCCGGACCCGGCCCTATAGCAAGTTTCCAGTAGGTGAGCGGGACCAACGAAGGCCTTTGTGGCCTTTCTTTCAGGAAAGGCCACGCCGAGCGATGCTACGCACATCACAGCATCAGGAAAATTGCTATAACCCCTTACGCTAGAGTAATTTACGCATAACCCCAATGGATAGACGAATTTAGCCATCGGAACACCACCCAAGCCGCAGATTCGACAGTACTTACACCGAAGCCTCCCGGGACGGGGAGGGGGGAGGGGGTGGGTGGCCGCTACCGGGCCGGCAGCAGGTAGAACATCACCGCAAGCATGCAGTAGACGGCAATCAACTGGGCGCCTTCCATCCAGTTAGCGTCGCCATCCCCGGCGATCTGGCCGTGAATCGCAATCGCTACTACCAGCGCCAGCAGCTCCACTGGCGTAAACACCAGGTCCATCGGTCGCGCACCGACGACGTGGCTTAGCAGCACCAGCCCCGGCGCGACGAAGAGTGCAATCTGCATGCTCGAACCGCTGGCGATGCCCACGCTCAGGTCCATGCGGTTGCGCATCGCTGCCCGAATCGCTGACGTTGCCTCCGCTGCATTCCCCGCGATCGCGATGACGATAATGCCGGCAAATAGGTCGCTCATATGCAGGGCATGTGAGGCTGCTTCGATCGAGCCGACCAGCACCTCGCCCATCACCGCAATGCCCACCGCGCTCAGGGCGAGCATCGACCCCGCCATGCCGATGCCCCAGCGCGGTGACTCGTGCTCGTCGTGGGGCGCGGAGAGCAGGTCGCGGTGCGTGCGCAGCGTGAACAGCAGGCTCAGCGCGTAGGTCGCAAGCAAGATGATCGAGAACTCAAGGCTCAGGTCCGCCTCACGAGTTTTAAGATGGGCGCCGCCCAGGAAGTGATATGCCGCCGGAAAGATCAGCCCGATGGCGGCCAAGGCCATCATGGTAGCCCGCGATCGCGCCTGCAGCGGGTTGAACTTGAGCGTGCGTTCACGGAGGCCGCCCGCCACCATGGAGATGCCCAGCGTGAGCAGCAGGTTCATCAGAATCGAGCCGGTAATGGACGCTTTGACCACGTTCTGCAGCCCCTGCCGCAGAGCGAAGAAGCCGATCACCAGCTCACCTGCATTGCCGAAGGTGACGTTGAGCAACGCGCCCACACTCGCACCCGTGTGTAACGCTAGCTGCTCGGTTGCCTCGCTCAGCAATCGCGCCAGGGGCACCATGCCGAGCGCGGAAAGCAGAAAGATCCATGTGTCGCTCAGCTGCGTGAAGTGTCGCAGCACCACGGTGGCCGGCACCAGCACCAGCAGCCAGGTGATCCGGTTTCGCACGAAGAAGAGGAAGGGCGCCTCCATGGAATCCGGTGGATGGTGCCCGTGCTGATCGCCCGCTTTGCTCATCGGCCGTTCGCGTCCTCTCGGTTGTATGGTCGCTCACTTAGGGGCGATTGGACAGCACAGTCTTGCCGCCTGCGGCGGCGATGACATACCTCGCACCCGGCAGTTTTGGCGGATGCATCGCATCGGTAAGCAGAAAGACGCGGCGTGGCCCATCCCAGAGGAGCGCGATCGAAGCGTCGTCGTCGAAGATGGCTGGCGCGTCGGGGAAGAAGGAGCCGTACCAGAGGTTCGAGCTGCGTCCGTTCAGAATGCGTACCTCTCGCCGCAGATAGAACCCGAGCGTCGATCCACTCTCGTACTCGCCGTTCAGCACCACTACATCTTCAGGCTGAAGGCGAGGACGGATCGCATCTGCCAGCGACGCCGATGAGAGCACCGGCGAGAAGGTGACGAGTGCCATGTGTGCCGCGATGAGGAAGAGGACACCACCTGCCGCTACGGAAGCGATCGCCGCATGCGGCCTCCCGGCACGTCGCAGCAGCAGATGGCCGCCCGTGCCGGCGAGCAGAGCTACCGCCGTCAGCAGCAGCGGCAGTCGGAAGAACGCCATGGCCTGCGTGCTCAGGTCGAGGAAGTGGCCGAACGACAGAGCGTACTCGCTCGGGTTGCTGCTGAGTGCTGCGGCAAGATCCCCGCGCGGCGTGGGCGCGCGGACTACGAAGAACACCGCGATAGCAGCCACGCACAGGCCTGCAAGGAAGAGCAGCCAAGCCGTCCGTATTCCAATGTGCGCGCTGTTGGATCGGTCGGCATCCTCCGCCAGCCAATCACCGATGAGCAGCGCCAGCGGCGGCAGGGAGGGCAGTACGTAATACTCCTGGCGGGTAGAGAAGCTGAAAAACAGCATCGGTACTGCTGCCCATACGAAGAGCAGCAGCCGAGAGCGCTCCTTTTCCGACAACGATGCCCTCTGCCACCAGCGACGCAGAGGCACGCGACGCAGCGCCTGTATCAGGAAGACACTCCACGGCAGAAGCCAGACCAGCAGCAGCCCCCAGAACAGGGCGAGCGGCACAGTGTCGTAATCGCGCGGAACGCGGCGATTCAGATAGCGCAGCAGGTGCTCGTTGACGAAATAAAACCAGTAGAAGCCGTGGACGTTGCCCGGCGTCGGCATCGCTGCCGGATGGCCCTGCGTCGGATTGGCGATGCCGGCCGCGATATGCCACGGTGCGGCAAGGACGAAGAAGACCAGCACCCCCAGAGTCGGATGCCAACGCCGCAGGTGCGCAAGGTTGCGTGTCACGGCGAGATAGACGGCAACGATTATCAAAGGGAAGACCATCCCGATGAGGCCCTTGGTCAGCACGCCCAACGCACACGCGACTGCGAATCCGGCCGCATTGGTGCGTGTCGGCCGATCGAGCGAGCACCAAAAGCAGAGCATCGCCAGCGCGAGCCAGAGGCACACCATCGCGTCCGGAATGAGGATGCGAGTGAAGATAAATAGGCCGAAGCTGGTCGTCGTCACCAACGAGGCGTAGAAGGCCGCCAGGGCATCCTGAAAACAACGACGCCCCAGTTCGAAGACCACCAGGATCAGCAGCAGCGTATAGAGCGCCAGTGGCAAGCGCGCCGTCCATGTGCTCACGCCAAAGATGCGAAAGCTCGCTGCCATGCTCCAGTAGAGCAGTGGCGCCTTCTCCAGATAGCGAATGCCATTTGCGTAGAGTGTGATCCAGTCGTGCCGTGCCACTATCTCGCGGGCGACCTCGGCATGCACGGAGTCTGCATCGTCCAGCAGAGGCGGCTTCACCAGCGCGAAGCTGCTATAGAGCACCAGCCAGAGGCCGAAGAGAACGAACAGCAGCCTATGCGGCGCAAAACGCCTGTCGCTCCGGGATTGCGGCATTCTCAGGCGCGCTCCTGCATCGATAGCGATTGTCGCATCCCATGCTTCGCGGCGCGATGCAGTCGGTACGTCACTGCGGCCAGGAAAATGCACTAGAGTAGACGGGAGTCCATGGCGACAGACCTGCTCCAGATCGCGCCGTCCACCGTATCCGCAGCACCGGCAACCACGCTCCTCTACGACGACTGGTACCCCGCGCTGCGCAGCGATCGCTTGCGCGGCAAACGACTCGAGACGGCCATGCTTCTTGGCATTCCGCTGGTGCTGGGTCGCCGCAGCGATGGAGCGATCTTTGCTATGCGCGACAGCTGTCCGCACCGCGGCATTCCGCTCTCTTGTGGATGGTTCGATGGCTCGGTTGTCACGTGCAAATACCACGGCTGGGCCTTTGTGGCAGGTTCCGGTCAATGCCGCGAGATCCCGTCACTCACTGGCGAAGACACGCTGGACCCGACACGGATCTACGCCACCACGTATCCATGCGTCGAACGCGATGGCTATGCGTGGGTCTACGTGCCGGATGCGGGCCGTGGAAGGCTACGTACGGAAGATCTCCCGCCACCGCCGGAGTTACCACGCTTCAGCCCACGTCACCGGTCGGCCCATCTCTCCGCGGACCTTCCCTGCAACGTGGACCACGGCATCATCGGCTTGATGGATCCGGCGCACGGCCCGTTCGTGCATCAGGCATGGTGGTGGCGCTCTCGCGCCAGTATTCATGAGAAGCACAAACACTTCGAGCCGATCCCGCAAGGCTTCCGCATGTCCGCGCACGCACCATCCGGTAACAGCGCGCCGTACAAACTGCTCGGCTTCTATGGCGAACCCATCACGACCACAATCGACTTTGTGCTGCCGAACCGTCGCTGGGAGACGATCCGTTGCGGTGAAAAATGGTTCTCGAGCTTGACAACTGTCACCCCCGTTACGCCCTCGACCTGCCGCATCGATGTCTTCGCGGCATGGAACGTCTTCTACTATGTGCCGCTGGTTAAGACCATCGCGCGCTTCTTCGGTGCGCGCTTCGTGCGCCAGGACCAAGAGACGATGATCGAGCAGGCGCAAGGCCTGCGCCACAACCCTACCCTCATGCTGATCGACGACGCGGACCGCCCGGCTAAATGGTATTTCGCGCTAAAGCAGGCACGACTCACAGGCGACGATACCCACCCTATGGGCGGTCCGGTCACGCTGCACTGGCGAAGCTAAGGCGCAGAGCGAAAGCATGTTCACTGTTGCTGTGTAGAGCCAAGTTCCGCGGATTATCGCGCTCTTCTCTCTACCTACAGTGAACATGCTCTAATCGTGCGCGGTGGGCATGTGTTGCGTATCCGTTGCGGAGGTGGCTGAGGTCGTCGGCAGGTCCATCAACTGCTTACGGCAGTTTTCCTTTTCCTCGGCGAGTGCGGGCTGGTGGACACGATTCAGCGCAGCGAGCGCCTCACGCTTGTGGCGCTGCATGTAGCGGTCCGTCTGGCGCACAAACGGGTAGCCGCAGGCCTCGTCAAAGGGCCCGTCAGTCCCGACCATCTTCAACACACCGACTGGATTGACTACCAGGGCATCGGCAATAGCAACACGAATCCCCTGACTGAAGGTCGCATCCGTATACGGCGCAATCTCGGCTGCCACATGGAGCCAGCCATTGCTGCCCTCCGCCACATGTTCTAGGACGATGTCGTAGTTCGGCTCTTCAGGGCTGTGCGGGTCGATGTCCTTGATGAAGCGCCGCACGAACCGCTGTGCTCCTTCTTCATCGATATGCCGCTGAAATTCGGTCGCGGTCATGTTCCGCAGCTCGCTCGGGCTGACGCTTTGCGCTTGGCAGACACACCCCGGCGCTGCGATCAACGTCAATAGAGCAGCGGGCGCCAGCAGGCGAAGAAGATCCATACACAGATCATCGCATTGCCCAGCCGAGCCGAGCGAAAGAACTGTGCAAGATTCGCATACCCTCAGTAACGAAATCCCAGTGACTATGACGGGGTTCCCGTGACACCGATGGACTTACGCTGCTGTCCTAGGAAGCCTTGGTCGTTCGGTCCACCCGGATGTTTAACGCCGTTCCCAGAGCCATGAACTCGTCGCGGAGCGCCTTGGACTCGCCCACGACGCGCGACGAGAGACCGTACCAGATATTCTGCCCCTGCCATAGGTCGAGGGCGAACGGTAACGCACGCAGGGCCGTAGCCATATTCAGGGCGTGGTGCACCGCATCGGCATCGGTCGGTTTTGCCTGCAGCCGCTCCATCGCCCGGTGCATGCGCTCGTCGGCCAGGTAGCCAAGTGTGGGCTGGTCCACAACCACTGCGTCTTCCGCAGCCTGCGCCAACAGCCGCTCCACCGCTGCCACGTCCACCGGATCCGCTTCGAGCGCGTGACGCAGTTGGGCGTGAATGGCGAACTGTCCGGCCATGCGCAAGGCCGCCGGGCGTGGCAGACCGCTGCGGCTGAGGAAGTGCAGCAGTGAGGCATGGGTGGAGTAAAGCTCCGTCAGATTGGACTCCAGCTCTTCCATCGTGGGATCCAGAATGCTCTTGACGATCCGTCGCTGTTCATCGGCGAACAGCGATGTGAGCGAGAAGCGGCTCTCGCCGAAGTAGTCGTCCATCAGCCGCACGACCTCCGGCAGATTGCTGGTGTCCACGGCATCGTCGATTTCCTTCCCCAGCGTCTCCAGACCCGGGTGGTCTTCCACTCCCACGCGCTTGACCGCGGCAGACACATTCTGATCCCCGAAGTGAAGCAGACCGTAGGCTGCCTCTTCGCATTCCTCCGTCAGGTTGGAGCAGATGCGGACGCGACCCAGCCGTAGCTGGCCGAGTCCATAGGGCAGCGTCTTTTCCCAAAGGTGCTCAATGGAGTAGCAGAAGAGACGGTCGCGATCGATCGGAGCCGTCTCGTCGGCGCGTTGTGGAAAGACGCAACTGATGGCATAGTGCGCCGCTACCTGTTCCAGGTCGACGGAGAGCGGGCGGATCGCCTGATCGTAAATGTAACGGCCATCGTGCCAATGCGGTTCGTTGCTCTGGGCGGCTGCCAGCCGATCGGTAAAACCCTTCTCCATCACGCCGCGGGTCTGGGGGAAGAGTGCCGCAGCTAGCTCCAGCACCCGCGCTGCATAGGTGATGATCTGCACCGTCTCGATGCCGGAGATGTCATCGAAGAACCATCCGCAACTTGTGTACATCAACATTGCGTTGCGCTCCAGCTCCATCAGCTGCAAGGCGCGAACACGCTCTTCGGGCGTAAGCGTACGGCAACTATGGCGCGCAAAGAAGGCGTCGGCCGCGGCATGCGATCGCTCCAGGATCACCGAAATGTAATCGTTGCGCGCAGCGTCGGCATCGGTCATAAGCGCCAGGCAGGCCTCACGCACCAGGGACGCAAGACCGTCGCGCAGCCAGTCCAGGGCCTCTCGCAGCGGCGCGCGCCATTTCTGATTCCAGCCTGCTCTGCCGCCATTGCAGCCGCAGTCGGCGCGCCAACGCTCCACCCCATGGAAGCAGCTCCAGGAGCTGTTCTCGACGATTTCCGCCTCCTGCGTAGGCGGAAAGGCTGAGAGGAACTGGCCGTAGTTCGTCAGCTTTGCCGAGCCCTCTTCGATCAGCTGCAAGGTATACGCCAGCGCCATCTCTCCATGGCGATGATGGTGGCCGTAGCTCTCGCCGTCCGTTGCAACGTGGACCAGTTGAGCAGCGTCGCCGCTGTGAAAAGCTTTCAGCAGGTGATCTGCGAAGACCTCGCCGCTGTTCAACAGGCCATCGAAGGCGATCGCGCGCGACACTGGGCCGTTGTAGAAGAACACTGCGATGGAGTGTCCCGGACTGGTCCGCACCAGATAGGGTTGCGTCGTATCCACACTGGCATTTGGTGTATCTCGCCAGAGAGGCAGCTTTGCGTCATCCGTTGCCTTGGGACTCGCGATCTCACCGGCATGGACCTGCAAAGCACGAACCCGTGCACATTGATGCGGTGCCAGGATCGTGAACCGGATACCGTGTTTCGCCAGCAGGTCGAGCGACTCCAGGTCGGCTGCCGTCTCTGCCAGCCACATGCCTTCGGGTTTCCTGCCGTACCGATGCTCGAAGTCGGCGATGCCCCAGGCAATCTGCGTGTCGCGGTCACGGGTTGAGGCCAGCGGCATGATGATGTGGTTGTAGACCTGCGCCATGGCAGATCCATGGCCGCCGAAGGTCAACTGACTGAGCTTGTCGGCATCGCGCACCATCTCGTAGGTCAGCGGCGCCTTGTCCTGCATCCAGGAGAGCAGCGTCGGACCTACGTTGTAGCTCATCCGGGCATAGTTGTTGGTAATCCGCAGGATGCGGTTCTTGCTGTCCACAATCCGTGCCGCGCCATTCGTGGCGTAGCACTCGACCGTGATGCGCTCGTTCCAGTCGTGGTAAGGCGCGGCGGAGTCCTGCGTCTCCACCGCTTCCAGCCACGGATTGTCACGAGGCGGCTGGTAGAAGTGTCCGTGAACGCAGACGTACCGGTTGGCGGGAGAGGCGGACATTGCTGCTCTAGTCTAGCCCGGGCGCATCAGCTGGCATGGATTGTCCGATCAAGGCTCGCACTCGTTCAGCGATTCTTGGAATAGAATCCCACGCATTGTGGAAATCAGTCAGGCGCAACGCGATGTGCGAACGGTATTTCTTGGCGGATTCGCCGGCCAGTTGGTGTCCAGCGGCGTGTGGTTCCTTTCTGCCACTGCAGCAACCTGGCTTTCCCATAAAACGGCGGTGCTGGTGTTGGTCATCGGCGGCACATGCATCTTTCCCTTGACCCAATTGCTCTTGCGCCTGATGAAGCATCCGTTCTCTTTGCCCAAAGGGCACCCGATGAATGCCCTTGCGATGCAGATAGCATTCGTTCTGCCGCTCTGCTTTCCATTGATCTTCATGGCTACAGTGCATCACCATGACTGGTTCTATCCCGCGTTCATGGTTGCCCTGGGAGCGCACTACCTGCCGTTCATGTTCCTTTACGGAATGCGGCAATTCGGCATTCTAGCCGCAGTGCTGGTGGCTTCGGGAATTCTGCTCGGGATGTATCTACCGACGGTCTTCAGCGCGGGCGGCTGGCTGACTGCGTCCCTACTTCTGATATTCGCTCTCACCGGACGAAGCGCCGTCCTTCGCGCTAGTTAGCCAACCGGCTCCGCCCGGTTCTGCGTGGCGTTGCTTAGTCAGCTTCTGACAACGGGCTGCGAAGTCGGCATCATCGTTCGAGCGGTATTGTCCCTGAGCGATTTGACCTCGTGCCAATGAATCTTGCGATGCAGGTGTACGTTTCACTCTTACGATCAGGCACCGCTTGTATCTTGTCGGGATGACTCGCTAATGCCCGCTTATTCCGGCGGTGGCGACGAGCTACCGGCCAGGTCGCAGGCGCGCCACAGATACCAGCTCGCAACCGAGCACCATGGGTGCCACTTCTTCGCCCGCCGCCACATCGCTTCCGGCTTCGGCAGCACTGCTGGCGTGATCGGCTTCGACTTGGGAGGTCGGCCAAAAGTCAGCAGAAATCCCTTCCGCACACCGTAGTCCGTGACGGGAAAGACATCCGGCCTGCCGAGCCGGAAGATCAGCAGCATCTCCACCGTCCATTGCCCGACGCCGCGCACCTGGGTTAGTCGTTCGATGATTTCCGCATCGGACATACGACGGATGCGTGGCAGTGTCGGCACCGTGCCGTCCAGCGTCTTTGCTGCAAGGTCGCGCAGCGCCTTCGCTTTATTCGCGGAGAGGCCGCACCCGCGCAGAATTTCGTCGGGCGCGGCAAGGAGATGTTCGGGCTGAGGATGGATGTCGCCAAAGGCGTGCAGCAGCCGGCTCAGAATGGCAAAGGCGGCCTTACCGTGGATCTGCTGGTAGATGATCGATTCCCCCAGCGCCTCGAATGGGGAGTGCTGGCTCTTCAATCGCAGGGTGAATGGACCGACGCGGCCGATCAAGTGCCCCAGCTTCGGATCAGCCGCCGTCAGTTCGGCAATGGCTCCGTCTGAATCGTATCGAACCGAGCGGCGACCGTCGTTCATGGCTGGTTGAGTCTACATGGAGACCGGACAGAGCGGAGGAGACCGAAGGAGCGGCGGAGGAAGGTGAACGGGAATTTTTTGGTGGAACTTTTGGCGGAACCATGAGGGAATCACAAGAGGCACATTTGCCGCAGAACTGCCCGAAAAATCTCTGCTACAGCAGCTGCCACGCGATGGCAAAAGTTTACGAAAGCACAAACACCTGTGCTGCCCGTTATGGTCCAGACAAGATTTGCTGCTATAGTCCTGCTTTGCCCCTCTCGTTTGTCTCCGCGATATACGACCGGAGAGGTCGCAAATCGTTGATTGCAGTACACCTCCAAACTCCTTTGACGTAAGGGAAGCAGGAACGGATCGATGGCGCAGATTTTTGATCGTAGCTCGAACGCGCTGGCGCGTATGAGCTTGATCCTGACGGGACTGATTGTGATTGCGCTGGGAGTGACGCTGGACCAGTTGCAGCGTTCCCCATGGGTAACCAGGCAAGGGCAGCGAGCGGATCAACCAGTACCTTTCAGTCATAAGCATCACGTCATGGGTCTCGGCATTCAGTGCCAGTACTGCCACACCTCAGTGGAGCGGTCGAGTTATGCCGGCATTCCGCCGACCAAGACCTGCATGAACTGCCACGCGCAGATCTGGACTAACGCACAATTGCTGGAGCCGGTGCGTCAAAGCTGGGCGACGGGCGAGTCGATCCGCTGGATCCGCGTGCACGACTTGCCGGACTACGTGTACTTCAACCACTCGATCCACGTGAACAAGGGCATCGGTTGTTCCTCCTGCCACGGCCGCGTCGACCTGATGCCGATCATGTACCAGGAGAACTCGCTGCAGATGGAGTGGTGCCTGAACTGTCACCGGAATCCGGCGAAGAACCTGCGGCCGACCAATGAGATCTACAACATGGCGTGGAGCGGTCCCTCCAAGGACAATCCGGTCTGGTGCGGCGCCGACGGCAGCAAGTACGGCACGCCCACGGCCCAGACGGTAGCCTGCACCACAGTGAATCCCGAGAAGGTAGGAGCGCGTGCGGCCTCGCTCGACATGCTTGCGCCGACCGATTCCCCCGAGACTCACATGCTGGACGTGTCCGCGCACCCAAATGGAGCCGCGGGCCCCACCGGCGCCGACAATGTGAGCTACACGAAGTTCACCAACCAGGAGGCGCTGGGCAAATTCCTGGTGCAGCAATACCACATTCGCAATCCGCATGAGCTGAGCTCCTGCGAGACCTGCCACCGCTAAAGTACTGCCGCTGTTGCGGTAAGGCGACACGATGGGAACCGAGAGCAAAGCCGAAACGATGGATACACAGGACGGAATGGTGGCGAAGAACGAGGGGCTGACGGTGCTGGAACCGTCGCACAGTGGCATGACACTGGCGGCAGCACGGGCCGAACTCGATGACTCCAAGGCAGGCAAGAGCTGGCAGGGGCTCGATCGGGCAGCTTCCCAGCCAGGCTTTGACCGTCGTGTGGAGCAGGAGTTTCCCGCCCAGGCCGGCGAGTGGGTGGATCCGGTCTCCCGTCGCGGCTTCATGAAGCTGATGGGCGCGTCGATGGCCATGGCCGGGCTCGCCGGTTGCACCAAGCAGCCGGATGAACCTATCTATCCCTATGTGAAGGCCCCGGAGGATCTCATCCTCGGCAAGCCCAACTACTTCGCTACAGCGATGCCGTTCTCTACCGGTGCTCTTCCGCTCCTGATCAAGAGCGATGCCTACCGCCCGATCAAAGTGGACGGCAACCCGGAACATCCCATGAGCATGGGCGGCTCGGACCCGCTCAGCCAAGGCTCATTGCTCGGCCTTTACGATCCGGATCGCTCCCAACATGTGCTCTACCGGCTGGAGCAAAGCACCTTCGCGAACTTTCAGGCAGGCCTGATTCAAGATCTAGCGAAAATGCAGGATGGTCAGGGCCTCTACATCCTGAGCACCACGATCACGTCGCCGACACTCGCAGCGCAGTGGAAGGACGCGCAGAAGAAGTATCCGCAGGCCAAACTCATCCAGTACGACCCGGTAAATCGCGACTCTGCGCGCCGGGCCTCCAAAGCTGTCTTCGGCGACTTCTACGACGCGCAGTACATGCTGGACAAGGCCGACGTCATCCTATCGCTCGACGCCGACTTCCTCTCCGGCATCGCGCATCCCGGCTTCGTCAAGCTAGCTCGCGACTTCGCCAGCCGCCGCAAGCTGATGGATGCCTCGGTCGAAATGAACCGCCTCTATGCGGTCGAGAGCATGCCGACCACCACTGGCTTCAAGGCCGATCACCGGTTCAAGGCCAAGGCCAGCCAAGTGGAAGCCATAGCGATTGCGATCAGCGGTGGGCAGGTTCCATCCGGCGCCCCGGCCCCGAACCTGACCGCCGAGCAGCAGGCGTTTATCGCTGCTGTGGCAGCCGATCTTAAAGCCAACGCCGGCAAGTGCGTCGTGATCCCCGGCGAACAACAGTCGGCGAACGTACATATGGCAGCAATTGCCATGAATCAGGCGTTGGGCAATGTAGGCAAAACGGTGGTCTATACCGAGACGGTTCAGCCCCTCCCGACAATTCAAGGCGACGAGTTCAAGTCACTTATTGCCGACATCAATGCCGGCAAGGTGCAGTGGCTTCTGATCCTGGACGCGAACCCGGTCTACTCATCTCCGGCCGATCTCAAGTTTGTCGACGCGCTGAACAAGGTGCCGAACAGCGCACATCTGGGCAGCCATCTCGACGAAACAGCGCAGCTCGCCACCTGGCACATCAACTCGGCGCACTATCTTGAGTCCTGGTCGGATGCGCGCGCTTACGACGGCACCCTCTCCGTCATCCAGCCCATGATCGAGCCGCTCTACGGCGGCAAGTCGGCGCATGACGTCATCCAGACCCTGCTCGACGATCCGCAAAAGTCGGCCTACGCAGCGGTGCAGGCTACCTGGCAGCAGCAGCTCGGTGGCGGCGACTTCGAGTCGGCCTGGCGCAAGGTGCTGCACGACGGCTTCCTGGCGAATACGGCGTTCGCACCCAAATCGCTCTCGGCCAATGCGCAGAACGCGAATGCCGCTCCCGTGGCCGAGAACGATTCCATCGAGATCATCTTCCGTCCGGACCCTTCGATCTACGATGGCCGTTACTCGAATATCGGCTGGCTGCAGGAACTCCCCAAGCCGGTCGTGAACAACGCCTGGGACAACGCCGTCATCATGAGCGGTCCCACCAAGACGAAGCTCGGCCTGGAGGAGAGCGACGTTATCGAGATTTCGCTGAACGGCAACACGCTGCGCGGGTCGGTACTTTCGGTGCCTGGCCATCCGGATAATGCGTTTACGCTTCATCTAGGCTATGGCCGTCAGAAGGCAGGCCGCGTGGGCTCCGGCATGGGCTTCAGCGCCTATGCCATCCGCACCTCCGATGCACCGCTCTTCGCGACCGGTGCACAGATCAAGAAGACGAACGACATCTACGAGATCGCCGTCACCAAGAGCCACTACAACGACGAACGCGGCAAGGCGGCGCTGGAGGGCTCGGCGCCCGAGGCTCTCGTCGGCGACACGCGGTCTCACTCGCTCGAGGGCGACGAGGCCTTGACGCGCGGCATTGTGCGCATGGCGACGCTTGAGGACTTCAAGAAAGAGCCGAACTTCGCGCATGAGGGTGTTTGGCCGGAAGATCCAGCGCGCGACACCAGCCTGTTCGCCAACTTCCGCTACGAGAAAAACGCCTGGGGCCTGGTCGTCGATCAGAACTCCTGTGTCGGCTGCAACGCCTGTGTGGTGAGCTGCTACGCGGAGAACAACATCCCGGTTGTCGGTAAGCACAACACCAAAACTGGTCGCGATATGCAGTGGATTCGCATCGACACCTACTTCGAAGGCGATCTGCAGTCGCCACGGGCCCACTTCCAGCCCATGATGTGCCAGCACTGTGAGAACGCTCCGTGCGAGCAGGTCTGTCCGGTCGGCGCCACCGTGCACACGCCCGAAGGGCTGAACGCCATGGTCTATAACCGTTGCGTCGGCACCCGCTACTGCTCCAATAACTGCCCGTATAAGGTTCGCCGCTTCAACTTCCTGCTCTTCTCCGACTACGAAACCGAGAGCCTGAAACTGATGCGCAATCCGGACGTGACCGTCCGCAGTCGTGGCGTCATGGAGAAGTGCACCTACTGTGTGCAGCGCATTGCCGCAGCCAAGATCGAAGCGGACAAGGAAAACCGCGAGATTCGCGACGGAGAGATCGTGACTGCCTGCCAGCAGGCATGTCCGACGAACGCGATCGTTTTTGGCAATATCAACGACAAGACCAGCCGTGTGTCCAAGATCAAGGCCCAGCAGCGAAACTATGGAGTGATCGCCGATTTGAATACGCGCCCGCGGACAACATACATCGCAGAAGTGATCAACCCGAACCAGGCATTGGCTGCGTCTCCTGTGGAACATACACCGGAGCACAGCTAGCGAGACGATATGGCGACCAGAGACCTATCCACAAACGATCCCATGCTCGACCCGATCACCGGTGAGGTGCGGGTCATTGCGCCGGGGCACTCCTTCAAGTCGGTCACGGAGAAGATCTCCCGGATCGTCCTCACCTCGCATACCCCGGTCGGATGGTTCCTGGGCCTGCTGGTCGCTGGCGGTATTGTCAGCATTCTGCTGACCTGTCTGACCTGGCTCGTCCTGCGCGGCGTCGGCATCTGGGGTCTGGACATCCCTGTCGGCTGGGGCTTCGCCATCATCAATTTTGTTTGGTGGATCGGTATCGGCCATGCCGGCACGCTGATTTCGGCGATTCTGCTCCTGTTCAAGCAGACCTGGCGCAACTCGATCAACCGCTTTGCAGAGGCCATGACCATCTTCGCCGTGGTCTGCGCCGGCATGTTCCCGCTGATCCACGTCGGCCGCCCCTGGCTGGGATATTGGCTGTTTCCATATCCTAATTCGATGAACGTGTGGCCGCAGTTCCGGTCGCCACTCCTGTGGGACGTCTTCGCTGTTTCGACCTATGCCACCATTTCGGTCGTCTTCTGGTACATCGGCATGATTCCCGATCTCGGGACGCTGCGCGATCGTGCGAAGACGCCGTTCGCACAGTACTTCTACGGCCTGCTCTCGCTCGGCTGGCGTGGTTCGGTGCGCCACTGGATGCGCTATGAGACGGCTTCGCTGCTGCTGGCCGGTCTCGCCACGCCGCTGGTTCTCTCGGTGCACACGGTCATCAGCTTTGACTTCGCCGTAGCTGTGCTGCCGGGCTGGCATACCACAATCTTCCCGCCTTATTTCGTTGCGGGCGCGGTGTACTCGGGATTCGCCATGGTGATCACGCTGGCGGTGCCGATCCGCAAGTTCTACCACCTGGAAGACCTGATCACGATCCGTCACATCGACAACATGGGCAAGGTCATGTTGACCACTGGACTGATCGTGGCTTACGGCTATGCGATGGAGCTCTTCATGAGCTGGTTCTCGGCCAGCCACTGGGAGTACTTCGCATTCTGGAACCGCATGTTCGGTCCCATAGGTTGGAGCTACTGGGTACTGATTACCTGCAACATCGCGCTGCCGCAGCTATTGTGGCTCCGCTGGGTGCGCACCAATGTGAGCGCCATGTTCATCATGTCGTTCATCATCAATACCGGTATGTGGTTCGAGCGTTTCGTGATCGTTGTGACCAGTCTCTACCGTGACTTCCTGCCGTCTTCCTGGGGCACCTATAAGGCAACTCGTTGGGATTACGGCACCTTCCTGGGAACGCTGGGGCTGTTTACCTTCCTGTTCTTTCTGTTCATTCGCTTCCTGCCCATGATCCCCATGTCGGAGCTGCGTATCCTGCTGCCCCAGTCCAAGGTGAATCCGCAGCCGGAAGCCGCGCATGAGGCTGGTGACTGATGCCATTTCCTGAGGGTGTCTACGGCCTGCTGGCCGAATTCGATTCCGCAACGTCGCTGACCATGGCCGCGAAGACCGCCTATGACAGCGGCTGGCGCCGCCTGGACTGCTACACACCCTATCCCTGCGAGGAAGCGGCCGAGGCCATCGGCTTCCATCGCAATTATGTCCCCCTGATCACGCTCATCGGCGGATTGATGGGTTGCACTGCGATGTTCCTCATGGAGACCTGGATCAGTGTCTGGGCCTATCCGCTGAATATTGCCGGTCGCCCCTACTATTCATGGCCGGCGTTTGTGGTTCCAGCATACGAGTGGACGATTCTCTTTGCGGGCCTCACTGCGGCTTTTGGCATGCTCGCCATGTGCGGTCTGCCGGCGCCGTATCACCCGCTGTTCAACGCGCCTAACTTTCGCAACGGCGCATCCTCGGACAAATTCTTCCTCTGTCTCGAGGCGCGTGACCCGAAGTTTTCTTCCGCGGAGTCCCGGGCATTCCTTGAGAATATGCATCCGGTCTCGATCGTGGAGGTGGAGTATTAAGACGATGAGCGCAGATCGCAGCAGGTTCTCAGGCTGGAACCCGAGCCGAAGTCTCGGCCTGTGCGCCCTGGCTGGACTGGTGCTGGTCGCCGGCTGCCGGCAGGACATGCACAACCAGCCCAAGTTCGTGCCCCAACGCGGCACCGACTTCTATGCCGACGGGCGCTCCGTGCGGGCGCAGGTCGAGCACACCGTGGCGCGTGGCCAGTCCAACGAGGCAGAGTTCTTCTTCACCGGCCTGCAGAATGGCAAGGAAGTGGACGCGATGCCCTTCCCCGCGACTCTCGCCGTGCTGGAACGTGGCCAGGAACAGTTCAACGTCTACTGCACGCCCTGCCATTCACGGGTGGGCAATGGCGCCGGCATGATCGTGCAGCGGGGCTACAAGCCGGCGGGCAACTTCCATGAAGGGCGCATTCTCAAGGAGCCGCTCAGCCACTACTTCTACGTCATCAGCAACGGCTACGGCGCCATGCCGGACTATGCGGCGCAGGTACCGGCGGCGGACCGCTGGGCGATTGCCGCATACATCCGCGCCCTGCAGTTGAGCCAGAACGCCACGCAGAGCGATGTGCCTTCAGGCATACAGGTGCAACAACTGACGAGTATCGCCGAGCAGCAGGGCCTACCGGCCAGCTATGCTCAGCCGTGGCAGATGCCGGCGACTGCCGTCTACGCTACGACGCCGGGGCCGAACTCGCCCGCGATGGCGCCCTCGGAGCTTCAGGGAACACCCGATGCCAGCCGGCATCCGCAAATGCAACTGGAGAACGGTGACAGCATTCAGACTCCCGCCACGCCCGGGGCCGCAGGGCATGGAGCTGCGGGCAAGCCTGCAGCGGCAATGACCACTGCGCCCGCCGCGCACACGCAAACGAAATTAGGCCGGGCGAGGACGGTGAAACAGTGAGCAATTCACACGGACACGCAACACGGACACTGCCGGGCGACTTGGCCGCGCCGGCAACGCTCATCGCGGCGTGGCGGCGGCGTGCGCTTACGGTGGGAGTCGTCTTCACCATTCTGACCGTGGTGCTGGTGGTGCTCGCCGAAGTTGTCGACCATGACAGCTTCAACCATCTGATCCGCTCCTGGCTGATGGGCTTCATGCTCTGCTGGGGCTTTGCGCTCGGCGGCTTGGCGCTGCTGATGGTGCAGTATCTTTCCGGCGGCAAGTGGGGCCTGCTGCTGCGTCGTCCTCTTGAGGCGATGAGCCGCACGTTGCCCCTGGTTGCACTGATGTTTCTGCCCATCGGCATCTTCATGAAGAAGCTCTACCTCTGGGCGCGGTATACGCACCCGGCGGACGCGCTCAGCCGGCACCTCATCACCAAGGAACAGGCTCACGCGATTGCGTGGAAGCACCCCGTGCTCAGTCCGGTCAGTGTGTGGATCCAGATGATCGTCTGTTTCGTTATCTGGCTCGGCTTCATGATGCTCTTGAACCGCTGGTCGCTGCAGCGCGATGCAGATTCTGCCCCGAACGTCCCCTTCTGGCAAAAGCGCTTTGAGAATGTCAGCGGTGTCGGCGTGGTCATTTACTCGATCACCCTCACAGCGCTCGCCATCGATCTCGTCATGTCAACCGACATCACCTGGTTTTCGACTATGTACGGTCTGAACTTCCTGGTCGGGCAGGGTTACGCGGTGCTGGCGCTTGGCGTCATCACGGTTGTCAGCCTTTCGAAGGCCGAGCCGATGAAGACAGTGTTGCGCGTGACGGAGCAGCACGATCTCGGCAAGCTGATGTTCGCGTTCGTCATGCTGAACATCTACCTCAACTTCTCGCAATTCCTGATCATCTGGTCGGGCAACCTGCCGGAAGAGATTCCCTGGTACCTAGACCGTATCCGCGGCCACTGGGGCATCATGTTCACGCTGGACTTCATCTTCCACTGGCTCATCCCGTTCTCGCTGCTGCTGTCGCGCGATATTAAGCGCAACAAGCGCCGCATCGTGATGGTCGCCAAGTGGATGATCTTCGCGCGCTGCTGGGACATGTTCATGCTCATCGAGCCAAGCTTTTCGCCGCGCAATCTGCATTTCTCCTTCGGCATCCTGGAGTACATGGCAGTCCCAGGCGCGATGATTGCGTTCTGGGTCGTCGCCTATCTCAATCAGCTCACCAAGCGACCACTGGTGCAGACCAACGACCCGCATCTGGCGGAGATTCTGGAGCCCGAACATGCTCACGCCTGACAACCAGGGGCATGGTCCCCACGGCAGCACAACTGGGCACGAACAGCACGGCATCGCGTCTACCGGGCACGGCGCGCCCACGCCCGGCTACGAGACCTCGGACATTAAGGTCACCGGCATCGTTGTCTTCATGGCATCGTTGTTTGTGTTCGTGCTGATCTTCTTCGTTTTTTGCTTCGGCATGGGCAAGGTAATCAACAACGCGCTCATCAAACACGATGGCCCGGCGAACAAGTGGAATCAGTTGACCTATTCGCCGGCGACGCCGGGCAAGAATCTGGAGTCAAACGCGGTCCTCGAACAGAAGCAGCTCCACGCTATGACGGCCCGGTTTCCCACGCCGCAGTTGCAGATGGATGACGGCAACCAGGATGTCGCGGACATGCATGCCCGCGAAGATCTCCTTCTGGACCATTACACCTGGGTCAATCAACAGCAGGGAGCCGTCCGCATTCCCATCGGGCAGGCGATGCAAATCATCGCTCAACGCGGATTGCCGGTGGCCGATAGCCAGCCGGCAACAGAGACGATGATGACGGCCGACGTGAAGCAGCAGGCCACCATCCCCTTGACCAACGGCTTCGCCCGCACCGGCTACGAACAGCAGTTGGAAGTCGAGCAGTCCCGCCAGCAGGATCGTCAGAAGGAAGCCAAACCGGGTGAGCAGGCGCAACTTACACCTGTGCATCCGTAATCGAAGCAGAACCCGAGAGGCTTGAACAGCATGAAGCAGCAGCGACAGACCGAGCACCGAAGCGCCTCCAGCAGTTGGCGACGCTTCGCGGCAGTTTGCGCGCTGCTGGCCGGCTGCTTCGCTGCAGCGCACGCACAGGTTTCGCCGACAGGCGAGAAGCAGATGGGCGAGCCGGCCGACGACAAGCTGCCGAACATCCTGAACGGTGTGACGATCCAGCAGCACCTGAACCAGCAATTGCCGCTCAATGCCGACTTTGTGGACGAGACCGGCAAGCCGATCAAGCTGGGCCAATACTTCGACGGCAAGCACCCTGTCATCCTGGCGATGGTCTACTACAAGTGCCCGATCCTGTGTTCTGAGGAGCTCAAGGGACTTGTCGGCGCTCTCGAGATGGTGAGCTATCAGCCCGGCAAGGACTTCAATATCGTCGCGATCTCGATCGATCCGAGCGAGACGCCCGCGATCGCAGCGTCGAAGAAGCGGGAGTACGTCACCTACTACGGGCATCCGGAGAGCGCGCCGGGCTGGCACTTTTTGACCGGCAAGCAGCCTGCGATTACGGCGGTCGCCAAAGCGACCGGCTTCGGCTATGTCCGGGTTCCAGGACCGGACGGCAAGAGCAACCAGTTTGCCCACGCCAGCGCGATCCAGATCGTGACCCCGGAGGGCAAGATCGCGCAGTACTACCTGGGGGTCGAGTATTCACCGCAAGATCTGCGGCTGGGACTGATCGAGGCCTCCGACCATAAGATCGGCACGCCTGTCGATACAGTACTGACCTACTGTTATCACTACGATCCGACACAGAATAAGCACACCCTGATCATTGCGCGCATCGTGCAGGCAGGCTGTCTTCTTACTGTGTTGCTCCTGGGCGGTTACATGACCATCATGTTCCGCCGGGATATTAAGAGCAGTCGAGCAGTCAGGAATCAGCGTCAGCCAGTGAAAATATAAGGCGCGAAGCGCAGCAAAGCACGTTCACGAGATCGAACGTAGGCAAAAGGAACGCAGGTAAAGGGAACAATGCATTTTTTTAGTCCAGTCCTTTGGCAGTTCTTAGTCAAGTGGCTCACCGAGTTCGCGCTGTTTCCGCCGCAGGCCTCGGCTATTGCGCCCTACATGGACGCCTTTTACTTTTTCCTGCTGCTGATCACGCTGGTGGGTCTAGTGCTGGTGGGTCTCATGGTGGGCGGCTTCTCCATCATGTTCCGGCAGGAGAAGAACCCGCACGCCACGCACATTGAAGGTTCCACGCTGCTTGAGGCCACCTGGACCATCATCCCCTTGGCGCTCTTCATGGTGTGCTTCGTCTGGGGCGCACTGCTCTACTTCCGCATCTACAACCCGCCCACGAATGCGATGAACATCTACATCGTCGGCAAGCAGTGGATGTGGAAGGCGGAGCATCCGGGCGGCCAGCATGAGATCAATGCGCTGCACATACCGGTAGGTCGCGACGTGCAGCTCACCATGATCTCGCAGGATGTCTTCCATAGCTTCTCGATTCCAGCCTTTCGGGTAAAGCGCGAGGTCATCCCCGGGCGCTACTCGACGGTCTGGTTCCGTGCGACCCAGCCGGGGGTGTACCACCTCTTCTGCACCCAGTACTGCGGCACACTGCACTCCGCCATGGTTGGCCAGATCACGGTCATGTCCCCGGACGACTACCAGAAATGGACCGCGCAATCCACCAGCGGACAATCGCTGGCGCAGAATGGCGAGCGCCTCTTCGCCAGCCTTGGCTGCAACTCCTGCCATAGCGGTACAGCGAGCGCCCGGGGCCCAAGCCTGGCTGGCATCTATCGCAGCAAGATCGCACTCGATGGCGGTCGCACCGTTACGGTTGACGACGCCTTCCTGCGTGGCAGTATCCTGAATCCGACCACGCATCAGATGGCGGGCTACGCGCCGATCATGCCAACATATCAAGGGCAGGTCAGCGAAGAGGGCCTCATCGACTTGGTGGAATACATCAAGGGTCTAGACTCGAACTACCGTGTGCACCAGACGCTGAACGACAGCAATCTATCTCCCAACCAGGCCGGCGCCACGCAAGCTGCGCCGGATTACCGCTCGCGACAGCTTACCGGCGCCGATCATATGCCGGACAGCAAAGCGGACACATCGACTTCGAAGGGTATGGGGTCATCGCCACAATGAGTACAATCGTCCGTCTTCCCAATCAGCAGGATGCAACGCTGCCCAAGCGCAGCTATCTGAACAGCGAGTACGGCCTGAAGAGCTGGCTGCTTACCGGCGACCATAAGCGGATCGCGATCCTGTATCTGATCTCGATCACTTTCTTCTTTTTCCTCGGGGGCGCCTTCGCAGGCCTGATCCGCCTGGAGCTGTTGACGCCGCTCCCGGACCTGGTCGCCTCCGACACCTACAACAAGCTCTTCACCATGCACGGCATCATCATGGTCTTCCTGTTCTTGGTGCCATCCGTGCCGGCGACCATTGGAAACTTCGTGTTGCCGATCATGCTCGGGGCGCGCGACCTCGCCTTCCCCAAAGTCAACCTGCTGAGCTGGTACCTCTATATTATTGCCGGCATCTTCACCGTCTCGGCGCTCGTTCTCGGTGGTGTGGATACAGGCTGGACCTTCACCACGCCGCTGAGCACGCACTATCTGAATACCCACGTCGTTACTGCTGCGATGGGCATCTTCATCGCGGGCTTCAGCTCCATCTTTACGGGGTTGAACTTCATCGTCACCACGCACCGTATGCGAGCGCCGGGCATGACCTGGTTCCGCATGCCGCTCTTCGTCTGGTCGCACTATGCGGCATCGATCCTCATGGTCCTCGGCACGCCTGTCCTGGCCATCACCCTGGTCCTGGTCGCGCTGGAGCGCACGATTGGCATTGGCGTCTTCGATCCAACCAAGGGCGGCGACCCGCTGCTCTTTCAGCATCTCTTCTGGTTCTACTCGCACCCGGCCGTTTACATCATGATTCTGCCCGGTATGGGTGTGATCTCGGAAGTGATCAGCACCTTCTCCAGGAAGCGGGTCTTCGGCTACACAGCTGTCGCCTTCTCGTCGGTCGCCATCGCCGTCTTCGGCTTCTTCGTCTGGGCGCACCACATGTTCATCATGGGCGTCTCAAACTACTCGGCGCTGGTCTTCTCCCTGCTCACCATGCTGGTCGCAGTGCCCTCGGCCATTAAGATATTCAACTGGGCGGCCACCCTTTACAAAGGTTCGATCACCTTTGAGACGCCGATGCTCTATGCTTTCGGCTTCATGGGGCTGTTCACCATCGGCGGACTTACCGGTGTTTTCCTCGGCTCGCTCGGCATGGACATCCACCTCACCGAGACCTATTTCATCGTGGCCCACTTCCACTTCGTCATGGTAGGCGGTATGCTGATGGCCTACCTTGCGGGCATCCACTTCTGGTGGCCCAAGATGACCGGCCGCATGTACCCGGAGGCGCTCTCGAAGCTCTCGGCTGTTGTCACTTTCATCGGCTTCATCCTCACCTTCTTCCCCCAGTTCATCCTGGGGTATCTGGGTATGCCGCGCCGCTATCACGCCTATCCGCCGGAGTTTCAGGTGCTCAATGTGCTCTCGACCGCGGGTGCGACCGTACTCGGTATCGGCTACCTGATGCCGATGATCTACATGACCTGGTCGCTGAAGTACGGCGCCATCGCCGGCTCCAATCCGTGGCAGGCAACTGGTCTAGAGTGGCAGATTCAATCGCCGCCGCCGACCGAGAACTTCCTCGAAATCCCCATCGTGGATTACGAGGCCTACGACTACGAATGGTTGGCGAATAAGACTCATCACGAGGTAACGACCGTTGGATAGCCAAACTGTTGCCGTCCGTCAACAAGAGGAGATTGCGCACCACGAAGGTGCGCATCCGCCCTATCTGCGCCACCACTTCGAGACAGTGGAGCAGCAGAAGGAGGCGGTCTCCTTTGGCATGTGGCTCTTCCTGCTTACGGAGATCATGTTCTTCGGCGGCTTGTTCATGGCCTACCTGCTCTACCGCAACTGGTACTACGATGCTTTCGTATCCGCGTCGAACACGTTAGGCATCGGGCTGGGTACCACGAATACCGCTGTTCTGATCCTGTCGAGCTTTACCATGGCCATGGGTGTTTACTGCGCGGAGACACGTAACCGCCGCGGGCTCATGTTGTCGCTCACGCTCACCATTGTACTGGGCCTCGCTTTTCTCGGCATCAAGTCGGTCGAATACCACGAGAAGTTTGTCGAGCACCATATTCCGGGCGCCAACTTCTCCATTGATGACTTCGTGCATCCTGCGGACAAGCGCGATACGGCGTTGGCCCCGGACATGGCCCAGCACGCGCAGATCTTTTTCTTTCTCTACTTCGCCATGACGGGCATGCATGCCCTGCATATGATCATCGGCATCTCGATTCTGTTCGGGCTACTTTATAAAGCGTCGAAGGGTGCCTATACACACGGCCACACTTCGACAATCGACAACTTCGGACTGTATTGGCATTTCGTCGATATTGTATGGATCTTCCTGTTTCCGCTGCTCTATTTGATCAGCCGGCACCCCCTGCACTAACGCACGAGGAGAGAGACTGTGTCGCACCCTACCTTAGAAGACGTTCACACAGAGCACCACATCGTCAGTCCCAAGCTCTACGGGCTGATCCTGCTGGCGCTGCTGATTCTGACTGCGTTGACGACGGGCATCGCCTTTGTGAACCTCGGTGTCTTCAGCCCGATCGCCGCCATCGGGATCGCCGTCGTCAAAGCGACGCTAGTCATCCTCTTCTTCATGCACGTCAAGTACAGCTCCCGGTTGGTAATGCTGACCGTCGGAGCCGGCTTCTTCACCTTCCTGGTGCTGATCACCATGACTCTGAGCGACTATATGAGTCGCGCCTGGGGTCTCTGGTAGAACCCCTCAGTTGTGACACGGGCAGCCTGCGGGCTGTCCGTTTTCGTGTGCACTCCATCCCGTCGAAGCCGCAACGTTTCCGGTTACGTCTCTGCCGCATCCTACGGGCGGAGGAGACTCCAGAGTGGCGAAGACAGCAAAGACGCGTACGTCCAAGGCCAGACAATCCACATCGATGCAGGCAACGCAGCAACCGGAAAAGCCGTCGGCAGATCGACAACTCGCCGACCTGCCGGCGCCATTGCGTAGGATTGCGGACACCCCTCGAGTTCGGGTGCGTCGCGGCGGAGTTCCGGCAGCGGATGCCAAGTGTGTCGTTTACTGGATGCAGCGGACCGAGCGCGGCGTCGATAACCCGGCGCTTGACTGCGCGATCGATGTGGCGAACGAGCTTGGCCTTCCCGTCGTCACTTTCTTCTCCGCCATCTCAAATTTCCCCCGTGCCAACCTACGTCACTATGCCTTTCTGAACCAGGGGCTTCACGATGTCGAAGAGGACCTGGCGGAGCGCGGTGTCGGATTCGTTATTCGTCGGCCACCGGACAACTCGCTTGAGAAGTTTGCCCACGAAGTCGGCTCCGCCATCGTCATCGGTGACGAGAATCCGATGCGCGAACCGGAGCGATGGCGCACGGTGTTGGCAGGTCGGCTGAAGATTCCGTACTGGACGGTAGATGCCGATGTCGTCGTGCCTTCGTCGCTCTTCGAGAAGGGTTTCTATGCGCAACACCTCTTTCGCAAGAGACTCTATCCGTTGCTGCCCAACTATCTGGTCGAGCCCAGGCCGCCGAAGCTCGCCAAGCACTGGAAGTCGTATGCGGGCGTCGCGCGATGGGAGCTCGATGACGACATCACGAAGGGCTGGCGCAACTTCGATCGCAGCGTCAAGCCGGTCGATACGTTTCGTGGCGGGTCGCACGCAGCATTCAAGCGGCTGCGCTATTTTGTCGAGCATCAGCTCTCCGCTTATGAAACAGCACGCAACAAGCCGCAGATCAATGGCACCAGCCAGATGTCACCCTACCTGCATTTCGGGCACATCAGCCCCTTGCGTATTGTGCTGGAGGTGAAGAAGGCAGTCGATGCCGGGAAGGCACCGAAGTCTGCCTACGACGCATACATCAATGAATTGGTCGGCTGGCGCGAGCTGGCGGTCAACTTCGTTCGCTACGCCAACGACACCTACGACACCATCGACTGTGCCGAGCCGTGGGCACAGAAGACGTTGCGCGAGCACGCGCGCGACCGGCGCGATCCTATGTACACCTACGAGCAGTTGGAACGCGGGCAGACCTACGACCCGCTCTGGAATGCCGCACAGTTACAAATGGTGCGCTACGGCTGGATGCATAACTACGTGCGGATGTACTGGGGGAAGAAGATTCTGGAGTGGGCGCCCAACCCGGCGAAGGCCTATGACTGGGCGGTGCTGCTGAACGACACATACGAGCTTGACGGGCGCGATCCTAACTCCTACTCAGGTATTGCGTGGGCAATCGCCGGCAAGTTCGATCGGCCATGGGCACGGCGTAACATCTTCGGCATGATCCGTTACATGTCCGGCGCGTCGACGGGCCGCAAGTTCGATTCCAAGCGCTACATCGCGCTGGTGGGTGACGCGCTGCAGGCGACAGAGACGATGTTTACAGCAGTCACGCGGGTGGACCCCTGAGAGGCAAACCCCTCCCCCGCGGAGCGTTGGATCCCAGCAAGGACTTTGGGAACCTCTTAAATTCACTTATCATCTCGACCGGACCCAGAACCACAGTGAAGGGGAAGTGGAGAGATCTGCTTTTCTCTCATCGTCGCGTGCCATGGGCTTTCTTATTTAGATTTTCCTTGAAGGCATCGCTTCAGTTTCTGGGTGCTCGGAGAGACTGAGCGTGTTTCCATCGGGATCCTGAAACCAGGCCACTCTGGCGCCGGTTGGGGAGGCCCAGATACCCAGTTCGTCTTGCTCCATCTGCGGGTAGCGCTCGAAGTGGACGCCCGCTTGTAGCAAGTCCTTTACGGCCACGACGATGTCCGGAACCTGCCAACCCAGTACTGTGCCATGGGATGGGGGACGCTCTGTGGCCATGTCGAGACGTAGCATGATGCCGTTGGCGTCAAAGACCAGGGCGAAGGGAGGTTCTTCCAGCACCAGACGCAGGCCAAGCGTGTCCCGGTAAAAACCCTTCGCGCGCTCGACGTCGACGATGGTGACAAATCCGATGATGTTATAGCTTCCGAGCCTGGAATTCTGTGGCATGCGGCTAGGATGCGCCGCTTCTCTGCATGTCGCAAGAGCGCTCTTACGTCATACTGTATCTCGATTGCGACACAACGGAGTTCTGACCGAATACGATCCCAAGCGCGGCGTCTTCGTTGCGACGCTTGCGTATGAATATCCGTCGGCGTATCAGGTTCCGGAACACGCGCACGGATCCGATCAGTTGATCTACGCGATCCGCGGCCTTATGGAAGTATCGTCCGGGCAGACTGTATGGCTGATTCCACCGCATTTTGCGCTGTGGATTCCCGCGCGCACCCGCCACCGGATTCGTATGCCAGGAGCGGTCTCGATGCGGACGCTCTATCTGCGTCCCAATCTAACGGCGAGAGACGAGGCGCATTGCGCGGTACTGCATGTGACGCCGCTGCTGCGGGAGCTCATCGTCGAGATCGTGCACGTCGGCCGGCTGCGGATACGGCAACGCTACGAAAGCGCCCTTTGCGAACTGCTGATTCCGCAGCTGCGGAAGGCCTCTCCTGTGCCGACATTCATAACGCTGCCACGGGACGATAGAGCGCTCGCTGTGGCGCAGGCCGTGCTGCGCGATCCGGCGACAGCGAAGACGATGGCGGTTTTGTGTGCTGAGGCAGGCGTTAGCGTCCGGACCATCGAACGAGTCTTTCGCAAAGATGTGGGCTCGAGCTTCGAGTCCTGGCGGCGGCAGGTCCGGCTGATGAAGGCTGTGGAGTTATTAGTGGCGGGGCGCTCGATCAAAGAGGTTGCGTTCAAGATCGGTTACAGCCAACCCAGTGCATTCGTGGCCATGTTTCGCCAGACATTTGGAACGACGCCGAAGGCATGGATGTCAGCGCTGGAGACCATGCAGGAACGACTTACATGAAACGGTGCAGGGAGTGTGGTGATTGGGAAGCGGCCATCACGCTATACATCCAGCCGATTGGCGGCGGCTACCTTGCTGTACCAGAGTCCTGAATCCTTGATGGTGCGCTTCTGATCGCGGTAGTCCACGTAGATGAGTCCATAGCGCTGGGTGAAGCCCTCTGCCCACTCAAAGTTATCCAGCAGGCTCCAGGCATGGAAGGCGCGCACGCGCGCACCATCCGCGATAGCACGCGCGAGTTCGGCGAGCTCTTCGCGGAAGAACTGGATGCGGCGTAGATCGGGCACATGGCCGGCGTGCTCCTCCGGCCCATCAAGATAACTACTGCCACTCTCGGTGATTTCGATGATGGGCTGGTTGTACTCATGGGAGATACGGGTGACGAGGTCGTATATACCACGCGGCCAGATCTCCAGACCGGCCTCGGTCAGCGGACCTTCGGTTGGCATGGCTGCGATGAACCGCGTGTAGGGATCGCGCGCGGTGGAGGAGTCCTCGATTTCGGTGCCGCTGAAGCTGCCGCCGCCGGCGCGGACGCTTGGTGCGTCAGAGACGATGCGGCGGTTGTAGTAGTGGAAGCCCACCCAGTCGAGCGGCGCGAGCATGCGTGTTTCATCGCCGGGACGGAAGTCCATCAGCTCGTAGGGTGGTTCGCCGACGAATGCTTTTGGATAGCGGCCGTGCATGGTCGCTTCGAGAAAGAAGATATTGTTCATGGCGTGGTAGCGGTCTGCCGCGGCGCGGTCGGCCTCGGAGTTGGTCTTGGGGTAGGCGGGCGACATGCCGTAGGCGCTCCCGACCGTCGCTTTGGACGAGGCGGCTTTGATGGAGCGCAGCGCTTCTGCCTGCGCTAGGCTCACGGTGTGCGCAGCCTTTAGAAAATCACCAAAGTTTGCCCTGCCGGGAGGGAAGGCGCCGACGCCATAGCCCATGTAGGTGAACGACCACGGCATATTGAACGGCGCCCAGACCGTGATGCGGTCGCCGAGGTGCTTCGCGAGTATCCCGGCATAGTCGGCGAAGTAGCCCGCAATGTCGCGGTTCGGCCAGCCGCCGCGCTCCTCAAGCGCCTGCGGCAGGTCCCAGTGATAGATCGTGCAGAAGGGGCGGATGCCGGCGGCGTGGAGAGTGTCCGCAAGACGACTGTAGTGATCGAGACCCTTGGTGTTGGGTGCGCCGGTACCTGGAGGCTGAATGCGCGGCCAGGAGATGGAGAAGCGATAACTCTTCTGATGAAGGCCCTTTGCAAGGGCGATGTCCTGCGGATAGCGATGGTACTGATCGCAGGCTACGTCTCCTGTGGTGTTGCCCTTTACCTTGCCGGGGGTATGGCAGAAGCGATCCCAGATGGACTCGCCTTTGCCATCCTCGCTCCACGCGCCTTCCACCTGATAGGCCGCAGTGGCTGTGCCCCAGAGAAAGCCCTCGGGAAATCGCGCCTGCTGGATCTGTGAGGAAGGAACTGACCCTGGAAGCTGTAGCTGCGTCTGCTGCGCGGTGCCGAGAAGATCGCCCTTGAGAAGGGTGGCGCCGGCTGCGGCTACTGAGTTCATCATGAATCGGCGACGGTCCATCATCCCCCCTGGTGTTGCAGATTAAGGGTACTCATCGTGTTTGACTGCGGGCAATCGCGGGAATTTGTAACAATTTCTGTCCTATTCTCGCGGCGCCTCGGTGCGCGAGGCCAGCAGCTCGGGGAAGAAGGTGAGCTCCAGCGCCTGGCGCAGAAAGCCAACGCCGGAGGAGCCGCCGGTACCGCGACGGAAACCGATGATGCGCTCAACCGTTTTGAGATGGCGAAAGCGCCAGAGCTGAAAGTACTCTTCGACGTCCACCAGTTTTTCGCACATTTCGTATGCTTCCCAATGTTGTTTCGGGTCGCGATAGATCTCACGAAATGTTTCGACCAGCGCTTCGTTCCGAGTGTGCGGTGTCGACCAGTCTCGTTCGCGGCATTCCTGGGGGACGCTGTAGCCATGTCGAGCGAGATACAGTAGGAACTCGTCGTAGAGGCTGGGTGATGCGAGTGTGCGATGGAGATCGTTGTAGATCGCTTTAGCGTGCGCGAAGACTTGGATGGTGTCGGGGTTCTTATTGCCGAGTAGAAACTCGAGCTTCCGATACTGGTGCGATTGGAATCCGGAGGCATTTCCCAGCGCAGGACGGAACTCCATGTACTCGGAGGGAGTGAGTGTTTCAAGCACGGACCACTGCTCGAAGAGTTGCATCTGGATGAGTTTGACGCGCGATAGTATCTTGAGCGCAGCCGGGAGCCGGTCATGGCCGAGATGGTCGATCGCCGCGGTCAACTCGTGAATGACCAGCTTGATCCAAAGCTCCGAGACCTGGTGCTGGATGATGAACAACATTTCGTCGTGATGTTGCGGTTCTGAGCGTGGCTGCTGCTGCGCGAGCAGGCCATCGAGAGAAAGATAGTCGGCATAACTGAGTCTCTCAGAGAAGTCACTGACGATGCCGGCTTCGACGGGGCGTTGGTTGTTCGCTGTCGTTGTCACGGACTCAGGATACTCACTCTAATGTTTTGAGTCTGCCTCATCACTCTGAAGAATGGCGGCGCGGCGAGCGCTAGCGGACTGCAGGGCCTTTCGACGACTCACAGCAGGCTCTTCGACTCCGTTGCGCTCCGCCCGGGATGGCAAATGTATGAAAAGAACATCGGACGCAGAGCGAATGCGATGGTGGCGAGGCAGCCGCGACTCGTTATCATCGGACTGTCGCGGTGAGACCGCGGGAGGCTGAGAGAATGCGGGCATGGCGAAGTATCTGATTACGGGGGTTGCGGGTTTCATCGGTTCCTCGCTCGCGGAGGCGTTGATTGCGCGCGGCGACGATGTGCGCGGTATCGACAATTTCGTCACCGGACGACGCACGAATATCGAGCCCTTCCTGCAGGCGATGGACTTCCGCGACGCAGACCTGCGGGATGCATCGGCAATGCGCGCTGCCTGCGAGGGTGTCGAGGTCATCTTTCATGAGGGCGCGCTGCCGTCCGTGCCACGCTCGGTCAAGGAACCTGCGCCGAGCCACGACAACAACGTCAACGGCACTTTCACCTTGCTGGAGGCAGCGCGGGCAGCGGGTGTGCGGCGTATCGTCTACGCGGCGTCGTCCTCGGCGTATGGCAATCAACCGGGTCTGCCGCGCCGCGAGTCGATGCCACCCGCGCCGATTGCGCCGTATGCGGTGCAGAAGCTGACGGGTGAGCTGTACATGAAGAGCTACTGGCAGGTCTACGGTCTGGAGACGGCGTGCCTGCGCTACTTCAATATCTTCGGACCGCGACAGGCGCCCGACTCGCCGTACAGCGGCGTGATGGCCAAGTTCATCCTGCAGATGATGCGCGGGGAGCGTCCGACGATCTTCGGCACCGGGGAACAGGGGCGCGATTTCACCTATATTGCGAATGCGGTGTCGGCTAATCTGCTGGCGGCAGCGGCGCCGGCAGAGAAGATCGGCGGCCGTACCTTCAACATCGCGTGCGGCGGTCGGCACACATTGAACGAGACATACGGCATCCTCGCCAGGCTGCTCGCATTTCCGCATCCAGCCGAATACGGGCCGCCGCGCCTGGGCGACATCACGGATTCGGAGGCAGATATCTCGGCAGCGCGGGAAGCGTTCGGCTACGAGCCTGTGGTGGGCTTCGAGGAAGGGCTGGCCCGGACCGTGGCTTGGTATCGGGAAGAGTTTGCCCGCCAGGTGCCCGCGAAGTGTTAGACGGGCTCCCCGTTTCGTAACGTGACTGCTTTGGCAGCAGGCGTAATTCCTTTCTTTTCCACCGGATAATCGGCCAAGGACTCTTCCGGCAGGAGTGTGCGCGGGAGTGAAAGGGCCGAAGACCGGGACCATGCCACGATGCGCCAGGCTGTGGCTGCCTTTGCTGCTGGGAACCATCTGCGCGCCGCTCGGCTTTAGCCAGAGCGCGCCTGCCCTTCCACGCGCGGTTGCCGGGGCGCAGCCGCTGGTGAATGCGGCTAACCTCAACGTTGCCTGGACGCCGCTTGCGCCGCAGACGCTAACCACGGCGGCGACCGGGTCGGCGGGCGGGCGCATTCTGAGCGTGGCGGTGGACCCCGCCGACCAGAGCGGCAATACGGTGTACCTGGGCACCACTGGCGGCGTTTGGAAGTCGACCAATGCCGCAGCGGGCGCGGCGTCGGTGGTCTTCACTCCGATCACGGATCGCGTGGCCGCGTTGGACCCCGCGCACATGCGCGTCAACCTGTTGAGCATCGGCGCGGTGAGCGTGCAGCCCGGGGGGACGGGCGTGGTGTTGGCGGGGACAGGCGATCCGACCAGTCTGCCGGATTCGTTATACGGCACTGGGATCCTGCGTTCGGCCGATGGCGGGAACTCGTGGAGCACGATCGGTGGGTCGCGCGATCCGGGCAACGGGCTGGGGCAGAACAGCTTTTTCGGGGAGGCGGTTTCGGGCTTCGCCTGGAGTACGACGTTGCCGAATCTGGTGGTGGCCGCTGTCTCCAGCGCGAGCGGCGCCTATGCCGCAAACGCGGGGTACGAAGCCTATAGCGCGATGGGGCTCTATTACTCGCAGGATGCGGGGCAGACCTGGCAGATAGCTACCATCACGGATGGACCTAACCAGGAGTTGCAGGGGCCGGGACAGGTAAGCACAGGCGTGGCGGCGCTGGCGGTGGTGTGGAACCCGGTACGCCGCATCTTCGTAGCCGCGATGCGCAGCCACGGCTTCTATCAGTCGCCGGACGGGATCACCTGGACGCGGCTGGCGAACCAGCCGGGCACGGCGCTGTCGAGAACGGTGTGCCCGCCATCCTTCGGTGGGGGCGGCTCCACCAATTGCCCGATCTATCAGGCGGGGCTGGCGGTCCAGCCGGGGACAGGAGACATGTTCGCCATGGCCACCAGCCAGACCAATGCCGACAGCGGCCTATGGCAGGATGTGTGCGCTGCAGTGAGCGGAAGCTGCGCGACGCCGGCGCCGCTGTTTGCGAAGCAGATTGGCAATGCGACGCTCGAGACGAGTGCGGGCACGATTGCCGGCGCCAGCCACGCCCTGTGGCTCACCGCGATTCCCTCCGGCAGCGATACGCTTTTGTTTGCGGGCACGCAGGACTTGTTCCGCTGCAGCCTGGCGGCAGGCTGTGTATGGCGCAATGCGACCCACGTCACAACCTGTGATGCGGCGCAGGTGGGGCCGATGCAGCACAGCACGGCCTGGGTGACAGGGACGGCGACACTCCTGTTCGCGAACGATCGCGGGCTCTGGCGCAGCCGCGATGCGATGAACCTGCAACAGCCTGACTGCTCCGCGGACGATGCCACACACTTCGACAACCTGAACGCGACTCTGGGTCCCCTCGCCGAGGTCACGGGGGTGGCGCAGGATCCCGCGAACCCGACAGCTTTGATGGTCGGCGAGGGCGCAATGGGCGTGGCAGGCGGCAGCAATGGCGCGTGGCAGGCGCTGCTGAACGGGCCGGGCGCTTATACCGCAGCTGGCTGGGGTATGACGGCCGGAACTTTCTTTGCTACATCCGGAGCCGGAGTTTCGATTAGCGCCTGCTCCCAGGGAGCGCAGTGCGGACCAACCGACTTTGGCACGCAGCCGGTCATCGGCAACGCCCAGGTGAGTGGCGACGGTACGGGATTGTCGGCGCCGGCAGTCTGGGTACTCGATCCTGGAGATCCTGGGCGGATGCTCGTAGCCACCTGCCGGGTCTGGCGCGGTCTTGCCGACGGCACTCACTGGGGAGCCGCGAATGCGTTGAGCGGAATGCTTGATGGCACCCCGAACCCTGCCTGCCAGGGCAACACTCAGATACGAGCCCTGGCGGCGACCGGTGTCCTGGACGGTCGTGGGGACAGCGCGGAGCGCTTGTATGCCGGCCTGGCGGGCTTTCCGGATGGAGCAACGAGAAAGCTGGGTCATCTTCTGACGGCGTTGGTCATTCCCTCGTCCACTGTCGGCTCGACAACCTGGTATGACCTGACCGGAAACTCGGTCACCAACGATTCGATCGACGCGCACACCTTCAACCCGGGCGGGATCGGCATCTCCGCGATTGCCATCGATCCAACCGACAGAACCGGAGCGACGCTCTACGTAGGTCTCTCGGGCTACGGCGGGAATGGCTTTGCGGAGAGCAGCAACGTACCGGTGCTCTACGGCAGCGTGGACGCTGGGCAGCATTGGGCAAACATCACGGGCAATTTGCCGAATGCTCCGGTAAATGCGGTGCTGGTCGATCCGGAAGATCCCGCGATCGTGTACGTGGCCACCGACGTGGGGGCCTTTGCCACAACGTCGATCAGCCAGTGTCTGACACCGAGTAATAACTGCTGGGGTGCCTACGGCACAGGGCTGCCGGCAGTGAAGATGACGACACTGAGCGCCGTGGATACGAGCGGGGAAAAGTGGCTGCGTATCGGCACCAAAGGTCGTGGCATCTGGCAGACCGAACTGGCGAGTACGGTGCTCCAGAATGTGCCGGCTACCGCAACGCTGCTGCCGGCGACTGTAAACTTCGCGACGCAGGCGGTGGGTACAACCAGCAGCGCGCAGACCTTGACGATCCAAAACACCGGCACTGTCGCTCTGACGCTTGGGGTGGCCACGGTGAGCAGCAGCGACTTCGTGGCTAACGATCAGTGCCCAGCTACATTGTCCGCCAGTGCTTCGTGCACCATCTCGGTGGTGTTTGCACCGACAACGACCGGGACGCTCAGTGCGTCGCTGACCGTTGTCGCAAATGTGCAGGGCGGCGTGTTGAACGCGTCGTTTCAAGGTACCGGAACACCGGGAGGCGTGGTGGTGTTGACGCCGCTGCGGCTCGACTTCGGGGATGTCCGGATCGGACAGCCGAGCTACGTGCAATATCTCACCGTGGCGAACACCGGAACCGCTTCGATCAGCCTGCGGCCGCTCAGCATCAGCGGTCCATTTGCCATCTCCGCAGATACCTGCGGCTTGTCGCTGGCGACAAATACGAGCTGCACTGTCGGTGTGATCTTCAAGCCGGTCGCCTCCGGAGCGACCTCTGGGACGCTGGTGGCCACGGACGATGCGGGAACGCAGACCGCGGTGTTGAGCGGCATCGGGCAATCCGGACCTACGGACATACTGAGTCCACTGGCGCTGACATTCAGTGCCCAGGCTCTCGGCACAACCAGCGCAGCGCAACAGGTCACGTTGACCAACAACGGCGACAGCCCGCTGACCGGCATCGCGGTGCAGACCACCGGTGACTTTGCAGTGAACAATGTCTGCGGTTCGTCGCTGCCTGCCCACTCCACCTGCGCGATGCAGGTGGTCTTCTCGCCCCAGGCCCTGGGCGCGGAGACGGGTCAATTGACGGTGCAGGATCAGTTTCAGCAGCAGAGCGTGAGTCTGCACGGTGTCGGGAGCGTTCCGGCAAGTGGTTCCGGCGGCGGGGCGGTCAGCTCACCGCTCACCATGAACTTCGGCATCCAGGGACTGCATTCGCTCTCTGCCGCCCAGACGCTGACGATCATCAATAATGGCGGAACGACGCTCAGCAGCATTGCCGTGGCGGCAAGCCAGCAATACGCCGTTGCCAACAACGCCTGCGCGGTGTCGCTGGCTCCCGGCGCAAGCTGCACTGTGGGGGTCACGTTTGCTCCGCAGACGACAGGCACGCTGACGGGCACGGTGCAGATCAGCGCCGACGGTCTGCCTGCGCCCTTGCAGGTTCCGTTGGCGGGCATGGGGGCAGATTTTCAATTGCAGGTGCAGGGGACCGCCAGCAGTACGATCACCGGCGGCAGCACCGCGACCTACCAACTTCTGCTGACGCCGGTCGGCGCATCCGCAGGCACGGTCAACTTTACGTGTTCCGGGGCGCCGGCGGGAAGCACCTGCTCCGCCAATCCGATCAACGTCACCATGACGGGAGTGGGTACGACAGCGACGATTCAGGTCACCATCACAACCGTCGCGCAGTCGTCCCATGCGACGCACGCTCCATCCCCGTGGGGCACGCGCTCGCTGGCCGGCGCCGCGCTCGCCTCCGTACTGCTGTGGCGAAGACGGGGCTGGGCTGGGCCGCTCCGGCACGGTCGGGCACTTGTGGCGCTTGGGATACTCTGCCTGGGCCTCGCAGGCTGCGGTCTCGTCGTCACGGGAGGCAAGAACAACACCCCATCTCCGGGCACCGGAAGCTCCGATCAAGGCGTCTATACGGTCACGGTTGGGGGAACGGCTCCCGGTCTCTCCCACGACGTTACCTTGCAGTTAACCGTACAGTAGAGCAAATTTTCGATAGATGTGTAGGGTTGGCAATCGTTCTTACTGCCTTCATTGAGGAGACGCCATGCCGGGTCGACTTTCGTACCTAACAACATCAGGAAATCGCAGCAAGGTGGCATGGGTGGTTCGCCGCCCATCCCCGGCAGCGACCTGCGGCAGTAGGCCTCTGGCTCCGGCGTAAGATAAGGCCAATCAGTCCAGCAGAACGGGCAATGCGAGCATTGCCTCAAGATGTTCTGAATCAAGTAGGTGTCCGGGTCTTCTGCGACGAATGAGGCGCAGAACTCTCCATTTCCTTCACTTCATTCAGGGCCCGGTCGAGATGACAGGAGGGCGGAACAGAGCTTTCCTTAGCCAGGAATGCTTCAGGGCCGGAGTTGCGCGGCAATACGGAGGAATCAGCGAGCATGGCGCGAGCGATGGAGTGGACCGCACCTGGAGGCGCCATACCCACCTCGACCCTGTCCAAGGTCACGCTGCATTGGCTCATACGCTGCACACTTTGCCTCAGCTTTGTGCTGGCTCTGCTGGAGTACCAGACACACAGCGGGATCGGACAGTTTTCCCATATAGGGCTGTTTTTTCTGGCCGGGCTGCTGGTACTTTGCGGACGCCGTCGTACGGAACGCATGCAGAACCTCTTCGGCTCCGGATCTTTCGCGATCCTGATCACAGCGATGCTGTTCGGCTATGCGATCTCCTACACCTCGCACGATACCTATTCGATGATCTACGGCCTGATCTTTATCGGCGTGATCTTCGCAGCCCGGCTGATCGTGCAGGAGATCGGCGTGGTCGAGGTCGTGCGTGCCTATTCGCAGGCTGCCATCCTCACCATCAGCTTCCTCTGCATCTTTGACTTTCGCAGCATTATGGCCGGCACGTCGGCGCGTTTTAGCGGGACTACAGACGTACACCCCAACCTGGTGGCATTTGTCCTGGCCGGCTTCTTTCCGGTGCTCATATGGAGAGCGCTGGAATACAAGGTGAAGTGGCGTCGCCGAGCTGCTACGGGTTTGGCGGCTGTCACCTTTTTGATCGTTTTCCTGACGGGTTCGCGCGCCGGGCTTTTCGCCGTTCTCCTCGCAGGCCTCGTGGTGCTGCTGCGCTCGTTGGCAAAATCGTTCTCCTGGTTCTCGCACATTCGTATCAGCCGCGGCATGGTTCTGGGGGGGTTGTTTCTGGTACCGCTGCTCGTGGCGTTCCTTCTGCAGCACAATCGGATCGGCCACTTCGGCGATTTCCTGAATACGTCGTTGGCCCTGAACAGTCAACAACGCGGATTGAAGTCCGGCCTGTCGGGGAGAACGAACTTCTGGTATGCAGCCTTCGGCCTTCTACGCTCCCAGAATCGGTGGCTCTTCGGTTTCGGATACCGAGCCGGAGACCGGCTGGTCGGCACCATCGACAACGGATACGTGCAGTTGCTCTTCGAAAGCGGGCTGATTGCGGGTTCGATGATTCTCGGCTGTATGATTCGCACCTTCGTTCTGCTCTGGCGCGCTTCCGGCCGGGCTGAAAACAATGCCTGGACTCGCTACTACACGATGCTCTGGTCGTTTATGGTCGTGTACTTCCTGAATAACATTGCGACACGGTACCTGTTCAGCTTCGGCAGCAGCTTCTCGCTGTGTGTGATTCTCATGATGACTGCATCGCGCCGGGAACTGGTCGGGTCCCCGACGCGCGAGCGGGTGGCGCAGCCGATGGTGCGCCGGGCCAAGGTGGAGCGCGATTTCGCCTGGACGAAGCAGGGCGACCGAGCTACCTCCCCTCGGCGACCCCTGGAAACCTGGTCCCCGGAAGGCCCCGGAGGCTCTACACTATAGGCGGCCCGGGATCGCGACAGTATCAGGCCGAGGTCTTCTAAGGAGTGAAATCAGCGCGGCGGTGCCGATGGGCATACGTGTGAATCGGTGCGCTGCACATTGCAGATATGAGTCAACGCTTAGCGGTTTTTCTGGCGAGCGCCTTGGCATGGACGGTATTTCTACCGTTGCCGGCGCTGAGCCAGAGTGGTTGCGATCCCAACACATCCTATTGCGGCGGCACGACGTCGAGCCAGCAACAGCAGCCATACGGTAACACCGGCGGCCTCGGTAGCGCCAGCCAGTCTGCGTACCCCAATGATCAGAGCGATCAGTCGCCCTACGGCACAAACGGGGGTTACGGCGGCGGCCAGTCCTATGGCGGCAACCAACCATCGCTGGATCTGCCGCAGGTGCCGACATACACGGATAACCTGAATCCCACCGGCACCCGTGCGTTGCAGCGCCAGTTCCCCCTGTACTACCAACGCTTCTTCGCACCCGACCAGCCGACGGAGTTCCAGAGGATGGTCTACGCATCCGTCGGCCAGATGCTACCGATCTTTGGAGCGAAGCTGTTCCTGCAGAGTCCGAGCACGTTTGCGCCGGTGGATCAGGTGCCGGTCACGGCCAACTATCTCGTAGGCCCGGGGGACGTGTTGCTGATTCGCGTCTGGGGACAGATCAACTTCAACTCCGAAACGACCGTAGATCGAAATGGGATGGTCTACCTGCCGCAGATAGGCGCGATTCATGTCGGCGGTGTCTCCTATGACGAACTGCAGGCGCACATTCGCAGCAGCATTGCGCGTATCTATAAGAACTTCAATGTGTCGGTGAACCTTGGTCAATTGCATCCGATCCGGATCTTCCTCACCGGCCAGGCGCGGTATCCGGGCAGCTATACGGTGAGTTCGCTGAGCACCTTGGTGAGCGCCGTCTTTGCGACGGGCGGCCCAAATCCGCAGGGCTCGCTACGCCACATTATTCTGCGCCGCAACGGTGAGACCATCGCGGACTTCGATATGTACGACCTGCTGGTCAACGGCGACAAGTCGCACGATGTCCCGCTGCAGCCAGGAGACGTGCTGTATATCCCGCCGGTAGGTCCGCAGGTGGCGGCCTATGGCAGCGTACGCACACCGGGAATTTATGAATTAAAGAGCATTCTGGATCCGGGGACGATCGGCAGCATTCTTGCAGATGCCGGCGGGCTCTCGAACCTGGCCTCGCTGTCACGGGCATCGCTCGAGCGCATCGACCCGGACCAGCATCAGCGGGCGATCGACATCGCCTTGGACGCGACAGGGAAAGGGACCACGCTCCAGGATGGCGATATTCTGCGCGTGCTGCCGATCTCTCCGAGCTTCGACCAAACCGTTACAGTGCGTGGCAATCTGGCCGATCCAGGACGGTTTCAGTGGCATCCGGGGATGCGTCTGAGCGAGCTTCTGCCCAGCAGCGCCGCCCTGGTGACGCGCGATTACTGGCAGAAGCGCAACCAGCTTGGACTACCTTCGCCAGTCTTCCAGCCGGACTACGCGCAGCGCTTTACCGCCTACCGGCAGACGCAGGCGGAGAGCCAGCGTCAGTACTTCCTGTATCTGCAGCGGGACCAGGAGCAGAAGCTTTACCAGCAACAGCAGCAATCGCAGTCGCAAAGCACCCAGCAGAATCAGGATCAGAGCGGAAACTCCGGTCCTCCTCCCATTCCGAATCAGGATCTGAACGCACAGGCGACGCAGTCCAACAATATGGCGTATAGCGGATCGACGAACTCCAATTTGCCGCCGCCGGACGATGCACCGCCTGGCACGGTGCCGGACCAGAGTTCGCAGTCCTCGCAGAACACGCAGCAGACGCGGGACAATACGGTCGGTGGAGGATCGCTGGCCGACCAGCAAGGTCGCACACGCACGGAGAATACGGCATCCGCTCGGAATCTCACGGATGTATCCCTAGTGGCGCCGGAGATCGACTGGTCCTACGCAGTGATCGAACGCATGGATCCGGTGACCCTGAAGACGACGTTGATCCCGTTCGACTTGGGCAAGCTGGTGATGCAGCATGACGCCAGCCAAGACCTTGCCGTTGAACCGCACGACGTCATCACCATCTTCTCGCAGGCCGATATCCGCGTCCCGCAGAGCCAGCAGACCAAGCTGGTGAGGATCGAAGGCGAAGTGGAGCATGCTGGGATCTACAGCACCGAGCCGGGCGAGACGCTGCGTCATCTGGTGGAGCGCGCCGGCGGACTAACGCCCAATGCGTATCTTTTCGGTGCGGAGTTGACCCGCCAATCTGCGCGTGTCGTGCAGCAGCAGCGGCTGGATGATTACGTCACGCAGCTGGAGCTTGGCGTGGATCGCGCCAGCGCGGCCACTTCCGCAGGCGCCATCACGGCGACCGACCAGGCTGCCGCAGCTGCATCCCTCGCCTCCACGCAACTGCTGATCACACGCCTTCGGCAATTGCGCGCCAACGGTCGCGTGGTGCTCGCGCTCAAGCCGGGCTCGGACAGCGTCGACAACCTGCCCCAGCTTGCACTGGAAGACGGAGATCGTTTCATCGTGCCGTCGAAACCCTCCAGCGTGAATGTGGTGGGAGCAGTCTACGAACAGAGCTCGTTCCTGTTTGAATCGCAGCGTCGCGTCTACGGATATCTGCTGGAAGCAGGTGGTGCCAACCGCGACGCGGATAAAACTCATGCCTTCGTGATCCGCGCCGATGGTTCGGTGTTGAGCCGCGAATCGGCGAAGACTTTCTGGGGCAATGAATTCGACCAGGCCAGCGTGAATCCGGGTGACACGATCGTGGTGCCGGAGAAGATCTATCGCGGCAACGGCATCCGCAGCCTGCTCGATTTCTCGCAGCTCTTCTCCTCAATCGCGCTGGGAGCTGGTGCTTTGGCGGTAATTACAAATTGATGCAGACGGCGGAGGGCGGACGCAGCATGGACTTGCTGGATGTGCTGCTGATCTTTGCGCGGCGCAAGTGGCTGATCCTGGGCTGGGCACTGGCGGCTCTGGCGATCTCGCTGCTTTTCATGCTGGGCCAGCCGACGCTGTATAAAGCGACGGCCGTGCTGATGCCACCGGAACAGGAGCAATCGAGCGCAGGCCTGTTGAGTCAGATCGGCGCGTTGAGCGCCTTCGCGGGCGGGGGTGGCCTGGGGCTGAAGAATCCAGCCGACCTGTACGTGGCGATCCTGCAGACCAATCTAGTGGCCGACGATATGGTCAACCGGTACCACCTCATGCAGGCATACGGGATCCACGACCTGGATGGCGCGGCCGGCATGTTGCACAAGCGGTCGAAATTTTCAGCCGGCAAAGACGGCTTGATGCAGGTCGTGGTCGAAGACAAAGACCCCAAGCGCGCCGCGGAGCTCGCGGCCGGATATGCCGATGAACTGTACCGGCAGAACAATCGACTGGCTATCGGCTCCGCAAGTCAACGTCGACTCTTCTTTCAGCGGCAGCTTGCAGACGAAAAGGACCACCTTGCCGATGCCGAGGTCGCGCTCAAGGAGACGCAACTGTCCACAGGCGTGCTGCAGGTAAGCGGGCAGGCGGAGAATATCCTGCGCGAAGAAGCGGACCTGCAGGCCAACATCACCAACCATGAGGTGCAGATGCAGGCGCTGCTTTCCTCTTCGACCGAACAGAACCCGGAGGTGGTCCGGCTGCGGACCGAACTGGCCGGCCTGCGCACGCAACTGACGCAGATGCAAAAGGGCAAGGGCGGCGGGACACTGACGCAAGCGCAGTTCCCGGAGGCGGGGTTGGCCAACATCCGCAAACAGCGCGACGTGCAGTATCACCAGACGCTGTACGATCTGCTGGCACGACAACTCGAAGCAGCGCGCATCGATGAGGCCAAAGCGTCGCCGACAGTACAGGTCGTCGATCCGCCGCAGATACCGAAGCTTCCGTCGTGGCCCAAAGCATGGATTTTCGTGCTCGTCGGCCTTGTTCTCGGCACCATGCTGGGCTGCATGCGCTGCGTCGTTATCTTTCTCTACGAGTATGCCGAGACCGATCCTCGGCTGCGCGATCGCTACGCCGCTGTGAAGCGCGCGATGCGGCTTCGCGCGTAGGAGCAGCCATTGCAGGATGCGAACTCATCCCATCGTGCACGGGTCTTCGCAGTCATCGTGCTCTACCGTCAACGACCGTCCGCATCCACGACGGTCGCCACGCTGACCGAAGCGATTCGTCACAATACATGTGTCGATTATGCGGTCCTTCTATACGACAACAGTCCCGAGAGCGAGGCATCTCCCATTGTCCTCCCGCAAGGGTTTCGTTACCAGGCAGCTGCGTCCAATCGCGGTCTGACCGGTGCGTATGAGGCCGCTCTTCATGCGGCACGAGCGGAGGGCTTCGACTGGCTGCTGACCCTGGACCAGGACACAATGCTGCCGCCGGATTTTTTTACCGCGATTCTGCCGGGTCTCGATGCGGCAGCGGCAGACCCGCGCATTGCCACGATCGTGCCGCACCTGTCGGATGGCGGCAGGCTCTTATCGCCTGCATACGTCGGACCGCTCCGGACGACGCCGTTGCCGGTCGATTTCGCTGGGATTCCGGCACAAGAGACGCGAGCCTTCAACTCCGCATCGCTGTTGCGCGTCTGCGCGATCGAGGAGATCGGAGGCTTCGACCCGTGCTTCTGGCTCGATCACCTGGACAGTTGGCTGCACCACGAGCTCTTTCTACGTGGCTGGCGCATGTATGTGCTGGGCTCGGTACATCTGGAGCATCATTTCTCTCTGCTGAATTATAAGGAGCGTCTCACGCTTGCTCGCTTCCAAAACTTCCTTGCAGCGGAATCGGCATACTTCGACCTTTACGGTTCGTGGATTGTGGGCGCCGCGTATACAGCACAGCTCGGCGTGCGACTGCTGAATCAACTTCGCCGACGTGAGGCGCCCGAGATTCTGCGCGCGACCAGGATGGCCTGCCTGCGTCGCCTGACAACAGGACGAAAGAAACGCATCCGCCAATGGCGCATCGAAACAGGATGTGCGCAAGACGCCTCCAACGAGGGGCCGGCCCGGAGATGACCAAGGCTGCGCCCATCCTGATCGTGGTGGTGCTCTATCGCACCGTATTTGCCGAATCCAGAACCATGCGGGGGGTGGCTCAGGCGATGGCCGAGGACCCGGCGCTGTTGCACAACTTCAGTCTGTTGGTTTGGGACAACAGCCCGGCCCCGCTCGATGCGGCGACGCTGCCATTTCCATTTCGCTATCACCATGCCACGAGCAATCTCGGTGTCGCCGGCGCCTACAACGGTGCGACCGCCCTGGCGCACGGGCAAGGCGCGCCTTGGCTGCTCTTGCTCGACCAGGACACTGCGGTCACCGGAGATTTCTTGCGCGGGATGTGGCGATACGCGGAGCAAGTGCAATCCGACGCACGCATTGCTGCCGTGGTGCCCTATCTTTATGCGGGTGACTTTGTTTTGTCACCGCGGCTGTGGCGATTGGCTCGGCATGTGCCGCTACCCAGGCCAAGCAAGCCTACCACGGAGATACGCCCCATCTTTGCTGCCAACAGCGGCAGCCTGGTGCGCGTGGAGGCGCTCGACGCGATCGGAGGATATAGTCTGCGATTCTGGCTGGATTACTCCGACATCTACGTCTTTCAACGCCTGCACGAGGCTGGCTTCGCTGTGCGGATCGCAAGCGATCTGGCGCTGCAGCATGAGGTCGCGATGCTCGATTACAACTCGCGGATGAGCCCCGAGCGGTATGCGACCTATCTAGCCGCAGAGAGTGATTTTCTGGATCTTTACCGCAACTCCGTGGAGAGAGCGCTTCATCTGCCGCGGCTTGCTGTGCGTGCGTGGCGGCAGCGAGCGCTTGCCGATGCTGCGTTCACGCGCATGACGCGGCAGGAGCTGTGGCGAAGGATATCGATAGGCCGCAAGACGCGCCTTCGCGCGCGCGACTAGCTATGGCTTTTCTTCAGGGAAAAGCCACGCTGAGTGGATCTCCACGCTTCACAGCATTTACGGAAAATGCTCTACTGAGTCCTTCGTTTGTACCCGAGTTCGCGCCCTAAAGCATGTTCACTGTAGGTATAGAGAAGAACGCGATGATCTGCGTGGCTTTTCCGTCAAGAAAAGCCACACTTCACGGACTTGGCTTTACACAGCATCAGTGAAAATGCTTTAGATCACGGTAGATAGCGGCGGTCTCCTCTGCTGTCTTCTTCCAGGAAAACCGATTTGCCTGTGCGATGCCGCGCGCTGCAAGCTGCGTACGAGCGGCTGCGTCGCTGTAAAGCGTCTCCATAGCGCTGGCCAGCTCCGTCTGCGATGCGGGATCGATCAGCAGGGCGCCGTCGCCGGCGATTTCGGGGATCGAAGTGCGATTCCCGGCGATCGTTGGCACACCGGTGGCCATCGCTTCGAGGACCGGAATCCCGAAGCCTTCATGCAGTGAGGGATAGATGAAGAGCATCGCGCCGCGCATCAAGGCCGGTTTGTCTTCCTCGTCGATATATCCGGTGAAGCGAACGCGATCTTCCAGTCGCAGGGTGGTGACAGTGCTAAATATCTCCTCAAAGTGCCAGCCCTTTTTCCCCGCGATCACCAGTCGCGCCTCGGGGTGGCGCTCGGCAAGCTCGGCAAAGGCGCGCAGCAGAAGCGGCACGTTCTTTCGCGGTTCGAGCGTGCCGAGATAGAGCAAGTATTGCTGTGGAAGCCCATACCGCTCGCGGACCGCCGCCAACCCGTCCGGCGGCCCATCCGGACGGAACTCGGGGCTCTTGCCGTGGTGGACGACATCGGCATTCTGTATAGGAAGCCGGAACCACTTGCGGCAATCGTCGAGGGCCGATGCGGAGACAAAGATCATGAAGTCCGCATGCCGTACTGCTTGGCGGATGAAGAAACGCATGTAGTCGCCCTTGACGCGGGGGTGCATGTGGGGCAGCAGATAGGCGGTCATGTCATGCATCGTGACGAGGCGCTTCGCTCGGCAGGGAAGCAGCGGGAGCGAGTAGTGCAGCGAGTGCAGTACGTCGATGCGGTACCGCCATGTCAGGAACGGCAACACCAGTTGCTCGAGCAGAAGACGCGCGGGAAGCAGACGGAAGAGGCGTGCCGGGATCTGGAGTATGCGTGCCTGAGGAGGAATCGCTGCGCGGAGTGCCGGGTCATCCGACTGCAGCAGGACGGTGAAGGAGAGATCCGGTGCTGCTTCGCGGAACTCCCGCAGAAGGTTTTCAGCGTAGCTACCCACACCCATTCGGCCTATCGGCACCTGGGTCAGGTCGATCAGAACGCGCAATCTTCGCCACTCCCACGGGTCTGCACCTGATGCCCGGCCGCGGCTTGTCCGGGTGCGAGCGATCCAGTACCCTGTTGCAGGATAGCAAGCGCACTTGCCCTTGCGTCACGCCGACGTTGAAGCCATCTCCGACTATCGCTACGAGTCCATCCACAATGGCCTTCGAACTTACCGCAGCGATCGTCACCTATCGGAATCCCCTGGTGCAGTTGCGCCGCACCGTCGAGAGCTTGGCGCATTCCCACACGCGTGTTCAGCTCGTGCTGGTGGACAATGCCGGCGAAGACGCGGTGGCTGAACTCGCTGCCCAGTGTGGAGCGATCTATCTTCGAGCACCAGGCAACGTTGGCTTCGGGAGGGGACACAACCTCGCCTACGCGCAGGTGCGGGCACTGAGCCCGTATCACCTGGTGCTGAATCCGGATGTGTACTTCGACGGGCCTGTCCTCGAGACGCTGCTTGCCGTGATGACTTCGCGGCCCGAGCTTGGCGTGATCATGCCGAAGATCCGATATGCGGACGGCGCCACCCAGCACCTGTGCAAACGGCTGCCGACGCCATGGGACCTGGTGGTGCGGCGGTTTGCTCCCGGCTTCGCGCATCCGATGTTCCGCTTCGCTATGGAGCGGTACGAGCTACGTGACCGGGACTATGAGCTGCCCATGGAACCGCCGACGCTCTCCGGTTGTTTCCTGCTACTGCGCAACGCGGTAATCGACCAGGTCGGCCTCTTCGACGAGCGTTTCTTCATGTACATGGAGGATGTGGACCTGATGCGACGTATTCTGGGGGTCGCCCGGGCGCTATACCATCCGGAGGTATCGATTGTGCATGAATACCAGAAGGGCTCCTACCGCGACGCTCGCCTGGCCCGACATCATGTCCTCTCGGCGTTGAAGTACTTCTCGAAATGGGGCTGGTTTCGGGATCCGGAGCGCAAACGGCTTAACCAGCGAGTATGACGGGCGATTCGACAAGTCAAGTTCATGACGTGCGGCCGGCTGGTATCTGACAATACTCAGCACCCACCGCGCGAACCGCATCTGCGGTCGAACTAATGATCGTGAGAAGGCGCATCCCCCAATTTGGGGGTTGCCTTTGTCTGGACGGTGACATAAAGGTTACGTAGAAGAAAAGTAGAAGCCAATGCCCTGCGATGCCGCTTTCACTACGTAGCAAAAGATGCACCCGTGACGGAATATGAGGGTACACTGTTGCCGTTTCGCGTTCCGATTTGACACAGTTGTCAGATCGACCTGGAAATGCAACACTTCAGCCAGATTTCAAAGTGTTTTCTTCGATTCACGCTACTTCTCCGCTGGAGACGAGTTTCATTGTGAATACGGCGCATCTTCTTCGACACGGCACGGGAGCGGCTGGAGTCTACAATAGACAGAGTATTAAAGCTTGGGTAACCGGCTGTTAACCTCCCACGCTACATCTGTCCGAGAAGATGGAGCTTCGACCCTAACCCGCCGGAGTGGAGAGAATTATCTCCACCGCGCGCAGCAAAGATGGGCACTTGGTATATCCAAGGATACTGAATGAGTTCATTTGAAACCTCGCGTACTCTCCCTGTTCAACCCTGGAACGATTATGCGAGAAAGGGAACTGCCACCCATCGCGACGAGCGGGCACGCATTGGGGGCGCTGCCGTTGCATACGAACTACCGGAGGAGTCGCATACCATCGTCGCCGGAAGCGAGTGGTCGCTTTCGCGTCAGCGCCGCGCGATGGACGTTGCACTCGCCTTCGGTGGACTGGTGATCTTTTCGCCGGTATTCATCGTGCTTGCCGTTGCTGTCCGATTCAGCTCGCCTGGTCCCGTGATCTTTCGTCAGGAGCGCGTGGGACGGTTGGGGCAACTCTTTACCATCTACAAGTTCCGCACCATGGAGGCCTGGACCCAGCAAAAGGGGCTTTCCGTGACGCGCCATGGCGACCGCCGGATCACGGGCGTGGGCCGGATTTTGCGCCGTTACAAACTGGATGAGCTGCCGCAACTGGTCAATGTGTTATTCGGGGACATGAGCCTGGTCGGTCCGCGACCCAAGCTGCCCGACCACCAGCACCGGCAGGCCCAATACATGCCCTTCCGTCCCGGCATTACGGGCGCCGCTACACTCGTCTTCCGTTGCGAGGAGGAGATGCTGCGGCAGGTCCCGGAGGAGCAGATCGAGGCCTTCTGCAAGTACAAGCTCACGCCGTACAAGACGCACCTCGACTACGACTACGCCGGTCGCTCGACCTTCCGCAGCGACATGGCCTTGATGTTGCGCACGGCGCAGGTCTGTGTGGTGCGCAGCAAAGCCAAGCCGCCGCAGCCTGCTTCCATCGTCTAAACCCGCGCTATACTGCAAGTGATGAGGCCCTCCCCGGGGCCTCATGTTGTTGTGGGAACAAACGATGATGGAAAAACCGACGCAGACGGTCACTGAGCCTCAGGTGCAGCAGGTCGCTACCCTGGCCAACCTCGAACTCACGCCGGAGGAGCTTCCGGCGATGGGCCGGGATCTCAATGCCATCCTGGGCTATATTGCGCAGCTGAACGAGCTGGATGTGATGGACGTCGCTGCGATGGCGCAGGTGTCCGAAGTCATTCCCAGAACCGGTACGGACGCGGTCGAGGAGACCCCCATGCGGGACGACACGCTTGTGCCGAGTCTCGACCGCGTGGCCGTGCTTCGGTCGGCACCGGAGACGGATGGCTCCTTCTTCAAAGTGCCTCTGGTGATCGAACGCTAATGCAGACCAACGACGGAATTGCAACGGCCACGATGCCCTCCCCTTCGCTCCAGCAGATGCGGGAGGGTGTGCTCTCCGGCAAAGTGACGGCGACGGAGCTCGTGAGTGGCTACCTGGACCGGATTGCCACACGCAACCCCGAGATCAACGCGTATCTTTCCGTTGCAACAGAGAGTGCCCAACGCACAGCCGACGCCGTGGATGCGGCGGCGCGGCGGGGCGATCCGCTGGGACCGCTGGCCGGGGTGCCGGTCGGCGTCAAGGACGTGATTGCGGTTGAGGGCATGACGGCGACCGCTGGCTCGCTGATTTTGAAGGGGTATACGCCTCCGTACACCTCGACCGCCGTCAGCCGGCTGAAGGCCGCCGGTGCAGTGTTGCTGGGCAAGCTGAACTGCGATGAGTTTGCGATGGGCTCGTCGAATGAGAACTCGGCCTATGGCGTCGTCCGCAATCCCGCGGCGCTGGACCGGGTACCGGGCGGCTCGAGCGGCGGTTCGGCAGCAGCAGTGGCCGCGGGTATGGCGGCAGCGACCCTAGGGACCGATACCGGCGGCTCCATCCGCCAGCCTGCGTCCTTCTGCGGCGTGGTTGGCGTGCTGCCTACCTATGGCCGGGTGTCGCGCTACGGCCTTATAGCCTTTGCTTCCTCGCTCGATCGCATCGGACCGTTCGCGCATACGGTCGAGGATGCGGCAACCATGCTTGGCGTGATTGCGGGTCACGATCCTCTGGACGCTACCTCGTCCAAGCGGCAAGTGTCGGACTTTGTGGCGGAGTGCCGGCAGCCTGTCGAAGGTCTGCGGGTCGGCATCCCGAAGGAGTACTTTGCCGAGGGTCTGGACGGTGAGGTGAAGGCCGCGGTCGAACAGGCTATCGCCTCCTTGCGCGCGGAGGGCTGCACGATCACGCCGGTGTCGCTGCCGCACACGCGGTACGCCGTGCCAACCTACTACGTGCTGGCGACGGCCGAGGCGAGTGCAAACCTGGAACGGTTCGACGGTGTGCGCTACGGCTTCCGGTCGCCCGAGGCGAAGACGCTCGCCGAGATGTACCGCCAGTCCCGCGAGGGCGGGTTTGGACGCGAGGTGAAGCGGCGCATCCTGCTGGGCACCTATGTGCTGAGCGCCGGCTACTATGACGCCTACTATCGCAAGGCACAGCAGGTACGACGGCTGTTGACGGAGGATTTCCTGAGGGCCTTTGCCGAGGTAGATGTATTGGTGACGCCGACCGCGCCGACGCCCGCCTTCCGTATTGGCGAGAAGACGGATGACCCGGTCTCCATGTACCTAGCGGACATCTACACCGTGACAGCGAGCCTGGCCGGCATCTGCGGCGTATCGGTGCCGTGCGGTGTGTCGAGCGAAGGGCTGCCGATCGGCGCTCAGGTGCTGGGACCGCACTTTGGCGAGGGAATGGTCTTTCGCGCCGCGCGCGCGGTGGAACAGGGACTTGCGGGCTAATGAGAGTCCGGGCCACTGCTTCTTTGTGGCGAAGGAAGGCTGGACTGCTGCTTATCCGTTGCCAGTCTGTCGCAACGGTTGGTAGTAACGCGTTTCGGGAAACGCGCAGCCGTGGCAGAGGCGCTGACTGTCGCGCTCGATGTAACGGTCGTAGTTGATGCCTTCCCCGCACTGTGCGCAGGCGAGGCGTTCGCTCTTGTAGCCGGGAAACTCTTTCGGCGGCAGGATGACGCGCACCCACTCTTCGGTGAAGAGATCCGCGTCAGCCATCTCGCGGTAGGCGAGCATCTGCTGCTGGTTCTTGTTCTCGATCTCCGGGTGCAGGGACTTCGCGATGGATTTCGACGACTCGCGGGCGGCGATGCGGATGGCGCGCTCGCTAGGCAGATCGATGAACGTCGCAGCCATCTTGCCCCAGTCGCGAAACTTGAGCGCGCGTTTGCCGAGGCGACATCCGGTGACGACGCCGATAGCGTCAGTGGCGCAGCGATCGATCTCGACGAAGGTGACGAGGCGTTTGCGGTCGCGTCCGCGGGGCTCGTCGATGCTCAGGCGTTGGCAGCCGAGCATCGCCATGCGCACGCCGAGGATCTGCCCGGCACAGAGGTGGCCGTGTGCGGTCTCGGCCATCGCGAGCAGGTCGTTGAAGGATTCCATGGATACCCCTTCGCTCGATGCTATCTCGTCAGGGGTCGGCGGCTAGTTGCTGCCGGCTCCTGCGCCACTGCTGTCCTCCGAGTCGCCGTCTTCGACCAGCACGGCGGAGAGGCCGATCAGGTTGAAGCTAAGCGGCTCCGTGGTGCCCGTGGGGGTGAAGCTGACGCGCAATGGGTCGCGCTGCCAGGTGGCTTTCGCGCAGGCGGCCGGGTTGCTTGCGCCGGGGGCGGCAGGCACTGGCGTCCAGGGGCCGATCTTCTTGGCCAGGATCGGCCGTCGTGCCGCAACCTGCGCGACGACGGCATAGAGTTGATGGCCGCCCGAGTTCAGCCCGCAGTAGGCGGCGTAGTCGCGAAACCAGACCACATTCGAGACGGCGGGGTCGTAGTCCGGCAGTTTCATGGCGGTGACGTGGCCATTGGTGCGATCGATCATGATCCAGGGGCCGCGCTGCCAGATCCAGTGCTCGGAGCGGTCGCCGGGCAGCGCATCGTTGAGGCGCAGGGCGCGGCGGATAGCGAAGCTGCGATCGGTGATGTCATGCACCTCGCCGGTAGTCCACTCCTTCACCTTGTCATCCACGATCAGCGGTCGGACGTGCAGCGTCTTCTCCTCTGGGCTGGCGCCTGCGGGGTCGGAGGTAATGCTGTAAGGGACGCGTTTGCCTGTGCCGATGCCGACGGTGTGCGGCTTGGCGCGGCCTCCTGCGATAACGTGCAGTGGAGTGAACAGGATGAGGGACAGGACCTTGAGACGTAACGCGACACGCATCTTGATACGCATGGTGCTTCGAGCGTAGAGACCTGGATGGAAGCCCGGGTACTCCCCGAGAGTGGGAGCCGCGGTACCGACGGGCGGAGCGGCGGGAATCCTACAGACGCGGCTTGGAGTCGCGCTGTCCTGGACCGAAGCCAAAGTCGTACGTATCAGGCGGAGGGATGGGTTTCCCGTCCATCTCCTTACGCAGCAGAATCCAGGTGAAGTAAATGCCGATCACCAGGGCGACGCCAAAAAAGATCAGTATAAAAATGTTGTCAGTCATGACTATCCCCCCTTTCTTTGAGATGCGGGTGAGTGGAATGAATGTAGGCCGCGAATGCGAGGCCGGTCAAGGGGATCGATGAGCCGGCGGTAACCAACAGTGAGCCGGTCCCGGGGGGCTCATTCCGAGCGGGCTGCGACGCACAGCAGATGGGGCAACCGGTGCCGGATTGGGCGCCGCTATCACCAAAGAGTGCCATTGAGCCCGAAGTTGTATGTCTGCATGATGGCAAGACCATGGCCCTCTTCGGAAACGATCGCTCCGTATTGCCCTCCTTCAGGACCTCACCCGAGCTGGACAGCTCGGCACGGAGCCCTTACGACGACCTGAACCGAATCGACCGCAATGGCGACCGCAACGGACGGCGCCCGGATCGCGACACGCGCGACGACCGGAATGACCGGAGTCTGGAACACTATGTCGAGCGCGCGGGCGACCGGCAGGCCGAACGTAACGTGGATCGTCAATCCGATCGTCCGGCAGATCGCGGTGTGGAGCGTCATGAGCCCGGCGTGGAACATACTGTGCCGGCACCGGCGAAGACAGCGATTGCGCAGGGGGCGCGCGGCAGTGTGGAGCGATCCCATCCGTTGATTCAGGGGCTATTCGACAAGCTGCCGGAGCCGGAGTCGGAGTGGTCGTTACAGGCGCGGCAGAAATGGCTGCAGACCGCCGCAAATATCTTCGACTTGATGTATCTACCGCAAGGCGCCGATTCGTCCGAGCTATCGATCCGGGTGGAACGAAGCACGGTAGGGTAGAGCATGTTTTGCTGCTGCGGCGATCGGTTTGAGTAGAATTCTGCGTGGCTTTTCTTGTGGAGAGCCACACTCGCAGCCGCCGCTGGACGTTCTATAACTTCAGCAAAATACTCCAGCGTTCGGCGAGTCTTATTGTGACGATCTCGCGTGGTGAGCCGGCGCATGGGCAGGCGTGCTGTTCTTCGTCTCTGCCAGCGCATCATCGATCATCGAATAGAGTTTGCTGCGGTCCAGCACCTCGACGAAGGGTGTGCCGCCGGTTTGATTGGTAACGACCCAGATGGTGGGCGTGTGCTGAATACCGACGCTCTGGCCTAACGCGTAGTCCGCCTTGACCTCGGCGGCCAGCTTTCCCTGCGGGTCGATGACGAAGGGAAGCGCCAGCTTGTGCTCGGCAGCGAACTTCTCCGTGAAGGCGTGGAGGTTGGGCAGCCCTTTGCTGCCGTCGTACATGCCGTTATCGATCACCGTGATTTCGTCCTGGTGGGCGAAGACGGCATCGCGGTACTCCTCCCCCAGCTTCTTGCTTTTGGTGTCGAACCAGCGGGCGTTCACGGCAGCCTGGAAGCTCCAGTCATGCTGGGGCAGCGGGAAGTCATGGCGCACCCACGGAATCTTGTACTGCTCGACGGCCTGCTTCAGAAGTGGATTGGCACGGGCGCAGTCGGGGCACTCTAAGTCGGCGAACTCGACGATGGCTACCCGGGCGCCGGCAGGAGGATGCAGCGGTGTCGTATTGCGCACCGGCGTGGACTCCTGCGCGTGAGCCGCTAAAGGGCGAAGCGCCGGCACGAGCAGCAGGGCTGTAATGGCGAGAGAGGCGAATGCGTGGGCGGGGCGCATGGACATGGTGTTTGGACGCATACCAGGCTTGATTGTAGCTGTTCAGCTGGTCACAGCGACGTGCGGGAGGTTGGTGCAACGGGAATCGAGGACAGCGACAAATGCGACCTCGGCCATCTAAAGTGGTCGATATGAAAAGCCGGACGGGTACGCTCTCCTTCGGACTCTTTGTGGTCGTGGTGCTTGGTGCGATCTTCTTGCTGTTGTACCGGCAAGGTCGAACGAGTTGGGGTTTTGTCGCTGTCCTGCTCGGCATCCTGGTGCTGCGCTGTGTGCTGTTTCTCGTCAATCTGCGTCAGCAACGACGCAACGCAGAGCGCGGTAAAGGTTCGGTGAGGATTGAAACGCGACTGGGACTGGATGACGAACCGAGCAACCAGCCCCCAGGCGAATCACAGGATGCGCCTCGACCATGACCTACAAGCAGGGGGTCAAATATGCGGCGTTTCTGGGCGTGCCCTGCCTGATCTTCGATCTGCTGGTGCGCGTTCCGCCGCTCTTCCATATGCAAGCCGCACACACTGTTGCCCAGTTCATACTGTTTCCGGGCTGGCAGGTGGTGCACTGGCTGACCAGCGGGTTGACGGGGCGCACCTTCGAGTACAAGCTGCTGATGCCGCTGCTGATCATCGCGATCAACCTCATGGTGTGGGGCGCGGTAGTGTGGTCGGTGGGGAATGTTGTGCAGTCGTCGCAGCGGCGCGAAGGGTAGCACGATGCTTCTGTAGATGGCTGTACCGGGCGCTCCCCTCTCCTGGATTGGAAACAACTCATCCTTCCGATTGATTTTGCAAACGAGCCCCGCGCCATCGCGTGACATACGCGTTTTCCATGAGAGACTGCGGTGGCAGTAGAGTCTGTCGACTCCAGGTATGTTGCGTGGCGCGTCCGTTGAGAACGTTGGGTTGGGTGTGGCTGGCAGTTGCGCTTGCGTTGCTTGCCTACGGGCTGCACGTTGCGCTGGGCGTCGTTCCGGCAGATGCCGATCAGGGAAATGTCGGGCGCATTCTCTACTACCATGTGCCGGCGTGGGTCGCGACATCCTTCTGCTTCCTTGCCAACCTTCTGGCTTCGATTGTCTATCTAGCGACGCGACATAAGAGCGACAGTTTCGCGCTGCGGGCGGATGCAGTGGCCGTCGCGACGGCCGAGATGGGTGTGGTCTTCTGCTCGCTGGGCCTGATCACTGGGTCGCTTTGGGGCCGGGCAGTGTGGGGCATCTGGTGGACGTGGGATGCACGGCTGACCACAACTTTGATTCTATGGCTGATCTACGTTGCGTATCTGTTGCTGCGACGTTTTTCCGAGGGAGCGCAGATGCGCACTCTGGCAGCAGTGCTGGCGATCTTCGCGTATTGCGACCTTCCCATCGTCTACATGTCGACCCGGTGGTGGCGCACGCAGCATCCGGGGCCCGTTTTCTTCGGAGGACCGGGTGCTCAGGTAGCGTCCAGCCTGCTGCCCGCGGTCACGTGGAACATTCTGGCTTGGCTGGCTTGGGCGTTGCTTGTGGTGGGTCTGCGCTATGCCACCGAGCGGCGGAGCCAGCGCAGGGAAGAGATTGTAGCTGCGCGCGTACTGGAGGTACATGCATAGCGTCTTGTTTGGGATTCAGCTGGCTCCGTTGTTTCCGTATGATCCGTCGATTGATTCTGCGATGGCGCATCGGCATCTTGTCTTCGCTTACTGCATTACATGGATAGTGCAGCTCGGCTATCTGGCGTATGTCGGGATGACGTGGCGCTCGGCCCGGTCACGGGATGAGTTTGACGGCTAGCACGGAAGTAGATGGGCCATGGCTCGATGCGGTGAAGCCAGATTTCGTGGCATCCCAGCCTTCGCTGCGCTCAGGATGGCAAATCATTCTTACGGGCTTAGCGCATTTTCACTGTAGGTAGAGAGAAGAGCGCGATGCTCCGCGCGGCTTTCCGTCAAGAAAAGCCATACTTCGCGGAACTTGGCTCTATGCAGCAACAGTGACAATGCTTTACCGGCGCTTGCCTTTGCCCTTGGGCTGTTTGCGGAGTTTTTTTCGTGGTGCGCCGGCCTGTGCGGGAGCTGCTTTCGGCTTCGTTGTCTTCTGTTTTGTTTTTCCGCATTGCGGTGCGGGCCGTGATGAAGATAGGTCTTCGAGCACGGAGAACTGCAGGCGGCGCTCTACTTCGTCCACGCGATCGAGCACGACGTGGAGCCGGTCGCCGATGGAGTAGCAGCGTCCGCCGCGGTTGCCGATGATCTGCCGGGTGTTCTCGCGATAGGTGTAGTGATCGTCGTAAAGGCTATCGATGGGGACGAGTCCTTCGATAAACAACTCGTCGAGCTCGATGAATAGGCCGTACTTCGTAGCGTTCATCACCAGCGCGTCGAAGTCCTCACCAATGCGGTGCTGCATGAACTTGACCTTCTTCCACTCCATCAGCTCGCGCTCGGCTTCGGCGGCGCGACGCTCGTTGTCGCTGCACTCTTTGGCGATGGCGGAGAGGTCGTCTTCGGTGAGTGGGGCGACAGGACTGGTGTCGTCTGAAACACCCACCCTAGCTTCGCTAGGATGGGACACCCGCTCCGTTATTCTGCCCGAAACGCCGCTGCGCAGGAGTGCTTTTGAAATGCGATGAACGATGAGGTCGGGATAGCGGCGAATGGGTGAAGTGAAGTGCGTGTAGTGCGAGGTGGCGAGGGCGAAGTGGCCCTCGTTCTTCTCGGAATAGCGTGCTTGCTTTAGCGAGCGCAGCATGAGATGGGCGAGGATGCGTTCCTCCGGCTTGCCGGCGATCTTCTGTGCTAGCCGTTGATACATTTGCGGTGTAACGGGGATCTCCTGCGGAATCTCTGCAGTCCGCGGCGCGCCTCGCTGAGCCGGATAACGACCCCCGCGGTTGCGGGCGTTGTAGGCGCGGAACTCGCGGCGCTCGCTCTTGAATTGGACGCGTTTGACGGGAAGTGCACCGAGCCCGAGCGAATACCCGAAGTGAGCCGCGGTCTCCTCGAAGTCGATGACACGACGCGCTTCGGGCTTTTCGTGGATGCGGTAGATCGAAGGCACGCCGAGCCTTTCGTGCCACTCCGCGACACACTCGTTTGCTGAAAGCATGAACTCTTCGATGAGGCGGTTGGCCCAGGTTCGCTCCGAGCGCAGGATGCCCTGCATTTCGCCTTCGGCGTTGAAATCGATGACAGCCTCGGGCAGGTCGAAGTCGATGGAGCCACGCTTCTCGCGCTTGCGGTTGAGAATCTTGGCGAGCGTGAGCATGCGCTCGAACTCCGGGACCAGCGGCGCGAACTCGCTGCGCGCAGCCTCGTCACCGGAGAGGATGACATGCACCTGGGTGTAGGTCATGCGGCGTGCGGAGCGGATAATGCCCTCGCAGACCTCATAGCTCAGGACCTCGCCGTTGCGGCCGAGCTGCATGATGCACGAGAGGACGAGCCGATCCTCGGCGGGGCGCAGGCTACAGATGTCCGATGAAAGCTCCTGCGGCAGCATAGGGACGGCGCGATCCGGGAAGTAGACGGAGGTGCCGCGCAGGCGCGCTTCGAGATCGAGCGGCGAGCCAGGCGTGACGTACTGGGCCACGTCGGCGATGTGAACCTGCAATTCGTAACCGTCATTGGTTGTACGCACCAGTACCGCATCGTCGAAGTCCTTCGCGGTCTCGCCGTCGATAGTGACGATAGGCAGGTCTCGGAAGTCGCGACGCTTCGCAATCTCGGATAGATCGAGATGCGCGACTTCGCGCGCGTTGTCCAGCACTGCGTCGGGAAACAGGTGCGGGATGTGGTGCTTGCGGATCATGATCTCGACATCGACGCCAAAGTCATCGGGATCGCCCAGCACTTCGAGCACGCGACCGCGCGCCGGTCGGTTGAGTGTGGGCCATTCGGTGATTTCGACATCGACGACCAGGTCTTCTAGGTCATCCGGATCGCGGTGTGCTTCGGCGTGGTGCGTGCCATCGCCGAGGACACGGTGCGGTGTCTCTTCACTGTCGAGCAGCGGTATTTCGTCGCCGAAGGGGATCAGGATGGGCTGGGTCATGCGCTCGTCGAAGGGAATGACGAGGTTGCCGATGGCCCTGTCGCTGGTTGCATAGCGGAAGCGGCCGACGACGGTGGGATTGCGGCGATGCGCAATCTGTACGATGCGGCCCGAGCGCTTGCCTGCATTTGGGCCGCCGCTACGGGGCGGCAGCAGCTCGACCAGCACCAGATCCCCCTGCATGGCGCCGTTGATCTCGGCAGGTGGGATGAAGATGTCCTCATCCTTGTTGCCGCCGGTGGAGGCGTTCGGGCGGACGAAGCCGAAGCCGTCGCGATGCAGATCCAGCCGGCCGGGGATAAGATTGGTGCGCGCCTGCGCGGTGTATGGCAGGCTCCACTGGTCGCGATCGGCCTTGGCAAGGATGCCGGCGGCCGTCATGCGGGCCAGCTGTTCAAGCAGTAGACGACGCTCCCGTCCGCCGCCCAGCCCAAGCTCCCGGATCAGTTGTTTGTAACCGGCACGACCGCCTGCGGAGCGGCCGATGCGGGCGAGCAGTTCACGGTCCGAGGCCATAGCGATGGATCGATGGTATCGCGTCGCCGCCGATATCGAATCAGTCGGCTTAAATCGCTGCCGATGTACCACTTAGGTGCAATACAGAGCGAAAAGATTGTGGACGAGGGATGCAATTTTCGCAGAGAGGTGAGTAATATGCAGACAAAGGGCACGGTTTGGCGCGGTGAGACGCAGATCGCAAGCGGTGCGATGCACACCTGCCAGGCTTTGGACCTCCTGAAGTGATGGACCAGTGCAGAGGGTGGGCGAGAGTTTCCCGCAGGGCCATCGGCAGGCAGAGCATATTTCGCAATATTTGAAAGGAAACACCTAAAGCGATGTGGAAACCGAATCAGCCCGGCAGTACTCCCCAATCCCCCAATAACGAGCCGAATCGTCCGGCACCCCCTGCGACCGGCGGGTTCGAGCCGGCTGCTGTTTCGCGCCCCACAGCACCCTCTGCCCAGGCTGCTGCCGCAGACCAGGCCACCATCGGCAAGAGCTTGGTAGTGAAGGGTGAAGTCACCGGATCCGAATCGCTCTATATCGACGGCAAGGTCGAAGGCGCCATCAACCTGCCCGGCAACCGCGTGACTGTGGGCCGCAACGGCCAGGTCGCGGCAAATATCTCCGCCCGTGAAGTCGTGGTCCTGGGCAAGGTGCGTGGCAACATCAACGCCAGCGACCGTGTCGACATCCGCAGCGAAGGTTCGCTGACCGGCGACGTGATCGCGCAGCGCATCTCGATCGAGGACGGCGCCTTCTTCAAGGGTGGCATCGACATCCGCAAGCCGGGCAATGCAGGCGACAAGACTGCCCCCGTCGAGACGGCGAAGCCGGTCACGGTCTAAGCGGTTCGCAGGTCACAAGGCCCCGGCGCGTTTGCTCCGGGGCTTCGTGCGTCTGGCGTCGCCGTGTTACTTCACTGCGCGTTGTCCGATCCGATCCCATCGTGTGACCTGCGATCAGTGCTGTCCATTGATGGACACTCCTGTCCGCCGTGAGACAAGGACGATCGCCTGTCTGCTGATAGCAAACGGCTTCTGACGGCCTCCCGATTGCGTATATCCGCTGTGGCGAGGGAGGGAGGTATCGATGGCGGCGCTGATCCAGGACATGCGATATGCGGTGCGGCAGTTGCGACGGGCGCCCGGCTTTACGCTGACGGCGCTCCTGACGCTGGGGCTGGGCATCGGCTCCGTCGTAGCGATGTTCAGCGTGGTGTATTCGGTGCTGCTGCGGCCGTATGGGTTTGAGCAGCCCGGCAGATTGGTGGTGTGGCACGAGGTGGTGGAGGAGTGGAAGAGCTCCACGCCGATCGTGCCTGCGAATTATAAGCACTACGAGATGTTCAAGACCCGCGCCCACAGCGTGGCGGCTGCGGCGATCCTGCAGCCGGGGCGCTTCAGCGTGAACGCGGATAGCAAAGGAAACAGCCACCCGACCGTGCTACAGGGGCTATTGACGTCTTCTGAGTTGTTTCCCGTGCTGGGCGTTGCGCCTGCGCTTGGTAGGAACTTTCTGCCACAGGAGACGCAGGCAGGCCATGACGGCGAAGTGATGCTGGGTTGGGCGACCTGGCAACGCCTGTTCCACGGCGATGCAGGAGTGCTGGGCAGAGCGGTGCTCGTGGATGGCAAGCCACGTACCGTCATTGGTGTCTTGCCGCGCAGCTTCCGCTTCCCGCCGTTGGATCTTATGGGCGGAGTCTCATCCTCCGGATCGACAGAGCTGTACCAGGTCTTCGTGCCGCTGGTGGTTGAGGACGACATCAAGACAGAGGACACAGGCGATTACAACTATGTGGTCATCGCGCGGCTGCGCCCCGGCGTCTCCGTACAGGCCGCGCAAACGGAGATGAACGGACTCGAGGCTGCCAACGGCATTGCCAATCACCTGCCGATCCACGTGAGTGCCGTGGTGGCGACTCTGGCCGACGACGCAAACGGCTCCATCAGCACAGCATTGTGGCTATTGCTGGCCGCAACCGGTGGCGTACTGCTGATTGCTTGCGTGAACCTGGCCAACCTGCAACTGGCACGCAGCGTGACGCGCGAGCGTGACGTTGCATTGCGCGCCGCCCTGGGCGCAGGACGGGCGCGCCTGCTGCAGGCGGCGTTGGCAGAGAGCCTGGTGCTGGCGTTTGCCGGTGGAGCCGCCGGCGTGGCGCTGGCCTTTGCGGCAGTGCGGCTCACACGCATGCTGGCGCCGCCGAGCCTCCCGCGCATCAATGAGATCGCCGTCAGCGCTCCGATCCTTTTGGCCGCGCTTGCCCTCACCTGCACCACGGCTTTGCTCTTCGGCATTTTGCCGGCGCTGGCATCGATGCGCGTCGATCCGCAGCGGAGCCTGCAGGCGGCCTCCGGCACGTTAGCTGGAACCAGCAAGGGCGGACTCACCCGCAGGGCGCTGGTTGCATGCGAGATTGCGCTCAGCGTGACTCTGCTGGCGGTTGCGGGTCTGGCGGGGCGCAGCTTCGGCCGGGTGATGACCGAGAACTGGCACTTCTCCGCAGACCACGTCCTGCTGGCTGAGGCCAACCTGATGCCGTCTGAGTATGGCGACGCCGACAATGCCGGGGCACGCGGGGATGCGCCGGGAATGGTGCAACGGCGGGCGTTTCTGGCGGAGGCCCTGCGCCGGTTGCATGCTCTTCCGGGTGTGACCGACGTTGGGATCACCACCGTGATGCCTCTGACGGGCGACAGCCATATCGATGGGCTGGTTCGCCCCGATCATCCGGTGGCCGAGGCGCTGGAACCGATAGCTAACCAGCGTCTCGTCTCGCCGGGCTATCTGCCGGCGATGCAGATCCCGCTGGTGGCCGGTCGGAACTTCGACGAGCGCGATATGGCGAACCCGCAGACCGCGATCATCTCAGAGAAGGCCGCGCTGGCCGCATGGCCGGACGTCAACCCGCTGGGGCACAAACTGGCTCGGTGGAATCAACAGTTCACCGTCATCGGCATTGCAGCGGATGCGCGTATCGACGACCTCAAGCGCGACGTGGCGATCCTCTACCTACCCGTGACTGCGAATCCGCAGCGCCGCCTTATCTTTGTGATCCGCAGCAGCGCGCCGCCTCAGGTGCTGACGCCGCTTGTACGGCAGGCGCTCTGGTCGATCGATCCCCAGGTCGCCCTCCCCACCATTGCTCCGTTGGGAGAGCAGGTGGCGGGCTCGCTGGCAACGGAGCGACTGCAGGCGGTTCTCTTTACCGGCTTCGGCGCAGCCGCGCTGTTGCTGGCGGCGCTCGGTGTCTACGGAGTGCTTGCTTATAGCGTCTCCATGCGTCGGCGTGAGTTTGGGGTGCGGATGGCGCTGGGTTCGCCGCGCGCGGCTCTGGCGCGGCTGGTAATGCATGAGGCATCCGTGCCAGTTGGCGTTGGTCTGATCGCGGGACTCGCCCTCGCGTTCCTGGCAGGACGCGGCCTGCGCAGCCTGCTCTACCAGACCACAGCAAGCGACCCGGTAGCCTTGGGAGGCAGCGTGCTCTTGCTGTTGGCTGCCGCTGTTGTTGCGGCACTTCTCCCCGCACGCCGCGCCGCCAACACGGACCCGATGCAGGTGCTTCGCGAGAACTGATTCCTCACGTCAGCCGCGCTTGAAACGCCTCAGCAGGCTGCCGGGCACTGGGACCTTCATCAACGTAGTGAAGGCCACGTAGAGTGCACCGTAGGGGATCAGGACGACGATGGCGGTGACGATGGCCGCACGTGCGCCGGCGCTGTGGATCGGCAGGTGGTGGCGCAGTAGCCAGCAGAGGGCTGCAGACGCGAATGCGCCCAGCCAGAGACGCAGCATGTGGCTGGAGGTGGAGTTCACCGTCCCGATGCGCGCATGCATGGCGCGGCGCAGCAATGCGTACTCCAGCCACGCGGCGAGGCCGGCGGAGAGAGTAAGGCCGGCAACCCCCCAGCGCGGGTCGATGCCGAGCAGGTGTGGGAGTGGCAGCGCGAACAGGTAGCCAAGCACGAGTGTAAGGGTGACGCGGATTACCGCGAATTTGAGTGGGGTACGCGTGTCGCGTAAAGCGTAGAACGTCGAGGAGTAGAGCCGGCCCGAGGTTCCAGCCAGCAGGCCGACGCCTGAGCCGGCGAGGGCGCTCCAAACGTAGACCACGTCGTTCGAGTGGAAATGACCGGTGCGATAGATGGCCGCGACCACCACGTCGCCGAGCACCATGAACGCTACCGCAGAAGGAATGACGAACCAGGCGATCTGGGAGAGTCCGGCGGCGAGACGCTTGCGCAGCTTAGCGGCGATTTCGTCTGCCGTGCCGAGAGTGGCAGACATGGCTGGCAGCTCCGCGGCGGAGACGGCCATGCCGAAGAGTGAGACGGGCAGCTGGTTGATGGTCTGCGCGTAGCTGAGTACGGATACAGCGCCTAGCGGCAACAGGCTGGCGAGATCCTGGTCGACGAAAGCACTGATCTGCACAACGCCACGGCTGATGAAGACGGGGAAGAAGTTGCGCACGATGGTGCGCACATGCTCCGAGCGGAAGGTGGCCTTGAGTTGCAGCGGGTGCAGCAGGCGCAAAACCACCGGTATCTGTACGAGAAACTGCAGTGCAGAGCCAATGACGGAACCCACGGCTAGTGCAATGGCGAGGCGCGGCTCCGCGCTTGAGGCGGCGGTGATGCCTTGAGTGAAGAGTCTGCGCCCCTGCCACACCAGGGTGGCGATCATGGCCAGGTTCCACAATACCGGCGCGGCGTAGGAGAGGAAGAAACGGCGGTGGCTGTTAAGGATGCCGAGACACCACGCGGAGAGCACGAGCAGAGCGGCACCGGGAAACAGGATGCGGATGAGCTGGATGGTGAGCGCGCGCCTCTCTCCATGGAAGCCAACAGCGATGACATCCGTGAGCCGAGGTGCGAAGAGGACGCCGGCGAGCACCAGGAGCGAAGCGGTGAGCATCAGCAGTGCAAAGATGGCAGTGGCGGTGCGGGTCGCCTCCTCGTGGCGATCCTCCGCGTTCAGCCGCGCGTAGACAGGGATGAAGGACGCCGAGAGCACGCCCTCGCCGAAGAGGTTCTGCAGCATGTTGGGGATGCGAAAGGCGGTCTTGAACGCGTCCGCGGCCATGGAGTTGCCGAAGTAGTGAGCGAAGATGCGCTCACGAACGAGGCCGATGACTTTCGAGAGCAGGATGCCGGAGGCGACGGCGAGCGCGGCGGCGCGCCCGTGGGGCTGCTTCGTTTTGGGCAGGTCGGGCAAGTCGGCTGGGGGTGGGGTGTCGGGCATGCTCTGGAGTATTTGCTCTAGCTTATCGGTCGGCAGCCGGCGGGGGGAGTGCGAAGGCAGGCGCGGGAGGGCAACAGCGCAAGAGATGGGTGCTTCCAGATAGATGTGGAGGAGCTATGGCTTGGGACGCAGAGAGATTGACGCGCTTCTTCGCTGGTAGCCCGGATGACCAGGAACGCACCTACGATGCGATCCTGGCCTGGGATGACGAGCGACTGGAGAGGGTGCACGACTACATTCAGTGGATGTTTCCGCTGCCGGAGCAGAGCGGCGCGAATCCAGGAGCGCCGATTCTGGATCAAGAGGCCATCGAGACGATTCGCGGCGATGCCGGTATGCAGGCACGATTGCGTGCCGGGTACTTGCGGATGCTCGCGTTTTACGGCTTCGAGTTGCACGGGGATGAAGTAGTAGAAGGGCCGGGCTTCGCAAATGCCGCGAGCAACTGGCTGCGTCCAAGCAACCACAATCACCTGCGGCTGACCCGCATCTTGCGTTCGTTGCGGGTACTGGGTTTGGGGCAGGAGGCGGCGCAGCTTTGGCGGGCACTCCGTGAGTTATACGAGCGTGACCGAAGCGCCGGAAAGCGCCGGATCACCGAGCAGACCTACGGCTTCTGGAAGCAGGCTGCCAAATGAGGCTATCGCGTAAGTAAGGCCGTATCATCGGGCTTCGGCTCTATTTCGAAGCAGGGCTGAGATCGCCGGATGCGCCTGCTGCTACTCCAACTCGCCTGCGCGCTCTCGATGACCGGGATCATCTGGTTTGTGCAGGTGGTGCATTATCCACTCTTCGCGTCCGTGGGATCGTCAGGTTTCTCTCTTTATGAAGCGGAGCATGCACGGCGCACCGGCTGGGTCGTCGGTCCGCTGATGTGCCTGGAACTCGCGTCGGCCCTGCTCTTCCTGCTGCCACGGTTTCGTCCTGCGGCGATCTCCGCGGGTGCGGCGTGGGGCGGCTTCGCGTTGGTGCTGGTTCTCTGGCTGTCAACGGGCCTGATTCAGGTGCCGCTGCACAACCGCCTCGCCGCCGGCTACGATACCGCCGTTGTGTCGAAACTGATCGCGACGAACTGGATTCGCACGGTTGCCTGGACTCTGCGCTCGGCACTGCTGCTGGTGTGGGTAGTCGACGTATCGCGATGAAGGAGAGATCGTCGCATTCCTCTGTCGTAGGAGGAGCACGATGAGGTATAGGATCACGGAGCGAACTTCGCATTCTGCAGGGCCGGCATGCGGCCAAGTGCATGAGGAGAGACGGATGGAGCTGCGGCAGGTGGGGCTGGGAGTGCTCCTGGCATGGACGGCAGGTGGGGTCGTAATGGCGCAGACGCAGCAACAGCAACCGCAGTCTTCGTCGCATCTGGGGCAGGTGGCGCACCGTCATGGCGGCGAGGAGTCGAACCCGGCAAACGGCAGCAGCAACAACACGCTCATGGTTCCCGGAGACCACACAGCAGCGCCCGGCGCTGCGCAGGTGCGTGGGGGCAACGGCGTGGTGCTGCCTGAGCCGCCCGAGACGGACAAGCATCCGGTGACCGAGGCGCTGCACGGCGACACCGTGACTGACGACTACCGTTGGCTCGAAAAGCAGCGAGACCCGGCGACGCGGACCTGGATCGATGCGCAGAATGCCTACACCGACAGCTATCTGCAGCAGATCAAGATACGTCCGGAGATTCAGGCGGAGCTGGCTAAGCTGGAGAAGGTCGAGACCTATTCGATGCCGATCAAGAGCGGGGACCGCTACTACTTTCGCAAGCGGCTTGCCGATGAGAATCAGGGATCGATTTACGTGCGGCATGGCGTTGCCGGCAGCGACGAGCGACTGGTGGACGCGAGCAAGTTGAGCGCGGACCAGAATACCTCTGTCGGCATCCTCGATGTGACCAACGACGGATCGCTGCTAGCCTACGGCGTTCGCCAGGGCGGCGCGGACGAGCAGGCAGTGCACGTTATCGACGTCGATACACGGAAGGAACTCCCGGACCAGTTGACGAGCCAGCGTTACATGGGTGTGGCGATCTCCCCGGACAAGAAGGGACTCTACTATTCGCTGTTTCACCACGAGGGTACGCTCGTCTATTGGCATGCCTTTGGCACGCCGCAGTCTGCAGACAAAATGATCTTTGGCAAGGAGTACAGGGGCGAGCCGCTGGGTGAACTGGACCTGATCGGCGTCGGTGTCTCCGACAACGGCCATTGGTTGATTCTCAGTATCGGTCGCGGGGTACCCGCCAAACGTGAAGACATCCTGCTCAAGGATCTGCGCGAGCCGGATGCGCCGATCGTGCCGCTTATCTATGGCATCGAGAATCGCTTCAACCTGATCGATACCGGCACCGACAGCTTCCTGGTGAAGACCGATATGGATGCGCCGAAGGGCCGCATTCTGCGTGCCGACCCAAATACGCAACCGCAGCAGTGGCAGACCATCGTGCCGGAGGCGAAGGACGTGATCGAGGCCACCAGCGTGCTGGGAGGCAAGCTGTTTGTGGAGCGGCTGGTCGATGTGAAGAGCGATATCTCGATCTATTCGATGGACGGCAAGCAGGAGGGTTCGGTGACGCTGCCGGGCATCGGCAGCGCGACGGTGCCTTCCGGACGCCCGCTGGTGAAGGAGGGCTTTTACAGCTTTACCTCCTTCAACGTGCCGCCTACGATCTATCGCTACCAGACAAATACGGGGAGTACCGGAATCTTTGCGCAGCCCAAGGTGCCATTCCATTCGGATCACTATGAAGTGCGCCAGGTCTTCTACACGTCCAAGGACGGTACGCGCGTGCCCATGTTCATCGCCGGGAAGAGGGGTCTGCCGCGAAATGGCAAGACGCAGCTGCTGCTGACCGGCTATGGCGGCTTCAACATCAGCCTGACACCGGCGTGGAACCCGATGTACGCATGGTGGATGGAACAGGGCGGCTGGTTTGCCGTCCCGAACATGCGGGGCGGCGGCGAATATGGGGAAGCATGGCACAAGGCCGGCATGTTCGAGAAGAAGCAGAACGTCTTCGACGACTTCTTTGCTGCGACGCGCTATCTCATTACAGAGAAATACACCGATCCGGCACATCTGGCGATCTGGGGGCGGTCGAACGGCGGGTTGCTGATGGGTGCGGCAATGACGCAGCATCCTGAATTGTATGGTGCGATCGTCTGCGGCTATCCGCTGCTGGACATGTTGCGCTACCAGAACTTCGAATTCGGACGACTCTGGACGACGGAGTACGGCTCTGCCGACAACGACGCGGACTATAAGTATCTACGCGCGTATTCGCCATACCAGAATGTGAAGCAGGGAACCAAATATCCGGCCATCATGTTCTTCTCCGGCGACAATGACACACGCGTCGATCCGCTGCATGCGCGCAAGATGACGGCGGAGATGCAGGCAGCCACGGAGGGCGACCGGCCTATCCTGCTGCATTACAGCTTGAAGGGCGGCCACAGCGCCGGGGTGTCGGTGACCCAGGAGATCCAGGATTACACCGACATTCTGTCGTTCCTGTGGAACGAGACGGATACGCACTGAAGCAGGGAAGGCGTGACATAGGCCGTGGAGAAAACAGAGAAAAACAGATAACAATTAGAAAAAGCAGGTCGCGGTCTTCGCTGCTTTATTTGTGTCCTTCTGCCGTTATCTGTACTTCTCTGCCGCCTTTTATGGTGGACTCTTGCAGCGCTGCAATCACCCGCTCGGCACTTTGCTCGATGTCGAAGTGTTGCCGGAAGCAGTCGCGGGCGTGTTGCCGCATGGCATGGCGCTCTGCTTCGGGAAGCCGTTGCCAGCGGCGAAGCAGGTCAATTGTGCCTTCCAGCGTGTCCGGCGCGACCAGCCCAGCGTGTGACGATGCGATCTCGCGCCAGATATTCACTTCGCATGAGATGAGCACGGGAACACCGCAGGCCAGTGACTCCGCGACAGCGATGCCGAAGTTCTCCTGATGGGAGGGCAGCGCAAAGACCTCTGCTGCTGCGAATGCCCCCCATTTCAGCGCATTGCGCAGCATGCCGGTCCAGGTGACGCGATCGGCAATGCCAAGCTCGGTGGTGCGTGCGGCGAGCTTCCGCTGCCAGTCGAGGTCGTCCGGCCCGGCAAATACTAGATGCCATGTCGAATCCTGCGCCATGGTGGCGGCAAATGCCTCCAATAGAAGGTCGCAGCCCTTTTTCGGATGCAGTCGGCCCATGAAGAGCAGCAGCCTCTTGCCGCGCAGCTCCGGATAGCGTTCAAAGAAGACGGTGGCGTCCATGTTGGACGGCGGCGCGGTCGTCCCCAGGCCGGTGACGACAGGCTTGGCGCGGTAGAGCGAAAAGGATTGCGGCGCCAGCAACTTCTCCTGCTCACAGGTGAACAGGACGGCGCGTGCATCACGCAGAACGCGGTAATCTGCCCAAGGCCAGTAGAGCCACTTCTTCAGGTGTTTTAGGGGAAAGCGGCGCTTGAACCAGGGGTCGAGCATCCCATGGGGAAAGACATAATACGGGGTGGTGGTGCGGTACAGCGCACGCCACGCGCCGAAGCTGTGGTACTGCCAGAGACCATTAATGATGACGGCATCGTAGCGGATGCGATTTCGACGCAGCCATGGAACGAAGTTCGGTGAAAACGAGTAGGTATTGCGGGCCACACCAAGCGCATGCACGGGCAACGGAAATTGGTGGATCTCTTCGTCGGCGGGGTCGTCGAGCGACGCGACTTCAATCAAGTGCCCGTCCTGCCGGTGTACGGCAGAAAGACTACGAATCGCTTCCGCTGGACCGCCGCCGGCGGCACGAATGGAAGAGATAACGTGGAGGATGTTCATGACGGGCAGGAGGATGGAATGCGGCACTCAACTCAGCGTTGACGATTGCCGTGCTGTGAGGATTGTACCTGCTGACGCTGCATACAGGCAGTTCGCCCGCAGCCCATGTAATGCAATGTCATGAGCCGGAAATGCGTAAGTGGCATCATGAAAGAGATCGGCTTGTAGAACCCGGTTTCGGATTCATGCCGGAGCCCTGATTTGCATCTGTATCAAGACGAAGATTGAGGAGAAGAATGTGACGCAACCGGTTTCTGACGCTTTGGTGTTCTTTGGTGCAACGGGAGATCTCGCCTACAAGCAGATATTCCCTTCGCTGCAACGGTTGGCGAAGCGGGACAAACTCAAAGGACCGGTGATCGGCGTTGCCAAATCCGGGTGGAATCTGGACAACCTGAAGGACCGCGCAAAGAAGAGCCTGGAATCCCATGGAGGCATCGATCCGGAGGGCTTCAACAAGCTGATGGCGCAGCTACGTTACGTCGACGGCGACTACGCCGACATCGCCACATTTCAGCAGGTGCGCAAGGAACTGGGTGACGCGAAGCACCCCATCCATTACCTGGCCATCCCGCCGAGCCTGTTCGGGCCTGTGCTCGAAAAGCTGCAGCAGTCCGGATGCGCCGAAGGGGCACGCGTGGTAATCGAGAAGCCCTTCGGTCATGACTTGGACTCAGCCATCGCACTGAACAAGATTGTGCACGAAGTCTTCGATGAGTCAGACGTCTTCCGCATCGACCACTACCTGGGCAAGAATGCGGTTCAGAACCTGATCTTCTTCCGCTTCACGAACAGCTTCATCGAGCCAATCTGGAACCGCCAGTACGTGGAGAGCGTGCAGATCACGATGGCGGAGAACTTCGGTGTGCAGGGACGCGGCGCTTTTTATGACGAGACTGGCACAATTCGCGATGTGCTGCAGAATCATTTGATGCAGCTGCTGAGCAACATTGCCATGGAGCCGCCGATCGGCGCCGGTGCGGAGGCCGTCCGCGATGAGCGCAGCAAAGTACTGAAAGGCGTGCAATGCCTGGAGCCGAGCGAGGTAGTACGCGGGCAGTTCGAGGGCTACCTGCAGGAGCACGGGGTGAAACCGGATTCGCAGGTGGAAACATACGTGGCGCTCAAGATATGCATCAATAGCTGGCGCTGGAAAGATGTGCCGTTCTACATACGGAGCGGCAAGTCGTTACCGGTGACAGTGACCGAAGTGGTGGCACGGCTGCGGCAGCCGCCGGCGATCTTCGCTATCGAGCCGCCGCCGCCCAACTACATTCGTTTCCGCGTCAGTCCGGACATGGCTATCGGCATCGGCGCTCACGTCCGGCAACCGGGCGAGATTCCGCGTGCTGTACCGGTGGAGATGCTGGCTACACAGCACACCAATCCCGATGACGTGCTGCCCTACGAGGAGCTGCTGGCGGATGCGATCGTGGGCAATCAATCGCGTTTCGCTCGTGTCGATTATGTGGAAGAGGCGTGGCGCATCCTGGACCCGCTACTCAAGAACATGCCGCCGGTGCATCCATACAAGCCGGGCACGTGGGGACCCGAAGAGGCGGAAAAGCTGGCAGAGCCGGATGGCGGCTGGCAGAATCCCTCCGACGAACAACCCTGCTAGAGCTCAGACTTACACGGCGCGGCCGGCGGCTGCGCCCGATGCCCAGGCCCATTGAAAGTTGTAACCGCCGAGGTGCCCTGTTACGTCGACGGCCTCTCCTATGAAATAGAGCCCGGGAGCCCGGCGGCACTCCATGGTTTGTGCGGAGAGCTCTGCCGTCGATATGCCTCCGGCAGTCACCTCTGCCTTCGCATAGCCTTCGGTGTCGGCGGGTAGGATCTCCCAGTTGTGAATCGCGGTTTCTGCCCGGAGGAGCGCGGTGTTGCTCCACCCCACGGGTGGGTGCTCCATGCTCCAGCGATCCGCGAGGCGCTGCGGAAAGAAGGCACGCAGTGCTGTGCGGAAGGCAGCGGCGTCGCGTCCGCCGGGCTGGGCACGCAGCGTGGCCGTACAGTTCTGGCCGGGTGCCAGATCGATCGTGATTGCGTCGCCTTTTTTCCAGTAGGACGAAATCTGCAAAACCGCCGGGCCGCTCAGCCCGCGATGCGTAAAGAGGAGTTTCTCGCGAAACCGCGCTGCATTCTTGGTAGCGATCACCTCCGTGGATATTCCAGCGAGGTCGACATAGCGCTCGTGGTCTTCCGCCTGCCATGTGAACGGCACAAGAGCCGGACGGCAAGGTTCGATGGCGATGCCAAATTGAGCCGCGATCCGGTAGGCGAAATTGGTAGCGCCCATCTTTGGGATGGACAGGCCGCCCGTCGCAATAACCAGCGAGGGTGAACGATAGGTGGATGTATCGGTGCGGACCGAGAATCGATCGCTGTGCCGGACGTCGGCAATTCGCTGCCCGCAAAGGATGCGGACTCCGTTCGTGCTGCACTCGGCTTCGAGCATGGCAACGATATCCTGTGCGGAGCGATCGCAAAAGAGCTGACCCAGCGTCTTCTCGTGGTATGGAATGCGATGCCGTTCCACCAGATGGATGAAGTCCTGCGGCGTGTAGCGGGCCAATGCCGAACGGGCAAAATGCGGGTTGACGGAGAGAAAGTCCTCCGCCGTGCAGTGCAGATTGGTGAAGTTGCAGCGACCACCTCCGGAGATCAGGATCTTTTTGCCGACTCGTTCGGCGTGATCGAGAACGAGCACCCTGCGTCCGCGCTGTCCGGCCGCGATGGCAGCCATCAGCCCGGCTGCACCGGCACCGAGGATCAGAACATCGTAGCTTTCGTGGTCTTCGAGAGTGGCTGAAATTGCGGACGCCGACATGCTGGTCTATCTCCGATTATCCAGCGTTCACGATGCTAGGATGAACCGGAGCCCCGCGGATCTCCGATCGTCACGACCGGGTCCACACTTTGCGGGCCCATAGCTCAACGGTTAGAGCAGGGGACTCATAATCCCTTGGTTGGGGGTTCGAATCCCTCTGGGCCCACCAACGAGACGTACTCTCGTGTCGAGGAACCGATCGAGGAGATCAGGCGCGGCCACCGAACTCCCGTGTCTCGGTGAGCACCTTGATCTTCTCTCCCTCTTTTACATAGAAGGGAACGCGAATCTCGACGCCTGTCTCGAGCTTTGCCGGTTTGGTCACGTTGCCGCTGGCCGTATCGCCACGGACCCCGGGTTCGGTATATGTCACGAGCAATTCCACCTGCGCCGGCAACTGCAGTCCGATGGGATTGCCGTTATACATATCGATCTCGATGATGGCCCCTTCTACGAGCAGGTCCAGCGCATCGCCTACGATCCCATCACTGAGCGTGACCGTCTCATAGCTTTCCTGGTCCAGGAAATAGGAGCCGTCGCCGTCGCTGTACAGGTAGGACGCCGAGGCTGTTCGGAGATCCGGGTCCTTGAATTTGTCGCTTGCCTTGAATGTCTTGTCGAAGACGGCGCGGGTGAGCATGTTCCGCATCCTGAGCCGGACGAGCGTTTGGCCGCCTCGCGCCGTCGGTGTCGTGATCTCCGATTCCAGGCAGTAGAAGGGTACATTTTCAAACTCGAAAAACATTTTGCGCTTGATGTCGATGGCATCGATCAATGCAGCCATGGTTCCTCAACGATAGATCGAAATTAGAGATTCCCTTTTGCCGGCGTGGATGCTGGTCGATAGACGGCAAATGTCCACAGGGTAACAGGGCCGCCATCGCATGGCTCTAATGGGGAGTCGATGCAGTGTTCGGTTCTGCGGCGGCACTCTTCAGCGCGATCTTGTCGAGGAGCTGTTCCACGAAGCCTCCTGAGTCGAAAGCATTTGCGGGAACGATGCCGAGATAGCGGATGCGGCCGGCGCTGTCCGTGACTACGGTGAATGGATACGCAACGGCACCGAAGGCCTGGAGGGTGGCTGCGGTCGTCATCAGTGTCGGGGTCTTCAGCAGCTCTTTGAAACGGTCCTGCTGGAAGGGGTCTTCGTTTGCATGCGCTTCATCCAGCGCCATGAGTCCATAGGCGTGGACGCGGTTCGCGCTGTTGCGCACGAGAAATTCGTTGAGCGGCTTCATCATTCGGATGCACTGCGCGCACCAGTCCGGAAAGAGAAACAGGACGGTGGCAGATCCGAAGTCGGGATTGATGCGGGCGCGGGCGTCGCGGCTGGTTACGTGACGCAGGATCTGTATCGCAGGCAGCGGCTGCCCCAGCAGGGCATCCTGTGCCCTGGCGCGATCGATCTCAGCGCGGCTGTCGATCTGCGCCGGGGGCACCTTCGCCAAGGCTGCGTCGAGTGCTGCGACAGTCTGGGTGGCCTCGTCCTCCTTCCCTGCGTAGCGTTCGAGATAGGCGAGTTGCAGCCCTTCGTCGTAGAGGGCCGCAATCTCGATGACGGTATCGCCCGGCTGCTCCTTCAGCCCACTGCCGCTTTGCAGCGCAGTCAGCAGAAAGGGCTCTCGTTCCTGGGCGAGATGCAACGCCTCGTTGTCCAGACTCATTGCTAGGTAATGAATAAGAAAGTCCATCGACTGATCGACGGTCGCGTCGTAGGGAAGCGAGTGAAGCATGCTCCGAGCCGCCTCGGTCGCCACGACGGTATCTTTCAGGTTGAGCAGCGCGTTCACACGGATGGCATAGGCGTGCGCCTGGTAGGGTTGGCCGCCGCTCCTGATATATGCATTGGCCGCGGCATCGGCGGCATTCCACTGCAGGCCGAATGAGCAGACACGCGCAAGCTGATAGAGATCGTCGTTACTGACGCTGTTTGGCGCTACCTGTTTGCAGTACGCCTGCGCGCGTGCGATGCTCGCTGCAAACGCTGCCAACTCCGCGGGAGACCAGTTGTCGAGCGAACTCCGCACCTCATCCAGCGGCCGCTTCAGTTCTTTGTAGACATCGCCTGGATGAACAGCGGGCGGTGATATCGGCGGAGGCGTCTGCGCTTGCAGCAATCGCGGGCTGCACGTGAGCAACAAGGAGGCGAGCAGCGAAACGGACGCGGCTGCGATGTTCCTGCCGCCTCGGCTGCAATCGGTCATGCCAACATCTCCTAACCAGTTAGGAGATTAAGTGCGGCAACAGTCCGTGTCAACTGAGAGCTTGGGAGAGAGAAGCGCCGCAAACCAACTCCAGCGGCCGACTGCGATAGCCTGGTAGCCCTCGTACTGCGTGAGCGGGACGTTTCTGCCCAAACCCGCAGGGACCGGCGAATTCATGCGCGTGCCACAACTCTTCTGCTGTGGGGCGATCGTCCCGTTTAAAATTGACAGCGAGGAAAAGGGAGAGACGGAATGCGGAAGCTCGTCACGATTGCACTCTTAGCCGCCGCAATCGCTACACCGGCGATTGCGGGCCAACCCCTCGAAGGCAACACCATACTCAAGGATTCGCAGCCGGCCGGCGTAGCGAACAAGCATGACAAGCACCATAAGCATCAGGTGTTCGATCTCACCTTCGACGCTGACGGAAACGAGTACATCTGTCGGACCAACTCGGACAAATCGATGAACCCGACCGATTTCATCGTCGGCAGCGGCGTCCACTACGAGCTGAACGGCAAGAAGGTAAGGATCCGGACACAGAACGACAAGAAAGTCGATTGTCAGGTTGTGCGCGTCGCTTTGATTCCTGCTGCTCCGCGATATTGACGTCAGAGGTTCCTAAAAAGCGGCAGACAGCCCCACCTTGCCCAGCACATAGACTGTCCACGCGATGAAGACGAGGAGCAGCCCTCGCGCTGGTTTCACTTTGGCCACAATCGCTGCTCCGAAGCCTGCGAGCACCAGAGACCACAGCGAAAAGAGATCGAGAGAGCCGCCCAGCGACTTCAGCCATGCCGGAGCGTCCGCGCTGAGGAAATACCCCAGGCTGGAAGGCGATGGCAGAGCGATGTTGTAGGTCTGCGGGTCGCCGACGAAGGCCGTCACGATCGCAATCAGCGAGGCAAGCGCGTTGGGCAGCGCGGAGAAGATGGAGACGGCGAACATGTCGCCGTAGTTCGTGGCGCCTCCCAGTACGAATGCGAACCCGATCCAGAGCAGGAGCGCGAAAAGGGCCCGCATGCCAAGCAGCAGGAGCGGACTGGCCGCCATGCTGGCTTCCATGATGCCTTTCGTGAACGCGAAGGTCTGTGCCTGCTGCGCGGGCGTCTGGCTGTTCAGTCTCTCGGCGCTGCGCGGATTGCTCCGCATGACATTCGTGATGAGCGAGTCCCATCCGACATGCTGCACGGCCGCGAAGACGAATCCGTAGCCGAGGACCGCCAGAATCAGGAACGGCAGCCACCAGGAACGGTTTCGCCGGATGTCATGGAAGGTCTTCGAGGGTTCGATGAAAGTGTTGACGACGCGCGCGGTCTGCGACAGAGGCGCTTGCGGATCGGCGAGGGAAGCGGCAGTGTCCTGCATTCCGTGGCTCCAGCGATCAGAGTGAACGACTAGGCGAGACTCGGAAGCATTTCACCACGTTTCCCAGCTAACTTCCAGGAATGTTCTGAAATGTATGCATGGGCTTCGGGCTCCGATCGCGGATGCCCCCGCAGAGATCCCACATCTCAAAATCGAGATGTGGGGCGCCCGGTTTTTTAGAACATACCAGCGCTGGCGCCGCCGGCGGGCTTGCTTGAGGCGAACTCCTGCATGGTCTGCTGCAGATACTTGTGCGGGTTTACCGGTGTGTCGTGGATGCGGACTTCGTAATGCAGGTGCGGACCGGTGGAGCGGCCTTCGCTGCCCACGTAGCCGATGATTTCGCCGCGCCGCACGTCCTGGCCGGCGGTGACGGCAAAGCCGGAGAGGTGCCCATAGATGGTGTGGATGCCGCGGCCGTGGTCGATCATGACCTCGCGGCCATAACCGTTGGCCGGCCCTGCCATCAGCACCGTTCCGTCGGCCGGAGCGCGGATTGCCTGCCCCATGTTGGCGGAGATGTCGATGCCCTTATGGAAGGCGCCTTCGCCGTTGAATGGATCTTCACGCTCGCCGAAGGAGCTGGTGATCGGACCGACGACCGGCCAAAGGCTTGGAGCGTCCGCAGAGCTGCCCCAGTCGGAGCTGTCGCCAATGCCGAATGTCGGTTCGAGCGCCCGGCGCATATGGCCGGAGAGTGCCGAGCTGCGCAGGGTGGTGAGCTGATCGAGCGTCTGCACATAGGTGTGCGTACTGCCGGAGTTGTCCATGATGGCGGGGCTGATCGCCGCGCCTGCAGCAGCCTTGTCGGAGTGTCCATCACGCAGGCCATAGAGAGCCGTCACTTCATTGGCGAGTGAGCCGAGCGAGGCGACCTGGACGTCCTTCTCCTTCGCAACCTGCTGCATGTGGAGATAGTCGTGGCGCAGAGCTTCCTTCTCGGAGCGTACCTGATTGAAGTGCGCGGTCTTCAGCAGCATGCGGCCGTAGGAGCCGGCCATGCCGGTGATGGTGAACAGGCCCACTAAGGCAGCCGCGACAAACACGTATGCGTAATGCAGCGGGACAGGCACCTTGCGCAGGCGGCCATCGTCTTCCCGGGCCACGAAAATGATGTAGTAGCTTTTGCGCATCGGGTACCTCCTTTCGCAATCAGTGACTCATCGTTCCGGACCGCGCATAACGGCGATTGGCGAATGAGATTCGCGGGAACGCATTTCAAAGCTACCAAACCGGGTAGGGGAGAACAACCAAACCGAAGTTGTAAGAGGCGAATAATCGGCGATGGCCGGGAATTGCGACATAACTATTACCTTGTTGATCATCCCCAGAGGGAGCCGCACCATATCCAGTGCAATAGCAGTTTCCACATGGGCAGGAGTTTGCCAGCGGACAGAACAATAATTATTGTTATTGAGTAAGTTATGTTCCAGCAACAGAGGAGCCTATGGCAGACAACACGACGAACGGCAGCAAGCAGAACGGCCATGTGAGCCCCAGCGGTCTCCATGACGATGTCGACTTGAACTCACCCACCATGACGACGACCAGCGGCCGTCCGGTGGGCGACAACCAGAACTCCGTCTCGGCGGGAGCGCGCGGTCCGCTGCTAATGCAGGACTACCTGCTCTTCGAAAAGATGGCGCACTTCAACCGCGAGCGCGTCCCGGAGCGCGTGGTGCACGCGAAGGGCTCGGGCGCCTACGGCACCTTCAAGGTGACCCACGATATTTCGAAATACACCACCGCCAAGCTGTTCTCGAAGGTGGGCAACGAATGCGAGATGTTCGCGCGCTTCTCCACCGTCGGCGGCGAGAAGGGCTCAGCCGATACGGCACGCGATCCCCGGGGCTTTGCACTCAAGTTCTATACCGAAGAGGGCAATTGGGACATGGTTGGCAACAACACGCCAATCTTCTTCATTCGCGATCCTCTGAAGTTCGGCGACTTCATCCACACCCAGAAGCGCTGTCCGCAGACCAACCTGAAGTCGCCTACGATGATGTGGGACTTCTGGTCGCTGTCGCCGGAGTCGCTGCACCAGGTCTCGTTCCTGTTCAGCGATCGCGGCACGCCGGATGGCTACCGCCACATGAATGGCTACTCCAGCCATACCTTCTCCTTGATCAACGCGAAGAACGAGTTGGTCTACGTCAAATGGCACTTCAAGACGGCGCAAGGCAGCAAGAATCTGCCCGTGGAGGTTGCGGAGAAGTTGGCCGGCTCCGATCCCGACTACGCGCAGCGCGATCTCTTCCACTCCATCGAGAAGGGCAACTTCCCCAAGTGGAATGTGAAGATCCAGGTGATGCCGGAGAACGAGGTGGACAAGTTCAAGTTCAACCCGTTCGACCTGACCAAGGTCTGGCCGCACAAGGACTATCCGTTGATCGACGTGGGTGTGATGGAACTGAACCGCAACCCGGTGAACTACCACGCGGAAGTGGAGCAGGCGGCATTCAACCCGGTCAACATCGTCCCCGGCATGGGCTACTCGCCGGACAAGATGCTGCAGGGCCGTCTGATCTCCTACCCGGACGCGCACCGTTACCGCATCGGTGTGAACTACGAGTCGCTGCCGGTAAACAAGCCGCGCTGCCCGGTGCACACCTACAACCGTGACGGATCGATGCGCTTCGACGACAACGGAGGCAAGGCCCCGAACTACGAGCCCAACTCCTTTGGCGCGCCTAAGCAGGACCCGAACTACATAGAGCGCCCGGAGCCGCTGAATGGCGAGCCGGCCGCGCGGTACAACCACCGCGAGGACAAGGACCAGAGTGACTACGCGCAGGTAGGCGACTTCTGGAACATTCTCAAGCCGGAGGAACGTCAGCGACTGGCAGAGAACATTGCCGGTGGGCTGGGGCAGACCTCACAGGAGATCCAGCAGCGGCAACTTCCGCACTTTTACAAGGCACACAAGAACTACGGTGCTGCAGTGGAGAAGGCGCTGAACGAAACCAAGAACCAGCATCCCGAGGCAGCGCACGAGCCGGAGATGGCCGAGGTGGGTGCGGGCGAACGGAAGCCGGAGAAGTAGATCGCGGAAAGCAAGTCGGCCTACTGCGGATGATTGCAGTAGGAAGCATACGACAACAGACAACGGCAGGCACTGCAACGGTGGCTGCCGTTGCTGTGTCTGCGCGTAAGCTGGTGCGATGGGAGAGCGCGAGCGGGCTTTGCTTGAGGGCATTCGGGTGCGGGCGGCTCTTGGCCGCGCCGCTCGTGGCCGGGCAGAGCGTGTCGGCATTGGCGATGATGCCGCGGTGCTTTCAGTGCGAAGCGGCGAGGAACTGGTGGTCACCACCGATTTCTCGCTCGAAGGTGTGCATTTCCGGCGCGCGTGGCACGCGCCGGAGGCGGTGGGGCACAAGTGTCTGGCTCGCGGTCTCAGCGATGTTGCCGCCATGGGTGCGCGTCCTATCGCGGCATTTCTGTCACTCGCGGTGCCGGCGGCGTTTACCCGGCCGCGGGGAGCCGCGCGTAGCTGGGTGGATCGCTTCTACGATGGCCTGCTCGCTTTAGCCGATGAGTGGCGCGTCCCGCTTGCAGGCGGAGATCTGGCGGAGGCGCCGGGCGGCAAGCAGGCGCTGGCAGTTGCGGACATCGTCGTGCTGGGTGCGATCAAACGGGGCCGTGCCCTTTTGCGCGGCGGGGCGCGCGCCGGGGACGCGCTCTACGTCACCGGATCGCTTGGCTGTGCAGCGGCGGAGCTACGGGCGTTATTACGGTCGCCGCGCCGCTTTCGAAATGTAACCAAGGCAAGTACAGATCATCCGCACTTCTTTCCTGCACCCCGGATCGCTGTCGGCAACGCGCTGGTGACGCGGCGGCTGGCGACGGCAGCTATCGATATCAGCGATGGACTGTCTGTCGATCTCGAGCATCTCTGCAAGGAATGCGGGTTGCGTGCCGAGGTGGACGCAGCGCTGCTGCCTGTGCATGGCTCCGCGACGATGGAAGATGCGCTCCACGGCGGTGATGACTATGAGCTGCTGTTTACGGCCTCGCCGAGCACACATGTGCCTCGCCGCATCGCCAGCGTGCCGGTGCGCTGCATCGGCCGGATGCTGCGATGTCGGTCGGAGAAGCCGCAGATGACCTTGTTGCGCGATGGGCATCTGCTTCCGCTCAAGTCTGAGGGCTGGCAGCACTTCTAGGTCGGTCTGGGTTATGCGTCGCCGTGGGCCGTGAACTTGACGTCGATATTGCCGCGGGTCGCGTTGGAATAGGGGCAGGTGCGGTGGGCATCGGCCACCAGCTTTTCAGCAGCGGCCTGGTCTAGACCGGAGACGTGGACGTCCATGGCGACCGCGATGGTGAAGCCGTTGTCGCCCTCGGCTGGGCCGATCGCTACCTTGGAGTCGATGGAGATGTCGCCGGGTTTTAGTTTCTGTTGCATGGCTTGGTACTGCATGGCGCCGATGAAGCAGGCAGCATAGCCGGCGGCGAAGAGCTGCTCCGGATTGGTGCCGCTCTTTCCGGTGCCGCCAAGGGCCGGCGGGGCTGCGAGGGCGACATCGAGTGCGCCGTCGGAGCTGCGGGCGCTGCCATTGCGGCCGTTCTGTGCGGTGGCTTCGGCGGTGTAAAGCGTCTGGGTAAGTGCGAGCATGCTGGGTATTTCCTCCTGAACGGCGGTGGGGCAAGTGGCTGTCTGCTTCTGCAACTCACTCTGCCTCAGATTCGTACTCTTAGATTCGCACTGAGCAGCAGTCGATGCGCTTGGACGGTGGAGAATAGAGAGACATGGCCGAGATTCCTATGGATCGCAGTTTCCCGGCGGAGTGGCGCGCGGAGGTGATTCGGACACGACCGCTGATCTTGCCCCGGCGGCACGTCACCTACCCGGCAGAGGTGGAAGAGGTGGAGCGCGGCGCCCTGGAAGTGATGATACGTCCAGCGCTGGAGGAAGGCTTTCTGGCCACCTGCGCGCTTGGCTTTGCCAGTCCTGCGGTACCGACGGGAGTGTGGAGTTGCCCTGATCCGGCGATGCTTTGCGCCGTAGCCGGCGGCTATGCGTACATGATCGATACCCGCGATCCGAAGAACTGGCAGCAGGTCGGCTATCGCCCGGTGACGGAGGTGCGCCCGCTGACAGACGCCGGCCTGCTGGTCTTCGCAAGCTTCCACTCGATCGAGGCGTGGGGCGCCACGGGGCGTCTCTGGCAGAGCGCAAAGCTCTCCTGGGAGGGCGTCCGGCTCGGCGAGGCAGCCGCAGGGCAGCTGCATGGATGGGGATGGGATATGCGAACCGATAGGGAGATGGAGTTCGCTGTTGACCTGGCGACGGGCAGACACAGCGGCGGTCCGAAGATGGGCTGAGGGACGGGCTGAAAGGCGTGTCACTGAAAAGCGGTTGGCTAAAGCATTGTCACTGTTGCTGTGTAGAGCCCAGTTTCGCGAAGTGTGGTTTCTCGTGACGGGAAAGTCGCGCGGATCATCGCGCTCTTCTCTACCTAATGGCTTTCTAGCTGACCGCTCTGTCGCCGGTAGAAGCTAAGTGCTGCGTCACCCTGCTCCAGTACCCGGTAGCGCTCGAGTGTGCCATAGGCTTCTGTCAACGCATGAGGCATGCGTCGTGCGTGCTCGGCGATAACGAGCGCGTCAGTTGCCAGCAGCGTCGATGCCGGCTGGCCGAGCAGCGTCATGGTTTGCGTATACGCCGTGGTCTCCTCCCATGGAGGATCGAGATACACCAAAGTGAATTGCGGATTGCGCTTGGAGAGAAGGCGCAGGCTGGCGGGCACGTTGCGCTGGTCCAGTTGGAACGCGGTGTCGATACCGAACTTGGTCAGGTTCTGGCGCAGCGCGGCGACGGCCGGCGCTGCGCTTTCGACGAAGGTGACGTGCGCTGCACCGCGGCTGAGGGCTTCGATGCCCACTGCGCCCGTTCCCGCAAAGAGGTCGGCAACGCGCGCACCTTCAATGCGAGGCGCGAGCACGTTGAAGAGGGTCTCGCGCAGACGGTCGCTGGTAGGACGCGTTGCAGTACCGCGCGGCGCCTGAAGAGGGCGGCCACGATAGATGCCGGCGATGACGCGCATGCAAACAGGAGAACACAGCATCGTGGCCGGAGACAGATGCACTGTATCTCAAGCCATGTGTACCCGAACAACGTTACATTTATGCCCCTGCTCTACAATGACCAACAGGCCATCGTGACCGGCAACAGCAGTTGATTGGATCGGCAAGCCGTCGCCGAATGCGGGTGAAGGCGAAGAATCTACCAGGTGGAAGCGAGCAAGTAAGGCAATGCGTGGCTGGTCATTTCCGTTAGGGCGCTGGTTCGGCATGGATGTGCGCATCCATACCTTCTTTGTGCTGCTGCTCGGCGTGTGTATGGGCTATGCCAGCATGCTGCAGATGTCGCAGTGGCACGGCTTCGCGCTGTGGATGCTGCTGCTGGGCGCGGTACTGGCGCGGGAGACCGGCCGTGCCATCGCGGCGGCCTACAACCATCTGCCGATCCGCACCGTGCTGCTGCTGCCGATCGGCGGCCTGATGTCCTTCGCGAATGCAGAGAGCGTGGAGCGCGCCAGCGAACTTCCTATGCAGATTCGCATGGGAATCGCCGGTCCGCTGGTAAGCCTGTCACTGGCGCTGCTGTGTTGGCTCACGATTGCCGGCATGGCGCCTGGGTTGCACCTGCTGGAGCATCCGTTAATAACGCCCGGTCATCTTGTTCGCTCCTTTGTATGGATGAACATGTTTCTTGGTGTGCTGCATCTATTACCGGCCTCTCCGCTGGATGCCGGGCGCGTGCTGCGCAGCCAGTTTGCACGGCGGCAGAATCGGGCGCAGGCAGCCCGCGCCGTTGCCGGACTGGGGCAGATGATCGCTGTCATCGTCTTCCTGCTGGGCATCTTCCTGCAAAACCCATGGCTGGCCACAGCCGGATTCTTCATCTTTATCGGCTCGCAGATGGAGGATCAGGGCGCTCTCTTCCAGTCGGTGGTCGATACGGTTTACATGCGGGACATCATGCTGACAGACTTTTCGCTGCTGTCGCCGTCGGATACGCTGGAGGACGCGCTCAGCAAAGCCATCCACTCGCTGCAGGATGATTTTCCGGTGGTGCGCGGGCGCAATGTAGTTGGGGTCGTGAGCCGGCAGGGCATCTCGGACGCGCTGCGCGCGGAGGGCAATGGCTATGTGCAGGGCATTATGCAGCGAAGCTTCCACGTGGCGCGGCCTGAGGACTCGCTGGGCGTCACCATCAGCCGGTTCAGCGGACGTGGCATGTCGCTGGTGCCGGTGACCGATGGAGAGCGTGTAGTGGGCATCGTCACTCTGCAGAACCTGATGCATTCGATGAACTTGTTCGCGGAGAAGCGCAAGCGCAGCGCGCGGGCGGAGTAGCCTTGCGCGACGACCGCCTGGTGCCCGGGCTCTACCTTGTCGGCACACCGATCGGCAACCTGGAAGACATCACGCTGCGCGCCCTGCGCGTGCTGCGGAGCGTGGACCGCGTGCTATGCGAGGACACCCGCGAGACTGCGCACCTGCTGGCGCACTTCCAGATCGAAGTGCCGCTGCAGAGCTGCGACGAGCATAAGGAGCAGGCCTGTGCCGAGGATGCCGTGGCACGCGTGCGCGCGGGTGAGCGCCTGGCGATGGTCACGGATGCCGGTCTGCCGAGCATCTCCGATCCGGGTAGTCGCGTGGCGGCCGCAGTTGCGGCTGCGGGCCTGCCGGTGGTGCCGATTCCCGGTGCAAATGCCGCCCTGACGGCGCTCGTGGGTTCTGGCCTGATGGCACAGCGATTTCTCTTTTGCGGTTTTCTGCCATCGAAAGGAGGCGCGCGGCGCACGGAGCTGGAACGGCTGCAGGCTATGGTGGTCGCCGGCGCGGAACCCCTGACGCTGGTCTTTTATGAGGCTCCGCATCGCATCCTCGAAATGCTCGAGGATGTGTCCGGGGTGTGGACAGCGGCCTGCCGCGTCGTGTTGGCTCGTGAACTGACCAAGCTGCACGAGGAGTTCCTGCGCGGCAGCGTTGCTGATGTACGCAGGCAGTTGGCCGAGCGTGAGCGCATTCGGGGCGAGATGGTGGTTTTGGTCGAGGCTCCTGCACAGTCCGCAGCCGTGATCGAGGACGAGCCCCTGTCGCGGTTGATGCGGCGCTTGATGGAGCAGGAGGGGTTGACGGAGAAGGATGCTCTGAAGCGCGCGGCACGGGAGCGCGGCCTGGGCAAGAGCGAGGTCTATCGGGAGTGGCAGCGGTCTCGCTGAGCGAGTATCCGATGCTTACCCTCTTCTACCGCTCTATGTCTTCGCATCGCGTAACGCCTCGACGTCTGCGAGATCGCGCAGACAGCCGGAAAATGAGCCCTAGTGCCCACCGCTTGCGTCGCTTGCCGGTTCGGCCTCCCGGCCTTTCACCCTGTCGTACATGTAGCTGTTGCTGACGGTGCCGAGGGACTGGTTGTAGAGGCTTGGCTCGCCAATCACCTCACGCAGCTCTTCGCTGAACCGGTGGATGGACTTCAGGGCATCCGCCGTGGCGGCGATGCGCGTGGAGGGAGTCTCGAAGAGCTTCTGGTTGCCGTGGTCGACCAGCCGGGATATGGCGCCACGCAGTACCCAGCCCGGGGGGACGACCCAGGTGACCGGGTGCTGTTCGCCGGCAGTCTTTGTCGTGTAGGCCGGGTTCTTGGCCAGCACGGCGGCAGCCCCGTATTTCCCTACAGCCACCTGACCTGCGACCCCGGGCAGGTCATGGACATCAAACTGGCTGTTGCGCAGGAGATGCAGCACATCTTCGAAGCTGCGGACGATCACTTTGGTTCGCATGGAGGGCGGTTCCTCGTAGTCGCTGGGCCTTACACATTCGTGCCTTGCCGGGTCTACCGCATACACTGGAAAGACATGCTGGAGGCGGGTGTGACTGACTTCAGTGTCGCATATCGACAGCCCGGGGGAGTCAAGCAAGAGACGTGGCAACCGTAGCCAGAGCGCAGCTAGAGGCAGCACCGAGGGGACGCCTTGGAGCGAGCCTTGCGGATCGGATTGGGAATACATCACTGGTGCGTCTGGAGCGTCAGGCGGCTCATCTGCCGGGCGTGACCTTGCTGGGCAAGGCGGAGTGGGCAAATCCGGGCGGGTCTGTGAAAGACCGCGCGGCCTCGGGGATCGTCGGCGCGGCGCTCGATCGCGGCCTGCTGGCGGATGGCCGGCAACTGCTGGACGCCACCAGCGGCAATACCGGCATCGCCTACGCCATGCTGGGCGCGGCCTGGGAATTTCCCGTCACGCTCTGCATGCCGTCGAATGTGTCGCCAGAGCGCAAACGCATCCTGCAGGCTTATGGCGCCAACGTGATCTGGACGGATCCGGCAGACGGTTCGGACGGCGCGATCCGCAAGGCTCGGGAGCTGGCCGCCGATACGGCGACCTATTACTACGCTGACCAATATGGCAATGACGAGAACTGGCTGGCGCACTACCGTGGGACTGGCCATGATCGTGGTGCGGCCGGCAATCCGGGGACTGCGAACGAGATCTGGCAGCAGACCAAGGGGCGGGTGACGCACTTTGTCGCTGGTCTGGGCACCAGCGGCACGTTTGTGGGCACGACGCGGCGGCTGAAGGAGCTGAATCCGGCCATTCAGTGCATCAGTATGCAGCCGGACTCGCCATTCAACGGGCTTGAAGGGCTGAAACACATGGCCACGGCGATCGTGCCGCCGATCTACGACGCCGCGCTGGCCGATCGGGAGATCGAGGTGGAGACCGAGGCCGCCTACGCAATGGCGAAGCGGCTGGGGCGCACCGAGGGGTTGCTCGTGGGTATCTCGGCTGCGGCTGCAGTGGTTGCCTCGCTGCGGATTGCCGAACAAGAGCACGCAGAGGGGCGCGAAGCCGTGATTGTGACCATCCTGTGCGATGCAGCCGATAAATATCTGAGCGAACGGTTCTGGAATGAGTAAGGACGAACGCATGGAGACTCCGGTAACACTGACGATGGCAGCGGAGGTGTATGAGGCGATCCGCAGGCATGGTGAGCATACGTATCCGCACGAGTGCTGTGGTGTGTTGCTGGGTCATGGCGATGGCGACAGCAATACGGTCGAAGCAGCAGTGGAGGCCGGAAACACGCGCACCGATTCCTCGCACAACCGCTATCACATTGCGCCGCAGGAGCTGATCCGCGTCCAGCGCGAGGGACGCGAGCGGGGGCTGGACATCGTGGGCTTCTACCACTCGCATCCGGACCATCCGGCGCAGTGGTCGAAGACGGACTTTGAAGAGGCGCACTGGATCGGTTGCTCTTACGTCATCACCAGTGTGGAAAAGGGCACCGCACAAGTGACGAATTCGTTTCTGCTGACCGGCATGGGCGAGGACGACAAGCGCTTCACCGACCAGCGTGTGGTGGTGCGGAGCCCAGCATTGAGCGGCGCTTCGACTGAAGCGCGATGTTGAGTGGGCGCTGCGCAAGACACGAGCAATCCCACCCGATCTTCGCCAGGATGGGCACCCAAAATATCAACAGGACTGAGGACGAATTCGAGATGAAGATTTTTATCCCCACGCCATTGCGGGCGTTCACGGGCAAGCAGGATACGGTTGAGGTAAGCGGCGCAACGATTCACGAGGTACTGGATGGGTTGACCACGCGATATCCCGACCTGCGTAAGCATCTATTCACGGAAGAGGGGAAGCTGCGCTCCTTCGTAAATGTTTACCTGAACGACGAGGATATTCGGTATCTCGACGCCAAGGAGCAGACGGCGGTGACGGACGCCGACTCGCTCTCCATTATTCCGTCGATCGCGGGTGGGTGCTGATCGCAGAGGGAGACGCGCCGGTGGGGCATTTTTGTCAGATTCGCTCCTGTGGTCGCTATGTCGATTGGAGCGGGCGCGATGAGCAAACTGCAGTTTCTCCGATTCGCTCGGCATAACGAGCGGTGAGACGAGAGCAAGTAGGGCGGGCGAAGCCGTCCAGAGGAGTTAGGTTATGGCAAGTGTTGCAGAAGCTATCGTCGCACCGTTACCGGCGCTGACACATGGAGAGATCGCTCGCTACTCGCGGCACCTGATTCTGCCTGAGGTGGGCATGGAAGGCCAGCAGCGCCTGAAGGCGGCGAAGGTGTTGTGCGTGGGCACGGGTGGTCTGGGATCGCCCATGCTGCTGTATCTTGCTGCGGCCGGCGTGGGCACGCTGGGTCTGGTGGACTTTGACACCGTCGACGCCAGCAATCTCCATCGACAAGTGATCCACAGCACGCCGGACATTGGGCGGCCGAAGCTGGATTCCGCCGCGGAGAAGCTGCAGGCGCTGAACCCGGATCTGAAGATCGTGAAGCACGAAACGATGCTGACCTCAGCAAATGCGATGGAGATCTTCGCCGATTTCGACATCGTGGCTGACGGCACGGACAATTTCCAGACGCGCTACCTAGTGAACGACGCGTGCGTGTTGAGCGGCAAGCCGAACGTGTATGGATCGATCTTCCGTTTCGAGGGGCAGGCCAGCGTCTTCGCGACCGAGGATGGTCCGTGCTACCGGTGCCTCTATCCGGAGCCGCCACCGCCGGGGCTGGTGCCTTCCTGCGCGGAGGGAGGTGTGCTCGGCATACTGCCAGGACTGGTCGGCATCATCCAGGCGACAGAGGTCGTGAAGCTCATCCTCGGCATCGGCGATCCGCTGATTGGGCGGCTGCTGTTGGTGGATTCGCTGGGCATGCACTTCCGTGAGCTGAAGCTGCGCAAGAATCCGGAGTGCCCGGTCTGCGGGGCGAACCCGAGCGTCACGCAGCTCATTGATTACGATCAGTTCTGCGGCATCACGCCGCCGGCAAAGGAGACGACACAGGTGGCAAATATGCAGAACGGTGTTCTACAGATTGGACCCGAGGAGTTGAAGCGCCGGCAGGACGCCGGTGAAGACGTCTATGTTCTCGATGTGCGCGAACCGCACGAGTTCCAGATTGCTAACATCGGCGGCCACTTGATCCCGTTGAACGATCTTCCGAAGCGTGTCGGTGAGCTGGACCGCGAGAAGAACATTGTGGTGCATTGCAAGATGGGCGGCCGCAGCCAGCAGGCTGCGGAGTTCCTGCAGCAACAGGGCTTCTCGCATGTGGAGAATCTCGCGGGCGGCATCACTGCCTGGTCGGACAAGGTGGATCCGTCGGTGCCGAAGTACTGAAGGCAGCGACTCATTTGCCTGCGCGGGAGGAATGCAGATCCTTCGCTGTGCTCAGGACGCCAACTTCAGCGGGATGGGCTTAAAGCATGTTCACTGTAGGTATAGAGAAGAGCGCGATGATCCGCGTGGCTTTTCCGTCAAGAAAGCCACACTTCGCAGGATTCCGCTCGGCACAGCAACAGTGAAAATGCTTTACTGTGCGGCCGCGGGCTGCTCATCTTTCGCCGAGTCGCTGCTGGGAGCAAATTGCGGTGGGGCATGCAGGATGGTGAGCAGCTTCTGATAGAGGCGAGAGCGCATCGCGAAACGCTCCTGGGCACGGGCGATGTAGCGGATGGCGACCTCCAGGCTGCCGCCGGGCCGTAGCTCGACGATAGGTTGGGCCGAGAGCGTGCTGAGGCTTCCCTGCTGCTGGCTCAGGCGCCGCCATTCGCTGGTTGCCAACTTCGAGTCTTCCTGCGTGATCTCTTCGACTGCTTTGCGTATCTTGTCCGTCAGTGCATAGGCGTCCTCGTTGCCGGGTAGCGTGATATGCATCTCCTCCCACAGCCACTGGCCGGAAGTGGAGAAGTTGAAGTAGTGGCCTTCGATGGCATAGCTGTTCATGAAGGCAACGCGGCGTCCTGTGGGCTGACCACTCTCCGCCCAGTTGCCGGTCTCAAGCAGCGTGGTGCGCAGCAGACCTACCTCCACCACTTCGCCGCCCACCCCATTGATCTCCACCCAGTCGCCGACGCGCACGCCGTTCTTGCCCATCAGGATGAACCAGCCGAAGAAGGCAACGATGAAGTCTTTCAGTACCACCGTAAGGCCTGCGCCAGCCAGGCCAATGACAGTAGGCGTCTGCCGCGGTGTACCGAAGATGAGCACCAGAATAAGCAGCGCGCCGACGAGCTGGGCGCCGAAGGAGAGCACGAACTGCAGCGTCTGCTGCCGGCGGCGGTCCAGCAGCGCACGGTGCGTGAGCAGGCGGTGCAGCAGTCGCCCCGTCAATATGGTGGCGACGACGATGACGATGATGGCGAGGAAGACGGTCAGGATGCGGCGCGCGATCGTGCGTTCCTGCGCCAGAACCAGCGTGTCCCACTTGCTGTAGGTATTATCGAGCGCCTGCAGATCGTGAATGCGGCGCTCGAACTGGGTGATGGCCTGACGGCTTGTGGCGAGCGCACGCAGTTGCGTCACCGTCGGGTTCACCGTGGGGTTCGCTACGTTGTTTGTCCCAGGGGCGCCTGCTGCGCTGGTGTTGTCGGTATTGGTAGACAATGCGTTGCGCTGGTCAAGCAGCTGCTTGGTGAGCGATTGTGCCGCCTGGCGTGCCTCGACGATCTGCCGGTGCCGGCTGCGCAGGGAACTATAGGCACGCAACTTGCCTGCGAGTGAGGCGAGCGCCTCTGGAGTTTCAAGGCTCTCGGTCTGGGAGATGGCAGAGCCCGTTTCGGCTTTGTGCATGGCCTCATGCTCATCCAGCGCCTGCTGGATGAGGGCGTGGCGATCGCCGCCCAGGCGGATCAGCGTCTGGTGGAGTTCATCAGCCTCGTCCGTATCAAGCGCGAGCTGGGCCTGTGCCAACTGGAGTTGGGGATCGTCGTCTGCTGCGGGGGGTCCATGCTTGGCTGCCTCTGCACTGGCCTGTTCCGCGTGGATCCGATCGTTGAGCGCATTCAGCCTCTGAGAGATCTTCAGCGCCTGGCCGGTGAGCGGCGGAGCATGAACGGTGGCGTTGCGCAAGGCTGTGGCGAAGGCCAAGTCGACTTCACTATCGGCCAGCCGGAGCGCGTCCTGCGCATATTGACGCTCCTGCGGCACGGCCGCCTGCGTGGCCAGCTGGCGGGCCATGCGGAGCGGTGATTGGTCCACCAGGCCGCTTGCCGGGGGCAGCGCTGCGGGCGCATTGAATTCGAGCGATGGGTCACCGGCGCCAATCAGGTGCTCGCCCACCAGAAGCGCGATAAAAATCAGCCCCAGGATGCCAAGCAGGCCGAAACGGCGATACAGAGAGAGTTTGGGGAGAGGGATCATGCGTGGCTACAGGATGCATGGCCGTTGGCGGGCGCATGTCTTTCTTCAAGAGAGTCAGATGGTCCGGGATGCCCCTCTCGATTGTAATAAAGCGAACAACCACAGGCCGTCCGGACTCTTGCGATTGACTCTTTTCGGGACGCGGGTACAATTTTCAGCATACCGGCTTCACTTCGTGGCTGAGGTCGCGCCGGCAGACCATCCAATACCCCACTGATCATGCAACTATCCTGCAAGCATCCTAAGGTGCGCGTGGTAGCGCGCGAAGACGATGTGGAATACGTGGAGTGCGAAGAGTGCGGCGAGGTCTTCGATGCCGATGAGTATCAGGAGATGTCGCAAGACAGCACTGAGGAGCCTCCAGCCGACGACGAAGCCTGAGCAGGCTCGCGTGCGCGTGGTCAGGCGGCGTTGCGCGATTCCTCCGAACCCAAGCGCCGCGTCTCACGCCACGTGTAGTGGAACCATGAGATCAGGGTGAGCGCAAAGGTCGCGATGAGCGAGAGCTTGCGTGCGAGCACGAGGAGCGGCAGGGCATAAAACGCCGTCCAAAGCGTGGTGGCGACAGCAATGATCTGCGCGACCGTGTTCGCCTTTCCCCATATGCTGGGCCGGAAGTCCCGCACCCCTGTCGTGGCAAACAGCAGCGCGGCCACGATCAGGATCCCAATGTCTCTGCTGAAGACGAGGATCGTGACCCGGCGCGGGATGAGTCCTTGATGCATCAGGACCAGGAAGAGTGTGCTGAGCAGCAGCTTGTCCGCGACCGGGTCCAGATACTGTCCGAGCCGGGTGCGCTGTTGAAGCACCCGTGCCAGCAGCCCGTCCAGCCCGTCGCTGATACCGGCCAGGATGAACAGCAGGAAGGCGGTACGGTAGTGGCCGTCCAGCACAGAGGTGACGAGGAAGGGGATGATGCAGAGCCGGAGGAAAGTCAGCTGGTTGGGCGCGGCGCGAAGATCTCTCAGCACTGGCTACGAGTCACGTCGGTCAAGTGAAGTGGGGCTCCCTCTGGAGCAAGCCCGACCCTTTCTGGAGACTCATCCTACCGCAGCAGGGGCAGCCCTTCCAACGCAGCGTCAGGGCACGATGCTGAGAGGCCGAGTAGAAGACCGCGATGAGCACTGGAAACAATGGCGAAGCGCGGCCGACGGGCCCACTTGCTATACTGATGGGGCAGATCCTCCAACGCACAGGCGCGTAGCTCAGTTGGTTAGAGCGCTACCTTGACACGGTAGAGGTCAGGAGTTCGAGTCTCCTCGTGCCTACCATTCCTTTCAAATACTTACGGCAAAATCTGGGAACAGATGCGGAGTGCGTGGGAACAGTATGGGAACACTCCCTGTCTCACTGCACCACCACCTGTTGGGGTGTGCGGTTGAACAGCACATCCACCGCCTTGCTCTGCGCCTGCCGTTTGGCCGGTGTCAGCGCACGCGTGTAGATGTTCATGGTTGTGGTGATGTTGGCGTGACGCATCAACTCCTGCACCACCTTGACGTCCTCTCCGTTGGCTTTGAGTAGGGTTGAATAGGTATGCCGAAAGGTGTGCCAGCCTACCCGCTTTGTGATCCCCGCTCTCCTCGCCGCCGGTTGCAGAATCTTCGTACGAAGACTGTCCGGCCAGACCGGAAGCTTGCCGAAGGCCCGTTCGCTGGCAAACACCCAATCCTTATCGAAACCGAAAGGACAGAGCTTCCGCCATTCCAGCAATCCCTCGACAGCGATCTCATCCAGCGGTACGGCCTGCTGTGAGATCTCCGTCTTGCAGGGACCAATTGCGCCATCAACAAACGAGCGCAGGACATTCATCGACAAGTCGATGAAAGCGATGTCCTCCCACTTCAGGCCGAGGACTTCGCAGATTCGCAAGCCGGTCGTGGCGCAGATGATTCCAATCGCACGTTCACGGTCCGGCAGGACCGCAAAGAGCGCCCGGAACTCCTCTGCCGTGAGAGTATCTGGAATTCGCGTTCGTTTGGCGCTTACCCGCACTAGTGTGATCGGGTTTTCATGCTGTCCGATCCAGCCCCAGCGGATAGCGTGACGGAAGACGGTGCTCATCAGGTTGCGAATCTTGGCCCGGCTCCCAGGAGCAAGATGCTTCAGGGTTTTGAGCCAATCCTCTACCTCCACGCTCGTCACGCGCCTGAGCGGATAGTCTCCCCAGCGAGGAAGAATGTAGAGCTTCAGGTTGGTGTTGTACACGAGTTTTGTTCCCCTAGTTTTTCCCTCGTGCGTGTCCATCGGCAATTCCTTCAGTTTGTAATGATCCACAAGTCTGCTCACCGTCTGTGGTGGACCGCCGTGCTCAATCGTGTGCCGATTGATGCTGATCCGAAGCGTTTCGGCAGCTCTTTGCGCATCAGCCTGGGTGCGAAGCTCGCGGATCGTGCCAACGATCTCCTTGCGGAGCACTCGTTCGCCTCCTCCGTCCGTTTCACGCCAGCGGTAGACCCACACGTCGGGGCCCTTCTTGCGGGGTTCTAGGTACAACGTACCCAATTGATAACGAGGCCGTTTCATGGAAGGACATTCCTTTCACGGCCCTGGTCGCTGGCTGATGTTACCTCTGTCAGCATCCAGTGATCGAGTTCCGATATGCGGAAACGCCAAGTCTTTTTCTGACCTTTGCCAGGTATCCCGTGGGCTGGAATTCTGCCTCGGCGGGCAAGGCCCAACAGGGTCTTTCGGGGCATCGCCAGAAATGCAGCAGCTCGTTCTGCATCGACGAAGGGTTCATGCGACAGGGACGATAAAGGAGCGCTTAGCTGCGCAACAGTTGGAAGCAAGACGGCCATGTTCGGAGAGTAGGCGGCCCGTTAATCGGCTTCGCGGAAAGTTTTTCCGCGTTGAGGACGAACTTTCCTCGGAGCTGAAGCAACAGCACTTAGGCCCGAATTCTGCACTGATCTTGGTGCATCGATGGTGATCCTTCCGTTCCTGCGTGTTCTCTCAGGCACCGCGAGAGAAAGGCAGGCCGCGCCCGGCGGCGGGGAAGATTCTGCTTCGCATCGGCTACGCCGCTGCGCCCTGCGGGTTTCTGTTCCCCCTGAAGGTCTCCCCCGAAAAAGCATCTTCCCGCCTAGGGAGCGGCCATCTCTCGCGCCCTCCGGGAGTGTGCCCTGAGAGACCACTCCGGGAGCAGAGGAGATCACACCATGCAAACACCAAGCTCAACACAGCAGCAGTTCCTCAACACCATCGTGCACGGAGATTGCATCGAGATCATGCGGCAGATGCCCGCAAGCAGCGTCGATTTCATCCTGACCGATCCGCCTTACCTGGTGAACTTCCGGGATCGCACAGGCCGCACACTACAGAACGACACCAACTCCGACTGGCTCAAGCCGGCGATGGCCGAAGCGCATCGCGTTCTGAAGAGCAATCGGCTGATGCTTTGCTTCTACGGCTGGCCGCGCGCGGAAAAGTTCCTGGAAGCGTGGAGAGAGGCGGGCTTCCGTCCCGTAGGCCATCTGGTATTTCGCAAGTCCTACACAACGAAGAGGACAGATTTTCTTCAGTATCAGCATGAGCAGGCATACCTGCTGGCGAAGGGGCGACCGCCGATGATCGGCGGCGCAGTGCCGGATGTGCAACGGCTCCTCTACACCGGCAACAAGTTGCACCCGACGCAGAAGGCTGTCATGTCGCTCGTGCCGATCATTCGTGCGTACTCGCTCCCAGGCGATACAGTGCTCGACGCATTTTGCGGCAGTGGGTCTACGTGTGCGGCTGCTCTGCTGACAGGCCGCAAGTACATCGGCATCGAACTCGATGCTCAATACCATCGCGCGGCGAGTGAGAGGATGGATCGGATTCGAGAGAGGATCGCTAGACGGTCCCCTCAGGTGTTCATTCCCACGTTGCAGTGAGAGTGTGTCCGCGTGCCCGGCACGCCTCAAGTCGAACTTATTTCTGAATGGTTGTCGTCCCTGCCTTGACCCGTGGCGTGCCCGCGGAGGGTCTTCCATCCAACGTGGGAATGCGCATCTCTGCGCAAATTGCGCGAGAGCATCAGGCTCTGCGGTTGGTGCAGCAGCTATCACATGGCTGGCTTTGCAGCGAGGAAAGTTTTTCCGTGGCGCGGAATTCTTTTCCACGTGGGCCGACTTCAACGGCTCTACCTTCACACCAGACATTCGATCCGGGAGTGCGGACTCGCCGGAAATCTGAACTGTGAGGAGCTTATGGAGAACCTCTTTCCAACCAAACCACGCCGCCTTCGGCGATGGCGCCAGCGCGCACGTTCGCTGGCGCTCCCGTCGCTGATGTTCCTTGCCGCACTGCCGGTCTACGCGCAAGGCGGGGGCGCTGACCCGTGGGACAACGCAGTCAACGTCCTCAAAACTGCATTCACCGGCACCATCGCCACCGGGCTCTCGCTGGTTGCCATCGTGGTCGGCGGGCTGATGTTCGCCTATGGCGAAGGCCAGTCGAAAAAGACCCTCGCTGGCATCGTCTTCGGCGTGGGGATGGCGATCGGCGCGGTCAACTTCATGGCCTGGCTCTTTCCTGGTGGCTAGACAGAAAACGAGAGGAGGTGATCCATGTCTCAGTCTGGGGTGCGGCGCGTGAACCCGGTGTACAAGGCGATGAACCGGCCCCTGACTGTCCTCGGAGCAGAGCGGCGGTTGTTCTTCGTCGCTCTGATCTCAGGAGGAGCCATCTTCTCGCTATTGCATTCGCTGCTAGGTGGGATTGGCTTATTTGTCGTGGGCGTCATCCTCGCCCGCATTGCGACCAGGCATGACGTGGAAATATTGCGCGTCCTGTTCAATTCCGGAAAATTCCGCAGACGGTATGACCCGATGAAGTGGGAAGCAATCACCATCACGATCAGGAGCCGCAATGCTCAGAGTTGACCACATCCGGGAGAATTGGCAAGAAGCAGGATCGTTCGCCGCCCAGATCAATCTGTTCGGTTTCTGGGACGAGCACTGCTTCCTGACGAAGTCGGGCGACTTTGGCGCGGCACTGCGGATCGGCGGCATCGATTACGAAAGCCTTGACCACACGGGACGCGATTACGCCGTGCGGCGTCTCGAAGCTACTTTCCGCGCGCTTGATGAAAAGTGCCGTCTGTATCAGTTTCTGTTCAAGCGCAACCGGCCCGCACTTCCGCACGTGGAGTATGAAAACCCGCTGGTGCGTGCTGCTGTAGAACAGCGCGCCGCGTTCCTGAACAGCAAGGCTGATCGGCTCTACTCCGTCGAGATCTTCTGGGTCGTCATGATCGACGGGAGCTCCCAGAGAACTGGCCTACTCCATGCGCTCGCTGCATTGCCGACGGACACACGCTCGTCGCTGCGCGACTTGCGCTCGCTGTTTTCTGGAAGCAAGGAGCGAACCTTCGTTTACGAGCAGATCGAGCGCGACCGGCTACGTTTGCAACAGAAAGTACAGAGCTTGCGTGGGCAGCTCAGCGACCTCACGCCGGTCGAGCTGCTAGGTGCGGAAGAGACGTTTCGCATATTGCGCCGTCTGGTGAACTTCCGCCCCGCGAAGATCGAGGAAGCTCCGCTCTGCGGATCACGTCATCTCGACTGGCAGGTCTGCGGTTCCGAGTTGGAGGCGCATCGCGGCTACTTGCGAATGGATGACGACTATGTTCGCGTCCTGACTCTGAAAGAGCTTCCCTCCGAGACGCGTCCACTGCTCCTCAATGGCCTGCTCGACATTCCAGCGAACTTCCATGTCGTCACCGAGTGGCATCCGGTCGACAACACGAAGGCTAGGAAAGAGATCGCGTCGCGCCGACGCCATTACCACAACTCGAAAACCAGCTTCATCTCGAACCTGCAAGACCGGCAGAACGCCAGCAATCAGGACAACCTGGTCGATGATGCGAAGGCCGCTGCCGTCGCCGAGCTGGGCAATGCACTCACAGCGATCGGCATGGAGGGCAATGTTTTCGGCGAGTTCACGCTCTCGGTCGTGATCTATGACGAAGACCGCGTGAAGGTGGAGCAAGCCGTCGCCGAGTTCCAGAAACTGTTTACGCAGCACGATGGGCTGCTCTATGAGGAACGCTATAACCTGCTGAATGCGTTCTTCGCGACAGTACCGGGCAACCACCAGTTCAACCTTCGCCGGCAGTGGGCTCTCAACTCCAATTACGCCGACCTGTCATTCCTATTCACCGTCGATAGCGGCAGCAGGTGGAATCCGCATCTCGAGCGCGAGTATCTCGCGGTTTTTGAATCCACGCATGGCACACCATACTACCTAAATCTCCATAGCGGCGATGTGGCCCACACACTGCTGCTCGGCGCAACTGGTTCGGGCAAATCGTTCACGCTGTCGACATTGCTGCAATCGGCGCAGAAGTATGATCCGTTGACCTTCATATTCGACCTTGGCGGGAGCTACGAGGCGTTGACGCGGAGCTTCGGCGGGACATATCTGAACGTCGGGATGAAGAACCCCGGCTTCACCATCAATCCATTCTCATTGGAGCCAACGCACGAGAATCAGAACTTTCTCTACCTGTTCCTCCGCGTCCTGATAGAAGCCAGCGGACGCTACGGTCTTTCGCCAGAGGATGAGAAGGCGTTGTTCGCCGCCATCGAGCGCGCCTATCAACTTCCGGCGGAGATCAGGACGCTTACCAATTTCGCGTCCATTCTTGGACCCCTGGGCGAGCGTTTGCATCGTTGGACGCAAGCGGGGCAGTTCGGCCATCTCTTCGATAACGTCGAGGACACGCTCGCCTTCTCACGCTTCCAGACCTTCAACTTCGATGGCTGGTCGGATTACCCAGACATCCTGGAACCGCTGCTGTTCTATGTGCTCGGGCGTGCGTCAGCCGAAATCGAGACATCCACAAACGCCGCCATATTCAAGGTATTTGTGATCGATGAGGCGTGGATCTTTCTCAAGAACCGGACCATCCGCGATTGGATCACCCGCGCGGAGAAGACTTGGCGCAAGAGAAACGCAGCCATGATCCTGGCCACGCAGTCGGTGGTCGAGCTTGCCAGCTCGGAGATGCTCCACATTGTCAACGAGTCTTGTCCAACGAAGATCTTCCTAGCCAACCCGAATATCGATCGCAAGCTTTACGCCGAAGTCTTCCAGCTGAACGACACCCAGCTACAGATGCTGGAGTCGCTGATGCCCAAGCGCGAGCTGCTGCTATTACAGCCGCAAGGAACCAAGAAGCTGGTGCTCCAAGTCGATGCGCTCGGCTACTGGATGGCGACCAACAATGCCCGCGACAACCTCCGCAAACAGGATTACTTTGCCCGCTTCGGACCGGAACAAGGTTTGCTCCGGCTCGCCCACGACTACCCCAACCCATAAGGATCATCATGCACCCCTCTCCTATCATTCCATTGCTGCTCGGCCTGGCCACGACTGTGGCCCACGGCCAGCAGACCGCCCGCCTGGTGAAGTACCACACCAACGACATCGTGAGTGTCCGCGCCAAGATGCGCTACACCACGCTCATTCAATTACCCAGCACCGAGAAGATTTTGGAGGTTGCCACCGGCGATAAGGACTTCTGGATCATCGACACGGTCGGCAACTACTGCTTCCTGCATCCGGCAAAAGAAGGCATTCACTCGAACCTGAATCTGATTACCGACAAGGGCAGCGTGTACTCCTTCACGCTCGACGATGTCGAAACTGGTGAGCCCGACCTGAAGGTTGTCATCGAGCCGTCCGACCCGTCATCGCTTGCTGCCGCAAGCGGCGCGAGCAAGCTCGTGCCAGCGAGTGACGTCGATGCTGCGCGCGCCCAGGCGCAACTTGCCCAGAGCCGCGCGACGGCTGTGATCGAGCAGTATCGCGCGGAGTACCCCACCCAGGCACTGAAGTTCGACTACAGCTTCCACGACGAGAAGCCCTTCGATGTCTCCGCGATCTTCCGCGACGACAAGTTCACCTACATCAAGTCTTCGGCTGCGGAGAAGTTCTCCGTCTATGAGCTGAAGGACTCGAAGCCAGATCTCGTCACCTTTCAGTTGAAGGACGGCACCTACGTGCTGCCCACGGTTGTCGATCGAGGGTATCTGGAGATCGGCAAGCACCGGCTGGCGTTCCAGCGGAAGGGACAGTAGGTGCTCCCGATGCCGGAAGAGAAACAGGTCTCAGAAGTTCCAGCCGCGCCACCGTCAACGGCTCTGCGGGACAAACGAACACTTCCCGAAGGCGTCGTGCCCAAGCAGGCGCAGGGGTATGTCGTTGCGGGACTCGCCGTGCTCATCCTGATGGCTGTGATGTTCTCAAAGGACCACGCCAAGCCTGCTGCGAAGGATGCTGCGCCTGCTTCTGGCGCGGTCTCCACGGACATCAACCAGCGGAAGATTCAGGAGCTAGAGCAGGACCTGAGCGCGGATCAGCGACAGAGCCAGCAGCAACAGGTGCAGGCCAAGAGCAGCACGACCGGAACCGCCGCACTGAATGCTCCCTCCGCTTCGGCGGGCGGCGTTGCGACACCTCAAGCGCAGTTGCCGCCGCCTACCGAGCCCCCGCGCGATCCTGTTGCCGACGCAGAGAAGGCCCTCGCCTTCAAAGCGCGCTTTGCCTCGAACCTCGTCACCGCTGCCCGGCCATCGCCAGCGGACTCCGCTGATGCGATAGTCCGCACTGGCGAGGACAACACACCGCAGGCTCGCTCTTCGAGCTTGCTGCCAGCTCCTGCTACGCAGGTCGCGGCTGCCGGTAAACGCGTGCCCGAGGTAAGCGTCAACGCCGCGCAGGGGCAGCCCTTTGTGGTCTTCGAGGGCACGACGATCGACACCGTTCTGGTCAATCGTCTGGATGGGGAATTCTCCGGACCAGTCAAAGTTATGGTCACGAATCCTGTCTACAGCCAGGACCGCCAACACCTCCTGATCCCCGAGGGCACCTTCGTTCTCGGGGATGTGCAGAAGGTAGCTGGCCTCGGCCAGAAGCGCCTCGCCATCATCTTCCATCGCCTGCTCATGCCCGATGGCTACTCCGTCGATCTCGACCAATTCCACGGTCTCGATCAAGCCGGAGCCACGGGTCTGAAGGACAAGGTGGACAACCACTATGTCGAGATCTTTGGCGCATCCATTGCGCTGGGCGTCATTGCTGGAGCTGCCGAGGCCACGAACCAGAATCAGGGCTACAACCAGTCGGGTACGGAAGCATACAAGTCCGGCATCGCGTCGGGTTTATCGCAGTCAGGCGCGAATGTGCTCGACCGCTTCATCAACATCCCGCCGACGCTCACCATCCGCGAAGGTCACCGGATCAAGGTCTACATCATTCAGGACATGCTGCTGCCCGCGTATGACAGTCACACCGTGCCAGGAGACATCTGATGCGGCGCTGCCTGCTCTTGTTCTCCGGCTGCGCGCTCGTGGTTGGCTGCGCCTCCCCCTCGCCCCAGCCGAAGCCATCGCACGACCGTTACGTTCACCCTGCGCTCGTGCTGGCGCACAGCGCTTTCCGAAAGGAGTCGATATGAAGTTCAAACACGCTCTGTCTTTGGTCGCTGTCTTCACTGGCGCGCTCGCGCCTCGTGCGCTCGCCCAATGGACCGTATTCGATCCCACGAATTATGCCAACGCTTTGAGTGAGTTTCACGAGTTGCAGCAGACTTATACGACTGCATTAGAGACGCGGAATCAGATCGTCGCTGCCTATAACTTGGCCTACCAGATGTCTCGGATGCCGCAGAATCTGGCCGCACGGTACAAGTCCGACTTCGCGCAGTGGACGACGGTCTCTGCGCCGAACACCTATGGCAACACCTCGGCTTGGGTCAATGCGCTCAATATAGGAGGCAGCGCGTCTGCGTCCCATGCTTATAACGGTGCAATCATCCAGGCTGAGCAGTATCCGGCGGGCAGTTATGCGTCGCTAGATGCTGGCACGCAGGCGATCGTCGCCAATCAGTACGCTACATCCGACCTTGCACAGGGTACGACCATCAGCACACTTTCGACGTTAGGGACAATTCGTGCGGACTCGCAGGCTTTCGGCTCGAAGCTCGCCAACCTTGAGTCCGATACCTACTCGACCGATCCAAGTCAGCAGACCGAGAACGCGTTGCTCGGCAAGATCAATTCGGCGACGTTGCTTCAGATTCATTCTCAACAGGACACCAACCAATTGCTTGCAGCCTCGATTGAGCAACAGCTCGTCGTGCAGAAGCAGCAGATCGATGCCCAGAATCGCGCCATCAACAACGCGATCTATTTTCAGCAGAACTTCCCCAATGTGATGCAGCAGACGACCGGCGGTATCGGCAACGCCCTTCAGTCCATCTCACTCAGCCCGGCCGTGAGGTAAGGATGCAGCAGAACTATCTCACGTTTCTGTCCCAAGCCGTTAACGAACTGCTGGCAGCGCACAGCGCGGCGATTCAGGCGGTCGGCCTCGACATCTATCGCGGCCTGGTCCTGATCCTGCTGGTCTGGTTCGGTATCAAGGCCGCCCTGTCTGCCTCGCAAGGACATGGCGGCTTTCATTTCGCCAAGTTCGCCGACCTCATCCTGCTCATCTCCTTCGGATTCGGCATGCTGACCTATTACTCAACGCCGCTGCCGGGTACCGGCTATAGCTTCAGCGACCTCATCACCAAAGAGGCTATTCAACTTTCCGCCGACATCCAGTCCGACAACGCGCAGCAGATCGTCGATTCGATCACCGCTGCCGAGCAGCAGCTCGGCACACCGCCCGGCCTGTTCGATGTGCAAGAGGAGCTGACCTGGCTGATCGCGCGCCTCGCGCTTGCAATCATGCAGGCGTTCGTGTTCGCCGTCATCGCCTATGGCTACGTGGCCGCCGCAGTCTGTGTGCTCATCGGTCCTATCTTCATCCCGTGGTTCATCGTGCCCAAGATGGACTGGTTGTTCTGGGGGTGGTTTAAAGCCTTCATCGGTTTCAGCTTCTACCAGGTCATCGCCTCTGCCTTCATCTTCATCTTCTCGAAGGTTGTTATTGGAATGTTCCACGTCATCGGCACGCTGAGCCTCGCAAACATCGTCACGCTGTTACCGGCGCTCCTTACATTGACCTTCGTCTGCGTCTATGGCCTTCACAAGATACCCGAGCTGACGGCCTCGATCCTGAGTGGTCGCGCCGGAACCTGGGTCGATCTCGACCGGAGATAAAGCTCGTGCAAAAGACTTCGTACGTCACCACTGAAGCCGGACACAAGTTCCTCGAACTCTACGCCGAACCTGTTGTTGCCAACAGCTACCTCAAGGTCGCGCTGTTCGTCCTGTCCGTCGTCGCGCTTGCGTTGCTGGCGCTGCTCTATCGAGCCGAGACCGCTGCCTCGCGGCTGAAGCCGCTCGTCATCTCGGTCTCGGATGCCGGGCGCGGACAGGTGATGAACTACGCAGACTTCTCCAAAGTCCCGGTCGAGCGTGTCGGTAAGTACTATCTCGCGCGCTGGGCCGCGCTGTACTACGGTCGCAACCATGCCACCGTGCAGCGCGATTTTGCCGAGTCATTGAGCTTCTTCTCGAATGAGCTACAAGCAGTGACGCTTGCGCGTGTGACCAAGGCCAAAACGCTCGAAGGCTTCCTGCTCGATCCCGGTGTCCCCAACGTCGACATCGAGATCCACTCCGTCGTGCTCGAAGACACGCGGCAAGCTCCCTATCGCGCGCATATCGAGTTTGACAAGGTCTTTCGTTCTCCTGGCGATCTTGAAGAGCAGAAGCGCGAGCGCTGGACTGCCAACGTCGTCTACGACTTCCGCGACGCCGTCCCCAACCAAATGCTGCTGGTCAACCCGCTCGGTCTAGTCATCAGCTATGTCCACGAAGACCAGGCCTTCGGAAACTGAATATGCGACAGAAGAAGCCTCTGCTCCTCTATTGCGTCGAACCAGGTCTCCTTGCAGCCACGGCCTTCGCCCTGCGGCTCCATGGCTATGAGGTGACCGCAGTCCACTCTCACAAAGAAGCGATACGGATGGCAAGTGGAACAGGTCCGCAAGTCACGTGCGGCATTCTGCTCCACGCCCAGCAGGGTGATCCAGCCGGACGGCTTGTGCATTGCCTGCTTGCGTCGCACGCGCATATCCCGCTACTGCTGGTTGATCGTGTCGGCGACCTGGCCCCAGTCCGTTACGCGGACATGGTGCTCTACGGCCGTAATACCTCGATGGCCTGCATCCTCTCGGCGCTGCAGGTGCTCTGCTCTCGAAAGCGGAGCAAGGCATGACGTGTCTCTACGTGTGCTCGGCGAGGGAGGGATCGTTCGACGGCCGAAACCGGCGTGGAGGTCTTTGGGCCGGGGCAGCAACCATCCTTCCTCTGGAGTTGGGCACGCGGAACGGTTTCGCGGATGGCAGCGGATCGATGTCGGGGTTGCCGACGCGTATCTCCCAACCCCAGAGAATGAATGGTTTTCTTCTTGCCCTACTAACCGGGTCGGTATGTTCTGGAGCTCGCCCTCAACTCTGTCGCCCTGATGCAGAGTCTTCGCAGCGCTGCGAGAAGACGATGCTGCGACACAATCGAACGGCGTGGTTCACCCACAGTCCTCTCATATTTCGCTGGACGGAGTGCGCGACAGAGAAGGTTCGAGGCTGTCTGAGTGGAATCGCGTCCTTCCGTAAACCCCATCAGCAGTGTTTTCGAAGAGAGCCATGTCTCCCGTATTTTCCCTGCCATCACTCGGTCACTCGCTTCGGTGCTTATCCTGCGCCCTGCGGCGCTGCGTCGTTCTGCTTCGGCTGTGCCGCCCCTTCGGGGTCTCGGCTCCTCCCAGAACAAGTTTGTCAACGCGCGGCGGAGAACGCCGCACAAACTTCTTCCGGGCCCCACCAAGAAAGCACTCCTGGGCCTTGGGAGCAGGGCACCTCGCGTCGCTTCGCGCAAGAGTGTCCCGAGTGACATCCGGGCAAATACATACAGGAGAAACATAATGGCACTCTACGAAAACAAGATCACGCTGAAGGGATTCATTGGCAAGGACGCGGAGAACTTCACAAGCAAGCAGCAGCGGACCTTCACTGTTCTGTCGCTCGCCACCAAGTCCGGCTATAAGGACAAGCGGACGAATGAGTGGGTAAACCACACCGAATGGCACCGCATCATCGCCTTCGGCAAGCCTGCCGTGCACGCGAAGAGCCTGAAGAAGGGCGACTACGTCGAGATCGAGGGCGAGCTGCGCAGCACAGAGTACGACGCTCAGGTAGGCGAGGGCAAGAAGAAGACCACCGTGAAGCGCCGGGGTTGGGAGATACGCGCCAGCATCGTCAGAAAGCTGGCGGCTCCGCAGGCCGGCGAGAACCTGGACGCCGATCCTATCACGGAGGACGACGCGGCCTAGGCCGCGTTGTCCTCCCTTTGGGAGGTGCTGCGATGACTCTCTTCGAGAACGCTGTCAAACTTCGTGGGTTCCTCGGGAAAAATGCCGAGGTGCCCCCTTCGGATGGAATCAGAGAGGACGCCTACGCAGTCCTGCTGCTGGCCACCGTCTCTGGTACCTGGGACCTCGCGACCAATCAATGGACACCGCGAACCGACTGGCATCGCATCATCTGTCCTGGCCCATTCTTCTGCGGCTTCACTCGCGGCATGAGGCGCGGCGACTATCTCGAAGTGGAAGGCGAGCTTCGTGAGCAGGTCCAGAAACGCACAGTCGTTATCGCGGACGAACGCTTTCCAGTGAACAAAGCGACCTATGCGCTCCATGCTACGCGCATTCAGAAGCTGGACCGGCCTCTCGCACTTGTCGACACGGGCGAGGACGACTAACACTTACTGCGCTCCTTGCGGAGAGGCATATGCCTCTCCGCTTTTCTACTGACTATGCCGCTTTTTATTACGGCGGAAGGGATGCACCAGGAACTGCTCATGATCGCCAACGCAGTCTTCGTCGCCACGCTTCTCTTTCTCGCGCTCGGCTTCTGGCTGAGCCACGAGCTGCGCTTCCTCACTCCGTGGCGCGGCCTCATCTTGCACAACTACCTGCCGAGCATCGCGCTCTACTGTGCTCTGCTCTTCGCGAACATCCTCGGCCTCACCATCTGGATCGAGCGCAAGTTCTTCCTGCGCGATACCGGCCGCAAACTCAAACACCTTGACCAGGAGATACACAGTGGGCACTCAGAACTCTCAGAAGAGATCACCGCGCAGTTCGGTGAAGAGTAAGCAGAATACAACTGCTCCGTCGGAAAGCTCCTCCGCAAAGAGCTTCGAGGAGTATGAGGATGTGGAACGGTATATGGACCGCTCCGGGGACCATGTCGCGCGCGTCCGCGCGGCAAAGGAGGCAGCTCAGCGCGCGATGGAATCCTTCGGCGACGTCTCCGAGTACGACGTCTCCATCATCCAGGGGCAACTCAGGGAAGAGGCAGCGGCTGCGCCGCAATCCTCTCTTGACTTCCCAACTGAGCCCGGGGAGACGCACTGATGCGGCTCGATCTGCCTCAAGATCTTCCTCGCAGGCGCGCACCAGATGCCCAGCACTCCGCGCCACCGCTCGAACCCTCGCCGATAGAACCGAGGCGGGAGTCGCTCGCTGCCCGCGCAACCGACCGCCAGGCGATACCGCACGTTACCCGTTCTCACTCGGAGCCGTCACTCCGTTCCGAGCAGCATAGTGTTTCGCTGGATCGCGCTATGGACCAGCGTCCCCGCAGGCATGCTTTACCGCAGCAGGCCATCGGCCTCGCACTGCGGGAAGAGGAGCGCAAGGTTCTAGCTGAGGTAGGTCGTTTCCGCGTTATTGCCACTCGTGATCTCGCCGAGACGGTCTATGACGGTCGGCAGTCACGCATGGAGCGCGACTTGGCCTTCTTGCGTGAGAAAGGTCTGGTTCAGGTCGATTCCGTAAATGCGCGCCGCGACGGACGCGGCGGTAGAGTCGAACGCATCGAAGTCGTCACGCTCACCAAGGGCGGCCAATCTCTGGCGCGATTGACTGGAGACGTGCCGCAGGATCAGAAGCTGTATGCGGGCCTTGTGAAACCGCGCGAGGTCGAGCACGACGCGCAGATCTACCGCGCCTATCGCAAAGAGGCGGAAAGGATTGGAAGGAGTGGTGGGACCAACCTCCGCGTCAAACTCGACTTCGAGTTGAAATCGGAGATCCAGAAAGCCATCCATGCAGAGCGGAAGGCCAACCCGCAACGCGAAATGCGGGACATCAAGCAGGAGGTTGCAGAACGCTTCGATCTTCCGTTCGTGAACGGAACGATCCAAGTTCCCGACGCACGCATCGAGTTCGACCGCGAACCTAGGCCGGATGATTTTGATCAGGGTGGGCGCACCGGCCACGAGGACATCGAGGTGCTGACCGCGGCCTACCGGCCCGGCCATCTGCGCAACAAGGCGCAGGCTGGCTTCCACGTCTACGCGTCATCCTCCGATCGCACCACACTGCGCGCGAAGATCGAGGACGACCACGGCCTCATGGCAGACATTTTGGAGCTGTGACCATGGCCATCGATCCGATCCTTGCCCTTCAAGCGCTCGGCTACACGGACCGCGAGGCTGCGTTTCTCTACCTGGTGGCCGCGCATTCCGGCTACTTCCTGCGCCGCCAGTTCGACTACTTCGTAGATCGCCACAAGGGTTCGATCGTCATGCGTCTTCTTCAGAAGGCTCGTGCATCCGGCCACATCGAGTCGCTGCAATATAAGCAGGGATGGTTTGTCTATCACTTGTGTTCCCGGTCCATCTATCGGCTCTTGGGAGATTCCGATTCACAATCTCGGCGCAGAAAAGGCGACGGGCAGATCCGGGCGCGACTCATGGCACTCGATTATGTGCTCGAAAATGACGGCGACCACTTCCTTGTGTCTGCCGATGCGAAGCGGCGATTCTTTGCGGAGACGCGCGGGATTGCTCCCAGGCTCTTCGCGAATGGAGAGGGACAATTACTACCGCTCCTCGCATCCTTTCCCATCTCGCTCGGCGACCGGAGCCGGCCAGCGGTATCGCCGGTGCGCTTCGCCTTCATCGACGAAGGACTGTCGACAGAAGTGAAGTTCCTGCGCTTCCTGGACACAATCGAACCGCTGCTGCGCGCCGTCTGCAACTTCGAAGTGGTCTATGTCTCAGGCTCGGAGTTCAACTTCCATCACGCGAAGACAGCATTCTGGAGCCGTTTCTCCGACGGCTCGACTCGGACTCGGTCTTTGTTCGATGACGAGACACGCTCGGTTGCTGCGCAACCTTGCGCCAGGCTTCATCCGCGCTTGACCACGTTATTGCTTGGCTACCGCTATCCGCCACTCCAGCGGAGTGAACCCAGGGGTTCCGCGAGGGTTCGTATTCAAAAGGAGGCGAGGGATTAGAAATGCCGTGTATTGAAGCAGACATATGGATGTATATGGGTCAGTTGGGTAGGAGGTGGGCGGGAGCGACCCCAACTGCTCCGCAGTTTTCGCGACGGCTGCGCCGCGCTGGTCGCTCCCGCCCACGCACTCACAGATATCTCGCAAGCATGCAGCATAGATGCTTCGTTGATCTCGGTCGGATCGTTCGCGGATGCATCGCAGATTCTTATTACAACCGAAGGACACGACCAGAAGGGAGACACATGAGTAAGCTCAAAATCGATCACGGCATCAGCCGCGTCCGACGTGCCAAACTGCAGGCGTCTATCGACCAGTCCGTCGCCGAAGATATTCAGATGCTCGCAGATTGGTCCAACAACGAAGCCCAATACATCATCAATCAGCTCTTGCGCTTCGCCTTGGCTCAGGAAGAGGACTTCCAGAAGCACAAAGCTGGATTGGCGGCGAATCCATCGCGGCCTGCGACCGCTGCCACAACAGCATTCACAAGCGCAAAGCCAGTCGCAGATGTGAGCCCGAAGACCGATGCAACAACGGTTGCATGAGAGGGAACACGCGATATGTTGCTGTCCTCGCATCTTCGGAAGCTCTCCCATCCGCTCATCGAGCATCGGATGTTGCTCTCTTTTGGTCTGAGCGCGACCTGCGGCATCGTGCTTGAGAGCGTCTATCCATTCCAGGATGCGAACCCGTTGCTGCGATTCATGGCGCTTGAGCGACCTGCGATCTTTCATGCACTTCTGGGAAGCTACAAACTTTTTCTCTACAGCACGCCGTTCCTCGTATTCTCCATCCTGTTCTCGCTTGCGTATGTTCATTTTTATGCGCCAAATCTGGATGAAGTCGCTGGCGCGCTTCCTCTCTATCCAGATCCACTCATGCGCGAGGATTTGTTCTTGGTTGCCGGAGAGGTGCATCAGCAATTGAAGTCGAAGCCATCTCCGGTTCCACGTTGGCTCTCGATACCCGAGCGCGGCCTGTACACCGGTATCTGCGTGGTCGGCGCGACCGGTTCAGGCAAAACGCAGGCAGTCATCATTCCAGCCATGCGCCAGATCTTCGCATATCGGGCTTGGGATCCAGAGCAGAGGTTGTCCGGCGTTGTCCTCGAGGTCAAAGGCGATCTCTGCCGCCAAGTGAGGAAGATACTGGAGGGCTGCGGGCGAGCTCAAGACTACGTCGAGGTTTCGCTCACGGGCAATATCCGCTACAACCCACTCAACAACGATTCCGACGCTTATGCTCAAGCGTTCAACATTGCCTCGGTCATCACCGCGATCTGGGGCAAAGGCAAGGAACCGTTCTGGCAGCAGTCCTACACCGATCTCGTCCGCTACGTCATCATGCTGCATCGTGTCCGCGATGGGTACGTGACTATGCTGGACATCTTCCGCACTGTCATCAGCTCCGGGACGCTGGAAGCGATGCTGATCGAGACCGGCCGACGCTTTACCGCGGCCTCGTTCGTCGGCGTCAGCAAGCCCAGCTTTCTCAAATATGAATCCGCGCTGGCTCCGTTCGGCTTCTCTTGGAACGGCAAACTCGTGCAGTATGTCGCGCGTTGGACAGAGGAGCTGGAGACATTCTTGATCAAGCAAACCTCCATCCCGGCATCCTTATATAGCCGCAGGCTCGGCGATCCAGAGGCGCAGGATTCCTGGCGGAGCATCCACTACTGGTACTGGGAGCATTGGAAGTTCTTCCGCTCCGAGGTCAAGACCTCGGTCATTCAGGGCATTGCAGTATTCCTTTCGCTCTTCGAAACCAATGCCCAGGTACGCCGCGTCTTCTGTCCTCCGAAGGAACTCTATGAGGGCACGCCCTGCGTCTCCGATCCCAATGGCATTGTCCTCGAACCGTTCCATGACCTCATCGAATCTGGTCGCGTCGTCGGCCTCAATTTTCCCACGGCGCTCAATCCCGCTCTCGCGAAGATCATCGGCACCCTGATGAAGGTCGATTATCAGCGGGCCGTCCTGCTTCGTATTCCTGAGATGGATGAGCAACCGGATCGCCACTTCCGGCCTACTCTCTTCATCTGCGATGAGTACCAGAACTTCGTCACCGTCGGCGGCGACAACCCCACCGGCGATGAACGCTTCCTCTCCCTCTCGCGGCAGCCAAAGTGCATCCCCATCGTCGCTACGCAGAGTATCTCCAGCTTGAAGGAAGCGCTGCCCAGTGAAGGCGTGAAGACGCTTTTGCAGTCCTTCCGCACTAAGATCTTCCTATCCACATCCGATCCGGATACAGCCCGCTATGCCTCCGAGCTGTGCGGGAAAGCCGACAAGACACGCATCAGCTATACCGTTTCCGAATCCAGCACCAACGCCAATGTCGGAATGCTGAGTGGTCGCACCTCGTCCAGCAAGAGTTCCGTATCGGCTTCGAAGCAATACCAGAAGCACAAGGAACCGCTCTTCGAGGAGAATATCTTTTTCGATCTCAAGAATGCGCAATCCATCGTCGTCGCCTTCGACGGCATCAGCCCTCTGCCGCCGACCTATTGCTACCTGAAGCCGGATTTCCTGCCTATCGACATGACCTGGTTCGAGCAAGAGCGGATCGCATTCAACCCAGGGAGGGTGTCTCGGTGAGCTTCGAGGTCATCATCCCGTTTCTGCGCCCGATTCAGCCTCTGCTCGAATCGGCGACCATCTCCGAGATTATGGTGAACCCGGATTCGTCGGTCTGGGTTGAGGAAAGCAGCCGTATGCGACAACTGCCGGAAATCCAGTTCGGTGAGGGCGCTCTTCAAACTGGTCTTGAAGTGATCGCCAATCGCTTCGGCAAGAGACTCAATCGAGATTCACCCATCCTGAACCTGCGCCTACCCGACGGAAGCCGCATGGCGGCAATGATCCCGCCTGTGGTCAACCCGCGTCCTCTCATGACCATCCGTAAGTTCACATCACGGAACTTCACCTTGTCCGATCTGATCGCGGGCGGGATGCTTACTGAAGGCCAGGCGGCTACTCTGACGCGGGCAGTGGGCGACGGTGACAATATCCTCGTAGCTGGCGGGACGGGCACCGGGAAGACGACGCTGCTCAATGTCCTCGCCGACGCAATCCCCGAAGAAGAGCGCATTGTACTGATTGAAGATACGGCGGAACTGCACATCCGTAAACCGCATATCGTCTCAGCCGAGACGCAAACCGACACGCATCGCGGCCAAGTAACTTTTGATGATCTGCTCAGGGCGACGCTTCGTCACCGTCCAGACCGGATCATCGTTGGCGAGGTCCGTGGTCCGGAGGCCCGAACGTTGCTGGACGCAATGAATACGGGGCATCGGGGAACGCTCGCGACAGTTCATGCGGGAAGCGCGTTGGAGGCTGTAAACCGCTTAGCCGCACTCGCTACCCGTGGCGTCAACGGCGGGAGCCACCAGGACGCCATGCGCGATATTCGCCTTGTGCTTCATGTCGTCGTCTATATCGTTCGATTTCAAGGGTTTCGGTCGATCCGCGAGATCATGCAGATCAAAGGGCATCAAGAGTGAGCGTCAGCCTGGCAATCGAGCCATTCGCGCAGTCTTTTTCAACACCATCGCCATGAACTCCGCGATCCGCGGGTCTCGATTGTCCTCTCGCAGAATCAGCCCACTACGACGGGTTAGGACACGCGTCACCAGAGGCCGAACGGCTACGCCTCGTATAGCCACTCCTGCGGAGGATGCGGCCAAGAGACAAAGACCAACCTTTTGCTCGACATATGCCAACGCCTCTACGGGCGAGAAAGCATCTTCGACGACACGCAGTGAGATTCCGAAACCTTGGAAATAGTCCTCGATCTCCGCGTGAAACGCTGGAATGATTTGGCGTCCCACTGCAATGTAAGGCTGACCGAGAAAATCCTGCGAACTGACTTCAGCGCGACGGGCGAGCGGCCAGTCGCTGGGAATGCACACGACCAATGGCTCTTCTAGGACTTGGCGAATGAGTAGTCCTTTTCTCTGCACCGGCAGAAAGACAAATCCGGCGTGCAGCGTTCCGCTCGCTACTCGCTCCATAATGTCAGTTGTCAGCCCGCTGCGATGTTCCACGCGAACGGCAGGTAACGCGCTTTCAGGCAATTGATGAATCACGGCCAATAACTTGGGCGCCAAGTAGGTGGAATGACCAACAATGAGATGATTCGTGCGGAGCAGAAGGTGTGCGTAGGTCTTTTCTTCCCCGAGTGATGCATGCTCCAACGCCTGACAGGCCTCAGCATAAAACAGCCAACCTACATCGGTAAGTGTCACACGGTCGTTCGAGATCTGGACGAGTTGTGCCTCAAGCAGCGCGGAGAGCAGTCGCAAGCGCTTGTGCAGGGCGGATTTCGTGAGACCTAATTGCAGGGCGGCTTTTGCCAATTCGCCGTGCTCTGCGACCGAAACGATTGCTGCGAGAGACTCCATACTGGCCCGAGGTTGACGCATAACCCCACTCCATTCACGCGTGCAGTACAAAGCTGGCGCGAGGAACCGGGGGAGATTACGTCGACGGGTTGAACCGCAAAGCCCCGCGATGATCTGTTGGACACTTAGACTGTGGGAATTGGTGCTTCCTCAATTCGAATAGGCCACGCCAGTAAACCATTTTGGGAAACGGGACCTGGTGATTCTGCCTTGCGATGACCGAACGAGGACGTTCGGTATACCGAGGATTTCAGTGGGACATTGAGTGTATCGCCGATTGTGACGGGAGCGCTCGGATGTCGACAAGGCATAATGAGAGCGCCAACAGTTCGGCGGTTAGCACATGCGCTAGTAGGCAATTCCCGAGGACTAGGGGGATCACCACAAACGAACGGGCCCGGTAGGCCAAGGTCACAACTTATCGGCAACAGACCCGGCGTCCAACAGCCAGTTGCTGCGCCTATCAACTCCAGGCACACGCTCTACGTTCAGGGATAGTCGTTTTCGTCGCAAATCAAAAGGGGAGCCGATTCTCTAACCCTTTCGCCGCGTCGCGCCTTTCATATCCGGATTACTGTGAATAGAAGCTGCTCTGGGTCTGAGAGATTGTTTCGCCCCTCGACCTCAGCTGAAACTTTTAGATCAGAAATCCCCATAAAAGAATTGTATGCAGCCACGCCCCGGGAAGCCGTCGAAATTTGTCTTCGATGTTTCGGGTGAAAGAGCCTAAATTGTGGAATACAGGACTGTCCGCTTGGGGCGGCGCTTGATTTGCTACTCGATTTGCGGGCGACGGCGTTCAAGCACCGCGTGTGGCCGCTGTTGCAGTCGACTCCGTGCGGCGAGACGCGTTTGCTCAGCGGTAGCCGCGGAGATGGGTTAGCCGCGTGCGGCGCGCGTAGTGAACCAAGCGTGTGCGGTTCACGGGCTATCGCTGGGCAAGAAGCAAGGAGAGTCTGCTTAAGCTCGAGCATGCAAGGGCTGGCGCGGAGTCAACGGCGGGTGCGGGCCGCAGCAGTGAGCTCGCGCAGTAGGGGTACAGTTTCATCCCAGCCGATGCAAGCGTCGGTCATGCTTTGACCGCGCGCCAGCGGCTGGCCGGGCAATTGCTTCTGCGCGCCAGCGACAAGATTGCTTTCGAGCATAACGCCGATGACGCGGCGGTCGCCGCCGGCGATCTGGGCGGCAACATCGCGGCAGACGGCAGGTTGGCGAGTGTGGTCCTTGCGGCTATTGGCATGGCTGCAGTCGATCATCATGGCTGGCCGCAGGCCGGCTTTGGCTTCTAGCCCTGCGATATGTTCCACGTCCGCGGCACTGTAGTTGGTGACGCCGCGGCCGCCGCGCAGGATGAGGTGGCAGTCCGGGTTGCCGGCGGTGCCGAAGATGGCGGTCTGGCCGCCTTTGGTATGGCTGAGAAAGGTGTGCGGCTGGCGGGCGGATAGGATGGCTTCGATGGCGATGCCGGCGTCGCCGGAGGTGCCGTTCTTGAAGCCGACTGGGCACGAGAGGCCGCTGACGAGCTGGCGATGAAGCTGGCTTTCCGTGGTACGCGCACCGATGGCGCCCCAGCTTACCAGAGCGGCAAGATACTGCGGCGTGATGAGGTCGAGGAACTCGCTGCCGGCCGGGACACCCATCTCGGCGAGGTCGAGTAGCAGATTGCGCGCCATGCGTAGACCCTCGTTAATACGATGGGACTCGTCGAGATACGGATCGTTGATGAGGCCCTTCCAGCCGACAGTGGTGCGCGGCTTCTCGAAATAGACGCGCATGACGACGAGGAGCTCCTGCGCTAGTTCGGCGGCAACCGGTTTGAGCAGGCGCGCATACTCGAGCGCGGCGTCGGTGTCGTGGATGGAGCAGGGACCAATGACGACAAGCAGACGGTGATCGGCAAGCGACAGGATTTTGAGGATCTGCTGGCGCGTCTGATAGACCAGGTGGGCGGCGGCATCGCTGATCGGGCGCTCGACTTCGAGGGTGAGCGGCGGGTCGACAACACTGGCAGACCGAATGCGGAGATCGTCAATTGCGTGTTGCACGGGGATGACAGTCGTTGGCATGGTGAACGCTCTCTCAATTGTCTCGGAGGGGTCAGATAAGTTCGACAGATCCCGCAGCAGCATGGTAGGCCTTTCCTTGAGGGATAGGGTAGCGGGTCTGCATATTGTGCAGCCAGTGAACCATGCGGGTGCTCCGGCAGTCACCATCCGAAAGCTTCACCCCCATACACATCTGCACAATTGCAGCGACGCTCTACCAGAGGAAGTCGAACTATGGACGGAATGAAATGAGCGATGCGCAACGGTTGAAGGCGATTGAAGATGGAAACAGCGCTTGAAGCTGCTATTAGCTGAGCCGATTCTGCACGGCCTGGAGATCGTCGAGGAGCGGCAGCGCTCCGGCGTATGCCGCTCCGCTGAAGACTTCGCGCGCCGGTTGCCCTCTCTAAACAAGAAGGAGTTGACACGACTGGGAGTGTGGTCGCTCTGAACTCTCTGGGAGCCGTGGGCCATCGTCGCGATGGGTTGTGGCAGGTAGAGCAGGCGGGTAGACCAATACGGCCGTTGCTGCAATCCGCCGAACCTTCTGTGCCCGGGATGCGACGGACTTGCCACTGATGAAGATGACCACAGGAGAACGCTTGGTGGCGGACTACGCAGGCACAGGCTCACCGTCGGCAAGCACCCCATGGCATACTGGCGGCCTGAGCTTGGGCTGACATGCCCCCGAAGTCTCATCCAGTCATAACTGGAGATTCTCAGTTGGTTTGCTGGTTGTGGTTGGGGAAGGGAGCAGGGCCATGGCCCTGCTCCCTTCCCCGTGTCTTTCGGAACTCCTGTGGAGTGCGATAGGCAAGCGAGCTATGAGGGCGCTCGCAGTTGTACTCCTCGCGCCTGTTGGCGAGTGTACTCCGGATATCGTGCAGGGTGCGGAACCAGTGTGCGTTTGAGGCACTCATCGCGCAGCCGCCGTGGAAGCTCTCCGCGTGCCCGTTCTGCATGGGACGTCCGGGCTGTATGTGCACCAACTCGATCTTGAACTCCTCGGCCCAGCCCAGCATGCGGCGCGAACAGAACTCCGGCCCGTTGTCCGAACGCAGCGACTCCGGTCTTCCACGTTCTTCGATCAGTTGTTCCAGCGCTCGCGTCACGAGGCCCGAACCCAGGCTGGTGTCTGCTTCCAGTGCCAGGCACTCGCGCGTGTACGCATCCACCACACTCAGGATGCGTACCATCCTGCCCGTCGCCAGTCCGTCCACGATGAAGTCCATCGCCCACTCCTGTTCGCTCTCGTCAATGGCGGCTCGGCTGTGCGATCCCGCACCAGACGCTTGCGCTTGCGCCGCCGCACCGTCAACCGCTCTTCGACATACAGCCGGTAGACCCGCTTCACATTCACCGCGTAACCCCGACGGCTCACCAGCGCGTACAGCCAGCGATAGCCGTAACGCGGCTTCTGACGCGCCAGCTTCACCAGATCCTCACGCAGCAACGCGTTGCGATCCGGACGCGGCTCATACCGGTAGCTGGACCGATCCACTCCCAGCAGCTTGCAGGCCGTGCGCTCGCTCAGCCGGTACTCCGCCGAAACAAACGTCACTTCTGCCCTCAGCTCGGCAAGCTCCACCCGTTTTTTCGGATCACCGCCTTCAGCGCTTCCCCGTGCAGGCTCAGCTCTGCCACCAGCAGCTTCAGACGGCGGTTCTCGTCCTCCATCGCATGCTGACGCTGCACCTCGCTCACCTCCAGCCCGCCATACTTCGACTCCACTGGTAGAACGTCGGCGCGCTGATCCCATGCTCTCGGCACAAATCCGCGGTCTTCACCCCGGCCTCATGCTGCTTCAACACCCTGATGATCTGCTCTTCCGTAAATCGGCTCTCTTCATACCTCGTCCTCCCGTTCAATCTACGAGAGAACTCCAGAGTCCAGTGGTAGAGATTTTCAAGAGCAGATCACCAGCAATACGCTGATGGTTGAGTGTGACAGGCTAAGGTTTATTTAGGCGAGAATGCGCATGGCATCTATAAGGATGCCAAGCGGGTGGCGAGAGTTATAGCTGTGTCAGTGTGAGGGGGCGATTGAATTCCCGAAGCGATCTCGATACTCCTAGACAGTCGTTCGAGTGCGTGCTTAACACGTTCCGCAGATGCGCGGCGCAACCGAATTGATTTTAGCCACTCGCGTTGTAATACTTAGCATACACGGGAGCACAAAGCTCTCATATACTCACTGTTTGTATACAGCTCTATAGCAATGGTCGGGGCTCTTGCGAAGATCCGCTGCACCACCCGAAATGGCAGCCATTTTAACCAGGCCGACTCATCAATGTTGTCACAAACGCCAATGTAGAGCAAAAGCCGCGTCGCCGAAAACCATTGATGGCTTTGCGATGATCACATCGTGTTTGTGCAACTTGCGCTCGAGCTACTGTTTTGGAGTAACGGCACTAATTAGGCTATATGAGTATGTTTGTCTTAAGTTGCATTTTTCGTAAACTCAAAGGCGCTTTAGGCGGGGCCTGGATCATCTACGTCGAGCTCGCCTGCTCCTATTGTCCACCTCTTATTGCGCTGGCCAGTGCGCCATCACGCATCGCCTTCTACTCGCACGGCGATTCGCCCACTTGTACTTACTTCCGATGAGAGCTCATGCCAGCTATACTCAACGACTCACCTGACAATAAGGCGCCACGACATCTGAGCCATCTAAGGCTGTTAGAGGCTGAGAGCATTCATATCCTTCGAGAAGTAGCCGCCGAATTTGAGCGGCCCGTCATGCTGTACTCCATCGGCAAGGATTCGTCGGTGATGCTGCGCTTGGCACAGAAGGCATTTTATCCTGGTAACATACCCTTTCCGCTACTACATATCGACACCGGCTACAAATTTCGCGAGATGCTCGAATTTCGCGACAGAGTGGCGAAAAGTCTTGGCGTGGAACTGCTGGTGTGGCGTAATGAGTCGGCGCTAGCCGCCGGCACAAACCCGATTACCCTAGACACAAGGCGCTGCTGCGGTCTGTTGAAAACGCAGGCGCTGCTGGACGGACTGCGACACCACGGCTTCACGGCGGCCTTTGGCGGCGCACGCCGCGACGAAGAGAAGTCGCGTGCGAAGGAGCGCATCTACAGCTTTCGCGACAAGGCGGGTCAGTGGGACCCGAAGAATCAGCGGCCGGAGCTATGGAATTTGTACAATGCCCGCATCCATCCCGGTGAGAGTATCCGCGTCTTTCCGCTGAGCAACTGGACCGAAATGGACGTGTGGCAGTACATCTATGAAGAAGACATTCCAGTGGTGGACCTGTATTTTGCGAAAGAACGTCCCATGTACCTCAGAGGCGAGGCCTTGCTACCGACCGAGCAGGAGTTTGTGCGCAGGCCGAGCGAGCAGCCGGTGATTGTCCGGTCGCGCCTTCGATCGCTTGGCTGCAGCCCTTGCACCGGAGCCATTCGGAGCGATGCTGACACGATCCCAAAGATTATCGAAGAGATACGTGGCTTCTGTTCATCGGAGCGTGCCAATCGAGTGATTGACCATGACCAGGACAGTTCGATGGAGATCAAGAAGCGAGAGGGCTACTTCTGATGACGAGTGGCAAAGAAGGGCTCGCGACGCTTGATCTGTCGGCACTGGGGTGCGCGCGCGCCGTCGCCTCTACGGAGATCCCGGGCAATGGCGCGCCAGCGAATGAGCCGGAGGCATGGAACGCGAACGCGGCCATTTACACTCCGTTGCAAGGGCACACGCCAGAGCCAGCTCCTGTACAAGTGTCTGCTGCGCATCGGGCGCACTTCGAGATCGAGGAATATCTCGCCGAGGAGCGAACGAAGGATTTGCTGCGCTTTTCTACGGCTGGCTCAGTCGATGACGGTAAGTCCACGTTGATCGGCCGGCTGTTGTATGACACGGAAAACGTATACGACGACCATATCCGCTCGATTGAAGGCAAGGGCACCACGGCGCCGGGCGTACTAGATCTGGCACTGCTGACCGACGGTCTACGTGCGGAACGTGAACAGGGCATAACGATCGATGTTGCTTACCGTTTCTTCTCAACGGCAAAGCGGAAGTTCATCATTGCGGACACGCCGGGACATGAGCAATACACGCGCAATATGGCTACCGGTGCTAGCACGGCCGATGTGGCGGCGCTGCTGGTAGATGCGCGCAAGGGCGTGCTGCTGCAGTCGCGTCGGCATGCTTACATCGCAGCGTTGCTGGGCGTGCGGCACGTAATCGTCGCCGTGAACAAGATGGACCTGGTCGGCTACGCGGAGGAAGTGTTCGCAAGGATAAAGCGAGAGTTCACTGCCTTCTTCGACAACATCGCGATTGATGGCCGCGAACAGACAACGCTGCACTTCGTGCCGGTGAGCGCGCTTGAAGGTGATAATGTGGTACGCAGCAGCACAACCCTGCCGTGGTACGACGGACCTACACTGCTACAGCTGCTGGAAACAATTCCGTCGTCGCAGATGACGACACAGCTACCATTTCGCATGGCGGTACAACGCGTGATCCGGCCCAATCTGGACTTCCGCGGCTTCGCCGGGCAGATTGCGTCCGGGTCGATTCGAGTGGGCGATCGCATCACTTCGGCATTTTCGAATAAGAACAGTCCAGTCCGTCGAATTGTCACATTCGATGGTGACCTGCCGGAGGCAGTCGCGCCACTCTCTGTCACGCTGGTTCTTGAGGATGAGATCGACATTAGCCGGGGTGACCTGCTTTTTTCCGGTCAGGAAGCGCCGGCAATCGCAAGCACCTTCACGGCGTCTCTCGTCTGGATGGACGAAGCGCCACTTGCACTGGGGCGACGCTACCTGCTGAAGAACAGCAGCCGCTCGGTGCAGGTCGAGGTGGAGAAGCTTGTGCACACCATTGACCTGATAAGCCTGTCGGCGAACACTACGGCGCACACACTGGTGACCAACGGTATCGGCGATGTAGAAATCGAGACCCTACAGCCGATCGCGCTGGACACGTATGCCACCAATCGGCATACCGGCAGCTTTGTATTAATTGATCTAGAGAGCAACGCCACCGTAGCGGCGGGGATGATCCAGAAGGCACAACACGCGGCGGTTGTGCAGAGCGCAGAGATTCTGGAGCGTTCGCGCGTTACGCTGAGGGGTGGTCAGGCTTTGCACCTGCATGGCGCTCCTGCTGCGCTCGCCCTTGCCGTTGCGGCGCTGCGTGAGGCTGGAGTGCTGGAGAACGAAGGAGCTTCAAAGGACTTCCATGGCTGAGATCGTTGAGGCGTCTGCGTTTCTACAGGCCGTGGAGGTTTGAGCCTGAATATGGAATTGGTATCCCGAGAGCGGAAGAACCAGGTGCTTCAGGCCGAGCGCGAAACGGAGTGCGCCGGTGGTACTCCGCTATCTCAGATAAGGCTTGACTCGACTGCGTTCCAGCCGGATCTGGAACGGCAAGCGCACGTGCGCCAGCTGTCGGCACGTGCCTACAGTTGGGTTAGAGGAGGTCCGCCTGGCATGCAGCTTTCAAGCGGAAGACCTGTTGTTGCTGGACTTGGTTCGCGAGTCGGGGCCGGATGTCCCAGTACTCATCCTGGATACGAGCTACCACTTCCAGAAAACCTACGAGCATCGCGATTGCGTCGCAGCGGAGTGGCGCATTCACCTGATCATCTCTTGCCGAAACAGAGTGTTATGGAACAAGAGGCAGCCTTCGGTAACGTGAATGTTTCCGAGCCGAACCGGCGCTGCGGCCTTCGCAAGGCGGAGCTATTTAAGCGGTAGCTGGCCATAAGGCTTGGATTACAGGACTGTGCCGCTAACAGGCAAGAACTCGTGCCGCTCCGCAGGAGATCGACCACTTTGCCGTAAAGCGGGGCGCGATTGTGCGCAAGCTGAGTTTATTTGCCGACTGGACGACGCGCGATGTGTGGCAGATTGCAGTAGGCTTCCAGCTTTCGCCGCTGCCGTTGTATAAGCAAACTGATACCAGCACCGGATGTGAGCCAAGTGCCACGCTACCCTCAGATCCGAATGACCCTCGGTCGGAACGGTGGGCAGGCAAAAAGGTGGATTGCTGCATTCACAGTCTGGCCACTGCGGGCACTTGCACGACTGAATCAGGACGTGTGGCCCGAGCTGCGTTGCCAGAGGGAAGCGTTCAGAGGCGTGGGTTTAAACCACAGAAAGCGGCGATGCACTACCTCATTGGCTTTATCATAGCGATGTTTATCGCGCTTACTGGCGTGGGTGCGGGGACCATCACGACGCCTTTGTTGATCCTGTTTTTGCATGTGCCCGCAAGCATCGCGGTCAGTACAGGCCTCCTGTTCTCAGCGGCGGTAAAGCTGCTACTGGTGCCGACGCAAATCGTTCGCAGACAGGTGAACTGGCATGTTCTGGGTTATATGCTTCTTGGCGGCTTACCGGGTGTTCTGCTGAGTTCGCTTTTTCTGGCGCCCTTGGTCAGCAAGGGCTCACAGCAGGTGATGAATGGTCTGCTGGGGGCGGTGCTTGTCTTTACTGCTTTGTACCAAATCACTTTCTCGTTCCGGCCGGTGATGCGGCGGGCGGGATCAACCGACCAGACGCATCTGATGCCATGGCTCATGTTTCCCGTGGGGGCCGGGGTCGGCCTCTCTTCTGCGGGCGCCGGTGCGCTTGGTACGGCTGCGCTGTTGTCGCTGACGCGGCTGGTGCCCGCCCAAGTGGTAGGAACTGACATACTATTTGGTTTCGCGTTGTCGCTGGTTGGGAGCGGCGCGCACCTACTGTCGCATGCAAACGATCTGCAGTTGCTGGAGGATTTGATCATCGGCGGTATGGGTGGCGTGATCGTAGGTACGATATCCGCGAGATTTATTCCAAAGCGGCCGCTGCGCATTGCGCTGTGGGCTTGGTTGTTGATTATCGGCATCCAGTTTGTGTACAGGAGTGTATGGCCGAAGTAGCACGGCATGGACTCAACGGAAGAACGGCGCACCTGCGGAGAGCATATGCGAGAAGAGTTCTGCGGTCGCCGCGTCCGGTCTGAATCGGGGCGAGTTCCTTCAAACGGGATTGGTAGCAACGGGGACGATGGTCTTGCCGAGGTGCCTGAGAAGACGGAAACGAGGCGATCGAATCTGCTGTTTATCTATGGCGAAGGCCATCGCTGGAATTACCTCTCGCTAGCTGGCCACCGAATTGTGTGAACGCCAAACCAAGATCGAATCGGCACGAGGGTGCGCTTCAAGAATGCGATCTGCACCAATGCGCTCTGTGCGCCCGCGCGGTTAAGCATATTCACCGGGATGTACTCGAAGTCGACCGGAGCGCTTGGCAACGGCGAACTCGATAAGCCGCTAGACATTTGTACTTCACGGACCAGCTGCGTGCCGCAGGCTATGCCATCGCCTTAGTCGGGAAAGCGTACTGTCGCGATGGCGCGGAAAGACCGGAACTGGAACTACACCTTCAACGATTGCGGTGACGGACTACTACAATCAGACATTCGTCTAGAGACGCGACACAAATATCGGGCCGGAGAAGACGTATGAAGGGTATGCCGATGTGGTCGCCCTCTAGCATGCGCTTGCCTGGTTGCAGGAGCCGCGCGACTAGCTTTTCTGCCTCCTGTTCTGGCCGCAGCTGCAAACGCCGCACGCATCATCCTATGTCGAGCGTCGCAACTTCCTTTGCGTTGAAATCGTACACAGCGCTTGTGACGTTTGACAACTGAGGAAACGTGATCCACAAGCCTTGGCGCTCCATGACGGAGCTCCGTTTCCTCGAATCCCCACGGTGTTCGGATCAGGAAATAAAGAGTCGGGTCGCAAGGACGCTGGGTTTGCGATACCCCATGATTAACGACCTGCTCGGAGGCCTCCTGACGCAGCCACTCACTGCACACAGGCGGCGGCCATGCCGATTGCTACGCAATGCCACCTGTCGCCATTACCGGAACCGGGGTGTTCCGTCGGGAAATCGCCTCACCTGTTTTTCAGGGAATACCGTCCGGCTAAACAGAAGCCGCCTGTGCTTGTGTCGCGTCGAAGATGCGTGCCAGGGCCGAAGCGTGAGGCTCCCTGAGGACAGTCATATGGTTGCCGCAAGCAGCGACACAGTCCAATCGCGGTGCCCATCGTCTCCATCGCCTCTCTATTTCTCGTTTGTGTTCAGCATTTTCGAGCGGGTCCAGGGCTGGGTCGTCGACGAGCACAAGTGTGACGGGCTGGGAGTACACGCAATCGGGACGATAGCTCGCCCGCAATGCTGCCGCGAACGTGTCCAGCCGGCCACGCAGATCTTCCGGCGTGGAGCGTCGCGATAAAGATCCTGCGCTGACAAGCGCCTCATGCAATAACTGTCGCTGTCTTTCTTCACTGCACGGCTCAAGATCTGCTCGCGCGATCTCTACGGCAAATGTTCGCAGCAAAGCCACCAGCTTCAGCCATTCCAAAATGACTTCCACGTGGGTGTATTCCTGTAGAGGTAGAAGATCCTCGTCTGGCGCGTTTCCGTCCACAAGAATCAGAGATGCCACGGCTTCCCCTGCCCGCAACCGCTCCTGCGCGATCTCAAATGCAACCCATCCTCCAAAGGAGTGCCCGGCGAGATGGATGGGACGGTCGCGGTACACCTCGCGAATCGAGCATGCGCCGGCGGCCGCGGCCGCGCGAACTGAGGAGTGCGGAGGAAGCGCTCCATCAAGGCCCCGCGATTCCAATCCAAAAACCTTTCCCACCTGTGTGAGATGGGCGATCAGCTCCATCCACCCCAGAACACTGTCTCCCGCCCCTGGCACGCAAAACAGTGGGGAACGGTTGCTGGCCCCAAGAGAGTCAGACTCACTCTCTTCGCCTCGCAGAAACAACAGATTCTCTTGGATCGCTCTTTCGCTTCGCATGCTTTTTAGGCCGCGCGAGACTTAAGCAAAAGCCTGCCGAGCAGGACGAATTGCCCCAGATGATAAGCGTTGTGATCGATGAGCAGCACAGCTTCCCTCAGGTAGGTCTGGCCAGACCCGTGGGGTATACGCGACAGCAGGTCAAGAGCAGGATCTGCCATCAACTGCGTGACAGATTGGAGATCGCGGAGAAAGAGGCGCACACTCTCCTCCCAGGCTGCCTCGGTAGGCGGTGCAATCGTCTCAGGCCAGCAGCCCTCAGGATATTGGGGAGAGATGTGCTCCGGATCGCGGGAGAATTCAAGAATGTCTTGCTGAACGATGCGGAGGTGCTCCAATAACTGCCAGGGAGAATACGGGACCCCGTCCAGGACGAACCCGCGCGACTCCGATGGGATGCCCCGTAATACCGCAGCTGCGTCAAGGTGCGCTTGTGACTTCGAAATCATGGATGATATCTGCTGCTGAAACGGTTCGGTGTGCATCTTCACCTTCAGCATCCTGAGCGATGATTTATAACGTGAGCGTGAATGAGGAAAGGTTTGACGGTGGTTTTGAAATCAGTTAGAGTAACACTTCAAGTTTAACTCGCGGACATATCAAATGAATGCTTCTGAAAACGACCTACGCGTTGATTACATTGAGTTCCCTGCGAAAGATATCAACAAGACAAAAGACTTCTACTCCCATGTTTTCAACTGGAAATTTGAGGATTATGGTCCCGAGTATACCTGCTTTCGGGATGGTCGGCTCAGCGGTGGCTTTTTTGCGTCGGAGGATGTCAGGACCGGCGGCGCTCTGGTGATTATTTACACAAGCAATCTCGAATCAATGCTGAACAAAGTAGAAGGTGCCGGTGGTGAAATCTCAAAACCAATCTTCGAGTTTCCGGGCGGACGGCGGTTTCACTTCATCGATCCGAGCGGCAACGAACTCGCAGTCTGGACTGACAAATAATTCAGGCGCCCTTCCGTTTCTTACCTGCCTTCTTTTTGGCAGCTCGCCTGCCGGCGGCCACGGCTTCGCTTGCAAGACTGACCAGCTGATCGGAATCTTCCAATACGTCAGCCGAGGTTGAGTAGTACTGCATGATTTCAGGCTTGTCTTCGAAGGGTTTAAACGGCTCCATTCCAAGTGATTGGAAGTGGGGCCGGTTTACACCATCCGCTTTCAGATAAAGGATGTTGCTCTCGATCAGCGCAAATGCGACGCCACCGCAAAATAAGGTCTGGCCGCCGAACATTTTCTTTACGGTGACGCTACCCAAAGGGTTTAATCCTTCCAAAAGAAACTCAATAAAGGTATCTTTCCGGTTCGGTTCCTCCTGCGTGGCCTTCCGTGCGGCTGTTTTCTTCTTTATCACCTTCGCCATTGTGGGCATCCTCCGTGTGATTAAGCAGCTGCTGCTCATGCAGCGACCAAGTTGTGCCGGTGGCGTTGATGGGCGATGGAGCGAAACTTTGCGGGACGAGCCTAGCGCCTGTGTGGGTAAGTTCGTCATAGCAACTGCGAGTCATCCAGAGCCGTTCTGCACCCCCGTAGCGGTGACTGTAGTCAAGGATCTGCGTAATCGTTCTTTCTCCGACCTGAGAAGGATAGCAACGAAGGCATCGTTTCTTGAAGGGCAAAGAACTTTCGCGGCCCACGAGCACAGGGATGAGGCCGGTTCCGAATCGTGCCTCCAACTCCATAATTTTTTTTTGCACCTCATCATCTGACAGGCGCGCCGCGTAGGGAAGATCTTCGTAAACCGCGAAGAGCCGGTCCGCGCAGAGTGGAACGGCCGCATCCCGAACGACGCAGTGATCGACGTGCACTCCAGCTGCAAGCGGCAGCAAGAGCACAGCTGATGTTGGCACCTGGAAGCTGATGTCTCGTTGCAGCTCATCAATCTCACGTGCGTTCTGAGATGTGTAAGCTTCATCGATCGGAATGGCGCGGAGCCCGCGACCCGTCCGGAGTGGAGCGTCTTTACGGCCAAGATTGACGTGTTCTATACCTCCGCCGCATTCTGCGGCAAATTTCTTATCCTCGTCGTCTCGAACACGTCTGTTTCCTTTTTCGTTGTCGTAAAAGGGTGTGAAGCGGGTGACGGTGAAGCAATTGATGATTCGCACGGTCACGCCGCAACGGGTAAACTCACTCAGCGCTAATGCAAGAGAAAGAGCAGCGTCATCCTGGTGTGGCGAAATGACATCGAGCTTCATGGTGCGCTGATCTTAATGCAATCGCGGCTGAGTCCAGAGTAGATTTTCTTCACAAACGGAGAAGAATGCCGACACCAAAGCGCGAAAACGGAGATTGTTTTCTGGCGATGGATTTGGGCGGGACGTCTCTTCGGCTTGCAAGCCTGAGTGTTTCCGGTTCCACCCTGGTGAATGTTCCCACCCCAGATCCTCCGGACGCAGCAAACTGTATCGGTCAGCACCTGCGAAACCTGGCCAATGGACGTTCCGTATTGGGGATTGGGGTTTCCAGAGCGCCGGGCGTGAACGCGTCCGGGGTCGTCGACTGCTGGCCCAGCCGGCCTGATTGGGAAGGTTGTGCTCTTCATGCGTGGATCGAACACGCCGGCGGTCGGCGTCCTCTTTCCGCGGATGACGGAGTATGCGCAGCTCGCTGGGAAGCCCACGATCTTTTGCGACACGGATCGTTGACGCGCGCGGAGGTGGGGAGACCGCTTCCCAATATTGCCTGTTTAAGCATCGGCACAGGTCTGGGTATCGGGATCATGAGACCGTATGAAAGCTTTGTGGGCGGCAATGGCGCCGAAACGCTCGCGCACCAGCAATTTGGAACGCTGCCCTTTCTGTGCAAGTGCGGACGGCGAGGATGCCTGCAGACGGCCCTCTCAGCACAAGGTCTAAAGCAAGTATTGGCAATGGGAATGGTCGCAGAGCTGGAGCGCGCTCTCCATGCGTTTTTCGAGCTGCTGCGAGATCAGTATGGCGTGTCTGTTGTCGTATTCACGGGTGGAGGAGTTCTCAGGTTCGGGCGGTTGCTTCTTCGTCAGTTGTTTACCGGCTGCGCCGAGGCAAACGGGCTTCAAGTGAAGATCGCAATCGCGCCGGTTGGGTCCGCGCTGGCAGGCGCTTTTTTGATGGCTATGGAGTGTTTTGATCCATCGGGCCTTGATGTAGTGTGGTGGCACAGGTTAGATGAGTTCGTCGCCGAGCTGGCTCAGTTCCCTGAGGATGAGCGCGGAAGCGATTGGGAGAAGTCTGTCCCTTTCCTCCGGGGAACGACCCCACACAAGGCCAAAGAACGACCTTGACTCCCGAACTTGCCGCCGAGCTTCGTGGCGCTAAGAAGGTCAATGCGGCTTTCTTGAAAACAGCCGTACACTAGGCTGCCGGAGGAGGTCATGTAAGCGGATTCAGAGAAATGAGCACAGTGAAAGGTTGAGCGGGAAAGGAAAATACACAGTATGCGTACAGCAATCACAGGAATGGGCGTAGTGACTTCGATCGGTATCGGCGTACCCGCCTTCACCGACGCATTGAAAAATGTGACTCAATCCCTCCGCGAGCTTAAAGGAGTACCCACTCCCCGAGGAAAAAATCACCTGGGCTTGATTGACGATACGCGCTTCAACGGGCCCGATCGCGCCTATCGAATGGCGAAAGAAGCCGTAACGCAGGCATTGGCACAAGCCTCGCCTGCATTCGAGCGCAGAGATGCGGCATTGATCCTTTCTACACTCACAGCCGATAGCCGGGCGCTTGAGGAATTGTATGAAGCCTTTATCACAGAGGACACCCCTTCGCTCGATATACTAGAGGCGCTACGCTTGTATCCCAACGCAGCCTTGCTGCACGCGCTGGGAAATGAATTTGGGCTTTCCGGACCGAGAATGATCGTCAGCAATGCCTGCGCCTCTGGGAACTTGAGCATGGGCATGGTGCTGGACATGATGCGCCTTGGGCAGTGCCGGTCGGCGGTTGTTGTAGGTGCGGAGCTGGTCAAACTGAGTGTGTTGTGGGGAGCAGAACGAGCGGCGTTCATTGGACGGTCACTGCGGCCCTTTCATGCCAAACGCGAGGGAAGCGTGTTGGGAGAGGGTGCTGGGGCGCTGGTGTTTGAAAGCTCCGAGACTGTCGACCCATTGCGCGTGCTGGGATGGCTTGAGGGGTTTGGATGCGGCGTCGACAAGGGTGCAGCGGGCAACAGCCTCACCGAAGATGGAGCCGGTCTTCGCCGAGCCATGGGCATGGCCGTAAACAGTGCGGGACGCGAGACGGGTGAGATCGAATACATCAATGCCCACGCTCCCGGAACGCGTCCCATCGACCGCATCGAATGCCAGGCCATCACCGACACCTTTGGAGAACACGCTGCGACGCTGGCGATTAACTCAACCAAGGGTCTGACGAGTCACATGTCGGCCGCCTCCGGCGTGGTGGAAGCAGCTTCGGTGCTCATCCAGATGAACGAGGGATTTGTGCACGGCAACGTCGGCCTGGATGAACCGGACGCAGCGCTTGCCTGCCCCGTGATGGGGCAGCAGACGATTCGCAAAGCTTTTACCAAAGCGCTTTCGAATGGCTGCGGCGGAGGCGGCCTCAACACCAGTGTGCTGCTCACCCACCCCGCGCAAGCGGAAGCGCCGGAGGTGGCCCAAACCGTGGTGGAGGGTCCCTTTGCCATCACCGGCATGGGTACGGTCTCTCACCTCGGCGCCGGCACCGTTGCATTATTTGCCGGGGATGTTCAGCCGCTCTGGGTAGGAGGGCGGCTGCCTTGGTTCGATGTGGAGCAGTGGTTTCCACCGGAAACTCACTTTCGATACATGAGCCGTTCTGCGCAGCTCGCCGCTTGCTCAGGCAAGTTCGCAATTGAAGATGCAAACTTTCACCGGTCCTATGCTTCGGATCAGGTTGCAGTTCTTTCTGGAACATTGTTTGGCGGGTCACCCGAACACGCCGCACTTTTATGCGGCACTCTGCTGGAGAACCCGGCGCGCCTTCTCCCCAGCATGGCGCTGGACCATGGCATCCACCTCGGGTCATCGCTGATTCGGCGCTTCTACGATTACAACGGGATCACGTACAGCATCACGGGATCACCGGTCTCTGGTCTCAACGCGCTGAAGGTGGCGATCAATCTGCTCACCTTGGGACGCGCTCAGGCTGCCATTGTGGTAGCGCATGACTCGGTCGATGCGCCCCTGGAGAAAGCTGTTCGCTGGTTTCCGGAGGCGGCTGAGGCGCAGAAACTTAGCGAAGGAGCAGGAACTTTAGTGATAGAAACGCTTGCCGCGGCACTGGCGCGCGGGGCGTCGCCGTGGTGCACCATCGAACAGCAGCTACTCTTCTCTACTTCTCTTCGCACAGAAGATCTCAGGCAACAGGCAGCCGATCGCATTCTTGCTTCCTTTCCGTTACAAGGATGGGAAACAATTTATTTGGCTGGGACCGCGATCGACGACTTACTGGGGGTCAGCGGTATCCTCAGCGAGCGACTGGACCGCGCCGTGGAGATACGTTGCGTCCAGAAAAGAGTCGGCTACTGCATGTCTGCCGATGGTGCGCTTGCCTTGTGCGCCGCCGCTGCAGGCGGCGAGAAGGCTTTGGTGCTCGCGGCGGAAACGGGCGGAAGCGTCACAGCGATCTCGCTTCTGCCGGGCTCTCGCGATGGCGAATACCTGCCTCGCGATTCGAAGTTTTTCGAAAGCATTCGGGTGACCGAACGGTCGCTGGAAGCTCCCTCGTGGGCATGCCTGTACCAGGCGCTTCAGCGCGCGTCTGCCGAGGCCGCGAGAGCGGAACAGAAAAAGAGAATCTGCAGGGAGCTGGTGGCTCAGGCCGGCACAACACCTTTTCCTTGGAGGATGAAGAATGGGTCCGTGCTGTTTATATCTCCGTTGGAGGGCTCGGTCTCCTTCCAGACAGTCGGCTGGGATTGCTTTCGTGATGGAACGTGGGAGCCCGAAGTGGAGCGCTGTCTGCGATGGTTGCTGAAGCCGGACAGCGTTTGTATCGATGTGGGCGCGAACCTTGGATACCTAACAGCGGTGATGGCGCAGTGCTCGCCCGGTGGACGGGTTTATGCCTTCGAGCCCATGGCCTCTACCTTCGAGCGATTGACACGGTGTATTCGCAGCAATGGCTTCGCCAATGTGACCGCATTTCCGCTCGCGCTCGGATCGTGCGACGAAACGGCGACACTGTTTGTTCATGAGGCTGCCACGGGAAATGCTTCCCTGCACAAAGATCCCATCGCGCGCTCTGCCCGCGCGCAGTCTGTGGCAACCCGCAGCCTTGACCAGATGTGGGGAGAAGGGAAGATTCGCCTGCCCCATGTGATCAAGATCGATGTAGAAGGACACGAACTTGAGATCCTGAAGGGCGCAAGTGGACTGATTCGAGCGTCGGGAGCGCACCTGCTATTTGAATTCAACGAGCGCATGTCGCGGCTCGCCGGCTGGAATGCGCAGGAGTTGGCCAGGACGCTTGCTTCTTTGGGGGACTTCGATACGTTTCAGGTTTCAGAAGCCGGTCTTGTTTCGGTGGAGCTTGGAACCATGGACGTGACCCGGAATACGCACATCGATCTGCTTTCCTGGAACCGCAAGCAGGGGCCGTGTGCACCAAGCCCCCTGCTAGCGGCTCGAGTGGCGGTTGTTCCGGGTTCTGTTTAATCTATCGGAAGCACGCCATGGTGCCCCACCGCTGACGGGAGAATTTCGCATTTCCATCCCACCCAACTTCGCGTTGTCCTCCTGTTGGGTCTTGCTTTGATCCCCTCGGAGGATCCCCACGCAAGCTACAGTTGACCCTGAAATCCCCGACAGCCTTGGGTGCGGTTTTCTTCAAAGAGAGCCGCATAGACTTTTGGCGTCACAGAACTCAAAAGGGATTGGGTCATAGGCGCCAGGCTGGCAGGCGGAAGGTTTCCAGAAAAATACCGAAGGTGATCACCACGATGAGCAGGTCCGCTTCGAAGGGGAGGTTCAGCCTGAATCCTTCGCGGGTGTAGGTTTTCTTCAGTCTTTCCACCGTGTCCGGATTGAAGTAGCCCTCACGCCGGATTCGCTCATAGGAAAGCAGATCGTTGATCCATTCCCGATTGTGCGCAAGCAGGTATGGACTTCCCGGTGCCAGGAAGGCGTACTTTTCGCGTTCCACAATTTCCCGCGGAAGATGTTCCCGCGCGGCCATCTTCAGAATGTACTTCTCCACCATTCCCTTCACCTGCAGGTGAGGAGGAATGGCGCAGGCCGCGTGAACGACCCCCAGGTCCAGAAACGGATATCGTGCCTCAATCGAGTTGGCCATCGCCATACGGTCTCCATGGTCTGAGAGCAAATGGTCTGCCATCCGCAACTTGAAGTCGAGATAGGAACGTTGATGAATGGGGTGGCGGCCTCGCAACCTTTTCTGATTTACGATGTTGGTGTCAAGGCAATCGAACTCGTCGAAGCTCGCCGCCAGCGATTCTGAGTAAAGCGCCTTTTTTGTTTCGGCAAAGGCGTAGTAATTCTTCTCGTAGAAAAGATGCGGATCGCCCCAGAGCCGCTCCCGGAGGCTTTCCTCCAGAGCTTCCGCCGCGTCCCAGCCGTTGCGGTTCCTTTTGCCATGGTCGAAGCGGTAGCCGACGTAGCCAGCAAACAGCTCGTCGGCGCCCTCCCCGGTCAGGATGGCCGGGATGTGTTCCGCTCGCGCCAGCGCTGACAAAGCCAGCGAGGCGGTATTGTAGGTTTCCTTGAGCGGGCACTCTGAATAATACACGGCTTGTCCGAGCCGCTCATCAATTTGCTGGGAGTCAAACTGGCATTCATGGTGGATCGAGTCGACGCGTCGCGCTATGGTTTTCTGATACTTCTCCTCCGACAACTCGGAGTCAGTGAAGGTGATGGAAAAGGAATGGCGGCGGGTGTCGGAAGCTTTCCGGATGAGCGCGGCCAGCAGCGAGGAGTCGAGGCCGCCGCTCAGATAGAATCCGACCGGAACATCGGCGTGCAGACGTTTGGTGACCGAGCGCAGCAACGCCTCTTCCACATCCCTTGCGTATGACTCCTCTGAGCGCTCCACGAAACCATCGCTCTGGAGCGGGTATTCAAGATCCCAATACTCACTCACCTCTGTCTGGCCTTGCCGTGCCAGCAGGAAATGTCCTGGAGGGAGACTGCAAATATCCTGGAACATGGTGCACGGACTAACAAGCCCAGGCAAGGTCAGGACCTGATCGAGTCCGCGAAGATCAACTGCTCTCTGCACACCGGGAAATGCGAGGATGCTCTTGATCTCTGAGCCGAAGACAAGTGAGTCAAGCACCGTTGTGTAATAGAGAGGGCAAATGCCAAAGTGGTCTCTCGCCAGAAACAGCGATTTGTGCCGGCGGTCGTAGAGAGCAAATGCAAACTGCCCATCGACTCTCTGGAGCAGGCCTATGCCATATTCCTCATAGAGATGAATCAGCACTTCGACGTCTGTGTGTGTTCGGAATGTGTGCCCTCTGCCGGCGAGCTCGTGTGTGAGGGCGCGATAATTGTAGATTTCGCCGTTACACACCAGAACGATCGATTTGTCTTCGTTCCACAGCGGCTGGTCTCCGAACGCGAGATCGATCAGCTTGAGGCGGCGCGCGCCCAGTCCGACTCCCGGTCCGACGAACTCGCCCCCGGAGTCGGGTCCACGATGATAAATGGCGCCGGCCATGCTGCGCAGGATCGTCGAACCCGCGGGGTTAAGCCCGGCTGCCGGATTGTAATAGCCACAGATTCCGCACATTCCAGTGAATGTTTCTTTCAAGAAGAGGGTTGTTAGGTGGTCCGGGCTGCAAGCTGCCTTGAAATCGGCAAGGCAGTGAAGGTTGAGCATTCTGAGCCAAAGAAGCGGAGCCCACGAGCTGCGTTTCCATCACCGCCGCGCAGGAAACAACGATCAGCGCATCAACACGGGCACTGATGTAGGGCACCGACTATTGGGAGAGCCTACTTACTTTCCTCCGGGAACAACCCCACGATCGTCCGCTTTCCATCAACGGTAAAGGTCATGTCTGCCATGATGTCTTTCTAACTCTTCCCCTTCTTTCACTAAACGGTGTCCCACTCAAAAGGCGCCGGAAGCGCGATTGAAGGGGGATTTGTCAGTATCGATTTAGGCATTAGCCAGTGCTGATTCCGTGCTGGGTGGTACTTGTCTGCTGGACAGTCAGTCCTTTCAGGCGCGCGGTACTCGCCAGAGCATGCAGTGCGCCAAACGCCATCATGCGTTCAAGCGAAGCAGATTGCAGTGCAAACGGGGGCCGATCTTTTCGAGGGCTTGGTTTCTGCCGGCTACCAGCGAAAACGATGTGGGTTCCAGAAGAAGCTCAATGATGCGCAGTCGGTCTTCCGCCGACAGATCTCCGTACGCTGCCATGAGTTGCTGTGTGGGCAAGCAGCTGGCCGGGTCGAAAGCCAGCGGCTCGACGGGGCAGGAGGCGCTCACAAACCAGGAGCGTCCCCCTGTGTTGACTGAGTTGATTGCGAGCCAGTCCAAACCGGAAGAACGGAACAGCGCCGCCATTTCGGCGAAGCGGTACGTTGCCACCACCGGATGCAGATAGACATCGATGTCTTTGGCGAGATGATCGGCTTCCGTAAGATTGTTGTTGTAACCATTGCTTCCATATTGCTCAAGAGGGAGGCTGAAGCCGAGATCCTTCATCATTCGAATGCCAAAATCGAGGTCCTCGTTATGGGTGAGCGCACGTGTCAACTCACGCTGCAGCATGCGGCGATGCTCTCCCAGCGTGTGGTAGAGGTGCAGGATCAGAACGCCGGACTCAGCGACCCGCCCGCTGAGATTGCGGACGCCGCGCGCTGGGTCGCTGAGATGATGAATAACGCCGACAGAGGTGACGACGTCGTACGTTCCAGTATCGGCCAGCTCGAGCAGGTTGTCCTGCTTGAAAGTGATGTTGGTGACGCCGAGGTATGCGGCTTGTTCCCGCGCGACCTCAAGGCTGGCCTCGGTCATGTCAACCGCGGTGAAGTGAGCAGTGGGCAATTCGGAGGCCACGCCCAGAATTCGCTGCCCCGACCCGCAACCTCCGTCAAAGAAGGAGTACGCCGCGATATCGGAGTCGTCGATCCCCCCTTCCGCAAACAACATATGAAGAAGAATGTACAGATCTTTCAAGGGCTCAGGTTTGATCGCGGTGTAGGGGTATGGGTGCGACTCGTACATCTCTTTCACAGCGCGAGTCACCGCATCCATTGGTATTGCGGTTTCCGCGATCGGGCTGAAGTGATTTTGCATGATCTCTGCTCCCCGTTTTCTGATCCTCAGTGCGCCGTTGCGACCGCTTTCGGCGGATAGTCCCTTTCTGCTGCCAGCATCAGCTCCGGCTGCAATCGAGCGGCAAGAAGAGCGATCGTTTGATACTCGAAAAGGAAACGAAGCGGGATTTCACAGCGCAGTTCCCTTCGCATGTTTGCGAGGGCTCGCATCGCCATCAGCGAGTCACTGCCAAGAGAGAAAAAGGAGTCGTGAATTCCGATTCGAGGCAACCGCAAGACACTCTTCCATATCGCTGCGAGCTGATGCTCAAGCTCTGTTCGCGGCGCTGTGGTGTCCCCGCTCCGTCCGCTGTCTCGTGGATCCGGGAGCTCGCTGCGATTGGTCTTACCATTGAGGTTGAGCGGCAAAGCCTCGAGCTTCAGGAACACAGAAGGTACGGTCGTCTCTGGCAGCCATTGAAGCAGATAATCTCGCAAGGTAATGAGATTGATCGCGCTTCTTGGAACGATGTACGCGCAGAGGTACTTGTTTCTCTGTTCATCCTCCCAGTCCTTCACCGCGCAGTCCGCTACTTCAGGATGAGCCCGAAGGAACTTTTCCACTTCCTCGAGTTCAATGCGAACCCCGCGGATTTTTACCTGATGGTCACGCCGGCCCAGAAGCTCGAGATCTCCGTTGGGCAGCAGGCGTCCGAGATCGCCGCTGCGATAAACCAGATCTTCCGCATCGTCTGGATTGCAGGGATTGCGGACAAACTTTTCCCTACTAAGATCCGGTTGACCATAATACCCATGGGACCTGAAGCGGGTGCGGATGCAGACTTCTCCCGGAGTTCCAGGGGAACAAGGCCTAAGGGCTTCGTTGAGGAGGAGCACTTCCGTTCCAGGGATCGGTTTCCCTACCGGTACGGTGTGGCCCTCTGTATAGGAGGGAGAAACGAAGTGAAAGAACTTCGCCAGCGTTGTCTCAGTCGGCCCGTAGAGATTCAGCAGTTGAATGCGCTCGCCAAAGATGCTCGACCACTTGCGGACATCCTCCGGAAACAGGGTTTCCCCGGCAAGCACAACATATCGAAGAGACGGAAACTGGCTGCGTGAGGGCGCCTGGTTCAGAATCGCGCGGAAGAGGCTTGGGGTTGCGTGGATCACCGTCACCGCAGCATCGTCGATCCAATCAATAAGCTTGCGCGCATCGAGTATGGTTTCCCAGTCCGGTGGAATACACAACGTACCGCCCAACGAAAGTGGGAGAAAGACGTCGCGGAGAAAGGGATCAAAGGAGGGGGGGGTGAGTTGGCTCACACGGATGCTCTCTGACGCATACAAAGCATCGGCTTCCCAGCGAATGAAGTGCAACAATCCGTTGAGACTTCCGGCGATCGCTTTCGGAGCACCGGTGGAGCCCGAGGTGAAGTAAATGTAACCAACGTCGTCCGGTAGGTTCGTCGGTCGTGCGGAAGGTGCGCTGTTCTCCGTGCGAGCGTCGATCCCGTCGCGACGAGGCATTTTTTTTCTGCCCTCCAACTCGTCAAGCAGCCACTGGAGACAGGATGGCGGCGCTGCCGCGCTTCCGATTGACGTGAGTTCCCTTTGCATAATCAATACATCAGGCCGAGCTGTGGACAACATGGTCTGAAGGCGATGTACGGGATAGCGAGGATCCAGTGGGACAAAGATGCCATCCGCTTGCAGAATGCCAAGGATCGCGGCAATTAGCGCAGCCTTGTCTTCGGTGAGAACTGCGACGACGGGCCGGCGCGGAGTACCTGTGGCGCGAAGCACCGCGCAGATCTGCCCAGCGCGAGCGGAAAGCTCCGCATACGTGATGCTCCGGTTCCCCACTTGGATCGCTGTCTTGCTCGGCCGGTCGGCCGCTTCGATCTCGACGATCTCGATCAGGGTTTTCCCTTTTGTCTTGCTGTTTTCCGTCAGCATGTGTCAGTTCGTCCCAGGTGGAGTGGGGAAAGCTACTTGCATGGGTACTGATTGATGTGCTCGGTGAATGCTAGCCTATGCCGGTGCAATTACTGTCACAAATCTTCTCTCATTTTGAAAAAGCCGTCCACGTTTTCTGATGAAGCTTTCAACGGCGCTGACCAGTGCCTCACAGTCGGCTTCCGAAGTCGGAAGGGAAAGTACGATCATGCCGCGCCTGGCGAGCCAAATTCCTTCTGACAGGAGATCGAAGAAGAACAATTCGGCCAACTCCTGATCGGCCCCGAGCAGATCGGATGGGGTACGAAGCGGACCGCGGCAGAGATGAACGTTCATCATCGATCCTAATCCTGTGAAATGCAACGGAGCCTGATGTGATTCTGCCAGTCTGTTCAATTGCCGCCGGAGTTCATCGCCTCGGTCATTTAACCTCCGGCACTGTGGCGAATCGTAGACCGACAAGCCGGCAATGCCCGCAGCCATGGTCACCACATTGTTGTTAAACGTGCCCGCATGTGGAAAAGCATCAGCATTCCGGCCATCGAAGCAACGCATCACTTCACGAGATCCGCCAAAGGCTCCGCAGGTCATACCACCGCCTATGTACTTACCTAAGGTGGTAAAGTCCGGCGATATGTTATGCAGACTCTGCAAGCCACCCCAGGCCAAGCGCGATGTCATGACTTCATCAAAAATGAGAAGGGCGCCACACGCCGTGGCTGCCCCCCTTAGTTGCTTGAGAAACTCGGCTTCGGCCGGAAGGCAACCGCCCGCTCCAAGCATAGGCTCCACCAGGATGGCTGCGAGTTGTTCGGCATATTCAGCAAGAACATCCATGGTCGCATCAAGGTCGTTATACCGTGCGGTCACAAACTCAAATGGTGCATTCACACGGCTCTTTCCATGGCTGAAACTGAAAGCACCGCCGTGGTAAGCGCCATCGAAGACCAGAATTTTTTTGCGACTGGTGATAGCGCAGGATGCGCTCACTGCCATGAAGTTAGCTTCGGTACCGCTGTTGGTAAATCGCAGTTGTGCTATGGACGGGAAGCGCTCGCAGATCTTTTCGGCGAGCAATGCTTCAAGCGGGCTGTGCCCGCCCAGGTTGATTCCCTGCGCGAGCACCATCTCCATCGCAGCACGGATCTTCGGATGGGTGTGACCGTATAAACCCGCCGTGTACTCGCCGAGAAAGTCAGCATACTCCTGCTCATCGGCATCCCAGAGGTGGCTGCCCTCGCCACGGACCATCATCACCGGAAACGGCAAATAGAAGAGAGCCGTGCGCGTGCTGCCGCCGGGCAGCACCCGGCATGCGTCTTTATGGAGCGCGCTGCTCCGCGGGTTGCGGGCTGCATACTGTTTGTGCGCTTTCTCGAGTTCCAGCCGGGTAGCGCTTGCGGCATCCATCAAAGACCTCTCAAAGCGAGCTTCCCGGAAGAAAGGGTTTCGCCGCAGGGTAGTGATCGCGAGGAAGCGACAGACTATCGAACTGGCACGCCCGTCTGCAACTTAGCTTTCAGCGAGATTCCAGGTAAACCAGAGTTGGAGCCAGCGCCGAGGATGTCCATCAGAGTGGGTGCGATGTCCAGTAGCTCGGCTTCCATTTGACAGCCCGACTCCATTTCCTCACCCACCGCGGCCCAAAGAGAGGTGCGGCGATGCCATCCACTTTGCAATTTGCGTCTGACGTGCCGCGCCCAGCTAGGCTCGCCAAAGGGCAGATAGCGAGGATCTGCGGGCTCGAGAATCAAATCGGGAGCTTCTGCTGTATGTGCGCCTGGATAGATCTCGGTCCTGTGGGCAACGCGTTTCAACAGAGGCAAGCCGGTGTGCGGGTTGATCGCGCCGATCAACACATCCCTGACTTTTTGACAGCATGCCTCATACTGGCTGTCGTCGACCGTACCATCCTGATAACGCGACCTTAGATTGATGTTGATACCCTGCGTTCCTTGCACTGCCTCAAAGGCCTGCGTTCGCGCCCAGTCGGGTGCTGTCCGCTCGGCATCCTTCCACAAGAGCAGATCGTGTTCCGCGAGGATCTGGTTGATCTCAAGATAGGCTCGCAACGGACCGAAGCCGATTTCAGAAAACACAAGCAAAGTTACATCTTCCGTTCGTTTCTCAAGGAACTTACCGATTACACGATCACAGCATTGGTAAGCCTGGAATACCGCGCTTTCTTCGAGTGGAACGGGAGAGCCGGGCTCGATCTCTTGCCAGTAGCAGTGTGACAAGCGGTCAATGCAGGTAAGATTGGCGATGACCATGTCCGCGCCCTGATCAAATAAGTACTCCGCAATGGCGCCCCTGCGAGCATCGGCTTCCAGAACGAGCGGTACGAAATTGCCCTTCCGCTGACCAGCAAACCAGACAGACACGTCGTGGGTAAAGGAGAGTCCAGCCTTCGCCAGCCCTAGTGAAAGCGACGACGGATAGGTTGCATGCAGAGTCTGCGACGTTGGATAGGAAATCAGCCAACCGTTCAAAGGCTGTGGCGGGTGTGTACCAAAAAGATTGACGAGGCCGCAACGCTTGCCCTCCATCTCGGGGCGTTGCCATAGAAACGGCACGAGTAACTGCTCCGATGTTTTTGGGACTGGCCGGTAGCGGCAGTCATGAACGTTCCAGTAAGAAAACCATCCGTGCTCGCCAGCCGAAGTGCCGGTGAAGGCTGTGAGCAATCCAGGCGGCTCATAAGGAACGAAGTTCGAGTTGATGGGGCCCCCAGCTCCGTGCTTAAACATTTGAGAGAAAGCAGGCAGCAGGCCGCGCCGCATCCACGAAGAGCAAAGGTCTGGAGCAAGACCTTCTGCGATCAGTACCACCGCCCTACGCCGATTCATGCTTATCACCGCTTCACGGAGAGGGAGACGCCATCGCGCAGCGGAATGATCGATGTAAGTGCTTCTGGCGACTCATGAATCATGCGGTTGAACTCCCGAATTCCTGGAACCATCTTCTTGCGATACTCGGGAGCTTCCTCGGGCACGGGATACCAGGAGAACCCTCGCCAGAGAACATTGTCGGCAACAAAGGCACCGCCCCTGCGCAATTTCGGAAAGGTTGCGCGAAAGGCCTCCGGGTACACGCTTTTATCCATGTCGCAAAAGATCAGGTCAAAAGGACCTTCGCTTTGGGACGCAAGAGCAAGTGCATCACCTACCAGGAACTCGACCCGATCTTTGAATCCAAGGCGGGATAGAAACTCAAGGCCGCGCTCTCGATTCAGATCGGAACCGTCGGTGCAAGTTACGTGAACCTCAGGGTTCGCCTGCAGAAAATACGCGGCAGAGTAGCCATACCCTGATCCGATTTCGAGGATGCGCCGTGCGCCCATAAGCATGGTGATCTGTGTCAGAAAGCGGCCGACCAAAGGGCCAACGATTGGGAATCTGCGTCGCCGGCCATATTCTTCCATCTCGGCCATGATGTCGGACGAAGGTCCATTTAATTCCTGCAGATACGGGTACAAACCATCGAGCATTGAGGCATATTCAAGTTCCATGTCATTTTCCTTGTGCCTCAGGCAGAGACGCCACCCGCGAGGAGTTCTTTGGCGTTGGTTGAAAAGAATCTTTGAATGGTCGCAGGAGGCATTTTGTCGAGGATGCGATAGGCTCGATCCACCGCGGAGCCTGAACCCTCCGGATGCGGAAAGTCGCTCGAGAACAGAAAGACTTCCGGTCCGGCGGATTCAAACATCCATAACAGCGGTTCACTCCAGAAAGCAGACACTTTGACATGACGCCGGAAATACTCCGAGGGCCTCATCTTGAGCCTATCGCGTATGTAGCGGTTGCGTGGGCCAAGATAGTCGAAGGTGAAGTCTATTCGCTGCAGAAAGGATGGAACCCAGATAGCTCCGAATTCTAGAACACCGATCCTGAGATTAGGGTGTCTTTCGAGTACTCCATCGAAGATGAGATTCGCAAGAACAGCTTCCACCGGCAGCGCTCGATTCAGAAACGTAGGCAAGGGCTGACCAACGTGCCCTTTTTCTATGTTCTTTTCCCATGCGGGATTTACTGTAAGGGGACCGATAGGGGCCGCGTGCAGCAGCAGCGGCATTCCAGAGGTTTCCAATTCGTCCCATATGCACTCGTTAGAAGGATCGGACCACGGCAACCCTCGATACGGAACAGCACGCACAAAGAAGCCACGCGCGCCCATCGCCTTCGCGCGCCGGATTTCCGATACTGTACGCGAGGGATCGGACAGGCTGAACTGAGCAACCGGCATCAGACTGTCGGGCTCGACGGCACTCTGCTTCACGATCCAGTTATTCCAGGCCATGAAGTTTGCGTCGGCTATTTCCGCATCCTCCACAATGGACGGCCAGAACAAACCAAACGAGGGAAATAGCAACGCCGATTGAACTCCCATCTCCTTGAGCACGGCCACTCGCGTGTTGGCAGAACTCTCAAGATCAGATTGCTTTTTTTCCTGTTCAGGGGTGAAGAGTTTTCGCGAGGCAATCATCCGCTCATAGCCTGCCGGATCAGATTCCACTGCTTCCCTTGCATCGTCGACTTCCCCCACGAACGTTGGACGAATGGGAAGGATTCTTTTTTCGCCGACACAGAGCCATCTCCGTGAGCCCTCTTCCCGGATCTGCAGTCGCTTGTCGATGAAGCTAGGATCGATATCATCCCATGTGCCGACCGGCTCGTTGAGATGAGTGTCGACGTCAACGGCAGTGACAACACCAGTTACGCTCTGATCCATTTCTGTTTCCTGCCTCTTGTGTAAAATGCGCTGATCACCGTTCTTGCGAGGTGACCCGACGGAAGAAACCCATATTACCCGAAGGGACGCGTGGAGCGCCCGATTTTTTGTGCCGGTAGGAGCATTAGTGTAACGCAGCTATTTCTGAGTTTAAGTAGCCGCCCTCTGGGGTGGTGCGCCGGTGTAGAAGCTACCCCATAGTGCCTCCTTCCCCCTTTGCGAAAGTATGCACCGTCAAATGCCGGGACTAAACAGCTTTAGATCTCCTCGCCCGTCCTACGCCACAGCAGGCATCCTGAAGGCTAATAAAGGAAGAAGATGGCGCCTATCCGGAGCTCACTAAAGCCGCCCACTCCAGGTGCGGAACGATCGGATCAAATCAAGGTCTTGGGCAGCATCCCCAGAATATCGAAGCGCGCGATCGTCCCAGTACACAGTAGCCGCCGGTTTGCTGCCCGTATTCGCATATGCAGGATTGCGATTGATCTCGTCGAAGGGGATCGAGAAAGCCTGCAGGTGCTCAACAATGTCCGCGGGGTGACGCGTTGTGTGCACCACAATCTTCCAGCCTTCTGCAGCAAGGGCGCGAAGCGCATTCACAACATCCCGTCTTGGCTGACCCAGCACATTTCGTCCCTGCCAACCGTCATATTCTGCGAGAACGCCATCGAAGTCCACTGCCAGGGTGCGACGTCGGACCTGCTCTATAGAGGTATCCTGGGCAGGCCCGGTTTCAGCATGCAAGATCGCAGAAAGCACTTTATCTGTGCTCTCCGCGATTGTCTCAATTGCTGTTTCACATACAACGTCAGGTGAAAGCGGCGGTTCATAGCCGGAGCCCACACCCGTGAAGTTGGAGATTTCCCCGCCGCGGGCGCGGCGGTATAAACCTTTCACGTCTCTTTCCTCACAAACCTCGAGCGGGGCATTTACGTAAACTTCACAAAAACAGGCATTCGCCTCGGTCACGATTTTCCGAGCGGCTGCCCGCATCGAACGCAGCGGAGAAATGACGGCCACCAGAACAATCGCGGGATCCTTCGCCATCAGCGCGGCCACGTGCGCAATGCGTCGCAGGTTTTCCGCCCGGTCTTCCTGGCTGAATCCCAGATCGGCACAAAGGCCCTTACGCATTTCATCACCGTCGAGCACCTGCACGGGATGGCTGAGAAAGCGAAGGCGCTCCGCAACGGAATTGCACAGTGTCGTTTTACCTGCTCCACTTAGCCCAGTGAGCCACACTACCTGATGAGCCATAGGCCCTCATCTTAACGGCAGGTGATCCCCTCCGGGATCAGCGAACCATGATTATGCCCTAAAAATTTCTCCGTCCACCTTGCCTGCGCAGACCCTGTGATAGTCTCGGTCGCGAGGACACGGCGATGCGGAGGGTAGCCGTCACAACCAGCACGACTGCCTACGACATCCTTATCGGCAGCGGCCTGTTAGCCCAGCTCAAGGACCTGATCGGCGATCGAAAGCAGTCGTTTGTTCTCACCGTGCCGGAAGTCTGGGCTCGCTGGTCCGGACAATTTCTCCAATCGTTTAACACTGCCTCCGAGGCAACGCCGCGGGTACTCTTCGCACGTCCCGGCGAATCAGCGAAGAGCCTGGTTGAACTGGAGCGCTTGGCCGAGGAACTCCTGTCGGCCGGCGCCGACCGTTCCGCTCTGCTAATCACCTTTGGTGGTGGCGTCATCGGAGATCTCGGTGGATTTCTCGCCTCGATCTACATGCGCGGTATTCCATATGTGCAGGTGCCCTCCACTCTGTTGGCGCAGGTAGATGCGTCAGTGGGCGGCAAGACCGCGGTTAATCTATCGTCCGGCAAAAACCTGCTGGGCAGCTTTCACCATCCAGCCGTGGTGGTCATCGATCCTGATTTGCTCCAAACGCTCGACGACCGTCAATTTCGAGCCGGATTGTATGAGAGCCTCCGAGCCGCAGTCACGCTGGATGCGGCCTTCTTTTCCTTGCTTGAGCAACAGGCTCCGGCGGTGCTGGCGCGGGATCGCGATCGGATCGAACAAATCATCGCCCGATCGGTTGAGCTCAAAGCACACGTCGTCGGGGTTGACGAGAAGGACGACGGGCTGCGCATGATCCTTAACTTCGGTCACACGCTCGGGCATGCCATTGAGGTCGCAACCGGCTACGGAACACTCCTCCACGGGGAAGCGGTTGCGTGGGGCATGCTGGCGGCGACTCATCTTTCGCTCAGCCGTGGTCTGTTGAGTGCGGTCCAAAGCGCACGTATCGAGAAGGTCCTGAATGCGTATGGCCCTCTTCCGCCCTTCTGCGCCACAGCCGTCGCGTTGAGAAGAGCGATCAGCCGGGACAAAAAGAGAAGAACCGGCGTTCTCCGCTTTGTGCTTGTGGATGGCATCGGATCGGCCGTCGTGCGCGACGACATCTCCGAAAACGAGCTGACAGGTACGATCGACTCCCTCCTGAAACTGGCGACGAAATCCGGCAAGGGGGAGTAGTCTCGTTGCTGTTTATGGGGCACCGTCCGCAAAATGGATTACCTGGCAGACGCCAGGAAGCTGAAAAGGTATAGTGGTGTCGCCATAAATGAATTCTTGCTTTGAGAGGCGGAAGTGAACACAGTTCTGCGACAAATTGCAACGTTGTTCCGCCAGCCCAGGCTGGTCCTTTCCGCCGTCTTCGTGCTTGCGCTGGGCATCGGAATCAATATTGCGATGTTCACGGTGCTCAATCAGGTACTTCTGCGCCCGCTCCCGTATCCCGAATCGCAGAAGCTGGTCATGATCTATGCGTCCTCTCCCCTCCAGGGATTCAACACGGGCGTCGCATCGCTGGCCGACCTGATTGACATGAAACGTCAGACGCATTCCTTTACCGATCTCACCGGGTATGCCAACTTTCCCTGCAGCCTGCCCCGCACGCCGCGCGCCGATCAAAGCGAGCAGGTCCGCTGCACCTACACCACTGCGAATCTATTTACCGCCCTACGCCAGCCCGCTCTGGTGGGCCGGCCATTTCTCACCGGGGACGATGACCCAAACCATCCTACCGTCGCCCTCTTGGGAGAAGGGCTCTGGAAGCGCCGCTACGGTGGAGATCCCAACGTCATCGGTCAGGTACTAAATGTCAGCGGCACTCCATACCAGATCGTTGGCGTGATGCCTGCTTCCTTTCAATATCCCAAGAACGACATTGAGCTCTGGCTCACGATCCCGCTCACCACCCCGGCGAGCCGCGATCCGTTCTATCTGCGCATCATCGGCAGGCTGCGCGAGGGCACAAGCCTGGAGCAGGGGCGTGCGGACTTGGCCGCGTTTGCCGCAGGTCTTGAACGGAGTTATCCCAAGGTTTACAGTCAACTGAAGTTTCCTCTGCTCCCGCTGCAGGATGCTCTGGTAGGCAACGTGCGGTCTACCCTATGGATTCTTCAGTGCCTTGTGCTGCTGGTGTTGCTCATTACCCAGACTAACGTTGCCGGCCTGTTGCTGGTGAGAACGTTCCGGCGCGAACGCGAAATCGCCATACGATTAAGTCTCGGAGCCACCCACCGGCACCTGATGCAGGGGGCGGCCATCGAAAGCGCAACCCTCAGCCTGCTTGGCGGAGCGCTCGGTATTGGCTTCGCCGCCATATGCCTCCACCTGCTCCGCCGCTTTGCTCCGCAAACCGTCTTCGGCGTGGGAGTTGTTAAACTTGATGCAACTGCTGTTTTCCTTGCTCTGGCGCTTTCTGTGCTCACGGCTGGTCTGATCGGGGCATTGCCCGTCTGGCGCGGTTTCAGCTCCACACTCTCCGACGCGCTTCGTGAGAGTGGGAGCCTCAACAGCACCCTGGGCCGATCGAAGCGCTACGCGCGCGAGGCTTTGCTGGTAGCCGAGATTGTTGTTTGCTTCGTTCTTGTGCTCAGTGCCGGTATCCTTCTCCGAACACTGTCCGCCATGGAAAGTGTCGACCTGGGTTTTCACACTCCTCCGGAAAAACTGCTGTCCATGCAAATCAACCCCTCCGGTGTGTTCGATCCGCAACAAAGGGTTCGCTTCTACAGGCAGCTGCTTTCAGAGATTCAGTCCCTGCCTGGCGTTCGCTCGGCGGCTGTCACCGCCAGCCTTCCGCCCGACCGCACCACCTTTACCATGCCGTTTGAAGTCGAAGGCCGGCCCAAAAGCCCGGGGCAGCAAACGCCGAGCGTGACCGTACCCCTTTCGAGCCCGCGCTACTTTGAAACCTTAGGCATTCCCCTCGTGCGCGGCCGCTTTTTCACCAGCGCCGACACGCTCCAGACGCGCCGGGTGGCCATCATCAGCCAGCGGCTCGCCAGTCAATACTTTCCCAATCAGGACCCCATCGGCAAGAGAATTCGCGATGACACCGATCGGCCTTGGATAGAGATCGTGGGCATTGTCGGGGATGTGAAGTATTCGGGAGTGACCTCCGAGCTCGAACCCGTCTTTTACTACCCGGCCGATCAGGAGGTCGGTCAATCATGGAGCTACCTCGTCTTGCGCGCGGACAGGCCAGACACCCTCATCCATTCCATTCAGGACAAACTGGCAAAAATTGACCGCGATGCCACGGTCTCGCATTTCAGCCGGATGGACCAAGCGCAATCGAGCGCCCTGGCACAGCCTCGCTTCCGTGCCCTTCTCATGACCATGTTCGCCGCGCTGGCCGTCTTACTCACCATGGTGGGAATCTTTAGCATCGTCTCCTTCCAAGTGAGCGAGCGCAAGCGGGAGATTGGGATCTCTCTTGCCTTGGGCGCCACGCATCGCTTCATACTTTTGCGTCTACTTAGGCGCAGCCTGTTGCTTGCGGCCTGCGGCATCCTTATAGGCCTAGTTATTTCTCTTCCACTTGGCCACCTGTATCACTCGCTGCTCTTTGGCATCCACGACAACGACGTATTCACACTCGCGGCTGCGACGCTGATGGTCCTCGCCGCCAGCCAGTTGGCCACCTTAGTCTCCGTTCGGTCGATCAACAAAATGCAACCTTCCGATGTGTTGCGCGCGGAATGACTGTGCGCGTGCCCAGCCTGCGAGCCGGAGAAAAAATCTGTGTTTCGCTCGGCTGCGAAACAGCAGACGAACTGGCCCGGCAAGCAGAAGTCCAAGCGCGCAGCGGGGAAACATTTCTTGAGTTCTGTCTGGAAGAGCTCGGACAACCCCAACTCGGGCCCGCGGTGATCCAATCGATCCGGCGCCGTTATCCGCGGTGTCAAATTCTGGTTACTTACCGGGAAGCCACGCGACGCGAAGGTGCGCTGGCCTTGCGCGAGCGGCTCACGGTTTTAGAGCAGGCTCTCGCCGCCGGCGCATGTGCTTTCGATCTCGAAATCGAGAGCGCACACCAGGCACGAGCATGGTTCATGACCGAGCGGCCCGGAGTATGTCGCATCCTTTCCTGGCATAACGATCAGGACGCGAACGGGATTGACGATGCAATTGCCGGGTTGCGGGCTTTCCCCGCCGATATCTACAAAGTCGTATGCGCCGCGCATAAGCTCACTGACAATCTGCTGCTATTGCATCGTGACTTTTCTAAACTCGCAGCTCCTGTGGTGCGATTTGCCATGCATCCGGCGGGACAGATCAGCAGGATCCTCAGCTTGGCGACGGGAAGCCCGTTCACCTATGCGGCGCCTTCATCGGCACACGGGACGGCTCCCGGCCAACTCACCGTCGAGGAACTTCGCGCTTGCTACCAAGTCGATCGCCCCGCGGGCATCTGGCGTGTTTTTGCAGCTCTGGCCTCCTCCTCCAGAGTTGCTGCTCAGTTCTGCCGAAGCTACAACGCGTCACCGGACCGTCCGGTTGACGCAATCCACGTGCCTTGTGTTCCTTCCGACCCGGCAGATTTTCTCGCCTTTGCCGCCCGCCTGCCGCTCTACGGATTTTCGGTACACGGCGAGTTGAAAACTTCTTTTCCGCGATGGATGGCGCAATACGATGAGTCGGCGCGAAGCGCAGGTCGCCTCGACGCTGTGATCGGTACACCCGCCAGCCTTTGTGGCTTTGTCGCAGCCTCTCCGGACGGCAAATCCGAGGATGAACAGAACGAGGGACTGCTCGGAATTGTGCGCGCGACTCCTCAGCAAGATCTCTTCTATGCACGCGTAGCGGGTGCTCCCCGAACTGTCGCAAGCAGCGCACTGTTCGTCTAGTTTTCATTAGCCACAGTTGCGGATATTTGGTAGACTCCGCTCGTACCAATGCCAATTTCAGAGCACTTACGAACACTAAGTCACCTGCCCGCGGCTTTTCCTGTCGTAGGCGATGGCAAATACAAGTTTGTTTTGGACCACCGCATCTCGTCGCCGTCACACTTCCGCATCGCATTTGTCATTCTGCTGGATGGCGACCTGGTCATGTCGCCCGAGCACCTTGGCGTCGCGCTGATGACAGCGGTTTTGCGCGAGCATGGATTCACGGCAAAGATTTTTGAGGTAGAGCATGGAAACGAGGGGAGCGCTCTCGAATCTATTCTCAGGTTTGATCCGGCGTTTGTTTGTTTCACTCTCATGAGTCTGAACATCGCTTCCTGTCAGGTCTTTGCAAAGATGCTCAGGCTCAGAAAACCCGAGGCCGTGATCGCCTGTGGAGGGCCGGCCGGCACCTATGCAAGCCTTGCCATCCTCGAGCAAATCCCGGAGGCAGATATAGTCGCCATCGGTGAAGGCGAGCCGACCATCTTTGAATTAGTCCAGAGGCTCTACTTAAAGGAGCCGCTTGAGAGCTGTGCCGGTATCTGCTTTCGTTCCCCGGATGGGGAACTTCGGCAAAACCAGGTCCGCGCTTTGATCCACAACCTGGACGATCTGCCGTTTGCCGTGCGCGATCAGTTTGAGCTGCACGGCAATTCGCTTGAATACATGCGCGTCAGCACCTCAAGAGGGTGTGTTGCGCGCTGCACTTTCTGCAGTGCTCCAAACGTGAGCAACAAGTTCCAAAGCGGTAAGGCGTGGCGTGCCCGTACGCCGCAGTCGGTGCTCGCTGAGATTGAAATGCTGGTCAAGAAGTACAACTATCGCACCTTTGACTTCATCGATTCCACGTTTGAGGATCCCGATGGCGGCAGGATCGGGAAGACCAGAGTGGCGGAGATTGCCCGAGGTCTCCTCGAACGCAATCTCGATGTTTACTACAACTGCTGCATGCGGGCGGAAAACTGGGATGAGACAGACGAGGATCTTCTCGCCTTAATGGTTGAGTCTGGTCTCGAGAAGGTAAACGTCGGCATTGAATCCGGCACGGCGTGGGAGCTTAAGCTTTGGGACAAGCTCGCTACCGTGGAAGACAACATCCGGATGATTCAACTCTTGCGCAAGCACGGAATTTACCTTGCGATGGGTTTCATCCAGTTCCACCCGTATTGCACCGTGGAAAGCCTGAGGTCGAACGGTCTTTTTCTGCGCGACTATGCTGGTCACAATCTACGACGGCTTACCGAGCGGCTGGAAGTGTATCCCGGTACCGTGATCCTGGCGAGGATGGAGGAGGACGGCTTGCTGGATGCGGATTACTTCGAAACCCTCAATCCATATGGTTACCGGTTTCAGGATGAGCGCGTGCAGAAACTGGCGACGCACTTCGCATCACTGTACAACAATGACGATTACCACAAGAAGGGTGTCATCACGGAGCAGTCCGCGGTGTTCCGCTTTGAAACCTTTAATGTGGTTCTCGAAACATTTGTCTCGCGGATACGCCGTAAGTTTCGCCACATCGCTGCGGTTCAGGAGGAGCTGAATGCTTTCGTGGGGTTAGTTTATTCGATCCGGCAGGAGATTGCGCAGTTCAATCATTCTTTCTTTGTAGAGTCGCTTGAAGCGGTGTTGGAAGATCGTTTTGATGCGCGGGGGCTCGAGCGTCAGATACAGCAGATTGAACAACTGTTTCAATCGGCAATGGATCGCATTCGCACCGCTCAGTTGAAAACCGGCCGGCGCCTGATGCGAGCCGGCGCTGATGTAACCCAGATCAGTTCCAGCATTCCGGTGCCGGTCGCGGCGGGCGCGCCGCGCACCTACACAGGTGGCGCGCCCTGCTGGTAGACGCCACTCTCAGAGACACGCCAAGGGAAGACGGTATCACATTCAAGGCTGATCTTTGGCCTTCGGTTGGGTGTTCCCGGAGGAAAGCGGAAACTGTCAGTTCCAGCGGAGGGTATATTCGACTACAAAAAACCCGGTTCCAATGTGAAAAGCACGGGCACAGGCGCAGACTCAAGCTAACGATCACACGAGATCCGCTCGCGAAGCCAATTCCGCAGATCGTCCGCGCATGGGAGAACAACAGCCCCGGCTGCTTCCAATGTCGCTGCACTACTGAACCCCCAGCCAGCACCTAGCGGAAACACACCCGCGTACTTCGCACATAGAATGTCGGAAGGGGAATCTCCCACCAAAACTGCCGCCGCGGGAGCAATCCCAATCTGTTGGAGTATCCAGAGGAGACCATCTGGATGAGGCTTCCCGGGAAAAGGATCATCGCCGCATACAACGCTCTCGAAGTAATCGGTGAGCGAGAAATACCGAAGCACCTCGAGAGCGCGCGATCGCTCTTTGCCAGTAATCACCGCCAAAGCAATTCCCCGCTGCTGAAGGTCCCCGAGAAGCTCTGGAATCCCGGCAAACACAGACGCAAGATGAAAGTGGCTACGACTTAGTGACTGGTATGTTTCGGTGAGCGCAACGGGAAGGCTCAGCCTGGTAAAGATCTGTGGCAATGGCATACCCATGCAGGCAAAAAAATTGGTGAACACCCCCTCAGTGGCTGGAAACCCGTGCTGCGCAAGCGTATATTCAAGCACCACGCTCATCTGCTGACGGGAGTCGAGAATCACGCCGTCCAGATCGAAAATTACAGCGTTCACTGGAGCATCAGGAAACGTCATCGGGACACATCCGGTAGAAGGGAAAGTATTCCTCAGCGGGCTGTGAAGCATGCCAGGTCGCCGCCCACTCACACACCACGATCTCCTCGGTTTCATAGCTGGTCTTGTGGAGCGGAACAACCACCTGAACAAAGTTGAGCAATGGCTGGAACGGATCGAGTGCATTCACATCGATATACAACGCTGCGGAGGGACTGGAAGACTCCACCAGATTCGGAAATACATGTCGGAGCGGCTTCCGCGCTTCGATCATCAATTCCTCTGATCCTTTCGTGGGAACACCAAATAGCTTTTGCCCCTGTTCGGTGACATCGGTGACCTCGTCTACATAGATGACCGGAGTAATTTCCATACAACCTCGATCCAAACTTTTTTTTAGTCAAGCAAAGCGTTCGTGGAGGTGTTTTCTGAGGTAAGCAAGAAATAGATTCCCTCACGAGAAGCTCTCCTCCAGTCGAAGGCTGGAAGAGCAGGCCCTCTGCTGAACTTCCAGTCCCACGGAAGACACATTCATAGCGACAGCCCGGATATCACTCATCCACTGTGCTACCTGAGCAACCTCGTCGTAATTTGCAACCGCTACAGATCGCCCCTCGTAGAAATCCCGAAACAAAGCAAGCGACCTCCCAAATGCCTCGTGCTGTGGGCCAGGCCCGACGGCAAACTCCTGCCGCTCCACTTCCTCCCCCCGGCATTCCAGTGCACAAAACTGCTCATCACTCTTTCGCAAAGGAGAGAAGCCAAACAACCCTTCAAACCGAGCGGTCCCGTCGGAACCTTCGAGCCGAAGCGAGCAGTGGTCCCCGGAACAATCGCTAGCCCAGCATGTGGAAAGGTCAATTTCCACCTCATCATCGGCACGAAAGTGAGCGCGAGCCTGATCCGGAACCTCATAGGGAGAGTTCTCGCCGTTACTGAACCACGCTGCAGAGAGTGGGCGATGTCCATACGCGCACGCGAGCTGGGCATCCATCAGGCGCACGCCACCCCAGCCCGCAGTGGACGAGATCGCCGCAAGAATATCCAGCAAGTGTGGTCCGAGGTCTTCCATTACGCCGAGTGGGCTTAGGCGCAGGTCCGTGCGCCAGGATCCAGCCCCAGGCACCCCCCGTGCGCGTTTCCATTGGAGAGACACGCGCTGAAGCGCGCCGAGGCGTCCCTCCCTTATCCACGAAAGTAATAGGGTCACCTCGGGGCGAAGCCGCATGGTAGCGCTTCCCATCACCCGGCGGCGGAGCATGGCTGCCGGGCCCGCCATCTCCAGTTCCTCAGGGCTTCGCAGCATCGGCTTTTCGCAAAGGACGAACTTACCGCGGGATACACATTCCGCGATCTCATGCGGGTGAGCGAAAGGCGGCGTGCAGATCAGAACGGCGTCAACCGCAGGCGCCAGACACGCCTCCATCGAAAAGCAGCGCAGAGGGAGGCCAAGGTGACTCGCCACAGAATCCACGCAGGCGTTTGCGATATCGAACGCCGCCACCACCTCTATCTCAGGCAATAGAGACAATGCCGGGAGATAGCCGTGCCGCGCGATCCATCCCAGTCCGAGGATCGATATGCGAAGCGGAGTCAACGAACACCTCCGCGGTGGCGATCGTTATAGCCGGGAAAGGAATGAATGCCAACGATCAACGGATGGCACCCGCGGAACTTACCGGGAAAACGGTGGTTCGGCTTGGTCAGACCAAGTACGAAGTAAGTCTCGCTCGCTCGGAGGCGTTCCTCCAGGGCAGAAGCAAACGACTTATCCAACTCTCCATCGAGGAGAAAGGGCATAGCGTACTGGCCGAAGGACAATTCTGGAATGATCCAGTCATAGGCGTGCCCGGCGGGATCGGAAAACTCGGCGCGCAGAAAGACCCTTCCCCCTGTCGAACGCCGGGCATAGATGCGGTGTACTCTGACTCTCAGCATGCCCAGGCTCCGATGCCCGGCGAAAGCGTCGGCGACGCTCGGGTCCGCCAGAGCGCGCAAAAAGCCGAGCTTGCTATCCCTCAGGAACTCCTGTGCGTCCAGGGTGCTAGTCAGCTGACGATCTTCCGGGCGAGCGTCGGCCTCTCGGGAAGCGCTGAGCTCGGCGGTAGTCCAACGAAAGTAGCAGAAGGAGCTGTCCGACGCCGTAAGGTCGGAAACGGAAACGGGTTGCGGTCTCACCCAGGACCCGCCTTCCATCACCGCGCCCACACACCCTTCCGTTCCATCTACCCTGGTAATCGCCAAAGGCATAAATCGAATCAGCATCGACGGCGGGGACCTCTTACCTTGTGACCGATAACATCTTTTTATCCGCGGAGAAATGGGCCACAACCTTGCGAACCGCTTCGCCCACCTTTCTCTGCACCGCTTCTCCTCCCATGAGCACTGCATGGTGAAGCCAGATCGTGTCCTTCGAAATTGCCTGTGCATTGGGAATCGGGTGCCGCAGCAGTGCTCGTTTGATGTTGCCGATGTGCAGCGATTCCGGAACATCGCCGTTCCAAAGGCTCGAACGATTAAACATGTCGAGGTCTGCAATCGCGGGGTAGGCGCGGTATGCCGGCACGCCCTCCGCGCTCAACGCGCGCACCAGGGTGTCGCGGTCCGTGCCGATCTGTTCCGCATCGATGCGCAGCATGTACATGTAGTGAGGGTGAAGCGAAACAGAAGGGTGTCGAGCACTGATTCGCAGTCCCTTAATCTGCCCGAGTATCTCGTCCATGCTGGACGCGCCTTCTTCCCGCATCTGCAGCCGGGAAGGGAATCGCGCCAACTGGGGCCGCAGCACCGCCGCCTGAAATTCTGTCATGCGGCAGTTGGTTCCCAGCTCAAGATGTTCATACTTCTTGTCGCCCTTCGGGCGCCCGTAGGTGTGGCGAAGCCAGGCATGACGGGCAATCTCATCATCGTCTGTCACCAGTGCTCCGCCTTCTCCCGCCGCCAGTAACTTGAAGTTTTGAAAACTGTACATCGTTGCGGGAACTAATTTGGCCAGGCTGGTTCCTTTCCAGCGACCGCCATGGGCGTGCGCCGCGTCCGCGAACAGCATCACTCCCGTATCCCGAGATAGTTGTAAAAACGCATCCATGTCAGCGGGGTGGCCGGCGAGGTGAACGGGCATGATTGCTTTAGTCTTTGCTGTAACAGCAGCCCTGGCTGCTTCGGGGTCCAGGCAAAACGTCCCGGGGTTCACATCGGCTAACACCGGAACCGCGCCTACGCTCAGCACAGCGGTTGCCGTGGCCACAAAGGTGAATGCCGGGACGATAACCTCATCTCCGAATCCAACACCGAGACAGTGCAGACCAATCTCAAGAGCCTGGGTGCCATTGGAGACCGCCAGCGTGTGACGGCACTCGTGAAATGCGGCGAACTCCTGCTCGAACTGCTCTACCTCGCAGCCTGTGCCCCGCCACCACTGCCCGCTCCCGAGCACTCGCTCCATCGCAGCCCTTTCTTCTGCGCTACACTCCGGCCACGCGGGAATGGTTCCAGGCGGGCATGCGGGTTGGCTTCCGTGCAGTGCGAGTTCTTCCATATGTACAGCTCCTCTTCTTTAGAGATCCAGACCGCCCGTAACCGGGATGGCACAGCCGCTCACATACGAGGCCCGGGAAGAACACAAAAAAGACACCGTGTCGACTACATCCTGTGGGGTCCCCACACGCTGCAGCGGAATGCGTTCCAGAATCGGCGCGGGCGACTTGCCTTCGTTCATGCCCGCGTCGATCCATCCCGGGCGAACCGCATTCACCCGTACATTGCACTCGCCCACCTGGCGCGCTAACAGACGCACAGCGCCCTCCAGGGCCGCCTTGCTTGCGGCATAAGGCGCCTGCCCTTCCAGTCCGCTGCGGGCCACCACGGAGCTGATGGCAACGATCGAGCCGGAACGCTGCTCCATCATTCCCCCCAGCACCAGCTTGCACACGTTGTAAAAGCCCGTCAGGTTGATGGCGATCATTCGCTGCCACTCCGCAGGTGGAGTGGTCATCAACATCGACTGCCGGGTGACGCCCGCACAATACACCACCGTGGACAACGCTCCGCGATCACGCAGCCGGGGAACGAGCGCGGCCTCGCACGATTCCAGACAAGACACATCGAACTCGACCAGTTCAGCAGATGCGCCGCCTTCCCGAAGTCTTGCCTGCAGTTTGAGGCCTCGTTCGTCTCTTTTCTGACAGCCAAGCCACACTTCCAGACCCTGGCTTGCCAGCGCCGCGGCAATTGCCTGCCCCAAGCCACCCGTGCTGCCGGTGATCAATGCTCTTGCCACGACAAACGCTCCACGATGAAAGCAATGGGATTGCGCCCCATTTACGAAAGTTGAGTGAGGTATTTCGAAGGAAGTGACAAAGGCTGTTCGAGCAGGAACTCGATTGCCCTCGTCTAGCCGACCGCCGTCGCGCTCTCCACTGTGACCGGCACTGGACCTTCCCGCTGCTGCTCTGTCAGTTTCGCGGCTACATACGAGGCGAGTACATCCAGTGAATCGACCAGAGCGACGGAAAGATCCGCATCATCAATCTGAATCTTGAACTCATTTTCAACCAGAATCAGCAATTCCAATGAATTGATCGAGTCCAGGCCTAACTCGGCGGTTAGGTTGTGATCCGGAACGGACTCAGGCGCCACGTTCAGGCGCAGTGCCTGAACCACGATTTTGCGAAGGCGATCTTTAATTTCGTTCATAATGATTATGCTCCTTGATGTTCGGGTTCCTCTAAGTGAATTGCCTGGCCTGCGGTCGATACGGGGGGTCTGGCGCCAATCAGCCATTGTGTTGACAACGGCGGAAAGGTTTTGATCTCGATGTCTTCAAAACCGGAGCTGCGAAGTTGTTCTGTCAACTCGCTGGAGAAAAGCCAGTAACAACCTCCGTGAGTCATCCAGTCGAGAAGAAAAAGGGAGCGGGGGTCCACGCTTGCATTTTCAAGGGGGAGGAAGCTATCCAGTATTGCTAGCGTGCCGCCCGGGGCAAGGCCATCCCACAGCGCTCGAAAGGTTTCGTTCGCCAGCGCCGGGGGAATCAAGTGAACACAATTCACTAGCAGGATCGCCCCAAATTCTCCAGCAGGAGGCCGCACATCTGCCCAGTCAATCGCGCCTCTATGTCTGACCTCCTCCGGAGGTTGATATTGAGGATGAAACACCGCAGGGGACGGCCCAACCGGAATAACGTGCAGCTTCCCGGTGTGGGTGGAAAGGATCCCGGAAAGGTTCCCCACACATCTACCTATCTCCAAGATATTGGCTGCGGGCGACGGTTTTATGGTGCGAAGGAGATGCCGTAGCGCGAGGGTGAGCGAAGGGCCACCCATGGCGTTCGCATAGGCTCGCGTGAATTCGGGGGAGGCGCCCCCTCGATCGAAGCAGCGGTCGTCGAGACCTGACCTCAACACCTGCTCCAACACCGGTGCGGAAAGCCAACTCTGCTGTAACGCTTGCTCCAGAGCACATATCTGCTTCCAGTCGCGGGGCAACTTCTCTCGCAGGCTCCATCCTTCCTCGTGACCGGCAACCAGTCCTGCTCGTTCGAGAAAGGTGAAGAAAACTCTGAGAGCGGCAGTATCAAGCCCCATTTCCCCGGCTATTGTTTCTACGGGTGCGGGCGACTGCGCCAGCCGCTCCATCAGCCCGAGCTTCTCCGCAACCAGCAACGCCTCTGAGATGCGATAAGACATCAGCTGCGGGACCAAACCTGCGGCCGTGGAGCGGGCTGGCGCGTTGCACATGGAGAGAGCGTCAGGCTTTCCTGACCAGGTGCGCGGCAGCTTGTCGCTGATGGTCCACAGCGTTGGAATTTTGTATTCGGCAAGTCTGGTCCGCAGAAACTCACGCAGCCCGTTCACCTGCAGAGCCACGCCCGGTGCTGTCTCGATCCATGCTCGCGCGTGCTCTTGCCCCTCCCCGTCCTCCTCCCGCAGCACACATACATCCTCGACACCCGGATGTTCCCGCAAGGCCTTTTCCACTTCCCGCGGCTCAATGGTTTTGCCGCCTTTCCGGATGGCGCCGCCCAACCGCTGACGAAAAGAGAAACGGCCAGATGGATCGTCCGTAAACACATCGCCGGTAGCCCACCACCCGTCAGGCCCTAATCGGTTCCGGTCCCAGCCTTCTTCCGTCAGGTAGCCCAGAGGCGGCGCATTCAGCCGCACCCACAGCTGGCCGCGGCCGTTCTCCATTGGTGTGAGAACGCATGCAACGCCCGGCATGGCGTACCCCGTTGCCACCAGGGAATCAGGATAAAACGACGACAGGAGGCCGCCGGTCTCCGCGCTGCCGTAGTTCTGGGAAAGTCTGATACCCCAACGGGAGAAGAAACCTTCCACGGTGCGCTCGCTGGCCGCGCCCGCACCCACCATCGCCACGCGCAGTCTGGAGGACACCCGCGTTCCGGAATCGCCGAGAGCCAATGCCTGAGCGAGCGGGCCCACCAGCGGCATCACCGTGGTTTCTGACTGGCAGATTTCCGAACTGAGTGTGCGATGCGACACAAAGTTGGTGACATATAAGCTGCAGCCGGCGACGAGTGTCCCTGCCAGCGCGGACCCCAGCACGTATGCGTGCGGGAGGGGCAAAACCGCCATAACTGTGTCCTCGGCAGTCAGCTCCCACACCCTCTGGTAGCGAAGGCCTTCTTCCATCAGACTCACCGCACTGCGCAGCACTAACTTCGCGGCGCCAGTAGTTCCAGAGGTTGAGAAAGCCACGCAGGCTCCCGAGGAGAACAGCGTCTCCGACTGATCTTCTCCTCCCGCAGCCGGGAGACGAGTGAAGTGCGCGCCCTCCACGAGCAGACGGGCGCCGCTCAACGCCGTAAACCTCTGCGCCTCCGCCGGAGGGATACCGCTCGGCAGGAGCACGGCTGGGGCGCCCAGCCGGAACATGGCCAGCAGTTGCAACACCCACTCAAGGCTGTTGGCGCCGGTAATGACGACCGCCTTCCCGTCGCTCCTTTCAGCGATGCTCGCGGCTTGCTTTTCCACCATGGCCGCGGCCGCGGAAAAGCTGATCCGCTGCGACGCAGAGCACAAAAACAAGCGATCAGGCGTCTGCTCCGCCCAGTGCTCGAGGTATTTGCCAAGTTGTGCAAATGGCATCAGGCAAACACCTCTTCCAGCCGGCAGCTTCCATCGAAATACTCCTGCAGCTTCAGCGGCGCACGGTCCTGATGCTTTGCCGCGAAATACTCAAGCGCGAACTCATGGTCCCCGTCCCGCCCACTCGAGTCATGATCCATATGGCACACCACTGCATCGTAGGCATGGACCACTTGCATGCCGCTCTTCTCGGCCCGATAGCCAAATTCCATATCTTCCGCCCCCCACCGCACTCCCATCGCAGGATCAAAACCGCCCAGGCGGTGAAACCGCTCTCGCGAAATGGAAAGATTGGCGCCCGTGCAGCCTATCCAGCGATGCGGCCCTTTCTCGAACCGCGTACCCAGCCAACGGTGAATATCTTCCTCAAATGCCGAGAGCCTTGCCTCTTTCAACATCCCCGGAAGGGGCCGTCCTTGTTTGTCCACCGCGAGTCGCCTGCGCGAGAGTGCCGGCGAGGCAGCTCCCTCCCGCATTCCCAGGGACTGCTTTGCCCGGGAGGTCAGCGTACCTTCAACCGGATCTTCAAAGGCTGCAAGGTAAGGCAGCCGTAGAATCCTGCCTCGTACCAACGCCTCCGTCCATTGATCATGACACCGGAGGTGAGCCGCCAGGGCGCCAGGCTGCAGCAGTACGTCGCCGTCAAGAAATAACAGCAGCTCTCCCTGAGCTTGCTGAGCTCCACGATTGCGTGTCCGCGATCGCCCCGCCTGCTCCTGGTCGAGCAGGCGGAGGGCGATGTCGCGGTGCTCAGCCTGGACTTGGCTCACCACACGGGAAACCTCAGGGCAGCTCCCATCATTCACCACAATAATTTCCGCGGGAAAAGCTTCGCCGCGGATGACATCCACTAACTGGCGCAGTGCCACTCGGGCGCGCGGGGCCGAACGGCAGACCGGCATCACAACACTCAGCACGCAGTTCCCCAGTAAGCGTCAAAAATCTCCTGGATTTTGACCCGGCTCGCTGGCGCCGAATACATGGGTGAGCGGCACAACTCATCGAGGCTGATCTCCTTATCCATATACATCGAGAGGGTGTCCCAAGGCGTAAAGCAGGTCTTGCAGGCTTCCACGCGTGGCTTGTCTGCGAGCAGCAGTTCGTAAAATGGTGTCTCGCCGATCCGGTCCATCGCCTCGGCGGGCGCATCCTCGAGTACGTTTCCTAACTTGTTAAACCAGATATTGGGGCAGGAGGTAAGGTTCCCATCGTCGAAGCTGGTGAATACAAACCGCGGCAGATGACAGCGAAAACGACGCTCCCTGTCTTCGAAAAAACGAATCAGCCGCATGAGATAAGCTCTGGGCGGCAGTATCTGCGAGTACTCATCCCAGGCTTGCAGAATCCGCGAAAGCACTTCCTCCTGGCCTTCTCTGGGATAGAATCGCTCCCGGTCCGGACCGCGTACCGGGAATGGGCAAACGACGACGTGGTCCGCGTAGTGCCGGAGGGAGCGGAGCGTATCTTCTAGCCAGTCCATGGAGCGATCGTTGAGCACGCAATAGATTTCTCCAGGAATGCCGGCGTCGAGGGCGCGAAAGATTCGGCCCATGACTTTCTCGTGGTGGGCGGATGTTTCTGAGCGGTAGGAATTTCCTGCGAATGAGACAGCATCCAGAGAGATCTGAAGGCAGGCGTTTCCCCAGCCCCTGATCTCCGCCAGCATCTCAGGGGTAAGCAGGATCGCGTTGGTCTGGATCACGATGGTGGCGAAGTTGTCTTTGAGACGGCGAAGCAGGTTCATGATGCCGCGCACCAGAAAGATCTCTCCGCCGGTCACCTTGATGATGGGCAGTCCGATGGATCGAGCGGAAAGCTCGATCACTGCATCGATCCTTTGCGCCAGAGCGGACTCCGCGGAATACTCCACAGTGCGCGGGGGCTGAAAGATCAGGTGATCCAGGTGACCTTTCTTGAATTGACTTTGACCTGTCAGGCAGTATCTGCATGAGAGATTGCAGTTCTCTTCCTTAATCACGAAGTCATTGGCCAACATAGCCTTCATATTCCCCCCTCAAGTACTTGAGGCTTCACAAACAAGCAACTCGACAGTTGTTCTTCCTGAGATCTCCAGAACAACCTCACCCTCATACGCATGCGGTTCAAAGGACGGAACCTCTAGAGGTATCCCATACTCCGCAGCCGGCCAGTAAGTTCCTCTTCTTCCCACTGCGCGTGTGCACCACTGCTGCTGCGAATACCAACTCCATCCCGAAACCGCCGCAAACTTCCCAGCGATGCGAACGCTTCCTGCACAACACAACCGGGAACGCTCTCAGGAATTGGAACATCGAGGTCAGCCAGGAGTGTTGGCATCACATCGATCAGCCGGACAGACTGCGGCAGCCTACCAGGAACGGTTCGCGGGGAACGGTGCACCCAGATCCCCTCAAAGCGATGGAGCCCGGTCTGCGTGCTGTGGCCCCAAAGCGATACACCTAAGTCAGCGGTCACCATGAGCGATTCATCATGTGGCATCAGCAGTAAGTCAGGAGCAAGATGAGAATACTCTCCCGGAAAGGCCTCCTCGCGTCGCAGAACTGCGTTAAAAGCGGGCACCCCCGTACGCGGGGAGCGCTGCTCCATGCAAAGCGCCGCCACATCGTTCAACACGTCATCCATCGAGGAGATATCGCACGTCCCCTCTCTTTGCCGGCCCCTGAGATTCACATTGACTCCGAAACTCCCCGGCACCGGCATGTAAACTCTGGTCTTGTTCCATGCGATCCGCCGTTCGGGATCAGAGAACCAGCTCGCCTCGCTGCCCGGAGGGTCCCTGTCGTTTCCGCGACAGACCGCATGCAGGAATCCGTTCTCCTCAAGCAGAGTGTGAAGAGAAAGTGAATCCCGCCCGCTGCCGAAGCCATGATCCGACACCATCACAACAGTGCAATCCTCATCGAGTAGCTCTAGCACCTCCCCCAGAACCTGATCGATGGCGATATAGGTATCGCGAATCGCAGTGGTATATGCCGGATCGGCAGGGGCACAATGCTGCGGATGATCCGTTTCTGAAAAATGCCAGTAGTGATGGCAAACCCGATCGCTCTCTGTGATCACCATCATCACGGCATCCACGGGTCTTTCCCGCAGCAGGTACTTCACGGTTTCTCCTCGCGCGCGAATATTTCCCAACGCCTCATGAATATAGTGGAGCTTGCCGTGAAACATGGTAGTGAGATCAGATTTGCAGGAGACACCCGAACTCGCCATCTCACCCAGGAGAGTGGAAGGGGAACAGTAGCGCAGAGTCTGCGTGAGGGGCCAGGTGATTTGGTATCCAGGTAAGTCGCGCGGCGGGTGGGACATCGGGATATTGATCAGGCCCATCGTCCAGCCTGCAGAAGCGAGCCACTCCCACACGGTAGAACAGCCAAAATCGTGCGTGCCTAGAATGCGAGCTCTATAATTCTCATCCTGGGTCGCAAAAAATTGATACACGCCGTGACGGCCCGGGGTGCTGCCGGCCACAAGAGAAGTCCAACCCGGAGCTGTATGCGGCGGCCAGGTTGTTTCTGTAACTGCAGATGCTCCCTCGCGCAACAGGGCAGCCATGTTTGGAAGCAGTCCCTGCGCAACAAGAGGATCGATGACATCGAAGGATCCGCCATCGACTCCGAACACGAATGCCTTTGGACCATTCTTCACGCGGTCACTCACAATGGCTCTCATTTACGAGCAGTGGAAGTAGCAGGCTCCTACGCAGTTTTGCAGGTATAGCACAGTAAGCTCGGCAACGCAACAACCACTGTGCACAATAAAACTTTTGTCTTTTGATCGACCGAGGGAATGAATTGATGTAGACTTCGTCCACTCGTGACCTGCGTTGCGAGTGCTCCACAAATACAGATAGGAGGTAGTACCGTGCTTTCACTCGAGAAAGATACGTTGCAAGCTGAGTCAAGCGAGCAAGCAGTCCACTCACGCGGTGCAGTAATCGAAGTCATGAAGACCGGCGCTGGTGTCGGTATGCCGATGATGTCAGTCGCATGTCCTCCCAGTACCAGTTTCCTTTCCACCGTCAGCTCCCCTGTGTATTCCATGCAGTTGCGTGGTTTCGCCGGAAGCCGGGTCTAATCAGCACAGCATCCAACCCAATTTTTTCTTGGTCCCAGTCAATCGTGCAATGACTGACTCAGTCATCTGATGCTCAGTCATTGCATGGAAATTCCACGCGCACTCCTCGAGGAGAGACTCTGTGTCTACTGTTCCCCTGGGCCTGGAAACGCTCGATCAGTTTCAGCTCGACGATTACATGGCGGACTTCGAAGCTGTCCGGATCAACAATAAGCTGGAGAAAAGCGCCATGCTTGGCTACTCACACACAGCGTTCTTCGTGGGCCACTACGCGGTGGCCATGCCGGAGCGGGTGGGAGCACTGGTCCTGATCGAGCCGGCATTCTTTAACGATCCTCAGGAGCTGCGGGAGCGGGCGAGGCTCGCCCTGGAAGGTAAGCATGCGGAGTCGCTCAAGGCCATGCTCAAGCTCGTCCAGCCCGATGTGGCTGCGGATGAAGCGCTCGCCAACCGCGCGACCGCTCACATCATGAAAAGCATGAACAACCCGGACGCGCTCGCCGGAGAGCTAATGATCCGCGCGTCCTACCCGCTGACAGAAGAACAGTTGCGGGGGATCAGTATCCCGATTCTGCTGATTGGGGGGACCAAAAGTCATGCAAACTACACCATCCATAAGATGGCCTCCCTCCAGCCGAAAGCCTATGTCTGGTGGGTGGAGGGCGCGACGCATGGTGAGCTCATGGCCCCGCAATATGAAGAACAGATCGCTAGAGCCGTAGACAATTTTCTCGTATCCATTCAGCTCGAGTAATCCTGCGAGGGTGTCGAGGAAAACGATGCGCAACAACTACATCCTCATCGTCTTCGATAGCTGCCGCTACGACTCCTTCGTCCGGGCGCAGCCAAAGACCATGATGAAGTTGGGTGGTCTCGAGAAGCGCTACTCCTACGCTTCCTGGACCTCTCCCTCGCATTTCAACCTGCTCACCGGGCTGATGCCGCACTTGAGCCCGCAAAACATCTTCGCCTCCGATTATTACAAGGAAGAATTCCTCCGCTTCCGGGAGCGTCTCGGGATCGAAGACATTGAGTGGAAGGCGCTCGTCCCCCGCCTTTACCTGCCGTGCTTTTTGCGAGAAAGGCTCGGGTTTCGTACCCACGCTCTGGTGTCTTTGCCTGTGCTGAACCCAAGAACAATCATTAATACAGGGTTTGACAGTTATAAATTGATGCCCAAGCATAACGATATGCGGGCTATGTTACGGGAGATGAAGTTCTCGGAAGAATTTCCTTCCTTCTACTTACTCAACGTTGGGGAAACTCACTACCCGTATGCGCTGCCGCATGAGGCGGAAAGTGAATGGCCGCGCATAAGCGGGGTGCATGGTGTCTTTAAACATCTGGATGAGATGGTCGTGGGCGGCGAGCTGCCGCGCTGCGAAACCGTGGGCTTTTCCACGAAACAAATGCGGGAACTGCAGGACCGGCAGGTTGAGGCCGTGCGCTACCTTGATCGGATCGTCGAAGAGCTGCTTGATATTATCCCGCCACACACCTACATCACTGTTACCGCCGATCATGGAGAACTGTTTGGAGAAGACGGTTATTTCGGCCACGGACCGATGTATCACCCCAAAGTATTCGAAGTGCCTTTTATCGAAGGGCTGGCACGCTAAGGAAGAAGAATGATAAAGGTTCTGCGATTTTTCTTCGGGTCGTCCCGGAATGGGAGCCGATCTCTTTGGCTTCTCGGATTCATCGTGCTCACCGGCCTGGTGGGTGGTGTCAGCAACATGGGCATTCTCGCTACCTTAAATAAGGTGCTTAGCGGTAACCATCCCGAAAGGGAATCGTTGCTGTGGCAGATCCTAATCTTTTGCCTGCTGACGGCAGGGTGCCGTGCGATTTCACAGATCTCACTGACAAAGTACGCGATCGGGATCGCCCTCGACATGAGGGTTGAGATCTGCAAGCAGATCCTTGCTGCACCTTTGAAGATCCAGGAGGACATCGGTCTGCCGCGTCTGCTGGCAAGCTTCACCGAAAATGTGCCCACGGTCACGACGGCGATCACCGCTCTGCCGACGTTTTGCCTCAATTTAGCATTGTGTTGTGCCTGCATCGCCTACATGGCATGGCTCTCCTGGGAGCTCATCCTCCCCGTGGTGGTATGTGCCGCGGCAGGTATCTTCGGCTACCGGTGGATTTCACGAAAGGCCCGCTCGACGTTCAGCGAGGCCCATGGAATCTACGTGCGGCTGCTCGGCAACTTCCGGGCCATGGTCGAGGGGACGAAAGAACTAAAGCTGCACAGCGCGAAGTTGCGCGACTTCGTTGAGCATGAAATCAAGAACACAACAAAGCTCATGGCCGGCCACCGCTTCCGTTCGGCGATCTATTACACCATCGCCGATACCTGGAGTTCGATCTTCGGCTTTGTTGTGATCGGGGTGCTCATCTTTTTCTATGTAGGTAGAGAGACACAAGCACATTCCGCAACTGCGACCGGCTACGTGCTGGCATTTTTGTTGTTGACGCCCGCGCTGCAGGCGATGACGTCCACCCTGCCGACCCTGGGGCAAGCATCGGTCGCGCTCGACAAGATCGAAGCCCTGCAAGCGGAGCTGACCCTTGCCAAGCAAAGCTCCTTTGGTCCGCTGGATGAGTGCCGGCTGCCGCGGCGGTGGGAAAAGTTATCCCTCTCACGGGCGACTCACACCTATCGCAATGAGGCCGACGACGAGGTGTTCACCCTCGGTCCGGTCGATCTCGAGATCAGCCAGGGAGAGTTGGTCTTTATTACGGGCGGAAATGGAAGCGGGAAAACCACTCTTGTCAAATTATTGATGGGGCTGTACGAGCCCATGTCTGGCGAGATTCGGCTCGATGGCGTCGCCTTTGACGATTCGACTCGTGAAGAATACCGGCAGCTCTTTTCCGCGGTGCTCTCTGACTTTTATCTCTTCGATCGGCTTCTAGGCTTTGACGGGCCGGCTGAGCTGGTGCAGGACTATCTGGTGCGGCTTAAATTGGAGAAGAAGGTCACAGTCGCCGAGAATCGGCTGTCGACCACGCGCCTCTCACAAGGCCAGCGCAAGCGGCTCGCTCTTCTGGTGGCCTACCTCGAAGATCGCCCGATCTACGTTTTCGATGAATGGGCCTCTGATCAGGATGCTGTGTTCCGCAACGTCTTTTACAACGAGATCCTGGTTGACCTGCGGCAAAAAGGCAAAACCGTTCTGGTGATCTCGCATGACGAACGCTACTACGATCTGGCCGACCGCGTCATCAAGCTGGAATACGGTCAGGTGGTCGATGCCGGCCTGCGCAGCCACCTTGGAGAACCGCTAGCGGGGGCGAGCGCTCTCGAGCGCTACTGAGTGTTGTCCCTGGTTGATCGAAAACAAGGAGGATGAAAGCAATGACCACTCGTTTACTGCACGAGACGGTACCCTCATCGGGCGCCTCGATTGAAGTCACACGTTTCGAAAGCAACCCAACGCCAGGTAAGTCGGGTCTTGTTCTTGTTGCCTGTGGCGGATCCATAAATCTGTTTGACAAAGTGTCCTATCCAGTGGCGGAGATGCAGTTGCGCGGGTACGGAGAAAGCAAGTGGGAACCGGCAACCGGAGAGAGCGCTCCGGCCCTTTCCGACTACCTCAAGGACATTGACAATGTGATTGCCCATACCCTGATGGAGCGGCCGGTTTTGTTGGGCTACTCCCATTCCGGATTTTTTGCCGCTCATTATGCGATCGCAAATCCGGGAAAGCTGGGAGGGCTGATTCTTGCGGAACCTGCCTTGTTTAACACCGCGGACGAATTGCAGGCTCGCATCCAATTGGCGGAGGAGGGCAGGGATCTCGAGTCATTGCAACTGATGTTGAAGCATGTAGAGCCGTTCATCGAAGAGAAAAAGACGGAGAATGGAGCTGGGCCAGCAGAGGCAGCGGGTAGGATCCTAGCCAACATTAATCATCCGCACGCGCTGGTAAATGAACTTCGGGTGCGCAAGGCTGAGCCGGTTTCGGAAGCGCTGTTCTCGAAGCTGACCGTTCCCGTCCTGGCGATTGGAGGTCTGCAGAGCCATGTTGCTTCGATCGTCATCAGACTGCAGCGCCTGCTTCCCACTTCGTACGTCTGGTGGATCAAAGGCGCAGCGCACACAGATCTCATGTCAGAGAACTTCGGCAGGCAAATGGAAGCCGTGATCAGCAGCTTCCAGGCAGGCTTGCTGTAACCGTAACGGTGTCCCATTACTCAGAATCCCACTTACGTGACCTCACGAGGCTCAACGGGGGATTCGGTGGGGCACCGGCATACAAAGGTGAAGAGATTGTGACAGCCAAGGTAGACCTGATCAGCTTGCGCTTCGGCCGCATGAGGGGTGAGATGCCCCCGGTGGGCCCGCTATCGCTGATGGCTTCCCTCCAGCACATGGGGATCCCATGCCTTCTCACCGACACGCAGCTGGACACGCGAATGACCCCCTTCGCCGTAGACGCACTCTCAGCCTGGATCAGTCAGTCAGAAGCAACCGTCCTCGCTTTCAGCGTTTTCCACGACGCCATTCCTCTGGTCCTCGCAGCGCTCGAGTGCTCGCACCTGCGAGGACGGCGGGTCTTCGTCGGCGGACCCGGTGTGGTCGGTATTGCCCCGCGCCTTCTCAAACGTGCTCCGGCCATGCATGCAGTCGTCGTGGGAGAAGGCGAGTCGCTTCTTCCCAGCATCGTCCGCGCTCCCCACGGCGACGGCTCACTCCGCGGGGTGCATTGGCAAACGCAACCTACCACTCAGCTCGAAGGCCTCCCCACCCTTCTGCCCAATGCTGAAATGGCCCAAAGGGAAAATCTCAACTCCATACCGGAAATCGCCTGGCAGTGGGCGAGGGGAAGGAATTATCGCGTGGTTCCCTGGTCCACCATGCGAGGGTGTCCTTTTGCCTGTTCCTTCTGCGAGATCAGAAGCTTCATGGGCAGGCGTGTGGTTGGGAGGAGCGCCTCTCTTGCCGTGGACGATCTCGAGCGCGCCATGGCGGCGCTCCGAACCAGGAATGTCTTTGTTCTTGATGACACCTTTACCGTTAACAAAGCTCGCATGATGGATCTGTGCGCCGAGCTCACGAGCCGTAATCTCCGCGCCCGGTTCGAAATCTTCTCAAGAACAGACACGCTGGATGAAGAAATGATGGAGGCCCTCGCCCATGCCGGGTGCGCGAAAGTGTATTTCGGGTTAGACGCCGGGGACGCTGAGATTCTCGAGCAAATCAGCAAGAAGATCCGGTTGGAGGAAGCGGTTGCCACTATCCGGCGTGCGTCTACTTATTTTGAAGTTGTGCCCTCCTTTATCTGGGGCTACCCCTTCGAGTCCTGGAAAGCTTTTCAGAATCTGCTTGACCTTGCCGGGCGACTGGTCGACATGCAGCAGGCCTTCCCCATCATGCCGCATCTCGAACAGCTCTTACCTTCGGTCGGTACATCATTATTCCATCAGTATCGTTCCACCTTGTTTTGCGAGGTCACGGAAGAAAGGTACCGGTCAGCAGCGGTGAACGAGGGGGGCCGGAAGGTGCTCGACATCATTGAACGGGATGCGGAGTTGGGAGCCGCGTTCTACCGCTATCGAAGCCCTGAGCTCGAGGCCAAGCGCATTGCGGTCGAAACATTGCGGGCAAATATTCTGGGGATGGCAGGATGAGGGGCATGCTTCAGCACAGGCTGAGCAGCGCGTCGAGCGCAGCCGAGGGATGATGCTCGGAGAAGATGCGCTCCTGAAGAGCAAGCGCGCTCGATCGAAAAGTCGTTTGATGGCAGAGCGTGTAGATCGCGGCTGCCAGCTCAGCGGGAGACGCGTGATGTGGCAGGTGCATGGCGGCCCCCAGCTCGGCCGCTCGATGTGCATTGTCGAACTGGTCCATTGTGCAGGGAAGGCAGAGCAGAGGAACGCCATGCTCCAGCGCGCCCATCAGCGTGCCGTGCCCGGCATGGGTGATCACCAGCTTTGTGCTGGGCAGGGCTTGAGCGTGGGGAACAAAGGACCTGACCTCGATGTTTGCCGAACCGGTGATCTCTTTTTTATCGGCCGCCCAGCCGGTAAGAACAAGGGACGGCAAAGCGAGGGAGGAAAGCGCTCCGATGACGGCCATCAAGAGCGCTCCCTGTGATTGATAGGCGGTGCTCAGACTTACGAGAACACGATCCGAATCGGCCTGCTGAAGCAGCCCCGTTCTGAGAGGGAGATCTAACTGCGAACCCACATACACTGCCTGCGGCAGAACCTCCGGTCCTGGCGCGTCGAAGAAGCGATAGGTGGTGAGCACAAGTTTCTCCGCTCGCGCGTACTGGCCGGTGACGGAGGAAAGCGGTGGGAGACGGAGAGCATTCCGAGCATCATTCAGTTCCTCCAGACCCGGCGCGATCATTCTCTGAAAAAGAGGAGTGAAGGGGCCACGTCCCCGGCTGCCACTGTGTGGCAAGGGATAGCCATGGGGAATGATGACTGCCCAGGGTATGCCGCTTGCTTCCGCGCCCAGCATGCCGCCAAACATCACGTAGTCCACTCCCAGCGCATCCGGCTTGAATGCGGCCACGGCCTGCAACGTATCTCCCGCGATCGAAGAAGCGGGACCGAACAGCATGCGCTGCCGCACAATCTCGGCTACTCCGGAAGGACCTTGCCCTTCCCATGGTCTAACCATATCGGTTGCGGGATCGCGAGGGTCGTGGGCGCTCAAGTCAGTATAGGAAAAGAACCGGGCCCCGGCCCCTTCGGTCCGTTGACGAAGACTTTCATTGCCGAGCAGTGCAGCTGTGTGACCAGCCGAAATGAGCTTGCGGATCATGGCCAGCGTCGGTGTCACATTGCCGCCGCCATCCCACGAGACAAAGAGAAACCGCCTGGCCATCGAAGGAGCGTAGCATGTTTCCCACGGCCACATAGGAAATCAGGTGACTAGGCTTATCGCTGACTCACAGAAGGGAAAGCAAAAACACACAAGATCAATCACAATCATCTATACAACTGACCGCGCGCGACGTATCGTGAATCGTTTACCAGATTTATGGATCATCTACCGGATGCGTGATCCTTCCCCGTTCCTGACAACTTACTCGCCGTTGCAGTCTTTGTAACAAAAGGGAGAGTGAAATGAGTACAACCGATCAACAGGCGCGGCTTGCAACGGCCATGCATCTTCGCCGGCAAATTCGAGAAATCCCGCAAGACGAAATGCGGCGCATGTTCCAATACGACCGCAAGCTTCTGCCAAACTCCTATCTGGCGAGTTTCGACGCCGATGTTGAGAATGTAGAAGGCGCAGTAGCACGCACCGGCATCTCGCCCGGCTATCCCTCCTGGAACCTGCTCTACTATTGTTTGCTTTCAAGCCTCCGTCCCAATGCCGTGGTAGTGGAAGTTGGAACGCACAAGGGCTTCTCAACAATCCTGCTCGCGCAAGCTATCAAGGACCGGGGCCTCGGAGGCTCGGTATGGACGGTCGACATGAACCCCCATCTGGTAGAGCAGGCGAAGCGAAATGTGACGGAAGCGGGTGTGGCTTCCTATGTACATTTCAAAGTGGACGAAAGTTCCCATTTTTTAAGTGAATTCGCGGCCATTTCTGACCACATCGACTTTGCGTTTGTCGATGGTGATCACTCAGAAGCTCAGGTGCTTCGGGAGTTCGCCAATATCCAGCCGCTCATCACCAAGTGTGCCGGAACCATCTTCTTCGATAACGCCGGCTCCGGCGGCGTTGCCGATGCCATCGTCCATATCCGCAAGGAGTACGGCGGCAACTTGGTGGAGTTCGCAAACTGTTCCTGGGGCCCGCACGGAAATGTTATCTGGCAGCCGTGACGGCGACCCATCCCTCCTGAGCACGACGGAGCATGTCGGGGAGTGCGGAGAAACATTTGGAAAACAGAACAGCGCTCGTGACCGGGGCAACCGGCGCAATCGGCGGCGCGGTCGCCGTGCGACTGGCACAACAAGGGATGAAGGTGTGGTTGGCGTACAGCTCGCGACATGCGCAAGCGGAAACGCTACGGCAAACGATTGCCAATGCCGGTGGCTGCTGCGAGCTGGTAACGTTTGACGTACGCGATGGAGAAGCGTGCCGCAAACAAATCAGCTCCATCAATCGAGCCGGTACGCCCATCACCGTCTGCGTCTGCTGCGCGGGAGCCTCTCAGCCTTCCACCCTGCCCGCCACCGCACCAGAAGAATGGGAAGCAGCTGTGTCGCTTCACCTTGCCGGGTTCTTCCATGTCACTCAGCCTTTGTTGCGAGACATGATGCGAAGCCGAGCGGGTGCGATCGTAGCCTTGGGCGTCTCCGATGCTCTTCAAACACCGTGGGGAGGTTTTGCCGCCTATGCGAGCAAAGCAGGCTTGCTCGGTGCCGTGCGATCTCTCGCCCGCGAAATGGGAAGGTTCGGCGTAAGAGTCAATCTGGTAACTCCGGGATGGATCGAGTCGTCCTCGCCCTACCCTCTCGATGCCGGCGCAGGCAAAGAGCGGACCGAACTTGTTCCTATGCGTCGCATGGGAACAGCCGAAGAAGTCGCGGAGGTGATTGCTTTCCTCGCGAGTGAGCGTGCAGGTTACATCACTGGTGCAAACATAGCAGTGAATGGCGGCCTGGGAGGGTGAATGGGAAGGGAAGCCACCATGGTGGCTTTCGTCCTGGAGCAACATCAATCAGGGCGCGCAAAAGCACGCGGCAGATATACGTTCATCTTACAACCACAGTCCGCCACTGACTTCCACGCACTGCCCGGTGACAAACTTGCCATCGTCTGAAGCAAGAAATGCAGTGACGGCGGCCACCTCTTCGGGGAGAACTTTTCGTTGCAGCCCGCTGATATGGTTCGCGGCCCCTCCAGCCGCCATGCGGGGCACCAGTCGATGGGCGCCCGGGTTCAGGTCTGGAGCCACGGGTCCGGGCGCGATGCCATTCACCGTAATCCCCTTGGAACGCAACTGGACGGAGAGCAGCACGCTCAGTTCATTCAGCGCGGCTTTACTCACGCAGTAAGCCGCAAGATCGGGAAGGGGAACTCTCGTCACGAGCGAACTGATGTACACAATGCTTCCACCCGGCCGCATCCGCGAAAGAGCGTGCCTGGTCACAAAGAAGGGGCCACGCACATTGGTGGCCATGATGGTGTCGTAGTCTTCGGGCGAGGTCTCTTCAACTGTGCCCTTGATGCCGAGGCCAGCATTGTTCACGAGTATATCGAGCTGTGCTACGCCGGTGTGTGCGAGGAGGGTCCGATCCACTTCCCCAAACAGCGATTCTATCTCCGCTAAGGAAGTGAGATCAGCCTTGAGCGGCCACGCGGCCGCCCCGGCCGACGTAAGCTCACTCGCCAGCGCGGCAGCCTCGGCTCCGCCACGATTATGGTGAAGGATGACAGCAGCGCCCTCCGCGGCAAGCCGTCGCGCAATGGCTTGCCCAATGCCGCGGCTCGCACCGGTCACCAGCGCCACCTTTCCCGCAAGGCGCCGCTCTCGCGTTGAGAGGTCAATCATAGAAGTAGGGAGCGCAGCGCAGGGTTTGCCATTGCACCGCATCGTGCCCAAAAATCACCAGGCTGGCGTTACGTTGCGCCGCCACCTGCATGAGTCGTCTGGCCGAGCTGGCCGCCTGTTCCGCATCCATATCGAACGGATGTGCTTTCCATGTGGCTGGATTGGCCTGCGCAGCGCATGGAATAGCGTCAATCGCCAGCAAAACCGGACCTGTGCGGGAAAGCGAGACTAGCACTGACTGGTGTCCAGGTACATGCCCGGGGGATGCGAGCAACTCCACGCCCGGAACCAGCTGTTGATCGCCATCGATCTGCGAATAGGAGAGTTCCGGTAAATCCCACGACGATCGCGTGCACTCAAAACGCTGATCGTGGCCGGCGAGCACAGCCTGGTAATGACTGCGCTGCACGATGCACTCCGACCGGAAAAAATGTCCGTGGTTGCCGCAGTGATCGGGATCAAAGTGACTGCACACTAGGTAATCGATATCCTCGGGCACGAGTCCCAGCGCTGAGAGGCGAGAAAGGATGTTATCCGCCTGCTTTACCTTGAACCAGTACGGCGCACGCCCTTGTTCGTTGGCAGGAGGCGCAAACCCTGTGTCCACGAGGATGCGCCGCTGATCGTCGGTTTCAATCAGATATCCCGGCACAGGAACGCCGGTCAGGGTATGCACTCCAAGCTGCAACAATGTCAGCCTCATACATCGCCTCGTTGTGATATTACACGCGGCCTGCTGCCCCTTGAAGAGAGAAGTTGCTTCGAGAAAAGAAGCAACACCAAAAATTCCTTGTTGCTGCGTGTGGTACGTCCGGCTTGATTTGTGCCGATGGATAAGAGAGACCTTGGACAAGGAGAGCGTATGGGACCGGGCAAGAAGTACCATCCTGAGCCGGTAGTGAATCTGTTGCAGCAGATCGAGGTGGGCTGTTACCAACGGCAAGACGACGGCGCAGGCATCGAAGGAAGCCGGGATCGCGGAGCAGACGTACATCCGTCGGCGCAAGGAGTGCCGCGGGTTGTAGGTGAATCAGGCGAAGCGGCTGAAAGATCTGGAGAAGGAGAACGCGAAGCTGGAGCGGCTGGTAGCGAACTGAGTCTGGATGACCTTGTGTTGAAGGAATTCGCCTCGGGAAACTTATAAGCCCTGAGCGGCTGCGCATTGCCGTGGACCATGCGCAACAGAAGCATGGGATGACGAAGCGGCGGGCGTGTCACCTGGCCAATGAGCCATGCGGCACGCAGCGCTATCGTGCAATTCCGTGGCAAGACGAAGATGCACTCACGCATGCGATCGTCCAGCTTGCCAGCCAGTACGGCCTCTACTGGTATCACCGGTCCACGGCGCTCTAGTCGTAACTGAAGATTCTCGGTCCTTGGCCGCCCCGGAAAACTGACCCGAAAAGGATTGGAAATGCAGGCGTGTGTGACCCGCCCCAGAAAAAGCCCCCTTACACGCGAATACGGACACTTACGCGCTGATTGATCCGTTTGTAGAGCCGAATGTCCTCGCTATGCGCAATCTCGACAACCACTGCATAGCGTTGTTTCGCAAATTCATCCGAAAACCATTGTCTCTCGCAGCGAACGACGAGGAGGTAGGTATTGCCGTATTCGTCTGATGGGTTCGCGGTCATGGTGAAGATGCCTCGCTGCAGCGTGCCGCGCTCACGGATGGTTGAGCCGATGTCGAAGTCGCAATCATATTTGCCGCCTAGCTTCTCGGCTTTCCCCTCAGTCTTCTCCTCGCGCTTGCGGTAGTGGTCACGTACCCATTCCACGGATTTACCGCGAATGAGGCGAAACGACATTTCCACGCCGAGATATGCCAACCTGCTATGTCGCGTCGGAGGATCGAAAGCAAGCGTCACGGCGATGTGACGTTTGCCTTTCGTCTGAGCATATTCGGCTGGGATGGGCACTTCATATACGTAGAACCAATCCATCGGCATTTCGCCTTCAGCGTACAGTACGACACGGTTCTCATCTGAAGTTGCCGCCGTCTCAGCATTTGCAATGCCGTATCCGCAAACGCTAAGAACCTTTTCTCCCGGCACATTTTGCAAACGTTGCAGCGACGGTTCAGGGATTCTTGCCGAATTCGCAAGGAAAGCCCGAATGAGATTGGCACTCGCCTTCGGAAACGCCCCCAGCACTAGCGCCGCCTTATGCGTAACGAGCGGAGCCGCGCATGAAGTACCCCGCGCCGTCGTAAAGAGATTTCGCAGGTAATCGTGGCTTGTGGTGAAAACTTCGCTTTCCGGGATACGCGCCAAGTTCTGCGCAGCGCCATCATACAAGATGTTCCCGCCATCGTCGCATAGGTCAGGCTTAATTCCCCGGTTCACGCCAGGCCCAGCGCAAGTGAAAGGCGCGGGCTCACCCACTTCCGCGATCGGACGGAGCCCTACATTGCTACCGGCAGATGCCGGGACAGCTGCGGCATGCGCCACCGCGCCAACCGTGAGCGCACTGGCCGCCGTTGCCGGTTCGAAAATTCGATTGCTGCCGTTTAGCAGATACCCTGGATAACCGGTATGGTGCTCCTCCGGATGCGTAGCGGGCCTGTGCAGAAAATTACCGGCTGCAATGACGAACAAGACATCGAGCTCACGCGCCAATTCATCGAGCACAGCGGTCCATTGCCCTACCCTACCCCCTTTGTACTGGCTGAGACGGTCGCCAATGGACAGGTTGAAGATGCGGCAGCCACGGGCATGAAAAGCTCGCACAATTTCATTGATCTGGGTCGCAATGAGAAGGCGATCATCGAAGTTGCCCTGATCATTGACAACCTTACCGCTCAGGATTCGAACGCTCGACTGAAAGCTGCGGTTTTCGAGGCAATTACGCACATCACCGTAAGCTGCGATTCCACTCACACGTGAACCGTGTCCGAAGATGTCGTTCGGGCCTAATGTAGCTGGGGACGCGGCTCGGTCAATGACTACAGGCTCCAAAAGCGGATGTGCGCTGTTGACGCCAGTATCGAGGATCGCGACAAGAGGCGCGTCCGCATCAGGTGGTTCGACAGTCTCAAGGTCTTCGATTGTTGCATCGAGCAAGGGCGCAACGTCGAGATCAGGTTGAGGTGGCAAATCTACCAAGCGCACAAGGGGGTCATTCAGGAGCCGACGAACGACGGCACCGGTCCCACGAACCCGCAGTGCAGAAAAGGTGAGACCGATATAACGATCGCTGATTTCACCCCCTGCTCCACCGATTTCCTCGGTCATGCGATCCGCTCGACCGCCTCTTTCGATTTGCGTGCCGACATCCCATAGTTCAACATCAACGTTGAAATGCCTACCATCCGCGAAACTCTCGGCACGATCGAACCCCTCTTCGCGTAACGCGCTGCCGATCCTGTCTTCCGGTTTCAACGGCCCAAATTCTTCGATCGACGCAATCAGGAGGTTGTATGAAGGACTCTTTTGCCCGGCTTTCCTTTCCGCAGCGAAAGCCGTAAGGCGGGCTTGGAATTCCTTCAACTCAGCATCATTGGCAAAGAGCACGACCGCATCCGTCGCGTCATGGCCCAAGACGGCAAGTCCAGCACGTTCCCACTCTTCTTCCGGGACGACGCCACTTGTTCGGACACGAACAATCAGAGCTGGGTCGGTGATATCAGCCCGCAGTTTTTTATGAATGGCTAGTGCCTCATCAACGGCGAGGCGCACGCGCTCCGTTTGCTCAGTGACATCTTTTCTGGGCGATTTACCGAAGCCCGGTTTCTTCCGGCGCTCCAATTCAACTTCGGCACGGGGCAGTATTAGGTGGGGAAGCTCTGGCATGACCTAATGTTCGCTAGGACTGATGCTGGCGCGCGATTTCCCTTCTCCGGGATTCGAGGGCGACGCCCCTAAGCAAGCGCCGCTTTGTGACAATACGCTGGCCGCTGAGAATTGCACGACGAATAGCGTTGACGGATACACGCTCGATATCGGCATGCGAAAAGCCTGCAAACGCTTCGGCGACTTCAGAAGATTCGAAATCGCGCTTGAAATTCTTGAATTTCAGACTCACGAGGCGAGTTATCTGGTGCTTGTCCGGCTTTTCGAAGAAGACAACTTCATCAAAGCGCCGCCAGATTGCCGGATCGAGCTGCCGTTCGTGATTGGTCGCTGCGATAATGAACCCTTGCCCGTGGAACTTCTCGATTAGCGTCAGAAGGCTATTCACGACGCGGCGCAATTCGCCATTGAGAGTTTCGTCATTGCGCAAGCGAGCTATAGCGTCGAACTCGTCAAGCAGGAGAACGACAGGCTGCGCTGTTGCGTAATCGAATATTTTTCTCAGATTTGTCGCCGTCTCGCCCAGGAGAGAGGACACAATGACATCCATGCTCACGACAAGCAATGGCAGTCCTACTTCACTCGCGAAGACTTCAGCGCAGAGCGTCTTGCCGCAGCCTGGGGGACCGCAAAAGAGAAGCCGTGAGCGCGGACGCAGACCATGCGCACCTAAAGTGTCTCGCTTCCGAAACTCGTTCACGAGGGAGAGAAGAAGATGCTGGTTGTTCCTCTTGAGTATTAGGTCGGACGGGCGTCTTTCGGGAATGACGGTTTCAACGAGCGGCAATTGCTTCTCACGCTCAAATGGAATGACGTTTAACTTTCGTAGAGCCGCGTCATCTTCGTGAGCGATGCCGGGAAACTGCGGCTTCTTTGCATCGCCCAAATTCCTGCGGAGAGCATTCGCAAAGACCCGGTTGTTTTTCGACTCTTCATCCCGGATGATCGCGGTTGCAGTATCGTGAAAGCCTTGACCATCACCGTGTGCGTAGCTGTAGAACAGCTTTTTCAACAGCTCGCCCCTAGGCATGACAGTCTCCTCGCGTCTCAGGATAGCAACTGATAGTCCCTCGCATTATGCACTATTTATGGTGCAACTGTGTACAAGCCGTCCCAAACCCAATATAGCGAATAAAAGGCGAAACCGCCTGATATCAACATTTAGCCGAACCGTTGCCCTCTTTTCCATGAGGGCCCCCCACCAGCAATCGAAAAGCCTCATCGATGGGCACGGCAACATGGGCGAACAACGGACATGGGAACAGGCGAGGATGTTCTGGGAACAATCCGGGAACACCAGGCTGTTCCTGAGGCGCTTACAGGGCTTTGGAAGCGACCAGAGCCTTGTAAATCCAGCAGTTAGCGTTGACCCAAATTTTGACACGGTAGAGGTCAGGAGTTCGAGTCTCCTCGTGCCTACCATTTCCGCAATCAATTACAGCCATCGGACGCAGGTCCCCAGCACATCTGCACTTCAAACTGCGTGTTTGCCGCTAAGGTCAGGATCGGCCGCATTCATGGCATGCGGCACCCCGGCATAGGTGTTCCGGAGCAAACCCTGAGAGCGCGTCATGTATCGAGTTGAGATGATGCAGACATTTCCTGACAAACATACCCGACGAGGGCTGCGCTTTATCGCATAGCAACCCGGCTTCTGCTGTAGCAACGGACGCATCGTGAAGCTCGACCTTGGTTCGCGCAATCCCGACCCGCTCTGCCCAGGTGCGTAAGTCCGCGAAGGCTGGGTATGCAGCACTCCCGTTCGCAAGGTGACCCGCGCGACGCTTAAATTAGATATGGAATGAAGCACGAAGATGGATACGACTTGATCCCAATCCGTGCGTTGTTGTCACGATCCGGATGACAGCACCTATATAAGCTTTTATTGCTGCGATAACTCGTTCAAGACGTATGCGTGATGTAACAGCATCTTTCGCGTTGCAACTTTGGAAGCGAAGTAGACGAGACCCGGCTCTTTCTTATGAAAACGGATGTGGGAAGACTCATCACGTTGCAACATTGTTCTTCATCACTCTTCCTGTGGCGTGAGATCGGCGGTCTGGAGCCTAATGCTCAGTTTCCTGATACCTCGAAGCGCGCTCATCATTCGATAAGTAATGAGTACTGTTGTGGCTACAGTGCTGCTCGCCGGTTACTTCTGGGCAGATGCCGTTGCGAAGGAAATCGAAGGGACCACGCCGGATGCGCTAACTTATTATGGTGTAGGGGAAAGATGATAAGGCGCCCTTGAGGTGCGCTCATGTGATGTTCACTCGAACGAACCGAACTGAAAAAGTTTTGTCATTTGTGCGCTGCGACCTCTCGATCGATAAGAGTGTGGATGAGCTTCTTCATGAATATCAGCATGCGGCGCCCTTTCCTCATTTGGTCCTTGACGACCTATTTCCATATGAAACATTGAATCCTGTCCTCGATGAACTGCCCTCACCTTCGAGTGAGAAGTGGGTGCACGAGCACACCGACCATCTCGTCAAGTCAAACTTGCGCTCGGCCGCCGATCTCGGTGACCAGACCTTTCAATTCGCATCGATATTGCACTCGGCAGGGTTTCTTTACTTTCTCTCGGAGATCACTGGTGTAAAGGCTCTTCTCCCCGATCCTTATCTCACGGGTGCCGGCTATCACGTCGTTCCCGAGGGTGGGAAGTTCGATGTGCACGCAGACCGAAACACCGATCATAATTCCGGGCTTGAACGTCGCGTGGTGATGCTCATTTACTTGAATCGGTCTTGGGCTCCGGAATATGGTGGCCAGCTTGAGTTATGGAATCAGCAGGGCACAAAATGCGAGAAAGTTATTGAGCCGCTGTTCAACAGGACTGTGATCTTCGAGATCGGCGACAAAAACTTCCACGGAGTCAGACCCGTTATCGGAGCTGGCGTAGCGCGTCGCTCCTTCGCTGTCTATTTCCACACTGTTGGAAAACGCCTTGTGATGCACAACTCGATCTATGCGCCAACGATCTACCAGAATAAGGGATCACTTCTTCGCCGAATTGGAAGAGAAACCCTGCCACCGTTTCTGTCACGCGCGTTGAAGAGCTTCAGAGATCGCCGACTGCATAACCTGGAGCAGGACTACTAAAGCATTGTCACTGTTGTTGTGTCGAGCGGAATTCCGCGGATCATCGCGCCCCTATATATCCCTCGCGCCCCTCTCTATCCCTACAGTGAACATGCTTTTTAAGGCGAAAGCCACGTCGGGGCGTCGGGACGAGGCGCAAAGCATGCGCCAAGGACTTCAATCGCATCGCTGGATGTAAGGAACCGTGACTCCCGCTCGACTTCGACAGAGCAAGCGATTATCGCAATCAGACGGGACGAGACTGCACAAAACTGAAGCGATCTTTGAGCTTCAGAAATGGCGATTCGAAGTACTCATACGAGAGAACGGAGAGGCCTATGGTGATCGCAAGGCTTACCACCCGATCGATAAAAAACAGCAGCCACGTCATGCCCGTGTTAGGGGACATGGCCCGTTCAAAGTGCTGACGGAGTCCGGTGGTGGCGGCGAGCGCAAATCCGTGAAAGATATACAGCCCGTAAGAAATCTTGCCGAGGTAGATGAAAATCTTCGGGACACCCGTAACCGATGCGCCCAGGGCTGCCAATAAGAAGCAGATACATCCGGCTGCGACGAGCTCATAGCCAACGCATATTCTGAACGCACTGGGATGGCTTCCGGGCGTCTTGATGTGGCAGACACCGCTTGCAAGCAGCCAGCAGATACATCCCGTGACCGCGGTGCTGATTCGTAAGCTCTTCGAGAGATCCAGCATCTTTCCTGAGAGAAAGGCAGTAAGAAGCGCGCCCCAGGCAAAGAACTGAAATTGCACAACGCTGTTGAGCCATACGGAGACGTCTGGGTTTGATTGGAATCGGACGGCATAGACGGCAGCAACCAGTGCCAGGGGCAAGCAGAGAATAGAGCCGACAGTGATAGCTCGGGTTCCACCCACTTTAGCCATGGTGGGCCAAATGACGTAGAACTGCTCTTCCACGGATATGCTCCACAACCAGCTCAAGGGGTTCGCCAGGGACGAAGCAATCATGTGCCAATTCCCAACAAAGAGAAGAAAGGCCAGAAATTGCATCCCACCCATGTGAAGCGCGGGGACTACGATGCCAATGCCCGCGACCATAGCCAGGGTTGCAAAATAAAGAGGCCATATTCTGAGGCTTCTCCGCAGATAGAATGCTTGGAGATGCACGGAGCCCGTGCTCAGATATTCTCGCCGCAGCAGCTCGGTGATGAGATAAGAGCTGAGCAGAAAAAACAGGCACACGCCAAAGTTCCCGGATTCCCTGACGTATTGAAAGTAGTGCCAGATATGGCCTTTGTGCGCGTGTTTTGGATCATCGAAGGGCAGAGCGTGGCAGAAGAAGACACTCAGGAATGCCAGGAAGCGCAGTGCATCGAGTTCTGGCCGGTAAAATCGACCCGAGGGGCGACCGGAACGGGGCGATGCGCCGCTCTTCGAATCCGAGTCCGGCGCAGACCGCGACATCCCATGGAGTCGCTCGGCCTCCCGCTTCGAGGACAGCGTCATTGATGCCTGCCGCCCGTGATGAGCTGAGGCATCTGATTGATGTGAAGGGATGGCGTCGTGATGGGTGAGGCATTGCCATCGGTGTTGGTGCTGGTTTGGGCGCGCCAGGCTTTAGGTAAAGACATGTCGATTTCACGATCCTGGTTCCAGACCACCCATTCGTTGCGATGATCTCGCTGCAGCGAGCAGGTCCAAGTATGGTCGAGCGCCATGTCGCATGACTGCAGTTGTGCACCAACGAGCCACTTGTGGACCGTGCCATACGCCCGGCCGGCAGGTGTCAGCGAGGCGTTATCCGATTCTGTCGTCTCGATGCTGACAAAGCTGTGATTGTCCCAGGCATACCAATAGAGTCGTTTTACGCCGGCGGCCCAATTCAGTAGATACGCCCGAGTGAGATACGCAGCGCCTAGTTCCGCAGATGGGAACGGTTTTGGTTTCGCCCAGCCTGTCTCGGTATTCCAAACCGCCAACGAGCCAACCTGATGACTTGTCATGCTCTGTTTCACTTGTTCGATAAGAGGCACCATTGCCTCCGGTGTCTGAGCATAGAAATGAAAGCCAATGACATCGACATAACGCCCTCCTCCTTGTTGAAGGAAATCGTTCAACCATGCCACCCCCTTCGTACCGGAGGTTGCCGACGGGGAAACCACGATGGCGTGGGGATCTACCGATTTGATGATGTCATGGGCGTCTTTTGTCATGTTGACCAATTGATCCGTCTGCCCACTCCAGAAGATTTTATAGTTTGGTTCATTCCAGATTTCATAAGCCTGCACTCTGCCTTTGCAATGTTGCACAACGGCTCGGACGTAGTTATCCCAGTCCGTCATTTGTCGAGGCTCGGCAGCAAAACCGGGCTGGTAAGTGGAGGACTCGTTCGGGCGAGCAGAGGCCCACTTCGGAGAGAGTGCCAGAGGCAGGAGAACGCGCACATGGTGATCTTCAGCGAGTTTCAGATAGGAGTCCAGGAGGGTAAAGTTCCATTTTCCCGGCTGAGGTTCTAAATCCGGCCAAGCAACGTGCGCATCCCACAGCCTCCAAGTATCAAACGGGACGGTTGGCCAGGGTGTGGAGGTGCCTTCCCGATGAATATGCATGCCAAAGTAGTCCGCAGGGACCTCACCGGCAGATGGAGCAAGATGCATGGGCTTCGACTGTGCATCATCTGCCCTGTTTTCGGGGAGGAGGACGACCGCTACAATCACGCCACAAAGCAAGGCCAGAAGGAGGAGGCTACGCTTCATTGAAGAGAGGCTCCCGCGACGGAATCGCAAACTTGATGGTCCGCGCCTTCAGTTGATCCGGATCGATGGTGTTCACGAAGTCGATGCACACCTGATCAGCGCCAAGCGTGCCAAGAATGCGCCGCTCCTCATCGTTCACCTTCTTCAACAGCACGATCACCTTCGAGCGCGTCACCATGTCAGCGAGATCAGTGGTGAGCAGCTTCCATACATGTGGAATGTTTTTCTCGATGTAGGACAGGTTCGTACCGTGAATCGTGTCGTGTGAGATGGACGGCTCGTAGATAGCAATCTCCATTCCTTTGCCGATCAGAGACTCTGCTAACTCGACAGCAGGACTTTCGCGCAGATCGTCCGTATCTTCTTTGAATGTCAGACCAAACAGGCCGATCCGTTTTTCTCCGATATCGAGGACCGCGTCGATACAGCTTTGTAGATGTGCCTTATTGCTTGGCAGGATTCCTTGAATGACAGGTAACGTGATGCCACGCAGCCGCGATTCCGCGACGATGGCGCGTAGATCCTTCGGCAGGCATGATCCGCCAAAGGCGAAGCCCGGCTTCATGTACATAGGCGAAATGTTCAGCTTTGTATCCATGCACATAATCTCCATGACGCGGCGACCGTCGACGTGGAGGGACTCGCTCAATTGCCCGATCTCATTGGCAAAGGACACCTTTAAGGCGTGAAATACATTACAGACATACTTGACCATGCATGCAGTCCCGATGTCGGTTTGCACGATGGGCGCCTGGACTTTGCTATACAAGCTTGCGACCGTGTCGGCCGCCCAGTTGCTTGCGTGTCCCACCACGATCATGGGCGCCTCGTAGAAGTCGCGAATCGCCGTGCCCTCTCGTAGAAACTCAGGGTTATAACAGAACTGCAGTTGATCTCCGAGCGATTTGCCTGCGGCCTTCTCAAGCAGGGGAATCAGCTCCCCTTCCACCACATGAGGCAGCACGGTGCTGCGCAGAACGACGACGAAGGGCGTTGCCTTGTTCCGCAACGCCGCTCCGATCGTGGCAATGACTGCACGAAGCGCATCCAGTTTGATCTCGCCCGTGCGCTCCGACGGAGTGCCCACACAGATCAAAGCAAGATCTGTGGCTGCAATCGCTTCGGCCTCATCGGTCGTTGCCCGTAACGCACCGCGGGCAGTTGCAGATTGCAGCAACGCTTCCAAGTCTGGCTCTACGAAAGGCGCTTCACCATTATTGATGGATACGACCTTTCTATTATCTACATCGACCCCAACGACACGGTGACCGTCCTGCGCCAGACACGCCGCGGAGACGCAACCTACGTACCCTAATCCAAAAACGCTGACATTCATAATCAATCGCCCCTTCCGCGATACTGCAGCTAAACGTAAGTGCTATGCGCCCTTCGAGCGGACGGTGAAGTAAGAAAATTGAGTAAGGTTATCGAACATGAGCAGTCGAGGTCGTCTTATACCCTTTGCGACCCGTATTCTTGTGTATCCCCAGCCATGGTGAATCCGTATCGTCTGAGACAAGCACCGATACCATCCGCAAAATTATGAACCATAGTCTCGATTGTGTATGTCTCGCCGGATGCTTGAGCTCCCGCGCGAAGCGTTGCTAACAGAGCCGCATCCGAAAGGGTGGTAACGATCGATTCGGCAAATGCCTTCGGATCATGTGGGGATAAGCGGCCATTGTATCCATCCTTCACGTAGCTTATCTCCGGCGGATGCGTGTCCAGGTTCGTCGCCAGCAGGGGCAGTCCCGCGGCAAAGCTGTCCACTACAGAAAGCCCCACTGTGCCGCCAATGATGAAGATGTCCGCCATCTTGTAATAGATCGCACTATCCCGGCCAAACTTGGACCCGAGATAGTGGATCCAGGGCTCATTCACGATCTCTGCCTCAAGCCACCCGCGCTCCGGACCATTCCCTATCATCACGAGATGAAAGGAGGGGCACATCTTTCTTACCTGTCTTGTTGTCTCGATGAGCAAGGGGATCGATTTTATCTTCTGCATCATGCCGCAATACAAAGCGATCCTCGCCGGTTCGCCATTGGTCAGAGCGAGCTTTGCGGTTGCGACCTCCGTATCCGGGATGTCATTCATAAGCCGTCGCAACTCGGTCGTGTCTGTGGCATTCTGCACCGTAGTGATCTGGTCCGGCGCCATACCTTTTCGCTCTAGATAGCGTGCAATGGTTGCCGTGTAGGCAAACCACCAATCGACCTTCGTGAAAAGACGGTTCTTGATCCATTCTGCGATGGGCGACCGATCTGGATGCATGTTCGGGCCCAGACCCCAGAAGGCAACTCGCTTCACGCGGAGTGCGGACATCACGAGCAGCAACGGATTGATGAGATATTTGATCTCCGGCCCGACGATCACTAAGTCGGCCTTCAGGATATGCCGCCAAAGCGGCTGATACAGAAAGCGGCCGAATAGCCAGTACCCCTTGACCTTCAGTCCCCAATCGCTGGGTAGCTCTGCGTCATCCTTTCGAGCGGCGTGTGCGGCATTGGGAGCACTATAGGCAACAGTGAGTTCGATCTGCTCGCGCGCGAGCGACTCCTGGAGCCGCAGAAAAAACGGCAGCCGGTAGTGCTTCATGACCGATTGGATAATGAGGACTCGAGCCAATCTAGTGTCTCCCATGGCCTGCATACACCTTGACGGTGTCGGCGCCCTTCCAGCGATCGCAGACGTCGAGGTAGATGTCTTCAAGGATTGCCGTTTGCTTCTCGATATCGAATCGAGCCAAAACGCGACTTCTGCCTGCTTTGCCCATTCTGCGACAGAGATCGGTATCGCGAGCCAGAAGGTGGATATCTCTTGCAAGGCCCTGCCAATCGCGCTCCGGTGAAAGGATGCCGGTCACACCATGTTCCACGGCTTCGTTGATACCGCCGGAGTCGAAAGAGACGACTGGCTTCTCCATGGCTTGCGCCTCCAGGAAAACCATACCGAATCCTTCTTCTTCTCCTGAGGCCGTCGTAACGCTTGGCGCAGCAAAGATGCTGCTTCGAGAGAGCCGATCGCGGACCACTTCTGGCGGCTGCACTCCAAGAAATTGAAATCTCCGCAGGTTGTTCTTGGCCAGCAGCTCGAGTTGAGGACGAAGAGGTCCATCCCCAATCACCACAAGATCCAGATCGACGCCCTCCTTTTGCACCTCTGCCATGGCGCGTATCAGATACTCAACGCCCTTGCGCTCAACGAGTCTTCCCACGAAGAGAACGGTCCGTTCCGTGGTTTCGGGCCGAGGGGAAAACAGTCGTGTGTCGATGCCGATGTAGTGAACCTGGACCTTCGCGTCTGCGTATCCTTGTTCGAGAAGCTTTCCTTTGACAAACTGCGAGACCGCGATGATTTGTGCCGCACCGCGTTGGAGCTGCGATCTGTTCGCCAGATAGCGACGATGTCCATAGGGCACCTTGGCCTTATCGATGCGAGTCACGGTTGCGTCCGAGCCATGAAATGTAACGATCAGAGGAACGTGTAATCTTCTGGCAAGCGGGAGGGCTCGTAAACCATCGGCACCGAAGTGAGCGTGCATTAAATGAGGGTGCAGCGCACGCAAACGCGCCAAGAAACCAGGCGCAACGCCCCATAGTTTGAAGGCAAGCTCGCTTGCTCGACCTGCGATACCGCCGGCATAAAGAACGTGCGTATCCTCCGGAGGGAGGTCCAATCCCGTCACCCGCCGCAGCCCTGCATATGCAGGGCGGAACCTCTTGAGAGCACTGGCCTGCGCTCGGATGAAAGTCTCCGAAGCATACAAGAGATGGTCGCAGTAGATAACTGCTGTAGGTTGGGTGGTCAACCTGCATACTCCCCACCCGGAGCTGAACCGGATGAAAGACTGTGCCGGAGGCTGCCGATGGCCATCCGTCCTGCCAGTTGTACCGCAGGAAGCACGCTGACAACCACGGCAACGCACAATGCCCACTCAAGGCTGTTGAGATATAAAATCGTGCATTCCGTCATATTTCGGATTAGAAAATAGATTAGATACGCGATAGGAAAGGCATCTCTCTCCAAGGTGCTCAGCTCGGCTTCCTGCACTGCGTACCGCGTACCGCTGAGAAGAAATATGCTTGCCAGAATTAGACCGACGAGACCAAGGTTCACTGTTATCTCGACATACCCGTTGTGCGAGTACATAGGAACCCAGTAGAGACGATTTACCACGGCGTAATACTCTGCCGAAGCACCACCCCAGAACGACCCGTATCCGTAACCCAGAAGCGGATGCTTGGCAATCGCTGGAATCAACGCCTTCCAAAGCCCCGTTCGGCCGGATAGGTCGGCAGTCCGTCCGAATATGAACTGAAACACGCCGGTCCCAAGGCCAGCGGCCACGCCAAATCCAACAGTCGCCGCTACGGAGATAAGAATTGCGCGGATTGACAGGCGGTGCCGGCCCCGTAAGGTCTGAGCGACACGCAGAACCACCCAGGTCGCGAAGAGTGCTGCCAATGGAGATGCGGAGCCGGATTTAACGAGCAGCAGAATATAGAGACCAAACCATAGAAGCTTCCACCGCAGCCGCATGGGGCGGAAGTAATCGATCAACATCGCCGTTGCGATGTAGGCTCCCAACTTGTTCTTATTGCCAAACACTCCTACCCAGTCACCGGTATGGAGGGGATCATCGGAAATACCAAAGCGGGGGAGAAAGACAGAGATGAAAAAACTTCCCATAGCAAGGCAACGGAAGATGATGCTCAATAGGCGAAGCCTTTCGGTCCCCGTGAAACGGGCAGCCAGTAGTAGACCGATCAGCGTGGTACCGAAGAGCGCAATCGCGCGCTGAATGACAAGACCCGGGGATTCCGCCCAAGCCGCCGAGACGAATGCCAGGGCAAGCAAGAGGATAAGTGCCTTGGAGCGAGCGGCAATAGCAAGAATTTCCCGGAAATGAATAACGGAATAAATGCCGGCCAGCGCATAGCACGCTCCTAAAGTCATCCGATAGCCGGGAGACCCATCCATGTAATTGAAGTCTTGACTCGTGAAAATGAGCGGTAACAGTGCGCCGGAGGCCCCAATGGCTGCCGCTCCGATAACGATCCGGTCAACTCTTGTATCGGTTTCCATGCGACAGCCTCCTCAATGGTCGACTCTCTTGCCCAATGAACTTACAACGAATGAGCGTTCTTCAAGATTCTTCAGCTCGCCGCAGCAGCGGAAACTTTCTGAGAAGAAAATGACGAAGCTCGTCTGTATGTACTTCTGTGATTCGTGAAAGTCCAAATGCAAAAACCGCGCTGAGCAGGATCCCCACAAAGGGGACACACCACTTCCAGAGGCGATCTGGAACCATCGACCAACCTATGCCAGTATAAAACCTTAGGGCAGCTCCATAAAGATTCAAAACGGGAATGTGAATGCAATAGAGGGAGAAAGAGAAGGAGGCAAGCCACGTATTCCATCTGCCGCCGGGGGGTGCGGAAAGGGACCCTCGATCCCTCATAGTCAGGAGCAGATTCGCGAAGAGAATACCCACAACGGTATCGACAAAAAACAGCCCAATGGGATGTATATCGCCAAAGGAACGGCGAATCAAAAGCCGGTCTGCGGAAAGACCCACAAGAAAGAGTGCAGCGGAGCCCACGCATGATCGAAGGATGGGGCGCGGCAATGCAGCAACACAGACCCCCAGGAGCCAGATAACCATGTACAGCGACAGCGAAAATGCTCCGGGCTGTTGAATGTATGTAAGAAGGAACAGCATACCTGCCGCAGCGAGAGCCAGGAATGTGCGCTTCCAGGTGGACCCCACTAATACCGTCAGTACCATGACCGGCCATATGAGGTAGTACCAAAATTCATTGTAGAGCGACCAAAGTGCGCCATTTCCGCCGTAAGGGTCACAGAGCGCAGTTTGCATGAAAGCAGCATTGCAGGCGAATTGTCCCGGCTGCATGAGATGCATCGTATTGGCCGCATACACTCCGGTGTCCATGCCTCGAAATATGTAAAGTCCTAGAAGATTCAAGACTGCAATCAAGAGCAACGATGGATACAACACGATGCCCAGCCGGGATACACGCTTCAGGAGATACATGGGCAGATCGACAGCCCTCCGACGCTTGGCCTCTTTATAAAGACCGCCGCCGACCAAGTAGCCGCTGAGGACAAAAAATATCATCACTCCTTCATGGGCAAAGCCTGCGAGCAAGGAGAATCCATAGAACGCATAGGTTCGTTGTCCCGGAGCGACATCTGTAATGTGGACAAAGAATCGGTTTGCGCAGTGTGCGAGTACAACGGAGAATGCCGCCACCCATCGAAACGCATCCAGCCATTGCGAGAAAGAACGTTTGTTCGATGGCACAGCACTTACCCCAATCGAACCGGGATCGGTGGACCGCACCGCTGAGGATGGCGTTGTTGCAGATTCGGACATGTACGGTTGCCCCCTTTCGAGATTCATGGAGCCCATGTGACCTGAAGCCTGTACATCCGAGGAAGAGGTCGGACACGCATTGCATTCAATACGGAGAAAGTATCCACGATTGAGGCTCTGCCGTGAGCGCGATACGACATATCTCGAAGGTATTTCATTCAATTAGCCGGTCTGCCTGAGCAATCGGGCATTTTCCTGTCGAGTCACGCACATGACGGCGACAAAGACCGCGAGCGCCAAAAGCCCGTCGGAGAGGATGCTCGACCAGGCTGCACCTCGCCAGGAATAGAGAGGAATCAGCCAGAGGTTGATCAGGACGTTGAACACTGCCACACCTGTTTGCAGGCAGCTTCGTAACCACTGGTAGCCGGCACCGGAAAGGCTATCCGATAGAAAGTAGTGCATCGCCTTGAGGATGGGTAACGGCGCGAGCCAACGGAGTGCGTTCGTGGTTCGTGCATATTCCGAACCCAGAATAAGAGGGACGAGTCCGGCGGATAACATGATGACAATGCAGACCAAGACTGCATAGCCTACGGCGCGAAGCAGCAATGGCTTGGCATAGGACCAACTCGAACGCAGCCCCTCACTGCCTTTTTGAAAGAGGCGTGGATAGGTGGCTGACAGGAGAGCCGTAACCGGCGTAAAGCTGACATCGATCAACCGATACGCGGCGCCATAGATACCTGTCGCGTCCAGGGTGCTCAGACGGGCAAGCATCGTTTTATCGATGTCGTTATAAATGCTCTGGGAACTCATACCGATTGAAAAATAGAAGCCCTCCCGAATCTCTTTCCATGATTTCGGTAGGTTCAAGATGGGATGGCCCAAATGCTTGGAGGCGAGCCAGCAAGCGGTGCTCGAGACAACGACGGTGCTGCCAAAGTACGCATAGCCCCACTGCAACGGCGTTGGCGAGTGATGAAAGAAGAACAGAACAAGGGCTCCAATGAGCCGACCGGCACTGATCATGACATTGATGGTCGCCGTCCAGCCCAGGCGCTCGAATGCCTGGAATGCCTGACCGGAAATGAGAATGATATTTAAGCCAACGATGTCCGATGCTGCGACCAAGAGAACGAGCATGCCGGGTATGGATGGTGGAAGTGCAAAACGATACAGCGACAGGACCACGGCAATGAGGACTGCCCCAAAGACAAAGGTCGTCGATAGAGCTGCGCCCCACATCCTCGAAAAGGAGTCAGGCTCCCGAGCTACGCTCTTGACCAGGAGATTGCCGCGGCCCGCTGAGCCAAATGGATAGAGAATCTGGACGAGGGCCACAACACCGACGAATGCGCCGTAGTTTGCAACGCCCAGGCTCCGGGCAATCAGGGTGAAATACAACGCTTGGACGACAAGGCGGGCGCCTTGTCCCACGGACATCCAAAATGCGTTGCGAGTCAAGACGCTCGTCGACTTGAGGTTAAACATTCGTCTTTTCAGCAGTCTGGGTGCGCGGATTAACCAAAGAGTTGCTCACGAGAGGGTAACGAACCGGCAGTGGGAAAGCGTCGCAATCGCAGCGCCTGTAACGCTACCAGAAACAGGTATGCCGGGTTGAGATACAGATACCGTCGCCACAACCGCTTCGGTTCGGCCATCAGCCGGAACAGCCATTCCAAGCCCTTACGCTGCATCCAGGGGGGAGCTTGGGGCAGGAGGCCCGCGATGAAAGGAAAGGCCGCTCCGACAGCAAGAAGAGGAATGGAGAGGCTCTCGCGAAATTCATACGCAAATACCTCCTGCCGCGGACACCCTAGACCTACCAAGAGAATGCCGGCTCCGGAAGCTCGAACTCGCTCAACTAACTCCGCCTTCTCGTGCGGCTGGAGTCGTCGAAATCGTGAGGGCTCCGCCGCGGCGATCTTGATCCCAGGAAACCTCTCGTGAAGCGATCGTTGGAGCGCTTCCAATATCTCCGCGGTGCCCCCATAAAGATAGATCGGCACACCTTCGGACGCAGCACGAGCACAGATCCTGAGCGTGAGGGTGGGGCCGTAGACGCGGTCCCGCAGCTTTGACGAATAAAGGCGATTGAGCACCCAACGGACGGGCTGGCCGTCCGGAACCAGAAGGTCGAAAGAATTGAGCCTGAACCTGTGCTCCTCATCAAGGACACCGGTCATGACCCCATGGACCGCAAGCGCCGAGACCGCAAGACCTCGTCTCTCATGCGCAGCGCGCATGATTAAATCTTCTGCTGCCTCATAGTCGACAGCATCGATCAGGATGCCAACCACATTCTTCTTGCCGGAGTTCAACAATTCTGGTTCCACCTTTCAACATTGAGTTGATAGATCTCCTGCAAAATCTGCGGCACATCATATTTCAACTTCCACTCCGGATAATGCTCTTGGAATCGTGAGAGATCGCTTACCCACCAGATATGGTCTCCCCGCCGGTTCTGGTCAACATAATTTGTTTTGAATACTTTGCCGGTGATGGTCTCGCACAGCGTAATCGCTTCAAGCATTGAGCAGTTGCTAAATCGCCCTCCGCCCATGTTGTAGACCTCTCCGGAACCCGGCTTCTTAAAGAACTCGTGAAACGCTCGGACGAGATCGGCGCTATGGATGTTGTCGCGGACCTGTTTCTTCTTGTAACCGAAGATCGTATAAGGGGCTTGGGTCACAGCGCATTTCATGAGATATGCAAGGAAACCATGCAGCTGCGTTCCCGAGTGATTTGGGCCGGTCAGGCAGCCGCCACGAAAACAAGCTGTCTTCATGCCGAAATACTTGCCGTACTCTTGCACCAAAACATCTGCCGCAACCTTCGATGCACCAAACAAGCTATGCAGCGTGCCATCGATCGACATGCTCTCGGGAATGCCGTTCGCATAGTACGGGTGAGACGAATCAAGTTCCCAGCGCGTATCCGCTTCGACGAGCGGAAGATAGTTTGGCGTGTCCCCATACACCTTATTTGTCGAGGTGAAGATGAAAACGGCATCCGGCGAAAAGTTTCTCGCTGCTTCCAGCATGACGGAGGTGCCATTCGCATTGACAGTGAAGTCCATGAAGGGATTCGTGGCCGCCCAATCGTGCGACGGCTGCGCCGCAGTATGAATAATGAGGGAAATGTCTTTTCCGTAGCTCTGGAAGACTTTAGAGATAGAGTCATAGCTGCGAATATCGACATCGTAATGCGTGTAGCCCCGCAGTTCTTTTTCTAGGCGGTTACGCACCCATTTCGTAGAAGCCGATTCACCGAAAAACTCCGCACGCATGCCGTTGTCTATCCCGACGACGTCCATGCCTAAAGATGCAAAGTAGGCTGCTGCCTCAGACCCGACCAGACCGGCCGATCCAGTGATAAGCGCGACACTCATGAATATTCCTCCGAATGGAAGTGCAACATGTATGAATGAACCAAATCTCTTTGCAGACTAATCGAGCGGAGTTGCGATGGCGTTTGAATAAATCCGCATTAACGCGTCATAGTTCGAAGATGCGCTGTACTTTTCGAGATACGCAAGCCGCGCTTGCTCACCCATTGTCTTCATCTCGGGTAGATGCTCAAGAGCCCACGTTAACTTGTGCGTAAGATCGCCCGCATTCCCCACTCGGAAATGCAGACCGGTGTCACCATCGCGGATGATTTCCTGCATCGCTCCAAGTCGCGAACCAATGACTGGAGTAGAGCAGGCAAAACTTTCCACTAGGACCATCGGAAAACCCTCATACCAAAGGCTAGGAATAACAAGAAAATGGGCGGTCTCCATGAGATCCCGGATACGATCGCGGCTGCATCTACCTAGAAATTCTACATGATTGAGACCTTCCGATCGAGCCGTCTGCTCTAGGGCCGGCCGAGCAGGTCCATCCCCGGCAATGATGAGTTTCGTCGGCAGTGCGAGCTTCGACCAAGCCGCAAGCAGGGTGGCGACACCCTTCTCTTCGGTCAGCCTGCCGGCAAACAACACGTGGTTCCGAGGCTTGTTGTGTTCACCCGGGTCTGGGTCGATGAAATTCGGTTTCACATGAATTCGTTGCGCGGGCAGACCATTCTCTGAAAACTTTTGCTTGGCAAAGTCTGTCAGGGCGATGAATGCATTCACCTGTTTGCTCCATGTGCCTTGGACGCGATGTACTTTCAGCATGACGGCAACGGAGGCTGTGGTAGCACGTGACTCACGGTAGCATCCATAGCGAACAGACCGGGTTAGGCCGTGATCGACACACTCTTCACAGACTGTGCCGCTGCGATAGAGCGTCGTAGCAGGGCATAATAACCGGTAATTATGTAACGTCTGCACAGTAGGGATACGAGCGTCTGAGCATGCTTGGTAGATGCTCGGCGAAATCATCATGAACGTATTGTGAATGTGCACCACGTCAGGCCGCTCTGCTTGTAACAGTCGAGCTACATCGTTCCGGCTGTCCGGCGCGGAGACGATGGTACGCAGGAGACGAAGTCTCTCCGACAGCGGAGCACCAACGGTCTCCTCATTCGAGCGGGTATAGGTAAGAACCTGGTGTCCCATACGTTCGAGTAAGCTACGCTCCTGAGAAAAGACGACATCCTCTCCGCCAGGTTCACGATAGAAATTATGAACAAGTAATATTTTCATCAATTCCTATTGTTTTGTAACTATCTTAAAATTTCGTGAGCCTGTCCGGGGACGAGACCTTGAGTGTAAAGTCTCGACCGGATCACAGACACCGACCAGATCAACTGCTGAACAGAAAAGATGTGAAGTGTCAATCTAAGACAGACTAGTGTGTGTGTCTTAGATTCGGTCGCCCTCACGGCTGGCAATGCACTCAGGCGCCCAGCCGTAACTTATGACACTACCAGTGATCCTAAGAAGAATCGCTGGCATGACGAGCCTACAGCTTGCTGAAGATTTTTCCCGGAATCGGATATGTTCGTTTGTTCAGAACCGCAGCCAGAATGGGAACATCGACGGAGTGAACTTTCGCGGCCGCAGAGATAGCGGATTCGCGTCGCGTCGCGTTCGCCTCCAGAACCATGACAAGGCCATCGGATAACTGACTAAGCTTAATCGCATCCCAATAGAGGCTCAGCGGCGGCGCGTCGATAATGATAAATTCGAAGCGCTGTCGCAGCTCGATAAGCCTGGAACGTAGGCTTTCGGAGGCAAGCAGGGCAGGAGAGTCCGTGGCAGTGCTGCCGGACGGAAGCAACCAAAGGTTATCTTGGATCTCTTCCTGCACAAAGGAGCTGATCGGATCGACGCCGAGAAGAGCATCCGTGAAACCAAAGGAGCCCGCTACACCAAAGAGTCCAGTTTGTGCGGGAGAGCGAAAGTTCGCATCCACGAGGCAGACCGGTTTCTGCGCACTCTTCGCGAGAGCTTCCGCAACAGATGCACATACTTCGCTGCACCCGTTGCCATGATCAACCCCAGCAAACGTGACAATATGAGGCGGCTCCTGCGTTTGCAGGAGAAATATCTGTTGAACCAGACGCAAGGCTTCGTCGCTGGCCCAGCGCGGCTTCCTGCCCTTCGTGGTATCAGGACGGGCGGAGTCGCGGAGAGATCGGGAGTCGAGAGACCCATCTCTTTCCATCTGCTGCATCAGTTCGAAGTGTTTGCTCATTGACCACGTCTCCTAGCTCTTAACCATTTTGTCAGGCAATCGGTTCCATTGCTCTCGACACTTACGTCGCACACATGATGGCCTACAGGGGGATAACCACTCGCTGTCCGGATTCAATATGGTCAGGGTCGGGGATCGAGGGGTTCGTCTCGATAATTTTTTTCAGCTTCTCAGGCGGGCATTTACCAAAGGTAGCGATACAGATTCCATAAAGAGATTGCCCTTTACGGACTTGCACGGACCTCTCTTTATGGAGGGGGAGCTTGCGAGAGGGGAGAGCCGTTTGCTCAGGCGTCGCTCGCTCCGCAGCAGCGGGAGGGGTATTTGGCGGAGGAAGGGTGCTCGCGTGAATCGCATCTCCCTCTCCTGAATGGGAATGATGCGACAGGAGCAACCATGTATTCAGAAGCAGCAAGCCGCAGACAAAAGCCATGGATGCCCAGAGCGGAACTCTCGACTTCGTCGATACATCTTGCGGCAAATGCTTCCGCTCTTGCTCGCGTGTCTCTGTGGGAGGCGGAAGATGCTTTTGCGGCACTGGGCGATAGGCAGGCTGTAGATCTTGGAGCACGTTCTGAATCATGTCGGCATCGATCTGCTTTTTCTGAAGCGCACAACCAAGAGACAACGCATTAAAGCAGAGATTGTTGATGTTCCGCGGAATGCCCCCGCTTTGCCGGGCAATCAGAGATACCGCTGACTTAGTGAAGATCGAATCGTCCGGCGGGAGCCCTGCGATTCGTAGTCTGTGTTGGATATATTCCCCGGTTTCCTGATCATCCAACGGGGTTAGCTGAGCGAAGATTGAAATCCGTTGCCGAAGTTGAAGTAGCTGGGGCAAGTTAAGGGTGTCTGCAAGCTGAACCTGCCCAGAGAGTATGATCTGCATCAGCTTATGCCGAGCCGTTTCAAAATTTGAAAGCATACGCACGGCTTCGAGTACCGACTCGGGCAGTCCTTGGGCTTCATCGATCGCCACGACAAGAGGTTTGCCGACAGCGGATTGAGCCACCAGCTCTTCATTGAGTCGAGTCTGCATGCCGACAAGGCTTTCCGAAATATCCTTCACTCCCAGATCGAGAAGCAAGGCGCGCATGAGTTCTTCGGGCGTGGATATCGTCTGAAAGAGGAAGACGGTCCGTGCATGCGCGCTCATTCTGGACAATGCTTCAAAAAGAAGGGTGGTCTTCCCCATGCCGGGCTGCGCCGACAGGACAATGAAGCCAAGGCCGGATTGAACCCCGTACATCAGCGACGCCAGCGCCTCGCGATGCGTCTTGCTGGCGTACAGATAGCGGGTATCCGGCGTCACCCCGAAGGGCTGCTCCTTCAAATTGAAGTGTTGCAGGATCATGCGATATCCCGAGCCGCTTTCTTTGGGACGGCGACCACAACCGGGATACCGAGCATATCGACGACTTGTGCCGGAGTATGGAACGAGGGATCTAGATAATCGATGACATACGCGGAGCCGATGCTCAGTACCAAGGCAACGCCGAAAGCAACCACAATGATCATCGGCCAGCTGAATACCGGCAGGACAGGAATCGCGGGCGGGATAGCAACGGCAACGTTTCCGATCCGCTTCACATCAAGCGCATCCGATGTCCGTTCTTGTTCCCGTTTCGAGAGGTAGAGTAGATAGTTGGTTTCGTTCGCTTTTGCATCGCGCAGAAGGTCCGATTGTGTAATAGCTTGCCGATCGAGATCCACCATCTTCGCCTGCATGCTGTTGATGCTGCGTTGGGTTGCAGCCGCTGACGCTCGCTGCGCCGCCAGATCGGCGCTTGTTTTCGCCAGGTCCTCACGGAGAAGCTCAAAGGTCGGGTCACGATCCGTGGCCTCTGTGGTGTATTTCGTCTTTTCTGCGTCCGCGATTGCAGCTTTGGCTTGCGCGATCTCTTGATCGGCTTCTTGGACAGCGGGGTATGTGGGCTCGTATTTCATCGCGAGCTGATCGCGTCTCGCTTGCGCACTGAGGAGAGACGCGTTCAGACTGTCGAGCAGCTTGTCAGCCTCCGCACTCTGTCGAATAGTGGCAGAACGCTCCGGCGTGTTACTCATCTGTTGCCGATCGTTGCGGATTCGCTCTGCATCGGCCGCACCTGCTTGCTGAGCCTGGTGCAGAAGGCCGATGGAGGTGGCTACTTCGAGGGCGAGGTTCGTTCGCTGAACGTCCGGTGCCGCTATACCTGTCTTCTGGCTGAAGTCGCGGAGTTTCGACTCGGACGCTCGTAACTCGTCATGATATTTGTCGGTCTCCCTCGAAAAGAAGTCATAGGAGCCGTTTGGGCGATGGACGGATACATGCTTTACCAGGTAAGCGTCTGAGAGTGACTGCACCACCGAGTAGGCAAGTTGAGGATTGGATGAGCTGTACTCGATATCAATCAGATTTGTCTTTGCAACTGCGGTGATCTTTAGCTTCTTTGCGAGATGCTTCACCGCCTTCGCGACGCGGTCCGCTTCCGTCTGTTTCGGCTCCAACCAGTCAACGAGTGAAAAACCATGTGGCTTCTGTAGGCCGTTCTCCAGAACAACTTTCTCGAGAACATCCCGGCTCCGCAGTAACTCCATCTCGGAATTGATTTCCTCTTCGGTCACGGGGACGCTGTTCGTGATCAACTGCGTGGTTGCTTCCGGGGTGACCAACGGGTCTTGGCGCTCCCGATTGAGGAGTATCTCCGTATGCGACGAGTAGACCGGTCCCATGAGTAGGGCGAGCAGGATGATCGCTAAAAAAGTCGTGAGGAAGGTGATCAGGATGAGCCGCTTTCTGCGAAAGAAAGGAGCGATCACATCGCGAAGAGAGATTTCCTTGTAATGTTCAGCAACTTTCCCCGCATATTGTTCTTTCATGGCTGCATCCCCTCTATGGCGATCCATCTTTGACTGTCGACCTGTATCGGTTGAAACAAGCTAAAACTGATTTGGCTGGATATACGTGCCGGCATTGATCGAATAAGGAACATATTTCTTGAAATTTGCGATGAATTTCTCGGGAACGTAGATCATATCGCCGGGTTGAATCATGCTGTCCTCGTTGACATGCTTCCCCTTCAGGATTTCTTTCAGGTTGACTTTCTTGACCTCAAACCAGCTCTCCGATGTCCGGTGGAAGAGAAAGACCTGAGTCTTAGCTGTCGCCATCGACATGCCGCCTGCGACTGCCAACGCTTCAGCGACGGTCATGTCGGACCGAAGATCATAGCGGCCAGGCTTCCCTACCTGTCCGGAGACGGTAAAGAACGGCTTTTGAAAGTCCTGGATATCGGCACTGATGATTGGATCTCGGAGAACACCTGCGTATGCTTTTTTAACGGCGGCCACTAATTCAGGGGCGGTTAGCCCTTGCGCATAGACGCTTCCCGCATTTTGCAGGTTGATAAACCCATCCGGTTGGATGGTTACCGTCTGGTTCAACTCCGGGGATAAAGGAAAGGTAAGAGACACCACATCCTGACGCTGCAGGAGATACCGAGGATGCCTTTCCGCCAACGCGGGACCACCGGTTTGAGGAACTTGCGCCAGTAATGTCGGTACGTTCAAAGCTGCCAGCAATAGGGCAGACGCGGCGACGCCGAATAGCCGCCGATGAGACTGTATTGCACTCATTTACACCTCCATGCTAGGGGCAAGTCGCCCTCCAACTCGTCACGAACCGTCATTCTTGTCGGGCAACGCGTTTCTTGCTGACGGGAGACCCTGCAGGTCCCCGACGCTCGACAACACGCAAGTCTCAGGATGCCGCCATCCACTCCCTGATCACTGAGGGACGATCCTGGCGTATCCACCTTAAGAATCAAGCGAGTGCGAATTCTTTGTGCAGTGGAACGGAGTGATAGATTTACCGTCCCTGTGAGTCAATGCTTGACATTCAGATGGTAACCTTAGTGAATCAGTTAAGGTCATTTTTCCGCACGTAGCCGCCCCTGTAAAGACCCGATAGTGTGAATCCGTTGGTTCAGAGGTAATGTACCTCTCCGGTATCGGCACTTCTCCCTGCTGCACAGAGGAACACTGAGACAGGCCTCGTTTGCGAGTTCCTCAAACAAAACAGATGCAGCGCTCTGGGAGATTCGCTATGTACTGACACAATTGTATAGCGGATGTCTCACGGCTTGCCAGCCTACCGTTTCTCAGTGTGGCGGCCAAGGATATTTGTGACTGCCAGGAAGTTTTTACCGGGTTCTCAAGCCGACCCATCCGTTTCTCGGTTTTGAAGACGAAAGTGATGCGATGTGTCGACGAATGTCCGGATTTGCCGTCTACACCCAAACCCGGAAACATCTCCCGAACTGGGAGGGTTTGGACTGTGGGTGACGTTGCGTCGAGGCCAAGTGTCTAGTAAACGTAATAGCACGCAGCATCCATGGCATTGAAGAAATGGCGGCCTTCGCGATTGCGGGTCTTCGGGGTGACTGCCAATTTTCTCGACAGATTTTGACCAAAAATTGGTTTGCTTTCAAAAGCTGCTCTGCGTGTGAGGTGGAAATGAAGGCAGTCCTCTTAGCTATAGTTGTGCTCTTTGCCCAAGCGAGAGATCTGCAAGATCTTCAAGGCAAACCGGTGGTGCGCCTGGAGCCAGGTCACAGAAGCGTCGATGTCACCCTAGGAGGGAAGGTACTGGAGCTGATTAACGCTGAGCCGAAGATCCAGATGCCACTTCCTGTTCCTGAAACAGATATAGACGGACGGCCGTGGCTGGTCGATATCAAAAATCTAGGTCCCCATCCGGTTGAAGTTGTTGGCACACCTCACTTCAGCGTGCTCATCAAAATGGGACAGACCGTGCACATACTCTCGAGTGATGGTAGATATGTTCTGACCCGTTAAGAGCATGTTCGGTATAGGTGTAGACGGTCTGGCGCAAGCTCCTATGGCTTTTCTTCAAGGAAAAGCCACACATCGTGCCCCTCTCTATACCTACAGTGAAAATGCTTTAGAAACGCAAGCAATTCAAAGCAACTCTTCTGATGCTGAGTCAGGAATATTCGCGCCGTGTGGCCCTTCCTGGATGAAAAGCCACACGGATCATTGCTTAGCCTTACATACCTGCAGGAAGTCCGCTCAGAATGCGCTCGAATTCTCTAGAAGAATAGGCGTAGAAGAGATTTCAACTGCATCTGCATTGACCGAATGTACTGCACCGTTTAAATCGCGATACTGTACCAGATTGGATGAGACGCGAAAATCCTTCGCTGCCCCTGTGGTCCAAACAGCCTGAGCAACATAGCCGTTTGCGCGTGTGTAGCCGCAAACATAGGTCGTAGGATCGTTTGCCAATGCAGTACAAGGCTGATTGACTGCAGCGCCCGTCAGCCATGTGTGGACCTGCTCGAATGCACTCCCGGCCTGGTTCACCCCGCTTGCCCCGGTCCACAGAGATCCCCACGTGGCGTTGTCATAGGCGTACCAGAAGGAGCGTTGCACGCCGATCGATTGTTCGAGAATCAGATGCTTGGCAACCCACGCCATCTGATTTTCCTCGGTCGGGAACTGAACTGCTCTTCCCCAGCTGGATTCTGTATCCCACAGCGGTAAGGTGCCCATACCGTTCTTATTCATCACAGCAGCGAGAACGCCCACAGCACCCTGAATCTGCTCCGGCGCTTCGCCGATAGCCGGGTACCCGTGGAACGCAACCCCGTCGACCAAGCCCCTTCCGCCAAGGCCTAGCCATGTGCCCAGCCAGGCACTTCCGCAATACCGCGTGTAGCTGTCGCATTCGGTCTGTGTCTCATAGTTTCCGGTCACGGAAGGGCTCAAGATGACAGCTTTGGGGTCCACGCTCTTGATGATTCTGCGTGCGTGCTCCGCCATAGTCACAAGAGTCTCCGGATTGCCGCGCCAGTAATCCGGAATGTTGGCTTCATTCCAAAGCTCCCAATATTGGATAGCTCCTGGCCCGAGATGCGCTACAAGTTGCGAGAGATACTGGTCCCATTTGCCTAGGTCCGCCGGGGCCTCCGCGCAGGCTGCAGGCGCATACACGCCGCCACAGGTGGCACTCACTGTGCCCGAGGATGAGGCGGTATTGGCACCGCCTTGGCTGTAGGTGAACGTAGTGTTGTTGGGTGTACTGCTGAGATAGAAACTTCCGTCAAAGCTTCCGTCGGTTATCCCGTTGATCACGATCTTTGTCTGGCTTGTTGAAGGTTGCAAGGCGTTGAAGTAGAGACCATGGGGGACAGCTGTCGTCACAGTGACAACACCCTGCGATCGTTTCACGGACTGAATCGTGATGTTCGTCGGTATGGCCCAAGGGGGAACTCCGCCAAACGTATAGATCGTTTGTGCATCGTTGGCGCGAGCCAGATTCATTTGCTTGTCCAGATTTCCCCAGTTGAATGTGCCCTCGGTTGGGTTGAGGTTTCCCCATAGAGTTCCCGTATCCCACAGCCGTAATGTGCCGAATTGCAGCTGCGGCCACGGGGTGCCGCTCAGAAGATGATTCACAGTCATTCCGAAGAAGGTCGCAGATGTGTTCGGAGCCTTGATCGGCTTGGTGGCAGGGGTGATGGTGAAGAGAGACGAGGCAACCGTACTGACGGGTCCATTCGGAAAAACCGCAATCGCCCTCAAGAGCTGCGTGCTGGCGATCGTCACGGGTCCTGTATAGCGAGCTGAGGAGGCCGTTGGGGCAAGCCCGTTCGTCGTGTAGTAGATCGACGCTCCTCTGGTCGCATCGCTAATCGTGATGTTCTGGTTTCCGGTGTATGTTCCCGCCGGCAAGCTGAACGTTGGTGTTGCGGCAGGCGCGATCGTGTACACGGCTGTGGCAACCGAGCTTGCGGGTCCACCCGGGAAGACGGCGATCGCTCGCAGGGGTAGAGATCGATTGACGGTGATCGGCCCGGTGTAGCGCGTTGACGCAGTTGTAGGCGCCCACCCGCTGGTCGTGAAGTAAAGGACTGCGCCGGCGGTCGCATCATGAATGCTGACCGTCTGTGTCGTCTGGTAGGTGCCGGCCGGCACGCTGAAGGTGGCCGGCTGAGCCGGAGTGATGTTGTAGGAGACGGTCGTCGTTGCGCTGATCGAGCCCTGCGCCACCGCGATTGCTCTGAGCCGCATGGTGTTATTCACGGCCACGGGCTGAGCATAACGCGCGGATGAGGTCGTGGGTGCCAGCCCATTCGTCGTGTAATAGATCGCGGCTCCTGACGCCGCGTCGTGGATTGCTACCGTCTGGGCTCTCTGGTAATTTCCAGCCGGCACGCTGAAGGTGGGTGCCGGGGTGGTGGCATACGCCGCAATCGCGGATGAGAAAGAAGCGAGACAGAGTCCGAGGGTTGCTGGAGTGCGGCGGAAATTCATGAGTGCTCACCTATATATCGAAAAACGCTTGATTGGCGTAGTGATGGCCATTACCGCGAGGAGCAATGGTTAGTTAGATCGAAGTAGCTCTATCTAGCCGGCAGACACACTGCGACGAGATAAGCGCCCGAGTCGGCGTTTGCTCTCCTCAAGCCATTCGCTGTCCTCTCGCAGAGAAGACTCGGAATTCAATCCGGCAACGGAACGAATGACCGAAACAGAGTGAATGCGGAAAGGTGTGTTGGCGTCTTTATAGCGTGATCGATAGCAATATCTCATAGCACGAAAGGTGTAAATCGAAGGGAAAGCTCTTGGCGCAGCAGCCATAACTACAGATTTACCCACGTACTGCAACTATTGCGGATGCTCATGGAAGCATTTACGCGGCGCTTGGTGGATGAGGCCGAGCAAATGTGCTTCAGTAGTGACTTTTATTGACCTTTTCTGGCATCGGCCTTCTTAGGCAAGAATGCTGGGAGACGCTGCTTCTCGCCACGCGACAAATCCGGATATTGGGCAATATTTGCTGTACAGCCATCCATTTTTTGCTGCAGGCTGGGAGAAGCTAGGGAAGTTCTTGCCTAAGTTCCAGTATTGTTATGACTGCGCCGGGGCAGCATGTTTGGTGAATATCCGGGACTTGCCAAGGTTGAAAGACCGAGGCGTAGCCTCCAGGGATGCTCGAAATGCCACTTTTCCACATAAAAAACAATTCCTGTGAATGAAATCGTTTGAAGGCAACAGATGCGTAGCGTTCCCTCGACCGCCGTACCCAACCGCTGGCCATGTTCTGGCGGATCGAAGCCTGTCGCGCCTGCTGGGGCGTGACTGGCTGCGCACTTTGGAAGAACTGGAGAACCCGACGAGCCCGCAGGCAAATGATGCCGCTGCAATGAGCATTGCCGTTCATGCATGGCCTGTCGGTGCAGCAGGCGACAGATCGATCGTCCGGGTTTGCCGTTACGCAGCACGCTGCCTTGGGTGACTATGATGGAAGGCGCCAATATAAGAAGAGGTTGGGATGGTCATCCACGTATGAGAAAGACCCTTGCCGTTTTGCTGACTGTCGCTTCAACATTCTTCGCCAGTCCTCGCTTGGGCGCGCAGCACCACCTCCACAATCAGTCGGAGGCTCCCTCGCAAAACCAGCCCTGGATGAAGCCTGGACTGTCTCCGGATGAGCGGGCGGCAATGGTGCTGAAGGAACTCACGCTGGACGAGAAGATCGGGCTGCTCCATGGCAATGGCATGCCGGGATGGGGGAAGCCCACTGCCAATGCTTATCTGGGAAATGGCGGCGCGGGCTTCACGCTCGGGGTGCCGCGTCTGGGCATTCCTATCATCCAGATGAGCGATGCTGCCTACGGCGTCCGCAGCAGCGCGGAGAACGGACGGTACTCGACGGCACTGCCATCGAACCTGGCGTCCGCGTCAAGCTGGAACCCGCAAGCCGCCTGCGACTACGGTGCGCTGATCGGTCGCGAGCTGCGTGCCCAGGGCTACAGCATGACGCTGGGCGGCGGCGTGAACCTCACGCGCGAACCACGCGATGGGCGCACATTCGAATACATGGGCGAAGACCCGGTCCTTGCCGGCACAATGGTGGGGAACCGCATCAAGTGCGAGCAGGCACAGCATGTCATCGGCGACATCAAGCACTACGCCATCAACGATCAGGAGACCGGCCGCGGCGAGGTTGATTCCATCATCAGCAAGCGCGCCATGCAGGAGAGCGATCTGCTGGCCTTTCACATTGGTATCGAAGTCGGCCAACCGAACGCCGTGATGTGCAGCTACAACGCCGTGAACGGCGAATATGCCTGCCAGAACAAGTACCTGTTGACCGATGTGCTCAAGAACGACTGGGGCTTCAAAGGCTTCGTTCTCTCCGACTGGGGCGGCACGCACAGCACGGTCAAGGCATCGGCCGCAGGACTGGATAACGAGCAGCCGCTGGACGAGTTCTACGGTGCGAAGCTCAAGGCGGCCGTGCAGAGCGGCCAGGTGCCGATCGAACAGATCGACGATCACGCACAACGCGTGCTGCGCGCTGAGTTTGCCAGCGGACTCGTCGATTACCCCACGCAGAAGAGTGTCGTCGACGTCGAGGGTGGCCTTGAAACGGCGCAGCGCATCGCGGAGCAGAGCACCGTGCTGTTGAAGAATGAAGGCCACGTGCTGCCGCTCGATCCTGCAAAGGTGAAGTCCATCGCCGTCCTGGGAATGAATGCGGACACCGGCATGATCTCCGGCGGCGGCTCGGCACAGGTAGACCCGCCCGGCCGCCCGCCGGCGAAGTGGCAGGCGCACGTATGGTTCCCCACATCGCCGTTGCAGGCGATTAAAGCGAGGGCTCTTGGCGCAACAGTGCGCTATGGCGGCAGTGAGCCTGCCGCTGCGGCTGAGGCTGCAAAGGGTGCGGACATCGCGATCGTCTTCGCCTATCAGTGGGAGAGCGAAGGCATGGACCTGCCTGACCTGTCTCTGCCGGACAACCAGGATGCGCTAATCGAAAGCGTGGCCGCGGCGAATCCACACACGATCGTTGTGCTGGAGACGGGGACAGCCGTTACGATGCCGTGGCTGGACAAGGTAAGCGGCGTGGTTGAGGCCTGGTATGCAGGCAGCCGTGGTGCGGATGCTGTAGCGAACGTGCTCTTCGGCGCCGTGAACCCCGGCGCCAAGCTACCCATGACCTTCCCACGCAGCGTCGCCGATCTTCCCCATCCAGCCTTGGTGATTCCGCCCCCGGGTGCGGTTGGAAAAGAAGCCGTGATGCGCACCGGTGAGGCCAAGCCGACCTTCTCCGTGCACTACGACGAAGGCTTGAAGGTGGGCTACAAGTGGTACGACGCAGAGCACAAGCCGGTGCTGTTTCCCTTCGGCTATGGGCTCTCCTATACGACGTATAAATACTCCGGCATGACACTGGCGGAGAACGGCACGAGTGTCAGCTTTCATGTGGCCAACACCGGAGATCGTGCCGGCACCGAGATTGCCGAGGTCTATGCAGAGCTGCCCGCTGCAGCGGAAGAGCCGCCCAAGCGCCTGGTGGGCTGGAGCCTCGTGATGCTGAAGCCGGGCGAGAGCCGCGAGGTAACGGTGCCCATCGATCCAAAGTATCTCTCCGTCTATGACGAGCAGCAGGGCTGGAAGACGGTTCCGGGGAAGTACACTTTTCTGGTAGGCGGATCGTCTCAGGATCTCCCACTCAAAAAGGAAACGAAGCTGCCATAGAACCCGCGTGCGCATAACCCTCTTCATTACTTGCTACAACGACACACTGTTTCCCCGCACCGGGCAGTCGGTGGTGCGGGTCCTGGAACGGCTCGGCCACACGGTCGAGTTCCCGCTGGAGCAGACCTGTTGCGGGCAAATGCACTTCAACACCGGCTACCGCCGCGAGGCGTATCCGCTGGCGAAGCGCTTCCTGGAGATCTTCGCGGACGCCGAGGCCGTGTGCATTCCGTCCTCATCCTGTGTCGCGATGATGCGCGAGTACTACCCGGCACTGGCCCGCGAAAACAAGGACGATGCCATGGCAGCGGCGGTCGAGCGCATCCTGCCGCGCGTCTTCGAGTTCAGTGAGCTTCTGATCGACAGATTTGGCATCACAGATGTGGGTGCATATTTTCCGCATCGCGTCACCTATCATGCCAGCTGTCATGGGCTGCGCAACCTGCATCTCGGCGACAAGCCCTTGCGGTTGCTGCGCGCGGTGCGAGGGCTTGAGCTGGTGCCGCTCGATGGCTTAGAGCAGTGCTGTGGATTCGGTGGCACCTTCGCTGTGAAGAATGCCGATGTCTCTGCGGCCATGTTGACGGAGAAGATCCGTGCCGTGCTGACCACACGCGCGGAGGTGTGTACGGCTTGTGACAACTCATGCCTCATGCACATCCAGGGCATGTTGCATCGGCAGTTCGCTGGCGTGCGCACGCTGCACATTGCCGAGGTGCTGGCCGGCATGGAGGGATCGCACGCATGAGGCTTGTCTCGCTTGATCCGCGTACCGCGCCGCCCTTTCCGCAGGCAGCGAAAAGCGACCTGCGCGACACACAGCTCCGCCGCAACGTAGCGCGCGCCACCGACACGATTCAGCGCAAGCGCGATGCACTGGTCCAGGAGAAACAGGATTGGCAGGCACTTCGCGATGCCGGCGCAGCGATCCGGCGCGACGCCTTAGTCAATCTCGATTGCTACCTGCTGCAATTCGAAGAGCGCTGCCAGGCTGCCGGCGGTCAAGTGCACTGGGCCGCGAATGCGGCGGAGGCGAATGCGATTGTCCTCGGTCTCCTGCGCGAAGCCGCCGCGCGTGAGGTCATCAAGATCAAGTCGATGACCACGGCAGAGATTGGCCTGAACGAGTTTCTCGCGCAAAATGGTGTCGCCGCGCATGAGACTGATCTTGCGGAGTTGATTCTGCAGCTTGGCGGCGAGCAGCCCTCGCACATCGTCGTGCCTGCGCTGCACAAGAACCGCCAGCAGGTGCGCGAGATCTTTGCAGAGCGCATGGGTCTGCCGGATCTGAGCGACGATCCGCACGCGCTCACGGCAGCCGCTCGCCGCTACCTTCGCAAAAAATTCCTACGGGTCAAGACGGCGATATGTGGCGCGAATTTCCTTGTTGCCGAGACCGGTGGTATCGCCATCGTCGAGTCGGAAGGCAACGGACGCATGTGTCTGACGCTACCGGAGACGCTCATTGCTGTTGTCGGCATCGAGAAAGTGATCCCACGCTTCGCCGATCTGGAGGTTCTGCTCCAGACGCTGCCGCGCTCGGCGACCGGCGAGCGCATGAATCCATACAACTCCATCTGGTCGGGCGTGGTGCCCGGCGACGGTCCGCAACAGATGCACGTCGTCCTGCTGGATAACGGTCGCAGCCGCGTCCTGCGTGACTCCATCGGACGGCAGACGCTGCAGTGCATCCGCTGCGGAGCCTGTCAAAATACATGTCCGGTCTATCGCCAGACGGGCGGACATGCCTATGGATCTGTTTACGCGGGGCCGATCGGCGCAATCCTGACGCCGCAACTGGAAGACATGCGGCACGCGGAGTCCTTGCCGTTTGCCTCGTCGCTGTGCGGTGCGTGTTATGAAGTTTGTCCGGTCAAGATCAATATTCCCGAGGTGCTGGTGTATCTGCGCTCGCGCGTGGTGGATCGCGGCCGCGGCAAGTTAGCTTCTCTTGTTGATCAGGAGCGCGCCGGCATGAAGTTGATGGCCACGCTCTTCGCGAGCCGTAGCCGTTACGAGACAGCGCAGAAGCTGGCGCGCACCGCGCAGCAGGCGGTTCACCACGGCGATGCGTGGTACCACTGGCTGCCGGGTATGGCCGGTCGCTGGACGGAGACCCGTGACCTGGAGCCGCTGCCGGCTCAGACATTCCGCGAGTGGTGGCAGCAGCGGGAGCAGTCGTGAAAACCCAGACCGGCAGCCGCGACAAAGTTCTTGAGCGCATCCGGAATGCGAATGCAAAGGTTGCGGAGCTGCCGCAGGCGATCCCCCGCGACTACGACTGCAGCAGTGCGAAAGACTTCACTGAAGTATTGGCGCTGTTTGAAGAGCGGTTGCGCGACTACGATGCGCGCGTGCTCCCGGTCCGTCAGGATGAGGTCGCGGCGAAGGCAGCCGAGCTGCTGCGCACGGACAACAGGCGGAGCATCGTGGTGCCGGCCGGACTGCCTGCTGCGTGGCGCGCCGATGGTGTCGCATGGATCGAAGACCATGACCTATCACTCGAAGCGCTGAACGCAGTCGATGGCGTGATGACGGCGGCGACGCTCGGCGTTGCCATCTCCGGCAGCATCGTCTTGCAGCATGGTGCGGCAGAGGGACGACGCGTCCTTACACTGCTGCCGGATTATCACCTGTGCGTCATCGCGGCCACTCAGATCGTTGAGACCTTACCGGAGGCCTTCGCGCGCCTCGACCCCGTGCGTCCGGTCACCTTCTTCTCTGGGCCCTCCGCCACAGCGGATATTGAGATGACACGCATCAAGGGCGTGCACGGTCCGCGCTTTCTGGACGTCCTTTTAGTCATCGAATAACTCCATCCATCTTCATTTGCCGAACCTTCATATCCGGTGGCACTCGGGAAGCGCACAATGGTCGATGGACAGCAGTGAGGAGCCCTCCCCCATGGCCAAAAAGACCACGCATCGCACCTCCACGAAACACACTTCCATGAAACACACCCCCGCGAAAAAAACGACAGCGCATCCGCTTGCCGCGGGCGATCCGGTGTTCGCGCAGCCGACTCCCAGCCCCGATCCCACCAGCTTTCGTGATCCGGTTACCGATCAGAAGCTGAAGGAGGTTGGGATGGTCCAGCCCTTTCCCGCGCCGCGCGGCGGTGCCGCCGAACCGGTGCTGCAGCTGGCCGACACACTGGGTTCGCAGGGTGCGGCCCGTATCGCGGCGATTCAGAAGGCCGGCCAGATCGTGTTTCATACCGTTGGGGATACCGGTAGCGTCAAGGGGCCGGAGACGCAGTCCCTGGTGGCGGACAAGATGGTCACCGACTTCACCGAAGACAACGCGGCGGATGTGCCGTCGTTTCTCTACCACCTGGGCGACGTTGTCTACTATTTTGGTGAGGCCGCGTACTACTACGATCAGTTCTACGATCCTTACCGGAACTACCCCGCGCCAATCGTTTCCATACCCGGAAACCATGATGGCGTGACCTACCCGAAAGAGGCGGTGCCGACGCTTGATGCGTACCTGCGCAACTTCTGCTCTGCCCAGCCCGTGCATACGGACGAGGCAGGGAACCTGTCGCGCACGGCGATGATCCAGCCCGGCGTGTACTACACCTTCGATGCTCCCTTCGTTCGCATTCTGGGTGTCTACAGCAATGTGCTGGAAGATCCGGGCGTGATCTCGACCGAGGGCGGCACGCGCACAACGCTCAATGACGATCAGCTCACGTTTCTGAGTACGGCGCTGGCGCGTTGCAAAAGCGAGCAATACACCGGCGCCGTGCTCCTCGCGGTGCATCACCCACCCTTCACCGGCGGGGTGAACCATGGCGGCAGCCCGCGCATGCTTCAAGACATGGATGACGCAGCTACCAAGGCCGGCTTCTGGCCGCACGTCGTGCTCTCCGCGCATTCGCACAACTACCAGCGCTACACCCGCACCGTCTCCGGCTTGACCATTCCGTACATCGTTGCCGGCATGGGCGGTCACGGCCTGACCACGATACGTCCTTCGTCTTCGGGGAATACCATCCGCACCCCGATGGCGGCAGACAACACGCTCGTCCTGGCAAGCTACGATGACACGCATTACGGCTATATGCGCGTGATCGTGAACGCCACGACGCTGCGGATGGAGTTCCATCCAGCAGAGGATGGCGGTACGACCAAGACGCCGGACGATGCCTTCACCCTCAACCTGAAGACGCGGGTGCTTACCTAGAGCAGAAGCCGGGATGATGTCATGTATTGAGTGAGGCATGCAGGCATTTTCTTTGACGAAAATGCCTGACGAGAGTGGCGCTTCACCTTACAGCAACCCGGCTTCTGCTCTAACCCTGCAGGCAACGGTGGATATGCCGGTAAGGGTCGGTTTGACTGGGTGAGACATGTAACCACATACAGATCAAACCTCCAATGGAGAGGGCGTGTCGAAGAGTGCCATCTCCTCCGGCGTCGGTGTTTGGAATATCTCGAACCATCGCAATAACGCATCTCGTTCGATCGGCGGATTCTCCCTGCCCCGGCGCTGAATTCTGTCGAAGAGAACATCGGCTGGCGCAGAGAGATAGTGCAACTCGACAGCAGCGCCAAGGGCTCGGGCCCCCATTCGCAAAGTATCCCGCTCAGATCTTCCCCATGTGCCCCACTCGATGATGACCGTGAGGCCAAACCCGAGAAGGTCCTGAGCGAATTTCCACTGTAGAGCTTCTATCGTCTCGCGTCTCGCTTCGTCGTAGAGATCGAGCAAAAGAGCGTCCATCCATTCGTCAGGAGAAAAACGAATTGCGCGGAGCCTGCCTTCAAGCCGCTTGGCGAGCGTAGTCTTACCCGAACCCGGCAAGCCGCACACGATAATCAATCTCGCGCCAGAGCCGGTTTTCTCCATGACGAGATTATTCCTGATGCGACTCGGTCTGCCGAGTGCTTTCGTCGCAATCGGGAACCGAATTTCAAACTGACCAATCGCGACATACCATTGGTCATGGCGGCTTTTTCACCTCACCGTGGTACTATCCGCTCCGAGCTGGCTTAAAGCATTGTCACTGTTGCTGTGTAGAGCCAAGTTCGGCGAAGTGTGGCTTTTCTTGACGAAAAGGCCACGCGGATCATTGCGCTTTTCTCTATACCTACAGTGAAAATGCTGCTAGCCGGATTTTCCTGATATTGGGATCGAGCGCAGAGTTTTGGTGCAGTCCCTTTTAGAAGAGAGACTGCTTCGCTCTCCAACTCTCCGGTTACACTTATAGGAAAACGGGTCTAGCCGCATGCGCGCAGAGCTTCGTCCTTCCAACCTCGGTGAAATCCTCGACCGCACGGCGCAGATGTACCGCAGCCACTTCCCGCTCTACTTCGGCATCGCCGCTATCTGCTACTCGGGAGTATTGGTTCTCAGCCTGATTGCCAACGCGGTGCTGCTCCCGCGATATCGCGGAAATGCGGCACACCTGAACCAAGTCGCGGTTGTGGTCAGCCTGGTGATCGGCGTGATCTCCATATTGCCTATCGCGATTGCCATGGCGGCGATTATCCGTGCGGTGGCAGCGAACTATCTGGGACAGACCTCGACGATCGGCCAGGCGTACGCAGGCATTGGCCGCAAGTGGTACCGGTACATCCTGATCCTGCTCGCGATGTACTGCTATGCCATGCTGCCGGCGATATGCCTTACCGGAGCGATGGGAGCCGCCATCGGGTTCACGCAACCGGGATTCGGTCGCAACCTGTGGATCGGAACGATGGGCGTGCTGGTGCTGGTGGCCTTCGTCTTTGCATTTCTGTGGATGCTGCGCTGGCTGCTGGCCGTGCCTTCGTCGCTCATGGAAGATCTGCCCGTACATCGCTCCTTGAAACGCAGCGCGGTTCTGACCAGGGGCGCTCGGGGGCGCATCTTCGTCATGCTGCTGCTGGTCGGCGCGGTCATGATGGTGATCCAGTACGCCGTCCAGATTCCGATGTTCTTCATGCTTTGGAAGAGCAAAGGCTCGCCGACAATGGCTACCCAGGTCCTCAGCTCTTTCGGCACCTTTCTCAGCGGCTCCTTCGTGATGCCCATCTACTCCATCGCGATCACGCTCTTCTATTACGACCAGCGCATCCGTAAGGAAGGCTACGATGTCGAATGGCTGATGGACCAGGCCGCGATGCCCGCGACTCCCGACACGATGTCACCGGCCGCGAAATCAGGATCGGCCACCTGATGCAGTGGTCAGGGCACTCCTATGCGCGAGCGCACTGTTCGGTAGTCCTTGCCTTCTGCGTCCTGACCCTCACCGGGCCTGCCTTCGCCGCATCCGCCCAGCCTCCGCAGCGCAGCATCGCGGCGTATCGCGACCATCTGCAGTCGTTGGCGTCGCTGATCGCGCAGTGCCGCCAGCACACCGATGTCGCGCACTGTAATGGAGATGCCGTCGGTCCCGACGAGCAGGTCCGCGTGCCAGGGCTGTCGCAACCGCGGTCGGTGTCCTACGTGTGGCTTCGCAGTGTTCTTCAGCATGTCGCCGATACAAAACATGTGCTCCAACCCGCGGAGGTGGCGCCACTACTGCAAGCCGCGGCGGAACGGATCCAACTGGAGCAGTCGCAAGCGCCGGGAGGGCCATCGAAGATCGCGCCGGTTGCAGCCCAGCCGGGTGCCGCGCATACTGCGCTCACCCAGATCCTTGCGCGTCCGGAGTTTCTCTACATCGATCGCAGCCTCCTGCAGCGTGTGCAGGACCAGGTTGCGCTCTGGATCAACCGCCACCTGGCCGGATTGGCGGAGTACAGTTCGCATCGCCGATGGTTGGGCCGGTTGCTGACCTGGGCGCTGATCTCGTTCGCCTGTCTGGGGCTGGCCGTGTGGTTTGTACAGCAATCGCGCCGTGCCCGTGGTCTCAACTTGGAAAATGCCGCACCAATGGAGGGGTCTCCGTCGCTGCGCAGCTGGGAACGCTGGCGGCAGGATGCGGAAGAGGCTGTGCTGCAGCAGCGCTGGAGGGATGCGGTACGCGCCTATTATTGGGCGTCCATCGCACGGCTGGAGTCGCGCGGCCAGTGGACGGCGGACCGCGCCCGCACTCCACGCGAGTACCTGCGACTTCTGGTTCCCGATCATCCCAAGCATCACGATCTAGGCCTGCTGACGCGGCAGTTTGAAGGCTGTTGGTACGGCGCTGACAAAGCAACGCAGCCGGATTGCGACGCGGCGCGCCGGCTCTTCGAGCGGTTGGTGACGCGATGAAGCTGCTGGCTACACTCGACCGCCGCGACCGTCGCCTGCTGGCGATCACCGCAGCTCTTGTTCTCTGCACCATCGTGCTATTGGTGTTGGTGCATCCTCAGGAACAGGAGGACTCCGGCATCCCTTCGACTTACTCGACTGCTCCGCATGGCGCGAAGGCGGCATACCTGCTGCTGGCGCAGCTCGGCAGGCATTCTGGTTATCAGGTGGAGCGTTCCGAGGCACCGCTCACTTCTGTGGCCGATGCTGCGAATGCGCATACCGTCCTCATCCTGGCGGAGCCGATGCGCGTGGCCAGTCAGCGGGAGATCACGGCGATACGGCAGGTGCTGGCACATGGCGGCCGGGTGCTTGCCGCAGGCTCGTTTGCAGCCGTCGTTTTGCCGGACAACAATCTGGATAGTCAGGCGCCTTTGAAGTTGGTTCGAGGTATCTGCGAGGCGCAACCCAATGGTTTTTCACCGATTGCCGCCGGCGGCAACGTGGTGATGCGCGAGATCCGTGCCGGATGGAAGCGCGATCTACCCGGCCAACAGGCCGTGTATACCTGCGCCGATGCGGGAGTCGTCGTCACGTACCCGTTCGACAAGGGCACCGTTGTTTGGTGGGCCAGCGCAACCCCGCTGGAAAATCAGGACATCGCTGCCGAGAGCAACCTCGCACTGCTGATGAGCAGCCTTCACCTGGCGCCGGGTGACCATATCGTCTGGGATGAATCGCTGCACGCGGAACCGGCAGCCGCATGGAATCCGCTGCGGGACCGTGTCATCCTCGCGCTGCTGGCTCAGCTCTTCGTAGTGGCTCTGCTGCTGGTGCTGGCGCGCGGTCGCCGCAGTGGTCCGTTGCGTCCGTTGCCTGCGTCGGCTCGCAGCTCGCCAATGGAATTTGTGCGCGCCCTGGGCGGCCTGTACCGCGCATCGCATGCGAATGACGTTCCTGTCACGATCGCGTATGAGCGCTTCCGCGCAGTGCTCGCACAGCGTCACGGAGTCGCGGGTGCACAGACGGCCGGCGCCGCTACACTGGCGACGGCACTCACGCAGCGCTTCGGTATTACGTCTTCGAGTCTGCAACACGATCTCGAAGCCTGCGAAGGCGCGGATCGATTGAGTCATCTCAATGCACGTCAGGCATTGGCCTTGGTGCAGGCGCTGGCTCACTATCAGAGGCTGATCGCACAGCAATCGGAGTTTCATCCCGTAACAGATCCGTATCCGGAGAAAGATCGAGGAACCATTGGACTCCAGCACGAACACGCAGCCGACGCCCGAGCAGTATCCGACCTCCGCCGCAGCGCCTGACACCGGCGCCGGCGAACGCGACCAAGCAAACACGTCGCCACGTCTCGCGGCCACGGTGCAGTTGCTTGAGCATGGCCGCACGGAGATCGGCAAAGTCATCGCCGGACAGACGGAGCTGATCGATCAGGCACTCATCACTGTACTCAGCCGTGGACACGCACTGATCGAAGGTGTTCCGGGCATTGCCAAGACATTGCTGGTAAAGCTGCTGGGGCGTGTACTGGGTCTCGAGTTTGGCCGCGTGCAGGCGACGCCGGACCTGATGCCTGCCGACATTCTCGGCACTACGATTCTGCAGGCCGGCGGGGCGCAGATGATCTTCCGACCAGGCCCGGTCTTCACCGACTTCCTCCTGGTCGACGAGATCAATCGCATGCCGCCGCGCACGCAGTCCGCACTGCTTGAATGCATGGAAGAGCGACAGGTGACCGCGGATACGGAGCGTCGCCCGCTGCCGGAGGTCTTTACCGTCTTCGCCACGCAAAATCCCATCGACTTCGAAGGCACCTACCCGCTGCCGGAGGCGCAGCTCGACCGATTCCTGATGAAGATCCGCGTCGACTATCCCACGCTGAAGCAGGAGCGTCTGCTGCTGGAGCGTCATCATGGCGGCTTCGATCCAGCAGGACAGGCCGACCTGACGCCTGTACCTGCCGGCCTTCTTCAGGCCGCGCAGGAAGAGCAGCGCCGGGTGCACATCGAGCCTGAGCTGTACGACTATCTGCTGGGCATCACGCGGCGCACACGGGAGTGGCCTGCGCTTACGCTCGGCGCCAGCCCACGCGCGGCCATCAGCCTTATGCGGGTTGCGCAGTCCTATGCCGCGCTCGATGGCCGCGACTTCGTCATCCCGGACGATGTGAAGCAGGCTGCGCTGCCGGTGCTGCGCCATCGTGTCATGTTGAGGCCGGAGTCGGAGTTGGAGGGCCTGCATGCCGACCGCATCCTCACAGATATCATCGCCGCCGTGCCTGTTCCGCGTCAGGGAGAGGCAGTGCTTCGTCCAGGTGAATCCGCTCGATGACGCACGTCACCGTCCAGCCGGATACTATAGCAATTTTCCTGTAGGTGTAGAGGGACCAACGAAGGCCTTTGTGGCCTTTCATTAAGGAAAGGCCACGCCGAGCAATGCTCCGCACATCACAGCCTCAGGAAAATTGCTATAAGCGCGCCGTTGCAATGCCGCGTAGCCGGTTGGCCTGGGCGCTCCCTGCGCGTTCCCTTTACTTACTGCTGGCGGGCTGCGTTTTCCTGATTCCCGCCTTCTTCCGCCCACGTTACGCCTTCGCCATGCTGGTATGGGATGTTTGCGTGTTCGTCGCGGTAGTCGCGGACGCTGCGCGTCTGCCGAAGCCGCAGGCGATCGAACTGGAGCGCGGCTGGCTTGGTGCGCCGTCTCTGGGTCGTGACGTCGAAGTCGAACTCGCGATCCTCCAGCACGGCCGCAGTCCGATCCACTGCAGTATCCTCGACGATCTGCCATCGCCGTTTCTGGAGCAGCCAGCCACCTACTTGCTGGACGCATATCCGGAGGCGCGAGCTGCGGTGCGCTATCGCTTCCTGCCGGCGCGGCGCGGCGATCACGTCACCGGCCGGCTTTATCTTCGCTATCGCTCTTCTATCGGACTTGCGGAGCGCTGGGCCATGGCTGACCTCACCCAGACCGTCCGCATCTATCCAACGCTGCGCACTCCTGAGGAGAACCGTCTCTACCTGGCACGCCATCGTCGTATCGAGCTGCAGATGCGCATCCGGCGGCAGCGCGGGATGGGCCGCGACTTCGAAAGCCTTCGAGACTACCTCGAAGGCGACGAGATCCGCGACATCTGCTGGACGGCCTCCGCGCGCCGCGGCACGCTGGTAACCCGGCTGTATGAGATGGAAAAGAGCCAGGCCGTGTGGCTGGTGCTCGATGCCGGACGCCTGCAAGGTGCGCAGGTTGGCCGCTATACCAAACTCGATCAGGCGACGGCCGCCGCGCTGGCGCTGGCGCAGATTGCCCTCGTCTCCGGCGATCGCGTCGGTCTGCTCGCCTATGGGCGCGAGACACAACAGCTTGTGCTGCCGGGGCGCGGCGTTGCGCATCTACGGCTGCTGCTGGATGCGCTGGCGCAGGTGCGCCCGGAGCGGCTGGAAGCCGATCACCTTCGCGCCACCGCCACCCTGATGCATCGACAATCACGCCGCAGTCTTGTTTTATGGATGACCGACTTCGCCGAAACCGCGATGCAGCCCGAGGTGCTGGATGCTGCCGCGCAACTGGTGCGGCGGCATTTACTGCTCTTCATCGCCATCTCCCAGTTCGATGTGCAGTGCCAGGCTGCAGCTGTGCCCGCCACTGTGGATGCGATGTTTGAGACCGCTGCCGCACAGGAGTTGTTGGGACGGCGGGAGCGGCTGCTGCGTCGCTTGCAGGAGCGCGGCGCCATGACTCTCGAAGCACAGCCGGAATCGTTGGCCGGGTCGCTGCTCAATCGCTACTTGGAAGTGAAGGAGCGCGGCCTGCTGTAGCAAAGCGATCGTTATGAAGGCGCCGCTCGGAATCATCTCAACATACCGAAGGTGCGTGCTTTTGCATCTCCAGCATGGTCGTTGGAAGCGTCTCGTGAGGAAACTCCCGGTCGACCTGCCACCCCATCTGGCGATAGAAACCAACAGCGCTCGCATTTGCTTTCACGACCCGGAGACGAAGCATTCGATGACCACGGGCGGCGATTTCAGCCTCCCCCTTAAGAAGCAGAACTCGACCAATACCGTGTCCTCTAAATTCGCTAATGACCCATAGATCGCCGATCCATTCGTCATGTGTGAGGACGATTCCTGCCATTTTGCCATCCGATACGGCGATCCAGGCACGTGACCAGTCTTCATCCGCGAAGCGGGCATGCGGAACCAAGTCATATCCATAGATCTCATGGGCGACAGCCAGCGCGAGCGCACCTACTGCGTTATGCTCGTCGGGTGTTGCTCGTCTGATGAGCACCCGATTCGTTGTCATGGGATTGTCGTTGGTGGGCACGTCTCCCTAGCTCGAGATCGACTCGCTCGCATTATCAAATTGCTCAGATGGAGTCATTGCCGCTGGGCGCTCTGACGGCTCTCCGGCGGACGAGGACAACCACACCAGCAACAGCACGAACAGCGCGCCGCCGACTGCAAACTTCAGCGCAGCGGGCGCCGCGGATGGTGAGAAGAAACCCTCAACCGTTCCCGCGATCATGAGCATGGGGATAATACCGGCAACCAGCCGTACTGCGTCGTGTCCGGCACGAGCAATCGAATCGCGCCGGTTGTAGAGTCCGGGAAAGAGGATGCCGCTGGCCAGCCGCAGCCCCGCGCCTCCGGCAATGAAGATCGCAGGAAGCTCAAGCGAACCGTGCGGGCAGACAAAGCTCCACAGATCGCGCGACATATGCGCTTGTTGGCACGCGGTTGAGATCACTCCCATCAGCAGCCCGTTGAAGAATATGAGATAGATCGTGCCCAGGCCCGCCGTGATTCCCGCTGCGAAGGTCAGAAAGGTCACGCTCAGGTTGTTGGTCATGATGCCGCTGGCGGCCTGCGGCTCGATGCCATTGATGGAATGCGTCCACATCTGGTGGCGACGGATCGTCGCCACCATCGAAGGGCCGAGAACGCTCTCCATAAAACCATGCCGTGACACGGTAAGAAGCGCGCCCAGCAGCAGGCCTGCCGCGAACAGCGCAATCGCTGTAAGTGTGTAGGGAAGCAGGTGTCGAAAGTGGCGCGGGTACTCCTTACGAAGGAATGTCCAGATGCCGACAAAGCCCCGCCTGCGGTTCGAGTAAATGATATTGTGGGTCCGACCCAGCAACTGATTCAGCTGCAGGGTCGTGGCTCGCGCAGTCCGATCCTGTCGCACTACGGAAAGATCGTTCGCTACCAGCCGATACAGCAGCGCCAACTCGCGCAGCTCGTCGCGGCCCAGCCGGCGCACACCGGTGGCTTCGCTCTCTGCCACCAGCGCGCCCAGTCGGTCCCAGGAAGGACGCCGTTTTTCGATCCATTGGTTCGAGATCATGGAACGCCCTACGCTCCAATTCGGTGATCAGCTTAGCATCGACACGCCTGAACTCGTGGCGCTCGAGTTTCCGCTTGCCGGCATCGGCAGCCGCTTCATCGCCATTCTCGTCGACTACGGATTACAAACTGCCGCGTACATCGCATTGGTCTTTGCAGCGCTGCTCTTTCTGCCCAGTATGCACAGGTTTCAGGCGATGAGCGAGAAATGGATCGTCGCGCTTGTGATCCTGATCCCCTTCCTGCTGCACTGGGGCTACTTCGCGCTCTTCGAAGGCTTATGGAGAGGGCAGACACCGGGCAAGCGTGTCGCCAAAATACGCGTGATTCAACAAAGCGGCCGCGCTATCACCATGTTCGAGTCCCTCGCACGCAACCTTGTGCGCGCCATCGACTTTCTGCCGACCCTCTACGTCGTCGGCACCATCAGCATCTTTGCCACCTCGCGCAATCAGCGACTCGGCGACCTGGTGGCCGGCACGCTGGTGGTGCACGAAGGCGAGGACCGGCAGCAGGGGATCGCGGTCGGGCACAACCGCATGTTCGCGCTGGCTGCTGCCAACCTGCCCGCGGCGGTGCGACCTATCACGCTTCCCGCAGATGCGTTGAGCCGTTTGAGTGCCGCAGATCTCGAAGCGATTGAAGCGTTCCTGACGCGGCGTTTGGACATGACGCTTGACGTGCGTCAATCGCTGGCCACGCGTCTGGCTGCGTCGATTGCCGCGCGCATGGGCACTCCGCCACCTGCGAACGTGCACCCCGACACGTTTCTCGAAGAGGTCGCCTACGGGGTGCGTTCGCTGGGCACGATACGCTAGAGCGTTTTCAATGTAGGTAGAGAAGAGCGCGATGATCCGTGTGGCTTTTCCGTCAAGAGAAGCCACACTTCGCGGAACTTGGCTCTACACAGCACCAGTGACAATGCTTTAACTTCGCTCTACAGCCGATAGCCGCCGGCATCGAGTTGCCGTTGCGCCACCTGGCGGCTCAACGCAATCGTGTCCTGCGGTGTGTGCTTGGTCAGCCGTCGGAATATCGCGAGCTGCGTGCGCAGCATGTCGCCCTCGGCCACGGCGGCGAGCACGCGGCGCGCCGCCTTCTCGACAACGCTCAGCGCTTCTACGGCGAACAACTTCACCATCGCCTGCGCGATCTGAACCTGCGCTTTCTGGGTCTGTGTTTGTGAGCCGAGCTTGCGTGTGCGCAGCAATGCGGATTCGAGTGCGAAGACTTGCATCGTCATGTCGGCTAGGTCGCCCATGATCTCCTGCTGATCCTGCAGAGCCTGCATGTATTTCTGCGTGGCGGAGCCGGAGCAGAAGAGCGCCACCTTCTTCAAGTTGGCGAGCAATGCAGCTTCGGGAGCCAACGGGTCGTCCGTGCTCTCCGTATCGTCGAACGATGGCGGCTGCATCACGTCTGCCATGAGCTGCTTGATCGCAGCCAGAAGCGGAAGCTGCCCGCTGGCGGCGCGCTTCATCAGCCAGCCGGTGATGATGAGCCGGTTGATCTCGTTGGTGCCCTCGAAGATGCGGTTGATGCGCGAATCGCGGTATGCGCGCTCCGCCGGATACTCCTCCACGTAGCCATAGCCGCCAAAGATCTGCAGCGTGTGGTCGACCACCATGTCCAGCATCTCCGATCCCCACACCTTCAGGATCGAGCACTCGACCGCATACTCCTCGATCTTCTTCTGGATCTCGCGCGGATTGGTGGCCGCGTCGCCTGCGAGTGAGTCCAGAGCGGCGTCGATCATCCCGATCGTGCGATAGGCCATGCTCTCCCCGACGAAAATGCCGGTCGCGCTCTCCGCCAGCTTCTGCTGGATCATGCCAAACTCGCTGATTGTCTTGCCGAATGCCTTGCGCTCCTTCGCATAGTGCACAGCGTGGGACAAGGAATGCTTCGCGCCGCCAATCGTGCTCGCTCCCAGCTTGAAGCGCCCGATGTTCAGGATGTTGAATGCGATGTGGTGGCCCTTTCCCAACTCGCCCAACAAGTTGCCGGCAGGCACCTTGCAGTCGGTCAGGATCAACGGGCAGGTGGACGAGCCACGAATGCCCAGCTTGTGCTCTTCCGCGCCGACGGCAAAGCCTGGCGTGTCGCGCTCGATGAGGAACGCGGTGAACTTCTCGCCATCTACCTTTGCGAACACGGTGTAGAGGTCGGCAAAGCCGGCGTTGGTGATCCACATCTTTTCACCGTTCAGAATGTAGTGCTGTCCATCCGGCGAGAGCACAGCGCGTGTCCGCAGGGCCATGGCATCGGAGCCCGACGAAGCTTCAGAGAGTGCATACGCGCCGACCCACTCACCGGTTACCAGCTTCGGCAGATACTTCTGCTTTTGTTCGGGGGTGCCATACCAGATGATCGGCAGCATGCCGATGCCGACGTGCGCGCTGAAAGTGGTGGCAAAGCTGCCCAGTACGGAGAGCTTCTCACCCACGATAGCGGACGTGACCTTGTCCATCGCCAGGCCGCCGTACTCTTCGGGTGTGTCGGTCGCCATCAGGCCCAGTTCGCCGGCCTTCGTGAGGAGGGCGCGGCTCACCTTGTAGTCCTTTGCTTCGATGGCGTCGGCTGCCGGCAGCACCTCCTTCTGCGCAAAGTTGCCGGCTGTCTCGGCGATCTGCCGCTGCTCGTCATTGAAGTCTTCCGGTGTGAAGACCTCCTGCGGCGTGCGCTCCTCCAGCAGAAAGCTGCCGCCCGCTGCTGCTTTTACGGTCGTTGCAGGGTGTGTCACAAGTGTCGCCATATGTCGCTCCAGTAGTTACGAAACTAATTCAGATTTTCGAAGATGCCGGCCGCACCCATGCCGCCCCCCACGCACATGGTCACTAGTCCATAGCGCACGTTGCGCCGCTGCATCTCGTGCAGTAGCGTGGCCGTGAGCTTGGCGCCGGTGCACCCCAGCGGATGACCAAGCGCGATGGCTCCGCCATTCACGTTGACCTTCTCCGGATCGAGGCCCAGTTCACGGATGACCGCCAGCGCCTGCGCGGCGAAGGCCTCGTTCAACTCCACGAGTCCGATGTCCTCGAGTTTCAGTCCGGCGATCTTTAGTGCTTTTGGCACGGCGTGTACCGGGCCAATGCCCATCACATCCGGTGCGCAACCTGCCGTCGCAAATGCGACGAAACGCGCCATCGGCTTCATGCCCAGGGCTGCCGCTCGTTCGGCGCTGACCACGATGGCCGCCGCCGCGCCATCGGATGTCTGCGAGGAGTTACCGGCAGTGACGGTGCCCTTCGTGTGAAATGCTGGCTTCAATTTGGCGAGTGCCTCGGCCGAGGTGTCGGCGCGCGGCCCTTCATCTATCTGGAAGCTGCGCTTCTCTTCCTTCAGCTTGGCCGAACCGGCCTTGGGTGTACGCTCCGTCCATTCCACCGGGACGATCTCGTCGGTGAAGTGACCCGCTGCGATGGCCTGGAGCGCCTTTTGATGACTGGCCAGCGCAAAATTGTCCGCGTCCGCGCGCGAGACCTTGAAACGCTCGCCCACTCGCTCGGCCGTCAGTCCCATCGAAAGGTAAGTCGTGGGCAAATGGTCGACGAGCCATGGGTTCGCGCTGATCTTGTGGCCGCCCATGGGAATCATGCTCATCGACTCGGTGCCGCCCGCGACCACGACGGATGCGCCACCGCTACGGATACGATCTGCCGCCTGTGCGATAGCTTGAAGCCCCGAAGCGCAGAAGCGGTTTACCGTCATTGCGGATACCTCAACCGGCAGTCCAGCACGAAGACTGGCGATCCGCGCAACGTTCATACCCTGCTCGGCCTCGGGGTGTGCGCAGCCCAGCACCACGTCGTCCACCTCGCGCTTATCCAACTGCGGTACGCGCGCAAATGCGCCCTCGATAGCGGTCGCCGCCAGGTCATCCGGTCGCGCCGCGGCTAGGCGCCCGCGTCCTGCCTTGCCGACCGGCGTGCGGACAGCGCTTACGATCACTGCTTCCTGCATGGTTAGTTCATCCTGTTCTTAGTTTCGAAGGGGCTTCCCGCTGCTCAGTGTGAAGGCGATGCGCTCCTGCGTCTTGCGTTCGCCGCAGAGCGAGAGAAATGCCTCGCGCTCGAGGTCGAGGAGATACTGTTCGGTAATGCGGGTGCCCGGCGCCACGCGGCCACCGCACAGGATGTGCGCCACGTGTCCGGCTACTTTCACATCGTGGTCACTTGCATAGCCGGACTGCTGCATAATGTAGGCGCCCAGCTTCAATGTCGCGAGCACGCTCTCACCCGCGGCCGGGATATCCATGCGCATGGTGGGTGGCAGATAGCCGGCGTCTGCCAGCGATTCCGCTGCGGCCTTCGCTTCCAGCAGCAGGCGCTCGCGATTCAGGGTGATGCCATCGTCTGCGTTCAACAGGTTGAGGGCCCTCGCTTCGACAGCCGAAGTCGAAACCTTCGCCATCGCGATCGTTTCGAAGGCCTGCTTCATGGTGTCCATCAGTTCGGTTGAGATGCCCACGCGCGATGCATCGCCGAAGGCGCGAATGGCCTCGTCCGTGGCCTTCAGCGCGAACTCCTTGGTGCCGCCGCCACCGGGGATCAGGCCGACGCCGGTCTCCACCAGCCCCATGTAGAGCTCCGCGTGGGCTTGCCGTTTTGCACCGTGCAGCGAGATCTCGGTGCCGCCGCCCAGGCACAGCGCATAGGGCGCGACGACGACCGGACGCGGGCAGAACTTGATCGACTGGGTCATGCGCTGGAAGGCGCGGATGGTCAGGTCCGCGTCCTCCCACTCGCCCTCCTGCGCAGCCAGCAACAGCTGCATCAGGTTCGCGCCGACAGAGAAGTTGTCGGCGTCGCTTGAGATCACGAATGCGCGGAAGTCGCGCACGAACTCCGAAGCGGGCTCAAGCGTCTTCGTGATCAGCCGCATGATGTCATCGCCGATGGCACTCTTCTTCGAGTGCAGCTCGACACATGCGACACCATCGCCCAAATCGATGAGCGACGCACCCGGGTTTCCGCGAATGACGCCGTGACTGGCGCGGAAGCTCGCGATCCGCGCAATCCCCGCAGGGCGTGCGACAGGTTCGTAGCGCTGTGTCTCCGGGTGATAGCACGTTGCGCCGTCGTCGCTGTACCAGGACGTGGCACCGCTTGCCAGCAGTTGCTCTGCCACTGGGCTGACCCGTTCATTCTGTTGCCGCATTCGCTGGATAGAGTCTGGGACACCGGCGGCATCCCACATCTCAAATGGGCCGAGCTGCCAGTTATATCCCGCGCGCATGGCCACATCGATGCTGGCGACCGAGTCGGCAATTTCGGGCAGGCAATCGGCAGAGTAGTTCCAGAGCCGCGTCAGCAACTTCCAGTGGAAGCGCGCCGCTTTGTCCTTTTTCTGATCGCCGCTCAGAAGCAGGCGCAGCCGCTCTGGCAAAGACTCAACATTCTTTGCCATGTCCAGCGCCGGCAGCTTCGGCTTCGACGACGGCTGATACTCCAACGTCTTCAGGTTCAGCACCAGCCGTACGTCCTTGCCGTCGGCGCCGCGCTCTTTCTTGTAGAAGCCGCCACCGGTCTTGTCGCCCAGCCATTTGCGCTCCAGCATCGTTTCAAGGAAGGCAGGAAGAGCCGCTTGGCCGCCGGCATCCTGCTCATCTTCAGCGTGACGAGAGCGCGCAAAATTTCGCGCTACATGAGCCAGAATGTCCAGCCCCACCATGTCGCCCAGCCGAAAGGTACCGGTACGCGGCAGGCCGATGGCAGTGCCGGTCAGCGCGTCTACCTCCTCGACATCAAGGCCCTCTTCTTCCATCACGCGCAGGGTCTCCAAGATGAAGAATGTGCCGATGCGGTTGGCGATGAAGTTCGGCGTGTCGCGCGCGCGAACAACTTCCTTGCCCAAATTCTGATCGAGAAATGCGGAGAGGGAGGCCATCGCGGCAGGGTCGGTATCCGGGCCAGGGATCACCTCCACCAGCCGCATATAACGCGGCGGGTTGAAGAAGTGCGTGCCGAACCAGCGGCTCCGCAACTCCGCAGGCAACGCGCCGGCGATGGAGCCGACCGAAATGCCGCTTGTATTGGTTGTAAGAAAGGCATGCGGCTGCACATGCGGCGCAACACGTGTCAGCAGTTGCTGCTTGATCTCCAGATTCTCAGTTACCGCCTCGATGATCCAGTCGCATTCGGCCAGTTGCGCCAAGTCGTCGTCGAAGTTGCCGGTGCGGATGCGCGCGGCGGCAGCAGGGGTGTAAAACGCGGCCGGCTTGCTCTTTTTCAATCCGTCCAATGCTCGTTCCGCAACAGAGTTACGAGCGCCTTCTGCGCTTGGCAGGTCGAGCAAAATCACCGAGACCCCGGCGTTAGTCAGGTGTGCGGCAATGCGCGATCCCATGGTGCCGGCGCCCAATACGGCTGCTTTGCGCAACAGCAGCGGCGCTGCTTTTGTCATGATTGTGTCCCGCTCTGCAACTGCTTCCATGCTCTCCTCTTCACCTTGGCGTGCGTTTTTAAGGAGCGGCGGCTTCATCCGGCCGCCGCTAATCGACCCTGCGGGGTGCGCTGAGGCTCTGTTGTGCCGGACCGGTGAGGCTTCCCGTCCCGAGTCCGGTCGACAGCATGCGAATGTACTGCTCGGAGATTGCGGGCAGGTCCATCGGTCCGGCGGGTTCATACCAGCTCGCCATCCAGTTGACCGAGCCAGCGAGGATGAAGGCTGCGATCTTGGCATCGCAAGGCGCAATCGATCCGTCCTCGATGCCGCAATCGATGATGGCGCGCAGGCGATGATCGATCTCCCGTTTGCGTCCGCGCACCTCCTTACGCGCAGTCTTCGAAAGCTCTCCATCGTCCAGACGGATGACTGCCCGGCCAAAGTCTCCTGAGACGATCCGGATGTACCCCGCGATAAAGTCTGCTACCTTGTCCAGTCCGGGTTTTTCGTCGGCCTCGATGCCATCCAGCATGTCGTCGATCAGGTCCGTCCCCAGCCGGTAGATCTCCAACAGGATCTCTTCCTTGTTGCGGAAGTAGTGATAGAGCGCCGGCTTGGTAATGTTCAACTGAGTAGCCACATCGTTCATCGATGTGCGTGCATAGGAGCGATCGAGAAACATGCGCACCGCTGTATGGAGCACGGCCTCCCGCTTGCCGTCCGGGTTGCGCCTGCGGTCGGCGAACAACCGGCGATGCGGCTGCAGGGCTGTGGACTGCTTGGACATCGTTCCACTCCGGCAGCGATTGACACTGCCACTCCCGGTTGATATCTTACTCGCCGGTAGGATTTGCAGCACCCGTTTTACGCGCTCTCGCCTTGAGAGTGCAAGCGAATTTTCGAGCGTACCTTACCAACGTAAGCAAGCATGCATACCCACGCAGGCGGAGCAGGTTACAGCACTATGAACAATGCGCTGACAGCACACGCGCTCGCCATGACGCTCCGGTACGCGGAGCCTCCGTCATTTACTACGATGGAGCGGCTCGTGCTCGCGCTGCTTATCGTCCTGTCCTTGGCAGGTTTCTTCTGGCGTTTCAGCGGAGTCCTGCGCAATATCGTCACCGCGCGCAAGGACCCCGACTTCCACATCGCCCCCATCGGCAAGCGCGTGTGGGACTTCTTCTGGGAGGTTCTATGCCAGGCGAAGGTGATCAAGGAGCGGCCGCTGCCCGGGCTCGCGCATGCCTTTGTCTTTTGGGGTTTCCTCGCCTTTGCTCTGGTCTCGTTGAACCATTTCGCGGCCGGCTTCGGTCTATCCTTTCTGCCGCCGGAGAGCTGGGTCGGCGACTTCTATTTCTGGTTCGCTGCCGTTTTCGCGCTGCTGGTGGCTGTCTCCATAGCCGGCCTGTTTGTACGCCGATTCTTCGTGCGACCGATCTGGCTGGGGCGCAAAGTCTCTTACGAGTCGGGCTTCATCGCGTTTCTCATCTTTGCGCTCATGCTGACCTACCTGGGCGCATTTGCCGTGCCGGCTACTTCGGCGACGGCGCGCACGCTGTGGTGGGGTCATGCTCTCTGCATCCTCATCTTTCTGCCGTTGATTCCGCATACCAAGCACCTGCATCTGGTGCTTAGTCCGATCACCATCTTCCTCTCGCGCGGGGAGTTCAGCCGCATCCCGCCGCTTGCCGGCGACGAAGACTTTGGCCTGGTCGCCGGCAAGGACATCACGCAGCTGGTCGCGTTGCAGGCCTACTCCTGCGTCGAGTGCGGCCGCTGCACCGAGCACTGCCCGGCGAATACGACCGGCAAGGAGCTGAACCCGAAGGAGATCATCCTCGGCATGCGCAACTATCTGAACGATCTCGGCCCGCACTCCGAAGAGCCGCTGCTGGGCAAGTACAACTCGCAGGAGGCGGCCTTCCAGTGCACCACCTGCGGCGCCTGCGAATACCAATGCCCTGTCGGCATTGAGCATCTGCCCGTCATCATTGGCCTCCGCCGCGGTGCGGTGAACACCGGCGCTTACGAAGACGACCATGGCACGAAACTGTTTCTCGCGCTTGAGCGCAATGGCAACGCGCTCGGCATGAGCGCGACCGAGCGTGACAAGTTTATCAAGAAGCAGGAACTGCCCATTTTCGATGGCTCGCAGGAGTACTGCCTATGGCTGGGCTGCATGGGTGCCTACGATCCACAGGGACGCGAGATCATCGCATCCTTCGCCAAGGTCATGGACTATCTCGGTACCAGCTTCGGTGTTCTCAAGAAAGAGAAGTGTACGGGCGACCCCGTGCGCCGCCTTGGTAACGATCTGGTCTTTCAGCAACTTGCCGAGCAGAATCTCGAAATCATGAAGCAGCAGAAGGTCACAAAAATTGTGACGATTTGTCCACACTGCGTTCGCACCATCGCCAAGGATTGGCAGGAGTACGGTGCGTCCCCCGAGGTAGAGCATCATAGTGAGTTCATGGCTCGCTATCAGGACAAGCTGCCCAAGACCACCGGCCCCGACATCGTCTATCACGACCCCTGCTACCTCGGACGTTATCGCGGCTCCTATGACCAACCGCGTGAAGTGCTGGCACGCTCCGGCAACGTGATCGATCCGCCGCGAGCGCGGGAGCGCTCCTTCTGCTGCGGGGCAGGCGGTGGGCTGGCCTTTCTTGGCGAAGAATCTGGTGAGCGGGTGAGCCATGTGCGGGCGAAGGAGCTGGCCGCTACAGGCGCCGGTATCGTCGGCGCGGCCTGCCCTTTTTGCAACACCATGTTTCGCGACGCGCTGGCTGCAACCAGCGACGCACCGCCCCAACTGCTCGATATCGCCCAAATTGCCGCTCAGTCGATCGCGGCTCAATCTATCGCCAATGCATCCTCTCCCGCCCCGGCGGGTCCAACCAATGGAGTACAGAGCCAATGAAGATCATCGTCGCCATCAAACAGGTGCCGGTCCGCGACTCGAACCTGCGCATCGATTCCAGTGGTCACTGGATCGATGAAGACGATCTCAGCTATGAGATCAACGAACCGGATGCGTATGCACTCGAAGAGGCATTGCAGTTGAAAGAAAAGCACGGCGGCGAAGTCGTCGCATTGCTCGCCGGACCGGAACGTGGGGCGCAGACCATCCGCGAGGCGCTGGCTAAAGGCGCAGATCGCGCCATCCATATTGAGTGCGAGGATCTGGCGTCGCTCGACACGCTCGGTATCGCCGGCCGGCTCGCCGCCGCGATCAAAGAAGAGAAGGCTGACCTGATCCTGACCGGCCTGCAGTCCGACGATCTCGGACTGGGACAGACCGGCGTGGTGCTGGCGGAGTTGCTCGGCATCCCGCACGCCACCATCATCATGCAGGTGGAAGTAGGCGAAGGAACGATTACGGTAAAACGTGAGCTTGAGGACGGTTGGTTCCAGCAGGTGGAAATGCCACTGCCCGCACTGCTGACCATCCAGTCCGGCATCAGCAAGCTGCGTTACGCGACGCTGATGGGCATCAAGAAGGCGAAGACCAAGGAAGTGCGCCGCGTCGCTTCCGGCGATCTTCCCACAGCCGCAGCACCTACCGTGACGCTTGAGCGTGTCTACCTGCCGGAGAAAAAGAAAGAGACGCAGCTGTTGGAGGGCTCGCCCAATGAAGCTGCCGCGAAGCTGGTCGAGAAACTGAAGTTCGAGGTGCGTGTCCTATGAGCGGAGTCTTGGTCGTATTGGAGCATCGTGGCGGAGCATACAATCGCATGTCGTGGGAGGCGCTGGTCGCGGGGCAACAAATCGCTGTCGCGTCGGGGCAGCCGCTCTCCGCAGCGATTGTGGGCAGCGATCTCGAAGCCTTGAGCGGCGAACTTGCAGGCAAGAAGCTCGACAAGGGCTACCGCGTCGAGCATGCGTCGCTGAAAGATTACACTGCTGACGGTTACGTGTTGGCGTTGGAGCAACTCGTCAGGAAGCTCGATCCGAGCTTCGTCGTCTTCCCTCACACCTACCAGGTGCGCGACTTCGCACCAAGCCTCGCGGCGCGCTTCGGCCAGGTGCTCTTGGCCGATCTCGTCGGATTGCGCAAGGACGGCGACTCGTTCCTCTTCGTGCGCCAGCTCTTCCAGGGAAAGCTGAACGCAGACTACCGGCACAACGGTACGGGGCCGTGCTTCCTTTCAGTACAGGCAGGCGCCTTCCGCGTGGAGTCGCTGGAAAGCGGCTCTGCCACGATCGAATCGTTTGCGCCCGAGCTTGATGCGTCGGCCATCCGCAATAAGCCGCAGGCGCCCTTCCGCGAGGCCGCCCAGACCGTCGATCTCAGCGCCGCGCCCATCATCGTCTCAGTCGGCCGCGGCATCAAGGAACAGGACAACCTGCCCATGATCGAAGAGCTCGCAGCAGCGCTCGGTGGCGAGCTTGCCGCGTCGCGTCCCATCTGCGACAACGGCTGGCTGCCCATGGAGCGCCAGGTCGGCAGCTCCGGGCAGACGGTCTCGCCCAAGCTCTACCTCGCGGTCGGCATCTCGGGCGCCATCCAGCACCTGGTCGGCATGAAGGGCTCGAAGACCATCGTCGCCATCAACAAGGATGAGAATGCGCCGATCTTCGAAGTGGCTGACTATGGCATCGTCGGCGATCTGTTCGAAGTTGTGCCCGCACTGACGGAAGCGGTCAAGAAGGCAAAGGGCGCGTAGTAGTCTGCTTCTGGTTGTAAGGAGGCGACAACGATGGCGCAGTTTGGCGACGAGTTTCTTCCGCTCGGACGGGCCTACCACTGGGAACGCGTGCGCGCGTCGGAGGTCTACCTCGTCCAGCCCATGAGCGATGGCACCATCCGCTCCTGGACATGGCGTCAGACCCTGGATGAGGCGCGCCGCATGGCCGCCTTCCTGCGTATGCAGGGCTGGGAGCCGGGAAGTCGCATCGCTACGCTGGCACGCAACAGTGCCTGGTGGATCATCGCCGAGCTGGGCGCGTGGATGGCCGGCATGGTTACCGTGCCGCTCTATCCATCGTTGCGCGCGGATTCCATTCGTGCGCTGCTCGAACACGCCGACGTACGCGCCTGCTTTCTTGGCGCCATGGACGACCGTGAGGCAATGCAACAGGGCATTCCTGCCGGCGTACTACGCATCGCGCTGCCCAATGCCGCTCCGGACATTCGAAGCGGTTGCGACCGTCGCTGGGACGAGATCGTCGCCGAATGCCAGCCGATCACTGATTCACCCATGCGCGGCGCCGACGAGCTCGCGACCATCATCTACACCTCGGGCACCACCGGACAGCCGAAGGGCGTGATGCACCGCTTCTCCGTCTTCCCGCCCATGGGCGATGGCATCGCGAAGCTGGTCAACATGGACTCGAACGAGCGGTTTATCTCGTATCTGCCTCTGGCACATATTGCGGAGCGTGGCATTATCGAAGCGACCAGCCTGCACATCGGCTGCACTGTTTATTTCACCGCCGGGCAGGAGAGCTTCCTCGCCGATCTCAAGCGTGCCCGTCCCACTCTCTTCTTCTCCGTACCGCGCCTCTGGCTACGCTTCCGCATGGGTGTGCTGGAAAAGCTGCCTCAGGCGAAGCTGGACCGGATGCTGCGCATCCCCATCCTCAATGGCTACGTGAAGCGCAAGATTCTCCGCGAGCTTGGTCTCGGAGATGCTCGCTTTGCTGCTTCGGGCGCTGCGCCGCTGCCGGCGGAGGTGCTCACCTGGTATCGCAGGCTGGGGCTGGCGCTCGTCGAAGGCTACGGCCTCACCGAGACTGCCATCACACATGCGGGCTCCCCGGCGACCTTCCGCATGGGGTACGTCGGCACTGCGTTGCCCGATGTGGAGGTGCGCATCGGCCCCGAAGACGAAGTGCAGATGCGCAGCCCGTTGAACATGATCGGCTACTACCGCAATGAAGAGGCGACGCGCGCCAGCTTCACCGAAGACGGTTTCTTCCGCACCGGTGACAAAGGTGAACTTGCCCCGGATGGTCAGTTGAAGATCGTCGGTCGCATCAAGGAACAGTTCAAGACCAGCAAAGGCAAATACGTCTCGCCGGTGCCGATCGAAAAGCGCCTCAGCATTCATCCTGCGCTCGAGGCTACGTGTGTGATGGGAGATGGCCGGGCACATCCCTTCGCGCTCTCCGTCCTCTCAGCCGACGCGCGCCGGCAGTGCGAAGCAGGAGCACTGGATGGCGAACTTGGCAGTGCGCTACGCGCGCTGCTGGCTAATATCAATAGCGAACTGGATCCGCACGAACGCCTCTCCTTTCTGGCTCTGGTCGATGGTCCCTGGGATATGGAGAGTGGCCTGGTAACGCCCACTCTCAAGCTGAAGCGTGGGGCTCTCGAGGCTCGCTACGCCGGCCAGATGGATGGCTGGATCGATGTGCAGAAGCCGGTATTGTGGGCGCGCGGCCTGTGAGCGAAGCCACGACCCTGCTGCCTATCGCCGGGCAGCAGCTTGAAGTTCAGCACGTCACCGTAGCCAAGAGCCGCGGCGTTATCGTGCTGCTGCATGAGGCCCTCGGTTCGGTCTCTCATTGGCGCGCCTTTCCCCAACAGCTCGCCGATCGCTGCGTCATGGATGTGCTGGTCTATTCGCGTATTGGCCACGGCCAGTCCGAAGGGCGGCCCGCGCCGCGTAATCGGAGCTACTTTCGGCAGCAGGCGCTCGAAGTGCTTCCCGCGCTGCTGGCACATTTTTCCGTGACCCGTCCGGTATTGCTCGGGCACAGCGAAGGCGCTGCTATGGCGCTGCTTTATGCCGTCGAATATCCCGATCGCGTACGTGCCTTGATTCTCGAATCTCCCATACTGCTTATGGAGCCTGCCGCTGCCGCAGGCATGGCATTGGCCGAACGCGCTTGGCAGGAGACCGATCTGCGTGAGCGCCTGGCGCGGCATCATCGAGATCCTGCTGCTGTCTTCGCCGCATGGCTCAGCATCCGCGGCTCCGACACGATGCTCAGCCTGCCGCTCGAAGCCAATTTGCCGCCGGTGCGCTGTCCTCTCCTGATGATTCAGGGGGAACACGATGAGTACGCCACCGTGCTGCAGGCCGAGGCGCTCCGTCCTCTCGCTCCGCAGCTGGAGTTGACGCGTCTTCCTGAAAGCGGGCACACTCCGCATCGCGAACAGCCGAAAATCGTGCTGGAGCGGATTGCGACGTTCCTTGCAGGCATCCCGGATCCCGACGGAACGACCTCTCTGGCCACAGCGTAACTTTCCGACCAGACGGTAACTTTTTGATTGTCAATCGTTGCAACGAATGATTAGTCTTCCGCTGCTCTCACGCATAGCCGGCCCATGCGCTGTACGTGAAAAGACGCTCTGGAGGCATTCATCTGCATGTCCCGACATCATCCTTCGCTTACGAGGGTTCGTCCCTCCCCTTTTGTAACCATCGTGCTCGGGCTTTTCATTCTTGTCGCCCACGGCTATGCGCAACAGGAGTATGTCGGTCGTTATGACATTTACAACGGCTTTACTACTTTGAGTTCGCCGCATCTCAATCTGCAGAGTCGTGGGTACAACCTGCAGTTGGGCTGGAATGCGAGGCCCTGGCTGGTCTATGGCTTCGATTATTCCATTACAAACGGTCACAACACCCTGACGCCTAACCTGCTTCCTACCGCATTGCAGCAGCAGCTTGGTGCGCAAATCACGCAGCTGATTGAAGAGGGCGTGATCCCGCCCACGTTCCAGGTTGCCGTGCCGGTCGAATCGACCGTACAGACCTTCGCCGCCGGACCGCAGTTCGTCTATCGTCGCTACCAGCGTGTCACACTGTTTGCGCGTCCATCGCTGGGTGCGGTGCACGAGACTGCGACCCCGCACGCAAACGATCCCATCAACGGAAATATCGCAATGGAGCTTGCGCCCTCCGGTCACAAGACCGACTGGACGGGCTTCTACGGCTTCGGCGGCGGTTATGACCTGAATGTGACGAAGCACATCGGCCTGCGCATGCAAGCCGATCTCACCTACTACCATCTCTTCAACGATCTCTTGCGGGACGGCACGTGGAACGTTCGGTGGTCGGTGGGGCCATCGTTTCACTTTGGGCGTAACATTCGGACTCCCAAAGATGTCCCACCTGCAGCGTTGCATCCAAACCCGTAGGAGCCTTTCTTACATGACACTTCGCCCTCGCCGGGTTCTGCCGGTCTGCTGTGTATTGTTCACGTTCTCCGCGACCCTTTGGGCGCTGCCTTCCGGTAGTGAAGGGAAGTGTTCCATCGTGATTCACGTCACCGGCTTCCGCAACACGAAGGGCGTGCTGGGGGCCGAGCTCTTCACGTCTTCCAACGGTTGGCCGGAGACAGTGGATAAGTCGTTTCGTCATGGGCATTTTCCGATTCAGGGCGACCACGCGACCGCGCGTTTCGACCACATCCCGGCCGGCAACTATGGTGTCGTCGTTCTGCACGATGAGAACGGGAATGAAAAACTCGATCGGAATCTGCTCATGGTTCCCAAGGAGGGCTTCGGCTTCGCGAACAATCCGCACGTCATGCTGGCGGCCCCGCCCATCGAAAAAGCCACCATTCCGGTGACGTGCCCGTCAACAACGACCGAGATTCATCTCAATTACAAATAAGGTTCGATTCCGCGGCGTCCGATGAACGTATCGCGGACAGGACGCGCGTCTCCGGCGAGGTACTGGCGTCTGGGGGCGCCATTCTGCGCGTGACGTTCGAGTTTCGAGGTGCACAACTCCCTATCCCGGCGCTACCATCACCTTCACTCGCCCTGGATTCGGAGACGCATGGCACGCCAGACGCAGGACCGGCACGTCGGGAATAAACCGGTTAGCCTCAAGACCCTGGCCGAGCACCTCGGCCTCAGTCCGGCGACCATTTCCGTGGTGTTGAACGATGTGCCTGGCCGCTCTATCCCACAAGCCACCCGCGATCGCATCAAGGCAGCGGCGAAGAAGCTCAACTACCAGCCCAGTCTGCTGGCTCGGTCCTTGCGCAATCGGCAAACGCACACCATCGGCGTTCTGATGCCCTGGATTGGCGAGGGCTATCACACCCAGGTGCTCAGCGGTATCGGAGATCATCTCGTGCAGGAGGGTTACTTCTATTTCACCGCACACCATCGCCACAATCCGGAGCTGGTGGAGCAATACGCGCGCCTGCTGGTAGGCCGCGGCGCGGATGGACTCATCCTGATAGACACGGCATTCGATCACAGCTTCCCTGTGCCGACAGTTGCCGTCGCCGCGCATCAGCGGGTCGAGGGTGTCACCAATGTCATTCTGGACCAACGCAAGGCCGCCGAACTGGCATTGAAACATCTCTACGAGCTTGGCCATCGTTCGATCGCTGTCATGCGCGGCCATCCCATCAGTTCGGACTCGGAGGACCGTTGGCGCAGCATTGAGGCTGCCGCGAAAGGGTTCGGATTGCGTCTCGATCCGTCACTGGTGGTGCAACTGGATCGTGACCTCACCTCTCCCGAACTCGGCTATCCCGTAGTGGGGCAGTTACTGGCAAGTGGCAAGCGCTTCACCGCCCTCTTCTCCTTCAATGACATGGCCGCCATCGGCGCCATCCGCGCCTTGCGCGATGCCAAGCTCCGCGTGCCGGAGGATGTCTCCGTCATGGGCTTCGACGATATTCGCGCCGCGGCCTTCCATACACCCAGCCTCACCACGATTCGCCAGCCGCTCGACGATATGGGTCGAACCGCCGCCCGCATCGTCCTGAGGCGTATCCGCAACGAGCAGGGGCAGGAGGGTCAGGTCGCCGTGGAGCCGGAGCTGATCGTGCGTGAATCCACGCGGGAACCTGCGTGCAAACCGGCCTGAGATCCCATTCGGAACGGAGCGTGTCCTTCCTGAGCCCGATCGTCGGGATACAGGCCACAGAACTACTGACCGGCATCGGTATCACGCTGCTCGGCAGCATGCTCCCGGCACTCGCTGCCCTGTGGAGACTGGATGATGCCCGCGCCGGCCGGCTGCTGCTGGCGGTCTTTGCCGGCTCGTCCATTGGCGCACTGCTGGTGCGGTCGCCCTTTCAGCGCTCTGTTGCTGTCGGCATGGCGCTCTTCGGCGCCAGCTTGGCCGGGCTTGCCCTAACCGGGGGGCGCTTCCTTTTCGTCTTTTTTCTTCTCTTCGGCCTCGGGCTTGGGCTCGCGATGACGGGCAACAGCCTGCTCACCGGCAGCCGCTATCGCGAGCGGCGGGCTTCCATGCTCACGCTGCTCAACTTCTCCTGGAGCGCCGGCGCCGCCCTCTGCCCTATCGCGGTCCACTTCATCGTCCGCCACGCGGGGGCCTCCGCCGTGTTCTGGAGCATATTCGCAGGCGCGTCCGTCAGCGTGGTGTGGGCGCTGACATGCAGCGGCGATCCGGTTTCCATGGATGCCGAGATCGTCGAAGCCGCTCCCGCCGCCGCTCCAAGTTCGACCGGCATCGTGGTCTTCTTCTCGATCTTCGCTATGCTCTATTGCGGCGCAGAGGCCGCTCTCGGCGGGTGGGTGCTCACCTATGTCCACCGGCTTGGCTTTCACGCCGCTGCAGCGCCGCCGCTGGCCGCCTCCTGCTTCTGGCTCTCCCTGCTGATGGGCCGCGCCGTTGCCCCGGCTATATTGCTGCGTATGCGTGAGGAGCGCCTGCTGGCCGTCTCCCTGGTGTGCGGCTTTGCCGCTGTGGCGGCCCTGCTCACACTGCATTCGCTGCCTGCCGTCATGCTGGCAGCAGCAGCTTCCGGACTCAGCCTCGCGCCCATCTTCCCCATCTGCGTGTCCATCTTTTTGACGTTGGCCCGGGATGCCACGCAGGCCCGTTGGATGTTCGCAATCGCCGGAGTGGGCAGTGGCGTGCTTCCCTGGGTCACGGGACAGATCGCTGCCCGCTCCGGCTCGCTGCACACCGGCCTGCTGGCGCCTCTTCTTGCCCTAGGGGCCATGCTGCTCATGCTGCGTTGGCCCGGCGGGGGTACTGATCTCTTTCGCAGGATGCAGGCCGCTCGCGAGCTGCAATCGATACGACAACGCGGTCCTGACGTGCTTTCGTCTCTCTAGCCTCCATCCGCTCACCGCTTTCCACATGTCCCTCTCGAGAACATGCATCCCAATCTCTGGGAAACGGGGACATCCGGGAAGCACAAACATCCACATCGACACAGTCACCAGGAGGATGCATGGCGCGTCTGAAAGACCGCATCGCAGTCATAACCGGATCGAGCTCCGGCATTGGGCAGGCAATCGCAGAACGCTTCGCGAAGGAAGGCGCCCGCGTCGTCATCGACTACATCGGTCACGCCGACGGGGCCGATGCGACACTGCAGGCGATCCAGAAAGAGGGCGGCCAGGCCGTCATCTGCCAGGCCGACGTGACCAAGATGGATGATCTCCGCAAGCTGATCGACACGGCATACAGCAGCTTCGGTGGTTGCGACATCCTGGTGAACAATGCCGGCATGGAGAAGAAGGCCGACTTCTGGGAGGTCACCGAGGCTGACTACGACAAGGTGCTGGCCGTCAACCTGAAGGGGCCATTCTTCCTTACCCAGTATTTCGTGCAGAAGCTGCTGGCCGCGAACAAGTCCGGCCGGGTTGTCAATATCTCGTCCGTGCATGAGGACATGGTCTTTCCCTCCTTCTCGACCTACTGCGCCAGTAAGGGTGGTATCCGCATGTTGATGCGCGACCTCGCCGTAGAGCTGGGACCGAAAAACATCACGGTCAATAACATTGCACCCGGCGCCATCAACACGCCCATCAATACGCAACTCCTTGCGGACAAGCCGGAGCTTGACGCGCTGCTCAAGAACATTCCGCTGGGTCGTCTCGGCTCAACCGACGATGTCTCCAGTCTCGCGGTCTTCTTGGCATCCGATGAGGCCAGCTACATCACCGGATCGACGTACGTCGTCGATGGCGGTCTGATGCGCAGCTATCACGAACAGTAAACGCTGAAGGAGATGCGGAGCAGCCCCTTCCCGCCTCTTTGTGTTAGTGTCCTCACGAGGTTACGAGGGGCTCGACCATTCTCCTGCCGAAGCAGACCGGTGCCGGGATGCCAGCTACTTTTTCTTTTAGAAAGCAGCCCTCAATCCTCCAGATAGAGCGTTTTCACTGTAGGTGTAGACAAAAGCGCGATGATCCACGTGGCTTTCCATCAGGAAAAGCCACACTTCGCGCAACTTGGCTCTCCACAACAACATTGAAAATGCTCTAAGCCACAATTTCAGGAGAAAGTCTCTCGATGGCTCTAGGTAGTGCTTCAGGACAAACAGTTTCTGTGTCGGAGAGCGGCAGCGCACACACCGGTCGCGCGCTCGCCATTGTCACCACGCTCTTTTTCATGTGGGGCTTCCTTACCACACTCAATGACACGCTCATACCCCATCTAAAGCAGATATTCACCCTGAACTACACCGAAGCCATGCTGGTGCAGTTCTCCTTCTTCGGCAGTTACTTCATCTTTGCGCAGCCAGCCGGCAAATTGATCGAACTGATTGGCTATAAACGCACCATGGTGGTGGGACTCGCCGTCATGGCGGTGGGCGTCTTCCTCTTCCTGCCTGCGGCAGGCGCGCAGTCGTATCCGTTTTTTCTTGCCGCGGAGATCGTGCTCGCCGCCGGGGTCACGGCGCTGCAGGTGGCTGCCAATCCCTACGTCACGGTGCTGGGACCTGCACAGACAGCTTCGAGCCGGCTCAATCTGACGCAGGCGTTCAATTCTCTTGGCACCGTCATTGCGCCCATCTTCGGCAGCGCCTTCATCCTTGCCAGTGCCGCGGAGATGGCCCGGATGACCAAGCTGGAGCAGGCGACCTCGTTGAAGCTGCCCTATGCCGGCATCGGCATTTTGCTGCTCATCCTGGCTATGGCCATCGCTCTGGTGAAGCTGCCTCGCATTCAAGCCACGCGTGAGTTTCGCACCAGCGGCGATCCTGACAATCCGATGGGCTCCATCTGGTCGCATCGCCACGTCTGGCTCGGCGCCATCGCCATCTTCACTTATGTGGGGGCTGAGGTCGCCATCGGCAGCAGCCTTGTCAACTACATGGAGCGTGCCGACATTGCCGGCTTCTCCGCCCAACGGGCCAATACCTACCTCATCTTCTACTGGGGTGGTCTCATGGTCGGGCGTTTTCTAGGATCCGCGATTCTGCAGCGCGTGCGCACCGGCCCGCTGGTAGGCTTCTGCGCCATCGTTGCCGGGTGTCTGGTGGTGATGTCGATGCTCACCTTCGGCCACGTTGCCATGTGGTCGATGCTTCTGGTTGGCCTGTTTAACTCCATCATGTTTCCCAGCATCTTCACGCTGGGTACGGCGCAGATGGGCCCGCTCACCGGCAAGGCCTCCGGCCTGTTGGTGCAGGCCATCGTCGGCGCGGCAATCATCCCGCTCAGCCAGGGGGCGATCATGGACCGCATTGGCATTCACCACGGATTCGTTCTGGTGGTGCTCTGTTACATCTTCATCGTGTACTACGGCTTTGTCGGCTCGCGTCCTACCGGGGCCAAGGCCGAACTCGTGGCCACCGAAGCATAGATAGCTCCAGACGCAACAGAGGCCGGCGCTTTGCCGGCCTCTGTTGCGGTCAGATGAATGAACTTAAGCCGCGCTGGGCTCTTCCATGGCCAGTGCAGCAATCTCCTCTTCCGAGAAGAAGCGCTTCTCGCCGCTTGTGCGGTCGAGTACATGCATGGGCACGCCTGCCTTGAGAGTGCGGTGCATCACCTTGCGGTGGAAGGGAGAGCTGCTCAGCAGCGAGCAGATGCGGTCGAAGATCGGCAGCCACTGCCGGGACCGCCGGAGGATCGGCTGGCCTCCCCCATCGGGATGCGCGACGATCTCCATCTCGAGCACGCCGTGATCCGATTGGTTGCAGAGCTCGACGGGGCGCAACTGGAGCGAGTAGCGGATCGTTTCCTTATTCATGGTCTTACATCCTCGAAGATAATACGTGTGGAGAACTTCCCGGCGGTTGCGCTTACATGGTCGAGCGGAATCCGCTTTTCCTGCGAGGAGCCCTCTACCGATTTCGACGGCGAAGAGACCTCAGAGAAGAGTGCGAGCACTTACAAAGCAAGATGCCGGCAAACTCTCCCTCGACTCAACAGTCTACTCGACTCCCTATGAAAGCCGTGTGCAGAAAATGATGAGCCCGTCTCCGCAGTGACGCATTCGCTGGTTACCACGGGCATCGATCGGCCAATCTGGTACCCTCGGAGTCCTGATGACTCGACGCATCACCCGTCAGTTTCGTTCGGTCGCGCTATCTCTTGCCTGTGCGTTGCTTTCCCCGGTCGCACGCTCCCAGGCTATGGATGCCGCGCATCGGCAGGCAGACGACATCTTCCACCAACTCATCGAGATCAATACCACTGACTCCGTTGGCAGCGTGACTGCAGCAGCACAGGCGATGCAACAGCGCTTTCTTGACGCCGGCTTTCCGGCGTCCGATGTACAGCTGCTGGGGCCGAACGACCGCAAGCAAAATCTTGTCGTGCGCTATCGCGGGGCCGCCGGTGAGAAGCCCATTCTGCTCATCGGTCATCTCGATGTCGTTGAAGCCCGTCGCGAGGACTGGACCACCGATCCCTTCAAGTTTGTCACCAAAGACGGCTACTACTATGGCCGCGGCACCCAGGACATGAAGGAGAGCGACGCCATTCTCGTCTCTACTTTGTTGCGCCTCCGCAAGGAAGGCTTTCGCCCCGACCGCGATATCATCCTTGCCCTGACCGCGGACGAAGAGGGCGGCAAATCGAACGGCGTCGACTGGCTCATCCAGCACCATCGCGACCTCATCGATGCCGCCTACGTCCTCAATCCCGATGGCGGCGGGGTGGAGTTGCACAACGGAAAGGCGACGATCTTTTCCGTCGACGCAAGCGAGAAGCTCTACGCCGACTTTCAGCTCACCGTCACCAATCCCGGCGGCCACAGCTCACTGCCCGTTCCGGACAACGCCATCTACCAGCTCGCCGACGGCCTTGAGCACTTGGCGCACTACACCTTCCCCGCTGAGCTGAATGGTGTCACCCGCGCCTACTTCCAGACCGAGTCGAAGATCATGTCCGGCGCGACGGCAACCGATATGCGCGCCATTCTTGAAACACCGCCCAACGCCGATGCGGTGAAGCGCCTGAGCGAGAACCCCGAATACAACGCCACGCTGCGCACTACCTGTGTGGCCACCCGGCTCGATGCGGGCCACGCCAACAATGCGCTGCCGCAGCGTGCGCAGGCAAATGTGAACTGCCGCATCCTTCCCGGCCATTCCAAGGAAGCAGTTCGCCAGGATCTGATTCGCATCCTCGACAGCCCGAGGATCACCGTGAAGTATGTCGATGACGCCGGGACGGTCTACGATCAGGCGCCGGACAAGCAAGCGCTGCCCCCCGCCGCCATCAACCCGGAAGTGATGCAGCCACTCGAGAAGGTCGTGTCCTCCATGTGGCCGGGTATTCCGGTGGTGTCCACCATGGCAGACGGTGCTTCGGACGGCATCTACACCAACGGCGCCGGCATGCCCACCTACGGCATCTCCGGCATCGCGCTTGAGACGGATGATGTGCGCGCCCACGGCCGCGACGAGCGCCTTCCGATCGCATCCTTCGATCGCGGCGTCGACTTCTACTATGACTTCCTGAAGGCGCTGACCGCACCTCGCTAGTCCGACCTAATTCCCGCCGAGGAGACATTCGCGTTCGTGCAGCTTCACCTCATAGACGTCATCGCGATCGTCCTCTACCTGCTGGGCATCACCTGGTTCGGGCTGCGCTTCCGCAATGGCGAAAAGTCTCTGCGGTCTTATTTCTTGGCGGATCGCAATGTGCCCTGGTGGGCCATCGCGCTTTCCATCGTCGCCGCGGAGACCAGCACCCTCACCATCATCAGCATCCCCGGCCTTGCCTTCGCAGGCGACTTCGGCTTCCTGCAGATCGCCCTCGGCTACCTGCTGGGCCGCGTTGTCATCTGCCTGATCTTCCTTCCGCGCTACTTTCAAGGCCAGCTCATGACGGCCTACCAACTCATCGGCGAGCGCTTCGGCGAGGGGCTGCATCGCTTCACTGCGGGGCTGTTCTTAGCGACACGCGCGGTTGCCGAGGGTGTCCGTATCTTCGCCGTCTCCATCGTCATCACGGTGGCTTTCGGCACCGGCACCATCCCGTCGATCATCATCTTGACGGTGCTCACCCTCATCTACACCTTCGAGGGTGGATTTGCTGCAGTCATCTGGACGGATGTCATCCAGATGTTGATCTACTTCGCCGGTACCCTGCTGGCGCTATGGACGCTGGGCGCCAAGGTGCCCGGCGGCTGGACTGCCATCCACCACACGGCTGCGGCCGCGCATAAATTCACTATCTTCCACTTTGCGTTCTCGCTTACCCAGACCTATACCTTCTGGGGTGGGATCATCGGCGGCTGTTTTCTGACCATGGCCAGCCACGGCACGGACCAGTTAGTCGTGCAACGCTTGCTTGCTGCGAAGGACCTCGCGCAATCCCGCCTTGCGCTGCTGGCCAGTGGCGTTATCGTCTTCGTGCAGTTCTCGCTCTTTCTGCTGGTCGGCGCGGGATTGTATGTCTTTTATCCTGCGGGAATCCTGGCCACTGCCCACACCACGGATCGGCTGTTTCCGCTCTTCATCGTGCATGAGATGCCGCACGGCATCTCCGGGCTGGTGATTGCTGCGATCCTTGCGGCGGCCATGTCGAATATGAGCGCCGCCCTGAACTCGCTCTCCTCGACGACGATGGTGGACTTCTATCTGCCGCGCCATCCCGAGATGAGCGAACGTGCACGCACCCGCCTCTCGCGCATTCTTACCGCCGTGTGGGCTGTGGCGCTGCTGGTGCTCGCGGTCCTTTCGCGTACCGGTGGCCATGTCGTAGAGATCGGTCTCTCCATCGCGTCGGTCACCTGGGGAGAGATGCTGGGCGCCTTTCTTCTCGGAACGCTCGCGCGCCGCGCCAGCCGGCGCGGCACATTCATCGGCATGCTGGTTGGCCTGGTCGTCAATCTGATCCTCTGGCAGCAGCCGGGGCCCTTTGCCGCGGGCCACGCGTGGGCGATCCCCAAGGTCGCCTTCATCTGGTACGTATTGATCGGCGCGCTCATCACCACCCTCATCGGTTACATTGCTAGCCTTATCCTCCCGCAACGAGAAGGGGCCACCGCTGTATGATTCGCCACTGGCGCAACGCCGTCGTTTTTGTCTCCGCGCTGTCCGCAACCTGTCTCGCTGTGGGCCAGAACGTCTCGCCCTCCGTCCCGAACCCTTCGGTCGCACCGTCGACCACCCCTGCTGCCTTCGCGCCTATCGACACCATCCTGAACGACGCGATCGCGCACAACGAACTGCCCGGCGCCGTCGTCGTCATCGGCCACAACGGCCACGTCGTCTTCCACCACGCCTACGGCATGCGTTCCCTTGAGCCCACGCGCGAGGCCATGACCGAGGACACCATCTTTGACATGGCCTCGCTCACCAAGGACCTCGTAACCGCTACGGCGGTCATGCAGCTTTACGAACAGGGCAAGATCCGCATCGACGACCCACTTGCCCATTACGTCGGGGAGTTCGGCGCCAACAGCAAGCAGGACATCACCATCCGCCAGTGTCTTACCCATTACTCCGGTCTTGCTCCGGACGTGGATCTCACCGGCCCCTGGCACGGCCGCGAGGAGGGCATGCGCCGCCTCTTCGAATCCGCTCCTGTCGCGCCTCCAGGTGTGCTCTTCCGTTACAGCGATGAGAACTTTATCGCTCTGGGGGCTTTGGTCGAGCGCGTCTCCGGCCTGCCGCTCGAAGTGTATGACCAGCAGAACATTGTCGGCCCGCTCGGCCTTACCGACTCCGGATATCTGCCACCCGCAGAAAAGCGCAGCCGCATCGCGCCCACGCAATACGTCACAGCGGATGGCGCATTATCGAACACCGGCACCATGCTGCGCGGCGTGGTGCACGACCCGACCGCTCGCAGGATGGACGGTGTCGCCGGCCACGCCGGCTACTTCAGCACTGCCGCGGATGTCTCGACCTACGCGCAGGCTCTGCTCGACCGCCTTGCCGGCCGCCCCAGCAAGTTTCCCCTGGATCAACTCACCCTCGCCAAGATGACAGAGCCTGAGCAGCCGGCCACCGGCACGTCCCTGCGCGGCTTTGGCTGGGATATCGATTCGCCCTTCTCCACCAATCGCGGCACACTCTTCGCTGTTGGCTCGTTCGGTCACACCGGCTTTACCGGCACCTCCCTGTGGATGGATCCGCAGAGCGATACCTACGTCGTCATCCTGACCAACGCAGTACACCCGGCCGGCGGACATGGCATTGTTGCGCTACGCTCGCAGATAGCAGATGCGGCAGCGCAGGCCGTCGGCGTCCGCACCGAAGAGAATGGCAGGCTGACCCAGCTCACCGGCTACAACGAATCGCTCACCGGTGCGCGCCGCTGGGGCGCGCGCAATGGCGACGTGATGACCGGCATCGATGTGCTTGAGTCCGAGAAATTCCTGACCCTGCAAGCGCTGGCGAAGAAGCATGGCGGTCATCTGCGCATGGGCGTGCTCACCAATCAGGTCGGCGTGGATCGCGAAGGACACCGCACCATCGATGTGCTTGCACACGACGCGCATGTTGCGGACCCTAGCATCACGGTCACGACACTCTTCAGTCCGGAGCACGGCATCCAGGGCGTGCAGGACACGGAAAACATCTCTAACACCACCGATGTGGCTACCGGCCTGCCGGTGATCAGCCTCTTCGGATCGAACAAGGCGGAGCGGCGCCCGTCGCTCGATACGCTGCGGCAGCTCGATGCTGTGGTGATCGACCTTCAGGACGTGGGCGTTCGCTACTGGACCTACGACGCAGCGATGGGCTATTTCCTGGAAGCGGCAGCCGAAGCGCATATCGACGTCATCGTCCTCGACCGCCCCAATCCGGTGACAGGCTCGTTCGTACAGGGGCCGATGGCAGACATCGGGCGGGATAGCTATACGAACTATATGCCGCTGCCTGTGCGCCCCGGCATGACTATGGGTGAGCTCGCGCGCTACTTCAACGGTGAGCGGCACTTGAACGCCGCGCTCACCATCGTGCCGATGAAAGGATGGCAGCGTGGCGATTGGTACGACTCCACCGGCCTCACCTGGGTGAACCCATCACCCAACCTGCGCAGCCAGCGCGCCGCGGAGCTTTATACCGGCATTGGCCTGATCGAGACCAGCAATGTCTCAGTCGGGCGCGGTACAGATACGCCCTTCGAACTGCTCGGCGCACCGTGGATCGACGCCCGCATCTTCGCTCGCACGCTCAACGCGCGTTTGTTGCCGGGCGTTCGTTTCGTGCCGGTCAGCTTCACGCCGGCCGCGCCCTATCCCTATGCAGGCCAGGTCTGTCAGGGTGTCTCGCTGATGGTCATGGATCGCAACGCGCTCGATGGGCCGGAGCTTGGCCTCGAAATCGCGTCCGCACTTTGGAAGCTCTACCCCAACGACTACAAGCTCGACCATATCGATCGTCTGCTGGTGAACAAGTCTGTGCTCGATGCGCTCCGCTCCGGAGAGGATCCGCAACGCATCGCCGGCGACTGGCGCCTCGAACTCGAAGCATTCATGCAGCGCCGCGCTGCGTATTTGGAATACTAGATCCGCGGTTATGCTGCGAATCGGCAAACCGGGTCCACCCGGCATACACTAGCCCCCGTGCGCACCCTAAACTTCTCTCTCGTCCTCATCATCGCCGTCACGATGACCGCCTTCGCGGATGATGCCCCCAAGCCCACGTTATTGTGGCCTGGCACACCTCCAGGGAGCGCAAACGTTGCCGCAAGCCAGCAGGAGACGGATGCTACCAAGGCCACGGACCACACCGTCGCCGGCCAGCGCGTCATGCGCATCGGTTCTGTCAGCAAGCCAACGCTCACCTTTTACCCGGCGCCCGACGGCAAGAACACCGGCGCCACGGTTGTCGTCTTTCCGGGTGGGGGCTACGAGATACTCGCCTACGATCTGGAAGGCACCGAGGTCTGCGCGTGGCTCAACGGCATCGGCGTGAACTGTGCGTTGGTAAAGTATCGTGTGCCCCATGCCGGCCCCTTTCCCATGCACACGCAGGACGTGGCCGATGCGCAGCGCGCCCTTCGCCTGGTACGCCAACATGCGTCGGCATGGCAGCTCGATCCCAAACGTGTCGGCGTGCTTGGATTCTCTGCCGGGGGACATCTTGTCGCAGTGCTCGGCGCCCACGCGGCGGACAGCATCTATCCTGCTGTTGACGATGCGGACAAACTCAGCGCGCGCCCCGACTTCAGCCTGCTTATCTATCCCGCGTATCTCACGCAGGAGAAGCATTCGCTGGCGGTAGCTCCCGAGGTGAAGCCCGTCGCCCTGACTCCACCCAGCTTCCTGATCCAGGCAGAAGACGATCCAGTCAAAGTGGAGAACGCACTGGTCTACTATCAGGCACTCAAAGAGGCAAGTATTCCGGCAGAGATGCATATCTACGCGCACGGCGGCCACGGCTACGGCCTGCGGCCCACAAAACTCCCTGTCACGCACTGGCCGGAACTTGCTACGACCTGGATGCGCACGATCGGCGTGACCACGCCGTAGTGCTACTGCGCCAGAAACGTCTCCACCCGTTGTGACACCTGCTCCGCGTCACACTCCATGATCATGTGCCCGCATGGCGTGTCGGAGATATATGTCTGCGCGCCGGCGGCCTTGGCCCACGCCAGCGCCGGCGCGGGATACACCATGTGGTCATGCGCGGAGACGATCACGAGCCACTTCGCGCGCGAGGCTTTGGCCACCTCCTCGATCGACTTGCCGCGCAAGACATCGTGCGCCAACACGGCTTTCAACTGCCACATGCGGTCGTTCGCATCCTGCCGCTGTGGCTTGCGCGCTTCTTCGAGCAATGCAGGAAGATCCTTACGCTCCGTGTGCTCCACGCGATACTGCGGCGTCGTTCCCTGCATCTTGCCCAGCTCGTTGGCCAGCTTCAGCTCGGGCTCCTTCGTGTACTTGCCGTCCTTGTAGTCCGGGTCCGCCAGGATCGCATCTTCCATGATGGTGTGCGACAGCAGGTCATAGCTGGTCAGCTGCGGTGTGCCGACGATCGACACCGCGAGGTTGAAGAACTCCGGATAGGTGACTGCCCACTCGAAGGTCTGTTCTGCGCCCATGGAAAGGCCGATGACGGCGCGCGCGTGCTTCAGGTGCAGCGCCTCGGTTACAGCGCGATACTCCGCACGCACCATGTCACGCTCGGTGATGGCAGGGAAGGCGGCTCCCTTCTGGTCGTCGCTGTTGGAGGGCGAGGAGGAGACGCCGTCGCCCAGCGCATCTAGCAGCACGGCGCAGTACTTCGTCGTATCGATTAGCCGTGTCTTGCTCGGCTGCGGCCCCACGAGCGAGAACATATCCTCGGTGCGCCCGTTGAGAGAGGTCGGCATCAGGACAGCGTTGTCGCCTGCTGCGTTCAGCGTGCCGAAGACACGATAGCCGACACGGCAGTGTTCGATGGTCTGCCCGCTGTCGAGTGTGCAGCGACCCAGGTCGGCAAACTGCTGCGCGCCCTCTTCTGCAATTGCAGGAACGCATACAGCCAGCAGCGCGCACAACACGGCAACAGGAGCAAATCGCGTCACAGCAATCCTCTGCGGGCGCGCCCGCCTGACTACATGTTGGTATGGCCTTGCCGCATCTCTTCGTTGAACGCAGGCTTGGTAAGCGAAAGCCCATGCGCCAGCAGCCCGCGGAAGTGCTCATTCTGCTCTGTGAGCGTTATGGTTGGTGTCGCGAAGTCGTCGTCCAGCGTGAGCAGACCGTCTGTTGCCAGTTGTTTCGCATGCTGCTGAAGATCGTCCGCCGTCGTGTTTAGATATTGCGCGTCGTATGGATCGGCAATCCATACTGGCTGTTTGTTGCCCAGCACCGCTGAAAGCCAGAAGACCTTCATGGCCAGGAACTCGCGGCGCAAAGCGTCCGTGCTGTCGGAGAAGATGAACCGATTCTGCACCCGGCTGTAGTAGCGCGTCGTCACCGGCACCGGCTGGCGGTTGCCGGACTTCAGCATCTCCAATTGCCCCTGGTCCAGCGTCTTGCGGACGGCGTTGTAGATGAAGGCCTCTGCGTAGGGCTGCTCCGGCGCGGGCACCACCTCGGCGAAGGTCACGGTCATGCTCGCTGCCACCTTCACGTGGAGCGGTGATCCATCGCCGTCTTCAAGTCCCACGACTCCGTGCACCAGGTACGTGTCGGCACCCGAGGTCGATAGGTGAAACGGCCACTTGAAGTCGCGAAACGCCAGCGGCAATCCCGCCAGGGACACAGTGGCGTTTGGGTTCGGATTGCGCAGTCGCTTTGCCGCCTGCTGCAGATACGTGGCCAGCTCCCGCGTTTGCTCGCCCTCCGCGGGCACAAAGTCCGCACTCAACTCCAGCGCAAGCGTGCGCTCCACCGGGCTGTCGGCTGCGACGCCGAGTCGGAAGATCGAAGTAGGCTTGTCATGGAAGTCCGCACCCTGGCTGACTGATTGAACGACGAGGCCGGCTTGTTGCGCCGACTGTGCAACGATCTGCTGCAAAGCGTGTGTCTGTTCCGGCTTGGTGGTTGCGAGTGTCATTCCGTACCTGTGAGGCGAAAATAGGAGCCGCTGCGTGCTTCCGACAGCAGTCCATCTCGTTCATTGTAACGGTCGGTGATGCATGTCTCCGGACCCCACGGACGATCACGGCAAGCAGTACTTCGCCGCAATTTCGCCTGACCAAAGTTTTGCCTCAAGTTACCTCTCGATCGCGTGCCGGTACTGTCGGCATGGCGCACTGCCGCTACCATGAAGACGATGCCAATCTCTAAAGCGAAGCGGGCCACCAGCCAGGGATCCCCCGCCGCCACGCCCCTCATCATTGCCGGCAATCTGCGGAATAGCGAAGCGACGGCCGAGGTGCATAGCCCCTACGACAATCACCTCATCGCCACCGTCTGTCAGGCGACCGCGGGGGATGTCGTCGAGGCGATGAAGGCCGCTGAAAAGGCCTTCGCAGAGACGCGGGCCCTCCCTGCCTGGCGACGCGCCGCAATCCTCGAACACATCGCCCATCGCATCGAACGAGACGCGCTGGACCTGGCCCGTGGTATCGCGCTGGAGGCCGGAAAGCCGCTCTCCGCCTCGCGTGCCGAAGTGACCCGCGCAGCAGAGACCTTCCGCGTCGCGGCCGAAGAGGCCAAGCGCATCGGTGGAGAGTTGCTGCCGCTTGACTGGACGACCGGCAACGACGGTCGTGCCGCCCTGATCCGCCGGTTTCCCATCGGCCCCATCCTCGGCATCACGCCCTTCAACTTTCCCCTCAATCTGGTCGCGCACAAGCTCGCGCCGGCCATCGCCTCCGGCAATCCCATTATTCTCAAGCCCGCCCCCCAGACGCCGCTTACCTCCCTTCGCCTCGGAGAGATGGCCGTCGACGCCGGCTGGCCGCGCGGCGCCATCAGCGTGCTCCCATGCTCGAACGACGTCGCTGCCGGGCTGCTGGCCGACCCTCGGCTGCGTATGCTCACCTTCACTGGCAGCGCAGATGTCGGCTGGAAGCTCAAGGCGATGGTCCCACGCCTGCGCTGCACGCTCGAACTCGGTGGCAATGCTGCCATGATCGTCCACGAAGACGCCGATCTCGAACTTGCCGCGCACTCCATCCTCACTGGCGGGTTCACTTACTCGGGTCAAAGCTGCATCTCCGTGCAGCGCGTCTTCGTGCATAAGACACGCTGGCAAACGCTGGCTCAGCGGCTCACCGAAGGGATCGAGCAGATGATCGCCGGCGACCCGCTCGATGAGCTGACACAGATCGGTCCCATGATCTCGCTCGCCGCCGCAGAGCGCGCGTCCAACTGGATCGAGAAGGCCGTCGACGCTGGCGCACGTCTGCTGACGGGCGGAGAGCGCCGCGGCGCGCAGCTCTCCCCGGCGCTGCTGGCGAAGGTACCGCGCACCACGGCTCTCTTCAAGGAAGAGGTTTTTGCACCCATCGTCTTCCTCAATCCGTATGACACCTTTGACGAAGCCATTGCGTGCGTGAATGACTCGCGCTATGGTCTGCAGGCCGCAGTCTTTACCAAAGACTGGGGGCGCATCACCCAGGCCTTTCGCGAGATCGAGGCCGGCGCGGTGCTCATCAACGAAGCCACATCCTGGCGTGCCGAACACATGCCCTATGGCGGTGTGAAGGAGAGTGGCGTGGGACGCGAAGGCCTGCACTCGGCGATCCGGTCGATGACGGAAGAGCGCATGCTCATCGCACGCTTCTAAAAGCCTTTTCAGCGAGCGCCCCGAACCTCCAGCACGCCGGCTTTGGACGGCCGCTTCCGTGCGGCCTCATTTCGATCCCGGCCTCCTTTGTCTGTAATAACAACCATTTTGGTCCCAAAGTATGCACTTATTTCACCTTTGTGTGAGTAATAAATACACGAATCTGGTCCATGATGTTTTCACACGTACTTCAGGCTCATGACTGTGAGAGGGCTTGCGGCGTATCTGAAGGGGTCCTATGAGTCTGCATACGAGAACATTGGAGTTCTTTGCATCTGCCAAACGTTCCAGACGGGTGAGCGCGCGAGGCTTCCTCTCCGCGCTCACATTTCTTACGCTCGCCGCCTCGCCGTCCAGACCGGCGCTGGCAAACACCAATTCGATTGGAATCGTGCCGCTGGCGGACCGTCTCGTCATCCGGTTGATCAATGCCGATACCGGGCGTCCGATGAGCCATCAGAACGTGCTGGTGGAGTGGGACGATGATGCCGAGGAATCGACCATCTTTGTCGGCGGCCAGGGCCGTGGCACCATGCTGTTGCTGGACCGTGCAAACCTCACCCTGAAGCCGGGCCTGAAGGACTACGGCGACCCGAATCGCCTTGCATACTTCAGTTGCAGCGGTCCCACAATCGACGTTCCCGTCGAGCAGGCCCGTAAGGACGGATTCGTTGCGCACAACGAGTGCAACGATCGGACGGTGCAGGCAAAGCCCGGAGAGATCGTCTTCTGGGCTCGGCCGTTGCCGCTCTGGAAGCCGGACTTTCAGTAGAAGCCGGCGTCGGTAAAACGACACTCGCGCATTACCGGGCTGGCAACACCGTTCCGCAGCACTCACCGAAGCCGATCCGCGCCGCGCCGGCCTTCTCACAAAACCCGCGAAGGATCACGGTATCGCCGTCCTCCAGGAACTTGCGCGTCTCTCCATTGCGCAGCACCACCGGCTGCGCGCCTCGCGATGTGATCTCGAGCAGGCTGCCGCGCGCCGTCGTCTCCGGGCCGGACACCGTGCCCGTTCCCAGAAGGTCGCCTGTGCGCAGGTTGCATCCATTGCTGGTGTGGTGCGTCAGCATCTGGCCGAGGGTCCAGTAGAGCTCGCGGAGGTTGCTGCGGCTCAAAAGAAAAGGTGGCTCGCCGGCCTGGTGCATGCGCGGAGTCTCCAGCAGCACTTCCAGCTGCACATCGAAGCCGCCGCGCCGTTGATCGTCGCCACCGGTCAGGTAAGGCAACGGTGCCGGATCCTCTGCTGGGCGAGCGAACGCCGGCACGCGAAATGGCTCCAGCGCATCGAGCGTGACCACCCACGGCGACACAGTGGTGGCAAAGCTCTTTCCCAGGAACGGGCCCAGCGGCTGGTACTCCCAGCTCTGAATATCACGGGCGGACCAGTCATTCAGCAGGCATAGCCCAAATATATGCTCGCGTGCCTCGTCGATCGGGACCAGCTCGCCCAGTGGGTTCGGCATGCCTACGAACGCGCCCATCTCGAGCTCGTAGTCGAGCAGGCGGCTTGGTCCGAAGGTCGGCGCCGCCCCGGCCGCGCCGCCTAACTGGCCACTCGGACGTCGGAACGCCATGTCCGTCGCTACAATCGACGATGCTCGCCCGTGATAGCCAATCGGCACATATTTGTAATTCGGCAGCAGCGGATTGTCCGGGCGGAAGAGTTTGCCCACGTTCGTCGCGTGAAAGATCGACGCATAAAAGTCGGTATAGTCCGGAATTGTCGCCGGCACCAGCATCTCCACCGCAGACCGCGGCTTCAGAGCTGCTTCCAGCATGGCGCGGTGTCGCATCGTCTCGACGCGTGCTTCTTCGAGGAGCGCGCTCACCCGCTCGCGGAGCGCACGAACGACATCGCGAGGCAGCGCCATCAGCGCATTCAACGTAGTCTGTCGACATGCTGCAAGGACCGTGTTATCCAACCCGGCCAGCGCGCCGGCTTCGGCCAGTCCATGCAGGTTCAGCGCGCGGTCGCCGATCGCCATCACGATCCGTGGCGCCCCCTCACCGGAAATACGCGCCACACCATACGGCAGGTTTTGGATGGGAAAGTCCGTATCCGCGGCCTGAGCGGACTTCACCCAGCTACGCAGCGTGGGATCGCAGGTGTTTACAGCCATCCAAGCTTCCTCAGGTCGTCTACGGGCTCAGTGAAGGAGCACGAGCCAAAGGCGATCGCGAACTGCTCGCGTGCCTGTTGTATCTGTTGCGCGGTTAAAGTGACGCCACTGTTATGCCAGGTCATCGTCGTTTCATCCATGGTAATGGCATCCGCGTCGTGCTCGTCCAGCATCCAGGCCGCCTCCTGGCGACGCTCCGGCTCATGCCACAGCAAGACGGCAGCGCAAAACAGGTTCAGGAAGCCATGCATCACCGCCCGCGGGCTGTCCGGCATGTATGTCAGCGGCTGCACGGCACGAAGTGGATGATGCAGTCCTGCCGTCGCCTTGAAGGACAGCCGCCGTTCGCTCGCGATACGCAGAAACTGCAGCACGCTTGACGATTCGGGAATCGCCGTAGGCACTTCGCCGCCGGTACGGATCTTCGCACGCGCTTTCGCCACTCCGATTGCCTGCAGCAGGGACTTCCATTGCTCCGGAGGGATCTCGAAGTAAAGCTGACAGCTTCCCTGAAATGCTTGGGCCGCGTCCTGGATCTCCCGCGCATTGTTTGCCTTGAGTTCGAGCACGTCGATCCTGCCCAGGCCGCCGATCCCCAACTCGCCGGCACGATCGTTGAACCGTGCGATCGTCTCCGCGTCGGCTGCCGCGCTCAGCACACTCAGCCGCCACCCGCTTGCGTCGATGTTGGCGTCCCGGACGGCCTCGGCATACTCACCCAGCCGCGCTGCCGGCAGGATGAAGCGGCCCAGCATCCAGGCGTAGTCGCCGGAGGCGTGCGTGTCGGTCACGTAACTGTTGTAGTTGCGTACCGCCGCGTCCATCCCCAGCCCGGCAGGCGGGAAGAGCCCGGCGTAGTCGATAAGACCCGTCAACAGGCTGCGGAGTGCCAGTGACGTCATGAATGCCCAGGTGGCGTGAAGCGGCGGTTCAGCCCCTGCCAGCACTCGAAGTAGTTCCGCTGCAGGGTGGGGCTCTCCATCGCGTGCCTCGTCGCCTGGATCGTGAACCGCGTCTCGAACATGAAGGCCAGCGTGTTCTCCAGCCGTACCGGCTTCAGCTCGGCGTTCGTAGCACGCTCATAGGTCTCCGCATCTGGTCCGTGACCGCTCATGCAGTTGTGCAGGCTCGCCCCGCCGGGCACAAAGCCTTCGGCCTTGGCGTCGTACTGTCCGAAGACCAGCCCCATGAACTCGTTCATCACATTGCGGTGAAACCACGGCGGGCGGAAGGTGTGCTCGGCCACCATCCATCGCGGCGGGAAGATCACGAAGTCGATGTTTGCCGTTCCATGGATCTCACTCGGCGCCGTCAGGACGGTGAAGATCGACGGGTCCGGGTGATCGAAGCTGACGGTATTGATGGTGTTGAAGTGCGAGAGGTCGTACTTATACGGCGCGTAGTTGCCGTGCCAGCCCACCACGTTCAGCGGCGAGTGCTCCATGCCGCTGCACCACAGCTGGCCGTTGTACTTCGCGATCACCTCAACATGCTCCTGCAGATCCTCATAGGCGGCCACCGGCGTCAGGAAGTCACGCGGATTTGCCAGCCCATTTGCCCCGATCGGTCCCAGGTCCGGCAGCCGGAACTGTTGGCCGTAGTTCTCGCAGATGTAGCCGCGCGCCTCCTTCTCCTCCAGCTCGACGCGGAACTTGAGCCCACGCGGCAGCACGCAGATCTCGCCGGGCGCCACGTCGATCTTGCCCATCTCGGTGAAGATCACGAGCTTGCCCAACTGCGGCACCAGCAGCATCTCTCCGTCTGCGTTCCAGAAGAAGCGTTTGTGCATGGAGCGCGTCGCTACGTAGATGTGGATCGCGGCGCCCGACTGCATCGACGCATCGCCATTGCCGCCTAGGGTCATCATGCCGTCGATAAAATCGACCGCGCCGCCCGGGATCGGCTCCGGGTTCCAGCGCAACTGGTTCGGTGTGGCGACTGCCTCAGATGAGGGCCAGGTCCGGATCAGCCGTTGCGCACGAGCCAGCGAATAGGGCTTGTGCACCGTGGAAGGACGGATGCGATAGAGCCACGATCGCCGGTTCTGCCCGCGCGGTGCAGTGAAGGGTGTACCGCTGAACTGTTCCGCATACAGCCCAAGGGCATGCTTTTGCGGCGCATTCTGACCCACCGGCAACGCTCCCGGCTCGGCCTCGGTAGCAAACTCGTTCAAAAACCCCGACTGATAACCAAGCTCCGCCATGGCATTCCTCCGAAACAGCCGTTTATACATCAAAGAGTATGCCAGTGTCCGCGAAGATGTATCTAGCGGGGGAATCGTCTGATGTCTACGGGTCTAGACGGATTGGATGGAACGCATGGATGGGATTTCGAGAGTCGCCAGCTTTGCGAAGGCGTCCAAAAGGTCCTTCTTAAGCTGCTGGAGTGGGCGGCGATAGGCGTCGTCCCAGCTGATCTCATCGTTAATGGAAAAGATCACGCCTAGTTCCGAGTTTTCGGGAATCCAACCCCATACAACGATCTCCAGATGATTTGCTGCAGCCCAAGGGTTTCGTTTTCCCGCGATCACTTCACGTGCAATTTGGCGCGAGACGATAAGTTTGGCCGCCTTTTCGAGAATCGGATACTCAATTCCTAGCTCTCGTAGCATAGCGCTGACGAGCGGTTCTGCATCGGCCAAGCAGCGGATCTCCAATGCGCCTGCAAGTCGTCTGATTGAGCGAGTGTCGAAACCCATTTCCAGAAGATCAGCGGCGATCGCCGGCATACCCTCTCCACGTAAATCGCCGCTTGCCCATCGTGCAGCCAGCATTGTCGGAGAAAGAGGGATGTCTGGTGCAGGAACATAAGGGTATGTTGACGCCATGGATTCAGGCGGTCCGGTATACAAGTCGCTGAAGGCGTCGTCTTCCGGATTGAAAATTGGATTACGCATGACGGCCGGTGTGCCGCACCAAGTCTAAAACAATCGAGTATCGTGGCACCCGCCGCGGGGCAAATGCGTCAAGCCGCGTTACATTGAAAGCGACGTTCAATCGACCCGGCAGCGCGCAGCGAACACGTAAAGGACGGAATGACCCAACTCACGCACCGAGCCCCCCGCGGCGCTGGCCGGCTGCTTCTCGCAGCACTCCTGCTTGCTGCTGCCGCCCTCCCACCTCTGCGAGCGCAGCCAGGGGCCGCTCTCAAGCTCATCCCCGTGCCGCGCGAGGTTCACGCAGGCGAGTCGCTCTCGCTCGAACACGGTGTGCTGGTGCGTACCGGCTCGCTTGACGCAGAGGACCGGTTCGCAGCAGAAGACCTGCGAGCCGCCATCGCGGAGCACGATGTCCCGACGCATACTGGCGGCCCGACGGTGGAACTACTCCGCGCGACGACGGCATCGGCGCATACTCTCCTTGAGTCCGCGCATCTCACGCTCGATCCTGCGATGCGCGATGAAGGATACGTGATCCTGCCCCAAACGCATGGTCTCGCCGTCATCGCCTCCACCGGAGCCGGTCTCTTTTACGGCGCGCAGACCGTCAAACAACTCATCGGCGGCAACGGCCGCGATGCCCATCTGCAGACCGCGACGATCCGCGACTGGCCTGCGCTCGCCCATCGCGGGCTGGACGACGATCTCTCTCGCGGCCCCGTTCCCACGCTCGAGTTCCAGAAGCGGCAGGTGCGCACGCTCGCTGCCTACAAGCTGAATATCTATTCGCCGTACTTCGAGCACACGCTTGCTTATACGGCGTCGCCGATCGTGGCGCCTCCCGGCGGATCCATGACACCCGAGGATGTGGCCGAGCTGGTCCGCTATGCTGCGCAGTATCATGTCACCGTCGTGCCGGAGCAGGAGGCCTTCGGGCATCTGCATCACGTGCTCAAGTATGAGCAGTTCTCATCGCTTGCTGAAACACCCCACGGCCATGTGCTCTCACCCGTGCAGCCCGGCTCGCTTGCGCTGATCACGCAGTGGTTTACCCAGATCGCAAAGGAGTTTCCCTCGCCCTGGGTGCACATCGGCGCGGATGAGACCAACGACCTCGGCAAAGGGCAGACGCGCGACCTGGTCGGCCAGCGCGGACTCGATCAGGTCTATGTCGATTTTCTGCGCCAGATTCATGACGCACTGCAGCCCACCGGCAAGCGCATTCTTTTTTGGGGTGACCTGGCCTGGCACAATCCGGATCTCCTTTCAGCACTGCCCAAAGACATGATCGGTGTTCCCTGGGTCTACGACGCACTGCCCAGCTTCGACAAATACATCCAGCCCTTCAACCGCGCCGGGATGGAGGTGTGGGTGGCCCCCGGCGTCAACAACTGGCGTCGCGTCTACCCGGACAGCAACATCGGTCTCGTGAATATCCAGCACTTCGTCCGCGACGGCCAGCGTCTAGGCGCCAAGGGCATGCTCAACACCATCTGGAATGACGATGGCGAGGGCATCTTCGACGAAGATTGGTACGGCGTGCTCTTCGGCGCAGCGGCATCGTGGCAGCCCGGTGAGAGCTCCATTCCGCAATTTCAGCGCAGCTACGGCTCTGCCTTTCACGGCGATCTCACCGGCAAGATCGACGAGGCGCAGGCCGAACTCATGGCCGCGCAAAAACTGCTCACCACCAACGGCTTCCGCTTCGGGGCATCGAACGCGCTCTTCTGGGAGGATCCCTGGAGTCCGGCAGGCCAGCAGGACTCCGCTCAGTTGCTGCCTGTCCTTAAGGATGTCCGCCTGCATGCGGAAAACGCCATCACTCGAATCGCCGAAGCGCGCGCAGCGGCGCCGCTGCGGGAGCAGGATGCGCTCGACGCCCTGGCGCTGGGCGCCCGGCGCATCGACTTTATCGGCATGAAGTTTCAGTTCGCCGATGAGATCGCCCAAGCCTATGCCGATGCCTACAGCGAACAGTCGGTCACGCCGCATTCGCGCGCCGTCAGCGACCTGGTCGAGATCAGCAACGCCAACGGGCGCTGCCAGGACCTGCGCGACGGCTACACCCTGACCCGCGAACTCTTCGAGCAGGCCTGGCTCAAAGACAATCGGCCATATTGGATCGAGAATGTGCTGGCGCAGTACGACATAGCGACGCAGCTCTGGATCACCCGTGCGCGTCAGTTCGATACCTTGCGCGCCCAGGTGAGCAAGACGCACAAGCTACCCAAGGCGGAAGAGATCGGGGTTCCAGTCGTGAACAATGACTGATTCGCCATATCTGAAATACTGTTTTTAGCGCCACGGGAATGGGCGCCCATTCTGGCGAAGACAGGGTGGGATGCTGCGAATCTCAACCTTTCGCTCACCACTCATTGCGAGCGAACCTCGAAACAAGGATCGCGGCGTCATGGAGGTATTTGCTCTTGTTCGTGGCTCGGCTTGAATGGGATTGGCGCGACACTGGTTGCATAAGGAACCTGCATGCGTAGCTTGTTGACCGCCAGTGCGATGGTCTTACCCGATTGCGTTTTGATCGATCCCTGGCTGCTGATCGAAGATGGCGTCATCCACAGCTTCGGCACACGCGGCGATGGTCTCCCGCAGCACACCGAGCATCACGACCTGCCCGATGCACTGCTGGCGCCGGCGCTGCTCGACATCCACGTTCACGGCGCATCCGGACATGACGTGATGGAAGGTACTGTCGAGGGCGTAGCCCATGTCAGCCGCTTTCTCGCCACGCGCGGCGTCGGCGCTTTTCTGCCAACCACCGTTACTGCTCCAGTCGACGAGACCTTGCGCGCTCTCGATGGCTTGGCGTCCTTGATTGAAGATGCCGAGAAAGGGCAGCAGACGCTCCCCGGCGCCACGCCTCTGGGCATTCATCTCGAAGGCCCGTTCCTCTCGCACAACAAGCGGGGCGTGCACCCGCCGGCGTTGCTGCAGCCGGCATCCATTCCGCTCTTCGACAGCTTCTGGCAGGCCGCCCGCGGGCACATTCGGCTGATGACGGTCGCTCCGGAGCTTCTCAACGCGCTCGACCTCATCAAGCACGCAAGCACGCTTGGTGTGCGCATCAGCCTGGGCCACAGTGACGCAACTGCCGCCGAGACACGCGCGGGAATCGCTGCAGGCGGCCTCTCCGCCACCCATACATACAACGCCATGCGCGGTTTGGACCACCGCGAGCCGGGTATGCTCGGGGTCGTGCTGGACGATGACAACCTATATGCGGAGATCATCGCCGATGGCGTTCATGTCGATCCCATCGCAGTGCGTCTCTTCTGGCGTGCCAAGGGGCCACGCCGCGCCATCTTGATCACCGACGGCATGAGCGCGACGGGCATGCCGGAGGGGCGCTACAAGCTCGGCGGCTTCGATGTGGACGTTGCCGATGGCCGCGCCTCGCGCGACGGCGTGCTTGCCGGCAGCGTCCTCACCCTGGATCGCGCCGTGCGTAACTTCGCCGGTTTCACGCACGCGCCGCTTGCCACAGTCACCCAGCTTGCGACGGCGAACCCAGCCGCTCTGACCGGATTTGCGGAGAGCCACGGCGCGATCGCAGAAGGGCGCCGTGCGGACGTCGTGGCCTTCTCCCCACCGGGGCAGCTCGTCGCCGCCTGCATTGGCGGCAGCTTCACGCGCTCCCAATGAGCCAACGCACTGCCGTCATTATCGGCGCCGGTCCTGCCGGCCTCACTGCAGCGCTTGAGTTGCTGCGCCGCTCCGGCACGGAGCCGGACGGGACGTCGACGATCCGTCCCATCGTCCTTGAAGCAGGCGACAGTATCGGCGGCATCTCGCGCACCATTCGCTATAAAGGCAATCGGATGGATATTGGCGGCCATCGCTTCTTCTCGAAGTCGGACCGCGTGATGCAGTGGTGGCTCGACCTAATGCCGATTGCCGATGCCGGCGCAGGGCACGCTGTCATTTCGTATCAGAATCGCCATCGCTCGCTCGAGGTGCTGCACCCGCACACGCAGCCGGATGCAGACCCTGACCTCGTTATGCTGGTACGTCCGCGGCGCAGCCGCATCTATTTTCTGCGCCGGTTCTTCGATTATCCGATCACGCTGACTGCAGACACGCTCGGCAAGTTGGGCGCGGCTCGCACGGCACGCGTGGGTGCCAGCTATATAGCCGCGCGGCTTCATCAGCGGCGTCCGGAGAAGAGCCTGGAGGACTTTCTCATCAACCGTTTCGGCCGCCAGCTCTATCTGACTTTTTTCAAGTCCTATACGGAAAAGGTATGGGGTGTGCGCTGCTCCGAGATCAGCGCCGAATGGGGCGCGCAGCGCATCAAGGGGCTCTCGCTCACCAGCGCCATCGCCCACTTCGTCAAGCGCACCTTTGCGACGCAGCCCAAGGGTTCCGACTTGGCACAGAAGCAAACCGAAACCTCACTGATCGAACAGTTTCTCTATCCCAAACACGGCCCCGGCCAACTCTGGGAGCACGTTGCCGACCTGATTCGCCAACAGGGTGGTGAGGTTCTTACCGGCTGGCGTGTCGATCGTCTATCGACAGACGGCAGCACGCGTGTCGTTGCGGTGGAAGCACAGCATGGGAGCGGCGAACGCCGTACGTTTGCCGCGGATTACTGCTTCTCCACCATGCCGGTCACCGAACTCATACGCGCGCTCGATCAGTCCGCGCCCGCGCATGTGCAGCAGGTAGCCGATGGACTGATGTATCGCGATTTCATCACCGTCGGCCTGCTCGTGGACCGCTTACTGGTCACGGAACCTGACGGCTCAACCCTCAAAGACACCTGGATTTACGTGCAGGAGCCGGATGTGAAACTTGGACGGTTACAGATATTCAATAACTGGAGCCCGCATATGGTTGCCGATCCAACCAAGATCTGGATCGGCCTGGAGTACTTCTGCTACGAGACCGACGAACTATGGCGCATGTCCGACAACGCAATCCAGCGCTTTGCCATTGCTGAGTTGGAGAAGATTGGTCTTGTTCGCGCGAGTGACGTCCGCGACGGCCACGTCGTCCGTGTCCCCAAGACCTACCCGGCGTACTTCGGCACCTATGACCGCTTCGGAGAGATCCGTGAATGGATCGAGCGCTTCGAGAACCTCTTCCTCGTCGGTCGCAACGGCATGCACAAGTACAACAATCAAGACCACTCCATGCTTACCGCCATGACTGCTGTCGATAACATCCTCGCCGGCATCACGGACAAGTCAACGCTCTGGGAGATCAACACCGAACAGGATTATCACGAAGAGAAGTAGGAAGTGCGCGGCATTTGTATGAGCGACTACGGCCGCTTGACCGGTTCCTCGAATAAGATTCCAGCTTCTTCAACGGTATATTCCATCGAACAGTCCCCAATGTCCTAGACTCGTATCGGCAGCATAAAAAGCTCACATCGCAAATCTGCATGACAATCCTCACCTTCACCCTCGCTCTGTTTGGCACTTCGCTCGTTGCGGGATTGCTTGGCGCGCTCACCGGCCTCGGCGGCGGTGTGGTCGTGGTGCCTGTCTTGGCGCTGCTCTTCCATGTCGATCTGCGTTATGCCATCGGCGCGTCGCTCGTCTCCGTTATCGCGACCTCTTCCGGTGCGGCCGCTGCCTATGTGCGCGAGGGCTTCTCGAACATCCGCATCGGCATGTTCCTTGAGATTGCCACCACACTGGGCGCGCTGGTGGGCGCCTACCTCACGGCAAAGGTGTCGACGGAGGCGATCGGCATCGTCTTCGGCATTGTGCTGCTCTATTCCGCGATCACAAGCTTTCGTGGCAAGCATGAAGACATAACACCGCAGCATACTGGCGGCCTCGCCGACCGGCTGCGCCTCAATGGCGAATACCCGACGCCGCAGGGACTGAAGGCATATATCGCACAGCGCGTTCCCGCCGGTTTCGGCATCATGTTCCTGGCTGGGGGGCTCTCCGGTCTGCTCGGTATCGGGTCCGGCGCGGTCAAGGTGCTGGCCATGGACCAGGCGATGCGCCTGCCTTTCAAGGTATCTACCACCACCAGCAACTTCATGATCGGTGTCACGGCCGCGGCCAGCGCCGGCATTTACATCAGCAGAGGCTACATACTCCCATCGCTGGCGATGCCGGTCATGCTCGGCGTGCTCGGCGGGTCGCTGATCGGCTCGCGGATACTCATCCGCGCCCGTGTATCTACATTGCGTATGGTGTTCGCCGTCGTCATCGTTGCGCTGGGTGTCGAGATGATCTACTCCAGCCTTACAGGAAAGCTCTAACAGTCATGGCCGAGCAGGTCCGCAAACACGTTCCAACCGCAGAACAGGATCAGCGCCTGGAAGTAGCTATCGCCTTGCTGCTTCGTATCGGTGTCGTCCTTGCCGCCATTCTCGTGCTGGTGGGGGGCGTTTTGTCGTTGCGTCATCCTGGTGCGTCGGCTCCGAGCTATGCTGTCTTTCGCTCGCCCGGAGAATCCTCTCCTGTCACATCCCAGCATCACTCGGTCGCTTCCATCCCAGCCGTATTCCGCCAACTTGGCGATCCCAGCGGCGTCTCTATCATCGCGCTTGGCCTGCTGGTTCTCATTGCGACTCCCATCGCGCGCGTCATCTTCGCCATGGTGGGCTTTGCCCGCGAACGTGACAGCCTCTATACCGCCATCAGTTTTTTGGTGCTCGCAATCCTGCTTTTCAGCCTGATCCATAAGACTTGAGTTGACCGGTTCTCAGAGCATTTTCACTGTAGGTACAGAGAAGAGCGCGATGCTCCGCGTGGCTTTTCCGTCAAGAAAAGCCACACTTCGCGGGATTCTGCTCCACACAGCAACAGTGAAAATGCTTTAGCGAACCGGTGTTGCCCCGACCGCTCTTAGTTTTCTCTCAAGCCATCCCGCGCCCGCACTGCACGCAATAGCGAACACCCGCAGCCTGAACCATGCCGCATGCCGGGCAGCCGATCATCGGCGCCGGCGTCATCGGATGCGTCACTCCCTGCACAACAGAGTAGGCAAGCAGAGCCGCCTGCTCCGCATTGAAACGTCGCACCCGCTCCGGCATGAAGAATGCCTCGATCATCCCAAGGAAAAAGGGGATCGACGTCCAGCACAGCAGGAAATAGATCACGCCCAAGCCATTGCGCCGCAGATAGAAGTGGTGAGCGCCGAAGCTGCCCAGTACTACTGCCAGCAGCACGCCCGTCAGTTCATCCCGCTTCATACGAGGGTAGTAGGTATAGAACGTCGCATACTGCTCATCCGTCATGGGTGGAAGCATCACTGGAGTTGTCACGATCCCTCCTCGCCGAGCTACGACTTTGAAGTTCGTAGCACTGCATTCCTCGTAACACTGCATTCGTAACACTGCATTCACAGATACGCACGGCTGCGGACGGTAGTTCCATCGGGTACGCTGTGCCGGATACGATCATGGATGGGCGCCTGCACGGTTGCGTTCCAAGGCGCCTTCCCGATCCATGATTCCTTCGGCTCGCCAGGCGCATCGAAGTTAGATATGAGTACAGCAGCCACAATCTCTGCACAGTCCAGCGGCACCTTTTCCTTTGGCGGTAAGACCAGCGTCCACCGCCTGGGCTTTGGCGCCATGCGCCTCACAGGTGAAGGTATCTGGGGCGAACCCAAAGACCGCGAAGAAGCAAAGCGCGTTCTGAAGCGCGCGGTCGAACTCGGCGTCGACTTCATCGACACTGCCGATGCCTACGGTCCCTATGTCAGCGAAGATCTCATCGCTGAAGCACTGCATCCCTACCCCAAGGGCCTGCTGATCGCCACCAAAGGCGGTCTGGTGCGCACCGGCCCGCAGAAGTGGGAGCCGGTCGGCCGGCCCGAGTACCTTCAGCAGGAGGTCGAGATGAGCCTTCGCCGCCTCAAGCTCGAACGGATCGATCTATGGCAGCTTCACCGCATCGATCCCAAGGTACCGGTTGAAGAATCTCTGGCGCCGATCAAAAAGCTGCAAGAGCAGGGCAAGATCCTGCACGTCGGCCTCTCCGAGGTGAAGCCGAAGGAGATCGACCAGGTTCGCAAATTTATGGACATCGTCAGCGTGCAGAACCAGTACAACCTGGGCGACCGCCAGCACGAAGACGTCGTCGACTACTGCACGAAGAACAGTCTCGGATTCATCCCATGGTTCCCCGTCGCCGCGGGCAAGCTCGCGCGTCCTGGAGGCCCGCTGGATGCCGCGGCAAAACGGCACGATGCCACCGTCGCGCAGCTCTCGCTCGCGTGGTTGCTGCAGCGCTCGCCGGTGATCCTGCCCATCCCCGGCACATCCTCTGTAAAGCACCTGGAAGAGAACGTTGCTGCGTCTGGGTTGAAGCTCGACGCCAATGAGTGGAAGGCGATCGAGGAAGACGCGAAGAAGAAGTAGCTTTCGATGCGTCCGTCGGCTTGTGAGAGGGCAGCCAGCTTTTCGGCTGCCCTCTTCGCTACTGCTCGTGGCCTGAGGTCTCTCTGCTCTAACCTGAGACACAGCCGTTCAATCATCGCTCTTTGTCAGGGTAGCGGTCGGTCCTGACTCCGTCGCATTCTCCAGGAACGCATCGCCCTTACTCCGCAGGTCCATGCGGAAGTGCATGGGTGTACTGGTGAGCGATTCCGGCGGGTGCGCGCGACGGTGACTTACCACGAAAGTAAGGGTCTTCCCGTCGAATTCAAGATCAACCAGCGGCTCCGGAATTCCGGGAGTAGAGGTTGTCTGTCCCCCGGGCTCGCGGCGCAGCAAATAGAAAACGACAGCGCCCTGCAGGCTTCCGGATTCATCGGTCACGTTCAGCGTCACGGATGGCACTCCGTCTTCAGTCGCTTTCCAGACGCCGACGATCTTCGAATCGTTACGGTGGACTGCTTCTGATCCAGTCTGGGCGACTGCGGTGATGGAAAGGGCGCCGATCACTGCCGCCAGGTATGCGTTGGTCACTTTCATCTGTTGCTCCTTTCAGAGGGTGCACACTCACATTTCTGCTGTTGGCTTGGCCAGCGCTGCGGTAGCCAGCGACCCACCCAGTCCCATCGTTTCGACCGCGGACGAGGGCACAATCACCATCGATCCCCGCTCCTTGATCGCCTCGTAGAGCATGTTCATCGCGCGCAGATGCAGTGCTACAGGGTTCTGCGCATACGCCCCGGCTGCCTTCACGAAATTGTCCGAGATGTCCGTCTCCGCCTGCCCCAGGATGATGCGTGCTTGGCGCTCGCGTTCCGCTTGCGCCTGCCGCGACATCGCGTCTTCAAGCGCCTGCGGAATCCGCACGTCGCGGATCTCGACCGACTGCACCGTAATACCCCACGGGTTGGTCTTCTCGTCCAGAATCCGCTGCAATTCGCGTCCCAGCGTCTCCCGCTCGGTAATCATCTGCGCCAGCTCATGGCGGCCAATCGACTCACGCAGCGCCGTCTGCGCGCTCATGACGATGGCTTCGACAAAGTTCTCGACTTCGAGGATGGATTTCTCCGCGCTCCACACCAGCCAGAACACGATCGCATCGACATTCACCGGCACTGTGTCCCGCGTCAGCGTTGATTCTGCGGAAACGCTGGCGACGCGCACCCGCTGGTCCACATGCGGGCTCAGTGACTCGATCACCGGCACGATGTGGAACAGGCCGGGCCCGCGCAAGCCGGCATATCGGCCCAGCCGCAGCAACGCCACCTTCTCCCATGGCTGGATGACCTTGATGGCGAAGAGGAGATACAGCCCGGCAAGAGCGCCCACAATGAATGGCGCCTGGTGATGCACGAGCGTGGTGAGTGCCGCGCCCGCGCCGACACAAAGAACGCAGGCCATCAACGCGACTCGATTGACGGATGGAACTTCGATTCTGGCCATGCCACTACCTCCTGCGTGTCTGCTCCTGGGCAGACCTCCGCAATTGTTCAACAACATCGTCTACGGTGAAACCCATGGACCCGGCGCGCGCGACACACTCATCCACGATCTGCGTTAGCTGCCGCTCGCGCTCCGCATCGGCGCGCCGGATCTTCTGCGCGCTGATGAATGAACCGGTCCCCTGATGGGTGTCCAGCAGGCCGCCCAGCTCGAGCTCCCGGTAGGCTCTGGCGACCGTGTTCGGGTTGATCGCCAGATCGACCGCCAGCTGACGGACAGTGGGCAGCTGATCGCCTGCCGTCAGCGACCCCGACGCCATCCCGGCGCGCACCTGGTCCATGATCTGCCGGTATACCGGCACGCCACTCTCCAGGCTCAATCGAAACAGAAACGGCGCAGATGAGGATCGTGGAGTCACGACATGCACTAATGTACTATTTGACTAGTACATTATGTCAAGTAGGGAGCGCAAAAATTTAAACGAGGCCCTTGTACTTACCCTCTCTTTAGTGCTACTGTCTGTAGCATTATGACCAGTAGCACTTCGAACAATACGAATCCGGGCACGCATCCTCCTCAAGACACGCACGACCCAGCCGGACTCGGTGAACTCGAGCAAACCATTCTGCGTATGGTGTGGCAGCAGCGCGAGGCTACCGCGGAGCAGGTGCGAGAGTACCTGCAGGCCGCTGGACGCACACTCAAGGAATCCACCGTGCGCACCGTCCTGCGCCGGCTGGAGGAGAAGGGCTACCTGGCGCACACGGTGACGCAGCGCACCTTTTTCTACCGTGCGGCGGAGGATGGCCGCTCTGTTGCCGGCCGTGCTGCGCAACGCATCATCGAGCGGTTCTGCGGGGGTTCGGTCGAGGCCCTGCTGGTCGGCATGGTCAACGCCGACGTGTTGAGTGAAGGTGAGCTGCAGCGACTGGCAGACAAGATTGCACGCGCCAAGGCGAAGTCCACCAGGCCAAACCCCAAAACGAAAGAGACAACCGCGAACGCCAACGCAGCGAAGGAGAGACGGCAATGACAATCGTCAACATACTTGGTGAATCGGCGGTGCGCTCCCTCGGACTGGGCCTGGTCGTCGCAGCAGGGCTGTGGCTGTTGCGTATCCGACATGTCCGCATCGCCAAGCGTGCCTGGACAGTTGTCCTGATCCTCGCCCTCGCCATGCCCGCGCTTGTCGCTTGGCATATACCATCGTTCTCTGTCACGGCGGTATGGACGGCACCGCCGCAACCCGAAGTCGTTCATCACGCCGCACCTTCCGCGGAGCCTGTCTTGCTGCAAGTGCCATCACAGCAGCAGGAGGTTGCACCGCCGGTCTCGCTCGTCATCCCCGTTCCCGCGGAGCTGCAAGGCAGCGCGGAGCCAGCCCGCCGCCTTGCATGGCCGAACATCGGCTTCATCGCCTATCTCGTCATCAGCTTGCTGCTGCTGCTGCGCATACTCACCGGTCTGCTGCTCAGCACACGCCTCTGGCGCCGCGCGCAGACGTTCACGACATCCGCGACCGGCCTACCGGTCCGGCTCACGGTAGAACTGCGTTCGCCTGTCACGCTCGCCCATGGCATCCTGCTGCCGCTGGAAGCGATCGCCTGGGACGACGCGTCACTCCGCGCCACGCTCGCGCATGAAGAGATGCATGTGCGCGAGGGTGACTTCTATCTGCAGCTTGCCGCATCGCTCCATCTGTGTTTCTTCTGGATCAGCCCGCTCGCCTGGTGGCTGCGTCCGCAGCTCGCGCGCTTGAGCGAGACCATCTGCGACCGCGCCGCCGTCGAATCGACCGGCGACGGCCTCAGCTACGCTCAGTTGCTGTTACGTTTCGCCACGGTCCAGCAAACGCCCGCTGGCATGGTTGCCATGGCGCAGTCTGCCGGGCTGCGCGAGCGCGTGGAGCGCCTCATTGCTGACCCGCAGCTCGGCAGCGCCTTCCGCCAGCGGCGCGGCCAGGTGCTGGGCGCAGTACTGCTGCTGGGTGCGTCGGCTATCGCCACCGCTGCCACCATCCATATCCTCCGTCCGGAGGCGGTTGTGCTCGCAGCGCCGCAGGCGCCTGCCCCACCGATAGCGCAGCCTGACGTCGTTCCTCAGGCAGCTCCGCAGCCGGAGCCCGCTGCGGGCGTATCGTCACCGGAGGCGCCGGATGCCACCCCAAAACCTCTGGCCGCTCCATCCGCGCCCGAGCCTGCGCTGGCGCCATCCGAGACGGCTGTCCCTCCGCTGCCGCCCTCGTCTGGAGCCGTGCATGCCGACGATGCAGTCGTCGTTCCCGTGGCTCCGGTCGGCCCCGGCATCGTGCACGTCCGTCCTGAGATCATGGCCCGCGCGCCGATCAAAGTTGTGGCGATGCCGCAGATCGAAATTGTTGCTCCGGAGGACAGCCACCGGCAGAGCTACGCTATCTATGGTCCAGGCGGCGGCAGCCGCAGTCACTTCGTCAGCGGCGATTGGTTTCATGATGAGCTCCACTTCGCCGAAGAGGCGAAGAAGCATCCCGACGGCGCAATCTTCTTTCGGCGCGATGGCAAGACCTGGATCATCGACAACCCTGCGTTGGTGAAGCAAGCTCAGGAGGCCTATGCGCCCGTGGAAGCGCTCGGCAAACAACAGGGAGAGCTGGGTGCGCGACAGGGTGTGCTTGGCGAGCAGCAGGGCAAGCTCGGCGAACTGCAGGGCGTACTCGGAGAGAGGCAAGGAGAATGGAGTGCGAGGCGTCTGGACATTCCCTCAGGCTTCGATTTCAAGATGCCCGACGGTTTCAACGCCGCGGTCAACCAACTCGCCGACGCCTCGGTAAAGCTCGCCATGCAGAGGGACGAGTTGAGTGACGCGCAACGCGCTGCTCTCGAAGCCCAGCAGAAGGAAGCACAAGCCAACCTGCATAAGATGATGGCGGAGTTCAAAGCACAGGAGCCCCAGCGCGAAGCCTTCGCGAAACAGTTTGATGAACGGATGCATAAGCAGATGGAACCGCTCACGAAGCAGATGCAGGAGCTCGGGGCAAAAGAAGGAGAGCTAGGCCGGTTGCAGGGAGATCTCGGACGCCAGCAAGGGCTGCTCGGTCAACAACAAGGCGAAGCCAGCCGCGAAGCCGACCGCAAGATGCAGTCGCTCATCGACCAGGCCATGCGCGACGGCAGCGCCCATCCGGTGCAGTAGCCGCTCGGCAAGAACTGGCTGCGCATCCACCAAAATGGGTGTCCCATCCTGGCAGAGCCAGGGTGGGAAGTCGCGAAAGTCGAGCCCGCAAACAAAGAGACAGCCGCAGGCTCTGCGGACGCAGTTGAGTCGCTCCTGGGATCGTCCCGCAAATAAGAGAGGGAGCCCGAAGGCTCCCTCTCTTGCTGACCGCTTCTTTCGCGAACCGGTTTCAGCCAACCGCTCTTCAGCGGCTCTAGACTTCCTTCACACCATCCACAAACGCCTTCAGCCTGCGTGACCGCGACGGATGCCGCAGCTTGCGCAGCGCCTTCGCCTCGATCTGCCGGATGCGTTCGCGGGTCACCTGGAAGCTCTGGCCCACCTCTTCCAGCGTGTGCTCGGAGCCGTCTTCAAGACCGAACCGCATCTTGATGACGCGCTCCTCGCGCGGCGTCAGGGTGCGCAGCACCTGCGAGGTGTACTCCTTCAGATTCACGCTGATGACGGCCTCGGACGGCGACACAGCCTGGCGGTCTTCGATGAAGTCACCCAGGTGCGAATCTTCCTCTTCGCCGATCGGCGTTTCGAGGGAGATCGGCTCCTGCGCAATCTTCAGCACCTTGCGCACTTTGGCTACCGGGATGTCCATGCGCTTGGCGATCTCTTCGGAGGTAGGCTCGCGCCCGAGTTCCTGCACAAGCTGACGGGACGTGCGGATCAGCTTGTTGATCGTCTCGATCATGTGCACCGGGATGCGGATGGTGCGCGCCTGGTCCGCGATGGCGCGGGTGATCGCCTGCCGGATCCACCACGTCGCATAGGTCGAGAATTTGTAACCGCGACGGTACTCGAACTTGTCCACCGCCTTCATCAGGCCGATGTTGCCTTCCTGGATCAGGTCGAGGAACTGCAGTCCGCGATTGGTGTACTTCTTCGCGATCGACACGACGAGGCGCAGGTTCGCTTCGATCAGCTCACGCTTCGCCCGCTCCGCATCCATGTCGCCCTGGATCATCTCGCGCTGGGTGCGCTTCAGGTCCGCGATCGAGATGCCGATCTCCGATTCCAGCCGGTCCAGGTCGGTCTTGCAGTTCTTCTGCTGGCGACGGTACTCCTTGCGCAGCTCTTCGCTCTTCGAGGCGTCGTGCTTCTGCTCAAGCGACTTGACCTGCCGCTCCAGCGTGCGCATGGAGTCGACCGTCTTGTTCACTTTGTCGAGCAGCCGCTTGCGCTCGGCGTTGGTGTACTTCAGCTCGCGCACGATGCGCGACACCAGCACCCGCTCGCGCCCCATCAGCCAGCGCGTCTTGCGGTGCTCCTTCGCCTTTGTCTTGATGTTGATGGTGTCCAGCTTTTCAAGAAAGGCCTGCGCCTTCTTCTGGTGCTTCACCAGCGCGTCCACGCGTGCCACGGTGGCCCGCACGCGCGTCTGCAGGATCTCTTCCGTGATCTCCTCTTCGTCGAAGATCACCACTTCCTTGATGTTGCGCACGCCGCGCTTCAGGTCCTCACCCAAAGCGACGACCTCGCGGATCACGATCGGCGACCGCGAGATTGCCTTCAGTACGCGCAACTGCCCGCGCTCGATGCGCTTGGCGATCTCGACCTCGCCCTCGCGCGTCAACAGCGGTACGGTGCCCATCTCGCGCAGGTACATGCGGACGGGATCGTTCGTCTTCTCGAGTGTTCCCGGTGTCAGGTCCAGTTCAACGTCGTCGCCCTCTTCGGCATGCTCCGCGTCGAACTTCTCTGCCCCGGCAAATTTGGGCTCGCCCTCAAGCAGGTCGATGCCCTGTGTGTTGATGGTCGTGATGAGATCGTCAAGGTCGTCCGCCGAGTGCATATTGTCCGGCAGCAGGTCGTTTACCTCGCCATAGGTGAGGTATCCCTTTTCCTTGCCCTGATCCATCAACTTCTGGATATCGTCTTCGTACTTTTCATCCATTGCCAAAGCGCGTCTCGTCTCCCCGCGTTATTTCGCCGCTGGCGCAGCTCGTGTCTGCGTTGGTTTGTCTGGCAAACCCGTTCTATCTATGAGTGAAGATGCGCGATATATGCCATCGTGTGGCTGACTCCGCGACCCAAGGCCATGCGGGATGATTGACGCACTCTTCCAGACAGAGAAGCTCAGGATATCACGCAGGTCCGCGGTTCCTGCGTCGTTCCCGAGTCCATCTCCAGTTATTAGATGTACTTCCGGCGGTTTCGTTTCATTTGGACGGCCCACTCATACGCGCAGTTTCATCTCGCCCATCATCCGTGCTGCAGAAGCGTCCTCAGCCGTCCATCCAGCTCACGCAGCATACGATCCAGGTCCATCCGCTCCGCCATCAGCCCCGTTACCGCTGCCGGATCCCCCTTACGCTCTGCATCGGCAATCGCCGAACGTACCTGCCGCTGGCGCCGCTCGAGGAAGTGCTGCTCCAGCGTTACCAGGGCCGATTCCAATTCATGGTCGGTCACCGGTTGGCCCTCGCGCATCAGCAACTGCGCAACCAATGCCCGCGCGCCTGGCTGGGCCAGAGCCTCCAGCGGGTCCGGGCACTGGCGGGTGCTCAGCTCCGCCAGCACGGCGACGATGCCAAGCCCATCAAAATGCTCGGCTTGCGCCGTCATGGCCGAGCTCGCCCGGCGGAAGGTGGCACTCGCGAGTGTCCCGGCCAGCGCCCGCACCAGCACGCGCTCGCACTCGGACAGATTCGCTGCCGCAACGGCGGAAATTTGTCCCTGACGCCGCGCAGCGGCCTGCTTCAACTCCTGTCGGAGCAGGGCAGAGTCGATGCCCAGTTTCTGCGCTGCATCCTGCGCGAATTCGTCCCGAACGATGGCGTGGGGCATCCGCCGCATATGCGGCAACAGGAAATTCACCGCTTCCACCTTGCCCTGAGCCGTCCGCACTGGGAAGAGCGTCCGCGCCCGCTCGATCAGGTACTCCGTGTGCCGTACCGCGCCCTTTAGCGCCTCTGCATAGGCCTGCACGCCGCGCTCACGCACGAAACGGTCGGGATCCAGACCGCCTTCGAGGGTCACGACCCGCACTTCGAAGCCCTCCTCTGTCAGCAGAGCAATCGACTTCTCCGCCGCATTGCTGCCGGCCGTATCCGGGTCGAAGTTCACCACCAGCCGCGTTGTGTAGCGCCGCAACAGGCGTGCCTGCTGCTCCGTAAAGGCGGTGCCGCTGGTGGCCAGCACCGGTGTCACTCCGGCCGCGAAGACCGAGATGCAGTCCATCTGCCCCTCCACCAGCAGCGCAAAGTTCTGCTGCCGGATCGCCTGCCGCGCCTTGTCCAGGTTGAACAGCACCTGGCCCTTGGAATAGAGCGGCGTCTCAGGCGAGTTCAGGTACTTGGGGCCGCCCTTATCGTCCGTATCGAGCGCCCGGGCCGTAAAGGCGATCACCCGGCCACCCTCGTTGCAGATGGGGAAGGTGATGCGCTTGCGGAAGTAGTCGTAGATGCGCCCGGAGCTGCCATCCTCCTGCTCTTTGGCGCGGAACAGCCCCGATGCGCGTAGAACCTCGGGGGGCGCCGCGCCGGTCAGCCGATCCCGCAGGCCGCCGAAGCCATCCGGCGCATAGCCGATGCGGAACGTCGCAATCGTCTCCGGCTTCAGCCCGCGACCGGTCAGGTACTCTCGCGCTCTCGCGCCTTCAGCGGATTGCAGCTGCTCTTCAAACCAGGCTGTCGCCTGCTCGTGCAAGTCCAGCAGCTTGCCGCGGATGCGGCTCTCTGCTGCCTCTTCCGGGGAGGAGAACTCGCGCTTCGGGAGCGGGATGCCGCACTTCTTCGCGACCAGCTCCAATGCTTCTTTGAAGCCGACCTTTTCGATCTCCTGCACGAATTTGAAAATGTCCCCTGACACCCCGCAGCCGAAGCAGTGATAGAACTGCAGCGCCGCGTGCACAGAGAAGGATGGCGTCTTCTCGCCGTGAAAGGGGCACAGGCCAGAGTATCTTTGGGCGCCGCTCTTCTTCAGCGTGATGTACTCGCCGATCACACGGACAATGTCCGCCTGCTGCTTCACGGTCTGGGCAAAGTCGGACATGGAGAGTGCTAGTCCCATTCTCGCGCGCCGCCGGCCCGGGTCAACATGTAGGGTCGGTCGACGTGTGGGAAACTGCGGCCAAACTCGGTTGCTGGACGTGTACTGCCATCCTGAGCACAACGCCGCCACGGGATGCGCATGACGAAACAGCGGCAACGAAAGCTGCAAGCTCGAGGCCGCAATTGCTAGGGGGAAGTCATTGCTGCTTCGGCACGGGACCTCTCGTTCGCCGAGATCGGAACATAGACATTTGTGTTCTCCCAAAGCAGATGGAGTTGAATCGTTCGAAAATCTTCTCGCGAAAGGTAAGGCCCGTTCTTCGGATCGCATCGGACAGAACAAGTGACTCCCTGAGGGCGTTCGAAATGAATGGAGAGCGTCTCGACAGGAGAAGACGGGGGAGTAGCGCTCTTCATGGCAACACGGCCCAAAACTTGCCGCTCATCGTAATCAATACCCCGCTGGCAGGTCTGCTTACTCACGATGAGCTTCCAGCCGTTGCGTGAGGGGAAAAAGTAGAGCGTGTAGGCCCCTTTGGGGACGGCGAAGCCACCGATTTCTATGTCCGTGTCCGTCGTAAACAGGGTGGCGCGGCTGTGGGCTAGCCAGATTTCTTCATAAGGAATGAGACTGCCCAGAATCTCATGACCACGTATCGAGGGAGCGAAATAGGAAACACCCAAACTCAGAGAATCCTGTCCAGTAGTGTAGGAGCCGGCAAACCCGCTGAGGGGATCAATAAACTCGCGCAGCGGGTCCATGTCGGTTACTTGAGTATCTTGGGGAAAGGACGGCCAATTTGGACAGACCGTATCGAACCTTATCTGCTGGGCAAAACCAATTGTTGCAGTCAAGGGCAAAAGACAGGCTGAACCAATGAAGACGAGAGTCGTCAATTTCATCGCGCCTCCTCATATTCGGCACGGGCTCCACAACAGCGAGGGAATCTGCTGCAACCTTGTTGGACACCACACATAATATTCCGAAGCATAGAAGAATTTCTTATGCGGGCGAGCGCAGGCGACGGCACTCGCCGATCACACGCTCACAGCGCGTCGCCGGCGACGGTGATGGGACACCCGACGAACGCTGGATCGGCGGGATTTTCTACCACAACCCGCAAGATCCATCGCTTTGGATAGAAAAACGCATGGACATTGGTTGGACACTGAACTTCGCCCGGCCTGCCAGTTGGATTGTGATCGGCGCTGTCCTGCTCTTCGTTCTCCTTGCAGCGGGTCGTGCCCTGGTGTTGCACGCCTGATTCATGCTTCCCATTATGGGAAATTCAAAGGCGGACGCGAGGACCGAATGCGAGTCCACGGTAGAAAGCCGCGTGACTTTTCGTCTTCCAACGACACGATAGAAAAATTGGTCTAAACTCGACCCGCACAAAGAAGTATTCGCTGCCGTTCGCACCGGTAAGGAACAGGAATGGCTCCTATGGGACTCACCTTTGCCCCCGTTGACTTGCTCCTGCTCTTCATCGTCTTCGGTGTTCCTTGCCTCATTGTCTTTGGCGTGATCGCCATCATCGTCAAGCTGGGGAATCGGCCGGTCGCGGCGTCTCCCATGCAGTACGCGGGCATGCCTCGCAGCGCAGCGCAACGATTCTGTATGCACTGCGGCAGCGGCCTTCCCGCGATCGCCAGATTCTGTCCCAGCTGCGGTAGCTCGCAGGACAACGAGTAAGCCAAGAGATCGCTTCATTCGTTATAACGACTATCTTCGTCGCGGCAAGTAGCTCAGTCCCACACCCGGAAATCCGCCATCGTTGCGCTACGATCGTCATGCAACCCAGCTGTCATTCCAGTCTCTAAGCAAGCTGGGCCCGCACGCTGGATCCAGGTGACGGCGGCACTTTTTCTTGCACCGCTCCCTGCCTCACTGCTGATCAAGCGGCGACGACTACGCCGCACAGTGCCACCCAGCAGTCTCCGTGTAACCGGGGGAGACTGTACCGGATTTCGTCATGAACACACTTTTGACCGCGAAGGACCAGATACTGCAGTACGCCGCAGGCCACCGCATTGTGGTCTACGTCGCTGCGGCAGTTGCAATCCTCATCGTCATCGCTCTCATCCGGTTGGTCACGGCACGAAGGCAGGAGGATCTCTCTTTCACCTCTTCACTGACATCGCCCGCCTCTGCAGCGGTCACGCCGATCAACGAAGCGCCAGCCACGCGCTGCACCCACTGCGGCATCAGCCTGTCATCCCGGTTGGACTTCTGCCCCGCCTGCGGCTACGCGCAGCCCATGAAGCAGACAGGTACGGCGAAGTCCCGTAGCTGATCTTCCCGGCCGCTACTCCGCTGGGCTTGCCGCCGTGAAGGCGGAACAACACGGCTTCACTACCGGCTGAAACTCCATCAACTCCACGCGCGTGCCGTCCGGGTCGTAGAGATTCGCTTGCCACTTGCCGTCCTTGCCCATCTGCGGGCCATCGTGCCGCGTGCTGTAGCGGAGGACATCTTCGGCATACAGCTTGGTCACTGCCGCTTCCATGTTCGGCACGCCGAGAGAGAAGTGGTTCAGCACCCCGAGCTGGCGCGCATCCACCTTGTCGGCGTCTGGCGTATCGGAGTGCGGCCCGGTCATCATGTACTCCAGCCAGTCGTGCCCATCCGGCACCTGCTGCGATACCCAGTCCACCTTGTCCGGATGCATCGCGCCATACCAGTACGGACGGAAGCCGAGAAGGTCGCGATAGAACGTGTCTTCCTTCGCGCGGTCGCGCACCAGAAAGCCGACATGGATGATACGCGGGCTGACCAGCTGCGCCGATACCTGCAGCGGATGCTCTGCAGTCTGCAGAAACTCCACGCGATTGCCCTCCGGATCGCGGGAGAAGAACCACTTGCTGCCGTCCTTGCCGATAACGACTGCGTCGATGTCGCGATAATGGTGATCGGTCAGATAGGCGTGCATCGCGGCAACGTCCGGGGTTACGAAGGCAACATGGTCCATGCGATTGGTGCCATGCTGCGCCGGGAGCGGCAGGACCTCGATGTATTGCTCCGTACTCAATCGATAGACCGTGCCTTGGGGGTTTTCCGGATCCGCAGCTTTGGTCGCGCCCAGTTCGTCCAGGTAGAACTTCTCCGCCGCAGACGGATCGCTGGTATACACCGCCATATGCGAGATGCCGGTGATCGGAGGTCGCGTCTGGGCGCAGGCGCAAGCGACACCTGCCATGAATGCTATCCAGGCGATATGAAACCGTGATCGTTGCATCATTTCAGCTACTCCCTACTTGGACTTCGCGCGACAGGCCATCATCGCCTAAAATCCTCGTCCGTGCAGAGCTTATGGTCCTGTCCACAGCGCGCGCACTGCATCCGGCGTCAGCCCCTGCTCCCGCAATGCCCGCAGACTGAGCGCGTTCGTCCGCTTGGCCAGCCGTTGCCCGGTCGCATCCCGCAGCAGCGGGCAGTGGTGCCAGGCCGGGAACGCAAGCCCGAGCGCACCATACAGCAGGATCTGCCGCGCAGTCGACTTCAGCAGGTCCGCGCCGCGCACCACCTCGGTGATCTGCATGGCCGCGTCATCCACCACGCAAGCAAGCTGGTACGCCGGGACATTGTCACGCCGCCATACCAGGAAGTCGCCAAAGTCGCGGCCCGCGGTGTAACTGCGTGGGCCGGCGGCATTGTCCGTAAAGGCAACCGCCTCGCCATCGGGAATGTGGCCGTCCCCAAGACCGCCCGCGGGAATCCTGAAGCGCCAGTTCACTCCCTCCGGCCCGCTCGCTTGGGCCAAAGTACCAGCAGCAGGCCGACAGCGACCCGGATACACCGGCTCATCGTCTTCGTCATCGCCAACACCCTCCTCATGCGGCGCGCTCGCGGCAGCCGCTAATTCGCGCCGCGAACAAGTGCACGGATAGATCCATCCGCCCGCGTGCAGTCGTTCCCATGCGTCGCGGTAGAGCGCAGAACGCTCGCTCTGCCGATATGGACCCAAGGGGCCGCCAACGTCCGGCCCTTCCTGCCACCGGAGGCCGAGCCAGCGCAGGTCTTCGAGCATCGCCGCAGCGTAGCTGGCCCGCGCCCGCTGCGTATCCAGGTCGTCGTTGCGCAGAATCAACGTGCCGTTCGCAGCTTTGGCCCGCTCATACGCGGTCCAGAAAGTGCGGGCGTGGCCTAGATGCAGCAAGCCTGTAGGAGACGGAGCGAGCCGTCCCCGGTACATGGCCCGGTACGTGGCCGGAGAGGTGCTCATGCACTGAACTGGCGCAAATGATGGTCTGCATGGAGATAGCCCCAGCGCATCCAGTCGCTGCGACGCATCGCGTTGAACATCGGGTGCCGATCCCGTAACTGGGTGCATGCGCAGAAGCGTTCAAACGTCGCGCGCAGTCGTTCGTGGTCTTGGGCAAACTCTGCAGGAGGCGTGCCGCCCCCGCCCTGACGAACCGATTCGGCAGTGGGTAGGTTGCGTCCCCAGGGAAGCGGCGTACGCAATGCGACGAACTTCACCAACGCCGGCGGAATGCCCAGCGGCTTGCCGGTCAACTCCTTTTCGCCCATCACGGCCAGGTAGGCATCCGTCAGATGGCACATCATGCCGCCAATCGACATCGTGCCCCACTGTCGTTGCGATGTGGGGATCAGCATCGCGAGTCGTTGCGCGATCTCTGCGCAGTCCTTTGTATGGAGGAGCGTCTTCCCCATTTCGTCCTCTCGAAGCGCCGGCGTTCCCGTGTCCGGCCGGCTGTTTCGCGCTGCAACGTCTCGACGCACGTGTCAGCGGCTGTTACAGCAAAGATGTAGCGCCCAGCAGGCCGTATACGGCGGAAAGCAGTCCCAGCACGACACTCCCGATCATGAAGAGAGGCAGATTGACCACGACGGAGATGGAGGCAAGGACAATCGCGATCTGCAGACCGCCGCTGGCAATCTCAAGTATGTGCGAGCGGTGTTCGGCGCGGTCGCGCAGATGCTCCTCGTCATGCGCCTTGGCGGAGAGCTGTTCCATCCCATCCGCGCCCGGCTCCGAACGCATGCGATCCGCGTTTACGCGCACACCGACGATCTGCTTTTGCAGCGCGGCGTTCGAAGCAGATTGTGGCTGGCTCTCCAGCAGATCGGCCTCGGAGCTGAGCAGCGCCCGCCGTACCGACTTCGCCTGATATTGTGCCCAGGTGTCGCTGGCGGCGATGTGGTTCGAGAGATAGCTCGTCTGGGCATCTTTCGCAGCAAACTCGGTCAGAGCCAAAGCCGCCGCCATCACGCCGATAAGGATGGCGGCAGGCTTGACCTTGTTCGGGCCGTCGCCGTGACCCTCGCCATGTGCTGCATGCTCAAGATTGTGATGAGCATGTTCGAATTCCTCGCTCACATGTGCCTCCCTTGATTTTTAGATTTAGAGCTACAGATTTAGAGCTACAGATTAGATATTCACATTTGGCCCGTTCTCGATCGGTGCGTTGAACGCCCACCCGGCAACTCTATTCCATGCTTCCATGCCCTGCGCGTCAGAACAGATCCGGGATATTCGTAAACGCAATCCGCGTCGGGGCTGCCGTGCCCGCAGGCAGCATGCTGGCGTAGAACAGCTTGGTTGTCCCGTGTTTTTTGTTGATGCGGTCCATCGTCGCGGACAGACTGTTGCGTCGCACCTCCACATCCAGCCCGGCGAACAGGTCCAGCGTGTGCAGATGATCGGGCACTAGGTTGTTCAGTGACACGCCCACGTAAAACGGCTTGCTGTAGTTGCGCCCTGTCGGCATCGCGGCCCACAGCTTCTTCAGCCCCTCGGTCAGCGTCTGGTTGTCCTGGCACTCCACCAGCGGTGTGCTCTGCGACCACGACAACTGCGGGATACCCGAGTAGTGTTGCCGCGCGGCGATGTCTTTGGGCACTGCGAACTTCACACTCAGCCTCAGGTTCGCGGCCCACAGCCGCGCCGTGCGCAGCCGCATCGCGGTTTTGTGCAGGAGCTTGCTGACCACGGCGTAGGCGCCCTCCGGCGTGCGCAGCTCCGGCGCCAGCACATGGCTGTTGCCGATGGACTTGGCATGCTCCAGTTCCGCGTCCTCGAAGTCCTCCCCGCGCAGCCAGTGCCACAGCTTCTCGCCGCCCATGCCGCCCCAGAGGTGGCTCATCTGCTCGCGGTCCAGTGCCCATAACTGCTGCATGGTCCGGATGCCGGCAGCGTGCAGGCGCTTCTCCATCCGCGGACCGATGCCGGGCAGGTCGCGCGGGGTCAGGCTACGCAGGGCAGCTTCCAGGATGTCCGGCGTCAGTGCGACCAGCCCGTCCGGCTTCTCCATGTCGCTCGCCACTTTGGAGAGGTAGCGGTTGGGTGCGAGCCCGATGGAGCAACGTAGCGTGGAGCCCACGGTATCGCGAATCGACGTCTTTACCCGTTGTGCCAGGTCGAGCGCCGCCAGCAGCGGCTGCTCCCGGCCGATCAGCCGGCAGGCCATCTCGTCGATCGACATCACCGTCGCTACCGGCACCACCTGCTCCACGGCCTGAACGATGCGGTTGTGGTACTCGACATACAACTCGTGCCGAGCCTCCACCATGATGATCCCGGGGCATAGCCGCTTGGCCTCGCCCACCTGGGTGCCGGTCTTTACCTTGAAGGCTTTGGCTTCGTAACTGGCTGCGATGCAGCAGGTGGTGTCTGCCACAACCGGGACCACGGCGACGGGGCGGCCTCGCAGCTCCGGCTGTAGCTCCTGTTCCACCGAAGCGAAGTAGGAGTTCAGATCGAGGAAGAGCCAACGGACCCGCGGCTCGTCCTCGACGCCTGCCGGGTTGGAAGCGAGTGCCATTGCCTCTTGATTCTCCTGCCATGATGGCGTCGGCGGCAATCGCCCCGTAGCGCGCCCCTTTTCCGAGAATGGAACGTTGTGGAAAGACGGCTCGCAGATCGTGCTTCCCAAAACTCCTCTTTGCCCGTTACTCTCATCTGCACATATCGAGGAACGTTGCATGCCCCGCTTTAGGGAAGGCTGTCAAGTAGCAAGCCAGGTATTTTTGTAGTGACAGCAAACCAAGTTGCGGGATTTGTCCTCTATATCGATCAAGTGGAGTGTCACCTATGCTTTCGACCGACTTCGCCATCGTCGCTCACTGGCTCTACCAGTTTGAGTCGTACCTGCCTGCCGTGATCCTTACGGTCGGCGCGGCTTTGTTGATCGGCTGCGGTGTCAGCGCACTTTGCTCACCCTGCCGCGAGAAAGACCAGTTCTTTCATAAGCAGGTCGTCTAAGCACCACGCCCTGCACCACGCACCGTTGGCCCTTCGCCGGGCGTGTGGAAGTTCTATTCTGCTTTCCAACATTTTCTAAACCCGAGCTGTCAAAACAGACCCCTCCACTTCGGTTGGGATAACCCTCCTTTCCTATCAAGAGCGTCCGAGTGTTCGTGGCGCAGCCCCCGGCGCTGCCACGTAGCGCTGTCACGGCAGGTCGTGGCCGGCGACCAAAGGGAGCGCCCCAGCAACACGCGCCGCCGCCGCATCCGCCTGGACGGCCGGTCCCCTATAATTCGTCTCGCATGGACGAGACACACCCGAACCATCCCCACGCAGCCTCGATCGCAGAACTCGAACGCAGGCACGCCCTTGCAGAAGAGGCCGGTGGCGCCGAACGCCGCGAACGCCAGCACAAGGCCGGCAAGCTCTCTGCCCGCGAGCGCGTCGAGCTGTTGCTCGACCCCGGCTCCTTTGAGGAGACGGACAAGCTCGTCACCCACCGCGCTACCGACTTCGACATGGACAAGCAGCGGATTCCGGGCGACGGCTTCATCACCGGCTACGGCACCATCGATGGTCGCACTGTCTTCGTCTACGCGCAGGACTTCACTGTCTTCGGCGGCTCGCTGTCGGAGACCAATGCCGCCAAGATCGTCAAGATCATGGACACGGCGATGCGGGTGGGCGCGCCCATCCTTGGGCTGAACGACTCCGGCGGTGCGCGTATCCAGGAGGGTGTCGTCTCGCTGGCCGGGTATGCCGACATCTTTTTGCGCAACACCCTGGCCTCCGGTGTGGTGCCGCAGCTCTCTGCCATCATGGGGCCGTGCGCCGGGGGCGCTGTCTACTCACCCGCGATCACCGACTTCATTCTCATGGTGGATAAGACCGCGCACATGTTTGTCACCGGGCCGGACGTCATCCGCACCGTGACTCACGAAGAAGTCTCCAAGGAGGAGCTGGGCGGCGCGGCGACGCACAATGAGGTCTCCGGCGTCGCGCATTTTCTGGCGCATGACGATCAGGAGTGCCTGGCCATGCTGCGCGAGCTGCTGGGCTTTCTCCCGTCGAACAACCTCGACCCACCGCCGCGTCGCGCCACCGACGATCGCATCGACCGTGAAGATGCCGCGCTGGACACTATTGTTCCCGCCGATCCTTCGCAGCCCTACGACATCAAGCATGTCATCGAGCGCATCGTCGACGACGGCTACTTCTTCGAGGTGCAGGAGCACTTCGCACGCAACATCGTCATCGGCTTTGCACGGCTGAATGGTCGATCGATTGGCGTGGTGGCCAATCAGCCTGCGTTCCTCGCCGGTGTGCTGGACATCAATGCCTCGACCAAGGCTGCACGCTTCGTGCGCTTCTGCGACGCCTTCAACATCCCCCTGGTCACGCTCGAAGATGTTCCCGGTTTCCTTCCCGGCACCGAGCAGGAGCACGGCGGCATCATTCGCCATGGCGCCAAGCTGCTCTACGCCTTCGCCGAAGCCACGGTGCCTAAGCTGCTGGTGATTACGCGCAAGGCCTACGGCGGCGCGTACTGCGTCATGAGCTCCAAGCACATCCGCACCGATGCAAACTTCGCATGGCCCACCGCCGAGATCGCCGTCATGGGTGCGGAGGGTGCCGTCAACATCGTCTACGGACGCGAGCTGGCGCAGGCGTTGCGTCAGGCCGAGGCGGCAGAAGGCGAGCTCAGCGACGAGCGTAAGGCAGCCGTGCTCGCCGGAGCACGTAAGGAGCGAGTCGCTGAGTTTCGCGAACGCTTCGCCAATCCCTACATCGCCGCCGAGCGTGGGTATGTGGATGCAGTGATTCGTCCACGCGAGACGCGCCGCCGGCTCATCCGCGCCCTGGAAATGCTGGACGGCAAGCGCGACAGCAATCCGCCGAAGAAGCATGGGAATATTCCGTTGTAGCGAACATAACAACCACAACGGGTGCCCCATCCTACGCATCGCGTAGGGTGGGATACCACCAAAGCGAGCAATGGTTAAGAACATAACAACCACCCCGGGTGCCCCATCCTAACGAAGTTAGGGTGGGATACCGCAACAGTTCGCACTCTTCTGATTCCAGAGGATGCCCGCTTCCTGGTCATCTCTAAGCCGCCCAGCCATGGAGATCGGCACTCGTGAGACCAGGGTGGCTGTAAAGGCGGGAATGCGCATCTGTAAAGAGTGACTTCACTCACACCGAATCCACTCACATAAAGGAGCACCGCATGTCCCCCGACCGTCAGGCGCGTCTCGTCCCTCTTTCCGATAGCGACCATCCGGCTCCGCTTAACTGCCGCCAGATGGGAAAGACCGCGGCCAATAAGCAGATCACCATCACCGTTGTATTGAAGCGGGCACAGCCACTCGACATCGCCAGCCTGCAGGGGCGGCAACTTAGCCGCGAGGAGTACCTGAACACGCACGCCGCCACGCAGGAGGCGATGGAGCAGATTCGCACCCTCGCCGCGCGCCACGGATTGGCGCTGGTGAATGAAGACCGCGCCGCGCGCCGGGTATGGCTCCGTGGCACCGCGGAACAGCTGGAGCAGACCTTCGGCGTGCAGTTGCAAGAATACGAACACACAGGCTCTGCGCAAACCGGTCGGCGTTTCCATGCCTTTTCGGGGGTGATGTCGGTGCCGGAGCCCGAGGCGGCCGTTATCGAGACGGTTCTCGGTCTGGACACGCGCCCCATTGCCCAGCCGCACATTCGCTGGCTGAGCCAGATCGTCGCGAACACGCCGAACGCCGCCAGCACCAGCTTCACACCGCCGCAGGTGGCAAAGGCCTATGACTACCCCACCGGCAATGGCCAGGGCCAGTGCATCGCGCTCATCGAGCTTGGCGGCGGCTACGAAACCTCGGACATACAGACGTACTTTAACCAACTCGGTCTCACACCGCCCTCTGTGATCACGGTGCCCGTAGATGGCGGCAGCAACGTGCCAGGAGGCGATCCGAGCGGAGCTGATGGCGAAGTGGCGCTCGATATTCAAGTAGCGGGTTCGATTGCTCCCGGCGCGAAGATCGCAGTTTATTTTGCGCCGAACACGAACCAGGGATTTCAGGACGCGGTCTCGGCCGCGATTCAGGACACGAGCAACAAGCCTTCGGTCATCTCGATCTCGTGGGGCGGCCCGGAGTCGTCCTGGGACCAGGCCTCTCTCGCGAGCTTCGATAATTCGCTGCAGTCTGCGGCCGCACTCGGCGTGACGATCACGGTCGCGGCCGGCGACTCCGGCTCCAGCGACGGCGTCTCGGACGGCGCGAACCACGTCGACTTCCCCGCGTCGAGCCCGCATGTGCTGGCCTGCGGCGGTACCAACCTCACTCTATCCGGAGGCGCCCGCTCGAAGGAGACGGTTTGGAACGACCAGGCGCAAGGCGGCGGAGCCACGGGCGGCGGCGTCTCCAGTGCCTTCGCGCTTCCATCCTGGCAGTCCGGCGCGAATGTGCCCGCACCCGGTGGCGGCGCGGGCGGCCGTGGCGTTCCGGATGTGGCCGGCGATGCGGCACCGGCCACTGGCTATCAGATTCTGGTCGATGGGCAATCCGCAGTCGTAGGCGGCACCAGCGCCGTAGCACCGCTGTGGGCTGCGCTCATCGCTCTGGTGAATCAGCAGACCGGCCGCAATGCCGGCTTTCTCAATCCGACTCTGTACCCCGGCGGTGAAGCGAACTTCTACGACGTCACTTCGGGATCGAATGGCAGCTACAACGCCGCTGCCGGCTGGGATCCCTGCACGGGCCTGGGATCCCCGGATGGACAGAAGATCGCGACACTCCTCACAGGTAGCGGTGCCTAGGAGCATTTTCACTGTAAGTCAGAGAGGATCGCGATGCTCTGCGTGGCTTTTCCGTCAAGAAAAGCCGCATTTCGCGAGATTCCGCTCGACACAGCATCCGTGAAAATGCGACTAGACTAGTGTTCGCTCTGCGGGGGACTGTCCCCGCCGGCTGGGTGCCGAATCCAATGCCATACGCGGTCCAGGCCAAGGAATCCATGATGGCGCTTGTGGCTGTGACGACCCTGGGGCAGCATCGCCGCCGGCCGCGGCAGCGGGATGCGCGCCGTCCTTCCCGGGGTCGCAGGATCGGGGGAGCTGGAACTTGGAGTTTCAGTGCCGGCGGTGTCCGGCCCTGCGCTGGCTGAGACCGGTGGCGGCAAACTGGTAGTTGCTGCGTTCCCGGTGGCATTTCCCGTGGCGTTTCCAGTGGCATTCCCCGGAATTGCGCGGGTTGCGTCGTTGGTTGTGCCTGGAGCGGCAGTGGGCTGGTAGGTCCATTGCGCCCGCTGTTCTCGTGCGGGCAGGCGGATGCGTGGCCACACCACCCAGGCCACCAGGCATACGAAGGCGGCTACCAATGCCGCACCAGCAATCCGCCAGGGCAGTGCCGTCTTTTCGTCGACGCCTTCCGGCGAACCGGTCTGACCCCTGCTCTTGAGTCGCAGGAGGTTTGCAGCATCCTCGCTCAAATGAACCGATATGCCGCGTCGTTGCAAAGGAGCATTTGCCGCCGCCGCATCGTTCGCCGGCTCCGGTTCGCGGAACTTCACGAAGGTCGGTTCACTCAGGGGTTCAGGAGGCAAACTGCGTGTTCCGGAATCGGTTGCCGCTCCGGGCGATGGACGCGCAATCGGGCTGTCCGGCACACCGCCTGAGGGATCGCCGCTCGTCTCGTCTTCCTTGGAAGGCGAATCCATTCCAGGCGAGGTGTCCCTCTCCGAGATCGGTGCAGGTCCAGGGCTGGCCGTGGCAGCATATGCCGGAAGGGATGTCTCGGCAGTCGGCGACGTAGCGGTCGTGGCCACAGCAGGCTCAGACAGGAGCGGCGCCTTCGGCTGCGGTGGCGTCTCCCGGGGCCGCTCTTTGGCCAGCCGGCCCAGTTCGATGAAACGCGTTCGCAAACCCTCCAGCTCTTTCAATCCCAGACGCAGGCGGGCATGACGCATTCCGAGTCCCGCACTCTTCAACTCGAAGTGCATCTCCGCTCCGACCTCTACCAGCGTATCGGCCACGATCGTGTGTGTTGACTCCAGCCAGCGCTCCCGGCCGCGCAGCATCAGCACAGAGTGGAAGGTCGCAAAGCGGCCATGCCAGAAGCTGCCCTCATCTCCATCGGCAGTCGCAGAGGCGACCAGGGTGAGCCGTGGCTCGGGGATGCCACACTCCTCGCGCAGGGTCTTCATTAAGCGGTCACGGGCAGCCGATCGCTCCTCGCCGCGCAGCGTCTCGGCGCCCTCGATCACGATCTCGAGACGCCCGGCGCCCTCGGGCAATTGGCGAATCAAAGATTGACTCGATTCATTCAGTGTGTGGCCGGCGTTCAGCACGAAGACCCATGCATCGGTCTGGCTGGCGGATTCCAGGACGCATGGCATAGGAGAGCCCGGTTCGACTACCGGGGTGTCGATGACCGCCAGGCCGCGTGCGAGTGTGGCGTTGGGAAGGCGAATCGCCTGTGTCGTCTGTCGAGGCATGCCGGCGCTGTGGCGCTCCAGAAACTCCGTCAACTGCTCCAGCGGCAGCACGGCAGTGAGCCCCTGCGGCATGGTGACCGTGCACTCCGCCTCAGACCCGTACTCCAGGCGCGTGCAGGCCGTGACGGCATCCGGCACATGTGCCAGTGGAGAGCCCAACAACCGCTCCAGAAACCTACGCTTGAGTTTGGCATCCTCGGCGAGCAACATGACCACCGCATGCGGTCCGAAGACGCGCTCATGGGTGGATTTCAACGTCTGCTGCAGGCTGCGGCTGTGCTCTTTCAATCCCAGCCGGTCGGCCAGCACCTGCAAGTCCGCCACCAGCAGCCGCAACGCGTCCACCGGGTCGACGTTCTTTATCAGATCAGCCAGATCGGGAGATGTCATGGGCGATGTCACTCAGCCAGGTCGAAGTTCAGCAAACGTACAGCGAGTTCGGCAGCGTTGAGGATCGCGGCCCATGGATCAGCCGCCACTTCCTCTAGTTTACCGAGGCAGACTGGCTGTTCCTGGGCAAAGCGCTCCGTTTCTGCAAAAAATTGCGCTCTTCTCCCTCAGCATCGGCCGCTTCATGAGATCTTCAGCAACTTATCGTTGCAACGGGAAAACATCAGTTCTCGCGTGGACGAAGTGTTGGTTTTCCCTTGTCGTTCAAGCTCACATAGCCCATCGGCGTGTGATGGTCGTGGGTAAACAGCACCAGCCATTGCTCTGGGATGGCGCGCGTGTAGAAGCGCTTGCGCTCCGCGATGCAGCGCACTGGGTCCAGGTCGTAGCCCATCACCCACGTCACGTCGAGATGGGCGCTGGTAGGCATCAGGTCGCCGATGTAGCAGGCATGCTGTCCGCCGGACTCGATATGGACGGCCATCAATTGTTGTGTGTGGCCGGGAAAGACCTCGACGGAAATGCCAGGCACAATCTCGTGGACCTCGGCTGGAGCGGGGGAGAGCAGGGTCATCTGCCCGCTCTCCACCAGCGGGTCGTAGTTCGCGCTGTTGTAACTCACGGCATCGCGCTCCAGTTGCAGGTGGCCATGCTCTACCTCGCCGCGATGTGCGAAGTAGCGCGCGTTCGGAAATGTGGGAACGACCCGCCCGTCCGGGAGGCGCGTCGTGTTCCAGCCGCAATGATCGAAGTGGAGATGGGTGTTGATCACCACGTCGATCTCTTCCAGCCGGATGCCGGCCTGGCGAAAGCTCTCCGGCAGAAGCTGCTTGGCGTCGAAAATGGCGCGCTGTTTGTCGGGAAGCTTGTTGCCGATGCCGGTCTCGATTGCCACGGTATGTCGTCCGGTTTTGACGATGATCGTGTTCAGACCCAGCAGAATGCGATTTTGTTCGTCGGCGGGCGCGCGCTTCTCCCACAGCGGCTTGGGGACGACGCCGAACATGGCGCCTCCGTCCAGGTAGTAGGTGCCGTCCGTCAGTACGGTCAGCTCAAACTCGCCCAGATGCGTGCGAGCGCGCACCAGGTTCCGTGTCGTAGCGTTTTCAGCAGGATGCGTCATCGCGCTCATCATCGGCGCAGACCGGGTGCTGTGTCCAATCCGCAGCACATCAGCGGGCGAACAGGCGCGCATCCCACCTGATCGGCTCGGGTGCGCTTGTCCCGATGCGAGGGAAGTCCGGATGACGTGGATTCATCAGCACGGTATGCTCGCGTCCACCCGTCGCCATACCGGGTACGAGAAGCGCGGCGGAGCGTACCTGCCGCAACCACAGATCGCCAAAGCGACGGCTTGCGAGAAGGTTCGATTCGGCCCATCCCGGTACGGCCGACGTTTCGACCGTTTCCAGCAATCCATCCGGTATCTCGATTCGGACCACGCTATGGGTGCGTGGAATGCGACCGAGATTCGCGTGCACAAGCACTTCGAGCATTGCACCGGAGAAGTTCTCTGCTGCGTAGATCACCGGATGTCCAGGTGAGTTCCAACGCGCTCCATGCAGCATGGCGCCGGTGCCGTCGAAGATGGGAAAGCGTCCGTCGGCGATTCGATATGCGATCACGCCTTAGGCGGGCAGGCCAAAGAACATGGAGTTCAACACTTCTTCCGCACGGCGCGCGCCTAATTCGGTTTGCGCAGCATCGAATGGAGTCTTTCCTCCCAGTTCAGTATGTGGACGCATCATCCACTCTCGCGCATCCTCGCGGCTGTCCCAGGCATACTCGGCAGCGGCCAGCACGCGGGCTATACGCTCCGTGCGCTGACTCTCTTCCGGAGAAAGATGGGTCCGCCGCCGCTTCCAGGTCGCCTCCGGTACTACGCGGTAGAGTGACTCTCTTGCTGCGCGCCGACTGCTATACAAGCGTGCCATCAGGTGCGGTAGCGCTGCTTTGGGAAGACCTTCCGCGACCGCAGTCTCCAGGTCCCGGAGCGAAGATACATCCTGAGGCAGGCCAAGGACTGCGGAGATGGCAGAGGCGGCAATCATGAGCATCAGTATAGCCCCACTTGTGGATCATGTGATGCTTAGTTTGCGTTACTCGCTCTTCTCGGCCAGATACGCCTCGAACTGCGCCAGGATGCGCGTGTACAAGTGCGTCCGCGCCACCGGCCCGGCAATGGAGTGCGTCTTGCGCGGGTAGAGCTGCAAATCATAGGGCAGTTCGGCGTCGATCAGCTTTTGGATGAACTGGATGGTGTTCTCCATATGCACGTTGTCGTCGCCCGTACCGTGCACCAGCAGCAGCCGTCCGCTCAGCTTATCCGCATTGGTGACCACGGAGAAGTCGCGGTACTGATCGGCATTCTCGCGGGGCAGGCTCATGTAGCGCTCGGTGTAGGTCGAATCGTAGTTGTGCCAGTCGGTGACCGGTGCGACGCATACGCCTGCCTTGAAGCGGTCCGAGTGCGTCATCGCATACAGAGTGAAGGTGCCCCCCCAACTCCAACCCCACCAACCTTGACGCTTCGCATCCAGCTCGGGGAATTGCTCCAAAACCTGATCCATCGCGCCAAGCTGGTCTTCCAGTTGCACCGGACCGAAGTTGTGATACGCCGCCTGGGCGAAGTCGCGGCCACGGCCGCCCATGCCGCGGTTGTCGACATGCAGCACGGCAAATCCATGCTCTGCCAGAATCTGATCGAACAAGGTGGTGCGGCCGCCCCAGGCATTCTGTACCGTCTGCGCGTGCGGGCCCCCATAGGGGTTGTTGATCAGCGGGACGCTGCCCTTCTTCTGCTTGCCGGGAGGCAGCATCAGGCTTGCATAGAGCGTGGTGCCGTCGCTGGCCTTCAGCTTCAGCTCCTGCGGCGACATCAGCGTGTATTGCGGGTCGATCTTTGTGTGCCAGAAGCTGCGGCAAGCATCCTCTTCTCCTGGGTGGCAGATAGAGAGAGCAGGCGGCGTGGTGATGTTCGAGTAGTTGTCGACAAACCGCTGCGCGTTCGGTGAAAACTCGGGCTTGTGAACACCCGGCGTGTGGGTCACTTGCCGCTTGCCGGTGCCGTCCAGCTTGACCGACCAAAGCTGCTGCTCGCGCGGGTCTTCTTCGTTGGAAAGGTAGTAGACGGTGCTTGCCTTCGCGTCCAGGGACTTGATGGCGGAGACCTCACCGTTGCCGCTGGTAAGCTGTCGCACCAGCTTCGCCTCTCCGCCCATGGGATTGGCTTCGTCGAAACTGTAGAGATAGATTTGCGTATGGCCGTCACGCCAGCTGGTCCACAAGATGTGCGGCCCGTCGATGGTCAAGTCGTAGGCCTCGTCGAAGAACTTCGCGTCGTTCTCTTCCAGAACCAACCGGGTGTTGCCGTTCGCTGCGTCGGCGAAATAGAGGCGACGGTGCTTGTGATCGCGCGTGAGCGTTTCGATCCAAAGCGTGCGGTGATTCACCCAGCCGAAGCGCGGGATGTAGTCGTTGCCGGCGTCCAGCGGCACCTTCATCCAGGTGTTGTGGCCGGAGCCTGTATTAACCACGCCGACGCGCACGGATGGGTTTGGGTCGCCGGGCTGCGGGTAGCGCTGCATCTCTACCGTGGCGTGTGTCGGAATCCAGTCTGTAATCGGATACTGCGGGACGGCGCCCTCATTCATCTGCAGGTAGGCGATGCTCTTCGAGTCCGGCGACCAGAAGTAGTTGCTGCGCACATCCAGCTCTTCGAGGTAGAGCCAGTCGACCTGGCCGTTGAGGGTCGCGTCGTCGTGCACGGTGGTGAGCCGCATGGCGGGCTGGCTATACGGTAACCGTCGCAGATACAGATCGTGATCGCGCACGTAGGAGAGTGCGCTGCCGTCCGGAGCGAATTTCGGATCGTCGCCGCTGCCGCTGCCGGTCTCTGCAACAGCGACGGCAACCCCCTGCGTGAGCGAGTAAAGGAACAGTGCTCCATTCGTATCGAACAGCACGTGCTTGGAATCGGGCGCCCAGAGATAGCTGGCCTCTCCGTAGCGGCTGCGATGGTCCTTATCTTGCTCGCTGGCGCTGTTCGCAGTCGTGCCACCCATCTTCTGCTTCGGGATCAGTACCCTGGTCTGTGCTGTCGTGCCGTCCACTGCCACCAGATCGCCGGCACTATTCAGGTAGGTCAGCATGGTTCCATCAGGAGCCCAGGCAATGCCTTTGGGCGCATCGGCGGTCAGCCCTGGATCGGTAAAGATGGCCGAGACGGTGAGCGGCGCCTGTTTCGGAGCGGCGGGAAGACTTGAAGCAAGAGAAACCGCAAGGAGCGGGAGAGCCAGAATGCGCAAGGAAAGGGAAGACACGAAAAGAAGACTCCGGCAGCCGGGATAGATGTTCGCGGCAGGATTGACGAGTCGAGTGTACAGGAGCGTCTCAACGATGGAGGCGCTCCGATCCATGTCTGAAGCACCAAAATGGTTTAGACTCCACGCAACGTGATGGATTCCACGCTCGAACACCTGATTCGCCTGCAGCAGCTCGATGTAGAGATCCGGCAACTGCGCGCCTCGCTGGAGGCGACCCCGCGCCGCATCCGCGCCATCGAAGACGAACTGAAAGCGCACGCTCAAACAATCGGTGGTTTGGAGCAGCGCCAGCATAAGGAAGAGGCCCAGCGCCGCAGCGCCGAGAGCGACCTGAAAGATCACCAGGCCAAAATTGCGAAGTCGCGCCAGCAGTTGAATATCGTGCAGAACCAGGCGCAGGCAACGGCGCTGGAGCACCAGATCAGCTTCGCCGAACAGGAGATCCTTCGCCTCGAAGACGGCGAACTGGAGAGCATGGTGCGCTCCGAGACGATCGATCAACAGTTGCTGGGAGCACGACAGCAGCACACCACCCATGCGGCCTACCTTGAGATTGAGAAAGCCGCAGCCGTGCGCAGCACGGAGCTGGAGCAGCTCGATTTGAAGAAATGGCAGGCCGAGCGCACTGCATTGCGACCGCTCATCGACGAAGCCAGGCTCGCGGAGTACGACCGTGTCGCAGGGTCACGCGGCACCGCCCTGGCACGCGCTCGCGATCAACGATGCACCGGTTGCCAGATGGGCCTTCGCCCCCAGTTATGGAACCTGTTGCGAGATGGCCAGCAAATGAAGTGTGAAAGCTGCGGACGCCTGCTGTACGTGGACAATCGCCGCGAGCCGCAAATAGAAACAGGCCGGCCGGGTGGGGCCAGCGGCGCGCAGACCGCATGAAGCGTGTTGCCGTCGACATGGATGAGGTGCTGGCCGACGCCCTGGGCGAGCTCATCCGCCGCTACAACGCAGAGTTCTCCGAAACCCTGACCATGCAGGACATGTGGGGCCACTGGATGGTCGATGTGCTGCCTCCCACCCGCCACGACCGGATGATGGGATACCTTCAAGAGGATGATTTCTTCGAGAACCTGACAGTGATGCGCGATAGTCAGCGCGTGCTGGAGCGGATGTCACAGCGCTTCGAGATATTCATCGCGACCGCGGCCATGGAGTTCCCGAAGTCCTTTGGGCCAAAGTACCGCTGGCTGCAAACGCACTTCCCGTTTCTCTCACCATCGCATTATGTCTTCTGCGGGGATAAGAGCATCCTGCATGCCGACTATCTAGTCGACGACATGCCGCGGCATTTCCAGCGATTCTCTGGAAAGGGTGTTCTCTTCACCGCCGCGCATAATGCGAACGTCTCTGGACACACGCGGGTAAATAACTGGGAAGAAGTCGAGCGGTTCTTCTTCCCAGCTTGAACTGACGAGACGCCGCCGTGACCCTGGCCGTGTCGTCTTACCCTGGCCGCGTCGTCTTACACTGAGGTGTCGGTCGTTGGAGCAATTGCTGCGGATGGCCGTGCCGCCGGTATGGACGTCGGTGCCGAGCGAGCCAGGTCGGCTCGCAGTGCCGATCGCACACCGAGCGGTGAGCCCATCGGCCGCAGATTGAATGCCGGCTGCGCAGCAGGCTGATGGTGCATGGTCACAATGATGGCTGTCGCCGGAGTCTTGCCGGCGCATCTGTAACTGTGCGGCGTGCTGGCATCGAAATACACGCCATCGCCTGTTCCCAGCACTTCACTGGCCTCTGCGTGGCGAACCTCCAATTCCCCTTCCAGCACGTATAAAAATTCATAGCCGGGATGGACGTGGGGGCGGATGTCCTGCGACTTCTTGAGCGGAAGAAATTCGGCATAGTAAGGGTCCAGCTGGCGGTCCGGCACCATGTACCCGATGCTTTCAAAGAAATACGTCGGGTCATCCACACCGGTCTGCGGCAAACGCACGCGGTTGTGCTTCCGGTGGACGCGGAACAAGGACACCGGCTCGGACTCGAAGAAGTAAGAGAGGTCCTTGCTGAAGACCATGGCGATCCTGGCCAGATTGCGCAGTGTCGGCACCACCCGACCCGTCTCCAGTTGCGACAGGAAGCTGGCCGAGAGGCCGGTATGCTTGCCCAGTTCTACCAGCCCCATCGACTTCTTCAGGCGCAGCCGTTTGATGCGCTCACCGATATGTTTTTCGACGATGACGGCCTCTGCGCTCGTACCATCTACCTCGACTTCGGGGCTAACACTCTCTGTCGTCGGTGATGAATCTGCCGGATTGGTGGCCTTGGACCTGCGCTCCATCGTTGCGGCTTGCATCATTTTGGGTCTCCTGAATTTCTTGCTGCACTTGTTCGGTGCTGCACTTATAAAGATGCGACGTCCCGGGACTCTTGTGTCGCCGGAGTGACAGTGGTTACGCTTCTGATAGTGGGATCAACACATTCCACGACGGCGTTCGCCCGCGCATCCAATGGCTCTGATAGGCCGAATTCGCCAAATCGCAGGACTTCACAACTTTCATGATACGAAAACTCTTATTGACCGGAGGAACAGGGCTGGTCGGCAAAGCACTGACACAGAGCCTGGGCAGAAAAGGCATTCAGGCCGTGATATTGGTCCGCCGTCCGCCCCTGCCGCAGCCGGAGCCTGGTGTGACGGAGGTGGAATGGCATCCCGAGCGCGCTCAAGCCGTGATCGATCTCGCCAGCCTCGAGGGCTGCGATGCGGCTGTCCATCTCGCCGGCGCCAACCTTGCCGACCATCGCTGGACACCCTCCTATAAGCGTCTTATTGCGAGCAGCCGCGTGGATACCTCCCACGCCTTGGGACGCATCTTCGCCTCCCTCACATCTCCGCCGCCCGTGGTCGTCGCGGCCTCCGCCACAGGCTTCTACGGCGATCGTGGCAACGAAGTGCTGACGGAAGACTCGCCGCCCGGCAGCGGCTTCCTTCCCCGGATTTGCTTGGCGTGGGAGGCTGCGACGGCTCCGCTGGCGCCGCGGGTGGTGCATCTGCGTTTCGGCGTCGTGTTGACGGCCAGGGGCGGCGCCCTGCCGAAGCTTATGCCCCTGTTCCGGCTGGGACTGGGCGGCAGACTCGGCCGTGGACGGCAGTGGATGAGCTGGGTGTCCCTCGATGATGTGGTTGCGGCCATTCAATTCAGCATCGCCGACGAGAGCCTGCGCGGCGCATGCAATACCACCGCGCCGCACCCGGTGACGAATGCGGAGTTCACGCGCACGATGGGACGGATCCTCAAGCGCCCGACTCTCCTGCGGGTTCCGTCGCTCGCGCTGCGGAGCGTCTTCGGCCAGATGGCCGAAGACACATTGCTTGCCAGCACGCGTGCGATCCCGGAGCGCCTGCGTCTGGCCGGCTTCCAGTTCAGTCATGAGCGGCTGGAGCAGGCCATTAGCCAGATGGTGTAAAGCATGTGGTGTAGAGCATCCAGATGCTGTAGAGCATTTGGTGTAGAGCATTTTCGGTAACGCCGCGTCTGCTCCGCGGCGAACCGGTCGGCCGCATCTCGCCCACGCTGGTCTGCTACGCTAAATTCCGATGATGCGGGGCGACCGAACGGTAAGACGAAGCAGTGCCATCGGCTTGTTCGCCTCCCGCTGCGGCGTTCGGTCGGGATCGCTGGTTGCCGCATGGTTTCTGCCTGGTTTGCTCTCCGGATGCGGTGCCCCGGCAGCGCCGCAACCCCCGACCCTGAATCTACCTGCCCCGGTGCGTGACCTCTCTGCCGTGCGAATCGGCGATGAGGTGCACCTCGACTTTACGATTCCCGCCAAGACAACCGACAAGCTGCCGGTGCGTGGCGACATGACGGCACAGCTCTGCCGTGCCGTGGAAGCGGGACCCTGCCAACCCGTCGGAACATCCGCCGTGTCTGCCGCTTTGTCTACATCGACATCGGCGAAGATGACCGCATCGTTGGATGACACGCTGCCCGCCGATCTTACCCAGGGGGCGCCGCGGCTTCTGACCTACCGCGTCACCGTCCTGAACCATGCCGCAAAGGCGGCTGCCGCATCGGCTCCGGCGTTTGCGCGGGCAGGTGCGGCGCCGGCGGCGGTAGCCGGCTTTCAGGCGACACCTCGCCGCAATGGTGTCCTTCTCTCTTGGCGGAGTGCGGCTGTGCCCACGGGCGAGGCGGTCTCGGTACGCTTCGCGCGCACCCGCACTGCCGGACCGAGCGCACCCGTGCAGCAGGCCGGGCTGGGCGGCGGACGATCGCAGGAAGAGCCGGCGGAACAAGGCCTGCGCGTATCGGAATCGGCAGCCGAGCGCCGGCCAATCGCTCTGGATCGAACCGCACGTACCGGCCGCAGCTATCGCTACACGGCGCAGCGCGTGCAACAGATGCAGCTCGGGAAACACACGCTGGAAGTAGCCAGCTTACCCAGCGCGCCCGTCAACGTCGTGTACAGCGACGTCTTTCCGCCTCCGACGCCGACCGGCCTGGTATCCGCTGCCGACACACCGGGAGGCGCCATCGATCTATCCTGGACTCCGGACGAAGATCCAGGCTTGGCCGGATACGTTGTCTACCGGCGACTCGCCGGTAGCGGGAATGAAGGTGTCGCACCCGCGCGCATTTCGCCGGCAGGGAAACCGGTCACGACGCCGGCCTGGCGAGATACCACGGTGATCGCCGGCCAGCGATACAAATACTCCGTCAGCGCCGTCGACACATCGGGCAATGAGAGCAAGCGCTCGGCCGAGGTCGAGGACGGACTGGCGGCGTCCACCGCTCGTCCGTAACCCAGAGACCTGATACACAGACCTGACCTACAGACTTGAGAACAACCAGACTTGAGAACAACCCTTCAGAAACAACATTGAGGAGCGATTGTTATGCGTTACTGCCGTCTGCTTACCCCCCCAGGACCCCGCTACGCTGTTGTCGAAGAACGCGAGGGAGATGAACAAATCGGAGGTCTCTGGGCGACGGCGTTGATGGCCCCTCCGGAAGAGTCCCGCGTTGCCTACGACCTGGCAGAGCCCTTCACCGCCGTCGCGCTCGCCCAGGCCAGGCTGCTGCCGCCTGTCGAGCCGTCGAAGATCATCTGCGTGGGCCGTAACTATCGCGACCATGCCGCGGAACTGGGGAATGAGGTGCCGCAGGAGCCGCTGCTCTTCTTCAAGCCGCCCTCGGCTCTGCTGGCGCCCGGCTCCCCCCTGCGACTGCCCCACCAATCGGCCCGCGTGGACTACGAAGGCGAGCTGGCTATTGTCATCGGACGGCGGGCACGCGGACTGCGCGCCGAAGACGATCTGCGTCCGTACATTCGCGGGTACACCATCGTGAACGACGTGACTGCCCGCGACCTGCAGAAGAAAGACGGTCAGTGGACACGGGCCAAAGGCTTCGACACCTTCTGCCCCTGCGGTCCGATCGTCTCGGACGAGGTGGACCCATTTGCCGGTGTGCAGGTGGAGACGCGGCTCAACGGGGAGCAACGGCAGATTGGGTCCACAAGCGATTTCATCTTCGGGATTCCACGGCTGCTCGCCTACATCACCGCTGCTATGACGCTGGAACCGGGCGATCTCATTCCGACCGGGACACCTGCGGGCGTTGGGCCGATGGCTGCGGATGACGTCGTCGAGGTGGATATCGAAGGGCTGGGCATCCTGCGGAATCCCGTAGCTCCCTGGATGTAGCTAGCCGCGCAACCCCGTTCCCCGGCCCCACGCATCCCAACGATTGATAGAATCAAATGCAAGACAGGGAGTGCATCCATGGCAAAGACAGCGCTAGAGCAGCTTCGCAGCATGACCACGGTGGTGGCAGATACCGGGGACTTCAAGTCGATTGAGAAGTTCAAGCCGCAGGACTCGACCACCAATCCGTCGCTCATCGCCGCGGCGGCCCAGATGCCGGAGTACTCCGACATTGTGGACGGCGTGTTGAAGGACGCGCGCACACAGCTTGGGGAGTCGGCAGACGAGAAGGACGTCGCGAACCTTGCATTCAAACAATTGGCCGTCGAGTTCGGTAAGCGGATTCTGAAGATCGTGCCCGGTCGTGTGTCGACCGAGGTCGATGCGCGCCTATCCTATGACACCGATAAGTCGATGGACGTCGCTCGCGAGATCATTGCCGCCTATGACAAGGCGGGCGTCGGACGCGACCGCATCCTGATCAAGATCGCCTCCACCTGGGAAGGCATCAAAGCAGCCGAGCAGCTGGAGAAGGAAGGCATTCACTGCAACCTGACATTGCTCTTCGGTCTGCATCAGGCCATTGCCTGCGCCGAAGCAAAGGTCACACTGGTCTCGCCGTTCGTCGGCCGCATCCTCGACTGGTACAAGAAGGACACCGGCAAGGACTACGTGGGCGCGGACGATCCCGGCGTGCAATCGGTGACGAAGATTTACAACTACTACAAGAAGTTCGGCTACAAGACACAGGTGATGGGCGCGAGCTTCCGCAATATCGGGGAGATCAAGGAGCTGGCCGGCTGCGACCTGCTGACCATTGCGCCGAAGCTGCTCGGCGAACTCGAAGCGGACCAGGCCGAGTTGCCGCGCAAGCTCGATCCGGCAAAATCCAAGGACGCCAACATCGAAAAGATTCCGATGGGCAAGGCGACCTTCGACAAGATGCATGCTGCCGACCGCATGGCCCATGACAAGCTGAAGGAGGGCATCGAGGGCTTCAGCAAGGCGCTCGAAGACCTCGAGAAGCTGCTCGCCAACCGTCTGGCACAGTTAGAGCAGAGGGAACTGGCCGCGAAGTAAACTCTCAGAAAATTCGCACTGACAACAAATTCGCACTGGCAACAAATGAGAAGCGTCCCGAAAGGGGCGCTTTTTGTTTGTCGGTGAATGCACTGCATCGGGATGCACATGGCATTCGGCGCACCGCTGGTGAGGGGTGTTCGCCACTCCTTGACAGTCTAGGAAAACAGCGCGATCATTCCCCTAGATAGCCAAGGAGAGCGCGCGTGGCAAAGCAGGTTGACCTGATGCAGGGCACGCTGGAGATGTTGATCCTGAAGGCGGTGTCGCTGGGAAAGCTGCATGGATACGGGGTGCTGCTGCGGATTCAGCAGATCAGCGGAGAGCAGTTGGTGATCCAGCAGGGGTCGTTGTACCCCGCGCTGTACCGGCTTGAACACGTCGGTGCCATCAAGAGCGAGTGGGGCGAGAGCGAGAACAATCGCCGGGCAAAGTACTACACGCTGACCGCGGCGGGACGGAAGCAACTTGCCTCCGAGACCGCGAAGTGGAACCAGATGGCAGGGATCATCGGCGCGATCCTGCGTTTGACGGCAACCGACGAGGTGCAGTCGTGAACGGCCGGGGCGCGTGACCTACATGATCCGTTCCCACGCTACAGCCTGCCGTCCTGGTTCCATCGCTCCGTCGGGTAGTGCAGTTGATCGATCCCGATCTTCCCCTCAGCAACGTGCGAACGCAGCAACAGCAGATCGACGCCAGCATGCAGCAGGAGCGCCTCTTCGCCTCGCTGACAACGGGCTTCGGCGTGTTGGCGCTGGCTCTTGCCTGTGTCGGCATCTACGGCATCATGGCGTACACTGTTTCGCAGCGCACGAATGAGATCGGCATCCGGCTGGCGCTGGGTGCGGCGCGTCGCCAGGTGCGTGGCATGGTGTTGCGTGAAGCGGGATGGCTGACCCTGGTCGGTGTTGCACTCGGGATTGGAGTGGCCCTGCTGCTGGCGCAAATGGTGAAGTCGATGCTCTATGGATTGCAGCCTGCCGACCCGATTTCCCTGCTGGGAGCGGCGCTTCTCCTGATCGGCGTCGCCCTGGTAGCCGGGTGGGTGCCGGCAGCGCGCGCCTCGCGGGTGCAACCGATGGAAGCGCTACGACACGAGTAGCTTTCAGCCCGATCAAAGCAGCCCTGCGTCGCGTTATCTGGTCAGGCCATCCAAAGTCTCATGCGGGTTCTGGTTTTCCTCCTGACGTTTGTGCCTGTCCTATGTGTTGCGCAGCCATCGCGCGAGATCTCATCGACCAGCACGCAAAACGTATCTGTCGCTGTCACCATGCCATATCTGGTCGTGCTGCCAAGTGAGTATGGCAAACAGCCCGGTCCATGGCCGGTCATCCTCTATCTGCATGGCGCGGGCGAGCGGGGAACCGATATCGCGATGGTTCGGCGCGTGGCCGCTGTTCAGGAAGCGCTCCACCGTCCCGACTATCCTTTCATTCTGCTGGCGCCACAGGTCACGGATACTGATCAGGCCTGGGTCAATATCCCGACGCGCACTGCCGTTATGCGTCTGCTGGACGATGTGGTGAATAAATATCATGGCGATCCGCAGCGCGTGTATTTGACCGGCATCAGCATGGGAGGATGGGCAGCTTGGAATTTCGCCAAGGACTTTCCAGGCCGATTTGCAGCGATCGCCCCGCTTTGTGGAGATGCGAACGTGGAATGGGCAGCTCAACTTGTCACGACGCCGATCTGGGCCTTCCATGGAACCAATGACAGTGTCGTTCCTGAAATCAATACCGAGCGCATGATCGAAGCATTACAGAAACTCGGCGCTGATCCGAAGTTCACCCCGGTCATCGGCGGTGACCATGACATCGCGCACGCCGTTTACAGCAGGGACGATCTATATGCGTGGTTCTTGGCGCAGAGACTACAAAAGAAATCTGCGCAAGGCGAGCCGGCGAAAGCACAGTAGGACCAGTGCACCGCACCACGAGCATCGTTTATCGTTTTGCAGCCAGCGGAAGTTCGACTGTAATCGGCGCATGGTCGGACAGTTTTTCCGGTACCGCGCTATTGAGGTCGTTCATAGTCAGCGGCATCCTGGGTTGGAAGGGCAATCGTGCCTGAGTGGTCCCCGATCGCTGCGGCGGTTTCACGAAGATCCAGTCCAGGCGGTATTTGATGACGCCGCCAAAGTCCCGATTCATGCTGAAGGTCGGTGTGAATCCCTTGCGGGCGCGCTCATTGCTGTCGGAGAGCGTCTTGCCGCTCTTTTGCAGGTTGCGGCTCGCGAGACCACGAAAATCGAAGTGTTCCCCATCTGCAAATCGGTATTTGCGGACATTCGAAAACAGACGCGCTTCCGGGTTCTTTCCGATCACAGGAATGTGTGTGGCTGTCGGGTCGCGAAAGTTCTTCCAGAAAGAAAACGGGGCCGTGGCGTACACCGGCAGGCCGACTGGCGTGAAACGTAACAGCGTACTGATCCAGAACTGATAGTCCTTCAGACGCGATGTGAGTTCGTAACGAATCGAAGTCGGCGTGCCATCCGTGCCGGTGGTGTTCAGATCACCGGCCAGCACCAGTGGACCGGTCGTGTCGTCAACCTCTTCGAGAATTCTCTTCATCTGGCGGTTGCGGCAATCGGCCTTGCACTTGTTCTCCAGATGCGCGTTCACGATCCGAACCGGCACTATGCTGGCGCCCGGTACGGCGATGTCTGCGACCAGGGCATTGCGATTTCCCCGGCGTACTTCGCGTGCCATGCGCTCCAGGAAGACGAGATCCGCAGCTTTGCGCTTCCCTTTTTCCAGTTGCGAGATCTCGCGCTTCTCTCCCGCAAACCAGTCGTGGCACACCGGCAGCTGGATCACCCGCGCATGTTGCAGCGGATAGCGGCTCAGGATCGCGTTCACGTGCAGGCCCTGGTAGCTCTTGGGGTCGGGCTTCAGGTCTTCCGTCATCCGGGCAGAAAGCTCGGGCGTGTTGAGCACCGCAGCCTCGGTCCCGAGATCGACCAAACTATCGACTTCAATGAATTCGACCGCATACGCGGAATTCATGCCCAGGGAGCGAGCCATCTCGTCGACGACATTCCGATAGTCGGTCCGCTTCACCCCGATGTCCACTTCGTTCAGGATCACGACATCGCTCTGCCGCATCTCTTCCACCTGCTTGCGCAGGTTGAGCAGGGCAGCAGGGGAGAGTTTCTTTCCGCGCTGCGCCTGTTTCAGGAAGTTGTCGGGAGACTGCAGCATCTCCTGAATCGCATTGAGGTTTTCTCCGCGTTCGATATTCCACTCGGTGATGCGCAGGCTCGCCGGCGCCCCCGAAGTTGCCGGGAGACGTGGCCGATTCTTGACGACTGGAGTTGCGAGAGTTGCGTCGAGCTTCGCCTGAAGGCTGGGATCCAGGTCCTTCTGCTGCGACAAGGTGACAAGGTCTTCAAACGTGAGACGAGGCGGAGCCGCATCTGCGCCGCGCGCGGACGCGGACAGCAGAACAAAGCAAAGCAGAAGCAGCAACTCGACAGCCCGGGCGAGGGGCCGATTGCTGCACGTGGGCAGGTAGGGTCGTAAATGTACCGGGACGGAGCAAGTGCGGAGGGAGTTCATCATGGCAGCGCTGCTTCAGCATAAGCGGTTCGATAGCATGCCGACACTCGCGGGCATGCATCGCGGCAGGTTCCACACCGGGGAGATAATTGAGTATGTGTCTTCCGACCAGGTGTGACTCTCTGCGGCTGGCCGAAGAATGACTGGGGCGGCCGCGTATCTTCTAGGATTGGCGCCGGCCGCCGGCGTGCAGTCAGTGCAGGCCTTGTTTCTGCTGCTGCTGGTCTTTCTGGCAGTATTTGCAGGCCTGGCGCGCCGGCTTAAGGTGCCTTACCCGATTCTGCTGGTCGTCGCCGGATTGCTCATCAGCTTTCTGCCCGGGATGCCGCGCATCGGGCTCAATCCCGAGCTGGTATTTTTCGTCTTTTTGCCGCCGCTGCTGCACTCCGCGGCATGGACGCTCTCCTGGCGGCAGTTCCAGCGCAATGCCGCGAAGATTGCCATGCTTGCGCTGGGGCTGGTGCTGTTCACCGTGGTTGGGCTGGGACTGGTGGCGGGCTCGTGGCTGCCGGGCTTCGACTGGCACTCGGCCGTGCTGCTTGGAGCAGTGGTCGCGGCCACGGATGCGATTGCTGCCACATCGATCGCGCGCCGGGTAGGGCTGCCCCAGCGCATCGTGGATATTCTCGAGGCTGAGAGTCTGGTAAACGATGGCACCGGCCTGCTTGCCCTGCAGTTCGGCCTGTTGATGCTGGTGCAGGGAGAGACGCCATCGCTGCTCGAGGGAGTCGGGAGACTCATCTTCCTGATCGGCGGCGGGGTGCTGATCGGGCTGGCCATTGGCGCTGCCGTGGCCTGGTTCGAGAGGTGGGTCGATGACGGTCCGATCGAGATCGTCATCAGCATTTTGGTTCCGTATGCGGCCTACCTGGCTGGCGACCGGGCGCATGTCTCCGGTGTGCTCGCAGTGATCGCCTGCAGCATGTACATGAGCCGCAAGAGTGCCGAATACCTCTCCCCGCAGGTGCGGCTGCAGACCACCGCCGTATGGGACGCCCTCACCTTTGTGCTCAACGGTATTGTGTTTCTGCTGATCGGTCTGCAACTGCCATACGTGATCGGCCAGATCGGTGGCATGAGCCACGGGCTGCTGCTGGAGTACGGCATCGGCTTTTCGGCGGCGATGATTGCGTTGCGCATGGCCTGGGTCTATGGCGAAACCTATCTGGTGTACGCGGTGCGGCGCTGGGTGCGAAAGGACGCCGATGCAGAGCCTCCGGAGCCCCGCTCGATCTTCATCATCGGTTGGGGCGGTATGCGTGGCGTGCTCTCGCTGGCTGCGGCAGTCTCGCTGCCCTACGTGTTGCCCAACGGCAGAACCTTCTCGCAGCGCAGCATGATCATCTATCTCGCGTTCTGTCTGATCGTGGCGACACTGGTAGTGCAGGGACTGACGCTGCCGTGGCTGATTCGCAGGCTAGGCCTGGCGGAGCCGGGCCGCGTCAACCGGGAAGAGCAGGAGGCGCGGCGCGTGCTGCTGCGCGAAGCGTTGGTGCATCTGGACCGCCGCCGATCGAAAAATCGCGATCTGTCCCCGCTCTTCGGAGAGCTGATGGCAAGCTATCAACGGCGATTGGACGAGCTGCCTGCCGAGCGGGAGGAGCGATCGAGCGCACTCATCGATCGAACCCGACGCGGCGAGATACTCCTCGCTGTCTTGCAAATAGAGCGTGCCGCATTGATCCGCCTGCGCAACGAAGGCAGGATCGATGACGAAGTTTTGCGGGAGTTGCAGCGCGAATTGGATCTGACCGAAGGGCGCGTCCATACCGGTGCAACCCTGATGCACTGATCGTCCGATCTCAGGTGTCCCCATGCATGATCCCATCCATGGTTCCATCCATCCCGGCCGCGGCGTGCGGATGCAGAGCATGCAGATTTCCGGAACGAATGCGGATCGGGTTGCGTACCCTTTGCCGTAGCGTCATCCCCATAGTTCGCAGTCATGGAGTCTCCCATGCGCCGAATCGTCATCGCCTCAGCCGTCCTTCTGCTCGCCGCAGCTGGCATGCAGGCGCAGTCCTGGTCTACAGGCTCCTGTGCCGGAGAGGAAGGCAATACCCACAACACCTGGCTCTTAGGACACACGGACCGCGCCTGCGAACTACGCAGCACGTCGCTGCCGATGGTTGGCGAACAGCTCACCGTGAAGGGTAAGAATGGCGGCATCGAGGTTATCGGGGAAGATCGCAGCGACATCCGCCTGGAGGCTCGCGTGACCGCCGAAGCCTCCAGCCAGGACGAAGCGAAAGCCCTGATCCAGCAGGTGAAGATCCTTACGAACGGCGTCATCCACGCGGAAGGACCGCAAAGCTCCGGATGGTCTCACCATAGCTGGTCCGTGAACTACCGCCTGCACGTACCACGCCGCCTCTCCGCGGATTTGCACACTGAGAATGGCGGCATCGAGCTCTCCCATCTCGATGGTGTCCTGCGAGCAGAAACAATGAACGGCGGCCTCAGCCTCAACGATCTGGCTGGTGATGTCCACGCCATCACCGTCAACGGCGGCGTGAGCCTGGAGCTCTCCGGAAGTCGCTGGCAGGGTGCCGGACTGTTCGCTCAATCAACAAATGGAGGCATCTCCGCGAAGGCTCCCGATCACTACTCCGCGCATCTGGTGGCCGAGACGGTGAACGGCGGCCTCTCGGTTGGCTTTCCCGTCACGGTTCAAGGCGAGGTCAAGAACCACATCGACACGAACCTTGGCAACGGCGGGCCCATGGTCCAGATCAGGACCGTCAACGGCGGAGTGTCCATCGAAAAGGACTGACGCGAAGGACTGATGAGAGTCGCAACCAAGATGTCTCGCAACTGAATTTACGCGCCGTCCGTCTGGCGAGATCTTGCCAACTCTTCGCAGTCAATTCTTCAGACTGCTAAAGAACTACGACACGCCCCAAGCGTGCTATTGGTGTAACACGACTTTCACGCTACATTCACGTCCATATAGAGCAATTTTCCTGGCGCTCTGATCTGCGGAGAATCACTCGGCGTGGCCTTTCTTTAAGGAAAGGCCACAAGGGCTTCCGCTGATCGTTCTACACCTACAGGAAAATTGCTCCTAAGTCCCGCCTGTTCGCACTCATGACGGTGAGGTAGGCCGGAGCGGGACAGTACGATACGGATACCGGACGCGGTCCACGCCCTTTGTCGTTCTTGCTGTCGTTGAAAGGACTGTGCCATGGTTCCCCAAGAACACATGCTCCGTTCGCTCTTCCATGAACTAGTGGGAGATTGTTATAGCCAGGGAGCCGGTGTCGATGACACCGAGATTTCCAGCTATGTGGCTGACCTGCTCACGGACTTCTCGGAAAACGAACGTATCTACTCGCTGCGCGACGAGATTGGCCGCCCGCTTCGCGACCTCGATGCCATGCTTCTGGCCGCGGACCCGGTAAACGGCACGGCGGCCTCCTTCGATGCGGAACGCGTCGCGCGCAAGCAGATCGGCGACTACGCGCTCTTCTTTGCCGGCATGTACCCGGAGTCGATCGGCGTTTCGACGCGGCCCATCAGCTTCGAGCGGCTGGTGGAGGCGGGGCGCGACTCGTACTCCATCGTCGCAGCCTTCAATCTCTTCGAATACGCGCGCGAGGCGCCCCTCTTCGAGCGCATGTCGGCGCAGTTTGAGACTTGTATCTTCGGTCTGAACCTGGTGCGTCAGGAACTGGATCGACGCCGCGCGCTGACGCCCGGCAAGTCGGTACAGCAGTATCTGATGTAGTGTTGCGCTCTTCGAACCTGATCGCGCGGCTGCCCCTGCGGCCGCGCCGTTTTCGCCTGAATTGTCTCCAGTCACAAGACTGTAATCACGCGCTGCTAGCCTCGCTTGCGGTGAGCGGACCGCTCATCGCAACACACCCGCGATTCGCGAGGGAGACAGCCGTCCATGCAACAACTGAGCAGTACGACCAGCCGCTACCTGAAATCTCTGGCCCAGGCCAGCGCCATTCTCGGCATCGCATGCATGTCGCTCGCTGCCGGAGCAGAGCAGCCCGGTAACCATGACAACGCCACGCACTTCTGGCCCAACAACCTTGTGGTCAGCCGCAGCGTTTACGACAACAACCCGGCCAACGTGAAGGTGGGCACGATCCTGCCACCGAACTGCGCCAGCGTGCAGGGTGGCTGCGGTGCCTCTACCGGTGCAATCGCCAACGGCACGTATCCCTATGTCTTCAACAACGACACCTACGACGGCTCCTTCGGCATCACCTCGCGTATCTATCTTGACCAGATCACGCCCTCCGGCTGGTTTATCGACACACTCGAAGTGCCGAACAGCTTGCAAAAGGGCGTGACCAGCTCGACCGACCAGCTCGTCACCAGCTTCAGCTCGAAGTCGGAGCTGGCTCTGCATCTTTCGACCGATCATCGCAAGCTCACCTTCATGGGATACGTGGCGGCAGCGAATGCGCTCGATGTGTCTAACTCGAATACTCCGGGCGCCATCGATCTTACGAATCCGGATGCGCAGGAGTTCTACCGTGCCGTCGCCGAGGTGGGGAGTAAGGGCAACTTCCGTTTCACGGAGACCAACGCCTACAGCGGCAACAACGGCCGCGCCGCGATCCTGAACAACGAGGATGGCAACAGCTTCTTCTACACCGCGGGCAATGCCGGCAATGGCGCCAATCCCCAGCCCGACGGCGTCATCCTCGGTGCGGGCGCGCAGTTGATCGATCCCATTCATCAGAAAGAGGCAGAGCAGGACCCCGGTACGCCAACACCGGTGGGCAGCTTCTCGCTCGCTCTCCTCGGACTGGCGCCGGACAAGATCGGCAAGGACGACAACTTCCGTGGCACCACGATCTTCAACAACGTTCTCTATTACACCAAGGGGAGCGGCAGCAATGGCGTGAACACTGTCTACTTCGTCGACACCACGGGGAAGGCTTGCCCTAAGGGCGTCGGCCTGCCTGCGAGCGATGCGCAACTGCCGACCTCCGGCATCAACTACGACCCGGCAAGCCTGCAGGCCAATGGGCTGCCGTCCAACATGTGCATCCTCGCAGGCTTTCCCAGCACACCGGCGAAGACGGCGAATCCGCTGGCCTTTCCCTTCGCGATCTGGTTCGCCAACTCGACAACTCTGTACGTAACGGATGAGGGCGATGGCTACACCGGTGGCACCGACCTCTACACACACGCCGCGGCGCAGACGACCGCCGGTCTGCAGAAGTGGGTCTTCGACGCAACCAGCAGCACCTGGAAGCTGGCGTACACGCTGAGCAATGGCCTGCAGCTAGGGGTTCCATACACCGTTAAGGGCTATCCCACCGGCAATAACTCGGTAACCAACCTTCCCTGGGCGCCGGCAACGGACGGTTTGCGAAACATCGAGGGCCGTGTGAACCACGACGGCACGGTCACGCTGTGGGCCATCACCTCTACTGTCAGCGGCAATGGTGACACCGGCGCCGATCCTGACCGGTTGGTCGCGATCGACGACTCGGTCAAGAACACGAATGGAAGCGTCGCAGCGAAGGAGAAGTTCTCCGTGCTTCGCCGTGCCGGTTTTGCTGAGGTACTGCGCGGCGTCTCGCTCACCCCGGGAACCGGCGTGGATGACGACCACGGCCACAACGACCACGGGCACAATCACGGCTGGTAGCCGCGATCCCCAACAAAGCGGCGGCGGCTCTGGCACCCCGGGCCGCCGCGCTGTTTTGACCGCATCATCAACATTCCGTGGGATTTGTAGCGAGCCCCCCTGGCAACCTCGGGCAGATCGTTTCGCCAGTCGCGGCTGAGGCCCGTTCTATTGCGGATCGGCCCCCTGTCGGCGCCTCTCGCCACCTTCGGCTTCGAATTTTGTGCCTGTCGCGATATCCTTAGAATTCCTCAATACATACGGAAAATCGTTAAGGAGCACTTGTGCCGACATCCACTCTGGAACAGACCACCACTACCGATTACAAAGTTGCCGACATCGGCCTGGCCGACTGGGGCCGCAAAGAGATCACGATCGCCGAGCAGGAGATGCCCGGCCTCATGTCGATCCGCGCCAAGTACGCGCCGGCCAAGCCGTTGGCGAATGTGCGCATCACCGGCTCGCTGCACATGACCATCCAGACCGCCGTGCTCATCGAGACGCTGGTGGACCTGGGCGCGACCGTTCGCTGGGCCTCCTGCAACATCTTCTCCACGCAGGACCACGCTGCTGCCGCCATCGCCGCTGCCGGCGTCCCGGTCTTCGCCTGGAAGGGTGAGTCGCTGGAAGAGTACTGGTGGTGTACATCCCAGGCGCTCGCGCACAAGGGTGGCCTCGGACCGCAGTTGATCGTCGATGACGGCGGCGACGCAACCCTGCTGATCCACAAGGGCGTCGAGCTCGAAAAGGGCGACCGCACCTGGGTCGATGCAGCCGCAGAGAGCGAAGAGGAGCAGGTCATCAAGAACCTGCTGAAGGAAACGCTCAAGACCGACAATCAGCGCTGGACCCGCGTGGCCAAGGACTGGCGCGGCGTCTCGGAAGAGACCACGACCGGCGTGCATCGCCTCTACAAGATGCTTGAGCAGGGCAAGCTGCTGGTGCCTGCCATCAACGTCAACGACTCGGTCACGAAATCGAAGTTCGACAACCTCTACGGCTGCCGCGAATCGCTGGCGGACGGCATCAAGCGCGCGACAGATGTCATGGTGGCCGGCAAGGTCGCGGTCATCTGCGGCTACGGCGACGTGGGCAAGGGCTCCGCGCACTCGCTCCGCGGCATGGGCGCGCGCGTCATCGTCACCGAGATCGACCCCATCAACGCGCTGCAGGCCGCGATGGAAGGCTTCGAGGTCACCACGCTTGAGGACACCCTCGGCCGCGGCGACATCTACGTCACCTGCACCGGCAACCTCGACGTCATCACCTACGAGCACATGGAGCAGATGAAGGACCAGGCCATCGTCTGCAACATCGGCCACTTCGACAACGAGATCCAGATGGACAAGCTCAACAGCGCCAAGAGCGCCACCAAGCTCAACATCAAGCCACAGGTCGACAAGTACACCTTCAAGGGTGGCAACGCGATCTTCGTGCTCGCCGAAGGCCGCCTCGTCAACCTGGGCTGCGCCACCGGGCACCCCAGCTTCGTCATGTCGAACAGCTTCGCCAACCAGACGCTCGCGCAGATGGATCTCTGGAAGAACAAGGACACCTACAAGATCGGCGTCTACACCCTCTCCAAGGCGCTCGACGAAGAAGTAGCCCGTCTGCACCTCGAAAAGATCGGCGTCAAGCTGACCACGCTCTCCAAAAAGCAGGCCGACTACCTAGGCGTGCCCACCGAAGGCCCCTACAAGCCGGACCACTACCGCTACTAGGCTTAATAGCTAATCGCAATATAAAGGCCACTCCCTTTGGGAGTGGCCTTTGTGCGGCAGCATGAGACCGCATCGAAATGTTCGTACTGGATCACTCCGACCCAATATGTTGGGTACGAGCGAGATGCGCTTCCAGAATAGATTTCGTTTTTTTCTTCACATGTCTCATGCGCTAAGATCGTCGAAATGGCACTCAATCCTCAAATCTTGACATGGGCTCGTGATACCGCAGGTCTATCTGTAGACGAAGCCGCACACGCGCTTAGGTTCAAGGATGGCCACAGCCGTACAGCGGTAGAGCGCCTGCAAGCAATCGAAACCGGGGATGAAGAGCCGTCGCGGAGCGTTCTGCTGAACATGGCGAGGGCCTATCATCGCTCTCTACTCGTCTTTTACCTGAATGATCCACCCCCTACAGGCGATCGAGGTCAGGACTTTCGAAGGGCTCCCGGTGCAAACCCTCCGGAGTATGACCCTACATTAGATGCGCTTATCCGCGATATTCGCGGACGGCAAGGGATCATAAAGGATCTGCTAGAACAGGCTGAGCCTAAGAGGGTGGACTACATTGCGTCAGCGACTATGGACGTATCGCCCTCTCAGTTAGCGCGCCTAATAACGGACAGACTCGGCTTTTCCTTAGCCGAGTTCAGGCGGAGCCCGACTGTTCAGGCGTCCTTTCATTATCTGCGGGAGAAAGTCGAGGCTACAGGTACTTTTGTCCTCCTGCTCGGAAATCTTGGCAGTTATCACACGAATATTCCCAGCAGTGTTTTTAGAGGCTATGCCATTGCCGATCCTATCGCGCCGTTCATCGTGATAAACGACCAGGACGCTTTTTTGGCGTGGTCTTTCACAATGTTTCACGAGTTAACGCATCTGTATCTTGGGACTACGGGTGTTAGTGGTGGAAATAATGACACTCAACTCGAAACTTATTGTAATGGTGTCGCAGGAGAAATACTGCTACCTAATCAAGAGATGAACGCACTAGCCTTCCTGAATCGCGCTTCTATTCTAGAAACCATCGGATCGATTGCTCAATTTGCCAGCGAAAGAAAGATTAGCCGCGCGATGGTTGCTTATAAACTTTTGCGCTTGGACATTATTACTCGTGCCCGATGGCGAGAGCTCGATAAGCAGTACACAGATGAATGGGTTGCAGCGCAAGCGAAGTTAGAAGGAAAGGAAAAGAAAGGAGGCGGTCCAAATTACTACGTTTTGAAGAGGCATCGTCTCGGCCACGCGCTCTTAGATCTTGTACAGAGCTCGATTGCAGAAGGATCCCTCACGCATACTAAAGCGGGACAGGTGCTTGGTGTTAAGCCGAGAAATGTTGATCCTTTGATCCATGTCCCTGGAGCGCGAGGGGGTAGATAAGTGATCTATCTACTTGATGCAAACGTGCTCATCACCGCCAACAGCTCTTACTATCCCATAGATCAAGTTCCAGAGTTTTGGAGTTGGGTGCATCATCAAGCCACTTCAAGTCAAATGAAGATTCCTCAAGAAAACATGGAAGAGATAAAGGCCGGAAGAAAGGATGACGATCCTCTGCTCGCGTGGATCGGTAGTCCTGGGATCGAGGCCGCCCTGCTGCTCGATGAAGCCGTTGATGTTGCCCTTGTTCAGCATGTTGTTTCTGCTGGCTATGCTCCCGATCTTAGCGATGATGAAATCGAGAAGATTGGCCGCGACCCATTTCTAATTGCATATGCCCTTGCCGATCCGACGGACAGGATGGTCGTGACAACGGAGGTGTCGAAGCCCTCCGCGCAGCGCGCCAATCGTAAAATTCCTGACGTATGCAAACTATTAGGTGCTATGAGTTGCGGACCGTTCGCGCTCAATAAAGCACTCGGCTTTAGGACGGGCTGGAAAACAATAGTTTGAGTAGGTGCCATAACATTCTGCTCAAAGACTAAATTGTCGGCAGCACCAATCCTTCAAATAGGCTCCGGGCCGGACGATCTGCCAAGCCCTTTCATTGCGAATTGTAATCATACCCGCCCAATAATTTGTAATTTCGTAAACACCCCATAAGCCAACAGGTTGGAGGCCGGTGTTGTATGTGTTGCGTCCACAGCTCTGCTCTGTACTCACTGCACGCCCTGCACCTTCCGGTCATACCGCGCCATCGCCTTGGTCACAATTGCTGTAGCCTTCGTCAGCGCCTCGCGCGTATTCGCATCCAGGTCTGCCCAGGTGCGCGAGATTGCCTCATGCTGCACCGTATTCGGCTGGATCTGCCCGTCCTCGCCGACCATCGCCGCCATGATCAGCGTCACGTTCTTTGGCCGCGTCTCGACCGTCGCCTGCCGGATCCGGTAGCTGATGTCGGCGCACTGGTCCAGATGCGCGGCGTCGCTGTTCCCCCAGCCCACCATATTGGCGCGGCAGGCGCGCGGCGTCTTGTAAAACGTCAGCATCGTGAGCACGTATTGTCCGTTGCCCTCGAAGTCCGCGTAGTTGCGCTGCAGCCAGTCCGTGGTCGTTACATCCGGTATGTAGACCTCGACGTTCTTGTCCGTGGCCAGCAGCAGCGGCGTCGTCCACTGCTGCGTCTCGTCCATCACCTGCGTCGGCCTGCCCAGCGCACCGCGCTGCACTACCTGCTGCGCGACTCCCCGTCCCGGCAGCAGCGCGAACCCCCACAACAGAAAGAAGAAGACGGCAATACCCCGGTACCAATCCATGCGCATGCGGAAAGACCCCTCAAAGCAAATAGCCAATATACAAGGACGCTTCTGGGAACGGGGACGCGCGAATTCTGCCGATTGACCCCACACGGTTGGCTAAAATGGAAATAGATCGCGATTCACAGTGACGAACGCCACGGCATCTACCGTGGCATCTTTATCGTGAGACATCCACCGTAAGCCCCTGCCGTGAGCCTCCGCTGTAAACCTCCGGCCGTAAACCTAATGATGAGAGGAATTTGCGCATAAGTCCTTTAACTGGACGAATTTAGCCCCCGGAAGCCGCCTAACCCGCAAATAACAAAGGACTTATACAGAGGCCTCCGGTACCGGAGGGGGGAGGGGGTACCCCGGTCGGCGTGACAGCGTCCGGAAGCGAGCAGTGTCCGGAATCGATCACGGCGATCCCGTTCTCGGACACTCTAGACGACGTCGTGACGCAGACATCCAAGGAAATCGCAGCGAATCTCTGTCCGTACTTTCGGCATGCGACGTGCTTCTCTATCAGCCATCTCCCCCGAGAGAGGGGCGGTCGCGTCATGCAGCGCGGCCGCCCTGCCGCGCCAAAGCGTAGAGTCATGCTCTCGAATGACCGATCGCCCGATGGCTGCTCCGCAGACCACCTTAAGCTCCACTTAAGCTAACTCCATCGAGTAGGTGAAAATGGCAGCTATTTTTGGATATCCTGCGCAAACGATCCAATAATTTTTCATCCTGACATAGAAACAACTCACCAATTTAATTTCCAGTAACAAGCTCCGTGTGAATTAGGGCCAGGTTCGGGCTGGCTGTCGCTACTCCGGGCTGCGCGCAGAGGGTCTCAAGACCACGCAAGCGCGCGCACGATGTGTGGAGGCGAGAGTGATGCACACGAGCAGGAAGAAGTGGATGGCCGCCGCCTGCCTGATGTCCCTGGGCAGCGCGGCGTGCGTGGTTCAGGCACAGCAGGTCTTCGGCGGCATCGCCGGGACGGTCACCGACCGCGCGCAGGCTACCGTGCGCGGAGCCGTCATCACCATCACGAGCACATCGACAGGACTCTCTCGCAGCACGACCACGCGGGAGAATGGATCGTTTGCCTTTCCCGATCTTCCGACCGGCACATATTCCGTCTCCGTCTCGAAGGATGGCTTCCAGACGCAGAACTATCCAGCCATCGTGGTGCAGAGCAGTCGCACCGTGACGCTGCCCGCGCAACTGGCTCCAGGGAGCACGACGCAGTCGGTAACCGTGGAGGGCTCGCCGATGTTGAACGCGGTGGACACGACGAACGGCTACGTGTTGAACCATGCGCAGATTCAACAGATCCCACTCGCCACCGGCAGCTTCACCCAACTGGCCGTGTTGTCGCCGGGCGTCAATGCGGAGTTCATCAACGGCACCGGCACCAACGAAGGGCTGGGCAATCAGCCGATCTGGGCCAACGGTCAACGCGACACCGACAACACATTCCAGGTAAATGGCGTCGACGTCAGCAACCTCTTCAACGGCAAGAGCACCAGCCAGGTGGCCTCCGGACGCGTGACACCGAACACCGGTGAGAACTTCACCAGCGGCGGCCAGATCCAGACCAATACCTCGGTCTATGACGCCATCGGCAACGCGATTCCATCGCCGAATCCGGAGACGATTCAGGAGATGCGCGTGAACACGTCGCTCTACGACGCGCAGCAGGGGCAGACCAGCGGCGCCCATGTAGACGTAAACACCTCCACCGGAACGAATCAGTACCACGGTCAGGCGTATGTCTACCGCCAGACCAACTTTATGAACGCGGCGCCGTTCTTCTACAAGCAGCAAAGCGTCACCTATCCCAACGGCACGATTCCGTTGGATCAGGTGAATCCATACCTGCATCGCGTGGTGGCGGGTGGCACCATCGGCGGTCCCATCATCAAGGACAAGCTCTTCGCCTTCATTGGCTACAACGCTGTGCGGGTCACCGACCAGTTGAACGGCACCTCGCATCTCTTCCTGCCCTATGGGCTGACCGACGATCGCACCGCGCCCGGCATCGCTGCGGCGGTCAAGTCCACCGGCCAAAGCTTCAATGGGACCATCAACCCCGTCTCGCTGGCTCTGCTGCAATACAAGCTACCGAGCGGCCAGTACCTGATCCCGTCTGCAGGAGCGAATGGCGAGGCAGACCTGAATGCGAACCAGCCGAACGCAACACTGTTCGGTGTGCCCAGCTTCAGGGCGGATCAGATCTCCGGCAATGTGGACTACAATTTGCGCAACTCGGACGTGCTTTCGCTCAAGTATTTCTTCCAGCACGACCCGGCAGAGAATCCCTTCACAGACAGCAATGTGAGCGGCTTCAACCAACACCTCGACGCGGGCAGTCATCTCGCATCGATCATCAATTCCTATACGCCATCGTCGCGCTTCAGCTGGCAGCAGAGCTTCGGCTTCGTGCGCGAGAAGGCCTACTCCACCAATGACCAGGCGCTCACCCCGCAAACCGTCGGCATCAACCTCTTCGGTTACACAACATTTCCCGGCATCAGCATCACCGATGTGAACGGCATCACGGGAAGCGGCCTCAAGATCGGGCCGACCGGCGACTTCTTCCGCGACGGTGTCTTCCAGAATCGCTTCGCGCCCTCAAGCACGGTCATCCATACCATCGGCGCCCATACGCTTACATACGGCGGCAGCTATGCCTACACGCAGTTGAATATCCGCAACCGACGCCAGAACACGGGCATCATCGGCTTCCAGAACTTTGCCGACTTTGTCGAAGGTGCAGTCCAGACGAACGGCGGCGCGTCCACATTTCTGCAAGGCGCTTCCAGCCGCTACTATCGCGCGCAGTACGTGGGCGCCTTCGTGCAGGACAAGTGGCGTGTGACGCGCAATCTCAGCGTGACTGCGGGCTTCCGCTATGACTACGACGGCCCGCTGGCGGAGAAGTACGGCAACCTGTTTAGTTTCGACGCCAGCCGATACTCGTACAACTCTGCCGCCGACGCCATCGAGAACAGCGGCTTCATCATCGCCGGCAACAACAAGCAGTACCACACCCCCGGCGTCAGCAACTCCACACTGCTGAACCGCCAAGAAGGTTTCTCTCCGCGCATCGGCTTCGCCTATAGCCCTGGAAAAGACAACGGCAGCGTGGTGATCCGCGGCGGCTTCGGGCTCTACTACAACCGCGGCGAATACTTCACCTACTTCTCGCCCGGTGCGGGCGGCGGTACCAGCGGACCCTTCGGCGTCACTCAGGAGCCGCCTCTCGTTGTTCCGACGCCGGCGCCACAGGGCGCTACGCTCGATAATCCCTTCGGTAAAACCGAACCGAATCCGCCCAGCGGCAACCCACAGGATTTCAACGCGTACCTTCCCAACCGCGCCTCGCTGGAGCAGGGCTCGGCAACGTATCCCTTCGGCAGCTATGACATTCACAACAAGCTGCCCTATAGCGAAAATTACTCACTGGACTTCCAATGGCAGTCCACCCCTAGCACAGCCGTCGATATTGGCTATGTCGGCAATCGCGGACGTCGCGGCGTGATCCCGGTCCCCTTCAATCAGCCGGATATCGCGACGCCGACACATCCCGTCAACGGTGAGATCTACTCGTATGGCTATCAGGCGACGGACACCGACGGATTTGCGCTCACCACAGAGCCGTACAACACCTACGATGGCGGCAATACAGATCTACGAGTGCCCTATATAGGATACAGCGTGAACTCTGTCGCCTACCGCGCTGCAGGGAGTGCCGCTTACGATGCACTACAGGCACAGATACAGAAGCGCATGTCACATGGCGTACAGTTCGGCGTGTCCTACACCTGGTCTCACTCGCTCGACGAGCAGAGCGGCCTGGGGCTTTACTACAACGGAAGCAATCCGCTGGATCTGCGCTCAGGCTACGGCAACTCCGACTTCGACCGCACCAACGTCACGACCTTCAACTACGTCTGGCAGATTCCGAACTTCATCCACGCGAATAACATTGTGGCGAAGGCCGTGAATGGGTTTGCGATCGAGGGCATCACGGTCTTTCAGAGCGGGCAGGCCTATAGCATCGAGGACTACTCGGGCGCGGTGGCTAGTCAGTACTACAGCTCGTTCGATGGCATCACCAATCCCATCATTCCACTTGCGCCGGGTGTCCGCCCGTCGCAGGCGCTCACCGGTCACTCCGGCGCGTTTCAGGACTCCGGCGGCAATGCTATCCCGGCATTGAACGCGAACGCGTTCGTCATTCCTTTTGTCAATCCCGGGCAGAACGGGGTCCCTGCTTGCGGCCACAGTGCGATCGGCTACCCGGTGTGCGACGTCTTCGAGACCACGTTTGGCGGCGATGGGCAGCGCAATATCTTTCGTCAATCCTTCCAGAAGCGTGCGGATGTTTCGGTCGTGAAGCTCTTTCAAATCACCGAACGCGTTTCGGCGCAGTATCGACTGGACCTGTTCAATATCTCGAACACGCCGAGCTTCGATATTCCCAATAACTCGATCTCGACTGCATTCAACGTGAATCCGCAGAACGTGTACGACTCTACGAAATCCACCATCGTCAACCGCCAGAGCGTCTATCACATTCAGGACAATGGAACGAATGTGAGCGCCGCGAATGGACTTGGCGTGGTGCAGCAGACCATCGGGAGTCCGCGGCTGATTCAGATGTCCCTGCGATTGAACTTCTAATGATGTCGTGAATAAGTATGCTGGTGTTTTGCGAAGAAGGTAGAAAGCAGATTTCGCCATTCCGCTTCGCTCTAGTCGAGATGACAACAAAGTTCATTCCGAGTGTCCTTCGTGCTTGCAGCAGACACGTTGCAGCTCGGTCGCGGCAGGAAAGCAGGCTCAGGCGGGGAATCGCTCCGCGCTGCGAGCCTTCGCTTTGGCTGCCTCTTCCTCCCGATTTCGTGCAGGTGCAGTCGTTTCAAGAGAATGGAGAAGACGAGCCGATATGCCGGCTACTTCGTCGACAGCTGCCAGAAACGCAGTCTCGTTTGCCTGCGACGGCTTGTTGAAGCCGCTGATCTTCCGGACGTACTGGAGCGAAGCGGCCCGGATCTCCTCCGCAGTCACGGGAGGATCGAAGTTGAAAAGCATCTTGATATTGCGGCACATAGCGTAGCCTCCGTTCCCGGTCTCCGGTCGCTGCACTTGTGCAGCTATAGGATGTAGCGCGACAGGTCTTGGTTCTTCACGATGCTCGCGACCATCTGCTGTACATAAGACGGATCGACCACGACGACCTTCTCGACGCCGTGCTCCGTCGTTCTCTCCACCACCGGCAGCGGCACGGTTGCGCCCATGCCGTCCGCGGAAGCGGCGGCCAGGTCGACCACACCTTCAGCAGTCTTTTGGCCCTTCTGCAGATCCGGCGCGAGGAAGCTGATCTCGTCCAGCACCCGCTCCATGATGGTATGCAGACGTCGCGCACCGATGTTCTCGGTTGTTTCATTCACGCGGAAGGCAAATTGCGCGATCTCTTGTAGAGCCTCCGGAGTGAACTCGAGCTTGAGGCCCTCGGTTTCAAGCAGCGCTGCATACTGCTTGGTCAGCGAGGACTTGGGCTCGGTCAAAATGCGGATGAAGTCTTCGACTGTCAAGGACTGCAGCTCCACGCGGATAGGGAAGCGGCCCTGCAACTCCGGGATCAGGTCGCTTGGCTTCGAGACGTGAAAGGCGCCGGCCGCGATGAACAGGATGTGGTCCGTGCTTACCATGCCGTAGCGTGTGTTTACAGTGGTACCTTCGACGATGGGCAGGATGTCACGCTGCACTCCTTCGCGGGAGATGTCCGGGCCATGTCCACCTTCGCGGCCGGCAACCTTGTCGATCTCATCCAAGAAGACGATGCCGGAGTTCTCGACACGTTCCACGGCAACGCGGTTTACCTGGTCCGTATCGATAAGGCGCTGTTCTTCTTCCTGCACCATATACTCGAAGGCCTCGCTCACCTTCATCTTGCGCTTCTTGGTGCGCTGACCGAAGAGGCCGGGCAGGATGTCTTTCAGATTGACATCCATCTCCTCCTGGCCTTGGTTGGAGATGATCTCGAAGCTCGGCGTGTTGCGCTCGCGCACATCGATCTCGACCGTGCGGTCGTCTAGTTTGCCTTCGCGGAACTGCTGCCGCAGCTTCTCGCGTGTGCGCTGATGGCTGTCGCTGACCTCTTTCGCCGTCTCCACCGCGGCAGGCATGGTCTCCTGCGCGCTCAGGATGTCGATCACCTTGGCGTCCGTCTTGACTTCGGGCTTGGTCTCACGTACCGCGGGGGCGGGCAGCAGCAGATCGAGTAGCCGTTCTTCGGCATTCAATTCCGCCTTGTCCTCGACCTCTTCCAGCCGCTCTTCGCGCACCATATCGATCGCGATCTCGACCAGGTCGCGGATCATCGATTCAACATCGCGGCCCACGTAACCAACCTCGGTGAACTTGGAGGCTTCGACCTTCAGGAAGGGTGAGTTGGTGAGCTTGGCCAGCCGCCTTGCAATCTCCGTTTTGCCCACACCGGTGGGTCCGATCATGATGATGTTCTTCGGCATGATCTCTTCTGCGAGATCGGGCGGCAGCTTCTGGCGGCGCATGCGGTTCCGCAGTGCAATGGCAACGGCACGCTTGGCGGCCCGCTGCCCTACGACGTACTTATCGAGCTCCGCGACAATTTGCCGCGGTGTGAGCTCGTCGAGCGCCAGTTCCTGGTCCTCGGCGGCTCCTGGTAGATAGATAGCCATATGCCCTTGTTCTCCTTCCGGGCTTTGCGCCTGCTCCTTCCCGGAGTTTAGGCGGTCAGTTCTTCAATCGTGATCTGGTCGTTGGTGTAAATGCAGATCTGGCCGGCGATGCGCAGGCTCTTCTCGGCAATGTCGCGTGCATTCAGCTCCGTGTTCTGCATCAAGGCACGTGCCGAGGCCAGTGCATAAGAGCCGCCCGAGCCGATGGTCGCAATGCCCTCGTCCGGCTCGATGACGTCGCCCGAGCCGCTGATGAGAAAAGTCTGGTGCGGGTCCGCGACAACGAGAAGCGCTTCCAGATTCCGCAGCATCTTGTCGGTGCGCCAGTCCTTCGCCAGTTCCACCGCGGCGCGGCCCAGGTTGCCGGCATACTGCTCGAGCTTGCCTTCAAAACGGCTGAAGAGCGAGAAGGCGTCGGCGGTCGATCCGGCGAAACCGGCAAGGATCTTGTCCTGGTAGAGACGGCGAATCTTCTTCGCGGAGTGCTTTATGACGCTGTCGCCCAGCGTCACCTGTCCATCCGCGGCCATGACAACACTGGCACCACGGCGCACACAGATGACAGTAGTGGAACGGATGCGGCGTCCTGCCGAGAGCGATAGAGACAGATCTCCCGGCTGGCTCGCTGATTGTGTGGAAAACTGCCGCGGAGGCCCCGCAGGCAGCGTTACAACTGGCTCTTTCATGCTCTGACTACTATACGCTGGACCGATAGTTCTGCCCCTTTTGCGTCATCCCCGGGCTACGGAATCGTGACTCCCCCGCAACGCACGCTGCGCTATCCTTGCAGCAGAAACGGAAGGGCTGCGTAAGTGGCTCTCCGATCCCCCGGGAGCAACAAATGCTCGGCATTACCCCGCGTGAGACGCAGCTGGCAAGTGGAGTGACGGTTGTGGTTGCCATGGCCATAGCCGGCGCGTTGTACTGGCTGTCACGCAAGCGGCCCAGTCCCGATGAGTTGGAGCGCGACCGGCGCGATGCCTTGGTGCAGACGGGCCGCATCATCGACGCCACTGTCCTCGACATCTCCGAGATGTCGGCTGAAGAGACGGATCGCCCGCTGGGGATGCAGCTCATTCTCTACCAATACGACGTTGCAGGCGTGACCTATGAGTGTTCGCAGGACGTGACACTGCTGCAGCATCTGGTGGACATTCACAAAATCCGGCTCAGCTTTCCCGCCTCCGTCCGCTACGACCCGCACAACCCCGGCAACAGCCTGATTGTGGCCGAGGGGTGGAGCGGCCTGCGAGATACCGCGAACTCCATACCTCTTCATCCGCTGCGTCGCTCCACGGTGCGGCAGGTGACTGCCTAGCCGCTCCAACTGTTGGCGTGCTGAAGGCGGCTTATTGGTTCGATAGTTATACGATTGACATGCCTATTTACTGACAAGTACAGTTAGCGACGGCAATGTAAGGGGTTGCAGCCTCTTATTGCCGATACCGTGATGACCTCCGCTGACCAACGCCGGATAGGGCTCCGGGCCAATGAGGAATGCATGGAACAGCAAAGCCGGTCTCCGTTTCTAACACTATTCACGATTCTGATCGTTACCCTAAGCGTAATAACCGCACCGATATCTATATGGGGACAGGCCGATCAGGGCGGTATCACCGGCATCGTGCATGATTCGACGGGAGCCGTCGTTCCGGGAGCGAAGGTCACCATCAAGGATCCGCAAAATGGATTCACTACCACGGTCACGACCGATGGCAGCGGCAGCTTCACCGCATCGCCACTCAAGATCGGTTCTTATACCGTGGAAGCAGAGTCGCAGGGCTTTTCACCCACGACGCAGCCGAACGTCGTTGTCAATGTGAGCTCCACGACGACAGCGAACCTGCAACTGGGTGTCCAAGGAGCCGCGCAGCAAGTCGTAGTCACCTCGGCGCCCCCTGCACTGCAAACGGAAGACTCCTCGACCGGCCAGGTCACTTCTTCGCGCACTATCAACGACACACCGCTCAATGGGCGCAACTTCACTTTCATTGCGCAACTCTCTGCCGGCGTCGCTCCCGCGGAACAGGGCGCTCGCGGCGCGAACAAGGGCGATTTTTCCGCCAATGGCCAGCGCTCGGAGCAGAACAACTTCATCCTCGATGGCGTCGACAATAATGCCAACCTGGTCGATTTTCTGAACGGCGCGAGCTTCGTCATCAAGCCACCGCCGGATGCATTGCAGGAGTTCAAGGTACAGACCGGCGACTACACCGCGGAGCTTGGCCATGCGGCCGGGGCGGTCCTGAATGTGGCGACCAAGTCCGGCAGCAACAGCTTCCACGGCGACCTGTGGGAGTATTTCCGGAACGATGTGCTGAATGCGCGCGACTACTTTCAGACAGCGAAGCCGAAGTATCGGCAGAACCAGTTCGGCGCCACGCTCGGCGGCCCGATCGTCAAGAACAAGCTCTTCTTCTTCGGCGACGCTGAGGCCAACCGCGTCATCTTTGGCCAGACCGGGATCTACAGTGTGCCGACCTTGAATATGCGCAACGGCGACTTCAGCCAACTGCTGAATCCGGCACTGAACGGGCGCGGAGCGCCGGTACTTCTTTACCGTCCGGGCGGCCCTGGAGCGGGCACGCTGAACTGCAATGGTCAGCAGAACGTGATCTGCCCGGCCAACATCAATAAGACCGCGCAGAATATCCTCAATGCGTTTCCGAAGCCGAATCTCGGCGCCGCCGGCCAGACTTACAACAACTACCTCTATCAAGGCAGCGGCAGCGACAACACGACACAATACGACGGCCGGATGGATTGGAACATCAGTCCGAAAGACCAGACCTTCGCACGCTACAGCTATACGAATGAGCCGATCAATCTGACGGCCCCGCTCGGCATCCTCGATGGTGGCGGTTTTGGCGGCAGCGGAAGGCAGGTGACCGAAGGACGCAACTTCACCTTCAGCGAGACCCACGTCTTCACGCCATCGCTCGTGAACGAGTTTCGCTTCGGCTACAACTGGATTCATGCAGCGTATGATCCGCCGAACAACAACACGAACCTGTCGCCGCAGTTTGGCCTGAACGGCATTCCGTTCTCTACCGGCAATGGCGGCCTGCCATACTTCAACGTCTCCGGCTTCTCCAGCTTCGGTTCGGCGCAGTACGAACCCACCAGCGAGTACGAGAACGTCATCCAGATTCTGGACAACGTGACGAAACAGATTCGCAATCACTCGATCAAGTTCGGCGTGAATTTCGAGCGGCTGCGCATCCAGACCCAGCAGCCGATCGACCCCAAGGGTACCTTCAACTTCACCGGTAAGTTCTCGCAGGATCCGCAGAATACAGCCAACACCGGCTTCGGCGGCGCTGATTTCCTGCAGAACAATATCGACAACACGTCGATCGCGAATATCTTCGCCGCCTATGACGAGCGGTGGTACCGCTCTGCTTATCTGCAGGACAACTGGAAGGCAACCTCGCGCCTGACCTTGAACCTCGGTGTGCGCTGGGAGTACACCACACCCATCAAGGAGCTGAACGGGAATCAAGCCAACTTCGTGCCCGATTATGCAACCGGCAGCGCCACGTATCTGCTTCCCGTGGCGGCACGCACCAACGCGACTCTGACACCGAACTTCCTGAACGCACTGGCGAAGAATAACGTCGCAGTGTCATATACAAATAATTCCTACCTGGTCGATCCGGCAATGGTGAACCTGGCGCCGCGTGTCGGCTTCTCCTTCCAGCTCGATCCGAACACGGTCATCCGCTCCGGCTATGGCATTTTCTATGGCGGCTTGGAGAGCGTCGGCTATTATCCCAACCTGGCGCAGAACTTTCCCTTCCAGTACGACAGCAACTTCGCCTCATCCGGCTGTGCGGTTGGCAATTGCCCAACCAATGGCCAATCTCTGGATACGGGCTTTACCAACGCATTGAATGCCGGCCTCGCCAATTTCGTGAACCTGCCGGGCTTCCGCTCCTACGCCACGAAGACGCAGACTCCGTACAGCCAGCAGTGGAACCTGAGCGTGCAGCACTCCTTCACCAACTCCACGACCGCGACGCTGGCCTACGTCGGCAGCACCTCGCATCACCTGCAGTCGAATCCGGACCCGAACCAGCCGGCGACCGCGCTGGCTCCGGGCGCGAACCTGCAGGCCGCGCGGCCATTCAACCAGTTCGGCGGCAGCAGCCTGATCAGCTACGCGGGCAACGCGAATTACAATTCGCTGCAGGCTACGCTGGAACGGCGGTTGACGAATGGACTCTCCTTCCTCGGCGCGTACACTTATGCTCACGCACTGGACGATGCCTACACACTGCTGGGCGGCTCCGGTCAGACTGGCAGCGGCTATCGCAACTGGCGTCTGCTCGGCTTCGGCTACGACTACGGCAGCTCTTACATCGACGTTCGGCAGCGCTTCACGCTGAACACTCAGTATGAGCTGCCCGTGGGACGCGGCAAGCGCTTCCTGGATCGCGGTGGCGTCGTGAATCAGGTGGCCGGCGGCTGGGCAGCGTCGTTGCTCTTCCGTGTGCAGTCCGGCCAGCCTGTGGAGCTGTACGCAAACAACAACCCTGCGAACAACGGCAATGCAGCGCTCTATAAGAATGGCAATGCCTTCAACTCGGGCGGTACGCCTCCCAGCGATGGGACTGTCTCCTGCGCCACCAACACACGCACGGTGCAGACCTGGTTCAACCCCTGCTCCTACAGCAATCCGCCGCAGGGCACAACGGCGGCTTCATACGGACCTCCGGGCCGCACCATGATCTACGGCCCTGGTTACAACCGCACCGATCTGTCTCTGTTTAAGAGCTTCCCGGTCTATCGCGAGACCAACATCCAGTTCCGCACGGATGTCTTCAATCTATGGAACACCCCGGCCTACGGTCAGCCCGGCAATACCTACGGACAGGGCTTCGGCCAGATCACGAGTGAACGCTTCGGCGGCAACGGCACGGCCGGCGAGAATCCGGATGCGCGCGTGGTTCAGTTCGCGCTGAAGTACATCTTTTAGGTTCCATCCTGAAGGTGTAGCGGACCAGGCAGTCGTTCGTGTGGCCTTTCTTCAAGGAAAGGCCACTCCGCATCTAACCTCATTCTTATGTCGATAGATCGCATACCGCCCAGCCTGGAAGCCGCGCCGCTCGCTTACGAGAACCCCGCCTTCCTCAATAGTCCTGACGGACGGCTGATTCGCATCATGGCCGAGTACGCCGAACCGCTCGCGCGTTTTCGCCGGGAGCGCATCCGCGACACCGTAGTCTTCTTCGGCTCTGCACGTTTCCACGCGTTGGATGTTGCCAATCATGAACTCGAGGTGCTGGCGCGCAGCGGGTCCAGCGAGCCTGCGCCTGCCGAAGAGCAACCGGCGAGTGATGCGGAGCTGCTGGAAGGCACGCCCAGCGAACTCCAGCGCCGCCGTGCCAAGGCTGCTGTGGAGATGGCTCACTACTATGAAGACGCGCGCAGGCTTGCCTTCCTGCTGACCGAATGGTCGCAGACTCTGAAGGGACGCCATCGCCGCTTTGTCGTCACATCCGGCGGTGGTCCCGGCATCATGGAGGCGGCCAATCGCGGAGCTCGCGAAGCAGGCGGTCAGACCATCGGGCTCAACATCCGGCTCCCCTTCGAGCAGATGCCGAATCCGTACATCACTCCCGCACTGAACTTCGAGTTCCACTACTTCTTCATGCGCAAGTACTGGTTCGCATATCTAGCGAAGGCGCTGGTGGTCTTTCCTGGAGGCTTCGGCACATTGGATGAAGCGTTCGAGATCCTGACACTCGCGCAGACCGAAAAGCTGGCGAAGAAGATCACCATTATCGTTTACGGGGCAGCCTATTGGAAGTCGGTGCTGAACCTGGACGTGCTGATCGAGAAGGGGACGATCTCTCCAAAGGATCGCGAGCTGTTTCAATTCGCAGATACGCCGGAAGAGGCCTTCGCATTGCTCCAAGCCGGGCTCACCACAAACCATCTGGAGCCGGAGAGCCGCCACGCCCCAGGCACAGACTTGCCACAAGGGGCTGAGTCCGCGACTGACCTTGCACCAGATATTGCCAAAACCCGTTAACCAAGCGGGTTCCTTTCCGCTTCTGGCACAAAGGTTGCACGATAGTTACAGCTTCTTTTTATGCACGTAATGCCTCATTCATGGGGCCCTTCTCATACTGAGTACGCAAGGTGTGAGGAGGACAGCCATGAAGGGATCGCAGATCTCGTACTTGTGGAAGAACCCCGATGCCGCGCGTGAGTTTGCAACCGGCGTCTCGCTGCATAGCCACACCAACCGCTCGAAGGAGACGCTGGACTTCGTTGTCAGCGCGATTGCGAGCGACGGATTTTGGGGCCACCTCTTCAAGTGGGTTGAACATATCCACTCCCGTCACGCAATCCTGAAGTTGGATTATGCGAATGCGTACTGGACACCCCCATTGACGCCTCGCCTTGCCTTCGATCTTGAGCGCCGACAGATCGAGAGCAAGTTACAGCGCGCCGCACTGGTTTCGATTACGGATCACGACAATATCGAAGCACCACAATTGCTGCGTACCGTAGCCAGTGCGCGGCACATTCCTGTCTCTGTCGAATGGACAACTCCGTTCGGCGGCGATCAGTCCTTCCATCTCGGCATCCACAATCTGCCCAGCGCCGACGGCGCGGATTGGATGCGTACCTTTGCAGAGTTCACCGCGCAACCTTCGGATGCGCGGCTGACGGAACTGCTGAGTGCGCTGCATGCATTGCCCAACGTCCTCATCGTCTTCAACCATCCGATGTGGGACCTGTATGAGATCGGCGAGGCGCGGCACGCACAGCGCGTGGACGAGTTCATGCAGCAGAATGGCGACTTCATCCATGCGATGGAGCTTAACGGGCTCCGCCACTGGGACGAGAACCGCTCCGTACGCGCTCTGGCTGCGCGATGGAGTAAGCTGCTCATCTCCGGCGGCGATCGCCACGGCCTTGAGCCGAACGGCAACGTGAACCTGACCAACGCAACCTCATTCAATGAATTTGTGCATGAGGTGCGCAACGAGGGCCGCAGCCACGTGCTGTTCATGCCGCAATATGCGCAGCCTTGGAAGCATCGCATCATGCAATCGACGTTGGACGCCGTGCGAGACTATCCGGACTTTCCTGAGGGCTCGCGCCGCTGGGATGAGCGTGTCTATCACCCCGATCGGAACGGCATCCCCCAGCCGGTCAGCGGACTTTGGCCTACAGGACAAGCGCCCATGATGCTGCGTCTCAGCATCCAGATCGTCCGCATGATGGGCTGCGCACCGCTGAGCAGCAGTCTGCGTCTGGCATGGACGGAATCGCGACAGTTGCAGTTCGCCCTGGGTGAGGGCGAGCCTGTTTAGCGTAGCTGTCCCGATACCATCGGGAAGATAGCGCGAGTGGCGATACACTCGCGCTATGCCTGCTGTGGCGTCCACCGTTCCGCCAAGAGTCGCGTACTTTCCGGACGCCTTCCATGAGGTGAACGGCGTAGCGCACACTAGCCGGCATTTCGAGGCCTTCGCGCGCCGCCGTCGCCTACCGTTTCTCTGTGTACGTGCTGGCCCTGCAGATGGACCAGGCAAAGATTCCGGACCCGTCCGTACATTGGAACTGCCACGCGGGGCGATCTCCTTCCCCATTGAAAAGGATCTGCGTTTCGACCTCGCCTATTGGCGTCACTTGCCGCGCATTCTGGCCGACACGCGTCGATTTCGTCCGGACATCATCCACATCACCGGCCCGACGGAGCTTGGCTTCCTCGGCGCATGGATCGCGCACCACCTGCACGTGCCGCTGGTCGCCTCCTGGCACACCAATGTGCACGAGTACGCGGCTACCCGCTCGACCTGGTTCACCAGGCGCTTCGGCGGCTACGGCCCCGCACTTGCTCGACAGATCGAGTCCTCGGCATTGTGGGCATCCGCCCTCTTCTACAAGCAAGCACGGCTGCTCTTCGCGCCGAACCCCCAACTCTGCGCCCTGCTGGAGCACGCGACCGGACGCCCCTGTCATTTAATGACGCGCGGCGTGGATGCAGAGACGTTTTCACCATCGCATCGAGATCGCGTTGACGATGACATCGTCCTCGGCTTCGTGGGCCGGCTCTCCATCGAAAAGAACGTCGCGCTGTTGGCAGCCATCGAGCAGCAGTTGCGGGCGGCGGGTACGAACCGGTTTCGTTTTCTAATCGTGGGTCATGGTGGCGAAGAGCTATGGCTGCGCGAGCGGCTCTCCCGCGCGGAGTTCACCGGCGTGTTGCGAGGCGCAGCTCTGGCACGTGCCTACGCGAACATGGATGTGTTCGTCTTCCCGTCACACACAGATACCTTCGGAAATGTGGTGCTGGAGGCTTTAGCCTCCGGTGTTCCAGCCATCGTGACGCCCGACGGCGGTCCGGCGCGTATCGTGCGCGATGGAGAGACGGGTTTTATTCGCAGTGACGCAGATTTCGCGCAAGCCATCCTCGCCTTGGCCGGCGATCCTATCGCGTTGAACGCGATGCGGGAGCACGCACGCCAGTATGCGCTGTCCGCTTCATGGGATGCGGTCTTTGAGGATGTCTACGCACAATACGCAACCGTGCTGGATCGAATCAGCGCCGTTGCCGGCTGAGCGTTGCATCAACCACTGAACCTGTTACCGGACTTGGCCGACATAGACACCGAACGGCGGCAGTTCGACTGCATCGAGCGACGCAGGATCGCTCGCCCCTGGCGACTTCATCAGCGTCTTCGTCTGTTTACCGCTGATGCCCTCCTGTGACAGATCGAAGCTCACCTTCTGCGGCGAGGCAGTGAAGTTGCACGCTACCAGGACCGCGGGCTGCCCCGGCTCCTGGCGCATCCAGGAGAGGACATGCGCGTCGTTCGTGTTGAGCATGGTGAGTTTGCCGGAGTGCAGCGCCGGATTGTCGCGACGAAGCTGGATCAACTGTTTGTACCAGTTCAACAATGAGTCGTCGTTCCGTACCTCCTCCTCGACATTCACGACCTTGTAGCTATCGGGGACAGGCAGCCATGGCTTGTCGCTCTTGGTAAAGCCGGCCTCGGGCGATCCGTCCCACTGCATGGGCGTGCGTTCGCCGTCGCGACCCTTCTCATTCGGCCACCCGGTCTTTCCAACCGGGTCGCGCACATCCTCTATCCTCGTGGGCGTCGTTGTCTTCATGCCGAGCTCATCGCCGTAGTACATCAATGCGGTGCTGCGCGTGGTGAAGAGGACCGTGGCCAGCATGCGCTGGATCGCCACGTCATGCTGGCCATCGCCGTAGCGCGCATCCATGCGTGGATTGTCATGATTGTCGAAGACCAGCAGAGGCTGATTGTTGCCGATGTCGTGTTCGACATCGCTGATGCGCTTGCGGAAGAGGGTCACATCCAGCTTGTTGATGAAGCCGACCTGCATATCCATCGGCAATTGCAGCTCATCGTTATTGGCGCCGTACCACTTTTTGAGTTCCTCGATATTCGGCAGATAGGTCTCGCCGATGAGCACCCGGTTACCCGGGAAGCCGTTGGTTACATCACGCAAATCGCGCATGACCTTGTGCACCTCCGGAAGATTTTCGGTCAGCGAGCCGTCGATGTTCGGGTCGCCAAAGGCATTCGTGCCAGGCAGCACCGTTTCGTCCTTGAGAGAGGGGTCTTCGAATAGCGTCGGCACCGCATCCAGCCGGAAGCCGGCAACGCCCTTTCTCAGCCAAAAGCGCACATTGCCCCACATCGCCTGCTCGACCTTGGGATTACGCCAGTTCAGGTCAGGCTGCTGGATGTAGAACTTGTGGTAGTACCACTGATCAGTCTTGGGCGCGTACTGCCATGCTGAGTGTCCAAAGGCGGACTGCCAGTTGTTGGGTGGCTGTCCCGGCCCTTTACCGTTCTCCCACACGTACCAGTCTCGCTTTGGGTTGGTCTTCGAGCTCTCCGACTCGATGAACCACGGGTGCCTGTCCGAAGTGTGATTCATGACCATGTCCATGATGACGCGGATGTTCCGCTTCTTCGCCTCCGCGACCAGCCGGTCGAAGTCCGCCATGGTGCCGTACTGCGGGTCGATGCCCACATAGTTCGAGATGTCGTATCCGAAGTCGACCTGCGGGGAGGGATAGATAGGCGAGAGCCAGATCGCGTCTACGCCAAGCGTCTTCAGGTAATCGAGGCGACTGGTGATGCCGTTCAGGTCACCGATGCCGTCGCCGTTGGAGTCCTGGAAGCTGCGCGGATAGATCTCGTAGATCACGGCGTGTTTCCACCAGACGTCATCGCTTGCCGGGTTTGTGGACGCGTGGCTCTCTGTGTTCCTGCGCGTCGCCTGGTTCGCCGATGTTGCCGCGTAGCCGGCAACCGTCAGGCTCAGACCCAGAAGTGTGGCCAGCATTGCCCTGTTTCCCCGCATCGTTCCTCCTTGACTTGCCCTTGCACCAGCAGCAAAAGCCGCCCGGCCTCGAAGCCTAACATAGGCTTTGGCGCAAGATGAACGGCATTCCTGTCCCGCGGGACGGTACGCAATAGGCTCCGTGCACCGCGCCTAGGCGTCTCATGGTTTACGATCATTCTTCGTTGCGGGAGACACGATGCATCCGCGTCCTCCAATTCGGTTCGGCTTGCAGTCTGCGTCTGTTGCGCCAGCACTGTATGGCAGCAAACAGTGCCGTGCACGCACCATGCCCAGGCAGAGGTCTGTATGAGCGAGCGGAAATGCATCGTCGGCCTGGGCGAACTGCTCTGGGACATGCTGCCGGAGGGACCGCAGCTGGGCGGCGCTGCCTCGAACTTTGCCGTGATGGCAGCCAGGCTGGGGAACGATGGCATCATTGCTACCCGGCTGGGAACCGATCCGTTGGGTCGCGATGCGATGGCATATCTGAAGACGACGCCGATCGATACGAGCTATATCCAGGAGGACTTCAGCCGCGTCACCGGCACGGTCACAGTAGCGCTCGAGAAGGACCAGCCTCGTTATACGATTCATGAGCCCGTTGCCTGGGACTTTCTCGAATTCACGCCGCACTGGCTTGCCCTGGCGGAGAAGGCAGACGCTGTCTGCTTCGGGACTCTGGCTCAACGGTCACCCGCATCGCGTCGCACCATCGAAAGCTTCCTGCACGAGACGCGTCCCGAGTGCGTGCGCATCTTCGATGTGAACCTCCGTCCCCCCTTCTTCAACGCAGAGACCATCGAACGGTCCCTCGAGCTGACGACCATCTTCAAATTGAATGCAGAGGAAATGCCGCAGGTGCTCTCGCTGCTGGACTTTCCGGATGCGATGGGCACCCGGCCGGACTTCCTGCTCTCCGGTGCGCGCCAGATTATCGACCAGTTCCCGGTACAGCTCGTTGCCATCACACTGGGTGCACAGGGGAGTCTGCTGGTGACCCGTAACCAAGTGGATCGTCATCCCGGATACCCAGCAAAGACTGTCGATACTGTTGGCGCGGGGGACGCATTCACCGCGTCCCTCTCCCACTTCTATCTGCGCGGCGCACCGCTGGCTCGGTTGAATGCTGCCGGCAATCGGTGGGGAGCTTGGGTCGCATCGCACGCGGGGGCCATGCCTGCTCTTCTGGAGGCGGACCGTGACGCAGTGATGCAGCAGATCGTGGAAGTCTAAGCGGGATCAGACGCCAGCCTCTGGCGTTTTACGGCGTCACCTGTGCGATGTATCGTCAGCTCAATATGGCAATTCACATTTCTCCTGCGGAGCGGCAAGCACTGGGGCACGCTCGCAGGAAGCAGTTGCGTCGTCAGGAGCACGCCCGCGTGCCGGCAGCGGCGAAGCGTCCCTCTCCAAACGGCATCATCGCCCGCTCCATGCAGGGACGTCTCCCATCGCTGGTTTCACTGAAGTATGAGCGCATGCTCGCGTCGCCCTTCGGCTACTTTCGCGGCGCTGCTCCGGTGATGGCGGCAGACCTGGCCGCGCTGCCCAGTACCGGCATCATCGCCCAGATCTGCGGCGACGCCCACGTGCGCAATCTGGGTTGCTACGCCGCGCCGGATGGGCGCCTTATCTTCGACATCAACGATTTCGATGAAACCTGCGCCGCCCCCTTCGAGTGGGACCTGAAGCGCATGGCGGCAAGCCTGGTGCTGGCCGGCCGCGAGAACGGGCAGAAGCACTCTGCCTGTAAAGGTGCAGTGCTGACACTGGCAAGCAGCTATCGCCGACTTGCCGCAACATTTGCCCGAATGCCGGTAGTGGAAGTGGCGCGTTACCAGGTGCACCGCTTGCAGCGTGTCACGCCCGTCTCCGATGCTCTCCAGAAGGCGGAACGAGAGACACCGCTGAGCACATTGACAAGCTTGACGGAAGACGTGAAGAACAAGGCCGGAAAAACCGAGCTTCGCTTCAAGCAGGACCCGCCTCTGATAACGCCGCTGAAACCAGCACAGGCACGAGCCGTGCTTGCCGGCTTCGTGGCCTATCGCCGGAGTCTGCTGCCGGAACGGCGCCACTTCCTCGATCAGTACAAGCCGGTCGATGTGGCCTTCAAGGTGGTGGGTACGGGCAGCGTCGGGCTGCGGGATTACCTTGTCTACCTCGAAGGGAACGGCGAGAAGGATCCGCTCTTCCTGCAGATCAAGGAAGAGGTCGGCTCGGCCTACCAGCCATACCTGGCTGCGCAGGGTGCCGATGTACATGCTGCCACGCATCAGGGCCAGCGCGTTGCGGATGGCCAGCGTGCGATGCAGTGGCAATCGGATCCCTTTATCGGGTGGACCACCATTGCGCATCGAGACTACCTGGTACGACAGCTCAACGACCACAAAGCATCGGTCAACCTGGATGAGCTTCAGGGAGCAGGGCTGGCAGAGTACGCGACGGTCTGTGGGGAGCTACTGGCGCGCGGTCACGCACGCTCCGGCGACGCACACCTGATCACTGGATACCTGGGAACCGGCAGCAAAGAGGACAAGTTCGATCACGCGCTAGCGGCCTTCGCCGAGGCATACGCGAACCAGACAGAGGCAGACTGGCAGGCTCTCGTCGCATCGCGTAAGCATAAGACGCAGAAGGCGAAAGCGGGCACCGCAGCGGCGTGAAATGAGAAAATAGCAGCAGGGATCTCTTCACATGCTGCAACTTACCTCCGCTGGGAAACGCTTCGGCCCCCGGACACTCTTTGAAGGCGCGAACTGGCTCGTCACACCTGGCGAGCGCACGGCGCTGGTCGGCGCCAACGGCACCGGCAAATCGACGCTACTCAAGACACTCGCGGGCCTCGAATCGCTCGACTACGGCACGCTGGATCGCGCCCGCAACGCTACCATCGGCTATTTGCCGCAGGACGGCCTCGAACTCTCCGGACGGAGCGTCTTTGAAGAGAGCCTCTCCGTCTTCGATGAACTTCGCTCCATCGAGCAGGAGCTGGAAACACTCTCGACAAGTCTGGCGGAGCTCGATCCGGAGTCCGCTGCGTACGCGGCAGTCGCCGAGCGGTTTTCCAATTTAGACTCGCGCTTTCGTGCCCATGACGGTTACGCGCTGGACGCGCAGGTAGGTACGGTGCTCGATGGCCTCGGTTTCAGCAAGAAAGACTGGACGCGCCAGACCCAGGAGTTCTCCGGCGGCTGGCAGATGCGTATCGCGCTGGCCAAGCTGCTGCTTGCAAAGCCAAGCCTGTTGCTGCTGGATGAGCCGACCAACCATCTCGACCTGGAAACGCGCAACTGGCTCGAAGACTATCTGCACGGCTACCCAAACGGTTACATCCTTATCTCGCACGATCGCTACTTTCTAGATGTGACCGTGACCAAGATCATCGAGATATGGAACAAGGCGCTGCACGTCTACCACGGCAACTACGAGCGCTATCTCGAACAGAAGCAGGAACGCCGCGCGCAGCTCGAATCGGCATACCAGAACCAGCGCCAGCATATCGAGCACCTGGAGACGTTCATCAGTCGCTTCCGCTACCAGGCGACAAAAGCGAAGCAGGTGCAGAGCCGCATCAAAGAGTTGGAGAAGATCGAACGGATCGAGCTGCCGCAGGAGGAGCCCGTCATCCACTTCACCTTCCCGCAGCCACCGCCCTCCGGCCGCACTGTCGTCGAGGTGCGCGATCTGTCGAAGAGCTACGGCGCCAAACATGTCCTGGCAGGGGTGAACTTTACCATCGACCGTGGCGACCGCATCGCGCTGGTCGGCGTGAATGGTGCAGGCAAGTCCACGCTGGTGCGTATGCTCTCCGGCAGTGAGGGACCCTCCAGCGGCCTGCTGAAGATGGGCCACAACGTCACCGCCGAATACTTCGCGCAGGACCAGTACAAAGTGCTCGACGGCACGGCGCGCATGCTGGACGACATCAGCAATACCGCGCCGCGCATTCCGCAGACGGACCTGCGCGGGCTGCTGGGATGTTTCCTTTTCTCAGGGGACGATGTCTTCAAGACGCTCGGCGTGCTCTCCGGCGGCGAGCGCAATCGCTATGCGCTGGCGCGCATTTTGGTGAGCCCGGCAAATTTTCTTCTGCTCGACGAGCCGACCAACCATCTCGATCTGCGCGCGAAGGAGGTGCTGCTCGGTGCGATTCGCGAGTTCAGCGGCACGGTCATCTTTGTCTCGCACGACCGCTACTTCCTGGACGCGCTCGCGACCCGTGTCATCGAGGTTGAGAACGGCTCCGTGCAGGTCTACCCCGGCAATTACGAAGACTATCTGCGGTGGAAGGCCGGCCACAACGCCCTGGATCCAGTACTGGACAACATAGCTGGCCCGCAGGTCACGGTAGGCGTGACAGAAAACGGCAACGGCCGCGCGCGGCGGGTGAATCCGATCAAACGTAAGCAGATGCAGGACCGGTTGGTCTTCGTGGAGCTGGAGATCCCGCGCGTGGAGACAATCATCGCGGAGACGGAGGAGGCGCTCGGCAACTTTGTCAGCGCCGATGAGACGCAACGGCAGAGCGCCGCGCTCGAAAGCCTGCGGACCGAGCATGCCAGCCTCACCACCGAGTGGGAAGAACTGATCCAGCAGTTGGAAGAACAGGCCAGCGTCTAGAGCGTTTCGGTAATGTTGTGAAGCGTGAGATCCACTCGGCGTGGCTTTTCCTTGAAGAAGAGCCACAGGAGCTTGCGCCAGACCTCTACACCTATACCGAACATGCGTCTAGCCTGCGCTACACCATTTACGTGTCATCCCGACCGGGCTCTGAACGCAGTGAGGGGGAAGAGGAGGGATCTGCTGTTGCGCGCGATCGCATCTCACCGCAGTGACGCCCATGAGCAAAAAATCGCAGCCGATAGAATCTACCGATCAGAATGGCACGCTACGCCTCTACCGCACACCCTGGAAGGGCGAAGCGCTTTTTGCTTGCAAGAAGTGCCAGCGCAAGATGAAAAAGCACGGTGGCGCCCCGGCGATGGCCAGACTGAAGTCCTGGTTCAAGAAGCGGGCCGGCAAGTCTTCCAACCTGCCGGCTGTACGTGTTGTCGATGTTCCCTGCGTGAAGCTGTGCCCAAAGGGCGGCGTCACCGTCTTTTCGCGCCGCCAGCTTGCGCACGAGCCTCCCGGCGTTTGCATTGCGCGCAACGAAGCGGATCTGGAGACGCTCTATCGCGAGCTCACCGACGTTGCTTTGTCTCCGGCGAAGGTCACGTCGTAGCGATGCGTCTGGCCCTGGTCGATGGTGGTGTAGCTCACCGTGCGATTCCCTGGGTCTCTTGAGCCCGACTGCTGCAGATTGCCCAGCGCCATCGTCGTTTGGATCTCGCTCATCCCTTGTTGCGCCTTGTGTTGTGCCACTGCCTGCCAAACGCTATCCGGCCAGTGATAGAGCGTCTTCGGGTCCTGGTAGAAGAAGATATCGTCGCAGGCCCAGCTCGAATTGGCGCCATCGAGCGTAGCCACGGGCGCGGCAAACTCACCGCTGCGACCAGGCTCCGTGAAGACGACAAAGGCATTCTTTGGGCCGCGCGGAATGCTGCTGGCCCAGTCGGGTGGCGTGGTGGCCTCGGCAAAGTCCTTTACCTGCAGCTCCTGGCCGGGCGGCATCCGTCCCACCTCATGCGCAAAATCGATCCGGCCTGTCCGGTATGCGTAGTAGGGCAGCGTGTATCCCGTCTTCATCCAGATCGATTTGCCGTTGAGTGCGCGCGCCGACTTCAGGCTGTCGATGAACATCTTCTTCGGCACAACCATCTCATCGTCGGTCAGTTGCCGCTCTGCCGGCTTATTTTGGGCAACGCCAGGCTGATTGCGTTCTCGCTCATAAGAAACGATGCGCCACCCGGCAATCAACAGGATGATCAGGGTAAAGCCGCCAATGATCTGCCACTTGCTCATCCAACACACTCCTTGAAATGAACTCCTAAAATACCTACAGCATTTTCACTGTAAATGTAGACAAGAGCGCGATAATCCACGCGGCGTTTCCGTCAAGAAAAGCCACACTTCGTGCAACTTGGCTATACACAGCAGCAGTGAAAATGCGTTAGATCGACGGCTGCTCCAGTTGCTCTTCCGGCTGCATCAGCGACTCGGCCTTCAGTGCATCCGCTTCGCGCAGCGATGGGAACATGGTCGCCCACAGCCCCGTCACCACCAACGATCCGATGCCGCCGGCGACCACGGCACGTACCGGCCCCATCCACTGCGCGGTCAGGCCGCTCTCATACTCGCCAAGTTCATTCGATGCGCCTACGAACAGAGAGTTTACTGCACTGACGCGACCGCGCATGGAAGGCGGTGTCGCCAGTTGCAGCAGGGAAGAGCGGATCACCACGCTCACCATGTCTGCCGCGCCCAGGATGATGAGTGCTGCGAGGGATAGCCACAGGTTGCGCGACAGTCCGAAGACCACGGTCGCCGTGCCGAAGATCGCAACACACACGAACATCGTGCTCCCTGCACGGCGTTGAATCGGTCGAAAGGACAGCAGGATGGACACGGCCAACGCGCCCAGGGCAGGCGCCGCACGCAGCAGCCCCAGTCCACGTGCGCCGGTATGCAGCACACTCTCGGCGAAGATCGGCATCAGGGCGACCGCCCCACCCAGCAGTACGACAAACAGATCCAGACTGACCGAGCCGAGCAGCAGCTTCGCCCGCCAGACATAGCGCAATCCTTCCAATATCAGATCGACGGAGGCGGCGCGATGTTCCATCCGGCCCGGCCGCACGGACATCATGCCGATCAGTGTGAGGAAGCCTACCAGCGTGCAAAGTGTGAAGAGAAAGACCACCGGCGCGCCCGCGATATGCGGCAGCCCCCACCGCGCCAGCGGCAGGGTGAAGAGCAGGCCGCCCACCGCAGGCCCGGTGATATTCGCGATCTGGAAGACGGTCGCGCCCCATGTGATCGCGTTGACGAAGTGTTCCGTCGGCACCAGATGCGGCACCAGCGCCGAGCTTGCCGGTCCGCTGAAGGCACGACCTGTGCCGACAAAGAACAGCACGAGATAGATTGGCAGGATGCGGTGCATGCCATGAAATGCAAAGAGAAAGAGCGTGAGCGTGCACACCAGTTGCAGTGAGTAGCAGACCAGAATCACAGCGCGCCGGTCGAACCGGTCGGCTGTGTGTCCTGCCGGCAGCATGAAGAAGAGTCCGGGCAGGAAAAGCGCCAGGCCGGTGTAGCCCAGGTCGATGGCGCGGTGCGTAATGAGGTACACCTGCCAGGCCACGGCCACAGCCTGTGCTTCGGCACCCATGATCACCAGGGCGCGAGCCATCTGATAGAGCCGAAAGTCCCGGTACGCAAATGCCGCTGCGCCGCGTCTGCCAGGCTCTTCTTGCTTCGAGTCGGTCATGCTCTCGCTTTACGTACGTTATGTCTTACGTACGTTATGTCTATTGTCGCAGGCGCCTCTGCTTCGGCGCTCGATTTGAGCAGAAGCCGGGATGATGTCATGTGTTGAGTAAGGCGATGTAGGCATTTTCTTTGGCGAAAATATCTGACGAGAGTGATGTATCACCTTATAGCAACCCGCTTCTGCTCTAGTCTTGAATGTCGCGCACGATTTCCATGCCCAAGCCTGAGGCTCCAATTCCGCGCAAACCGCAGGAGGACGCCGCTCCCAGGCTGCCATTGGGGGAGGGTGCTTCGTCTGCCGCGGTTGCTCTGCCCGTAGAATCGCTGCGGCAACGCCATCCTCTGCAACCGCTGCCCGGTGTGGTTGGCGTATTCGTCTGCGGGCTGGTTGCTTTTCTCACGCTGTACGCAACACAACCGCTGCTGCCGCTGTTCGAGACGCTGTTTCACGCCTCAAAGTCGGCTGTGGGCTGGACCGTGAGCGCATCGACGCTGGGCGTCGCCATTGCGGCGCCGCTCCTCGGCACATTTACTGAGCGGGCAAATCGCAAGCGGGTCATCCTCATCTCCATCCTGCTGCTGGCTGTGCCGACCTGCGCAGCGGCCACGTCTCACTCGCTTGGCTGGCTTGTCTTCTGGCGACTGCTGCAGGGGCTCATCACGCCCGGCGTCTTTGCCACCACCATCGCTTACATCACCGAGACTTGGCCGCCCGCGTCCGTCGCGCCGGTCATGAGCATCTACGTAAGCGGTACCGCGCTGGGCGGCTTCTCCGGCCGCGCGATCACCGGGGTCATGGCCGATCGTCTCGGCTGGCGCGCCGCATTTCTGCTGCTCGGCATCGTGTCGCTGGCGGGCGCCGGACTCGTGGCTTGGTTGCTGCCGGATCGTCCGCGGGCGCATTTGTCAGGATCGCGTCCCTCGTCCGGCGGCATCGCGGCGACCATGCTGAGCCATCTGCGAAATAAGCGTCTCTTGACGACCTATCTGGTTGGCTTCAATGTCCTCTTCTCGCTCGTCGGCGTCTTCACCTACATCACGTTCTATCTGGCCGCTCCGCCTTTCTCGCTTTCCACGACGAAGCTCAGCGAACTCTTTGTTGTCTATCTTGTGGGACTTGTGGCCACACCTCTTGCCGGCGCCCTGCTTCCCCGGGTGGGCCTCCGCGCGGGGCATTACCGGGTCGATCCTGCTGTCGCTGGCGGGCGTCCTGCTCACCCTGGTGCCCATGCTGGCTGTGGTTGTGGTGGGACTGGCGCTCTGTTGTACCGGTGTCTTCATCTCGCAGAGCTGCGCTACAAGCTTTTTGCGCGAAGCCGCGCCGGAGGCATCGCGCGCCTCTGCAGTGGGTATGTACGTCGCCTGCTACTACGTCGGTGGGACGGTAGCCGGCGTCGCGCCCAGCCTGGTATGGAGGTTCGGCGGGTGGACGGCGTGCGCCTGCCTGGTTGCGATCGTGGATATGCTCTCGATCATGATCGCGCGCCGCGGCTGGAGAACACAAGCCGCGTAAGCGTGCTAGTGACCGTGCAGGTAAATCTTGTACTGGGTATCCACGATGCCAAGATTGCGCGCCAGCCCCAGCTTCGCTTGATTGTAGGAGAGCGTGTCGGAGATAAGCTGCGATTGCGCCTGGGAGAGTGTTGCCTGCGCCTGCACGACGGGTAAATTGTCATCCACACCTGCGGCAAAACGGTCGTTAGCATCGGAGAGCTCGCGCGTTGCCAGGTTTACATTCTGTTGCGAGACCCGCACCAGTGCCTGCGATGAGGTCAAGTCGAGCATGCTGCCGCGCAGCTGCTGATCGATCTGTTGTTTCAAATCCGTAAGGCGGTTCATCGTGTCATTCTGCTGGGCCTGGGCCACATCCGCATCGCCGCGGAACTGCGCTTCCTTGAAAAGCGGAAGCGAGACTTCGCCCATGGCGATGAAGGTGCCGTGATATAGGCCATGCGTTAGACCGGTCACGCCATAGTTGCCGCCGGCAGACACCGTGGGCAGGCGTTCGTAGCGCGCTGCGGAGCGCGAAAGCTGCGCAGCGCGTAGCTGCCGCTGCATCGACTGGTAATCCTGCCTGCTTTGGTAGGCGGTACGGCGGGCATCCTCGATCGACATCTGCTCCAGTGCCGCGTAAGGCGCGGTGTCAGTAAGCTGGATCGTCTGCTCGACCGGTACGCCGATCTCGCGCTTCAGCAGGATCAGGTCCTTGTCGTAGGTGTTCTGTACCGCGATCACCTTCTGCTGCTGGGTCTGGTACTGCACGCGGGCACGCAACTCGTCCAAGCGCGCGGCGGTTCCCGCCTCATGTTCGGCCACTGCCTGCTTCAGCAACACCTCATCGGCGCGCATCAGCGCGTCGGCACTGTCGATCTGCGAATGATCCGCGAGCGTCTTGAGATATTGATTCCCGACCGTCAACACCACCAGTCCGCGCGACGACTGCATGTTGTAGTAAGCAGCCTTCACACTCTCCTTGGCCGAGCGGTAGCGCGTCAGCGCAGCGAGATCGAACGCAGTCCAGTTCAGTGCGGCGTCTGCACTGGTCGTGTCTACCTTCACGATGGTGCTGAAGCTCGAGAAGTTGGTGCCGGGAAACAGAGGCGCGATCTTTGAAACTAATGCCGGGCTAAAGCCGAAGGTCGCCAGATTGAACTGGTGCGCACCGGTGGAGGCCTCCCCGGTCAACGAAGGTAACAATGGGTCCAGGGCCTTCAGCTTCTGTGCGTCCGCCTGCTGCTGCTGCACGCGCGTCTGGGTGATTGCCAGGTTGGCCCGAATGCCCCGTTCAATGGCATCGTCGAGAGAAAGCTGCAGTGTCTGCGGCGAGACGGTGCCCATGGTCACGCTGCCGTAATAGGGGTTCTGCGCAGAGCTCGGATTCATCATCGACTGTGTCGAGGATGATGAGCCGCCACTGGTCGACATCGACTGAGAGGAGCTGCTGTTGGAGCTTCCCGACGAAGATACGGTGGACGAAGATGCGGGGGACGATGCGGATGACGAAATTGCATCTGCCGAAGACGAGCTTGCCGAGGATGCCGTCATGCCGCCTGTGCCAGTGGCCGCTGTCGTCTGCGCATGCAGGCGCGAGCCGCCAGCGGCGATGGCCACCGCCGCGCATACGATACCGATGGATTTCCGACGAATCACCTGCTGAAAGCTCTCCAGAAGAGGTATCTGTTCCCTTTAGATCATGGCAGATGCCCAGGGTTGCCAAAACTTTGCTTCCCAAAACTTTGCCTCAACGTGCACTTTGCTTCAACGTGCTGTGCCGTCGTCCCAAAGGCCCTCGTTTGGCAGCGACTCCAGCCTCCAGCCTGCATACAATTGTGCTATGTCCGCAGGAGAATCGCCATTACGCGTGGTGCATACCGTCTGTTCACACGACTGCCCGGACTCCTGCGCCGTGCTAGTCAGCGTAGATGCGGCAGGGCGCGCGCAAAGGGTTGCCGGCGACCCGGACCACCCCGTCACGCGCGGATTCCTGTGCGGCAAGGTCGCTCAGTACCTCGACCGCGTCTACTCGCCGGACCGCCTGCTTTACCCCATGCGCCGCCGCGTCGGGGTCCCGAAAGGCGCCCTGCCCCCAGGCCGGGAGGCGGAGAGCTTTGAGCGTATCTCCTGGGACGAGGCGCTGGACACGGTCGCTCGGCGTCTCTCTGAGATTGCCGCGCAGCACGGACCGGAGTCGGTGCTGCCCTACTCCTATGCCGGCACCATCGGTGTGCTGGGCTACGGCTCCATGGACCGGCGCTTCTTCCACCGCCTGGGCGCCTCGCAGCTCGATCGCACCATCTGCGCCACGGCGGGCGGCGACGCGCTCCTCTCCGTGTATGGCCGCAAGCTGGGCACGGATACGGAACAGTTTCATCGCGCGCGCCTAATCATCGCCTGGGGTGCGAACATCCACGGCAACGCGGTCCATCTCTGGCCGCAGATCGAACAGGCATGCCGCTCCGGGGCGCGCCTCATCGTGATCGATCCGTATCGGACGCGCACCGCGAGGCTGGCAGACTGGCACATTGCTATCCGTCCGGGCACCGATGCTGCGCTCGCGCTCGGCATGATGCACGTGCTTTTTGCCGAAGCTCTGGTCGACCGCGCCTACATCGAGCAGCACACCCTGGGCGTCGCAGAGCTGGAAGAGCGCGCCAAGGAATATCCGCCGGAAAAGGTCGCTGCCTGGACCGGCATGACCGCCGACGAGATTCGCGCTCTGGCCCGTGAGTATGCCACGACCCAGCCCACCGTTATCCGCCTCAACTATGGCGTGCAGCGCTCTGAAAATGGAGGTGCCGCGACCCGTGCCGTCTGCATGCTGCCGCTGCTCACCGGTGCGTGGAAGCATCTCGGTGGCGGTCTCCAGCTCTCCACCAGCGGAGCCTTCCGGTTCAATTCTGAGGTCTTGGAGCGTCCAGACCTGATGCTGTCCAGCCCCCTGCGCCGTCAGGCGCGTCTCGTCAACATGTCGCGTCTCGGACATGCCCTCACGGAGCTTTCCGATCCGCCGGTGAAAGCGCTCTTTGTCTACAACTCGAATCCGGCGGCGATCGCGCCCAATCAGAACGCGGTGTTGCGCGGCATGGCGCGCGCAGACCTCTTCACTGTGGTGCACGAGCAGTTCTGGACAGATACAGCGGACTACGCGGACATCGTGCTCCCCGCTACCACGTTTCTTGAGCACTCCGACATCCAGGGCGCGTATGGCCACTACTACGTGCAGCTCTCCGAGCAGGCCATCGCCCCGCTTGGCGAGGCTAGGTCGAACGTCTGGCTCTTCGGGCAGATAGGCCAGCGCATCGGCTTTCCCGAGGCCTGCTTCCATGACACCGAGGCAGAGCTGCTGGCGCAGACACTGGGAGAGGCTGCATCCGAAGAGAAACCAGCCGACAAGTACGCCCAGATGCGCGGCATTACGCTCGACGAGTTGCGCCGCCGGCACAGCATACGCCTCCATTGGCCCGGAGAGCCGGAAGCACCCTATCAGCCGTTTGCCGATGGCGGCTTCGGCACACCGTCGGGCAAGGGCGAGTTCTTCTCCGCCGCGCTGGCCGCTCAGGGGATCGATCCGCTTCCGCACTTCAAGCCACCCACGGAGTCTCGCCACACCGCGTCAAAAGCTCGCACGTATCCGCTGGAGTTCCTGCCCCGCAAGGCCGACAACTACATGAACTCCACCTTCGCCAATCTCCCGATTCACCGGAAGATGGAGTCGGCGCATAGCGGCAGGCTCGAGATCCATCCGGAGGATGCCGAACTCCGCGGCATCCGTGACGGCGACGCCGTGGATGTCTTCAACGATCGTGGGCGTATCCGCCTGATAGCGCGCGTGCAGACCGGCGTGCCCGCCGGCGTTGTCGCTTCGCGTCTCAACTGGAACAAGCTCTCGGCAGGCGGCAGCAACGTGAATGCGCTCACTTCGGAGCGCCTGACAGATATCGGCCGCGGTCCGACATTCTATTCCACACTCGTGGAAGTGGCGCGGGTGCCGTAGCGCCGATGACGCTGAGCCGGCCTTTTCTGTCAAGAAACGCCACAGTAAACTTCTGTGTATGAGTCAGGATTTTGGAAATCCCGGCTATCAATGCGCAGGCTGTGGTGAGTGGAACGAGACCATTGTCGATGAGTCTGCGGGCAGCCGCCAGAGCTACGTCGAAGACTGTCAGGTCTGCTGCAAGCCGAATGTGCTCGATATCCGCTGGAGCCCGTCCGATGCTGCGTATATCATCCGCGCGGAGCTTGAAAGTTAACAGAATGCCAGGACTCTGCTGCGGCGGATTCGGGCCGCCGGGTTGGTCGATGCCACCCCGGTTGCTATAGAATCGGCTTTCCAGCAGGAAGAGCGGAAGATCGATTTTGGTTGCAGTGAGGGTGTGCCTATTTTTCCCGTCATTCGGCGGAGCATGAGCTCCCAGATTCAGCAGGACAGGACCATACGTCCATTTACGTTTCAGGGGTTAGGTGCTCTCGCCATACTCTGCTGTACGGTTGCGCCGGCCTTTGCGCAAAGCAGTGTTATCTCTGATATTCGCGTCATCGGCAACCGCCGCATCCCCAAGGAGACGATCCTGGCGCGGCTCTACTCCCACGTCGGCGACAACTACGACCCGGCCACCGTCGAACGTGATTTCAATTCACTCTGGAATACCGGCTACTTCGAAGATGTCCGCATCGAGAAGGAGGACACGCCTAAGGGGCAGGTTCTCGATATCTTCGTGCGCGAGAAGCCGACCATTCGCGAGATCAATTACAAGGGACTCAGCTCCGTCACGGTGTCGGATGTGCTCGACCGGTTCAAGAAAGAGAAGGTCGGTCTCTCCCAGGAGAGCCAGTACGATCCCACGCACATCGCGCGAGCAATCGCTGTGCTCAAGGAGCTGCTCGGCGAGCATGGACACCAGTTTCCAACCATTACCGCCGATATAAAAACGATTCCGCCTGCTTCGGTCGCGGTGAACTTCAACATCAAGGAAGGCCCGACGGTGAAAGTCGGGAACATCCGCTTTACCGGCAATAAGAACCTGAACTCGCGCACCCTGCGTGCGTCGATGAGGAATCTCAAGCCGATCGGCATTCCGCACTCGATCTTCCTTGAGAACCTGTTCGCCCGCACCTACGACGCCAGCAAGCTTGAAGAAGATTCGGAACGGGTCCGCGTCGCCTACCAGAACCACGGCTACTTCAAGGCGGTCGTCGGCGAGCCGACGACACACATTCGCAACGAGGGCGGCCTCTCCTTGCTCACCTTCCGGCCGAAGAAGGGCAAGCGCATCGACATCACGCTGCCTATTGAGGAAGGGGATCGCTATCGCCTCGGTCACATCACCTTCACGGGCAACGAGCATGTGAAGAACGTGCGTGCCCTGCGGGCGCAGTTCGCCATCAAGGACGGCGATTTCATCAACTACACCGCCATCGGCAAGGGCCTCGACAATCTGCGGAAGGCCTACGGAACGCTCGGCTACATCAATTACAGCGCCGCCCCGACGACCACATTCGATGAAGCCAAGAAGGTACTCAACCTCAACATCGATATCGATGAGGGCAAGCCCTTCTACGTCTCGCACATCGAGTTCACCGGCAACACCGTCACCCGTGATCCTGTCATCCGTCGCGAGCTGCTGCTCGAGGAGGGCCAGGTCTATAACAGCAACCTGTGGGAGCAGAGCATCCTGCGCCTGAACCAGCTCGACTACTTCGACGCACTGAAGGTAGATCAGGACTCTACGGCCACACAGGACCAGCAGAACAGCACCGTGTCGCTGCTTCTGCGCGTGCATGAAAAGGGCAAGAACTCGATCGGGCTCAATGGCGGCGTCAGCGGCCTCTCGGGCTCGTTCCTCGGATTGAACTACAGCACCAACAACTTTCTCGGGCTGGGCGAGACGTTGAGCCTGCAGGCCAATATCGGCAACCTGCAGCGCAACCTGCAGTTCGGCTTCACTGAGCCGTACTTCCGCAACAAGCCGGTGTCGCTGGGCTTTCAGGTGTATTCGAGCAAGTACGATTACAACGCCGCGAAGAACTATCAGATCTCGACCGGGGGCGGCAATCTCTCCGCAGCCCAGCAGTCGCTGGTGCAGAACTACAACCAGTCCGTCACCGGTCTCACGGTTTCGTCGAACTATTTGATCAAGCACTCGTTCAACCGGGTCGGCATCACCTATACCTTCAACCGCAGCTCGATCACCGCCTTCAGCCCTGCGTCTACGTCGCTGTTCGATTCGCTCGCGTTTCGCAGCGGCATCCAGGGGCAGAACGCACTGGACGGTATTTACTCCAGCCAGGTCTCGCTGTCGTACAGCTATAACAAGATCGCTAACCCCTACAATCCGCACGATGGGAAGTCGATCACGGCCCTGCTGCAGGTTGCGGGCATCGGCGGAAACGTCAAGTACTTCAGCCCCATCTTCGAATACCGCCACTTCAACGGTATGCGCGGCCTGAAGCCGAACAAGGAAGGACGCAATGTACTGGGTGTCCGTTTCCAGGCGCAATACATTCAGGGCATCGGCGGCAAGGTTGCGCCGCCGTTCCAGCGTTTCTATCAGGGCGGTGAGGCAGATCTGCGCGGCTTCGATATCCGCTCCGGCACACCCTACGCCTTCATCCCGCAACGCACGCAGTTCATCCTGACCAACCCCGACGGAACGCCGGTTCCGCGCGATCCTACCAACCCCACGCTGGGCAACATCACGATTCCGATTCCTACCTACGGCATCGTCTCCGTGGGCGGCGATACTCAGTTCACCAGCAATGTCGAGTACCGCATCCCGCTGGGCGGCCCGGTCGTGTTCAAGCTCTTTAACGACTTCGGCATGTCGGTTGCCACCCGTCAATCGCAGTTGGTTGAGAGCGTCCTTGGCATCGATTCTCTCAATGGACCGCTCTATGGTTGCCCGGTGTATGTGAACGGATCCTGCCAGGGCGGCCGGCAGATTCACTTCGACAACACGATCCGGCCGATCGACGGCACCAACGTGGTGCCGCGTATGTCGACCGGTGGTGAGATCTCGGTGCTGCTGCCGATCGTCCGTGCGCCGTTCCGTATCTACTACGCCTACAACCCGCTTCGGCTTCTTGAGCAGGTACGCGGCCAAAACCTGATCACGCGTGACATGTTCCCCGCAGGGGGGGCCGGCGACTACAGCTACGAGCAATCGCAACAGCTCTACGGCTCCCAGTACCAGCTGCGCGAGCCGCGCAAGACCTTCCGCCTTGCCGTCAGCACGACGTTCTAGGCGGTCGTTTGCCGCCTGAAGGAACGGGTGTCAAAGATGATTACAGCGGAGGGATCCTTCGTCCTTCGCTGTATCTCCCTCGCGCAGCGTTCATTGACGCTGTGTATGCCCATACCTATAATTCTCGCAAGTTCCTGTAGATGTCCTCTGTCCGTGTCTCTTGTGCGCAAACTGCGTCCGCCTGGACGCTACGTAGCCGCAACTGAAGTGCACATGAGGGAGAGCAGGAAGGACAGATGCCTTCCGGCAGCGTGCCGCAAGAGCCCTGGCCCCCAACAAGAACTCAAGGAGTTTCTCAGTCAAATGAAGCGTTCTTTGTCACTCGTCTGCATGCTCGCGTCCACCCTAGGCGCCAGCGCGCTCGCCCAGACCGCCGCAGAGCCGCCCTCCGCGCCCGGAGTCGCATCTGCCGCCGTCGCGCCTGCCGGTCCTACCAAGATCGCGGTCATTCAGTTTGAGGGTGTCGTTGCCCAGACCAACGAAGGTCAGCGTGCCTTCGCGCAGCTAAACACCAAGTTTCAGCCCAAGCAGCAGCAGATCAAGCAGGAGAGCGACGAAGTGGATACGCTCAAGAAGGATATGCAGACTGCCGGCGACAAACTAAGCGATGCTGAGCGCCAGTCACGGCTGCGCACCATCGATGAAAAGGAAAAGTCGCTACAGCGCAATGTCGAAGATGCGCGCAACGATTTCTCGGGTGAGATGAACGAGACTTTCCAGGGCATCGCGCAGAAGGTGGCTGCCATTATGACCGCGTATGCGCAGCAGAACGGCTACACCATCGTTCTCGATGCGGGTCAGCAGCAATCGCCGATCCTTTGGGCGTCCGAGGCGACCAACATCTCGGAGGCCGTCGTACAGGCCTACAACCAGAAATCGGGCGTACCGCCGCAGCCTGGCGCTTCTGCTGCTCCGAGGACGGGCGGCACAACCACTCGGACTCCGGGAACCCGGACCCCGACAACTCGAACTCCGGCCTCGCGACCGCCTCAGTAGAACCGGATACGGGCGGACTCCGGAGGATGTCTCCTGGAGTCTGCCCACCGCGTCGCTTCCCGGCTCTCCTAAAAGCCATCCATCTATGTGGAAATTTCTGTGGATCGCGTGACCGCCCCATCACGCACGCTCGGGCAGTGCACGTGATCCGCTGCATCCAAGCGGCGTAATTCCCGCGTAACTCAATTATTTACTAGTACTTAGCCATCATATCGGTTTGATTTGCCAGATGAACAGGCGATGAAGCGGAGAAACCCGTTTCCGCAGCTTTCCACAGATCGCTCGGGAGCGTTGAAAAAAGAAGGGCTATAACGGCGGTCTATTTTGTCGTATCCTCGCCGACCTTTAGCACTGCCAGGAAGGCCTCTTGGGGTATGTCCACCTTCCCGATCCGCTTCATGCGTTTCTTGCCTTCTTTTTGCTTCTCCAGCAGCTTGCGCTTGCGGCTGATATCGCCGCCGTAGCACTTGGCCAACACGTTTTTGCGCAGCGCAGCGACGGTCTCGCGAGCCACGATCTTCGCGCCGATCGCCGCCTGGATGGCAACTTCGAACTGTTGCCGGGGAATCAACTCGCGCATCTTCGACACCAGGGCGCGTCCCCGCTCATACGCAAAATCGCGATGCACGATGATCGAGAGCGCATCGACCGGCTCACCGGAGACCAGAATATCCAACTTCACCATGGGCGAGGTCCAGGTGCCTGCGAGGCTGTAGTCGAGCGAGGCGTAACCGCGCGAGACGGACTTTAGCCGATCGTAGAAATCCAGCACGATCTCATTCAACGGCAGCTCGTAGGTCAGCATCACACGCGTCGGTGTGACATATTCGAAGTTCTGCTGGCGTCCGCGCTTCTCTTCCACCAGCTTCAGAATGCCGCCCACGTACTCTTCGTTGGTGAGGATGGTGGCCTTGATCACCGGCTCGTCGATCGCTTCGATCTCGCTCGGGTCGGGCCAGCGCGAGGGATTGTCGACCTCCACCTCACTGCCGTCGGTCAGCCGGATCTGGTAGCGAACCCCTGGCGCTGTGGTGATCAGGTCCAAGTCGAACTCGCGTTCCAGTCGCTCTTGGATGATCTCCATATGCAGCAGGCCGAGGAAGCCGCAGCGGAAGCCGAAGCCAAGGGCCGCGGAGCTCTCCGGCTCCATGGAGAAGGAGGAGTCGTTCAAGCGCAGCTTCTCGAGTGCTTCGCGCAGTAGTGTGTGTTCGTGCGAGTCCACCGTGTAGAGGCCGGCGAAAACCATCGACTTGATGTCCTCAAAGCCGGGCAGCGCTTCCGTTGCCGGCCGACTGTCCTCGGTGATGGTGTCGCCGATCTTGGTGTCGCCAAGGTTCTTGATCGTAGCGACGAAGAATCCAACTTCGCCTGCCGACAATTCCTGCACTTCTACCGGCTTCGGGGTCAGCACGCCCATCGATTCCACATCGAAGGCGCGGCCATTCGACATCAGCCGAATGCGCACACCCCGGTGCAGCCTGCCGCGCATCACGCGTGTCAGCACGATCACGCCACGATAGGAGTCGAACCATGAGTCGAAGATGAGGGCCTGCAGTGGTGCCTCGGCGTCTCCTGTAGGCGCCGGCAGGCGGTGCACAATCGCTTCCAGGATCGCATCCACGTTCTCGCCGGTCTTCGCACTTACCGGGATGGCGTCCGTCGCATCCAGTCCCACAGTGTTCTCGATCATCTCCTGCGTCCGGGTCACGTCGGAACTTGGCAGGTCGATCTTGTTGATCACGGGGATCATGTCCAGGCCGTTGCTGATCGCCAGGTAAGCGTTGGCCAGAGTCTGGGCTTCGACGCCCTGTGTCGCGTCGACAACCAACAGTGCGCCTTCGCACGACGCCAGCGAACGAGAGACCTCATAGGAGAAATCGACGTGCCCTGGTGTATCGATCAGGTTCAACTGGTAAAGCTCGCCATCCTTCGCCTTGTACATCATGCGCACGGCATGCGCCTTGATAGTGATGCCGCGCTCGCGCTCCAGATCCATCGAGTCCAGGACCTGCGCCTGCATCTCGCGTGCTGTCACGGATCCAGTCAACTCCAGCAGGCGGTCGGAGAGCGTGGATTTCCCATGGTCGATGTGCGCGATGATCGCGAAGTTGCGGATGTACTTACTGTCCATGTGTGGATACGTCTGGGTGCTGGATGTGCCGCTTGGGTGTGGCGAGCGAAGACCGGCGCAAGAGTACTGTGGTCTGCTCGATGCCTGAGTTTATCATCGGCAGGCCGGCCGCCCGCGCTCTACAATGGCGCGAGGATCACGTCAGAACCGCATGGATGTTTCAAAACGTACTGCCGCTCTCGCGCGGGCGGCTCTCCCCTTGGTTGTCTGCTGCTGCAGCCTCTCGGCAGTCGGCGCGCGGGTGGCTGCCGCGCAAAAGAAGCCGCAAACGCCCTCCTCGCTGGCATCCAGAGATGCACAGAGCCCACAACAGCCTGCAGCGCAGCCGGCGAGTCCGCGGGAGCAGCAGATCATCGCCGCCGCGGAGCGTGCGTACTCCAGCGGCATGCGCAACTACCATGCCGGCGATCTTGCTGCGGCGAAGCACGACTTCGACAGTGCGGTCGATCAGATGTTGTCGTGCGGCCTTGATATCAAGAGCAGTCCGCAACTCAGCGACGAGTTCGAGCACATCGTAGACGCAGTGAATGCGCTGGAGATGGATGCACTCAAGCAGGGCAATGGCTTTGCTCCGCCGATGGAACAGACCCCGGTCGACGTCGCCAATGATGTTACGTTCCCTGTTGATCCGAATATCCGTGCCGCTGCCGAAGCAGAGATCAAGACGACCCAATCCGATCTGCCGCTAGTGATCAACGATGCGGTCACCAGTTACATCGGCTATTTTTCGAATACTTCGATCGGCCGCGGCACCATCGTCAGCTCGCTGCGTCGCGCCGGCCGGTATAAGGCGTTGATCCAGAAGACGCTGCGCGATGAAGGCGTACCGCAGGACCTGATTTATCAGGCTGTCGCAGAGTCCGGATTCCAGATTCAGGCTGTCAATGCTCGCTCCGGAGCGGCCGGCATGTGGCAGTTCATGCCGTTCCGCGGTGCCTACGGCCTGGAGCGGAACGGTTGGGTGGACGAGCGCTTCGATCCGGAGAAGGCCACCCGTGCCTACGCCCGCGAGATCAAGAAGAACTATCAGCAGTTCGGTGATTGGTACCTGGCGATGGCCGGCTACGACTGGGGTCCGGGGAATGTGCAACGCGCGGTGCAGCGCACCGGCTATGCCGACTTCTGGGAGCTGTACAAGCGAAACAATCTGCCCAAGGAGACGAAGAACTACGTACCGATCATTCTGGCTGCCGCTGTCATGGCGAAGAACCCGGTCCAATACGGCCTTACAGACCTGAATCCAGATCCCCCGATCGAAGAAGACACGGTAACCGTGAATGGCTCGATCGATCTCCGGCTGATCGCGGACATCGTCAACGTTCCGGTGCAACAGATCGTCGGTCTCAATCCCAGCCTGCTGCGCATGGTGACGCCGCCGGATGAACCCTTCGAATTGCACATCCCTGCCGGCACCAAGGTCACTTTCACGGATGCGATCGCGGAGATTCCGCCGGACAAACGCACGGCCTGGCGCTATCACCGCGTGCAAGCCGGCGATACGCTCGACGAACTCGCGAAGACCTACCACGTCTCGGCGGCGGATATCGCCTTCGTGAATCAGATCACGCCGACGGCGGATATCTCCGGCGAGGACGCGCTGGTCATTCCCACAGTGCCCGCAGCTGCCTCCGGCATGGCGCGCAGCAGCGCACGCTATCGCGTAGAGCATGAAGACACCCTGGTGACGCTCGCCGATCGCTTCAACGTGACTACCGAGCAGCTGCGGCGCTGGAACCACCTCCGCTCCAGCGAAATCCATTCCGGACAGACGCTCTTTGTCGCCGAGCCCGCGCACGTTTCGGCGTCGGCACGCGGCAAGCGCGGACGCAAAGGCAGCAGTCGCGGGCGGTCGCGTGCGTCGTCGCACGCGAAACCAACCACGCATGCGAAGACCAAGCATCACAACTAAAGCAACGTTGCTGCAGGAGACTGCAAACGCACTCGAATGCGTCCGCACATTCATTTCGTGCGAAGCACATGCGTTTCTCGCTTGCGTATCGGTAGCAGACCGTTGCATGCTGTTGCTATAATCCGCGCCGCAGGTGGAGTTGTCGATTTTTCGCTGGCTACCACAAGCGAAGCACCAAGAGTGAAGCCCCGGAGGCACACAAATGCAGGATGAACGCAAACTCTTAGCGTATGACGACGGCGAACACGAGCCCGAGGGCAAAGACTACTCGGATGAAATGGAAGAAGAGATCGACGAAGATGAAGAAGATGAAGAGAACAGCGTAGCCGTGTCCTCCGACGACGATGAACATGAGGACGATGACGACGACGGGATGGGCATCCCGGCCGCTGCTCCCAAGGCCGCTGTTCGTCCCATGAGTGCTCCTGCCAAAGCAGCAGCGCCGGCCAAGAAGGCAGCAGCCAAGAAGGCGCCGGTGAAGGCAGCAAAGAAGGCGCCGGCCAAGAAGGCTCCTGCCAAAAAGAAGAGTTCGACGAAATCTGCCGCGAAGAAGAGCAACAGCGTCCGCAGCGGCGGTAAGGCGGCCAAAAAGGCTGCCGGTAAGAAGGGCGCAAGCAGTAAGAAATCCACTAAGCGAGGTATTCCATTGGCAGTAAAGAAGGCAGCAAAGAAGAAGTCAGCAACCAAGAAGGCGGCTGGCAAGAAGGCAACCAAGAAGGCGGCTAAGAAGGCAACCAAGAAGGCCGCGAAGAAGACAGCAAAGAAGGCAACGAAAAAGGCAACCAAGAAGTAGCTCAACCGCACTACGAGGCAAGCAAAAGAGCCCGGCATCTCGCCGGGCTCTTTTGCGTCTGGACTTTGTTGCTTCGGGTCAGCCGTTTTTCTTCTGCAAGTCGGCCAGCTCGGCCAGTACCTCGGAGCTGCTGTTCTCCGGATCGACGCCTGTCCATACCTTCGCGATCTTGCCCTCTGGGTCGATAAGGAAAGTGTTCCGCTTTGCGATCTTCATCCCCATATAGTTGGCCAGCGAGCCATACTTGGCCACGGTGGTCTTCTGCTGATCGGAGAGCAGTTTGAAGCTGAGCCCTTCCTTCGTGCAGAAGGTCTGGTGGCTGGACGCCGAATCCACACTCACACCGAGGATTACGGCGTTGACGCGCTGATACTTCGGCAGATCTTCCTGGAACTTGTGCGCCTCCATCGTGCAGCCGGAGGTCATGTCCTTGGGATAGAAGTACAGCACCACCCACTTGCCCTTGTACTGGTCGAGACTGACCGTCTTGCCTTCCTGCGAGGGCAGGGAGAATTCCGGTGCATCTTGTCCGACGGAAGGCATGGCATCGTCAGCGGCCCGCGCATGGCGCACCGCGAAGACGCCGACTATGGCGGCGAGAACCAACGCAGCCAGGATTGCATAGCGTGAAGTAGACATCGATAGGCCTCCTCCATGGAGGACATTCCGATTAGAGCATTTTTCTCGGACGCAGGCAGAAGGCTTTCTTCCAGAGGGTTCTATGGCAGATCGTTCTGCATCGTCTCAATGACGCTTCATCGTCTCCACGATGATTGCGATCGCCGCCGCGTCGGCTGCTGCGACCACGGCGGTACGGTCGAAGATCAGTGTCCGCCCTGCTTCAAGAGCCAGGCAGCTGGCGCGTGCCTCACGCATCGCGATGATCGTTGCCTCGCCGATTACCGGGACGTCGAAACGCATGTCCTGGTTCGGCTTGGCGATCTTCACCACAGTAAGGCTGCGATCGAGCGTCGACGCCTCGTCTGCGAGGCTTTGCATCAGCGCACCTGCTCTGGTGATGGTGGCATCCGTGCCCTCCATCGCCTCCACGGCCACACATGCCTGTCCCGCAATTACCACGGTCTGCCCGATGTCGTATCCGGCAATCGCCGTCGCGACCTGCCGCCCAACCAGGATGTCCTTGCGTTCCTCGTCATTCGGCGCGCGTTGTGTTATCACGCCTGCCTGGGCCAGCATCGGTTCCAGGAACGAGGTGGACGAGATCAGTTCGATGCCCTCAGCGCCCAGCACCTTTGCGATTGCCCCCAGCAGCATGTCCGTGTTGCGCGCGCGTAGATTCAGCAGCAGCTTCGCCAGTCGCCAGTCCGGCCGGATGCTCGAGAAGATCTGCTTGTGCTTTACCTGCCCGGCCATCACGGCCTGGCGCACGCCTTCGCGTCGAAAGGTCTCGATCAGCCGCGATAACTCACCCAAGGAGAGCCAATGCACCGTGGTGCCCGCATCTGCCGCGGCACGCGCGTTCATCGCTGGGTCGGTTTCTTCGCGGATCGCGGCAACGACGACGGTGCGGCCATGGGCGCGTGCGGCATCCAGCAGCAGGAAGGGAAATCGCCCGTTGCCTGCGATCAGACCGAGCTTCTCTTCAGAGTCCGGTTGGCAGGAGGGTCGCGGATCGTCTGGCATCGTTGCCTACTTCAACACGCCGCGCTCGCTTGCTTCGATAAAGCGGCACAGGTATTGGACATCCTCGGAGGCGCTGGCCTCGGCGCGCAGTGTCTCCAGCGCCTGTGAGGTGTTGCGTCTGGACGCCAGCAGCAGCCGGTAGGCATGCTGCAGCTCGCGCAGCCGCTCCCGCGTGAAGCCGCGCCGTTCGAGACCCACCTTGTTCAGTCCATACGCATGCGTTTCACGTTTGGCCGAGGTAAGCGAGAAGGGCAGTACATCCTGCGTAATGGTGGTGCCGCCCCCGACGTATGCATGTCGGCCGATGCGACAGAACTGGTGCACTGGGCACAGGGCGCCTACGTTCGCGTAGTCCTCCACGGTGACATGGCCAGCCAGTGTGGCGCCATTGGCCAGGATGCAGTGGTCCCCGATGCTCGAATCATGCCCGATGTGCGCGTAGGCCATGATCAGGCAGTGGCTGCCGATCCGAGTTGTGCCACCACCGCCGGCTGTTCCACGGGAGATGGTTACGCATTCGCGAATTACCGTCTGCTCACCGATCTCGCAGTGGGTTGGCTCCCCTGCGTATTTCAGATCTTGCGGCGCGACACCGACGGCAGCAAAACTGTAGACGCGGCAGCCCGCGCCCAGCCGCGTGTGCCCATCGAGCACAACATGCGAGACGAGCACGCATTCTTCACCAATCACAATATCTGCGCCGATCGTGCAGTAAGGACCTATCTTGGCGGACTCGGGAACCATGGCCCCGGGCGCTACCAGGGCGGTTGGATGTATGCTCACTCGGCCGTGGCCTCGGCAAGCACCGGCATCGTTTCCTGCGGCTGTGCCTCGAGCTTGCGCGCAGGGCTACGCGGCACTACCTGGCACTTGATCTCCGCCTCGCACACCAGCTTGCCATCCACATATGCGTTGCCGCGCATGGTGGCTCCCCGGCGGCTCCACTTCAATACCTCGACCTCGATACGCACCTGGTCGCCGGGAATTACGGGTGCGCGGAAGCGCGCTTCCTCAATACCGGTAAAGACCATCAGCTTGTCGTTGCGTTCCGGCACCTCAGTCAGCAGCAGAGCCCCGCCAGACTGCGCCATCGCCTCCACTATCAGCACGCCTGGCATGATCGGATAGGTGGGGAAGTGTCCCTGAAAATACGGTTCGTTGATAGTGACGTTCTTGATCGCCACGATCCGTTGCATGCGCACCAGCTCCACCACGCGATCGATCAGCAGGAAGGGATAGCGGTGCGGCAGGATCTCCATGATCTCGGTAATGCTGAGACCGGTTGCTGCCTGTGTATTTTCCGTCGCCATACGGGAACCGATTATATCGTTCGCGCGTGAGCGAGCCGCATCGCCCCCGCCACTGGTGCCCCATCCTACGCAAAGTGTAGGGCGGGGATGAGGCGAAAGCCACAACCCTCCAAGCCGATCATCCTATGTCGAACATGGCTTTGGCCCGCGCAGACCATGGGAGTGTGTTAGCTTGGAGGGCCAATCCTACTTCTTCAGCTTGGCCACCGCTGCATCGACGTCGAACATCGACGCCGGAATCACTCCACCATACGTGACGTTGTACAGAAAACGTTGATTCGTCATGTCGCCGTTGTGATATCGGGTGACGGAAAAGGGCGTCGCGATGCCGTTGAAAGTGTGGTAATCGTCGTACTCCTCGGCCTCCACATTCTTGTCCTTGTACAGCGGATCGCGCCACTCAAACGAGCGCCGGATTGGCAGATGTGTGCTGGCATCGAGATCCAGCGTCAGATTGTCGTTCGTTGACGATAGGATCGTGATCTTATCCGCGAGGCGGCGCTCCACAAGCTCCTGTCCGCCGTAAAGATATAGGGCCGCAGTGTCCTTCATCCAGACATGAACTGCCGCATCGACGGAGTGCGACCGCCGTCGCAGATAGTCGGCCATCTCATCGGCGGGCAGTGCGCGCTTGCCCTTGTAGGTAACCTCCCAGCCCTGCTGGCCGCTGTAGATCTCATAGACCTCGCGCTTCTTGCCCAGCTCGACGCGCTCTTTATCGGGAGGCTCGCGGTAGTCGAAGAAGTCGGTGATCGCACCGGTGGGCTTCCCTTGGTAGAAGCCCGAGGTACGTCCGATCAGCTCATAGCCCGGCGCATTCACCCATGCATCGCCGCCGAGTGCATGGACCATCTGGTCCAGCAGCGTATGCACCTTCTTCTGCTCCGCATCCGCGGTCGCGTCACCGGTTGCCTGCGCGTGCAATCCACTGCATGCCCACAGCAGCATCGAAAGCAGTACTACGGTTCGTCGTATCGTCATCCCACCAGCACCGCGCCACCATTCACGTTGACTACCTCGCCGCTGATAAAGCCGGCCCAGGGCGTACACAAAAACAGAATGGGCGCCGCGATTTCGTCGACTGTTGCGACGCGGCCTAGGGGAATCGTCCCGAAGATCCTCGCGCGGCCCGTTTCGCTGGCCAGCGCCGGTGCGGACATCTCGGTGTCTACCCAGCCCGGTGCAACGCAGTTGACATAGATGCCTTGCGGGGCCAGCTCGCTCGACAGACTCTTGGTGAGGGAGATGAGGGCGCCTTTGCTCACTGCATAGTCGGCGTGGAATGCCTCGCCGCGCTGGGCCGCCGTTGAACTCACCAGCACGATGTGTCCTTGTGCATGCTCGCCTCGCGCCTCTCCATTGGACGCGGCCTGCTTCTGCATGGCAGCGACAGAAGCCTGCACCAGACCGAAGACGCTGTCCAGGTTCACGTCGAGCGTCCGTCGCCACTGCTTCTCGTCCATGGTGGCGATGGGTGCGTCTTCGGGCGGCCACACTCCATGGTTCACCACCAGGCAGTCGAGCCGGCCGAATGCGGCGATCGCCTGTGCCACCAGTGCATGTCCGGCATGGACGGAATCGAGGTCCTGAGGAAAGGCGCAGCAGACCTGCTCGCCGCCGCACTCCGCAACCAGCGCGTCTGCCCGCTCCCGCGCCGTCCTGTAGTTGAATACCACCCGCGCACCCGCCTGGTGGAAGAGACGCACTGTCGCAGCGCCAATGCCGCGTGCGCCGCCCGTGACCAGCACTACTTTGCCAGGGAGCGCCAAGGGAACGGAGCCAGTGTTTTCCTGCTCGGGTGGAGGGGAACCGGTTGTTTGCTGCATGCCTTCGACGCTATCGAAGCCGCGACCGCCGCGCAACTAGAGCATTTGTCGGTATAGGTGTGAAGGGTCTGGCGCAAGCTTCTGTGGATTTCTTCAAGGAAAAGCCACGCTGCGTGGATCTCCGCCCTTCACACCTATACCGACAAATGCTCGTAGCAGGCGGTATCGCGGCCTATCGCCGCTTGTCGCGCTTCGCCAATTCTTTCCTGCGCGCTGCAATCAATTTGCGCCGCTCCGTTGCCGGCATGGCTAATATGGCGCGCGTACGCTTTGGCAGCTTCGCTTCAACAATGTCGCGTGCCGCGCGGAGCCTTGCTTCCGTTTCGCTCACACGGAGTGCGCTCCAGCGCTCCATGGCTACCCAGTGTGCCCTTGCAAAGTAAGGCGCGGGGGTGATGCCATCACACTCCACAAGCTGGGCGAAGCCCTCAGCCCCTGCGGCGAAGGACATTACTGCTTTGTCATGCTCCAGATCGATCAGCGCAAACATCTTGCCGCCGATCGCCTTGTCGCCTACCCAGAAGACGAGGTTGTTGCCCCACTGCAGCGTCTCCTCCACGGAAGGCAGTTGCAGCAGGAAGGCCCGCGCGCTCTCGCTGTCCATGCCGAGAGTATCAGGCATGGTCCGCTACCTGTCGACTGTTTGTAACGATGGCTCTTCGAGCAGGTTAGAGCATGCTTCCGGATGCAAAAAGTCTTCTAGTGGCTCGCTCCTGCATTTGCAGGTTGCATCCGTTCGTTTCCCGGAACTCCGTACCTCGGGGTGGCCGCGGGCGCGTTGCGCGACAACTTCGATGCAGGTCCGTTCTCGCGGCCGAGCGTTTGCCGTATTACCTCGCACAGCTCCGGTGGATGGAAGGGCTTCAGAATGATGCCCGCCACGGGTAGGTGTCGCAACTGGCTTGCTCTGGCGCTTGCCGTAAAGAGCACGACAGGAATCTCCTGCGTCCACGGGTCCGTTTTGAGCACTTGCAGGACAGTGTCTCCGCCCATATCGGGCAGTTTCATATCGAGCAAAATGATGTCAGGGCGCTGCCGACGGGCCATCTCGAGACCTTCGTTGCCTGAAGAGGCCTCGTAGACATTTCCGATCCCGCTCGTGAGCAATACCAGGCTCGTGACGGTGCGGATATCACGATCGTCGTCGACAAGAAGAATATTGGGGAGTGCCAGGTCCTCGGGTATGCGGCTAAATAGATATTTGAGCATCTCTTTTACCCCTCGAAGCAAAGCAAACTAGACGGCGCCGCCCTGCCAACGGATTTCAAGATAGTTGAAAAAATTGCCAAACCTTGGGAATAAATTACACCCCGGGCGGCATTGGTAACCACATTCTGGTAACCGGCGATGAGTGTAAAACCGTTTTCTATAGAAGAGCATTCCTTGCAAGGCGTGAATGTGCCCCACGGAGAGACCATGCAACCAGCCATTGGCCGACTACCAGGCAGCGTACCGGGAATTTAATCCATGTACAGCGTTCTCCGGAGGAACTCACTCAACGTTTCCAAAAAGACATTTATGCTGACTCGGAAGAAAACGCGATTTGTTGCACGGTTGCACGTATGTACCGAACTGCCACAACTTGGGTAAGGCTATCGAGATATTCACTGCGGATGCGGATGGTCTTTTTTTTTTAGGGGCCGTCTTCGACCGTCGGGGTGCCGCAGATCGCGGCCCGGAATGAACGGCAGCCGATCTGCCGTCTGGGAACGACTTCGCTGAGTAACAAACTCCGTCGTGTTGAAGAGAGCCGGGACTTGTGCGTGGGTTCGCAGGCGTCCAGATTGACCAGCTTCCCGGCCGTCGCTATACTCAGCAAGTACTTCAGCGGGAGTAGCTCAGTGGTAGAGCATCGCCTTGCCAAGGCGAGGGTCGCGGGTTCAACTCCCGTCTCCCGCTCCAGATAGCGGCCACCCGCTATCGGTATCCGGTGTGATGACTTGGCCACACCGCACCACATCCTCTCCGCAAAGACGGCGCGGTACCCAAGTGGTAAGGGAGAGGTCTGCAAAACCTTTATGCGTGAGTTCGATTCTCACCCGCGCCTCCAATCTCTCCAGTCGTAAATCCAACATGCGTACCATTCGCAAAAGTGGCATAAGCGAAGGATGGTCTTACAGATGCAAGACCATCCTTCGCTTATCTACGCCAGAGCATTGTCACTGTAGGTAGAGAAAAGAGCGCGATGATCCGCGTGGCTTTCCGTCAAGAAAAGCCACACTTCGCGGGATTCCGCTCGACACAGCAACAGTGAAAATGTTTTAGAAAATGCGTTACTGCGGCGTCGGACCGTCTTCCTGTGGGACCTCTTTGCCTTCGCCAGGGAAGGGCCATTTGCGGTTCAGGGGTTGCGTCTCTTCGCGAACGGACTTCGGTACCTTGTTGATTTTGAGGTTTTCAAGCACATGCACGCCTAGTTTGCCCGCACTGGCTAGGTCCACGTCGCCATCGTGGTCGAGATCGGCCGCGATGAATTGCGTGCCCGCACTGGCAGTGCCATTCACTGAGAGCGCGTACCGGGTGAAGACGGGATCGTCTCCGCCTTCGGAGAGTTGCATGCTGCCGGAGGTGCTCTTGACCGCTTCCGAAAGCTTGGCGTGTCCGTGGCCCTTGGCAGAGGTGAACTGCGCCTTCGTCGGCAGCTTATAGGCGTAGACAACGACAGGATCATACGATCCCGGGTCGCCGCCGGAGTGGCCGCGATAGCGCTTGCCGGTGATGAGCTCGGGGACTCCATCGCCGTCGATGTCCTTCAACAGCAAGGCATGCGACTGCGAGAAGGACTCATCGATGGTGTGCCGCAGCCACTTGGGATGGGAGGCGGTGCCGGTCTGTTCCAGCCAGTAGAGGCCGTAGCCGTGGCCCTGCCCGTAGATCAGGTCCATCTTGCCGTCGTGGTTCACGTCGTAGCCGAGGATGGGGAAGCCGGCGTCACCCAGATCCCACACACCGTGCCACGTCCACTTGTCGTTGTCGGCGTCGATCTGCTCGAACCATCCATGCGGCGTGAGCACGTCGGCTTTGCCGTCTCCATTGATGTCCGCAATGCCGATGCCGTGGCCATCCTGCTTGCTGTCTCCCAGATGGTGGACGCGGGGCTTGCCCTTGCTGAAGTCGACCCAGAGGACGCCCGCGCGGTTGTAGTGGGCGAGAGCGACGTCCGGCTTGCCGTCGCCATTGATATCGGCGAAGGCGCCCCCCTCGGTGTCGAAGCTATCCGTAATCTTTTCCCCCTTCCACATCGTGCCCGCAGTCGTGGCTTTGGGGCCCGGATTGCGGTACCACCAGAGGCCATTGGCGATCCAGCCGGTTGTAATCACATCGGGCAGACCGTCATGGTCGACGTCGACGATCCACTCGCCGCAATCGGAGACGAACTCGTTATGGATGCCTACGGTGCGGAACTGATGTTGCTTCCACTCACCGCCATTAGCGCCAGGGTTCTCGTACCAATAGGCGCCGCTGAGCAGGTCGGGAAAGCCGTCGCCATTCATGTCGAGCATGGAGATGCCTTCGGCATGGTCGGTACCGAGACGATGGGCCAGGAAGGCAATCCGCGGCTCGTTTCCGGGACCATCTCCCGGATGCTGCATGCGGAACTCGGTGGCGTGGGCGGGGTCCTGGGCGAAGCCGGCAGCCGGAATGAGAAGAGGCAGAGCGAGCAGGGGTGCGAGGTACTTGTACGAGGTCTTCATGGCAGGCTCCAAGGGTGTTAGCTGCGCTCGATCTTCATCGTTTCGGGATCCCAGTGGACGACATTGCCACGCTCGATGCTGAGGTTGCTGAGCAGGGCAGCGCCGGCGGCGCGGAAGCCGAATGTCGCGTCTTCGACGACTGGTTGTCGGCTGCGCACGGAATTGAAGAAGTTGTGGAAGTGGTCGTAGCTGTCGGAGTAGCCCTCCGGCGCCGTGAACTTCTGCACGTTCTCGGGCATCGCGCCGCTGAAATGCTTGGGCGGATACTTCTTCTCGTACTGCTCGATGTACTCCTTCTGCATGGCGTCGGCAAAGGTGGAGACGGTGTAACCGGGCTCGGTCTCCGGCGCCGTCCGGGTGACAGAGACGGTGTTGCCCGCGATCTGCATCTGCCCTTCAGAGCCACTGAACAGGAAGCCCTCGCTCTCTTCGCCGCCGTCCACAAAGTTGACGTGCAGGCTCAGGTTGAAGCCTTCAGGGTAGTCGAAGAGCGCCAGCATGACGTCGTCGGCATCGCGGCCGTCCTTCCAGTAGCGGATGGCGCCTGTGGCCATGGCGCGCGTGGGGCCGTGGGCTCCCGTGATGAAGTGCGTCCCGCTGAAGAGATGGACAAACAAATCGCCGGCCACGCCGGAGCCGTAGTCCTTCCACTTGCGCCACTGGAAGAAGCGTTCGGCGGAGAAGGGCATCTTCGGAGCCGTGCCCTCGAAGCGCGGCCAGTCACAGGTTGTCGTTGAGGCATCCAGGGGAATCGAGTAGTTCCATGCCCCGATAGAGGAGTTGCGGTCCCAATACGCGCTGACCATGTTGAGCTTGCCGATGATGCCGGAGGCCAGAAGCTCCTTCGCCTTGGCGTAGATGACGGAGCTGACACGCTGGCTGCCGACCTGAATAATGCGATTGGTCGAGTGAGCGGTCTCGATGATCTCCGGGCCGTCCGAGTAGAGGTGGATCATCGGCTTCTCGAGGTACACATCTTTGCCGGCCTTCATCGAATCGACGGCTGCCTGCTTATGCCAGTGATCGGGGGTCGCGATCAGGACGGCGTCCACATCCTTGCGGGCGAGGATCTCGCGGTAGTCGCGTGTAGTGAAGACATCCGCTCCCCATAGTTCCTTGCAGTGGGTCAGACGGCCGTCGTAGCAATCAGCCGCTGCCACCAGCTTGACGCCGGGCACCTGAATCGCGATCCCCGTGTCGTGTTGACCCTGGATGCCGGCCCCGATCAGCGCCAGCTGGATGTTGTCATTGGGAGAACGAGGCGCGGGCGATGCGGATTGTGCGAAAAGTGGATGCAGATGGGTAGCGGCGGCAGCCAGGGAAGCGGTCTTTACCGCGGACTGGAGGAAGGTTCTGCGATCGAACATGGTCAAGGACATCTCACTTTCGCGCTTGGTATTAGCGATGCGGAGGCTGCCAAAAACGGTAAGACATCGCGAGCGCCATGTCCAGTGAGCGCCTTCGTGCACAGGCCACAGCCTATCCAGAGGTGTTGCAGATATTGCACAGATCCAGTGAAGCGGCGTCGGCCTTCACTCGAACGAGGGCGGGACGGCGTCGGTGCCAGTGCCCCAGCTCTTGTTGGGGATTGGCACCAGCTGGAAGTCCAGTGTGCCTCCCTGGCTGGCGAAAGATTCCGGCAGCCAAGTCTTCGTCCACGGCTTTCCGTTTACGTCCACATGCGTAATGTAAGGGGATTGGGGCGCGGCGCCCTTTGCTGTAATGCGAATGTCGCCGCCGGCCCGGTGCACGGTGGTGTGTGAAAACATGGGTGAGCCGAGGACGAGTTCGGCGCGCCCCGGAATCTCCGGGTAGAAGCCGAGCGACGCGAAGACAGCCCAGGATGACATCTCCCCCAGATCGTCGTTGCCTGGAATGCCATCGGGTGCATTCTTCCAGATGGTGTTCAGCACCTGGCGCACGAGCTGCTGCGTCTTCCACGGCTCTCCGGTCCAGTTGTAGAGCCATGGCGTCTCGATCGACGGCTCATTGTTAAGTTCGGCGTGGAGAGGCCCGGCTTCCGTCACGGCCGGTGCACCGTGTTCGTCGTAAAAAAAACGATCCAGGCGTGCCACGGCCTTGTCGGTACCGCCCATTGTGGCGAAAAGTCCTTTCACGTTGAAGGGAATCATCCACACGTACTGTGCTGCGGAGCCTTCCACGAAGCCGTCGCCCGTGGCCGGAGTGAAGGGGTGCGGCGTCTTGTCGCCATCGTCCTCGACGAGCGCCCATGTGCCATCCGCATTGCGATTCTGAAAATAGCCACCCTCGGGTGCAGCTTTTGGGTTCCAGATGTTGTGCCAATACTGCGCGCGAGCCAGGAAGCGGCGGCTCAGCGCATCGTCACCCACGTGCGCTGCCAATGCGGAGATGCCAAACTCGGCTGTCACATCCTCAAGCGTGTCTGCCGCAGGGCCCCAGGCCGGCGCGCCTACCGGGATGTAGTGGCGGGTCAGCCATTGGTCCAGTCCAGGCCGCTCACCGGCGCACTCTACCGGGCAGCCGTTCTGCCGCAGGTCCGCGGGCGTAGGCACATCCGCGGCATGCACCAGCGAGGTGAGGGCTGCATGTGCGTCGAAATCATGGCCGCCAAAGGCCCAGATGTCCGCAATGGCGGGAGCGGCAGGGTCGCCGTTCATCACGTGCGTGGCGCCACTGTTGTGTGTCCAGCGGTCCCATGCGCCTCCGTTCTGATCGGCCTGGTTCAGCAGGCTTTGCGCAATATCGCTGCCGACCTTCGGATCCAGCCAGGTGACCAATTGCAACTGCGACCGATACACATCCCAGCCGGAAAAGTTAGCGTACTGCACCTGCTGGCGGCTCGCCAGATGGTGCGGCCTGCCATCCATGCCCGCATACTCGCCATTCACGTCGCTTGCTGTAGTTGGCGTCATCAGAGAATGGTAGAGCGCGGTCATAAAGACTGTGCGCTCTTCCGGCGTGCCTCCCTCGATCTCGATTTGGTCCAGCCGCTTCACCCAGGCCGCATGCGCCTGCTGTCGGATTGCGTCGAAGCCGCTGTCGTTTGCGTCCTCTGCTTGCAGGTTGGCCAGAGCGTTGGCTTGGCTGACATAGGAGATGCCCACGCGCATGCGCACATCGCGCGCCGTCGGAGACGTGCCGAAGCCTACCCAGACACCGGAGCCGTGGCCATTCTCGGGAAATCCCTTCGGGCCGAATCCTGTTCCGCCTGCAGCGGAACGTGCGCCGGCAGAGATCGTATCGTTCTGCCATGTGCCTGTTGCGGAGATGGGACGGTCCACAACGGCGGCGAAGTAGAGCGTGTAGTAAGGCCGCCGATCCTCCTTGTCGATGTACCCACAGAAGTTGCCGCTCGTAACCGAGCCGGAGATGAGCCGTTTCTCCGGCTCGACTGCGGCGTGCGCATCGACGGAGCCCACTTCCGAGTCGGAGGCGCGGAACAGCAGCGCAGCGGGCGCGCCGGCCGGGAAGTGGAAGACTGCCGCTCCGCTGTGAGTGGAGGCGCTGAGTTCGACCTTGATGCCGCTGCCCAGCGTGACGCTATAGTACCCGGGCTCGGCATGCTCATTGCTATGAGTAAACGAGGCGGCATACTGGTGACGAAAGTCCAGGGATGGCGACGTCACCACATTCTCCGCGATGGGCATGATGGGAATGTCGCCGGACCCCCCGGCACATCCCCAACCCTCCACGTTGGTGAGCGAGAAGCCCCGCAGCGCGGTGGCGCGGTACTCATAACCGCCGGGTGCTGCGATGGGCTTGTCCGCGCGCACCGGTGAGGCCTCGGGGCTGAACTGCACCATGCCGAAGGGCACCGTCGCTCCGGGAAAGACGTTTCCGCCATGCGCTGTGCCGATGAACGGGTTCACGCGCGCCGTGGGATCGTCAGGCTGCTGCGCCGGGAGAACCGATGCAAGCAATGTGAGACAAGCGGTGGCCAACAAAGGTCTGGATCGCAATATTTCCTCGTGGGATCAACACGGGTTTAGGAGAATTCGGGCCGCATCACGATTATGGCGCTGCGGTTTCGATATGAGAAGCGATCGACGCCATTGGCCGCGTGGGAAGCCAGCGAAAGAGCCGATATCGCGTGTCTTTTCGCATACAGGCATCCAAGCAGGGGTATGGCCAACGAAATCCATGACATCGTTGTCGTCGGCGCGGGCATTGCCGGATTGGTTGCAGCGCGCAGGCTGGCCGAAGCGCGCCGAGACGTCACACTCTTGGAAGCAAGCAGCCATATCGGTGGCCGCATTCTGACCATTCGCGATGACCGGACAGTCATGGAACTCGGCGCAGAGTTTATTCATGGCAGGCCGCCCGAGCTATGGCAGCTGATCGATGAAGCAGGACTTGCTACCTATGAGCTGGAAGGGACAAATGTTGGCTGCGAGCAAGGGGCGCTGCACGAATGGGAAGATCATCGGCCATCGTCCATCCTTGAAAATCTTAGGGACTGGAAGGGCCCGGATCTCGCCTTCGCCGATTATGTAAAACAGTCGTCGGACGCAGCAGACTCCGAACTGCAAGAGGCGTTCGGGTATGTCGAAGGCTTCAATGCCGCCGATGCGCGTCAGATGAGTGTTGCCGCGCTGGGAGTGCAGCAGGGAGCTGAGGATGCGATCGAAGGAGATCGCGTCTTCCATGTGCGCGATGGATATGATCGTGTGCCGCAATTCGTCGCGGGAAAACTTCATGAGGCCGGCGGAATCGTGCGATGCAATGCGCGCGTGGAATCCATTCAATGGCAGCCGGGTCTTGCAACGCTGCAGATAGCGGCGCCGGACGGCGCCGCGACATACCAGGCCCATCACGTAGTGATTGCTGTTCCGCTGGGCGTGCTCCAGTCACGGCAGATGAAGATATCGCCGTCCTCCGATCCCATGCAGGCGTCGAGTGGCCTCCGCATGGGTCACGCATTTCGGTTCACTATGTTGTTTCGCGAACCGTTCTGGCACCAGATGCAGCCCGGCATTCTCCGCAATTTGAGCTTTCTCTTCTGTCCTGCGACGATGCCGCCGGTCTGGTGGACCTCTCATCCCGCATCCGATCCAATCCTTACCGGTTGGGTCGGCGGTCCTCGTTCGACAATGCTTAGCCGGCTCTCCGACGCAACGCTCCGAACGAGGGCGTGTGCGGCGTTGGCTAAGTTGCTTTCCGTCTCTCACGAAGCTGTGGAAGCCCAGCTTGTTCGCCTAGTTCACCACAACTGGGGTGCAGACCCGCTCTTTGCCGGAGCGTACAGTTACGTGGCGGCAGGCGGTATCGATGCATCGATGCGCATGACCAAACCTGTCGAGGGCACACTCTTCTTTGCCGGCGAGCACACAGATACAACCGGCCATTGGGGGACCGTGCATGCAGCGATACGATCTGGAGAGCGAGTCGCTAAGCAGATATTGCATGGATGATTGCAGATGCATCGCACCGTGATTGCCTTGTGAGGGATAGAACCGCACTGCTCTTTGCCGACGCGCGCTTGCAAGATGTGCACGATGCGTTGCTTGCCGCTTACGGTAGACTGCCCGAGCGCGAGTGCTGGGATCCGCTGCGGCAGCTGGTGTACTCGATGCTTTCATCACGCACGCGCACGGAGACCTCACACGAGGTGCTCTATGCCTTGGAACATCACTTCGAAAACTGGGAGCAGGTACGAGATGCGCCGGAGAGCGAAGTGTTGCAGGTGATTGCGCCGGCGACCTTCGCCGAGAAGAAGGCTCCTGCCTTGCAACGTGCGCTGCGACGCATCACTCGACAGAATGGCGGACGGTTGAGCCTCGACTTTCTGCATGGACAGCCGGTGGAGCGCATTCGTCGCTGGCTGGAGACCTTCGAACTGGTCGGCGCGAAGACGAGCGCATCGGTCGTCAACTTCAGCACATTGCGTGGCCGCGCCCTCGCCGTCGATTCGCATCACCATCGCATTGCGTTGCGTCTGCAGCTCGTACCGCCGGGCACATCCGCGCCGGAGACGGAGCAGCGGCTGCTCGCAATGGCGCCCGTAGAATGGCAGCCCGCGATGTTCGATGAACACCATAGTCTGGTGAAGCTACACGGTCAGCAGTGTTGCACAGCAGTGGAATGGCAGCGCCATTGTCCGCGCTGTCCATTGCTGCAGCTCTGCCCAACCGGACAGCGGCAGACAGTCTCGCCGCACAAAAGCGAGACATCGCTGTAGTCCCGAAGATCGCGAAGCAAGTGCTACCATCCAGCAACCACTTCACCCGTCTGGAGAAGTAATGCCGCTCGATCGCCGACACTTCCTTGCTATCTGTTCCGCTGCGGGCTTCACTGGAACGCTTCTGCCAGGCGCACTCTTTACGTTGGCCATACAGGCTGAACAGCAGCAGGGAAGCGAAGCAGCAAAGCCCATCACCGCAGAGATGCTGGATGCAGCAGCAGCAGTCGCCGGCGTTTCACTAACGGCAGAGCAGCGCGCCATGATGCTCGACGGTCTCAACCAGGAGCGAACGGCTTACAGCAAGATACGCGCGCTTCACATTGCGAACTCCGTTGCGCCTGCCTATATCTTCGATCCGTTGCCGCCAGGAGCCGTTCTCGTTACGGAGCGCCGACCGATGCAGTTGAGCAAGGAGCCTGCTCTCTCGACTGTGCCCGGCAATCTGGAAGAGCTCGCATTTCTCTCAGTCCGCGAACTCGCGGAGTATGTGCGCCGCAGGAAGGTCTCTTCGACTGCACTGACGGAGATGTATCTTGCACGCTTGAAACGCTACGATCCCACGCTGCATTTCGTCGTCACGCTGACCGAGGAGCGTGCGATGGTCCACGCACGCGAAGCGGACCGAGAGATTGTGGCGGGAAGATATCGTGGGCCGCTGCATGGAATGCCATGGGGTGCGAAGGATCTGCTCGCAGTGAAGGGCTATCCGACGACATGGGGTGCAGGCGGCTTCGAGCATCAGTCGTTCGACGAAGATGCTACCGTCGTGCAGCGACTGGATGCTGCCGGTGCAGTTCTGGTTGCGAAGACCACGCTCGGCTCGCTTGCCATGGGCGATAAGTGGTTCGGTGGGCGCACGCGCAATCCTTGGAACCCGCGTCAAGGCTCCAGCGGATCGTCTGCAGGATCAGCCTCGGCGGTCGCCGCAGGCTGTGTTGCCTTCGCTATCGGATCGGAGACGCTGGGCTCCATCTCCTCCCCAGCCACACGCTGTGGCGCGACCGGTCTTCGTCCTACATTCGGCTACGTGCCGCGCACTGGCGCTATGGCTTTGAGTTGGACGATGGACAAGCTGGGCTCGATCTGCCGCGCGGTTGAGGATTGCGCCATCGTGATGGAGGCGATCCATGGTCCGGATCGGAAGGATCTGGCTACCAGAGATGCAGCGTTCCACTGGAATGCCGACTTCGACTGGCGCACACTACGCGTCGGCTATTTGAAGAGTGCCTTCGATGCGACGCCGCCGCCGGAGCCGGCCAAGCCGCCGGTCTCGGAGACGGACACCGAGAAGAAGAAGCGTCTCGCCGCCGAGCGCGATGACCAAGCCGCACGTGCACGCCGTGACTATGATCGGCGGTACGAACAGGCTGCACTCGACAAACTGCGCGCTATGGGGGTTGCGTTGAAGCCGGTAGCGCTCCCCGCTTTGCCGTATGGATCCATGACTCCACTGCTTACGGCAGAGGCAGCAGCAGCCTTCGACGACCTGACAATGAGCGGACGCGATCGTCTGTTGACGGAGCAGAGCGCGGACGACTGGCCAAACCTCTTCCGCGTCTCGCGCTTCTATCCGGCTGTCGAGTACATTCAGGCGAACCGGGCCCGCGCATTGGCTATCCAGCAGATGGCGGCGCTCTTCGCACAGGTCGATGTGATTGTCACGCCGAGTGGCGGCGAGCAGCTTGTTGCGACGAACCTAACCGGGCACCCTGCCTTAATTGTGCCGAACGGTATCCGCGGGAGTGATGCGCCGATGCGGCCGCAGATCGATGATGGAGAGGACGATGCGATGGGCGGCCCGGGCACGCCGGTGAGTCTTACGTTTCTCAGCGGGCTCTACCAGGACGCGAAGCTATGCGCCTTTGCACGCGCCTATCAAGAGGCGACCGGCTTCCAAAAGCTGCATCCGAAGCTGGCCTGAAGGCTGGTGACAGGAGCGTAAACAACAGAGCACTCCGACGACTATAGCCGTCGGAGTGCTCTGTTGTTCTCTGCTTCTATCTTCCGTCTAGATATCCAGGTTCTTCACGTCCAGCGCATTCTCTTCGATGAACTTACGGCGAGCATCCACATCTTCACCCATCAATGTCGTAAAGATCTCTTCGGTAGCAGCCAGGTCTTCCAGTTTGACAGAGAGTAAGGTGCGGCGATCCGGGTCCATGGTCGTCTCCCAAAGCTGCGGCGCCGTCATCTCGCCCAGCCCCTTGTAACGCTGCACCTGGTAGTCGCGGCGTCCTTGCTCAATGACATACTCGAACAGATCGCGCGCGGTTTTCTTCTCCACCGGTTCCTGCGGGTTGCGCGGCGCCTTGCGAACGGCCTTCTCGGTCAGCGCCGATCCGGTAGCAGTGTCTGAGCCGTCCTCGGCCACAACTTCTTCGACCGTGACTTCTTCAACCGTTGCTTTGCCCTTTGCCGCGTACTCGATGAAGAACGGCGGTTGCAACTCCTCACGGATCTGTGCGTGCTTCGCCATCATCTGGCGGTACTCCGGCGCGGAGGCCAATGCCCAGTCGACATGACGCACGGCACCTTGTGCGTCAGAGAAGGCGACGGACCAGGTCTGATGTTCTTCATCAAGCACCGGAGCGGTTACGTTCTTGAACTGATAGTTCTTCGCAATGCTCGTAAGCGCTTTGTGTAGCTCCATCAGTTTTGCGGGTGGCTTGCTGTCCGAGGATTCGAAGTCCGATCGCTTCACCAGCTCAAGCTTCGCCAGCAGTGTCGCGACCTCTTCATTGCGGATGCGCTTATCCACCTTTTCGAAGAAGCCGAGGTAGTCATTCAGTTGGCCCATGAACTTGGTCAACGCACTGCCTTCCAACTGCTTGCGGTTGGCCTCGTCGGTGCCGCCGTAGCAGATGACCATGCCATCGGAGGCGCGCTTCACCATCACCTTTACAAATTCGCGGTCATCCTTGATGTACTGCTCGAACTTGCCCTTCTTGATGCGATAGAGCGGCGGCTGAGCAATGTAGACGTGGCCGCGCTTGATGAGCTCCTGCATGTGGCGGAAGAAGAAGGTAAGAAGGAGTGTGCGAATATGCGATCCGTCTACGTCAGCATCGGTCATCAGGATGACCTTGCCGTAGCGGAGTTTGGTGGGGTCGAAGTCGTCTTTGCCGATACCGCAGCCGAGCGCAGTGATCATGGCGCGGATTTCTTCGTGGCCCAGCATCTTGTCGTAGCGGGCCTTCTCCACGTTGAGGATCTTGCCCTTCAGCGGCAAGATGGCCTGGAATTTGCGGTCGCGCCCCTGGCGGGAGGTCCCGCCTGCCGACTCGCCCTCGACTAGATACAGCTCACAGCGATCCGGATTGCGCTCCGAACAATCGGAGAGCTTGCCGGGTAGACCGCCGCCATCGAGTGCGCCCTTGCGCCGGGTCAGATCGCGTGCCTTGCGTGCCGCTTCGCGTGCGCGCGAGGCTTCAATAGCCTTGTTGATGATGCGCTTAGCGATTGGGGGGTTCTGCTCCAGGAAGCCGCCCAGGCGCTCATTGACGAAGGCCTGCACCGTCCCCGCAATGTCCGAGTTGAGCTTGCCCTTGGTCTGTCCTTCAAACTGCGGCTGTGAGAGCTTGACGCTGACCACGGCCACCAGACCTTCACGTACATCGTCGCCGGAGAGGTTCTCCTTCATATCTTTGAAGAGGCCGAGCGATTGGCCGGCGCTGTTGATGGTGCGGGTCAACGCGGTGCGGAAGCCGGAGAGGTGAGTGCCTCCATCGACTGTATTGATGTTGTTGGCGAAGGAGAAGACCGTCTCGGAGTAGGCATCGTTGTACTGCAGCGCGATGTCGATCTCGACGCCGTCGCGGGGAGCCTCCATGTGGATCGGCTTCTCATGCAGGACCTGTTTGCCTTTGTTGATGTGCTTGATGAATTCCGCGATGCCACCGGCGTAGCGGAACTCTGCTTTCTTGGCCTCGCCGGTCTTGGCGTCGGTCACGCGCTCGTCCGTCAGCGTGATCGCGAGTCCCTTGTTCAGGAAGGCGAGCTCGCGCAGCCGCTGGGCCAGCGTGTCGTAGTTGTATTCGTTCACTGTGAAGATCGACTTGTCGGCGAGGAAGTGGATCTTGGTGCCGCGGCGCTTCGTAGTGCCCGTCTGTCGCAGCTTGGAGATGGGAGCACCCTTCGAGTACTCCTGCTCGTAGGTGTGGTCGTCGCGCCAGATCTCCACTTCGAACATCTGACTGAGCGCATTCACACAAGAGACACCCACGCCGTGCAGGCCCCCCGAGACTTTGTAATTTGACGAGTCGAACTTGCCGCCGGCGTGCAGCTTGGTCAGCACCACCTGGACCGCAGGCATCTTCTCGCCATCCGGCAGCGTCATGTCGTCCACAGGAATGCCGCGGCCATCATCGATCACAGTAATCGAGTTATCGAAGTGAATGATGACATCCACGCGTGTGGCATGGCCGGCCAGAGCCTCGTCCACCGAGTTGTCTACGACTTCGTAGACGAGATGATGCAGACCCTGATCGCCGGTCGACCCGATGTACATCGCCGGTCGCAGGCGCACTGCCTCCAGGCCTTCCAAGATCTTGATGTTGCTGCCGGTGTAACTTCCATTCTTCGGCGCTTTCGTGGCTTCTTCGTCGGGCGGAAGCAATACGGGTGGGATCTCTGTAGTGGACATGAAACTCCGTCGTTCCTCGGGGCTGTCGCGGGGCTGAAATAGCCGAATAAGTCCCTGTATTCACAACGACTTGAAACACCCCGATGAGTGCCTCTAGTTTACCATGCTGGGGTATCTTGGGAGCGCGCTCCCGGCGGTGCAAATCAGCTCTTTGCCCTTAGATCGTTTTCGCGTGCTTCCGCCCCGAAATCGCGAAGAAGCGGCAAAATCACCCGTTGGAATCCAACCGTAACGCCCATTCGTTACTCCTAAGCAGGAACGAAACATTGAGTGCTGTAGTGGGACCGGGCTATCTTCAGGTAGGCGCATGTTCATGTCCTCCTCCCAGTCCGTATTGATATGGCTAAGAGCAGTCACCGTGCTGCAGACGGTGCTCGTCCTGGCCGCCTACATCTGTGCCCGCCGCCAGGGACGCCCTTACCGGCTGATGCGCGCCTATCTGCTGGTAAATGCCATCAGCGGCATTCTGGTACTGACATTTACAGGATTCCCGGACCTCCGGATTGCGCAGGAGTCGACGGTATATTCCACGCTCTTCTGGGCGGCATACGGAATCTCCGGAGTTTTGACGTTCCTGATGGCGCAGCAGATCTTCGGCGACGCGCTCGACCCACTTCCCGGGCTGCGTCGGCTGGCCCGGGTGGCCTTTCGCTGGGTCGCTCTGGTCTCGGTTGCGGTGTCGGTAGTGCCCGCCATCGTTCCCATGTTTTTTCATCCGCAATCGCTGCAGGTCACGGTGCTGCAGTCCATGAGATGTGTCAGTGTCCTCGAATTCTGTCTGCTTGCCTTTGTCCTGCTCTCGGCGCAGGCGCTAGGCATTCCTTTCCGCAGCCGAATCGTCGGCATCACATTAGGCTTCGGGGTGCTTGCAGTGGTGGATTCGGTTTGCTTCATGTTCCTGCTCCGCTCGGGCACACATTTGCTGCCGTGGCTTCTGGTGCGAGACATGGGAAGCCTCGCCGCCATCTGCATCTGGCTGACATATCTGCTTCTCCCGGAGCGTCCCCGCATGCCGGTGCAGCTGCACTCTGCGTCGCAATTGCAAAAGTGGAATGAGATCGCCGTAGCACTCGGCAAACCTGCCCCGCACATCGCACTCGGCCAGCCGGAGTCGGCGCCATTCTTCTTGCAGGATGTAGAGAGCGTCGTTGACCGGGTGTTGCGCCGGAATGAGGTCGAGCCGCCTCGGGCGTCGTGACTCTGGAGTGAATGAGTCACAGAAAAAGAAGCCAGGGCATCTGCCATGGCTTCTTTGATTTCTGCAATGGAATGTGCGCTGTTTAAGGCGTTGCCAGCTCCGCCGGCTCCACGGAGACGAATCGGCCACTTTTTCCCTTGTCCTGGAACTTCACTTTGCCGGTGATCTTGGCGAAGAGCGTATCGTCGCTGCCGCGGCCCACGTTCAGACCGGGCTTGATGCGGGTGCCACGCTGCCGGACGATGATGGAGCCGCCCGGCACAACCTCACCGGCAAAGACCTTCACTCCCAGTCGCTGCGCGTTGGAGTCGCGGCCATTTTTCGAACTGCCTAATCCTTTTTTGTGTGCCATCTCTTCGGTCCTCGTATCGCGTAACGGCGGTTGCGCCGGTCGCTTATTCTTCCAGGGATTCTGACCTGGGTGGATTGTCGCGTTACCGGCTTACTTCGCTTCCTTTTCGGGGCGGTAGGTGGTGCCGTCCACCTCGATCTCGTTGATGCGCACCGAGGTATACGCCTGCCGGTGCCCCTGCAGCTTCTTGTACTGCTTCTTCCGCTTGTAGTGGAAGACCAGAATCTTGTCGCCGCGGCCATCGCCGAGTACGGTGGCCATCACCTTGGCGCTCTGCGGTCTGTCCAGGGCGCCATCCGCAGTTGAGGCTGCCAGCACATCGCTGAATTCAATCATTTCATTGGCATCGACGCCGGTCTTCTCGATGCGCAGCACATCACCAGGTGCCACGCGATACTGCTTTCCACCAGTGCGGATTACCGCGTACATAAACCCTCCACAGCCCCGCGAGGGAGCCGGAAACTCAAAATCGGTTGGGCAGATACATGCTTCGCTGGCTGCGCGCTGCTCAAATCACTGCAAAACGAAGGGTGATGAGTCAACACTGCAGTCGGCCACTCCCCAAGTCGTTTCGCTGACGTGAAGGGGCGCAGACAGGATCGCCGGAACCTACTTAGTCTAGCCGGAGATGCACGCAGGGTCAACCCGGACACGCAAGGTCATCCGGATGGGATGCAGCGGGGACTGTATTGACCCTGGCAGTGCGACGGCGTTCCGCAATCTGAAACAGAAAGACACCCAGCAGAGCGATTAGAGGCTCCAGAGGGTGCCGGAAGCGGGCGTGTACCGTCACTAGGTAGTATATCGCCGGAACGGTGAGGAAGGCGAAGGCGAAGAGCCACGCACCCACCACATGGCGGCGAAGCGCCAGAAGCAGTCCCAGCAGCCCGGCCGTGCTGAGAAAGCCGAAGTTGAGGCTGCGAAAGAATCGTTCCACCCCTGTCCGGTCACCGGGAGCCGGTACCCCAAACCAGAAGAAGTCCAGCCGTTTCAGGCTGTTGCGCAAAAATAATCCACGGTCTGCACGGATCGTTCGCCACGCCAGGTCGCCGCGCATCTGGGCATAGCGGTATTCGCCCATGGCGGCGTAGATACGGCGTTGCTGCGGATCCTGGGCTGGGTGATGGTACTCCATCAACAGGCCGGTGGCCCCCGGCCCGTCGCCCAGGCATAGCTCCGCTCCGAAGTTGGCGCGCAACGGCACGAAGTGATGGAAGACCCGCGCATTCCGCACCGTCCAAGGGGCAAGACAGGCAAGAAAAATCACGGCTGCCAGACCGGCGGAGGCCATCGCGCGCGGCAACTCCCGGCGCTGGCCCGTCAGCACCCAGACCCCGGCAAACGGCAGGAAGATGACGAGCGCCGGGTTCAGGAGCGCGATGATGCCCCAGAGCACGCCAAAGAGTGCCCAATCGCGTAGCGGGTGCCATGACCGTGCCGGCTCCTCTGCGCCCTGTTGATGTATGCGCAGAGCTAGGGCAATGGCACAGGTGAACAGCAGCGTGCTGGCCGAGGTCTCCCAAATCCAGCGCACTGCATACTGCATGGCGGCCGGGTACAGTGCCCACAACCAGATCGACCATCGCGTGATACTGGCCGAGCGCCCCATCGCGGCGAAAGATCGCCGTCCGATCGCTGCCATGGGAAATACCGTGAGTGCGCTGAAAAGCGAATTCAGCGTAAGCAGAATCCAAGCCGACGTCTGCGTGTAGACGCCTGTGCACTTGAAGACAGCGGCGATGAGCAGCGGATACAGCGGACCGGTCCAGGCCGTCGGTCCGGTATGGCCGCGAAACGGGTCGGCGAAACCATAGCCGGTGGCCAATGCTCGTCCGATCCTGCCCATCTCCCACCCGTACTCGAAGTGATCGGGAAAGGGCCGGATGCGGTAGGTATGCGCCAGCGTCATATACGCAACCCGGACCAGAAAGGCCGTCCAGAAGACGACAGATGGGCGTCCGGACCTTCCGTTGTCGGGGGCGGGGAAAGCAGTCTCTCTCTGGCTTGGCGATAGCATCGTGCGCGCAGCTTCCAGTATGCCGCTTAGTTGACTATGGCGAATCCCCTTGCGGCGATGACAGGTGATCGCGAGCGGCGAGGACTGTCCAAAGGACGGATTCTGCGTTAGACTGTAGACTCGCGAAGCGGTCCCGGTGGTATGGGTTTCTCTGTGAGTCTCCTCGCATGACGATTCCGCCGCGCACAGGTTTCCAATCGAGATTTGGAGTTTGGTCATGGCACAGGTATGTGAGGTTTGCGGCAAAGGTCCGCAGTTCGGCAACAACATCTCCCACGCGCACAACGTGAGCCGGCGCCGCTGGAACGTTAACCTGCGTCCGGTCAAGGCAAAGATTGGCGGAGGCAACAAGCGGATCCGCGTGTGCACCAGCTGCATTAAATCCGGCAAGGTCACCAAAGCGTAGTAATGCCTTGACAGCACCCAACGAAAAGCCCCGTCGCCGACGGGGCTTTTCGTTGCTCCGGACTCCGTTCTATTTCTTCACAGGATCGAAGTTCAGGGAGACCGAGTTGATGCAGTAGCGCAGTCCGGTGGGTTGAGGGCCATCCGGGAAGACGTGACCCAGATGCGCTCCGCAACGTGCACACGTAGCCTCCACTCGCTCCATGCCGTGACTCTTGTCCGAGTGGGTCTCCACCGCTGCCGCGTTTACCGGTAGAAAGAAGCTGGGCCAGCCGCTGCCCGACTCAAACTTTTCATCGCTGCGAAAAAGCTCCGCATCGCATGCAACGCAGTGGTAGATTCCATCCGCGTGGTTGCGGTAAAGCGCTCCTGAGAATGCCGGTTCCGTACCCTTCTGTCGCGTGACATGGTATTGCTCCGGCGTCAGCTGCGCGCGCCACTCCGCGTCTGTCTTCTGTACTTTGTCCGTTTTGGGGGCCGCTTTCGTCTCAGACATGTTCCCTCGCATTCCTTTATTCATTAGATGATCCCAGCGAACTACAGGTGCGCGATCACTTCGATTTCGACCAATGCATCCTTCGGTAGCCGTGCCACTTCCACCGTCGAGCGGGCCGGGGCAGTCACCCCGTCACCTGAAAAATAGCGTCCGTAGATCTCGTTCATCGCGGCAAAGTCGCCCATGTCCTTGAGGAATACCGTTGTCTTCACAACCGAGGACATACTTGCTCCGCCTGCAGTCAAAACAGCTTTTAGGTTCTCGATAACGCGCATGGTCTGTTCCCTAATGCCGCCGGAAACGATCGCGCCGCTTGCCGGATCGAGGGCTACCTGGCCCGATGTGTAGAGAAAATCCCCGATACGAACGGCCTGCGAGTACGGTCCGATGGCTGCCGGTGCGTCTTTGGTGCTGACCTGGATGATGGACATATGAGAAAAGCTCCTGAGTAGGTAGGGTTGCCGCAGCTACCTCTGCGTAAACTTTTTTTCCAACGAGTCTGCCTTGCATCATTTCGCAAAGAGCAGGTCCTTCACAATACTCGGCAAACCACCGGCCTGTTGCCGGTATTCGATCCAGTTTCGCAGAATGGGGATGACACGCGCGAGGCGTTGGTTCGCCAGTTGGCTGCGCACCCTCAGAAAATCTGCCCGGTGTTTGTAAGGCTCCAGCAGTTCAGTGCGCACCGACGGCGGATGCTCGGCCAAGAAGTCGAGGAGCATTTCGAGTTGCCTTCTCTCGGTGTAGATGCGCTCCCAGTGCGCATCCGCTTGCCGCGTGGTGTCTCGCTTCCAGAGCGATACTCCCGTTCCTACCTGCTGCCGCGCATGCACGCGATAGTGAAGTAATGGTTCGTCCAGTGCGAGGAGGTCGCCGTGGAAGGAGAGAATGCAGGCCAGCCACGCATCATGAATCCAGACCGGCGGGATGGGTAGAGCGTGCTCCAGGGCAGCCTGACGCAGCATCGCTGTGGCACCGGTCACGAACCGTTCGCGGACGAGGAGTCGATAATCGCCGCTGGCCAAAGCCCGTTGTCGCTCATCGGAGAAGCCGAAGCTCTGCCAGAGCGTGCAGGGCAGCAGGGCTCCGTTCGCATCCATCAGGTGCGCATTGGAAAAAACCAGAGACACCTCGGGATGGAGCTCCAGTTGTGAGGCTAACTGCTCCAGGTGTTTCGGCGTCCACACATCATCCTGATCGCAGAGCGCGATGAAGGCACACCGACATCGACGAAGCACCCGCTCGAAGTTTCGGGTCGATCCAAGACGACCTTCGCCGCCAAGCACGGTAACCGGGAAGGGAGCCTGTTCGGCAAAGCCGTCTAACAGTGCGAGCGTGCCGTCCGTGGAACCGTCGTCGCCGACAATCACTTCGTCCGGCAACCGCGTTTGCGACAAGATGCTTTGTAGCTGCTCCGGCAGATATCGCTCTCCGTTGCAGGTACACAGCGCCACGGAGATGTTGGAACGGCCCGGTTCGGCACTTGCATCGGCTTGAGTCGCTGGAGTGCTTAGAGCATCTTCACTGTTGCTGTTTCGAGCGAAATCCCGCGACGTGTGGCTTTTTTTGACGGGAAAGTCCCACGGATCATCGCGCTCTTCTCGATACCTGCAGTGAAAACGCTCTAGGCTGTCCATCGCGTCATTCGCCAATTCTGACACTCGGCACGCGGAGCACGAATACCTGAAAAAACATCTCTTTCCAGACCCGGCGGTTCCTGCAACATCTATGAAGGAATCGGCAAACGCGCAGAAGATACAGGCGATACAGCATGCGCTCCAAAAAACGGCCGTAGCGGATCACGTAACGTGTTTGTGCGGTCAGGACGTTGCGATGACGCCAGTGCGGTACCTCGTTGACATCCATATGAGAGAGCTTCTGCTCTAACGCCGCGCGCATCACGTAAAGTTTGCGTCCGTATCGACTCATCTCTGCAAAGACTGCGTGATCCAGGTAGTCGAGCCAGAAATCGGCGGGAAATCCACCGATCTGCACGAGCGCCTCCACGCGCAGAAGCGCTCCGGAGTTGTACGCACTCAATACCTTTGCCTGAACGCCCAAGGCCGTCTCCTCCACCGGGTGCCGAACTGTCCGAAACTGATGGCGCAGTTGGTAGAGGAAGTTCGCTTCCGGCGAATACAGCGTTCCTTCTGCAGTGAGCTTAGGAACGATGCCGCCGATCTCCGGGGCAGCCTGAAGTGCGGATGCCAGATCCATCAACTCCGCAATGTATGCGGGCGTGAGCGTTGTGTCCTGATCGAGCAGTAAAAGCCACTCGGTCTGCGATGACTGCGCTTGCTGCAGCGCGTAGTTGTAAGCCGGAGCGAGACCGCCATTGCTGCCGTCATGAATGTAGGTGACAGGCAGCGGAAGGTCGACCGGAATCGATTGCGGCTCAGGTGAGTTGTCGTAAAGGATGAGGGAAAAGTACCGGGACCAGTCCGGTTGCTGCTCCAAGATGCGGAGCAGGGATGAGACAGACTCGCTTTCAGTGACGATCCGCTTATAGATGACGGCGACGGCGATGATGTGTAGCGATGGCGGAAGAGATTGTGGAGAAGACATCAAGTCGTCTGTGGGGAGCAGGCAGCGCCAAGACGGATTATAGCAATGCGCGCACGCGTGCTGTGGCTTGCGCGCGTTCCGCTGCGGTAAGGCCTATCAGCCAGAGGATGCTCAGAGTCGCGAGAATCCAGGCTCCAAGTAAAGGTGGGGAAAACGGCAGCATCGACCGGTCGCGCCACCAGGGCAGCAGCAGCAACGCAGGCAGAGCACACGATGCAGGTTTCAGAACCGACTCCGCCACAAAGCGCAACGTGTGAACTCGGATCACGGGAAAGGTGAGCCGCATGCTCAGCAGCAGATGCGTAGTGGTTCCTGCAATTGCTCCGATGAGCGTTCCATATGCGACGCCAATCGCTCCGTAGGAGCGTACAAGCACAAGGCTGGCTCCAAGGTTGATGCAGGCCTCAAGGATTGGCGCCGCAGTTCCGGAACGCTGTGTGCCGGTGGCCACCAACATGATCGCGTATGGGTAAAACAGCTGCCGAAGCGCATTCGCCAGCACCAGGACCGATAGAAACACAACGCTGCCCTCGGCATAGGTACGGCCAAGCCAGAGCTTCAGCAGAGGGAAGCCCCCGATGAGAAGTGGCAGTGCAAGAGCCGTGATGAGCAGAGTGCAATACCGAGTCATGCGGATGAGCAGAGCTCCCAGTTGAGCGGGAGTGCGCTGGCCTTGCACGGAAGAGATTGCCGGCATAAGAGGACCGATCAGATTGCCGATGATCATCAGCATGAAATTCGTTGCGCTGCCGGCCACTCCGTAAAAGCCCGTATTGCGGAAGTCGTAGCGGCCGACGATCGTTGTATCCAGTCCGCTGATGAACAGGCTGCCGATGGTCCAGATCGACAGAATGCCGCAGTACTCTACGAGTCTGGCCGCTACCGTTCGATCCATTGCAAACAGAGTGAGCGGCACGGCGCTGCTTGCATACCGCTTCCAGCAATACCACTGTGCAATTGCGGTAAGCAGGTTGAACGCGGCAATGAGCAACGCGATCTCGCTGAGCGTGCCGTGACGGACGACGAGCACTACGATCGCAATGGAAGATGCGATTCTTCCTACGCTCGTTACAACCCCGGGAACCGCATATCGTTGCAAGCCGATGAAGATGGCCTGAAGAACAGAGAAGGGAAGCAGCAATGCGGTTGTAGAGCCGATCGCAAGAATGCCGATGCGCACTGCAGGCACGATATCAGCCGGCATTTGATGGAAGATCGAGGGAACCGCCATTGCGAGTACTGCCATCGCCACGATTCCGATAGCTGCTGCGATGGAAAGGATGGAGATTGCCGTGCTGGCGACCTTCGCACTCATGGCGGTGTCGCCGGTCGCGTGATACTCCGCGACAAACTTACCGATCGCTGTCTGTATGCCGAACTCCAGATAATTGATGTACGCGCTGACCTGCAGGATGAGGACCCATGCGCTGTACTCCGCCTGGGCCATGTGGTGCACCAGGAACGGTGGGACGATGATGGAGACACCGAAGGAGAGCAGCATCTGCAGCATGTTGACCGCAGATCCCTGCAGGATTTTCTTCTTACCGGAACTCAGCATGAAAACGCACGAAAGATCCCTCTAACCTTAGCAGAGCCCCTTCTGCTCAAACCTTGGTGGCTCGCTCCACTTCGCGGACGCCGACGAGGATGCGTAGCCCGGTGACGATGCGATCCAGGTGCGCGACGTCTTCTGCTTCGACGATAAATTCGACGATGGCCTCGCCGTCCTTGCCGGCACGTGAGTCCACGCTGCGAATATTGGTGCCGTCGTCGCTGATGATGGCGGTCAGGTTCTTCAGCATTCCCGCGCGGTCGTCGCAATAGACAATCACCCGTACCGGATACGTCTGCTGGCCGCCGCGGTCGTTGGTCGAGTCCTTCGACCACTCGACCGCGATTCGGCGGTCTGCTTCGTACAGCAGATTTTGCACATTCGAACATCGCCGCGCATGGACGGCCACGCCACGGCCACGCGTGACATAACCGAGGATCTCCTCGCCGCGAATGGGATTGCAACATCGTGCGCGGTAGACCAGCAGATCGTTCTGGCCCTCCACTTCGAGTGACTCCGTGCGCGGATTCAGATGCAGCCGTCTTACAGAATCTACAGTGGACTTGGCGTCGGCCGTATCCGCATCCGGAGCGAGCGGCGCAACCAGTCCGGGCTCGAGCTTGTTCAGCACCTGGCGCGATGAGTACTTGCCGAAGCCAATGCCGGCCAGTAGATCTTTCTCGTTGCCCACGCCATATTCATTTGCGACGCGGGTGTAATCGGCTTCGGTGAAACGGCCGAGCGAGACCTTGTACTTCCGCGCTTCGCGATCGATGAGTTTGCTGCCGATGTCGATAGCGCGCTCGCGCTGGTGCTCGTTGAGCCAGTGTTTGATCTTGTTGCGCGCTCGCGAGCTCTTGACGAAGGTCAGCCAGTCGCGGCTCGGCGTGTGGCCGTTCTGCGTCAGGATCTCGACGATATCGCCATTGCGCAGACGCGTGCGCAGCGGCACCATGCGTCCGTTCACGCGAGCACCGGTGCATGCTTGTCCTACCTCGGTGTGGACGGAGTATGCGAAATCGACCGGGCTTGCATCCTTCGGCAGCACGACTACCTTGCCCTTGGGCGTAAAGGTGTAGACCTCTTCCGGGTATAAATCGATCTTCAGGGTGGAGAGGAATTCGTTGGGATCCGACATCTCCCGCTGCCATTCCACCAATGACCGAATCCAGGCCAAGCGCTTTTCGTCCTTGCTGTTGACCTGCTGACCGTTGGCCTTGTACTTCCAGTGCGCCGCAATGCCTTCCTCGGCGACGCGGTGCATCTCCTCGGTGCGGATCTGTACTTCGAACTGGTGCCCGCCGGTGCCCATGACGGTTGTGTGCAACGACTGATACAAATTCGGCCGGGGCATGGCGATAAAGTCCTTGATGCGGCCCGGCACCGGGCGCCACAGCGAATGAATCAGCCCGAAGACCGCGTAGCAGTCCTGCACGCTGCCGGTGATCACGCGCACGGCGAGGAGATCGTAGACCTGGTCGACGGAAGAGCGTTGTTTCTGCAGCTTCTGGAAGATGCTGTAGATGCGCTTGATACGCCACTCCACGCGCGCCTGGATGTGGTACTCGGCCAGCTTTTCCTGCAGCACACGCTCGACGCCTTCCAGGAAGTCTTCGCCTTCCTTGCGGCGTTCGTCGATGGCCGTCTGCACCTTGTCGTAACTCACCGCGTCGACATAGCGGAAGGCCAGATCCTCGAGCTCGCCGCGCACCTTGCCCATGCCCAGACGGTGGGCAAGAGGAGCGTAGATGTCCAGGGTTTCGCGTGCGATAGCTTGCTGTCGCTCCGGGCGCAGGTGCTGCAGTGTGCGCATGTTGTGCAGGCGGTCGGCCAGCTTGATGAGCACCACGCGCACATCGCTGACCATGGCCAGCAGCATCTTGCGGACGTTCTCTGCCTGGCGGTCTTCGCTGTTCGCGAACTGGATCTTGTCGATCTTGGTGACGCCTTCAACAATGTGCGCTACCTGCTCGCCGAAGAGCCGGGTGATATCGTCTGCCGTCACCGGCGTATCTTCGACGGCGTCATGCAACAGACCGGCGGCGATCGCGGTTGAGTCCAGCTTCATCTCCGCCAACACGTGCGCGACTTCGAGCGGGTGCAGTACGTAGGGTTCGCCCGATGCGCGCAGCTGGCCTTGATGGTGGGTGAGAGAAAACTCCCAGGCGCGGCGGATGATGTCAGTATCGTCGCTGGGGCGATGAGCACGTACCGTATCCAACAGGGCACGAAAACGCGCATCGACTAAAGCCCGCGAGTCGGGCTCGGCCGGTCGTGACGCAGTAGACTCCGGCGGCGTTGTACGCGCGGTCGCCATGCCTGATTATAGGCTGATAGCTTTTCTTCTTCAGGAAAGCCTGATCACCTCATGAAACGAACCCCGACACAGCACCAAACGATCGCTCGCACGCAGACAGACAAAGCTGCTTCCCAAAAGCCCGGTTCCAAGAAGCCCGGTTCCAACAAGCCCGGAAAAGCCGCGAAACCGAACGCCCTCGCGCCGGTGCGGGCATCCGCACCTTCTCAGCAGGTACGCGCCGCTGTCATCACCCGACGCGCTGCCGACCGTCTGCGCTCGGCTCACCCCTGGGTCTACGCGTCCGATGTTGTCGAGGTGACCGGGCAGGATGTGGCCGATGCGCTGACTGCCTCCGGCCTGATTCCGGTGGTCGACCAACGAGGCATTCCGCTCGGCACGGCCCTCTGGAGTCCCAGCTCTCAGATATCGCTTCGCATGGTGAGCCGGGAGGTGCTGCCGTCCGACGCGGCGTGGCTGGTCCTGCTGGAAACGCGTCTGCGCCGGGCCATTGCACTGCGCACATCGTTGCATACAGAGGCCTGCCGCCTCGTGTTCAGCGAGGCCGACGAGCTCCCCGGCTTGATTGTGGATCGCTATGGAACGCTGCTGCTGGTCCAACTGCTGGCGCGGGGACTGGATCGCCCCGAGGTGCGAGCGCTGGTGACCCGCGTATTAGTCGAAGCATGCTCGCCGGAGACCATCGTCGAACGCGGCGATGCCCGAATGGCGGCGCTCGAGGGGTTGGAGACGCCCGCGCTGGCGACGCTCTATGCCAGAAACGCTGCTCAGCCGCTGCTGAACGCGACATTCTCCATCAACGGACTTCGCTTTGCATATGACGCAACGTCCGGACAGAAGACCGGGGCCTTTCTGGATCAGCGGTTGAACTATGCTGCTGCCGCGAAGTATGCACATGGAGAGGCGCTCGACGTCTGTACCTATCAAGGCGGCTTTGCCCTGCATATGGCCGCCTCCACGGGACCGCAACGCTGCTCGCGCGTGACCGGTGTCGATTCTTCGCGCGCCGCGCTTGAGGTAGCGGAGCACAACCTCGACACGAACCGCGACTCACTGTCTGCCGAAGTGGACTGGGTGGAAGCAGATGCCTTCGAACTGCTGCGTGCCTGGAGCGATGCCGGCACGCGGTACGACACCATCGTGTTGGATCCGCCGGCCTTTGCGAAGAGCAAGCGAGCGGTAGAGGGCGCGCTGCGCGGCTACAAGGAACTGAATCTACGCGCGTTCAAGATGCTGCCTCCGGGCGGCGTGCTGGTGACGTGCTCCTGCTCGCACCACATCTCGGGCGCAGACTTTACCGCGACCGTGGCTGCTGCAGCGGCGGATGCCGGCCGGCACGTGCGGCTCGTCGAGCGGCGCGGTGCAGCGCCCGATCATCCTGTCGTGCTCACGATCCCGGAGACGGAGTATCTCAAGTGCCTGATTTGTGTTGTCGATTAAAGGTGACCGAGTGACGAGCGAAGACGACGGGTCACATTGGTAAGTCTTCTCGCGCCGTCGCATCGGGGTGCTTGGCTGGCCACCGCGTCCTTCCTGGCCGGCGCATTGAACGCGGTGGCCGGCGGCGGATCATTTCTTTCTTTTCCTGCGCTTCTGGGTGCCGGCGTGCTTCCGATTCCCGCAAATGCCACCAACACCGTGGCGCTGTGGCCGGGACAACTCACGTCGATCGCGGCATATCGGGAAGACTTGGGCGTAAACCTACGGCTGCTGATTCCCGTTTCCGTATGCGCCCTGCTGGGTGGCGTTGCTGGAGCCATCGTGCTGCTGCACACCGGGCAGGGAACCTTCCTGCGGCTAGTCCCCTGGCTGCTTTTAGTCGCTTCACTGCTATTTGCCGCCAGTGGGCGCATTTCGACATGGATCGCACGTCGCCGCGTTGACACCATTGCGTTCGCGCGGCCCCGCTATTTGCCTCTGTGCGTGGCGTTGATTCTAGCCTGCTTCTACATCGGCTACTTCGGTGCCGGCGCCGGGTTTCTGATCATGTCCGCTCTGGCCATCTTCGGCATTGAGAGCATCCGCGAGGTGAATGCGCTCAAGGTGGTGGCTACTACGATCGCCAACGGCATCGCCGTCGTCACCTTCATGGTGGAGCGACAGATTGTGTGGCATCTCTGCGTGCTCATGATGCTGACCGCCGCCGTGGGAGGCTATCTGGGTGCCCGCTACTCGCGCCGTCTCAGCCCCCGCGTGATGCGCGCCTGCGTGGTCATCCTCGGTCTCGGGATGTCGGCATACTTCTTCCTGCGCGCACGGTAGGCCTCCTCCGAAAGCTGCTTAAAGCGTCCATCGCAGCGGCGTATCCTGCAAACAGTCATGAGTCATGAAGGAATCCGTATCGTCGATGAGGCGGAGGCGCGCCGTATCAACCAGGGTGACCGCCAGTTGCCGCGCGACATGGTAGAGCCGCTCAAGGTGCGCGTCCACAAAAGCGAAGGCACCGGTGTGGAGATCGATTGGAAGGACGGCCACCACAGCGCGTGGACCTTCCGCTGGCTGCGGGACGCCTGCCCCTGTGCTACCTGCCACGAGACGCGCGAAGCGGCCGGTCTGCAGCCGGGTCAGCAGAAACCCGCGCCCACGCAACTCCTGCCTCTGTTTGAAGCGCCCCCGCGTCCCAACTCTGTCGAGGCTGCAGGCCGGTATGCGCTCATCTTTCGCTGGAACGACGGCCACTCCAGCGGCATCTACTCGTGGGCTTTTCTGCGTCGCCACTGTCAATGCGCGGAGTGCCGTGAGGCAAGGAGCAGGGAATAGCGAGATACTCCTTGATATCCCTTCGTCAGCCCTCCCGGTGCAGTCTCTCGCGCGCGATCGGGATCTGCTGTCCTTCCTTCGGCGGACAATGCAGCCTGCAGGTTTCTTCGACTGGCTCAGGGCAGGCTCGTCACTTCGTTCAGAACGACACTTGATTTGCCGCAAGATCAGCGGCGGTGAGTGCTACTGCTGCCAGGAGTGGTGCTTCTTTAGGAAGTGATGTTCGATGTCCGGCAGAAACTCGATCAATTCGGCGCCGATTACGCCCTCGGCCGTGACGGTCATCGCACCGATGACGGTCTTCTCAACGCCGGCGTCTTCGTCGGGATAGTACAAATTCGAGATGCCGCCGGCGATGAAGTTTCCCGCCACGTTGGCGTAGTTCGGTCCCCATTTGCCGTTGTCGCGCCGGCACCAGACGCTAGTGCTGGCCGAGTAGAGGAAGCGCTTCGTGAAAGAGCCGGTGCCCATACGGAAGTAGCGGGGATCTTCTTTAAGCAGGACCGGGAGCACGGCGTTGCCCCAGAAATTGCCGTCCGCCGTATCTGCATAGGAGGAGCCGAATCGTTTGAAGTAGCCAGCCGCGCCCTGACCGAAACCATAGCGGACCCGGCTCGTCGTTCCGTCCGGGTTGGTCACGGTTTTGGTTCCTGAATTGGTGTCGCGCGCCTGCCCAATGCCGGAGAGAACTGCAGCCTGAGCGAAGATGAACGGATCCGTGGAGCTCTTCAACATGAGCTGAAACTTCTGCTTTGGGCTCAGAGGCGGAATATTGTCTGAGCGCCCCACGGATTGAAACATCGGCATGACACCGAAGGCGCGTTGCTTCTCCTCGCGTTTCAGCACTTCATCGGAGTTCTGCCCAGGCGGCTTTTGCGCCTCGGTTGGCGGTGGTGCGGTCGGTGGCGTGGATGCCGGGGTTTGGGGGGTAGAGGTCGAGACCTGTGGCACGGGCGCATTCGGCAAGCCCTCATCCATAGCGAGTTCCTGGGCGCGGGCCGGTAATGCGGTCACGGCTCCGGTCAGGGCAATCGCAGCTACGGCCAACGTCAGGACATGCAGCCGGCTCAAAGTCGTCTTTCGTTCGTGTGTTATTTGCATAGATGCGGCATTTTCCACCCTAGCATCTCGACGTTCCTGCCGGGTGAAAGAACAACTGGCGAGAATATTGATGAATCGTCCGAGTGGGCTCAGCGGCGCGCCGGCGCATGTAACCAAGCCATCTCAATCATAGTGCAGGCCGCCTGCGCATCCGGCGCAAGTAAAGCCAGACTGCGGTGCGCAGGGCGCAAAAAGCCGGCGGCGACGGCCTCATCCAGCATCTTGAGGAAGGCATTCCAGTAGCCGGCAGTGTTGATGAGCACTATCGGTTTGCGGTGGATGCCCAGAAGGGACCAAGTCAGCACCTCGCATAGCTCGTCGAGTGTGCCAAGGCCGCCCGGCAAGGCGAGAAACGCATCCGCCCGGGCTGCCATCTCTGCCTTGCGCTCGTGCATCGAGCCGACTTCGATAAGCTCCGTCAGCCCTCTGTGGGCGATCTCGCGGTCCATCAGGGCACTCGGAATAACGCCGATAACCGGCGCTCCATGCGCCAGTGCTGCGTCGGCCACTGCGCCCATAAGGCCCACGTGCGCCCCGCCGTAGACGAGCTGCCAGCCGCGCTCGGCAATAGCCCGCCCGAGCGCTCCAGCTTCTTCGAGATAGACGGGTTCCGTACCTTTGCTCGATGCGCAGAAGACACAGATGCTGCGCCGTGCTCGCTGCGTGGATTCGTGGGATGAATGCATTGCACTTTCGATGGTAGGCAGATCTGCATTTCAGGATAGCGAATGCTGCGGTGAATCTCGAAACCGTCGCCCCGCTCCGGGAAATCCACGACTTGCGGCGATACACTGGAGAGGTACACCTTTTCTGAGACACGCCCGCCCTGTGAATCCCCTCCTAGACAAGATGAACCCGCAGCAGCGGGCTGCCGTTGAGGCGACCGATGGTCCGGTCCTGATCCTGGCCGGCGCCGGCTCCGGCAAGACGCGCGTCATCACCCACCGCATCGCGTATCTGATTGAGGCGAAAGGCGCTGCGCCCGATTCCATTCTGGCCGTCACCTTCACCAACAAGGCCTCCGCCGAGATGGCTGAGCGCGTCGACAAACTGCTGGCGGGGTCCACGCTGGCCAAGCCGCAGCTCTCGACATTCCACTCCTTTTGCGTGCGCGTGCTGCGCCGCGATATCGAGGCATTGCGCATCGGCGGCAAGGGGCTGACGCGCAGCTTCGCCATCTATGACGAGAGCGATCAGCAGGCGATCGTGAAGCAGGCCATGCGCCGCATGTCGCTCGACGACAAGACGCTGACGCCGCGCACCGTCCTCTCGAAGATCAGTTGGGCGAAGAACCACATGATCGATCCGCAGGAGTATTACCTGGGGTCGAGCGATCCGATCAGCGAGCGCATAGCGCAACTCTACGAGGTCTACCGCAAGGAACTTCTGAAGAACAATGCGCTGGACTTCGACGATCTGCTGCTCGAAGCAGTGCGGCTGCTGAAGGCCAGCGGCGAGACGCGGGAACGCTATAACCGGCGCTTTCGCTACATCATGATCGACGAGTATCAGGACACCAATCGCCCTCAATATGAGCTGATGAAGTTGCTTTCCGGCGAGCACCACAACATTTGCGTGGTAGGCGACGAAGACCAGAGCATCTATAGCTGGCGCGGCGCGGATATTCGCAACATCCTGGAGTTCGAGAAGGACTTTCCCGAGACGAAGACCATTCGCCTGGAGCAGAACTATCGCTCGACGCAGGTGATCCTGGAAGGTGCATCCGCCGTGGTGGCGCGCAATGCGCAACGCAAGGGCAAGAACCTGTGGACGGAGCGGCAGGGCGGCTCGCACATCGGCTACTATGAGGCGCCGGATGGCGAAAACGAGGCGCTGTTCATCGCCGACTACATCCAGAAATATCTACGCAAGGCGGGCGAGAGCGAAGAGCAGCCGCGCGTGGCCGTACTCTACCGCACCAACTCGCAGTCGCGGCTGGTCGAAGAGGCGCTGCGGCGGTACTCGATCCAATACACGATGGTCGGCGGCTTCTCGTTCTACGAGCGCGCCGAGATCAAAGACCTGTTGAGCTATCTGAAGCTGGTGCAAAACCCGAACGACTCGATCGCGCTGCAACGTGTGATCAACACGCCGGCGCGTGGCATTGGGCGCGCCACCCTCGACACGCTCGAACGGCTGGCGCTTGAGACCGGCACAAGCACCTGGGACGCTATTCGCCATGCGGTGCGCGAGCATCTGTTGCCGCAGCGCGCGCTGAATGCACTCGAGAGCTTCCACCGCATGATTGAAGATGCGCGCGTGCTGCTAGAGCCGGGCTTTGCGGAGAAGCTGACGGCGGATGTCTCCGCCGATGCAGGGCAGTCACTACCCGAGGGTGGCTATACGCAAGGTCCGGATGCCGAGGACGAAGGCAGCTTCGATGAGGCGACCGCCTTCGACTTTGGTGAGCAGGGCGTGCTGGGGTTGGAACCGGCAGAAGAGGACGACTCGTTTGCACCGGAGTCTTTCCCGGAGGCCGTTGCCGAGGATGCTCCGTCAGATGTCAGCTTCAACCCGTTTGAGGCTTCCACCGCGATGCGCTCCCTGGGCTCGTCTGTGACACAGCCGGAAGAGCCAGTGGCGGCTGAGTCGGAAGAGCGCACCCCCTTCCGCAAGCCCGGCGATAAGGCCACGTTGCCGGAGCTGATCCGCTTCATCAACGACCGGAGCGGCTACATCCGCGCACTGGAAGATGAGGGGACGCCCGAGGCCTTTTCACGCATTGAAAATCTGAAGGAGCTTGCCAACGCCGCGCAGGACGCCGAAGAGCGGGGCGAGACGCTGGCCGAGTTCCTGGATCACGCCGCGCTGGTCAGCGATACCGATCACTACAAGCCGGACAGCCGCGTGACATTGATGACGCTGCACGCAGCCAAAGGACTGGAGTTCCCACTGGTGCTGCTCTGCGGCATGGAGGAGGGTCTTTTTCCGCATTCGCGCACGCTGACCGATCCGGCCGGTCTGGAGGAGGAGCGCCGCCTCTGCTACGTGGGTATGACGCGGGCCATGGACACGTTGATCCTGAGCCGTGCGCGCTTTCGCCGGCGCTACGGCAATGACATGCCGGATGCCGCACTGCCCTCCCGCTTCCTTGAAGAGGTGCCGCAGCATTTGCTTGAAGACCTTAGCGGCGGCCGTGAGCGCGCCACCAACTGGGGCGGCTATGCGGCGAATTATGCCTCCGGCTCCTCCAACCGGAGCGGGGGGCGCTACGGTCACGATGGCGACCGTCACTACAGCTACGAAGACGAGGACCAAAGCGCGCGGCCCGCAGCAGCCGGGCCTGCTGCCAATCGCGGCTACGGAAGCATGGCAGCCGGCAAGCGTGCCGAGGGAGGCTCCATCGATAACATCGCCAGCTTCTTTGCGGGTCGTGGCGGGGCCTCCGCAAAGCGTCCGAGGCTGCCGGTGCCGGAGTCATCCGGAGCGATGGGCTTCAAGAGCGGGCAGCGTGTGCGCCATCCGAAGTACGGGGACGGCGTGGTCTTCCGCCGCGAGGGCGACGGCGACGACGCGAAGATTACAGTACAATTCACGAAGTTCGGCGTGAAAAAGCTGGTCGAGAAGTTTGCCCAGCTGGAGCGGGTCTGAAGCGCCTCTTCGTCGCCCGCGCACTAGGCCGGACACCACCTTTCAGGAATCGAGATACAGCATGGCAAACACCACGAAGATTGAAGATACGCAGGAACGTAAAAAGGTAAAGCGCGCCGCCCGCAAGAAGGCTGCCCCGAAGGCCAAGCGGACGGAGCCCCGCGGTTCGAGGAAACAGAAGGTCAAGAAGCTGTCTCGTGGCCAGAACAAGCGCTAAAGCATTTTCACTGTAGGTATAAAGAGGGGCGCGACGATCCGCGTGGCTTTTCCGCCAAGAAAAGCCACACTTCGCGGAACCTGGCTCTACACAGCAACAGTGAAAATGCTTTTAGAACAACAAGAACAGCCTCATCCGAGTGAAACTTGGGTGGGGCTGTTTTTTGCCCGGTTGTCGCTCTTGTTTTCCAGTCCACAGGGGAAGGCAAGATGGCTTAAGGTAGTGACGACACCCCGAACAGCGTGCTTGCGCTGACCGGAACCTTCCGCCGGAGTCATCGCCTCTGTCGCAACTCTTCGCACGTAAGTCCATCGACAAGCTGATCAGCGACTCCGAGTCCCCGGAACACGCGCTGAAAAAGTCGCTGGGGCCTGTCTCGCTGACAGCGTTGGGCATTGGCGCGGTCATCGGATCCGGGATTTTTACGGTGATCGGTACGGCCATCGCCGGGGAAAAGTTCGACACCACCTCCATACTGAACACGCCGCTGCTGGACTACCTCATCCGTCATCAGGCGTTGATCGGCCGTCCCGGCGCGGGCCCGGCGCTCGCTGTCTCACTCATCCTGGTGGCGATCGTCTGCGGGTTCACAGGGCTTTGCTACGCCGAGCTCGCGTCGATGATCCCGATCGCCGGCTCTGCCTATACCTACACTTACGCGACGATGGGTGAGTTGGTGGCCTGGATCATCGGCTGGGATTTGATACTCGAATATGCCGTCTCGAATATGGCGGTCAGCGTCGGCTTTGCGGCGCATCTGGTCGACTTTCTCGATTGGTTCGGTGTGCACCCATCGCTGCGCTGGATCTCGCCGGCGTATCTTCCGTCCGGCCTTTCCGACCTCAACGGTGCGAAGCTCTATGCGTCCGGCTGGCACTTCGGTTTCAATATTCCCGCCTTCTTGATTGTCATGATCCTGACGGTGGTGCTGGTGCGCGGCATCCGGGAGTCGGCCCGCACCAACAACATCATGGTGCTGCTGAAGATCGTTGCGATCCTGATCTTTGTCTTCGGCGCGGCGCATTTCATCCAGCCCAGGCACTGGCATCCGTACTACCCGAACGGCTGGTCCGGTGTGCTGACCGGCGGCTCCATCATCTTTTTCACCTATATCGGCTTCGATTCCGTCTCGACTGCGGCAGAGGAGTGCCACAACCCGCAGCGCGACGTGCCCGTCGGCATTATCGGGACGCTGATTGTCTGCACCTTGCTGTATATCGCGGTGGCCATTGTGTTGACCGGGTTGGTCCCATGGAACACCCTGACCGACGATGCGGCTCCCGTGGTGAATGCATTGAAGCGGTTATCGATGGATCCCGGCGGCCATCGCCTGCAGTGGATCCGGCTGATCGTCCTGCTGGGCGCCATGATGGGCATGATCTCCTCCATCCTGGTCTTCCAGCTGGGTCAGGCGCGCGTGTGGTTCGCCATGTCTCGCGATCGCCTCTTTCCGTCCTGGTTCGGCAAGGTGCACCCTCGCTTTCGGACGCCGGCTGTCGCCACATGGATCGCAGGCTTTCTGGTCGGCATCCCTGCCGGGCTGCTCGACATCGGAACGCTCTCCGACCTGTCTAATATCGGGACACTCTTCGCCTTTGTCCTGGTTTCGATCGGGGTCATGATCCTGCGTGTCCGGGAGCCGGAACGGCACCGCAGCTTCCGCGCGCCGGGCGGCTACGCCACCCCGATTCTCAGCATAGTCTTCTGCGCGTTGCTCATGGCTGGATTGCCCATCATGACGTGGCTGCGCTTCTTCGCGTGGCTGATCATCGGCCTGGTCATTTACTTTAGCTACTCTCGCAAGCGGAGTGAGTTCGCCCGCTAGAGAGCACCGGAAACCAGTACGCGGCATCCTGATTGCTCCCCTTTTGTCAGCTTGACTGCCCTCTGCACTTCCTTCTTTTCGTTTCCCTAGCAAACGTGCATAATAACCAGTCGTTCCCCTACAAGGCCGCGCTACGATGCGGCTGGTCATTCTTTGCAGACTTTGAGGAGTCCGTGATGCGCATGCGAAGCATTTTTCCTACAGTTTTAGCCGCGGCTGTGATAACGCTCACTTCACCGGCATTGGCACAAACCGTCACGGGCAGCGTCAGCGGTACGGTCACCGACACTAGCGGCGCGGTCGTGCCGTCGGCTCAGGTGAGCGTTCACAACGTAGCGACTGGCGTTGACACGCAGGCAACCACGAATGCTGCAGGTGTTTACAGTATCCGGTTTCTACCCATCGGTCGCTATGAGGCGACCGTGACGGCGAGTGGATTTGCCGCACAGAAGTTCCCAGCCTTTGCGCTTGAGATCGATCAGACAGCGAAGATCGATGCCCATCTCCAAGCAGGCGGTTCCACGACAACAGTGGATGTAGAGGGCGCGGTCGCCCCCATTTTGAATACGAATGACTCTTCACTGGGGGTCACTCTCACAACAAATGAGATAGCGAACATCCCGTTGAATGGGCGAAACTTTTCCAGCGTCACGCTGTTTCAACCGGGCGCAGCGAGCACGGACCCGACAGGGTTTACAGGAAATAACGCCATCGAGCGCAATACCCTAAGCAATGGCATTGCCTCGATCAACGGCAACCGCAATCAGGCGAACAACTACACACTTGACGGGGCGGATCTGAATGAGCCGCAAAACAATCTGATTGCCTACAATCCGGCGCCGGATGCGCTCGAAGAAGTCCGCGTCATTTCGGCAAATGCACCCGCGTCGTATGGAAATGCAAACGGTGGTGCAATCGTTTCGATTCTGAAGTCAGGCACCAATCACTATCACGGTTCAGTCTATGGCCTTCTCGAAAACTACAACTTGGATGCCAACACCTGGGCTAATAAACATTCCACGCCGATCGTTCCAAGAAATCCCTACACGCAGACCATTTTCGGTGGCACCCTAGGTGGGCCAATCCTTCGTGACAAGCTGTTCTTCTTCATCGATTATGAAGGCGCGCGCCGCCACCAAGGCGGTCTCGGTCAAGATGGCGTTCTCACGCAAGCTATGCGCAATGGTGATTTGAGTGCAGTGCTAACTGGCGCAAATGGCAACACCCCTATTCAGCTCTATGACACGCAGAAAAACTATGCGCCATATGTAAACAATCGGATTCCAGTACTTAACCCTGTAGCTCAATACTTGTTTGCGCATCCAGAGCTCTACCCGTTGCCGAATGCAGCTCCCACATCGGGGTTGCTGCAAGATAACTATCAGGCGCCGCAAAAGAGCTACACAATTAACGACCAAGGCGACGTGAAGATCGAATACGATAAGGGAATATCTAATAAGTTCACGGCCTTTTACTCTCAGTCCGATGCCAGCGATTTCACGACGGCTTTGATTCCGGTTGCTTTTCCAGGTGTCAGTCTCTTTCCGACGAAACTGGGGGGAGGTAGCTGGGTGCACACATTTTCACCCAACATCGTTAACGAGGCACGCTTCGGCTTCACGCGCGTGCGTTGGGATCAAGGTGTCCCGACAGATCCCTCGGGCATCTTCGGCCTCACCGGCAACGCCAAGGTGGGTATCCCATTTGGAATTCAGTTCTATCCTGGCTTCACAGACCAAGGTATTGGCAGTGGTGCCTCGGATGTCGGAACGCCAGCTAACCCTCAGCAGTTTCGCGATAACACATTTAATTATCAAGATAATCTCACCTGGCAGCGCGGGCGTCATCTCCTATCAATCGGCGTCCAGGCGACGCGCTACCAACAGAACTACGTGAACTCCATCAATTTCGGATTTCTTGGCCAGCAGATATACAAGGGCTCGTACACTCAGAATGCCTCAGGCGGAGGCGGTTACTCCGTCGCAGATTTCTTACTCAATCGAATTTATGAAACGAAGATCGCGAACACTTCGACCGATGGGCGCGTCGGGAACCGTCAGTGGCGGTCCTACGGATACATTCAAGACGACTTCAAGGCGACTCCAACGCTGACACTGAACCTTGGACTGCGTTATGAATTTGACCAGCCATGGTATGAGCAAAACAACAAGACGGCGAATGTGCTGCTTGCGACTGGGACCGTGGAATACGCTGGCTCTCTCCCGGTAGGTGCAGTTCCCGGCTCGATTGTTTGTCCAACGCGTGCTTGTTACAACGCCAACTACGCCCAGATACAGCCACGTATCGGCTTTGCCTTTCAGGCGACACCACGATCCGTCATCCGTGGGGGATACGGTGGTACGAGCTTTTTTGAAGGTTATTCGTTCAACCAGCGCTTGACCACCAGCCCGCCGTTCGCAAGCGGAAGCGATATTCAGGGTGCTACACCTTCAGCAACCAGCCCAGGTACTCCACGTACGGTGCAGGACGGTTTCCCTTCAGGGATCAACTCGGAGTCGGGATACTCCGTTTGGCCCCAGAATACGAAGGCAGCCTATATCCACCAGTTCAACCTCACGGTTGAATATGAACTCACCAACAGTTTGTCACTCAGCGGCGGTTATCTAGGAGAGACAGGCCAACACCTTGCCGATTATCGGAATGGTAACCAGCTAACGCTTGCCCAGGCAGCGGTTGTTGCGGCAAGCCCGGATCCATCGAATCCCCTGCCCGGTGGTGTCGCCCCATATACCAACCTTGTTGGACAGAATGGTGTCCTGCAAATCACAGAGTCGAACGCAAATATGAACTATAACGGGGGGCAGGCCACGCTACGGCAGCGCGCCAGCCATGGCCTCGAATACACCATCAACTACACATACGCCAGGTCTATGACGAACTCTTCTGGTGACTATGGGCAGCCCAATATCTCCGGTTCGAATGGCTCCTTTCAGGATGGTTACAATGGGCATGCAGATTATGGTCCTGCGGGACAGGATATTCGGCACAACCTGAACGCTATTGGCGTCTATACGGTGCCTTTCGGACGCGGGCAGATGTATGGGTCTCACATCAATCCCTTCGTCGACGCTGCTGCAGGCGGATGGAAGATATCCGGCTCGCTCATCAACTACACAGGCCTGCCGATTACCATTAACGGTCCTCAGAACAGCAGCACGAATGCACAAGGCACTGCCCGCGCTAATCACTACCGCAAGCTGATTATTCGCAACCACAACATCAATCAGTGGTTCGGAAACGATAAGTCGGCGGTGGGATGCGCGGGAGCGGACGACGGCATCTGCGCTTACGGGCCAGCGGCGCCTATCTCCTTTGGCACCGCTTCCATCAACTCTGAGCGTGCCCCTGGGTACCGTCAGATCGATGCTTCGATCTTTAAAGACTTTCGCATCGTTGAGTCCCAATCGCTGGGATTTCGGCTAGATGCTTTCAACCTCTTCAACATTGCCTCTTATGGCAATCCAGACAATACGATTACGGATACCAATTTCGGGCAGATTAGCTCTGTTCGTTCGCCGCAGCGCCAACTGCAGCTCAGCCTTCATTACTCGTTCTAGGCTGTTCAAAACCACCACAAAGGGAGCGCCTTGGCGCTCCCTTTGTGATCGACGTTAGCCGATCGTCAGCGAGCCATACGGACCGCCGCTCCCCACCGCCATTTAGAGTAAGACCATGGACGCATCGAGCAGCGGCTTCCTCCGCAGACTGCCGAAGGCGGAGTTGCACCTGCACCTGGAGGGGACCGTCACTCCGGAGACGTTGGTCGAGCTGAGTGAACGCCACCCTGCCGGTCGGCTCACGCTCGCGGAGACGCGCGCCCTTTACCACTACGTGGATTTCTCGGGTTTTCTGATGGCCTTCAAAGCTATCAGCGAACGCCTGCAGTCACCGGAGGACTACGAACTCATCACGTATCGCATGGCGCAGGCGCTGGCCGCGCAGGGCGTCGTTCATGCTGAGGTGTACGTCTCAGTCGGCGTCGTTTACTACTGGCGACGCGTTGAGTTCGAACCGCTCTTCGCCGGCATGGAGCGCGGCCGTCTGCGCGCCGAACGTGAATTCGGTATCAGCCTGCTCTGGATCTTCGACGCGGTACGGCACTTCGGTGTGGAGGAAGCAGCGCGCGTCTTTCGCAAAGCAGCGGAGATGCAGCGTGAACACGACTCCATCGTTGGCATTGGGATCGGCGGCGATGAACGGCGCACCGGCGCAGAGCCGTTTCGTGATCTCTATGCAGAGGCACGCGACGCCGGATTGCGGTTGACGGCCCACGCGGGCGAGACGGTCGGGCCGGAGGGTATCTGGGGTGCGCTGAACATTGGTGCGGAGCGCATCGGTCACGGCCTCTCCGCGCAGTACGACGCAGAACTGATGGAAGTGCTTGCCGAGCGGCAGGTGCCGATAGAGGTCTGTGTATCGTCGAACGTGCGAACGGGATCTTGCGCCAACGTGGCCGAGCATCCAGTGCGCCGCTACTTCGACTCCGGACTGATGATCACTCTGAACTCCGATGACCCGACACTCTTTGGCAGCGATCTGCTGGGCGAGTATTATCTGGTGGAAGAGGAGTTTCATTTCACGCACGAGCAACTGCGCGAGCTGGCGGGCAACTCGATTGAGGCAAGTTTTTTATCACCGGAGCGCAAAGTAGCGCTGCTCCGTGCTCTTGAGGACCTGGTCTAAGGCTCCGTGACCTTGTTCCCGTCGAGTGACCGGAAGGGTGCACGGTGATAGCACACCCGTAATGCAGACATCCGGTAATAGAGCTGCGCTATGATGACTCCATAGAGCGGGTTTCGACGTCGCGGATGCCCGGCAGGGAAGGAATATGAGCAATCTTCTGATGTTCCAAAAAAAACCGAACTACCTGCTGCGCACGGTCGGCTGGTCCGGGCTGGCGGTGAGTGTAGCAGCGCTCGGGATCTATGTGGGTCGCGAACTACGCATACGTTACAAGTTCAATCATCGCTCGCCCTATGACTACTTCGCGCATGCCGGCGATCAGGATCCGCTCGACTCTTACGCAGTCGGCGTTTAGACAGGGCGAGGCTCTCGATGGATACAAGGGGCGGAGGCGACTCCGCCCCTTTGCTTGTCTGGAAGTCTTCGCATGAACTTGGGACCAACGGGTCATTTGTTCCATTTTGGGAGGGAAGCATGACGCACTTGCCGCGGAGTGCTTCGCTTGCATTCGCGCTATGGATGGCAGTCGGGATGACAGCTGCGAAAGCGCAATCGCCGGAGGTCGTTACGGTGGATGCGCAGGCACAGGCAACGCCGCTGCCTCACTTCTGGGAGCAGATGTTCGGCTCGGGACATGCCAACCTCGCCATGCGCGAGGATTACCGAAACGATCTGGTCGAGGTGAAGAGCATCACTGGAATGCAGTACGTGCGCTTCCACGGCATTTTGGACGATGAGAACGGGGTCTACACCGAGGATAAGCAGGGCCAGCCGCAATACAACTTCACCTACGTCGACCAGATCTACGATGGGCTGCTGGCGCGTGGCGTTCGTCCTGTCGTCGAGATCAGCTTCATGCCGAAGGCACTCGCCGCCCACCCGGCGCCCCATGCGTTCTGGTACAAGCCCAATGTGGCGCCACCGAAGGACTACGCGCGTTGGGATGCGCTGATTCACGCACTGGGCGCACACCTGGTCGAACGGTATGGCATCGATGAGGTGGCGCAGTGGTACTTCGAAGTATGGAACGAGCCGAATATCGACTTCTGGGTGGGCGAACCAAAGCAGGCTACTTACTTTGAGCTCTACACGCACACGGCGCGTGCATTGAAAGCAGTGAGCCCGCGCCTGCGCGTCGGCGGCCCGGCAGCCGCCGCCATGGAGTGGGTGCCGGCGTTTTTGCGCTACATGCATGACAACCAGGTGCCGGTGGACTTCCTCTCCACGCATGGCTACGCCGATGAAAACTACGTGCACATCTTCAAGCCTAATGAGTTGCCGCCCATGGACGACCGCCTTTGCACGGCGATGAAGACTGTGAAAGCGCAGATCGCCGCGTCGCCGATGCCGCAGACGCCGTGGTTCGTCACGGAGTGGAACGTCATCGGCATCGATCGAGCCCGCGATACGACATTCGTTGGTCCGGCGCTTGCGAACACCATTCGCGAGTGCGACGGGCTGGCGACGATGATGTCATTCTGGACGTTCGACGATGTCTTTGAAGAGGACGGTCCGAGCAGAGAGCCCTTCGAGGGCAGCTTTGGCTTGATTGCCTCCGGGCGCATTCGCAAGCCGAGCTTCAACGCCTTCGCGATGTTGCATCATTTGGGCGATGAGCGGCTCGCGAACCCTGCGAAGGATGCGCTGGTGACCCGGCGCAGGGATGGCACGCTTGTCGTCGCCGTCTGGAACATGACCGATCCACCGGGCGCGAAACAGGGTGGACCGCCAGGTCAAGAGAAGCACGTGCGGGTGGCGTTTGAGCATGTCGCCAGCAATGCCGCGGTAAGCATCGCGCGACTCGACTCTATGCACGGCAACACGCTTGAGGCCTACCGCAAGATGGGCAGCCCACGCTATCCAACGCGATTGCAGGTTCGCGAACTGAATGCCGCATCCGAGCTCAGCGCGCCGGAACGGACCATACTCAAGGACGGAAAGATCGACGTCGATCTTCCGGTGAATGCGCTGGTGATGCTAGAGATTGCGAAGTAGAGCAAAGCGATTCACGCTGTGTAGTCAAAGGGGTTATAGGTGGGCACCTTCCATTGCTCGAAGTCGCGGATGTTCCGCGTCGCAACGGTCATACGACGCATGCGCGCAGTAGCCGCGATTAACTCAGTTCGCCGCCAACTGCCGTAACACGTACTGCAGGATGCCGCCGTTCTGGTAGTAGAGGACCTCTTGCGGCGTGTCGATGCGCACCTTCACCTTGAAGCTGCGGGTGTGCTGGTTCGCATCGGTGACTTCGACGGTCAGTTCGCGACCACTGGACAGGCGGGCATCGAGCAGTTGCTTGAGGCCCGGAAAGCTGAAAGTCTCCTCACCGGTAAGAGCCAGCGACTCGACGTTCTCCTCGTTCTCAAACTGCAATGGCAGGATGCCCATACCCACCAGATTGGAGCGATGAATGCGCTCGTAGCTCTCCGCAATTACTGCGCGGACACCAAGCAGCCGCGGCCCCTTCGCCGCCCAGTCGCGGGAGGATCCGGAGCCATACTCCTTGCCGGCCAGAATCACGAGCGGTGTCTTTCGCTCCGCGTAGGTCACCGATGCGTCGAAGATGCTCATCGGTGTGCCCTCCGGCAGCAACCGGGTGACGCCGCCTTCGGTGCCGGGCGCGAGGCGATTGCGCAGGCGAACATTGGCGAAAGTGCCGCGCACCATCACCTCGTGGTTGCCGCGGCGCGAGCCATAGGAGTTGAAGTCGGCCGGCTTCACGCCATGCTCGCTCAGATATTTCCCAGCCGGTCCGTTGGCCTTGATGGAGCCGGCGGGCGAGATATGGTCCGTGGTGACAGAATCGCCAAGCACCGCCAGCACGCGTGCATTCGTGATATCGGCGACCGGCATCGGCGTCTTCGGCATGTTGTCGAAGTACGGTGCCTGGCGGATGTAGGTGGAGTCGGGCTCCCACTGATAGACCTCGCCGGTGGGAAACTTGAGGTGCTGCCAGTTCTCATCGCCATCGGTCACGGTCGCGTACTCCTTGCGATAGCCTTCGGAACTGATGGCCTTCGCGATCGTCTCGGAGACCTCTTGTTGCGTCGGCCAAATGTCTTTGAGGAAGACTGGGTGCTGGTCCTTCGTCTGTCCTAACGGTTCGGTATCGAAATTGTGGTCGATGCGGCCGGCGAGCGCGTAGGCCACCACCAGCGGCGGCGACATGAGGTAGTTCGCACGTACATCGGAGTTGATGCGGCCTTCGAAGTTGCGATTGCCGCTTAAGACCGAGACAGCGACGAGACCGTGATCTTCAATCGACTTCGAAACGTCGGTAGGTAGCGGTCCGGAGTTGCCGATGCACGTGGTGCAGCCATAGCCCACGACATTGAAGCGTAACTTGTCCAAGTACTGCAACAGGTCGGCCTTCTTGTAGTAGTCCGTGACCACGCGCGAACCCGGCGCGAGCGATGTCTTCACCCATGGTGGAACGGAAAGCCCCTTCTCTACAGCCTTCTTCGCCAAAATGCCGGCCGCCACCATCACGGATGGGTTTGAGGTGTTGGTGCAACTCGTAATCGCGGCAATTACAATTGAGCCGTGGTCGAGGTACTTGTCCGGATCGACACCGAAGCGCTTCTGCACACTCTGCGCGATGCCAGGCTCGTCATAGCCTTCAGAGGAGGCAACCGTGGCGGCGGGATGGCCACCCTCGCCCTCCCAGCGGTTTACCTGCCGGGCCGCGGCTTGGTTACCGTTCGGGCCGAGCAGTGTGGGCAGCAGTTTCTTGAAGTTTTCACCCGCATCTTTCAACAACACGCGATCCTGCGGGCGCTTGGGTCCGGCGACCGACGGCTGCACGGTACTGAGATCAAGCGCGATGGTGGCCGAGTACTCGGCTTCGGGCACTCCCGGTGCATGAAAGAGCCCTTGTTCCTTGTAGTAGGCCTCGACGAGTGTGACCTGCTCCTCGTTGCGCCCGGTTAGCCGCAAATAGCGCAGCGTCTCCGCATCGACGGGAAAGATGCCGCAGGTCGCCCCGTACTCCGGCGCCATGTTGCCGATGGTGGCGCGATCGGCGAGCGGCAGCTCTGCGATGCCGTCTCCGTAGAACTCGACGAACTTACCCACGACGCCGAGCTTGCGCAGCATCTCGGTTACAGTGAGCACGAGGTCGGTGGCTGTTGCGCCTTCGCGCAGCTTGCCGGAGAGTTTGAAGCCGACGACCTGCGGCACCAGCATCGAGACTGGCTGGCCGAGCATGGCCGCCTCGGCCTCGATGCCGCCCACGCCCCAGCCCAGCACGCCCAGTCCGTTGATCATGGTGGTGTGTGAGTCGGTGCCGACCAGTGTGTCCGGGTAAGCGCGCAGCGTGCCGTTGACCTCGGTTGTAAAGACGACACGCGCCAGGTATTCGAGATTCACCTGATGGCAGATACCCATGCCCGGCGGCACAGCAGAGAAGTTGCGGAAGGCCGATTGCCCCCACTTGAGAAATGCGTAACGCTCGCGGTTACGTTCAAACTCCAGTGCTGCGTTGATGTCGTACGCGCGAGCCGTGCCGAACTCGTCTACCTGCACGGAGTGGTCGATAACCAGCTCCGCCGGCTGCAGCGGGTTGATCTTTTCAGGATTGCCACCCAACTTCTGCATCGCGTCCCGCATTGCGGCCAGATCCACGATAGCCGGCACGCCGGTGAAGTCCTGCATCAGCACGCGGGCGGGCATGAAGGCGATCTCGCGGTCCGGCTCCGACTTTGGGTGCCAGTTGGCGAGAAACTCGATATCGGCTGCGGTCACCGACTTGCCGTCTTCTTGGCGCAGCAGGTTCTCAAGCAGGATGCGCAGGGAGTAAGGGAGCTTCGTGAGCGTGACGCCCTTGGATTCAAGCGCCTTCAGCCGATAGATCTCGTAGGATTTGCCCTTGCTGGTGAGGGTGGATTTGCTGCCAAAGCTATTCATGAAGTCTGTCTCCTGTATCAAGACGAATGTCTTGGGCGGAACGAGTTCGAAGTGCGCCTGGCGGGACACGCGTAAGCGCTCCCGAGCTGGGTGCGGCTAGCTGCCGTAGCAGGCAAGCATCAGGAGATGGAGATGCGCCCGCGATCGGGACGGCCACGGCGGAAGCGCTTCAAACGCTGAACGAGAATGGCGTCAGTTGCCACGGTCAAAGTATAGCGCGCACTCGCGCCTCTCCGCTGATATGGTGACCATGCGCAATGCCGACTTTCTTCCATGACGGGCTGACACTCTGGTACGAGGAGAGCGGGGCCGGCGCTCCAGTCATCTTCATCGCCGGGACCATGGGCGATCACACGCAGTGGGACATCGTCGTGCCGCAGCTGAAGGGCCTGCGAAAGATCACGCCGGACAATCGCGATATTGGTCACAGCGGCCTGGCTCGGCATGACTACTCGGTGCAGGACATGGCGAAGGATGTTCTCGCGTTGTTGGGGTGCCTCGGTCTGGAGCGGGCCCATCTCGTCGGCCACTCCCTTGGCGGCAAGGTCGCGCAGGAGGTGGCGCTGCTGGCGCCGGCTCGCGTCGATCGGCTGGTCCTGGTGGCGAGCTCGGCCCGGCACGACGTCTCTTCGGAGTCGTTGCTGGATCATTGGATACGCCTGCGGGAGTCGGTTGCCGATGACCTGGTGTTCGTCGAATCGATGTGCTTCTGCGCCATGGGGCCGACCGCTCTGGAGCATGTGGCGCTGCGCGACGCGGCCGAGATGTGGATGATGAAGACCGGGCTGCAGACGCCCGCGGCGTTCGTCCGCAATGTGCGCGCTTCGCTCGCGGCCAATACGCTGAACCGCCTCGGGGACATTCAGGCGCCGACGCTGGTGATCTACTCCGACCGCGACCGCATCTTCGGCAAGAGTCACGGCGAGCAGTTAGTGGACGGAATTCCCGGTGCGGAGGGCGTGCTGATGGAAGGATGCGCTCACGCGCCCATGGCCGAGCGGCCGGCGGAGTTCGCGCGAATAGTGCAGGAGTTTTTAACTTCGCCGTAGCCGCCCTCCGAGAAAATCAGTGGAGAGCGGATAACCGCAGATTGGAAAAGAGAACGGCGCAACCGACTTCTGCAGTCCTCTTCCCTGTAGCATTTTCGGTATTGGTGTAGACCGTCCAGCGATGGCTATTGTGGCTTTTTTTTAACGGAAAAGCCACGTCTCACTGAAATTCCGCAGACCACAGTATTACCGAAAATGCTTTAAGCCAGCGACTGCCAAAGCAACACGCCGTTCAACGTCAGGATGATTGCGGTGCTCAGCCATCCCAGCGCCTGGATCACGCGACCATTTGCGAACCGGTCCATCACGGTTACGCGTTGGGTAAGGATGAGCAGTGGTATCAGCGCAAAGGGCAGAGTGAAGCTGAGGGCGGCTTGGGAGAGCAACAGGATGCGCAGGGGGTCGAGCCCGATGCCGATGACGATCAGCGCAGGCAGCAGCGTGAGCAGACGGCGCAGGAAGATGGAGAAGCGCACCTGCAGGAACCCCTCGAGGATCATCTGACCGGCCATGGTGCCGACGGTCGAGGAGGATAAGCCGGAGCAGAGCAGCGCGACCGCGAAGAGCGTGGCTGACGCGCCGCCCAGCAGGGGGCCCAGGGTGGCGTGGGCCTGCTCGATCGACATGGTTGTCATGCCATGGCCGGCAAAGGCTGCGGCTGCCACCACAATCATGGCGGAGTTGACCAGCCACGCTCCGTTCATAGCCAGGACTACATCGAGCAGTTCCATGCGCAACAGGCGAAGGCGCGACGCGAATGTGAGCTCCGGGGTACGGGCCTGTTCTGCTTGCAGGCGCGGCTGCACCAGGCCGGAGTGTAGGTAGACCACATGCGGCATCACTGTCGCGCCCAGCATGGCGACCGCAAGGTAAAGGCTCTTACTGCCGATCTCAGGGACAAGGGTGTGGTAGGCAATCGATCCCCAGTGCGGATGGATGAAAATCAGCTCCGCGGCATAGCAGCCGCCGATGGCTGCGACAAAGAGCATGATGACCAGCTCCAACCGGCGGAATCCCCACTGCTGCAGTGCGAGGATCAGGAAGACGCAGATCGCCGAGGCGATAGCGGCCAGCAGCAGGACGTGGGTGCGCGTCATGCCGGCGGCCAGAAGCCGCGGTCCAAACAAAAGATAGAACCCCAGCGCCGCACCCAGAAACTCTGCAAGGTCGGTTGCGAGTGCGGAGATCTCTGCCGCGATCCACAGGAAGATGGTGGTGCGACGAGAGAAGTGCAGCCGGCAGTTCTCCGGCAGCGTGTGCCCGGTGGCGATGCCGAGCTTCGCCGAAAGGTATTGGATCAGGATGGCCATGGCATTCGACCACAGCAGCACCCAGAGCAGCTGATAGCCAAAGCGGGTACCGCCCTCGAAGTTGGTAGCGAAGTTGCCGGGGTCGATGTAGGCGATGCTCGCAACAAAGGCCGGCCCGAAGTAATACCAAAGCTTCCTCTGGTTGGCCTTGGGTATCTCGGTCTGTGCGGCAGTTGCCATACCTGAGTATAAGACAAATTTAGGCTTACCTTAAAATTATTTAGGCGCGCCTCAACTCGTTTTGATTGCGGAACCTTAGTTGCCTGGGTGCTCTCCGAGGCCATAGATTGCTCTCCATGAAGATCAAGAGCGAATACCTGGTGAAAGCTCATAAGAAGTTCCGTCTGGACGAGTATCCGACCGAGACGACCGGCAAGTTCAGGAAAGAAGAGGATGCGGTCGATGAGTTAGAGAAACACCGCAAGAAGCTGCGTAACCTGCAGGAGATTCTCTTTGCCGAGGGTAAGCATGCGATGCTGATCGTTTTGCAGGCCATGGATACTGGAGGAAAGGATGGCACCATCCGCCACATCTTCACCGGCGTGAACCCGCAGGGGGTGGACGTGACTTCATTCAAGGTGCCGACGCCGCTCGAGGCCTCGCATGACTTCTTGTGGCGCGCTCATGCCGCTGTCCCACGCCATGGGAAGATCGGCATCTTCAACCGCTCGCACTATGAAGACGTGCTGGTGACCCGCGTGCACGGGACAATCGGCGATAAGCAGGCTCGGCAGCGCTTTCGCCAGATCAACCAGTTCGAGGAGATGCTCCATGACAATGGAGTCACGATCCTGAAGTTCTTTCTGAATATCAGCCGGAAGGAGCAGACGGAGCGGCTGAAAGCCCGCTGCGACGATAAGGATAAGCACTACAAGGTCAGCGAAACCGACTTTCAGGAACGCGAATACTGGGGCCGTTACCAGGAGGTATATGAGGACGCGATTGGCGCCACCAGTCAGAAGCACGCACCGTGGTTTGTCATTCCAGCCGACCACAAGTGGTACCGCAACGCGGCCATCTCCCGGATCATTGTGGATGCAATGGAAGGCTTGAAGCTGGAGTATCCCAAGCCGAAGTTCGATGTGATGAAGGTGTGCGGTAAGCTGTGAGCAAGGTAGCTGACCGGTCTTCCGCCCGCAACGCTACGACTCGTAGTACAGATACCGCCGCCACTTTGGGTCGGAGTGGCCGATCATGCGCATGATGTGCCGGCTGGTGTGCAGCGAGAAGGGCCGCGGCTCACGCAACAGCTTCATTTCGCTGTGCTCGCTCAACAGGTGATTTCCCTTGCGACGGTTGCAGCTATGGCAGCAAGCCACCAGATTCTCCCAGGTGGACAGGCCGCCGCGCGAGCGCGGATGGACATGATCCAGCGTCAACTCACCTGAGTTCAGCACAATGCCGCAGTACTGGCAGGTGTTGCGGTCGCGCAGCAGGATGTTCTTTCGCGAAAGTGCGCGCGTCTGGTGTGGGATGCGCCTGTATTCCAGCAGGCGGATGACCGAAGGCATGGGGACGCGGGTCCGCGCTGCGTGGAGGATCGCGCCCTGTTCCTCTTCCGTGCGCGCGACGCCCTTTAACACCAGCACCAGGGCACGCCGCGCGCCGCAGATGTTGATCGGTTCATAGGAGGCGTTCAGCACCAGGACCGGCCGCTGCATGATGAACGGTTGTGCCACCCGCACTTCTACCGGCGGCGTGTGCGTCAGCTTGACCTTGCGTGTGTGCGCGATTGCCTTCACTGGCGACATCCTGCCCTCGTCTCCGTCTCTGTTCAGCCACGTTACGTACCGCTTACGACTGCGCTCGCTCTACTGCTCCGCATGCTGAGCCGCCGTCTGCGAAGCAGCGAATCCGCTCGCATCCCACATCGCAACACCTTCGCGCTGCGCCCGCGCTACGGTGGCCACCCACACCGCTTTCGCGCCGGCACGCAGCAACACCTGGGTGCAGGCCGCAGCCGTCGCGCCCGTGGTGTAGATGTCGTCGACCAACAACACCTCACGCTCACGCACCCATGCTGCGTCACGTATCACAAAAGCGCCTCGCAGATTCCGCCGCCGACCCTGCGGGCTAAGCCGCGATTGGCTGTCCGTTGCCCGTTGCCGCTGGAGAACTGCAGGCGCCAGTGTCCACGAGTGCTCGGTATCGGTACGCTTCAGCGTCGCGATCAGTGCATGCGCGATGCGTTCCGCGTGATTGAAGCCGCGTTTCCGGTGTTTGGCGCGATGGAGCGGCACGGGGACGACCAGCACATCGGTGTCGGCGGCAATCGGAAGATCAACGACCATGGATGCGAGCAGCTGTCCGAGCCGTTTCGCGATCGGGAGCATGCCATCGTACTTGAGCAGGTGGATGAGGCTGCGAAGTTCCTTTTCGTAGGCTCCGAAGGCAACTGCTTTCGTGAATGCGGCGGGTTGCTGCTGACATGGGTCACAGAGGCGCGCGGCATCCGGATCCGCAAGGGAAGACTGGGGCAGGCCAAGGTCCTCTCCGCAGTGCGCGCAAAGGACACCCGCTTGCGGCGTAACTGCCGACCAACAGGAGTTGCAGACAGGAAGCGAAGAAAAGTGCAGGAGAGATTGCTTGCAGAGCGCGCAGGAGGCAGGGTAGAGCGTGGCGCTCAATGCGTCGAAGATCGGTTGTAGAGGACTTCGCAAAAAACGCGCAGCAGCCCGCCATTGCAGGGTTGCTGCTGCTGGAACGTCGGATGTCAGAGTGCTCTGACTGCGGAAGACGCACCTCGCTTGAACCGTCGGTCCGCCGAGTAGGCACTGCGCCGCCTCATTCACGACCAACGATGCACAGAGTATAGAGCAGCGGCCGCATCCGCGCTACCGGCAACGCATGCGGCCGCTGTAACTCGTAGTTACTCGGCTACCTGGATCACCAGCTTACCAATGGCCCCCCGCCCCAGGTGCGCAAAGGCCTCGGGGGCCTCGGTGAAGCGGTAACGGCGTTCGATGACCGGCCGGATTCGATGCTCATCGAAGAACGCAAACATCCGCTCCGAAGAACGTTGGTGGCCGACCGCAACCCCTTGAATCTTTGCTCGTTTGTAGATCACGGTCGGTGTCGTGAGGGAGAACGCCGGATCGTCGAGGAATCCGATCACCGCGACATGACCTCCTATGCGCACGGCACGCAAGGAGGCACCCATGCCGGCTCCGCCTGCTACATCGAGTACATGGTCGACACCCAGGCCATTTGTGGCCTTCAGGACAGCGTCGGCCCAGGCTCCGTTTCGACCGCGTTCGATCACGACGTCAGCGCCTATCTGTCGCAGATGCGCTGCCTTGTCCAGGGAGCCGGTGGTCACCAATACCCGCGCGCCCATCGCCTTCGCGATCTGGATAGCGAAGGTCGCCACCCCACCGGAGCCCTGCGCCAGCACCGTCTCGCCTGCCTGCAGAGCTCCATCATCCACGAGCGCGAACCAGGCTGTAAGCGCGGCGATGGGCAGCGTGGCAGCCTCCTCATCGCTCAGCGTTGCAGGGGTGGAGAGCAGCCAATCCTCGGGGAACACACGATACTCGGTAAGCACGCCCGGCAATGGGCCGCCGAGCGTTGCTGCCATTGACTCAGCGTCGCCCTCTCCGTCTTTCCAAAGAGGCTTGAAGAGGGATGTGACCCGATCCCCGCGGCGCAACCGCGTTACACCCGGTCCCGTCTCGACAACCGTGCCCGCCATGTCGGACGCAGGCACAAACGGCTTCTTTACCGGCGCCGGATAGCTCTCCTCGACGATCGCCCAGTCCCGATAGTTCAGCGAAACTGCGTTTACCCGCACCAGGACCTCGCCTGATCCAGGCCGAGGTGCTTCTGTTTCATCCAGTGTGAGTGTCTCCACGCCTTTGCCGGCTAACATCCATCTCCGCATCTTGGCCTCATGATTCGATAAATTTAGAACAAACAATAGAAAGGATGCGCTGCGAGCGGGCGAGGTTCGAATAATATCGAACAAAAAGGACAATGCATTGCTACACTGAAGCCGTGGCCAAGCAGCAAAGGCAGTCTGTGGAACTCCATCAGGTGCTGGCGGCGCTGGGAGACCCGGTGCGGCTCGATATCGTGCGCCAGCTTGCGGAGCGAGGCGAGGTGCCTTGCGGTGGTTTCGGACTGGACCTGGCGAAATCGACGCTCTCGCACCATTTCAAAGTGCTTCGAGAATCCGGTCTGCTGAGGGTGCGCTCTGAAGGCACCTCGTTGATGAACTATCTGAACCGCGATGAGATCGACCGTGACTTTCCTGGACTCCTGAATGGAGTGCTCCCATCGCAGAAGCGTTCGCGCCGAAAGGCTGCCTCACGCTGATCGCGTCGCGGAGCCGGCATGCGTCGCTGCTTCAGTGATCGTAGGCCAGCATACGGAGCGTCTTCTGCGGAATTGCCACGCCCTGGAGAATAGAACACCCGTCTTCGCGCTGTGCCGCCCGGATTGGTGTGGGAGCAGCTCAGGTGCAGTTCTACGGACAAGCAGGTCCGGCCTGCGCATAACGATGACAGGCTGGTACACTCGCTGTTCCCCGATTCGCCTCGAACACATAGAGAGTGGAGACGCCAGTGCCGGAGACCACGCAGCAGTTCCAACCCTTTGTCCCACCCACGGAGACACGTCCCGAACTCACATTTCGCGCGCTTTTGCTGGGTTCGCTCTTCGGCATCCTCTTCGGTGCGGTGACGGTCTATGTCGGTTTGCGCGCGGGGTTGACGGTGGCCGCATCGATTCCCATTTCCGTGCTCTCTATCAGCGTGCTGCGCGCACTCGGGCGAGCATCCATTCTTGAAAACAACATTGTGCAGACGACGGGCAATGCAGGGCAGTCCATCGCCTCCGGTGTCATCTTCACCCTGCCCGCACTGGTGTTCCTTGGCTTCGATCTTGAATACTCGCGGATCTTCTTCCTCGCGCTCATCGGCGGCTGGCTCGGTGTGCTGTTTATGATTCCGCTGCGACGCCAGCTCATCGTCCAGGAGCATGGCACCCTCACCTATCCAGAAGGCACTGCTTGCGCGGATGTGCTGCTTGCCGGCGAACGCGGTGGGTCGTTTGCCAGCCGCGTCTTTCTGGGTCTGGGACTCGGCGGCGTCTACACGCTGTTTCAGAACGACAATCTCTTCTCCGCATGGCCGGGTACGCCGGACTATCAGCCGAAGTGGTTGAAAGGTGCGGCTATCCGCGCAGATGTGACTCCGGAGTATCTCGGCGTGGGCTACATCATCGGTCCGCGGGTTGCCGGTGTCATCTTTGCCGGTGGCGTCTTCTCCTGGCTGGTCGTCATGCCGCTCATTTACTTTTTCGGCTCGCATATGCCCACAGCGATCTATCCCGGCACCAAGCCGATCGCAATGATGTCTCCGTCCGATCTGTGGGCCAGCTACATTCGTCCCATGGGCGCCGGGGCTGTGGCAGCCTCGGGTCTGATCACATTGCTGAAGACGATGCCTACCATCGTCGGCGCGCTGCGCTCCGGCGCAAAGGAGTTCGGCAAAGGCGCGGGCCAGACAGCGGCGCTGCGTACAGATCGAGACCTGCCCATGAGCATCGTTGTCGGTGGCTCAGCCGCGCTGGTGCTGATGATGTTCTTCTTCCTCACCTTCCGCCCCGTCCCGGGCGCGCAGACAACGCTGCTGTCGAACGCCGCCGCTGCAGTGCTGGTCGTGATCTTCGGCTTCCTCTTCGTCACCGTCGCGTCGCGCATCGTCGGCCTTATCGGCAGCTCGGCCAGTCCGGTCTCTGGCATGACCATCGCGACGCTGATGGCGACGACCGCCATCTTCCTGGTCAAGGGCTGGACCGCTCCCGCGTTCGGCGCGCTCGCCATCACCATCGGCGGCGTCGTCTGCGTTGCCGCATCAAATGCCGGCGATACCTCGCAGGACCTGAAGACCGGCTTCCTCATCGGCGCAACGCCGTGGAAGCAGCAGCTAGCACTCATGATCGGCGTCATCGTCTCGACTTTTGTCATTGGCGCCACCCTGAATGCAATGAACAAAGGTCTCGAGGAGTTTCGCGATACCTCGCATGCCTGGGACATCTCAGTACCGCACGATGGAGTGCAGGTGCAACAGGAGCACTTCAAACACACGCCCATCCATGTGATCCATGCCGACAAAACGACCGATGAGCGGGACGCCGGCCAGTACACTCTGCTCAATGCGCTCGGGTCGCCGGTGCTGGCGGACGGCAAATACCTCTACAACCCGCGCACCCACCAGATCGAGGTGCAGTGGATCCAAGGGATCGGGAGTGAGAAGGCAGCGGCGCCCCAAGCCCGGCTCATGGCTACGGTCATCAGCGGCATCCTGAGCCGCAAACTGCCGTGGGGACTCGTGCTGCTTGGGGTATTCCTCGTTATCGCGATCGAGTTACTGGGCATCCGTTCGCTCTCATTCGCGGTGGGCGCGTATCTATCCATTGCCACCACGCTTGCGATCTTCTGCGGCGGTGTGGTGCGCTGGATGGTGGACCGTGCTGTTGCGAAGAGCTATGGGACAACGGCAGATACGGAAAGCGAGATCAGTCCAGGCTCGCTCTACGCCTCCGGCCTGATCGCTGCGGGCGGCATCGTGGGCCTGCTGGGCGTGGCGTTGAAACTCTACGAAGCAGCGACCGACAAGAGCGACATCCTGCAATTCCCTGCAAACAACCTGCTGCACCATGACTGGGTGTCCGTGCTGATGTTTGCGTTGCTCGCCGGTTCGCTCTACTACTTCGCCCGCAAGCCGCTGGCGGGCCCATCGGACGATGAGGGCAAAAGCGGCAAATAGCAATCAGCCGCCCTTCCGCCGCTTCTGTCCTTCGCTAGCGGACCGCTCCCCTTGACCGAATAGGAGAGTGCGGTCTATTCTCCTTTCTCAAATAGGAGAAGCGATGGCGCGACAGATCGACCTGCCACAAGGCACTTTGGAGATGCTTATTCTGAAGGCCACTGCTCTGGATCCTATGCATGGGTACGGCATTCCCCTCCGTATCCAGCAGATCTCCGGAGATCGCGTGGAGATCCTGCAGGGATCGTTCTACACCGCGATCTATCGGCTGGAACGGCGCGGGTGGATCGAAGGGGAATGGGGTGAGTCGGAGAACAATCGACGAGCCAAGTTCTATCGGTTGACACCCGCAGGGAAGCGCCAACTCAAGGCAGAGACGGCGAAGTGGACGGACATAGCCGATGTCGTCGCCGGCATTCTGCAGGCGAGACCGGAGGAGTTATGAGCCTCTTCGCTACTCTTCGTTGCTGGTGGAGAGTGGTTGTCGATCGCGCTCGCACTCAGGATGACGTCGAGGCAGAGTTCCAGTTTCACATCGATGCCTATGCGCAGGACCTGATTCGGCGGGGCCTCCCGCAGGCAGAGGCACGACGGAAGGCGATCGCTGAACTCGGACAGCCAGGCACGCAGAAGGAGAGGTATCGGGAAGCCATCGGGCTGCGGATCTTCGATGAGATCGGAGCGGACGTTCGTTACGGTTTGCGCGCTCTCTTGAGAAACCCTGGATTCTCAGCGGTTGCGATTCTCTCGCTCGCGCTGGGCGTCGGTGCAACAACCGCCATGTTCAGCTTGATCGATGCAGTGTTGATCCATCCATTTCCGTACGCGGATTCGGATCGCATCATGAACCCGGTCCTCATCAATGAGCAGGACCCTCAGCAGGTAACGTGGTTTGCGTTGAATAAATCTCAATTCGAGACACTGAGCCATGCCAAACCTGTTGAAAGTCTGCTCGGGTTTCGAAACGGCAACATGGAGATCACCGGCGATCGAGTCCCAGAGGATGTCGCAGCGATCTACCTGACCGAAAATGCAGATACATTCTTCGGTGTACGCGCCCTGCTGGGAAGAGGGATTCAGCCGTCGGATGCCCAAGGGGCCGCCCAACCCGTCGTTGTGCTGAGCTACAAGCTCTGGAAACGCTACTACAGCGGTGACCCCGGAGTGATCGGGCGCACTATGCAGCTCGAACATGCGACTTACACGATTGTCGGCGTGATGCCGCGCAGGTTTACCTTTAACGACACCCTGGGTGTGGGGGATCTCTATCTCCCGCGAACTTTGCTGCACGATAACGTCAATCCAGCTGCAGCGGGTGCCTACACGCCGTGGATCAAGCTCAAGGCCAACGTCAGCGTGGCCGCGGCGGATGCTGAGCTTGACGCGATCGTGCATCAATTCGCAAAGGAAAATCCGGCCCATTTTCCCCAGCGATTTCATCTCCAGTTGCAGCGGATTGCGGCTCCCTTTGAGCAGAATCTGGGCCACACGCTGGTCCTGTTATCCATTGCAGTCCTCATGCTGTTGTTGATCGGTTGTGCAAACTGTTCGATTCTCTTGCTGGCCCGTGGAAGGGCACGACAGCACGAACTGGCTGTGCGGAGCGCCATCGGCGCCAGCCGTTGGAGGATTGTTCGGCAATTGCTGGTAGAGTCGATCGTTCTTTCGCTCTGCGGCGCCGCCCTGGGCGTTGCCGCTTCGTACTGGCTGGCAACGCTGCCCGTGCGATTGTCTCCGGACTCCTTCCCCTCAGAATCTCTGATTCAGATCAATCTTGCGGTGCTGACATTCTCCGTACTGCTGGCGCTTGGATGCGGCGTCCTGTTCGGACTCGTTCCCGCGGTGCGCCTGTCGCGTCCTGATGTGTCTCACCTCGTGCAACGAAACCTCCGTGGCATCACAGGAAGAGGCCGCAGACAGAACGTGAACATTCTCATCGCCGGACAGATCGCCGTGACCCTTGTCCTGATCGCCACGGCGGGAACCGCAATCGGCGCCTTTCTGCGCCTGCTTCACACGCCGCTCGGTTACGAGCCAAGGAACGTCATGCAGGTCGGCATCCTCATGCATTGGAATCAGCCTGAAGACTGGGAGAAGGTAAAGTCCCGCGAAGGGCGTGTCGCGTTTCTTGAGCAGATCCGCCGGAAGATCGCTTCTATCCCCGGGGTCAGTTCAGTTGCCGTGGGCACGGACGCGACTCCGCCGAATACCGGCAGGCATGAGGTCTTCGACACTCTGCTGTCAGAACGGGGTCAGCGTGCCCGGATGTTTGGCGTCGGCCCGGAGTACTTCTCGACACTCCGCATTCCGCTCTTGCGTGGCAGGATCTGGAACGAGACCGAGAACATGCACGGCGACTCGGTGGCCCTTGTGAACGAGAGCTTCGCGCGACGCTATTGGCCGCTTGGCAATGCCATCGATCAACAGATTCGCATTCCCGGATTGACGTCTGTCGGGCCGCTCGTCGCGGCCTCTTCCGATAGCGGAGGGTGGCGCACCATCGTCGGCGTGGTAGGCGACGTGCGGAATGATGGTGTCGATATGCCAGTCCTGCCGGCGATCTATACGCCATACACGACACTGATGGTGCCTTACGCTCAATTTATGGTTCGCACCCAGGGGGAACCGCTCTCCCTGCTGGCCTCCGTGCAAGCCGCGGTTCAGTCTGTGTCTGCAGATCAGCAGGTTTCAAAAGGGGCCTTCGATCTGACGGATGCGATCGAACACGATGCGCAGTGGAGCCGGCAGCGGCTGTTGTCTGTCCTCTTCGGTTTCTTCTCTGTCATGGCGTTGATTCTCGCGTTGGTCGGCCTCTTCAGCGTCGTTTCGTACAGCGTCGCACAGCGGATACCGGAGTTCGGCGTACGCCTGGCGTTAGGCGCGCCACGGAGCCATATCGTATGGCTGGCGGCACGCATCGCTGCCCTGAGTGTGGCGGCTGGCATGGTGGCAGGGCTACTTGCGGATGTGCTCGTCGCAAAGATCCTCGCAAAGTGGATGAGCCATGGCGGACTCGGACTCTCCACCCTCTGGGTCGCCGTCCTGCTGCTCACCTGCAGCGCGATCGTTGCCTGCCTTATACCAGCCCATTGTGCTGCGTCCGTTCAACCAGTGGAAGCCTTGCGGTATGAGTGAATCGGCCCCTCAATGCGATCGAAACGCGGCAGCCGACGCGCGGGGGGAGGCGCAGATGCGAGCCGAGAACTGATCTGGGAGCGGTCGGCGACTTTGGGAACCGGTGACCCGTTTGTGGGAGGGCCTTCCCAGGTTGTGGCATAGATACTCCTGTTCGACGAGGAGCAAACTCGGGGACGTTATGCACAACCTCATCCTCATCTCTTTCTTCGTCCTCGTCTTCCTGCTGTCTCCACTCGGTATCGCAGCGTGCATGAGGAAGACTCCTCTTTAAAGCGCGTTGCACCACTCCCCCGCCAACCACGCTCCATTTTCAAAGCTACGAACTCTCACTTCCGCAAGTACAACCAAAGCACCTGCCCGAAAATGCAGCAACGGCGCACCGCGCATCGTGCAAGCGGACGGCTTTTTCAATTGCGATTCACATGCTTTCAACAATCGCGTCTGCGCGAAAGATCGCGCAGGGAGCGGTCTTCGCAATTTTCTGCGAAACGCAACGGCAAAAGCGGGGTCCGTTTTCGCTACATCTTCTCTGTTGCGCCGTCGGCCCACTCTGCTTAGAGTCGGGAACGTTGTTGAGTAATCGACAATGCAGCTTTCGCCTTTGACGGACAACTTAAGTTAGAGCAGGACCCCGTTTCGGCATGTGCGCAAGCCTCATCGTGGCTGGTCGCAGTTCGGCATTTCCGGCGTGCAACTGCCGGTCGGCCCGGACCCAGGTCCACACGAGGAGCGCTGGCAACCATGCCCGTTCCGTCCTCCTGCTCTCCGCGACTGGGCCCTGTGCGCCCGGAAGACAGCGGCACCGCGAATAAAGCACGTTGCCTGCAATGGCAGGCCGGCCAGCAGACGCTCATGTGGCCTTTCTTCAGGAAAGACCACACGACGAGACTCTCCGGCAATGCCGCGCAGCAGGAAACGTGCTTCAGCGGAAGGGTTTGCTTTTCGCAAACCCTCTCCGTACGCGGACGCAGCCTCTTCGTCTTCCGAAGCCAGGGCCGGTATGCGGCCACGGCCAACCTCCTCCGGGCCGGTACACGATTCGTGTGCCTTCTGGAGCAACTTGCCCCGCAATGCGGGACAGAAGGGAAGTTCATGCGGCCACGCAAAACCATTCTCTGTGTCGATGACAATGAGCAGGCACTCTCCGTCCGGAAGTTCATGCTGGAGACACGCGGTTATCGCGTCTTGACTGCCCACACGGCTGCGGACGCACTTGCCATCTTCGCGGACGGCAATATCGACCTGGTGTTGAGCGATCTGCTGATGCCGCAGATGGATGGCAATGAACTGGTACGCCGCATGAAAGCGATCGCACCGGAGGTGCCGACCATCATCCTGAGCGGCAGCGTGAAGAACTTCGAGCGCGCCAGCAGCGCCGACGCATTCCTTCCCAAGGGGGCTTGCACGCCGCTCGAGGTGCTGGAGCGTATCCGCGTGATGGTCGCACGCAAGCGCGGCCCCCGGAAGGCTCAGCCCCGCGACAATGAGGTCACGATGCCATCGCCGCTCTCGCACGATGCCATCACCGCGGCAAGCTGAGGCGACGCTTCACCCGGTTCGGGACGATACAATCGCCTAGTGCCGCACATCATTCTCGCTCAAGACCTCAGCAAGACCTACCGCTCCGGGCGCATTGCCGTGTCGGCACTCAAGGATGTCTCCTTTGCTGTCGAGCGAGGCGAATTTGTTTCGATCGTTGGACCCTCCGGCAGCGGCAAGTCCACGCTGTTTTATCTACTGGGCGGGCTCACACGCGCGACGGCCGGCAGCGTCCATATCGATGGCGTAAACTTCGCGAGCCTCGCCGACAGTGAGCGGACCGCCGTCCGTGGCCGAAAGATCGGCTTTGTCTTTCAAAAATTCAACCTGCTGCCCACGCTGACGGCGCGCGACAACATCGAGATCGCCTATGAGATCAGTGGGCGGCAGAGTGCCGACAAACGACCGCCGCTGGATCAGAAGTTTCTCACCCACCTTGCGGAGTTGCTGGGTATCGAGGGGCGTCTGGATCATCGGCCGTCGGAGTTGTCCGGCGGCGAGCAGCAGCGCGTCGCCATCGCTCGCGCTCTGGTTACCCGTCCGGCCCTGGTACTGGCGGACGAGCCTACCGGCAACCTGGATACGAGCAATTCCGACATCGTGTTGTCGATGCTCCGTCGCTCCAATCAGGAGTTCCAGCAGACCGTGCTCATGATTACGCACAACCCGGAAGCCGCGGCTATCGGCGACCGCATCCTGCACATGCGGGATGGCCATTTGCTCGAACAGGGCGCCCGGGAACCGGTCCCTGTTAAGTCGTAGGATCATCGATCAATAAACCCTGTTAAGCAACTTGTTCCTGGCAAGATGGCTGCATAGCAGCGTGCTCTTCGGGGTGCTGGATGAGACGGGGGATTTTAAGGCCGTCACCGATGCAGCACCGGCGCGGAGCGTACCTGGGCCGAGCGTTACGACGTTGGCGACGTGTTGCGCTACTCGCGTGCGTCAAAAGAAACCGGCATCGGCAAAGGTGAGTACGCACGCGTCACTGCCATCGATGCAGCCAGCAACAAACTGACCGTTGCGCTGCAGGACGGCACGGAGCGTAGCTACGATCCGCGCCGGCAACAGGGTGTGTCTGTTTACCGTGAACAGGAGCGGGCCTTCTCCGCCGGCGACCGGGTGCAGCTGACCGCGCCTTCACGCGAGCTGAAGGTGGCGAACCGCGAGCTGGGGACAGTGGAGAGCATCGATGATGGACTACTGCGTATCCGGATGGACGGAGGCCGCGCTGTTGCACTCGATCCGGCGAAGCATCCCCATCTCGATCACGGCTATGCCGTCACGAGTCATTCCAGCCAGGGGCAGACCGCCGATCGTGTCCTAATCCACGTCGATACCGAGCTAGGTGCGAAAGACCTACTCAACAACCGCATGGCCTACGTCGCTGTCTCGCGCGGCGCTTACGACGCGCAGCTTTTCATCAACGATCGCGAGAAGCTGGGTTCGGCGCTTGGGCATGATGTTTCGCACAAGAGTGCTCATGTTACGGAGAAGACACCTGAGCGTTCCATCGCCCCGCAGCGCGAGATCACACCAAAAGAAGAGCACAGCTTTGGAATGGGCTTCGGGCTATAAGCATTGAGACTGTCGTTCTGCGGTGATGTGTCCCCCCTTACTTCCGATGCGAAGCAGCGTGCTCTTCTCCCGGTCGCCACGGCTTCCGATGGAGGCTCCGGACGCAGCAAGGCCGCCCCCGAAGAGACGGCCTGCGGCGACTCAGACTAGCATTTGCAGCGTACAGAACAGCCCGCAGACAAGGGCCACGACAAGAGCTACTACGGCTGCTACGCGACGGTCATCCTTGACCAGTCCTCCCATCGCGAGCAGAACCGCCGCAGGCGTTCCGAAAAGCCAAGCGATTCCAGTAGCTTTCTTAATCAACATCGGATGATCGAATGGCGTTCGCACGAGGATAATTGCCGTCACAAAGATTGCCATCTCTATCAGGCAAACCGCGAAAGAACTATAGGCGAGCCGGTGGGTCTTCCAATTTGTCGTCATATCCGCTCTCACTGAGGGCAAAACTGATTGCCGGTTGGGAACAGGTAGCTGCCTGTGATGTCGTAGATCACGTCGGGAATCACGTCAAGGACTACGTGTTCTAAAAAGAAATCGTTCGGGTTGAACTCGTCGATGTGGCTCTTCACTTGGCCGGTCGTGTTATTCACGGTGGTGTGCTGTGAACAGCGAGACCTATTATCTCGATAGTTGGTCTGGCCTGGATGCAGAAAGTTGTACTTGTCAATGGGACTCGGACAAACGTTTCGACCATTCACAACCATGCATCCGGACGGCGCTTTACTTGGGGCGGGTGGCGGTGTCCTGGGCGTTCTTTGCTGTCCACAGTCTGCCGAGAAAGCGCATGGCGTTTTATTGAAATTAGGTGACGCTTGGCATAACGGATCATTTGGCCCATCGCAAGGACTCGGTGATGGGTCGCCGCCGGGAGGGCGTGGCTTAAGTTGGGGATCCGCACCCGCTTCTGACAACTCATCCGTTGGGTACTGAAGCAGATATCCATCTCCTGTCCAGTTCCCGTCTTCTCGTGAAAACACCCAACGCCCGGAGGAATCCGTAAGACTAGCCGGATCATTCTCTGCATATACATAGCGATTTAGGCTTTGCGGATTGTTCCAATCGTAGATTTCCGCGTAGGGATTCATGTACATCCAGTTGCCAATATTGGTATTGTACTGGCGATACTGGGCGTGGTCGGTGCCACTTTCCACATCGTGTTCGAGTTCAGGCCCAGCGGAGAGGTATGACGCAATCGGCTATCGCCGTCTTGCCGCGCCTTCCAGCATTATCGAAAATGCGTTACGCCTTGCGCAGACGGATCGCGCCTTGGGCGTGCGACGGATCGACGACGTGTCCGCTTTGCGTGATGACAATGCGGCCGTTCGCTACCAGCCGTCGCGCTGCGGCCCGTGCCGATTCCATCAGCGGCTCCCAGTCTGCACGGACATCGCTGCCGGCGGTTGCACGAGCGGCCTCAGAGGGGCAGATTGTCTTACCGGCGCCGCGGGCGTCCAGCAATTCCAGAATCTTCGCTTCCAGCACATGGTCAACCGCTGCTGGTTTGTGAGTGCGGCAGGCGTCCGAGCAGTAGCGCACCTGGTCCCAAGCGCGCTCCCACTTTTTACGCCAGGTAACAGTCCGGCCGCACGTCGTGCAGATCTTGCTGGGCGGTCTGGTCTGCGAACGCGTTGTCATGCTCGTTCGATCGCTTGAACGAAGCGGGCGATTTCATCTTCGGTGTTGTAGTAGTGCACGGATGCGCGGACGACCGCGTCGAGCTGTCGCGCGTCCATGTCCAATAGCGTCGACGCACGCTCGCTGCTGCGGATGGCGATTTGTTCTTCCCGCATCCGCGACACCAGTTGGTCAGGTGTGTAGCGCGCATGCGAGAAGGTCACGATGCCGCATTGCGACGCTCCCTCGCGCCAGCCAAGGTCTTGTACCGTGACGCTACCGATCGTTGCGAGACTTTCGCGCAATTGGTGGGCGAGCGACTGCACGCGCGTCGCAATCGACTCGTGCCCGAGTTCGAGTGCGTATCGCACGGCCACTCCCAGACCGAGCCGGGCGGCGATAGAGGCCTCCCATGCCTCGAAGCGCCGCGCGTCGTCGCGCATGCGGAAGGTGCCGGGGGCGGTCCAATCCGCCGCGAACATGTCCAGCATGGGCGGTTCCAATCGATCGAGCAGACTGCGCCGCACGTAGAGAAATCCAGTACCGCGTGGTCCCCGCAGATACTTCCGTCCTGTTGCGGAGAGCAGATCGCAACCGAGTGCTTCGACGTCCAGAAGAAGCTGTCCTGCGCTCTGGCAGGCGTCCAACAAAAAGGGAACTCCATGCTTCCGTGCCAGCTTCCCCACCTCTGCTGCAGGCTGCACACGGCCGTTATTTGTAGGTACGTGCGTCAGCGCGATCAACCGCACACGCGGCTCGCGAGCGAGTGTCGTTCCCAGCGAGTCCAGGTCGATGGCTCCGGTCGCATCGCTCGGAATCACCACCACCCGCACACCAAAGCGCCGAGCCACCTGCAGGAAGGCAATGTAGTTGCTCGCGTACTCATTCGGAGCAGTCAGGATGACATCGCCCATCTGCCATGGAAGTCCATAGAAAGCCATATCCCAGGCGCGGGTCGCGGACTCGGTCAGCGCAATCTCGTCAGGACGTGCGTGCAACAGTGTGGCGATCGAGGGATACACCTGCTGCAGTTCGGCATCGACCTCCGCAGCAGCTTCGTAGCTGCCGATCTCTTCTTCGCGGCGCAGATGGGTGATCATGCGCTCTACCACTGTGCGCGGCGGCAGGCCGGCGCCGGCGTTGTTGAGGAAGATCTGCGTGTCGCAGCCGGCAGTGTCGGCGCGCACTTGTCGAAGCGGAAATGAACTGGATGCCTGGAGCATGGCTATAGCATTTTCGGTATTGGTGTAGACCGTCCAGCGATGGCTACTGTGGCTTTTCTTAACGGAAAAGCCACGTCTCACTGAAATTCCGCAGACCGCAGTATTACCGAAATTGCTTTAATGCGTCCAGTGTATGCGGCAATGGAGGATAGGTTCGAGCGGAGGTGGATGTTATCGCGCCGAAACCGATACCGGATGGAAGGGCGTGGGATTGCTGCCGTTTGTCGCCTTGTTCATCCGCGCAACAAGCTGCTGAAAAGTCGAATTCCCTTGCAGACGGTTGAACGAGCATTCCGTCGGCAGCGCCATCATGACGCTTTCATGCCGCGCATAAGCAGTCTGCAGGTAGCGGAGTGCTTGCTCCGGTTGCCCGAGCAATGCAGCGGTCTGCGCGAGTTCGTAGGCAGGTTCATGTCCTTCCGCGTAGGCGTGCGTCTGTGCCTGCAGAAGTGCCTCCAGCATTCCTTTTTCGCCCCCGGACGCGAATCCTCGACGAGCGGCCTGGGCGATCGTTGCGGTAGTTGCGTCCTCCAGAAGAGTGGCCTGCTGTTGCAGCTCCTGCAAGAAGTTGCTGTCATCGCCTGTGCACTCGTACATCGATGCAAGGTAGCGGTGCGGGGAGAGTGACTTGGGATCGTTGATCTCCAGCTCACGCAGCTCACTCATCGCTTCGCTGCGCCTATCCATGTCGAAGAGCACAAGCGCGTGGTCGGCAAGCACGGACGGCGAGGTGGGATCGAGCTCGCGCGCTCGGTCTATCTCCACCAACGCCTCCTTGAGCCGCCCCTCGGCCTCGAGCGAGGTCGCAAACCAGTGATGTGCCCGCGTGTAGTTCGGGTCCAGTGCAATCGCCCTACGGAATTCACGCTCCGATCCGGCTGCATCCCAGGCTCCCCAGAACAGAGCGAAGGCAAGTGCGCTGTGCCCCTCCGCCGATGCGTCGTCCAGCTCGATCGCCCGTTGTGCTGCTTTGGTCGCGCGCGGATACGCGTCGCTTGCGGGCATGGCGGAGTATTCCGGGAGCAGGTTGTAGGTGTCTGCCAGGCCGGCATAGGCCTGGGCGTAGTTCGGGTCTTCGATGGTCGCCTGGGTGAAGTCTTCGACTGCTTTTTTCAGCGATGCCGGCCTCCGCTGGTTCCAGTAATACCGTCCCGCCAGATAGAGAGCGTGCGCGTTCGCCGCCGGGCGATACGGCACGACGGGTGGGGGTTCGATCTGTTTGCGCAGAGCCAGCAGCAGCAGTGGGAGCGCACCGGCGATCAGCAGCCAGACCATCCACCGGGCTCTCCACCACCTTTTTGGACCTGCATTGGCCAAGGCCTGCGCGGATGCGGCAGACAGAGGAACTCCTACCGCCGCCACCTCCTGATCGCTAAAGGTGGGGAGGTAGGTGCCCTTCGGCAGATCGATCCGAATCGGATCCGCGGCGCCGTCGGACTCGTAGTATTCGCGCAGTTTGAATCGCAGCTGACGCGCCTGTACCCGCACGATGGGATCGGTTTGCGGAACGAAGTGGACGCCCCGGTCGAAGATGCGTGTGCCTAACTCGTATTCCTTGGGGGAGTCTTCCCGTCCCGCCAAGCGCGCTTCGACGATGTAACGCAGAAATGCCTGCAGGCGGGGTGAGCGCGCAAACGATGGACTGACCAACATCTTCTCAAGAGCGGCGGTCACATCCGCGTCGGTGAACGTCCGTCCGTGAGGGCCCGGCGGCCTCTCCGGCTCAAGATTTGAACGACTCATCGATCCCTCCGCCTATGTTGAATCAACCAGACAGAGTTACAGCCGTGAGTTACACCAGTCAGCTATCAAATATCTGAGTTACAGAAGACCGCTTGCTTACTCTACCCCAGAAATCTCAGATAGCCGACAAATCGAAACCAGTTTGTTCCGGACAAGGATCTCGGAAAAGGCGGACAGCTACCCGGCCGAATCTGCTTCCTCGACTTCGATATGGAGGGACGCCGGGCGTGTGATCAAAAGGCCACGACTCTATACTGTCCTCAAGCATGGCTGAAAGTTCACACAACTTCCTTCCCGTCGACGAGCAGCTGGACTATCTGCAGAAGGGCGCGGCGGAGATCATCCGCGTCTCCGATCTGCGTGAGCGGCTGGAGCAATCACGCAAGACCGGGCGCCCACTGCGCGTAAAGGCCGGCTTCGATCCCACCGCGCCGGACCTGCACCTGGGCCATACCGTGCTGATGCGCAAGCTGAAGCACTTCCAAGACCTTGGCCATCAGGTCATCTTCCTGGTCGGCGACTTCACGTCACTCATCGGCGATCCCACGGGCCGCACCGCGACCCGCAAGCCGCTCACCCGCGAGCAGATCGCCGAGAACGCGAAGACCTACACCGAGCAAGTCTTCCGCATTCTAGATCGCGAGAAGACCGAGGTGCGCTTCAACTCCGAGTGGCTGGGAGCGCTCGGCTTTGAGGGCATCATCCGGCTGGCCTCGCACTTCACCGTCTCGCAGATGCTGGAACGTGCAGAGTTCCATAAGCGCTTCCAGGAAGAAAGACCTATCTCCATGCACGAGATGCTATATCCGTTGACGCAGGCGTATGACTCGGTCGCGCTGACAGCGGATGTGGAACTCGGCGGCACCGACCAGAAGTTCAACTTGCTGATGGGCCGCGAGTTGCAGCCTGTCTACAACCAGCCTTCGCAGATCGTCCTGATGACGCCGATCATCGAGGGACTGGACGGCGTGCAGAAGATGTCGAAGTCGCTCGGCAACGCGATCGGCATTCATGAGCCGGCGGGTGAGATGTACGGCAAGCTCATGTCCATCTCCGACGATCTGATGTGGAGCTATTGGACCCTGCTGACGGATTTGAAACAGAGCGAGGTCGAGGCTTTGCAGGCTGCAGTGACCAGCGGCGCCGAGCACCCCATGGAAGCAAAGAAGCGCCTTGCCCGCACCATTGTGGCCGGCTTCCACTCTCCCGAGGCAGCGCAGAGGGCCGATGAGAACTGGGCCAAGCAGTTCCAGCGCGATGAGACACCGGAGGACCTGGAAGAGGTCGAAGTCACCGCCGCCGATCTTGGCTGGACCCGGGAATCAGGCACGGTCCGGCTGGATAAGCTACTGCTGCGGCTGGGGCTGGCCGATTCTGCGAGCGATGCGACCCGAAAGACCAAGCAGGGCGCGGTGCGGCTGGACGGAGAGGTTGCACAGGGGACACATGCCAGGGTGCCAGTGCCGAGCAGACTCATCGTGCGTGCCGGGAGACGATCGAAGGCTGCTCTGCTTACTCAAGGCGCATAGTCATTCCGACCGACGCGCAGGAATCTGCTGTTCGGGACTGCCGGATCTAAGCGTTGTAAGTGCCGGAGTAAAGCTCGGTCAGCTTATGGATGAGATCGCCGTAGCCTGAGGCCTCAAGCTGGACCTCAGTCCCCGTATGCAGTTGAACGAAGGCAAGCTGACGCTTGTGATCCATAGCAATCGAGGCGATCTGCTCCAGTGGAATGGCGCGTGACCGTTCCAGTGCATGGGCGAGCTCGATTGCCTTCATCTAGTATCTCCGGGATTCAAACGGAAAGGTGGCGGTGATGCATCGTGGCGCCCTCGTACTGAATCCCTCCCCCGAAAGATTCAGCACCAGTGCGCAGCGTGTGCATCACCGCATGTCCACACAATACCCTGAAGAAGCCTCGAAAAAACATTGATGCGGTAACTCGAACCAAACTACTGAGTAACTTAGGGTAACTTCACGCGGGTGATAGCAAATCCTTGCAGACATGTCAGCCAATCGCGTAGGGGTTTTGTGCACGGATCTGCTCATTGCGGTTTCGTTTGTGATCTCCCATATCTCTACGAGATATGGGGCACCCGCTTGTCGTGGTGACATCGGCGGAACAGCAGACCCACGCCCCTTCACTCCGTTCCGGAATCCCGACGAGATGACAGTAAGGTGTCTTCAAGGATTCCGTTAGTTCTGGAGAATGGAGAGGTCGAGCTGGCGAAGCCGTTCCGGGTCCATGACCGCGTCGATCTCAAGAACCTTTCCATGCTCGATGGTGAAGCGCAGGACCATGAGCAATCGTCCATGCGGAGCCACAATGACGCCAACGGCCCCGTTGACAAGCGCCGGTTGGGCGGCCTGGGCGCCGCCGGCGATAGCCCGTTTCGCCAAAGCCTGTGCGCCACGGACTTCGCTGGGTGCATCGGGTGCACTCAATGGAAGGGCTGCGGCATCAGAGCGCAGCACCACGTCCGGGTCAAGCACCGCAAGCAGCGCCGTAAAGTCGCCGGCGCGCGCAGCAGCGAGGAACGCATCGACCACGGCACGCTGACCGGCCAGATCGGAGTTGGGGGGTGTGGCGGAGCCCTGGACCCGACGACGTGCGCGGCTGGCGAGTTGCCGTGCTGCAGCGGGGGTACGTCCGGTGATGACAGCAATCTCCTCGAAAGGCGTAGCGAACATGTCATGCAGCACGAAGGCAAGCCGCTCGGCGGGGGCCAGCGTTCCCAGTACAACCAGAAGTGCGAGACCGACCGATTGGGCGAGGATTGCTTCCTGCTCCGGCCCGCTTTCGGGGCTCACGACTGGCTTGGAAGTCTTCGTGTCGACGGAATCCGCATGCCGCACATTGCGCGAACGCAGGATGTCCTGACAGACACGCGCGACGACCGTGGTGAGCCATCCGCTTAGGTTCTCGACGTCGTTCGCGCCGGAGCGGCTGAGCTTCAGCCACGTCTCCTGCACGGCGTCGTCCGCCTCGTGAAGCGAGCCGAGCATGCGGTAGGCTACCGCGCGCAAATGGCCTCGGTTTTTCTCGAATTGTTCGGCCAGCCAGTCGGGCGCGTGCATCGTCACATTTCCTCGTTGTGCTTCGTCATGGTGGTGACGGACCAAATCGACCCGTTGTGACAAATTCACCGATGAAAGAAGGAAATGCGATGCAACCAAGAATGAGCAACCCGGTACTCCTCATCCCCGAGGCGATGCAGGGCCTGATGGCGGCAGGCACCGCTGCAAAGAAGGCAGGCGTTCCGGAGCGGACACTTGAGCTGATCCATCTGCGTGTCAGCCAGATCAACGGATGCAGCCTCTGCCTCGATATGCACGCGCGCACTTTGAAGGCGAAGGGTGAGTCCGACGAACGCCTTTTCACCCTGGCCGGCTGGCGGGAGGCGCCCTATTACAACGATGCCGAACGTGCCGCGTTGGCGCTGGCCGAGGCCGCCACGCGGCTCAATGACCGGGTCAACCCGGTGACGGATGAGGTCTGGGATGAGGCTGCCCGGCACTACGACGAACCGGCGCTCGCGGCGCTGGTACTCAGCATCGGGCTGATCAACCTCTGGAACCGCCTCAACGTCACCACCAAACAAGTAGCGGGCGAGTGGGCGAAGTCGGCGGAGGCCAAGACGTGGGTGGAAGAGGGCGACCGGGTCGCCCGATGAGTAACGGCAGATAGGAGTGATCGGCGGGCGGTCATTGCGAGGGATCGCGGTGGCTGCCTGTGATTGCCAGACCGCAACAAACTCCATCCCACGGAAATGGGAGTGTTTCCTCGCTTCCACGAACTCTACGAGCGAATTGGGTTTTACCTGCGGTGACGCTTCCCTAATGCCCTGTCGCAAGCGCTCAGAGCTGGATATCGACCAGGTCCGAGGTATGGTCGGCGTGGTCTCCGTTGGGTGTTGTTGTGCGAGTTTGCGGGGCGCGCCAGTGGTCGATGTAGGAGATCTGGTGCACGCAGGAGATGGTGCAGTTGGGTGCGCAGGTCTTTTCGGTCAGGAACTCGCGGTCCAGGTCTGCCTGGGTGTAGTCGGCCAGCGGCGTGCCGGGGAAGCCGCGCTGCTGGGAGCAGTAGTGCACCAGGCCGTTCTCGCAGATGTAGAGATAGCGTGAGCCGGCACGGCAGCGCCAATCGTTGGGTTCGCCGTTGGCGATCGCTTCCTGAAAATGGTTGAAGCGGGAGTAGTTCTTCTTATCCATCTGCTTCATCTCGTAGTAGACGCGGCGCTCTTCGCCGCCCAGCGGCTTCAGCTGCCCGCTGCCGTCGTGAATGATGCCGATGGTCGAGGTGAATCCCAGCGCGAGCGCGCGATGGCCGATGGTGAGCGCGTCCTGGGGGTTCTTGATGCCGCCGCCGACGACCGAGTTGATATTGACGTGGAACTCGGCATGTTCGGACAGGAACTGGAGCTTCTTGTCTAAGACTTTGAGAGATTTCTTCGAGATCTCGTCCGGCTGCACGTTGTCGATGGAGATCTGCATATGGTCGAGACCGGCTTTGTTGAGGCGCTCGATGCGGTCCGGCATCAGGAAGTAGCCGTTGGTGATCATGCCGGCGAGGCGTCCGTGATGGCGGATGCGCGCGATGATGGCGTCGAGATCCGGGTGGGTCAGCGGCTCGCCCCCGGAGATGGTGATGATGCTGGTGCCCAGGCGTGCCAGGTGGTCGATGCGGCGAAGCATCTCGTCCAGCGGCACCGGCTCGGAGACCTTGTCGTACTCATTGCAGTAGGCGCAGGAGAGGTTGCAGAAGCGCATCGGCACGATCTGCGCCATGACGACGTGATGCGTGGAAGCAAGTGCGTGGCCGACGATGCCCAACTCCCGCAGCTTGCGGGTCGCGGCCTTGACCGGGGTCTTCCGGCGGGTGGCGGGGATCGATGGCGTGGTGGTAGACATGCGGCTACGTTGATTATAAAGGTGCGACACACAGGATCTCTAAGCAGCCGATAAGCGGATCTCACGTAACGACGGAATCGTTAGGGATGCTTCAAAAACGCTTGCTTCAAGGGGGAAACCCATTCGTTCATTCGCCACCATTGTTAGGTATTCGACGAGAACGGAATCCGGGTCTAAAGTGAGTAGCGATCCAGCGACTCGCGCAGCCTCTGCAGGTCCTTCGGAACCATCCATTCGGACTGCGTGATGCGCGGATCGACGGTGATGGCGAGCGTCAGCACCTTGCGGTTGCGCAGCACCACGAGGGCGACCGGATGCCCGGCATTGGTGCGGAGAGTCTGCAGCCAGTCCGCCGTGGTTTCAAGCGCCATGCCGTTTGCACTCAGGATGACATCGCCCGCCTCGATGCCGGCGTTCGAAGCAGGGCTCTTGTCCTCAACCGTGTTCACGAGCAGGCCGTTGCCGGCGTGAACCCCGAAGAACTTGGCGAGCTGGGGCGTCAGCGGCTCGACCATGGCGCCAACATAGCCCTGCGCATCGGGGGTGTTGCTGTTCGCAGCGGGGCTGCCGCCATAGTAGTTGCGCTGGGAGGCGAAGCCCTCGACCATGGGTGCCGGCTCCGGGATCGGGACACGGAAGTGATGCGACCATGCATGCTGCACCAGCGCGGTACGGTCGCCAAGCTGTAGGTGCAGCATCTCGACCTTCGCGTTATGCATGATCTGCAGGTTGATGAATTTGCCTACCGGCATATCGCGCAGCAGACGGGTCAGGGTCGCGGCATCGCTGACCAGCTGCCCGTTCAGTGCCTGGATCACGTCGCCGGTATGCACGCCAGCCTTGGCGGCGGGTGCGTCGTGGTCGAGCGAAACAACCTCGGCGCCGACCGGCGCATTCAGCTTCTGCTTCTCGACCCGCTCCGGATCGACGTCCCGCACATGCACGCCCAAATATCCCTGCTGCGCCGCAGCCTGCACCAGCCGCGCCTCAGAAATATCGTACGCGCTATCGGTCTGGGGGACGGGCGGCATCATCGCGGCCTGCAGCAGCGCCGGCGCCATCAGGCCGGGGAGCGCAAGCAGGACTACCGATCGACGGGGGTAACGCATGGAAAAGCAAGCTCCTGACTGGAGGAAAGAGTACAACGGCCAATGACTGAGACGGATAAAAATCGCGAAGGTCACGGGTCGATGCTGCGGTCAGAAGAGGTCCGGCGACGGGGGCCTACTGCACTTGGGGCATCTGCTGCAGCATGGTGCGGGAGACGGTGCGCAGCATGGGATTGCCGTCGTGGGTTGCGACCGTTTGCAGCACCTGTTGCACGCTCGAGTCGGCACTCACCGGCGCGAGTACGCGAATGGCATCGGCGCGGATCTGCGGATCGCCGTCGCTCAAGACGGCCTGAAGGACCGCGTCGCGCACGTGCAGATCGTCGGCCAGATAGGGGGACAAGCCGGCCAGTGCCTGCTCGCGCACATGCGAATCGGGGTCGTAAAGAAGCGCCGTCATCATAGCGGTGCGGGTGCCGTCATCGGCGCCGCAGCCTTCGCTGCCGCTGCAGGTGTTGGCCAGGATTCCGAGTGCCGCGGTTTGTACGGCGGGATTTAGCGGTGCGCGGGTACCCGCCAGCAAGAGCGAACGGATGATGGGGTCGTCCAGAGGACCGACGGCTGCTCCTGGCACCAGACGGCTGTACTCGATACGGACCATGTTGGTGCCGGGCTCCTGGGTGACACCGGTGACGGCGGCGATGGGCTCCGTACCGGGGTCGACGAAGGCAGGCTGAGCGGCCGGCGGGTGAGCCAGTGTGAATCCGGCGAAGCCCAGGCCGGCGCCCGCGACGAGCATGGCAGCGGCCGCGACGGGAGCGGTGCGCAGCAGGCGGAAGTCGGTCAGCAGCGACTGACGCGCCTGGGTGTACCAGGAGTTGCGCGGGGTCTGTTCCAACGCCTCGTCCAGCTTCATACGGGTCTGGGCGATCAGGTTCGGCGAGGGCTCGCGTACCGGCAGGATCGCCATGGCGCTCGAAAGGGCGCGTGTGACTTCGAGCTCATCGCGGCAGTCGGCGCATCCGGCCAGATGCTGCTCCAGCCGGTGGCAGGCCTCATCGCTCAACTCTCCGTATAAGAGCAGGGTGATCTGCTCGTGAGCTGCGTCGCAGCTCAACGTGCCGTCATGTCCGGGCCAAGTCACTGAGTTACCGTCAATGGGGTCACCGGACGACCGCCAGGTTGGCGCGGAGCTTCTTGGTGGCGCGGAACAGGGTGTTTTTGGCTGTTTCCTCGGTGGTGTGCAGCATCTCGCCGATGGTACGCAGACGCAGCCCCTGGTAGTGCTTTAGCTCGAAGACCATGCGCTCGCGAGGGGTCAGTTTGTCGAGCGCGGTCTGGATCTTCGCACCCAGCTCCTTGCGCTCTAACTCGCGGCCCGGATTGGCGGAGGCCCGCTCGTCGGAGACCATATTGAGCAGATCCAACTCTTCGCCCGACGCGTCCATGACGATGGCCGGATCCTCGCGGCGCGTCTTGCGACGGCGCATCAGGTCCAGGCACAGATTGGTCACGATGCGGTAAATCCAGGTGTAGAAGGAGCACTCGAAGCGGAAGTTTGCCAAGTAACGATAGGCCTTCAAAAAGGCCTCCTGGGCGATGTCCTGAGCGTCGCTCTCGGAGCCGAGCAGGTGCAGGGCGAGGCGGAGCACCGCCTGGTCGTACTGGCGCACCAGCGTGTCGAAGGCCTGCCGGGAGCCCTTCTGTGCTTGTCGGATGAGCTCCGTCTCGGAGGCGCGGTCATCCGGACTCATGGAGCTGCCGGTTCGGCCTTGCAATCCACGGCGACCGGGCCAGGTCTGGCTATTGCGGCTAGTGGGCAGAGCCGTGCTCAACGGCTGGATGCGGAGGGCTTCGGATCCCATCGTACGTACACCTCGTCAAGAGAACGTCTCAGTAAGATAGACGATCCCCTGGCTATCAGGACGCAGAAGTATGACATTTGGTAGCAAAAAAGCTTCCCTAAGTGCTTTACCCGACGACTTTAGGGCACCTCTGTCTTTCTGGATATTCTTTTCGGGATCGCGATCCGGCAGGTCGCGATCCGGCACAGGGCATTGCACAGGCATGTGTCCACTACACTCGTCGCATGACGGAAGCATCTGCTTCGGGCCCCATCACCGCCTATTGCGACGGCGGATCACGCGGCAATCCCGGCCCCTCCGGTTACGGCGTCTCGGTAGAGGATGCCACGGGCCACCCCATCGCCGAACTGAGCGAGTTTCTGGGCGTGAAGACCAATAATTTCGCCGAGTACTCCGGCCTTCTGGCCGCGCTCGAATACGCTGTCGGCCACGGCTACAAGCACCTGCGGGTGGTGGCCGACTCCGAGCTGATGGTGAAACAGATGAAGGGACAGTATCGGGTGAACAGCCCTGACCTGCGCCCCCTGTGGGAGGAGGCGAAGCGCCGCGTGGCGCGGCTTGAGCGCTTCGAAATCCAACACGTCCTCCGCGGCAAGAACAAGAAAGCCGATGCGCTGGCCAACCAGGCCATGGACCGCGGCAGCGGCCGGACAGTTCGCGAGCTGAGCGCGGCCGCCAAGACAGTGCCCTCTGCGCCAGCTTCTGTGCCGCGGATTGCAGCCGCTACGTCTGCACGTACTGCGGCTCCGGCAGTTCCGACGAGACCGCTCAAGGGCTTTGTGAAGAACGGCGTCGTGCATCTGCTGGAAGGCGAGCTGCCGGAGAACTGCTTCGTGCGCGTGACACCGGAATAAGTTGAACCGGACGCATAGGAGGCGCGTATTGCACAACATCATGCGCCGATTCCTGCCGTTCGTTGCCATGCTTGCTCTTGTTGCCGGTCCCACGTTTGCAGGCGAGCCTGCAAGTCCGACTGCGGACGAGATTATGGCGAAGGTGGCGGCCAACCAGGACCGCACCGAGGCGGCGCGCGCCCATTACATCTACCAGCAGCACATCCGCATTGCGTCGCGAAGGGGCAGCCGCGTGATGTGCGAAGAGGTGACAGACAGCCGGGTGAGTCCGCAGGCGAAGGAGTTGCATGAAACGCCACAGAAGGAGTTGCTAACGCTGGATGGCCGTTTGTGGCACAAGGGACAATATCTGCATTACACGAAGCTGCCGGATGGGAAAGACGAAGCCGATGACATCAATATAGGAATCGGTGACGACGACCCGATGGATCGCGACCTGGTAGAGGATCTGCGCAAAGACCTGGCCGATGACAAGTCGAAGGATGGCCTGGGGAAGGGCCTGTTTCCACTGACGACGGAGCAGCAGTCGCAGTATCTCTTCAAGCTGAAAGGGCGGCAGACCATGAATGGTCGCGACGTGTACCACTTGAGCTTCAGGCCGAAGGACAAGGACGACTACGGCTGGAACGGCGAGGCTTTCATCGATGCGCGCGAGTTCGAGCCGGTGGTGGTCTATACAGTGATGTCGCGTAAGATACCGCTCGCGGTGCGCACCCTGCTGGGGACGAATCTGCCGGGCCTGGGCTTCTCGGTGACCTATGATCGTCAGCCGGACGGCGTGTGGTTCCCGGTAAGCTTCGGCACTGAGTTCCATATGCGCGTGCTGTTCTTCCTTGCCCGCGATATCTCGATGTCGCTGGCGAATACACACTTCGAGAAGACGCACACAAATGTGCGCATTCTGGATGGCGTGAAACTGGCGGATGGCGCGGTCGCACCGACTGCCGTGCATTAGCCCGACGTCCAAAGCGTAGTAGAGAGATTTTTTTTATTCTTCCTAGAAGTCTGGACAGGCTAATCTAGGCCCCACTTAGGGACCTCTGAAGACGAGGGACAGATTCATGCGACGAGTGGGCGAAACACATCTATCATTTCGCTACGCTCAGCGATGACAAATGGATTTGACCAGAGCTTCCCTAGAATGCCTTATAGACGACATCCGGAGCAGGCTGAGCCATGACGACGGAGATCATGATGGCGATCAGGCCCAGCACGGCGCCGTATACCACCCGAGCGTAGCTGCTGGTCAGCAATGGCCCATCCTGGAAGGAGATCGAAAGCAATGCGGCACGGATACGCTCCCATGCGGCGAGTACGCCGGTAGCACAAACCCATACTGCTGCCCAGACGGCTATCCAGCGCGCCACCCCAATCGATGAAGAGATGAGGGAGATCTGCTTCCAGTTCGCCCAAAACCAGAAGAGAGTGGACGCAAACCAGGTGAAGGTGAGACCACGCGCGAATGCAACATACAGAGGCCTTTCCGTAAGTGACCTGAATGCCTTTTTTCCCATCGTCCGCGCCATAAGGATCTGCCAGAGTTTGTTGATGGAAACCCCCGCGCCCTGGAGGATGCCGAAGACGACATACTCCGAAGGACGTCCATGTCAGACGCCGACGAGGAAAAATGTCACGAAGAAGCTGACAACCCCGAGAAAGGGCCGGAGACTCTCCGACGAGATACGGCGCATCAGGTTCAGCAGCAGGGGATTGTAAACATACTGCTTGAGCCAGAACGAGAGCGTGGCACCGTCAGGTCCGCATTGAGAATGTTCCACGAGGTAAGTACCCACAAGAACAGGTCAGGCTTTGCACTTAGCGCCTGTTCGAAATGCAAGGACGTAACGTGCGGAGAGCCCGATTCAATTGCTTCGTTGTAGATTTCGATGTTCTTGCCGGTATCACGAGACAGTAAGGTAGGCAGAATCGCGGCGTAGGACCTTCATCTTATATCGAGTTTGTCTTCGACCAACGAGGATGGCAAGGGCAACAACAGACGTGACTAAAGTTCCCGGATCCGGAAGGTGCGCATCCCAGGATGACGAAGTTTCCGCTTCTGCTACACTTCACTGGTGCGTTCAAGCAGGAAGCCATCTCTACCAGGACGATGGTGCTTTGAGCGTCTCACCTAGCAAGTCGGTCGATCGGGGAGTGGCTCAGCCTGGTAGAGCACCTGGTTCGGGACCAGGGGGTCGGAGGTTCGAATCCTCTCTCCCCGACCAATCCTTAAGTGCCGACTTTTCCGCTACTTACAGGCAGTATAGAAAATGGGGGGGAATGGTCTTCGGCCTAAGCTGTGCCCAATTTTGTGCCCACGCCATCGCTAATCTGTGAAATCAAGCTGATTGGCTGAAACCTGTCGAGTGCATTGAGCACAGCATCTTCGCTTGGGTGAACATACCGGCTCGACATGGCGACAGAGCTGTGTCCCGCGATCCGCGCGAGCGTCCAAGCATCGCACCCGCTTTGACCCAGGCGCGTCAGAAAGGTGTGCCGCAGGCTATAGAGCACGAAGGCGCGAACCTTGCTCAGTCGCAGTGCGCGCTGGTGCTGCTTCTTGAGAGTGGACTTCTCGAAATGCCCGGATTGCGTGTCCGCGCACCAAACCCAGCCCTCATGTGGCCTCTCGCTCGCTTCCCAATGCTTCTCTAGAATCGCGCGTACTCGCGGTGTCATAGGCAGGACCCGGCGTGCAGCGGCAGTCTTGCCATGCGTCACCAGCAACGTACCGTTTCGACCACCATCCCACGAGATGAACTCCCAACGAAGCCGATAGCACTCGTCCGGGCGCAGGCCAGTATCCATGAGCACAGAAGCAACAGAGGCTAGCGGTTCCGGTGCGCTCAAAAGGTAGCGCTCTTCTTCCTGCGGAGTGACTACGTGCTCGCGATGACGCTCACCAGGGAGCATCTTGATACGCGGCGCAGCGTCTATGACTCCCCACTCCACAGCAAGACGGAGAGTCCTGCGAAGCACCTGGAGGGTGCTGTTCACCGAAGAGACCTGAAGACCTTTCGAAAGACGCCACGCAGCGAAATCCGCTGCCTTCTCGCTGGTGATGGCCGTGAGCTTCAGATGGGAGAGCGGCTTGTAACCTGCGATGGTGCCGAGGTTTGGGCGGTAGTAGTCCACCCAGGTCTTATGGCTCGTGCTCGATTCCAGCAGCGGCCCGATCCGAGACGAGATGAAATCGGCCAGCGTAGGGACGACTTCCCTTGTACGAAGGCCAACTTCGCCCCGTGCGAGAGAGGCGCGATGCGCCGCCTCCATCTGTCGTGCCACATGCTGATTGCCCTGCTTCGTGGAATGACGGACAGGGGTCCCATTCCATGTGAACTTGTACCAGTAGTTTTTCCCGCGCTTATAGATGGACATTAGGCATCCCCCCGCTTGTGATGAATTTTCTTGTATTGGTAGTTCTCGCGAGCCCTTTCGCGCTTTTGTTGTTTTCGTTCCTCGGAGGTCTCCCAGAATCGAACGCGGCAGCCTGGAGAGCAAAAGCGCTGATGGAAAAATTTCGCGAAATACCATTTGCTGCATTGGCACAGTTGAATCCGGTCGAAAAGGTTGTGGCTTACTACACTCAACAGCGAGTGGACGGCGAAAGCCTCTGTGGCTGATTTGCCTCCATAGAAGGCATCCCCGATGGAGAAGCCTCGAACGGATTTGGCGGGTTCGGTAACGATTACCGGGCACAACGGATATTTCGCCAACGATTTGTTGATGGTGATGCTCACATCCGTCACTTCATCCGCATTGACAGCACGTGACTTCAACAGTTCAAGCAAAGTTCGAATGTGAGCGAACAGCGCCTGGTATCTAGTTTTCGCACGCTTTTCCTGGATCGTTTCCGCTATGAGGTTTAAAAATCGGACCACGTATTTGGCGTCGTATTCGCCCTGCGCTTCGCGTTCGATTCTGTCATGTCTATACGACCTGTTCATAGACAGAATAGTAGGACAGAGTATCTACTGCGTCCGGCTTATTCCGCGTAGTATCTGCTTCGAAGCGATAGGGGGAATTGATATATGGACGCATTATTTTCGGTTAAGGAGGCCGCCAAGCGGCTCGGCGGTATCAGCGAGCACACAGTGAACTCGTGGCTGCGAGACGGGAAGTTGCGGCGCACGAAGGTTGGAGCGCGGACGATGCTGCGAGAAAGCGAGCTAGAGCGCTTTTTGCAAGAGTTGAACCCGGAGCCGCCTGACCGTGAGGCTTGTGCGCAATGACTGCGGAAGAGCTAGTGGACCGGCTAGAAGCGCGTCGCGTGGGTCCGAACCGTTGGATGGGGCGATGTCCCGCCCATGAGGACCGTCGGGAATCGCTCTCAATTTCGACAGGTCGGGACGGGCGCAGGGTCATTCACTGCTTTGCGGGCTGCGCCACCATCGAAGTTCTGAGGGCTCTTGGCCTGAGATGGAATGTGCTCTTTGCAGACGGGCCTCCGCCATCACCAGCAGAGCTAGCGCGGGCCGCAGAAGCGAGAGAGGCGAAAGCAATTGAGCTGGGCAAGCAACGCACTGCGGAACGGGCACACAACGACCGCGAGCGAAGGCTGGAGGCCGTCATAGCGGAGTTGGGAAAGCGACTGCGGCTGCTACCCGATGGATCACCATCCGAAGACGCCATGACGCGCCTTTATCACGAAGCCCTCGCCAAGCTACCAGAGCGGCAGATGAGAGGCGAAGAGTTGTGCCGTGCCATTGGCGTTGAAGAGAAAGGCCCCGTTGCGAGCGGAGCCAGTGAGGTTTGCGCTTGAGACCTGAGAACAATCTAGCAAAGGAACAGTACGACCCATTCGGGAAGCAGGTAAACACCATTGCAGGGATGTCGCTTCGCGAACTGGAGGCAGAAGCAAGCGAGATTGCCCTGCCGCAGGATTGTGAGCTTTCGGCATGCCCATACAAGGACGGGCGTTTCGAGGTCTCTCCTGATGGCGTGGTGTTTATCAATAGCGAGGGCAATAAAACGCGTGTCTGCTCAGAGCTTTGCATTGATGCCGATACGCGTGACTCCCAGAACCATGCGTGGGGACGGTGGCTCCGCTGGGACGATAGAGACGGAAAGCCGCACACCTGGGCCATGCCCAATGAACTCCTCTATGGCGAGTCTGCCGACGTGCTACGCGAGCTAGCTTCGCGCGGGCTGACCATCGAGCCGGGCCAACGGAGTCGCGAACTGCTGCTGGCATATCTCCAGGCATGGCGAACGCCACACCGCGCACGTTGCGTGGATCGGCTTGGTTGGCATGGCGAAGTCTACTGCACTCCACAAGAGACCATAGTCTCAAGCGGCGCTGAGCGAGTTGTCTTCCAATCAACGGGGACGATGCAACCGGAGCATGCGATTGCAGGCACTCCGGACGAATGGGCAAAGTCGATAGGCGCTCTCTCTGCTGGTAACACGCGGCTGGTGCTCGCGGTGTCTACGGCCTTCGCAGGCACATTGCTTGCACTGACAGGAGAAGACTCCGGCGGTCTGCACCTGGTAGGACCATCCTCATGCGGGAAGACGACAGCCCTGCGGCTAGCAGCTTCGGTTTGGGGTAAGCCTGAGACGTTTATGCGTCAGTGGCGCGCTACTGCGAACGGATTGGAAGGCATGGCGGCCGTCCACAATGACGGACTCTTGTGCCTAGACGAGCTATCCCAGGTAGACCCGAAGCAAGCAGGAGAGACGGCCTACATGCTTGCTAATGGAAAGGGAAAAGCACGAGCTTCCCGCTCCGGCACAGTTCGCGCATCGGCAAGCTGGCGGCTTCTCTTCCTATCGAGCGGTGAGGTTGGTATTGGGGACCTTCTGGCAAGTGCGGGGAAGAGAGCGAATGCGGGCCAAGAGGTGCGGATGGTGAACATCCCAGCAGACGCCGACGCTGGGATGGGGATATTCGAAAACTTGCATGGTCATCAGTCTGCAGCAGGGTTTGCCTACGCTTTGAGCGCGCACGCTTCCACCCGACATGGTGCGGTCGGCAAGAGTTGGCTTAAGCACATTGTGCGTGACCGTGCTGACGTGGCGACTTCCATCGCGGAGGGGGTTCGGGATTTTGTCGCAGAGGCCGTACCGAAAGGCGCGAGCGGGCAGATTGAACGCGTTGCGCGGCGCTTTGGGTTGGTGGCTGCAGCCGGAGAACTCGCGTCATGGTACGGCCTGACCGGATGGAATGAAGGCGAGTCTGCTGACGCCATACAAACGTGCTTCAGGGCTTGGCTCGCGGACTTCGGCTCCGGCAATCGCGAAGATGCTGCTCTGTTATCCCAGGTCCGAGCGTTTATCGAGAAGCATGGTGCATCCCGTTTCCAAAGCATTGAGGCGGAAAGCGCCTTAGTTCCTAATAGGGCAGGATTCTGGCGCGACAAAGACGGTGCCCGGCAGTACCTTGTGCTTCCAGAAGCGTTTCGCAATGAGGTTATCAGCGGCTTTCGAAAAGACCACGCCTGTGAAGTCCTCCGCGTTGCTGGGATTCTTCATCCGGGAAAAGATCGCGTTACCGAAAAGGCTCGGCTGCCCGGATCTTCTAGCCCCCAATGGGTCTATGTCCTCACCTCCGGCCCGGAGTGCGAATGATGAGGCTCAAACTCGACCGGCTCCGCGCTTTGAGAAATTCGGCGGGAACAATGGGAACGGCGGGAACGGCCATTATCCATGAGGATTCTGGTGTTCCCGCTCCGTTCCCGCTTCTGCCGCCACCGGGAACACAAAACCGAGCAGACAGCGAATCCTTGTTCCCGGTGTTCCCACCAGCGCACAGTGACCGGGAACGCGAAACAAGCAATGTTTATGCTCCTGTTCCCACTGTTCCCGGTGTTCCCACCTCAAAACAGCAATCAGTGGCACGGCTGGGAGAGGTTGATCCGCTGGCTGGTGAGCCTGTGGCTTGGGAAACTGAACTCCACCGGTGGGCAAGTGCGCAGTGCGTCTTCCGAGATCGTTCCTGGGGCGGCCTGGTGGCGTTCCATCGTGACTATGTGGACTGGTCGCACGCTACCGGCAATATCCCACCAGCCACATTCCCCACGTTTCGCGTATGGGTAGCGGAGCAGGGTTTCGTCGTGGCAGGAGCGCTGGTGCACGGAGTTGTTCTGAAGCAAGACTTGCCCGGGGAGCGGTGGGAATCCTTCTCACAACGGTCCGTGACGCACCGAAGATCAACCACTTGAAACCTCAGTAATCATGAAGTGAGAGACGGTTCGCAGTAAGCTGCACATCTGTGGGACTCATTTTTGAAATCGCCGTCGGGCTCGTCTTGGGCACGATTGCTCTCGAATTTCTGGGCGTTTTACTGTGGATCGCCATCGCCGTACTCACTGCAACGTTCAGGAATCGCGAAGACAAGGCATAGTTAGGTGCCTATTACTTCAGTACCAAGATCATTCGGGCGCAGCCACGAGTATTGCTTGATGGTGGTATGTCCATTGTAATACCATATAAAACAATGGAAAAGCGGGATCCACCCATGACCTTTCGCGCAAGCCCTGAGGATCGCAAGATTCTCGGAGAGCTGTCAGAGCGTCTCGGTCAGTCCGCCGCAGGAATTATTAGGCTGGCGTTGCGACGCCTCTACGCAGAGGAGAATCGACGCCTGAAGAAGTGAACCAGCGCGGCCCGAAGGTGTTAGAGCGCCCGCGAGCCGCTAACCACAGCGCCCTACGAAGGAGGGCATATGGCTTCACCCACCGTACCAAGGCATCCTCGTGCCTACAAGGTCGCATCTTCCCGCGATTTTGAGACCGTTGCGGAGATCACCGACCGCGTCCTTGCGCGCCACACAAATTCCAACTTCACAGCACAGCGGAGGCACCATGTCTAAGAACGTGAATACGAAAGTCCAGCGCAACGTAAAGGCACGTGTGCACCCCTCCGCAACCACTACGCTCGTGAAAGCGGAGCCTGGCTTAAAGGAGCTACGTCTGGAAGTACGGCGCAAGAAGAAGCGTGTGAAGCGCTCTAGCGAACGCCTTCAGCGGCTTTCCGAGCAGGTATCGCGTAGAGAGACCGAGATGGCCGTCCGCAAGCTTGTGAGCCAGAGAGATAATTCCTGCAAAAAATACATCGGGGGAATTCTGTACGACTACCCGAATGACACCGGGTTGAGACTCAAGATGGTTCGCCTCGGGCGGGCACTCGGGAAGTACGCGGAAAAGCTGGTCGCAGCCGGGGAAGTTGCAGCGACGGGATACAACGTCCGGGACGTCAATCGCCTCGCAGAGGCCTTTAGCGACGATGATGGTTTATTCCGGGAGATCGAGAGGGTTCGGGCCAATGTTGTCTGGAATCGAAACAAGAAGATCATCTTCGATACGCTCTTCAACGAGGAGGATTGGGATAGGGTCAAATAGCAGGCTCCCATTCCGCAACTAGAGGCCCCACCAGCGCTAGTGGGGCCTTTTCGCATTTGCCAAAGGTATGGCCCGAATGCGATCCACGCTAAGGGCGAAATCAATGGGTTTTCAATGCCTCCGGACTCGAAAATAATTGTGTGGGCGAATGCGCGCATGTCTCTGCTGTGGTTTCGTCGCCGAATCATCTCTTTGATTTCGAGGGAATCAAGAAGGTCTTGAGAACGAACCGCGAGCCATTTCCCCCCCCCTAAAAAGGGGGCAGTTTCGTCACAGATACCCGCGCGCGAGGGAAACTACGCGCGGGTTTCCGGAGCAGTACGCGCACGCGCGCATGCAACTAAGGGACCACTACTAAAGGCGCAAGAGAAACACCGAGAAATACTGTGCCCAGAATTGTGCCCTGTGCCCACTTGTGGGAGCTTGTTTACGCTAGTAACCTCCGACAGAAACCAACCTGTATCTCCAACGAATACAAGAGGAAACCAACCCACACAAATACCGTCTCGGCATCGAGTGCAATCTTCGGGACCAGGGGGTCGGAGGTTCGAATCCTCTCTCCCCGACCAATCCTTACAATCACTTAGAGAAACCCCAAGTCCGGGGGCTCCAATTGGGGCTCCAATCCAGCGGGAAAGATTGCCTCGATGGTCCGCGTGACCGCCTCGACCCGTTCCTCCCACCAGCTGCGCCCGTAGACGTTCTGCGTCACGTCGATATTGGCATGCCCCATGTTGTCGCGCGTGACCTCCGGTCGTGCTCCCGTCCGCAGCATCAAGCTGGAATGCATCGTACGAAAGCTCCGAAAGTCAATACTGTTGGGCAGGCCAAGCTGCAACACCGTGGGCTTGATCTGCCGGTTGAGAAGGTTGTGCCGGTCAATCGGATTGCCAGCACGGTTGGCAAACACCAGATCCTCCGGTCCCAAAAACTGAGCTAGGTTGCGGCACCGCTCGATAGCACGCATGAGTAAGCCTCGTGCGTCGAATGGCACTTCGCGATGGCCAGCGTCGGTCTTTACATCGTCGAACTCTCCGTCGTACACACGCTCGACGATCACCAATCGATCGGCCAAGACGCGCTTCCAGCGGAGTGCGAGCACCTCTCCCACCCGCAGCGACGCGAAGACGATTAGCGTCACGATCGACTTCGACGGCTCGGGTAGCGCTTCGATCAGGCGCCGGATGTCCGGAAGAGAAAGCACGACGGTCGGCTTTCTCACCTTCTTGCGCGGCAGCTTTACGCCGATGGCCGGATTCTTGGGAATCCACTCCCATACCACGGCCTGATTCAGCGCGGTCCGCAGTCCTCCATACATCAGACGAATGGTCTTGGGCGACAGCCTCGGATGAAACGAATTGAAGAACACCTGCAACTCCATCGTCTTCAGCTCTCTCAGCCTGGCTTCGCCCCACCTCGGTGAGAGGTACGAGGTGAACAAGAACTCGTACTGACTTTGTGTCGAGTTCTTCAGGTGCTTCCAGATCAATTGCCGGCAAGACTCGTAAAGCGCTCGTACCGTCTCGCGAACTGGAAGCAGGGTTTGGGGTTGATTGTTGCGGGAGTTGACCTCGAACATGAACTGGTCCGCCAGGCTTGTGCTTCCCATTTTGAAGCAACCTGAGTCGTGCTCCAGACCTTCGTGCGTCTCCGTGCTTCGCCCGAGGTGTAATCCCAGTATGTGAGCCTCCATTTAGGCCCGCAGGAGCGAACTTTGGGCCTTTGATGACGCTTCTTGTGCACCACAGAACTCCTTGCTGTGGTGCTCCAACCGTATGTCCCATGTTGGTCCATATGCGCGACCTGATCAAGTCATTTGCTCAATAAAAACTGCTCAATCGCAGTGCGCCGAAACCTCACGTATCGACCGAGTCGTAACAGGCCGGGAAGCTCATTTTGGTGAGCGTAGACCCATGTGGGAGGGACCCGCAGCATCTTTGCGACCTCGACCGGCGTGGCAAGAACATTGCGATCGGCATCCGTCGCCGGTGATTCGTTCTCATCTGGATCGAGGGGCATCGGCGGATCCTTTTCTTCACGAAAATGACGAGCGCAGACATGAGTCTCAGCTCGGATAAAGACAAGTTAGGGCTCATTTGCGGGGTTCACTGATGACAAATCCGGACGCGTAGTGCATTTTGTCATCACGGGCGAAAGCCCTTGGTTGTGGGCTTGCTCCTGAGTTCTCATCGGGACTCCTGAGGGTCGTCATCGCCTCTGAGCGCCGCCCGGACACTGCTTCGGGTCTTTACCGCCGCCCTGCGCCGCGTGTGCTCTGCTTCGGCCTATCGGCCGCCCTTCCGGGTTTCGGTGCCTTCTCAAAATCTTCCGCACGAACGCAGAACACTTTTAGCGACTCCCGAAAATGCGCACCCTCGCCTTGGGAGGCGGACCCTCGCTTAGCTCCGCCCGCGTGTCCCGGTCGACTTCAGAGATCTCGGGACCAAAGGAGATCAAGCGATGGCAAACGCAACTCAGCAGCAAACCGACTTCACCAACAAGATTCTTCACGGCAACTGCATCGACGCGATGCGGCAAATGCCCGCAGCGAGCGTGGACTTCATCCTCACCGATCCGCCGTATCTTGTGAACTATCGCGACCGTCAAGGACGCTCTATCGACAATGACGCGAACAGCGACTGGCTGAAACCAGCAATGGCCGAGGCATATCGGGTCCTCAAGCCGAACCGCGTCGCCGTCATGTTCTATGGCTGGACGCGCACCGACGCCTTCTTCGAAGCGTGGAGAGAGGCAGGCTTCCATCCTGTCGGCCATCTCGTGTTCCGGAAGACCTACAGCTCAAAGAGCCGATTTCTCAGCTACTGGCACGAGCAGGCTTATCTACTGGCGAAAGACAGGCCGCCGCTGCCGAGGTATCCGCTGGCCGATGTGATCGAGATGCCCTACAGCGGCAACAAGCTCCATCCGACGCAAAAGCCGATTGCGGCGTTAGTTCCGCTCATCCGCAGCTTCTCGCTTCCCGGCGAGGTGTTACTCGATCCCTTTGCTGGCAGCGGCAGCTCCTGCGCAGCAGCGCTACTGACAGGTCGCAAGTACATCGGTATCGAACTCAATGCTGAATATTTCTTTGAAGCGACGCGGAGAATGGATCGAGTCAGGGCGAGGATCTCTGCAAGGAGATCCTCGGCATTCCAACCCGAGGTGATCGTATCCGCGCGCCCGCCGCGCCTCAAGGCGAGCATTCCCTTATCTGAGTTTCTATCGTTGCGGCCTTGACCCGCGGCGTGCCCGCGGCTTTCTCGCCTGACATGGTTGGAATGCCCAGCTCTGCGCCCGCGATGGTTTCGCTCTTACCTTGACCGGTTCTCATTCTCTGGGGAGTCTGGTGTAGTTTCCGAGTGCACTTTATCCGGGCGCAATGGAACAACCGTAGGGTCCCCATACGCAGGTCGCTTCCGCTACGCCGACATAACGGTACTAATCCTGGTCGGTGAGCGCATTGGCGATTTGGCACTCGTCCGGACGCAATCCCCCGAGAAGTGCGTTAGATTTACTTGCCAAGAATCAGGGGCACATAGCTTCGGGCGTCTTGCAGCAATTGCTCGCGCGCAATACCAACCTTGGCGCGAAGCTGCAAACCCTGCAACAAGTCAACGAGCACACGGCCTCGCACCTTGGCAGAGGGCGTGCGAGTCAGGCGCCCCGCCTTCATCTCCTTTTCGAAACGTTTCGCGAAAATATCAGCGGTTGCGGTGAGGCCCTGGGCGACATAAGACCGGATCTCCGTTACTCGCTCCGAGTGTCCCATTGCGGCGGCGGCCATCATGCAACCGCCGTGAGCCTCATCCGAAGCGGTGTTGACGGTAGCCTCGCAAAAGGCGGTCACAGCCTTGTGGATGTCCGGCTCCGCTTGAAATGCTGCCATTCTGGGAGCTCCATACGTTATTACATAGCGCTCGACCGCCTTGAGCAGCAGGGTGGACTTGTCTCCAAACGCCCGGTATAGCGCGGGTTTGGTGACGTTCACGGCGCGCGCGATCCGATCCACGTCGACCCCTTCATACCCATGCTCCCAAAACATCTCAACGGCACGGTCGAGTGCTTCGTCGGGGATAAAGCCTTTTGGACGTCCTGGGGCGCGCTTCGAAGTATTAGTTACCATTGCGTACGAAACTCCTTGCATTGCAGCTGTGTGTATCGTACTCTCGCGTATGTAATGCTTCAAGACGGATAAACACAAGAGACAACATGGATAGGTTCAAAGGAAAAACAGCACCACCTTCACCCTTCACCACGGAGACCTCCATGGAACATTCGATCGCGCTCGTCACCGGCGCCACCTCCGGGCTAGGTCACGCAGCAGCCCGCTTGCTCGCCGCCGAGGGCTACCGCGAGATCATCGTCACCGGGCGCAGCCTGGCTCGGATTCAGGAAACGGCCGCTCAGCTCGCGGCGGAGACCAAGACGCAGGTCTTCACGCCGCTGGATCTGGATCTGGACGCGCCGGCCAGCGTTCAATCCGCCCTCGCCGCGCTCATCAAGCGAGGTCGGCCAATCGATTTCCTACTCCTCAATGCCGTGCTGGTCCCTACCAAGGCGCGCGTGATCACTGCGGCGGGCGTCGAGGCTTCTGAGGCCCCGCTGATCGGCCATCATCAACTGACTGTCGGGTTGCTTCGCGCCAGCCTGCTGAGCCCCAACGCGCGGATTGTTATCGCCGGCGCGGAGCCTGCCCGCGGGGGCGTACCCATGTTCAAGTACACCGACGTGCCAGCCTTCGCGGCCAAATACTACCGGGGTGACCGAACCGCCGCTGTGGAAGCCCTGCTGCGCAACGGGCCGAACGTGAGGTACGTGCCCAACAATGCGTATGCTGATGCGAAGCTCATCATCGCTTGGTGGACCGCGGCGCTGGCGCGGCGGCTACCCTCCGGCATGGCCGTGTACGCTGTCTCGCCCGGTGGCGCGACCGCCACCAAGGTGGTGCGAAACGCTGGCCCGTTGTTGAAGTATCTGTTTATCCCAATCGTGAACCTCATTCCCGGCATGAATCAGACGCCGGAGACCGCGGCCCGTCGGTACCTCCAGGCGTCGGAGTTCGGAACCGACGTCTCAGGGCAATTCTTCGCCTCGGCTCGAGGGAAGTTCTCAGGCCAAATTGAGGTGCAGCGCCACCAACACCTCCACGATCGCGCCAACCAGGAGGCCGCGTGGCAGGCCGTCGTCGGTGTCTCCGGCGTGGACTTGTCTTAGCCCAGCATCCTTGACCGCGGTGTCCTGATGGAGCGCCGGTCGCGGTCGAGCGCTTCGTCGGGGATATTTTGCACAACTGCATCGATGCCACAGGAGAGCACAATATGCCAGCACTACAGGGAAAGGTCGCCATCATCACGGGCGGCAGCAGCGGAATAGGACTTGCTATCGCAAAGCGCTTCGTGGCGGAAGGCGCATACGTCTTCATCACCAGTCGCCGCCAATCCGAGTTGGATAAGGCAGTGGCCGAGATCGGCAAGAACGTCACCGCGGTTCAGGGCGACGTTTCAAAGCTAGAGGATTTGGATCGGCTCTATTCAGCCGTTTCCTCTCAGGGCCGCCGAATCGATGCCGTTGTCGCAAATGCGGGTTTAGTCGTACTGGCCACAATCACAACTGCGACACTCGAGCAGTTCGATCGAACTTTCGATACGAATGCGCGCGGGGCATTCTTCACCGTTCAGAAAGCGCTCCCACTGATGAACGACGGTGGTTCCATCATCCTCATTACTTCAGCGGGGAAGAACAAGGCGACCCCCGGCCGAAGCCTGTACAGCGGGACAAAAGCAGCTCTGCGATCTTTCGTTCGCACTTGGACCTTGGAACTGAAGGATCGAGGCATCCGCTCGAATGTCCTTAGCCCGGGAGCCACCGAAACGCCGATCATCGAAGACTTGTTCGGCTCGAAAGAGGCTGCTGAAGCGGGAAAGGTGCAACTCGCATCGGCGACTCCGCTTGGCAGGATGGGCCGGCCCGATGAGATTGCGGCGGCAGCGCTCTTTCTGGCCTCAAGTGAGGCCAGCTTTGTTGCAGGCATTGATCTGGCCGTGGATGGCGGATTGAGCGCTGTTTAACCGAAACCAAGCATTCCAACCAACGACAGATAAACGCAGGAGACAACATGGATCGGTTCAAGGGAAAAACAGCACTTATCACAGGCGGAACCACCGGCATCGGCTTGGCGACTGCCAAATTATTCATCAACGAAGGTGCCCGAGTGATCGTTACCGGGCGCACCTCTGCAACGATCAAGGCGGCTCACGCTGAGCTTGGCGATAACGCTATCGTAATCCGCAGCGACGCGACCTCGCTTCCCGATATGGATGCCTTAGCGGAGAAGGTCAAGGAGACGTTCGGCAAGCTCGATGTGCTGTTCGTCAACGCGGGATTAGGTCGATTTGTTCCATTTGAGGCGGTCACTGAGGAAGGTTACGACGAGATGCTCAACCTGAACGCCAAGGGACCGTATTTCATCGTCCAGAAACTGGCGCCACTCATGCCGGAAGGAAGTTCGGTGGTCTTTACCACTTCGATTGCCAACGTGAAGGGGATGCCAAACTTGAGCGCCTATGGTGCCGCCAAAGCAGCGCTTCGTGCACTTACTCGGAGCCTTGCCGCTGAGTTGTTGCCTCGTGGAATACGTGTTAATGCGGTGAGCCCGGGTCCAATTAAATCGCCCATACTCCTGAAGATAGGATTGCCGAAGGAAACGGTGGATCAGATGTTCCTTCACATGAAGGAAAGCGTTCCGATGAAGCGTATCGGCCAGCCGGAGGAAGTTGCCAAAGCCGTGGCATTCCTGGCGATTGACGCAACCTACACGACGGGAGCAGAGCTTCCGGTAGACGGAGGATGGTCCCAGCTCTAAGGTGTGGACCGTCCGGGAGGGCAAGCTGGCATCGAGAACGGTCTTCAATGACTCGCATACCACTGCGCACCTGATGCAATAGCGAACGTAGTGGCGGCGGCTCGGTCGTCGCCACTACGCGCTCCTCCCAAGAGGAAACAAGAAGAAGAACACTATTTTGACCGCTTCCGCACAACTCTCCGCTTGCCAAGCATCACCTGAGCAAGCAGTTGATCGACGTATGCTTCGGTCAGTGGAGCCGTTTTCATCAGGAGCCGGTAATAAATGGGACCGATCAGGGAGTCGACGAGCAGGTCTGAATCGACCTCCGCATAGAACTCGCCAGCTTGTTTACCACGTTCAATCTCAGCCACAAGTGCTTCCCGCCTTTGTCCGAGGTGTTTGTCGTACAGGTCGGAGAGGAGACTCGGGTCATTCTGTCCCTCTGCGATGAGATCGGCGAACACCTTACCAAACATGCCATTGAAGGCACGCACCAAGCGGTGCATCCGCGCTCGAATCGCCTCCTCCGCTGTCTTGGCTGAGAAGGGTTCTGGCTTGGGGATGAGACGTTCCTGGAGGACAGCCATCACCAGAGCTGCCTTCGACGGCCACCACTTGTAGAGGGTAGGTTTGCCTACATTCGCCCTCTCAGCGATGCCTTCCATCGTCAGCTCTCGCACCGACCGTTCCTGCAGAAAAGCATAGACCGCGTCCATCACGGCCTGCTCGGCAGCTTCGGAGCGCGGACGACCGCGCGGGCGAGTTTTAGGGGCAGATTTTTTTTCCTTCAAATCTCTTGATTCCTTTGAAACCAACTCAGAATCGGTACATCCTGCCGCCGTGCTCCGATTCGCGGCGAAAGCTGCCCGCGGGCATGGGCACGTTTCCGAAGGCGATCTTGCGGCAGTTCGCGACGCTGGTTACACCGACCCCGAGCTCGTTGCCATCGTGGCATACATTTTGTTTTCCGTGTTCCGCGTTTACTTCAACCTTATGGCCCAAACGCCCATTGACTCCCCTGTCGTGAAGTCGGCGGATCTAGCGTAGACGCAAAAACATTTCCTTGAAGGCATGTGGCCAAAAACTCGCATTCCGGCCAACGGGGTCTAAGCATGCGTCTGTGACAGCGACAGGGGCTGGTACCTACAAAGCGGCCGGGTCCTTTGGATTGTTAGTGGATGAGGCCAATGCGCTCGTCGAACGCGACAGCGCTCTATGGATACTCAGTCCCGAAAAACGCTCTTCTCGTCAGCTATTGCCGACTTGTCGACGATCCGGAAGCTATGCTGTCGGTCATTCTTAGTTGACGTCGAATCGCCGTCGCACCTGGCGACAGGTGCGAATGACAGGCTAGCGGAGTGGCCGATGACATCAACGACCTCCCCAAATCGGCGGATTCAAACTCAGCCGTTATCAAACGACGGATCGGCAAGCCGGTCAATGTCCTGTGACCCTTCTGCTACAGAGTGTCTCGTTTCCGTGATGATCAAAATGCACTACGGCGCCTGAACGTGCATCAGCAAACCAACGGGAATCGACCTTATTTTCGCTCCATGACGTTGCGCGGAGAGCCGTCAGGCTCGCCGAAATGCAAACGGAAGGAGCCTATGCAGACCGACACTTCCTCACAACTCCTCGCTTCTCATCGGGCGCGTAAGCGGCGCCTCCTCACATTCCTCGTTCCCGCCGCCACATTGCTCGCAACCCTTCCTGCCCATGCGCAGGCTACGGGTAGTGATCCGTGGGATAACGCAGTCAACGTACTCAAGACTGCGTTCACCGGCACGATCGCCACGGGCTTGTCGCTGGTTGCCATTGTCGTGGGCGGCTTGATGTTCGCTTACGGCGAAGGGCAATCGAAGAAGATGCTCGCTGGCATTGTCTTTGGCATCGGCATGGCGATCGGCGCTGTGAACTTCATGGCATGGCTGTTTCCCGGCTCCGGCGGGTAGACGACAGCGTGGTTGCAACCCCCTCAACAAACCAACAGAAGGAGGTGAATAGATGACAGCGGTCGATCCACGCCAAAACAGAGTCTTCAAGTCGATGAATCGACCGCTCACCATCCTCGGCGCGGAGCGCAGGCTGTTTTTCGTGGCACTAATTACCGGTGGCGCAATCTTCTCGCTTATGCATTCCCTACTTGGCGGAATCGTGTTGTTCATCGTTGGCGTGGTCATCGCGCGGATCGCGACTAAACACGATGTCGAGATCCTGCGCGTGCGCTTCAACTCCGCGAAATTCCGTCGCCGCTATGACCCGCTGAAGCGGAACTCCGTGGAAATCACGATCAGGAGTCGCAATGCTCAGGACTGACCACATCACCAAGGACCGGGAAGAAGCAGGCTCGTTCCAGGCACAAATCAATCTGTATGGGTTTTGGGATGAGCATTGCTTTCTCACCAAATCCGGCGACCTCGGCACTGTGCTGAAGATCGGAGGCATCGACTATGAAAGCCTCGACCACACACGACGCGATCACGCCGTACAGCGTCTTGAGGCAGCATTCCGATCGCTCGACGGCCGGAGCCGGCTGTATCAGATTTTGTTCAAACGGAATCGGCCTGCAATTCCGCACGCCGAGTATGAGAGCCCATTGGTACGCGCAGCGGTGGAGGGACGGATCGCATTTCTCCAGTCCAGAGCCGATCGTCTGTACTCCATTGAAATCTTCTGGGTGGTCATGATCGACGGCAGCTATGCCAAGACCGGCTTTCTACACGCTCTGGCGCAGTTTTCGAAGCAGCCGCGCGCTTCGCTGCGCGATCTGAGCGCGCTGTTCTCCGGGAGCAGCGCGCGCGCGATGATCTATGAACGGATCGAGCACGACCGGTTGCACTTAGAGCGGAAGATACGGAGTTTGAGTGGACAGCTAAGCGATCTTATGAAGATCGAGCTGCCAGGGGCAGAAGAGGCTTTCCGCATACTGCGGCGCTTCACAAACTTCTGCCCCTCCAAGATCGAATCGAGCAAGCTGCGCTCCGCCGGTCAACTCGACTGGCAGATGTGCGACTCGGAGCTGGAGGCGCATCGCGGCTACCTCCGCCTAGACAGCGACTACGTGCGCGTTCTGACCATGAAAGAGCTCCCCTCCGAGACACGCCCCCTGCTTTTGCGGGGCCTCCTCGATGTCTCGGCCAACTTCCACGTCGTCACCGAGTGGCATCCCGTGGACAACGCCAAAGCTCGCAAGGAGATCGCCTCACGCCGTCGCCACCACCACAATTCGAAGACCAGCTTTGTCTCGAACCTCCAGGACCGCCGCAACACCGGCACAGGCGACGAACTGGTTGACGACTCAAAAGAAGCCGCTGTCGCCGAGTTGGGAGCGGCCCTCACTGCACTCGGTATGGAGGGGAAGAACTTCGGCGAATTCACGCTGTCAGTCGTCGTCTACGACGAGGACCGCACGAAGGTGGAACATGCCGTTGCCGAGTTTCAGAAGCTGTTCACCCAGCACGACAGCCTGCTCTATGAGGAGCGCTACAACCTGCTGAATGCCTTCTTAGCCACAGTACCCGGCAACCGACAATTCAACCTTCGCAAGCAATGGGCACTCAATTCCAACTATGCCGACTTGTCATTCCTGTTCACCATCGATTCCGGCTCGAAGTGGAATCCGCAGCTGGACAAGGAGTATCTGGCGATTCTCGAATCCGCCCACAGCACGCCCTACTACCTGAATTTGCACTACGGCGATGTTCCCCACGCAGTGCTGCTGGGTGCAACCGGAAGTGGCAAATCGTTCCTGACCAACTTTCTGATCCAGTCGGCACAAAATACGATCCGCTGACCTACATCTTCGATCTCGGCGACAAAGTCAAGGGAGCTAAAGTTTTATTCGTGGCTCGGTTTACAGGGATTGTCGACAAGAGATTTCTTGTAGCCTCCGCAAAGCCCTCAAGCCCGATCCTGACCGTAATTATTTATCCGCCAGAACCGAACTTTCAGCGCCCCCGACACCTCTCTCAAGCATGCACACCCGAACCGAAGAGAAGGAGACCGCGACGTCCGACCAGACCCTGCTGATCCTTCTCGCGCAATCCGGTGACCGGGCCGCACTGGCTAGCCGGAGCCGCCCTCGCCGACGACATCCTCCAGGAGACTTCGCTGCAGATCTTCCGAAAGCTCCCGTTTCTGCGCGAGCCCGCCGTCTTCCGCACCTGGACCTTCCGGATCGCTTCGCGTATTGCCTTCTCGCATCTCAAACACGCCCGCCGTTGGCAACCCCTCGACGACGTGCCTCCGGAACACCTCACTACCCTCGACCCCAGTTTCGGCGAGCCACCCGACGAGGCCTTCTTTTCCCTCCTCGAGCACGTCTCCCCCGCCAGCCGAGCCGTCCTCCTGCTCCGCTATCAGCACGACCTCACACTCGAAGAAAGCGCCGCCATCCTGGACATCCCGATCGGAACCGCCAAGTCGCGCCTCCATTACGGAGTCACCACCCTTCGCAAATACCTAACCTCCGAAAGGAAACCGGCATGAGCCCCGAACACCAGCAGTCCAACTCCGAAAATACCAGCGCGGAAATCGCCTTTGTCCAGCAAGCCCTCGCAGCCGCCGATAGGTCCGAACGCTCCTCCCGCATTATCGTTGGCGTGCTCGCCATCCTCGCCATCGTCTCCTTTATCTGGATGCACCTTCATATGTTCCCGCCAGAAACCCTGGGCGGACTCCTGCACTCACTCCTTCGGGTCGACCTTTTCTTTTTGGTCCTCCTGTTCGCCATCACCATGTACCTTCGTCAGGTCATGAACAAGAACACCCGCACAATCCTTCGGGCCCTCGCCAACACCCGCCAGCGCTGACTTGATCGCAGACGAAACGCAGGCCACCGAGTCCGCCTTTTTTCCCGGGACACGCGAGGAAGAGGTGACCATTCTGGTTTCGACCTATAGGCTCGTTAGGCCCGTCTGATTTGGCGTGGCAATACGCAGTACTTTTTACAGGCGCGAATCTGAACACACGGCGAAGAGCTAGCGAAATTTGCTAAGAAAATGAATGAACTGCGTCGCAGAACCCTGGAGGATCCTTATGCTTTACAACCGTTCCGTCCCTCCGTGCCCAGTAATACCAATCCTTTACTATCCTTCGCCTGAAATTGCAGCGGCTTGGCTAGAGAACGCATTTGGCTTCAGCGTTCGCTTGCGCATCCAAAACCACCGCATCCAGATGCACGCCAGTGAGGGCTGTTTCACGATCGCGCAGGGCGCCGCTGTGCCAAATGAATCCTGCGTCGTGCAAGTACGAATTGATGACGCGCGCGGACACTGCGAACGCGCTCGGCGGACCGGTGCGAAAATCTTGACCGAGCCAAAAGACCATGTATACGGAGAGCGCCAGTACAACGCGGAGGACTTTCACGGCCATAGATGGAATTTTACCGAGACCATAGCGGACGTTGAGCCGGAAAGCTGGGGCGGCAACTCTGTCAGCTTGTAATTCCGAATCGTAGTTGATTTACCTGAACTCGGCAGGAAAATACATGAGGTTGAAAGCAGTAGGGAAGTGTTGACGACATATGGAAGCAGCCACGAAATGCTCAGTATTACTGACGAGAAGCATGTTTCTCGACCGTTACCCGAGCTAGGCCGTCCCTATCAGTTGAACGCTCTGTGAGCGGCAAGCGCTCCTCGTGAGGCTAAGGCTTTTCTCCGAAAAGCCGACTTTACGGGCACGTATTAATGATGGATTGCGGCTGGGCGTTCAGACGAAGTGGCAGGGAGCTCAATTCTCTTCAGCCCTCGCGCTGACGCAGAAAATCGTTGCGTGTAAGAAGGCGGTTCTCTATTTTGAAAGCCGGCCAGTAAGAGAGAGGTCGATCGCGACGTCGTTGTCCGCTTTCCAGATCAAAAAGCTTGGATTCTTCAGTCCCCATTGGACATACGGTACGACAAAATGAGCCTTCGCCGCTGCGATTGTGCTTTCAAGATGGACAAGGATGGGGATGGTGATCTCATGAGGCGTGCCGAGGAGTGTGAAGACACCAGTTACCTGAATAGTCGAGTCTCCTGATGGAGTGATGGTGCCAGCGTAGGACTTCGGCTCAAACGAGACAGTTGCATGCCGTTCGACCTCCAGGATGTCCTTGTTCATCTTCTTGTCGCGACTGCCGTTGCCGGTCTTTCCGCTGCCGGCGAGGACGATCACCGAACCCGACATCTTAGGAGTGCGGTCAAACTCAATCGATCCGGATTGGACGTGAAAGGTGCCGTTGACGACCTCGTGAGTTGTTTTGAGCGTTATCTTGACCTCGCTGGCATCGGGATTGACGACGAAAGTCTGATGCTGGGCGAGTGCGGCTGGAGCGAGTGTGGCAGCGAGGGCTAAGACTGCGAAGGATTTCATTGCATCTCCCCTAGAGGGTTCTGGCTACCGAGAGTTGTTTCGAAGTGGCTCGATTTCAGCTGGCGACTGCCTGTGGAGCAACAGCGGCATGCTGGGCGACGCGTGTGAGCCTTGCCGTCACGCGCATCACGCCGGGCCAGACCCTGAGGCAGAACGGTAATACAGCGCGCGCGAGGGAGTTGTTCAAACCATCAGCCGCGAACTCGGCAAGACGCATCTGGGCCAGCAGTGCGGAACGCAGTTTAGCCTGGAAGAGCGGCGCCGGCTCTGCTGCAAGACAGGCAGCGACCGCACAACGTGCAGTATGCAGCGCGATCGATATGCCATCGCCGGTGAACGAGGGGATGACGGCTGCCTGATCGCCGATGCAGTAGAGCCCATTCTCCGTTGTGCGGCGGATATAACCATACGGAATATGGGTGATGGCGATCGGCCTGGCGAGCAATGGCTCCGCACCGGCAAGCCTCATCGCGAGGTGGGGACAGTCCTGCTGCATCTTCGCGAGGAAGTTCTCCCAGCGATGACCCGCACGTGCGAGATACTTCTGTTGCACCACGCAGCAGAGGTTTGCAATACCGCCTTCCACCGGCTGGATACCACCATAGCCTCCGGGATAGAGCATCAACTCAGAGGCGCGCTCCAGATCAACGGTCTGCGCGGGTGCTAGCCGAAAATACATCTTGAAGGCGACCCATCGCTGTGGGTTCTTCGGACGCGTGTGGCCGCGGAGATCATGCTTGCCTGTGGCTAGAAAGACCGTCGGAGCTTCATGGGTGGTACCGTCGTCCAGCGTAGCTTGCCAGATGTTGCTTGCCGTGTGACCGAGCGCCTGCACACTGCGGCCACGCTCGACGCGGACTCCCGCTGCGATGGCCTTGGCGACCAGCGCTGTATCAAGCGACTTGCGCGTGAGCGACGCTGCGGGAAAGGGCAAGGGAGCCTCCGCGGCGCGTCTGGCGGCGGCGAGGCGAACGTAATCGATGGGCACGGCGCCAAGCGAGGCCACGTCGATGCCGAGCGCGTGCAGATCCTCAAGGGCCTCACCGCTCAGGAACTCTCCGCAGACCTTATGTCGCGATGTGGGCTCGCGTTCAATCAGCGTGACGTGCCGTCCCTGGCGGGCGAGCGCGATCGAAGCGGCACAGCCTGCCACTCCACCACCCAGGACGAGAACTTCGCCTTGCACAGGAATCCGATTCAGATTGGACGTTGTAACGGAAGTCTCCTTTTTACGGCCTGTCTAAATATCTTAGACGGTTAAGACGTCATCTTGACTAAATGAATCTTAATGAATTAAGAATTGTAGTGTGAGGCGTTTCGACAACCGAATACGAACCTGTGCGGCCATCCGCCAAGCATGAGAGAACAGCCGCCACGTTAACGACAAGCGCGATGATAGTGCTTGGGATCATGGTCAAACACAATTGAACACGACATGTCGTTCTTATTCTCAGGTTGAGGGCCTATAGCGCATTGACTACGGCTTACCTGAACCGCATCGCCACTGCCGTACCAGAGCATGATGTGCATGACACCTTCGTCGTCTTCGCAGAGAAGATGCTTGCCGACCCGCGGCTGCGCCCGGTCTTCCGCCGCATGGTGAGCCGCGCCCACATCGGACATCGCTATTCATTCCTCAATCCGCAGAAAAGCTCCGGCCAATTCTCGTCGCATGATGCGCATGGGTTTTATCAGCTAGGCAACTTTCCCACCACGGCGCGACGTATGGAGCTGTTTGAGCGGAGCGCTCCGGTGCTGATGAGGAAGGCCGTGGACCGACTTGCCCTCAATGAGAAGGAACGCTCCGGTATTACCCACGTGCTGGTGACCTGCTGCACGGGGCTCTATGCGCCGGGGCTATAGACTTTCAGATCGTCGACCACCTCGGGCTTCACGCAGGCGTGGAGCGTACGATGGTTGGCTTCATGGGCTGCTATGCGGCGATCAACGCGCTGAAGCTGGCGCGGCACATTGTGCGTTCAGACCCGAAGGCTGGTGTTCTTATGGTCAACCTGGAGCTGTATACGCTGCACTTCCAGGAGACGCAGGAGCTGGAACAGGTGCTCTCGTTCCTGGTCTTTGCCGATGGTGCCGCGGCGAGCCTGATTACCGCTTGCGAGCAGGGCTTTGCTCTGGACAGCTTCAAGGCGGTGACGGTGCCCGATACGAAGGGTCTGATTACGTGGAAGATTCGCGGGCTGGGATTCGACATGCTCCTCTCCGGGCAGGTGCCGGCGGAGTTGAGCCGCGCGTTACATGAGGGCGAGCTGATGGCCGAGCGCGACGACATCGACCTGTGGGCCGTACATCCCGGCGGACGGTCGATTCTGGATGCGGTGCAGAAGGGACTGGAGCTGCCGACGGATGCGCTGACAGCGTCGCGCGAGGTCCTGTCGTGCTTCGGCAATATGTCGTCGGCGACGGTGATGTTTGTGCTGCAGCGGATGTTGCAGCAGGCGCAGCCCGGGCAGCGCGGCTGTGCGATGTCGTTTGGCCCGGGGCTGACGGCGGAGACGATGCGCTTCCATGCGGTCTAGTGTGGAGATCGAATTCAGCCGGCGGGTCTCTCCGCGTGAGTTGCCGGAGCTGATGGATGGTGACTGTAGTTATGAGGATTTTCGTGGCTGCCTGCGCAGCCTGGAGCAGATCAACCGCTGGCTGCTGGGATATCGACCGACGCTGGCTTGGCTGAAGCGGCTACCGCATGGATTGCGCGATCCGGTGCACGTCGTCGATGTGGGCAGTGGCAGCGGCGATCTGCTTCGGCAGATTGCAGGCTGGGCACGGAGGCACGGCTTTGCTGTGCAGCTAACGGGAATCGACTTGAATCCTTATGCGGCGCGCGCAGCAGCGGAGTTCACGCCGAAGGAGCTGGCCATTGAGTGGGTGACCAGCGATGCTTTGATGTATCGGCCGGAGAAGCCGGTGGATATCGTCGTGAGTTCGCTGATGGCGCATCATCTGGAGGATGAGGAGATCATCGCGCTGCTGCAGTGGATGGAAGCGACCGCGCAGGTAGGTTGGTTTATCAATGATTTGGAGCGTTCGGAGCGGAGTTCTCGGATGCTTGGGTGGTTGGGGAGAGCGGTGGGGTGGCACCCGTTTGTGCGGCATGATGGGCTGGTGTCCTTCCGGCGGGCCTTCCGGAAGGAAGACTGGGTGCGGTTGCTGGCGACGGCAGGGGTTCCGCAGGAGGCGGTGACGGTGGAGCATTGGCGGCCGGGACGGTTATGTGTGGGGCGATGGAAGTGAGTCGGGTGCTGGTGGGGACCATTAGTCATGACGAGTGGTGAGCTCGTGCCAGTTGAGGCCGAGGTCCACGATGAGCAGCGAGGCAAGAGTGAAGGCGATGACACCGACGGCTGCGAAAGTGTCGCCGAGATGGCTCCAGTAACGGGGCCAGAGGTTGAGCACTCGGCTGGAGACAAAGGTAAAGGTCACGGCATAAGAGCGGGCCATCCATTGGCGGTGCTGGATGATCTGACGGTTGCGCGCGGTGATAAGGGCAGCGGTGGTGCAGACGACCCAGGCGGCAGCCTGCATCGAAGTTCCGGGAAAGCCCGGACGGCCGCTGGCGAGGGCGACCCCGGTAGCGGCACCGATAAAAACGGAGATGACGTAGATGCGGCCGAGGACGCGATGGAATTTGAGGTGACGCTGGCGAAGGCGCGACGAGAACTGAATGGGGCCGGCCAGCAGAGCGATGACGCCGCAGAGCGTATGCGGGATGAGGAGATGGCGGTCGGCGATAACCTGCAGATGGTAGGCGTGGTACATCGGATAGTCGGTGATGAGGAGCACTTCAGATGTAATGAAGACGAAGAGCGCGGTGAGGCCGAGGGCGATCCAGAGAATAGTTTTGAATCTGGAACTAGCGGAGCTGGGCGCTAGCGGTGTGGTAGTTGGCATGATTCGCCTCTCAGATGGTTGGATGTGATGAGGTGCGCCACGAGCATCTTAGATCTGCCGGCCCACCTTAGCAGCGCAGTCTTAACTATATAAGACTTACACGCGATGTTTTTTCATTCATGCAGTTGCGCAGGAGACGCCGAAGGCGGTAGAGCTTGGACCCGAAAGATCCGAAGAAATAGTGCAGCGCAGCAGGGCCGCCCAATTCCTTTAGGTTTCATCATCCATGTGCGATAGGAACTAAGCGGAAAGAGAATGAGCTTTCCGGAATCGCCAAACGAGATATGGTAGCGCGATCATCGGGAGCAACAGCATTTGCAGCAGACCGAAGGGGCCGCCGTGAATGGTCGGCGCAAAGGCAAAGCTCATGCTGATGTGCCCCAGTCCATGCGGGACGGTTGTGCGACTCGCGTGGACCTGGGCCAGTCCCCCCATGAGGGCGATCAGGAAAAAACCGACACTAGGCCAGACTGCCTTCAATCTTTGACGGGCGGCGAGGAGTCCAATTCCCAAGCCGACGAGCACCGGGGCAGCGAAATAGAACAGCCTGTCGAGCTGAAAATAGACGTTCGCAAGCTCGAAGATTTGGTGTGCGCCTGAGCGGTGGCCGAAAGGCGTATCGGCTCCCGGAAGAAAGACTTGCCAGCCAAACCATAAAATCAGCAACGCAACGAACCAGACGACGGCCAGGAAGAAGAGCGGGGCGAGACCAAAGATCGCCCACGGCGCTCGGACGCTCCAGGATTGGAACTGGCGCTGTTCGATCATTGCTTTGGCGAGATGATCCATCCCGCCGAGCCGGACGAATGCCGCGGATTCCGCATCTGTCGGATTGCGGCCCGAGCGTTCTTCTTCCGCTCTCAGGTCAGCCAGATGATCGGCAAGTTCGCTTAGATAGCGGCGCACATGCCGTGGCGCAGCTCCGGCCCGCAGCAAGCGTTCGCGAAGTTCATGGAATGGCTTCGCCATATTGCCCTCCTGTCAGCATCTTTTGGATGACGGTTGCCAGACTAGTCCAGGTCGCCGATAGATCCGCCAGCCGATTCGATCCGGCGGGCGTTACCGAGTAGTAGATACGGCTACGGCCGTTGACGGTTTTTCGTCGCGACTTGAGCGCCCCATCGCGCTCCAACCCATGCAATACCGGATAGACCACGCCTTCACCGACTGCGATCACGGCATCGGTACGGCTACGGATGGCCTGAACGATCTCATAGCCGTACATCTCCTCTTGCTGGAGGAGTCTGAGGATCAGAAGCTCCGGAACTCCATTCATGAAATTCGGATTGGTTTCACGGGCGGCCATTGAGGGCCAATATACATTGTAGTTCAAGGTATGGAAAGCTAAATACTCCTGATGACTTTCGTGATTCCTCGAACGCGCTCGTCCTTCGCCTACCGAGATGGAGAAGGCCTCGTACCATTTTTAGGTGTGTTCAATGGAGTGCGAGTTGGCGTCGTCGTAATTTCGATGCGCGTGTTTTTCACAAACACAACGTCATGACCGCGAGCTAGCCAGAGGTCGTAGAAGGAGAGCGCGGCACCATAGATTCCTATGCCGGCCGCAACGTTCCGTGAACTTGCTACGATGCCGACAATCCGGCCCACAATGCCGAAACCGTTGGACGCGACGGCGCTATGGGCGGCCTGGCTGCCGTCATCGTCAAATGCACGTCCGGCGAGTAAGGTCAGTACCAACGGTACGATGACGCGATTTTGCGATTTTGGCTGTACTCCGCCTTCGGAGTCCATTTGTAAATTTGCGGACTTGCTTGAATCGGCGCCAGTGAGCATACCTTCGACCGGTTGAGAGAACCCAGAGGGAAACTTCAATTCCCGAAAGCGAAACCGCAGTTTCCCTTGGCGCCCGAACGAACGTGCTGCCTTGGCCTGTGTGATCTCGCCCACCAGCTGAGAACCTTCTGGGACCGCAAGGATGTGATTCTCATTGAAAACGGGTTCTGCGACCAGGGCTTGGAAGGTGTCACCAGGCTTTTCGTTAGCGGAACTGATCGTTTTCTGCAGGTATGCGCGTATTCGCCATTCTGTTTCTCGAACTGGCGGTGCTGTCGCATCTGGCCTTTTGTTGGCCGTCTGCTTTTTCTCTTCGTGGACGCTCGGATCGTTGCCATCCTGTGGTGGACCACCCTCAGGCTTCAGATCGAGGTGCTGAGCTAATTCGACCGTCCATGCGGTTTCGGTTTCGATTCTTTCCGGGTGATATGGCAATTGCGTATAGATGAATTGAACGAGTCGGTCACCTCGACCGGGCTTCGTGACGAGTTCCTCGACATCTTTGAGCCGCTGTTTCTCTTCAGCGATCTGCCTACGGATGAAAGAGCCTTTTGGCTTACCCGCTGGTGGAGATAGACGCAGAATCGGGACGCCATCTTTGGCACTACCAGTCACAAGTGGTTGGAGGGTCCCGTCGGGTAGAACCAACTGGTCGAAGCGGACAACCGGGATGTGAAATGGCGTGAAATCCCCTCTGAGACGGGAGTGGATTCGACGGCTTCGATCTGAATCGAGTTGAATTACACTGCCGCGCAGAAGTGTGCCCACGGGCACAGCGATCTGGTTCTCGACGTAGACCGGATAAAGCAGACGGCCTTCCAATGGTTCCCCAGTCCTCATAGGAACGTGTTGGAGCAATTCAACCGATAGTGGAGTTGTCGTCGGGATCTGGACCGATACCGCCTGACCACGCAACCAACCCGGAAGGAGTGCTACAAAAGACACGAAGGCAAAGAAGTGGAATGAGAATCGCGAACCTGCGGGACATCTCATACTAATAATGTGGCCTTTGGCACTCATTGTGCTTGGACCATGCCTTGAGTGAGTACAACTTGGGCCGGCAAGCCGTTTGGCCGAAACGCTCGCATTGCCGTTTGGCTTTCCCGGAAGTTTTCGGAATTGGGCTGTCGGTTCCGTGAAGCGCATTGTAAGGATGCAATCCCGCTCATCACACAAAGATCTTTATTGTTCGTTAAAGAGTTTAGCTAAATTTAATCTTAAACCGTTAAGATGTCTTTTGTGAGGCACCCATGAGAAAGAAACTGTTAAAGGTTGGGCGAGAAAAGCAACAGCTTTCCGTACCGACTCCAGCCGAGATGCGTCTTCTGCAGGTTCTATGGGACCGGGAAGAAGCCACCGTCGACGACGTTTTGAATGCTCATCCTGAAAAGGAGCGGCCCAATTACAAGACCACACAGACCCTGCTCCGTATCATGGAACAGAAGGGCTTTATCACACATGAGAGCCGAGGTCGCGTCTTCGTTTTCAGGCCGCTGGTCTCCCGCAAGACGATTGATCACCTGTCGATACAGGCACTTGTATCGCGAAACTTTCGTGGGTCGGCGTCCGGACTGCTTATCAATTTGCTGGAGGCTAGCCCAATCAAAAAGAAGCAGTTGGATGAACTCGAAGCGTATATCCGAGAGTATCGTAAAAGGTATCAGCTAGGCGATCGCGAGTGATGCAGGGATGCTATGAATCCGGACCTCTTGCTTGGTATTGTGGCCGCACTTGCGGGCTTCGTCTTGAAGACGGCGCTCGCTTTCGCGGTATGTCTCGCCATTAGTTGGCTCGCTGGTTCGCCAAACCGAAGGTTTACGGTTTGGTTGGGTTTTCTTTCCGGCACGGCGGCGTATTGGCTCTGGATGGCGAACGGCTTTCTGGCGGGGGGACACCTAGCGGGTGGACACCTAGACGCGAGCGCCCCCCCCGCCCCAGTTCGGCCGGTGGCTTCGGCCATTAGCGCCTTGCAGATTCCTGGGTCGTGGGCATTTTCGCTTGGTCTCGCGCTTCGCGTGGTTGGGATTACCTACCTACTGGTCTTGATCTGCATTCTCTTTACTCATATCAAGAAGCAGCGACAGCTTAGATGGGTTCTTCGTTTCACCACCAAGCCACCGGCCGAGGTTGCGGCGGTTTTCCAGTCTCTTGCAAAGAGCCTTCATGTTGGACGTTCAAAACTGCTCGTGCTTTCGGGGGTCGCGTCGCCGGCGACGTTCGGGTGGATTCGGCCAACGATCCTTTTGCCGGACGTTTGCCTTCAGCAGGATCGTGCCGAGCTTGAAGACATTTTGCGTCATGAACTCCACCACGTTCGCCGCTTGGATTTTGCATGGAACGGGTTTGCTGTCGTAGCCCGTGCACTGCTCTTCTTTCATCCAGCGGCCTGGTATGCCGTCCGACGAATGCAGTTCGACCGTGAGCTCGCATGCGATCTCGCAGTTGTCTCTGACTCTCCGAGCCGGAGAGCCAAATATGCGGAATGCTTAGTTCATTTCGCCCGGTTGAATTCATCGCAAGATCCAATGGCATGGGGTATAGATTTCGCAGCCTCGTCTGAAGATTTGAAAGCTCGCGTTCGGTCAATCTTGGCTGGATCAAAGAAATCGTCGCCCTGGTTCCTTGGCGTACGCATTGCTTGTGGACTGAGCTGTCTCATTGGTTTTGTCGGTGTTGCACCGTCTCTGGCAGTCCTCTTGTCCTACACCCATCAGCAGACATCGCAACCGCTGGCATCGATGATTGCTCCTTCTCGCTCGGAGGCGGAGCCCGATACTCGAGCAACGCGAAGAGGCCGGTTGTCCAGTCCGTCAGTGCCAACGAGAAGGGATTCAGTCGTTGCAAGTGTGAGCCAGACTGAAGATCCTCAGCCTACGGTAATCCCTTCTGCAGGCCACGAGGGTGCGGGCCTGTCTTCAATGCAAAACGGATCGGGGCCGCAACTCCTCCGTCGTTCTTCGTCGACCTCCGGCAGCAAGAGTTCAAAGCAGCAGTCAGTAGCCCTGGTAGACACAGATGCTTCTGGCCAAATTGGTAAGACCGGGGGCCACGATACCAAGCAGGCCCTCCAACAATCCGTTACTGCGGCGGCCGGCATATATAAGCGACTGGGTGCGGTCGATCGCCACTAACGCACTTCCCAACGATTTAAGACATCAACCTGTTTGAGGACCGGTATCCCATCATTGGTCACAAGCATGTAAAGCCAGCTTCGACGGTAAACAGTGTGCTCAGGTTATAAAGCCTACTACTCCGCAACGACTTCGGCAGGATGCCCGGCCGGGACTAAAGGCTTGGTCGTCTGACTGGCACGCGATTCTTTCAGCTAGTGGAAGATGATGAAGAAGGTGCTGACCGCAGCGGCTGCGATGATTAAAATCACTGCGGCGGCGTAGAGCAGATAGGTGGCCGGAAGATCGTCATCGTCTGCTGCCATCTGACTCCCTCTTATTCCCCGCCTCTGGTCTGTTGGGTTTGAGCTTTTGCACTCATGACCGAGAAAAGCGGCACAAATAATGAGCGGTGCGGGTAGGTCCGGAGAAACGGCGCCTTCCAACAGGGGCACCGGGAAACTTTTACCGCAGGCGGAGCACTCGTACGCAACAACCTTTCCAAACGTTGTTTGAGGCACTAGCTCTGGCTTTGCAATCATTTCTCCCAACCAAAGCGACCCGCGACCCTTGTCCTATTCACTCAGCGCCTCTACCTGCGAGCCCTACCTTTGCAGGTAGGAGGCAGGGTTTGCAGCAGACATCATTTCGGGTTAACGCTGGCCGGTTGCTACTCGACAGCAATTGCGCAATGGTCCCGTCAAAACCTTGGAGCGGCACTCAAAACCCAACGACTAACCCCAAGTCTTAATATATTAAGAAGTAATGTCAAGTAAAATCTTAATACGTTAAGATATCCATTGAGTTGACGACGTATACCGACGTAGGAGTGATCAAGGCGCGGGTCTGCGTAATGTGATTGGCGGACGGGGAACTCCGTTTTCAGGTGGCATGTCTATATGGACAGTTCGCGACACGATCGCAGAGGAAGATACATTAAGGAACCGTTCCCGCACGCCTTGATAATGTCGTTGCTCCTGGTTGCGCTATTGGCCTGTGGGGGCGGATCCAACAATGGTCAGCCCGGCTCTATGCCATCCACCATCGCTTCCGTTTCGGCTGCCTGCGCCCCATCCACGATTTGATGAAGCGGCAACCAGCGATACGACATCCGGCGGCGGCCATGTCGCGCCCGTCTTCTGGGGTCCGATTGTAAAGACCGGTTATATGCAAACATCGACAATGATCTATCAGCACCAAAACATGCTGCGCACCGTGATGGAGGAGCTTCTGTTGCCGAACCCTATTGGCGCGGCGGCGACGGCGCCATCGATGTCGGAGTTCTTCGTTCAGAAATAAGCGACGGCACGCGGTTCAGACGAGCTTGATGCTGGATGGCCGCCGCCGATACGCGTTTTATGAGCACCCGTAGTCGAACTGCGCATAAGTCATGAATAGCGGAAAAGCATCATGAAGCCAAAATCCATGTGGCTCTGCTGATGGCAGTGGAAGAGCGTTGCGCCTGGATTCGCCGCGACGAATTCGACCTCCGCTGTACTGTTCGCAGGCACGACTGGGACGTCTTTGTGCAGGCCGGACATCGGTTTCCCAGCGAGGCTTGTCACTTCGAAGGTGTGCCGGTGGAGATGAACGGGATGGTCGTCAGTGCTCTTGTTGCGCATGAGAAGACGGTAACGTTTGCCCTCCTGCAGCATCACAGTGTCGGTTTTCGGATACGACTTGCCGTTGATGGTCCAGTAATCAAAGTCGCCGTGCCCGCGGAATTTTGACTCGAAGAGCAGAGGAATCTGATGGTCAGGCTGGATGGTCGCAGCCTCGGCGTGAGCGAACGGTCGGTAGTCCCATAGAACCTCCGGCGGATCGATCCACTTCGGCTCGCCCTGCTGGCCAGCATATTCAATAACGATACCCATGCCTGCTTTGCGAATGTCGTCGCGCGTTTCGCCGAGGATCCACACCCCCGGATTCTTCATCTCGACGATGACATCGGCTCGTTCTGCCGGAGCAAGGCGAAGAGCAGTGAGGCGGGACGGCGTTGGGACCGCGTTGCCATCCATTGCGACCACTGCCATCTCATGGCCCGTGAGGGCCAGCCAGTGCGTGACGGTCGCGCTGGCGTTGACGATGCGAAAGATGACGCGCTGGTTCTGCTTTACCTGGATTGGATTTCCGTGGCCCAGCATGCGGTCGTTGATAGTGCAGTAGTCATATGATGCATCCATCGAGGCGTCCGTAGCGGCGCTCATGTAGGCATTCCAGTCGTGTAGGGTGAGAAAGACTTCCTGATCGAAGGCGCCCGGGTCGTTTTTTGGCTCTACGTAGGAGCAGCCGAACTGTCCGGTGTAAAGAGCTCTCTTCAAATTATGGCCGGCAGTCGTGTGCGTGTGATACCAGCGCAATCCTGAAGGTCTTGGCGTGAAATGATACCGCTGCTTCGCCCCGGGCTCGATCATCGGCGATCCCTCTTCCATGGCACCATCCTGGTCGGAGGGAATCCAGAGGCCGTGCCAGTGGACGATCTCCGGGATGCTGGTGCGATTCAGCACATCGATCGCGATCGGCTTGCCCTCGGGCCAGCGGATAAGCGGGCCGGGCACCTGGCCGTTGTAGGCAATCGTCTCAACATGCTTGCCGGGTGCGATCTCCATCTTCAGTGGTGATATTTCCAGATGCACGTCCGCCGTGGGCTGCGCCGATAGCTTGCGTTCCGCTGAAAGGGCCAGGCCCCAGGCTGCCGTAGACGCGGACTTCGCGATGAATTCGCGCCGGTTCATTCGTTCTTCCGCTCTCTCACTGTAGGCTCCTGGAACTGGCCGCGCGATGGTGCATCCAATCGAAGCGTCGGCCCACGATTCCCTTTACGATCAGATGATCGGTGGCTGAGGTTGGTCCTACACCGACACCGAAGTTAATCTCCCAGTCTGGCGAGACATTCAGATCAACAGCCGGGAAGAACTGCTGCTGCTGATTGTGAAACGCGTCAAAGCCGCGCAGAGATCCATAGTCCGCGTAGTATTCAAGACCGCCGGAGATGTACTTGTTGAAGTCGTAACTGACCTTGGCATTCGGGGAAAATCCCACGCCCTGGTTGACAGTCTGTCCGTGAAAGGATCGTTCCAGCGCCGGGTTCACGGCGAAATACCAGCGTCCTATTGTCTTGTCTACGATGGGACGAATCTCCCACGTCCAGGTGTCAGTCGAGAACTGGCGCCGCTGGTACCCTGTCTCGGTGGAAAGGCTTACGCCCAGCGGCCAATGCCAGCTGTCAGGAACGCGAACACGGGGACGGATGTGGTCGCCAACCCATTGCCATCCATCACCATCGCGAGCACTGGTGAAGATGTAGAAGCCCACCTCAGACCGCTTGTTGATGCCCTGGGTGATCTCCACAGTCTCGTGCTCCGCGTGATTAGTCGGATAGAGTCCGTCGGCGGCATCCTTTGAACCGGGGAGGGGTCTGGTCCCGTCCACGGTAAAGTTGCTGTGCAACTCCAACATTGTTGTTCTCGGCGCGACGGTGTCGGCACCGTAAACCTGAATCTCGTAGTTATCCTGAGCATGCGCTACGCCCCCGCAAACGTAGCAAAATACCGCAGCCGCGAAGATCCATACCCAAATAGTATTCCGTCCTAATTGGGATTCTGGTGCGAATTGTCGATGTCTTGAGACGATAACTGTCAACTCGCAACCCCGGCCGGGCACCGAGCGCCGGTAGAGAGTTTAATTCGCGCCATCTGCAGGTGCCCTGTTAGGCTGCAATCCATTATCTTAAACCATTAAGAAATCCTTGACTCCTGAGTCTTATAAGATTAAGAGTTGTTGATGAGCCATCGACCGAGTGTCATCTGGAGAAAGTGTTGCACGCCTGGCTCAGGCAATCGCCCACCTGATGCTGTCAATGGGCCGATTGCCCGCGCTGAAGCGGAGGGGATTCGGTGCGCTATCTGCCAATCTCAGACCTTCCGGAAACGGTTGGCAATTCATGTTGGCGAGGGAAGTCTGCCGCGTTTCGCAGCGTCGCGCGGGATCAGCATGCTCTGGCGGCTGATGCAGAGTTCGGCGTAGCGAAAGGCGGCCACCCTATGCCGATGCTCAAGACCCATCGCCCTGTTCTCGGCATGATTGCGAGGAGATTTTCTATCAGTATCTTTCTCATACTGCTTCTCGCGAAACGCTCCGCTGGAGTGCGCGATGCAAACATCGTGGCGCTGAATCTGGATCCGGCGAGAACGACGATTCGCTGGACGCTGAAGGACGTGCTTCACACCGTTCACGGCACCTTCACGCTGCATCGGGGTTTTGTGCATTTCGATATGAACACGGGAAGGGCGGACGGGCTGGTCGAGGTGGATACGAGGAGCGGCGACAGCGGAAATTCCTCGCGCGATGCGCACATGCACAATCTGATTTTGGAAAGCAGCCAATATCCGGTGATCCGATTCCGCCCGGAGCGCGTTTACGGAAAGCCTAGCGCCCACTCCGCACAGGACATCGCGGTGGACGGAACCTTTGAACTGCATGGTTCGACGCATCCATTGCAACTTCACATAAACGTGCGACCTCAGAGTACCGGTTACAGCGCGACGACCCAATTCACCGTGCCGTATGTTGCTTGGGGACTGAAGGACCCAAGCACTTTCCTGATTCACGCTAGCAACGAAGTGGAGATTGACGTGGAGACGGCAGGCACGCCAGCGCAACCCTAGGATGTGTCTCTTGAAGGGAGCAAGAGAAATCTCTTGAGACCGGAGCTCTCAGATGTCTGGCGTGCGTAGGCCGATGGTACATCTACCTAAATGGTGGACGTTGCCGCCAGTCGTAATCGTTCTGGGGTTCAACATTATTCTGGAAAGGAAGATGCCGAAGCTGCCCGGGCTAATGCATTTCCTGATCTTGTTAGCAGCCAGTGCGATCTCTTTTGGAGTCGGATTTAGCATTGCTTGGTTGGTCGGCCGATTGCGAGATCCTCAGGAGAATTCCTGATCGACGAGGCTATAGTCGCCACCAGGACCGATGTTAGACACTCGCGTCCGTTTTGGAATGCGGATCATGAGGCCGCCTACGTCTTCCTGGTCTCGCTAACCTTCCTGCGGTCCAACCATTGCTGCCTCCCGCAATGATAAAGTGCACCCCACACCTCATGAACGAATTGCTATTAGCAGACGGTGGCGATTAGGTGAGATGAATTCGGAGCTGATTAAAGGAACAACTGCCAGTAGCCCACGTCGATCCACTTACCGAATTTCCTGCCAACCTCTCGAAAATGTGCTACTTTCTCGAATCCTAGCTTTTCGTGCAAGGCAACGCTTGCGTCGTTCGGAAGCGCGATACCGCCCATCACAACGTGCATCTCGCGTTGGCGCAACATCGTAAACAGAGCTTCGTAAAGCCTCGTCCCGATACCTCTGCCGGTTGAGCCATCTGCCAAGTACGCTGTGGATTCGACAGAATATCGGTAAGCGCAACGCCCCTTCCACTTGCTGGCATAGGCATAGCCCTGTATCACCTCGTCCTCTACCAATACCAACCACGGAAGCCCCGTCAAAACTTCCGCAATCCGTTGCTTCATCTCATCGAGGGAGACTGGCTGCTCTTCAAAGGTGATCGTTGAGTGAAGAACGTAGTGGTTGTAGATGTCGCAGATACGAGCTGCGTCGTCTGTAGTTGCAGACCAAACCATAGGGTCTCCGGCAATTTCGAATGAAGGACTCGACTCAGGCGCTGATAGCGTGCTGACTGGATTGAGGCGAAGTAAAGTACCGTCGCCGCAGCCAGAAAGCGACGTTTACAAGGCCAATCAGCGCAGGAACCTCTACCAGCGGGCCGACAACCCCGACGAATGCCTCGCCCGAATTGAGACCGAACACGGCGACAGCGACTGCAATCGCCAGTTCAAAATTATTACCGGCGGCGGTGAAGGAGAGTGTCGCCGATTGCGCATAGTCTGCGCCGAGTCGCTTGCCCATCCAGAAGCTGACCAAGAACATAACCGCGAAGTAAATGACAAGGGGCACAGCGATTCGGATGACATCGAACGGCAGCCGCACAATCAAATCCCCCTTCAACGAGAACATGACCACAATCGTGAATAGCAGAGCTATCAGCGTCAGAGGGCTTGTACGCGGGATAAAGCGACTTCGGTACCATTCGTCGCCCTTCAGGCTACGGAACGCAAGGCGAGTCAATACACCCGCAGCAAAGGGCACTCCAAGATAAAGCCCGACGCTCTTCGCGAGCGCGCTAATGCCGATATGCACGACTGTACCTTTCAGGCCGAACCAAACGGGCAGAACAGTAAGGAATACCCAGGCATATAGGCTGTAGAAGATGACCTGAAAAATGCTATTCAGGGCCACGAGACCCGCAACATAATCGGTGTCCCCTTCGGCCAACTCATTCCATACCAGAACCATGGCAATGCAACGCGCGATGCCGATCAAGATCAGCCCGCGCATGTAGGCTGGTTCTCCGCGCAGGAAAAGAACGGCTAAGAGAAACATCAGAATTGGCCCCACTACCCAGTTCTGTAGCAGGGACAGGCCGAGCACGCGGCGATTGCGGAAGACTTCGCCGAGCTTTTCGTACCTTACCTTTGCGAGCGGCGGGTACATCATCACAATCAGCCCAATTGCAATTGGGATATTCGTGGTGCCCACCTGAAAGCGGTTAACGACTGCGGCAATTGCCGGTATGAAGTGACCAAGTGCGACACCGAAGGCCATCGCTAAAAAGATCCAAAGCGTGAGCCAACGGTCGAGGAACGAAAGCTTCTTGCGGGCCGCTGGTGCACACGGCTGGCCCCGCACTTGGGAAATGGTACCCATTAGCAGACCTCGCAAACTGAGCAATCAATAGCAATTGGCAGCGGCGCACCCTCAAGCGCCGGAGTCTTCTTTACCGCGCAACAGGCTTTATTTAGCCGTGAGCGATCCATTTGCATTGCCTTGTCCTCTTTTAGCCACGCGAGCGTCTGCAGCAATACCTGCGTCGCGCCGATATGGGCTGGCATGACAATCCGGTAGTGCATCCATTTTCCCTCGCGCCGGGCGGCAACTATGCCAGCACTTCGCAGATATGCCAAGTGCCGAGAGATTTTCGGCTGGGGCTGGCCCAGGATTTCGACGAAATAGCAGACGCAAAGTTCCTGATCGCCCATGAGGTTGAGCAAGCGAAGGCGCGTGTTATCGCCAAGGGCCTGAAAGAAGCGCTCGACGTTGAAAGCTGACTTTGCCATGGGCCTATTATATGCGTCTTGACAAATATGTCCAGGCAAGAATATAGTCGCCTTGACGAATACGTTCTGAGGTTCCCGTGGCGGCATTGCAGCGAGCGACATTTTCCAACTGCGCGACCCTCAATACTTTGTAGCCGTCGATGCCAGCGGCATGCTTGCGGGTGTCGCTGGCATCGAAAACTACGGCAGCGATGCTCTGCTGCGTTCGGTCGTCGTGGCCCCCGGGTTGAGGTCCAAGGGCAGTGTGCAGCGTTTGGCGCAGGACCGGATGAAGTGGGCGGCGGAGCGGGGCATAGAGCGTGCGTACCTGCTCACGATGGATGCGCGTGGCTATTGGGAACGATTCGACTTCTAGGCGATTGGCAGAGGTGACGCTCCGCCTGGCGTCCAAGGTTCGACGCAATGGGCAGGCGGATGCTCGGCAACGGCTATTGCGATGCGTAAGGTTTGCCGCTCTCAAGAAAGCGAGGAGTCTATGACCGCGGAAATGTTGGATTCAGTAAAGGCGAAATACGGTGCAGTAGCGGAAAGTGACCTTTCGAGCGACCATGCGGGCGTGAGAGCCGTGGCAGAAGCGTTCGGCTACAGTGCCGGGGAATTAACCTCCATACCGGCGAATGCCAACATGGGCTTGTCCTGCGGCAATCCCAACGCAACCGCGCACCTGAAGGAAGGCGAGATAGTGGTCGATCTCGGCTCGGGCGGAGGCCTCGACGTTTTCCTTGCCGCGCAAAAGGTGGGTTCAAATGGGCGTGCCATCGGAATCGACATGACTCCTGCCATGATCGAACGGGCACGCGCGAATGCAGCCAGCGGCGGCTACACCAATGTCGAGTTCCACCAATCGACGATTGATAAGCTGCCTCTGCCGGACGCTTCGGTCGATTGCGTCATCAGCAATTGCGTGCTCAATTTGGCCCCTGACAAGCCAGCCGTCTTTCACGAGATATTCCGGGTGCTCAAGCCGGGCGGTCGCTTGGCTGTCAGCGATATTGCGTTGAAGGGACAACTGCCAGATGCCATCGCACAGAACCTCTCCGCTTATATCGGGTGCATCGCTGGTGCAATACACGTCGATGAATACCGGGCCGAGCTGCTGAAAGCGGGATTTGAGTTTGTCGAAGTGGTCGATAGCGGAGCGGATTTGAATGCCTATACCAAGGCTGGCAACCAGTCTGGATGTTGCTCACCCGCAATGGATGACGAGGGAGCACCAGGGACGCAGGGCTGCTGCTCCCCGTCGCCCGGCCTAACAGTTCATGAGGAATTATCCTCGCTGCTCGCCACGTTCGACATTAACGCAGCGGCAGCGAGCGTGAAGGTGTACGCAGTCAAACTTCAGGCCAAATCGTGCTGCGGGCCTACCTGCTGCGCACCGACGGCCATCTCCCATGCCTAACGTTCTGTTTCTCTGCACTGGCAACTCTTGCCGCAGCCAAATGGCGGAAGGATATTTGCGGCATCTCGCGGGTGACAGATTCAACGCGCAGAGCGCCGGGCTGGAACCAAGCACTTTGAATCCGCTGGCCGTGGAAGCCATGCGCGAAATCGGAATTGATATTTCTGGTCAGTATTCCAAGGATGTCGTCGGATTCCTCGGCCAGCATTTCCCGCACATCATCACGGTTTGCGATCGGGCGCGCGACCGCTGCCCGATCTTCCCCGGTATCTGCTTCCGTGAGCACTGGCCGATTGACGATCCGGCGCCAGCGGTAGGTACGCACGACCAGCAAATGCAAGCATTTCGCCGAGTGCGCGATGAGATTGGCGTACGGGTGCGGGAATTTATCGAGAAGCACGGTGAGGGCGCAAGGGTGCCCCAACAGCCTGGAGCTTAATGCGCACTTTCATCTTTGCTTGTGTTCACAACGCTGGCCGTTCTCAAATGTCGGCAGCATTCTTTAATCAACTGGCCGATCCAACGAAGTCACGCGCGATCTCTGCCGGTACACAGCCAGGAGAGCGGGTGCATCCGGTTGTGGTCGAGGCTATGCAGGAAGTTGGCCTCGACCTTTCGGCTGCGAAGCCGCAGAAGCTAACGCCAGAATTAGCTGCGGGTGCGGAGATGCTGATTACGATGGGCTGCGGCGATGAATGCCCGTACGTTCCGGGTCTCAGGCGTGACGATTGGCCACTGCCCGATCCGAAGGGGCAGGGCATCGAATCGGTCCGGCAGATCCGAAACGAAATCAAGCGGCGCGTTCTTCTTCTATTAGCCGAAGAGCAGTTAGGCCAAACAGCGGGCGTTGCGTCATATGGTCCGGCAGAAAGAACATAAAGAATGTGTGCTAACGGAGTGCGCTCAATGAGCTTCCTCCACTGGTGGATTGGTCGAATGCTGATGCATCGCTATATGCCCTATTGTCCGCACTGGGCCGGGACTCTCCGTCTCCTTCGCGCTAGAGGGCAGATGCGTCTGGACGAACTGGAACGATATGCGAAGGTATGTCGTGTCCAGCGGGTCATGCGTCCATACCTCGAGGCGATACTTTAAGCCCTTCTCCGATCAAGAACTTGGGCTCAAGAACTTGGGCGCGTCGATCACGTCAACGGCTGAGGTTAGCCTGCGATGAAGAATTCTGACCGAGCCGAGGGCCAGATTTTGGCCGAGTTTTGCAGGGTGCAACGCGCTGATTCTAAAAATTCTCACGAATAATGTCAGAAATTTGCATCATTTAGCTGACGTCAGTATAAATTGGGATGTCAGGAATTTGCTCCATTTCTCTGACGGGAGATCTCCATGCCTGCCCAGGGAACCAGCGTCCAGGCTGCCATTCTAGACCGCATCCACACTCAGACGACTCCCCACATCTGGGGAGCGCACGACTTCGCAGATCTGGCATCCCGTGACGCGGTGGATCAGGCACTGCATCGACTCACGGTCGCGAAGAAAATGCGGCGGATTGCCCATGGACTCTACGACACTCCTACTCTCAACCGGCTTACTGGCAAGCTCACCTACCCCGATCCGCGTGACGTGATCGACGCGCTGGCTCGTAAAGGCAATGTCCGCGTGGTCGTCGATGGCATCACCGCTGCCAATGACCTCGGACTCACCGACGCTGTCCCAGCGCGCATCACCGTCATGACCGATGGGCGTCTACGGTCCATCGCTCTCGGCAATCTAACCATCGATTTCCAACATGCAGCGCCCAGCCGTCTCTACTGGGCGGGCCGGCCGGCCATGCGTCTCGTGCAGGCTCTTTACTGGGTACGGGACATGCTCCCCTCCGACGATGGGAGCATTCGCAATCGCCTGATGAAGATACTCCAGGACCCAGAACATGGGCACGCCATCCAGAATGATTTGCGCGACGGTTTCCACGCGCTCCCAGACTGGATGCGGGTGATCGTGCGCGACCTGCTCCCAAAGGCAAATTCTGAACGGCAGCATCAAAAGGCGAAGGCAAAAGCCCACAGACCTGTCGTCGCATAAGCATCGGTACTGACCGGGAGAGTCAGTCGCATCATCAAAGTGGAAAGGTATTAGGGATCCGATGACCGAAGGCTTTCAAATCGTTTTGGCCGCGAGCGAGTGGGAGCGCCGCGATCTGTTTATCGGCGCTGGCAACCGGCTTGGAACTCCAGAGCAGAACACGGAAAAGGACTTCTGGGTCTGCTGGACGCTGCACGCGCTCTTCCATGAACTCGAACCGGCTGGTCCACGACTGCTATTCAAAGGGGGCACCTCACTTTCGAAGGGCTACGGATTGATTGAGCGGTTCTCCGAAGATATCGACATCACCGTTTTTCGCGAGGATCTCAATCAGGCCGCCACCGTAGAAGAGTTAGAGGCGCTGAGTCGTAAGAAACGCGATGCACGCCTCGAGGCTATCAAGGCAGCCTGCCAGACCTATGTCAACGATTCGATGTCCGAACGAATCAGATCGCTTCTGCAGCAAGCGCTCGTAACAGCTAATCTCCCACCGGACCGTGCACATCTGGAAGCGGACCCGGATGATGCGGACCGTCAGAGCTTGCTCCTCTGGTATCCCCACTGCAACAGCACCAGGGAACGATTACATCCGGCGGGCCATCAAGATTGAGGCGGGCGCGAAGTCCGCTCTCGACCCGCATGGTCCCGTCATCATCAAACCGTACGTCGCCGTCGATCTTCCCGACCAAGATCTGGCGGTTAGCAACGTGACGACTGTCGATCCCCGCCGGACATTTTGGGATAAGGTTGTCATCCTGCACGGCCTCCGAGGGTGGTGGGATCGTCGCGGTGAGTTGAAGGGCGGCGGCCAGCGCGTCTCCCGACACTACTACGATGTCTATCGGTTGTTAGCCTCGGATATGGGCCGAGAAGCGACGGACGACGCACAGATGGCGGAAGACTGCGTCCGCCATGCGAGTATGTTTTTCAACCGACCTGATTTTGACCTGGCATCCGCTGTTCCCGGCAGCTTCGCCTTGAGTCCCAATGCTGAAATGCTGACCAGCCTTCGACGGGACTACGACTCCATGTCCAGTATGGTCTTTGGCCCAATTCCGGCCTTCGATGAGGTTGTCGCAGCCGTCTCGAAGCTGGAGGAGCACCTCAACAAGGATTGACCCCTAGCAGCGTACCGCTCGTTTTGGTGTGTCCTGCCCGATCAAGGGAGTATTCGATGTCCGGAGCGGCTCGTGCTCGGCACGGATTCGTACACGATGATCCAGAAGGCTCTCACGGAGCGCCTCGCGGCGTCGAGGCGCAGAAAGATATTGCCTCATCGACCGACTTGTCCAAGCCGGCCTAACGAGAGATCGATCAATATCTTTCTGGGGCAGATGAGACACCAAAACGGAACTGACCGATCAGGGACTGGTTGGCATTGGAGCTTTGGAACGGCTGCCGAAGCCGATCTCCATAGTAGTGTCTCGGGGGAAGGAGATGTTCTTGCCGGGGCCGAAGAAATTCAAGTAGATGGATCGGCCGCCGCCGTAGGCGCTCATCAAGATGGCCATCGTATGGGAGCGAACTGCGAGACCCACTGCGATGCCGACCAGGCGGAAGGCGGTCGCTCCTCCGGCGGCGGGACCGGCGTTGCCAACATCGTTTTTGCCGCCACTGCCGACGACGGCGAGGCTCACGGAGATGCCGGTATTGATATATCGCGACTTCGGGTTGGTCGCTTTCGCAGCGCCTTCGGAATCGAGAGTCTGGGAGCTTCCGGCCTGGATGCCTTCGAGCGTGGTGTCCACGCGGAAGATCGATCCGTTCGGCAGTTCCAACTGATGGAATGCAATGCGCAGCTCGCCATTGTGCTTCAAACGCTGCGCGGGCCGCACCTGGAGCACCGACCCATGCAGTAGCGTGCCCTGCGGCAGAATCAGACGATCGCCTTCGAAGAGCGGCTTGGAGACGACAGCTTCGACCGGCGCCTCGTGCTTGGTGGTGGCGGAGTCGAGCGGTGTGATGAGCGAAGCGCGCACTAGACTGCCGCCGGCGGTGGCGTGCCGATCGACTGGAGCTCCTGCGTTTTAACTGCCTCGCTGCCGAAGCGCAACGGCTCTTGCAGGTCGGCGTAATAGAGCGTGCCCGCGTCGATGTATTGCGGGTGAACCGGGAGTTGCGCGATGCCGATGCGTAACGCGCGATGCATCTTTCCCGGTTGATGGATCTGCTGCACCGCCTGCTGCCACTCCTGCTTCGCCTCGGTCATCTTTGCGGCGAGAGGATTTTTCGTAGTGCCACGCTGCGCAGAGCCGGCATCCACCAACCGAATGACCTGGCCGGACCCGGGACCACGGATGCGTGCAGGGGCAGGCGCGTGCCGTCCGCTAGCACGATCCGGTCGAACGACACCTCAATGGGACGCGTGGGCGTGAAGTCGGCGTTCAGGATCGAGAAAGTGAGCTCCTTTCCGGTGGGTCTGCCGATCTTCGAGATGCGGCCTTCCACCCTCGTGCCCAGCGGGAGAACGAGGTGATCGAAGGCGTAGACCGGCTGCATCAGATGTCCCTGAAGCGATTGGCCCACACGTTTTATGTGCACCTCGCGGTCGAGCGCGACCTGGAGTGGAGTTCCGGGCGGCACTGACAGCGTGATGGTATGTTGCGCAGACGGGCCGGCAGGAACATCGGAATCAGGATTTGGAGAAAGCTGCGCCTGTGCTTTGATGACGAGCGCAGCAAGGATGACGATGCAGCATGATCCGGTTAGCCTCATCATGCTACGACCCTTCTAGGTTCGAACAGGCATTTACTGGAGCGCGTAAGCATACACAGCCCCGGGTGTTGTCTCCTGTGGAGGGACGATCACAAAGTAGCGTCCACGCGGCTTGTCCAGCAGAGCATTCTTTCCATTGGAACCGGAAGGAACTTTGCCGACCAATGTGTAGTGGTCCTTTCCGCGCTGCTCATAAACATAGATCAGACCATCCTCGCCGCATGGAGCATAGAGGCGCTTGCTTGCGGGATCGAACGCCAGGTCGTCAACCCCTTTACCGATTGGTAGTGACGTGAGCTCTTTTCCTGTGCCGGTATCGAAGACGGAGATATCACCACTGCGCGATGCAACGAAGAGCCGACCGCCGGCTCCATCGAGCGCCATGGCCACATTGCGCTTGCCCATGGTCACAGGCCAGTTTGCGATGATGGAGCAGCCTTTGCGGTTGAGTACGTCCACTTGGTTCTTTGCCGGATTGTTCACGTACATTTTGTCGCCGGCCTTCTCAATAGCCATGGCTTCCAGCGTGTCGCCGTCGATCTTCATATCCGCGACTTTCTCATCACGAGTGGTGTCGACCACACTCAGCATGGAGAAGGCTTCGTGCGCATCACCGCCGCCGTTGTCGATATAAAGGAAATGGGTTGCTGAATCGTAGCCGATGGAGTCCGCATCGACCTTGAGCGGAATCGCCTTCAGGAGAGCGTAGGTGGCGCCGTCATAGACCTTCAGCAAGCCGGCACCGCCGTCGGTGACGTAGATACGATTGCGGTCCTCACGCACGAAGATCGCATGGGGAATCTGGATCCCCTCGATGCGAATGTGCAGCGTGCGTCCACGCAAGAGCGGCACTTATTCTTGGTGTGCCTACCCCGCAAGATTGCCCAAATCAAGCGCAACCCTCGTACAAGGCAGCCTGCGGATCTCGGATATATGTCGTACGTCAATCCCCGGGAAAGACAACGCTGACCTTGAGTTGGGTACCCTTCACATCGACAACGTTGCAATGAGTTCGTTCTCCATCTCGCTTAAAGTCGAGTGCCACCTGCGAATCACCTATGCGCAGGTTCTCGATTCGGAATGTCTGCAGAAAAGATGGCAAGTGAGGATCGACGATGGCCAGCTCGCGGCGGGCTGCATCTGGCCGCAGCCCCAGCAGACCTGTCAGCAACAGGAATGGCGCTCCTGCTGCCCATGCCTGCGGGGAACAAGACACAGGGTAGTGCACGGGCTCGCTCTTGAACTGGCGTTCGATGCCGCAGAATAACTCTGGTAGACGGTATTCGCGAAATTGCAGTGCGGTATCGTACAGGGCCTGGAAGACGATGGAGGCTTGACGGTGGAGTCCGTAACGAGCCATACCGTACCCGATAATGGCATTGTCATGCGGCCAAACAGAGCCGCAATGATAGCTCATCGGATTGAAGCTGCTTTCCACGCCGGAAAGCGTCCGGATACCCCATCCGCAAAAAAGCCCCTTGTCCAACAGTCGTTCTGTCACTTGTCGGGCACGCTGATCGCTAATAGCGCAGGAAAAAAGGAGATGCCCAGGGTTGGAGCTGTCCACGCGTAATGGACTCTTTTCGCGATCGAGCGCCATCGCGTAGTAGGCTCGATCTTCAAGCCAAAAGCGTTGCTCAATCAGGAGTCGCAGCTCATCGGAACGCTTCTTTGCCTGAGCTCCCAGTTCCTGTTCATCGAGCAGTTCCAGGAGCTCAGACATGCCCGCGAGTGCGCGGACAGCGTAGCCTTGCACTTCAATCAAGGCAATTGGGGGCTGTGCGATGCTGCCGTTGCTGTGACGATTCGCGTCGCCGGAGTCCTTCCATCCCTGGTTGAAAAGGCCCTTAGGATTGCGTCGGCAATATTCGATCAGCCCATCACCATCCAGGTCGCCATAGTCCAGGATCCAATTCGTCGCAGCTTTGAGTGACGCCTTCAACTCCTGGAGCAGGGCATGGTCTCCGGTCCACCGAAAGTACTCATGCGCCAGGATGAGAAATAACGGTGTCGCGTCGACCGAGCCATAGCTGCGGCCAAATGCCACCTCATTCGTAGCAGTCATTTCACCCGAGCGACGCTCATGCAGAATCTTGCCTGGATCTTCATCCCGTTCGTCGTTCTGCACCTGCCCTTGGTAGCTGGCGAGAACGCGCAAGGTTCCCCGCGCTAGCTCTGGATCGAGTAGTAGCGTTTCATAGCTGCTTAACAGGGAGTCGCGTCCGAACAAGGCTGCAAACCACGGAACGCCTGCGGCCACGGCTGTACCTCGCTTTTCAGGCATACGCAAGGCATAAAAATCTTCAGCCGAGGTTTCAAGCATGACATCGAAGATTTTGTTATCCGATCGGAACCGCGTGCAGTCCTTTTCCCATTCTCGATGACGCACTCCGGATCGATTGCGTGCCGCCTCCAGCGTCTCTTGCTCCCCTCCAACAAGTTGTGCCGACATGGCCTGTTTGCCCGTCTCACCCACCGTCATGGAGATCGTGGTGGAGATGCGATCACTACCGTTTGGCGGTAGCCGCAACTCCCATAACGCTCGCTGTCCCTCCAAAATCTGCGGTTGAGGCGCGAAGCAGACGTCCGTAGACCGGCTTCGCCCATCCAGGCCTTCATAGTAAAGGTGTACTTGGGAGTCGCCCACCTCAGGGCAGAAGTAGCGGCCGCTTTTGCCGCGCAGCAGCCCACGCACCTGGAAGATGTCCATGAAGTCCGCCGCAAAGACAAGCTCGATCGTCAGCCGAACTTCTGCGCTATGAAAGCTCTGGATTTCGAGGATGTCGTACAACCGGTCGTGGTCCAGAAGCTGCTCGCGATGAACGTAGACCGCGTTGACAGGCAAGTCTAGATTTTCGCCGGACGCCGAGCGGCCTTTCACGGTGAGTTCTACCCGCGCCATGTCCGCACCCATGGTCGTCGAGGATAAGACAATCGGTTCCTGTCCATTGATGCGCAGTTCTAAGAGGCTCAGGAAACGCGTGTCGTCACAGAAGAGACCGATCTGAGGCGCTCCAGGGGGCGTTAGGTCGCCTTGGCGAGTTGCCGCATAGAAGGTGCTTCCGCGGATGATAGCGAGACCCTCGTCCGATTGGAACATCGGCTCCGGATATAGCACCTTCGGCTCAGGGGGTGGCTCCATCAGCCTAAGCGTGTCTGGCTCGTTGCCCTTGTTCAAGCCGCCGTCTCCTCGGGGTTCAGTTCTACTATCATCGGGATTGTCTCCAGCAGGCCAGAATAGAGTCGGTAGTACTGACGCGCCATCGCATCGGCCGAGAAGCGTGTCTCCGCGCAATATCGCACCGCGTGCGGGTCGAAGTTATCGCGCCTTAGCGATTCCGCCGCTGCTCCGATATCCTGACAGACCCGTCCAGAGACACCGTCGTCGATCACTTCTTCAACGGCTCCTCCAGGAAAGGCGATGACGGGCGTTCCGCAGGCCATGGACTCAATCATTGCTAGGCCGAATGGCTCCTCCCACTCAATTGGAAATAGCAAGGCAGTGGCGTGACTGAGCAACTCGTTTTTGATTGCGAGATCGGCTTCGCCTACAAATTCAACATTTCGTCCATCGAGGTGCGGACGGATTTCCCGATCGAAATAATCGCGGAAAATGGGCTGAACTTCGCCTGCGATCTTGAGCCGCATTCCGACTCGTTTCGCGATTGCGATTGCGTTGTGAGCGCCCTTGATCGGGCAGATCCGACCGAGAAACGCCAGGTAAGGCTGTTTCTTCTCCACAAACCGATATTTTGTGAGATCCAACCCGTGATGAATAATCCGCGGAAGCAACGTGGGATGCAGGGAGGCTTGGTGCCTGCTGATCGCTGCATACGCGACTGTGCTGTGCCGCTCGTAAAGATCCGTAAGGCCGGCCTCGCAGGGATGATGGATAGTACACACGAACGGTCGCGACGAGAAGCGCGAAAACGGTACAGCGAGAGCGGAACTCACATGGATGATTTCGCATGCCGCCTCTGCGTCCTTGATGGCCCACGCTGTATGGTCGAGCTCCTTCGTCAGGCCGGAGGTCTCAGAGGAGAGGGGCCAGTCTTGCCTGGGATAGCGCGAGCGCAGGTCGGCCTTCACCCGGGATTCACCGTTCGCATAGACTTTGACGTCTACCCCGAGGCGTACCAGCGCCTCGGCGAGGTTGGCGATAAAGAGTTCCGTTCCGCCGTATCCTGAAGGGGGAACGCTGATAAAGGGCGACGCGATCAGTGCAACGCGCATAGGGCAATACTCCTGTGTCTACAACTAGCCTGGGTTCATCGATGCGCGGGTAGAACCAAGCAGCCGGCGATAGTCATTTCTAGGCTGATATGGGACGCCTATACCGAATGGGTGATAACTAATCGTTAGGGAGCGATTCCAATAGCGCCGATTTAAGGCTGCTGTAGTAGTTCCGAATCGCCCAGTGACGGGTCAGACTCATAGTGGCCAGCCCGTAAGTCGTCGATGAGTTGAATCAGTTCTTGGGTCAGCGAGCCAGGAAGGCGCAGTAGATTTGGTTGAAGCGTGGACAGCTGCCTGATGCAGAAGGAAAGCCGCTCAGCCATCGTTCCGCGCTCGGTTGCGAGATGATCCACAGCGACACGAAACGTCCACGTGACAGATTCCAATGACTGCCACTGGATCGTGTTGTATGAGTTCATGCCGCTAAAAACTTTCCTCTATATTTGATGCGGCGAATCTTGTTTTTGGGCGTCGACGCCCACTCCGCTTGTTCACCCTGTGAACAAGCGTCAAGGACGGAGGAGAGGGTGGAACGCCTTTGTTCTGCGTTCTTCAATCCAGGACGCCCCTAAGAACCTGGCAGCGGTTGTCGAAGAATTGAGGCGTTTTTGAGCCGATCTTGAGCGAAATCCTTGAACTCGGTCACAAGCCGTTCAAGCGATTTCGCGTCGATTTCCTTCGCTTTGCCGGGCCTCGCGTCGCAACGCCAGTGAGCCCGACTCGCTGAGAATCTTAAGAGGGTCATTAGGGTCCAAACGAATCAAATCTCCGTGTTTTTAGTGGTGTTGAAGCGCGGTTTGTCCCGTGTAGTTTCAATGAGTTGCGTGCCATTAACAAATTGACACGGTAGAGGTCAGGAGTTCGAGTCTCCTCGTGCCTACCATTTCTTTCAAATACTTACAGCAAAACCTGGGAACAGATACCAAGTGCGTGGGAACAGTATGGGAACAGTCCTGTCTCACTGCACAAATACCTGTTGAGGTGTGCGATTGAACAGCACATCTACTGCCTGCCGTTGTTGGCATGGCGCATCAACTCCTGCACCACCTTCACGTCTTCCCCGTTGGCTTTCAGCAGGGTCGAGTAGGTGTGCCGGAAGGTATGCCAGCCCACCCGTTTCGTTATTCCGACTCGCTTGGCGGCGGGTTGGAAGATTTTGGTGCGGAGACTATCCGGCCGGACGGGAAGTTTGCCGAGGGCCCGCTCGCTGCAGAAGACCCAGCCTGAGTCCGCAGCAAAAGGACAGACAGGGCAGGCCCTCTCTCCCTCTGGGATGTATATTTCGGATTTCTAAGGGAGGTTCTGATCAAAATCTCTCAGACGATGTGGAGAGAAGCCAGTCGTTGCAGACACCATCTGCGACAATTTGGCTCCTCATTCATGGCCTCAATTCTTGGCTGATCGGGCGATCCTACCTAGACTTCCGGATACTAGCTTTTCAGGATTCTCTTTCGCTAGCTTGTCGAAGTTGTGATCTGGCGGGATAACACGCCCAGTCTTGCAGGGAACACCGTAATGCTGAGAGGGTGGTACACAATGATTTGCTTTACATTACATATCGCCAGAGAGCACAGCAGCCTGACGTCGAAGAGTGATCGGACATTTTTGGATGGTCTAAGAAAATCCCTCAGGAAAACGCGCTTCATCCTTGCCTTCGCAGCTTTGATAGTCTGTCTTCGAACATCAGCATTTGCGCAGCTAAGTATGTTGAGCACCAGCGGATATAACATCGTCAACGCAAACGGCACTGTCGTTCCTTTGCGTGGCGTAAATCTGGGAGGATGGTTCATCATGGAGCAGTATATGGCTCCGCTTGACAGCACCATACCTCCTGCTGACGAGAACGCCCTCGGTATTAATGGCCAGAATTACTATTTACCGGATACATATGGCGTGATGGCCCAGCTCGACAGCCTCTAGCATTTTGAAAGGAAATTACATACTGATATTGCGGAATCAATCGAATTGATGTGATCGACGCCAAGTTGCCAGATGCTGGGAAAGCAAGATTTTCCTTGTGCTCCAAGTACATGGGGAATTCCTTTGGCAGCGGCAAGAGACGAAGCGTCCATACAGTGTTGTGTTCGGCATGCATGTCTCCTTCGAGGTTCTTGACGCCCACCAGCCACTTGTTTTCGTTCCAGAAGTCATCGTCAAGCAAATATTTCCCTCCATAGAGTCTTGCCACGTCGCCCTTATAGTCGATTTGAAGGAATACATTGCTCACCTGAGGTGGCCAAGTGTCAGGCACGCGCAGCTTCCAAGTGGCGGCATGCTCGAAGTCGGCATCTTCTGGAGCGAGGGCAGTTCTCTTGCCGTTCCAAAGCGGCTTCGGGCTCCACTTCCATGGACCTCGGTCGCTGGCGGCCTGTGTCTGCACCATGTCCACTCCCGGCGGCTTCCATGGCGGAACCGTGATCGCGTATGGCTGGAAGAGGGAAGACGACGCATCGCGCTTCAATCCTGGCTGCGGTAAGGGGTCCGCGCCCATGACACCGAAGCGGAACGTCGCATCGTCGAGAGAACGCAGTGTTACGGTTCCGTTCTTTGCAAGAACGGTGTCCGGTGTCTGAATAAGCGCCGCGAGTTCTTGTAGCTCCCAGGTACTCTCTGCATTTTCTCGCGAAAGAATGACCAGATGAATTGTCTTACCCAGCGACTTGAAGATGATCTGCGTTTGCTCGCCGCCCACCATGAGAAGCCGCTGTTGTCCATCGATACGCGTCGTTACATGTCCTTCCGTCGTTTCGGGGATGGTATTTCGCGCGAATGCGAATTCGGAGGGGATTCCGGGGAGAGTGAAGAAGAAGTAAAACTTGTCTTCGCCGCGAACGAAGCGTTTAAAGAGTTGTGCTGTCGCGTAATGAAGACGGATACCGTCAAGGTCGAGATTCACCGGCCAGATGCCATACGCGTCGGATGGTAGCGCGATTGGAGATGCGGGAACGGAAATCTCGCCCTGCGGAAACTTTAGATGTACCTGGAAGCCATTCCTTGGCGGCATCGTCACTCCACGGACATGATTGTTGAAGAACAGAAATCCTGAGTTGTAACTCGTGCGGGCTGAGACACGCGGCATGCTGAGGTCCGCTGGGCCGTTGGGAACCCGGTCCGGTTGACGCGTCATCATTGGTGCCAGACGATCGCCGAAGTCGTTCAGGAAGTAGTTGACGAGTTTCATGCGGCGAAGCGATTCACGCTCATCGCCGTAAACCCCGATTGGCGCCTGGAAGTCGTAGGACTTAACCGGCACGTCGGTTGGATATCCGGTTGCCTGCGACTCCTGCAAAGTCGAGTCCAAGCCGTCAGGATTGCGGCCGCCCTGGAACATGTAATAACCGAGCAGATTGGCGCCTGAGCCGAGCATGACAGGTGCAAGTGCAGCGATGTCGTCCGGCTGAATGACCGGGCGACGAAAGTAAGTATCCTGCGCGCCACCGGCTAGCTCGGCGGTGAGATAAGGCGTGCCAGCATAGGTAGAAGCAGGGCTTTGACCATTACCCCCGAGTATGCCCATACTGCCCGCGGCCCGGTTATCGAAGTGGAATGCGAAGACCTCATTTGGAGGCATTTTCTGGGGAGAGCTATCCCACGGCGCATCTGTGTAACCGCCGTAGACGGGAAGTACTTCCTGCAGGGGCACCGCAGCTCCATCCCATCCGGTTACCGTGTAGAGAGGCACATCCAAGCCCAGCTCAACAGCCATGTGTTTGAGCGCGATGATGTGTTCGCTGCCAGATCCCGGACCCGATCCTCGATATTCGTTTTCAAACTGGATGCCGATGACCGGGCCGCCATCCTTCCAGAGCAGTCCCTGCAATTGTTCGGCGATCTGCGCGTAGAAAGACCTCACCTCCTGCAGATAGACCGGATCATTCCGCCGCACCGCGCTGCGCTTCAAAACCCAATCCGGCAGGCCGCCGTTGCGCGCCTCTGCGTGCGCCCAGGGACCAATCCGCGGATACACATACATTCCATGCTTGGCGCAGAGCTCGACAAAGTGGCGCAAGTTGCGCTGCCCCTTCCAGTCAAACTCACCCTCGCGTTCTTCATGATGGATCCAGATGACGTAGGTCGAAATAATGGTGACGCCGGCCTCCTTCATCTTTAGAATCTCTTCTTCCCAATCCGCTTCCGGATAGCGGGAGAAATGGAACTCGCCCATTACCGGAAGCCATGGGCGGCCATCGAGAGTGAGGTACTGGGAATTTGCGGAGAGTACGACACCGGAGGGAGAACGGTCACTGCCGAGCTTTGCTGCAACAGGCTGCGGCTTGAGGACGGGTCCGGTTGCGTCGATGCTCATCACGTTCGAGAGCTGTGCCGTATCGCTCGCATGTCGAATCGGAGATCCGCTGACCAGGGCCGCTGAGAGCCCACAAACCAGAACGAACGGCAAAAGACGCTTACAGACATTCAGCATAGAAACCAACCCTTCCGGAGAAATGAGTATCGTGTGCGCCCTGCTGAAGAGAGTGGATACAAACGCAAACGTTTCACCACAGAGCACTATAGATAAGCGATGTGGCGCCTGAAACCCGACGAAAGTCGGAATCCATTTACAAGCGAGGACAATTCTCATCCAGTAACGTTCAGAGGTGGGCGAGGCCCCGTTGCAGTGCGGTGACGACGGCTTGCGTGCGGTCCTCCACATCGAGGCGCATCAGAATAGCACTCACATGAGATTTGACCGTCGGCTCGCTAATCCGTAGCAGTGCCGCGATCTGTCTATTGCTCTTTCCCTTCACTAGCAAACCCAGGACTTCTTTTTCGCGGTTGCTGAGCTCAGACTCCGGAACGCGTGATGCCAGAGTGCGGGAGACCGGCGGTGGCAGGAAGCGCTGGCCGGCATGAACCTTGCGCAATGCCTCGATGAGAAGCTCGTGTGGCATCCCCTTAATGAGGTATCCCTGCGCGCCGGCAGCTAGAGCCTGGTGGATATCTTCGTCGCCTTCGTATGTGGTGAGTACGACAAAGCGGGCACGAGAAGAACGATCGCGGATGCGCCGTATGGCCTGAACGCCACTGATATCGGGCAGACGCAGGTCCATGAGGGTCAGGTCCGGAGAGTTTGTGCGATGCAGTGCTATTGCCTCTTCTCCAGTCCCTGTCTGCCCTACTACGGTCATATCTGCGCGGGCCTGGATGATAGCGACGATGCCGACGCGGACGATCGGATGATCGTCGACGACAAGAACGCGAATCGGAGCGGCGGTTGGGTTGATTTCGGTCATACGGTCTGCCTTCTGTATCTTTCATTCAACTCGTCGCGAGCGACTGAGAGCACGACGGACGTGCCGCCCTGTGGCTCGCTGGTAATCCGAAGATTGCCGCCGATGCGCACCATGCGTTCGCGCATGCCTGTGAGGCCGTAGTGTCTCTCGGCATCCGGGATCTGGCCGAGCAGTGCAAAGCCCACGCCATCATCGGTTACTTCAATCCGCAGGTGTTCTTTCTCGAAGTGCAGCAGAATGTCGATCTTCCCAGGTTTTCCATGGCTAACCGCGTTATAGACGGCCTCACGCACGACCATCAGCAACTCGTAGGCAGCAGGCTCGCTCACGGTGAATTCTTGCCCGACTTGGGCGACGTGCAAAGGTATGCTGAACTCGCGCTGCGTCTGCGTAGCGATTGCGTTGACCGAGGCGCTAAGGTCGTGGCCCGGGCCGTCGCCGTGTCGAAGATTCCAAATCGCCTCGCGGGCCTCCTGGATCGTGGTGCGTACCTGGGTGCGTGCCTCGACCAAGAGCGCTTCGGACACTTCGGGCCGCGACTGGGTTTGGCTATCGACTGCCTCCAGCAGTGTCGATACGCCGATGCAGCCTTGAATGACCGTGTCGTGCATCTCACGGGCCAGGCGGGCGCGCTCGGCGAGGACCGCGTCGAAGCGCAAGCGCAGCTGGCGCACACGAAGGCGATAGATGACCCAAGCAAGCGCTCCTGCGATCAGACACGCGATCGCGAGGAACCACCGTGTCTGGTAGAAGTGCAGAGGTTTGCTGAAAGAGAGCGTGGTCTCTGTGGTAGATAGCGGATCGCTCGTCTCGAAAGCCTGAAGTCGAAAGCGATAGGAACCCGCAGGCAGGTTGGTGTAGATGGCCGACCGCGCTGTTCCCGCGAAGCTCCAATCGCCGTCGAATGGCTCAAGCTTGTAGCGAAGCCGCAGGTCCTGTTGCGAACGAAGGAGCAACGCCGTGAAGCCAATTTCTACGCGGGAAGCATCCGCGGGTAAACGGAGCGGCGCGGCCAACGGCCTGGAGAGGCCTTCGACCGAGAGGGTATCGATAAAAAGCCTTGGGAGTGTTTTCTGGATCTGCCATTGCGGACTCACGTGGAGAGCACCGCGTGTGCTGGCAAACCAGACGCTGCCGTCGCGATCTACGCAGCCGGCGGGCTGGCGTCCGCCATACATCTGCGCGCCTTCCGCGGCGTAGGACATCTCGTACGGAGTCACAGTCAGATGGGGGGATGCTGTTGTGAAATCGATGGCCCTGCGGTTGAGCGATGAAATCGTGTCCGGCCCGCTCAGCCAGAGCGTGCCTGTGGGAGCTTCGAGTATCTGATAGATGCTATTGCTGGCGAGGCCTTGAGCCTTCGTGTAGTGCGAGAGCGTCCCGTGGCAGAAGTGGAAGAGGCCATGATCACGCGTGCCAAACCACAGGGTGCCCTCCGGATCCTCGTGCAAAGCCCAGATCTTTTCGCTGCTCAAAGCATTGGTCACCGCGTCATGAAGAAAGACCCCATTGTGCCAGTGGCTCAGTCCTCGTTCGGTACCGATCCATACATCGTGGTTCCGGTCTTCCATCATGCTACGCACGCTGAAATAGACCAGTCCGTTGCCTACGCCATAGGTATGCACGCCTGTGGAGTCGATACGTGCAACGCCCTCATCGGTGCCAACCCATATATCGCCGTTCGCGGTTTGCAGGAAGACGCGGATGAAATTGTTCGTAAGCTGCCGGGGCGCGAGATAGTGAACCACGCGGCCTTGCTGCAGACGATAGGCGCCGTCTCCATCCGTACCGATCCAGATCGCTCCTGATCGGTCACGAAAGATATTGCGGACGGCGACGTTGCCGATGCCCTTGAACTGAAATGGTTCTGCGATACCGTCACGGATTCGGTAGACGCCGGAGGAAGCCACCCACACGCTTCCATCCGGGTCTGAAGAGATCGTTGCAAAGTCAGGATCGGATGAGGAGGGAAGCGGCACAGCGGCGATTGGCGTTTTACTTAGCCGCACCAGTCCATTCTGGGTTCCAATCCAGATTTGCCGCGACGCGTCCTCGAAGAGGCTCAGAATCGTCTTACTGGGCAGCATGTCATTTTGTGAAAGCAGCCGGTATCTACCATCTTTGAAGGACCACAGGCCCTGCCCAATCGTGCCGATCCAGAGCGACCCGTCGTCAGCTTCGCGCAATGTCCGGACTGTCCCATGAATCTGAGGGATCAGCGAAAAATGCCCATCCTTCAGATGTTCGAGGCCTCCCACGGTGCCCACCCATAGCGATCCATCGTGCGCAGGCAGGATTGTTTTCACGCGATTCTGGCTATACGAGCCGGGCAAGCCCTGCTCGTATATCCGCGGAGTGCGTCCACTTCCCGAAAAGACCAGAAGTTGCGATCCGCCAACCCAGATGCGCTGCGTTCTATCTTCGGCGATCGCATGGACAGCAAAATCGTTGGCGAAGTGTGACGTATCGAGGCGGACGAGACGTCTGTCCTCCATCAGGAAGATGCCATCATCGGTGCCGACCCACAACCTTCCCTGCGAGTCCTGGTAAAGCGCGCGCACAAATGGATCGGAGAGCCCTTCCGCGGCGGAGAATCGAGTTATCTTTCCCTGGCGAAAAACCGCCAGACCCCCACCCTCAGTGCCAATCCACAGCGACCCGTCACGCGCCGCAAGCAGGCAGAAGACGCTGTTTTCTGGCAGAGCGGGCTTCGTGTCGCGGCTAAAGAGCAGGAAGTGATGTCCATCAAAACGTACCAGGCCACCTGTCGTTCCGGCCCACAGATACCCATCTTGCGTCAGCGCAAGAGCCTGGACTGTATCTTCAGGCAGACCATCCTGAGTGAGCCATACGTGTCGCGTGAACGAGTCAGGCGCATCCCGTTGCGGCCATGCTGCTCCGCTGCAGAACAGACCGAGCCAGATGCAAAGAGAGAGCATGCGAACCGAGCCGCGATGGAGGGTGAAGGCCAACAAGAGACGCTAGGCGGGAGTACCCGCAACCGAGCCCAGTATAGGCGCACGGCAACGCCGCCAGCGAAGGCAACAGGCGAGAGTGGAGGTCCACGACGACTAGTCGTGAACCTCGCTCTGACGTATCAAAAGCTCAGCTTCAGCCCACCTTGCATCACACGAGGCGGAATATTTCCTATGCTCGTGATCTGCCCAAAGTTGGCGCTCGTGGGATCGGTGTTCGGCGTACCGAAGCTGGGATGGTTGAAGGCGTTGAACATTTCCCAGCGAAACTGCGCCCCGTAGCGTTCCATGAACTGCCAGTTCTTGGCGAAGGCAACGTCCGCGGTCGCGATGCCGGGTGCGCGAAAGATGTTTTTCCCGGAATCACCAAAGGTGCCGGGCGCGTTTGGAACGAAGGCAGCCGTGTTGAAGTAACGAGCGATCCACTGCTGTTGGCTACCCTGATGCGAGTACGGACTCTGTCCAGGTACGACATCGGCACGGTCGGCGTACTGCTGTGCGCCGGAGTTGTTGCTGCCGTTTTGGCCGCCGGATATGCTGAACGGCGCGCCGGATTGCAAGGTCAGGATGCCGCTCAACTCCCAGGCGCCGAGCCCCGCACGTAGGAAGCTGTTATGCCCGCGTAGAGAAGGCGTGGTGTAGATAAGATTGGTGACAGAGATGAGCGGGAAGTTGAGATAGGAGATACCGCGGTTGTAACGCACATCGAACGGATCGGGAAGCGCCGGGCTGCCGAAGGTGACGTTGCCCGATGCCGCAAGGTCGATAGCTTTCGACCACGTGAAGTTTGACTGGAATTGCACATCGTGTGATATCCGCTTCTCCAGTCCCGCCTGCAGTGCATTGTAGGAAGCAGTGCCTATGCTCGCCTGAGTCAGGATGTTGTTAAAAAGCGGATATCGTGCCCGCGCTCCGCCGTCAGCATAGATTCCCGGATTCTGATCGATGACCGACGATTGATGGTAAGACTCGCTGCCCACGTAGGCGAGATGCAGCGCAAAATCAGCGCCGAATTCTTGTTCAATCGAAGCATTCCAGCTCTGCGTGATCCCGAGGCGGAAATTATTCGAGAAGATGGATTGTAGAGAGACAGGCGTTGCAAAGCTGGAGTTAGTAGGCGGTACAAAGCCCACAGATGCGAAGGGCGGAAATGGACTGGTATAGCCGGTGCCGGAAAAGCTGGCATAGGGGTCGTCAAAGCTGATCGGCGAACTACCCGCGTAGAAGGTATATGTGGGACTGAACGGGCTGATGTCCGCGGCATGGTTATACACGGAGTAGGACAGCGGCGCGGTGAATAGCCCGAAGGCGGCTCGGATCGCAGTGCGAGGCAGTGCACGCGGTTGCCAGGCGATGCCCAGGCGCGGCTCATAGTAGTTATAGCTTGTGGGCATGAGCGCGGAGTCCACGCCCTTGTCTCCGGGAAAGATGAGGCCTGTCGGCGCATTAGGAAAGCGCGTGCTTTGCTGGCCGGGATTAAAGGCGGCGCCGCGCCCTCCTGCTGAAGTCGGGGGCAGATTCGGGTCCCAGCGCAGACCTGCGGTCAGCGTGATGTTGGGCCGGATGCGGTACTGATCCTGGGCGTACAGACCAAGCTGGATGCCGCTGACGTCTGCAATCTCACCCGCGCCCTGCGTAAAGCCGCCCACGTCGCCCAGGAGGAAGTCAGCCAGGCCGAAGCCGGTGAAGGAGTTATAGAAGGAGACAATTGGCTGCGTTGGATATTGTGTGTATTCCTTCGCGTACTGATGCCACAGATCCGCACCAAACGAAAGCGTGTGGTTGCCGATGGTCTTAGTGACTGAGTCGGAAAAGCCGTAGGTTGTGCGAAGCTCCTGCGACGGTTCTGTGTAACCGGTGTAGAAGCCGTTTGAGACATTTAACCCTTCCAGGTAGCACTGGCCCGGCAGTTCGTTGACCTTAATGTAGCGCGACAGGCATACGGGCTGGCCACTGGAATCATTCACGATCGCCGAGCTGTGTGCTGACATTTGTGTCCAGAAGCCAGAGAAGACGTTCACCAGCGTGGGGTTTACCGTCCAGGTGTGACTTAGGATCTGGTTATAGTAGCGGATGGGATTGTTTTGAATATCCGTATACGGATTCTGCTGCAGAGCGGACAGGATATTCCCATTGACACTACCCGAGGGCTCGTCGAAGTAATTGATGTAACTACGAGCCGTGAGTTGCTGCGTCTGCGATATCTGCCAGTCGAGCCGCCCGGTTCCTTCATCGAATTGGTTCTTGATGGCACCGCTCGCATAGTTTGTCTGCCCCGTCGCCGGGTCTTGTCCGAGCGGGAGACCCGTCTTTGCGATCGTCACCGCGGCTTGGTTCAGCAGCGACGGATCGATGCGGTTATTGACGAAGGGCGCATTGAGGGTGATCGGGACGGCGCTGAAGTCGCCATTGAGCATGGCGGCGGTCGGCGTGTAAGTAACATTAGTTCCGCCTTGGCTATTTGCTCGCGTGCCCTGGTAGTTGCCGAAAAGGAAGAGCTTGTCCTTCTTGAGCGGGCCGCCTAGATAGCCGCCGAATTGGTTCCGCTTGAGCGTGTCCACGACATGCGTAAAGTAGTTGCCGGCGTTGAGGTCATTATTGCGAATGAACTCGAACGCGCCGCCATGCAGCTGGTTGCTGCCCGACTTGGTCCGGATGCTGACAACGGCAGCAGGAGAAAAACCGTAATGAGCATCGAAGTTGTTGGAGATGACCCGAAACTCCTGCACTGCGTCAGCATTCGGAAATGGCGCGGCAAGCAGCAGGTAAGTATCCATATTGGGCACTCCATCAAGTAGGTAGTAGGTGCTCCCTTGCCGTCCTCCATTCGCCGATCCACCCGTTTCCGTGGGGAAGGAAAACCCTGCCTGCAACGCGCCGCCGCCACTGCTCAGAATATTCGTGACACCCGGTGCAAGGAAGACGAGGCTAGAAGGGTCTCGGCCATTTAACGGGAGTTGCGAAATTGCATGCTCATCGACAACCGAGCTGATTTCGGCAGAGGTCGCGTTGATCAGCTGTGCGTTCGCAGTCACGGAGATGGTCTGCTGGACGTCGCCCGGCTTGAGAAGAATGTTGAGCGTTGCGGCTTGGTTCACTGTCAGGACGATGCCCGTCTGCACCGTTTTCTCAAACCCACTGTGCTCGGTCGTGATGGTGTACTGGCCGGGAGGCAGCTGACTCGCTGTATAGACACCGGAATCATTCGTGTCTGTTTTTGATACACCTCCCGTACCGATGTTTGTAATGGTGATGTGAGCGGAGGGAACGGCCGCGCCTGAGCTATCTGCCACAGTGCCGGTGAGGGTGGCGTTTGTGTTTTGTGCATGCGCAATGACGCAGACAGCTAGTGTGGCTAGACCGAGCGCCCAGCGACTAATATGGCGATGTAAGCGGTTACTTTTCATGAAACTCCTCTGGGCGTAGACTCTTCTTGGCGAGAGCGATCGAAACGGTAGCTCTGGATCCTGCGTCGGCAAAATAGCAACGTACTGGCCGGGGACAAAGCTATGCGCAGGCGCCCTCTGTGCGAATCCGTCGAAAGTATGATCGGATACCGCCAGTTTGCGGATCCAATAGTTTCACGATGCGACAGTGATCACAGAGGGCTCCTACTTTCGTAGGATGACAGCAGTCAGCAGGGGGCCATACTGTACCTTTCGCTCGCAGCGCCTCGGTAAATCGCGAGCGGAGGATCCATGTGGAGTATTCCCGGTCCTAATCACGTTAGGCTGAGCGTCTTTCCGTCGATTTTTGCAGTATCACTGATCGCGTCGGGAATTGCCTTCGCGCAACAGCCGGCGGAGCCCGTTGACATCTCGCCGAGCAATGGGGAGATCTACTATCTAATTCATCAGTCAACAGGCCTTCAACTGGATGTCAGTGGGGGCGCATCGAACCAGATCCCCATTGAACAGTCTCGTAGCTTTACGGCCCTGTCGCAGCGCTGGGCTTTCAGTCGGGACCGTTTCGGAGACTGGCAGATCAGGAATCAACAGACTGGTTCATGTCTGGCCGGATTTCCCGGGCACGGGGGAAGCACTGTAACGCTTCAACCGTGCCGGCCGATGGCGCAACAACTATGGAAGCTGGAACCCGTGTCCGACGGATATTATGCGCTATGTAATGCAGTGACGCATGAGCTGCTGGACCTCAACAGATCTCGAGAAGCCGGCGAAGGCAGGGAATCGGGGCCTCAGCAAAGCCAGTTGTGGCTGCTCCGCCCCGCCTACCTTCGCGGCATCGACAACGCGTTGCTCGAGAAGCAAGAAGGACTCCGCGTCTCCCAAAATATTCCGTGGTGGAAAGACGATGGACAGCCGCAGGATGTGCTTGCGATGATGCGCGACCACGGTATCAATACGGTTCGCATTCGGCCGAGCAGCGCTCCTCCATACGATCCCAGCGTCGATGGATGCACCGGGAATGCCTGCTATGCCGAGACCGAGGTACAGGATCTCGATCTGGCGAAGCGAGCACGGAACCTCGGCATGAGCGTTGAGCTCAGCCTGCTGTTCGATGGTGGCAGCTCGGCGAGCATTCCGCCTGCATGGACAAATGACACTCTGGAACAGGCGGAAAACGATGTCTACAGATACGTGAAGAGCGAAATCGAGGAATACCGAAAAGCTGGAGTGCTGCCAGATCTTGTCGCAATTGGGAATGAAGTCGATACAGGATTTCTCGGTTCGCTGGGAAGCCCTACCGGCGCTCAATTTAGCAACTTCGCGGCCTTGCAAAAGGCAGGCATCCAGGCTGTGCATGACGCCGCGAGTGATCCGACGATCGGCAATCCGCTGCCATCTCCGCTGACGTGCATTCACATTACACCGGCATGGAACCTGGTCTCCTTTTTCACGCTGGCGAATCAGAACGGCATTGTCTATGACGCCATCTGTCAAAGCTACTATCCGATTTACCACGGACCGCTTACGGACCAGCAAGCGCAGGCTGCCAACCCTAACGGAAAGCCGGTCGAACAAGATGTGCTGAATGCGGCGGCCACAACTCTGGGTAAGCCCATTTTTATCATCGAAACAGGAGAACACTACGAATCCGGCTTTCAGGCCAATGATCCGTGGTATTCGCCGACGGTCGCGGGTCAGGAGCAATTTCTGCTCGACCTGCAACAGACCATGCACGCCATGCCGAACAATCTGGCGATGGGAGTGGAGTACTGGGACCCGGCGGGCGTCAACATTCTCGCCTACGGTGGGCCGTACTACTTCAACGCAGGGTATCCGCCGGACTCCATCTATGTATGGAACGGGTTAACGTTGTTCAACAATGGAGATAGCAGTGGCGTTTCTCTGCCGACGGATCCGAATTATTCCGAGCTTCTCTCTTCGATCGATGCTGTCGGGAACAAACTTGATCCCACTATGCAATATAAGTTTGTCTCCGACGACGGAAGACGGCTGTTGCTGCTCGAAAGAAGCCCTGGCACCGGTGCATTGCGATTGACGACAGGAGAGAACTCTAACCAGGTACCGGCGAATGAGCGTTGGACATTTCAAAGCGAAGGGGGTGTCCTCTTCCAAGTGATCAGCGAGCATGTACTACCATCCGGCGTTGTCGCTCTTGCACAGGAGGGAAGCACGACTACTGTTGAGACCGAAACGTCAGGAAACACCTCTGAGATTTGGAACGTTAAATCCGTGTCTCACGGTGATTTCCAGTTCCTGAATCCGGCCTCCGGAAGCATCGCGACTGTCGATGGCATCAGCAAGTGGAAAATCGTACCGGTCCCCTAATCCTCCGAGCGCTATCGGGCCTCTGCCGCACAATGTCGACTACCAAGGCTAGGAGCTTGTTGAAATAGGGTTATCGGGCTAGGTTTGCTGGCGTAATTTCGGCAGGCCCATGCGTTTTGTTGGGTATGCTCGCCGGTCAGGTGGGGCCGGGGATGTTTGTGAACACTCATTCCGGATGTTTAGGCGCAGGTCTGCTGGGGACCTGCTGCTTGAAGTGCGATCAGCCGTGGCAGCCGCAGCAGGTTGTGCGCCGCGCAGCTGAAGACGAAGACCCAGTCCACCTTGTGGAGTCCGCGCAGCTTCACCTGGCGGATCGGCCCGGTCTGCTTGAGCCAGCCGAAGCACTTCTCGACCAGCCATCGCCGGCTCTGGCTGATCGCGTAGCCGGGATGCCGGGTGGTCCTGCGGTCGAGGTTGGAGCGGCGTCCCTTCTCGTCTTTTGTCACATGAACGGTGACATGCAGCGCCCGCGCCGCGGTGACGAAGTCCCTGGCGTCATACGCCTTGTCGGCGCCGACGGTGATGCGCCGCCTGCTGCCCCGTTGCTTGTCTTCCAGCATCAGCAGCGCTGCCTCGCGCTCGGCGTAGCCATCGGCGGTGGTCGCCATCGCCGCCGCGATCAGCCCGTTCTTGTTCTCCACCAGCGCATGGCCCAGGTATGCCAGATGCGACTCCCTGCCATAGCTCTTCCGGTACAGCCGGGAGTCCGGATCGGTGGTCGATTCGTGCGTCTCGTTGCTGCGCTTCTGGCCGTGGAAGTTCGAGCCGTCGTCATCGGAGCCATCCTTCTTGCGGAAGCTCTTCTGCGACGCCCACGCCTGAATCAGCGTGCCGTCCACGGTGAAGTGCTCATCGCTCATGAACCGCTTAGCCTGCTTGTTGACCTCGGCGAAAAACCGCTGCGCTACCTCTGAGCTCAGCAGCCGCTCCCGGTTCTTGGAGAACACGGCGTGATTCCACACCCCGTCGTCCATACTCAAGCCGACGAACCAGCGGAACAGCAGGTTGTAGTCCAGTTGCTCCACCAACTGCCGCTCCGAACGAACCGAGTAAAACGCCTGCAGCAGCAGCGACCGCAGCACATACTCCGGCGCGATCGAGGGACGGCCCGAAGTCGCATACATCCGGTCGAACTCCCCACTCAACGACCGTAACACCGCATCCGTCAGCTGGCGTATCTCGCGTAACGGATGATCCTGAGGCACACGCTGTTCTAACGTCACACTGCTGAACATCTCATCTTGCCGCCGCTCGTCTCCACGCATACCTCATAGACGAACCAATCCATAAATCAGACGAACACAGGAACCTTTTTCAACAAACTCCTAGGTCTTTTTCCCGAAGGCGTTGTGGCATAGCTTCCCTAATTGCGCGATTGTCACTATCGCGCAATATTCAAGAGCATCGCGCAATATAAAGTTGCGCGATTTTTAGCAAACTTGCGCGATATCAAAACACCCCTTCTGTAGGCCATGAGTCACTGCTTCGCAGCGCGGATTTGCAGCCCAGCACACCGTGACAGTTGGCGTATCTCTGCTGTCACGACCTCCAAGAGCTCCATAAACGAGGGGCAGGAGCGAGGCACCCGGCTTTACAGGACGAATGGCACCAGCGCGCCGGTGCGGCGGCAGTATGCCTCGTACGAAGCGCCGAACTGGGCGCGCATCTACCTGCTCTTCCAATACGCGGCTTGTACTAAAGCACCAGGGCGAAGGCGACGATGCCCCAATCCAAGCGATGGCGAGGGCCGTGCCGAGAAATTCCGTCGGTCTCGCCAGATCTCGCGGGTTCGCCTAAATGACGCGGTAGAGATCAGAGTCTAGATGAAGGGCTCCAACAGGACTCCAATTAACCCCTGAATGAGCGAATCGAGCAAGAATGAGAAGGGTTCATACGGTCGGAGCACCCTTCAGAACTGCTGTTAATAAATGACTTAGGGCTTTTCTAGAATTTCGGGACCAGGGGGTCGGAGGTTCGAATCCTCTCTCCCCGACCAATCTGAACAGCGATTGCAAGTGCCAGGGGCCAATGTTGTGTGCCGCTAGTTCCGGTTCGAATTCCTTGATTCGCTCTCATCGGAAATATTCTGCATTCAACCTGGCGCGTTATCCGCCATTCTGATGGTGAGCGAGATGCTGTTTGCGGTGAGCCGAGCCGGTGCGGCGTGGCGGTAACGCGAAGGCGACATAAGCACCCCCGGCTGGCCATTTCGGGTCGCGACCGCCCCCAGCGGCGATCACCACGTACTGTTTGCCGTCCACCATATAGGTTGCGGGAGTTCCATGGCCGGCGAAGGGGAGTGTCGCCTCCCACAGCAGCTTGCCGGTGTGACTGTCGAACGCGTGCATCTTCCGATCGAAGATCGTTGCACCGATGAAGACGAGACCGCCCGCAGTCACGATCGGGCCGCCGTAGTTCTCCGTTCCTGTATCCCCTTTGCCCTTTGCGGCCAGCTCCGGGTATGCGCCAAAAGGTATCTTCCACAGATACGTTCCCGTGTTCAGATCGATGGCATTCAATGTGCCCCAGGGAGGAGCGATCGCCGGATAGCCGTCGTTGTCAAGAAATTTGCGGTATCCGGTGAAGCGATATCGCGGCTCATCGCCAATGCCGGCCTCACCGCGAGACGGTTTCACTCCTGCTTCCGGCACGCCCAGGTAGTGCAGGAGCGCTGTGAGCTCCGGGCCTTGGAGCCTGGGAAAGCCCGGCATCCTGCCCTTCCCCTGATGGATTCTGTCGAGGATCTGCGCACGAGGCATGCGGCTGCCAACGCCCATGAGCGCGGGAAAGGACGGAGGGATGCCTTCGCGCTGGTCACCGTGACAGATGGCGCAGTGCGCTGCATAGCTCTGCGCACCGGCAGGATCGGTGACTCCGGCGGCGCCGGTCTGCGTGTTGGTAGCGACCATCTCCTGCTTGTCGCCTGCGGGGTCACTGTCCGCTTCCTCGCCATGTTCCGCATAGGCAATCAGTGCCGGCAACATCGCATCGTTCACCATGGGAAAGGATGGCATGCGTCCTTTGCCTTGGTGGATGGTGTTTGCGATCTCCGCATAGGAAAGACGCTTGTCTATTCCAACCAACGAAGGGAATGCCGGCGGGGACCCTTCCCGATGATCGCCGTGGCATGTAGCGCAGAGATTGTTGTAAGTCTCCTGTCCAGGTCCTTCGCCACTTTTGTTCTCCGTCAGGCCGCCGGTCCAGGCCATCTCGTTCGCGTTGATGTAGATCACGCCGCTCTTCGGATCGATCGCAGATCCGCCCCACTCGGCGCCCCCGTCAAAGCCGGGGAAGACGATCGTCTGCTTGTCCACGCTGAAGGGGACGAACTGACCCTCACTGCGAAAGGTCTTGAACTTCTCCCGTGCCATCCGGTTCGCCTCCGGCGTGCGAGTCGTCAGCATCTGTTCGGTGAGCAACTGCCGCGCGAACGGTTGCGGAAGGAGAGGCTTAGGTTGGGTTGGCCAGCTCACCTCACCCGGGACTGTGCTGGCTGGCACCGGTTGTTCCACGATGGGGAAGAGAGGTCGGCCGCTGACCCGGTCGAAGAGATATAGATATCCCTGTTTGGTCGCCTGCGCGACTGCGTCCACGCGGCGTCCGTTGCTGGTAACGGTCAACAGGGAGGGCGGCGAAGGGAAGTCACGGTCCCAGATGTCGTGATGGACATCCTGGAAAGACCACAGCCGTTTCCCGGTCGCCGCATCCAGCGCCAGAAGTGAGTCGGCAAAGAGGTCGCGTCCGACGCGGTCTCCGCCGTAGAAATCCGAAACCGCCGAGCCTGTGGGCGCATAGAGGATGCCGCGCGTTTCATCCAGCGCCATGCCGGCCCAGTTGTTGGCGGCCCCTGCATGCAGCCACGCGTCCTTTGGCCATGTATCGTAGCCATCCTCGCCTGGGTGAGGGATGGTGTGAAAGCTCCAGCGCAGCGTGCCGGTATGCACGTCGAAGGCGCGGATATCGCCTGGTGGAGCGGGATGTGTCTCCGGGTTACGGCCGCCTACGATGATGAGGTCTTTGTAGACAATGCCCGGCGTTGTCAGCGCGATCGATTGTTCCTTGTAATCGCCGCGCAGGTTTTTTCTGAGATCGATCCTGCCATTTTCTCCAAAGGTAGGAATCGGTTTGCCGTCGCGCGGGTCAAGCGCGTAAAGGAAGTTGGCCGCGCCGGCAAACAGGCGATTCTCCGTGCCATCGGTCCACCATGTAAGTCCACGGACCGGTTGTGTGCCTTCAACTCCGGAGTCGAAGGTCCATAGCAGTTTGCCTGTCGCGGCGTCGAGAGCAATCACCTTCTGGGTCGGCGTGTAGGCGTATAGAGTTCGTCCAACCACGAGAGGGCTGGCCTGCAGCCCAGCGGCCTTCTCTTCCGTGTCGAACGTCCACGCCACCCTGAGGTCGTGAACGTTGCTGCGATTGATCTGTATCAACGATGAGTAGTGATCGTCCGCCTTTTGGCCCCCGTATACGGGCCAGTCTGACGATTGTCCGCCATGCACTGACTTTGCGTGGGCAGATGCGGCCCCACGCGCGGATGCCTGCAAGCCATGGCCGGCAAGTACGAATGCCAATATGATTCCGAGCGAGCAGGGGAGGCAATGCTTCGCAGTCTTCAATAAAACTGTCGCCATTGGTGAGGGGTCTCCATCAGCCCACGTACTTCATGAGTTGCATAAAACCGAAATCCATATGCAGTGCCTGATGGCAATGCAGAAGCGTATCGCCTGGATTATCCGCAACAAAGTCAACGGCAACTTCGTCGAGCGGCATCACGTTCACGACGTCCTTCCGCAGGCCGCTGAACTCCTTCGACCCGACACGCGTCACCTCGAATGTGTGACGGTGCATGTGCATGGGGTGCTGATCGCCGCTGCCGTTGCGGAAGACCATTCTGTAGCGCTTGCCCTGTTGCACGTGGAGAGGATCGATCTTCGGCCAGGACTGGTTGTTGATCGTCCAGGTATCAAACTTCGATCCGTTGATTGGTCCAATGTCACGAAAGGTCAGCGTGAAGGTCTCATCCGGTGCGGGAGCCTTGACCGGGTTGGCGAACAGGGAGTAATCCCATTCGACCGGATGCGGGTCGCGCCATACCGGGGTGCCGGTGGCGCCCGCATATTCGACCACGATGCCGAGCCCCATTTTGCGGCTCCGTTCGAGCGTCGAGCCAAACACCCACACGCCGGGCGTGTTCATTTCGACGATGGCATCCACTCGTTCGGCGACTGCCACGTTCAACGATTCCACCGCAGCCGGATGCGGCACGGGATTGCCGTCCATCGCGATCACCTTAAACGTATGGCCCGGCAGCGCCAGCACGACATTCTCCGTGCCGCTGGCATTCAAGAGATGCATCAGCACGCGTTGTCCTCGTTTTACCCGCAGCGGTTCACCGGCGCCGAGCATGTGCTGGTTGATCGTGGCATATCTGTAACCGACATCGGAGCCTGGAGTCAGTGGAGCATTTGCCGACTGCGCCCGCATGGTCTCCAGCATGGGGACAAACGAAGGCTCCCAGTGGTGGATCGCGAGAAATACCTCCTGGTCGTAGTGACCGGAGTCATGACCATCTTCGACCAAAAGAAATCCGAACTGACCGGTGTAGCCACCGATCGAGAGGTTGGCGCCACCGCCCACATGGGTGTGGTACCAGCGGGTTCCGGCCGGCCGCGGCGTGAACCGATAGCGTAATGTACTGCCGGCGGGGATCATCGGCGAACCCTCTTCCATCGCGCCATCGTTGTGCGAATCGATAGCAAGGCCGTGCCAGTGGACGATGTCTTCGTTGGCCGACTTATTGGTCACATCGATGGTGACCGGTATTCCTTCGCGTACGCGCAGCAGCGGCCCGGGAACCTGCCCGTTATAGCCGATAGTTGCAATCTCAATGCCCGGTGCGATTTCGATCTTGCAGGGCTGGATACGCAACGCGTAGTGCGCGTGGGTTCTGTCGGCAGAGGAGAACGCTCGCGCTGGAGATACGCGGGTGAACGCTTGTTTCGCCAGAACTAAGCAGGAGTCGGCGAGGAAGCGCCGTCGGTTCATTGGCTGCAAATCTCCGGCACCCAGAATAAACGCGGCGGCGGGTAAGTGAGCAACGCGAGACTAACTCTCTTTTTTTCTGACGTGAAACTGCCGCACGTAAGCGGGCTCGGCGACATCTGGCATCATTCGCGGATCGGGCAGGGGAGCGTCGGCCTGCAGGTGGAGTGGGACAACGCCGGCCCAGATCGGCAACGCGTAATCTTCTTCGTCGTCCGCTGGAGGTCCGGTCCGCACCTTCGCCGAGGCCTCCTCGATGGTGAACTCGAGCACCAGGGTCGCCTTCAACTCGTGTGCATTTGGCACTCGGACGTCGTTCCAGCGGCCGGTGATCAGATGCTCGGAAACGGTACGCAGGGCCTGCGACTTTGCTTCCGGGTCATCGATCGGCCGTGCGATTCCAAAGGCCACAACCGAGCGGTAGTTCATCGAATGATGGAACGCCGACCGCGCCAGCACGAGGCCATCGACCAGCGTGACGGTGACGCATGCGGGCACGCCGGTAGCCAGCTCACGCAGCATACGGCTTGCCGCCGAGCCATGCAGGTATAGCTTGCCGGGAGACTCCGCATCCCGAACACGCCCGTACAGGGTCGGAATGACGAACGGCTGATTCTCGACGCTGAAGCCGACATGCGCTAGAAATCCCGCATCCAGAATGCCGTTGACGGTGTCGACGTCATAGAAGCCGCGCTTGGGCAGGCGGCGAACAGTGGCCCGGCTACTCAAAGGGGTGTGCTCTCCACTCGAGTGAAGTCCATCGTCCAATTCGTCTCCCACGTCTTCCCCTCGTCGTTAGAGAATGCCTGTTCCCAACGGCACCGATTTGCTGATTCATCAAGCCAGAGGAAGCGTACCAGCACCGGTCTACTGTCGATCGTTTCATGGTCGAAGAGCTCACCCCGGCCGTTTGCGAAGTGTCCGACGGCAGCCGGAAGCGAGAAGGCGCCATTGCTGCTGTTTGCCCAATACTCACTCCACTCATGCGTTTCCGCATTGTAGGTGCGCACGGTTAAGCCCTCGATGGGCCCGGACGGGCTGTCGCCTTCGTACTCGTCTACGTTGGCGCGTCCGTCCCACATCCGATGCGCCACGGAGGCTCCATCGAACTCGACCCATTCCTTCGAGCCCGTGAGTGGATGCAATAGCCTGCGGTTGTGGACGCGCCACCTGCCGAGCAGGAAGTCGAAGTCGTGCCGGCCATCGTGCGGGGTCATCCCACAGGTCGGTTTGGGCTGCTCGCCCCCCACGGGGAAACTCGATCTCTGCCAGAAGGCGCGACCCGCTGCCCCTGCGAGCAACATGCTTCCCAAAGCGAAGATGGACCCCAGATGCCGCAACATGGATCCATCCTGCGCTCATATCTGGTACTTTCAAAGGTCCAGTTCAGACTTAAATGCTGATACCACTTCAAAGAAACAGCATCCCGCTCTCGCGACAGGTCTACCAGTGGATTCGCCACGCCATTGTGGAGCGCGCACTGCAACCGGGTGAGGCATTGCCGTCGACCCGCGAACTCTCGGAAGTGAACTCCATCTCTCGCACGGTCGTTGTGCAGGCATACGAGCAGCTCACGGCCGAAGGCTTCATCGCCGGAAGGCGCGGATCCGGCACCTATGTATCGGCTCGCATCGAACCGGCGCCGCTGCGCGCGAACAAGAGCTCGGTATCTGTGCGTCTGTCAGCCTTCGGCAGAGCTGCAACGGATATTGCACAAAAGGGACTATCACCCATACATAGATCGCGTTCGGTGCGCTATGACTTCGCCTACGGAAAATGCGCTCTCGATGACTTTCCTCTAGCCGCCTGGCGCCGCATTCTGCTGCGCCGGACGCGAAGCGCCTCGATGCGCTCATTCGACTACGGAGCCCCGACAGGAAGCAACACTTTGCGAGAGGCGATCGCGGCGCACCTACGGCGTTCTCGTGCCCTTGACTGCGACGTGTCGCAGGTGATCATCGTTAACGGCTCGCAGCAGGCGTTCGATCTCACCGCCCGTCTACTCTTGAAGCCTGGGGATTCTGTCGCCATCGAAGATCCGCAGTATCACGGCATGCGGCAGGTGTTGCTCGCAGCGCGGGTCCGCATGCACGCTGTCCCCGTGGACGACGACGGTCTGGTGCCGACGCATCTGCCGCGTCGCGCGCGTCTGGCGCTGGTGACTCCATCGCATCAGTTCCCCACCGGGGCGGTACTGTCTCTCGAGCGGCGCATGGCGCTGCTGGCATGGGCTCGCCGTGCAAATGCACTGATCGTTGAGGACGACTACGACGGCGAGTTCCGCTATGAAGGCGAACCGGTCGAACCTCTGCAGAGCCTTGATCGGGAGGGCCGGGTCCTCTACATCGGCACCTTCTCGCGCACCCTGTTCCCGGCAATGCGCATCGGATACCTGATTGCGCCGCTGCCGCTGGTGGATTCTTTCGCGGCGGCGAAGTGGCTCTCCGATCGGCACACGCCCGTGCTTGAACAGGAGACGCTTGCCGAGTTCATTGCTTCCGGCGCCTATGAGCGGCATCTGCGTCGTGCGCGTCGTGCGAACGCCGTCCGGCGAGATGCGTTGCTGGCGGCGGTCGAAACGCATTTGGGAGATCGCGTCTCCGTCACCGGCAGCCGCTCCGGCACGCACATCGTGCTGCGGACCCGCGGGCGAGTATCAGAAGCCATGACGATCCAGCGTGCAGCAGCGGCAGACGTTGGCATTTACGGTATTTCAAGCCACTACCTCCGGCCCAATCCGCCGGCTGGCTTTCTGCTTGGCTACGCCGGCATGCCGATCGAACAGATTCGCGAAGGGATCCGCCATCTCGGAGATGTGCTGTGACATCCCTGTGGCCATTGTGTCAGAGCGGCGCGGGAGCGATCTGTTCCCGGAGAATGCGGCGTTCCGGACGCGGCTCAGCCGGTCGGAAACAGCGCAGCGTACGCTGACGGAAGCGGCCTTCCAGCCGATGCAATTCCGTTTCGATGAGCGGCTGCATCACCGCTGGATCGGCCACTGCGCGTAGGTTCAAAGTGATCTCATAATGCGTTGCGGGCGAAGCATCGAGCGAGCCTTCCACTGACGGCGCTTGTCCGTTCGCGCATATCGCTGCCTTTACGTATCCAGTGGGTGCTTCAGCTACCGCTTTCAGATGCACAATGGCGATGCCTGCGGCGCTTAGCGTTGCATCGATGCGGTCGAGCAGTGGTCCCAGGAACATCGCCGGCGTTATGGGCACATGTGGTTCGAACTCCGCATGAAAGTTCAGCCACGTCAGCGCTGCCTCCGCCTGCGCGTATCGCGCATAGTCGATGTCGAGAACGCCCTTGTGCGGAGATAGATCGCCGGCGAGCACCTCATCAAGCCAGGTCGCTACGCCTTCTCCGGTCTGTGCGCTGAGTTGCCGCGTCTGCGACGCGTTTACGCCAAGGCTGCTTAGATCGGCTTCTTTGCGATGCCGGTCTGCCTTCGTGACGCATACCAGGTCGGCCTCCGCCAGTTGCTTGCGAAACAGGAAGAGCATGTGCGGATCGGCGTCCGAGCGTCGTAAAGCATCGGCACGCTCTGGATCGACCAGCACGGTAAATGGCGCCAGCCGGTACCGATCACGCTGTTCCCGCAACGGATGCAGTACCGTCGCAGCGATGTCCGTACAACTGCCGACAGGCTCGGCGAAGATCACATTCGGCGCGTAGGCGAGCATCTCCTCGAAACGTGTCGTCAGATCGGAGAGACGGCAGCAGAAGCAGCCTTCCGTGACTTCGCCATACGGTACGTCATGCAGGGAAGCCAAGCGGGTATCTACTAATGCGCCGCTCAGGTCGTTCAGAATCGCCGCACTGCGCTTGCCAAGCTTCTTCAGTTCGCGAACGGCTGCAAGGATCAGCGTGGTCTTGCCGGCGCCGAGGAAGCCGCCAACGAAGACCACCGTCGGTCTGGTTTCGACTCGCTGTGTCACGGATGCACTCCAATCCGGAGCGCTTTGCCTTCACTGATCACGAGGACTTCGTTCGTCACGAGGCGCATGCGCTCACTGGTGCGCGTCGTTGTGTGGACGGCGTCCTTATCGTCGAGCCGGAGGAATGTCGTGGGCGCGGGCTTGTCAGGCGCTGTGATCTCGAGCGACCGGCAGCGTAGCTCGCCCGCGAGTATGCGCAGCGTGAAGAACGCTTCGGCGTTCGTGCCAGGTGCATAGGAGAATTCACCCCAGCCGGTGCCTGTCGCCCAAAAGCTCTGGAAGGAACGATGGGGCAGCCTTGGCACGGCGATCAGAGCGGCCTCGCCGCCGTCGTACAGGAACCCACTCAGCGCAACCACGCTCGACCATGAAGACATCGCTCGCGCGTAGTGGTGGCCGCACTCAGCCTCGTCCCATGGATTGCGTTTCTCTCCGTCGTAGCGCGCACGAACATCGGCAACGATTTCGACCGCCTCCGTCGTCATCCCCGCACAGATCATCATCGCGGCTGCTGCATGCTCCAGTCCCGTGAAGACCTCTGCGAAGTAAGGGAAGGGAATGCGCGGACGCGTCCCGGTGCCGTAACTGCAAACCACCACAGCGGCCTCGTCGTTCAAGGCAAACGTGCGTTCCATATTGTCGTAATCGAGCAGCGTGCGTTTGTAGTTGTAGGTGTGGATGGCACGCAGCGTCGCTGCCATGTTGTTGCGCGAGACCAGATCACCCAGACCTGCGACATCTGCGAGACACTGCCCCACTAACTGGTCGACCAGACAGCCGGTACCGAGCTGATACTCCGGGTGTTCCGTGTCCGTAGCCCCCATGTCACTGCGCAACGCAGGTGCGATCTGGTCAGGGCGATAGCCGCGCACCTGCTGCACATAGAACGTTCCGTTGAACAAGTTTGCGTCGATCCAGCGGCCACCCTGCGCGGACAGGCGACGATATTCATCCGCGGAAGCTGTATCGCCCATGCGTCGCGCCATCTCTTCACCCGCGCGTAGCGCACCGAGATAATAGATCCCGCACAGCGGATTCGGCCCATAGAACTCGACGTCATATGTGTTGTGCTGTACGCCTTCCATCACACCATCGCGATTTGCGTCCCAGCCGCCGGGCAGCCATGCAAATTCGATAGCCTTCTTCACTCGCGGCCACATCGTACGCAGCCATGCATCGTCTCCGGTCAGCTTATAGTCCAGGTACGCGTGCAGTATCTGGCCCATCTGTCCGTCGGCGGCGGCAAAGCCGGACCGTTCGTAGCCATCCGGCAGCAATTGTCGAAAATGCATCGCGCCGGCGTCGTCCATGGAGTAGCCAAACGCTGCCTTACGCAGCGAGCGGGCGAAGGATGGGAACAAAAATGCCGTGGCCGTCTCGTAGTTCCACACGTGCGTGCAGTTGCCGAAGCAACAGCCGCGATGGTCATCCACGCCTTCAAAGCCATGAAATTCACCATCCGCAGTACGAAAGCATGTGGTCGAGGCGAGCGTGGACAGATTCGCGCTTGCTGCTTCTTTCACCGCTGCCGGGAGCGTGCTCTGGCGGAATGTATCGGCAAAGAGTCGCGTTCGTTGTTCCAGCGATGCGAGATGGGTCGCGGTATAGTCGGCTGCCTCCCAGGCATCGGCAAAGCGCGTTGCATAATAGTTGCCGATGCGCGTGCCCCCCATGCCCTTCGGCGCCTGCCAACCGCAGACATCCGGTGTTCGATTGGGAAAGTGCCATGCCAGGATGAAGGTGAAATCCTGAGAGCGATGCGGCGCAATCGTCGCGCTTTGGAGCACGACACCCACCGCGTTCCGCTGCTCGGGCTCCGGTCCCAGTTGACCGTTCAAGGAGAACGCATCCCAGAACAGCATCGGCGCGTTCCACCATCGCCCTTGCGGCCAGCCGCGCCAGTGCGATACTTCGACACCTGCCTGTGTTTGCGCAGCCAGAGCGATGCTGCCGTGCATCGCATGATTCTCCGGCAGGGCGGGATTTGTCATCATCAGCCCGGCAAGTCTCTGGTTCGAACGGGTCTCATTCTGCCGCGTGTCGTTGTCGGTTGGTTTCGCGTCGGTTTTCTGGATCGGATTCTCAAGCGACCACGCAATGCTCACCTTCGCGCTGGTGCTGCGCGGATTCGTAACCCGATAGCGCAAAATTGCGACCGGCAATCCAGAATCGTCAGGCTCGTGCGGGATGAAGGGCGAGAATGCCTCCAGCACCACCGTCACCGGCAGTGTCCGGTCTTCAAACGCGACGTGCGCTAATGGATAGGCGCCGGTGAAGGTTGCAGTATCGAGCCGGCTCAGCCCGGGAGCATTGTTCCCTCCCAAGCCATTCGCGCCCTCATACGGCGGAAGGATACGCGCCTCTAACACCTTCGCCACCGGCTTCGCCTCTGCTGACTGCACCCAGATTGCGGGAAATGCGTAGTTCGGCGACCAGCCCTTGTTGGGCCGGTTGAAGATCTCCCAGTCGCGCAGCTGTCCACGCCCCCCTAGCGACACACTGCCGGCCGCGACCCCACCCAACGGGAACGCAAGCATCTTGAGCCGGCGACCGGTGAAGATGCGCGGAAAGGCAGTACTCTGCGCTGCTGCATGCGCCTGAGCGTGGCTCGCTGGAGTCCGGTCGGGGGTAGCTTCACTCTCCGCCGCTTCGCCAAGAACCGGCCACGCACCCACCTGCGAGGCGGTCCCCAGTGCACCCATGGCTTGCTTCAGAAATGTGCGGCGTGGCAGCGGATCCCGATCGGACATCCAATCTCCTTTTGGCTCCTTGGAAGATGCGCTTCGCCTTCCCCATGCATTCTCTACCTACCGCCGTGGGAGGTTCCACTCCGCACCTGAGATCCTTCACGCTGCCTTAAGATGGGCTACGGGAGGATACCGAGATGCGCGTCCTCGTTGTTGAAGATGAAGTGCGTCTGGTGGACAATCTGGCTGCGGCTCTTCGGGAAGGGCCCGGCTTTGCAGTCGATTGTGCCGAAGATGGAGAACTGGGACAGCAATTGGCAGAGCAGTTCTCCTACGACCTCATTATCCTCGACCTGATGCTTCCGAAGGTCGATGGTCTTACCCTGCTGCGGCGCCTGCGCGCGCGCGATGACGCGACACCCGTTCTCATCCTTACCGCCAAGGACGGCACCGCCTCCACCATCGAGCTGTTGAATGCCGGCGCGGACGACTACCTCAGCAAGCCCTTCGATCTGGGTGAGTTGCTTGCACGCGCCAAGGCGCTCATTCGCCGCGGCAAGGGTGCTTCGCACCCCGTACTCATCGTTGCGGACATTGAAGTGAATACGCTCGAGCAGACGGTCCGGCGCGCGGGGCGCCTCATCGATCTTTCGCCGACCGAGTACCGCATCCTCGAATACATGGTCCACCGGCCCCGCGTCATCGTCTCCAAGCGGGAGCTGCTCGAGCACCTCTACGACTACAACTGGGAGCATCACTCCAATGTCATCGAGGCGCACATCTCCAACCTACGCAAGAAACTGATGACCGGCCACAGCGAGGAGACACCGCTGCAGCAAGCGGTGGAGACGCACCGCGGCCGCGGCTACCGGCTCGTTGCCGATACAGGAGCTTCCGGTTGAAGCGCGGTTCCATCGCGCGCCGCCTCATCTCTTCTGTCCTGCTGGTGGAGCTGGTATTCGCAGTCGCTATCATCGCTCTCGCGGCCGTCTATGAGCGGCACGCGCATCTGCGAGCCTTCGACATCATGTTGCAGGGGCGGGCAGATTCACTGCTGGGTGCGGTGCAGGATGCCGAGGATCCTGCCGACAATGTGATGCTTGATCGCACCGGTCTCAGCCTACCGTCAGAAGATGTGTACGAGGTGCGGGACAGCGGAGGGCGGTTGCTGGGACGCTCCAGTAATTGGCCGGGGCCGGGGGCTCAGAAGATCGTGCCCGGCGGCGATCACATCGACAAAATCAAAATCGGTGGGATCCATTACCGCATATTTACTCTGCATGGCCTGCGCGTGGTGGACCCGGGCGACAAAGGCGGTGGCACACCTCGACACATTCTCGTAATCTATGGCGCGCCCACACGGCATGTCTGGCACCAGGTGCGCAACGCCATACTGTTCTTCTCGCTCTCCAATCTGGTGCTGCTGCTTGTTACCGGTATGCTGATGGCATGGCTTCTGCATCGCGGTCTGGAACCGATGCGTAAGTTGGCGGCAGAGGCAGAGTCGATTTCGATCCACCGTTGGAGCTTTCAGCCACCGCAGAGTGCGATGGAGACGCGCGAGCTGGCGCCGCTGGCCTCCGCGCTTGTTGCTGCCATACAGCGTCTGGAGGGCTCCTTCTCGCAACAGCGCCGCTTCGTCAGCGACGCTGCACATGAGCTCAAGACCGCCGTGGCCGTCGTCAAATCGTCACTGCAACTGCTCAATATGCGCCAGCGCACCACGGAGGAATACGAGGCTGGTGTCGAAGTCAGCTTGAGCGATTGTCAGCGCATGGAGGACATTGTTGCGCGCATGCTCACCCTGGCTCGCGTCGAACATTTTGTATCGAAGCCATCCGGGGAGAGCACCGCCGATCTCGCTGCGGTTGCAAAAACGACAGCCCAGCAGTTGCAGTCGATGGCGGACGTTCGCTCAGTCAAGCTTTCGGTTGCTGCCGCGGGTCCGCTTCCGGTCGCACTTCTTCCGGAGGAGTGTGCCCTGCTTTGCTCCAATCTGCTGTTGAACGCGCTACAGCACAGCGGGCCGCAGACTGAGGTTGCCATGCTCTTGAAATTGGAAGGAGACTCCATCGATCTGCGCATCGTAGATCAAGGGGACGGCATTGATCCCGCGCTTCTTGCGCATGTCTTCGAACGTTTCGCCCGGGGCGATCCGTCCCGCAGCCGCAATACCGGCGGCACGGGTCTGGGCCTGGCTATCTGCAAGGCAATTGTCGATAAGGCAGGCGGCAGGATTGCGCTCGAAAGCGAGCCCGGCCATGGCACGACCGCAGTGGTGCGACTACCCCATGCCGTCGGTATACCGGCAGACAGTCCGGCAATGCCGGAGTTGCAGGCGACCCCTTCAGATTGAATTAACCGGGATATGGAAGACTATGTCGGCGGTGCCGTGTGCACCCCGACAAGGAGTTTTAATGATCCATATGCGAAGCGCAACGTTTTGGAGGTCATCACTCGTCGCGACTGCACTGCTCTTGAGCCTCGGAGTGTCTTCTGCGCGTGCTCAAGGTCCGTACCGTGTCCTCACGCAGTGGAAGATCGGCGGCGACGGGGGCTGGGACTACCTTGCAGTAGACCCAATGGCGCATCGCCTGTACGTAACCCATGGGCCACGCGTTGAGGTCATCGACACCGACACCGGAAAGCCGATGGGCGCCATCACCGGCCTGCAGGGAACACACGGCGTTGCGTTCGATGCTACCGGGGAACGCGGCTACATCAGCGATGGGCGCGGCAATGCGGTAGTCGTCTTTGATCGCAAAACTCTCAAAACGATCGCGACCGTTCCTGCCGGCACGAACCCGGACGGCATCGCCTACGAGCCCACGACGAAGACGGTGTGGGCATTTAACGGACGCAGCAGTAATGTCACTGTCATCGATACGAAAGACAACAAGGTTGTTGCAACCCTTCCTCTGCCAGGCAAACCGGAGTTTCCGGTCGCGGACGGCAAGGGAAATGTCTATGACAATATCGAGGATAAAGGCGAGATCGTGCGCTTCGATGCCGCGGCAAAGAAGATGACCGCGGAGTGGCCTCTTGCAGGCTGCGATTCTCCATCCGGGCTCGCCATCGATCACGCCGCGATGCATCTCTTCTCTGTCTGCGACGGCAAGAAGATGGCGGTGACCGATGCGAAGACGGGCAAGGTGCTGGCAACACCTACGATTGGCGATGGTCCGGATGCAGCCGGCTTCGACGCGAAGAACAAACTGGCCTTCTCGTCGAATGGGGATGGGACATTGACGGTGGTGGATGCCGGCAAGTCGAGCTTCCCGGTAATCCAGAACCTGACCACGCAGAAGAGTGCCCGCACCATGGCCTATGACGCTGCTAACGGTCATATCTATCTCTCCGCCGCGGAGCTTGGGCCTCGTCCGGCGCCGACCGCGCAGATGCCTCACCCACGACCATCGATTACTCCGGGCAGCTTCACCGTGATCGTTGTCGGCCATTAAAGCAGAAGCCGGGTTTCTGTAAGGTGAAGCGCCCCTCTCGTCAGGCATTTTCGCCAAAGAAAATGCCTACATCGCCTCACTCAACACATGACATCATCCCGGCTCTGCTCTATAGCAATTTTCCTGTAGGTGTAGAGAGGCCAACGAAGGCCTTTGTGGCCTTTCTTTAAGGAAAGGCCACGCCGAACGATTCTCCGCACAGCACAGCATCAGGAAAATTGCTATAAGGAATCGCTGAACAAAAGCGAAGTCTTTTTTAAGAAAAGGAAAACGGCCAGCGGGAGCTCCTCGCTGGCCGTTTCTTTGCGCCCAATGTCGGTCATCCGCGAATCACGAACAGGCGATCCATCGCTGTCATCGTGGGGAACCTCAGAATATAGCAATTTTCCTGTAGGTGTAGAGGGGCCAACGAAGGCCGTTGTGGCCTTTCTTTAAGAAAAGGCCACGCCGAGCGATGCTCCGCACATCACAGCATCAGGAAAATTGCTATAAGCAGGCACAACTCACGCGACGAGGAGAAAAGCAGGTCTCTCCGCTGCCCCTCCACTGTGTTCACGGTCCCGTCGAGATGATAAGAGTACGTAACCAGAGCATCGCTGGAGCAAACTCAGGCAACTCCCTTATACGGCGTGGCGGTTTCGCGTCATCAGGTAGTACGTCACCGGCGTCACGATCAGACTGAGTGCGATTGAGATCAGCAGGCCGCCGATCACCGAGATCGCGAGCGGCTGCAGCATCTGCGAGCCGGCTCCCAGTGCGAAGGCCAGCGGCAGCATGCCGCTGATGGCGGCCACCGCTGTCATCACGATGGGTCGCAACCGACGCTGCGCTGCGTGCAACATGGCCTCGCGTGCCGGTACTCCCTCGCCGCGATACTTCTCGTCTGCATCCAGCAGCAGGATGCCGTTCTTCGCCACAATGCCGATGATCATGATGAGTCCCATGAACGAGGCCACGTTGAAGTCAATGCCAGTCACCAACAGTGCAAAGACAACGCCGGCAATAGAGAGCACGGAAGATGTGAGAATGGCGATGGGTGCGGCGAAGTTGCGGAACTCCGCCAGCAGCACGCCAAAGACGAGTGCCAGTGCGAACAGCAGCACGCGTAGCAATTGGTGGAATGACTGTTGCTGCTCCTGGTAGGTTCCTCCGTATTCCACGCGGACGGAGGGTGGGAGATGCATTTGTGCCACTACCTGTTGCACTTTCACGATGGCGCCGCCCAGGTCGGAGCCCTCCAGTCGGCCGGTCACGATCACGAGTTGCTGCAGATTCTCGCGGCGGATCTCGTTCTGCGGGGGCAATTGCTGAATCTGCGCCAGTGAGCCCAGTGTCGCCAGCTTGCCGCTCGCGCTGTTGAATACCGTGTTCTGGATGGTGTCGAGCGATGCGCGCGTCTCTTCCGGCAAGCGCACGCGGATAGTGTAAGGGCGCCCATTCGCGATGAGCGGGCCTGTTGCGTTGATACCGTCCAGAATCGAAGTCGCATCTTCCGCAACCTCGGTTGGGTTGAAGCCGAGCCGTCCGGCTACCACCGGGTCCACCTGGAAGTTTGTCGCCGGTCCGCTGATCGTGTTCTCGATACCATTCTGCACATCCACGACACCATCGATCTTGCCGATGGCTGTGGCCACGCGCGGCCCCAGCTGTTGCAGCAGCGTTGTATCGGTGGAGAAGAGCTTGATCTGGATTGGTTCCGGCGAGTTCGACAGATCGCCGATCATGTCCTGCAGCACCTGCGTGAACTCCACATCCAGCTCGGGCTCGGTCTTCTTGATCTCGGCGCGAACTTCGGCCATCACCTCGTCGATGCCGCGGCTCCGCTTAGTCTTCAGCTTCACCGTAATGTCACCGGTGTTGGCTTCGGTCACTGCGGCAAGCCCCATTTGCAGGCCGGTGCGGCGTGAGGTGCTCTCGACCTCCGGCGTGCTGCGCAGGATTTGCTCCACATGCGTCAGCACGCGGTTCGTCTCGTTCAGCGAGCTGCCTGCGGGCATGATGTAGTCCAGTACGAAGCCACCCTCGTCCATCGCCGGCAGCAGATCCGAGCCGAGCTGCTTGTAACTGAACCACGCGCCGATAATCAGCACGACGCAAAGGCCGGCAAGCATCAGCGGCCGCCCCAGTGCCCATGTCAGTGCGCGTGCATGCACCTGCATCACGCGGCCAAGAATCTTTCCCGGCTCCTCGTGCTTCTTCGCCGCTTCGGGCGAGCGCTGTCGCAGCAGGACCAGACTCAGCGCGGGGGTCCAGGTAAGTGCCAGCACCAGCGAAGTGAGCAATGCCGCCGTCATAGTGATCGCTAGCGCACGGAAGAAGCTGCCGGTCACGCCGGTCACCGCGATCAGCGGCAGAAAGACTACTACGGGGGTAATGGTGGAGCCGACCAGAGGACGAGTAACCTCGGCGATTGCCTTGCGCACCGCCTGCACGCGAGTCTCGCCGGAGTCGCGATGCAACACAATGTTCTCGACCACCACAATTGCGTCGTCGATGACCAGGCCGATCGCTGCCGCCAGGCCGCCGAGTGTCATCAGGTTGAAGCTCTGGCCGATGATCTTCAAGAAGACAATCGTCACCGCAATGGTGACAGGAATGACCAGTCCCGCGATGAGTGACGAGCTCCAGTCGCGCAGGAACAGAAAGAGGATTAAGCAGGCCAGCAGGATGCCGATCAGGATGGCATCGCGCACGCTCTTGATACTCTCCCGCACCAGTTCCGACTGGTCGTAATACGGTTCCAGCCGCACGCCGGGCGGCAGCTTCTGTTTGAGCTTCGCAATCTCGGCGGCGACCCCGTCCGCCACCGCCACGGTGTTGCTCGCGGGCTGCCGCGTGATATTCAGCAGCACCGCCTGTTTTCCATTGGCCGTGACCACGGTGTAGACCGGCATCACCGACTTCTCCACCCTCCCTATATCGGAGACACGCACCGGCGCACCGTTCGGGGTGGTCTTCACTACCAATTGGCTCAACTCATGCACGTCGTGCACCTGCGCGCCCACCAGGCCCAGGATGAGCTCATGGTTCGCCTCATAGAGTCCCGGCGAATCGATGATGTTCGACGCGTCCACCGCTGTAGCCAGGTCGGTGATGGTAACGCCGGATGCCTGCAGCCGCGCCAGGTCGGGAACGATGTGGTACTCCGGCACCTTACCGCCCTGCACGATCACTTCTCTCACGCCGGGAACGCGATTGAGTGGCGGCTTCAGATCGTAGGTAGCCATCTCCCACAGGTCCGTTTGCGGCACCGTGTCGGAGGTCAGGCTGTAACCGAGAATGGGGAATGTCGCAAAGGTCAGCCGGTTGGTGGTGATCTTCGCTGTAGTGGGCAGGGTCTGCTCTACCTTGCTCAGCGCTGCATCCGTCAACTGCAGCGTGCGGTACATGTCCACGTTCCAGTCGAAGAACAGACTGATCTCCGCCGAGCCACGGCTGGTGGTGGAGCGCACCGTCACCAGGCCGGGCACGATGTTTATCGCGTCCTCGATCGGCCGGGTGATGGTCACCTCCATCTGCTCTACCGGCATGACGCCGTTGTCCACACCGATGACCACCCGCGGGAAGTCCGTGTCCGGAAAGACAGAGATGGGCACCTGCGTGGCGAAGTACAGGCCGGCAATCGTCAGCACGATCAGGAAGAAGAAGATGGTGCCGCGATACTTCAGTAACCAGAAATGCTGGTCTTGCTGCGCGGCGTCGTCCGGTGTCGCGTCGACCTGTGTGAGTGCTTCCGAGGACGCGTGAGCAGGCGTGTCAGACGCATGAGCAGGCGTGACAGAGGAGGCGTGGGGGGACGTGTCGGTAGGCGGATGTAGGCTCACTTCGCTCCCTCATCGCCCGCCGCACCAACCTTGACCTTGGTGCCGTCTTCCATCGCGTAGCCACCCGTCGTGATGACCATGTCGCTGGTGGTCAGTCCGGTAAGGATCTGCGAATTGCCATCGTCCTGCAGTCCGACGGTCACTGGCTTGCTGTGTGCCGTGCTGTCGGCCGCAACGACCATCACGGATTTGCTGCCATCCTGTGCTGTCTGCAGGGCGGCAGTAGGGATGATCAATGCATTCGGGGCTTGCCGCCCGACGATCGATGCGTGGACCGGTGTTCCTACCTTGAATCTGCCGTCCGGATTCTCAAGACGCAGCCAGATCTCGACCGTGGTGCTGCCTGGGTCGAGCGCCGGGCTTACCAGGGAGACCTTCGCCGGCACCGGGTCCTTCAGCCCGGGCACAGAGATGGCTGCTGCATCGCCTACTTTCAGTTGCTGTGCCAGCGATTGCGCCAGGTGCACCTTCGCTAACAAGGCAGAGGTGTCCATCACGGTGAGTAACGTGGAACCCGCGGCGACGGTCTCACCCGCAAACAGCGGACGCTCCGTCACCACGCCGGAGATCTGGCTGCGAATCTCCGAATAGGCAACCTGCGCCTGCGCGCCGAGGTACTTTCCTTCGGCCGAGGTCAGCTGTCCGCGCGCCTGCTCCAGCGAGGCCTGCCGGCTCACGCTCTTCATAGATTGCAGGTGCTTCTCCGCGGTGTCGTATGCCGCCTGCGCCTGCACCAGGGTGGCCTTCGCGGTGTCCAGGTCGCGACCGGGAATCGCTCCCTCGGCAAACAACTGCTGCCGTGCCGTCACGATGCTCTGATTCAGATCCAGGTTCGCCTTCGCTTGTTGCACATCGAGCTGCGCCTTCTGGTAGTCCTCCGGCACCTGTGCCTGGGTCGCGGTTGCATAGGTTGCTCTTGCAGCGGTGTAGGCGCCTTGATTATCCAACGCAGCCGCGGTCAGGTCGCGATTCTCCAGCGTCGCCAGCAACTGACCTGCCTTCACATGCGATCCGCGTTGCACATAGAAATGCTTGATAGGCGCAGAGATCCGGGGCGAGATGGCGGACTGCGCCAGGGGAGACAGCACGGCGTCGGCCCGGATATGTTCTGCAATCGTGCTTCGCTCCGGATGCTCGGCCTGCACCGTCACCAGCGTGGCCGCAGCCGTGGTGTCCGCGCTTTTGCTGCAGCCCTGGAGCGCCGCAAGTCCGCCGACGACAGCCAGCGCCGTCAGGATGGGCCACTGTCTACTCGCATGCGTTGTCCATCGCGTGTTCGTTCTCATAGCGTCCCCGTCAGCGTTTGCAGATTGGCCAATCCCGTCTCATACCGCAGCAGTCCGTCTTCGCGCGCATTTTCGGCGAGAGTCAGTGCGGTTTGCGCGTCTACCACCTCGAGCACCGTCGCCTCGCCGGCGGTATACCGCAGCTTGGTCAGGCGAAGGCTCTCCGCTGCCGTTTGCGCACTCAACTCCAGCGACGCGGACTGCCGCTGCGCTTCGGCAGCTTCGGCATACGCCTCGTCCAGCGCGGCAATCAAGTGCCGCTGTGTCGCCGTAAGTGCGACGCGCGCCACATCGCGGCGAATCTCCGTCTGCCTCACGCGATGGTGGGTCGCGAGCCAGTCCCAGACCGGGATATCGAGCGTCGCAGCAGCCGAGTAGCCAAGGTTGTGCACGCCTTCGATGCCCTTCGTTGCGAACTGCGCCGCATCGATACCGTAGTCGAAGTTCAGCGCCAGGTCGGGGAGATAGGCTGCTCGCGCGCCCAGCACCTCTGCATCGCTCATGCGCACGGCAGAGAGAGCGCTCTTCAGATCAGGATTGTGTGCTGCCGCCATCGCCTCTATGTCGCTGCGCGCGGGAAGAGGCTTCGCGGAGGCGGCATTCTCCGTCGTGTAACTTGTGCGCGGATCGGGAAAGAGCAGAACGCCCAGTTCGAGCCGAGCCCGTTCGGCCGCCAGCTTCGCGTCGGCCAGATCACGCTCCCGCTGTTGTTGCTGCAGCTGCGCCTTTACCACATCGGCGTGGGCCACTTCGCGGGCGGCCTCGCGTTTGCTTGTCAGATCGGTGAAGCCAGCCGCTTCATTCTCCGCACGTTGTGCCACACCGATCTTTTGCTCGCTTGCCACCACGCTGTAGTAGAGGCCTACGACGCTCGCCACCAAGCCGCGCCTCGCTACTTCCAGTTCTGCGGCGGCCCGGGCTGCACTTGCATTGGCAAGACGTACATCGGCAACGCCTTTCAGCCCGACTGTCTCGTTGATTGCTGCCTGGCTAATGTACTCATGCACCGAGTTATTGGCGATGAAGATCACAGGGGTCCCCACACCGCCCGAATTTATGGTGCCCCCTGTACCGTTGCCCTGCGTGTAGAGGAACTGGTTGTGATAAACCGCGTTCGGCAGCAATGCCGCGCGTGCGATAGACGGATCGAGTGCGATCGCCTTTGCCTCTCCACGAAGAGCGGCAAAGTTCGGTTCATTCACCTGCGCCCGCTGGATCGCTTCATCGAGCGTGATCGCGATTGGAGCATTCGACGGCGCGGCAGTATTTGCGGCTACCGTCTGCGCGGATCCCGGCAGCGCCAGGAGGCCAAGTACGATGTATCCGGCGCAGATATCCCCGCACGCTCTTTGAAATTGGTTTGCAAGGCTCATCGAAAGTTAAAGATAGCCACAATAACATTAAGTCTCAATGAAGTGCTCGGCACGGCTACCGGCCTGCATTAGCACTTAAGACTCATCCATTCATTGTGAACGCTCAATGCCTAATTTGTACTGAAGGCAGCACGACATTCCATCCGTGTACGTCAAGCCGGAACGAGTCGTTATGCTCGCCCGGAGGCAGTGAGATAGTCACGACACGATCCTCGCCCGGTAGCAGGGAGACGTAATTGTCGCTGTAGTAGGCGGGCAGCACCTGGGATCCATCCGAGTGCAGCAGTGTCAGCTTGTTCGCGAGCGCGGCCACCTGGCCGGTATTGCGAAGGTCGATCCGCACCTCGTCTTTTCCTGCGGTTGCAGTCGTCGCCGTCACGGTTGCCGGGGCCAGCCGGTCCAGTGCGCGGTATCCGGCATCGTGCGCTGCTCGCCAGTAGAAGTTGTCGGACACCAATTGACCGTCCGTCGTGCGCAGTTCCAACCGCACCAGGACCGTGCCGTCGCCCATCAGCGGCCCAAGCGCCAGCGAAAAAGCTGTGGTCACCGAATCCGCATTCGCGTTGAGCACCGCGTCGTGACTCAGCAGGAGCTTATTGTCGAGACTATAGACGCGGGCACTCAGCTTCAGCCCCGTGCGTGCCTCGGTGGTAGTATTTGCAACCGCAACGGTGTCGTTTGAGAGGTCAAGCTGCACGTGCAGGGGCTCGCACGCCTTCTTTGTCCCGTAGTAGGAGGCTTGCGCGTCGTAGTCCGAGGTAAAGATCTCCCACATCGTGCTCGGCCATGCGGGCTGGGTCATCCACAGCATGCGGCCGCTGTTCGGCGACCACAGATGCGCATTCATCCCTTCGAAAATTGCGCGATGATCTACATAGTTCATCATCTGCGCCTTACGCACGTAGTCGTCTAGGCTGGTGGCCGCGCCAAACTGCGCCTCCATGTGTTGGTCGAAGGGCTTCACGTCCCCATTTCCGGCCTGATGCCAGTCGTGGTACGCCCAGTCGTCGCTCACCGGCCAGCGGTCGGACGCAGGCAACCAGCGGTCGAACCACTCGCGCGTGGGCAGCGACGGCGTGCCCGTCTCGACAGAAAAACCTGCGTTCAGCCTGGTGTAATAGTCCGCTGGATCTTGATACGAATACGGCCCGCTGCCCTGCAGGTTTACCGCATTCGAGCTTGGCGAGTAGTAGCGGGTTCCATCGAGCGAATGAATCAGCCGGATGAGTCCCTGGTTGATGATCGGTTGCGGCACACCTTCATTGCGCCCGCACCACATCACAATCGATGGATGATTGCGGTAGTGGGAGATGGTGTCTTTCGCGTTGTCCAGGAAGAGCTGCGGATCTTCCGCCTCGATGTTGTAATTCTGGGTGGAATCCCAAAAGTCGTTCCACACCATCAGTCCGTACTCATCGGCGAGTTGGTAGAAGGTCTCCTCGGTGCTCTGCCCCACCCAGTTGCGGATGATGTTCAGCCCCGCATCGCGATGCAGGCGGAAGTAGGGCTCCAGATGCTCCCACGAGACGCGCTTGCGTGCATCGTCCATGCCCCAGTTGCCACCGCGTGCTGCGATGCGCACGCCATTCACCTTGATCACCAGATAGGGCGCCGTCGCGGTGTCGGTGACCGTATGCAGAGACGGCGCAGCATCGGCACCGGCCGCAATCGATGCTGCTGCCCGCGCGTCTCCTCTGTGCTCGGAGATCTGACGCATGCCGTCGTGCGACACATCGACCGCAGGCGTTGCACGGCTCTTGTCCTCGGTCGGAGAGTAGTCGACGCGCCGCAACTGTCCCTTGTTGTCGAACAGGCTCAGCTCATACGTCACTTCACGGACGCCGAACTGCGTGGTCATGACGCTGCTGGCGCCGCCGTCTTCTTCGAAGGCCACCTTCAGGTGATAGATCTCTGGTTTGCCGTAACCGTTCGGCCACCATAGCCGCGGATGCAGCAGATGCAATTGCGGAAACTCCGCAGGCTTCAGGGTTACACTTTCGTCGCCGGGCGCAACGGTGATCTCCTTGTCTACCGAAACGCCTTCAAATACCGCTGTCAGCTTGCCGCGTCTTGGTGTGTTGCTGGCGTTCTTGAGCGGCACCGTGATCGCGACATCGGCTTGTGTGATGTCGGGCTGGGCTTGGTGTAGCAGCGGCAGCGTGGTTACTACCTGAGTGTCGCCCACCTGCACTTGTCCGCTCGCCACCAGACGCACATCCTGCCACAGGCCGCTGTCGCGATCGCGCTCTGCCGGAATCCAATCCCAGCCCTCGGTCGCTACAAACGTCGGCCCGTCCAGGCACATCATGCCCCCGTTCTCGCCTGGCCCACCCAGGATAGACTGCTCCTGCGGGATGCCCGGGTGCGGCGGCGGCGAGATGCGAATCGCCAGCGCATTCGTTTCACCTGTGCGCAGAGCCTCAGTCACGTCGAAGACGCCACGCTCGAATGCGCCTGTAACCTGTCCAATGTGTGTGCCGTTCAGCCACACCTCGGCGTGATAGTTGATGCCGTCCAGCACCAGCGTGCGCCGCTCGCTCTTACCCTGCTTCGGCGCCTGGAACTCGCAGCGGTACCAGTAGTCCTGTTTGTTCAAGGACTCCGGAATCTCCATATTGTTGAGGCCATAGTCCGGGTCCGGATACACACCGCGATCCACCATCGTGGTCAACACGGTGCCGGGCACGGTGGCGGCCCACCATCCCTCAGTGCGAAAGCCCGGTTTCGCGATCTCTTCCGCGGTCGCTGCCACCTTCGGCGCCGGGGTCAGCTTCCATCCGCCGCTGAGCGTCCAGGAGCCATCGCCGTCACGCTGCAATGTCGTCTTCGCGGGTGGCAGCGGGCCGGCCTTCGGCTCCGAGAAGGGCGCGGTACTGCGCGGCAAGGTCGCCGGATCCTGCGGCGCGCGATATCCTGCCTGTCCGCGTGTCTGCAGCGGCCACGGTTTTGCGCCCTCTTCAAACGAGATCAACCCGAACTCCGGCTGTTGTTTCGCCATCGCAGCGATCTCTGCATCGCTCATCGCGTTGCGCGCTACGGTGAATAGGGCGATGCGGCCGCCGAATGGAACGGCCTCCGGCACCGGCGATTCGGCTGGCGCCATCGTCATCTCCGGCGCGACGCGTGCATACACTAGCGGTCCCTTTGCTACCTCTGCTCCATCGCAGTAGAGACGCACGATTGTTCCATCGAAGGTCGCCGCCAACATGTGCCACTGCCGCTCGACCAGTGGAGCGTTTGCTATCAGTACGTTGTCACGTCCAAAGCGCAACGCGATCCGTCCGTCCATCACCGCGAAGAAGCGTGATTGCTCATCCATCGCCTTCCCCATGCCCACGATCAGCATAGGTTTGGTAGGCACGGCAGCCATTTCGACCCACGCCGTCATCGTCCACGGGGTCATCGCCTTCCATAGCGGATCGGTCTCCGGCAGCGGCTTTTCCAAACCCTCGCCACCTGTGAGAAAGTGTCCGCTGAACGGACCGTAGGCGGGGGGCAACACCTCGTACTTCGCGGCGCCGTACTGCGCAGGCGCCGATATCGTTGTGATGGAGAGGAGAGCAGCAGACAGGAGAAGGGAAGCGAGGCGATACGGCTGGATCATGCGGCTCCTCGGAAGGCTCGATATCATGAGCGGAAGCGATCTGATAACGATACCCGCGCGTCTGCCAGCCTACAGTATGTCGTCCGCAGCCGCATACCATGAAGCAGTTTCACGGTGCGGCAGGCGCAGGCAGCATGGGCACAGCTTCGGAGGTAAAGGTCGAGGCCGGCAGCCCGGCACTATCCGTCAGATTTGCTTCCGGCGCATTCGGCCACGCATAGCGTACGTAGACCGGCATCGGTACCTGTGAGCTCTCGGCGGTGACGCTCTTTCCATCATTGTCGATCTTCGCCGTTGCCGTTACGAAATGTCGGTCAGCGCCGGCTACTTCAAAGCCTTCCAGATCTCCACCCTTCGCCGTCAGTTTGCCGTCGGCACCGGTGAACCATACCCGCATGCCTGCCCCGTCCGTCGTCGCCTGGCGAAAGAGCGGCCCACTGTAGCTGACAATTTCTCCATAGGAGACAGCTCGCGCCCCGAGTGCCAGCCGATGGCCTACGGTCTGCTTGTCCGCCGGATGCACATTCCCCGGGTCCCCCACGTCCAGCGTTACCGCCATTGCTGTATCACGCAGGGAGAGCGTGCGCCGTTGGGCGTCCCGCAGCATGCCCCAGTCCTCATGCGGCGACGAGCGGAAGCTGGAGATCTGCACATACAGGAAAGGGAAGTCACCCTGTGCGAAGTGCTGCCGCCAGTCGCCGATCATCGACGAGAACAGGCGATGGTAGAGGGGCGCCCGTTCGAGACCGCTGTTCGACTCGCCTTGGTACCAGATCACCCCACGGATGATGAGGGGAGTGATTGGCGCAATCATGCCGTTATAGAGCGCAGCCGGCGCCCACGGCTCGGGTGACGGCTGCCAGGGATGACCCGCCGGCTTGCGACCCTGGGCTTTGGCTTCCGCGTCTTCGCGTGCGTATTTTGCCTTCAGGGCATCTGCATCCACCTGGGTGTCCATACTATCCGCACGCGCAGCAAAAACCGGCATCAGTGCAGCGTCGCCGCCCAGCGTGCCCATGCTGGTCCATGCTTCCGCGGGTGTGCCGCCCCAGTCCGCCTCTACTACGCCAATCGGCACCTTCTGATCGTGCTGGATGTCGCGAGCAAAGAAGTAGCCGACCGCGCTGAAGGTCGCTGCCGTCTCCGGTGTGCAGATCTGCCAAGTCGCATCCTGGTCTTCCAGTGGATACTCCGATACGCGCTTCGGCTCATGCAGCAGACGGATCTCGGGATGGTTCGCGGCCTTGATCTCTTCCGGCCCGTTCTTCAACGCGGCCGATCCGGGAAAGCCGTTCAGCGGCAGTTCCATATTCGATTGGCCGCTCGCCAGCCACACGTCGCCGATCAGCAGATCGCTCACCGTGATCGTGTTGGCGGCGGTCACTGTCAGCGTGTATGGACCGCCGGCCTGATGTGGCGCGAGGTACACGCTCCAGTGGCCCAGCGCATCCGTGGTCGTGCTGGCCGCCTCGTCGGCAGCACTGTGTTTGTCGGCATGCGATGCATCCGGGCGCAGCGTCACTGATACATGTTCTCCGACATCGGCCCATCCCCAAACGTGAATTGGCCGTTCGCGCTGAAGGACAGCGTGATCGCTCCACAGTTTGGGCAGGCGCACCTCGGCACGCACACCGGTGACGGAGATCAGCAGAAGAGCAGGGAAGAATACGGAGCGGGCAAATCCTGGGAGGCTCATCGGTCTCCCAAGATGCCACAAAGCCGGACGGGACTCAATCGGACGAGCGTATTGAGCCCGATTTCAGCGTTATTCGTCGCCGCTCCGGACGCGCCCCGGTGTCGCTCCAATGGACGGCGTACTCCGGCTCAGGGTAGCCGAGCCTGCTGGCACCACGATGGTGTTTGGCACTGAGGGATCGTCGCGCAGATGCAGGTAGAGCTCGCCGGCATTCGGACGCGGCACGGCGAGTGTCGGGTTGGTGTAGCCATCCGGGACCGAGACGCTATGCGTGAACTGGGGATCGGAGGCGATCGAATCGATCAGGAACAGCGAGCTGCCGTTCAGCGTGCACTGCGCATTCGGATCGTTCGGGGCGGGCGCACTCGCCGCGGTCACTGGCGGCGCACTGCCGGTGTCGGTGGTGTCCGCCGGATCGTTCGCCGTCGTTGCTCGTGGCGTGGCTGCAGTCGGGGCATGTGGCCGCAGGCACTTTACGGAGGCGATCACGGGCACCCGCACCAGCGTGCCCAGCGGCATCCAGTCGCCCGGTGCGCCGCTGCCGTCGATGGCCCGCAATTGGAGCTTGCCGAAGGCAGACGGTCCAAAGCTCTTCAATGGATCGAAGCTGCCCAGCAGTGTGCTGTTGTCCTGCAACACCAAACCATTGCTCATGTTGAGCGTGGTGTGAAGCGACTGGTCCTCCGACGCCACCTCTACCTTGTCCGCACGGGAGAAGCCCGGGTCCCCGGTCGTCTTCAACACAAATGTGACCGTCCCGCCCACCGGCAATTCATTCGGATCCGAGAGCTGCACCAGGTTGCCGTTGTCGCTTGGCGTCTGCACACCCTTGCCGGCCAAGGTCACCTGCGGGCGATGCCCGCTCACCGTGTTCGGCAGGTCGAGCGTGCGGCCGTCTTTCAGCAGTATGTGGGCCGTGGTCCGCAGGTTCACCGGGAGTGCCTGCGCTGTCTTTGGGTCGGACGCTTTCAAGGTGAGGGTGTCCTTGTCGCCGGAATGGGTGAGCTTGTCCGGTGTGAATCGCACGTCCTTCAACTCCACGGAGGCCACTTCGTCCAGTCGCGTCCCCACCAGCGATGCCGTGCTGTCCCCGGCATGGAATTCGAGGGAATCGAGATGTCCTGCCTGCGCGTATGCCTGAATTGCTACCTGGTCCGGCGAGGCAAGGCCGCGTTGGCGAACCAGCAGGCCGGCATCGCCGGTGGCTGCCGCGGTCATTGGCACCTTCACTTCCAACTCATCCGGCTTCACCATCTTGAAGTCGGCTTTGGTCTCCTTGCCGCTCGCATCGCGCAGTTGGATCTCTGCCACGCACGCGGCGCCATCGCCGTGCAGCCGCACATCGTCTTCGCGGCCTACCACCAGCGAGTTCGCATCGGCCTTGTCCAGTGTCCAGGTCGTGGGATGGGGCACATTCAGGTTGAACGACGGTCCGTCCAGCCGGTCGAAGCCCCACATGCCGACGATCTTGCCCACAACGCGGGGATCCAGATTCGCGTCGGGAACCGCGGAAGCATCCGCCACCAGTCCGCCTTTGGCAGCGATGGCGCGCACCGGAAGATCCAGCGTCCGCCCTGATTTGCCTTCGACATGCAGTGCCAGACTGTGTGCGTAGTTCGTGGAATACACGAGCGGCGCCCCCTCCACCGGCAGCACGACTCCGGGACCCTGCAGGCAGCTCACCTGCTTCGTGTCGATGGCATGCAGCGGCGGCAGCTTGGCTGTCTCCACCGCAGGCAACGCCACCACGATCACCGATTTCGGATTGTGAAACGAAGGCGGATTGTTCAGCTTCAGCTCCAGCGCATCGTCCTTCGGATGGGTCAACGCCGGTATGTACTGGTACTCGGCGGTATGGAGTCCCTCCAACAACTTCACTGCATCGACTACCGCGCCTACGTAGGCGCTGTAGTACCCCGCACCGGCGGTCGGTGCATACGAAAGCTGGGTCACCAGGTCGCTGCCCGGACCGCTGGTCAGCGAGGACACCATGGATTCATGCCCATCGCTGAGCACCAGCGAGTCACTGTTCTGGGTCAGGCACTGCTCCTGCTCGGCGGTCGGCTTCTCGAAGCAGTCCTGATTGACTTTCAGGGTAAGGCTGCGGGCCAGCAGCTTGGAGGTGGATTCAAGCGCCCCCGCATCGGTCTCCGAGGTCTCGCGGACGCTGTTGATGTAGGTTTGCACGCGCGACCGGTCCAGACTCGCCTGGTTCAGGTCCTGCGACGCGCGTACAAAGGAGCCGGGACGCCCGCGCACGGCATTGCGCAGTGTCTTGAAGTCGCCGCCCGTCTCCGGTGCAAGAAACAACAGGGTCTGTTGCGCATCCGGCGGCACCGTGAAGTGGATGCCTTCGTTTGCCACCTTTTTCTGCCATAGCTCCTGCTTCAGGAACCAGTCGTCCGGAGGCGGGTTGGTCGAGCCACGCAGAAATGCCACCACCAGCAGGTAGTGTGCGGATTGAGTGGACGGCAGATCCGGGTGCACCCAGACCTTGTCACCCGGCTGCAGGTTCGGAACCTCGGCAATGGGCAATGTCTTGCCTTCCCGTGTCACCCGCATGTCGATCCGCGGTCCGACCAGATCGAACGGAGCCTGGTTTCCCTGAGCGTGCAGCGACGACGCCGCGGCCAGCAGGATCCCCAAAACGCCGCAGGCTCCCAATCTGTACTTAAAGGACATGTATCTCCATGAGATAGACGAGTTTCGGCAGCAAAGCAGTACCGCAGTTTTCATTGTAAAGACGGACGATGACGCTCACGTTATCTTGCACCGAAAGTGATGCACAGGCGATCGAGTGACATAGTCCCCGTCAACCGCCATCCGGGCTCCGGGCTCCGGGCTCCGGGCTCCGGAGGCGGCAGGCTACTTCCCGCCTCCGACATAGATCTGCTGCGCCGACTGTGTTTTCGTGTTCGGCGCGGAGACCTGCACCTTCAGATTCACGATGTTCTTGGCGCCCGGCGGCGGTGTCACGGTCAGCTCGTACTGATTTCCCAGCTTGCGGTCGATCTGATTCAAGTATGGGGTAAAGTCCACCGGATTCCCGAAGCCCTGGAAGTAGAACTGACCACCCACTGCCTGGCAGAGCTGTGTCAGGTAGTTCTGCCCGCTGTTGATGCCTGCGCCCGTGCGGTCGGCGAAGCCGGCGTCATGGTAGTAAATCGAGTACACCACGACCTGGTTACGCAGGGAATCGTTGATGGTCTGGTTGATGTATGGGTTCGACGGATCGTAGCGCAGGCCGTTGTAGCGATCGATGCCGTCGGTGATCATCACCACCTCACGGCGCTCGCCCGCCGCGTGCTCCGGCCAGCGCTTGATCAGGTCGGAGAGTGCGAAGTAGGGGCTCGCCCCGACGCCGGGTGCGGAGATGGGCAGCCGGAGGGTTTGGGCGACCTGCGCATGGTCGGTCGTAAAGGGCGCGGTGAATGCTGCCGCGCCATTGCGCATGTACACCACAGCCACCTCGGTGGTGGGTGCCTGATCGGTAAGAAACTTCTGCAGTTCCTTCAGGTGTAGACCCAGGCTGGAACGCGCTCCGTCGTCGATCATCAGCACTAGTTGCAAATTCGGCTGCGTACCGCGATCGGTAAAGCCGCGCCAACCGGTGATATCGGACTTCTTGCCCAATACTTTTACCTTCACGTCTGCCTGCGCCACCGGGGGCGCCACCTCCGCGCTGCCCTTCGGTTCCACGGTGACGATGGTCATGGCCCCGCCAGGGGCAGCAGTTTCCTGTGCGATGACAGGCAGAGTAAGGCCGCCAATCAGGAGGACGGCAGAAAAAGACAGGATTCGTTTCACCGAGATACCTCGCATTCGTCGAGACGCTCTTGAAGGAGTAGCAGTCGCAGCCATTGGATGCTTTTTGTTACTCTTGTGCCTACAGGGGAATGGAGTCTCCCCTGAAGGAACACCTTCAAAACCGCCACCCGGCTGATGACTCCTGCCCATACCACCACTGCGGCGATCTGGAAGATGGTTTGCTGCAGAGACAATTGTGAGGCAGGATGACGCTCTATCTCTGGGTTGCACTCGGCAGCGCTATCGGCGGCTGCCTCCGCTATGGGCTGGGCCGCTTGATGTTCCCTGTCAGTGCTACCTGGTCCACTGTTCTCATCAATGTTCTCGGTTCGTTCGTCATCGGCTTTTTCGGCACGTTGACGATGGCCGGCAGCCGGTGGGCCGCGCCGGAGAGCGTCCGCATCTTCGTCATGGTCGGCATCTGCGGCGGCTTCACCACCTTCTCCTCATTCAGCCTGCAGACCTTTGACCTGCTGCGTACCGGCGCATGGGGCAGGGCACTGCTCAACGCCGGACTCTCGGTCGTGCTTTGCCTGGGCGCGGTGGCTTTGGGCCATTCTCTTGCGCAGCGCAGCAGTCACAACATTGCTGTCGCCGAGACGCCGGAAGAGGAGTACCTGGGCTGAAGCGCAGCTAATCCGGCGGGTTCACAGGAATATACAGATGCTTTGATATCCTTTGCCCACGCGCGACATCGTTCGCGGCACCTGTTCAGAGCAACCAGGAACCGCATGGCGACCACTGCAGCCCCCGCACTTGAGCGTCCCCTTTGCGTCGACCTTGACGGCACCCTCGTCAAGTCGGACACGCTCGTCGACTCGCTGTTGGTGCTGGTCAGGACCGCCCCTCTGGACGCGCTGAAGACGCCGCTCTGGGCACTCCGCGGCAAGGCCAACCTGAAGCGCGAGGTGACCGCGCGTGTCTCGCTCAACGTCGAGCACCTGCCCTACAACCGCCCGCTGCTCGAATACCTGATGAGCCAGCGCGGAGAGGGCCGCAAGCTGTACCTTGCCACTGGCGCCGACGGCGTGCTGGCCGACCGCATCGCAGGCCACCTCGGCATCTTCGAGGGCGTGCTCGCCTCCGATGGCGCCACCAATCTCACCGGTTCGAACAAGCTGGCCGGCTTTCGCAGCCGCTTCGCCGGCGAGTTCGATTACATCGGAAACGCTCGGCCCGACCTGCCCTTGCTGTCAGCCGCGGCCACGCCGATGCTTGCCAATCCCAACCTCGGTCTGCGCATGGCGCTGCGTTCGCGCAAGGTGCATCCGGAACACACCTTCACCGATCGCGCGAGCGGCCTGCGCGTCTTCACCAAAGCCATCCGTGTGCATCAGTGGGCGAAGAATGCGCTGATCTTCCTGCCTATCCTGCTCGCCCATCGCCTGGATAAGCACTCCGTTCTCACCGCAATCCTGGCCTTCTTCTGTTTCTCTCTTTGCGCCTCTGCTACCTACATCGTCAACGACCTGCTCGACATCGAGGCAGACCGCCAGCATCCGCGCAAACGCAAACGCGCCTTTGCCTCCGGCAATCTCTCCGCCGCATCGGGCGTCGCGATCGCGGCGGCTTTACTGCTGGCTTCGTTTGCTGGTGCTGCATTCTTGCTGCTGCACGTCTTCCTGGCCTGGCTCGGCTTTTATCTCGTCACCACGCTGGCGTATTCGCTCGCGCTGAAACGCATCGTCATCCTGGACGTCGTGGTGCTTTCGGCGCTCTACACGCTGCGTATGCTCGCGGGCGCTGCAGCGACAGCCACTTACATTTCGCCGTGGCTGGCGGCCTTCTCCATCTTCATTTTCCTGTCACTGGCCATGGTCAAGCGCTTCAGCGAACTGCAGAACGTGCGCACTGCCGGGACGACGCTCTCCAACGGTCGCGGCTACCTGCTTACCGACATCGAGCAGGTCCGCTCCTTCGGCACCTCCAGCGCCTTTGCATCGGTGGTCGTCTTTTCCGTCTATATAGGCCAGCCCGAAGTACTCGGCCTTTACCATCACCACGAGCGCATGTGGCTCATGACGCCGCTCATGATCCTCTGGCTCTGTCGTGTCTGGCTGCTCGCCTCCCGCGGCGAACTCGACGAGGACCCGGTCGTCTTCGCCCTCACCGACAAGATGAGTCTGCTGATGGGTCTGGGCGCGGTGCTGATTGCTCTCGCTGCTATTTAAGTTTGTTGCCGCCGGGTATGGCGTAACTAGAGCATTGTCACGGTAGGTATAGAGAAGAGCGTGATGCTCCGCGTGGCTTTTCCATCAAGAAAAGCCACACTCGCGGAACTGGGCTCTACACAGCAGCAACAGTGAAAGTGCTTTAAGCCATCGATCGAGCAGCGGAGAAGCGATGCGCTTCTCCGCTTCTTCTTGCCGGCGACCATTCTTTGTCGCGGGCTGTGTAGCTCGCTCGCATTGACAACGGACCAATTCATCCCTTCGCGGTGTCTAACCACACACGGGCAAATATCCCTGCATCCTCCTCTCCCGTCAGCAGCGTATTCATTTCTGTCGAAGGAGATCTGTGTCGCATGCGTTCTATATTTCTGTCTCTGGCTGTTACAGTCTTCGCGTTTGCAGCACGACCTGTCCCGGCGCAGCAAGCCAACACCAACGCGCCTGTCTCGCTCACCATCTACAACCAGAACTTCGCCGTCGCCCGCACCTCGGTCGATCTTGTCCTCAAGCCAGGCTCCAATGAGATCACCACCACGCAGGTCACCAGTCAGCTTGAACCTGACTCGGTCGTGTTGCGAGATCCCTCAGGCAAGCACGCGTTTTCTGTCGTAGAGCAGAATTATGACGCCGCCGTAGTCAATCAGGAGTGGCTCCTCCAGAAGTACGAGGGCCAGACCATCGACTTTGAGGCCAGCACGTACTTTAACGACAAGACGCAGGTACAGACACCCGTCTTGGTACGCGGCACTATCCTGCGCGCGTCGCCGCCTCTCATTAAGGTCAACGGCAAGATGCAGTTTCAGCTTCCCGGCACGCCGCTCTTTCCAGCGTCTACGAATGGACTGCTGTTGAAGCCGACGCTGCGGTGGCAGATCGCGTCCGAACATGCCGCCAGCTTTCCGGCAGAACTAAGCTATGTCACAGGCGGCTTCACCTGGTCGGCTACTTATAATCTCGTCGCCGACGTAGATGCCCCCGGTCGTACATCTGCTGAGCCTATGGATTTGGTTGGCTGGGTCACCATGCAGAACAACTCCGGCGTCGATTTCCCGGCTGCCAGAGTTCAACTTGTCGCCGGTGCTGTTGCCAAGATCCTACCGAGCAATGGCACCGGAGTTGGTCAGGGCTTCGGGGTGGCCGGGGGCATGATCGGTGGGGTGGCCGGGGGCGTTGGCGTTACCCAACAGAACTTCGATGACTTTCACCTCTACGACCTCAACCGGACCACATCACTGCACAACGGCGAGACCAAGCAGGTTGCCTTCCTTACCGCCGACGCTCTGCCGGTCATCCGGCGCTACGAGTTTGACAATGGTTCACGCTTCTCCGTGGCCTACGGAGGAGGGAATGCAAACACCGACCGCAGCTACGGTCTCAGCGGCAACACGCAGGTCAGCGTCATCAACGAATTCATCAACTCCACTGCCAATCACCTCGGCGTCCCGCTGCCCGCCGGACGCATGCGCCTCTATCGCCGCGACAAGAGCGGCAACGTGCAGTTCGCCGGAGAAGCAGAGATCACCCATACGCCGCGCAACGAGACAGTTCGGTTCACCACCGGGGATGCCTTCGACATTACCGGCAAGCGCACCCAGACGGACTATCGAGTCGATATCTCCCAGCGGTACATCGATGAGTCCTTCTCGATCGAAGTGAAAAATCAGAAGGACGAACCCGTCACTGTCCATGTCATCGAACCCCTCTACCGCGCTGCGAATTGGGAGATCACGCGGAAATCAGCCAATTACACAAAACGCGACTTCAGCACTATAGAATTTCCGGTCACAGTGCGGGCGGAGTCTTCCGCCACCGTCACTTACACCGTGCACTATTCGTGGTAGCGGCAGATCTTGGCACACCGCGGCGCCGGAAATGTCCACGAACGAACAGCCATTCGCGATACTGGACAGTTTCCGTTTCTGCGCTTCATACGAGCCTGTGCCTAAGTCGCGAGAAAATCTTGGGTTTCCGACGTTCTCAGACATTGGTCTGCGAATTGCCTAGTCAGCAGACGGACGACATATACGTCGTGCAGGGAGGCGCCATGGCGAATTTCGAGCGTATACGAGACGTGATCTCCGGGTCGGTGAGTCCGACCATCATGCAGCAGAGGATCGCTGCCGGCTGGCAGTTGGTGTCGATGGAGTGGCGGCGGGAGCTGCCTGGAGACGAAGCGCCAACTGAAGGCGCCTTCAACGACGACATCCCCTACGGCCTGCGCATCTCCGGCGATTGCACCCGTTTGGAGGTCGATCTTCGCGAGAACCAGGTGCTCATCCAGATGATGGATCTGCTGGTTCAGGACTTTCCCTTCTCCAGCATCGCCAGCGACTTGAACGAAAAGGGATACCGCACCCGCGCAGGCAAGGTCTGGAGCCAGGTCTCTGTCTTCAATATGCTCCCGCGGCTGATCGAAATCGGCCCACGCCTTTTCTCGACCGAAGAGTGGGACGCACGACGGCATAAATTCTGGAAGATGGCGTAAGAGCTGTCACCGGGGTTAGACGGAAATAGTGTGTTCACCAATGGTCGAATTCCGGAACATCGTGATTTGTCCTGAAAAAGCCGATAGTTTCATCCCCTTTGTCGAACGCTCTTAGGCTGTCTCTTGTCAGTCGAATCTGTTCCAAACGAATCTTCCGTGGCTGGGCGACCCTGATACCCTAAGTGTGCCGGATACCTGACACATGCCACAGAAGACCGAAACCCCTGGATTTGAGTCGTGGGGGCGCTATCCCAAACACCGCGCCGATGTCGCTCCGCTCTTCTGGACGAGCGATTTCCCGCTGCGTGCGCCACCGCCGACGGCCATGCTGCCTGTCGGCCTGGGCCGATCCTACGGCGACTCCTGTCTCCTGGAGGGCGGGACACTTCTCGCTGCGCGTGGCCTGGATCGCTTCATGGCCTTCGATCCCGCAACAGGTCTGCTGCGTTGTGAGGCAGGCGTCTCGCTGGCGGAGATCCTCGAGTTTGCCGTGCCGCGAGGCTGGTTCCTGCCGGTCACGCCGGGCACGAAATTTGTCACCGTCGGCGGCGCCATTGCGAACGACATTCACGGTAAGAACCACCATGTCGCCGGCACCTTCGGCTGCCATGTGCCGCGCTTCGAACTGGTTCGCTCCACCGGCGAGCACTACGAATGCACGCCGACGCAGAACCCGTCGCTCTATGAAGCGACTATCGGCGGCATGGGACTGACCGGTCTCATCACCTGGGCCGAGGTGCAGCTTCGCCCCATCGTCTCGCGCAAGATCCGGCAGGACTCAATCAAGTTCAACGGCCTGAATGAGTTTTTCGCCCTCTCGCGGGCAGCACAGCATCTGGAGTACACCGTCGCCTGGATCGACTGCGTCTCTACCGGCAAGAACTTCGCCCGGGGTATCTTCATGCAGGGCGATCACTCGGAGCGGCCCGACGAGCTGAAGCCATCCGGCAAGCCGAAGCTCACCATGCCGGCCGATCTGCCTGCCTTCATGATGAACAAGACGACGATCGGCGCATTCAACACCGCGTATTACGCGAAGCAATTCGCGAAACGCAAGACCGGACTGGTGGACTACGAGCCCTTTTTCTACCCGCTCGATTTCGTGCAGCGTTGGAACCGCGCCTATGGCAAGCAGGGTCTGCTGCAGTTCCAAAACGTGATGCCGTGGGAGCCGGGCGAATACCAAGAGGGGTTCACGCAACTGCTCAAAGCCATTACCGCATCCGGTCTAGGCTCATTCCTTGCCGTGATCAAGATCTTCGGCGACGTCAAGTCACCGGGCATGATGAGCTTTCCCGCGTCCGGACCCATGATCGCGCTCGACTTCCCGGTCCGCGGCGAGCGCAGCTTTGACCTCACCGAGAAGCTTGCCGATATCACGGCTGCATACGGCGGAAAAATGTATCCGGCAAAGGATGCGCGTATGGCCCCCCGCCACTTTCAGCAGTTCTATCCTCAGTGGCAGGACTTCGCCCGGTACATTGACCCGGCCTTCTCCTCATCGTTCTGGCAGAGGGTCACCGCGCTTGGCTAGACCATTGACACAGCTCTCCCATGCGGCAAGGTTCCGCGAACGGCATTGCTTCGGCATCACCTGCGGTGACCATGGCTAGCCGTACGACCTACCCACCAAAGACAATCCTGGTACTGGGCGCCACCTCCGCCATTGCGATGGCCGTGCAGCGTCAACTGGTCTCACCCAACGTGCACTTCTTTCTGGTGGCGCGCTCGAAGGAGAAGCTGACGACCGTCGCACAGGATCTACTCGTGCGTGGTGCGGCCAAGGTCGATATGATCGTCGCCGATCTCGACAACACGGAGGCGCATCCCGAGATGCTCGCGATTGCCCTCTCGCGGCTCGGCTCTCTCGATCTGGCACTCCTGGCTCATGGCGTGCTTGGGGATCAGCTCGCCGCAGAACGTGAGTACCCTGTCGCGGAGCGAATCCTCGGCACGAACTTTTTTTCGCCCGTCTCGCTGCTTACTTGGCTGGCCAACTACTGCGAATCGCAAGGGCGCGGCACGCTTGCCGTCATCAGCTCGGTCGCCGGCGATCGCGGACGCAAGAGCAACTATATCTACGGCGCGTCCAAAGCCGCGTTGAACACCTTCCTCGCCGGCTTGCGCAATCGCTGTGACCGCCACGGCGTGCAGGTGCTCACTATCAAGCCCGGCTTTGTCGCTACGCCGATGACGGCGCACATTCCGAAGAATGGACTCTTCGCCGCGCCGGAGAAGGTGGCGAGCGGGATTCTGCGCGCGATCCACACCCGTAAGGATGTGGTGTATGTGCCGTGGTTCTGGTGGCCGATCATGACCATCATCAAGGCTGTGCCGGAGCGGATCTTCAAGACCCGCGATCTTTAGAGGAACGCTAGATTCAGTTCGCGTGTCATCTCGACCGAAGCGAAGTCCGGCCGAAGCGAAGTGTAGAGATCTGCTTTTCCTCCTCATCTCGCAGGCACATGTCATGTCTGCGCAGAGCCTCTCCAGCCATCGGAACTGCGAACGGGATGGTCGTAAACCGTCGAAACCATAAACCGTCGAAACTGAGACTAGATCGGTCGTGCAGCCGATGCGTAGGATGGGCGCGTCTCATTCACCACGGAGGAAATACGACATGCTTTCAGTTCACGACGGACAATGCGGCGTCTGTAGCCACTTCGGCGAAGGCAACAAGGCTGATAAGCAGGTGCTGACGCAAATTCTGAGCAGCAAACAGGCCCCGGAGTCCTTGATCGAGGGCTGTGGCCACCCCAAGAACGTCTCGGTTCACCTGAAGGTGAGCGCGGTCAGCGGTTGTGACGGCTTTCAGGCTGCGGCGCGCGCCTGACGCAAAAGCCGGAAGACAAAAGGGCTGCCTGCATTATGCGCAGGCAGCCCTTTTCGTTTGCTCCTCAAGTGATCCCCCGGCTTGATCTGGTGGAGACTCGCCGCCGTGTTTCCCCGTCTCTGGAAAGTGGACTTCAATCCCGCGAACGGTGTCAAAGCGCGTCGGATTGATGATTGCGTCCGGCGCTCCGTGTTCTGTTCCGTGCGTCTGTTCAGCGGGCAACGTGCACGACAACGAGCCCGCTCTGCGGAACCTCGATATCCAGGCCGCCTTGTATCAACTGCAGCGATTCACCAGAGTCGACCTTCGCCACGGCTCGTAGCCGGCTCACCTGCTCACGCGTAGGGTAGCGGGGCGATCCCATGGCCTGCCACGCCCCGTAGGTATCCCCGTGTGTCGCATCGACACGTGCAATCGTCACCGCGGCCGTGTCTTTCAAGCCAGTTAGCTTGAGGTGAAAGTGCTTTGGGGACGCAGTCTGGCCCGGCTCCACCGAATTCCAGAGTGCGATCCTCAAAGAGCCGTCGCTGCCGCGCGTTACGAGTGTGTCGGCTGCACTGTTGGCCAGACGCTCCGTGCCGAGTGTGTGCAGCATGGAGAAGGCGCGGAATGACGGCTTCGGTATCCCATCCTCGGCGATGAGCCCATAGCCGCCATAGAACGGTGTCTTCACCACACCCTGTTCCTCGAAGACATCGGAGAAGGTCCAGTAGGACATCATGGTGACCTTGCCGTCACACTGTGCGATGGTATTCGCCATCCACGGTCCGATGTAGAGCGAGTCGGTGATCTCCGGCTGGTTCATGTAGGTAGCATTGAACTCGCTCCAGATCAGCGGGATCTCCGGCATGGCGGAGTGCAGGATCTGCTGGTGCACGCGATCCACGGCGACGCAGACCATGCCGTGCGGCGGTATATCGGGATGCGGTTCCGTGCCGAAGATGTCCTTGGCCACATCGTTTCCGTAGACATGCGTAGATACGAAGTCGAGCGGCACATGTGAGGACGCAGCATGCGCGATCATCGCATCCACCCAGGCGGCCTGTGCTGTCGCCGGACCCCCGATGCGCAGTCGCGGGCTCACCGTTTTCACTGCGTGTGCGGCGTGGTCGTAAAGCTCGAAGTACGTCGACTGCGCCGGACGGCCGGTCCAGAAGTCGATATTCGGTTCGTTCCACACTTCGAAGTACCAGGTAGAAACCTCATCGATGCCGTAGCGTTCGACCAGGTGCCGCGTGAATGCCTCGACCAGCGCTTGCCACTTGTCGTAGTCCGCGGGGGGAGAGACGATCTGCTTGTACCAGAAGGGATGATAGTCGAGCCGCGCGGCCATCTTCTTCGGCATGAAACTCAGCTCCACATACGGCTTCACCCCGTTGGCCAGCAGGCTGTCGTAGATCTGGTCGACATACGACCAGTTGTAGACGGGCTTGCCCTGCGCATCCGTGTCGTACACGCCGACCTCGTCCTGAAAGATCGCGTGAAAGCGTACGTACTGGAAGTCGGTGGCTGCCTTCACCGTGCGCATATCGTCCTGATACCCCTTGCGCAGGGTGAGGATGGCGCGGCCAGAACCGAACATCTGCTCCCAGTAGTGGGGGAGTGGTGTTCCGGCAGCTTTGGCGTCGATCGTTACGGTTTCGGTAGCCGATGTCTGAGCGATAGCGGCAGGGGCGAGCGAAAGTGTAAGGGCAAGATAGAGAGCAAGGCGCATGGTGAAAACTCCACGGTGAGGGTAGCAGGTGCAGCAGCTCGCATGTCCGTAGAAATCGATTGCGCACGTCATCTGCATACGAATCGCCCACGCCGTTGGCGTTACCGAGATGATGCAGCACCCGGCATGCAGATCGAAAGCGGTGTCATCCTGAGCGCAGCGAGGGTCCGCCGTCTATAGATCTCCTTGCGACCAAGATCTCTTTGCGGCCTAAATCTCTTTGACGTAGACCTTCCGCGCGAGCCCGAGTTTTTCCATGAGCCAGATCGCGTAGTAGTTCGGGTCGAACTCGTACCAGGCGAGGCCGTGGCGCGCCGAGACCGGGTGTGCGTGATGATTGTTGTGCCAGCCCTCGCCGCCGGTCAGCAGTGCCACCCACCAGTTGTTGCGGCTGTCGTCGCGTGTCTCATAGCGGCGTGAGCCCCAGAGGTGCGTTGCCGAGTTCACCAGCCAGGTGACGTGCAGTCCCAGGACCGCGCGCAGGAAGATGCCCCACAGCACGCAGGGCCATCCACCGATAGCGAGCAGGATGAACCCCGCCACCGTCACCGGCAGCCAGTGATACTTATCCAGCCAGCGATAGTAAGCATTCTGAGTCAGATCCGGCGTGTAGCGTTGCAGTGCAGGGTCCTGATTGTGCAGGGTACCGTGCAGGATCCAGTCCATGTGCGACCACCACTTGCCGTCCCGCGGGGAGTGCGGGTCGCCCGGCTTATCCGTGAGCTGATGGTGCAGACGGTGGACGCCCACCCAATAGATCGGGCCACCCTGCAAGGCCATGGTGCCGCAGGTGGCAATGCAGTATTCGAGCCAGCGTGGCACGACGTAGCCGCGGTGTGTGAGCAGGCGGTGGTAGCCGATGGCGATGCCGACGTTCTGCCCGAAGATCCACATCACCGCAAATGCGGCGAGCGCCTTCCAGGTAAAGAAAAAGAGCGCAGCCAGAGCCAGCAGGTGGAAGAGTCCGAGAACGATGGCAAAGCTCCATTTAAGGTGGCCATGGTGCTGCTGGGGCATCCGGCTCTCCGCGGATGTGGCCGGGTCTGGCGCACTTCCTCCCCGGGCGACCGTAACCTCATCTTCCAGCTGGGTTTGCGAAGTCATCATTCTCAGAATACCGCGGCCAAACAGAGCCCACTGTAAGAGTTCCGTCACTGCCCCACGTGTCTGTCCTGCCCCAAGAGTCCGTCGCCGCCCGGGCCGGAGGCGCTACCGGGTGGACAACGGATCGAACGAGGCAGCCACGGAAGTCAGCCACGGAAGCCAGCTAGGCAGGTTTTTGATAATTATTAGCGTTTGATAGTTCCCCTGCCTTGTATGTGCCGGAATGGGCCCCTATACTTGAATTGCGACCGTTGATGTAGGGATTCAGCGGACGGGCGAACCGCTATGCTCAGACTTACCAAGAAGGCCGATTACGGGCTGATGGCACTGAAGTTTCTGGCGGAGCACCCGGATATTCCTTCGCAGAGCGCGAAGGACATCGCGCAGGCGTATGGCATTCCGCCGCAACTTCTTGCAAAGATTCTGCAGCGGCTCACCAAGGTTGGGTTGTTGCGCTCGCATGCCGGTATTAATGGGGGCTATTCCCTCTCCCGGGACGCACAGAGCATCACAGCGTTTGAGGTAATCTACGCGATCGATGGACCGCTGTTTATTACTTCCTGCGGGCCAAGCACGGGCAGCAGCCGTTCCTGCGACTTACTGGATAGCTGCACCATCAAAGAGCCATTGGGCAAGGTGAACGACAGTATTTCGGATGTGCTGAAGGCCATCCGTATCGCCGATTTGGTAGACGCTATTCCGTTTGACCGACGCACCCAGCTGCATGGCAGCCACAACGGAAGACAGCTGGTCACCCTCGGCTGAGGCGAGCAGATCGCCGGGTCCGATGAAGATTGAAGTGCCACTCTCACAAATGAGGTGGCGGGAGCAGAGAACGATCGATGAGCATGAATACATTTGACGACGATGTGACCGCAGTCCCAGCCGCCAACGGAAACGGCAATGGCGCTAAGACCGCGAAGGGTGTGAAATTGCCCATCTACATGGATAACCACGCCACCAGCCCTCTGGACCCGCGTGTGCTCGAGGCGATGATGCCGTATCTGACGGGCATCTTCGGCAATGCGGCCAGCCGCAACCATTCCTTTGGCTGGGAGGCGGAGCAGGCCGTAGAGGCGGCCCGCGAACAGATCGCCAAGCTGATTGGCGCCACCGCGAAAGAGATCATCTTCACCTCTGGCTCGACGGAGAGCAACAACCTCGCTCTGAAGGGTATCGCGGAGATGTATCGCGAGCGCGGCAACCACATCATCACCCAGGTCACCGAGCACAAGGCGGTTCTGGACACTTGCAAGCGGCTGGAGAAGTCCGGCTACCGCGTAACCTATCTGCCGGTGAAGGCAGACGGCCTGATCGATCTGGAAGACTTAAAGCGCGCCATGGATGACAAAACCATCCTGGTCAGCATCATGTTTGCGAACAACGAAATCGGCGTGGTCCAGCCGGTGACTGAGATCGGCAAGCTCTGCCGCGAGCGCAACGTGATCTTCCACACCGACGCGGTCCAGGCCATCGGCAAGATTCCGGTCGATGTGAACTCGATGAACATCGACGTGCTGTCGCTGACCGCGCACAAGCTTTACGGCCCCAAGGGCGTAGGGGCGCTCTATGTACGCCGCCGCAACCCGCGCGTACAGATCTCCGAGCAGATCAACGGTGGTGGTCACGAGCGCGGCATGCGCTCCGGAACGCTGAATGTCCCGGGCATCGTCGGTTTAGGCAAGGCCTGCGAGATCGCTCGCGAAGAGATGGCCGGCGAAGGCGAGCGGCTGAGCAAGCTGCGCGACAAACTGAAGGCCAAGCTCGAAGGATCGCTCGACTACATTCACGTCAACGGTTCGATGGAGCACCGGCTGCCGAACAACCTCAACATCAGCTTTGTCTACGTCGAGGGCGAGTCACTGTTGATGGGCATCAACGATGTAGCGGTTTCAAGCGGCTCGGCATGTACCTCTGCGACGCTTGAGCCATCGTATGTACTGAAGGCGCTGGGGCTGGGTGACGATGTGGCCCACAGCTCGATCCGCTTCGGGCTCGGCCGCTTCAATACCGAGGCCGAAGTCGACTATGTGGCTGATAAGGTTATCGACATTGTGAAGAAGCTTCGCGAACTGTCACCGCTCTACGAGATGGTCAAAGAAGGCATCGACATCTCCAAGATCGAATGGCAGGCGCACTAGGAACAGCATCGCAACAGAACGATTCAGGCAACAGCCGGATCAGAGGGAGAAACAATGGCATATAGCGATAAGGTGATTGATCACTACAACAATCCGCGGAATGTGGGCCAGATGGACAAGGGCAGCGAGTCCGTAGGCACAGGCCTTGTGGGCGCACCGGAGTGCGGCGACGTCATGCGTCTGCAGATTCGCGTGAATCCGGAGACGCAGGTCATCGAAGAGGCCAAGTTCAAGACCTTCGGTTGCGGCTCTGCCATCGCCTCCTCATCGCTTGCGACGGAGTGGGTAAAGGGCAAGACCGTCTCCGAGGCCATGGAGATCAAGAACACGGACATCGTGAAGGAGCTCGCGCTTCCGCCGGTAAAGATTCACTGCTCCGTGCTGGCCGAGGATGCGATTCGCGCGGCCATCGGCGACTGGAAGAAAAAGAATGGTGTCGGCGAAGCGTCCGCAATGCCCGCGGTCGTGGCAGCGAAGTAACAGCGCATATGGCAGGCTCAGCAACAGATATGGTGCAGCCGGCGACAACTGCCGCCGGCATGAAAGGTGTGGACGTCACGCCTCGCGCTGTCGCACGGATCCGTTCTGCGATGGTCAAGGAAGGTATCTCACCTGCCGAGGGCGGTTTACGTCTCGGCATTCTCGGGGGAGGATGCTCCGGCCTTTCCTACAGCATCCGCTTCGACACCCAGCCGCGAGATCGCGACCGGATCTTTACCTACGACGGCGATGTGCGCGTCTTCATCGATCCCAAGTCCTTTATCTATCTCAATGGCATGGTGCTGGACTACGAAGAGACGCTGATGCGGCAGGGGTTTAACTTCATCAATCCGAACTCCAAGAAATCCTGCGGCTGCGGTTCCTCCTTCACCTCCTAGGTTTCCGTTTCATTTTTTTAGAACACACGCATATGCAGAGTCATGTCCAAAATACGACAGAGCCAAACAGTCAGGAGACGTACTTTTCCCTCTTTGAACTGCCCCGCAAACTCACTCTGGACACGGCTGCGCTCGAGCGTGACTTCTACAAGCTGAGCCGCAAGCTGCACCCCGATCTCTACGCGCGCAAGAGCGCAGAAGAGCAGGCCTGGAGCCTTCGCCGCAGCTCGCTGCTGAACGACGCCTATCGGACACTCAAGGATCCTGTCACGCGCACGGCGTATCTGTTGAAGCTGGAAGGTGTCCGCGTCGAAGACGAAAACTCGGAAGATCGCGATCCAAAGGCGAAACAGAATCGTGTTCCTGCCGATCTTCTGGAAGAGGTCTTTGAGTTGAACCTGCAGCTGGAAGAGATGCGTGCCAACGTGACGACGGGTGAGGACGACCCCGCGCTTCGCGGCGATTTGGAGCGCGCACAGGTGCAGTTCAAAGGCATGCTCGCCGCTGTCGACGACGATCTCCACCAAGCCTGGGCGGCATGGGATATAGCGCTGGACACCAACGATGTCGTCGCGCGGGACAAGCAGAAGGATGCGATGGTCGCCCTGCTCGACAGGCGTAGTTATCTGCGCAATCTATTACAAGAAGTCGAAGGCGTGCTGACGCCGCAGGCCGGTTTCGCGAAAGCGAACAATTAAGGACGAAATGGCAGATACAGAGACACCTCGCGTCGTCGGCATCGACCTCGGCACTACCAACTCGCTGGTCGCCTTCATGCAAGGCGACACACCGCAGGTCATCCCCGGCGACGATGGATCGCGACTTGTGCCTTCCGTGGTCGCCATGCCTGCCTCCGGCAACGCCCGCGTGATCGTAGGCAATGCGGCCCGCTCGCATCTGCTCGCGACGCCAGATCGCGCTGTGTACTCCGTAAAACGGCTGATGGGCCGCGGTGTCGACGATGTACGCGACGAGCTGAAGCTCTTCCCGTTTCATCTGGCGCAGGACATTCAGCCGGGCGAGGTGTTGCGCATCGACGTAGGCGGCCAGCAGTACACACCGTCGGAGATCTCGGCTTATGTGCTGCGTCAGCTCAAGCGCAATGCGGAGCGATACTTCGGCGCGCCGGTCACGCAGGCTGTCATCACCGTGCCAGCCTATTTCAATGATGCGCAGCGCCAGGCGACCAAGGATGCGGGCCGCATGGCCGGCCTCGAAGTATTGCGGCTGGTGAACGAGCCGACCGCTGCTGCGCTGGCATATGGACTCGACCGCCAGAAGGATGGCGTCGTTGCGGTCTATGACCTAGGCGGTGGCACCTTCGACATCTCGATCCTCAAGCTGCACGAGGGGATTTTCGAAGTGATCGCCACGAATGGGGATACACACCTGGGTGGCGACGATCTCGACAATCTGCTGTCCGCCATCGCACTCGATGAGATTGAGACGGAAGACAAGATTCCTGCTCGGCAACAACCGGAGCTGGTGCAGGCGGTGCGGGCTGCGGTGATCCATGCCAAGATTGCGCTCTCCGCGAATGACAGCGCACGCATGGAAGTAGCTCTACCCAACGGCCATCACTACCGCCGCGAGATCACGCGCGCGCAGTTCGAGCAGTTGATCGCGCCGATTCTCGAACGTACCGTCGAGCCGTGCCGCCAAGCGATGCGCGATGCCGGGCTTCCCGCTGCCGAGATCAACGAGGTGGTCCTCGTCGGCGGATCGACACGGATTCCGCGTGTCCAGCAGTTGGTTTCGGAGATCTTCGAGCTGCCTGCGCGCGGCAAAAAGCCGCATACCGAGCTGAATCCGGACGAAGTCGTCGCGCTGGGCGCGGCCGTGCAGGCGAACATCCTTTCGGGGGGTTCTGCTGCGACGGAGGAGATGCTGCTGCTCGATGTCACTCCACTCTCGCTCGGTATCGAATCGTTGGGCGGCGTGGTGGCGAAGATCATTCAGCGCAATTCGACCATCCCCGCTTCTGCGACAGAGCATTTCACCACCGGGGTCGACGGACAGACCAACGTGGCGATCCACGTGTTGCAGGGTGAGCGTGAATTGGCGAAGGATTGCCGCTCCCTGGCACGATTTGATCTCAAAGGCATCCCGCCGATGACTGCAGGTCTGCCGCGCATCGAGGTGAAGTTCCTCATCGACGCGAATGGTCTGCTGCATGTATCCGCCGTCGAGGCGCGCAGCAGCAAACAGGCAGAGATCGAAGTGAAGCCGACGTATGGGCTCACCGACGAGCAGGTCGAATCGATGATTCTGGACTCGTTCGACAATGCCGAGACCGACTTTCAGGAGCGTCAGCTCATCGAGGCGCGAAATGAGGCATCCACGATCCTCGCAGCGGTCGCCAAGGCTCCGGAGCATCCGGCCTGGCAACAGCTTACGGAGGAGGAGCGCACGAAGATCGCCGAGCTGGTGCCGGAGCTGGAGATTCTCCGCGATGCCGGCGACTTGGATTCGCTGCGTCGCGGCACCGAAGCACTGGATCAGGCGACGCGGCGTTTCGCCGAGCTGATGATGGACTCCACGGTCTCCTCCGCGCTGCATGGCGAGACCATGAATGCCGCAGATGCGAAGATAGGTAAGGGGCCCGCAGCGCCCCATCCCATTGCCCCAGCAGACTTCCGCTAGGCTGAACCAGTAGAGAACGAGATATGTCAGAGCAGAACGGAACACCCGCGAACACGAACCAGCCCGACCTGAGCAAGCCGCCGGCGCCAAACATGGTGCGCGTCACCTTTCTTCCCGAAGGCCGCACCGTCGAATTTGAGTACGGCGCCATGCCCTATGAGCACCATGGGAAGCCGATGTCGTTTCTCGATGTGGCGGAGAACTTCAACATCTTCCTCGATCACGCATGTGGTGGCTCCTGTGCTTGCACCACCTGCCATCTGTGGGTGAAAGAGGGCGCAAAGGGCATCTCCGAAGCAGACGACGATGAACTTGATCGCATGGAGACAGCCGCCGACGTCCAGTTGAGCTCCCGGCTCGGTTGCCAGGCGGTGATCACCGGCCCCGGCACCTATGTCGTCGAAATTCCCAGTTGGAATCGCAACTATGTCTCCGAGGGCAAGCCGCTCTCACTCGCCGAGTAGAAATAAAGCAGGAGGAGAAGCCATGCCGCAAGAGATTATGTGGAACGATGCTGAAGAGATCGGGATTCAGTTGCAGGAGAAGCATCCGCAGCTGGATCCGCTGACCGTCCGCTTCACCGAGCTGCACCGTTACGTGACGGAGCTACCCGACTTCGCCGACGACAAAGAGAAGTCGAACGAATCGAAGCTTGAGGCTATCCAGATGGCCTGGTATGAAGAGTACAAGGACGCGCAAGCGTAATCCCGATTTGCATCGGGACCGGCTGCTCCGGAATCCGTGGTCGGCGGTGGCCGGTGCAGCACAAAATAAAATGCTGCGAGAAATATGACGAGCAGAGCGCAGCCCACCCAGAAGTACATAAGCCGCCGTCGGATGGCCAAGGTCCTTAGGAATTTGTCGTCATCCCAGGTGGCATAGGCCTTCCGTTTTGTGGCACTCAGACGCCAATCGGCACTTCCTTTGGGCAACCAGCGCCGTAGTCGATCGAACATACTGTCCATTCTCTCACCGTGCTTGCTGCGTAATGCTGTGGGTGCGCCGGTAGTGCGCCGCACCCAGATTGCGCCCATGTGGATCGTATATCGTGACAGCCGATAGCCTTGAGCGTGCAGCGGCGGGATTTCCTAAGATCGGCAGCCCGGACTGCGGCCGCTTCAGGGTTGCCGCCCTATTATGCATCGGCCCTCGTGGTGCATAGAGTGCCCCGCCCGGCGATACGGTCCGGCGTGTGCTTGTTTTAGGGATGTTCTGAATACGTATGCGTAGATCGGTGGGCAAAAGAATGCGGACCGAGAGTTCAGTTCCAGCGATGGGCCGGCTCTGTCCAGCCGAAGGCGCCGGGGATCACGCGCAGCTCGGAGGTGATGGCGTCGCTGAAGTGCACCGTGATGATATCGAAGCGCACGTGTTTCGGCTGCTCACGCAGGCCGCTCATGTAGAGCCGCGCCATCCGGCGAATCATGCGCCGCTTGTCCGCGTCCACCGCTGATTCGGGCGTGGCTACATCGAGCCGGCTGCGGGTCTTCACTTCGACGAAGCACAGCGTCTCGCCCTCCCAGCAGACGATGTCCAGGTCTCCTGGTTGGCGCGACGAGCGCCACCGCCGCGCCACCACCATGCAGCCTTGCTTGCGGAGGTAGAAGTAGACCGTCTCCTCACCGTGATCGCCCAGCGCCAGGTGTGGCGTGCTGTTCTGCTGCCGCGGACTGCTGCGGCCGGACCAACGGTCGATCGTCGGTATCAGCATCTCCAGCATTCGGACCCGCCCTGCAGCCAAGTGCGTCATGAGGGCATTCTGCGTCCGGCTTGTATCGAAGGAAACGTTACTTAGGTCGCAGATGCACGGCGAAAGCGCCATGCTCGCACGAAAGTGGTAGGGGTATTCGCCCGTTTCGGAACCGCAGGCTGAGAATGGTGCGAGCGATATTACCAGTGGCATGCCGGTCCCCCTCCCGTTGCATGGGGGTTGGGCTGCTTCCGTTGCTACGCTGCCGGACATGGAAACGTACAACGTCCTCGCCACCGGCACCGTCCTCTGGCTGCTTGCTTCTGCGGGCTCTCCCCACTCGCATCTTCCAGCGGCTCTGGCTGCTAGTCTGACTGCAGCAGCGCTGTTGGTGAGTCGAGTGGTCCGCCGCCGGAGAGAGAAGCTTTGATCCAGGGTGCGGAGCCGGTCAGGAGCGGGATGAAGTCGAAGATGGCCTGGATCTGGTTCGCAGGGGCCGTTGTGTGGTGGATCAGTGCCGCACTGGCGCTGCACTACAACCACCGCACGCATGCCTTACTGTCGCTTGCCATCTCGGCGCTCTTCTTCGTTGCCGGTTTCTTATATTTGAAAATGCCGCCACGGAAGAACTAGAGCGGCCAACTCAGTATTCGTCGTGGTGCGGGTTCTCGCTCAGCGGCTTGCCCTGTGCCGCCCAGATGATGCAGGCCAAACCAAGTACTACTCCGCCGGCGACGCCGATCAGGGTCCAGGTCATGTGGGTTGCTCCTCCAGAAAATCCTTCAGCAGCTCACGCTTCGCGGGAGAACTACTGCCCCCTTCACTGTAGCGTGGCAGCCTTCACTTGGAAAGTGCACGGGTCATTTGCGCGAGACGAAGCGTAGATCCAGCAGGTCCAGTTCGCGCTCCAGCTTGCGCAGAACGCGATCGCTGATGTGGTCTTCGAAGCGTAGCTTTACCAGCGCCTCGCGCTCTGCCTCGCGTACCTGGCTATTGAGATCGCGGACCTCGGCCCATTGGCTTGGCGTCGGTTTCTCGATGTCGGCCGGCGGAGCATCGACCAGAGCGTACCGCTCCTTGTAGTGGTGCATCACGTCCAGCCATACCGCCTCTTCTGGCGCATTCTCGCGCGCCTGCATCGACTCCAGATAGTCGAGCGCGGCGCGCAGCATCCGTCTCCTTGCCTCTCGCTCCGCGACCGCCAGCGGGTCCGCCTCGCACAGGCCCAGCTTGCGGATGAGCGAGGGCAGCGTGAGCCCCTGCAGCACCAGCGTGACCAGAATGATAGAGAAGGTGAGGAAGATGATGACCTCGCGCTGCGGGAATGGCGAGCCGTCGTCGAGTGTGCGGGGCAGTGAAATAGCGGCTGCCAGCGCCAGCACACCGCGCATGCCTGTCCAGCCGAGGATGAAAACGGAACGAGGGTTGGGTGGATCGTAGTGCTGTTTCAGCAACCGGGTGCGGATGAGATAGGCGAGGTGCGCGCCCGGATACATCCACACCACGCGCAGTGCGATAACCACCACCGACAGGATGCCGGCGTCGAAGAGCAGGTGCCAGTGGCTGACGGTGCGGATGCCGCTGAGGATGAAGGGCAACTGCAGTCCGATCAGGATGAAGACGATGCCGTTCAGCAGAAAGTCCAGCGTGTTCCAGACTGCGGTGTTCTCCAGGCGAGCCTCGGTGGTAAAGACCTCCGAGCTCTTGCGGCCGAGGTAGAGGCCGCAGGCGACCGTAGCCAAGGGGCCGGAGGCGTGCACCGCCTCCGCCAACAGATAGGACACATAGGGAGCCATCAGACTCAAGGTAATCTCGATGGGCGGATCGGTAATGCGCAACTGCAGTCGATGGATAAGCCATGCCGCGCCCAACCCAATCACCAATCCGCCCCCGATCAGCAGGAGTAGGCGCAAGACGCCGTCGCCGAGCCCGGGTCGCTGGCCGCTGACCACCAGGCTCGCGGCAAACTCCAGGGCCAGCAGGGAACTGGCGTCGTTTACCAGGCTCTCGCCCTCCAGGATGTCGACGATCGCGCGCGGCAGTCCGACGCGGGCGGCGATGGATGTGGCGGCAATCGCATCCGTACTGCAGATCACCGCTCCCAGCGCCAGCCCGAGGCGCCAGTCGAAGCCCGGCAGCAGATAGTTGCTGGCCAGCGCAACGCCCAGCACCGTAAAGCCGACCAGCCCAAAGGCCAACAGCAGCACGCTGACCAGGTGAAAGCGGAAGTCGTGCCATGAGGTGTTGTAGGCCGCGGCAAACAGCAACGGCGGCAGCAGGACGAGAAAGACGATATCCGGGTTCAGCGAGATGCGCGGGAGATTGGGGATGAAGCTCAGCAGCAGGCCACCCACCACCAGCACGATGGGGTAGGGCGTGTGGAAGCGGCGTGAGAGCGTAGTAAGCACGCCCACCAGAAAAAGGAGGGTCAGCAGGATCAGTTCTGCGTGATGAATGCCGCCTGCGTGCACGCTCTGTCTCCCTTACGCATCAGTCTAGCGTCTTCAACCGGCTGCCGCGCCCACATAGAATCCTGTTGCGGCGGCAGCTAAGATTGCAGAGATATGCAACTTGAAGCGATCCAGGTAGCACTTCGGCGGGCCAATCTCGACGGCTGGCTCTTTTACGATCATCACCATCGCGATCCGATCGCCTACCGCATCCTTGGGTTGGGCGAGGGACTGCATATCTCGCGGCGCTGGTACTACTTCGTGCCGGCGCAGGGTGAGCCGCGCAAGCTGGTACATCGTGTCGAGAGCCTGCGCCTGGACCCGCTGCCGGGAAAAACACAGGTCTACAGCTCCTGGCAGGAACTGGAGCAGCGGCTGGCGGAGCTGCTCCAGGACGCGCAGACGATCGCCATGCAGTACTCGCCGCGCAACGCCATCATGTATGTCTCGCTGGTGGATGCGGGAACGATCGAGGTGCTGCGCGAGTTGGGCAAGACCATCGTGAGCTCCGCCGATCTGGTGAGCCGCTTCGAGGCAGTTCTCACGCCGGAGCAGGAGACCAGCCACTACGAGGCACAGCGCAAGATCGACGCCATCCTCGACGGTGGTTTCCGCGAGATCGGTCGCCGCGTGCGCTCCGGTGCGGGCACCACGGAGTTTGCGATGGTCGAGTGGCTGCAGCATGCCATGGCGGATGAAGGCCTCGTCTGGGAGCACGGCCCGAACGTCTCCGTGAATGCCAACAGCGCAGACTCGCACTACGAGGCAACAGCCGATGTCCATGCGCCGATCCGCTCCGGCGACTTTCTGCTGATCGATATTTGGGCCCGGCCGGAGCGCGAAGGCTCTTGCTTTTACGACATCACGTGGACGGGCGTGGTGGATCGCGAGCCCAAGCCCAAGGAGCAGACCGTCTTCGAAACAGTGCGCGATGCGCGCGATGCTGCGATCGAAATTGTCAAACAGGCCTTCGCTGCGGGCAGGCCCATCGCCGGATGGGAGGCGGACGACGCGGCGCGCAACGTCATCCGCAAGGCGGGATACGCCGAGTCGTTCACCCACCGCACCGGCCACAACATCGGCAATATACTCCACGGCAACGGGGCCCACCTGGACAACCTGGAGACCCACGACGAGCGCCTGCTGCTGCCGCACACATGCTTCTCGGTCGAGCCGGGGATTTACTTGAAAGACTTCGGCATTCGCAGCGAGGTGAACATGCTCACCGGCGACCGCGAGGCAAAGGTGACAGGCAAGGTCCAGACCGAGCTGGTGCGCGTCTAGACTCATGTATGCAGCGGCCCGGTGGATGGTGCGGCTCCCTGCGGTATAGTTGGTGGGAACCCTCATGGCAACGACTCCACCGGCCAAAACAGTAGCCGCCAGCCGAAAGATCGAGAAGGCCCCAGAGACGAGCGCGGTCCGTAGTCCGCTCTTCTCCACAGCACTCCTTGCCGGTTGGCTGATCCCCGGGGCCGGGCACATGCTTGCGCGCCGCTGGGGACGCGGCGGACTTCTCTTCGCCGCGATTGTCCTCATGTTCGCGCTCGGTCTGCTCATGCAAGGTAAGCTCTACACGGCCACGCCCGGTGACCCGTTGACCATGCTGGGCTTTGTCGGCGACCTCGGCTCCGGCCTGCTGTACTTTGCCGGGCGGCTCTTCGGCGCAGGACAGAACGCCGTGCAGGTCGTTACTGCCGACTACGGCACCAAGTTCATCGTCGTGGCGGGGTTGCTGAACGTCATCGCCGCAGTGGATGCCCATAACATCCATATCGGAAGGAAGCCGTGACCTTCGCGCCCTCCCACTTCACCGCCGTGCTGCTGTTCGCGCTCTTCGCCTCGACGGTCTTCGGCATCACGCAACGCAATGAGCCACGCGCCATGGTGCGCTATGGCACTTACTGCTTCGTGCTCTTTATCGGGGCGGTGGTCGTTGCGAGTTGGCTGATGTTCTTCATCCGCCGTTAGTCGATTTGAGCTCTCACTGCGCTTCTCCACGAACCTCACTCACCACTTCCTTCACATAGGTCACCACGACCGTGGGCTGATCTCTTTGAATGAAGTGGCCCGAATCGGAGACCAATACACTTCTGCCACGACTGGAGAGTGCGGCCAGCCGATCGTGTCCCAGCTTCCAATATAAGAAATATTTGGCCTGATCCTCGGAGGTGAAGTCCCGAACGTCGGCGCGATGTCGACTTGCCGTCAAGACCACTAGAGGCATGGAGCCAAATTGGTGCGCCTGATACGGCGCCTCTCGATCGTTGACGGTACCTCCTTCGCTCGTCCCAAAGGTGTTCTCATACTCCGAAAGGATTGCCTCGTAGTACTGCGGCTTTGCCTGCTGACCATTCAGTGTCTGATGAAGATGCGCGTCAGCATTGGGCGGATTGTCTAGGCAAGAGGAGTTCGCGGAATTGCGTTTGAGAAGCTCGCCACTCTTCGCTGCTGCGAGGCAGCTTCGGGCGAAGGCTATATAAGCAGCATTTCTCTCTCTGAGCTCCTGAGCCTGCCTGGAGCCAAGTCCATAGCGATCGAAGTCCTGCTGTCCGGTAAAGCCCGGGTCGACCAGGACCATTCCTGCCACGTCCCGTGGGAACCTCTTTGCGTAAAGCGCTGCATAGATGCCGCCGTTCGAATGGCCTACCAGGATCAGCGGCGTCCGGAGGCCCGCACGCACCACTAGGCGATGCAGATCATCCACTGCATTGTGGGCATCCGACGGCCGGGTTGGGCCGTCGCTGAAGCCATAACCCGCGCGGTCATACGAACAGACGGAAGTGAAGCGAGCAATCTCGCCCTGCACCTCGCGCCAGTCGAGAGTGCTTCCGCCAGTCCCCGCATCCAGAATGACGGTCGGCGACCCCGTTCCTTGGCAGAAAAGATTCAAGCGTCTCGTTCCGTCGATTGGAACGAGACGTTGCGGCTTGAGATACATTTCAACCGGCTCTGGACTCGGTTTTGATTCATCGGCAGAGACACCCGTCGATAACGGGAGACAGCACAAAAGTATGCAGCAGAGTCTGGTTCTCACCCAGTTATCTTTCCACGCGTAGCAAAGGGGAGGAAGTGTCCGGTCGTGTGTTTGATCGTTGGCTACGGGCCTGACTACGCTCGCTCCCACACCATGGCGTCGAAGCCGTGACGCGATTGGAAGCCCATACGCCGATACAGGCCCAATGCGTCCTGATTGCCTTCTGTCACCGTCAAGGACATGTATTCGAGCCCCTGCTTTTCCAGGGATTCCATGCATTGGGTCAAGAGCAGGCGTCCGTACCCGGCGTGGCGTAGTCCCGGTTCGACGCAGAGCTGCGTCACATGGCCGGTGTCGCGATTCACGCGGGAGCAGAGCACAATCCCTGCCAGGTCCTCCCGGTCGCGATGCGCGAGGACCAGCGAGGTGGATGGGTCAAACTGCCCGCAGCCGGGAAAACGCACGATGTTGTGCAGGAAGCGTAACGACCCTGCCGCGGTCCGGTACTGATCGTTGATTACGCTGTCCAGGTGCCCTTGGTAGGCGAGCGCGATCAGTCGGCCTGCGGCGGTAAAATCATTGTCCCGCCAGCTACGCAGCCGTAGGGACGGCGGCGCCGGCACGCCGGTATGGCGTTCGCGGCGCAACCGGCGCTCCATGAAGACACGCGGATAGGTTTCAAAGCCGCCCCGGCTGAAGACACTGTGAAACTGACCCTTTGGGTGCAGAAGAAGCTGTGTCTCCACCCGTGTCGTGCCGGGCGTGCTCTGCAGCAGCTCGATCGTATGCTCGAGCAGTCGGGCTTCGATATGGCTGGCGCGTTCGCGGGTGTGCGCGGAGGCAAAGACGTCCCCGATCACCGCCTTGTGCTGCTCGTAGACACAGAAGATATAGCCGGACGGGCGCCCGTCCTCGGTAGCGACAAAGCCGGGCAGGATGCGCGAGTCCAGATAGTCGAGCAGTAGTTGCGCGGATGCCCGGTAGTCCCATCGCAGACGCCGCTGCCACAACTCCGTCTCTTCCGCCAAAAGATCCCGCAGGGCGGCTGCGGAAAAGTGACGCAGATCCAGCACATCCTGCCTGTCCATCGCGCTTCTGGACAACGATGCGGCCAAACCGTGCTCCCCCGGGGTACCTGCGAGTGTAAGCGGAACACTCCTGAGGGCGCAAAGAGAGAGTTATAGCAATTTTCCTGATGCTGTGATGTGCGAAGCATCGCTCGGCGTGGCCTTTCCTGAATGAAAGGCCACAAAGGCCTTCGTTGGGCCCTCTACACCTACAGGAAAATTGCTATGGCTCGGCGGTTACCGGGCCGAAGACGAGAGTGGCGCTTTGCCGGCTGCGTCTACCTGATAGACGGAGACATGCTGCGCCGGGTAGGCAAAGAGCGGCTGGTAGGAGCGTTCTGCCAGCAGGGTGCGCAGTTCGGGAGCTGCGGTGTCCCGCACCACGAGGATGTGGGCCTCAGGAGGGACGCCGTCCTTGTCGTAGTTCAGCACCCGACCGTCCCGATAGAAAGACAGGCCATACTCCAGGTCGCGCCGGACGCGCAGTACGGCCACCGGTTCTCCCTTGGGTGTCATCTGGGAAAGCTCCCGCGCCAGTGGACGTGCTGAATAGGTCAGGTCGATCAACTGGATCGTCCGCTTGGTCTGCGGAATCGCAGGCAGTCCAAAGAATGGGCCGACGCCGAAGAGGAAGAAGACAAGCACAACCAGCGGCACCATGGTGGCGACACGGAGACGCGTGACGCCGAATCGTCCTACCACCACCAGGATCAGCATGATACTGCCGATGCCGGTGGTGATCGCGGAGACGATAAGGCGTACCGGGGGCACACCGCCCTCGGCATGCGAGATGAACCAGGGCAGCAGTAATACCAGGGTCACCGTAACGCCGGTGAGCAGCGCATGCAGCACCAGCAGCCACGGTCGGATCCCCTTTTCCTGCTGGCGGAGGCGGTTCAGGTAGTCGCCGGTCAGAATGGCCAGTGGCGGGATGCAGGGCAGGATGTAGCCCGGCAGCTTGGAGCGGGAGAGGGAGAAGAAGACGATAGGGAAAAGCGTCCACAGGACGAGGAACTCCGGAAACGCATCCCCCCAGCGCGCATGGCTGACGTAGCGGCTCTTGGCCAGCCGTGCTCGCCATTCGTTCACCGATTCGACGATCGCGTCCCATAATGCACGCATAGCGATCACCGTCCACGGCATCAGCGCCAGCAGCATGACGATCAGATAGAACCAGATCGGCTGCTCATGCTCGTAGATATTGGTGGCGAACCGCTCCAGATTGTGTTCGAGAAAGAAGACACGCAGGAACTGCGGGTTGCGCCGGGTGACCGCGATATACCAGGGCAGGACCATCGCCAGGTAGAGCAGAATGCCCGGAATCCAGATGGTTCGGCGAATGACCGACCACTCCCGGCGCAGCGCGGCAAAGGCGAAGATGATGCAGAGCGCAAGGAAAGGCGCGACCGGACCCTTGGCAAGGGTGGCGGCGCCGTTGAAGAAGTAGAGATCGAAGAGCCAGAACTTCTTATCTGTCTCATACCAGGCATACCAGCCCAGCATGCCAATACAGAAGGGCGCCGCGAGCTGCATGTCCGTGGAGGCGCCGCGGGCAAAGGCGATGATACCGGCACAGCTTGCCGTGATCAGGGCGGCATCGAGCTGGCCTCCCGGCCGGAAGCGCCGGATATGCAGGTAGATCAGCGCGATGAGCGTGAACGCGATGCTGGCCGAAGGCAGACGTGCCGACCAGTCGTGGACGCCGAACTCTTTGAAGGAGAAGGTGGCTCGCCAGTAGTACAGCGCCGGCTTCTCCAGCCATGGCCTTCCGTAGAGGATGGGTGTGATGTAGTCGTGGCGGCCCAGCATCTCGCGGGCAATCTGGGCATACCGCGGCTCATCCGCGCCCACCAGCCCCAGGCCATCGCCACCGAAGATTGGCACCAGACCGTAGAAGAGGAAGAACGCCGTGAAGACGAAGCAGACCGCCGTCTCCAAGGAGAGCCCCAGCGATGGAAAACGCGCCGTAATCGCCTGCAGCTTTCCAGCAGGCCGGTGGCTCTGTCCTTCAGTCTCTTTCACAATCGTCCGATCTCAGGCTATCAGATGACTGCGAGACGAGTGGCGCTGCCAGGTTGGTGACGGTCTCCCCAAAATCAGAGGGCAGAAAGGAAAAACGGGACGGCTTGTGACCGCCTCGTCCGAAAAGGTTCCAGCGATATCAGATGTGGCAGGAGATCGCGCCGCGCTTCTCCAGATATTTCTGGTGATAGTCTTCGGCTCGCCAGAACGTCTCTGCCGGAACCACTTGCGTTGCAATGGGCTTGGCGTAGCGATGGCTCGCATCGAGACGCGCGATCGCTTCGCGCGTGGTTGCTTCCTGCTTCGGCGAGTGAAAGAAGACAACGGTCCGATACTGCGCTCCCCAGTCCGGGCCCTGTCGATTCACCTGCGTCGGATCGTGTAACTGGAAAAAGAGATCCAGCAGCGCCGCGTAGCTCACCTTTTGGGGATCGAAGGTTACTTCCACAACCTCTGCATGCCCGGTCCGGTCAGTGCACACGTCTTTGTAGGTCGGGTTGTCGAGCGTACCGCCCTCATATCCGACTGCTGTTCCCACTACACCGGGCGTCTGTTGGAAGCGCGCCTCCACACCCCAGAAACAGCCTGCTCCAAATGTCGCTTTTTCCATAATTCACTCCACTTAATTCGATGCGTAAGGCCGTGTCCAGGTATCAGCGCCGTGCAGCCTTCTTTGTGGCGCGCTTGCGTTGCTTGGCAGCCGGTAGATGCCGTTCTTCCACCTTGCGCAAGGCCCGAGGCGGCTCCGGCGCCTTCTTCCGCGGGCGTCCGGCACGTTCGAGCGCGGCGATCTCCTTCGGATTTAACTCGCGCACGTCGCCCGGAGGGACGTCGAGCACCAGCGTGCCGTAGCCCACGCGCCGAATCTTCTCGACGTGATGGCCAATCTCTTCGAAGAGCTTGCGGATCTGCCGGTTTCGTCCCTCGGTCAGCACAACCTCGTACCAGGGATTCTCCGCATCGCGCATCAGCCGGACCGTCGCCGGCTCGGTCAGCACACGGCCGGCGCCGCCTCCCGGCTTGCCGCGCTCGATCATGATGCCGCGCCGCAACTGCTCGATGGCAGCCTCCGTCGGGTGCCCGCTTACCTTCACCAGGTAGGTCTTCTCCACATGGGCCGCGGCGCGCGTCAGCGCATTGGCCAGCGTGCCGTCATTTGTCATCAGCAGCAGGCCCTCGCTCATGTAATCGAGGCGGCCCACCGGGAAGACGCGCGCGCCCACCCGCTCGAAGAACTTCATCACGGTCGGCCGCTTCTCCGGGTCGGAGACCGTCGTGACATAGCCCTTCGGCTTGTTCAGCATGTAATAGCGCGGCTGCTCCGCGCCTTGCAGCAGCTTGCCGTCGACGCGAATATGGTCGCGCGTCGGATCCGCCTTCGCGCCCAGCTCTGTCACCACCTGGCCGTTCACCCGCACGCGGCCTTCGGTGATCAGTGTCTCCGCCTTGCGGCGTGACGCGAGGCCGGCGGCGGCGATGATCTTCTGCAGCCGCTGCGATGTGCCGGATACTGCGTCTGGTTCTGGCATCGTCAACCTTCGTCCGTGCTATCGGAGTCGTCTTCGGACAAGGTCGTTTGGACGACCATGGCCTCCGCAGTGAAGCCATTGTGTGTCGGATCTGTCTCTTCCGGATACCTCGTGCGTCGCTGCTCTGTGTGCGCACGATCCGGAGACGTTTCTATTTGCTCCAGGTCGCCTTCTGCCAACTCGCCGGCCATCTTTTCGAATTCCTCGATGCTCGGAAGTTCGTTCAGGTCTTTCAGGCCGAAGCGCATCAGAAACTCTTTCGTCGTTTTGTAGAGGATCGGCCGGCCGATCACCTGTTTGCGGCCTGCGGTGGTGATCAGCTTGCGGCTGATAAGGCTGCCCAGCACGCCGGCGGACTCCACGCCGCGAATCTCACTGATCTCCGGGCCCGTCACCGGCTGTTTGTAGGCGATCACGGCGAGCGTCTCCAGCGCCTGCAGGCTCAGCTTCATCGGCGGCTTCAAGCTCTTCACGAAGGAGCGAATGGCGTCGTGATACTCCGGTTTGGTCGCCATGCGGTAGCCGCCGGCAATCTCGCGAATCTCGACGCCGCGATCGCCGGTGTCCAGCTCCGCCATCAATTCGTCGAGAACGGTGCGCAGGTGTTCGCGGATTGCGCGTTCTTCATTGCGTGCCGCTCGCTTCGCGGCAGCGGCCTCTGCTTCGCTGTCCCCGATTGCTTCCCCGGGTGCGCCGGGTGAGATTTCTGATGAGATTTCTATGGAGAGATCGCCTGCGTCCTCCACCGGCAGATCCGACGAACCATCCGGCTCAGTCTGAGCGTTTGGCGCTTCCGTTGCGAGGGTCTCGGAGGACTCACCACCACTGGCCTCCGTCGTTGCGGCCGCCCAGCTCTCCCGTACCTCCGAGGCGAAGATGGCGGCCAGTTGAGCCAGGGTGACCGGCTCTGCGGCGGCATACACGACTGCTTCGATCTTTGCGCGTAGACTCATCGGCTTGCGGTGGGCGCATCCTGCTGCCCCGTTGCGGACTCCAGATCTATACTATCGAACGGCAAGTCCGGCAACGTTCTAGGCTGCGCATGCGTCTGACACTCAGCCTCCTCTTGATATGTTGGGAGTCCTCCCCCGAAGCTCTCCCCCAGACAGGCGGTACTCTTCAGAAAATGCAGCGCGCCATCCTACTTTTTGCTGGTACGACTGCTCTGCTCGGCATGAGCACGGGCTGTCGCCATACCCAGGCTGAACCCAAACCCGTGATCAAGGCGGTCATTCCGGCGGTGAAGATCGCCCCTCCAACGCCGCTTGACGTGAAGTCGGCAGAGCTGGGCGGACCTACCTGGGACAAGCACTGGGACGTCTTCATCGAGCGTTCGCTACCTCCCGCGATGTTGACCCGGAAGGTGCCAGGCGATGTCCGCCGCTACTGCCCAGCCTTCTACCAGATGAGCGACACAGACAAGCGCGCCTGGTGGGCTTATCTCTTTCAGGCGATGGCCTCGGCTGAAGCCGGACTCAATGCCAGCACCAACGTGAGCCACACCGACCCGGCTGTGGCGGTACGCGACTCGGTCACGGGTAGGACGGTCCACCAGGAGGGCCTCCTGCAGCTCAACTACGAAGACAGTGACCGCTATGGATGCGATTTCGATTGGAAGACCGACCGTCATCTACCGGCGCACGATATGAAAAAGACGATCCTGAACCCGGAGCGCAATCTGGCCTGCGGCATCCGGATCCTCGAACATCAGATCATCGAGAAGCACAAGCCGATCTTCACGCGCACGTCCTACTGGTCGACGCTGCAGCCCGGCACACAAAGCTTCAGCGTGTTCGAAAAGCAGATGACCAATCCGCCTGCGGCATGTGAACTACACACCGGCAAACAGCGCCATCACGCGGAGGAGCGCGAGATCGCGAAGCGATAGGCAAGCCTCTTGCGAACGAGGTGTCATTCGACCGAAGCGGCGCAGCCGCGGAAGACCCAAAAGCGAAAACGGCGCCCGCGGGTTGGCGGGCGCCGTCTCTACCGCAACCGCTCTATTTTGCAATGCTGCGGAAGACGATAAACAGGATGCCGGAGAGCAGCGCTGCCGCGGGGAGCGTGAAGACCCAGGCCATGGCAATGTTCCGGATCGTGCTCCACTGCAGGCCGCTCTTGTTTGCCATCATCGTGCCTGCCACGCCTGACGACAACACGTGTGTGGTGGAAACCGGCAGACCGAAGCTGTCTGCAGCCAGGATGGTGCCCATCGCAACCAGCTCCGCAGCCGCGCCCTGGCCATAGGTCAGGTGCTCCTTGCCGATCTTTTCTCCGACCGTGACCACAATGCGCTTCCAGCCCACCATGGTGCCCAGGCCCAGCGCCAAGGCGACTGCTAGCTTCACCCAGCCGGGGATGAACTTGGTCGCCTTATCGAGATGATTCTTGTAGTTGGTAAGAACCGTGGTGTCGGCAGCGTTGAAGGCGGGCGCCTTCGACTTCTCCATCACCCGGATCCCTTCGCTTGCCAGGTACATATCGTTGCGCACGTTGGACTGTTGATCGGCAGGTACCGCTGCGAGCGACTTGTACAGGCTCACTTCATGATCGATCTCGCGAATCAATTGCTGCTCGGCCGCGATTGTCTCGGGCGCCAGCTTCTTGGTCTGTAGATAGCTCACAATGTCGGCACGCGGATCGCCCACGCTGCCCCCGGGGGTGATGTATCCCTGCATCGTATGCGCTGCCTGGTCGGAGACCGCGGCGAAGTCCTGCACCTGATTGAAGCCGATGGCATGGTTCAAGGCGTATGCCGTCGGCACGGTGCCGATCAGGATCAGCATGATCAGGCCCATACCCTTCTGCCCGTCGTTCGAACCGTGAGCGAAGCTGACGCCGGTGCAGGTGCCGATCAGCAGGAAGCGAATCCAGAACGGTGGCGGCTCTTCACCCTTCGGCGATTCATACAGGCGCGGGTCTTTGATCAGTGCCTTGAAGAGCAGAAGCAGCAGCGCGGATAGAAAAAAGCCCACCAGGGGCGAGATCAGCAAGGCCTTGAAGACGGTGACCGTCTGGCTCCAGTCCACACCGCTGGTGCCGGAAACCTCACCTGCCTTATGCGCCATGTACTGGTTGGCCAGACCGACGCCGATGATCGAGCCGATCAACGTGTGCGAACTCGATGCCGGCAAACCCAGCCACCAGGTTCCCAGGTTCCACAGGATGGCGGCGATCAGCAGCGCAAAGACCATGGCGAAGCCGGCATTGGAACCCACATGCAGAATCAGTTCCACCGGCAGCAGCGAGACCACCGCGAAGGCGACCGCGCCGGAGGAGACGAGAACGCCTATCAGGTTCCACATGCCAGACCAGACCACGGCAACGTGCGGTTCCAGCGAGTGCGTGTAGATGACCGTGGCGACTGCGTTCGCGGTGTCATGGAAGCCATTGACGAACTCGAAGCCGAGCGCGATCAGCAGTGCTACGCCCAGCAACACATAGGGCCATGCAGTGGGGTAGTGCGTGGTTGCGAGGTCCGACCCGAGCTTGAGCCCGGCATAGACGATGCCGGCGACGATCGCGCAGCCGAAGACCACCATGGCAATCTTGCCTGGGCTTCGGCTCATCTTCTCGTTCATCACATTTGTCTTGAGCGACTGCTGGATGTCGGAAGGAAGCGTGGATGCATTTTCCATGCGAAGAGCTCCTGATCAGAGCATTTTCGGTAAGGCAGTGAAGGGTGGAGATCCACTCGGCGTGGCTTTTCCTTGAAGAAAAGTCACAGGAGCTTGCGCCAGACCCTCGACACCGATACCGAAAATGCTCTAGCTTTCCGCGAACCTACCAGCCGACTATGACGACCAGTGTTAAGGAGGACTGGAGGCGATATGAAAATCCGATGAATGAAGAGAATGTCGATACCGCTGACGGGGCAGAGCTACCGTCGTCCCCACGTTCTGTATGCCACAAGGTGAACGGTATGTCGGCACGCCAGAAGCGCTGGGTGCCCATCCAGAGCGCGAGCGACGCGTGGGATGGCGCAGAAGAAGACGGCCTCGTTCGACTCGTGGGTCAGCCGGCTCCTGCTGTCAGCGCCAGTCGTCCCGCGCCGCTAGCGTGTCGTTCATGACTTGTTCGAATGCAGCATGCTTCTTGACCAGAATGTCCGAGAAACTAGTCTCTTGACGCAGCAGGATGGCCTGCAGCCGGACAAGCTCCAGTAAGGCGAGGAACATGCAGATGACGGCGCGCTCCGAGCGGGCATTGCGCAGCATCTGGCTCAACGGAACGGGTGCGTCTTCCATGGTCAAGCGGCGGCGCAGGTAGTCGATCATCTGGCCTACGGTTACGGACTCGTCATCCACGTCCAGGATCGGGCGCTGCTTCACCCGCTCCAATACTTCGCGGAAGACGCGCACCAGGTCCACCGTGTCGGCGGCGATCTCTCGCTCCGTGCCTGCCTCGTCTTCGAATTCGTGCAGCGCCGGTCGCGACCAGGTCGCTTCTTCGATTTGCTGCTTCTGGCGCAGCATCTGCGCTGCGTTCTTGAAGCGCTCGTGCTCCAGCAGCCGCTCCACCAGCTCACGCCGCGGATCCTCATTCTCTCCTTCGGAGGCTTCGGCAGGACTGCGCGGCAGCAGCATGCGGCTCTTGATGTGGATGAGCAGCGCTGCGGTGTAGATGAAGTCGCCGGCCGCATCGACATCCGTCTGCTTCAACCGCTCCACGTAGCCGAGAAACTGCGCGGTGATCTTCGCAATGGGGATGTCGTAGATGTCGATATCCTGCTTGCGAATCAAGTCGAGCAGCAGATCGAGCGGGCCGTCATACACGTGGCCGACGACGACGGAGAAGGGGGAGATGCTCTCGACCTCGGACTTTCTACGCGCCGGCTTGGCTGGTTCATGCTTCGTGGCGGCCTGCGTTGCCGGGTTCTCTGCAGGCTTCGCCCGGACCGCGTCATCTTGCGGCTCCGCCGACGTGCTCTGCTCCGGTTCCTCACTCATCGCGCTTCCTCGGGCAAAAGGTGCATCGCCGCGTTTACCTCGGCCATCGTCTGCGACGCACGCTTGCGCGCCCGCACCGCGCCGTCGTGCAGGATCTCGTGCACGCGCTTCTCGTCGAACCGGCTGCGGCGCTCCTGGATCGGAGCGATCTCGCGCATGATGGATTCTGCCGCCCAGCCTTTGCACTCGATGCAGCCGATCGACGCGCTCCGGCAGCCATCGTAGACCTTCGCCATCGTCTCCTGCGAGGAGAAGACCTTGTGCAGATCGCCGACCGGACACTTATCCGGGTCTCCCGGATCGGTGCGCCGCACCCGCGCCGGATCGGTCACCATGGGCCGCAGCTTCTGCCGTACCACCGGCTCGGGATCGGTAAGCAGGATCGTATTGCCGTAACTCTTCGACATCTTGCGCCCATCGGTGCCGGGCAGCTTGGGCGATGGCGTCAGCAGCGCCTGCGGCTCGGGCAGGATGGGTTCGCTGCGCATTGCCTCGACCTGCTCGCGCTCTCCCTCCGCCGGAATATTCGCGGCGATATGATTGAAGCGCCGCGCCACCTCACGGGTCAGCTCGACGTGCGCCACCTGGTCTTGGCCAACCGGCACAAGATCGGCCTGATAGACGAGGATGTCGGCCGATTGCAGCAGCGGATAGCCGAGGAAGCCGTAGGTGCTCAGGTCCTTACCGCTCAGATTTTCCTGCTGCTCCTTGTAGGTGGGCACGCGCTCCAGCCAGCCCAGCGGCGTGATCATGCTGAGCAGCAGGTGCAGTTCGGCATGCTGTGGCACGTGGCTTTGGACGAAGAGGGTGCACACCTCCGGGTCGAGCCCGGCGCCCAGCCAGTCCAACGCGACGTCACGCGTGTTCTGCGCGACATTGCTCGGGTCGGCATAGTCGGTGGTCAGCGCGTGATAGTCGGCGATGAAGAAGTAGCACTCGTACTTGTGGGCGCCGTCGCTCGTCGTCTCATGCTGCAGGCGCACCCAGTTGTGCAGGGCGCCCATGTAGTTGCCCAGGTGCAGTTTGCCGGTGGGGCGCATGCCGCTCAGCACGCGGCGGGTCGAGATCGTAGGTGTTGCGGAGTCAGTCGGAGCCATGAGGGTGTTTCGCCGATTGTACCGGCGCGCGCCGCTCGGCTTCAGCCGTGAAGTAGCAGCGCCATGAAGATGGCAAGGATCGGCGAGACGATCCGCCAGGTGATAAAGCCACCTACCAGAAAGGCAAGCGCGAAGCCGATCCAGCCGAGATTGTCATACATCGTCGCGAACTTGCCCGAGATCACGTGCCGGAACAGATGGCTACCATCGAGCGGTGGAAACGGCATCAGGTTGAAGACGGCCAGCACCAGGTTCAGCGTGATGCCGAAGTAGAAGATCAGCGTCAGCGGGAAGACGACGGGGGCCGCGCACATCAGTTCCGGATCGATGCCCATACCGGCGATGCCCATCACGCAGGCTCGTCCTTGGGGCACGAAGCGCTCCATCACCAGCAGCGCGATGAACGAAGCGATGGCAAGCAGCAGGTTGCTGGCCGGCCCGGCGAGTGTCACTAGGATGTCGTCGCGTGTGTAATTTTTGAAATTGCGGCCGGTCACCGGCGTTGGTTTGGCCCAACCGAAGAGGAGGCCCCCGCCGAAGATCGGCGTGAACAGCGTGATGAGCGGCAGGATGATCGTGCCGAAGGGATCGATGTGTTTGGTGGGATTCAGTGTGACGCGTCCCAGCATGCGCGCCGTTTGGTCACCCAGCCGGGACGCCGTCCATGCGTGTGCTGCTTCATGGAACGAAAGAGCGAAGAGCAGCACGATGAATTCAAAGATCTTCAGCGCAAACTTCGGATCCATACAGACCTTCTGCACGCGCGCTCTGGGGCACGCTCAGTGTGGGTGGAATAGCTGCAGTGTGGCGACGTGCCGATGGTAGCACGCAGGTGCGCGCTACCGGTCGTCGTTGCGGTCTCCAATGCGCTGGTCGGTCTGCTCTTGATTCTGCGATTTGTCGTGCTCCCAGCCGTCGCCTTCTACGTCGTTCTTCTTCTTGATCTCCTTGGCTGGCACGCCGCCGCTGATCGATCCCGCTTCCACATCTCGCGTGGCCACCGCCATCGCACCAAGGATCGCGTCTTCGCCCACGTTGACGCCGGCCATCACGGAGGAGTGATAGGTGATGCGGGCACGCGGGCCGATCTCCACGCGGCGATTGTCGATGTCCTGCGAGTTCTTCGCATGGTGCGCATGCGAATAGACCGAGGCATAGTCCGAGATCGAAGTGCCGTTGCGCAGGATGATCTCGCCGCGATCGTCCAGCATCGCGTACTTGTGGATGGTGCAGTTGTCTTCGATGGTGAGGTTGTAGCCGAAGGAAAACTCGATGCCGTGGAACATCTTCACGTTCTTGCCCAGCGACTTGAAGATGTGCGAGCCGAGCACGCAGCGGAAGCGGAATCCGAGCCAGTGGTTCAAGGCCAGCGGCGAGCGGTCGTACATCTGCCACAGGTAGATGAGCGGTTTGCGCTCGGCATACTTCTGCTCGTCGATGTCGCCGTAGTACTCGGGCTCGAGCGTGATGTTTGCCGGATCGAGCGACAGCTCCACGCAGTTGTACGGCAACTCCGTGGTGAGCTGGAAGTTCAGCTTGCCGCCATGCGGCTTGGCGAAGAGCAACTGGTGCAGGGTATCGCGCACGATCTCGGCGCGCAGCTTCGGCTCCTTGTGCTTGGTGAACTCTTCGTTCAGGAAGCGCAGCCAGCGGCGATAGACCTCTTCGGCCTCCGGGGTCGGTTTCAGGTCGCGGTATTTGTACTCGGGCATGGGCTCAACAGTCCTATGGTTCGCCAAGGATATTCGTTACGGGGCTGACTATTCGATGCGGTGAGATACCTGCGGTCGCGTTATCTCGACCGATCGCACGCAGTCTCTCAAGCAACTGCACCACCGCGCCACTCTCAAGTGCGGTTCTGGCTTTGCTGAGCCCATCCGGCAGATCCGCCGCAACACCGCCCACCACAAGGCACGCCGCCGCGTTCAGGGCGACGATGTCTCTGCGGGCCTGCGCGTGCAAGCTGTCATCGGTCCCGCACAGGATGGCCTCGAGAATGGCGGCATTGCCCGCTGCCGTCTCCGCACCCAGCAGGGCAGCGCTGGGCACACGCTGCAGGCCAAGCTGCTCCGGCGTGACCTCATACAGGCGTGTCGCTCCATTGCGGACCTCCGCCACGGCCGTCGGACCGGTGAGGGTCAGCTCGTCCAGGCCATCCGCACCGTGAACCACCATGCCATGCCGCACCCCGAGCCGCGCCATGGTGGCCGCCACCAGCTCTACCTTGTTGCGCGCAAAGACGCCCATCAACTGTGCCGGCGCCCCCGCCGGATTGCTCAGCGGTCCCGCCATGTGGAAGACATTGCGGAAGCCCAGCGCGCGCCGCACCGGCTGCACCCGCCGCATGGTCGGGTGAGACGTCGGGGCGAACAGGAAGACAAAGCCGTATGCGCGGAGCTCCGCAACCGCTCGCTCCGGCGACAGGTCCACTGGCACGCCCAGCGCCTCCAGAACATCCGCAGAGCCGCAGCGCGAGGTCACCGCCCGATTGCCGTGTTTGGCCACACGCGCACCGGCAGCGGCGGCAACCAGCGCGGCTGCGGTTGAAATATTGAAGGTGCCGGCGCCATCGCCGCCCGTGCCGCAGGTGTCAACCAGTTCTGCGCGCTCGGCGTCGGTCACCGGCAGCGGCATCAGCCGCTCGCGCAGCGCCATTACGACGCCCGTCACCTCATCGACTGTCTCGCCACGCTGCGCCAGTATGGTCAGCAGGGCCGCGATCTCTACGTCGGTCGCATCGCCATCCAGCATGGCGCCGACAAAGGCGTGGGCCTCCTCCGCGCGCAGTGTGCGGCCGCTTTCTACCATCTCTCTGAGCGTGGGGCGCAGGTCTAGCAGGTCGAGCATCGTTGCTACATGCTAACTGGTTCCGGTCTCGCCGCTGCGCGAGCCGCGTGGCCCTCCGCGCCTTCGCTTGCTACTATGACTAGTTGCCTTACATACACCTATGAAAATTCACGAATATCAGGCTAAGGACATTCTTGCGAAGTACGGCGTCGCCGTGCCTCGCGGCGAGGTGGCGAATACCCTCGATGAAGCACTGGAAGTGGCGCGCCGCCTGTTCAGCAACGGCGCTGCCGGCGTTGTTGTCAAGGCGCAGATCCATGCCGGCGGCCGCGGCAAGGGCGGCGGCGTCAAGGTAGCAAAAACCTTCGCCGAAGCCGAAGAGGCGGCGAAGAAGATCCTCGGCATGCAGCTCATCACCCACCAGACGGGGCCGCAGGGCCAGAAGGTGCAGCGACTGCTCGTCGAAGAGACGGCCCCGATCGATCGCGAGCTTTATCTCGGTATCGTGCTCGACCGCGCCAAGGCCCAGCTCGCTTTCATGGCCTCGCAGGCAGGCGGCATGGAGATCGAAGAGGTCGCGGCGAAGGATCCCGATGCGATCTACAAGGAATACATCGATCCCGCGGTCGGCTTCCAGCCCTACCAGGCACGCAATCTGGCATTTAAACTCGGCCTCAAGCCCACGCAGATCAACGACGCCGTGAAGTTCATGACCGGCCTCTACAAGGCATACATTGACACCGATGCTTCACTGCTTGAGATCAATCCCTTCATCACCACCAAGGATGATCGTCTGCTGGCGCTCGACTGCAAGATCAACTTCGACGACAACGCAATGTTCCGCCATAAGGACCTGAAGGACCTGCGCGACGTTGCCGAGGAAGACCCTCTCGAAGTCGAAGCGTCGAAGTACGCACTGAACTACATCAAGCTTGATGGCAACATCGCCTGCATGGTGAATGGCGCAGGCCTGGCCATGGCGACGATGGACATCATCCAGTACGCCGGCGGTTCGCCTGCGAACTTCCTCGATGTGGGCGGCGGCGCCAACCAGCAGCAGATCGAGAACGCCTTCCAGATCCTGCTTTCGGATAAGAACGTGCAAGCCGTCTTCATCAATATCTTCGGCGGCATTCTGCGGGTGGACACGTTGGCACAAGGCGTCGTCGCGGCGGCGAAAAACCTGGGCCTGTCACTTCCTGTCATTCTCCGGCTCGAAGGAACGAACGTCGAAGAAGGCCGGAAGATCCTGAAAGATTCAGGACTCAAGTTTCTCGTCGGCGAAACCATGCAGGACGCAGCAAAGCTAGCCGTCGATGCGGCAAGACAGCAGGGAATAGGGAATAGGAAATAAGGAGTGGGAGATTCGTTCCGTGATTTGTTGGTCTGGCAGAGGGCGATCAAGACCTGTACCGCCATTTACCAATGTACGGAGCAGTTTCCTCGTAGTGAGTTATATGGACTTGTCAGCCAGATGCGTCGAGCTGCCGTCTCAACAGCGAGCAATATTGCGGAAGGATATGGACGCAGAACCACTGGCGAGTATTTGCAGTTTTTGGGGAACGCGCGTGGCTCTAATTCGGAGCTGCAAACACAAATCGTAATTGCTAAGGAGTTGGGTTTTGCCTCAAGTGCTTCGTTACTAGAAGTGGAGAGGCTTTCGGTGGAAGTGGGAAAATGCTGCATGCGATGATGAGCAAGCTCAGCCGGACCTAGTTCTGTTCCCTATTCCCTGTTCCCTATTCCCTGTGAAGGAGAATTCGTGGCTGTTCTGGTAGACAAAAACACCCGCCTCATTGTGCAGGGCATCACCGGCAAAGAAGGCACCTTCCACGCGAAGGGCTGCGCCGAGTACGGCACCAAGGTTGTTGGCGGTGTGACGCCCGGCAAGGGCGGTACGACGCACGAGGGCTGGCCGGTCTTCGATACGGTCGAGAAGGCAGTCAAGGAGACGGGTGCGAACGCCACCGTCATCTTCGTGCCGCCGCCATTTGCTGCGGACGCCATCCTCGAAGCCGAAGATGCCGGTCTCCCGCTGATCATCTGCATCACCGAAGGCATTCCGGTGAATGACATGGTGCGCGTGTGGTCGAAGCTGAAGCACTCAAAGTCGACGCTGGTCGGTCCCAACTGCCCCGGCGTGATCTCGCCCGGCAAAGCGAAGATCGGCATCATGCCCGGCCGCATTCACAAGGAAGGCAGCGTCGGCATTGTCTCGCGCTCCGGCACGCTCACCTATGAGGCGGTCTATCAGCTCACCCAGCGCGGTATCGGTCAGTCCACTGCCATTGGCATCGGCGGCGATCCCATCATCGGCACCACGCACGTCGATGCGCTGAAGCTGTTGAACGAAGATCCCGAGACCGAATCGATCATCCTGATCGGTGAGATCGGCGGCACGGCAGAAGAGACGGCAGCCGCCTACGTCAAGGAGCACGTGAAGAAGCCGGTCGTCGGCTTCATCGCCGGACAGACCGCGCCTCCCGGCCGCCGCATGGGCCACGCGGGCGCGATCATCTCCGGTGGACAAGGGACGGCAGCAGACAAGATGAAGGCGCTGACCGAGGCTGGCATCCATGTTGTGCAATCGCCCGCCGAGATCGGCGAGACACTCGCCAGGGTTATTGGGAAAGCGTAATCAGAGTGAGTCAGCAGCGGCCCGGGCAGGTGTCCGGGCCGCTTTTTTTGCCTATCCCGGAATCCGCGCGCTCACGAATTCAATCGGTAAACAAGATAGCTATGGCTGCCAATGCTTCCGTCGGCGTTCAGGTGCTTGCTCGTCTGCGTGTAGTGCTGTTTCAACCAGTCTGCGAACGCCGGCCAGCTGTCGATCGGATCGAAGTGTGAGTGGCCATCGGCGAATCCGGAGGCGACGATCACGATCACGCGAGGAGGCTTGGTCGTGATCTCATCCATGAATTGCTGCTTCAGCGCATCGAGCGGGGGCGCGTACCCCGGATGCATCAGAAAGATGTCGGAGATAAAGCCGGTTGACTGCACCAGGCGCATGCGGTAGAGATCCGTAATGCACCCGGTCGCGGTCTCGAGGCACTGCACGTTGCCGGAGAGGGACGCTCCGCCTTCGCGCTCCAGATCGTGCTGGAGCGATTGAAGCATACTCTCGTCATAGGTGTTGCGCTGGACGAAACGTGTCCAATGAATCGTTGCATAGGCTAGCAGCAGAATCAATGCAGCCCCGCCCGCCCATCGCAGTGTGCCTCGTCTACGTATCGCGAGATAGATCTCCGTACAGAGGGCCAGTAGGATGAAACCCAGCAAGGTGAGCCGGTGCTGGTCGAAGCCTTTGTGCTGGACGAAATAGAAGAGTGCGCCGAAGAAGATGCCGGCGAAGACGATTTGTTGCGGCCACCTGCGCCACGTTCCCAGTACTGCGCTGAGTGCGAGCGCGATCAGCACCCATGCCAGCAGCATCCGTCCCAGCATGAGTGCCATGCCAAGGTAAGGAGTATCCCCGATGCCGACGTAGAAGGGCAGCAGCCCGCGTACCATCTCGAAGAAAGCACCCGTGGCATGGAACCCGACGAGAAAGGCGATGAAGATCAGCGTGGCGACGGCTGCTCCCGCAAGGGCCCAGACGACATACGGCAATGCTCTCAGCTGCCTGCGCCGCAGAACCATAATTGCAACGAAGAGGAGCAGGAACGGCACAGGCAGTACGAAGGGCTTCACCATTGCGGCAGCACCGCACATGAAAGCGAATGCACCCATCCAAACGGCGCGCCGCTGTTCAAGTGCCAGGTGGAGGCATGCATAGGCCACCAGCAGCAGCACCAGGATGGTCCAGTCGCGCTGGCCGACTTCAATGGCGCCGTCGGCCATGTGCGCGAGGCCAAGCAGTAGACCGGCCAGAAGACCCGCGCGCCAGTCCGCCCAGCGCGTGATAATGCAGCAGGCGGCAATGGCCACCAGCATGGTGACGAAATCGAAGACGCGCCAGGCTAAATTGCCCGGGCCGAAGATGTGGATGGCGAGCCACTCCACGATGAAGGAGCCGGGCATATTGATGTCATTGATCTGGCGGTACGGCGCCATGCCGTGATCCATCAGAAAGGCGACATAGTGCATGATGGACGCGTCGTGCACGATGGGCCAGTGCCATGAAACCCAGACTGCATAGATAAACGAAACCAAGGCCAGCGCGACCGGCAGCCACAGTAACCGCGAAAGCATGTTGTTACGAGAGCCCGCGTCCGCATCTACCAATCTAGTTGTTCTCCTTCGCGCGCCTTTATATGTGCCGCGGCGATGTCCATTATCGCTTACGGCATCTTCCACGTCGATGAGTCACGGCGGCTGTCCGCGTGGCCATTCTCCAAAACGATCCTCCACGCTACACTGGACATAATCCAATCAATCACTCAGGGAGACAGTAGTGTCCGTGCAGCGCACTTTCAGCATTCTCAAGCCAGATGCAGTCCGCAAAGGCCACGCTGGGGCCATCCTTGCCGAGGTCGATAAGGCCGGCTTCAAGATCATCGGCATCAAGAAGCTCTTTCTCTCCAAAACGCAGGCGCAGGGCTTCTATCACGTCCATGCACAACGCCCGTTCTTCGATTCGCTGACGACATTCATGTCGTCGGGTTCAATCGTCGCGCTTGTTCTCGAAAAGGAAAATGCCATTGCCGATCTGCGCAAGCTGATGGGCGCCACCAACCCGGCCAATGCCGAGGAGGGCACCATCCGCAAGAAGTTCGCAGGCTCCATCGAAGAGAATGCAATCCACGGCTCCGACGCAGAAGAGACAGCCACCTTCGAGATCGGCTATTTCTTCGCCGGGCTCGAACTCGTCTAACGATTCGGTTCGCCAAAGCAACCTGGGCGGTGGGCCTGCCGCTCCTGCTTGTTACATTGTTTGCGGTGACAACCATGGCGTGCGTGCCGCTGTGCCCGCGAACGTGTCACACTAAACGGTGAACCGGCAACTGCAACAACCGACCCTTCAAGACGCTTCAACCTCGCTGGCTGCTCTTGAGGCGCGCATTGCGCCACTGCGTGCGCGCCTCGCGCAGCATCCCCTCTACGCATCCATCACCACCTTGGCGGCGCTTCGCCGCTTCATGGAGTCCCATGTCTTTGCCGTATGGGATTTCATGTCCCTTCTCAAGGCATTGCAGCGCACCTTCACCTGCGTGGATGTGCCCTGGGTGCCTACCATGCATGCGGAGGCGCGACATCTGGTGAACGAGATCGTCCTCGGCGAAGAGAGCGACGTCTATCAAGGCCGCTCCCTCAGCCACTTCGAGGTGTATGTGGAGGCGATGCGGCAGTGCGGGGCCAGTTCCGTGGCAATCGACGCGTTGATCGCGCGTTTGCAGCGCGGGATTGATATCCATTCTGCGCTGACGGATGTTCCAGAGCCGGCGCGCGCCTTTCTCCGGAGCACCTTCGCGATCCTTGCACAAGGGCAGCCGCACGTGACGACAGCCACGTTCACCTTCGGTCGGGAAGACCTCATCCCGGAGATGTTTCACGGCTTTGTGCGCGATCTCAATCGGACTCTGGCAGGCGAGGTCGACATCTTCCAGTGGTATCTGGAGCGGCACATCGAGGTGGATGGTGAAGAGCACGGCCCCATGGCGCGACGCATGGTGATCGCGGTCTGCGGAGACGACGAGACGAAGTGGGCCGAGGCCGGGGATGCAGCGGAGGCCGCGCTCAGGGCGCGCCTGGCGCTGTGGGATGCGCTTGCCGCCCAAGTTGTCTAACGACAATCAAACGGCAGACTGCAGCGGCTTTTCTAGTGAAAGCGCGGGCCTTTGCCCAGGCCGAGCCGGTAGATGATTCCGACCGAGACACCGAATTCGCTCTGATTGTTGGTTACGAATGCAGAGGGCGCGTTCGACGGGGTGCCGTAGCCGCCGTAGCGGGTCAGGATCCATTCCGGAGAGATGCGCAGGGCCAGCTTCGGCGAGCGGTTCAGGTCTAGAGATCCGCCCACCGCGGAGGCGAAGGAGAAGCCGTCGTTGTACATGCCCACGTCGCGCGGTTGCACCGCCACGCCGCTTACCGGAGCATTGCCCAGTGCGTGGCCGAAGACGCCATCCGCTCCGCCGGCAAGCACGTGGGCGCTCAATGCCGCATGTTCCCGGGCAAGCAGCCGGTAGGTGGCGCCGCCCATAAAGAAATGCTCGAATACGAAAGGGCCGTTGATCCCGTAGGGGTTCGGGTCCACTCCCTGCGTGCCGTAGTATCCACGGATGTTCGCGGTTGCGCCCAGCCGCCCGGTAAACCAGCGCGTTCCCTGGATATCGAAGCCTCCCAGGTTGGCGCCTTGCGCGAGCGATGGGCCTGCCTTGAAGTGCGAGAAACCCGCACCGGCGTAGACCTCATACTTGTTGTCGTAGCGAACCGTCGAGAGCGTGCTGTTCTGGTTGACGTTCGCGTCGATCGTGGGTGGTGGAGGCAGCTTGGTGGTCGTGGAGTTGCTACTTTGAGCGAATGCTGAAGCGGCCAGTACTGAGCCGCCGAGCAGGACGGCCACGTTCAGGAGAACGAGGCTCCTGCAACTACGAAAAGACTTGGACAAAACGGACTGCCTCCACAAATAATGTCAGCGAGATAAGGCCAGCCTTCGGTGCAGTATCCGCCGCAACACTCGCCATCGATTGGCTCATCCGCGTGCCGATAACTTCTGACGACTCTTCTGACGATTGTTCTGACACCTCAGGATACATGCGATGCTCGCTTGCTTGCGAGTCCGACGACCGCCCTGGGGCTTGAAGGACTTGCATGCCTGGGTCACCGGCGCGATAGGCTAAACACATGTTCGACAGCAAAGCCAGACTCGATGCGCAGACCTTCGAATCGATTGACGGGATGATTCGCGCCTATGCCGCGGAAGCCGTGAGTGTGGCCCGCAACCAGCACCGCTCGCTGCTCGACTACACGCCGGCCTCGATTGCGACACTCGAGCGGCTGGTCGACGGACAGGCCGCGGTCGATCTCGATTTCCAGGCGCGCCTCTGGGGTAGCTACTTCGGAGAGGTGCTGCGCCGTCGCTGGGATGGCGCATGGCTGCTTGCACCCTACCCCGGCGGACAGGCGGACGCGGTGGTGCCCACCCTCGATATCGCCGGCTCCCGGCTGTGGCCGACCATGAAGGTCTATCGGAGGCTCACGCTGGGCACGTCAGAGGACCTCGGCACCTTCTACAGCCTGGTAGAGCAGCGCCTCGCTACGCCGCCTCCTCGTCCCAATTGAAGCGATGCAACAAACGCCAGGTAGCCATGCTCTGCTTCAGCCCACATGTCATCTCTACATTCATCTCGACCGGACCCTGAACGAAGTGATGGAGGCCGCCCTGAGCCTGTCCGAGGGGACAGTAGAGGGGACAGTAGAGCGGGCAGTCGAGCGGGCAGCGGAGTGATCCGCCTTTCTTCTTCTATGACCCGGATGGGGGAGGATATTCGTTGCTCCGAAACATCCGGGGCAGGTCCGGCAGGCGTACCATAGAGGAAGCCGGGCGCCGCCTATGCGACAATGATGCGGCGGAGAAGACCCTGCTCTTAATCGGAAGGACAATGCCATCATGGGCGAGCTACTGACACCGACACATCTCATTCTTGTTCTGGTTGTTGCGCTACTGGTCTTCGGACCGCGTAAGCTGCCGGAGTTGGGCAAGGGCCTGGGCGAAGGCCTGAAGGGCTTCAAGGACGGCATCAAGGGCCAGCCTGAGGTCACCACCAACAAGGACGGCGCCGTAACCGCGCCGAAGAACGAGCCGATACAGCCTAGCTAGACCAACGCAGCGCGATCCATACGACGCCGGGCGGCGCACGCCCGGCGTTTTGCTGTGAAAAAGACCGGCGAAACCATCCACAGAGAAAAGGCGAAGTGGCTACAGTCGCGAGACGGCAACCACGTCGCTATAGCAATTTTCCTGATGCTGTGATGTGCGGAGCATCGCTCGGCGTGGCCTTTCCTTAATGAAAGGCCACAAAGGCCTTCATTGGCCCCTCTACACCTACAGGAAAATTGCTATAACCTGCCGCTTTCTCAACGCGGCCTGCCTCCGCCGTGACCGCCACCACCCATTTGCCTCATCTGGAGATGCTGCTGCTGCTGGGCGTGCTGTTGCTCCATCTGTTGCGTCTGCTGCTGGTGGCGCTGTTCCATCTGCTGCTGCCTGGCCTGGTTCTGCTGTTGTCTGGCTTGATTTTGTTGCTGCTGGACTTGCTGCTGCGCCATGCGCTGATGCTCCTGATCCTGCTTGGCCTGTAGCTGCTGGTGCTGTTGGTTCTGCTTGGCTGCCAACTGCTGCTGTTGCTGCTGGTACTTCTGGTCGAGCTTGGGGTTGCCGGTGCTTTGAGGCGTCGCTGCCTGGTGCGGCTGCAGCTCGCTGGCATGGGTGGCTGTCGCCGGTTCACCGCGATTGGGTGCAGGGTGATACGGTGCCCCCGCCTCCCTCGCAGCGACAACGCCATGTCCAGTAAAGGCTGCAGGTCGATCCGTGGCCGCGATGGGCGGCTTGCCCTGATTCGCGGACGCGCGGAGTTCCGGATTCGCGCGTGCGGTTTGCACATGTTGTGTCTGTGCAGCCACCGGGGCGATATGACGCTCCTGGGCCCATGTCTGCTGCTCCGGCGTGGCACGCGCGCTGATACCGCCATTCCCGCCGTTGTAGCTGACGCGGTTCACGTTCGTCACATTGTTCACGACCGTGGTGTTGTAGGTGTTGTGAATGTTGGTGACGTTTACGTTGCTGACCGCGCGGTTATAGAAAAAGTGTCCCCCATCCCACCGGCCGCCCTGAAAGCCGTCGCCAAAGTAGCCGTGGCCGTAGTTGATGCCTCCATAGAAGCCGACATGCGGCCCCCAATAGCCCTCATGGAAGAAGAAGGCGCTGCCGCCCCAGCCCCACCATCCAGGGGTCCACAGGTAGCCGGGCTCCGGGGCCTCGACCCAGGTGCCCGGCACCCAGTAATATCCGTCGTCCTGATCGTAGTTCCAGTATCCAGGCGTCCATATATACCCATCTTCAGGACAGAGCGGCTGCTCGTAGACCGGCAGCGCCGGTGGTCCGAAGGAAACAGAAATACCAATCTGGGCGAACAACGGCTGTGCCAATACCAGCAGAAGAAGCCCGAGCAGCAGGCCTTGGATCGAGCGACTCTTACGCATAGCGTTCCCTTCGAATTGTGGCGGAATTTTCTTTGTAGAGAGGGGACATCCACCCGTCTCCATATGAGCCCTTCGGAAGGCAAACTCCCGGCGCCGACATCATACACATGCCAAGTGCTGCGTGGGGAGCAGCTCTCAGCGTGCGCGATGCCCGATATCGTGCCGGTAGTAGATCCCGTCGAAATGGATCATCCCCATAGCCTCGTAAGCGCGTGCTAGCGCCCATTCCAGATCCGGCGCAATGGCGGTCACGCCCAGGACGCGGCCTCCCGCGGTCACGATGCTTCCATTCTTTTCCGCCGTACCGGAGTGGAAGACCTCGACGTCGCGCACCTGGGCGGCGCGGTTCAGGCCGGTGATCGTCCGGCCCTTCTGGTAGTTGCCCGGATAGCCGGCAGAGCTGGCGATCACGCACGCCGAGGCGCCCGGCTTCCAACGCAGCTCCGTCTCCGAGAGCCGCCCCTCGACGGCAGCGAGCAACGCGTCCAGCAGGTCGGACTCCAACCGGATCAGGATCGCCTGCGTCTCCGGATCGCCGAAGCGGGCATTGAACTCCAGCACCATCGGGCCACGCGCCGTCATCATCAGCCCGCAGTAGAGCACGCCGGTAAAGGGCCGCTCCTCCGCGCGCATGCCATCCAGCGTCGGCTGCACGATGTGGTGCAGAATCCAGTCGCGCAGCTCGTCGGAGAGCATGGCATCGGTCGAGTAGACGCCCATGCCACCGGTGTTGGAACCGGTGTCTCCTTCCCCAATGCGTTTGTGATCCTGAGCAGGGGCCAGCGGGGCGGCGTGGGTGCCGTCCGCGAGCACCAGGAACGACAGCTCCTCGCCCTCCAGGAACTCTTCGATCACGACGGAGTGCTCCGGCGTTCCCAGCAACTGGCCGGAGAAGAGACCGGCGATGGCCGCGTGCGCCTCCTCCTGCGACGTGCAGATGATCACGCCTTTGCCGGCCGCCAGTCCGTCTGCCTTGATCACGACCGGGTAGTGAAAGTGGTTGAGCGCCTCTTCCGCCTCGCTCGCATTCGCAATGACCGCATACGCCGCGGTCGGGATATTGTGCCGCTGCAGAAACCGCTTGGCGAAGCTCTTGCTGGTTTCAAGTTCCGCCGCGGCCTTGGATGGTCCGAAGACCTTCATGCCGCGGCGCTGCAGCTCGTCCGTCAGCCCCAGCGAGAGCGGCAGCTCCGGTCCCACCACGACCAGGTCCGGCTGCTCCTTCGCCGCCAGCGCCAGCATCGCATCCAGGTTCGCCACATCGACCGGCACGCACCGAACCACCTGCGCGATGCCGGCATTGCCCGGTGCGCACACTAGCTCTTCCATGCGTGGCGACTTTGCCAATGCCCAGACGAGGGCATGCTCCCGGCCGCCCGATCCAATCACCAAAACCTTCATGCGTGCGTTCCAGCCTCTGCCGCATAGTACGACAACGCGTGACAGTGGCTCAGGTGCATCAGTAGCTGACCGTGAATCGCTGCCGGCGGTGCTGTGGCTGCTCCAACTCGTCCGCCAGCGCTATGGCGTAGTCTTCCATCGAGATAGCGCTCTTACCGTCCGGCGTTGTGAGCAAGGTATCCTGCCCGAGGCGAAACTTTCCCGTCCGCTGGCCGGGTGCGAAGAAGGCCCCAGGGCTCAGGTACGTCCAGTCGATCGAAGAGACGCGCAACAGCTCCAAAGCCTTCCCGTGTGCGACGGCAATCTCCTTCCACTCGGCCGGGAAGTCTTTCGTGTCCACCAGCTTCTTGCCCGGCGACACCTCAAGGCTACCTGCTCCCCCCACCACGATCAGCCGGGGAGCATTCTCCGGCGAGCTGGCCTGCTGGCTTACCTGCTGCACGGCGGCGATCAGCCGTTTCGTGACCGCGCTAAGCTGCTCCGCCTCGCCGGGCGGCGGCCCATAGGCGCTGATCACTGCCTCTGCCCCGCCCATGGTCTCGGCAATGGCCTCTGTACTGGATAGGTCGCCCTCCTGCACGGTCAATCCATCATTCGGCGTGAGCTTGGCCGGATCTCGTACGACCGCCGTTACCTGATGCTCACGCGAGAGCAACTCCGTCAAAATACGCGACCCGGCATGGCCGGTCGCACCGTACAGGATGATCTTCATCGATGCCTCCGAAGGGAATTAGCTGGTGAGATGACCATAAAGGCCATTACGAATGAGCGATGTACCGGTCGGTTTGAGTGCAGGGCAAAATATGATCATGTCACACTCATAAAATATGAGTACACTATTTCATAGCTCGCATCTACTCCAATGAAGGGAATGCGGTCCAGCCGACTGGGCGAAATCTCAGCATACGAAGAAGTAGCACATGACAGTCATTCGCTGGCATCCATTTCGCGCGGCAGCTCTCCCTCGGTGCAGGCGCAGGCAGTGATCCGGTCATCTGAATAAAGGCGACGGCCGTGATGGCGAGACAACCATGAGGTAAGAAACGATATGGCAATTCGATGGGACAAGTTCACGGTGAAGTCTCAGGAAGCGGTGCAGGCAGCCACCAATCTGGCGCTTGAGCACGGCAACCCCGAGCTGACGCCGATGCATATGCTGGTCGCCTTATTGGCCGACCGCGACGGGATCATCGTGCCCGTGCTGCAGAAGGTCGGCGTAGCGACGGAGCAGCTGCTGGCGCGTGCGAACGATGCACTCGGCCGTCTGCCCAAGGTCGGTGGCGGCAGTTCGCAGCCCGGCCTGTCGAACGCGATGCAGAAGGTGCTGGACCGCGCCTTCAAAGAAGCTGCCGACTTCAAGGATGAGTACGTCTCCACCGAGCATCTGCTGTTGGCGCTGACCGAGCAGAAGAACGACCCGGCACGCGATCTGCTCGAAAGCATGGGTGCAAGCCACATGTCGGTGCTGCAGGCGCTCACCAGTGTGCGCGGCACGCAGCGCGTGACCGACCAGAATCCCGAGTCGAAGTTCCAGGCGCTGGAGAAGTTTGCGAAAGATCTGACCGCTCTGGCGCGGCGCGGCAAGCTCGATCCGGTGATCGGCCGCGATGAAGAGATCCGCCGCGTGGTCCAGGTGCTGAGCCGTCGCACAAAAAACAATCCGGTGCTGATTGGCGAGCCCGGTGTCGGCAAGACGGCCATCGTCGAAGGGCTCGCTCGCCGCATTATCTCCGGCGACGTGCCCGAGGTGCTGCGCGACAAGCGTGTCATCTCGCTCGACCTCGGGTCGATGCTCGCCGGCGCGAAGTATCGCGGCGAGTTTGAAGACCGCCTCAAGGCCGTTCTCAAGGAGATTGAAGACTCGAACGGCGAGATCATTCTCTTCATCGATGAGTTGCACACGCTGGTCGGCGCCGGCGCGGCCGAAGGCGCCATCGACGCCAGCAACATGCTGAAGCCCGCGCTGGCGCGCGGTGAGCTGCGCGCCATCGGCGCCACCACGCTGAACGAATATCGCAAGTACATCGAGAAGGACGCAGCCCTCGAACGCCGCTTCCAGATCGTCTACGTCGGCGAGCCGAACGTCGAGGACACGGTCGCGATCCTGCGTGGATTGAAGGAGCGCTACGAATCGCACCACAAAGTACGCATCAAGGACTCGGCGATCGTAGCTGCCGCCACGCTCAGCCATCGCTACATCTCAGACCGCTTCCTGCCGGACAAGGCCATCGATCTCGTCGATGAAGCCGCGGCGGCCTTGGCGATCCAGATCGGCTCGGTGCCGGAGGAGATCGATACGCTCGACCGTGAGGCCACCTCGCTTGAGATCGAGAAGGCCGCGTTGAAGCGGGAGACCGATGCGAACAGCCGCGAGCGGATGGAGGTCGTCGAGCGCGAATTGGCTGCGCTGAAGGAGCGTTCCACCGGCTTGCGTGCGCGTTGGCAGACCGAGCGCGAAGCGATCACGCGTGTCAGCGAGTTGAAGCAGCAAGTGGAAGCACTGCGCTTCGAAATGGAAGAGCAGACGCGCAAGGGCAATCTGGAGCGCAGCGCCGCAATCCAGTATGGCGAACTGCCACGCGCCGAGGCAGAGCTGCGCAAGCTGAACGCCGAGCAGGACGCGGAACTCGACGCAGCGAAGAGCGGGACACGCAAGCGCATGCTCAAGGAAGAGGTGGACGAAGAGGACATCGCGGCCATCGTGAGCAAGTGGACCGGCATCCCGGTCTCGAAGATGCTCGAAGGCGAGGTGTCGAAGCTGGTGCAGATGGAGTCGCGCCTACGCGACCGCGTGATCGGTCAAGATGAAGCGCTGACCACGGTGGCGAACGCCATCCGCCGCTCGCGCGCCGGTCTCAGCGATCCCAAGCGGCCCATCGGCAGCTTCATCTTCCTCGGACCCACGGGCGTGGGTAAGACGGAGACCGCGCGGGCGCTCGCCGAGTTCCTCTTCGACGATGAGCAGGCGATGGTGCGCATCGACATGAGCGAATACATGGAGAAGCACGCCGTCTCCCGGCTCATCGGCGCGCCTCCGGGCTACATTGGCTTCGATGAAGGCGGCCAACTGACCGAGGCGATCCGTCGCCGGCCCTACGCGGTCGTGCTCTTCGACGAGATCGAGAAGGCGCATCCGGATGTCTTCAACATCCTTCTCCAGGTGCTCGACGATGGCCGTCTGACCGACTCCAAGGGCCGCACGGTGGACTTCAAGAACACGGTGCTGATCATGACCTCGAACCTCGGCGCGCAGATGCTGAATGCCGAGGCGCTGACCGATGAAGCGTCCTTCGATCACGCGCGCGAGCAGGTGATGGACGTGCTGAAGGCGAGCTTTCGGCCGGAGTTCCTGAACCGCGTGGATGACATCGTGATCTTCCGTCCGCTGGGCGAGGAGCAGTTGGGCCACATCATCGACCTGCGGCTCATCGACCTGAAGAAGCTGCTGGCCGATCGCAAGATCACGCTCGACCTCACCGACGAAGCACGGCACCAGTTGCTGATGAGCGGCTACGACCGGGCCTACGGCGCGCGTCCGCTGAAGCGAGCCATCCAGCGGCTGATCCAAGACCCGCTCGCCATCAAGATCCTCGACGGCGAAGTGCTGCACGGCGATCACGTCCGGGTGGATGCCGATCCGTTGAAGAACCGGCTGGTGTTCGAGGTGGCGAATCAGCCTGCGGCAGCGCGGTAGTTCCCGGGAGGAACCCAGGTCACGTAGAGACCTGGGGCACCCTCGTGTTTCTCAGTTAAGGCAAGAGTCGGCCTGACGTAACCTCGTTCTCCAATCAGTTATGAAGTGATATCAGCCAATCCGTCATCCAATACGAGTCGGCCTGCAGAAACACTTATCGACATAGAGGCGTCATCGCGTCGCTTGATTAATCCCCACTCAGGATCCCCGTCTGCAGTCATGCAAGAAACGACGTGAAGGCCATTACTCAAACAGAGATCGATCTCAGGCAATCTGCCGAGGATTGATATGGATTTGACCTTTGCGTTTTGTAACCGAGCAAAGGCTCGCGGCCATCGTTCACCGTCGCTCCAACTTCCACACCAGATCCTTCGCTTTCCCTCGATTCTCCAACTCCACTCGATCATTAAGCTCCAGTCGCCGCGCGGCGCTCCGAACCGACCATCTAATCTTTTTGTTGAGTGGAGCGTCCCGAACTCCAAAAAGATCGCGCTGCCATAACCTTGCCAAACGCGGCTTACCGGCAGCCCGATGAGGGGGCTGACGAATGCCTCGAATGTTGGAAGATCACAAGGTGTTCGCCGTGTCACGGAAGCAGGATAGCAACAGCAACGGTTCAACGTGGTAAGATAAATTTGTTTCCTTACTTCCTTGAATTAGGAAATCCTTATGCTTGCGAAAGTCACTGCGAAGAACCAATTGACCCTCCCCAAGGCGGTAGCCAACCGCTTCCCGGGAGTCGAGCACTTCGACATCAGCACGGATGGTGAGTCGATCACACTGCGTCCGCTGCGTCGCAGCCGCGGGGATGAGGTGCGCGCCAAGCTGGCCGAGCTGGGTATCACTCAACAGGATGTTGAGGATGCCGTTGCCTGGGCTCGCAGCTCGAAGTGAAGGCAAGAATCGTCTTTGATACCTCGGTCGTCGTCTCTGCGGTAGTCCTTCAAAGCGGACGACTGGCATGGCTGCGCGCTCATTGGAGTGACGGCGGGTGTATTCCACTCATCTCCGGGGACACTGCCGCCGAGCTGATTCGTATTCTCGGATACCGCAAGTTTCGCCTGGAGACGCAGCGCCGAGATGAGCTATTGGCCGACTATTTGCCCTATTGCGAGATCGTGGACATAACTGAGACGTGCAGCGTCCTATGCCGCGACCCCAACGACCAGCCATTTCTCGATCTCGCGCAGAGCGGCAAAGCTGATTCGCTGGTGAGCGGCGATCGGGATCTGCTGGTGCTGGCGGGGCAGACGCGCTTCGCCGTGGAGACGCCGGAGGCGTATCGCGTGCGCGTGCAGGCGATCTGATATGTGTTCGTGGCACAAGCGCTCTCGTCCAAATACGCCGGCCTTGCGTCTTGAGCAGATTTCTCATCGGAGTACTCGAAGCCCCAGAAGGCGCCAGATCCTCGACACCTATACCGAAAAGGCTCGAGTCACGGGACATCCGCTCTAAGCTGGGCAGTCGTAAACTAGGGCTACATGATCCGTATCGCAAAATCGGAGCACCCGGGTTCTCCGAGCCCACGCATCGACTCGATTACGCCGGAGGCTGTGCTGCCCGGCGGTGAGGTGGAAGTGCAGGGAACGGCGCTTGGCCCGGTCGCGGAGCGTCGCCCGCTCGCAGTGCTCGATGGCTCGCTCGCCCCCATACTTCTCTGCCGACCTACCCGTATGAGCATCCGGGTGCCGGAGTCCGCAGAGGCCGGGCGCCTGGAGATACGCCAGAACGGCGCCACCAGCAATGCCGTCACGCTCAAGATCGGTAAGCTGCTGGCGGAAAACGTGAATCCGGTGGCCAGTCCCGTGGTCGATGCCGAAGGCAACATCTTCACGACGCTCTCCGGCCCGCGCGGGGAAAAGATGCCGGTATCGGTCTACCGCATCGCGCCCGAAGGCGACATGGACTCCTTTGCCGTCGATATCCTGAACCCGACCGGCCTGGCGCTCGATACGGACGGCATGCTCTACGTCTCCTCCCGGCATGAGGGCACGATCTATCGCATCACCCCGCAGGGGGCAAGCTCGGTCTTTGTGGAGAGCATGGGTGTGGCCACCGGGCTGGCCTTCGACCCGGAGGGGAATCTCTACTGCGGCGATCGCAGCGGCACCATCTTCAAGATCGCGCGCGACCGCCAGATCTTCGTCTTCGCCACGCTTGAACCCAGCATGGCTGCCTACCATCTCGCCTTCGGTTTGGACGGCACGCTCTTCGTCTCCGGTCCCACCACCTCCAGCAACGACGCCGTCCATGCCATTGACCGCGATGGCACCAGCCGCGTCTACTACCGCGGCCTGGGCCGTCCGCAGGGCCTCGCGGTGGACATCGCCGGCTCACTCTATGTAGCGGCATCGCACCGCGGCCGTCGCGGCGTGCTGCGTTTCCCGGTTGATCGCGAACCCCAGGATGAGCCGGAGCTGGTCATCAGCGGCAGCGGGATGGTGGGCCTGGCCTTCAGCCCCAGCGGCAGCGCTATCGTCGCCACCCACACCGCCATTTATGATGTGGCGTTGGGAGTGGAAGGCCTGCGCTTTGTCTAACAGCAACGCGCGGACCACGCGCGGCATTTGAATCGCGGCACTCTCTGGAAGGTGACCCACCCGCATGCTCGCAGAAACCATCGCCGTCGGCTCGGAGATGCTGACACCCTTTCGACAGGACACCAATTCGCTCTTCGTCACCGAACGCCTGAACGAGATCGGCGTGAGGATCGCCTTCAAGACCACGGTCGGCGATCGCATGGAGCACCTGGTGGCGGCCATCCGCACCGCGGCGCAGCGTGTCGACATCGTCGTCATCATGGGCGGGCTCGGCCCCACGCAGGACGACCTCACCCGGCAGGCCGTGGCCGAGGCGATGGGCATCCACATCCGCCGCAACGCTGACATTGTTGCCGAACTCTATAAACGCTTTGCCGCGCGCCGTATGAGCATGACTGAGAACAACGCCCAGCAGGCCGATGTACTGGAGGGCGCACATGTGGTGCCCAATGCCAACGGCACCGCGCCGGCGCAGTGGCTGGACACGGTCTTCAATGGACATCGCAAGATCCTGATGCTGCTGCCCGGGCCGCCACTCGAGATGAAGCCGATCTTCGACCAGGAGTGCATGCCGCGCCTGCGCGAAGTGCTCCCGGAGCGCTTCATTGCCAAGCGCACACTTAAGGCGACCATGATTGGCGAGTCCGCATGCGACGCACGCATTGCGCCCATCTATAAGCTCTACCCCGATATTGAAACCACCATCCTGGCGAATGGCGGCGACATCCAGCTCAATCTGATCTGCGAGAAGCCCGCACTCTCCATCGCGCAGTCCCGCGTGGACGAGCTTGCAGGTCGCATCGAAGAAGAACTGGATGACCTCATCTACTCGACGCAGGGCGAGTCGCTCGAAGAGATCGTGTTGCTTTACCTTGGGATGAAGGGCGCAACACTGGCCGTGGCGGAGAGTTGCACGGGCGGCCTGGTGGCGCAGCGTCTCACCAGCATTGCCGGCGCCTCGCGCAGTTTCCTCGGCGGCGCGGTGGTGTATTCAAACGAAATGAAGACAACCTTCGCCGGCGTGGACGCCTCGTTGATCGAGGAGCGTGGTGCGGTGAGCGCGGAAGTGGCCAAGGCCATGGCCGACGGCATCCGGAAAAAGACCGGCGCGACCATCGGACTCGCTGTCACCGGCATCGCCGGACCAGGCGGCGGGACGGAGGAGAAGCCTGTCGGTCTGGTATATGTTGCCGTGGCGCACGGCAAGGAGATCGAAGCGGTGGAGAAGAACTTCGCCGGCCTCGCAACGAACAATACGCGCGAGCGCGTGCGCACCTTAAGCGCGCAGGCCGCACTCGACCTGGTGCGGCGCCGCTTGATGTAAGCGCGGAACGGAGACAGCAGAATGCCCGCTTATTTGATCTCGGATGTGGCTTCGCTGGATCCAGATGAGTTTCAGATCTACCGGACCCCGCGCCGCAGCCTCCGCCGCAGCCTCCATAGAGCAATACGGTGGCCGCTATCTGGTTCGTGGAGGCGCGATCGAGCCGCTTGAGGGGACATGGATGCCTCAAGCCATCGTGATCGTCGAGTTCCCCACCATGGATCAAGCGCGTGCCTATAGCAATTTTCCTGTAGGTGTAGAGGGCCCAACGAAGGCCTTTGTGGCCTTTCATTCAGGAAAGGCCACGCCGAGCGATGCTCCGCACATCACAGCATCAGGAAAATTGCTATAGTATCGCTCCGCAGAGTATGAGTCGGCTCTCACGGCGCGAGACAAAGCGCTCACCCGCGATCTCATACTGGTGGAAGGCATCGAGCAAACTATTTAATACAAATAGCGGGCCGCTCGCCTTGAGTTCCCGACGCGCTACACTCGATCCGTTCCCATGCTGCTCTTCCTCATCGTCGGCGTCCTCGCGTATCTCCTGGGCTCCATTCCCTTCGGCCTCATCCTGGTGCGCGTTTTTCGCAAGCAGGACATCCGCCAGCAGGGCAGCGGCAACATTGGTGCGACCAATGTGCTGCGCTCCGGCAGTAAGGGTCTGGGCGCCGCGACCTTCCTGCTCGATGCGGCAAAAGGCCTCTTCGCCGTCCTGCTGGCATGGCAGGTGGGTTTGCACTTGCATCACACGCAATTCGCGACGCAGAGCCTTGCCGCGACTGCCGCGCTGTGCGCGATGCTCGGACACATCTACCCCGTGTGGCTTCGCTTCAAAGGCGGCAAAGGCGTGGCTACGGGACTCGGCGTCTTCCTCGGCATCGCGCCACTCGCGGCCCTGATTGCACTGCTGACCTTCATTCTCGTCTTTGCGCTCAGCCGTTATGTTTCGCTGGCTTCGATCGTTGCGGCCGCGGTCTTTCCGTTAGCAGCCTTGCTGCGCCCGCACGAGCCGCTTACGAAGTTCATGGTCGCCGTCGTTATCGCGCTGCCGCTGATCGTCATCGTGAAGCATCATGCGAACATCGGTCGCCTGCTGGCTGGTACCGAATACCGCTTCGGCAAGTCGAAGGCCACCGCAGCGTGAGCCGCATCGCCATCCTCGGCAGCGGCGCCTGGGGCACCGCACTCGCCGTCTCGCTGGCACAGCGCGGCGGCCATTCCATCGCACTCTGGTCACACACTGCTGCCATTGCGGAAGAGATTGCACAACACCGCGAGAACCGCACCTACCTCCCCGGTTTCACCATACCGGACACTGTGCGGCCGACCGCCAGCCTCACGGAAGCGCTCGCGTCTGCCGATATCGTCGTCGGCGTAATGCCATCCGCGCATGCCCAGGAGCTCTACGAAGGCGTGGCGTCACACCTGCAGCACGGCCAGGTGATCGTTAGCGCCACCAAGGGCATTGTCACCGCCGGCACCGATGCCGTGCGCTATCTCCGCATCAGCGAGGTGATCACCGCCGCGCTCGCCGCGCGAGGGCTGTCGCTTGCCTGCGCCGTACTCAGCGGGCCATCGTTCGCGCAGGAGGTGGCGGCTGCGCGCCCCACCGCAATGACGATCGCGTGTGCCGATGCGCCGCTCGCTATGCGTTTGCAGGACGAGCTCTCCGGCCCGGCGCTGCGGCTCTACACCAGCGAGGATGTCGTCGGCGTCGAGTTGGGCGGCGCGCTCAAGAATGTTATTGCCATCGCCACCGGCATCGTGGACGGCCTCGGCCTCGGTCACAACAGCGCGGCCGCTCTCATCACCCGCGGCATCGCGGAGATCACTCGGCTCGCCGTCGCGTGCGGCGGACGTCGCGAGACGCTGGCCGGCCTCGCCGGTCTCGGCGATCTGGTGCTCACCTGCACGGGCGAGCTCTCCCGCAACCGCCGCGTCGGCATCGAGCTTGGCAAAGGTCGCCGTCTCGGTGACATTCTCGACGGCATGGGCGGCAAGGTGGCCGAAGGTGTCGTGACAACGCGTGCCGCGCTTGGCCTGGCAGCGGCCCGCGCCATCGAAATGCCGATCGCGGAGCAGGTGGACGCCATCCTCCACCACGGCAGAAGCCCACGCGCAGCCGTCGCCGAGCTGATGCGCCGGCCGGGGCGCGAAGAAGTTTGAAGATCGGCGCAGCGGAAGACCCGCAGTCCATTCGCAACGCTACCCCAACGGGTGCCCCTCGATAAGGAGGAAGGTTGTTGTCAAGCCGCACCTCACGGCTGCGGTGCGTGAGCACCGCAGCCGTTGCCAGAGAGAGGTTGCGGACCAGAGCTCTGGGAACGTCCTGCTGCATCACCACACGGTGGTCTTAGCGCCCCACCAACCATCGATACGGCCATCGACTCCAGGCCATGATGCGTCCATGCGGACATCCAGCCTAGTGCTGGATGCGAGAGCGCTCATTCAATCCTGCGGCCTGGAGGCGGCTCTTCTGCTGCAAACCCCGGTTCAGAGCCAGATGCTGCAACCCGTTCTTCAAAAACCACTGACTGTTGCCGCACGCCTCCACTCCCACCAGCGCCGGCACCGCCAGACCCCAATAAAACCGCTCTTCCTCACCATCCCCGTCGACCAGCCTGCGCTCGGTCAACTCACCGGTCTCCACATCGAAAACCGCTACCTGCTGCCATTCCGGATGAAAATCACAACCTACAATCTGCATAGAAGGCTTCTCCCGATCCAGCAGCTCATGGTCCGCAACCACAAAACTACTCGATCGCTGAAGCCTTCCTCCTTATCCCATCAATCCTGGCAACGCCAGGGTGGGATGGCGCGACGATTCGCAGCGCATCCCCACAAACGGGTGCCCAGTCTGACCCTGAGCAAAGCTAGGAGCGAATGGGAAAGGGTGGGATGATGCGAAAATCGGCAGCGTATCCCGATCCCTAAGCCCTATTTCCTTATCCCTAGTTCTTCGACCCCACCTCAGGCTTCACGTCCAGGTCTTTCTTGGACAGATACCAGGTCTTCACATCCAACCCGGCCCCACCGCCATTGGTGCGCTTGGCGGCGTCTGCCTGCGTTGCGGGCGCAGGCACAATCACAGCCTCGCCGGGCTTCCAGTCCGCCGGGCAGCTCACGCCGTTGGCATCCACCGTCTGCAGACCCTGAACGACGCGCAGCAGCTCGTCGATGCTGCGGCCTAGCTGCATCGGGTAGTAGAGCACCGTCCGCACCTTCTGCTTCGGGTCGATGACGAAGACCGCGCGCACCGTCGCTGTGTCAGCCGTGGCCTCATGCACCATGCCGTAGGCGCGCGCAACTCGCTGGTCGAGATCGGCCACCACGGGGAACTTCACCTCCACCCCGGCGTGCTGTTCGATGTCCCGCACCCAGGCGATATGCGAGTAAATGCTGTCGATCGACACGCCGATCAACTGTACATTCAGCGCGTCGAACTCCGGCCAGCGCCGTGCAAACTCGACGAACTCGGTGGTGCACACCGGGGTAAAGTCCGAGGGATGGGAGAACAGCAGCACCCATTTGCCTTTGGAGGTGAAGTCGCTCAGCCGGATCTCGCCGTGCGTAGTCTTTGCGGTAAAGTCAGGAGCCGTCTCACCCAGGCGGGGCAGCCGGGCCGTCTCGGTCGTCGTCTCTGCAACTGTGCTCATGGTGATGGAACCCTTTCGATTGCTGGTGATCGGTCGTGAAATCAACTGCCGGAAACGCAAAAAACCCACCGGCAGTGTCTGCGGGTGGGTCTCAGGTGGTACGTCGCGGAATGGTCGAAGTCTATTCGATATCCGTCGGATCGCACACCCGCGCCCGGCCGCAGTGACAGCAGCAGCAACAAGCAAGCATGGGTGAACCAACCCGAGTCATCGTACCCATAAGACTAGGCCGGGGCGGGGAAGGTGTCAATTTCGTCTCTTGCCTAAGAACTCGATTCGGCTAGGCCGCAGTCACTGCCAACTAGCTAGCATATCGATGTGCTAGCCATTGAACTAGTACCACCAGCAACGCCGTTACGACAGGTAGGCCTAAACTCACGACCCAGAAAAGGGTTTTGAATGAACCTTTTGCTTCCGAGAATTCGCGAGAGAGACCAATCACGGACTGCTCTAATCGTGTCAGCCGATCTTCTACCCGGGTTTGTTGGGCGTTGAAGTCATCGAGCCTCTGCGTTGCTGCCGCAACCGCCCCTTTGATCTCGAAAACGGTCTGAAGGTAAAAGCTGTGATCCTGAACACCTCCTGCATGAACAGGAGGTGGAGATGCTCCTACTGGCACAGTAGTCTGGGCTGAAGTCTTAGACGCTCTGGGCAATCTCGGCCCCCGACTTGGCGCCGATCCACTCCCAAATTTCGGAGGCAGCTCGACCAAAGTATCCCTCAACGCGTACCACAATTGCCGGTCCGTTCGTGCCGTCGGTTATACCCAAGGCGTCACTGATTTCCTTAGAAGTAGCCGCACTTGGCGTGACGATGAGCCATTCACCATCTGATACGGAACGGCTAAACGACCCGTAAACCTCGGTGATTCGACTGCCGAGCTTCTCCGGATCATCGGACGCAAAGATGGCGAATAGAGCGTTTGCCATTGGAAGACCAATATGACTCAGTTGACCGCGAAAGGCAATTCGCCACACGGAGAGGTTCGTAACTAAGGTGATCTGATCATTCGGGCTCGGCGTCGGGATTTAAGAATGACCGGTTTATCGCCCTACACATCATTCCCCAGATGAAAGATCGGCTCCAGCCCCGTCGCACCGGACAGTAAAGCAACTTCCTCATGCTGTTCCAAAGGCTTGTAGTTCTGCGCCACATCCATCGCCAGCCGGAAGTACTTCTCATCGCCCGGCGGGAGCGCCGCTGTGATCGGATGCCCCAGCGTCCAGCGCAGCCCCAGCGCCGCTTCGTTCGGGAACGTAGCCGGCTGGTACCAGCACTTCGGCTCGGGATGGTCCTTCTTCTGCTCGGCAGACCAGGTCGTCTTGGCCATGCCCTTCAGCGCCAGGATGCCCATATTCTTCTCTTGCGCCTTCTTCAAAATCTGCGGGCCGAAGTTCGCCTGCGAGAAGAGCACGAAGTTCACTGGGAACAGCACCGTGTCGAAAGGATAGCGGTCCATCGCGGCTATCGCGGTCTCCGCCGAGTGCACCGAAAAACCGATGTAGCGGATCTTGCCTTCCTTCTTCGCGGCCTCCATTGTCTCCATCGCGCCGCCCGGCCCCAGCACCTTGTCGAGGTCCGTCATCTTGGTCAGTGCGTGGAACTGGTACAGGTCGACGTGATCCGTCTTCAGCAGGCGCAGCGACTCTTCCAGCTGCTTGCGCGAGTCGTCTTTCATACGCCCCTCGGTCTTGCAAGCGAGAAAGCAGTTCTTGCGATACGGCGCCAGCGCCGGGCCTAGCCGCTCCTGCGCATTGCCATAGCTCGGCGCGACGTCGAAGTAGTTCACGCCTCGGTCCACCGCCTCGGCCACGATGTTCTTCGATTGCGTCGGATCCTCGTCCATCACCACGATGCCGCCGAAGCCAATCATCGAAAGGTGCTCGCCCGTCTTCCCCAGCGGTCGCTTTGCGATGGAGTTCGTCGGTGTCGCGGCATGCGCGAGCCGGGTACTGGCCGCAGCTGCGGCAGTGAATGCGCTCTGCTTCAGAAAGTCACGACGCTCCATGAACACGATCCTCCTATGGGGAATTCACAACCAGCCTACGCCGGTCAGCGATCCGGATGCCACCGCCGCCGAAGGCCAATCCGTCGGCGTGCCATCATCAAGGAGTAAGATGCCCACTCACACGATCAGCGCTCGCGGAATTCTCTTCGATATGGACGGCGTGCTCATCAGCTCCACCGGCGCAGACGAGCGCTGCTGGCTGCGCTGGGCCCGGCATCACTGTATGGAAGGCGCCTTCAACCCTCAATCCACGCACGGCCGCCGCGCCCTCGACACGCTCCGTGACCTGCGCCCCGATCTTGATCCAGTCGTCGAACAGCGCCGGCTCGAAGACTACGACGCAGAGGACTACAGCGGCCTCGTCATCCTGCCCGGCGTGGAACGGCTGCTTGCATCGCTTCCCGATGGAAGCTGGACCATCGTTACGTCAGCCACAACGCGCCTGCTGCAGGGCCGGCTCGGCCATGCCGGTCTGCCGGTGCCGCGTGTCCTCGTCCCGGCCGACAAAGTGGCGCATGGCAAGCCGCATCCCGAGCCATATGAAGCCGGCGCAGGGCTACTTGGATTCGCGTCAGCCGACTGCCTGGTCATCGAAGATTCGCCGGCCGGGGTGGCATCCGGAAAAGCCGCCGGCTGCCGCGTGCTCGCCGTGCTTACGTCGCACACCGCACGCGAGCTCGCTGCTGCCGACTGGTGCGTCGCTTCACTCGAACAGGTCACCGCAGAACAGGAAGCCGACGGCAAACTGCGGCTGCATTTCGACCAATAGAGCATGTTCACTGTAGGTGTTCCCGGTAGGTATAGAGAAGGGCGCGAAACCTGGTGCTACACCGCAACAGTGACAATGCGTTAGAGCAGAAGCCGGGTTGCTGTAAGGTGAAGCGCCACTCTGGTCAGGCATTTTCGCCAAAGAAAATGCCTACATCGCCTCTCTCAATACATGACATCATCCCGGCTTCTGCTCTCGTAGGCAGAATCACTCGAAGCGATACAGCGTCATCTTCTCCGTATTCACCTTTCGCGGATCGAAGCGCCAATACTGGCCCTGGTCGTTCTCATCCCCGTTCAGCCTGCGTCCCGCGATCCACGTTCCGTTCTCGTAACGGCCTTCATCGATGGTCGCTATCCCCACCCGCTTCCCACCCGGATCGCGCGGAGTGAAGTGTACGCGGAAGCCCTTGCCGACACCGAGAAACGTATCCGGCCCGGTTGCCAGAATCATGCCGTAGCCCGCATCGGCGTGGTAGCCGAAGACTTGGTCCAGGCTCACCTCCACGTCGTAGCCCTGCATCGTGAACATCACCGACGATCGCTGTTTGTCTAAGACAAAGCCATGCACATCGCCTTTGCTCTCTGCCTCCACCAACATCGGTTGCACGGCGGCGATGGCGCGATAGCTCGCAGCCAGTGCCTCTTCGCCCTGCTTCTCTTTCTCCGCGCGCTCGCCGGGAATCGGGCTCGACCAGTTGTCGATTCCAAACGGCGAAAAGCCGATCGCCGCATGCTCACCGATGGCATAGAAGATGTTCGCCGCACCCGCCTCGCCATCGCGCGTCTCCGGCAGGAACAGCGGATTGTCCGGGCGATGGTAGCGTTGCGCCCATCCGTAAAAATCAGCTGCGTACAGGTCGGGAGCGTAGATATCGATCGCCGAGCCCGCCGCCTTCCACACATCGACCACGCGCGGCTGCGGACCACCGCTGGGGTAGTTGCCAGGAGTGGCGTCGTCGCCGCCCAGCCAGCAGTTCACATACATGGGCAGGTCGTAGGCTGCCTTTCCCTTCGCTGTTACCGCCTGCACATACTTCGCGTAGTGCCACGCCATGAAGATCTCATCCGCACGCGGCGTGTCGCCGAAGACCTCCGCCCACGTACCGGCGCTCTTCGCGCCGTGCTCCTCCCACAGCGCGCGCAGCTCCGGGTTCAGCACGGCACGGTGTTTCGCCAGGTGGCTCAACAGCTCTGCCGGCACCTGCCCGGCAAATGCTCGGTTCGCCACCGCGGAGTGGTCGCGCGTGCTGCCCAACACGCCTACCTCGTTCTCCACTTGCATCATCAGTACCGTATGGTCCTGCGCGTCGACCTCATGCAGATGTTGCATCAGCGCCGCAAAAGCATGCCCGTCAGCCTCCAGCGTCGCTGCGCCGAAGGTGCTCAGGATATTGACCTTGTTGCCGTCTTCGACCACGCGCGGGAAGCGATGCGTATCCTGCTTCACCCACGCCGGCGGATAGCTCGACATGCCGTTCTTCCACGCGGCCAGCCAAAGAAAGACGATATGCAGATGCTGCGCGCGCGCCTGTGCCAACAGCCCGTCTACCAGCGTGAAGTCGAATTTTCCTTCGGACGGTTCCACCAACTCCCAGGAGAGCGGTGTCAGCACCGTGTTCATCGACAGCGCCGCAAGCCGCGGCCACTCCGGCTTCATGTAGTCCAGGCTCGAGGAACTGGAGTTGTGCAGCTCCGCCGCAAGCATCAGGTACGGATGCCCATCCACAATCAACTGCGTCGCCTCGCCGCGCCTCTCCAGATGCGGCATAGATCCGGTCGGCGTGCTTTGGGCATGCATAGAAAGGGGCGCAAACAACGGAATCAGCAGGGAAACAGCGAGCGCGAGAAAACGATATCGCATGGCACCAGAGAATCTAGCACGAAGCGATTCCTTCGGTCCGGAGGCTCTCAGCGTTGCGAGGGCTTCGTGGTGCACGGGTTCAGCGAGATAATTCCGGAGCTGTCCAGCCATACCGCCCCGTCGCCCATCATCGATCCCTCCGCGTTGGTAAACAGGTTGTGCGGCACCAGCGTCTTCAGGCAGGCGACGTAGCTCGGTGTAAAGATCGTCGTCCATTTCAAGTCCAGTTGCGCGGCGTCCTTGATCTGCTGCTTCACCACATTCGCACGCAACGGAAAAGACACTTCGCGCTCCGCGGCCGTGCGGTCGCCACTCTCGACCGCAGCGAGAAAGCGCCGTGCGTGGCCTTCCACCTTGGTGTCCGCCCCGGGACTGGTGCCATAGCGCGTCGCGGCCGTTGCGCCCGGCTGCGAGTCCGCAATGGCCAGCGTCACCGGCAGCGTCCTGCCGTTCACGCTCTTCCATGTCCCTTGAAGCCCGGTTGCCACAGACAGATCCGCAACGCGCTTGCCGCTGTTTTCGGTAGGGAAGAGTGTGAACGTCGCGCGCGGTCTCCCGTCGGCATCTTTCTCGACCAGCGTGTAGCCGCCACTCTGATTCAGCGCGCCGTCTAACGGAATGTCTGTCAGGTGTCGCGTGTAGAAGTAGCTCGCCGAAAAATGCGGCGGCACCGCCGTCGCCTTCCCCAGGTCGAAGAGCATGCCGATTCTGCTCGCGCCCACGGTGCCCGAAAAGTCGACCACGCCCCACGCACCCGTCTTCGTGTCCTGCTTGGTCTGTGCCAATGCGGTCGCCATCGTTGCACCCGCCAAGGCCACCGCGAAAAACCATCGCCGTCGCAACATGAAAACAACATACGCCTGCAGGATCACGGAAGCATGCACGACACACAACACGACACCTAACACGACATAGAACACGACACAGAACGAGTCGATCACGTTTCCGCGCCTGCCGCGCTCAGCCCAGGTGTCCCATTTTCCCGGCCCTGTAGTCATCCATCGCCTGTTGCAGCTCTTCGCGCGTGTTCATCACGAAGGGCCCATAGCTGGCGACGGGCTCGTCGATCGGCGCTCCACTCAGCACCAGCAGCGTCGTGTCCGTCTTGGCTTTCATGGTCACCGATGCGCCATCCTGGCTCAGCGTCGCAATGCGCGCCTCACCCTTCAGGGGCTCTGCGCCGTTCAGCAGCACGTCACCTTTGCGCAGGACTATCGCCGCGTTGTGGCCTTCCGGCAGCGGCAGCTCGAAGTGCTCGCCGGCCTTCAGGATGACGTCCAGTACCGTCACCGGAGTGAAGGTCTTTGCCGGCCCCTGCTTGCCCAGCACATTGCCCGCGATCACGCGCACATGGCCACCGTCCGGCAAATCGACTACCGGAATCTGCTCCTTCGTGATCCCCTGATAGCGCGGACTGGACATCTTGTGCGCCTTGGGCAGGTTCACCCAGAGCTGCACCATCTCGAAGATGCCTCCCGCCTTGGTGAAGGCCTCTTCATGCAGCTCCTCATGCACCACGCCCGAAGCCGCTGTCATCCACTGCACATCACCCGGATAGATCGTGCCACGGTTGCCTGCCGAGTCGCGATGACCGACGGCGCCCTGATACGCAATCGTCACGGTTTCAAATCCGCGATGCGGATGCTCCCCGACACCGCGTCGCTTCGCAGATGGTTCAAACAGGCTGGGTCCGGCGTAATCCAGCATCAGGAACGGGCTGATCTCCCCCTCGATGCCGTTGGAAGGAAAGAGATTCCGCACCGGAAACCCATCGCCCACCCAGTGGTTCGATCCTGCGTTATACGTGCCCAGTACCTTCTTTTGCGTTGCCATTGTCTGCTCCTTCATCGTGTTTCCTTCCCGCCCGCTGCTTTCCCTGCGTCGTTGTTCGTCCCGCTCTTGCCTGCCCATGACAACGATGCCTCTTCCGCAACGCGGCCGACCCTGCGCAGTAATGGCAGCAGTGCCCGCCGCTCCTCGATGGAGAGGCCTGCCAGAGCCGTCTCCATCTCCTCGCGGTGCTGTGCAAACGCCCGTTCAATCAGCCGCCGCCCGGGCGCGGTCAACTGCACGATGCAGGCACGGCGGTCTGCCGCGTCGTCCGCACGCCGTACCAGCCCGCGAGCGGCCAGTCTGTCCACAGCGGCCGTAATCGACCCGCTGGTCAACAGCACCTTGGCGCCCAACTGCTTCGCACTCAGCGGGCCCCGGTGCAGCAGGGCCTCCAGCACGCCAAAGTCGCTCTGCACCATGCCGAAGCGTGCGATGCTCCGCTGCGCCTGCACCTCCACCGCGCGACCGGCCTTCCACAGCACCAGCCACAGGTGGACGCCGCTCAGATCGTCGTTTTCTTTGGATTTGCCGGGAGTCGTCATGTCTTGGCATAAAGATGTTTGATATCAAGAAAAGATTCAAACCGGCCCCCCACTTTCGATCGGGACGCCCGTCCGGCTTCGGCAATCGGCGGATCGTGAGGCTGGTCTCTCTCTGCCAGTACAAACAGCGTCGCCCGGTTTCCCCGTACAATCCCACCAATCCATGTTCAAAGCCACATCGAAGTCTCGCCGTCACTTTCTGAAGCATGGTTCGCTTGGGCTGGCTGCCGCAGCTATCGGCTGCCACTCCGAACCGCAGCCGTCCACGCCGGTTGCCGGCGCACCCCCCGCCGCGACCGCAGGTGCGCCGCCCGCCTTCGCCACGGCACCCCCCGTCGGCCCGGAGGTCTCCGCCGCTACCTTCCTTGAGGCCGAAAGGCTGGTCGAGGTCACACTCACCGACGCCGAGCGAAAGCAGGCCGCGCAGAGCTGGCGTCAGGCCATGGCGCCGCTCTATGAGCGGCGTGTCGGTCCGCGCAAGGTCGCACTCGAACCCACACTCGCCCCGGCATCGCAGTGGAACCCCATGTTGCCGGGCATGCCACCGCCTCCGCAGCACGACCACTTCGTCCCCGTTGTCGCGGCGCCTGTCCCGCTGCCGGCCACGGACGAAGACATCGCCTTCGCGCCCGTCGCCCACCTTGGCTACTGGCTGCGTACGCGAAAGATCACCTCCGAACGGCTCACAAGCATCTACCTGCAGCGGTTGGAGCGCTTCAACCCAACGTTGCGCTGCGTGATTACGATGACTCACGACCACGCTCTCACTCAGGCACGTCAGGCCGATCGCGAGATCGCCGCCGGCCACTATCGCGGTCCGCTCCACGGCATCCCCTGGGGCGCGAAGGACCTTCTCGACACAGCGAACATCCCCACCACCTACGGTGCGGAGCCCTTCCGCAATCGCGTTCCGGCGACGGATGCAGTCGTCGTCGAACGGCTCAACGCCGCGGGCGCGGTATTGGTCGCCAAACTCAGCATGGGCGCGCTCGCACTCAATGACATCTGGTTCGGCGGTCAGACCATGAACCCCTGGCTGCTCGAGGAAGGCTCATCCGGCTCGAGCGCAGGCCCGGGCGCAGCCACAGCTGCCGGTCTGGTCGGCTTCGCTATCGGCAGTGAAACGGGCGGCTCTATCGTCAGTCCATCCATGCGCTGCGGCGTCACCGGCCTGCGCCCTACCTATGGCCGTGTGCCGCGTACCGGCGCCATGACGCTCTGCTGGTCGCTCGACAAGCTGGGTCCCATGGCGCGCTCGGTTGAGGACACCCTGCTGGTGCTGCGCGCTATCAGCGGACCGGACGCTGGTGACCTGGCCAGCGTCCCCAGCCATCTCGATTACAACGCGCAGCTTTCGGTGAAAGGTCTCCGTGTCGGTTACATACCTGCGTGGATCGCCCAGCCGCCCGCTACGGATGTGGATCGTGCCGCGCTCAACCAGGCAAAGGCGCTCGGTATGGAGATCGTGCCCGTCTCGCTGCCGGACTGGCCCTACGACTCGCTCGACGTCATCCTGTTCGCAGAGGCTGCAGCGGCATTTGAAGACCTGACCGTCTCGCATGGTGTCGATCAACTCAAGGCGCAGGTGCCCGATGCGTGGCCGAACATCTTTCGCCAGGCCCGCTTCCTCTCTGCTGTCGATCTCGTGCAGTCGGATCGCTTCCGTCGCAAGGTCGCGCAGCAGATGATGCAGATCTTCGAACATGTAGACCTATTGCTCGTGCCGTCGCTTCGCGATGAGATGCTCACCCTTACCAACTTCACCGGGCATCCGTCGCTCACCCTGCGCGCCGGCTTCGTCGAAGTGAGCGAGGCACGCAGCGACTGGGCGCCTGATCCGAACAAGCCACTGCCGAAATTTAATCCACCCCGCCGCGTCCCCTACGGGGTCACGCTTATTGGAAGGCTCTTCGACGAGGGAACGCTCGGCCGTGCCGGCGTCGCGCTGGAACGCGCCTTCAACGTGGCCGAGGAACGCCCTCGGGGCTTCTAACAGCTCGCGATGGAGGGGACTACTCGAAATCGAGGACATCGAGCGAAAGTGGCATCACTCTCTGCAACGCTTTCGCGTCTTTCTTGTCGATCGAGATCGCTGTGCCCTTCTGGCTGGCATCGTCCAGTGCCTGCAGATCCAGCGGCATCCGTCCCTCCAGTGTCATGCTGTCAAAGACAAAGGGAAGCGCCGAGCCGTCCAGGCTGGAGGGCCGATCCATGAGCTGGAAATGCAGGTGCGGAGCATCCGAGTTTCCAGTGTTTCCCAGCAGCCCAAGCTTTTCTCCCTGCCGCACATGGTCGCCGACATGAACAGTGGGACTCTTCGGGAGCAAATGATCGTACTCGGCGTAGCGCCCGTCGCCCATATCGACAATCACGCGATTGCCCGCGATCTCACCGATGGACAGCCCAGTTGGTAACACGCCCGGCTGCACATTCGGCAGGTCCCTTACCACTTCCACGACGGTCCCATCGCCCACCGCTAGGACCTCCGCGCCGTAGCAATACCAGTTCTTCACATCCTTCGGGTCGCCATGGAACATTTTTCCCTCGGCGTCCATCTTCACCCAGTCAATGGCGTATGCCTCGGTCGGCCGCAGGGAGCCATTGACCGAATTCATGACAAAGCGATGCGGGCCGATCTCCTTGCAGCAGCCATTGCCGTCGACCCAGCCGCTGCCACGCAGCGGAGGCCGCAGCACCATCGCTTTCGTGCAGGCGATACGCAGAGGCGCGCTCATCAGGGTGAACTCCTGCGATGTGCCATCGCTCTGCACCGCATCCACAACCACGCGATGCGCGATTGCCGAAGGGGCCGGCGTGTCTCCGGCATACGTGACATCGAAATACATGATGGCCGACTGTCCCGGCGGCAGCTCGGTTGCGAAATTGTCCGCATCCATCGTCGTCGTGCGCGACAGCAAACGGAACTGTCCCGTGACGTCCTTATTCCGCAGTGTCAGGACGAGGTTGGTGCCGGTCCCGTCGTTGTTCTTCGCAGGGTCCACCACCTGGATCGACTTCAACTTCGCCAACCGGCTCCAGGAATTGGTGAACTGGAGCGAGTAAGCCAGGTGCAAAAGACCGTCCGTTCCTTGTACCGGCTGGATCGCGTCGCCCATCAAGCTCCAGGACAACGGTCCAATGGTGATCGGATACCGCATTCCGTCCCCATTGGTCAGCGGCTTGAAATAGTCTGCTGCGCTGCCCGCGTCACAATTCTGCGCGAAGCCGAACGCTCCGCTCAGGATCGTTGCGGCGGCCAGAACAAATGTCCTGAAGAAATGGATTCGCATGCTCACCTCAGGTGCAACACGCACATCGCCACTCAAAGTGGCGGGCGTGGAAATTGCCTGAGGGAAGGGCAAACTGACTATACATCTCAATCAAACTATGCGTAAGCGATTACCCGCAAGGAGCGCCCCGACATCGCGGCAAAGCCAAGGTGGGAAATCACGACGGCCAGTACCTAGAACTCCACATGCGCGCGTACCGAGGGCACCCACACCGGACCGCGATCTCGGTTATATCCCGGGTTGTCGATGTGCGACAGCCCCAGCGCGAAGAACAGGCCCCGCCACGCGTGCGCGTTGTAGTATGCCTCCTCGGTGGTCTCGCGTCCGTAGTTGAGCCGACCGTCGCCCAAAATGAAGCCGAGCCCGCCATTGGCCAGATAGTTCTGGTGGTCCTTCTTGATCGCGTTCGAGACAAAGGCCAGCCCGACCTTATCGTTTGCACGACCCCACTGCGCGCCGGCATAGTCCGCGCCCAACAGCACCGTCTGGTCCACTTCGGTATAGGCAAAGGACTCATGCTGCCCCTCGTTCCAGCCAAACCGCCCCGCCGCGCGCAGGTGATCAGTCACCTGCTGCTCGAAGTTGTAGCCGAAACCGTACTTCACCGCGCCGAAGCGTTCCGTGTTGTGGATGTTCGGCGTCTTGTCGATGCCCTCTGTGTACCGCATCACAGATTCGCGATAGTCCCCCATGTGTGCGTTGTTGGCGAAGGTCAGCACGCGTTGCGTCCCTTTGCGCCCGGGCACCAGGCTGCGCCGCAACTCAAACTCGAAATTCTGCCCGCGCGCCCGGCTGAATGCCCAGTCCAGATCGATGCCGTTCGCCACCGTGGGCATCACTGCCAGCGCATAGCGAGCCGCCCAGCTCCGGTCCTGGTATTCGATCACGCCGGCATAGGTATAGCCGCGCGTGTCTGCCGCGTAGTCCCACGCACCATTGTTGTCCACCGTCCAGTTGGTGAACTGCTGGTGGCTGTCGCTCAGCACGCCGTTGATATCCAGCACATCCGGCAACGACATCTTGCCCAGACGCAGCTCCAGCCGGCGCACCGGCGCTTCCGTCGCCAGCGACAGCGGCCCGCGCTCGACCTCGGTCATCTCATTGGTAAAGCCGATGGTCTGGTGGAACTGCACGCGCGCAACGTAAGGTTTCGATCCCAGGTTTGGATTGCGCACCACGTCCAGGTTGGTAAAGCCCGCCAACCCCAGCGCCTGGCTCAGTCCGCGGCCACCGGAGGATTCAAAGTCGGCGATAAAGTCCGTGTTGTAACGCTCGCTCCAGGTAAAGGGCGCGCCATGCACCCCGCGTCCGAGCTGGTACCCGGTGTACAGCGTGCCCAGCAGCGATGTCTTGTACTCGCCCGCTCCGCGAAAACTGTTCACCCCTTCGTAGGGGGAGTGGAAGGGCGGATGCGCCTGGAAGATAATGTTCGCCTGGCCTGCCAGATACCACGGTGTCTGGTCCGAGTGTGGAAACATCGTCAGCACCGCACCCTTTCCGTCAGCCGCCTGCGCCTGCGTGGTGCTCGCTGTGGCATGGCCGCCTCCTGCCGATTGCGGATCCGCCGCCGGCGGAGTCGCGCATGCAGCACGATTCGCCATCACGCTCAGCATCATTGCCATCCAGATCCAACGCACCCGTACATCCTCGCTTCCCTTATGGTTTGCTCATGCATGTGGTTTGCTCTCGCAACCTTCTGTCCCACGGACGTGATGTCCTCAGCGCGGCGTGAAACATGGCCGCCAGGTCCAGCACTCGATACGCCGGCAGCATGCCCATCGCGATGAGGAGACGCGCCGAGCCACCAGGCTCCCGCACACACTGCGTGTCATCTCGATCGGCAGCCCCTCGCTGGAGCACTTTGGCTCGACCATGTCATCCAATGGGTGTACAACGCGAAAGCACGTCGCATGATGAACGTCTTGTAGAGATCGCAGCCCATACGGCCCACCCGCCTGCATGTAGGTGGAGACGGCGTCTGCATCGTTTGTCAGCCTCCATCACGGTCCGCCTCCATCACGATCAGGCCGCGACCGAAGACCATCGGGAAGCTCAACACGCTCCGCTGCCAAGACCTCTTGACGGCAATCCCGCGTTGAGACGCGGTGGTGTCCATCGTTTGAGCTTCCATCGCCGTTTGAGCTTCCATCGTCGGTTTGAACTCGCATCCTCGTGATCCGCGCATGCTCACACCCCTGCGTCGGCGCGCAGTCAGGTTCGCGTGAACGGGTCGCGTTGGGTGTCATGCGGTGCGTAGGGCAGCAGGGAGCCGTCGTGGCTCCCGCTCGCTCTGCTCTCATCCGCTCTGCTCTCATCCGGGCACTGCAGGCGGCCCGCGGCCCGGCGTACCCTAGGGGAGCCTGGCGTCGGAGCGCACATTGCAGCGCAGTCTGGCCGTCCGGTGCCCTGGAGGCTCCTTTGCGCATTCAGTCGTCATAGTTGTTTCGTCGTCGTTTCGTCGGTTCTACCGGTCGACCGGCTGGTAGGCTCGGTGCAAGACATTTGTACCATACCCCCCTAGGATATACGCAAGAATATATGGCCCATACACAAGATAAAAAGCTCCTCGCCCGTATCAAGCGCATTCGCGGCCAGGTCGACGCCATCGAGCGCTCGCTCTCCGACGATACCGACTGTGCCGACGTTCTCATGCTGCTCGCCAACGTGCGCGGCGGCATCAACAGCCTGATGGGTGAGGTGCTGGAAGACCACATTCGCGAGCACATGATGCAGCCCGGTGATCACGGTCTCCCCTCACAGGAGGTCGCCGAAGATCTCATCGACCTCGTCCGTGCCTACCTGAAATAGGGGAGCCCGCGAAGGGGGGTGGGAGGCCACTCTCAGAGCCAGTACCCAATCCAACTCTTCCCACTACTCCCTACTCCCTACTCCCTACTCCCTACTCCCTCGACTTTCCGCAAGCCGACCAACGCTATCCCTCGAAAGTGGGCGGCTGCTTACCCTGCGAATACCCCTTCCGTAAGGTTTTCATCGTAAAGTTTTTGTCCTATCTTTACGAAAGATTTTCTTACGCAGAGGGTAAAAATGACACGGCAGCTCATGAATCTGGCAGGTGTGGCGGCAATGGCGGGTGCTTTGGTGCTTCTCGGATCCGGGTGCGGCGACAAGCGCGAGATGAGCAAAGAGAACTTCGCTCACGTACTCAACGAAGACTACTCGGCCAATGCCGATTGCCTCTTTTCAAAGGCGCTGCCGTATCCCTTCACGATGCAGGCCAACGACAAACTGCTCGGCGATGTCCACCGCAAGATGGACGCGCTCGCTGCAGCGGGCCTGCTCAACCGCACCGCGCAGGGCGGTAACCTGCGCTATGAGTTGACCCTCACCGGCCGGCAGGTTCCCGGCAACGGCCGCTTCTGCTATGGCAAGCGCCAGGTCACCAGCGTGGACAACTACTCCGCGCCGACCGACTTCCACGGCAACCGATTCACCAAGGTCGACTACCACTTCGTCGAGAAGAACAGCCCCGACTGGGCCAAGGTCCAGGCCGTCCAAACCGCCTTCCCGTCCGTCGCCAAGGCCGTCGCCGAAGAGCCCATCGACCAGGCCACCCTCGTCCTTACCCCCGACGGCTGGGTCCGCAACGAGGACTAAAGCCTCAACCCATTCAGCGACGTTGTAAAGGGGCCGGCGTGTCGTCAGCGCCCACCCTTCCGCAAGACCCGGGATCACAGGCCCGGGTCTTGCTGTTTTTGCGGAGAGCCGCTATCCACCCTAGCCTCTCCCGGAGGCAGCAGCACCAGCATGCAGGTCTTCGATCCTGTTGTGCACGCTAGAATGCCTCGCCGCAGCAGCTTTGCTTTCGAACCCGGTGGCAGCGGTGTGCGATAGGAAGCAGCCAGCAGCGCCGGCACCGCTTTCTTCAGCGTTTCGTCGCCGCGGTAGAAGCGCACATCCTGCGCATGGTTGTCCCCCATAAGTAGCAAAAAGTCCGCGGACGCGTACTCTCCGTGTAGAGGGCTGGGGATCGTGTAGGTCCGCAGAGCGGCCAGTTCGTCACTACTACCCTCCTGCATATGCGGGGCCGGCCTTGCGTGTGTGCCAGCCGCCTTCAGCGCAGCCACCTTTGCCTCCAACATCGCCTTCCTCGCTAGAACGGTCGGTGGCAACGGCTGATGCCCCAGGGTCTTCAACGCGAGTTGATAGGTGGTCAGCGCGTCCTCTTTCTTTCCTTCCGCCTCGTAGATCGCCCCTAGGTGCTGGCCGACTTCAATGTCCGAAATCAATAGCCACGCGCTCTGCACGTAGGCCTCGGCCTCGGCCAGCTTGTTCAGTTTGAAATCGATCCAGCCCAGCGTATCCCAGTTCGCCGCAAGTGTGGTTACGTTTGCAAAGTCCTGATTCGTCGCCCCTGCCACTGTGGCACTGGCAGTGCTCGTCTCAAGCATCCCGACGGCCTTGGTGCTTGCCGCATCGCTGGCCGTCAGGTCCACGCCCGCGTCGCCCAACTCGTAGGCTGCCCCGTTCAGGATGTTCGTGTCTTCGCTGGTGTCCATCAATGCGTGCAGTGTTGCTTTTCCGGCTGCGGTGTCCCCCGCTTTCAGCTCCGCTTGGCCGAGCTGCAGCTTCAGTCCATTCGTCTCTGTGGCCAGCGGTATCGCGTCTTTGATGGATCCCTCGGCATCTTTATAGTGGCCCTGCATCATCTGCAATGCACCCAGACTGGCATGGGGCTGCGGATTTGCTGGATCCGCCTTCGCCCACGCCTGAGTCGTTTCTTCTGCATCGGCCCACTGTTCCTTTGCCACATAAGCCGCCGCCAGTCTGGGATAGGCGACAAAATTCTCCGGGTGCAGGTCGATCTCCTTTTTGTAGTTGGCGATTGCCGCCGTCTTGTCGGTCGACCATGCGACGTCTCCGTATTCCGCCCACAATCCCGTTGCGTGATCGTCCCGCGCCTTCGCCTTGTCCAGAAGATCCTTTGCGCCTTTCAGGTCGTGCACCTTCATTTGCTGGAAGGCCTGTTGAATCAGCTCTTCGGCCTCTTTGTCTTCTTCCTTGGCCGCCGGTGTCGTCTTCACCGTTGAACCCACCAACTGGATCATCTGTCCGGCATCGTCGCTGACTGCTTTTAGGAAATCGCGATAGGCGCCAAACTCGCTCACCGGCAACTCCTGCACCTTGTAGCGCATGGTTCGATCCATCTCCAGGCTCCGGCCCTTCACTTTGTATGTGGAGGTGTATTCCGCAAACGATGTAGTGCGCTTCACGTCCGGCGGCGCTGTGGCGGTATAGCCCTCTGGCAGCGTCAGTGTCGCTTTCACTTCGGTTTCGTTCGTCGGATCCGTCACCATAGCTCGCTTGGGTGCGGTCGCGTCCTCGGCAATCTTTCCCTCGAACCACGGCGAGAGCCCGGGAAACCGTCGATTCGGCCAATCGCCGAAGTCCTTCCGGGTGTAGTCCCAGCTCAGATGAAGAGGGTCGGTGGTTTTTTCCGGCACACTTGACTCCATCGCGCTGACATCGCCGGCAAAGCCGCTGCCGTAGGAGATCTTCTGTCCCAGCTCCTGCCACTGCGCGCGCGGCACCTGATGGAAGGCAGCGCGATAGATCACCTCCACGTCGCCACGCAACGTCAGATCGAAGTGCGCGGTCAGCACACCGTGGATATCGAGAGATCCTGTGATCGTCTCGTGCGCGAAGGACGGGAAGGGCAGGGTGGCCTCTGTCATCACCAGGCTCGCATCACCCGTTGCCGGAATCGCCAGCGCCAGCTTGTTTCGTAGTCCGGCCAGCAGCAGACGGCTCGGCGCAACCTCTGGGGTCGAGTCCAGCCATACATCCCGGTCTTTCAGCTTCACTAGCGTGATCATGTGATCGAACTGCGAAGGGATCGGCAGCGCTTCATTCACCCGCACCGACGAGCCGATCAGCACTGGCTCTGCTTCGATCTTCTCGGCTGCCAGCATTGCCTGCAGCAGCGTGTGCTTGTCTTTGCAGTCGCCATACTGATTGCGAAAGACCTCTGCTGCCGTATGAGGCTGCAGCCGCCCAATGCCCAGCGATACGGAGATGTAGCGGAACTGGGTCGACACGTAGTTGTAGATCGCGTCGATCTTCGCGTCGTCCGTCGTCAGCCCGCGTGTCAGCTCATCCGCCTTCGCTTGAATCGCCGCATCCGGCACCGCGCGGTCTTTCATCAACCCGCGGGACCAGGCCCCCATCTCCGCCCAGGAATGAAAGCTGCTGACGACAATATCCGGCTCATACACCTCTTGCACTAGATTCACCGAAGCCGTTTCGTCCTTGGCCTTTTTCTTCGGATACTCACTCGCCGTGCTGTGCTTCCAGCGGTACACGCGCTCCGTGCCTTCTTCGCTCACCGTGGGCTGCACCTTCGTGCCTTTCACCAGCGCGGACAGCTCGCGCGGCATACGCACCTCGATCGTCTCTTCCTTCACCGGTACGCCGTCGTAGAAATTCTGCGCTCTCCAGAAGGCGCCGGGGGCATCCGCGGTCGTTGCCCGGATCGTCATCTGGTACTCCAGGGTGTCGCCGACGCTGAGCGTTCGCACCGGCAATTGCTTCACGCGCAGGTCGCTATACATCGGCGCCGCTTGCGTTACCGGCATCGGCACCTCCTGTACATCGTCGGCTGGTGTCTCGACTACGGTGCCGTTGGGCTTGTGCACCCGCACAAAATCAAAGCTCCCGGTCTCGCTGCCGGTTGCCAGCGGAAGCGACAGCACGCCGGCCTCGCGTAGACCAGCGTCCGACAAGATCAGCATGCTCATCGAGAAGGTGCGTACCGAAGAACCATCTCTGGCAAAGCGGAGCGTCGTCGTTGCCTTCTCAATGACAAGCGCCTCCCCTGTAAAGGGGTCGGCGCCAGCATCCGGCTTCGCGACCACACCCGCCGCGGATGGCTGCGGCGGCATGGTCCCGCCGGTTTGGAGGGAATGGGCAACGGCAACGGGCAGACAACAGGAAAGTGCAGCAAGGAGGTACATTCGGGCCGACATGGTTTCGGTCTGTTCTAGCGCACCACAGCAGTTGCAAACTAGCAAAATCCATCCGGGACCAACCCACTGGAGCGTCGAATCGGGCTTGACGATACACACTGTACGATATACAGTGTGCTTGAAACAGTATGAGCTTCGAATTACAGCCCGTCTTCGACAATCTTCGTCTCGAACTCCGCCGTGGCTGCCTCATCCTGGCCGTCCTAGCGCAGCTCCGCCAGGAGCACTACGGCTACACCCTGCGCAAGACACTTGCCGAGAGCGGCATCGAAATCGAAGAGAGCACGCTCTATCCCTTACTGCGCCGCCTCGAGTCGCAGGGCCTCCTGCGCAGCGAGTGGCGCGAACATGAGAAGCGCAACAAACGCTTTTACCGGCTCTCGCCACAGGGCACCGCTACACTCGAGCCGTTGCTCGTAGAGTGGGAGTCCATCAACACTTCCATCCACCGGGTCTTGTCCAACCACGTCGCGAAGGAGTCCTGACCGCTATGGACCGTGCTACCGATCTCATCGACCGTTATCTCCATGCTGTGAGCATCCACCTGCCCCGGCAACGGGAGAGCGATATCCTCGCCGAGCTCTCTGCCAATCTACATGCGCAGATGGAGGACCGCGCCGAACAGCTCGGCCGGCCGCTCACCGAGGACGAACAGGCCGAGGTGCTGCGCCGCCACGGCCATCCGCTGCTGGTCGCGGCGCGCTATCAGCCCCCGCGCTCGCTCATCGGGCCGGAGATCTTCCCCTTCTACTGGTTCACGCTCGAACGCATCCTGCCGCTGGTCGCCGGTACGTATTTTCTGGTCCAGGCGGCCGTGATCCTCTTTGGCCATCCCGACACCCCCACCGCACAACACCTGAACGTCGGCCAACTCATCACCGGCCTGATCGGCGCGCTCTTTCAATCCGCCGCCTGGATCACCATCGCCTTCGCCGTCTTCGAGTTCTGCTTCAAGAGCAATGCAGGCAAGGTGCGCGACAAACTGAACGGCCGCGACTGGGACCCGCGTAAGCTGCCCAAGGCCGCCTCTATTACTCGGCAGCCCGGGCCGCGCCATCCCTACGCGGACGTCATCGCCAGCGGCGCATTCCTCGCCTGGCTACTGGTCTTTCCGCGCTTTCCCGTACTCATGTTCGGTCCCTATGTTGCCTGGCATCTGCTGAACCTGGACCTGCCCACCATCTGGCACCAGTTCTACTGGGTCATCGTCGGCTTCAATGCCATCCAGCTCGCTTCGAAGATTGCTCTGCTGCAGCCGCGTGTGCGCCGCTACTATCACCTCGTCGATAGCGTGATTCACCTGCTCGGTATCGGCATCCTCGTCTTCCTGCTTCGCACCCGCGACTACATTGGCGAAGCCACCTTCGGCGGCAACTCCCTGTCCCCGGAGACGGTCGCCAACCTCAACCGCAACATCCATCTCGGGCTGCTCTGCGTGCTCCTCTTCGCCATCGGCAAGTTCGTGTGGGATACCGCACACTGGCTGCGCCCCGCCGCAGTCCATGGCATCTCGGCACCGAGCTAGAGAACCAGCTTCCTCTCTCCGGTCGCCCTTCACCCACCCAGGAAGACTGCTTCGATTGTCGTTCCAAACAGCCGCGCAATCTTGAATGCAAGGGGGAGACTTGGATCGTATTTCCCGGTTTCAATGGCATTCACGCTCTGCCGAGAGACGTCCAGCCGCTCTGCCAGATCGCCCTGGCTCCAGCTACGGTCTGCGCGCAGCTCCCGCATTCGGTTCTTCACCGGTAGCCGAACTTGATGGCGAACTTTGCAGCCAGCGAGGAGAAGAGAAATACCAGGGGGATGGCAGCCATCGGCATATGCGCCGCCGGCACACTTCTTTCGAGAACCATCCACACACCGCAGATGGCGCACGTGCCGGCCACGCCCCACAAGAGTGCGCGCACTAATACACTCCTCTGAAACTCATCCATCTCTACGGCCACCCAACGCACCAGCATCGCGACCGATGCCAGCAGCAGGATGACGAGCACCGCAGTCATCCCGTACAGCACGCCTCCAACTGGGTGACGCGTGTCGAAGTAGTAGATGCTGCTTGCCATCGAGATGAAGAACAACTCGACAAGGCCGAACGTTAGGAGCAGGAAGCGGCGTTGCCGCGGGTTGTAGTTTTGGAAAATCACCGGAGTCTCCTTGAGTCAAGCTGACTTTACAGTCTCGCTCCCCTCGTGTCAAGTCTGCTTTACATCCAATACGTTACGTTTGTTCCACCCGTCGATATATCGGGCATGCCCCCCTTGACAATCGACAAGAGACGGGGTCACTCTGTTGTCGACTGTCAAGGGGAATGCATGCCGCCATCCACCGATCTGCTGCAGGGCACGCTCGATCTGCTCGTTCTAAAGACGATTGCGCTTGAACCCATGCATGGCTGGGGTATCGCGCAGCGCATTCAGCAGCTCTCGCGCGATGTGCTCCAGGTGGGGCAGGGCTCACTTTACCCCGCGCTTCACCGCCTTGAATACAAAGGCTGGATTCGCGCCGACTGGGGCAGCTCGGACAACAACCGCCGCGCCAAGTACTATGCGCTCACCCGCGCCGGCAAGAAACAGTTGGACGCCGAGCTCGCCACTTGGGACCGTCTCTCCGGCGCTGTCGCTCTGGTGCTCGGTCGTAACCCGGCGGAGGCGTCGTGATCGCGGAATACCTCTCGCGCCTTCGCTATCTCTTCCGCCGTCCTTCGTCCGCCGCACTCGACGACGAACTCCGCTTTCACATCGAGCAAGCCACCGCCGCAAACCTCGCTGTCGGCATGTCGCAGCAGGAAGCACACCGCCGCGCAGTCATTGATTTCGGTGGCATCGAGCACGCGCGCGCGCAGAGCGCTCGCCAGCATCCTCGCTGGCTGCTCGGCACCATCGCGCAGGACGTGCGCTACGCGCTGCGCGGCTTCCGCCGCAACCCGCTCTTCGCCTTCACCGTCATCATCACGCTCGCTCTTGGCATCGGCGCATCCACCGCCGTCTTCAGCGTGGTCGATCGCATCCTCTTCCGCCCGCTGCCCTATGCGGATGCACATCGCCTCGTCTCGCTCGGCATGAAGCACGCGGCCGAACCCAATGAATTCATGATGGGCAGCTTCTTCTACGACTGGCGCGACCGGCAGACCGTCTTCACCAACCTCACAGCGCAGGACGCCATGCCGTGGCCTTGCGACCTCACCGAGCGCAATCCCGTGCGGCTGGATTGCATCGCCGCACACGCTGACTTTTTGCCGACCCTCGGCGTCACTCCCATCCGCGGCCGCAACTTCCTTCCCGGTGACATGCTGCCCAACGCGCCGCGCACCGCGCTGCTCTCCTATAACCTCTGGCAACGCCGCTACAACCGCGATTCCGCAATCGTCGGCCAACTCATCCAGATCGACAACGGGCCGGTGCGTGTCATCGGCATCCTGCCGCGGAACTTCGAGATGCCCTCCGCGCAGCCCGCTGATCTCCTGCTGCCCAAACAGGTCGATGTCGCCGCCGTGCGCGGTGGAAAAGACGGCGAGACCATGCGCGCCTTCGCCCGGCTCAAACCCGGCGTCACCATCGCGCAGGCTCGCGCCGCTATTCAACCGCTCTTCGCACAAAGCCTGTCGTTCGCTCCGCCCTTGATGCGCAACCAGGTGCACCTCATGATCCGCGGCCTGCGCGATCGCCAGATGCACGACGCTATTCCGGTAGCTCGCGTGCTGCTCGCCGCGGTGCTCGCCGTGCTGCTTATCGTCTGCGCGAACGTGGCCAGCCTCTTTCTTACCCGCAATGCTGCGCGTGAGCGGGAACTAGCCGTGCGCGCTGCCCTCGGTGCCAGCCGCGCACGTCTGCTTCGCCAGTCGCTCACGGAGTCTTTGCTCCTCGCGTTCGCCGGAGGGATCGCTGGTTGTGTCCTTGCCGAAGCCCTGCTCCGCGTCTTCATCGCGATTGCACCCGCAGGCATGCCCTTCCTGCACAAGGCCACACTCGATCTCCGCATCCTGTTCGTCGCGCTTGCTCTCTCCATCCTCTGCGGGATCCTCTGCGGCATTCTGCCCGCACTCCAGGGCCCGCGCGCGCGGGCTCTCGCTGCACGTACCACCGGCACCGGCGCGCAGGCCACCCTGCGCCGCGTGCTCGTCATTGCGCAAATCGGCTGCAGCGTTCTCTTGCTCTCCGGTGCGGCACTGCTGCTGCGCAGTTTCCGCAATGTGGAAGAGCAGAACCTCGGCATGCAGACCAGCGGCGTCCTCACCGCGAACATCGCGCTTTCGCTGCAGCGCTACAACTCCGCGCAAAAGCAGATGGACTTCTTCACTCAGTCCGCCGCCGCCCTGCGTCGTCTGCCCGGTGTCTCCGCGGTTGCGGTCGTGGACTCGCTCCCGCTGGCGGAACGCGGCCAGCATTGGTACTCGGACATGGCCATCGCCGGCAAGCCTCCGCTCGCTACAGAAGGCGGCATCCTCTACACTCGCTCCGTCACCACTGATTATTTCCGCGCGCTCGACATCCCCATCGTGCGCGGCCGCGCCTTCACCGAAGCCGATGCCGATATGAAGGATCACTTCCTCATCCTCAGCAGCCAGCTTGCCGCTCGCATGTTCCCCAACGAAGATCCCGTTGGCCAGCGCGTGCGTACTGACCATGATGGCCCCTACTACCGCGTCATTGGCATCGCGGCCAACGTGCGCAACGGCAGCCTCACCGGCGAGAATCTCCCCGAGTATTACCGTCTCCTGCGCAACACTCCCGATGACTGGAACGGGAACGGCGAACAAACGCTCATCATCCAGAGCGCGCTCCCGCCCGCCACCATCGCCCCCTGGGTGCGGCAGCAGATCGCCGCCATCGATCCCACCACGCCAGTCGATCTCCAAACGCTCGATGCCGAAATCGCGAAGCTCGCCGATCGCCCGCGCTTCGAAACCGCGCTGCTCGGCTTCTTTGCGCTCACCGGCCTGCTCATGGCCGTTATCGGCCTCTACGGCGTCACCGCCTACGCCGCCACGCAGCGTACGCAGGAGATCGGCGTCCGCATGGCGCTCGGCGCTAGTCGCCTCAACATCCTGCGCCTTGTCACCTGGGAGGGCCTGCGTCTCATCCTTCTCGGCGGCGCGTTGGGCCTGTGCGCCTCCTTTGCCACTGCGCGGTTGCTCAAGAGCATGCTCTTCGGCATCAGTCCGCATGATCCCTGGAGCTTCGCCGCTGTCGCGCTGGTGCTCGCCACCGTCGCCCTCGCAGCAACGCTCATCCCTGCCCGCTCCGCCATGCAGCTCGATCCCGTCATCGCCCTCCGCTACGAATAGCGTGTGACCCGCAAGCCGCGCCACCCCAACGGGTGCCCCATCCTAACGAAGTTAGGGTGGGAAGACACAAAGCCAGCAGCGCACCATTCAATAACTCTCGCTAATCCCCAAAATGAATCCGCAACCCCCCACGCACCGCCTGCGGCTGTCCCAGCGTCAACACCGGTGTCCGTCCCGCCTGGATGTGGCGATCCAGCAAATTCTCACCCGCCGCAAATACCTCGTAGTGGTTGTGAAAGGTGTGCGACGCGAATGCATTGAGCGCGAAAAACCCGCTCAGCCGGAAGGTGTTCGCGTCGTCGTCAAACTGCTGCCCGCTCATTCGCGCCTCCAGACTCAGCGTGCCCCATCGTTTGTTGTTCGCAAGCAATTGCAGCGTGCCTGTCTGGTGCGGCACCTGCGGAATCCAGCTTCCCACCAGCGCAGGGTTCTGATCGAAACGGGTCACCGTCGCATCCGCATATTGGTAGCCGCCCACAGCCGCCAGCCACGGCCGGATCTGCCACTCGCCATCCAGGGCCACACCGCGGCTCTCGATCTGTCCCAGATTCGCGCGCTGCTTCGTAATCGCCGTGGGTGTCGCGCTGATGGTCAGCGCTGTGATTGGCCGATTCACGATCGTCCAGAAGTAGCTCGCGCGCACCGTCGCGTTCGAACGCGGCGGCGTCAGCACAATGCCCGTCTCCCATCCGGTGGCGCGCTCGGAGCGCAGCGTCGGATTGCTCAACGTCAGCTCCTGGCCGACCTGTCCGCTGCGGCAGAGCTCGTTCTCCGTCGGCGACCGGTAGGCACGGAAGCCCATCGCCGTCAGCGCCAGCGCTGGGCTCACGCGGCGCACCAACCCCAGTCGGGGATTTGCAACCGTCTCGGTGATATTTGGCAGGGTCTTGATTGCTGGTTGCGTCTGCACCGCGTCGAAGTTCTGGAAGTGGTCGATGCGGGCGCCCGCACTCAGGGTCCACTGCCGGGGTGTCCACAGCACTTCGCCATACAGGCCCGTCTGTCGCTGCCGTGCGGAAAGCGCTGTCTCGACATGCGTCAGCGTAGCCAACTCGCGATCCGCGCCGCGAACATCGCGCGTGTCCGCACCACCCAGCACGACGAGTCGCGGACCCAGCGGTTGCGTCCACCGGATCGCGCCGCCCAGTTGATTGCTCGGTGTGTTGACCAGGCGCGTCAATGTCTCGCTCGTTCTGGCCGCGTTCACCGAAGAAAAGCTCTGCCGGAAATGCTCGGCGCTGCCGTAGCCGCGCAGCATCAGCGAACCGCCGCGCGCTGCATTCGGTGACCAGTCCAGTCCCGCCTCGTATCGCCACAACCAGGTGCCGTTCGTGGTCAGCGGCGTGCCATTGCTGCGCGCTTCGTTGAGCACGTTGCCCAGCAGGAACGCTCGTCCGCTGCGCCAGTCGCGCTCTCCTTCCACGCGTCCATTCTCCGCGTGCAGGTTGGCATCCACGTCCACCGGGCCGCGCTGCTCTGGGGCTACCAGTATGTAACCGTCCGTGCGTACAATGCCGCCTGTCGCCAGCCCGGACCATCCATTGCGCGTTCCACTTAGCAGCGCCGCTTCGTCGAAGGTGTGAAACGATCCCTCGCTCGACAGCAGCTCGGCATGGTTGCGCCGCGCCGTCGTCGGTTGCATCTCTACCACGCCGCCGATCGCGCTCGACCCATAAAGGTCACTCGCGCCGCCCCGCACGATCGTCACGCTGGCGATGCTCAACTCCGGCAGCTCATCCCAGTAAATCCATCCTCCGAAGGCATCGTTCAGCGGCACCTCGTCCTCCAGCACCAGGGTGCGGCTCGCTGCGGTCGATCCCAGCCCGCGCAGCGAGATGCCTTGCGACGTCGGATTCGCCACCAGCGAGCTCGATCTGCGAAACAGCTCGAATCCCGGCACGCGCCGCAGCCGGTCGTCCAGCGTCACTGGCGCGGCCCCGCGCAGCTCATCGCCCGTTACCAGCCGCACGCTCGCCGGGCTTGCGCTGTCGGCCAGTGGCGTGGCATAGGCCGTCACGGAGACCTCCGTATGCTCTGCCGGTGGCAGCAGCACGACCCGCCCGGCTGCCTCTGTCGACACATCCGCGGGAGCGAATGATGCCGCCGCAATGTGTAGTAGTGCGCCTTCTGTAACACACGTAAGCACGAATCTGCCTGCCGCGTCACTCCTCGCCGTCGCTTTGGCTGAGGTCACGGTTGCGCCTGCGACGGGCGCGCCCGCGCCATCCACGACCGACCCGCGTACCTCAACCGCGCGCTGTCCCGCAGCGACCGGGCCGCAGGGCTGGGCTGCGGCGGCCAACGCGGGCGTAAGCGCGGCCACCAGCATCCAGGGCAGGCGCCGAGGCCCTTTGCGTGGGAACATATTCGATCATCCCACGCCTGGCAACGAGACATCGATACGCCGGCTCAGGAATGCGTCAGCCGCGGCAGGTTCCAGTGGAAGATGACGCTGACCATGCGAATCGTGAAGCAGACTACCCCGCCCGCCGCCATCATGACGGCGCGCGGCAGCTTTGCTTTCAGCCCCAACACCATGACCAGCGCACCCGCCAGCGCTGCTGCCGCGTACACATCCGTTCGCAGGACAGAGGGCACCTGTACCAGCAACAGATCGCGCACCGTGCCGCCGCCCACGCCGGTAATCGCGCCCAGCACCACTGCCATCAGCGGATGGATCTTATACTCGAGCGCCTTCTCCGCGCCGGCAATCGCAAATAGCGACAAGCCCGCCGCATCCAGCGTGATCATCAGCATGGGTGGGATCGCCTGTACCGATTGAAAAAAGAGGAATGCCGTGCCCGCTCCCGCAAACGCAACCGTGGCGTACCGCCAGTCGCGGATCGACACCGGCGGCACCGCGCCAATCAGCAGATCGCGCACGATCCCGCCGCCCACGGCGGTGACATAGGCCAGCACCAGCATGCCGAAGACATCGAGGTTGCCCCGGATCGCCGCCATCGCCCCTTCCAGCGCGAAGACGAAGGTGCCCAGCAGATCGAAGGTTTCCAGCAGCAGATCGGAGTGGCTGCGTAGCCGCTGCGCAACGGAGTACATACGCGCAGTGTACTGGCCTCTGTCTCATTTCCGCCGATGCCCCCATGGCACCGTGGTCCACTCTGACACCGTGGTCCCCACTCTGGTGCTCCACGTCTCAACGAGACATGGGAAACGAAGCGAATCGATGTCCACAATCGGACGCCCCCGCCCATCTCTGGACAGGCACACCGTGGCATCACCGCAAATCCCAGCCAATTCCTGCAAGTCTCTTTGGCAATCGACGTGCTTCTTCCTCGCGAGGAGCGTGCTCATGTCTACCCTCCTCGCCGACCTCCGTTACGCCCTGCGCCAACTTCGCCGCGGTCCGGGCTTTGCCGCCACTGCCATCCTCGCGCTCGCCTTGGGCGTCGCCGCCAACGTCGTCGTCTTCGGTGTCATTGACGCCTTCTTCTTTCGCTCGTCGGCCATCCCGCAGGTCAGCCGGCTCTCCTTCGTGCAGCATCGTGAGGACGGCAACCTCAGCCTCTCCTTCCCGCAATATCGCGATCTGCGTGCCCGCAACCGCACCTTTGCGGAGATGGGCGCCTACAGCCTGACGCCGGTTGGCCTGGCGGCGAACGGCGCCCCGCAGCCACGTTGGGACTGCCAGGCCACCGGTAGCTACTTCGACGCACTCGGCGTTACCCCGCTGCTCGGTCGCTTCTTCCACGACAGTGACGACGCGCACGGCGCCAATGGCAGCCCATACGCTGTGCTCAGCTACGCTACCTGGCAATCCGACTTCGCCGGCGATCCCGCCATCATTGGCCGCACCATCCGGGTCTCGCAGCAGCCTTTCGTCGTCCTCGGCGTCACACGTCCGGACTTTCAAGGCACGGAGCGATTCCTGCGTCCCGCTCTCTGGACCGACATGTGGAACGAGCAGCAGATTGAGGGCTATAGCTATATCGACGATCGCTTCAACCAGAACATCTGGGTCTTGGGTCGGCGCCGGTCGGGTGTCACCATCGCTCAAGCGCAGGCAGACGTCAATCGTATCGCCGCGGAACTCGGTCGTGAATACCCTAGGGTGGAGGCTCACACCGTCTTCCGCCTCACCGCCGTCGGCTTCCTTGGCGCATTCTTCGGTGGGCCGCTGCGCAGCTTCCTGGGTGCGCTCATGTTCATGGCCGCTCTGGTGCTCATCGCTGCTTGCGTCAACCTCGGGGGGCTCTATGCCGCTCGCGCCTCGGATCGCACTCGCGAACTCGCCATCCGCACTGCACTCGGAGCCACACGTGCCCGTATCGCTCTCCAGCTCGTCGTCGAATCGCTCGTCGTTGCGCTCATCGGTGGCAGTGTTGGATTCCTGCTCGCGCGTATCGTGCTGCATGCGCTCTCGCTCTACCGTCCGCCCTTTGACTTCCCGCTGGCCGTCGCCGTCGACCCCGGCATCGCCGTCCTCTTCTTCGCCATCGCACTCTCACTTGCTGCCGGTCTTCTATGTGCGCTTGCGCCGGCGCGTCAGGCTGCACGTGCCGATGTGCTCCAGGCCATCAAATCCTCCGGGGCAACCGCATCCTTCGGTCGCCGCGTTGCCCTGCGCGATCTGCTGCTGCTGGTTGAAGTCACACTCTGCTGCGTGCTTGTCACCTCGGCCTTCGTCTCTGTGCGCGGCCTCGCGCGTTCGCTCCACACCCCACTCGGCTTCCAGCCCGCACAGGTCACTATCCTCTCGCTCAACTTCAATCTCGCTCACTATCCTGACGCGACTGCAATGCCCGTACAGCATCGCATCCTCGAAGACGCCGGCACGCTTCCAGGCGTGACGCATGCTGCTCTAGCCTCCAGTGTCCCCATGGATATCATCGGCCAGAACAGCACCTCCATCTATCGCCGGGGAACCGCCCCGCTCAACCGCGCCGACATACTCTTCGGGACTCCTTACTTCGCAGTGTCGCCACACTATTTTGAAACTGCCGGGACTCACCTGCTCGCCGGCCGGGACTTCACCTGGCAGGACGCCCCGAACGCGCCTGCCGTCGCCATCGTCAACCAGACCTTTGCGCGTCGTCTCTTCAAAACCGCCGATGCTGTCGGCCAAACCTTCCGCGATGGCAGCGGGAAGAACTACACCATCGTCGGCATCGCGGAAGACGGCAAATATGGCTCGCTCAGCGAAGACGCTGGTCCGGCGCTCTTCTACTCCATCGCCCAGCACCCGGACCCCTATATCAATGTCCTCCTTCGCACCGCGACCTCTGCTGCTATCGTCCAGCCGCAACTCGCCGCACAGCTTACGCAGATGGTTCACGGTGTCGAGCCCGCATTGCCCATCAGCTCCATCGCCACCTGGCAGCAGATCCTCGGGCCCGTCCTCTTTCCCGCGCGCGCCGCTACCATCGCGCTCGGCATCCTCGGCACGCTGGCCCTGGTGCTTGCCATCACCGGCATCTTCGGCCTCGCGTCCTACTCTGTCGGCCGCCGTATGCGCGACTTCGGCATCCGGCTCGCCCTCGGCGCATCGCGACAAAGCGTCCTCAACTCCGCGCTCGGTCGCGTCGCCACCATCGTGCTTATCGGCTCCTCACTCGGCTTATTGCTCGGCCTCGCCTCCACCCGTATCCTCGCCGCTATCGTCTACGGAGCGCGATCCAGCGACCCGCTGGTCGTTGCCGCTGTTGTCATTACCATGCTGGCGACTGGCCTGCTCTCCGCTGCACTGCCCGCACGTCGCGCCCTCCGCATCGAACCGGCATCCCTCCTGCGCGAGGAATAGTGCATGTTCGCCGGCCATCTCAACCCAACGGGTGTCCCACGTCTACTAGAGGCGCGGGCTACTAAGAAGACGTGGCTATTTAGAGACGTGGGCTATTTAGAGACGTGGGCTATCTAGAGACGTGGGCTATTTAGAGACCTGGATTCATCCGGTGCGTTCCGAGCGGCCTTCATCGGAGGCCGCCGCTCCTAACACGCACAGCAGTGCGTCCGTCTGCATGGCGAATGCCCTCACTCGCTGCGCAGCGCTTCCATCGGGTCCACCGCCGCCGCCCGTCGCGCTGGCAGATAGGCGGCCGCTAGTCCGCCGCACAGCAGCACCAGCGTCACCACGCCCATCGTCCACGGATCCCGTGGGTGCACGCCGTACAGCAGAGATCGCAGCAGCCGGCTGCTCGCGTACGCCAGCGCCAGTCCCACCGACAGTCCGCACAGCAGCATGCCACCTGCTTGGCGCAGCACCAGCGCCATCACGCGGCCACGCTGCGCGCCCAGCGCGATGCGAATTCCCAACTCGCGCGTCCGCTGCGTCACCAGGTACGCCAGCAGCCCATAGATTCCGGCAATGCACAGCACCAGCGCCGTGCCGCCAAAGATCTCTAGCAGCCGCGCCGCCAGTCGTTGGCTGCCATAGGAGTCCTCCACGATCTGGTCCATCGTCGTGAAGTTGCTGTTCGCCAGCTCCGGACTCGCCTCCCGCATCACCCGCCGCAGCAACGGCATCATCGCAGTAGGGTCGCGCTCCGTCCGCACCGCCAGATCCATTGCCATCCCCACGACTTCATAGGTCATGCTGCCTGGTGTGATCTGCGGCAGATATAGCTGCATCTCCGGCCGCGATGGCTCAGCCACATTCACCTGACGGTCGTCGTCCAGAACGCCAACCACCACCGCTTGTTTTCCCTCTTTGCGGAAGCTCGTGATCGGTTTCCCGACGAACTTTGCCGGATCGTTGTCCTTGCCTGCATACTCGCGCACAAACTCTCGATTCACCACTAGCGCCGGCAAGGATGTGGCAGTATCGCTGTCGTTGAAATAGCGGCCCCGCAGCACGCGGAACGCGAAGACCTTTTGCGCGCCGGGACCTACAGCCCGTGTCTCCACGCGCATTTTGCTGCGACGAGCATCCGCGGCGCTCTTGTCGCCGTCACCAAAGCTGAACGTGATCCCAAACGTCTTGCCCAGCGGCGCCTCCGTCAGCAGCGTTGCACTCTGGACGCCCGGCAGGTGCTGCACCTGCTCCAGCAGGGGCTGGTATAGGTCCTTGTACAGATCGCGCCCCGCGTACTTGTAATTCGGGATCGCCATGCTTGCCACCATGACATGATCCGTGCGGAAGCCCAGCGGCACATGCCGCAGCGTGTAGATGGTGCGCAGCAGCAGCCCGCACGCCACCAGCAAGGTCAGCGACATTGCAATCTCCGCCACCACCAGCGCAGCACGCATGCGGTGCTGTCCGCGCGCCGCCCCGCTCTGTGCTCCACCCTGCCGCAACGCCGGCTCAATCGCTGCCCGCGCCGCCGTCACTGCCGGCCATACGGAAGAGACCATCGCGCTCACCACGGTCAGCAACAACAGCACGCCCGCCACACGCAGGTTCGGCGTCAGCGTCGCGTAGATGGAGAACTGCGTCTTCAATCCGTGCTCGAACATGCGCAGCGTCACCATCGCCAGCGCAATCCCGAGCACCGAGGCCACGCTACTCAGCATCAACCCTTCGACGAGCAACTGCTGCATGATCCGCCAGCGGCTTGCGCCCAGCGCGCCGCGCACCGCAATCTCCCGTTGCCGCGCCGTCGCCCGCGCCAACAGCAGACTGGTCACATTCACGCACGCAATCAGCCACAGCACACCCGACGCGCCACCCAGCGCCAGCAGCGACTTCCGCACGTCCTCATTCACCAGTGAGTCGCCATACCGCTGCATCCGAATGGAAGCAACGCGGTCGCGGTACTCCACGTCGGTGTACTCGCGCGCCACGCCTGCCTGGATGCCTTTCAATTCGGCAGTTGCCGCGGCCAGGCTCACTCCCGGCTCCAATCGAGCAATCGTGTCAAGTCTCTGCGTCGCGTCTCCCTTCCGGATCATGTCAGCGGCGTCAGGCACAATCGGCATCCACACCGCAGGCCGCTCGATGCCATAAGGAAAGGTGAAGCCGCGCGGCATCACGCCGATCACCGTGAACGACTCCCCACTCACCCGAATCACTCTGCCGACGATGTGTGGATCCGCGCCGAAAGCGCCGCGCCATACCGCATCGCTCAACACCAGCGCATGGACATCTTCCTCACGTACAGCGCCACCGTGGCCTTCAAGAAAGGTGCGGCCGATCGCCGCATGCACACCCAGCGTCGGAAACAGGTTCGCGCTGACGTGTGGCTCCGCGACCTGCGTCGATTCGCCCTTCCCATCGAGAAATCCCAGATGCGCGTTGCTGGCGTCCGCGTAGTAAAACGCAATGCTCTCGAGAGCACGGCTCCGCGCCTGCCACTCCTCGATGTCGATCAGGGGCGAACCGCCGTTCCTGCTCATCGTCTTGATCGACACCAGCGACCCCGCATCCCGATACGGCAGCGGTCGCAGCAGCACGCGGTCCACCACGGTGTACATTGCCGTCGTTGCGCCCAGTCCCAGCGCCAGTGTCAGGATCACGGTCGCCGCAAACCCCCGCGCCCGGCGCAGCTGCCGCAACGCATATCGCATATCCTGCAGCACGCGCTCCAGCCAGACGCCGCCCCACATCGCGCGCGTCACATCTTCGATCAGCGGCACGTTCCCCATCTCGCGCATCGCATTGCGTCGCGCGTCTTCCTCCGATTCGCCGCGCTCCTGGCGCTCTGCCATCGCCATCCGCAGATGCGCCTGCAACTCTTCGTGCAGATCGTCCTTGCGCTTGGCAAACCAGAGCCGCGGCACCCTCATGCGTCGCTTCCTTCCGGCTCCCGCTGCATGATCGCGCCCACCGCCTCCACCATCTGCTGCCACCGTCCCAGGTCGGCGGTCAGCTGCTTCTTGCCCGCGGCCGTGATGCGGTAGTACTTCGCGCGCTGCTTGCTTTCCGTCTGCTTCCACTCGGAGCGCACCCAGCCCCGCCGCTCCAGCCGATGCAGCGCCGGGTACAGCGAGCCCGTCTCCACCTGCAGCACATCGCCGGAGTGCACCCGCAGCGCCTGCACAATGCCATACCCATGCTGCGGCCCCCACTGCAGCGCGCGCAGCAGCAACATATCCAGTGTGCCCTGCAGCAACTCGATCCGGTTCTTGTACGGCTCTTTGCCTGCCATGATGTAGACAATCTACTCCCTATGGATGTAGCCGGTCCACCGTCTCTTCGGAGCGCGCAGGTAGGTCCCGCCGTGCGCGCAAAGCGCCACCCCACGGGGTGCCTCATCCTAACGAAGTTAGGGTGTGATACCACAGAGGCCGGCAGCGGTGCCCCGAATCTCTGCGCCCATCTCAAACGAGATCTGGATTCGGCGATCCATCGAGAAGCCGCTATCCTCAACGCGTCGAAGAACCCGCCGTTCGCGCAAAGCGCCACCCCAAGGGGTGCCCCATCCTAACGAAGTTAGGGTGGGATGCCACAGAGGCCGGCAGCGGTGCCCCGAATCTCCGCGCCCATCTCAAACGAGATCTGGATTCGGCGATCCATCGAGAAGCCGCTATCCTCAACGCGTCGAAGAACCCGCCGTTCGCGCAAAGCGCCACCTCAACGGGTGCCCCATCCTACGCAAAGCGTAGGGTGGGATATCGCAAAGGTCGGCAGCGGAACGAATCAAGGGATACCAAATCTCTGCAAGCCGCGTCAGCGGCAGAGACGAAACTTACACAGAAGGACGCGTCAGGGGTGCACGCCATTCCGCAAACTCCGCGTCGGTCAGCGGTAATGGCAGCACCCGTCCCTCCGCACCTGAGCGGAACGATGTCTCGAGCACAGCCATGACCGCGACCGCGTCCTTGGTTGTGATCAAGGGCGCGCGCCGGTCTCGGATCGCATCCCGGATATCTACGTAATACTGCCGCTGATCACCGCGGGGCGCGGCAATTTCCGTCCGCGCGCCGGTCGCGCCATCGATCGCAACGCCCGCATCCGGATCGATGCCGAACGCTGGATCGTCCGGCCGCATCCCTGCGACAAGTTGCGGCTCCTGCACGTCTGCCCCGAACTTCATCCAACTCGCCCGCGTGCCATGCAGGGTCGATCGTGGGCCGCCGCCCGAGACCAGCAGCGACGAGTGAAGGATCGCCCGAAGACTGTCTCGACCTTCGTGCTGGTACATGAGTTGCACGTGGGCCCAGTCCTCGGTCTGGCCGCCGTTACGGAGAATGCCGAAGGATGCCTGCACAAACGTGGGCAGCCCAAACAGATACAGAGCCTGATCGATCATGTGCGGCCCGAGATCGAACCACAGGCCCGCCCCCGGTCCAGGATCTTCGCGCCACCGCTTACGGACGACAGGGCGAAACCGATCCATATGGCACTCGTAGTGGGACACATCGCCCAGTTGTCCTGACTCCAGGATCGCCTTCGTCGCCAGAATCTCGCTATCCCACCGGCGATTGTGAAAGACCGAGAGCAGTCGGCCCTGTTGCTCCGCAAGCACTCGCAGCGCACGCGCCTCTTTGAGCGTCACCGTAAACGGTTTGTCGATCACTACATGCTTGCTCGCGCGCAACGCCGCCGCAGCCAGCGGGAAGTGGCTCTCATTCGGACTCGCGATCACTACCAGATCGAGATCCGGATGGACCGCTGTTTCGTCGGGGCTACGCACGACAGCCTCCGGCAGATCGGCCTGCACCGCGTCCGGCCTCGTCGACCCAACATGACTCAACTGCAAACCGGGCACCGATCGAAGCAACGGCGCATGAAACGTCTTGCCTACATACCCGTAGCCGATCAGCCCAACGCGTATTGGCTGCTGTGTCTCGCCCATATCCCTCGAGAGTAGAGCATTGTCACTGTAGATATAGAGAAGAGCGCGATGCTCCGCGTGGCTTTTCCGTCAAGAAAAGCCACACCTCGCGGCATTCCGCTCTAGGCAGCAACAGTGACAATGCGTTATAGCAATTTTCCCGTAGGTGTAGCGGGACCAACGAAGGCCTTTGTGGCCTTTCATTAAGGAAAGGCCACGCCGAGCGATGCTCCGCACATCACAGCATCAGGAAAATTGCTATAAGACACGCCTCGCCGCGAAGCGTGGAAAAGAGCAAGCAGCCGGCGAATCCGATACGGCCATAAAAAAGGCCCGTTGCCGAAGCAACGAGCCTTTGCTGGTCGTCAGTGACAATCCTTAAAACTGAATGCGGCCCGAGAGCTGCACCACTCTGGGAGCGCCGTTCATCGCCGTCAACTGGCCGAAGTTGCTTGGCGCCGTGATGTTGATGTAGCTCGAATAGGTCCCATAATCCAGATCGTCGAAGTTCGGATGATTGAGGACGTTGAAGGCATCGGCACGGAACTGCAGCGTGACCTCCTTCGACGGAATGAGCAGAAAGTTCTTCGACAGGCCTGCATCGACGTTGAAGAACTGCGGTCCGCGCAGGGTATTGCGGCTGCCGATCGTGAGACCGACAGGTCCGGAGAATGCCGCTGCTGCGGCCGCCGGATCGGCAAACACATACAGCGAGCCGTTCACGTCCTTGTGTACGTGACGCCGCACCGCATTCTGGTCCCCGTTGAAGATGCCGGGTGCATCGTTCGAGAAGCCGGCAACGAACGCGTTCGACAAGGCGGAGAATGCCTGACCGCTATGCCACGACGGGATACCGCTCACGTTCCAGCCACCGATCGCTTCATCCAATGCCAGGGGTAGATGTGCGGCGAAGCTGCGTCCGCGTCCGAATGGCAGCGCAAGGGTGAAGTCGCTGGTCAGGTAGTGCGTCGTGTCGAAGTCGGAGTTGCCGCGGCACTCGCGCGGGTGCACTGCATCGCACACGAATCCAAAGCCGCCGGCCGCAACTCCATTTGCAATCAGCGAGACGTTATCGATCGAATGCGCCCAGGTGTAGTTCACATCGAACTGCAGTCCGTGGGACATGTTCTTCTGCAGAGTCACCAGCAAACCGCCGTAGCTGGAGAAGCCCTTGTTGGTGTACACCGTGTTCTCGCCAAACTGCGCCGCCATGCCGACGTTCGGCTGCAGGCTCGGTGAAATGGCCTGAATGAAGTCCGAAAAATCACCCTTCTGCAGCAGCGACGAGTTCGCGTACGCCGCGGCAGAGGTGTTGTTCGGGAAGGTCTTTGTCGACGTCACCTTATAGTTGCCTGGCAGCTGGTTCTCAAACCACCGCTCTGCCGGCAAATTACTCGGGTCCACACCGGCACGAATCTCCCGCTCCATGTTCGACACGGCTTGATTCATCGTTTGGCCGGAAGATTGGTCCGGGAAATCGATCAGTTGGCTGGCGTCGGCCTGCGCAAGCAGCCGCCGGCCGAAACGACCGACATAGCTCATCTTCAGCAGGGTCGAGCCCGCAAACTGGTGCTGCATCCCGAAGTTGACCAGGATCGAGTAAGGCGTCTTCAGGTTTGGATCGATCATCGAGTTAAAGAAGCCCTGCTGCAACCCTGTGGGCACGCCATTGACAACCCAGGGCTGATAGGGCGCCTTCGGTGTAGCCTGGGGCTTGGCCAGCGGCGGAGCTGCAAGCCGGGGATCGTTCTTGACCGATCCGGTCGCATCCGAGTTGCTTCCATTGCTGACCGTAAAGTTCTGCTGAAACAGATAGGAGTACTGAGTCTGCTGATACTGCACCGCATTGATGACCGTGCGGTCATACACGATGCCGACGCCGCCGTTGAACACGGTCGCCGGGGTCGCGCCGGGATTGAAGGAAAATGCGAGATGCGGTGCGAAGTTGTACGGGTTTGAGGCGTAGAACGAAGGGCCGTGATTCTTCTTCCCGCCCAGTACATAGGTGATGAACGGGACGGCGCTGTTGCCGGAGGTGCCCGATCCACTCTGGGTAAGGCGGGCTCCGAAGTACTTGTCGAAGCCCGTGCTCTGCACCGTTTCAAGTCCCTGGGTCTCATAGGGCACGGTGAAGTACTGGTAGTTCAATCCTGCGTCGATGGTCAGGTGGGGCGTTACCTTCCAGTTGTCGCTGATGTAAGGCTGCATCTGGTAGTAGACGTACTTGCGCAGCGCAGACGAAGGCTGAGGCAGCACATTGCCCTGGGCATCGAAGTTGAACGTGCTGCCGATCGATGCGATGCGCCCCAGCGAGGAGACAAACGCATTGTCATAATTCACCGCCGCCGTATCGGAGGGGTACAGGTTCGCAGGCTCGAGTCCGGGCACGCCGAAGATGTGGCCGCCCAGGCCGAGGCCGTAGCTGTTATAGCCCAGCGTCGTGCTGCCCGTGTAATGAATCCACTTGAAATAGCCACCCATCGATAACTGATGGCGGCCCAGCGTCCAGGAGAAGGCGTCGTTCACCTGCGAGATCGGGACATGACGATACTGTGCGTTGGAAGGGCTGGCGTATGGAGAATCCGCCAGCGTGGGCGTAAAGCCGTTGCCGAAACCAAGCTGGTAGATTCCCTCCGGATTGGACGGGCGTGGGAAGTTGAGATCCTGCACCGCACTTCCATAGGTGAACTGGTTGATCTTGCTCTCGCTGATCTGCCAGTCCATGCCTGCGGCGTACCGGTAGCTGCGATCGATCGCCTGGCTGGACGGCGGGTCGCCCGGGAATTGTTGCGCGCCGTTCACATCATCTTCACGAGCGACTACGCCAACGCCGTAGAACTTGATCCGGGGACTGAACGCCCAATCGATTCTGCCCACATAGTTCGTCTGGTTGTCCGGCTCGGGCGAGTTGAAGCGAAACCCACCGGAGTTGATGCCGTCGGAAAAGCCCGGATCGTTCGCGGCCGGATAGCGGTTTTTGAAGAGTGCGAATATCTGCGGGCTCTCCCCGATATGGGCCGGATCCATCGTCTTCACTTGAGCAGGGGATAGGTAGGAGATGCAGTTCGGAGACGTGTTAGCACGGGCGCTGTCCGTGCAGCCCGCGTTGGTGTTGACGTAGCCGATATTGCCCGCGGTAAACGAGGGCAGCGGGACGATACGCTCCACCGCCGCCTGCTGCGCGATCCGCGAGCCGAGAAAATTGAAGAAGAAATAGAGCTTGTCATGCTTGATCGGGCCGCCCACCGAGCCGCCGAACTGGTTGCGCACCAGGTGCGGCTGCGGAACACCGGCATTGGCGTCGAACCAGTCGTTCGCCGTCGTGGAGTTGTCACGGTGATACGCGCTGACGACGCCATGCCAATCATTGGTGCCGCTCTTGGTCACGAGCTGGAACTGCCCCCCGCCCCCCGGGCCGCTGTCCGCGCCAAACCCGGCCGTCGTGCCGCGAAACTCCTGGATGGAGTCCACCGGCGCATCGCCGACGATCGCATGGTTGGTAGGTACATTGCCGGTGCCCACAACAAAATTGCCGGTTCCAAAGTCGTTCACGTCCAGACCGTCGATCGTGGTGTTGTTCTGGTCGGTGCGCGCACCAGTGGTCGCGCCTGTCGAGGTAATGCCAGGCTGCAGCGTGAACAGCGCGCCCGGTGAGGTGCGGTCTTGTACCGGCAGCTCCTGCAGCTTGGAGACTTGAAAGTTGTTGCCTATCGTGGCATCCGTCGTGTTCAGTGTTACTGCCGCCGTATCGGTGACCTGCACCTCGATCGTCGAGCCTGCCTGCAGCTTGGCATTCTGCGTGCGCGCATTGGCCACGTTCACGTAGATATCGTTGACCTTGTACAGCGCGAATCCCTGCGCGTTGAACTCCATCACGTAGCCGGGACCAGGCGGCAGGTTAGGGAAGCGATAGGAACCGGCTGAGTCCGTTTTGACCTCGTAGCGCACACCCGTTGCCGGGTTCGAGATCGTGACTGTGACGCCGGGGATCACTGCGCCCGACGCATCCGTGACCACACCATTCACGGTGGAAGATGTCTGCGCGCAGACCAGGGCGGGCACAGCAGACAGCGCGGCAAAGACTAGGGCTTCTTGGAAACGACGCATCGTCGGGAACAACCTCCGCAGCGGGATAGGGGGTAGGGGCCGAATCTGAACCGCAGAACACGTCGCGTGCCTCTGTCGGAGCAGAAAAACATACAGAATGCAGGATGGCAACGATTCCATGCACGTCTCGTACCAAACCGTAACGTTGCCGTTTTCCCCAAAATCTATAAGAAACGCCGCCCGCCGAACACACCTTTTGAAAGAAATCTCCAGAATTTGGAATCTCCCGGAGGCGGGGTCCACCTCTCATCGCGACCCGACGCTGAGACAGAACGGCCGCCCCATGTCTCATGCTCTAATCGGCGCGCTCTCGTCGTTTCGCGAACTATAGCAATTTTCCTGTAGGTGTAGCGGGACCAACGAAGGCCTTTGCGGCCTTTCATTCAGGAAAGGCCACGCCGAGCGATGCTCCGCACATCACAGCAGCAGGAAAATTGCTACAAGGCGAGATGAGTCCTCATGAACGCGCTATTCGTCAGAGGCCGAGACTGGTAACGCAAGACGACTTCCCGTTACCGACCAGCTTCCGTCTGCGCTCAATGTCGGGTAAATGCTGAGGACGGGTTTTGCTCGGAGTCTGTCTGCTTCTCTTCGAGGTCCATCCGTTCAATGAGACCGTTTACGGTGGTATACGAATGCCAGACCTCGCTGTCTGAAAGCACGTCGCCACCAAGGCTCTTTACAAGTTGATGGACTCTGACATCGATCTTGCCCGCTCCGCGGTCGATCACCTCCATCGGTTCGACGTGGGGATCGAACTCTTTCCACTGGCGGCTCCAGTAGGCACGGATCTCTTCTTTTCCGACTACCCGCCCGCCTTCCGATGCCTTCGGCCAACTGACGCTCTCACTCATCAGCGCCAATGCAGCATCGATGTCCCGCTGGTTGAAAGCAGAATAGGCCTCAGTTACGAGCGTCTGCGCGTCTGTCATACAGTCCTCCCTGTGGCTGATGATTCAACCATACCAACCATGATAGATCCTCATGAACGCGGATCTCATCAGAGACCGAGACTGAGAAACACAAGACGACTTTGTAGGGCTAGCCAGGATTGCGCCCGAAATTGCGCCTTCAGCAGGACTCTCGATTCGTCACGATGCGGAACACTCGGTTGCTCGCGTTGGCAGATGAGCTGTCTAGAACTAAGTCTGCCGTACGTTCAGGGTTCTGCGTTGCTGCATATTCATCTTCAGACGGCATCCAGATGTCAACCCATGTGGAGCGGGCATTCTCCCCGTCACGCCGAAGGCCACGTGCAAGCCTGAGCGAGGGATCCGCCCGACACCAAATCTTGTATGTGTAGGCGCTGCGCAATGCGTCCGCAAGGCAGAACACACCCTCAACAACGATGGGCACAGCACGAGGCACATCGATCCATTTACCTAGCTTGTCCTGCGTCCAGTCATAGCATTGGTACCGGAGCGCGTTCCCGCTGGCTCCCGGTACGGTCACCTGCTCAGCAAGTCTTGGTAAATCAAACAACGATCCTATTTCGCCCACGCGTTCATTCCGACGAGAAGACGGCATATAGAAGTCGTCGCTGTGCACCAAGTAGGCGTCGCCCAGTGCATCCATAAGCTGAGCCGCGACGGTGCTCTTGCCCGATGCACCCGGGCCGTCGATGCCTACAAACACGCGAGGACGGCTTTCCGCAGAGCGCCTTACTTTCACGGCGAGTTCGCCAATGTCCAAGAGGTTATAGCAATTTTCCTGATGCTGTGATGTGCGAAGCATCGCTCGGCGTGGCCTTTCCTGAATGAAAGGCCACAAAGGCCTTCGTTGGTCCCTCTACACCTGCAGGAAAATTGCTATAGAAGTCATAAGTCTCTATAAACGCGGATCTCGTAATGTAGCTTTCGGACGTCGATGACTCGGAAGCGAATCGGTTGCCATCGTCTACCGCATCACATAGCCGCCGTCGACTGAGATCGACTGGCCGGTAACGTAGCTTGCCTTGTCGCTGCAAAGCCAGAGCACGGCGTCGGCGATCTCTTCGGGCCGGCCGAGCCGCTTCATCGGGACGAAGGTCTGAAGCATCGTATCCAGTTCAGGACCCTGGCCTTCGGCGATCATCTTGTCGGACATCGGCGTCTGGATCATGCCAGGGCAGACGTCGTTTACGCGGATGCCGCGCGTCGCATACTCCAGAGCTGCGCTCTTCGTAAAACCGATGACGCCATGCTTCGCGGCGTGATAAGTGCCACGCTGGTTTCCACCAATAAGGCCTCCAAGCGAGGAGCAATTCACAATGGCCCCGCTCCCTTGCTCGCGCATCTGCTGTAGCTCAAACTTCATGCAGCTCCACACGCCCCGGAGGTTGATGCCCATAACGCGGTCATAGTCGTCGCGCGGTGAGTCGGCCGTTTCAGCTAGAACGTTTTGAATCCCCGCGTTGTTGTACGCCGCATCGAGACGGCCAAAGGCCGCGACAGTCTGCTTCACCATTGCTTCCACCTGCGTATCGTCCGAGACATCACAGCGGACAGCGAGGGTCTTATGTCCCTTGCTCGCTAGGTCCTGGGCCGCAGTCTGCACTTCTTTCTCGTTCCAATCGGCCAGGACGACAGAAGCGCCCGCCTCGGCGAAAGCCTTTGCCGTGGCCAGCCCTAAACCAGAGGCCGCCCCTGTCACCAGAGCTACCTTATTTTCAAACGTGATCTGCATCTCGATTCATTCTCCTTCAAACTGTGTTTGCTGCTTCGCCGCCCGGTAATGCTCGTCACTTACTTTTCCGAGCCAATCGGTATGTCTACCGTCGAGAACTTCCTGGATTGCGATCTGGATCACGATCTGACTCACAGAGAAGGTCTGCGACCGGCGCGCACGCCTTCTTCTCTCAGCGCCTGGTGGATCAGCATCTTCAAATACGTCTGATAGCGCAGGCCGCGTTCTTCCGCCTGCTGTTTCGCCAGTTCAATGTCCTGCTTGTCCAGCCGTATCGTGGTCGTCGGAGTCAGGCCCCGCTTGGCAAGAGTGCCCCGCCCCATCGTGCCGTCTTTGGCAGCATCCTTGAACGCGTTCAGCAGCGAATCCTGGTTCGTTTCGTACCAGCGGGCTTCCTCCGAATCGCTCTTGAACTCAGGAGTGCTCAGTTTCTTCGTCTCGACCCGTTTGCTTTTGCTCTGCATAGAATTTCCTGGCCTTCCTGTTCGCGGGAAATGCAGTGACGACTCGCAATCTTTTTTCGCATCGTCACTACGACGAAGAGCACTCGACCGGCGGTCGTCTCACCCAGGTGAAGGATGCGTAGCTCGCCGTTACGAATCTGCCTCTCCAGGTCGAGAGGATTATTTTGAATTACCTGCTCGGCCTCGTCTTGAGAAACATCATGGCGGCCGATGTGGCTGATATTTTCCTTATCCCAAAGGAACATGCATTTCTCCTGAAGCAGTCACCAAATATGCGGGTCACACACGGGCTCCTTCAGGCGAAAGACGAATGGTTGCCAGGCTACAAAACAGCACGCAGCGTAGCTGCAATGTAGCTACAGTATCAAAGGTGCTCTCACACCACAACCTGGTGTGAGCGAAGCGAACCCTGCAAAACGAGCGACAAGCGGCTCCGTCTGGGCAATCTCCTCGGCTACCCAGTCTCGGCTACCCATGTACGACACCCTGTCTTTATCTGCGTTGTACGTGCCGCCGCTTCACCCCAGTCCTCCACACCTTCCACTTCCGTCCCTGCTTTCCCACATTGGCACCCCGCCCACCCAGGCATACCCTCAAAACAGCTTCCAGCGGGCCTCCAAAACCCGCGCCAACTCCCCGCTCCGCCGTTTCCCACAGCGCCAAATAAGGCATTGACGCCGGAGGCAACCGATCTGCATCGAATACACTAGATGTTGTGGTTCTCGCTTGACTTGAGGCGATAAGCAGCGGTACTTTGCCATCTGCGGCACGATCCGGTCCGTCGGCAAATGCCACCTTCAGGCCACCCGCGCCGCACCCAAACTGGCAATAGAAGACGCGCCTAGCAAAATTCGCAGCAACCACCGTCGCCTGCTCCATGTCCCGCCCAGGCTCCCCCGTGACAGCCGGGGCTGGCAGGCAACGGTTGGCAACACTATCTCCGTCGCACCCTTATAGGAGGCATCCATGGCCGAGACCACCCAGGCACCCGCTCAGTCCACCACCGCAAATACCACCTCTGCCAGCAAGCGCACCTCCGCCGGCCTCAAGTTCCAGCGCCGCTTCTCGAAAGCCGGCGTCTCGCCCTACGACGAGGTCCAGTGGGAGCGCCGCACCGCCGCCATCAATGACATGAGCGGCAAAGTCATCTTCGAGCAGAAGGACGTCGAGGTCCCCGTCGACTGGTCCATGACCGCGACCAACATCGTCGCCTCCAAGTACCTCCACGGCCAGATGGACACCCCTTCCGGCGAGTCTCGGGGCCGCGAGTCTGGCGTCCGCGCCCTCGTCTCCCGCGTCGCCGACACCATCACCACCTGGGGCAAGAAGGGCGGCTACTTCGCCTCGGTCGAAGACGCCCAGGCCTTTGGTGACGACCTCACCCACCTGCTCGTCCAGCAGAAGGTCGCCTTCAACTCGCCCGTCTGGTTCAACGTCGGCTGCGACCGGCTTGAGCCCAACTCCGACGCGCAGAACTGGCACTGGAATCCTGAAACCCGTGAAGTCACCTTCTCCGTCACCGGCTATCGCAATCCGCAGTGCTCCGCCTGCTTCATCAACTCTGTCGATGACTCGCTCGACTCCATCCTCACCCTCGCCAAGACCGAAGGCATGCTCTTCAAGTGGGGCTCCGGCACCGGCACCAACCTCTCGCCCATCCGCGGCTCGTCTGAGCTGCTCTCGGGCGGCGGTACCGCGTCCGGTCCGCTCAGCTTCATGCGCGGCTTCGACGCCTTCGCCGGCGTCATCAAGTCCGGCGGCAAGACCCGCCGCGCCGCCAAGATGGTCATCCTCAACGTCGACCACCCGGACATCGTCGACTTCATCGAGTGCAAGGCGAAGGAAGAGGCCAAGGCCCACACTCTCGTCGCTGCCGGTTATGACGGCTCCGGCCCCGACTCCGAGGCCTACTCCTCCATCTTCTTCCAGAACGCCAACAACTCCGTCCGCGTCAACGACGAGTTCATGCATGCCTGGGAGCAGGACGCCGACTTCACCACCCGCACCGTCAAGGACGGCGCCGCGTCGAAGACCTACAAGGCCCGCGATCTCATGCACAAGATCGCCGAAGCCACCTGGCAGTGCGGCGATCCCGGCATGCAGTACGACACCACCATCAACCGCTGGCATACCTCGAAGAACACCGGCCGCATCAACGCCTCCAACCCCTGCTCCGAGTACATGTTCCTGGACAACTCCGCCTGCAACCTGGCCAGCTTCAACCTAATGAAGTTCGTCACACCCACAGGTACGTTTGACATCGCCGCCTATCGCGATGCCATCGACATCGTCCTCACCGCCATGGAGATCCTCGTCGACAACTCCGGCTACCCCACCGAGACCATCTCCCGCAACTCGCACGACTACCGCCCGCTCGGCCTCGGCTACGCCAACCTCGGCGCCTTGCTCATGAACTTCGGCCTGCCCTATGACTCGGACGCCGGCCGCGACTTCGCCGCTACCCTTACCGCTATCCTCTGCGGCCAGGCCTATCTGCAGTCCGCGCGCATCGCCGAATCCTGCAAGCCCCTCGCCGCCGCCACGCCCCTCAACCAGGGCTCCGAGACCAAGGGCGGCGCCTGCCCCGGCTTCTACTCCAACCGCGAGCCCTTCCTCGACGTCATCCGCATGCACCGCGCCGAGGTCAACCACATCGGCAAATCGAAGAAGAAGGAAGGGGTGCCCCAGGCGGGCGTGTCCGGATCGGGGACGAGACCTGGGTCCAGTGACTCCCATCGGGTGCCCCATCCTAGCGAAGCTAGGGTGGGTTATGACGCCGCGCGCAGCGCCTCCGACTTCGCCGTCCCCCAGCTCGAAGCCCTCATCGCCGCCTCGAAAGATGCGTGGGATGGCGCACTCGCCCACGGCGAGAAGCACGGCTATCGCAACTCCCAGGTCACCGTCCTCGCGCCCACCGGCACCATCGGCTTCATGATGGATTGCGACACCACCGGCATCGAGCCCGATCTCGCCCTCGTCAAGTACAAGAAGCTCGTCGGCGGCGGCATGATCAAGATCGTCAACAACACCGTTCCCGGCGCGCTCTTCAAGCTTGGCTACGCCGACATGGAGGTCCAGGCCATCGTCTCCTACATCGACGCCACCGGCACCATCGAAGGCGCGCCCCACGTCAAGCCTGAGCACCTCGCTGTCTTCGACTGCTCCTTCAAGCCCGCCAAGGGCACCCGCTCCATCCACTACCTCGGCCACCTCAAGATGATGGCCGCCACCCAGCCCTTCCTCTCCGGCGCCATCTCGAAGACCGTCAACCTGCCCCACGACTGCACCGTCGCCGACATCGCCGAGACCTACGTCGAAGCCTGGCGCCTCGGCCTCAAGGCCGTCGCCATCTATCGCGACGGATCCAAGGGCGTCCAAGTCCTCAACACCAGCGCCGACGAGAAAAAGAAATCGAAGCAGGACGCTGCCCAGCCCGACCCGCTCCTCGCCGCCGCCGCCGACCGCGTCCTCACCTCACTCGCCGCCGGGGTCGACACCCGCTCCGCCGAGTTCGCCGCCGACCTCAAGACCCTCGAAGCCTCCCTCACCCACAAGGTCTCGGACCGCCTCGAAGTCTCCGCCAAATCCATCGCCGCCGCCGCCCAAGCCTTCGACGCCGCGATCGCCAAAGCAGCCAGCACTGCCACATCAGGGGTGCTCCATCCTAGCGAAGCTAGGGTGGGTGGCATTGTCGGCGGCGAAGCCGCCCACCTTTCCGCCCTCGTCCCCGAACTGGCCGACGCCAGTCGGCCACCCCGCGCCATCCGCCACCGCCTCCCCGAAGAGCGCGCCTCCCTCACTCACAAGTTCTCTCTCGCCGGCCACGAAGGCTACATCACCGTCGGCCTCTACCCCTCCGGCGAGCCCGGCGAGATCTTCATCCGCATGGCCAAGGAGGGCTCCACCGTCTCCGGCCTTATGGACTCCTTCGCCACCGCCGTCTCGCTCGCCCTCCAGCACGGCGTGCCATTGAAGGTGCTGGTCGAAAAGTTCGCCCACACCCGCTTCGAACCCTCCGGCTGGACCGGCAACGAGCAGATCGGCTACGCGAAGAGCATCATGGACTACATCTTCCGCTGGCTCCAACTCCGCTTCCTCTCCGGACACCAGCTCTCCCTCTTCTCCGGAATGACCGGCACCGGCACCACCCCCGCCGCCAGCGGAGCAAGCGCCATCCCGGTAGAAGGCACCATCGGCAGTCTGTCCGCGTCGAGCGCAATCGCTGGCAGTGTCCCAGACGAGCTAGGAGCTAGAAGCTCAGAGCTAGAAGCGAGCGCCTCACCCCAGCCGGTTCACGTAGCGGATGCTATGAAGGCGCTCTACGACATGGGCGACGCCCCCAGCTGCCACACCTGCGGCGCCATCATGGTAAGAAACGGAAGCTGCTACCGCTGCATGAGCTGCGGCAGCACGAGTGGGTGCAGTTAGGAGCGGAGCTAGTTCGGAAACAAAGGCCTCGGCGTCAGCCGGGGCTTTTGCATTTCAAACTCTCGCCTCCACCCACAAAAGTCCCATTTTTGAGGGCGTCACGTCCGTATAGGTTAGAGCTATGCGTTCACCACTGACACTGGCGTGCTTGGCGATCCTCGCGATCAGTCCAAGCTTCCCGCAGTCTCCCACGCTAAAAGAAGCCATTGCATTCATGGACCGCATGGGAAAACTCGATAGGCATTCCGTCATCGCACTAGATAACGCTTGCAAGATCGCCATCAGTAGCGAACAGCCTTATGTATTTTTCGTTCCAACCGGTGTCGATCAAACTATCGGAGAGGATGGAACGCCGCGTTCTGAGTTCAAATGGACCGGATTCGAAGCGTCGGACGCTCTTCTCTCAGTGAGTCTTGCAGATATCGATCCGTTAACAGTCAAAACAGATCTCGCGGTCAGTCCGGAGTTCGTCAAGGCGCATCACCCCGTCCAGCCTGTTGACCTCGAGAGCCCTGATCGGGCGGTAGTTTTCTTTGCAACGAGAGATCAACTTCCATCGATCAAAGCCCTCAAATTTGCAAAAGCGGCGGAAACACCAAAAAGCGAAAATCGGGCAGGTGCGTTCGTTGTCTTCCACAATCGGAGCAATGCCGAGAGGTTTGTAACAGCACTCGTCAGTGCCACAAAAGAATGCAGTGGAAAAGCAAGTGATTTCCCCGCTACTCCAGCCCACCCCCTGTATCAGGAACGCTAGTTGGGAACGACGACAGCGCCCCGACAAAAGCTCCGATCCAGATAGCTGTACTGGTCGGCACAATGATCTCAAACTGCCGGGGAAGAACAGAGAGTATTCGTAGCTTGGTCAAGTTACCATCGGCGGAAAATGAGACGATTTGAAAGGTGCCGTAGTGACCGCAGGGATGGGCTATATCACCAACTCGAAGTTGTTGGCTCATGATTGTTTCTCCAGATGAGTATTGGTGGGTCGCTAGGTAAGATGATTTTTCTGACCCATTTATTCGAATTTATTTTGAGAACAGAGAGGATGCCGGGTGCCCCATCCTAGCAAAGCTAGGGTGGGTATATTCAGCCGACCCGAAGGGTCCCCTTTCTCCCTCCCCTCCCACAAAAGTCATCTTCACTCCCGACACCCATCCCACCTACGATCCAACCATGCCGTGGGGTCTCAGTCGTTTTCAACACACCGGCGACCTCCACTTCCTGACCGTCAGTTGTTATCGTCGCCAGCCGAACCTCGATACGTCGCGTTCCCGCGATCGTTGTGAACGCTCCCTCGAAGAGACACGCAGAAACTACAAATTAAATGTCCTCGGATACGTCATCATGCCGGAGCACGTCCATCTTCTCGTGACGGAGCCGCAAAGAGAATCCCTGGCAACGGCGATGCAGGCATGGAAGCAGTCCGTCTCCCGCCACCTGGGCCGCGACAAACCATTCTGGCAAACCCGCTACTACGACTTCAACGCCCGCACGGAAGCCAAGCGTATCGAGAAGCTGCGCTACATCCACCGCAACCCAGTCGTGCGTGGTCTGGTAACGAGTCCTGAACAATGGCCGTGGAGCAGCTTCCGGCAATACGCCCTAGGACTTCAGGGAACCGTGACGGTGACAATTCCGTGGGCCGCTGATCTCTCCATCTACGCCCCTGCCTCAACGCAAACTACCAAACCGGGTGCCCCATTCTAGCGAAGCTAGGGTGGGTATATTCAGTCGGCCCAAAGGGCCATCCTTCTCCCGCCCAACTCCCACAAAAATGATCGTCACCCCCAAGCCCATCCCTCCTACGATCCAACCATGCCGTGGGGCCTCAGTCGTTTTCAACACACTGGCGATCTGCCGGATGCCTATCCTAGTAATGCCGATTCATTCAAAATGTAATTACGGATTAGGGGATTGCTACTTGAGTGCGATCTGCCGTTGCCTCTAGCGGGTCACAGCGATACAACTAGAGTTGTCTTTCTAGTGAGTGGCGCATATGCGATAAACGACTCAAATCGCTATGGGGTTCCAAATGAAGCATCTTCATTGCATCCTTCCGCTTCTGCTCACTTCCTCGCTATTCGCAGAATCTCCTAACCTGCGGCTTGTTCTCTGTAGTGATAGCAACGCATGTAAGCAGACCTATCAAAATGGCGAGTTTGTGCAGACGATCACGGATGGGGGACGAACCATATCTCTCTCTGCGCGCGACACCGGCAAGTACCTAAGGGTCGATGTGAGTGTGAAGAATGAAACCAGCGCCCCGTTCGACGTAATTCCGGCCTCTATTTGGGCGAGACAAGTGGAACCGAAGAAGCGCGTCTTGAAGCCTCAAAGTGCCGCAAAGCTTGAACACGGCCTAGAGCGGCGGGCCGCCTGGGCGAATGGCTTCACGGGGTTCGCCGGAGGCATGGCTCGTCAGCAAGTAACCACAAATACAAATACTTCTGGAAATGTGTCGGTCTATGGGAATGACGGTTCCTCTGCCTACGGGAACTATAGTGGTACTAGCACGTCAACTACCAGCGTTCCCGACTATGCTGCCCAGCAAAGAGCGAGCCAGCAAATTGCCGCAAACAGACAACGAGTGGCAAACGCAGAACAGTATCTCGAGGGCGCAGTTCTTCGGTCGAACACGCTTTCTGCGGGACAGGCCGCAGCAGGATCGGTCTACTTCGATCGGGCGAAGCTCGGTGGCGTTGATGTAGGCGTTCCATTGGGCGATGCAGTGTATCAGTTTCCCGTTGAGTTTTCGAAATAGCGTCGGAGCAGGGCGAAGGTGGGAACCACCAAAGTCAGCAGAGCCCCGCCCGCACCACCCGACCCAACCCGTCATCTCGACCGAAATGGAGAGATCGCTGTCCTCCACCCCACCCCCAATCCCGCAACGGGAACCAACCAAGAAACCCTGTCACTTCCATTCCTCTAACTCAATAGACTGGAAATAGAGACACCCATAACAACGACCACAGACAAAGCCACGGCTCACGCCGTGGCTTTCTCGCGTTTTGCTGACCGCTTTTCAGCGAACCGCTCTTTCCGCTGACGCCTCCGAGCCAACCGCCTTCTGCAAACCGCTCTGTCGCCGACCGCTTTTGCGCCAACCGCCCCTAAACCGCACGCTAAGTGCAATGCCTGGACGAATTTACCCGCAACTCCTTTAGAAAGACGAATTTGATGTTCGGAAGACCCTACAACCTGTTGATGCAACACGCGTTATACCGCGCCCTTCCGCACCGGGAGGGGGGAGGGGTCCCCCGGGACATCGTCACTGGTCATTACAACCGCCGCGACGTGCGCGCGCGGCTCAGAAAGGAACTCCAATGTATCCGGAATGTCGACATGTACTCGCTTCTGGCAACGCATGTCATTCGCCTGCACTCTCGCAGAGCGACTGGTGCTACTTCCATGCCCGCCTCTATCAGAGACAGGGCCAGCACCGCACCGCGCGTCACACCCATCGCCGTTCGGACGGTCGCTTCGCCGCGCTCCCCGCACCGCACGCAGGCGATCCCGGCGACGCCATCGCGGAAGTCACTCCAGAGCCCATTACGGACACCATCGACTACGGTCCATACCCGGTCGGAGCAGCCACCGGTGCGTCCGCCCAGACGGCAAGCCTTGACCTGCCACCCGTCGAGGACACCGAATCCATCCAACTCGCGCTCATCGATGTCATCCAGGCTCTCGCCGCCAATCAGATCGACACCAAACGCGCCGGCCTCCTCCTCTACGGTCTGCAGGTCGCCTCGGCCAACGCACGCAAGATGCACCTTCCCGTCGGCGGCGTCCGCACCATCACCTACACCGACGAAGGCACACCGCTCGCCCCACAGGACTACGGCTACGATGTCGAGGACTACGACCACGACTACGACGAGCAAGATCTCGAAGAGCAGGAATACGAATCATAGGAATGTTGCTCTGTGGCGAAGCGCGAACCAAACCAGTAATGCGCACATCGTAGGATCCACAAAGCCCAGCTCCCATGCGGTAATACGAGCATGAGCAGAAACGAGCACCGCATCACGGAGACCGCCATCGAAGCCGAGATGATCCGGCTCGCGTCCCTTCTGGCCGTGCATATCAAGCCATCGAAGACGCGCGCGGGTGTCATCTGGCGCGAAGTCCGGGCGGCCAGAACGCTTCCCGGGCAGACCGCCTTCGCCTTCGCGGCAACCCTCTAGGAAACTCCGGGCAAGTCCACCCATCCTCTCGCGCCAAGCGCTGTCCCAGCGGCTGCTACATCCAAAGCAATGGATGGGAAACCACCAAGGCAAGCAAGCGCTACGTGAGCGCATCTGCCTGCAAATTCCCTCAATGGCAAATTGAGTAACGTGACAAAAGCAGAAGGCGGAATCACGTCGGTAATGCGCCAAACGTTGGATCATCGCAAAGCACATCTCGTGCGTAAATACAGCATGATCAGGAATGAGTGGCGCATCACCGAGACCGCAATCGAAGCCGAGATGCACCGGCTCGCATCTCTGATCCAGAGGTCGAATTACGATCAGGCCAGGTCGAACCCGGCGCCCGCCACTCTCGCCCGGCACGAGGCGAAAGCAACAAACGTATCTTTAAAAGAAGTTCTACTAGCCCTCGTCGGAGGTCGTTAGGCCGCGTGCCCCAACGCCTCAGCGAGATGTGGGTTATCGCTTCCTGATGGTGAGCGGGTGGCACGAAGCCGAAGGCCGAGAAATCCACATACTGCCATCGCCCAGCCGAGCCGTTTTCACCGCAATCGAAATGGAACGTCGACCCGTGCTGATGTTGGCAAACTCCGTCGAGTATTGCGTCCCCGGATAGAAGATCCCACGCTCGGTGTGGCAAATTGCATCGCGGGAGGTCGCGTGGAGTGCGGGCGAGCAGGAAAAGCTGATCTCCTGGATCGGCGCCTTGCCCTTGTTCCGGAAGGAAAGCTGGATGTTGTCTCGATCCGCCTCGCCACTCACCAGCATCACCGGACAAGGAACTTGCAGACGTGTCCGTTGCGCCGGCGCGAGAGGGCCGGGAATCGCCATCGACAGGATCAGAACAGCAGCAGCCTTCGCCACGCCGCCGAGTCTACCATCCTGGTAAGAGAACAAGCCGGGCCAAGCCTCCAGCTAAGAGATGAGCCGCCCGCGCGCAGGGAATCGGACCATATGCGCTCGATGGACCAGCTCCGGCGTCAGCACGAATCCAGCGCCAGAACCCACCACCGCCGTTCGCCTGCAACGTGGACAAATCGCCGTATCGCCGGCTGCATCCCGCTGCCAGTGCTCAATCTCCATTGGCCGGTACATCTGCTCGCAGCACAGGCACCCGCACCAATCGCTGTCCTCGATCTCGGCTCGGTTGTGGAAGGCATGCGGCGGCAGGCTGTAGGCGTCGGCAAACGAACCCGGGGCCGCCGGCCAACCGCGATACCGCGCCTCACGCCGCGACATCCGCCAGCCCCAGAACAAGAGGCCCGCGCTTACCAGCGCAAACATGGTGTTCACCCAGTTGTCTGTCAGCATCTCGCCTCCCTCGGAACGGTCAGCCACCACGGCAGATACAAATGGCTCAATGGTGGTACGCGATGTCTAAAGTAACTGGATTTAAAGAAGCAAAAACTTTTGTAACGAAACTATAAAAGAGCCGGCGGTTACGCGCTAGAAGCTGAAGACAGGCCCTAACTGATACGACCAATTCCCTCGGTTGATGAAGTTTTCGTGCGACAGAAAGCTGATATACGGCGCTTCGCCGATGCCCGGCGGATCGACCCGGTTGGTGCGGTAACGGAGCAGGTCTTCGCCAATGCCGGCGCGAAGCGCCAGCGCCGAGGTCAGCTTGTAGTCGCCGGTCAGGTTCACGTTCCAATCGAAGTGGGCGATGGAACCGATCTGCGGCGTGGGGTTCTGGATGACCGTCCCCTGCTCCTCATAACGGTCGGGGCCGAGCTGGTTGTTTGGCAGCACGATGGTGGTGGGGCTGCTGGTCAAAGCGCGGTCCCAGCGAACAAAACCGGGACGCACGGCAACGTGGACAGCGTAATGTTCGGTCTCGTATCCGGAGCGGACGCCGAAGACACCGCGTAGGGCGTTGCCGCCGGAGCGGTCGCTGGGCAACGGGCTCGCGCTGGGCTGGTAGCTGATGTCGGCGTCGGCATCCAGCCAGGAGAGAAGCCGGGCAGAGAGTTCGAGGCCTGCCCCGGTGGTCATCGTGCGGCACTGTTGGCAGGCAATGGTGTTGGTGGCGACCGACAGGCCGTTCAGATGGGGGGAGATCTGGTAGCGGGGCAGGTTGTGCTTCCACTCCAGGTACTCGTCGGAGGGCAGGAAGTGTTCCCCGAAGCCGCCATAGGCTGCGGTGGAAACGGGGTGCTCGTAGTCGCGATACCAAGGCTTGCGGCCGCGCAGGGCATTGGCGAAGGTGCGGGATGGATTGAGAGAGCCACGGAGGACCTTGGTGGCGACGGGGTGATTGTCGCCGAAGACATAAGGTGAGACATCCTTATCGAGAAAGTCCTCCGCAAAGACCCAAGCCATGCCGATGGTGGGCGTGATGATGAAGTCCACCCAGCCGGTGTTGTTGGTGTAGTGGTCGCCAGGCTTGAAGTTGGTGGCGTCGCAGTGCTCCATGCACTGGGTGCCATATGTGAAGCCACCCTCTGTGCCTACGCCGGCCTCCCCAAAGGGGGAGATCTCGGAGTGAGTGCTGAAGGCAGTGGTCCACAGGAAGGCGAGCGCGCGGGAGTGCCAGTAGCCGGGCTCGTTCCACTGCAGGCGGGACTGGATTTCGGAGTTCTGGATCTCGATGAAGGCGCCGACGGAGCCCTGCAGCGGATGGCCCACGTAATTGACGATGAAGTCGTCACCGTCGTTCCAGCGGCGCATATTGAACTGCTTCACGGATGCTACGTAGTCGTGCCAGAACGGTTTGTGCGCGATCTGGTAGCGCATCGTGTTGTCGGATGCGAGGCGGAAGCCGTTCTCCATCAGGTTGAATTCGAGGGACTGTAGAAGAAGTCCCTTCCAGTGGTAGCCGGGCTTGGGAGTGCTGCTGAATTGCGGTGTCTGCTGCCACAGGGGATCGACTGGTTGCGTCGCCGGCGGCGTGCCGACTGGGGCTGGTTGCGGCGCTTCGGGCAGGCTAGCGTGTACGTCCGGCGGTGGGACGGCATGAGCGCCGGTGCAGGCCAGGGCGAGGATGGCGCCGGCCAGCCAGCAGAGTGTGCGCTTCGGCGCACCACAGGGCTTCGTTTGATTCAAGCTTCTTCCCCAACAGCGGAGATGCAACGGGGACAGATCAGTCGCCCGTCGTGAGTGGATCTACAGTAGTAACGCTAATGTGATGCAGAAAGTCGCTGACTTAGTACCTGGGGTAGCGGAGCCAGAGAGGCGGATCTGGATCCCCTTCACGTCGCTCCGCCGGTTGGGAGCGAGGGGTGAGCTGATAGCAGTAAATAGGAGACCGTCCGGGCAGGGAACGGCCCCTGTATGCGCAACGGAATAAGAAACTAAATTTGTGAGGCGTGGACGCTGACCTGATGGGCGGACTCGGAGATGCTGCCTTCTCTCTGAGCCAGGCCGATGCATTCTTCGAGGATGTCGAGCGCGACGTCGGCCTCACCCTGCTGCACCACCAGTGAAGGAGCCAGCCGGATCGAGGTTTCGCCGCAGCCCAGGATGAGCAGGCCGCGTTCAAAGGCCAGATCGACAATCCGGTCGCGCAGCTGCGGTGCTACCTCACGCGTGGTCTGGTCTTTGACAATCTCGATGCCGATCATCAGGCCGCGCCCACGCACATCGCCGACGACAGCGTGGCTAGCAGGCCAGACGCGCAGCCGTGAGAGCATGGCCTCACCCACATGCGCGGCATTCGCGATGCCTTCGCGCTCCAGCACATCCATGGTGGCCAGTGCCGCGGCGATCGCGACCGGGTTGCCGCCGAAGGTGGAGGCGTGTGAGCCCGGCTTCCAGTCCATGATCTCGGCGCGCGTCATGCAGATGCCCAGCGGCATGCCGGAGGCGATGCCTTTGGCCATGCAAACCATGTCAGGCTCGACGCCAGTATGTTCGATGGCCCACCACTTGCCGGTGCGTCCCGCGCCGGACTGCACCTCGTCCGCAACCAGCAAGATACCGTGACGGTCACAGATGCGGCGCAGCTCCCGCATGAAGACGGTGGGCGCAACGACATAGCCGCCCTCACCCTGAATTGGCTCGACGAAGATGGCAGCGACCTCTTCCGGTGCCAGGATGGTCTTGAAGAGCTTCTCTTCGATGTAGCGCGCACAGCCTAGCGCGAACGCCTCTTCTGCCTGGGGTCCGCCGGAGCAGCCGCGATACGCGTAGGGGTAGCGGACATGGGTGACGCCCGGCACCAATGGCGCGAAGCGGCGCTTCTGCTGCGGCTTGGACGCCGTCAGCGAAAGCGCGCCCATGGTGCGTCCGTGGAAGGCGCCGAAGAACGCGATCACATTCTGCCGGCCGGTGTGGTAACGCGCCAGCTTCAACGCGCACTCCACCGCTTCCGCGCCGGAGTTGCCGTAGTAAAAGCGATGCGGTCCTGCCATGGGCGCCACGGCGGAGAGCCGCTTCGCCAGCGTGACCAGACCTTCGTAGTAGAAGTCGGTCCCGGACATGTGGATGAGTTCGGCAGCCTGCTCCTGGATGGCCTTTACCACCTCCGGATGACAGTGCCCGGTGGAGGTGACGGCGATGCCGGCAGCAAAGTCGAGGAACTCATTGCCGTCCACATCTTCCACGCGCGTGCCGCGTCCACGCTTGGCCACCAGCGGATAGCTGCGTGTGTACGAGGGCGACATCCACCTGCCGTCTGCTTCTACGATGGCGCGGGCCTTCGGACCCGGCAGCGGGCCGGAGATGCGGGGGGCAAAGGTAGACGCTGGGACGGTGTTCTGGGCGAGGCCATGGCTCGACATGGGTGCGGACTCCTCCTCGATCACGAGGTGTAATGGGATGTCACAAGGGCTAGGACAGGTCCGAGGATTTCAGGAGACCGCCCAGATCAAAGCGCAAAAGGGTAGAGGGGCTTAGTCGCCCGCGAACAACCGCGGTCGCGTGGCAGACGGCAGCATCTGCTTCGTCAATCCCAGAGGGAGACGGAGGCGAAACTCGACGGACTGGAGCCTGAACGGTCGCATGTATGGGGGCTGCCTGCTCGGAGCATAGCACGGCAATGCGTGCGACCGTAAGGAGGAAGTGCGCAGACTGGGCTCGGGCTCTTCCCTTACTGCTCTGCGGCGCATGATAGAAATTCAAAATGCCAGCGCAACGTTTGTCGCGGGAGCGCACGCAGTATGCGCTTGCGGTTCTTTTGATTGCCCTGCCCGCTATCGCTTTCTACACGATCCTGTGGGCGACTGCCGTGAGCCTACCTATCTTCGACGACTACAAAATCGTTCTCGAATTTGTAAATACATACAGTCAACTGCATGGGTTTTCACCAAAACTTCTTCTCTTTCTCACAAATCAGCACAACGGATACAAGCTTCTCTTCGAACACGGAGTCGTTCTGTGCCAATACGCCCTCTGTGGCAAGGTGCGGATTCTCCCTTTAGTCTGGTTAGGCAATGCCTTCGCGATCCTCATCTTCATGACGGTCGCCGGCATGATGCGTCCGGCGGTACAGGATAGGAGAGCGCGTGCGGCGCTGCTGATCCCGATCGCCTATCTGATCTTCCAGCTCCAGTACGCATCGGCGCTTAACTTTGCCTCCTCGTCCTTGCAGCATCTTGCTGTGGTGGCGTTTTCACTGCTGTCGATCTATTTCATGAGCAAAGCCGATAATCGGGCGTTCCTGATCGCCTGTGGTGCTTTTGTGTTTGCGATCGCGTCGTCACCGAACGGCTTTTTTGTGCTTCCCGTGGCCATGTTGATGACATGGCAGCAAAGGCAGTGGCGGCGCGCATGTGCATTGGTAGCTGTCGCAGGCTCAATGCTCGGCCTCTACTTATTTCGGTATGACTCTGGAGCAGTCCACTCTTCATCGAGCGCCGGGACGCAGGCGAGTCTTTTTCACATCAATTTCCTCTATGCGCTCTCGTTTTTGGGCGCTGCAGCAGCCCGTTATTCGTCGATTGTGCCCAGTGTGGCGCTTGGCCTGCTGATCTGTGTGGTCGTGACCATCGCGGCCTTTCGGCATTACTTCGCACAGAATGCTGCCGTATTCGCGTCCATGCTTTTTATTCTCATCAATGCAGTAGCTGTATCTGGGCTCAGGGCCGATCAGGGAGTGGTGCAGAGTCTGGCGTCTCGCTATCGTATTTACTCCAGCCTGATGCTCGTGCTTTCCTATATTTTCGTCGTAGAAAACATTCTTCCCAACTGGAAGAGCCGAAAGGCTCGTCGGTGGTTCCTGGTAGCTGCCGCCGTAGTCTCTGCTGCATTCTGCTTTCTAAGCGATCTTGCCGCAGCACGGTTTCTACAAGTTAAAAAGGAAGCCCTAATCTCTTGCTACATCGCAGAATGGCAGCGCGATAGGAGCGCGGATTCTTTGAGAAGATCTCAGCTTGAAGGAAATCCTGCGTTGCAGCGTCAGATGCAAAGTGGAATGTATAACGTGATATTGCCAATTATGAATGAGTCCGTCCGGCTTGGTATTTACGAGCCGCCGCAACTGCCTTGATGCGCCCAAAGGCTTGTTGTGCCGGCACCCGGGTACTGAAGCAGGGGCAACCAGTCGTGCGGACAGCAGCCTCCGGCTACTTTCGCTTCCAGCGAACGCCATCCTTACTGTCTTCCAGCAGAATGCCCTTGGCTGCCAGATCGTTGCGGATTGTATCGGCGCGGGCGAAATTGCGCGCCCGCTTGGCTGCCGTGCGCTCGGCAATCAGTGCGTCAATATCGCCGTCGGTGAGTTCCAGGCTGGCTTGCAATTCGGCGGCGGCCTCGGTCAGCTTGCCCTCTTGTTCGGCCCAAGCCAGCGCTTCACGGGCGATCGTCACATCGCGATCTTCGAGCACGTTGAATACCTGATCGAAAAGGGCGAGTGCATGCAGAATGGACTCGACGCTTCCCTGATGCAGCTTCCCATGGTCGGCTGCAGTATTTGCGTGGCGTACCAGGTCGAAGATGGCGGCGCGTGCCTCGGCGGTGTTGAGGTCGTTGGCCAGAGCCGCCGTGAAGGCGCGCGCGGCTTCCTGCGACTGCGCCAGCAGCTCGGCATCCTCACCCGCCGGCCAAGGCCCGTGCGTGACTCGCTGCCGAAAGGTGCGGAGGCGCTCGACGGCGGAGGTGGATTCCGCGAGGCCATCGAAAGTGAAGTTCAACTGGTGGCGATAGGGCACGGAGAGCAGCAGGAAGCGGATGGCCGAGGCCTTGTAGCCGCGCAGCAGTAGATCGCGCAACGTGAAGAAGTTTCCTTCGGACTTCGACATCTTGCGGCCTTCGACCAGCAGGAAGCGCACGTGCATCCAGTGGCGCGCGAAGAGCTTGCCAGTTGCGGACTCCGACTGCGCAATCTCATTCTCGTGGTGCGGGAACATCAGATCTTCGCCGCCCGCATGCAGGTCGAGCGTTTCGCCGAGAAACTTCATCGCCATGGCCGAGCACTCGATGTGCCAGCCGGGTCGGCCATGTCCCAGCACTGTGTCCCACGCGTGCTCGCCGGGCTTGGCTGCCTTCCACATGGCGAAGTCGCTGGCGGAGTCCTTCTCGTACTCGTCCACATCGACGCGCGCGCCGGCGGTGTTGCCGCTCAGGTCTTTCTTTGAGAGCTTGCCGTACTCCGGGTCGCCCTGGATGCGGAAATACCAGGAGCCGTCCTCGGTGCGATAGGCCAAGCCACGCTCGTGCAGCTGCTGGATCAGCGCCACCATCTCCGGGATGTTCTCGGTCGCATGCGGCAGAATATGCGGCTCCAGGCAGCCGAGCGCGCGCAGGTCTTCGAGGAATGCCGTCTCATAGCGCGGGGTGTATTCGGCAATGGAGACTCCTTGGGCGGCGGCATTGCGGATGATCTTGTCGTCCACGTCCGTGATGTTCATCACGTGCTTGACTGCGACGCCTTGTTGCTCGAGAAAGCGGCGCAGCAGGTCCACATGCAGAAAGGTGCGGAAGTTCCCGATATGCCCGTAGTCGTAGACGGTGGGGCCGCAGGCATAGAGGGTAAGCGCCATACCGTCTGCCGGTGCGAGTGGTTCGATCTGAGTGCTGAGAGTGTTGAAGAGTTGAAGTGTCATGCGGTCATTACGGGCAGAAGTCTCCAGAGATTCTACGGGAGTGCCGCCTCCGCACCGAGAGCAAGGCCGGCGCGCGCGGAGAGAGACGGCGGCGCGACCTCCCCGGTCAGCAGCCGCGGCCATGCCGCGGCTGCAATCATGGCGGCGTTGTCCGTGGCCAGGGCCATGGTCGGAAAGGCGATAGGCAGGCCGCGCCGTGCGGCCTCGGCACTGAAGCGTGCGCGCAGCTCACGGTTCGCGGCGACGCCGCCCGAGACGAGCAGACCGTGCGCACCATAGTGCTCGGCGGCAGCGAAGCTCTTGCGCTTCAGGTCATCCACGACCCCTCTCTGGAACGATGCGAGCAGATCGAGCGTCTGCCGGTCGCAGAGCGCGACGGCTTCTCCCGGCTTCGTTGCAGCTGTGAATTGACGGCGCCTCGTCTCAATGGACGCTGCCATGCCGTGCGTCTCGACGTACCGCAGCACCGCTGTCTTGATGCCGCTGAAACTGAAGAGAAAGCGGGGCTCGGCGGTGTGCCGACCGGGGCGGTGAGCTTTGGATTTGATGTGCGCGAAAGAAAAAGGGACAGCCCCGGGATTGCCATGGGTGGCGAGCTCGTCGATCCAGGGGCCGCCGGGATAGCCGAGGCCGAGCAGCTTGGCCACCTTGTCGAAGGCTTCGCCGGCGGCGTCGTCCAGCGTGCGACCCACGTTGCGATAGTGCCAGGCGCCGCTGCTCTGCTGGGCGAGGTAGAGATGCGTGTGGCCGCCGGAGACGACCAGCGCGAGCAGGTGGCCCGTTTGTCCGTTCCTGTCGGGAAGGGTGGCGGCATGCTCCATCAGTACGGCATGGATGTGGCCTTCGAGGTGATTGACCGCGATGAGCGGCTTCTCGAGTGCCCAGGCCAGCGCCTTGGCGTAGCCGATGCCGACCATCAACGCACCGGCGAGGCCGGGACCCTCGGTGACAGCAATGGCGTCGAGACTTCGCAGGCTGAACCCCGCTTCGCCCATGGTCAGCCCGGCTTCGCGTATGGCGGCGTCGACGACAGGGACGATAGCGCGCAGATGCTCCCGCGAGGCGAGCTCCGGCACCACACCGCCGTAGCGAGCGTGGATGGCGATCTGCGAGGCTACGACGTTCGAAAGCTGGCGCGTGCCGCGTTCGATCACGGCGGCGGCGGTCTCGTCGCAGGAGCTCTCGATGCCTAGGATGAGGCCGGATGCTCTGTAGGAAGCGTCTTTCACCATCCTCCATACTAGTGGAGTGGGCATAGAGAACAGCAGCGGACTGGCTGTGGCGACCGAAGTGATCCATCGCCTGCAGGCGATGGATCACGCGGCCTACCTGGTGGGCGGCTGCGTGCGCGATCTGCTGCTGGACAGCGCGCCGAAGGACTTCGACGTGGCGACCAGTGCGCGACCGGATGCGGTGATGGCCCTGTTTGACCGTGCCTTCGGTGTGGGGGCGCACTTCGGCGTAGTGCTGGTGCCGGCCGAGATGGAGGGCGTGGAGATTGTCACTGAGGTGGCGACGTTTCGGTCGGATGGCGCGTACAGCGACGGCCGCCGTCCAGATGAGGTGCGTTACACCGATGATCCGCAGCACGATGTGCTGCGCCGTGACTTCACCATCAACGGCATGCTGCTCGATGTCGATCGGTATCGCGTCAGCGGCAACGCGGCGAATGCGGTGCTGGACTATGTCGGCGGCCGCGCCGATCTGTCCGCACGCGTTGTGCGCGCAATCGGCGATCCGATGCGTCGCTTCACCGAGGACAAGCTGCGCATGCTGCGCGCGGTGCGCTTTGCCGCGCGATTCGGGTTCGCCATCGAGCGGGAGACCTTTGCGGCGATACGTGTCCTCGCATCGGAGATTGCGCAGGTCAGCCGGGAGCGTACACGCGATGAGCTGACGCGCATGCTGACCGAAGGACATGCCGCGGATGCTTTCAAAATGCTGGAGGCGACGGGGCTGCTTGAGCAGGTGCTGCCGGAGGTGGCGGCGATGCGTGGAGTGGAGCAGCCGCCGGAGTGGCATCCGGAGGGCGACGTGTGGGTGCACACGCTGCTGCTGCTCGAGAAGTTGCCGGCAGGCTGTTCCCCCTCGCTGGCATGGGGCGCCTTATTGCATGACGCGGGCAAGCCGCCGACCTTCGTGCGCGCCGACCGCATCCGCTTCAACGGCCACGCCGAGGTCGGGACGCGCATGGCCGCGGCCATCTGTCGGCGGCTGCGCTTCTCGAACGAAGACACGGAGCAGATCCTGGCGCTGGTGGCGAACCACATGCGCTTCGGCGATGTCGAGAAGATGAAGGAGTCGACCCTGAAGCGGTTCTTCCGTTTGAAGAACTTCGACGAACACCTGGCGCTGCACAAGCTCGATTGCACGTCGAGCCACAACCAGCTCCGCCTCTACAACTATGCGAAGGCGCGCTACGAGGCAGCACCGGCTGCAGAGGTGCGGCCAGTACTGCTGGTGACCGGTGCGGACCTGATCGCTGCCGGGTACCGGCCCGGGCCGGGATTTCGCGCGATGCTCGATGCCGCTGAGGACGCGCAGCTGGAAGGTGCAATCACGACCATGGAAGAGGGGCTGGCGCTGGTGCGCCAGGCGTTCCCCGATAAGGGTCCGGGTCGAGAGGGCAAGGGACACTAGCTTACCCATCGAGAAGAGCGACGTGCCACATACGTGGCGAACGCAATCAGGCCGAGGGCTATGACGTCCACGACAACTTGAGCGGGCAGGCCGATGAGGTAAGCACTCGGTTTATCAAACTCCGGGTCCATGAAGGCGGTGCCGGGGTAAGCGATAGCGAATGCCTGGGTCACCCAGTAGAGCGCTGCGAATGCGGCTGTGCTGGTGAGTGTCTGTACTCTGTCCTTAGTTCTCGAACTAGCGAAATACACCGTCAGAGCACCAAGAAAGATCGAAAACATCAGGGTCTGACCATCGTGAAATTTCGCGTGCGGCGGCCACCGTGGATCAAAGAGATGCGTTCGACTGTAGTCGGCTACGTGCGCGCCCACTACCAAGTAGAGGCTTAGGAAGTAAAAAACGATGCGGCTAACGAGTGGCATTCGCATGTGCGGGGATCCTTTGGTAGAGGTCGCAATCATTCACGATGGAAACCGAATTAGTTCAGTGGGTGTTATGAGGTTCAGCTTATAGTACCACACGGTACCGTACTATAAAATGAGCGCACCGGGTCGAAATATCGCGCCACTAAGTACAATCGAAAGAGAACATGCCACGACCAAAGTCGAACGGGCTGCCGAAAGAAAAAGAGGAACAATTTCGCGTACACCAGCTACTTGATGCGGCCTCGGAGGTCTTTCTGGAGGCCGGCTACGAAGCTGCTAGTACCGCGGAGATGGCTAGACGCGCACATTCTTCGAAACAGACGTTCTACGCACGCTTTCCGAGCAAGCAGAAGCTTTTTCTGGCCGTTATCGACTACCAAACGTTGAAAGTCGCAGACCAGGTTTCTGTGCTGTTCAAAACGGACCAAGCGATTCGACCATTACTTTTACAGGTCGCTAGAGAGCTTCTCGGGACCTTGCTCAGCAAAGAGCACGTAGCGCTTGCTCGGTTGGTATACATGGAATCTCCTCGCTTTCCGGAGGCCGCCAGATATCTGATGGAGCGAGGACCCGATCGCGGTATCGCGAATCTTGCACAACGTCTCAAGCAACAGACGAGCATGGGCGTGCTTACCGCGGAGGATGCCCTGTTAGCAGCCCAGCACTTCTCCGGTCTCGTCGTCGGAGATCTGGTACATCGGGCACTCCTTGGACTCAAGATTCCCAGATCACGAACGCTTCTGGAAGCCAGGGCGGAGTCGGCTGTCGACGCGTTTTTGAGAATCTACGCACACGTCTAAAGAAGCTCTGAATAAGTAGTCACAGGCTCACGCGACGAAGGAGAAAAGCAGATTTTCCGCTTCGCTTCGGTCGAGATGACAAGAATACTTAATCAGGGCATCCCTAAACGCAAAAGCAGGGCCGAGATCAGCCATGTAGGCTTGTTGCGCTGGCGCTTGATGCCGGCGGGAGACATGCTGACAAATTCCGACGATCCCATCTCCACCATTGCCGCATCGCTGAGTTACGAATCGAAAAGCGCCTTCGGCACAGCCTTCAAAAGAGTCATGGGCTGTTCGCCGGGGTCTAACGAGTTCTGCTTTGCGCGGAGCACATCAGGAGCGCCGAATCGGGCCGCCAGCGGTTGTACGCGGAGTTCGATAGGTCAAGCTCGCATGTTGCGGACTTGGGTGTCGCACCTTCGACGCCCGACCGTTTTCGCGCATGCGCCTGTCGGCATCGGTCCAGGATGGGAGCGTCGTTTCCGACTGTGTCCAGTGGGCCACGGAGGCCTCGTCACACCAATGCAAGAGATGCGGCATAGCTCGCTTGTGTGAGCCCGCGGTCATGTATGCACGCATGCTCTCCTGCGTATCCCAGGCTGTCATCGTCCAGAAGGTCCAGCTCCGGTCAGCCAACAGCGCACCTGTTTGGAAGCCGGACGCCTTCTTCACCTGCCTCAGCGCGCGGGAGGTATGGATTGCAAACAGCGGCACGAAGCGGATCGAGCGAATTCTCAAGCGGGTCAAGCTGACAAAGGTCATCGCGATTCTCCAACTTATTTCATAAGGTGGATGCGGCGAACGCAGATAAGAAGCAGGTTCTTCGACAGGCTCAAGGCAAACGCTTCGACTCCTTTCATAGAAGAATGGCAGCAGGTGTGTTGTGAGATCCACCTGCGCGTCGCGTAGGATGGCCCTCTTGTGGTGGTGCTTCTCCTAAAATTTCAGGCGGAGACTGAACTGGATTTCACGAGCAGGGTTGGCGCTGGCGAGGTTGCCGAAGTTGGAGTCATTCACATTGGTATCCAAGCCGGTGAAGTTCACTCGGTTGAAGGCGTTGAAGAAGTCGGACCGAAACTGGATGCCGTAACGTTCGGCGATCGTCCAGGTTTTGAAAGCGGAGAGATCCCACACGGCGCTTCCTGGCGTTTGGATGTTCGAGACGCCCGCGTTGCCCTGCACGCCGAGCGTGGTGATGGGGTGGACATTCTCTGTATTGAAGTAAGGTCCGAGGTAGCCATGCCTGCCGAGATTTGCATGACGCGACGAGCTATTGACCGGACCGGTGACCAGCGGCAGCTGGTTTACAAATGAGCCGAGGTTCTGGTTACTGCCCAGGGTCTGCCAAGGGCCGGTGTAGAAGGTGGCGATCACACTTGCCTGCCATCCGCCGGCGAGCTGGTTCAAGAAACCATCCCGGTTGAGCCAGGTCTTTCCTCTACCGAAGGGCAGCTCGTAGACAGAGTTGGCGCTGAGGCGCTGGTTCTGGTCGTAGGTGCAGTGTCCATAGTCCTGGGAGAGATCGAGAGGATGCCACGCGAACTGGTCTTGCCAGGGAGTGCCGAGGCACTTGGAGTAGGTATAGGAGCCGAGCACGGACAGGCCGGAGGTATAGCGCTTCTCTACGCGGAGGGCGAGAGCGTTGTAGGAAGACGTGCCTGCGTTGAGGTTTTCCTGGACGGCGCCCTGGTATTTCGGATAGCCGGTAGTGCCGTCGGGCCGCAACGGATTGATGACGATACGGGTTTCGTAGTGGCGTGAGGCAGAGCCGAGATAGGAGACCTCCGCGAGCCAGTTGGTGAGGAAGGTGCGCTGAACCGAGAACGAGTACTCGTAGGCGAGCGGGGTTTTGTTGTGTGGATTGATAAAGGAGACGGACTGGCCGGCGCCGGGAAGCGAGAGGTTGAAGAGTTGATCGAGCCTGAAATTGAGGGGTTGCCCGGCGACGGAGTTGTTGTAGGCCTGCACCGAGTAGTACTGCGGTGTGTCGACCATGACCTCGAACTGATTCAGGTTGGCGGAGAGGAAGTAGAGGCCAAAGCCGCCTTTGACGACGGTGTTGCTGTCCGGTGCGAAGTTGAAGCCCAGGCGGGGCGAGAAGTTGGTGTAAGAGGGATGCACCATCTGTCGTCCAAGCCCGAGTGCGCTGGTGTCGGGATAGGTCAGCAAGGTTCCGGTGGCGAAGTCAAAGCTGCCGACGTGGTTCCTGGTATCGACGGGAGGCTGGTTGTACTCGTAACGAATGCCGCCGTTGATGGTGAGACGTGGGCTCAACTGATACGTGTCTTGCGCGAAGTACGCCTGATACCAGCGGCGGAGATTGAGCGTAGGGTCGCCGACCGAGGTTGCGGAAGAAGAGGGTGCACCGACAAGCGCATCGGCCACCGGATCGCCGGTGTAGTTGCCATTGAAGGAGACACCGGAGCCCTGCCAGTCCTCGTACATATAGACGGGGTCGTAGCGAATATCCGCTCCAAGGGTGACGGTGTGCTTGTTCTTCTGGAGGAGCAGCGAATCTGTGCCCATGAAGAGATTCTCGCGAATCACCTCCGTGCCTCCGGCGGAGCCAGTGTTCGCGTAGCCGGTAATGCCGATCGAGGGCGGTCCGAAGGAGCCGGGTTGAATCTCGCTGTAATGGAGGCCGAGTGGATTGGCTTGCGTGGTGTCATAGCCGGCGGCGCGATTCTGCCCGGTCTCGGTGTAGTTCCAGCCGAAGCGCGCGTTGTTGATGACGGTGGGATTGAAGATGTGTGTCCAACCGGTCGCCAGGTTTTTGGGATGCGAGGGGAAGATGCGTCCGCCGTAGAAGGTGAGGCCGGGCTCGACGGAGTTCAATGCCTCCTGGGTGTAGCGGCCAAAGATAGTGTCCTTTTGCGAGATGGTGTAGTCGATGCGTCCCGAGCCCTGGTCCCAGTCGGTGAGAGTGTCTTGCACATTCACGTAGTTGTTGCCGCCGGAGAAGGCGCCGTTGGGTAGGGGGTAATACGCGAACATCTTGAGCGCGGCAGGAGAGAAGTCGGATTTTGGAATCTGGTTGCCGACATAGGGCCGGCCGGTGAATGGACTAACGAGTTGCGTGGTGGTGGCGCTGAAGTTGCCGGCGCGCTGCTCTGCGGTGGGCACGCGGCTAAAGACGGTGGCCGGTGAGGTTTCGCGGTAGCCCTCGTAGTTGGCGAAGAAGAACATTTTGTTGGGGAAGATAGGACCGCCCACGCTGCCGCCGAACTGGTTTTGACGAAAGGCCGGTGCGGAGCCCTGGTCGAAGTAGTTGCGGGCGTCGAGTACGTTATTGCGTAGGAACTCGTACACCGTGCCGTGGAGCTGATTGGTTCCGGAGCGGCTGACGACGTTGACGAAGGTGCCGGCGTTGCCGAAGGCCGCTGTGGAGCCGACCTGCTCGATCTTGAACTCCTGGATGTTGTCGACCGAGGGCAGGATGCCGATGGCGCCGTACCAGGCGTTGCGCGACTCGATGCCGTCGAAGAGATAGCTGGTGTCGTCTTCGCGCAGGCCGGCGACGGAGACGCTGACGGTTTGGGTGCCGGTCCATGCCGAGGCAGGCGAGTTCATGCCGGGGGTATCCGATGGGGTGACACCGGCAGAGAGCTGGGCGAGCTGGAGAAAGTCGCGGCCGTTCAATGGCAGGTCAAGGATCTGCTTGTTGCTGATGACCTGACCCTGATTGGAGCTGACGGTATCGAGCAAGAGAGTGCTGGCATTCACACTGACCGTTTGGCTGGCGGAGCCGACGCCGAGCTTGACGTCCTGGCGGCCCTGCTGGTCGACGAGCAGGGTAATGGATGGAAAATCCTGAGCGGCGAAGCCGGCGTTCTGCACGTTCATGGTGTAGTTGCCGGGCGGGAGCTGCGGGACACGATAGAGGCCCTGCTGGTTGGTTTTCGCGTTGTATTGAATGCCGGTGGCGGTGTTGACGACGGTCACGCCGGCACCGGCAAGCGCCGCTCCGGAGGCGTCCGTGACTGTGCCGGTGAGCGAGCTGGTGGTGCTTTGCGCGTGAACGAATAGTGTGAGAACAGAGAAGAGAACGAGGGGAAAAAGCCTACGCACGATACACCTTTTTCTACTTATGGTGGATTCAGGGTTCTGGGGATCGGCTTGCACGTCTGCCGTGCCACGTCGCAAACCCGATGTCTAGCGCTTTCATTCGCGGCTCTGTGCAGGCCGTTTGAGAAGGCGAAGATCACTTTAGGAGTGGGCCTGGGCGTTGTCAACCGCCAAGCCGAAAGCAGAATCACAGGCGCAAATGGCTTGATCGGCGCGCGAGGATACCCTCGCAGGTAAATGCCGGCACTTTTTGATCGAGTCGATGCTGCGTAAAGCGCTGTTGGCCCTAGCCGAGATGACGATAACTTGGTCTCCTACACGCTTCCCTGGCGCATTTGCTCGGCGAGGTATTCCGACGCGCGCATGGAGAGGGCGAGGATGGTCATGGTGGGATTCTGCCATCCGGAGCTGACGAAGCTGCTGCCATCGACGACGAAGAGGTTCTTCAGATCGTGGCTCTGGCACCACTTATTCAGGACGCTGGTCTTTGGATCGTTTCCCATGCGGCAGGTTCCCAGCTCATGGATGCTGTATCCCGGCGGATTGGGATCGTAGTTCTTCGACAGGATCTCGAAGCCGGCCATGTGCGCCAGCTCGGCGCTTGTGTCCACGGCATCGCGCGCCATATTGAATTCATTGTCCGTATAGCGCGTGTCCACATGCAGGACCGGAATGTTCCATGCGTCGACGACCGTCTTGTCGATACTGACGCGGTGCTCATCATGCGCGAGAACCTCGCCCATGATGCCGATGGAGAATCCGCTGCCGCTGTAGGTGTCCAGCTTGTCCTGCAGCTCTTTTCCATAGGCAGCGAAGTTCCGTGGATCCATGGGGTGCGTGCTGCTGTAGACGTTCAACGCGTAGCCGCGGATGAAGTTCTTCGATTGCCCCTTCTGTAGATTGCGGAAGCGGGGCACGAGCGCAGCGCCATCCATCAACTCGGGCGTGGCCTTTCCATTGCGGGCTTCAGGGACAGAGCAGACGATGCCCGCTCCGTAGATCTGATCGATGAGGTAATGACCCATGATGCCGCTGGAATTGGCCAGCTTCGAGTTCAGCAAGAGGCGTGTGCTTTCGAGTGTTCCAGCCGCCAGCACGACGACGCGCGCCTTCACCGACATCTCGCGCCGGGAGAGCCGATCGATGAAGTGCGCTTCATGGACCAGGCCGGTATTCGGATTGACTGTCAACTCCCGCACGACGACGTTGGGAATCGCTTGCAGCTTGCCGGTTGCAAAGGCATCGGGCAGCAACAGATTGATGGAACTGGCGAGCCCGTCGATACCGAGAGACCTGCGTTGTTTGCAGACAGGGATCCCGCGCTGCTCGCCCGCCTTGCGGAAGCGCTCCATGCAGCCGGCCCAAGGGCTGGTATCGAGGACGAAGTTGCCGTCCGGATACTGAGGAAGGCCGGCAGGAGCGCCTTCGACACGAAAGATCTCCTCGACTCGTGAGTAATACGGAGCGAGATCGGCCAGACCGATCGGCCAGTCATCGCCGAATCCGTCATGCGACTTTCCTTTGAGCTCGTAGTCGCTGAGCCGGAAGGACTGGCGTGACCAGAAGAGAGATCGTCCGCCGAAGAGACGCACGCGCACCCAGTTGTACGGGTTCCCGGAAGTGAAGGTGTAGGGAACTTCTTTCTCATCGACCCAGGTGTTGGCGTTGAACTCGTTTGCTTGAAAGACGTGCGGCAGGCGACCCGGCTGCTTGAAGCCGCGGAAGGGAAGTGAGTATGCCTGTCGGACCTCTGTGTCCTTGTGGACATCGGCGATGGGGCCGGCGTTGAGCATCAGGCAGGAGATGCCTTTTTCGGTAAGGATTTTCGCGGCCATTCCACCGGAATGCCCGGAGCCGATGATCAGTACATCCACTTCCTCCATCATGAGTACAGGGTGCCCTCTCTACGTATCTGTAACTGTGTTGAAGCTGAGAAGCATGGGAGAAGCATATCTCTCGGCTGCCACTTCAGCTTCCGCGTGCATACATCCGGTTGATGTCCGGATCGACCGGGTACCAATACAGGCCCTCCTGGGCACGACGGTCGCCTTCTGCTTTCTCGGCATCGCTCCAGGCCTTCGAGTTGATGGTGGCCGTGCGGATATCGCTATGGGCCACGTTGATGAATTTCTCATAGGGCTCGGTCGGCGGATGATCGGTCATCCAGGTGCGCAGCCAGGGACGGATTAACGTATCCGCCTGCGTCGCATTCACGGCGTCGAAGGGGATGCCAAAGCGCTGCTTCGCTTCGGCATCCAGCCGGTTCAGGCCGAAGATGTAGCTCTGCTGCCGATCAGCAGGGGAGACGGAGAGCAGAAAGTCGAGAAACTCCGGCGTGCCGGCATCGATGGCCCCTGGGAAGTGACGAAGCGGCGGCAGCAGCACCTCACAGAGTTGCCGCAAGGTGGCGAGTTGTTTTTCAGTGAAGAAGCGCGTATGCGTGCGCGCGACGGCGTCGGGAGTGAGCGCTGTCATCGAGAGCGGCTTCACTTCTGTGAGGCCGCGGTTCCATGGGACAGGTCCAGGTGCGGGAAGGGCAGGCCCCTTTGGCGGCATGGGGGGCGGAGCCGCGGGAGCTACGGAGTTGGGCGCGTTTTGCCCCATCATTGCTGTGGGTGCTACCGACGCTGCGAGCACTGCCTTTACAAAGTCACGCCGCCGCATGCTGCTGCTCCTTTGTCACTGGCTGGACCTTCGTCCGCGACCATGTCGCGCAGTGAGACATTCTGCACTGATAAAGATAGTCAAACTGTCGCGGATTGCAACGCGCACTTGAAGAAGTGGGGGGCAGCATCATCGCTCCGCTACCCCTTACTTCGTTCAAGGTCCGGTCGAGATGATGCGCCGACTCTCGAGGACTACTCAGATCTCAACGCTTCTGCAGGGTTCACCGCCGCGGCACGACGGGCCGGAAGATAGCCCGCTAACGTGGCGGAGGCCGCCAGGATCAACGGTACCGTGATGTAACTGAAGGGATCCAGTGGACTGATGCCAAACAGTAGCGACTTCATGAACTGCATCAGTGCGGCCGCGATGCCTACACCAATCATGACGCCGACTGCCGTAAGCATGAGTGCGGACCGGACGAACATCCACTTGAGTTCGCTTTTCTGCGCGCCGAGCGCTATACGGATCCCGATTTCGCGGGTACGCTGCGATACGGCATACGCGATCACGCCGTAGATGCCAATGATGCCGAGAGCCAGCGCCATCGAGCCTGCAATCGCCAGCATTACCAGGGTGAAGGATGTGCGCGCCAGGGACGCGCCGTAGATATCCTGCATGGTACGCACGGACGCTAACGGCAGGTTGGCATTGACCGACCAGACGGCGTGTTGCATCTCGGCGAGGAGGCTCTCGTAGCCGGCGCGTTCACTGCGTATGGCGAAGGTGACGACGCGCGGCGCGCCGATGGAGGGGTGCGTGGTGTAAGGATCGTTGAGCATGGCCGGCCAGTAGACGATGGCCGGTGCTTTTTCGTCGACGCCCTCCTGGCGGACATCTTCGACGACGCCGATCACCTCGACCCAGGGCATATTCGTGAACTGGCGCAGTCGCTTGCCGATGGCTGCGGGGGCCGAGCCCCAGGATTCATGGGCAAAGTTCTCCGACACGATGACGACCGGTCTCAGTTCGTAGATGTCGGGCCATGTGAGATCGCGGCCGGCTACGAATTTTGTTCCAACACTTTTGAAGTAACCGGGCGAGACGTAGTTGAAGAGGCGGAGCGGCGGTTCGCCGCCCTCGTAGCTCTTCCCTTCGACGCGAATCTGATCCCAGTTGGGGTCGTTGTCTTCCATGGGGACAGCGGCGGCGAAGCCAACGGAACTCACGCCGGGAATGGCTGCGAGCTTGTCGGCGATATCGTTCTGCATGTGTGTGACGGTCAACGGATCCGCGACCAGCAAGTCCGGTATCCAGATTCGCATCGTCTGCAAGTGCGGTGCGTCTGTAAAACCAGGGTCGACACTGCGCAAGGCAGCGAAGGTGCGAATCATGAGCGACGCGCTGATCAGAAGCAAGAGAGCCATCGCCACTTGTGCCACCACCAGCGTGTTGCGTGAGCGTTGACGGTCACGGCCAGCACTGGCAGTCCGGCCTGCTCCGGAGAGCATGACAGAAGGGATCATGGTAGACGCTCGTGTTCGCACGTACTTCCATGCCGGAATGGAACCAAACAACAGGCCGGAGAGGACCGAGAGCATGAACGTGAATCCGAGTGAGCGCGCGTCCAACGAGATCTCACTCAAGCGAGGCAGGTCGGCCGGTCCGATCGCGACCAGAAGACGCACTCCCGCGTAGGCCCCGCCGACTGCAAGGACACCGCCCATCAGACCAAGCGATGTACTTTCGATGAGCAGCTCGCGCGCGATACGTGCCCGCCCTGCCCCCAGGGCTGCACGAATCGCAAGCTCCTGCTGCCGCGCGTCCGCCCGGACCAGCAGGAGATTCGCAACATTTGTGCAGGCAATCAGCATGACTAGTCCAACTGTGGCCATGACTACCCAAAGCACGCTGCCGATGTTGCCGATGACCTGTTGTTTGAGGAGGCGGAGGTTGGGCGTGATCTTCCACCTTTCGTAGAAGTGCGGATTGGTCCCCGGGCCATTCGACCAGGAGTCCATCCAGACGGGAATCAAGCGCGCGATGTCGGCATCGGCCTGGGCGACGGTGATGCCGGGTTTGAGGCGCGCGACGCCATCGAAACCGAATCCGGCCAGCTTCTGATGGCTGCGATCGAAGGCCAGCGGGATCAGAAGATCGAAGGTGCGATCGATGAGACGGAAGTCCTGCGGCATGACGCCGACAATCTCTCTAGTTTGCGCGTCCACGTGAATGCTTCGGCCAATCACACTGCGGTCACCGCCGTAGCGCCGCTGCCAGTAGCCATAGCTCAACATCGCGGTCTTCGCTCCATGTGGATCCTGATCGGCCTGGGTGAGCCAGCGGCCGAGGGCGGGCTGGACGTCGAGAGTCTGCAGGACGCCGTCGCTGACAAGACCAGTGTGGACTTCCTCCGGCTTCGCGAGTCCGGTCACATTTGCAGTACCGGTGGTCCACACGCCAAGGGATTGAAAGCTGCGGTTGTGCTCGGCGAAGGTGAGATACATCGAGGACGAGAGGTGGAGGCCGCTCTCGAAATTCGAGAGCCCCCCGGCGCCGGGAGCGTTGAGCCACAGCGCCACCAGTTGGTCGGAATTCGGATAGGGCAGCGGCTTCAAGAGCACACTGTTGACCACGCTGAAGACCGCGGTGTTGGCGCCGATGCCAATCGCTAGTGTTGCCAGGACAGTAGCGGCAAATCCCGGAGACTTCCTCAGCCGGCGGAAGGTGAGCTTCAGGTCGGTAAGAATGGATTCGAGAACAGGCCATTGCCACTCTTCGCGGCTGCGCTCCTGAAGTAAAGCAACATTGCCAAATTCGCGACGCGCGGTCTGTTCGGCCTGTGCGCGTAGCATGCCTTCTTCCATCAGTTCGTCGGCTCTCTCTTCCACGTGCTCCTGGATGGAGAGGGCGAGATCGTCGTAGCGGCGACAGCGACCGAAGAGTCGGTTCAGACCTTGCATGACGGGATCTCCTATGCTTTGGCGACCGCGAGGACACGGGTGATGCCCGCGAACATCTTTTCGACGCTGACGACTTCGCGCTCCAAATGTCGAATGCCTGCAGCCGTGAGTCGGTAGATCCGGGTGGGTCGGCCCTTGGCCGATGTCCCGATCTCCGATTTAAGCCAGCCTTCTCGTAGCATTCGCTGCAGAGCGGGATAGAGCGAACCTTCTTCCACCTGGAGCAAGTCGTCTGAGACCTGCTTGATGTGTTTCACGAGTGCGTAGCCGTGCATCGGCTTCAGCCGAAGCGACTGCAGGATCATGACCTCCAATGCGCCGGGGAAGAGGTCGCGATGATCGGGATTCTTTGCCATGCGTTGGAGGTTATCCTATAATACCTATTTTGAAATATGTATTATAGGCAGGAACTCATGGAGCGCGAAATCATCCGGTTCTGACTCAGTTGATGTCCCTCAGTGGACGTCAACGGAAGTGCAGGTAGCCCCAGCGGTCGGGGACGTGCATATTGACGACGCCCTGCGGTGACCAGACCCAGTTGTCTTCCTTGGGCTGGCCCGGCTTCCACTCCACGCGGCTGAAGTTGATGCGCCATACTGTTCCGTTCTGCGGTCTGGGGACGGATTGACGTGAGTTGAAGGCGCTGAGCGGGTAGGCGATTTCGAGGGTCCATCCCTTATCGGTGTCGTCGGGATGGTTGAGCGTGCCTTGCACGGCGACGGCGGTCTTGAGGCCAACGATGTCCCAACTGTTATCGGGCTTGCCGTTTTCGCTGTATGGCTTGGGCAGGAAGAGATCCCAGCCGGTGTTGAGCGCATTCATCTCGAACTCGTAATAGCTCTCGGTCTGGGGCAGCGGCTTGATGAAGACCTCGAAGTCGTTGTCGCGAAAGATGACGGAGTCGTGCTGGGTCAGCGTGCCGTGGACGTTGGGCTCTTCGATCTCTGCAGCGATGTAGAGATAGTGATCGTCCCAGAGCATCTTCGCCCGGGTGCGAAAGCGCGGCGTCGGTTTGGCTGCGCCTTCAATGTCGACGAAGTCGCCGGTCCACGGCGCCTTCTTCCAGGCCGAGTCGTCGAGCTTGCCATCGATGTGGATCGGTGTCGTCGTGCGGTGGCAGTCATAGGACAGCGGGGTGGGCTGCCTGTCTTGGGCGGGGGCCGCAGCTGCGATTCCAATGGCCAGACAGAGTAGAGCGAGTGGTCGATACATTTCCTTGCCTCTGTCTGCATCTTGTTGCATTTGCTGGGGAAAGGCAAAGTGCGATGCTGCCGCTGGTCTCAGCGTCACGTCTCTTCCGGGTGGCTTCCCGGCTTTCGGGGAGATGCCGCCCGTTGGCATCCAACAGGCGATGGCCCATTTGCTTAACGTCGAATCGTCTCCACGGCATGGTCAGTCCGCATCGATTGCCGTGTCTGAAGCCTTTCTCGCCAGCTACTGCGAGGTCCATCCGGATGCCGCGATCGACAGGCTGAACGTCTGGGAAGAGAACCTACCCGAGTTCGATAGCGAGGCGATCGGCGCGAAGTATAAGGCTGTCTCCGGGGAAGCGATGGACGCCGCCGAGTCTGCCCTATGGAAGCAGATCCAGGCGCTCGCGGCACGGTTTTGTCGAGCGGATCGCATTGTCCTCGGCGTGCCTATGTGGAACTTTGCGTATCCCTACAAACTGAAACAACTCATCGATCTGGTGAGCCAGCGGGGCCTACTGTTTCGCTTCGACGGCACAACCTTTGGGCCGCTGCTCGAGACACCGCGCGCCCTGGTCATCTACAGCCAGGGGCAGAGCTACGCGGATGGCTCGCCCACGCCCGCCTCGCTCTACGATCACCAGACCGGGTACATCGACTTCTGGCTTCGGTTCATCGGGGTGCGCCAGGTGGATACGCTCGTGGTGGACAAAGCGTGGGGCGAGGGCAAGGCTGCGAGTGTCGAGCAGGCAAGCCGAAAGGCCCGGCTGTTGGCGGCCGATTTCTGATGCCCAGAGGTTGCGGGGCTGTGTGAGGCGCGAAAAGTGCGCTGGATGTTGGCGGTTAGCGTTTTTCAGGAGATTTTGTCCCTCGGTTTGTTGACCGCTCCCCCAACGCTTGCTATTGTTAGAAGGTTCCCCGAGGCACGTCTCGCGCATGTGTTGTAGTGCAAGCGTCGAGCGGGAGTCAGACGGGATCCCACAGAATGCAGGCTAGTCATCGAGTCTCTTCTGCGGTTCCTCTCCGGTACTGAGAGGGCGAAGATCGCATCGGTGCCTGCGACACCCTTCACCTGGAAGGGCTATGCGGGCCGGAACTTCGAAACGGAGCTGAACTGGTATTGGATTCCGGGGCAATCTGGAATTCAATCGCGTGCGGCCACCGTCGCGGTTCCTGTCTGAGATAGGAAGCGAAGCAGACGCGAAGCGGATTTGCGTGAGCCATGCCCCCGTGTGGGCGATGCGGACATGCTGTGTGCATGCGAGCGGATGGCGCAGGCGGCCGTTTCAGCGCTGTGACTGAGTTTTGAGTAACGGTTGTTTTTTGAAACGGGTAAGGAGTACTGGTTTGCCGACATTCAATCAGCTGGTGAAGCAGGGTCGCACGGCGCCGCGGTACAAGACCGCCAGCCCCGCCCTGCAGGGCTCTCCGCAGCGGCGCGGTGTGTGTACGCGTGTGTATACCCAGACGCCCAAGAAGCCGAACTCGGCGCTGCGTAAGGTGGCCCGTGTCCGGCTTACTAATGGCATCGAGGTCACGACATACATTCCCGGCATCGGCCACAACCTGCAGGAGCACTCGATCGTGCTGATCCGCGGCGGCCGTGTGAAGGATCTGCCGGGTGTGCGCTATCACGTGGTGCGCGGCTCGCTCGATTCGGTGGGCGTGGCCAACCGCAAGCAGAGCCGCTCGAAGTACGGTGCGAAGCGCCCGAAAACAGCAGCCAAGTAGGGCTGCAGCCAAGTCAGTCAGGAATAGAAAAGGTTAGGAAGCGATGCCGAGAAAAGGACACATAGCCAAGCGAGAGGTTGCAGCCGATCCGGTCTACGACTCAACGCTTGTGACCAAGTTCGTGAATTCGATGATGTGGGGTGGCAAGAAGTCGACCGCTCAGCACATCTTCTATACTGCGATGACGAATCTAGAGCAAAAGGGCGGCGACGAGGCCCTGAAGCTGTTCAAGAAGGCGGTGGAAAACTGCAAGCCGCTGCTCGAAGTGAAGACTCGCCGGGTGGGCGGCGCGAACTATCAGGTGCCGATCGAGGTCAATCCCGATCGCCGTACCTCGCTCGCCATTCGCTGGCTGGTTACCTTTGGCCGCGCACGCGGCGAAAAGGGCATGATCGACAAGCTGACGAACGAGCTGCTGGATGCGGCAAACGGTCGCGGCGCCGCGATGAAGAAGAAGGAAGACATTCATCGCATGGCCGAGGCGAACCGGGCATTCGCTCACTATCGCTGGTAGTTCCTGAGTGGTCGTAGCACGTAACGCACGTATGTCGCCGGCCGCGGGGCCGGCGGGAAGTAGAGAGAAGAGACCGTGGCTCGCCAAGTACCTCTAAATCGTTGCCGGAATATCGGAATCATGGCGCACATCGACGCCGGAAAGACGACGACGACCGAGCGCATCCTGTTCTATACGGGCATTACCCATCGCATCGGCGAGGTGCACGAAGGCACAGCCACGATGGATTACATGGAGCAGGAGCAGGAGCGGGGTATCACCATCACCTCCGCTGCGACCACCTGCACCTGGAACAATATCCGCATCAACATCATCGACACGCCCGGCCACGTGGACTTCACGGCCGAGGTGGAACGTTCGCTGCGTGTGCTCGACGGCGCGGTGGCGCTGTTCGACTCCGTATCCGGCGTGCAGCCGCAGACCGAGACGGTGTGGCGGCAGGGCGATAAGTACAAGGTCCCCCGCATCTGCTTCGTGAACAAGATGGATAAGGCCGGGGCGGACTTCGAGCATGTGATCGAGACTATCCGCAAGCGGCTCGGTGCACGCCCGGTAGCGATCCAGATTCCGATCGGCGCCGAGGCGAACTTCAAGGGCGTGGTCGATCTGATCGAGATGCGTGCCATTGTCTGGCATGACGAGACGATGGGTGCGAAGTACTCCGTTGAAGAGATTCCCGCCGACCTGGTAAAGAAGGCCGAGGCCTTCCGCATGCAACTGGTCGAGTCGGTTGCCGAGAACGACGATGCGATGCTGCACAAGTTCCTCGAAGGCGAGATTCCGACCGCGCAGGAGTTGAAGGTGGCGCTCCGTCAGGCGACCATCGACATGAAGGTCTTCCCGGTGATGTGCGGCACAGCATTCAAGAACAAGGGTGTGCAGACGCTGCTCGACGCAGTGGTCGATTACCTGCCGAGCCCGCTCGATGTGCCGGCGGTCGAAGGTATCGATCCTTCGGACCCGACGAAGATTTTGGTGCGGGAGGCGAAGGACGACGCTCCGTTCTCGGCGCTGGGCTTCAAGCTGATCAACGATCCGTTCGGGAAGCTGGGCTTTATCCGGCTCTACTCCGGGTCGCTGAAGACGGGCGATACGGTAATGAATCCGCGCACCGGCAAGAGTGAGCGCGTGGGGCGCCTGGTAAAGATGCACGCCAACAAACGTGAGGACATCACCGAGATCTATGCCGGCGATATCTGCGCTTGTGTCGGGATGAAGGAATTGAAGACGGGCGACACGTTGTGCACGCCGACGGCGCCTGTAGCGCTGAGCGCCATCACCTTCCCGGAGCCGGTCATCTCGGTAGCCATCGAGCCGAAGACCAAAGCCGACCAGGAAAAGATGGGTATCGCGCTATCGCGGCTGGCGGACGAGGATCCGACCTTCAAGGTGCGGACAGACATTGACTCCGGGCAGACCATCATCAGCGGTATGGGTGAGCTGCATCTGGAGATCCTGGTCGATCGCATGAAGCGTGAGCACAAGGTCGAGGCCAATGTCGGCGAGCCAAAAGTAGCCTTCCGCGAGACGATCCGCAAGATCGCCGAGGCTGAAGGCAAGTACATCCGGCAGACCGGCGGTTCGGGCAACTACGGCCATGTGAAGATCCGTCTGGAGCCGAACGAACCGGGCCTGGGCTTCGAGTTCGTCGATGCGGTTCGCGGTGGCGTCGTGCCGAAGGAATACATCAAGCCGACCGAGCAGGGCATTCGCGAGGCGCTGCACAATGGCGTGCTGGCCGGTTATGAGATGGTCGACTTCAAGGCTGTGCTCTACGACGGCAGCTATCACGATGTCGACTCAAACGAAATGGCATTCAAGATCGCCGGTTCGATGGCCTTCAAGGAAGCCGCACGTAAGGCCAGTCCTGTGCTGCTCGAGCCGGTGATGGCTGTCGAAGTGACGGTGCCGGAGGAGCACATGGGTACCATCATCGGCGACATTAATTCGCGCCGTGGCCGTATCGAGGGGATGGAGCACTCGGGCGGCTCGCAGGTGATCAAGGCCATGGTCCCGCTGAAGGAGATGTTCGGGTACGTGAACGACATTCGCTCCTCCACGCAGGGCCGCGCGTCCTACAGCATGCAGTTCGCCCGCTATGAAGAGGCGCCGCGCATGATCTCAGAAGAGATCATCGGCCGCAACCAGGGCAAGTAAGCCCGCAACGTTTTGCGTCGCGGCTCGAGCCGCAGAGAGATCAGGAGACGACGATGGCGAAGGAGAAGTTTGACCGTTCGAAGCCGCATGTGAATGTAGGGACGATCGGTCATATTGATCACGGGAAGACGACGTTGACGGCGGCGATCACGAAGGTGTTGTCGAAGCACAATCCGAACAACAAGTTTCGGAGTTTTGACACGATTGATAACGCGCCCGAGGAGCGGGAGCGTGGTATCACGATTGCGACGGCGCACGTGGAGTACGAGACGAAGAACCGTCACTACGCGCACGTGGACTGCCCGGGCCACGCGGACTACATCAAGAACATGATCACGGGCGCGGCGCAGATGGATGGAGCGATCCTGGTGGTGGCGGCGACGGATGGTCCGATGCCGCAGACCAAGGAGCACGTGTTGCTGGCGCGCCAGGTAGGTGTGCCGTACATCGTGGTGTTTTTGAACAAGTGCGATGCAGTGGAAGACCCGGAGCTGACGGATCTGGTGGAGATGGAAGTGCGGGAGCTGTTGTCGAAGTACAACTTCCCGGGCGACGATGTGCCGGTGATCCGCGGATCTGCCTTGGGTGGATTGAACGGCGAGGCGCAGTGGGAGGCGAAGATCGACGAGCTGATGGAGGCGGTGGACCAGAACGTGCCGCTGCCGGAGCGTGCCATCGATCAGCCGTTCCTGATGCCGATTGAAGATATCTTCTCGATCTCGGGCCGCGGGACAGTGGTGACGGGCCGTATCGAGCGTGGTCAGGTGAAGGTGGGCGAGGAGGCAGAGATTGTCGGCTTCCGCGAGACGCGCAAGACGGTAGTGACCGGCGTCGAGATGTTCAAGAAGCAGCTGGACGAGGGCCGTGCGGGCGACAATGCCGGACTGCTCTTGCGCGGGATTGCGAAGGAAGACGTGGAGCGCGGGATGGTGTTGGCGAAGCCGGGCTCGATTACGCCGCACACCAAGTTCAAGGGCGAGATCTACGTGTTGTCGAAGGAGGAAGGTGGTCGTCACACGCCGTTCTTCAACGGGTACCGTCCGCAGTTTTACTTCCGGACGACGGATGTGACGGGAACGGCGAAGCTTCCGGAGGGTACGGAGATGGTGATGCCGGGCGACAACATCTCACTGGAGATCGAGCTGCACACGCCGGTGGCGATGGAAAAGGGTCTCCGGTTCGCCATCCGCGAAGGCGGCCGGACCGTCGGCGCCGGCACCATCACCGACATCATTAAGTGACGCTTGCCGCGTCAGGCAAACGCTCGCTTCGCGAGCCAGGACAGAAAGAAGTAGGGTGGTAAGTCGACCCACCGCTCTACAGGAAGATTGGAATCGAGATGGTTGGACAGAGAATTCGTATCCGGTTGAAGGCGTATGACTATCGCGTGCTCGATACCTCGACGGGCGAGATCGTCGAGACGGCAAAGCGTACCGGCGCACAGGTGGCGGGGCCGATTCCGTTGCCGACAGTGAAGAACAAGTATTGCGTGCTGCGGTCCCCGCACGTGGATAAGAAGTCGCGCGAGGCCTTCGAGATTCGCACACACAAGCGGCTGATCGATATTCTCGAACCGACGCAGCAGACAGTAGACGCGCTGATGAAGCTCGATCTGCCGGCTGGCGTCGATGTTGAGATCAAGGTGCGCGAAGAAAAGGCAGCAAAGTAGTCAGGATTTGTAGCCGAAGAGTTTGTAACAACAGCAGTGCCTACAGTGCCCGCCGGGCATGATGGGGAGAGGAAGAGCGATGTCCGTTACAGGGATTTTGGGTAAGAAGATCGGCATGACGCAGGTGTTCGATGAGCGGGGCGAAGTGCATCCCATCACCGTGCTGCAGGCGGGCCCATGCGTGATCACGCAGTTGAAAACAATGGCCAAGGATGGCTACGAGGCTGCGCAGATCGGTCTGGTCGAGTTTGTGAAGAGCTCGAAGGTGAACAAACCGATGGCCGGCCACTTTGCCAAGACGAGCGCGCCGCCGGTGAAGCTGATGCGCGAAGTCGCGGTTGAGTCCGCCGCCAAAGCTGCAGCCTCAGCAGATGAAACAGCTGAGGGTGAAGCGAAGAGTGAGAGCAATGGCGCCGGGAATGGAATCAAGGCAGGCGATCGCATCCTGGTCGACATCTTCTCGGACGCGAAGTATGTGGATGTGATCGGCACCAGCAAGGGACGCGGCTTTTCGGGTGTGGTGCGCCGGCATAATTTCGGCGGTGGTCCTAAGTCGCACGGCCATATGTTTCAGGTGCAGGGTTCGATCGGCGCTTCATCGTTTCCGTCGCGCGTGTTTCCCGGGCAGCGTATGCCGGGTCATTACGGTGTCGACCAAGTGACGGTGCGCAATCTGCGCATCCGCGGGATCGATCTGGACGAAAACCTGCTGATGGTGGAAGGTGCAGTGCCGGGGCCGCGCGATGGCTATGTGCTGATCTCGAAGGCCAAGGCGCCGCCGCGCGAACGTCGCGGCTTTGCCGGAGCAAGCACTGTCGATCCGCTGAAGGCGTCGAAGAAGGCGTCCGGCGGCAAGAAGAAGTAGTAAAAGCAGCTTGTAGCTCCTAGCCTCTAGCCTCGATGAAGCGAGTCCAGACAGCTAGGAATTCGAAGTTCGTAGCTAGTAGCTAGAGGCTAGTAGCTGAAGAAAGTTCAGACGATGGCAAACATTGACGTATTCGATCTCGGCGGCAAGAAGGTCGGCTCCCTGGAGCTGGCGGAAGAGATCTTCGCGCCGGGTGAGGTGAACAAGGCCCTGCTATGGGAGGCGGTGAAGCACTACCGCGCTGCCCTGCGCCAGGGTACGGCAGCGACCAAGAACCGTAAGCTGGTCGCCGGTTCGGGCAAGAAACTGTGGAAGCAGAAGGGCACCGGTCGCGCTCGTGTCGGTTCGGTGCGCTCGCCGCTTTGGCGGCATGGCGGCACGGTGCATGGACCGCAGCCGCGCTCCTATGACTACGCCTTCCCCAAGAAAAAGCTGCTGGGCGCGCTACGTGCGGCGCTGGCAGCAAAGCTTGCCGACGGCAAGCTGACCGTGATTGAGAACCTGGCGCTCGGTCAGTCCAAGACCAAGGCCTATCGTGCAGCGCTGAACGTTCTAGAGGTCAAGCGCACCGCGCTGATCGTCGAGAACTCGCAGTCGCTGAGCCCGTCGCTGATCCTGGGCGTGCGCAATCTGGAAGGTGTCGAGCTACTGCTAAACAGTGAAGTGCACCCCTATGATCTGCTGCGCTACGACCGCGCCATCTTTTCGCGCGCGGCGATTGAGCAGTTGCAGGAGACGTTGAAGAAGACGGTGTCGAAGCGCAAGCTGCGTGCGCGCGCGGATGAGCACCGGAAGGCGGAGGTGGCCTAAGATGCCGACGACCTATACCGTCATTCGCCGTGCCCTGATTACCGAAAAGGGCATGGGCGTGAAAGAAACCGAAGGCACGCTGGTCTTTGAAGTGGCCGAGTCCGCGACCAAAACCGAGGTGAAGCAGGCGGTCGAGACTCTGTTCAAGGTGAAGGTGAACAGTGTGCGGACAGCCAACTATCTGGGCAAAGAGCGGCGCCGGGGCAAGTTCACCGGCTTCCGTCCGGACTGGAAGAAAGCGTATGTACGCCTGAAGGCCGGCCAGAAGATGCCGGATTATGTGAACAATCTTTAAGACAGCTTCTAGCCGCCAGCTTCCAGCTGGTGGCGTAATAGGGGCGGGATTTGTAAGGCGAGAACGAGTTGCTGGCCGGAAGTGGAACGAGGCTGGGAGCTAGAAGCTAAGAGCTAAAACGATGCCGATTAAGACATTTCGACCGATCACCCCGACGCTGCGGTTCCAGACGACGCTGGTGAACGACGACATCACGACCGACAAGCCGCACAAACCGCTGCTGGCAACCAAGCAGCGCACCGGCGGCCGCCGCAACTCCGGCGACATGACCATGCGGCACCACGGCGGCGGGCACAAGCAGAAGCTGCGCCAGATCGACTTCAAGCGCGAGAAGTTCGGCGTGCCGGGCAAGGTGGCGACGATCGAGTATGATCCCAACCGCTCCTCGCGGATCGCGCTGATCCATTACGCGGATGGCGAGAAGCGCTACATCCTGCAGCCGGTTGGCCTCAAAGTGGGGCAGACGATCATGAGCGGACCGGATGCGGATATCCTCATCGGCAACGCCCTCCCGCTGAAGAGCATTCCGGCCGGTACGACGGTGCATAACGTCGAGCTTAGGCCCGGCAAGGGTGCACAGATGGTGCGCTCGGCGGGCGGCCAGGCGCAGTTGGTGGCGAAAGAGGGCGAATACGCTCTGCTGAAGCTGCCTTCGGGCGAGACGCGGCGGGTGCTGGTGGAGTGCATGGCGACCGTGGGCCAGGTGGGCAACACGGACCACGAGAACGTCTCGATCGGCAAGGCAGGACGCAACCGCTGGAAGGGCATTCGCCCGACCAACCGCGGCGTCTCGATGAACCCGGTCGATCACCCGCACGGCGGCGGCGAGGGCAAGACCTCGGGCGGTCGCCATCCGGTGACCCCGTGGGGCCAGCCGACGCGCGGCTACAAGACGCGCAACAACAAGCGCACGGATGCATTCATTGTGGGACGCCGCAGCAAGTAAGGCGCGGCGAGGAGACGAGTAGATGGCACGTTCGACGAAGAAGGGCCCGTTCATCGACACGCACCTGATGGTGCAGATCGACAAGATGAACACGGCCAATGACAAGAAGCTGATCCGCACCTGGTCGCGCCGCTCGACGATCCACCCTGACATGGTGGGGCACACGATCGGCGTGCATAACGGGCGCAAGTTCATCCCGGTCTACGTCACGGAGAACATGGTCGGCCACAAGCTGGGTGAGTTTTCGGCGACGCGGACCTTTAAGGGCCATTCGGCGAAGGCAGCGGAATCTACTTCGAAGCCTCGCTAAGCAGCTAGAGGTGAAGAGTAGGCAGAAGACGGCACGGGACACGAGCAGTGGACTCAAGGCAGGGAAGGCAAGAGTATGGAACAGACACAGGAATTCCGGGCAGAAGCGCGCTTCCAGCGTGTGTCGCCGCAGAAGGCGCGGCTGGTGCTCGAGCTGATCAAAGGCCGTCGCGTGGGGGAAGCACTCCAGACCGTAGCCTTTACCAAGAAGGGCTGCGCGCCCATGGTGGAGAAGGTGCTGCGTTCGGCAGTGCAGAATGCAAACTACCTGAGCCAGGAGCAGGGCCTGGACGTGGACGTCGATAACCTCTACGTCAAGCAGGCACTGGCCAACGATGGACCTCGCATGAAGCGCATTCGGCCGGCTCCCCAAGGCCGCGCATTCCGCTACCAGCGGCGCATGTCGCACATCGTGATCGCTGTGGCAGAGCGCAAGACCGGCGGGTTGGTGACGACGGCGGAGCAGCCTGTCGCCGGCAAGGCCGTCAAGGGCAAGAAGACGGCGAAGAAGAAGTTAGTTGGCAAACCGGCCGCGCATAAGCCGACCGCCAAGAAAGCGACGGCGAAGAAGGCCGGCGCTACCCGCAAGGGAACCAGGACCGCGAAAGCGGCCAAGTAAAGGAAACGTATGGGACAGAAAGTCCATCCTTATGGATTTCGGCTCGGCGTCAATAAGCCGTGGAAGTCGCGCTGGTTTGTGGTTCGCGACTACGACAAGCTGCTGATCGAAGATGTTCAGCTGAAGCGCGAGCTCAAAGAGAAGCTGAAGCTAGCTGGCGTGAGCTCGGTTGAGGTTGAGCGACCGGGCAAGAAGCTGCGGCTGATCATTCGCACCGCGCGTCCCGGCATTGTGATCGGGCGCAAGGGCGCCGAGATCGACAAGCTGAAGGCCGAGATCCAGGAGCGCACCAAGCGCGATGTCACCATCGATATCGTCGAGGTGAACAAGCCGGAACTCGACTCGCAACTGGTGGCCGAGAGCATTGCGCTCAAGCTCGAGAAGCGGTCCGGTTTCCGTCGCGTGATGCGCATGGCGGTCGATTCGGCACTGCGCTTCGGCTGCAAGGGCATAAAGGTCCGTGTCTCGGGACGCCTGAACGGCAACGAGATCGCGCGTTCGGAGTGGTATTTGCAGGGCCGTCTGCCGCTGCACACGCTGCGCGCGGACATCGATTACGGCTTCGCGGAGGCGCATACGACGTTCGGCATTATCGGCGTCAAGGTGTGGATCTATCGCGGAGATGTCTACGAGCAGCGCCGTCGGCAGCCGAAGGAGATCGGCAGCTCGGTGTTCTAGAGACAGCTTCCAGCTACTAGCTTCTAGTTACTAGCTGGTGGGTGTGTCGCGAAATTGAACTGGATACGAGCTGGCGGTTAGAGGCCAGCGGCTGGAAGCTAGAGGTTTTTTATGTTGATGCCGAAGAAAGTAAAGTACCGGAAGCAGCAGCGCGGCCGCATGAAGGGCAAGGCGTGGCGCGGCTCGGAGCTTTCGTTTGGAGTGTATGGGCTGAAGGTTTTGGAATGCGGCTATATTACGGACCGCCAGATCGAGGCGAGCCGCATTGCGATGACCCGCTTCATCAAGCGTGGCGGCAAGATCTGGCTGCGTCTGTTTCCGGACAAGCCGGTGACCAAGAAGCCGGCCGAAACCCGTATGGGTAAGGGAAAGGGTGCTCCGGATCACTGGGTCGCCGTGGTGCGGCCCGGCAAGGTGCTGTTCGAGATGGAAGGCGTCACGCCGGATGTCGCGCAAGAGGCGATGCGTCTGGCAGCCCACAAGCTGCCGTTGAAGACGCGGTTCGTGATGCGCCATGACGTGGTGATGACCGCTGCGGCGAAGTAAACGAGATCCGACTTTGACGATAAAGGGCGGCCCGATGAGAGCAGCCCGGAAGAATGAGACGTGAGATGGAACTGGACAAGATTCGTAACCTCAGCGCGAACGAGTTGAAGCACGAGGAGCAGCAGGCGGCAGAGCAGCTGTTCCGCCTGCGCTTCCAGATGCGGCTGGGTCAGACCGAAGGCGTGAAGAAGCTGCGGGGACTGAAGAAGGATGTCGCCCGGATCAAGACGATCACGCGTGAACGCGAGCTCGGCTTGAAGGTAGAGCCGCACCACAGCCATCCTGATGCCGTGCCGGCGAAGAAGGCTGCTGCGAAAAAGGCGAAGAAGAAGGTCGTCAAGAGCAAGGCCACAAAGAAGGTGGCCAAGAAGACGATTGGTGCAAAGCGGGTTGTCAAGAAGTCCGCGACGAAAAAGGCCGCAAAGAAGAAGGAGGCTCGGTAAGCCATGAGTGAGCAAGTGATGACGAGCGAGCAGCAGGCTGCGACCGAGCGCCGCAATGAGAAGGTGGGACAGGTGGTCTCGACCAAGATGCAGAAGACGATTGTGGTTGAGGTCGAGATGCGCAAGGCACACCCCAAGTACAAGCGTGTGATGCGGACGACGAAGAAGTTCTACGCGCACGATGAAGAGAACACGGCCCGTGTGGGCGACCAGGTACGCATCCGCGAGACGCGCCCGTTGAGCAAGCTGAAGCGCTGGCAGTTGAAGGAGATTCTGCGGCGGTCGGCACTGGCGCAGGTACAGGCGGCCGAGGCGACAGCGAGCCCGGAGCTGACCTCCTAGTCTTCCTCGGAGGCCGGACAGCGAAGCGGGGTAGAGATTGACGATTGGAAGAATCGTAACCAGATCCACCAGGTAGACCGCAGGAACGGAGACAAGACCCATGGCTGTACAGATGAGAACGATGCTCGAGGTCGCCGATAACTCCGGCGCACGCAAGCTGCAGGTGATTCTGCCGCTGGGTGGCGCGAGCGGACGCAAGGCCGGCCTGGGAGATGTGGTGACGGCAGCGGTGAAAGAAGCCTCGCCGGACGGCCAGGTGAAGAAGGGCAAGGTAGTGAAGGCAGTTGTGGTGCGCACGCGCAAGGAGTCGCGCCGCCGCGATGGCACCTATATCCGCTTTGACCAGAACGCGGCTGTATTGATCAACGATGCGGGCGAGCCGGTCGGCACACGCGTCTTTGGGCCGGTGGCTCGTGAGCTGCGCGAGAAGAAGTTTTTGAAGATTGTGTCGCTGGCTCCGGAAGTTCTCTAGGCGCTGCGAAGAGATTACGGATCAGGCAAGCAGGAGAGACGAGATGGCGGGATTGAAGATTCAGCGAAACGATACCGTGATGGTGATCGCGGGTGCGGACAGGGGCAAAAAGGGTCGCGTTTTGCGCGTGATGCCAGAGGACGGCAAGCTGCTGGTCGAGCATGTACGGCTGGTGAAGAAGAACGTGCGACCGAATCCGCAGCGGAACATCAAGGGCGGCATCGCCGAGCAGGAATCGTCGATCCAGATCTCGAACGTGATGCTGGTCTGCTCCAGCTGCGGACCGACCCGGGTGGGCTACAAGTTCGAAGGCGATACCAAGGTGCGCGTTTGCAAGAAATGCGGCCAGACGCTGACGGCCAAGGGCAAGAAGTAGGCAGAGACAAAGTCGGAAAGAACAAAGAGCAGAACAAGAGAAGACATAGAACCGCAGCAAGCCACGCAACGGTATACGGACGAACCAGAGGTACCCGAACGATCCACTCCGGGACCGTGGCAGAGAGCAGAGAGACAGAAGATGGCAACACGACTGCGTGAGAAGTACGAGAAGGAAATCAAGCCGGCGCTCCAGAAGGAGTTGGGCCTAAAGAACACAATGGCCGTGCCGCGGCTGGAGAAGATCGTGCTGAATATGGGCCTGGGCGAAGCGACCCAGAATCCCAAGATGCTCGATCCGCTCATCGGAGACCTGGCGGCGATCGCCGGCCAGAAGCCGGTGCCGACCAAGGCAAAGAAGTCGATTGCGGCCTTTAAGGTGCGCGAGGGTATGCCGATTGGCGCGATGGTGACGCTGCGCGGCGACCAGATGTATGAGTTCCTGGACCGGTTGATCTCAATCGGACTGCCGCGTGTGCGGGACTTCCGCGGCGTTTCGACCAAGAGCTTCGACGGACGCGGGAATTACACGCTCGGCGTGCGCGACCAGTTAATCTTTCCGGAGATCGATTATTCGCGGGTGGAGAAGCTGAAGGGCATGAACATCACCATCGTCACGACAGCAAAGGACGATAACCAGGCACGCGCGCTGCTCAAGCAGTTCGGCATGCCATTCCGCACGGCTGCCTAAAGCGCCGCGGAAGTAAGAGAGAAGAGACGAGGATTCACAAACGATGTCGACTACTGCAAAGCGCGTCAAGGACGCCAAAAAGCCAAAGTTTTCCTCGCGCAAGCACAATCGCTGCAAGCTGTGCGGCCGCCCGCGCGCGTTTCTGCGCAAGTTCGGTGTGTGCCGTCTCTGCTTCCGCGGCCTTGCGCTACGCGGCGATATTCCCGGTGTCGTGAAGTCCTCCTGGTAACAGGGGCGCACGGTACGTAACGTTTTTTGCCTGACGCGATCGACGTGTCAGTCACACCATCTTCGCGGGTTCTCTGATCCGGATCCATACTGCGGGCAGAGCGAACGGGGGATGAAGGAGAGAGCATGAGCTTTACCGATCCAGTCGCTGATTTTCTGACACGCATTCGCAATGCGATCCGCTCGCGCCACCAGAAGCTGGATGTTCCCGCCTCGAAGCTGAAGGCGGAGATCGCCCGCATTCTGAAAGAAGAGGGGTACATTGCCAACTACAAGGCCACCGAAGAAGAGGGCCGGCAGGTGCTGCGCGTGTATCTGAAGTACGGCGCAAACAACGAAGCCGCTATCCGCGACCTGCAGCGCATCTCCCGTCCCGGTTGCCGCGTGTACGTGGGCCGCGATGAGATTCGTCGGGTGCAGGGTGGGCTGGGAATCAACATCCTGACCACGCCGCGCGGCGTTATGACCGGCCGCCAGGCGCGCCGGGAAGGTCTGGGCGGCGAGATTCTCTGCGAAGTCTGGTAAGAGCAGGCAGCTGCTAGCTCCTAGCCTTTAGCTTTAGTGGTGGCGCGTAGGGAGGTTGGCGGTTGGGTGGAAGAGCTGGTAGCTAAAGGCTAATAGCTCCATTGGTGAAGGGCTGCAGTGGAACGGTAGAAGCTAGCTCATAGCTAGAAGCTCTCCCGGGACTCGCAAGCCGATGAAGGATACGACGAGATGTCACGCATTGGAAAACAACCGATTGCTCTTCCTGCAAATGTGAAGTACACCGTGCAGGGAAAAGAAGTGCTGGTGGAAGGTCCGAAGGGCAAGCTGAAGACGCCGCTACCGGAGGGCATCACGCTCGAGCAGAAGGACGGCCACATCGTTGCCGCGCGCAAGGACGAGAGTCTGGCGCCGCTCCATGGCCTTACCCGTGCGCTGCTCTTTAACGCAGTCGAGGGCGTGACCAAGGGGTGGACGAGAGAGTTGGACATTGTCGGCATCGGCTATCGCGCGGAGTTGAAGGGCAAGCAGATGGTGGTCTTCACCCTCGGCTACTCGCATCCGATCGAGTTCCCGCTGCCGACAGGGATCGAAGCCACGATTGATCCAAAGCAGACCAAGGTGACGGTGACCGGCATCGATCGCCAGAAGGTCGGCCAGGTGGCTGCCGATATGCGGTCGCTGCGCAAGCCCGATCCGTATAAGAACAAGGGCGTGCGTTACACCGACGAGAAGCTAAAGAAGAAGGTCGGCAAGACGGGCGCGAAGTAAGAGCAGCCTGAAAAGCAGCTTCTAGCTATTAGCTGCGATGTTGGCGGTAGGGCTGAAGGCGAGCGCGTATGCAGTCAAGCTGAGGCTAGGAGCTACTAGCTTCAGACAACCGAACGGAACTGCAGGGCAGTCCCGCTATTAGGAAGAAGAGACGATGATTCCGCAGAGACAGAGAAATGAGATTCGGCAGCGCGTGCACTCGCGCATTCGTCGGAAGATGCAGGGCACTGCAGAGCGTCCCCGCCTGAACGTCTACCGTTCGCTCAACCACATCTACGCGCAGGTGATCGATGATGCCTCAGGCACAACGGTGGCCTCGGCCTCGACCAAAGCGGCGAAGGTGAAGACCGGCGGCAACGTGGCGGCAGCGAAGGAAGTGGGCAAGCTGGTGGCCGAACGCGCCAAGGAGAAGGGCGTGACCAAGGTGGTCTTCGATCGCGGCGGCTACTTGTACCACGGGCGCATCAAGGCACTGGCCGATGCAGCTCGCGAGGCAGGTCTTGAGTTCTAGCACGGTTCGTCGAGCAAGGTTTGCGGGCGCCGAGCGCTCAGAAGGAAGCAACGGATGGCAATACTGAAGAAGAAGATCGATGCCGGACACTACAACCTGAAGGACCAGGTGGTAGCCATCAACCGTGTGACGAAAGTGGTCAAGGGCGGCAAAAACATGTCGTTTGCCGCGCTGGTGGTGGTAGGCGATCCGGGCGCGGGCGTGGTGGGTTACGGATCCGGCAAGGCGAAGGAGGTGCCCCAGGCCATTCGCAAGGGCATTGAGAGCGCCAAGAAGAATCTGGTGCACGTGCACCTGACCAACACGTCCATTCCGCACCAGGTGCTCGGTCGCTACGGCTCCGGGCAGGTGCTGTTGAAGCCGGCGCCGGAGGGCACAGGTGTAATCGCAGGCGGTGCCGTGCGCGCGGTGATGACCTCGGCCGGTGTACAGAATGTGCTGACCAAGAGCCTGGGCACGGCCAACCCGCATAACGTGATCAAAGCAACGTTCGATGCACTGACGCAGCTGCGGGATCGCGCCGATGTGGCCGCACTGCGCGGCAAGACGGTAGAGGAGCTATAGTCATGGCAGAGGCTGCGAAGAAGACGCTGCTGATCGAGTATTACCGTTCGAAGATCTCGACGCCCCAGAAGCACAAGAAGGTGGTCAAGGGCCTTGGTTTCACCCGTTTGAACCAGATCGTCGAACGCGAGGATACGGAGTCGATCCGCGGTATGGTGAAGGCCATTCCGCACTTGGTCCGGATCGTCGAGTAGTTTGAAATAAACAGAAACATATGCGAGTCGGCTTCGGTGACACCAACAAGGAGCCGGCGTTGAGCGAGGAACCAAATGGCAACGAATCTCTCCAATCTGCGTGCACCGAAGAAGGCGAACACGAACCGCAAGCGCGTAGGCCGCGGTATGGGCTCCGGTATGGGCAAGACCTCGACCCGCGGCCACAAGGGCCAGGGCTCGCGCTCCGGTTCCAGCCTGATGCGCGGCTTCGAAGGCGGCCAGATGCCGCTGCACCGGCGCCTGCCGAAGCGCGGCTTCACCAACATCTTCCGCACCGAGTACAACGTGCTCAATCTGGGCAGCCTGGCCGAAGTCGAGGAGACCGAATTCACGCTTGAGAGGCTGGCGGAGCTGGGCCTGACCAAGAAGAAGGGTCTGCTCAAGATTCTGGGCAATGGCGAGATCAAGACCGCCATCACTGTGCACGCGCACAAGTTCTCGAAGTCAGCGCAGGAGAAGATCGAGCGTGCAGGCGGCAAGGTTGTCGTGCTGGGCGAGACGGCCGCGAAGGGATAACCGGCGCGAGCGGAGTGCAGGGACAGGGCTGAACCTATGTTGGAAAAGTTTTCAAATATCTTTCGCATCCCGGACCTGCGCAATCGCCTGCTCTTCACGCTGGCGATGCTGGCGATTTATCGTCTCGGCGCGCACATCCCGACGCCCGGCGTCGACACCAAACTCCTCTCCCAGTTCTTCGATCAACAGGGTGGATCGGCCCTGGGTCTGGTCGATCTGTTCAGCGGCGGCAACCTGCGGAAGCTGACGGTCTTCGCGCTGGGCATCATGCCCTACATCACTGCGTCGATCATCTTTCAGCTCTTGACCGTGGTCTATGAACCGCTGGCCAAACTGCAGAAGGAAGGTGAGATCGGTCGCCGCAAGATCACGCAGTGGACGCGCTACCTCACCGTCATCCTCGGCGCCGTGCAGTCCTTTGCCATCGCGCTGACACTGTCCCATGGCTCGGGCGGCGGCCAATCCTATGTGCTTAACCCCGGCGTGGGTTTTGTGCTGATGACTGTGTTGACCCTGACCACCGGTACAGCCTTCATCATGTGGCTGGGTGAGCAGATCACCGACCGCGGCGTCGGCAACGGCATGAGCCTGCTGATCTTTGCCGGCATTGTCGATGGACTGCCGCGCGGCATTCAGGATCTTTACGACAAGGCCAGAACGCAGGCCTTCGGCGCCTTCACCATTCCGGCGATCGTGCTGCTCGTGGTGGCCATGATTGCCGTCGTTGCCTTCATCGTCTATGTCGAGCGCTCGGAGCGCCGCATCCCGGTGCAGTATGCAAAGCGCATCGTGGGCCGCCGCTTGATGGGCGGACAGTCCACGCACCTGCCGCTCAAGGTGAACTCCGGGGGCGTGATGCCGGTCATCTTTGCCAGCTCGATCCTGTCGGCACCGCTGCTCTTTGCGAGTTCGAACTTTGTGCGCAGCCATCCGGTGCTGAATCGGATCTTCGATGCACTGCATGCCGGCGAGCCCTGGTACGAGCTGCTGTCGATTGTTGCGATCATCTTCTTCGCCTACTTCTATATCTCGATCGTCTTCCGGCCCGATGATATTGCCGACAACATGCGCAAGTATGGTGGCTTCATTCCCGGCATCCGCCCCGGAAGACGCACGTCCGATTACATCAACGACATCCTCACCCGCATCACGCTGGTCGGCGCGATCTACCTAATCCTGATCTGGCTGATCCCGCAGTTGCTGATCAGCGGTGTTCATTTCGAGAATCTGTGGCTGGTTGGCCCAGTATTCGAGAAAATGCCGACCTGGGTCACGCACGGTCTGAACCTGAACTTCTACTTCGGTGGCACCTCGTTGCTGATCGTGGTCGGCGTGGCCATGGACACGGTCAACCAGGTGGAGTCGCAGCTGATCATGCGGCACTATGAGGGCTTCTCTCCGCGAAGCGGGCGGGTGCGCGGACGCCGCGCGTGGTAGCGGGGCATCCGGATTTGATCTTTCAAGGCCAGAGTACAGAAGCGTTGCCCCGCCCATTGCATACCGAGTTTCTGCCCGGTCCGGTTCTGTTGCTGGGCGCCCCGGGTGTAGGCAAGGGGACCCAGGCCAAGGCCATCATGGCGGCCTGGGGGATCCCGCAGATCTCTACCGGCGACATTCTGCGCGAGATCAAGAATCGCAATGCGGAACCGAGCGCCATCGCCGATCGCCTCTTGCGCGAAGGCAAGCTGCACGAGGATGACCTAGCACATATGGCTGCGGGCAGGCTGGTCTCCGATGCCCTGGTAAACGATATGGTGGCAGCACGGCTGGAGGCGCCGGACACCGCGCGCGGCTACATTTTGGATGGGTTTCCACGCACCTTGGTGCAGGCGGACTGGCTGGATGCGCAGCTTGCGGGGGACAATCACCGTCTGCCCGTCGTCGCGGTGAGTCTGCAGGTAGATGCACAGCAGTTGCTGCTGCGCATTACCGGGCGGCGAAGCTGTCCGACCTGCAAGCGCATCTACAACATGCACCTGCAGCCGCCGGCAGTCGACACGGTTTGCGATTTCGACCAGACGGTGCTCGAACAGCGGGGAGACGATACCGAGGCGGTCTTTGCCGAGCGCATGCGCGCCTATGCGGAACAGACGGCGCCGGTGCTCGAGCACTACCGACATTTGGGCCGGTATGCCGAGGTGGATGGCGATGGGTCCATCGACGCGGTGACAGTGAATATCCTGGCGGCGGTCGAACGGCTGCGGGTCTACGAGGCCAGAGGCGAGACATAGGAAAGAGCGCATGGCGATTGTGATCAAGACTATGAAGGAAGTGGAGAAGATGCGCCGTGCCGGAGCGATCGTGCGCGGGGTGCTCCATGCCGTCCGGGACTTGGTGAAGCCAGGCGTCAGCACACTCGATCTCGAGACCCTAGCAGCCAAGCTAATCGAGGACGCCGGCGCAAAGCCGGCCTTCAAGGGCTATCACGGCTTTCCATGCGTGCTATGCACGTCGCTGAATGAGCAGGTGGTGCATGGCATTCCTTCGGCGAAGACGCTGCTGCGCCAGGGCGACATTCTGTCGGTCGACTGCGGCGTGGTGATCGATGGCTTCTACGGCGACTCGGCGATCACAATTCCGGTGGGGAAGGTGGCTTCGGAGACACAGCGTCTGCTCGATGTGACTCAGGGATCCTTGACGAAGGCGATCGAGGCCGTGCGGCCGGGCGCGATGCTCGGAGACGTCGGCGCGGCAGTGCAGGAGATGGTGGAGGCCGAAGGCTTCAGCGTAGTGAAGGAGTTTGTCGGGCACGGCATCGGGACCAAGATGCACGAAGACCCGCAGATCCCGAATTTCGGCCAGCGCGGGCGGGGTGTCCGGTTGCGCGAAGGTATGGTGCTGGCGATTGAACCGATGGTGAATGCAGGCAGTGATGGTGTGCGGGTATTGAAAGACGGCTGGACGGCGGTGACCGAGGATGGCAGCCTGAGTGCGCATTTCGAGCACACGGTTGCGGTGACACAGGATGGCGCAGCAATTTTGACGCTGTAAGAGCGAAACCCCTCTGGATTAACCCTCTGGTAGTGCGGATAAAGGACCACGACGTGTGGTTTTCGTAACGGAAAACCGCGATTTGCGATGTTTGGCCGCGGGCAGGTTGAGGAATTTCGCCCTACCTCGCCTACATCGGGTATTATAGGGGTTGGTATGAAGTGGCCGGAAGGCCTTGTCAGGCCCAGTCTGACAGGACCGGTCTGGCGGAACCGGGAAGATTGATTGTCGAAGGAAGACGCAATTGAAGTGATGGCAACGGTGCTCGAGACGTTGCCGAACGCGATGTTCAAAGTAGAACTCGAGAACAAGCATCAGGTGCTGGCCCACGTATCCGGACGTATGCGGAAGAATTTCATTCGTATTCTCCCAGGGGATCGTGTTGCGGTGGAGTTGAGTCCATACGATCTGAACCGCGGCCGCATCGTTTACAGATACAAGTAGCCACGGGCTGCTCACTCTTTGCTTCTCGGCCCATTCGAGTAGCTACAGACTAGCGGCTGTTTCCAGCCAGGAGCTGTTTTTATGAAGGTACGTGCGTCCGTCAAGAAGATTTGCGACAAGTGCAAGGTCATCCATCGCCGCGGTGTAGTGCGGGTGATCTGCGAGAACTCCAAGCATAAGCAGCGTCAGGGTTAATCCCGGACGTTTCTACCGCGGTTCTGGGGCGAGTTAGCCGATGTCAAGGCTTGCGATGAACCTCAACTCCGCGTTCACCTGCCGCAACCGCAAGGTTCACGGCCAAACGCATCCGGCGGCGAAGCTGCACGGAGCACATGAAGGAAGAGCATGGCACGCATTTCCGGCGTCGATCTGCCCAGAAACAAGCAGGCACGGATCGCGCTCACATATATCTACGGTATCGGCGACCCGCGCGCGGCCCGCATTCTGAAGGCGGCGAATGTCGATCCGTTCAAGAAGGTTCAGGAGCTGGGCGAGGATGAGGTTAACCGCATCCGCCAGGTCATCGAGCAGGAAGGCAACGTCGAAGGCGATGCCCGCAAGGATGTCTCGATGCACATCAAGCGCCTGATCGACATCCAGAGCTATCGTGGCAACCGTCACCGCCGCAACCTGCCGGTGCGCGGTCAGCGCAGCCACACCAACGCGCGCACGCGCAAGGGCCCGCGCAAGGGCACCGTCGCGGGCAAGAAGAAAGCGACGAAGACCTAAATGGCAAAGGCACAACAGGCGGCTGCCGGCAAGGCAGGCAAGAACAAGAAGTTCAAGAAGCGCGAACGCAAGAACGTGCCCTACGGCTTGGTGCATATTCAGGCTTCGTTCAACAATACGATCGTAACGATCACGGACAACATGGGCAATACGCTCTCCTGGAAGAGTTCGGGCTCGCTCGGCTTTCGCGGGTCGCGTAAGGGCACACCGTTTGCAGCGCAGCAGGCTGCAATCAATGCGGCAAACCAGGCGCGCGACCATGGTCTGCGCTCGGTCGATGTGCGGGTCAGCGGGCCGGGTTCGGGCCGCGAGTCCGCAGTCCGTGCGCTGGCCGCCGCGGGCATCGAGGTGCGTTCGATTCGCGACGTCACCCCGATTCCGCACAATGGCTGCCGTCCGCCCAAGCGTCGTCGTGTATAACTCGCGCGTAGCGCGAGTTATACATAGCTGCTAGCTTCTGTTTTGCCAGCAGCCGTTTTTGGACTGGGATGAAGGGCACAGCCTGTAAACCAGTCGACATCGGAAGTTCGAGGAGAATGACGTGGCACGTTATACCGGAGCAGTTTGTCGCCTTTGTCGTCGTGAAGGCATGAAGCTTTTTTTGAAGGGCACCAAGTGTCACACCGAGAAGTGCGCGGTGGACAAGCGCAACTTCGCTCCCGGCCAGCATGGCCGCGATCGCAAGGTGAAGATCGTAGGCTACGGTCTGCAATTGCGTGAGAAGCAGAAGGCGAAGCGCATCTACTTTACGCTCGAAAGCCAGTTCCGCGCCTATTACGAGAAGGCGAACCGCGCCTCTGGTGTTACCGGCGAACTGCTGCTGCAACAGCTCGAACGCCGTCTGGACAACGTGGCGTATCGCCTCGGCTTTGCTTCCAGCCGCCGTCAGTCGCGTCAGATCGTGCGCCACGGCCATGTCGAAGTGAATGGCCGCAAGGTGAACATCCCCTCCTACCAAGTGCAGGTGGGCGATGAGATCAAGATCCGCGAGAACTCGAAGAAGATGACGGTGCTCGAAAGCTCGACTGAGTTCGCCAGCCATCAGCAGGCTCCGCAGTGGTTGATGGTGGACCATGCGAACCTGTCCGGCAAGGTGCTCTCGCTGCCGAAGCGTGAGGATGTGAACCTGCCGGTCAACGAGCAGCTGATCGTCGAACTCTACAGCAAGTAAGCAAATTCCCCGGCGGCTTTGTTGCCGCCGGGCGTACCAACCGCTACGGCGGAAACCTACAACGAACCAGGAGACACAGGCACAGCCGTTGCAGAATGCTTCGCGGCGTTTGCTGTGCAGGAGTGATACGCATGCTTTGGAGAGGATTTCAAAAGCCGAAGCGTCTTGCAGTAGAAGCCGAGACGCTTACTGAGACCTATGGGAAGTTCAGCGCACAACCCTTTGAGCGGGGATTCGGCACCACTGTCGGCAATGCACTGCGCCGCGTGCTGCTCTCTTCGATCGAAGGCGCAGCCGTCACCGCAGTCAAAATCGAAGGTGTGCTGCACGAGTTCCAGTCCATCGCCGGCGTGGTGGAAGACGCAACGGACATCATTCTTAACCTGAAGCAGATTCCCTTCAAGTTGAATGGCGAAGGTCCGAAGGCGCTTTACCTGCGCACGGAGCAGCCTGGTGTTGTCACTTCGGGCATGATCGAAGCGGACGGCGACGTGGAGATTCTGGACAAGAATATCTACATCGCGACCGTAAGCGAAGGCGGCAAGCTGGACATGGAGATGCGTCTGAAGCGCGGACGCGGCTACATCGCAGCCGACAAGAACTTCGACAGCGATCTCGGCATCGGCTTTATCCCGGTGGACTCGGTGCACTCTCCGGTGCGTAAGGTGAACTATCTGGTGGATGCTGCGCGCCTCGGCCAGATCACTGATTACGACAAGCTGACACTTGAAGTGTGGACGAACGGTTCGGTGTTGCCGGCGGATGCTGTCGGTCTGGCAGCCAAGCTGATCAAGGACCACATGAGCATCTTCATCAACTTCGAGGAAGAGATCGAAGCGGAGCACCAGTCGGATGAAGGCCGCATGCAACTGCGGAACGAAAACCTCAACCGCTCGGTCGAAGAGCTTGAACTATCCGTGCGCAGCTACAACTGCCTGAAGAACGCAAACATTCAGACCATCGGCGAGCTGGTGCAAAAGACTGAGCCCGAGATGCTGAAGACCAAGAACTTCGGCCGTAAGTCGCTGAACGAGATCAAGGAAATTCTGGCGCAGATGGGTCTGTCCCTGGGCATGAAGATCGACGAGAACGGCAATGCCGTCCCCGGACCGACTTCGATCCTGCCCTCGCAGGCGCTGGCGCAGAGCTACAACAGCCGCTTCGACGACGAAGAGGACGACCTCGACGTACTCGAGCCGATGCAGAACGAGCCAGAGAACTTCTAACCGATGTTCGCCGGAGAGGGACAGCTCTCTCCGGCGCAGATTCCGGCGGCCCCCGCGCCGCACGTAAGTGAGAGATTTGCCATGCGCCATCGCAATGCTGGATACAAACTCGGTCGCAACACCAGTCACCGCCGCGCCATGCTGCGGAATCTAGTCACGTCCATTCTTCTTGAGGATCGTGTCGTCACCACAGTTACCAAGGCCAAGGCCGCGCGTCCTCATGTCGAAAAGATGATCACTCTGGGCAAGCGCGGGGATGTGCATGCCCGTCGCCAGGCCCTCTCCTACCTGATGACCGATATCGCGGTAACGCGTCTGTTCGAAACCGTGGCGCCGCGTTACGGCGATCGTCAGGGCGGCTACCTGCGCATTGTCCGCACCGGATTCCAGAAGGGCGATGGCGCCGAGAAGGCCTTCATCGAACTGCTGGGCGCTGAGAAACTGCTCGACGAGAAGCGCAGCAAACGCGCCGAGGCACGCGAGAAGCGCCGCGAAGAGATGGAAAAAGCCATGGCCGAGCAGAGCAAGGCCGAAGGCGGAGACGAAGCCTAGGTTTCCTGCCGCATACGTCACCGCAACAGTTGCCTATACAAACGCACCCTTCGCGGGTGCGTTTTTTTTGCTATGTGCTGCTCTCCTCATCCGTAACAGCCGATGCATACGCAGTCGAATTCGCCGCGGCGTGAGCAAGGAGAAGCTGACTCAAGTCCTCGACCGAAGCGCAGGTAGCATCGGGTGACGCTGCGGTCAGCTCTTCTGCCGAGCCGAAGCCATACAGGACTGCGATGGACGACAGGCCAACAGCTCGCGCAGCGAGCATGTCGAACTCCCGGTCGCCAATCATCGCTGCAGTGGCTCGCTCGATGCCATGTGCTGCAATCAGTTCGGTGAGCAGGTCGGCTTTGTTGTGGTTCTCCGAGGCGCCGTGATCTGCAATGATGCCGGCAAAGAACGGTGTGAGTGCGAAGTGGTCGAGGATACGGCGGGCAAAGTCATCGCGCTTCGAGGTGCAGACGTAAAGCGTGACGCTACGCTCGCGCAGGGATCTGAGCAGCGCGAGGATTCCCGGGTAGAGTGCGTTCTCAGCCCAGCCGGTCGCAGCGTAGCAGGCTCGGTACTGTTGCAAGACTTGTGTGCGGAAGGCGGCATCGCGATCGGGTATGAGCTTGGCGAACGACTGGCCGGCCGGCGGTCCGATGAACCAATCGAGAGGCCCCTCCCAGACGATGGCGTGCGCGTGGAGTGCCCTCTGCAAACAGCCCAGGATGCCGGGGCGGGAATCGGTGAGTGTGCCGTCGAGGTCGAAGATGGCGGTACGCAGGTTGTTCGGCAGGGGCATGGAATGAGTATCGCCGAGGAGCGGGAAACGCTTGAGCATTTCACTGTAGGTAGAGAGAAGAGCGCGATGCTCCGCGTGGCTTTTCCGTCAAGAAAAGGCACACTTTGCGGAACTGGGCTCTACACAGCAACAGTGACAATGCTTGAAGAAGCAGTTGGCGAAGGAGTGGTCAGCGGGCCTGCGGCCCAGGGGAACGATCTGGCTTTCCTCCGACCGCAATGGGTGCCCCACCTGGCGAAGCCACGGTGGTATGCCAACCAAGTTAGCAACGCAAGGATTTCCCCTGGCTGAAGGCTTACTGACTGGTGTTTGGCCGACCGCTTCTTTGGCTAGTACGGTTGTGCTGGCGGCATGACCCGTGCTGCCGGGCCTGGGGCCGCGGTGAAGTGATCGCCGGGGAAGCGCGGGATGCCAAAGTGGCCGCGCAAATGGAGCAGGTCGAGCGGGCTCAGGTTGCCGGAGAAGGCGATCAGGTTCAGATTCGTGGGGCTCTCAAAGAGCACGACCGCGCCGGTGGCCTGCATGTGGTGGAAGCTGATCCAGAGATCGGTTGCGCCGCCGCTAGAAGCAGATTTCGCCGTGACCAGGTGCTGCCAGCCGAGGGCCGCATACTGTTGCCGCACGCCGTCGAGCAGGCGAGGGTCGTACATGCCAGGCGCGGCGTAGTGATAGCTGTGCACGGAGATGCCGTCTAGCCGGCTGATGGCGCTGGCTGTGGCAGGGTCGGTCGGTCCCTCCCAAAAGCCGCTGGCCAGCTGTAGCATGGCGCGGTCAAAGGTGAAATCCGTATGGAAGGCAGCCGTGCGTCCCAGCGCCTCCATGCCTTGGGGAACCCAGGAGAGAAGGTTTCCGGAGGGATACGCCGGTGCGTCCTGTTGTGGATATGACTGCTGTGGAGACGTTGGGGGGTAGCCCTGCTGTCCGTTCCGGTCGTCCGCCGGTGGATAGGGTGACGGTTTTTGCGACGCTCCAGTGTTGGGATACGCCGGTTGTTGTCCGTTTTGCGAATCCTGTGCCTGCGGATCTGGTGCCTGTGGATGCGGAGCGTTCTCCTCTGAGGGAGCGGGTGGCGGCGGAAAATTGGGATAGACCGGCTGCTGGGCCAGCGCTGGTAGTGCCAGCGAAAGCGCGAGTATTGCGAGAAGGACGCGATGACGTGGCATGACCATTATGGGAACGCAGAATGCCGGCTTAAGTTGCGCCATTCCCCAAAACGAGGCGATTTCAAGCTGTATGGATGGGCTGGCGGTGCGTCCCAGCCGCGATAGAAGAGTAGGCCCAGAATGCCTTAGCCGACAAAGTGCCGGTCTTGCGCACAGGCTACTCAACGTGATAGTTGGGCGCCTCGCGGGTGATGATTACGTCATGAACATGCGATTCGCGCAGGCCGGCGTTCGAGATCCGAATGAAGTGAGCGTTGGTATGCAGCTCTTCAATGGTGCCGCAGCCCAGGTAGCCCATGCCTGAGCGCAGGCCGCCGACAAGCTGGTAGACCATCGACTCCAATGGTCCGCGGTGAGGCACGCGCCCCTCAATGCCCTCCGGAACGAACTTGGCGAGGCGGTTCTGCGTGGCGCTTTCGCGCTGCACCACGCCGCCGCTGGGCGGCGTCGCGGCGTCATCCAGATCGCGTGAGCTTTGGAAGTAACGCTCACCGGAGCCCTGGGACATGGCAGACAACGAGCCCATGCCGCGATATGCCTTGAAGGAGCGGCCCTGGTAGAGGATCGTTTCGCCCGGGCTCTCGTCGACACCAGCGAAGAGTGAGCCGATCATCACTGCGGAGGCTCCGGCGGCGATGGCCTTGGTCACGTCGCCCGAGTATTTAATGCCGCCATCAGCGATGACCGGGATCTTGCGCTCATGCGCGGCGCGGAAGCATTCCGAGATGGCAGTGATCTGCGGCATACCGGCACCGGTGACCATCCGCGTGGTGCAGATCGAGCCGGGGCCGATGCCAACCTTCACCGCGTCCGCACCGGCGTCCATCAGGGCGATGGCGCCATCGTAGGTGGCCACGTTGCCGGCCAGCAGATCGGTCTCCGGGAAGCGCTGCTTCACGGTACGAATTGCTTCCAACACGCGCGACGAGTGGCCGTGCGCGGAGTCGATGGAGAGCACATCGACGCGGCTGCGGATGAGTTCTGCGGCGCGCTCCAGGAAATCGCCGGTTGCGCCGATAGCGGCGCCGACACGCAGGCGTCCCTGGGAGTCCTTGGCCGCGTTCGGGTACTTCAATTTTTTCTGAATGTCCTTGACCGTGATCAGGCCCTTGAGCTCGTAATCGCCGTTGACGACCAGCAGCTTCTCGACACGGTGCTTGTGCAGGATCTGCTCCGCCTCTTCGAGCGTGGTGCCGACGGCTACGGTGATGAGGTTCTCCTTGGTCATCACGTCGCCGACGGGAATGTCGGTGCGGGTCTCGAAACGCAGGTCGCGATTGGTTAGGATCCCCACCAGGCGTTTGCCCTGGGTGACGGGCACGCCGGAGATCTTGTAGCGGCGCATCACCTCCAACGCATCGGAGATGAGTTGCTCCGGGCCGATGGTGACCGGATCGACGATCATCCCGCTCTCCGAGCGTTTCACCTTGTCCACCTCGCCCGCCTGCTGCTCGATGGAGAGGTTGCGATGCACAATGCCGATGCCGCCCTGTTGTGCCATGGCGATCGCCAGGCGCGACTCGGTCACGGTGTCCATGGCGGCGGAGAGCAAGGGTGTGTTCAGCGAGATGCGGCGGGTGAGGCGGGTCTGGGTCGAAACCTGGGCAGGAACGACTTCGCTATAGGCAGGAACGAGAAGAACGTCGTCGAAGGTCAGCGCTTCCGGTACGGGGCTTTCAATCATAGCTTTAGGGGACATCGAAGCCGGACGGTCTGCGCTAGGGAGGACGAAGACAGCGGCGGATGTCTTCGCTTCATTGTAGCGCGAGCGGGATAGGCCCATTTTTTCGGGGAACCGGGCGTCGGTTTACAGCGTATGGCAGCACAGGACAACGGAGGTAGACGTGGCGGCCATACGCGCGCTCGAAGTGAACGTTGGGGCCGGGCTCGATCGATATCGATCTAGCAAAGGACCAGACGCTATGAGACGTTGCTTGCGTTTGAGTGCAGCTGTGCTTTTCGGAGTAGTGCTCTTCGCCATCACGCATGCCTCACGGGCGGAGAGCCCCGAGCCTGTAGTGCGCGAGGCATCGTTTGCATCGGGCGGTGTGGTGATCCTGGATGCGAATGTGGGCGATGTTCACGTGGCGCCTAGCGATCACGATGGCATGCTGCGTCTGGTGATCCAGGCTGAGGACGCGGATGACGCAGCGGCCGAACCGCACTGGGTGCGCGAGTTCACAGCGAACGGGTCGCAGGCCAAGATCGTGCTCGAAATGCCGAAGCACGGTGAGCATCACTTCGAGGTCACCCTCTATGTGCCGAAGCAGAGCGATCTGAAGATCAATCTGGATGTGGGCAACCTGGCGATTGCCGGCATCACCGGCAACATTGATGCCGAACTGGGCGTCGGCAACCTGGACTTGAAGGTGGTGGACCCTCACGCCTATCGCGCCGTGGCGATGTCTGTGCGTATCGGCGATGTGAATGCGAAGGCATTCGGTCTCGAACCGTCGGGATTTCTGGCGAAGAGTGTCGACAAAGATTTCGGTACGGGAAGCTATCGATTGAAGCTGCACACCGGTATCGGCAATGTGAGCTGCGTAGCCGATTAGCTAGGAAGCGCATCAGCGACTGCCGGATGCTGCGGTTGCGGACTTCGGCACCATTGCGTTCCGGAAGTGTGTTCCAGAAGCGGGCGCCATCCTGAACGAAGTGAAGGATCTGCTGTACGCTGACGGGCGGCTTTCAGTGGTCTTCCTGTAGGATCAGCAGCACTCATTTAAGACAAACAATAGAGGACGAATCGATCATGAAGACACGTGTCTGGTTGGGGAAAATCGCTGCCGCGGCGCTGCTGGGACTGGGTTGCGCGACTGCTTTGGCGCAGGATGCGCCAAAGCATGCGTTTGTCCGCGTTGTGGTTGGCCGCGAGGTACCCGGGCCGGTAAGCGGACGCTTGCTGGTTTTTGCGAAGAAGGGAGGCGAAGCCGGCGAGAAGAACGACGATGGGTCGGACGGCCAGAAGAAAGTCGACATCAGTGAGTTCCATCCGGCGGCTACATCGGTTGCAGCGGTGGACGTGCAGGATGCCGCGCCCGGCAGCACACTCGAAGTCGACCTCGACCGAAGCGCTTTTCCTACAGCGTTCTCTGCGATGCCTCGCGGCGACTACGAATTGCAGGTGGTGCTGGATACTGACCATTCCTACAACTACAGCGGCCGTGGACCCCAGGACTGGCAGGGTAAAGTCGTGACGGCGAAGGATTGGGAGCCCGGCGCCGGCAAAGAGCCTGTCCTGACATTGAGCGAACATCCCAAAGAGGGACGCCGTGCGGCGATGGCGGCAAAGGCAATGGCCGAGGCCAAGCCGGGCGTGGCGGAGAAGGCCGAGTTCGAAAGCCCGGTGCTGACGAAGTTCTGGGGGAAGCCCACCTACATCCGTGCCTGGGTGATCCTGCCGCCGGGGTACAGCGCGACGGCGAAGAAGACGTATCCGACGATGTACTGGACGCATGGATTCGGCGGCAATCTGAGCTACGCCCTGGTATCGGGACTATCCCTGCGCAAGGCGATGGTGGAGCACAAAGCGCCGCCGATGATTGTTGTCATGCTCGACGAATCGTTGCCGGAGGGTACGCATGAGTTCGCCGATTCAGTGAATAACGGACCGTGGGGTGCGGCGTTGACGGGAGAGTTTATGCCGCACATCGAGTCGAAGTACCGCATGGATGCGCAGCGCAACGGGCGCTTCCTGAACGGCCACTCGAGCGGCGGATGGGCGACCTTGCAGCTGGAGGTGAACTACCCGCAGGTCTTCGGTGGTACATGGTCCACGTCCCCGGACCCGAGCGACTTTCACAACTTCACCGGACCGAATCTCTACGCGCCACACGCGAATGTCTACCGCAAGGCGGATGGCAGTGCATGGCCGATCATGCGTGCCGATGGCAAGGTCCAGGCCACGCTGGAACAGTTCGCAAAAATCGAAGATGTGATTGGGCCTTACGGCGGCCAGCTCAGCTCTTTCGACTGGGTCTTCTCGCCCAAGGGCCCGAGCGGAGCGCCGGAGCCGATGTTCGATCGTGTGACCGGCGATGTCGATCCCCGGGTTGTTGCGTACTGGCACGATCACTACGACCTTGCGCACGTGACGGAAGAGAACTGGGCCGAGCGTGGCGCACTGCTGAAGGGCCGCATTCATCTATACGTTGGCACGGCGGATACGTTTTATCTGGATGGCTCGGCGCATCTGTTCGAAGCCAGACTGAAGAAGCTCGGAGCCGATCCGCAGTTCACTTACATTCCGGGTCGTACCCATATGGACCTTTACAAGATCGGCGATGCGCCGATGGGGCTGATGTGGCAGATCATGTCGGAGATGTACGCGGTAGCCCGGCCGGGAGTGGATTGGAAAGCGGCCGCGGCAAAGCAGCCGTGAGGCCAGCAGGCTGGAGGTGTCATGCTACTCCCCCACCCCCCTCCCCCGGCTCCGGAGTGGTGGCCCGCAAGCCATTGCAGCACAGGAACTTAGGGCGCTTCCGGTGGCCAAATTCGTCCATCTAAAACGGTTACGGCTAAATTCCTCCAAAGAAAGAACTTACGGGCTCCATATGCACTGGTATGTGCCGCAAAGCGGCTATCCGCACGCGGCGAAACAAGTCGGTAAACATAAAGCGCCCGCGGATGATCGCGGGCGCTTTGTCTTTCTCTATTTCCAGTGTAACGAAGCCGATGGTGCAAAGCGGCAGGTTTATGCGGGGGAATGTTCCTGTCGCAGTTTCAAATGAAAACAGGGCCGCCCTCGACAGCTCTTTGCTGTCAATGAGTGCATCGGGCGGAGTGCATCGGCGATTTGGCACCGATCGAGGAGCCTACTGACGGGAAGAGCGTTTCTCGTGACTGATCGGTTTACCGGCTCAGGAAATAGGATCGGGCAATCTAACAACGCCGTCCTTCATGACCATCGAAGCCTTCTCGCCCTGCCGCCAACGCTGCATCAGGTATGCGATACCATTCGGTCCACCATTTGTGAAGGGTGCTGGTGGCCAATCTGCTTTCTTTGAAACCTGCGGATATATGCGAATGAGCTTTAAGTCGCTGCTTCCTGGCGGTGGGTCTATCGGTGGAATCTTGTCAACGGGAACGCGCGGATAGAAGTGTTCCGTAACGGCGTGGCAGACAAAATAACCCATGTAGATCGTCCTGACGAAGCCTGTGCCGATCCTCGTCTTCCCACCATCGCCGTTGATCGTGAAATCCGTGATGTGGCCGCCGATATGGAACCCATCGAGAGCACCAACCCATACTCGCGTTCGTGCCGGAATCTCATGATGTTCGTGGAAGGCAATGCGCTCTTCCGTGTGCAGAAAGGTTCATTGCCATGTCGGGGTTTTGTTGACTCCAAAACCATGGACTTCAGGAGAGCCCACTCGGTAATGATCTTCATCCGCCGGCGTCGAGACTGAACGGCTCATTCTGAAGCATCTTGAGGAACCGAGGCCGATTCTTCTGCTCGAACTGGCTCATCCATGTGTTATTGCACTTGTGGCAAACGGTGTCGATCTTCTTCTCGATGTCGTATTCGATGAGCTCAAGACCATTGCCTATCTGTGTCCGAAGGCCACCCAGCTCGATGCCGTTATTCCTGATGAACTCATGCACCCATGCCGGCCAGAGGTGTTGTCGCTGTCAGCTTCGTCTTCGCAGAAAATGCAAGTGTCGGGCATTACGGAATCGTACACTCGCATAACGTGAAGTCCTTGACTTGGCGAAGGTTCCCAATCGCGAATGCGCTCATCGGGAAGGTCACTATTGGGAAGTCGGCTTCTGTTTACCGGCCAATCACTGATGAGAGGCGCGTTTGCCGTTACCAATACATAAACTGGACGCTTTCGTGTAAAAGCTGGGATTGGTGGATGTTTAGTCAGCGGCAGTTGGCCAATAGTTGACTGTCTAGACGCTTATCTATACCATTGCTCCATGTCCAGGCCGAAGAGCGACGAGAAGCGAAGCGCGATTCTGGAGGCGGCGACGCGCATTATCGTGATGCAGGGCCTGAGCGCGTCGACGGCAGGCATCGCGAAAGAGGCCGGCGTCGCCAATGGATCGCTCTTCACTTACTTCGAGACCAAATCGGACCTCTTCAACGAACTCTATCTTGATCTGAAAGCGGAGATGGCATCCGCTGCTATGAAGGACCTTCCCTCGGGCGCAGCGCTTCGTGAGCAGGTCTTTCACGTCTGGCAGAACTGGATGGGCTGGGCGGTGACCTACCCTGAGAAGCGGCGAGCGCTGGCACAACTCGACGTATCCGACGAGATCACTCCGGAGACCCGCGCGGCGGGCCACAAGATAATGGCGGGTGTCGCCGAACTGCTGAAACGCAGTCGTGCCAACGGTCCCATGCGCAAGTCTCCGATAGGTTTCGTTGTCGCGCTCATGAACTCTGTCGCGGAGGCGACGATGGATTTCATGACTCAGGATTCAACCCATGCGAGGAAGCACTGCAAAGAGGGCTTCGACGCCCTGTGGCGTGTGGTGGCTTGATTTTTTTAACTTTGATGATGACTGACTAGACAGACAACAAAGGAGCACAGCAGTATGAAGTCTCTTTCCGTGAACAAACAAAATCAATCAGAGCGCAAGGCGTACGTTATCACTGGTCCGACCTCCGGGATAGGCCGGGCTACCGCCCTGGAAGCGGCTAAGCTCGGCAACGTCGTGCTGGTCGGACGCGACCGCGAAAAGCTCGTCGAGTTGCAGAGGGAGATCGAGCACGAGGGCGGACACGCGGAGCCGGTGGTATGCGACCTGTCCGATATCGTGAGTGTGCGCCGCGCCGCTGCGAAGATCATCGATCTCCGTCTTCCCACCATGGGCCTGGTGAACAATGCGGGCATTCACCAGATGCGCCCTACGAAGAACGCGCAGGGGTGGGACCTGACCTTTGCGACGAACCATCTTGGACCGTTCGCGCTGACCGAAGCACTGATACCGCATCTGCCTGACGGCGCCAATGTCGTCTTCGTCGCCTCGGGCGTAGAAGATCCTGACCGCAAACCTGCCAAGGCGGCTGGCTTCCGTGGTGGCCGCTACATCTCCGCGGAGGCGAGCGCGCGCGGCGAGTGGGAGCCCGGCGGCTCCAAGACCCCGGGTTCGGACGCCTATGCCACGTCGAAACAATGCAACCTTGCCACGGTTCTGGAGTTTGCGCGTGAGACTTCGCGCCTGCGCTTCAATGCGGTGGAACCAGGGTTCAATCCGGGCACCGCTCTTGGGCGCGACGCGAACGCTTTTGTACGCTTCCTGTTGAAATACATCCTGACGCTGTTTGCTCCTCACATCAAGTACTGGAGCACTCCAAAGCAAGCAGGACGAGTGATCGCGAAGGTGCTGATGAATGAATCGGGCGAGAACGGCGTTTACTACGACGATAAGGGCCATCCGATGCTCGGCTCCGCGCTCGTACGAAACCCGAGGTTCACAACTCGCGTCGTTGCTGAGACGCGCGCCTTGCTGTCGACGATTCCAAATTGAAATCGGGAGGCTTGGACCCATTTGTATTCGTCCCCACATGTCGGCTTATCGGAAGTGATTCCGACCAGCGCTGACAGGTCGGTGCGCTCATTGAGGTATGCAGATCGACCTAGTTGCGGCAAAGGATCATAAGGATCGGCTGTCCGGACACTGAACTTCATTCGTTTCAAATCGCTATGCGGCGGAGAGTGCGCTGAAACCGCAGCGTGCCGGCGGAGGAATGTCTTTCGGAAGGCCGTGGACGACGCAGAGCAGGCCGCGGTGACGCAGCCCTGAATGACAATGGAGACCGGTTGGCAAGCAGAGAATCGGGGCGTATCATACGAAATGACGAGTTTGCTTCGCACGTGACTATACCGTCGGAGGAGATGAGTGGGCGAAAGCCCACTTTTTCTTTGCAGCAAATGTGGTGCAGGCAGCGATGGCACTCGATTTAGAGAAAATTCGGGAGACGGCGGAGCGGGTGGCGGTGAGCTATGCGCTTGAAGTGGTGGATGTGGAGATCGTCGGCGGGGGCAAGCACCGTGTTCTGCGCGTGTCCATCGAGAAAGACGCGGCAGGACGGGCGACGCTCGCTGCCGAGGCCCAGCTTGCAGCGGAACGGCTGGCGGCAGGCGAGGCAGAGGACGACGGAGCGTTTCCCGCAGCCATCCTGCGCGGCGAACTGAGCACGGAGCATCTCTCCGGGATCACGCATGAGGACTGCGAGCAGTTCAGCCACGACTTCGGCACGGTGATCGACGTTGAAGATCTGGTGCCGGGGGCCGAGTACACGCTGGAGGTCTCCTCGCCGGGGCTTGATCGCAAATTAAACCGCGCGGCGGACTACGCCCGCTTCCGCGGCAGCCTAGTAAAGCTGCAGACCTTTCAGCCGGTAGCAGGCAACCGTCACTGGCAGGGACGGCTGACCGAAGCGGATGCGGAGAAGGTCACGCTCGACACTTCCGCCATCCAAGCCAAGGGGAAGGCGAAGAAGGCTGCGCCGGCGAATGCCGCGGTCGCCATTGAGCTGGGGAATATCGAGAAGGCGCAATTGATTCCGGAGATTTAGAGCGGAAGGCAACAGTAGACGACAGCAGACAACGGCAGAAGAGCCGAACAGGATTCTGGAAAACAACAGAAGGACAGAGACACGATGGCGAGTCAGCTATATCAGGTAATCGAGGGTTTGAGCCGGGACAAGGGCATCGATCCCGGGATCGTTGTGGCAGCGGTCGAAGATGCGATCGCGCTGGCAACGCGCAAGTACTACAAGACGCAGGAGAACATGCGCGCGGAACTGGACAAGGACACGGGCGAGATCCGTGCCTATGTGTACAAGACGGTCACGGCGACCGATGACGAGATCGAAGACGACCTAAACCAGATTGCGCTCGAAGAGGCAAAGGAACTCGCGCCGGATGTTGAAGTGGGCGGCGAGATCCGCTACTACAAGCCGACGGACGTGCTGGGACGCATCGCGGCGCAGATGGCGAAGCAGGTGATCTTCCAGAAAGTGCGCGAGGCAGAGCGCGACACGGTCTTCAACGAATACGCTCATCGCGAGGGCGAGGTGATGACCGCGATGGTGAAGCGGCTGGAGTTGCAGGACGTGATCTTCGACCTGGGTAAGGCGGAGGCGCGGATGCCGCGTCGTGAGCAAAGCCGGCTGGAGCAGTTCAGCGTGGGCGAGCGCGTGCGCGTGATCCTGCTGCGTGTGGATCGTGCGGCCAAGGGGCCGCAGGTGGTGGTATCGCGAGCCGCGCCGGAGCTGGTGCAGAGTCTGTTCCAGAGCGAGGTGCCGGAGATCTATGACAACACCGTGACGGTGCGCGCGATTGCGCGTGAGGCCGGCGAGCGGACGAAGATTGCGGTGCAGTCGCGCGACAAGGATGTGGACCCGGTGGGCGCGTGCGTGGGTATGAAGGGCATGCGTGTGCAGTCCATCATTCGTGAGCTGCGCGGCGAGAAGATCGACATCATCGAATACTCCGACGAGGTGACGACGTTCGCCGAGAAGGCGCTGCAGCCGGCCAAGGTAAGCCGTGTGACCATCTCCGACCTGACGGAAAAGCAGCTGGAAGTCATCGTGGACGACACACAGCTCTCGCTGGCGATCGGCAAGAAGGGCCAGAATGTGCGCCTTGCCGCGAAGCTACTTGGCTGGAAGATCGACATCAAGAGCGAAGAGGAGAAGCGTCAGGAGGTCGAGCAGCAGATGCAGGCGCTGAGCGGCGGTCCGGCGACACCGATCGAGCAGGTGGTCGAGCTGGGTGAGACGATCATTCAAAAGCTGGTGGCGGCCGGTATTACAACGGTCGAGTCGCTGGCGGACATGACGCCGGAGCAACTGGAAGAGATTCCGGGCATCGGCGAGAAGACATTGGAGAAGATCTCGGTTGCAGTGCGCCACTACTTTGGCGAATACCAGGAGGGCGAAGCGCGGCCCGAGGCGCCTGCATCTGAGTCCGCAGAGGGTGAAGCGATGCAGAGAGACGAAGAAGCGACGCTGGCGGGCGGGGATCCGGTGGAGCAGGGGCGGGAAGAAGTGGTGAACCAGCGCCCGGCTGGAAACGACACAGTGGAGTCGGAGGTTCTGGGTCGCGAGGACGTGGTGACGGGCGCCGGCGAAGACAACGAACGCGCACCGAACCGCGCCGACCTGGAGGCGTTGGAAGCGGATGCCGCGCTGGACGAAGAACGGGCGAAGGCCGATGCGGAGCTGGGCGAGGAGTTGGACGCGCTGAAGGTGGATGACGCCGACGGTGGAGAAGAGATTCCCGACCAGCGGGACGGCTCCGGGCGCGTTGTGGACGATGTAGCACGGGAGCGTATGGAGGAGTTGACGGAGTCCGGCAAGGAGGTCGGCGACGTCGGTGTTCTCCCCCAGGATGTGGGCCAGGACGATACCAGCGCGACGTTGCAGCGGCACAATCCGGGCAGCCGCCGATCGCCGGACGACCAGGCCGAGGAAGAGAGTGTGCTTCCCGATGTGCAGCGACAGCGGGAAGATGAGGGTGTGTAGCAGCTTCGATAACTGGCCAACGGCTCTCGTGCTGCGTGGATCTTCATCATCCGCGGCACGGAATTCCGGTTTTCAGGCGATAATCAAATGGACGGCATGTGAACCCGCAGACCAAGAGGTTGCTATGAACAGCTGAGGGGCGACAGGCAGAGTGCCACGTAAAGGGACGGATGAGTAAAGTTCGCATCAACGATTTAGCAAGAGAGCTTGAAGTCAAGAGTAGGGCGATTCTGGACGTGCTGCGCGAAGTTGGGGTGACCGACCCGAAGACGCACTCCAGCTCGCTTGAGATTGACGAGGCGCAGCGCGTGCGCGCGCATATGCAGCGTGGGAGCGGCCGTAATGGCGGGTCCGCGACCAAGAACGATAACGGTGGGCCACAAAGGATCGACTGGTCCAGGGTCTCCAAGCCCGGCGACGTACTCAAGGCAATTCAGCAGCGGAAAGAAGAAGTAGATCGTCCGCCGGTCTCACGCCCGCAGGCTGCGCCGCCTCCGCCATCGGCAGTCGTCAAACCGCAGGATGCGGTGCCGGTTGCGACGGCTGCGCCTGTCGCCGTCGCATCCCCGGTGGCCGCTCCTGCGCCCCCACCGAAACCGGAAGCCCCCGCGCCGCGTCGCATCGTTCCGCAGCCGCGCCAGGCGCCCCCAATCGTGACCGCTCCGGTGCAGCAGGCTCCGGCGATTGCGGCAAAGCCTCCCGCAGGCCCGGTCGTCGCGCGTCCTCCGGTGACAGCGGCGCCCCCAGCAGCAGTGGCAGCACCACGCCCGGCGATCGCGGCTGCACCTCCCGCGAGTCCGGTCGTAGCGCGTCCACCGGCTCCGACGACTCCGCCCGCCTCTGCAATCGCTACGGCAGCACCCCCCGTGGCCGTAGCATCGCCGGCCGCTCGTGAGGTCGCACCTGCCGCACCTGCCGCGACTCCTGAACCCGCTGCGGCGGTAACGCCGGCGCCAGAGGCGCCCGCCGTTGTGGCGCCACCGGCCAAGCGTGTGATTATGCCCCAGACGGGCCCACGGCCGGTCTACAGTGCGCCGCCGCCGAGACCTGCACCACCGCCCAGTGCGAATGCCTCCAATGGTCCAGGGGGTCCCGGTGTGATCCAGCGCGGTCGACCCATCTTCCAGCGTCCTGGCGGCCCCGGCGGCTCCGGCGGCTACCCGCAGCGTCCTGGCGGCAGCCCGGGTGGAGCTCCCGGGTTTCCTGCAGGTCGGCGTCCCATGCACCCAACACGCTCGGCGCCTACCGGCGCTCCGGGGGGACGTCCCGGCTTTGGCCAGCGCCCCGGCGGCCCCGGTGGTCGTCCCGGCTTCGGCCAGCGCCCAAGTGGACCCCCCGGCGCAGGGGGGCTAGTCCCGCCTCCAAGCGAGGCACCGCGTCCGCAACGTCCGGGTGGTCCGCCGCGCGGTCGTGGACGCCAGCAGTACCCCAAGTCGAAGGAAGGCCCGATGAAGGGCTTTGCGCCGCCATCGCGTTTCGGTGGAGCGCAGATCCCGCAGGAGCCGCTGCCCATCACTCGCACCATCACGGTGACGGAGGGCATCAGCGTGAAGGACCTGGCGGAGAAGCTGGGCGTTCGCGGGAAGGATCTGATCGCAACCCTGCTCATGCGGGGCGTCTTCGTCACGGTGAACCAGTCGCTGGATGGCGAACTGGTGAAGGATGTCGCGCGGCAGTTCGGCGCGGACACGTCGATCATCAGCTTTGAAGACGAGATGGCCAACGAGGCCCTGGAAACCCTGATGGGCCAGGAGAACGTCGGTGAGATCGAGCTCACGCGTTCGCCGGTAGTCACGGTGATGGGTCACGTCGACCACGGCAAGACCTCGCTGCTCGATGCCATCCGCGAGACAGATGTAGCGGCAGGCGAAGCCGGCGGGATCACACAGCACATCGGCGCCTACAAGGTGAAGATCACCAAGCAGGACTCGCCGGCCTTTGGACGCGAGATCGTCTTTCTGGATACACCGGGCCACGAAGCCTTTACCCGCATGCGTGCGCGCGGCGCCAAGGTGACCGACATCGTCGTCATCGTGGTTGCGGCGGACGACGGCGTGATGCCGCAGACACTCGAAGCTGTCGATCACGCGAAGGCGGCGAATGTGCCGATCATCGTGGCGGTGAACAAAATCGACAAGCCGGAGGCGCAGCCGGACCGCGTCAAGCAGCAGCTCGGTGACCGTGGACTGGTTCCCGAGGCATGGGGCGGCTCAACGGTCTTCGTCGATGTCTCTGCCAAGAAGCGGCAGAACCTGGATCTTCTGCTCGAAATGATCTGCCTCACGGCGGACATCGGCGACCTGAAGGCGACGCCGGATCGTTCGGGCCTGGGCACGGTGCTCGAAGCCAAGCTCGACCGCGGCCGCGGTGTCGTTGCAAGCGTGCTGGTACAGAACGGCACATTGAAGAACGGCGATAGTTACATTGTCGGAAATACCTTCGGCAAGGTCCGCGCCATGTTCGACGATCGCGGTCGCTCCATCGATGGAGCGGGACCATCGACCCCGGTCGAGATTCTCGGACTCGAAGGGATGCCGGACGCCGGCGACAGCTTCCTGGTCGTCTCGGATCGCGACAAGGCCAAGGGCATCGCGCAGTACCGCAAGATGAAGGAGCGCGAGTCTCAGCTCTCCAAGAGTTCACGCGTATCCCTCGAGGGACTTGCCGAACAGATCAAGATGGCCGGCGTCAAGGACTTGCCGCTGATCCTCAAAGGCGATGTGCAGGGCTCCGTACAGGTGCTCTCCGATTCGCTGGGCAAGATGTCGACCGAGAAGGTGCGGATCAAGATCCTGCACACCGGTGTGGGCGCCATCACGGAGAGCGACATCCTGCTGGCCTCTGCATCGAACGCGATCGTCATTGGCTTCAACGTCCGTCCCGAGCGCAAGGCTGCAGATCTGGCCGAGCAAGAGGGCGTGGAGATTCGGCTGCACTCGATCATCTACGAGCTGCAGGACGAGATCACCAAGGCCATGCTGGGGCTGCTCGATCCGGTATTCAAGGAGAGCTACCAGGGCCGCGCGCTGGTGCAGGAGGTCTTCCGCATCCCCAAGGTGGGGACGATTGCCGGCTGCCGCGTGACCGACGGTTCCATCCGCCGCGATGCAGAGGTCCGCATCATGCGTGGGTCCGAGCAGGTCTTCAAGGGCAAGCTCGCATCGCTCAAGCGCTTCAAGGACGATGCCCGCGAGGTCACCAATGGCATGGAATGCGGCATGGGCTTTGCCGGATTCAGTGACGTGCAACAGGGCGACCAGATCGAGGCGTTCTTGACGGAGAAGGTAGCCGCTGTGTTAACAGACTCAAAGTAGACCCATTCGCAGCAAAGCAAAAGCCCAGCCAATCGCTGGGCTTTTGCTTGTCTTACGAGCATCCAGAGCATTGTCACTGTTGCTGTGTAGAGCCAAGTTCCGCGACGTGTGGCTTTTCTTGACGGGAAAGCCACGCGGATCATCGCGCTCTTCTCTCTACCTACAGTGACAATGCTTTACGCAGTCTGGTACGGCACCCACACCTGCATGCTGGTGGATGCTCGATTGCACCACGCGTAATAAGGGATCATGCGTAGCTGCGCCGGCTCACCTGCTGCATGCTGCGGCGTCGCCGCGACGTAAAGCGATGCGGCTGCCTGAGGAAGGAGCGCTCCCGGATGTTCCAGTGTCGTCACGCCGTCCAGCAGATGCGGCTGCGCGGTGGCGGCGGTCTTTTCCGTAAGCAGTGCGACGTAGCGCGTCATCGTTGAGGAATCCATGGTGGAAGGGTCACCCGCCGCGTGTTGCTGGTCAAGCTGTTCCATGCAGTAGACGATCGGGCCGCGCTGGAATGCGATACGGCCACGGTCGTCGTATACCGCAGGGTTGGCATGGACGATCTGCGGCTCCATATCGAACGTGAGTTCGATGAGGTCGCCCGCGGCCCAGCGGCGCCGGATGGGTAGATACCGGCCGGACGCTACATCCGCAACCGCGGTGGTATTCACCAGCACGCGGTTGTTCTTCGACCAGCCGGGGATGCGCACGAACACGGTGAACTCCTCGGCAGTCTCCGGTATCACCGTGATGTGCACAGCGCCATCCCACGGATAGCCTGTCTTCTGCTGGAGCGTGAACGCATTGCCGCTGGGAAGCTGCCAATGGATTTCGGAATTGTCGTAGAGGTGGACATAGATGCCATCCGCCGCCGTGCTGTAGAAGTATCCCGGGAGGGCCGCGATGGTGCGTTCCAGGTTTGGCGGGCAGCACGTCGTGTCGTACCAGGGATTGCGGATCTTGTCGCCGCTGGACGGATCGTAGGCCAGCGGATTGCGATAGCAGTACAGCTTTCCATCCAGCGACATGCCGGAGTTGATGCCGTTGTAGAGTGCGCGTTCGAGTACGTCGGCGAATTTGGCGTCGCCGGTGGCGGAGAGCATGCGCCAGTTCCACATCATATTGCCGATCGCCGCGCAGCTTTCTCCGTATGCCGTAGCGTTGGGCAATTCGTAAGCGTCGCCGAAGGCCTCACCGTCGCTGCGCGCGCCTACGCCACCGGTGATATAGAGCTGATGTGCGGAGAGGTCTTCCCACAGACGGTTCAACGCGGTCCAGTACGCGGGATCGCCGGTCTCAAGGTAGTAGTCGGCCGCGCCGCAGCAGGCGTACATTGCGCGAACGGCATGGCCTTCAAGTTTCTGCCGCGATGTGAACGGCACTCCGCAGAACATGTAAACGATCTGATCCTCGCGGAGCGGAATGCGCGGATCGCCGTGCAGGATATAGCCGGCCAGGTCGAGATAGCGCCGGTTGCCGGTCGAGCGGTACAGCTCGATCAGCGACATCTCGATCTCCGGATGCCCGGCCACGATCGGCTTCTGGCTGGGTGCAGGGCCATAACCGGGCAGCAGGAAGTCGTCGACAAACCGGATGCCGGCATTCAGCAGTGTAGGGTCGCCGGTGGCCCGGTAGTAGGCGATGCCGCCCTGCAGCAGGTGGCCGATGCAGTAGAGCTCGTGTCCGGTCTCCTGTGTCTTCGGTTCCATGCGCAGGGGCTTGCGGTCGCCGACATAGTAGGTATTCAGGTAGCCGCTTTGCTCCTGGGTGCCGACGATCTGCCGGATCATGCCGTCCGTCTGCAGGCGAAGGGCAGACGCCGGCTCGGACTGCAGTACGTAACCGACGGCTTCGGTCCACTTGTAGAGATCGGAGTCGGAGTAGACGGGGCCTTTCTGGGGCTCCTGGGAAGCGTTTTCCAGACGGAGAAAATTGTCGAGCCGTCCATGCTGCAGCAACTCCTCCCGCATGCTGGGGATGCTGGAGCTGACATTGGTGGCGCGGCGCTTGGACCAGAATCCTTCTTCTATCCGCACAGCACGAACAGGAACGCTATGCAGCTTTGCGTACGGCGAGCGGCCGGTGTCGATAACCCCGGCGCCCTTCCAGTCGTCACGGAGGGGTGTCACGGGTGCGGCGTCGGCGCCGAAGAGGCGCAACGGAAGGGCAACCGCAGCTACGCCGATGGCCGAGCCGGCAAGAAAACTGCGGCGGGAGAGTGCAGGATTGCTGGGGATCATTGCCGGACTCCTGTCCAAGCGGCGGAGATGTGGGAAGCTGCCCGAGGAAAGGCTATCAGTGTGCGTAAGATGCGGTCGATAGACCATTCATCCTGATGGTTCATCCGGGTGGCTCATCCGGGTGGCCGCAGCGTCGCCTCAGCATCGCCTCAAGGGTGCCCCATTCTACGCATCGCGCAGGGTGGGAAGGACTGCAGAGCGCAGCGCAGTTCCGGGTTTCGCCTCGCGCCAGGGTTACGCCGTCAGCAGAACTGGGCCGGAACGAGTCAGCATGACCGTGTGCTCGTAGTGCGCAGCCAGGGAGCGGTCGCGCGTGTGAATCGTCCATCCGTCGGCTTTGGTCCGTGTGCGAGCGGCGCCGGCGGCGATGAGCGGTTCAATCGTGAAGACGAGTCCGTCGGTGAGCTTCGATGCGCAGCGCGGATCGCGATAGTTGGGAATCGTGGGCGATTCGTGAATGGTTCTACCGATACCATGTCCGGTGAGTTCGCGGACGACGGAGTATCCGGAGCGCTGTGCCTCATTCTGAATGGCGGCGCCGATGTCATACGCTCGCGCGCCGACACGTGCCTGTGCAAGGGCTTGCTGGAAGGCTCGTATAGCGCATTCGATCAGCGCATGCCTGGGACCGGTTGCAGGGTCTCCAACGAGGACAGTTTCGCAGGCGTCTGCCATGTAGCCGCCGCGCTCTATCGTCACGTCGAGCTTCACGAGATCGCCGGGCATCAGCGTTCGTTCGCCGGGGATGCCGTGGACCACCTCTTCGTTGACACTGATGCAGGTGTATCCGGGAAAGCCATAGACCAGCTTCGGCGCAGAGCGCGCTCCATGGCGATCGAGGACACCACGTGCGACTTTGTCCAGCGCAAGCGTCGTGATACCGGGCCGCACCGCCTGTTTCATGGCTTCCAGAACCGCACGGGTGATGCGGCCGGCATTCTGCATGCCTTGCAAATCGGCGGTGGTCTCAATCGACATAGGGCATTCTCCTTCGTCAAGTCTACGTTCGGCAGATCGCGGCGAACTTGGGTCGTCTCGGATATGTCTTGAGGATATGAGGTCATCTTGTAGGTCTGCGTACAGTATGCAAGCGCGCGTGAATCGAAGCTACTTTGTCCGATGGAAGGTGGTGTGCAGGGTTGCCGCGGAGTCCGAGCCGATCCAGAGATCGAAGTCCGATGCGTCTTGCATCCAGCCGTGGTCGGCGGCGCTCCAGTAGCGCAGCTCCTGCGGATCGAGTGTGAAGTGCAGTGTCTGCTGCGCGTGGGGCGTCAGGTGCACGCGCTGGAAGCCCTTCAACTCGCGCACTGGACGACTCGCTCGTCCCCATTGCTGATGGATGTACAACTGCGCCACTTCGTCGGCCTCGTGGCCACCCGTATTTGCAATATCCAGGGTGACGTGTAGCGGTTGATCGATGGCCACACTCTGATTGTCGATGCGAAGATTGCTGAACGTGACCGTTGCGTAAGTCAGTCCGTAGCCGAACGGAAAAAGTGCAGTTGCGGGCTCGTTCCAATAGCGCTCGCTCTGCTTTGCCGCGTCCTGGGTCAGGTTGTGCGCGAAGTTGATGGGCACCTGGCCTACATCGTGCGGCCATGCAAAGGGGAGATGGCCGCCGGGAGTTGCATCGCCAAAGAGCAGCCGCGCAACCGCATCGCCGCCGCGCGTACCGGGATACCATGCGTCGAGGATGGCAGGAACATGCTCCGTGGCCCACGTGATGTCGAGCGGACGGCCGTTGGTCAAGACCAACACCGTTGGCTTGCCGAGCGCGACGACGGCTTCGAGCAGCTTCTGCTGATCTCCGGGCAGCGCGAGCGTAGATTCCGATGCCTGCTCACCGGCCATGTTCCAGTGCTCACCCAGTGTCATGACGACGAGATCGGATTGTTTCGCCACCGCCACTGCCTGGTCGAACTGGTGCTTTGCCTCATCGGCGCTCCACGCGGGCGGCGGCGTGATGTGGAATATCTGGTTGAACATGGAAGGGAAATACCGATCGATCTGCACGCCCTGCGCGGTCTGTACCTTCACTCCGTTCCCAAGCTCGTTGTGCAGTCCAGCGGCAAGCGTCACAGTTTCGCTGTTCTTCTGTACGAAGGTCCACGGCCCTACCTCGTCCAATGCGTCGTTAATCGGTCCGATGACCGCAACGGACTTGTAGGCGGTCTTGGAAAGGGGCAGCAGGTTGCCCTGGTTGCGCAGCAGGACCGCACTCCGTTCGGCTGCATCGAGCGCTGCTTCGCGATGCGCGGGGTCGGTCAGCACCTTTTCCGAGCGTTCCACGTCGGCATAGGGATGCTCAAAGAGACCTAGCTGGATCTTGGCTTCGAGGATCGGCAGGACTGCCTTATCCACCTCCGCAGCAGTGATGCGATGCTGCACGAGCGCCTGCTCGAGATGGTCATAGGCAGGGTCGCCGATGGCCATCTCCATGTTCACGCCGGCCGTCAGCGCGCGCACCGCGGCGTCCTCCGGATCCTGCGCAAAGCCGTGATTCACCAGACTCTTCACGGCGTTGGCGTCGGAGACAACGAAGCCCCGGAAGCCCCAGTCGCGACGCAGCGTCTGGTCCAACAGGAAGGCATTCCCGGTCGCCGGCACATCGTTCAAGTCCATGTATGCCGACATCAGCGAGCCCACGCCGGCCTCGACGGCGGCGTGGAACGGCAGCAGGTAGACGTTCTGCATTTGCGCGTCGGAGATATAGGAGGCGTCGTAGTCACGGCCACCCTCTGCCGCGCCGTAGCCCGCGAAGTGCTTCGCGCAGGCCAACACACGGTCCGGTGTGCCGATGGCCGGCCCTTGAAAGCCCCGGACCTGCGCGCGCGCAATGGCCGCACCCAGATAAGGATCCTCGCCGGCACCCTCCACCATGCGGCCCCATCGCGGGTCTCGTGCGATGTCCAGCATGGGTGCGAAGCTCCAGCGGATACCGACGGAGCTGGCTTCATCTGCTGCGATTCCCTGGGCGTGTTCGATCATTCCGGGATCCCAGGATGCAGCCATGGCGATGGGAACGGGGAAGATCGTGCGAAAGCCGTGAATCACATCGAAGCCGAAGATCAGCGGGATATGCAGACGCGATCCCTCGACCGCGAGATGCTGCAGACGGTTGATCTCCTTGGGATCGGTGACGAAGAGTGCAGAACCGAGCCGTCCACCGCGGATGCGCGCATCCACGTCTGCGTTCGGCGCGAAGACAAAGAGCTGGGTAAGCTGGCCCACCTTCTCGTCCATTGTCATCTTACCGAGGAGAGCCTCTGCCCGTTGTTGTGTTGCCGCAGTGAAGATGGCTGGGGGCGCCGGGTCGGGCGTTTGCGGAATGGCCGGCAGAGCAGTGACGGCGAGTGCTGTGGCTGCGACGCAACGGGAGGTGAAGCGGGTCTTACGCATGGCGGGGATGATAAGCCGGTGCAACGAAGTGTGGCAACGATGATGCGCTTTGTCCGTCCTAGCGCGTTCCACTTCTGCTCGCTCTCCGATGTCATGCAGCTTTCTAACCTCGTTCTGGAGACATCTGCAGTGATATATTTTTCCGTCTATGTGAGTGCGTGTATTGTCCAGCAGAGACAGCGCAGGACGGGCGGCCTCTTTAGCGGGGGCGAACTACGAAACCATACATTCCTGAGCTGCAAAGGACCTTCCCCATGCTCCGTCGCCTGCGTATCACCGTTTTGTTCGGCCTCTTGATTGGCCTCTTGACCGGCGCTTGTTCCATGCTTGGCCAGGGCACAGCGGCCCGCGATCCTCACACGCCAGGATATGTCTCGGCAAAGGAGCTATCCGACGGCGCCAACGCTCCAGCCAATGTCGATGGAAACTTTATCCTGGGGCCTGCACACGCGCCTGCACCGGAGGTATCAGCGCACGCAGGCATTCCGCAAGGCTCGGTGTTTACGTTCACCATGCATTCGGTGGACAGCAAAATTTATCCGGGTATCGCACGGGATGCTCATACCTTTGGCGTTGCGGATCCCACGGACCCAGCCAAACTCGTGGTGGCCACCAGCCATCCGGCTCCCTATTCTCGTCAAGTGACGGTATATGTTCCCAAGCAATACGTTCCGGGCACCGCCGCTCCGTTCATTGTTGGAGCGGATGGCCCCGACCGGGAACTGTTCACGGCTCTGGATAACCTGATTGCCGAGCATCGGGTACCAGTGATGATTGCCATCTCCATCAGCAATGGCGGGGGCGACGCGCAGGGCAGCGAACGCGGTCTGGAGTACGACACGATGTCAGGCACGTATGCCGCGTTTGTGGAGAAGGAAGTATTGCCTCTCGTGGAGAGGCAATACCATGTGGCGCTGACCAAAGACCCCGAAGGCCGGGCGACCATGGGCGGCAGTTCGGGCGGCTCGTGCGCCTTCATCATGGCGTGGTATCACCCGGAGCTCTACCGTCGCGTCCTTACGTATTCGGGCACTTACGTGAACCAGCAGTGGCCCTACAACGCGGGGACACCCCACGGTGCGTGGGAGTTCCATGAACATCTCATCCCGAGTCATCCCGCAAAACCGCTGCGCATCTGGATGGAAGTGGGCGACAAAGATCTCTTGAATCCAAATGCCATGCGCGACCATATGCACGATTGGGTTCTGGCCAATGAAGAGATGGCCCGAGTGCTGGCTGCCAAGGGCTATCACTACCAGTTTGTCTTTGCTCGCAACGCCGGCCATGTCGACCATGCCGTGAAGCAACAAACGCTGCCTGAGGCCCTGGAATACGTTTGGCAGGGCTATCCTATCGCGCCGACGAAACATTGATGGCGCTTGTGCATCAGAGAAGGTCAGCCGGCGGCGGACGCGTGTGTCCACACGCAGTGACGGAACTTGGCTCTACACGGCAACAGTGACAATGCTTTAGAAAAGCGCGCGCAGCCGGGCAAGTATGATTCCTGTTGCTGTAGGCATGGGACCGTTGAGCGCACAGCCGCTGGCATTTTCGTGGCCGCCGCCACCAAAGCTCTCGGCGACGGTAGCGACGTTTACCAGGCCCTTGCTGCGCAGGCTGAGGCGCACGCGATGATCGGGTAGCTCGCGGAGAAAGACCGCGACCTCCACACCGGCGATGCCGATGGCGTAGTTCACGATGCCTTCGCAGTCTTCTTCGGCAGCATTCGAGCGCTCCATGTCGGCCGTGGTGACGGAGAGCCATGCGACGCGTCCATCGCGCCGCAGGTTCGCCAAGGCGGCGCCGAGCAGAAGCATCTTCGACATCGGGTTGGAGAAATAAACGTCCTGCGCGATGGGGACCGGGTGTGCGCCGAGGCGCACAAGCTCATGGGCCAGCGAGAAGGTATGCGCGTCGGTGCCCTCGTAGCAGAAGGAGCCAGTGTCGGTGAGGACGGCCATGTAGAGGCACGTGGCCATCTCCGGCGTGATCGTGGCGCCGGCGGCGCGTGCGAGCGTGAAGACCTGCTCCGCCACGGCGCACGCATCCATGTCGATCCAGTTGAGGTGGGCGAAGTTGCGACCGCTGGTGTGATGGTCGATGTTGATGAGCCGTCGGTCCTCCAGCCCCTTGAGGCGGCTGCGCTCGATGCCGTCGCACTCCAGCAGGATCACGAGGTCGAAGTCACCATCGACGCGCTGCCAATGATGAATCCGCTGCGCACAGGGTAACCAGCGATAGATCAGCGGCACCCGATCGCTGAAGACCATCTCGACCGGCTTGCCGAGTTGCTCCAGCAACATCCCGCAGGCCAGCACGGAGCCGACGGCGTCTCCATCGGGCCGCGCATGCGCGGTCACCAGGATGTGCTGCGCGTCATGAACGGCATCCAGGATGGCGTCGACAATCGGAGGACGGCGCGGGGCGCGCGCATGCATCGTGGCCCCGTGGATGGGATCCGTGAGCGGACCCAGCACTGGAGCCTCGGCCGGCGATAGAGGGGCGGAGTGCTTCATGCGCCTTTGCCTGCCTCCGGTTTGGCAGATTGCGGCTGAGCAGACGCATCGCTCTTACGCCGCCGGCGGCGGCTCAGCAGCTCGTCGATGCGCGCGGTCATGCGGTCTGTGCGGTCGAGGTGAAAGGTGAGTTCCGGCACATGGCGCACGCCCATCCGCTCGAGCAGTTCATGCCGGATGAAACCGCGCGCGGCGACCAGCGCCTCGAGCAGCGGCTCTTCGTCCTCTGTTGGACCATCGTTCGCGACGTAGACGCGCGCCGACTTGCCGCCGGGATTCAACACCACCTCTGTAACGTGTGCTGAGCCGATGCGCGGGTCGGAGAGTTCGCCCAGCATCATCGTGCTGATCTCGTCGCGCAGCGTCTCGGCCACCCGGTCCCGGTGATACTTTCGCGCACGTTGCTCTGGCATAACAGACCTCCCGGGTAAACCCAAAAGGATATCAGAGTGAGGCTTTCAAGCATTTTTACTGTTGCTGTGGAGAGCGGAATGCCGCGAAGTGTGGCTTTTCTTAACGGAAAAGCCACGCGGATCATCGCGCTCTTCTCTATACCAGCAGTGAAAATGACCTACAGTGAAAATGCTTTGGATTTGGCGAGGTTTTGCAGCAACGCGGCGGGAGTGCCTGCTGGAAACGGAAACGGCTTCAGGACTCGACGAAGTCCCACCAGGAATCGGTGATGTCAGCACCGTGATCGGCGGCCAGACGGGTTGCCGCACGTTCCGCCTGCGCCATCAGCCCCTGAAGGTAGTCTCGCGACGATGAGACGGCCACGATGCCAAGAGTCGCGCTCTGCCAGGTGACGGCTTCGTCCAGTTCCGCGACCGACACGTTGAAGCCCTGGCGCAGACGGTCTTTCATGCTGCGCACCACCTGTCGTCGGTCTTTGAGCGAACGGGAGAGCGGGATGGAGAGCTCGAGTGTGAGCGCGGCAATCGCCATTCAAGAGTGATGCACCAGCAGCGGCAGGGGGACTTCCGGTCCAAGCATTTTCACGGTTGAGTGCAATGCGTTAGCCCCCGTATTGGTTGGTGACGCGTTGATCGGGGAGCGTTTGTCCGCTCAGCATGGCGGCTGCTGCGGCTGGGAAGCCGGCCTTGTCCGGTGTTCGCTTCCACAGCGAAAGCAGGCGTTTGTCATAGCCATGGACAGCCTGCGGCGTCACGTTGCGCAAATGCTCGAAGAACTCGGCCGCCTTTGCTTCGGCAAGCTGCAATGCCGCCTTCTGCCCGGACAGGTCGTAGACGTTGACGAGATGGCGCTTGCTGATGGTGATCACGAAATAGATGCGCCGCTTGACCAGCGAGCGATGCACCCAGACGATGTTCGAAAGCTGCATCGCAACACCGCCCATGAAGTGGCTGATGACGAGCCAGTGCCGGCTGACATCGGCCCTGGTACCACGGCCGCTGAAGGTCGTGTGGGGAGCGGCCATCTCGCTGTCGATCTGCTGGATCAGCAACTCAAGCTGTCCCTGCTTTGCCAGCTTCCTGCAGAGCGGATAGCGAGTGAAATCCGAAGAAACCTGCCACCAGCGCCAGAGCAGATACAGGCTGAACAGAAGCAACGGCAGCCCGATGGCGAGTGAGATATAGCCGAACTCGCGGTAGTCGTAGGTGTCGAGGTAGATCGGCAGCAGATCGCCCTCTGCGGTGGCGTAGTGGCCGTAGACGCTGTTGCGTACATCGTCCAGACGCTTGATCTGGCCGGTAAGAGCCCCGGCAGGAAGCGGCGCCGCGGAATCCGCGGCAGGAAAGGCGTCGGGAGCAACCCGCACCAGCAGGTGATGACCGCCGACGACAACGCTCTCAAAGGCCGCCGTCTCGGATTCGCGGCCGTCCTCGGTATGCATCTCCTCGAGGTTGGTGGTCGTCGCGCTCTCATCCGTAAGAGTGACAAATGGATTGGCAAATGCCGCCGCCGAGGGAGCCGCTGTGAGTTGCTGTGCGGTGACCGGGCGCGGGCCCGCGAAGAATCCGTAAAAGTAACGGTGGTTATATCCAAAAAATGCGGCGATGCCGGCCAAAAACAGCAGAGCCGTGATAAGCAGACGCTGGTTGGTGCGGCGGATCAGATTGCCGATGAAACCATCCCACATAAGCCCGTGTCCTCAACTGTGGTCTTCTCGACGGTGCTTGCGGAGCCCCGTATCGTCCCCTGGTAAGGAGTGAGTTGATTCGAATCAGGCTACGCGGCTCAGGTTGCCGCAATGTGACTAATGCGCGGTTTCTTCGTCGCGTTCCGTTGTGGGAAAAAACGGTGCGATCTGCTCACGGCTCGGTGGTGCGGTCAACGCGCTGACGACGACCAGACAGAGCAGCGCCGTGATCAACGCAGGGAAGATGGCATCGCGTGCAGCCAGCACTGCGGGCAGATGATGCCGTACCAGGTCGGTATCCCAGAACACCGTCACGACGGTGCCGGCCGCGATGGCGGATACCGCCCCTGCGGCATTGGCGCGGCGTGAGTAGAAGGCCGCCAAAATCACCGGGGTGAGCGCGGCGGAGTAGATGGTGTACGCATAGAGCGTCTTCTGCAGCACGGATTGCGTGTGCAGCGCCTGATAGAGCGCCCAAAGCCCCAGGAAAACCACCATGAGGCGCGAAACCAGCAGCACGGCACGGTTGGAGGCGTTGGGTGAAATGTAGCGGGTGAAGACGTCGTTGACGAGGTTCGTCGCGGGCGAGAACAGGTAGTTGTTCGCGGTCGAGATGATCTTGGCGAAGACCGCGCCCATCAGCAGTGGGCCCAGCCATTCCGGGAGTCCATGCAGTGCCGACCAGGCGATGATTTCGCGCGGATGGTCGTGCACCTCACCCGTTGGAAAGACCACGGAGGCGACCACGGCAAGCGCGACGATGACCGTCTCCAGGATTACGGTGCCGATCACCCAGCCGACGACCGCTTGTCGTGCCGCCTTCTCCGATTTCGCGGAGAAGAACTTCTGGTACATAGACTGATTGCCCAGCATCAGCAGCATGGTGGGCAGGAAAAGCTCGAATCCCTGGATGAGGCTGAAGTCCCCCAAGACCTGAAAGTGTGTCGGCGGGAGTGCAGCGTGGACACCGCCCCAGCCGCCTGCCCTGTGCATGAGAAAGGGAAGCGCCAGTATCAACGTGATGGTGGCGAGCATGCCGATCAGCACGTCCATATACGCCACGGACGACATACCGGCGATGGCGGTAAACACGATGACAAATGCGGCGATGATGTACTTGCCTGCGTCGGGAGTGATCGCGGCAGGGAAGACCAGGTGCAGAATGTCGCCGCCGCCGATGAGCTGGTAGCTGGTGATCGCAGTGTAGGTAAACAACACAGCGATGACGCCAAGCACACGCGCCACCTGGTTGTAGCGGACCTCCAGCAGATCCGGGATGGTGAACTTCGCGAATTTACGCGCGCGCGGAGCGATGAAGTAGATGAGCGCCAGTCCGGCCCAGCCGCCGGCCGGTTGCCAGAGGGCCGCGAAACCGTGCTTGTAGGCGTTCTCCGCCCCGCCCAGCAACGACCCGGAGCCGATCCAGGACGAGAGCAGTGTGAAGACGAGCACGATGGCGGGCAAGGAGCGGCCTGCAACCAGGTAGTCGTCCTTGGTGCGCGTCTTGCGCAGACGGGAGATCGATACCGTAAGCAGCCCGAGAACGATGGCGGCAAGTACGCCGGCATAAAGGTGATTCATGTGCGGTGAAAGGGCCTTTCGCAGTCAGCAGCGATGCTACATGAGCGGGGCAGGGCGGTTGTGCAACAGTGAACATGCGTTAGCTTGCTTTGCTGTAGTCGCGAGCGCCGAACAGTGCGGTGCCGAGCCGGATCTCCGTTGCACCCTCTTCGATCGCAACGGCGTAATCGTGGGTCATGCCCATCGAGAGCGCGTCGAATCGCAGTCCGGGATGCCGTTGCGCATACTCGTCGCGTAACTCGCGCAGCTTTCGGAAGTACGGGCGTACCGCCTCGGCATCGCGTAGATAGGGGGGCACGGTCATCAGGCCGCGCGGCTCCAGGTGGGGGAGGTTCGGCAGGCGTTCGAAGAGCTCTTCGAGTTCGCGGTCGTCCGGCGCAAGGCCGTTTTTCGACGACTCCTCGCTCAGCCGGATTTCGATCAGGATCGGGAGTCTCCGGTCCAGCGCGGCAGCCGCTGCATCCAACCGCTCGGCGAGGCGCAGGGAGTCGACCGAGTCGATGGTCTGAAAGAGTGCCGCGGCGCGGGCGGCCTTGTTCGATTGCAGATGCCCGATGAGGTGTGCGGTGAGTGCGTGCTGCGCACAGAGCGTTGTCCACTCCGGCTGCTTGCTCTCGAACTCCTGCACCTTGTTTTCGCCGATGTGGGCGATGCCGAGCTGCACGGCCGCCTGTATCGCTGCGACCGGGTGCATTTTGGTGACGGCGATCAGGGTCACTTCGCTGCGTGAGCGCTGCGCTTTGCGGCACGCCGCGTGGATCGCGTCGTTCACCTGCGCCAGGTTTTGCCTGAGCTCCGCGGGGGTATTCATGGCTGGGCGGCGAGCTGATCGCCGAAGCGGACGCAGTCTTCAGCCAGCGCGGTAAAGTCATCCATGCGGCTGCGATGGTTGGTGATGGCCACGCGCAATGCGTAGACGCCATCGAGCGAGGTTGCGGATTCAAGCGTCGTACCCGACACGATGTAGCGGCCCGACTCCTGCAGCTCGATCACCAGCCTGCGGTTCAGGGCATTGAGCGCGGTGTCGTCGAGGTCCGGATGGCGATAGCGGAAGCAGACGACATTGGTGGGCCGAGGCGCGGCCAGTTCAAGATGCGGCGAGGCGTGAATGAGGGCCTCCAGATGCGCTGCTTGCGCCATGTTGCGGGAGATGATCTGGCCGTAGACCGCCGTGCCGTGGACCTGCAGCGACATCCACAGCTTGAGCGCGCGGAAGCCGCGCGTCAGCTCCACACCGCGATCGGCAAAGGGAAGTCCGCCGGCCATGATGCCGCCTTCGGCCTCTTCGAGGTAACTGGCATGGGTGGCGAAGGTGGCTATGTGCTGCTCCGGATCACGCACCAGCACGCAGCCGATTTCAAAAGGCAGGTAGACCCACTTGTGCAGGTCGAAGGCGAGGGAATCTGCCTGCTCGATGCCGCGGACTAAGTGAGCGTATTCCTCCGTGAGCCGCAGCAACGCGCCGAAGGCGCCGTCCACGTGAAACCAGAGGTCGTATTGACGGCAGAGGGTGGCGAGCGCCGGGAGGTCGTCGATCGCGCCGGTGTTTACGGTGCCGCAGTTAGCGATGACCACCGCGGGACGATGCCCTGCGGCGATGTCCCGCTCGATTTGTAACTGTAATTGCTCTATATCGACCCGATGTGCGGCCGTGACCGGAATGCGGCGGTAAGCGTCACGGCCCAGGCCCATCAACTCGACTGCTTTTTGCGCCCAGGAGTGTGTCTCCGTCGAGCCGTAGACGAGCAATTGAGGATGCCCGGACTGCAGACCTTGCTGCCGGATGTCGAAGCCGGCCTTTGCCTGCCGCCCTACGGCCAGGCCCAGCAGATTGGCCATGGTCGCGCCGGTGGTCAGCACGCCGGAGCTCTCCGGCGGCATGCCCATCAGCTCGACAAGCCAGCGCAGGCAGGTGGCTTCGACGACGACCGGAGCCTGGTTGCCACCGGCCACGTGCGCATTCAGCCCGGAAGCGAGCATGTCCGCCAGCATGGCCAGCGGTGTCCCGGTGCCGCGTACCCAGCCCCAGGCGCGCGGATGGCGGTTTCCAATCGTGTAGGGGACAAGATGGTCGACCAATTGCCGATACACGTCGGCGGCGGGGCGGCTTTCTACGGGCAGAGGGCCGGCTAATGCGGTTGCCGATTGTTCCGGCAGAGGCCGCCAGGCCGGCTGCTCGCGGAGCGTCGTCAGACCGTCAAACAGGTCGTCGAGCATGCGGTGCCCCAGGCTGCGCAGTTCTTGCCAGGCCTCGGGTGTGGGCGGATCCAAAGATGGACCCAAAGATGGACCCCAGGACGGATCGGGGGAGGAATTATGCAGTGGGTGGTCGGGCTCCACAGGAGGGGCTTCGCTGACGGGAGAGTGTGCAGGCAAGGGCATATACGGGGACCTCGCGGATTCATATGCGGGCGAGGCACGCCGATGGTGTGCGGAACGCTCGGGTCCACGTCCCCAATACAAGGGATCGCAGCACCGTTATCCAGAATACCGCGTTCGAATACCGCATTCGAACGGTGGGTGCTTTCAGAGGGGGGAGGCGGGGTTACAGGGCTTGGGCGAGACGTGGCAGCAGACCGACGTGGCTGGTCTCGTAGAGCGCGAAGAGCCGCTGCCGCATCAGGTAATACGCAGCCGACGCTTCGTGGATATAGAAGGGAATGTGCAGGCTGTGCCGACGCAACAGCATCGCCATTTCGATCTGCGTGATGGCCTTCTGCAGGCGGACCGCATCGCGGCGCATGATCTCTGCGACGACCGTCGCGTCCTCGAAGTTCCACCGTTGCACGAAGATCGCCAGATCGAGCATCACTTGGGCGTTGCGACGTAGCCGGGGCAGACCGTCGGCCCCGCCAAGCAGCCGCCACATGGCTTGCGGCTGCAGTTCGAGCTGGTTCGCACGAGGTTCCAGATACGCCTTTGCGATGGTCTCCAGATCGGCGAAGTTGAGGGGTTCAATGCGCGCGACAAGTGTGTTCCAGGTGGTGTTTTGCTGGGCGCGACGGCGCAGAAAGAAGCGCAGCTGAATCGCGACGATGATCAGCAGGAGGAGCGCGATGCTAGCGAGAGCGGCCACGGCTTCCTAACGGAACTCCTTACCACGAGTACCCAAAGCTTTCGCCAGATCGTAACTCACTCGATCCGTGACTTGCAAGATGGCATCTTGCATTTCTGGCGAAATCGGTTTCTTTTTGGGCTCGTTGCGCCATAAAGCCACTATCCAGAGGAGCTGGGCTGCCGAAAACGCAACCATTCTTATGTGTTCGAGGGCGGCAAAATGCCGGATGGCCCCCCAATATCCATGGAGGATGTCGACGACCAATGCGAGGATCGCCCAGAGAGTGAGCCCGAGCCCCAATCCCGTGGCATGGTTTTGCCACCCGAATCCAAAACGCTGCGAGGCGAGAACTACCAGGGTGAAGAGCACGCAAATGAGCAGGGTAGAGAACAGGACACCGCGTACTTCCCAGGCGTCGAGGGAGCTTGGCGCAGCGGGGTGAACACCGCAGGCCAGCCCAAAGGTAATAATGGCAGCAACTATTCCTGTGCGGCGTAGCAGCCGACGTGTTGATGCGGACACCATATCGGCCGACCGAAACACCTGAGCCGCCAATTCAAAAACAACAGCCACTTGCAGGGCGATATCAACGAATGCTGCGAGCCAATAGATCCATGCGTAAAGGCTCCTCGAACCGAAGCGATAGGCAAAAAACAAGCAACCTGTCGTTAAGACTCCAAAGACGTTCCAAGCGAAAAAAAACTTGAATACACGCCACCTGCGCCGAATGAGCATGACGGCCAAGATGGCTGAATTCCCAAGAAGGCCAGCGAGCCAGAGCACGTTATCGAGGGTGGTGAGGTTCACAATGACCGTCCGCCACCCTCATGATGCACTTGGATCACAGACCAAACAATGCCAGAAAAGAGCTAATCACCGACTGTGGGTGGGGATTGTTTCCATTCACGCTAGCGAAGGCGGGTGCGCAGGAGACGGCGAGAAGGGCGGCGGAGAGGGCGAGGGTGCGGATCGAACGTGACATTGTAATGCTCCCGGAGCGCATTTGCGCTTCCAGCAGCGTAACGAAAGTATATGAAAACAGGATAGTCCTTATTACCAGAGTGCTATTGGTTACTAATGGGCATAAATCCGATTCGGTTGCTTCAATCAGCGCCCTTGCTCTTCCAGGTGTTTTTCAACTTCCAACGCGGCAGCACACCCTGAACCGGCAGCCGTAATGGCTTGCCGATAGCGGCGGTCCTGCACGTCCCCGCAGGCGAAGACGCCTTCCACCCGGGTGTGCACATCGTCGTGGGTGACGACATATCCGTCGTGGTCGAGTTCGATTTGGCCCTCAAATGGCTTTGTGTTGGGCTCGTGGCCGATGCCCAGGAACATCCCGCTGACCTTCAGGGTCGAGAGCTCGCCGGTCTTCGTGTCTTTCAGCCGCAGACCGGTGACCTCTTTCTCCTCAACACCCAGAACCTCTTCAACCGTGACATTCGGCATGAATTGGATCTTTTCGTTCGCCCGGGCGCGCTCCAGCATGATGTGCGAGGCGCGGAAGTTGTCCGAGCGGTGCAGCAGGTAGACCTTCGAGGCGAAGCGGGTGAGGAATAAGGCCTCTTCCATGGCGGAGTCGCCGCCGCCGATCACGGCAATCTCCTTGCCGGAGAAGAAAAATCCATCGCAGGTGGCGCAGGAGGAGACACCGTGGCCGATCAATGCCTGCTCCGACGGCAGTCCCAGCCACCGGGCAGAGGCCCCGCTGGCGATGATCAGGGTGCGGGTTCGGATCGTCTCCGAGCCTAGGTTCAGCGTGAACGGGCTCTGCGACAGGTCGGCCGAGACGAGATGGGCCATGCGGAACTCGGCGCCGAAGCGGGCGGCCTGCTTCTTCATGTTTTCGATGAGTTCGGGGCCCTGGATGCCCTCCGGCCAGCCGGGGAAGTTCTCGACCAGGGTGGTGATGGAGAGTTGGCCGCCGGGCTCGTGACCCTCTAGAACAAGCGGTTTCAGGTTGGCGCGCCCGGTGTAGATTGCCGCCGTGAGTCCGGCGCAGCCGGAGCCGAGGATAACTGTGTCGCGAACGATGTCTGCCATGGTCTCTATTTCTGCATCTTTGATTCTAACCACGGAAAAACGACTCCGCGGCGCCGGCGCGTCGCGGTTCGACAAGTTGGACAATAAGGAGAGATGCATGGCGGACCTGGTGTTGGTATACGGAATGCGGTTGTTGCCTGCCGATGAAGTGAAGCAGGTTGGCGCGGCCCCGGTATCGTTGCAGAACGGCAATGAGGCGCAGGTGACGATGCATGTGCTGGAGGGTTCGCGGGAGCAGATCGAGAGTCAGTTGAAGCAGAGCATCGATGCTTTTTTCGATTTCTACCCGGAGCTGTAAACGCCGCAGGATGCAGCACAATGGCGCGTAGCCATTCTCAAAGGAGCGACGGACGGTGCAGAGATGAGAGCTTTCCGGATCTGGAGTCGGTGGACAGCGACGATCGGCCTGGTGGGCATGCTCGCCCTTCCCAGCAACGGGTTAGCGCAGGAGCAGAGCCGCGTGCAGGCGCAGGCGACGCCGGAAGATGTGCTGGCGGCGCTGGTGCGCCGCTCTGCGGTGATCTTCGCCGGGGAGGTGTACGCCATCCGCGTGCCCGCGGGGATAAGCAGTCCTGTCGGCGGCGGCCTGCCGAGCGCGCGTCCGGACGTGGTCGTGGTTGAGTTTCGCGTGGACGTGGGCATCCGCGGGGCCTCGATTGGCAGCAACTACATCCTGCATATGCCGCTGGCGGTGTGGCAGCAGGCGCCGCCCTTTACGCTGCACCAGCACGCACTGACGTTTCTACGGTCGGTGGATACAGCGGGCCTCTCCGGGCCTGTCCAGGGAGAAGCAGACCTGCCGGGGATGGATCTCGGGGTGATTCCGGTGGATCGTGCGAACCAGGCCGATTTGTCGCGGCTGCAGCGGCTGGTGGCGAAGAAGACCCTGACGGCCGCGACCGCTCCGGCTGCGGTCAGTCCATCCAACCCATTGACGGCGAAGCAGCCTCCTACGGTCTCCGATGTGACGACACAGGCCGGGGAAGACACGTTGATCTCCGGATCGAACCAGGGGCGCATGCCGGAGCTGCGCAACGACGAGGTGCCGTTTCTCGCGCTGATCCGGGATGTGACTGTCCTTTCCGCGGCGGAGGCTCCGCAAGCAACTCCATCTGCCGCAACGAAGTAGGCACACGGGCGAAGCGCGAATCGTGCGAAGTGCATCTCTCCTGATGTACCGAACCGGAACCAGGGAACCAATCAAGTGGGAGAACGAATGGCTGCGACAAATGGACAGAGTGCTGTGACGACGACCAACCGGCCGCGCGTGGTCGTGCTGGGCGCGGGCTTTGGTGGATTGAACGCAGCCCTGGCGCTGGGTGAGATGGCGGTGGATGTCACGGTAGTCGACCGTCGCAACCACCATACATTCCAGCCGTTGCTCTACCAGGTGGCTGTAGGGGTGCTTTCGCCCTCCGACATCTCGCAGCCGATCCGTACCGTGCTGCGCAAGAAGAGAAACATCGAAGTGCTGATGGATGAGGTGGTGGGCATCGACACGGCAGGTCAGTCGGTGTCGCTGCGCAGCAATGCGAAGGTGGAGTACGACTATCTCGTCATCGCGACGGGCTCAACGCACAGCTACTTCGGCAAGGACAACTGGGCGGCGATCGCGCCAGGTCTGAAGACGCTCGAAGACGCACGAGAGATGCGGCGCCGCATCATGCTGGCGTATGAACTCGCAGAACGCGAGGCAGTCGAGACGGGTAGCCATCCGCCGCTGAATTTTGTCGTTGTGGGTGGCGGCCCGACTGGCGTGGAGCTGGCGGGAGCGATTCGCGATATCGCGAGTCTGTACATGCGAGAGGACTTCCGGCATATCGATACAGCGAAGTCTCGTGTGATTTTGATCGAGGGCGGCCCACACATCATGGCGTCCTATCCGCCGGACCTGCAGGAGAAGGCGGTTGAGCAGTTGCACGAGCTGGGCGTCGAGATCCTGACTGGCAAGATGGTAACCGACCTTCAGCCGGGGTACGTTGTCGTGGGCAAGGAACCGGATACGGAGCGCTTCGACTCGCTGGTGACCCTGTGGGCCGCGGGTGTGCAGGCCTCCCCGCTGGGGAAGATGCTCGGCGTGCCGGTGACGAAGAAGGGCACTGTCACGGTGGATTCCTACCTGAACCCTCCCGGGATGAAGAACGTCTTCGTCTGCGGCGACCTTGCCGACGTAACGGATCGCGGCAAGCCGGTGCCGGGCGTGGCGCAACCCGCGATGCAGATGGGAACGCACGCCGCACGGCTGATCGAGGCGGACATCGATGGCAAGCCACGGAAGCCCTTCCACTACTTCGACAAGGGTGATATGGCGACGATTGGACGGAATCGCGCCATCGCCAATGTCAAGTGGCCCTTCAAGGGACACCTGAGCGGCTTCATGGCGTGGGCCGCATGGCTGCTGGTGCACATCTTCTTCCTGGTCGGCTTTCGCAACCGCGTGCTGGTCATGATGCAGTGGGCGTGGACGTACATCACGCTGCGCCATGGATCCGGGCTGATCATGGGCAACCAGGAACTGCCAGGCTGGTCCAAACTGGTGCCGGCCCGCGGTCCAATCAAGAAAGAGCCGCTCGACCTGGCTTCGCCCGCGCATTTCGATCCGGCGGCGAACACGGCGGACTAGGGCATTTTCATGTTCATTCGCGGACACCGGCGTTACGCGAATGAACACACGAGCATGGATTCGTAGTCCGCCGTCGTTGCTGGACAAGCAGTTACCTATCACTCGCGAAGGCCCTTAAATTGCTGCTTGCCACTACACCTTTACTTGTGTGGTGGGAGGCACTGCGATGGCTGTATTTCTGCAGGATCTCCTCTTCGCTCCGGCAATTGCGGCTCTCCGGCAATTGCGCCGGCATCCGCTTTACGCCGTGACCGCTATCCTGTCGATCGCGCTGGGCATTGGCGCGACGACAGCGGTTTATAGCGTGCTCCATGGGGTGCTGGTCGATCCGTACCCCTATGCGGATGCAAACCGTATCGCTTTCATGACGGTCACCGCACTGCGGGCGAACTGAAGGGAACGATTGCAGCCTCGCCGTCGTATTTGCAATCGCAAGCCAGCGGTTTCCCGATATCATCAGGCCGCCGCCTTTTTTGGCTGAAATCGCATTCACGAGGATCTTCATGTTCTCAGCACGTTTTCGTAACGCCAGCGCAACCTTTGCTGCCATGCTTTGCTTTGCATTCGCTGCGCCGGCGCAACCCGCCCCGAAGCTGCCTCCCACGCGACCGTTGAAGACCCCGTCGCTCACCTATGAGCGCTACACGTTGCCCAATGGGCTGACGGTGCTGCTGCATGAGGACCATCGTCTTCCGCTGGTGGCGGTGGACCTCTGGTATCACGTCGGGCCGGTGAATGAAGCGAAGGGCCGCACCGGGTTCGCCCACCTGTTCGAGCACATGATGTTCGAGGGCTCCGAGCATGTCGGCGAGAAGGCGCACTTCCGCTATCTCGAAGGCGCGGGAGCGACCGGCATCAACGGAACTACGGACTTCGACCGCACCAACTACTTCGAGACCGTGCCGAGCAATGAAGTAGAGCTGGCGCTGTGGCTGGAGAGCGACCGCATGGGCTTCCTGCTGGAGAAGCTGGATCGCGAGAAGCTGACCAACCAGCGCGATGTCGTGCGCAATGAGCGTCGCCAGGGTGAGAACCAGCCGTACAGCACGAGCGATGAGCAGGTGTACCACGAGCTGTTTCCGAAAGAGCATCCCTATTACGCTTCGGTCATCGGTTCGCACGCGGACATCGAGGCCGCGCGCCTGATGGATGTCCGCAATTTCTTCCACAACTACTACACGCCGAACAATGCGAACCTGGCGATCGCCGGCGACTTCGATAAGGCGAAGCTGAAGGAGATGGTCGAGAAGTACTTTGGGCCGGTTCCCAAGGGACCTGAGCCGCCGCCCGTGACCGTGACCACCCCGCCGATCACCACCCAGAAGACTGTAACTGTAACGGATACAGTACAGCTGCCGCGGGTGAGCTACGCGTGGCTGATGCCGCCGGCCTTTCAGCCCGGGGACGCCGATGCCTCCATGATGATGGAGATACTGGGCGGCGGCAAGGCCAGCCGGCTCTATCGCAAGCTGGTGTATGAGAAGCAGATTGCGCAGAGCGCGGAGTGCAGCCTGAACTCGCTGCGGCTGGGTTCGGTGGCGGAGTGCGACGTGATCGCGCGGCCGGGCGTGACCGCGGAGAATCTGCGCACCGCTATCGATATCGAGCTGCGCGCGATGCGCGACCAAGGACCGACCGAGACCGAGCTGGAAGGCGCGCGGAACACGCGTCTTACCGGGCTGATCAGCGGCCTGCAGCGGCTTGGCGGTTTTGGCGGCGTCGCGGACCGCATGGACTATTACAACTATTACACCGGCGATCCGGGCTATCTGTCGAAGGATGTCGCGCGCTTCCAGCATGTGACGATTGCCTCCGTGCGCAAGCTCGCGCAGAGCGACCTGGTCGACGCAAAGAGTGTCGTCGTGACCACGGTTCCCGGCAAGAAAGAGATACAGGATGTGCCGCGCAGTCCGGCGGACACGGATGCAAACGTGAAGCCGGCAAATCCGTATCCGGCATCGTTCGAGACAGCGCAGGACTGGCGCAAGACCGCTCCCCAGGCGGGGCCGCTGCCGATAGTGCACCTGCCGGTGCCGAAGGTCTTTACGCTGAGCAACGGACTGCATGTCTATCTCGTGGAAGACCATGCGCTGCCGGTACTGAACGCCAGTGTTCTGACGCTGGCGGGTGGCGATGCGAATCCCGCCGACAAGCCGGGTCTCTCCGGCTTTACCTCGCGCATGCTGACCGAGGGCACACGCGATCGCTCGTCTACCGAAATTGCGGATGCGGCAGACCACCTTGGTGCACAGTTGCGGGCCATGGCTTACATGAACAACGCCGATACATCCATCGACAGCCTGAGCAATACGACAGACGCGTCCCTTGACCTGCTCTCCGATGTCGTAGAAGATCCTGTCTTCGCAGCGGCGGAGGTGGACCGCGTGCGAAAGCAGCAGTTGACCGCGATCCTGCAGGAGGCGGACCAGCCGATCGCCGCCACCTTCCGCGTGGGCGCGAAGGCGTTGTATGGCGACTCGCCTTATGGTTATCCCACGGTGGGGACAACGGCGTCGGTGAAGTCGATCACCCGCGACGATCTGCAGGGATTCTGGAAGGGACATTTCGGACCACAGACCTCGGCGCTGGTGCTCACCGGGGATATCTCCGAGCAGGAGGCACGCGCACAGGCGGAGAAGTACTTTGCGGCGTGGAAGGATCAGACGGCAGCCGCCGTGACATCCGTACCGGAACCGACGGCGCCCGAGCGCAAGATCGTCATCGTCGACAAGCCAGGCGCACCGCAGACGGTGCTGCTGGCATTCGGCCTGGGCGTTCCGCGCTCGACTCCGGACTATCCGAGCCTGACGATCATGAACGATGTGCTCGGCGGCCTCTTTTCCTCACGCATCAATATGAACCTCCGTGAACAGCATGGCTATACCTACGGCGGACTCTCACGCTTCACCTTCGATCGCTTTGGCGGCCCGCTGTTCGCAGGCGCGCAGGTGCGCACGGATGTGACCGCGCCCGCGGCAAAAGAGTTGTTCGCTGAACTTGACCGCATCACGACAGAACCGCCGACGGCTGCGGAACTGAAGCTGGCGCAGGACTCGGAGATCCGCTCGGTGCCAGGGGAGTTTGAAACGGTGCGCGGCACGTCCGCGCTGATGGGAGACCTCTTCGTCTTCAAGCTTCCGGACAACTACTACGCGATGCTGCCGGAACAGTTCGCTGCAGTGAAGCCGGAGCAGGTGAAGCAGGCAGCCATCGACCACATTCACCCGAAGCAGATGGTCGTGATCGCAGTCGGGGACCGAGCAAAGATCGAGCCGGGGCTGAAGGAGCTGAATCTGGGACCGATCGAATACCGCAATGCGTCGGGAGATGAGGTGCAGCCGTAGCAGACTGGGTCACGAAGAAGGCCAGCCGCGCACGGCTGGCCTTCTTCGTTTGCATGCAATGCGGTTTATGCGCCGACCGGTTCCGCTGCGCGCACATTGACCGGGGCAAGCCAGTTGAAGCGATCGGGGCGTGCCCCGTTCACGATGCCGAAATACTCATCGGCGAGCTGCTTGGTGATGGGGCCGATCGTACCGTCCTTCACCAGGATGCGATCCACCGAGCGGATGTGTGTGACCTCCGCAGCGGTACCGGTGAAGAAAACCTCATCGGCGATGTAGAGAAGCTCGCGCGGCAACGCCTGTTCAACGACGGAAATGCCGAGGTGACGCGCCAACGTCAGGATGGAATCGCGCGTGATGCCGCTGAGGACGGAGTTGGCCAACGGTGCGGTATATACGGTCGATCCGCGGACGACGAACAGGTTCTCGCCGGAGCCTTCCGACAGATAGCCATTCACGTCCAGCGCAATCCCCTCGTCGTAGCCGTTCTGTGCGGCTTCCATGCGGATGAGCTGCGAGTTCATGTAGTTCGCGCCCGCCTTGGCCATGGACGGCATGGTATTTGGCGCGAGTCTGTTCCAGGAGGAGATACAGACATCCGCACCGGCATCGCCCGAAACGTACTTGCCCCAGGGAAAGTTCGCGACGTAGACCTCCATCGGCGAGCCCTTCGGGTGGACACCCATCTCGCCATAGCCGCGGAAGGCGATGGGACGGATGTAACAGGGAGCGACACCGTTGGCCTCGACAACCTCGACGACTGCAGCGTTTAACTGCTCCAGGGTGAAGGGCAGATCCATGCGGTAGATTTTGGCGGAGTCCAGCAGACGCTGCATGTGCTCCGGCAGGCGGAAGATAGCGGACCCGCCAGGCTGGGTGTAGCAGCGAATGCCCTCAAAGACCGACGAACCGTAGTGCAGCACATGGCTCATGACATGCACCTGAGCCTTGTCCCAGGGAATGAGCTTTCCGTTATGCCAGATATTCGGGGTGTGTTGAATGGGCATCGATGCTCCTTGGTCGTCTCCCGAGGGGCCGACGGTGATCTATTCGTGTCCCTTAATTATAGGGGAGCCAAGGAGGCCGTAGCGTGGGACGGGTCACCACTGGGGCTTGCGCTCGCGACGGAAAACTCCAATGAGGCGGCCAGCGGCGTGGTCGCGACAGCGGGAGTTGGTGCAGCTACAAAGACATGCACTCGATCGCGGCCCTCTTCCTTGGCGCGATAGAGGGCGACGTCTGCCTCATGGAGCAGCTCCGATGCAGAGATGGCGCTGCGCGTCTGCGAGTTTGAGGCGCCGAAGCTGGCTGTGGCGCGGACGCCGGGGTGGGGAGGCGCAAACGACCGTTCGCGGATGGATATGCAGAGCTGCTCCAGGATGGCGGTGGACTCTGCGATATTGGTGTGCGGCAGGATCAGAACGAACTCCTCGCCGCCAAAGCGACCGACCGCATCGGTCTCCCGCAGGGCGTTGCGCAGCAGTGCGGCCACCGCGGTCAGCACAGCGTCCCCGGCGGCATGACCGTGAAGATCGTTGAATCGCTTGAAGTGATCCAGATCGAGGATGGCTACGGTGAGGTTGTGGCCGTATCGTCGGTAGCGGGCGAGCTCCCGCTCGAGGACGGTCTCCAGGCCACGCCGATTCAGCACGTGGGTCAGCGGATCTACCTGGGCCTGCTTGAGCAGCTCCGATTCAAGCCGGGCATTCATCATCCAGACGAACGCCAGCGGGAGCAGCGAAGTGTCGATGATATAGGCGATCGCGCTGACGAGTTCCAGTCGCCGCGACAGGACATCGGGGTCGGCGTGGAGCAGGAAGGTCACCCCCGCTCTTGCCAACTCGACGATCGCGAACAGCATGAGGAACCCGCCCATCAACATACGAGGCGCACGGGTGGCGCGTTCCTTGCCGTGCAGCAGGAGGGCGAAGGTGATCAGCACCTCCAGCGCGATGGCCAGGTCCGCAAGGCCGTAGCTGCGAACCTGGCTTGGATCGTGACACCAGGCCAGGAGCCAGGGGAGCGCGCAGAGAAGGATGGCAGCGGACAGGTGGATGCTCTTTCGACTGCGTCGCTCGAAATGCACCAGCGCCACATTGAGCAATGCATAGGACAGCGGGATCATGGCGAGATTGATGCCGTGACCGATCCATGCCGGGAGGTGACCCGCGAGCAGGTCGAAGATGGCGCCGGCAGCATTCGCCAGAAAGCCGAACCACAGCCACCGCCGCGTGCGGTCGTTCCAGCGCTGCAACGCGAGCACACCAAAGACGATGGTGAAGCAGAGCAGCTGCACGTCTTGAATCAGAAGCGTGGCATCGACCAACATGGTGCGGTCCTCGGCGCGTCGTGTGTTGCCATGCAGTGTAACCAGCGGGACCCATGTTTGGTGGCGGCAAATTTCCAAAGGTAATGTCTTATGCCGCAAATCTCCCCTTTTGCGACACGATCCGGGATCTGGCGGCCGGGGACGGCGCGTAAGAGGCATCGGAGTAGGCTCGACGTGGAGAGCTGTGTGCACCCACCGTATCCCCTGGATCGCAGATCCTTTCTTGCGCGCGGCGGTACTGCCGCACTTGGCCTTTTGGTTGCGCCGCCGTTGCGGTCGGCGGTATCGTCCGGCGCAGACAGCGCAGTGGTGCGCACACCGCTTGGCACGCTGCGGGGACAGCGGGACGGCGACGTGGTGTCGTTTCTAGGCGTGCCGTTTGCGGAGCCACCGGTCGGCAAGCTTCGTTTCCTTCCGCCGCGTCCGGCGCGTTCGTGGATGGGCGTGCAGCCGGCATTGCGATATGCGGCCGCACCGCTGCAGTTGCGCCGACAGGGGACGGGCGAAGACTGTCTTTATCTCAACGTGTGGACTCCGGTGACTCCGGGCCCTCATCCGGTTTTGGTGTGGTTTTACGGTGGCGGCAATCAAGCCGGAGGGACGGGCGGCATCGCCGACGGATCGCATTTTGCGCGCGATGGCGTTGTCTGCGTGACACCGGCGTACCGGGTCGGCGTGACGGGGTTTCTGGATGTCTCGTCGGTGCTCGGCGATGGGTATGCAGGCTCCGGGAACAACGGCCTGCTCGACCAGACGCTGGCGTTGCGCTGGGTGCAGGAGAACATCGCGGCCTTTGGCGGCGATCCGGAGCGCGTGACCGTCGGCGGAGAGAGCGCGGGCGCAAAAGACACATGCGCTCTCCTCGGTTCGACAGCGACGCACGGTCTGTTTCGTCAGGCCATCGTCGAGAGCGGCGGCGGCCAGACGGTGCACACGCCGGAGAGCGCGGCTGCGGTGACCGGGCAGTTTTTGGAGTGCGCCGGGCTGCGCGCAAACGAAGCCTCGACACTGCTGAAACTGAGCGCAGCGCAGCTGATGGCAGCGCAGCGTTTGCTGTTGTCGAGCTATTCCGGGAACTTTCCATTCCGTGCAGTAGTCGATGGACAGTTCCTGGATCGCACACCGCTCGACGGAGTCCGCGCAGGCCGGACACGTGGGTTGCGGCTGCTTGCCGGAAGCAATCGCGACGAGAGCAGCTTCTTTGTGAAGGGCGCCGCGCTCGACCGCCCCATCGGTCCAAAGGAAGTCACGAACATGGCCTTTGATCGCGTGGCGGCGATGGAGGACGAGTATCGCAGGGTGTTCCTGCAACTCACCCTCGCGCAAAGGAAGATCCGGCTGCTCAGCGCGGAGGAGTATTGGATCCCCACCCTGCGCATGGTGGAGGCGCATGTGGGCAACGCAGGCGAGGCGTATTTTTACCGCTTCGATGTACCGCGGCTGCGGGGGCCGTTGGCGGGCGAGGTCCCACATGCGTCGGAATTGGGCTTTGTGTGGGACGATGAGCAGCTATCGCAGGCAGAGGCGTGGATTGGCCTGAGGCGCAGTGTGCACGGCGCCTGGGTGGACTTTATCTTCGGGCGTCCGCCGTCGCTGGCTCAGGCGGAAACGTGGCGAACCTTCGATCTCAAAGAACGTCCCGTGATGCTGATCGATCATGAGAGCCATGTGGTGCTCGATCCGGACGGAGCCGAGCGCCGGATGTGGGAAGGATGGCCTGCTTGAAGGTCTACTCGTCGTGCAGGGCCGCCCCCAGCGCATCGAAGTAGGCTCCACGTGGAGAGCTGCGTGCAGACACCATATTCCATCGATCGCAGAGCCCTTATTGTTCGCGGTGTTAAGACTGCGTTGATTTGGACGCAGAGAACTCCTTACTCGATGTGGTGAGCTTCAAACCAGGTAGCCACCCACACTGCAAGGCAGGAGATTGCCAGCAGCAGCAGGAGAAGTGACAACAGCTCGTTGCGCTTCCATCGGATCAGTCGAACGTGGCGCTTGCTCCCTCGCCCGAGATTCAGCTTGGTCTTCATCGTCCACCTCACGCGTAAGCACGGGAGAGCGACCGGCTGGCCGCTCTCCTTAAGGGCTGTGTGTGTACGTGCGGTGTTTGCTAGAAGTGAAAGCCGACTTCCGCCGTCAGGGCGCGCGGTGTCACATAGTGCGTGCCGCTGAAGGTGGAGAGGAAGTTATACAGCGCGTACTGGTTCGCGATGTTGACGCCGGTCAAGCGTAGGCTCCATTTGAACCGGTCGCCACCGAAGATGTCGTCGTCGCCAACCGAAGCGTCGAAGAGATTTCGTTGCTGGATGCGGGGCGGGTTCTTGTCGTCGTTTTCGGTGCCCGGCTTTGGGATCGACACCAGGGTGGAGGTGAGGCCGGCCGCGTCACAGCTGGTGAGTCCTGCTGTCGGAGTTGCACGAACCCCATCGCAGGTGAGGCCTGCCTGGAACTGCTGATCCGCGGAGAGTCCAGTCAGGTCGATCCCCGGCTGGCCATCCGGCAAGGTGATGGATGGTCCACCGTTGATCGGATTGCAAAGGCTGTTCGGATCCGTCACGTTGTAGCAGGGCACCGACCCTGCGGTGAGCCCGCTGTCATACCGCCAGTTGAAACCGATCCAGGGATTCAGCCCGTGTTTGAAAGGAAGCTGGTACTGGATGTGCGTGGTCTCATTGAAGCGTTCGTCGTGATCGATTCGGAACGGGTAACCGCCGTTTCCGGGTGCGGCACCCGCGCCCGCGCTCTGTGGCGGAAAGAACCTGGCTGCTACCGAAGACATGACAACGAAGGCACTCAGGTTGTGGTAGTTGGGAACGTCTGCCCGCAGCACAAAGCCTGGAATCTTCGAGTTATGCCAGTCAATCGGAAAGGTGATCGGCGTGTTCCCTAGGACGCTGAAGTCAAATGCGTTATGCGTGTACTTCCAGATGTAGTCCGCACTGACGACGAAGTTTTTCCCGAGAGCTTGCTGAAAGCCCGCGTGAAATTCATTGCGAAAGCCCGGCTGCAGTGTGCCGGATACACCCGGCGTGCAGGCCAGCAGAGGATTCAATACGACGTTGGAGCAGCCATTGCTGGACAGCACCAAGTTTTCGTTGAAAGGGGTCTCCAGGGTGCGGGCATAGGAGACCCGCAGAACAGTGTTTGTGCGAGAGATGTTGTATGCAGCTCCAAGGCGTGGCTCCGCCTGGCTCGCCGCAGTCAAGCCGTTATACAGATCACCACGAATGCCAACGTTAAAGAGCCAGTTGCCGGCTTTGATCTGGTCCTGGATATAGAGCGCCAGCTCCTTGATATCCGCTCGCCCGACAAAATGATAGAGGCCCCCACCGCGGGTAGCGTCGTAGGGCAGGAGTACAGGATTAAACGGGGCAGCGGTGACGTTTGGATTCGATCCGTCATTGGGGATATATCCCGCTGCAAGGCACTGCGAGGGGTCTGTGAAGCCGGGCAACGGTGAGCCCGCTGCATCGACGCACGGTGAATTGTATGTGGCGCTGACTAGCGCCAGATCATCGTTTTCGCGGAGAAATGTGTGCTGATAGACCGCGCCCGCCTTCAGGTTGTGTCGCCCTGCTTGGTAGGTATAGTCGGCGCGAATGCCGGCATTCGTAAGCGTACGGTATTGCGACACAGACTGGCTCTGCACCGGACTTAAATCAGCCAAGGGATTTTCGCTTGGATAGTAGTTGAACGAGTCCCTCCGAATGAACGGAGCAAAGTTGAAAACCGATTTGTCGTTAATCAAGCGCGTGTAGGTGGGCGCTATCAGGAAAGTTTCGATCTTGGAATGCTGATCGGTATTCCCAAAGCTACCGAAGACAGGGTCCGGTCCGGTGCCGCCACCGACGATGTTCTGAACATTCAGATTGTCGTAGGAGTTCGGTGTTTGAAACCAGGAACGGCTGTAATTCAGATTGAGGTGAATGGAGTCTTTGGGTGTGAAGTTCCGGTCGAACCGGTTGAATACGTTTTGCTCATTGCCCTTGGCGTGAAACACCGTGAACTCTGGAGGATCCAGAAAGCGCCCTGTGTTCAGCCCATCGATCTCAAAAAAGTTCCCCCAGTTCTCCCCGCCATAGCCAACGTTGAGGCCGCCAGTTGCGGATCCGAAGGTTCCGTAAGAACCGGTGATGCTGCCGTGGGGGATTGTTTCTCCCTGGCCGGAGCGGGTGGTCACGTCGATGACCAGGCTTGTCTTGCCACCGTACTCAGCCGGAGGAGCACCGGAGATTACCTGAATGGACTGGATCGAATTTGAAGGGATCTGGTTTGAGAAGACTTTGCTTTGCTGGTCCGTAATCGGCTGGCCGTCTATCGAGAAGGAATTGGAGGCGTGATCTCCGAGACCGTGGAACAGCCCATTGGAATCAGCCGCGACGCCAGGGGAAGCAAGAGTGACCAGAGAACTTACCGAAGAAGACTGACTTTCGAGCGGCAGCTTGTCGAAAAGGCCACGATCGACATCGGTGTGGAAGGTGGGATCGTTCTCGATCAGATCGCTCGCATCGACGGTCACAGAAGTGGATGCCCCCGCTACCTTCAGGGCGATTTTGACCGTGACCGGCACAGACGAGCCTACTTCGGCGTCAGACGAGACTGCCCCGAATCCATTTGCAGACGCGGTCAAATGGTACGGATTGAATGGCAGGTTGGTGAACAGGAAGTGCCCGGATCCATCGGTTGTCGCCTTACGTTGAAGGCCGCTCACCGGGTTTTGTACGGTCACCTCGGCTCCCGGCACCACAGCGCCGGACGGATCGGTGACCAGACCGCTCAGAGTGCCGGCGTTGGACTGTGCGAAGGCTGCAGAAAAGAGAGGTGGAAGAGACAACACGAAGACGAAAAACAAGACGGCACGTCGCAGAGACGAGTGCATACACGAACCTCCAAAGAGTTGTGACCTGATGTTTTGAAACTGGCTTTAGGCGACAGCAGCTTCAACAGGCGGAGGGCGTATGAATGCAGTGACGACGACGACGCGGGAACCCGGAGAGGGTTCACCGATGGATATCTGACCGATCAGGTGAAGGACGAAACCGGTAAGCCAGGCAGGCTGGCTTGCGACGGCGGTATGTGCGGTCGCGCAGAGCTGGCAATGTGCAGGGGCCGGACCATCCCCCACATGCCCGGCATGCATGTGCGCGGCTTCCATAGTCATGAAAAACGCCAGAAACAATCCTAGAAGGCTGACGAGAACTCTGGCGAATTGATTAGGGCGTTTCATCTGCGCGCGGCATAGCTCGACAGCTACGGACGGTGGCTTATCGATAATGGCTTCTCAAGCATGCCTTGGTCTCGCGAACAAGTCAATCACACACCGCCAGCTAAGCCGAACTATTCGTCGCGCAAGGCCACCATGGGTGGAATGTTGGAGGCACGCAGCGCCGGGATGTAGGACGCAGCTCCACCGATGACACAAAGGCTGAGCAAGACGCCGACGTAGGTCCATGCATCCGACGTGCCCACTTCGTAGAGAAAGCTGTGCAGCAGGCGGCCGGTAAACATGGAGATGACGAGGCCGATCACCAATCCCGTCAAGACCATCGCGGCGCCCTGGCGAAGCACCATCTGCAGGACAGACGCGCGCGGAGCGCCGAGTGCGAGCCGGATGCCGATCTCGCGACGGCGGTAGCCGACCAGCTGTGCCAGCACGCCGTAAAGACCGGTCAGGACCATCAGGCCGGCAAGCCCGGCGAAGGCGCCGGTGACGTAGAGGCCGAGACGATTCGTGAAGTCGCTCTTGTCGACGGTCTGCTGCAGGGTCTCGAAGTTGTCGAGCGCATAGTCAGGTGCCAGGTCATGGAAGACGGAGCGGGCTACGGGGGTGACGTGCATGTCGCCGCGAGTCTTCACCAATATGGTGACGACCGTCTTGAGCAGTGCCGGATAGAAGAGCGACGTGGTCGGGATCTGCTGATAGGGGAGAAAAATCATCGGGCCGGCCGGCGCGCTGACAGAGGCGTCCTTCTGATCTGCGAGGATTCCGGCGATGGTGTACGGCTTCAGCATGCCGTATCTTTGCCGCCTAGGTCGATCTTGCGGCCGATGGGATCGCGGGTGCCGAATACGTTCTTGGCTAACGCCTCGTTGACCACGACGATGAATGGCGCAGTGGCCGTATCGCTCTCTGAGATCATGCGGCCGCGCAGCAGCGGTGTGCCGAGCACCTGGGCGTATCCGGGGCTGGTTGCGGTGGCATGGGCGTGGTAGCGGTGGGCATCGTCCTCGGGCTCGCCGAGGACTCTGAAACTGGTGCCCATGTTGAATCCGGAGAGCGGCGGCGCGGTCGTGAGCGCGGCAGCATCGATGCCTGGGGCCTGGCGCAGGCGATCGAGCACCGGGCCATAGGTGTTGACAGCGACAGAGACGGGCGCAGGTGCGGTGTCTGCCGCAACGGTCATCCCCGAAAAGCCAACCGCATCTGCGGGCATCGCGGTGAAGCCGGTGACCCGGGTAGTCGCAAAGCCGAGGTCGGCATGCTGTAGGTTCCAGAGCGTGTGGAAGAGCAGTCCTGTCGCTACAAGCAGCAGGGTGGAGAGCGCCACTTCGCCGATGACCAGCGTGTGAGTGAGGCGGCTGGAAACACCGCGCGTACCGAGGCCGCGCGAGGCGGACTGCAAGGCACGCTGCGGATTGGTGCGCGCCACCAGAAGCGCAGGCAGGATAGAGGAGAGCACCGTGGTCACCGTGGCGACCGCAACAAGAATGAGAATGACGCTCCAGTCGAGCGTGATCGATTCGGCGCGTGGAATGGTGCCGGGCGGCAGGTGACGCAATGCACGCAGGAGCAGCCATGCGAGTGAGACTCCGGCGCAGCAGCCGATACCGGAGAGGATGCTGCCTTCGACCAGCATCTGGCGGACGAGTCGGCCGCGTGGCGCGCCGAGAGCAGCCCGGACGGCAAACTCCTGCTGGCGGCCCAGACAGCGAGCAATCATCAGGTTGGCGACATTGGCGCAGGCAATCAGCAGCACCATGCCGAGCGCTGCGACAAGTCCCAGGAAGACGGGGCGGACTTCTCCGGTAATGGTCTGAAGATAGGGGATCGCCGTAAGCGACAGGCCGGTGGAGAGCTTCTTCGGATTGGCACTGACGATGCTCTTGGCAGTGCGGTCGAGCTCTGCCTGGGCCTGCTGTACTGTGACGCCGGGACGCAGCTGGCCGACCACATTGGCGAAGGAATAGCCTCGATCGGCGAGCATGAGGGAGTTGGGTTGAAGGGGACGCCAGACGCCCTTCTGCATGTCTGCTCCGGCGGACTCAGGGAATCGGAAGCTGGCGGCCATGACGCCCACGACCGTGCGTGGCTCGGCATTGAAGCGGACGGTGCGGCCGATGATCGACGGGTCCGCATGGAAGGCACTGCGCCACAGCCCTTCCGAGAGAAGGATGACCTTGGGCCCATTCGCTTCCCCCTCCTGCGCCGTGAAGGTACGGCCAAGCAGCGGCTGAGCGCCAAGTATGGCGAAGATATTTGGTGTGACATTGGGCGCGACGACCGATGTAGAGACGCCATCCGTCGCCGCGGACGAGTTGCCGCCACTGCTTTCCTGAACCACGCCAACGTCTTCTCCATACAGGCCAACCTGCGCGAGCGTGTGCGTCGTCTGGTCGCGGATATCTCGGTAGGTGAGCCAGGGGGTGGCGGTAAGCGCGCTGCCCGCCTTATCGGGGTTGATATAGATCAGCCGATCGGCATTTGCATACGGAAGCGGCCGTAATAGAACATCTTCCGCCACGGTGAACATGGCAGTATTTGCGCCGATGGCCAGAGCCAGCGTGATTGCAGCAAGGGCCACAAAGCCGGGAGAGCGCCGAAGCTGACGTAAGGCGTGACGCAGATCCTGCACGAGTGCGGACATGGAATCCTCCGGGAGGCGGAATTGTCCATGGTTGCACGCGGATGGCCAAGAAGCGATGAGTGACACCAGGAGTCGTCTCTGAAACAAACTGCGTTGGTGGCGCTGTGGCAGAATGCAGCCCCTTCGCTTTGTGAAGGATGACCGCGGCTCTCGATCACTTGTCCGGTTCCGGGCAGAGGTGTCCGTAAATGAACATGTGCATCCTGCCTTCGTAGCCAGGATTTCGGCGACAATGACGCCAGAGGACGAGCGATGATCTTTGGTCCGGCAACGACGGCGCTCCATGAGTTCAGGGACTCAAGCTACTTCCGCTTCTCTTTGCTGGCGCTGTCGTCGATCTTCTTCCTGGTGGATCCGTTCGCGGCGATCGGTACCTTCATGGCAATTACGGCGGGCGAGGACGACCAGGTCCGCCGCCGCACCGCGCGACGGGGTGCCACGACCTGCTTTATTGTACTGACCAGCTTCGCGCTGGTGGGCAAGTTGATCTTCCGCATGTTCGGCATCACGCTGCCGGCTTTTGAGATCGCCGGCGGACTGATTCTCCTGCTGATCGGCATCGACATGCTGGAGGCGAAGCGCTCGCCCACGCAGGAGTCCACCGGCGAGACCGAAGAGGCGACGGAGAAGGACGATGCCGGCATCGTGCCGCTGGGGATTCCGATGTTGAGCGGCCCCGGCGCGATTTCGAGCGTGATGGTGCTGGTCGGGCAGGCGACCAAAGTGTGGGAATGGGTCGCCATTCTGAGTTCGATCGGCATTACGGCGTGGGCCAGCTACGGCGTGCTGGTGGGCGCGGACCGCATACGCAAGGTGATGGGCGACACCGGCATCCGCATCCTGGTGCGCATCATGGGGCTGCTGCTGGTGGCGCTGGCAGTGCAGTTCTTCGTCAACGGACTGACCGACCTGGGTGTGATTGCGAAGCAGTGACTGCAGCCGTAACCAATGCTGGGAAGCAGTCATCGTAGAGATATGTGGGATCAACGTCTCCTTCGAAGACCCGGCAGGTGCAGCGGGCATGCAGCGAAGGCATGGCGGACCCGGCGGAACGGGGTAAGAAAGTAAAGCGATGACGACTTTGACGAGGAGAGCCTGGACGAAGAGAGCCCTGTTGGCAGCGCTGTTGTTGCTGGCTCCCATGCCGGGGTGGTCGCGTTACAACCCGCGACCCTGCAAGAACGCCTATACCGAACAGCAGGAGGTCACCGAGGGTCGGAAGGCGGCGCAGGCCGTCTATCAGCAGATGCCGGTGCTGCCGGACTCGGACCCCGTAAGCCAGTATGTAGAGCAGCTCGGCGAGCGGCTCGCGGGCTACGCGCCCGGCTACAAGTGGCCCTACAACTTCCACGTGGTGAACGTGGAGGATATCAATGCATTTGCGTTGCCGGGCGGTGCGATCTTCGTGAACGTGGGCACCATTCAGGCCGCCGAGACCGAAGCGCAGCTTGCCGGCGTGATGGCGCACGAGATCTCGCATGTAGCGCTGCGGCACTCCACCTGCAATCTGACCAAGCAGCGAACGCCCAGTCTGCTGGCCGGAATCGGACAGCTTGCCGCAGGGATTATGCTGCCGGGTGCAGCGGGGGCCGTGGTCGGGCAGGGAATCGGCATGGGTGCCGGGCTGTCGTTTTTGCGGATGTCGCGCGACAGCGAGAAGCAGGCCGACCTGATGGGTACCGACATCCTTTACGACGCAGGCTACGATCCGCGGGCGATGCCGCAGTTCTTCGAGGTGATCCAGGGCAAGTATGGTGCGGGCGGATCGCAGTTTCTCAGCGACCATCCCAATCCAGGCAACCGTGTCGGTTACGTGAACGACGAGATCGATACCCTCCCGCACCGTGCCAGTTACGTAAAGACCAGCGCGGAGTTCAAGCGCATCAAGGCGATCGTGGGCGGTATGCACCCATACACGGCCAAGCAGGTGGCAAGCGGTGTGTGGAAGCAGCGGGGTGGGAATGCAGCAGCGCCGGGCGGCACTCCGCTGGCGCGTTTGACGGCGGCCCAGTGGACGCCGCAGGGCAATTGGCAGACCCTGCAGGGCGATGGTTTCACCATCACGTATCCCGGAAACTGGAAGGGCGCAAGCTCCGGCGCCTCGGCGCTGATCGCCCCGCCCGGCGGTGTCGATGCGCAGGGCGCGGTCGGGTATGGGATGTTGAGCGGACGCTTCCAACCCCAGCATTCCGGTGACGTGACGGCAGAAACCGATGGACTTGTTGCCCAACTGCAGCAGCAGAACCCGCAGATGAAGCCCGGTGCAGTGTCCGATGTGATCGTGAACCAGGTCCACGGCCGATCGCTGGAGGCGACCAACAGCGGCGGAGCGGGTGGGGGGTTAGAGCGGGACTGGCTGGTGGCACTGCCCGAATCGACAGGAGCGCTGCGCTACGTGGTGTTCGTTGCGCCTGATGCGGACTTCAACGCGCTGCGGCCTACATTCGAACGCATGTTGCAGACGTGGAAGCTGGCGCAATGAGGCAGTTGGGGAAGCGGGAGACGATAATTTCAACAGGCAGCGGCGGTTTTCAACAGCGGGTCAAGGTTGCATGCAGGTCTTGAGGCAGGTAGTATCGATTTTGTTGCAAGCGGGTGAAATGAGCGATACGGCATGAGGTTGTGCATGGATCGAATTCTCTGTTACACTACGTAGGCAGTCGCAAGGAAGCCGAGTTTCACCGGTTGGCCTTCTATTTGGTCACAGTGATGGAACTCAGGTAGTTATGTTCGCCGGGCTCAGCCCAAACACCGAACATTTTCCTGCAGTAGGCAATCGGGGAAACCTGATTGACGGCCGAAACGGCCCCTCCCCGCTTGAGAGCGATATGGAGCTACGATCTTTCAGAGTTTTGTGCTGCGCGCGATCGCACCCTGCATGGGTAGCGGCCAACTGTAAGCAGGACTTGAGCAACAGAAAGCATTCTGTTGACGTCGAGTGAATCCTGAGATAGTGTTGGCAAGTGCGCAAAAAGTGGTTCTGATCTGCATTGAGCAGGCGAATCCACTGCACGCAAGTTCGAGGGCCTGCGACGACACAGTCGTAGATCTCGATCCAAAGCGGCCTGCTTAGGCGGGTGTCAGCATCGGATCTTTGACAATCAGGTTGAACATAGCCAGTCGTGAGAGATCAGCAGGAATAGGCTTGATCATTCTCACAAGTTATACCTCTCTGGATTTTTCGAGATCTGGAGAGCTAGTAATCACCTCGGACCTCCGTCCTGAGGTGATTACGAATCAGTTTCAAACGAGAGTTTGATCCTGGCTCAGAATCAACGCTGGCGGCGTGCCTAACACATGCAAGTCGAACGAGAAAGGGACTTCGGTCCTGAGTAAAGTGGCGCACGGGTGAGTAACACGTGACTAACCTACCCTTGAGTGGGGAATAACTTCGGGAAACCGAGGCTAATACCGCATAACACCTACGGGTCAAAGGAGCAATTCGCTTAAGGAGGGGGTCGCGGCAGATTAGTTAGTTGGCGGGGTAATGGCCCACCAAGACGGTGATCTGTATCCGGCCTGAGAGGGCGCACGGACACACTGGAACTGAAACACGGTCCAGACTCCTACGGGAGGCAGCAGTGGGGAATTTTGCGCAATGGGGGAAACCCTGACGCAGCAACGCCGCGTGGAGGATGAAGTCCCTTGGGACGTAAACTCCTTTCGATCGGGACGATTATGACGGTACCGGAAGAAGAAGCCCCGGCTAACTTCGTGCCAGCAGCCGCGGTAATACGAGGGGGGCAAGCGTTGTTCGGAATTATTGGGCGTAAAGGGTGCGTAGGCGGTTCAGTAAGTCTCATGTGAAATCTTCGGGCTCAACTCGAAGTCTGCATGAGAAACTGCTGGGCTTGAGTATGGGAGAGGTGAGTGGAATTCCTGGTGTAGCGGTGAAATGCGTAGATATCAGGAGGAACACCTGTGGCGAAAGCGGCTCACTGGACCATAACTGACGCTGATGCACGAAAGCTAGGGGAGCAAACAGGATTAGATACCCTGGTAGTCCTAGCCCTAAACGATGATCGCTTGGTGTGACGGGTACCCAATCCCGCCGTGCCGAAGCTAACGCGTTAAGCGATCCGCCTGGGGAGTACGGTCGCAAGGCTGAAACTCAAAGGAATTGACGGGGGCCCGCACAAGCGGTGGAGCATGTGGTTTAATTCGACGCAACGCGAAGAACCTTACCTGGGCTCGAAATGTAGTGGAATCCGGTAGAAATATCGGCGCCCAGCAATGGGCCGCTATATAGGTGCTGCATGGCTGTCGTCAGCTCGTGTCGTGAGATGTTGGGTTAAGTCCCGCAACGAGCGCAACCCTTGTTACCAGTTGCTACCATTTAGTTGAGCACTCTGGTGAGACCGCCTCGGATAACGGGGAGGAAGGCGGGGATGACGTCAAGTCCTCATGGCCTTTATGTCCAGGGCTACACACGTGCTACAATGGCCGGTACAAACCGTCGCAAACCCGTGAGGGGGAGCTAATCGGAAAAAGCCGGCCTCAGTTCGGATTGGAGTCTGCAACTCGACTCCATGAAGCTGGAATCGCTAGTAATCGCGGATCAGAACGCCGCGGTGAATACGTTCCCGGGCCTTGTACACACCGCCCGTCACATCACGAAAGTGGGTTGTACTAGAAGCCGGTGAGCCAACCGCAAGGAGGCAGCCGTCCAAGGTGTAATTCATGATTGGGGTGAAGTCGTAACAAGGTAGCCGTAGGAGAACCTGCGGCTGGATCACCTCCTTTCTAAGAGAGAACACTGTGGCGCATGTGCACTTCTGCGATAGCAGACTACCTACAAGTAGCGTGCAGGTGTGGCTACTACCCTTCATCTCCGGTTTCGACTAAAAGATGAGGGAGCTTGAATCAGGCCTTCTCTGCCTGCCAGTATCTCAACATCGATGGTCACGAGCGGCGTAGCTGCTCAGCATGTTCAACCTGGTCCTCGAAACATTCAGGACGTACAAAGACTTGACCGAGTTGGGCTCGGCGCATATAGCGCTCCGGCTCGAACTGGGGCCTGTAGCTCAGTTGGTTAGAGCGCACCCCTGATAAGGGTGAGGTCGGTAGTTCGAATCTACCCAGGCCCACCATCTTTATCAGATGTATGGGGCTGTAGCTCAGTTGGGAGAGCACCTGCTTTGCAAGCAGGGGGTCATCGGTTCGATCCCGATCAGCTCCACCAAGTCTCCTGTTCCTGCTGCTTAAAGCTGAATCTCCATTATCAAAACGCGATTGCGATTTTGATGATGATATGGGGATTGAGCTTTGAGCAGGTCTCGCCAGTCGCAAGACTGGGGCGACGTGTTCGATAGCGCTCTATGGCGCCCGCTGCGTAACAACAGCGGTTGGTTATTTGACAACGAATTGCATTGGGTAAATTGCATACAAGGCTGAGCAAACTTTGCTTCGCGCACGTTGCGAAGCGAGAATGTTTAGTTGAGTGTCTTTAGGATAAATACGTGCACAGATGGGGATCGTACCCCTGATGTGCACAGGCGGAAATATGCATGGAGTGATTCCGGCAAAAGAGACGGGCCGAAAAGCGCGTTTCCTGCGCGGAGTTAATTCTATGGTCAAGCTACTAAGGGCGCACGGTGGATGCCTTGGCAGAGACAGGCGATGAAGGACGTGGCAAGCTGCGATAAGCTTCGGGAAGCCGCACACAGGCGTTGATCCGGAGATCTCCGAATGGGGAAACCCACTTGAGCAAACCTCAAGAACACCCCACTGAATACATAGGTGGGAGTGAGCGAACCCAGGGAAGTGAACCATCTCAGTACCTGGAGGAACAGAAAGAAACCTCGATTCCGAAAGTAGTGGCGAGCGAAATCGGAACAGCCCAAACCCGTAGCATTTCGGTGCAGCGGGGGTTGTAGGGTCCGAAACAGTAGAGTTACCAATCTGGTTGTTAGTCGAATCGGAAGGAAAGCCGATCCATAGAGCGTGACAGGCGCGTAGACGAAAACAATCCAGACTCGAATCGGATACCTGAGTAAGGCGGGGCACGTGAAACCCTGCTTGAATCCACGGGGACCATCCCGTAAGGCTAAATACTAGTCTCTGACCGATAGTG
>OZ255621.1:0-775000 GCA_965276705.1 Acidobacteriaceae bacterium | reverse complement strand
TCGGTTTGGCCGGTGCGTGGATTCGTCGCCTGCTTCAGGTAGGAGTGCATCTTCAGCCCGCTCAGGCCAGTGACGCCCTTCACCAGGTCGCCTGCGGCGCCGGCCAGGCGCGCCGGGGTGACATTGGCATGGAAGGTGGTGCCACCACGCTCAAACTCGTGGATCTGGGTCTGGAATGCGCTCTCCATGCTGCTCATCGTGCCTTGGGCACGAATGGAAAGGTTATCCGGGCTGACGGACATGATCTCAAGGCCGTGCGCCTCCAGCTCCTTTTTTACGGTGGAGAGTTCGGCAGCCGATGGTGCATACGCGGCAAGCTGGCTATCGGTCATCCAATGGTGATAGGTGGCAGAGCCGGGCGTGTATAGCTCGTCGACTGCGTTGTCGAACGCCGCCTCGTTGTGCATCTTCAGGTGCACGGTGACGTTTGTCATCTGCTGGGGAGCTACCGGACCGTGATCCGAGGAGATGCGGGCGATGCCCGGTTTCTCGATCGCTGTCTGTTGCGCTTGTAATGCGGGAACCGCCAGCACGGCGCTGGCAATGGCTAGCAGGGTGGTCCATTTCGATGTTCGCGTCATACCTTCCACTGACCTCATGATCAAAGCCTCTCCATACAAGGATGTCTTCATTGCTACCGTTTCCGGCAGCAACCGATCCGGCAGAGATCGCGAGAGCAGAGAGAACATCGAGTGCAGCGGGGGGTGAATCGAAAAAGGGAAGAAAGGCAGAATGACAAGAACGCGCGGCCGTCTACCTTGCAGATCGGTGGGCAAAACAATGTCATAATTCCGTGGCGCGAGTCAAATATTTTCCCGCCGGTTCGTTAAGCACAGACTGGCTCATCATCGGATTCGAACCGGCAATCTTAAGGATTCATGAATCGACGGATGATAGGCCTAACGGTTTTGTGGCGCCTGGATATGCTCGGTCGTGCTGGCGTCGAATCTCTGATACTTGTCGAAGTGGATCGTCAAGTCAACGTGGAAGCCGACGAAGAGCGCGGCTTTGCCGTCGAAGCGGCCGTGAACATTTGTCGGCAGCCATGCTTCGTTGTTGATGAGCGCCTGTTCGAAAGAAAAACTGCTGCCCGGGTTGACCGTGAAAAACAGGCCGAAGCCGAGGCGTAGCGGCTCGTCGAAGCTGGCCTGCATGCGTGAGACCTCACGCGCCTCCTCATCGATCCAGACCGTGCCGTGCACGCGCTTGACGGCTTCTTCGTTTCGTCCGTGCGACTTTGCGTGGGGATCGCCGGTGAAATCGACCACGATCAGGGAGCGTCCCCCTTCCATCACGCGTCGCGGATTCGAGAAGCGGGTGATCGCGAGCAGCCGCGTTACGGACACGTCGTCTTTATCGGCTTGACCGTCGGGCTGACCTGCGTATTTCATGGCCTCCTTGGTGGCGCGGTCCTGCTCTTTCTTCAGGTCGTCCGCGCTCAACGGCTTTCCGTTCTTGCTGGTGAGCGTTTCGATCGGGTGGCCATGCACGAAGAAGACGTTGCTGACACGCTCTTCCGTGTGCTGCAGTTTGCCGTGCTTGTCATAAAAAGCGAGCCGCTGCTGCTGACGGAAGGTGTACTGTTCGCGGGCGCGGTCGAGCTCCGCCTGGTGCTGCTCGACGCTGTGCAGAAGCGTGGGCACATCGGGCAGCGGTGCGGGACGGGGCGGAGACTGCTGAATCGTGGCTGAAGCTAGCGTAGTCCCAAGAAGGATTGCCGGCAGGATGGCAAGGTTGCGCAAGGCTGCGTGGCCCTCCTTCGACTTCATGCTACCGTAGGCTCACCCGTGGCGGGAAAAGGTATCGGGAGGTGTACGTGCTGGGATTGTTACTGCGATGGATTGTGGGTGCGATCACGCTCTTCGTGATTGCGTATTTCGTGCCCGGCTTTCACATACGGAACTGGGCGGCCGCGCTGGTGGCTGTGCTTGTGATTGGATTGCTGAATGCGACGCTCGGTCTGCTGCTGAAGATCCTCACCTTCCCGCTCAGCATTCTTACGCTGGGGATCTTTCTACTGGTGATCAATGCGTTCATCCTGATCATGGCCTCCCGTCTGGTGCCGGGATTTCATATCGACACCTTTGGCTCGGCATTTGTAGGGGCTTTCGTGCTGGCAGTCGTGCACATGCTGCTGGGCATGGGTACCAGACGGGAGGGTCGGGCAATCGAGAGAACCTGAGATATGTCACGGTCGATCGTCGATGGATGATCGATGCATCAGATGTGGGCCGATTACGGAGTGCCGGTCGGAACGTGCAGCACCCGTGGCGCAACCGTGCCTGGTGGTAGTGGAACGCGTTGGTGTGTCGCACGATAGGAGCGCCGAACGCCACGGTGGTGCGTCCGCGCCGTCGTAGATTGCAAGTGATGGCTGGGCACCGCGACCGCGGCAGCAGCAGCAGCCGCCTGATATGCAGGATGCGGCACATGCGTCGCCATCGGAGCCGGTGGGGCAAAGCCTGCACGATCGTGTGAGACGCCAAGAGTCACGGCGCCGGCGACGATGACGGCGGAAGCTGCAGCCAGCATCCATCTATATTGCATTGAGGGTTGCATGCCGGGCGCGACCCATAGCCTTCGATACCAGGGCAAAGCAGGAGCGGCAGCGATCCGGGCGAGCACGCGCTGCTCCAGTCCATCGCGGGGCTGCACCCGGCTCAGTAGGGTGAGTGTGTCGTCGACGCCTTGCGTGGATTCGGTTTCCAGGTGGTGTGGCTTCATGGCTTCAGTCCCTCCTTGCGCAACTTCAGCGCCAGGTCTCGACGAGCGCGAAAGAGGCGCGATCGTACCGAGGACTCCGAGATACTGAGGACGGATGCGATCTCGGCATTCGAGAGCTCGTCCAGCGCGGAGAGCAGAAGCGCCTGCCGCTCCTTGCCGGGTAGTTCGTCGATGAGCGCCAGCACGCGTGCGTGCCGCTGTGCGGCGATCACTGCATGATCGGCACGCAGGTCCTTCGCAGGCAGCACCCGGGCCAGCTCGCTGATGTCTTCGTTCTCCGGCCGCGTCTTCTGACGCCGTTTGCGGTCGAGAACCAGGTTCCAGGTGATGCGGATGAGCCAGACACGCGCATCGCGTATCTCCGGCAGCCGGTCGCGATGCCGCAGGACGCGCAGAAAGGTCTCCTGCACCATGTCTTCGGCCTCGGCGGAGTTGCGGGAGATCGAGAAGGCGACGCGATAGAGCGTGGCCGAGTACTCCTGGACCAGCGCCGTCAGCTCCGCAGTGCGGTCAGGCGCTGCGGATGCGGCGGTCGTGGTCTCCGGCATCGGAAGCAGTCCGCTGAGATTTCCCTGGTATGTGCCCATACGCTTGCTCTCACTGACGCGGGGCGGCGGTGTTTCGCTCACAGAAATTGTCCAGGAATTCGCAAATCGTCCGAGGGCAACGGATATCTGTCGGGGATTGCAGACTTCGAGCGAAGCAAATCTACCCGCCAGCGTAACAGGGAACGCGTGCGGCGGGTCTTCATAACTGAGGATCTAGTGCTGTCCGGACAGCTTTTGCGCGGCGATCTGCCCCGCGGCCGTAGTCGTGTCCTTGGCCTTGAGCTGAGCGTAGATCTTGTTTGCCTGCGCAGGGTCGGTGGCCTCATAGAGTTGCGCGAGCTGCAACTGCGCTGTGCCGGCCGGAACGGTGGACGTCGGATGATTGGTCAACTGCTGGTAGAGCTTGATCGCCTCCGCCGTGCCTCCGTGCTGGGCCAGGAGATTGGCCAGCGCCAGGCGGGCAAGCGAAGCGATCCCGGCGTCATGCAGGTCGGCCGCCTTGCGGAACGTAGCTTCGGCGCCGGCTGTGTTGCCCATCTCTGCTTCGGAGACGCCTGCGAAGTAAAGAGCATTGTGGCCGGCGCCCGTGGTGCTGTAGCGCTTGGCAACACCCTCAAACATCGGATTCGCCGCTTTGGCACGATCCGCCGCTGTGGGGAAGGTCTTGATGCCGGGCGGCACAGGCTGCGCTGGATCGGCCACAGGCGTGCTGTACACGCTCATGGCGGTACCGAAGGCGTTCAATGCGGCTTGTGAGCGGCTCTGGTAGACAAGGAAGCCCACGACGACGAGGGCAATCAAAACGATCGCGGCGATGGCGATCTGAAGAGCTTTGCCGCGGTTCTCAGCAATCCAGTCCAGTCCGGCCTGGGTAGTGTGGACGAAGACATCGTCCTTCTTAAGTGCGGTGCGGGTCTGTGCGTCCACGGAAATCCTTGCAGAAAGAGCTTGGCGCGGTAGCGCCGCGGCGGGCAGGCAGCCCGCGGCTCTTAGAGAGTCGCTCGTCAAAGTGTAGCAGCGAGGCAATGCAGGGGGCAAAGGGCCTCGACTCCGCTAGAAAAACGACGGAGCACCGGAGTGCCCCGTCATGTTTCGTCAGGTGGCGGCGATCAGGCCGCTCGAACCGGCATTTCCAGCTCGCCGCGCTCTACTTTTTCCTGGCAGGCAATGCAATACGGGGTCCAGGGCAGCGCCTCCAGACGCTTGGTACCGATCATCTCGCCGCAGTTCTGGCATTCGCCAAAGCTGCCGTCTTCCAAGCGCTCCATGGCCTGGCGCACGAGTTGCATCTCTGCATGGCCGTTGGTGCCTTGCGAGAAGAGGAACTCCTTCTGGTAGGAGGCGACGGCCTGATCGGCGACGTCCTGGGTATCGTCCATGCCGGCATCCCGACCCTGTTCAACGGCCGACTGCATGGAGCGCTCAAGCAGCTCCTGCTGCTGGCGTAACTTCTTCTCATAAAGACTGCGGGGGTTAGGATTCTTCGGCACGACGGTGGACTCCTCTTCTTGTGTGGTTATCCAAATGCAGACTATTGGACGCAAAGATGGCCGGAAGATTTGCTAATTTTTTTCCTCAGCATCAACTTTTTTGTTGCCGGACGTGGCCTCGGTGTGTATTGCGGATCGGACCCGTTGCCGGTAGGCTGAAGGCACCATGTATGAAGAGTTCGATGTGACCGACCGCTGGACCGGCGAAACGCTCCATTGCCTGTGGCGGGCAAATGTCGTCGCCATCGCCACCCGCCACGCCGACGCAATCGACGTCCGGTTCGAGGTGAGCGGCCGTCCGGTCTGGATCGCCATGCCGGCGCAGGCCTGGGTCGAGTATAAGAAGCGCACGGGCAACGTCATTACAGACCGGCTCGCCGCGCAGATCGGCGGACACTATCTCAAAAAGGCAGTCGAAGACGGCTACGACAATGGTCGCGAGATGTACACCATGAGCACCGAGGAAGTTCTGGAACATCTGGACGTTGTCATGCGTGAGATCAAGCACACCGCGAACTTGCCCATGCTGCCGGTCATCCACGAAGTCATGGCGTAATGTCCGCCAGCTGACAGTGGGCAGTGCAAAATAGAAAGGCCCGGCCGGTTTGGCTGGGCCTTTCTATTTTGCATGCGAGTGTTTGTTCTGCGTCTACCACTCGCGCTGATCGAGCTGGACATCCGGTAATACTTCGGTGCCTTCCAGGCGAACAGCCTGCAGGTCATGCGGGTTTAAGCCGAGTGCCTTCAGGATTGTCGGTGCGACCTGCATGGTCTCGACGACACTGTAGACGTTGCGTGGGCGGAAGCTGGGATGCGAGAGCAGCATCATCACGTTGGTGTCGTCGTGTGAGAAGCCGCCGTGCTCTGACAGCTTTGCGGTGCTGCCGGTGTAGATGACTCCCGGATTGGGCGTCACGATGATGTCCGGTGAGCGTGGATCGCCGTTGGGAGGCAAGCCCGGCGTGTTGTAGTTCAACGCGAGTGAAGCTCCGTAGAAGATGGTGCCAAGGCCGATCTTCGTACCGTTCTCTTCAAGCGTGGCGACCGCGGCATTGGTCTGGCTCGAATCCTTCAGCCAAAGCAGGGAGATGTCGTCTTCGGTTGCGCCGATGCCGGTTGGATTGAGCGGGGACTCGGAGTAGGGCAGCAGATTGGCGATCAGCGTCGCGGGCGTGGTGCCGTTGTCGCCGCCGTGGCCGGGGATGGGAAAGAAGCGCTTCGGATCGATCGGCCCCTGTCCGTGCTTGGCGGTGATCACGACCATGGTGGAGTCGTAGTGCCCCGTCTCCTTCAGTTCGTTGATCATCTCGCCGACGGAAGCATCGGCGAATTCGATCTCCTGCCGCAACAGGTCGGTCGGTGTGCCCTCGGCGTCCGTGTATCCACCGGTGCCGACATTGGCTTCAATCAACTTCTGGCCCACACTGACTGCCTGGAAGTTCATGCCGAACAGGTTCGGCATACGGCTGCGGCCGCCATTGCTGGGGTTTTTGCCGTGGATCTCATCCAGGATCGCCTTCACCTTGATCGTGTCGTAGCACTGTATGTTGGCGAAGCTGTCCGTCCAGGCGCCCACCTGCGTGGGATCGGGAACGGTGCTGCAGGAGACCCCTGCGGGCGTGGTGTATCCCGGGATCGGAACCACCGCGGAGTTGATCTCAGGAGCGAAGAACTCGTCGACGCTATTTCCACCGGGACCGGCAACGGAAGAGTAAGCGGGGTGCTTATCCGACCAGGCTGTGAAGCCGCCGGCGTTGTGAACCACACCGAAAATCGTGTTGGTGCGAACAAAGTTCCATGGGTAGACCGGGGCACAACCGGCCTTGGGGTCGCGCGGAAGGCGCTGCGGATCGATGGAGGTGACGCCGCCGGCCACCAGGCTCGCACCCGGCGCGCCGCCATTCAGTTTGGATTGATCGCGGTCGATGCCTTCTTCATATTCCGTGCGGGTGCCGGTAGGCGCCGCACCTGGGGTGCAGGGGCCTGCGGCCACGCCGTTGCCGGTCGTCTTTGCCGGAGCATCGAGCGACCGATCATAGGCCACGTCGTAGTAGACGCCGACGGTGCGCGGTGTACCGCCGGTGACGATCGCCATCAGGCCGGGGAACGAGTCGGACGGACGCGAGGTGCTGGCCGCCACATAGTTCACGCCGGTCTCGCCCAGTGCGGCGAGGTTAGGGCAGTAGGGTGCGCCGCCATTCACGCCCTTGATACCGTGGGCGCAGTTTTGATAGTCCACCGCGTGCATGCCATCGATGCTGATGAGCAGCACGTGCTTGATGTTGGTGTTTCCCCAATCGTCCCTTTGGGCGTGACCCGGGGTGACGGTGACGGCAAGCGCAGCGGCGCCGGCCAGCAGTAAAGCAGCGTGTTTCATGTCGTGCCTCCAGAAGGGTGATAGCAGGGCATGTTCGTTGCTACTGTCTGCGGACGATGAATTTCGTGTGAATTGCCAATCTTAAGCGAACCTTAAGGTGTCTGGGATGAGTGTCTTACGGCGCTCGTCTAGCGACTGGCCTAAGTGCTTGGCAAATGGCACAATAGTAGGTTTTCCGGATTCATCCGGAATAGGAGAGATATGGGCGCGGCGTACGCGAGCACTGTGTCGAAGAATCTGTTGGAAGGACCCCACGTTCACCGCAACCTGTCGACGCCGCAACTAGTGGAGGCATCGATTGCACGGGGCGAGGCACGCCTGGCGTCCAACGGCGCCGTGGTCGCCCTGACCGGGGCACGCACAGGACGCTCCCCACGCGATAAGTTCCTGGTGAAGGATGCATTGACCGAGGGGACTGTCGATTGGGGCAAGGTGAATCAGCCCTTCCCGCCCGAGCGCTTCGTTGCACTGCTGGAGCGCGTAGAGCGGCATATGCAGGAGCGCGATCGTTACGTGCTCGATCTGTATGCCGGCGCCGATCCGCACTATCGGCTCCCCATCACCGTGGTGACGGAATACGCCTGGCATGCGCTGTTCGTAAAACAGCTCTTCGTCCGGCCCGGATTGGCGGATCTGGCAGCGCATGTCGCCGAGTTCACCGTAATCGCCGCGCCCGAGTTCGAGGGGGTGCCGGAGCGGGATGGCACCACGTCTTCGACCTTCATCATTACGGACTTCACCCGCAAGATTGTGCTCATCGGCGGCACGAAATACGCCGGCGAGATGAAGAAGTGCATCTTCGGCGTGATGAACTACCTGCTGCCCGGCCGCGATGTCTTCCCCATGCACTGCTCCGCCAACGTCGGCGCGGATGGCAAGACAGCGCTCTTCTTCGGTCTCTCCGGCACCGGCAAGACGACGCTCTCCGCCGATCCGAACCGTCGGCTCATCGGCGACGACGAGCATGGCTGGGGAGAGCGCGGCATCTTTAACTTCGAAGGCGGCTGCTATGCCAAGTGTGTCGACCTGAGCGAAGAGAAGGAGCCGCAGATCTTCCACGCAATCCGCTTCGGCGCGGTGCTTGAGAACGTGGTGATCGATCCGCGCACCGGCGAGCCCGACTATGAGGACATCCGCCACACGGAGAATACGCGCGCCGCGTACCCGGTGGAGTTCATCGAAAACGCCGTTGTGCCCGGCATCGGTGGGCAGCCGGCAAATGTGCTGTTTCTTGCGGCCGATGCCTTCGGTGTGCTGCCGCCCATCGCGAAACTCACGCCGGAGCAGGCGATGTATCACTTCCTCTCGGGCTACACGGCAAAGCTCGCCGGCACGGAGGCCGGACTGGGCTCCGAGCCGGTGCCGGAGTTCTCGACCTGCTTCGCATCGCCCTTCATTCCGCTGGCGCCCAAGGTCTATGCGGCCATGCTGGGTGAGCGGCTACGTCAATATGGCGCGCAGTGCTGGCTGGTCAACACAGGCTGGACGGGCGGCGTCTTCGGTGTAGGCAAGCGTATGAGCCTGCCGCACACGCGGGCCCTGGTCACCGCGGCGCTCGACGGGAGTCTTGCCGGCGCTGAGTTTGTCACTGAGAACGCGTTTGGCCTGAGCACCCCAACGAACTGCCCAGGGGTGCCCGCCGCGTTGCTGAACCCGCGCAACGCGTGGCCGGATAAAGACGCCTACGATCGGCAGGCGGCGGCGCTGGCAACGCGCTTCGAGGAAAACTTCGCACGCTTCGACGCGCCGGCCGCGATACGGGCTGCCGGTCCTCGGGCACGGCGGTAGGCCGCGAGTGTTCCTAAGCAAATTGCAGGTGGAGTATGCCCGCGCGCCGGTGCTCCAGCCGCGTCTTGTCCCCTTGCCGCGTCTTGTCCCCTTGCATGGATCGACAACTTCGCCATGCGCAACTTCACCAACAGTGCGGTCTTCGATGACACGCTGCCGGCGAGCGCTTGTTCACTGCAGGTCATGTTCACTGCAGGTATAGAGAAGAGCGTGATGGTCCGCGTGGCTTTTCCGTCAAGAAAAGCCACACTTCGCGGAACTGGGCTCTACACAGCAACAGTGACAATGCTTGAGTGAAAGGCGCATGGAAGCAGGACTGCTGGCGCCGCGGCGCACCGGCCTACGCCTACTGATTCAGAGAGCTTTTCCCAAACGTAACGACCATACGCACCATCTCTGCATGCGTTCGCTCCGGCTTCCTAGCGCAGAAGCCGGGACGATGTCATGTATTGAGTGAGGCGATGTAGGCATTTTCTTTTGCGAAAATGCCTGACGAGAGTGGCGCTTCACCTTACAGCAACCCGGCTTCTGCTCTAAGACGCGTTCGCGAAGGATGGGGGCGCCTGCACGGCGGCGGCTTTCTTCAGCGTCAGATAGTAGCCGTCGAAGCCATTGATGCGAATCCAGGGATGAAAGCGGATGCTGATGCTCTTCTCCGGGCAATCCCACTTGTCTTCGACCGTGTATCCCGCCGTCTCCAGCGAATCGAGGAAGCGCGAGCGTTCGAAGACGCGATATGGATAGACGACGGGCCCCAGATCCTGCAGGCTTACCAACTCCGGCCGATTCCACATGGGCACACGGTTGATCAGCACATGCTGAGGCTTCGCCGAGCCGAGGCTCTCCAGCATCGGCGCAAAATCGCCTTCCACGCACTGCAGTGTCCCGGAGGTCAGCAGAACATCGGCTCCCGCGGCTTCGCGAAAGTCGGAGGTGAACTCAAGCCCCGGTGTATCGTGCTGCGCGGCGCGGGCGCGTCCCGCTTTCACGACCGCGGGCACATCGCAGACGGTCCAAGTCACGCCCTTGGGCAGCTTCCAGTGTTTCTGGAGGGAGTAGTAGAGCACTCCGATGTTTCCACCGAAGTCGAAGATGCGCATCCCCGGTCTCAACAGTTTGTTGAAGTAAAAGAGGACTGCGAAGTCACTGATTTTCGTATAGTCCATCAGCCAGGGGTAGAGATCGGCCGACTCTTCATGGTCATAACCAATCTTTCGACCGGCTGGAATATGAAGGCGTGCCTCCGAGACACTGTGATAGACGCCGCTGGTTCGTGACCCGACGAAGATCTTGTGCTTCAGATTTTGGACTAGGCCCATGACTCTTGAGTTAGAGCATCATCGAAGCGTTGAGGTTGACTTGTAAAGAGGGATCTGCAATCTTTCGTAACTTACTTGGCAAGAATATGTCGCGCTCACTCCGAGCGAAGCACCTCCGCCGGCTGAATCCGCGCGGCACGCAGCGCGGGAAGCAGGCTCGCGGTGCCGGCAATGACTAACAGGACGATCGTCGTTGCCGTAAGCGTGAGCGGGTCGTAACTCTCGACGCCGAAGAGCGCGCTCTGCATGGCGCGCAGGGAGACGAACGATAGCATCAACCCGCAGCCGAGCCCGATAGCTGCGGGAAGCGCACCGGCCCGGCCGGCCAGCAGTATGGAGTCGGAGACCGGCGAGCCCAGCGCGAGACGGATGCCAAACTCACGCCGACGATCGGTGATGACGCTCGATACCAGCGAGAAGATACCGAGCCCGGCCAGCAGCAGGGCCAGGGCTGCAAGTGAGGCAAGCAACGCCACCTCGATCCGCTGCTGCGCGAGAGCCGTGGCCAGCAGGTCATCCATGGTGTGGAAGCTGGCGAAGGGTAGGTTGGGATCGACCGAGCTGAGAGCCTGCTGCATCGCAGCCGGCGTCTGCGCGTCGAGACGGTTCGAGCGGATGATCCAGCTGGGCTGAAACCAGACATGGATGAGCGTGAGAAAATCGGCGTCCAACTGTGTGGCGGGCACATACAGCGTCTGCTCGGTGGCGAGTGGACTGGTGGCGTCGATACCCGGTGTCTGCTGCACGTCATCGCTGACGCCGACGATACGCATCGCGGTCTTGCCGCTTCCCACCATGCGCCCAACCGGATTGGGATCGTGCAGGATCTGCCGCGCAAAGCTCTCATTCACGACCGCGACCGGCTGGCTCGTTGCTGTATCGCTGTCGGCAAAGCCGCGTCCTTCACGCAGCTTGATGCCGAGCGTGTCGAAATAGCCAGGCGTGACATAGATTTCGTCGGTATTGAACTGCAGGCCGGCCTGCTTCCCGTCTTTCACCGTCACGCCGCTGTTCAGGCCGCGTTCGTAGGGCAGGCTCAGGCCGACAGCGGCCTGGGTAACGCCGGGAATGCGCCCCATCGCAGCGACACTCTTCTGCATCAGTGCGGCGAAGCGCGCGGGGTCGTGATAATCGACCTGATCGAGCGAAGCCTGAGCAGTAAGCACGCCGTGCGGCTCGAAGCCCGGCGGCAGTGTCTGCAGGTGGATCAGCGAGCGGATCAGCAGTCCAGATCCTGCGAGCAGAACGACGGTGAGCGCCACTTCGGTGGCGATCAGCACCTGGCGCGCACGGCTGCGACGTGTTCCGGCGACAGTTCGCTGGCCCAGCACTGCTGCTGGATCCATGCGCAGCATCGCCAAAGCCGGCAGCAGCCCGAAAAGCAGGCTGGTGCCAAGAGAGATGGCCAGCGTGAAGAGAAGCACGCGGGTGTCGAGCGCGACTCCGCCGAAGGGCACGATCTCCGGCGGCAGCAGCGCCACCAGTGCGCGTAACAGTCCGACAGCAGTCAGCAATCCGATGCTTCCACCGACTACGGCGAGCAGCGTGCTCTCGGCCCACAGCTGCCGCATTAATTGCCAGCGGCTGGCGCCTAACGCGAGACGTGTTGCCATTTCATAGGCGCGGCGGCGCAGACGCACCAGCGTCAGGCTGGCGAGATTGGCGCAGGCGATCAGCACGATGAGGCCGGTTGCCAGCAGCAAGGCTAATGCCGGATCGTGCTGATCTTCGCTGAACTGCTGCTCCAGCGGGATGAACTGCAGCGCACGCTGCTCGCCCGGTCGCAGGTCGCCAAGCATGTGGTAGTCCAGCATCTTGGGATGCACGCGGGCCAGTACGGCATCTGCCTCCTGCCAGCTCACGCCCGGTTTAAGGCGCGCCAAGAATCTGTAGTTCGTACCAACTCCCTCGCCGACACGGGAAGGACGGATGGGTGTATAGATATCGGCTGCCCTGGGCAAGGAAAAGCGTGGGCCAAGGACGCCGATCACGGTGTAGGGTTGGCCCTTCAACAGGATGGGCTTGCCCAGCACATGCGGGTCGCTCTGGAAGGCAGTGCGCCAGAGTCGGTTGCTGATAATGACGGATTGCGGGCCGCCGTCCTGGTCCTCTTCCGGAGTGAAGCTGCGCCCCATCACCGGCAACTCTCCAAGCGTCTGAAAGAAGCCTGCGGAGACGCGTATCGAAGAGACCGTGCGCACGCCGCTCTGCGTGCGGATGTTGGTGGCGCTGGCCGATCCGCCTCCGCTTGAGATCGCTGCCTGGATCTGTGGCACCTGATCGCGGATGAGCTCCCAGGTTTCGCCATCGATCCTTGTGGAGGGGCTGGGGACGGCGAGGTTCGAGACAATGTCGATACTGGCCAGCCGCTCCGGCTGCGGATAGGGCAAAGGTCGCAACAGGAGTGCGTTCACCAGGCTGAACACAGCCGTGTTCGCGCCGATGCTCAAGGCGAGCGTGAGGATGACCGCGATTGAGAACCCAGGTGCCTGTAGAAGGCGGCGCAGTGTGCCGCGAAAAGCCATGATAGCCATCGGATGTCTCCACGAATTCAGATTGCAGTTGCGGAGCCAAAAAAAGCGGTGCAAACACGAGACTTATCGAGGACGCGGGCAGCAGGAGTGTCCACTTCGGATCGATGCTGTCCGGTTGCGGACACCTCTCCCCGCGCAAGGGCTACCATGCCGACATAGATGATGCCGCACGTGGGTTGGCCGTGGTTGATTGCACAGATTCCTCAGGTGCTGTGTACAGCATCGGAACCGTGGTTGTTCCATGGCACCATCCATGGCACCATCGGTGTTCTGAATTCGGAATAGCGGCACCCATTCGATGAAGTCACGCGCCTCCTACACAGAATTTCGTAGCGACCTCTTCGCGCCATCGCTAGAGCCGCTCGAGCAAGAGCCCCACGTAACCCTTGATGCGGTGATGCAGATGCCAGCGTACGTTGATGCCGCTCTCCGGGCACTCCCACGTGTCCTTGACGCGATACCCCAGGGCCTCCAGCGCGCTCACGAAGGCGGCGCGGTTCTGGACGCGGTAGGGGCAGACGACCGGACCCAGCGTCTGCAGGGTGGCGAATTCGGGGCCGTCCCACAGCGCGGTGCGGTTGGCCAGGATGTAGCTCGGCTTCGCGTCACCCAGTTTATCGAGCAGCGCCGGCAGTGTTTCAGGGACATATTGCAGAGTGCCCGAGGTAAAGAGCAGATCGGCGCCCCCGGCGTCCTCAAACCGCGAGGTGAAGTCCAGCCCTTCGCTCGGGCGCGTCCTTGCGAACTCGCGTCCAGCCTCGATTACGGCCGGGACGTCGCACACCGTCCAGGTCACATTGGGCGGCATCGTCCAGCGCCGCTGGTAGCTGTAAAAGAGCACGCCCGTATTGCCGCCAAAGTCGAAGACGCGGGTGCCGGGCCCGATCAACTGGTTCAGGTAGAACAGCGCGGCGAAGTCGCTGATCTTGGTGAATTCGAGCAGGTAGGGATACATATTGCTCGACTCTTTGTTGTCGTAACCGATCTTGCGCGTTTTGGGAGCGGCAGCAAGCGCCGCCGCGTAGCTTGGATAGACGCCGGTTACGCCGGAGCCGACGAAGAGCCGGTGCAGCAGCCTCTGAGGGCCTTTCAGCATGAGGACAGTCTACCTGTCGCATCGCGCTGCCTGGAGGGAGGGAAGAACTGCGACGGGTACAGTCATGGCTCAGATGTCGCCACGGTCAGATTCGGAGCGGCACGCTGGATCCCGCACAACCCGGGGAGTCTTGGCGTCGTCTATGCAGGCTGCGGCGCATATCGGGCCGCTGGAGCGTGTGACTATGTGGGTAGGAATAGCGATTCTGTTGCTGGTGTTGTGGGCGGGCGGTTTCTTCATGTTTCATGTGGCCGGCTTTTTCATCCACATCCTGCTGCTCCTAGCAGTGGCTGCATTCATCATTCATTTCATCAGCGGGTCACGCTCCGCGGCATAGCTCACGGTGCGGAACGACGAAGAGCGGAGGCTGGCGCCCCGCTCTTGCTGTCTGTGTTGCATTGCGCCGAATCTCACTCGTTGTAATGGAGCAGGCTGAAGACATCGAACTCTTCAAAGCGCTCGCGCCCTTTGAGGAAGTCGAGTTCGATAGCGAAGCCCAGTCCCGAGATGCGGCCGCCGAGCTGGCGCACCAGCTTTACCGTGGCCTCCATGGTGCCACCGGTCGCCAGCAGATCGTCGACGATGATGACATTCTGTCCGGGCTCAATCGCGTCCATGTGGATCTCTAACGAATCGGTGCCGTACTCCAGGTCGTAGTTCACCTTAGCGGTGGGTGCGGGCAATTTATGCGGCTTGCGCACTGGCACAAAGCCCGCGTTGAGCCGATATGCCAGCGCAGGACCGAAGATGAAGCCGCGTGCCTCGATGCCGAGCACGAGATCAATATCGCGTTCGAGGTAGTGTGAGGCGAGTGCGTCAATCAACGTTGCGAATCCGAGCCGGTCCTTGAGCAGCGTGGTGATGTCGTAGAAAAGGATGCCGGGCTTGGGAAAGTCGGGCACCGTGCGCACCAGGCGCTTCAGCGGTTCACAGTTGATCGGTTCCATATTCCTCGGTTTCGTGGGCATGCCGGTCTACCAGGCTCCTTCGATCTGAAATGGTCCGAGAGCTTCGCCTTCGCTGGGGTCGAGCTTTCGCTGTTCGATCGCATCGACCCGGCTGCCGCGCGAGCCTTTGACAAGCGCCTGTTCCAGGCGTTTCAGGTCGAGGTCGTCGCCGGAAGCGACGACCTCGACATGGCCGCTCTCCGTGTTGCGCACCCAGCCATGCAACGCCAATGCCGCGGCCTCGCGATGTACAAACCAGCGAAAGCCAACGCCCTGCACGCGGCCTTTGACGAGATAGTAGCGAACCATAAGCGATGAGAGGTCAGTGTTGCAGAGCCTGTGGGGGAGTGCAAGCCGGGAAGTCCACGACTCGTCACAAGGGGCTCCCGGGATTGGTTTTTGTGGCGTACACTTTCGGCGCGCGGCTATTCGATTGCGAAAAAGCAACTTGCGAAGCCGCATACAGCCTGTAACAAACGAAGCGGAGCGACGACAGCCATGCGGATGAGCGTGCACTTGAACTTTCAGGGAAATTGCGCTGAAGCCTTTACCTTCTACAGCCAGGTATTCAAAACCAATGACCTTTTCCAGATGAAGTACGGCGATGCTCCGGAAGCCGCGCCCGTCCCGGCGGATTGGAAGGACAAAGTCATGCACGCTGCGATCCCGATCAGCGACGGGCATCTGATGGGCTGCGATGCGCCCCCGGGAAAATCAACGTCGCTCGGCGGCTTCCAGGTCTGCGTGGAGACAAAGGATGAAGCGGAAATCAAGCGAATCTACGATGCCCTCAAGGATGGCGGCAGCGTCCAGATGCCCTTGGCGCCCACATTCTGGTCGCCGCTGTTCGGTATGTGCACAGATAAGTTTGGCGTGGCCTGGATGGTGAGTGCACCGGGGGCGGGACAGTAGTTGGGAAGCGCAACTGCGGGGCGGCCTGGTTCGTCCCGCAGTTGCGGAGTCAGGCGCGCGAGAGGTAAGCGCCCTCGGCGGTATCCACGCGAATCTTCTCGCCCTCGTTGATGAAGGGGGGCACCTGCACGACGAGTCCTGTCTCGAGCGTAGCCGGCTTGGTCACGGACGAAGCGGTCGCGGACTTCAAGCCGGGCTCGGTCTGCATCACCGTCATCTCGACGGTCTGCGGCAGCTCGATGCCCACCGCGACACCGTCGAAGAACGACACCCGAATCTGCAGGTTCGGGATCAGATACTCTACCGAGTCTCCAAGCGTGTCCCGCTTCAGATGGGTCTGTTCGTAGTTCTCGGTGTTCATGAAGTAGTAGTCGTCTCCATCGGAGTAGAGAAAGTCCATCGCGATCTCATCGACGATGACACGGTCGATCGGGTCCGGGGAGCGGAAGCGATGCTCGAACATGGCGCCGGTGCGCAGGTTACGCAGTTTGGCCTGGATGAAGGCGCGCAGGTTGCCGGGGGTGCGGTGCTCCACGCTGAATACGGCGTGCAACTCGTTGTTGTGCTTGATGATCATGCCCGGACGCATCTGGGTGGCGGGAATCGCCATAACGAAAGACTCCTTAGTAGTGGTTGAACTGTCGCGAGATCGGTTTTCTTTCGCCGGCGCACAGCGTCGGGAGAAACGATCGAAGGCGAGAGGACGGACGAAAGGCATCCGCACCTAAAGTTGAATTGTAGCGCAGCGGCTTCACTGGTATGGTGTCGGCACTGTGCGCAGAGGGTGTGCGTGTTGAGCCTGAAGGCGCATGGATGCAGAGCGGATTCAGAACTGAGGAGTCACTTCGACGATGATGCAGCGACGCGAGTTCCTGGGCCATATGGTGCGCACGACCGCGGCGGCCGGTGCGGTTATGGCAACGCGGCATTCAGCCTGGGCATTCGCGGACATGCCTCCCGGCACTTCGCGACGCGCATCCGTGGTCGATTTCGGTGCCGACCCAACCGGCCAGAAGGATGCCACGGAAGCTGTCCAGAAGGCAATTGCGTCACTGGCCAAGCGCAATGCGCGACTGGTGTTTCCGGCAGGCAAGTACATCTTTGCCGCGTCGGATACCGCGCTGATGAGCTTCCACGACTACGAAGGTTTGGAGATATTCGGCAATGGCGCGGAGCTCTCCTTCGCCGGTGCAACGCAGCCGTTGACAGTGACGGGCTGTAAAGATCTGGAGATCCACGACATCATCGTCGACTGGATCCGGCCACACTTCTCTCAGGGCACCGTCCGCGCGGTCGGCGATCGCAGCGTCACGGTAGCCGTTGACCCCGACTTTCCCATAAACGGTTCGGAGCATGTGCAGGCACTTCTCGGTTTCTCCGGGAAGGGAGCAACCGTGGTCCCGACCGGGGAGAATATCTACGGTGTCGTCTCAGTGCAATCGCGCGGTGCACAACTGCTCGAGGTGTCACTGGCAGAGCGCCCGCGCTACAAGGCGGGCATGCGTCTGGTGCTGCTGCATCCGGTGGGAGGGGCTGCAGCCATCCGCCTGGACGGCTGCGAAGAGGTGCTGTTGGAGACCGTCATGTTCCATGCCTCGTCAGGGCCGGCGGTGCTCCTCTCCGGCTGTCACGATATCTCGCTGGACACGGTGCGTGTGATGCCGCATCCGGGCAGTGGCCGCTTGATTTCGAGTTGTGGAGGCGGGATCGAGATCCTGGACTGCTCAGGCTCTGTCACTGCGCAGCATGCGCTGATCAGCGCCACGGCAGGCGCCGGGCTGCGTGTCCAGCAGTCCTACTGGCGGCTGACCGAGACCCCCGAACCGCAGGTTGCCGTGGTGGCAAGCGCGGATGGACGGCCAGTGCCGGCGAGCCTGCTTCCGATTCAGGGCACCTATCTGCAATTGAGCGAGGCGGGCACGCTGCAACTACTGGGCGAGATCGCTGTCACCAAGGCGGAGCCTGCGCCCGGGGGCATGAAGCTGACCTTCGAAGAGACTCTGTCGCCGACGATCGGCAAGGGCACACTGTTTTGCCTTAGCGCCGTCAACCAACCCCAGATGAAGCTGGACGATTGCAAGTTCACCGGCGGTCCGTATGCCGGCATCGTCGCCCAATCCCGCGCTCGCATTAACAGCAGCAGCTTCACCGGCTATGCGGGACCGGCGATCCTGATGGCGCCCGACGTCGAGCGCATGCGCGGGCCGGTCGTGGAGGGCATACACATCACCGAGTGTTCCTTTACCCAATGCAGTCTCGCGACGAGTGAGCCGGTGCGCGGCACCGTCATTGTCGCGAACAATCCTGAAGCCCCTGAGTCAGGGACGCCGGCGCATCGCGGCAACGAAGGCATCACACTCCAGCGCAATACCTTCAGTCACCTCGGCTGTCCGGCGATCTATTGCGCGGACGCGTCGTGGGTGGACATCGAGTCGAACCACTTCGACTCCTGCGACATGGCGCACGCTGCCGGTGCGACGCCGCGTGCCATCGTGCTGCGCAACCTGAACGAGAGCACGGTCACGCTGAACGATGCGAAGGCGGCAGCGACCATCGTGATGGTCGACTGCACGGACAAGGTGAAGGCAGGCGACAACGGTCTCCTCACCAACGCGGCCAGCTAAGGGAACTCTGATTAAGTACCTCTTTTTCACAACGGATGTGAATTAGGTTGTGTTGAGCGAGGTGGTTTGGGATGAAGCAGCAGACATTGGCGATGGCAGCGGGATTTGCGAAGTATGGTCGGCAGACGCGTCGGGCGGAGTTTCTGGCGGCGATGGAGTTGGTGGTGCCGTGGCCGGAGCTGGTGGCGCTGATCGAGCCGCATTATCCGAAGGCTGGCCAGGGTCGTCCGCCGGTGGGCGTGGAGCGGATGCTGCGGATCTACTTTCTGCAGCAGTGGTTCAACCTGTCGGACCCCGGGGTGGAGGACGCGCTGTACGACTCCAACGCGATGCGCAACTTTGCGGGCATCGATCTGGGACGCGAGCCGGCGCCGGATGAGACGACGGTGTGCAAGTTTCGCCATCTGCTGGAGCGGCATGAGCTGTGCGGCCGCATCTTCGCCGAGGTCAACGCCTATTTGGCACAGCAAGGGATACAGATCGGTACCGGCACCATCGTGGATGCGACGATCCTGCAAGCGCCGTCCTCGACCAAGAACGCCGCCGGCGAGCGCGACCCGGAGATGCACTCGGTGCGCAAGGGCAAGCAGTGGTACTTCGGCATGAAGGCGCATGTGGGCGTGGATGCCGGGACCAAGCTGATTCATTCCGTCGTCGCAACCGCGGCCAACGTGGCGGACAGCCGCGTGCTGGGCCAGCTGCTGCACGGCGAAGAGACCGAGGTGTGGGGCGACCAGGCCTACCAGGGACAGAGCGAAACCCTCCGGCAACACGCGCCGAAGGCCACGGACCGCATCAACCGGCGCTGGCGCAGCAAGCTCAAGAGCTACCCTGAGCAGCGCGAGCAGAACCGTATCCAGTCCAAGACCCGCTCCCGCGTCGAGCACGTCTTCGCCGTGATGAAGCTCAAGTTCGGCTTCACCCGCGTGCGTTATCGCGGACTGGCCAAGAACCTCAACCGGCTGCTCACCACCTGCGCGCTCATCAACCTGTGCACCGCACGCAACCACCTGCGGGAAGTCCCTGCGCCGACGTGTCTCTAAAAGGCACTTTGACTCTTCAAGTCAGACCCAAAACACCCAACACGACCGAATAAGTCGACACACCTCGAAACTATCCGACCTCTTTCATCCAAAACCTGCTCCGCATAGCTTATTCAGAGAATCACTAAGGCATTTTCGGTAATACTGTGGTCTGCGGAATTTCAGTGAGACGTGGCTTTTCCGTAAAGAAAAGCCACGCCGAGCGATGCTCCGCACATCACAGCATCAGGAAAATTGCTGTAACCAATACCGAAAATGCTATAGCTGCCTTACTGCTCTGCCCCGAAGAGACGCGAGAAGAAGTGCCCCACCCGATGGAAAAGTCCGGGCGAGGGCTGCTTGTGTGCCGGCGCCGCCGGTGGCGAAATTGCCACAGCCGTTGCCGACGGAGGGGGCGCGGTTTGGACTGGTGCAGTGGGCGCATGCGGCAACGGTGCCTGCATGACGGACGGGACCGGTGCGGGCGCCGAAGGTGATGGAGGGGGCACCGCGGTGGCGGATGTCGCGGCACCCGCGTCCGGGGCTGCGGGTGCGCCGGCCGCGGGGAGGTCGCCGTTGTAGCTGAAGGGCACCGCTACCTGCACGTGCACCTCGCCGGGCGCGGCAACCGGCGTGGTGGGGGGCAGCGGCGGGGGGGCCAGGCCCTCGCTGACTGCCAGCGGGAATGTAGTGTCGGCAGGGGTCGAGGACGCTCCGCCGACAGGATGCCCCGGCGCAGCGCCTTGCGGGGAGGGCGTGCCGGCATCGGCTACAGAGACGGGGGCCGGGCAGCCGCACGGCTCCTGCTCGGTGTCCACCACCTCGCGCAGGCTGCCATGCAGGAAGCTGACGTGCTGGCCGGGCTGCACGCGATACAGGCCGCCTTCCAGCTGGCTGGTTACCGTGATGTACGGCGCGTTCGCCCCGCGATTGTCAATGCAGGTGTCCCCCTGCCGGCTCACGCGAATGCTAAGGTCGGCCTGCCCGGGGCCGGAGATGAGGATGCGCAGATCGGGCGTCAGCAGCACATCGGAGTATCGGCCTGTCTGGTAATGTGCCTCGATGGCGCCACGGTCCAGCCCAAGCATCAGTCCGGAGTCGTCGGGCGTCTGGGCGGACCGGTCCCTGGCCAGGTGCACGCTGGTTGTCGCGCACAGCCGCAGCTCGCCGCCCCGCGTGAGCGTGATCGGCACCGTCTGCGCACCGGCGGTGATGGTGCTCCCGTTGCCCAACTGCATCTCTCCGCCGCCCACGCGGACATCGCCGGAGACCTGCACGCCGGAGGCCTGGAGTGTCTGGGCGCGGGTGCGGCCGATGTACGGAGAGTCGGCTACGGCTGGCGTCTGCGCGGCCAGTGGCAACGCGGAGATGAGGACAGCAGAGAAGCACAGCGTCCGGGTGGCCTGTGCCTGCCACGAATTTGGCATGGTCTCAGTCAGCAGATATGTTTCCCTTACCATTGTAGCGACGCGCCGTGTGGCGAAGGTGCGCGAGCATTTCGGAGGCAGAGAGAGTTGAGCATCGAGCAGAACGGTGCCGGGGACAATGCAGCCCGGCGGTCAGGGAAGGCTCCCGGATCCATCCCGGCTGGAGCCAGTCTGCGGACCAGCAACTATGTCCAGTTCGGCTGCGGCCTCTGTGCGCCCGCAACCTGGCGCAACTTCGATGCCGGACCGGCCTTCTGGATCGAGCGCAACCTGCCGATTTTGAAGCCGATGCTGCTCAAGCGCGGCTTCCCGGACTATCCCGGCAACATCGAATACGGCGACGTTATCAAGGGGCTCCCGGTCGCGCCTGGATCGGCTGCCGCCGTCTACTGCTCTCACGTGCTGGAGCATCTGGCGCTGGACGAGTTCCGTACCTCGCTCCGCCATGTTGTTACCTATCTCCAGCCGGGCGGCACCTTCCGCTTCGTACTCCCGGACCTCGAAGGGCTGGTACGTGCCTACGCCGCGTCTCCGGATGAAGAAGCAGCCAGCCGGTTTATGCGCGATTCGTACCTGGGCGTGGACTCGCAGGGCAAAGGAGCCTCGCGCCTGCTGCGAATGCTCTTCGGTCGCAGCGCGCACCTGTGGATGTGGGACGAGAAGAATATGACGCGAGAACTGGCCGCCGCCGGCTTCAGCGAGATCCGCCGCGCCCGGATGGGCGACAACGAAGACCCGCGCTTCGCCGAGGTGGAGGATGCCGGACGCTGGGACGACTGCCTGGGCATGGAGTGTCGGCGACCTCTTTAGGCTCTTGCCATTTTTAAGGCTCTTGCCATTTGACTGGCGCCTCCGGTCCCTCTCGACCGGCCCCCTGATCGAAGCGGAGGGGAAGTGGAGAGATCTGCTTTCTCCTCTTATTCGCAAGCAACACTCCGCCGCGTCACAGAATCTCTTGCACATGCAAACGATCGAAGCGACTCGAATCTCCGGCCCAGCGAAGGCCGGAATCTCACACTTCACCGCTAAGAGAGGGTGGAGGCACGCCGCGTGTTTCGCCGGTGCAGCATTGCTCGCGCTTGGCCTCGGCGGATGCAATGGGAAGAAGACAGCGGCCAGCAACGTGAACTTTCAACGTGCGATCAACGCCTACTTCTATACCGGCCGCGATGAATGCCTCTTCCCCACTGCATACAAGTTTCCCAATGAGGTGAAGGTCGGCGAAAAGGATGAGATGAAGTCCATGGATGCGCTCTCCAAGGCCGGTCTGCTGACGCGTACCGAGGATGGCGCGTTCAAGCTGGTGCGCTACGCGCTGACGCCTCTGGGCACGCGCGCGACCGGCCGCTTCTGCTACGGACACCGCGATGTGACATCGGTGGACAGCTTCACACCACTGCATGCAGTTGAAGGACGCAAGGCCACCGAGGTCACTTACCACTACCGGATGGTCGATGTACCGGTGTGGGCCCAGGACGCCGGCATCCAGAAGGCCTTCCCGGAGATGGCGCGCAAGATCGGCGGCAACGCAGAAGGCAAGACAACAGTAATGTCCGCGTACGAAGGATGGGAGGTCCCGGACTACGGCAAGCCGGTGATCGAGTGAAGTTGTAACAGCAATCGTGTCATCCTTCCTGCATTTGCCGGAGATGGCGAGGTTTCCTAGACGGACAATCCCAGTGTCATCGCTTCTATGAAGCGATCGGCATTCCGCGAGCGTGGGACCGATGGTGAGCTTGCCGGCCTTCTCCTACATTTCGAGGAAATTCTGGATCAGCCGCTTGCCATCGTTGGTGAGGACGCTCTCCGGATGAAACTGCACGCCTTCGATCGGGTACTCGCGATGGCGAAGTCCCATGATGATGCCGTCCTCGGTGCGCGCCGATACCTCTAATTCGCGCGGCAGCCCGTCTTCGGCAACGATCAGCGAGTGGTAGCGCGTGCAGGTCATCGGACTGGCGATGCCGGCGAAGAGGGATCGCCCGTCGTGGATGACCTCGCTGGTCTTGCCGTGCATGAGCTGTGGAGCGCGCACAACTTGGCCGCCAAAGGCGGCGCCGATGGCCTGATGGCCCAGGCAGACGCCAAGGATCGGCACCTTGCCGGCGAAGTGCTTTGCGAAGTGCTGGATGAGCGGGATGCTGATACCGGCCTCCTGCGGAGTGCAGGGACCGGGCGAAAGCAGGATGCGATCGGGCTGGAGCGTTGCGACCTCTTCAGGCGTCAGCTCATCATTGCGGCGCACCGTCATGGATGCGCCCAGCTCACCCATGTACTGGACCAGGTTGTAGGTAAACGAGTCGTAATTGTCTAGGACGAAGACCATAGGAATGGAAAAAGGGGAACGAGATGACTCGCTCCCCTTCAGTGTACGATCTCGTCGGTTGTTCGGGTGCGGCGTTACGGGATGGTGATTGTCTGACCGGCCTGGATCTTGTCCGGGTTTGCGATGTTGTTGGCTTGCGCGATCTTCTGGTAGTTGTTCGGCGTGCCGTAGAAGTGTTTGCTGATCTTCGACAGGTTGTCGCCAGACTGAATGGTGTAGGACTGTGTGCTTCCGGTGGTCGTGATCTCGTGGTGCAGATCGGCGTAGGTTGGATCGACCTGTTTGATCGAATCCCAGACGCGATCCGCGACGACTTGCGACGGCACGGAGGCCTTCAGGTGCAGCTTGTCGCCATCCAGGCTGACATCTTCCACCTTGGCGCCTTCCGCGCTGAAACTTTCGATGGTTTGAATCACAGGCGCATATTTCTGCTTAAGCTGATCGAGATCTGCCATGGAAACTCCTTATGGTTTTCAAGTTGAAGCGCACCCAGGCACTGAGTACCTGAGGGATCGGCACGCGTGCGCTATTGGATTTGGGAAACTACCCAAGTTTGCTGAGGAAGCCTGATGCGAGTCCGCCGAGCCCGCTGCTTGGCTGGTTGACGCCGCCGTTCTGGGCAAAATGCGCCACCATCATGGGCAGAAGAACAGCGGCAGCACCCTTCACCATCGTCGGTGAAATGCCTGTTCTCTGCGCGATGCTGTCGATGACGCCCGAGCCGAGACCCTGCTGCGCCTGATCCGGCGTAATCGGCTGGTTTGGCTGGTTGGGCTGCTGCCATGAGTTGACGTGATCGCCCATGCCATTCTGCTGAAAGTTCTGCAGCATGCCGGAGAGGCCGCCGGGATGCTGCTGCGCGGCGTTCACGAGCTCAGTTGCGACGGAAGCGTGCTGGTCGCTGGAGAGACCGCCACCCATGGATTTGAGACTGTCGAGTAAGCCCATATGTAATCCTCGCTCGTACGTTTGGATGCCAGCCGCCCTAGAAAGGGAGGCTGGGGAGTTCGCCTCCACACTAATCCTCTGTCGTCAAAAGGTCTGTCATATCGGGTCGAAACTCTGGTAATCAACTGCTGAGAGCGAAAGAGAGCCTAACGATCGCGTGAGCGTTCGACAGCGCGAATCATGGCCTGGGCCTTGTTCAGGCACTCCTCGTACTCACGCTCCGGCACGGAATCGGCCACGATGCCGGCTCCAGCCTGGATATACCCGACGCCGTCCTTCACCAGCATCGAGCGAATCGCGATGCAGGAGTCGAGGTTGCCGGAATAGTCGGCATAACAGACACTGCCGCCGTAGATGCCGCGGCGTGTGGGCTCCAACTCCTCGATGATCTCCATGGCCCGGACCTTAGGGGCTCCGGAGAGCGTGCCGGCAGGGAAGCAAGCGCGAAAGGCATCGACGGCGGAGAGCTCCGGACGCAGTTTGCCTTCGATCGAACTGACCAGATGCATGACGTGTGAGTACCGCTCGACGAACATCAGCTCGCGCACGCGCACGCTGCCGAACTCACTCACCCGTCCCACGTCATTGCGTCCCAGATCCACCAGCATCACGTGCTCGGAGCGCTCTTTCGCATCGGCAAGCAGTTCCTCGGCGCGCCGTTGATCCTCTTCTTCATCCTGCGAGCGTGGCCGTGTGCCCGCGATGGGTCGGTACTCCACCTGCCCTTGTTTGACGCGGACCAGCAGCTCCGGTGAAGAGCCGACGATGTGCAGCGACTGCGGCTTCTTCTTCGCACGACTGCCCTTCGTCGCATCAGTGTGCCCCCCCTCGACGTCGAGCCGCAGAAAGTACATGTACGGCGAGGGATTTACGATCCGCAGTGCACGATAGACCGCGAAGGGATCGTCACCGGGGTCAACCTCGAAGCGCTGTGACAGGACTGCCTGGAAGATATCTCCTGCGGCGATGTACTCTCGCGTGCGCTCGACGGCGCGCAGAAAGTCTGCCTTGCGCGTGCACTTCTTTACTGCCAGCTTCGCCGTTGCAGCGCTCCGCCGGCGCGTCGGCAGCGGTTTCGCCAGTTGGCGCTCCAGGGCGGCAATGCGTCGCAGCGCCGCTGCGTAAGCCAGCTTCGGTTCCTGCGCGCGCACATCCGCATTCACAATCAGCAGCAGCTCTTTCTTCACGTGATCGAATGCCACCACTTCATGAAAGAAGGCGAGGCAGGCATCGGGAACCTGCAGATCGTCCTTTGCGCGTGTGGGCAATCGCTCGATCTGGCGGACGACATCATAGGCGAAGAAACCGATGGCGCCGGCGGTAAAGGGCGGCAGTCCGGGAACGTGTGCCGGCGAGTGGTCGGCGAGCGCGGCCTTCAGAATCGTGAAGATGTCGCCGGTCTCGGTGGCGTGGCGCTTGCCGCGCCATGTGGTCACAGCGCCGTTATGGGCCACCAGCTTGCTCGCCGGACGAACGCCCATAAATGTGTACCGGCCCAGTTTTTCGCCGCCTTCCACGGACTCCAGCAGGAAGCACTCGGGCTCTGCCGCTGCCAGACGTAGAAAGGCTGAGACGGGTGTTTCCAGGTCGGCAACCAGGCGTCGGCAGACCGGGATCAGGGTGTGCGCCCGCGCGAGCTTCAAAAACTCAGGAAGGGCTGGGAAGAGCGCCTCGGCGTCAGACGTAGTTCGAGCCATGGGGACACGCTCATGGTACATGTGCCTCTTCCAAGGCAGGTAGTCTGGGTCGCGCGTGCGCGAAGCTGTTATTCGGCGTTGACGGCGGACAGAAAGATGGATTGGGAGAGCCTGCGGACGAGAGGAAATTTCTCCATGGCGTCGCCAATGATGATCGACGGTTCGATCAGTGCATCGGGGATGCCGGGGAGCAGGAAGTCCTTGTACTCCACCTTGATTTTTTGATATCCGGCGCGTTCCAGTTTCTTTGCCGCCCACGGTCTGGAAAATGCCATCTCGGTCGGCTCGAGGTGGGCTTTCTCGCGCAGTATGGGGTAGCTGAAGATCGTATAGACATACGGATTGTAGAGGTTCGGCTCCAGGAAGATGATCTTCCCGGTCTTTTTCAGCAAGCGCCGCATGTTGACGAGAGCTTCGTCGAGCGAGTGGTACAGGTGATGCAAGATGCCGTTGCCGACGATGTAATCGAAGCGTTCGTCACTGAGATTGGCTGCCTGATTGAAGTCCATGACTTCATAACGCAGCCCGGGACCGCTGTGCCGCTGCTTCGCCTGCTCAATGAACGGCTCACACAGATCCGTTCCCAGCACCTGCATGCCTGTCTTCTGCGCCAGCATGGAGGCGTTCGCACCGGTTCCGCAGCCGATTTCGAGGATGCTCTTCTCCGGTGCGACCGTCATTTGCGAGATCATGTAATCGCATCTGCGCTCGAGTCGCACTCGCGTCGACAGGCTATCCATCCAAATCTGGTTGTAGCCACGATCGTCTCTAACGCTTTGCAAACCGATTCGCCCCCTTGGGATCACGCACGCTCTGGGCTTCAGCCTACCAAATGCAGCGCCTGTGCGGATGCGAAGAGGGCGGCAGAGACAGATCTCTCGATTCCTGAAAGGCCCCTCATTCCAAAGGAGTTCTTCTTGGCATACGCTCAGAGGCTGCGCCCGGAGTCATAGCCGGGCAGGAGCTATCCGCGCTCCTGGGCATCGATTCACGAGGTGCCAGGAACGCTAACTGCGTCCGGTTGTTTGGGCGTGTGTATGAAGCCTATACTCGAAGGTTTGGCTGGATCAAAGTGGGTTCCGGGCAGCATGGCCGCGGAAGCGACCGATCGGGGAGGCTAGAGCATTTTCATTGTTGGTATAGACAAGAGCGCGATGATCCGCGTGGCTTTTCCGTCAAGAAAAGCCATACTTCGCGGAACTTGGCTCTACACCGCAACAGTGAAAATGCTTTAACCACCCATTTGTAGCATTTCCTGCTGTCCTCTGCGTAAGGGATGCTGGTTAGTTCCGAAAGAGCAGCGAGACGTTCACTGGAACACTGGAGACATGGCAATGCAGACACTCACCCTCGAGCAGGAGATCAATCCCTGGGAAGCCCAGGCTGCTCGCTTCGATTTCGCGGCGCAGAAGCTCAATCTGGACGACGGACTGTGGAAGGTCCTGCGGTATCCGGCACGCGAACTCATCGTTCATTTCCCAGTCAGCATGGATGACGGGTCTATCGAGGTCTTCACCGGCTACCGTGTTCAGCACTCGATCGCGCGCGGACCGGCGAAGGGTGGTATCCGCTACTCGCCCGATGTGACGCTGGACGAAGTGCGCGCGCTTGCCAGCTGGATGACCTGGAAGTGCGCAGTGGTGAATATCCCTTTCGGGGGCGCGAAGGGCGGCGTGATCTGCGACCCGAAGAAGATGTCGATCGGCGAGTTGGAGCGCATGACACGTCGCTACACCGCAGAGTTGATCGAGTTCATCGGCCCGGAGAAGGACGTGCCGGCACCCGACATGAACACCAACGAGCAGGTGATGGCCTGGATCATGGACACCTACTCCATGCACATGCGGCAGACTGTAACAGCAGTGGTGACAGGAAAGCCGCTCAACATCGGTGGCTCACGCGGACGCCGTGAGGCCACCGGGCGGGGTATCGGCATCGTTTGCGATGAGGCCCTGAAGTATCTCAACATGCAGCGTGACGGTTGCAGAGTCATCATTCAGGGTTTTGGCAACGTGGGGTCGAATGCCGCCAAGATCATGATGGACAAGGGCTACAAGATCATCGGCATCGCCGAGTACGACGGTGGTCTGTACAACACGAACGGCATCGATATCTGCCAGCTCATCGAATATCGCCAGCGCAACGGCACCGTGCTCGGCTTCAAGGGAGCAGAAGCCGCGGATCCGCTGGAACTCATTCTTGAAGACTGTGAGATCTTCATCCCTGCGGCGACAGAGAATGTGTTGACCAGCCGCAATGTGGAGCGCCTGCGCGCGAAGATCGTCTGCGAGGGCGCCAACGGTCCCACAACTGCCGTCGCCGACGAAATCCTGGCCGACAAGAAGGTCTTCGTCATTCCGGACATTCTGGCGAATGCCGGCGGCGTGACCGCTTCGTACTTCGAGTGGGTGCAGGACCGGCAGGGCTACTTCTGGAAGGAGTCCGTGGTCAACGAGCAGCTGGAGAGCATCCTCGCGGAGAGCTTCGACGATGTCGTCCGCTATTCCGAAGCGCACGGTGTGAACAATCGCATCGCCGCTTATATGCTGGCGATCGACCGCGTGTCCTTCACCATCAAGCAGCGCGGCATCTATGCCTGATAGCCCTTCCTCTGCAGCATAGGGAAGAGGGAGGCTAGGCCTCCCTCTTCTTGTCGTGCTTTGAAAGTCGCCTCTTGCCCCTTCCGGTGTTTGGCCTGCATACTTGCTGCGTGATTCGACCCTGCTTTCTCGTCATCGACAATGAATATCCGGGCAGCATCTCGAGCCGCAAGCTGGTGCTTGAGACGGCCAAGTACAACGTGATCACGGCTTATAGCGGCGGCGAGGCGATCGATGCATTTCGCCAGTTCCCAAACGTCCACGGCGTGGTCATGAATGAGGAGCTCGATGGCATCGATTGTCCATCGATGGTGAAAGCGCTTCGCGCCATTCGTAAGGATGTCCTGCTGGTGCTTACTTCGAGCCGCGGTGGCGTCTCCTGCGACGACATGGAGATCGATCACCAGTTAGGAAACTTCGATCCTGCTGCGCTTCTCGAGTTATTGCAGCGACTCGCGCCAAATCCATTCGAGACGCTCTGATCGCATCGAAGCCTCACCGATCGTGAGTTCTGTTGGGCACGCGCCCGACGGCGAGACCGAACAAGCCTTAGAGCATTTTCGGTATAGGTGTAGAGTGTCTGGCGCAAGCTGCTGTGGCTTTTCTTGAAGGAAAAGCCACGCCGAGTGTATCTCCGCCCTTCACAGCATTACCGAAAATGCTCCTAGGCCGAGAGCCGGACAGGCGGGGCAGGAGAGCGCTGGCCCCAGCGCTTCCCATGCCGGATCCACCAATGCTCGTAATATTGTGTCGAGGCCCAGGCCGCTGCGAACACCAACGCGAGAGCCGGTACACGCTTCACATACTTGATTATTTTTGAACCGCTTTCGAGCCATCCGTAATGGACGAGAGGGTGCAGGATGTAGAGGGCGTAAGAGATCTCGGCTAGGAAGAAGAGCGTCTTCGACTTCAGGATCTTCCCGGCCAGGCCCGGTGCGCAGAGGATCGTCTGTCCAACCATCAGCATGACGATGTAAGGACGCGCGTAATTCAATGGCCCTGTGAAGTCGCTGGCCGATGCAATGGCGAGCGGCGCGAACAGCAGGATCAGCCACGGCTGCTGCAACGCTTGCTTCACCGCACCGAAGCGAACCGAATCGATGGCCAGCGCGAGCGTGGCGCCGACAAGAATCTCATCGACGCGGACATAGGTAACGATCGAGATATGCGTGTGCGTGACGATCCGGGCCGCCGTCACCATCAGGCAAAGCGCCGGCAGCAGGTAGAGGCCCTTCTTTCGAAATAGAGCAAACAGCAGGGCGGTCGTGAGATAGAACTGGACCTCGACGCATAGGCTCCATAGATGCCCGGTCAGGTTGGTCAGGAAAAATGGAGGCAGATTGGAGACGAACAGTAATTGGGCGATGAAATACGACGGCTTTGCCCGTTCCAACAGCAATACGCAGACGGTGAACAGCCACGACAATGGAACGATGCGACAGAGACGGCGGATGAGGAAGTTCCGGACGTCGGGTCGGTAGATCAACGTGTTGGTGATCAGAAATCCGGAGAGGCAAAAGAAGATAGCCATGCCGGTCGCCGCCACGGCATCGTTCATCTGCCACCGTTTCGGCCCCAGTGGAAACAAATGACCTAGCAGCACAAGCAGGATGCTGATTCCGCGCCATCCGTCCAGCACAGGAATATGCGGCATCTTTCGAGGGGGAATTTGCATGTCGGCCGCTATATCGATTGTACAAGCCGGATAACGAGGACAAGGGCAGCGCTCTGCTGCGAAAGTTGCAGTTGTGGGCGGTCAGCATGCACCTCAGGCATAATGTTGGTGGGAACATGCTGCGCAGCACGGCCTGCACACGCTTATGAATCTGCCCAATTCCATCACGATGAGCCGCATCGCGGGCGTGCCGTTGCTCATCTGGATGCTGTCCGCAAGTTTCCCGTTCCGTGACGGCTGGGGCGAGCAGGAGCTGATCGCGTCCGGCATCTTCATCCTGTTGGCGATCACTGACGGTGTGGATGGCTATCTGGCCCGTAAACGCGGTCAGATCACGACCATGGGCATGTTGCTGGATCCGCTGGCCGACAAGCTGATGATCTCGGCCGCCTTCATCTCTCTCGTCGAGTTCACGCCCAGCATCATGAAGCCGTGGATCGCAGTATTGGTCATCGGCCGCGAGTTTCTGGTGAGCGGGCTGCGTTCGATCGCAAGCGTCGAAGGCTTTACGATTCAGGCCAGCAACCTCGGCAAGCTGAAGACGATCGTGCAAATCGTTGCAGTGGTTGCGACGATTCTGGCGCACCGCTGGTACGAGTGGAAGTGGGGCTGGTACATCCTGCCCGTGCGTTGGACTGCCTATACCGCTATCTACTTTATGGTGTTGGTGTCGATCATCTCGGCTGTCGATTATTTCCAGGCCTTCTGGGGAAAGATCGACCACGCCTCCGCAGACCGGCGCAAAGCAGGCTCGGTGCTCACGCGCGATAAGAAGAATGCCGCAGCCATACACTGAGCGACAGCCGGATCACCCGCCGGGAAAAGAAAGCATTGCGGTGCCGGGCCCACGGAGACAAGCAGAAGGCCCGCGAGTGTGGGCCTTCCTGGTTTGCTTGCCGGATGTGCTGAACTAAGTTGCCGATGCGTGGAACTAGGCTGGGATGCCGGGTGCTACCGGCGTTGGGCGAGTGAGGCGCTGGACAAAGTGGTAGGGCGGCCAAGGGCCGGAGAGCTGCATCTGGCAGTCCTTCAGCAGTTCGCGAGTCGTGGCGAACTTGTTCTGGTAGCGCTCGACGCATTTGGCTTCTATGAGATGCGAGATATCCAGCAGCATCTTGCCATTGTCCATGGTGCGGCAGGTGATCTCTTCGTCCTTTGGTGAGAACAGGCGCTGCATCTGGACGGATATGGCGCGGCCCTTGGTCTGCCTCTCCCGCTGGCGTGCCGCGGTCTCGCGCAGGTTTGAGAGATATTCCTTGCCCACCTGGTCCTTGGAGGGCACGGCACGAAGCGGTGCCTGCTGCAGGCAACAGTCGTCGACCAAGACCTTCAGGTGCATCTCCGTTTTGCCGCGGAGGCGCTCGACATGCGTCGCATACTGACGTTGATTGGAGCGGATGGACCGGCGCAATGCTTCATCGTCGGTAAATATGGTGCCGAAGCGGAAGGGAAGCACGGTGGAGAGCTTGAAACAGTCACCGACCACGCGTGCATGGTCTTTCGCGGACTGTTGATTGAATGCTTCTTGTGGATTGTGCTCCGAGACGATAACGGCGAGATCGCTTGCGGGGTAGAGGAAGATTTGATTCCCTGCGATACCGGTAAGGGACTGCATCGGTATCGGTTTGCGGTGACGGGCTAATTCAGGGAAGGCTTGTTTTTCGCTGATGCAGTAGGCGTACCACGCCATAGAGGGGGTTACTCCATTGACGCTGACGGAAGACCGTCAGTTGATTAGACCAAAGCGTGTAGCGGTAAAGCCACAACGTGCGCTCTGGCGCGCCTAGAACAAGAGGGCTGCACCGAACTTACGGCACATCCTAGACCTCGCATGACACCACTGGCAACAGCAAAGCGACGCGGCATGTGACCGGATCTGTAACGCGATGCGACGCTGCGTGGCTATGTAGTTGTAAACGTTACCAGTGCAGCGCCCAGAGGATCTCTGCAAACACGCGTGCGCGGCGAGTTATTTAGGAGTGCGACAGCCGGAAGAGCATCAATCCGCTCATCGCGGTGACGGCGACCAGCAGGAAGAGGATGGCGAAGAAGAGTCCCTTCAGCAGGGTGGAGAGACTGCGGAAGGCTGTAGCCAGCTCTTCCTGCTGGCGGCCGCTACGTTCGATGTTCGACGCAAGCTGGCTTAGCTGCGACTGGATGTGCTCGATCTGCTCGCCCTGGCCCTCGACTTGCGAACGGAGGCCCCTGCTCTCCGTCTGGATCTCTCCGAAATGCCGGTTCAGCGACGAGAAGTCCGGGCGCATCACGGTTGGCTGGGAGGATGTGGCCACGCCGGTCAGCATGGGTAGAAGCTTGGCAGCGTAGGGGAGTAGGGTGCGGAGCTGGGACAGGGAACGCAGGCTGGGCAAGGTGACTCCTCAGGCCGGCAGGTACATCGTCGCCAGCAAAGTGCAGGCTATCATCTGCCCATATCGGCGGCCTACGCCACCGCATGCGGCGCGGCCTGCTGGCGAAGCGCGTGCATCACGACCCGGCGCATCTCGGCCTCAGGAGCGGGCTTGCCGGTCCATATTTCGAACTGACGCGCCCCCTGGTGAACGAACATGTCGATACCGGGAATGATCGCGATGCCCTTTTCATGCGCCATGCGCAGCAGCGGCGTCTCGATGGGGTTGTAGACCATGTCGAAGACCAGCCGCGCGCGCAATTCATCCGGTTCCAGCAGGGAGGCGACTTTGTTGCCGTGCATGCCGGCGGGTGTCGCGTTCAGGACGACATCGAAGTCGGTCTTCGTGAGCAGCTCACGCTTGAAGACCTTTGCTTTTGCGTCGTGAGCCAACTCCTTCGCACTGTCGATGGTCCGGTTAAGGATGTGTACCTCCGCCCCCTTCTCTTTCAAACCGAAGACGGCAGCGCGGGCTGCGCCCCCAGCACCCAGCACAAGAATGCGTGCTCCTTTGAGGGACAGGCGGCGCTCCAGCGGGCCGATGATCGCGCCGGCATCCGTATTGAAACCGAAGAGCCGGCCATCCGGGCTGCGGACGATCGTGTTGCAAGCGCCGATGCGGACAGAGAGTTCGTCCATGCGCGCCAGCGCAGGCAACACCTCCTGCTTGAGCGGCATGGTAACCGCCAGTCCAGCCAGCGGTATGCGATGCAGGAGTGCCAGAAGGTCGCTCGTCTTCGATGTCTCAAGCGGCACAAAGACGGCGTTGATGCGCTCGCGTCGAAAGGCGGTGTTGAGCATCAACGGCGAGAGGGAGTGGGCGATCGGATCTCCGGCCACGCCATAAACACGTGTTGCGGTATCGATCTCTTCCAAGCGATAGAGCGAGCGGAGTGTGTCGAGACTGAGCTGCCCGGGAGCGGTTTCCTCGCCACCGGCCTTTGCCGCGAAAGTAAAGGCGCTGCCGGTGCGCGCACCCAGCAGACGGCTCACGATTCCGGGCTGTCCCATCGCCATCGCGATGAGGTTCGTGTTGTCCGCGTGGCGCTCCAGCAGCTCGAACACGGCGGCATTGTCGGCCAGGGAGCGCGCCGTAGAGACGATCTTGTAGAACTCCGGTTCGAATTGCTGCATGCGCTCGAACGCCTTCTGCAGGCCGCGAGTATGCGAAAAGTCATGGTATGAGAGGATGAGCGCCGCGCCGCTGGCCCGCAGTCGCTTCCAGTCGGCAGGGCGCATGCTCTCGGCAGACTCAATTTCGACGTCGATCAGCTGACAGCCGGCCTTCGCTGCGCCCTCCAGTATTTCTGCCTGCTCGAAGAGCTCGCCAACGAAGTCACCACCGCCTTCGGTGCGGCGGCAGGTTGCGATGATGGTGACATGTCGGTTCAACCCCGCAAAGGCCTTGAGCTTTGTCAGAATGGACTGCGGCTTGTTGAGCGTGTCGAGGCGGAGCTCGACAAAAGGATTGTCACGCGCTACCGATTCGGCGTCCTCCAGCATTTCGTTCGCGGTTGCGCCCGTAATTGCGACGCAGATTTTGCTCATGCGTGCGCGAAGTTGGTGAACGGCGATCGCTGGAGTCATGGAGGTCATGCTCGGGATGCTCTGAACTGCGAAATGGTAATCACGCAGCGTGGGAGATGCAAGGTCTTGTCAGGATTTACCCTGACTGTACGAGGATTGGATCCCAGAATGAGTGCAAGCAATGCAACAAGTGCAAGCCGTCATGCATGGAGTTTGACACAGGGCACGGAGGTAACGCCGGATACCCTGGATGCCTGGGTGACCGGACGGTTGAAGGCCCACCAGGTCAGCCTGGAGCGCCTGGTTCAGGCCCGTGAGCGAACTCTGGAGTCCACCTGGCGCCCCTACGACGATGCGATCGCCCTGTTGGGCAACGCCGGCTCGGAGTGCGGCTTGCTGGACAGCGTCCATCCCAGTAAGGCGGTGCGCGATAAGGCGCGGCGACTGGCGCAACGCGTGGCAGAGGCGGGAACGGCGCTCTCGCTGAATCAGGAGATCTATCGAGCCCTGGCTGCGGTGGAACTCTCGAAAGATACGCCAGATGACGCCACGAGGCACTACGTAGAACGGACGTTGCTGCAATATCGACTGGCAGGTGTGGATAAGGATGACGCAACCCGGGCGAAGCTGCGCGAGTTGCAGGACAAGGCGACGCTGCTCAGCCTGACCATTGGCCGGAATGTGCAGGAGGGCGCGCAGACGGTCGAAATTACGGACCTGACCGAGCTGGAAGGGCTGCCGGAGGACTTCCGCAAGAACCATCCGCCGGACGAGTCGGGCAACGTAGTGCTGACCACCGACTACCCGGATTACCTGCCGGTGATGACCTTCGCCGCCAGCGACGCACTGCGCCGGCGCATGTTCCTGGCCTACAACACGCGTGCTTTTCCGGCGAACCGGGAGTTGCTGCTTGATCTCTTCCGCACTCGGCATGCGATTGCCAATCTGCTGGGGTTTGCCACCTGGGCGGATTTTGCGACGGCGGATCAGATGATAGGCTCGGCCGGCGCGATGAAGCGCTTCCTGGAGCGTCTGGAGAAGGCGACACGCGCCGGAGCGCAGCGCGAGTATGGGATTGTCTTTGACTTTGCGCGCGCGAAACGGCCGGACCTCGCGGCGCTGGATGCCGCCAGCCGTGGCTACTGGATGGAGCAGTATCGGCGGAAGGCCTTTGCCTTCGACTCGCAGGCCGTGCGGCCATACTTTCCCTATCGGCAGGTGGAGGCCGGTGTGCTGGCGACAGCAGCGCGGCTGTTCAAGGTGGAGTTCCGGCCGGCAACGGACGCCGAGGTGTGGCATCCATCGGTGTCGGCATGGGATGTCTTCGACAGCGCGCGAGACGGAGACTGCCACGCCGGCCGTTTCTATCTCGACATGCATCCGCGCGAAGGAAAGGACAAATGGTTCAGCGCAGCGCCGCTGGTGCCGGGAATCATGGGACGGCAGATCCCCGAGGCGGCGCTTATATGCAATTTTCCTGGCGGGGGCCTGAACTTCCCTGGCGGTGACGACAAGGGCGATGATCTCGGTGGCGACCCGGGCCTGATGCAGCACTCCGATGTCGTGACTTACTTCCATGAGTTCGGGCATCTGATGCATGCCATCCTGGGCGGCCAGCAGCAGTGGGCAGGTATCAGTGGCATCGCCACCGAGGGAGACTTCGTCGAGGTGCCATCGCAGATGCTTGAAGAATTCTTCCGCGATCCTGCGCTACTGCAGACCTTTGCGCGCCACTACCAGACCGGCGAACCGATTCCCACCGAGCTGGTGGCGATCATGAATCAGGCGGGCGCCTTCGGACGAGCAGACTGGGTGCGAACGCAGCTCTTCTATACCAATTACGCGCTCGACGTACACGACCGCGACCCCGATGCACCCGGATCACCACTCGATCTGGATGTGCTGCTACGCGCCGACTACGAGCGTTTCCTACCCTATCGCTGGATCGATGGCAATCGCATGTATGCCAGCTTCACGCACCTCTGCGGCTACTCGTCGAACTACTACACCTACCTCTACGATAAGGTGATCGCGATCGACTTCTTCAACCAATTCGATCGTGCCGCCCTGCTGGAAGATCCAGCCACCATGCGCTACCGCAAGGCAGTGTTGGACCGCGGCGGCTCAGCTCCCGGACGGTCAATCGTGCAGGCCTTCCTGGGCCGAGACGAGAGCATGGAGGCGTTCGAAGAGTGGGTCGGGGAGGCGCTGGTCACCGTCTGACCGCGCCCGCGCCGTTCTCCCGCTTAGAAAACCTCCTTAGGAAATCACTTGACATCTTTCACTCTAGCGCGCAGAGTAGTCTGCATGGTGAACTCTGCATTGCAGAGTGCTCTTTGCGGAGGCAGTCATGATAGGTGCAGAAGTTATTCCCTACGAGTGGTCCAGAGGGGCGAGTGTCGGGGCCACGATCATGGGTGGTTTTGGGGCGGGTTGGTTGGCGATGGGCATGGCAAGCGCCGGCATCTCGACGCGAATCTCGCTGGCTGTGGTGGTTCCTGGCTTCGCGCTGATTGCTTGTCTGGGATCGATGATGCGCCGGCGACTGCCGAAGCGCTCTGTAGAGAGCCGTGTCAAGAGCTTGGAGCAGCGTCGGCTCGGCCGTGCCTTCCTCGCCGTAAATGTGGTGCAGTGGGTCACCATCGTGGGCACGGTCAACCTCTTGCGCAACCTGCACCTGGAGACATGGATCGTCCCCGCGATCGTATTGATCGTCGGCGCTCACTTCTTTCCACTGGCACAGATCTTTCGCACGCGGAAGCACCTGTTTACCGGCCTTGCGATGACGTTGTGCGCCGGCGCTGCTATCGTGTTGCCTGTTTCCATACGCGACACTATCGAGTGCGTCAGCGCCGGCCTGATTCTCTGGGCCAGCGCAGCGGCAGCGCTCAGATTTGCCTTCCGAGCGCAGGCGTCGGTCGCGCTTGCCTCTCAGGCGAGCGTCTAGTGTGGATGTGGCAGCTTCGGTTCGAGGAGAAAGACGCATGCAGACGGCTAGACATAGCTGGTTCGTAGCGACGGAGACGGAGTTCCGCACACGCTTCTGGATACTGGCGGTGATCTTTTTCGGTTCCTTCCAGCTATACACGTGGGACCATGTGCCGGCAGCCACGGCGATGGCGGATCTACTGGCCGGGTCAAAGAGCGCGAGTGCCGATGCGCACGGGCTGCAGACACTGATCTACGGCATTGGAGCAGCGGCGGTGCTGGCTGCTGCCGCACTGCGCACCTGGGCTGCTGCCTACATGACCAGCAGCGTCGTGCACGACGACCGCGTGCACGACCATCGCCTGGTTGCCGACGGTCCCTACCGGCATCTGCGCAATCCGCTCTACCTGGGCATGATTCTGGTGGCCTTCGGCATCGGACTGGCAGCAAGCCGGAGCGGGTTTGTCGTGATTATGGCCGCAGTCATCCTTCTCCAATTCCGGCTGACACGCCGGGAAGAAGCAGCGCTGCTGGCCACCCAGGGGGAAAGCTACCGCAGTTACCTTGCGGGGGTGCCGAGCCTGTGGCCCAGCCTGCGGCCGCGCCTGCCGGCAAGCGGCGCGTCGCCGCACTGGGGACAGGCCCTTCGCGGCGAGTTGTTCATGTGGCTCTATGCCGCTGCGTGCATCGCGTTTGCCGTAACGGGAAGCAAACGGACGCTGATGTACGGCTGCATTGTGGCTACCGCCATGGTGCCGCTTGTGGGGTGGTTGGGCGGACGGAGCGAGGCGAAGCAGCTGGCGTAGTGGGAAGCGGTAGCAGAACAGGAGCAGAGTATGCATGCGGATGAGAGCACAGGCGGCGGGAATCCGATGAGCGATCGCGAGATCGGTGAGCGCATCGCATTGATCGAATCGATGATGCAGGCAGGCCGCAAGACCACGGAATACTGGGGATGGAACTTCCTGTTGTGGGGCATTGCGTACCTGATCGCGGTGGGCTGGTCCAGCTTTCTGCCATCGGGGCGCATGCTGGCGTGGCCGGTGACGATGATTTTCGCTGTCCTGTTGACGATAGGGATTGCGCGGAAGCGCATGCATAACCAGCCTAGGACGGAGAAGAGCCGTGGCATCCAGTCGATCTGGATGGCCGTGGGCTTCGGCATCTTTGTTTTTGCCTTTCCGGTCGCTTATACCGGTCACTTTCAGGCGCAGTCCTTCATTGCGGCGATCGAGGTGATGCTCGGCATCGCGCATATCGGCTCGGGGATATTCGTGCGTTGGCCAACGCAGATCGTGGTGGGGGCGCTGTGGTGGCTTGCGGCGATTGCGAGCTGCTTCGTCGAAGGGAATGGTGTCGCCTATGTTTTTCTGGCCGCGACGCTAGTTTGCAACATCGCGTTTGGTATCTACCTGATGGTCCGAGAGAGCCGGGACAAGGCGCGTGCGCAGGGTACCGAGGTACAGCATGCCTGAGCTGCCGGACCTCGATCCGTTGGTCCACGGAAAGCTGCGACTGGCGCTGCTGTCGTTGCTCTCCGGCGTGGACGAGGCCGAGTTCACCTGGCTACGGGAGAAGACCGGCTCTACCGATGGGAACCTGGGAGCGCATCTGCTGAAGCTGGAAGAGGCCGGCTATCTGGCGGTGGAGAAGAAGTTCGTCGCGCGCAAGCCGATGACGCTCTATCGTATGACGGAGACGGGGCGCACGGCATTGGAGAAGTACATTGCGTCCCTGAAGGCTCTGCTCGGCGCTGCGCTGGCAGGGTAGACAGCGCAGCGCGAAAAACTCTTCCGAGCTAGCAACCTTTTTCTGCCCGCTAAACCTCTTATTGTTCAAGAGTAAGAGGCTACTTCCAGCAGTTGCATCATCCCCGTAGTTCCAATCCTCACCTTGAGGGCTTCGCCCTCGCCTAGAACATAAATCTGACACTCCTCCATCGCCTCTTGAGCGGGCCCGCCGGAAAGCGGGCCCATGCGCTCGTTTTGGTGGCCGTCAACCGTAAAATTGCGGAAGATGCCGACTAAGGTCCCAAAGCCAGGCAAGGCCCAAGAGAGAGAGTGTGCCGCTGCGATCGATGCTGTGGATACCCTCTTGTCCAATGTTGGGCTAGTCCATGGTCGCCGACTGATCCGCCGTGACACGCAACGCGATCAACGACAGACCCCGACCGAGTTGCAAGAGACGCCGCTGACCGAGTTGGCTGTGCAGCGCGATGGCCGGGTTGAGACGTTGGTCGTGCCGCGATGGCAAAAGGCCCACGTCCCCCACGCCTTCAGTACCCGGCTCGGCGGCCAGTCCACGGTGTATGGGCGCGACGAGAGATCGCAGGGCGAGATGAACCTAGGACTGACTGCCTCTGACAAAGCGGCCAATGTTATCGAAAACCGCCGTTTGCTCGTGGCCGCAGCAGGAGCCGAGGGAAGGGCATTGGTCACACTGCGTCAAATACACTCCGGCCTCACCCGGCAGGTGACGGCTGCAGATGCCGAGCATCCGATGCAGGCCGATGGCCTGATGACCAATGATCCCGACGTGATGCTGGGTGTGCAGACTGCCGATTGTGTCCCGGTGCTGGTGAGGGATCGGCGGACCCGCGCCGTCGCAGCATTTCATGCGGGCTGGCGCGGCACGCTCAAGCGAATCGTCGAAGGCGGTATTGGAAAGATGCGGCTTGAGTTCGGTAGCCGCCCGGAGGATCTGGAGGCCGCGATAGGGCCGGCAATCGGCGTCTGCTGCTACGCGGTCGGCGAAGAGGTGCGTGCCGAGTTCCTATCCCAGTTCAGTTACGCACCGGAGATCTTCTCCGAGATGTACGACGCCGATCCGGTGAAGGAAAAGTATCCTCTACTGTTCCTGACAGCGCGTGCTCCTGGTCACAGCAATCTCGGGCCGAATGTACACCTCGACCTGATCGAGGCGAATCGGCGTCAACTGCTGGACGCTCGAGTGAAGTCAGCTTCGATCTTTGTGGCTCATCGTTGTACCAGCTGCGAGCCGGAGACGTTCTTCTCCTACCGCGCGGAGCAGGGATTTTGTGGACGCATGATGAGCATCATCGGACCGGAGAGGTAAGCAGCGAGTCGACTCATCGGCAGTCACGGCGGGCGGTGCGAAATCAGCCCTCGTGAGCCGGCGGGGTAGCCTGGGCGGCCTTGTCCCCGGAGCCAGGATTCACCAGGTCGCGCAGTTCTTTACTTGGTTTGAAATACGGTACGCGCTTGGCCGGCACTTCCACCTTGTCGCCGGTCTTTGGGTTCCGCCCGGTGCGGGGCTTACGCTGACGGATGCGGAAGCTGCCGAAGCCGCGGATCTCGATCTTGTCGCCGGACTGCAGCGCCTGAATCACGGCGTCGAAGACCGTATCGACAACTACTTCCCCGTCACGGCGCGTCAGGTCTCCTATTTGCGTCACTTCCTCAACCAGATCGGCTTTGGTCATCGTGCGGCGGCTCCCCAGGGACAGTGGTTACAAGACTGCAAACCTAATGATAGATGCGGCTCCGCAGCATCCGTACTACAAAAATCGAATCATGCCGTCCTGCAACCTGCACGATCAAGAGCGGATCTCTGTTGGCGAGGCACTCGGGAGGAGCGAAGGAGCGCTATTTCTGCCAGAACCCATCTTCGCGGCGGCACCCAGGGCCCTATAGCAATTTTCCTGATGCTGTGATGTGCGGAGCATCGCTCGGCGTGGCCTTTCCTTAATGAAAGGCCACAAAGGCCTTCGTTGGGCCCTCTACACCTACAGGAAAATTGCTATAGCGTATCTACCGGGTTATTTAGCCAATGGGGATGCCCGTTCGGCGGATGCCGCACTCCGTTCTATGGCGGTAACGAAAGGTATATTCTGGAATATGATGAGCGAATGGCCAGGAGGCCAAGCCACTTTTGATGCATCCTCAGTACAGCATCGTCATCCCGGCTTACAACGAGACAGCGCGTATCCGCAACGCGCTGTTCTCGGTGACCGAGTGTGTCCGCCGGCGCGGCTGGGACGCCGAAGTTCTGGTGGTGGACGATGGTTCTACCGACGATACGGCCGCGATTGTTGAGGCGTGGGGTCAAGCCCACCCGGAGGTACGACTCGTCCGTAACTCCACCAATCGTGGCAAGGGATTCAGTGTACGGAATGGGATGTTGCGGGCCGCGGGTGAGATTGTCATGTTTACGGACGCGGACCTCTCTTCGCCGATCGAGGAGGCAGAGCGTCTCTTTGACGCCATCGCCGCCGGCGCGGATGTGGCCATCGGCTCGCGATGGCTCATCGGAAAACGGATCGTGCATAAGCAGCCGCTCTATCGCCGCATCTTTGGGCGATGTTTCAACGCGCTCACCCGCTCTATCATGCGCCTTCCATTTGCCGACACCCAATGCGGGTTCAAAGCCTTTCGCCGCGAGGCAGCCCATCTTGTCTTCGGACTGCAGCGCATTGAGCGGTGGGGCTTCGATCCGGAGATACTGTTCATCGCGATGAAGCGCCATCTGCGCATCACCGAAGTCTCGGTAACATGGGGCCATGATGAACGTAGCCGTATCAGTTACCTTCGTGATGGGATGCAAATGCTGATGGAACTTATCTTCGTTCGCTGGAATGCTATGACCGGGCAGTATAGCCATCCGCCGGTCGAATCGATGCCCGAACCGGCTGTAGTCTCCCATCACAAGTAGAGCATGTTCGGTATCGGTGTAGAGGGTCTGGCGGAAGCTGCTGTGGCGTTCATCAAGGAAAAGCCACGCCGCGTCGATCTCCACGCTGCACTGCATTCCCGAAAACTCTAACGCGGAAGCGGTAGGCCGAAAGCAACACAAAGCAGAGGGGCCAGCGAGTTCGCCGGCCCCTCTTTGTGTTATTGGAATGAAGTTATGTTATTGGAGTTGGGGTATCGTCAAGAAGCCATCGGCTGTTTGTATGGCAGCACTGTCGCCGCGGCCATACGCTGGGCGCGGGGACTGATGCGTACACTGCGATCCTCTACCTGTTCTAGAAGAAAGGCGTCGCTACAGTCTCCACATAGCCAGAAGTGCTCCATGCGGCGGGTAGGCCGTTCGGCGCCGGAGACCGGATGGGTGACGTCGAAGACATAAACACGTCCTTCGCGAAGGTAATGAAGAGGCTTGCAGCACTGCGGGTTGGCGCAATGATTGACCATAAGGGGGATCCTCATCTCGTCGGAGATCACGGCACGAACCGTTTCGTCCGGTGCTTTACTACTGGTGAGCGATCTTTCAGCGCGCCGACTGCGCGCCGGTTGAGTTAGAAAATCTAACTCTATTAGGATGCGCCTGAAAGGGCACAGTTGTCTCGCATCCTATGCCGAAAATTTGCAGGCTGGCCGAGCGGTTCACTCGCTGTAGATCGATCTGCTGCTAACTCATCTGTGATGGATAGTAGTTACTTCCTGCCCTTCGTGTCATTCAATGCGTCCCATGGGCGGCCGACCTCACTTTGCAGAAGGCACCGAACTTATGCGAGGATCACCGGTTACCTCTCAGCGATATGGCCTTTCTACGCAGTACCTTCATTGCTCTCTCTCGCAACGCTCCTCTCCGACGCTTCTCCGAAGCTTCCACGATGGGCCGCCGGCTCTCCTCCCGCTTTGTTGCGGGGATGCATACAGACGATGTTCTGCGGGCGGCGGCTGCGCTCAACAGCCAGGGAATATCGGTTACTCTCGATAGCCTGGGGGAGAATGTACACACGCCGGAGGAGGCGTTTCGCTCGGCCTCCATCTACCACGATCTGCTGGACGCCATTCAGCAGCGGCACCTCGATGCCAACGTCAGCGTAAAGCTGACCCAGATGGGCATGGAGCTCAATCCTCTGGTAGCGGAGCGGATCGTGCGCGAGTTGACAGAACATGCGCGCGAGACCGGCAGCTTCGTCCGCGTCGACATGGAGGGCAGCGAGTACACCCAAGCAACTATCGATCTGGTCCGGCGGGTCTACGCCGAGCCGGGCAACGCCGGCCACGTCGGCATCGTTATCCAGGCATATCTGTTTCGCAGTCAGGCCGACATCGAGCTCCTTCTCAAGGATGGCATCCGCATCCGGCTGTGCAAGGGCGCATACCAGGAGCCCGACGACAAAGCCTTTCCGGGGAAGGCACAGGTAGACGAGAACTTCGTCCGGTTAGCCGAGATCCTGGTATCCAGCGGCGTCTATCACGGTATTGCAACGCATGACGAAACGATGATTGAAGCGACGCGCGCCTACGTGAAGACGCACGGCATTCCGCCATCCGCCTTCGAGTTTCAGATGCTCTATGGCGTGCGACGCGATCTGCAGCGGTTGCTGGTGAAGGAAGGCTATCGAGTGCGGGTATATGTGCCGTTCGGCACGGAGTGGTATCCGTACTTCATGCGGCGGCTTGCGGAGCGTCCGGCGAACGTGATCTTCCTGGCGAAGAACCTAATGAAGAGCTGAGGCAGTTTAGTGCGGCGTGTAGGGCTCGACCGAGAGCAGGTTGCCGAGGATTTGCCGCTCGTGATCGCTGTACATCGACCGGTATGCCGGTGAATTGAGTACGCGCTCGCGTTGCTGTGGCGGCATGTCCCGGAGCACGCGGAAGGCGCCGCGGACCTGCTGATTGCGCGCCGGGTCCATAGCGCGTAGCTCCTGCGTCGAACCGAGGAACGCCTGACGGCGTTCCGGGCTCAGACGCTCGAAGTTTTCATTGCGGCCGATCATGCGCTGGCGCTGCTCCGGGGGCATTGCGTCGAGTTGGTGAAGACGGTCGATCAACCGCTGCTGCTGCTGCTGTGGCAGGCGGCTGAAGCCCTGCTCGTGGCGCAGTGATTCCTCTTGGCTCGCAAAGGACTGTCCTTGATGGTTCTGCATCCAGGCGCCCAGATGTTGGCCGCCTCGCCCTGGAGGGTTGCCATAGGCGTTTCCCGGTGCGTACCCATGAGGCCGGGACTGCATAGGGCGCGGCGGCGCGGACATGTGAGGAGCCGCCATATGCGGCGCGGACGAGCGATAGCCGCCGCCGTGGCCGCCACGTTGCGCGAGTGCCAAGGGCAGCAGACCGGATGCGATCAGGAGTACAAGTATCTGCCTACGAACGAAGGCACATCCGCGACGCGGACCGACGCGGATCGACGCGAGACGCTCTCGATTTGTGCTGTCGTGTCGGATTGCGCTGCGCCGAAGCATGGGCGTTCGTCCTTCTGAATACTGCCGGTCTTTGCGGAGCCGAGGTGTAGCCTCCGCTCCCATGCTGCGGGTGGTCCGCCTCCGGCTGCGGGCGCCCGCTCTAATTCGTTGATGGGCCGTCCGACGTATCCAGGTCGGCATCCAGTGCATTCAGTTGCTGGTACACCTGCGCATTGCCATCGAGCATCTGCAGATCGTGCACGGTCGCGGACTCCTGCGGTACTGGCGGAGGACCGTCGTGTTCCACCCAGACTGCGGTGCCTCCACCCACCATCAGCAGCAGCGCCAAGGCAGCCGCGGCGGCCGGGCGAAGATGCAGGTTCGATCCGAATATCAGCCGGGCGCGCATACGTTCCCAGAAGCTTGCCGGCGGGCTGGCCTTTTCCTCCCGCAGTCGCGCCTGCAGCCGCGTGTCGAAATACGGTGAGGGCTCAGGCGCCCCCCAGCTATCCATGGCAAGCATGGTCGCCCGGAGTTCATGCAATTCCTTACTGCAATCTGCGCAGGCTGCCACGTGCTGACGAGCCGCGGGCGAGGCGGCCGTCGGATCGAGCAGCAGATCGGCCAGAGACGTCTTGATCGCTTTGCAATCCATGGTGCTACTTCCTTGCTCCGATGCTGGTGTTGGCTGAGGGTTGAGCATCAGATGAACTCCTGCAGCCGCTCGCGTAGTGTTTGGTAGGCACGGAAGAGGAGTGATTTGGTGGCCGACTCACTCAGCTTCAGTACTGCGCCTATCTGTTTGTAATCCAAGTCCTGATATTTGTGCATCAGGACAGCTGTTCGCTGCCGTTCCGGCAACGCCATCACGTGTTTGCGAATGGCGGCCAACCGAGCCTCCCGCAACATATCCTGCTCCACCGTCGGGGTGGAGTCCGCCACATCCGGGCTGATGCCCGTCTCCGGATCCGGTTGATCCAGATAAACGGCCTGAGCCCCGCGTTCGTGGCGCGTATCCCGCGCGTGATTCACGCCCAGGTTGGTCGCAATGCGATACAGCCAGGTACTGAACTTGGCCTCTGCGCGGTAGCTGGTGCGCGCACGGTAGACCCGGAGGAAGACCTCCTGCGCCAGTTCCTCGGCGATCGCCTGGTTATGCACCATGCGGAACATGTAATGCACCATCTGCCGGCGATACTTCTCCACCAGCAGGCCAAAGCCCGCCTCATCTCCGGCTGCGACACGCAGCATGACTTCGGCGTCAGTAAGCTGACTCCAGCCTCCTGGAGGTAGTGCGGGAGCAGCCAGGGCGGGTGCTGATCCGCCGGCATGCGAGCTGGGATGGACCGCGACGGTAGCCATGTCTTGCTTAACCCTGTCTTCAGCAAAACGTTGCGCGTCGTCGTCGTGCTCCCCATCTTCCGCCTCCGGCACTGCATCGTCTGTGTCTTCGGGGACGGCAAGGTGCTCAGCTGCCGGGGTTTCCGGGGCTTCAAGGTCCTCGTCCGGGGAGCTATCGGGGGAGCCGTCCGGGGAATCCTCGTCTCGCCGGCGCCGGGGCGAGTGTTCGGAATCCTGATGCGGGCGTAATGAGGAACGGAACGGCATGGCGGGATACCGCATTGTAGATGCTGGAGTTGCAGGCTGTGCAGCGCACGAAATGGGCATACGATCGGGTCGGATCGCGGCTGTGACGGCATCCAGCCGCGTAGACGAGACGGCGGGTTGGGCAGGAGCGTCGCTGAGTGATAAGGTAAGGGAATCCGATCTCCTCGGGGCGCTTAACTCAGCGGTAGAGTGCCACCTTCACACGGTGGAAGTCGTAGGTTCAAATCCTGCAGCGCCCACCATCAAATCAACAACTTACAGCATGCGTCGAGAGACGATTGGTAGCATTTGGTAGCAAATGCTCAACTGACCCTCGGCGAACTCTCACTTTTGGTGAGCATCGCAAAGACTGTTCCAACCATCTGCTGCACGCTCTCGGGCAGCTCCTGCATGTACTCGTTGGCAGTGGTATCTGCCCGCGAGTGCCGCAGGTGCGATTGGATATCTTTCACTGACCCAATTCCCTGCGCCCGCGTCGCTATCGTGCGACGGATCACCTGGAAATTCAGCTTCTCGATACCCAACGACTCCCCCAGAGGCTTCAAGACCCGTTCGCGATAGTTGGAGGTGTCGATAAACCCGCCATCTGTGTTGGGGAATATCGGCGCATCTGGCAGCACGAGCTTCGGAGAAATCACCTGCTGCTCCAACTTGTATGCCTTGAGCTCGACGGCAAGGTCATCGGGAAGGTGCATCTTGCCGAGGCTCTTTGGGGTCTTCCCGAAGGGACGAATCTCCCCCCGGTAGATCGTTTCGGTTAGGTCGAGGGTGTTTGCGTCATCGTAGGTGCGCCAACGAATGGCAAACAGTTCGCTCGGCCGTAGGGCTTCGGTCATATCGAGAAGGATGATCAGCCGGTCCCGCCGTGTCGCTTTCTTGAGGACCGTTCTCAACTGCTTCCAGGTCAGAATTGACTTGTCCTTCGGCCGAAGATTCTTCGGAATCTTCAACTTTCGGGTTGGGTCTCTGACCAGGAACTCCTGCTCGATGGCTTCGTCGAAGATAGACTTGAGATAGGAGCGTGCCTGCTTGACTCGATCTTGGCAGTACGCCGTCGCCAACTCAGTCAAGTGAGACTGCAGCTCAAACTTCTCCATCGACTCAATCGGGTTCGGACCGAACTTCGCGATCAGGTCGATTTCGATCTGAGCTTTCTTCTCCTTCGCCGTCTCAGGCCGCCAATCCCCCTCACGAAGCGGAAAGTAGCGGTTCCGTACAAACCATTCGAAGGTGACCGTTCCATCTCTCAGGATGCGGTCCTCTGCGACCTTGCCAGTTTGCTTGGCGATCTCAGCTCGAAGCGCATCACGCGCCGCAAGCTTCGTCATCTTCGCTTTTAAGCCGAGCCGCACTGGAATAATGCTGACTCGGACGTCTTCGGTTGTGGGATCGATCACCTGCTTGCGATAGTAGCCATACCATCGCTTTCCACGCAGGACGATCCAGCCCGATTGGTGCGACTTACCCATACGTTTCTCAGTTTCTGTGCGGGAAACAGTGGGCCATGCCCATTTTACCGGCGTCTACGACGAAAAGTAGAGAGCCTCTCCCGTTCGCTGACAAACTCTTCGATCTGGCTCTGGCGATAGCGAAGAGTGCCATCGCCGATACGGATAACGGGCAAATATGGGGTTTTCCTAGACGAGTGATCCCAAACCCAATCCTTGGTCACGTTGAGCCGTGCAGCTACATCTTCAGCGGTCAGAAGCGGGTCTCGAATGGGCAATGGTTCGACGACTGCAGCTAAAGCCATGATTGTCTCCAGAATTGTGACGTTGACACCGCTGGACGGCAGCAGCGTTTTGCTTCCTAGCCTCTGTTGGATTCTTGGCCGTGTCCAATACTTTGCATTTATCGGGTGATCGTTCGCAGTTATCACCTTGGGCGACATAACCAGTGGAAACGTCGCTGCCTTAAGGGTCGTGAACCACCAGGCTAAAGGCCTTCAAGGTCGCGACGCGGTCTGCCTGCGATACGTAAGTTTGGCCAAACCTACAAAACATTCATCTTCTTTATGACGGAGGCTGGCAAGATTTCCACATAGAAAGTCTTAATGCCTTCCCACGCCGAGTCATACCACTCTCACCTCACCTGGCAATAGGGGCTATGTACGATTGGGCCGAGTTCCGTCACTTCCGCTACCTGCTCAAAATCTTGGAGAGGGGAGGATTTCGTGCTGCAGCCGAGGAGCTCTATACCTCGCAACCCAATTTGACCGTGCAAGCGCGGCAATTTCAGGATCACGCATCTGTCCAACTCTTTCGGAAATTGAAGAACGGACAGATTCGCCCCACCGAGACCGGGATCGCCTTCATCGCCCTGGCCCGGCTTGTACTGGAAGTTCGCGAAGAGGTCATCAATGCTCTGATCGCAATCGAACGCGGCGAAGTGAGTTTGGTTCGTTTCGGCGCTACGTCGCTTGTGGATCAGGAGCTATTCCGTACCTTCTGCCTGCTCCATAAAGAACTTCTTCCCACATGTGCGGTCCGACCGACTCACGGTGATGCCTTGCTGCTCGCCCAGGAAGTAGCGGCAGGTGTAGTGGACGCCGCGATCATCACTCTGCCTCTAACACATCCTGATCTCCATATCGAACTTCTGCGACGTGACCGGATGGTGGTATGCCTTCGTAAAGAAGATCCGCTCGCTGCCAAAGTGGCGATCCGGCCATCCGAGCTTCAGGAAAATTTGTCGATCTTTTACCATCCGCAGCGCCATCTAGATGCGCACTCCAGACTCCTTGAGCTACTCAGCGACGCAGGAATTGCCGTCCAGGAAAATTCGCGAGCATCCCATCCATTCGAAATCCAAACTCTGGTGAAGGAAGGGCATGGTCTCGCTCTCATTCGTGAAGGAACATCGCTGGAGGAAGGCTTGACCACGCGTCCTATTCTTGGGATGGATTGGACGGTCGACACAGCGGTCATCTATCACAGACAAAGCCACCCTAAAACTGTTCCCATTCTTGTGAGAAACCTCAAGAAGTTGGTCTTGAAAAGCCAGACCAGAGATTACGCCACCGGCACTCTGCGTGCCGTACCTGAGAATACCAAGCGCCCGGTCCAATCAGACCGAGAAAACCTAAAGCAGTTGGCCATGTTTCGCGAATCTTGTTGACCGGCTTGCGAATAGGGAAGAGCGATAACTGCGAGCGATCACCCGATAGATAGGAACTATTGGACGCCAACGTTGGATCGCCCGATGATCACGGCATATCGCGACTGATTCAGTCGACGGAGGTGCCGATGATCTATCGAAGTGTTGTTGCTGTTCCCACTCCCGAAAGTCCACATACTAGGCGAACGCCTTTCCGCCTTCGACCGCGGGTACGCCCTCTGCGGATCCTGGCGCCATACCTTCTGGTCGTCTCTTTCACGAGCATCGCCCACGCCCAAGGAACGATGGATTTCTCTGGCGCGCAAACGCTTATGGGCACGTTCAAAACTTTCGCCATGTACGCCGGTGCCGTCATTTGTCTCGGCGGTCTCATCTTCGCCGGCATTCGGATGATGAGCGGCCGCTTTCAGGATGCAATTCCCGGTCTCTTCGGTGCGCTATTCGGTGCCGGAGTGCTCGGTTGGGGCGCCGGCTGGATCGGCTCTCTGACCGGACAGTCGATGTAGGAGGTACATCGGCTATGACTCGGCGAGGAGAGCTGCAAGCAATCAACCAAGCGCTGAATCGTCCACGGGCCAAACTTGGCCTCGACCTCACAGCATGGATGGCGATCGTATTCGTCTGCGTAACGGTTTTCCTCGTTGGGTTTCGACTTCTGGCCATGACGGCTTTTCCAACGCTCGCCATCGCCGCATGGTTCATCGTGCGAAAGCACCCAAAGATGTTCCAACTCTGGGGCCTGAGCCTCAGCCAGAAGAGCTACTATGACCCGCGCAAACAGTGAACGACTCAGAGACGTGCCGTGGTTCGCAAAAGCCGGCGCCGCATGCAGCATCGTGCCGATCGCACGTTTCGTGGCCGAGCACATTTTCGCGCTGAAGAACGGCGGCTGTGGATGCTTCTTTCAGCTCTCCGGTGTAGACGAAGAGGGCTTAACCGATCAGGAACTGGAATCGCGGCTGAGCATGATTGAAGGCAGTCTACGAGGCCTGCCAGAAGGTGCGGCGCTCTATCAGTACGCGCGCGTCCGTACTGGTTTCCGTTTGCCTCGTCAAACGAGCTACACAAACTCTGTCACCGAGGTTTTTGTTCAAGACCGTCTCCGCTTTCTTGAGGAGACTGCGGCCTTCCGCAGGATCGATCTTCATTGGTGTCTGACTCTAGAGCCATCAAGTGTAAAAGCCTTTGAGCGCAAGCCCCCGGAGAACGCGGCTCAGACATCGCGGATGCTGGCCGAACTGCAAAAGACCGCAACGCTCCTTGCAGGTAATCTCGCCAGCACTGTCGGACTTCGGCCACTGGACAAGCAGAGCACCTTCCGGTTTCTCAGCTATCTATTCAACCTCGAAGATTGGGCTGACGATGGACAGCTCCGTGCGGACACCGGTGTAGACAGGCAGATCGTACAGAGTCCCGTGTCATGGGAGCTCGACCATCTCCGCATCGGCAGGCGGTACGTGCAGATGTACTCGTTGAAGACCGTGCCGGAGGCTTCACGGCCCTGCCTCTTTTCAGACTTGCTCACGCTCGATTGTGACAGCATCCTTTGCTCGACCTGGAAGCCCAAGTCGTCAGCAACGGCTCGTCACGAAATCGACCAGCAGGAGAAGTTCATCAGCTTCTTCAAGGTCGGCGTGCTCTCCCGTGTCATGGCCGGAAAAGACACGGCTTCACTCGAGACCGGGGCCGTAGCTAAAGCCGCAAACAACTCAATCGATGATCTTAGCGATGTCATTCGCTCGCTCGACAAGAAGGCCCAGGGTGAATTTTCGCTCCGGCTGCTGATCGCCGCTCGCAGCCAGGGAGAACTCCACGCCATTGCTCCCGCTGTGCATCGGGTCTTCGTCGAAGCTCGCGCACAGGTCATGGAAGAGACGCTTGGGAATCTGTCGGCGTTCTATGCCATGTTCCCGGGCAACGAGAAATTCAATGTCTTCCCGATGTGGCTTGGCGAAGACCATCACGCCCGGCTGTCTTCCATCTATGCGCCGCACCTGGGCCACTCTTACTCGGAGGATCTGGACGCAGAGTACCTCAACGTCTTCGAAACTCGCACACGGACGCCATTCTTTCAGGATGCATATGTGGATGGCGTGCGAGTGTTGTTGATCCTCGGGCCCACGGGCAGCGGTAAGTCTGTGAGCGGCAACCTGGCAATCGCTCACGAGCAAAAGTATGGCGGCTTCACCTACATCTTCGATATCGGCGGCTCATATGAGAGCGTCGTGGAACTCTACGGAGGGCGCGTCGATCGGATTGGCAAGGATGGCCCGCGGGTGAACCCATTCACGCTGGAACTCACCGAGAGCAACATTCAGTTCCTCTACAGCTTTATCAAGCTCCTGCTTACCAACGGCGGGGCTGAGCTGGAGCCGGAAGACGACGATGTGATTCACAAGGCGGTGCAGAATATGTACCTGCTCGATCCTTCTAACCGGAGGCTCTCGAATCTGTATTTGCCGAAGAAGCTCGACCGCTACCTTTCCAAATGGATCGGTAGGGGGGTTTACAGTGCGATCTTCGACAATGTCGAAGACAGCCTATCTTTATCGCGCGTGCAGTGCTTCGATTTCCAAAGCGTCAACAACGCGCAGTATGCGGATTTGATCGAGCCGCTGATGGTCTGGCTCCTTCGGCGTATCAACGATGTTATCTACGACCCGGCCAATCTTGGCGTCCCCAAGCACGTCCTGATCGAAGACCTCTTCTCCTCCATGAAGAACAAGCAGCTATTGGACGCTGCGCTCGACTCGATCAAAAACCACCGCAAAAATCTCGGTGGCGTGACCATGATCGGCCAATCCGCGGAAGACCTGGGAGCGAACGCAGACAGCATCGTGAACTCCTGCACATCATTCTTGTTTCTTCCCGATGCGACCTTCAATCGCAAACGCTACGCCGAGCTGTTCAAGATGAATGACCAGCAGCTGGCCTTGTTCGAGAGTTTACAGAACCGCGAAGCCCTGTACATCCGGCGGGACGGGGTCACCAAGATCATTCGCTTGAACCTCGACAACCGTAGTTATGCCGTGTTCTCGACGAAGCCGAAGGATCGTGTTCGTCGCTCCAAGCTCATTGCCAAGTATGGACTCACTGAGGGAATCGACCGCTTTGCCCAAAACGAGACCGCGTAATCAAGGAAGGACAGGAACCATGAAGCCACTCATTCCCATTGCCGTTGCGACAACTCTGTCGCTGATGTCGATGCCGCTTCGAGCATCGGGCCCCGATCACCCGCTACAGCCCAGCGCGCCCCGTCCCGTAACGGTTATTGAGTCCCAGGTTCCCCCTGCGGTTCGCGCGGGTCTCCTGCAGTCGACGCTCATCGTGCTGCCTGCAGAGGAGAAGGTCGCGAATGTCTTTGCTGGAGACACGGTGGACTGGGTGTTTGACGGCGGCCATGTTGCCAGTCGTTTCATCAGCGTGAAACCGAAGACAGCGAACGTTTCGACAGACATCCATATCGTTTCTGATCACGGCAACGAATACACGCTCGAGCTGCGCGAGGTTTCGAGCGACGGCGATAGCCACTACGATTCCAAGGTCTTGATTGAGCCGGGTGACAAGGGCGCCAAGGAAAAGCTGACGCAGCTACCAGTCTTCGTGCCGGCCGCAGAGCTCGACAAGGCAAAACAGGACGCAGCGGCAGCGCAGACGGCTCAGGCCGCCACCCTCAAGGCCGAACAGGGCAAAGAGGAAGCCTATCGGAGCCAGTATCCAGGCTCACTTCACTTCGACTACACGTGGGACGAGAAGAAAGGCAAGGAGCTTGGCCTCCAGCAAATCTGGCGGGATGACAAGTTCACGTACCTGCGCGGACAGTTCCTAGAGACCCCAGCGCTCTACGAGGTCAAGGACAAGAAACCGTCGCTCATTAACTTCGACTTCGCCAACGGACTCTACACCGTCCCCAAAGAAGTGGACGCGGGCTATCTCGCCATCGGTAAGCAGCGGGTTGACTTCCGCCGCGGAACGGAAGGGAAGTAATCATGCCCGATCAGAACGAGAACGTCCCACCGACCGTACCCGAACAGCCCGAGTTAAAACCGCCGCTGCGGAAGAGCATGACGGCGGTGATTGCACTGGTGGTCATCGTCGCCCTGATTGGGATCGCCAACATCTCCAGTCTGCTGAGCGGCAATAAGAAGGGAGCAGCTCAGAGCGCACTGACGATGAGCCCGACCACACCCAATGCCCAGCAGGTATCGAGCTTCCAGACGCAGCAGCAGATGCAAGCGCGCCGCGACGCCGACGAACGGCAGCGGCAGCAGGAACTCGCCGCAGCGATGCAGCAGCTTCAACAGGACCAGAGTGTGCCGGGGCCCGAATCGACAACAACACCTCCCATGACCCAGGCACAACGCGCCGCTATCTATGGGGAGAGTCCAAACGCTCCTAAGCAGACGTCCAACCTCTCCGAGGCGCGGGCCGAAGCGAAGCAGAAGCGGCTTGCGATCGAAAAGCAGCAACAGGATGCTCTCAATAGCGATACCGTGGCGATCGATTTCTCACACGAAGGCGCCGCAACACCGCCAACTGCCGTACAAGCCACCAGGTCTGAAACGCCAGAGGCGGCTTCGAGCGAGGATATCGGCGGAAAAACACCAGCCAAGGACGCAAGTTCAGGGCAGGTAGGCAAGCCTGACCTAATGTCGACGTACCCGTTCGATCAGTTCCAGGGCCCGCTCTATCGCGTCTTTGAAGGGACGGTCCTGGAAGGGATCGTTACGAATCACGTCGATGGGGGTCTGTCCGGTCCGATCCTCGTAATGCTGACCACCGACTACTACTCGCACGATCATCAGCAACTCCTCATGCCGCAAGGCACCCGCTTAATCGGGTCCGTGCAGAGTGTTGGGAATGCACAGCAACGGAAGATGTTCGTCACCTTTCACCGTGCAGTCTGCCCGGACGGGTTTTCGCTCGATTTCGACAAATATCTCGGGCTCGATCAGATCGGCACGACGGGCCTCGCAACCAAGGTGGACCACGGCTACCTGATGGCATTTGGCGCAGCAGCCGCAATCGGCGGTCTGGGCGGTCTGGCGCAGATCGGAAATAACGGAAGCGTCTTCACTCCTTCCACCGAGATCCGAAACGGAATCTCCGAACAGTCTGCGGCAGAAGGCCAGCAGGTGTTGAACCACTTCCTCAATCGTCTGCCGATGATCACCCTCAAGGAAGGCTCACGCGCACGTATCTACATCGGCCGTGACATCCTCATCCCGTCTTACGTAGAACACCGCGTTGATTCGACCCTGTGAAGAAAGGAGAAACGCGGTTGAATTCGTTGGCAACTCCATCGGCTATGTCCACAACATCTCCCTGGACCGGCACGAACCGACATACCTTCCATTGTTTTTGAAACCGCTTTCGGAGCGCTTTATGATCATTCCCACAAAACGGCGCAAATGGCTCATCGGAGGAGGTCTTCTTCTCCTGACTGCCACACCCAGCTTCGCACTCTTTGGTGTTGGCGACATCGTCTTCGATCCCACGAGCTATGCAAGCCTCGTGTCACAGCTCACGACGATCGAGTCGCAATACAAAATGCTCAAGAACAACATCGAGCATTTTTCTATCAAGCAACAGTGGCAAACCACGCTGACTGCTCTTAAAAACGTCAACGTCGCCAACATGTTTGGCGAGACGAGTGGGATGACGGTTGCTTTCAACAGCAATTCGGCAACCGCGTCCTCCACCGCCTGGAAGTCCGCAACGACCCCGGTCAGCTCCAACGTCTCCACGTACTTCCAGGGTCAAACTCCAGGGAGTCCGCAGATGTCGCAGCTCGCGATGGTCGAGATGTCGGATTCGATCTCACCGGACTGCATTACGGCCGTGGGTGCCTATCGTGCGGCCAGAACCCAAAACTCGGCGGCGAATGCCAGCCTGACAGCGAACCAGCTTGACGGCACAAGCGCCACCAACAGCGAGGTCCAGCAACTCAACCTGTTGAACGCCGCTGAGGCCCAGAAGATGTCCGAGATGCAGAATCAGGGAACTCTTCAGGCCTGCCTCGCCTCCCAGATGGCGGTGTCGAACATGGAACGTCGCAATGCCGCTGCGACTGACCTCAACACCGCCGCTTTCGTCGACACTCAGCACGCCACACACGACATGAGCGCGGCGAGCGAAGACAGCACGTGGCAGAGCTACCTGCCATAACAGGACGACACCATGTCGAAGCTTCTCAATACAAAACTGTTGATTGCCATCCTTGCGGCGCTGAGTGTCATCGCCAGCGCCGCGATCTACCAACGTCATGAAGCTGCCAAAGCCGCCGCGATATTGGAACAGCAGCAACGCGAGAGCGAACGACGCAAGCAGGAAGACGAGGCGTTTCGAAAGAAGGTTGAGCAAGACCGGAAGCGCCACAACTCTGCAGCCGGTAACGAAGGCAAGACCTGGAAGACCTACACCCCCTAAATCCTCGGGAGACTGTTATGAGCATCGCCGTTCTCGCACAAGCTTTACCGACCGCTAGCTCAGGTATGAACTGGCTCTACCAGTTCACCAACAACCTGACAAACCTGACGACGCAGAACGGTGGCGCGCTGACTCAGTTGGGTCTGGCCGAGCTGAGCTGCATTGCCTTCATTAAGTTGGTCAGCATGGTCGTGAACTGGAATACGAGTGCGATGACGCTTCGATTCCACACACATCCCGTCCGCGCCGGCGAAATGACCAATTTCCTGCTCAAACTGATCGTCTGCTGCCTACTCGAAAACTACTGGGTCAATCCATTCCCCGGCGCGAGCTTTGGCATCAACCACTTCTTTTCCTACATCTCCCAGGCGATGGTTGCCACGTTCGATCAAAACTCCCTTGACCAACTCCTCCAGCTGCTCAAAACAGCCGGCGATGGCACCGCCATGCCATCTTTCACCGCGCCTGTGCAGATCCTCTGCTACGTGCTTGTCCAGCTCATGCTCGGACTTGCTTCTGCGATCTTGTTCGTCATCAACTGCAGCGCGTTCATTCTCTATGGGGTCACGGCGCTCTTCGGCCCTGTCTTCGTCCCCCTCCTCATGACTCAGAATTTCAGGGCGAAGTTCTTCCATTTCCTGGATGTCCTTATCGGTTTCGCAATGATCCGAGCTGTCGCGGCGGCCTTCATATTCGTTTGGGCAGGTTTCATGAATGGCTTCCTTCAGCAGACCTTCAACGGCAACTATTCGATGGATATGTGGATCGCAAATCTTATCCCTTGCTTGATGGTTTTTGTCGCGTTCATCATCAATATGTTGTTCATTCCGAGCATGACGCAGGCCATCTTTGGCGGAGCTGCTGGTCTCGTTTCAGCCGCGCCAAACACGGTCGGAGGATCGGCGCTGCTGCTCGCGAAGGGCGGAGGTGCATGATGAGCGATTCGTTTTGGTGGCTGGCAATTCTGAGCGGAGCCAGAGTCCGTCGCCCCGGATGGTTTTTCCCGTTGATAGTTATCTTCTTCGTCGGGTTGATCCTTGCGGGAATGATTTACGCCTTCATCGTCTTCCAAGCGGTCTCGGAAAGGAGCAGCACACCTCATGTCAGGACACATCGCTCCCATTGAAACGGCGCTCACTTCGGAGCAGTCCATGCTCACGGACCAGATTGGAAACGAGGTGTATGCCGCTCACTACTCGGAGCGTAAAGCGTACCGCCTCATCATCGGTTGTGGGACCGTTCTCCTCTGCGGTTCGATGTGGCTGAACTTTTCGCTTGCGCACCGTCCGGTTGCGAATCGCTACATCCGGATCGATGAGATGGGCCGAGCCCAGGCGATCCAGTACAGCGATCTTAACTACAGCCCGCGCGATGGTGAGGTACGCACCTATCTGACCGATTGGGCCAACTACCGTTTCACCATCAATCGGGATGTCATTGTGAAGAAGTATCCGCTGAACTACTACTTTCTTTCCCAACCAGTGGCGGCGCAGCTCATGGCCGCAGACAACGAGAATCACCTTGTCTCACAGGTCGCTGGCGGACAGGTGGAATCGGGTGATGTTCAAGTCCGCAATGTGACGATCACCTCGATGTCCGAAGAAGTGGTCCAGGGAGACCGTGTTGCGCGCGGAACGGCCCTTATTACCCTGGACAAGCTTTACTCAGAGCAGACCTCGCACGAGCCACGCACGGAGCACTGGCTCTTGTCCGCTACCTACTATCTCAACCCTAAACAAGTCAGCGACCAGGCGAAGATCTATCCGCAGTATGAGTTCATCAATCCGCTTGGTCTCACGATCACAGAGTTCCATGAAAACCGGGTGTCGGTGGACGTGGTAACGCCTGGTACAACGGCTCCGAATCCGAACGCCATCGCCCAGCCGGCTCAAGGAGCGACGCGATGAGTTTCCAGCTCATCCTACCGTTCTTCCCAGAGGAGCTCAGGGCTTTGCTCCTGGACCCATCGATCTCGGATTTGATGATCAATGGGACGACAGGGGTGTTTGCGGATCGCGCCGGAATGATAGAGCACATTCCGCTCTCTGCGGAGTACACGAATGAGCGGTTGCAGGCCGCCATCGAGCGCGTTGCCCGTCTGCTTGGGCAGGATCTAACGACACAGAACCCGATCCTCAGCACGCGCTTACCCGACGGTTCTCGCGTTGCCGTAGTGGGACCGCCGCCGTCCATCAATGGACCGACGCTCACGGTGCGCAAATTCAACCGCTGGTACACGAGTGATGAGCTTGTCGCCGCAGGCAGTCTACCGTCGCCGATTCGCGACCATGTCGTGAACCTGATTGTGAAGCGGAAGAATGGGATCATCAGCGGCGGGACAGGCTCGGGAAAGTCGACTTTGATGAAGGCTTTGCTGGACCATGTGCCGATGCACGAACGGCTCGTGGTGATCGAGCAGCCGGCCGAGTTGAAGATCAAGCATCCGAACGCTGTCCGTTGGGAAGCCGTCGCCGAGATCCCAGGACAGGTCGCTATCGCTCCGAGTCAGCTTGTCGCTGCTGCGCTTCGCCACCGTCCAGACCGCATCATCATGGGCGAGATCCGTGATGAATGTGGCTATGACCTGCTCCAGGCAATGAATACGGGCCACGGCGGAACGCTCTCAACACTGCACGCGGATTCGGCCGTCGATGCGTTGGATCGGCTGGCAGACATGGCCCTCAGTGCGAGGACGAATTTGGATCAGGCATTTGTCCGGTCGCAGACCGGCAAAGCCGTGGACTTCGTACTGCATTGCGAGCGCGATCCCAAGGGCAGCCGCCGCGTCCGGGAACTCATCACCGTCTCCGGTTACAGTCACACGGAGCGGTGCTTCCTGACCGAGGAGGTCTACCGTGCTTCCGACGCCTGACGCGAAGTCTTCCACCTAGAGAATCCAGCCCAATCTGAGGTCACTCCGATGTTCTTCCAAGCAGCTGCTTTAGCTGCACGACTCAACTCGTCCCTGAAAGCGCCCAGCATGGCGATCCGGGCTTGCCTGACGCGGCGGTATGGGTGTTCCAAGCCGTCCTTCCGGGGACCCATTGCCATCGTGAGATTGGGTGCAGTTGTGGCCGTTCTGCAAGCCAAGAATCGATTGGGTGAATTTGGCGCATTGGAGTTCGTTCCGTCCCGTATCCCGTCCTCTACTCGGGGTCACGCTTCGGGGCCTATCCGGCGCCCTGCGGCACGTCGTCGTTCTGCTTCGACTATGTCGCCCCTGCGGGGTCTCGGTTCCTCCCAAAACAAGTTTGAAAGCCGCGGCAAAGAGCGCCGCTCAAACTTCTTCAGGGCCCCGCCAAGAAAGCACTTCTCGGCACTTGGGAGCCGGGCCCACTCGCTCGCTTTGCGAAGGGTGACCCGAGCAGGTTACGGGCAAATCAACGAAACGGAGATCACCACCATGTACTCGAACAAAGTCACCCTCATCGGCTTCCTCGGCAACAACGCTGAAGTTCGCACCAACAACGATCGCAGCCTTACCACGCTCTCGCTGGCAACGAAGAGCTCTTATAAGAAGGACGGCAAGTACATCGAGCACACTGAATGGCACCGTTGCGTTGTCTTCGGCAAGCTCGGAGAATTCGCCGCCACGCTTAAGAAGGGCGCCCACATCCAGGTCGAGGGCGAGCTGCGCAGCCGCAAGTACACGAGCACGAAGACCGATTCGGAGCAGACCATCTGGGAGATTCGGGTGAACTCGATCCTCAAGCTGGATCGCGCTGCCAAGGCAGCCGTGGAAGACACCGAAGACGCTTCCGAGGAAGAGGTCGCATAAGCCCTTCCTCACTACCCGGGAAGTCCGGCGTCGAGCCGGACTTCTTCGGCTGCTATACGGCCCTTGAGATCGCGCTCGCAAAAAATCTGGATTGGAGAGAAACGATGAATGAAGTGGCCAGAGACTTTCTCACCCGTTGCTTCGCTCCGGGCTCGACGATTGCTCTCCTGCTTCGCACGGAGAGCCCGGCGAAGACCCAGCAGCGTGTCGTCACGTTAGAACAGGCGCTCGCCCCTCGTTACCTCCGCTGGCTCGCCCATGAAAACCACAACGGTGCGAACGTCTACGTCGCTGCCAATCCGCTTCGCCCCGGCAGTCGGAAGCGCACCAAAGAGTCCATCGCTTCCGTCCGCCATCTCTATCTCGACATTGACCAAGACGGCGAAACCCGGCTCGCTGCGCTTCGGGCGTCAGATGTGGTGCCTCCGGCATCCGCGATCCTCTCCACCTCCCTCGGCAAGTACCAAGTGTTGTGGCGGGTTGAAGGCTTCGATTTGGAGCAACAGGAAGGCACTCTCAAAGAGCTCGCCATTTCCTTCGGCGGTGACCCCGCGTGCACCGACTGCAATCGGGTGCTTCGCATTCCCGGTTTCCTCAACCGCAAGTATTCGCCCGCGCACTGTGTCGCGGTGGAATACCTTTCCGATGCAATCGCCGATCCGTGGGATTTCCGGCTATCCGAGACCCCAGATATTGCCGCGCGGCCGCCTTACAGAAATCCGCGACATGGCACCTCTCACAAAGACAGCCAATCGGAGCAGGATTGGGCGTGGGTCTGCGCAGAGCTTGCGGCCGGATCCGACGCCAGGAAGCTCACTTGCGCACTTGCCCACCGCCGCGTCGATAAACCAAACCCTCTCTACTACGCACAGCGGACCGTTGACGTGGCTTCCGCTCGTCAATGGTTCCTCATTGGCGCTCCGATTGACGACGTCATCACGATGCTTCAAGACCGCCATTGTTTCGAGCTTCCGGCCGCGCTTTGCTTCGCTCGTGCGCGGGAGATTGCCACCACCGCACAGCGGATGGTGGCACGCAGAAAGATCGCCTGAATTTACACCGAGGAGAACAGAAATGCCACTACTCGAAGTCGTCCAAACCCGCCAGATCAGCGCATCGATCCGACTGACTGATTCCACCGCCACCCAGGTCGATCAATACGCGGCCTTTATCCGTGCTTCTGCCGACGATGTCGTTGAGCAGGCTCTTGTGTATGTCTTCTCCAAAGACCGTGACTTCCAGGAGTTCTTGAAGTCTCCGGATGCGCAGAAGATTACGCCCACTCTACGCATCCGTAAACCAGCCAGTGACGCAGGAGAATCCGCCGTGAAGAGGAAGCTTCCCGCAGCATCATCGGCAGCACAAGCAACAGCTTCTGTGGCGGGATCGAAGGCATGATCCCGCTTCTACATCGGTGGCAGAGCCACGACGGTGCTTCGCACCGGAAGAATCTTGACACTCCACCCCTGACAGGGTGCTGCGTAGGAATCAAGGTTCCTTATAGCGAACCAGCAGAAACTATGCGACTTGCGGATTTGACGGTTCCTTGTAAGGAACCGCCTCTGAGAGAGGCAGATGCTAACTAACCAAGCCACGACGAGCCGAAGAACCTCCCGTCTGAAAGGTCGTTCCCAACGCACGCAGAGCGTCGGCACCAAGCTCACACCGGAGGAAGAATCCGATGTTCTGTCGGCAGCCGAACACGCCGGAAAAGTGCCGAGCGAGTGGGTTCGCGACCTCATCATGCGGGAACTGCGAACTTCCTCCGCAGTCGACGCAATGCTGGCGGAAGTTCTTGGCGTCCGCCTCCTTCTAGTCAATGTCCTAAGGCCTCTCGCCTCAGGCCAGAAACTCAACGCCGAAGCCTTCGACAAACTGCTCGACGACATCGCGGCGACGAAATATGAACTGGCTACCAAAGTGGTAGCTGAACGACGGAGGTAATGCCATGCCGAAGACCGCTTGGGGACGCAAAGAGACGATCGTCTGGCCGCGCCACATGCCCATCTACACCTACGCGATAACCTTCGGAGTAGCGGTGCTGACCTTCCTTGCCGTCTGCATTCGCATCCATCTGGCGACGCCTTTGCAACGCTACTGTCTCCCCGCATACGAGCGGTCGGCCTTTGGCGCTGTCTTGAGGGCACACAAGAGTACCTACCGCTTGTTGTTTGTGGGTGGGGCGCGTAGCACTCCTCGACCCGCCATGAACGATGACGTTTCTCTTGGTCGGACGGAGGACAAGGGAGCCCAAACGATCCCTCTTGCTCTCTCCACAGACGCGCGAGAGCGGGGCTACACGCTCCTCTTTCGAGCGCCGGAACGGGACTATGTGGACGCTCGTCTCAGCGTGTATCTCAGAGGCGTGGTCTATAAGGGAGAGACGCTTTGGCAGTTCTTTGCGCCGCCGATCGTTGGCGGCGCAATCATGTTCCTCATCCTGCTGCCGGTCGCCACATTCAAGGATGTCCAGCGGCAGAAGCAGTTGAAATATGGGCGTCGCCTCAAAGGCCCGGAGATGCTGACCCCGCAGCAGTTCAATAGGACCGTGAAAGGCGACGGCGTCGGTTTCAAGACGAATGACATGACGCCTATGCTCCGCATCCCCATGCGTGCCGAGGCGCAGCACATGCAGATCATCGGGGACACCGGCGCTGGCAAGTCCGCGCTCATGTTTCAGGTGCTCCGCCAAGTCCAAAGCCGGGGGGATGCGGCCATCGTGTATGACCCAGCTCGCGAGTTCGTGAAGCGCTTCTATAACCCTTCGCGCGGTGATGTCATCCTGAATCCGCTCGACAAGCGCTGCCCCTATTGGGGGCCAGCTGACGAGTTGCGCAGCCGATCCGAAGCAAAGGCGCTGGCCGCTTCCCTGTTCCAGCCACCGCAGGACAAAAAGGGCGAGTTCTTCATCGAATCCCCGCAGAAGATTTTCGCCTTCCTGATGGCTTATGACCCGACTCCAGATGAGCTGGTCGAGTGGATGTCGAAGCCGGAAGAGATCGACCGAAGACTCAAGGGGACAGAGCACGCACACTTTATTGACGTACGCGCCCATCAACAGCGGGCAGGCGTACTAGCGTCTCTCGGCCTCGTTGCCGACAGCCTGCGATTGCTGCCCAAAGTGGGTGACGGCAACGGTTCGTGGACGGCAACCGAATGGGCCGAGAAGCGACAGGGTTGGATTTTTCTCACGTCGCTTCCGGCGGAACGAGAGGCCCTTCGGCCCCTCCAAAGTTTATGGATTGATTGGCTGGTGTTGCGTCTCTTGAATGAGCCCAAAGAAGCGCAGCGGCGGGTTTGGTTTGTCATTGACGAAATGGCAAGTCTCCAGAAACTTCCCCAACTCCACACTGCAATAACTGAAGCGCGCAAAAGCCGGAATCCCGTCGTGCTGGGATTCCAAGGCAAGGCCCAACTCGAATACCTCTATGGTCATCTCGCCGAGGTCATGCTCTCGCAGCCCGCCACCAGCATCTGGCTTACGACCAAGGAACCGAAGGCCGGCCAATGGGTGAGCGAGTTCATTGGAAAGGTTGAGGTGGAACGGCTACGTGAGACCCACTTCGATGGGACGCGGGCGGGGCGAAACTTCGCTCTTGACCGCCAGGTGGAACAGCTCGTATTGGAGTCCGAAATCTCCGGCCTAGCCGACCTGCACGCGTTTATGAAGCACCAGAACTATGTGACACGGTTTTCGTTTCCGTACTTCGATATGCCCATTCTCGCGAATGGATTTGAGGCTCGCGAGCGGCCCGACGACAAGTTGCCCTACCAGCCGAAGCGGACTGACTCTGCCGTGCCGGTTCCGGTCGAATTGAAACAGGAGCCCGAACCATCCGACCCTAAGACTTCTGACGGAATTGCCGAGGTTGAGGAGATTGAACGCGGAGTTGCGATGACTCCCGATGACGATGTTCAGAACCTCATCACGCGCGGATAGGAGTGAGCCATGTTGACCATATCCAAACCGCTGTCTTCGACTCAGGCGCAGACGTATCACGCGAAGGAGTTCACCGCTGCTGAACAGAACTACTGGAAGCAGGAGGTCACGATCCAAGGTGAGTGGCGCGGCAAACTCGCAGAGAAGTTCGACCTGTCCGGCGCGGTTGGCGCGGTCGAGTTCGCCCGTCTTGCAGAGGGGCAGCATCCACAGAACGGAGAGCAACTAGTTCGTCATCGCGCCATTCATGAATACACGAATGAAGAGGGGCGAACGGTGTCTCCCGTCGAGCATCGAGCCGGTTGGGACGCCACATTCTCAGCACCCAAATCTATTTCGCTGACGGCACTTGTCGGCGGCGATAATGAAGTGCGCGAGGCTCACCGAAAGGCCGTTGCCTTTGCTCTCAACGAGCTTGAGCACTACACGCAGGCACGTATCGGTGGGAACCATGCCCCAGAGACAACGGGACAGTTTGTGGCAGCGACCTTTGAGCACGACACGGCGCGTCCGGTCGATGGATACGCCGCACCGCAGCTCCATACCCATGCCTTAGTCTTCAATATGACCGAGCGCGAGGATGGGAGTATGCGCGCCCTACAGCCGCGCAGTCTTTTCGAGACACAGCAGTTCGCGACCGCCATATATCAGTCTCACCTCACGTATCAGCTTCGCTCGCTTGGTTATGAGATCGAGCCCGGACGGAGTGGCGCGCCCGAGATCAAAGGCTACTCGCAGAAATACCTTGACGCTTCCAGTCCGCGTCGCCAGCAGATCGTGGAGGCAGTCGCCCGCAGCGGGTTTTCCGGTCCGGAAGCGGCTCAGATCGCAGCTCACGATACCCGTGACGGCAAACAGATTTTGTCGTCGGCTGAAGTCGTCGCGGCGCACCGACAGATCGCCGCTGAATACGGCAATCAGGCCGAGGCCGTGGTTGCCGAAGCTCAGGCTCGTCGCCAAAGCAAGGCTCACCAAAACTCTCTTGATGAGAGGAAGCAGCAAGCAAACTCAGCGCTGACCTTCGCCCGCGACAAGGGCTTCGAGCGCGAAGCCGTTCTCGATGAGCGGGCCATCTTCGTAGACGCCATGCGCCGCGGCATGGGCGAGATGACCTACCCGGAAGTTCGCGCAAACTTTGAGTCTCGGATCGCCTCCGGAGAATTCCGAGAGGTCGCAGGAACCAAGCAGTCCGCAGGTCGCCATTTCACGACAGCCGGGACAATCCAGGCTGAAAAAGAGATCATCCTTTCTGTTCGGGAGGGGCAAGGGCGAGCCCCACAGCTCATGTCGATTCAGGGAGCTATTCCCCTTACGGAATCTCGCGAGGGCTTGAATCCAACGCAACGCAAAGCGATCGAACAGATACTTACATCCCGCGACCAAATCCAAGGCCTGCAAGGGAGTGCGGGCAGCGGGAAGACAACTACTCTTGCGGTGATACGCCACGGAGCGGAGAGGAACGGGTACTCGGTCGAGGGCTTTGCCCCGACCTCACGCGCGGCACACCAGCTCCGCGACGCAGGGGTAATTGCGGACACGCTGCAGGGCTTCCTTGCTCGGACTCGAGATCGAGCCAATCCGAAGCAAAAGCATCTATACCTTGTCGACGAATCCTCATTGGCTTCGACCGAGCAGATACGGGACTTTCTGCGTCGGATTGATAAAGGTGACAAAGTGCTCCTCGTCGGAGACATCAGACAGCATCAAGGCGTGGACGCTGGCAAGCCATTTGAGCAACTACAGGAAGCCGGAATGCGGAGCGCATTGCTCGACCGCGTCGTGCGTCAGAAAAACCCGGAACTCCTAAAGGCAATCGAATATCTCTCCAGGAACGAAACCGAGACAGGCGTCCGGATGCTCCAACAGCAAGGGCGAGTGACCGAGATTCCTGACGCGGAACACCGCATCTCGAACATCGCGAAGAGCTATGCCGCGCATCCCGCTAACACCATCATCGTTTCACCAGACAATGCTTCAAGGCGGGCGCTGAATCAAGAAGTCCGCCGAGAATTGCAGGCAGCTGGACTCCTAGAAAAGACCGACCGTACCCTGCGCGTACTCATTCCACGCTCAGACATGACGGGCGCGGACCGGGCGTGGGCTGCGCGGTACGAAGCTGGCGATGTTCTCCACTACATCAGGGGAAGCAAAGACGTCGGTATCGAGGCCGGAAGCTACGCGCAGGTCGTCGAAACAGTTCCAAAGGGCAATCTCGTCACAGTGCGGAAATCCGATGGCCAACTCGCTACATACGATCCATCGCGCTTACGCGGCATATCTGCCTACCGTGAGATCGAACGTGAATTTGCGATCGGCGACCGCATACAACTAACGGCCCCGAATCGCGATCTCCAGCTTGCCAATCGTGACCTGGGAACGTTGAAAGGCTTTGATTCAGATGGACGTATATCTCTTCATATGGATAGCGGCAGAGACATCTCTTTCGACCCACGAGACATGCGCCACTTCGACCACGGCTACGCTGTGACATCGCACAGCTCCCAGGGTCTGACCTCAGATCGAGTCTTGGTCAACATGGATACAGAAGCGCATCCCGAACTCATAAACGGAAGGTTTGCGTACGTCTCCGTCTCTCGGGCCTCACAAGATGCCCAAATTTTTACTAACAACGCTTCCACATTGGCAGAAAGCCTCAGCCGAGACGTGTCGAAAACCTCGGCAATCGATTTGGGAAAAGCGCAAATTCCTGTTCCAAGCTTGGCTACCGACCAATCACAGTTCGTGAAGAAGACATCCAGTCCAGGACTGAGATTGGCACTATAGACAGGCGTCCTGTGAATAGCAACTTCACATAAGCCGACTTCACGGGACTAATATGGTGACTCCCTCCGGAGCTCGGCAGAGTTCGCCTGCGTGCGGATAGAGATATCCCATATCAATCAGTGACATTGCTCAACTGCAGATGGCAGGACCGGGTTCACAATGGTGCTCACCTCGGCTAACGACGCAGATCTTTCCGTTTATTGGAGAGCGTACCCAGCTTTCTGAGATTTTCTTGAATGGCGATGCTGACTTCGGGTTGGGGTTTGTTCCATACGTCAGCAAGAGCAGCCAACGCGCGGGTGACATCCCACGGGTATAACGGATGTTCTTCGTGCCGTGTGAAAGGTCCATCGCTTTCGGTGAGAACGCGATCGAAGGGCATTATCGAAATTTGCTCCCTGGACTTCGCTGAATACAGCATGGCAGGGCCGATGCTGAACCAACATCCGAGATCGATTGCGTCCCTGAGTTCCTTGTGGCTTCCAGTAAACCAATGCAGAATGGGAATGCCTACGGATGGATAGCGCCGTAAACATTTCAAGACTTCGGAGGCCGCTCTGCGACTGTGAATCGAGAGAGTCTTCCCGCCAGAACGAGAGCAATGTTCGAGAACGTCGTGAAAGACATCAAGCTGGTCATTCCAGAATGGTATACAGTCGGAGCCACCGTCTAGACCCACTTCGCCAACGTACTGAGTCTTGCCGAGGAGCTCTCGAAAAACTGTCAACTCATGCTTTCGTTGCTGCGCAAGCTGAGGATGTAGACCGAGCGCAGTTCGGATGCGTGGCGAACCGGAAGCTAGTACGGATGTACCCTCCCAAGCGGTGGGCGTAGTCGTTACAGAAAGTACATACATCCCAAGTTCTGTGCAACGCTGAACGACAGAGTCTGGGTCTGGGTAGAGATCGAGATGGGCATGGAAGTCGATCATTTCACTTTCAATTTGACCATCAACGCTTCCAACTCTTGCAGACCTCGTCCTGCGACCTCACGTAGAGGATCTTTATTCGATATGTGAGGAGAACTAAGCGTTGCACCCAACCACCGACGCACACCCGCCGTTTTACTCTGGGCGATTGCCATCGTCATGGAACGGACATCATCGAAGCCCGCATACTCGGGTTCATCGCGGCCTATATCTGCATACCGATAGTATGTTGCATCCGAGCCTTTCCACTTTTCGAATGCTGCGCGGCGGACGAGGCATGGGACGCAACGGCCACAATGGTTGTAAGAGAAAGTCTTGAAGCGTCCGCAACTGGTGGACGAAGTCGCGAAGCTTTCAAGGAGATTTTGGTTTGTACAATTTTGCAGCATCTCTCCTTTGGTCATGGTCTCGTAGGGATTGGAAATGTTTACCCTTAGCCCGAGCGCCGCAAGAATCGCGCGGAAGTGGGCGAATATAACAGGATGGGTCGTTCTGGTACTCAGGCTTCCCACCCGCGCTGGAGTCAAGGGCGGATTGAGGGCGATGAACCCATTCTCACAAACGAATAGATCAACGGTTCCTCCATCGGAATAGCTTTTCGTCGCGGTAGCTGCCAGCACGCCGTATGCGAGGAACATCAGCGATCGGCTCCGCTGTGATGCAGGAGTTTCAGCGTTCGGAATCTTCGCGGCATGGGGAAACTGCAAATGGGTTTGAACACCCGGAATAGCATTTGCGAACGCTTCTTGCTTCTCGGCATCTCCACGTACTGTGTGGCTTACCGCGACAAGTTTCTTGCCGCTGCTGCTCCGGTCGATAGCGCCAATGAGGCTGTCCAATCCGCCAGAGAGCAACACGGCGGCGTCAACTTCAAGGGGTTTGGCCTTTGCATGGGGTGCAGGGGTCGTACCTCCTGCAACAAAACAAATGGTCCAAAGATCGGTCGTCAGAAAACGAAGAAGCTGTTCGACACTTTCCTTGCATGCGGACCACAAGCCGGGATTGGACACAGCAACGCGCAGGTCGAAGGTTCGGGTCCATCCGTCTGGACTTCTCAGACGATGGCCGGCGAGATCAGCGGCGAAGACGCTCAATGCGAGTGAAACTAAGTCCCATGCTGTGGAACTTGGCGTAAGTCGCGCTCTTCGAACTGCGAGCGGTACACCATTACCAATTGCACCCTTTTGGGGATTGTTTGTCGCACCATAGAGAACAACTGGTAAATCAGCTTCTTCTTGTGTGAAATCGAAAGACTCGGGAGCACAGACAATCTTCATCGGGTATAAGCCTCGAACACCGCGAACGTTTCCTTGATAGCGTCGCGCACCACGGTTGCGACCCGGCTCTTCGATATGGTTCCGCCTTTCGCCTTCAAACTGCGAAATGCCTCTGCAACGGTTTCCCTAATGTAGTCTCGAACCTCTTTCAAATGACTCAACCCTGCCGAAGTCGATGGCGCGTTCTCTATTACATGGGTGCCGAGATCTAGAGCGAACCTCCGATATAGATCACCTGCCACAAATGCTTCTATCGCGTACTCCTTTTGTTGATCGGTCAGATTCAGAAGATCCGCTGTGGGATATTGCTCTAGCGTGTCTGAAAGAGCATCTCGGATTGCTGCACGGCTTGATTCCGAATCCTGGGTTCCGTCCACTGGCCGAACAGCATCCGTGACGGCATCCATAATGTCGTCGGCAGACTGCCCTGTAAGTAGCGCTGGATCGAGAGGGGCACCCGGCGCTTGGAAGGGATTCGCGACCCCTCCGGAAACTGCGGAAAGCAATGCTTCCGAAGATCGAATGGTGCCGCCCATGCGACGGGTTGCCGCACCACTCCCGCCATATCCTTGGGATACATAGTGCCGGATACCCCGACGCATGGCTTGCCGATCACTGTTTCGCGCGAACGCAGAGAGATTCGTTCGTGCGGCCCCAAATCTTCCAGGGGGCGCCAGACGAGCTCTGCCATCGGTCGGAGCGGCGGGAGGCGCAGGAGTTCCCCCACCCTCGCCTACGCCAGCCAGATCGAGATTGTCTGCCGGCGGTTGGGAGGGTGGGACGCCATCCTCGGGAGGGGCGTCCGGTGGTGCATTATCCGGTGGTCCACCGGGAACATCCGGCACCCACGGTGGAACCATGGGTACGTTCGACGGAGAGCCTTTGCTAGAGGACGAGGTACCCATTATTTGCCCTCCGCTTTCCGCGTGATCGCAGTCTTTACCACCCCAATTACTTCCTCGTCAGCTTGCCACTTAGCGAACACTTCCGATGACCAAGCTTCGCCTCTGATCTTAGGAACGATGGAGGCCTTGATTTGAGAGGCCGGACGATCCTTCAGGAATGCAGCAAGCTTCCTTCCAAGGGCAATATCCGTGCGAGACACAGCTAAACAAGCCGTAAGGATTTTTGGGGCACCCCATTCTTGTTCGCCTCTTGCCAACTCCAAGAGCTTGTCGAGAATCACACCGAGGCTTCGGGCATCGATCTCTGCGAACTTGTCTTTGAGCGAATCGGCCATATCGGGATGTTCAATTAGGGCACTCAGGACATCGGAGGCCGCCTGCGAAAGGCGGTTCTCCGGGAACACGAGTGGAGCGTGTTCGCGACTGACATAGAGCGCGCCACGCAAATCCTTGTCAGCCAGCGGTGGATCAAGTGACATCCAGTCTCGTAAGAATCGGTCATCCCATGGTTTCCCGAATTCAACTTTGTCGGATTTCCGAACGTCCGCTTCCATCGGCCCAAGGATCGTCGGATGCCCTTGAGCATCTTCGGTTACGGAGCGCATCAGCGCTTCATAAGCGTCCGTCGACCCGCATCTTTCGAACAAGAGCAGCTTGGTGAGAATCGCTTCGTCCACGGCTACACCCTGAGCCTTTGCAAGAGAAAGCCTCAGCGAGATCGCATTGAGAAAGCGTTTGATTAGGCGCGGATTTCCTGCGATGTCCTTAGCCCCGGTCATGAGCGCAGCTAATCGGTCCGCCGTGTCGAGCTGGGACTCTAAACCATCCGGCCACTGTACCCTCAGGCGCTTGACGAACTCCGCGTCCACCCGCTCGCCCTTCCAGGTACGACCGAGCTGGGCACAGATCTCTCGGCGGAGATCCTCTTTATCCTTGCCGTCTAGCAATTTGCTCGCTTCTACGAAAAGCAACATCATGTATGCCCTAACCTCTTGAACTCCGAGTTGAGGCACGCGAATGGGAACCTGAATGAGCTTATCGAAATAGTTTGTGACGAGAGTGTCATCGACTCCCTGAAAGTGACGCTTCACTGCGTGTTTGATCATGGCCTCGTCAGCGGCAATGACAAACGCCGTGTGATCCATGAAGAGCAGCAAGCGAATTGCTTCAAGAGTCGAAATTGCCGTTTCGGGCAGGCACCGATCCAAGTCGTCGATCAAGACAACGAGCGTCATGTTCATTTCGCGCAATGCCTCTTCGAGTGCATTGCGAAGCGCCTGGATCTCCTTGGGCGGGGTGTCGCTTGTCGCGGCCTTCAGCCAAGGATCTTCCTTTCCGGTTTCCTTGTCTCCTTTGTCGGGCTTGTCTGTCTTCTCTTCTTTAGCATCGCCGTTGCCTTGTGTGCCGCCAAAAGCCGTCCCGAATAGCCCCGGCAGACCAAGTCCTGGATGCCCGAAATGTGCAGCCGCGAGGGCTGTGGCGGCGTGACCAACCAATTTCATAGCACGGAACCAGTTAACTCGCTTTGCGAATTCTAGAGCTTTATCGCCAGCGGTCTGCCGGGCAACGGCTTCGTGTTGCAGGGTCTGGGCGATGGTCTCGAGAAGGGCTGCACGAGCGTCGTCATAGCCCTGATACAGCCAAGCATTGAATTCGACAAACACGAACATGTTCTGATCGGAGAGCAAGCCCTTAGGCGCGCTCTTGTCCAGCATCAGCTCATTACGAATCAGTTTGATGAGAGAGGACTTTCCAACACCCCAAGCTCCAGAGACACCAATCGACACGGGGTTGGGTTGAACCTGTCGGATCATTGCCGCAGCAGTTTTTGCGACACCGCTGAAGTTAAGAAAATCGATGTCTGTTTCGTTATCGGTCCACATCACTTACGCCCAAGGCAGTAACAGTCCCCAATTCTGGCAGGACTGTCAGCTTTTCGATTGGGAAGAGGCTGTGTCGTGCTCAGGAAAAGTGATGGGCCGCGGCTAGAATTCTGCCGTTATTTTTTGTGTTTGTCAATTTCACTCGGCTTGACTCAGCCGCCGATACTGGCCGCCACTGATAATGCGGTTCTGGGTGAAAAGCATGATCGCATGGCGTTGCATCTTGTCTCTTCTAAAATCGGAGGCATTAGAGCTGCTTTCTACGGCGGTGATCGATATCGGAAATTCCGCACACCGGCAGTGATCCGCTCATGGCGAGAAGAGCGTCTCTCGGAATGGTTATCTCCGACAGATCTAAGCAGAGACCAGCTTGAGCAAGTTCTTTCGAATAAGGAAAATGCCGTATTACGTCGATCAGATCGCTGCGTAAACGCGGCGATGAAGGCAGCCCGATCAAAGTCCATTACCGCTACTTGTGTTCAATTTGAGCTGGGGCCGGCTTACGACGGTTGAAGTAGGTGTTATCGCGTTGCGTGATGGTGTATGTGACCTGGTCGGCCTCATAGAGCGTGAAGTTCACGGGATCAGCGTCCTTGATGTCGAAGAGGACAAAATTATGTCCTCCCTTTGCCAGCAGGCTGTTATATGCCATCCCGCCAACACCTCCGTGACGCAGACGCTCTGCGATGATTTGCGTTGGAACATAGTTCAGACTGCTCTCCTCTGGGCTATATGGCCGAGACATCGCCTCCCCGATATCGCCCCACACGACGGCCTCGTAATCCTCTGGTGACCAGGGAATGATGCGCTCTAGCACCGGATCAAACCCTTTCATCCACATCTTCTTGTCTGAGGTGCAATCAACAATCCGAAGTTCGCGGTTGACGTGGAATTGAGAGATGGAAAGGAGCGCTCCCAGCCACGGTCGCAGTTCCGAAGCCGCAGTGGCGGTCGTATCGGCGAGATACAAGTATGCGACTCCTCTTGGATTTGCTCTTCCGTCTCCAACCAGCGCAGGGATTGGCTTCATTCGAGCATCCATTAGAGGGACATCTACCTCCATCTCTTCGGGTTGACCCTCACTCTGAAGGCGCGTGGTGGCACCGAGTTGTGCTCGCCAAAGGTATCTGCCCTTCGGAATCGTTTTGATCCTCGATTGTGCTGTCTCCTCAACGGCGTCAAGAAACGAGATCACTTCGGCACTGTAGATGTAACGACGATCATGCTTGACACTCGCTACAAAATGCCGGAACGCTTCGGCGGATTGGAATGGCATTGATGTTCTCTCAGTCATGGGAAGAAGATGAGCGCTTTGCCGATAGGTCAATTCGCAACAAGGGAGAGTAGCTTCTCGAAGTCAATGTTCGCTTGACGAAGTCGCGAAGGTGAGCCAGCATAAATTCGCAAACGAGTTCGACCCCGCGCTCAGGTGTAAGCCTGTCGACCTCTGTCGTCGCATTGTTAATCATCTATCCCATTTAGAGTTCACGGCATCTCTAGAACGGCAAGACTGCGTGCTCGCCGATGTTGCAGACTCGCCGAGCAGTTCGTAAGACGCTAGATGTAATACATGAAGGGCAAAGGAGGCAGATCAGCTACAGGTCGAGTCACGAGGACCTCGCCAACTGCGTCTGCAAATTTGAGGGTGATGGGCCTTCCGTCGCCAAATCGGCAGGTGTTGTAGTTTAATTTCGTCAAGGCGAGCACATCGGAAAGAACAACTTCGATGTCAGCGCTTCCTTTGCAAATCTCTATGTTCACTGGTTTTGGAACTTCCATGCCGGGGTAAGTTCGGAGGCGCGGCGTCCATCCTTTCGTCCAGAGATATGCATGAGTCTCGTCTACGATGTAGGCCATTCCGCGTAGGACTGGAGTGTCTTTCGGCGTGTAGAGCTTGAATGAGCCTTCATCCTGGATTCTGACTCCGACTACGTTCGTTGCTGGGGTCACGGCATCTTGGAATCCTATCCATTCATCCCAATTGAATCGCGTCTGGCCGTGGATGAAGAGCTCCTTGGGTGGCTGATCGTTATGCTTCGCCGCGTAGCTTTTTATGGCCTTTGCGACCAAGTCCTTTGCGGCAGTTCGGCTGAGATGAAACTCAGATGTTTCATTGTTGAACCAATGCCCATTCGCACCTTTAAACACCAGGCCATCTCCGGAATCCAAAAACATCTGTGCGCCGCACGCTGCTGCATTCGCAGTTCCAGAACTCAAATTGCGTTTGAAGACGAGTCCTAGATACGCCACGCCTTCCCGAATACCCTGAACCTTCCATGGTCGTCCGCCGAGCTTGTAGAAAGCCGTGGTACTCAAGTTCCAGGCGATCTGCGACTGCATAAGCTCGCTGCCTTGCTCCCGTGCCGTTGGTCCTTGCGGTCCAACGCTGGCTATGGTGCTTTCGCGAATCACCTGCGTCGCTATTTTGTCCGCGAGCAACCTTGCCTTTAACTGGTTCCTGAAATGCTCCTTATACGAGTACGGCTCTGCCGCCTCATTTTGTTCTGCGAATAGCGAAGGGCTAGTCTGAAGCTTTCGTGCGATTCGCGTATTGTCTTTCAGGCTAGCTGCGAACTCCCGACGGGCTTCATGGCGCAGGTTAGCTTCAACGACAGCGAGAGGCCGACAATACTTCTTCACTTCGTCAGGGATGACCACAAACCAGATATCGGGCTTTGCCTCTTCTTCTCGGTGAACACGCAGGATTGCCTGTACGAAGAGCTCAACAGTTTGATAGACCCGTTGATGACGATCGTCCTGATAGAGCACCTGACGCAAATGCTCAGGCTCAATCACTGCCGTTTGCAGAGCCTTCGCTTCCCAGGGGATACGGAAGACGCTCTCGAACCCCGCGAAGGGTGGTCGGGACGGCATGGACTTCTTCGTCTTGATCGGATGTCGAATCGCATTGACCCATCGTTCAAAAATCGCGATTCCGCTCGCAGTTCCAACTACGCCCGCTCGCAATCCAAGTGGTGCGGCAGAATCGAGCGGACCAAACAGTGTGAGTCCATCTCGCGGGTCTTCCATGCCTTGGCCATGTCGAAATAGGAGTAAAGGCTCAGGAATTCGTAACAGTCGGTTCTTCAAGATCCGCACCCTCCAAATCCTCGTCTTCTTCCTCGTCTTCCTCACCCTCGTAATAATCGTCCAGATCTTCGTCGATGGCTTTCTCTCCGTCGTAGGAAACTGGAGATTCAAAAGTGTCTGGCTGCGCTTCCAGGAAAACGCACTCGTTGGCCGACATGGGAAGCGCTATCGAGCCGTCGTCCGACTTGAGCAGCGACATGGCCGCAAGCATGCGGTCCCGCCACTCGTCATTCCACCATCCCTTGCACTGATTCCGTCTGGCCTTCGCCGACTTCTCGGAGTCTGTCCAGAGCGCCGCCCCCGAGTCAGAGAACAAGACGTGGCCGCGAATCACGAAATGAGGATACGGAAGGATCTCTGGTTTGCCGCTTACGGCGTAGTGCCAGTAACGAAGCACTCCACGCTTGGTTGCGTAACCAACCAAATCCCGGTATGTCCGCTTGCTATTTACGCCTTCGAAGAAGACACGCTCGTTGGCGCCCTTTTGTAAGTAGTATCGGTTCGGTCGAGGAGACATCCGTTGCACTGAAAAGCCCTGGCCTTCTGCTGCTTTGTCCCAGCCCTGGCGCAATAGGCTCACCAGTTCGCGAGACAGGGGATGCCCTTTTTTCGCGATGTCGGCCGCAGGAAGCTTGATCGAAGACTGAATGTAGATGCTCCCATCCAAAAACGCGGCCACTTCGTCGGCTGGCGCGAATGTGACGAAGCTCAAGTCTGTCGCTTTGACCGCTGGCCAAGGCAGGCCAGAGATATCGAAGTCCAATTTTCCCGAAGTCCGGCGGGAAATGTTGTGACACCAGAGCGTTTCGGGGAGAGAAGCTATTCGATACCAGTTCGAAATCTCCGTCTCCGGCTCGTCCGTGACGCCGTGTTCAGCGCTGAATTCAGCCTGTGAACGCCACCAGGTCGAAACAGCTTGGGGATTGAAGTTCGGATGCTTCGGAACGCCGTCCTCCTCCAGTTTCTTCAGTAACTGGTGCAAGCCAGCAGCCCACGAAGAATTGAAAGAGACGTGATTCAGACGCTGTATCTCGATATCGACTTCCGAGTAAGGCAAATCATCGACCTTGAGGGCGATGATGAAGTCGCGGATCTGACTCTTGAGCTTGGAAGCCACGCCTTTGGCACAGGCCAGTTCCTGCAATGTCCCGTCTTTCGTATTGGAGCTCCGGGAAAGAACGAATAGGAAACGAATGGAGTCTTCTCGGATCGCCTCTTGGATGTCCTTCCAGAAGTCTTCGCCCCCGAGCAGTTCTGTCAGGTCGCACCAGACGGGATAGCCCTCGTTCGCCAACTGAAGTGCCAGCCAACGAGCGAAACCGTTGTCCTCTGGGGTTGCATGGCTCAAAAACAACATCCGCCGCCGCGTGTCCGTCGATGCGCCATTGGCCATCAGAAATCCCTCGTCAATAAAGGCTAAAGCATCTCCTGTTGATATCTGGCTACCGAACAACTGCCTCGCGAAATACCGTCTCCTTCTAGTTACGTGGGTTCGGCAGGAACCTTTGTTGTAGTGAGGCGAATCCTCCCTGTCTTCAGCCGGGGCTTCGCGCCCTCCGTCACCCACTTCAAACGGCCTTCCCGCCCGCAACGCCCACCTAACAGCTGGCGTCCTTTCCGCACGGGATGAAGATGTCATACCTCGCTAAGGAGCTCTACCCGCGACCGCGTGGGGCTTATCAAAGACGGCAACCGGTTAGCTCGCCCTTCAAATCTGGCGTGGAACCGTGTCGTAAGTCTGCAGGCAGTACAGGATATCGGCGATCATCGGGTCTTCGAGGATCGGAACCCTCGGTTTGGTGGATGGGAAAAAAGATCCCATTCCTCCCGGAGATGGCTTGTCGTTGTCGCCGTAATAATACGCCAAGTTGGTGATGAACACGGCACTCTCGGGAGTTGATTCCGTCGCTGCACTCCAAATCTCCAACAAGCGATCCCGAATTTCCTTCATCCACGAGACGGTGTCCACGGGAATGTCGGAGTACGATGGCAGTCCTTTCTCAGGGCTATCCGGGACATTGGCGTCAATGAAAATCAGGAACGGCAGTTCACACTCGGGCGCTTGCTGCACCGCTTTGTCGTACAGATCGAAGACGTCGCCTTTCAGGTGGGTTTCACGACTGAATGTGCCGATGTAATTCATGGCGCCAGGTCGCTGGCGGCTCTTGGTTTCGACACCGACTTTCTTGCCTGTGCGTCTGTGGGTCGCAATAAACTCTGAATGTTTCCCAGGCGCAGCGTCGTCGTCAATCCATTCAATCTCGAAGGCCGCCCGTGCGAATACGGCGGCTACGAGTACCTCGTACCGCGCGCCCTGGAACGCGCGAAAGTCCTTCAGCCTCGTGATAAGCGTTTCGGGCAGCCGATGAAACAACTGCAGCCAGTAAAGATCGTAGGCGAAACACTGGTAGGCCTTCGCCGGTCCGGTAAGAGTATGACCCATGCTGACGCCGTCGTCTGCGTCTCCCGGCCTGCGAAGCAGCTCAACCATTGCCGTGCGCCATTTAACAATCGCGTTCTGGTTCTTCAGCGGAAGTTGGAGCTGCTGTTCAAACCATTCCTTGCTGAGCGTAACCACCACGAGCGCATCAAGGAACTGATGAAACGTCTCGTGCTGCGGGTAATGCCAGAGCTTATTCCAGATGAAGCGCCAGCGAGTATCGCCTTGAACCGTGCTGGACTGTATTTCGAAGAGCGCTCCGGCTACTAGCTTTGGAACCGTTCCTCGCAGCATCTCGTTTCCAGGGGCGTGGATGCCTTTGTCCCTGCAGCACGTGCCGTACGACTTTCCGTGAATGCCGCACGGACAAGGGTTCTCGGGATCAAATGGGGGAAGCGGCGGTGCCGCGCGAGTCCCGCCAGTGAGCGGGTGGAGGCGGAGAATAAAGGCGAGGTCGCAACCAAACCGTTCGCGTACTGCAGGCCCCTGAAGGATGTTTTCGATGACACCCTCAGTTCCCGCATTCCGATTGCGTCCCGGCATCACATCCCCAACTTCCCAGACCGTATCGCGCGGGCCGTTGTCCTCGCCGGAGAAGATCAATTCTGCATTGGCACCGATGACAAAGTAGCGATTCTTGACCATCCGCTGTTCAGGGTCGATAGAGGATGCACCGGCAAACCGATAACCCTCGGTTTGCGAATCTTTCAGGAACTTCAAAGCCGCCTTTCGATCCTCGAATGTGATGGGTTCAGGCGTCCGCACTTTTGCCCGGTCAGTCAACGCCGTTAACGTCCACGTTGATCCGGGGCGGCCGCCTTGAAATCCAATCGTGTAGTCCATCTTCTTCATAAGGTCATCTCGACGCCGTGTGCGGTACAAACTGTAGACCAGCCTGTGCGGCCTTGCAAACTAAGATAGCGTGACGCGCCTTCATCTTGCTTTAGGCTCCGGTCACAGGTGCGGCTGTTGTATTAGAGTTTCGAACCCAATCGAGAAAGTCTTCGACCCGATCTGAAGCCATCGCAAGGTTTGAGTAGTCCGCCAGTTCAATCACCGCACGTCGAACGACAGCTTGCACAAAATCTTCGAGTCCTTCCCGGTCGATGCCAATGTGGGGTTGGAGCGTGGAGAGCGTGCCATGCAAGAACTGCGAACGGTCGCTCACGACGGTTTTTGCGAAGTCGTCGGCGGTCTGCGTGGAGCCAGGCGCCACCGGGTCCTTTGAAGCAAGGCCATAGAAGGCTTCGAGCACGGCTCGAATGCGTGCTTGGCTGCCCTTCGAGCTTTGGGAACGCAGGAGAACTTCAAGAGATGTCTCCAGCTTCACGATGGCAATCGAGTCGATCTTCTCCGCTAGAGCTTCGTGGAACCAATAGGCGGCGTCGCAGAACGCACGTTGAAGGTTGGGCAATTGAAATCTGCCGGACGCGAATGCGGCCACGCAAAGCCCAACCGCATTCGCCAACTTCGAAAAATCTTGCAAGATCTTCTGCATCGTTCCTTCGCCGATAGTTACGCCAGCGTCATGACTGCTGTGGCTCCCGCTCTCGGAGGTCGCCGTACGCGAGAAGGTCTGGCTGTTGGCACCACCACGACGCGCGTCGAGTCGCGAGATATTGCGCGTGTTCCAAGATGTCGGTAGCGCGAGTTGCAACATCACAAGGGCGAGGTCGATGGCAAGCGCACCAATCTCCTCACCGCGCGCCCGGTCGCAACCTTCGACTTCTACCTGAGCGAGCCATGAGCCCCGATCTCGTTGCATGCGCTCCAGCATCTTGTCGAAATCATGCTCACGCACAAGCGTACTTGCGGACACATAGAAGTCTGCTTGGCGAACGTCATTGATGAAAGTGAATCGAACCGGCCCGATGGAAAACGGCGGCGCAGGCCACGGTGAGATGGCGCAAGATAGAAAGACCTCGCGGGGTTCCGCCTCTCGGCCGAACCATTCCTTGAGTCCGTTCTGGAGCTCTGCGAGCTGCTTTGATTGCAGAGAAGTAGGGTCCGTTCCCACGTACTTCGACATCATTCGGAACAGCTCGTGCCGGGCCCGCCGAAAGGCAATTCCGCGACCCAAACCAGGACAATCCGTTACCAGAGCTTCTGTGAGGGACTCATAGGCCTTCCGAGCTTCGCGCGTGAAGACGAACGTTCCATTCGCGCTAGGCAAAGCCCACACCATGTCTTCGGAACGGAGATACTCTGTCGTCACGTCGTGGAAAAAGATCGCCCGTTCTTCGACGCCGCGGAGTACGGTCCGCAAAGACCCTAGCGCACTTCGATAGTCCAATGCCACGCTTCGCTCCTCGATAAGCCTCTTCTTCAAAACTATCGGTGCGCCCATAGGACGCGAATTTCTGCGCAATCGCGTTCCATGCGAAAAGCAGAGGTTAAGTTGTAGGGGAGGAAGGTTCCTCCCTGTTTCCAGTCGCTCGGGCGTCTTCCGCCACCCACCTCTGCGGTTTGCTCTTACAGCGAAGTTAGCGGGGGACACCGTCGTCAGTGGCTTCGTACCAAGGCACATCCTTTGCAAAAAAGAGACCTGGGAACCGAGTGGTGAGGTGAGTGAGCATCACTTTTGCGATGCGCGCGCTATGTTCGACTTCCTTTTGCCAATCCACGTTGGCAAGCCCATCGCTGTGGGTCGCCGGCCAACGTGCTGTACGAATCGCGAGCATAAGGCTCGACGCAATTAGGAGGGCGGGGCCGAGCTTCTGATAATCGACCTCTTTTCGGACTCCGCCAACACTTCTATTAGTGGAAGTCATGCGAGCGGACCTCCAGAGCTAGATCAGTGAGGTGCCGTAAATGAGTCGCTTTGACATGAATCACTCCATCTTGGTTCTGCAGCGGGCCTTCAGCAAGAATAAACTTGCTGCCCGTGACCACCAGCCGGTTACGCTCGTACAAATCTGGCGTTACGATTACGTTGGCAATGCCAGTTTCATCTTCCATCGAGATGAAGATGAAACCCTTTGCAGTACCAGGCCGCTGGCGGGCGATGACACACCCGGCAGCCCGCACGAATCGACCGTCCGGTACGTCTTTCAGCTTGTCTGCCGAAAGAATGCCTTCGCGCCGAAGCTCCTCTCTGCGATAGGCAATCGGGTGCTTACCCACGGTCAGGCCTGTTCCGCCATAATCGGCCATCAGACGTTCTTCTGTCGTCATCTGCTGTAAGGGCGCGGATGAAGAGTCTTCGCGGAGTAATTCGCTCTTCTGGCTGAACAACGGTCCCTCCAGCTTTCCAGCGCGCTCAGCTTGCCATAACGCATCACGACGATGCGCGACTTCATCGAGGCTGTTGAGTGCTCCGACGCAGGCGAGCAACGTCAGTTCCTTCCGATTCAGAGGCGGGACACGCGCGACCAGATCCTCCATCGAGGAAAAGAGCCCTCCGGTCTTCCTGGCATAAACGACGGACTCTCCCGCCTTTTGCCGCAGTCCTTTAGCGTACCCCAACCCCAAGCGTAAGGAGAGTTCACCATCGTTGTCATGCTCGATCGTGCATTCCCAATCCGACATCTGGATATCGATTGGGCGGATGCGCAAACCATGCCGTTGCGCATCCTTCACCAACACGGCAGGCATGTAGAAGCCCATCGGCTGGTTGTTGAGAATCGCGCAGGTCAACGCTGCAAGATACTTCACTTTGAAGTAAGCCGATGCATACGCAATCAGAGCGAAGCTGGCGGCATGACTCTCCGGGAATCCATAAAGTGCAAACGAGCTGATGTTCTCGATGATGGTGTCCTGTGTCTTTGCGTCGAGGCCATTGGCTGTCATACCTGTCCGCAACCGTCCTTCGAGGTTTTTCATGCGCTCCCAGCTGCGGCGCATCCCAACGGCACGGCGCAACTCCTCTGCCTCCGCACCGCTGAAGTTGGCAACGACCATCGCCATCCGCAGCAATTGCTCTTGGAAAAGAGGCACACCGAGCGTTCGTTTGAGCGTCGATTCGAGCGACGGATGAGGATAGGACACTGGCTCCTTTTTCTGGCGTCGCCGCATATAGGGATGCATCATCTTGCCGACGATGGGACCGGGGCGGATGATCGCCACCTGCACAACCACGTCATAGAACTTCTCAGGGTGATTGCGCGGCAACGACGCCATCTGTGCGCGGCTTTCCACCTGAAACATGCCCACCGTGTCAGCGCGTTGCAGCGTGCGATAGACTTCATCATCTTCCGGGAGCTGTGCTAGATCGACAGGCTCACCATAATGTTTTGGAATCAATTCTTGGCAATCCTTGAGCACCGCCATCATGCCGAGGCCGAGCAGGTCCACCTTGATGATGCCCAAATCGGCACAATCTTCCTTGTCCCACTGGACGACGGTGCGACCCGGCATCGACGCACGCTCCAACGGCACAACCTGATTGAGCTGTCCCTTACAGATCACCATGCCGCCGGAATGCTGACCAAGATGGCGCGGCAGGTCCTGAATCCTCATGCAAAGTTCGAGATACTTCGCAATGCGAGGATGTTTCAGGTCGAATCCAGCGTTCTGGAAGGAATGGGCCATCGTATCCCTTGGCCCTTTCCACTCGAAGTTGGCAACGAGTGCGGAGAGCCGTTGCAGCGATTCATGGTCAAACCCTAGCGCTTTCCCGACTTCCCGTGCTGCCGATTTGCCACGGTACGTAATGACGTTTGCTGTCATCGCCGCGCCTAACTCCCCGTAGCGTCGGTAGACGTACTGGATGGCCTGTTCTCGTTTCTCCTCCGATGGCAAATCAAGGTCGATGTCGGGCCACTCTCCACGAGATTCCGAAAGAAAGCGTTCAAAGAGCAGTTCCATGCCGACCGGATCAACTGCTGTGATTTCGAGGGCATAGCAGACGGCGGAGTTCGCGGCGCTACCGCGTCCCTGAATCAGGATGCCGTTCTGTTTGCAGAACTGCACGATATCCCAAACGATGAGGAAGTATCCGGCAAAACCGAGCTTTGCAATCAACGCAAGTTCGTGTGCTATCTGCTTCTTCGCTCGTTCCAACAGATCGGCGTTCCGCTTCGGCCCGTATCGGCGAACGACTCCCTCTTCCACGCGCTTGCGAAGAAAGCTGTCCATCGTGTCACCGTCTGGCACCGGATAGCGAGGAAACTCATATCCCAGATCGCTTAGCTGGAAGCCTAGTCGGGATGACAGCTCTAACGTATTCTCCACAGCTCCAGGGACATCATGGAACAGCTTCACCATACTGTCGGCAGGACGGAGGTGCCGTTGACTGTTTACCGTGAGGAGGCGTCCGGCACGGTCAAGTTCTGTGTGATTGCGGATGGCGGTGAATAGGTCGAGTACCTCTCTGTCATATCGTGTCGCATAACGCACGCCATTCGTAGCGACCACTGGCAGTTGCAACGACCGTGCGATACGGATCGCGGCCTGATTCCGCGCTTCTTCTTCTCGCTCACGATGGCGTTGCACCTCGACGTATACGTTCTCCGGACCAAAGATGCGAACAAGACGTTCAACAACTTGTCGGCCGGCCTCTTCGCCGCCACGCGTCAGTGCAGCAGCCAACGGTCCTTCGTCACCTCCGGTTAGGCAAACGAGACCAGTGGCGTACTCTTCAAGATCAGAAAACTTGGCCGAGCCTTCCTGCTTCGTGGTCTCGCGCATCTTGAAGCGGGTAATGAGCTGGCAAAGGTTTTGATAGCCTTCGCGTGTCTCGCAGAGCAGCGGGAGACGCGGAGGTTCTGAAAGATGCTGATGTGGTAGCCACACCGGGGGGGGCGAGCCGCTGGCCGAAACTTGATACGGCAACCTCAGTGCCCACATGGGCGCGAAGTCCATTCTCGGTCGCGATCTTATGGAATCGCGCGGAACCGTAGAATCCATTCCGATCCAGCAGTGCCATCGCCGGCATCTCCAGCTCAACGGCCCGCTGTGCCAAGGTCTCGGGAAGGGAACCGCCTTCCAGAAAAGAAAATGCGCTGGCAGCGTGCAGCTCGACATAACGATCAGTCATAGAGAGCCGCCACTTGCCATTGGTCCTCGATGAGATCACGGATGACACAACAGAACAGCAGCGTGTCATCCTGCACGCGCGCAATGAGGTCCCATTGCTCGTGGCCCCAGATGCTTTCGTTCCACCATTCGCCGCCCTTCAGCCAAGGCCCGTACGCTCGCTCGACGATACAGCGCTGGTTGCGGAAGAAGAACGAACAGGGACGGCCACTCTCGAGCTGCACAGACATGGGCTGAAGCGGTCGAAGCTGACGCAGACAATCATGGCCCTCCGAAGGAACCGGTTCCGAAATCGCTGAGCTGACCTGAAAAGGTTCGACGTGAAAACCTTCAGGCGTATGAGTATCGTCCAGCACCGCCTGGCCTACATTGCTTTCGCCTACCAGAGCCGCAATACGGGCCAACGTCACATCCAAGCGTCCGGGTTCAGGAAGCTGTGGCGAGAAAAGGCCGAGCTGTACCTTATTTGTGTTGCCCGGTTCCGCATAAAGCACGACGGTCAAAATCGCTGCCTGCGGCGGATGGGCTTCGAGATCAAGGTGTAGCAGTTTCAGCCAGAGCTGCTTGTCATTGGTCGGCTGCGCTGGCCGCACGCTTCGAGAATGCGAACCGCCACCATCGAGATGCAAGGTGATCGTGACAGATGCGAGTGCCACTATCCGTGCTTTTGCCCGCAGGATGAGTTGTTCGAGCATGACCGAGAGGCCAAAGAGCAAGGATTTGAGATCTTCCAGCGGAAAGTCGAGCTCGGCACGCTCCTCCAGCACGAAGGGAACGTCGACGGGTTGGAATAGATGCGGGAGCTCTCCACAAGCTAGTTGCCGAAGCCGCTTGCCTTCCTGGCCCATGCGGGCAATCAACTCTCTCTCCGGCAGCGTCGCCAACATGCCAAGCGTATGGATACCCCACAATGCAAACGTCTCTGTCTGACCTTCCGTCAGATCGAGTGCGGTCAGCGGAAGGGAAGAGAGGGCCGCTGCTCCCTTTCCTTGCGGCACGACCTGCAATACGGAACGCGTGAGACCTCTGGCCAGGCATACGGCGGCATGAAAGTTGTCGCTTACTGAAACGTGTCCCGAGATACCCAACGAGCGGATTCTCTGGAGAAGGCTTCTTGCCAGCATCTCAGGCGGCCCAAAGAGACTCTGTGTTCCTGCAATGTCGATCACGCAAAGAAACGCCGTAGCACTCTCGCACTCTTCGATATGCGGGGAAAATGCACCGGCGCATTCGAGTAGCACGGCCTTAGTCGCGTTCTCGGTCTGGAGCGAGCGTGCAAGGACGATCGGCCCGACGAACGTATCCACTTCGACACGCGTCATCCCATGCCGAAGGACCAGCAGGCGTGCCCTGGTGTTCAACGAACACACAGTGTCAAATGGCTGTTCACCATCCATGACCACACATGGCTTTTCGTGCAGTTCCGGGCGGAGACGCAACAATGCCTGGGCGGGAAAATCCTTCACATAGAGACAGGCATACAGTTCGGTGGGCTTGCTCATCGCCGCACCGCCCATGTCGTGAGGTTGTGCCAGCACGCCGTATGCACGTTTTGCGGCGGTTTACGCAGCGGGATTACGTTGCTCTCCGTTTGCGTGAAACGCTGTCGCACCACTTCGACTTGCGGTTGCATTCCCGCAAAGAGAGTTGTCTCTTCGTTGCTCACCTCTGCCGGAGACAAACGCAGTTGCAATTCAGAGCTACTTTTCGTGCACGGATATTGCGAGAGGAGAAGAATGCTCGACTGAGTGCGCTCCGCCGCCAGCCGATAGCGGTGCCAAGTAGAAAGCTCGACCCGAGCAACACATTCCGGCGCAATACTCCCCATGTCGAGCACGATGGCACCGAAGCCTCCCGTCTGTAACAACAGGTCGGCACTCCGTATACCCTGTTCGACGGCATCGTATTGCTTGGACCTCTTAGGTGAGCGCACCGCCCGCGTGACGGCAGTCGAACCGGGCTCGGCACTCTCCTTCTGCGGCCGTGGCTTGTGTTGCGGTTCTGCACAGCGCGGGGCGAACAAGTCTCCGACCGCCTCTGACAAGCCGCGAACCTCCGTACGAGGGTGCGGTCCAAAGCCGCCACCATGAAGTCCCTTCTTGATCGGAGCGGAAGCGAAATACTTTTCCGGCAAAAGAAAGCGCCGCCCGGATCGCACCGTATTCGTCTGCTGTACGCCGCAGCGGACCCATAGCAGCTTTTTCAGATTGACTCCGACTGCAGCGGCGGATGCCGGATCAAACGCATTCGATATGTCGATCCACGCGCAAACCTTGTTTGCTTCCGTAATGCGAGCCAGAAATGAGAGCGCAGCCGACGTTCGCCCGGAACACTCCGGGCCTGTCAGTTCGCTCACTGCGCCAACCGGAAGTCCACCTTGGAGAAGATCGTCCAGCGCTTCTATACCTGTTTCGACGACGGGGCGAACCATCCTCGGCTGAGGAGTGAGGGCAGACGGGATTTTTCGGGCGAGAGCCGTTTCGACCTGAAGCCGGATTTCAGCGGCGGTAGACATATTAAGGTTAACGTCTTCGCCTTATATTCGCCCATTAGCCCGCTAGTCGGTCCAGCTATCAAATGCTGCGAAAGCGGTGCAATCGCACCTAACTTTCAGAATCCACGAAGGAAGTTCTTACAAAAGAAATTCTGGGAAGGCCACTAAAGGGCACTGGGCAAGTTCCGGACTGCCCTGGAGATGTGCAGCTATAGTCACTAGGCCATGAGGGATCATAGCTTAGGGATTTTGAGAGGCTTTTCCAATATGTGTGGCCGTTACCGAAGACGTTCCGACAAGCAGCGCATCGCGGAACTGTTCGCTGCTAGCGTCGGCTTGGAAGAGCTTTATCTTGAGGCCGACGACGATGCCGCACCTGGTTCCATGCAACCTGTCATCCGCGTCAACGATCATGGCGAGCGCCAGATTGCGCTCATGAGATGGGGCTTCAAGAGAGAGGATGGCAAGCTCCTCTTCAATGCTCGCGCAGAGAGTATCAATGATGTGAGCTTCTGGCGAAAGTCATTCTCCCTTCGCCGTTGCATTGTGCCCGCTGACAGCTTCTACGAGTGGCGGAAAACGCAGCGAGGCAAGAAACCGAAATTCGAGTTCACGGTTCGGGACGGCGAGCCATTTGGTATGGCAGGTCTGTGGGCACCTTGGAAGAATCCGAAGACCAACCGATGGGAAGACACCTTTGCGATCGTGACCGTGGAAGCAAATGAAACGATGACGCCAGTGCATAATCGCCAACCCGCCATCCTTGCGCCACGCGATTACCAGGAATATTTGGAGAATACAAAACGGCCGCCCATCCATTTACTTCGGGTTTTTCCAGACGATGAAATGAGGGGCCAGGAGATCGGCCAGGAACCTATCTCGGGCGAGCAGGCGAGTCTGTTCGACAGTCAATGATCCAGGATGCCAGCAATCTTCTCACATATCGGCGATCAAGGAGCACTGGTAGCACAATACGGAAATCCCTTCTATCGGCGCGCGAGATGCGGTCTTTCGAACATTCCGTGCTATTGTGTCCTTCGCTTCCAGTTGTGAGCGGAGTTAGCTTATTTACAAGCTGGTTCCATACGGAGGGAATGATGAAGAACATTCGCTGTCTTGCCGTAAGCATGGTTTCGTTCCTGCTCCTTCCACTCATACATGCTCAGAATGCTGCAGCTCCCAGCCCACAGCCCCCCGCGGTTCTTTTCCATAACGCACGCGTCTTCGACGGGGTGAAGGAAGAAGTTTGGGGACCAGCCGATGTGCTGGTTCAGGGAAACAAGATCACAAAGATATCCACGACGCCGATACATCCTGACGGAGATACCAAAGTCATCGACGGAACGGGACGCACGCTGATGCCCGGGTTGATCGATGCCCACTACCACATCATGTTGGCCGCGCTCCCCATGCAGGTTGCCTTAACCGCGGACCTTGGATACATCAACCTAGCTGCCGCAAAAGAAGGTCAGGCCACTCTCATGCGGGGCTTCACATCTATCCGCGACATGGGCGGCCCCGCCTTTGGGCTGAAGCGCGCTATCGATCAGGGACTTTACCCCGGCCCTCGCATTTATCCGTCTGGCGCCATGATCTCGCAGACGAGCGGCCACGGCGATTTCCGAATGCCTAACGAGATTCCTAGGACCATCGGCAATCCGCTCAGCCGTGTTGAGGAGGAGGGCGTCGCCATCATCGCTGACGGCGCCGATCAGGTCCTGATGCGCGCGCGAGAGCAGCTGATGCTGGGCGCAAGCCAGGTAAAGCTGATGGCCGGCGGAGGCGTCGCCTCACTCTACGACCCACTGGACGCCGTGCAATATACCCCTGAGGAGATCCATGCTGCCGTCGAAGCGGCAAGCAATTGGAACACCTACGTCACCGTCCACGCTTACACGCCAGCGGCGATTCAGATGGCGATTGGAGCCGGAGTGAAATGCATTGAGCATGGCCAGCTCGCCGATGAAGCGACCGTAAAGCTGATGGCGGAGAAGGGAACCTGGTGGAGCCTGCAACCGTTTCTTGCCGATGAAGACGCCAACAAACAGAGCAATCCTGTGAATCGTGCCAAGCAACTCGAGGTTGCTCAGGGAACGGAAAACGCCTACCGGCTGGCGAAGAAATATCGCATCAAGACGGCATGGGGCACGGATGTTCTGTTTTCCCCGAAAGGCGGAATCACCCAAAACCGGCAGCTCACCAAACTCACCTTGTGGTACACGCCGGCTGAGGTGCTCAAGATGGCGACTGCAGACAATGCTCAGCTGCTGGCCCTTTCCGGCCCCAGGAATCCTTATCCCGGAAAGCTCGGCGTTGTCGAAGAAGGCGCACTCGCCGATCTACTTCTGGTGCAGGGAGATCCCGTTGCCAATATCAAGTTGATCGAGACGCCGGAGACGAGCCTGGTTGTGATTATGAAAGACGGAAAGATCTACAAGAATCTTCTGCAATAGCGATTGTGGCTAGCGAAGGCGGATGGTAGTTCCGAGGACGAGCCCTTGCTGTGTAGCTTCCAGGCCAAAGGTGTTCCCATCCTGCCGGTTGAAATAGAGGCGCTTGTATCCGATCTGCGCCGTCGCGTTTTTAAGGACCTTGTATCCGACGCCATAAGCAATCTCCCAGGTAGGGCTGGAACCGCCTCCTCCGGCATCTCCAATCAGAAATGCACCGATCTTCGGCGTCACCCTCGCCAGCAAACGCGCGCCCGCCGTAACGTCGGCCCAGTCATTCGTGCCCGAATAGGAGAACTGGCCCAGTGGTCCAGCGTTGAAACTCGAGTTCGCACCGAGGTGGTAGTAGCGGAATCCGCCGAGCACATCCGCAGCAAAGTGCTTTTGCGAATAGACGCGGTAAGCGAACTGCGGAGTAAGTGTAAAGGTAGTTGTCGTTAGCTTGACCTGCACGGGGAACGGAAGCTGGGGCACCGGGACAGCGGCTTGATCGCCGACGCGCACAAAAAGCAGGTCGGTAAGCACACCCACACGACCGCGGCGAACCTCAGCCAATCCCATGAACCCGACCTTCAGGTTGCTGAAGATGTCGCCGAACGACTGATGTACGTCAGCATCATGACCCGCCAGGTTCAGATTTCCATCCAGTCCGGCGAGCCATAGATACGGCGAAGCGCTGACGTGCCAGACATCGCTGGCAGAAGCCAGCTCCGGCTGAGGAGATTCCACTTCTACCTGTGCGCGCGCTGTCAAAGAAAGCGCAAGCAGAACGATCCAAAACAGGACCGCTGTCCGGCTATTTCCTACTAAGGAATCACCGTTCATCACGCTCACCTTGGCTGGATTTATACCACACAAAGGGCGCTCTACAGATGAGCCGGCCTCCGGATGGGGAGGAGCTTAGTCGGAACATAGAGTTTCGTACCAGTCTCGCTTCTGTCCGCAACCCAGTTCGTGAAAGTCATGCGCGCGGACGCGCGCGAATAAGGAGACCAAGCCTGCTAAGGGCGCCGCCCTCGCGCGGCGCAAGGGTCTCCCCATAATTTTTCCTTCGGAAAAATCACTCTCTGCGCTCGCCCTCCCGGGTGGGAGATACCCCTCCCTTGCGCCTTGCTACCCCGCCTTCGCCAGGAGGCGTTCGGCATGTACATGCCGCGTTCAACGCGGACGTGCAAAAGCAAATGCCGACCAAAGGAGAAGCACCATGAGCAGCGCAGCGAACACCGTCAACACCATCGATAGCAAGAAGCCCAACACCAAACAGGAACTCATCGCCGCCAACATCAAGCTCTTGATTGGGCAGTTGGAGGCTGGACACTCCGACGCCCTCACCAATTACCTCACCGCCATGAGCCGCTTTCATAACTACAGCTTCGGAAACGTGCTGGAGATTGCGCGGCAGATGCCCACCGCTACCCGCGTGGCGGGGTTCTGGACGTGGAAGAACCTGGGACGATCGGTGAATGCTGGAGCCAAAGGCATTCGCATCCTTGCGCCGATTGTCGGCGTTCGTCGCAAGAAGGACGAAGAAGCGGAGAAGGACATCACCAAGCAGAACACTCGCGTGTTGCTTGGCTTCCGCAATACCTACTTGTTCGATATCTCGCAGACCAATGGAGTAGACCTTCCAGACCTGCACGAAGTCAGGGGTGATCCCGGCGAGAGCATCGAACGACTCTCCACATTCCTCAAAGACAAGAGCATCCAGCTTGTCTACAACCCCAATATCGCACCCGCACTCGGCATGAGCTACGGCGGACGCATCGCCATCCTACCCGGACAGTCGAAGGCCGAGGAGTTTTCGACGCTGGTGCATGAGACGGCGCACGAACTTCTGCACAAGGCAGAACGTCGCACGGCGACGACCAAGACCGTGCGCGAGACGGAGGCCGAGGCCGTCGCCTTTGTGGTCGGCAAGGCCGTCGGGCTAGTGACGGGCAACGCTTCCGCTGATTACATCCACCTCTATCACGGCAACGCCTCGCTGTTGGCCGAGAGCTTGGAGGTCATTCAGCAAACCGCTGGCGTGATTCTCTCCGCGTTGGAGCCGCCGATGCAGGCCGAGGACAGCGCACCCGTCACCGGTGCACACCCTGCGGAGGTGGCGGCATGAAGACCATTCTGGACATTCTGCGCAAGGCCGGGGGATGGCGGCCAAACCTTTACCTGAAGATCGAACACCCGCCGTACATGGAACTCGTCATCGAAGCCGTGGACGAATCCGGGCCGTGCGGTCTTCCCGCGCTTTCCGTAGCTCACTACGGCATTCAGAACGGCGACCTGATACGCGACCCGGAGATGTGCTTCGAGCTTGGCATGGCCGGAGGCGCACACCTGAATCCGTTCTATTACCGCAATGACTACGTGGCGGTTGAGCAGTGGAGTCGCAATATCATTCGCGGGCACTACGTGTATCTCGTGCAATTGCACGAACAACACGCACGCTTTGCCAAGACATGGGACAACAACCTGCGATTGCAGGGTTCTCTGAAGTCTTCACGGACAAGTGCATTCTCGGCTAGTCCGCTCCCTTGGAGCGGGACCATGCCCGACGTGTGCCGCTCCGTGACCCTTCACCCTCAACCGCTCGAAAGGAGCCTCGCGCCATGGAAACCCAAGTCATCAATGCCACCGAATACCAAAACGTTCCGCTCTCCCTGTTGAGTGAATCGAAAACCAACCCTCGCCGCATCTTTGACGATGCCCCCTTACGAGAGCTTGCCCAAAGCATTCGCTCTCATGGTGTCCTGTCGCCGCTGCTGGTGCGGCCTCTCGCCGAGAACGGCTTCGAGATTGTCGCGGGAGCGCGACGGTTTCGCGCCGCTCAGATCGCAGAGGCCGAGGCTATCCCCGTCCGCATCGTCGCGCTCACCGATGCCCAGGCACTTGAAGCCCAACTCATCGAAAATCTACAGCGCTCGGACGTGCACCCGATGGAAGAGGCGCAAGGCTTCCGCGCCCTGCTGAGTCTGGAGGAGCCGCAGTACACCATCGAGCAGATCGCCGCGAAGATGGGAAAGACTCCGGCGTATGTCACCACCCGGCTCAAGCTGACCGACCTCACGCCTGCCGTGGTCGAGACGTTCTACGCGGAGGAGATCGGCGTCGGCCACGCGTTGCTGCTGGCGAAGTTGCCGCCCGACCAACAGCAACAGGCGCTCACCGCTTGCTATAAGGAGGTCTACGGCGGGAGTGGAAAGCCCACACGCGTTCTGTTGCCCGTCCGCAACCTGCAATTCTGGATCGATACCAACATCGTTCTCGCATTGAAGGAGGCTCCCTTTGACAAGAAGGACGCACAGCTTGTGCCAGTGGCGGGAAGTTGCGTCGATTGCCCGAAGAGGACAGGACACAACAAGCTGCTGTTCTCCGATATCGGCGGCAAGCTGGATTGTTGCACCGATCCCACCTGCTATCAGGCGAAGGTTGTGGCGCACGTCGCCAAGGTCATCGCCGCCAAGCCGAGCCTCGTGCAAATCAGCACGGTCTACGGGCAGCACAAGGAAGGCAGCACCACGCTCCCGCGCAACAAATACACCGAGATTCGTGCGGAGAAGCCACGCAGCAGGGAAGAAGCCAAGCGGCCTGAGTTTAAGGTGTGCAAGTTCACGACCGAGGCCATCGTTACGGATGGCAGTGAGGTCGGCACATTGCGTAAGGTGTGCGCCAATCCCGCCTGCCCCGTCCACCATCCGCAGCAACGATCCAACAGCCGGGAAGATGAACAGTGGAAGGCCGAGCAGGAAAAGCAGCGGCGCGAACAGGCCATCGCCAACGCAACCGGTCTGCGGGTTCTTGCCGCTGTGGCTGATGCCGTTCCGGTTCGGCTGATGAAGCGTGACCTCCTGTTTGTGTTGGAACGGCTAATCAGCCTCTTGGACCAGAGCCGTATCGAGACGCTGGCGCGGCAGCACGGCATCCGGCAGAAGCGCGACGATGGAGGCGTCACCAAGGCGCTCATCGCGTTCATGCGTCGGGCTGATGAAGGCGCCGTGTCGCGGCTGATGATCGAATCCATCATCCTGCTTGTGGCATCGCGCCAGAATGGGACGAACATCCTTCGCGACGCGGCCACACTGTACAAGGTCGATACCGAAGCCATCGCACAGAAGGTGAAGCAGGAATTCGCGGCGAAAGCAAAGACCAGGAAGGAAGCCAAGTCTGTAACAAAGGGGAACAAAGTGGCTTAACCTGCATCTCTTCGAAGGGCGGCCAACCTGCCGCCCTATTTTCTTAATTCTAGGAAATCGCGCAGGGAGAACCCGCTTTGGTTTCTCCCTGCACCCTCATCCCGCTGTCGGTCCACCCCGCCGGTCAGGGCAGAGACTCGAACAAATCGCGAGTGCGCACGGTCAGTGCCTGAGCGAGCTTCACGATGTTCTCAAGAGCGACATTCCGCTCACCTCGCTCAACGCCGCCTACATAATTGCGGTGTAGGCCTGCCCTCTCGGCCAACTTTTCCTGGGAATAACCCTGTGCCTCACGCAGCGCACGCAAGTTTCTCCCGAAGAGTAGTTTGACGGACGGCTTAGGCACTTCATAATGCTTTGCCCTTGACCACTATGGGTCTACACACTATGAGTGTGATATGCTCCCGCTGAAATCGACCGATCGGTTTCCATACCGCCTTAGTATCTAAGGGAAAGCGAGATGAGGCCTCATGTCGTCCGAGGACGCCACAGTGCTTTCTGAGGTCGTAGTTGGGCGGTCGGGTCTTGATGCCCCCCAGCGCGCTGCTCCCGTGTCCTCTTCTCGGCGATTGAGCGAGGTTCCTGCTGCTGAATCAGCCGGACATAAGCCAGACGACGAGGCGCTGCTCAAAGAGATCCGTAATGGCTCGAGGGATGCCCTTGCAGCTCTCTTCCGCCGGCACCGGGGTGCGGTCCTGGGCGTAGCGTGGCGAATCCTGAAAGACGCATCGGAAGCGGAGGACCTTTGCCAGGAGGTCTTCCTGTTCTTGTTTGAACGGGCCAAGCTCTTCGACCCGAAGAAGGGAAGCGGCTCGTCCTGGATCATCCAGATCACCTATCATCGGGCGATGAACCGCAGGAAATACCTGGCATTCCGTCAGCATTACGATGCGCAGGAGCTGGATGAAGAACTGATCGAGGCAAGTGATCAGCTATCCCCTATCGACGGTATCGATGCCGAGAGACTGCTCAATCGTCTTCGTGAACAACTATCCCCGGAGCAACGGCAGGCGCTGGAGCTCCATTTTTTTGAGGGTTACACCCTTCGTGAGATTGCAGCAAAGCTCGAAGACTCTTACGGGAATGTCCGACATCACTTCTACCGGGGTTTAGAACGGCTTCGCGCCTGTGTGATGTCGCAAAAGGAGCGTTGAGTGAGAGAATTGGGAAACCATAGCTTCCGAACGGTGCGGCGCGGGTGAACCCTCAATTCCATGACGAGTTTATGGCGTTATGCGCGCTCTTTTACTCCGGCGACATCACGGAAGAAGAGTGGGCATTGCTGCAGATTCACATGGGATATTGCGATGCCTGCCATGACAAATTCCTTGAGTACGGGCGAATCAGCAAAAGTGTAGTGCCTACTTTGGCTGGCGTTGCGGCTTCGCAGGCGAGGGACGTACCGCAAGGTGCGTTTCGCTCGGCAGACGATGCGGAGCAAAGATTGATGCGCAAGCTGGACTCGCCCTCCGAGGAGCCGCATCCGGCGGCGCACCCTAGGATGTCTTGGCGAATTCCCGTCGCCTTACTCGCAGCGGGCGTGGTAGGCGCTGCGACTTTTCTTGGGTTTCACGAGTTCCGCGGCAGGAGACAAGATTTTCCCAGAACTACTGCCCAACTCCAGAAATCAACTATCTCGGCTCCGCCCCCGGCTGCGATCAATGATCCGGATGCGCTGAAACGGGCTCAGGATGAGGCCGCCAGTCTGCAGTCCCGACTTTCTGCAACGGACGACCGCCTGAAGGAGTCGACTGCTGTCTTGGCGGAGGAGCAGCATCGGTTGACGGCAGAACAGGCTCAGAGCAAGGAGATCGCGGTTGAGAGAGACACCTTGCGCGATCAGCTGAATGCGGCCCGCTCGGAGGCTGAAATACTCCGAAAAACGACGACCACCTCCGATGCCGACAAGTCACAGCAGACGATGCGCATCGCCGAGCTCGAAACCAAGATTCGGGACCTGAATGGAGCTCTCGAAGACAAGTCAACGGCGCTGAATGACAAAGACCGGATGCTCGCGCTCGACGCAGAGTTTTTGGCGCACGACCGCGACATCCGCGACCTGATCGGTGCGCGAAACCTGTACATCTCTGACATCGTCGACATGACCGAGGATGGAAAGACTGCCAAACAATTTGGCAGAATCTTCTACACGAAGGACCGCTCGCTCGTGTTCTACGGCTTTGATCTGGACAAGCAAGCGGGACTCAGGCGGGATGCCTCCTTCCAGGCATGGGGCCGCGGCAGCCATCAAGACTCGCCGGTCAGCCTTGGACTCTTCTATCAGGATGATGGCCATAAGCGATGGGTGCTGCGTTGCAGCGACGCAAAGACCTTGGCGCGTCTGGATATGGTTTTTGTGACCATGGAGCCGCCGGGAGGCAGTTCGAAGCCGACCGGCAAGCCGCTCCTGCGCGCCTACCTGCAGATCGAACCTAACCATCGCTAATTTGACATAGTGCTGGTACAGATCGTGGCGCTCACCGGTAGACAGAATGAAGCGAATTCATTCTTGAGTGTTCGGAGCGCCGCATGATCCGCCGCCTCATCCTGCTGAGCATCATTCTGCTGCCTCTGCTCGGGTTCGGCCAATCCACGGATGCCACACTGAGCGGAGGAGTCACCGATCCAGCTGGCAATTTCATTCAGGGCGCGGATGTGGAGATTGCGAATGATGCCACCGGGGTCGTGTATCCCGCCTCGACCAATACTTCGGGAATGTTTCTTGTGCCGGTCCTGCCGCCTGGCCACTATCACGTACAGGTGTCGAAGACAGGTTTCAAGACGATCATCAAGGCGGACGTAGTCCTCAACGTACAGAGTGCTCTTGCGTTGAACTTCATTCTGCCGGTCGGGCCGAGTTCGGAGAGTGTCACGGTGAACGCGGCCTCCTCGCTACTGAACACCACGGATGCAGCGATCAGCACCGTCATCGATCGGAAGTTTGTTGAGAACATACCGCTGAACGGCCGAAGTTTCCAGGACCTGATATCGCTGACTCCTGGGATCGTCACGCAAAGCCCGCAAAGCTCTTCGCAAGTTGGAACGGGCGGTGATTTTGCAGTGAACGGCCAGCGCAGTCAGTCGAATTACTACACCGTCGACGGAGTCACAGCAAACATTGGCGCCGGAAACGGAGGCGGCGTGGGGGAAGCGGCGACCGGCGGCGTCCTGGGTGGTTCGACAGCGCTGGGTACGACTCAGACTCTCGTCTCGGTGGATGCACTGGCGGAGTTTCGCGTGCAGAGTTCCACTTACTCAGCGGAGTATGGCAGATCCCCGGGCGGCCAATTCTCTCTGGTGACGCGTTCCGGAGCGAATACACTTCACGGCAGCGCATTTGAATATCTGCGGAATGATGCCTTCGATGCGCGAGATTGGTTTGACGACTATTACGGCACGCCGGCTACCGCTCTACGACAAAGCGACTTTGGGAGTACCTTGGGAGGGCCTGTTGTTCTGCCCGCTTTGTATGACGGTCGAGATAAGACCTTCTTCTTCGTTTCGTACGAAGGTCTCCGGCTGACGCAGCCAACGCCGGCCTCAATTGAATACGTTCCCGACGTCTACATGCGGCAACAAGCGGTCGCTCCCATGCGCGCGATCCTCAACGCGTTTCCAGTTCCGAACGGCATGGATTATGGGAATGCCAGCAATCCCAGCCTGGCGGAGTTCATCGCACCGTTCTCGCTTCCCAGCTCGATCGATTCCACGAGCGTGCGAGTGGATCACACCTTCGGCCCCAAGCTATCTCTCTTCTACAGATTTGGCGACACGCCGAGCAATACTGTTTCCCGACCGTACGTCGGGAAAACGACAACAACGAGCGATGCCGTTAGCCACACATTCGGAGCAAGTAGCCAACTCTCTTCAAAACTGAGCAATGAGTTTCGGCTCGGCTATGCGCACGCTTCGTCGTCCCAGATCGGAGTGCTCGATACTTTCGGTGGCGCCGCTCCTCTCGATCTGACGAGTGCCCTCGGCGGTGATCCTCGCGTCAATACCGAACCTGTAGTCGCCCTCGACGTACCCGGAATCGGGCAGAATCTCTTATCCCCTTATTTCGGAAAGAATGCTAGTACGCAATGGAATATCGTCGACACGGTTACCCTGGCGCTGGGCCGACATAGCCTCAAAGCAGGTCTGGATTATCGGGTCATCCAATCGCCGATTACGCCTCCGATTGTTGAACCGTACGCGGAATTCCTCAGCCCGGCAACCCTTCTGGCCGGTGCTCCGGACGTCACCGAGTTCATCAATCGCGTTGCAGCGACACCCGTATTTCACGAAACAGCGCTATTCGCTCAAGACGAATGGAGATTGCATCCGAAGCTCAGCCTGTCCTTAGGTCTTCGCTGGGAAGCGAATCCTCCGCCGTCAGAAAAACATGGCCTCGACGCATATACATTGCAGGGGAATCTCGGGAATCCAGGAACGCTGTCGGTCGCATCGCGAGGGACTGCTCTGTGGAAGTCGAGTTGGTTTAACTTCGCCCCACGTGCGGGGTTTGCCTGGACGGCCCATAGCGGTGCTGGGGCGGAGACGGTCGTGCGCGCAGGAGGAGGAGCTTTCTTTGATACCGCGAATGAAGTGGCGGCTCTTGGATATAGCGGCCTCGGCTTCGACGCATACCAGTTGTCTTACGACGCGACGATTCCATTCACGAGTGCGGAACTCAATGTCCCCATTTCAGTAGCTCCACCCTATACGAGTGCGACCATCTTCGCGTTTCCAAAACACCTTCAGCTTCCCTATACGCTCGAGTGGAACGTGAGTCTCCAGCAGGCGCTGGAAGGTCCGCAAACGCTGACCATCTCATATGTCGGCGCGAATGGCCGGCGGCTCTTGAACCTCCAGGAGTTCTCACTGACCGCTCTGAATCCCAATTTTGGCCTTGTCGAGTATCCGGCGGCTGGGATCACTTCCAACTATCAGGCGCTGCAAGTGCAGTTCCAGCGTTCCATGGCGAAGGGGCTACAGGCTCTTGCCTCCTATACCTGGTCGCACTCACTCGACTTCGGCTCCAATTCCGCGGTGCTTCCCGAGCAACGAGGCAATTCTGATTTCGATGTTCGCAACAATATGCAAATCGGCATGAGTTCCGAACTGCCGCTCGTAAGTGGTGGTACCCGCTTCGCCAGAGCCGTTGTAAATGGCTGGGGAGCCGACGCCCGCCTCAGCGCGCGCTCGGCCTTCCCGGTTACGCTTCAGGGTAACCTCACAACCGATCCGACGACCGGAAATCTCTACGGTGGCGGCCTTAATCTCGTCGCAGGGCAGGCGATCTACATTCATAGCTCGCGATTGCCGGGTGGCAGGGCAATCAATCCGGCAGCCTTCAGTGAACCCGCTGACGGGTCGGTGGGGAATGCGCCGCGGAACTTTGTCCAAGGCTTTGACGCCGCACAATTGAACCTGGCTTTACGGCGACGATTCGAGTTGCGGCACGGCCTCGCACTGCTCTTCCGAGCCGAAGCTTTCAATGTGACAAATCACCCTAACTTCGGCTATGTCGATCCGTACTTAACGGATGCGACATTCGGTCAGGCGACAAAGATGCTGAATGCAAGCCTTGGAACGCTGGCAGCGCAGTATCAGCAAGGTGGTTCTCGCTCCATGCAATTCGCACTGCGGCTCAACTTCTGATCGACCGCCTTACCTAAATACAAACGTAGCGCAGTTGTTCTTTCCTACTCCACAAACTGGGGGCTGTTGAGATGTGTCGACTGATGGATTGCGTCATTATCTTCGTGGTGAACCTGCTCTGCGTGCCCCTGCTCGGGCAGTCCCATCCGTTTGCGGTTGCAGATGATATCGCGATGACTCGGTTCAGCGATCCGATTGCCGATCCAGCAACTCCGGGGAGTGAGGACGCCAGACCATCTCCAGATGGGAAGTACGTTGTGGTGGTCACGACCCGAGGGCTCCTTCACTCTGACCTGATCGAGTCCGAAGTACACGTCTTCGAAACGAGAGAAGTTGCCGCCTTTCTAGACAGCGCGTCAAGATCCGCTCCGCGTCCGCGACGCATTGCCGTCCTGACATCGTTTCCCCACCGCGAGGAGGAAGATGCCTATGCTCCGATGATCAAAGATCTGCAATGGAGCTTCGATTCGAAGAAGATTTACTTCAAAGGGGAAGACTCAAATGGAGCCTATCGGATTTACGAAGCGCGACTGGCCGGGAAGGGAGCCGAACCTCTCACACCTTCAACTCAGACGATAGCGCGCTTTGCAGTAGAAAAAGACTTGATTGTGTACACGGCTGCGCCCATGCGCCATAGACTCTCTCCTGACGGCGATCACATCGGCGAAGACTCTCGTGCGATGACCGGCGAGAGCATCATGAGCATTCTCTTGCCAGGTCGGAATACGTCGCTTGAGCCTGAGACCTTTGCTCTTTTCAACTTGCATGTCAATGGAAGTATTCCCAGCATCACGAGAGCGCCGAGGTACTCGATTCTAGAAATCCCTTTCTTCGAGCATCTCTATCCCTTCGCTGTATCGCCTCAGCGAGACAAGCTGGTTGAACTCACCCCGGTCAAAGCCATCCCCGAACCTTGGAAGCGATATGAGCCAGCCCCAGGATACGAGGATCTGAAAATACAACCTGGAGACATACGACGACTTGACCCCACCGATCTTTCGCGCCTCCGGGAATACTCCATCGTCGATCTGAAGACTGGGATTACAGCTTCCCTTGTTAACGCACCTCATGCTCGTGCTCTGGGTTATCTGGATCAGAATCGGGTGGCATGGTCGCAGAGCGGCCAACGTGTCCTGATCTCGAACACATTCCTGCCGCTCGAGGAAGATGCGGTTGCGGGAGCATCGCGCAACAGGTATCCCTGTGCCGTAGCCAGTGTCGACCTGCCTTCCCATCGCACGAGTTGTCTTTATTTCAAGGAGGGGACGGCTTCCGATATTGGGCTAGTGCGCGCTGTCGGATTCGGCCAAGGGGAAGACGATGCTCTTGTGCTCGCCAAAGACAAGTCAGCTCACTACGCGATCCATCGATTTAGCCTTCGCAATGAGCAATGGAAGGATATCTCCTTGACCGCCGTCGATTCGACGAGTGAAGGCCTTTCGGACCTGTTACCGAAAAAGCGCTTGGACACAGCACGCGTGATCGTTTCTGTATGCCAGTCGTTGAATGACCCACCCAAACTATGCGCGGTAGATGCGAACACGGGCAAGCGGCGAATCCTTTGGGACGCCAATCCCCAACTTCAGAACATGTCGTTTGGACAAGCGACGATCCATGTTTGGAAGGACTCGACCGGCTATCAATGGAGCGGGGTGCTGTTGACGCCTGTTGGATATCAGCCGGGAAAGCGCTACCCACTCGTTCTCCAGATGTATTCCTACCGCAAGAACGAGTTCATGACCGACGGCCTCGACCCAACCGCCTTTGCCGCAAGACATCTGGCCAGCGCCGGATTCGTGGTCTTACAGATGGATAGAGAGCCAACCACACTTTCGGAACAGGATGCGGAAAACAGCCTTGAGGGGTATCGAAGCGCGGTCAAAGACTTGTCGGATCTCGGATTGATTGATCCCGCGAAGGTGGGGGTCGTGGGTTTCAGCTGGACTTGTTGGTATGTCATTCATGCACTCATTCACGCCCCGCACCTGTTCGCCGCGGCCACTATAGCCGATGGGCTGGACAATAGTTACATGCAATATATGCTCTTCGGCGTGAACGCTTCTGGAGTTCAACGGCAAATGGAAGCGATTCGAGGCGGAGCCCCTTTCGGGGGTGGTCTGCGTCGCTGGGTCGAGGAAGCTCCAGGTTTCCATCTCGATCAGGTGCAGACCCCGGTCCGGATCGAAATGATAGGGCCCGGATCTGTCTTGCAGGAATGGGAGCTCTACTCGTCTCTCGAAATGCAGCACAAGGCAGTGGATCTGATCTACTTTCCTCACGGTATGCATATCCACCAAAAGCCCTTGGAACGGCTTGCTTCGCAACAGGGCAATGTGGACTGGATGCGTTTTTGGCTCGAGAACTACGTTGATCCCGATCCGGCAAAGGCAGCACAATACCGATCCTGGCAGAACCTAAAGGCGAAAAACGGAAGCTCAGGGAATTAGTCAACTCTTCTTCCAGCGCAGCACGCTGGCTGCCGAGAATGAAGTAGTCCGGTTCCGGCCGCTCGGCGCGGTCAGAACCGGACAGGTTATCGGATGGATAATGACTTTCCTACTCGTCCGACTGATATGCGGGCGTGTTGGTCATGAAGCTCGAGTTGAGTTCGTTGTGAATGCCGACTTTCCGGCTGTTGATCGCATCGACTGCCCGATATGTGCTGGTGATTTGTGGTTTCACGTATTGCTTCTTCATAAATTACCTCGTATTGCATTGATCTTCCGCGCCCCTCAGACCAAATTTACCGACTGAGGCGAGCGGAGCTTGCTGGTCGCGGGTGGCGACCAACCTTGTCTGGGAATCGCCAATGCTTCCGTTTATGCGGAAGTGGTGGCCCTTCTCCCAATGGTTTGATTGGAGCCATAGCTCCAGAGCGATGGCTCTCACAAGAGCTTGCCAACCGTCTGCGGCTCCAAGCGCGACTTGTTTGGCCGCGAGTCGCAAGGCGTCGGCGTCGACGAACCCGGCGTCTGCGAGGCGGGACCGGGAGAATAGTCGATCCAATTGCGTATGCGCTTGGCGCAGGCTGTTGAGCGGAGCCCGAAGCTGAAACGCTTTCCGGCGCCTTTCGAGAATTTCCTGAGGCACGAGATTCCGCAGCGCGCGCCTCATCAGAAAACGGCGACGGCCCGGTCGCAGGAGTTGGTGTCGCGGAATCGCAAAGAGAAAGTCCACCAGGTTCCTATCCAAGAAGGGGTAGCGGAACTCCGGCCGATAGACGATTAGGGGGACTAGATGAGGCAGTGTTTCCATGATCGACCACCACGTGCGGTGGTTGTTCACGCGTCGAGGTTCTGTCCAACGGTCGCGCAGCGGAATTGTTCGGCCAAGCAGGATCTGCTGGCTACGCTTCCGGACGTCACTCGATAGCCAGTCCGGAAATTGATGTATGTCGAATTCACCACCGCTATAGAGCTGGGTGGCATAGCGCAGAGCACTCGACAGTGCACCGATGAGCGGGCTCTGGTCGACGAGACACCACGCGATCGATTGACGAAAGAGTGTTCGAAACCTTCCGCCGATCAGATATTCCGCCAGCTCAGGCCACGGGAGGGGTATTCCTCCCAACAGCTCGTCTCCTCCGACCCCAGAAAGGATGCTACGGTAGCCTCTGCTCCAGACCTTGTCGTAGAACTCTCTCTCTTGCACTATCGAATGGCTATCGGCGCCGGGCAGGAGGTACTGGCCATTCTGTGGATCGTGCGGTTCGAATGTTCTTGCGGAGAATCCGGTATCGATGTGCTCTCCGATCCTCCCACGCTTTGTTTCCGTCACCGAAAAGTAAGCTCGCTCATTCAGAGAGTCTTCCGAATCGTCGTAGAACGAGACGGTGTCGAGAATCTCAACGTTCGAATCAACGGATCCGCGCAGGTGATCGGACACACACACGATCGATGTGGAATCCATTCCTCCACTCAGCTGCGCGAGAATGGGAGGCCCCGGGCCGGTGCGCCTTTCTACCGCTCGTTTGAACAGTGAGAGGAAGTGGTCTTCATATTCCTCGTTCTTTTGATAGGTGATGGACGCAGCGCCGCTGGCGCTCCAGTGAGCAGATTGATGAACGCCACCGTCTCGAAATCGCACGTAATGCCCGGGCAGCACTGAAACGACACCCTCGTAGGGAGTCAGCTCGCGGATCGGTAATCCCGCAAGATAGCATGCAACGTAATCTTCGGAGAGGCGTACACCGCACCCCGCATTCATAAACGTGTCGAGAGCGCTGGACCAGAGAAGAGCATCCCGATCCATCTGGAAGTAAAGAGCTCGCGTGCCCGCATGGTCGCGAGCGAGGAATAATGTCTCGCGGGGCTGCGACCAGAGAGCGATAGCCCAGTCGCCGATGAACTGGCTGAAGCAGCCTTCGTTCCACCGTGAAAACGCAGCAAGCACGATTTCGGAGTCCGAAGGGTTAGGCTTTTCGAATTTCAACGTTTGGGCGAGTTCGGCATGGTTATCCAAACGACCGTCGAAGCAAAGGAGGTTTTCGGAGAGATCCGACAATGGCTTACTATCCATCTCAGACCGGTCGTGTGACACATAGGGCTGAATAGCCACTCCGATCCTGCCGGATGTCCGCATAGTGACGGGTCCTGTCCCATAATGTTGCGTCGGGATCGAATGGTGAGCAAGTTCCCACCGTTCCACCGCTCTCCCTCGCTCTTTTAGGCAGCCGAAAATCATGCCGCACCCAACCATCGCTTAGCAGCGATCCAAAACCTGGAACATCTCGACCACATAGGGCTTGTCGTTGACTACCTTCCCGTTCATTTCCACCCATGCGTGGGATTCGAAGGGAAGGGTCTGAGCCCCGATCACCAACTCCGCGTCCCAGCCATTCCTTCGGAGCAGAATGGTGATGGCCGCGGAGTACTGAAGGCAGCGGACTCGTTTCGCATAAAAGACACAAGCGAGGTCAACGGCATGCCTCAGGCTCTCTGGACTATGCCGCTCCGAGCTTGGGAGGACCTTTTGTCGCCGAACTGTCCTATATAGCCGTTCGAACCTGCTCAAGTTCATCACTAGATCTAGATAGGCCAGCAAGAACCAGCTCTTCACAACAAGCATCTTCATCGGGCGACTCCGATGGATTGAGCAGGCGAGCTCGCAGAGGAACTCGAAGATCGACAGCATCGAGCTGCGGACGGCGTTTTGAGCGCACCCAAGAGGGAAGGCTCTTGGGCGGCGCGATCCATGTACCGAGCCAGAGTTCTCGCGTATGCCTGTTGGCGCATGTCATCGCGAGTGGGTGTAACCATCCCGTCGCACCGCCCGTAAAGAACGGAATAGACAGCGAGCAGCGGCATATAGACGAAGCCGCGATCAATCGCTTCCTGATCACAGATCGTTCCCAGAGCGCTTCGATACACGCGTTTCAGTGCGCCGTCACTCGGTTCGTGATTCTGGTGCAGAAGGAGAAGGTGCTGAAAGGTAATCAGCGGATTGCCGACGTATGCCTCGGCCCAGTCAAGGAATCTGCAGGAGCCTTCCTCGCAAACCATGTTGTCCCAGCTCATGTCGCCGTGGACGATGCAATCGGGCAGCCGCAGCGCGTCCACCGCGCCGCAGGCGTCTTCGAAGATATTGCGAAGCTCCCGAAGGCGATGGCAGCTAAGACGATTCACCTTCAGCGAGGTCTGCCGTTCCATGACGGTCTCTAGATATTCGAAGGTTTGCGCGGTGGCAGCCGAGAATGCTTGCAGCCTCTGATCGAAAGCTCCAGCGTTCAGTAGATCCTTGGCGTGGCCCGCCGTTCTCGACTGAAGTTCTGCCATTGAATTGACCGCAGTCTGCAGGGGGCCAAGACCGGTCAGCTCCTCTTTCGACAACGATGGGGCGTTATGGCGGGCTCCCCCCATGAGCCAGGCGTTCCACGCCGGCTTCGAAGCAAGAAATGAAGGAAGGTAGCTGCCGCCCAATTGCGATAGGACTTGCGTGACCTGAAGCTCGTGGGCATTCGGCGCGCCGGTCGCCTTAAGCCAGCAGTCCTGAATGCCATCCAGCCGACACCGGAGCAGCGCGAAGCCAAAGCCTGCATTGACTTGATCGACATCCTGCCTGGAGCGAACCTTGCGCCTGGTGACGGTCTCAATCCAGGCAAGCGCCTCATCCATCCATCCGGCTCGAGCGAGGGGACTATCAGAATGGCCATTCTGCACAAGCGCGAATTGCGCTCTCTCTTCCTCTGAGAATTCGGAGGTGCTAAGTGCATCGATTCGGACCAATTCGAAATGACGATTGAGAGCGACTGTCGGCGATTCCGCCACAGCCCATGGAGTGGCCGAGCCTACATCCAGTAGATCCAAGATCCAAATCTGCAATCCCCAAATATCCTGCATTGCGCTTCGTAGCTGCGGTACCGGCCGTGCCCCATGGTGAATGCTCACCCGCGGCAGACGGCATCTCGCATAACTGCAAGGAACCCACACTGCCTTTGATTCCCGATGCAACAGAACAACGCGGTATTCGATAGATTCCAGAACCCCAGAGGTCATGGAATCCTCCGTAAGACTGAGTCAGAGATGAGATCGTTTTCTTTAAGCGACTTTAGGAGCTCGCCAACGTCCTTTCGGACCATGTCCGAGTTCGTGCCTGTCTCAAGCGCTAGTGAGGTCACAATGGTTTCAAAATCATCTCCCCGCTGTAACGCCTGCCACACGTCCGCCCCCGCTGGATTGAGAGTCGTGACTCTGCCCGCGCGTGTATTCAGAATGACCGCGCCATCTGCATTGACGGTGCTTCGAAGATGCGAATCATCAACCGTTTTCAACGCTTTCGTCTTCACCCTTGGTCACCCGATCAGACCAGCCGAGCATAAAGCTGCATGAAGGGAATCGACGGCAATTCGTTAATCTTGGCCAAAATTACGCAGTCGTCTCGTGGTCCCCGTGATCGCTATGGTGCAAGAGAATAGGGACACGCGCAGGCCGCTGTTAAGTCGTTTCGCGAGGGAATCGGCGCTGTGCACAAACGCCATTTCTTTGAGCTGATCCAGTACGAAAGGATTGGAGACAAAGGTGCGATAAGCGCTTGCTGGTCGCAAAATACGGCGCCGCAAGAGGCCTAGATGGGAACTGCCACGCCCGTGACGCGACGGAGATGTCGAAGCTCCCCGGTCGGTACGATCAGCCTCGGAGTGCCTTTGAGGTTGTCGAGTAGGGCGTACCGGCTTCCGTCCCAGTCGAGATATCCACAAACGGTCTCTGTCTCTCGCCTCACAGCATAGAGCTGTCGGGACCAACCCTTTTCGCTGCTGTCTTTTGGGCTAATTGGATCCCTTTCAACCGAATCGAGTAATACCCAAGACCCGGAGCCTATCGCCGGTTCAAGTCCCTCGACGGCTGCTCCGCGGGCGAGTCGCAGAATTTGATCCTTAGATAATTCCAATCGAGGAAAGCTAGTGGAAAGTAAAGGCGACCAGCCGCCTGTTTCTTGTAGGAGCATTTTCCAAACATCGGTGGGGACCGGCGGGTGAGCGTTCCCGAGACTTCTTGCAGCCTCTGAGCTCTTTGCGCGCAGCAGTGTTTCGAGCGAAAAGCGTCCGCGATCCGACGTGAAGGATCCTCCCGTTCGTAGAACATCCGTGTATCGAGCGGCGTTGGCGACCGTGAGGTGAAGTAAGGCACTCACATGAGGCTCCGACGGCGTGGGCCTGCGGTAGCGCCTCTCGGAGCGGTCGCTCAACTTTGCGTTCAATGCTGCGTTGAGAACTTCTTTAATGAACTGACGCTCTGTCTTCGACCTACGGAATCGCCGAAGCTTATTGGCGAAGAGCCTGTCTCGCGAAGGGTTCTCCCAAGGGAGGATAAGATCTGCTCCATCGGGTCTCGCCGGAAGAGGAAGGGCAGTTTGGTCCGTGGCAGGCAGAGTCAACGCAAACATGCGGGCGCGCCCAGCGATGCGTACTGTTCCCGGGTACATGTATTCCTCGCGCCCCGAATATGTCCTCCCCGAGTTGAAAGGAAGAAGCTTCCCCCGGGTTACAACGCAGTGAGTACAGCGGTATCCGTACGGGAACTGAAGCAGATAGATGGCCCTGGGGTCGGGTCTCGCCGCCTCCTCCTTTGAAACCGGTTCGACGACGACCGTTGACCCCGCAGGAATGCTGGACCCCAGGCTGTCGCGGGTTCCAATGTGAACGTAGAACGTCTTTGGCTTCAGCCATCCCGGTTCCTCCAGCGTTCGAATCGGAATCCCCTTATGCCACTCTTCAACCAGCTCTCCCAATGAAGCGTCCGACTCAAAGAGTTCACCCGAAGCCAATCGCGCAGGCAAATCGATGATCAGGTCGCGTTGGTAAGAGTACGCGTCGAAGATGTGTGTTCGGTCGCCGTTTAACTGAATGTCGAGACCACGTAAGCGGTCTAGTTCGTAACCGAACAGACTATGTACCGCGTCAAGGGTCAGTGAAAAGACCTCAGCCACTTCAATCAAAGTTTTTAAGGTAGGATGTTCGCTCGTTCGCGGCAGATTTGATAGGAGAACTGTCATCATGGCTTCGCGACGCTCGGCTCTTCTTTTCTCCGCGTCATTCCAGGCCTTCTCCTGTCGAAAGAGATCGCGGATGTGAATCAGGCTCTCGATGATTTCAGTGCGGGGCCTAGACACGTACACGAGGCAAACTCCTCAAGGAGGGTCCTGTTAATTGAACTCTTTCAGAGCACGTTGGTGAGCAGCGACCAATTTGCTTACACGAGGCTTAGTGTAATTGTGATGGCGACCATTACGCTGCCTCCGACTGCTCGAGGCTGGACAAGAACCGTCTCGAACACGGTGCCCGCGACGCCTATGAAAAACCGGATGAAGCTGGTGCAAGTTCAAACCCTTGACGTGTCAGTGAGCAAAGTCTGCCTGGGGGAGTATGTGTCCAGGGAACCAGCAAGCCGCTCCTGCATGCGCGAGGCGATTTTTGCCCTCACTGCTGGCGAAAGGCAACTCGTGTTCGTGCATACGAAAGATCATGTGAGTGCCAGACACCTGTTTAGAGGACTGTCCTTTGTTCGCCGCTTGCATTTCTACGTGCGCTGCTTTAGCCATGTTCCATCTTTGCGTCGACAGGTGTCGTCTGACTCATAAGATGCGGTCCGCGAGGTGAAAGCCGAGTGGCATCTTCGACCTGAATGCATCGGTGTCAGTTGAGGGTTATCCCTAGGAGGGTGATTGATACTGTGCTAACGTCAGCGCGAATTTGGGTGTTGAATCCTCAACAACCTCGTGTTCATCGGCATCCCATGTAATGAAGAAGAGGTGCGCATGCCGACTGTCAAAGCGACAGATGGAACTGAGCTTTACTACTTTGATTGGGGTCAAGGAACCCCGGTCGTCCTGATCCATGGTTGGCCGTTGACCTGTGCGAGTTGGGAATACCAGGCTCGCTTTCTGGCTGAGAGTGGCTTTCGGGTGATTGCCTACGATCGCCGAGGCTTCGGAAGGAGCGAATGGTCATACGACGGATATGACTACGACACGCTAGCGGCAGACCTCGCGAGCGTGACGGAGCAACTGGATCTTGAGGGCAGTGCTCTAGTCGGCTTTTCCATGGGCGGGGGGGAAGTCGCGCGCTACATCGCACGTCGCAATAATGGCCGCGTCACAAAGGCTGTGTTGATCTCGGCTGTTACTCCCTATCTTCTAAAGACGGCTGACAATCCCGAGGGCGTCGACAAATCCGTGTTCGACGATATGATCGAGAACCTAGTGACGGATCGTCCAGCGTTCCTTCACCAATTCGGCCAGAAGTTTTATGGGAGAACGGCCCTCCACCACACGGTCTCCGAACCGTTTCTTCAATTCACTCAAGGCATGGCTCTGACCGCATCGCCGAAGGCAACGATTGATCTGGTTCGAGCCTTCAGCGAGACCGACTTTCGCGATGACCTGGCAAGGTTCACCGTTCCAACGCTGGTGATCCATGGGACCGCGGATTCCACTGTGCCCATCGCGGCTTCAGGACAGCGCACCGCGAAGCTTGTGCCCGGCGCGACGCTGATTGAATACGAAGGTGAGCCTCATGGATTGATCGCAACAGCGCCAGACAGACTCAACAATGACCTCGTCACCTTTCTAAAGAGATGACCACGGATCAATCGTAACGATAGACACAACGCAGGATGGAGAAACATACAAGATGAAAGCGCTCGTGTATCACGGTCCCAAGAAGGTCTCCGTTGACACTGTACCCGATTCAAAAATTGAGAAACTTACAGATGTCGTTATCAAGCTGACCACTACGAACATCTGCGGTTCCGACCTACATATGTACGAGGGACGAACCGACGTTGAGAAGGGCAAAATCCTTGGCCACGAAAACCTGGGAGAAGTTGTGGAGGTCGGCAAGGCTGTGGATACGGTCAAGAAGGGCGACAAGGTTGTGTTGCCCTTCAATATCGGCTGCGGCTTCTGCGCGAATTGTGAGCGTGGCCTGACGGGCTTCTGCCTTACTTGTGCAGATCCGTCCGTCATGCCTGGCATGGCTGGTGCGGCTTATGGTTTTGCCGGCATGGGCCCGTACGCTGGTGGGCAGGCGGAATACCTTCGTGTGCCGTACGCGGACTTCAATTGCTTGCAGCTTCCAGAAGATGCCGACGAGAAGGAGAAAGATTACGTGATGCTATCGGACATCTTTCCGACAGGCTGGCACTCTACACGGGTTGCGGATTTGAAGCCCGGCGAGTCCATCATCATTTTCGGCGCAGGTCCGGTCGGACTCATGGCTGCGATGTCGGCACGCATTCAAGGGGCTAGTCAAATCTTCATTGTCGACGGACAGCCGGATCGTCTCGCACTGGCGAAGAAGATTGGCGCCACGCCGATCGACACCAAGGATGGAGAAGTTGGCGATCAAATTCGGCAATTGACCGAGGGCCTCGGGGCGGATTGTGGCGCTGAGTGCATTGGGTATCAGTGCCACAATGCAAAGGGTAAAGAAGTCCCAAATCTCGTCATGAACTCATTGGTGGATGCGGTCAAGGCAACGGGAACGCTAGGCGTTGTCGGAGTCTTTGTTCCACAAGACCCGGGGGCGGACGACAAGCTGGCGAAACAAGGACAAATTGCATTCGACTTTGGCAAGTTCTGGTTCAAGGGCCAAAAAATGGGGACCGGGCAGTGCAACGTGAAGGCGTACAATCGGCGGCTCCGGGACTTGATTCATCACGGGAGGGCGAATCCTTCGATGATCATCTCGCACGAACTGCCACTGAAGGACGCACCTGATGCCTACAAGCATTTCGACGCGCGGGACAAGGGATGGACAAAGGTCATCCTGCACCCTCATGCCGCATAACGACGTCCCTTCGAGGGGTTACCTCACCGAAAGGTAGCTTTCGCAAACTATCTCCTCGTGTCAGATACGACTGGACAATAAACGTTCTCAACCGCAATCGCTAGCAGACCTCGTAAGGGGATCGGACTAATACCGAATTATCTGCTCTATCGCGACGACATCGAAACCGTCGAACCGGATGAATCTGAAACCCACTCATAGATGATCGAAGTCATGACGAACGGACAAACTTCACGCGCGAAAAATATGGAAAGGCTGCCCGCATCTCGCACGCCGTTCTGAAAGGCGATCGGTCATCAGCAGCGACCTGCCATTGGAGTTGGCGCAGGGGTTATTTCGCAGGCCACGACGCATCCCGTATTTGTTCGTATGGCCGCAGCTCCAGGCGAATATACCGACGGCTCGCAGCTGTCGACTTCGCGGGGTATGTCGGTAAAGGTTTTAGACGTTAAAGGTCTGTACCTCGAAGGCCATGCGGCGGACACTCAAGATTGGGTATTCGATAGCAGTCCAGAATTCTTCGTCTGCGGGGCGAAGGCGTTTCTACAGCCTTCAAACCGAACGGGATCTCGATCAGAGGCCCCATTAGAACGACCCAGCCTTATCCTGAACTCAATTGGAAGACAGCCACCGTGACTGCGATCGCGTGTGAAGTGGTTGGCCGTCGCAGCGAATAAGAGTGTGGCGGCCTAAGCGTGGTTGGCTCTCAGACGCTGGTGCATCCAGGAGAAAGTCAAACGCATGAAGTGGTGATGACTAGTGTGGAGTAAAGCGAATGGTCTTACAAGCCACCGAGTGTTCTTCGGTTGTCCCCGACCTGCTTCAGATTCACGCGATTCCCGTACCACCGGTGACCCCGTAGACCTCACCCGTAATGTAACTACCCTCTTGAGATGCGAGCAGGACATATACCGGCGCGATCTCAACTGGCTGGCCGGGTCGTCCGAAAGACACCTCTTTGCCGAGTTCCGCAAGCTTCTCTGGTGGCTGCCCCGTCGGCTGGATAGGCGTCCAAAACGGGCCTGGAGCGATTGCATTGATGCGCACGCCTTTCTTGATGAGTTGCTTGGACATGCCTTTCGTGAAAGCGACGATAGCTGCCTTGGTCATGGCATAGTCCACGATGCCAGGGCTTGGCTCGTAGGCCTGCACAGACGCCGTGTTGATGACCGAAGCACCGGGTTTCAGCAGGGGAATGGCGGCCTGCATAACCCAGAACAGTGCGTAAACATTGGTCTTCATGACTTTGTCGAAGTCTTCCGATGTCACATCCATCAGGTCCGGATGGGAGGACATGGTACCCGCGTTGTTGACCAGGAGGTCCATGCCTCCTAATTCCTTTGCCGCCTGCTCCACCATCGTTCTACAGAAGGCCTCCTCGGCGACATCGCCAGGAATGGCGACAGCTTTTACCCCCGCCTCCTCGATCAGACGGATCACTTGCTTGCCATCGGGCTCTTCATTCGGAAGATAGCTGATTGCTACATCAGCACCCTCGCGCGCAAACGCGATTGCAACCGCGCGTCCAATGCCCGAATCCGCACCCGTCACCAGCGCCTTACGCCCCTTCAGTTTTCCATTGCCAACGTAGCTGGACTCTCCGCTGTCCGGTGGCGGATTCATCTCCTTCGCTAGCCCGGGCTGACTTTGGTGTTGGGGCTTAAAGGGCGGTTGTGGATATTGAGTACGAGGATCCTGCATTTTCAGACGATTGTCGGACATATCACTCTCCTGACTTTTTCAGATGCAGTGGAATTACTGGCGACGTCGATTCCCACCGGTATGCTTCGTTGCGTCGATGATGCTTTTGACAGGTCTAGGGCACATTGTTCGGGAACCGAACTCTGGCCGGAAGACACCTTGTAGAGCGCCCTTGAGACGGTGACTGCGCGTTGCCGCAGCAGACGGATATCCTGAAGCAGCATCAGCAGAACGGTTCAACAGTGAATCTATCTGGAGCGCCTGTTCGCGACATATCTACACATGTTTCGTGGCTGTCTTCAAGTCCAAGACTGCCCCAATGAAGGCGGCATGCACGAATGTCTGCGGGAAGTGCCGCGAGTCCCTAAAGATGCCGTGAGGAATCGAATATCTCAATCGTTCGGTTGCGTTCGAAGGCGGGAGGCAGGAACTATACATCTGGTGACATCGCAAAGATTGGCGATGCGCTAAGTATGCATAATTCCTATCCTCCACACCAATTCGAGCTGGAAGACGGATGCGCCTGGCGCAAACGCTTAGCCGCCGGCTTGAAGCTCCTTTGATATTCGCTGCGTGATCATCACGTGCTCTTTGAAGACGGCGAGTGAGAGGGTTGCGAGATGCCGGCCCTGGCTCTCTGCCATGTCGCTCCTAGGCGGAGCAGGATGGCCAAGGTATGCCTGGGTCAAATCGCGGAGCTCTTCATGGTTTTGCAACTGCGCCATGATGTACGCCTTGTCGAACTCCGGTCCCGTCGGAGCGTTTTTGATCTTCGCGAGAGTAGCCTTTGCCTTGGCGGTCATGGTCGGTACCGGTGTCCCTAGCTCCTTAAGAACGGTCGTCACAGCGATGGCCTCGGTGAGTTCAAATCCGGCAAACTCCTTGGCGTCGGCCTTGGTCGCGCGCCCGACCGCAATCTTGCTCGTTACAAGTGAGAGTTCCGCACGGCCGATCACGGCCATCCCAAACTCTTTGGCATTGGCTGGGTTCATCATCTCAGCACCTGGGTCAGTGCCGATGGTGGGTGTGTCCTGCGCGAGAGCATTTGCGGTAGGCGCTAGCGCAGCACCTGCAAGGCTGAGGCCAGCGACTGTTGCGCACTTCAAGAAGCTGCGGCGGTTCGTTGTCGCACGGGAGGGCTGATGCGTACTTGCGGTTATAAGTTTCACTATAAGGCTCCTGGTTGAACACACTTACGGTTGGATTGGCGGGTGAAATGGAACTCCTGGAAGGTAAGGAGGGGGATCGGGTGAGTTAAGAGCGCACCCTGCCTGCCCTCGTCGGAGTTCTATCGAAAAGACTCTGCTAGTCGCGATGCACCGTAAAGCTCTGCTTCTTTGGCTTTGTCAACGACGGCCCCCATTCCGAAGAATTCGTGGGTCGTGCCGCGATAAAGACGATATTGGACGGGATTCCCGGCTTCTCGCAATTTAGCAGCGTACGCTTTGCCGTCACTCTGTAGCGGGTCGATCTGGGCAGCGATGATGGTAGTTGCAGGTAGATTACGCAGGTCAGCGTTGATCGGCGCGACAGCTGGATCATTCGCTTCGGACGGATCTACATAAAATTTAAAAAAGTATTTCAACAGAGGCGTATTCAGCGGAATTGCATTCTGATATTTGATATCGGACGGCTGTTCGAGATTGCTGCTTGTCACAGGGTAGATAAGCAACTCATGCGTTGGTTTCTGAATGCCTTGATCGCGGGCCTCAAGTGCCACCTCTGTAGCGAGATTGCCGCCCGCACTTTCGCCTGCCAGGGCAACCTTCGATGGAATGCCGTTATATTTGGATGCATTGTCTATGGTCCATCGGTATGCGGCAACTGCATCGTGCAGTGGCGCCGGGAAAGGTGCCTCGGGGGCCTTGCGATACTCAACGGAAATGATCAGGCTGTTGGCGTAGTTGCAGAGAGCGCGAGCGCTGGCATCGTAGGTGTCAATCGTCGCGACCACGAACCCTCCGCCGTGGAAATATACGGTCACTGGAAAAGGGCCAGCCCCTTTGGGAGTGTAGATGCGGACGGGGATCTGGTTCCCGTCTGGTCCGTCGATGGTCAACCCATCCTGCACTTTACCGACTGGCATAGGTGCAGCTGCGTTGCCGGTCGCGCGCGCTACGGCTTTCTCTGCGTCCTCTGCGGAGAACTGCTGGCGTGCGTCCTGAGGCGTCAAGTTGATGATCGGCGTTCCCTGAATTGTCTTAAGGGCGAAAATCACTTCGGCCATCTGTGGGTCCAGCTGACGGAAGATCTGTTGTTGCGTAAGTGGTTGCGAGGCGGCTTCGCTCTGGGCAAGACGAAATAGAGGTAAAGGCAAGACAGCAGATGATGCTGGAGGCTATCAGAAGGGGTACACGTGCGGGCATTGGAGACTTCCTCAAGAGTGGGGGGACCGAATGAAGACCGGAGCGCGGTGAAATGGCCAACCAGGCGAATAGCCCGATGAAGACCCCAACTCAAGGAAACGAAGCAGACAGAGATATAGCATTTAGCTCTATTGGAACTGAAGGCGAGGATGCATTCTTAGGATGTGGACCACAAACAGCAGGGTGACAACTCTGTAGCAGTCAACGCGCAGTCTCGACCGCACTAGCCGCCGCCTTTTCCATTGAGATGCTATTCGAGAGCATCCCGTGTTGAAACTAGGGTTATCCCTAGTCGTTAGCAGCGTCCAGGCTCCAAAGCCGCCGCTTTATAGAGAGGGCCCCGATGGATATAGGTCGGAAACACCGACGGGGAATGTCTTACTCCCGATAATCTCTCTAACGTCCGCCAGAAAGAGTTCCGGGTCATAAGTCGTATCGCATATCGATGTAAAGGCATCAGGTTCATCAAAGCGGAAGCGGGAGAGACGAACGATGTGCGTGTGGGGCCTTTCGCGCCGGATTAAGTTCGCAAGTAAGACGGCGATGTCTGCATGAACCGATTGGCAGATGAAGACGCAGTCAAGATGCGAGAACGGGCGCGTGTCGAGTGCTTCTGTACTGCTCATCGAGCTAATGTCAAAGCCGACACTGGCAAGAACCATAGCCCGGCTGCCGAGAAGATCGAGATCGTCGCCGATCGAAAGTAATTTCGGCTGCCGTTTCTGATCTTTCTTCACCGAGGCACAAGCCTTCGATGTCGGACGCCCTATGGAAGCGGTGTGCCGCTTCGTGTCCGTGTTGGCCGGGAGTACGTCGACACTTCCGACCATGTACCTCGTCATGAATGTGGAAGATTCAGGAACGTCGAGGAGGTCATCGATTACTGTAAGCAACACAGATTTGCCAACGGGCTTCCTCAAAAATCTCCAACTGTGCCTCGTTACATCACCCGGAGCAGCCCCTTCGGTTGACTTCTCAGACAGAATTATGACCGGCAGTCGGAGGTGAAGCAGACTAAGCTCATTTGCAAGAGTGACTGCGGATGAGCCAGGCATGTGCCCGTCGATAATAAGAAGATCAATTGGAAACCCGCTATGAAGCACGTCCCGCGCGGCGCTAGCGCTACTGCATCCACATACGCAGTAGCCAAATTCTCTTAGCAGAGAACTGGTCATTCTCCGCAACGTGTCATTGTCTTGTATGAGCAGGATGGATCCCTTGTGTACCTTTTGGGACGGCTTCTCGACAAGCGATGCATCATCCTGTTCGCAAACTGCGGCCATCGAGTAGGCTGATGCGCCGGCGGCAGTCTGATGGCTTTTTGTGGCTTTCGGCAGATATGTAGCGCGCATCCGAATATTCCTGACGTTGTACGGGAAGTGCCGATCAACTCAAAAACTAAGGCAGAGTGATGGGCATTTGTACTCGGAGTATCCCTAGTTCTTTGGTTCTAAAGCCCTTCTCTCAGCCCGGGGGGGGTGGGCATCGCGGGTGCGAAAGCCGAGTCCAGGGATTGAGCAAAGGCGAACGAGCCGACTATGTGCGCAACGGCCTCGGACGCTCGATCCATAATCTCCCACCCACCTGTAAGATAGGACCCGAACGGCGATGGCATGAGCAGCGACCCGATGGATGACGAAGAGGTAGGACCTCCGACCGGTTCTCCAGGTGAAAACGGTGGTGCATCTCCTGTGCATTCTGAGTCCACAGACGCAAATACGGCTCTAGCCACCGATCCGAGCGCACTTGCTGCCGATTCTTCGGAGACGCCCAACGAGGCATCCGTATCTGGAATCACCGTGGAATCCAGCGAGGATCAGCGGCGCCTTCCCTCTCTGCCGTATCCTCTGGTTGCCATTGGAGCTTCCGCCGGCGGCCTCCAAGCATTCCGCGACGTGCTGGAGAATCTCCTTCCGGAGACGGGCATGACGTTCGTGCTGGTCACGCACCTGGCTCCAGACCAGCGCAGTTATTTGACGGAGATTATGGAGCGGCACACCAAAATGCCGGTATTGCCGGTCGAGGAGGGCCAGCGACCTGTTCCGAACCACGTTTATATCCTGCTCCCAAACCAATTCGTCCGTCTGCAGAATGGGGTATTTCGCCTCGAAGAACGGCAGCTTTCGGACCGCGCTCCCTCGACAATCGACATCTTCTTCCGCTCCGTAGCCATAGATATGAAGCACCACGCAATCGGTGTCGTTCTCTCCGGGGCCGATTCGGATGGGGCACTTGGGTTGAAGACGATCAAGGGAGAGGGCGGTATCGCGCTCGTCCAGAGTCCTGCCAGTGCTTTGCATAGCAGCATGCCGCGCAATTCCATCGCTGCCGATCATGTGGATCTGATCTTGCCTCCAGACGAGATCGCCCTAGAGCTTGCCCGCCTGGGCTATCAATTCACACGACCTGATGTACTTGTCTTGGAAGATGGAAAGACTCCAGCCGGTGACGAGCAGGCCTTTCAGCGCATCTTGCAACTGCTTCATGAGCTCTCGGGCATTGAGCTGCGGCTGTATAAGCCTGAAACGATCCGCCGCCGGATGGGCCGCCGCATGATGCTCTTGCGGATCGATACATTGACCGAATATCACCGCCTGCTTCAGGTTCGAACCGACGAGCTTCGCAAATTGCAGGAAGACGTTCTGATCGGCGTCACTCGTTTTTTCCGCGATCCGGACATATGGGAGTCGATTCGCGAAAACGTACTTCCCGGAGTGTTCCAGAACAGACCTTCGGGAAAGCCTCTTCGCGTCTGGTGTGCTGGCTGCTCGTCGGGGGAGGAAGCTTACTCGCTCGCCATGGTTGTTCTCGAATATGCCACCGAGAATGGGTTGGACACGCCGATCCAGATCTTTGGCACGGATTCGGGCGACCGCTCCATAGAAATAGCTCGAACCGCAATCTACCCGCATACGGTGGCGAACGAGATCTCCGCGGAGCGACTACACCGCTTCTTCATCAAAGTGGATCGTGGGTACCAAGTTTCGAAGCGAGTTCGCGATCTATGCATTTTTGCCCGCCAAAATTTGAGTAATGATCCACCCTTTTCACATATCGATATTCTGAGCTGCCGAAACGTGATGATTTACTTCAATCAGGTTCTACAGCGGCAGGTCATGTCTACGTTCCACTACGCCCTCGACCCGGGTGCCTACCTGATATTGGGGTTGTCCGAAGGTTTACGCGATCAATCTGAGCTCTTTACTCCCGTAGACCGGAAAAGCAAAATCTTCTCGAAAGCGGGTGTCTCAAGCTCCGAGTACGATCTGCCCCGTCGCTACAGGGCTCCTTCATCCGCGATGACTCGCGATGCCGGATCTGAGGCCGGCGCGGCGTGGCCCGAGCTGGAACTGCAGAGGGCGGCTGACCGAATTGTTGTCGCACGCTTCGGCCCTCCTGGCCTCATTGTCGACGAGCGGCTGACAGTGTTGCAGGTGCGCGGCCAGACGTCGCCGTTTATCGATTTGGTGCCAGGAGCAGTGAGCTGGAACCTGCAACGGGTCTTGCGGGAGGACATTGCTGCACCGGTCCGGCAGGCTGTCCTTCGCGCGATCGAGGAAAATATCCCCGTGTCGACCTCGTTCACGACCATTGGCGCTCCAGCAGGCCAGCCTCCATTGAATGTCGACGTGCTCCCGATATCAGTGACTGGGATGACGCCCCGGTGTTTTTTGATCCTGTTGCAGACAGGCGAGGACAAAAGCAAGGAGAGGCGTACAACACCTTCTCTTTCGCCACCGCTCTCCGATGATGAGAGAGGGAAACTTTTGGCTCAACTGCAACATGATCTAAGTGCAACGCAGTTCCACCTTCAATCAATCGTCCAAGAGCGGGACGCACGGAATCAAGAGCTCGTTTCAGCGAACGAGGAAATTCAGGCCTCCAACGAGGAGCTGCAGAGCACGAACGAAGAACTCGGAACCACAAAGGAAGAGCTGCAGAGCGCCAACGAAGAGCTCCAAACCGTCAATGACGAATTGCAGCAGCGGAATGCCATCCTCGCTCAGACGGGAAACGATCTCAACAACCTGTTGACCAGCGTGAATATCCCGCTCCTGATGCTCACCGGCGATCTGCGGATTCGTCAGTTCACTCCTCCTATGCAGCGTCTTCTGAGCGTTCGACCGACAGATATCGGACGCCCCATCGGCGAAATCACCTTTCACCTTGGGATAGAGAATCTGGAAACAATTCTTCAGGGCGTCATGGAGACCCTCGGCACCCACGAGGTCGAAGTGCAGGACGACGGAGGGCGCTGGTACCTTCTGCGAGTCCGGCCCTATCGGACCTCCGATGACAAGATCGAAGGCCTGGTGATGATCTTGCTCGATATCGACCAACTGCGAAGGAGCCAGGAAGGGTTTCTCGACGCCCGTGACTTTGCTCGTTCCATCGTGGATACCATGCCCGTTCCCGTCGTCGTCTTGAAGGACGATTGCTCGATCGAAACGACGAACAGCGCGTTCCGTGAACTGGCAAGCATGCGCGCTAGCGAATTGTCCGGTCGTTCTTTTCCTGATCTCGTTGAGCTGCTCTGGGGCATGAAGGAAATTGCTCCGCATCTGGACGGTCTCATGCAGTCCGAACTAGGAAAGCAATTTGAAATGGACTTCACATCAACGACAGCTGATCGCCGAACACTACAGGTCAAAGGACAGGTTCTTCAAACCGGTGGACATCGAGTCATTCTGCTTGTTCTGGCGGACATCACAATTCAACGCCAAGCTGAACAACTGCTCAGCCAGGAGAATGAAAGTCTGGAGAGCCAGATCGAGTCAGCGGCTATACAACTCGGCCGAACGCAAGAAGAGCTGCGCAGCCTGACGGCGCACCTGTTTTCGGTTCAGGAAGAAGAACGACAGAAGGTGGCACGAGAACTGCATGACGATATCAGTCAGCGCCTCAGCCTTTTGGAACTGCTTCTTAACGATCTTCCGCAAGAGGCGGCGAAGACCGGCGATGGTTTGACCAAGTTTGCATCGATTCGCGAACAGGTGCAGACCCTCAATACGGATGTGCGTGACATTTCACATCGGCTGCATCCAGCGCTCCTTGACGACCTTGGTCTGCCGGCCGCTCTAAAGGCACTGATTGATGAGTTTCGCGACCGGGAAGGGACACCAGCAACGTTCATTAGCAAGAACCTGCCTCCGTTGCCATCGCAGCCCGCGCTCACGGCACTCTACCGCATTGCACAAGAGGCGCTCCGCAACGTCGCAAAGCACGCGGGAAAGACCCATGTAAAGGTCATGCTTGAAGCACAAGAGAATCGGCTTCGCCTCGAAGTTGCCGACTTTGGCATTGGGTTTGACCAAGAATCGCCTGGGCAAATAACCGAACGAGGACTCGGTTTGATAAGCATGAAAGAACGCGCACACCTAGCTCAAGGCACGTTGATCGTGCGTTCCTCTCTGGGCTATGGAACCACCGTGACAGCGGATGTACCGTTCGAACGAAATGCGTAAGCGGCTCCTCATCGCCGACGACCATGAGCTCATCCTTGAAGGGCTTTGCAAACTTCTTGCGTCTGAATATGAGATTGTTGGCAGTGTCACGAACGGCCGTGCGGTTGTGGTCGAGGCAACACGCCTAAACCCAGACATTGTCGTACTTGATATTGGAATGCCTGAGTTAAATGGTGTTGAGGCGACGCGCCAGATAGCAGCTTTGCTGCCTAAGGCGAAGCTAATCGTTCTGACGCAACAACTCGATCCGTCCTATGTCCAAGCCGCCTTCCGCGCGGGTGCACACGCCTATGTGTCAAAACAGTCGGCTTCGACCGAGCTCCTGATGGCGATCAGAACTGCTTTGATCGGTCATTACTACGTCACCCCCTTGGCCGTCAGCAAAGCCTCGGAACTCCTGAAAACCTCAGTGTACGACACCAACCCGATCGATCTTTTTGGTACGGTGCTCACCCCAAGACAACGCGAGGTGTTGCAGTTGGTGGCGGAAGGGAAGTCCGCGAAAGAGATCGCCACAGCGCTCAACATCTCCACCAAAACGGTCGAATTTCACAAGAATAGCTTGATGGACGAGCTTGGCGTGCGCACCACTGCTGAGTTGACAAGATATGCGATTATGCAGGGAATTCTAGCTGTCGACGGTCGCATGAAAGCGGAATAACAGGTCGATCATCCGGTTGCGGGTAGGTAGCCCAAAAGGCAGGCTTCGGTCGCGGTTTATTCGGTGGTGTGAGTTTACAGTCGAGTGTCGTAAGCCGGTCAAAAGCAAAAGCGACGTTCGATGGAATCACTCGGACAGCTTAATCTGACGGCAAACAACGCACTCGAACTTGCAAGATCCAATTCGTCCAGGACAATTAGGAAATGCATTCTGCGGAGCTAGACAGATCATCCCAGACGTCTCATCCTCGAGATGGTTGGCTGGTCCGCCAGGTATGTTTGGCATGCTGTCAGTAGCTCCACAGGTGGAACGCCCTCACGGAGGCAAACGAAACACATGCCAGGGGCTGTGTTCTCCATGGTCTGAAAATATGACCATTGACTAGAGCCACTCAAGGTGTGGCCTAGAACAACGACCAGTGGGCGGTAGTCAAGAACAGCACGAAGCGCTTTAGGAAGATCAGTGGCGGTATGAACCTCCAGACCTGCACCACTCAGGATCAGCTTGCGGGTGTAGAGCAAGCTCTCGTCGGAGGATACGACCAGAACTGCTCTCGCTTCCTGCAAACAATTCTTGTCATCAACTGCGTGGATCTCTGCGAGTCTCTTGCGCGACCTTAAGGTGCGCTCTTCCTGTGTAGAAGGAATGCAGAAAGGTATTCCTGCGTCAACGGGAGCATCAGCGGGGCGCCCTGCATTCCCTCTCATCGTGCGAACTTAGCACGCGTATCTCGTCCTCACAACTAGGGAAGACCCTAGCAAGGCGTGTGCTTCATTATGAGAGCAACCTATCTGTCGGCAGAATGCAAAAAACGGAGAGCAAGCTCCCGAATCAACATCCCATTGCTGCACCAGCTTCGTACTTAGATAGACCACTAAGTCGCAATTCTGCGGATCATGCCGGACGAAACAAGAATGCTGAAGCCTTCCTCGCACTTCAAGACAATGTCATACAGCTCCTCTGTCGACGACAAAGAAGACGCATTCATCGATGATCGCACTCTGCTCACCCGAATTAAGCACGGAGACGAGCAAGCAATGGAAGCGCTCTATCGCCGGTTCAGCGGGCCCGTGTACCTGGTCGCTCGTCGCGTGCTGCAAGATTCTGGCCAAGCAGAGGACGTGATGCAGCTAATTTTCCTACAGCTGTGGAAGAGCACAAGTGGTTTTCATAGGGAGGGTGGCTCGCTGGGCGCGTGGCTCATTGTAGTGGCGCGCAATAAGGCAATCGACTCCCTTCGCCGTCGCAAACCAAGTGATTCTATTAACGAGACCATACTGGCTTCGCCATTTAATCTCGCAGAGGAGGCGGAGCGCAACGTTCTAATGACGCGTGTACGACGCGCCCTGGTGAATCTTCCGGATGAACAGAGACAGACCCTCGAATTAGCCTTTTTTGAGGGGTTGAGTCACGCAGAAATTGCTGCGCGCATCAATATTCCACTAGGAACAGTCAAGACGAGAATTCGCATCGCCTTGATGAGGTTGCGGAAAACCTTTAACGTATGAGAGCCTATCAGTTCTTGTTTGAGTAGCATGCCCTCAATAGTGAGGGTGGTTACTCGATCAAAGAGATGCGCGTGTCGACTGGTACAGAATGCTAGGGGCCGCCAGCTATCTCCTGCAGCGTGAGAAACTCTAGGAAGATGTGGGTGCCTCCGCATTGAATGGTGTTTCTGCATACCGCCTGCTGTGCATGTGCCAGGCCTTCTAGTCCTGTCCTGTCAGACGTATCAACTGCGGCACACGCGGCTTCCACACTGGATACTCAAGTTCCGGCATCGGCTTAGCTTAAATATCCGATTCGTTTGCCCACAAGCCGTCGTGTCGAGGTCTTCGCCTTTCCTCGGCATAAAGTCCTCCGTACGCCACTATTGCTGCGGGCTGCTTCGCCATGTGCCCGACCGCGTACCCGCGCAGTGCATTGCCCGTATACGCGCTGATCCCGACCACGTCGCCCTCGGCGATCGTCGCCGGGTCTAACTGCTCGATCGACTCATCCCCCAGGATCGGATCGTCCATCTCCCGTGGCATTGCCGCCGCCAACACAAGCAACCACCGTGGCGTGATCACCGCAGTTCCAAAGGCATTATCGCTGGGATTGATTAGGCATACAGCCATGCAGGTTCAAGCTCCACTGACTCTTGTTTGTCGATTGCTCTTCACGAGTGCTGTCCAGCTCTTGCGTTGAGGCGCTGCGAGCCGCGGTCCGTCTATTGCTGCTACTACGCCACAAGACCAAATCAGCTCTTGTGGCGTAGTAGCAGATTAATAGATCGTTCGGACACTAGGCTCGCGGTCGTAAATTCGCCCTTTGGAGGCGGCAGATAAATAAGTGGCGTTATCTGCCCCGACCAAGATGCCGGCATCCTTCACCACACCTGCGGCGCTCAGCAAAGACTCTGCCTGCGGCGAAGCTCCAATGACTTTAAGATGAGCGAACGCATCGTGCACCCAACCGATGGCCGCCGCTTCCGTGGATAGCTGTTTTGCACCCGCATCCGACAAGGCAACGAACACAGCATCGAAGAGCACGGAAGGACCGCCCGCGAGCTGGAAGTCTGCCTCGATGGTCTTGCCATCGGCCCCGGCCGCTCCGCCAATCGTGGGTGCGACTACCTTGAAATGAGCGCCCAGTTTTTGACTTGCCGCCTTCAGTGCGATCACTGCGGCCGAGTCGGTACCGTCCGCGACGAGGCAACCGATGACCTTTGTTGCCAATCCTGGTTTCAACTTCTTCACAATGCTCAACGCGGCTGAAGAGGCCAAGTTTGTACGGGCAGGCACTAGCGTCGGCACGGACTCGATAGGGCCTTTCATGCCGAGCCCAATTGCCACACGCTGCGCGATCCCCTTATCTACATTGGCCAGTTGGCCGACCATCCGCGTACGTACTGCCTTCGTTTCTACTTTGCTCAGCTCGAAGATGAATGCAGAAATGATATGGTTTTGCTCGGCCTTTGTCTGCGACTGAAAGAACATGAGTGCCTGCGAGAAGTGGTCACCAAAGAATTCAGGCCGCACGCGGAGTTTGTCGCCTTCCTCATGAGCCTTGAAAGAGGAGAATCCGTTGTGAGGGTCTTGCCTTGGAGTGTTGTTCTCCAGCGAACTGGGACTATAGGCCACTCGCCCCTTCTGCGGTCGCATTGTCATATGGCCATCCCGCTGCATATTCATGACCGGACAGTGAGGCGCATTAATGGGAAGTTGTTCGTAATTCGGCCCACCAAGACGGCTCAATTGGGTGTCAATGTAGGACAGATTGCGACCCTGGAGGAGCGGATCGTTCGAGAAGTCAATACCGGGTACGACATCGGATGTGGCGAACGCAACTTGTTCCGTTTCCGCGAAATAGTTATCTACGTTACGATTCAGTACCATCTTTCCAACGATGCGCAATGGCAAGATTTCCTCTGGAATCAACTTGGTCGCATCGAGTACGTCGAAGTCAAATGTGTTGGCAAAATCCTCATCGAAGAGTTGTACACCCAGCTCCCATTCGGGAAAGTTGCCCGCTTCGATTGCATTCCAAAGATCACGACGATGAAAGTCAGGGTCGGCGCCGGAGATCTTGAGCGCTTCATCCCAAATCACCGATGCCATCCCCAAGGTGGGACGCCAGTGAAACTTGACGTAGGTCGATTTGCCAGCTTCGTTCACAAGGCGAAATGTGTGAACGCCAAAGCCCTCAATCATGCGAAATGAGCGGGGGATGGCGCGATCAGACATGATCCACATCAACATGTGTGTTGACTCGGGGGTGAGGGACGCCCAATCCCAGAAGGTGTCATGCGCCGTCTGCGCCTGTGGGAAGCCGCGGTCCGGTTCCTGCTTTACAGCATGCACCAGATCAGTGAACTTGAGCGCGTCCTGAATGAAGAAGACGGGAATGTTGTTGCCGACGATGTCCCAATTGCCTTCCGGCGTGTACATCTTAACCGCGAACCCTCTGACATCGCGAGCTAGGTCGCTCGAACCCATGTTGCCACCAACAGTCGAAAAGCGAGCAAAAACCGGGGTCTTTTGCCCAACTGTGTTTAACACCTTGGCCTTCGTGATCCCCTTGAGCGAGTCTGTCAGTTCGAAGTACCCGTGCGCAGCATAACCCCGAGCGTGGACGATCCTCTCGGGAATGCGTTCGTGATCGAAATGCTGGGTCTTTTCAACTAAAAGAAAATCTTCAATAAGTACCGGCCCACGGGCATTTGACTTGAGTGAGTTTTCGTCATCGGCGATTACGGTTCCACGCTGGTTGGTCATCTGTGGGTGAGTTTTGCCGGCAATCTGATGAATCTCTCCGCCGTTGCCGCTTTGCTGGTTCTCAGGTGTGACCTGAACGTTATCCCCTGCAATCATTGTCTGGGATTCAGCTGGTATTGTCTCGGCGCTGTGAGACGCGGGCGCTGCCTTTCCTTTTTTTGGCTTTTGCTTTGACATATCATCTCCAGACAGGCTTTGTATCGTTGAACTGTTTAAATCTTCTAGACGGAGTTACCTCACCAAATAAACGACTGCCAGCGATCCGCCGGCATTCAGGTCAATTGCTGGCCTTCCCGAGTTCGGGAGCCGCTTTGGCTTCGTCTTCTTTGCTTTTCTTGGCAGAGTATTCGTCCTTTGCCGTCTTTGGCTTTTTGGGCGCCTCTGGTTCCCTGGCGCTCTGCTTCATGATCGGGCCCGCTGCTGCAGTGACCTTCTTGGCCGCCGCGAGTTCCTCTCTTAGGTTGGCATTCAGGAGCTTCACAACCTTCGGCAAGGCGAGGGCAGTTGCCATTGCGATACATGCCTCGTACCCGGCTATCTCGTAATGCTCGGTCCTTAAGGCCGCTCCGATGAGGCCCGCGTCAAAAGATGCGCCTTCTTCGTCCTTCTCAAGGGCATCTGTCCCCTCTTCAATGACACCTTCCATGCCGTTGCAATGCTGCCCTGTAGCCTTTTCTCCAAGTTCCGCGAAGACCTGTTTCAGGCGTTTGACCTGGCCTTTCGTTTCAGACAAGTGGGCCGTGAACAGCTGTTTGAGCTTGGGGTTCTTAGCTCCCTTCGCAAGCTTTGGTAATGCCTTCACCAACTGATTTTCCGCGCTGTACATATCACGAAGGTCGTCGAGTAGAACAGAATTCAATGCCATAATTGTTATTTCCTCGAATGGTTGTGTGTACCTTGAGTGTGCGGGGAGCAACTATCCTTACCTTCCGCCCCCGCCGCCGAGAAGCCGCGTCGCTTATTTATTCACGCCGGAACTGACTATCGAGTGCTTGGGCGCGAAGACTTCCATGGCGCAGTGCCGAAGGCTGCTTTTTCGTCAAGAGGTGAGATGCATAAAGAGGTTTTGCAATCGATGGACGCTCGGCAAAATGGCGACCGTATCTAAAAAGATGCAGGGCCACCTAGGGTAAGTCCTAGTTATCGCGTGGACAGCTGCCGGTATATGCTCAGAAATTCTAACCTTCAGTGCTGGGAGCGCCATGCATACTGGTGCTGGCCCATTAGGTTATGTCCCAGCTTGGGAAGGTGAATACAACGTGGGCTTGAAGACGATCGTCGAGGGAGCCTATCTCGTACCGCTGGGCTCGGCCAATGCCATACTGCTCGATGATGGACACGAGCTTGCGATTGTGGACGCGGGTTTTCCCGACAAGCAACCCTGTGTTCGATGCGATCCGGCAACTTGGACGCACGCCGCGCGCGATCTCCGGCCCCTGATTTTTACGCACGGTCATCCCGACCACATTGGCAGTGGCGCGGCCATCGTTCGGGGAGACCGGCGCGATCACCTACATGCGCTGGAGGTTCCTTTCGCCGAAACTGGTGGCTCCTTTCGGCCCATGAATTCGGCCCCGGGCTGTTGCCGAAAACCGCGTACCGCTTCGTGTGACGTCCGCAGAAGCGGGTAGAACCGGTTCGGATCGATCGCCACATCGCAGATGGAGAAACGCTGCCAATCGCCGGTGGGCTGCATGCCGTCTACATCCCCGGTCATTGCGCGGGGCAGGTCGCCTTCCTTTGGCAGGACGAGCGACTACTGATCGCAGGCGATGTCGGCATGAACATCCTCGGGCTCGGCGATTCAGTAGGATTTGAGGAGATGGAGGACGGACGACTTAGCTAGCGCAAGGTCGCCGCGCTTCGCTTCAACGCGGTCGTGTTCGGCCATGGCCGGCCAATCCATTCGGGCGCGTCGGAACGCATCCGCAGCAAATGGGGGCGCTGAACGCGGACAAATGGCCCCGTGCTAGCGACCAAATTGGTTTTAGGATCGGTATCCTTCGCGATCGCCGGCGGAGGCAGCCAAGTTCCAAAAGGTAATCATAAAGTCCCTTCTCGAAAGTCATCGTGGTGGACGGGCTCCAAAGTCGAAAGGACGGGCGATTGGACATCGACGCAGTGTGGGCCCTTGCACGTTTCATCGGCTTAGGAGAGAAGAGAAAGCTCATCCATTGAACTTCGAGTGTGACGTACATCACGAACACACCGGGCTTCAGCGACAGATTCATTGAACGCCCTCTTTCGCCACACTCGGCCTGCTCCTCTCTCGGCTGTCGCGCGGTCGATAGCCGTTACTAGGCAAGCCAAGGCTGCCACCGCCGAGCCGCCGCCGCTTACTAGACACGCTGGGCCGGGGCATGTTCTTCCGGCTTTCCCACCGCTCCCCAAGTGATCCATTTCAGATCGAGCACGAAGAACGCATACAGGGTGGGCACGAGGAGAAGTGTAACGAGACTGGAAAGCAACCCCCCCGACCTCTGCATAGCACAACGGCTTCCACAGCGGGCCTCCACGCAAGGCAAGCGGCACGAGACCGAAGACAGTCGCGGCCACAGTAATGAGAACGGGGCGCAGGCGCAGCAAGCCCGCATTGAGAAGGGTATTAGGGGGCCCCTCCGTCGTGTTGTTACTCGATGCGATCAAAGAGGATGATGATGTGGCTCATGATGACTCCGATGAGGACTCGCCAAGCCAGGAAAGCCATGAAGCCAAACGGTTCCTTCGTAAGGGCGAGCGCGGCGAGTGCCCCGACGCACAGTTTAAGTATTGGCGCTTGCGGCAATGCCTTGGTGTGCTTCAAGTTTCGCGATGAGGTCAGTTGGTTGTACCGGCTTACTCAACAGGTCAAAAGTGTAGCCTCGCAAGCGAGCGTCTATTAGCAGGTCTGCAGTCGCCGCCTGTCCCGAAAATAAGAGCACCCTGCATTGTGGGTAGAAGTTTTGGAAGTGGATCGCAAGCTCGACGCCATTCATTCCGGGCATGATCACGTCGGTGATTAAAAAGCTTGGTGCTGTCTCCGCAGCAGCTTTGACAGCTGACTTAGCGTCTTCGAACGCCGTCGCCGTAAAGCCGTAATTATTGAGGACGGCGATGAGCGTCTGGCAAATCACAAGCTCGTCATCCACGACGACTAGCGCTAGCGCGTACTTCTCATCGCTGGATCACTCCAGTCCATCACATCTCCTGCGTCCGGTGTTAGGCAGCGCGTAGAACTCTCCGCACTACGAATATGAACGCCTGGCTATCTTCGTATTCAGGCCGGGCGCGCTGAAATCGAGCTCGCTCTTGCCCACCGCAAATGATTTGACACAGCTTCGAACCGCAACGCGCAGAGAGTTCTGCAGCCCTATTCGGGATCTTTCGGCTGGTCGGACTTCTCTTCTTCTTCCTGCTTTTTTCCTCGTCACGTGTCTTTATCACTGGCCGGCCCCCTGTATCGCGCTTGCCTTGCTCTAAATCGGTTTTCGGATCGTTAGCCATAACCCACCTCTAATATTAGGATGCGTTCTCCATCACCATCGCCGACTGATTCAAGGAAAGGTTTCTATCCGACTGGTCATATACCGCGATGGGCGTAACCAATGCCCTACAGGAGTACCACGTGCCCCGTCGAAGCGGATTTGTAGACGGCTTCCATAATGATGTGATCTCGGAGTCCTTCTTCTCCTGGCGTGCGAGGAAGCCGGTTGCTTGATATGCATCCCGCCATATGGTCCAACTCCAAGGAGAACTGATTCGCCGGCGACGATGTCAGCTCGGTCTCCTCTTGGAAAGCTTCGTTGATCTTGCGGCCCAGCGTCAAACGCTGCCCGTGATATCCAAACGCGGGATCCATCGTTGCATGTGCATCCGATCCATAAATGTTGAGAGTCCGGCTCTCGTGTGCCCCGTAGCTACACATGAGGTTTGCGACACAACCACTCGGGAAGCGCATGGACCATGCGACCGTCTCCTCAACTTCTGTGAAGCGAGGGTCATTTGGGCTGCTGAAGATCCGTGCACTCACCTCAATCGGCTCTTCACCAGTGATATATCGGGCGGCATTCTGGCAGTAAATGCCGATGTCGTAAAGTGCGCCGCCACCAGCTAGGCTGCGCTTCAAACGCCATTGATTCGGGTCCCCCTGGCTCTGGGAATTCATCGCGGAAATTGCTGTGATGACGCCCAGTTCTCCGGAACGGGCACGTTGTATGAGCTCGACCGTGTATGGCTCGTACTGCATCCGATACGCGATCATCAGCTTCCGATCAGCTCGTTTGCAGGCCTCGATCATGGCCCTGGCCTCTTGTGCACTGGTGGCCATCGGCTTTTCACATAAGACGTGCTTGCCGGCGGCAGCGGCTCGAATCGTGTATTCACGATGGAGCGCATTGGGCAGCACGATGTATACAGCTTGAATGTCGGAGTTATCCCGAATTCGCTCGAAGGTGGCGTAGTCGTAGACGCTCTTTGCAGGAATGCCGTACTGTGCGGCCAAGAGACCGGCTTTCGCCTGCGACCCGCTCACCAATGCAACAAGTCGAGCACGCTTTGCGTGACCAAATGCCGGAAGAATTTGCTCGACGGAGAGCCGTCCTAACCCTACAACCGCGAAACCGATACGATCGGCTTCTAGGGAGGGGTTTGGCGGCTTGTCACCCGCTTCGCTCGGACGATCGATGCGTGGGAACGAGACCTCGCCTTTGCTCGCATCGCCGGAGTTGACTGTCCCGTCCTGGCCGACCAGCCGGGACGCTCCTGCGACGGCGAGGAGGCCGGTGCCCTGACGAAGCAATGTGCGTCGATTCATCGATCACATCCATCTATCTGACGGTTTGCGTCTCGTCGTTCTGTCGGATCGCATCGCGAACGTTTTGAACGGCTTCCAGTTTGAATTCGGTCAGGTTATGTACTTCTGCCGCGTGCTTTTCAATGATCGGCAGCATCTGGTCTTCGCTATCGCCCTCAAGGTGCCACGGGCAGTCATAGCCAACGTCCTTGCAATGAAACTGCTTCTTCAAATCACTCATTCGCTCATCGCGCCTTCCATGTCAACATTGCTTGCTTGTTCGTGATAAGAAGCAAGCATCCGCTACGGCATAGATAAACGAGCGAGATTCGCGTTCAGCAAATCAACACAGCCAGACGCTCCTTTCTTCCGCGTGCTGCCGGGCTGTGCGAAGTGCTTTGACGACGCCAAACCTTGGGCAGCGACAATCACCAAGCAAAGAACAGAGTCATAAAGGTCTTCGCGCATGCGAGGGCTTGGCTACCGAGCGCAGCTACCGAAAGTGACTGACGGCACATCCAACGAGTTTAGTAATGAGTGCTCTTGTGGCATGCGATCTCGTTCAATTGACTTCCTTTCGTTTGTTGCCAGATCGGAGAGGCCAGATCAAGCGAGATCACGAGGTCAGGACAGCGCAAGTGTTCCCTTGCCACCAACCTCTCGCGTGGAGAGCTACAGTACACAACGAGGTCTGCTCCGCTCCTTAATTGGGTAGTCGCAGATAATTTAGCCTGTGTGGAGGTCTGTCCGCTAGATACACACTGCAAGTGCATCGCAGGCTACGCCCAAGCGCTTGTGAGCGGCCTTCGGCTGTGCATCCAAAGTCCAGATGAATTTGATATGACCGACTCGCAGGTGAAACCGTCAGCTGTTCCTTCGGCGCGCAAGCCAACGTACAAAGGCTTTGGCGGGTTCGTGCGTGTACGCGGCGCGCGGGAGCACAATCTGAAAAACGTGGACCTCGACATTCCACGAGACGCGCTGGTCGTGTTCACCGGAGTCTCCGGCTCGGGCAAGTCGTCCCTGGCTTTCGGCACGCTCTATGCCGAAGCACAGCGACGGTATCTCGAATCCGTCTCACCGTATGCGCGACGCCTGTTTCATCAGATGGCGGTGCCAGAGGTGGATTCGATCGACGGCCTGCCACCGGCGGTGGCGCTGCAACAGCAACGTGGATCGCCAACTACGCGTTCGTCGGTCGGTAGTGTCACGACACTCTCAAATCTGTTCCGGATGCTCTATTCCCGCGCGGGCGAGTATCCGCCCCATCAGTCCATTCTCTATGCGGAGTCGTTTTCGCCGAACACCCCGGAGGGTGCTTGTCCAAAATGTCACGGGCTCGGTCGGATCTATGAAGCGACGGAACGATCGATGGTGCCGGACGACTCACTTACGATTCGGGAACGGGCGATTGCCGCATACCCGACAGCATGGCAGGGACAGAACCAACGCGACATCCTGACGACGCTTGGTTACGATGTCGACCGCCCGTGGCGCGATTTGTCGAAGAAGGATCGGGACTGGATTCTGTTTACTGACGATCAGCCGGTGGTCCCCGTTTACGCCGGATTCTCGCCAGCGGAGGTGCGACAGGCCCTCAAACGCAAGATGGAACCGAGCTATCAAGGCACCTTCACAAGCGCCAAGCGTTACGTCTTCCACACATTCGCGACGACCCAAAGTCCTCTGATGAAGAAGCGGGTGTCGCAGTACATGCTGAGTGGCGACTGCCCCCTATGCCATGGCAAGCGGCTGCGGCCGGAATCGCTTTCGGTGACGTTTGCGGGCTTCGATATCACTGATATCTCTCGGCTGCCGCTGAAGCGGTTGGCTATTATCCTGCGACCCTTCGCAGAGGGAACCGCAAGCGATACCGCGAAGACGAGGGCAAAGCATCCGGAGAAGACGATCGTGGTTCAGCGCATGGCCACCGATTTGGTGGCACGACTTGGTGTGCTGCTCGATCTGGGGCTGGGATATCTCACGCTGGAACGGAGCACGCCGACGCTTTCGCCCGGGGAGCTGCAGCGCCTGCGGCTGGCCACCCAGGTTCACTCCAACCTGTTTGGCGTGGTCTACGTGCTCGATGAGCCATCAGCCGGGCTGCATCCGGCGGATACCGAGGCCCTCCTCTCAGCGTTTGAACGGTTGCGGGCTGCAGGCAATTCTCTCTTCATTGTGGAACATGATCTCGATGTCATCCGTTATGCGGACTGGATTGTCGATGTGGGACCGGCGGCGGGAGAGCAAGGCGGAGTTATCCTCTACAGCGGTGTGCCGGCTGGTCTGGAGCATGTAGAGCAGTCGCAGACGCGACGCTATCTCTTCGGAAGCCAGACATTCCGTCAACGGACGCCCCGCGTGCCGCAGGGGTGGCTGCGACTGAAGGGCGTGACACGCAATAACCTGGAACAACTGAATGTTGCATTTCCGCTGGGAGTCTTTACGACGGTGACTGGTGTTTCCGGCTCGGGCAAGTCCAGCCTGGTCAGTCAGGCGCTGGTTGAATTAGTGGCAGAGAAGCTGGGGCACCAGTTTCCCGCCGACGAGGAAACTGCCGAGGGGCTCGAGTCGGCGCCCGCCATCCCCACGGGCGGACAGATTGTAGACGGTATGCAAAGCGTCAAGCGATTAGTGCGCGTGGATCAGTCGCCCATCGGCCGCACCCCACGTTCGAACCTTGCCACCTATACCGGCCTGTTCGATCACGTGCGCCAGCTATTCGCCGAAACGAAGATGGCCCGCGCTCGTCGCTACGATGCTGGACGATTCTCGTTCAATGTGGTTAAGGGACGATGTCCGACGTGCAAAGGCGAAGGCTTTGTCTGCGTCGAGCTGTTGTTTCTGCCGAGCGTGTATGCCCCATGCCAGGCATGCCAAGGCACTCGATATAACGCGAAGACGCTGGAGATCCAATATCGCGGGAAGACCGTAGCCGATGTGTTGGGTCTCACAGTCGATGCGGCCCGGGATTTCTTCGCGGATGAGCCGCAGCTTCTTCGCTCTCTCGAAGTGTTGCGGGAGGTCGGACTGGGCTATCTGCGGCTCGGGCAACCCGCAACGGAACTCTCTGGTGGCGAGGCGCAGCGGATCAAGCTTGCGACAGAATTGCAGCGAGCGCAGCGCGGCGCCACTCTCTATATTCTCGACGAACCCACGACCGGGCTACATGCAGCCGATGTCGACAAGCTGATGGCGCAACTGGACGCACTGGTCGGGGCGGGGAATACAGTGATCGTGGTCGAGCATGACATGCGTGTCGTCGCCGCGAGCGACTGGGTAATGGATATTGGTCCGGGTGCGGGTGACGAAGGAGGCCGGATAGTCGCTTCCGGAACACCGGGCGAAATCTCTAACACTCCAGCAAGCCGAACGGCTCCTTACCTAAGCCCGCTTTTGAGTGATGGAGGCAGCACAGCTCCTCTCTGAACTGCAGGTTCGATCGCCATAAGGAAACCGGTCTGGCACTATAAACGTCGTCGCCCTCTACCGAACAACAGGTAAAGAATGACGATGAGCAGAACCAGACTAAGGCCGCCGCCACCGTAGTAACCAAGGCCAGGACCCATGTAGTAGCCGCCGCCGCCGAAAACCAGTAAGAGAATGATGAGGATCAATATCAATGGCATGCGCGCGAGTCTAGCACAGTGCAAAACACATCGTTTGCAAACTCAAGACAACGCAGCGCAGCAGCCCGATAGGACTGCCCTGCTAATGGCTATGCGCCAAACGCACCTTGCGATCTTGCGGGCTTGTCGGTCGAGGATTAAATGTTAACCGTCTGCGAAATGACAGACAGCACAGCGAAGGTACGTTTCCAATTCCTTCTTCGTTCTTGAGCTGTGAGGAACCGAAGACCTCTGCTTTTCGATCATCTGAATCAGGTCACCCGACACCACAACCTTGCCCTCCAGCGTGCGCATCGCGAGATAGCCGTGAACTGAAGCATCTTTGTAGAACGCCGGATATCGGATGAGCAGGGCGTGTCTCGAAAGATCCACCTGGGCATGTCCATCCAATCGGATTTACTCAGAAAGACGCGCTTTTGTTCGAAATGAGATGAGCAGAAATCGACCGGCAAATTGTGGCCTCTAGGCGGCGTCCTGTCGTGGAAGCACCAGAGAAACCGTCGTGCCGCGATGAGATCCCTCCGTCGAGGAACGAACGTGGATTGAACCATCGTGTTTTTCGACGAGCTGCTTGCTAACCCATAGCCCCAGCCCCGTCCCATAAACGCCTTTCGTAGTGAAGAAAGGTTCGAAGATCTGCTTCAACGCAGTCGGGTCGATCCCTTTTCCACTGTCCGCTACGGTGATGCGAATGCACCGCTGACCGTTCTCTCGGCATGGCGCGACAGAAGCACGCAGCTTGACTGTTCCATGCTTCTCCACAGCGTCTAGGCTGTTCGCAAGCAGATTCGATACAATCTGTCGCAGCTCTCCAAAGACGCCCATCACTTGCAGTCCAGGAGCGCACCGCTTGTCCACGTGAGCGTGCATGTTATTGATCTTCGCCTGGAGTAGGTCGACCACAGAGTCAAGCAATGCCGGAACGGAGGTGGCAGCGGGCACCGTCGACTCCCGATAGAAGCCCAATGTCTGCCTGGTCATATGGGACACGCGCCGCAATTCCTCATCTGCTACGTCCAGGTACCTGCGGGCCGTCTCAGAAAGTTCCGGAAGGCTTCTGACGAGAAAAATGCTATTCATCACGGCTTCAAGAGGATTGTTGATCTCGTGAGCCATGCTGGCGGCCATTCGCCCCACTGCCGCCAATTTCTCGACTCGAATGAGCGCGTCTTCTGCCTGGATGCGCTCCTTGATCTCTGCTTCCAGTTTTCGATTGAGGCCTCTTGCGAGGTCCGTGGCATGGATGCGCTCTTTGATTTCTGTCTGCAATTCGGTGTTGATAGCCTCTGCCGCATCTGTGAGTTCGTGCTGGCGGACGGCAGAGATCAATAGTGCCTCGTTCAATGCCGCCGTCTTGTGATTAAAGCGCGATGTCTCCGTCACTTGAATCATTAGTCCCGCGGGATTGTCTTCTGCCGCAAGCACCGGCCAAACCTCATAAGACCAGTTGGCTGGATCGTTTTCAGAAGGGTCGCGTTCTGAATGGCCCATGGGGCTTCCTGCACTTCGTACTCGGTCGAGGAAGGACTGGCAGGCATCTCCCTCCCGTAGAATTTCAACGAAGGGCCGACCAATCAAATGCTCTTTTTCTTGGCAGACTAGGGAGCAGAATGCGGAGTTGGCATAACGCAAAATGTGTCCGTCACCCTCCGTGATAGCCATAGGGGCGCTAGCCAAATCGAGCATCGCGTATCTGCTGCGCTGCCTCGCAGCGTGGTTGATCGTTTCAACGACAGAGCGAGACGTGGGCCTTTTCACAAGGGCAATGCGCTACTTTCCGGCCTTCGGCGTTCGCGGGGCCTTCTTTTTCCGAGCATCCGTACCCGTCTCTTCTGGGATGCCAGTAATCAGGCCACGATACCCCCGAAAACGCGGCCCGATGATCACCACTCCCTCCGAGGTGATCTCATACTCCCGAATCTGCCGACTGTGTTTGCCGCCGCGCATCTTGACGATCACCATCATCTTGCGGAGTTCGCCGTCGATCTCCACGTACCGGAGCCGGATGATGTCATCGGTGAGGAATGAGATTGAATAAGTGCTGAAGGGAAGACCGGTAAATGACTCTTCCATTTCTACCGTACTGAGGATGGTGACCCCGATACCGGTCAATGCGCCGATCATGCGGTAGAGCGACTCTCGGAAGTCGGTTCGGAAACCAGGCGCCAACGCCATCTCGAATCCGGCCAGCGAGTCGATCACCAAGCGCTTGGCCCCGATATTCTGTACTGCATCCAGGATCTCCTGCATGGTCTCGTCTACAGAAAGGTCTAGTGGCCGAAGGTAGAGAATGTTGAGGTTTCCATCCTGTTGCGGCTTCTCCAGGTCCAGACCGAAGCTGCCAGCACGCCTCGCATATTCCCGTGGACGTTCCTCGAATACCGCCACGATTCCTGGCTCTCCCCGGCGGAGACCTTCGGCGATGAACTGCGTGGCGAGGGCCGATTTCCCTGTCCCGGATGCTCCCGCAACCAGAACGCTATCGCCCTCCGGGATGCCTCCACCGAGCATCTTGTCCAGTTCCGGAATTCCTGTAGATAGGCGGCGATCACTGGGAAGGGCACTATTCTCCTTGGTCAGCCCCATAGTGCGAGAGAACGTTTGTAACCCGGCGTCGGTGATGCGGAAGGTATGTAGCCCTGGAACGGACGCTTGCCCCCGCAGTTTCATAATCTGAAACTTTCTTACTATGGAATTACGCTCTGTCTGCTGATGGAGCCAGAAAAGACCATCGGCAACAGTGAAGACCGGATTGTCGCGCATCTCTGCCTCAGCGTACTCACCGATCAGGAACGTCGTGGCCTGCCAGCTTGTCAAGTGGAGCGCGAGCCGCTGCACGAAGGATTGCAGCTCCATTTCGCTCGCCGGACCACCTGCCTTGCGTACAACCGTACGGAAGGAATCCACCACGACGATGCCGGGTTCCACGGCTTCGACTTCCTTGATGATCGCGTTCAATACAGCGTCGAGATCCTTCTCCAGGATCACCTCGCTCAGATTGATGAAGCGAATCGAAGAAGACAGCTTCCCCACGTCGAAGAACGAATATTGCTGCTGATAGCGCAGCATCTTGAGTGCCGGTTCGCCCAGAACCGTGAAGTAGAGCGCAGGGTGCTCGGGCGTCGCATTGGCGAAGACGAATTGGTGCGCCAGCGTCGTCTTCCCGCAGCCCGGAGAGCCCGCGATGATGTTAAAAGAGTATTCGGGCAGTCCGCCGCCCATGATCTCGTCAAGGCCTGGAACCCCGGTCGGCAGCTTATGAATACCCGCCTTTGTGTCACGGCTCATGTTTGTCCGTCCTTTCGGACTCCGTAGGATGAACGGGTGCATTTGGCCAGACGTCCCGTACCAGGCGGAGAGTGATCGCTTCGCCGATGAAGATATGCAGGAGCCCCAATAATTCAGCCACCAGCAATAGCCCTCCATCCGCAGCTTGCTCGTTCTTGCGCTGAATAGACTGATGATCTTGACTCGTTTGCGTGTGGACCACGCCGTTTTCAAGCGAGCCTTCCGCTGCCACACGCAGCTCGCTGAGCGCGGGCACTTCGCGTTGTGCGATCACCAAAGCTCGTGACAGCAGGGAACGGAAGCCAGCCGATCCAGTAAGCGCAGTCAGTGGTTTACGGAGCTTTTCGCACACGCGGAATGCTGCAGGCGTATCAACGCCCGCACTGCCGCGGGCTGAGGCTTCATGGGCCACGATCCGGGCAGCAAGGTCACGCATCTGTGGGGTGGCCGGGTCAGTCGTCATCTATATGGCGTCGAACCATCGTGATGGGGACAAATTGTCCTGTCAACTGTCGGCAGGGCAAATCCTCTCATCGGCTTCGTGATTTCCATCTCGGTGCGAACTGTAGAAGCTCACGAACTTATCGTCCCCTTGCGACCACGCTCGTCGAAAACATGATCAGCTTCAGGCGATTGGCAAGGCTGAGGTGCAGCAATGCTGTGTCCCGCAAACGTTCGATGGCACCAACGTCGCTACTCCGTAAGGCTAGCTACCGGAAGGAATCAGCCAACCTCTCCGCTCCATAGACCTCGGCTTCTCTGGCCTTGTCCACCACTGCCCCCATGCCGAAGATTTGTGCTTCGTACCGCGGAGAACTGTTTGGTTCGCGTCCTGCGGTGCCAGATCGACGATGGGCGTACCTCGAATGGTCTTCAATGCAAAGGTGACTTCGGCCATCTGTAGATTCAGCATGCGGAAATCTGTTGCTGATCAAGAGGGTGTGCAGCATTGTCGTTTGAGCGTTAGCTGTGACTACAGGCTATCGGGAGACCGCAAAAGACGGAGGCAAGTACGACGAGAACACGTGTGTGCATGTTGGCGCTTCCTAAAGTAGAAGGAGGTCGGATGCTGGATCTAGGGCGCTTTTCATGGACGATCAGGCGATAAGCCTGACCGAAATCCCAACGAGAAAGTGAAATAGATAGGTCTGCATTCGCCGCGTGGCGGCTCTGCCTATGAAAATAAGTGAGGTTTCTGATGCAAAATCGTCAATAAAACGTATGTATACAATCCACAGGCATGTTATTCGGAAGGTCTCAGTCCATTGACGTTCTCAAAATCCGCGCGAGGGATTCTAGATCGCGCTCGGCATGGGATTGGCGAACATATAGGTCTGCCTCTTGATAGCGCCGCGATATATCAGCGTCCATAGAGAGCGGGGCGGGGCCATAGCCGCGCGCAAATCGCCGAAGAGTGTCTGTGCAAGTCTGTTCGACGAGGTGCCTAACCTGCAATGCCCGAATTTTAGCTGCGCGCCGATCGGATGGAATGTTATCGATCTCTCTCCCGGCGACACTGAGATAAGACTCCAACGCCCAGATGTTCGCATGCATAGCCGCGAGATGGGCAAGCGTATGAGCGTCTTCTCTCTTATTGACCATAGCCTCATCCAGTAATCCGGCTACGCCGCCCGCCCAACAAGCAGCTGGCCCAAGTGCTCCGTGCCAGAAGCCCACCCGGTTGAGGTACCAATTAGCCTCGCCGAGAATGGCGTCAGACGAAATCTCCACGGTGTTGAAGATAACGGTACTGGTTTGAGTGAGCCGAAAGGCGTCTGTTTTCCACGCCGCTCCATTAACCACTATTCTTTCAGAGCTTCTGCGAAGATCAATTTCAACGAGGCGCTGTTCCGGCAGTCCCACCGTGATGAGTGCGCGATCAACGAGACCCGCACCACTGCAAAACATTTTCGCGCCGTCGATGCGATAGCCGTCGTTGTATGGGCTCATCGAGAGCGCTTTACCAGGGATCTCTGACGCCCAAACACCGTAGAGACAATAGGGCACCGGTAGTCGGCTGGCCTCGGCCAGAATGGCGACTGCGTCCCAATGCGCTTCAGCCAACCGTGCAACGCTCAAGTCCTCTCTGCCTACAGCCATGAGGCGGCAATGTCGCTCTGCTGTGGCGCCTCTGCCCGGCAGCGGGAGAGGCTCATCGCGAATTGCGACGAGCCTCTCCTTGAACAGATCCGATGTCATGCGGCCGTGCCGTTGTGTGCTGCCAGTGCGCCTGCAAATCCATAAGGGGCTCGGCCTACGCGTCTACCGCTGGTAATTACACGAAGGGTTGCATCAGAGAGTTGCAGACCACCATCGTGCCGCAGTCGTTCCCATAGATCGTGATCTTCCGCAGTGTCGAGGTCAGGCCAGCCACCGACCCGAAAATAGACGTCTGCCCGCACCCCAAAGTTCGCTCCATGGACATGAGGATGAGTGCCGTCTGCGTGGATGACATAGGTCTGCCGGAAGCGCTCCTCAACGCTGTGATTGTGCCCATCGAAGCATTCGACATCCACGATCCCCGCCACTGCTGCGAATCCACGGGCAGCGATTGCAACCTGATCCAACAACCAGTCAGCAGGAACCTCACAGTCAGCATCTGTGTTGGCCAGCCAACAGAACCGTCGAGGTCCTGAGTATCTTTGTAGCGCAATCTGAGCAGCCAGGGCGCGCGCGGCTCCGACCCTACCCGCATCCGAGCGAACCACGATACCCGAGCGTTGAACGATGCTATTGCCTATCTCTAGTGTCTTGTCCAACGAACGGTCAGACACAAGTATGAGATCGCTCGTTACGCCGTCAGGTAGGCAAAATCGCGCCTCCTGAACGGAACGTAGACAACGAATTAGTAATTCTTCTTCATCGCGCGCTGGGATCAACACCGCGACATGCCACTTACCGATTGTCATACACGAACCCACCGATCCAGTCGAAAGCCCTCATTCCGTTCAGCGTGCTGCAGACAGAGCAGTGAATTCGCTTCGAGAACCTGGTGCACCTGTTCACCGCTGATTTGGTGGTCTGCGGAGATTCCTAGCCAGTGCACAGCAAGAACGGTCCCTTCGGGCATCATCGGCGATAACATGCGTGTGACCGTGCTTTTCCACTCCTCGAGGTTGAGGTAGTAGCCGACTTCGCTGAGAACTATCAAATCGAATCCTTCTATAGGCATGCGATCGGCAAGCGAAGCGCAGCTGATATGAGCATTTGGGAGATGAGCGCAACGGTTGCGAGCAGTCGCGATAGCGGTTGCCGAGAAGTCGAGTGCTTCGACTTCATCGCAGATACCAGCTAGTCGTTCAGTGAGGACGCCAATCGAACAGCCAGGCTCAAAGGCACGCCTGTAGCGGCGATGGGCGAGAGCGGCGATGGTCGCATCGTACCGGTGCAGCTCATAGCGGCTGCTGGCGAAGTCCCACGGATCGGCCTTTTGCCGGTATCTTGCTTCGAAGAAGCCAGAGGACGATGTGTGAGGAATGCTCATGAAGGCGAGTACACCTCGAAAGGCCGCTGGGCAGGCTCCAATAGGTCCGGAGGCAGGATAGGAGAGCCGCTGACATGCTTCAATTGAGATTGGTGACAAGTGAGGGCATCCTGTTTTGCGCGGCGCTCTCGTTCAGTGAGACGTAGAGATACCAATCGCAACCCGTCGAGCACTTCAGGTTGCCCTCGGTGCCAAGTCCAGAAAAAATAGGAGGTAAGCCTCGCCCCCTTGATACTCGCGACGGCCTCCGCCGCCCTTCCACATGCTTCGTGGTCAGGATGAAAGTCTTTTTTCCATGGGGCGACAACATGCACATCTGATGACACCAGTGTGAGCAGAACCTCTACCAGATGCTGTTCGCTGGCGGCTATGTTGCTATCGCGGAACCGCAGGCGATGAATATGATCCGGACCGACGCCGAGGCGGGCGAGAGCCGCCGTCTGCTCTCGTTCCCTCAGTTCGCCCAGAAGTGTCGCGTCTGGGTACGCACATTCGCCGTCGGTGACAGCGACGACCGTAACTTCTGTCCCACACAAACGAAGTCGAGCTATCAGACCCCCGGCCCCTAACGTCTCATCGTCAGGATGGGGTGCAACGATAACAGCATGCGATCGCGGTGGCTGCCATTCTGGCAGACCCAACAGTAAAGATCTCCATTCAACTTCCCGGACAAGCGGAGTGATCAATGACATTCATTTCCATCCCTATGCGCACCCTGGGGCAAGGAACAAACACCAAAAAAGATGGCTACCCGGACTGCAAATTGTTGCCAATGAGCGGGCCGATGAACCGCCCGAATTCTGAGGGGTCGCGGCCTCCGCTAGATGTGTAGCGTTCATTCGAGTGTTCCTGACGTTGTATGGAAAGTGCAGACGAATTCAAGAGATAGGGAGATGAACATGTGCACTTATGGCCGGAGCGGCGATGCAATGAGAGGCTAGCACGCGGATATCGCAACCAGAACTAGGGAAGACCCTAGTGGTGACTTTGCTCTAAGGTGCCGCGCAAGATCCCTGGCGTTGTTTTGCTGACAGCTCAGTACAACAGGTCGGTTCGGACTAGGGAACTCCCTAATGTTATCGAGACGAGTGGTGTTGTTACGCTTGCGAAGTGGCGAATTGAAGCGAAAAGTAGATGGAGGTTTTGGTGCCCAACCGCAGCTATAAATCATTTCTTCATCGCCAGAACGGTGATGGTACTGTCGACAGCATCTGTCCCTCCTGTTACTGGACGGTAGCAACGCGCAAGCCGGGAGCGCGAAAGGATGATCGCGAGCAAACGCATGTTTGCGATGTCCCAGGCGTCTTCGCCCAAGCAACGGCGAACGCATCTCGCGTCATTCCGTGGCCGCAGGGATGGGCAAAAGACGCTTCTCAGCATTAGCGGCACCTCCAACGGAACAATATCGTGTCATCTAGTGGCAGAAGTGCATCCGCTATCAGCGTCCATACAGCGTATCTTGTATTTCTCATTAATTTCGCCTCTAGGGAAAGGAGGCGGGGGCTCTTATCCGCTAAACGCGGTTCTAAAACGGTGTTGCCGGCCCTTGTGATCATGGCACTGCCGTGCCATGTGATGGAAGTTCTCGTTGAAAGCGTGGCCGTGGCATAGATGTGCGTCTTCATCGCGACGATTCGATCAGGTCACAAGCGTTCAACGAGGAGCGCAAGCCCCACCTATCTCGACTCGCATCCTACTTCGCTAAAGGAGCTCAAATGTAGGCTTATGAAATCGGGTGCACTAAAAATCATGGGGTATGACATCCAAATGGAGATACAGAACGAAATGCTCCCTGTCATTGAGAGCGTGCACCGGATTGTAAAACACCTTGAGACCTAAGGATGGGCTGAGCTTTCAAGGCTTGAAGTTCTGTCACAGAGCGAGGGATTAATCAGTGGCAACAGCGACAAAACCGCCGAAGAAGAGCGATTAGAAGACAAGCCGCTGCTGGCCTTGGATATGAGCCGACGCCTGGAAAAGCTCCTGCGGCGAAAGGAAGTTGCAAGCCGAATCGGAAGCCATCAACAAAGGCCACATAGCTCGAAGCAGACTCAATTGCCCCACGCATTCTGAGCCTATTTTATCGAAGGCAACCGCCCATTTTTTTGATCATCCTCGCTTGGGAGTATGACCCGCAATGTTGAAATCGGCGGCTGAGCCGTCAGAGGAGAGAGTTCATGACCGACCACCGCGTAGCAGTAGGAGAAGTACAGGAAGACCAGTTCACTGGCGTACTTGATTCCATCACCGGCAAGATCCCGTGCAGCATTTTTCTCGGCGCGGCGTTTGCTTCCATCCTCGGCTCCTTCTCTTTCAAGATTGCGAAGAAACAGCACGAAGCGCTGTTCATTGGGCAGTGGGTGGCACCTTTCCTCATCCTGGGCATTTACAACAAGATGGTCAAACAGCATGGATCAGATGCAACGAGTAGGGACGGGTCTCCCCGTGCTTGAGGGAGATGACGGCGAGCTCCTTCAAGAAAACACCCGAAGGAACTCGGTCACGGGGAAAGCGGAGCGTGAAATAGACGATCCGCGAGAGGCCGTGGTAGCGAAAAAGCCTCGTCGCGAAGTGGAACTGTTTGCTCTCCGCGTCTTTCTCTTACTCGTATTCGCTTTCGGTTTGGTGTTGCTGATCTTCCAACATCACACTCCCGTTCCTCAGGCCGGCGCCGACAGACAGTCCAGTCATTTGAAACACCCACTCCCAGTTCACATGCAGAGGGCCTCATGACATCCACGTTGACCGTCTCCGAAGTGAACGCTCGGAAGCGCTCGATACAAAGTTCAATCCACATCTCAAGAACTTGAGGGGTACCGACATGGCATTCGCAGAGAGCACGATCCGCACCGTGATTGAGGTCTTACATGATGGGCAGCGTGGTTTCACATCCCTGAGCAAGAATCTCAAAAATGAAAAACTGAAGAGCTTCTTTACGAACGAGGCCTCCCATCGAGGGCAATTCGCCTCTGAGCTCGAAACCGCTCTGAGCGCTGTAACCGGCAAGCAAGTCGAAGAGGGCGGTACTACTTCTGGCACCATCCACCGTGCGTGGGGAGAACTGAAAGGCTCTATGGGCGGCAGCGATCACACTCTGCTGGAGACAGCCGAGCAGGGTGAAGATGTTGCCAAAAAGGCCTACGCGGAAGCCTTGAAGGTGTCGGATATTCCCACGCCCATCCGCACGATCCTCGAGACACAGCAAACGCACATCCATCAGTCTCACGATCAGGTGAAGGCTATGCGTGACTCGCTCGTAGGCGCCTAAAGCACTTTTGCCGCAGGTGGATAGATTACACGGAGCACTCGTCGTAGCTTTTCCTCGAAGAAAGGCCACACCTCACTTCACAAAGTCCTATCCACCTACGAGAGCAATGCTCCAACAGAAACATGGAACCCATCTCAGAAAGCGCGGAAGAGAGCCCGGCAATGAAACAGGCCCGCTTCGGAAAGCGTCTGAACCACTCTCGCGAGGCCTAAAGAGCAGCGCGGCACACCGAAATGAGGCGTTTCAATGGCATCGCAAACTCAGGCGTCCAACCGGCGTAACTTTCTGAAGGGCGGTCTCGCAGCAGCGGGTGCCGCGACCCTCGCACCCGCACTGCTTTTAACACCCAAGGCAATGGGACAAGCAGCCGATTCAAAATCTCGGATACCTCCGGGCGATCTCGCCATTTTTAAGTTTCTGGCGGCTGTTGAACTCGTAGAGTCCGATTTGTGGACACAGTATTCACTCCTCGCCGAGAACAATCCCGGCTTCAAACGGGCGTTGACCAACATCGATCCCGCGCTGGTTCGCTACAACCACGACATCCGTCGCGATGAGGCCAGCCATGCACATTTCATCAACGCAGCACTCAAGGACGCTGGACAAGCACCGACCAATCTGGACGAGTTCCGTACCTTGCAGATGCCGAATGTCCAGGGCTCGAACGACGCTAGGTATCTGACGAATCTGACCGATCTGACCGTGGACACAAGCTGGTATACGAAGCTGCGCTCGCATGCGAATCCCGACTTCGGAAGCAAACCCGTTCAACTCGTCGAACTGAAAGGTGTCGCTGGGATTCCAACCAGAGATGACCTTACGGAAGAGCAGTATCAGGGCATCGCAAACGTGGCAACACTCCATTCTCCCAGTATTGACGAGGCGGGAACCAGCTTATATGCGCACTTCCTATCGAAGGCCAGCGATATTCGCGCAGTAAACGTTCTGGCCTGCATTCTTCCGGTTGAGGCGATTCACTTCACCGGATTCAACAAAGCACTCGAAGGCATGCCCGGGCTGACCGTTGATGGAATTACATTCCCGAATCTTCGCGGGAACCCCAGCTATGCGCAAGGCATCTTCCCGACACCCTGCCCGTTTGTCAGCACCGAGCTACCGCGAATCTCTGTGATCCGACCGGTAAACTCGCCGAATGTTGGTGCGGTCGCTCTCGTCAAGAATCTGGTTGCCTCGAATCTCTTCAAGGGGCAGTCGAACGCCTTCCTGGACTCCACGATGAAGCTCGCAGAAGAAGCGGATGAGGCTCGACGTTCCGTCTAAGGAGCGGAAAGATGAGACCCATCTCAGAGAGCGCGGAAGAGAGAGACATTCGTTTTCTCAAGCTTGCGATTGAACAGGCCCGCATGGGTCAGGCCACGCCAGGCGGCGCGCCTGTGGGCGCGGTGCTGGTAAAGGATGAAGAACTGGCCTGTGCAGGATTCAATGAAGGTGAGCTTCGTCACGATCCCACAGCCCACGCGGAGATGGTGACGATCCGCAGACTGTGTGCTGAAAGACAGACGATGACTCTGGAGGGATATACCCTCTATTCGACTTTGCAGCCCTGTGGCATGTGCACCATGGCCTGCCTGTGGGCTGGAATCAGCCGCATCGTGTACGGGGCTGGCCGCGACGATGTGAGCCCTGTTTACTTCGAATCCCGCCATTTCGATACGGCCGATTTCATCCGAGAGGGCTTTCGAGACGACCTGCAGATTGAAGGCGGTCTGCTCTCTAAGGAATGCGCCGCTTTCTACGCCAGGCCCGACGATCCAACACTTATCAAGGAAGACCCCGCACATGGTCACACAGTTCCGGCGTAGTAAGCCCAAAGAAACCCACTGGCTCGCGCCAGGTTTTGGCGGTAGCAATTGTCTACGCACGCGCGTTGATCTTCGATGTCCCTTTTTAGTCCCGGTGTTGCCCATCTAGGAATGTCTGACTTAGTTAAGTCGAGACTGTTCATCGCGACGACTCCAACGCCTCCGCACCCTACATGGCCTCAAGGCCTTTGACGATCGCTACGTATTTGTCAGGCTGTTCGGCCTTCAGGCGTTCAAGGTTCATCAGCTTCCAACGGATTGCAGGCAGATTCCGCATATGCGGAAGTTCGGAAAGCTCCCAATCGGGTTGTAGCGCGTGAAAGGAAAGCAGGAAGCGTTTCGTGGGTTCATCCAGGCGGGAACGAATCTCCGAAATCAGTTGATCGCGTGTTTCGAGAAGTCCATTGAGCGATGTTTCCTGACTCGTCATGCCAACAAATTCCTGCTCGAAGGTTTGCCTTATGTCCTTCAGGTGAGGCTGCAGGACTTCGTGAGCTGGACGATTGTGACTCAGGATGTAAGCGAGGAATGTTTGGAAGAGAGCTTTGTCTATTCCTTCGTTCGCGAGCAGGTATTGAACATCGAACAAGTCGCGAGGATGTTGGCGGTCGAGTGCCGCAGCCAGTTTTCCCGCATACAGATCCGCGAATGACACCACGGAGATTTCTGCAAAGCCGAATTGCTCTTCCACAAGTGGCCGTACGGCCCGCAGCTCCGTTGGATGAACCGTCCCCCGAAGCACCGGCGTCACCTCGATCTTTATCTGCGCGTTCCGCAGACGAACAAGGATTCTAGTTCCGTCAGCATTCGCGTTGCCGGTTATCACGCTGCCGAGGATTGCCTGACGAATGCTCTGGGCGATGCGACTCAGCGCCGATCGTATGCCCTCAAGCGAGGCCTCTCGGTCTTTGATCGGCAAATAAACCAAGTCGATGTCTACCGAGAGCCGGGGCATGTCGCGGATGAAAAGATTGATGGCCGTGCCGCCCTTCAGGGCGAAGCTAGTCTCCGCGGCTACATAGGGCAGCACGCGGACCAGTAAAGCAACCTGTGCCGTGAAGACTTCACTGGACATCGTTGTCCCCTTTGGCAGGGAACAGTTCTGCCGGGAGCGTTATTTGGTAGCGAGCGTCGAAACGACCTTGAGGAACCAACTGACGCTTTCCCTTTCCGAGATCGACGGATGACCGATCCAGGTGTTTCAGCCAGGCGTGCCCGTGCCGATCCGCATACCAGAGAAAGAGCCGCTTTACTTTGACACTTCTGCATTCCTGCAGGAGTTTTCCGACCAGTCCGGGACGAAGATTGGCTAAGCCTTCCATGACAACGTCGACTTGATGAAAGCTCTCGTGGTGAGGAAGTTCGGCCATCATTTCCAGGATCGCCCGCTCGGGGACAGACATGGTCAACGACCATTCCCAGGGGCTCATCGCCTCGGTTTCCTTCGTCGATCCAGATGTTTCACCAGAACGCAGATCGTAGCGCTTCATTTCAACTCCCGTGCTGGAGTTTGCAAAGAGACCGGTGGAGCGGGTTTTGAAGCGGGCTGAGGTCTGCAGTTTGGCAAGCCAGGGGGGGAGGCCCTGTCCGTAGAGGTATACCCGGGTGGTGTCGTCGGCTTCTAGATAGTGAGCGTACCCAGATAGCGCTACCGCCGTTCGACCGCCGACGTGAAGTGACTTGTGCATGATCTGTTGGAGCGACAAGACGACGACATCCCAGCGAAGCGAGGCCGTGGTCATTTTGCTGGGCCGTCTGTAGACTCTCGGGCCTGCCCGTTCGAGCCAACCCCGATCCACGTAGTCTCGTATGGATGAACGAGAGAGTCCGTGGGTCTGCAGCCATGCGCTATCAGCCAGAAAGCCTTCCGGCAGAGCAAGGAGCAGGTGGTTTAACCGGGATGATCTTTGTGCGTTCATGACGCACATAATCATACAATTTCAAACCTTAGTCGAGTTTATAAAACCTAATTACTGTGCGTCTTGACGGCACATATAGGCAAAAATTCAAACCATCTTGGTCAACTATTTCGGTCTGAAGGAGAGGCAAAGCTGAGCTGGTCCCGCACGGCCAGCCCATCGGCCCACTTGGTTGAAAGTTGGTAGCAATTTGGTAGCAAATAGCGCCCAGAATACCGGTTTTTGCCCTCGATTCCGGCTAATAAACCCTTTAGAATCATCATCCGGCTACGATCGAGCCACCTTCACACGGTGGAAGTCGTAGGTTCAAATCCTGCAGCGCCCACCATCAGATAAATCGAATAGATTGAGTCGCTTGACGCCTTATACGGCGGGCTGGTGCATCCTTTTGATGGATATGGCTTGAGTCAAAAGGAAAAACCCGGCCTGGCCGGGCTTTTCTTGCGTTGCCATCTCTTTCGAGAGCGGTGGCTAGAGAATTCTCAACTCGATCTCACCACTGCACTCCCGGGTAAAGGCTTGGCATGCGAAAGGCGCGGTAAGTGTTTGCATTTGGGATGAGCATCTCCCAGACCGTCTGCGGTGTGGCAGTCGGTGTCACCTCGAAGGTATAAGCACCCGCGCTCGCGCCCGCCAGGTTGTACTCCACGTTTGAATTAGGCTGCAGGCGCGTGTTTCCCGCGAAATAGCTGTAGAGACTGGCGGGCAGTATTTGATGGAAGACGAACGACGCCGTCTTGGCATTCTCATCGACCTGCATGATCGGGATGGTGGTGTAGGTGCAGGAGGGAGCGCCGTTGCTGCCGCACGTGACCCCGCTGGGAAACACGCGATCGTCGCCATTGTCCATAATCGCCAGCCTGAAGCTGCCTGTGGTATTCGTGCTGGCAAAGTTCACGTCATGCTGGGCATAGAACCAATCGGTCGGATCGGTGGCTCCCTCCAGCTTGAAGTCGCCCTGATAACCGAGCTTCCACAGAACATCGCCCGCGCCTGCTCCATCACGATAATCGACCTTGACGACCCAATTCTGGTGGCGGATGGAGACGAGGAAGTTGCCGTCGTCTGGTGAGTAGGCGATGGCATTGGAGTGCGTCCAGTCCGGAAACATCATGGGGTGGCGGTTCACGTCGAAGTGATCGAATTCGTTCCACACCCAGACAGGGTTCAAATTCTGATCGAGGTCGATAACCACATCGCCGGCCACATTCGTTGTGCCGGGATATCCGGGCAGGTTGGTAAAGTGTTTTGTTGTGTTCGCCATGACCAGGATGTGGCCGTTCGGCAGCGCCTGAAAGTCGTGGGTGTAGACCTGGAGCGTGATATTGAAGTGAGCCGCAGCCATCCGTGTGTTCAGGTCGGTCATGGAGAGCTCTCGGACTGTATTGCCCGCCAGATCGAATTCGCGAAGCAGGTTTGGAGTCGTCGGTGAGACCGGCGTCGTGATGACGGAATTCGAACCCGGCGCGATCAGGCACATGAAGTGTCCGTTGGGAAGAAGTTTGATCGGGTAGATGTCAACCCCTGCCACACTACTCTCGGGCGGGGTGTAGATCCAGATGACATTTCCATCCAGGTCCGTGGCGAATCCCACAGTTTTTGTTTGCCCAGAGACCATGTCAACCAGCTCGACTCCGGGCTGCGGCGTCATCCCGGAGTTGTTGGTGACTGTGACACTGGGAAGGTACCCGGCGGGAATGCTGCCTGTGGTGAAGGCGTGGTCGGACTCGTCCAGACTGCTTCCATCGTCGTAATCGATATGGGCGCGCATGTGGTACGTCGTGTTTGCCTTCATCCCAGCCACCAGGATCGACATGGCCCCCAGGGGGTTAGGGGTGTGCTGCGGCGAGGTGGACCGCCCGTAGCTGGTGTCCTCACCGAACTCAATGGTGATATTGGCCGGCTTCACGAGGGCGATGGAGTATTCGGCCACAAGTGGATTGTTGGTGGGCCCGACCACGCCGTCTGCTGAGCCGCAGCCGCTGATTACAAGAGCGCAGAGGGCGAAGACGGGGGCGAGTAGAGTGAGGCGTGCGTTTCCCATGTAGTACGGCTACTCCTGGACGAATGAGGTTTGATAGTTGGTGAGCGAGCTTTTCGTCGCCGGAGCCGGGCTCAGGTATCGACAAAGACCGATTAGCGCTGTGTGTCGGGAGCCCTGGTGTTTAGATGGTTCTAAGCGGCAAACCTGATGGAGATGGAGGGTGCGCTCTGAGAAGGGATCGGCATGAGTCCTCTCTGGATTAATGATTAAACATTCATGACGCCGCTTTCCCGAAAGAGTTGCACCAAATGCATTTTTCTTGTGAATTGGCATGAAACAGACCAGAGAGGATGCCCGTTTCGGGTTTCGGCGGCGAGTTCAGGATCGGGCCGTGAGGTGATACCACTCTGGGCCACCAAAGCAGAAGGCCCGGCGATTCCTCGCCGGGCCCTGGTGGATGTTGCCAGCACTCTTAGAACTGGTACTTCAGAGCGAACTGGATCTGACGTGGGTTGTAGTTGGCGGAGGTGCTGCTGATCGTTCCGACGTTGTTGGGTTGCACCGTGTAGTCGTTCGTCGGCATGTTGAAGTTCATGACCGGGTTGACCTGCAACGTGGTGTTGGGGTTGCCAAAGTTCGTGACGTTGGTGAGGTTAAAGCTCTCCACACGGAACTGGAGGGTCGACTCGCGATACACCGGGAAGTTCTTGAATAGCGAGAGGTCGAGGTGACGGTAGTGAGGTCCGTAGAGGGGATTTTTGCGCTCATCGCCCAGCGTTCCTGAGACCTGCGGCGTGAATGCCTTAGGATCAAAGAAGTTATTGACGCCAGGATTACTGATCGAGCCTTTGGCTACCTGGTTTGGCCGATCATTGTGGCCGGCAAAGTTGGTGGTGGCGACTGCGTAGGAGTTCACAACAGTGAAGGGTTCCCCGCTCTCCCAGACCAGGATGGTGTTTGCCTGCCAACCTTTGCCAAAGACGCCGAGAAGGCCGTTCAGATTTTTTCCCGGCAGTTCATAGTTGGCGCTGAAAGCAAGCCGATTCCGGATGTCGACATCGCTGTTGCCGTAGTCGACGGTGCTGATCTGGTTCGGGATGGTTCCGTAGCCGTCATTGATCTCATTGCTGAGGTTGAGGACGTTGTCCAGGCCATGGGCCAGGGTGTAGTTCGTCCCGATGGTGAGTCCCGCCACGGTGCGCCGGTTGAGTGAGAGTTGCAGCGAGTTGTAGCTCGAAGCGCCTTTGCTGTTATAGCCGCCGATCTGGGTGATATTCGGCAGCTGGGCATAGAAGGGCCGCAACGTATTGTAGGCTGCGGCCGCGGTGATGCCCTTCTGCGCAGCCAGGGCATTGAGAGCATTATTTGAGATGAGACCGGGCAGGTTCTGATCGTTGTAGATCTGCGCGATGTGTCGTCCGAGCATGCCGACATACGTCGCCTGGAAGACATTCGGTCCAAAGGCCTTTTCAAGGGTCAGGTTGAACTGCTCCAGATAGGAGGAACGAAAGGCGGGATCTACCGGGTCGGAAATGGTGCCGGTCGGATTGGTAGCGCTCGCTGCGGTGGGTAAAGGTAGCCCACGTTGGAACTGCTGTGCGCCGTTGCCGGGACCTCCGGTAGCGGCAGTAGGGGTGGGACAACCTCCATTGTTGCAGCCATACGCCGAGACGAAGGGTTGGTTCTTCAGCGATGAGTTGGAGGTGTAGTTCATCGGGAAGTAGGAGATGCCGAAGCCACCGCGCAGTACGGTGCCTGGCAGCGGAGTGAGGGCAAAGCCGATACGAGGTGCGATGTTGGAATAAGTGGGATTGAGTCCGGCGTACTGGTTCACGCCGTTCTGGTTGGCGACGACGATCTTGCCGGTAGCGGGGTCGAAGTTCGAGATGCCGTTATGTGCTTCCGTAAACGGGGTGAAGATGTCGTAGCGGACGCCGAGGTTGAGCGTCAGGTTGGAGGCGGCATGCCAGTCGTCCTGGACATAGCCGCTCGGCTCCCAGACGCGATAGTGCGGGGGAACCAAGCTGTTGGAACGTGCCACATTGTTGTAGTTGCCCTGCAAGAGAGCCGCGAGACCGGTGGGATCGCTGCCAAGCGGTGTGAATCCCCAGTTGCCGATGCCCTGATTATTCTGGAAGTTCAGCGCCTGGCGACGGATGACTGCGGCCCCGATCTTGATGCTGTGCGCACCGCGATTGTAGACCACAGCCCCTTGGTACTGGAAGGTGTTGTCGATGTCCTGGATCGGGATGAAGCTGCCGTCGCCGAGATCAGCCAACCCATTCACGCCCACCGGGGTGAGGCCGGAGGTGTTCTGGTCGAGATTGACGTTGGGTTGGCCGAGCGCCGTATTGACCGCCTCGCCATAGTTCAGAGGAAAAGACTGGTTATTGATGCGAGTGTAGCCGAAGGCAAGCTGCAGCAGCAGGTTCGAGCTGAAGGTGTGGATGTAGTTGATCTGTGCGTTCTGGGCATTATCCTGCGCATTGCCGTAGAAGTTGTAGTTCGCGCCACCCGGGGCGATGCTCAGCCCCGCCTCCTGAACGACCGGCAACACTCCGGGGAACTGTATTGGAACTCGGTTATAGGTGTAGCGGCCATAGAGCAGATTCTTCTGGTTGAACTGCTGGTCCACGCGTGCGTCCACGGTATCGGCGGTGTAGATCTTCTTCGGTGAGCCTACAAATACTCCGGAAACGGCGTTGCCACTCGAATTAAAGACCGTAGAAGGCGCATTGGGCTGGGGGTAGAGCAGCGCATACTTCAGCCCCACCGGATCGAGCGCGCCACCATCGGCGAGCGATGCCGGGTTACTGCGCAACGCATTGTATTGAGCGAGCGTGGGCACCTGGAGCTGTGTCGGGTTCTGGCCCTGGATCAGTCGAAGACCTTCATAATCCGCGAAGAAGAAGGTCTTGTCCTTGATGATCGGGCCGCCGATCGATCCACCGAACTGGTTCTGCCGTAACTCCGGCTTGGGGTTGTGTGCGCCGAATTGATAGGGAGTCGCGTCCAGAATATCGTTGCGGAAGAACTCGTATGCCGACCCGTGGAAGGAGTTCGTGCCGGACTTGGTGATGACGTTGATGACCGCGGCTGCGGTGCGGCCCACCTCGGCGGTGTAGGTATTGGACTGGATATTGATCTCGCGGATCCCCTCGATCGACGGTCGAACGCCGGTGGTCCCGATGATGCGCTCGTTGTTGTCGAGACCGTCGATCATCCAGTCGTTGATGGTGTCGGACTGGCCGTTGACGGAGATGCCGGAGGTCTGACGACGATCGTCAGGACGACCACCGCTGGAAAGCCCGTTTGGCGGCCCTTCATTGGCGCCGGGAGCGAGCTGGGCGAGGTTGACGTAGTTGCGTCCGTTCAACGGGAGGTCTTCGGTTGCCTTCTGAGTGATGACCGTGGTGAGCACGGAGCTATCTGTCTGCAGGGCGGCGGCTTGCGCGGTTACCTGTACGGTCTGCGACTCCGATCCGACTTCGAGCTTGGCGTCTTCACGGGCACGGTCCGATGCCGAGAGGTTGAAAGAGGCAATGACGAAGCTCTTGAAGCCGGTCTGGGTTACCTGGATCGAATAGGTTCCAGGCCCGAGCTGGGTAAAGGTGTAGTCTCCAGCGCTGGTCGTCTGGACAACACGCGTTTCCTTGGTGCCGAGATTAGTCAGGGTGACGGTCGCATTGGGAAGATCGGCGCCGGAGGCGTCGGTAACCGTGCCGATGACGTCGGCGGTGGTGCTTTGTGCCGAAGCAAACGGAGCTGCTGGGAGCAGCATGCACCCAGTCAGAAGTAGTGCTCGCGTTGCCTGGCGAAGGTATCGTTCTGCTGCTTTTCTGTCGGTTGTTTTCTTGGTGGCGCCCACAAAGGCCAAATCATTCATTGTTAGATTCCTGCCTGAAGATGAGAGAAGGAAGCTGTCTCCAGTGCACAGGCAAATTAATTGGTCTGGCTATGGACTGGCAAGCACTAAAACGAATGCAAAATTACGTTTGGGAAGGATTATCGTTAACTTGCGGAGATTGGCCATACCCGCGAGGCACGCGATTGTCTTGCATAGCATGCCTGGTACCGCTTACAGTTGTCCTGTCGCCGAAGAGACGGGCTGACAACAAGTAGAGACGGCATTGTGGCTGGATGCCTTTTTTGCGGCGGTGCTTACCGCGACACACGCTCCAGCACAACCGCTGTGCTGTCGTAGTCCAGACGAAGTTCGAGCGTCATCCCCTGATGCATCCAGTAGCTGCCAGTGGCCGTCTCCTGCGAGCGGAGCTGCTTCGGATCGAGCGGATGCAACCGGTAAAGCGCCTTCGGGTCCAGGCCTTGGAGCTTCACGGCGGGATACGGATCACCAAAGCTCTGCGAATGCAGGTAGGCGAAGACGACGGCCTGTGAACCATCTTGGGAGACGTACTCCGTAGCCGCGCGTTCACTGGGCGCTCCGGGTCGTGACGGTGCAATGAGCCGGTACTGCAGCCCTTGCTGCACCGTCGGGCGGATGGTCTTGTAAAAGCTGACGAGGTCCTTCGCTGTGGCCATGTCTTCGGGTGTGAAGTTGTTCAGATTCGCACCGATGCCGAGCGAGCCTTCCATAGCGACGAGGAAGCGGAACTTGAGTGAGGTGTCACGATGCAGGTAGTGGGGTGGATCGGTGACCCAGGCCATCATCACTCCAGGCGTATAGGCGTGGGTGAAGCCGTCCTGAATGGAGAGCCGGTCGAGGGCATCGGTATTGTCCGACGGCCAAACTTCCACGGTGCGCTTGAGGATACCGAGATCGACGCGGCCGCCGCCGCCGGAGCAGGATTCGATCTCGAGCTTAGGATGCTTGGCGCGCAGGCGATCCATGATCGCATAGAGGTTATGGACGTAGGCGACATAGATCTTCTTCTGGTCCACGACCGGTACGGCATCCCAGCCGGGCTCCGACCAGTTGCGGTTGTAGTCCCACTTGAGGAAGTCGATGTCATTGTTCGAGACCAGCTCGTCGAGCCAGTGGTAGGTGTACTCCATCACGTCCGGTCGGGCCAGGTTGAGCAGGAGCTGGTTGCGCGCCTCGGTGCGCGGACGGCCGGGGAAGTTCATGGCCCAGTCGGGATGCTTGCGATAGAGGTCGCTGTCCGGGTTGACCATCTCCGGCTCGACCCAGATGCCGAAGTCCATGCCGAGCTTGTGGACGCTGTCGATGACTGGCTTTAGTCCATTGGGAAACTTCTGCTTGTTGACATACCAGTCGCCCAGCCCGGCGTGGTCGTCCTTGCGCTGTCCGAACCAGCCATCGTCGATAACGAAACGCTCGACGCCGAGCGCGGCTGCCTTCTGCGCCAAGGCGATCTGTCCCGCTTCATCGACGTTAAACTCCGTTGCCTCCCACGAGTTGTAGAGGATTGGTCGCAGTTTGGGATGGGGCGCGCCAGGAAGGATCACGCCCTGTTGAAAGTGGTGCAGGATGCGCGAGGCCCCGCCCATGCCGTCGCCCGTAAAGCCACCGTAGAACGGGGGAGTGCTCAACGATTCGCCAGGGGCGAGACGATAGCCGAAGTCGAACGGATTGTAACCGCCGGTGATACGAACCTGGCGAAAGGCGCTCTGCTCCATGGTGATGCGCCAGCTACCGCTCCAGCCAAGCTCGCCGAAATATACGGAGCCGTGTTCTTCGTCCTCGGCGTCGGGCCCTTCGATTGCAAACCAGGGGTTGGCCTGGTGTCCGGTCGAACCGCGGCGGCTCTCGATCACCTCACTGCCCACATTGAGAGGGGCTGACTGCAATTGCCACTCCCCGGCCCAGCGGCCGGTCAGCCAGTGGGCGCGATAGTTCTGTCCCTGCAGCTGCGGCAGACTCCAGGTGGCGCTGGCGGCATTCTCAAGCGTAACGTCTTCCTTCGTCTTGTTCTCGATGGTGGACCAGCGTTCGAGAATGCTCTGCCCGCTGTAGACGCGATAATAGAGATGAACGATGAGCTGCAGCTTGGTGTCGCGCAGAGTGATTTCGAGCGTCTGACTGTTCGCATCCTGCGTCTGGTGTTGATCGACGTATTCGAGCACGACGTCGCGATTGCCGCTCGCGAAGGTGGCTTTCAGGTCCGGCTCGGTATACAGCTCCGCACCCCAAGCGGCATACTCCTGCGGTGTCGTGGTGCTGGTGACATCGAAGGATGCCCAGTCCGGGCGAATATGCGCAGCCGGGATGTCTTCGGCGCGGTCGATGTGCGGTCCCCAGTAGATGGGTTGCAGCCAGTTGCGCTCATCCACGCCCATCGCGTAGGTGAAGGTGTCGGTCTGGATGACCCACACCTTGGTGTCGGGGCGGTAGGTGATGCTCTGTGCGTTGGCTCGATGCGTAGCGAAGGAAGCAGCGGCAAGAGTGAGGGCAAAACCAAGTGCGGCGCGCAGGGACACGATCGTTCTCCTGATGGATTGCAGAGACGTGAGCCAGTGTATTCGGTTACGTACCCGTGGGGCAGAAAATCGCCAGGGTCTGCAATGCCGCTCCCGTGACTCGCATGATGCGCCAGGGCTCAAGCATGACGGCGCCGCAACTGCGGTAGAACTCGATCGCCGGCGCGTTCCAGTCGAGCACATCCCACTGCATGCGTGAGCAGCCTCGCGCCACTGCAAGTGCGGCGACACACGCCAGCAGCGCCTTGCCGATGCCGTGGCCGCGGTGCTCCGGCACGACGAAGAGGTCTTCCAGATGTAGGCTCGGACCGCGCCACGTGGAGTAAATGGGGAAGAAGAGCGCGAAGCCGGCAGCCTCGTCGTCCTCTTCTGCGATCATGCACTCGAAGAGTGGCTGCGACCCAAATCCATCGCGGCGCAGCTCGGCTTCCCCGATGCGGACTGCATCCGGCTCGCGTTCGTACTCAGCGAGGGCATGGATGAGTTTGAGAATCGTTGGTATATCGGACTCACCGGCATTGCGGATGCGCATGGCTGAGTGTAGTGCGTGATCCGAGGCGTCGCCCAGGTCTCAAACGCGAGACCGGAGGCATCCGGTTCGGTGGTGCTGCGGCGCATACCTCCTCGGCGTGGCCTTTCCTTGAAGAAAGCCACGGAAGCTTGCGCCAGACCCGCTACTCCTCTACCGACAATCCTCTAGTCCTGCCCGCTGACGAAGACAGCAATCGTCAATGCGGGCACGGTTGCAGTTCCGGAAGATGATTGGAAGGTCGACTCACGCGTTGCTGCGTCGGCCGATCCGCGCGGGATCGGATGCAGATGAAATGGCACGCCCTGCAGCGACGGATTGGAGATGGATGTGGATGTATTCGTTCCATTGAAGACGACGAAGATCTGCCGGTAGCGACCGTAGTTGCCGCCATTTGCGTTCAACAGCATCGCGATCACGCCGGGGATCTGATTCTGGCCGGTGTTCAGGAAGGTGAGGTTCTGCTGCACCTCGGCGAAGGTCTGCATACGGAACAGGCCACTGCTGTAACGCATAGCGAGCAGGTCCTGAAAGGCCCGCGTGGTGTAGGCGAGGTCGGCGGCTGTCGGCTTAAGGGAGGCGTTCGCAAGCAGCGGCTGCATGAGCGGCCACTGCGCCTGGTTTTGGCTCGCGAGCGGCAATCCGATGCCCCAGTTGTCGCCCGCGCCCGTCCAATCGATCTTGTTGAACCAGTCGCCGGAGTCGTAGCTGTTCTGGTCCATGTCCTTGGAGCGAAGCAGATCGTCGCCGGCAAGGAAGAACGGAACGCCCTGGCCCAGCGCGACCAGTCCCATGGCCAACACCTGGCGCCGGGCGCGGGTGACGCCGGTGTCCGAAGCGCTGGCCTTCAATTGCACTGCGTCGAAGAGGTCCTGGTTGTCGTGGACAGAGGCGTAGTTGACGGCCTCGATGGGCGATGCCGTGTAGCCGGTAGGCTGTCCGAAGTAGTCCACCTGCGAACCCTTTACCGTTGTGCCGGTCATGTCGGTGAATGTGTAATCGCGCAGGTTGCCGGTGAGTCCGAGGCGGATCCAGTCTGCATTGTGCAGCAACGTATTGTGCTGATCGGTCTGGGCGGTGCTCTGATTCGTGTAGTCGCTGGAGTCCGTGGCAAGGCCGGTGGCGAAGCCCTGCACGCGCTCATCGGTAAACGGGCTGCCGCCGCGAATACCATCGCGGATGCGGTCGTTGAAGGTGCCGATGCCGGCGCCGTAGAGGTTCACCTGATCGGCATTGAGACCGATCGCGTTGTTCACGGTATCGCCGAAGTTGAAACCTTCGCCGTAGACGTAGATCTTCGAGCCGTCTACACCGCCGCGCAGCGGCGTTAATGCGTGCAGCGCCGCGAGGATATGCTGCATGTTGTAGACGAAGTGGAAGCTCATGATGTCGAAACGAAAGCCGTCGATCTTGTACTCTCGAGCATTGAGCACGAGCGTGTCGATCATCAGCTTTTCCATCATGCGATGTTCGCTTGCTGTGTCCGGACAGCAGGAGCCGGTAAGCAGGTTTCCGTCGGCGTCGAGCCGGTGATAGTAGCCGGGCACGACCTCGTCCAGGTTCGAGTTCACGGCTTCGCCGGCAGCGCTGGTGTGGTTGAAGACCACATCCTGAATCACACGCAGACCGGAGCGATGAAGTCCGGCAACCATATCGCGGTATTCGCGCACGCGGTGGTCAGGATCGATGGCATAGCTGCCCTCCGGGGCGAGGTAGTGCACCGGATCGTAACCCCAGTTGTAGCCATCCTGGCTCTGGATGGCGGTGACCGCGGCCTGTTGTTGGTCGCTGTCCGGCGCAAAGCCGCTGAGGTCTCCGGTGGTCTGCCAGGTGGTCTTGTCCTCATTCACGCTGGCGAAGCGGAAGGAGGGCAGCAGATGGACCGCCTTCAGGCCGCTGTCGGCGAGGGCGTGCAGGTGACGCATGCCATCGGAGCGGAAGTCGGTAAAGGCCTCATAAGTGCCGCGATCCTGCGCGGGCACGGTTGCATCGCCGATGCTGAAATCGCGGATGTGTAGCTCATAGATGCTGAGATCGTTGAGATTCCGTAGCGGTGGCGAGGACAGAAAATCCCACGCTGGGGGCTTGGTGTCGTCCGAGTCGAGATCGGTGATGCGGCTCTTGACGCCGTTCAGCGCGACATCGATGGAATAGGGATCGCTGGTGACATTCGTGTCGACAGCGCGGTCCGCCGGCACATAGACCTGCACGCTGTAGAGGTAGTACATGCCGCGCCAGGTCGCGTCGCCGCGCGCAACCCAGACACCGTTGTGCTCATGCATGCGAATTGTCTTGATGGGTGCGCTGTCGCTGCCGTGCTCGTAGAGCAAGAGCGAGATCTTTTGTGCGGTGGGCGCCCACACTTTGAGTTTGACGGGAACATCCTCGTCGTCGCCCCAGTCCGACCAGAATCGGTCCTGATTGTGATGGAAGACAACGCCAAGTTTGCCGGCATAGTACTCCAGGTCATCCAATACGCCGGCATCCTGCACGCCGGTTGCGTAGATGAGGGCGCCGTTCGAACCGGCGACGGAGACTGCAAGCTGCCCTGTCAGCGCCTGGAGTAGCGTGCTTTGCTGCACTGTGCCGGGAACGGTAAGGACCGCATAGCCGGCGAGCTGCGGATAGCGGGTAAGCTCATCCTGGGAGAGCGTGCCGCCGGGCAGCAATGGGATGCTGGAGCCTCCAGTGACTGCGGAGTCGGTCACCTGCAGACCGCCGGAGATGCTGTAAACGAGCGCATACGTATTCCTGCTTTGCAGATACTGCGGCTTCACCAGGACATGGCTGCGGTCGAGCCAATACGCCTGCTGCTTGCCGAAGACGGAGTTCAGCAATTGCGCCGTGGTGGGCTGGGTGAGGTAGACATTGGGATCGCCGGAGATGACCCACGCTTCGCTGTACTGGTTGATCTGCAAATGCTGATCCGGGCCGGGATCCTTCACGCCGGTGGCGCAGTTGTGAATGATGAAGCCGAGTTGGCCATTGTCGATCGAAGGATCGACGCCAACATCGTAGTAGGCCCCATAGCTGTCATAGCCGCTGATTTGATCTTCGGTGCTACAAAAGCTGCCGGTTGGGTCGCTGGTCGCAAAGAAGGGGTAGAGCGACCATCCGGTGAAATTGCCGTCCGGTCGGTAGTAGTGAATGCGCGCATGTCCGGCGGGAATTGGCGGGTCCTGCGCATAGGCGCTGAAGGCGCACGTCATGATGAGGGCGACCACCAGGACGAGGCGCGTTGCGTATCCGCGAAAAGCGTGAGTGGTGTTCACTGGAATCTCCCTGAAGGTGAGGCGAGTGCGCAACATGGAGGGCAGGCTGCCCGTGCGAATCTGGGCGTGGCTCTGCCTTCGGATGGAGAAACGCGAGCATACTACGCATGAGGTGCGAGGGCTGTCTACCGGGAGTAGAGGACAGTCATTCTGGCGGGGTATCCGCTCTATCTCGACGAGGAAGCAAAGGAAGACCCATCCCGGCGTTGCCGGAATGGGTGAGGATAAGTCGCAGATGACGCTCGGAGTGGCTAACCCATGTTCACTGTAGGTATAGAGAAGAGCGCGATGCTCCGCGTGGCTTTCCGTCGAGAAAAGCCACACTTCGCGGAACTTGGCTCTACACAGCGACAGCGAAAATGCTTTAGTTGACCTTCGCGAGGAAGACGCCAAACCAGCGGTGTGGGTCTGTCCAACTGTTGATGGTGGTGAAGCCGCTCTGCGCCAGAAGCTGCTTGGCACCGTCTATCGTAAATTTGTAACTATTTTCTGTGTGAATCGTTTCGCCGCGGCGGAAGGAGAGGGAGAGATCGAGGGAGGGAATGGTGACCTCGTGTGCAAGGAGGCTTTCCAGATGCATCTCGATGCGGGAGTGCTCCCCGTTCCAGCGCACCTTGTGACGAAACTTCATGAGGTCGAAGTTCGCGCCGAGCTCGCGGTTGATGCGTGCCAGAACGTTCCGATTGAAGGCAGCCGTAATGCCGCGTGCGTCGTCGTAGGCGGAGATCAGTGTTGGAATGTCTTTGACCATATCGACGCCGAGCAGCAGCATATCGCCCGGTGCGAGTTGGTTGCGGACATCGCGCAGTACCTGGCGGGCTGCCGCGGGTTCGTAGTTGCCCAGGCTCGAGCCGATATAAAGGACAAGGCGGCGTGTGCCGTCTGCGGGGATATCACCAAGACCTTCGGTGTAGTCAGCAACACGCGACTCAAAGGTGACGCATGGAGCGGCCTCGGTCAGGTTCTGCCGCGCTTCCTCAAGCGCCGATTCGGAGACATCGATCGCGTAATACGTTACCGCCTCTTGCCTGCGTACCGCAGCGGAGAGCAGCAGACCAGTCTTGGTGGCCGTGCCCGCGCCCAACTCGATCACAGTTAGATCGCGCTGCTGGCCATGGGCGGTCGGTACCGATGCTGCGGTGATGATGGCATCCGCTTCCGCTTGAAAGATGCTGCGTTCTGTTCTGGTGACGTAATACTCATCGAGTTCCGTGATCTGTTCAAAGAGCTGTGAGCCCTCCTGGTCGTAGAAGAGCCAGGGGGAGAGCGTCCGCGGCAAAGAAGTAAGGCCGCGATAGACCTCGGAGCCCAGGGAGGTGTAGGCCGCCTCAGGCAACTGGGGTAGTGAGACTGCATTCATCGGGAAAAGTCTTTCCCCCGTTTAGGGGATTCATCTTGCGCCAGGCGGATACCCGCAAACTGCCAACGTGCGGCAGGCGAGAAGAAGTTGCGATAGGTGGAGCGAATGTGTGAGCGCGGCGTTACAGCAGAGCCGCCGCGGAGCACCATCTGGTTGCACATGAACTTGCCGTTGTATTCACCGAGCGCACCTTCCGGTGCACGATAGCCGGGATAGCCGAGGTAAGCGCTGCGGGTCCACTCCCACACATCGCCGAAGGTCTGTTCGAAGTCGCCGGAGGTTGCTGCTATAGGGTGCAACTGTCCACTCTCCAGCATGTTGGCGTTAGCGGGAATGCTCGGCACTCTTTCTGTGACTGCGGTCTCCCACTCTGCTTCTGTCGGTAGCCGCTTGCCCGCCCATCGAGCGTAGGCATCGGCCTCTAGGTAACTCACATGACAGACGGGCGTAGCATTCATCGCACTCAACGGCAGGAGCCCGCGCATGGTGTAGACCATCCATGTTCCGTCGATCTCGCGCCAGTAGAGCGGCGCGTGCCACTGCTGCGCGCGGACGGCGTCCCAGCCCTCTGCAAGCCACAATTCAGGACGCCTGTACCCACCATCTTCGAGGAATGCCATGTACTCCGCGCAGGTGACGGCTCGCGAGGCGAGCGCAAATGGTTCAAGGAAGACCGTGTGACGCGGAGACTCGTTGTCGTATGCAAAGCCGTCGCCGATGTTTCCGATCTCTGTGAGTCCGCCGGCGAAATCCAGCCAACGAAACAGCGGGGCGGACGCACTGAAGTCGCCACCTTCGGTCAGGGCTGGATGCAGCGGGTTGGTCCACAATGCGTGTTTGATGTCATAGCAGAGCAACTCCTGGTGCTGCTGCTCATGATGAATGCCAAGCTCAATGCGTCGAGCAGCCTCTTCGGGTATCCCGATTTCCTCAAGCCTGGCAATCGCCTCCTCGACATGTTGGCGATAGATGAGGATGGCATCGATGCCGGGGCGCGAGAAGGAGGCGCGCAGCTTCTTTTCCGGCTGATCGGAAATGTCGTTGTAATAGCTGTTGAAGAGCCAAAGAAAGTCATCGTGATAGGGCCGATAGCCGGCGAGAAACTCACGCAACACGAATGTTTCGAAGAACCATGTCGTGTGTGCCAGATGCCACTTGGCCGGGCTAGCCTCCGGGCAGCTCTGCACCATCATGTCCTCGGGCGTCAGCGGCTCGCAGAGCGCAAGACTTTGCCTCCGCGTCCGGATAAAGTTCTGCAGCAGACTGGGCGCGATCGATTCGGCTACGGTTGCCATGTTTTAGCAAATACCTCTCATCTTTGAAGCGTGGCATCTGTGCCGCCGTTGCTCGGAGCATGTTGCAATTTCACACTCACAACTTGATGCGCCCAAGGCCATTGTGATTCAAACGAAAACGCAACTCGGTACACTACGCAGCTGCACTATGGATGTGCAAGCGAGAGGATTCGGTTTTGACGCAGTAGTAACCCACCGACAGGTGACGGAGTTGTACGCGACATTACGACTTTCGATGGGGATCTTTTCCTAGTGGGCGCTGAGAAGGTGGGCCAGGCCAAAGGCTGCGGCTGCGGCAAGTCCACCGATAGCGACGGTCTGCAATCCGCTGCGCACCGCGCCGGATCCGGTGACGCGCCCCTTGATGGCTCCGAACAAAAGCAGCGCCAGCAGCGTGATACCAACCGAGACTGGCAGCGCTGTGCGTGCAGTCCCGAATATGTATGGCAGTAAAGGGATGATGCCGCCCAGGATGTACGAGCCGGCGATGGTGAGGGCGCTGCGGAGTGCCCGTCCTGACTGAGGCGCTTCAAGCCCGAGCTCGAAGCGCATCATAAAGTCGACCCACGCTGCCGGGTTGCGCTCAAGTGCGGCCAGCACCGGCGCGGCCTCCTGGCGGTGGACGCCATACGCGTCGAAGATTTCGTAAATCTCTTCTTGTTCATCGCGCCGCCGCTCTACGACCTCCCGTTCTTCGCGCTGTCGCTCACTTCGGTAATGTTCCGCATCGCCCCGCGCGGCCAGGTAGCCGCCGAGACCCATGGCGATAGCGCCTGCGGCGATCTCTGCGAAGCCTGCAAGCACGATGATGTGCAGCGAATCGACCGCTCCGGAAAGGCCAGCTGCAAGCGCGAAGGGAACCGTGAGCCCGTCCGACATACCGATGACGATGTCACGCACCGTGTCGCCGGACTGGAAGTGGGTCTCCGAATGCGATTTGTTGTGATCAAGGGCGGAGCGGCTGTCCATTGCGGGAGTGTAGCTGGAAGAAAGTAGTGCTGCCGTACGAAAAACACCTTCCCTTCATCGTGCAGTCGCGTCCTTTCGCCGCTTATTCTCGTCTATGGAGTCGACCTCTCCTATGTATCGTGCGCAAAAATTCCGCCGGCGATTCCCTTGTCGTTTCTCGCGCCAGCGTCTGCAGGCGGTCCTGCTGCTGGCGGCAGCGCTTTCCGCACTTGTACTGGCGGCCGCCATGGCGCACGCGCAGGACGATGACGATCAAGGGTGGACACAGTTTTCGCGTGACAATACGCTGCGGGCTACGGTGGTGTCAGCTACCCCTTCCGGAAAGAATGATGGCAGCTTCGCAGTGAAGACGGATAGCGGCCAGCCCTGGCGCGTGCTCTATGGCGTGAACACGCGTTTTCTGAAGGGACGTGATCCCAGCCGAGCTGCCGATATCCAGACCGGCGACATGATCTTCGCCGCGGGCAATCTGGACAACAAGAAGAAGACGATCGGCGCGGCGGTGCTGATCGACGTGCCTGCCGAAGAGGTGCGCAAGGCGCGTGAGGGTTTGGGCAAGACATGGTCAGCCGGCAAGATCGCTTCCGTTACCGGCACTCGGATTCAGGTGCACCGGTTGGATGGAGTGGAGCAGAGCATCGCTGTGGATGAGAACACATCCTTCCGGGAACGGCATGACTCAGTGACCTTAGCCGATCTTCGGCCGGGCCAAGGCTTTCGCGCCGAGGGGCACGTACTGAATGGAACGTTCACCGCAACGACATTCAACGTCTTCGATCTCAAGGGGCACGAACCTTGGCTGGATGCCGGTTCGGAGGCGCGATGAGGCGGATACGTTACGCCGTGGCTCTGATTGTCGCGGCACCGGTGTGCGGATGGGGCCAGACAACGACCGCTCCCGCCCCGCCTGCACCCACTGCGCCCGTTCCGGCGCCTCAGGCATCGCCCGACGCTCCCGCTCCTACGACGACACCTGCAACGCCAGCCGCAACAGGCGCGGCGGCATCGGCAGGCGGAACGATTACGGGTGCGATCAAGTCCGGCCAGACCCTGCTGCCCGGTGTGACGGTGACCGCCAAGAACACGCTGACGGGCAGGCAATATGTAACAGCAACGGATAGCCGTGGCGCCTTCACGCTACATATCGACCAGGATGGCCGCTACGTGGTGCGGGCCGACTTCGCGGCGTTTGCAGGTTCGACCAAAGAGGTCTTGCTGCATGGCGGCGGCACAGCGCAGCAGGCTGACTTCGCGTTGATCCTGGCGTCGCGGCAGCAGCAGATCGACCAGGCCGAAGCGAAGCATGCGGCTGCACCGGGAACGAACGGGCCGCGACAATATATGGGCGGCCAGGGTGCGCAGAATCTCGGGCTGCTGGCCGGGAGCCTGGGCGCGATTGCCGCGGGCGGCGATTCCGGCGCCGCCGCGTTGCCCTCGATCGCAGCCAACAGTGACTTCAGCACCGAGTCGGTAGCCGTGGCAGGACAAAGCGGCACAACCAATCCGCTGGCCGGCATCAACATGGACCAGATGCGCGACAACCTGGAGAACATGCAGCAACAACAGACGCTCGCGCAGATTCCCGGACAGCGACAGGGCGGCTCTGGTGGATTTGGCGGCTCCGGTGGAGGCGGATTCGGTGGAGGAGGCGGCGGTCGTGGCGGCAGCCGTGGCGGATTCAACTTCCGCCACTTCAACCCCAACAAGCCGCATGGCGCATTGTTCTGGACCGGCGGCAATAGCCTCTTCGATGCGAAGGACTTTGCGCTGCGTGGCCAGGACGTTCCGCAGCCGGCCTACAACTCCAATCGCTTTGGTGCGATCTTCGCGGGCGCGCCCTATATTCCGCATCTGCTCGAGCACGATTCGAAGGACTTCCTATTCCTCTCGCTCATCGGCAATCATTCCTCGGCGCCTTTCGATCAATACGGCACAGTGCCGGATGCGCAACAGCGCATGGGGGACTTCTCCGGGCTTACACAGAACGGACAGCCTGTGACCATCTACGATCCGCAGACCCAGCAGCCCTTCCCGGGCAATTTGATTCCCATGAGCCGCATTAGTCCGCAGGCCACTGCACTGTTGCACTATGTGCCGCTGCCAAACCTGCCGACAACCAACCAGCAGAACTATCAACGTCTGACGACGGCAACGACCAACACGACTATGGTAGGGGCGCGGTACACGCGCAGCTTCGGCAGCGGCACCGCAGTCTCGAGCATGATCCGTCAGTTCACCGGCGCCGGCGCGCCCGGGTTGCAGCAGAGTATCCATGCCAACTTCAATTACAGCCACACCGGCGCGGATGAACTCGACTTGTTTCCCGAACTGGGTGGCAAAGAACAGGTACATCAGTATTCGCTTCAGGCCGGTTACACATTGGGCGTTGGACGGCTCACCAGCAACTTCACGGCGAACCTGAACCGCAGCAATACGGAGCTCGGCAACCTGTTCACCAACAAGCAGGACATTGCGTCGGCTCTGGGGATCAAGGTGCTAAGCCCCGCGGCGTCCAATCCGATCAATTACGGACTGCCGAACGTGACACTGGTGCAGTTTTCCGGCCTGTCGGAGCAGCAGCCAAACTTTCAGCTGAACCAGACACTCGGCATTTCGGAATCCAGCTCGTGGGTCCATGGCAAGCACAACGTGAAGTTCGGCGGCGACTACAAGCGGATCGATCTGAACACGATCGGTGTGAGTGGCCAGGCAGGTTCCACCGGTACCTTTACCTTTACCGGACTGGCGACACAGCAGCCGGGGACCGGCGGCGGCAGCGGCACGGGAACGAATGGATCGCAGGGAGCAGCCAGCAGCGGATCTTCGCTGGCTGACCTGCTGCTTGGCAAGCCGCAGCAGACGACGATCCAGGCGCCGTACCAGAAGGCGTATCTGCGCGCGAACATCTACGATCTGTTCCTACAGGATGATTGGCGGGTCCGACCGAACTTCACCGTGCTGGCCGGTCTGCGCTATGAGTACTTCTCTCCGTATTCGGAGAAGAATGGCCGCCTGGCGACACTCGATCCCGACAGCAACTTCTCTCAGGTAGCGACTGTGCTTGCCGGTGGCACCGGCCCGTTCAACGGGCTCTATCCGCAGACACTGATCGAGCCGGATCGTAATGACCTCTCACCGCGGATCGGCTTTGCCTGGAAGGCATTTCGTAACACGGTCGTTCGTGGCGGATATGGTGTGAACTTCGCGAACGGACAATACGTAACCTTCCTTAACAATCTCGCCTTCCAGTCGCCCTTTGCCGATGTGCAGACGAACCAAGCGACCCAGGGTGCCGACATTACCCTTGCTAATGGGTTCACCACCGCACAGCCGACCGGCAACTACTCCGTGAACAAGAACTACCGCCTGCCCTATGTGCAGGTGTGGAATCTGGATATCCAGCGCACGCTGCCGATGGGCATTGTGCTGAACGTTGGCTGGAATGGCGCCAAGGGCACGCGCCTGGACGTATTGACAGCGCCGGGGCGCACGGCCGATGCCTCCGTGAGCGGTGCGTATTACAACTACTCGGACTCCATCGGTTTTTCGAACTACAACGCCGGCACGGTGCGGCTGCGCAAGCGGCTGCAGGGTGGTGTTGCGCTTGGCGCAACCTACACCTACTCCCATGCGATTGATGATGCCAGCGCGATCGGCGGCAACGGCGGCACGACCGCTGTGGTTGCACAGAACTGGCAGAACATTCTGGCGGAGGAGTCGAACTCATCGTTCGATATCCGCCACAACCTGAAGGGCGACTTCCTGTACGAGCTTCCCTTTGGTCCCGATGCGCACTTTCTGACCAGCGGCAACTGGCTCTCACACGGCCTGGCCAACGTCAACGTCTCGGGTACCTTCGCGTTTGCCACCGGTGCGCCGCTGACACCGCGCTTCATTGCGAACAGCGCCGACGTAGCGCGCGGCAGCACGGGATCGCTCCGCCCCAATCGCATTCCGGGATCGTCGTTGACGGCCGGAGGCGGTACGCTCGATCACTGGTTCAACACCGACGCCTTCAGCAGCACCTTCGCGCCGGGACAGGTCTATGGCACGGCTACGCGCTACTCTATCCGCGGGCCGGGGACAATCACGTTCGATGCGTCGCTGTCGAAGACCATCCGGCTCGGCGATACACGCAGCTTCGAGATGCGCGGCACCGCGGACAACGCGTTGAACACAGTGCAGTACTCCGGCGTAGACACAAACCTAGGCTCGAATACCTACGGACAGGTGACTTCCGCGGCGACCATGCGCGTCTTTACCCTGATGGCGAGGTTCCGCTACTAATGCGCTCACTCCTGGCAATCCTTCTGCTGTATTTCACGCTTCCGCTGCTGTGCGCGCAGGATCAGCCCGCAGACAACAGCAGCAGTTACGTGTTGAAGGTGCAGAGCGACCTGGTACTGACCAACGTGGTGGTGCGCGATCGGCATACTGGCGCGGTGGTGCGAGGGTTAAAGGCAAAGGACTTCACTGTGCTTGAGAACGGCAAGCCGCAGGCGATTCAGTCCTTCGATTTTCAAAGCATCGACCAGGCCATGCCCCTGAATGAAACGACGGTAAGTGGCAAGGAGGGGCAGCTGGTGCTGGGCAAAGGAAACGGCGCCGGCGTGGTGACGGGCGCTGCGCTGCGCAATCACCGGCTGGTTGTCCTGTTCTTCGACTTGACCTCCATGCAACCGGAGGATCTGACACGATCCGTCGAGGCGGCGCAGAACTACATCAACCGACAGATGCAGCCTGCCGACCTGGTCGCGGCAGTGTCTCTCGATAGCGCGTTGAATGTCGACCAGGACTTTACGGCAAATAAGCAACTGTTGCTGACGGCTGTCGCACGCTACAGCGGCACGCAGCAGGCCGGCTACGCGCCGGGTGCAACTTCGACGACCAATCAGGTGGAAGACGCAAGCAGCTTTACGGCCGACGAGAGCGAGTACAACGATCTGAATACCGATCGGCAGCTGTTTGCACTTGCACAGATCGCGAAGTCGCTTGCCTATATCAACCAGAAGAAATCGCTGCTGTATTTCTCCGGCGGCATTCAGCGCGACGGCATCGAGAACCAGGCGTCGCTGCGCGCCGCCACCAATGCAGCGGTGCGAGCGAACCTCTCCATCTACAGCATGGACATGCGCGGCCTGCAGGCAATCTCCCCGCTGGGCGATGCATCGACCGGATCGATCCGCGGCACCAGCGGGTACAACGGCGCGGCGTACCAGAACAATCTCGATTCGAACTTCAACTCGCAGGAGGTGCTGTCGACGCTTGCGGCGGACACCGGCGGCAAGTTCTACGGCGACTCGAACGACTTTGCTCCGGCCTTCCAGACGATGGAGCAGGACACCTCTGCCTACTATGTGATCGGCTTCCGTTCCTCAAATCCGGCTCGCGACGGACGCTACCGCAGGCTGCAGATCAAAGTGAACCGCGCCGATGTAAAGCTCGAATTCCGGCCCGGCTACTACGCGCCCGCGGACTACCAGCACTCCAACCACGAGGATCGCGAGAGGCAACTGGATGAGCAGTTGCAGAGCGATCTGCCGGCCACGGATGTGCCGCTCTATCTGGCTGCGTACTACTTCGAACTGGCGCCGGGGCGGTACTACATCCCGGTATCGCTGATCGTGCCGGGATCGCAGATTCCGTTTGTCAAAGGCGGCGATCGCGACAAGGCGACGATCGACATCATCGGCGAGGTGAAGGACGGCGCCGGTCGCACGGAGGGCGAGATTCGCCAGACAGTGAAGCTGGCGATCGATCAGCAGCAACAGGTGTCCCGCAAGAACGTGCAGTACACGACCAGCTTCACGCTGCCCTCCGGCAAATATCACTTGAAGTTCGTGGTGCGCGAGAACGAGACCGGACACATGGGCTCGTTCGAGACCGACATCACGGTGCCCGATCTCAGCAAGGCTCCCATGAAGTTGTCGTCCATCTTGCTGGCCAGCCAGCGGCAGCCCGCGGCAAAGAGCAAAGGCGACGATCCGCTGGTGCATGACGGGCAGTTGTGGATCCCGAATGTGGCGCATGTCTTCCGGCAGGACGGCCACCTGTATGTGCTCTACGAGGTCTATGGTCCGGAGACGAAGGCGCCGAATGCAGGATCGCAGTCTCCGCGCTTGCTGACATCGATCGAGTTCCTATCCGGTTCGACCAAGGTCTTCGAGACGCCGCTGGTCGAGGCGACGAAGCTGACCGATCCGCAACACAACACGATTGCCTTCCAGTTCGATGTGCCGTTGAACGAACTGAAGCCCGGACAGTACACCTGCCAGGTGAACGTGATCGACGACCGCGCCGGCGCGTTCAGCTTTCCGCGAACGGGCGTGCTGGTACGGTGACCCCCCTCCCCCCTCCCAGTCACGGGAGATCCGGTGCTAAGTCATTTCACTGCAACAGATAGCTGGCCTTCCGCAGGCTAAAATCGTCATTTCAAAGAAGTTAGTTGTAAATTCTTCCAGCGTAAGGACTTGTGAGCCACAGAGTGGCTTCTATAGCAATTTTCTTGACGGGAAAAGCCACGCGGATCATCGCGCTCTTCTCTATACCTACAGTTAAATGCTCTAACTCACTCTATTTCGAGGATAGCAATCTGGACGGGTGCAATCGGCAGGTTTTCGCGCAAAGCGGCAATTTTGGGAATGTGACCGATTCTGTGACGATTCCAAAGCATGTTCACTGTTGCTGTGCGAGCGAAATCCGCGGATCATCGCGCCCCTGTCTATATCTACAGTGAATGCGCTTTAGTGAATGAGCTCCGCGACCACTTCGACCTCCTGATGGCGCGTGCTGCCCGGTATATCCAGCGATCCAAGGACAAGCGGCTTCCCCGGTGTCAGGGTCGACGTTCCTTCGAGCATCGTCTGCCGGAACACCGGGTCTTGCACGCCGATGCCGGACTTCTCATCCGCGACGCTGGATTTGGCTATTTTCGTAAGCACTTTGACTCCGTCGAGATAGGTGCTTAGAGACGCTTCGATCTCCAGTCCAACATCTTCATATTGCACCTGGGAGCTTTGTGTTCCTGGCGCGGCGTCCGTCGCTCCAGTGATAATGGGGACTTTGGTGCCTTGTTTTAAATCCGACTTATTCCCCGATGCGACGATCAGGGAGAAGTGTTCTTGAGCTACACGCTTGCCACCGTCCGATTCTGCAATGGTGTAGGTAAGTCGATAAATCTTTTTATTCCGGTCCAGATCGGAGACGATTTTCCGGGCTAGGGCAATATCTTCGGAGGTGCCACGAATGGTTATGGCGCTCTGCTCTGGCACATAGAACAGCTTGGCCTTGGGCAGCATGTTACGCAGAGCGGTCTGAATTTCGTTGGCGTCCGCCGGGCTGGTGATGTTCGTAAGGTAGATGGTTTGGTATGCGTCTGCGCCGGAGTCGGCGGGTTGCGGCTGCGCATGCGCGCTATGCATAGAGAGCGTCATCGCCAGTATGAGCCCAGGTATCCACTTCGCAAGATTTAAAGCATTGTTATTGTTGCTGTGCCGAGCGGAATCCCGCGGATCATTGCGCTCTTCTCTACGCCTACAGTGACCATGCTCTACTATTCGTCTTCCAGCCTCTTCGTCCTTCATGCATTCCTCACTCTCACGGTTACGTGTCCAGAATTTCTCCGAATTGGAGCCACTCGTGTGGCTTTCATCACTGGCGCTAAAGCATTTCGGTATAGGTGCAGAGGGTCTGGCGCAAGCTTTCAAGGAAAGGCCACGCCCAACGGATCTCCACGCTTCTTGAGCATTGCCGAAAATGCTCCAGGCATCCTCAAGGCGCGTTTCCGTGCGTGCCCATGCAATAGGAACTGCTTCCGTTGCATAAGCAGCAATGGTGAAGCGCAACGCGTCTTAAGTTGTCCATGAGGAGGACGCGGAAGTTGAGTTTCCGCTCAAAGTATTTCTTATAGCAATTCTCCTGATGCTGTGATGTGCGGAGTACCGCTCGGCGTGGCCTTTCCTGAATGAAAGGCCACAAAGGCCTTCGTTGGGCCCTCTACACCTACAGGAAAATAGCTATACATCGCGATAGCAAAGCAGGATAGACGTAAGATCAAGCACGTTTCTCGTCAGGCTTTTTCCCTAAGAAGGCTGCATGGCTGATCTTGGACACCACACTGTAGCCCTGCTTTTGCTTAAGTGCGGTCTGGTTGTTTCGGGACGCTCTCATGGCCGTAGGGGCAGTGGCGGCAGGCGGCGCCGCAGCAGTAGCCGCGCTTGCGGTGCCAGGCGGCGGTGAAGACCATGTAGGGGCCCTCCCAATAGAAGTCTTCCCCTTCGCGCGGTGTCGGACGCGGCGTCATCTGGGGCGTGGGGTCAGTCATTGCCGAAGGAGAGCTGCGCGGTGGCGCTCTTGTCCGCGAAGGGAGGCGACAGCAGGGAAGGGTCCAGCGCCGCAGGTATTGTTGTGGCTGCGCTGCCGGTGGTTGCGCTGCCGGTGGTTGCGCTGCCCGACTCCGGCTGGAAATGGCCGTCGAGAAAGCGTACGGTGCGGCCTGCCATGGCGGCTGGGCGATCGCCGGGGACGACGATGCCGACGAGGTTGGCAGGGTCGGCTGCTGCAATTGTCACCATCACGGAGGCTTGTTCCGGTCTCGCCTGCGGTGGCGTTGCGGGTGCACGGCGTTTATGCGATTCGCGAAGAGATTCGACAGCCTGGGGGAGAGCAAACTGTTCGCCTTGAAAGCCGGAGACGAAGCGTCCGCCGCGGACGATGCCGCGCGCCTCCAGTCGGCGGCATATGCCCAGAAGATCTCGCCAGCGCGGCATCGTGGTTTCCCGCTGCAGCAGATCGCGAAAGACGATGCCGTATCGCCACAGGAGAACCAGCGCGGCGGATTCGAGCTCCTGCTCGCGACGCTGGGCTTCGGCGATCGCTGACCGCTCCTTCACCTCGCGCGCGTCCGCGGTTATTGCGATTTGTGGCAGCGGGGGCACGAGCAGGCTCCAGCGGCCAGCGGTGTTGCGTGCGCGTTGGCCCAGATTCCCAAGGTTATGGCCGCGCATGCGGAAAGGCGCGGTGTTTGTGGTCTTCCGGCGTGGATCGATCAGCACGCGCAGACTGTCGTAACCGTCGGCGGTGGCGAGGCCGGCAGCGACCAGCTCCCAAAGTGCGTTGTGCAGATCTGCAATCGGCGCGCCTGCCTGGCGCGCGAGATCGGCGGCGAAGGCGGCTCCAGCCTGCTCCAGCGCTGCGCGAACGCGTAACGCCAACGGTGACAGACGACAGGCGAGAGCGCTCTCCGGCAGTTCGCGCGCGCGAAGACATCCATCCATCCAGTGCGCGTCCTCACGCAGAAAGAAGGTGATGGGCGCCATGCTGGTGGGGATGACGCGACGCGGCGCACCTCCTTCCGGCGAGAGGAAGGCCGGATGAGGCGAGATGCGGCCCCAGCCGGCGACACCGGCCATGCAGAGTGTGTCCAGCCAGCGCGGGTCGTAGTTGGCGACCCGCTGCGGCAGCAGAGTGCGCTCCCATTCGATGGCCGGTGCTTCAAAGCCTTCGAGCTTGCGCAGGGCGTCGAGTACACCCTCCTCGCCGGTGAGCTGGGTTTGCGGCGCGAGGTGCTGCCAGCCGAGCAACCACTGCATGTAGGCAGCGGGTGGGACGGGCTCGATTTGTTTGCGCAGGGTGTGGATCGTGCGTTTGTGAATGCGCTGGAGGAGGCGGCGCTCGCACCATTGGATGTGCCATTCAGGCAGAGGAGCCTGCGGCTCGTGTTGTGAGGTTCGCTCCTGTTGGTCGCTCTCGTTTGGCGATGTGGGTGCCTCTGCGGAAAGTAGATCCTTTGCTCCGCTCAGGATGACGTTTGCTGGAGTGGGGGCTGTAGTTGAATCCCACCCCTCTCCTTCGCGTTGCTCAGGATCAGGATGGGGCACCCGTTGGGGTGGCGCTGCAGAGAAGACTGCAGATCCCTCGCTTCGCTCAGGTTGACGAGCAGGATGACGAGCAGGTGCGGGTTGCTCGAACTCGCCGCGAAGGATGGTGCCTTGCGACTCCATCGCGACCAGTGCGGCGAAGACGGACTGCGATGCCAGACCGAGGTAGGCGGCAAGCGATGCGGCGGTCTGCGGGCCGAGGATGTTGAGCCAGGCGTGCAGGGACTTCTGCAGCAGCGGCAGATCGGGCGTGTCGGAGAGCAGCGTTGCGTGGTCCCGGATACGTTCTTCGGCGGTTACGTATTGTGTGGCGGCTGTGGGCGCGAGGATGGTTGCGCGGGATTGCGAGACGAGCCGGTCGAAGAGGATCTGCCAACCGGTGGCGTTGGGGTGATCGAAGAGCGATGCGGGCACGATGAGGAGCGAGTAGAGCAGGTCGTGCAGCTCGTGCTCGTCGCGAATGTCCGGCCACGATTCGTCGCGGACGTCGCGGATGGCGTCGGGATCGAGGCGGCCGGCCTCGCCGAGCAGCTTGTCCGGCACCATGCCGCGCATGTTGACGGCCCGGGCACGGCGCTCTTCGGCGGGCGCGTCGTCGAGAAAGGCGTAGGGGTTGGCGTTGAGCAGGCCGTGTGAGAAGACGGAAGGGACGGTGGAGTCGACGGCAACGCAGCGAATGGCACCGGAGCGGATCTTCGCGAGCACATCCATCAGACCGGCGAGATCCATAGCTTCGCCGAGGACGTCTTTCATGACCTCGCGGACGAGCGGGTGGTTAGGGATCTGGATATCGCCTTCGATGTTTTCAAAGCATGCGGCAGCCTGCGGGAAGACGCTGGCGAGCAGGTCTTCGACGCGGGTGCGCTGAATCTGCGGCGGCACCTTCTTGCCCTTTTGAAACCGCAGCAGTTGCAGACTGCGGGTGGCGTCCCAACGAAAGCGTGTCTTGAAGATGGGCGACGCGAGCGAGGCCTGTTCGAGCAGTTCGGTGACAGTGTCAGTGGTCAGGAACTGGAAGACATCGGCCAGCGGGAAGGAGTGCTGTTCGGCGAGCGAGATATTGAGGCCGTTATCCGTGGCGGCGGCCTGCAGCTCGAAGTTGAAGCCGCGGCAGAAGCGCTTGCGCAGGGCGAGTCCCCAGGCCTTGTTGATGCGGCCGCCGAAGGGTGCGTGCAGGATGAGCTGCATGCCGCCGCCCTCGTCGAAGAAGCGTTCGGCGACGATGGTGGTGAGCGTCGGCACGGTGCCCAGCACGGCATGGCCGGCTACGATGTAGCCGATCAACTGCTCGGCGCCGGCATCGGTGACGCTGCATTCGTCTTTCAGCCATGCCACCGTGGCTGCGACAGATGGATCGGTCTGGCTGATGTAGCCGGGCAGCAGGCCGGTGACGCGTTCGGCGATGTCTTCACGCAGCGCGCACATCCAGCGGGATAGCTCCGGTGTGCGCTGCGGCGCCTCGCCGCGCCAGAAGGGCACGGTGGGCGGCTGGCCTCCGGCGTCTTCGACATACATGCGGCCAGCGCTTTCGATGGCTGAGATGCGCCACGAGGCGTTGCCGAGCTGGATCACGTCGCCGACGCCGGAGTCGATGGCGAAGTCCTCGTCGAGGGTGGCGATCGGGATGCCGTCGGGCTGCAGGATGACGGAGAAGACAGCGGTGTCGGGGATGGTGCCGCCATTCTGAACCGTGATGGAGCGCGCGCCACGCCGTGCCTGCAGGCGGCCGTGGATGCGATCGCGCAGCACGTAGGAGCCATAGCGGCCGCGCGAGGATTCGATGCCGTCGCTGAGCAGGCAGAGCAGCTCTTCAAAGACATCGCGCGGCAGATCGCGATAGGGGTGCGCGCGGGTGAGCATGGCATAGAGGTCATCCTCCTGCCAGGGCTCGGCGGCGCAGGCTGCGACGATCTGCTGCATGAGGACATCGAGCGGCTGCGGTGGGATTTCCAGCTGGTCCATGGCGCCGGCGCGGATGGCGCGGATCAGCGCGGCCAGCTCCATCAGATCGTCGCGTGTGGTGGCGAAGAAGCGCGCCTTGGGTGTGGCGCCGCGCCAGTGACCGGCGCGGCCGGCACGCTGCAATGCAGGCGCGAGGGCACGCGGTGTGTTGAGCTGGCAGACCAGGTCGATAGCACCGATGTCGATGCCGAGCTCGAGCGATGCAGTGGCGACGAGCAGCTGGATCTCGCCAGCCTTGAGCTTGCGTTCTGCTTCGAGGCGGAGCTTGCGGGAGAGCGAACCGTGATGCGTCGCGACGTTCTCATGGCCCAGGCGCTCTCCGAGCTGAAAGGCGAGCCGCTCGGCCATGGAGCGTGTGTTGACAAAGACGAGGGTCGAGCGATGCTCGCGGGCGAGTTCGGCCATGCGGTTGTAGACATCGTCCCAGATGGCGTTGGTGGTGATGGAGCCGAGTTCGTCGTTCGGGACTTCGATGCCGAGATCGAAGTGGCGGCGTCGCCCGATCTCGATGATCGCCGGTTCGCGATGGCGCGTGCCGGTGAGGAAGTCGGCGACGAGCGAGATGGGGTTCTGCGTGGCCGAAAGTCCAATGCGCTGGGGGACTCGTCCTACGCGTTGCGTAGGATGGGGCACCCGTTGTGGCGGCACCGCGGGCGTTGTCGTCGGCGAGTCTAGCGGAAGATTAGGTTCTTGGTGGGTTGAGAGGCCGGTTGTGAAGGATCCGGGTGCGAGACGGTTCTCGCCGCAGACAAGGGCGTCGAGGCGTTCGAGGGAGAGCATGAGGTGCGCGCCGCGCTTGTCGTCGGCGATGGCGTGGATCTCATCGAGAATGACGGTGCGGACGCGCGCGAGGTTGGCGCGGCTCTTCTCCGATGTGAGCAAGATGAAAAAGGACTCCGGCGTGGTGACGAGGATATGCGGCGGGTGCTTGAGCATCGCCCGGCGCTCGGCGGGGAGCGTGTCGCCGGTGCGCACGGCACTGCGAATGGGGGGGCAGAGATAGCCGCGCGTCAACGCGAGTTGCTGGATCTGCTGCAGAGGCTCTTCTAGATTCTTACGGATGTCGTTCGAGAGCGCCTTGAGCGGCGAGATGTAGACGACCTCTGTGTGCGGCTCGAGAGCGCCGGCGAGGGCGCGGCGGAAGAGCTGGTCTATGCAGATAAGGAATGCCGCCAGCGTCTTGCCGGAACCGGTGGGCGCGGAGATAAGCGTGGGCCGCTGCGCAAGAATGGCCGACCAGCCTTGATGCTGGGGCTCGGTGGCGGAGCCGAAGCGAGCGAGAAACCACTCCTGCACGATGGGATGGGCCCATGTAAGCGCGGCGGCGGGTGCAGCGGTCTCCATGTGGGATATTGTAGCGTCGAACTTCGGTGTTTCTTCGCCCTAAAGGGGCTGAGCCACGTCTCAGAATCGAGACGTGGGCGCCCACGGTGCATTTGGGGTCGAATTTGTGTCGAAAGGGTCTCCCAATGCACGTTTCGGAGCGCTTTGAGGATTGAATTCGCCGAACGGACGAGTCACTCGTAACGGAGCGCCACTATCGGGTCGACACGGGAGGCACGGCGCGCCGGCAGGTAGCTGGCCAGAGCTGCGACCAGCAGCATGACGGCGATCGCGGTGGCGAGCGAGACGGGATCGTTGGCGTGCAGGCCGAAGAGCATGTGGGTGATCATGCGGTTGGCCGCCAGCACTGCTGGAATGCCGATCGCGATGCCGATGGCCACGAGGATCAGGATCTCTCGCACAACCAGCCAGCGGACGTGCCTGCGGTCCGCACCGAGAGCCATGCGGATGCCGATCTCGTTGGTGCGCCGCGAGACGACGTAGGACATGAGGCCGTAGATGCCGATCGAGGAGAGGAAGACGGCGAGCAATCCGAAGAAGGCGGAGAGCTGGGCGACGACGCGCTGGTCGGTATAGGAGCGGGCTACCTGTTCGTCCAGCGTGGTGACATTGCTGATGGGCAGATTGCGGTCGATGTCGTGGATGGCGTGCTGTACGGCGGCAGCGACGGCGCCGTAATCGCCGGTGTAGCGGACTTCAAAGTCGTTCAGGAAGTATTTCCCGTATTGTGTGTATGGAATGTAGTCAAGCGTGTATGGATCCTCCTGCAAATCATCGAACTTGACATCTTTTGCAATGCCAACAATTTCGCGTTCGTTGCCATCTTTGGCGTCGCCGATGAAATAGTGGCGACCGATGGGTGAGCCCTTGGGAAACATGGTGCGCGCCATGCGTTCGCTGATGACGGCCACTTTCTGCGATGTGGCTGTGTCCTGGGGACCGAAGGCGCGTCCTGCCAGTAGCGGTATTTTCATGGTCGCAAAGAAGTTGGGACCGATGACATTGTGGTTCACGTTGATGTTTCGATCCGTGGGTTGACCCGCCACCTCTACATGGCTGTTCCAACTGCCTTCATGAAAGACGAACCAGGAGAAGCTGGCTGACTGGACGCCGGGCAGCGCGCCGACTCGTTGTTCGATCTGTTGATAGAGGGCGATCAGTCGCGGTTCGTCAGCTTTGTAGCCGGCTGAACTCGCATCTGTATCCAAGCGGAGCACATTTTCCTTATCGAAGCCGGTATTGACGTTATTGAGATTGACCAAGGTGCGCAGAAAGAGACCGGCGCCGACGACCAGCACGAGCGAGAAAGCCACCTGAGAGACGACCAGCGCACGAGCCAATGGGCTCTTGCTCCCTAAGCCGGCGGTGCTTCGCCCGTCTTTGAGCGAATGGGTGAGATCGAGCCTGGTTGCGCGAAAGGCCGGGATCGTTCCGAAGAGCAGAGCGGTCGTGAGTGTGGTGGCCAGAGTAAAGAGCAGGACGCGCGCGTTGACGGGAGCATGCAGCGGAAGGGACTCGAGACCGTCTGAGACCATACGCAGCAACAGGCGATTGGCGCCGACTGCGAACGCCACGCCCAGGGTTCCACCGGCGATCGCGAGCAGGAGACTTTCTGTGAGCAGTTGACGGATGAGGCGGCTGCGCTGCGCTCCGAGCGCCTGGCGGACGGCCAATTCGCGGGCGCGAGCGGTAGAGCGGGCGAGCAGCAGGTTGGCGATGTTGGCGCAGGCGATCAGCAGCACCAGGTCGACGATGGCCATGAGGATCTTCAGTGGATCGGAAAACTCGGAACGCAGTTCAGAGATGCCGGTTGCCATGGGAGTCAGTGGGACGTGGGCGTTCTTCAGGCGGTCGAGGTTTCTCTGATTCAGGGGAGCATCGGGGAAACCGCGGATGATCTGCTGAAAGAGCAGGTTCACGTCGGTGGTCGCCTGGGCTGCGGTCACGCCCGGCTTGAGGCGGCCGAAGATGTCGAGCGATCCGGCGAAGTTGTTCGTATAGCAGTTGCCGTTGTTGCCGCAGGGATATGGCGGGACCTTTCCGATCATGGAAAACGGAACCCAGATATCGGGGGCTGCGCCGACCTCGGTGCCGAAGAACTCCGGCGGAGCGACGCCGACAATGGTGAAGGTCGTGTCACCCATCCTGAGCGTGCGGTTGAGGACATCGGGATCGCGTGCCAGATCCTTCTTCCACCACGAGTCGCTGATCACAGCGACGGGATCGCCGCCCTCGATGCGGTCGTCATCATCGCTGAGAGTGCGGCCAAGCACGGCATGCACGCCCAGCGTGGAAAAATAGGTGCCGGAGACGAGTTGCACATGCATCTGCTCCTGTTCCTTGTGTCCGGAGACGAAGCCATGAAGATCGTTCTGCATGCTGAAGATTGCGGCTACACCGGAGAAGACGTGGTTCCGCCGCTGCATTTGGCGATAGAAGGGGTAGGAATAGAGGTAGGTACTGGCGAAGGAGTCGGTAACACCAAAGTCTTCTCCCGTTCCGAGCAGTACCAGCTGTTGCGGCTGTTTGACCGGCAGGGAGCGCAGCATCACCGCGTCCATGAGCGAAAAGATGGCGGTGTTGGCGCCGATGCCGAGGGCGAGCGAGAGCAGTGCGACGAGGGTGATGCCGGGCGAGCGCAGCATCGCGCGCAGGCCGTAGAGGATGTCCTGCAGGAGCGTTTCGAGCCAGTTCCATCCTGCGGCCAGGTAGGTTCTTTCCTGAATTGATGTTGCATTTCCAAACCGCCGATGCGCTGCAGCTTCAGCATCCTTAGGTGTGACGCCTGCGTCCATCTGCTGCTGCCGGAGCAGGTCGAGATGAAGATCGATCTCCTCTTGGATGTCCCGTGTGACCTGCTTGCGATGAAGCAGCATGCGGATGCGTCGTGCGAGTTCTCCGGGCCAGTCCATCGTTAGCTCCTCCGGCTGTTTGTTCTTCGTACGCGCAGGTGGGTGCGATGGGGAGACAGCAGATCTCTCCACTGCGCTGCTGCGCTGCTCCGGTCGAGATGACACGAACGATGATTCCCTCTGTTCCGGATGCGGTTGCGATGACGCGTGTGCGGGCTGTTGTGGTCGCCCACCCTTCTCTGCGCTTCGCTTCGTTCAAGATGGCGCACCCGTTGTCGTGCGGGGTCGCTAGGACAGATTGGCTTCATCGGGAATCCTTACGCCGTCTGGATGACGCGTGTGATTGCGCCCATGACGCGCTCGAACTGCGAGACCTCGACCGAGAGTTGCTTGCGGCCCGCGGCGGTGAGCCGATAGTAGCGGGCGCGACGGTTGCCCGCCGTCACGCCCCATTTGGCCGTAACCCAGCCCTTGATCAACATGCGCTGGAGCGCGGGGTAGAGGGAGCCTTCTTCTACCTGCAGGATGTCCTTGGAGATTTGCTGGATGGAGTTCGCAATCTCAAAGCCATGCAGCTCGCCAGAGCGCGCGAGGGTCTTCAGGATGAGCAGGTAGAGGGTGCCGGGAGGGATTTCGTCTCGGTCAGGCATCAGGTTGCTCCGCTTGCATAGTCTTGCTACGTAGTTAGACTATGTAAGTGTGCGCAGCGAGATGGCGCCTGTCAAGCGGATTATGCGAACTCTCAGATAAGGCGGAAGTCGAGCATGGTTTGTATCCCAACCTTCTCTACGCTTCCTTCAGGATGGGGTACCCATTGAGGTGGCGCATTGAGCGAATGGCGCGTCCTACCTGCGCGCTCAGGATGGCGACTTCTGGATAGATCGCCGAATCCGCATCTCGTCGCGATGTGGGGAGAGATTGGGGCACCGCTGCTGGCCTCTGTGGTATCCCACCCTACGCTCTGCGTAGGATGGGGCACCCCTTGAGGTTGATGTTGCCCACTTTCAGGCCATGTCTAAAGGCGAGATATGGGGCTCCCGCCGTATGAGTGCTACGGGGCTTTTGTTTGTGTGGCCGCCGGCTGGTTGAGGTGAGTGAAGAGTTTGGCTGCGCCCAGGGCGGTGTTGTAGATGCCCCAGGCGAGCGGCAGGGAGACGACGATCCATGCTGCGGCGACCAGTCCTGACGAGGTCTTCGTTACGTTTGCCATCGCTTTCTCCTCTGCGTTAGTGACCTGCCGGTAACGGGCCTTTGGGCTGTTCCTTCATCCAGAAGCGTTCGGCGACCGGTCGGACCAAAAGGTTTGCGAGGAAGCCGACGACCAGCAGTCCGGCCATGATGTGCAGGATCAGCGGGTAGGCCTGCTCCCGGGGGATGTGCTGGGCGTTGTAGTGGTCCAGAATGCCGTTGACGATGAGCGGGCCGACGATGCCGGCGAAGGACCATGCAGTCAGGAGGCGCCCATGGATCGCGCTGACGTTGTACGGCCCGTACATATCGCGCAGGTAGGCCGGGATGGTGGCAAAGCCGCCGCCGTACATGCTGATGAGCACGCCGGCGATGAGCACGAAGAGCGCGATGCTATCCATGTGCTGCGTGCCGGTGAAGGGCAGCAGGAAGTAGAGCACGGCGCCCAGGGCGAAGAAGATCATGTAGGTCGGTTTGCGTCCGAGGAAGTCCGAGCAGGAGGCCCAGATGAAGCGGCCAGCCATGTTGAAGATGCTGAGCACGCCGACGAAGCCGGCTGCGGCGACCGCCGTGACCTGTCCGTGGAAGAGGTCCTGAATCATGGGCGACGCCTGCTCCAGAATGCCGATGCCCGCAGTGACGTTGAGCGCCAGCACCAGCCACAGCAGGTAAAACTGTGGAGTACCCATGGCGGTGTTGACGTCGACGTTATGCGAGCTGATCATGGCGGACTGCTGCGCGGGCGGCGTCCAACCTGCCGGCTTCCAATCGTCCGCAGGCACGCGGATGGTGAAGACGCCGAACAGCATGAAGACGAAGTAGAGCAGGCCCATGGTGATCCAGGTAGCAGGAATGGCGGCGTGCCCGTGGGCTTTGTAGAAGGCCATGAGATGGGTGCCGAGCGGCGAACCGATCATGGCGCCTCCGCCGAAGCCCATGATGGCGAGGCCGGTGGCGAGGCCGGGACGGTCCGGGAACCACTTGATGAGGGTGGAGACTGGGGAGATATAGCCCAACCCCAGGCCGATGCCGCCGACGACACCGTAGCCCAGGTAGATGAGCCAGAGCTGGTGCGTGCTCGCGCCGGCGGCTGCGATCGCAAAGCCGAGGCCGAAGCAGCAGGCGGCCACGAACATGGCCTTGCGCGGGCCGGCGGTCTCCAGCCACTTGCCGAAGAGCGCCGCCGAAAGGCCGAGCACCGCAATGGCGATGGAGAAGATGTAACCGATCTCCTTCAGGTTCCAGGCAGAGCCATCTGCGCCATGCAGTGCCAACAGGGGGTTCTTGAAGACGCTGAAGGCATAGACCTGCCCGATGGACAGGTGGACGGCGAGAGCGGCGGGCGGCACGAGCCAGCGGCTGAAGCCCGGTTGGGCGACGGAGTGAGAACGATCAAGGAATGAGAGGCCCGGCATCCAGTCTCCTGTGTTTCATCTGCTGCGGGAAGCAATCGAAACAGCGCGTACACAGTACGATGTGTGCTGCTGTATGGTCTACCGTTCCCGCATGAATCTTCTGGCGGACCGGATTGCGGCATGGAACGGATGCATGGCCGGCCAGGTACGCCTGGGGTTCCGCATGCTATGCTTGCAGCCATTTCGCGGCAGCTTCCGCTGCACGCGTTTCTGGGAGTGCCACCATGCTGCAACTCAATTCTCCGCTTTACGCGGGACGGACGGCGATGTTCGCCGCCGGCCTGCTTATGGTCGCCACAGCTCTGCCCGCGCAGGTGGTGGTGACGAATGGACCGCAGATCGGATCCGCCAACCCCATCAGCGCCGAGCCTCCGGTGGAGCGGCCGCACACCAAACCCTGCACGGTGCAGTTGTTCACCAACGAGGCGTTTGCCGACTTCAACAATAAGACGTTCAATTACGCGCCTCCGTCGGGCTGCCCCGGTCCCTGGGCGAAGGTGGTCTTCTCCGCGGACTTCACGGTGACGGCGGGGCGGCAGTTCGACCGCACGGCGCAGTTTCTGATCGGCAACACGAACATCTTCTACGGCACGACTGCGGAGCCGCGAGCGACGCTCAGCCCTTCTTGGCATGTGGAGAGCGATCTGACAGACCTGAGTGCGACCTTCAAGACCGCGCAGCCGGGTCAGGCGATTCTGGGCAACTTCGTCGGTGTATCCGGGGGTGTGGATTACACCGGCATCATCTACGCGAACGCGAAGCTGGACTTCTATCCGGTGGATTATCGCGACCCTGCTCCCAAAGTGGCAGATGTGGTGGTGCCGCTGCCGGACGTGACAGGGGGCGCCTATACGTTGAACACGACTGCCAGCGAGTTGACCCAGAGTGTGACGCTGCCGCGCAACACCGAGTCGCTGTATCTGGATGTGTTTGCGGAGAGCCAGGGCGGGGACGAGTTCTGGTGGACCTGCGTGCCGAGCGATGTCTCCGGTGAGCTGCAAAGCTGCGGCAACACCGCCTTCCGTGAGACAGAGATCACTGTGGATGGCAAGCCGGCCGGCGTGGCGCCGGTGTATCCGTGGATTTATACGGGTGGTGTCGATCCATACCTGTGGGCGCCCATCCCCGGCGTGCAGACCTTGAACTTCAAGCCCTTCCGCGTGAATCTGACGCCATTTGCCGGTCTGCTGGCAGACGGAGCGGCGCACACGGTGGGTGTGAGCGTCTACAACGCGAACAGCTACTTCCTGGCGACGGCAAACCTGCTGGTGTTCACCGATCGCTACGCGAAGCAGACCTCCGGCGGTCTGTTGACGGATACGCTCTCAGCCGCGCCGACACCAAATGTAACCGAGAACCTGACGAAAGGGGCGAGCGGCAACATCAGCGGCTCAGTGGATGTGAATGCGAAGCGCAGCTATTCGATTCAGGGCTGGGTGAAGACCTCGCACGGCAGAGTCGAGACGACGGTGGACGCGAAGGTGAACTTCGACAACAACCAGAACTTCAGCATCAATGCGTCGCAGTATGTGCAGGACATCACGCAGGCGACGCACTTCGATGCGACGACCACCACGCGCGACGGCTTCCTCTCCACCGAAGAGACGAAGCAATACTCCTATCCTTTCGCCTTCAAGATCGACGAAGAGATTGCGTCCGATGGATCGGCCACGGAACTCAACACGTCGGATCAGCGCTATCGCGTGAAAGAAGAGAAGTCGCTGTTCGGGCTGCCGTTTTATCGCAGCAGCGTGTCGAACCGCGTCTCGTCCCAGGACACGGACATATTCAGCGCGGCGGGCGCCTTTACCGGGCACGACAACCAGTCGAGCTTCCAGGTGTACAAGGCGAAGGACACGCTCGGTCACTGCTATGGAGAGAAGCTGGTCTCAGCGTCGGACCTGCTGACAAAGGTGAAGGACGACGTGGGCTGCGAGGACAACGATCGCTGGTAGGCATTTGCCATGCGTGCGTGCGCACTCACGTGCGTGTGGTGAGGTGAGGCGCCCGTTGGTCGCTCGCGTGGGGTGATGTCGGGCGATCCGGCTCATAAAGCCACCCTAGCTTTGTTGAGGTAGGGACACCCGGATGGGAAGGTAGCGGCTCGCGAGTGATTCTCGCGGGCCGCTACTGCCTAGAGGGCGAGGGAATAGGGATGCGTTGTTGGTGAGGAAACGGCATTCTCATGTCTGTCATCGCTGATTGAAGCGAAGGATTTGCAGTCGGTTCGCGGCTTCCCCAAATCGAAGGCTAATCACATCCCCTATTCGGTGAGTTCAAGAAACAGAGAGGCAGCGATGAACATCGTCATCTTTGGCGCGAGCGGCATGGTGGGGCAGGGCGTCCTGCTGGAGTGTCTTCGTGACGTGAGTGTTACGCGTGTGGTGGTCGTCGGACGCTCGAGCGCCGGGCGGCAGCATGCCAAGCTGCGTGAACTGCTGGTGCCGGATCTATTCGATCTTTCCTCGATTGCCAACGATCTGAAAGGCCTCGATGCCTGCTTCTTTTGCCTGGGCGTGACCTCTGCCGGCATGAAAGAGGCGGACTATCGACGCATCACCTATGACCTCACACTCTCGGTGGCGCAGAGGCTTATCGAGCGAAATCCTGAGCTGGCGTTCGTCTATGTCTCGGGCTCAGGCACCGACAGCAGCGAGCGCGGTCGCAGCATGTGGGCACGTGTGAAAGGTGCCACGGAGAACGCTCTGCTACGCATGCCCTTTCGCGCTGCATATATGTTCCGGCCAGGGTTCATCCAGCCGATGGACGGCATCCGATCGAAGACGCCCCTGTACCAGTTCTTTTATGTGGCGCTTGGTCCCGTGATGCCACTGCTGCGGCGCACGTTCTCACAGTCGATCACGACGACGCGTGATGTTGGACGCGCCATGTTGTCTGTGGCGCGCGATGGATGGCCGACTCCAATTCTGGAACAACGCGACATCATCCGCGCCGTTCGCTCCACGGACAATAGAGGATCAGCCAACCTTATTTAGTTGATGATCACCCGCGCCCTGCGAAGAGGATGAGATTCCCGTCGGGATCGCTAATGATGAATGTGCGAGCACCCCATGGTTCTGTTTTGAGTGTCTGATGAAATGTAACGCCTGCTGTCTGAAACTCGAGGAAGAGCGGCTTGGCATCGTCGAGTGCGATGGATGCGGAGAGCAGATGCTCTGTGTCCCGAAGCGCCTGATTGATAGCGGGTTCGGGTAGGCATCGGAGATTGAGCGTGGCCCCATCCCGAAAGATTTGTCCGTAGAATGGCGGCTCTCCATAAATGAAAGCAACCTTAAACCCCAGCTTCTTTGTGTAGAACTCACACGAGGCGCCAATGTCGGCGACAAAAAGCTGAGGTTCGGCGGCGAGAAGTATCGGTTTGGACCGAGCTTCAGCCTGGGTATCAGTCATAGTGTGGACTCCTTTCAGGAGCGCCTCCCAATTCGCGAATCCTGCCGTTTCGCAATCAACTCTTGAGTCGTATCGCAATACTGCGCGGATTGGAATGACGGACGCAACCGCACCGGTGGATGCAAACGGAACCACCACGCGCGAGGCGGTAGGGCCAGTTTCGATCCACAGACATGCTGCCGGATACTATTGGTATAGTTAGACCAGTCGAGAAAGGGCAGGTCGGTATTGGTAAGCCCGGCCAACTCCCGCTAGGGAGTCTCTGTTCATCACTTTATGTGAGGAACCCGCGGCAAGCAGGAGTGTGTATGCACTTCGTCTTGGGCGGCGCTTTCACGACAACCTCCGATATCGGTTCGCGTCTCCCAAGACAACTTCAGTCAAAGGAGAATTACCATGCCCGAAATCAAAGCCAACTCTGGGGTTGTTACCCAGATCAATGTCTTCACCGTCAAACCCGAGAATCAGCAGGCGCTCATTGATCTTCTGATCGATTCGGCGCGCTCCGTCTGCCATCTTCCCGGGTGGAAGTCTGCCAGCATCCATCGCGGCCTGGATGGAAAAACCGTTGTCAACTATGCGCAGTCTTCTGACCTGAAGTCCCAGGAACGGATTGTGGCATCTCTTCGAGAGAACGGATTTCTAGACCGCAACAAGCAGCTTGGAGAGGGCCATCCAGCTCTCTATGAAGCTGTCTTCACTCTGGAAGTGTAAGCGGCTTTCTGCATGCATGCACGCGGGCCGGGTCTGCTCAAAGCAGTCGCGGCCGTGTATGCCGGAGCGTACTGAGGGCCGATTTTCGGCCATTTGGAAACTATGAACTCAAACTGACCCACTACCCGAGGAGCCGTCGGCTTGCTCTGCCGCGCCGGTTGCCGTTAGTGTGGAGCGCGTGTGCGCGGATTTGAAAATACCGCGCGGAGGGCATCGAACCGCATGGCCGAGACGGCAGAAAACCGGCAAACCCCAGAGAACCCGCAACAAGAGGAGCACTTCAGCTCCACCTTGCGCGAGACGCGCGTCTTTGCTCCACCGGCGGAGTTCGCGGCCAAGGCGCGGGTGAGCGGGCTGGCCGCCTATGAAGCGCTGTATCGCCGGTCGATGGAAGAGCCGGACGCCTTCTGGGCAGAGGTTGCCGGTGAGCTGGACTGGTTCACGCCATGGACGAAGGTGCTGGACTGGCAGGCGCCGCATGCGCAATGGTTTGTGGGCGGCAAGCTGAACCTGTGCCACAACTGCGTGGACCGCCATGCGTTGGGCAAGCGCGCGGAGAAGACGGCGATTCTGTGGGAGGGCGAGCCAGGCGAGGTCCGCAAGCTCACCTTTCGCGAGTTGCACGAACAGGTCCAGCGCTTCGCCAATGTCCTGAAGGGACTCGGCATCAACAAGGGCGACCGGGTTGCTGTCTACATGGGCATGACGCCGGAGCTGGCCATCGCGCTGCTGGCCTGCGCGCGCATCGGCGCGGTGCATTCTGTCATCTTCGGCGGCTTTGCGGCGAACGCGTTGGTCGATCGCATCAACGACGCGCAGTGTGTAGCCGTCATTACGCAAGACGGCTCGTATCGCCGGGGCAGCGAAGTGAAGCTGAAGCCGGTGGTGGATGAGGCGTTGGCGCAGTGTCCCAGCGTGACGAAGGTGGTCGTGTACAAACGCACGAATAGCGAAGTACAGATGCGAGAGGGCCGCGACTATTGGTGGCATCCATTGATGGCCGCCGCGGCGGCGGAGTGTCCGGCCGAGCCTCTCGATGCGGAAGACCCGCTCTACATCCTCTATACCTCCGGCACCACGGGCAAGCCGAAGGGGCTGGTGCACACGACCGGCGGCTACAGCGTGGGCACCTATCTGACCAGCAAGCTCGTCTTCGACCTGAAGGACGACGATGTGTACTGGTGCTCGGCAGATATCGGCTGGGTGACGGGGCACTCCTATGTGCTCTATGGCATTTTGCAGAACGGTGTGACGACGGTGATGTATGAAGGCGCGCCGAACTTCCCGGAGCCGGACCGCTTCTGGAAGATCATCGACGACCACAAGGTCACGATCTTCTACACGGCGCCGACCGCGATCCGCGCGTTCATCAAGTGGGGCAACCATCATGTGGAGACGCACTCGCTCGCGTCGCTGCGGCTGCTGGGCACGGTAGGGGAACCGATCAACCCGGAGGCGTGGATGTGGTACCACGACAAGGTCGGTCACGGACGCTGCCCGATCGTGGATACCTGGTGGCAGACCGAGACGGGCGCCATCATGATTGCACCGCTGCCGGGCGCTGTGCCGACCAAGCCCGGCTCCGCAACCCGGCCGATGCCGGGAATTGTGCCTGAGATTGTGACGAAATACGGCAAGCCTGTGCCGAAGGGGCAGGGTGGCCTACTGGTGATCCGGCGGCCATGGCCGTCGATGGCGCGCACCATCTATGGCGACGCGGAGCGCTTCGAGAAGACCTATTGGTCGGAGTTTCCCGGCACCTATCTGACAGGAGACGGCGCGCGACAGGACCAGGACGGCTACTACTGGCTGATGGGACGCGTCGACGACGTGATCAACGTGAGTGGACACCGCCTGGGCACGATGGAGGTCGAGAGTGCGCTGGTGGCACATCCTAAGGTGGCGGAAGCTGCAGTTGTGGGGCGGCCGCACGATCTGAAGGGCCAGGCCATCTCTGCCTTCGTGTCGCTCGAAGAGGGGCACGAGCCATCGAAGGAGTTGAAGGACGAGCTGCGTGCCTGGGTGGCGAAGGAGATCGGCGCACTGGCACGTCCGGATGATGTGCGCTTTACCGATGCGCTGCCCAAGACGCGCAGCGGGAAGATCATGCGGCGGCTGCTGCGCGAACTGGCGGGCGGCGGCGAGATCAAGGGCGATACGACGACGCTGGAAGACTTTCAGGTGTTGGCGCGGCTGAAGGAGAAGGACGAGGGCTGAGGCATTGCCATGCAGGCAGGCGCACGCGCGTGCGTGTCGTTTGGCGGCTCCCTTTGGTCGCTCGCGTGACGTGGCGCTGTTCGGTCTTGTGACCAGGTGCGGTACCCGGTTTGGTATGAAGTCGCGATGGAGGACTCCTGCGAATGATCGAGCGTAGAGATCTGTTGAAGTTGGCTGGCAGTGGAATGGCGTTAGCCGGTGTGCCAGCAATGGCGGCTGCGGCTGCGTCGCACCCGGCTGCATCCACGGCAACGCTGTTTGACATCCGCAAATACGGTGCGACGGGCGATGGGAAGACGCTGGACACGCAGGCGATGCAGCGTGCCATCGATGCAGCAGAAGCAGCGGGCGGCGGCACGGTGTTCTTTCCCGGCGGCGTGTACGCGAGTTATTCGCTTCATCTCAAGAGCAACGTCTGCCTGTATCTCGACCAGGGCGCGACCTTGCTTGCCGCATCCACACCTGCAGAGGGGATGACCAGCGGCGGCTACGACGCGGCCGAACCGCAGGGCGCGTGGGAGCCATACCAGGACTATGGTCACAACCACTGGCACAATAGCCTGCTCTGGGGTGAGAACCTGCACGATGTCTCGATCCTGGGGCCGGGGCGCATCTGGGGCAAAGGGCTAAGCCGCGGCTGGGAGAACGACCCGACGCATCTTCCCGATACGAAGAATCCCGGTGTGGGCAACAAGGCGATCGCGCTGAAGCTGTGCCGTAACGTCACACTGCGCGACTTCGAGATATTGCAAGGCGGCTGGTTCGGCATTCTTGCAACGGGCGTGGACAACCTGACCATCGACAACCTGCGCATCGACACCAACCGCGATGGCATGGATATCGACTGCTGCCGCAATGTGCGCGTTTCGAACTGCACCGTGAACTCGCCGTGGGATGACGGCATCTGCCCGAAGAGCTCGTTTGCCCTGGGATATGCGCGCGCGACAGAGAACGTCACGATTACGAACTGCTTCGTGACCGGCAGCTACGAGATCGGCTCCGTGCTGGACGGTACCTGGAAGCTCATCCCCGATTTCGGTCCGCATGCAACAGGACGTATCAAATGCGGGACGGAGTCGAACGGCGGATTCCGGAACATCACGATCTCAAACTGCGTCTTTGAACGCTGCCGCGGCTTTGCGCTGGAGACAGCGGATGGTGCGATCGTCGAGGACATCGTGTTCAGCAACATCGCGATGCGCAACGTGACGCAGTCGCCGCTGTTTCTGTTTCTCGGCTCTCGCATGCGCGGCCCCAAGCAAAGGCAGATCGGCACGCTACGCCGTGTGCTGCTCTCGAACATCGTCAGCTCCCATGCGGGCCAGCTGCCGAGCCTGATCGTCGGCATCGAGGGCCATCCTATCGAGGATCTGAAGATCAGCGATGTCTACCTGCACCAGCAGGGTGGCGCGGATGCTGCAATGGCGGCTTTGCAGCCGCCGGTGAAGGACAACGCCTATCCCGATCCGGCTGTCTTCGGGCAGTTGCCGGCCACGGGCCTCTACATGCGCCATGTGCGCAACGTGGAGGTCGGCAACGTCGAGATCGCCACGGAATCTGCAGATGCACGCGCTGCCTTCTGCCTGCAGGATGTCGAAGGCGCAGATTTCTTCCGTGTGCGGGTGCCGCGGGGGGCGCCGGCTTTCGAGCTGCGCGCGGCGCGGGATTTCCGTGTCTTCGGATCGGTCGCGGTGCCGGATATGCGGCTGGATACGGCGGAGAGTCGCAAGATCTGAGATTGGATCCAAACGCATGATAGGTGCGTGAGAGGAGAAGAGATGACGCGCAGCAGAGTCGTCGAGTTCTGCCAAATCGTAACTGGAGATCTGCGGTATGCACTGCGCGGACTCATCCATGCACCCGGGTATGCCGTGACCCTGCTGTTGACGCTCACTCTGGGCCTGGGGGCGGTGACGACGATGCTGGCGATCGTCGATTCCGTACTGTTGCAACCGGTTAGGCTCAGCCATCCGGAGCAGTTGTTTGTGATGTCGGCAAAGAGTGCGCAGAGAGACAGCACGTACTATCTCAACGCCAAGCAGATCGATGCGCTGCGTCATGATGCCCACTCATTTTCCGGAGTGAGTGCATACAACACGCTGCCGAAACCCGTAGACACGGACGATGGCGCACGCATGGCGATGGTGGCCCAGGTGACACCGGAGCTGTTCCACACACTGGGCGTGTCGATGCTGCGCGGACACTCCATGAACGACCAGGACGCCAATGCTCCGGTCGCGGTCGTGAACGACGGCTTCTGGCAGCAGCAGTTCCACGGAAAGCCGGAGGTGATCGGTTCCACCGTCAAGGTGAGCGGGCAGTTGCGCACGGTGATCGGGGTGCTGCCCAAGGGCCTGCACTTTCCGCAAGGCGTCGATTATCCAGCAGTATTTATACCGCTGGACTTGCATGCAAAAGATACCGGCGATGTGACGAGTTTCAGCTCGTCCGGCATGGTGTTGGCGCGGGTGAAGCCCGGCGTCTCCCGGCAGCAGGCGTTGGCCGAGGCTAGCAGCGTTCTGAAGTTCTCGCAAACCGAAGAGGCCGCCGGCAAAGACACCCTGGAGATGCAGTCGTACAAGCAGTATTTGACCGGCAACGACGAGCATCTGGCGTTGCTGGCCTTGCTCTGCGGCGGTGGGGTACTGCTGCTGATTGCCTGCGCGAACGCGGCGATCCTGCAGATCGCACGCGCCACCGGACGAACCGCGGAGATGCAGGTGCGCTCCGCGTTGGGTGCGAGCTTTCGGCGGCTCGTGCAGCAAATGCTTACCGAGAGTGTGTTTGCATCGCTAGTGGGCGCGGCGCTTGGTGGTGGGTTGGCATATGCGCTGGTCGCGGTGGTGCGCCATGCGTATGGACAGCAGTTCGCGCGGTTCGATGAACTGGCTGTGCACCCCACAGCAATGCTGACGTGCGCGGCCCTCGCGGTTTTGGCCGGTGTTCTGGCATCGCTGTCGCCGTTGCTGCGGCTTCGCCAGCAGGCGGCCGCAACATCGACGACGTTCCGGATGACCCGGCGCTCCGGGATTCCGGGGATGCTGGTGGCATTGCAGGTGGCGCTGACGTGTGTGCTGCTGACCACGAGCGGATTGTTCATACGGGCGCTGCGCGCGCTCGAGGCGACGAAGCTGGGGTTCGATCCGCATAACGTAACTACCATGGTGCTGATGCCGCAGAATCAGCAGAAGTCGGCCGAGGCCTCACGGCAGATGCTGACGCTGCTGCTGGAGCGGTTTGCGGCGCTTCCCGGTGTCCAGTCGGCCATGACGCAGACATCCATTCCGTTCTCCAACTTCAGCTTCACGATGAATGGGGGCACGGACATCAGCGGGCGTCCGCATCAGAAGAACGACTCCCCGTACTACAGCATGGTGAGCTCGAATTTTGTGCACGCGAGCGGCATGGATCTATTGCGCGGGCGCGCGTTCCAGCCGGCGGACGACAGCGCCGGAGCGTTGGTCGGGCTGGTCAATCAGGCGTTTGCGCAGCAGTATCTGCGTGGGCGCGACCCTATCGGCGTGACGCTCAAGGCGCATCGCGATCCTGGAGATAAGGATTCCGATATGCCGTTTATCGGCGCGCTTACCATCGTGGGCGTGGTGGGAAACGAGCTGCAGGGCGGACAGCTCGGCGCGGACTTCCAACCTATGGTGTACCTGGACTATCGGCAGCTTCCCATCGGCTCGCCGATGACGCAGATGTTCAACCTGTACACGGAGGTGGCGGTGCGCTCTGCGCTGCCGCAGGCGGTGTTGAACAAGGAGCTGCGCACGGCGGTCAAACAGATCGCGCCGGACATGACGGAGATGAACCTAGCGCCGATGGAGCAGGCGATTGCGGATTCGCTGAGCCAGCGGCGGCTGGCGCTACGGCTGGTCGCCGGGTTTGGCGGCGTGGCGCTGCTGCTGGCAGCGATTGGGCTCTATGGTGTGCTGGCGTCCTCGGTGGCACAGCGGCGCAAGGAGATCGGAATCCGGATGGCGCTGGGCTCATCCCGCGCCGGAGCGACACGGCTGGTCGCTCGCCAAGCAGGCAGGATGGTGTTGCTGGGACTGGTGTTGGGGGTTGCCGGCGCGTGGATTGCCGGACATACGGTGCGATCGTTCCTGTTCGGTGTCGCAGCGCTGGATCCGTATGCGCTGGCCGGCTCGGCGATGCTGTTGCTGGCGGTATGTGCGGTGGCGGCGATCGCTCCCGCGTGGAGAGCAGCGCAACTGGATCCGGTCGAGGTTCTTCGCAGCGAGTGAATCGCGGACTGCGGGGCAGATGTGCTTCAAGTGTCGAGTTCGATGGTCTCCCACCCTTCTCCCCTTGCGTTGCTCGGGGTCAGGATGGGGCATCCACTGCCAGAGAGGGAACGACAGGTCCCTTCGACAGGCTCGTTCCTTCAATAGGCTCAGGGGCAAGCTGTTCACTTCGTGTAGCAAGACAGGCGTAAGGAGTCGTGCGAATGCTTTCGCCTTCAGTTCAGCGTGCGTGGCATGGTGAAGGTGAAGACCGAGCCTTGACCGATCAAATTCTTCTATCCAAAGGACTTACCGCTAAATTCTTCTCGCGAAAGGGTTTAGAAGGTGCTTAAAAAGCGGTCGGCTGAAATCCGGTCAGCGAAGAGCGGTCAGTAAATGGAAACGCCCGCGGATGGTCGCGGGCGCTTGTCTGTATCTCTGTTTCTAATGTAGCGAAGTCGACGGGGTGAAATGACACGTTTCTGAAGAATGCTTCTGTCGCGGTTTCGAATTGAATCGTGTTCTAGGCCAGCAGGCCATCGGGCGTGTCGCCTAGTCGTGCATGGTGGCGAAGGTGTCCATGAGTTGCTGGTACTTGCCGTCTTTCTCCGCGGTTCGCATAGGCTTGACGCGCTCGACGAGAATCTCTCCCTTTTCGATGGTGTTGTTCTCGAGGATCTGCATAACCTCCTTGATGTATTCGTTGAGCGGCATGGCTCGCGGGTCGCTGGCTTGCTGCGGACCGCCGAGCTCCGTCTGCACGTAGGGCGGCGCGAGCTCCAGTACCTCAACGCTGGTCTTACGCAGTTGTACGCGGAGCGCATCGAGCCAGTTGTGCATGAAGGCCTTGGTGGCGCTGTAGACCGGGCCCGGCGGGTAGGGAACAAAGGCGAGCCCTGAAGTGGTCACGATCAGGGTGGACTGTGGCTGCGCACGCAACTTGGGCAGCAGCGCAGCCGAGAGTTGCACCACGCCGGTGATGTTGGTCTGAATGGTGCTGTACGCGCGCGTCAGGTCGATCGAATCCGCCGTGTAGTCCTCCAGGCCGGCAATGCCTGCGTTGTTAATCAGCACATTCAACGCAGGAAACTGCGCCTTCACCGCCTCCGCAAATTTTGCGATGGCTGCGCTGTCGCTTAGATCGACGGGGAGGCCGACCATTCCGGAGTTGCGGCCCGTGACTTCGTCCAGCAGGGCCTGCCGTCGCCCGGCGATTATGACCTTATTGCCCTTGCTGTGCAGCGCCTCTGCCAGTGCGCGGCCAATTCCGCTGGTGCCTCCAGTGACGAGGATAGTATTGCCCGAAATCTTCATGTGACTCCTTCTCCGTGCTAGATGCATGAGGGTGCGGGTTGGAATCGACTTTGTTTGCGTCAACGATTGGTTGATAAAGAAGGCCAGAAACGCTATGCAAATCTTGTCTCGGGTTACATGCCACCAAAGAACAACATCATGCAAGCTCCCCCAACGCCAGAGGAATTCAAGGGCGCAGCGGGCATGCATAGCTTTACGGCCGTGTACTTCAGCCATGCGCATACTCTGGCGATGACAGAGATCGGGATGTACTGCGGAGGCCTATGCGGAAACCGGCGTTGGGTTGTGCTGGAGCGGAAGAACGGTCGATGGCAGATCTTGCCGTGGGTAGCGATGTCAATGATTTCCTAGCTTTGTCATGCCGGCTCGCGACGACAATCTTCGCCGGACGGGAAGATTGTGCTCGGAAATGCCCTTCTCGTAATTGGGTCGCGAGAGGTCGGAGATTCGGATGTTGAACAGGTGAGAACGGGGACCGGGATGAGGGTTCTGTAACTGTCTCAGTACGCGCCTCGCAGAGCGGGAATTTAGTTCAGCGAGCGTGGCATGGTGAAGGTGAAGACCGAGCCCTGACCGAGGGTGGAGTGCACGCGGATGCGGCCGCCGTGCTGTTCGACGATGGCGCGGCAGATGGCGAGCCCCAATCCTGTACCGCCCATCTGACGCGAGTCCGAAGCATCGACTTGCTGGAAGCGCTCGAAGATGATCTCGAGCTTCTCCGGCGGGATGCCGCGGCCGTGATCCCGCACCTCGAAGGTGACTTCGTTGTCGCCGGTGGCTGCAGCGGTCAGCCGCACTTCGCCGCCGGGGCTGGAGAATTTCACCGCATTGCTGATCAGGTTGGTGAGTGTCTGCAGGGTGCGGTCGACATCCACCATCACGTCGACCGGCTGCGCGTCGATACGGAAGTTGATCTTGTTTTGATCCGCAGTCGTCTGCTGAAGGTCAACGGCACGGCGCAACAGATCGACAGCATTTGCCTTCTCGCGGTGCAGCGGTAACCGGCCCGAGCCGATGCGCTCGAAGTCGAGGATGTCGTTGACCAGGCGAACGAGGCGATCGCAGTTGCCGATGGCAACGTCGAGCATCTGCGCCAGCTTCTCCGGGCGCTTCTCGAGCACGCCGCCGGCGATCAACCCGAGGGCTGCGCGCAGCGAGGTGAGCGGTGTCCGCAGCTCATGGCTCACCGTGGAGATGAACTCGTCCTTCATGCGGTCGAGGCGGCGGCGCTCGGACACATCCGCAAAGGCGACGACGATGCCGCTCACGATGCCTTCGTGCACGAGTTGGCGGGCGACGTACTCCACCGGGAACGAGGTGCCGTCCTTGCGCCAGAAGACCTCGTTGTCCACGCGCACGGGTTCTTCGGTGTGCAGTGCGGACTGGATCGGGCAATCCGCCAGCGGATACGGTGTGCCGTCGGCCCTGGAGTGGTGGACCAGGTCGTGCGTGTTCTTGCCGAAGATTTCCTCTACGGTATAGCCGAACATGCCGGCGCCAATCTCATTGCAGAAGGTGAGGTTGCCGTCGACATCGAGGCCCCAGATGCCGTCGCCGACCGAGGCGAGGATGGACTCGCGCTGCCGCATCATCGCGTGCAGCTTCTCCTCGGCGTCGGTCTGCTCGGTGATGTCGACGCCGTGGCTCAACACGATCGGCTCGGTGCCGGGCAGCTGCAGCAGCTTATTGCGATAGGCAACGACGGCGGACTGACCGCCGGGCCGCTTCAGGTAGAAGAGACCCTGATGTTCATGGTGCTCGTTGAGTGCGCTGACGTACTGCTCGTAGTCGCGCTTGTGGTCGTCGGCGACATAGTCGAAGAGTGGCGTGCCGACGATCTCCTCCGGCGTATGGCCCAGGATCGCCGCGGCGTGCGCGTTGATGGACTGGATATTGCCGTCGAGGTCGTGGGTGCAGATCACGCCGAGCGAGCCTTCCACCAGTTGGCGGTAGCGTGCCTCGCTGGTGCGCAGCCGGTCCAGCTCCTGGCGCTGCTCGGTCACGTCGATGCCGGTGGTGATGACGAAGTTGACGTCGCCCTGGGGATCGCTGAGCGAGCTGGCGGTCCAGGCGATGCGGCGCAGGCCGTCGTCGCGGGTGCGCCAGTGCATCTCGTAACTGCCGTCGAGCTTGCCGGCACGTGCCTGCTCGAACATGCGCATGGCGTGATCGCGCTCCTCGGGTGGGAAGAGTTCTTCCGGGAAGGAGCGTCCCACGAGCTCTGCAAAACTGAAGCCGCTGACGGTTTCGCAGGCGCGGTTGAAGCGCACGATGCGGCCGGCGGTGTCGAGCACCAGGACCAGGGCATGGATTGAGTCGAGGACCGAGGTGACAAAGTTGCGCTCGACGGTGAGTGCGCGCTCGATGCGTTGACGCGAGCGGACGACGCGGTCCTGCTGGTTGGTCTTGTTGTAGAGCTCGAGCCGGGTGATGATCTGGCGTGCCAGCACTTCCAGCGTGCGGCCATGCTCGCGGGTAAACATGTTCGGCTCGGGCGAACAGACAGCCAGTGTTCCGAGTACGGCGCCGGTGGGTGAGAACAGGGGCGCCGCGGCATACGAACGGCAATATGTGGTGGCGGCGAGCGAGACGCCGGAGGGCGCGAAGCGATAGTCCTGCGCGGCGTCGTCGATCACCATCGCGTTGGGCTCAAGGATGGTGTACTGGCAGGCCGAGGTGGCGCGCGGCTGTTGACGACTGAGAAAGCCGATGCGGGATTTGAACCAAACGCGGCTGGCATCGATGAACGAGATAAATGCGTATGGCGCTCGACAGAAGCTGGCCGCGAGACGAGTGATCTCATCCAGTGCCGGGTCCGGCAGCGTGTCGAGGACTTCGTACTGCGTGAGAGATTTGAGCCTCTCGGCTTCATCTCTTGGCATCATCGTATGACTGGCAATCATGAAAGAGGAGGAAGAATCGCCTGCAAGCATTCTGTCAAAGCCGGGGTGCGGAGCCACTGCCACAATTGGTGCAGACGATCTTGCAAACCGGTCAAAATTCGTTACTTGCGTGATTCTCCTTTCCGGTCAGAGTGGGCACATCGTATCGGAGCGGAGGCAGTGGATGCTCGGTTTTCGTGGGCGTTTCCAGGCGTATGCCGAAAACAGGCAGGCGCACGCCCAAAACGGTCGGCAGTGTGACCCCGGTTCAGCGTGCTGCGCGCCACGTCGCGGCAGACGTGGTGCAAAAGTGGAGATAGTGCAAATATTTGTCGGTCACACGCCGTTATCCGGGAGCGCATGCCGACCTGGGTGCGAGGCATAGGATCCGTACTCGAGGAACGAGTCCAGTGCAGCCGGTGGATGCCTGCCGCATGCCGGGAAGGACTGCTTCGCGCCCCGCCGATTTTGCACGATGGATGTAGATGCCATGCGGCGCAGGTCCGCTTCCGGGGCAAGTCGCCTCCGATTGCTATACTTGTCCAGTTCGAATGCACGTAGGCCCTGTAGATTCCAGGGTCGTTTTCCGCACTGCGACGTCCAATACGTGGCCTCCACACCATGACCGATCATCTTCGCTCCATCCAGAGCCCAGCCGACATCAAGGGCATGAGCGTTGCCGAACTCACTGAGCTTGCTCAGGAGATCCGTGAACGTCTGATCAGCAGTCTGTCGAAGACCGGCGGCCATCTCGGGCCCAACCTTGGCGTGGTCGAGTTGACGCTGGCCATGCACTATGTCTTCGATACACCGGGCGACCGGTTCCTGTTCGACGTGAGCCACCAGACCTATGTGCACAAGCTGCTGACCGGGCGCGCCGATCGATTCGACACGATCCGGCAGCCCGGCGGATTGAACGGGTTCATGCTGCGCACCGAATCCGAGCATGACGCCTATGGCGCGGGGCATGCGGGCACGGCGCTCTCCGCCGCGCTGGGCATGGCGGTGGCACGGGACCTGGCCGGCACGCGGGAGAATATCGTTGCGGTGGCAGGGGATGCGGCTTTTACCAACGGGATCTCGTTTGAGGCGCTGAACAATATCGGTGAGCAGACCAAGCGGTTGATCGTGGTGCTGAATGACAACGAGTGGTCGATCGACCGCAATGTGGGCGCCATCGCCAACTATCTTCACAAGATCGTCACGAACGAGCACTACAACCACCTGCACGATCGAGCCGCAAGGCTGATCGAGCGCTTCGGCGGCAAGAAGGCGACCAAGGTGGTGCGCCGTGCCGAGGAGGCAGCGAAGGGTCTGCTTTGGCCGTCGATGCTGTTTGAAGAGTTCGGGCTGAACTACTATGGGCCGCTGGACGGACACCACATCGGACTGCTGATTGAGAGCTTCAAGTTCCTCAAGAAGCAAGAGATGCCGGTCCTGCTGCATATTCTGACGCAGAAGGGCCGCGGCTTCCAGCCGGCGCTCGATAATTTGAAGAAGTTTCACGGGCTGGGGCCATACGACCCGAAGACCGGCGATACCAAGCCGGTGGGGCAGCGCACCTATTCTGAGGTTTTCGCCGACACGCTGGTGACGCTGGCGAACAACAATGAGAAGGTCGTCGCCATCACCGCGGCGATGCCCAACGGCACGGCGCTGGACCTCTATCGTCCGCATCATCCCACGCGCTACTTCGATGTCGGCATTGCGGAAGAGCATGCGGTGATCTTTGCCGCCGGTATGGCGACGCAAGGCTTCCGCCCGGTCTGCGCCATTTATTCGACCTTCCTGCAACGCGCCTTTGACCCGATCGTGCACGATGTCTGCTTGCAGAACCTGCCGGTGATCTTCTGCATGGACCGCGGCGGTCTCTCCGGCGACGATGGCCCCACGCATCACGGACTGTTCGATATCAGCTACCTGCGCGGCATTCCCAACATCATCCACATGGTGCCGAAGGACGAAGACGAACTGGCCGACATGATGCAGACCGCGCTGGAGCATGAAGGCCCCAGCGCAATCCGCTACCCGCGCGGCACTGGTCCGGGGACGACGGTCAAGGCCCAGCCGGTAGCGCTGCCCATTGGTGTCGCGGAGGTGGTCCGCGAGGGCGACGAGGTTGCGATTCTCGGACTCGGCGCACTACTGCCCATGGCCATCGAGCTGGCCGATGTCCTGGAACGCGATGGCCATTCGGCTGCAGTGATTAACCCGCGCTTCGTCAAGCCGCTTGACCGCGATGTGCTGGCCCGGTACGCGCGCACTGTGCAGGCCTTCGTTACCTTTGAAGACCACGTCCTGATGGGCGGGTTCGGCTCTGCCGTATTGGAGACACTGAACGAGATGGGCTTCCATGTGCCGGTGGTGCGCATCGGCTGGCCCGATCGCTTCATCGAACACGGCAAGGTCGAAGCACTGCGGGCGAAGCACGGCATCAGCGTGGAGGCTGCGCTGGAAAAGCTTGAGCCGCTGCTGAAGTTGATGCCGAAGCGGCGCCTGGTGGCGCGTTAGCGCAGTTTCGGTAATGCTGGGCAGCGCGGCGATCCACGCGGCGTAGCTTTTCCTTGAAGAAAAGCCACAGCAGCTGACGCCAGACCCTCTCCACCTATACCGAAATGCTCCAGCTCTAACTGCTCATGCGATTGTTCGCTGTCATGATTTGACAGGAGGGCGAGCGTAGGATGAGCTTGCATGCACGACCGCACGACAAGCCCCGTAGGGGCGCCTCCTGAGCCTGCATCCGGTGTAACCGTCACCGCTGCGACTCCGCGTGTTGAGACGAATCCGCTTGCCGGCGCAGTGTTTGTGCTGATTCAGTTCGATGTATGCGAAGAGATCCGGCTGACCCAGCTGGGCGAGATCCTTCGCGCCCGCACCGTCGCGCAGCCGAGCATGAAACATCCCGCGCCTGGGTACATCCGCTTCCAACGGCCGCCGATCGTGGAACCGATCGAGCCGTTGGTGCTGGACAGTGGTGAGCGGCTGCATGGAGAGATCAAGTACTACGACTATGGCGTGCTCAGCGTGGTCTTCCAGCTTCCTTTTTCAGGGGACTGGGAGACGCTGGTGCGACTGGCCGGGCGCTGGGTATGGGAGATCGACTTTGCGGCGCACGCCTCGCAGATTGTGCGCCAGCGACTGGAGCGTGCGGCGCCGGCGCTGGAAAAGCCCTATGCGGAGTGGTTGAGCGAGGACTATCTGGTCTTCCACGTGCGCGAGGTGGCCGGCCTCGGTTCGGCCAGTGAGCTGCTGGAGCGGCATGGGCCGGTCATTGCGCAGATCGTGCGCGGCGAGCGCTCGCGGCTGGCGGATAGCGAGACAAATGAGGTTCTACAGTCGCGCATATCTTTTTATCCGAACGATCTTGCGGTCATCGGCTGGAATGCGACGCTGCTGTATGACACGGTGGCGGGTGCGGAGACGGCGATCCAGCTGCTGGAGTATGCAAACTCGCAGCTGCTGGAGTTTCGCCATTACGATGACCTGCTGACCCGCGAGCTTGAAACGGTGTACACCTCGCTCGAAAAGGGAACCGGGCTATTGAGCCGCTGGCGTATGGCGCGCTCCGCGAACGCGCTCTACACGCGGCTGCTGGAGGTGATGGAGCTGACCGAGCATGCCGATAATGCAATCAAGTTTCTCAGCGACATGTTTGCCGCGCGCCTGTACCGGTTAGCAGCGGCGAAGATCGGCGTGCCGGACTATAAGAATCTGGTGAATCAGAAGCTGCAGACAGCGGGCGAGCTCTACCGCTTCATGGTGGATCAGTTCAACCAGAGCCGGGCGTTCCTGCTGGAGTCCGCAGTGGTGATCATCCTGGTCATCGAGCTGATCTTTCTGTTCCACGGCAAGCCCTTCTAAAGCATTTTCGGTAATACTGTGGTCTGCGGAATTTCAGTGAGACGTGGCTTTTCCGTTAAGAAAAGCCACAATAGCCATCGCTGGACGGTCTACACGAATACCGAAAATGCTATAGGTCGGTCGAGTGACAAGTGGACTGAATCAGAGATTCCCTGGGTCAGGTCCGGGCTCCGGACGCTGTTCGAAGGCGTTCCACATCCCGCACGGGGGGAGCACCGAAAAAGCGTCGATATTCGCGAGTGAACTGCGATGCGCTTTCATAGCCGACGCGCCGGCCTGCAGCATTGGCGTCCACGGATTCACTCAGCATGATCCGCCGAGCTTCCTGAAGGCGCAGTTGCTTCTGAAACTGCAAAGGGCTCATGGAGGTCACCGAGCGAAACCAGCTGTGCATGGTAGACGTGCTCATGTGGAGTTCGCGAGCCAGCTCTTCCATTCGGATCGGCCGCGCGGCGTTGCGCCGCAGCCATTCCAATCCAGCGGCGATCCGCCTGGTCTTGCCGTTTTCGGCGCCCATGCGGGACAGCAGCCCGCTCTGATCGCTGAGCAGCAACCTGTAAAAGATCTCGCGGCGAATGAGTGGAGCCAGCACGGGTATCTGCTCGGGTTTTCGTAACAGCCGTGTCAGGCGGGTCACGGCGTCCAATAAATCTGCGTCCAACGATCCCACAACCAGGCCTGAGCGAGGAGGACTCGCCGGCCTGCGCGCAAGGCCTGTCTCTTGCGTTAAAGCATGGATCTCGTCGAAGTCCAGCACCAGACTCCATCCCAGAAAGGGCCGAGCGCGGCTGGCTTCTTCGATCTGCCCGACAAGTGGAAGATCGATCGAAACGAGAAGATACTTGCTGGGATCGTAGATGTGACGTTGCCCGTTCAGCAGTGTGCTCTTCGCTCCCTGAGCGACCACACAGAAGACGGCTTGATCGAGACTCTGCCGCGGCGCCTCCGCCGTGGAGGATCGAGTCAGATACAGACCGGGGATGGCGGTGCCGTGCGAGTCGTCCCGGGGACACAGTTCGGCAATCACCATCCCCAATGGCGTTGTTTGTGGACGACCTGCGGTTTCCTTCACCTCTCTACTCTGCCGCTTCCTCTGCTCCCGGCGCCAGCAAAGCGTCGGAATGGGCAAGACTCTCGTCGCATCGGACAATCCAGCCGGCGAGCCGCTCTCATCTACTCGAATGAACCATCCAGAGGAGTGAATACGAATGGGCAAGTTGACGGGAAAGATCGCACTGATCACAGGCGGAAGCGAAGGCATGGGCTTTGGCACCGCGCAGGAGTTCATCAAGGAGGGCGCCTTTGTCTTCATCACCGGGCGCCGACAGGAGGTGCTGGACAGGGCAGTCGGGAGACTGGGCGAGCACGCAATTGGCATTCAAGCCGATGCAGGAAAGCCTGCGGATCTGGATCGGATGTATGCCGAGGTCAAGCAACAAAAGGGAAGGCTCGACGTTCTTTTCGCGAATGCCGGCATTTACGAGCAGATGCCTCACGACAAGGTGACCGAGGAGTTCTACGACGCGTGCGTCGATATCAACGTCAAGGGAGTCTTCTTCACGATTCAGAAGGCACTTCCGCTGATGGACAAGAGCGGTTCCATCATCCTGAATGGATCTTTTATTGGAAGTGCCGGTTTTCCCGGGATGTCTGTTTATGGAGCCACGAAGGCGGCCGTTCGCAGTTTCGCACGCACCTTCACCGCCGAGCTGAAGGGCCATGGTCCGCGCGTGAATGTCCTCAGCCCGGGTCCCATCCATACCGCAGGCAATGCTGCCGCGCTCGGCAACAAGGATGTTCTGCAGGCCGTCACCGGTATGGTTCCCCGCGGCCGCATTGGCGAATCGAGCGATATTGGCAAGGCGGCCGTGTTCCTCGCTTCCGACGATTCGAGCTTCGTGGCTGGAGCGGAGCTGTTCGTCGATGGCGGAGTGAACGCGGTGTAAGCCGATATCTCGACACTTCGACACCTCGATACCTCAAGGATGACAAGGTTGTGGGCTGTGGTTACGTTCAGGATGACAAGGGGCGCTGTTTCGCCAGCAGATCGAGTACTTGCCGCTGCCGGTAGCGGAAGATCTGCCGGATCTGCAATCGACCGCCCAGCAGGTCGATAGCGGGACTCAGTCGACCGACGGGCCACTCGTAATCCACTACATCCGTGATGCGGGTGCCCGTGACACCGTGGCGCGTCTCTTCAACAACCAGGTGACAGTGCCGCCAGTAGCCGAACGGTCCTGTCACCTGCAGGTCGCAGAAGCGGTGATTCGCCACGAAATCGTCGATGAGCGCCAGCCAGCGTAGCCGGATCGGAGAGAACGGCAGCGGTCGAAAGCTGAGCAGGATGCGTGAGCCGCGGCCTGCGGCCTGCGGCATGTCGCTGCGGTCGGGGGCTTGCAGCTCGAGGCTGTCGATGCGTGCATCCTGCCAGCCGGGCATCAACCGCGGGAGGTTCGCCGGTTCGGAGAAGAAGGCAAACACGATGGGGACAGGGTAGGGAATCCACTGGTCGGTCGTGAAAGAGAGGCGGGGTCTCGGCTCCTGCTCTGGGTTAGGCCCTCGGAGTTTGATCGAAGCGCCCGTCATGTTGGAAAGTGTAGATGCTGTCACGCAGTTTTGGTGGAGCGGCGCTTTGCGCCGGCATGTGCCATGCAGACAGAGGCACGCACCTGTGTGTTTTTTGAGTCGGCTCCCGTTGATTGTCTCGACAGCTGACGTCTCGGCAGCGGTTCTGTTGATTGGCGTTTTACGCCATTGGACGACAGGTACCGCAGATTCCTTACGCCACCTGTCGGCTACATTCAGGGCAACCAGGGTAGCCTGATGCATCCGCGGAAAAGTCCGGGGAAAAAGAGAGGAGGGCAGGTTGGGGTCTGCCCTCCTCAAAAAAACTTGGAGCTGGAAAATTCGCTGGGATGCTGTGCCGACCGCTTAGTTAGGCAGCAGCACGGCATTGATCACGTGAATCACGCCGTTCGACTGATAGACATTCGCGATGGTGACGGTTGCCATGCCACCCTTTTCGTCGGTCAGCATGAGCTTGCCGCCCTTCATCATCGCGGTGATGGTGCCCCCTTCAACTGTGGTGAGGGTCGCCTTGCCGTTGCCTTCCTTGATGGCCTTCTTGATTGCCTTCGAGTCCATCATTCCGGAGACGACGTGGTAGGTAAGCACCTTCTTGAGCTGGTCCTTGTTCTCCGGCTTCAGCAAGTTGTCCACGGTTCCGGCAGGCAGGGCATTGAAGGCTTCATTCGTGGGAGCGAAGACGGTGAACGGGCCAGGACCGGAGAGTGTGTCCACCAGCCCGGCAGCCTTCACGGCAGCAACCAGCGTGGTGTGATCCTTCGAGTTCGCTGCGTTCTCGACGATGTTCTTGTTGGAGTACATCGGGGATCCACCGACATTCGGATCCTTCTTCATCGAGCCCATCGAATCCTGCGCGAGTGCGGTCATCGCGGTGAAGCTGAATACGCCGGCGATCATGACGGCAAAGAGTTTGTTGAGTTTCATATCGTGCTGTCCTTTCGTTCTGCGGAGCGTGCTGTCGACCTTCGATTGCACTTAGGGAACGCCCAATGTTGTTCGGCGGATGTGTGCCGAGTCGATGATTTTTTAATCGTCGGTAAGGTTGCCTGCCGTATGTCATGGCAGGCGAAGCAGTTGCGTGTGGTACATATTCATCGCCCCAACTACGGTCCCATCATCAGTCTCTACATCAGTCCCTAATAGACGGGCTCACAACTTCGCTCGGTTCGGCGACTGTCTGGGTTGTCAGAGGCAAGTTTTGGGCAGGTTGGGAGCCCGCGGTGGTGGCAATGCGGGTGGGGCTTCTTCCCAAGTCTCGACGAGACCGGGGGGCACGCCTGCCGTGGGGGTGTAGGCACGCGATCTTGGGAGGCCGCGTGGATGGTCTAATACAGAGAGCGCATGACACAACGACCAACCGATAGGCCCAGCCGGAGGCATGATCGCGACCGATGGCTGATCCTCATCGGCATCTTCAAGCTGTTAAAGGGCGTCCTTTTCGTCTCGATGGGCTTCGGGGTGATTCACCTGCTGCATCGGGATATCGGAGACCTGATGCTGCGCACGGCCATGTCGCTGCGTCTGGACCCGGAGAGCCATTTCGTCAACGTCCTGCTCGACAAGGTGCAGCTGCTGACGCCGCACAAGATGCGGCTCATCAGCGCCGGCATCTTTCTCTATGCCGCTCTCGACTTTACCGAAGGCACCGGGCTGGTGCTCGAGAAGCCCTGGGCGGAGTGGCTCACCATCGGACTGACGGCCTCCTTCCTGCCCTGGGAGGTCTTCGAGATCTTCCGGCATTTCACCTGGATGAAGGTGACGATTACATTTCTCAATCTGTTGGTGCTGCTCTATTTGGTTCGGGTGCAGCAGCTGCGTCTGCGAGAGCGGCATACAGGAACGAGTAACTAGAGAGGTACCCGCTGGCCGGGCGGCTCCACTTTTTTCCTCAGCCTGAGACCGTTTTCGCTCTGCTTTTCAACAGGGAATCCCCCGATCGGGTCAGTTTCATGACTGCAGTAATGGCGAAGAAAAAGCGTATATCTCGAAAATTCACATATGGCAAGAGGTTTTAGCTTCGTGGAATCCAAGGACTAAACACCGCCGGTAGTTTTACCTTGGATTCAATCCACATCCTGTTGTGGTTTCGGCCCTTCTATCCTGACGAGCAAATGGCTTTTTGCATTTCTCATTTGACGGGAGGGAAAGCTGGGCTAGGATGTGGGTGGAAGTGGTCAAGAGTGGTCAAAAGTTGTGAGACACACTCGAAAGCACTTCGACGCAAGCAGCGTAGCACTAAAAGGGGCGGGCGAAGGCGATGTTTCGTGGCAATCACCCAACCCGTGTCGATGAAAAGGGACGGCTGAAGATCCCGGCGGACTTCAAGCGCGAAGTGGATGAGCGCTACGGGTCACAGTTCTTTATCACCAGCGTGGACGGCGATCGGGCCCAGGTATGGCCGATGCCGGAGTGGCAAAAGATTGAAGAGAAGGTGTTGGCCATGCCGACGGTGCCGGCAAAGAAGAAGTGGCTGGACCGGACGAGCTATTACGGCCAGGTAGTGGAGATGGATCCGCAGGGCCGGGTGCTGATTCCGCAGGTATTGCGGGAGTCGGCGAAGACGGTAGGCGATGTAGTGGTGTTTGGCAAGCTGAACTACCTGGAAGTGGCGAATCACGACCAGTTCCGCGCCAAGCTCGATGCCGAGCCGATGACCGCGGACGACGAAGCAGCACTGGCCGAGTTGGGGCTGTAACGGATTTGGAAGAGTTTTGACCCCCGAGGGGGTGCACATGACGACTGACGATCGACGCCATGTGCCGGTTCTTTTACAACAAGCGATCCGTACTTTGAATGTGCGCGCAGGCGGAACGTATGTAGACGCCACGCTGGGCATGGCCGGGCATTCGCTGGAGATAGCGCGAATCCTGGCAGGGTTGAGCACTGCGGGAAGCCGGGGCAGACTGATCTGCTTCGACCGCGACCCGGAGGCGATGGCGATTGCAAGCCGCCGGCTAGACGAACTCCGCGAGGAGCTGGGTGATGCGATGCCGGAGCTGGTGCTCCACGGAGAGCCCTTCTCGATGGCGAAGGGGCTGCTGGAACCGGCAAGCGTGGATGGACTGCTCGCCGATGTCGGCGTCAGCTCCCTGCAGCTCGATGAAGCGCACAGAGGATTCAGTTTTCAGTCGGACGGCCCCTTGGATATGCGGATGGACACGCGCCGCGGGGTGACCGCCGAACAAGTGGTAAATCAGGCAGGCGAAAAAGAACTCGCCGACCTGATTTACGAATTCGGAGAGGAAAGGAGGTCGCGGAGAATCGCCAGAGCCATTGTCAGGGCGCGGCCGATTACGACCACGGGACAACTCGCCCGTGTCGTATCGGCTGCCGCCCCGGCGATGAAACAGGAGCGATTGCATCCGGCGACCAGGACCTTCCAGGCACTTCGAATTCGTGTCAATGATGAGCTGGGGGAGTTGCAGGCTCTGCTGGAGGCCGCACCGGGGTTATTGAGGCCGGAAGGGCGGCTGGTGGTGATCAGCTTCCACTCGCTGGAAGACCGGCTGGTGAAGGATGCTATGCGAGAGGGAGCCAGGGTAGGTATGTACCACCTTGATTCCCGGAAGCCGCTGCCGCCGGATGAGGAAGAGACGGATCGCAACCCACGGTCACGCAGCGCGAAGCTGCGGGTCGCGGAGCGCATCGCCGACGCGGCCGCTGGCGCGCGCGATGCAGATAACAAGAGATTTAGAGAGATCGGGCCAGGGTCGTCCCGCCGTTCCAAATGGCGAAAATAGGACGACAGTGCGGTTCCCATCCCTCCTCACCGAGCGACCCCAACCGGGTTGCGAGGAGGGCGCAACGATCACGGTTGAACCGGTGGGACCAGGGAAGGTAGTAATCACCTTGGTTCCACAGGGTGTACTCGTTTGATTCTCCCTGCATGCACTATTATCGGTGCATGCCAACGCTGTACGCAGCAAACGGAAGGACGACGAAAGCATTTCTCCTGAGCGGTGAAGAACCGGAGAGATGTTCGGCGTGGCCCTTCCTTAACGAAGGGCTACAGGACAGACGCTGATCGGTCTATACCTGCAGGAGAGATGCTTCATGGCGACACAGGCGATGGCAGCGCAGGCATGGCTCGACGAGGCCCGTGGAGTGCGGAGCGGGCTGGGCAATGCGGAGGAGATCGCCCACCGCAACCAGTTGCTGCTCCACGGGCAGCAGCGCGTGCGTCGCGGGCCGACACCGGAGGTCTTCTTCGCCAAGCACCTGGACAACTCGCGGCTGGTAAAGGCGGCGGACCCGGTGCGCATGAAAGAGATGCGCCGTTTCGCAATCGCGATGACAGTCATGTTCGCGATGGTGATGCTCTACGGCTGGCAGCACTTCTCGTCGATCGAGATCGGCTACCGCGTGGAGGCCGAGAAGCAGCAGCTAGAGCAGCTCAAGGAACAAAGCCGCCAGTTGGGGCTGAACGAAGCCCAGCTATGCGACCTGAACCGGCTGGACCGCGAAGCGCGGCGACTGGGTATGGATACACCTCGCGCCGGGCAGGTGGTTCGTCCGGAGAACGGCTTGGATACAGATATGGGACCGGGCGCACCCGTGATGGCGCAGGTCCACATGCAACAGGAGTAATGACAATTCTGGCGAAGGAGCGTTGTCCCGTCGGGTTTTCCGGGGCAGCTGCCTCGGGGGAGCCAAGTTGAAAAGGTTCTCGTTCGTTCCCCGCCAGCAGACCACGCGCGCAGTCGTCGCGGCACCGCGGCGGCTGCGTTTTTTGTTCGTAGCCATGGTCTTTGCGTGCTGGGCTGTGCTCATCGTGGGACGGCTGCTTTGGCTTCAAGTTGCAACACACGGCGCCTATGTCGAGCTGGCTGCGCGCCAGCAGCAACGCACCTTCGAGGTAGCGCCGCGGCGCGGCGTGCTGTACGACCGCAACATGCGCGAGCTGGCGATGACGGTGCTGGTGGATTCTGTCTACGGCGTGCCGACCGAGATCCAGAATAAGGATGCGACGGCGGCCGCACTGGCACGCGTCGTCCACACCGATCCCACCGATGGCTTCACCACACCGCATCAGATCGATGCGCGCTTCCATGCCTCGAAGAACTTTGCCTGGGTGGCGCGCAAGCTCGATCCCGCGACCATTACGCGCGTGAAGACGCTGAACCTGAAGGGCATTTACTTCCAGAAGGAGTTCAAGCGCTTCTACCCGAACGATGCGCTGGCCGCCCAGGTGCTGGGCTACGTTGGCACGGATGATACCGGGCTGGGCGGGCTGGAGCGCCGCTTCGACGGCGATCTGCATGGCACGCCGGGCCGCATGCTGACCGCGCTCGATGCCAAGCGCCATGTGCTGGGCAGCGAGGCGCATGAGCCGCAACCGGGCGACAACCTGATGCTGTCGATCGACGAGAACATCCAGTTCATGGCCGAGCGCGCTCTCGATCATGCGATGGAGAAGACCAAGGCGGTGAACGGCACCATCGTGATTCAAGACCCGCACACCGGGCAGATCCTGGCGCTGGCAATCCGTCCGACCTATAACCCGAACGACTTCCGTCATGCCACGACGAGCTTGCTGCGCAACCGCGCGGTGAGCGACGTATACGAGCCGGGATCGACCTTCAAGCTGGTGACGTATTCGGCTGCGTTGGATGCGGCCGGCGTAGAACCGACGGACATCGTCGATTGCCAGGGCGGCCAGATCACGCTCTTCGGGCGAACCATTCATGACGACGCATCGGACCGTGGCCTGGGGCGGGTGACGGTAGCGCGGGCACTTGAGAAGTCGAGCGACGTGGCCGCGGTGAAGCTGGCGCTGAAGCTGGGGCCGGAGCGTTTCTATTCCTACATGAAGGCGTACGGATTCGGGTCGCGCAGCGGGCTGCAACTGCCGAGTGAGACGCGCGGCCTGCTGCGGCCGCCGCAGCGCTGGGGCTCGACCAGCATCGCGTCCATGGCGATTGGTCATGAGGTTGCCGTCACGCCGATTCAACTGGTGAGCATGGTGTCGGCCATCGGGAACGGCGGTACGTATCTGCCGCCCCACATTTTGATGGAGACCCCGCAACAGATACAGGCCGGCGAGACATTGCGGCCGATGCCATTTCATCCGGAGCAGGAGCTGCCGCAAACGCTGCCCCCGGGCGCGCATCGCGTGATCTCTTCCCTGACCTCGGCGAAGATGCGCAAGATGATGGAAGGCATCGTGCTGAATGGCACGGGCAAGACCGCCGCGTTGAATGGCTATTCCGCCGCGGGCAAGACCGGCACCGCGCAGAAGATCGATGTTGTGACCCACACCTATTCGCACACCAAACACGTGGCCTCCTTCGCGGGCTTTGCGCCGGTGAACGACCCGGCCATCAGCGTGGCCGTCATCATCGATTCTCCGGTTGGCCTGCAGTATGGAACGACTGTCTCCGCGCCGGTCTTCAAGGAGGTGGCGCAGCAGGTGCTGGAGTATCTCGGTGTGCCGCACGATGAGCCGGTCAACGCACAACCGGCGATCGCGCCGCAGGAGATTGCCGGCGATGGACCGCCCGAAGAGACAGGCGACCTGCAGGCGCTCTTTGCCGAAGTGAACAACCTGCCGGCGGACGATCCACTCCGCGGCGGCGACGGCTCGCAGGCCGCAGCGGTCTCCTCCGATGGTGATTCGCATGGCGTCTCGACGACCGCGGATGTTGCACCCGCGCCTGCTCCAACCCAGGCGGCGCGACAGGCGAACGATGACACGCTGCACGATACCGGTCCGCCCCAGTCCGCTTCGGTCGCGCCGTTGCCGGATCATGCACCTGCGTCACCGCCGGTCGGCAGCGAGAGACAGGAGAGCGGCACGCTGGTGATGGATGCGAAGCATCGCGTGGCGGTACCCTCGTTCGCAGGTGCATCGGTGCGGCAGGTGGTGGAGCGTGCAGGTACGGCGGGGCTTGTGGTGCAGTTGCTGGGCAACGGCCTGGCGCGAGACCAGGCGCCGGTTGCGGGCACCATGGTGCCGCTGGGGACCGAGATTGTTGTGCGCTTCGCGCGGTAGGAGCAGGCAACGCAGGCGTCGCTTGCGCCAGACCCTTTACACCTATACCGAAGATGCTCCTAGGGACCGACGCAAGAGCGCGCGATAAGATGCCTTCACGATGCCTCCCCTGATTCGACTGACGGAAGCACTCCGCAACGCCGACGTGCTGCGGCGCATGGGCGAAGACGTGCATGTCACGGGTATCGAATACGACTCGCGCCGCGTGGCGCCTGGCGCACTTTTCGTCGCGATGCGCGGCGAGTCGACCGATGGCAATCGTTACATCGAGCAGGCGGTCGCGCGTGGAGCCGTGGCTGTGGTCACCGATTCTGCCGTGGCATATGATGCCACGGCAAACGGTCCGCTCGATGTCGCGCTGGTCGAGGTGCCGCATGGGCGACGCGCGCTGGCGACGATCGCGGCGAATGTCTTCGGGCATCCGGAACAGAAGATTCACCTGTGCGGGGTGACGGGTACGAACGGGAAGACGACCACCGCATATCTGCTGGAGCAGTTGCTGCGGGGCGCCGGACGCAGGACTGCGCTGGTGGGCACCATCGAATATCGCATCGCAGGTGAGGTGCTTCCCGCACCCCACACCACGCCGGAGTCGCGCGATCTGCTGGCGCTGCTGGCCGAAGGTGTCGAGCGCGGCGTGACCGAAGGCGTGATGGAGGTGTCCTCGCATGCGCTTGACCAAGGGCGCGTGTGGGGTGTGCCGTACGACGTGGCGATCTTCACCAATCTGACGCAGGACCATCTCGACTATCACGGCTCGATGGAGGCGTACTTCGCGGCGAAGCAGAAGCTGTTCGACGGGTCGCAGGGTCGCGCACCAAGGGTTGCAGTGCTGAACACAGAGGACGATGTGCAGGCCGCGCTGGCCGCGATCGCGCAGACGGCAGGATCGCAGGTGTGGAGTTACGGCGTGGATCACGGAGACTTTCACGCACGCAACACCGCAATGCGGCCGAACGGAATGCGCTTCGATCTAGTGACTCCACAGGGCGAGGCTCTTATCGAAGTACCGCTGGCCGGTCGCGTGAATGTGCTGAATCTATTGGCTGCCTTCGCTGCGGCGACGGCGCGGGGACTGTCCCTCGAGGAGATCGCGACCGCTGCCCCCAAACTGCATGCGGTCCCCGGACGATTCGAGGCCGTGGATGCAGGCCAGCCCTTCACCGTCGTCGTCGACTACGCACACACCGACGATGCGCTGCGCAATGTGCTGGCGCTGACGCGCCAACTGGTCTCTGCACATCACGGCCGCGTGCTGACCGTCTTCGGCTGCGGCGGCGATCGCGACCGCACCAAGCGGCCGCGCATGGGACGTGCCGCGGCGGAGGCGAGCGAGATCGTCATCGTCACGTCGGACAATCCGCGCTCCGAAGACCCACGCGCCATCATCGATGAGATACTTCCCGGCACGGATGGATTGACCGCCACGATCGAGGTAGAACCGGATCGTGCAAAGGCGATTGCGCTGGCCATGACCATGGCGCATGCCGGCGACATCGTTCTGATCGCGGGCAAGGGCCACGAGAAGACACAGACGATGGGCAGCCAGGTGTTGCCGTTTGACGACGTCACGGTCGCGCACGATGCGCTGTTGTGGCTGAAAGGGAAGTCATGAAACAGTCGCTGGAACAGATTGCGGAGTGGACCGGCGCACAGCTCGCGGTGCCGCATGGCGTCAAGGCCGGCGAAGCCACCGGGTTCTCCATCGACACGCGCACCCTCGCACCCGGCGATCTCTTCTTCGCCATTCGCGGCGAGCGCTTCGACGCGCACGATTTCGTCGCCGCGGCGCTGGCGAAGGGGGCTGTTGCAGCGGTGATATCGGCGTCGCGAGCTCGCGACCTGCTGCCGGAAGGGCATACGCATCCATTGCTGCTTGTGCCGGATTCGGTGGGAGATCCGTTGGTCGCACTGCAAACGCTGGCGGCAGCGGTGCGACGCCATTGGGGTGGCCGCGTGGTAGCCGTGACCGGCTCCGCGGGGAAGACGACCACTAAGGAGGCCATTGCCACCGTACTGGCCACGCAGTTCCGCGTGCTCAAGTCGAAGGGCAATTTGAATAACCACTTCGGTCTGCCGCTGCAACTGCTGAAGCTCTCGCGGGAGGATGAGGTGGCGGTGGTGGAGATGGGCATGTCTGCGGCCGGTGAGATTGCGACATTGTGCCGTATCGCATCGCCGGACTGGGGTGTGGTGACGAATGTCGGCAACGCGCACGCGGAGGGCTTTGCGGATGGCATCGCCGGCGTAGCGCGTGCGAAATATGAGTTGGTCGAAGGGCTCTCGCCGCATGCGCGGGATCGCGCAGTCGCCTTTCTCAATGCGGATGACGCCTATGTCTCGCAGTTCGGGCGGAACTTTCCCGGCAAAGTTATCTACTACGGAACGAAGTCGGCGGTGGCCGATGTCCATGCGGAGGATGTCGAGGAACTGGGATCGCGTGGCTCGCAGTTCCATGTCCTCACGGCTACGGGAGAGACCGCCGGCGTCCAACTGGCTCTGCTGGGACGGCACAACATCGCTAACGCGCTCGCCGCGATCGCAGTTGGGCTGCAGGCCGGCATCCCGCTGGCCCGCTGCGTGGAGGCGATCGCTTCGCTTGCTCCGGAGGACAGGCGCGGCGAGATCCTGGAGTGGCACGGAGCTACGTTGATCAACGATTGTTACAACTCGAACCCTGAGGCGCTGCAGTCGATGATTCGCACACTCGCTGCGGTCCCGGCGACGCGGCGCATCCTGGTGGCCGGCGAGATGCTGGAGCTGGGCAAGCGGGCGGCTCTCCTGCACCGCGAATGCGGGCAGACGGCTGCCGAGGCGGGGATCGATGTCGTTATCGGCGTGCGCGGGCTGGCGCAGGAGATCGTCGCCGGTGCGGAAGCCGCAAAGGGTGATGCGACGACCGCGATCTTCCAATCGATTTTCCTGGACACACCGCAGGCGGCAGGCGAATGGCTCAAGCAGAACGTGACGGCGGGGGACGCCGTACTGCTGAAGGCGTCGCGGGGTGTGCGGCTGGAGCAGGCCATCGCCGTGCTGACGGCTGGCTGAACCACTGCCGCCAATCCGCCTCTGCACGGTCTTGACGATACACTAGGCGCATTCCACGCCCCCGCCGGGCATGCGTGCCGGAGGATGTTTGCTTTACTGGCTGCTCTACCAGAAGCTGTTCCCTTACTTCCGGCCCTTCCGGATCTTTCGCTACCTTACCTTCCGCACCGCCTTTGCCACGCTCACGGCGCTGCTGATCGGCCTGGTGGTGGGCCCGTATGTGATACAGAAGCTACGCGAATTTCAGATCGGTCAGTACATCCGCGAAGAGGGGCCGCAGGCGCACCAGAAGAAGGCCGGCACACCCACGATGGGCGGCGTGCTGATCGCCATCTCGGTGCTGCTGCCGACATTATTGTGGGCGGACCTGTCGAATCCGCTGATATGGATGGCCGTGCTGTCCACGCTTGCCTTCGGCGCCATCGGATTCGCGGACGACTACATCAAGGTCGCGCATAAGCGGAACCTGGGCCTTACCGGGCGCGTCAAGATGGGGCTGCAGATCCTGGTCAGCGCGGCGATCGGCGCGGCGCTCATCTATCTGCAGACGCAGGGCAACTACTCGACGAAGCTGGTCGTGCCGTTCCTGAAGCGATTTCGGCCCGACCTGGTCATCACCTCTCTGCAACATGTGCCGCACCTCTACTTCCTGAGCTTTCTCCCGTTTCTCTGCTTCGTCATCGTGGTGATTGTGGGGTCGAGCAATGCCGTGAACCTGACGGACGGTCTGGACGGGCTCGCCATCGGTTGCATGATCATCGCCGCGGGCGCGCTGACGGTGCTTACCTATGTCAGCGGGCACGTCGTTTTTTCCGATTATCTGGAGTTGCAGCGCATGCCGCTGGCCGGCGAGCTGACCATCTTCTGCGGGGCGCTGGTGGGCGCGAGCATCGGCTTCCTTTGGTACAACGCCCATCCGGCTGAGGTGTTCATGGGGGATGTCGGCTCGCTGGCGCTGGGGGGCGCCATCGGTACGGTCGCTGTCATCATCAAGCAGGAGCTGCTGCTGCCCTTCATCGGCGGTGTCTTCGTGCTGGAGGCTTTGTCGGTCATCTTGCAAGTCGGCAGTTATAAGCTGCGCAAGAAACGGATCTTCAAGATGGCGCCGCTGCACCACCACTTCGAGCTGATGGGCTGGTCGGAGTCGAAGGTGATCGTGCGCTTCTGGATTGCCGCGTTGGTCTTTGCGCTGTTTGCGATCACGACGCTCAAGCTGCGCTGACGGAGAGCCTTTCATGCAACGGCGTCAAGCGGTCACAGCGTAGCCACGTCCTTTTGTCTTCCCGGTTCTGTCGTCTGCAGAGCGCAGGCGATGGCGGCGAGATGAGGAATCTTTCGCGGACCCGCACCGCTGTTGTCCGCGAGCAGTTGCGTCATTTGCCACACAATCGGCAGCCGCAGCGCACAACCGGCAACCGCCCAGAGCAGGTCGAGGTGCTCGAGCGCGCGGCCAAGAGCGCGCACACCATCCACGGTTGCGCCGTCGCCGATGTCGTAACGCATGCGCTCAATCGATCCTGCGGGGAGCAGTTCGGCGACGCGGATCTCGAGGCCGATGGGCCGTCTCGCTTCCAGCCAACGGCGCAGGCCGCTACATATCTCGCAGCTGCTTGCAATGTAGAGACGGGCGGGCTCTCCGGCATGGAACGGTCGCCAGCGCGGCCGCCAGTTATGTACCTCGCGCCGGTACCGAAGCCACGAGTCACCGAAGCGTCGCGTCAGGTCCTCACGCTCGTCCCACCACGCAATGCCCGAGCTGTAGATGATCGCGACGGCAACCGCCACCATCAGCCACAGGCTTCGCAACATGGCTGCCCAGAGCAGCATGACCAGCGCGCAAGAGGTCTGCATCGGATTCGTCAGATAGCGATAGATGCCACTTGTCACGAGCTTTTGCGGGGGATCGTAGGGGATAGGCGTGCCGTTCCCACGCTCTGCAAATTCCCAGACCGCCGAGATGCCCGGGATCGCCAGAAGGAGCAACACCTGCAGCCCGAGTTGCAGTTGCAATGCAGGGATGCGGAGGAGCACGCCCCAGCCAGGTTTGGCGAGCGCGAGATCGGGAATGAGGTAGAGAAACAGCATGCCGGAGATGGCAACCTGCATCGCCGAACGCCACCGCAGATGCGTGTTCGACGCCGTCCATCGCGCGAGGCACAATGCGGGCAGCAGCACGAGCAGGAGTCCCACCGCCTCGCCCCATAGCCATGTATGGCCCCGTAGCTGCAGTGTCGCCGTGCAGAGCGGCATCAGGAGCAGGTCGGCCGCGGCCATGACGGCGATGCTCCACCGGATGGCCAGCCGGGGAAATGCCAGCGGTGGAAACAGGCCCCACAGGATCAGCCATCCCGCATAGAGATCGAGCGGCAAGCCATCGATCCGCATACCGCCATCCGTGAATCGCCACCATTGCACCCAAAGATTGAACCGTTGCAGGATGGGCAGAGTGGTGGCCACCCAGAGCATGCTGAGCAGACAGGCCGCGAAGCTGCGCGGTCTTTTGCCGTGCAAGGCACGCGCCAGGAGTGCGGCACAGAGCGGCAGATAGACGATGCCGACATGCTCCAGAAATGCAGTCATCGGGTGCCGGCTTCCTGCGGGGTTGCGTTGGCTTCGATCAGATAGCTCGCCGCTTCATACACAGCAGCGCGTTCCAGCGGGATGAAATACCAGGCGGGGTCGAGCTGCCGCGTGAAATGAATGCGCCAGGTGACGGAGGTGTGAGTGGCATCCACCGCTGCCCACGCGACCTCGGTGGTGTCCCACGCAATCCAGTGAGCCAGTTTGCTTGCGTCGTCGATCGCGGCGAACGCGACGTAGCCGGGCCGGCTCGCGACAACGTGCATGCGCAGGTCGCCCGGCGGCTTGCCTTCCGCACCGGAGAACAGGATGGTGCGCAGCGAGCCACGCTGAAGACCGTTGCCGCTTGCGCGCAGGGGTCTGGGAAAGCCAATGCGGAGGTATGCAGGAAGCGGTGTTGTGACGTTTGGCGGCAACGCGAGCTGCCGCCGAACCGCGTCCGCAGACGCGGGAATGGTCCTGCGCACCGTGACGATTTGGTCTCGCGGGAAGGTGAGTCCGGGCACGACGCCTTCGAGGCACATTGGCAGAAGCAACAATGCAGTACAGCTAAGGGTAGTGCCCTTTTTGCGCGGCCAACGGTCCGCGATCTGCCCCACAGCGATGCCGACGATGTAGAACAGCGGAGCGGCGAAGAGTACGCAGAAGAAGCCTTCGCCCAGCATTGGCGCCGCAATCAGAAGCGCCAGCGTGATGCACTTCACGATCATGCCGGTCGCCGTTCTCGTCCGCGGTTGCAGTGCGATTGCAATCGCCAACACTGCCGGAACGCCTAGAAAGAGCGCGGCCGTTTGCTCCAGGTGCTGGTGCGTCAGCAGTCTGTAGAGAAGCGATCCCAAAGCGATCGCGACGATCAGTGCCACCAACGACCATTGCGTAGGGGTGATGCGGCGTAGCTCGATTCCGTTTTCGATCATGGCAGAGTCCTTTCCCTTCGCGGCAAGATCAGTTGTTCGACACCAGATCGGCATCGCGCAGCAGCGCCAGCACCTTGGTGCGCACCGGCTTCAGCACCGGCAGCTTCGCCAGGGTCAACAGCTTCACGGTCAGGTCGAGTGCTCCATCGGCAAGCCGTCGCGTGCGCTGTTGCCCCGGTGAGTTGTCGTAGAGAAACAGGATGAGCAACCCCATCTGCAGAGACCACAGCGCGACCGGCAGCAGCTCTTCCAGATCCTTCGGCAGCTTTTCGCGCGCGATTGCGTGGCGAAAGACATCGATGCTGCGCCGTCGGATCTCGTCCGTGCCAGGACCCAGGCAGGAGAGCGGGTGGTCCGGCTCGCCGGTGTAGCGGAAGACGACCCCTAGGAGCGCGCGATCGTTGTGGGTCAGATCGAACTTCGTGTGCATGGCCAACGCCAGACGTGCCCGCAGCGGACGTGTGGTTGCGAATGCCTCGTCACAGATCGTCTCCTGTTCGGTCTGCACGGCTTCGTAATAGGAGAGGACGATGGCCTCTTTGCTGGGGAAGTAGTAGTACGCCGCGCTCTTCGCCACTTCGGCGTGAGCGGCGACATCCTGCATGGTGGTGGTGTCGAAGCCCTTCTCGCGGAAGACCTCGAGCGCACGGCTGAAGATGTGCCGCCGCGTCTGCTCGCCTTTGGTGGTGGAGAGACTATTTTTGAACACGGTCAAATCTTGCGCCGGGAACGCAGCGGAATCAAGAACTATTTTTGAACCAGTTCAAAAATAGGGGGATCCTTATAAAAGCCGGCTGCCTGTGGGCTACCGTCCTCAGGACAACAGGCGCGCGGCGCACCACCACTTCGAGTTGATGGGCTGCCCGGAGTCGAAGGGGATCGTCCGCTTCTGAACCATCGGTGCGATGGAATGCCGCCATGTACGGGCGCTTGCCATGTACGCGCGTCGACGCGATCCGGCACTTATAGGCCATATGCGCAACGGAATGCGCGTGGAACGCGTGCATTCGGCGCGTGATTTCTGTTGCGTTTTCGGGGCGATCTGTCAGGCTCAGGAAAGAGACAGAAGTCCTCGGTACGACATGTCAGACGATTTATCCGCGTCAGAGATCGCTCCGCAGCAACATCGTTTCCATCCGATAACGGCAGCCGTTGCGTGGCTGGAGCATATTGATCCGGGCACACATCGTCGTATCAAAGGACTGCGCCTGGTTACGGCATACAGCATCGCAGCGATGCTGGGGACGTTGCCGGCGATATCGCACGGCCTGCCGCATGGCAGCCAGATGAGTTTTCTTGCAGCCGGCTTTGCTCTGTGGGCAAGCGTCTCAGAAGGCCGGGTTACCCGGGCGGAATCCAGCCGCGATCTCGCATTCCTGGCAGCGGCGGCGGCGTTGGGCGCGACGCTCATGATCGGTTTAGCTCCCCTGTTGACTGGTCGTGGCCGGCCAGGACCGGAACTGATACTGGCGACCGGTGCGTTCCTGACGGGCTATTTAAAACGATTCGGCATTCTGGGCGCCGGAGTCGGTTCGCAGGTTTATATTGGCCAGCTTCTCGCCTATGGGACTCGATTAACATCCATAGATTTAAGGATGGTTGGAGTCACCGCTCTCATCGCCGCGCTGGCTGCGATCGTTCCCCGTTTGCTAAGCGGCCCGGCTGAGCATCCCGCGCCAGCGTCTCCACTTACTTCCGCCGCACCAGGCGCTCGCATCGACGAGACATCGGCGCTGCTGATGGGTACACAAGCAGCCGTCGCCGCGGTTGTCATCGTTGCGTTGAACGATGCCATCGGTCTTGATGAGTCCGTGTGGGCTATTACGGCCTGTACGTATGTGATCGCGAGCTCCCGCGCGGCGACGATGGAACGGGTTCGCCGACGCATCCTGGGAACTGCTTTTGGCGTGCCGCTCGGACTCGGCTGTCTCCCGCTTGCCATACATGCGCCGCTTCTGGTGTGGCTGGCCGCCGCGTTTGCCATGATTCTCTACGCCATGGCTCTACCGGAGCGGTATGACATCGCCTGCGCCGCGTATGCGTTCACCCTGATTGTGACCATGGCGGCGACCGGAGAGCACTCGATCATGCTGCTGGCTGCGCGAGGCTGGGAGACGCTGTTAGGCGGTGCGCTCGGACTAGGAGCTGCGCTGCTGATTGGGCCCTTCAGAGCGACGCGTTCGGTCTGATGGCGCATGGCTGACTTGATTCCGGGACGTCAACGTCTCCCGAGTTTCGGTTTGCGGGGGCATGCAAGCAGGCCATCGATGCCATGCTCCCTTTCCACAAACGCGGCTTCATGCGAATCCGTTAAGCTCTCTCTCGTGGAGCTCAAAGGCAAAAAGGTTCTGGTCGTTGGTTTGGGAGTGTCGGGTTTTGCGGCGGCGTTGTTTCTGCGGCGGCGCGGCGCGCAGGTGACAGTCTCCGATCTGCGCAGCGCCGAGGTGCTCTCAAAGCACATTCCCGCGCTTCTGGATGCGGGCGTGAATGTCGAGGCCGGCGGCCATGGCCATGCCACCTTCCGGCGCCAGGATCTGATCGTGCTGAGCCCGGGTGTCGCGCCGAATACACCGGAGATGGACGAGGCCCGCACCTTCCAGATCCCCATCATCGGTGAGGTGGAGCTGGCGTCGCTCTTTCTGAAGACTGAGATCCTTTCCATCACCGGCTCAAACGGCAAGACCACGACGACCACGCTTGCGGGCGAGATCCTGAGGGCAGGTGGTGTGACGACGCTGGTAGGCGGCAACATCGGGCTGCCCGCGATTGAGTTGGTGGATGCGCCCGAGAACCGGCCCGGCGCCTGGAGCGTGCTCGAACTGTCGAGCTTTCAACTGGAGACGGTCGATACCTTCCGTCCGAAGATCGCCGTGCTGCTGAACCTGACTCCTGACCACCTGGACCGCCACGGCAACCTGGAAAACTATGCCGCGGCGAAGGAACGCATGTTCGCGCGGCAGACGGCCGACGACTTTTTGGTCCTGAATGCGGATGACGCGCGGGTGCAGCAGGCGGCCAGCCGGGCCCACTCGCAGGTCTTCTGGTTCAGCCGGACAAAGTTGGTGCGCCAGGGGGCGTGCGTGCACCAGGGGGTCGTGGTGTTTCGCGCGTCGGAGACGGCATCGCTCGAACCGATCGTGCCGGTTGCAGAGATTTCGCTCAAGGGTGCACATAACGTCGAGAATGTGCTGGCCGCGGTATGCGCCGCGCGGCTGGCGGGCATGCACGCGGAGGCGATCGCGCAAGCCGTGCGCGGCTTTCACGCGGTGGAGCATCGGCTGGAGTTCGTGGCGACCGTGCGCGGTGTGGATTACTACAACGACTCGAAGGCCACCAATGTCGATTCGACCATGAAGGCGCTCGAGTCGTTCCCGGGAGGCATTCACCTGATCCTTGGCGGCAAGGACAAGAAGTCCGACTACACCACGCTGCGTCCGCTGTTGAAGGAACGTGTGAAGCGGGTGTACACCATCGGCGCGGCGGCAGAGAAGATCGAGGCGCATATTACCGGAGCGGTCGAGGTGGTGCACGCCGAGACACTTCCCACCGCCGTGGCGAAGGCGCATGATGCTGCAGAGGCCGGTGACGTCGTGCTGCTCGCCCCTGCCTGTTCCAGCTTCGACCAGTTCGAGAACTACGAGCAGCGTGGCCACGCTTTCAAGCAACTGGTAACGACGAGAAAGGCTGTGGAAGGCTAAGGATGGCAAAGCGGGTCGGGGTCGACAAATGGATGTTCTGTGTCACCCTGCTGCTGGTACTCTTCGGCCTGGCCATGGTGTTCAGCGCTTCGGCAGTGATGGCGAAGGAGCGCTTCGGCTCCCCCTATTTTTTTGTGCAGAGGCAAGCAGCGTGGGCGGTTTGCGGTCTGCTCAGCATGATCGCGCTGATGCGCGTTGACTATCGCCGCTACAACAAGCCCAATGTCGTCTTCCCCGTAGTCGCGGTTACGGTGCTGTGCCTGCTCACGGCTTTTCTCATGCGCGATTCGCATGCGACGCACCGCTGGATTCGCTTTGGCATCTTCTCCTTCCAGCCGTCGGAGATCGCCAAGCCTGCGCTGGTGCTCTTCCTGGCATGGTTCCTGCAGGACCGCATGCAGCAGATCGAAGACTGGCGGAACACCCTGCTGCCCGCCGCGCTGCCCAGCCTGCTGTTCATTGTGCTCATCCTGCAGGAGCCGGATCTCGGCACCGCACTGGTCTGTGCGGTGGTCACGGCGATGATGCTGTATCTGGCCGGTATGGAGAAGAAATACTTCGGCTATGCCGTTCTCGTGGCTGCGCCGGTCCTTTACTGGAAGCTCTTCCATGTGCCCTGGCGCCGGGCGCGGATGCTGGCATTTCTCAATCCATGGAAGGACCCGCAGGGCTCCGGGTTTCATACCATCCAATCGCTGATCGCTGTGGGCACGGGTGGCCTGCGCGGGTTGGGGTACATGGAGGGGCGGCAGAAGCTCTTCTATCTGCCGGAGCCGCATACGGACTTCATCTTCGCGAATGTGGCCGAAGAGCTCGGCCTGCTGGGCGCTGTATTCATCGTCGCGCTCTTCGTGGTGCTGGGGTATCGCGGCTTGCGCACCGCCAGCCTGTCGAAGGATCCGTTCGCGCGCTTTCTCGCCTTCGGCATCACGGCGACGATTCTGATTCAAGCGTTTTTCAACGTGAGTGTGGTGCTGGCGCTGGTGCCGACGAAAGGCATCACGCTGCCGTTCATCTCCTATGGCGGCACGTCGCTGTTCTTCACGCTTGCCAGCGTCGGCGTGCTGCTGAATCTCTCCCGCGAGACCGATTAACTTGCAGGATTTGCGTGTCCTGATCGCCGGCGGCGGCACGGGTGGCCATGTCATTCCCGGGCTCGCCATTGCTCGCGCGCTGCGCAACCAGCACGGGGCAGAAGTTCGCTTCGTCGGCACCGCGCGCGGTCTCGAGACCAAGCTGGTGCCGGAGGCGGGCTTCCGGCTGGAGCTCGTACATGTCGGGCAGTTGAAGAACGTCAGCCTGGCGACGCGGGCGCGGACCGCCTTCGATCTGCCTCGTGGCATCCTGCGCTGCATTGCGTTGCTGCGGGACTATCGTCCGCAAGTGGTGATCGGTGTGGGCGGTTATGCGTCCGGCCCCGCAATGCTGGCGGCCTTCCTGCTGCGGCTGCCGATGATGGCCTACGAACCGAATGCCGCGCCAGGGCTGGCGAACCGGCTGATCGGCAAACACGTGAATGCGGCGGCGGTGAACTTCGAGCAGACGCGGCGGTTCTTTCGCAACGCCGAGGTGACAGGGGTGCCGGTGCGCGAGGCATTTTTTTCGCTGCCCGAGAGGGTGAGCGACGGTCAGCGGCATCTGCTGGTCTTCGGCGGGAGCCTGGGCGCGCGCGCTTTGAACCAAGCGATGCCACGGGTCGTCGGCGCACTGCTTGCAGCCGTCCCGGGAGTGACGATTCTTCACCAGGCGGGCGCGAAGCATCTGGAGACCACCCAGGCAGCTTACGCATCGAGTGGCGCCGATCCGTCGCGCTGGCAGGTCCGCGCGTTTCTTGATGACATGCCACAGTGCTTTGCCGCTGCGGATCTGATCCTGTGCCGCAGCGGCAGTTCGGTGGCGGAGCTGGCTGCGGCAGGGAAGCCGTCGCTACTGGTGCCATTTCCCTTTGCTGCGGACGATCACCAGCAGAAAAACGCCGAGATCTTTGCCGAGGCGGGTGCGGCCACGTTGGTTCGCGAGTCCGAGCTTACAGAGGAACGGCTAACTCATGAGTTGACCGCGCTGTTGAATGATCCCGGACGGCTGCACGCGATGGGCGAGCAGGCGCGGACGCTGGCACATCCGGATGCATTGGAGCGGATTGCGGCGATGGCGACGCGGCTCAGCATGACACGGTAACGAAAAGAACCTCTGACTCAGGACAGCAAAAGGCCGGCAGCGTCTGCTGCCGGCCTTTCAGCCTTATCCGAATCGATTAGCGGTGTCCGCCACCGCCGCCGTGGCCGCCGCCACCGCCGTGGAATCCACCACCACCACCGCCGTGAAAGCCGCCGCCGCCACCGCCGTGGAATCCGCCGCTGCTTCCGCCATGGAATCCACCGGTGCTGCCGCCATGGAATCCGCTGCTACCGGCAAACGAGTTGCCGTGGTAGCCGCCGACGGTCCCGCCATGGTAGCCACCGTAGCCGTGGCCGACCGCTCCACCGTGATATCCGTAGGCGCCGCCATGTGCATATCCGTAGCCGCCGCGACCGTAGCCATAGCCCCCGCGTCCGTATCCGTAACCGCCACGGCCGTATCCGTAGCCACGTCCATAGCCATAACCGCTATGCCAGAGGCCGCCACCCCAGAAACCACGTCCCCAGTAGCCGTGATACCACGGGCCGGCACCAATGAAGACGCCGCCCAGGAACCAGCTCGAGCCGTAGTAGCCGTAGGGTGCACAGGCATACGGAGCGTAGTTGTAATAGCCCCACTGGCATACGGGCGCCGGGCCGTAATCGTAGCCACCGCCGTCGTCGTAATAGCCGGGATCGCCGACACCCACGCCGACGGAGACTTGCGCCTCGGCGCGCGGCACCAGCGCCAATGGCGCGGCCAGCAGGCCAAGCGCGAGAACCCATCCAAAGAGCTTTTTCATAGCATCCCCCATTCGGCCCCTATCTCCTGCTAACCGGTAGCCGTCGTGGTGCGTGGTAGCTCAGCGGTTAGTGCTCAGTTACCCATCCGATATGACCCTGAAATAGCGGTAAAAGTTGCGTGAAATTCATCGCTGCTAAAGTAGCGGGGGACTCCTCTATGTTTGCCAAGGCGCAGCGCATTCATTTCATTGGGATTGGCGGTATCGGCATGAGTGGGATCGCCGAGATACTGCTGAACCTGGGCTATCCCGTCTCTGGTTCGGACCTCAAGCGTTCTCCCGTAACGGAACGGCTGACCGGCTTGGGGGCAACCGTCTTCGAAGGCCATGCGGCGGCCAACGTGGTCGGCGCCGCGGTGGTGGTGGTCAGTTCGGCGGTGAACGAGGCCAACCCGGAAGTGATCGAGGCACGCGCGAGCAAGGTGCCGGTCATTCAGCGGGCGGAGATGCTGGCAGAGCTGATGCGACTGAAGTATGGCATCGCCGTGGCCGGCATGCACGGCAAGACGACGACGACATCGATGATCGCGGCGGTGCTCGCGGGAGGCGGTCTCGATCCAACGATCGTGGTGGGCGGCCGTATCGATGCCCTAGGATCGAACGCCCGGTTGGGCAAGTCGCAGTATCTGGTGGCCGAGGCGGACGAGAGCGACCGCTCCTTCCTGAAGCTGTCGCCCATCCTGGGCGTCGTCACCAACCTGGATCGCGAGCACATGGACTGCTATCGCGACATGGCGGATGTGGAAGAGGCGTTCATCACCTTCATGGATCGGGTGCCATTCTACGGTGCGATCACGGCGTGCGCGGACGACGCGTTGCTGGCTGCGGTGCTGCCCCGGGTGCACCGCCGCGTCTACACCTACGGGTTTACCAGCGGTGCGGACTTCGTCTGCCGGATGTTGCCTGCGGCGGCAGGTGCGCGCTCGCGCTTCGAGGTCGTAGCCGCGGGGCAGGTGCTGGGCGCATTTGCGTTGCAGGTGCCGGGGCGGCACAACGTGCTGAATGCAACGGCGGCGGTTGCGATCGGGACACAAGTGGAGATCGCGCCAGAGGCGATCGCTTCGGCGCTGACGGAGTTTCGCGGCGTCGATCGGCGCTTTCAGGTGAAAGGGACGGTGCGCGGCGTGACCGTTGTCGACGACTACGGCCATCACCCCACGGAGATCCGCGCCACGCTTGCGGCGGCCCGGGAGTGCGGTTACAAGCGCATCCACGTCCTGTTCCAGCCACACCGCTACACTCGCACTCGCGATCTGATGCAGGAGTTCGCCGGCGCCTTCGAGCATGCCGACTCGGTTGAACTGCTGGACATCTACGCCGCCAGCGAAGAGCCGATTCCGGGTATCGATGCGAAGACACTGGCGGCAAAGATCCATGGTCCCGAGGTGCACTACGCGGGCACGGTGCCCAGTGCAGTGGCGGCCGTCGCTCGACGCGCGCAGGACGGTGACCTGATCATGACGCTGGGCGCGGGGAGTGTCTCGCAGATCGGCCCACAGGTGCTGGAGACGCTGGGGAGCGTAGCGGCTGCTTTTAGGTGAGCGGCGAGTCCAGGGAAAGGCGAACAGCGAGTGCCTTGAGGCGCTTGTCACGCGTCCACAGGGATGCATCAGGCGTCAGCAGCAAGGAGGCTAATAGGTGGACGTCAACATAGCCGATTCCCGTGCCCGCGATCTTTCGCCTGCGAATCAACTCTAAGACCTCGTCATCCTCGGCCTTCACTGCCTGCGGCAGTCTCCTAAGAGATGCGAGAACAGCATCCGGGCGATCCAGATTGCCCAATGCGAGTTCGCCGATGACAAAGTGGTGTGCCAGCACTGAGTTTGTTGTCAGGAGAGCAGCAAGCTGCTGGTCGCCGGATCGAAAATGATCGATCCAGACGGATGTGTCCACCAAGATCACTTGATGTCTTGCCGCCGGCGGGGAATGGGAAGTAAATTTGGCTCCGAACCGCCGAGCCGAGCCAATCGGCGCGCGCTCTCCCGCTCGATGAGTGCTTTGAGCGCCTCGCGGACCAGCGCAGTGCGCTCCCTCAGCCCAGTCAGAGCTTCTGCGTCCGCAAGGAGAGCGTCGTCCAACGCGATCGTTGTTCTCATGAGCGTATTGTTGCACCCTGAAGCATCGATAACAACACCATTCGATGTCTATATTGATGTTCGGTCGTGGAACGCATCATGCATGATGAGAAGCCATGCCTGATGAGAAGCCACCATCCCAATCTGTTGATTGCTCGACTACCAAGACGGCTGTGGATCGTACTCCGTGCCCGCGCCTCGGCGCCGGGACTGGGATTCGATTGGGCAGCCGTGCAGGCTGACCGCGACGGCGTCTTCCGACTTCATAGAGAATGTTGAAGACCTTCCGGTCCAAGAGCGCGGGGTAACGGTTGCTGCGCGGGTACCTGTGCTACTCAGCGTGCACTATGCACAGGGCGGTTTGCGGTGCCGCGGGGTATAGTGGCGCAAGGCGATTCTCTGCGACCTGGCTCGGGCGTGGCGAAAGTAGAACGACAATTCAGTCGCGCGGCTGCGGCGGTGGCAGAGGAAGACGGCTTTGATGCAGTCTTCCGACCTCATGCCGTTAGCCGCCCGCGCGCCACCCCCTCCTTTTCCGAGGCCGGTTCTGCTCGTCCGGAGATCGAGGACGAGGATGAACTGCCGGTCTTGCGAACGCGACGTCGCGTGCCAGTCAAACGCGGTCCGCTTCCACGCGGACGGCTCGGCCGTATTCTTGTCGTCGGCGGTGTCGTCGCAGCGCTCTGTCTGGTCGTCGCGGCCGTTCTGGCAGTGCACACCTTCTTCATGACGGACGCTCGCTTCCGTATCGACAGTGCGTCCTCCATCCAGGTACTGGGGAACAGCCAGGTGACGCGGCCGGAGCTGCTCTCGGTCTTCGGCGAAGACATCGGCCGCAACATCTTCCACGTCTCGCTGGCGGCGCGGCGCGCGGACCTGGAGCAGCTTCCCTGGGTCGAGCACGCAACAGTCATGCGGCTGCTGCCGAACCAGCTTCGCGTCGCGGTCATAGAGCGCGTGCCGGTCGCCTTCGTGCGAGCGGGCAATCGCATTGGCCTGGTAGACAAGCACGGCGTGCTGCTGGATATGCCGGCGGCGATGATGGCCGCGAAGCGCTACTCCTTTCCCGTGGTCACCGGCGTGACCGAGCAGCAGAGCGCGGAGGACCGAGCCTCGCGCATGCGACTCTACGCCGAGTTCATGCAGGCTTTGGACTCGACGAGCGAGAAGGCTTCGGCGCAACTCAGCGAGGTGGATCTGTCGGATCCCGAGGATGTGCGCGTCCTGCTGCCGGCCGCGGGTGCGGACCTGTTGGTGCACTTCGGCAGCGACGACTTTGCCGACCGGTGGCAGCGGCTCGAGCAGAAGCTGCCCGGATGGCGGCAGCAGTACCCGCACCTTGCCGGTGTCGACCTGCGCTACCAGCGGCAGACCGTGCTCGAGATGGCCAAGCCTGCCGTCGAAGAGCAGCTAGGTGCGTCCGCCAGCGCCGCTCCCGCGCAGACAACGGCCCATTCACAAACAACGACCGCCAAGCCAGCCCAGCGCCACCGTTCCGCCATCCAACATGGCAAGAAATCGACAGCCCATCCGGTGGTGAAGAAACCCGCAGTGAAGAAAAAGCCGGCCCATAGCTATCTAGCTGCGCCCTTTGCGGCGCCGCCCCGAGGAACACAGGCATGAGCGCACCCGAACGGCACGACGGCCTCATCACGGTACTCGATGTCGGCAGTGCGCGTGTGCGGGTCGTGGTGGCCGAGGTCGTCGATGGCGCCCTGAGACATCGCGGGCACGGCTCGACGGCGGCCAAGGGCATGCGCAAAGGGTTGGTGGCCGAGCTTGCTCCCGCGGCACGCTCGATCATCCAGGCTGCGGACATGGCGGAGCAGAACGCGAATGCGATCCTGGCTCACTGTGTGGTGGGGGTGGGTGGCCCGCACGTGCGCGGGGTCAATACCAGCGGCGGCATCAGTCTGGGCACACGCATGCGGGAGATTACACGTGAGGATGTGCGGGCGGCCGTCGACCGTGCGCGGGCCGTGTCACTCCCTGCCGAGCGAGAGTTGATTCATATGCTGCCGCAGCAGTTCATCCTGGATGAGCAGCCCGGCATTCACGATCCGGTGGGCATGATCGGCAACCGGCTGGAGGTGAACCTGCACCTCTCCACCTGCTCGGCGAGCGCCGCTCAGAGCCTGGTGACCATCGCGAACAAGGCGGGTCTTGAGGTGAACGACACGATCTTCGAGGGTGTGGCCTCGGCCGAGGCCACTGTCTCGGCCGACGAGCGCGAACTGGGCGCCTGCCTCATCGATGTCGGCGCCGGCTCTACGGAGATCGTGGTGTTTTTCGAAGGCGCGGTGGCGCATACCGGCGTGATTCCCCTCGGTGGCGATCACTTTACCAACGACATTGCTGTCGGCTTGCATGTCTGCGTCGAAGAGGCAGAGTTTCTCAAGCAGCACTACGGCAACTGTGTCGTCACGGCGATCTCGTCTGCGGCAGAGGTCGAGGTCAGCGGAACGCCGGGGCATGGACCGCGGGCCATTCCGCAGCGGCAGATTGCCGAGATATTAGAGCCGCGCGCCTGCGAGCTCTTTCGACTGCTGCGTGACAACCTGCGCAACGGTGGTGTGCTGGAGGCCCTGGGCGCGGGCTGCATTCTTACGGGTGGCGGTGCGCGGCTGGCCGGGCTGTTGGATTCGGCAGAGAGCATGCTCCGCGTTCCGGCCCGCATCGGATACCCGGCCGCGCTGTCGCGGATGCCGGAAGAGCTGATTCAGCCGGAGTATGCCACGGCGATCGGGATGCTGCTCTACACGCACCGCACGCGCGTGCTGAAGGCGGCGGAGGACCATAGCCTGCGGGCAAAACTGCGGGCAATTTTTGCCGGAAGTCTGTAGAGACTCCGGCGGTCAGTCGGTAAGACCGCCGCGGCCGCTGCGGCATCCAACCGCTCTTTACCCCCTGTGGAGAAAAAGGGGTGGAAAACCCAAGGAAACAGGACTAAAAGCAGTATCAGGATAGAAAACAGCCATGAGATGGGAGTTGTGAGCCGATGAGCAATCCAGAGGAGATCCGCATTCAGTACAACGATGAGATGCCGCGCGGCGCGAAGATCAAGGTGATCGGCGTGGGCGGTGGCGGCGGCAATGCGGTGAACCGCATGATTGCGGCCCAGTTGGAGGGCGTCGAGTTCATTGCAGCCAACACGGATGTACAGGCGCTGCAGCTCTCCCAGGCGCCGGTGAAGTTGCAGCTCGGCGTGAAGCTGACCAGCGGGTTGGGTGCGGGCGCAAACCCGGATGTGGGGCGACGCGCGGCTCTGGAAGACTCGGAAAAGATCATCGAAGCGCTGGAAGGCGCGGACATGGTCTTTGTCACCACCGGCCTGGGTGGCGGCACGGGAACCGGCGCGGCTCCGGTGATCGCGTCGCTTGCCAGCGAGATGGGCGCGCTGACCGTCGCTGTGGTGACGCGACCGTTCGGATTCGAAGGAAAGCGGCGTATGCAGCAGGCGGAGCGCGGGATGCAGGAGTTGCTGGACGCGGTCGACACCATGATCGTGATCCCCAACGAAAAGTTGCTGGTGGTCGCCAAGGACGCCGGCTTCTTCGAGAGTTTTCGCGTGGCGGACGATGTGTTGCGCCAGGGCGTGCAGGGCATCTCGGACATCATCACCATCCCGGGCATCATCAACCGCGACTTCGCGGACGTGAAGACGACCATGCACGGCATGGGTTATGCGGTGATGGGCACGGCGATGCGCGGCGGCGCGAACCGCGCAGTCGAGGCAGCGCAGGCGGCCATGGCGTCGCCGCTGCTTGAGGCGGGCGCCATCGACGGCGCGAAGGGCATCCTGATCAACATTTCCGGCTCCAGCAATCTGAAACTGAGCGAGGTCAATGAGGCTTCGACCCTGATCCAGAACGCAGCCCATGAAGAGGCCAACATCATTTTCGGCGCGGTGCTCGACGAGAGCATGGGCGACGAGGTGAAGATCACGGTAATTGCGACCGGCTTCCGCAAGGACATTCCAAGCCTCTCCGAGTCGCGTGACGCGCGCGCAGCGAAGCCCGAGGCACCCGCCTTCCTGAACCTGGATGTACGCCCTTCCGTGCCACGTTTTGCCAGCGAGGTGGCGGTCGAGACGGCCCGCGCCAGCCTGCACCTTCCCGAGGCGCCGGCCGCGTATGCCTCCGGCTTCGGCAGTCAATCACTGGCCAGTCCCGACCTGACGCCTGCATTCGAGCCTGCTGCGAAGGCACCAGCGCCCTCGGAGCGAAAGTCCGCACCCACGCCCAGCCCGGAGGATTCGGCGATCGGCGGTTTCCTGGAGACACTGAGTGCCGACGATTCGCGAGCGCGGGAGCAACGTCGCGCCGAGGAGGCGGAGCTGGAAGCGCTTGATGTGCCGGCCTTTATGCGGCGCGGCGGCCGCTAGTGAAAGAGCCGGTCGCCGGGGGTGACGGAGGTATCCCACCAAAGCTTGAGGTACCTTCCCCCTTCTGGTACTAGTACCGAGGTAAGTACCGGCGTTGTAATACGGAGAACGCTCAACCGAGCGAATGCGTAAAATAAGTGTGGGGAGCCCAGACGCAGGCGAATCTGCCGGTCTGTGGCAACTCCGCAACACTGAACCCTCATCCGGGTTTATCCAGCAGGGGCATTCCATGGGTCGCTTGGTCTCGGTCTTCCTTTCATTTGGTTTGGCAGCAGGATTGGCAGGCGCCGGTACCCAGGTTCTGGCAGCGACCACCTCCACGCACCATAAAAAGACAACGCATACGTTGTCGCACCATTCCACACACCACGTTTCCACGCGCCACGCTGCGGTGGTTCGCACCCGGCTGGTACGCGGTCGTGACGGACGCCTGCATCGCGTGGCCGTCCGCCATCGGTCCTACGAGCACTTTACCGGCGATTCCTTTGCCGAGACCGACCTGACTCAAGGTGACATCACTGCGGGTGAAGACCCGGTGGTGCGCGCAGCCGCGCTCGCTGCGCTGGGGAACATGAACGGCACGGCGGTCGCTATCGACCCGAGCAATGGCCGCATTCTGGCCATGGTGAACCAGAAGCTGGCACTTTCGAGCGGCGCCGAACCCTGCTCGACCATCAAGGTCTCTGTTGCGCTGGCGGCTCTGGAAGAGGGCATCGTCACCAAGGACACGCCGGTCAATCTGGGTGGCTGGTCCATGACGATGACCGAGGCGCTGGCTCACTCGAACAATCTCTACTTTGAAACCATGGGACGTCGCCTTGGGTTCGAGCGGGTGCGCCACTATGCGAACCAGTTCGGCCTGGGTGAGCTGGCCGGCTGGAACATCCCCGGCGAGCAGCTTGGCGTGTATCCCAACCAGGTACTGCCCGAGAAGCTGGGCGGCGTGGGCCGCATGTGCTCCTTTGGTCAGAGCATCTCGATGACGCCTCTGCAACTGGGCGCATTGACGGCTGCCATTGCCAATGGAGGCACGCTCTACTACCTACAGCACCCGACCACAGCGGCCGCGGCGGTAAATTTTCAACCGCGCGTAAAACGCACCCTCAATATCAAGCCGTTCATTCCGGATGTTGCGACCGGCATGGGTGGAGCGGTCTCTTACGGGACGGCCCGCTCGCTGCGCGCCAGCTTCAGCGAACTTCCGGTGATGGGCAAGACCGGAACCTGCTCCGAAAACGGGACCCGCTACGGCTGGTTTACGTCCTTCGCCGACACCAACTACGGGCGCATCGTAACGGTCTTCTTTCTCGAAGGCGGCCGGCCGACATTTGGACCCAAAGCGGCCGAGTTGACCGGTGTCTTCTATCGCAATCTCTGGGACCACAGCTACTTCGCACAGAAGAATTCGTCTGAAGCGCCGGCTGCCGGTGTTCTGGGACAGGCTGCTCCAGTGACTGGCGTCACGCAGTAAGCGAACCGCAGCCGCTAGCTGTTCTCTCACAGAAGTAGCTCGAAATTAGCGGCTGGCAGCTACCGGCTGATCTTTCACCACTCTCCTGCTGCCGCTTTCCTGCCGCCGCTCTCCTGCATCCCACCCCAACATGAAGATTTTGACTGCGGAGGAGATGCGGGCTGCCGATATAGCCACGGCCGCCGAGCATGGTGTCCCGTCGTTGGCCCTGATGGAAAATGCAGGCGCGGCTGTAGCGCGTTTCGTCCTGCAGGAGCTGCCGGATGCAAGCCGCATCGTAGTGCTGTGCGGTAAAGGAAACAATGGCGGTGACGGATTCGTAGCCGCACGCCTTCTCGCCGAAGCAGGCTGCGATGTGGAGATCCTGCTGTTGGGCCATGCCTCAGAGGTGAAGGGGGATGCGCGGACGGCGATGGAGCGGCTAAGTCCGGCAGAGCTGACGCCGCTGGAGGTTGCTGACGAGACCGCACTGGCCGCGCCGCGCATCGCGGAGATACTCGCGACGGCCGATCTATACCTGGATGCTGTGCTCGGTACAGGCTTTCAGCCGCCGATGCGTGGCCTGGCCGCTACGCTCCGCGACCGGCTCACATCGCATCCGGAGACAACCGTCGTCAGTGTGGACCTGCCTTCAGGATGGGATGCCGATAGCCGCGAGATGCGGCAGGAGGGCACCTATCGCTCGGATGCGGTCGTCACCTTCACCGCCCCGAAGCTGGCGCACGTCTCGGGCTTTCTGACGCGCGGTCCTGTTGTCGTTGCGGAGATCGGCTCACCTGCAGAGACGGTTCGCTCCGAGACCGAGCTGCACTGGGGCGGCAGTTCGAAGCGCATCACCGACACGCCGCGCAATCCGGACAGCAACAAGGGCAAGTTCGGCCACGTCGCCATCGTAACCGGTGCACGCGGGCGTGCCGGCGCTGCGGCCATGGCCAGCTACGCCGCATTGCGCGCCGGAGCAGGCCTGGTGACGGCGGCAATCCCGGAGTCGGCATTGCATACCGTGGCCGCCGTAGCGCCCGAGCTGATGACCGATCCGCTGATCGAGACGAAGAAGGGGAGTATCGCGCTCCGCAACCTGGACGGTGATGGAGCCAAGGCGCTGCTGGAGAAGAAGACCGTCGTCGCTATCGGGCCAGGCCTTGGGCAGGAGGCGGAAACAGAACAGTTTGCGCTGCGACTGATCGAACTCTGCGGTGAGGGCAAACAATCGATCCCGATGGTGCTCGATGCCGACTGCCTGAACGCGATCGCGACGCACAACTACAAGCTCGACGGCCGCAATCGGACGCTCGTCCTGACACCGCATCCCGGCGAAATGGCGCGCCTGGTCGGCAAGACGATCGCCGAGATTGAGGCCGACCGCGAGGGGATCGCGCGCGCCTATGCCACCGAGCATCAGGTCACGCTGGTGCTGAAGGGTTGGCGGACGCTGATCGCGCATCCCGACGGTCGCATCGCTATCAATACGACGGGCAACCCGGGACTGGCCAAGGGTGGCAGCGGGGATATTCTGACGGGTATCACGGCCGCGATGTTGGCGCAGTACAAAGACAACGTCGCGGCGGCGGTAGAAGCGGCGGTCTATCTGCACGGGCTCGCAGCGGATTTCGCAGTGGCAGCGCAAGATCAGCACACGCTCTTGGCGACCGATGTCTGCGGGCATCTGGACGAGGCATTTCGGTTCCGGGCCACGCAACGTGATGGCATCACCTGGCTGCAAGGGTTGCCGGGTATGCTGGAGCAGCAGGCAGACGGAGGAGCCCGATGACCGCGACGCCGATGGACTTCAAGACCCACAGCAGTGCGGAGACGATCGAAGCGGGCCGCAAGCTGACGGCTCTGCTTACGCCGCCGAAGTTCCTGATCCTGCGCGGCGACCTGGGCGCCGGCAAGACCACGTTGGTAAAGGGCATCGCCGAAGCCTTGGGCGCAGCCGAGGCGGACGAGGTAACGAGTCCCACGTTCACGCTCATTCATGAGTACGAAGGCACCCGCACGGTCGACGGCAAGACCACACCGGTGCGGCTCTATCATCTGGATCTGTACCGCATCGACAGCGAGCGGCAACTGGAGTCGCTGGGTCTGGACGATCTGCAAACGGACGACAGCATCGTCCTGGTGGAGTGGGGAGAGAAGTTTCCCAGCGTGGTGCGGCGCAGCCAGGGCGAGATCGTGATGGAGTCGCTCGATGGAGATACGCGGCACATCACATTGACGATGAAAGCGTAAAGCGTCGGCCCGAAATCGGAAAGCTATTCAGAAACCCATGATGTTGTAGCCGCAGTCGACATAGGTGATTTCGCCGGTGATGCCGCCGGCCAGATCGGAAGCGAGGAAAAGCGCGGTGTTGCCGACTTCTGCTTGCTGCACGTTGCGTCCCAGGGGGGCGCGTTCTTCGTGCGACTTCAGCATCATGCCGAGGTTGCCGATACCGCGTGCGGCCAGCGTCTTGATGGGGCCGGCAGAGATGGCATTGACGCGAATCTTTTGACGCCCCAAATCGGCGGCGAGGTAGCGGACGGTCGCCTCCAGCGCGGCTTTCGCCACGCCCATCACGTTGTAGTTGGGCACCACCTTCTCGGCCCCGTAGTACGTAAGCGTCAGGATGCTGCCGCCATCGGTCATCAGGGGAGCCGCAGCGCGACTGAGCGCGATCAGCGAGTAAACGCTGATGTCATGCGCGATGCGAAAGCCTTCCCGACTGGTGTCGACAAAGTGGAAGTCGCTCTTCATCTCGTCCGTCAGGGCGAAGCCGATGGAGTGGACCAGGATATCGAGCTTGCCATGCTTTTCCTTGAGGGTGGCGAAGAGGGTAGCGATGTCCGCGTCCTGCGATACGTCGCACTGATAGGCCTCGGCGCCGGGTAGCTCGGCGATCATGTCTTCGGCTTCGAGACGGAGGCGCTCATTCTGGTAGGTGATGAGCAGCTTGGCTCCAGCCTCTTGCAGCTTCTGGGCGATGGCCCACGCGATACTGCGCTTGTTGGCCACGCCGAAGACAATAGCGGTGCGGCCTTTTAGATCAATCATGCAATGCTTTCCTTCCTTGAAACGAACCTAGAACATATTCCGAAAATGACGCGAAGGGCCAGACTATCAGGCGGAGCCGTGTTATAACATTCGTTATATAGGAGGTGCAAATGCAGGCATTCAAAGTAACAACTGTCGGCTCGTCCTCAGGCATCATCCTCAATCGCGAGGCCATGACACGTCTCGGGGTCCAAAAGGGGGATGTTCTCTATCTCACCGAGGCTCCAGATGGAGCGTATCGCATAACGCCTTACGATCCTGACTTCGAGCGCCAAATGAAGCTCGCGGAAGAGATCATGCACAAAGATCGCGAGATCTTGCGCGCGCTGGCAAAGTGAGCCCGCGCAAAGAGACGTGGCAGTGGGTCAAACTCTCCGCCCTGTACGCAATTCACGATCGCCTAGTCGCGGAACACGGAGGAGCCTCCGGAATCCGCGATCGGGCGATGATCGAATCCGCGATGGCCAGACCCTTGAATCTCGCTGCCTATGAGAGTCCGGATGCAGCAGATCTTGCGGCAGCCTACGCCTTCGGATTGGCCCGCAACCACGGCTTTGTCGACGGGAACAAGAGAGCTGCATGGACCGTCGCAAGGCTGTTCCTGTCGGACAACGGCTTCCAGCTCTCGGTGGATGCAGCGGATGCGGTTCGGACTGTGGAAGGGCTAGCTGCAGGCGTCATCACCCAGGATCAGTTCGCCGAGTGGGTTCGCAAGCTTCTGAAACCTTCGACAACTGCACGGCCATAGCGATCTTCATCCGCCCAGATCGATCAACTCCACTGCGTCGATGGACCGTTCGAGGAAACGGGAGCCCAGCGTGCGGAACTTGAAGACCGAGTCGGTGGCGTAGAAGCGCACCAACGGGTCGCGCGTCACTTTCGAGGTGAGTCCGAGCCGCGCCGCGACCTGCTCTGCTGTGACCTTTGCCGAGTCGATCACGCGAATTTCGTGGCTCCCATTTCGTTCGCGGAGCGTCGTCTCGATGATGGAGCGCAGCAGCGGATAGTGGGTGCAGCCGAGCACCAGCGTGTCCGCTGTGAGGCCCACGCTGATCGCGTGTGTCATCAGATCGTCCAGGTAGATGGCAGTAACCTCACGCGTGACCGGATGATCGATCCAGCCCTCTTCGACGAGCGGCACCAGCAGTGGACAGGCTTTTTCGACGGAGCGCAGGCCGCGCTCTCGGCAGGCGGCGGAGTAGGCATGGCTCTCGACGGTCGCCGCGGTGGCAATCACCATCACATCTTTGGTCCGCGAGCTCTGGAGGGCGGCTTCGGCGCCGGTCTCGATCACGCCGATGACCGGCACATCGACGGCGGCGCGCAAGGCGTCGAGTGCGAGTGCGCTGGCCGTGTTGCAGGCGATCACTAGAGCCTCCGCGCCCTGTTCGACGAGAAAGTGAGCGCTTGAAACGGCATAACGTGCGACGGTGGCCTGGGACTTCGATCCATAGGGAAGCCGCGCCGTGTCGCCGAGATAGAGATAGTCTGCCGCGGCTGCGTGCTGCAGCAACGCGCCGAGCACGGTGAGGCCGCCGACGCCGGAATCGAAGACGCCGATCTTTGGAGTGAAGACAGCGGGCGGAGAGTTAGCGGAAACGCCTGTGTTCATTTCACCTCCACGGAGGATGGTGGTGCAGGCGCGCTTGCGGCGAGGTAAGTGCGCATCAGGTCGGCGTGGCCGGCCAGCGTCGCGCGAGGGGAACCGTCCACGAGAAAACGCACCTGCTTCACTTGCGGCAGGTTGGCATGCAGGGTGCCGATGAGCGAAAGCAGCGTCATTGTCTCTGTCTCGATGCCGGATGGGTGCGCCTGCAGCAGGCCGCTGCTCAGGTTCACCACGGCCAGTGTGCCGCCGCCAGGGGTGCCGGGCGGCAGAGGCATCAGAAAGACATCCTCGATTCCGGCGTTGGCGGCAATGGGATGCGCAGAGCCCGGCCTGGCATACTCTGCCAACAACTGATTGAGCAGGTAGCGCGCCCGCGCGTGCGGCTCGGTGGGGAGCGCCATCTGCCGCTGTGTATTTACCAGGGATCCGTCATTGTCGTTGGCCAGCATCAAGGTCACGGTGCTGGTAGGCATTGCGCTGGGCGGGGTGAGCGGAGCGGCGTTCGCGGCAGCCTGCAGTTTGTCCGCCGCGCGCTCGCGCATGCGGAGGAGAAAGATCGCCATCACTGCGGAGACGAGCAACAAGACCCACAGCAGCATGCGTTGGGAGCGGGCAATCACGGCTGCAGCGTCCAGTCGCGACGCCAGCCTTCAATGGCAGCTGCCAGACCGGCGAGGATGCGGGACTGGTAGTCCGCATCGGTGAGATTGGCAGTCACGGCGCCGTCCTTGGTGAGTGGAGCAATCTCGACGGCGGCGGCTGGGCAGGTCATGTTGTCGAGCGGCTGGATGGCCGTGCGGCCCAGGGTGACAGGGACGCCGGCGCGTGTCATCGCGGAGTCGATCTCTGCAGCCCAGCGCTGGCTTTGCTGCAGATATGCAGCCTGGGCCTGGTCCCAGGGAAGGAAGGTGCGCAGCGGCGCAGGGGGCAGCGAGGAGGTGAAGAGATGGATGCCGCTGCCACTGTCCGATGCATGCAGGATGAGGCAGGCGGCGGCCTTCTGCCCGTTGGCCAGCGCTGCACGTTGCACCGGAGGCAACGTGGCGTCGCTCTCGCGCGTGGTGACGACCGGGATGCCGCGGGCCGCGAGCATGGAACGCAGGCGAATGGAGAGCGCGAGCACCAGGTCTTTCTCCTCCAGATGCGGGGCCAGGTGCGCACCTGTGTCCGTTCCTCCATGTGCGGCGTCGAGCACGATGACGAAGTGGGGTGCGACACTTGCAGAAGAACGCGGCGGCAGCGTGGGCTGCTGTGCCTGCTGGGCTACTGCAGCGTGGGCCGATAGGAATGCGATCAGCGCGCAGACGAGCAGTCGAGGCTTACGGATGCTGCGTGGCCGGGGCGTCCGCGGGACTCCATCAGTCCAGCGCATAGATGGCGAGGCCGCTCAAGAGCTTGGGATAGAAGTCGGTCGACTTCTGTGGCATCACCTCGCCGTTGAATGCGATCTCGCGCAGTTCTTGCAGTGTGGCGGGGTTCATCAGGAACGCAGCCTGCGCCGAACCCTTCGCGACCTGATCGACTGCCTCCGCGGCATCGCGCAGATAGCGCAGGTTGCGCTGGTCCCGAATGGATTCTTCGGAGAGTCCGAGTAGTTGCTCAAGCACCAGCCCGTGCAACTGCGCTACATCGAGCTGTCGCTGTCGCTCCGGCAGATGCGCGAGCGCCTTCTGTACTGCTTCGGGCTTTGCCGTTAACAGGTGCGAACCATTGGCCAGCACGGCAACGAGCGTTGTTACGTCCGATCCAGCCTCCGCCAGCTTTGCCGTAAGCTGCGGTGCTTCGGTTGCGGACAGAGTTTCGATGTCGAAGTAGGGCGCGGCACGTTCCAGAAATGCTTCGGGACGGAATCCTTCGAGATCGAAGACGACACGGTGCGTCGGCAGGATGACCAGCCCTTCGCTGTCCATATTGATGAAGGTCATCATCACAGCGGCTTCCGGATACGGAGGATGGGGCAGCGTGGATGCGAGGTCGCGCTCCCGTGTGTGCGCGACCTGCGCCGGCGCGCATTCCTTCGAATAATTCAGTGCCGTCTCGTAGCGGTGGTGGCCGTCGGCGACGATCAGCTTCTTGTCGCTCATCGAGCCAAGCACCAGCCGCAGCATGTGTGGATCGGTCACCCGGCCGACACGATGCAGAACGCCATAGTCGTCCGTAACTTCGACCTGCGGCTGAAAGTTCTGGAACAGCATCTTCTCGATGCTTTGGGCCGGATCGGAGTAGAGCATGAATATCTGGCCAAAGTGGGCGCGTGTGGCCTTGAGTAGGTTCAGCCGGTCGCTCTTCGGTTTGGAGAGCGTCTGTTCGTGACGGAAGACAACCTTGGCGGCGTAGTCTTCGAGGCGGCCGAGTGCGATGAAGCCGCGGCGCTCCCGCACTTCACCCGGCATGCCGGGCACCTGGAAGCGCTGGGAATAAGCGAAGATCGAGGGGTCGTTGTCCGTCTGCAGGACGCCCTTATCCCGCCATTCGCGGAAGTCACGCGCGGCGCGGGTGTAGACATCGTTGACTCCCGGCTCATCGAAGAGCTCGGGAAGACCCAGGATGATGCGGACCAGGTTATACGGGCTTCGGCCGTAATAGACCTGCTGCATGGCCGGCGTGATCTTGTCATACGGCTGGGTGACCACATCTTCAATGCGGAGGACGGTTGGGTTATAGCGCGTGGCGCGGAAGGGATAGATGCGTGCCATTCGTCTGTCGATTGTACTAGACGAGATATCGGGCACTTCGGCTGTCGGGTAGCGAACATAGGAGGTTGCGGCAGCCAAAGAATGATCAAGAGCGCATCCGAAAGAGCGCATCCGGGCGCGAGTCAGAATCGTTCCAGATACAGTATCCGGCGGATGAAAACCATGCGCCGTCATGCTCATTCGCCGTGCTGTGACAAATTCCCGGATGCTTTCCCGGATACTACGGAGTGCAAAGATTACATGGCGTGGCCTTTCCTTCAAGAAAGGCCACAAGAACATTCACTCGGTCCTATACACCTACAGGAATTTGCTCTAGCATGGCGCTCACAAGGGAATGCCGCATGGTATTCACGTCCACAGGCTGGTCCACGTTGCGGCTCTTGCGTTGCAGCCGGGGACGGCGAGCGCTTCTGCTGAGCGTGGTTGCATGCGCTCTACTCGCGACGCCATCGGCGCTGCGCGCGCAGGACAATCCCATCGATCAGATCCACGTGAACCCGCCACCGCCGAAACCGGCGGCGCCTACAGGTCCGCCACCTGTAGAAGGGAAGGCAGCGCTGAAGGCCCGCCCCGGCGAGCGGATACGCGTCGATGTGAATCTGGTGTTGATCCCGCTAACGGTCACCGATCCATTGAATCGACTGGTCACCGGGCTGGAGCAGAGTGAATTTTTTCTGTATGAGAACAATGTTCAGCAACAGATCAAGAGCTTCTCTTCCGAGGATGCGCCGGTCTCTATCGGCATCATCATGGACCTGAGCGGGAGCATGACGAACAAAGTGGTTCGAGCTCGCGAGTCCATCGTCGAGTTTCTGCGCACGTCCAATCCGCAGGACGAGTTTTTCGTCATCGGCTTCAACGATCGGCCGGAGCTGATCGAAGACTTCACCTCGTCTGTCGACGACATCGAGGCGCGACTGCAGACGGTGCGGGCCGGTCATCGGACGGCCCTGCTCGATGCGATCTACTATGGCGTGAACAAGATGAAGCAGGCGCGCAACGAGCGGAAAGCAATTCTCATCGTGTCGGACGGGGGCGACAACCGCAGCCGTTACACGGAGAATGAAGTCCGCAACCTGGTGCGCGAATCGGATACGGAAGTATTTGCCATCGGCATCTTCGACGCGTATGCTGCGACGACCGAGGAGCGGAACGGCCCGCTGCTGCTGCACGACCTCAGCGAAGAGACGGGCGGGCAGCTCTTCCGAGTGGACGATATCTCGGATATGACCGATATCGCGACCAAAATCAGCGCCGAACTGCGAAATCAATACGTCGTCGGATACAAGCCGTCGGATACGAAGCGCGATGGCAAATGGCGTAAAGTGAAGGTAAAGCTGGTGCCACCCCCCGGGCTGCCGCCGCTTACCGTACATGCCCGAAGCGGATACTATGCACCCTCGCAGTAATTCAAATTTGCGAATTACATTCTTACTTTTTCTCTTCTTCGCTTCGTGCAGTGTCCTGGCCGCGCAACAGACGCCCGCGCCGCCGCTGCCCGCAGAGCAGCAGCCGTCGCTCAGTGTGGACCGGGACCCCGTCCCATCGCCGGAACCTGCGCCCGTCCAAACCCCGGCAACCCCGGCAACGCCGCAAAAGCCGGGCGAAGTGAGCCGCGGCCGCAATGGCTTTACGCTCTCACGGGATGTCGACGAGGTCATCCTGAACGCGACCGTCATCGACGATCATGGGAGGCTGATCAACGGGCTCAAGAAAGAAGACTTTCGCGTCCTGGAAGACGGCACACAGCAGAACGTCACCTCGGTGCTGGAGCAGGACATTCCCGTCTCCATCGGCTTGCTGATCGACAACTCCGGCTCGATGCGCACGAAACGGCAGGCGGTGAACGAGGCGGCGCTGGATATGGTTCGCGCCTCGAACAAGGATGATGAGACCTTCGTCGTGAATTTCGCCGACGAGGCATACATCGACCAGGACTTCACCAGTGACCTGATGAAACTACGCGATGGACTCTCGCACATCGACTCGAAGGGCGGCACCGCTCTCTACGATGCGGTCATCGCTTCGGCCGACTACATGGCCAAAAACGCGAAGAAGGCGAAGGATGTGCTGCTCATCATCACGGACGGCGAGGACAACGCATCGGGTACCAACCTTGAAGAGACGGTGCGCCGCGTGCAGGATCTGCAGGGGCCGGTGGTGTATTCCATCGGACTGCTCTTTGACGACTCCGGCGGCGGCGGCCGCGAGTCACACCGCGCGCGGCGGGCACTGCAACTGCTCTCGGATGAGACGGGCGGTCTCGCCTTCTTCCCGAAGAACCTCGGGCAGGTGGACGATATCGCCGCCGAGGTGGCCCGCGATATCCGGAACCAGTACACGATCAGCTACCACTCCAGCAAGGCCGCCAGTCTAGGCGGGTATCGCACCGTCCACGTGGATGCGAAGGCCAAGGGCTACGGCAAGCTAAGCGTTCGCACCAAAGCCGGATACTTCCCGCATGCACCGGGAGCCGCGGACAGCAAGAAGAAATAGCGCGTTCGCGAGACACGGGCTGGGACGCCCTACAACGGGTGCCCCGTGTCTCCCCGAGACGTTGGGCGACACAAGATTCCGACAATGCATGGTGCGAATCCATCGCCAGCGTACTCAAATCAGAAAAGGAGCAATGTCTATGCCGCTGAATTCATATCTGACACTTGGCCGATCCGGCCTTCGCGTGAGTCCCTTCTGCCTCGGAGCCATGACCTTTGGAGAAGACATGGGCGGAGGTTTCGGAGCGAGCGTGAAGGACTCTGAAGCGATCCTTGCGCACTATTTGGAGCAGGGGGGCAACTTCATTGACACGGCGAACGCCTATACCTCGGGACACTCCGAAAAGATCATCGGGGACTTTTTCCAGCAGGGCAAAGGCAAGCGCGACCGTGCGGTGATCGCGACCAAGTTCTTTTGCAACCTCTTCGCCGGCGATCCCAACGGCGGGGGCGCGGGAAGGAAGGCCATCGTCGCACAGTGTGATGAGTCGCTGCGACGCCTGCAGACCGACTACATCGACCTGTACTACCTGCATAACTGGGACCGCTTTACGCCAATCGAAGAGACGATGCGCGCGCTGGACGATTTGGTTCAGTCGGGCAAGGTGCGGTACGTCGGGTTCTCCGATGCGCCGGCGTGGAAGGTGGCACAGGCGCAGACGATGGCCGACTTTCGCGGCTGGAGCCCACTGATTGCGCTGCAGATTGAGTACTCGCTAATGCAACGAACTGTCGAAGGAGAGCTGACCCCCATGGCAGAAGAGCTGGGTCTCGGCGTTTTACCCTGGGGACCCTTGAAAGGCGGCGCTTTGACCGGTAAGTACACACGCGCCAACGGCGCGCAGATGCAGGGGCTTCGGGGTTTACGCGCCGGAGAACTGACAGAGAAGCAGTACGACATCATCGATGGGGTGGGCAAGGTTGCGGCGGAGTGCAACACCGATTCTTCGACCGTGGCGCTGGCATGGCTGAAGGCCCAACCGGGGGTAAGCTCTACCATCATCGGTGCCCGAACACTCGAGCAACTGGAGGCCAATCTCAAGGCGCTTGATCTTACACTCTCGCCTGAGCAGATTGCATCGCTCAACAACGTGTCCAAGCCCGTGCTCAATTTTCCTGCTGATTTCCTTACCCAATCGCCCTCCTTCAGCCATGCTGGAGCGACCGTCAATGGCGTTCCGAGTCAGCGGACATTCCTGGTCCCGAAGGACGACAGTTCTCGGTGGTAACAAGTGGTAACAATCTGATGGCAGGATGGGGATCTCTCTATCGGGCTCTCCATCCGCTTGTCATTGATGTGCTCCGGCGGTGTGGTCCCTTGGTGGCGGCCCCTTGAGAGTTCAGAGCATCCGTTTCAGCCGCAGCGTGGCTTCGCGTGGCTTGCCGCTGCTCTCGAGCACCAGATGCACGGTCGCACCGGGAGCGCTGCGCAGCGCATCGACCACGCTGCCTAGATTGGCCGCGGTCAGCGGCTGGTTCTCCATGCGCAACAGCACATCGCCGGCCTCCACATGGGCCTGGGCGGCTGGTGAACCGGGGGCGACTGCGGTGACGACGAGCTTGCCGGTCTTTGAAGCATTCAGGCGCAAACCGCTCATGTCTGTCTCGAAGGGGTCTGCCATATGACTGTTCGGCTCCAGGTAAAGCGAGGAGTAGCGCCGGTTGAGCACCAGGTTGAAGCGACGGAGCGCTTCCAGCCCCAGCACGCCGGCCAGTCGCGGATTGCCGGCCGTGGTTGCCGACTTGTCCAGCTCCGCGATCGGCGCATGCAGCGTGAGCGCTCCGAGACGAAGCTCCGGCAGACGTACCAGTGTGCTGCCGTCCTCGCGTTGCACCTTGACGCCTGCGGCTAGCCCCGGATGTGCGGCGATGAAGCTGGCCGCGAGCACGATGCCGGGGCCGGGCTGGCCAGTGTCGACCAGGAAGAGGCCGGTGGCTTGTTGACCATTGGGGAGGGGAATCGATCCTTCAACGAACGGCAGCTCACCCGCGGTGAAGATAGGGAGCCGGGTCGCAGTGGAGGGGCAAATCTCGGGGCTGAGCAGGGCGGCGCGGTTGCGATCGAAGTCCAGGGCGAGTGAGTAGCGGGTGAACTGCGGCTGGCCAAGCACGCCCGCGGTGGGGCGCCCGCTGATGGCGGTGATGTAGTCCGTGGAGGCGATGGAGAACTTCTGTTGCGGGAAGTCGCGTCGGGCTACCAGCAGCGGCGTAGTGCCGACCGGGTCGATGCCGGCTGCCTGCGCCACCTTCGGATCGAGGCTGGTGGCAGTAGAGCCCGTGTCCACGACGAACGCGAGCTGCGTCGAGCCGCCTAGGCTGCCGGCGAGGTAGACCAGCCCGTTCTCCAACAGGAAGGGAACGGCTGCGTTCGCGGCCGTGATACCGAGCGAGCTTGGTGCGGGCGGCTGGTTTGCCGCGCCGGCAGGGACGACCAAAGCGGTACCGAGTGCCAACCAGGGAGAGAGGCGCTGCCACATACCAAGAGAGTATGCCTCGCGACGCTGCTACACTAACTGGTTCTTTTATGCAGACTGAAGGCTCCACTCTCACCTTTCGCGGCGCACTGCGCGTTGCCGACGATATCACCGACCTGGTCGGCCAGACTCCTATGCTTCGCCTGACGCGGCTTACGAGCGCGGACACCGCAGAGGTCTTTGCCAAGCTGGAGTTTCTGAACCCCGGCGGCAGCATCAAGGACCGCGCGGCGCTCGGGATGATCCTTCGTGCGGAGCAGCAAGGTCTGCTGGCGCCCGGCGCGCAGATCTTTGAGGCCACGGCGGGCAATACTGGCGTGGGGCTCGCGCTGATCGGCGTGAACCGCGGCTACAAGGTCACCCTGTTTGTTCCCGAAGGGTATGCCGAAGAAAAGTGCATGCTGATGCGTGGCTTTGGCGCCACGGTGATTCGCACGCGGGAGAGCATAGGGATGCAGGGCGCGATCGAGCAGGCGAAGGCGGCGCTGGCCGCAGCCCCTGGTTCCTGGGGCGCCTTCCAGTTCGAGAATCAGGCGAACCCAGACTTCCATGAAGCCACCACCGCAGCCGAGATCTGGGAGCAGATGGATGGTCGCGTCGATGCGCTGGTGGCCGGCGTGGGTTCCGGTGGTACCTTCTCCGGTGTGGCGCGTGGCCTGAAGAAGCGTAACCCCCGTCTGGCCGCGATCGCGGTGGAGACGGAGGGATCGATCCTGCAGGGTGGGCCGCCGGGCCCGCATCGCGTTGAAGGTATCGGTGTCCACTTCATCCCGAAGACCTTTCATCCGGAGCTTGCCGATGACGTGATCATGATCACGGACGATGACGCCTTCACCATGGTGAAGCGGCTGGCGGCGGAGGAAGGTCTGCTGGGCGGCTCAAGTGCCGGCGCCATGGTGTGTGCGGCACTGCGTGTGGCGCGCAAGCTGGGGCCGGGAAAGCGCGTCGCTACGATCATTCCCGACTCGGCGGAGCGCTATCTCTCGAAGAACATCTTCGACGGCGGAAGATAAGTCCCACTCCAACGGATGTTACCGAAGTGATGGTCTGAAGCAAAGCGATCGCTGCCGCGGGGGCGTCGTCGGTCGGCTTATGGCATCCCACCTCTTGATTCGCACACATGTGTGGCCGAATCAATTTGGGCGTCGCTCGCTGGACGCACTTTCGGGGGCAAGTCATGGCTGCAATCGATGTCGCAGGGGATGGTGGGTTCGATCAGGATGGCGTGGGGGCAGAAATGCCGAGTCACCCGTGTCCCCAGTGCTCCGGCCGCCTGCGTCGTGTCTCGGTCGAGCAGGTACGCGAAAGGCATGCCGCCGGAGAGTGGAAGCGCCGTTTTGCGGCGCACGTCAGCGATCTTCCGCCGGGACGCTATCGATGCTCCGGCTGCGTCAGCGAATGGTGGCAGTATCCGGGTGCACTCGCGTCGTAATCATCTTTAGGTTGGCATCGCCTTCCCATACGAGAATCCGATGAAGCACGGATGACCGATATGTAATGAACTCCCCATTACTATCGCCCGCGTGGAAGCACTCCATCGTTAGTTGTGAGCGGCTGCCATACGGCGCTACTGTGCTGGCATGCCCTACAAAAGCAGCCACGAGGACCAAGGTAGAGATGCACTGGACGTCTTTCCGGCCAGGACACAGAACAACGCCTTGGAAGCCGCGCTGATTCTCTTGATGCTGGCCGCCACCGTGGCCATGATCTACCTGGGGTCCGTCGTCTTCGGCATACAACGAAGCTAGCTATAGCAATTTTCCTGATGCTGTGATGTGCGGAGCATCGCTCGGCGTGGCCTTTCCTTGGTCCCTCTACACCTCTATAGGAAAATTGCTATGGTGTGGGCGCAGTCCTTCACTTCGTGAAGGACCCAGTCGAGCTGACAAGAGGGACTGGATCCGAACTTCCTTTCGGTCTCTGAATTGGTGAAGTATTGACCGATCGGCAGGGTGCCGCTCCCGTCCACTGACATCATCCCGGCTTCTGCTCCAGGAGCATGTTCACTGTAGGTATAGAGAAGAGCGCGATGATCCCGGTGGCGTTTCTGTCAAGAAAAGCCACACTTCGCGGAACTTGGTTCTACATACCTACAGTGACAATGCTTTTAAAGATTCCTCGACAAGTTAAGAGGTCGCTACTCGGCGCGGAGAGCCTGGGTGGGATCGAGCCATGCCGCACGGCGCGCGGGGATGGCTGCGGCGACGAGCGCGACCAGGATGAGCACGGCGAGCGATGCTGCGGCGACGCTGAGGTCTGCCCGGGACGTTCCGTAGAGGAAGCGTTTGACGAAGGCGAGGCCGATAGCGGAGAGCACGATACCGCCGAGCGAGCCGATCGCGACCATGCGCAGGGCTTCGGCAAGCACCATGCGGAGCAGGTTGCCGCGCGTTGCGCCGACGGCGATACGCACCCCGATCTCCGGTGTGCGTTCCTGTACCCGCAGCGCCAGCAGACCGAAGATGCCGATGGCGCTGAGCAGCAGCGCGATGGCGGCGAAGGTGGTGGAGAGGGTGGCGATGAGGCGCTCACTACCGAGGGACTGATCGACCTGTTCGCGCAAGGGCAGGAAGGTCATCACGCCGGTCGTGGGGGCATAGCGGGCGAGCGTGGCGCGGTAGGCAGCGATGGCTTCGGCATCCGTCTGTGCGCGGATCATGAAGACGAGGTTGTTGGTAAAGCCGCTGCCGCCGACGGTGGACACGCCTGCAGGGAAATAGAGGGTGGGCGGGGCAGGATCGCGCAGGCTGGCGTAGCGCGCGTCTTCGACCATGCCAACGATGCGGCAGGTGTCACCGATGTGCATCGTGTCGGTATGGTCGTACGCGGCCTTGATGCTGCTTCCGATGGCGCCTCCAGTGGGAAAGAGCGCATGCGCGGCGGACTGGTTGAGAATGCAGGTGGAATGGTCACTATCGCTGGGGGAGAACTCGCGGCCCGCAAGCAGGTGGGTGCCCAGCGTGGCGAAGTATCCATCGCCAACCTCGTTGAAGACGAACTTGTGTTCGATGTGCGCCTGGGTGAGCGAGTGCACAGTGATGTCCGGGGCGAAGCCGGTGAGCGGCGTGACCCAGGTGTAGGCTGCGGCCTGCACGCCGGGCGCAGTGCGCAGCGTATCCGTCATGGAACGGTAGAGTGCAATGATCTCCGCCGGTGTCTTCTTGAGCGCCTGAAACTGCGCCGTCACTTCGATGATGTGCGACGGCTCGAATCCGGCGTGGTTGCTGCGCAGCTTGGACAGTGTCTGGCTGAAAAGACCAGCGCTGAGGACGAGTACCAGCGCGAGCGCAAACTGTGCCGGGATGAAGAGGCGCCGGCGCAGCGTACTGCCGCGACGCTGAACGCCCTGCGATTTGAGCAGCGTGCCGGGTGAGGTGTGCCCGGCAATCCATGCAGGCAGCAGGCCGAAGAGCAGGGTGGTGACGAGCGCCAGCACAGTGGTCACGATCAACACGCGCGCATCGGGACGCAGTAACGTCGTATCGCCTGATCCAGGGGGTGTAAGGAACGCGCCCAGTGCCGCGGTGCTGGACCAGGCGATGCCTGCAGCAAGCAATGAGCCGACCAGGGCGAGCAGGAGTGACTCGGTGAGGCATTGCTGCAGGAGGCGCCCGCGCCCGGCGCCGAGCGCACTGCGGATGGCAAACTCATGCTGGCGCGCCTGGACACGCGCGAGCTGCAGACCGCCAAGGTTGACCGAGCAAAGCAGGAGGACGAGCAGCACGATCCCCTGCAGAAGAAGAAGGGGCTGACGATACTGCTTTTCGAGGAAGGAGAAACCGCGGCTGGCAGATTGCGCGGCCAGTGTGGCGTTGTGGAAGACCGGCCCCGCGAGCATCGCTGGAAGCAGAAGAGCGTGCAGAAATGAGGGGCTGCGGGCTGCGAGTTCGGCATTGAGTGTGGAAAGCGTAGCGCCAGGGCGCAGCCGTCCGACAGCAAGCCCATAAAACCGATCTTGATGCTTAAAGGGATCCTGGTCTGGCGAAGGAGCGATTTCGGAGGCGAAGTGCGATGGCAGGTAGATCTTCTGCGGGAAGCCAACAGTGATGCCGCTGAAGGCCTGCGGCAAAACGCCCACGACGACAGCTGTTCGAGATGAGATCGTGATGCGCTTGCCGATAATTCCGGGATCCCCGTGGTAGTTCGCTATCCAGAAGCCGTAATCGAGCACGGCAGGCCAGCCGCCTTCGGGTCCGCCGGCGACATCGTCCGCCGGAGTGAGCACTCTTCCCAGATAAGGGCGAACGCCGAGAACTGAGAGCGCGTTGCCGGTGACGAGCGATCCGCCAATAGAACGAAACGTGCCCCGATCATCGGGTATGGAGATCATGTCTTCGCCCCAGAGCGAGAGATCCGAGAGGCTGACGGTATGGGTGCGCAGATCCGTGAAGGCCGGGATCGACTGACCATTGATGAACCGGGGAACGGCGGGACTGCGAAAGCCTACTTCGACCAGCTGCTCTGGATGAGGCACCGGCAGCGAGCGCAGCATCACGTCGTCGATCAGACTGAAGATGGCGGCGTTGGCGCCGATGCCGATGGCCAGCGTCAGAATTGCGGTGAGCGTGTAGCCGGGCGATTTGGCGAGCTGGTGGATGGCGAAGCGCAGGTCGGCCCAGAGGTTTTCGAGCCAGCGCCACTGCCAGATCTCGACGCTGCGCTCGCGGGCGAGTGTGGGGTTGCCGAAGGCGCGGCGTGCTTCGTGTGCAGCCTCCTCCGGATTGCGTCCCTGCGCGATCAGGGCTTCGGTGCGCTCGGCGATGTGCTGGCGGATCTCTTCGGCGAGATCGTCGTCGGCGTGTTTGCGGAAGAGGAGGTTGCGTAGCCAGGACATTTATAGCAATTTTCCTGTAGGTGTAGGGGGCCAATGAAGGCCTTGGTGGCCTTTCATTAAGGAAAGGCCACGCCGAGCGATGCTCCGCACATCACAGCATCAGGAAAATTGCTATAGCGGACCTCCGTTGAACACCACCATCCGATTTGATCGTGAAGGCTCACTCCGACTCGCATCGTCACTCCGACTCCAGGACGAGCTGGATGCCTTCGATCATCTGATCGAGTGCCGCGGTCTCTCTCGCGAGATGCTTGCGGCCCTTGGCGGTAAGTGAGTAGGTGCGGACGCGGCGGTTGGTCTGCGAGGTCTGCCACTTCGCATCGACGAGGCCCGCCTTGAGCAGGCGCTGCAATGCGGGGTAGAGGGAGCCCTCCTCGACCTGGAGCAGATCGCGGGAGCGCTGCTGGATGCGGGTCGCGAGCGCGTAGCCGTGCATGGGCTCGAGTTCGAGCGAGCGCAGGACCATGAGCTCAAGTGCGCCGGGGAAGAGGTCGCGTTTGGATGGAGGGGGCATGCTCTGTTTGCTCGATGCCTAGAGTAAACAGGGGTAGAGCAGACAGTCAAGCCGGGAATGACGCTGCTGGCTGGGTTGAGATCCCACCCTACGCGTTGCGTAGGATGGGGCACCCGTTGTGGTGGCGCTGCGGGAGGACTGCAGGTCCTTCGCTCTGCTCAGGATGAAAGTGTGTGGGCAGAACTCCGCGCGGGCAGCGTCAGACCTGCGAATCGCTTCCTTGCTGTCTGCTTCTTAGCCAGCGGCCTTTTCGCTGCTCGTCTTCAGCAGTGCGCGCTGCGCGGCGAAGAGTTCGCGGATGCCGGCTTCGGCGTAGTCCATCATCTCGAGCATTTTTGCGCGGGGAAAAGACTGCCGCTCGGCGGTGGCCTGCACTTCGACCAGGCCTCCGTCTTCGGTCATCACCAGATTCATGTCGACGTCGGCCTGTGAGTCTTCCTCATAGGCGAGGTCAAGCAGCACTTCGCCATCTACTATGCCGACGCTGGTTGCCGCCACGAGCTGACGCAGCGGCGATTGCTTGAGCGTGCCCGCCGTAACTAGGCGGTTGAGCGCGAGCGCGAGTGCGGCGCAGGCACCGGTGATCGCGGCGGTGCGCGTGCCCCCGTCGGCTTGCAATACGTCACAATCCAGAATTACGGTGCGCTCGCCGAGCGTCTGCATGTCCACAACGGAGCGAAGGGAGCGGCCGATCAGCCGCTGGATTTCATGGGTGCGCCCGGAGATTTTGCCACGCTCGGATTCGCGGGCGGTGCGGGTGAGCGTGGCGCGCGGGAGCATTCCGTACTCGGCGGTGACCCAGCCGCGGCCGCTGTTGCGCAGCCAAGCGGGCACGCCCTGCTCAATGGAAGCATTGCAGAGCACCCGGGTATGTCCGACAGCGATGAGCACCGAGCCTTCGGCGGTGGCGACGTAGTCGGGAGTGAGGGTGACGGGGCGGAGCTGGTTGGCGGCGCGGCCGGTGCGGATACCGGGGGCCGGAGATGCAGGAGCCATGCGGTGATTGTATGGCAGCCCCCGATGACAGGCGTCGCCCCTAGAACTCCACATAGTACTTGGGCTCTGCTGCTTATGTGGGGTAATCGGGTGACTTGGGTCATTACTGAAGTCAGGCCGCGCGGCACTTTAAGCGGGATTCCCGGAATGAAATCTGGTTACACTCCACCCTGTAGTACTTGCATTGCTGTTGTGTAATAAATGCACGATCTGGTACTGCCTTGGTTCTTTTTATCTTTGAGGTGAGCTTTGGACACCATGATGGGAATGGAAAGCGATGGAAACCGGCTGCACGTTCTCGTAGTCGAAGAGGACGATGCGACTCGTTCGGCGTGTATGGAGATCGCGATGCGGCGTGGCTTCTCTGCCGAAGGACTTGCGGAGGCGGCGGATGCCCAGCAACTGCTGCGCAGCCACACCGTCGACCTATTGTTGATGGAGCTGAAGGCGAGTCGCCGCGAAGGTCTGCAACTGTTGGAAGAGGTGAAGGCGTTGAGGCCGGATACGACGGTGATTGTCATGACTGCGTCGGCGACAATCGGTTCGGCCGTGGAGGCCATGCGGACGGGTGCGACCGACTATCTGACCAAGCCATTCATGATGGAAGAGTTGGGAACGATGCTGGAGCGCGCCGCGCAGCGGCGGCAGGCCACCGGTGCAAGCCGACACCTGCGCGAAGGGCTGCGCCGCACCGGCGGGGTGGGCAGCCTGGTGGGACATAGCGAGGAGATGGAGAAGCTTTACCGCATCCTGGCCAAAGTGGCGCATAGCCATCATCCGGCGCTGATCGTGGGCGAGAGCGGCACCGGCAAGGAGATGGTGGCGCGCACGATGCACATGCAGAGCGATGGTGCGTCGCAGCCGTTTCTGACAGTCGATTGCGGCGCCTTCGCACCCGAAATGATCGAGCATGAACTGTTCGGCTACGTGAAGGGTGCGTTTCCGGGAGCACTCCGCAATGTACCGGGCGTGCTGGCTTCGGCCGAACGCGGCACTGTGTTCCTGGACGAGATCGGTCAGCTTACGCCGGATTTGCAGGCGAAGCTGCTGCGCGTTCTGCAGGAGAAGGAGATACGGCCGGCGGGAGCGACGCACCGCATTCCGCTGCACGCGCGCATTCTGGCGGCGAGCAGTGTGGACCTGGCAGGGGCGGTCACCAAGGGAACCTTCCGCAAGGATCTGTATTACCGCCTGAATGTGGTGACGCTGCGGATTCCGCCGCTGCGGGAGCGGCGCAGCGATATTCCGCTGCTGGCGACACACTTCCTGGCACGGATGGCGCGCGAGAGCGGCCAGAGCTATACGCTGAGCGACGACGCGTTGCGCAGCATGGTGGACTACGACTGGCCAAATAACGTTCGCGAGCTGGAGGGCGCGATTGAACGGGCTTGCACGATGGCGTCGGGCTCTGTGATCCATATGGGCGATCTGCCGACCCAGTTGCAGAACCATGAACTGGAGCTGCGGCGGGGCGTCTCCCAGATGGAGAAATCGGTACAGTCCGCTGTGACGCAGCCGGCGACGATGCGGGTGATACCGCTGGCGGAGTTGGAGAAGCAGGCCATCCTGAACACGATTCGGCAGTTGAAGGGCGACAAGCTGCTGGCGGCGCGGCTGCTCGGCATCGGGAAGACGACCCTCTACCGCAAGTTGAAGGAGTATGGGCTGGCGGAGGGAATGTCCATCGAGTCACTGCAGCCGATGAACGGAATGAATGGGATGAGGACAGGGCTATGAGTGAAGAGCTGGCCGCAAGGCGCATCCTGCTGGTGTCCGCGTTGAGCGCTACCGAAGCATGCGCGACGGCGATCATGCAGCAGATGGGCATGGATGTGGACGTGGTGGCATCTCGCCAGGAGGCTTTGGGCGCGCTGCGCGCAGGCAGTTATGTAGCAGTGATCGTCGATGAGTCACTCGTGGAGGGTGACCCGCGCGGCGCGGAACTGCTGTGGAAAATGACCGGCCTCGCCATTCCGATGCAGGTGAACTTCGCGTTGACCGGCAGCACACGGCTGATACGGGATCTGCGAGCGGCATTGGCGCGGCGCGAACAGGAACAGGGGGCCGCGCAGCGGGCGGCCCTGGGCGCGGTGGAGAGCGAGCTGCGGAACACACTCTCCGGCCTGTTGTTGCATACGCAGCTTGCGTTGAAGGAGAGCCGGACCTCGCCGCAGCTGGAGCAGAGGCTGCGTCTGATGGCTGAGCTGGCGGGCATGTTGAAGCAGCGACTGGAAGGTCCGCAGGCGTAGCGCGCTTCCGGGGCCAGGCCATCGATTGGGTTGTCGCGCCATCCATCGGAAGCACGAACGGTTGGTAGTATCGGCGCATGTCTGTTTACAAAGACATCCTGCTGCGCACGTGCGTCCCCGGCGACGAAGAGGCTTTGGCGCTGGTGGGGGCTGCTACCTTTCTCGAGAGCTTCAGCGGCGTTCTCGAGGGAGCGGATATTTTGTCGCATTGTCGTCTGCATCATGCGGCGAGTCAGTATGCTGCGTGGCTGCAAGATGCCCGCTATCGGCTTTGCCTGGCGGAGTTAAAGGGCGCGCCCGTCGGCTTCGCGGTGCTTTCCCCGCCGGATCTGCCGGTGGCCATAACCGACGCCGATCTGGAACTAAAGCGCATCTATCTGCTGCATCGCTTTCAAAAAGGCGGCCTGGGTCGCACGTTGATGGAGTGGTCTGTGGACCGGGCGCGCGCGCAGGGAACGCAGCGGCTGCTGCTGGGCGTGAAGGCGGACAATCTCTCCGCGTTGGGCTTCTACGAGCGGGTTGAATTCCAGCGGATCGGCGAGCGGAAATTTCTGGTCGGCTCCATGCTGTGCGACGACTACATTATGGCGCTCACTCTGTAGTGCTCAGTCCTGCATACGCAGGCTCGTCAGCGCATGCAACTGACGGCCTTCGGCGTCGAAGTTCCCTGGCGCCAGCCATGCCTCGAAGCCATGACGGATGCGCGGCCACTCTTCATCGGTAATGGAGTACCAGGCAGTATCGCGGCTGCGACCCTTGTAGACGATGGCGTTCAGGAATATTCCCTCAAAACGAAGCCGAGCCGCTGCGCCGCGCGCCGGGAGGGCTCATTGAACGCGTCACACTTCCATTCGTAACGTCGATAGCCGAGGTCTTCGAAGACGTGGCGCATCAGCAGGTATTGAAACTCGGTTGCCGCACGGGTATGTTGCAGCGACGGTGACAAATGGATGGAGCCGATCTCGATCGAGCCGTGTTCCGGTGCGATGCGCATGTAGGCGCACATGCCGGATGCGCGGCCGGCTTCGTCGAAGATGGAGAAGAAGAGTGGATCATGCTTGCCGGCATATTGCTCGAGCCGGGAGCGCCATGCGTCCGGGCCTGCAGGTGGGCCGGCGGGGAGATAGGTCCAGCCAGCGGCGCCGGCTGCGTCGCAAAGCGATGCATAGAGTGTTTCTGCGTGCGTGGCTGCGTCGAGTGGCTCAATGCCGCAATAGCGGCCGCGGAAGCTTCGCCGCTCCGGCTGCGGGCGCGGTTGCCAATGCGGGAGTGCGGGGCCAATGGGAGGGGAGTCAGCATTCGCGGCGTCTTTCTCAACGGTGATGAGGCTCGTCAGGCGTTTCAGTGCTGCAGCGATGGGTACGGCCAGGGCTGGATCAGCTGCCAGCTGTTGCGGTGTACGTGTGTCGGCAAGCAGCGGCACGGTCACGCAGGCGGCCGCCAGGAAGCGCGCCCCCATAGTGACCAACACCTCGCGTAGCGCAGCCTGCGCGTAGACGGAGCGTGTCGATGCGTTGAAGAGAGCGACCGGTTTGCCGGTGAGTTCGGTACCGCTGACCAGCCAGTCGAGTGCATTCTTGAGCGTGCCGGGAAGGCCGTGCGCATACTCCGGCGTGGAGATGACAACGGCATCTGCTGCCCTAATCGCTGTGCGCAGGTATGTGACCGCGGGTGGGGTCTCTGCTGTATCTGGATTGAAGAGCGGGACATCGGCGAACTGCGTGAAGACTTCGATCCGCGTGGAGGTATTGGCGAGAGCGGCTGCTGTCTCAAGGAGCCGCAGGTTAGGGGAATGACTGCGCAAGCTGCCGGAGATCGCCAGGATGCGGAGCATAGTGTTCATAGCAAGATCATCGCAGGCAGGCGGCATTTGACGCATCCGCGAAGCTGGGGTGGAATGCCGATATGCAGGAAGGGCGTGCCAGCCGAACAGCGGAGCGGGTTGCGATGCGCCGCGCCGCACACCAGCGTTACGACGAGCCGCCGCTGGTGTTTGCCGATCCGCTGGCGATGAAGATTTTGCCGCCGGCGGTGCAGGCGGAGTTAGGCGAACGCGAGGGGATCGAGCGCACGCAGCCCTACGCGAGAGGGATGCGTGCCTTTGTCTGCGCGCGAAGCCGTTTTGCCGAGGATGCGTTGGACCGCGCCCTTGCCGCCGGGGTGCGGCAGTATCTGGTGCTGGGCGCAGGGTTGGACACGTATTGCGCGCGAGCGACCGATCCTTCGTTGCGCGTCTTCGAAGTTGACCACCCGGCGACGCAGGACTGGAAGCGTGAGTGCATCCGGCAACGCGGCATGTACGTGCCGGATACGGTGACATTTGTGCCGGTTGATTTTGAGACCGAAGATCTGATGATGTGCCTTGACCATTACGGCTTCGATCGAAGTGCACCGGCGTTCTGTTCGTGGCTGGGCGTTCTGCCATACCTGACACGCGAGGCCGCCATCAGCACGTTTCGTGCGATCGGTAGCCTTCCCATCGGGAGCGGCATTGCCTTCGACTATCCGATGGCGCGCAGCGCGCTCAGCCAGGTGCAACAGTCCGCACACGATTGGCTGGCAGCGCGTGTAGCCGAGGCGGGAGAGCCATTTCGGCTCGGTTTTGAGCCGGCAGAGCTGTCCCGGTTATTGCTGGAGTGCGGCTTTGCGAGAGTGGAAGACCTGGACAGTGAGAGGATTGCTGCGCGCTACTTTTCCGATCGGGCCGATGGCCTGACGGTGCGCGGCGGCCTTGGCCATATCGCATGTGCGTGGCGCGAGTGAGCGAGTAGAACCAGTGGAGGCTGCATGGCGAAGGTGACAGGGCTGGGCGGGGTGTTCCTGCATGCACGTGATCCAAAGCAGCTGACGGCGTGGTATGCCGAGCATCCCCGATGCGCACCGGCGTACACTATCAACGGCGAAGCGCTGCAATGGAAACTCATAGGAATTCGACTCGAAAGGTGTGGGCAGGCTTGCTCTTCTTTTCGCTATGGATTATCGGGATGATTGCAGGCCTTGCGAATGGGGTGTCTCCTTGGTTACAAATGACCGGATGGTTCCTCTTTGCAAGCTATTTGGTTGTTGGTTCGATCTATCTCGTCTTGCGCTCGAAGTGCAGTGGCGGACAGACCTGGGGTGAGGTTGGTTTGTTGCCACCACGTCTGAGGCGTTGGGTTCTGGACGGACCAAATCCCGAGACCAAGCGCTGACCGGTATTCCTCTTTCCAAATGAGCCAGGTTATCTCCGATGGAAAGGATTAAAGCATTTTCACTGTTGCTGTGGAGAGCGGAATGCCGCGAATTGTGGCTTTTCTTAACGGAAAAGCCACGTCTCACTGAAATTCCGCAGACCACAGTATTTCCGAAAATGCTTTAGCGAACAGACATCTCTTGGCCTTCGAGCGCGGGCCAGTCGGAGTAGCCTTTTTCATTGCCGCCGTACCAGTACTCCTTCGGAGCGTCTGCCAGAGGGGCATTGATGCGCAGACGTTCGACCAGGTCTGGGTTGGCGAGGAATGGCCGGCCGAAGGCGACCAGATCAACGTGTCCGGAGGCGATCGCCTCTTCCGCCAGCTGCTTATCGTAGAGATTGTTTGCCATATATGTTCTGCGAAAACGACGGCGCAACGCGGCAAAGTCAACGCCCGGCACGTCGCGAGTGGTTTGCGTGACGCCTTCGATCATGTGGAGATAGGCGAGGTTGAAAGCATTGAGATCGTCGATGTAGCGGCCGTAGGTACCCATGGTGTCGCTGTCGAGCGGGACCTCGCCGGGACCGCTGGTGGCGGGCGAGATGCGAATACCGACGCGCTGTCCGCCACCCCAGACGTCGGTGACGGCCTTCACGACCGCGAGCGGGAAACGAAGGCGGTTCTCAACCGAGCCGCCGTATTCGTCCGTGCGGTGGTTGGTGCTGTCACGCACAAACTGCTCCAGCAGATAGTTGTTGGCTGAGTGAATCTCGACGCCATCGAAGCCTGCGCGCTTTGCGTTGGTGGCGGCATAGCGATAGTCCTCGACGATGCGTGGGATCTCGTTTGTCTCCAGCGCGCGGGGCAGCACGAAATCCTTCAAGCCGTCGCGGGTAAAGGCCTGCCCGCGAGGTTGGATCGCAGAGGGCGCGACCGGCAGCGCGCCGTCGTGCAGGTCGGGGTGGGAGATGCGGCCAGTGTGCCAGAGCTGCAGCACCATCACGCCGCCGGCGGCATGCACGGACCGGGTGACATGCTTCCAGCTTTCTACCTGCGCATCGGACCAGATCCCCGGCGTGAGCGCATAGCCGACGGCCTGTCGCGTGATGTTGGTGGCCTCGGAGACGATCAGCCCGGCGCCTGCGCGCTGGCTATAGTAGTCCGCGGCGAACTGTGGAGGCACCCCTTCGGCAGTCGAACGGCTTCGCGTTAACGGCGCCATCACGATGCGGTTTGTCAGTTGCAAATCACCTGCCCGATAGGGCGTAAACAAGGCCGAGGTCGTATCGTTCATGCGGAAATCTCTCCTCCAGAACCCGCGACATTGCGCAAGTCGTCAGCAGAAGAGATGCGCCGCAAAGGCTGGACGATTCGGCCGTTTCGCTGTATCACACGGGCACCGTGCGCATAGGGAGCGTGGGCATCATCCTCGCGAAGTCGTGCGGGCATAGCGATTGCGCTCCATCCGAGAGGGCACGTTCCGGATGCGGATGCACTTCGACGATCAGGCCGTCGGCGCCTGCGGCCAGCGCGGCGCGTGAGATGGCAGGGACCAGATCGCGATGGCCGGTGGCATGCGATGGATCGGCGAGGACGGGCAGGTGGGTCAGCATCTTTGCCAGCACCATGCCGCCGATGTCGAAGGTGTTGCGGAGGTCTGGATCGTAGGAGCGGATGCCGCGCTCGCAGAGCACTACTTGATCGTTGCCACCGGCGAGGATGTATTCGGCGGCAAGCAGCCACTCCTTCACTGTCGCGGCCGGATTGCGCTTCAACAGCACAGGACGCTGCGCTTTGCCGAGACGCCGCAGCAGCGAGAAGTTCTGCATGTTGCGCGCGCCGATCTGCAGCATGTCCACGTGCTCGCTGACGACGCCGATATCTTCGGTGCTCATCACCTCGCTGACGACAGGCAAGCCGGTCCTCTTCGATACCTCGCGAAGCATCAGCAGTGCTTCGAGGCCGAGCCCCTGGAAGTCGTAGGGCGAGGTGCGCGGCTTGTAAGCGCCGCCGCGCAGCAATGTTGCACCGGCAGCCTTGACTGCGATGGCAGCTTCCAGAAGCTGCTCGTGCGATTCCACCGAGCACGGGCCTGCGATGACGACCGGCACGCCGCCGCCGATGGCTACGGGACCGACGTGTACGACGGTGGCGTGGGCCGCGTCCCCACGTGCGGTCAGACGCGCCGGTGGCTTCGTTGTCTGCCGGTGGCCCGGGGTTGCCGGTTGCACTTTGACTGCCTCGCATACTACTGCTACTTCGCTCATGGTCCTCTCCGGTGTGGTTCTGGCACTCTGTTGCGTCCGGCGGTAGTACATGTTGCGTGCAACAACGAAAAGGCCGCGATGGGGATCGCGGCCTCGGGGTCTGTTGTGTTTGCGCTTAGATCATCTGGGGTCTGAGTGCGCGCACGCCGCCGAAGCCGCTATGGGAAACCAATAACGGAAGCTAAATCGGCTGGTAGCGCGGAACGTCATGAATACTAAAGTGGCATTGCGACCGATTCCTGTCAACCGGCATCCTTTACCGAGGAGTCTGTGCCATGCGTTTTTGGCTGCTCGTCGTCTCGGCTGCCCTCATGCTTTTCTCCACCGGCTGTCACAAGAGTGCGTCCGCCCACGTGCGCGACGCACATATGGACCAGCCGATCCTTCAGACGTATGCGCAAGCCTCGGCAACGGACGCGACCCAGGGCAAACTCGCTCCCTCCGATCTCGCCACATTGCATCAGGAAAAGGGTGTCGCGCTGGGCCTCGAGATCGATGGCCGCACCTTCCACGCTGGGCAGAATGTGCCGCTCTTGCTGGTCTATGAGGACCTTGCGGCTGCGCGGCCGGTTTCGAGCACGGATTGCAGCGGCTTTTCCGTCACGATTGAAGCCGTCGATCAGGGGAGGAACGACGTCGCCCCCATCGAGCATTGCGTTGCCGATAGCGGTATTGCCGAAAACGATGTCGCACTCGAAAAGGGCAATCTTCGCTTCCTTCACACTTCGCTCATGGAGGCCCGTCAGGAGTTGACGCAGCCCGGCCGATATCTGATTCGTGCCACCTGGCAAAGCTATATTCCACGCAAAGGCGCCTTCCGGCAGAGCGACGGATACACCGTAGCCCACTCGAACGTCGTTCCCATCACGATCACTCGTTAGCAGGGTCGAGCGAGTGCAGCTTCCACAGGATTTTTCGAACCATGCCCATCAGCAGATGTGTATCCGCTTCGGTGACGTGGAGACGGCGCAGCATCTGGCGCAGGTGTGATTCGGTGGTGGCCTGCGTCATTGGATGGTTGTAATGGGCCGCATTCAACAAGTTCAGAACCAGCTCGGCCAGCCGCTCCAGACCCCCGGATGTGGCCCGCGGTTGCTCGTCTATCGGAGATAGCTTTGCGGTCGGGTCGGTGCTCTGTGTCCGCGCCAGCTCCCATAGGCACACCGCCGCCGCCTGACCCAGATTCATGGACGGCTGTTCGGTCATCGTCGGAATGCGCAGCAACACGTGGCAGTGATCGAAGTCCTCCCGAGTGAGGCCGTGCTTCTCCGAGCCAAGAAGGAGCGCCACTCTTCCTTGCGCCATGGCCGCACGGGTCATGGGGGACGCCTGCTCCAGGCTGACGAGAGGCTGCTTGAGGTCGCGGCGTCGGCCGGCTGTCGTGCCAATGACGAGGCGGCAATCCGCAACAGCCTCGGAAATGCCGGTGTAGACCTGCGCGTTGCCAAGCACTGCATCCGCACCCACGGCAGAGCGGGCTTCGCGAAACGACTCTTCGTACGGCGCGACGAGCCGGAGATCCCGCGCCCCGAAGTTCTGCATGGCGCGCGCGACCGCTCCGATATTGAGCGGGTTCCGCGTACGCACCAGCACGACGGTCGGTTGCATCCGGTCAGCATGCACACGCCTATCGTAACTCTCGTGGGAGGTTGCGCGGCCAACGGGTCTCTGTCCTTTCGCAGACTCGGTCTACAATCGCACTCACGTTGGGTATGCCTCCTATCTCCTCTGTTCCGGTCGTCACAAAGACACCAAGCCGCGTCGCCATCACAGTGTTTTTGCTGGTGTCCGGCCTCTATTTCGCGGATACATGTCTGCGTGCATCGATGAAGACGTTTTGGATGGACGAACTCTTCACTGTTTATGTGTGCCGGCTGCCGTCCTTTCATGCAACCTGGACCGCAGTGATGCGTGGTTGCGACTTCAACCCGCCACTCTTTTATCTATTCACTCGTGGAGCAGAGCACCTTTTTGGCGAGGGTCTGATCGCCACTCGTTTGCCCAGCATTCTCGGATTCTGGGTCAGCGGTGTGTGTCTCTACTCCTTCCTATCGCGCCGTTTGGGTCGCGCAGCAGGCGGGATTGCGGCGCTCTTTCCTTTCTTCACGCTCGCATACACCTACGCCTTCGAAGCGAGAGCCCATGGGTTCGTGCTTGCGTGGAGCGGGTTGATGCTCGTCTGTTGGCAACGGGCGCGCGAAAAGGACGGGAGTACCCTCTGGCCTGCCGCATTTTTTTTAAGCTTTCTTGCTGCGCTTTTGACGCACGTCTATGCGGTCTACCTTGTGATTCCCTACGCGATGGCCGAAGCGTATGACCTTATTCGCAAGAGACGTCTGCATGCGGGCATGCTGCTCGCGATGATCCTTGCGCCGGCGCTTGTCGTCCCTTTGTATCTGCGAATGATTCATGCCTATCGCGGGCTGACCGCGATAGGAGGGCTTACCGAGCGCACCGGTGACGTCATCCAACGGAATCTGGTCTCGGTTCTGGGCCCGGCACTGCTGATCTTCTCGTTGATTTTTATTCTGCTTGCCTGGAAATGGCGAGAGATACACCGGGAATCGGCCCACGAGCAGCGACGGTCGCTGCCAACCGTGGAGGTTGTGCTTGCCATCGGGTTCGTGATTCTGCCCATGCTGGGTATCCTCACCGTCCGGATCGGCCATGGACCATTCTTCGACCGCTACTTCCTGGCGGCCACTACCGGTTACTCCATCCTGCTGGCGCAGATGATCGTGTACCGCGGCGACCGAGCGCTCGCTGTCAAACTGTTCGCGGCGATGGTCGTTTTGTTGCTGGGGAGTACGCTCGCTGCCGCTCGCTATCGTGTGAGCCACACCTACCTGGGGCAAGTTGAGCCCAGCAGTCATTTCGCCTTCAGCTCGAACCCCGCACAACCTCTGGCGCCCTATGCTTCGCTGCTTCGTAATACAGGCTCTTCAGATGTCCTGATCACCGCGGATCCGCTCTTTCTTTACCTGCACTACTATGCCCCACCGGCGCTTCGCCAGCGTCTCGTGTTTGGGGCGGCAGAGAGCGACGACGTATTCCTAAAGTCGTATCGGCACCTAGTAGACGATGCGGGTGTCGACCTGCGCACCACGACATTCAGTGCTTTCTTTGCCACCCACAATGACTTCTTTGTGTATGGTGCGGATGACGGGCTGCTGAACGGCCGCTGCTTCGACTGCCTGAATGTGTTCCTCAAGGCCGGGTATACGCTTCGATCCGTCGACCGAGACGATAGTTATCTCCTTGAGCACTTCAGCCGTTGAGCGTTCGATGACCGCCTCCGGGCTCCTTCGCACGTGTAGCCGGCCCACGGCGCTGTGCCTCTCGCAACTGAGCTTGAGCACGCGATGGCGTCCGCTGCAAGGAAAGAATAGGCTGAAGGCATGAAGCGCGTCCGTTACACCAAGTACATCGGCGACCTAGCCTCGGAGATCGAGATGGACGACCTGCTGAAGGCCCTCTCTGATTATCTGCTCGACTCCGGCTTCCAGGACCCCTTCTCGCGATTTTCCGAACTCAATGGCGACCACACCATGGAGAACCTGCGCGAGGCGATTCGGCAGGCGCTGGAGTCCGGGGAACTGCTGGATGAGGAAGGGCAAGAGCGCATGCAGCAGATGTCGCCGGAGCAGGTCGAGGAGCTGATCGACCGGATGATCGAGCGTATGCAGCAGGAGGAGTATGTCTCCATCGATGCTCCGCACGATCCTTCGCGTGCGGCCAAGACGCCGGGACAGACCGGCAGGCCGGAGACGGAAGCGCGCTTTGAGGTGACGGACAAGAGCCTGGACTTTCTCGGCTTCAAGACCCTGCGCGACCTGCTGGGCTCGTTGGGCAAATCCAGCTACGGGCGGCACGACACGCGGCATTGGGCCACCGGCATCGAAGCATCCGGAGCATCGAAGCCATATGAGTTTGGCGACACGCTGAATCTCGACGTGACCACGACACTGAACAACGCGCTGTCGCGCGAGGGGCTGACAGTTCCGCTGAACATCGAGTACAGAGACCTGCACGTACACCAGTCGGAGTATCAAAGCTCCTGCGCCACGGTGGTGATGCTGGATTGCTCGCACTCCATGATCCTGTACGGCGAGGACCGCTTTACGCCTGCCAAGCGCGTGGCCATGGCGCTGTCGCATCTGATCCGCACGCAGTATCCCGGCGATTCGCTGTCGCTGGTGCTCTTCCACGACTCCGCGGAGGAGATGCCGGTGTCGCAGATTGCCCGCGTCAAGGTGGGTCCGTATTACACCAATACGCGCGAGGGTTTGCGCGTGGCGCAGCGGGTACTAGACCGGCAGCGCAAGGACATGAAGCAGATCATCATGATCACGGATGGGAAGCCATCGGCGCTGACGCTGCCCGACGGCCGCATCTACAAGAACGCCTTTGGACTGGATCCGCTGGTGATTGCCGAGACGCTGGAAGAGGTAAACCGCTGCAAGCGCAAGAACATCATGGTGAACACCTTTATGCTGGCACAGGACTTCGGCCTGGTGCAGTTCGTGCAGAAGGTGACGTCGATGTGCCGCGGGAAGGCTTATTTCACCACGCCGGATCGGCTAGGCGAGTACGTGATGATGGACTATATGCAGCGGAAGATGAAGACGATTCACTAGACTAGGGCTGCAAGACTCTCGGTAAAGAAGGAAGGCAGATCTCTTCGCTCCGGTCGAGATGACGAGCTCTATCGCTTGCTCATGCGCAAACTCTGCCAGCTTCCGTCCGTCGTCCAACCGCCATCGACTGCCAGCGCTTGTCCGTTCACGAAGCCGCTCTGCTCCGGATCGGCCAGGAACGCGATCGCTCGCGCGACGTCGTCCGGCGATGCGAAGCGCCCCATGGGGACGCGGCTTTCGATGTCTTCGTCGGAGTAGGTTCCTTTTGCCTGGTCGGCGGCATCCATCTCTGTCTTGACCCAGCCCGGACATACCGCATTCGAGCGCACGCCACGGCCGCCCCACTCCGCGGCGAGGGTGCGCGTCATCCCGATCAGTCCGTGCTTCGATGCGTTATAGGCGCAGCGATCACTGATGCCAACGAGTCCGGCGATCGATGCCACGTTCACGATGCTTCCAGTGCGCTGTTGCAGCATGATGGCGCCGCAGTGCTTTGCCAGAAGGAAGGGCGCAACCAAGTTCACTTCGAGCACGCGGCGGAAGTCCTCAACCTGCACCGTCTCAGCGGGCGAGATGAAACTGATTCCGGCGTTATTGACCAGGACGTCGACGCGCCCCCAGCGCTTCGCTACTGCCCTGACGGTGCGCACCACCACGCCTTCGTCGGAGATATCGCCGATGAACTCGGCTGCGTCTGCGTTTTGTTCGCGGACGGCAGCCGCGGTCGCCGCGCAGGATTGAAGATCGATAAGCCCGAGGGCATAGCCGGCTGCCGCCAACACCTCTGCTGTGCGACGGCCAATGCCTTGCGCAGCGCCGGTGACAATCCCAACTTTCATGCGCGGACCTCGCGGCTGGTCATAGCTGGGAAACAGCCAGCGGGCTCAGGATCAAATTGGTGATGTTGCTGACGATGGACTCGTAGTTATAACGCGGGGAGGCGGACAGCTTGATCCAGTCCGGATCGTTTCTGAACTTTACCCAGGACGCATCGAGTTCCTGCAGGCTGGAAAAGCTGAGCATGTAGGTCAGGTTCGGAAGTCGTGAGCCGATGAGCGTATCGCCGAAGAAGACGGGATGGCAGCCCGCCTTCTGGAAGATCTTGAACTCGCCCTTGTGAAACATCTCGACCTTACGAATATGGGCCTGGTTGCTGGGACTTTCATAGGTGCGAAGCTGGAAGATGCGCGGAGCTGACGACGCTGGCGGCGTCAGGCGCGGCCAGCCTTCGAAGGCCGCCAGCAGGGAGCTCTCCATGCGCAAAAACGCAGGCGCTGTCGCAGGCGCATTCCAGAAGGGATCCGCTGCTTTTAGAAACGTGTCGTCCTGGGCTAGCCGCACGTCGAGCATCGCCAGATCTTCGACGGAGTGAGCGGGAATCAGCAGATAGAAGGCCGGCGTCTCCGGGCCGTATTCAAGCCTGAGCGCTCCTACCGGGCCGATCCCCATCCGAGTCAACGCTGGGATGAGCGCGTCGCCGAAGTAGCTCTCCGCAAGCTTGGTCTGGGGGCCCGCCTGCAGTTGATAGCGGCGTATCTGGTAGTACTCTCGGCCTGGTGCCGTCGCCGATTGCGCGGAAGCTTTTCGCGCAACCGCCATCGCTGAGGCTGCGAGAGAAGCAGAGAGGAAATTGCGACGGTGCACGATACCTCCGGACGGGCGCCCGCGATCTGGAGCTTAGCTTGTGGATGCAGCGCTCAATTCAGCCCGCTGCGCTTGTTTGAGCGGCGTTGCTGCCATTGTTCATACTCGCGCGACTCGTCACGACGTTCCTGGTTGCGCTCCGCGGTGCGCTGTGCGCGCTCCTGCGCGGTAAAACCGCGCTCCTCGCTGCGGCTGAGCTTCTTGTGCGCGTAGAGCCCTTCGAGCAGGAACTCTGCGGCGGCAACAATCTTCTCTGGAGCATCCTTCTGCTTGACGCCGAGGGGTGACAGCTTCTCGAAGAGGCCCTGGATCTCCTGCAGTTCGGCCACTGTGGTCGCCGCGGGCTGATCGTCGTCGATCTTGACCGATCCGCCGAGGTTGAACCACTGCTCGATCTGCTGGGTGTTGGTCTCGGCGAAATACTGGTCGTAGACGCGCGCGACGGCGGTGCGGATGATCTCGCGCACGACGACGTCGGCACCCTTCATCTCGCCTTCGTATTCGAGCTCGATCTTTCCGGTGATACCGGGCAGCGCCGCGTAGATATCGCCGATGCGCGGGAAAGCAAGCGACTCACCATGCAGCAGGGCGCGGCGCTCGGCGTTCGATACGGCCAGCTCCATGGTGGAGATGGGTAGGCGCTGTGAGACGCCGGAGCGCTTGTCGACCTTCTTGTCTTCGCGGGCAGTGAAAGCGATCTGCTCGACAATCTCGTAGATGTAGTCGGGAACCTCGGTCGTGAGGCAGCCACGGTCGCTCCAGCACTCCTGTCGTGTGATCGCGATGCCTTCGGAGACAGATTGCGGATAGTGGGTGCGAATCTCCGAGCCCATACGGTCCTTGAGCGGAGTAACGATTTTGCCGCGAGCGGTGTAGTCTTCCGGATTTGCGCTGAAGACGAGTGCGACATCCAACTCCAGCCGGACCGGATAGCCCTTAATCTGTACATCGCCTTCCTGCATGATGTTGAAGAGCGCCACCTGGATCTTGCCGGCCAGGTCCGGCAATTCGTTTACCGCGAAGATGCCGCGATTGGCGCGGGGCAGCAGGCCATAGTGCATGGTGAGTTCGTTGGACAGGTCCGCGCCGCTGCGCGCGGCCTTGATGGGATCGAGATCGCCGATCAGGTCGGCAACTGTGACATCGGGTGTCGCCAGCTTTTCGACGTAGCGATCCTCGCGTGTCATCCAGGCGATGGGCGTGGCGTCGCCCCGCTCCGCGATCAGGTTGCGCGCGTACTGCGAGATGGGCCGGTAGGGGTTATCGCGAATCTCTGAGCCGGCGACGTAGGGCGCGATCGGGTCGAGCAGTTCAGTGAGGGCGCGCAGGATGCGGCTCTTTGCCTGGCCACGCAAGCCGAGCAGGATGAAGTTCTGCCGGGAGAGCAGGGCATTGACGATCTGCGGCACAACGGTGTCGTCGTAGCCAACGATACCGGCGAAGAGCGGGGCCGCGGTGTCTGCTCCTGCCTGAGCCTGCAGGCGGCGGATCAGATTTGCGCGTAGCTCGTCCTTGACGCTGCGGCTGACCCGCGTCTCTGTGTATTCCTTGTTGGCGCGCAGCTCACCGAGTGTGGCGGGAAGGGTGTCGGTTGATCGGCTGGCCGGTCGCGCGGTCTGCGATGTCGTCTGGGGCATGGGGTGAGAACCTCCTGACGCTTTTCATGAAGAAGTATCTATCTCTACTGTACGTGTTTGCCGTTGGCGATGTGTTGCGGCGCTGCGTTGCGGCGCGGTGTCGCGATGCGTCTGGATCACATGATGTGCCCGTTCGTCGCGGCCCGCTCGCTGGCTTGCCTGCCGCGGCGCAACTTCGGCAGCATGGCGCGGTAATAGATCACCAGCGTCTCGGTGCGCTCTGCGTCTGAGCGCATGGCGAGCAGCGCCTGATGAAAGTTCAGATCTGCGGGCATGGTGGCGGCCAGCAGGTAAGCGAGCGGTGCGTCCAGGTTCAGATTCATGCCGGCTTCGGTCACGCCGAGCAACTCCAGGGCTTCGAAGTGCAATGCAACACACTCTTCCCGCATGGATCGCTTTGCTTCCATACCTTCATCGGGCAGCAGATCGACCTCGGCCTGCAGAAATGCGCGGCTGTCGTCCAACTGTTCAATCTCGAAGCGGTCGACACCCTGGGTCAGGACGTCGCTGCGTCCATCCGGGTAGCGCTGCAGCTCGCGGACTACTTGCGCGGTGCAACCGATAACAGCAAGGCCCTCACGCTGCGCACGCACGACGCCGAATGCGGCATTGCCGGCGATGCATTCGGCGATCATCTCCTGGTAGCGCGGCTCAAAGATGTGTAAGGGCAGCGGAACGCCGGGGAAGAGCACGATATCGAGCGGAAACAACGGAATCTTCATGCTCTCGAACGGCTCTCCTGTGCTGCAAGCATGAGCCGAGGCTCGGAGGGGACGCTCCATAGTACGGTCGTCCGTTGCTTGCGGATTCAATCACTGCGCCCCGGTCTTCAGAGCATTTTCGGTATCGCTGTAGAAAGTCTGACGCAAGATCCTATGGCCTTTCTTCAAGAAAAAGCCACACCGAGTGGATCTCTACGTTTCACAGCTTTACCGAAAATGCTCCAGCTCCCAAGTCACTACATTTGCTCATTATGCGCCTGCTGGTGTGCAGGATTGTGAAGCGCAAAGTCGACTCCCGCAGTTAGATTGCGCAGGGTGCAAGTGGATGCAGCATTGGAGCGCGTTCAGTTTTGCGCTGTCGACAAAAATGAGTTGCAGAACGCTCTCTTCAGGCAGAGAACTCGTCCAGCAGGGCGGTCATTTCATTCAGCGCGAGGCTGTTGCCCGTGCGTTGTGCAGCGGCGACGCCTGCCTCCAGACGCCGGCGCGCTTCTTCATTCCGGCCGGTCTTTATCAATAACTGCGCGGACATCTGGTAACCGGCGGTGTAGTCGGGGTGCGCGGTGGTGAGCTGCTGAAACTCTTCCAGCGCAGCAGCCGTATCGCCCTGGTTCGCATGCTCCATGGCCAGGCCATAACGCGCAAAGGCATCGTTCGGATTTTGCGCAAGGATCTCTTTCAGCATTGCGATCTTGTCCATGGTGTGCACAACCTCCCGGGCGTTTCCGTGCCTATCTTGAACCCTAGCATGGTCCCGAGGACTGGTATGCGTGGCCGAAAGCGATGGCGGCTGCTGGTTTGCGGGTTTCCGGGCAATGACCGAAACTGAGAGAAGATACCTAGAAAAGAGACGCATGATGAACTTCACCGCTCAACTGCCCACCCGTTCCGTTGCCGAGTCGCGCAGCGAGATGACGGAGCTGATCCTGCCCAACGACGCCAACACGCTGGGCAATCTGCTGGGCGGCCGGCTGATGCATTTCATCGACCTGGTAGGTGCGATGGCGGCCTATCGCCACGCACGCACACATGTCGTCACCGCGTCGATGGACCATATCGACTTCATCGCGCCGGTGCATGTGGGGGACCTGCTGATTCTGAAGTCATCCGTGAATCGCGCCTTCAATACCTCCATGGAGATAGGCGTGAAGGTTTGGGTGGAGAACACCATCGCCGGCATGTATCGCCACGTGGCCTCGGCGTATCTCACGTTTGTCGCGGTGGACAGCCAGGGACGACGCGTTCCGGTAGCGAAGCTGCAGCCGGAGACCGCGGAAGAGAAGCAGCACTACGAAGACGCCGCACGACGCCGGGAGCTCCGTCAGAAAGAGTTGGAGCGGAAGCGGCAGGCAAAGCCCACGGACGCAATGCCGGCGAACAGCATGCAATAGAACAGGAGTGAGACGAGATGGGAACACACACACAGCAGATGCCGCAGCCACAGTCGCTGCCCGGAGTGAAGGCGATCATCGCGATTGGGTCGGGCAAGGGCGGTGTCGGCAAGACTACGCTCTCCGTCAATCTGGCGATTGCGATGGCCAAGCTCGGCTACCAGGTCGGGCTGGTGGATGCGGATATCTACGGCCCGAATGTGCCGCTGATGATGGGCGCGACGGCGCAGCCGAAGGTGCTCGAAGGCAACCGCATTGAGCCGTTGATGGCACATGGGGTCAAGATGATCTCGGTGGGGTCGCTATCGCCGGGAGACAAGCCGCTGATGATGCGCGGCCCGATGCTGCACCAGATCGTGCGTCAGTTTCTGCAGCAGGTAGCATGGGGAGAGCTGGATTATTTGATTGTCGATCTGCCGCCGGGCACCGGCGACGTCGTCATCTCTCTGGTGCAGACGGTCCCGCTGACGGGAGCAGTGGTGATCTCCACGCCGTCCGATGTTTCGCTGCAGGACGCGCGCAAAGCGCTCGAGATGTTTCACCAGGTGAATGTAGAGGTTTTGGGCATCGTCGAAAACATGAGCCGGTTCACCTGCCCCCATTGCCATGAGGTGATCGACATCTTCTCAACCGGCGGAGTCGAGCGCACGGCGCAGCAGTTCAAGCTGCCGTTCCTGGGCTCTATCGAACTCGATCCAAATATCCGGCAGGGCGGCGATCGCGGACTGCCGGTCGCGCTGCTGCCGCCGGAGTCTTCTGTTGCACCGGCGAGCTTCTATGCAATTGCGCGCAAACTGATCGAGCGTGCCGAGGCGCAGGCAGCCAACGAGCAGAATGTACTAGAGATTACGTAGGCCTCGCGCGATGAGAGAGCAGATCTCTCGCCGTTTCCTCCTTCACATCGCGACTGGCCCTGAACCCTCAGTGGGTAGCGCCAATTGTTTTGGCGCCGCCCATGTAGACGAGTAGTCCGCGGTTGGGCAGCGCCTTCGAGTAACCGGCCTCCAACTGGTGATAGTAGCTGGCGATGGAAAAGGTGACCTGCGGCGCGTTGTCCTTATCGACCAGCTCCAGATCGACATCCTTCATGGTCAGCTTGCCGAAGCGCATGGTGCCCCCGCGGAAGTAGATGTAGGCCGATGCTGGAGTGGGCGGTGTGGCGAGATCGTCTGTGGGCCCAAAGTTCTGCACCAGCCGATCTCCGACGATGCGCACAGACACCAGATGACCCTCGACGACGGGCGGCGGGAACAGTGCGCTCAACGGCAGGTCGAGATCTTCCCCGATCATGCGGTACTGCGCCCGGGGACCTGGCTTGAGCATACTGGACTGGTTCATGTTCATGGCGTGCATGAGGTGGTTGGAAAACCAGCTTGCGCCGCGCACCGACGTTGGATGGATGAGAAGGTGTCCGTCATGGCCTGCGTGCACGGTCGCCTCAGCGATGAAGCCCACATCCACGAGCCGGCGCGCGGTACCGTGGAAGACGACCTTGCCGTCTTCGAAGGTGCACTCTACATGACGGATGGAAGTAATCGCGGTGGGAAGCACTTGCTGGTTGAAGAGCCGGGTGAGATCGGCCGCGGTGATCGAACTTTCACCGCCATCGATACGCAGGCGAAAGGATCGCGGATCGTCCAGCGAGACGGGCTGCTTGGAGACGGGGAACATCCAGCCGGTGACTCGGTCGGCGTGGACCTCGCTCTGATCGCTGATGTGGAAGATGGCGTGTTTCGCGTCGATGTGAACGGCATCGGGAGAAGGCGCCGTGAGGGAGGGTGAGGCGCAGATGCCTGGCAGGGCGGAGAGAAGCGCGATGGAGAGCAGCAGGGAGCTGCAAAGGCGAATCCGGGAGAAACACCCTATCCGGGATAAATAACGAATGCGGGGCAGGCTCCGCCTGCAACGCGGAGGCGGATACGAACGGTGAACTTGGGTCATGACTTTCCTTCTGCTCGTGCAGTTGTGTCGGTCGATTGCAAAACGGCGTTTCCTCGGGATTGCTGCGTCACTCGGGACGCAGCACGTGGGAGACGGCGGCATAGGAGTCTGCCTCATGCATGGGGACTGCATGTCGATCAGGACCGTCTTGCCTCTGCTAAGAGCCTTCCCACAGTACTTTGGTTAGCTACGACAGTGTGAAAGACGCGCGAATCGTATTGCGGGTTGGAGCCAGCCCACCTGCTACCATAAAACTGGTGATTTGTACCCGAAATGGTGTTACGGGTGCTGTATGCCAAGGTGACCGGCCATGACAGCAGAGCTTCGCATCAGCCCGCGAGAAAGACTGGTATTGACTGCCATCCTGGAGATGTATATCGCCAATGGCGAGCCTGTGGCCTCGCAGTCGATCGCCCGCCTGTATGCGGACAGGGAGGGCATGAGTTCGGCTACGATCCGGAACGTCATGGGGTCGCTGAGCGAGTCCGGGCTGCTGGAGCAGCCGCATACCTCTGCCGGGCGCATCCCCACCGCGAAGGCCTTTCGGTTCTATGTGGAGCATCTTGCAGGCGCGGCGCGCGCTGCATCCGGAACGCACGCCGCTGCGCAACTGCCGCCAGAGAAGCGTCAGCAGATCGACGATTGTTTTGCCGGTGTCACCAGCCGGCAGCATTTCCTGGAGCGCACCTCGCACGTGCTCGCGCTGATCTCGAGTGGCGTTGGTGTCGCGACGGCCGCCGCCGGCGAGACGGAACACCTGGAGCATATCCACTTTTCCCGGTTGACGACGCAGCGTGTACTGGCCGTGGTGGTGACGAATGGCGGCACGGTGCTGGATCGTGTTCTGCAACTGGATCAGGACCTGGATCACGCCGATCTGGAGGCCGCGTCGAATTTTCTGAACGGCAATTTTCGCGGCTGGTCGATCGAGCGTATCCGCGGCGAGATCGAACGCCGGATGGAGCAGGAGCGGAATGAGTACGACCGGCTCACGCAGTCGGTCAACGAACTCTTCCGCAAAGGCGCCCTTGAGGGTGCACAACCGTCGCAGGTGGTGTTTGTCGAGGGCGTAGCCAATCTGGTGCACCGCGATCTGGACCAGGAGCGGTTGCGGTCGTTGCTGGGCGCGCTGGAGACCAAGCAACGGCTGATCAACCTGTTGAGCGCGTATGTGGATGCGCGGCAGCAGGCGGTACGCGTGGTGGTGGGACTGGAAGATGCCATTCCGGATATGGAGAATATGGTATTGATCGGCACCGGTGCGCGGTTGGGAGCAGAGACGGTGGGCACGGTGGCTGTGTTGGCCCCGACCCGAATCCGCTACAACGAGACGATCCAGGCGGTCTCCTACATCGCGCAGCTTTCGGAGAAGATCCTGCAGACACCGCGAAGCTGACATAGCTGGCGCGCGAGCCGGCGGGATGCAAGTTGAATGTAAGTGAAAGAGCGGCCGGACATTGCCGCGGGGAAGGAATAGGGAACACAAAGGGATTATGGCGACAACAGAGAATGCAACAGAAAAAGTGACCGAAGCGCAGAACACCAACGACGCAGCGCCCGAGCCGAAGGAGACCAGCTCGGCCGCCGAGGTCCCTGAAATTTCCGCTGCGGCAGCTTCCCCGGCAGCGGTCGAGCGCGAGGAGTTTGAGAAGCTGCGCATCGAGCGCGACGGGCTGTTCGAACGGCTGGCCCGGCTGCAGGCCGAGTTCGATAATGCACGCAAGCGGGAGACGCGCGAGCGCGCCGATTACCGCGCCTTTGCCGTCGCCGATGCGGTAGAGCAGTTTCTGCCGGTGCTGGATAACTTCAAGCTGGCCTTGACCTCCGGCGGCACGGCGGAGCAGATGCGCGTAGGTGTGGAGCTGATTGCCAAGCAGATGGACGAGGTTCTGCGCTCACTGCATGTGACGCCGGTAGAGACAGTCGGGAACGCATTCGATCCGCGCGTGCACGAGGCGCTTGAAAGCGTGGAGCGTTCCGACGTCCCCGATCATCAGGTAATTGACGAGGTTCGCCGCGGCTACCGCATCAAGGACCGCTTGTTGCGGCCTGCACTGGTACGGATTGCGGTCAACCCCCATCAGGCTGAGGCGTAAACGATCGAACCGATCCGGCCCGCAGGACCGATAACGAAGAACAGATAAACCGGTTGGCGATAGTATTCTGCCGGACCGGAGATAAGACCGAGTACAGGAATAATGGCAAACGTGGCACACATCGACTACTACGAAGTCCTGAGCGTTTCAAAAGACTGCGGCGACCAGGAATTGAAGACGGCCTATCGCAAGTTGGCCATGCGCTACCACCCCGATCGCAATCCGGATAATCCCGACGCGGAGGAGCGGTTCAAGCAGGCGAGCGAGGCCTACCAGATATTGAGCGACCCGCAGAAGCGCGCGGCATATGACCGCTACGGCCCTGCCGGCGTGGGCGCTGCGGCGGAGGGCGGCTTTCCGGGCGGCGTCGACCTGGGTGACATCTTCGGCGATTTCTTCGGCGAGATGTTCAATGTTGCGGGAGGACGCGGCGGCGGCCGCGCATCGCGTGCACAACGCGGGCGGGATATCCGCTTCGATCTGACAATCGATTTCGAAGAGGCGGTCTTCGGCAAGGAGACCTCCGTCACCATCAAGCGCATGGAGACCTGCACCGACTGCCGCGGCTCCGGGGGCGCAGCGGGAAAATCCGCCAGCACCTGCCAGCAGTGCGGCGGCCGAGGGCAGGTACGCTTCCAGCAGGGCTTCTTCTCGATCGCGCGCACCTGTCCGGTATGCAGCGGCACGGGCCAGGTGGTGACTGAACCATGTCACACCTGCCATGGGGAAGCGCGGCAGGAGCGTGAGCACACGATCCAGGTGAAGATTCCCGCAGGCGTCGAGGACGGCACGCGCATCCGTTACCAGGGCGAGGGCGATGCCGGTCGATTCGGCGGCAACTCGGGCGACCTGTACGTTGTGCTCGCTGTTCGTCCACATGCATACTTCGAGCGCGAAGGGCACGATCTGCACTTTGCCGTGCTTGTCTCGTTCCCGCAGGCGGCGCTGGGTGCGGAGATCGCCATCCAGACACTGGAGGGCGAAACGACCTTGAAGGTGCCGGAGGGCACGCAGAGCGGGAAAGAGTTCCGGCTGCGCGGCAAGGGAGTGCCATACCTGAACGAGCGCGGACGCGGCGACCTGATTGTGCAGATTGTCGTCGAGACACCGAAGAAGCTCACCAAAGCGCAGCGTGAGGTCATTCAGCAGCTCGGCAGCACGCTCTCCACTGAGAACCTTGCGACCTCGCGGAGTTTGTTGGACAAAATGAAGGGGCTTTTCGGCTGATTTTTGTTCCTGGCTACCGAGCCCTTTGTGTCGAGGTGGGCACACTGCCGGTTCCCTTCGACAGGCTCAGGGCAGCTTCAGCGTAGGCTCAGTGCAGATTCAGCGCAGGTTCTTGGCTTCGGCTCAGAATGACCAGACGTGTCATCACAGCGGGATGAAGCGTTGCTGCTCCAAAGCATTTGTCACTGTTGCTGTATGGAGCGGAATCCCGCGAAGTGTGGCTTTTCTTCACGGAAAGCCACGCGGATCATCGCGCTCTTCTCTATACCTGCGGTGAACATGCTCTAAGCGGCGACGCGTAGGCCGCGGTTACGATTGCCAGCGCGGCGATGGTGGCGGTCTCCACCCGCAGGATGTTTGGGCCCAGGCTGGTGCTCTGCCAGCCTGCAGCAGCAAAGAGCGAGGTCTCCTGCGAGGTCCATCCGCCCTCCGGTCCGATGGCGAGCCGGATATCTCCTGGGCTGCTTCCGCTGCCGGCGCTCTCCTGAACAATGCGTAACAGCGACTGATCCTGTTCTGTCTCCGAGAGCAGAATGCGCAGCGAACCGCGCGAGGGGGCTGTCTCTTTGGCTTCGGGTGGCGCCGGGAGACTCGCCAAGGCCATGGTGAGCCGCACCGGGTCGTCGATTGCGGGCAGGTCGCCGCGTCGGGATTGTTTGGCGGCTTCCAGGGCGACGCGTCTCCATCGCTCCACACGTTTTGTCGCGGCCTGGGCCAGGTGTTTCTCTGTTCGCTCGGCCAGCACGGGCACGATCCGACTGCAGCCCAGTTCGACTGCCTTTTCAATCGCCCATTCCATGCGGTCGAATTTGAAGACGCTGAGCAACAGCGTAAGCGGAAGCGTGGCGGCGGTCGCAAGTTCGGCGAGCAGGGTGAAGTGGATGCTGTCCGTCTCGATGGATGCGATGCGCGCGAGCCAGGCGTGTCCACCTGCCACGACATCGAACTCCATCCCCGGCTGCGCACGCAGCACACGGCTGAGGTGCTGGGCCTGGTCGCCTTGCAGTGTGGCGGTGGTGTCGTTCCAAGTGTCGGCAATCCAGCGGCGGCGGGTCATGCACCACACTGTAGAGCATTCCTGTTGCGGCGTAGCGCAGGATTTCTACGGAGTCTTGAGAAGGTTCTCAACGTCTCTCCTGATTCGTACAAGGTCTGCGGCTCCCTCATACCGAGCGCGGATTTTTCCGTCGGGGCGAATCAAAAATGTCACCGGCAGCCCCAGGATTCCTCCGTACGCAGTCCCGAGATGTTCGTCTCCCATCAGCACCGGGTATGTGAGTTGCAGTTTCGAAACAGTTGCGACTACTTCCGGAGCGGCGTCGTCCATCGAGATGCCGATCACCTGAAATCTTCCGGGGCCATACTGCTTCTGCCATTTGTTGAAGATGGGCATCTCCGTAAGGCATGGTCCACACCACGTCGCCCAGAAGTTGAGGAGCACCACCTTCCCCCGGTAGTCGTTCAAATCAATCTTCTTGTGATGCAAATCCAGACGCGAGAAATTTGGAGCGGTACGATGCACGATCGAGGTGCCGGCTGCCTGGGCGCGTAAGGATGGCACTGCGCCGGCAGGGGCAAGGAGCAGGAATAGGGCTGCCAGAGCCTTCTGTGTCGCTCGCACCCGCCGGTGTGGACGTGGTCGTGTCACGATGCTGTTCTACCTTCCGTGGGCTACCGGATACCCTTTGTTGACCCAATCCGCGCCGAAGTTGTCAGCCAGATAGAGCGCTTTCACGTGGGTGAAGCCGAGCGACTCGAGCTGTTGGTAAGCAGGCCGGATGTTCGGGCATCGGTTCCATGGACAGCAGCCGCAGTAGATGACGATGGGTTGGTCTTTTTTCAGGTGGGCGACTCGGTCGCGCAACGCCTGCAAGCCTTGGCTGGTCCCCGCGGCGCCGACGTATTCCGCGCCGGCTATATGGGCCTCGGCATAAAGAACATGCGAGCCCACCTGCAGAATCAACGGCGGATTTGAGGCGAGCAGCAATTGCACGAGCTCAGGGGCCTGCAGGAGTGCAGAGGAGGGGATCGTTGCTTCGGCTGCGGTCGTCGCAGGCTGCTGGGCCGCCATTATCCTCCCTGTACCAGCGAAAGTGGCGAAGAGAACGACTGCGATGCCGACAGGGAGCAGATGACGCTTCATGATGCGGACCTTTCTTGGAGCATTTTCGGTATAGGTGTGGAGGGTCTGGCGCAAGCTGCTGTGGTTTTTCTTAAAGGAAAAGCCACGCCGAGTGGATCTCCGCCCTTCACAGCATTACCGAAAATGCTCTCATCAGTCGAAGCTGAAGTGGCAGTACAGAAACTGTTGCGTCGTGCCGAAGGGCGTCGAGTGCTCCTCGATGGAGCTTCGCACGAGGCGGAAAGACGGACCCAACTCGCGATGCAGCGAGGCCGAGTCGTAACGCACGGTCCGGAGGCCACTGCACGTCTGCGGTCCATCCGGCCCAAAGGTAGCCATCACTACCTGGCCGCCGGGCCTGAGAGCGGAGACGAGCTGTTGGATGTAGGCCGACCGTTGCTCGGGTCGGGTGAGGAAGTGAAACACGGCTCGATCATGCCAAAGATCATAGGCGCGCACAGGAAACGGGAATGTCGTCACATCCCCGATCAACCAGTGGATAGTTTTGGCCGACAGGCCCAGGCGCTTTTGAGATTTCCCGATCGCCGTGGCTGCGATATCGAACACGGTAAGGGCACGATACCCAGCGGCCAGCAGGTCGTCGATCAAGGTGGCCTCGCCTCCTCCGACGTCGATGATCGAAGCGGAGAGGCTGTCCGTGGCTGCTGCGATCCAATCGAGCGACGTCTGCAAACGCGGACGGTACCAGCTTGTCTCTTGCGGAGATTTGGTTTCGTAGATCCGTTCCCAATGCGCCCGCGTGTCCATGGACTCAATGCTAGTCGCCTTGGAAGAGGGCTCAGCATGCAGGGTCTGCATTCCCATCCGTATTGACGAATGTCGGATCGGATGCGGGCTTCGCGGCGGCAGACTGATCGCGACGATCGGATAACCGCGATATCGGTTGCGGCGGACGTGCTGGATCGTTCTGTAAAAACAACTCGGGGGACGCTTGCCTGCGTCCCCCGAGTGTTGCCTTGTTGCGGTTGAATTGCTTACTTCTTCTTCGCTGCCTTCTTTGCCGCCTTCTTGGCCGGCTTCTTGGCTGCCTTCTTCGTTGCCATGGTTTCTATTCTCCCTTGTGCTGCAACACAGTTGTTGCAGTTACGGAATGTATAGAGTGAGCGAATTGGAGTGTCAAGAAAAAAATCGCATTTTTATGTGCTTCTCTTCGGCGCAACTTCATCGCGGACGTTGCGTCTGCAACTAGTGTGGGATGCGATTGAGGATGTGCGCGCCGAAGTAGAGAACGAGACCGCTCACGATGTCATGCCACGCATGTGCGAAGATGCCCGCACGCAGGCTGCGGCGAGAGTACGCAAGGATGCCGAAGAGCGCGCCGTACAACACGATCAGCAGCATCCCGCTGATGCCCTCATAGCCATGCGCGAGACCGAAGACGACAGCGGCAATCGCAATCCCCAGCCATACACGATGCGTGAGCGCGGTGAACTGCTGCTGCAGGTAGCCGCGGAAGATGAGCTCCTCACAGAAACCGGCGGTGACACTGAGCGCGACCCACATTGCCAGTTCGGCGGGCGTGGACGGGGCCAGCGGCATCACGGCACGGCGAATAGCCTCCGGATCAAAATGCGCGAAGCGCAGCAGCAGAGCGACGACGGCCAGAACGATCGACGAGCCAAACCAGAAGCCGATGCCGATGGCGATATCCATCCACCACTCCGATACACCGACACGCCGCATGCCAAGAAGTTGACGGATGGTCGTGCCGCGCAATCGAATTCCCCAGTACATGATGGCCAGCAGCAGCAGCTCCCAGACCACGGTGACGGCGTAGAGAAGCATGCGCGAGTGGGGCGTCGTCGTGCCGTGATGCGTGCGCACGTTCAGCAGAGAGCCGCCCAGTAACAGAACCAGCAGGAGCGCCGTGTGCCAGGGTGGGGCGATGCGCCCGGCAATACGATCCGGTGATTGCGGAGCTTCGATCACGGGCTGTCACACTCCTGAATGTTGGCTTGCGGTATGACAGGATGCCGGCGTCCTGATTGCCGCTGGATTTCGGTCCCTGCTATCTTCACACGTTGGCCCTGACGCGCGCGCCGCGCCGTCGGCGTCACAGGAAGTCGAGGTTTCAGCAATGGAAGAAGTCGTCATCGTCTCTGCCGTGCGTACCCCCATCGGCCGCTTTCAAGGCTCGCTTACCGGTTACACAGCCGTGCAGTTAGGTGCGCTCGCGGTGCAGGAAGCCGTGCGTCGAGCGGGCGTCGCACCGGAACAGGTCGACGAATGCATTATGGGCAATGTCGTCTCCGCCGGCCTCGGCCAGAACCCGGCGCGGCAGGCGGCACTCGGTGGCGGACTGCCACCCAGCGTGAGCGCGTTCACCATCAACAAAGTGTGCGGGTCGGGATTGAAAGCGGTAGCACTGGCGGCGCAGGCGATCCAGACTGGCAATGCGGAGATCGTGGTGGCGGGCGGCATGGAGTCGATGTCGAACGCGCCCTATCTGCTGCCACAGGGACGCAACGGCTTCCGCATGGGCGATGGGAAGGTGATCGACTCCATGATCCGCGATGGACTGTGGGATGTCTTCAACGACTACCACATGGGCATGACCGGCGAGAACGTTGCCGAGAAGCACTCCATCACGCGGGAGCAGCAGGATGCCTACGCGCTGACCTCGCACGAGAAGGCGGTTACGGCGCAGAAGTCGGGCGCGTTCCGCGACGAGATGCTGCCGGTGGAGATTCCTGCAAAGAAGAAAGGCGAGCCCGCCGGCAAGCTAGACCGTGATGAGAGCGTGCGTGAGGATGCGTCGCTCGAAGCGCTGCGCGCGCTGAAGCCGGCGTTCAAGAAAGACGGCACGGTGACGGCGGGCAATGCCCCGGGTGTCAACGACGGCGCTGCGGCCCTAGTGGTCACCTCGGCGCGGCGTGCAGCGGAGCTGAAGCTGGAGCCGATGGTGCGCATCCGGGCTCAAGCCAGCAGCGGCGTCGAACCGAAATGGGTCATGCTCGCGCCGGTCATCGGCGTACAACGCGTGCTGGCCAAGACAGGCTGGTCGAAAGAGCAGGTCGATCTCTACGAATTGAACGAGGCGTTCGCCGTGCAGGCGCTCGGCGTGATGAAGGAGCTGGGCCTGGATGCACCGGAGATCGCGCCGCGGGTGAATGTGAATGGCGGCTCGGTGGCGATGGGCCACCCCATCGGGGCCAGCGGTGCACGTGTGCTCACCACACTGATCTATGCGCTCATCCATCGCAAGCTGCATCGCGGGGTGGCGGCACTGTGCCTCGGCGGCGGGAACTCGGTGGCGATGGCAATCGAGCGGTAGGAACTGCCGGATTGGTCGCATATTCGAACGAGATGTCGGGCTTCGCCTGGTTGCACGATGGGCGGGGCAACATGCTTGCGTTGCCGTCTGCGAGGCTACAATAAGAGAACTGCCGGAGACCGGGCTGGGGAAGATTGCATCGCTGCTCCCGGTCGATACGGCAGAGGGTCGTGACGGCGGAGGGTCGTGGACAACCGTATCCACGTTTTGCCTGACGTGTCTTGCCTGAGACGATCTCGGCAATGCTTTTCATCCCGATCCTGCCTTTGAGACCGTTCGAGAACGAAAGGGGCAACGCATCGCATGACACTCCTGCTCCTGCAGATGTCGATCGTGTTGGTAGTGACCATCACCTGCGGCTGGATCGCGCGCAAGCTCGGTCAGGCACGCGTTATCGGTGAGATTGTTGGCGGTATTCTGCTTGGTCCGTCCGTCCTGGGTCGTTTGTTTCCAAGTGTGGCCCACATCTTTACGCCGCATTCATTTGCCAACTTCGAAAACCTGAGCACGATCGGGCTGATCCTGTTTCTGTTCCTGATCGGCATGGAGCTGGACTATGCACAGCTCTACCGCCAGCGCAGCGTCGCGGTGGTGGCCAGCGGCATGAGCATTATCTTTCCCTTTGCCATGGCCGCGCTGCTGGCGCATTCGCTGCGCATCCGGTTTGCTCCGCATGGTATCGGCAGCATGCCCTTCGTGCTCTTCCTGGGCATTTCGATGAGCATCACAGCCTTCCCCGTGCTTGCACGCATTCTTGAGGAACGGCGGCTGCAGGGCACGGCGCTGGGGACGACGGCCATCCTGTGCGCTGCCGTCGATGACGTTGTGGCGTGGTTGCTGTTGGCCTTTGCGCTGGCGCTGATCGGCAAGGACGGCGGCTCCGCGAGCCTGGGCATTCGTATGGCCGGGCTGGTGGGCTATCTGCTGCTGATGCTAGGCGTGGTACGCCCGCTGGCGGCGTTGGCTGTGAAACGACACAAGTCGACGGGTCTGTCGCTCGAACTGCTGGGCGCTGTCGTTGCCGCGGTGCTGCTATCCGCTGCGGCGACGGATGCGCTCGGCATCCATCCGCTCTTCGGTGCATTCCTTGCGGGTGTGTGCTTTCCGCGCATCCCGCGCTGGCAGGAGGAGATTCGCAACCGCTTGGACATGCTGGTGTCCGTATTGCTGCTGCCGCTGTTCTTCGCGCTGACTGGCATGCGGACGCGGCTGGATCTGCTGGACGACGCAAACATGTGGCTGTGGGCAGGTATCGTGCTGCTGGCCGCCGTTGCCGGCAAGATGGGCGGTGCAGTGCTGGCGGCGCGCTGGAGCGGCCACTCCTGGCGCGAGGCCGGCGCGCTTGGAGCTCTGCTCAACACGCGTGGGCTGGTCGAGCTGATCGTTTTGAACATCGCCTACAACGCCGGTGTCTTCTCGCCCGCGCTCTTCACGATGCTGGTGGTGATGGCGCTGGTGACCACGATGCTGACCTCGCCGATGCTGCGGCTGCTGAAGGTAAAGGACGGCGGCACGGAGAACGGCGAGGCCTTTGAGACGGTGGAGCCGAAACACTCGGTGGCGTGAGCGCATTGCATACTGAGCGATTCTCCGGGCGCGTGCAGGCATACCTTGCCTATCGTCCACGGTTCCCGCAGGGAATCCTGGCGTTTCTCCAAGAGCACAACGCGCTAACCGACGGCGCGCTGGTCGCGGACATCGGCGCGGGCACTGGGATGCTCGCCGAACTCTTTCTCGAAGCCGGTCATCCGGTTGTGGCGGTCGAACCGAATCGCGAGATGCTGGCGGCCTGCAGGGAACTGGCGGTGCAGTATCCAAAGCTGCAGGTCGTCCAGGCACCGGCGGAAGAGACGACGCTGCCGCCACAGTCGATCGACTTGATCGTCGTTGGACGCGCGATGCACTGGTTCGACTGGCCGCGGGCGCATCGTGAATTTGAGCGCATTCTCAAGCCTGGCGGCTGGGTGCTGGTCGCGACCAATGGGCATCGCAGCAGCGGCGCGACGGTATCCGAAGAGCTGAGCGCGATCACGCGACGTTGGCGCATGGACTCCGCCGAGGCGGACACGCGTCACGAGTTCGACACGCGGTTGCAGAGCTTCTTCGATACCGAGATGTGGCAGCGCACCCGGCTGCATCATGCAATGACGGTTACGTTTCCGACGCTGCAGGGCTATGTGGAGTCGCTCTCCGCGATTCCACGACCGGGTGAGGCTGGGTACGGGTCGATGGTGGCCGAGTTGCGGGATTTGTTCGACCGCTACCAGCGGGATGGCGTGGTGGAGACGCCGCTGAGTTGTCAATTGTATCTGGGGCGTTTGCGGCGATCGGCAGAATCGTAAATCAAAACGTTGTGTCTACGGGGCCTGGCAACAATGACCGTCCCGTCTCGATGTCCACTGCGAAAGTTGACTCATTCGCACGAGAGTCGATCGGATTGTACCCAACTCCCTCAATCAGTCCCCTGCTGATACTTCGAATCTGCAATTCATCCCAGCAAAGCTGAGAACTCACCCAGGCGATACCTCGGCCGCTGTATGCAGCCAACTTCGTGTAATCCGCAAACACAAGGAGTTGATGGTCCGCTATACACCGAAGATCAAGAACCGGAAAGATGGGGACTTCCTCGAACCTGTCGGGTTCTTCTACATTCACGATGTACGCAGCGCCCCGAGAGACAACGCAGACTCGATCGGGCTGAGGCGTGCTGACTACTTTGGAAATAGAACGTGAAGATGGATAGCCGAAAGCAAATACACCAACCCAAGAAGAGCCGTTCGCGGGACTGATTCTCAACCACCAGCCGCTGCGTTCTCTTTCGTCCTTAGAGCGCGGGAAGAAGAATAATGGAACGTTGCATTTTCCATTTCCTGGCAGATCTCCTATCTCCTCAATCTCGTAATCAGCCGGAAATGTCAGATCAATGTCCACCATTGCCCCTCCTCACCTCTCAGCACTCGATCACATTCAGCGCGAGGCCGCCGAGTGAGGTCTCTTTGTAGCGCGACTGCATGTCGAGGCCGGTTTCGTACATGGTGCGGATGACCTGGTCGAGCGAGACTTTGTGCTCGTCTTCTTCGGCCAATGCCATGCGGCAGGCGTGCACGGCTTTGACCGCGCCCATGGCGTTGCGCTCGATGCAGGGGATCTGCACCAGGCCGCCGATGGGGTCGCAGGTCATGCCGAGGTTGTGCTCCATACCGATCTCTGCGGCGTGCTCGACTTGTGCATTCGTGCCACCCATGGCGGCGGCTAGTCCGCCCGCAGCCATCGAGCAGGCGACGCCCACTTCCCCCTGGCAGCCGACCTCTGCACCGGAGATGGACGCGTTCTCCTTGTAGAGGATGCCGATGGCGGCGGAGGTGAGGAAGTAGCGCAGGATGCCTGCCTCGTCCGCGCCGGCGACGTAGTTCTTGTAGTAGTGCGCGACGGCGGGGACTACGCCTGCAGCGCCGTTCGTGGGCGCGGTGACGACGCGGCTGCCGGCGGCGTTCTCTTCATTCACCGCCATGGCGTAGATGGTGACCCAGTCGAGCGGCGCCAGCGGATCGCCGGTGCCTTTGCCGGCAGCGGTCTGAGTCTGCAGGCGCGCCGCCAAACGTTTTGCCCGGCGGCGCACGCGCAGGCCACCGGGAAGAATACCGTCGGTCGCAAGACCGCGCGCCACGCAGCTCTGCATGACACTCCAGATGTGCACGATGCCCCGGCGCACTGCGTCGGCAGCATCCGATGTGTCGGAGCGCAAAGCACATTCGTTGCGCATCATGATCTCGTCGATGCGCAGGTCGTCACGTTTGGCCATCTCCAACAGCTCGGCTGCGCTGCGGAACGCGTAGGGCAGTGGAGCAGTCGTCATCACTGGAGCAGCGTCCAAATCCGCGCCGTCCTCCACGATGAAGCCGCCACCAATGGAGAAGTAGGTCGCGCTGAACAGCGGCGCACCGAGCACATCGAATGCAGTGAAGCGGATGCCGTTCGGGTGCTGGGTGTGCGCGCCGGGCGGCGTCATTTGATCGCGGTGGAAGAGGATATGGTGCTGTTCGCGGAAGGGCACTACGTGACGGCCAAGCAAGGACAGCGTCGCGGAGAGCCGGATGGCCTCCACCTTTGCGTCGATCGTGTCCGGATCGATCGTGTTCGCCTGCTCCCCGAGAAGGCCGAGGATGACGGCGCGATCGGTACCGTGGCCGGCGCCGGTGAGTGCGAGCGAGCCGTAGAGATCGGCGCGGACCTCCGCCGCGGACGTCAGGAGATCGCGCGCTTCAAGCTCCAGCAGAAAGCTGCGCGCGGCACGCATGGGCCCCATGGTGTGCGAACTCGAAGGGCCGATACCGACTTTGTAGAGATCGAAGAGGGAGGTTTTCACGACTGGTTATGGTAGCAAGTTCGCGTGAAGCCGGTTGGCCAGGAGGCGGTTGGTTAAGAAGCGGTCAGCGGGCCTGCTGCCCCGAGCGAATCCGCAGGATGCTCTCTTCCGGCTTTGGCAGTAGATCCTTCGCTGCGCTCATGATGACAGAACGTGATCGTAGGATTACGGCATTTCAGCCACCAAGGTATCGCTTGGGCCGAAGGCCCGCTGACCGCTTCTTAGCTAGCCGCTTCCTCGCAGTTCTTCTGCAACCTTTGTGGCCTCCCCCTGTCTGCAAGCCGCTGGCTATACTCGGCTTTTCCCTCGCAGGATAGGCGGCCCCGGAATGCTCTTCAAAGCGCTGAGTGCTGCTGTCTACGGCATCGACGCGCACATTATCGATGTAGAAGTGGACTTTTCCGGCATTCAGGTGACGGAGGAGCGCTTCTCTACGGTCGGACTGCCGGACGCCGCCGTGCGGGAGAGCCGGGATCGGGTTCGTGCCGCCATCCGCAACTCCGGCTTTTCACTGCCCCCCACTCACATCACCATCAATTTGGCGCCGGCCGATCTGAAGAAGGAAGGCTCGGGCTTCGATCTGCCGATCGCTGTCGGCATCCTGGGCGCCTACGGTGCACTGGAAAACCGTGACATCAGCCAGTTCCTCACGGTTGGGGAACTGGGGCTGGACGGCAGTGTGCGTGGCGTGCCCGGCATGCTGCCGATTGCCGTGGCGGCGAAGCAGCGCGGTATCGCGAACCTGATCGTGCCCGCGGCCAATGCCTCGGAGGCGGCAGTGGTCGAGGGGTTGAATGTCTACCCGGTGCAGTCGCTGCCGCAGGTGCGCGAACTACTGAACGCTGCGGCGAATGGGGGCATCCACGTGGAGCCCTATCGTGTGCGATCGAGCGAGATGCTGGAGGCACAGCAGCACTATCCCTTCGACTTCAAGGACGTGCGTGGGCAGGTGCTGGCCAAGCGTGCGCTGGAGATTGCCGCCGCGGGTGGCCATAACATTTTGATGATCGGTCCGCCGGGCTCGGGCAAGACGATGCTGGCCAAGCGGCTGCCGTCGATCCTGGCACCGCTCTCCTTTGCCGAGGCACTGGAGACGACGAAGATCCACTCGGTTGCGGGCGTACTGGATGCCGATTCAGGGTTAGTGACGCGCCGGCCCTTTCGCTCCCCGCACCACACCATCTCGGACGCGGGATTGATCGGCGGCGGCGCTGTGCCGCGTCCGGGCGAGGTCTCGCTGGCGCACAACGGTGTGCTGTTTCTGGATGAGCTGCCGGAGTTTCCCCGCAACGTGCTGGAGGTGATGCGGCAGCCGCTCGAAGACGGCACGGTCACCATCGCCCGCGCGGCGATGTCGCTGAGCTTTCCTGCACGCTTCATGCTGGCGGCGGCAATGAACCCGTGTCCATGTGGATACTTCAACGACAAGAGCCGCGAATGCCAGTGCACGCCGCCGATGATGCAGCGGTACGTATCGCGGGTGTCGGGGCCGCTGCTGGACCGCATCGATATCCATATAGAGGTGCCGGCGGTGCAGTACCGCGAACTGCGTGCGGGGCAGGCAAACGAAGGGTCGGCAGAGATCCGGGCTCGGGTGCTGGCTGCGCGAGTCCGGCAGCGTGAACGCTTCCGTGAGCACTTCCCGGAGGAGAATCTCTATTCCAACGCGCAGATGACCACCCGCCAGGTTCGGCAGTGGTGCGAACTGCCCCCGGAGGCCGACCGGCTACTGGAGCGGGCGATGCAGCAACAGGGGCTCAGCGCCAGGGCGCATGACCGGATCCTGAAGGTGGCACGCACGATCGCCGACCTGGAGGGCGCCGACACGCTGACGGTGCAACATCTTGCCGAAGCCATCCAGTACCGGACCTTGGATCGCAATTACTGGAGCTGACTCCCTGGGATCCTCTCCGAGGCTATGGATTTCAGGAGAACCAGTGGGCGGTTTCGGTGATTATCGCACCATCAAATCGCGTGTATCCGGATAGTCATAGTACCGTATCTGTATCAAAATAGAACACTTGAAAATATGGCTCCCGATATGCGGAGAGATTTCCGCAGAGTCTATGAAAAAAGTGTTGACCTCTGTCGGAGTTAACGATAAGGTCTTGCTTGCCAGGGGTGATCGTTTGATCGTCATCTCTCAAGAGAAGCCTCTCGCGTTCCCTGACGCGGCTGGCGCAGACGGAAGAAACAAGGTCTGCCTACCGATTCAGGCGTGCAGTACCCGAACGTAGAGTGACCGAATCCAGTTTTGCAATTCAGTAAGAGAACGGCAGCAAGAGCGGTGGAAACCTGCATCCCCGGGTGGGTTTTCGCGTCAGTAATGTGAAAGAAAACAACAATCAGTGAAAACAACACAGACTGCGGCGTCGGCGTCCAATGCAGCAAGCCATGGGGGACCGCGCCAAGACCGTCGAGGAGTGAAAGGAAAATATTCATGCGTTCCGATCTGATTTACGGAGCTCTCGCCCATATCAACAACCGCTACCAGCTCTGCCAGCTGGCATCCAAGGCTACGCGTAAACTGCACAAGCCCAACACTCGTTTGCAGGACACGACGAATGAAGTACTTGTCCGCTTTCACAAGACCAGTCCGATGGCCCATGACAGCAAGACAAACATCGTGTCCGAGCAAGCTACGCAGCAGCGTCGCGCCGCGTAACGCAGTTCCGAATTTCCGATGCTGTGACCTTCGCAGACTCTCTCGTAGTGGTCCTTCTGGATAGAAGGGCCACGTCTGCCTTCGGACTCGGTCAGGATCTGAAGAAAAATGCTTTTGAGCATGGCCGCTGACTGTGGCAAGCTGTTTCAGCTTCATCCGCAACATCCCTCCTGATTCCTATCCTCTCCTACTATCCACATCTGTCCCTCCAAACCTCCCACCGCAGGTGAATCGTGACTATCGCAGAACTCAAAGAGAAAAATATTACTGAGCTGAGCCGCATTGCGCGCAGCCTCGAAATTCCAGGAGCCAGCGGGCTCCGCAAACAAGACCTGATCTTCAAGATCCTCCAGGCGCAAAGCGAAAAAGAAGGCCATATCTTCGCGGAAGGCGTGCTGGAGATTCTGCCCGATGGTTACGGCTTCCTTCGCTCCCCGGATTACAACTACCTGCCTGGTCCAGACGACATCTATGTCTCGCCTTCGCAGATTCGCAAGTTCGATCTCAAGACCGGCGATACCATCAGCGGCAATGTGCGGCCGCCCCATGAAGGCGAGAAGTACTTCGCGCTGGTGAAGATTGAAGCCATCAACTTCGAGTCGCCGGAAGAGACGCGCAACAAGATCCTCTTCGACAACCTGACCCCGTTGTATCCGGAAGAGCGCATCCGCATGGAGACGGTGCACGAAAACACCAGCGGCCGCGTGATGGACCTGCTGACGCCGATCGGCAAAGGTCAGCGCGGCCTGATCGTCGCTCCGCCGCGCACCGGCAAGACCATGCTGCTGCAATCGATCGCGAATTCAATCACGACCAACCATCCTGAGGTCGCACTGATCGTTTTGCTGATCGACGAGCGCCCGGAAGAGGTCACCGATATGCAGCGTTCGGTGAAAGGCGAGGTCATCAGCTCGACCTTCGACGAGCCCGCGGCACGCCACGTACAGGTGGCCGAGATGGTGATCGAAAAGGCGAAGCGCCTGGTGGAACACAAGCGCGATGTCGTGATCCTGTTGGATTCGATCACGCGACTGGCGCGCGCCTACAACACGATCGTACCGCCATCCGGCAAGGTGCTGTCGGGGGGTGTCGATTCGAATGCATTGCAGCGGCCGAAGCGTTTTTTCGGCGCGGCTCGCAATATCGAAGAAGGCGGCTCGCTCACCATCATCGCAACGGCGCTTGTGGATACGGGCTCACGCATGGATGAGGTGATCTTCGAGGAGTTTAAGGGCACCGGCAACATGGAGGTGATCCTGGATCGCAAGCTGGTAGACAAGCGTGTCTTCCCGGCGATCGATATCCAGCGCTCCGGCACGCGTAAGGAAGAGCTGCTGATTGCCAAGGAGGACCTGCAGCGCATCTGGATCCTGCGCAAGGTGCTCAACCCATTATCGCCGGTGGAGGCGATGGAGCTGCTCGTGGATCGGCAGTTCAAGACGCGCAACAACGCCGAGTTCCTGCAGAAGATGAACCAGTTGTAGGTAATGCGATGGTCTACGATGCCTCGCCCAACTCGGGCGGGGCATCGCTGTTCACCTACAGTGAACATGCTCTAAGAGGGGAACGAAGACCCGATGGGCGGCCTGTGGAATATCCTGATTGGCTACTTCTTCGGCTTCGCGCTTGGCGTTGGCTGCGCATTGGCGGTGATGTACACGATCTGGACCGGCGGCTACAAGCGGGCGGTGGAGCACTCCTTGATGGCGGAACCGCCGGAGCGGTTTCGCACGCTGCAGCAGGCGGCAGCACGACGCGAGAAGCAAGAGCCGCCTTCTGCGAGATGACAGGAAGACTCGTCAGAGCTTGAATGAGATTTTATTCGTCGACAACCTGACCATATTCCAGCATGGTGACCAGCCCGACGCCGCCAAGGATATTGCCCAGAACCGCCGCCCATAGCCACCGCAGATAACCCAACACCGGCAGCTTATTGCGCAGAACAGCGGAGAGGACCTCTCCGCTGCTGGCGATGGAGTGGGCGAAGTGGCCGAGCCCCACGACAAAGGCAAGCAGCCAGATGAGCATCATCGATCCGCTGATGGAGTGACTGCCGCTGACCAACCATGCCACCATTGCGATGATCCAGCCGCCGATGATGGCGCTCCAGAAGATTGTCGAGATGGAATGGTTGGCTACTTCCAGTCCGATGGTTACGAGACTATCGACATACTTCGGCTGGAGCGCGTCCGAGCGCACGGCGAGTGCTGCAAAGGCGAGGGCGCCAATGAGATTGCAGACAAGCACAATGGCCCATAGGCGAAGCGTTGCCAGGTAGTGGCGGCGCTCACTGAGTACGAGAGCGACCGGATAGAGCGTGTTCTCGGTGAAGAGTTGCGCTCGGCCGAGGATGACGGCAATGAAGCCGATTGGATAGAGAAGATTAGTAACGAACTGGGCGGGGCCGCTGGTTCCAAGTTCAGCGCGTCCGACCGCAGTTGCCAGGCCGGTGAGACCCATCGTTATGCCCCCGGCGAATCCGGAGATGGCGAGGCTGCGCGCCGGTCGCCGCAACTCTTGGCGCGCGTTCTTTGCAACCTGGGCGTAGATCTGGTGTGCCGTGGGCCTTTCCAGATCCTGCTGTACCTGGGAGTTTCCCTGGTCCTCGTCGCGGGACATATTTTTTCCTGTGTGACGAACAGGCATGAAACTCCCTTGTGCGGTGTGGATTGGATTCAGTCTGTGGAGACAATCGGCAGACGCTCGTGATCGCCGACCTTCTCTTCATTTCCAGCGATGGCCCTCTTCAGGATACGGAAGTTTCTCACGAGGCTGCTGGCCGGCGCATCCCAGTACTCCGCCTCTTCGACGCGAACCGTGAGTACGGATATCTCAGGATCGGTCTCGCCCCCGGCAAACCACGCCTTGAAGCTGGGGTGCCAGAGCTGACGAATGCGGGCGGCATCGCGACTGGTGGAGGCGATGCCCGACAGACTCACGAAGGTGCTGTTATGCGTGTCGGTGTACGTCAGGTTCACATGCGAGTGGTCGTGAATTTCTTCCACTTTGCCGGAGTGCGCGCTGGTGAGGAAGTAAAGCTCGCCAGTGAACTCCTTCTGGCTGGTCGCCATCGGCCGGCTGTACAGGGAGCCATCGACGGCCGTCGTTGTCAGCATGGCAATGTGAATGTCCTTGATCAGGCTCCAGATCTTCTCCTGCGCTTCATGAGGGGTCTGTGTCTCGCTCATTGGCAATCTCCGTTTCCACAGTTTGGTTATTGGATGCGGGATGCGGGAGGGGATGCCCATCTTCGGTTCGACAAGGCCGTCCACCAAAAGGTGGAATTGTGCGGTATGAAAGGAAACGCCAGTGTTTACAGGGCCTCCCGTCATATTTGGTGCTTGCCGTCGACGTGCGCGCTGGATATAGTTCGACTCGATTCCAACCTTTCGACACCCTACCGCCATGACGCTACGATCTTCCACCCGCCGCGCGATCACCGGAGCCCCTCGTTGGCTTCTATGCGGCGGCCTGTTGGCGGTAGGCATGGGCGGCCTGAAGTCGCTGCATGCGGGCGAGGTTGTCGACCAGGATCGGCAGAAGTACGCCGAGCAGGTCCAGCAGACATACAGCTACCGCTTCGGGAAGGGCCAGCCGTTCCTGCCGAGCAATGCTGAGATCGAAGGCGGTACCTTCATCCAGGCGGGTGCATTTCCCACGGCGCAGTATTGCCGGCACTGTCACGAGGCGACATATCACCAGTGGCGGCAATCGCTGCATGCCAACTCCTTCCGCACACCTTTCTATACGAAGAATGTTGGTCTGCTGCAGAACACCAAGGGCATGGAGTTTTCGCGTCACTGCGAGGGTTGTCACAATCCGATCGAGTTGTTTTCCGGTCAGGTGACGCCGCATCCCGTGTCGACAAATCGCGAATTCGATCAGGACGGTGTCACGTGCATGGTGTGCCACTCCATCTCCAAGCTGCAGCCTACCTATGGTTTGGGGTCCTATGTTATGGGCGTTCCGGCAGTGATGGTGGACGAGCAGGGCAAACCGATCCCCGGCGAGGTGAGTTACTCCGAGATTACGGCGCATGTGGACCGCCACAAGGCCGCGGTGATGAAAGATTTCTATCGCACACCGGAGTATTGCGCTGCGTGCCATAAGGCGAACATCCCGGAGACGTTGAACGATTACAAGTGGCTGCGCGCGATCGGACTTTATGACGAGTGGCAGCAGTCGTCCTACGCCAAGCAGTCGCCGCTGCCGTTCTACAAGAAGGATTACCAGACCTGCCAGAGCTGCCACATGCCTCGCGAGCAAGCGGTGCAGGCGGATGTCGCGGCCAAGCAGGGAACGGTTGTGTCGCACCGCTGGATCGGGGGCAACACCGCTGTACCGTTTCTGTATGGGTATGACGAGCAGTTGAAGAAGACGCTGGAGTATCTGCAGGCGGACAAGTTGAATGTCGATCTGTTCGCACTGGCGAAACCAGATGGCTCGGGGCTGATTGCACCGCTGGGGACAAAAGCATTCGAGGTCAAACCGGGCGATGAGTTGCAGGCCATGGTGGTGATCCAGAACAAAGGTGTGGGGCACACACTGATTCCCGAACAGCGCGACATGTACCAGGCCTGGGCAGAGTTCCAGCTGACCGATGCGACCGGCAAAGTGCTGAACGCGAGTGGACGACTGAATCCGGAGGGCTATCTCGATCCGGAGGCGCACAGTTTTGTGACTCGTCTGCTGGATGCGGATGGGAAGCTGCTGGTGCAGCATGAGATCTGGAAGCGCCGCACCACGGCGACAGATGCGACGATTCGACCCGGACGCTCCACGCTTGTGCGCTACGGCTTCCGCATTCCGAAAGAGGGGAAGGGACCGTACACCATTACCGCCAAGGTGAACTATCGCCACTTCGACGAGGCGTTTACGAACTTCGCGCTGGGCGATAAGCATCCGGCGTATCCCGTTGTCGAGATGGCGGTGCGGTCACGCGAGGTAAGGGTCGGCGAGAATCCGCCTACGCCCGCAGATGCAAAGGACAATAAGGACTGGATGCGCTGGAACAACTTCGCCGTGGCGCTGCTGGATCAGGCGCAATACGCCGAGGCGAAGGACGCCTTCACCGAGGTGCTGAAACTGCGGCCCGATTACGGCGATGCATATACGAACCTGGGTGTCGTGTATCTGCAGTGGGAGCGATATGCCGATGCCGCGGTCAGCCTGAAGCAGGCGCTGACCATGATGCCGGGCGATGCGCGTGGGCTCTATTACCAGGCGCTGGTGGAGCGCAATCAGGGGAACCTGGACGCAGCAGTTGTCGACTTGAAATCTGTGGTCGCGAAGTTCCCGCGCTCCCCCGATGCGCATCGAGAGCTTGGCTTCAGTTACTACCAGCAGCACAAGTACGACCTGGCACGCGTCGAGTACGAGACGGTGCAGGGCATCGAACCGGATGACTTGTCCGCGCACTATAACCTCGCCATCATCTACAGACGCGAGGGCGACAAGCAGAAGGCAGCGGCCCAGGCGGCATACTTCGCCGACGAGAAAGACGATCCCATGGCCAGCACAGCGACGTTTGGTTTCCTGCGCAATCATCCGGAGCTCTCCGGCGAGAGCGTGCCCTGGCATCTGCACACCGCCGACGAGACGGCTGTGCCCGCGAAGAAGTAAACGATGAGGACAGAGCGAGCACGATGGGCAAGATAGAGAGTGGCGTGACACGGAAGATGCTCGCAGGCGTGCTGGCTGTCAGCGCGGGAGTGTGCACAGGCGTGCTGCCGTCCTCCATTGACGCGCAGCAGCAGACGGCAACCGCAACCGCGAAGCCGCGGGAGGGCGTTCTGAAGCCGGCGGATCTCGCCAATCTGATGCCCCCAGAGGTGTTCTTTCGCGGGCAGAGCGCATCCGTGCAGATGCGCAACAGCGCCGGCATTCGCTATGCGGACGGCATGCTGACGATGGCGGCGCTGGTCGATACCTCCGGCTACTCAAGCGGTATCCAGCAGCGCTACCAGGCGTACCTGATCACCGAGGTGCCGCTGCAACTGGGCGACTCGGGACACGCAGTCAATCTGCCGCCCGGCGCATACGGCGTCGGCTTCATCCAGAACAACCGCTTCGTCGTGATGGATCTTGGGGCGCACGAGCTGCGGAACGTCGGCAGCCAACGCGATGAAATCCTTCACCGCGCGATGCCGCTGCAGGTACTGGATGGCTCCCAGGCGGATGTCTACCGTCTGTACGAAGGGCGCTCTTATGTAACGGTGCGCCGCGCTCCGTAATTGTCGTCTATGTGCAAAGAGAGAGGCCACACTCGGAACAGTGTGGCCTCTGTGCTGTGGCTCGTTTGGCTTAGTTGCCGACGATCACTTGGACCGGCAGCGTGTGCACGAGGGGGATGTTCGAGGTGCTGCTTGCGGTGACGAGCACGGTGTAAGTGCCCGCAGGGACTGCGGTTCCGCCAGCACCATTGGCTCCGGCACTCCCATTGGCGCCGGGGGTGCTCGCCGTCTGCTGGCTGGTGTTGGGTGTCGCGGTCATGCCGCAACCCGTCATGCCGAAACTGACGATCGCCATGACGCAGGCGCCCAGCATCGACTGCCAGTTACGGCGACGCTTCGGCAGGCCGAGCAGGAAGATGCAGGCCAGCGTGGTGCTGCCTGTAGCCAGCCACCAACGCGATGCAGGCTGTGCCGGTGCAGTGTTACTGGCGATGCTGTAGTTGGCGGCGGCTCCGACGAAAAGTGTCTTCGTGATCACGCCGGTCGAGGTGCTGTTGCTCTTGTAGGTGACGCTGACCGGCAAGCCGGAGAGTGTGTTGTCGAAGCCGCAGGCCATCCCAGAGGGCGTGGACTGAATGCCGTTGGGGTCGGTGTAGCCGACGACACTGCAGCCCAAGTTAATTTTTGTAGCGTTGTAGGCGCTTTGGAAGTTATAGATCGAGGTCAGGCGCAGGTTGTAGGTCGCCTGTACCGTGGGCGAGACCAGCGGCTTCGCCTGGTTGACGGTTGTGTCCGACTGCAGTGAGAAGTCGGCACTGGTGCGGTCGTCGTTGATGGTGATGGTCTGGTAAGCGCTGGAAGCGTTGTATTGAGTAGTAAGGCCGAATAGAAATTTGTAACCGCTGTAGATGACGTTGATCTCGGCTTGGCCGGAGGGCAGTGCGAGGTAGCCGTTCTGCTGCGGTAGGGTGAAGCGAACGATGCCATCCCCGCCGGGGACGAGGTTATTCGCGAGCAACACACCATTCGCGAGCACACTGACATAGGGCGTTGTGCACAGAGCGCCCAAAACTCCGCATCCTGGAGCACTGAAGCCTCCCGCATTCGACGTCACCAAAATGTTCAGTGTCAATGAGTCTTGGGCCGGGAAGGTATTGTTGGTCGAGTTGTACGTATCCGAGATGGTGAAGGCTGTGGTGGTGGGATTATTCCCGAAGAGTGAACCTGTAGACGCTACATTCACTGTAGTCGACGATCCGGTGTAGTTCTTTTCCGTGGTCGCAGGATTATAAGTCGCAGTGACCTGAGCTCCTACAATCTGTCCCGAAGTCACAAGAGTGTTGGCCGTGGCGACTGCGTTGCCATTTACATCGAAGCCGGGGACCAGAGTGACGGTTTTTGCAGGATTGGTACTGAAGGTGACAGTACCGGTAGGAGATGTTCCGTTATTGACGGCCGCCGCAGATTGAACAACTGCCGTCATGGCAAGGTTCCCGGAACTGGCATCTGCATTCGCCGGACTGAGCGTGGTTGTTGTTGGAGCTGCAGCGATGTTTACCGCGTAAGCCGGTGTCGTTTTGCAGGACGTGAAGCTCGCGTCGCCCGGATAGGTGAGTACGAGGGAGTGCGAGCCGAAGGCCAACAGGTTTGAGTTATACGTAGCCGAGCCTTCAGAGTTGAGCGGGAGCGTGGTGATCGTCTTCCCGTTGTCGGTAACGGTGAGCGAACCGGAGGGGATGGCGACATTGTTCGGGTTGACGGCGCCGTTGGTGCTGACGCTGCTGTAGGGCTCGGCTGTGATGGTCACCGGAGAGCCGTATGTGATGGTGCCGCCGGTGTTGTTCGCGTAGACCACCATCGAGCAGGTCTCCGGCTTTACGGTGATGAGATAGGACGCCGATGTGACACTGGGTGCATACGTGCCATCACCTCCGTAGCGGGCATAGAGGCTGTAAGTTCCACCGGGGAGGGTCTTGTAATAATTATCTGTGCCGGTGCCTCCGGTAAGCGGGATGGCCTCGGCTGCTACCTGGGATGCGAACGGGCTGGTGGTGAGAACTGCGACATCGCCCGTGGGTGTTGCGCCCGAACCGCTCGCGCTGGCCGCGGACACAATGAATTCCAGCGGCCGGCTGTGATTGGTGCAGTTCGGGGTGGCGCCGCAGACGGGCGCCTTGCCGGTTGCCGGATCGAGCACAGTGAGTGTGACAGTGCTGCCGGCGGTGTTGGGCTGCGTGTAGTTCGATACGAAGTTGGTGATATCGAAGCTGCCGAGGCCGGTGGCGGCATCGTAGCCTGTCCCCGCGGCGTAGCCGGTCATGACACCGTTCGTGCAGTTCGGTGTCCCGTTGGTGCAAGCCAGCTCGGTGTTGCCAACCTTGATGTCGTTCGGGGCCACGACCGGCGTCTGTCCTGCAGGAGGTGCGAGCATGGAGTAGAGGGCCGGATTGGCGCTTCCAACACCATAGGCTGACGGATTGGTGCTGTTCAGATTGGCAACGACGAGCGCCATTGCGCCGGCGAAGACGGCACTGGAAGCTTCCGTCCCTCCGGAGTACGTAAACTGCGGAGTGGGTCCGCCCTGGCAGTCCGTCGACTGCATGCAGAACAGATAGGCGGTGTTGTTATAGCCAATGGTGTTGTTCGCGCCGCTCCCGGCGAAGAAGGAGACGTCGGGAAGAACGCGTGCGGGAGTCGTTTGCGTGCTTCTGGCGACCTGATTACTGATCGCGGCTGCCTTTGCATTGCTGCTTTGATACCCAGGAATCGGTTGAGGCAAACTGGCGCCATCCAGCCCGACCGTGCTGGCGCCGCCGCCGCCGCCGAGCAGGACAGAGGTCTTCCCAGTACGGGTGCTATCGTTCCAGGCCTGCTCAGGAATGTATTGCAGGGCAGACGTGAAGGGCGCTGCACTATTCGATGAAGAGTTCGCTCCCCAGTAGTTGGTTGTCGCGCTGGTGTAGTTGAAATCCGTGCCGCCGACTGCTGTGGTGTACGGAGAGCTCGCGTAACCGTTCACGGCGAAGCCGGTTGTGGCCGGAGCGGCAGTGCCGGGAATCTCACAGGCTGCCGGGCCGGTATTGCCGGCGGCGGCGACAACGGTGATGCCCTGAGCCGCAGCCTGCTCCGCCACCGCATTCGCGAGCGTAGCCGACAGGCCGAGATTCTGCTCGCAGACCTGATAGCCGTTGACCAGAACCTGTACCTGGTTGTCCTCCACGGCGCGGATCAGGGCGAAGTCCATGCCGGTGTCGTAGTCCGTGGTCGCAGAGATGTAGTAGTAAACAGTCGCGTTGGGGGCAACGGCGCCGATCAGTTCAATCTGCTTGTAGGCGATGTAGGCATCGTCGTTCATGCCTGGGTCATTGCCGTCGATGACGACGATTGGAGGGTTGGCACCCAGGTTGAAGGTGTTGCGGTAGTTGTTGATGTAGTTGATATCGATGTTAGAGTCGCCAAGCACGCCGACATTCACGTTCTGGCCGCCCTGCAAGGCCCCCGTTGCCGGGTTGGTTGCCGGCGGAATGTCATAGATTACGGAGAGATCGCCGGGCGAGATGCCGAAGATCGTGCCGTTATTGGTCGAGTAGAGGGGCGCCAACGTGTGGGTTTGTGCGTCGAAGCGCGCCTGCGTGCCTGCAGCGGAGGAAGGTGCGGCCTTGAAGTTATTGATCGAAGCGAATCCGGAGACGACACCCTGGAGCGCGGAAGGAATCTTCGGTGCGGTCGCATTGGCGTAGAAGGTCTTGCCGCCGATGGAGTAGCGATGAATCTCAGTCTGGAAGGTGGAGCGCATTTGCTCTGCGGTTGCGCTGACTTCGATGGCCATGTGGTTCTTATAGACATGCCCGACGCTTAACCCGCGCGATGCCAGATAGCCGGTCACGGTCTGCAGATCGGCGTCCGCCACACCGAACTGCTTGCCAAACTGCTCCGGTGTGAGCCACTTGCGATAGTTGGGGGAGTGCGGGTCTTGTTGCGATGCGATCAGGGTCTTCAGGGCCGACTCCTGCGCCGGCGAGCGCCGCATGGCGAGCAGCATATGGCCGCTGACATCTGCCGGGGCCAGTCCACGATCGAACTGAGGCTGCGCCCACGCATGCACTTCACCGGGGAGCGACACGAGCGGCGACGTCTCGACTTCGCGCGTGATGCGTGGGATCGCCTGCGCGTGGCTGATCGCGGCGGTGGCTGCGACGAGAAGACCTGCACCCAGGAGCGGAAGTGCTGTACGCGTGCGGCGCGAGAGAGAAGATCTGCGAACCATAGCTATCCTGCCATTTATCTCCACTGCTCGCGCCAGGCGCTGCAGCGGTCGGTTGTAGCCGTGCGCGGGAGGATCCCCGTCAACGCGGCCGTTAGAGCCCTATTGCGAGTCAGAAAACTTATGTAACAACGACGGCTCGCATTGGGGTCATTATGGCAAGGTTGTCTGCTGCTTCCAGTGCCACAAAAGTGCAAGGTTGGGCCTTTGCAGAGCGGATGGTAACGGTACTTTGCAACGAAAGTGGCAGGTGTCGGAGCGCGGATTATCCAAAGGCAGGCAAAGAAAAAGGCCGTCCGAAGGACGGCCTTACGAAGCGAGGAAAGCGGAAGCTACATTACTGCTGCCAGCCGCCGCCCAATGCGTTGTAGAGCTGTACGAGTGACAGCATCTCCTGTTCGCGTGCCGTCGCCAGGGTGAGTTCGCCGGAGAAGAGGTTGGTTTGGTTTGTCAGCACGTCGAGATAGCTCGAATAGCCGCCCTTGTAGCGCATATCGGAGAGGTTGACGGCATCGCGGGATGCAACCACGAGGCGCTCTTCCTGCTCGCGATACTCGCGGTACTTCTGATAGCCGACCAGCGCATTCGAGACATCCTGAAAGGCCTGCGCTATGGTTTTTTTGTAGGTAAGCGCCGCCTCGCGCTGCTGTGCTTCGGTGAGGCGCACATTGTTGCGTATCTGCCCCGCGGTGAAGATGGGGACAGTCGCTGTCGGACCGTAGCTATACAGGAAGGCCGGTCCCTGGAAGAGTTGGTTGAGTGCGTTGCTGCCGGTGCCTACCTCGCCGGTGAGCGAGATCTGCGGAAACCACGCCGCCTTGGCGACGCCGATCTCGGCATTGGCCGCAATCAGTGCTTCTTCTGATTGACGAATGTCCGGACGGCGCTCGATGAGCGTGGAGGGCAGGCCCGCAGGCACGACCGGCATACGCGGCTGCTGGTCGATGGGCAGGCCGCGTTTGACCGGACCCGGATTTTGGCCCAGGAGTGTCTGCAGTGCATTCTCTTCCTGCGCGACTTGCCGTTCCAGGTCGGGGATTTGTGCAGCCGCCGTGTTGACGAGCTCCTCGGCCTGGCGTACATCCAGCAGGCTGGTGCTGCCGCCTGCTTCGAGCGTCTGCGTCAGCTTGAGCGAATCTTGGCGCGAGGTCAGCGTCCGCTGCGAGATTTCGAGCTCCAGATCCAGCGTGCGCAGCTGAAAGTAGCCCTGCGCGACGTTCAGGATGAGCGTGTCCAACACTTCACGCTGCGACCACTGACTTTCCAGCAGTTGTGCGCGCGCGGCCTTGGTGGCGTTGCGGTACTTTCCCCAGAAGTCAATGTTCCAGGATGCCGATGTGGTGAGTTCGCCGACATGCGACACGAAGGAGCCCAGACCGCCGAACTGCGCGGAAGGGAATCGCTGCGCGGAGTAGCTGGCCCCTCCGTTCAGTTGAGGGAACTGATTCGATCGCGTCACGCCAAGCTGCGCCTGAGACTCGAGCACGCGCTCGGCCGCGATGCGCACGTCGTAGTTCTGCTTAAGCGCCGTGCGGATCAACTCCTGCAACTGCGGATCGCCGAAGACCTCCCACCACTTCTGATCGCCGATCGAAAGGACACTGATTGCGGGACTGCCTGTTGTCCCGGGCAGCGGGCTGCCGTCGATATCGTGCGGAGCTTCGCTGGTCTGCGTGTTGCCGTTGGTTGCGGCGCTGCGGTAGACGTCCGGTGTATCGACGGTAGGTCGCTTGTACTTCGGTCCAACGGTGCATCCGGAAAGCACGAGGACAGCGAGGCCGATCGATGCGGCGATATGAGGCCGTCTCATAGGTCACCTCCGTGATGGACCGGCTGCTGGCTGCGCGTCTCCTTGCGCGATTCCTCGCGACCGGACTTGCCGAAGCGATGAGAGACTTTTTCCGTGACGGCAAACGTAACCGGGATGATGAAAATGGCGATGATGGTGGAAGCCAGCATGCCGCCGATCACGACCGTACCGATGATCTGCCGAGAGACGCCGCCGGCGCCGCTTGCGATCCACAGCGGGATGCAGCCCAGGATGAACGCGAACGCAGTCATCAGGATGGGGCGAAGGCGGAGCCGGGCTCCGGCGAGCGCAGCATCGTAGATCGACTTGCCGCCCATGTACTCGCTGCGGGCGAACTCAACGATCAGGATTGCGTTTTTGGCAGCTAGGCCGATCAGCATGACCAGACCAATCTGTGCGTAAACATCACTCTCCAAATTGCGGAGGGAGAGTGCGAGAAACGCCCCGAAGACCGCGATGGGTGTGCCCAGCAACACGCTGAAGGGCAGCGACCAGCTCTCATACTGAGCAGCGAGGATCAGGAAGACGAAGACCAGCGAGATGGAGAAGATGACGGAAGAAGATACTCCCTTCGCAGCCTGTTGCTCCTGGAACGACATGCCCTGATAATCCAGGGCCATATTCGACGGCATGGTCTTCTTGAAGACGTCTTCAAGGGCCGCCGTCGCCTGACCGGAACTGTAACCGGGCGCGGCGGTGACATTGATCTGTGCGGCCGAATATTCGTTGTAGCGAAGGGTGAACTCGGGGCCGGTGATGCGCTTGATCGTGGTCAATGTACTGAGCGGGATCGAGGCGCCCGAGGCGTTCTGCACATAGAACCGGCCGATGTTGTCCATGTTCGTGCGTGTGTCCCCTTCAGCCTCCACATAGGTCTGCCATTGGCGTCCGAAGCGGTTGAAGTAGTTCACCAGGTAGCCGCCCATGAAGGTCTGCAGCGTCTCGTAGACATCGGTCAGATTGACGCCCTCCTGGGTTGCCTTGACGCGATCCACATCGACGTAGATCTGCGGCACATTCGGCAGGTACGTGGTGATCGCGCCAGCGATCTCGGGCCGCTTGCGCACGGCGGCGAGGTATTTATTCAGGTTGTCGGTGAGAACCTGCGGATCGCCGCCGGAGCGGTCTTCGACCACCGCGCTGACGCCGCCCGAGGAGCCGACGCCGGGAATGGCCGGCGGCGGGAAGGAGAAGGCGATACCCTGCCGGATGCTGCCTAGGTTCTTCGCAATGCTTTGCTGAATCGCCTTGTACTGTTCGTTGGCCGCCGTGCGCTCGCCCCACGGTTTCAGTGTGACGAAGTAGAAGGAGTTGTAGGTAGACTGCGTGCCGCTCAAGAGGCTGAAGCCATTGACGCTGACGATGCTCTGAACGCCGGGCGTACCCAGAATGACCTTTTCGACGCTCTTCGATGCCTCGGTCGTGCGCTGCAGCGATGCAGCGTTGGGCAGCACCATGCCGACGTAGAGATACCCCTGATCTTCGTCGGGAAGAAATGAATTCGGGATACCGCGCGCAATAAAGAACGTCGCGACCGAAACGATCACCAGGAAGATGAGCGCGAAGCCGGATTTGCGAATGAGAAAGCCGGAAGTGCTGACATATCCATTGGTGGCGCGCTCAAAAGTGCGATTGAACCAGCGGAAGAAGCCCGCCAGCGGACCATGGGTCTCCTTCTTCGGCTTTAACAACAGCGCGCAGAGGGCCGGGCTGAGCGTCAGCGCGTTGAAGGCAGAAAAGATGACCGATATGGCAATGGTGACGGCGAACTGTTGATAGAGGCGTCCCGTAATGCCCGGAACCGCTGCGGTGGGGATGAAGACAGCAGCAAGAATGAGGGCGATGGCGATGACGGGGCTCGACACCTGCTCCATGGCGGCAATCGAGGCCTCTTTGGGCGACATACCCTCCTCGATGTGTTTCTCGACCGCCTCAACCACAACGATCGCGTCGTCGACGACCAAGCCGATGGCCAACACTAGGCCCAGCAGCGAGAGCGTGTTGATGGAGAAGCCCAACAACGGGAACACGACGAAGGTGCCGATGAGCGAGACCGGAACGGCGAGGAGAGGAATCAGCGTAGCGCGCCAGCCCTGCAGGAAGACATAGACGACGATGATGACCAGCACCAGAGCGATTCCCAGCGTGACGACGATGTCATGCAGGCCTTCGGTGACTGCCTTGGTCGTGTCTAGAGGAACGTTTGTCTCCAGGTCGGTCGGGAACTTGGCTTTCAGCTCGGCGACCTTCTGGTTCACCGCAGCAGCCGTGGCTACGGCGTTCGAGCCGGGTAACTGGTAGATGGCCAAGCCGGCGGCAATCTGACCGTTGTAGCGCACGTTTACGTTGTAGGTCTGCGATCCCAGCTCGATGCGTGCAACGTCCTTGAGCCGAAGCGTCGAGCCGTCCGGGTTGGCGCGCAGCACGATGTCCCCGAACTGCTCGGCGGTAACCAAGCGGCCCTGGGTGAGGACGGTATAGGTAAACTCCTGTCCATTCGGTACCGGTTCGCCACCGATCTGTCCGGCGGGGTTTACATTGTTCTGCGCCGACATAGCAGCGACGATCTGCGGCACCGTGACGCCAAGCTTCGACAGCTGATCCGGTTTGACCCAGATGCGCATTGCATACTGTCCGCCGAAGACCTGCACGCGAGCCACACCGGGCAACCGGCTCAACTCATCGGCCATGTGGATGTAGCCGTAGTTGACGAGGAAGTTGGTGTCGTACGTGCCCTTGGGTGAATAGAGCATGACGAACATCAAGGGTGAGGCCGTCGACTTGATGACCTGCACGCCGGAGGTGTTCACCTGCGCGGGAAGCTGCGGGGTGGCCTGGCTGACACGAAGCTGCGTCAACACCTGATCGATATCGGGATTGGTGCCGATGGCGAAATCCACGGTAAGCGCGGTCTGTCCGTTGTTCGCGTTCGTGGAATACATGTAGTTCATGTGGTCCACGCCGCTGACCTGCTGCTCGATCGGGGTCGCGACAGACTGCTCCAACGTGCGCGCGTCCGCGCCGGGATAGGTAGCCGTCACCAGCGTCTCCGGCGGCACGATATCCGGAAACTGCGAAGTAGGAAGGCTGAGCATGGCAACCGTGCCGACGATCACCATGATGATCGATATCACCATGGCCACAATGGGCCGGTTGATAAAGAACTTCGACATGATCTACTTGCCCTCGTTGGTTGCGCTCGGTTTGGCAGCGCTGCCCTGGTCTGCGCCCGGTTGACCGGCGGTGGTCTGATCCGGCCCGGCGGGCTTCGGATGTACGGCCATGCCATCGGCCAGCTTGCCGTTGCCTTCCACGACGACCTGTTCGCCCGGCTTGAGGCCGCTCGAGATCAGCCAGTCCTGACCTATCTGCTGGCCTACCTCCACATTCTGAATGTGCACTTTGTCATCGTTGCCGACGACTGCGATCTGGTAGATGCCCTGCAGTTCCGTGACCGCGCGTTGCGGCACCAGGAGTGCGTTGTGATGAACATCGGTCTGCGCACGCACCTTGCCGAACTGGCCCGGGCGGAGCAGACTCTGCGGGTTGGGGAATGCCGCCGCCACCCGGATCGTGCCGGTCGAGGAGTTCACCTGGCGATCGACGAAGACGATGTAGCCCTTGTAGGGATAGACACTCCCATTCGAGAGTGTGAGTTCGATGGGGACGCGATTGGAACTGTGCAGTAGATCGGACGCTCCTCGTTCGCGGGCCTGCTTGGAAAGGGTAAGGTACTCCTGCTCACTGATGGCGAAGTAAACCTTGATCGGCTGGACCTGGGACACCGTGGTAAGTACGGTCGAGGAGTTCACCAGGCTGCCCACCTGTATCGTTGCGATGCCGGCGATGCCGTCCAGCAGCGAGCGCACGTGGGTGAAGCCGAGGTTCAACTGTGCCGCCTCGACGGTGGCCTGCATCGCCTTGACCGTAGCGCCATTGGCGGCCTGGGTTTGCAGGTCATTGTCCAGCTGCGACCGGGCAATGGCGCGTGCCTCGGAGAGCGGTGTATCGCGCTTTACGTTGATGTCGGAGAGCTGAAGCTGGGCTTGCGACTGCGCGAGCTGACCCTTTGCCTGATCGAGTGCGGCCTGAAAAGGGCGAGGATCGATCTCATACAGGATCTGGCCCTTGCGGACCTGTGAGCCTTCCTTGTAATTCTGACGGATCAAATAACCGGAGACCTGCGGCTGAATCTGCGCATTGACATAGCCGTCCAGATTGGCAACCCAGTCGCCGAAGATGGCCACGTCCTTCTGCTCTACCGGGGCGGTCACGACGTCCGGCGTCGGCATTTGCGGTGGACCGGCGGGCTTGCCCGACTTGCCGCAGCCGGCGACCAGCGCGAGCCCCGCTAAAAGCAGGAGAACGGCCGCAGAGGGACAGCCAACGTCACGGCGACGAGCCGTGCGACCGATGGAATCGCGCCCTGCAACAGCGGCGCGAGGGGTTGTCTTTGCCGGAGGAACCATAAAGCCTTCCCAGAAAAGCGTCGTAGGACGCGAAGTCAATTCGTAACGCCCGAGTGCACGTGGCACGAGCAGGATTCGTGGGTACTGCGAAAATAGATGAAGGTGCGAGGGCCCGCGACTCACCGAAAGTCATTTTTTCATAAAACGGCACTCTATGCCATAATCTGCATGCCGTGCAGAAAACGATTGACAAGCCTATTGTGGAACGCCCAGGACCGAAAACACCGGATTCCGGGACACTTCGCGAGCGAAAGCATGAATTCGTGTTGCTGGAGATCGAGCGGGCTGCCTGGGAGCTTTTTGCCACGGTTGGATTCGACCGCGCCACGGTGGAGGAGATCAGCCGGAGGGCCGGGGTCTCCCGGCGCACGTTTTTTCGCTATTTTCACACAAAAGAAGAGCTGCTCTCCTTTAGCGTGGAGCACTTTGGGGAGCGGGTCGCCCAGCGCTTCGCCGAGGCGCCCACTTCGCGGAACCCGCTAAACGCTCTGGAGACTGCCATTCTATCGGTCATGCGGGAAAACCACGACGATACGCGACAGCCCAAGGAAATGTTGCGACTGCTGTTCGAGGAGCCAAATCTTCGCGGCCGGTTCCTCTGCGCATTGAGTCGGTGGGTACCTGCGCTCGGAAAAGAACTGGCGCAGCGAAAGGCTTACCGTGGCGATGCGGAGCGGTGCTACTTGGTCGCCGCGCTCTACTGCACCGCATTCGACCAGGCCCACTTGCGCTGGTATCGCGAGAAAGACCGGGACCTGCTGACGCATATGAAGCGCGCCTTCCGCCAGCTTCGCCAGACTGGCGATCCGGTCTAAAGCATTGTCACTGTTGCTCTGGAGAGCGGAATGCCGCGCAGTGTGGCTTTTCTTAACGGAAAAGCCACGGGGATAATCGCGCTCTTCTCTATACCTACAGTGAAAATGCTCTAGCGCACGCTGCTCTCGCTGAGCGCGCTTTGGAAGCTTTGTTCCAGGTCCGCGGTCAGATCGTCAATCGCTTCAATCCCCACCGAAAGACGGACCAGGTCACGCGGGATCTGCTTCTGGGTGCGCAGATGCTCCGGAATGCTGGCATGCGACATGTAGTTAGGCAGGCTGATGGTGGAATTCACACCGCCGAAGCTGACCGTGATGGTGTGCAGCTTGCAGCCTTCGACGAAACGCCGCGACAGTTCCACATCGCCGGTGCGGAAGCTAAGCACGGAGCCGGGCCCACTGGCCTGGCTTTTGTGAATGGCCGCTGCCTCGGGCGGAGCCAGCGCGGGAAAGTACACCTCGGTGACGCCGGCATGCTGCTGGAGATACTGTGCGATCGCTGTCGCGTTCGCCTGCTGCTGGTTTTGCCGCAGTGCCAACGTCTTCAGGCCGCGCAGGACGAGGAAGCTGTCGAAGGGCGATAGGCCGCCGCCCTCGCCATTCTGGATCAGATAGAGTTCGTCGGCTAGGCCGGTGTCTCCGACGATGACAGCGCCGGCCATCACATCGCTGTGGCCACAGAGAAACTTGGTCGCGGAGTGGATCACGATATCGCAGCCCAGTTCGAGTGGCCGCTGCAGATAGGGCGACATCGTGCTATTGTCCACGCACACCAGCGCGCCATGTTGGTGGGCGACGGCAGCGATGCGGCGCAGGTCGAGAATGCGCAGCAGCGGGTTTGTAGGGGACTCTAGATAGACCAGTTTGACCGCGGGTGTGAGTGCGGCGGCGAGTGCAGTTTCATCGGCGAAGTCGACATACTGCACCATGATGCCGCGGTTCGCCAAGATGCGCGAGAAGAGCCGATAGGTGCCGCCGTACAGGTCGTCACAGGCCAGGATCTGCTCACCTGGCTTCAACAGCCGGGTAACCGCTGTGATGGCGGCAAGGCCGGTGGAGAAGCAGAAGGCGCGTTTGCCGGATTCGAGCAGCGCAAGCTGGGTTTCGAGCACGGCACGTGTGGGGTTGCCGCTGCGGCTGTAGTCGAAGTCGCCGAACGAAGTCGCCGAGTCCTGGCGGAAGGTGGCGGTCTGATAAATGGGCGTGTTTGCCGGACGGTATCGGTCGCCCGGAGCTGGGTCGAAGTTCAGCAAGAGTGTTTCAAATTTCAAAGATCACCTCCGGTGAGGCGATGGATACGGGTGCAGGTCGCAAGACAGTCTCCAGTGTGCGGGACGAGTGCTCGGTCAAGGGAAATGGGCAACGCGGGCGCATCCCTAGCCGGTTCGTGTGCGCATGGAGAAGGCGTTCAGAATCCAGGCGCAGACTGCACACCGGCTAGGGTGCGCATGGCCATAGGCATTCGTCCGCCTGCAGGGAAGGTCATAGAGATTGAGGCTAAGGGAAGGCTGCGGTGACGTCAAGCATGGGCATCCGAGCCCTGGTCCCGGGCCAGCCTGGACGCCACCGATTGCGACTACCTCCCATTTGGGGATGGCGGTTGGGCTTGAGCCATCCACATGGCTGCCTTCATCCGTTGCGGAGGGCGAGGGCAAAATGCGGGGTGGGTGACGCTGGGGAGGGGAAGCCACTTTCCTTTATTCAAACTAAGACAGGTCGCGAACTGTCGATCGAGCAAGGATTTTAGTACGCGTCTGTCTGCTGCAGCGGCAGCACCACCTGGAAGCAGGTCTTTCCTGGAGCGCTTTGCAGGTTGAAGAAGCCGCGATGCATGCGCACGATGCGCTGTGCGGTATCAAGCCCGAGCCCAAGTCCGTGGCCTGGCGCCTTGGTGGTGAAGAATGGCTCGAAGACACGGGCCTGCAGATCCTTGGGAATGCCTGGACCGTCATCCTGCACTTCGACGATGAGCAGATCGGAGGCGCGGCGCACCGCGAGGTGAATGTGACCATGGTTCTGGATGGCATCGAGCGCGTTTTCAAGGACCACCGTCCATACCTGATTCAATTCACTGCCGTAGGCGGAGATGTTCGGCAGGCCTGTCTCATAGCTTCGTTCGATGACAACGTGCTGCAGCCTTGATTGCAGCATGGCCAGCGTGTTCTCCAGACTCTGCGGCACATTGATGTCCTGGATCGGCGCCTGGTCCATGTAGGAGTAGTCCTTGATGGCGCGGATCAGGTCGAAGATGCGCGCGGTCGAGTCCAGCATGGCCTCGGCCATACGCTCGGCGCGCAGTGTCGATGCGGTCTGCGAGAGTAGCAGGGCCGTGCCTTCAGGCGTCAGAAAATCCGGCAACGTAGCGAGGTGCTCCGGCGTGATGCCGGCCTCGGCGAACTCGGGCGCCATCTGTTCGATGTTCGGGATCTGGCGTTCATGCAGCCAGCTTTGGAGCGCCTCCTCCCGGACAGCCACCTGTGCCGGCGTTAGTGCCGGCTGGCCTTCCAGACTGTGGCGCATGTACGCGTCCCACGCACGCAGGGCCTGGACGTGGTCTGGCTGGAAGCAGAGGCTGCCAAGGCGAAAGCGTTCCCGCCCGAAGATTTCGAGCTCCTGCAGCATGCCCGATGCCGCGCGCTGCGCTGCCGATGCGGGATTGTTCAGCTCATGTGCGAGATTGCCGGCCAGTTTGCCCAGTGCATTCAGCTTTTCGGACTGCTGCTCCATGCGCGTGACTTCACGCGAGCGATCCAGCAGGATGCTGACCACCCGTTGCGTCATGGACGGGACCTCCGCAAGCATACGCGGAAACATGGATTTTTCGTATTCAAGCGCCCACGTCGGCGCTGTAGTCACGCCATGGCCGCCGTATGTTTGCATACGCGAGAAGGGCAACAGGCCGGTGATTTGCCCGGCACGTCCGATGAAGAGCACCGGTGCGGCACCCGTGCGATCCCGCTGCACCTGCACCTCGCCCTTGAGCAGGATGGACATCTGCGTCGCCGGTTCCCCTTGTTCGAAGAGGGTGGTATTCGCGTCGACGAAGCGCTCCGTGCCGTTGGTCGCCAGCCACAGGTATTCTTCGTCGCTCATACCGTGTAATGGTGCGACGTTGCGCAGAGCTTCAGTGAGGGCCGCGATGCGGTCACTCGGCGCGTCAACCGGCGAATCGATCAGGGTATGGCTCACGGCTCAGAATCCTGTCTTATGGTAGCTGAGGACGTCAACTCGCGGGTGTGGACGAGGCGCTCGTCCGATGAATCTTCGTGCGGCTGTCCCGAATTACTGGTGTTTCATCTCTGCTTTTCGCATCGGCATGCTGTCGATGGTGCTGTACAGCTTGTCCGGCGCCATGGGGCTATCGGCACGCGACTTCTCCCCGCCATCCTTGCCGAGCAGGACCACCTGGAAATTGTCATGCCGATGGAACTTCTGCCGCGCCATGGCTTCGTCCTCCGGCGTCAATGTGGCAGTGGGCAGCTGCGACTGCGGCAACTGCGCCATACTACCGGGCTCGAGCACCGGCACCAGGATCAGATTGCGTTCGCGGAAGCCCGAAGGGTCCGCATCGAGCTGCTGGAGCTGACTCTGGAGATGCGCGTCATTCGGATTGGGCGCGAAGACCAGCAGGACACGGTAGCAATCGTGCATCTGCTGCAAGGTGATGGGGTGATCGATGCATTCGGCATGGACATTGGGCATCAGCAGTGCTCCAGCGAAGAGGAAGGGCAGAAAGAGACGGCGCATGCCTGTGTAGACGGCTTGGGACCGCGGCAGGATGTTCCGTGCATGTTCGTCGTAGGAAAATAGGCAGCCCGGCGAAGGGCTGCCTATTTCTTCAAGGAAAGCCACGCCGCTTGGATCTCCACGATTCACAGCGTTACCGAAAATGCTTTAGCGGCTGCCGACAGGCTCCGGCTTGGCTGGCGACTGCGACTCCGCCGTCACCGGATCGAGGAAGGGCATAGCCGCGCGGAGCTGGCTGCCGACCTGCTCGATGGGGTGTGCGCGTTCTGCGGTCCGGTACTTCTCGAACTGATGGCGTCCGGTCTTGTTCTCCTCCATGAACTTCTTGGCGAAGGAGCCGTTCTGGATTTCGGCGAGGAGCTTCTTCATCTCCGCGCGGGTTGCGTCGGTCACAATGCGTGGGCCGGCGGTGTAGTCGCCATACTCTGCTGTGTCGGAGATGGAGTAGCGCATGTAGTTGAGGCCGCCGCGATACATGAGGTCGACGATGAGCTTCAGCTCATGCATGCATTCGAAGTAGGCCATCTCCGGTGCGTATCCAGCCTCGACCAGCGTATCGAAGCCGGCCTTGACCAACGCGGCGGTGCCGCCGCAAAGCACTGCCTGCTCGCCAAAGAGATCGGTCTCGGTCTCTTCCTTGAAGGAGGTCTCGTAGACGCCGGCGCGGGTGCAGCCGATGCCGCGCGCGTAGGAGAGCGCAACCTTCTGCGCGGTTCCGCTGGCATCCTGCTGGACCGCGATGAGACCGGGAACACCGCCGCCTTCGGTAAAGACCTCGCGCACGCGATGTCCGGGAGCCTTGGGCGCGACCAGCGCGACATCGATGTCGGCGGGGGGCTTGATGAAGCCGAAGTGGATGTTGAAGCCGTGGGCGAAGAGCAGTAGCTTGCCTTTGGTCAAATGCTGGGCGATGTGCTCGGTGTAGACCTCGGCCTGTGTCTGGTCGGGGACAAGGATCATGATGACGTTCGCCCAGGCGGCGGCATCCGCAACGGACAGAACCTGCAAGCCGACCTTCTCTGCCTTGGCGCGTGAGCGGCTTCCGGCTGCGAGGCCGACGCGCACATCGACGCCGGAGTCCTTGAGGTTGAGTGAGTGGGCATGGCCTTGCGAGCCATAGCCGATCACAGCAACCTTCTTGGCCTGGATGAGTGAGAGGTCGGCGTCCTGATCGTGAAATACCTTGGGCATGGATGCTCCTTGTCTTAGCTAGTCAGCAAGTCGGCGAGTCAGCTATGGGTTGCGCTGATCGAAAGACAATGCTGCGGGTGGATGTTGCGGTTGAGCGTCGAGTGAAACGAGAACGGACGGTCATCCTGAGCGTAGCGAAGGACCGATGAGTAAGCACGAGGAATTACGTCTCTTCCTCGTGCACGTTTTCAAATTCGTTGGGCAGGATCTCGTCGAGATCGAGTTTGCTGCTGTAATCGGTCTCGTTGGAGGCGGCGGACTTCGGCTTGCCGCCCAGCGCCGAGAGGACGCGGCTGGTGTGGTGCCCGCGCCGCATGGCCATCCGTCCGGTGCGAGAGATTTCGAGGATGGTGTAGCCCGACTCCGTGACGACCTGCACCAGCCCCTCGATCTTCGAGGAGCTGCCGGTCATCTCGAGCATGATCGACTCCGGCGCCAAGTCGACGACGCGCGCGCGAAAGACGTTGGCCAGCTCGAAGATCTGCGAGCGCGAGTGCGGCCCGTTCGGCGTATCCGGGCCGACAGAGATCTTCATCAGGCAGAGCTCACGGACGACGGCGGCGGCACGATCGACCTCATCGACGTGGACCGTGGTTTCGAGTTTATAGAGCGAAGCGCGGATGCGGTGGGCGGCATGCTCTGCAGCCTCGCAGACGATGGTCATGCGCGAGGTATCGGGCCGCTCCGATTCCCCGACCGTGAGCGAGACGATATTGATATTGAGCCGGCGAAAGAGGGAAGCGACGCGCGTGAGCACACCGGGCTTGTCTTCGACGAGGGCTACGAAGGTGTGGAGCATCTATTCGTCCTCCGCGGTTTCGAGCAGTGGATCGTGCTGCGGGCGGAAGACCATCTCGTGCAGTGCCGCGCCGGGCGCGATCATCGGATAGACGCCGTCTTCTTTCTCCACTTGGAAATTGATCAGGAATGGCTTGCCGGAGGTGCGTGCTTTCGTCACCGTTGGTGTGACATCCCTGCGCTGCGAGACATGGGCGCCGGCGATGCCATGGGCCTCTGCCAGCTTGACGAAGTCCGGGGAGAGGATGGGTGAGGCCGAGTAGTTCTTCTCATAGAAGGTCTCCTGCCATTGCCGCACCATGCCGAGGAAGCCGTTGTTGATGACGGCGATGTTGATCGCCAGCTTCTCCTGCGCGATGGTCGAGAGTTCGGCCGCTGTCATCTGGAAGCCGCCGTCACCGGCGATCACCCAGACATCCTTCTGCGGGCAGGCGGTTTTGGCGCCGATGGCCGCGGGCAACGCAAAGCCCATGGTACCGAGGCCGCCCGAGGTGACGAGCGAGCGTGGCGCCTCATGCTTGAAGTACTGCGCCTCCCACATCTGATGCTGGCCGACATCGGTAACGATGATGGTGTCTTGTTCCCGGCCCGCTGTCTGCGCCTCACGCCAGATGTCGTGGATGACATGGGCGGCGTAGAGGTGACCGTTGTCCGGGAGGTTGATGATGTCTCTAACCGATGCCGTGCCTTTGGAGTTGTGGATCTGCCGCAGCCAGCCGGTGTCGTTGCGCTTGGGCAGCAGCGGCTGCAGCGTTTCGAGCACGCCATGCAGATCGCCGATCAGCGCAACATCGACCGGGACGTTTTTGTTGATCTCTGAGGGATCGATCTCGATATGAATCTTCTTCGCGTTCTGCGCGTAGTGAGCGAGATTGCCGGTGACGCGGTCATCGAAGCGCATGCCGAAGGCCAGCAGCAGGTCTGCCTCCTGAATCGCCTGATTTACCCAGGACTCACCGTGCATGCCCATCATGCCCAGGTGCAGCGGGTGCGCGGCGGGGAAGCTGCCCAGGCCAAGCAGCGTGGAGGCCACCGGGATCTGCTGCGATTCGGCAAAGGCGATTACCTGTGCCTCCGCACCGGATTGCGTGATGCCATGCCCGGCCAGGATGACGGGTCTCCTCGCAGACCGGATCAGCGCGACAGCGTCGCGGATGGAACTCGACTCTGCTCGCAACATCGGGTGTGGTCGAGCAGCTAACGGCGCAGCGGCTGCGAACTCAAACGAAGCCGTGGCCTGCTGCGCATCTTTGGTGATGTCCACGAGTACGGGACCAGGACGCCCGGAGGTGGCGATCTGGAAGGCGAGGCGCACCGCGGGTGCGATATCTTCCGCACGTGTAACGAGGAAATTGTGCTTCGTAATGGGCAGTGTGATGCCGGTGATATCGACTTCCTGAAAGGCGTCCGAGCCCAGCACTTTCGAGGAGACCTGGCCGGTGATGCAGACCATGGGCACCGAGTCGAGCATCGCAGTGGCGATGCCGGTGACGAGGTTGGTGGCGCCTGGTCCGCTGGTCGCCATACAGACGCCGACGCGGCCTGAGGCGCGCGCGTAGCCGTCAGCCATATGCGCCGCGCCCTGCTCATGCCGCACCAGGATGTGACGGATGGGGAACTTGCGCAGTGCGTCGTAGATGGGCAGGATGGCGCCGCCGGGATAGCCGAAGACCTCGCGCACGCCCTCGCCTTCCAGCGTGGCCCATAGAATCTCCGCGCCGGTCAGGACCGTGGCGCTGCCACGGGCTTGCTTGCTATTCATCTGCGTTCCTCCTTCGATCACGCTGGGTATCGTATCCATCGTTGTTGCTAAATTGTGACTGCACCCAGCGAAGCCGAACTGACGCTGTTGGCATACTTGCGGAAGACCCCAGTATTGAAGTGCGGCACCGGTGCCTTCCATGACTTGAGCCGGCTGGCGATCTCGGTGTCCGGTAGCTCGAGCGTGAGCTTGCGATTCGGGATATCGAACGTGATCGCGTCGCCCTCATGCACCGCGGCGATGGGACCGCCAAGCTGTGCCTCCGGCGCAACGTGGCCGGCCATCAGGCCGCGCGTGGCTCCGGAGAAGCGTCCGTCAGTGAGTAGGGCCACGGTCTCGGAGAGCTCGGGGATGCCCTTGATCGCCGCTGTGACGGCAAGCATCTCGCGCATGCCGGGGCCGCCGCGCGGACCCTCATAGCGAATCACAAGGACGTCGCCGGGGTTGATCTTGCCGGCTTCGACTGCGGCGAAGCAATCGTCCTCGCTCTCGAAGACGCGGGCCGGCCCAGTGTGGTTCAGCCGCTCGTGGCCGGCGACCTTCACCACGCAGCCATCGGGCGCGAGGTTGCCCTTGAGGATGACGAGGCCGCCGGTGGGCTTGAGTGGATTGGCCCACGGACGGATGACCTGCTGATTGGGTGTCTCGACGGCAGTGGCCGCCTCTTCGTGCAGCGTCTTGCCGGTGACGGTCATGGTGTCGTGGAGTTGACCGCGTTCAACGAGGCGCTTGGCCAGCAGGCGTGAACCACCGGCGTCCTGGTAGTCCTTCGCAACATACTTTCCGCCGGGTGTGAGGTCGCAGATGAACGGCGTCTTCTCGCTGATGCGGTCGAAGTCGTCCATGGTGAGCTGAAGGCCCATCTCTGTTGCAATGGCGATCAGGTGCAGCACGGCGTTGGTCGATCCTCCAGAGGCGCATACGGCGGTGATGGCGTTTTCGAGCGCCTCGCGTGTGATGATCTTGGAAGGGCGCAGATCGTTCCTGCAGAGATCCATGATGAGGCGGCCCGCCTGTCGGCTTGCATCTGCTTTGTCTGCGGCCATGGCGGGGACGCCGGTGAGTTGGATGGGCGAGATGCCGAGAAATTCACCGGCCATAGCCATGGTGTTGGCGGTGAACTGGCCGCCGCACGCGCCCGGCCCGGGGCATGCTGCTGCTTCCACGGCTTCAAGCTCATCGTCGCTGATCCGGCCCGCGGCGTGTGAGCCAATCGCCTCAAAAACATTCTGGATGGTGATGTCGACGATATTGCCATCCGGCTTCTTCAATCGGCCGGGTGCAATGGAGCCGCCGTAGAGCATGATGCCGGGAATATCCAGCCGACACATGGCCATGATGGTGGCCGGCATGTTTTTGTCGCAGCCGGCGATACAAATAATGCCGTCGAACAGGTTGCCGCGCGCGACCAGCTCCACTGAGTCCGCGATGACCTCGCGCGAGATGAGCGAGGCCTTCATCCCCTGCGTGCCCATCGTGATGCCGTCCGAAATCGTGACCGTGTTGAACTCCATCGGCGTGCCGCCCGCCTCGCGGACACCCTGTTTGACGGCTTCGGCCACGTCGCGCAAATGAAAGTTGCAGGGGCCAATCTCCGTCCAAGTGTTGGCGATGCCAATGATCGGCTGGTGTAACTCTTGCTTGGAAAAGCCGACACCGCGCAGGTAGGAGCGCGCAGCTGCGCGGGAGGGACCTTCGGTGAGTGCGGCAGAATATCTTTTAGGATCTGTCATAGGATCTGTTACGGAGCGCCTTTAATTATTTTTAGGTCACGTTGTGAAGCGTTTCTGCTTTAGGAACAAACCAGAGCTGTTCCGTATGCCGGCGTTCATAGGCATCCAGTGCATCCGCATGGCGCAGCGTAAGCCCGATGTCGTCCAGTCCGTTCAGCAGGCAATACTTGCGGAATGGGTCGATCTCGAAGCAGGCATGGAAGCCTTGGGGATCGGTGACGGTCTGCTGTTCCAGATCGATGGTGATCCTGTGAGTGGGGTTTGCGGTCGAGCGCTCGAGCAGCGTCGCTACCTCTTCATCGGAGAGGCGAACGAGGATGATGCCATTCTTCCCGGCGTTCGAGAAGAAGATGTCCGCAAAGCTGGGTGCGATGACGGCGCGAAAACCGAATTGCTGGAGAGCCCAGGCGGCGTGCTCCCGCGAAGAGCCGCAGCCAAAGTTCCTCTCCGCGATCAGGATCTTTGCACCCTGGTACTCCGGTTTGTTCAGAACGAAGTCGGGGTTCGGCTGGCCGGCGTTCGGTCCTTCCTGGACACGACGCCAGTCATAGAAGAGAAAGTCTTCGTACCCTGTGCGCTCGATGCGTTTCAAAAATTGCTTGGGAATGATCTGGTCCGTGTCGATGTTCGGCAATGGCAACGGAGCAGCCGTACCGGTAAGTGTGCGAATGGCTTCCATGATGTCGCCTTCAACTCCTATGTTCGCTGTTGCTAGTTCTTTATTGCGAGGAACGCTTTGCTTCGAATTCACTTCGCTACCGGCCAGAAGTTATGAGCTGAATCCTGGACTTCCACTTGGGACTTCCACTTGCGGATGTCGGTGAGACGGCCGGTGATGGCTGCAGCCGCGGCCATAGCGGGTGAGAGCAGATGAGTACGGCCGCCGCGGCCTTGGCGGCCTTCGAAGTTGCGGTTTGAGGTAGAGGCGCAGCGCTCGCCGGGCTGCAGGATATCCGGGTTCATCCCCAGGCACATGGAACAGCCAGGCTCACGCCACTCGAAGCCCGCGGCGCGGAAGATCTTGTCCAGCCCCTCTTCTTCCGCCTGCCTCTTCACTTGTTGCGAGCCGGGAACCACCATGGCGCGCACTGTCGCCGCCACATGGTGCCCTTGGACAACCGCTGCTGCCGCGCGCAGGTCGCTGATGCGTGCATTGGTGCACGAGCCAATGAAGACGCGGTCCACAGCAATGTCTTCGATACGAATGCCGGACTTCAGGTCCATGTACTCCAGTGCGCGTGCGTAGCTCTTGCGGTCTGCTTCGCTCGGCGCGTCGTCTATCGACGGCACAGTGGCGTCCACGCGGGTGACCATGCCGGGCGATGTACCCCAGGTCACGTTCGGCGCAAGCGTTGCAGCGTCGACGGTCATCTCCCGGTCGAAACGCGCACCATCATCGGTGTGCATTGTGCGCCACACGGCGACCGCTCTGTCCCACGCCTCTCCTTGCGGAGAGAAGCGGCGGCCCTTCAAATACGCAAACGTGGTCTCGTCCGCTGCGATCATGCCGGCGCGGGCGCCTGCTTCGATACTCATATTGCAGATAGTCATGCGTTCTTCCATCGAAAGTCCACGGATGGTCGAGCCCGCATACTCGATCACGTATCCTGTTGCGCCATCGGTGCCGATGCGTCCGATGATATCGAGGATGATGTCCTTTGCCGTGACGCCATGAGGCAGCGCACCCTCCACGTTGATGCGAAAGGTCTTCGGCGTGGATTGCGGCAGTGTCTGCGTGGCCATCACATGCTCCACCTCGGAGGTGCCGATGCCGAAGGCGAGCGCTCCGAAGGCACCATGGGTGGCCGTGTGCGAGTCGCCGCAGACGATGGTCATACCGGGTTTTGTCGCGCCCAGCTCCGGGCCGATCATGTGCACGATACCCTGACTCGCGTCCTGCACGTCGAACAGCTCGATGCCGAACTCGGCGCAGTTGGTGCGCAGTGCGTTCACCTGACGCGCCGCAATTTGATCGGTGATCACCAGGCGATCTTCCGCGCTTGTGGTCGGGACATTGTGATCGACCGTTGCAATATGTCGGTCGGGCCGGCGCACCAGGCGACCAGCCATCCGCAGCCCATCGAACGCCTGCGGTGACGTGACTTCGTGAACCAGGTGGAGGTCTATATAGAGAATGGTCGGCTCGCCCTGCGGTTCGACGACGACATGCGACTGCCAGACCTTCTCAAACAGCGTTTGTGGCTGAGACATCGATTCCGTTTCCTTTTGCAACAGACGTGGTTGCTGATGTAGCCCGGTTCGTTAGACAGCGTGCAGAGACTGGTGGCGGTCCAGCGTGTCGTTCAGAATGTGGTTGACCTGGGCACCCATCTCCTGGGTGGAGGTGGCAGCATGGGCTGCATCGCCGGCACGCAATAGGTCTGCACTGCGGTATCCGCGTTCGAGCACGGTGCGGACGGAGGCTTCGACGGCTTGCGCTTCGCTCTCCAGATGCGCTGTGTGACGCAGCAGCATGGCTGCGGTCAGGATGGCGCCCAGCGGATTGGCGATCCCTTTACCCGCGATATCCGGCGCCGATCCGTGCACCGGTTCATAGAGATTGACGGCTCCGCCGACCGTGGCCGAGGGCAGCATGCCGAGCGAGCCGGTGATGACGCCGGACTCATCGGAGAGGATGTCGCCGAAGAGATTTTCCGTGAGCACTACGTCGAAGTTGCGCGGCGTATTCATCAGGTGCATGGCGCAGGCGTCGACGTACTGATGTTCGAGCGTGATATCGGGATACTGCGCGGCGAGCTCGGTCACGGTAGCGCGCCAGAGTTGGGACACCTCGAGCACATTTGCCTTGTCGACAGATGTCACCTTCTTGCGGCGTCCCGAGGCTAACTCGAAGGCGACACGGGCCACGCGTATCACCTCGTCGCGGGTGTAACGCATGGTATTCCATGCCGAATTCGACTCACGCTGCCAGGCACGCGGCTGGCCGAAGTAGAGGCCACCGAGGAGCTCGCGCACGAACAGGATGTCTGCACCCTGGATCACTTCAGGCCGGAGCGGCGAGTTTGCTGCGAGCGCGGGAAAGGCGAAGGCCGGTCGCAGATTGGCGAAGCCGCCGAGTGCCTGGCGCAGCTGCAGCAAGCCTGCCTCGGGACGACGGTCCGGCGCGAGCGCGTTGAACTCGTTGCCGCCGACCGCGCCCAAGAGCACGGCATCGCTGGCCAGAGCTGCGTCGAGCGTCTTCTGCGGCAGAGGGCTGCCGTCCGCGCGGATCGCAGCGCCGCCGATCAGGCCTTCGGAGAACTGAAAGTCGTGTCCGTCCACATCGGCAACGCTGCGTAACACCTTCACCGCCTCGCGCGTCACCTCCGGGCCGATACCATCGCCTGCAACCACTAGAATCTTTAACTTCATGCGAATCTCCTAAGCTTGAACCAACGCGCCGGCCTGTGCGTGTATCTCGGTTGCCAACGCGACCAGGTCCTGGTCGTAGACGGCCTTCTTGCGGTCCGCCAGTTCGACAAAGCGGTGATAGAACCGGTCGAGCTCCGCGGCGTGGAGCGAATGCCCAAGCTCCTGCAGGCGATGCGCCAAGGCGTGGCGGCCGGAGTGCTTGCCCAGCACCATGCTGTTTGAAGGAACGCCGACGGAGGCGGGCGTCATGATCTCGTAGGTCAGCGGATTCGCCAGCATGCCGTGCTGGTGAATGCCCGCTTCATGCGCAAATGCATTCGCGCCGACGACAGCCTTGTTCGGCGCCGGCCGGAAGCTGATGCGCTCGCCGAGCATCTGGCTGGTTCCGTACAGGCGCTCGCTGACCAGGGAGTGCGGATGAGGGTACTTGTCGCGCCGCACCATCAGGGCTGCGGCGATCTCTTCCAGCGCCGCGTTGCCGGCGCGTTCGCCGATTCCGTTGATGGTGCACTCGATCTGCCGAACACCCGCTCCAATGGCGGCGAGACTATTGGCGACGGCCATGCCCAGATCGTCGTGGCAGTGCGCGGAGAGCGTGATGTGGGCGACCGCGGGCACGCGGCGGCGCACCTCAAGAAACATCTCCGCATAGTCATCGGGAGTGGAGTAGCCGACGGTGTCTGGAAGGTTGATGGTGGTCGCGCCGGCTTCGATGGTCGCTGCGATCATCTCGGCAAGAAAGTCCATATCGCTGCGGGTCGCGTCTTCTGCGGAAAACTCCACGTCATCGACATAGCTGCGTGCCTGGCGGATCGCCGCAACCGACTGATCGAGGGCCTGCGCGCGGGACATCTTCAGCTTCACCTCCAGATGCAGGTCGGAGCTGGCGAGGAATGTGTGAATACGGGGACGCTCTGCGAAGTCGAGGGAATGCGCAGCCCGTTCCACGTCCAGCGTCCGCGCGCGCGCTAACGCCGCGATCACAGGACGCCTCACTGCCTTACTGATCTCGCGAATCGCCTGAAAGTCACCTTCAGACGAGATTGCGAAGCCGGCTTCCAGGATGTCCACACCAAGCTCATCGAGCGCATGTGCCATCTCGATCTTTTCTGTTGTATTCATGCTGCAGCCGGGGGATTGCTCACCGTCGCGAAGCGTCGTGTCAAAGAAGACGATCCGATCTACTGTTTCACCCGCTCGTACGCTTTGGGTCATGTACGGTCCCTCATTGTCCCCATCATGGGGCTCCTCAAGTCATAATGCAAATTTATTGCACTTTCGATTATGATTAGAAAAACTTATGAAAAGCTGTCGCTGGTAGATAAGGGTGGTTTTTGCTTATGGACTTGCAGCAGTTGGAGACATTTCTTGCGGTGGTCACGGAACGCAGCTTCTCCCGTGCGGCAGTGCGGCTATCGCGCACGCAGCCTGCGGTGAGTCAGGTGATTCGCAAGCTGGAAGATGAGCTGGGCGAGCCGCTGTTTGAGCGGGCGCAACGCGACGGCTCATTGACCGCGGCAGGAGAGGTGTTGCGTCTGTACGCGGAGCGGCTGGTCGGGCTGCGCGCGGAGGCGGCGAGCGCCGTGCGCGAGTTGAAGTTGCTAGAACGCGGACAGCTGAACCTGGCGGCCAACGAGTACACCAGCCTCTACCTGTTGCCGTTGCTCGACCGCTTTCGGCACCTTGCGCCGCATATATTGCTTTCCGTGCAGCGAGCGCTGGCAAGCCGCATCCCGGACGATCTGTTGGCCCGGCGCGCCGAGCTGGGCGTACTCTCGTTTCGTCCGGATCCGGTGCAGTTTCGCTCGATCCTCGTGTACTCGGATGCGGTGGCCTTTCTGGTTCATGCCCGGCATCCGCTCGCCGGACGCCGTCGGGTGCATCTGCGCGAACTCGGTGCGCAGAACTTTGTCGCTCACAATGTACCCTCCCCGCTGCGGAGACAGATCATCGCCACCTTCGAGGAGCAAAAGACACCGCTGAACATCGGGGTGGAATTGCCGAGTCTGGAGGCGGTGAAGCGGTTCGTCGCGATGGGCAACGGCGTTGCTTTTCTGCCGGAATTGTCGGCCGCGCGGGAGCTCGAACTAGGCGAGTTGGTGAAGGTGCCGATTGCCGAAGTAAAGCTGGAGCGGCAGCTTCGCCTGGTACATCGGCGCACAGGGACGCTATCTCACTCCGCCCTGGCGTTTTTGCAGACGGTGCGCGCCTTCTCCACGGAGCGCGGCAGGCCGTATCTCTACACGGTCGAAACCGATGCGTCCCATTAGATTATTTCGCCGCACAGTCTGCGGTTGTACGTTCGAAGCGCGGGGTGTTTTCCTCCTCGGAAAGAGCCGTAGGGAGGGAGCCTTCGCGAGTCGCAGGCAAGGAAAACGAGGAGAGCGCAGTGAAAGCTGACCTCGGATGCGCCAGTGCAGGTGAGCGACAGGTACAATTAGGCAGAACGCCAGGATCATCCTGTTGTGACTTCCGCTCGTCCGGGGAGCGCCGGCGCGCATGCGCGCTGTGCTCCACGCTTGAGGTTCAGGACCGAATGAAGAAGATTTCGTTGCTGTTTCTGCTGTTGCCGATGCTGGCAACAGCAAGCTTTGCGCAGGAGAGCCGTCAGGACGCGAGCGTTAGCGGCACCCTCGTATTCCCTCCATATGTGACTGGGCAGGCCGTTTATCAATCCGGCTGTCTGTCGCCCTCCATTGCTAAAATCTCATCCGCCTCCCAATTGCCGGACAACGGCACCTGTTTCGGTCCGGGCGTTCTGGCGAGTTACCGATATATGGTGACGCCGCGGAGTGCGCTGGAAGTGAACTACCAGTGGGCGCAATACCACACCACGTTCAATACGAGCTCGAGCTTCGCGAACATCCACACGCGCATGCAGGAGATCTCTGCAGCGTATGTGTTCAATTTCACCTTCCGCAAATGGAATCCGTTCGTGGAGGCAGGAGTGGGCGGATTTCTCTTCTCCGGACTCGACGACACGAGCACAACCAATTTCAATCCGAAGCGCACCACGGATATCGGCGCGCTGTATGGCGGCGGCATCGCCTATGAGCTCAGCCCGAGCTTCGATATTCGCGCGGAGTATCGCGGGATTATCGTGAAGGCGCCGAACTTCGGCTTCACCAACTTCGAGACCAAGCGCTACTACAACATCTCGGACCCCGTGGTCGGTATTGCATATCACTTCTGATGCGTTGCACTGAAGCGAAGCCCTTATAGCAATTTTCCTGATGCTGTGATGTGCGGAGCATCGCTCGGCGTGGCCTTTCCTTAATGAAAGGCCACAGAGGCCTTCGTTGGTCCTTCTACACCTACAGGAAAACTGCTATAGAAGCCCGGCACACTGTGTTGGGCTTTTCGCTGTTGCGCCAGGAATTTCCTGAGGCTGTGGGTGAAAATATCCAGTCTACGTAGCCTTTCTTCAAGGAAAGGCGATTAAAGCAGCACGCGGGCACTCCAGCGAGACGGGGGCGCGTCGAAGGCGGACTGGCTGGGAAGCGTCAGACCGGGATATTTCAGATCGCGAGATCGGGCATAGGACGAGATCCGGCACAGGAGACGAGCCGCTCGATGAGGCTCTGCCGGCATAAAGGAAAAGCCCTGATCCTCTAGGACCAGGGCTTTTCCTTTATGCATGTGGGGCGTTAGAAGATTCTGTAAGACGCACCAACACTGAAGCCGTTCGGCGACAGGCCATTGGGACGGTCTACCAACGGAATCGGTGTTGGATCGGGAGGTCCGATGAAGCCGGGCCAGATCTGATATTCGTACTCACCGCGAACGTAGATGCGCCGGGTGAGTCGGTAGTCGACGCCGCCGCCGAGCGCGACATCGAAATAGCTTCCGTGCGCGGCGTTATAGGGGAAGTTCAAGGTGCCGACGCCAATCAAAGCCTTGCCGAAGAAGACAAAGCGCTTATGGCGGTAGTTGATCTTCGGCCCGATGAGGTAGTTGTCCTCATGGATGTAGTTGAGTTGGTTGAAGCGATGGAACCGCACCTCGGCTTCCGCCCCGTAGCGGGGGGTGAGGTTGTAGTCCACAAACGCACCAACGCCGTAGAGCCGCTGGTAGCCGTAGTCGGGGTTGAAGTCCGAGAAAGTGCCGCCAACGTAGAGTTGCTGGTTGCCACCCCTGCCGGCTGCTACGACCTGGGCTCGACTCAATGTCGGGAGAAGGAGGAGAGCGGCGAACAGAATAAGTTTTTTCGTCACAGGGTCTCTCGAAACAATCAGATTCCAGATGTACAGCAAGGCGGGTCGCTAGACCCGCCTCCCACAACACTTCGGAATGGCATGCGGGAACCATCCATATCCTGTTCCCGCGGGAACTTCGTCAACCTACTGTTGCGGCTGTGCAGCGGGCTGTGCGCTTGCTTGGTTCGGCTGAGCAGACTGCTGCTGCGTTGATGCTTCTGCACCGGTTGCGTTCTGATCATACCGGGTGAGCTTGTAGTATACCGGAGTTACTTCGAATGGCATTTTATCCCGAGCATTCAGCAACGGAACAGGCTTGAACTTCAACTGGTAAACCTTGTCATCCCAAGCATCGGTCCGGAGCTGGCTACCCAAGGGCAAAGCCGCGATCTGATCGAGCTTGTCCTGGTCGAGCTTAGGAGCACGCTTTTCGATCGCCGCCAGCCAGGGATCGCCTGCCGAGTTGAGCAGCGAGTCTCCGAGTCGCGGCGTATTGAGAGCGGTCAGCTCCTTCTCACGCTGCTGTAACTGTACGAAGTAGAGGCCGGCATTCGGCATCTTGTCTTTATACACAGACTTGTCGAGGAGCACGACAGCCTTCTTTGCGGCTTCGACGTCGTCTGCATCCGTGTGCTGCATGTGAATCCGGTCGAAGGTCGACTCGTCGGGGAAGAGCAGTCGGTCGTTGAAAGCGTACTTGGTGTCGATGTGATGCCCCAGGACGATGTGCGCCAGTTGGAAGGAAAGAACGGCCGCCAAGGATTCTTCAGTGGGCAGCGTGTCGACCAGGCCTTTACTGAGGATGATGGTGTTGCCCACGGCGATCGATTCCAGCGGTGTGGTCAGCATCACGCGGCAGTGTACCGGCCCGGCGAGCTCGATGTTGTTGCCGATGATGATGTTATTCGTCACCGTCTCGAGGATCTTGTCGAAGTCGCTGGGGGCGGCCAACAGGCCGGCCTGTGTCAAGCGGTCGAGGACGTTCTCCTCGGCCTGTGAGATCCACTCGCGCTGTGCTCCCAGTGGGCTCACATCTTCGGCGCTGGCGCTCTGGTCGTTTACGTCGTCAATCTTGATCGACTCGTTGTCGGACTGGTGTGTAGGCACCTTGAGCGAGTAGCCCCAGATGGAGGTGTGCGCCTTGAACGAGACCGGGTGCTCCTTGTCCTTCTTCGAGGTCTCTTCGACGTAGACGCCTACCGGCAGCCAGACGCCCGGCTGCAGGTTCTGCCGCCAGCTGTCGAAGTGGAAGTAGTCGTTGTCGTCGGATTTGTCCGCCATGTCGTTGCCGGTATAGGTGCCGTTGAAGCGCACCACATTCCCGGAGTCGTCATCGATCCAGATACGGCCGGTGAAGCGGCCGTTGCCAAGGCCTGGCTTCGGATGCACGTCGAAGACGTCGGCGCGAACGGTGCCCAAAAACGCCTTGCGGACGAAGACAAAGTCATAGTGCTGCTGGTCGAAGCCGCTGGGATCGATGAACATCATCTCCAGGAAGCCGTCCGGCATGTAGCGGACGTTGCCCGGCAACAGGCTCTTCGAGAGCAGCCCCATGGCCTCCAGCGATCCTTTGAACATGCCGTGGCTCGCCCCGCCCGCTTCGCCGCTCGAGTAGGACTTGCCATAGAAGCTCTTGCCGAAGTCCACCCGCTGCAGCATGTACTGGTCCGAGACCGGCACGGCGTACAGCTTGGTGTCACCCTTCATGTTCTGGATGTATGTCTGCACGAGCGGCGACTTCTGCTGAATGCCCTTGATGGTGAGCTTCTCAGCTGCGATCGCTTTCTTCACCAAGGCATTCTGCTCTGGAGTCAGGGTGGGAACGGCAGCGTACTTTTCCTTCTTCGCGTGAGCACTCGAGACGCCAAGCGTCAAGAGCAAAGTTGTCATCCAAAAATTCCGCAGATTCATTTCCCGGCTCCTAGATCGAACTTCTTAGTACAGGTCGTGCTGCGCGCCGCACCATTATGCCAACTGGAACGTTACGTGGATAAGTGTCGTATGGTCTACCGGCTGGCCATTTCGCAAAGCCGGCTTGAAACGGATGCTCTCTGCAACGTGCCGTGCCTCTTCGTCGAGCCCGTGGCCCAGCCCATTGACGACGCGGATGACCTCGACCTGACCGCTGGCCATGAAGCGTACCTGCAGGGTGACTTCACCCTCGATACGCGCCTGCTGCGCTTCAGAGGTATAGCGCGCCTTCGGCTCGGAGATCACCACAGGAGGCGTAAAGGCCGGCTCCGGGTGAGCCTCGGCGAGCTGCACACCCTTGCCCCCGATGCCACCGCTGCCGAAGCTGGTGTTGCCCACCTGGCCGCGGCCCGTACCGGTCCCGCCTGGCGTGCCGCCAATCATGCCGTTGTTGAATCCTGCCGAGGCGACCGCGCCATGGCTGGTACCGCCCGGGACGCCATTGGCCACGCCTGCGCCAAATGCTGTGCCCATGACCGCGCCCTTGCGGGCCGCACCGGCGCCTTCATGCGCTCCGGGTGCTGCACCGAAGGAGCCGACAGCGGCAATCGTGGCCGGACGGTTCGCGTTCGGATTCGGCGCGACTCCATGCGGATCACCGAAGCCGCCCGTGGTTGGGCTCGGTTTGGTCTGGTTGTTCGCTGTCAGAGTCGGCTTCGCGCTGGCGAACAGACCAACCTTGGGCGCCGGGGGCGGGGCAACTGCCTTCGGCGGGGCCGGCGGAATGTTCGGAATCGGCTTGGGCGTATCCAGTTTCACCGGCTTAGGCGGCTCGATGACGGGCTTGGGCGGTTCGATCTTGGGCGGCTCGATCTTTGCCACTTCGATCTTAGGAACCGGCGGCGCGATCACCTTGACCTTCGGTACGACCACCTTGGGCGGTTTGGGTGGCTCGACGGGGAAGAGCAGTGCATCTGCCTGCATCTTCTTCACCACCACCTGGTGATGGATTGCGCCAATGATCAGCAGGAGAGCGAGGATGGCCACGTTGGTGACCATGCTGACGCCAAAGGAGCCCCAGCGGTTTTTCCCGTCGTCCAGCAGGCCAAAGTTCGAAGTTACGGAAACCTGTTCGGTCGGCATATATTCCCTACTCGGCTAAAGATCGTGAAGAGCTGTGTACGCCGGTCTTACCCGGCACCCCATTGCACTCGTCTGACACTGTCTGCCTGCCACCCTTTATCGAGCAGCGGATCCCAACGTACAGTTCCAGAAAACTGGCAAGGAATTCATTCTCACTCTGGTACGAAAGTACCTCCGAGTGCTTGAAAGATACCTTGGATTCCCAAGGTATTGCAGTACCCCGAAAGTGGTGCCCAGTCGAAACGTAGGTGTATCGAGTCGTGGCCCGCGTTTCGCTCGACATCCATGGCCGTCTCACCTGCGAACACTCAGGAATTGCCATGCAGGAGACACGTGCACGTATCGTTCATAATACCGGGGTGAGACGGGTCGCGACACCCCCTGGTTGCCCGTTTTACAAAGTGTCAATAGTCGGTGACTGTTAGTAATGACGATGGGCATCCAGACGGGATGTCAAAAAGGGAGAAACTTTTGAAGATCCTGGTGACGGGTGGGGCGGGATATATCGGTGGCACGGTCGCCCTGCGGCTGCTTGCCGCAGGCCACAACGTGTTGATATACGACAACTTCTGCCACGGGCACCGCGAATTGGTGCCGGCCGGCACCCGGCTGATCGAAGGAGAGCTGGCCGATCGGGAGCGCCTGGAGAGGATATTCCGAGAGGAAAAAGTGGACGGCGTGATGCATTTTGCCGCCTTGATCGAGGCCGGCGAGAGTATGCAGCACCCCGAACTGTACTTCCGCAACAACACAGCGTCGACTCTGGCGCTGCTGGAGGCGATGCAGGCCGCCGGAGTGCCCCGGCTGGTTTTCTCTTCGACAGCGGCGGTGTACGGCGAGCCGAAGAGCACGCCGATCGAGGAGACGGCAGCGCTCGCGCCCACCAATGCCTACGGAGAAAGCAAGCTGCTGGTGGAGCACATGCTGACCTGGATCAATCGCATCCATGGGCTTCACTACGCGAGCCTGCGCTACTTCAACGTGGCTGGGGCGGTCGAAGGGCGGGGCGAGGCGCATGAGCCGGAGTCGCATTTGATCCCGCTGATACTCGATGTTGCGCTCGGGAGACGGCAGAGCATCAAGATCTTTGGCAAGGACTACCCGACACCCGATGGCACCTGCGTCCGCGACTATGTGCATGTCGGCGACCTGGCGGACGCGCATATTCTCGCATTCGAAGCGCTCGCCACACGGGATCGGCTGATCTACAACATTGGCAACGGCCAGGGCTTTAGCGTGCGCGAGGTAATCGAGTCGGTGGGCCGCATCACCGGCCAGGCGATCCCGGTGGTCGAAGAGCCGCGCCGGCCTGGCGATCCGGCGGTGCTGGTGGCCAGCTCGAAACGCATCATGGACGAGCTGGGATGGAAGCCCAAATACAGCTCGCTAGACGAGATTGTGCGCTCCGCGTGGGTGTGGCACCAGCAGCGTTACGGCAAGAAGTAGATCGAAAGTCGAAAGAAAACCCACGTCCCCCAATCGGATGTCAGGTGCCGGGAGATGCTTCACGTTCTGTCGCGGGCACCCTTGGTGGTGGCGCCGGTCATCGCGCTCCTCTATACCTACGGTGAAGATGCTTTAGCGGAAGTTTTATGCACTTCCGACAGCATTCTTATCCGGCGGGGCGTTGGATGGGAGTTGTGGAGGAAGACAAACGTATGGGCCTTTTTAGAACACATCGACCACTGCTGGTGGACGCGAATCAATGCACGATGCCAATGACTATCCAGACCGACGCCAGACCCCGGCAGGTGCGGCGTGGGGACTGGTTAGTTCGCGGCGAGGGCGGCGAGTGCTATGTGGTGGACGACGGATTCTTCCAGCGGACGTTTACGCCAGACGCGAGTGCGCGGAATCTGATTGAGAACGAAGGAAGACACTACGGTTGCTGATCCCGCAGCCGTGAGACGTTTCAGTGCGGTCTCTCGCGACGAGGGGGAACAGCCGATCTCTTCACAGCCCACTTCACTTCGTTCCGGATCCGCTCAAGATGATAGGGGACTGTAGTCTCAGAGCACCTCCAGAGATCGTCGTCCAGAGATCGTCGCCTAGAGATCGTCGCCGGGATCGTGCTGCTTCATACGCTTCATGGACGGCGGGGGCAGGCTGTGCCAGAGGTCGTGATTCCAGACGGCTGCGGTCAGTGTCTTGTGGTCATAGCGAAAGCTCATGGGTGGCGGCGTGGGCTGCTTGTCGACAGGGTCGAAGGTCAGCTTGATCTGATCACCCTCGTGTGTCCAGTGACCGAAGCTGGTGATCTCATGCACAGCATCCGGTGATTGCGTGAGGGTTGCGCTGCCGTCATCGCCCAGGCTCAACGTCATGGTGTGGTGCCGGACGGAGAAGGTTCCGTCTTTGCTCTCATCCCGCGTCTCGCCCTTCGCGCGTGTCTCACCTTTGTATGTGCCGACGTATTTGGAGAGATCTTCCTTGGCGAGGGCGGTTAGGGGCAGGGCAGCGAGCAGCGCGAGGGAAAGAAGGCGTTTCATGGTGGCTATTCTATGAGCTTTTCCGGTTCATGACTGCCGGAGAGTCTTTCCTGCAGCGGCAACACTTGTCCCGGGCAGCCTATCTTACTCAGGATGACCTTGCGACGGGCCGGATGGTGGATACAGTTGGCTAGTCTGATCGCGTTGTGTGCGAGGGGGCAAAGCGGAACCCCGGGTTGGGCGATCTACACGAATGCCCGCTTCGCATTTAGCGTGTGCTATCCCCGTGGTGTGCTTGTGACCAAGGGCGAATCCGATAACGGGGATGGGGAGACCTTCTCGCTCCGGCAGGGTGACGGCAAGGTGTACGTGTCAGGAGGCTATGCGGCGGCGACAACACGGGATGGCCGCGTGCCGAGCATGGGATCCGAGTATGTCGACGCTTTGCATCAGATCCGAAATGACGGATTCCAACCTGGGTATTCGGTGCTGAAGGCCACCTTCTTTGTGGTGAGCGGCACTGGCGGTGGAAAGATCCGCTACCAGAAGACGATGCGTGCCGGAGATCGTGACATCACGCTGCTGTTCGATTATCCCGCGGCTGCAAAGCCGACGATGGATGGCATTGTCAGCAAAATGTCGGAATGCTTGACCGCTCGAAAGGACTAGAAGCAAAAGAAGCGGTGCAGCCTTGCGCGCCTTTGCGGTATCCCACCCTGCCCTTCGCTTTGCTCGAGGCAGGATGGGGCACCCTTTGTGGTGATGGAGTCGCGGATTGCACACACATCCCAAGAGCGAGATGTGGTGCACCCGTGGTGGGGGTTACTTGGAGACGCGAAGCAGGACTACGCCATGTTCCGGAACGACCCATGGTCCGTGGCCGATGTCGGATGGAACCCACACATTGTGAATCTTGCTGCCCGCGGTGAGCCCTAGCTCCTTCATCGGCAGCGACATCTCTTCGCTGTCGTGACCGCGGTTGAAGAGTGCTACCGCGAGTGCTCCATTTTGTAGAGGCTTGGACCATACTTCGAAGGGGCCGACTGCGCTGACGCGGTCGCCTTGTTTGCCAAGGGGATCCTGGTCGATGGCGATGACATCTTTGTTCATCAGGATGGACTTCGTCTCGTCCGACATCTTCGAGAGGTCGTTGCCGGCGAGCAACGGTGCGGCGAGCATCGCCCACAGGCTCATGTGGGTGAGGTACTCATTATTGTTCATCTTGCCGTTGCCGACTTCCAGCATGTCCGGGTCGTTCCAGTGACCGGGGCCTGCGTACTTCGAGAGACCGGCCTGGGCGAAGCCGATGTTCGACATGCTCATGTAGTTGTCCTGGATGTCATCGGTGGTGCGCCAGGAGTTGCCGCCGACCTCGGGTCCCCACTTCCATACCGAATCCCAACCGTACTGACAGAGCGAAAAATAGATAGGTCGGCCCGTAGCCTGGAGCGCTTTGTTCATTTTTTCGTAGGCGGCGTGCATCATTCGGTAGCGCTTCGCTTGGTCGTTGGGCGCTTCCTTCTTCATGATCTCGTTGTAGCTGCACAGGTCGTATTTCAGGTAGTCGATACCCCAGGCGGCGTAGGTCTTCGCATCCTGCTCTTCGTGCTGATAGCTGCCCACATAGCCGCCGCAGGTCTTGGGTCCGGGCGAGGAGTAGATACCAATCTTCAATCCCTTGCTGTGCACGTAACCGGCGAGCGCCTTCATGTCCGGGAATTTGCTGTTCGGCAGGATGTTGCCCTGGGCATCGCGCTTGTCTTGCCAAGCGTCGTCGATGTTGACGTAGATGTAGCCGGCGTCCTTCATACCGGAGGAGACGATGGTGTCGGCGGCAGCGCGCACATCCTTGTCGGTGACGCGGGTGGCGAAGTGATTCCAGCTGTTCCAGCCCATGGCCGGGGTGGCGGCAAGCTTGGTTTGTGCGGAGGCTATGAAGGGAAAGGCGAGCAGGGTGACCGATAGAAGTATCTTGCGCATGGGCTCCTCTGTAACGGCTTACACCATACCGGTAGTGGCCTTTCAGCGCAAGATAGGCCGATGTATCGGGGGCAGATTTTCTCTTTGGGCTGAAGGAATGTATGGTCAGCGCTCTTCGTAACTGGGATAATGCCCGGCACGGAGACATGCCATGACTTTGAAACAAGTTTTGCTGTACGGAGCCTGCAGCGCGGTGTTGTTCGCAGGGGGTGTCGCGATTGGCCAACAGGTGAATATCGATGCTCACATTCACCCACACCTTGCCGAAGCGCAGCATCAGATCGGCGCGGCAGAAGGGCAGATCGACGCCGCCCAGGCGTCGTGGGGCGACAAGCTGGGTGGACACGCGGTACGCGCCAAGGCATTGCTGCAGCAGGCAGATGGGGAACTGAAGCAAGCTGCTCAGTATGCCAATCGATACAAATAGGCGCCTGATTTAGTAGAGAAAGGGCGCTTTCGAGCGCCTTTTCTCGTTTGGTCGTGCGGTGTGCCGGCTCGGTCGCTCGATAATCCCTTTGAAGATTTGATACATGCCCAGTCCAGCAGCGAGCCCAAGTAGGGCCTTTATCCAATTAGGAAATGGAAGCATGCCCGGCACTTCAGGCATGACAAAAAAAGCGATCAAAATGAGGACGACCGCGGTGCATTTCAGAACGGTGATCAGGAATTCTCTAAATGCTCGCACGTCGTAATCATCTCGCAGTTCGCGTGTAGTCGCCGCTCTTGCCGCCGCTCTTGCTCTCCAGTCGGATGTGCTCGATGGTGATCGACTTGTCGAGTGCTTTACACATGTCGTAGATGGTGAGCGCGGCGACAGAGGCGGCGGTGAGGGCTTCCATCTCGACGCCGGTTCCGGCCGTGGTGGCGGCGGTTGCGCGGATGCCGATGCCTCGATCTGTCACCGTGGTGGTGACGTCAATAAAACTGAGCGGCAGCGGATGGCACATCGGGATCAGGTCTGCGGTCTTCTTTGCCGCCTGGATGCCGGCGAAGCGTGCGACTTCAAGAGGATTTCCCTTGGGATTCTGTGGCAGGGCCGCAAGTACGGCTTGCGAGAGTGTGACGAAGGCAGATGCAGTGGCCTCGCGTCGCGTCGTGGCCTTCGCGCTGACGTCGACCATGCGGGCCTGCCCCGTTTCGTCGTAGTGTGAGAGCTTGTCTGCCATAGCGGGAATGTACGCGGACTTACAACGTATCAGTTCTGTACTCATTGTGCGTCGCTGCAGGCAGACTGCAGATCCTTCGCTCCGCTCAGGATGACATTTTGTGAGATTAGGGTAAGAGAACCTGGACGGTTGCGCCTGCTTCGAGTGCTGTGTCGGGCGGGAAGACGACGAAGCAGTTGGATTGGGCAGTGGCGGCGAGGTCTCCGGAGCCCTGCCAGGGGATGCGCTCGACCTGCACGTTGTTCCAGCCACCGGTGATGCGCGCCGGCAGAAAGCGCGTGATGCCCGATGCGGCAGTCTCGGCGCGGGCGAGGCGTGCCTGCGCGAAGCGTGGTGCGGGCGCGGTATCGCCCGTGATAGTGCGCAGGAGCGGGGCGGCGAAGAGCAGAAACGTCACCATCGTGGATACGGGATTGCCGGGGAGTCCGAAGAAGGGAAGTGGGAGGCTCCCGGGCCGGGCTGACGGCAGGTCGTCCGCTGCAGCCACCGGCAGCTCACCGAAGACGGCGGGCTTGCCGGGCTGGATGCGCACGCCGGTGAAGTGGAATGAGGCGCCGCGCTCCGCTAGCACCTGCTCGACCAGATCGTACTTGCCCGCGGAGACGCCGCCGGAGAGCAGCAGCAGATCGTTGCCGTCGGCCGCCCGGTCGAGACGAGCGCGCAGATGCTCGAGATTGTCCTCAGCGATGCCGAGCCGTTCCGGCTGGCCACCGGCAAGCACGACCTGTGCGGCGAGGGTGGCGCTGTTCGAGTTGCGGATCTGATGCGGGAGGGGGTTGCGCTCGATTTCGACCAACTCGTCGCCGGTGGCGAGGATGGCGACGCGTGGTCGCGTGAAGACATCAACCTCGATTGCGCCCACGGCGGCGAGTGCGGCGATGTGCGGTGGCGCCAGCCGCGTGCCCGCAGCGATGAGCAGATCCCCTTGGTGAGCCTCGCTGCCGGTGCGAACAATGTTGTCGCCGCGGCGGAGTGTCCTTCCGGTCTGCAGGCGGATGTTTTGGTCGGTGCTGCTTTCTTTGGGGGCCTCGACGTGCTCGAGCATGACGACGGCGTCCGCGCCTTCCGGCACCGGTGCTCCAGTCATGATCTCGAGCGCAGTGCCTGCATGGAGCGCTTCCGTTGGCGCGGGTTCTCCGGCGCGCAGCGTGCCTAACACGGGGATGGAGCTGCCGGTGGCGAGGCTGGCGGCCTGCACGGCGTAGCCATCGCGGGTGGAGCGGTCGAAGGGCGGATGGTGGCGGTCGGCCAGCACCGGTGCGGCGAGCACGCGATGGATGGCATGGAGCAAAGGGATGCGCTCGATGCGGCGCGGGGATGTGGAGGCGATCCGCTGGGCCTGTTCGAGCACGAGTACGGACGCTTCGGAGTAGCTGAGGAGGGTTGGTGTCACGCTTTATTGTGCGCCCGACGGGCAAGGATGGAGTGTTGCGGCTTCCCATTCTTCCCCGCGATGCTGACGATCGAACACCGGATGGGGCTGCATATCGGGCGAGGCCCAGGTCTCCCAATGCGAGACCTGGGTAGCCGTTTTGGTGGCGGGTTTACTTCTTGCCGGCGGAGAAGCTCTTGGTCTGCTTGGTGCCGATCTGCTGCAGGATGCCTTTGGCATCGTTCGACATGGGGCCATTCGGGTCGAGCTGAAGGTACTTCTCGTAGGCCTCTTCACATCCCGGCGGGGCGACGATCTTGTTGGTCTTGGGGTCGACCGTGGCCTTTCCGATGAGCGCCTGTCCCTTCAGGTAGTAGGGAATCGGTTTGTTGGGATCGGCGGCGATCGCCTTGTCGGCTGCAGCCACGACGGCATCGGGCTGACCGCCGGACTTCGCGAGGACGATGGCTTCGTTCGAATAAAACATACCGGCATTCGCGGGCTGTGCCTTGGCCGCAGTGTCATAGGCGTTGGTGGCGTCGGGGATCTTGCTGGTGGCGGCGTAGGACTCACCCAGAGTGTTGTTCGCGGCGCCCTGGATCTCCGGGCTGGGCTTCTTCGAAGCAGCGTCGACTTCGAGTGCTTTCTTGGCGGAGGTGATGGCGTCGTCATACTTCTTTAGCCCGTTCTGCGCGATGGCTAGCTCAAGCCACAGGACGGCGGCATCGGGCTTGGCGGTCGAGTCCTTCTGCATCAGGGTGGCGGCATCGTCGTACTTCTTGTTTTTGATGTCGTCGCGGGCGGTCGAAAGATCGGCGTTCAGGTTCTTGACCTGCGAGTTCTCTTTCATGATGCCGGCATTCTTGGCCTTGGTATCGGCGAGGGCCTTTTGCTGTTCCGGCGTGAGGGTCTTGATGTATTCCGGGCGCGACAGGTCGAAGTCCTGGGTGTCATCCTGGCCGGCTGCGATTTTGATGTTCTGGAAGCGATCGACGGGCTTGGGCGCGGCGTCGTTCGGCCCCTTAATGAACATGGTCACAACGTAGGTGCCTGGGGCGATGTTGTCGCCCTTGTAGTCGCCGTTCTGGTCCGCGGTGAAGGTGTATTTAGCAGTTTTGCCGTCGGTGGAGATCTGGATTTGCGCACCGGCCAGCGGCGTGCCGGCGGGATCCTGCGCGTGGCCGTGAATGGAGCCGGTTGCCGCAGCGGGGGCCTGGCCGGACGCGGCCAACGGCGTGATGAGGGCGGCAGCGAGCCAAAGTTGGTTTTTCATCGGGATTCTCCTATTCCTATCTTTCTGGATTCTTCTCTTCCGGGGCGTTGGCGGTCTGTTTCCAGTCCGTGGCGTAAGGGATGGGGTCATTTACTCCCGCTTCCGCGAAAGCGCGCAGCCGCAGGATGCAACTCTCGCACGTGCCACAAGCGGCCTGATTGCCCGTATAGCACGACCACGTTACATGGAAGGGCGCGGAGAGTTCAAGACCACGGCGGACGATCTCATGCTTGCGCAGCGCGATCAGGGGCGTTTCGATGCGAATGTTGCCGTCGCGCGTACCGGTGCGGATGACCTCCTGAAAGGCCGTGTAGTAGGCCGGGCGACAGTCGGGATAGCCGGAGCTGTCCTGCTCCACGGCGCCGATATAGACGGATTCGGCGCCCAGCACCTCGGCCCAACTGACGGCCGCCGACAGAAAGTGTGCGTTGCGGAAGGGCACGTAGGTGACCGGGATGCTGCTGCCGATGGTGTCCTCGAATGACGAGGCATCCGGCACGGCGATGGCGGCGTCCGTGAGCGCGGAGCCGCCGATGACGCGGAAGATATCGACGGTAAGCGGCAGGAACTTCGCGAGTTTGAGTTCATGGGCAATAGCGCGAGCGCCAGCAAGCTCACGCGCCTCGGTGCGCTGGCCGTAGCTGAAATGGAGCGCGTAGACCTCGTGTGTCTGGACGGCCAGGGCGGCGCAGACCGCTGAGTCCATGCCGCCCGAGAGGCAGACGACTGCCCGAGGTCGAGTACTGGCGGAGCGGAGTGATGGAGTGTCGTGCGTCATTCCCATCCCACTCTGATGCAGGAACAGGGGTTAAAGCATTTTCGGAATACTGTGGTCTGCGGATTTGAGTGAAATGTGGCTTTTCCGTCAAGGAAAGCCACAATCGCCATCGCTGGACGGTCTACACCGATACCGAAAATGCCATAGGGGCGGCGCATGTCGTTGTTTTACTGCCCCACGTCTCGTTGAGACGTGGGGCGCCCGGCGGGCCAGTGACGGTGCACTCTCTTACAAGAAGCTTTCTATAATGAAGGCTTGAGCAAACGGATACGAGTGATTGGTGGGGGACTGGCGGGGCCTGAGGCGGCTTTGATGGCGGCGGCACAGGGCTGCGAGGTTTTGTTGTACGAGATGCGGCCTGTGCGACAGACACCGGCGCACCAGACGGCGGACTTCGGCGAGCTGGTGTGCTCCAACTCGCTGAAGTCGGAGAGTGAGAACACCGCTCCCTGGTTACTGAAACAAGAGATGCGCCGCGCCGGATCGGTGTTGCTGCGTCTGGCAGATGAGTGTGCCGTGCCTGCGGGGCATGCCCTCGCGGTCGACCGAGTGGAGTTTTCCCGCAGGATTGGCGAAGCAATCGCAGCAGAGCCGCGCATCACCGTGTATCGCGAAGAGATCACGGCGTTGTTGTCCGACGGCGATACCTTCGACGGGCTGACGATTGTGGCCAGCGGTCCGCTGACCTCGTCTGCGCTCTCGGGGGAGATTGCGCGGCTGGCGGGCAAGGCGCACTTGGCATTTTACGACTCGATCTCGCCGATTGTGGATGCGGATACGATTGATCGCGACAAGGTGTACATGGCCGCGCGCTGGGACAAGGGCACAGCAGACTACATCAACTGTCCGATGAGCCGGGAAGAGTATGACCGCTTCTATGACGCACTGGTGACGGCGGAGGGCGTGGACGCGAAAGAGTGGGAGCAGTTGAAGTACTTCGAGAGCTGCCTGCCCATCGAAGAGCTGGCACGGCGCGGGCGCGACACACTGCGCTTCGGCCCGATGAAGCCGGTGGGTCTGCGCAATCCGCGAACCGGCAAGACACCGCATGCCGTGGTGCAGTTACGCTGTGAGAATCTGCGGGCGGACTCCTACAATCTGGTGGGCTTCCAGAATCATTTGAAGTACGGCGAACAGGCGCGAGTGCTGCGGCTGATCCCGGGGTTGGAGAACGCGGGATTCCTACGCTATGGACAGATCCATCGCAATACCTATATCGAATCCCCACGCCTGCTGGACGACACACTGACAATGCGGGAGCAACCGCGCCTGCTGTTTGCCGGGCAGATCTCCGGGGTCGAAGGCTATACGGAGTCGATGGCCACCGGCATGCTCGCCGGCATGTATGCGGCGCGCCGTGCCCAGGGATTGCCGGTGACGCCGGTCCCGCGCGGCACGGCACTCGGGTCGCTGGTGAACTACATCACACGCGCCGACACCAAGCAGTTCCAGCCGGCGAATATCACCTTCGACCTGCTAGAGCCGCTGGACGAAGAGACGCGGCGCAAGGTGCGCGACAAGCGTGAGCGCCATCGCATGCAGTGCGAGCGTGCGCTGACGATGTTCGACGTGTGGTGGTCGCAGCAGGCTGTTGCCGTGCCTGCATAGTGTCTGGAGCCTGGTTGCCGTCTTCATCACGCCCCCGCAGCTATCACTCCTGAGTGATAGCTGCGCTGCGGGCGTAAACAAACTTCAGGTCTCTCGCTTCGTTCAAGATGCCAGTGGATAGCGGCTTTGGTGATGTTCCTCCGGCAGGTGGTAGTGCGGTGGCACCATTTCGCCATAGCCGGCTGTGCGAATTTTCGATTAATATCTGGACCAGATTGCATCAATTTTGAGGCAGAAGCTTTAGAAGGGGTAGACGCGATGGCCGAAGACTTGACGAGACGATTTACGAGAGCCAGGCTTGCAGCGATTCTGGAACACCAGCTACGTGAGGCCGGCAACCAGGACGCTCGGTCGCATGTCGCGATTGTTCCCAGGATGGGGTATCTGGTGACCATTCATGACTGCGATTCGCTCACGATCCGGCTGGTCGAAGAGTAGCGCGTTGCTTCATTCGTGCGGCTGGACCATGACCTGCTCGTAGACGCGTTGCAGTGGCTCGGGGCTCACACTCACACGTCCCCGATAGGGATTGTCCAACGACACGATGAGGTAGATGAGCAGGCCGATCAGTGCGGAGAAGAGCACGGTCAGCCAAAAATGCATGCTGAAGCTGCGTGTATCGAAGAGCCAGGTCGTTGCGATGCTGAGCAGGGCTCCGGCGATGACCAAGACCCAGAGCGGGCCTGGCATCTCTGCGGTAACGCTGTTCAGCCGGCTCCGACGAGCCTCCGTCAGGTCATTGAAGGCGCGATAGGCCTCTGCCGCCAGGATCTTCTGCCGTTCGGTGGATGGTTCAAAGGCCATGAAATGGGTTTGGAAGTCACCGAGAGCCCCGCTCGCGTTGTTCGGTACGATGCCTCGCTGTTGCATAGGCCAGCCCACATCGATCACCTGCCGGACATAGCCGCGAAGATCGTTTTGCATCTGCGATCGTGTGGGCTCGGGAAAAGCGCCCACGTCGCGGTAAAGTCCGCCTACCGCAACGGCTTCGTGGTCGACACGATTCTGCACATCCGTATAAGTCTCCCAGGTGCCGACGGCGACCAGGCCAAGAGTGATGCCATAGAAGACAGTAATCGCCGCCAGGTAGAAGCCGACGATGTCGTTATGCGAGTGATCGACCAGGTGTAGCCGGCGAACCCAGCGCCGCGTGAGGAAAAGGCCGGCAACCCCGATCGCCGTAAAGAACCCGGTAATCAGGGTGCCCAGCCAGAAGCTGGAGAGGTCGTACAGCCAATGGAGATCCACGGAGATTCGTCCTCGATGGAGCGCTGTTGGTGAGGCGCGCGGCCGGTTGAAATGACAGATGGACTGCAAACCGAGCGTGGCCTTTCTGTGAGGAAAGGCCACGTTGCGAGCATCTTTGCAGAAACATATGCTCTATCGCTTGCTGGGGTCACCGGCGGGAACGCGTTCCACTTCGACCTGCTGACGACGGACGGTGTCGCGGACGGTTTCGACATGATCGGAGCCGGTCTTACCCACGACGACCTCTTCGGCCACGCGCGCGGACTTGGAGACAACGGCCTCTTCTGCGGTTTCGCGGACTTCGATCGTGCTGTCAGACCAGTCGATGTCTTTGACGTAGTTCGGATCGGTGACTGCGCGGCGAACGACTTCCGCATGCTCCTCATGCAACGTTACCTTCTCTTCGACCGGCTTCTCGGTGACGAAGCGGCGAATGCGAGTGGTGCCCTGCTCGACCAACCGCTTGCCGACATCGAGATGCTCCTCGGCCAGACGAATCACTTCGTTCTTGCCGAGATCGGAGGTGACGGGTTTTGCCGGCACGGCGGCGGCCACCGCTGCCGGAGTCGCGATGGCGGCGGCGGCCTCTTTCGTGATGACGCCGGCGTCGACAGCGCGATCCTTCACATCGACCAGGTTGTGCTGGTTGAGGATGCCCATCGCCTTGGGGATGTCGTTCTCCGCAGCCCGCAGAGTAAGGACGACGCCACCGGACTCCACTGCCTTGGCGTACACAGTGGCCTCATGCTGTTCGATGTCGTTGCCGAAGATGCGATGCCACAGGCCGGGCTCGCGAAGGGCATTGCCGCTTTTCGGCAGCTCATCGCTGCTCACGATGCTGATATCTCTATCGGCAAAGCCGGCGTGCTGGAGGTTGTTCTGGGCCGCTTCGGCGTGTTCGGCGGTATCGAAGAGTGTGACGATCTTTTCGTAGGCGCTCATGGATGTTCCTTTCCAGGGTTATGGGGATTGAGTTCATTGCCCATCGACGGGACGATTCGACCGTTCGATAGGTGTGCGAGATACTTGAGCTTCCTGCCTCCGCAACGTGACCGATTCCCGATACCTCTCGGTCTCTTTGATTCGCCGCACATGCACCTCTTCTTTGAGTACGAGGTGTCGCTGTACTGTTACGACCTCTTCAACGACAGGGATGATAGTGACATCGCCCTCCTCACGGATGGAGGGCATGACATCGATTGGCCGGTCCACGGGGACGCGTTCAACTTCAACCCTTTCGTGTTGCAGTAACTCATCGATGTCTTGTTGACGACTGTGAGTGACCCGCGATATCTGGACGCGCGCCGTGTCGACGACACGCTTGGCGACGGAGAGCTCTTCTTCAAAGAGAGGAATGACGGTTTCGTTGTGGGTACTCCGGGCTGCGCCATCCAGTGCGTCGGGTTCGATGGCAGCTGGGTTCGCGGGAGAGCTGTTCGTCACAGGGGACCTCGATGCGTAAGCAGATATGGGTGCGGCTACTTTTTCGTGACCAGCATGGAGATGCGCCGGTTGAGCGTACGCCCGTCGGCGGTGGAGTTGTCGGCAACAGGATGCTGATCGCCATAGCCTTTGGATACCAGTCGATCGCGGTCGATCCCCATGGTCTCCAGCTGCGAGACGACGCTATCGGCGCGATCCCGAGAGAGCTTCAGGTTCTGTGCTGCATTGCCGGTGTTGTCGGTGTACCCGCCGATGGTGAGGTGCACGGCGGGATAGGCCTTCAGGATGGCCGCGATGTTATGAAGCTGCTCGGCAGATTGCGGCTGGAGGGTAGCGGAGCCGGTATCGAAGAGCAGACGATCGAAATCGAACCACGAGGTTTTATCGGGAGGTCGCGCGGGATCTTTGATAAAGGCGAGCAGCTTACCTTCGACACCCTTTTCAGGAATGTGCAGGGTGGTTCCATCGGGGAGTTGGTTGTCGACGAGCGCGCCAAGGTCCGCGCCGTTGGCTGAGGTGATGGGCGCCTGAGCCGCAGGTGCGACGGGCGGCGCCGGGGTTTGCGGCGCAGTGGCGGTTGCGGGCTCGGTTGGTTGCTGATGCGAGCGATACCACCAGAAGCCGAGCAGCAGCAGAGCCAACAGCAGTGCCAGGAGCCAGGGCCAGATGGACCTGCGTTTTTCCGGTTGCACGGTCTGGGCAACCACTGGATCGACGTCGACTTTGTGCGTTGTGGCAGATGTCTGCTGATAGAAGCCGGGCGGCAGCATCCCCTTGAGCGCGTCACTTTCCTTTTGGAGGAATGCAGGAAGGTTTGTCACATCGACAGTGCCGTTTCGAATCTTTTCGCCGAGAAACCCGAGAATCGTCTGTCCACCGAGTGCCAGCAATGCAGTCGCTGCTGTGGAACGCAGTCCGGTTTGCCGGCCCAGCGAGTCCGTCACCGCATTCAGCCGGTTGCCGAAGATGCTGGAGAGGAAGCGGGTGCCCCCGGTCAAGAACGGCGACGCGGGATTGGCGAGAGCGCCGTTCGAAAGGGATGCTGTGACCGCGTCCGGTTGGGTCGACGACGCCAACTGAACGACCTGCCCGAGAAATCCTCGGTCGCCGGATTTCTGGTTGAGGCCTCCGACGACAGACGCGATGGAGGACTGCACGCCCTGCAGGATAGTTTGCTCGGAGGCTCCGAAATGATGCGCAAGACCCTGAAGGGAAGAGGCGGGAATCGCCTCTGCGAGGGAAGCGGAAGAGTAGTTCTGCACGGTATGACACCTCCCGCCTTCATTACAGGAAGGCAGCTGACCGTCATTCGAAGCAAAGCCAGCCTACGTCTATGCCATCCAGCCTGCAACCATAACTTGCCGATTTTAACAATACTTTTTCAGCCCGAAGTGGTTACTTACGGGGTACCAACAGCCAGGACAGAGCCAATTCGGAACGATTGGTGATGAGTTTGGTGGTCTCCCACCCTTCCTTCGCTTTGCTCCGGCCGACATCTCGGTGAGACGCCGGGCCTCCGATGGCGGAGAGACCGCAGGTTTCTTCACTGCGCAGGTTGAACCGCGGCGTGGATGGCGAGGAGTTGTTCGAGTAATGGCTTGAGCTGATGAAGAGGTAGGGCGTTGGCGCCGTCGGACTTGGCGTTGGCGGGGTCGTTGTGGACTTCGAGGAAGATTCCATCGATGCCGGCGGCTACAGCGGCACGCGCGAGCACAGGGATGAACTCGGGCTGACCTCCCGAAACGCCGTTCGCAGCCGAGGGTGTCTGGACGGAGTGGGTGCCATCGAAGACGACGGGCGCCATGGCACGCAGGATGGGAAGCGCGCGCATATCGACGACGAGGTTGTGATAGCCGAAGCTGGCGCCGCGCTCGGTGAGCGAGATGCGGGTGTTGCCGGTGGAGGCGATCTTTTCGACGGCGTGGCGCATGTCTTGCGGAGCGACGAACTGGCCCTTCTTCACATTGATGGCGCGTCCGGTCTTGCCGGCGGCGACGAGCAGGTCGGTCTGGCGGCAGAGAAATGCGGGGATCTGGAGTACGTCGCAGGCCTCGGCGACGGGCGCGCAATGCGCGGGCTCGTGCACATCGGTGAGCACGGGCAGGTGTGTGTCCTCGGCGATGGAGCGGAGGATGCGCGTGCCTTCAGCCAGGCCGGGCCCGCGAAAGCTTGTGACCGAGGTGCGGTTTGCCTTGTCATACGAGGCTTTGAAGATGTACGGCACGCCGAGGTCGCCGGCGATGCGCTGAATCGCATCGGCCATGCTGCGCGCGTGCTGCTCGCTCTCGATGACGCAGGGACCGGCGATGAGGAAGAGCTGTCCGCGGCCGACCGGGACGGCGCCGATTTCGAAGTCGTGAGGCATAGAGGGAGGATTACAGCTAGTCGGCGAGCCGGCAAGTTGACGGATTCGACGTGCGCCACTATCGGCTTGACTGGGTCTCATCCTAACTTTGCTGGGATGGTGCACCCGCTGTGGTGTGGGTATTCCAGGTCGCAGGCGCAAATGCCTGTCAGTGCGTGCTTTGTGAGGCCGGTATCGGCAATGCGTAGAGCTGTTCAAGCAGGGCGGCAAGATCCCGCTTCATAAAGGAGAGCCGCACGCGGAAGTCGTACAGCATGGCTTGACGATCATCGAGGTCGCCGATGGAGAGTCGTGCGTTGTCTCCGGGTCTGCTGGCGATCCGGGCGATTTTCTTGCGGCCGTTCGGAGTATCCGGCGGAGGGATGCGACCTACCTTGACCCAGGTGTGAATCAGGCGCTGCTGGCGCGTCATTCGGTCCGGGTCGTTGGGCGCGGGCGTGTTCATGAAGCGGGCCACGTCCTCTGGATAGATGTTATTTGGATCCCCAGGCAGGTCGAAGATGCGAGCGAGCATATTGCTCGGTACATCGAGCTGGTCGCGCCCACCGGATCGGACATGCAATCCAACTACAGAGAGTGCCGTCGTCGAGGATCCGGCAATCACGCCGAGGATGCCGGAGGCTTGGCCGTGCTCCGTGAGACCGAGCGCCGCGCTGGCCGTGCCGATGCTGCCACCGATGCCCAGGCTGGCGAGGTTGAGCAGATCAATCGTGCGCTGGCGTCGTGCCGTGAGGTAGTTCGCAAGCTCGCGCGTCTCGGCGATCTCCGCATCAATCTCTCCCATGGTGGCGTCCAGTTGCAGCGAGGCAGTTGTGACACCGAGCACGATGTGCTGGTTGAGGGCCATGGCCTCCCAGTCGCTGCCATTTTCATGGTTTGCCGCAAGCGCGTGGATACGATCCAAGGTGGCAAGGACATCGATAGTCTTCGCGGTCTGCTCAGCGGTCATGGTCTGTTCCTGATCGACGGCGATCTTTGGCTCAGACTGCGCGTCTCCCACGCGTGGTATCGAGGCAACGGACAAAAGCACGATTGCGGCAGCAAGACCGTAGCGTGGCAGCATGTGCGCCAGTGTACGCGCAGCTCAGCAGTGAGAGGTGCAGCGTCTGGAATTGCGTTCCCCCGAGCTCTGCTTGTCTTGGTAGTTGCGCTCCGTCTGTCGGACGAGAGGGCATCGGGGCCAGAGATGTTTCCTGGGGAGCTGTTGACATTCCACATATAAATGTTGCTAGATATGTAGAAAGTCAACAGGTGAGACATGGGCGAGAGCAAGGCAGATGTTCTACAGGGCACGCTCGACCTGATGGTGCTGAAGACGCTGGAGTCGATGGGGTCGTTGCATGGCTATGCGATTGCGCGGCGTATCGAACAGGTCAGCGGCAATGCTCTGGTGATGAATCAGGGAACGATCTATCCGGCGCTGCTGCGGTTGCAGCAACGGAAATGGATCAAGGCGGAGTGGGGACTGTCCGAGACGGGACGCCGCGCCAACTTTTATTCGCTGAGCAAGCTGGGACGTAAGCACATGGAGAGGGAGGCGAAGAACTGGGAGCGGATGGCGGCGACGATGGCCCGCTTCCTTACCCAGTCGAGCTAGGGATGGAAGCTGTGGTGGTATCCCAACCATGCTTCACGTTGCTCGGGTCATGATGGGGGCGCCCATTGTGGGTGGAGAAGAAATGCAGGTCTTTCGCGCCGTTCAAGAGGACACGTCGATTATGGCGGACAGCGCCTGCCGAACAGCAACTCTCTGGAAATTAAGAGCAGAAGCCGGGATGATGTCCTGTGTTGAGTGAGGCGATGTAGGCATTTTCTTTGGCGAAAATGCCTGACGAGAGTGGCGCTTCACCTTACAGCAACCCGGCTTCTGCTCTAGGAGCCGCAGATGGATCGAATACGGATGTTGTTGAGCCGCCTGACCGGGCTGCTTCGCTCGCGGCCAATGGACGAGCACCTGGACGAAGAGATGCAGACGCATCTCGAGCTTGCGATCGCGGAAAATCGCGGACGAGGCATGGCGGAGGACGAGGCGCGGACGGCCGCTCTTCGATCGTTCGGCGGCGTGACACAGACCAAGGAGCGCTACCGGATGCAACAGAGCTTGCCGCTGCTGGAGGATGTGTGGCGCGATATGCGCTACGCGATGCGGACGTTGCGGCTTACGCCTGGCTTCACCATCGCGGCGGTGCTGGTGATGGCGCTCGGGCTGGGTGCGAATACGGCGATGTTCACGGTGATTCGCGGCGTGCTGCTAAAGCCCTTGCCGTTTCGCGATGCGGGCCGGCTCTACAACGTTTACTCGCGCACGCCCAACGGGAATGTGGGCTACTACTCGGTTGCCGGCGGCGACTTCACGGACTGGCAGCAGAAGGCGCGCGGCTTTGAGGAGATGGCGAGCTATTCGGAGAATCATATCGATCTGGCGGAGAAGGGTGGCAGCCTACCGGAGGTTGTCGGAAGTGCGGTGTGCTCGGGAAACTTCTTCTCGCTGCTCGGCGTGCAGCCGGCGTATGGACGCTTGTTCATACCGGCGGACGACCGGTTGCAGGCGCCTGCGACTGTGGTGCTGAACTGGAGCCTGTTTCAGCGCAGATTTCGCGGGAACCCTGGCGTGGTGGGCCGCACGGTGATGGTCGACAGCAAGCCGGTCACGGTCATCGGAGTGTTGCCCCAGTGGTATCAGTTTCCCGATGCGCAGGCCGCGGTGTGGCTGCCGGAGTGGACGACGGTGCCGGAGAGCACCATGCAGGCGCATGGCTACAGTCACATGTTCTACGTAGTCGCAAGACTGCGGCCGGGCTGGACAATGGAGCAGGCGAGCGATGAATTGAATTCGCTACAGCGAAAGATACATGACTCATTGCCGGGGCAGGCAGTTGCTATCGGCACGGAGGTCCGGCCCGTGGTGGATGGGCTGACACATGAGGTGCGGCGTCCGCTGCTGATGCTGATGGGCGCGGTGGTGTGCGTGCTGCTGATCGTGTGCCTGAATGTGGCCAACCTGCTGGTGGCGCGTAGCGCGGCGCGGCGGCGCGAGATGGCGATCCGCACGGCGCTGGGCGGGACGCGCTGGCGGCTGCTGCGCGAGCAGATGATGGAGAGTGTATTGCTGTGCGGCATGGGCGGCGCGCTGGGATCGCTGCTGGCGTGGGGTGGTGTGCACTGGCTGACGGCGTCTCGGGATGCGTTGCCGCGCGTCGGGTCGATCCAACTGGACTGGCCGGTGCTGCTGTTCGCGATGGGGGCGAGTCTGTTGTGCGGTATGTTGGCGGGTGTGCTGCCTGGCCTGGGCGCGGGCGATGCGCGGGCGCTGGATGCGCTGCGCGACGGATCGCGTGGCGTGGGTGGCTCACGAAGTGGGGCGCGGCTGCGACGCGCCATGCTGGCTGCCGAAGTGGCGTTGACAGTAGTGCTGCTCATCGGTGCTGGACTGTTGCTGAAGGGCTTCGCGCATCTGCGCGGTCGCGACGTCGGCTGTGTCACGGACAACGTGCTGACAATGCGATACTCGCTTCCCGATGCAAAGTATGCAAAGCGGGAGCAGGTTGCCGGTTTCCACGAGACGCTGCTGGAGCGGGTGAAGGCGCTGCCCGGGGTGAAGGCAGCGGCGTTGATCACCGATGTGCCGGGGGCCGGCTCTAGCGGTAATCTGCACTACACGATCGTGGAGCATCCACCGCTGCCTCCGGGGCACTTCAACTACGTATTTTTTCGCGCTGCCGACGCGGGGTATTTCCAGGCGATGCAGATCCCGATCCTGCGCGGGCGGACATTTACCGCGGATGAGCGGCTGGAGCATGACAAGTTCCTCATCGTGAGCGAGGCATTCGTGCGCGAGCAGTTCCCGAACGAGGATCCGCTCGGCAAGCACGTGCATTCGCGCTGGGGCGGGGATGAGAACGATCCAGGGCAGGACTACGAGATCGTCGGGGTGGCGGCGGATACGCGCTCCCTGCTATCCGAGGAGCCGGAGCCGATGATCTATTTTCCGATAGCCGGCGGGATAACCGACTATGCCACACTAGCTGTGCGCACGGATCGCGATGCAAGCGCGCTGGCTCTTCCTATCCAGCGCATCATCGCGCAAATGGATCCGGAGCTGCCGGTGGCAAATGTGATGACGATGGATGAGCTGCTGGGCAAGTCGATGCTGGATGTGCGCTTCGACGCCGAACTGGTGGCGGGGTTTGCCGTGCTGTCGATTGTGCTGGCGGCGATGGGGCTGTATGCGGTTCTGTCCTATCTGGTGGCGCAGCGGACGAACGAGTTGGGCATCCGCATGGCGCTGGGTGCGCAGCGGGGTGAGGTGCTGTGGCGCGTGTTGGTGGATGGCATGCGACCGGCGTGGCTTGGTCTGCTGTTGGGACTGGGAGTGGCTGCGTTGAGCGCGCGGGTGATCCGCGAGATGCTGTACGGCGTACAGCCGCTGGATTGGAGTGTCTTTGTCGGCGTAGCGGCGTTGCTGACGCTGATCGCCGGGCTGGCGTGCCTGATGCCGGCGTGGCGGGCATCGCGACTGGAGCCCTCGCAGGTGCTGCGCGCGCAGTGATGCCGCGATGCGTCTGCGGCGAGCTATTCGATGCGCAGGCTGTCCATGGGCTGGGCCTGGGCGGCGCGGTGAGCGGGGAGCAGACAGGCGAGCAACGCAGTGAGCAAGAGAAGTGCGGCGCTAGCGGCGACGGCGGTGAGGTCGAAGGCGGCGATGCCGAACAGGAGTGTGTGCATGATCTGCCCGGCGATGGACGCGCCCAGCAGACCGATACCGCAGCCGATGGCGGTTAGCGTTGTGGCCTCGCCGAAAATGAGCGAGAGAATCCGCAGGCGAGTGGCGCCGAGCGCCATACGCACGGCGATCTCCCGCTGACGCTGGGCAACAGAAAATGACAGGACACCGAAGATGCCGATCGCGGCCAGCAGCAAGGCCGCGCCGCCGAAGCAGGAGAAGAGCACCACGATGAAGCGATCGTCGGCGAGGATATCGGCACGCACCTGCTCCATGGTGCGAGGCAGCGCGATAGCGGCGTCTGGATCGATGGTGTGCAGGGTGGCTGCGATGTGGGGCAGAACGGCGACCGGGTTGCCCGCAGTACGCAAGGTGAAGCTGAGGTCGGGGTTCGGATTTTGCCAGAGAGGCAGGAGCACCTCCGGCTGATTGTCACGCCGATATCCGCCGAAGCGGACATCGTGAAAGACGCCGACGATTTGCCAGGAGATGGGTGGTGTGGCCACGGCCGCGTTGCCGGCAGGCGGTGGGTCAGACTCTTCCCCGGACGCAAAAGGATCCAGCAGCAGCCGTTGCGTGAGAGGATCGCGTGCGCCCAAGTAATGGCGCACGAAGGACTCGTTGACCATGGCGACCTTTGCGCCAGTGTCGTTGTCCCGATCGGTAAAGGCGCGGCCTGCGATGAGGCGGATACCGAGGGTGCTGAAGTAGCTGGGAGAGACGGCGTCAAAGGCAGAGATGGGCCGGAGTGAGGGGCGGACATAGGCAACGCCGCCCGCGATACTAAAGGGGCGTTCAGAGCCGGGCCACTCCATCGGTCTGCCGACGGAGGCAGCGACCTGGCGCACACCGGGGACCGAGCGCATGGCGTCGAGCATGGTGCGGTCCGTGGCGAGCACGCGCTTGGCATCATGCGGACGATTGTTTGGCGTAGCAAGGCGGAAGGTAAACAGACTGTCCGTGCGCATGCCGATGTCGACCTGCATCAGCTTGCGAAGGCTGTGGATGGTGAGCGCCGCGCAGGCGAGCAGGGTGAGGGCGAGAGCGAATTCGGTAATGACGAGTGAGTGACGCAGGCGACGTTGCGTCAGTCCGGAGCTGGAGCGTCCGCCGCTGCGGAGTGCATTGGCAGGATCGACGTGCGCAGCGGCAATGGCCGGCGCCGAGCCAAACAGGAGGCCGACGAGTGTGGTAACGGCGAGCGACACACCCAGCACCGGCAGGCTGAGCGTGAGGTCTGCTTCACTGGGCAGTGTGTTGGGCGGCAGGATGGCAACGAGCGCGCGGAGGCCACCATACGCTACGGCGATGCCGAGTGCGCCGCCGAGCAGGGCGAGCACCAAAGATTCCGTGAGGCATTGTGCGAAGAGCCGGCGCGGCGATGCACCGATCGCGCCGCGTATGGCCATTTCCTGCTGGCGTATGGTGGCGCGGGCAAGCAGCAGATTGGCAGCGTTGACGCAGGCGATGAGTAGGAGAAAGCTGACAGCGGCCAGCAACAGCCAGAGCATGACGATGCGATTGCGCGGGATGAAGTCGTTCTTCAGGGGCTCGACGAGCGTGGCTGGGACGGCGGTGGTGTCTGTATCGGAGTCCGCGACGGCGTTGTGTGCGGAGATGGCGTTCAACTCGGATTGGGCCTGCGCGATGGTGACGCCGGGCCGCAGACGACCCATGACGGTGAGCCACCGCATGTCGCGGTTGAGATCCTGCGGACGGAAGGAGAGCGGGATGACGAGCTGACCCATGCCACGGTCTTCGACGCCGGCGGCGAGGACGCCGACGACGATGTAGGGCAGCCCATCGATGCGCATGGGTTTGCCGAGGATATGCGGGTCGGCGCCGAGTTGCTTCCAGGTCTTATTGACGAGCACGACAAAGTGGTCGTTACCAGGCTGCACCTCTTCGTCGGAGAACTCGCGGCCGAGCTGAAAGGGAACGCCCTGTAGATGAAAGTATCCCGGTCGAACGCGACGAGTGTCCATGCTTTGCGGTGGCACGCTCGAGAGCGCAGGGGAAAAGTTGACGGTGTCGCTAGTCCACGCTTTGATGTCCTGAAAGGAGCGGTTGGCGCGCTTCCAATCGAGATATTCGCCTGCCGAGATATCTCTGTGTCCACTGCCCCAAATCATGACGAGCTGCTCTGCATGCGGATAGGGAAGAGCGGCGATGAGTGTGGCCCACACGACGGTGAAGATGGCGGTGGCGGCGCCGATGCCCAGGCCGAGCGTGCAGACGGTGGTGAGGGAGAAGCGGATATATTTGCGCAGGCCACGCAAGGCGTAGCGGAGGTCCTGCGACAGGTGGGCGAGCCACGCGAAGCCGCGTTCGTCGCGATGCAACTGCCGCAGCTGCTCGACGCCGCCGCAGATGCGGCAGGCCTCGCGGTGCGCATCTTGTGGCGACATACCTTTTCGGAGAAAGTCCTCTTCGAGAAGAGCGATGTGGGTTGCGACCTCGCGTTCCAGGTCGCTCTCGACGCGGGCGTTGCCGAGGTGGCTCAGCAGCCGACGCCATGCCCGACGGACCGAGCGGAGACTCACACCTCCTCCACCAACAGACGATCGACGAGGCCGGAGATGGAGCGCCAGCGGGCGGTCTCCTGCTGCAGCGCTTTGGCGCCGGGTTTGGTAATGGCGTAGAACTTGGCCTCACGGTTGTTCTCGGTCCTGCCCCAGGAGCCCTTGATCCAGCCGTATTGTTCCAAGCGCACCAGCGCGGGGTAGAGAGTGCCCTGGTTGAGCATTAGCTGGCTGCCGGAGACCTGTTCCAAACGGGCGGCGATCTGATATGCGTGCCGCGGCCCCATGATGGAGAGCGTGCGCAGAACGATCAGATCGAGAGTCCCTTGCAGCAGTGGGAGTTGCTCGCGTGCTTTACTAGCCATCCAAGTCTTGCCTCGCATCTGAGTGTGCGCCTCTTTTAGTTGTTCGTCAAGTGAAGAGAGCACGGGAGAACTCAGCCCAAAGTTGCAATTTTTTCACTGCATCACTTGACAAACAAGTGGAAGTAGGGAGAGCCTCATCTCCGAGGTATTACTTGCATGACTAGTGGAGAGGGCAGAGCCTTCCTTTTTGCGCTCCTTGCAGTCGGTTTCGTTCTTGCCAATGGAGCCTCGCCGGCAGCACAGGTAAGTCCAAGCGGCAGCCCGGAGGCACGATTGGCAAGGGGATTGGCGTTCGAGACCGCAGGTCGTCCGGCGCAGGCGCTTGCGCTGGCCCGTTCGCTGCTGGAGAGGCGCGGGTTAGGCCAGCTTGATCGGGCGCGCGCGTTGGAACTGGAGGGGATCGCCTTTCAGACACTCGGCGAGCCGGAGAAGGCAGAGCGCGCACTCAAGGCAGCGGAGTATTTGCTTGGATCGAATGACAGCAGGGAACTAGCCGCGGTGCTGGACAACCAGGGCCGGGTTGCCGCGGGAAGAGGCGACCTAAAGTCTGCAGCGCGGTTATACCAAAGAGCCTTCGCTCTGGAAGAAGAGAACGGCAACCATGCCGGCATGGCGCGCGTGTCGAACAACCAGGCCGGCATTGCGCTCAATGAGCGAAAGGATCGCGACGCGCGCACTTACCTGGAACGAGCCGGACAAGAGGCAGAGCAGGCTCCCGATCTGGGCAACGATGCACGCGCGTCTATCGCTTCCATGCAGGGATGGCTGGACATGCAGCAGGGCAATGCAGGAGCCGCTCTGCGCGAATACCGGCACGCATTGCAACTATGGAGAGAACTGTACGGCGAGCGAAATCCGATGACTGCCTGGGGTCTGGTGCTGGCAGGGCAGGCGCAGGTGAAGACCGGAGATGGACCTGCGGGTGCGCGGACGATGCGCAGCGGGCTGAATATGATGGCGGCGGCGCTGGGGACTGAAAACCAACGGTACAACGAAGCGGAGCGGGCCTACGCCGGCGTGCTCGAACAGATGGGCCAGCGAGGGGAGGCCTTGCGTCTGCAATCGGATGTGCAGGCAAAGGAGGCGGTGCGACAGGAACAAAGCTGTGCGGACTGCGCGGTGAACGGAATGGTTCTGCGCTGAGAACTGCGCGCATTGCTCTGCGCGCACCGAAACTACCGGCTCAACCGGCGCGCTATGCCGCCAGCAGGCTTGCCGGCAGTGTCGCACCTTTCTGTGGCATTGCCACAGGGAAGCATGTCATACTCATGTGGCCTTCACACAGGAGACCACTGTTGCATGCCCGACCCTAAGCTCGATCTACTCCAGGGAACTCTCGATCTCATGGTTCTGCAGACGCTCGCCGCTATGGGCGACCAGCACGGCTACGGCATTGCCCGCCGCATCGAGCAGATCAGCGGCGACTCGATCCTGCTCAATCAAGGCACCATCTATGCCTCCCTCGTGCGCCTGCAGAATCGCGGATGGATCTCTGCCGCATGGGGCACGTCAGAGAACAATCGCAAGGCCAAGTACTACGCCATCACCCGCAGCGGCAGAAAGCAGCTTGCGCGCGACACCGAAGACTGGCAGCGCCTCACCGACGTAATGGGCCGCGTGCTGTCACAGACCTCCGGGTGTGCCAAGTGACCTGGCGACTTCGCTCCGCCCTCGCCCGCTTGCGCGCCTTCGCCGGCAAGCCCGCGTTGGACGCTGACCTCGACCAGGAGCTCGCGTCGCACCTTGAGATGGCGATCGAAGAGAACCGCCGCCGCGGCCTTGCGCCGGAGGAGGCTCGCCGCCAGGCACTCATCCGCTTCGGCGGTGTCGAGCAGTCGCGCGAGCAGCAGCGTTCCGCGCGTGGCCTGCCGGCGCTCGACATCGTCATGCAGGATCTCCGCTACACCCTGCGCACTTTGCGTCGCGATCGCGTCTTCGCCGCCATCGCCATCCTCATCCTCGCTCTCGGTATCGGCGCCAACGTTGCGGTCTTCAGCGTCATCGACACCCTTATGCTGCGCCCGCTGCCCTTCCACGATCCCGAGCACCTGCTCTGGATCGGCCCGGAGATCTTCAACGGCAATTGGTCCGCAGCCACCTACTCCACCGATGCCTGGCAGGAATATCTCGAGCGAAATAAGTCTTTTGAAGATGTCGCCGGTTACTACGCCTTCTCCTCCACGGATAACTTCAAGCTGATGGGCCACGGCGATCCACGGCCGTTTACCAGCGTCGATGTCACGCAGAATTTCTTCCAGGTGCTTGGCGTCCGGCCTTTGCTCGGCCGCCTCTTCACGCCGCAGGAAGCGCTGCACGGCGCGCCCAATGTCCTGGTGCTCAGTTACAACTTCTGGCAGCGCCAGTTCCATGCCGATCCAAACATCATCGGCCAAGCCATTGACGCCGGTAGCCAGTCCTTCACCGTAGTCGGCGTGCTTCCGCAGAGCTTCGACTTCGGTGCGGTCTTCGCGCCCGGCACACGCGTCGATCTCTTCGGCAACATTGTGCCGCAGGACATCCGGATGCAGGGCAATACCATCACCCTCATCGGTCGCTTGAAGCCCGGGGTCACGCTGGCACAGGCGCGCGATGAAGCAAACTCTCTCTTTCCCAAGCTCAACTTCAGGCGTGACCTTCCCGAAGCGAAGGCCGAATACACCGCCTATCCCACACCGCTTAAGGAATACGTCAGCGGCAAGCTCCATCGGCCGCTCATCATGCTCTGGTCCGCCGTCGGCCTGGTCCTGCTCATCGTCTGCGTCAACCTGTCGAACCTGCTGCTCGCCCGCGCCGCCGCGCGCTCTAAAGAGTTTGCCCTGCGCGGCGCACTCGGCGCGCCCCGCAGCCGCATCATCCGTCAGCTTCTCACGGAGAGTCTCCTGCTCTCCACCGTCGGCGCCGTACTCGGCCTCGTGCTCGCCTTCGCCATCACGCTATGGCTACGCCACCAGAGCTCGCTCGCTCTGCCGTTGCTCAGCGATGTCCGCATCGACGGCACAGTACTGCTGTGGACCCTCGCCATCGCCGTCGGCACCGCTCTCCTCTTCGGCCTCGCGCCCGGCCTCCGCATGTCCAGCAGCATCAACCTGCAGGAGGCGCTCAAGGACACCGCGGGCCATGGCGCCAGCGATAGCCGCCGGCATGAGCGTATCCGCTCCGTGCTTGTCATCTCGGAGGTGGCGCTCGCCTGCGTGCTGCTCGTGGGCGCCGGACTGCTGCTGCGCAGCTTTTTGCGCGTGCTCGATGTCGATCTCGGCTTCCAGCCCGCGACCGCCTCTGCCATCAAAGTCGATTACGACGATGGCGGCGATGCCGGCAAACGCAGCGCCATTTTGCAGAACGTGCTGACGCGCATTCGCGCTATTCCCGGCGTCCAGGAAGCCGGCATCTCCGACAACCTGCCCTTCGAGCGCAATCGCAGCTGGGGCATCCCTCGCCTCATCGGCACTGAAGACAAAAAAGTCACCGGACAGAGCGCGCTCGTCTACATGGTCACGCCCGGCTATCTCGCCGCCATGGGTGTGCCGATTCAAGGCCGCGACTTCACCTGGGAAGATGGCCCTCTGACCCGCGATGCCAAGGGCAAGCTGCTCAAGGGCGACCCGGTTATCATCCTGAATCAGTCGGCCGCCCGCCATCTCTACCCCAATGGCGACGCCATCGGTCACGTGGTCGACGCGAATGGTCTCAATCCAGCTCGCATCGTCGGCGTCATCCCCGACGTCCACCTCACCAGTGTAGAAGGCCAGCCCGACTGGCAGGTCTACCATCCCTTCACCCAAGAAGGGCCCGAAGGCGCAGATCTCGTCGTACGCAGCGCGCTTCCGTCCGGCAAGCTCTCCGCTGCAGTCCTGCACACCCTGCGTGAGATCAACCCCGCACAGGCCGCCGTGCCGCTGCGTCCCATCCAATCACTCGTCGATCATGCCACGTCGCCGCGGCGCTTCTTCATGATCTTGGTCGGCACCTTCGCGGCACTCGATCTCTTTCTTGCCGCGCTCGGCATTTACGGCGTCATCTCTTACTCAGTCACTCGACAGACGTTGGAAATCGGCATCCGCATGGCGCTTGGCGCCTCGGCGGCGCGGGTGCAGTTCGATGTCATTGCGCGCACCCTGCGTCTGGCGCTCATCGGCATCGCGGTCGGCGCGGTGGTTTCCTTCGGCGTCGCCATCCTCATCTCTGCAATGCTCTTCAACACCGCACCCACCGACCCAGCCACCTTCGCCGTCATGGTCGGCCTGCTCATCACCGTCGCCGCATTGGCCGGCTACATCCCCGCCCGCCGCGCCTCCCGCGTCAACCCTATGGTTGCCCTTCGCGGCAACTGACACTGACCACCGCAGGGGTGGTGCTGCGCATGGCTCCGAGGGACGCGATAGAGCGGATTCCATGATGCTGTGGAGTGGAAAGATCCACTCAACGTGGCCTTTCCGTTAGGAAAAGCCACAAGAACGATCACTCAGCCTTCTACACCTACAGGGAATTGCTCTAGAGTGGCGGCATGCGTTGGCAATGCTTGGTTTGCTCTCTTTCTCTTTTCCCTGTGCTGGTGATGTCGCTGTGTTCTGCGAAGGGTGAGGACGCCGCGTCGGTACGAGTGACCGTCCATGCAGACATGCCGATGGGTGCATATACGCCGATCTGGAGCTACTTCGGTGCGGATGAGCCGAACTACATCTACGGCCCGCATGGGCTAAAGCTGTTGGGTGAGCTGGGAACACTGGGACAGATGGCGGACACCCCGGTGTATTTTCGCGCGCATAACCTGTTCACCACGGGCGATGGAAACGGTTCGCTGAAGTGGGGCTCGACGAATGTGTATACCGAGCGCACGGACGGCACGCCGGTCTACAACTGGCGGATCACGGATCGGATATTCGACGCGATGCGCGATGCGCACGTGCGCCCGATCGTGGAGCTGGGCTTCATGCCGGAGGCTCTATCGACGCATCCCGAGCCCTACCGGCATGACTTTCCCAAAGGGAATATCTTCACCGGCTGGAGCTACCCACCGAAGGATTACGCGAAATGGGGGGCGTTGGTGGAGACCTATGCAGCGCACCTGAAGCAGCGTTATGGGCCGGCGGTGGATGGATGGCTGTGGGAGGTATGGAACGAGCCGGATATTGCGTACTGGCATGGGACGCCTGAGGAGTACGACCGGCTGTATGACGTGTCTGCCGCAGCCGTGCGCAAGGTGCTGCCGCATGCAAAAATCGGCGGCCCGGAGTCGACGGGTGTGTACGCTGCCAAGGATGGTACCGGGAAGAGCATCAGTAAGAGCGAGGCATTCCTACGGCAATTTCTAGAGCACTGCGCGCATGGCAGGAACGCGGCGACGGGCGGCACGGGTGCGCCGCTGGACTTCATCAGTTATCACCCAAAAGGCGCGCCCAAGTTCTTCGATGGTCATGTGGTAATGAATGTGGGGAAGCAACTTGCCGCAGTTGAGCGAGGCATGCAGGTTGTGGCGAGTTATCCGGAGTGGCGCAACACGCCGATCGTCTTGGGTGAGAATGATCCGGAGGGCTGCGCGGCCTGTCAGGGTGCACAGAATGGATATCGCAATGGTCCGCTTTACGGGGTGAGCGTGGCCGAGGCGACGGCACGCATCTGGGAGCTGGCGCGATTGCATGACGTGCATGTGCAGGGCGCGGTGACGTGGGCGTTCACCTTCGAAGACCAGCCGTACTTTGCGGGCTTTCGCGAGCTGGCGACGAACGGTGTGGACAAGGCGGTGTTGAATGTCTTCCACATGATGGCGATGATGGGCGGCACCTGGGTGAAAACAGAGAGCACCGGCGCACTGCCGGTGGAACAAATTGTGCGGCGGAGTGTGACAGATGCGCCGGATGTGGATGCTGTGGCGACACGCCGTTCTCACGAGGTAAACGTGCTGCTGTGGAATTATCATGACGCCGATGTGCCGGCAGCCGCGGCGCAGATGGAATTGGAGATTCACGGGCTGCCACGGGGACATGTGACGGAAGAGGTGTTCCTGATGGACGCAAGGCACAGCAATGCGTATGCAGTGTGGCAAGCGATAGGGAGTCCGCAGACGCCGACTGCTGCACAGCAGCGGCGATTGGTAGAGGCGGGGCAGTTGGCACGGACAGTGGCACCGCGTGCGCTGGCTGTGACGGACGGAATGGCGCATATGCAAATGCCGCTGGAGCGGCAAGGCGTGGCGCTGGTGCGGCTGCACTGGTAGTCGCCGGCTGTGCTCTGCAAGCGCTCGGGTCAGGATTCGACGCTACTCGGATACACACTGCAGGTCCTTCGCGTTGCGAGGCTTAGAGCATTTGTCGGTAATGCTGTGAAGTGTCGAGATCCACTCGGCGTGGCTTTTCCTTGAAGAAAAGCCACAGGAGCTTGCGCCAGACCTTCTACACCTATACCGAAAATGCTCTAACCTCAGGATCGTGCATCCGTTGCAGGTTGCTGCTATGCAGCGGTGCGGCATACCAGGAGTTTTTCGCATCCACGTGATACATGACATTTGCAGGTGCGGCGATGCAGCTTCCATGGCCGGAACAGTGGCCATTTCTGCCCGTGCTGGAGCGGTTTGCTCTTGCCGTCGCGATCGGACTGTTTGTCGGGCTGGAGCGTGAGTACAGCGGCAAGCTGGGGTCGCGCACCTTCGGATTGATTGCCGTGCTCGGCTGCGTAGCCGGCATCACCAGTGTGCAGTTTGTCTGGATCGCGATGGCGCTGGTGCTGTTGCTGATCTTCTTAGTGAACTGGCGCAGGCTGGCGGCGCATGATCAACTGGCGACAACGACCTCACTGAGCCTGGCAATCGTTGCCTTTTGCGGCGTGCTGTGCGGCATGGGTCACCTATACACGCCGGTGCTGGCATCGATCCTGTGCGCGACGCTGCTGGCGTGGAAGCGGCCCATCCACGCCTTCACCAGTGGGCTGTCGCAGCAGGAGGTCCGTTCGGCGATCCTGCTGGCGGTGCTCTCCGGCATCATCATGCCGGTGTTGCCGTCACACCCGATCGACCCATGGCATCTGGTGGACCCACGCTCGAACTGGGCGAGTGTCGTGCTGATCGCAGGGATTGCGTTCGTGAACTACATCCTGCTGCGCATGCTGGGACCGCGGGGCATGGAGATCACCGCCTTCTTCGGCGGCCTGGTGAATAGCCGCAAGGTGATTGTTGAGTTCATTCTGCGCGCGCAGGGAAACAGCGAGGCGTTGCTGCCGATTGTGTATCGCGGCGTGATGCTGGCGACGGCGGCCATGGCGCTGCGCAACGGCATTATTATTGCGGTTCTGGCAAAGTCGAAGGAAGCGATGCTGTACGCGGCGTTCCCGCTGGGCCTGATGCTCGTGGTGAGCGCGGTGCTGTTCCTGCTACATCCGCTGCCGAAGGGTGAGAGCGCACCGCCGGCCCTGCAACTCGATTCACCCTTCAGTCTGTCGGCGGCGCTCAAGTTCGGTCTGGTCTTTCTACTGCTGAACGTTGTGGGTGCACTGGCGCAGCGGCGCTTTGGTTCGGGCAGCTTTTATTTTGTAAGCATGGCTGGCGGCCTGTTATCGAGCGGCTCTTCGATTGCGTCTGCCTCTACATTGATCAGTCACGGGGACGTGCCGGCGCTGACCGGTGTGAACGGCGTGGTGCTCTCCAGCCTGGTAAGCGTACTGGTGAATGTCCCACTGTTGCGCCGTATCCCGCAGGCGGGCGCCTATCGCACGAAGACGACGATGGCGCTACTGAGTGTAGCGGCAGCGGGGTTGGTGGGCATTGCGGCGAATGTTGCGTGGATGCACTGGCATGTGCGATGAGTGTGATGCCGGTAACGGTTGGCAATGGCGGATGTTTCGCTGCCCGCTTGAGTGGCATCCCACCCTAACTTCGTTAGAATGGGGCACCAATTGTGTCCGCAGGACCGGCGACGGTATCCGCTATAGCAATTTTCCTGATGCTGTGATGTGCGAAGCATCGCACGGCGTGGCCTTTCCTTAGTGAAAGGCCACAAAGGCCTTCGTTGGTCCCTCTACGCCTACAGGAAAATTGCTATAGGCGGTGACGATTCCTTACTCGGTGCGGATGGCGGTGAGCGGATCGATGCGCGCGGCGCGGATCGCGGGCAGCAGCGATGCGGCCGCGGCGACGAGTGCGAGCAGCAACGTGGCGAGCGAGAGCACGAGTGGATCGTGGGTCGACGTGCCGTAGAGGAAGCTGGCCACGGTGCGTGCGGCGAGCAGGGCAGCGACGAGACCTGCTGCCGCGCCGAAGAGTGTGACAGCAAGATTCTGACGGAAGATGAGCGAGACGACCTGGGTGCGTTGCGCGCCGAGCGCGATGCGGATACCAATCTCACTGGTGCGGCGTGCGGTGCGGTAGGCGAGTGTGCCGTAAAGACCGATGGCTGTGACCAGCAGCGCGCAGGCGGCGAAGAAGACGGAGAGCATGGCCATCATGCGCTCTGCGGAGAGGGATTGGTCAAGCGTGCTGCTGAGGGTGCTGAAGACGGGCGCGGGGATTTCTGGTGCTTCGCGGGTGAGGATGGCGCGGACGGCGCCGGCGAAGGGTGCGGCTGGGCCTTCGACTCGGGCCACGAAGTCGTAGGAGGGCTTCTTGTCGCGGTTCTGCGTGATTGGGAGATAGCCCTCAGGCGGCGCTGGCGTGCGAATGTCGGTGTACTTGACGTCACCCACGATCCCGATCACTTCGGTCTGTTCTTTTCCGGTGCCCAGATGCTGCCCGACAGCGTTTCGATGCGGGAAGAGCGTCTCGGCTGCGGAGCGGCTGAGGATGATCTTTTCCCCCGTAGAGGCCGTGTCATTCCAGGTGAAGTCGCGGCCTGTAAGGAGAGGTATGCGCATGGTTTGGAGATAGTGCGGTGCGATCCAATTCGTATAGATCATTGGGGTCGTCTTTCCGCCTGGCATGTCGTAGCTGTTGGTCATGCTTGAACCGGAAAACGGGATAGTAGAGAAGATTCCGACGGAGCGGACGCCGGGCAGTGCAGCGATTTCACTCTGGATGGATTGATACAGATGAATGAGTGGATCGCCTTCGAGCGGTTGTTTGGACATGGTGACACTGGTGAGTCTGATGTTGCTCGGATCGAAGCCTGGACCGATCCGGTACATGCGAACGAGGCTGGTGGAGATAAGGCCTGCACCAACGACGAGTACCAGCGCAAGCGCCACCTGCGCGGAAAGCAGCAGACGCGGCAACAGGTCCGTCCGCGTCCGCTGGTGGATGCTGGGCGATGCCTTGAGTTGTGCATTGAGGCTGCGACCGGTGGCGTGGAGGGCCGGTGCAACGCCGATGATAAGCGTGGCGAGCACGCAGGCGCAGGCAGTCGCGGCGAGCACACGCCAGTCGAGCGATGTATCGAGATAGGTGCCGGGAAACCTGTTCCCGAGCAGGAGGACGGCGAGTGAATGCGCGGCAAAGGGCGCGGTCGCCAGTCCCGCAAGGGTGCCGGTGAAAGCAAGCAGCAGGCTTTCCAGCAGCAGCTGCTGTATAAGTCTGCGGCGGCATGCGCCGAGGGCGACGCGCGTGGCGAGTTCGTGGCCGCGGCTTGCGGCACGCGCAAAGAGCAGGCTGGCGAGGTTGAGACAGGCGAGCAGCAGCATGCCGCCACACAGCGCCAGAACAGCCTGGAGGGGTTTGCGGTAGACATCGCGCAGGTAGGTATTGCCCGTCGATCCTGCTTCTGCAAAAAAGCGGAAGTGCTCGCTGCGCGCGTCCTTGATCCAATCCGCAGCGCCCTGAGCGTCGTCGTGCCCATCGAGCAGGCTGCGGGACGCGGAGGCCAGCGACGCATCCGCCTGGTCCAGCGAGAGTTCCGGCTTCTTTCGTCCCATGACGGAGAGCCAGCGGGCGTGATATCCGTCTGCAATGTTGTCGTAGGGCGCGTCGATAAGTGGCTCAGTGGCGAGCGGAAGGAAGATCTGCGGATGCTGGGTCGGATCGGTTCCGGTAAATCGCTGCGGCATGACACCCACGATGCTGAGGGGCACCTTGTTCGCGAGTAATTTGCGGCCGACCACATGCGGATCGCTGTGCAGAGCATTGCGCCAGTATGGTTCGCTGATGACGGCGGGGAGTCCGGCCGGCGCGCCCGGCTGATCGTCCGCCGGAGTGAGATAGCGGCCCAGCAGGGGAGGTGTCTGGAGGGCGCGGAAATATTGTCCGCTTACCAGACTGCCATTCACCAAAGCGATGCCCCCTTTGACGCCGATCTGGAGTTGCTTGGACGAGGAGTAGGCGAAGACGTCCGAAAAGGCAGGATGGTCGCGCTCGAGATAACGGAAGAGGGGTGCACTGAAGCTGCGTGTCTGTGGCTGCTGATCTTCGTGGTAGCCGAAGACAACGAGCTGTTGCGCGTCCGGTGTTGGCACCGGTCGCAACAGCAGACTGTTGAAGAGGGAGAAGACCGCAGTACTGGCGCCGATGCCTAATGCGATGGTGAGGATGGCGGTGAGCGTGAAGCCGGGGGATTTGCGCAGGAGCCGCGCTGCGAAGGCTAGGTCGCGAAGGATATTTTCAAGTCGTGTGAACTGGCGCGTCTCCGCGAGCCGTTCTCGCCAGCGGGTGGGATTGCCGAAGGCGCGACGAGTGTCGGTGTCGGCCTGCTCCACAGGTGTGCCTTCGCGCAGGAGTTTTTCGCGCAGCATGTGCTGGTGAAAGGCGAGCTCTTCGTCGTAGTCGCTTTGCTGGCGGTTGCGATGAAGCAGTGCGTTGAGGCGAAGACGAAATGCGCGGAGTGGTTGAGACATGAGGCTTGCTCCCCTCAGGTGGCCTGCATGACGAAGGCGACGGCGGCCGAGAGCCGAGCCCAACGGGTGGACTCGGACTGCAGGCGCTTACGGCCGTCGGCGGTGAGTTGGTAGAAGCGGGCGCGGCGATTACTCTCCGACGCCCCCCATTTGGCATCGAGCAGCCCGCGCAGCTCCATGCGGTGCAGCGCAGGATAGAGTGCGCCTTCTTCTACCTTGAGGACTTGCTGCGATCCGCTGTGAATCCACTCGGCAATGGCATAGCCGTGCATGGGACCACGGGCAAGCGACTTGAGTACGAGCATCTCGAGCGTGCCCTGGATCAGATCTCCGTTGTTATCGCTCTTACCCATAATTTGCTTAGGGGAGAGTAGCGCTGGTGTGCTGGAGATGTCAAGGAAGGTGCTTAGCTGAAAGGCGGTTGGCGGCCCGTCCGGCCCAAGCGATTCGCCATCAGTAGTCAGCCAACTCAGCTACTTCTGGAGGCTGCGCTGCTTACACTTGCATCATCCCACCCTGACTCCGTCAGGATGGAGCACCCGTTGTGGTCGCGCTGCGGATGGTTGGGCTTGTCTACCGGAAGGTGATCTGCTGGAAGCCTAACGAGTGGAGCAGGGTGGTAAGAGTGGCGCGGGCATTCCCCTGTGCGGTGTTAAGGATGCCGCTGTCGAGCGCGGATTGCTTCAGATCTGCCTCGGCCTTCTCGCGTACTTCGGATTCGAGGTTGGGATCGGCTGGGACGAGCAGCCCCGTGATGCGCGAGTAGACGCGCGTTTTGCTGTTATCGAGGGAGACGGAGAGCAGCTCGGCGGCCGGCATGGTGACGGTGACGCTGCGCTCGTCGATCTGCACATCGTTTGGCTGGATGCGGCCGAGATCGACACCTGCGATGGCCTGTCCATGCACGACGAGCAGCAGCTTATCGCCGGTGAGGATATCGGGAAGGTATTGGCTGGTGCGGTCACCTTCGACGACCTTATCCATGGTGTAGACGACAGATTCGAGCCGGGCGAGACGCTGAATGCTGGCGACGACAGTAGGCTGCGAGACATCGATGGTGTCTTTCCGCCCGAAGAAGGCGGCCCCCAGGCGTTCGCGCATGGAAGCATCGACGTGCTGCATCAGGATGGGGACGACGAAGAGTGCGGCGAGGATCCCGACGACGATGCCGAAGATGGTGGCCGGGAGTACGGAGCGGCGGCGCTGGATGGTCTGTGTTGGCATGGTTTGTCTTTAGGATAGACGGGTTTGTGCGGGTAGTCAGCGCTGGATGCGACCGTGCAGGCTTCCCTGATCTCCCACCCTACGCGTTGCGCTGATGGGGCACCCGCTGTGGTTAGCGCATTGTCGGTAATGAATGCTGTAAAGCGTGGAGATCCGCTCGGCGTGACTTTTCCTTGAAGAAAAGCCACAGGAGCTTGCGCCAAACCTTTACACCTATACCGAGAATGCTTTAGTTGGAAGCCAGCAGCTCGCGAGTTGCTGAGGGCTTTGTTTGCGATTCGCGGTTCTTATAGCTGGCGGTGACGAAGGCGCGGAAGAGCGGGTGCGGCTCAAGCGGCTTGGATTTGAACTCAGGATGGAACTGGCAACCGAGGAAAAAGGGGTGGTTTGGCAGCTCGACGATCTCGACATAGGTCGAATCCGGCGTAGTGCCGGTGATGCGCATGCCGGCTCCGGTGAGCAGGGCTTCGTATTCGCGGTTAAATTCGTAACGATGGCGGTGGCGTTCCGAGATCTCCGTGCGGCCATACGCTTCTGCGGCTTTAGACCCCGGCTCAAGCAGGCAGGTCCATGCGCCCAGGCGCATGGTGCCGCCCATCTCCTCCACCCCGGTCAGTTCGCGCAGTTTATAGATGACGCGATGCGGCGTGGAGGGATCGAACTCGCTGGAGTTGGCGCTGTGGAGCTTGCAGACGTTGCGTGCAAATTCGATAGTGGCGGTCTGCATGCCGAGGCAGATGCCGAAGTAGGGTGTACCGGATTCGCGCGCGTAGCGGATGGCATTGAGCATGCCCTCAATGCCGCGCTTGCCGAAGCCGCCGGGGACGAGGATGCCATCGAAATCTGCGAGCTGTGAGGCATAGTCGTTGGCTTCCAAGCCTTCGGCTTCGAGCCAGGTCACGCGCAGCTTGAGGTTTTGCGCGAGAGCACCGTGGACGAGCGCTTCCTTCACGGATTTGTAACTGTCTTCGTATTCGACATATTTGCCGACGATGCCGATGTGGACTTCGTCCTTCGGGTGGTAGGCATGATCGACCACCTGCTGCCAGCGGGAGAGATCGGGAGTGCGGGTTTCAAGATGGAGATAGCGCAGTGCGAGCGCGTCGACGCCCTCATGCGCGAAGTTCAGCGGGACTTCATAGATGCTGGCGACATCGCGCGCGGCAATGACGGCCTGGTCTTCGAGATTGCAGAAGAGCGCGATCTTGCCCTTGATCTCTTTGGAGAGCGGTCGATCGGAGCGGCAGAGCAGGATGTCCGGCTGAATGCCAATGGAGAGCATCTCCTTCACGGAGTGCTGTGTCGGCTTGGTCTTCAGTTCCTGGGCGGCAGCGATCCAGGGGACAAGTGTGACGTGGACGAAGACGGTGTTCTCGCGGCCCAGCTCCTGGCGCATCTGGCGAATGGCTTCAAGGAAGGGCAGTGACTCGATGTCGCCGACAGTGCCGCCGATCTCGACGATGGCCACGTCGCAGTCCGCTGCGACCTTGCGCATGGCGTTCTTGATTTCATTGGTGACGTGGGGGATGACTTGGACGGTTTTGCCGAGATAGTCGCCGCGGCGTTCCTTGGTGATGATCTGCTCGTAGATCCGGCCCGTCGTCAGGTTGTTATCGCGCGTCAGCTTTGCATGGGTGAAGCGCTCATAGTGGCCCAGGTCAAGATCGGTTTCGGCGCCGTCGTCGGTGACGAAGACCTCGCCATGCTGGAAGGGCGACATGGTCCCGGGGTCGACGTTGAGGTAAGGGTCGAACTTCATCAGGTTGATGCGAAGGCCACGGGCTTCCAGCAGGCAACCGATGGAGGCGGCCGCCAGGCCTTTGCCAAGGCTGGACACAACTCCGCCGGTCACAAAGATGTACTTTGCTGACACTGCATCACCTCTAATTGTGGGGTCTGGATGGCGTACCGGGTGGGCACGATCAAGTATCGCAGAGCAGCGGCGGGATGGGAAGTGGGTTGTAGGGCGCTGACCTTCACGGCGGTGAAACGTCTAGACTTGAGATGATGGCGCGACGAATGCATGTGATCGGGATATTGGGCGTTGCGATTCTGGCGACGAGCGTGTCCTACGCGCAGACGCCACCGCCGAAAGATCCGGCTGTGATTGCTGCTATCCACCGGCTTATTCTGACCGACGGCAGCTATCAGACGGTGCGCCGCTGGGAGGTCAAGGGCGACCGGGTGCGCTACATCTCTACCGAGCGAAACGGGGTGTGGGAAGAGCTGCCGATCGGCATGGTGAACTGGAAAGCGACGGAGACATTCGCGCATGCGCACACGGATAGTGGACGCGAGGAGTCGGCCGCGTCTGCCGATGCGCGAGCTGTGGATGCGGAAGAGGCAGCAGAGAAGGCAGAGCAGAACGCCCGCACCCCGGAGGTCGCGCCGCGGCTACACCTCCCGGATCGCGACGGCGTGTGGGTGTTGGACTACTTTCAGAACCAGCCGGAGCTGGTGACGCTGGTGCAGGACAGTGGCGATGTGAATCAGCAGACGGGGCACAACATCCTGCGTTCGGCAATCAACCCGCTGGCCAGCAAGAAGCAGGAGGTGCGGCTTGACGGTGAGGGATCAAAGGTGCACCTGCACGAAAACCAGCCCGCGTTCTACGTGAGCCTGACGACGACCGACGAGATGGCGGCAGCCGACGCTCTGGCGGTGCAGACCCATGGCGCCACCCCGGCCGGCTCTGTGAGCTCGCCGAATAGCCAATATGTCATCGTGACTCTGGAGCCGCGGCGGGGCTATCGCGTTGTGACCAGTGTGAGTATGAATGCACTCGGGCGCATGAGTCAGAGCCAGGACGTCGTGCCGACGACAACCACTGTGCTGCCGGGTGGCCATTGGATGAAGGTAGTGCCGAAGCAACCGTTGACGGTGGGGCAGTACGCGCTGATGGAGGTGCTCGGCCCGAAGGACGTCAACCTGTCGGTTTGGGATCTCGCCATCGATCCGCAATCGGGCGATAACGGCAATGCGATTTTGCCGATGGGTCGATAGATGGACCGCTCCAGCAAAATAATTCAGTGACGGGCAGGGAATAGGTAGGCAGGTCCGACTCCGGGATTCTGGAGGATCTGAAGCGCGCGGAGATCGTCTCTGTTGCGCAGCGCAGGCACATCCAGCCGATAGTCCTTTGACAGGTCGGGCGGCTCTCCAGCGAAGGTCTTCGTTCCATTGTGCGGGTAGGGCGCGAGCAACGCGGCATAGCGGTGCTGTTGCAGCGATTCTCGAATATCGGCGAGCAGAGCGCGGCTAGCTGGACCGTCCCCGGCACGGATCACGTCCCAGACAGCGACACCGTTTGCAAAGCTGATCTTGTGCGCGGGCGTGAAATCGGCGGCCCCATCGATGACATAGATATCACCCGGTGTCGCGGAGATCTGCGCGAGAAACTGCTGTGCCTGCCGGCGCGCCTGCGGGGATGGAAGAAAGTGCGACGGCATCGTGAACAGAAAGAGAAACTGCAGCGCGGCGAGGAGACTCGCGTACTGCCGAGAACGCAGAGTCGGCCCCCCCCCGATGAAGCGCAACGCCGAACAGGACCGCGATCCAGGCATAGAGTGGAAGGGTCGCATTGGCCGCACCGCCAGAGTGGATCCGGCCGAAGAATGCGGTGAAGAACACCCCCAGCGTGCACGAAAACAGGAAGTTGCCATGGGAGGAGGACCAGAGTTGCCGTAGATGGCCGCGTGCGGTCCAAGCGATGAGAACCAAAGCCGGTAGTAGGTAGCGGGCGAGATCGCGCGCAAAGAAAAAGAAGATCGACCGCGGCTCCAGCGGATGATGAGAGGGGAGCCACTGGGTGTAGAAGCTGTACCAGCCGCCAGAGGTGTGGTTGAGCCAGAGGGTAGAGGCGCCAGCGGGTATAAGGAATGCCAGCATCCCGGTGATGCACTGGCGCGTCCGTCGCCAGGTGCCTGCCAGCACGCAGATCGCGATAATGGCGGCTCCTTGTTTTGATTGGTACGCGCAGGCAAACAGCATTCCAGCAAGCACCGGTTGGCGCCGCCACACTGCATAGATGGCGGCCAGGGCGAGCAGCAGAAAAAGCATGTCGACACGCGCCAGGTCGTAGCATCCGCCCGCCGCTGCATACAGCCCTGCAAAACATCCAGCGGCGATCAGTCCGGCTCGCCGGCTGGCAGTAAGCCCACGTGTCTGCGCAAAGAGCAGTGCGCAGCAGCCTGCGGTGCAGGCCGTGCTGAGTAAGCGCAACGGAGTAAAGCCGACGCCGGCGATGCGGCAGACGAGCGCGCCAACGTAGTAGTAGAGCGGCGTGTAGAGATACGGAACAAATAGGTGGGTGGGCGCGACGTAAATGGGCTGATGCGCCACGGCGCGCGCAACGGCATCCAGCACGCCGCCTTCTATCCACTCCAACTGCATGGGAAAGTTAGCCCGCAGCAATGCCACCACGAGAAAGAAGGCGATGTACCAGACGCTGGCGACGGTGAGCAACAGGGTGAGAAAACGCGGGGAGCCGGTGGCATCGCTGTGGCCTTGAGTCACGAGTCATAGTATCGCGAGTCAGATATCGCGAGTCAGCAAGCCTTCGTCAGTCGTTGCCGGCGATGCCATCGCGTGTGGAGTTCTTCACCTGATACATGCGCTGGTCGGCGCGATCGAGTAGTGCAGCGGCGCTGGCGCCGTCCTCCGGATAACTCGCTGTGCCAATGCTGGCGGTCATTGTCAAACACAGCCCTTCCGGCTGAAGAAATAATGTGTCCCGCAGTGCGGTAAGGATGCGTCGCGCTGCTTCCATGGCGGAGTCGCGCGGGGTTTGGGGCAGCAGGACGACGAATTCGTCTCCACCGTAACGGAAGCAGATGTCCACGGTGCGCATGGTTTGGCGGATGACGGCTGCGACCTCGGCGAGCATGCGACTGCCAGCGGGGTGTCCGTGCGCATCGTTCACCTGCTTGAAGTGATCGAGATCGACGAACAGGATGCTGAGCGGCACGACGAAGCGCCGTGCTCGCTCGACCTCGATCGGCAGCGTGGCGGCAAGATGGCGGGCGTTGAATAAATGTGTGCAGTCATCCGTGATGGTAAGTTCCTGGATGCGTTCGACAGCACGCGCGTTTTCTATGGCGATGGCGGCATAGTCGCACAGTATGTAGAGGAATGTAATCGCATCGTCGGTGAGTGCCTGCGGCTCGACATGCGTCAGCTGCAGCACGCCGAGTGTACGCTCGCGTGAGCGCAGCGGAAGACAGATGGCAGAATGACGCCGCGACGCGGAAGACGTTTCGGAGGCGATCGGTCTATTGCTGCCGTCATCGGTGGTGATGAGCGGCTCGCCATGCAGCGCCACCCAGCCGGCCATGCCGACGCCGAGCCGGATTCGAATGCTCTGCAATGCGTCGTTGGAGACGCCGCGAGCCAGCGTGTAATAAAGATCGCGCCTCTGCTCGTCGAACATCAACAGTGACCAGCTCTCCGGATGAAAGAAGCGCTCCATCTGTTCCAGGATGCTGCGCAGGATGGTTGGCAGGTCGAGCGACGAGGTCAACGCGCGTGCTGCATCGTGAAAGAGCCGGAGGTGCTCCAGGGGTGGAGTGGCGTTGTGGGGAGTATCGGCCATGCCTGCTGCGATTGTGACATGGTGGATGCGGCACCGCATACAAACTGTAGGTTCTCCGCTGCGCTCAGAATGACAGCATGTTTTGTTTCACGGTCTCCAAAGCAGAAGCAAGGTGACTGTGAGGTGCCCGAAACCAGCCATGTAGGCTTTTTCTCAAGAAAAGCCTTGCGCGAGGGGCGCTTCACCTTACGTTTATCCTACTTTGCTCTAGCCGCCGATGTGCACCATGCTGCGGCTAGGCTGGAGGAAGCCTGGCTCTCCGATGTGGTGGCGGGCTTCCTTTTGTGCGATGACATTGCGTATGTAGTCGCTGAGATCGTCATCGGAGCCGCCGCGACGGAGTACTCCATAAAGATCGTGATCCATCTGCGAGAAGAGGCAGGTGCGGATTTTGCCGTCCGAGGTGAGGCGGACGCGGCTGCAGGCGCCGCAGAAGGCACGGGACACCGGTGCGATGATGCCGATCTCGCCGATGCCGTCGTCGAAGGTGAAGCGTTGCGCGGTCTCGCCCGGTGTGTTGCCGGGCAGCGGCACGAGCCGCCTCACGGCGCCAATGCGTTCGCGCAGCTCGTCGTAACCGATGACCGTGTCACGCGACCAGATGCGATCCTCCTCGAGTGGCATGAACTCGATGAAGCGCAGGATGATGCCTTCCGTGCGAGCGAAGTGGACGAAGGGGACGATCTGGTCGTCATTGAAGCCGCGCAGCAGTACGCAGTTCACTTTGACCGGGCCTAGGTTTGCTGCTTGGGCCGCACGGATGCCGGCGAGGACGCGGTGGTAGCTGCCGGGGACGCGAGTGATGCGCGCGAAGACATCCGGATCGACAGCGTCCATGGAGACGGTGACACGGGTCAGACCGACATCGCGAAGGCGTTGCGCCTGATCGGCCAGCAGATGGCCGTTGGTGGTGAGCGCGATGTCGAGAGGCTGGGTATCGCGAGTGCGCAGTTGCGCGATTTCGCGGATCAGGTCGGCAAGATCGCGACGCAGCAGCGGTTCGCCGCCGGTAAGCCGTACCTTCTCGATCCCGAGCGAAACGAAGACGCGGATGATGCGCAGGTAGTCGGCTAGCGGCAGCTCACTGTACTGCGCGCCGTCGTTGCCGGTGCGGCAGTAGATGCAGCGGTAGTTACAGCGATCGGTCACCGACACGCGCAGGTCGGTGATGGCCCGTCCGTGGCTGTCAGTAAGGCGCGGCGCATAAAGCTGCGGGGTGGCTGCTACGTTCGGGATGGCTTGGGTGGACATATTCTGTCGGTCTATAAGAAGTTCGATGCGCCAGAAGGCAGATAGCCGCAAAAGGCCGCTTCCATCATTGTATGGAGAATGGCAGCGGGAATGGGGCTTTCGAAAGATGTTGACGTGACGACAGATAGTTTTGTCTTGGCATGGTTGACCCCGGGAGCTACTCTGCACCTACGTCATGGAGCATTCCACCACCAGCGAGGGCAGACTAGCCGGTATACCGCAGGCGAACGGTAACCTGCTCCTGGCATGTCTTGATATGGAAGCTCTGTCGCGCATCCGGCCCCATCTGCGGTCTGCGCCGATGCAGGCGGGGGAGATCCTTTACCTGCCGAAAGCGCCTGTCCGGCATGTCTACTTTCCAGAGACTGCAGTCATCGGCATGTTGACCGTGATGGAAGACGGACGCAGCGTCGAATCCGCAACCGTGGGACGGGAGGGCGCCTCCTGGATCTCCGCCAGCATCGGAGCTCCCAGCATGCCGTGCCAGACGATGGTCACCGTCGGCGGCGGGGCGCAAATGCTGGACATACGCTATGTGGAAGAGGAGATCAGGCGCAACGGCTCATTCCACCGCGTGCTTACACACTACTCACATGCGTTGCTGATTCAGGCATTGCGGACCGGGTCCTGCAACGCGCTTCACTCTCTGGAGCAGCGATGCACGCGTTGGATGCTGACCACGCTGGATCGGACACGCGTGGAAGACTTCTCCATTACGCATGAATTTTTGGCTTCACTGGTCGGGTGTGCCCGCTCGGTGCTCTCCAAGATCTTGAGCGATCTCGCGAAAGACGGTGGGATCGAGCTGCACCGGGGCTTGATTCGCGTCCTCGACCGGCAAAGATTGGAGCTTGCCTGCTGTGAATGCTACGGGATCATCCGGCAGAACCACGAATCCGTGAGGCACGATCGCCAATCGGAAAAGACGCTCTAACAGAAGAGCAGATTCAAGTACGGCTTGTCATCCTGAACGCAGTGAAGAGCCTGCCCTGAGCTTGTCGAAGGGATCTGCAGTTTGCTCCAAGTCCGGGAAAGCAGATCTCTCCACTTTGCTTCGGTCGAGATGACTGAGTTATCTCGCTTCTGGTATCGGCTGGCTGTCTCCGCGCTGTGGAGGCATCTGCGCAGAATACGGAACTCCGCCGACTGCTTGTTGCACAATGCCGATCAGAATCCTGGGTTCGACATTATTTTTAGTGAGCCGGAGCATCGGAACATCTGTCTGGAAGTGGTGAAAGTCATCGATGAGTTGATCCTGCTCGGATTCATTGAAGGTGTGACATAGCAGGACTGCTTGGAACCGGAGATGTCGAGCCGCAACGCACGCTTCCGTCGTTCGTTCTGCCAGGATCGCTGCAAAGCCTGCTGTCCGCAGAACAGATCTGCGTGTCTGCAAGAGGAACCTGTCTTTCCCAACGAGCAGAAGTGTTGGTGAAAGTTTGATGTCCACAGCGCCCGCTTACGATCAGTCTCGGAGTTGTCATGCCGGCTATGCGCATTGCCGGTTCCGCGATCGGTAGCTCATGGTGCCCCGGGCACAGACCTGTGTCAGTGAGGTTTGACACATAGGCCGTTTTTAAAAGCAATTTTCCTGCAGGTCGAGCGCGACTATCAGGAGGGGCAGCATGGCGATCCGATTGGGCCCGCTGTTATGTTTCGTCACCATCCGCGACGCGAGTCGTCTCGTGGCGATCTCTCAAGGCGAAGAGAAATGTCGTGGGGAACAACACCACAATACCGTCCGAGAATTCTACGAGAACGCCATCACGCGCGCGATCTGCGCTAAGAATATGCGGTGCGCTGTCCTTGGACATGAAGCTATGGTGAGCTTTCGCCCGATCGTTTTCCGTCGCGTGCGCAACACTTGGAGTTAACGAGTGAAACCGGTTTCCACTGCTCGCCGATGCCGGAGCGGGTTGCCGAGAGATGGGGGCGTGCATGCGTGTCTCTGCGCGCGTATTCGCCTCGTTCCTTTCACCTTGGAACCGCAACCAGGATTGAGTCCTATCTCACCCTGGTGCCGCCGGGATGGGGCACCCACTGTGGCGGCGCTGCGTGCCGGGCCTTACGCATCGTAAGCTGGATCTATGTGCGCGAAGAAGATCGAGATGGAAGAGCGGGCGTCGGCGCGACGACACAGTGCGACGCGCTTCGATGTGCTGGTGGTAGGAGCGGGGCCCACGGGGCTGGCTTGCGCGATCGAGGCTGGGCGGCGCGGCGCGCGCGCTGTGCTGGTAGATAAGGGCTGTTTGTGCAACTCGCTGTTCCACTACCCGGCAAATATGACGTTCTTCACTACGCCGGAGCTGTTGGAGATCGGCGATATCCCATTTTCCAGTCCTAACCAGAAGCCCACGCGCGACGAGGCGCTGGAGTACTACCGCAAGGCAGCCGACCACTACCAGCTGGACGTGCGCCAGTACGAGACGGTGCTGCGTGTGGAGGGGGCCGACGACGACTTCCGGGTGCGCGTGGAAGACCGCTTCGGCCGTGAGCAGATCTATGCGACGCGCAAGATCGTACTGGCGACGGGCTACTACGATCTGCCGAATTATCTGAAGATTCCGGGCGAAGCGCTCCCCAAGGTGATGCACTACTACCACGACCCGCACCCGTACTACGACATGGATGTTGTGGTGATCGGCGGCAAAAACTCGGCGGCGATTGCAGCACTGGACCTGTGGCGGCATGGCGCACGGGTAACGCTGGTGCATCGCGGACCGAAGATCCATCACCATGTGAAGTACTGGATCCTGCCGGACATCGAAAACCGTATCAAGGCTGGTGAGGTAGAGGCGTACTTCGACAGCCGGGTGACGGCGGTGCGTGAAGACAGCGTAGAACTGGAGACGCCAAAGGGGGCGAAGACACTGCGTAACGATTTCGTCTTCGCGTTGACGGGCTATCACCCGGATTTCGATTTTCTGACCGCGCTGGGGATACGGATGGACGGGAAGGACCGCTGTCCGGAGTGCGATCCGCAAAGCCTGGAGAGCAATGTGCCCGGCATTTATCTGGCAGGCGTAATCGTCGCTGGAGAACGCACGAATGAGATTTTCATCGAAAACGGGCGCTTTCACGGCAGACAGATTGCGACAGATATTGCGGCCAAGCTGGAGGCGTCGGCGGTTCCGGCTCTGCGCAGTGAATAAGGTGGCGACTTTCGATACGAAGAGTGCTTTGCACGGGGTCCGGAGCGCTGTACCCTAAGAAACAATTGACCACGCTACCTGCAGATGAGCCATAGCAGGTGTGTCGTGCGTCTAGAGCATATATGTCTGCAGCTGTGTAGGTAGTCGGCGGCTCATGGGACCTTTCTTTCCGGAAAGGTCACACTGAGTAGACCTTCCCGCATAGCGGCAGAAAATATGCTCCGAAGCCGTGACGGGTCCTCTCCGAGGCAGGTGTGGCCCAATCTCCCCGCTCCGGAAGGAAGGGATACGGATGCCGTGGTTCCGTTACCGCACGATCCGCAGTCAGCTGACGATCGGGTTCATCGTTCTGGAGCTGCTGTTTACGCTGTGCTTTTCTTTGCTCATCCTGCACACGGAGCTGCGCGAGATCCACGCGCGTGCGCAGCGTCGCATCGAGCAGCAGGTCAACCTGCTGTCGACCATGGCGACCGATGCCATTGCGGACAGGGAGAACCACCGGCTGGTGCCGATGGCCCAATCGCTAGAAGCGAGCACGTCCGTGCACTACGTCCGGCTGACCGACCCGCAGGGCCGGCCTTTGATGAGGAACGAGCGTTCTATTGAAGCCGCCACGCTGAGCCCGATCGAGCAGAGCCATCTGCCACATGGCGGCCAAAGCGATACTCGTGCCGTCGTCTTCCTGAACGAGACCGGCAATCGTGAGGCGGTGCGTCCGATTCGCTATGGCGGCGATCTGCTGGGCTACGCATGGGTGGCCGAGAACCCGACTGCGGAACGGCAGGAGGTCAATGCTCTGGTGCGTGTCACGGTGCTGGCCGGCGCATTGGGCGTGCTGGGATGCGTGCTGGCCTCGGCGCTGCTTGCGCGCTCGTTTACGCGGCCGCTCCGCGTGGTGATGGATGCGACGCGGCGGCTGATCCGGGATCCGGAGTCGAAGGAAGGGTTTCCGCTGCAGGTGCCGGAGACGAACGAGGCAGGAGAGCTGGCGCATGCCTTCAACCTGCTGGTTCTCTCGATGGCGGAGCAGCGCTCCGGGCTGAACGACACGCTGGCGCTGCTCGACTCCATGCTGGCGCATGCGCCGATCGGCTTTGCCTTTCTGGACCGGCAGGGGCGCTTTATTCGTGTGAACAGTTTTCTGGCTGCAAGCATGGGCATTCCGCTGAAGGAGTTTCTGGGTCGCACGGCGAGCGAACTGTTCGCTGCGGCAGAGGCGGAGACGCTGGATACGCGGCTGGCTAAAATCTTCGATGGGGCGCAGCCGGTCGATACGTTCGAACTGCTGATCGCTGACGCAACGAAGATTGCGCGCAGCTGGCTGGTGAATCTGTACCCGGTGAAGAGCGGCCAGCAGGAGGTGCGCTGGGTAGGCGCTGTGATGATCGATACGACGGAGCGCAGACGCTCCGAAGAGACGTTGCGCCGCACGGAGAAGCTGGCGGCCGCCGGCCAGCTCGCTGCGTCGATCGCGCACGAGATCAACAACCCGCTCGAAGCGGTGACCAATCTGTTGTTCTTGCTGCGGACGCAGAGCTCACTCGATGGCGAGGCGTTGCGCTTCACGGAGATGGCGCAGCATGAGGTGGCGCGGGTGTCGGAGATCGCGCAGCAGACGCTGCGCTTCTACCGGCCTTCAACCTCGCCCGCGCGGGCGAATGTGGCGGAGATTCTGGACTCCATCCTGACGCTGCATAGCGGCCGCGTGCACAACCTGCAGGTAGATGTGGAGCGACGCTACGGCACGGACCTCGACCTTTACTGCCTTTCGGGCGCGTTGCGCCAAGTCTTCGCAAACCTGATCACGAATGCGCTGGACGCCCTCAACCGCGGCGGCCATCTGTTTGTCCGCATCTGTCGCTCGCACTCATGGAAGGACGGACGCGGCGGTGTCCGGGTAGTTGTGGCGGATACCGGCAGCGGGATGCCGGACCATGTGCGCAGCCGGATCTACGAGCCGTTCTTTACTACCAAGCTCGCTACCGGCACCGGCCTGGGGCTGTGGGTGACGCAGGACATTATGGGCAAGCACCGGGGCTCGATTGCGGTGCGCAGCCATTGCGTGACGCCGGAGCACCCGCGCTCCGGCACCGTGTTCATGCTGTTTTTTCCGGACGGCGGTGTGGAGTCGCAGGTGGCTTCGGTGGAGACGAGTGCTGTGGCGGTGGGTTCGGACTAGCTCGGTGCGTTCAGGATGACACGCCACGACGCTGACCCGTGAGCTAAAGCATTGTCACTGTTGCTGTGTAGAGGTTGCTGTGTAGAGCCAAGCTCCGAGAAGTGTGGCTTTTCTTGACAGAAAAGCCACGCGGATCATCGCGCTCTTCTCTATACCTACTGTGAAAACGACCTAAACGTTCACACTCCCCAGCTGTGGTGGAGCTACTTCTTGTGCTCCATGTTCATATTGACTCTGATCGGGTTGATGGTGCGATAGCGCACGCGCAGGCCGCCGACTGTAGCTGGCAGCGAACGGGGCGTTTGCGTCCTGTCGAGGAAGACCATGATTGCAGCTTCGGACGGGTTGTCCTGACTCTGGGTCACGCCGACACCGTAGAAAGCAGGGTCGGCCATGAGTTGTCCCGCATACTGCTTCTGTACGGACTTCGCTGCGTCCAGCGTCGCCTGGGGGAGATAGATGCCCGGAGTGACGGAGGATGCGGCAGCCGTGCCGCTGGCAACCGCACTGGCTGTGGTGGAGACGACACGCGTGGGCAGGCCGCCGATGGTCTGGGGTACGGCGACCGGTCCGGTGTGGTTGCTGTCGACGTAGACCTGCACCGCCGCCTGTCCGGGTTGATCGAGGCTCTTGCCGGCGGCGACACCGAGAATGCCCTTCGATGCGTCGACGATCGCGGTGCCTTTCTGGCTGGCGATGGTCTGGGCGGAGCTCATGCGTGCGGAAGAGACGACGCTGCTGGTGGTGGCGGTGTTGGCGTCGTAGTTGAGGCAGTTCACGGTGTGCGGCGAGCCGCCGACCATGGTGAAGGTGGTCCCGGACGGCGTTCCGCTAAATTGCGCAAGCTCGGTGAGCACGTCGCCGATGGGCTGCGCGATGCTCTCACTTTCCGTCGTCGCGTCACCTGGGGAGCCGGCGTAAAACAATCCGATTGGCTGTGCGTTGGCTGTATCGACCACCAGCGAGCCGGAGTCGCCGGCGTCGGAGAAGTAGTTGCCGGGCATCGTGATCTGGTTGGTAAAGGTCTTCTTGGTATAGAACTGCGTCTCGGCGGCGTCCCTGTAGTAGGAGATGGGGATGCTGACATCGATCGCATCCACCGTGGTGCATGTCAGACCTGTGGTGCGGCCGCTCTTGGCCACGCGAATGCCGGCTATGTTGGCGGCAGTCAGTACTTCTCCGGTGCCGGCCATGGGAGCAGCGGAAGCGATCTGGTTGGTGCCACCACCGGACGCACCAAGCGCGATGATGGCGCCGGTGGAGTCCACTACGCTCGAGCTGGTGGTAGCGAGGGCAGCGTCCACATTGACCGAGTTGTTGATGAGCGGCGCCCAGTATTGCAGAGTGCCAACCGAGTTGATGCCGGTGACGCCTGTCGACCCGAGCTGGGCACAACCGGTATCGACCAGACCGGGCTGGATGATGGTGTCGCCGATGGAGCCCTGGTCGGACTCGGCTAGGACGTGGTTGTTGCTCAGGATGTAGAGGTTGTTGGCCTGGTCCTTGACCAGCGCGCCGAGCGTGCCGCTGGCGCAGTCGGTGACGGCGCCAGACGTGCTGTCAACGTCCACGTCATTATTGTTGCCGCCGGAGGTGCCCATCTGCACGAGGCCGGTGGCCGCGGCCTGGTTATTCAATGGCGAGGTGTTGAGTCCGGCGCCATTGAGCAGCAGCTTGGCGTAGCTGGTGGTGGCGGAGTTGGAGGCAACGGTGGCCACGGCATAGATCGCCTGTGCCGGCACCGACGAGGGCGCGGTATATGTTGCCGTGCAACCGGTGTAGGCGCTGCTGCTGGTCTGGCAGTTGGTGCTGCCGATGGAGCCGCCGGCAGAGCCGGGATTGGTCACAGTCGTGGGCGAGGTGGAGAGCGCCCAATTGATCGAGCCGCGGCCAGCTTCGCCGATAACGGCGCTGAGCGGCACAGTCGCGCCGGTGGCGACGGTCGCATTCTCCGGGGTCACGGTCTGAATGAAGCCCGGCGTTACGGTAACGATCGCGTTGACCGGAGCATAGGCATTGTTGGCGAGAGTGGCCTGAATTTTTTCCTGGATCGAGTCCTGAGTGATCGGAGTGGGCGGGAAGTAGAGCCCGGTAGAGGTGATGCTGCCGGGGCCGATGCTCGAACTGTTCTGGCTGCTCACGACCGCCCAGTTCACGCCGGTGGCCGGCTGGCCGTTGGCAAGCGTCGCTGTGAACTGGACGGAGCCGGTGTTGTCGACCGTCGTCGTTGCTGGTGAGATGGAGAAGGTGTTGTTCGAGGGGTTCGGGTTATAGCTGGAACCGCCGCAACCGGCGATGACGAGAGCGAGGGGGGCGAAGCAGGCGAAGAGAGAGCGAGTGAGCCGGGTCATGAGGAACTACCATCCAGGATGCAGTGATTGTACGTGCCCGGCGTTTCTGCTGGATTGCGTGCCGGTGGCACGAAAGTCGTACTGCAGAGAACGGCGTGAGGAAACAGACGCAACTCCAGGCGGAAAGTTGCGGGTGAAAAAGCAGGGGTCGGGAATTAGAGCTTGTCACTGTTGCTGGGTAGAGCCCAAGTTCCGCGAAGTGTGGCTTTTCTTGATGGGAAAGCCACGCGGAGCATCGCGCTCTTTTCTATGCCTACAGTGACAATGCTCCAGGGTCAGGGGTCAGCCAAGAGTGTCAAGAGCTTCGCTTGTACTTGCAAACACGTTGATCATCCCGACCGAAGCGGCAAAGCCGCGTAGTGGAGGGATGTGTTGTTCTTCACAAATGAAACATGCCCTGTTGTGGAGCTTCGGGATAGAAGACAACGGAGTTGGGCAATAGGTTCGATCCCTGACCCCGAATTCCTGATCTCTCGCTCTAGGACTCGCTCTAGGAGAGGATGCGCTTTAGGAAGCCGTGCATGCCGAGCCGGCCCAGCAGTACCAGCGAGATGACGAGCGCCAGCAGGATGAAGGCCGGGTGCATGTGGGGTATGCCGGGGGTGAGCGCAGCCCGGAGCCCTTCGCTCATATAGACGATGGGGTTCACCAGAACCGCGATTTGCAGCCAACGGATGTGATTCAGGTATCCCCAGGGGTAGTAGACGCAGCCAAGAAAGGTGATGGGGATGACGACGATCGAGAAGACGAGGCCGATCTGTTTGGGCTCCACGTTTGAGCCGATGGCGAGGCCGAGCGCTCCAGAGACCAGGCTGGCCAGGATGAGCACCGCGACCAGCAGCGGCCAACTGCTGACATGGGCGGCGACCGGCATGGAAGGGATGTAGTAGGCGAGCGGCAGCACCAGCAGCGCGGCGAAGATGCTTTGCAGGGCAGAGAAACAGACCTTCTCCGCGGCCACGAAGCTGACCGGCAGCGGGCACATGACGCGGTCGTCGATCTCGCGGGTGATACCGAACTCGCCGGCCAGGGGAAGGGCCACGGCGGCGATGCCGGTGAACATGATGGCGACGGCCATTAGGCCAGGCAGCAACACGGTGCCAAAGTTGGCGCCGCCGGCGACGGCCATGGGGTTGGCTGCCGCGCCCTGCGCCATATGAGGAAAGATGTAGGTAAAGACGAAGAGGAAGAGCAGCGGCTGCATGATGACGCGGACCGCAAAGGGCAGCAGCTCGCGGCGCAAGACGCGCAGGTCGCGCAGCATGAGCCCTCCGAAGGCGGAGAGCATGGAGGCGTTGCGTTGGGCGACGGGCGCGGTGGTACGGATAGCAGGGCTACTCACGGAGGTCTCTCCCGGTAAGGCGGATGAAGACGGTTTCAAGGCTGGGCTCGGTCATGGACAGATCGCGCAGCCCGGCAGGCGCGGCCGCCTCGACGATCTGCGGCAGCAAACCGCCGGTGCCCTCCTCGTTGGCGGAGCGGCGGGCGAAGACGCGCAGCCCGGTAGGCGTCGTCTCTGCCTGGGTGACCTGCGGCAGCGCGCGATAGGTAGCGGCGAGTGCATCGAGCCGATCAAGAGAGCGCAGCTTCAGATCGAAGACGGTTTCATCTCCGCCCGAGCTCTTGATCGCGGTGGGCGTGTCGAGCGCCAGGATGCGGCCGTGGTCGATGATGGCGAGCCGGTCGCAGAGCTCGTCGGCCTCTTCCATGTAATGGGTAGTCAGCACCACGGTGATGCCCTCCTGGCGCAGACCGGCTACCGCCTCCCACATGGCGATGCGGCTTTGCGGGTCGAGCCCGGCGCTGGGCTCATCCAGAAAGAGGACGCGAGGATGGTGCGCGATGGCGCGGGCGATCTGGACGCGCTGCTGCAGGCCGCCGGAGAGCTGGTTTGGCATCGCCTTGGCGCGTTCGGAGAGGTGGAACTGGGCGAGCAGGCTGGTGGCGCGCTCGGTGGCGTCGGCGGAGTTGTAGCCGAAGTAGCGGCAGTGGAAGTAGAGGTTCTCGAAGATGGTGAGCGACCGGTCCAGCGTGTTGTATTGCGGGACGACGCCGATGAAGCGGCGGGCGTGGGAGGGGTGCGCGACCACATCCGTGCCTGCAATATGCACATGGCCGGCAGTGGGCCGCCCGCGTGTGGTGCAGATGCTGATAGTGGTGGTCTTGCCGGCGCCATTGGGGCCGAGCAGGCCGAAGATCTCGCCCTCTTCGACAGTCAGGCTGATGCCGTCCAGCGCCGTGACGCGCTGCTTCCCGGTGTACACCTTGGTCAACTGGTCGATGGCAACGATCAAGCGCGGACTCCCGCCTGGGCAGGCGCGCAGGCACCATCACAGTCTAAACGGAGCTCTGCCGCAGTCTAGCGTGCACAGGGGCTGCGAGCATGTTCACTGCAGATATGGAGAAGAGCGCGATGATGGCTGGGATGCTTGGGACAAGAGCGAGGGAAGTATTACCAGGGAGACATCGGCCCCGTGTCCTCAAGTCCGCTGGTTCCAGCGGGACTCGGGCAGCCGGGGCCGGCTCGGTTCGCGCCAGTTAGGCGGCAGCGGTCTTGCGGGAGCGGCGGGCGACAGCCTCGCGCGCCTGGGCGGTGGCCGGCATGACGGCGACGGCCGCATTGGCCTGCTCGGCGTGTAGGAGGCGCACCTCGCGCCGGCTCAACGGCTTCATGGTGTCGTTCGAGTAGAAGACCTGGGTGCTGCAGTCCATGCAGACCTTGTACGTCCGGCCCTCAATGGTGAACGGGCGGGAGACGTTGCTGTGACGGCAGCCGAAGATAGCCTCGAAAACAGATTGAAAGAATTCCGTGATCCAGCTCATTGTGGTGCTCCTCGTGGTTGAGAGCGACTTCTAGTAGTTGGCCGGGAGCGAAAACTCACGCCCGGGTGCAATCTTGAGATGCTGGAGGCGGAAAAGGGTCGCTTGCCAAAGGTGAGAAATTTCTCCCCTCCCAGCGGTCTTCCCTAACCGGTCCATCAAGTCCTATGGGTCGTACATTAGCAAGGACGCGCGGCAGGGGAAAGCAGATTCGCCCACTAACACTTACGTGTGACACGTATTGGAGGACCTGCGGAGATCCGGAAGTGGTTACTAGGGGGTCTTGACAACTATGACAATTTTTCCCAGGTGGGATGCACTTTCCATCGTCTCGAAGGCCTCCCGGGCCTCTCCGAAGGAGAAGAGACGGTCGACGACAGGCCTCAGGCCACTCTGCGCAATGGCCCGGTTCATGTCTTCAAAATGACGCCGTGAACCCACATAAATGCCCTTTATCTGGAGCATGCGATGAAGGATAGGTGTGATCGCCAGAGATTGCTCGCGACCGCTAAGCACCCCGATTTGGGCAACCACGCCGCCGACACGGGTGGCCATGAGCGATTGCTGGAAGGTGCCGGCTCCGCCGACCTCGACGGTCAGGTCCACGCCGCGTCCCCCGGTCCGGGAGACGGCCCAGCGGGCCCACTCGGGATCGGTGCGGTAGTTGAGTCCGGCGTCGAGACCCAAGTCTTTGGCGCGACGGAGTTTTTCGTCGCTGGAGGAGGTGCCGAGAACCCGGGCGCCCAGCCCACGGGCGAACTGCATGGCGAAGCAAGAGACGCCGCCAGTGCCTTGGATAAGGACGGTATCACCGGTCTTGATCCGGCCGGCGGTGACCACGGCATTCCAGGCGGTGACCCCGGCGCAGGGCAGGGTGGCGGCCTCTTCAAAACTGAGGTGTTCGGGAATGCGGACCAGCCCATCCGCGCGGAGGAGCACCTGCTGCGCCAGCGTGCCGTCCATGTCGCCGCCAAGCGCGTCCTTGAACTTCTCCGCTGCCGGCTCGCCGTCCTGCCAGTTCTGGAAAAATGTGCCGGTAACCCGATCGCCGACCGCGAATCGCGTAACTCCCTCGCCAATAGCGGCGATGGTTCCCGCGCCGTCCGAGCAGGGAATCCGGTTGGGCTCGAGCTTCGGATTGTAGGCCCCCTTCACCATCATGAGGTCGCGATAGTTGAGCGAGACGGCGTGTACCTCGACGACGACCTGGCCTGGACCGGGCTGTAGGCCGGGAACCTCGTCAAGCGAGAGCTTTTCGATACCGAATGCGGGAATACGCCATGCCTTCATGACTGTATTAGAGCGGAGAAGCGGTCGGCTGGGAAGCGGTTGGCAGCCCTTCGGCCGAAGCGAGTCAGTGAGTGGTGCAGGTTGGATTGCGGTCTGTGTGGCCTCCCACCCTAGGCTTTGCGTAGGATGGGCACCCACTTGGTTGGCGCTGCCGATATCGAGACGCACCGACGTTCGTCACATTGGGTTGGGTCGAACGTCCCGGTTCTGTTGCAGTATGGAATCCGCACAGGAATGGGTTGATTTTGGTGAGGGAGGTTTGGATGCGCAAGCGGCTGGGCGTTGTTCTCTGCAGTGTGTTGTCGGTGATGGGTACGGCGATGTCGCAGGAGACCGGGCAGACGCCTCCCTCCAAAGCGTGGATCGCAGTGAGCGACGGCTACACGCACCAATTGCTTGCCGTGCGACTCAAGCATCATCCGGAGGGTGCTTCAGCGCAGGGCTTGGTGCCGTTTGACGAGCAGGTGAGCAATCCGACGCTGGCCGATGAGAAGGCGGAGCGGCATGAACTGGAGGCCGTGCTCGTCAAGCTGAAGGCCGCCGAGGCGACGGAGAAGGACAAAAACGTCGTCGAGGACCTGGTCATTCTGCGCAAGGCCTTCGACCTGCAGTTTCGCAGCCAGGACTACGACGAGAGCCACGATGTGGACTTTATCAACGCCGACGAGGTGGTCTTCGGTGGCTTGAAAATCCTGCTCGATGGACAGATCGCTGCGCAACGGCGTCCTGCGGCGGTGGTGCGGCTGCGCAAGTACGCCGGCGTAGAGCCAGGCTTCCAGCCGGTGACCGAGATATTGAAGCAGCGCGAGATGGGGCAGATCGCGAAGCCGGGCATGCTCTATCCCTCGCGCGGCGAGATCGAGACAGAGCTCGGCCGCAACCAGAGCTACATCGAAGGGATGTCGGCGCTCTTCACCAAGTACAACCTGACCGGATGGCAGGAGCCCTATGCCAAGCTGAAGGCCGAGCTGGCCGACTACGACGCGTGGGTGCGGGCGACCATCCTGCCCAAGGCACGCACCGACTTCCGGCTGCCGCCGGCGGAGTACGCATTGGCGCTCGAAGGCTACGGCATCGACATACCGCCGGCGCAGATTGCCAGCATGGCTCACGCGGCGTTTACCGAGTATCAGGCGCAGATGGCGCCGCTTGCCGCCGAGATCGCGAAGGCGCATGGCTGGCCGTCGAACGACTATCGCGATGTGATCCGTGAGTTGAAGAAGCAGCAGATCACCGGGGATGCGATCCTGCCCTTCTATGAAGCGCGGTTGCATGCGATTGAAGCCATCATCGTGAAGCAGAAGTTGGTGACGCTGCCGTCGCGACCTGCGATTATCCGGCTGGCCACGGCAGCGGAGACGGCGCAGCAGCCGGCACCGCACATGCAGCCGCCGCCATTCCTGCACAACACCGGGCAGCGCGGGGAGTTTGTGCTGCCGCTGAACATCCCGGGTGCGAACGGCGCGGCGGCGGACAAGTACGACGACTTCACCTTCGACGCGGTGGCGTGGACGCTGACCGCGCATGAGGCGCGTCCGGGCCATGAGCTACAGTTCGATTCCATGGTGGAACACGGCGTGAGCCTGGCGCGGGCGCTGTTCGCCTTCAATTCGACAAACGTCGAAGGGTGGGGCCTCTACTCGGAGTGGATCATGGAGCCGTATGAGCCGGCAGAAGGCAAGCTGCTAACGCTGCAACTGCGGCTGCTGCGGGCGGCACGCGCATTCACCGATCCAGAACTGCAAAGCGGCAAGATGACCGAGACGGATGCGTACCGGGTGCTCGAAAAAGATGTCGTGTTGAGCCACGCCTTTGCCAAGGAGGAGGTAGAGCGGTTCACGTATCGCTCTCCTGGGCAGGCAAATAGTTATTTCTACGGTTACACAAAGCTGCTCGGTTTACGGAAAGACACGCAGGCGGCGCTGGGGATGAAGTTCAACGCGCTGAAGTTTCATGACTTCCTGCTGGCTCAGGGACTGCTGCCGCCGGATCTGCTGCGGAAGGCAGTGATGGAGGACTTTGTGCCAAGCCAGAAGTAGTGGATAGGAATGCGGCACTGCGAGCTTTCGTGCTCCCCCCTCACGACGCTCAGGGTCAGCCTGCAGAATGATGATGTCCTACGTGTATACCGTCGTTGTGCGAATCGGCTGTTCGCTGCTGGTCTAGCATGGAGATATGTCCAAGGGTTGGGAGTCGAAGGCAGTCGAAGAGCAGCAGGCGGAGCGCGAAGCTCCGGTAGACAGACGCCCCAAGATCGATGGGCCGCGTGAGCGAGCGCGACAGGCCCTGGAGCTGCAACGAGAGCAGATTCTCTCCACACGGACATCGAATCCACATCGACGGGCGGCGCTTGAGGCGGCACTGAAAGAGATAGAGGCGAAGCTGGCGCTCTTTTAGAGAACTCGGGCGCCCCCGGTCTGGGGCGGTGCATGTGCATTCGCTAACCGCAAAGTCCACGGCTTACTGCTTGCGGTGGAAGAGCAGCGAATTGGCCTGCGCCACGGGCGTGAGCAGCACCTCGGAGACGTTGACGTGCGGCGGCCGCGTGACCGCATAGAGGATTGCATCGGCGACATCTTCGGGCCGGAGCGGCGTGATGTTCTCGTAGACCTTTGCGGCGCGGGCCTTGTCGCCGCGGAAGCGGACTTCGCTGAACTCGGTTTCGACCATGCCGGGGTCGATTGTGGTGACGCGCAGGGGCGTGCCGAGCAGATCTTCGCGCAGACCCTCGGTGATCGAGCGCTCGGCAGCCTTGGTGGCGCAGTAGACCGCGCCGTTGGGATAGGTCATGCGACCGGCGGTGGATCCGAGGTTGACGATGTGGCCGCTGCCGCGTTCGACCATGCCGGGCACCACGGCACGTGTGACATAGAGCAGCCCCTTCACATTGGTGTCGATCATCTCCTCCCAGTCCTGACGCTTGCCTTCGTAGAGCTTGTCGAGGCCGCGGCTGAGACCGGCGTTGTTGATGAGGATGTCGATGGCCTGCCATTCCTTTGGCAGCGATGTCACGGCGCGTTCGACGGCGTCGGCGTTGCTGACGTCGAGCTGCAGGGTGTGGACACTGGCGGCGCCGTTGAGGCTGGGGCGTTCGGCATCGAGGCGATCCTGACGACGTGCGGCGAGCAGCAGGCGTGCGCCCTGCGCGGCGAAGGCGCGTGCGGTAGCGAGGCCGATGCCGGAGCTGGCGCCGGTGATCAGGACATTCTTCTTGGAGAGGGTCTGGGACATGCGTTATTCCTTTTCTATGTGCCGCGCGGCGTCCGACTGGGCGATGCGGTATTGTCCTACGGCCCAGTCCGCATCGGCGAAGCCTGCTTCCTTCGCGCGGTGGAGCACATCGGCGAAGTAATCGGCGAGGGGTGTGCGGATGCCCGCCTCCGCGGCGGCTTCGCGGGCGAGCGCTGTGTCCTTGATGCCGAGCGAGACGGTGGCGCCGGGATGCGCGGGCGGGTTGAGGATCGTCTTGCCGTAGTTCTCGTAGAGCTGCGACTGGAAGAGCGCGCTGTTGATGGCCTGATGGAAGAGTGCAGGATCGATGCCCTGCGATTCGGCATAGACGAACGCCTCGGAGAGTGTCTGGATCATGGCGGTGATCATCATGTTGCCGCCGAGCTTGAGCGCGTGGGCCTGCCACGGCTCGGGGGAGACAACGGTAAGGCCGCGGCTGATCGAGGTGAGCAGAGGTTTCACCTGCGCCAGCGGCGCATCCGCGCCGGCGGTGACGATCCACAGCTTGCCTTGTTCAGCCACAGGCGGACGCCCAAAGACGGGTGCGGCAACGTGATGTTGTCCGCGCTCCCGATGCGCAGCCGTGATGCGGCGCGCAAGTGCGACGCTGATCGTGGAGAGTGTGACGTGAATTGCGCCCGGAGCGAGCGCCTCTAACAATCCCTGGCCGACGCCACGGTGATGTTCGTCCCCGAAGAGAACGGCTGTATGCGCGGCGTCGTCGGTCAGCATGGTGAAGACGATGGCTGCGCCGGAGACAGCCTCTCGAGCGGTTGCGGCGACGCGTGCGTTGCCCGTGGCCACCGCTTCGGACTTACTGCGATCGCGGTTCCAGAGCGTGACGCTATGTCCTTGTTGGAGAAGCAGACGGGCGATGGGCGCCCCCATCTGGCCAAGGCCGAGGAAAGTTATGTTGGGATTTGTGGCGGCATTCATGGTCACACAGACTCCAGCGTTGCGGGCATTCTCTTCCTTCGCATGCACTCTCTTCGATGATCGGTTGCGGCAAAAGAAACACTGACAAAGGACAGGCTGCCCCAAAAGAACAGGCTGCCGAGATGGCAGCCTGTGTACTTTGATTCAAGCACCGGCCCGCGAGTCTACTGCGGTCCTGTCTACTGAGGGCCTGGAGGGTTGCTGACGCCGCTGGGATTGGCAGACGGTGGTGGTGGCGCCTGCTGCATCGGCGCGGCTGGCTGCGCCGGCGCTCCGGCAGGGGCGGCGGCCATCCCCGGCGCTGCTGCATTCGGCGCACTGCCCGGCGCGCTCTGGTTTGGAATGCCGATCGACGGGCCGGAGACGACCATCTCGACACGACGGTTCTGGGCGCGGCCGGCGGCTGTGCTGTTGTCGGCCACGGGATCGGCCATGCCCAGCCCGACGGCGCTGACGTTGGCGGCGGCCAGACCTTGCGAGACGACGAAGTTCTGCACTGTGCCGGCACGCTGCTCGGAGAGCTTCTGGTTGTACTGCTGGCTGCCTACGTTGTCCGTATAACCCTCGACCTGGACTTTCAGGTCCGGGTGCGCGAGCAGAATGCCCGAGACACGTGCCAGCTTGAGTTGCGCATCCTGCTTCAGGTTGTAGCGTCCGGTAGCGAAGAGCACGTCCGACAGATTGACGACGAGACCGCGCGGCGTCTCCTGCGTCTGAAGGATCGAGTTCAACTGCTGGCGAATCTGCTCGCGCAGCGCTGCTTCCTGGGCGCGGGCCTGTGCGGCCTGTTGCTCGGCGGATTGCTGGGCCGCCTGCGCACGGGACGCATCGGCCTCAGCCTGGGCGCGCTGCGCTGCCTGCCGCTGGGCATCCAGCTGCGCCTGCTGCTCGGCCATGCGAGACTGTTCGGCTTGCATCTTCGATTGCTCCGCTGCCTGGTTTGCGGCATCCTGCTTGGCCTTCTGGTCGGCCTGTTCGGAGGCGCGCTGCTCAGCCTGGATCTTGCGCAGCGTCACCAGGCGGGCATCCTCCGCGGTCTGGACGGCGGCACGCGCATAGGTGACCTCCTGCTTTCGATCGTGCTTGTGCTGGTCCATGTCCTGCGCATTGGAGAGCTGCTCCTTGGCGCGGGCCAGAATGTCCGGAGCGTACTGGTCGGCGCCGGCAGCCTGGGCGATCTGCACGGCATTGATGGCTTCATAGAGATCGAGCGGCGACTTATCGTTACGGGTGATCGGGTTCAGCACGGCGCGTCGCCCGGCGGTCTGCGTGTAGATGCCGCGGGGCAGTAGGGTGAAGTGGACGTTGATCGGAGCAATGATGCCTGCGGTCTTGTCCTTAAGAACAGTGTTCTGCATGACGACCAGATCCGATGGAATGGTGACTGCGAAGTACGGCTCTGCGGTCACGATGAGACCGAAGGCCTGCAAGGATGTCGTCAGCTTGACGTAGGCTTTGTTGCCGTCCGGTAGGACTTCGCCAAGGCTGCTGGGGCGGCCGTCGGGCGTGATGGCCCACAGCACGTAGGTAAGATACTCGGGCCCGAAGCTGTTGGCCGGCGGCAGACCTTCGAAGTGCGCTTCGATGGTGGCATTGCCTTTGCCATTATCGACCGTGGCGCGTCCCTTGGCGCCGGGCAGCAGGCTGGTCCCGTCAAAGCCGATCCTGGTGCTGCCGGTGCGATTGAAATAATTGATGGCCGGGATATCGCGGCCGATGACCTGGACACGATAGAGCGGCTCGCCGTTGCGCATCTCCTGGGTGGGTGGAGGGGTCTGCTGCATGACCGGGCTGGTGTCCTGCGCGAGAGCAGGAAGTGTGAAAAGGCAGGCAATTGCCAAGGCAGAGAGTGCAGGTTGTTTCATCGTCTTGACTCCTTTGAACAAACCGATGCTTCCGGCAATGCTGCCGCCGTTCCGGCGGACAGGCGAAAGGCGCAGGGCCGCCGCTGTCGAGCGTCGCTGCGGGAAGAAGGGTTGCATGTAAGGAATGGATGCGCAGATGGCAAAAATGGCTGTGGCAAAGGTACTTCGGTGTCTCGGAGGTAGCTGAATCAGAAACAGCCGCCGAGCCGCTCAGGGGCGCAAGGTCGGGGGGCGCAAGGATAGACAGGTCTCGACTGCTCGGAAGGACACAGTGCGCATGTCGGTCGATCAATGTGTATTCTCGCGGTCCCACCAAAGTGTCAATGCCCCCTCCGCTCCGGGTCATATTATTTAGGTAACTTCCGTTGCTACGATGACGCATCGCATGGGCTGTTCTGCACGGCAGTGCGCCCCGCAATTGGAGTTCTATGCGTTCCCTGAGACTGATTGTCCTGTGCCTGTTGTGTGCTCCGCTGCTGACGCTGTTTGCGGGGTGTGGCTCGACCCAGAGTGGCAGCTTTACGCTGACCGCCAACTCTTCGGTCGCGGTAGTGCAGGGACAGAGTCAAACGATCATGGTGACCCCGAGCAGTGCAAACAACTTCAACGGCGCGGTGACGGTCTCCGTGAGTGGTCTTCCCGCCGGCGTTACCATGTCGCCATCGAGCGCGACAATTGCGCCAGGGACAAGCACTACCTTTACCGTGAGCGCTGCTTCAACTGCGGCAGTCAGTACGTCCAACATCAGCATTGAGGGAGTCTCCGGCAGTTTGCGCGCGAGCACGATGGTTGCCGTGTCCGTGACGGCTGCATCACCGCCACCGCCGGGCGGCAGTCAGAGCTTTACGCTTGCCGTGACGCCGGGGGCGCTGACACTGGCGCCAGGCACGAGCGGCCAAGTGACGTTAACCAGCACGGCGACCGACCTTTCCGGCGCTGTGAGCGTGGCGGTGACCGGGCTGCCGACCGGGGTTACGGTATCCCCGGCAGTGACTGCGATCACACCCGGCACACCGGTGGTCGTGACGCTGACGGCCGCGGCGACAGCTGCTTCGTCGAGCGCGCCGGTGGCCATCAATTTTGTGGGAACCGCCGGCGGTACCAAACACACAGCGATTCTGGAACTGAGTGTGACCGCATCGGCGGACTTCGCTCTGACGGCGACGCCGAGCATGACCGTGGCCGAGGGTTCGCAGAGTAACTTGGTGCGGTTGAGCCTGTCGGGCGTCGGCGGTTTCAGTGGCACCGTAGTGTTTACCGTAAGCAATTTGCCCGCAGGTGTGATCGCAATACCGAATACCAGCAAGCTCCGGATCGGCCAGTCACAGCCGGTGGTGTTCGTGGCTTCGGAGACTGCCCCACAGGGCACGTCGACGGTGACGATTACCGGTGTCTCGGGATCGCTTGCGCACACGGTGCCGGTGATGCTTACCGTGGGGCCGCCGATCACTCCGGCTCAGATCACACTGACGGTCTCGCCCACAACGGTGAATGTGCCGGTAGGCTCGTTCCAAGAGATAATTATCAGCACGGAGGGATCCGCGGGTTTCACAGGCCCCATCACGCTGAGCCTGCTCAATCTGCCAGCGGGTGTGATCCCGACGCCGTCTACCATCACGGTGAACCAGGGGGCGTCGGCGACGGTGGTGCTGGCGGCGAGCGGCAATGCGCAGCCCGGCTCGACGACGGTGACGGTGCTGGGTGAGTTTCTGTCCGTCTTCAACGCAACGCCGTTGACCCTGCAGGTGGTGACCCCGCCGGCGCATGCCTTCGACGTGCCCACATGGCACTATGACGCGGGTCGCACGGGCCTGAATCCCGCCGAGACCAGCCTGACGCTCGCCAATGTGGCATCCGCCACCTTCGGCAAACAAAATTCGTACACAACGGATGCAGCAGTGGACGCGCAACCGCTATTTATCTCCGGGCTCACAATCGGCGCGCAGACGCATAACGTGCTCTATGTAGCGACAGAGAACGACACTGTGTATGCCTACGACGCGGACACAGGCGCGGTGCTGTGGCAGAGATCTGCGTTGGCGGCGAATGAAACTGCCGCCGATTATCAGGGCGACCAGGGTTGCAGCGAAGTGTCGCCGAATGTGGGGATCACCGCCACGCCGGTGATTGACCGCAACTATCCATCCAATAATCCCAATAATCCCAATAATCCGGATAATCCGGATGGCGCGGGTGGCGCACTCTTCTTTGTCGCTATGAGCAAGGACAGCGGCGGCAACTATCACCAGCGGCTGCACGGGCTTGACCTGGCGACAGGTGCTGAATTGAGCAGCAGCCCGGTAGAGATTGCCGCTACGTATCCGGGCAGCGGCGTGACCAGCGAAGGGGGAACGAACAGCTTTGTGCCGGGCAAGTATGTGGAGCGCGCCGCGCTGCTGTTGAGCAACAGCACACTCTATCTGACGTGGGCCGCTCCCTGCCGGCAGACTTCGTTCGACTACAGCAGCTGGGTGATGGCCTACAGCGAAGCCACGCTGCAACAGCAGTCGGTGTTGAACCTGACGCCGAACGGCAGCGGCGGGGCGATCTGGATGAGTGGGGGCGGTCCAGCAGCGGACAGTGACGGCGACGTGTTCCTGGCGACATCGAAGGGCACGTTCGACACGACGCTAACCCAGGATGCGCATCGCCGGCCGGTGAACGGTGACTATGGCAACGGCTACGTGAAGATCGAAACGTCGAACGGCGCGATGAGCGTCTTCGATTACTTCGAACCGCTCGATGGTGTGCCGGGATCTGCGAACTATCAGGACCAGGGCTCCGGGGGCATGATGCTGATACCGGATATCCAGACCAGCACCAACGTCTATGCGCCCTCCCTTGTCGGTGCAGGGAAAGACGGCAACATCTACGAGATGAATGCGGTAGGCAGCACGCTGGGCGAATACGACGGTACGAGCAACAACAACCCGGCGACGCTGAACAATGCGTTGCCGAGCGGCGCTTCGTCCGCGCCGGCGTACTTCAACCAGCTCTTCTATTACGGCGGCATTGGGGATGCGCTGAAGTCGTTCAAGGTGTTCGATGCCAGCGGTGCGATTCAAAGCGCGTCGCAGACCACGCTGGGGAGTGCAGGCGCCACGCCGGTGATCAGCGCGAACGGCACGAGCAACGGCATTCTGTGGGCGCTGGATACGACGGCCAATAACGGGCCGATTTTGCATGCCTATGACGCTACGAACCTGGCGACGGAGCTCTACAACAGTACCCAGGCGCAGCCGAACGGTACGGCACGGGACATAATTCACACGACCGGCAGGTACGCCGTGCCGGTGGTCGTGAACGGCCATGTGTACATCGGCACGCAGACGGGCGTGGATGTATTTGGTTTGTTGCCGTAGCGGTTCCGGCTCATGTGAACCCGCGTCTCGTGTTTGTTCAACTTTGCCTCAACGAGACGTGGGGCACCCCTCAACCTCTGTGAGCGTTGCGTGCGCGCACCTTGAACCAGATCGGCGAGCCGATAAAGCCGAAGGCATCGCGAATCTGGTTCTGAAGGAAGCGCTCGTAGGAGAAGTGCAGCTTGACCAGGCGGTCGGTGAAGAGGACGAAGGTGGGAGGCGCCACTGCGGCCTGGGTCATGTAGTAGATGCGGATCTTCTTCGCTGCCGGCACGGTGGCGCGTTGGAAGTCCACGCGATCGAGGAAGCGATTCATCTGACCGGTGGAGACACGCTTGCGGCGCTCGGCCGACACGACCGTGATGGCCTCGAAGAGCCGGTGCAGGTTGCTGCGCTGAGCCGCGGAGAGGAAGACGATGGGGGCGTAGTCCAGATACTTGAGGACGCGGCGCACCTGCTCTTCGAAGATGTTGCGGTCCGCCGGCGGCTTGTCGTCGGTGCGTCCCGTCGTCACCATGTCCCACTTGTTCACCACGATGATGACGGAGCGGCCGCTCTCATGCGCGTAGCCGCCGATGGTAGCGTCGGTGGAGGTGACGCCTTCGTTGGCGTCGATGATCAGCAGAGCAACGTCGGCTGCTTCGAGATGGCGACGGGCCATGATGACCGAGAGTTTCTCAGCCATCTGCGTGGTCTTGCCCTTGCGGCGAATGCCGGCTGTATCGACGAAACGATATTGTGCGCCGTTGTGTTCGACGACTTCGTCGACCGCGTCGCGCGTGGTGCCGGCGATGGGTGAGACGATGGCGCGCGATGATTTCGTCAGCGCGTTGAGCAGCGTGGATTTGCCGACGTTGGGCCGGCCGATGATGGCGATGGAGGTCTCGCGCTGGTCGTATTCGCCATGCGTGCGGTGCAGCGGCTCGGATCTCGGTTCATCTTCGGCAGTCGTTGCAGGCTCCGCATCTTCGGATTCGGGCGCGGGGAAAGTCAGCACGTCGAAGACGGCATCCAGCAGATCGCCGATGCCGCTGCCGTGTTCCGCGGAGATGGCGAAGAGCCGCTGCACCCCGAGGCGGCGGAAGTTCTCTGCGTGCGGTGCGAGCTGGTCGGTATCTACCTTGTTGACGGCGAGGAAGACAGGCTTGCCGGAGCGGATAAGCAGGCGAGTGAGCTCCATGTCCGGCGCGGCGAGCTCGGTGCGCGCGTCGACGACCATGATGATGGCCTGCGCTTCGTCGAAGGCCGCGCGGGCCTGGCGGAAGATCTCGGACGGGATCAGCTCGGCATCGTCGGGCACGATGCCGCCCGTATCGATGAGGCGCGCGGTGCGCCCCGCCCACTCGACCTCGCCGTAGATGCGATCTCGAGTGATGCCTGGTTCGTCGCCGACAATGGAGCGGCGGCTGCCGGTGAAGCGGTTGAAGAGCGTGGACTTGCCGACGTTGGGGCGACCGCAGATGACGATAACGGGCAGATCGCTGTCGAGGACGCGCGACTGATTGGCGAAGATGGAGCGCGAGGGACTGGAGGCGAGATGCTGATCGATTCGCTCGTCCAAGTTGCGCTGGCTCAGGGTGCGTTCTTCCAGATCTCGCTGCTTCCTGCTGCCGGCAGCGTCCAGATCGGCTGCAGAGGGCTCGATGCGTCGTGCGGCGGCGCGCGCCTTCTGCCGCTGACTGGGCGTGAGTGCGGTCTTCTTCGCATGCTTTGCCTTCGCCTCCGCATCCACGGCTTTGCGGGAGCGCGAGCCGAGCTCGGAGGTGCGTTGCCGCTTGGCCTTCAGGCGCGTGTCGGTGGCGTCGCGGCGATGCTTGTTACGCGCGGAGCGTTCACGCGTCGCCTGTTGCTTCTGGGACTTTTTCGATGGTGACAAGGAGGCAGCTTCTTTCCTGGTGCGCGGCGCGCGCGGCGTGACCACGATGCACCCTGTCTATTATAGGAACAGCGGGTCTCTCCCGCCCCATCAAGAGCAGTGTCCTCCTCCAGTCAAACCGTGCCCGTGCTGCCGAAGGTCTATGACTTCTTCGCGCCCGGCGGCGTGCTGGCTCGTTCCAGCATGCCGTATGAGTTTCGCCGCGGCCAGCTGGAGATGGCGCAGGCGGTGGAGCGGGCACTGACCGAGCATCACCACCTGATCGTTGAAGCAGGCACCGGTACCGGCAAGACGCTGGCATATCTGCTGCCGGCGCTGCGGACCGGCCAGCGCGTCATCATCTCGACCGGCACAAAGAATCTGCAGGAGCAGTTGTTCTTCAAGGATGTGCCTTTTCTGGAGTCGCTGCTGGGGCCCTTGCGCGTGTGCTACATGAAGGGTCGTGCGAACTACCTGTGCCGCCACAAGCTGTACGCGCTGCGGGATCAACCGATCCTGAGCGGTCTGGAAGAGATCGACCAGTTTCACAAGATCGCCGAATGGGAGCGCACGACCGAGACCGGCGATCGGGCCGAGATCGATGGGCTGCCGGAGTCGAGCCCGCTGTGGCACAAGCTCGATGCGCGCACCGAGGCATGCCTGGGGCAGAGCTGCCCGGACTGGGAGCGCTGTTTCGTCACGGAGATGCGGCGCAAGGCGCTCGAAAGCGACATCGTGATTGTGAATCACCACCTCTTCTTTGCCGATCTGGGCATCAAGCTGCAGGCGAAGACGGCGCCGGATGCGGGCATTCTGCCAGAGTCAGCGATCGTAATCTTCGACGAGGCGCATGAGCTGGAGGATGTGGCGTCGAACTACTTCGGCGTGAGCCTGAGCAACGTTCGGTTTGAGGAACTGGTGCGTGATCTGGAGACGATGCTGCGCACCAAGATCACGATTGCGAGCAGCGTGCTTTCCGCGGGAGGGATGGTGCGGGAGCGTGCGCGGATGTTCTTCGGCGCGCTGCCGCAGGACTTTGAAGGCCGCACCGTCTTTACGCAGCGTGAGGAGTTTCTGGAGAGCTTCGGCGATATCTATCTGGGCCTGATGAATGCGCTGCATCGTCTGGAAGGGGAGCTGGAGCAGGTGCGCGGTGTGGACGAGACGCCAGGGCTGCGGAAACGCACCACAGACGTGCGCGAGCATCTGAAATTCCTGATGGAGGCGGAGGACAAGAACGTTGTCTTCTGGCTGGAGCGGCGCATTAGCGGTCCGCTGCGGCAGGGCGTGCGCCATACCTACCTGCAAGCGACGCCGATCGATGTCTCCGGCCTGATGCAATCGCTGCTGTTCGAAAGCTTCTCGTCCGTGGTGCTGACGTCGGCCACGCTGACGGTGGCGGGTGGTTTCGGGCACATTCGCAGGCGGCTGGGCATGGAGGAGGCGAAGGAGCTGGTCGTGCCGTCGCACTTCCGCTATCCGGAGCAGGCGTTGCTGTATCTGCCGCCCGAGATGCCCGACCCGCGCGACGCCACGTTCGCGACCGAAGCGGCGAAGCAGATGCGTCGCGTGCTGGAGATCACGCGCGGCCGCGCCTTCTGCCTCTTCACCAGCTACGCACAGATGCGCGACCTGTATGAGCGGCTGCTGATGGAGCTGGAGTTTCCTCTGCTGCTGCAGGGGACTGCACCGAAGAAGGCGCTGCTGGAGGAGTTCCGCGCGACGCCGAACGCGGTGCTATTCGGCACATCCTCGTTCTGGCAGGGGGTGGATGTGCAGGGGGAATCGCTGAGCTGCGTGATCGTGGACCGTTTGCCGTTCGCCGTACCCAGCGATCCGGTGGTGGCGGCGCGCATGCGGGCGATTGAGGACGATGGCCGGAGCGCGTTCTTCGAGTATCAAGTGCCGCAAGCGGTGATTACATTGAAGCAGGGTTTTGGCCGGCTGATTCGCTCACTCGACGACCGCGGCGTGCTGATGCTGCTGGACCCACGGATGCAGCGGCAACGCTATGGGAAGGTCTTTCTGGCGAGCCTGCCGCCCTATCGGTTGACGAAGGATCTTGCCGAGGTAGAGGCGTTTTTCAAGCGGTGACTGGTCGGCAACGCCCATTGCCACCCGAAAGTTACCTCCGAGATTACCATTGAGCGCACTATAAGCACTAAAGGTTAGCCAGATGGCCAATCGACTCCAGTAGCTTGCCCTTATGCTCGTTTGTTTGCATGAGGACCGCACTGCGCAGATTGCGGGCGTCAAGCTACTGCTGCTGAGCCTGGAACAACACTGCCCCGATTGGCAAATCCTGCTGAATTTCCCCGGGGCTCCGGCGGAGTTCCGCTCCTGGCTCGGCCGATTCCGTGCCGTTCGTCTCACCGAGCGGAGGTCGAACGCGGACGGCAGCTTCAATGTAAAACCCGACATTCTGCTTGCAGGACTCGAGACCGGTGCGGAGCGTTGCCTTTGGCTCGATACCGATGTTCTGGTGGCGCGGCGCCCCTCCGTATTGTGCGGCCTTCCCGAAGCCAATCTGGCGATATCCGAAGATCCCTGGATCGGTCCCAATGGCTCATCCCTGCGGGCGGCGCGGTGGGGTATGAAGCCCGCTGGAAGCGTTCCGGGGCCGATGAACACGGCGGTATTGAGTGTGACGGGGCAGCATCGCGGGTTGCTGGAGAAATGGCAGGCTCTGCTGCAAGAGCCGTGGTATCGCGAAGAACAAAGGAAACCGGTGGAGGTGCGAGACGCGCTTGCGCTGGGGGATCAGGATGCCCTGAGTGCGCTGCTGGGCTCCGCGGAGTTCGCGCATGTTCCGCTTACGAGATTGCGTCATGCACGCGAAGTTCTCCATCACCATGGCGCCGGCGCCTATCGTATGCGCGATCGCTGGCAGACGCTGCGCTGGGGAACGCCGCCGCTGCTTCATGCTATGGGAGGCGTGAAACCGTGGATGTCGCCTGACCTTGCCCGGCTGCGGTCGCCGCGCCAGTATTACGAGCGCTACTATCTGGAGGCATCGCCCTATATGCGCGAGGCGAGACGATATCTCCGATCGTTCCCCGAAGGCGCGTTTTGGATGAAGGCTCGCACGCTGCCCGGCCGCGTCTCGACACGTCTGGGGGTACTACACCCGGCGTTCAGTGGCGCCATGCAAGCCTTGCTGCACGAGGCGAACCGGTGGTGGCGAAGCCCCAGAACTGCCCCAAGTTCCTGACCGGGCGGCGAAGCGTGGCCGATCGTCGCGCCGCGCAGTCGCGTCTGGAATCGTAATCCCATGTCTCAAATGCGAGACCTGGCCACGCGTGTGGCGATGAAAGCACGCTCGTCTGATGCAGTGGAGTGGAAGGATTCACTCGACGTGGCCTTTCCTTCAAGAAAGGCTGCATGGCGCAGAACTTGGCTTACATCAATCCGGCTTCTGCGCTAACTATTCCGATCGCAGCGCCGGAGTAGGCAGGTTCATGCGGCGCGGCGTGCCGGGATGGTGGTGGCGACGAGCGCACGAGTGCCGGAACCAGCAGCGTCCGTTTTTCTGCGATGACACTTTTCAATACGGATTTCAGGTTCAGGGCACTAGAACATTTTCGGTAATGCTGTGAGGGGCGGAGATACACTCGGCGTGGCTTTTCCTTCAAGAAAAGCCACAGCAGCTTGCGCCAGACCCTCTATACCTATACCGAAAATGCTCTAGCATGGTCATCAGCGATGTCGCGGAACTTATTCATTCTCGCTGCCACCCTGCTGCTGTTTTCATTGATCTCCTGCGCCATGCTGGGGACGGTGAGTGTCGATCAGCCGGGTCTGCCGGGCACCGGGTCGCTGTGGAAGACGACCGGGCTGTTCCTTTTCGTGGGGGCGCTGGTGTCTGCCTTTGGCGGGGTGCTGCTGGCCATGTTCGAGCAAGTGGAGCGCCGCAACGAGGACCGGGAGCGGCGCGAGGGCAGGCGCGGCCGATAGCAGCCATGCACCGGTAGAATGGGAGATGGGCCGAAGCGCCCTTTCTGGCAAAGGAAGACATTCGTATGTACGAGGTAACGGTAGAGGCCGGTTTTTCCTCCGGACACTATTTGCGCAACTATCGCGGCAAGTGCGAGAACCCGCATGGGCATAACTACAAGGTGCGCGTGACACTGCGCGGCAAGGAACTGGACGACGCCGGGCTGCTGCTGGACTTCAAACAGTTGAAGCACGTGATGCGGCCGGTGATCGAGCGGCTGGACCACCAGATGATCAACGACCTTGAGCCGTTTACGGTGATCAATCCCTCGGCGGAGAATCTGTCGCGCTACTTCTTCGACGAGACCAATCTTCAGTTAAGCGAGATGACGGGCGGTCGGGTCCAGGTGAAGGACTGTACGATCTACGAGACCGACACCACCACTGCGACGTATTACGAGTAGAGTCGCGCATGTACCTGATCGAAACCTATAAATCCGTACAAGGCGAGTCGAGCTTCGCCGGGCTGCCGTGTATCTTCGTGCGATTGGCAGGTTGCAACCTTCGCTGCTCCTGGTGCGACTCCGAATACACCTTCAAGGGTGGCTATAAGCAGACGCTCGATGAAGTAGAGGCGGCGGTGTCCGCGCTCGAGCCGGTGCGATTGATCGAGTTTACAGGCGGCGAGCCGATGCTGCAGGAGCGCGAGCTGGTACCGCTGATGGAGCGGCTGCTGACACAGAGCTACACGCTGATGATGGAGACGAGCGGCGAGCGGCTGCTGGCCTCTGTGCCTGCGGCCGTGCACAAGATCGTCGATGTAAAGTGCCCTGGCTCGGGCGAAGGGGGCAGCTTTCGCATAGAGAATCTGGCTGCGCTTACGAAGCGGGATGAGGTGAAGTTCGTCATCAGCCACCGTGAGGATTACGAATTTGCCCGCGACTTTACGCAGGAGCAGGGGCTGGCGGAGCGCGCGGGCGGTGTGTTGTTCTCCCCCGCATTCAAGCAGGCGCCGAGCCTGGAACGCTCGACAAGCAATTGCGCGCTCGATCCGCGTCTGCTGGTGGAGTGGATGCTGGAGGATGGGGTGTCTGCGCGGTTGAGTCTGCAGATCCACAAGTTCATCTGGGAGCCGCAGAAGAAGGGTGTCTAGCTCTTAGCTAGTGGCTGCTTTTGCTGGCCAGGTACTTATCGAAAGGAATCTCGAAGGCGAAGAGTTCGCGGCCATCGGAGGTCTGGATGCGCCGCAACTCCAGATGCGCGCCGGATAGCGGGTTGACGAGGTCCTGGAGGTAGTAGAACAGGAAGCCGGCGCGTGTGGTGTGCGGCTCGACCGCGATGGCGCCGTATTCGAAGTTCGAAAAGTCCTCTTCGATACTCTTGTCGCGGTTCTTGCCTTTGCCGCCAATCTTGAATGGGCCGATGGGAATGGCCTTGCGTGGATCGGGCGGCCGGTCCAGTGCGCGCTCGACATCGCGGGGCTCTGCTGCGGGAACCTTGTCGCCTGCCGCGGTGATGAAATCGATGCGGGCGTTGTTAAGAGAGATAGGCGTGTCGCCTTCGTTGGTGACGATAATACGAATTGGGATAACGTTTCCAGCCGCATAGTTGACGCGGAAGATGGATGCCTTTCCTTCAGTGTCATACGGATCGACTGCGATCGAAAGATGCGCCTCTGCCTGCCGTTGAAAGGCGGGGTAGCGATCTGCGTTTTGCGTTGCGGGCGCTGCGTGCTGCGCGACAAGGGGCGTGGCCAGACAGCCGGCGAGGGCCAGTAAAAGCGGCAGGGGACGCATGTGCGCAATTAAAGCATTTCCCCTGCTGCCTAGTCCTATCCCTCCTCGCTCAGTGCAGCTTTTCATGGCAAAAAGCCTGCGTCGGCGTCTCTCCTTCGACGGCCGGCGAGGGAGAAATGCTCCATCCTCGTGGCGCATATGCCAGGTAAAGGGTAGTCTGCGGCTGGATCGTGATTCTCTTCCTCTACAACGTCGGGTTGGTGCTGCTGCTGATTCTGGGTGCGCCGGTATGGCTGCTGCGAGCGCGCTGGCGCGATGGGCTGGGCGAACGCCTGGGCGCCGGTGCGAAGCGGGTGGCGCACACGCTGGCGGGTAGGCAGCAGGTGTGGGTGCACGCCGTGTCGGTGGGCGAGGTGGTGGCGATTCGCCGTTTAGTGGAAGAGCTCGACGCACGTCTGGGGCCGGGTGCGGTAGTGATCTCGACGACGACCCGGACCGGGCAGGAGCTGGCGCGAAAGTACTTCGGCTTCGCGCGATGTTTCTACTTCCCGATCGATCTGCCATGGGTTGTGCGGGGGGCAATGCAGACCCTGCGGCCGCGCATGCTGGTGTTGGCGGAGAGCGAGCTGTGGCCGAATGTGCTGGCGGAGTGCGAGGGGCAGGGCGTGCCGGTGGTAGTGGTAAACGCGCGTGTGTCCGATCGGTCGTTGCCGCGGTATCGGCAGTTGCATAGGGTGTGGCGCCCGTTCCTGGAGATGCTGACGCTGGTGCTGGCGCAGAGCGAGGAAGATGCGCAACGGTTCGTGGCGATCGGCGTGCCGCCGGAGCGCGTGCGCGTGGGCGGCAATCTAAAGTATGACGCGCAGCCAAAACAATCTACCGAACTGGTGGCGCAATTGAAGGCACAGCTGCCCGCCGGGGCGAAGCTGCTGGTGGCGGGATCGACGCTGGAGGATGAGGAGCAAGTGTTGCTGGAGGCGTGGCCGGCCATCTGCACGCGCGTGCCGGGCGCCGTCATGGTGCTGGCGCCGCGGCACCCGGAGCGCTTTGCGCGGGTGGCGACGCTGGCGCGTGAACAGAAGGCGGCGCTGATCCAGCGTTCCTTGTGGAATGGCGGCGCGGTGGCGGCAGGGAGTGTGTTCCTGCTGGATTCGATTGGCGAGCTGGGCAGCGTGTACGCGCTGGGGGCGCTGGCGTTTGTGGGCGGCAGTCTGGTGGCTGCGGGCGGCCACAATCCGCTTGAACCGGCGCGGTTGGGTGTGCCGGTCATCGTTGGGACACACTATGAAAACTTCCGCGATGTGGTAGATCTGCTGCGTGCTGCGCAGGCGCTTGAGGTGGTTGACAGGGCGAAGCTGCACGAAGCGATCGCATCATTGCTGAAGGACACCGACGCGGCGGCCGCCATGGGTGCGCGCGGTCAGAAGGTGTTTGATGCCCAGGCTGGAGCCACCGAGCGTGCCGCGGACGCGATCCTGCGCCTGCTGACCGAGGGCAACGCGTGAGCCGGCGTTTTTTGCTGCCGCTGATCCCTCTGTATGGTGCAGCGCAGGCGCTGAACAGTCTGAGCTATGCACGTGGCTGGAGGCGCGCGTCGCAGCTGGCGTGGCCGGTGATCAGTGTGGGCAATCTTTCCTTGGGTGGCGCGGGAAAGACGCCGTTTGTGATTGCGCTGGCTCGCATGCTGAGCGAGCGCGGCTGGGCTGTCGATGTGCTGTCGCGCGGGTATGGGCGCAGATCCGATGCGGTAGAGCGCGTCGTGACAGAGGACGCGGGGGACGATCCGGCGGCACGCTATGGCGATGAACCATGGCTGATAGCGCAGGCTACGCAGGTGCCGGTGTTTGTGGGGCGAGAGCGCGCGCAAGCGGGCCGACTTGCCGAGCGATCGCTTGCCGATGCGCAAGGGCGTCATGTGCATTTGCTGGACGACGGCATGCAGCATCGCCGGCTCCGGCGAGATATCGAGATTGTGCTGCTCCACAGCAGCGACTTTGCGGCGACGCTGCTGCCTGCAGGACGGCTACGCGAGCCGCTTGCCTCACTGGAGCGGGCGGACTTTGTGGTGTTACGTGATGAGGACGATCGTCTAGCGGATCGGGCCGTGCGGGATCGAGTACAGCGGTGGATGCGTGCCGATGCGCGGATCTGGCAGATTCGCCGCAGGCTGGTCGTGCCGGAGCTGCCGGGACCGGCAGTCGTGTTCAGTGCGATTGCGCATCCGGGGGAGTTTGCAGCGGAGCTGCGGACGCGAGGCGTGCACGTTGCAGCAATACAGGCGTGGCGTGATCATCATCGCTTCAGCGGGGATGACCTGGAGCTGCTGATACGGCTTGGGATGCAGCACAACGCTGCATGTTTCCTGACGACTGAGAAGGACGATGTGCGGCTAACGGCGGGGCAACGCAAGCGTCTGAAAGAGGCCACACCGCTGCTAACGGCGAAACTAAGCGTCGAGTTGGTAGATGAAGAGGGTGTGCTCTCGGCGCTGGAAGGCAACCTGCGTCGTGCAGCCGAAGAGCGCGATGCGCTATGAGAGAATCAGCAATTGTCATCCCACATGATTCTGCAAAAAGACCGGCTGCGGGTGCTGGTGGTGCGGCTGGGCGCGATGGGCGACGTGCTCCACGCCATGCCCGCCGTGGCCGCGCTGCGCGCACGTTTGCCTGAGTGTCATCTTGGATGGGTGATCGAACCGCGATGGGCGCCGCTGCTGCAGAGCGATGCGGCATGCTCTTCGCGGAGCGCGACCATGCCGCTGGTCGATGTGGTGCACACAGCCCATGCGCGGGGATGGGCACGGCAGCCGTTGTCTCTCTCCACCTGGAACGCGATGCATACGCTGCGTCAGGAGCTGAGCAAGCAGCGATACGACATCGCGATCGATCTGCAGGGTGCGGTGCGCTCCGCACTGATCGGTAGAGCGTCGGGCGCTCCCTTGATCGGCGAGGCGGAGCCGCGCGAGCGTCCAGCCCGGTGGTTCTTTCGGCGACATATCCCGACGCAGGCTGTACACGTGATCGAGCAGGCGTGCGAGGTGGTGTCGGCAGCGGTGGAGCTGCCGCTGGCGCCGATGCTGCTGCCTCCACTGCCGGTGAGCGACGCGGCCGAGGCCCGCGTCGCGGCGTTGCTGCCGGACGCGAAGCCGCTGGCTCTGCTGCATCCCGGCGGCGGCTGGGGCGCGAAGCGCTGGCCGGCGGAGCGCTATGGGGGTGTTGCCACGGCGCTTGCCGAGCGGGGCTACACGGTTCTGGTGAATCGCGCGCCTGGCGAAGAGGCATTGGCCGCCGACGTAGTCACGATCAGCGGCGGCCGGGCGAAGGATGTGGCGACGGACATGGCAGAATTGATCGCGGTGACACGGCGCAGCGCACTGGTGATTGGAGGCGACACAGGACCGCTGCATCTGGCCTGTGCACTGGGCAAGCCGGTGGTGGGTATCTTCGGCCCTACCGATCCGTCGCGCAACGGCCCGTGGGGTGTGCCGTTCCGTGTGCTGCGACATCCGGAGAGCCGGCGCGATCACTCACGCCGCAGAGCACCGGAGGCAGGTTTGTTGACGATTGGCATCGATGAGGTGATGGCGGCCGTGGACGCGCTGCGCGAAACGGGGGTGCGGGCATGACGGGATGGGCACGCATCGCACGGCGTATTCGGGTGCCGATGGGCTTTGTCTTTGCGCTTTTCTTCCTTCTGGCCGCGCACCCTTCGAAGCATTCCATTCTATGGAGTCTGCTGCTGACCGTCCCGGGTGTGGCGCTGCGCGCTTATGCGTCCGGTTATGTGAACAAGAACACGGAGCTGACCACGAGCGGTCCGTATGCCTACACACGCAACCCACTCTACCTGGGCTCGATGATGATCGCGTTCGGATTCGCAGTGGCCGCGCATAGCTGGTGGACCGCGCTGGTGTTGGCGATCCTGTTCGCGGTGATCTACATTCCGACGATCCGTTCGGAGGAGGAGTATCTGCGCGGACACTTCGCCAGCTTCGACGAGTACTGCCGACGTGTTCCCCGGTTATTTCCGCGCGTTTATGCTATTCGAAGGTTCACTTCCGGCGTAACGGGTGGCAGCTTCTCCGGAGCGCTCTACCGCAAACATCGCGAGTACAATGCCGCTTTAGGCTCTCTTACCATCTATGCTGTGCTGCTGCTGAAGGTGTTCGTCTGGCATCGCGGTTGAGACGGACACACTGTACGCGAGGAGCGTATTTGAAACGACTGCCGGTTCTCTTCTGCGGATTGCTGCTGAGCGGCGCGGCATTCTGCCAGCAATTGCCATCGCTGCCTGCACCGCAGCAGCAGTATCTGCCGCAGCATCAGACACTCTCCTATGGAGTGGACTGGCGCGTATTTCCCGCAGGTACGGCGACCTTTCACATCGATAGCGAGGGCACGACGCAGCGCATCAATGCGAACGGCGATTCCATCGGGGCGGTGAGCCTGCTCTTCAAGGTCGTCGATCGGTTTCAATCTTCGTTCGACCGGCGCACCGGATGCTCGCAGAACTTTGCCAAGCAACTGATCGAAGGACGACGACAGATTGTGAGCACGCTGCAGTTCCAGTACGGCGCTCGCAAGCAAGTGTTGGATGAAAAGAACGTGGTGAAGGGGACAAACCGTCACCAGGAGTCGCCGATTCCGGGATGCGTCAGCGACCTGATGTCCGCCATCTTCATTGCCGGGGCGCAGCCGCTGGAAGTAGGGCAGAGTTTCTCGCTGCCGATTGCAGATTCCATGCGTGTGGTTCCGGTCACCTTCAAGTCCGAGGCGCATGAGGAAATCAAGACGATAGCCGGTACCTTCCAGACCATCCGCGTGGAGCCGACGGCCGATGCAGGTGTGGTGAAGAATCGCGGCAATATCTGGATCTGGTATTCGGACGACAATCGCCATCTGCCGGTGCAGATGCGGGCACGCCTCTTTTGGGGCACCATCACGATGCGGCTGACCAGCGTGGAGCAGAAGTAGCTACTGCAGTCGGAAGCGGTCTCGCATGAGGCGTTGCAGCCTGGGCCGATAGATCAGATCGTATGCCAGCTCCTTGTCCGGAAACATGGACAGCGCGGCACGACGGCTGTCCGCGACCATCTCGGAGGCATCCTCGTAGGTGAGTGAGCTGTCCTGCGCGATCACCGACATCACCATGTTCATCATCAATTGCAGCCGGCGTAGATTTTTCTCTTCGCGCTGCTGCTCCAGGACCGACTGTGCTTCAGACGGCTGTGCTTGACCTGTCTCTTCACTCTCTCCAGACGGCATGCGTGGACCCTCCCGTGGACAGTGCGTGTTGCGGAGCAATGTACACCTGAACTAGATGCTGCATGCAAGGAAAAGTGTGCGGAGTGAGTATCGGTCCCGTATCAAGGTTGAGACATCTGCCGAACCGGTGCGGGGACGACGCCGGTGCTGTCGATGTAGAAGGTGGAGATACCAAGCAGATCGGTGCGCCATGTGTGCGCGCCTTCACTCTGCAGCTTGTCCAGCGTCTCCCAGCGGGGATGGTGGTAGCTGTTGTAGGGGCCGACGGAGATGACGGCGAATCGCGGCGCAACCCGCTCGAGAAAGGGCGGGATGGTGGACGTCTTGCTGCCGTGATGGCCAACCTTCAGCAGATCGGCGGCGAGGTCGCCACGCGGCAGCGAGAGCATGGTGACTTCGCTGGGCGCTTCGGCGTCGCCTTCCAGCAGAGCGCCATGCCCGGCGTAGCCCAGGTGCAGAACGAGCGAGTCGTTATTCGTTGCCGCGTCTCCGGGCTGGTAGCTCGGCGCGGGCGCGAGTACGTGCACGGCAACGCTGCCGAAGGCAGGCGTGTCGCCTGCAGAGAAGGAACGCACCGGGATGCCGAGTGTGGCGGCTTCTTCGAGCAACTGCCGGTAAGGAGGGATGGGGGGATTGTGGCCAACCCAGAGCTCGCGCGGGTGGAAGTCGCGCAAAATGGCGGCCATGCCGCCCATGTGATCGCTGTGCGCGTGGGTGAGCGCAACGACATCGAGGCGGCGGACACCACGGCTCCATAGATAGGGAGCGACGACATCTTCGCCGATCTCGAAGTTACCCTGATGCGTGCTTGCGCCGCCGGTCGGACCGCCAGCATCGACCAGCATGGTGCGGCCTTCCGGCGAGACGATGAGGAGGGAGTCGCCCTGTCCGACATCGATGGCGGTAACCTCCAAAGCCCCGGGGCGACACGATATGCCGCGCGGCGCGAGCGAGCAGGCCGCGGCTGCGAGCAGCGCGAGGGAAGCAAGCGGCAGAGCGAGCCGGAAACGCATGCGGACTATCCATACCGCGATTGCCAGCAGCAGAAGGCTTGCGATGGTGCAGGCAAGTGTTGGAGAGGGGAGACGCCATTCGCTCATACGCCACTGGCTCGCAATGCGGACGATGGCGAGCACCCCATGGAGCAGTGCGGCCGTGCCGGCAGCGGGCAGCCACGCGATGTGCGGCGCCAGCAACAGCGCAAGCATAGTGAGCAGTGCCGCGGGGAGAAGCAGCGTGAGCACGGGAACGATCAACACGTTCACCGGCAGTCCGAACGTAGTGACGCGGTGGAAGTAGGCGGCCATAGGCAGGACCATGACCAGCTCGATGACGGCGGAGACGAGGCAGAGATCGAAGAGCAGCAGAATGCCGCGAACCGCAAGCGCGAGCAGGGTCTGCGCCCGGCGGGTGCGACGCCAGCGGCTGCTGAGGAATGGCTCCAGATGCTCACCCAGTAGGCGCAGGGTGACGCGAAACTGCGCAAGGCGCGGTGCGAATGCGGTGTCCATACTGACTGCGGCGATGGAACGCGCGGCCAGCAGGAAGGGAGCCGTAGTGCGCTCCATGACCGGGATGGCGATGCCGACAACGGCGACGATGGAGAGCAGCGTCATCTGCAGGCCGGCGTCGAAGAGCGCGTGCGGGTCGAAGACGAGCAGACATAGCGCCGCGAAGCCGAGGCTGTTCAACCGGCTGCGATCCCGGTAGAGGAGCCTGCCGACAAGATAGAGCGCCACCATGGCGAAGGCGCGCTGGACAGGCTGGCCAAAGCCAGTGAGTAGTGCGTAGGCGAAGGAGAGCGCCAGTGTGATGGCCGTGAGCGGGACGCGGCCGATGCGCAGCCGACGCCCGAGCACGAAGACGACTGCCGCGAAGATGCCCAGGTGCAGGCCGGAGACCACCAGCAGGTGGAAGGAGCCGGTGCGTTCAAACGGCGTGCGCAGCGGGCTGCCGAGATACGAGCGGTCGCCTGCGATCATGGCCGAGAGCATGGCGGCATCGTCGTGATTGAGGGTGAGCCATGCGGGCAGCACACGGGCGTGAGACGCGTCCGCAAATTGCAGGAGACGGTCGCCGGCAGCGGTCTGGATTGCGTGTTGAATGCAGGCGAAGCTGCGATGACCGTCGTGGCCGGCGATAGAAAGCTTCTCTGCCTTGGTGGACCCGATGATGCCGATGCCTTGGCCGAGCATCCAGGCAGGGCTATCCCAGACACCGGGATCGCGATAGCGCTCAGGCGGCCGGATCGTCGCTGTTAGTGTTACGAAATCACCGCATTGCAGCGGCGGCATGGTGGCATCCTCAGGGGCGTAGAGCGAGAGGCGCAGGCCTCCGTACACCTCTCTCAACGCATCGCCTGGCTCGGCGGCCGAACGCACACGGATGTCGACCGACTGCATCTGCTCGGCGACCTCTTCGGTCGAGAAGGGCCGGAGGGAGACGATGTGGCGGACGGGCGTGCTGCGCTCGATGATGCCCGTCAGCGCGACCGGCGTGCCCTGCGCCAACGCGCGGAGCTCTGTCTGCGGTGCGGGACGTGGTTGCATTTCGGCTGCGAAGCCGCCCAGCAGCAGCCATACAGCAGCCAGCGGCCAGATGGCGATGCGGGGCTGTCGGCAAGCCGCCACGGCGGCAAGGAGTCCTTCGAGGATTGCGCCGGCTGCCAGCCATGCCGGGGAAAGCCAGTGTCGGCCTGCGATCAGGATGCCCGCAGCGAATGCAAGAGCTGCGAGCAGCAGTGGCGCGCGCCCGAAGACGACTGGGTCAAGCTCGATAGAGCCGATCCAGCGCTTCGATAGAAAACAGGTTGTGGTGACTTTCTTTGGAGGTCGCTGCGCCGGCGAAGTGGGGGGAGCGACGATGGTAGCCATCATAGTTATAGCAATTTTCCTGTAGGTGTATCGGGAACCAACGAAGGCCTTTGTGGCCTTTCATTAAGGAAAGGCCACGCCGAGCGATGCTCCGCACATCACAGCATCAGGAAAATTGCTATAGCCCCTGGGGCTGTCACTCCGGCCGTGGCTCCGATGTCAGGCGCGTTCGAGCGTGGCCACGGTCTCCAGATGGAATGTTTGTGGGAACAGGTCTATCAGGGTGAGGGCGACGGGTCGATACCCGGATGGTTGCAGCGTGCGCAGGTCGCGCGCCAGGGTAGACGGGTCGCAGGAGACATAGACGATCTGGCGCGGACCGATGTCGGCGAGCCGCTGACAGACCTCCGCGCCAAGTCCGGCTCGCGGCGGGTCTACAACGACGAGATCGGGGCGCTGGATGGGAGGAGATTTCAGGAAGCGGAGCGTATCCATCGCGATATGTCTACGTCCGGAGCCGTGCAGGTTGCGCGCGAGATCGGCAGAGGAGGCAGGAGCGGATTCGACGGCAATTACCTGTTCGAAGCTCTGCGCGAGCGCTTGGGCGAAGAGACCGACACCTGCATAGAGATCCCATGCGATGCCTCCCTGCCGCCGTGCGATGACTTCTTCCAATAAGACAGGAATGAGATAGCGATTCACCTGAAAGAACGCTCCGGAGCTGACACGGTAGCAAAGCGAGCCTGCGGTATAGTCCAACGCGGTCTCGCCCCAGCCTGCAGTGGGCTGGGTACGCCGCGTCTTCGGGTCCAGAAAGAAGCAGCGCACGCCCGCGAGCATGGGCAGAGTCGGGCGCAGAGCATCGGCGATGTGCTGCGGCAGTCCTTCCGAGTTGCGGCGTTGCTGGGTAAAGAGCGCGACCAGCAGCGTGGACTCATCGGCGGTGGTGAAATATTCCACCTCCGAGAGTTCCTGCGCGAGTGCGGGTTTTTCAACGAGGAGCTGGTTGAAGGCCGCAATCGATTGCTGCAGTACGGGCGCTGCGACTGGGCAGTGGGTGACAGGAAGGTCGCGATGGGACGCTGCCTCGCGATAGCAGAGCGCGGCGTGTGGGGGCCGGGAGATATGCAGGCGAATGCGGTTGCGGTAGGCCCACGGTTCACCGGAGAGCACGCGCGTCTCGGCGGGTACTGGCACGTGTGCACGTTCGAGCGTCTCAAGAAGGATGCCGCGCTTCATCGCGAGCTGGGTTGCGTAGTCAGCGTGCTGGTAGTGGCAGCCGCCACAGCGCGCGTAGTAGTCGCAACCGGGAGCAACGCGCGTTGCTCCCGGTTCCAATACGGCATCGAGGGTCGCGGTCATGTAACTGCGGCGGTCGCTTGCCACGCTGGCCTCTACCAGCTCGCCGGGCAGCGTGAACGGCACGAAGACGGCCTTGCCTGCCATCTCCGGCGGATCGTCGGCGGCCACGCGCGCGAGCGAAGAGCCGCCGTAGAGAGCTTTTTCCATCCGCAGCTTCATGTCACTCCGCCTGTTGCATATAGAAGAGGCTGATGCGCGGCAAGTCGTAGCGCTCCAGCAGGCGGCGACGCAGGAACTGCTGCTCGATCTGCCGGATCTGTGCGACCTGCATGCGGCTGCGGTAGGGAGCTAGTTCGTGCGCGGCCTGCTCGCGCATGGCTCCCAGTTCTTCCGCGGGAGTGTGGGTGAGGAGCATGGCGAAGAGCTTTTCTTCGAGCGCGCTCAGGTGCTGCTCCAGTTGTTCATTGGTGAGGGTTTGCTGGGCCAGTTGCTCTAACCGGTCGGCGATCTCGTGGAGCGCAGGGACCGTGGCCGCGATGTGGTGGTATGCGCCGGCAGCAGTATTCAGGTGTTGCGCGACGCGGGCGTGCTCCAGCCCGGACGCTTCCGGGGCCTGCACAGGCGATCCGCCGACGGCGGCCTCTTGCATCGCTTCGACCGCTTCCATGACGGCCTGCGCGCACCAGGCGAGACCGTTGACCTTGCGGATGCGAGAGCGCGCCTGGGTGGCGCGGGTCTGGCGCGCCTCGTACTTGTCGAAGGCTGCATCGATGCCCCGCAGCACGGCAGCGAGCGGCACGCCAGCCTCGCGCCACGTGTCGATCAGCGCCCAGTCGAGAGTGGAGAGCAGCAGCAGCGAACCGCGGCGGCGCTGGAAGTGCTCTTCGATCTCGATGAAGTAGTTGACGTAGTTCTGCACTGGCATGCCGTCTTACAAGGTTCCTTGCATGGACTGGTAACGGCTTGTTGAGGAAACTGTCGCTGAAAATGTAGGTCCTTCGCTGTGCTCAGGATGACATTCTCTTTTCAATCGAGGACACGCACTTAATTATGACTCGGGGGCGTTCCACTGCCGGCCGACGATGCGGGACGCGCTCGTGGGCTGCGGTTGCGCTCATAGAGCAGACGCAGGCCGTCGAGGGTGAGCATGTCATCGACGGTCGTGATGTATTTCGAATCGTCCTGCAACATATGGGCGAGGCCGCCGGTGGCGATGATCTTAGGTACGTCTGTGATGGTCGGCTGGGTGGTTCGAAGCTCCGCCAGCATGCGCTCCAAGATGCCATCGACCAGACCGATGTATCCGTAAAAGAGGCCGCTCTGCAGGTGTGCGTTTGTGTTGGTGCCGATGGTGCGTGCGGGCCGCTTGATGTCCACGCGGGCCAGCTTCGCGGTGCGAGAGAAGAGCGCATCCGCCGAGATGCCGAGGCCGGGCGCGATGACGCCGCCGATGTACTCGCCGCGCGCCGTGATGACGTCGAAAGTGGTGGCAGTGCCGAAGTCGACGACGATGATGGGGCCGCCATAGCGCGCGAAGGCGGCCATGCCATTGACGATGCGGTCCGCGCCTAGCTCCGCCGGGTTATCGACCAGCAGCGGCATGCCGGTCTTGATGCCGGGTTCGACGAACATGGGGCGCAGACCGAAGTAGCGTTCGCAGAGTCTGCGGATGGTGGTGTCCAGAGGCGGCACGACAGACGAGACGACGACGGCGGTGATGGTGGAGACGTCGATCTGGCGCATCGCGAACAGGTTCAGGAAAAGCACGCCATATTCATCGGAGGTCTGGTTCTTGTGCGTGGTGACGCGCCAATCGGCGACCAGCTCGGAGGATTCGAGGCTGTAGAGGCCGAGGACCGTGTTCGTATTGCCGACATCGATCGCGAGCAGCATCGGTTTAACGACCCCCTTCCCGCACGCCGCCAGAGAGCACGGTGCGTATGCCGTCCAGAGTGCGGACGCGGAGGAAGCCGCGGCTATCCAGTCCATCCGTTATACCCGAAAAGGTATCTGCTTCGGTGACAGTTACGGATTTCCCCCGGATCCACGAGGAGCCGGCGGTCACCCGGCTGCGCAGGTCGGCCGCTGCCTGCTCAATGCTGCCGGCGCGGGTGAGCCGGTCGATTTCGCGATGCAGATGACGCAGCAGGGCGATCAGCAGGTCTTGGCGTGGCCAGTCCTTGCCCGTCTCGATCTTGAGCGAGGTGGCGAGCGTCGTCAGCTCGGGCGGGAACGACGGCTGGTGCACATTGATGCCGATGCCGATGACGGCATGCCGCACACGTGTAACCTCTGCATTCAGCTCAGTGAGAATGCCGCCCAGCTTTCGCCCGGAGAGCAGCAGATCGTTGGGCCAGCGGATGTCCGGTGCGAGCGAGGTGACGTCGCGGATGGCGGCCTGTACGGCGAGCCCGGCGGCGAGCGAGACCCAGAGGATGTCCGCCGGCGCCAGCGCAGGCCGCAACAGAATGCTGACGTACAAACCGGATCCAGCTGCCGAATGCCAGGCGTGCGCGCCGCGTCCACGGCCCCCGGTCTGCTCGTCGGCCAGATATACGGTGCCGCTCACTTGGCCCTGCTCCGCGTCGCGCATCGCGAGCGTGTTGGTGGAGTCGATGGTAGGGAAGTGGCGCACGTTGCCGGCGAAGGGTGTGCCGGCGAGTTCACGACCCAGCGCGCCGAGATCGAAGGGGTCGGGTTGCATGGGCTGGAAGGCGGGGGAAGCGGTCTGGTTCATCATCGTCCCGGTGGTGTCCGGTGTTGGACAGCGTTTAGTTTTCTGCGACGATGCGCATGCTCAGGTCGACGGCCGCGGCAGAGTGGGTCAACGCGCCGGAAGAGATGTAGTCGACGCCGGCCTCGGCGTAGCTGCGAATCGTATCCAGCTGGATGCCGCCGGAGGCTTCGATCGGTATGGAAAGACCGCGGGAGCGCACAACTTTGACCGATGCGGCGACCTCGGCGGGCGTCATGTTGTCGAGCAGGATGGCTTCGGCGCCGCCGTCCATCGCTTGTTCGAGCTCTTGCGGGCCACGGACCTCCACCTGTACGCGCTGGCCCGGTTTGCGCGCTGCCAGGGCTGCCGCCAGCACCTTGGGGATGCCGCCGCCCAAAGCGATGTGATTGTTTTTGATCAGAATGCTGTCGGAGAGATCGAGGCGATGGTTCTCGCCTCCGCCGCAGGAGACGGCGTACTTATCCAGCAGGCGCAGTCCGGGTACTGTCTTGCGTGTGTCCAACACTTTTGCTTTCGTGCCCTGCACCTGGTCCACATAACGGCGGGTCACGGTGGCAATGCCGCTCATACGCTGCATTAGGTTCAGGATGACGCGTTCACAGGAGAGCAGCACACGCGCCGTGGAGCGGACGACCGCAACCGTTTGGCCTCGTTTCACGCGGACGCCGTCAAAGATCTCCGGGTGATGGACGACTTCATAGCGAACAGGACTCGGCCGGCCCGCAGCCACGCTGAGGCGAGAGTAGATGTCAAGGAAGCGGGGAATGCAGCCGAGGCCGGAGACCACGCAATCTTCCTTGGCGATGACGGTACCTGAGGCCCGCAGCCCGGCTTCGACCGTGTAGGCGGTGGTGATGTCCTTGATCGCCTGATCTTCCAGCAGGGCCTGCTCTAGGATGGCTTCGACTCGCTTGCTCTTCCAGTCCATACGCTATCAACATGATACGCCGCACCCCAGGGCGATGCCGAAGGTGGTTGAGCATCGTTTAAGGAAATTTGCTCTAGTATGTGCAGATGTTGTTTCGAGGAGTCTTTGGATTACTGGTGGTGTTGCTGCCTCTGGGATGTCTCGCACAGGTGGTACCGGACCGGCAGGAGTGTGAGGCAACGGCGCTCGGTGTGTGCGTTCATCACATTTTGCAGGATGAAGTGGCGATCGTTACGAGTCCGCTGCATGCGCGTCCGAGCGACCTGCTGTGGATTGCGCCATTCGGACTCGCGACTGGCGTCGCCATCGACTACGACGCGCATGTGATGCGCAGTCTGGGCCATGACCCGCAGCGCGAAAGCAACTTCAAGACGGTCTCGGATGTCGGCGCGATCTACGTACCGATCGCCGGCATCGTCGGTGGGTATGCAGTGGGGGCCTGGCACAAGGACGACTATCTGAAGCAGACTGCGGTGATAGCGGGCGAAGCGATCGCCGACGCGCAGATTCTCAACCAGGGGTTGAAGTATGCGATCAACCGGCAGACGCCCAGCCAGGGCGATGAGACGGGCCGGTTCTGGCCGCACGGGACAAGGACGTGGCCGGATGGCCAGTCGATGCCCTCCGGCCATTCTCTGACGGCGTGGGCATTCGCGCACGTCGTGGCCGCGCGCTATCCAAGTTGGAAGACGCGATTGCTGATGTACTCGCTGGCCACAACTGTGTCCGCATCACGGGTGGTTGCGCGTGAGCATTTTCCATCAGACGTGCTGGTGGGCGGGACGCTGGGGTACCTGATCGGCGGCTACGTGACGCACAAGCGCGACGAACCGAGCCGCAGCTTCTCCTTCTCCATGGTGGATACGCCGAACGGACACGGCATGCAGCTGTCGTACAACTTCAACCACAACTGACGCGGCCGGCGCAGGGATGTGCTGCTGAAAAGCATGCAGGGTCCGGTCGGGATGATGGAAAGGCTTATGCGGCCGGTAGGCCATCCAGCGCAGCGCGGGTGCGTTCGAGCAGAGTGGCGATCTCTGCGTTGCGGCGGCGCAGACCCGCGACGACCGGAGCAGGAGCCTTCGCGAGGAAGGCTTCGTTGCCAAGCTGGCGATCGCTGTTCTCCTTCTCTTTCTGCAGCTTCGCAAGTTCCTTCGTAAGCCGGTCGCGTTCGGCCTTCGGGTCCACCGCCTTCTCATACACGACAGCGACATCGAATGTGGGCGTCACCCGATGGGCCAGACCATCCGGCAGTTGCGCGACGACTTCAAGCGTGGTGACGCGTGCCAGTCGCTGGATAGTGGCGAGATTTTCCGCAAAGACAGAAGCATTCGCGGTGCGGACCAGGATGGGCACGGACTCTTTCTCCGGGACGCCGGCATCCTTGCGTGCCGAGCGCACCGAGACGATGAGCGACTGCAGCAGCGCCATCTGTGCCTCGGCCGCATCGTCGAGATTTATCTTTGCTGAGACCGGGTAGGGCATGAGCGCGATGGAGAGCGCAGGTGGGTGGCCATCATAGAAGGCATGCCAGATCTCCTCGGTGATGAAGGGCATGAACGGCGAGAGCAGGCGCAGCGAAGACTCGAAGATCTCGCTGAAGATCTGGAATGGTTCTAACCGCTCCTGATCCGCAGAGGCGGATTCAATCCGCAGTTTGGCCAGTTCCAGATACCAATCGCATAGATCGCCCCAAAAGAACTGATAGATGGCGTTTGCCGCTTCGTCGAAGCGGTAGTCCGTGAGTGCCGCATTCACGCCGTGCGCGGTGGCGTAGAGACGTGACAGGATCCAACGGTCTTCCAGGCGTGATGTGTTTGCGGCCGCCGAGATATTGCCCCGCAGCAGGACAGACTCGGAGCGATCGACGCCGGAGAGATCGATGCGATTGTGATACTGCGCGTTCTCGCCAAGCACGCGCTCACGCTGCATGAAGAGGAAGCGTGCCGCATTCCAGATCTTGTTGGCAAAGGCACGATAGCCCTCGGTGCGCGCTTCGGAGAAGGCGATGTCTGTGCCGGGCGACGCCATGGTGGCCAGCGTGAAGCGCACGGCGTCCGTGCCATAATGTCCAACGATCTCGAGGGGATCGAGGACGTTGCCTTTGGTCTTCGACATCTTCTGCCTTTCGGCATCGCGGACCAGCGCGTGGATGTAGACCTCGCGGAAGGGCACCGCATCCTTGAGGGTGCGCTGCGTGCCGTCGGGCATCGGGACATCGAGCATGAAGTGACAGCCGAACATGATCATGCGCGCCACCCAAAAGAAGAGGATGTCGAAGCCGGTGACCAATAGCTCGGTGGGGTAGAAGGTGGCGAGGTCGGGTGTGGCATCCGGCCAGCCGAAGACGGACATGGGCAAGAGGCCGGAGGAGAACCACGTGTCGAGCACGTCGGTCTCCTGCGTGATGGCCTTGGACTTGCAATGTTGGCAAACCTCCGGTGTCTCCCGCGCGACCGTTACCTGATCGCAGGAGGCACAATGCCACGCCGGGATGCGATGACCCCACCAGAGCTGGCGCGAGATGCACCAGTCATGAATGTTGCGCATCCACTCGAAGTAGGTCTTGCCGTATTGATCGGGCGAGAAGCGAATGTGGCCTTGTTCCACCGCCGCGATGGCTTTGTCCGCAAGCGGCTGAATGCGGATGAACCACTGCGTGGAGAGACGCGGCTCGACCACGGTCTTGCTGCGGTCGCACTTGCCGACGGCATGGGTATGGTCCTTGCTCGAGAAGCCCGGCTGCCCATCGAGCTCCGCGAGGATCCGTTTGCGCGCTTCGTAGCGGTCAAGCCCGGCAAACGAGCCTGCCACATCGTTAAGATGTGCAGTCTCGTCCATGATGTTGATGGACGCGAGCTTGTGGCGCTGTCCCACGGCATAGTCGTTGGGATCGTGGGCCGGTGTGATCTTCACCGCGCCGGTACCGAACTCCGGGCTCACCCACGGGTCGGCGATGATAGGAATCTCGCGTCCGATGAAGGGCACGCGCACGCTTCCGCCCTGCAGGTGCCGGTAGCGCTCGTCGACTGGATGAACGGCAATGGCAACGTCGCCGAACATCGTCTCCGGGCGAGTGGTGGCGACCAGCAACGAATCGTCCGAGCCTACGATGGAGTACGGAATGGTGTAGAGCTTGCCCTGCTGCTCCTCGTGTATGACCTCAAGATCGGAGATTGCGGTCTGGCAGTCCGGGCACCAATTCACGATGTAGGCGCCCCGGTAGATCAGCTCCTGCTCGTGCAAGCGGACGAAGGCTTCACGCACGGCGCGTGAGAGGCCGGCATCCATGGTGAAGTATTCGCGTGACCAATCGACCGAGGTGCCAAGGCGTTTCATCTGGTCCAGGATGGCGGCGCCGTACTCTTCTTTCCACTTCCATACGCGTTCATGGAAGGCTTCCCGGCCTAGTTGCTGTCGTGTCGTCTTCTCGGTCGCCAGTTGCCGTTCCACCATGAGCTGGGTGGCAATGCCGGCGTGGTCCGTGCCGGGCACCCATAGCGCGCTGTCGCCACGCATGCGGCGCCAGCGGATAAGGATGTCGATCTCCGTCTGTTCCAGCATGTGGCCCATGTGGAGGCGGCCGGTGACGTTCGGTGGAGGCAGCAGGATGGTGAAGTTGCGGTGGATGCTGCTGTCATCGAGCGATGAGATGTGAAAGAGGTTCTCACGCACCCAGTAATTGGCCCAGTGCTCCTCAATGGCAGCAGGATCGTAAGCTTTCGGCAGTTCGTGCGGCATGAATTCTTAGGGTAACAGGGCTCGAGAGAAAGGCAGACAACGGCAGAGAGGAGTGTGTCCCTTCTGCCGTTGTCTGTTGTCTCCGGCTCACCGTAAGGTGCGCGGCCCGAACCAACTGGTCAGCGCCTCGGCGAGCCCCTGCTGGGTTCCCTCTCCAACCCAGGCGACGTAGCCGTCGGGCCGAACCAGCACGGCGGTGGGAGCTGTGACCGCTCCGATCGCCGGAAGCTCCCACCGACCGTCGTACTTGGCGTCGATCAACGGAACCCGATCCGCCCATGGAGTCATGTCGAAGGCGCCGGGCTTACTGAAGTTGAGGAGCACTGGCCGAGCTCTGTGCAGCAGGGTGAAGACCCGCAGCGGGCCGTCGGCGGTGACCAGGTCGAGCTCGGGCATGCGGCGCCCGAGCAGCGGGCGTCCCTTGCCGAGTTCGTAGTGGATATCCAGGCCGGACATCATCGCGGCGAATCGTTTCTGAGGCTCTTCCATGCCGAGGAGCTCGGACACTGTGTCGCGCAGTGCCTTCGTGCGGTCGTCTTCGCGGCGAAGAACGATGGACGCCATCGTGTTGCGCAACACGCGGGCAGCGACCGGGTGGCGCTCGGCGTGGTAGGTATCCAGAAGGCTTTCCGGCGACGATCCCTTGACCACCTGGGCCAGCTTCCATCCCAGATTTACCGCATCCTGCACGCCGACCTGGAGACCCTGTCCACCGTCCGGCGGATGCACGTGTGCGGCGTCGCCGGCCAGCAGGACGCGCCTGTCGCGGTAGGTCGCGGCTTGCCGAGTCACATCGGTGAACCTGGAGATCCAGGTGGGACTGTGGACCCCGTAGTCCGTCCCGCATGCGGCGATGAGAGCCTCGCTGAGATCGCGCAGGGTGGGTTCGGTCGAGGTTCCGTTCGCGAGGCCGACGTTCCGTTCAGTCACCATCACGCCGATCGGCCGCGATCGGCGTAGACGACTGTGCCGTCGACGATCTGGTACTCCTTCCTGCCGAAGGAGTGGACGCCAAAGGCGTTGCGATGGATGCCGAACTCGGGCTTCTCGGCCATCTCGACCTCAGCGATCAGGTTGCTGATCGTTGGATCCGATCCCGGGAACGCGATGCCCGCGGCCTTGCGGACCAAGCTGCGTCCGCCATCGCACCCGACGAGATATTTCGCCCGTAGTGCCCGGCCATTGCTGAGCGCGACATCGACGCCTGTGTCGTCCTGTGCGAAGCCGTTCACTGCGATGCCGTAAAAGATGGGCACCGCCAGTTCGCCGACCCAGCCGGCGAGGATACGCTCGATGTGGTTCTGCCACAGCCCGAGTCCGTAGGGGTGCCGGGTGGGGAAATCGCTGATGTCCAGCCGAGTCCCGGCGAAATAAGCGATCTGCGCTTTCTGCCCTTCCAGCAGAAACCGGTCAACGATGCCGCGCTGATCGAAAACCTCGATGGTGCGTGCATGCAAGCCGCCGGCACGGGAGCCAACGAGCTCCTGGCTGGCGCGCCGCTCGACAATGGCGACGTCGACACCCGCCAACGCCAATTCGCCCGCCAACATCAACCCCGTCGGACCTCCGCCGGCAATCACCACAGCATGTTCGGTTATTCCCACCCTCCGGTCGGTATCACGCATGTCGCTTCTCCCATTCCCGAAGATTTTGGGTCGGCCATAGTGTTTGGCCACCCGAGCGACTCTACGGTGCGCGCCGGGGCTTGCTGCAAGCCCCCGGATGCGCGATATCCTGAGAATGGAGGGAGGCGGTACTCTCCTTTTTTCGCGTGTCCGGTGTGGATGACAAGCCGCTTCGTGAAGCTGCGGTGCGTGCGCACGGTACATAGCCCGGGAACATCTCCCGTCGGCCTACGGACGCAGCTGCGAGACGCTGTTGCAACCATCCCCAAGCTGAGCCATTGCCACTGGAGCTTTTTGGTAATGCAGTGAAGGGTGAAGATCCACACGGCGTGGCTTTTCCTTGAAGAAAAGCCACAGGAGCCTGCGCCAGACCTCTACACCTCTACAGAAAATGCTCTGACGCCACGCCCTATCGCACAGAACGGAGTGAAGGACCTGCACTCTGCTCGTATCCCTGAGAGAAGCAGATCTCTTCACTGCGCTGCGCTTCGGTCGAGATGACGAAGTGGCTTAATCAGAACGGGTTCAGCTTGTCCAGGCCCTTCTTCTTCTTGTTTGTGCTGGACGACTCGGCGCTCTGATCGGTCTTCACCTTGGGGTTCTTCTTGCGCTTGGTTGAGGCCGTGGTTCCGGTCTTCACCTGGGTGCCGGTAGGCGGAGTCTTGACGTCGTTCACCTGGGTCTGTGCTTCCGCGGGCTTCTCTACCGGCGGCAATGGCGCTGTATTGGCGGGGCCAACCGCCTTCAACCCGTAGTTGTCATCGCTGGCAGCGGGCGCCGGATTTCCGGCTCCTGTTCCGCCGCTCGGACTCGCAGCCGGTGGTGCGGCAGCCGGCGGTGTGGCGCCTGTGTTGGAATCTCCATTGTTGTTGTCGACCGTATTACCGGACGGGTTCAGAACCTCCGCGCCGACCCCGGTTCCGTTGCCCTCAGGAATGCTCTCCAGACGGGGTGTTGCGGCGTCTCCGGTACGCGGGGGCGCCGTGCCGGCCGCTACTGCTGCGGAGGGTGTTGCCGGCGCCTCCGGTCCTGGCTTGCCGGCTGCCTCGTTGAAGATGGAGATGTTCTCCTTGCTGATATCGGGGGCAGTCACCGTCTTGGGAGCCACCATCAGCGGTTCACCCACGCGTGCTGCTTCGAGCGTAGACGGACCATGCTTGACCAGCAGCAGGGCGCGGTCCTTCAGCTTTACGTTGACGCGGCTCTGCTCCTCCGCTTCGCTTTCGGCCAGCGCGGTCTGCGAGGGCTCCGGCACAGGGCGACCGAGCGAGATCAGCTTCTCTCGCGCATCCTCGACGTGTGGCGCCATGGGGTAGCGGGTCACGACGCGGCCGTAACATTCGGCGGCGCGATCGTCATAGGCGGCAATCAGACGTTCCCTCTCCGCACCGTTGATGTTCAAGTGGGAGGCGATATTGGCTTCCGAGGCGTAGTCGTCGCCCAGTTGCATCAGGGCGAGGTCGCTTTTGCTGTAGAGGGGATAGGAATCGGTCAGCGTCTGAAGGCGCGCAATGCTCGCGGCCCAGTTTTCGCGAGTCGCGTAGAAGCTACCGATGGAGAATTGCCGCTCTGCCAGCACCTCCTGCACCTCGCGCAGACGCTGTTTGGCGCGAGGCACCAGGGTCGAGTCAGGATACTGCTGGATCATGAGCCGGTACTCTTGCTCCGCGCGCTCTGCGTTGGTGGCGTCGCGATCCGGCTTTTCCATCTGCGCGTAGTAGATGTCGGCCACCTTCATCTGCGCTTCGGCGGCTTCAGGCTGATTGGGAAAGAAGGTAATGAAGTCCTTGTACTCGGCCTCGGCCTGTTGCAGAGCAGCAGCGCCGCCCTCCTTGTACCAGCTGTCGCCCACGGCCAGCTTCGCGCGCATCTGGTATTCCGACTCCGGATAGGTCGTCAGCAGGGCCTGCAAGTCCAGACGGGCAACGTCGAACTTGCCCTTCTTCAGCGCATACATTGCCTTATCGAAGAGCTCCTTATCGGGCTGCTTGGAGGTGACACCGGCCAGTGGATCTGCGGAGCTTGCCTTTTTCGGCTTCTTCACATGGCTGGCATGCGCCGGCACACCGGCGACAAAGGTGGCAGCCAGGCAGGCGGTGGCGGAGAGAGCGAACAGACGAGCGGAGATACGACGGTTCATACACATCCTCAAAACGAGCAAAGGCAAGACTGGGCCAAAACCGCTGGCAGCGTGCGCCCGATTCAGCCGGTGGCGTTCGCCAACTATTCTAACGGGCTACGGCATGCTCTGCCGAGCGCGCTGCGTTCAGGAGCTCTCGCGCCTTCCGCTCCGGCTCGCCGCCATCGAAGACGGCGCTGCCGGCTACCAGAAGTTCTGCTCCTGCTTCGACGACGGCGGCGACTGTATCGTGAGCCACGCCGCCATCGACTTCGATCTTGAATTTCAGGCTCCGTTCGGCACGTAACTGACACAGACGACGGATCTTATCCAGCGAAAAAGGGATGAACGTCTGGCCCCCGAAGCCGGGATTCACGCTCATGATCAGCACATGATGCAGCATGGGAAGCACGTCATAGAGGAAGTCGACGCGTGTCGCCGGATTGAGCACGACGCCGGGTTGCATATCGTGATCCCGGATGTGCTGGATGGTGCGGTGCAGATGAACGCATGCCTCGTAGTGCACGCTGATCCAGTTCGCGCCCGCCTTCGCGAATGCGGGGATGAAGTCGTCGGCGTTCTCGATCATGAGGTGGCAATCGAGTGGCAGCTTCGTGACTTTGCGCAATGATCTGACTACCGGCGGCCCGAGCGTGATATTGGGAACGAAGTGGCCGTCCATGACATCTACGTGGATCGCGGTGCCCCCGCCGCGTTCGGCTGCGGTGACAGCATCGGCCAGGTGAGCAAAGTCCGCCGACAAGATGGAGGGCAATAGTTCAACCACGCGGTCAGTGTACCAGTGGGTTTTGAACGGATTCAGAGCATTGTCGGGAATGCAGTGCCGCGTGGAGATCCACGCGGCGTGGCTTTTCCCTGAAGAAAAGCCACAGCAGCTTGCGCCTGACCCTCTACACCCATACCGAAAACGCTCTAACCGGCCGGCTGGGTAGCGGTGACAGAGGCATTACGGGCGACACGAGAGATGGCGCGGAGCAGCGGCTTGTGCGGAATGGCGCCCGCGGCGTCAGCAAAGATCGCCTCGCCGAAACGCTTGGCCGCGGGTCGATAACACCAGCGTGCGAACAGGGCAAGGTGGTCTTCGATCTGTTGTGTGGAGGGACGTGCAGGCAGCATGGTGTCGAGATTGTTCAGCGCGGTCTCGAGCCGCTCTTCGAGGGCATCTTTCGCAGCGTCGATGGCGGGAGACGATTCCAGAGGCACCGGAGCGATTGCTACGGGCTGGGAGAACAACGAGGATGAGCCGGACTGCTCGTTGTGCAGCCGCATGCCCAGTGTTGCGTAGGGAACCGGGCCGGCCAGTCCTTGGCGCGTCAGCCGAAAGAGCGCGACCTCGCCGGGGTCTACCGAGGGCTGGATGATCACAGCGGAGAGTTCCGAGAGCAGACGGACTGACTCAGGAAGCTCGTGTACCGCTGCCTCAGCTTTGGCGTGCCGCTGGTGAATGGCGGCTGCCGCTTCAAACTCCAGTGCCTCCGAGGCGGCCGCGCGCTCGCGATCCAGCGCCGCCAGCAGGCTGGCGCCGTGAGTGCGGAGCGTCTCGAAGACCGCATCTGCTTCGGCACGGTGTCGGTCGGGCGTACAGCTCTGGTTGCAGGGCGCAAGGCACTTTTTCATCTCGAAGTAAGGGCAGGCTGGGTGTTCCGGATAAGGGTGCAGATCCTCGGTGCAGCGCCGCAATTGAAACAGGTCGAGCACCGCATCACAGGATCGCTCCGCAGCAGCGCGCGTAGGAAACGGACCGAAGCTGCGATCGGCCGCGCTGCGCACGTAGCGATTTGTCGCGAAGAGGCGAGGGAAGTCGTTCTCCATCGCCATCCGAAGATAGGCCGGCGGTCGCAGGCGAAGGCGCTTGCGTACTGCAGTTGCATCTTTTACCGCAAAGGCGGCGATGATCTCGCGGTAGACGAGCAGAGAGGCCTCGAACTCCGACCCGTAGGGCGACCAGTGAATCTCCCGCACAAACGGAAGAAGCTGCAGACGGCGGGAGAGCGCACCCTGCGGCGCCAGCATGCGCGCGATACGGCGGCGCAGGTTGGTAGTGCGCGCGACATATGGTTCGCGTCGCTCGCCGAAGCCAAGCGCGAAGACTGCCGGAGACTCCGGCAGCTCGGCGAGAGCATGCGCGGGCGGAGATTCCGCGGCAGAGCTCTGCGCGATGGATAGTGTATGCGCCAGCACATCCTGATTCTAGTGGGCGAGCCGAGGCGCGGTCGAAGCGCATTACGGTATGCCGGCGGCCTTCGGGTTCAGGGTGTGCTTCAACGACCGGCGATGGTCATGCCGTCGATGCGCAGGGTGGGCGATGCGACAGAGCTGCGGAAGATCAGGTCATTGCCGACAGCGCTGATGTGCGCGAACATCTCGCGGAGGTTGCCCGCGATGGTGATGCCTTCGACGGGATAGCTTAGTTCGCCGTTCTCGATCCATAGGCCGGAGGCTCCGCGGGAGTAGTCGCCCGTCACCATATTCACACCCTGGCCGATCAGTTCGGTGACGTACAGGCCGTTTTTGATCTCGGCGAGGATCGCGTCGGGCGATTGCGGCGTAGCCGACTCGAGGAAGAGATTGCCTGCGCCGATGCCGGGCGCTCCAGTGATACCGCGCGACGCATTGCCGGTGGATTGAAGCCCGAGTTTGCGCGCCATGTAGGTGTTGAGCAGGTAGTTTTTTAGAATACCTCGCTCGACGACGACGGTGCGGCGGGTCGGCAGCCCTTCGCCGTCGAAGGGGGCGGTGCCGAAGCCGCCGACGAGTGTGCCGTCGTCGACGATGGTGAGGTCTTCGCTCGCCACCTGCTCGCCAAGCTTGTCGGCGAAGAACGAGGACTGGTGATAGATGAGCGAGCCGTTGGCTGCTTCGAAGATGTGGCCGACAATGGAGCGCGCGATCTCCGGAGCGAAGACGACCGGCACCTGCTGTGTAGGAACGGAGCGTGCGCCGAGCCGCCGCAGTGTGCGACGCGCTGACTCTGCGCCGACAGCCTCCGGCGATTCGAGAGCCTCGGCCGAGCGAGCGCTCGAGTACCAGTAGTCGCGCTGCATTTGTCCGTCGGCGGACTGCGCGATGGGGCTTGCAGAGATGGAGCAGATGGAGCGACGGTACTCTCCGACGAAGCCGCGGGAGTTGGCCAGGATCTTGTGACCGGAGCCGGCATCGAAGGAGCCGCCGCGGCTGTTGGTGATGCGTGGATCGGCGAGAGAAGCGGCATCGGCACGGCGCGCCAACGCGATCCGCTCGGCAGCGGGCAACGCCTCTACATCGTCGGAGTGGATGCGTAGATCGTCTTCCAGCTTGCCGTAGGCTGCGGCTTCCGGTAGGCCGGCGAATGGGTCTTCCGAGGTGACGCGCGCGAGCGCGACGGCGCCGTTGACGAGACGTGCAAGGCCGGCAGGTGTGAGATCGCTGGTGGATGTCGACGCGGTGCGGCTGCCGAGGAAGACACGCAGACCGGCGGCGCGGGAGCCCGAATCCTTCAGACGCTCGACCTCGCCCTTGCGGACCAGCGCTTCGAACTCGTCGCCTTCATAGAGGATGACCTCGGCGTCGCTGGCGCCTGCGGCGATGGCCTGGTGAACGAGTTCCGTGGCGAGTGCGCCCGTGAGTTCCTGATGTGCAGTGAGCGTTTCCATCATTTCGATCAGCGCCCCGTTCCGCCGACCACCATGCGGTCGAGCTTGATCGTGGGCATACCGACGCCTACGGGCACACTCTGGCCTTCCTTGCCGCAGGTGCCGATGCCTTCGTCGAGGCGCAGATCGTGGCCGACCATCGAAACATATTTCAGTGCCTCGGGCCCGTTGCCGATCAGCGTTGCATCCTTGACCGGCGCGGTGATCTTTCCGTCTTCGATCAGGTAGGCTTCGCTCGCCGAGAAGACGAACTTGCCGCTGGTGATGTCCACCTGGCCTCCCCCGAAGTTCACCGCGTAGAGGCCGCGCTTTACCGAGCGCAGGATGTCTTCGGGTTCATCTTCGCCGGCCAGCATATAAGTGTTGGTCATGCGGGGCATGGGAACGGCCTGGTAGCTCTCGCGGCGGCAGTTGCCGGTCTCCGGAATGCCCATGAGGCGTGAGGAGAGCTTGTCGCTCATGTAGCCCTTCAGGACGCCATTCTCTATGAGCACAGTTTCCTGTGTGGGTGAGCCTTCGTCGTCGACGTTCAGCGAGCCCCGCCGGTTGGGCATGCGTCCGTTGTCGACCACTGTGACTTTGGACGAAGCGACGGACTGGCCGATGAGGCCCGAGAATGCCGAAGTGCCCTTCCGATTGAAGTCTGCCTCCAGACCGTGGCCGACGGCCTCATGCAGCAGGACGCCGGGCCAGCCGGGGCCCAGCACCACTTCCATCTCACCTGCGGGTGCGGGCACGGCCTGCAGTTGCAGGATCGCCTGGCGCGTGGCCTCCGCGGCGAAGCTCTCTGGAGTCTTTTCCGTCTGAAAGAAGTCGAGCTCGACGCGGCCGCCGCCGCCGGCGCTGCCGCGTGTCGTGGTTGCGCCGTCCTTGGCGATGACGAAGACATTGAAGCGTGCGAGCGGCTGCGTGTCGGACGCAAAGGTTCCGTCCGAGGCAACGACGAGGATGCGGCGGACTTCGTCGGAGAAGCCGGCGCGCACCTGCACAATGCGTGGATCGGCGGCACGCGCTGCACGGTCGGCGCGCAGCAGCAGATCGAGCTTGGCGGCAACGCCGGCGTCGCCTTCGGGCGAGAGAACAGGGTAGAGGTCCTGCTGGGCCTTCTCGCGAAAACCCGTGACCGGTTCCTTTGCCGGACCGCTCGCGATGAGCGCGGCGGTGCGCGCGGCGCGCAGCAACCGTTCGGAGGAGAGATCGTCAGTGTAGGCGTAGCCGGTCCGCTCACCCGCCACCACGCGCACGCCGCAGCCGGCGCTCATGCCCTGGTTCGCCGATTTCACCAGCGACTCGTCCAGACCGATGGAGGTGGACGCAATGGACTCGAAGTAAAGGTCTGCGTAATCGCCGCCGGCAGAGAGTGCTTCGCCCAGGCAGCGTTCGAGCAGCCGCTCCGTGATCCCGAATGTGTCGAAAAAATAGCGCTTATGCTGTGCGCCGGAGGGCGTTCCTAGATTTTGTTGAGTCATGTCTGTGTATTGGATGAACTGGCTTGATTGTAGGCTTCAGCCTGGTCCGGCTTGAGGAAAATTGCCGTGCATCCTCCGTGCTATGTTGAGCGCATGACGACCCAGGAGCAGGAACGCGAGTTGGAACGGCAGCGATATCCAGTTGGCCGGTTCAAGCTGAGCGAGCAGGTCACGGCAGAGCAGCGGACGCAGGCTATCGACTTTCTGGAGTCGTTACCGCGACTGCTGCGTGTGGAGATTGAATCGCGTGGCGACGCGGGCCTGGAGCGCCCATATCGGCCCGGCGGCTGGACGCTGCGGCGTCTCATTCATCACGTTGCCGACAGCCATCACCAGGCATCCTCGCGCATGCGCATGGCGCTGACGGAGAACTGGCCCACCATCAAGCCCTACGACCAGGAGGCCTGGGCGCAACTGGCGGATGCGTCGATCGCGCCGGTAGCTCCATCGCTGGCCATCATCGATGGGGTCCACGCACGCTGGGCGCTGCTGCTGCGATCCCTGCAAGACGCAGACTGGACGCGCGGTTTCGCGCATCCGGAGAACGGGCCGGAGCGGCTGGATCAGGTTCTGCTGCGCTATGAGTGGCATGGCCGCCATCATCTGGAGCATGCCCGCGCCGTGCCTCGCTAGGCAGCAGCTAGCGCCGGATCACCCATTGAGGGCATTCCGCAAAACCTGGATTTCATCGGACACTTGCCCTGCGCAGTCGCCGTCCGGGACGCGCGCATGCAGATGCCGGCCATCGTTACAGATTTGAGTGCAGACACACTTGCGCGGGAGCTGGAGTCCTTTCTCGCGGAGCATCCCGGGTCCGCCATTGTGGAAGACGGCCGCGTCCTCTTCGACATGCGCGAGGCACGCTTTGCGCTCTCTGCCGAGCATGGCCGATGTGTGCTGCAGCTTTGGTCCGAAGAGCGAAACATTGTCCGAACGGTCGTAGGGCTCGATGTGCGCAAGGACGCGCTGCGTCTGCAGGTTCGGCGCTTCGGTCAGACGCGTCCGCAGATGCTGCACCTGATGGCGGATCGCGATCAGCGAACGCCTTCGACCCGCGCCGCAATTCGTACCCGCTACTTGAAACAGTTGGAGCATCTGCTACCGCGCACACTCGGCGACTGGCAGCTCGAGTCGCTTCGGAGTTCGATGGATCTGGAGCACAGCTTCGGGCCGGCGTATGCTCGCGGCCTGCTGACCCGCGGGCAAAGTGCATGGGCGCTGATCGGCGTGAATGCCGAGGAGACGCAGGACACCATCGATGGCGTACTGACCCTGGGCATCCTGTGGCTTGCATACTGCCGAGAGCGCAGCGGGGATCACCGTCATGTGGAGGGCTTGCGCGTGATCGTGCCGGAGGGCTCAGCGGCGGTGACACAGTTCCGCATGGGCTGGCTGGATGCATCGCAGGCGAAGTGGGAGTTGTACGAGTGCGATGCTCGTGGCGAAGAGTTGCGGCAGCTCGATATCGGCCGCGACGGGAACCTGGAGATGCGGTTGGTGCGGAACTTCGATCGAGCCTCTGCGCTGGATCGGTTCCACTCCGGCATTGCACAGGTGATGGCGCTGGTGCCCGCGGAGGCGCGGGATCGCGTGGAGCCGTGCGTACACAGCGCGTCATCGGTGGGGCTTTGCCTGCACGGATTGCAGTTTGCGCAGGTGCAGCACGGACTTACTCCCGGCTCATTCGAGCGGCAGGACCGCATCATCTTCGGCGCGGGGCCGCATGAGACGGAGTTGAACGAGGACACCGCACCGATATTGCGCGAGCTGACGGCACGATTGTTTGCCGGCCGTCACGGGGCAGGCACCAGCCGCGATCCGCTGTATCGTCTGCAGCCGGAGCGATGGCTGGAGTCGCGCGTGGCCTTGGCGCTCGACCAGGTCGAGCCATCCCTCATGCCGTCACCAATCTACCGGCAGGTACCTGCGTTCGCCGCACGAGACCGGGGCATGCTCGATCTGCTTGCGGTGGGGCGCGACGGACGGCTGGCCGTGGTGGAGTTGAAGGCCGATGAGGATCTGCATATGCCGCTGCAGGGGCTCGACTATTGGATCCGCGTGCACCGGACGCTGCAGACGCGATCAACCGACGGTAGGAACGCGTTCATTCACAACGGATACTTCCCGAACATACACCTGTCCGAAACGCCACCGCTGCTGTGCTTTATTGCGCCTGCGCTGCGGGTGCATCCGGCGACGGAGACGGTGCTGAGCTATCTGAGCCGCGAGATCGAATGGAATCTGACCGCCGTCGGAGAGGACTGGCGACGATCGCTCGAGGTCATCTGGCGCAAGCGCAGTGCGCGGATGTAAGAGCGATCAGGCGAGAGCTGGAAGCGGCGTGGCGTCGTTTTCCGTGAGCACGGGCACGGCGTTGTCCGCAAAGCGCTTGGCGAAAAACTGCTCCACGGCATCCAGGATGGCGGGGCCGGTGCGCGCCTCGTAGATAGTCTTGCGCAGTGCGCCGCCGCCGGGCACGCCGTGCGTGAACCACGAGGCGAACTGTTTCATCTTGCCCGCACCTTCGCGGCAGGCCTTTGCGGCCTCGGCGTTCTTTTCGTCGGAGCCCTTGGTGTGCCAGTGTCCTTCTTCGAGCAGCATGGTGAAGTAGGTGCGGATCATGCGGTAGCGGTCCAATTCGGTCGGTGTGTCATAGGCACCCGTGGCGGTGAACTGCGCAATCTGGCGAAAGATCCACGGGTTCGCGGGCGCGGCGCGGCCGATCATCACGGCATCGCATCCTGTGCGCGCGACCATGGCGGCGGCATCCTCCGGCGTGCGGATGTCGCCGTTGCCGATGACGGGAATGGTCACCGCATCTTTAATGGCGGCAATATGCTCCCAGCGCGCGTCGCCCGAGTAGCCCTGCTCGCGAGTACGGGCGTGGAGTGCGACCGCGTTCAGTCCGCTCTCCTGTGCGAGCCGAGCCAGCGGCACGCAGACGATGTTGTCGTCATTCCAGCCAAGGCGGAACTTGACAGTGAATGGAATTGTGACGGAACCGCGCACCGCCTCGAAGATGCGCGCGACCAGCGGCAGGTCACGCAGCAGGCCGGAGCCGCCATTGCAGGCGACGACGCGCTTGGCCGGGCAGCCGAGGTTCAGATCGACGACGTCGAAACCGGCATCCTGAACGATCTTTGCTGCTTCGCTGAGCGTGCGTGGGTCCGAGCCGAAGAGCTGCGCGGCGATGGGGTGTTCATCGTCGTAGTAGGTCAAGTAGCGCTTGCGCTTGGTCTCGCGCATGCGGGAGAGTCCATCGGCCGAGGTGAACTCGGTCATGATGAGCCCGCAGCCGGACTGCCGGTTGGTGATCGCGCTCTCGACAGTTGAGTCCATGTCGCCGGCGGGTGTAAAGAGGCTGGCATTGCGGATGAAGCGGCGGAAGATGGTATCGGTCACGCCCGCCATGGGCGCCAACACGGTTGCCGGGGAGACCTCGACGGGACCAATGGAGAAGCTCGGCGGCACACACTCGCGACGTACCCGGCGCTCTGTGCCTTCCGGTCCCAACGGGTTGTCGTCCCAGTGCTTCTTCATAATCTTAAGGATAAGTCTATGCAAATGAAGAGGCCTCCCATGGGAGGCCTCTGCGAAAAGCAGCCGCCAGTTACTTCGCGGCAGTTGCCTCGGGCTTGGCTGCCTCGGACTTCGCCGAATCAGACTTGGCGTACTTTCGGCGGAAGCGTTCTACACGTCCGGCGGTGTCGATCAGTTTCTGCTTGCCCGTGAAGTAGGGGTGGCAAGCCGAGCAGATTTCCACGTGGATGTCGCCCTTGTGGGTCGAACGCGTCTCAAAGGACGTTCCACAAGCGCACTGGACGCGGATCTGACCGTAGTTTGGGTGAATATTTTCCTTTGCCATATCTCGCAAAATCCCTTTCTTGCAATCCTCCCATTTTAGGCGGGTTTGCGGAGAATCGCAAGCAGCGCGACATGCCGGCAGTCGAGAGAGGCGTGTCCAACAGGGCATGTCCGGGCAGTGCCGGCACAGCATATGATGCGGGTTGGCCGAAAGCGGCTCAGAACAGGACAAAAAGGGGTCAGATGGGAGTCTTCCGAGGGGTTCTGCTTTTCCTGGTTGCACTGCTTGGCGGGTGGGTGCCGGCGATCGCCCAGCAGCCGCCTTCCACCCCGTCCCGCGGCCAGCCACAATTGGCGCATCGGTCTCCTTCGGTGCCTGGAACCCCAACGGGTCGGGTCTATGTTGATGTGACGGTGACCGATCATGCGGGCAAACCCATTGGCGGCCTGGCACAGCAGCAGTTCACGCTGCTGGACAACAAGGTGCCGCGCCCGATCCTGTCGTTTCAGGAAGCCGGTCAGGACATGGGTCAGGCCGCCGGCGCAGTGAATCCGCATCCGTCCGATCAGCCGGTCGAAGTAATTCTGCTGGTGGACATTGCCAACACCTCATTTCAACGCATCGCTTATATCCGCTATCAAATCGACGGCTTTTTACGCCGGGACAACGGTCATCTCGCCTTGCCGACGACGGTGATGGTCTTCTCCGACGACGGCGTGAAGACGCAGCCGCGGCCCTCTCTGGATGGAAACGAGATCGCGAAGGGCCTGGATGGGCTAGAGGCATCGCTGCACACCATTCCACTGCGTGGCGCCTATGACGCGATGGAGCGCTTGCCGCTGTCTCTCAATGCTCTGGACCTGATCGCCGCGGCCGAGACACGCAAGCCCGGTCGCAAGCTGCTGCTTTGGATCGGGACAGGCTGGCCGATGCTCGAGAGTCCCAACTTCCAGTTTTCGCAGAAGGATCGTCAGAGCATCTTCAACTCCGTGGTCAACACCTCCCGGCAGTTGCGCGAGGCACGGGTGACGCTCTACAGCCTTTTCACCACCGACCCGGATGCTACAGACCTCTTTCGCAACCAGTACTACCAGGAGTTCCTGAAGGCGCCTGGTTCGCCCAAGCAGGCGGAGCCCGGCGACCTGTCGCTGCCGGTGCTTGCCGTCCACAGCGGCGGCCAGGCACTGATGACGACGAGCGACCTGGGCAACAAGCTGGCGCAGTGCTTTGCAGAGGCAAAGCCTTACTACACGATCGGCTTCGATCCGCCTTCCGCGGAGCATGTCGATGAGTATCACGCGATTGGGGTAAAAATCGGTGCGCCCGGCGTCCAGGCGCGCACGGTTGCCGGCTATTATGCGCAGCCGAGGCCATAACCACTTGCTCGTCCACGCGGTCTGAGGGGCAAGTGTGCATGGGTGGGGGCAAGTGTGCATGGGTGACCGGATGCGGTGGGGAAGTCGCGCTTGCTGAGAGACAAGGAAGGGAGCGGTTTCGGTTACATGCGAGACTGGCTGCATGGCGGAGCAGACGACCACCCATGCAGTCTTCGATCACGCGGCACTCCACGTATCCGACCTGGAGGCAAGTGCTCGGTTTTACGAGCAGGTTGTGGGTTTCGCCAGAATACCGGACCCTTTCTACGACGGTAAGCATGTCTGGCTTCGCGTGGGAGCCCAGGAAGAGTTGCACCTGATTGCGGACGCGACAGAACGACCGGCCCGAGACATCCATGTGCACCTTGCCTTCCGGGTTTCACGGGTGGCCGCCTTCGTGGCGCACCTTGAGGGGCTTCACGTGGAGGGGCTCCACGTGGCCTATTGCGGTGGTGCCCACCTGGGGCAGCAGACCATTGGCGTCCGGGCCGACGGGGTGCATCAGATCTACTTTCAAGACCCCGACGGCTACTGGCTGGAAGTAAACGACGCGAAGTCCTGATGCGCCGCGGCGGGATTGCGCAGCCTGCTTTCCTGCGACGGATGCAGCGTCCTGATGGCTGGGGCCGGTGCGATACTAGCGGCATGGACAGGGCATCCGAAAATGCGGCCATGCCGGATCGAGGGGCAGACTGCTCGCTCTGCGGCGGCACGGGCATGCGGATCACCAAAGACGCCCAGGGCGACCGCGTCGCCATGGTCTGCAACTGCCGCCTGGTACGCCGGGCGCTCCGCCGGCTGGAGCGTGCGAACATTCCGCGACGGCATGAGCACGCCACGCTGGCGAACTATGAGTCGATCATCTCCGGCGCCGGCGAGTCGATGCTGCATGCCCACTTCAAGGCCAACAAGTTCGTCGAAGACTATCCGCACAACACCGACGGGCGCGGCCTGATGTTCCTGGGCCTGGCCGGCCGCGGCAAAACGCATCTTGCTGTCGGCTTGCTGCGCGCTCTCATGGAAGAGAAGGACTGCCAGGGGCTGTTTTGCGATTACGGCGACCTGTTGAAGCAGATCCAGAACTCCTACAACGCACGCTCCGAGACGACGGAGCATGGCCTGTTGCAGCCGGTGCTTGAGGCCGAGGTACTGGTACTGGACGATCTGGGATCGACCAAGCCGAGCCCATGGGTGTGGGATACCGTTGCCCATGTTCTGAATGGGCGTTACAACCACAAACGAACGACGATCATTACGACGAACTTTGCGAACCGGCCGCCGGCTACCGGCCCCACGAAAGAAGACACGCTGGGCGACCGGATCGGCGAGCGTATGCGCTCCCGCCTCGCGGAGATGTGTGTGTGTCTTGAAGTGACGGGTGAAGATTTCCGCCAGACGGCGGGCGCGGCACGCTTCGCGTGGTCGGATGCGGAGTGGTTTCCTGGGAGTTAGAGCAGAGCTTCCAACTCTGCGCTTCGCTTTATAGCAATTTTCCTGTAGGTGTAGAGGGACCAACGAAGGCCTTTGTGGCCTTTCATTAAGGAAAGGCCACGCCGAGCGATGCTACGCACATCACAGCATCAGGAAAATTGCTATAGTGTCCCGCATCTTAAGTCAACTTCATCACGCAACACATGCCATCATCCCGGCTTCGGCTCTAGCTATGCCCTCGCGCGCGAAGCTCCGTCAGTTTTGTGCGTAGCCGTTCGACGATCTCCGGGTGGGCATCTGCGACATTCTTCGTCTCGCCTGGATCGCTTTCAAGATCGTAGAGCTCCAGCGGTGCTGTCGGGTAGTCAATCGCTCCGGGCATGAAGAGCTGTTCCTGTGCTTTGCGGCGCGCCTCGGCCTGTGGAGTTGGCGTCTTCGGCGGAGTTGGGTGCGGATGCGCTCCAGGTCGCTGACTGCGATCGATCAGCTTCCACCGCGGATCGCGGATCGCCAATACCGTGGCCTCCTCGACGAGTGTGTCTCGACCTCGTTGCGATCGCCCGAGCAGGGTCGGCAACAGATCCAGGCTGTCTGTGGCGCCTGCGGAGGCGTCCCTGCCAGGAACCTTCTGATGAACGAGCGATGCCAGGCTGCGCAGCAGATCCACCTGGCTGATGAGTGCGTCCGAGGTGCCACGTTCGATCTGCCCGCGCCAGTGGGTCACAAACGGCATGCGGGTGCCACCTTCATAGATGGAATACTTGCCGCCGCGCATCGGGCCTGCCGGTTTGTGCGCTCCCAGCAGCTCCACCGAGTTGTCGTCGTATCCATCGTTGACAACCGGCCCGTTGTCCGAAGTGAAGATGACCATCGTGTTGTCGGCAACGCCGCTTTTCTGGAGGGTTTCGAGCACGCGGCCCACACTCCAGTCCAACTGTGTAATGACATCGCAGCGAATGCCGCACTGACTTTTACCCGCGAACGTTTCGGCGGGTGCGTGCGGAACGTGAATGTCGCTGGGAGTGAAGTACAGCAGAAACGGTTGGTCCTTGTACGTTTCGATGAACTGGCAGGCCTTGTTGGTGAAGGTTTCCGCCATGGTCTCGTCCTTCCATCGCGCCGCCGCCCCGCCGGTCATAAAGCCGATCCGGCTGATGCCGTCCACGATGGTGCCGTCGTGTCCCTCGCTTAACTTCATCTTGAGCAGTTCAGGATCCTCCCTGCCCGTCGGCTCGGTGCCCAGCTTCTGGCCCTGGTACGAGACGTGGATGGGGTCTTTCGGATCGAGGTTCACTACACGATGGTCGTGGATATAGACTGTCGGCACACGGTCCGCTGTGGCCGCAAAGAAGAATGCCTCATCGAAGCCCAATTCGCACGGACCCGGTTTGATGTCGCCATTCCACTCGATGGTTCCATTGCCCAGGCCGATGTGCCATTTGCCGACCAGTCCGGTGGCATAGCCTGCGCCTTTGAAGACGCTAGCGATCGTCGGTTGGCCTGGCTCGATAAGGGACTTCGCATCGCCAGGCAGGATCTCTACGCCATCGTGCCGCCATGCATAACTGCCGGTCAGCATGGCGTAGCGTGACGGGGTACAGGTCGCCGCGTCGGAGTGGGCATTCGTGAACCGCAGACCACTTTGCGCCAGGCCGTCGATGTGCGGCGTGTCGACATGGACGCCGCCGTAGCAGGTGAGATCGCCGTAGCCTAAATCGTCTGCCAGGACGATGACGACGTTCGGCTTGCGCTCCCCGATTGCTGCCGGGGAGGCTTCCATCGAGCGCCTGGCCGCAATGGCGGCGCAGGCAGCTCCCAGTTGTTGAAGGAATCTCCGGCGGTCCACGGTCCCGCCAAGAGTACCAGAAGAACCCTCGCGGTCCGGCAATGCAGCAAGACGGCGACGGACCGCTACGCGGCAGTCCAGATCATCAACAGAATGGCGACGAGGATCGCGGCCTGGTAGACGTATTCCGGGAGCGAGCCGGCTTTTTGATTGAGGTATGGAGAGGATTCGTCGTTCTTGGGTATGACGTCTGGCGTGGCCTGCATAGTGGGTCGCTCCTGCCACTCGGTGGGGACTTCTACCTGCTAGAGACGCTCTATTCTGCGCACACGTTGCGGAAGATCAAGTAAAGAAAAGATGAAGAGTGCCGCCTACGCCAAGGACGCAGCGGGACAAGAGGCGGTGGCAGCGTAGAATCGCTGCCATGTCCAGTGCAGGCGACAACGGTCAAGGTGGTTTTCTCTCAGAGCAGAAGGCGCCGGCGGAGAGCCGGTCGTGGCTCCCGTGGATCGTGGCCGGTGTTGTGGTGTTGCTGGTTCTGGGTGCATTCCTGTTTTCGGGCCGGCATGAACAGTCGGTGCAGCAGGCGGAGAACGCCTCGCAGAGGCCCGATGCCTATGCCAGCCGGTTGGCCGTCGGCAATCTCCAGATGAGCGAGGCCACGAATTTTGCCGGCGGCAAGGTGACGTATGTGGACGGCCAGATTACCAACAAAGGTGACAAGACGGTGAGCGGCGTGAATGTGCTCGTCACCTTCAAAAACGATGTCGGCGAGCCCCCTCAGACCATACCGATGCCGCTGAGTCTGATCCGGACGCGGGACCCATACATCGACATCGAGCCGGTGTCCGCCGAGCCATTGAAGCCTGGCGCGTCGCACGACTTTCGCCTCATTTTCGATCATGTTTCGCCCAATTGGAATCAGCAGTATCCAACTATCCAACCCACTCGCGTGCAGACGCAATAAGGAAAGAGTGGGTGAAGTTTTTTCGCGGTGCCTGTCATAAGCTCATGCTCCGCCCAAGCGACTGACGCTGCTGTGCTATTACCTCGGTAAGTCTTCGGGTGCCCGGGAGCCGGCTTAATTGGTTGATTTGCTTTAGTTTAAGAGAAAGTTCCAGGATGGAACACGGTTTGGCATGCTTCGTGCATAAGCTGAGACAGAATGGCAAACAAGACCACGACAGTATTCATGTCAAGCACGGTAGCCGCCTTCCTGTTCGCGGCGACCCTGAGCCTGTCCGCCCAGACCTCCTCTCCCGATGCGACAGGCGCGCAGCAGCAGCCATCCCCCACGGCTCAGAATCCGCAAGATAACAACACCTATGCCACTGGCAAGCCCCTTCCTACAAAGACCAACGAGGGCTTCTGGGGTCATCTCAACCCGCTGGCCCGCAAGAAGTGGGTGAATCGGCAGGTTGGGCCGGTGAAGGACCGGTTGAACGAGCTCGATCAGCTCTCAGCGAAGAATTCCGGCGACATCAAGGATCTGGACTCCCGCAGCTCGGCCGGTATCCACCATGCGCAGGACACGGCAGATGGTGCGAATCAGCTGGCGACCACTGCGAATACGCAGGCCGGACAGGCCTCGCAGATGGCGCAGCAGGCCTCCAGCCACACGGACAACCTGAACACGACGGTTTCGAATCTTGATCAGTACTCAACCATTGCCGATACCGAGATCCATTTCCGCACCGGCCAGACGATGCTGAATGCCAAGGCAAAGGCGGCATTGGACGACGTTGCGACCAAGCTGCAGGGACAGAAGGGTTACATTGTTGAAGTACAAGGGTACTCGCGAGCCCATGGGCAGGCGGGTATTGCCAACTCACAGCACTTAGCCGACGCGGTAGTGCGCTACCTCGTGGTTGATCACAACATTCCCGTTTACCGCATCTATCGCGTCGCGTTGGGCAATGCTCCAGTCGAGGGCAGCACCAGCACGGCAGCGGCACATGGAAGCCTGGTCCATGTCACATTGATGCATAACAGTTTAGCGGCCTTGAACTCGCCTTCTTCGGATGGCAGTTCGCCCATTGGTGCGACGCAGCAGTCGCCTTCGCAGCCCTCCCCCCAGGGTGCTGTGTCGCAGCCAATGGCGCCCCAGCAGTAAGGCGCCGCAACCCAGCTCTCACACAACGAGAGAACCAAGGCAGATTGGCCCCTCTACCCAGAGGGGCCCTTTTTTTTGCTTTGATTGAGGCTGCACTGCACTGTGAGCGCAGGCAAACTGCAAGTCGAGCTCAGGCAAACTGCAAGTCCCTTCGACAGGCTCAGTTTGCCCTAGTCCTACGGCCCTCCACCCATTCTCTAGCTACGGCTGCGGCATGACCAATTGGTGCGCGATGGCGAATAATGCCAGTTCCAGCCGGGTGGAGACCCCGGTCTTGTCGAAGATATTGGAGAGATGGCGTTTCACGGTCTCTTCGCTGATGGCAAACTGCTTGGCGATATCGCGGTTGGAGCAGCCTTCCACGATGCAGCCGACGACTTCAAGCTCGCGCGGGGTCAGCCCGTAGGTCTTGCGCTCCGGAACGGCAGCCTTTTGCATCAGTTCGTGCAGTGCGCCGACCAGGTTGACGACACGCTGGCCGTTGATCCAGTAATCGCCCTGCATCACGGCATCGATAGCATTGGTCAACTGGTCGATGAGCGCGTCCTTGGTGACGATGCCACGCGCGCCGATCTGTAGTGCTTCGATGATCTGCTGGGTAGTAATGGTGCCGGTGAGCAGTAGGATCTTGACGCGGGGCGAGCCGCTCATGATGGCGCGCATCGCCTCCAAGCCGGGCATGCGCGGCATGGAGAGATCGAGCAGCAGGATATCGGGGAGCAGTTCCAGCGTCTGGGTGATCGCCTCATCGCCGTCCGAGGCCTCCCCGACAACGTCGAAGTGTCCCTCGGCACGCAGCATGTTGCGGACGCCGATACGAACGACCGGATGGTCGTCTGCAAGAAGGATGCGAATGCCGCCGTTGCGGTGTTCGCCTGCAGCGGGTGCGTTTGGGCTCATCTGACCTCTCCCGAAAAAGCGCTCATGGTCATACTTTGCTCCACATCATCGCAGGCACTCCGCATTTGAAGGAATAGCTTTCCATGGTCCTGGTGCGGAAGGCGGCCTGCTTCAAGCCCCGCGGCAATGGAGGCGACACCGGAGACGCCTGCCATGGCAGCGGCGCCCTTCAGACTGTGCGCACAGCGGCGCAGCGATTCCTCATCACCGGCAGCCGAGAAGCGCTCCAACTCGTCGATGCGCTGTCGGGTGTCGGCAACGTACACCGTGTAGAGCTCGCGCATGGCGGAGGGTGGCATGATGGCCTGGAGTTTGCGCACCGTGGAGGCATCGAGCGACGGCGGCAGACCGGCGGGTGTTGCGGCGGCTCCAGCCGCGACGGAGGGATTTTCAGCGATGGCAGCCCGCAGCAGGTCGCGATCGATCGGCTTAGGCAGGAAATCGTCGAAACATGCGAGGTCGCTGTCCGGCAGAGGCGACGCGCTCATCCCGATAACACGGGGGCGCGGGTCCGGCATCGCCTGCACGTAACGACCGATGGCGATCCCACTAATGTCCGGCATCTGATGATCGACCAGCACAACATCGGGCAACGGAGACTTCGTCTCGATGGCCGTCTTGAGCATATCGAGGGCCTGTTGGCCGCCCAGAGCGCGGTCGACCGCTGTGCCTTTTGCCGCCAGCATCAGTGCGACCAGTTCCAGCACGATGCTGTCGTCGTCGACGAGCAGGACGCGGAGCGGTTTGGCGTCAGTATCTGTTTGCATCTTGGATCGTGAGTACACCTGAGGTGACGCCCAAGCAAAGCCGCCTGCCTACAGTGGCATAGTACGCGAAGGGCGGCGGCGGCGCATCCGGCGGCGGGCTCGCCGGTTTTGTGGGGGTCACGCTCCCTTCAACGTATATTTTCCCGCCGTTCACAAAAAAACCGATCTGGGGACGTAGTGTGCGCCCATGGATAGGAAACGATTGAGAGGCCTGCGGTGGATGCTTGGGATCTGCTGCATTTTCTTCTTGGGTGGTCAGGCATGGGCGCAGTTCGATAACGGATCTCTGGTGGGCACGGCCCACGACAACACAGGCGCAGCGGTGTCCGGCGCAACCGTGACGGCTACAAATACAGCAACAGGCATCGTGACGAGTCAGCAGACCGGCTCCGACGGGCAGTGGGAGTTTCCCTCCCTGCGGGTAGGGAGCTACAAGGTGACGATCGTCAAAGCCGGATTTGCCGATGCCGTGGCGGACGTCGGCGTCCAGGTAGGCACGCGGCAACGCATAGACCTGACCCTCACCGTAGGCGCCGCTCAGCAGACCGTGCAGGTGAACGGCGGAGAGCTGCAACTGGAGACGGATTCAAGCCAGCGCGGCCAGATCATTACCCGGCAGGAGGCGTTGCAGCTACCGCTGGTGAATCGGAACTACTCCTCGCTGGTGCTGCTGACCTCGGGCACGCGGCAGTCCAGCATCGGCACCGGCTCCGCCTCGTTGACGCGCGAGGGATCGTTCAACGTGGAGGGGCTGCGCTCCACGTTCAACAACTACCTGTTGGACGGCCTGGACAACAATGAATACGGCACGTCGAATCAGGGTTTCTCCAACCAGATCATTCAGCCATCGCCGGATTCGATTACCCAGTTTCAGGTGGTGACGAACAACGAGAGCGCGGAGTATGGACGCTCCGCCGGCGCAACGGTGAACGTAGCCTTTGCCAGCGGCACCAACAAGATCCACTTTGACGCATACGAGTTCTTCCGAAACACGTCTCTGAACGCCATCGGCTACTTTCCGCCTGCCGGCGGTGTGAAGCCGCCGCTGCATCGCAACCAATTTGGCGGCAACGTGGGGGGGCCGCTGATGAAGGACAAGGCGTTCTTCTTTATCGACTATGAGGGGCTGCGGCAGAACCGCGGGCAGCTCACCTTCTCCTCCATCCCGACCGCGGATATGGCGCAGCGCGGCATCTTCCCAGTAGACATTCGTGATCCGTATTGCACGCCAGGTGCCGCGCAAAGCTGCATCATTCCAGCGGGCACGGCGATCGGCTCGACCCCCTACGCGGCCGATCTGTCGGCAGCAGCACGGCGGATCGCTGCCTTGTTCCCGGCGCCGAATGTGCCGGGTGTGGCCACGACCAGCACCAGCAGCAATTACGAAACAGTGCAGCGGCTGACCGACAACTACGACAAATACGACGCACGTTTCGACATCCAGTGGAATGAGAAATCGTCGAGCTTTCTCCGCGTGAGCCAGTACAAGGAGAACGCCACCGACTTTCAGACGCTGCCCGGCCTGCTGGACGGCAATTCCAACGGACAACAGCGCATTCTCGATCAGCAGGTCGCGCTCGGCTACACTCGGCAGATTGCGGCGAATCAGTTGCTCGATCTTCGGCTGGGCGCCTCCTACACGAAGGGCGGCAAATACACCTTGAGCCTGGGGCAGCCGGACGGCACATCCTTCGGCATCCCGGGTCTTCCGGACAACAACCCGCGCGTGGCCGGCGGGTTGCCGACCTTTGCGCCGACCGGCTACTCGTCCTTTGGCCGGCAGGCGACCAACCCGCAGTGGCAGTACCCGTTCCTCTTCAACCCTAAGGTCAATTACACCTGGGTGAAGGGTCGGCATTCCCTCAAGGTCGGTTACGAATATCAGCGCATTCACGTGATCGACCAGGACGTCAACCCGATCTATGGACGCTTCACCTACGCGGGAAAGTTCAGCGCCTTCACTCCTCCGACGGGCTCGACGCTGCCTGGGGCGACGGGCGATTATTTTGCCGATTTCCTGTTCGGTGCATCGAGCAAGTACGAGCTGACGAACTTTCTTATTGCGCACTTCCGGCAGGTGATGCACTTCGGCTATGTGCAGGACGACTGGAAGGCGAGTGATAAGTTGACCCTGAACCTGGGGCTGCGTTACGAGTACGGCTCGCCCTACTGGGACAAGGACGGCGATGTCAGCAACTTCGATCCGACCCGGCAGGTCATGCTTACGGCGGTAAAAGACGGCAATACGTACCAACGATCGCTGGTAGAGCCGGACAAGAATGATTTTGCGCCGCGCTTCGGTTTCGCTTTTGCAGCGGATGACAAGACGGCGATCCGTGGTGGATTCGGCATCAGCTTCATTCACTTCAATCGCGCGGGCTCGGGCAACGAGTTGGCTATCAACGCGCCTCAGGTCTTGTTTGTGGTGGTGCCGCAGTCCACACCGACCGCAGCGAACTTTCGGCGTTTGGATGCGGGCTTTGCCGCAGGACTGACAGACTCCACCAACTTCAATCCGCTGACCGATAACGTCACCTACATCCCCAAAAACTACCGCGACAGTTACGTGGAAAACTACTTCCTCTCCGTGCAGCGGCAGCTTACGAAGAATTCCATTCTGGACATTGCGTATGTGGGCAATCACGGGCTGAAGCTGCTGGAGTTCGCCAACCTGAACCAGGGCAATCCTGCGATGCTGAACGCGGCTGGGCAGTACTCACGGCCATATCCGGCCTTCGGCGACATTACGGCGGCGTTGAACTCCTCCTACAGTAACTACAACTCGGTGCAGGTGCGCTACGAGCAGCGCATGATCGCCGGGCTGACGCTGCTGAACTCATTCACCTACGGGCGCACCTACGACAACGCCGCTGGATCGCTCGAAGACACGAACGGCCACTATCCAAGCCCGCAGAATATCTACAACCTATCGGCGGATTACGGTCCGTCAAACTACGACCAGCCGCTGACCAACGTGACGAGCTTCGTCTACGCGTTGCCCTTCGGCCACGGACAGCGCTTCGCGTCGGGTGTGAATGGCCTAACGAACCAGGTGATCGGAGGATGGCAGGTGACAGGCATCAACACCATGACCAGCGGGCAATCCCTCACTGTCATGTACACGCCGGCGGCCAGCTTTGCCAACCAGGTGAGCGGCATCACGGCAGACTTTCGCGGAGCCAACAACTACCGTCCGAACCAGGTGCCGGGAGTCAGCGTGTTGGCGCACAAAGCGCAGACGTCCCGCAGCTACGTGCAGTACCTGAACAACACCGCCGGGGCGACGGGCAGCGGCATCGTCGGCGCCTTCCAGAATCCAACCGTGGGAGCGGGCGGCCAACCGTTCGGTAACTCCCGCAACGGCTTGGCATACAGCGACCCGTATTACAACCTCGACTTTGCGGGAGAGAAGAGCTTCCCTATGCCGGTGGAGGGGATTAATCTGCAGTTCCGCGGCGAATTTTACAACTTGTTGAACAAGACCAACTTCTCGCCGCCGGCAATCGGTCTGTCGAGCGGCAACTTCGGCCAGATCACATCGACCTCCCCTGCGCGCGTGATCCAGTTCGGATTGAAGCTCACATACTGACATCGATACGTTTCCTTAAGTGCGGAGAGTCCGATGGCTCTCCGCCTTTTTGTTTGTTCGGCAGACGCGCCTTGCGTAGAGTGAAAGCCACATGAGCGAGGGCCCGGAGACAGCTGGACCGGACGATGCGGTTCCGGAGAGTGGAGAGCAGCGCGCAATGCGGCTGGAGCGGCAATTGGCCGCGGTCGCGGCGCGCGTCTTTCACTTGGAGCAGGAGGTTGCCGCGATGCGAAGTGCGTCGCTGGCTGCGGCTGCTACGAGCCCCCGTGTGCCGAGTGTGCCGGCGGATGTTGCCGCGCAGCTCCCTGGTCCCGTCCCGACAGCGCGACCGCCGGCAGCAGGTCAGCGCTCGTTGGAGAGCCGCGTTGGATCGCAGTGGTTCAATCGCATCGGCATCATTGCGTTGCTGGTGGGCGTGGCATGGTTCCTAAAGTTTGCGTTCGATAACCACTGGGTCGGCCCGCTGGGCCGTGTGCTGATCGGCCTGTTGAGCGGTGCGGCGCTGGTGGCGTGGTCTGAACGCTTCCGCAGCAAGGGGTATGCAGCCTTCTCCTACTCATTGAAGGCCCTAGGCAGCGGTGTGCTGTATCTATCGCTGTGGGCCGCCTTCTCGCTGTACCAGCTGATTTTGCCTGGCGTGGCTTTTGCCGGGATGGTAGTCGTTACCGTCTTCAACGCTTTCATTGCGTGGCGGCAGGATACAGAGCTGCTGGCGGTGTATGCGATCGTCGGTGCGTTCTCCACGCCGCTGCTGTTGGCTACCGGACACAACGACGAGATATTTCTCTTCAGCTATTTGCTGCTGATGAATGCGGCCACCGTGGCGTTGCTGGTGCTGAAGGGCTGGAACCGGCTGCTGGTGCTCTCCTTCATCGGCACGGTGTCGTTCTACTGGGGCTGGTATTTCGTATTTTATAAGCCGGTGGCGTTTGCGACGACAGCGACGTTCCTCGTCCTGTTCGTGCTGCTCTTCGCCGCGGCGACTGTGCTGGCCCGGCAGAAGCGCCTACATGCCGCACAGGACGACGCCGTGCGCGCGCTGGTGAGCCTGGCGAATGCAGCCTTCGGCTTCCTGGGTTTCTACGCGCTGCTGTCGCGCGAGGGAAGTGTGCAGTACATCACGCTGGCGTGGTGCGCGGTGGCCTTTGCTGCGTTCTACCTGGGCATCCGTAAGGTGATGGAGCGCACACCGATTGCCGGCACGCGCCTGGCGTCGCTGTCCGATGTGCAGCTCTCGATCGCGATTGTCTTTCTCACTCTGGCTGTGCCGCTTGCCGTGCATGGGCCTTGGATCACGGTGGGCTGGATGGCTGAGGGCACGGTATTGGTGTGGCTGGCGACCCGCATGCGCACGACGCTGATGCGTGTCCTCGCGCTGGGTGCGCTGGTTCTGGGACTAATCTCCCTGGCGGGCGATGCCACGGTCGCCCAGAAACAGGTGCTGTGGAACATGCGCATGCTGAGCTTTGCCGCCGGCATTGCGGCGATGAGTTGCTCCGCGCTGCTGGTGCGGCGTGCGGCGGCACGCGCTGCGACGAACGGAGACGCTGCTTGGTGGAAGATGCTGGCGGTCGGCTGCGCGGTGGCTGCGCATGTGCTGGTGGTGGTTGCCGGATTGCTGGAGATTGGGACGTTCTGGGCGACACGTCCGCTGGCGGTTATGCCGACGTCTCCGATGTACGGCCAAGTATTGCGAGGGCAGCAGATGGCGGAGCAGTTCAGCTACTCGTCATGGCTGCTGCTGGCAGGCGTTGCGCTGCTGGCCGTGGGCTTCCGCCGTCATGCCGCGCTGCTGCGCTGGGAGGGGCTGGCGCTGCTGGCGGTCACGATCGTGAAAGTCTTCCTGGTGGACACAAGCCGCTTGAGCCAGGGCTATCGCATCGTCAGCTTTCTGGCGCTGGGCGTGTTGCTGCTAGGCGTGAGCTTCGCGTATCAGCGGGACTGGCTGCATTTGCGTGCGGTGACCGACGGGGGCGAGACGAAGTGATGCTGCGCACGGGCCTGGCAGCGATGCTGCTGCTGGCTGCCGCGCCGGCTTTCCACTACGAACGGCCGATTCAGCTTGCGGCTGACCTCGCAGCCGAGACATGCGTCGTGTTGCCTGTGGACCTGTTGGCGCATGCAGCGCCACAGCTGGCAGATCTGCGCCTGATGGCAGGGGATCGCGAGACGGCTTATGAAGTGCGCATCTCCGGCGATACTGCCGTGGGGCATGCGCGACCGGAGCAGATCCTGAATCTTGGCGAGCACGACGGCGTGGTGAGCTTCGACGTGGAGATGACGGAGCCGCGCTACAGCCGGGTGCTGTTGCGTCTGGGACGCTCGCGTTTCTCTGTGCTGGTGCACGTAAGCGGTATCCAGCGGATGGGCGAGACCGGCGTTGCGTTTCCCGAGATCGCCTACAGCTCCGACGATACCCAGGACTCCGAGTATCAGGAACGGCTCATTACCTTGCCCGAGAGCAGCTTTCGGTATCTTCACTTCGAGCTGCAGACGCTGGCCCTCGATCCCGTGCGGCCGCAGGACATCGCCGGTGTCGATGTGCTTGCCGAACATGCGCCGCCTCCGCAATATGTGCCGGTAGCGGTGGCTTCGGCGTCGCAGCAGAAGCCTCGCACAAGCGTATACGCATTCGCAGTGCAGGCGAACGTGCCGGTGGAACGACTGAGCTTCGAGAGTGACGATCCGCAGGCTGTCTTTTCCAGAGCGGCCACGCTGACGCGGGTTCGTTTCGCTGCGGGAGATTCCGGCTACGATGCAGGGGCGCCGACAGAGACAGAATCGATCACGCTGACCCAGTCCACGAATCGCGATGGCCCAACTCGTAGTAATGTTGACGGCGTCGACTTGCCGACGGTGCCGCATGCTTCGACCGTGACCCTGACTGTCGACAATGGAGATGACGCGCCGCTGTCCTTGCGCCGGCTGCAACTCCAGATGCGCGAGCGGCAGTTGTGTTTCCTGCGCAGACCGGACACGTCCTACATGCTGCGCTACGGAAATGCCTCGCTGCGCGCTCCCGAGTATGACCTCACGCCGATCCAGGCGGCAGCGGCCACGGCATCCATCAGCACCCTGGGGGTAGAGCGGCTGCTGCTTCCAGGGGTCGCGGAACAGGTGCTGCCGTTTACTGAGCGGCATCCCGTACTGCTGTGGGTGGCGCTCGTGCTGGTAGTGGCGACGTTGGGTATGGTGGCGTTCCGCAGCGCTATGAAGGGGTCACGGACCAGGGGCTAAAGCATTGTCACTGTTGCTGTGTAGAGCCCGGCTCCGCGAAGGGTGGCTCTTCTTGACGGAAAAGCCACGCGTTTGGATGGCGCTGCCCGGTGACTTCTTTCTACCGCATCGAGAATTCCTGCCGCATCGAGGATTCCTACCGCATCGAGGATTCGATCTCGGTGATCCAGTCGGGGCTCTTCAGGATCTCACGCGGTTTGGAGCCATCGGCGGGACCTACCAATCCGTCGCGCTCCATCATGTCGATCAGGTGCGCGGCGCGGCCGTAGCCGACGCGCAGGCGGCGCTGGATGAGTGAGGTGGACGCCTTGCCGAACTCGAAGACCAAACGCACGGCATCGTTGAAGAGCGGATCGTTGTCGTCCTCGTTGCCATCTTCGCTGTTCAGCTCGCGGCCCTTTTCGTCCTTAGGCGATTCGAGGAAGGCTTCGACATACTCTGCACCGCCCTGCGCCTTCCAGAAGTCGACGACGGCGGAGATCTCTGTCTCGGTGACGAAGGGCGCATGGACACGCTGCAGCCGTGACGTACCGGGCGGCAGAAAGAGCATATCGCCGCGGCCCAGCAGGGCTTCGGCGCCGTTGTTGTCGAGGATCGTGCGCGAGTCCACTTTGGTGGCCAGGCGGAAGGAGATGCGCGTTGGCACATTGGCCTTGATGAGGCCGGTGATGACATCGACCGACGGGCGCTGCGTCGCCAGCACCAGGTGAATGCCGACGGCGCGCGCCATCTGCGCCAAGCGCGTGATGGCCTCTTCGACGTTCGCGCGATCAAGCATCATCAGGTCGGCGAGCTCGTCGATGATGATGAGGATGTAGGGAAGCGGCGTCTGTTCCTCCGCATCCTCGAACATGCTGGGTGTGCCGGCTTCGAAGAGCTTGTTGTACTGGTCGATATTGCGGACGGAGCGCGAGGCCAGCAACTTGAGACGCCGCTCCATCTCGCGCACGGCATTGCGCAGGGCATTCGCCGCCAGCTTGGGCTCGGTGATGATCGGCGTGAAGAGATGCGGTACGCCCTCGTACATGCCGAGCTCGACGCGCTTCGGGTCTACCAGGATCATACGTACCTGTTCCGGTGTCGTTTTGAAGAGCACGGACATGATCATGGCGTTGATGGCCACCGACTTGCCACTGCCGGTAGAGCCGGCAATCAGGACGTGCGGCATGGTGGCGAGGTCCGCGGTGACGATGCGACCATTGATGTCCTTTCCCATGGCCAGCGGCAGCTTCATCTTGGTCTGCGCAAAGGTCGCGTCTTCGACTACGTCGCGCAGCCAGATGGTTTCGCGTGTGGAGTTCGGCACCTGGATGCCGACCGTGCTCTTGCCGGCCATGCGCTCGATCAGGATGCTCTCGGCGGCCATCGCCAGGCAGAGGTCGTCGGCCAGTCCGGTGACGCGTGAGTATTTGACGCCGGCTTCGGGGCGAAATTCAAAGGTGGTGACGACGGGGCCCGGGTTGATCTGCGTGACCTTGCCGTGCACGTCGAACTCGGCGCACTTTTCCGTCAGCACCTTCGCCTCTTCGCGCAACTCGTCCTCGCGGATGATCTGCTGATCTTCCGAGCGATGCAGCAGCGTGCTGGGCGGGAGACGATAGCCGGAGACGGCCTTGGGAGTCAGGGTGACGGGACGTGCGTCGGCATCGGCGCGCTCGCCGATGGAGATGTCCTTCGCCTCCACTGCCTGTTCCTCGGACTCTTCCCAACGATGCCGGTCGAGGGCGCTGTTCTGGCGTTCCATGGGTTGGGCAACCGGGGGCGGCGGGGGTTCGGGATCGCGAACCGTGGCGCGTGGAATCTGGGTCCACAAGGACTGCGCGGGCATTGGCTCCTCAAGGTATGCGGCGTCCTCGGGCGATGCGGGCTCTGCGGTCTCCGCAAAAGCGGAGCGACGGCCTGCAGGCGCCTCGTCTTCGTCCGGCTGCGGAGCGGGGCGATGCATCACGCGGCTGAGCCAACTCAGGCGCGGCGCCGCTTCTGTCGCTGCCGGCTGTGAGCGGCGCGACGTGTCGCGACCCGGGGCTGCCTTCTGCTGCGCGCGGATGGTACGGTCTGCAGCGCGAGCGGCGCGCTTCTTGGCCCGGCGCAGCTTCCAGTTCTGCCAGCGGTCGCGCCATGCGTATACGAAGGCAAAGCGTATGGTGATCCACTGACGCAAATTGCCGAAGGAGAAGGCAGTCGTTAACAGGATCGCGATGAGCAGCAGCGTGGCCACCAGGACACAGGTGCCGGGATAATTCAGCCAAGCGGTCATGCCATCCACCAGCAGGCGGCCGAGCACGCCTTCCACCGGGATGGCCCCAAGCCAGTGCATGCGGCCGGGCAGCAGCCCGAAGACGGCCGGAGCGACGACGAGGAACAGCGCAAAGCCGGCGACCTTGGACATGGGCGCGCCGATGGCGCGGGAGCGGATCCAGCTGATGCCGAGCAGCCCGAGCACCAGCGGCAGGCAGAAGGCGGCGAAGCCTTCAAACTGGAAGAGAAGATCGCTGAGCGTCGCCCCGAAGATGCCGACCCAGTTGTGAGCCACCGTGCTGCCGACCGTGTTGAACGATGGGTCGGTGGGCCGATAGGAGGCCAGAGAGAGCAGCAAGAGGCCGGCCGTGGCGATGAGCACGACGCCGACCAGCTCATTGAGTCTGCGGTTTCCAGTGGGCGTCAGCGCGATTCTGAGTGGTTTCATCGAAGTAGGCGCGAAGATCCGACCTCCGTTTGCAGACGGATAAAGAGGTCGACACGCCAGAGCATCTCTGATTGTCGCAGAGCCCCTAAACGGCTGCGAGGGAAAGCGGCGTTGCGGGAATCGAGCTGGTCACCCACCGAGGCCCATCTAGGGCCTTCAGGTGCTCTTCAGGTTGCATCCGGGATGATGCAGGGGCTGCGTCATTTCACTCATTTTTTAGGTTTGTGTTCGACATCGGACATTCTTTCATGAAATGGTTTGTCTACGCGCTTTCTCGCGGGAAATCGGTGTGTTCTGAGCAATGATTACCATTCAGGCAACGAGTACGCAGAGCGGGCTCAACGCCTGTATGCAGGTAGGCTCCAGAGCTGCCGCGCTGTCCTGATTCTGACCGCGCTGCTCACGGCGCTCATGCCTCTCATGGAGCACTTCATCCGGTGGGACAGATTTCTGCAGGGTGGCTCCGATGTTGAGTTCGGCCTTTTGGCGGTACTGCTGTTCGCCGGCCTTATTCTGCTGATTGCGCACCAGGCTGCCACATCGCCATTCTTTTCCATGCTGTTCTCTCACCGGCTCATCGATTTTCCTTTGCGATGCCTGCTGGTTTCCGTGCGCCCGATGCTGGCCTTTTCGGCTTTGCTGCCGTCGCGCAGCCACGGCACGCCTGTGGCTTCCGCCAGTCTCACCGGCACGCCTCTCCGGATCTGATTCCTCTTTCCGGTCGTCCGTTTTCTGCATTTGCACGCTTGCCTGTCATTCCGGGCTGGGCTGTTCTCGGATAGGACTCTCCAATGCGTCGCTAGGTCGCCATCGCGCGGCTGCAGGCTGTAACGGGTACCTGGAGTGCCGCCGCGCGTTGTGCGCCGCTCCTCAGGAACATATGCCCCCGTGGGGGCCGCTACGAAGGAAGGTTTACTGCATGAAGGTTCATCTGATCAATCCAAGCGACAATTCATTTGGGACGGCGGTGATTACACCGCGTTGGCTGTTTGTGCTGGCAGCGGCGACACCCGCGGTCGCCGGCGATCCCGTCCTGGTGGATGAGTCGCTTGAACAAGTCGTGCCCGAGAGCATCGCTTCGGGAGATATTGTGGGCATCAGCGTGCACACCGGCAACGCGCTGCGCGGCTATGAGGTAGGACGGATGGCGCGGGCGCGCGGCGCCTGGGTGATCTATGGCGGCATTCACGCCACACTGTTTCCGGAAGAGTCGTTCGAGCAGGGAGAGGCGCATGCCGTCGTCAAAGGCGATGGCGATATCGCGTGGGGCAAGGCAGTCGTGGACTGCATGCACGGAAACCTGGAGAGGGTCTACGACGGCGGACGGATTGGCGGCTCGGAGTTTCTGGCGGCGCGCTGGGATCTGATCCCCCGGGACAAGTACATGTGGGCTTCGGTGCAGACGTTGCGCGGCTGCCCCAAGCACTGCTCGTTCTGCAGTGTGTGGCGCACGGATGGACAGAAGCCGCGGCAGCGGCGCTTCCAAAGCGTGGTGGATGAAATTGTCGACCTACGGCGGCTGGGCTTCCGGTTCATCGCGTTGGCCGACGACAATTTCTACCCGGTGACTCTGACCGACCTGCGGCAGGCGCGCGAACAGAACAACCAGGCGAAGCTCGATGAACTGACGCAGATTCGCGAAGAGCGATTCCAATTGATGGCGGAACTGGCCAAGCTGCCGAAGGACATGGTGTTCTTTACCCAGATCACCATGGAGGCGGGCGAAGACGGCGAATATCTGGACGCCATGAATAAGGCCAATATCAAAGGCGCGCTGGTGGGTGTGGAGGCGGTGACACCCGAGGGGCTGAAGGCGGTCTTCAAGGATTGGAACTACTCGGGTGCGGGACTCGCAAAGCAGTTACAGACTTTCAAGGAGCACGGCGTTCACGTGCTGGGTTCGTTCATCTTCGGGCTGCCCACGGACAAGCCGGCGACCTTCGATGCGACCGCCGAGATGGCGCTGAAGGCAGGCATCACCTTCGCGCAGTTTGTGATGATGACGCCCTTTCCGGGCACGGTAGACTTTGGCCGCTGGGAGAAGGAGCAGGCCAAGTCGCCTACGCTGGTGGACGGCGTTCCGATCACACGGTACTGGTTGATCCCGACGGCGGTGCGTCCGAAGATGTTTACACCGCATCCGTCGATGAGCTCCGACGAGATCAAGGAGCGCACGCAGCGGGTGTGGGACAAGTTCTACACGTTCCCGGCGATCTGGGAGCGCTCCGCCTGCACGCCGACACTGAAGGCACGTGTGGCCTTCGTCTTTCTCTCGAAGCTCTACCGGCAGATGTACGCGGGCACAGGCATTTCGACCGACAGCGCGCGGCGGAAGAAGGCGAAGACGACGGCGCGTTTCATGGCCAAGCACATGCGCCGACTATTCCATGCAAAGCCGATGCCGGAGCTGCAGTCGCCGGCATGGGACCTGAGCTTCACCGCGAGTGCGCCAGTGCCGCCATTTTTGGCGCGTGTGGCGGAGTCGACGGTCGGACCCTTTCACGTGATGCGGTAGCTTGAAGCATTTTCACTGCTACTGTGCGAGGCCAAGTTCAGCGAAGTGTGGCTTTTCTTGACGGAAAGCCACGTCGATCACCGCGCTGTTGTCTACACCTGCAGTGAAAATGCTCAAGAACGCTGCTTCAGCGATGGGTGAGGCAGCGGGCTACGGTGCGGGCGTGAAGTCGCGCAGCTCTGTCACAGTTTTTGCGTCCATCTGCACGAGCATGGCGACGACCAGATCGACGAGCTGGTCGAAGTCTTGACGATTCATGACTCCGTTGTGGGCGTGCGTATAACGAACCGGTACGACGAGATTGATGGTGGGTGCGCCTTCGTTCGCGGTCTGCATCTCGGCAGAGTCGTCTCCGTAACCCTGCACCAGGTCCGCCTGCAGAGGCAGATTCTTGGCAGCGGCGGTCTTTCGGGTGAATGCGACCATCTTGCGATTGGCAATGGTGCTGGAATCGTAGAGGAACATGCCCGGACCGGCTCCGAGCTTCACCTGCGTCTCCTCGGGACGAGCGCCGGCCGTATCGCCGGTGATGCCTCCCTCGATGGCGATGCCGATGTCCGGCTTGACGAAGTTCGCAGCGGTGCGTGCGCCGCGCAAGCCGACCTCCTCCTGCGTGGTGACGACGTAAAAGAGCTGGTTGGCGTGCGGCATAGTGGCCGTCCTTCGCATGGCTTCGATCAACGCCGCGCAGCCGACACGGTCGTCCCATGCCTTGCCGAGATAATTGTTGCTGCCATTGAGGACAGCAAACGCAGAGTCGGGAACGACCGGATCGCCGGCCTCCACGCCCATCGCCGCGGCCTCGGTAGCGTTCTTCGCGCCGATGTCGAGGAACATCTGGTCACGATGGAAGACTTCGCCGCGTTCGTTGGCGGGAAGAACATGGATATCGCGAATGCCCGTGACGGCGAGGACTGGCCCTTTCGTGCCCAGGATGGTCCAACGCTGGTCGACGAGTGCCTGGTCGAGCCATCCGCCCAACATCTGCATGGTGAGAAAGCCATTCGGCGTAATGCGACGAACCATGCCGCCCAGCTCGTCCATGTGGGCATCGATCATGATGCGTGGTCCCGTCGTCCCCTGCTGCGCAATCACGGAGCCCATGCCGTCATAGCGAATGGGCTGCGAGACAAACGGCTTCATCTTCCGCACCATGATGGCGCGCACCGGCTCCTCCGCTCCGGGCGGTCCGGCGGCGTTGGAGAGCTGTTCCAGCAGCGTCTCGGTGCTGTCGCCGCTTTGCGCCGGCGCAGGACTCGTGACAAGGACAAAGACGAAGAGAGCGAGGAGGAGGAGTGGGCGCGTACCTGCCATGCGCGGACTATATCACCGACTTTCCTGAATCCTCGGCACTCGCGCGTGGCTGCAGGTCTCAGGCGCCGAGCAGCCGCTTGCCAAGCCCAAAGAGTAGGAGCGCGAGCACGATACGGTAGACCGCGAAGAGCACAAAGCCGTGCCGGCGGACCCAGGTCAGGAACCACTCCACTACCAGCAGCGCGATGATGAACGAAACGACGAAGCCGATGACGAGAACGATCCAGCTATGCGTCGTCATCACCAGAGGTGCGACGGTTTCGGTCACATTGGTGTGGCGTGGGTGCAGCGTCTTGAGCAGGTCGTAGCCGGTGGCCGCGATCATGGTGGGAATGGAGACGAGGAAGCTGAACTCGAGCGCCGCAGACCGCGTCATGCCCGCGAGCTGGCCGGAGGCAATGGTGGACATAGACCGCGAGGTGCCGGGGAAGACGGCCGAGGTGACCTGGCAGAGGCCGATCCAGACGGATTGGCCAAGCGTCATGTGTTCAACGTCCACGGTCTTGGCCTCTCGACGGATGCTCCACGCGTCGACAACCCACATGATGATGCCGCCGACGAGCAGCGAGGTCGCCATCAGACGCAGACTCTCCAGATGCTTGCCGATGATCTTGGTCAGAAGAAACGCCGGCACGGCGGTGCAGACGAAGGCGATGAGCGTCAGCGAGATCGGATGCGTGAGTACGGTGCGGTCGCCCGATTCGCCTTTCGGAAAGGTGCGGATGAATTCTAAAATGCGGCCGAGGAAGAGAAAGACCAGCGCAAGGATGGCCCCGAGCTGAATGACGATGGTGTACATCTTCCAGTATGGGTCGGCCAGATTCAGATGCAGCATAGCTTCGGCGATGCGCAGGTGCGCCGTCGAACTGACCGGCAGAAATTCTGTAAGGCCCTCGACGATGCCGAGCAGGACCGAGACGATGTAGTCGTTCACGCACTTCCTCGCGGCAGATCAGTCGCGTTCTGCGCCATAAATGGGGATGGACTGCTGCACTTGGTATATCAGAGTGGCGGCGCGGGCCGCGTAGTCGCTCGTGGGGTATTTCTCTTCAAGGTGCGTTGCCACGGCGCTGGCATGGTCGCGATCCACACCAGCTTTTTTCTCGTCACTGTCGCCTGCGTAAATATCACCGGCTGCGGCTAAGCGATACACGGCCTCGAAGAGTGCCGTAGCCGCCTTCGGCGAGTTGGGATGCTCGTCCGCATACTTCTGGTAGAGCTCTGCTTCCTTCTCCGGACATTTGGTCGAGCCCTGCCAGTCGCCGCAGACCTTATTGTCCAGCATGTCGTAGGCGGCGAGGTCGGCCCATTTGGACCCGGGGAAGTGCTTGATGAGCTTCTTCATCTCGGATTCATCGATCTGCTGACGCAGATAGTTCTCCTTCTCATGCGCCGAGGGGCGTGAGTAGACGTCTTGCTTTTCTAGCTGCCAGCGAATATCCGCGGCGCGCCATGCAGCCTCGCCGGCGTGCGGTCCCTGCGGAAAGAGCTGCGCATCGCGTGCGTAGAGCAGCCGCGCGGCCTGGGCAGCGACGCGCGATCCGCGTGTGTCAGCGGCCTTTGTCTCTTCGCCCGCACCGGCACCGTAGAGGATATCGTCGGCGTGGGGAGTTTGGGCGCTGACGACACCTTTGTTCTCGATCCAGCCGGAGATGGGCGGTGTAGTCGACTGATCGCCAAAGACGGGCGCGTCTTCGGACTGGTTTTGCTCGACATCGGTGTTAGCGAAGACGCGCAGCCACGGACCGCTCTTGCCGACGATGACCATCTCGCGGCCGGGCGTGATCTGGTCCAGGCGCTGCGAGCTGGTGTCTGCTTGAACGTAGACGGAGGTGGCGCGCACCACGGTCGCGATGGGGCCGGAGGGCGGCTTGTCTGCTGCAAAAGCCTGAAACGCGTAAGCAACGGTCGTGCAGAGGATGAGAGCGGCGGCACGTGGCGGATTCACGTGCTCAGGATACGCCGGAAACCTCGAGGAATCGGGCTGGAGAAATTGGGAGACTTGCTTCAGCCGGCGAGCACGCGCCGCAGTGTCGCCGGTTCGGCGTTGCCGCCGCTCAGAATGGCTACCGCGGTCCGGTGTGCGGGCAACTGATCACGATGAAAGAGCAGGGCAGCGGTGGTGACGGCGCCGCTGGGCTCGGCGATAAGCCGCGCATCCCACGCGATGACGCGCATGGCCTGCTCGATCTCGTCCTCGGTCACGGTGACGATGCCGTCCACATACTGCTGGATATGCGCAAAATTCAGGCTGCCGAGGCTCTGCGTGCGCAGACCATCGGCAAGGGTGCGGCTGGTCTGCTCGGCGGTGTATTGCACGATCCGGCCCTGCCTGAAGCTGGTTGCCGCATCTCCGGCCACCTCCGGCTCCACGCCGATGACGCGGCAGACAGGGCGTTGCTGCCGGATAGCCGCGGCAACGCCGCTTAGCAGGCCGCCCCCGCCAACCGGCGCGAGGACAAGGTCGACATCGGGGCAGTCGGCGAGGATCTCCAGGCCGCAGGTGCCCTGGCCGGCGATGATCGCGGGATCGTCATAAGGCGGAATGATGGTGTAGCCATGCTCGGCGGCCAGCGCCTCGGCTCGCTCGCGACGCTCCGAGCTGGCCGGACCCACAGTGACGATCGTCGCGCCCAGCGCTGTGGTGGCCTGGCGCTTGATCTCCGGTGCGTTGGACGGCATAACTATGACGGCAGGAACGCCGAAGGCGCGGGCTGCGTAGGCCACGCCCTGGGCGTGATTGCCGCTGGAGTATGTGATGACGCCGCGCTGTCGCTGAGTGTCGCTGAGCAGTGCGACAGCGTTGTACGCGCCCCGCAGTTTGAAGCTGCCGATAGGCTGCAGGCTCTCCGCTTTCAGATATGCCACTGTTGCGGATACAGAAGACAACCGGACCAGCGGCGTGCGCAGCACCGCCCCGCGGACGCGCTCGTGTGCTGCTTCGATGTCACCGATGGATACGAGTGCCGGGACGGTTGCGGTGGCCATGCCGTGATTGTAGGGGAATGAGTCAGTTGCCCACCCTACGTGTTGCGTAGGATGGGGCACCCTGTCTTGCGTAGCAGACCCCTCAACTAGCGGCTGCGCCGTTCCGGTCGGGATGACGACAGGAATGGCTTAGGGGAGCTCTGAATAAGCTATGCGGAGCAGGTTTTGGATGAAAGAGGTCGGATAGTTTCGAGGTGTGTCGACTTATTCGGTCGTGTTGGGTGTTTTGGGTCTGACTTGAAGAGTCAAAGTGCCTTTTAGAGACACGTCGGCGCAGGGACTTCCCGCAGGTGGTTGCGTGCGGTGCACAGGTTGATGAGCGCACAGGTGGTGAGCAGCCGCTGGGTGTTCTTGGCCAGTCCGCGATAGCGCACGCGGGTAAAGCCGAACTTGAGCTTCATCACGGCGAAGACATGCTCGACGCGGGAGCGGGTCTTGGACTGGATACGGTTCTGCTCGCGCTGCTCCGAAGAGCTCTTGAGCTTGCTGCGCCATCGCCGGTTGATGCGGTCCGTGGCCTTCGGCGCGTGTTGCTGAAGGCGTCGATGCGCTGCACTCGGAACGCAAAGAGCACTTATGCCCACACACCATACTCTTGTGTGTGGGCATAGTGCTTCGGCTTCGAAGCAATTAGACTGCTACTTTTTGAGAAGGTGCAGTTAAGCGCAGACCTTCCAAGGTTTTAGAGGGACAAGCCCAAGCCTACAAACAATCCCAATAGGATGTCGATCATCGGTTCATTTCCCCTTTCATCAGGTTTGCGTGCCGTATTGCTAAGCACTAACCTATGCGTCCCTGCGCGATCGATTGTCAGAGAAATGTCAAGAGGTTGTCAGAACTCAGAACAATGTTGAGAAGGACAGCGAGGCGATCAACCGGCTGCGATCTACGCTATATTTCTCCGTTTATGAAAGAGTGCTTTCATTTCGAACCATGCTTTCTGGCAGTTTCGATCCCGGCGCCGGCATCGCTTCCATGCCATCAGCCAACATTCGCGTCAGCCGGAAAAGCTGATCGTGACCGGCGCGACACCAGTTTCGGAATATTCGCAGTGCCAGCCGCGCGCGAGCGGCATCGACGGCATTCGTCGCCGCCCTACCCTGCGGTGTCACGGTCGCTTCTCGGGTGCGACGATCAGCTGACCTTGCGCGGCGGGTGACCAGGCCAAGCTGGTCGAGCCGCGCCACCTGACGGCTGGCGGTGGTATAGTCGCGGCTCCATCGCCGCCAGAAACTCCGCTCAACGCGTCTGACGACCATACTTCGCAAAACCCGTTGCCATCGCCTATGTCTACCGCTTCATCCCAACCAATCCCACTCAACACAACCTAAGTCACATCGTTGTAAATAAGAGGTACTTTAATCAGAGTTCCCTAGGAATTTGTTGAAAAAGGCTATAGCTTGCAAAGCGCTCAAAAACACATCGCGTCAGGATGCCCAGGAGCGATTTCCAAGCGTCTGGTGACCTCAAGATATCCCTAAATTCAGGCCTTAAAAGGAAATAAGGTAGTTTTTCAACAAGCTCCTAGAGTTTTGAGTCTGAAGTCAACTTCATAACTTTGGAGAATGGTAGCTCGACGAAAGCAAACTGCAGTCCCTTCGACGGGCTCAGAGCGGCCTCTTCGACTTCGCTCAGACCTAGAGCAGAAGCCGGGATGATGTCATGTATTGAGTGAGGCGATGTAGGCATTTTCTTTGGCGAACATGCCTGACGAGTGTGGCGCTTCACCTTACAGCAACCCGGCTTCAGACCTAGTCTCTCCAAAGCCTGGTCAACGCCCCACCTTCACCGGCAACTGGATCGTTCGATGGAAAGGGCAGCTTTGCCATGCGCGTCATGGCAGTAGCATCGGGCGCCTGGCGGCAGATATCCCACGACTGGCCTCGCGGGTAGGCACCCACCACCAGAAAGTCGGATGACTGCTCTAACCTGCAATGGCCGGTACCTGTCGGCAACACCGCGATGTCGCCTGCGCGAACCGTAACCACATGTCCATTCGGGCCGCCCAGCATCAGCTTTGCCGTTCCTCCGGCGAAGCCGAGCACCTCATGCGCCGTCGAGTGGTAGTGGTGAAAATCGTAGACCCCATTCCGCCACTGAGGCGGCCAGCCGTTCTGCCGGAAGCGGCTCTCGAAGTTCGCAGCAGGATCTACGCCGCGCGTCGCGATGGCCTCGCGATAGAGCAGCACGGGAAGGTGCTCGTTGTTCGGCATCCACCCGTTGCGAGAGAGCCGCAACACTCCAGGATCTCCATGGCCTCCATCGTTGCCGCCGCTCATCGAGCCCTCTGCTGCCGCCCACATGGACTTTGGAGCAGTTACGCCGAGCGAAGCCAGCATGGCAGTGAATGCGCGCCTGTTCATCTCTCCCCCTTGCGTGGCCGGCAAAATCACCGATGAGCGATCGGCCCCGTGCTCACCTGTCTACCGTTCTTCCACACCGCCGCAATCGTCTCGGTGTTGCGGATATCGAGCGTCGGATCTTTATCGAGCACGATAAAGTTTGCTGCATGTCCCGGCGTGAGCGTGCCGATCTCGTGAGACGCTCCCAGCAGCTCCGCGCCATTGCGTGTGCCCACTGTGATCGCCTGCAGCGGAGTCAGGCCGGCCCGCACCAAAAGCCGCAGCTCCATATGTTCGGAAAAGCCGAAGGGGCGGATCGGTGTCGCGCCGGAATCCGTGCCGAGTGCAACGAGAATGCCCGCGTCGTAGAGCTTCTTGAAGTTCTTCAGCGCGATCGGCAACGCAGCAGTTTCATCCGCAGTCTTCCTGTCCGCTGCAATGGACTGCTTGTACTTGGGGTTCGTGATCATCTCGTAGACGCCCGGTTCCAGAGACGCGCGGAAGTACGGATCGCTCAACCATGCCGGATCGTCCGCATACGCGGTTGCGAACTCGTCGAGAGAGAGTGTGCCGATGCATGCGACATGCTTCCGCTTCATCTCCGCGACCAGGGAATCCGGAAGCTCAGCGTCCCGCACACTGTGCGCGAGGATGTTTACACCCAGATCGACCAGCCGCTGTGCGTCTGCTTCGTGGTACACGTGAGCAGCCACCCGCAGATGCTGCTTGTGCGCTTCATCGATGATGGCGGCGTAGATCTCCGGCTTCATCTTGGGGAACTGTCCCCAGAAGTCGTCGACCCAGATCTTCACCACATCCGGCTTGTGTGTGGCCAACTCCTGCACGTCCCGCCGTGCCTCCCCGGGAGTTGCCGGACGGTAGACTGCATCCACACCCATCGCCGCCGGCGGCAGACCCTGCGGAACGCCAAAGCCTCTACCTGCTGTGTAGAGCAGCGCGCCCGGCAACGCGCCGGCCTGCGACTTGCTGCGCCATGCATAGGCCTCGTCGTTATCCGTCCCCATGACCAGTACCGCACCCACGCCGAAGGATTGATATTGCAGCAACTGCCTCCGCACATTGTCCAGGGTGTAATTGGCCGAAGACATCTTCGTGCCCTTCAACAGGCCGAGGTGCCCGTGGGTGTTGATCAGCTCCGGCATGATGGTCTTACCGCCGAGACCTATCACCTTTGCGCCGGCGATGCGGGGCGAGTGCGCGCCGGCGATGGTCCGCACCCGCCCATTTTCGATAATCAAGGACACGTCATGCCGCGGCGCACTTCCGGTGCCGTCAACAAGGGTGACATGACGCAGGATCGTCACCTCGGCATGTGCGGCGCCGGATGTCGCGATCATACAAATAAGGAACGTAACGAGGACGAGGTATCGAGCCACAGTTTTGTATCGACGGACGGTCTGCCCCGAAGCGGCCATCTGTTTCTTTGCGCTGCAAATTCTCATTGCCGTCATCGAATGCCACTCACTGACAGGTGCGTGCTGTAATTTTGGAGTCGTCGCATCATTCGACAAGCCAATGCTACTCTCGTGGCTATGCCGTTGCTCGAGGCGATTGATCTCTCGAAAAGCTATCCAGGCTCCTCCGGTGCGAATCTGGTGGTCGATCGCGTCTCACTGCAGATTGCACGCGGAGAAACGCTCGGCGTCGTCGGCGAGTCGGGCTCCGGCAAGAGCACGGTAGCCCGCATGGTACTCGGCTTGATCGAGCCGACGGCAGGCGAGGTCCGCTTCGATGGAGAGGTGGTCGCTACTGCCAAGGGTTCGCGCCTCCGCTGGATGCGACGCCGCATGCAGCCGGTATTTCAGGATCCGTTCGCCGCGCTGAACCCACGCATGCGCGTGGAGCAGATCCTGACCGAGCCGTTTCTTATTCACACATCCTTAGCGGGAAGCGAGGCACACCTGCCGCGTGGCCGGAAAGCGCAGCGGGATCGCGTGGATGAGTTGCTGAAGAGCGTCGGCCTCGACGCATCCGCGCTGCCGCGCTATCCGCATGAGTTCTCCGGTGGACAGCGTCAGCGCATCAATATCGCGCGCGCGCTTGCTCTACGACCGGAACTGCTGGTGCTGGATGAGCCGATCTCCGCCCTGGACGTAAGCGTGGGTGCGCAGATCGTGAATCTGTTGCGCGCGCTGCAGCGTGAACATGGGATGGCCTACCTGTTCATCACGCACTCCATGCCGCTGGTCCGCTATCTGGCGGACCGCATCGTCGTGATGCAACGCGGCAAGGTGGTGGAGGAAGGTGAGGCTGAATCCCTCTGCCGCGCGCCGCGCCAGCCATATACGCAGGCATTGCTTGCTGCCACGCCTCAGATACCTGCATGAGACAAGAATAAAGACTCATCACAGCAGCGGTGAATTCCTGTTACGCCAAGGCAAGGGGGATTGCTGTCTCCCAACGGTCCTGTGCCTTCAGGATCAATTCGACCACTTCGCGCGCAGCACCTTCGCCGCCACGACGCTCCGTAACGTAGTGACTGATCGCCTTGAGCTCCGGCGCCGCATTGGCGACGGCAATGGCAAAGCCGACGCGACGGCTCAACGGCATATCCGGCAGATCGTCACCGAGATAGGCGGTCTCTTCGTCGGTGACACCCGCCTTCTGCAAACACTCTTCGTAGGCGTCCGTCTTTTTCGCCTGGCCGAGATACACATAGTCGACTGCGCACTCTCGGGCACGTTGCGCGACAGCGGGCGACTTACGCCCGGTGATGAAGCCGGTACGAATCCCCATGGTGTGCACCAGCTTCAGAGCAAGCCCATCCTGCGGATCGAAGGTCTTCATCTCGGCCACGCCGCCATCGTTGGGCAGCGCGATCAGACAGACGCCGCTTGAAAGCGTGCCGTCGATATCCATGAGCAGCATGCGAATGCGCTTCGCGCGTGTGAGAACGTCCGGGGTAGGTTCAGGCATGCTGCGATTGTAGCGGCGGACGGAAGGGTTAACGCATTTCGCTAATGATAACAACCCTTCAACGATCGATACTGTGCGGCCCATCGCAGATCAGACTATGAGCAAAATGCCTTTTAGATCTCTAGGATAATGGGCATGATGAAGGGGCGGCTGGACGTCTGTCTTTGGATGTAACGCTTCAAATCGACGCGGATCTTCTCCTTGATCAATACCTGGTCGGCCTTCTCCTCGTTGCTCGACTCTTCCAGTGTTTTGGCGACGATTGCCTTTGCCTTCTCGCCCATCTCCAGGTTGCCGGCAACGAAGCCGCGCGTCACCAGCTCCGGCACACCTTCGACGTGACCGGTGAGTTTGTTGATGGTGATGATGGCAATCACCAGTCCGTCCTCGCTGAGGTGGCGACGATCGCGGATGATCATGTCTTCGACGACGTTGCCGGATGCGCCGGAGTCCAACAGCACTCGGCCGGCGGCAACCTTGCCGTTTTTCACGGCGGTCTTCTGATCCACTTCAAGCACATCGCCGTCTTCGAGCAGGTACGCATTCTCGGAGATGCCGATGTCCATAGCCAGGCGAGCATGACGTTGCAGATGGCGGAAGTCGCCGTGCACGGGCACGAAGAACTTGGGCCGTGTGAGGTTGATCATCAGCCGCAGTTCTTCCTGGCTGCCGTGGCCGCTGACGTGGATCAGGCCCGACTGGCCGTCGTCGAAGATCACGTTCGCCTCGCGGCGGCAGAGATGATCGATGACGCGGTAGATGCTCTTCTCATTGCCGGGGATGACGCGCGAGCTGAGCAGCACGGTATCGCCGCGCTCGATCTTCGCATGCTTGTGGTTATCTACGGCGGCGCGGGAGAGCGCGGACATAGGCTCGCCCTGGGTGCCGCTGATGAGCACGCAAACCTCCTCCGGCGCGAAGTCTTTCACCTGGCCGGGATGGATGATCAGCGACGGCGGGATGCTTAGGTAGCCAAGATCCTGCGCAATCTCCGACGACTCCAGCATGGAGCGGCCGACGATCGCTACCTTGCGGCCATGCTTCTGCGCCAGCTCCAGCGCGATGCGCAGTCGATAGATGGAGGACGAGAAGCAGGAGAAGAAGAGGCGTCGCTCGGTGCGCGAGAAGATCTCGTCCAGGCGTGGGCGGACGGCCCACTCGCTGGGCGTATAGCCGGGGCGGTCCACGTTGGTGGAGTCCTGCAGCAGAGCGAGCACGCCACGCTTGCCGTATTCGGCGAAGCTCGCCAGGTCGAAGCCGTGGCCGTCCGGCGGCGAGAGATCCACCTTGAAGTCGCCGGTGTGGATGATGACGCCGACCGGCGTCTCGATGGCCAGCGCCACGCAATCGACGAGGCTGTGCGTAACGCGGAGCGGCTCGATGGTGAAGGGGCCAAGCTGGAATTTTCGCTTGGGCTCGATCTCGATCAGCTCGGCATTGTCCAACAGCTTGTGCTCTTCGAGCTTGCCCTCGACGTAGGCCAGTGTGAATTCGGTGGCGTAGACCGGGACATTGAGCTCACGCAGTAGCCAAGGGAGGCCGCCGATGTGGTCTTCGTGACCGTGGGTAAGCACGATGCCGCGGACCCGGGAGCGGTTTTCGATGAGATAGGTGATGTCCGGGACGACTATGTCGACGCCGAGCAGGTCGCTCTCCGGAAACATGAGACCGGCGTCGATGACGAAGATGTCTTCGTCCCAGCGGATGGCCATACAGTTCATTCCGAACTCGCCAAGTCCGCCGATGGGTATGATTTGCAGCTTGCCTTTTGACATGAATAAACGATGCTAGCAGGTGCCGCGACCGGGACAAAGAGGATGACCGCGCCTCAAGGCAGCAGGGAAGCGATTTTTATGGTGCAGACATGGGGACGGTGAGCGATTCCGGGGATCCCGGATGCCAGACCTCTCCCAAGACCTGGTAGAGATAGCTGGCGCGGAACGGCATGGGGTAACTGGTCAGGGGCTTGTTCTTTTTTGGGGACAGAATCCACCACGTCATGGGCGCCTGAGTGAGATCGTAGCCCGCATGGTGAAGCAGTACCAGGCTGACGCGGCCGCTCTGCTCCTCGCTGCGCCGCTCTGCCACCTCGCTGGTCGCTACGCCCGCGGCGCTAGCGGCCAGGCCAAGACCCGGCACGAAAATGCCGCCAGCGGCGGCGGCAATTTGCCCGGCAGTCAAGGTTCGCCCAACGGGAATCAGGCGGAGCGTCTGTTTTTCCAAGGCGCAGGCGATGTTATCTGCGAGCACCGTGGCGACCTGGGAATCATTTTCCAGCCGGGTCAACACCTGTTGCGGCACCAGAATGATTCCGTTGGAGAGTGTCGTCGCATCATGCAGCTTCGGCTGATCCACGACCTGGAAACGAAAGTTGATCTTGGACGGATCATTTGCCGGAAGATTGCGCTGGTAATCGGGGATGAGCGTGGCCCCGATGGCTTCGATGCGGGATTGCATGGCGGCATCGTGTGTGGCGGGGAAACGTTTCGGATCGACACCTTTGAAGAAAGTGTTGACCTTACCCTGCTTATCGGTTTCCGTTACCACGGCTGGATCGAATTCGGCCTTCTCATTGGCCCGGTGCTCGCGGTCCTTGAGGACGTTCGCGGAGACGATGGCAGTCTTCGCCAGCGCGGAGCCATCAGGCTGGAGGGTGGCGGTGTAGCGTAACCACTCGTTCGTGGTCACGCCATCCTTTGCGGTGAGGGGAGCCTCGAAGCCGATGTGGACTGTCGGCGGGATGCGGATAGTGTAGCCGTCCGCGCTGACGAGCACAGGGGTGGCGGAGCCCGGTGAGGATCGCACCGCATCGATGACCCCGAATCCTGCGATCTCCCTCTCCTCCGGTGGCACCGGGTCGATCTCGGTCGCCGTGATGCTGCCGGATTGGTCCTTCTTGCCATAGACGATCAGTGCCTCGCCTACAAAACGGACCGCGCAGGTGTGCAGGTACGAGGTTGCGCCCTTCTCTTCGATTTTCTGCACGGTATTGGAGGTGCACCGTACGGTGACACCATCTAGCTTGAAATCTGCCGGGCTGCCCTTATCGGTTACATAGCCGGAGGGGGTTGGGCGGTGCGCTGCTGCGGCTGGAAGCGCCAAGACAAGAAATATACTGAGAGGCCAGATAGATAAACGCGTCATGACAGAGCGAGTCTACAAGCGGCCTGCGCGTCCAGATAGATCGTTTCCACGCAGAATCGATACAGTGGTCATGTGGGCTAGCATGGCAGTCCCCACCGTGAGCGCCCTTGCGCGCGAAACTGAATGCACACAGCATGCTGCGTCACGGAATACACAACAGCAGAGGAGACAATGGAACAACGACTGAAGTATCGGGACGCCTTTCCGGAGGGCTTCCAGGCGCTGGTGGAGCTCGGCAAACAGGGACACAACGCTGGCTTGGATAAGAAACTGGTGTCCTTGGTGGAGGTGCGCACCTCCATGCTGAACGGCTGCAGCTACTGCATCGACATGCACACCAAAGAGGCTCGCGAGTGGGGCGAGACCGAGCAGCGGCTCTATGCGCTGTGTGCGTGGGATGAGGCGCCGTTCTTCACCGAGCAGGAGCGTGCCGCGCTGGCCTGGACCGATGCCGTGACCAACATTCAGAGCAGCCGCGCCAAGGATGAGGTCTACGACCGGGTGCGCGCACACTTCAGCGAGCATGACCTGGTAGCGCTGACGGTTGTGATCGCGACCATGAACATCTGGAACCGTGTCGCGCTGGCCTTTCGCCCGTTGCCGGGCACGGCGCCGCAGGCGCGGGAAAACAAGGAATAGGGAACAGGGCCACGGAACACCACTTCGCTTCGCTCTGATCGAGATGACAATGCGGCGATAGGTGCTTCGCGGGTTTTGAAATCGCTCGGGCAGGTGCGATCGAAGTGACGGTTTGCGATCCCTGCTTTACCGCAGCAGGTCTTCGAGCGTGGCGCTCAGATCCGTCTTGTCGTCGCGGTATTTCACGATGACAGGCGCGTAGAGACTGAGTCCCCACTCCGCCGCGCGCCCTCGCGTGACGGCGCGCGAGCCGGGAACCACCACGGCCCCTGCGGGAATCATGAGCGGCTTTGCCTCTGCATTGTCGCCGGACGGCTCTGCTTTATGAATGATGCCGTGCACGATGTCGTAGACCGGTGTGCCGCGCGTGAGGATGGTGCCGGACGCGAGCACTGCCCGCTCACGCACGATGGTGCCTTCGTAGACGCCGCAGTTGCCGCCCACCAGCACATCGTCTTCGATAATGACCGGGTTGGCGTTCACCGGCTCCAGCACGCCGCCTACCTGCGCTGCCGCGCTGAGATGCACGCGTTTGCCGATCTGCGCGCAGCTGCCGACCAGCGCATGCGAGTCCACCATGGTGCCCTCATCGACGTATGCACCCACGTTGACGAACATCGGCGGCGCGCAGATGACGCCACGCGCGAGATACGCGCCCTCACGCACCGACGAGCCGCCAACGACGATGCGGATGCCCTCTTCCGGCGTGAAGGTGCGCGCGGGGAAGGTGCTTTTGTCGACGAAGGAGAGATCGTGATTGCCCAGCGCTGTGAGCTGCCCAATGCGGAAGCCAAGCAGGATGCCGCGCTTGACCCACGAGTTCACGCGCCAGCCGTAGGGCGCCGACGCGTCGGGCTCTGCGGAGCGGACGCGACCGCTGTTGAGTTCCTGCCGAAGTTGCGTGAAGGCCGCGAGTGCCGCGGGATCGTCGATCGCTGCTGCACCGGCAGCAAAGTGGAGTTCGATTTCGGCTTGAAGAGGGTTCTGTTCGTGCATGTCTGGCTCCAGTGTAGCGGTGACCCAGCGCAGCGCTCTTTTGGCCAGTGTGAGGCCGGGTTCAGCTCTGGTGCGAAGCGGGGTCCAGCCGTAACGACGCGATCAGCGCATCGAGCTTCGCCGCGACGGGCGCAGATGGCGGCACCATGGGCAGACGCCACACCGGTTCCAATCGGCCCATGCGCGCCAGGATATGTTTGACCGGACCGGGGCTCGTCTCCCAGAAGTTTGCGAGCAGCAACGGGTAATACCGGCGCTGTAGGGAGCGCGCGGTAATCCAGTCATTGCCGAGGGCGGCGGCGATCATCTGCCGCATCTCTGCCGGGATCTCATTCGACGCGACAGAGACAAGCCCGGCGGCGCCCACCGCGATGGCCGCTAACGCGATATTGTCGTCCCCCGCCAGCACACGCACCTTCGTATCGTCGAGGGCGTGAATGAGTTCGGTGATCTGCTGCAGGTTCCCGCTCGATTCCTTCACCGCGCACAGGTTCGGGCAGGCCTCGGCCAAGCGAGCCAGCGTCGCCGGTTCCACGTTGCAGGCGGTGCGGCCAGGAATGTTGTAGATGACGACCGGCAACGGCACCGACTCCGCAATCGCCTTGAAGTGCTGGAACTGGCCCTCCTGCGTCGGTTTGTTGTAGTAGGGGTTGGCGGTAAGCAGGGCGCTGACACCACGGACCGCAGCGACCGCCTTGGCGCGTTCGACGGCCTCACGGGTGGCGTTGTGCGTGCATCCGGCGATCACCGGGACACGTCCGGCCGCAACGCGGACCACGATGCGCACCACATCAAGAGCTTCCCGATCGGTCAGTGATGGCGTCTCCGCCGTGGTGCCGCAGGCCACCAGGAACTGGATACCGCTCGCGATCTGCCACTCAACCAGCTTGGCAAGCGCATCGGTATCGATGGTGGTGTCCGGACGAAAGGGTGTGACTAGAGCCGTGCCGCAACCGCTGAATTCCATACGGTGCGCAGAATATCAAATACTATTCGGAAGCTGATCTGGCGGGACGGTGAGGTCGTCAAAACAGCAGGTCCCTTCACTGCCCTTTTCACTTCGTTCCGGTGACGAATTGTGAGGAATTGGCGAGACTATAGCAAGGCCGTATGCTCTTCCGTCGATACGCTGAATTCACTGCAGTTCTGGATAGATGTCGGTGAAGTCGTAATAGCCGGTGCGCGAGGAGAGCCACTCCGCCGCGCGGATGGCGCCCTCCGCGAAGCCGCGGCGGGAGAATGACTCGTGCCGAACCGTGATGAGGTCGTTCACCGAGCGGGCCTGCATCTCGTGGATGCCGGCGACGTCCCCTTCGCGTGCCGAGGTGATCGATGCATCGAGCTCCGGCGCTGCATCGCGCACCGTCTGTTGCAGTGAGAGCGCGGTCCCGGAGGGCGCGTCCTTCTTGCTGGCGTGGTGCACCTCGGAGATGGACAGTTCATAGCCGCGGGTGCCGATCGCGAGCTCATGCACCAGGCGCAGCATCACCTGCACTCCCACGGAGAAGTTGGTGCCGTAGAGCAGGCCGGCCTTGCGACGATAGCACAGCGTCTGCATTTCTTTCAGGCGGTCGTACCAGCCGGTGGTGCCCACTACGATCTTCGCACCGTTGGAGAGGCAGGCGCGCATGTTCGGGATGACCGCGTCGGCGGTGGTGAAATCGATGACCGCATCCACTTGCGCCAGCAAGGGCGGCGTCAGGGCAGAGGCGTTGCGGTTCTCCTCCTCGCCGATAACACGCACGCCGTGTCCGCGCTCGTGAGCGACATCGGCAACGATGGAGCCCGTCTTGCCGCGACCGAGAATCAAGAAGATCATCGCTTGCCTCCTGCTACGGATGCTGTCACCCGTGCTTCTAGGTCGAAGATCGCCGGGTCCGGATCGGCAAAGAAGACCTGATGCAGGGAGCGAATCGCTTTCTCTACATCGTCTTCCTCGATCATGAAGCTCATGTTGATCTCGGAAGCGCCTTGCGAGATCATGCGCAGGTTGATGTCGCGCAGCGCGCCGAAGACCTGCGCCGCAATGCCGTTTTGCCCGCGAATATTCTCCCCGACCATACAGATCAGCGCCTTCCGCCCTTCGTACTTTACATCGGCGAACTTGCGCAGGTCAGCGGCGATCTCCGGCAGGCGTTCGTTGGAATCGACGGTGAGCGAGACGCTGACCTCCGAAGTGGAAACCATGTCGACCGAGCACTTGTGGCGGTCGAAGACCTCGAAGACGGCCTTGAGGTAGCCATGCGACATCAGCATGCGGTTGGCAACGATATCGATGATGGTGAGCCGCTTCTTGGCCGCGATGGACTTGAACGGACTGCGGCAGTGCGGCGCCAGCGCGGTGATGCGTGTCCCTTCGTTGGTGGCGTCGCGCGAGTTCAATACGAGCACCGGGATGTTCTTCTCGACGGCGGGCAGGATCGTGGCCGGATGCAGAACCTTGGCGCCGAAGTAGGCTAGCTCCGAAGCCTCGTCAAAGCTGATGGTGCGCACGCGCAGCGCATCCGCACAGATGCGTGGGTCGGTCGTCATGATGCCATTGACGTCGGTCCAGATCTCGATCGACTCGGCGTGCATTCCGCCGCCGACTAGAGCAGCGCTGAAGTCCGACCCGCCGCGACCGAGTGTCGTGGTGACGCCTTCGGGGGTAGACCCGATGAAGCCACCCAGCACGGCGACGCGCCCGGCTTCGGCGTGCGGCAGCACATGCTCACGCAGGCGTGCGGCGATGAGGCCGTCCTGCGGGATCGCTTTTATGTGTTGCGCATCGGTGATGATGCACTGCCGGGCGTCCACATGTACTGCCGCAACCCCGCGAGCCGCGAATGCGGCGGCGACGATGGGGCTCGAGAGGCGTTCTCCGTAGGAAGCGACGATGTCTGTGGTGCGCGGCGTGACTTCACCGACGGCAGCAAGGCCACGCAGCAGCTCATCGAGTGCGTCGAAGTGTTCGTCGATAAACGCAGTGATCGGCGCAAGCGCGTCGACCGGGATCAGCTCGGATGCCGCAGAGTGATGCCGCTCGCGCAATGCGATGCTGCTGGCCAGGGCTCCGGACTTGTCACCGCGTCCAGCAGCCGCTGCTGCCTGCAGCAACTGATCGGTGACACGCGCCATCGCGCTGACGATGACGACTGGCTGCAGGCCTTGAGCGACGCGGCCCGCAACGATATCTGTGGTGCGGCGGATGGCCACGGCATCCTCAACCGAGGTGCCACCGAACTTCATGACGACGAGCCTCATGCGGAGACGGCCGCCGTCACTGGTGTGGCCGCGCGTGTGCCGGTCAGCTTGCCCATCTGCATCAACAATTCGGCGTTCAGCAATGCGGCGCCGGCTGCGCCGCGGATAGTGTTGTGAGAGAGCACGGTGAACTTCCAATCGAGCAGGGTGCAAGGCCGCAGGCGACCGACCGTGGACGCCATACCCGCTCCGCGCATGCGGTCGAGGCGCGGCTGCGGGCGATCTTCGCCGGTTATGTACTCGACGGGAAGTGCAGGAGCGGTGGGAAGCTGGTGCGATGTCAGCGGCTGGAACTCGCTCCACGCGGCCAGCATCTGTTCGCGCGTCGCAGGCGTGCGCAGCTTGATGGAAACACTCTCGGTATGGCCGTCTTCAACCGCCACGCGATTGCAGTGTGCACTCAGGCGCGCCATGTAGGGCCGGATGGAGGAGCCGTCGAGCGACCCCAGCAGCTTCATCGTCTCGGCCTCCATCTTCTCTTCTTCATTGCGGATAAAGGGGACTACATTGCCGAGGATGTCGAGCGAGGGCACGCCCGGATAGCCCGCGCCGCTGATGGCCTGCATGGTCGAGACGAAGATGCTTTCCAGTCCGAAGCGGTCAGCGATGGGTTTGAGTGCGAGCACGAGACCGATGGCAGAACAATTCGGGTTGGTGACGATATATCCGCCGGATTGCTTGCGCCATTTTTGTAACTCAAGCAGTGACAGATGCTCCGGGTTGACCTCCGGGATGACTAGCGGCACATCGGCCTGCATGCGAAAGGCGCTGGAGTTCGAGATGACGGCGCAGCCGGCGGTGGCGAACTGCGGCTCGAGCTCCCGAGCGATATCGGTGTCAAGCGCGGCGAAGAGAATCGACGGAGCATGATCCGGCCTTGCCGGTGAGAGCGGCAGCGCGCGCACAGCTTCGGGAATGGGCGTATCCAGCTTCCAGCGGACAGCGTCTTCGTAGCGGCGGCCGGTGGATCGGTCGCTGGCCGCTAGCCACACTACCTCGAAGAACGGGTGCCGTTCCAGCAACTGGAGGAAGCGCTGACCGACGGTGCCGGTCGCGCCGAGTATGCCAACCCTGAGTCGTTCTGCCATTGGCCTCTTCACTTGGATGAGATTTTCACGATTTTATCGTGAAAGCAGAGCGGCAGGAGGGCGTGTGATGACTTCGGGGCAGCGAGGGTTAACCTGCCAGCACTTCGTTTCACGCAGGATGACAACTGATTGAAAGTGTCATCCTAAGCTCTCTCATGTAGCGGAGCGCCGCAGGCGCGTAATCGAAAAGCCTGCTCCGGCCTGTCGATGGGACCTGCTGTCAGCCGCTGCTGCAACGGGAGTGAGGCCCTACTTCGTCTTGAAGCTGAACTCCGTCTTCGCCGTATTGTGTGTCGTCACGGTCACATTCGCCTGCTGCTGGCCGAGCTGCTCTTGCACGGCAACGAGCGTATAGGTGCCCGGCGGCAGGCCCTGGATGGCGAAGTGTCCATCCCCATCGCTGACGGCGAAGAAGGGGTTGGGTGCGATGTTTAGGAAGGCTTCCATCCAGGGATGGTTGTTACAGCGAACTGGCATCATCAACTCCGGTTGCGCGAAGGTATGACGCGTGGTGCCTCCGTTGGGTGGCTGGGAGATATCGACCTGCTGATTGCCGCCGACGGCGGGCTGCATGTGCACGTTGTGCATGGTCGGGTCGGAGTTGCGGAACTCAATCGGCTGGCCGGCCATGGCGGCGAGCACATGCGGCACGTAGCGGCAGCCCTTCTGGTCGAGCACCGCGGGCGCGCTGGGTGGGGCGTAGACTTTGTTGCCGAGTCCATCCTTTACATAGACATATACGTTGGCGAGCATGCCGGCCTGGCTCACGATGCCTTCCGTCAGATTCTTTCCCTCCGGGCTCATGGCGCAGGCCGGATCCTGTGCCATATCGATCTCGATGCGCTTGGGCGGTGTGCCGACGAGTTTGACTGTCCCTTCAACACTGCCTGCGGTGGCGGCATCGATGTGAGTGAACGGCTTGACCTCGCTCGAACTCGTAACCGTGCCCGAGCTCTTACAGCCGATTGCGCAGACGAGCGCGCTCAAGAGCAGCGCGGCGGAAAGGCGGGCTGAATTCGAGATAGCGATACGCTTCATGGCAGTTCCTCTCATAGTGCTTCGATCACGGCATCGGCGAAGGCCCGTGTTCCAGCCGTGCCACCGACATCGCGGGTGAGTGTGGCTTTCGCTATGTAGACCTTTTCGAGTGCCGCTTGGATCTTGTCGGCTGCAACGCCTTCATCGATGTGCCGCAGCATGAGTACGGCCGATTGCAGCAGAGCCGTGGGATTGGCCTTGTCCTGGCCGGCGATGTCCGGCGCCGAGCCGTGCACTGCCTCGAAGATCGCGCACTCGAAGCCCAGGTTCGCACCCGGCACCAGGCCCAGGCCGCCGACGAAGGCGGCGCAAAGATCGCTGACGATGTCTCCGTAGAGGTTTTCGAGCAGCAGCATGTCGAACTGATAGGGGTTCATCACCAGCTGCATGCAGGTGTTGTCGATGATGTGTTCGCCGTAGGTGATCTCGGGAAAACCCTTGGCAACGTCGCGTGCGCAGCGCAGGAAGAGCCCGTCGGAGAGCTTCATGATGTTGGCTTTGTGAATGGCATTGATCTTCTTGCGGCTATGCTTGCGGGCGTACTCGAAGGCGAACTTGGCGATGCGGGTCGAGGCTTTTTCGGTGATCACTTTGATCGACTCGACGACACCGGGAACGACTTCATGCTCCAGGCCGACGTAGGAGCCCTCCGTGTTTTCGCGGACAATGACGAGATCTACGCCGGGGTAGCGTGTTTCGAGGCCGGGCAGGTTGCGGATCGGCCGCAGGTTGGCAAAGAGCTCGAACTTCTTGCGCAGCGTGACGTTGATGGACGCAAACCCGCCGCCGATCGGCGTTGTGACCGGGCCTTTGAGCGCGACGCGGTTGCGCTCGATAGATTCGTAGAGCTCGCGCGGAATGTATTCCTTGTAGCGCTCAAAGGCCTCGGCCCCGGCGGAGTAACGCTCCCATTCGAAGGTAGCGCCGGTGGCGGCGCCCGCGGCCTCTACGATGCTGACGACCGCGTTGGTCACTTCCGGGCCGATGCCGTCTCCGGCGATCAGGGTGATGGTGTGTTGTTTCGGCATAATCGTGTTCGTTCCTCTTCTAGGGCTGAAGCGTCATCGCGGCGACGCGTTTGTCAGGGCTGGCGGCGCTGCGGTTTGCGTGGTGCGGGCTCAGGCACGCGGCGCTTGGCAGTCTGGTCCTTGGCGATAAGCAGGCGCTCGAGCTCTTCCTTGAATTCGCGCACATCGGTGAAGTCGCGGTAAACGCTGGCGAAGCGGATGTAGGCGACCGTGTCGATACTCTTGAGCCGGCTCATGATCAGCTCGCCGATCTCGCTGGTGGTGCGTTCGCGGTCAGGTGAATCGATCAGGAAGGTCTCCGTCTCATCGACGATCGCTTCAAGATTGTCGGGAGTGAACGGGCGCTTACGGCAAGCCAGCAACAGGCCGCTCAGAATCTTGTGGCGCTCAAAGCGCTCGCGACGGCCGTCCTTCTTCACCACCATGTAGGGGATCTCATCGATCCGTTCGTAGGTGGTGAAGCGCTTTTCGCACCGCTCGCATTCGCGGCGTCTTCGGATGGAGTCGGCTTCCTTGCTCTCGCGTGAATCCACAACGCGGTCTTGCGCAAAGCCGCAGTACGGACACTTCATAGTTATGACTACGATAGCAGCCTGCCGGGACGGGATGAGGGAATGGGGTCAGGGATCAGCAGCCACAAACGCGAGCTGGTCATCCTTACCTTTGGGCAAAGCGAAGGGGGAGGATCTGCAGTTTGTCAGTGTTGCTACGAAAATGGGTGCTCAATCCTGATGAAGCGGAGCGCAGGAAGGGTGGGTGTGGAGAGGTCTGCCTTACGTGGCATCCCACCCTTCGTGAGACTCAGGAGGGGGGCACCCGGCGATGAACAGGGTGTCAGGGCTTCTAAAGCATTGTCACTGTTGCTGTGTGGAGAGGAATCCCGCGAAAATTGGTTTTCTTGACGTGAAAGCCACGGGTCATCGCGCTCTTCTCTATACCTGCAGTGAACATGCGCTTCTAGGCGCTGGCGCCGGACTCAAGCTCTTTGCTTACGTGTTCTGACTCCTCCGAGAGCTGCTTGAGCGAAATGTGCTCGAAGCGGGACCAGATGAGGCCTGCAGGAATAATGCAGAGAAAGGTGACGAGCGTGATGCCTGCGCCGCAGGCGAGCGCCGTCTCGGGCGCCGCATCGTAGAGACGTTGCATCGTCTGTTGAAGCACGATGATCTGTGCGAACCAGGACACGATGGGAATCGGCAGGACCGATCCAACCATGCTGGCAGCCATCAGGATGACCGAACGGCTGAGGGTCATGGAGGTAAGGACAGGGGACGCCACGAAGGCGCGCACTGTGAGCAGGTAGGCTGCGGAGATCAGCGACCACATCAGCAGGGACAGCACCGCTCCCTGCAGCAGCGCGCTGGTGGACGAGACGGCGACCAGGCCCTCACGAAAGCCGCGAATCTTCGCCGCCATTGCGGTGCCGAGTCGGTGGCGGATCTTCGACTCGCAGATCTGCGCCAGCGCCTCGCCGGCCAGGCGGACCGCGATCATCAGGACGATCAGACCGAGAGCTCCGGCCAGAGCGCTCTTGGCCCCCGCCATCGCCATGTCGCGGTGAGGCATCGTCGCCCTGTCCGGGGCCAACAGCAACGCGAGCGCGATGATGATCGCCATCGTTCCCGCGTCGAACATCCGCTCGACGGTATAGATCGCGACCTGCAGAGGGATTGGCGTTTGGCTGCGCCGGGCAACGAGGTAGGGCCGTGTCAGGTCAGCAACGCGGCCAAGCAGTGCCACCGCTGTGAACCCAATGACCTGCGTCCCCAGCAGAGAGAGGGCGGCCATTCGCTTGGTGGGGCGCAGAAAGGCGACCCAGCGCACCGCGCGGACAACATACGCGATGTAGATCAGCAATATTCCCAGCAGGATATTCGACCAGCGCACATAGTGCGTCTGCTGGGCCAGGATGTCCCAGCGGAAGTGCGTGCGATAGCTGCCGTAGGCGAGCAACGCGAGGAACACAACTCCGGCTGCGATGGAGATCAGGAGTTGTTTGGGTTTCAAAGCGCAGTCGCTCCGGAGGTGCCTGGTGTCGCGTCAGGGCTGGGGGTGGTGATGATCACTTGCCGGCGATAGACGATGTGGAGGCGGGTGTCGCGGATGCAACCAAGGTACCCGCGGCGCGGGAAGCTGCCAGCTTGCGGCGATTGAAGTCGTGAATGATGCGGGCGACGTAGAGCCGCGTCTCGCGATAGGGCGGGATACCGTGATACTTGTCGACGGCCGCGGGGCCGGCGTTGTAGGCTGCCAGGGCCAGCGCCAGATTGTCGTGGTAGCGCACGAGCAGCGCATTCAGATAGGCGGTGCCGCCATTGATGTTCTGGTCGGCGCGGAAGCTGTCCGTCACCCCGAGCTGGTTTGCGGTACCCGGCATCAACTGCATCAGGCCCTTTGCTCCTGTCCGGCTAACAGCATGGACATTGCCACCGCTCTCGGCACGAATCACGCTGGCCAGCAACGCCACGTCGAGATCGTAGGTTGCACCGGCATGCCCGGCTATCTCCTGAATCTCTGCAGCCGTCGGGACAGCGGGCAAGGTGTTCGTCGGAGACGTTTGTGATGTAGCGGCTGCAGCATCCGGTTTGATGACGGGCAGCACGACAGACTCGCTCGCCGCGATGTCGTCGCTGCGAACCTCCATGAAGTCAGTCCCGGTGGCAGTCATATACAGGCGAACGCGGTCGCCGGCGGCCACGCGGTGGTCGCAGATCAGATCAAAGCCGTTGCGCAGGATAATGTGTTCGGCGGCTCGCAGCGGCAGTGTGATGCCGACCGTGAACAGGCCCGCAACGGCGAGTCCAGCCAGACGCACAACGGATTGTCTGCGAGAGATCACTCCCCGCTAGGCTACCACGCAGCCCTGACTCAAGGGGTGTCCGCGCCCGGCCCGGCCGGTACCACTTCCGGGGCAAGCCGGCTGGAGTCGGACGTGGCGTCTTCGCAGTGAGTCCCAAAATGGATCAATGGTTCCACGACTGCCGCCACACCGTCTTGGTCGTTGGTGTCCGTCACGTCCCAGCCGTGCCGGCTCGCCAGCGCCTGCAACTCCAACCCGGCATTGCCCATCAGCACCGGATGCCCGGCGTACTCCAGCATTGTCTGATCGTTGAAGTTGTCCCCGATGGCCATGACATCCGCCGCCGTCAGTCCCAGCGACCGGGCGTAGTCGTCGAGCGCATGCGCCTTGGAGCAGCGCGGCGGAAGCAGGTCCAGGATGCCCAGGTTGCGCTCCGCGTACTCGGTACGGTGCATGGTGATGTTCGCGGCCACGGGTGTGTCATCGAGCATCTGTTGCGCGGCGCGGACCTCTTCTACGGTGCCGCAGAGCATGCCCTGGATCGGTTCTTCGTCACCGTCGAAGGCCCGTTCCAACGGGGTGACCTGTGCGATGTCATTACGATTGGCTTGGACCCAGGCGGCGATACGATCGTGGAGCGACGCCACGCTCTCGACCACCAGCGTCGGTCCCCGCTCGCGATCGAAGGTGAAGACCACAGCGCCGCCGAGGCCACGCAGGGCGCCGCACAGGGCGCGGGCGCTGGCCACCGGCAGTGGGATGCGGCTGATCAGTTCGCCATCGAAGCGCCGGATGACAGAGCCATTGGACGAGATCATGACAGTGCGTGGGGACAGGCCGATCTGCTCCAGCACCGGCCCGGCATACTGATGGCGGCGCCCCGTCGCAATGACGACGTGCAGCCCGGCTTCTTGCGCCGCATACAGCGCCCGCCGGTTGCGCGGGCTGATGACGGTACTGGATGTGGGAAGCAGTGTGCCATCGATGTCGATAGCTACCAGACGAACGTGCGACGGCATACCCTGAGTGTAGCCCGCAGGAGGTGCATATCGATGAAGACGCCCGAACCAAAGGCATCCACCCCGGCCGAGCCGGCAGCTCCGAAGCCGCCGGCAAAGCACAAGTCACACAAGTCAACGGAAGATCAGGCCGTCGAAGACCGGGTCGTAGAACTGGATCGACGGGGCAAGCCCCTGCCTCCGCGGCAGCGGGTCGGCGGCATCATCACGCCACAGTAGCTTAGGTTGTGACCAATGCCGGTGCCGGATCGTATGCCTGCTGCCACTGGTCGATCTGGGCCATGGCGGCATTGAGCGTGGTCACAACGGCATCCGGACGTGCGCTGCCGAAGCGGTCGAGCATCGTCTCCGGGCTTTGCCCGGACTGCCACAGGCCGACCATGATGCGATTTTCCGGAAGCTGGGTGCGGATGCGCTGGCAAAGGGCGCGTGTTTGGGTAAAGACGAACGGAGGCAATGCGGAAATGCAGAGAATCGTGCCGGAGTCCTGCGCGAGGCGGTCAAGGATCTCCGGCGTCACTGAGTTGGTCGGCAGAAGCATCGCGCGGTGGCAGTCTTGTTCGAGCAGCTGCGCCAGCACCATTGCCGTCAACTCGTCTGCCTGGTCGCCGGCAGGAATACAGATGACAGGAGCGCGCCGCGACAGCTCGCCAACGGGCTGGGCTGCTCCAGAGGCGGCCGCTTTATCTGTACCGACCAAAGTCTTATATTCGCTCAGCTCGGCGACCAGCTCGGTGGTGCTCAGCAGCAGATAGTTGCCACGAGTCTCGTCGAAGGCGCCCTTGTGTCGGTCCTGTTCTACCAGTCCGAGCGCGGGCAGCAGGACAACGTCGTAGAAGTCGATGAGCGGGCGTTGGGCCAGAAATCGGTCGGCAATGCTGTGGGTTTCGGTCTGGTCCATGGCCAGCATGCGCTCATAAAACCTCGCCTCGGGCGAGAGCTCGGCCTCATCCCCCAGCAGGACGTGCAGGAAGCGAAGCTGCGGGACATGGCGCCCGAGCACAATCAGGCAGACGGTCAGCGGCGTCGCCAGCACCAGTCCCGGCCAGCCCCAAAGCAGACTCCAGAAGATGGCCGAAGCCAGCAGGGCAAGTGCCGAGATACCGGTGCGTGAGCCGTACAGCCATGGTTCGAAGAAGTTTGCGGTGGTGATTTCGAGCACAGCATAGAGGCCGAGAATCTCGAAGGCCGGTCGCCATTGCGGAAAGATGGCAACGGAAAAGATGATCGGCAGCAGTCCCGCGATGGCCGTGCCGACGTACGGAATGTAGCGCAGGATGGCAGCCAGCGCGCCCCACAGCGTGGCATCCGGAACCCCGATGATGGAAAGCCCGACCCCGAAGAGAAGGCCGAACAGTACGTTTACGACGAACTGCCAGACCAGAAAGATGCTGATGCGCTCGGCAGCATCGCGCAGTGCCTGCGTCATCAGGTTCAGTCGTCCCATGCCTGCCAGCAGCAGCATGCGGTTGCGGAGGTCTTCGCGGTTCATCAGCATGTACACGGTAAAGACCATGACGATGCCGCATGCTGCAAGCGGACGCAGGATGGGGGCGAAGAGGTCCTGCAGGTAGCGGCCGACAGGCACCGGCGGCTCGACCACCTGCACCGGTGTGGGCTGCTGGGGCGTGGCCTTGTCTGGCAGCACGACGGATGGGGCAAGCGCACGCGTGTGACGCCGCCGTGTGGTGGTAATTACGGTTTCTGTCTCGGGCGGGGTTACCGTCGCTGCCCGTGACGAGAGCTGCCGCGTCATCTCTTCGAGCGATGTGATGGCCTGTCCTGCAGCGCCGCCGACGGGTGTATGCAGGCTATCGAGCTTGGCCTGGATGTTGTCGCGGTAGTCGGGGAGCAGCTCGGCGACGTGGACCACCTGTCGAGCGACCACCCAGGCCGTTGTCCCCAGAGCGGAGAAGAAGATCAGGATGACCAACACCACTGCCGGTGCGCGCCGGACACGCCAGCGCTCCAGCAACGTAACTGCCGGCGAGAGAAGGAAGTTCAACACCAGCGCAAAGGCCAGCGGGGCAAGCAGATCGCGCGCAAAGTAGAGCGTGAGGATAACGAGTCCAACCAGCAGCAGGGGCTCGCTGGCCAAAAAGCCACCAACCCGTTGTCGTGATGGAAGTACCGGTTTCGCCTGCATGCCTCAACCCTAACCCCGCGTTTCTTAAGAAACTACTCCGCGGAGGTGTCAGATGGCACGCCCTATCTAGTCGCACGCCCAGCGGTGGTTCTAGCGGTTTTTCGCCCCGAAGTACAGCAGCGCGCCGCCGCCGAGGATGGCGAGCACACCTAACACGGGCGGCATGGGGACGGAATGGTGCTGGGTCTTGTCGATCTGAATGGGGCCCATGTCCACGGCCTTCTTCTGCGTGCTGAAGGTGAAGCCGCCGTAGATCAAAGCGATGACGCCGACGACGATGAGAAGTATTCCGGTTATTTTCAAGAGGCTCTCCAGACCCGCGCTCTCTTTGGGCGCACAGGTCTGCAGAATGGATGCAGAAATCCGGGACCGCGCAGGGAGATACGCGAAAAATGATCAGACGCGGATCGAGCTGCCGCTACGCCGCAGCAAACTATGACTGCTCTTTTGCATCTGCGGATCGGTATGCGGCTTAGCGAGGAACAGGGAGTACACCAGCGCGCCAAGGCATGCCAGCCCGACGATGACGAGGCCGAGAAAGAGAGCGACCTTGCGCCCTTCCAGACTTTGAGTTGCCATCTGTGCCTCCAGCCTTCTGAGATGCCTCATGCTACGGCTTGTTTTTACCGGCGCGCCTTCAGTAGCCGTTGGCTATTAGGAAGCCGAGCGTCAGTTCGGCTTCCTTCTGATCCTGCCGCAGCTGCGCCGCATGCTTCAGCAGCACATCTGCCTCCAGGTTCAGCAGGTCGCCGGGCTGATGCATGTGCAGGTTGGTATGTGCATAGGTGTGCGGGATGATGGCGACGCCGACGTGCGTCCCATCCCAGCGGGCTACTGTGAGGCTGATACCCTCGATGGCAATGGAGCCCTTCTCGACCACATATGCGCGAAGGCTGTCGGGGACTTCGACTTCCAGCCACCAGTCGGTCGTTTCTTTGTCGGGTGCGATCGGCTTCAACGTCGTGAGGCGGCCCACACCATCGACGTGGCCTTGCACCACATGACCGCCCAAAGGCGTGCCTGCGAGGGTGGGAAGCTCCAGGTTCACCGTGGCACCGGGCGCAAGCCGGCTGAGCGAGGTGCGGCGCACCGTCTCTTCGGCTAGGTCTGCTTCGAAACGGTCTGGATGTCCTTCGGGAGAAAGAGCGAGCGCGGTAAGGCAGACGCCGCTGACGGCGATGCTGTCGCCGATGTGAAGCTTGCCAGCAAGAACGGGGGCCTGGACCGCGATGCGATGCACGCCCCCGCGCGGCTCTAGGCTCAGTACGGCGCCGGTTTCCTGGATGAGGCCAGTGAACATGGTGTCAGGTTACTGTAGAGGAAAAGGCATTCGGCGTCCGGACTCTACTCCGAATCCTCGCTGCTCTTTCCCTGATCCTTGGGCTGCAATGGTCTCGAGATCACGCATGCGTTGATGCCGCCAATCCCGCTGGAGAGCTTGCCTGCCAGACCCTCTGCTGGGACGCAGCTATCGGCGAAGACGTACTGCCCGTGAATGCCGGCGATCTCCGGGTTCAACGACTCCTGGGTCAGCAGCGTGGGAAAGAGATGGCCGCTGGAGTAACCCAAATACTGCGCGGTTAACTCCCAACCTCCACCCGCGCTCATGCCGTGGCCGAAGGTGCCTTTGCGGGCGGTCACCATCACGGAATCGGGCAGCATGGTGCGCAGCGTGCTGATTTCTGCGTAGTCCCCCGGCGTGGCGGTGGCGTGCAGATCCCAGGTGTGGATCTGCTGCGGTGTCGCGTGCGCCTCGTCCAATGCCTGTCGAATCGCAGACTGCGGACCGGCCAGTGATGGCGTGATGATGTGGTGCGCATCCGAGCTGACGCCCGCGGCGATCGGCTCCATGCCCAGCGGCGTCATACCTTGCGCGGTCAACCACTCCATGTCGCCGACGATCCAGATCACGGCGCCGCCGGCCACGTGCGTGCCCTGCAACTGCGTCAAGGGGTTCGACACCTGGCGGCTCGCCGAGAGTACACGCGCGCCGTAGAACGAGCCAACGACCAGCGGATGCGGCGGAGGATCCGTGGCTCCGACGATGACCACCTTGGCGTCACCGCGCTCGATCGCATGCATAGCGAGCCGCAACGCAACACCGAAGGTCGAGCATGCTGCCACCGGGGCAAATGAGAGGCCGGTAATGTGGCCGAGGATCGAGACCTGCGATGCCGGTGTGTTGTGGATGTTCCAAATCAGGTTCGCGGAGACCTTCCATGGCGGTTCTGGTGCGCCCCATTTCTCCTGCAGCCGCAGATGCCGTTTGCCGCGCTCGCGAATCACGTGCAGCTTGCCGTGCTCCACCTCGCCTTCCATTACCAGCGAGTCGATCGCCACTGCTTCGTCCAGATACTCGCGCAGCTCCGGGGAGCGCTCCATCCAGAAGGACTCCCAGGCCAGCGAGAGGTCGAGCAGATCGCCTTCGGCCTCTTCCGGATTGAGTGGGGCGTCGTCCACACCCTTCAATTGCCCATTCAGATAAGCGGCAAGCGCGCTATTGTTCTCCTTGCTTCCCCAGAAGCGGTTCCAGCGCTGCTGCGCGATGTGCAGCGTCACGCTGGCCTGGTACATGGTCTCGATAGAGCCGAGCCCGGTGCCGAGATACACATGCGCCTGGCCGCCCAGGTCTTTCAGCAGCGTCTCCAGCCCCGGATTCTGTCCCAACGCCTGAATGAACGCGCCGATCGCATACAACGATGGCAGATCCATCTTCTCCTTCAGGTTCTGGTAGTGCCGGGGTGCGAAGCGCTCATCGATCCACGCCTTGTAGTCGCTAAAATCGAACTCCGGGTCGCCTACCAGGAAGTTGCTGGGGCCAAACCGTTCAAAAGGTGTCAACCAGCTCTCGGAGGTCGTCAAATTGTGCGCAAACGCGTCGATATTGGGCGATTTGGGGGCCACGATGCCCCATCCGAAGACGCCCACGCGCGCTTTCTTGGTACCGCTGGTGTGATTGGTGGCGTTTTCGGTGGCGGGATCGGCGCTCGTCGGTAGGGGTGTCGGGCTCATGTCTGCCCTTTGATTCTCGCCGAGTGCAGTGGCGAATGTCCACGCTGTGCGCACGTTGCGCTGATGCGATGCAGAGTTTCCTGCGATGGGTGGAGGTTTCAAGTGCACCGGGTGGCCTACTGCGCCCGGAGGGACCCGTTACCGTTGCTTCCTTCCGGACCTGGCGGGGTTGGCGGGATTCCGTCGCGTAGGACCCGGCACTCCAAGAGAATATCACTGCAGACCGTCGCAGCACCGTTCGCCAGACCCTCGCGAGGCTCGTCCGCTAAAATAGCGTAGTGAGCCCCACCGACATCCTGGATGCACCTCCAACAGAGCCCGCGTCGGCTGCCGCGCGTCCGCGCGTCGGCTTTGTCAGCCTGGGGTGCCCGAAGAATCTGGTCGATAGTGAAGTGATGATGGGCCTCTTGGACCGCGCGGGCGCCGAGCTGACCGCCGATGCCGAGACGGCAGAGATCCTAGTGGTGAACACCTGCTCATTTATCGACTCGGCCAAGCAGGAGTCGGTCGACACCATTCTCGAGATGGCGCAGCACAAGACCAGCGGACGCGCCCGCAAGCTGATCGTCGCCGGTTGTCTGGTGGAGCGCTATCGCGAGGAGATCCGCAAGAACATCCCGGAGGTCGATGCGGTCGTCGGCACGGGAGAGCTGGAAGCGATCTTGATGGCAGCGGGCTTAGCGCCCGCGGAACCATCCGGGCTGGCCCAACCGCAATCGGCTCCAGCGACACCGCAGTTGTTCAATATTCTCTCTTCAACCACCGGCCTCTCGGCCGCTCCCGTGCAGCGCCGGGCGCCGGCCGATGCCGCTGCTTCCCGGGCGGAGGGCGACCTCCGCGAGCAGCAGGGGCGCTTCGCACGTGACACGTGGGACGGCGCCGCAGCCGCGCTGCCCACCTATCTCTACGACGAGACCACGCCGCGCTTGCTGGCTACCGGCAAGACCTCGGCCTATCTCAAAATCGCCGAGGGCTGCGATCATCCCTGCTCCTTCTGCGTGATCCCGAACCTGCGCGGCAAGTTCCGCTCGCGCCGCTTCGAGTCGGTGATCGCCGAGGCCGAGCAGCTGGTAGCGCGCGGCGTGCGCGAGATCACGCTCATCGGCCAGGACACCACCTGCTACGGCGAAGACTTCGGCATGAAGGATGGCCTGGCGACGCTGCTCGATCGCCTCGCGCAAGTGGATGGATTGACCTGGCTGCGCTTCCTCTACGCCTACCCGAACAAGATCACTGGCCGGTTGCTCGACACCATCGCAAAGCACGACCGCCTCGTGAAGTATCTCGACTTGCCGCTGCAGCACGCTGCCGCGCCGGTGCTGAAACGCATGCGCCGTGGCGCAAACGGCGACATCTTTCTGAAGACGCTCGAGAAGGTGCGCGCAGCCGTACCCGGCATCGCGCTGCGCACCTCGTTCATCGTTGGCTTCCCTGGTGAGACTGCCGAAGACCACGCTGCGCTGATGGACTTCGCGCGTGCCGCGCGCTTCGACTGGATGGGCGCCTTCTCCTACTCCGACGAAGAGGGATCGCAGTCCATTGCATTGGATAAGTCGCTGAAGGTGCCGAAGCGCACCATCGAGGCGCGCCGCCGCGCATTGATGAAGCTGCAGCAGTCGATCAGCCACGAACGCAAGGAGCAGTGGGTCGGCCGGACGATGGACATCCTGGTCGAAGGCGAGAGTGAAGAGACGCCTCTGTTATGGGAGGGTCGCTCGCAGTTTCATGCGCCCGAGATCGACGGTAAGGTGTATATCAATGACTTCGGCCCGCACGAGACGCTGGTGCCCGGCACCTTCTACCGCGCGGAGATCACCGAGGCGCACGACTACGATGTGGTTGCGCGCGTCATCGAATAACTATTCAAGAATCACCGTTCAGGAGTGACCATGCCTCAAGCGAAGACGAAGCTCCTTCGCTGTCCCATCTGCAAGACCATCGTCAAGCTCGATGAGCCGGAAGTTCCCTTTTGCAGCGCACGCTGCCGGACCATCGACCTGGGCAAGTGGGCCAGCGGCGAATACCGCATCTCTTCTCCGATCCTCGATCCCGAGGTACTGGAAGATATCGACGAAGCTACGCTGCTCCGACACCAGCAGGAGCACTCCGCTGACGACTAACGACCAATGAGCGATCGACCCTCCGCGACGCCTGCGACCGGGAAGAAGACGTTGTGGGCGTGGGCCGTCGGCACCTTCTTCGGCGCTGGACTGCTCAAGCCCGGGCCGGGGACGTGGGGTTCGGTCGCGGCGATGCTGCTGTGGTCGTTTACGGTCATCCCCGGTGTACATCACGCGTACACGGGTGAAATCGACTTTGTGCGCGGTGTCTACTTCGAAGCGACCTTAGCTGCCGTTTTACTTGCCACCGCCGTCGGCATCCCAGCCGCAACACGCGTGGCACAAGAGAGCGGTCGTGAAGACCCCGGCCATGTCGTCATCGACGAAGTCGCCGGCCAGTGGCTCACGCTCGTCGTCTGCCGTCCGGACTGGCCCCATGCGCTGCTCGCGCTCGGGCTCTTCCGCCTCTTCGACATCACCAAACCGTGGCCCATCCGCAAGCTGGAGGCGCTGCCCGGCGGCTGGGGCATCATGCTGGACGATCTCGGCGCGGGAGTCCTCGGCATGATCGTCCTCGCGATCATCCAGCACTGGTGGTAAAGGGAACTAAGCCTGGATGCCACTCGGTCGACGGGTCAAGCGGCGACCTGGACGGCGGGATGTGTGCTACTACGCCGCCACTGCCATATGCCCCAGGCGAGCGCGGCCAAAAATAAAGCCAGAATGACCCAGCCGATGGTGCCGGAGTATCGCGCGAGATAGCGGTTCCACCAGCGGACCATGTGTCGTCCGTAGATCAGACCCAGCCAGGTGACGATGCCGTAACGGAGGCTGCGGGCCGTAGTGAAGGCTGCCACAAAGCGGCCGCGGGGGACGCCGAGTGCGCCCGCGGCCACCAGGAACGGCATCAGCGGAATAGGCGGCGGCAACCCGGCGGCCAGCGCCACGGCAACGGCGCCATGGGCCTTGACCCAGCGCGTGATGGGGTCGTAATAGCGGGCTGGGACATAGCGGCGCAGCGCCGCCTCGCCGCCCTTCTTTCCGGCCGACCAGGTGAGGAAGGCGCCGATGAGCGAACCGCAGACGGCAAGCGGCACCAACAGCCAGGGGCTGCTCTTGTGGACCACCAGTACCAGCAGCAGCAGGTCGGTGGTGCCGGGAATGGGCAGCGGGATCGGACACGCATCCAGCAACGACACTCCGAAGAGGCCGATCCAGCCCATGCCGAGCAGCCAGTGCATCGTGGCATGATTCCGTCCTTGATGCGTCCTCATGGCTTGGATTGCGGCGAGGAACCGGCTTGTCGATGTCTGGCTGGCGGCGGTCACGTACCCTTTGGACGCACGGACAGGCTTCCAAGCTGCGCAATGATGCACGAGAGTTACCAGAAGGTTTAATGTGACGGCAACGTTACAGCAATCGCAGCTCCGGCATTCGAGGCAAGACACCGCAATCGGCAGCGAGCTCGTAGAAGCGGCGCATACCCTCGAGGCAGTCCTCATCGAGCACATAGTGAATGTTCCGGCTCAGGTAAGTATGGATGGTCGAGCGGGGCACGGCGATGCGCCGGGACCATTCGTCGGCCAACGCGTCGATGTGCGCCAGACCTGCATCGCGCGATGCGATGAGATCGTCTACGACTCGGTCACGCACGGTTCCAGAACTCACTGCTTCCTCGCGCACGCCCCAAACGGCGGAGATCCAGGGCAGACCCGTGAGCTTGCGCCATTCTGCTGCCAGGTCGTGGTACTCAAGCACCTCGCCGGTGCGCGCCTCACGCGCCTTCCGCCCTTCGAGCGCGAGCAGCGCGGGGTCGCCGATCAGCAAGGCGGCATCGGCGACGCGCAGCATGGCGTCGAGATCCGGTGCATGTGGCATGAACGTAGCGGGGAGCTTCCAATAGTGGCGCACCATCACCTGCAGGTAAGCGAAGGTGGCGCGAGAGGAGGTATCGGCTGCAATGGTGCGCATACCTTCAACGCCGGTGGCGGCTCGTGTGACCAGCAGCAGGGAGCGAATCGGCCCCTTGGAGGCGATGGCACAGCCGGGCACGATGCGGAGGCCGGGGTTCTCCGCAAAGGCGGTGATGGGGACCAGACCGAGGTCCGCCAAGCCATGTGCAAGTCGCTCGGCGCACTGCGCGGGCATCATGGTGTCGATGGTGTAGCGCTCTGCAAGTTCTGCGGCGCGGGGAGGATAGTCGAAGTCCCACATGAGCGGTGCGGGATTGAGAAAGCGGATGGCGGCGACGCGAAGACGGCTCACTGCTTAGAGTACAGGGATCAGGGCTTATAGCAATTTTCCTGTAGGTGTAGCGGGACCAACGAAGGCCTTTGTGGCCTTTCATTCAGGAAAGGCCACGCCGAGCGATGCTCCGCACATCGCAGCATCAGGAAAATTGCTATAGGGGTCAGGGGTCGAGTTAGTCATCTACCCCATTCGTCGGATTGTGGCGGAGCCTTCGCGATCCTAGGCTCGGCGTATCTGCATGATGGGGCCTTCGACTCTCACCACACCTTCCACTGCAACGGAGACCACGCTGGCGTGGCTGGCTATGGCGCTGACGCCTGGGCTTGGCCCGCGCCGGATTCACCGTGCGATGCAGTCAATCCCCGAGGCGGCAGAGCTGTTTCGCATGCCCTTGACGGCGCTCGAAGCACTGCAGCTACCGGCTGCCTCGGCGCGCTTTATTGCCGAAGGCAACGCTCGCAAAGCTGCAGAGCAGGAACGGCAGCGGGTGGAGGAGTCGGGCGGCTCGCTGATGATCTTCAGCGACACTGACTACCCCGAGCGGTTGCGCGAGATCTTCGATCCGCCCCCGGTCTTATGGGTTCGCGGTGATCGTGCGCTGCTCGCGCAGCCGGCCATCGCCGTTGTCGGCACACGCCACCCGAGCCCGTATGGCAGCGGCATGGCGGAGATGCTGGCACGCGATCTGGCGGCACGACGCATGGTGATCCTGAGTGGTATGGCGCGCGGCGTCGATACGGCGGCACACAGAGGTGCGTTGAGTGTGGGCGGCCGCACGGTCGCGGTGTGGGGCACCGGTATCGATGTTGTCTACCCGAAGGAGAACAAGCGGCTGGCCGAGGAGATTGTGCTTGCCGGCGGCACGATTGTGGCAGAGCAGCCGATGGGCACCTTTCCCGCGCCGCAGAACTTTCCGCTGCGCAACCGGATCATCAGCGGCATGTCGGTAGGCGTGCTGGTAGTGGAGGCGGCGGAACAGAGCGGCACACGGGTGACCGCACGCTGCGCGCTGGAGCAGAACCGCGACGTCTACGCTGTCCCTGGGAACGTGACGAATAAGAATGCCTGGGGGCCGAACACGCTCATCAAGCAAGGCGCTAAGCTGACGGCGACCTGGGAGGATGTATGGGAGGAGCTACCCTCCCAGGTCCGCCTGGAACTGGAGGGCGGTCTCCCCAGGCCGTCCGGGGAGCAGGAAGAACTCTTCGCATCGTCTCCGGGGGGAAGTGCATCAATAGTGCAGCAACGAGACGCAAGTCCCGCTCCTGGAGCATCGCTCAAGCCGATCGAAGCGGCAGTCTTCGGGCTTTTACGCATGGACGAGTCGCTCCATCTGGAGGAGCTGCTTGAACGGCTGGATGGGCAAGTCACATCGGCTGAGGTATTTACGGCACTCTTCGAGCTTGAGCTGAACAACCGCATCCGGCAGCTTCCGGGCAAACACTACGTGCGGCGGTTCTGAGGCTGTCGCGCTTGTTCGCCTGTCTGCATGTGCCTCTGTCTCAAGAATTTCAGCGACCTCCCGACATACTGCGCGTCTCATGCTTTGCGCTGCTGCAGAGGGGTCGCGGTTTGGACACAATCGGCAGCGCGTGGTAGCGTTCGGAAATTGCCAACGTGCGGACGCAATAATTTGTCTGTACCTGGTACACATGCATCGCCAGTCTTGGGATGCCCGGCAGATCCGCGGCCGGAATGGAGAGCAGGCGGAAGTGAAGGGAAGCAATGAGTAAATCATTAGTCATCGTCGAGTCGCCGGCAAAGGCGAAATCCATCGGAAAGTATCTGGGCAAGGACTTCGTCGTCGAGGCATCGATCGGCCACGTCAAGGATCTCCCCAAAAACAAGATCGGCGTCGAGCTGGAACACGGCACCTTTGAACCGGATCTGATCGTGATGCCGGACAAGGTGAAGATCGTGGACCGCCTGCGCAAACTGGCCGGCAAAGTCACCAATATCTATCTGGCGCCTGACCCGGACCGCGAAGGCGAGGCCATCGCCGCACACCTGGAAGACGAGCTGCGCGAGGTCTCGGGTAAGAACGCGATCCATCGCGTGACCTTCAACGAGATCACGCCCAAGGCAGTGCGTGCTGCCTTCGAACATCCCCGCCAGGTTGACCGGAACCTGGTGGATGCACAACAGACGCGTCGCGTGCTGGACCGGATCGTGGGCTACCAGATCTCTCCGCTGCTGTGGGATAAGGTGCGCCGGGGTCTGTCCGCAGGCCGCGTGCAGACGGTGGCTCTGCGACTGATCGTCGAACGCGAGCGCGAGATCAAGGCATTCAATCCGGTCGAGTACTGGACAATCGACGCCGACCTGAAGACAGGCAAGAAGGATGACAGCGCCTTTACCGCTCGCTTTGTGGGTGTCGATGGTGAGACCGCAAAGGTGGATACGGTCAGCGGCAATGCGCTGCCCAACGAGACCATCACGCGTGAGACGCTGGCCGCGATTGAGAAGGCGAAATGGTCGGTGCGGGAGGTGGAGCGCAAGGAGCGCCGCAAGAACCCGGCTGCTCCATTCACCACGAGTCGCCTGCAGCAGGATGCCTCTCGCCAGCTCGGCTTCTCCGTGAAGCGCACGATGGGTGTTGCGCAGCGGCTGTACGAAGGCCTGGAGATCGGCGGCGACGGCACGGTGGGCCTGATCACGTACATGCGTACCGACTCCACCCGCGTGTCACCGGATGCGATCGCCGATGTGCGCAAATACCTCACCAAAGAGGTGGGTGCGAACTACCTGCCGGAGTTGCCGAACACCTTCAAGAGCAAGAAGGATGCGCAGGACGCACACGAGGCGATTCGTCCGACCGATGTGGCGCATACGCCGGAGTCGGTGAAGCGCTACTTGAGCGAGGAACAGTTCAAGCTGTACCAACTGATCTGGCGTCGCTTCGTGGCCTCGCAGATGGTCCCCGCAGTCTTCGACCAGACGATCGTTGATGTGCAGGCCAAGGCGGAGCGGCGCTACGGCTTCCGCGTGACCGGCTCGATCCTGAAGTTCGATGGCTATCTGAAGGTGTACGAAGAGGCTAAGGACGCGAAGGACGACGATGACGACGCGTTGAAGAACAAGCTGCCGGATCTGGCGGCCGGACAGGCGCTGGTCCTGGAAGAGTTGAAGCATGAGCAGAAGTTCACCGAACCGCCGCCGCGCTACAACGAAGCGTCGCTGGTGAAGACGCTTGAGGAACGCGGCATCGGGCGCCCCTCTACCTACGCGACCATCCTGTCGACGATTCAAGAGCGCGAATATGTGCAGAAGGTGGGCCAAGGCCGCGCGGGCAAGTTCATCCCGACCGAGATCGGCTTGGTCGTGACCGACCTGCTAGTAGCGAACTTCCCGTACATCTTCAATCCGGAGTACACGGCAAAACTCGAAGAGGAACTGGATGACATTGAAGACGGTAAGGAGCGCTGGACCGATCTGCTGAAGGCGTTCTACGGACACTTCGAGAAAGAATTGAAGCACGCCGAAAAGCACATGGAGAACGTGAAGCGGATGGAGCAGCCCACCGACGAGAAATGCGAGCGGTGCGGCGCGCCGCTGGTACTCAAGTGGGGCAAGTTCGGTTCGTTTTTCGCCTGCAGCACGTACGACAAAAAAAACAAGGAGAGTTGCTCGTTCACCAAGGAAAACTTCGCGGCCAAGCCGCAGCTTGAGAATCCGGACGAGAAGGAAGATGAATACTGTGAGGCATGCGGGCGCGTGATGGTGCTGCGGAATGGCCCCTTCGGGCCGTTCATGGCCTGCCCCGGCTATAACGACGACCCGCCCTGCAAGACGGTCCGCCGGTTGACCAGCCGGGAACAGCAGAAGCCACCGGTGCCGATCGGCGAGCCGTGCCCGGTCTGCGGCAAGGACCTGGTGCGGCGCACCGGACGTTTCGGCGAGTTTGTCTCTTGCTCCGGTTATCCGGAGTGCAAGTACATCAAGCAGAACCTGGTGGAGGGGATGAAGTGCCCGAAGTGTGGCGACGGCGATATCGCCGAGCGGAAGACGCGCTTCGGCACGACATTCTTCGGCTGCACGCGTTATCCGAAGTGCGACTTCACGGCGAACGGCAGGCCTGTACCGAAGAAGTGCCCGGAGTGCGGATCGAGCTACTTGATCGAGAAGACGCTGAAGTCCGGCGTCTACCTGACCTGCCCCAATAACAAGAAGCCGGCAGCTGCCGATGAGAAGACGAGCAAACGCAAGAAAAAGGGTGACGAAGACGAGGGCGCCATCACCTGCACGTATTCTAAGCGGTTGCGCGATGCACCTGCAGAGGATGAGTCCACCGCAGCGGCAAAACCGAAGAAGGCCAAGGAAGAGGCAGTTCAGCCGGTGGCGTAAGCTCGCTGCCGGTTACTTGTCGATAGACTCAGCCCATCCCACATCTCAAAGAGTGGGATGGGCTAGGTAGCACTCTTCGATCGCCCTACCACCCAGGAAGGAGGAACGATGGCTACCGAAGCCGATCTGCTTGGAGCGTTCGAGGTGCACTCTCCCGACAGCATTCGAGCGGCGCTTGCTGCGGGTGTCAGTCCGACCGAGTTGATTCACGGCAAGCGGCCCATGGATTGGTTGATCGAGATGTACCTTCGATCGCCGCGATTTGCCGAATGCCTGCAGGTGCTGCTGGATGCCGGTGCTTCGGTCGGCGATCCGCTGCTGCAGGCGCTCCTCCTCGACGACGACGCAGGACTCCGCGGCATGTTGTCCGGATCGAGCGAAGTGCTCGAGCGAATACTCAGTCCCTTGTGTGCCTACACATCCTGCCGCGGCGTCTCTGCTTTGCACATCTGTGCGGAGTTCAGCTCCACGCGGTGTGCCGGGGTGCTGCTGGATGCGGGCGCCGATGTGAATGCCCGGGCCCGTCAGGAGTCAGACGGGCTGGGGGGACAGACGCCCATCTTCCACGCAGTAAATAGCAACCTCAATTACTGCCGGCCCGTGATGGAGATGCTGGTGGACGCAGGAGCGGACCTGGACATACGGGTCCGGTCGCTGCTGAGGGGAGAATCGATGAGTTGGGAGACGACCCTCTACGACGTGACGCCGATCTCCTATGCCCAGTGCGGTCTCTATCGCCAGTTTCATCGGCGCGAGGAGGACATCTACAGCAACATCGACTATATGTACCGCAAGCGTTACAACAAAGAGATAGCGCTTCGGAACGTCCCTAATCAGTATCTCGTTGTCGGACACTAGCGACCATTCCCGGACGTCCACATCTGCCTGTTGCACGAAGCACGAGTTCAAGAGGAGCATTGCATGGAAACGACCCTGGCGGCGCGTGAAGATGCCGTCACTATTCTGAAACTGTACGAACTGCGCCAGGAGCCGGAGATGCGGCGCGCGCGAGCCTGGATGACTGCAGAGTTCTGGCCCACATCGGCGGAAGAGGTCCGCGTGGTGCTGAACGAGTTCGGTTCGGAGAAGAACCGTTGGTTCCGGCAGGTGACTACCTTCTGGGAGATGGCCGCGGCGCTGGTGAACCACGGCATTCTGGCGCCGGATTTGTTTGTCGATGTGAGCGCGGAGACGTTCTTTCTAGCGGCAAAGTTCTGGCCTTACCTGCCAGAGATCCGCACCCACTCCCCGATGTTCTTGACCCAGACCGAGAGGCTGCTGGAGCGGAGCACAGGCGCGCGGCAGAGGCTCGAGTTCAACCTGCAACGCGTGGCTGCACGGCAGAGCAAGCCTGTTGAAGCAGTGCGTTAAGACGCGCGTCTGTGTGCCCTATGTGTGTGCCCTATGAAAGTCGGAGACTTGCCCTTTCGATCCCGGGAAGACTAGAACTGAGGCGCGGGTGCAAACACGGGCCTGGGGAGGACGAGATGAACAACAAGAAGCTGATTCTGGCACTCATGGCTTGCAGCAGCCTGACGGCTCTGGCTGCCGATATGGCGTCTAAGCCGATGAAGCTGATGGGGTATATCAGCGATTCCAAATGTGCCGCTATGCACAACACCACGGCGCCCGATGCTGCTTGCGTTAAGAAATGCATCGCTGGCGGCGAAAAACCGGTCTTTGTCGATGCTAAAAAGGAAGTCTGGTCGATCGACAATCCCGATTCCATCACGGATGACTATGGTAAGGCCGTTACCGTGATGGCCACAGCGGATGCGTCGGCAAAGTCCATCCACATCGACAAGGTGAGGTCGGCCAAGGATCTGCAGGGCACGAGCGGGATGATGAGCCACTAAGAGGGGGTGCCTGTCCTACCGGGCCTTCATCCGAACAGAGTCAAGAGAGGACGCGTGCTGCGTCCTCTCTTTCCTTTTGCGAACGATGTGCAAACCGGTGGATGAAGAATCTGTTACTGTACTGCGTGACCTATGGCGGATTGCCGCAGGCACGACTCCTGGAGAAGGCGACCACAGACGATGGCGAAGGCGATCTGGAACGGCAAAGTAATTGCGGAGAGTGACGCAGTAGAGACTGTCGAGGGGAATGTCTATTTCCCGGATTCTTCGGTAAACCGCGAGTATCTGCGCCCCAGTTCTACCACCTCGACCTGCCCGTGGAAAGGCCAGGCGCGTTACTACTCGCTATTGGTGGATGGGCAGGAGAATCAGGACGCCGCCTGGTATTATCCCGATCCCAAGCCTGCGGCGAAGCATGTGAAGAATCACATGGCCTTCTGGCGCGGCGTGGAGATCGAGAAATAGGGACGGGCCGTCTCGGACGAACGCACTCACGTGTGCGTTTGGAGTGAGCCGCGCCGGAGCGCAAGGCTCCCGTGGGTCGCTTCACTTCTGGTGCAACTGACAGAACTACAGATTCTTCCCCTGCCAGGGCCAAGTGACAAACTTAAAGCATTGTCACTGTTGCTGTGTACAGCCAGAAGCGTAGCTTTTCTTGACGGAAAGGCCACGCGGATTATCGCGCTCTTCTTTACAGTGAAATGCTCAAGTTGTGATTGGTGGAGCTAGTCGGGATCGAACCGACGACCTCGTCGTTGCGAACGACGCGCTCTCCCAGCTGAGCTATAGCCCCACAGCGAATGGCGGGAGATGATTCACCGAATATAGCAGCTAGCGAGCGGCTTTGCGAACGCGCTACAGTCGTCACTCTGCGGTCTGTTCGGCGGCTTTTCGATAGACGGATGGAGCCCCCAGGAAGTACCAGACCGCGAGCGCAATATCGCAGATCGCGCAACCGGCAGAGGAGGTGGGTACGAATGGGACGATCGGCGTTCCATAGAAATGATGGACCACGTCCCAGCCGGTATGAAGCAGCCATGCTACTGCGATGAAGCGATAGTCCTTCAGTCCGCGATATGCGAGGAAGCTGACCAGGGCACAGAAGACGAACTCCCATATTCCTAGACCACCGTTCAGATAGGCGGCACCGGCGCCGGCGATCATCAGCGCACTGAATTGGCGCCGGTTCGGCTCTTGGAAGAGTGAGCAGGCGGCAATAAAGATGCCGGCAACGAACAGTGGAGCGATGAGTTGTGGAAGCGTCAGTGGCTCAGGGTGCATGCAACTCTCCGAGGATTTAGTTCTCCTTACAATAGCACGAACGGTCGTGCTATTGTAAGGTTGAGATGATGAACTTAAAAGGGATAACCCGCGACCGAATTCTGCAGCAAGGACTCGACCTGATGAGCACCGTCGGGCTCGGTAAGGTGACGCTTGGGCTACTGGCGGAGCAGACAGGGATGTCCAAGAGCGGGCTCTTCGCTCACTTTGGCTCAAAGGAAGAGCTACAAATCGGCTTGTTGGAACAAACCTCCCGCGTTGCGCGGCCTATCGTGATTGAACCGGCCATGCGCGTGGCGGAAGGCTTATCGCGCCTTGAGGCGGTTGTCTACAACTGGCTGGGATGGACGACCAAGGCGGGTTTGGCCGGTGGCTGCCCGGTGGCTGCAGGCATGTTTGAGCTGGACGATCTGGACACTCCGGTACGAGAGCGACTGCTGATCATGGAGCGGGAGTGGCGTGGTGTTTTGGCCGGATTAACGGAAAAAGCGATCCAGCGTGGAGAGTTGCGGGCGGACATCGATGTGGAACAGTTTGTATGGGAGCTGTGCGGGATCTATCTCAGCCATCACGCGTCCCTGCGTTTCGTCCGGGACTCCAAGGCCGACTATCGAGCGCATCGTGCATTTCATGCTCTGATTGAACGATCGAGAGCAAGTCTATGAATCTGCAAGGCTTTTTGCTGCTTACATCCGTAGGGACGCTTCGAGCGTCCTGAGGACTGTATCGAGCTGGTCGGCGGCGATCTGTCCCTGGGCCAGCGTGGCAGAGCCGCCGCCGCGTCCTCCGCTTGGCTGCAGGGCCGTGCGCAGAAGCTGGTTGGCATCGCGCTTCGAGGCACCGCTTCCGCCATCTGGACTGCTGGCAATGACGAGCGTTGCCGGGGACTGCTGCGTGGAGGCGAGCAGCGCGATGGTATGCGGCGCGGCGCCGGTGACGCGTGTGGCCAGCAGCGTCACATATTCGGCATCACGGTCCGGGAAGATGCGGCGGACGATGCGCAAGTCCTGTTGTGAGGGATATTCGACGAGAAGCCGGGCCGCGTGATAGTTGGCCAGCTCCTCGCGGAGTGTCTGTCGCTCTTTGCTTCCGGTGCGTGCATCGTTCTTGAGACGACCGAGGGCGCCGGCGAGTTCGGCACGGCCGGTAGACAGCGCGCGGCTGAGCTGCGTGAGGAGGGCATCGTCGGCTTGGACGGCGGCGATGGCACGACCCCCGCATACAAAGCTGACCCGGACAGACTGGCGGATGCGCTCCGTGCCACGAATGAGCACGGTGCCGATCCGGCTGGTCGACGTCACGTGCGTTCCGCCGCAGGCGTTGAGATCGAGATCGGGTACGGCTCCTCCAGGAGTGTCTCCGGAGATGGAGTCTGCTGCGGCTTTTCCGGAGATTGCAACCAGCCGGATGTCGCCTGATCGTGGCGGCAGCTTGCGCAGCTTGCCCGCGGCCAGCAGGCGCTCGGCCTCGACCTGGGAGACAGTGCGGCATTCTACCGGGTGCGCCTCGGCGACGATGGCGTTGGCGATTCGTTCGATGTGTGCAAGCTGCACTGCGTCCAGCGTTTCGATAGCGAGATCGATGGTGGAAACTTGATCGCCGAGGTGAAACGAGACGGTGGGCGCCCGCAGTTCCTGATAGAACAGCGCGGAGAGCAGGTGCTGGCCGGAGTGCTGCTGCATGTGGTCAAGACGACGGGCAACGTCAATGCTGCCTTCGACTCGAGTGCCGGCGAGCAAGGGCTTCGCAGTCAGGTGCCAGACCTCGCCGTGTTCGTCCTCGTCCACCTCGATGATCGGCGCTTCAAGCGTCGCTCCGCTGGGCGCGGTTGCCGCCAGCGTGCCGATATCGTGCGGTTGGCCGCCGCTGGTGGGGTAGAAGGCGGTGTTGTCGAGCGCAATCTGCCATAGCGACGAACCGTCGGCGCGCGAATGCTCGCGGATATCGGTTACGGTGGCAGAAAACGTTGTTTGTCCAGAGTCGGCGTAATACAGTCGCTCAGCTGACATGCTCCTATTCTAGGTGGACCGCGGAGAGAAATTTCGGGCAATCCCAGCCAACCAATCGGCTGCCACGCGATCCTGATGTCTCCTGCGAAGCGCCGAATGGCATGATGGAGCTTTGGGGGTGGAATGACCGAAGAACGACATCTGAAGGAAATCGGCATGCGCGATGTGCCGAAAAACTTAAAGCCATACTTTATGGGTCTGCTGCGGCGCGGACCGCGATGGAACGAGACCGAGGGTCCAGAGGCGGCAGAGTTGTTGCCCCGGCACCTGGCCTATCTGCGTCAGCAGTCGGAGGCCGGCCGCTACGTGGCCGCCGGGCCGGTCTTGCCTGGATCGACCTTGGCTGGGTCGACCTCGGATGAGAGCGAATATACGGGCGTACTCCTGATCCATGTAGAAACGCTCGAGGCGGCACAGGCCCTGGTCGAGGCCGATCCAGGCATCCAGGCCGGTCGACTGGCCGCAACGCTGCATCCGGTCCTGCTGCCTGCACTGGACGGTGTACAGGCCCTCTACGCGCCGCCGCCGGCATCTGCCAGATAAGAACGAGCCGGCACCAACGCGGCGTTGCAGCGGGAAATACTGTCGCGACCGCGACACCGGAGCGATGCGCTGCAGGAAGATGCTGCGCGATTCGCATCCTAAGAGACAAAACCAAGAACCGGACGCTTGAGCCGGGAACGATGAGAGGATCCGAGGGATGCACAGGTTTCGAGTATGGGCGCCGCGCGCCAAGCGTGTCGCCGTGGTAGTGGACGGTGAGACATACACGATGGAGAGTGAGTCGCGTGGCTGGTGGGCGGCCACGGTCGAGACGGCGCATCCGGGCTCGCGCTACGGATTTCTGTTGGACGACGATACGACGCCGTTGCCCGATCCGCGCTCGGAGAGCCAGCCGGACGGCGTGCATGCACTCTCCGAACTGATCGATCACAAAGCCTTCCAATGGCACGACGCCGGATGGCGTCCGAGGACGCTGGCCAGCAGTGTGATCTACGAGCTGCATCTGGGCACCTTCACGCCCGAAGGCACGCTCGATGCAGCGAAGGAACGGCTGGACCACCTGCGCGATCTGGGTGTCACCCATGTGGAGCTGCTGCCGCTGGCCTCGGCGGAAGGGGCACGAGGCTGGGGCTATGACGGAGTGGCGCTGTCCGCCCCGCTCGAAGCCTACGGAGGCCCGGAGGCGGCGAAGCGTTTCGTCGATGCAGCGCACACGCGCGGCCTGGCGGTGCTTATCGACGTGGTTTACAACCACTTCGGGCCGAGCGGGAACTACACGGGACGGTTTGGAGCGTACCTGACCGATCTGCATATGACACCGTGGGGCGGTGCGGTGAACTTCGAGGACGCCGGCTCGGCCGAGGTGCGTCAGTTCTTTATCGGCAATGCGCTGATGTGGCTGCGGGACTACCACTTCGACGGCCTGCGCGTGGATGCCGTCCATGCCTTCATCGATCGTTCGGCGACGCACTTCCTGCGCCAGCTGGAGGAGGAGGTGCGCACGCTGAGCAACCACACCGGCAGGCACTACGTGGTGATCGCGGAGAGCGACCTCAACAACCCGCGCCTGGTCTCCGCACGCGAGGCCGGCGGATATGGGCTCGACGCCCAGTGGAGCGATGACTTCCACCACGCGCTGTGGTCGGTACTGACCGGCGAGACGACCGGCTACTACCGCGACTTCGGCAGGATGGCCGACCTGGCGAAGGCGATCAAGGAAGTGTTTGTCTACCAGGGCCAATACTCGCCGTTCCGTAAGCGCAACCACGGCACGCCTGTGGGTTCGCTGCCCGCGGACCGCTTCCTGGGATACATCCAGAACCATGACCAGGTGGGCAATCGCGCACAGGGAGAACGGCTGAATCATTTGGTGGACCTGGGTCGCGCGAAGATCGGTGCGGCGATGGTGCTGCTCAGCCCGTTTGTCCCAATGCTGTTTGCCGGCGAAGAGTTTGCCGCGTCCTCACCCTTCCAATACTTCACGGACTTCCAGGATGCCGAGCTAGGCCGGCTGGTCTCTGAAGGGCGGCGTAAAGAGTTTGCTGCCTTTGGCTGGGCGCCGGAAGATGTGCCCGATCCGCAGGCCGAGGAGACGTTTCTGCGCTCGAAGCTGCGCTGGGAGGAGGCTCAAGAGGGCGAGCATGCGGATATGCTGCATTGGTACCGAAGTCTGATTACTTTGCGTCGCGAGCAGAGTGCGTTGACGTGCGGAGAGCTACAACGTGTGCAGGTCAGCTTCGATGAATCGCAGAAGTGGCTATGGATGAGCCGCGGCCCGATTGAGGTTGTCTTCAACGCCGGAACATCCGAGGTCAGCCTGCCGGTCGTACATCACTATGAGACGTTGTTGGCCTCGGCTCCCGAGGTCGCCTGCGATCTGGATCGCGTGTGCTTACCAGCCGGCAGCGTCGCAATTTTGCGCGACCTGGACTTCCGACCGGCGGATGCATGATCTGTGCAACGAAGATTACCGATGTCGACGCTCTGCAGTATGTCGGCCATCTTGCCCTACTGATCTCACCTTCTTAATCCTTGAGTGCTTTCTTCGTGTCACGGATTGGGAGAGCGGCGAAAGGGGGATCATTTGCGAGATGCGTCTGCTGTACTCGGCGAAATGGTGGCGGGGATCCCGTCGGCAGCCCTGTTTCACGATGCCTTCGAGACGCTATCGGTCGGCATGGTCATGCTGGACCTCGAGGGTCGTATTCAGTACGCGAATCGTGCGTACAGTGAGCTTCTCCAATACACAGCCGAGGATCTGTTCGACCGCGCGGTGCTCTCGCTCCGGCATCCAGAGGATTACAGCGTCGGGGTGCGTCAACTGGCGGCCTTGAGCAGCGGCGAAAGCGACAGCCTGCGTACGGAGACCCGGCTCATTGCCAAAGGCGGAGCAGTCCTTCTGGTTCGCATCAGCTCTTCGTTGCTGCGAGGAGCGGAGGGACGGCCAAAGGCAGTGATCTCGATCGTCGAGGACGTCACGCGGCAGTATGTGATCGAACAGGCACGTCGCGAGCTATACCGGGAGCGCGAAGCGCTGCTGGATTCGACGGTCGATGGCATCTACGGCGTGGATCTGACCGGATGCTGCACCTTCGTGAATCGATCCGCCGCAGAGATGTTGGGCTATACACCCGATGAGATGCTGGGGCGCAACATGCATGCGCTGGTGCATGCCACGTATCCCGATGGACGCCCGTTTCCGCCCCAGGATTGCAGGATCGTACAGGCATTCAGCCATCCGGAGAATGCCGAGCATCGGCTGCATGACTACGAGCAGACATTGTGGCGCAAGGATGCCACGCCCGTGCTGGTCGAACATAGTGCCGAGCCGGTCATCGTCGATGGAGAGCTGCGCGGCAGCGTAGTGACGCTGCGCGACACCAGCGAGCGGAACACCCGTCGCGCAGAGCGTGAGGCGCTGTTGGAGCAGGAGCAGACATTACGGAAGCAGGCGGAGCAGTTAAACGGCGCCCTGCAAAGGAAGGAGGCGGCGCTCCGCGAGGCGCTGGCCGAACAGTTGCAATTGATGGAGGCCATCCCACAGATGGTCTGGGTGATCGGCCCGAGTGGTGAGCCGGAGTATGTCAATCAACGGTGGCGTGCATTTACCGGCGTCGCTCCCGATGCAGACATGCTGGGGTGGCGGCAGCTCATTCATCCGGACGACCGTTCGCGGACGGAGGAACGATTCAACGAAGCGCTGCGCTCCGGCGAGCCCTACGAGGTGGAGCATCGTATGCAGTCCGCGGACGGGAGCTACCGCTGGGTATTGGCGCGGGCCAGACCGCTCCTCGATGCAGCAGGTAAGGTATCGCGATGGTTTGGCACGTCCACCGACATCCATGACCGGAAGATGGCAGAAGAGCTGCTGCGTCGTACGGAGAAGCTGGCAGCGGCGGGCCGCCTCGCTGCGAGCGTCGCGCATGAGATCAACAACCCGCTCGAAGCAGTGGGCAATCTGGTGTACCTGCTTCAACACGAAGCAGGCCTGTCGCCCGCCGCAGTCCGTTATCTGCAGATGGCGAATGACGAGCTAAGCCGTGTGGGTCATATCGTGAATCAGACACTGGGTTTTTATCGCGAATCCAGTATGCCGGAGACGATCGACCTGAGCACACTCGTGAGCGATGTGCTGGCCCTCTATCAGCGCAAGCTGGACGCACGGCAGATCCGGGTGACACGCAGCCTGGAGAGCGGCGTCACGGTGCGCGGTGTTGCCGGCGAGCTGCGCCAGGTTGTCGCAAATCTTGTGTCGAATGCGATGGATGCGATGGAGCCCTACGGTGTGCTCGCGATCGAGGTCCGCAGCCAGCAGCAGGAGACGCGCCTATCGATCTCCGATACCGGCCCCGGCATTGCCAAGCCGGTGTTGCAGCGGATCTTCGAGCCGTTTTTCACCACCAAAAAGGATGGGGGCACGGGCCTGGGGCTGTGGGTGTCGCAAGGCATCGTGGAAAAACATCGGGGACGCTTCGAGGTAACCAGCAGCCAGCAGGACCACGATCACGGAACCGCATTTGTCCTTACCCTGCCGCGTAGCGAAGACCCGGTTCTGAAGCGCGCCTAAAGCATGTTCACTGTAGGTATGGAGAAGAGCGATGATCCGCGTGACTTTTCCGTCGAGAAAAGCCACACTTCGCGGGATTCCGCTCCATACAGCAACGGTGACAATGCTTTAAGTCGACGCAGCAGAGGGCGGTTCGTCCAGCGCGGCGAAGAAGCCGTCACGCCAGTGCAGGATGTCATGCCGGCGGATCCAGGCCCGCATGCGCATCATGCGCCGCCGCTGCTCCTTCGGCTCCATATCCATCGCGCGATGCAATGCAGCCGCAACCCCCATCTCATCGTAGGGGTTCACCAGGAGCGCCCCCCGGCGCAGCTCCGGCGCCGCCCCCGCGAACTCGCTCAGGATGAGCACGCCGTCGTTGTCCGTGCGTGCGGCACAGAACTCCTTCGACACCAGATTCATACCATCCTTGAGCGGCGTGATGAGTGCCAGACTGGCAGCGCGATAGAGTGCCAGAAGCTCCTTGCGAGGCAGCGACCGGTGCACGTAATGAATCGGTACCCAGCCCGGCTGGCTGTGCTCCCCGTTGATATGCGCCACGAGCTGCTCGATCTCATGCATGAGCCGCCGGTAGCCGACAATGTTCTCCCGGCTGGGCACGACTACCTGGTAGAGCGAGACGCGACCGCGGGCATCCGGATAGTCGCGGAGCAATCGGGCGAAGGCGCGTAGACGTTCGGGGATGCCCTTTGTGTAGTCGAGCCGATCGACGCCCATCGCGATACTCACCCCATTGAGCTGCTGGCGAATCTCCGTTGCCCGCTGCGAGACCTCCGCACTCGCCGCCCCTTCTGCAAACTGCGCGAAGTCGACGCTGATGGGAAAGGCCTGGACGCGTGACTGGCGTGAGCTATAGGTGACGCGGCGAAAATCATGTTCACGTTCCACTGTGGCTGTAGGCAGGAAGGTGCGAATGCAGGCGATCAGATTGCGCTCGTCGCGCGGTGTCTGCATGCCCAGAAGGTCATGTTCGAGCAGGCTCTCCAGGATCGGCCGACGCCAGGGCAGCTTCTCGAAGATATCGGGTGACGGAAACGGGATATGCATGAAGAAGGCGAGTATGCCGTTTGGCCGCTTCCGGCGAATCTGCCGGGCCACATCCATCAGTTGGTAGTCCTGAATCCAGACCACGTCTCCCGGGCGCGATGCCTTGAGTGTGGCAGCGGCGAAGCGCTCATTCACCCGCTGGTAGTACTCCCAATAGCGTGGTGCGAAGTTGCAGCGTGACTGAAGGTCGTGAAAGAGCGGCCAGAGTATCTCGTTTGAAAAGCCCTCGTAAAAATTCGTCTGCTCTTCTGCCGAGAGAAAGACGGGCAGATAGCGGAAGGAGGCGCCGCGTGTGGTGTCCGCCAGCACCTTGCGCACCTGAGTGTCATGCGTCTCGCTATGACTGGCGGTGCCGGTGCTGCCGATCCATGTGCCGCCGTACTCCGACAGAATCGGAGTGAGCGCGCTGACCAGCCCACCGCTGGACGGCGCGGCGGTGAGCTTGCCGCCTTCATCCCGGACAGAGACCGGCAAGCGATTGGAGACGACCAGCAGCCGGTGCCGTGGGGCCTTGGCGTTGGTCCGTTTGTTATTCCGTGGGGTCATCGGACCGCTCTTTCGGCCGCAGCGATCCACATATCCAGAAAGACGAGCAGCTCCGCGGGAGGACGAAGCCAGTAGACGGCCTGGCTGGGGCGAGGCTCGTCCCGCACAAGCACCGTAAGACCGCGGCCGCGCAGGGCCGCGAAGGCATCTTCGTCGGTATAGTCATCGCCGAGATAGGCAGCGGTTGCTGTGGGACACTGCATCAGCATGTGCAAAGCGGCATGGCCTTTGTGGATGGTATCGGAGCGCATCTCGATGCCGCCGGTGAAGACCAGCAGCTGCAAGCCCGCACGCTCGCCTGAGATGCGATACGACTCGCGCACGATCTGCTCGACATGGCTGGCGCTCGTTGTATCTAAGGTACGCCAGTGCGCCGCTACGCTGGCGGGCTTTCGCTCCACTTGCGCGGCGAAGCCGGCAGACTGCAGGGACGCCACCAACTGATCGAGCGCTGTCTGTTGTACAGGCGCAAGGTTAGCCGAGGTATAGACGCCGTCTGCCGTTAGATGTTCACGCCCGTGCGAGCCCCATATCTCGACCGGCTTCTGCACGGGGAGAATCGACGCCAGCTCACGCGCAGAGCGGCCGGTGACTAGAGCGAGATAGACGGAGGGCAACGCGCTCAACCGGTCGAGACGTTCTGCGATTCCCGGCCAAGGGACGGCATGCATGCGGTCGTCTTGAAATGGAGCAAGGGTGCCATCGTAGTCCAGCAGCAGCATCGACGGCCCGTTACGGACGGCAGAGAGCGACTCCGAGTCGGGCTTCCAATGAGGGGGAATGACTAGCATGATGTCACCTGCGTTGAATGCGCATGCGCGCGATAAAGCTGTGGATGGGAAAACTGTTCTCCAGGTGGCGGCGAAACGAAAAGGCTGTTGCTAAGATACTGGTTAGGGGAACTATGGTGCATACTTTCCTCAGTTACAAATACGGATTTTCGAGGCCCCCGAATGACACGACACGAGATGATCACCGAGCTTGATCAGGAGATTCATCGGCTGGAGACAGCCCGCACGTTACTGCGCAATTCCCGCGAAGTGGCCACCGGAGTTTCCTTCAGCGATGATGTTTCGAGACCCACCGTCAAGCGACGTATCAGCCCGGAAGGCCGCAAGAGAATCATCGAGGCACAGCGCCGACGCTGGGCCAAACAGAAGAAAGAGGTAGGCGCGAAAGGGAAGTAGGACGGCCGCCCATTCGTAGCTGTGCACGTGGATAGATCACAGATAGACCGACCCCAGACAGACGCTCTGTTGCGCGTAAGACTGCTCGATCCGGAGGCGAAGGCGCCCACCGTGGCTCATCCGGGCAGCGATCTCGGCTTCGATCTCTATGCGTTGGAAGACGTAGTGTTGGAGCCGGGCGCGATGACGCGGGTACGCACCGGCATCGCCGTAGAAGGGCCGGAGCATTACGGCTTCGTGCTGGGCGATCGCTCTTCGATGGCCGCACGCGGCGTGACCTACGCCGGTGGAAGGATCGATGCGGGCTATCGCGGGGAAATCCTGGTCTGCCTGGTGAATGTGAACCAGCCCGAGTATAAGTTGATGGAAGATCGCGATACAGCGGGTCGGTTGCGCAGCGTGACTCTGTCGCGAAGCGATGTCGCCGTCCGGTTGAAAAAGGGCGACAAGATCGTCCAGATGACGCCATTGCGCGCAGCAACGCACTGGCCAGTGGTTGTGGTGGAGAGCCTTACGGAGAGCGGACGCGGCGAGCGCGGTTTCGGATCGAGCGGGCGCTAGGGCAAGAGCAGGGTAGACGTAGGGTCGGCCCTCTTCTCGTCGGGCTTTTTTTGAGAAAAAAGCCTACATGGCTGATCGGGCACCTCACCATAACCCTGCTTTAGCTTCTTAGCTGTTCGCGGAGAGAACGATGGCAGTCGCAGGAAACCGGTTGGCGCAGGAACTGCAACAACGCATTGAGGGCCGCACCGCTCGCGTGGGAATCGTGGGCTTAGGGTACGTGGGTTTGCCCCTCGCTCTGCTCTTCAGCGAAGAGCGCTTCCGCGTGACCGGCTTCGACATCGATGAGCGCAAGGTAGAGACGCTGAACAAGGGCGGCTCTTACATCGTCCGCATTGCCCCAACCGAGATCGCACGCTCCCGGACAAACGGCTTCGACGCTACCAGCGACTACGACCGCCTGCGTGAGATGGACGTGGTGCTGATCTGCGTTCCGACGCCGCTGAACGAATACCACGAGCCGGACCTGAGCTACATCACGAATACGGTTGAGGCACTGGCGCCGCGGTTGCGCGCCGGTCAGTTGATCGTGCTTGAAAGCACGACATATCCGGGTACCACCGAAGAGGTAGTCGTTCCGCTGCTGGAAAAAGGCAACCGCGATGGACTGCAGGTTATACGCGGTGGTGTGGATGGCGGCGACGTCTATGTGGCGTTTTCTCCGGAGCGGGAAGATCCGGGAAACGACACCGTAGCACGGCGCGATATTCCGAAGGTCGTCGGCGGTGTGGATCCAACGGCGACGGCGCTGGGGGCGGCGCTGTATGGCAGCATCTTCAACCGTACCGTGCAGGTAAGCAAGCCTGCCGTGGCGGAGATGACCAAGCTGCTGGAGAACATCTATCGCTCGGTAAATATCGCGCTGGTGAATGAGCTAAAGCAGCTTTGCGCACGCATGGATATCGACATCTTCGAAGTCATCGACGCAGCAAAGACGAAACCCTTCGGCTTTCAGCCATTTTATCCGGGGCCGGGACTTGGTGGTCACTGCATTCCGATCGACCCGTTTTATCTCTCATGGAAGGCCAAGCAGTTTGACTTTCGTACGCGCTTCATCGAACTGGCGGGAGAGATCAATGGGCGCATGCCCTATTACGTGGTGGATGAGACGGCTGCTGCGCTGAACGAACATCGCAAGCCGCTAAAGGGATCGCGTGTCCTGGTACTGGGCATGGCGTACAAGCGCGATATCGATGACCTGCGCGAGTCGCCGTCGCTGACCATCATCGAGCTGCTGCAACGGCGCGGTGCGCTGGTCGATTACAACGATCCATTCTTCCCAAGCGTTGGCCGAGGCCGGCATTACGACCTGCACATGCAAAGCACGCCGCTGGACAATGTTGGCGCATACGACTGCGTGATGATTGTGACCGACCACTCCAGCTATGACTACGCTGCTATCGTGCGCGATGCGCAATTGGTGGTGGACACGCGCAATGCGACACGCGGCATCGATTCTCCGAAGATCGTTCGCTGCTAGAGCGAATCAGGGCAGGCGTGTGTCAGAAGAGACCGTGGCAATCGCCTTGGCGGTGAGTCGTTGCCGGGTCTTCACCATGCCGGACCAAAGGTCGCGCTTCAACCGTTTACGCCAGTCGGCAATGTTCGCTGCCAGGCATCGCGGCGCTGCAGACTCTCTGAGTTCATTCCAGGCCATAGGGACCGAAACCGGTACACCGCTGCGGCTGCGCGGCGAGTAGGGAGCGACAGCGGTGGCGCCGCGCTCGTTGCGAAGATAGTCGAGATAGATGCGGCCGCTGCGCGCGGCCTTGGTCATCTTCGTGATGTAGAGCTTCGGTTCTTCTGTCTCCATGGCGAGCACACATCGATGCGCGAAGGTTTTGATAGCCGGCCAGTCGTGATCCGGTTCGATGGGCGCAACGATATGCAGTCCTTTGCCGCCCGTGCTCTTGAGAAAGCTCTCGAGGCCAAGCTTCTTCAAACGTGCGCGCACCGCCAGTGCTGCATTAGCCAGGGTTCTCCAGTCAATGCTGGCGTCGGGGTCGAGATCGAAGATGATTCGGTCTGGATGCTCGAAGTCGCTGGCCGGCGCGCCCCATGGGTGCAGCTCCAGCACGTTGAGCTGCGCGAGTTCGGGAATCAGCCGCGCCTCGGACAAAACGATATACGGCTCCGGCTTGCCGCCCTTTCGGTCCGCGATATCGACCGAGCCGAGCCCGGCCGGTAAGCCTTGGTTGGCATGCTTCTGGAAGAAGCACTTCGCCGCCGTGCCGGAGGGGCAGCGCACGAGACTCAACGGGCGGTCCGCGATATGCGGCAGCATGTGGTCGGCAACCTCGGCGTAGTAGGCGGCGAGTTGCTGCTTGGTTAGCCCGCTCTCTTTGTCGAGCACTTTGTCTGGATGCGTGAGGCGAGGCAGGGAGGATGGTGAGGCGTAGGAGATGGGCGCCGTTCGCCGGCCCGACTTCTGGGCAGGCATTTTCGATGCAGGCGTGGGTGTATCAACAAGCACATTCTCACGGACGACATCCTTCGCGGGCTTGTCCTCGCGCAGTCCTTTGAATGCCGCCTGACGCACGAGGTTATCGGCGGTCCAGGTGCTGAATGCCACTTCCGCCACGAGCTGCGCCTTCACCCAGTGCGCCCCGCGACGCTCCGCCGTGCCCACAGCAAGAAACGGGTTCGCAGTCGTTCGAATGGGCTCCAGCCGTTCCCGGATTTGCATCTGTGACTGTTGCGTAAACCCAGTGCCGGTGCGACCCGCGTAGATCAGCTTGCCGTCCTGGTAGTAGCCGAGCAGAAGCGCTCCGAGGCTCTTGCCGTTCTTTTGCAGTGTGAATCCGCCGATGACAAACTCCTGACGCAGGCCGCATTTGGCCTTCAACCAGCTGGCACTGCGACCGGACGTATACACGCTGTCGCTGCGTTTCGAGACGACGCCTTCGGCGCCATGACGGCAGGCCTCGTCGTAGATCGCACCCTTCGCGTCGCGGACGTGATCGCTGACGCGGATCGAATCGTCGAGTCCTCCGATCAGTCGCGCGAGCATCTCTTTTCTGTCAAGAAGCGGGAGAGATCGCAGGGAGTATCCATCCAAATGTAAAAGATCGAAGACGTAATAGTAGAGGGTGTGTGTGGCGCCCTTTTGGAAGGCCGCCTGCAACGCCGCAAAACTGCTGATGCCGCGTTCGTCGAGCGCGACAACTTCTCCATCCAGCAATGCTGTGCCTGCCGGGAGGGTCTTGAGAGCGGTTGCAAGCGTGCCCATGCGATTCGTCCAGTCCAGTCCGCTGCGCGTCAGCAGTTGTACATCGCCGTCTTGAATACGCGCCTGCATGCGGTAGCCGTCGAGCTTAAGCTCATGCAGCCAGTCGAGACTTTGGGGAGGCCTGTCTGCAACGGACGCAAGCTGCGGAAGAACGAACGCAGGCAGCTTTTCGCTTTTTGCGCCATCCGGCACGGTGATGCGCTTTGTCTTTTTCGGCGCGGCGACCTTCTTTGGCTTGCTGGATGTCTTTTGCTGAGACCGTTCCTGCTTTGCGCGCTCGTCTGCTGCGAGCCCGGTACGCGAATCCCAAACGTGATCGGCATCGCTGTCGATGGCAGTCAGGTCGCGCTGCGTGACTACACTGTTCGGTGCTTCATCGACAATAGCGTGTGCGTTGGCAGAGCGCTCGTATTCGTCATGTTCCTTGATGAGCAGCCAGTTCGGCTTGGACTCCTGCGCGGCGCGGCCGCCCATCCGCACAAGCATCCAGTGTCCCTTGAGTTTTTGTCCGTGAAGAATGAACTTGAGCCGACCGGTGCGCAGGCCCTCGTCCGCGTCGCCGACCGGCTCCCATGTGCCGGTATCCCACAGCATCACGGTGCCGCCGCCGTACTGACCCTTGGGAATGGTGCCTTCAAAGCCGCCGTATTCCATCGGATGATCTTCGACCTGCACCGCCAGCCGCTTGTCCGCGACGACATAGCTTGGCCCCTTGGCAACCGCCCAGCTCTTGAGGACACCATGCCAACCGAGTCGAAAGTCGTAGTGAAGCCGTGTCGCTGCATGCTTCTGGATGACGAAGGGCAGGGCGTCTAATGGCGGCGAGCCCTTGCTCTTCCCACGAGGCTCTGTGGTGGTGGAGAAGTCGCGCATGTCCCGATAAAGCGCAAGCTGCGCATTGACGGCGGCGGTCGGACTCTGCACTGGCTTGGTTGTTCGCTTCGCGCGGGTAGCCATGGTCAGGCGGCCTTACGGCGGCGGCCTTTGGTCCTCGCCGCTTTGCTGGTGGTGTGTTCTGTGCGTCCAGACTTGCGATTTGCGAGGCTGCGCTTCAGTGCATCCATCAGGTCAATTACCTTACCCGGTTTCGCTGCAGGGCTGTGCTTTGGCATAGCCCGCTTGCCGAGTTTCGCTTCGACAAATTCGTGCAGAGCCAATTCGAAGTCGTCCTTGAATGCAGAAGGGTCGAAGTCCTCGCTGTAGGAGTCGATAAGCTGCTGCGCGAGCTCGAGCTGCTTCTTGTCTGCGGGCGGCGCCTTTCGATCCTTGTAGTAACTCTCTGGATCGCGCAGTTCCTCTTCGTAACGAAGAATATACATATTGAGCCAGGGTGAGTCGCTATTGACAGGCGGCGCGATGGCGACGAAGTGCTCACGGCCGCTGAAGGCGATCTCCGCCAAGCCGATGCGTTGACTCTCGCGCAACGCACGGCTGATGGTGGCCATCGTACGGGCCTGTGCATCGTCCTTCGGGATGAGGAAGTAAGGGCGCTCGAAATAGGCCGGATCGATCGCATCGCGAGGCACGAAGTGTTCGAGCGTGACTGTCTTCTGTCCAGGAAGACGAAGCCGTTTTAGATCGTCCGGCTCGATGACGAAGTACTGGCCTTTCTCATATTCGTAACCTTTGGCGATATCTTCTGTATCCACGGTTGTGTCATCCGCAGCGGCTTTGCGGTGGTGGATACGCTCACCTGTCTTACGGTCGACTTCATGAAAGTTCACCTGCCGAGCCGAGCTGCTCGCCGGCACAATGCTGACTCCGAAGGAGACGAGAGAGATCTGAATCTGCCCCTGCCACATAGGTCGCGCCATGGACGCTCAGATTCGCCTAGGCAGGGAATGGCTGCCCATCCGATACATAGGAATGGGCAGCCATCGAATCCAGGGAGGCTCAATTCAAGGGAGGCTCAATGTGACAAAGTCCAACTCGGCATAGCCGTCGCTCTTTTGCAAACGGACGGTATTGCGGCCCTGGTTCAGCACAACCGGGATATTGGCCTGCTTTTCGTAGATGCGCGGATCATGTGGGTCGCCAAGCCATCCGCCCGTGGGCGGCAGGTTCACGGATCCCTGGCCGGATGTGTTCACATAAAGATTGAAGATCGCGTTCTGGCCCGCAATCCCGTCCGCATACGCCAGGTTGAGGTTGTAGGAGCCGGTGGCAGGGGCGTCGATGTTGAACTCAACGTAGCTGTCGTAGTTATTGATGGCGCCGACAAAGTCGGGAAGAATGTATTCCTCATAAAAGCTGCGGGCGGTTGCATCGCCAATGAAGGCATACGGCGCCTGATACCGATGCGTATCGGGTCGCACGTCGATGTAATCGAGTGAGATAGCTCCCGTTCCCTTTGCAAGTGCAAGGGTATTGTCACCCGCCTGCATTGCGACCCGCCTGGTGGTGAAGGCGAACTCGGACGTGGGGCCGCCATTGGTGGCCGGATACTCGACATCCCCGACCGAGACGTTGTTGACCTTCAACGGTTGAGTGGCGTCGGAGCCGGTAGCGTTGGCATAGCGAAGATAGACGAGATAAATACCGCGTGCCGGTGCCTGGACATGAAACGTAACAGAGCTGTCAGGTTTGTTGATAGCGGATACATAGCTTCGATTGGAAGCCAGCCTCGCCGTGCCTTGCACCTTGACCGCGCGCAGGTATGCATCTTCCGCTTCATATTTCGTGGTAGAGGGATCTTCCGGTCCGGCCGGCAGAATCTGGATGCGATAACCATTCGCGTGATCGATTTTGTGGATCGGCACAGTGAAGTTGCCATTGATCGGCAGAGTCTCATCGAGGATTGTAAGCGGCGCCGCGAGGGGGTCGCCGCCACGTTCCAGCGTGGTATCTCCCTGGTACGGATCGACACTCCAGACTGCGGCTTCCACCTTCACACGGACGGTTGAGCCCAGGCCGAGCTTGCCGAGTCCGGCGAATTGGATGTCCGCGTCATCGTCCGAGCCGCCCAGCAACACGGTGACGGCACGCGAGGCAGGATCCCAGCTCGCAACACCGTCATACGCGTGATCGTAGCGTGCGCTCGCGGGAGATACAGGGACTGACTGGCCCGCCATGAGGCTGTACCAGCGCAACATATACCAGCCGCCATTGGGAGCAAGCGAAGACTCCTCCGTTTGCCATGGATAGCGCAGCGTATTCCCGAGCTGACTGTAGTTGGTGTAGACGCCTTCGCCGCCGAAGTCGATCTTGTCGCGCTCCATCTCGGCCCAGTACTGCACGACGTGTCCCGGGACGCCCTCAAAGGTGCCGTCGTTCACACCGTACTCGTCGATGCTGATCGGGAGTGGCGCGTTGGGCACTCCAAGTTGCTGCTCTAGTTCGCGGTAGAACGTAAGCGATTTGCCGATGTCCGAGGGTTCATTTGTCAGCAGGCTGTGCCAGCCAATGATGTCGGGTGAGGTTCCGGTTGCTATTGCATTCTCCAGAAACGCCTGCATCTTCGGCTGGTCGGTAGCGTTGTTCTGCGGCAGATAGCTGAGATAGTTTGGGCCCATGACTTTGAGCGCAGGGTTGATGGTGCGAATCTCTTTGACCGTGTGCTGCCAGAGCCAGTTGATGCGATCGTTGTATGTGGATCCCTGCACGGCGGGGTCGCTGTTGAAGGCGCTGTTGTTAAGTTGCGCGTCCGGTTCGTTCAGCACTTCAATGCCGTAGACCACGTCGGCATAGTTCGCTGTGATGTCCTCGATGGCCGTGGTGACCTGCTGGTCCCAGTTTGCCAGTCCGTTCCAGCCGTACGGGAAGCCCGGGAGCAAATCGTTCAGGCGACACATCAGCCGGATGTTTTTGCCGCGGATCAGCGGAGCAATGGAATCGGTGGAATAAGGGTTGGAGCCGTTGTCCGCGGCGCGTCCCTGGGAGGCCGTGGTGTTGTAGATAGTGTTTTCAATCAGCGTAGGTGCAGGACCGCCGGCAATCGTGGTGATGCCGAAGAGTGTCCCGAGGCCACCCTTCTTGAGAGGAGCGCCAGGATGGGCGAGATCGACGGTCATCTGCGAAGCGACGGCCGAGGGAATAGCTATGCTGAGGAGAGCGAGAGAAGCGACCAGCGGTCGGAAGTACGCCATCACGGTGCGGCCCCTCCATGGGGCGACAACACCGTATTGGCTGACGACCAGCCCCGGCATCGACCGTTCGGAGTCTTGCAACGAAGCTAGGAATTGTGATTGTTCGTAATTCGCTGTCGAGAGGTTCGATACGAAGGTGTCCAAAATCGATCAAAGTGTTTGTTTTACGATTGCCGCCCAGGAGCGATAGTTCAAGCGCTCTCTCGGCTTGAGCGGTAACGTACACCAATCGATTTGAGCAGTGCGAAGGACCGGAGCTGCGCTAGGATGCAGGTTGCATGGATAAGGGAAAGAAACCGGCCGGCATCAAGGACGTTGCCAGAGAACTAGGTATCTCCATCGCAACCGTCGACCGGGCCTTTCATGACCGGCCTGGAGTGAATCCGAAGACGCGAGCACGCGTCCTGGCGATGGCGCAGAAATTGAACTATCGACCGAACCTGGCAGCCCGCAGTCTGAAGTTGAACCGTCGCCTGAGCATTGCGGTGTACCTGCCGGAACAGATCCAATCGTTTTTCGGCCCGTTGCTTGATGGAGTGCGCGCTGCGGCGGAGACTGTATTCGGTGTCGAGATCGATGTCGAGTACCGAACATATCTGCGCATGGGGCAGGGCGATCTCACGCTGTTGGAAGCAATTCCCGATGGCCGCTACGACGGCGTCATCTTCACACCGGGAGACCCTGCGAAGACGGAGCCGGTAATCAATCGGCTGAGTCGGGCAGGTACGGCCATGGTGTGCGTTGCCAGCGATGCACCGCACAGCGAGCGCATGACGGCAGTGTCGGTGGATGCATTCGTGAGCGGCGCGCTGGCGGCAGAGCTGCTGGGCCGCACGATCCAGCGCCATGGTTCGGTAGCCATGATGACCGGTGAACTGCACGTGCTGGATCATGCGGAGAAGCTTCGCGGTTTCGCGGCAAACCTGGCGCTGCTTGCGCCGCAGCTCTCTTTACTTCCGGTCGTCGAGTCGCATGAGAGTGCAGCGGAGGCGCTGCGGCAGACGCGCAGTCTGCTGAAGCGCAATCCGGAGATTGCCGGCATTTACGTGAGCACAGCCAACAGCCTGCCGGTGCTGCGTGTTCTGGAAGAGCAGCAGATGCTGGGAAAGGTGCAAGTCATCTGCACCGATTTATTCCCGGAGCTTATCCCTCTGCTGGAGAGCGGACGCATCCTCGCGACGCTCTATCAGCGGCCCTCCACGCAAGGGAAGACCGCCTTCGAGCTGCTGCTCCGCTATCTTGTGGAGCGAGTCCGCCCCGAACACGTGATCCGGCTGGCGCCGCACACGGTTTTTCGGAGCAACCTGCCGCTCTTTGCCGATAGAGTCCGCGGCAGGGGCCACATGGCGGATGCTTCGGAGTCCTGACACGCTCCGGCTTGAGCCTCGTGGCCTACGTGGTTGCATCTTCCAGCTGTCCTTCGATCTGTTCCAAACTGCGGCCTTTGGTCTCCGGAATAAAGCTGCGTACGCATGCCCACCCGACAAGGCAGGTGATCCCGTAGACCACGAAGGCGCCGGACTCCCCGAAGGAGCGGGTCAGCGTGGGGAACGAGAAGGTGAGCAGGAACGACGAGAGCCAGAGCGCCGACACAGCGACGGAGACACCCTGTGCGCGCACGCGGTTTGGAAATATCTCCGTGATCAAGACCCATGTGACCGGGGCAAGCGTCATGGCGTAGCAGCCGATGGCGCAGAGCGTAAGCAGCAGGATCGGCAGCCCGCGCAGGTGCAGATGGTAGACGAGGGCCAGCGCTATATGGACCAGACCAACGCTGGCGCAGCCCAGCAGCATGAGAAAGCGGCGCCCGAGCCGGTCGACGAACATCATGGCCAGCAGCGTGAAGATGAGATTGATTGCGCCGGTGATGACGATGTTGAAGAGAATGTCGTTCACGCCGTAACCCGCGCTGCGATACACATCTTCTGCGTAGTTGAAGAGGATGTTGATGCCACTCCACTGCTGCAGCACGGCAAGTCCGATGCCGATGAGCACAAGGCGACGTATGCCGGGAGAGCCGAGCTCCCGCCAGCCGGTGTGCTGTGCGCTGTCGCGGCGCAGGTTTTCGTTGAGACCGCGCACCATATCGCCTGCATACTGTGGGCCGCCCATACGTGCGAGGATCGTCTCGGCATCTGCAGAGCGATGACGCGCCATGAGCCAGCGCGGGCTCTCCGGGATGAACCCCGAGAGAACAAAGAGCAGCACCGCGGGCACCGCGACTGCGGTGAACATCCAGCGCCATCCGTATTGTGCATTCCAAAGTCCAGACGCCAGCGATGCGCCGAAGAGGCGCGGACCACGCGTGCCGACCTGCCAGTCGAAGATCTGTGCTCCAAGGATCCCGCAGACGATGGCGAGCTGATTCAAGCTGACCAGCCGTCCACGCCACTCGGTGGGGCTGATTTCCGCGATGTACATCGGCGAGATGTTCGAGGCGAGGCCGATTGCGAGACCACCTACGATGCGCCATGTGATGAATGTTGCGAATGAAAATGCCCATCCCGTAAGTACAGAGGAGACGGCGAACAGAGCACCGGAAAGCAGGAGCGACCGCTTGCGGCCGAGCCGATCGCTGATAACGCCGGAGAGCAGCGATCCCGCGAGGCACCCAACCAGCGCGCAGCTATTGGCCCAGCCGATGAGTACGTCTGTCGTGAGGTGAAAGTACGCTTCATAGAAGGGCTTGGCGCCGCCAATCACCACCCAGTCGTAGCCGAACAGAAAGCCGCCGAGCGCTGCGACGGCGGCGATCCACAGCAAATATCCAAAGCGAAGCTGTTGCGCGGGCGGGCCGTCTTCTGGTGCCGAGGAAGGCGAAGTGTGCATCTCTATCTCGCTCCGCTTATTGCAATGGACGTCTGCTGCAGGAGATCGGACGCACCCGCGTGATTGTTGTCCAGAGCGAGAGACTGCTGCAGCAGTGCAACCGCTCCAACAGGTCCCTCCAGTCCGTAGGCAGCCTGTGCGCGAAGGAAGGTTGCCAGGATGCGATTCCGCTGCTTCAGATCTTCATGGAAGAGCAGCATGGTGGGCAGCGACGTCGCGAAGTAGTCGATCTTCGGCTCCTGCATCTCCAACTCATTCGCAAACGCAGCGATGTCGCGAAAGGCCTCCTCGGCCTGCGCAGATTGCCCAAGCTGTTTCAGCGCCGCTCCACGCCAATAGGTCATATCGGAGACGGTGAGCACGCTCATCCGCTGGAAGTCACCGGCCTGCCGGGAGGCGCAGCGCCACCAGTGCTCGGCCTCTGACGGATTGCCATTTGCAGCATGTGCCGCGCCGAGCCAATACTCGATGTCGCTCTTATTCGCCAGCAGGTGGCGCGCCTCTCCCAGCGATGCAGGTGGATGGAGCGCTGCTTCCAGATGTGCGATCGCGACCGCTGGCTTGTCCTCGCCGATGGCGTGTCGCGCGAGCAATAGACGGGCGCGCACGAACTGACCGAGCACCAGCCCTTCGCCGCCCTCCCATGGCTGAAAATTGCGCGTGAGCAAAGCCTGAAGCGATCGTTCCGGCTCACCGGTCTGGTTGTAGAGTGTGGCGACTTCCACGGAAAGATCGTCACGCACTTCAATCAGTTTGGGATGGAGCAGAAGTTCGGCGAGCCGCTGCTGCGGAGCAACGCAGGTGCGCTTCCACAACTGATCGCGTTCATACAAAATGCGACCGTCCTGCGGGTCGGCGGCTTGCGCGCGGTCGAAGGCTTGCAACGCGGCCTTTGCATCGTCACGCACGTTGAAATATCCAATACCAAGGTTGCGATGAACGGTAGGAAAGCTCGGGTCGAGCGCTGCCGCACGCTCCCATAGCGCAATGGCCTCCTCATAGCGGCGACGATCGTAGAGCAGATTGCCGAGATAATACGGAGCGCGCGCATCCCGTGAGTGGGCGCGCACAGCGGACTCCAGCACGACCATCTCTTCCAGACTATGGGGAAAGCAATAATCTGCGGGGGCCGCGGCCCCTCGTTTACACGCGACCTCACTCTCCTCGACGCGATCGAGACTCCGCAGCAGGTGTCCGAGCGTGTAATGAAGCAGCGGCGCGCTGCCGTCTGTGCATGTTGTGTCTGCCGATGTGAGCAGCGCGATGGCTATCTCCGTCTGGCCGCAGTACGCGTAGTCCCACACCAGATCGAGCAGCGCGCGGTTAACTGCAGGGAATTCGCCGCGGTCCAGGTGCCGGCTCCAATGGTCGAGCGGATCGAGTGCGCGGGTATCACTCAGCATCGCGCGCGCTTCCACCTCACGACCGAGCGCGCGGAGGGCAATCACGGCAAGGTTGCGTGCATTTAGGTTTTCAGAGTCACAGACCAGGCTTTGTTGCGCATGCTGCAGTGCCGCTCCCCATCGGCTGCGCGCGGCATCAGCCTGTGCCAGCGCACAGAAAGCAGGCGCCTTCCACGCTGCACTCCATGTGGCCTTGAAAAACGCGTCGTAGCTGGCGTCCGGCTGGTTGAGAAAGCGAAGAACGAGCCCAAGCACATAGAACGGCTGTACATCGCTGGGGTTCGGATTCAGCAACGTGAGACGGTCGATGGACTTTCGCAGAGATACTTCGGCTAATGCAAACTCGCCTCGCTTCATGTGCCATTGCCCAAGGGCGGCGTTCGCGCGTGCATCGCCATCATCGCGGCGCACAGCCTCCTGCCAATAGATCTCCGGTCGTCGGGTGGCATGCCGATACTGGGCCAGATGTAGTCCTGTAAGGTAGAGCTCGTCATTGGAGGCAATGGCAACCGGCGCCGCAGGCTCTACGGCGACATGTGGCACAGCGGCTGGCACGATTTCGCCGGGCGCGTAACGCAACAGCTGCGAGCTGCCCTGCTCCACTGTAACGACGATATCGGCCTCCGAAGTTGAGGTTTCGAGCGGGTGCTCCACCAGGAGCGGCGCTCCAACAGCCAAGTCCTGTGTCCAAGTGCCCGCGACGTTGCCACGTTGGTGAAGCTTCAGCGTTACATCGCGAAGATCCTCGGTCGTCTGGAGTCCGATATGGACCACGCTCCCATGCGTCCTCACGCTCAGAGCACACTGCAGATTCGCGGCCTGCGGTGGCCCGATGCGCCGCAGCGGGTACCAATATTGCGAAAAGCTCTTCGTTTCGCCGGGTGCCAGAAACGAAAAGTCCGGCTGGTTATCTGTAAAGACGCCGGCCATCAGTTCGATGTACGGACCGTCGTCATCCGTCAGACTGCGATCCCAAGCGTACCCGAACTCGTGATTGCCCCAAGTCCACTGCTTCTTGCCGGGTGCGATGTGGTGATTGGCAAAATGCAGGACGCCGGCTTCGGCGCGATGATCGTAGCCGCCGAAGAAGTCTTCCTTTGTGGACGTGATCATGTAACTGGTAGGGACCGGAATATTGGCGTACCAGCTCAGATCATCCGGCGCGTAGGAGCCATCGGGGCGAAACTGCCGTGGTTGCTTGTCTTCGGGAACCCCATAGCGCGCGCGCGCAGGGTAATCGACTCCGTAATACGGTCGGTCGCTGTGCGGAAAGCTTGTAATTGCGCGCTTCGCATGATCGGCCACGAAGCGAACGTCGGGCGGAAAGAACGACTGATACTGTTCGTGCACACGCGTTGCTACGTTCGCCCACCATAAAAACGTCTGTGTGAAGGGCGTCCGGTTGTAGAGCCGCACCTTCAACTCGACGACGGCCCGATCCGGATGCAGGCAGATGCCGTGCATACCCTTCATGCGCTGCCGCGGATCGTGATCGCTGCACCATACGGTCACGGAGCCATCGGCATGACGCTCGATCTCGGTTTCGACCGGCATGAAGGTTGCCGGACGATGATGTTGTGGCCAGTTGAATTCAACGCCGCCGGAGATCCACGGCCCTGCAAGGCCGACAAGTGCCGGCTTGATCACATTCTGCCGATAGAAAAAGTCGTAACCATTTGTCTTGTCGAAGCCGACATGGATGCGGCCGCCGATCTCAGGCAACACCATCAATCGCAGGTAGTCATTTTCGATGTGGATAGCCTGCCATAGCCGTTCGACGGGATACTCTGCGATGCGGTCGGTGAATGGAATTGGATATACGCGCCCGCTGCTGCCCTGGTAGACGCGCGTCTCCAGGAACATGGGGTTGCGATCCGGTGGTTCGGGAAGATAGCTGCGGAGGGAGATGGGTTGTTGCCACGCCTTGACCTTGCCAGTCTCAGTGGACGGGGAAGCAGGTAATTCCAGACGCGATGGGAGGACAGCAGAGTTTCCGGGCATGTCAGACACGTGTTGTTCTCGCGGTTTGGAATCTACATCGCGCAGGGAGTGTGTTCAAAGAAAAGCATCAGCCACTTGGCGGTAACGTACACGATGCTGCCATTCAAACAATTCCATGTCAAGGAAATGGTTGGAAGGAAGCGTTTTAGGCGATCGTGTCCGCTGGTTCGCCCACGGTTGACAGAATGCGAGCCGGCCTCCGTCTTCTACTTTCCGTGACTGCTTGCTGGCCGCCATGCCGGTAGAACGAAGGTGAAGGTCGATCCTTCTCCGACGGTGCTGGCTACGCGGATGGACCCGTGGTGCGCTTCCACGATCGCACGGCAAATTGCCAGCCCCATGCCGGTGCCAGGTTGTCGCTGGGCATGGACACGACCGCGATAGAACTTCTCGAATATCAATACCTGGTCGGCTTGGTCGATGCCCGTGCCTCGATCGGTGATGTTGATGGCCACGCCCTTTCCATCGGTCGCCGCTCGGATGACGATCGGCGAGTTGGCCGGCGAATACTTTGCCGCGTTCTCAATGAGATTGCAAACGACCTTCTGCAACCAGACCGTATCCGCAAGGACACGCGGCAAATGAGGCTCGACAGTCGTGGTTACGGGCCGGGCAGCGAGCTGTGTTGCGCACGCATGGATGCCGCGACGCAGCAACTCGTCCACGGCTGTAGGTTGCAGGTTCATGTGCACCTCATGCGTATCCAGCTGCGCCATCTCTACGGCCTGGGCGACGAGCCGGTTGAGCCGATCCGTCTCTTCATCGATCACCGTCAGCAGCTCGTGCCGATCCTTGGCATTCACCGTACCCGCGGAGAGCAAGGTCGTGGCCGAGGCCTTGATCGCCGTGAGTGGCGTGCGCAGTTCATGGGTAATGGAGTCCAGCATCAGGCTGCGCATCCGCTCACCCTCCTTCGCGGCCTCGCTGCGGGCAGCATTCTCCAGTGCCTGGGCGCGGTCGACGGCGATTGATACCAGGCCGCCGAGAGCCTGCAGTGTTTCATCGGAAAGAAAGGTTGTGCCCAGCACGAGGATGCCGCGTGGTCGCACTCCTGCGCGAAGCGGGACGGCTACGCCGACATTCACTCCTAGCCGGGTGACACCCGGCAACAGCATGAGTTCCTCCGGCGCCGGCAGGTCCGGCCGTGTCTGCGCGGATGTGGACCGATATAACTGTTGCCCCTCTTCGAGATAGAGCAGAACGAAGGGTGCTCCGGCGGCACGTGCGATCGAGTCCGGGACGACCCTCAGCAGCTCTGCGACGTTGTCTGTCTGCAGTAGATCGCGGCTCAGGTGAAACAACGCTTCTACCTCGCGCTCCCGGAGTTTTGCCGCCGTCGCTTCTTCTCGAATGCGTGCGGAGAGGCGGCTGGCGATGACGGAGGTGCTGAGGAATGCGAGGAGCGCGAGCCAGTTTTGCGGGTCGGTGATAGTCAGCGTGCCCACCGGTGGCAGAAAGAAAAAGTTGTAACAAAGCGTGGCGGCAATTGAGAGAACAACGGCGTAGCGTAGACCCCATCGCGCAGCGAGCGACAGGATGAGGAGCAATAAGGTGAGCGCGACCGTGGTTGGGTTCACCTGCAGCACCATGCGGTAGACGGCTACAATCGCAGCCATGGCGGCTATTCCGGCGATCCACCGTATCGGCATAAGAGAGCGCTGCGGAGTCACGGGATGATTCTACGGGCACTTCGAGCATGACTCAGCCCACAGGCCAATCTGGAGAAGATAGGGCAAGATGCGTATTTTGATCGTAGATGACGAGCCACAGATCACGCGGGTGCTTCGCACGTCGCTGGTCAGCAGCGGTTATGAGGTGACACTGGCGCGGGATGGGGTCGAGGCGTTCGACTCGTTTCGTGCGTCGGCTCCGGATCTCATCATCACCGACCTTTCCATGCCGCGGATGGATGGGATCGAGTTAACCCGCGCCATCCGTGAAATGAGCGATATCCCGATCATCGTGCTCTCCGTGCGCGAGCAGGAGACGATGAAAGTGGCGGCGCTGGACGAAGGTGCCGACGACTATGTGACCAAGCCATTCAGCATTCAGGAGCTGCTGGCGCGGGTGCGTGCGCAATTGCGGAAGACGGCCAGACAGCCGGAGGAAGTGGCTCAGGTGTCGGTTGGGGACTTCGACATCGACACAGAGCAGCACAGCGTAAGGGTACGTCAGGAGGGCGTGCATCTTACGCCGAAGGAGTTTGCACTCTTGCTGGTATTTGCGCGCAATCCGGGCAGGGTCCTCACGCATAAGACGTTGTTGAAGTCCGTGTGGGGCGCTGCTGGAGAGAGCCAGCCGGACTACCTGCGTGTGCTGGTGGCGCAATTGCGGAAGAAGGTCGAGACGACAGCTGAGCCGCGCTACATTCTGAGCGAGCCCTGGGTCGGCTATCGTTTCAATCCCGATCCGACGCAGGAATAGCCGGCCTCACTTACGAATTCTTAACACCTTCCTGACGGACTTCCTACCTGGAGCCCGGCTCTACTAATGCGTGGGGCATAGGGCGACAAACGTAGCTTCCGCACATCTTTTTCCTGCAGTATTGGAGCCGGATTTCAAGATTGGGCGCCTACGCTTGTCCGGCAGGCGAACCCCTGTGGAGAATGCGCCAAAGCCTCGTAAGCCGAGCAAAGCTTTGTCGCACGGAGGAGTGAGTGGCAGACATTTTTAGCGTTTTAGGGACGGCGCTGTGCTTTCTGATTGCACTCGTCTATGTGCGCGGATGCGATGCACTGAAGGGTGGACCGCGCAATGGTTGAGAATCTGGTGCTGCTCCTGGTCTCTGCGGGGCTGCTGGTGTATCTCGTATACGCACTCCTGCGGCCTGAAAAGTTTTGAATGACGGAGATACTCTGAAATGACATTGAATGGTTGGCTGCAGATTGCCATCTTCTTCGCTCTGATACTTCTTACGGCGAAGCCGATGGGCAGCTATATGACGCGGGTCTTTGAGGGACGCAAGACGTTTCTCGATCCTCTGCTGGTACCGGTGGAACGGCTGCTCTATCGCCTGACCGGGGTGAACCGCGAAGAGGAGATGCGCTGGACCGGCTACGGCGCAGCGATGCTGATCTTCAGCATGGCTACGCTTTTGTTTACCTATCTGGTCGAGCGGGCCCAGCACAGTCTGCCCTGGAATCCCCAGCATCTGGCGGGTGTAACGCCGGCGCTGGCATGGAACACGGCTGTGTCGTTCACGACAAATACCAACTGGCAGTCCTATGTTCCGGAATCGACCATGAGCTACCTGACACAGATGCTCGGGTTGGCTACGCATAACTTCTGGTCTGCCGCGACGGGCATAGCCTTGGCGGTCGCGTTCATTCGCGGTATCTCGCGTCGCGAGATGAAAACCCTGGGAAACTTCTGGGTCGATCTCACGCGCGCAACGCTCTGGGTGCTGGCGCCCATATCGATCGTTCTGGCCCTGGCTTTAGTGTCGCAGGGCGTCATTCAGAACCTGCGGCCGTATGACATCGCGCACCTGCTGCAGCCTCAGACGCAAACCACAACAGGCCAGGATGGCAAGCCCAGCACGACGACCGTCACGACACAAACCATCGCGCAAGGCCCGGTTGCCTCGCAGGAAGCGATCAAGATGCTGGGCACCAACGGCGGCGGCTTCTTCAACACAAATAGCGCCCACCCGTTTGAAAATCCAACACCGCTCAGCAATTTGCTGGAGATGCTCGCCATCTTCATCATCCCGGCCGGCTTGACCGTGACGCTCGGCCAGATGACCGGTTCCCCGCGCCACGGCTGGGCGGTCTTCGGTGCGATGACCGTTCTCTGGTTCGTCGGCGTCTTTACCTGCTACTGGGCAGAGGCGCACCCAAGCCCGCTCCTACACGGCGTCGATCAGCATGTTTCACTTACACAGTCCGGCGGCAACATGGAGGGTAAGGAGGTCCGCTTCGGCATCGCCAACTCCGCGCTCTTTGCAACCGTCACCACGGACGCCAGCTGTGGTGCAGTGAACTCCATGCACGATTCATTTACGCCGCTTGGGGGCATGGTGCCCATGGTCAACATACTGCTTGGAGAGATTGTCTTCGGGGGTGTGGGTTCCGGACTCTACGGCATGCTCATCTTTGTGATCATCTCGGTCTTCATCGCAGGCCTGATGGTTGGGCGAACGCCGGAGTATCTGGGAAAGAAGATCGAAGCCTACGACGTGCAGCTCTCCATGCTGTATCTGCTGATCTTCCCGCTTATCATCCTCGGCTTCTCCGCAGTGTCGGTGCTGTCTCCGAGCTTTGGGTTAACCGCGCTTGCGAACCAGGGGCCGCACGGTCTCTCTGAGATTCTCTACGCTTACACATCGGCGACGGGTAACAATGGTTCCGGCTTCGCCGGTGTCAGCGTAAACACGCCCTGGTACAACGTCACGCTCGGCATCGCGATGTTCGTTGGGCGCTTCCTGATGATCGTGCCCATGCTCGCAGTTGCCGGCAACCTTGCAGGGAAGCGGCGTATACCCGCCTCTGCCGGCACCTTCCCTGTCACAACACCGCTCTTCACGGCATTGCTCACCAGTGTGATCATCATCGTGGGTGCGCTTACCTTCTTTCCCGCGCTGAGTCTCGGTCCCATTCTCGAGCACCTTGTGATGCGCGCGGGACAGACCTTCTAGACGGGACCGGAGTTAGCCCATGGATGCCACTACACAAAAAGTAAAATCACGCCGCTCCGTCATGAATGGAGCGATTGCGCGCCGCGCGGCCGTCGATGCTCTGCGCAAGTTGAATCCCGTCACCATGATGCGCAACCCTGTCATGTTTGTGGTGGAGGTCGGCAGCGTCCTTACGACCGTGCTCCTGATCCTGAACATCGTGCATCACCATGGAGACATCCGTTTCGATCTGCAGATCACGCTCTGGCTATGGTTCACCGTGCTCTTTGCGAACTTTGCCGAGGCCATGGCAGAGGGTCGCGGCAAGGCGCAGGCAGATGCGCTACGCCAAGCCAAGTCGGAGACGGTGGCCTATCGCATCCGGTCAGGATCTATCGAAGAGGTGCCCAGCTCACAGTTGCGCGCCCAGGACATGGTTCGAGTGGCAGCGGGCCAGATGATTCCAGGTGACGGCGAAGTGACCGAGGGCGTGGCCTCGGTCGACGAGTCCGCGATCACCGGCGAGTCCGCCCCCGTCATCCGCGAAGCCGGAGGAGACCGCTCCGCCGTGACGGGTGGAACCCGTGTCTTGAGCGACGAGATCACAGTGCGCATCACATCGAATCCCGGTGAGACGTTTATCGATCGCATGATTGCGCTCGTGGAAGGAGCCGAGCGGCACAAGACGCCGAACGAGATCGCGTTGAACATCCTTCTCGCCGGGCTCACCATCATCTTTCTGCTTGCTGTGGTCACGCTGCAGCCCTTCGCCATTTACTCCCATGCGCCACAGACCGTGTTCGTGCTGATCTCGCTGCTGGTGTGTCTGATTCCAACAACGATCGGCGGATTGCTCTCTGCCATCGGCATCGCGGGTATGGACCGGCTGGTGCAGCACAATGTGCTGGCTACCAGCGGGCGCGCCGTCGAAGCAGCAGGCGATGTGAACACACTTCTGCTGGATAAAACAGGCACGATTACGATTGGTAATCGCCAGGCGTCCGAATTTGTTGCCGCTCCCGGCATCACTAGCGAACGGCTTGCCGATGCGGCACAGCTCTCTTCGCTTCCGGATGAAACTCCGGAGGGCCGCTCGATCGTGGTGCTCGCCAAAGAAAAGTACGGATTGCGCGGACGCGAACTCGCTCAACTGAATGCAGAGTTCGTTCCCTTCAGTGCGACCACACGCATGTCGGGCATCGACATGGAAGGCCGCAGCATACGCAAGGGTGCGGCGGACGCAATTGCACGCTACCTGCGAGAGTTTGGTGGAACACTTCCTCCGGAAGTGCAGGCGAGCGTCGAGACAATCTCTCGTGCCGGCGGCACGCCGTTGGTAGTTGCAGAGAATGGTCGCGCACTGGGAGTCATTCATCTGAAGGACATCGTGAAGGGGGGCATGCGCGAGCGCTTTCAACAACTGCGCGCGATGGGTATTCGCACCGTCATGATCACGGGCGACAATCCTCTAACGGCCGCTGCCATTGCCCGGGAGGCAGGTGTCGACGACTTTCTGGCAGAAGCAAAGCCGAAGGACAAGATGGACCTGATCCGGCGCGAGCAGGCGGAAGGCAAGCTCGTCGCGATGACAGGTGACGGCACTAACGATGCACCCGCGCTGGCTCAGGCTGATGTGGGCGTTGCGATGAACAGCGGGACGCAGGCGGCGAAAGAAGCCGGCAACATGGTGGATCTGGACTCGAACCCGACAAAGCTCATCGAGATCGTAGCAATCGGCAAGCAGTTGCTGATGACTCGCGGGGCGCTGACAACCTTCTCCATTGCAAACGATGTAGCCAAGTACTTCGCCATCATTCCTGCCATGTTCGCCGGGGTGTTTCCGGTGCTGAATGCCTTAAACATCATGCACCTGCGCACTCCTACGTCCGCGGTCTTGTCCGCGATCATATTCAACGCGTTGATCATCATCATGCTGATCCCGCTGGCCCTCCGCGGCGTGCAGTATCGTCCATCGTCCGCGGCAGCCATGCTGCAGCGCAACCTGTTGATCTATGGGCTCGGTGGTCTCATCGTGCCGTTTATCGGGATCAAGTTGATTGACATGGTCATCACTGCGATTGGTCTTGCTTAGGAGCTTCGATGAAAAAGAGTCTTGTCACTGCGTGCCTCTACACCGCAATCACCGCGGTTCTCTTAGGGATTGTCTATCCACTGGCCATCACCGGGATTGCGCATCTCGTCTTTCCGGTACAGGCATCGGGTGAGTTGCTGAGCAAGAACGGGGTCATCGTCGGCTCGAAGCTGCTCGGTCAAGCCTTCCGCGGCGCAGAGTACTTTCATAGTCGCCCATCGGCGGCCGGTACCGGATACGATGCATCCGCTTCGTCCGGGTCAAACCTTGGACCCACAAGCAAGACTCTGGCGCAGCGGGTCGAGCAGAGCGTCACTGAAGAGAAGACGGGAGCGCCCGTTCCCATCGATCTCGTCACAGCATCGGGTTCCGGCTTGGATCCGGATATCTCGCCTGCTGCGGCTGCTTATCAGATCCCCCGCATCGCCGCAAAGCGGGGTATTTCCGAGAGCCAGCTGCAGATACTCGTTGCCGCAAACACGGCGCGGCGTCAGTTCGGCCTGTTGGGTGAGCCGCGCGTGAATGTGCTGGCGCTCAACATGGCGCTCGATGACATGACTGCGGCACACAAAGCGCAGTAGCCAGATTCCGGAGATCGCTCGCAAAGCTCACGGCAGGTAGAGGAAGTGAGATACAACCTAACTCCCCTCCACTACTTTTCTTTGGAAATATCTTGAGCGCCGTACGTTACGTCCGGAAGCGAGATCCGAAAGGTCGTTCCGTTCCGGCCGGATCGGACACTGCTCCGCATGCGGATTTTGCCCTGATGCCGTTCCACGATTTTCCTCGAGATAGCGAGACCGAGGCCTGTTCCTTCGTCGCCCTTGGTCGTGAAGAAGGGTTCGAATATCGAGCGCACGTGCTCTGGCGGGATGCCATGGCCGTTGTCGGAGATCACGATGTGGACCTTCCCATGACAGCGTCGCAGTCTCAGATGAAGGAAGCCGCTTTCGGGCAATGCGTGGAGCGCATTTATGATCGAGTTGGAGATGACCTGCAACATCTCTCCCGCGTGAACTTGAGCCATCAGGTCCACAGGCATCTTCTTCACGAGCTGGATCTTCTTCGCTTCGATGGTTTGGCGATGCATCCGAACGGCAGCCTCTATCAGCGACACAAGATCGGCCTGAGAGACCGTATCCGACTTTCGTGACACTCCAAGCGTCTGGTTGGCAATCCGATTCAGGTGGGTTACTTGTTCCTGAATCTGGCGCATATAGGACCGGACGCTCTCGGGATGGCTAGCCTCCTGCGCAGCGAGGTATGAGAGATTTCCGATTGCTTCAAGCGGATTCTTGATCTCGTGGATACTCTCAAGAGCAAGTTGGCCTGCAACGAAGCGCTCAGGGCGAATACCCTGCAACTCCGACGGGATCGACCGATCCTCACGTGGGGAGTTCGAGTTGTGATCTGGCTTAGTCATGGGCTCCCGGCTTTTCGCCTGGAGAAACGCCCCTCTGCGTTTACTGTCAGAGGACAAGGTTCCTCTGTAAGCCAGTTGTTCATGGGATGGGATGCCCAAGTCGGCGATTGTGTCTGCTAGCGGACAGAGATTCTTAGTCCATTCGCCGCCGTTTCTGATGTGCCACCCATCACCGCCTGGTAGTCGATTGCCTCCCTGTTCGCTTTTTCGGAGGAGCGGGACTGAGTTGAAGAGGTCGAGCCGTGGATTTCCTGATTCGTAACTCGGTAGGTAGCCGAATCTGTTTATTCTCATGATCTTCAGAGCGTTGTCGGTTGATCGTCTGCAAGAGGAGATCGAAGGAGCGCTTCCCCATCTCATGGGCGGATTGAGCCACCGCAGTCAGACTCGGATTGAAATACCGGTTCCACAGATAATCGTCGAAACCTATGATGCTCATCTGTCGGGGGATCTGTATCTCGCGCTCATCCAGCCCTTGGAGCACCCCCAAGAGCAGCTTATTGTTGCTTGCCATGATCGCAGTTGGCCGTTCCGTCAGGCGCAACAGACGGCGGCAGGCATCGAGCCCATCTTCAATCTGCACATCTCCTGTGATCAGATACTCCTCGCGAATCGGCAGATGGCACTCCTGCATCGCCTTGCGAAACCCCTCCAGCCGGTCACGGTGAGGCGAGAGTCCAAGGTCACCGGCGACGAGAGCGATCTGGCTGTGTTCTAGATCGATCAGGTGGCGCGTTGCACGATAGCCGGCTTGGATGTTGTCGCTGCTCACCGTCCAGTTTGTTGTGACGGGGGGAACGCGATCAAAGAAGACCACAGGCAAGCGATGACGACCGGGCGTAGCATACGCAGTGGAATTGACGCAGCAAGCGAGCAAGACTCCATCGACACGCCGTGAAAAAAGCATGTTGAGATGGCTGTTTTCGTTGCTTGAACTCTCATTGGAGTCGCATAGAAGCACACTGTAGCCGGCCTTGTGTGCAGCGTCTTCAATTCCTCGGACGACCTCAGGATAAAAGGCGTTGGTGATATCCGGTACAACCACACCAACCACATCTGTGCGCCCGGTCTTGAGACCTCGAGCGATTGCGTCCAGATGGTAATCAAGAGCAGCCATCGCGTCCTGAACCCTCTTCTTGCGGGCCGGACTCACGGGAACGACACCACTGACAACCGCTGACACGGTGGATGCAGACACCCCAGCCAGGCGTGCAACATCTTTCATCGTAGCTTTCTTCCGCTCAGTCATGGCGGTCCACAGATTCCGGTTGGTAGTACTGCTCGCTAAGAGTGCCGTAGGAAGGACCGAATACAAGTGTGAAATGTAACGTCACTGACTCCTCCAGCGAGGGCCGATTCGCATCGTTTCGGACAGTACTGAAGGCTGCACTGCATCGGCGCGACCGGACCTACGTTGGAAGCTCCGGGGCAGCCGCTCAGGGCCTTCAGCCCCTCACCATGAACTGTCTTTACCATGCCATATGTTGGAATAATCTGCATACTTTCGCAGAGCATCGCATGGGCAGTCTCGTTCCTGAGAACTTTATTTTAGTTTCTGCTTGACAGAAATTTATCGGGCTGGCTAGATTTCTTGACGTTCCTGTTTCGAGCTTAAATCGCATCGATACGATTAGTGGACCCCGCTCCTTGCGGAGGAGGCTGTATGGACACATCTTCGGGTGATTTTCTGGCCCTGCTTGTTTCGCCGCGAAGGCATAAACGGCCTCTGCCCGCAGGAAGTTTGGCGGCCCGGCGCGCGGGTTTGCCAATGCAGATCCTGCGCGTGATCGTCTTGGCGGTGGTGGCCAGTGGCCTTTGCAGCGTACCGATGTCCGGCCAGGTGAAATCGGCTGCGATTAACGGCACGGTGACCGATGCGTCCGGTTCGGCTGTCGCCGGCGCCCAGTTGACGGTTACCGAGCAAAACACCAACGTCTCGCAAAACGTTGTCAGCAACGGCTCGGGTGAGTTTTCGGCGCCGTACCTTGCAGCCGGCATCTACACGGTGGATGTTCAGAGGCCGGGCTTCAAGTCATTTCGCGTGACGAACATCAACCTGACCGTGGGGCAGTTGTATCGACTGGATGCCGTACTCCCAGTGGGCCAGGTCACGGAAACCGTCAACGTCTTGTCGAACGCCGCCCAGCTGCAGACCGAGTCCTCCACGGTACAGAGCACGGTCGGTGAGCAGGCGATCAAGGCGATCCCGAATATCAACCAGAACCCTCTCTACTATGCGACGCTGCAGGCGGGCGTCGTCGGACGGTCAGAGCTCTCGCAAACCCAATCGCCGCAATCCTTTGGAATCGGTCTGGATGGCCGCCGGTACTTTTCAGCAATCAATATCAATGGCGGCACGGCATTTACGAATGACATTCAGCTCGACGGCTTATCCATTCTAGGTTCTGGGTTTCAAGAGGCCACTGTCCTGCCCAACACAGATAGCCTGCAGGAGGTCAGGGTCATCACCAACGACTATGCCGCTGATCTAGGGCGGGGTCAGGGTGTCATTCAAATGGCCACCAAGAGCGGCACAAATGAGTTTAATGGCTCTATTTATTACCGTTTGCGCAACGAAGCACTCAACGCCAATACCTTTCAGAACAACTATCAAGGCATTCCTCGCGGCGGTTTCAAGGTGAATGACTTCGGCGGATCGTTCGGTGGTCCGATCCTTCACAACAAGCTTTTCATCTTTACCAGCTACGAGCAGCTTCTGCATAACGACCAGCCGCAATGGTTGTTAACCGTTCCGACGGCGGCGCAGCGTACAGGAGACTTTAGCCATACCCTCATCCCAGGGCAGAATGGACAGCCAACGCCGGCGACAATTTATAACCCCTACAGCCCATCGCCCGCGCTCGATACCACTGGCGCGCCAATTCCCGGTGTCTATCAGCGCGCGCTCTATCCCAACGCGATCATTCCGAATCCGAGCGCGGCTGCACTTAAGATCATGGGTTCGTATCCACTACCCAATCGGACACCGACGGACGTCTATGGAAATAACAATTACTTCATCAGCAAGAGCCGGCAGTTCAAGCGGTCAAGCTCCAACAGCAGACTTGATTTCCATCCTAACGAACAACATTCCATCTACGTTACCGGCGGCGTAGCGATCGGTTCCATCAACACCCCTAGTCCCTATGGGACCAATAGCCCCTTCTACCTTCCACCCACGAATATTCCCGGGAATTCCAGCGCGACCCAACCAAAGCTGGTTCAGGACGACAATCCCTATCTCGCTATTGGGGATACGGTCATTCTTAGTCCCACCGCGGTTCTCGACCTCCGCTACGGCATCGAGCGTGTGCACATGAACTATCTATCCAACACATCGACATCGTTGACCGCCGCGGACTATGCATCGTATGGGATCCCCGCGAATGTACAGAGCGTCTTTCCGCTGTTCGGTGCGGCGCCGGATATCAGCCCCGGAGGAAACTTCTCTGCTCTCAGCAACACCCAATACAATAACAAGAGGGAACGGCAAACAAACCAGCAGGTAGTCGGCAGCCTGACAAAGACAGTTGGCCGCTGGATTTTTCGCGGCGGCGCCGAGTATCGGGTAGGCCTCTCCAACTACAACGACTTTCAACAGGCCGCGGCATCGTATGGCTTCGCCGGCACTCCAACAGCAGAGTATGTGGATGCAAACGGGAATAGTGCCGCGCAGAACCTGTTGCCAGCGCAGCATGGCTACACGGGAGCAAATATACTGACGGGGCAGGGAGGGTGGAATAGCGACCCGGCGGCGGCGGCCCGGCTTGCCCTCGCCCAGAAGTACATTGCGATTTACTCGCAAAATGACTGGCGACCGAGCGAAAAGCTGGTAGTAAACTTGGGTCTACGCTGGGAAGTTCAGCCTGGACCTACCGAGCGGTACAACCGTTCGGGCGACATCGATCTAGCCAAAACGAACGCCTTCGGCAGCGTCGGTGAGATCGTTTTTCCAGGAAATAATGGGCTTCCTCGCAATTTATGGAAGACAACCTGGACTAATTATCAACCCAGGATAGGCCTATCCTATCGGGCGACCTCGAAACTTGTTCTGCGGGGTGGCTATGGCATCAGCTATGCCCCCAACAATACCGGTTGGTATGACGGCCCATATAGCTACGGCACGGCTGGGCTGACCGCAGGGTCGATCAATAAAGACTATGGCTATCATCCGGACGGCGTACCTGTTGGACACTTCTACGATGCCGTCTCCAGTCCGGTCATTGCCCCCGGTGGAACGAATCCTGCCGCACCGCAGGTATATGGTCGCGGATATCCATATTTCAATTACAACGGAGAGGTTCCTCCTCGGATACAACAGTGGAACGTCTTCGTTGAGCGGCAATTCGGCGCAGGGTGGTTGACGTCGATCGGGTATGTAGCTTCCAAAGGGGCCAACATGCAGATCGTGGCATACCCAATTCAGAATGACCAACTCATCCCGGCCGATGTGAAGCAGGCGTGGCGAGCAACGTACATTGCAACGGCCGCACAGGGTGGCGCACACAATCCTGGGAGTGATCTAATCGCCAACCCGCTGCAGCCCACAAGCGGTCAGTTGCGTCCCTTTCAGGGTGTACTTGGAAATGCCACGATAGCGCGCAATATCACGTACTATCCCCACCTGGCACTTTATCCAAATACGATCAATACGGATAATGGTGCCGCAAATTATAATTCTCTCCTGTTGCGATTACGGCATAGCTATTCGAGCGGCCTTCTGCTCGACATCAACTACGTATGGTCAAAATCTACTGATACCACCTACACAGAGTTGCAGGATTCACAAGGCTTGTCAGATTCTCCTGGCGGCGGCGGCCCTGGACCGCAGTATGCGGATCTTCTCCATCCTGAGAACGACAAGAAAATCTCATTCTCTGACATTCCGCAACGGTTGATTGGCTTAGTCAGCTATCAACTACCATTTGGGTCGCAGGGCAAATATGCTTTGAGCAATCCCGTCGCCAGGGCCGCAATCGGCGATTGGACGATTGGCACCGTGGTGACCATCCAAGGAGGCTTTCCACTACCCGCTTCCAACAACCAATGCAACGGAGCTACCAATTGCCGCCCAAATCGCACGAACGAGCCTTTTGAACTACCCAAGTCGTATCAACACTGGTACGACGGCAAAACCAGCGTCACCCTGCCGGATGGACGTGTCCTTACACCATGCGCCCAGTGTTTTCTCAAGTACAACATCGGCGCCTTTGGCGGCAATGTTGTTTCACTGCCGGGCGGCAAAAGCATCAATGACATCTACTGGAGCGGAAATGCGGCAATTGACTACGGGGTTTTGCGTGGTCCGGGCAGATCGAATGTCGATCTATCGCTGTCACGCACCTTCCGCATTACGGAAAGGACATCCTTTTCCTTCCGAGCCAATGCGACGAACGCCTTCAATCACACTCAGTTTTTGCCGAGTGACTACGCAATGAGCCTGGGTGGCATCGTTGGAAGCTCAACGACGCCGGGTGTCCTCCCAGGACAGGGTGTGAGCGGCAGCTACGGCACGCATGGGTTGCAGACCTTTGATCCGCGCCAGATAGCCCTGGAAGGGCGCATACAGTTCTAAGTATCGCAGATTGTGCCTGCCGCACGTTACATCACACTGCGTTATGCGTGGCCAGAACATCGAATCGGTATAAGCAAAGCGTGCTGAGAAAGAATGCTTGCATATGGAGATACATTGCAGTATGCAGTATGGTGCTTACGCTCAGCTCTTTTGAATGCGTGACCGCTGTAGCCCGAGATACGATCGTGAGTGGGGTCGCGCACTCGGAGCTGTATCTGAGGAGCTATTCTTGACGTCCATGTCAATGTGTGACCGCTGTACCAGGTAGCCATTGTGGGAATTGACATGATTGCCAATTGATAATTGATACGAATCCGGGTGATATCAATGATGGCGAGATTATTTCTATAAACGGGACTGGAGCACGGGCATGACCTTTTCGATAAATCGTCGGGATATGTTACGTGGCAGCGCTTTCCTGGCCGGTTCTGTGTTCTTGCCCGCTGTCCAGGGCTTCTCCGGCGTGGAGAAGATTGCCGGATCGACCTCGCCGATACGGCTTGGCATCGCCAGCTATACCTTCAGGAACTTCGATCAAGCCCATTTGATGGAGTTCATGAAGCAGTTGAGGACACCCTATCTCAACATAAAGGAGGTCCATCTCCCGATGGGGCCACTGGAACAGATAAAACGGCAGGCCAGCGACTACAGATCTGCGGGCTTGATACTGACGGCGGCGGGTACGATCTACTTTCCAAAGGATGAGGATGATGACATCCGTATGAAGTTCGATTGCTGCAAGGCTGCCGGTATACCACTCATTGTCGGTGCGCCAACACACAAAACGCTGCCGCGCGTGGAGAAATTCGTAAAGGAATACGATATCCGTCTCGCCATCCACAATCATGGACCAGAAGATAAGGAATGGAAGTCTCCTCTCGACGTGCTCGCCGCAGTGAAGTCGATGGACCCTCGAGTGGGCTGTTGTATCGATGTGGGTCACACGATGCGGGCCGGAACCGATGTAGTATCGGCAATTCGCCAGGCAGGTCCGCGTCTGTTCGACCTCCATATGAAAGACCTTCGCGACAGCAACAGTAGAGAAAGCCAGGTTCCTGTGGGCGAAGGAGTGATGCCTGTCCGCGATATCTTTCAGGCTTTAGCAGATATGCGTTATCCGGGTTATGTGGATCTGGAGTATGAAATCGAGCCTGATAATCCGATGCCCGGTGTTTTGGCGAGCTTTGCATTTATGCACGGAGTTATTGCTGGAATGGGATACAAGGCCTAGACGCCAAAATAGCCACCAGCTCACGGTGGCTCATAGTTGCTGTCTGTAATCGATGCGAGCCGTCTTTTGTGGCTCGACTATTGGGCTGATTGGAAAACATGTATCAGAAACCATCTTCTGACTCTGCCATAACTCGCCGTAGCATGCTGGGCGGCATGGTTGCCAGTGCAGCCGCGGGTCTACTCTCTCCAGCATCTATGGCGGGGAGTGGTGTGTCTTCTACCACACGTGCGGTCAATCTTATAAATGCAGGTGCACTTGCCGCTACTGCGACAGAGCTGCCAGTGATCGTCAGCTCGCCGGCGGCCAAAGTCGCGGTGACGATAAGCGTGGCCGGCAGCTGCATCGTCTATTCCGTTTGTTTCCTCGGACGGGAGGTGATACGTCCATCGGTTCTCGGGCTTGTACTAGAGGGTGCGGCTCGACTTGACTCTCATTTTCGCGTCGTAGGGATGAGTCGTACGGAGCGTCGAGATTCCTGGAAGCCACCCTACGGTGAGCGGGATGAGTTTCCCGATTATTTCAACTCAATTGCGATTGAATTCGAGGAAGAGATTCCACCTCGTCGCAGGCTGGGGATCGAATTCCGCGTGTACGACGAGGGTGTCGCCTTCCGCTATTGCGTTCCTGAACAGGGTCATGTGCTGTCGTTCGTGGTCGGCGAAGAGGTCACAGAATTTCGCTTACCGAAGGGTGTCTACGGTTGGACAACCCACACGGCACAGGGCAAATACAGGCGAGTCCTGGTCGAAGAGATGACAGAGCCCAGCGAAAGGCCACTTCTTCTGGAGCTGCCGACCGGATTGTGGGCGGCGATCGCAGAAGCCGCTGTTGAAGACTATCCGTCTATGTTTCTGTCCTCGCTAAGTTCGGAGCATCATTCATTGGTCGCTAGTCTCATGGGTACTGCGTGCTGTCGTGCACCCTTTTTTAGCCCCTGGAGAGTCATCTTCTTAGGAGAGAAGCCGGGGGAATTACTGGAACACAATTACCTACTGCAGAACCTGAGCCCTGCGTCCCGAGTGGCGACGACGAGCTGGATACGGCCAGGCAAGGTGCTTCGTGAGACGACTCTATCCACACGCGGTGGCTACGAGGCGATAGATTTTGCCGCTCGGCAAAACATCCGATACATCGAGTACGATGCAGGGTGGTATGGGGATGAGAATGATGAACGCTCGGACGCAACCAAAGTGAGCATCGATCCGAATCGCTTGAATCCTGGCCTCACGTATCAAGGGCTAGATCTTCAGCGAGTCATCGAATACGGCAAGTCGAAGGGCGTAGGCGTGATTCTGTATGTCAACGGCCGCGCTCTGGAACGGGAGCTGGAGCCGATCCTGTCAAGCTTTGCTGCGTGGGGTGTTGCCGGAATGAAGTATGGTTTTGTCAGCGTTCATGCACAAGCCTGGAATCGATGGCTCTACGACACGATTGGGCAGTCTGCGAAGTACCACCTGATAGTGGATGTGCACGACGAGTTCCGGCCCACTGGCATGAGTCGCACGTACCCTAACCTCGTCACACAGGAAGGCATCCGCGGAAATGAAGAATTTCCCGATGCGACTCACAACACCATTCTCCCTTTCACGCGCATGCTGGCAGGCGCCGCCGATTACACATACTGCTGGCTTGATCCGCGGCTGAAGAATACGTGGGGTCATCAGATGGCGCTTGCTCTGGTGATCTATAGCCCATTGCAATTCGTTTATTGGTACGATCGCCCCATATCCTTCACGACCGACTCGCCAGGCATGCAATGGTTCCGAGATATGCCGACAGTGTGGGATGACATAAGGGTGCTTGATGGTAGCCCCGGTGAGTTTGCGGCTGTGGCCCGCCGGCAGGGAACAAGCTGGTTTCTCGGCGTTGTGAATAACGACAGCGGGCGCAGAACAAAACTTGTCCTTAATATGCTGGAGCCGGGACATGTCTACGTTGCCTCCATTTATGCTGATGGCGACGGCCCGCGCGACGTGCGAAGAACGCAGAAGTCATTTCGCCGAGGGGAAGTTCTGGAGCTTTCGCTGCAGCCAAAGGGAGGCGCCGCTGTCCACTTCGTGCGAGGCGGCGAAAGCCGATGAATCGTCGGAGTTTTCTGGCGCTCAGTTCCGTTTCACTTGGCGCGGGCGTATGGCCGGCTATGGAGCCACCGCCCAGGGCGAAGCAAACGTCTGCGGATTCACATATTGGCCGTCCTCCCGGTGAAATGCCATACCGGCAGGTACATCTCGACTTTCATACAAGTGAACTAATTCCTGATGTGGGCGCCGACTTTCGAGCGGACGAATTTCTGCACACACTGCAAAGCGCGCACGTCAACTCCATCAACCTGTTTGCCAAATGCCATCACGGATGGGCGTACTACAACACGAGCGTTGCGCACCGCCATCCGCATCTGCAGATTGATCTGCTGAGAGAGCAGATTCAGATATTGCGTCCGGCAGGTATTGCAGTGAACTACTACTACTCTTTGGTATGGGACAACCGCTCTGCCCATGCGAATCCTGAGTGGCGAGCGCGTGATCAAGCAGGCAACGGGCTGCAAACAGGATACTGGCCGTGGATGTGTATGAACACGCCGTATCTCGACCAGGTAGTGAAGGAAAATACTGAAATTCTCGATCGCTTTCAGGTAGATGGAGCATGGTGGGACATTCTGATTCAGCCGCCAGGCGGCTGCTTCTGCAAATGGTGCGTCGAAGATCGACACAGACTGAACCTAAGCACGTCACCAAGTGACATCTATCAGCACAATAAGCTGGTGGCGCTCAAGACAGAGAAGGCTCTTTCTCAACTGCTGAAGAGTAAGCAGCCGCATGCAGTCGCCTTCTTCAATAGCCGGCTTGTCATTGGCATCAGCGATGAACTGCCCTTCTACACGCACCTTGAAATAGAGTCACTGCCAACCGGTGGTTGGGGCTACACGCATTTCGAGCAAAGAGTCCGCTATTGCCGAACGCTGAATAAAGAAATGGTTGGCATGACGGGGCGCTTTCACAAATCCTGGGGTGACTTCGGCGGATTCAAACCACAAGCCGCGCTCGATTTTGAATGCTTGAACTTCCTCGCGAATGGCGCCAAAGCCTGCGTGGGGGACCAGCTACATCCACGCGGAAGACTGGATCCGATGACCTATGAGCGGATAGGAGCTACGTATCGTAAGGTCGCTCGGCAGGAAGAGTTCGTAAAGGGATTGCGCGGTGTCGCAGACATAGGTGTCGTCTCCACTGCCGCCACTGATCCCGATATGACGGTCCAGCTGCTGTCATCCAGCGATCAAGGCTTCACTAATATGCTCGTCGAATTGCATCAGCAGTTTGATGTTCTGGATCTGAGTGCAGATCTGAGCCGCTACGATCTGGTGATCCTGCCGGATGAGATTCGCCCGGTCCCGTCTCTCGTGGGCAAAATACGACACTATCTTGCGAACGGTGGCGCGCTGCTGATCTCTCACAAGAGCATGTTAGACGAGCAGAGCAATGCATTTGCGCTTGATGAGATGGGTGTCCGCCTTATCGGTGACAGCAAGTTTAAGGGCGAATACATTCTTCCCCGAGCGGAACACTTTCCCAGCGTGGAGCAAAATGCGTATTACCTCTACCAGACAGGACTTTCCATTGCTCCAGTCGACGGCACCGAGATACTGGCAGTTTACGGGCATCCTTACTTCGACCGTTCTCCAGAACACTGGTGTTCTCATGCGCAGACGCCCTTTGCCCATTCCACTGATGAGCCCGTAATCACCCGCCGTGGACGGGCGATTTACGTGGCGAATCCTTTCTTTCGCTCTTATGCCGACGATGGAGAGCTTGTCCAGAAGCTCTTTGTACGTGATTTGATCAAGATCTGCCTCCCCCGGCCGGCAGTCCGGAGTTTCGGCGTACCTTCCACTGCACGGTTGACGTTGCTCCAGAACGACGACGGCGGCAAGCAGTTGGTTCAAATTCTCTATTCACCGTATGAGCGGCGCGCGCCGAATATCGATGTGATCGAAGAGCCTGCAACGTTTCTACGGGCTCGTCTGGAAGTGAAGCGCGCCAGCGCGCCAAAGACGATCGTCGCTCTGCAGGCAGACGGGAATGTATCTGACGTCATGTTCAGATACCACGATGGTTATGTGCAGATAGCTCTGCCTCGGGTAGAAGGGCAACTAGCACTTCTAATCACATGATGCGCGATTCCGCCCATCTTGCAATGGTGCAGTTATCGAGTAAGGACATATCGGCGTCGTAGTGGTTGGACAAAACCGGAGCCCGATGAAAGCGCAGCGGGATTTAATGCGCCACGCATTGATCCAGATGAGCATACATGTCTATGGACAGGCGATGTTGTCCTCGAAGCGAAAAGCGAACATCAATGCGCAGCGCCATGCGGAATTTCACGCGCCGATGAAGCGGCTGTCTGCAAGCGACGCGGGGTGGCGGTGAATGGAGCAGACGCGATTATGTTGCCGCCGTAAGCGATCGTGATGATCCGGTCTCCAGCAATCTTTTGCAGCGTATCGAGGTGTCCATCCGGCCAGCGAATCTCTATTGTGTCGGCCTGCTTGGCATCTCCCAACCCAAAGCGCAATCGCAGATCGTTCTGTGAGAGATAGCTCCCGCCGCTCCGCACCTCGTTCATCATGCGTAGGGAGCCTGCATGTACGGTTACGCGTGCACCGATGGCAAAGCTATTCGGTGCTTTGCCGGCTAGTCGCAAGCAAAGCGCATGCTGCGGACTGGACATGAAGTTGTGCAGCAGCGTCGGCGTGTCGTTCATGTTGTTGATGACGATGTCGGTTTGACCGGTATTGAACAAGTCGCCGAATGCGACGCCGCGCGACGAGCGCTTGAGCAGAATGCCCGGTCCGCTGCGCATGGAGACGTCTTCAAAGGTACCGTCGCCACGATTGCGATATAGGATCTTGCGCTGTTTGAAAGCAGTATCGCCCAGCGCATGATCGACCTCAGGGTAGACGTGGCCGTTAGCCATAAAGATATCCGGTCGCCCATCGTTGTCGAAGTCCAGGAAGCCCGTGCCCCAACCGACAAAGCTCGTGTTGACGCCCAACCCTGCGGCAAAGGTGACATCGTCGAAGGTGCTGTCGCCACGGTTGTGATACAGGGTGCTCGTGTCCTGCTCGAAGTTGGTCTTCACGATGTCGAGCAGCCCATCACCGTCGTAGTCTGCCGCATCGGCGCCCATGCCGCTCTGCTCGCGTCCATCTTCGTTGTAGGCGACGCCGGCCGGCATCCCAATTTCGGCGAAGGTTCCATCACGCTTGTTATGGAAGAGTTGAGAGGCCGTCGAGTCATTCACTACATAGATGTCAGGCCAGCCATCGTTATCAAAGTCCATGACCAGCGGTGTGAAGCCATAGTGCTCGCCTACGAGCACGCCAGCCGAAGCAGATACATCTTCAAACGTGCCATCTCCACGGTTGCGATAGAAGGTGTGCTTGGCACCCTTCAGACCGCGCGGGCCGCACATCACCGGAACACCGCGCCATTTGCAGCCATCCGCATGCATGGGCGGTTGCGTGCCTTGCTCATAGTCGACATAGTGCGTGACGAAAAGGTCCAGTAAACCATTGCGGCGTGCATCCAGGAATGCCGCACCTGTGCTGTATCGGTTGTCCTCCGTCAGCAATCCTGCTGCGTGCGTTACATCCGAGAAGGTGCCATCTCCGTTATTGCGATACAACATATTCTTCCCGTAGAACGTGACAAACAGATCCAGATGCCCGTCGCCGTTATAGTCGCCGACACACACGCCTTGTCCCCAGCCATGGTGCACCAGTCCGGCGCTCTCCGTCACGTCGGTAAAGCTGCCGTCGCGGTTGTTCTTGTAGAGGCGCTGCGTCGAACGCTTGACGGTAGCACTTTCCTCCAACGTGGTTCCGTTCACGAGGAAGATGTCGAGCCAGCCATCGTTGTCGTAGTCGAAGACCGCAACGCCCGCCCCCGTAGTCTCTAAAATGAACTTCTTCGCATGTTCACCCCCGACGATCGTGATCTCGGTGAGACCGGCTGCACGAGCTACGTCTACGAAGTCCGCCACCGGAGTGCCGGCCTTTGGTTGCACCTGCGGCGACGGATGCGCGGCGCCGATCTGGGCAAATAGATCTCCTGCTCTTGCGCAGACGATGCCCGCGCCGGCCAGAAGGTGTAGAGCCGCGCGCCGCGTAAGCCCTCTTTGTGTCTCGACTCTGCTCCGCGAGCGCATCAATGTGCTCCGTCTTTCGCGTCGTTTGCACTAACCGTGGCGCCTTGCAAGAGACGCGAAGAAGGCATAGCAGCAGTGGCTGCGGACCCCATTCCGCTTTCGGCGGACGGATCGTGCTTTTGCTTGAGCAGCGCGAGTCGCTTACTCCACTCACTTGCCTGCGCGCTGTCGCCCATCTGCGTGTAGGTGCGTGCCAGTAGATAACATGGCGACTCCAGCTCCGGGTTCATCTGTACAGCTATCTTCAATTCACGGATAGCAGCGTCACGATCCTTGGTCTGCAGATAGAGCTTGCCAAGCAGGAAATGGTCTTCCCCTCTGGATGAGGGAAGGGCTGCAGCGCGCTGCGCATATGTCAGGCCATCCGCAGATGCTCCCGCCCGCTCGTAGGCAAGCGCGGCATCGTAAGCAAAGGTGTCGTTAGTCGGCAGCAGATCCGAGGCTTGCCGATAGGCTGCGGCAGCTTCCGCATAGTGCCCCTCGCTGAAGTAGCAAAAGCCAAGCACGTTGTGGGCAAGCGCCGATGCAGGCGCGAGCTGGACGGCTCGGATTAGGGTCGGCTGTGCAATAGAGATGCCCTCAGTTGCAGCCTGCGCAATGCCCAGGAGCAGCGTGTGCATCGCCTCGTCGGCGCTTTCAGGATGTACATGCTGCAGGACCTGGAGAGCTTCGGCAGGCTTGTCGGACTCCAGCAACATCCGGCCCAACGCCATGGAGTAGGCGGCGTTTGTGGGCTCCCAACGAACGGCTTGGCGCAGATCGTCGACTGCCTCTGCACGATGCTCGCTCCCATCTCGCTCCGTGAGCATGCCGAGTTGATATAGCGATCGAGCATCGTGAGGATTCGCAGCAACGGCGTCGTGAAAGGCCTGTGCTGCCTCCTGCAACGCTCCTGCAGAGACATAGGCCAAGCCAAGCAGGTACGGTGTCTCACCAGATGGGTCGGAGGGCTCTGCCTTGAGGAGCCGAATGGCCTGAAAGTCTTCCTGCGAACCGATGTACGCGCGCGCCAGCAGCAGGTCGGTTTCGCGCGCTGCAGGAAGTCGTCTTTGAGCCGCCTCCAGCAAGGTGGCGGCCTGGGAGAAGTAGCCGAGACGCAGCAACCGGCTCCCTGCGTCGAGCTGTACCGCAGGCGGTGTTGTGTCGGCTGCAAGGTGTTGCAGCAGCTCGTCTGCTTCCGATTGACGTTGCAGCATAAGGTCATCGATCAGCAGATGCTGCGTTGCACCTACGTCTGCCGGCCGTGCCGAGAGCGCCGCCGCAAGATGCTCGCGCGCTTCTGCATATCGTTCTTGTTTCTCGAGCAGCAGAGCCAGGTTGTACTGCGCCTCGACTGCAGAGGGGTTTGCTCTGGTTACAATCTCCAGCTCGTGCATTGCCTCATCTGCTTTTTCCAGGCGCAACAGGCTGAGGGCGAGGTTGTAGTGGGCCGACTGTGCGTTGGGATCGACACGGAGTGCCGCACGAAAGTCCGCTGCAGCAGCTTGGTAGTGCTTCAGCTCGTTTTCGCAGATGCCCCGCCACACCATCGCATCGGATGCATGCGGATCAAGCCGGATAGCTTCGGAAAACTTATTCCCCGCCTCTGCAAAGTTACGAGTCTGCATCAGGAGAATGCCGGCGCGGACATTTGCGACTGCGGATGGCTTGTCCTGGGCCTGCGCGCTCAGAATGCATAGAAGTGGGAGGATCGCGATCCGTTGTAGCCGAAGTATCGCGGCTCCGTGCGCACCGCGATGTTGCTGGCGTAGCGCGCTGGATGCATACGACGGATGCAGCAACTGATTGTGCCCAGGCATAGCGATCAGGCTTTGTGACGCAGTACCGTCAGCTTGCCACCCTCCTGAATCTGGATGAAGCGATTTGCCTCCACGTCGTGAAGCTGATCGACGGCACCGCTTGGCCAACGTATTTCGATCAGGTCAACGATCCTGCTCTGCGCCAGCCCGAAATGCAGACGCAGATCTCCTTGTGACAGATAGCTGCCGCCACTGCGCACTTCATCAATCTGCGTGAGAGCACCGCCGACGCAGCGGACGCGTGCGCCGATGGCGCTGCGATTAGACTTGACCCCAACGAGTCGCATGTTGATCCAGTGGTGAGGATTATCCGCAGTCGTTACGAGCAATGACGGTGCGGCATTCTGGTTGTTGATGACAATATCGATGTTGCCGTCGTTGTTGACGTCGCCGAATGCGCAGCCACGACCAGTTGTTGGTGTCGTGACGGACGTCCCTGCCAGGTTGGATACATCCTCGAAGGTGCCGTCTCCGCGGTTCCGATACAGCACCCGCGGCTGCCGGTATGCGGTGTCGACATGAATGCGATCAAGCTCCGGATACACATGTCCGTTGCAGTAGAAGATGTCGGCGTATCCGTCATTATCCGGATCGAAGAAGCCGCACCCCCAGCCTACAAAATGTGTCTGCCGGTTGATGCCGGCCGGGCCGGAGACATCGGTGAAGACGGCCTTGCCGGTGTTTTGGTAAAGGTTCGGCACCTCGTCGGAAAAGTTGGTCTTGAGTATGTCGAGCCAACCGTTATGGTCGTAATCTGCGGCAGCCACGCCCATGCCGGCTTGCTCGCTACCCTCCTCGTTAAAGGCGACGCCACGCAGTGTGCCCTCTTCGCGAAAGGTGCCGTCATGGTTGTTCATGAAAAGGAGACTTGGCGTTGAGTCACTGGCAACATAGATGTCCGGCCATCCGTCATTGTCGAAATCGCCGGTGAGTACACCTAGGCCAAAGCAGCCGGTGGCAGCACGGATCCCTGAACTGGTGGAGACATCGGTGAAGGTGCCGTCTCCGTTGTTTCGATACAACGTGTTAGTCTCGCCAACCAGTCCGCGAGGTCCACAGTTGACCGCCAAGCCTCGATAGTTGCAGTAGGGATTGCTGCCTGGGTCCTTTGCGTTCTGCAACGAAAAATCGATGTAATGCGTAACGAACAGATCGAGATGCCCGTTGCGATCAACATCGACAAAGGCGCAACCTGTGCTCCACCGTCGACTATCTCCGCCGACTGCCGCCTTGTGCGTTACGTCGGTGAAGGTTCCATCTCCATTGTTGTGATAAAGCACGTCCTCGCCCCAATAGGTGACGAATAGATCGTCAAATCCGTCGTTGTCATAATCGCCGACGCACACACCCTGTCCCCAGCCGGAGCGAAGGAGCCCGGCTTTCTCGGTCACGTCGGTGAAGGTGCCGTTGCGGTTGTTGCGGAAAAGACGATTGCTGGGCGCCGGGCCCGGTGGAAGGTCGTGGAAGCGGGATCCGGTGACGAGAAATATATCCGGCCAACCGTCATTGTCGTAGTCGATGAAGGCTACACCGCTCCCGGTCGTCTCCAGGATGTAGCGCTTACTGGTGCTGCCGCCACAGACATTTGAAAATGCGAGCTTCGCATCACGCGCGACATCTTCTATTTTGAAACCGAGTGGATGCGGGGCGGCCGCGCCGACTTGTGGTGTCTGCGCCATAAGACGGCGTGTGCCGAACAGGCCGGCAGACATGCCCAACGCTACATTGGAAGCGGTGCTGCGTAAAAAGTCGCGCCGGGTTGGCAGCGATGTCATGCTGTGTCTAATTCCAAGGAGATTGCTTGTCTCCAGTTCATGAACCCATTGTCCATTCTAAGGGGGTGGCGTCTCATTTGCGGCGGGAGCCTTCTCACCCATCAGGGCATCCATGCGGCTCTGGAAGTTCTCCGATTTCTCTGCTTGGAGTTTTTTGAACGTAACAGACTCCGCGGCAGCCTCCGTCAGTTTGCCCTGCGCGCGATACGCCAGCATCAGTACATAATGAGCTTGCAGGTTCCGAGGCTGTTTGCCAAGAGCTGTTTGCAGTTCTTGAATCGCGGGCTCTACCTGCTTCTGTGTCAGCAACACTTGCGCCACGCCGACCTGCGCATCTACCAGTTTTGGGTCAAGCAGCAGAGCGGCGCGGTAGTGTTGCATGGCAGCGTCCAGCTTCTGCTGGTGCCGCTCGATCTCGGCCATCGCATAGAGGGTGACGGCAGAGGAAGGATCGACTGCCAGTTCGGCTTGGAATTCCTCCATCGCCATCGCATCCGCGTTCTCACCACCCTGTCGCAGGTAGATCTGACCGACTCGATAGTGCATCTGGGGCAGACGGCTGTTCTCTGCAAGTGCTGCTTTGTATTCGCGAATGGCCTGATCCAGCCGGCCCTGGGCATCGTAGACTTCGCCGGCTAGTTGGTGTACGCGATACGAGTCGGGATGCTTCGCGATCAATTCGGTTGCGGCCTGCGTCCACAGGCGTGTATATAGATTTGCCGACTCATAAAGCACGTCTGGATCGTCCGGGTAGAGCTGGCGTAGTCGTACTGCTGTTGTAAGACCGGCGTTCGCATTTTCTGAAGAAGCAGCGCAGTGGAGCAGTGCGAAGCCAACCAGCCGCTGCAACTTGCCGGGCGGCGTCGTGGCAAACGCAGTGTTGAGTCGAGAGGTGGCTGTGTTGCACTGGCCGAGGTCCGCTTCAGCTAAGCCAAGAAACAGCGCGGCGCGTGGATCTCCGGGATCGATGTCGAGAGCATGGCGCAACGAGTTGTCCGCCGCTCGCGACTGTCCCGCCCCATACTGCAGAACGCCCAAGCCGGTCCAGGCAACTGTCTGTCGAGCGTCCAGATCGAGCACCGCGCGGTAGGCTGCTTCGGCTGCAGGGAAGTCATTGCTCTGGATGGCGCGCTCGGCCTCCGCGTAGTGCTGGCTTATCGCAGTTCCAGACTGCTGGGCAAGGAGCGTGGAGGGCTGCAATACCGAAAGGAAGCCGATGATAAGGGTGCCGAGCCGCCACCAACGAGAACGCGTTTTAAGCTTTGTATTTCGAGCCATCATCCAGCGTCGGGCCACAGGGGATTGTCTTAGGTGTAGGTTGGAGCAGCTCACGCAATGCAGCCCTTTCCTGAGGGAAAGATCACACATCGCTGCATACGATGGTGCATCGCAACCGAAAACCCGCGACAAGGAAAGCGATGCAGATTCATACACCGATAGCTAGAAGGGAGACGGATGGTTTCCGCCTCCCTTCAAAAACCCGCCCAGTCTACTACAGCTTTAGACTCTGCTTGCTCTAGAAGAGGTACTTGAGGGCGAATTGGACAAACCGCGGATCGCGAGACGACAGGATCTGCCCGAAGGTTCCATCGCCTACCGTGTTATCCGGGTTAAAGAAGTTGGGGTGGTTGAAGAGGTTGAAGAACTCGCTCCGGAACTGGATCTTGCTGGCTTCGGTGATGGGGAAGTCCTTGAACAGCGAGAAGTCGACGTTGACCAGGCTGGGACCATAGAGTGAATTGCGCCCTGTGTCGCCATACGTGGCCACAGCTGCGTTCTGAAATGCCGCGGTGTTGAAGTACTCAGTGACCGAGCGATGTTGGGGTGCGACCTTCTGCCCCGCAACGGAATCCGCGGTTTCGCCCCCCACGCCCGTCGCTGCGGTATCGGAGCTGCTGTTGATCGAGTAGGGAGCACCGGTCTGTAACGTAACGATGGCCTGATTCTGCCATCCGTTCAAGACGCCGCTGGTGATGCCGTGCAAGCTGGTGAATGTCGGGATCTGGTAGATGTACGACCCGGCGAAGCGATGCTTCACGTCGTTGTCGGACGGCCCGTAGTTGAGCGCGAAGTTTTCCGGATCTCTCGGACCGTTTCCACCCTCTGCCGTGGTGGAGATGATATCCAGATACTTCCCGTACACATAGGACCCCAGAACGCTGAAGCCGTTGTGAAGCCGACGGTTTACAGAGATCTGGATCGAGTTGTAGTTGGAATAGCCGGCCGGGTCGAGTTCTTCGAACGGCCCATAACATGGACCGGCCACATTCGGATCTGCCGTCCCGCAGCTAATGGTGCTCAGCCTGCGCCGATTGGGGAGCGTGCCAAGGTTGGCGGTTTGGCTTTGTGTGAAGTCGTAAGTTGAGACCGGCGCGTAGTTGAACTCACGTGAGACGAACAGCCGAGATCCCTTATTGCCGATGTAAGAGATGGTTAGGGAGACCTGAGGTGAGATCTGCTGGTCGATGGTCAGGTTCCACTGTTGCGTATAGCCTTCATTGAAGTTCGGAGCCAGCACCGTCTCTCCCGAAGATGTCGGCCAATTACCTCCGTATGACGGACTGAAGGCGGCGCGCTGAGTTACTGTCCGTGGCAGCACAAACGGGTAGGGGTTCTGCACGCCGGAGTTGGCGTACACGTTGTTGCCGGTCAGGCTTGGCGCGAAATTGTTCGCGGTCGAGCCAGGTGCGTTCACAATCACCGAGGCGTCGAATGGCTGCGCGGTCGAGAAGCGGTTCCAGGCGATCAATCGCGCCTGGTCGTAGAAGATGCCATAACCGGCTCGAATCGAGGTCTTGCCGCTCTTAAACGGACTTACGTTGACACCGATTCTGGGCGCGAAGTTCTTCCAGCGGTTCGGCACACCGGAGCGCGGGCAGCCCGCGTCGCCGTGGCCCAGTGAACCGCTCCCCTCCGGTGGTCCGGGGAAGAGCAGCCCCTTTGGCGCCGTCGGGTAATAGGTGGATTGCTGCGTGAAGGTCGGGTCCAGGCAGAGCTGGTCGTTCAAGTTATCTACTGGAGGTAGAAACGGCTCCCACCGGATGCCTGCGTCGATGGTGACTTGCGGAGTGACCTTGTAGTTGTCCTGCGCGTAAATATCGCCTGCGTTATGCCGCAGTCGGCTGTTCACCTCTGTCTGCAGGTTGTAGTAGCTGGGCAAGCCAAGCAATAGATCCCCAAGTGCATTGCCGGTGTACAGGCCGTTGAAGTTGAATACCGGATCGGTGTAGTAGTCCTCCACGCGGTTGGACGCTTCACGCCGGTAGTCTCCACCGAAGCTCATGGTGTGCGCGCCGCGGATGATGCTTACGTAGTCGGTGTATTGCCATGTCTGACGATTCTGCACAAAGGTGCCATCGCCGCCCGCATTTACCGATCCGTTTATGCTCACGTAAAGGTCGCTGGGCACTCCTGTTGTCGAGGTCGTTGCCGGACCGCCAAAGTCACCCCAGCCGACGCTCACGGTGGGGCCACGATGGTGAGCCACGCGTGTGAATCCAAACACGGCAGTGTTGATCATGTTCGAATTGAAGGTGTGCGTCCAATCAATGGCAGCATTCTGGTTGCGGAAGTACTTCAAATGCGTCAGCCCTGGAATGTTTGCCCCGGCGCCGTCACCCGTCGAAGTGTCCTGGTTGTAGAAGTAGCGCCCGAAGACAAGATCGTTCGTGCCGAAGTTGTGATCGATGCGTCCCAGAAATTGGTCTTCATTCAGGCTGTCCTGATTGTTCGCAACCGGCGTAGTGAAGGTGTAGCCGCCCGTCGCATTGTTGGGAAGAGGCATCAGCTTCTTGATAAAGTTCAGCGCGGTTGGATCGATGCGGTTTGCCGGGACCGTGCCTCCGGGAAAGGCCACGCCTGTGCGCGGATCGACGAGGCCGGGAAAGTGGGAGACGCCGCCGTTCAGGTCCGGGCGCTCCGCCTGTGTTAGGACGCTGCCGACCGTAAGAGTCTCATCTTTACGCTGCCGGGTGCCTTGGTAATAGCCGAAGAAAAAGGTCTTGTCTTTCTGAATCGGCCCTCCAAGGAACCCGCCGAACTGGTTCAGTTTGAATGAGGGTTTCTTTGTGGTCGGCGTATCGAAGAAGTTGTGGGCGTTCAGCACGTCGTTGCGGAAGAACTCGAATGCTCCGCCATGAAACTTGTTTGAGCCTGCTCGGGTGGCTGCGTTGATCAGGCCGCCAGAGCTCCGGCCATATTGCGCTGTGAAATTACTGGTCTGGATATCGAACTCCTGCAGCGCGTCCGGTGCCGGAAAGACAGGCGCCGTGGACAAATAGCTGTCGGTCATATCCACGCCGTCCAGCAGGAAGTAGTTGGATCCGGGACGGTTGCCGTTCACAACCACGCCTTCGTGCTGCCCCTGCCCGTGGGACGCGTTGTCGTTGTCGTAAGAGACGCCGGGCATGATGTATTCGAGCTGCAGCGTATCGCGTCCATTCAGCGGCAGATCTACGACGCGTTGCTGATCGACCACGTGGCTGATGGTCGCGTCCACGAGGTTGATCTGGGCCTGCTGGGCCGTGACCTCTACCACTTGGGACGCAGCGCCAATCTGGAGCACCGGCGAAATGGTCACGCTTTGGTCAACCTGCAGGACGACGCCCTTCTGTTCGTAGGTCTGGAAGCCAGCGTTCTCCGCGCGAATGGTGTAATTGCCGGACGGGAGCACCGGAAACGTAAAGTTGCCGCTGCCGTCAGTGGTGTAGGTATGCGTCTCGTTGGTCGCCTCGTTGATGGCGGTGACCTTTGCTCCGGCGACGGGCGCCCCGGTCGAATCGTTGACAGTGCCCACGATCTTGCCGGTGGGTCCCACGGCTAAGGCCGGTCTCGGCCCCAGTAGGCAGAGCACGAACGCGATGGCAAAGACCCACACGAGTCGCGACTGACGAAAAACCTTGCTGATCATGACGACCTCCCCAAAAGCTTGCAAGCAAGTACGCTTCACTCAAATTTCGCCCTCTACTGTTTCAGCGGCCGGTGGAAAAGGTTTTCCGGTGCGCTGTGGAGCGATCCTGGTGAGCGAAAAATCTATACCTATGCGAGGAATCGGCTGTCAAGGTTTTTTTAGGACGAGCGGAAAACCCCAGTTGGCAGAAGAGTGAAAGCCTGTCAAAGCACGAAAGCATGGAAGTGGGGGGCCGCAAGGGCCTGTCGGGAAAATGTTTTCTAAACATGTCCCGGAATTAGAAATTCGCGCGTATTCTCACCACTGAACTTGCGGCGTGGTCTGTCCAATGATCTACGGCTGGCACTGACTTGTTTCGGATGGCCGCCGGGACGTCCTGGGCGCCCGGGAGTGGGCAGTTGGCGGCAGATTGCAAAAGGAGATGCTAAGGCGATGGTTTTTCGCTGGATATGCGTGCTCAGTCTATATGTAAGCGTATTTGCGGTAAATGGAGTTCCTTCTCACGCCGCTGAAACTGGGATGCTGGCGCCTACTCCCCCGATGGGCTGGAACAGCTGGGATGCCTATGGAACCACCGTGCGCGAGAACGAGGTAAAGAGCAACGCGGACTACATGGCTGCGAAGCTCGCCAGGTATGGATGGAAGTACATCATCGTTGATATCGAGTGGTATGCAACCAACCCCAAAACGCACGGGTATATCCCCGGCGGAACGGTGGCCATGGACAAGTATGGCCGTTTCATCCCGGCCCCGAACCGCTTTCCCTCGTCGGCTGACGGTAAAGGCTTCACTGCTCTCGCGGATTATGTCCACAGCAAAGGCTTGAAGGTCGGCGTTCACATCATGCGCGGGATTCCGCGTAAGGCGGTAGAAGAGAACCTGCCGATCGAAGGCACGAAGTACCACGCAGCCGATATCGCAGATAAGCAGGACATCTGCCACTGGAAGGGCATGGAGGACACCTACGGAGTCGACATGACCAAGCCCGGCGCGCAGGCCTACTACGATTCCATTGCGCGCCTCTATGCCTCCTGGAAGCTGGACTACATCAAGGCCGACGACATGAGCCAGCCGTTTCACCGTGCCGAGATTCACGCACTCAGCGTTGCTTTGCGCAAGACAGGCCGCCCTATTGTTCTCAGTCTGTCACCGGGTCCGGCGCCGATCTCCGAGTATGCAGCTTTGAAAGCGAATGCTCAGCTGTGGCGGATCTCCGGCGACTTCTGGGATAGCTGGCCGAAGCTGCTGCACCAGTTCGACCTCACCCATGCGTGGGAGTCCTACGTGCATCCGGGTGGGTGGCCGGATGCGGACATGCTACCGATGGGCAAGATCGGCCTGCGCGCTGAGGTGGGCACTCCGCGGATGACCGCCTTCACGCCCGATGAGCAGAAGACCATGATGACGCTCTGGTCCATCTTCCGTTCTCCGCTGATGTTCGGAGGCGATCTGCCGAGTAACGATGATCGCACGCTCGCGCTTATTACGAATCCCGAGGTACTAACCGTCAACCAATCCAGTACGGGCGGTCACCAGGTCTATCGCACAGGGAGCACCATCTCGTGGCTGGCAAGCAAGCCGGGCAACACCGCAAAATACGTCGCGGTCTTCAATGTGAGCGATCAGCCCAGCCACGTCACGCTGCGTTGGGAGCAGCTTGGCATTCACGCCTCGCGGGCAGCGGTGCGCGATCTGTGGGCGAAACGAGACCTGGGCAGCACCCAAGGCGTCGATCTGCAAATGAAGCCCCATAGCAGCGAACTGTATCAAGTCACGCCGTAATCGAAGGCAGCCGGCGGCGAACACGATGGATGAAATGGAATCCTTCCATCCTACAAGCCTCGGTTCGCAAGCCCGCTTACCGTGCCGTTAGTGAAGCATGCTGCTCACCGGCGTCCGCGGGTGTGAAGTAGATAGCTGCTCCCCCTGCCAAGCGCATCGAGAGATCGAGCGAGTCTCCGGACGTCACGGTCTGCTTCGTCTCTGTCAGCGCTTCATAGCTGGCGTGCTCGTCCTTCGGGTCGGCGAATATGTGCGCGACATAGCTACCTTTGCCCAGGAACGTCAGCGGCATGTGAAAACGATAGGGCTGATCTCCCGTCATGCCGCCGACAAACCAGTCCCTGCCGCTCCTTCGGGCGATCACAATATGCTCGCCCACCTCTCCGTCGAGCACCCTGGTCTCATCCCACACTGTGGGCACCACGCGCAGGAACTCGAGGCCCGGCTGTCCCTTGTAATGTTCCGGGTCATCCGTAACGCACGTCAGCGGGCTCCAGTAAACAACGAAGAGAGCCAGTTCCTGCGCGCGGCTTCCCATCACTTCGGTGGGTATCGTCTGCTTCCACTCGCTGGGACTGCGGTTGAGGAAACCGCCCGGTGTAAAGTCCATGGGCCCCACAAGCATGCGTGTGAAGGGGATGGTCAGCTTGTGTACCGGCGTCACCCGGTTCGTGAACTTGTTGTATTCGTTGCCGAGTACGCCCTCGCGCGTAAGTAGATTCGGCCAGGTCACGCGCAGGCCAGTAGGTTTGAATGCGCCATGGTAGTCGACCATCAGGTGATGTTGTGCCGCCATCTTCACCACCGTGATGTACCAGTTAACCATCTCCTGATCGTCGCTATCCATGAAGTCGATCTTGACGCCGGCCAGTCCCCAGCGCTCATAGGTGGCGAAGGCTTCGTCGAGTTTGCCGCTCTGGAGCGCACGATTTACGTCGCCGGAGTGTAGCCAGACCCATTCGCGGACGTGATGCTCCTTCGCAAAGCCGAGAAGGCCCGGCATATCGAGCTGCGGTGCCGGATGCGTGATCTGCGCATTCGCCTGGTTGTACGGTCCATACCACTGCCAGTCGATCAACTGGTAAGGAAAGCCCATTTCACCGGCGAAGGCGATGTATTGACGATTGGTCTCGTTGTCCATCTTCACGTCGCCGCTCCACCAGTGGTCCCAGGCCATTTTTCCGGGGTGAATCCAGGAGGTATCCGCGATTGCAGACGGAGGGTTCAAGTTCTCGATCAGGTTCGATTCGATCAAGTCTCCCGGCTTTGCACCCAGCATCAATACACGCCAGGGCGACGCATGCGGTGCGGCTGCCTTCACGAGCCCGTCGCCATCGAGCCTGGGTGAGAGCACCGCAGAGACCGCGTTTCCATTGGGTTTCAGATACATGCCGGCCCAGTCGGTAAGATCCGCCTCCGCGATCGCCGCGTACACATCCGGCCTTACCTCCGCCAGCATGGGCAGGCCGACCAGCGCGGAAGAAGGAAGCGCGGCCAACTGTTTCTTCGGATACTCCTGCTCGGACGAGTTGTGGAACGCGGGATAGATCGTGGCCCACACGGTCGGCTCTCCGGCAAAATGAAACTCCGTCCGCTCATGCGTCACCACGAACTGTTTCATGCCGGCCTGCTCGGGTATCTCGTAACGCAGCGCCACGCCATCCGGGTAAGCTCGCACGGTTAGCCCCAGGTGACGGTGTGGCTCTGCTGCTTCTGCAAATGCCAGGTCGATCTCGGTGTAGTGATTGCGAATCCGGTCGACCTTGCCCCATACCGGGGTCCATGTGGAATCAGCTGCGTGTCGTTCGACATGGACGAGTTTCAAATCGCCAAAGGGTGCCTGGTCCTTGAAGTCGAGGCCAAGTGCGGACCGGGTGAGGACCGTCTGGTGGCGGTAGCTCACTGAATAGCTGAGTGGCTGCAGTTGAATCTGAACCTGCACCAGGCTGTCGGGTGACGCAAGCTGCCAGGTTGTCGCAGTCTCGGCGCTCGCCGGTGCGATGCCGAGAATGGCTGCAAGAGCAAGCAGGCCAAACAGTCGGACGGTGCCGGAGCGAGCCGGCCAGTGTCGAGAGTGCGAATGAGCGGTCATGGAATCACAGGTCTCCGTTTTCCTTCTAACAAGCGCCATTGACTCAGCCAGAATCGGACGCCTCAATGGAAAACGCTTTCTACATGATGAAAAGAAGGGAAGTCAAGTAGTCAGTCGATCGCTGTATTGCTGAGACTCTAGCGTTACAGACGAATGATGCCTCGTTGCAGCGCGAATGTCGCCGCCTCGGTGCGGTCCGTGACCTCGAGCTTCGCGAAGAGCCGGATGGTGTGGTTGCGCACTGTGCTCTCACTCACTCCAAGCACCTGGGCAATCTCTCGGTTGATGAGGCCGCGCACGATGAGCTGTAACACCTCGTGCTCGCGCGGGGTCAATTCCGGCCGCGGCCCCCGCTCCGCAAGCAACGTCGCGATCGCGTCAGGGATATAGCGGTTGCCGGCATGGACCTGTCGGATTGCAGTGAGCAGGGCGTCACGATCGACATCCTTCAGCACGTACCCGCTGGCGCCTGCGCGGATGGCACTATACACCTCCTCTTCCGCGCCGTAGCTCGACAGAATGAGGATGCGCGCGTCCGGACTGATACGACGAATCTCCTGCAGGGCATACATGCCGCCGCCATTGGGCATGCGCAGATCCAGCAGTGTGACATCCGGTCGGTGTTGTCGGAAGGCTTCAAGAGTAGCCGCACCGTCGCTGGCTTCTGCAACCGCGATCAGGTCAGGCTCTGTGCTGAGCAGCGTCTTCAATCCCATCCGGAAGACAAGGTGATCGTCGGCGACAAGAATGCGAATCGAGGACATGGCGCTACACATGAGAGCGGCGGAGCCGCGGAAAAGGGAGTGGGAGTCGGGCGATCCACCTGGACGTGGATGGCGCGGCCAGCGGAAGTTTCAGGCACAGATGCGTGCCCTGCGCTCCTGAGGTGAGATCGAACTGTGCACCAATGTGCGCACCGCGCTCACGCATGCCGGTGATACCGAAATGGCCCGACTCAACAGAGGCGGCAATGGCAGGGTCGAAGCCGCAACCGTCGTCGCGGAGATCCATCAACAGGAAAGCCGGCGTGTAGGCAATGATCACGGCTACATGGGATGCACGGGCATGTTCCACGGTGTTCGCGGTTGCCTCTTGCGCGATGCGGAGCAGTTCGCTGACCGTTTCATCGGCCAGCGCGATCGGTGTTCCCCGCATCGTTACCGTCAACTCCAGATGCGCCGGCTGCGTCAGTTGCCGCAGCAGCTTTTCCAGCATTGTCGACAGCTCTTCCTGGCTGTGCAGCGTGCGCAGCGTCGCGATGGAACGATGGGCCTCTGCCCGGCTGCGCCGTACCATCTGGAGCGCCACGCTGAGATGATCGTTGGTCGGAGCAGATTGCTCTCCCATGGCGCTGCGTGCTCCTTGTAACTGCAGCGCGATCCCGGCGTAACCCTGGGCCAATGTGTCGTGGATCTCACGTGCGATGCGGGATCGCTCCTCCATCAGCAGTGCGAAGCGGGCATGTACATTGCGCAGGTGTATCCGATAGGCGAGCCACACGAGTACGAGTGCAAACAGAAACAGCAGCAGCATGTGCGCGGGCGTCCACCAGGGTGGTCCGGCGAGAAGATGCAAGTCGACGCCGCTGCGTAACAGTATGAGAAAGGTGCCGGACTCAAGCGTATTCTCGGCCGGACTCACCGCCAGCACGCCGGTGCAGCGAAGCGTCTCTCCGCGTTGCAGATGGATCTCAGGCGGCGCCGCCGACGCATCGAGCGTTCCGGTAAACAACTGGTTACCGCTTTCCATGGTCAACCGCAACCCACCATCCGCAAGGCGGACAAGCTTCACCAGTCGTCCTTCGATGGTAACGAGCATTCCGTTGTAAGCGCCCTCGGCCGCTTCATCGGGCGTGATCGAGAGCGGCAGCGGAGTCGACCCGGCCCATAACGTGCGGACACTCGCATGCTCCACCACCGGCAGCCCGCCTGGCTGGCGCAGTTCGCCCTGGACCTCGACCTCATCGCCAAGAGAAAGTGAGACTGGCTCACCGGGGGATACGGCCACCGCGCCCGTCTGATCCTGCACCACCAACTCCTTTCCGGAGAAGGTCACAGTCCCGCGCAAAACGACATGGTCGACGGGGCGATGCAGGTCGAGCAAAGACCGGATCGAGGCCAGCGGTGTGGTGTCCGCACATGCGACCGAAATGCAGACGACGAGGAACAGACCGAGGACAAAGGGAGGCTGGCGGCGACGCCGCAGGGTGCTTGCTCGACGCTGCGAGGAAGTTATCAAGGTATCGCCGCGTGGAGGAATCGCGTTTAGGGAATGGTATGATCCGGAGGCGTCGCGGGCAAGCATGTTTGCTGCAACGCGCCGATCGACTCCATCTCCTCTCGCGGCTTGCCGATGAAATCCAAATCGATCTACTGGCTTGTCGTGCTCGTCCTCATCTGTGCGTGCGGTGTCGTCTGGTATCTGCGGTCCGCCGGCAGCGCGGGCCGCTATCCTGCAATGAGCGCCAGGGATGTTGACCAGTGGCACACATTCGGCGGCCAATGGTCGTTGACAAATGGGATCTATACCGACCGCATGGATGGGCGCGGCGACAGGGCCGTGGTGGGACCGCTGGATGCCGGTGACTACACGGTGTCGTCCGACCTTCGTTTCGATACGCCTTCGGGCGACAACGAGTTTGGCGATGCCGGTCTGGTGTTGCGCGTGACCAACTCGGGAATCGGGGTGGATGCCTTCCGCGGCTACTACGCCGGACTGCGGCTGGACGATCACGCACTGCTGATCGGCGCCATGACATTCGACTTTCGCGAGTTGGCGAACACCGGCTTCCCGCATCAATTGCGCACCGGCCATTGGTACCATCTCGACTTTACCGCCCGTGGCTGCACCTTCCTTCTGAAAGCAACCGACCCGGAGACGAATGATACCGCTGAAGTTTCGTATGTCGAACCGTCCTGCACGCAGACACGCGGGCAGGTAGGCGTGCGGAGCTACTATGCAAAGACCTCTTGGCGTGACTTTCAGGTTCATCTGCTTCCGAAATAGGGCCATGTCACTGCGTCATGCGACGAGCCTCCGGACTATCGATGTTGTCGCGTGTGATGGCGAGTACCGGAGTCTGAATCAGTTTCTCCGGTGTCTTGTGGTCGAAGGCATCGTGCATTGCATCCACCGCCAGTTCGCCGATCGTGGTGCCATCGCACGCAACCGTCATGCTGACCAGGCCCGTGCGTACGGCCTCCAGCGCATCGCCGTCACCGTCCACCGACACCACAGTGAGCTTCCGCTGTGATCTGACCGAATGTAACGCATTGAGGACGCCATGAGTGGAGAAGTCGTCTGAAGCGAAGATCGCGTTGATTTGCGGATCGGCAGCCAGAGCGTCGAGCGTTGTCTGTCGCGCGCGCGCCCAATCGGACAAGCTGTAGCGCACGGCGGCCACTTGCGATTTCGGAGAGAAGCGTTGCAGCGCGTGCTGCAATGCCGTCTCGCGGTCGGTGGTCTTTTGGAGGGTGGGGCTCGCACCCACCACCAGGATGCGTAGCGCGTCGCCGCCCACGCGCGCAAAGCGCTGCGCTGCCATGAAGCCGATGGCTTCGTCACTGCAGCTGATCGCGGTTACGTATTCGGCGGGCTGCACCGCGACGGGCGCATCCACGATGACGACCGGAATGCCGGCTGCATGCGCACGCCGCACACCCTCCGCCAACACCAACTGGTGCGATGGCGCCAAGATGATGCCGTCGACGTGGTTCTGGATTGCGTCGGTGAGCAGGCGCGCCTGCACTTCATAGCCGGCTGGGCTTTGCGGATCGCTCCATTCCGCAGAGTAACCATAGCGTTCCAGGCGCTGGCGTACCGCATGGGTAAAGTGTGTCCAGTAGCCGGTGCCACCGGTGCCCTCAATGACAGCAATGATGCGATGCTGTTGGCCACGACGGCAGGCACTTGGAACGATGCAGCAGAGAAGCATTGCGAGCATCGCACCATGTCCCTTCTTCATTGGCGTTGCGCCCCGGCACTCCCGGATGTTGAGGCTGCAGGCTGCGGTCGGGTGGAAGCATCAACGGTAAGCAACACCCGATTCCGCCGAGCCTCCTCATTTCGTTCCTGATCCACAACATGTGCCAGCTTGGTTGCGGTCTGCGCGGCGTCCTCTGCGCGACCGGCCTTGCGATACGCCGCCACGAGCTGCATCAGGCTGGTGCGGTCCGTAGGGTCATAGTGAAGGCCTGTTTCAAGTTCGCGAATGGCTTGATCTACGCGGCCGAGCTGCAGGTCCATTTTGCCCAACTCACCCTGAGCCGGAGCCAGGTCCGGGGCAAGGGAGACGGCCTGCTGCAGAAGCCGGTGCGCCTCCTGAAAGCGCGTATCGTTGGGCTCGGCGCCCATGCGCAGCAGGACGTCTGCCAGCAGATAGTGCAGCACACCATCGTGGGGCGACGAGGCGAGCCGCCCACGCAGCAAGCGCTCCGCTTGCGGCAGCTTGCTGGTGTCGCGCAGCAGTGTACCCAGCCCCACCGTTCCGTAGAGGCGTGAGGGCGCCAGTGTACTGGCTTTGAGGAAGTCTGCCGCGGCCGCATCGTTCTCCGCACGCTGGGCGTGCACAGCGCCGCGCATGGCATAGAGTTGCGCGGCGTTCGGGTTGCTGCGCAGCCCGGCATCCAGCACGTCGATTGCCGTCTGATACGACTGGTGCTCCACACTGAGCGAGGCCAAGTCGATATACGCGCGTAGATCGTGTGGATTCGCCTCTGCCTCCGCCCGATAGGTGTTCACTGCCTGCTGTATCTCTCCACTATCTGCATAAGCTGCCGCCAGCAGGTTCAATGTGTCGCCGTCCAGAAGCGATTGGGTGGTGCGTAGCTTCTCCAGAGCTGCAATGGCCTGCGCATACTGTTTGTTCCGGTAATGCAGTAGTGCAGCATCGTAAGCCAAAGTAGGATTTGCCGGCGTCGCTGCCGCGAGCTGGTCAAAGAGCCGGCTCGCTTCGTCGAGGCTCCCCTGCTGAGCCAGGCAACTACCCATCTCCATTGCCGCAGCGCCGTTCGTCTGAACCAGATCGCCTGCATCTCCGAAGTAAGCGAGTGCAGCAGGGCAGTCATGCCCTTCGAATGCGAGTACACCGGCCATACCGCTGGCGACAGGTTGATGGGGCGCCACCTGCAAAATGCGGGCCAGATACACACGCGCCCGCGCGTCGTGTGCTGTGTAGGCCACCTGTGCGGCCGCTTCCAGCACCGGCACAGCATCCGGTGATTGGCTGAGGACATGATCGAAGTTGGAGAGGCTGCGTGTCGTCTCTCCGAGAGCCCCGTAGGCGAGAGCGCGGACGAACCACAATTGCAGGTCCTGGGGCTGACGACGAATGCCGGCATCCGCCAGCGCGATGGCTTGCTGGTAGTGGTGGGCCTGCAACTCCTGCTTCGCGTTGCTGGAGGCGTTCGACTGATCCGCGGTGAGCAGGATGGACCAGAAAAGTAACGCAATCATGACGGACGCCAAGTGGAACTCTCGTATGCGCGCACAGCAGAAAAGATGGGCGCCGCTCGCGAGAGCAAGCGCCCGGTAGGGAGCTGAATACCGGTTAGGAGCAGGGAACAGATCAGAATTCGAAGCGAGCTCCCAGCTGGAGAATGCGCGGTTGATAGGTCGACGTAGACTGACCAAAATTCGGGTTGCTCACGTCGTAGTTGACTGTGCCCAGGTTCGTCCGATTGATTGCGTTAAATGCATCCACGCGCAACTGGAGGTTTGATTTTTCACCATAGAACCACGGGATTACAGTGTTTTTGAGCACGCTCGCGTCCAGGTCGAAAAGATTCGGGTTACGGAATGTATTTCTGCCTTCGTTGCCTTCGGTTCCAGGAGTGGGTGCCGTGAAATCGGTGGTGCGGCTTTGCGTATCCTTGGCGAAGACACCTGCGATGTACTGCTTTCTTGAGAATGCGCCACCGCGCTTATTGGTCGCAACGTTCGGATAGTCCTGGTTATAGCCGTCTGCGTTGTAGTCGCCGCATTGGACCGGATTGTCTGCGTTGCTCGTTAGACAGCCCGCGTCATACGCTGCGTAATTGACAGCGGTAAAAGGGACACCGGATTGGAAGACGGTGAGCGATGTCACCTGCCAGCCGCCGAGGATCTCTTTCAGAGCGCTCTGGCGTGGCGAAGGCAGCTCATACGATCCGGACAGCTTGAAATTGTTGGGCTCGTCAAAGGAAGAGTTGCCATAGTATCCGACGCCGATAAGATGCTGATCGGGTGGGCAGTCTGTCCCGTTGTTGAAGACATAGCGTGTGTCGCACGTCCCGTAGTCACGCGCATGTGACCAGGTGTAGGAGGCCTGGTAATTGAGCTTGCCGACCTGCTGCTGCAGCGCGAAGATGACGCTGTCGTATCGTCCCTCATCGAAGTTCCCGGTGTAGTTGATGGCGCCAAAGGATGGATTCAGCCGCTTGAGCTGGCCGTTATTCCGCAGCAGGTCGCCTGCGCTCCGATTGAAGTCGGTGTTGCTGAGCTGGTTCCAGGAGTAAGACCCGGTGTACGACACGCTGGCGATCATGCGCGCTGCCAGCTCCTGACTTACGCCGAGCACGTAGTTGAGTGTGGGTGGTGTCTTGATGTTGGGGTCGATGCCCTGCACACCTGCATTCGCGCCGGGAATGCCACCGCGGGCATCAAGTCCCGTAGCTGGAATCTTCGGGTAGGTATAGCCGAACGGATAAGTATCGGTCGTGCCCAGCCCATAGATGGCCGGGATGGCCTGCTGCTGGCCGAACTGTGGGTAGATCCAGCCCGGCGGATTGTTTCGAAGCTGGTCGACGATCTGCCCCAGCGTAATGGGGTCGAAATAATAGCCGACGCCACCGTGAATGGTCATCTTGCCATCGGCTGTGGGGGCGTAAGAAAAGCCGATACGAGGCGCCCAGTTGTTATTCAGACGACCGTTGTAGACATTTGCCGTGGTGCGGATCGCTGCATTCGAAAACTGCGCGTCGATCTGACCGCCTGCCGCCAGGTCTGTTCTGGAGCCAGCCGGTAGAAGATTCGAAATGCTTGTGTACGTGGGATAGCCGTAAGCATAAGGATTGCCGAAATCGTCCCAGCGGATGCCGAGTTGCACGGTGAGGCGAGGCGTTACCTTCCACGAGTCCTGGGCGAAGGCGCCAATCGTCGTAGCAGCGGTCCCGTAGCGTACCGGCTTGAATGCCCCATTCAGCGGGTTGTAGGAGATGTTGCTCTCGCTGAAAGGCTTATCGTTCACGAAATCGGCGAGCGAGTTAAAGCCGAAGTTCGGCCGGGCATAGATTGCGGCGAAGTCCGCGGTGTCATTGCCGTGTGATACCTCCACGCCGAAGCGCAAACTATGACGGCCCCGCACATAGGTGACTACATCCCGCCAGGAGTAGTTGTGCTGCACAAACGAGCCCGCTCCGAATCCGCCGCCGAAGCCGTTGATGCTGCTGGCATTGTTGATACTGATGTCCGGAATGGAAGGGAGGGCCGTGCCGTCGTCTCCGTAAACACGGTAGTAGGCAAAGGATGCTTCATTCACGAGATTGGGTGAAAAGACGTGCGAATAGTCGAAGTGGAAGAGCCCGCTCTGGGTGCCGTTCGAGCTGTTGAATTGCGGCCGTGCATTGATGATTTGGGTCTCGTGATCGATATGGAAATAATAACCGTAGATGCGATCTTTGCCGCCGCGAAACAGCTGATCGAGCCGTAGGCTGTACTGCAGCCCATTGTCATAGGGAGATGTTGTCTGGCTCGCCTTGTCGATGAAGGGTACCGTGCATCCACCCGTCGGGGTTGTGCATTGCGTGGTCAGATCCGGCGTGGTGTAGGTCTGCACCGAAAGATAGCGGACGCCAACATCGGGGTACTGCGCGAGCAATTTCGTGCCAATGGTATTCCGGAAGCGGCTTTGCAGCAGCGGCAGCAACGTAGGATCTTCTGTCGTAAAGAAGCCGGTGCTGGCAGGCGATGTCGAGGCCTTCTTCTCGACCGAGGCGAAGAAGAAAGTGCGGTCACGCCAGATGGGGCCGCCGAAGACACCGGAGTACTCCATTTTCTTATAAGGCGATGTCACCGGGACGAAATAGGAATGCGCCTGAAGATCCTGGTTGTAGAAGCTGTACTCTCCCGCTCCATGGAACTTATTGGCGCCACTCTTGGTGGTCAGCTCAACCGTCACCCCGGCACCATTCGGAAAATCCGGTGCGAACGTATTGGTTTGCAGTGCAATCTCCTGCAGGGAGTCCGGGTTCGGCGTGATGTTGTTCGTACCTCCGGTGACATTGCTGGTAGAGGAGATGCCGTCGATCACATACAGATTGCTGCCGGAGAAGTGTCCGTTGGCCGAGGCGTTCGGAGTCGTTTCATTTGCGAAGTTGTCGAGGTTCGAACTGAAGCCGGAGACACCTGGTGCTGCATTCAGCACATTGAGCGTGCCGCGATTCTGCAGGGGCAGCGTCCGCACCGCCTCGGTCGAGAGTGTGGTTTGGACGCGGTTCTCCTCCGGGTTCAGACCCGCCCCCTGTGCTTCGACCGTGACTGTGTTGGTTGATTGGCCCACGGATAGGTGAATGTCCACGCCGGTGGTCGCCTCGGTGGAGAGTGTCACCGCGATCGATTGCTGCTGGAAGCCCTTGTCGTTGACTTGCAGCGTGTATGCGCCGGGAGCGAGACTCTGGAATCGATACTGACCCGCGCCGTTGCTCTTGGTCGTGGACTGCTGGTTGGTCTGCGGATTGGTTAGCAGCAGGGTGACATTGGGAATGACCGCACCGGAGGGGTCTGTCACCGTTCCCTGCAGGTTGCTGCTGAACTGGGCCAGCGCCGGGTGTGTCAGCAGAAAGAACAGCAGGCAGCCGAGTGTGAATAGGCGCATGCGGCGTCCGGCTGTGGCGTAACGAGGGGAAAGTATCGGAAGTGTCTGTGGTGCATCGAGTCTCATAATAAGTATGGTGGCCGCCATGTAAGGCATTACATGCTGTCGGCTCACCATTGTCGTCATGCTGAGAGATCCGCGCTCGGTTCGTGTTGTCTATAGACAGAACAGTGCTTTCGTAGTAGCTGCAAGGATCGACCGTCACCCAGTCCATCTGGTCTATTGCGGCCAGGGCTGGAAGGATTTGGTATTCCGAAGGTGGTGTCTGCGAACCGGCAGAGCCGCTCAATACTGGAGACACTTCGCCTTGGATCGTCGAAATTTTCTGAAGCTGCTATCCGCTGCCACTGCTGCAAGCACGCTCTCTCCTGCGCAGGAAACGTTCGCCGCTAGCAGCATGGCGGCAGGGACATATCGGCCGGGGCGCATTGTGAACGAGTACATCGCCTTCCTGCCGGGAGAGCGCGCGGCGCTAGCAGACCCGCCAAAAGCAACAGCCATTGGCAGACGCGACGTCATGGCCTCGCATGGCGGCTCTCAACAACGCGTGTCTGTTGGGGAGAACATCGCCGGCTGGGTCCTGCTCTCAGCCAGTGAGATCAATGGCGTCATGACTGCGGTCTTCGAGAAGCATATGACCCACCGCGGTGCGATCGCTTACGTGACGGAGCGCGCCGGCACGATCGCGATGATCCCGAAGCAGATCGGGGACCTGAGCAAGATACGCCCACGTGCAACGAATACCCCACACGGCGTGAAGCTCGAACGGCCGTTGCGCCTGGCGCCCGGCCCGGACGTGACTGGCAACTATCTGCTGAACTCGTCGGAAGACCCGTGCTACGAGAATGTTGCAGCGCTGGGGGCTGAGTACATCGGGTGGTCGCTTGTGGCCAATGAGGAGGCCGGGCCGCGTCGTTCGATATATCTGGAGGCGGATGGTACAAGCCGCCAGCCGAAGCAGAATTCGCAAGAGGAATGGGCGCCGGATCTCGAAGGCGCCCTCTTCGATCCGACGGACTATTTCCCTTTTTCCGCGCCGGAGCGCTACGTCTACCGTCACGGCTACAGCAAGCGGACTCTGCTTGGCGGTTTTTTGCCGGTAGCCGACACGGCGGTGTGGAATCCAGAGTACCGTTGCGGTTACGAGTTGATGATGTTGTTGCCGCCAGGGGCCGATGCGCAGCCCATGGCGCGGATGCGCGTGTCGGTGCCGGCAGAGGATGTGGCGCACTATGAAGGCCGAGCCGTGTTGGTGCATACGCCGGACGGGCAGACATTCGCGGATCACTACTGGAACTGCTCACGCGAAGAGTTCTATCGCTCACTCGCCGGGGTGTGGAACCACTGGAACAGCTTCTACCAGGACAGCATGCCCGTGGATGTGCCAGACCCTTGGCTGCTGGATGCGGCACGCGCCGGCATTACGCTGACACGCTGCAGCTATCGCGGTCTCGAGCCTACCTACCAGGTTGGCGAGGGCGGCTACACCAAGATTCCGGAGCGCAGCCACGCCCTGTTCCCGGTTGCACACTATGAATTCATCTGGGCGCATCAGTTGTGGGGGTTGGTAAAGCCAAGCCGACCATACGTCCAGCACTATCTTGAACACTACGTGCTTCCGGATGGGAACTTCCTCTATAACACGCAGGATCAGGTAGAAGCGCCACTGAATGTCGGCATCTTTCTGATGAATGCGGCACGCGATTACTGGTACACGCGCGACGCCAGCGGCTTTCTTGCGCAGCTTCCCGTGCTGGAGCGCATGTTGGGCTACGTCCTGGCGAGATACGAATACGGCAAGAAGCAGTTCTCCAAGGACGATCGTCGTTATGGGCTGATATGGGGTTCGCCGGAGGCCGATCTCGGCGATCCTGCGAACGACTATCCCGATTCGCATCCGTACTACTACCAGAATGCTGCATGCATCTGGCGCGGGCTCACCGAACATGCCAAGGCGTTGAATGCGATCGCAGCCTCCAGCAGCGATCCAGCCAACGCCGCGCTCGGCGCGCGTTACGCAGCACTGGCCGAGGAGATGCGGCAGAACATTCAACGGTCGATCGAAGCGACAATTGCTGCGTCTACGCCGGAGATGCGCGCGGCCGGCATCACGCCGTTTGAACCGAACGACATCCTGCGCAAGCCCACCGACCTGTCGAGCTACGAAAATCATCGCTTCATGATGGATTGGTTCCTTGCCGATTGGGGCGTGCCCGCGCTGGACCTGGGTCATTTGAAGCACCGTGCGCTGGCAGGGGAGCAGATTTGCGGCTTAAATACGGATGGAGACGTGCCGCGCACGTCGAATTTCATGTCGCACGGCACATTGTCGGTCAAGATCCGGCAGGAGGACTACCGCCCATTCCTGCTTACGCTCTATGCGCTCGTCTGCTACGCCGGCGACTCCGGCAACCGCTACGCGCCGGAAGACGCCTACATTCCCGGCAGCTATCCGGGAGACGGAGGCCGCTACGGATGGTCCGCGGTGGTGAACAGTACTCTCCAGGCCACGCTGGGTCTGCGCTGGCTACTGTGCTATGAGGAAAACGATCGCGACGTCTGCCATCTGCAGAAGGCTGCGCCGAAGCACTGGTTTGCGAATGGGGAGCGCATCGCTGTGCGCAATTGTCCAACTCGATTCGGCGCCATTACATGGATCACCGAGGCCACGAGTGATACGAATTGGCACATAACGGTGGAGGCAGCCAATGGCTTTACCGGGGATGTGCGAGTGCACGTCCACCCGCCTGCCGGTGGCGCATTGCGCACATCGTCGGCCGGCACGGTAGAACAGACCTCCATTCTGTTGTCGAAGGCGAGCTTGTCAAACGGGAGTCGCCTGGAGTTCGATGTCCATGCCTAGCAGCGGGCGGGGTGCGGGCTTTGAAGCAATGTCGAGGGCTGCCGCTTCCTGAAGGAAACCGGTCGGGTTTACAGCCTCGATCATCATCGCGCACATCATTCAACGTCTTGCCGGCATGTGCGAAGTGTCCCCGCAACCCCTACGTATGCAACGAACTTCGGAGGTTCGGAGTACCGCTATAATACGAAGGTACGCTGTGGCGCGCAGCGGGACAGAACGAATGCGTGGCGTTGATAGCACCGCGATCTGTTTCTGTCGAGTGTCTTGGCCGGATACTGCACCCAAACCTACTCTGAGACCATCAAGGGAAGATGACTCTACCTCATCGACATCCTCTTCAAGAGATTCTTGAGAACCGCATCGCCATCATCGATGGCGCGATGGGTACAACGATCCGCACCTACGGCATGACGGAAGCCGACATCCGCGGGGAGCGCTTCAAGAACTCGACAAAAGACCTGCTGAACAACGGCGACCTCTTCTCCTTGACGCAGCCGGACATGATCTGCGATATCCATCGCCGCTTTCTCGAAGCGGGGGCGGACATCGTCGAAACAAATACCTTTGGCGCGACCAGCATCACCCAGAGCGAATTCTTCGTGGAGGATCCTCGCGAGCATGGTGGCCGCAAGGATCCCGAGTTCTACCAAAAGGTGATGGATGACCCGTTTTTGAGCGATCTGGCCATGGAGATCAACGAGACGTCGGCGCGGCAGTGTCGTGAGTGGGCTGATCGGGTAGGGAACGCGACCTCGCGTCAGCGGTTCGTGGCGGGTGCAATCGGTCCCCTGACCGTATCGCTCTCGAACTCACCCGATGCCGATGACGCAGGCTTTCGGGTGGTCACCTTCGATCAGGTGAAGGCTGCCTACAAGCAGCAGGTGCGTGGACTCATTGCCGGCGGCTCGGACCTGCTTCTGGTTGAGACCATCTTCGATTCGCTGAACGCGAAGGCAGCGCTGGTGGCTATCCGCGAGGTATTTGACCAGGATGGCAAAGAGCTTCCGGTGATGATCTCGGCGGCAGTCGGGCGTGGCGGCGAGACGTTGATCTCCGCGCAGACCACGGAAGCTTTCTGGAATGCGGTGCAGCATGTGAAGCCGCTGTCGGTGGGGCTTAACTGCTCGCTCGGTCCCGATTTGATGTATCCATTCTTAAGCGATCTCTCCGAGAAGGCCGATGTCGCGATCTCGTGCTATCCGAATGCCGGCTTGCCGAATCCGCTCTCGGAGACAGGGTTCGATCTCGGACCGCAGGATATGGCTCGCTACCTGGGCGACTTTGCCCGGGGGGGACTGATCAATATCGCCGGCGGCTGCTGTGGCAACACACCCGAGCACATTGCGGCGATTGCCAAGGCGCTTGAAGGTCAGGCTCCGCGAAAGTGGGAGAGCGCGCCTGCTGGCGCGGCTACGCTCGCCGGCACGCGAGCATAGCATGAGCGCAACGATCAGTGTGTCTGACACAGTGAGTGCGACAGAGGCGACGGAGACGCGTCCGCTCCGTCTTTCCGGATCGCAGCCCTTTACCCAGCAGCCTGGCGTCTACATCATGATTGGCGAGCGAACCAATGTGGCCGGCTCGCCCAGGTTCGCCAAGCTCGTCAAGGACGGCAAGTACGAGGAAGCCGTTAGCGTAGCTCGGCAGCAGGTTGAGAACGGCGCCAACGTCATCGACATCTGCATGGATGAGGGCATGATCGACGGCGTCGTCGCGATGACCCGCTACTTGCAGTTACTGGCGAGTGAGCCCGAGGTCGCCAAAGTCCCCTTCATGGTGGACTCCTCGAAGTGGGAGGTCATCGAAGCCGGCCTGAAATGCCTGCAGGGCAAGGGCATCGTCAACTCGATCTCGCTCAAAGAGGGTGAAGACAAGTTCCGCCATCATGCGGCGACCGTGCTCAAGTATGGCGCGGCTGCTGTGGTGATGGCCTTTGACGAGCAGGGGCAGGCCGCGACCTACGAAGACAAGATACGTATCTGCGAGCGTGCCTATCGGATTCTGGTCGACGAGGTTGGTTTCTCGCCCGAAGACATCATCTTCGATCCGAACATCCTCACCGTTGCCACGGGCATGGAGGAGCACAACAACTACGCGGTTGACTTCATCAACGCTACGCGCTGGATCAAGGCCAATCTCCCGCACGCGAAGGTCAGCGGCGGCGTCTCGAACATCTCGTTCAGCTTCCGAGGCAACAACAAGGTCCGCGAGGCCATGCACTCCGCGTTTCTGTACCACGCCATTGCCGCGGGCATGGACATGGGCATCGTGAATGCCGGGATGCTCGAGGTCTACGAGGAGATTGAGCCTGAGCTGAAGGTGCTGGTCGAGGACGTGTTGCTGAACCGCCGCCCTGACGCAACAGAGCGGTTGGTAGAGCACGGCGAATCGCTAAAGGGCGCTGGTGCGGTTGTGAGTGAGAAGAAGGCTGAAGAATGGCGTCACGGGACGGTTGAGGAACGCCTTTCTCACGCACTGGTTAAGGGAATTGACACATACATCGAGATCGACGCTGAGGAAGCCCGCGTCAAGCTGGGCCGCCCGCTGCTGGTCATCGAAGGCCCGTTGATGGCGGGCATGAGCGTGGTGGGAGACTTGTTCGGAGCCGGCAAGATGTTCTTGCCCCAGGTGGTGAAGTCTGCCCGGGTGATGAAGAAAGCCGTGGCGCACCTCACTCCATTCATGGAAGCGGAGAAGGCCGCCATGGCTGCATCCGGACAAGTTGTGAAGGCACAAGGGAAGATTGTGCTCGCGACAGTCAAGGGAGATGTGCACGATATTGGCAAGAACATTGTCGGCGTCGTGCTCGCCTGCAACAACTACGAGGTCATCGACATGGGGGTGATGGTCCCCTGCGAGAAGATCCTCGAACGCGCCAAGGCAGAGAAGGCAGACATGATCGGGCTGAGCGGCCTTATCACCCCGTCTCTCGACGAGATGGTGCATGTGGCACGCGAGATGGAGCGTCAGGGCTTTAAGTTGCCGTTGCTCATTGGTGGTGCCACCACCAGCCGGGCGCATACGGCCATCAAGATTGCGCCGCATTACAGTGAACCGGTGGTCCACGTGCTGGATGCCAGCCGGGCGGTACCCGTTACGACCAGTTTGTTGAGCGACGACGGCAATACGGCGTTCGTCGCACAACACCGCGCCGACTACGATGCGGTCCGCAAAGCCCACGCCTCCCCGCGACAGAAGGTCGTTTCCCTTGCGACCGCTCGAGCCAGACGGACCCCCATCGAGTGGCGTGCGCAAGACCTGCCCACACCCACATTTACCGGAGTACGCGTACTGGAGAACTTTCCGCTGGCGACGCTGCGCGAGTTCATCGACTGGACACCGTTCTTCCACACCTGGGAGTTGAAGGGCATTTACCCGCGCATCCTGGACGACGAGCGGCAGGGTGCGCAGGCGCGCCAGATCTTCACCGAGGCCAACGCTCTTCTCGATACGATCATCGAGAAGAAACTGCTTACGGCGCGCGGTGTGTACGGTCTTTTTCCCGCCAACGCAGTGGGCGACGATGTCGAACTGTATGCGGACGGCACACGCGGAAAGCTGCTGGAGCGGTTCCACTTCCTTCGCCAGCAGGCAAACCGAGAGGGAAGCGAGCCGTGCCGCTCACTTGCCGACTTCATCGCCCCGAAGGAAGTCAGGCTGTCCGATCACATCGGCGCTTTCGCCGTCACCAGCGGGATCGGCCTCAAAGAACTCTGCGATCAATTCCGAGCCAAGCACGACGATTACAACGCCATCATGGCGGAGGCCATCGCTGATCGGCTGGCTGAAGCCTTCGCCGAATGCCTGCATAAGCAGGTGCGGGATGAGTGGGGTTACGGGTGTGAGGAGCGGCTAAGTACTACGGATCTCATCCAAGAGAAATATCGAGGAATCCGCCCGGCCGCGGGCTACCCGGCGTGCCCGGACCATACAGAGAAAGGCACGCTCTGGCGTTTGCTCGATGTGCAGGCGAACACGGGAATGCTGATTACCGAATCCTTTGCAATGTGGCCCGGTTCGAGTGTGAGCGGCCTCTACTTCGCGCATCCGCAATCACGATATTTCAGTCTTGGGAAGATCGACCACGACCAGGTCGCCGACTATCATGAACGCAAGGGAATGAGCCTTGCAGAGGTCGAGCGATGGCTGGGTCCGAACCTGAACTACGATCCTTCCGAATAGCATCCGTGTCTGTGACAGTATCCATTTTAAGAGTGTTTTTCAGTGCAAACTGGGGCTGCGCTGTACAGAAACCCCGTCTACCTGACAGGGAAGCGAAGCACTGTAACACTCTCGTGAGGCAGCACAATGGAGAGCGCCGTTTTGCCAGGCGCCGCTATCTCGCTCCGCTCCGGCACAATGTGCTGCGGTTCCACTTCGTCGTTCCCTTCGTACCGGTTCGCCGATTTTATCCGGCTTACTTGAATCGGACCGGTTGCTTGCCAGCCGCCTAAATCGAACTTCGTGGGCGTATCGTCTTCCAGGCTTCGGTTGATGCAGAGAAGCGTAACGATCCGGTTGGCACTGCGGGTCGCCACAACATCGATATACGGAACACCGTCGGCTGTCTGGAGTGGGCGGTCCCCTTCGCTCACACTGTAGCTGCCGGAATCGGTCGTTGCCGGCAGCACTGTGTCACCCTTGACGACTGTATACATCTGAAAGGCATAGAACGCCGGCACGGCGTACACCTGCTCACGGCGCTTCCATATCCCTGCAAACTCCATCAATCCGGTCATGTCCGTGATCTTCACACTGTCGGCGTGGCGGAGAACTGTATTCAAAAAGCCTGCTGCCATTACTGCGCCGCCCGCATTCATCCAGCTCGGACTTTCGTTCGTGAAGTTGCGCTCTCCGTATCCCTTGCTGTTGAAGAGCCATTCGGTGACGGCGAAATGCACCTTGCCCCGGAGATCGGGATGTTCGTCAACCTGTGCCTGCACCTTGTCGAAATAAGGTCCAACCGCGTAGGGGAGTGCATACGCTGCGGCTGCCATGAAGTCCGGGGATGCGAGGGGTCTTTGAGGACGATTGGTGCCGACAATGAAGTGCAGTGAAAGATCGTTGAATGTGCCGAGCGGATTGGTCAGCTGCGCCGCATTCCATTTGCCATCCGTAACCGGGCCTTCGCCGGTGGCAATGATCGCAGCATCCGGATCGACGGACCGAACTGCTTTGCTGAAGGCCAGTGTTCGTGCGGCAATCTCGTTGATCGTTGGATACCCGACCTGCCAATTGCCGTAAAGTTCGTTGCCGATCTCATACAGCACACGACCCTTATGATGGGCACGAATGTAGCGCACCCAGGCTGCCGCCTCCTCCGGAGTGCCGCTTCCCATGTTCAGATCGAACTGCGGGGTGGCTCCGATCAGATCGCACAATTGCAGGAACTCATCGGTCCCAAAGTTGTTGTACTCCGGGATGCCCCAAGCAATGTTTTCCATGGTCCGGCGCTCGTCCATCGGTCCTACTCCGTCGCGCCAGTGATAGTAAGAGCTGAAGTTCCCACCGAAACGCAGCTCCGTGATGTGCATGGACCTCGCCATGGCAACGGCATCGGGATCCAGCGTGCCGATGGCATCTTCAGGCATCAGCGATATCTGGTCGACATCGACGCGTTCCGCGCCTTCCACAGCTAGGGCAAAATCGACGGCTTGCAGACGGCGCACCTGGCCTGCGGTGAGCTTCAACGTCGTGCGGTACTTGCTCCAGCCCTCACTGTTTGCGTCCACCCTTGACTCAGCCAGCACCTTCCCCGTCTCCCGGTCCCGGAAGGAGAGGGTGATTCCCGTTGGCCCTCCAACATGTTTGGCATACAGGGAAACGTTGTAGCCAAGCACGCGTTGCACCGGCAGATATATCTTCTGCATGATGCCGGTCAGCTCGTCCGGTTGGCCCAAGATCTCCAGCGACTGCCAGCTATTGGCGGCATCGCCTACATGCAGCTCAAAGCGGTTACCGGCGGCCTTGTTCAGCGACTGCCATGGCAACGGAATCCCGGTGCTGTTCGTAGATTCGATCAGCTCCGGCTGCTCGCGAAACAGATTCTCGAGATTGGTGTGATTCCACAAGCCCCCTTCAAGGCTACGGTTGACAAGGATCTCCGCATCGATGCCGTTATTGATCGAGTTACCGATTGGCTCCAGAAAGCTGCCGAAGATCTCATCCGGTACACGCTGGCTGCCGTCGTGCGCGACCTGCACTGTCACTGTTGCGGGACTCGGCTGGGTGACTTTAATCTGCCCCTCGGCGTGCATGACGAAAAGGGCCAATACCGTCGTCGCCACCCTCGCCGGGAAGCGTCTCTTTCCTTGTCCAATGAGCGGCACTTCCACTGCACCTCCTGCTGGGATCAGGTTTCGAGTCGGGGAATTTGGGAAGCCGACTCGGTGCGAACCGCACTATCAAGCAAGCCCCGGGAGTACTTATTTGGGACTTGAACCGTGAAAAGCATTACACAAGGCAGACCGTCTCATGGCAGTTCAGATCTTGTCAAACGTGCTCCCGCTTATAATCAACCAGACCAAAGCATATCTCCTGGAATAGGCGATGGGTCGCGCGACGGTTGTGGCAGTTCGCGGGAAGGGCCACTCCGAGGGGAACTATCCCGCAGCGTCGGAATATAGGCTGGATCAGACTGATTCTTTAGATCGGAGCAATGCACGATGGACATACTCGCGGTCGCCCGCCATGCCGGGGTGTCGTCTGCTACGGTCTCCCGCGTTTTGAATGCATCGCCGAAGGTGTTGGAATCGACGGCCATACGCGTACGGCAGGCAATCGAAGAGCTTGGGTATGTACCGAATACCAACGCTCGCTCTCTCCGATCGGGGCGCAGCAATCTTTACGGCATCCTTGTTTCAGACATTCGGAACCCATTTTTTCCCGATCTCATTGAGCACTTTGAATCACTGTCAAATCAGCATGGAATCGATGTAACCTTTGCAAACACCGGCTACAGCGAGCACCGCCTCCTCACCGGTATCCGGCGCCTTCTCGAACGCGGTGTCGATGGAATTGCCATCCTTACTTCCGAGGTGAGTGCGTCTGCGCTCAACAAGATTCGTGATTCACAGACTCCGGTGGTCTTTCTCAACCAGCCTTTAGTTGCTTCCGATTTTCGAAACATCGCCGTCGATTACGTGCGCGGCTTTCAAGAGGCCGTCGAACACCTTCGTATGTTGGGCCATAAGCGGATCGGGTTTGTTGCCGGACCGCAGACGCTCAGTTCGGCAGTCCGGCGGCACAAGGCATTTCTCTCGGCAATGCGATCCTGCCATTTACCCTTCCAGGATGCTTGGCTCTTCCAGGGGGATCATCGGATCACGGGGGGCCACTTCTCCGCGGAACGCATTTTTTCCATGCGCGAAGCCCCAACTGCGGTCGTTTGTTCCAATGACATGACGGCGATCGGCATACTCCATACGGCACATCGGCTGGGGCGCAAGATCCCACAGGAGTTGTCTCTGATCGGATTTGACGATCTGTTTCTCAGTGAGATCGTCCAGCCGGCCCTGACAACCCTTCATCTGTCACGCCGAGAAATCGCAACCCAGGCCTTCTATGCGCTGCAATCCCGGGATGAGAAAAAGGCAGGCTCGGGATCATCGATCATTCTGCCTCAACTGAAGATTCGTGAATCAACCGGAGCAGCACCCGCGGTTCGGGCGAAGCGACCTTCCGTGTAATCTATTACATATTATGCTGCCGAATCGGATGTGCATGGGCGGAACGATCGAATGAATCGGCGTAATTTTCTGGAACTTGCTGCCGGCGCAGCCATTGGCAGTCACGCGTCCCGCCTGTCGGCCGAGAAAGACCAGTCTCTCAATTCCACTCACCTGGACTTCACTCAGCCGCGGACTGGTGCGGGGCCGTTTCGTCGGACGCGCAGCGGCAAGCCGCCACACATCTTTCTGATCTCCGCAGATATGGTGGGCCCGGATATGTATCATCCAGACCGCCCGCTCTCGAGTCACGTGCAGATTCCTGCTATTCGTTCGCTGATGGCGGAAGGGACCTTCTTTCAGAATGCATTTTGCACGGTGCCCCTATGTTCGCCGTCGCGAGCCTCCTATCTAACTGGACGCTATAGCTATATCCAAGGCAACGGAGAGCGGGCACCCGAGGGCCTTGAGACACAACTCCGGGCTGATGACATAATCTTCCCGGAGTATTTACGGGCCGCCGGCTACATCGCAAGACAGGTGGGCAAAGCGCATGTAGGCACGACAAAATTTCTGGATGCATTCGGTGAGAACGATCAGCCATGGGATCGCTGGTCGCCGCCGGTCTTCGATGACGATGCATTCCTGACCTACCAGCACAGTTTAGGTGTGCGACCACAGAAATACTCTCGCGAGATCGTCTTCCTCCAGCAGGATAGGGTCACGCCTGGGAATTCTGCGGGGGGATGGATCGTTCAGGATGATGGCCGCCCCTTTCCCCGCGAGGCACAATACAGCTACTATCTCGCAAAGCGGGCAGCCGACACGGTGCAAGACCTTGTGCGCACAGACCCGGCAGGCAAGCATCCCATCTATTTGCAGTTAGACATCTTCGACCCGCACCAGCCCTTTTCCATACCCAGCGGCTTTGAGGACAGAGAGCGCGAACTGCGAAAGATCATGACGTTGCCTGCTTCATATGAGGCAGCACGGAAGCGGAATTTTCGGCGTGCCACGGACGAACCGGAGATTATCGACATCTATCGCAAGTACTGGGGCATCTACAATCCGGACACACTCCTTGACTACAGAGTCGCTTACGTACTGCAGATGGAGTTGGTAGATCAAGCCATCGGTATGTTTCTTGGCGAGCTACGCAGATTGAATCTTTACGAGGATTCGTTGATTGCATTCATCAGCGACCACGGCGAAATGTATGGTCGACGCGCTCTCGTTGACAAAGGGGTCTACCTCTATCCTGACATACTGCGCGTACCTTTTGTCCTGAAGCCGCCCTCCGGGACAAAAGGACACGTGGTGCGTGACTCGGTATCGCTTCTCGACCTGTCTCAAACATTGCTCGACGCAGCAGGCATCCATCCGGAAGCTGCACTGGACGGCCACTCCCTTCTCAGCGCGCTTCATGGAGGTTCGCTTGAGCGGCGAGGCCCACTGCTGTTTTTCGGCGGATGGCATGTGGGTGTGAACTTTGCATGCGGCTTAGAGCACCACACGCCTGACGGACGGCATTTCGTCTATGCGTACAACTGCAGTTCTCCAAATGATGAGCTATATGATCTGCAATCAGATGACGCGGTGAATTTGATCGCGGACCCTGATTATGTATCGGTCCGCGAAGAGATGATTCGGCAACTCGGTAAAGCTTTGCAGAGCGATCCCCGCTGGAGCGGGTATTGGGCGGAGTTTCGCATCGCACGCTATGCGTCCCTGCCGAAGACAGACGGGGACATGCAGCTGTTCACAAAACCGTCGTAGGCAATCTCTGAATAGGCCTACTATCATCTCGACCGAACCCTGAAGCTGCGGTGGAGAGTTCTGTTTTTGTCCTTCGCAGAAGCTTAAACGAACTTTATTCAGAACATGCCTGATTTCAGCAGGATACATACCGATCCCGCCGCACGGCGGAATAGCGATCGATGACACGGCTGTAACGGCAATCGCCATGCGACGCGTTGAGATGAAACGCATTGCATTATGCGCAACCTTCCTGCCCCACCCGGGTTCTCATTCCTAGGACGTCGGCTGGAGTCAATCGTTGGAATGAAGTCACAAGTCCCTAAACATTATTTATAACGAGGAAGGATCGAATCATGAATCTCAGAAATATTGTTCTCGCAGTCTCTATCGCCGCTCTTCCTGCTTCTGCTGCTCTGGCGCAGACTACGACGACACAGCGTCACCACATTGCAGCCCGTTCGGCCAATCAGCAGGCACGCATCAATAAGGGTGTTGCAGACGGCCAGATCACCCCGGGCGGGGCCGCGCACGCAGAGGCCAAGCAAAACCATATCAACTCGGAAGATCAACGTATGCGATCGAGAGATAACGGTCATCTCACCGCACAAGACCGCCACAAACTGGCGCGTCAACAGAATTCTACTTCAAAGGGAATCTACGATCGAAACCATAACGGGGTGACCGACCCCGGCGTCGCCCCTCGTTAAACCCGTTGTTGAACGCAAGGCCGGAGGATCATTCTCCGGCCTTGTTCAGTATGCGGCTTTTCTATCAATATGCGATGGTTATGAGCATTACACCGGCTGGCGTCTCGCGCGTAGACGCTTGAGGATTGACGTCGTGGCTGCCGAGCGCAGATATCCCCTTTTGCCCGAAGCGACGAATGCGGGCTGCGCGCCAATCGTTTTTCTATAGAGGGCAACACTACGCATGGCCCAAAAAGCCTAAATTTGTGCCACCTAATGGGTGAATTGACAACTGCGATTGTAATCCTTTACATTCGGTGCTCTTGATTTTAGAGCATTCCCAAACAGAGAAATGAAAAACAGAAGAGAGTTCCTAAAGATCGGTGCCGGGGCGGTGGCATCCGCGACTCTGGCCCAGCAGACCATGCCAGCGTTCGCTCGACCGTCGGGGCGTTCCCTTGCCGGCTCGAAGCCAAACATCATCCTCATCCTGGCAGACGATATGGGATTTTCCGACATCGGCTGCTTCGGCTCCGAGGTCTCGACACCCAATCTGGACAGGCTTGCCTCCCGGGGTATGAGGCTAAACCAGTTTTACAATAACCCGCGCTGCTGCCCATCCCGAGCGTCCATCATGACGGGACTGTATGCGCAGCAGGCCGGAATGGGCATGATGGTCTCCGATCACAGCCGGTACCCGTATCCGGAATACGCCGGCATTCTGAGTGCGCAGACGATCACTATCCCCGAAGCACTGAAAACGGCCGGTTACGCGACTGCGATGGTCGGCAAGTGGCATCTGGCGCCGCAGAGCGAGGAGGGGAAGCGCAGTTGGCCATTGCAACGAGGCTTTGACAAATTTTGGGGAATGATCGCCGGCGCCTCTGTCTACTATGAATCGCCGCACCTCGTCAGCGGCAACGACACGCTGCCCGCGCCGCCTAAGGACCAGTACCTCACCGACCTTTGGGCCGATCACGCGGTCAGCTATGTGAACGAACTCGCAAAACAGAAGCAACCGTTCTTCCTCTACACCGCCTTTAATGCGCCGCACTGGCCGATCCAGGCGCCGGAGGCTGAGATACAGAAGTACGCCGAGCGCTACAAGACGGGCTGGGATGCTTTGCGCGAGGAACGCCACAAGAAACAGATCGCCATGGGTATTGTTTCGCCGAAGTGGGACCTATCGCCGCGCGACCCGCGCGTACCGACCTGGGACAAGGCCGACAACAAAGATTGGGAGAGCCGCCGCATGGCCGTCTATGCGGCGATGATCGATCGCCTGGATCAGGGCATCGGCCGCATCCTGGACAGTGTCGAAAAGGCAGGTATAGCCGACAACACGCTGATCATCTTCATGTCCGACAACGGCGGCAACGCGGAAGAGATTGCGCGGGGAAGAAGAGGGGCGCAGTCCGACGAGGCACCGGCGCAGAGCCCCTCTTCCGAGATGCCGTGCGAGATAAATATGAGCTGCGCGGGCAATGTTCCCGGGGATATGCCCGGCGGAGAGGGCACATTCCAGAGCATCGGGATTCCCTGGGGAAACTGTGCCAACACGCCCTTCCGCCTATACAAGCACTACACACAGGAAGGCGGTATCGCGACGCCTTTCATCGCATGCTGGCCGAAGGTGATCAAGCCGACGTCGGGTCCGGTGAGCGCCGTCGGCCACGAGACGGATCTGATGGCTACCTTTCTCGAACTGGCTGGAGCTGTCTATCCAAAGCAGGTATCTGCAGGACCGCTCCCGGCATTGGCTGGAGAGAGCCTCGCCCCTGTGTTTGCGGCCCGGTCACGCAAACGATCGCCCATCTATTGGGAGCATGAAGGAAACAAGGCTGTGCGCGACGGCAAATGGAAGCTCGTATCGCGTTTCCCGGATAGCTGGGAGCTTTACGACATGGAAGCCGATCGCACAGAGCTACATGATCTTGCGTCCACACAAGCGGAGCGCGCGAAGTCGATGGTGGCGATGTGGGACGCTTGGGCCAAGCGAATCGGAGTGCAGCCCTGGCCGATGCCGCAAACGCCTCCGGGTGAACGCACTGGGAAGATGCCTACACCGCCGTATCTGCGACAATCTTAGCCCTTGAGTCCAGTGTGGCCCTCGAATGTTCTACCTGCGAGGGCCACACTGTTTCGTATCCGTCTTTGTGGCATAACTTGAACTCCGGAGAGATCACCTTCCATGTTCGGTAACAGCAGGCAAGCGAACTCCAGCACCACGCGGCGCGCCGTTCTTAAGGGCTTGGCAGCAGTCTCTGCAATTCTTGCGAAGCCGGGGATGGCGTGGGGTTCCATCCATCGCGACCTTCTCTCAGCAGTCTCCGACCAGGCAGACGTATCCAGGAAATGGTCGCCCAAGAAGGGCCCGTTGATGACCCGATGGTCTTCCTCGGTCGATCCTCACATGCCTCATCCGCTCTATCCACGACCGCAGCTGGTTCGAACGGAGTGGATGAATCTGAATGGCATCTGGGAATACCAACCCGGGTTAGCCGCGCAGGAAGACGCTCCGGTGGGCAAGACCCTGGCGAGCTCGATTCTTGTGCCCTATCCGGTCGAATCAGCGCTTTCTGGCGTGATGGAGCACCAGGAGCGCCTCTGGTATCGGCGCCTGGTCAAAATCCCTTCGAAGTGGCGAGGGAAACAGATCATGCTTCACTTCGGCGCGGTCGATTACGAATCCGAAGTCTTCGTGAATGGACGGAGTGCCGGTGTGCATCGAGGCGGCTACGATCCCTTTCGCTATGACATCACGTCGCTGCTCAAAGGCGACGATCCGGCGGAGTTGCTGGTCCGCGTCTATGACCCCACCGAAGTCGGCGGCCAGCCTCGCGGCAAGCAGAATACAAAGCCTCGCGGCATCACCTACACGCCCACGACCGGAATCTGGCAGACGGTTTGGCTGGAGCCGGTAGAGCCGTTGCATATCGAGAGTCTGACGATGATCCCCGACATCGATCGTGGCGCGCTCAACCTGACCGCGCACGTCTCTGGAACCCAGAGTGATGCGATGGTCGAAGTTAAGGTGATGTCGGCCCAGTCCGTCGTTGCAACCCATTCCGGATCACCGGATAAGCCGATGCAAATTACCATCCCCGCGCCGAAACTCTGGTCTCCGAAAGATCCGCATCTGTACTCGCTGAGCATTACGCTGAAGCGCGGAAGGCACGCGGCGGATACGGTTTCCAGCTACTTCGGCATGCGCAAGACCCACGTAGGCGATGTCCATGGGCAGCCGAAGCTCATGTTGAACAATACATTCGTGTTCCAGCTGGGGCCGCTCGACCAGGGCTTCTGGCCGGACGGCATCTACACCGCGCCAACTGACGAAGCCATGAAAGACGACATCGTCCAGATGAAAGCGATGGGCTTCAACATGGTGCGGAAGCACATCAAGGTTGAGCCGGCTCGCTGGTACTACTGGGCTGACACATTGGGCTTGCTCGTGTGGCAGGATATGCCCTCAGCTAACTCCTACCCAGGCAAAGCTTTTGTCCCGCCTCCGGTGGACCAGCCGGAGTTCGAGAGTGAGTTGCGGCGGATGGTGGAGGCACGCAAAAACTCTCCTTCGATTGTGCTCTGGACCATTTTCAATGAGGGCCAGGGACAGTTCGACACGGAGCGGCTTGTGAACGTAGTCCGCAGTCTCGACGACTCCCGCCCCATCAATGAAGCAAGCGGCGGAAAGATCTTCGGCTTCGGCAACATCAACGATATCCATAGCTATCCGGAGCCGGCGGCCCGCGTCTCGGACGGAAAACAGGCCGTCGTGTGCGGCGAGTTCGGTGGCATCGGCTACCTCATTCCAGAGCACTCATGGGAGCAGGCGGGCAGAGGATATGTCGATGTCGACAACGCGAAAGACTTGCTCTATCTCTACGCCGAATACATCGAGCAGGTGAAGACACTACGCGAGAGCAGCAATCTGAGCGCGGCCGTATATACAGAGCTGACCGATGTCATGACAGAAATCAATGGCTTGCTTACCTATGACCGCGTTGCCAAACTTCCGGAGGCGAAGGTGCAGGCTATCAACACCTTCCGCTTCCCGCCTCCCGAGTACACGGTTGTTGTGCCCACATCGGAGAAGAGCGGTCAATCCTGGAGATATTCTTTTGAACAGCCTGACGGTGCGTGGTCGAGCGTGGGCTATGACGATGCGCATTGGAAGCTGGGACCGGGCGGCTTTGGCGATTCGGCGGATCACGCACGCACAGTATGGGAGACACCGGATATCTGGCTTCGTCTTCACTTCAATCCCGGGTCCATCACTCCTGAACAGATCGGCAATCTCGTCCTGATGGAATGTCACCGCACGAATCTAGAGATCTTCATCAATGGAGAGACGCTCGGCTCGCAACACGGCATGAACAGGGCGAGCAAGCTGCAATATGAGCATCGGCCGATTCCGTCCTCTGCGAGACAGGCGGTGCGTCTCAATGCGGACAACGTCATCGCTGTGCACTGCCACAGCGAAGCCCCCGAGAGATATTTCGATACCGGTCTGTCGATACGCGTTCCCAAAGACTCGTAGGTATCCGGAGACGTCTTCAAGGTTTGAATGAAGCAATTTGAGGAAGCCGAACCATCGCAGCAACGTACGCGAAAAGGAAGAACGTGATGCAAAAAATGGCAATATCCCAACTCATTCGTGCTCTCGCTCTTGGAACGGGGCTTGCATGCATAGGCCTTATGCAAGCAGGCGCTCAAGGCGCTGACCAGCCGTCCGTACGAGGCGCAATCTACGTTCCTTACAAGGCATACAATGCGCCCCAAATGTGGAAGAACTTCTCTGTGGAGGAGACGCGCAGAGACTTTGGCTATGCGCACGAACTTCACTTGAATGCATTACGGATCTGGGGCAGTTACGAATATTGGAAGATGGAGCCTGCACGTTTCGAGACGTCGCTGAACCAGTTGTTGGCAACCGCCAAAAACGATCACATCCGTGTCCTCTTCGTACTGTTTGAGAATGATGGTGTGCCGCCTACGCCGGAAAACATGTGGACCACCGATCCGCAAAAGGCCTATTGCATACAGTCCCCGGGAAAGTCGATCGCTTCTTTCGCGGATAAGGCAGCGTGGGAACCTCCGCGCGCCTTCGTCCAGTGGTTCATGAAAAAGTATGCGAATGACAATCGACTGATCGGCATCGAGGTCATGAACGAACCGGGCCCCGAAACGGTTGACTTTGCAAAATCCATGTTCACCACGGCGCATACCATGCAAGGCACTGTGCCGCTGACCATAGGGGCGGCGCGTCTGCAACGGGCGCTGGAGTTCCTTCCACTCGGTGAGCGCATCATTGAATTTCACCAGAATTTTCCTCCCAATCTTGCTGTGCTGGATAAAGAGATCGAAGCAGCTATGGCGGCAGGCAAAGAGGCGCACGTGCCGGTGTGGCTCACGGAGTGGCAGCGGGTGCGCCCCGGCGGAAGTGGATTCGGCGATCAGAAAGTGGCTGAGACCGAGATGCAGATCGACTACGCCTCTCTTGCAGGCGAAGTCAGAAAGTACCCCATCGGCAACTTCTTCTGGTCCCTGATGGTGAAACCCGCCTATCTAAAAGGACAGAGGAGCAAAGGAACCGTGAACGGTCTCTTCTGGCCGGACGGATCGGTAGCGAGTTTGAGGGACGCCCGGGCCATTGCCAATGACAATGGTATCCAGTTGAAGGAGAAGCCCATACCTCCGGGCTTTGTAAATGTCCCCACAACTGAGGCGCACGTTCCGGGCGCGGCCGCCAAGTGACACCGGATACAGATGGGTCCTCCCATCGAAATGGAGGGGCTCTCCGTCCCTCCTTCGCTTGCAGCGAACCTCAGCCATGCGAGCGGCGCGGTGTATTCACCGGATTTTCAACAGAAGAGGCTCGGTCCCCGCACCTCTTCGCTTGATGCGCCGGCGTTGCATCTCTACCATCGCTTCATGGATTCGCTCCCGGTGAAGCTCAGTTCCAGGGTCCGTCAGGCCATCCAGTTCGCCTCGATTCGCCATAAAGATCAGAAGGATAAGGCCGGCAAGCCATACATCGCGCACTGCTTCCGCGTCGCACTCGCGGTCTGGCACTGCGGTGAAGACCACTTCATCGCCGCCGTGCTCCATGACACGGTCGAAGACACCTCCACCACGCTTGACGAGATCGAAAACCTCTTCGGCACGAACGTCCGCAACGCTGTAGACAGCGTCAGCCGCCGCGAGACACCGAAGAAGGAGTCTTACGACGACTTCGTCCTGCGCTCCAAGGCCGACCCCATCGGCCGCATCGTGAAGATCGCCGACCTCTACGACAACATGTCGCCGGAGCGCCGTATCGAGGCCCCACCCGAGCTCGACAAAAAGCTCGAACGCTACGAGAAGGCACTGGCAGTCCTGACCAGCCGCTAGGTTCGCTTATCAGATAAGCGCTTCTTAGGTGCCCCTAGCGCCACATAAGATTGACTCATTACGATGTGCGGGGCAAAAATCGAGATATGCTCCCTCTTCTATTCGGCGTAATCCTTCTGTTGTTTATGCTGGTGGGAGCGCTAGCATTCCTCGTTTCGGTGATAGTTCCACCTATTCGCCGCTACGCCTTGAGCATAGCGTTGTGGTGCGCGGTATGGGGGCCATGCTCAATCGCGGTCATCATGGTCGCTGGTCTAGGGCTTTTGGCAGAGCCATTCATTGCAAACAAAGTGGGTGTGCGATCGATTCATGCCACTAGGCTGCCCCCTGCGCTCGGATGGGGCTACGTGACTGTTGGAGCGTTATGTACTGCTGCTGTCGCTACTCTCGTGGCGTGCATGCATCAGTGGATAGTTCGACGCTTTACGTTCGCATTATTCCGTCTTTATGCAACCGCCATCGTGGGCTGCATTGGAGGAGTATTCGGCTGCTGTCTAACTTGGTGGGTGCTGTCGCGGGAATCGCCGAATCACTTTTGGGCGTGGTTTCTGACAGGCATGATTTTCTTAATGTCTAGTTTCGGCACCATAGCCTATAGAGGGGCACGTAGACTTCGAGGTGAACCTCCTCGACAATTTACTTGGATATCTGACGAAGAGTTCACCGGGCTCTGATTGGAGTGACAAGCCGGAGATCCACTCACTAGTCCTGAAACTTGTCGGCTGACCATATCGGTACGATGAGAGATAGCCATGGGCGCTTTCAACCTATCGCCGGACGAACTCACCTCCCTCGCGCAGGCGAAAGGCTTCGACCTCGCCGGGATTGCAGCGCTCGACGACACAGTCGGGCAGGGAAGCGACGCTTCTGGCAGCTCCACCTCTCGCGACTACCTGGAGCAGTGGATTGCCGCTGGCCACGCCGGCGAGATGGAGTATCTCAAACGCCGCAACGACAACGGCGCTCTGCTCCGTTCGCAGGTGCGCGCTGCCTTTCCATGGGCGCGGTCGGTGATCGTCTGCGCCGCGAATTACAACGCACCTGGTCCGCAATCCCTTGACCCCGCTCCAGCAGACAGCGGCTGGATCGCTCGCTATGCCTGGGCCGGACAGCCGGACCCGAACAGCGGTGAGCTGCACCCCGCCGATTATCACGACACGCTCCTGAGCCGCCTCCGCTTGCTCGAAGCATCCCTCCACGCAAGCGTTCCCGCAAACTTCGAATCCCGCTCCTACGTCGACACCGGCCCTTTGATCGAACGCGACCTCGCTCGCCAGGCCGGTATCGGCTGGACCGGCAAGAACACCTGCACGATCAACCAGCAACTCGGGTCATGGCTCTTTCTCGGCTGCATCGTCACCTCGCTCGAAGTCCCCCCAGCCGTTCGTCCCACCCCCGCCGCCGATCGCTGCGGCACCTGCCGACGCTGCATCGAAGCCTGCCCGACCGAGGCGCTCATCGCTCCCCGGCAGATGGACGCCAGCCGCTGCATCGCGTACCTGACTATCGAAAAACGGGGCCCCATCCCTGAAGCGCTCCGCGCCCCCATTGGCCGTCAAGTCTTCGGCTGCGATATCTGTCAGGAGGTCTGCCCCTGGAATAGCGCCCAGACCGGCGTTCAGCCCAGTCGCCCGCCCACACGTCCCAACTCTCCAACCCGGCCGGAAGTCATCAATCCCGCTCTCACCTGGCTCGCGCAACTCACCCCTGAAGCATTCAACAAACAGTTTCGCGGGTCGCCGGTAAAACGCACAAAGAGAAGCGGCCTGCAGCGGAATGTCGCGATTGCCATGGGCAACAGCGGCGAGCCCCGGTTCAAGCCGCAACTAGAGGCCTGGTCGACCGGCAGCGATCCCGTTTTGGCAGAGACAGCGGCCTGGGCGATCGCTCGTCTCGATAAGCCAGGGTCGTGAATCGATCCGTCCAAAGACAGGATGGGTCATCTCGACCGGACCCTAAAGCGAAGTGAAGGGCAGCGACGGCAGAAAGCAGAAGAGCCTCCCTGCGTCGGGGAGGCTCTTCCGGTGACTTAACCCTGTGCTGGCTTAGGCGCTGCGGATAACGTTGGCAGCATTCAGTCCCTTCGGACCCTGCTGGCACTCGAACTCCACTCCCTCACCCTCGTTTAGTGTCTTGTACCCGTTCTCCTGGATTGCAGAGAAGTGCACAAACACATCTTCGCCGGTGGAGCGCTGGATGAATCCATATCCCTTCGCCCCATTGAACCACTTCACAACGCCTTGCTCTTTCACGGGAGACTCCTTTTCACCTCTTGTGTGTAGGTGTCCCGCAAAAAGGTCCTGAAAACACGAAAAGCCGCCAGCGTCTGGGACGCGTGGGCAGCTATTGTTTCCCAACATTCATTGCGGAACGGCAAAACCAGGACATCAAAAACGGCCTTCCAAATTCGTGCTCCACGTGAGCCTGTACCAGCGCCCTACGTTCTCCTGTTATGGCAGGAAACCCTCATAAGTGCAAGATAAAATTACATGACAGTGACAAATCGTCGATTTCTGCCGTGCTGCCCATCACCCCTTGTAGGGAGTGGAATCGGTCTTGCATCTTGGTAGCATCGCCGCTGGAGCGCCCTCCGCCATGGCGATGCTGACCCTGTTTCCCCCGAATCCGGCCGAGGCCGCCACTGGCGCGGCTGCCCTACCGCGGCGGCTGCCGGAGGATGCCTCTCTCGGCGACTGGTGCCGGTCGCTCGTCCGCTACCTGACGCAGACAGAGGTGCATACCTATGCGTTCAGCGTGGCGGCCAACGTCATTCTCTCGCTCTTTCCCTTCATCGTCCTCATGCTCACGCTGGCGCATCGTGTCTTCCATTCGCGGGCCATGGCGGCGGTGATTGCGGACGAGGTTCGCTACTTTCTGCCTGCCGGGCAAGACTTCGTTGTCCGCAACATGACCATCCTCGCCCGCGCGCATGGCGGCGTGCAGCTTGCCTCCGTCGCCATGCTGCTGGTCTCCTCCACCGGCGTCTTTCTGCCGCTGGAGGTGGCCCTCAACCAGGTCTGGGGAGCGGAGCGCAACCGCTCCTATGTCATGAACCAACTTGTCTCACTCGGCCTGGCCTTCGCCATCGGCACGCTCACGCTGCTTTCCATCTCGCTGACCGCGGCACAGCATAGCGTGCTCAGCTTTCTCTTCTTGGGTAACACCGACAACGTCGTCTTCGCCTTTCTCGCCCACTGGCTTATGCAGATTTCGGCCGCTGTCGTCAGCGTGCTTATCTTCCTGCTCATCTACTGGGTGCTGCCCAACCGCCGCCTGCCGTTGCTGGCAGTCCTCCCGGCCGCCATCACCACCGGTCTGCTCTGGGAGGTGGCGAAGCGCATCTACATGGCGCTACTGCCGTGGCTGGACTTCCGCGCCGTCTACGGGCCGTTCTCGGTCTCGGTGTCGCTGATGATGTGGGCATTCTTCAGCGGCCTGCTCATGCTTGCCGGTGCGCATTACTCTGCATCCCGCCACGCTCTGCGTCTAGCCCATCGGGCCGATCTCGAACAGCAAAACGACGCCTAACTCCTGCCTGAGGTGTGCGTTACACTCGGCCTGAGTATGCCGAACCTGTTCGCACGTGTGGAAACAGCCGTTCTGAATCCATTCCGCCGCCCTCCACTCTCGGGTGTAGCGGAGCACGGCGCCTTCTGGTCGTTTGCTCTGCTGATTGTTGTTGCCCTGCTGCGTTTCTTGCCCGGTGCCTCCGGTGAGTTCAGTGCGGTCGTCCTGATCCTTACCGTTCCGTTCTGGCTGGTCTTCAGCGCGATCGTGCTCTATCGCTGGCTGGTCAACCATGTGCTATGGAAGGTTCGCAACCGGTTGGTTGTGACGTACCTGCTGATGGGCCTGGCGCCGGTGGTGTTGTTCGTCACGCTTGCCGCCATTGCGGCGTATGTCTTCTCCGGGCAGTTTGCCACCTTCGCCGCCACCTCGGAGCTATCCGCGCTGCTGGGCCGGCTCAGCGCGGAGAATCAGACCTTTGCTGTTCACGTAGCCCATACTCTGGCGCGGACGCCCGCTGAGACTACCGTGGAACTTGCAGACTATGGCGCGGCAAACCGCAGTATTCCTGGACGCCTTATTGTTGATGCCTGGAGCGACGGCCACCGCCTGCAGCTCATGAATGACGGCAGGGAACTGCCGCAACACGGTGTCGATGACCCAATCATCAAACCGGCTTGGCTGGGACCCGCCGTGCACCGGGACAGCTTTCGCGGCGTCGCCATGGACGAAGGCCGTCTCTTCCTCCGCGCGGTCGACTCGCGCATGATCGGCAGCCATGTCGTTACATTCATATCGAGCGCTCCTCTGGACTCTGCCACAGTCACCCAGTTAGCACAGGGGCTGGGCATTTTGCACATCATCCCTGACGTCAGCAAGGCGATGAAAGAGAGCGACACCAAAACCGGACGCATTCATACGGGGAAAGGTCTGGCCGAACAGACGGAAGGCACCGTAAGCGGCGGCACGTTGCCTCCGGCCGCCTTTCTGCTGGACCGGAGTATTACCTTCTCAGCCCCCGTCAATACGACGGAGTGGAGCAATGGAAAACAACTCATCAGCCTGCTCAATGTAACCTCACGGCCGGCGCTCCTCTATGCGCGCCTGTTCGGCACAGCCGTGGTGGTCGGCAAGTTCATCCGCTACGGACTCATCATCCTGACGTCCATCTTCGCCGTGCTCGAACTGATTGCCTTCATCATGGCGGTGCGCCTGAACCGCACCATCACCCGCGCCGTCGGCGATCTTTACAACGCCACGGTTGCCATCGACAGCGGCGACTTCAAGCACCGCATCCAGGTGCAACGGCACGACCAGCTTGGCGCGCTCTCCACCTCCTTCAACATCATGTCGGAATCTCTCGAAGGCCTGCTCGAACAGCAGCGCGAGAAGGAGCGCATGCAGAGCGAACTGGAGATTGCGCAGGAGGTGCAGAACAACCTCTTCCCGCAAGACCAGTTGGAGATGCCGGGCCTCGAGCTGCACGGCGTCTGCAAACCCGCCCGCACCGTCTCCGGTGACTACTACGACTTCCTGCTGATGGGCGAAAGCGAACTGACTCTCGCCATCGGCGACATCAGCGGTAAGGGCATCTCCGCCGCGCTGCTCATGGCGTCGCTGCACTCCGCCGTGCGTGCCTATCGCTTTTCGAGCGAGGACTGCGAAGAAGACGAAAACGGCATTCGTCACATCTTCAATGGCGCCGCATCGTTCAGCTCACCGGGAAAGGTGTTGAGCCTGCTCAACCGCCACCTCTATCGCAGCACTCAACCGGAGAAGTACGCCACACTCTTCCTGGCGCACTACAACACGCACTCGCGTCATCTGGTCTACTCCAACGGCGGCCAGCTTCCACCCTTTGTGCTGTGCGCGGACGGCACGGTGCGGCGGCTGGATCGCGGCGGCTCGGTCGTCGGTCTGCTGGATGATCTCGCCTATGAAGAAGGTCTCGTCACGCTCGATCCCGGCGACATTCTTATCGCCTACAGCGATGGCGTCACCGAGCCGGAGAACGAGTTCGGCGAGTTCGGCGAAGAGCGCTTGATCGAAGTCGTCGAGCGCCACCGCCATCTGCCGCTCGCGGCCATCTCGCAGCAGGTGCTGCAGACACTGCGTGCCTGGATCGGCAATCAGGAACAGCCCGACGACATCACGTTGGTACTCGCGCGTCAGGCTCCCAACTCCGCGAACTGACGTGTTGAGAGAGTGTCGAGAGAGTGCGCGCGATCAACTAAATTATGCGTGCTTTTAATCGGGCGCCTTCTTAAGTTACGAATCCGTGAAATGTACTTGAATCCTCTGTGACTCCTCCTTTCTTTAAGCCCACCTTAAGTATCCCGATGATGTAGTTCCTTATATCCGATCATCCTCAGCAGACTGCGGCATAGAAGTCTGCCCGTCTCTCTCGCGCCTAGACGACGTGGTGAGAGTTGTGTCTGGAGAATCCGTGTCTCCAGGGATCTAAATGCTTAAGAAAAAGATGAAGGTAGATATCCATGCTTTTCAAAGATTGCAGACGATTCTTGTTATTGCGCTGTTTCGCCGTTCTATCTATGTTCTTCTTCGGTGCCGGACTGCTGTCTTTGAAAGCGCAGACGCAGACTGGCAATATCACCGGCACGGTGCAGGACGCCGGCGGCTCGATCCTTGTGAGCGCGAAAGTCACAGTTGATCCGACGAAGCGAGAGACTGCGACGAACGACCAAGGTCAATTCCGCATCACGGATTTGGCGCCCGGAACGTATACGGTCACGGTCTCTTACGTGGGCTTCACGTCTTCCACTGCATCCGCGAAGGTCACGAGCGGTCAAACCACCACTCTCAATCCCATACTGAGCGTAGGCTCGGCCGCGGATACCGTGATGGTGAGAGCGGAGCGTCTGCAAGGCGAGGCCGAGGCAATCAATATCGAGCGCATGTCGTCCGACATCGTCCAGGTCTTGCCGTCTCGCGTAATTACAAGTCTTCCGAATACAAACATCGCGGATGCAGTCGGCCGCCTGCCCAGCGTCTCGCTTGAGCGCGATGAAGGCGAGGGGAAGTATGTGCAGATTCGGGGGACCGAGCCACGTCTCAGCAACGTGACGATCAACGGAGTGAATGTGCCGGCGCCGGAAGTGACGGTACGCAACATCAAGCTGGATGCCGTGCCCTCGGATATCGTCGAGCGCATCGAGGTCTTCAAGACGTTGTCGGCCGATCAAGATGGCGATGGCATCGGCGGAACTGTGAACCTGGTGACGAAGACCGCGCTGGATCGACCGACATATGAGCTGAGCGGCACTGCCGGCTACAACCCAATACAAAATGGCTACTGGCGTGGGGGATTTGACGGCACCTTTGGCCAGCGCTTCGGTGTCAACAAACAGTTCGGCGTTCTCCTTGGGGGAACCTGGGACCGGACAAACCGCGGCATCGACGATCTCGAGCCTAGCCAGACGACCGGAACCGATCCCACGACGGGCAGCCCGGTCGCCTATACGCCGAGCGCCGATCTCCGCTCCTACAACTACTACCGAACCCGCTACGGATTCGACACCGGTATCGACTACAAATTCACGCCGACAACCGACGCTTATGTAAAGGGACTGTATTCGGATTTCCACGACTACGGCGACGCCATCGTCTACACGCCGACCCTGGGCTCGCTCAAGTCAGCCGGCGGCAACGTGTTGACATTCGATGGACCAGCCGACTGTTCGGCCGCGGATCAGAAAGCCGGCAACTGCTCTGTTGGCAGCTACGCGTATCGCCACTACCTTCGCAGACCCGACCAGCAGGTCTTCAGTATTCTTGCCGGTCTACGGCAGGATCTCTCCAAGGACCTGATCATCTATGAGTTCGCTGGATTGCGCGGACACAATATCGGCGGCCAGGATTTTCCTACCACCAACTTCAGCGGCAACAGCGACGTGCCGTTCTCACTGGACCTGAGCAATCCACTGCGTCCAAAGTTCAATGCGACGGACGGCACGAGCCTGTTCGATCCCAACCAGGAAGGAACCAGCGGGACGGCTCACCCTTATGGAGTCTCCTTCACCACCTACAACCGCTACCATGCAACACAATTGAACTTTCAGGGGAGTGTTTCCCTGGCGCATAATTTCACCATCGCTTCCAAGCCGAGTACCTTTTCCATCGGGTTCAAGATGCGTAACTCCGCTTCGACGCAAACGGAAGCCGATCAACTCTTCGGTCTTGCCGATTCGAACATAAGTCCATTCACGCTTGCGAATGTAGCAGGCGGCTATACAAATTCGACGTATTACAACAAGTCATTCGCGATCAACGGTCGGGCTTATGGTCCAACCACGAACTACAACAGGATCCTGAGCGCGTTAGCCGCAAACCCAGGCGCGTTCGCCCTGGATGGTCCCGGAAGCATCAAGCAATCGCAGCAGGCTTTCTTCAGTGCCAACGAGCGCATTCCAGCCGGCTACGTTCAGGATGTCGTCTTCGTCGGAAAGCTGCGTCTGCAGGGCGGTGTGCGCTTCGAAAGCACCTCCGATCACTTCCTCACCAACCAGGTGACGACCCAGGCCGACGCATCGGGCAATCCGATAAACCCGCTGATCGTACCGACGCGGCAGGATATTAGTTACTTCAACGTGTTGCCCAGCGTCCAGGCGCAATACCAATTGCAAAAGGACACCAACCTTCGTCTCAGTTATGGTCGAGGTATCTCACGGCCGAACATCGGCGACCTGGTGCCCACGCGAACCATCGATCCAAATTCAAGCCCGAAGAGCATCACCTTAGGCAATCCGAATCTGCGCCCGACGAAGGCGAATAACTACGATATCTTGATCGAGCACTATTTTCAGCCGCTTGGCGTATTGCGAGGCGGCTACTTCTTCAAGCAGCTTTCCGATCCAATTCTTCCAACCACATCTCAAGTTCCCGTCGCAGGATATCCGGGAGACTTCCAGCAAAACGAATCGATCAATGGACCGAATGCACACCTTCAAGGTGTTGAGGTGCAGTGGGAGCAGCGCTTCTCCTTCCTTCCCGGCCTGCTCAACGGCATCGGCGTCTCCGCGAACTACAGCTATGTCGGGTCGCGCATTACCTTCCCAGTCGGTTTCAATGCCGCCGGTCCCGGCGCCCCCGGACGCACCGACCACCCGCGTCTGGAGCGGGATGCCCCGAACAACTACAACCTCAATCTCACCTATGACAAGGGACGCTTCTCGTCTCGCTTCGCAATAAGTCATAATGACGCAAATATCTATGCTTATCAGTGGAGCCCGGGCACCGGTCCCGCGAGCGATCCTATCCTGGGATTGAAGGGGCCGACTGGCGACGACTACCTTTACGCGCACACGCAGTTCGACGTTCAGGGGCAGTACCGGACATACAAAGGCATCCAGTTAGTCGTATCCGGATTGAACCTGAGCAACGAGGTGTTCGGGTTCTATTACGGCAGCGAACGATACCCGAATCAGCGTGAATACTATCGACCAACCGTCTCCTTCGGTTTGCGCTGGGTAAGTGGTCAGGAGCAATAGGCTAGATCGAGTTGCCGTTCTACCAGTGCAGCAGCACCAGTTGCGCGCAGAAGCCGGGCCCCAGCGCCGCCAGCACGCCCCACGTGCCCGGCGCTGGGCGCCGGTTCTGCATTGTCTCTTCCAGCACCAGCAGCACGGATGCTGAGGATAGATTTCCCACCTCGCGCAGCGAATCCCAGGATGCGGCGCACGCCTCGCGGTCCAGACCCAACGAATCCGCCATCGCATCCAGCACCTTCGGGCCGCCCGTATGCAGCACCCAGTTGCCGATGTCCGCGCGTGTCAGCTTGTTCCGTGCGAGCAGCGCGTCCACATCGCCCGGCAGATGTGCACGGATGATGGATGGCACCTCCGGCGACAGCACGATCCGAAATCCCTCTTCCGAGATATCCCAGCCCATCGCGTCTTCGGTGCCCGGATAGAAGCTCGATGCAGCATCCACGATCTCCGGTCCGTCCGCATCGACTGCGTCGCCCGCCACCACTACAGCCGCTGCGCCATCGCCGAAGAGCCCTGAGGAGATCAGGTTCGCAATTGACAGGTCGCCACGCTGCCAGGTCAGCGAACACAGCTCTACAGACAGCAGCACGGCAACGCGGTCCGGGTAAGCACGCACATAATCCGCTGCTTGTGCGATGCCCGCCGCGCCTGCGACGCAGCCGAGTCCGAAGATCGGCGTGCGGCGAATATCCGCACGCAACTGCATCCGGTTCGCCAGGTGCGCATCGAGCGATGGGCTCGCAATACCCGTCACCGAAACCGTCAGGAGGGCCCGGATGGCGCTGCGCTCCATGTGGGCGCGCCCCAGCGCCGTATCGATGGCCTGCTGGCCCAGCTCTTCGGCCTTTTCCAGCCAGATGCGGTTCGCCTCGCCCCAGCGTGTCAGATTGTCATAGCCTTCGATCGGCAGCACAAAGTGGCGTGTCTCCACTCCGACCCGGTGATGAAAACGCGATAGCAGTTGCGGGTTGTCCAGCCGTCCCTGCCAGTGACGCGCCAACGCCTCAAAAATCTCTTGCTGGCTGTAGCGATGCAATGGAAGGGCCCGGGCGACACTGGCAATCTTCATAAACCTCTTCTGCACCGGAGCCTGCTATAGCAGCAGGATGCCATATGGGCTGCATCCATCCGTCAGCGAACACGATTTACTCTGACATCTTCCCGCACGTGGCGCCACCTCAATTCGAGAGCAGGAAAAGAGCCGGTAGAAATGAGACGCACGCCAGGCTACATTCGTTACGCTGCCGCATGGTCCTCGGCGTGCATCTCTATTCATGACGATGGAACGACTTGTAGAAATGGAATGGCTGGATAGCGACGAGGGCACGCAGCAGGAGATCGCCGCGTCATTGCGCTCCATCAGCCGTGTCAATCGACGCTACGGTGGCGTGGCTTTGCACGCACGCCTGCTTGGACTCGCGCTCGCACGCACCGCACACAACAATGGGCCGCCCAGTTCAAACGTGCGGGCCAGCTCAAGCGTGCCGCCCAGCATACTGGAGGTGGCCAGCGGCCACGCGGATGTCCTTCAGGCCGCACTGTTGCGTCTCGGCTGTGTAGCGGATATCACACTGCTGGACCGCAGCGCCCGCCATCTGCCCGATCCGCAGCGCTGGCCGTCAACATTGTCTTTGCCGAAGATGCAGCAGGGCGATGCACTCGCACTGCCTTTTGGCGACCGCAGCATCGACATCGTCTCCTGCTGCCTCTTCCTCCATCATCTGGAGCCGGCGCAAGTGGCGCTCTACTTGAAGGAAGCGCAGCGTGTCGCGCGCGTCGCCGTCGTCATCAACGATCTTGAACGCGCATCCCTGCACTATCGACTGGCCAAGCTGAACTCTCTACTCGATCCCAGCCGTATCTCGCAGCACGATGGCCCGGTCTCCGTGCGACGCGCATACACATACCGCGAGCTCGCGCGCATGCTGGCCAAGACGGGACACCGGTTTCTCCTGCAACGCGCTTTCTTATTTCGCTTGGGAGCGGTCGTCTGGTCTGTCTGAGCACTATGTCAAAACATCGAAGCAATCCTGTGTAAGGCAAACCCGCCGGCTCACGGCGTCATCCTTCGCAACGCGAAGGACCTGCATTTGCTTTGCTCAACAGAGAGACGCGCCGACACATGTCTGTCAGACCATTCCCTAGTGAATCAGGAAGGCCTTGACCGCAATCCCACTCGGCTGCTCACCCAACGGCAGGAGCGTGAAGAGACCGCGCCCGCTCGTTTTGGTGCGTACTACTGCAAGATCGTTCGAGCGCGCATCCACCACCAGCAGCAGATGCTCCGCATGGGAGAGCGCCATTGCATCCGGCCCCTCGCCCACCCGGACATTCGCCAGTAGTTTGCCGTCATCGATGCCATAGAGGCTCACCGTGCCGCTGCCGAAATCGGAGACCCACAACAGGGAATTGTCCTTCGTCACAACCCCCTGCGATGGGTGCATACCCATGCTGTAGGTTCCGCCTACCTCGTTCGTGCCGGTCACGATCTCGGAGATGGAGTTTCCTTGAAAGTTCGTGGCAAACGCCTCGCCGCCGTCCGGCTTCAACACTACGCTGGTCGGGCTCGCGCCCACGTCCAGCAATGTCAGCAGCCGGTCCGGCTTGGCGGCGGCGCTTGTCGTGGCTGGCCGCGCCAGGCCGACCACCATCACCTGGTGGCCGCCGGAGCAGGCAATCAGCGCCTTCGTGGCATCCCGCAGCATCGTTATATCGGTCGCGCCAGGGCAGCCGGAGAAGAAGGCGCGCACCCGCCGCTGCGTCGGGTCTACCACGCTTACACTGCCGCTGCGCTCATTGCTCACCACAATGGCGCTTCCGTCCGGGGCGACGCGAGCCATACCGGGCCCCTCACCCACGCCGATGGTGGCCGTCACCTGACGCCGGTCGAGATCGATGATCGAGACATCGTTGGCGCCGGAGTTCGCCACATACGCTGTGTGGCCACCGCCTGCTATATCGATGGAGTAAGGTGTGCGGTCGACTGGAATCGTCGCGACCACCTGGTTGCGCGTCGTGTCGATCACGCTCACCGAGTTGCTGCCCGCGTTCACTGCGTAAACCTCGTTGCGCATTGGGTTCGCGGCAATGCCGACCGGCTTGTGCCCCACGGCAATTACGCGGTCCTGGCGCAGGTTTACGACGTCGATCACCGTCACCGTATCGCTTCCGCTATTGGTTACGTAGGCGAATTCGCGATAGTCGCGCGGATAGTCGGGGAAGTCTTGCTTGCGACAGCCCGTCGTCAACAGCAACGTGCAGACAGCAAACGCGAGGCACATGCGGCCTCGCGTGCATTGCATACCGGTTCTTCTATCGTGCCGCAGGGGAAACGGCTCCTTCGCGCGCCGTCACCTCGATACCGCGCGGAATGCGACGATGCACCACGCCGGCGATCTGCGAGCACTCGGCCATCAACTGCTCGAACTGCTCCGGATAGAGCGACTGCGCGCCATCGGAGAGCGCCTTATCCGGCGCCTGATGCACCTCGACGATCAACCCATCGCAACCCACGGCGACGGCCGCTCGCGCCAACGGCAGCACCTTGTCGCGCTTGCCGGTGCCGTGGCTCGGGTCGACCACGATGGGCAGATGGCTCAAGGCTTGCACTGCCGGCACGATACTCAGGTCCAGCGTGTTGCGCGTGTGGTCGGTAAAGGTGCGGATGCCGCGCTCGCACAGCGCGACCTGATAGTTGCCCTCGCTCATTACGTATTCGGCTGCCATCAGCAGCTCTTCCAGCGTCGCCGAGAGGCCGCGCTTCAGCAGCACTGGCAACTTCGATCGTCCCGCCCGCTTCAGCAGGGAATAGTTTTGCATATTGCGTGCACCGATCTGGATCATGTCGGCATACTCTTCCACCAGCGTCATCGACTCGTTGTCCAGCGCCTCAGTTACGATGCGCAGCCCAAAGCGCTCACGCACCTCGGCCAGAATCCGCAGACCCTCCTCGCCCATGCCCTGAAATGCGTAGGGAGAGGTGCGCGGCTTATACGCACCGCCACGCAGAAACTGCGCGCCCGCCTTCGCCACCAGTCCGGCAATCTCGAAGGCCTTCTCCCGGCTCTCGATCGAGCATGGGCCGGCCATCACCGCAATGTCCCGGCCGCCGATCGTGGCATTCGTGCCCGGAAAGCGGATCACCGTGTCCTCCGCCTTTACGTCGCGGCTGACCAGCTTGTAAGGCTTGGAGACAGTGATGACTTCGGCCACGCCGGACATCTCGCCCAGCGCGTCCTGCTCCACCGCGCCTTGGTTCCCGGTAATGCCGATCGCGGTGCGCTGCGCCCCGGGCATGGGATGCGGACGGAATCCGAGGCTCTCGATACGTTCGCAGACCGCCTGTACCTCTTCGCCGGTCGCGTGCGGCTTCATCACTACCAGCATGGGAAGTCTTGCCCCTCTCAGAATCTTTAAGTGTAATGGCCGCTTCCAGACCTTCGCAATCGTCACCGCCGACGCGCAGGACCAGTGGGGCAGAATGTACCGGGCAAAAAATGAAGGCCACCCGCCGGTGGCCTCTGGGAGGCTAGTCGAGATGAGCCTTCGGTCTTCGCCGTTCGGCTTCGATCAGGCGCTGCTCTTGGGGGGCTGCCCCTGACAGCAAGATCATGCCTCCGTCTCTCTCGGCGAGCCATCCCTCTTTCCAGCGTAGATTCTCCCCCAAACGGGGGAGTGTCCGGAGCCGACTTCCCACTTCGTATCGTTGTGAAACTTCCCGGCGAGCCGTCCCGTCTACCGCCCTAGAGTCACAGAGATGTGCTCCGGCGGACTGCAATCCGCCCTGCGGTACCCTTCCTCGGACAACGAAGCTGCCTCCTCCGAGTCAGCTTCGTTGCTTTTTCTCAGACGTGACACGTTGACCTTCAGCGAGCTCCACAAATTGTCATCGTGAACGAAGTGAAATATCTGCATTTCCCGAAGCGAAGGATCTGCATTTCCTCATGCCCCGCAAGCAATCCCGAATGGCAGGCAATCCCGTCGCCTCCGCTTCGCTGACCGCAACCCATCAGCGAGTCTGCCCAAACCCCTGGACCGCCTTTGTCGCCCGCTTCTCCGCACGCCATTTCATTCCCAGCATGCCCAGATAGCCAAGCTGCAGCACCCACGTCAGCACGTAGGCCAAAACTAAGTGTTGATGCGCCATTCAGTGGACCTCCATTACGGCATCACCTCAAGGGTCGCTTCCAGGGCGCGCAACGACTCATCCTGCTCCCGCAGTTGCCGCCGCCGTTCCAAGGCGTAGCGCAACATCATCACCATCAGTCCCCAGGCCAGCCACGCCGCCAGGTTCCACCACACCGCCGGCCACATGCTGGGGTCCAGCCCCGAATTCTGGCCTCCGCCGATCACCGGTGACGGATGCTGCGTACGCCACCAGCGCGTCGAGAAGTAGACGATCGGCACGTCGGCATAGCCGAAAATTGCCACCACGGCCGCCAGTGTCTGCATCTGCGGTCCGGCGGCGAAGCGCCGCACCAACAGGTAGGAGCAGTAGATCAGCCACATCACCAGCGTGCTCGTCAGCCGCGCATCCCACGTCCACCAGATGCCCCACACCGGCCGCGCCCACAGCGGCCCTTGGATCAGCACCGCGGTGCAGAACACCACACCCACCTCCGCCGATGCCAGCGCCAGCGCATCCGCTCCCAGCGCGCGCAGCGGGTCGCGATGCCGCACGGCCAGGTACACGATCGACGCGATGAAGCTGATGAAGAAAAACAGGAACGTCATCATCGCGCAGGCAAAGTGGTAGTAGAAGATCCGCTGGATGTTCCCCATGGTCGCCTCGGTCGGCGCCACATACATCGCCTGGTAGAAGGCCTCTCCCAGCAGCGCCAGCGTGCCCGCTGCCCAAACCCACCGAAACCACCTCATCGCCGTCTCCACGCGCCGCTTCCGGCCTGAATTGCGAGCGTCTTCCTATGCCAAGTCTATCGCGGCACGTCGCTCGCCGGCAGCATCTACTTCACTGTCGTTTCATCGCCGGAACAGGGAGACATTGTGGTTATCGCCAGGATCATCATCGCAATCGCGCTGCTGCTTATCGCCGCGCTCGATCCGCGCTTCGGACTGGGCCGTTCTACCAATCCCAAACTGGATCAGCGCCGCGCCACTGTCCTGATCCTGCGCATTCTGGCTGCGCTGCTCGGTCTGTGGCTACTCTTCTTCTCGAGCGTCCAGCTACTCCACGGGCATGGTCATCTGCCGTCTTCTGCGACTCACGATGTGCAATGAGGTCGGTTGAGCCCAAACCACCTGCTACGGAATGCAACCTGTCTCCAGCGGCTCCGTTCTCGTCTCTTCAGGCATGTCTCCAGGCATGGATAGCATGGCATGAACCTGCAGCAGCAACGCTACAGGGCAATCCACCTTCACCACGCGGGCCAACGCGTAGACGGTCGCGATCGCATCGCCTCGTTCACCAAGCTGCAATACCATTGTCTCGGGAGACGAACTACGCAGCGCCGCCGCAATCTGCGACGCTTCGGTGGCACGAACCGTGTGGCAGAGGATCGCCAGGGCGACCGGTCCTGCATCGAGCATCCCGTCCATCTCCGCTGCCTCGCAACAGGTATCGACCGCAAATGCCTGTCCAGAATCCACTTCCGCGTGAGCAGCAGCATGTCGTCGTGCCCGTAACAAAGCAGCCGTTGCATAGGAGCATCCATTAAGTGATCGTCGCTGTCACCGACCAGCATCGCGCGCTTCCATACCCGGTTCTGCACTCTGGAAGACATACGCGAAAAGATCGCTGCTGTGTGACATAAGTCACACACTGACGGATGATTCGTCCGCCGGCGACGAATGCGTTTGCTATCTCGGCGGTGCGCGCGCATGCTGATGACTACGCCTCGCAATCCATTCTTGCCCTCCTTGGTGAGCGTCCTTTGCGCGTTCCCGCGACGGAGGACTATGACCCAACATCTGTCCAATACAATTCTTCGAGAGTTGCCTGAGCTCTATCTGCAGTCGTTTCGCAACAGGTTGAAGCACGTCCCTCTTCCTGTGGACACGGTTCTCTACGAGCCGCACGAGACACCCCAGTTCGCTCACTTTCTCACCTCGGGAATCGCCTCCGTCGTCACCACGATGGTCGACGGCGGCAGTGTGGAAACCGGCATGTGGAACAGCGAAGGGCTGGCAGAGTGTCTACATCTCGCCGACAGCACCCGAGTGCCGAACCGGTGCTATATGCAGGTGGGCGGCACCGCGATGCAGATGCCCTTCGCGGAACTCCGGGAGCAGGCCTTCTCTTACGAGCCGCTGCGCAACGCCATCGCCAAAAACGTGCAGTCGCAGGCGCTGATCCTGAGCCAGCTGGCAGCCTGCAACCGCCTGCACGAGGTGGAGGAGCGGCTCGCCCGCTGGCTCCTGATGCTGCAGGACCGCCTCCATGAAGACATCCTGGTCATCACCCAGGAGTTCCTGGCCACCATGCTTGGGTCCCGCCGCACCACCGTCACCATGGCGGCCAGCGCCCTGCAGCGCATCGGGCTGATCGAGTACAAGCGGGGCCGTGTCCATATTCTCGATCGGGAGCGTCTGGAGGCCGTGGCATGCGAGTGCTACCCCGTCATTCGCGCGCTCACCTTCGAGCCCGAACACAAAAGCTCCGTATCCACTTCCAATCACGTGGGTAGCTGAAGAGCAGGCTCGAAAGGCCGGCTGCGAGCGACCTCTGTCCGGTTCCGGACAGCACCTTTCCGTCAGCGGACAGCCTTCGCGTGCCCATTGCGAGCTAAGTCCCGCAGATAGTGCACCGGCCAGTGGCAAGCTGCGTGCATATTCCCGTGCGGGAAATGGACCATGACCACCCTCCTCGCCGATCTCCGCTACGCCCTCCGTCAGCTCCGCCGCGCCCCAGGCTTCGCCGTTACCGCAATTCTCACGCTGGCCCTCGGCATCGGCGCCGCCACGGCTGTCTACAGCGTTGCCTATGGCGTGCTCATCGATCCCTTTCCGTATCGCGACGTACACACGCTGGTCTCGCCCTCGGTCTGTGGGCAGGATGCATCGCTATGCTATCCGCGCATCTACACGCCCGCGCAATTCAACGAGGTCGCTCGCACGCCTGGTATTTTCAACGGCGTCACCGCCTCGACCGTCGGCGAGGTCACCCTCACCGGCGGCCACGCGCCGCAGCAGATCCGCGGTAACTACATCACGCCGAATACCTTCACCGTCCTCGGCGTCCAGCCCATGCTCGGCCGCCCATCGACTGAGAGCGATGTGCGCTCCGGCCACGGTGAGGTGGCGCTCCTGAGCTATCGCTACTGGCAGCAGCACTACGGCGGCAGCCCATCGGTGTTGGGAACAGTGGTGATGGTGGATCGCCGTGCGCGCACCGTCATCGGAGTCATGCCGCCGCGATTCCTGTGGCGCGGCGCGGACATCTACCTGCCAATCGATATGACTTCAAGCGATGTCATCGAGGGCCAGCGTTACTTCACTCTGGTCGGCCGCGTCCGAGCCGGTGTGACGAGTGTCCAGGCAGCCGCCGTGCTCAAGCCGGTCTTCGTGCAGCTGCACACGGTCAACCCAACGATGTTCCCCGCCAACCCGCGTATCGGTCTGATGCCGTTCGATGAGATGTTCCAGTCCGGCCTCGGCGGTACCCTCCACCTGCTGCTGCTTGCGGTCTTCGTTCTGCTCCTCATCGCCTGCGCCAACGTCTCCAGCCTGCTGCTGGCGCGTGCGGTCGGTCGGGAGCGCGAGTTTGCTGTCCGCGCTTCGCTCGGAGGATCGGCCTGGCGTCTGGCCCGCGCCGCGCTCACCGAGTCGCTGGTGCTGGTGCTTTTTGCGCTGCCAGTGGCTCTCGGCTTCGCCTATGTGGCGCTGCAGGCCATCCTGCGCATCGTCCCGCCGGAGACCATTCCCGACGAAGCCGTCGTCTCCATGAGCCTGCCCGTCCTGCTTGGCTCGCTCGCCGTCGCCGCCGTCACCATTCTCATCTTCGGCACTGCGCCGGCGTGGCGCTCGGCAACGCCTCGGCTTACCGCTGCCATGCAGGGCGGCCTCCGCGCCTCCGCCGGCCGATCCCAGCAGCGACTGCTGGGCGGCTTCGTCGTCACGGAGATTGCACTCTCGCTCGCGTTGCTGGTGCTCGCCGGTCTCATGATCCGGTCACTCATCGCCGTCGAGTCGGTGCCCATCTCCATGGATCCGGACCACACCCTCATCGTCGGCATTCCTTTGGCAGCGGATCACTACCCGGATGCTGAGAGCCAGAATCGCTTCTTTCGCCAGTTCCTCGATCGCGTCCGACAACTGCCCAGCGTGCGCGCGATCACGCTGGACGCAGGCTTGCCACTCATCGACATCAACGCAGTGCACGCTCAGCTCGCCGGGCAGCCCATGGACCGGCGGTTGAGCTTGCTGCGTCTCACCGATCCGGCGTACCTGCAGGTGGCCTCACGCACGGTGCTGGCCGGCCATTTCATCGATCAGCGCGAGATCGACGCGCGGTCGCACGATATCGTCGTATCGCAGGCATTTGCGCGCCGTTATTTAGGCAGCACCGTTCTCGGTCGTGTCATTCAGCTCCCCGACCTCCAGCCGGAGGGCAAACCGCTCGCCGATGTCGCCTTCACCGTCGTTGGCCTGGTGAAAGACGTGCCGGAGTTCGCAACGCATCGCGAGTCCTATCCCGAGATCTTCCTGCCCTATACCGTCGCCCCGCAGTCGACCGGGGTCGCTCTCATCTCGACCGCGCTTCCACCCGAGAGCCTTGTCGAATCGGTGCGGCGCCTCGTCAATTCCATCGATAAAGAGCAGCCGGTGGCCAATGTCATGAGCCTCCGCCAGTTGCTCAATATGTATGGCTACGCCGGCCCGCGCTTTGCTCTCACCCTGTTCGGCGCTTTCGCCGTGGCGGCGCTGCTGCTCGCGCTGGTAGGCATCTATGGTGTGCTCTCATTTGTCACTACGCAGCGCACAAAAGAGATTGGCATCCGCATCGCCCTCGGCGCACGCCCCTGGCATGTCATGCGCATGGTCTTCCGTCAGGCATGCGTGCTGGCCGGTCTGGGCGTCGCCTTCGGCCTGCCTTTAGCACTCGTGGCCGGTCGCTTTGCATCGGACGAACTCGTCCGCACTTCGCCGCGCGATCCGCTGGTGCTCTTCGCTGCAGCGTGCCTGCTGCCGCTGCTGGCCCTCACCGGCACCTTGCTGCCCGCCCGCCGCGCCGCCAACATCGATCCTATCGAGGCCCTGCGCAGCGAGTAGAACAAAACATGGGTGTCTAACATCTCGCTTTGAGATGTGGGTTTTTCCCTCGGTACGGCCGCGAACCCTTTTGTCATCCTGGAAGCATTGAAGAGCTTGCCCTGAGCACGGTGACTGCCTCCATCTGTCTTTGTATCCTGTCGTCTTAGGTCTCACTGCTACTCGGCGTGCAGCACCGTCTCGAACAACAGCACGCTGAGGATGGTGAAGATCACGTCGTAGCCGATCAGCATCTTGATCCACAACCCCGGCTCGCTCTCGCCCGTCAGTACGTCGAGCGCGGCCAGCACCATCGCCAGCAGTGCCGGCAGGAAGATAGGGAAGAGCAACAGCGGCAGCAGCAACTCCCGCGAGCGCGCACGCAAGGACAGCGCGGCGAAGAAGGTGCCGTTGGCTACCAGCGCCCAACTCCCCAGCGGCAGGATGGCCAGAAACAGCCACGCATTTCCCAACGGGTGCAGGTTGTAGAAGATCGCGAAGACCGGCGCCAGCACTACCTCGACGATCAGCACGAAGATGAAGTTCGCCAGCGCCTTCGCCAGGTAGAGCGCGCTCGCCGGCGCAGGCGCCATGCGTTGTGCGTCCAGCACCTGATGCCGCAGCTCCCGCGTCCACGCCTGGTTCAGCGCCTGCACTGCGGCAAACAGCACCGCCACGCACAGCACGCCGCCGGCGATCTGTCGCGAGGTGTCGCGCGTGGGATCGAAGGCGAGTGAGAACAGGACGACGACGAGCAGCGCGTAGAACAACATCGACTGGACCGCATCCTTCGAACGCCACTCGATCTGCAGATCCTTGCGCAGGTGCGCCCACAGAGCCGCGACCATCACGCGCGGTCTCCAGCCACGTGATCCTTGGTCAGATCGGCAATCGTCGCGCCGGTCGCGCGCAGGTAGTCCGCGGGCGCAAGCACGATCTGTACACCCCGGTGCCCGGCCGAGACGGAGACCGCATCGAACAGCTCGATCGTCTCGTCGGCGAGGGCAGGATAGTCCCGCTTCGCGCCGAAGACCGTGACGCCGCCGCGGATGTAGCCGGTCAGTGGCTGCACATCCTTGAGGGCGGCCATCTCCGCCTTGCGCACACCGGCTGCCCGCGCCAGCTTTTTGAAGTCCAGCTCCGCATCGCCCGGCACGACGGCGAAGACGTAGTCACTGCCGCCAACCGAACACAGCAGCGTCTTGAAGACCTGCTGCGCGGGCATGCCGATCTTCGCCGCGACCGTCGTCGCCCGCAGATCGTCCGGATCGACCTCGTACTCCTGCAGCGTGTATGCAATGCCGAGCCCGTCTAGGATGCGCGCCGCGTTGGTCTTCACGCCGCCTCCGTGCATGCCAGCGAACCCTGCACCATCGTCAGCAGGCCGTCGGCGATAGGCTCGGCCAGCTCGCGCTGATGCGTGGTGAGCACGATGGTCCGTCCCGCACCGCGCAGATCGGCCAGCAGCGCCAGCATGCGCTCGGCGCTGGCGCGGTCCATGTTGGAGAAGGGCTCGTCCAGCAGTAGTAGCTGCGGTTGCGGAAGCAGCACGCGCGCCAGGGATGTGCGCTGCCGCATACCCTGTGAGTACTGCGCCACCGGTCGCGCGAGCGTCGGATCGAGACCGACCATGCGCAATGCATCGTCGGGGCTAAGGCAGTTGCAATCCGGGTAGAGCTGCACGGTGTACGCGAGGTTCTCGCGGGCGGTGAGTTCATCGTAGAGCATCGCCGCGTGACTCATGTAGCCGATGCGGCCACGTACGTCCATCGGTGCTTCGCCCAGCACCAGAACCTCGCCAAGCGTGGGCCGCAGCAGCCCGGCGAGCACCCGCAACAAAGTGGATTTGCCGGCACCGTTCTCACCCAGCAACACATAGCATTGCCCGGGATCGAGATCGGTCGTTACATGACGAAGCGCGGCGAAGCGTCCGTACAGCTTGGACACATCACGCAGGGTAGCGATGGGCGGCATGGACACACCGCAGTATAGCGAGCGAGTCAGTTGGCGCTGGTGGAAGCAGGCGCCGTGCGCAGGGATGCGGTCTTGTCTGGAGCGGGCGCGCCTGGCGCTGCCCCCGGCTTCTGCGCCGGTGCATACTTGGACGCGCACTTGGCCTGCAGTTCGGTGGCATGAAACACCCCGTCCCGTCCATAGGTGCCAATCGCCAGCGCCTGCGCATTGTCCTTGAAGGTATCCGGGGGCGGCTCCATGCCGGCATACTGCACCGGCAGCCGCTTGCCCAGCTCCAGCAGGACAAACTGAGCATGGGTGCCGTTGCGCTCGATCGACCCCGGCGCCACATTGCCGGCAACGCGCAGATGCCGCGTGAACGCCTTATCGCCCATGTGCTGCAGTTCCGTGATGGTGACGTAGTAGCTCTTGTTTGCCTGTATGCCGCTTACGGCCAGCCACGCGATGACGCCGAGGACGACGACGACTGCAAGACCGATGCGAAATCTCTGGACGCGCTGTTGCATAGCAGTGTTCTTAGGGTAGGTTGCTGCTCGTCGAGCGTCAAGCAGCCAGTTGGATGCGCACGTTCGAGGATGGCTGCCTGCGATAGGCCGCCTGCCAACGCCGCTATAATCAGGTGTAGAGCATATGAAATGCGAGCATAAGCAGCATGCTCGACGGACAGTGTTTGGGAGATGCGATGAGCCAGAATGGATTACACGACAGCTATGCCACCACAGAGATCCTGAAGCCCCGCGCACAGTGGATCGAAAAGCGCCGCGCCGAAGTGGAGCGCACCGGCGACCGCAATGTCTCCCAGATGCACTATGCCCGCCAGGGCCGCATCACCGAGGAGATGGAGTTCGTCGCGGCACGGGAGAAGCTGGATGCGGAGCTGATCCGCTCGGAGATCGCGGCAGGCCGGCTCATCATTCCGGCGAACATCAATCACCCCGAGCTTGAGCCGATGGCCATCGGCGTGGCATCGCGCTGCAAGATCAATGCCAACATCGGCAACTCCGCTGTATCGTCGAATATTCAGGAAGAATTGGCCAAGCTGCACACCTCGGTCAGCTTCGGCGCCGACACGGTGATGGACCTCTCCACCGGCGGCAACATTCCGGAGATTCGCGAGGCTATCCTGCGCCACTCGCCCGTGCCCATCGGCACCGTGCCGATCTATGAGGCGCTGAACCGCGTAAAACGGCTTGAGGACCTGAACATCGATGTGTACCTTGAGGTCATCGAGGAGCAGGCCGAACAGGGCGTCGACTACTTCACCGTCCATGCCGGCGTACTGATCCAGTACGTTCCGATGGTGGCCAGCCGCATCACTGGGATCGTCAGTCGCGGCGGCGCCATCCTGGCGCAGTGGATGACCCACCACCACAGACAGAACTTTCTCTACGAGAACTACGATCGCATCGTGAAAGTGATGGCGAAGCACGATGTCAGCTTCTCCTTGGGAGATGGGCTGCGGCCGGGCTCGATCGCCGATGCCAGCGACGAAGCGCAGTTCGCCGAACTGAAGACGCTGGGCGAGTTGACGGCGAAGGCCTGGCAGGACGATGTCCAGGTGATGATCGAAGGCCCCGGCCACGTGCCGCTGGACAAGATCAAGGAGCAGGTCGACAAGGAAGTGGAGTACTGCTTCGCTGCGCCCTTCTATACCCTCGGACCGCTGGTCACCGATATCGCTCCCGGCTACGACCACATCACCAGCGCCATCGGCGCAGCAATGATTGGCTGGTATGGTGCGTCCATGCTCTGCTATGTCACGCCGAAGGAACACCTCGGCCTGCCGAACGAGAAGGATGTGAAGGACGGCATCATCGCCTATAAGATTGCTGCCCATGCTGCCGATGTGGCACGCCATCGGCCCGGCGCGCAGGACCGCGACGATGCCATCAGTTACGCGCGTTACACCTTTGACTGGGAGAAGCAGTTCGCGCTCTCACTCGACCCCGAGACGGCGCGGTCGATGCACGACGAAACCCTACCCGACGATTACTACAAGGAAGCAGCCTTCTGCTCCATGTGTGGACCGAAATTCTGCTCCATGAACTGGTCGAGCAAGGTGGACACCTTCAACAAGGACGTGCATGGGCTGGAGAAGAAGGATCTCTCCGCGCTCGTAACCCTGCAGGCACAGCAGCTTGTGGCTAAGAATTAGCGAGATTGCTGGCCTGGAACTCGCCCAATGGCGTGCACTGACGTAACAGCGGGTCTTCTCACCGCAGGATGCACGTCAAGGGGCTCCTCTTATAATCGCGTCGTGACCTTCAGGCATTTCATAGGGCTGTCTCCCCTCGACGTTCTCGCTCGCACTGCGACGGGACACGTCGTATGCGGCGGTGGGGCCGGATTGTGACCATCGAGATCACTACTGAACTGGATGGACGTGCAGAACCGATCTTGGGTCCCGAGCTAGGGCCGCCGGAAGAGGCTGTCCTCGACCCGGCGCACCATCGTCGCAAGCTCGAGCTGAAGGCCCTCGACGGCGCCATCTTCGTAGGCATCACGTATAGCGCAGCGATCATCCTCCGCTTGGTCAGCGGTCTGATCCTGGCCCGCTTCTTTGCACCGGACTACTACGGACTGCTCGCCCTGGTCACGGCCATCCTTACCGGCCTCTATCTGTTTTCGCACCTTGGGCTGCAGGACAACGTCATCCAGAATCCGCGTGGCGGCGAATCCAGCTTCATCCAGACTGCGTGGACGCTCGATTACATTCGCGGGTTCGGCATGGCCTTCTTTGCCGCTGCGCTCGCGTGGCCGGTGTCACGCTACTACCACCAGCCGCTGATGTTCCCCGTCATGATCGTGCTCGGCTTCGGCTGCATCATCGGGGCTCATGAGTCACCCGGCATGTTGTTGATGGCCCGGCATCTTCGCGTGCGCGAGATCACACTGCTTGAGCTCTTCACCCAGTTCGTGGCCTTCGCAGCCACCCTGATCTGGGCGCTGGTCAGCCCGACCATCTGGGCGCTGGTCGGCGGACGCATTATCTCCTACTGCATTCGGCTCGCTGTGACCTACTGGTTCAAGCCGTTCACGCCGCCGAAATTCGCGTGGGATGCCTATGCCATCAAGTCAATCGTGCATTTCGGCAAGTGGATCTTTCTCGGCACCGCGCTTACGTTCCTCTCGTCCCAGTCGGACCGGCTCATTCTCGGCAAGCTCGTTAGTCTGAACACGCTCGGCTTGTACGGCATTGCCTACGGTCTGTCAGAGCTTCCCCGACAGGTCATTGTTCAATTCTGTTCGAAGGTAGGTTTTCCGTTTCTGGCGAAGTTTCAGGATCTGCCGCGGCCTGAGTTTCGCCAGCATTACCTGAAGTACCGCCAGTTGGTGCTTGCCGGGTGTGCGGTGCTGCTTGCAGCAGTGGTCTGTTGCGGCGATATCTTTCTCGTCCACGTCTACCCGCCGCGTTACCACGCGGCAGGCTGGATGGTCGGCATCCTGGGTGTCGGACTTTGGCACACCCTGCTTTACAGCACTATTAGTCCGGCCATCTTCGCCCTGCACCGCTCGCACTACAACGCATTTGCGCAGGCCGTCTATTGCGCCACGCTCTTTCTCTCCCTGCCGTGGGCCTTCCATCATTACGGCATGCTGGGCGCGGTTATCGCGGCTGCCGCCTCCGATCTGCCGATGTATTTCTGCTTCCAGTACGCGGCATTCCGGGAGGGTATCAACACAGTTGTGCAGGATGTTCTGCTGACTGTGCTGTTTGTTGCGGTGCTTTTCGGCGCGCTGGCGCTGCGGCACACGCTCGGCTTCGGATCGCCATTTCCCGCGCACTTGATGTAGGAGCCGCGATGTTCTATTGGCCGGCCGCTGCCTTCAGATCGGCAGATGCACGATCGATAGCAGCGGACAGATCGTCAAGTTGCTTTTGGGCTCGCTCGCGATTGTTCGCGTCGATCGCTTCGTTGACACCTGGAATCACCACCGCCGCGTACCCGGTGTATTCACCGGGCGCGTAGACGGTATGACGAAACCATGGGCGTCCGGGCAGTCCGGCGGGATCCAGCAGGTCGCCTTCCACCTGACGCAGCTTCGTATTCATCGCGCTCACGTCACCTGTTCCGGACTTCTGACGGGCAAAAGCGGATTCGGCAGACGTCAGCATGGTTGCCGCAGCTGTGTCCGCTTGCGCAAAGTTCAGCTGCATACCGGCTTTGGAGGACTTGTCCCTCGCTGCTTTCAGGTAGCTGCCAATCTCCTTCGCATAGGTGACGTAGTCATACGGCAGCACGTCTGCATCGGCGATGTGCAGCACCTCCAGCCCGAAGATCCGCGCCTGCTGCTGTTCGTAGGCAAAGGTGGGGTCGGCAAAGCGGGTGAACCACGCGTAATCGTCGAACGCGGAGTGGTAGACGCCATAGCGCCCGCGAGATCCAATGTCTGTAGACGGTACACCGGCGTGCTGCAGAAACGGTGTGAAGTCGGAGCCGGAGCCGAGGTCGCCCACATTCACCAGTGCCTGCGGATTTGCTTCGCCGCGGCTTTCATCCATCGATGCAGAGGAGCCAGTGCGCGGGATCTCCCCTTTCCAGGCGCTCATGACCGAACCTCCCTGCGGGCTTGGCACTTCTGTCGCAATATCGCGTACATATTGTTTCAAGGAAGGGACAGCAGCGGCTTCGAACTCAGGCCCGGAGACGCCTACGTCTGTATTGAAATACGCAACTGCGTGATCGAGCTGCTTCGCGTGGTCCTCGACCCATTCGGTTGAGCCGATCAGCCCTTCTTCTTCTGCGTCCCAACTGCAGAAGTAGATCGTCCGCTTCGGCTTCCAACCGGATTGCAGCAGCGTATGGATGCCGTGCACAGCCTCGAGCATCGCAGCCGTGCCGCTGTTCGGATCCACCGCGCCGAAGACCCATGCGTCCCGATGATTGCCGGCGACCACCCAGTCCTTAGGGTTATCGGTGCCCGGAATACGCCCAATCACATCCCAGATGGTCGTCTGGGTATAGTTCATCTTCTCCGACAGATGCACGCGCACCGCGTCATCGCCGCCCATGTGATACGCAAAGGGCAGCGCACCGTGCCAGCCATGCGGCACGCTAGGGCCGGCGAGGTGTTCGAGGATGGGGGCCGCGTCTTTGTAGGAGAGAGGCAAGGAGGGAATCGACGGCAGACTTTCGACCTTGTTTACCGGCACACGCTGCGCGTCCGGCAACTCCGGCGTGGATGCAATGCCCGGTGTCGTCGCGTCGCCGGGATATTTGAACATGAACTGTACGGAGCCGCGCTGCACGCCGGTGTCGGGGCGATACGGCCCCTTCGGGTACACGTCGCCCTGGAAATAACCATCGTCGTAGGGGTCGGAATAGATGAGCACGCCGGCGGCACCACGCTGCTGCGCGATGTAGACCTTCACGCCACGGAAGTTGCCGCCATACCTGACCAACACGATCTTGCCGTGCAGGTCGATGTGCTCGTCGGCCAGTTTCTGGAAATCCTCCGGCCTGCCGTAGTTAGCGTAGACGACATCGCCGGTGACGTCTCCGGAGGGCGAGGAACCGTTGAAGGCAGGCAGTATGCGCGGATCGTCCTGATACGGATCCGCGCTGACGTGCTCCTTCGATGGACCGTCCATGAGCACGTGCCCGGCGCTGTCCGTTGCCTCGACATGCACCATCTGCGGCAGGTTCAGCCATGCCTTATACGGCACGATAGTGGTTTCGAGTCCCGCCGCTTTGAACTTGTCCGCTACATAGACCGCGGTGTCGTAGTCCTCCTTCGAACCCGCGACGTGCGGTACGGCGGTCAACGTCTTCAGCTCTTCTCCTGCCAGTTTTGCGTCGGGCACGGCCAGAAACTCGCGATCGATCTTTGCCTGCGCTGCGAAATCGCGGTACCCAAAGAGTGCGTCCGGAATCGTGGGAGACTGCGCAGAGAGCGAGACGACAGAGACAAGCAGAACGGTCGCAAAGGAGAGAGTGCGAGAGAGCAAGAGGCGTTCTCCTGATTGGCTTTGGATTGCAGTGATGAAGCGAGTAACCCAGCTTACATCAAGTTCCGATACCGTCTGCCCGGCTTACACTTGAACCGTCGAGGAAAGGAACAGCGCGCAGTGGGTGACCGGCAGATGGATGCGGACGTACCCACTGCATTAGCAGAGGCTGTTCCCGAGCAGCGTTTGCCGGCGGCGGTGAGTCCACGCGGCTTTCCGGACGAAGTGCTGATCCCACCCGCGAAGGCGGATGCTCTTGAGCAGGATCGGTTGCTCGACCCGGCATGGCCCCGTGTGATCTGCTCATTGCGCACACCGGACTTCCGCTTCTTCTGGTGCGGCAATTTCCTCTCCAACATCGGCACCTGGATGCAGAACATTGCGCAGAGCTGGCTGGTGCTGCAGTTGACCAACTCGTCTTACTGGCTGGGGATCGTCGGCTTTGTTGCTGCGATTCCGTTTCTGATCTTCACTCTGTTCGGCGGTGTGATCGCCGACCGCGTGAACAAGCGCAAGCTGCTGGTCAGCACCCAGTCCGCCATGGCGGTTCTCGCCTTCGCGATGTGCGCGCTTGCCTATACACACGTCATCACGATCCGCCAGGTGGCGGCCTTGTCTTTCCTTAACGGGCTGGCCATGGCCCTGAACGCGCCCAGCTATCAGGCCATGGTGCCGCGCCTTGTGCCCATGACCGATCTGCCGAATGCGATCGCGCTGAATTCGGCGCAGTTCAACCTCTCTCGCGTCATCGGGCCGACGCTGGGCGGCTATGCGATGGCATGGTTCGGCGTGGCCGGCAACTTTCTGCTGAACGGACTCAGCTTTACCGCCGTGCTCTTCGCTCTGGTGCGCATGCGGTACCCGGCGGAGATCCCACCGGTGCAGCAGAGCGTCTGGCGCAGCCTTGCCGAGGGCTTTCGTTATGTACGCGGAAGCCGCGAGATGTCTGCTCTGGTTGCGCTCGTCGCCAGCGCCAGCCTGCTGCTCTTCCCGTTCCTCACCTTCGTGCCGTACTTCGTGAAGAACACGCTGCACGCTGGGGAGCGCGGCCTTGGCCTGATGATGGCCTGCTCCGGCATCGGCGCTTTCTGCGCGGCAGCCATCATCGCCATGCGCGGCCACATGCGCCATCGCGGGCCGGTCGTGGTCTTCTCAGGCGCATTCGTCATGGTTGCCGCAATTGTCTTCTGCTATTCGCACAGCTTTACGCTGTCGGCGGCGATGTCGTTCTGCGAGGGCTTCGGCCTCACCATGACTTCGTCATTGATGAACCTGGCGCTGCAGCAGCTTACGTCGGACGAGATGCGCGGCCGCGTCATGAGCATCTACGCCACCAGCTTTCTCGGCCTGCCGCCACTGGGCTGCCTGCTGGCGGGTGAGCTTTCACGACACATGCCGACAAGTCATGCCATCGCTGCCATGGCGGCGATGGCACTCCTGTGTTTCATCGCGTTCTACGCAAGCTCTCCGGCCCTGCGTCAGCTCGACTGAGAAGATCAGAGCCGTCCACAGTTACCCTCCCCGGCCCATATTCGCGCCGTGCAGCTTTAGGCGACCTGCTGGGCACAATGCGAGCAGCGCTTCGCGGCCATCGGGATATCGCTCAGGCACTCCGGGCATGGCTTGGTCGACGGGGGAGCCGCCGGAACCGGCTTCTTGAACTTATTCAGCAAGGTGTTGACCGGCAGTACGACAAAGAAGTAAACGGACGCGGCGATCAGCAGGAATGAGACCAGGGCATTCAGAAAGTCGCCGTACATGATCTTGCTGCCATGCAAGGTAAGGGCAAGGGCAGAAAAATCGGGCTGGTGCACGATGGCCGCAATCAGCGGTGTGAGGAGGTCTTTGACCATCGCAGTAACGATGGCTCCAAATGCCGCACCGATGACGACGGCAACGGCCAGATCCACCACGTTGCCACGAAGAATGAAATCGCGAAATCCCTTCAGCATGAAGCATCTCCCATAGAAGTGTGACGGTGCCTGCAGCGCCATGCTATCCCACTTCGTTTCGAGCTTCAGGGAAAAAAATTACTGTCGTGACGACGACGGACGGCTTGGCTTGCCGCTGCCAACTGCAGTATGCTCGGGCGTGATCCAGCCACAGACGAGCGAACAAACCGGGGTCCATTTCCTCATCCAGCCCGGATGGCAGAACTCCGGCCCGCACCACTGGCAGACCTTGTGGGAGACGGAGTTGGGACCGGCGGCCACGCGGGTTCCGCAACACAATTGGATGGTCCCGGAGCGTGGCCACTGGGTCGCAACGCTCGAACAGACGATCGAGCGCACACCGCATCCGGTCGTTGTGCTGGCACACAGTATTGGTTGCCTGGCAACTGTCTATGCGCTGCAGAAGCATCCAGTCGCCGCTGTCGTGCTGGTGGCGCCTGCGGATGCAGAGCGAGACGGCGCACCGGAAGCGCTTCAGTCCTTTGTGCCGATCCCGATGGAACGCCTCTCCGCGCCAGCCTTGGTGATCGTCAGCGATAACGACCCCTATTGCTCGCTGCACCGTGCGCAAGTCTTTGCACAGTCATGGAAGGCGGACATGGAGATCATTCAGGGCGGCGGCCACCTGAACAGCGATGCGGGCTTTGGGCCGTGGCCGGAGGGATGGCAGCTTGTCGGGCAATGGCTCCAGCGTCACGGACTGGCACTCCCAGGATTTGAGGGCGCGCATGCGTAAGCTCGTCGCCGATGCCGACGCAGCCGTGCGCGATATTCCCGACGGGGCGACCATTATGCTCGGCGGCTTCGGGCTCTGCGGTATTCCCGAGATGTTGATTGCAGCACTGGTGCGCAAAGGCGTCAAAGGGCTGCATACCATCAGCAACAATATGGGCGTCGACGGCTTCGGCATGGGACTTATGCTTGAGGCCGGCATGATCGCATCGCATATCGGCAGTTATGTAGGTGAGAACAAGTTGCTGGAGCAGAAGGTGATTCGCGGCGAGTTGGACCTCACGCTTGTGCCCCAGGGAACGCTGGCGGAGCGCATTCGGGCGGGCGGTGCAGGCATCCCCGCGTTCTTCACACCCACTGGGCTCGGTACGCCCGTGGCCGAGGGCAAGGAGACGCGCGAGTTCGAGGGCAAGCGCTATGTGATGGAGCGTTGGCTGCGTGCGGACTTCGCCTTAGTGAAAGCGTGGAAGGGCGACCAGGCCGGGAACCTGGTCTACCGCAAGACCGCGCGGAACTTCAACCCGATGATGGCGACGGCGGCGAAGGTCACCATTGCCGAGGTGGAAGCATTGGTGGAAACAGGGACGCTTGATGCCGATGCCATTGTGACCCCGGGCATCTATGTGCAACGCATCTTCCCAGGAGATGCGCACGAGAAGCGCATTGAACGAAGGACCGTGCGCACGGCATAGGGCCCGCTACTTGATCCACTCGCCCCATGGGTAGAGAAACAGGAAGAGGATCATCGAGATCGCCATGATGTCCATGTAGAGCAGCACCATGACGGCGCCATGGTAGAAGCTCCAGCGGGCACGCAGGCAGCGCAACGTGTCCCACGTGCCGGCGAGGGCGACGAGGGTGGGCGTCAGCAGACGGAAGGATGGCGGATCGTCCGGCCAGTGGGCAAGCAGGAACGAGGCGAGCAGACTGCCGAGTACCAGCACAGTGCCGCGCAGCAGTGAGCGCTGGCGAAGATCGAGGGAGCGAGGCAACATTACGAGGCGACTATGAGTACTCTACCGAATCGTGCGGCAACCACAGCAGATGCAGCAGCAGTTAAGGCGCGTGAGATCGAAAAGCGTGAGCGCATCGTGAAACGGGCGGCCCAGGAGCTGCGTGACGGCTTCTATGTCAATCTCGGGATTGGGATGCCGACGTTGATTGCGAATCACGTGCCGCCCGGCATCGAGGTGGTGCTGCAGTCAGAGAACGGAATGCTCGGCGTAGGCCCATATCCATTGGCCGGGACCGAAGACCCGGACCTGATCAACGCGGGCAAGGAGACGGTGAGCGAGATCGCCGGCACCTCCTACTTCTCTTCGGCTGAATCCTTCGCGATGATCCGCGGCGGTCACGTAGACCTTTCCATCTTGGGAGCGATGGAGGTGGACGAAGCGGGCAACCTGGCCAATTGGATGATCCCCGGCAAGATGGTGAAGGGCATGGGGGGCGCCATGGATCTGGTGGCGAGCGCACGGCGCGTGATCGTGACCATGGAGCACACGACGCGCGATGGGCGTCCAAAGATCCTGAAGCGCTGCACACTGCCGCTCACCGGGCTGGCCGTCGTCGATACCATCGCAACCGAGATGGGATGGATGCGCGTGACGCCGCAGGGGCTGGTGCTGGAAGAGATTGCACCAGGCTTGACACCGGCCGATGTACAGGCGGCTACCGAGGCCACGCTGCATATCAGTCCTTCGCTCGTCACGATGCGTTGCTGATCGACGATGCGCTGCTCACAAGCGAGATAGACAGCGCGTCAGAGATTCTCTGCATGGGATTGCGCCGTTCTCACCGAAAACGCAGAACAGCTGCGCGCTTTTATGTTCTCTTAATGCCTTTCTTCCGGCTTTCTTATGGCGCCTTGCGTAGCCTGAGTCTTCCGTCTGGAACGTGGTCTCACCCGGTCGTCAGCGTTACGCGATTCCTTGGTGCGTCCACCACGAGTTCTGGCGGTGTCGAGGAAGGTCATGCAACATCAATCAGTGCGTTCAGGCCCGACCACGCATGTCGGGATCAGGTTCACTCTCTCTCTTGTAGCCGCAGCGTTGTTGGCTTCGCCATATGGCTCTGCGCAGTCGCAGCCCGATCAGACTGCTTCCGCCGCCGCGAAGACGCCGGAGGGTAGTACCGCCGCAGCAGATCCAGATACGGCCCTGGTTCAGGAGCTTGAGTCCATGCGACTGCGCATCGTGGAGATCGAGGCCCAGTTGAAAGCAAGGTCTACGGGCGGCAAGGCCACAGCGGACGATACGGCCGCGCAACTGCAGGCGGCCAGGCAAAACCTGGTGACGACCGCTGTTGTGCCTCCTCCGGCGGACGCTCCCACAAGCGCGGCGGTCACTACAGCACCGGTATCGACTGCGAAGGCAGGAACACCGCAGGCGCCTTCACAAAATGCTGAGAAGGCCCAGCCCTTCGCCTTTGCGGATTTCACCTGGCTGAATGGCAATCCGCGCACGGAGACGCCGGCATTCGACTCGAAGTTCTTCACGCCCGAGATTCGCGCTGACGTTAACTACACTTACGACTTCCGCCATCCCAAGGACGATACTATCGGCGGTTCGAGCGAGATTTTCCGTGCCAATGAAGTCCAGTTGACGCAACTGGGCGTCGGCGGTGACTTTCACTACGACAATGTCCGCGCCCGCTTCATGACGCAGTTCGGCATGTACTCGACCACAACACCGCGAAATGACGCCAGCTATTCGCGCGGGCAGTGGGACCTCGCCGATGCGTACCGGTATCTCTCAGAGGCTTACGGCGGCTATCACTGGAACAAGCTGCACGGCATCAATGTGGACGCCGGTATCTTCATGTCGTATGTCGGGCTGTTCAGTTACTACAACTTCGATAACTGGGCCTACCAGCCATCCTTCGTCTCGTCGAACACGCCATGGTTCTTCACAGGGGTACGCGCGCAGGTCTTCGTCACGGACAAGCTGAAGATCGAGCCATGGTTTGTAAATGGCTGGCAGTCGTATGGCCGCTACAACAATCGCCCAGGTATTGGAGGGCAGATCCTATGGCGCCCAACGGGCAAGCTGTCGATCCTCGGAAATCAATATGCGCTGGGTGAGGATGTGCTCGGCGTACCAAACCGCGTCCGTTATCACACAGACGACAGTGTCCAATACAAGTATCTGGATCGGCCGGATGCAAAGTATCTCAGCAAAGCCGCGTTCTCCCTTACCGGTGACGCAGGCTGCGAGCATGGCGGAGATGTGAAGGCCGGAACAAGTGTGAGCTGCCACGGTAACTCCGCCAAAGGCCCTAAGCAGAGCTTTCTCGGATTCATGCTCTACAACCGGCTGTGGTTCGACAGGAACCTGTTCGGACTGACAGTTGGCGGCGGGAAGATTAACAACCCAGGCCGGTATCTGGTTCTTCTGCCGCCGATTAATGGAGCCAGCGCGACTTCGGGGACCCCCTACTTCACAGAAAATCCCGGAGACAAATACAAGGCGTGGGATGCATCGGCCACCATCGATTACATGCCAAGCCAATACATCACGTGGCGGCTTGAGTACAACCATCGCGTCGCTAACGTGCCGTACTTCTCCGGGCCGGGTGGCATTACGCCTCCGGGTGGAAACCAGGGCACCCCTGGGTCCTTGGTACCGGGATGGCAGCCTGACCTGCGCAACAGTGAGAACCGCATGACTGGAGCGGTCCTCGTGAAGTTCTGAAGTCTATTGTTTGTTGGTTGCTTCAGCCGGCGGTGACAGCCTCATGAGCTTCGCGGGCCAGCGACTCCCCGTAGGGGGCACGGAGCACCCCGCGTTCGGTAATGATGGCGGTGACGTATTTTGCCGGTGTCACGTCGAAGGCCGGGTTCCAGACACCAACATGGTCCGGGGTGAGCTGCTTGCCGGCGTGGTGCGTGACCTCTGCCGGTGAGCGTTGTTCGATGGGGATGTCGGCGCCGGTCCGGGTGGCGAGGTCGATGGTGGACCAGGGCGCCGCCACATAAAACGGAATGCCATGCTCCTTGGCCAGCACAGCGACGCCATAGGTGCCGATCTTGTTGGCGACATCGCCGTTCGCCGCGATGCGATCTGCACCGACGACGATGGCCTGCAGCCTGCCGGCCTGCATCAGGCTGGCGGCCATGTTGTCGCAGATGACGGTGGTGGGGATGCCGTCCTTCATCATCTCCCACGCGGTGAGACGTGCGCCCTGCAGGAAGGGGCGTGTTTCGTCGGCGTAGACCTCAATGCTGCGGCCACCTTCGACAGCAGCGCGGATCACACCCAGCGCGGTTCCGTAGCCGCAGGTGGCAAGGGCGCCCGCGTTGCAGTGCGTGAGCACGCCGGCCTTCTGCGGCAGCAGCTCCGCGCCGAATGCGCCCAGCGCGCGGCATGCAGCGATGTCTTCGTCGTACATCTTCAGGGCTTCGCTGATCAACCCCTGCTTGACCGTGGCCACTGTCGATCCGTGTTGCGCGGCGAGCTCGGCAGTGTGGCGACGCATGCGCTCGATGGCCCAGAAGAGATTCACGGCAGTGGGCCGGGTAGCGGCGAGCACCTTGCCGATGACGCGGATCTCCGCAAGCAGCGCGGGCAGCGTGGTGGCAGTACTGTGGCGCGCACCCAGTGCAATACCCATGGCGGCGCTGACACCGATGGCCGGCGCACCGCGCACAACCATGGTGGTGATGATGTCGGCGACGTCCTGATACGTCTTGGCCAGCACGTACGTCTCTTCAAGCGGCAGGCGTGTCTGGTCCAGGAAGCGGACGCCTTCGGAAGTCCATTCAAGTGTGGGGATCATGACCTACCCAGTGTAACCAGCCGAAGGATGACCCGCGCGCCCCACCTGCCTTGCAGTGCACGCGCAGGGGTCGAGATCTCCCGTCCCATGAGTCATTTACCGCACGTATGGATGGCTAAGAATGTCCAAACAAAGGGCTTATCAGCGAAGATTTCAAACCAATGCAGGGATGTGCCATCAAAATCCCGCACATCTCCGCACATCTTGGTTATCGCACTTCCTAGTCAATCTCAGACAGAACCGAGCTTTTCCTGAAAGCGTCGGTGGATTCGAGGTTCAAGCAACCCGGTTAGTTTTGTGCGCCCACTGGTTTGCAGGAGCCGTCGTAAACTCACCTGAACCCACGAGACTGCATGCTGACTCGCCGAAATCTGCTTCGATCTGCGCTGGCCCTCTCGGGTACGACAGCATTGGAGCGCGTCCTCCGGGCCGACCAACCGTCTATTCCCGTTCGGGTCGCGCCTGCAACCGCCCGAATCACGATACCGCGCAACTTCGTCGGTCTCGGGTACGAAATGTCCTCTGTTGCTCGTCCGGATCTCCTCACCAGTCGGAATGCACCTTACGTGCAGCTTGTCCGGAACCTGGGCGGTGATGGAGTCATCCGTGTTGGCGGTATTGTGGCAGACTTCACGACCTACTCCGACACCGGCATAGCCGTGGCCGAGCCGAAAAACACTGTAGTCACACGCGCATGCCTACACCAGCTACGCGGGTTTCTGGATGCGGTCGGCTGGACTGCGATATGGAGTTTGAACTTCGGCAGTGGCACGCTGGAGCAAGCCCTCGTTGAAGCACGAGCGGTGAAGGAGGTTCTGGGCAAGCGACTACTCGCAGTGGAACTGGGCAACGAGGTTGAGAATTACGGGCGTGGGGTAGAGCCGTTGCGCAAGTCTCCCTACACCTTCGCAGCATTTCGCGCAGAATACGATCATTGGCGGTCGGCGATCCTTGCGACAATTCCGGGGCTCCCCTTTGCCGCTCCGGATACTGCCGCATCCGTCGAGTGGCTGGAGCAGATGGCGGACGATGGGCGGCGTGGAGACGTGCAGCTGCTTACGACCCACTACTATCGCGGCGGCCAGAAGCAGGCGACGCTCGATCAACTGATGTCTCCCGACCCGGGTTTAGAGGCGAAACTGCAACGCCTTCGCAGCGTGTCCGATCGTTCCGGTGTGCCCTGGCGTATGTGCGAGACGAACTCCTTTTTTGGAGGTGGGCGACCGGGGCTGAGCGACACCTTCGCCGGTTCGCTGTGGACACTGGATTACATGCTTCTTCTTGCGCAATCCGGATGCGCCGGTGTGAATATCGAAACGGGCTTCAATCAGCTTGGTTTTTTAAGTTCGTATTCGCCCATTCGGAACGATGACGCCGGGCACTGCATGGCCGGCGCGAGCTACTACGGAATGCTTGCTTTTGCAATCGCCACAGGCACGAATTCACGGGTCATCGCACTGCAGTCCGGGCCGGCTCCGGAGCAGGCATCCTTCTACGCCCTCGGAGGGGCCGAAGGCGTTCGGAGCGTTGTGCTGATCAATAAGACGTTAGACCGGCCGTTGCGCGTATCACTAGCGGGCTTACCGCTGCGAAATGCTTCATCGATGCGTCTCACGGCTCCCTCCCTGGAAAGTAAAGTCGATATCACGCTGGGCGGCGCGAGTGTTGATGCGAAGGGGGATTGGAGCCCACGGGAAGCGGAACCGGTCGTCTTACGCGAGGTGCTGGTGCCGCCGAGTAGCGCAGTGATCGTGTTGCAGCGTTCTTAGGAAAGCTCGGATGGTCGAGATGACAGCAGGACGTATCAACCTGCCATCGGTTCGAGCAGGTTGGCGCGGGCGGCTTCTCTTCGGTTCTGTGAAGGAGAAACAGGCTTGCAGCTACGGCTATATTGCCGGGGCGAACAGCCCATGACTCTTTTGAAGGCTGTGCCGAAGGCGCTTTCCGATTCGTAGCTGAGCGACAGGGCAATGACGGAGATCGGATCGCCGGAATTCGTCAGCCTGTCCCCGGCCAGCATCATGCGCCAGCGCGTCAGGTACTCCATGGGCGACTCGCCAACCGTCTCTTTGAACTTCAGCACAAACGTAGATCGCGACATGCCGACGCGCTCTGCCAGCTCCTGCAGCGTCCAGCGATGCGCTGGATTGTCATGCATGCTGGTGATCGCCGCTCTCATCTGTGTATCGGCCAGGGCAAACAGCCAACCAACGCCGCCTTTCAACCCCTCTGCCAGATGCAGCCGAAGAGCTTGCCCAGGCGCATCGTGGCAATCTCGAAGATCTGGAAAGCCTGCGCAGCGGAGCGGCCATGTCGGACGGTGTGATTCATTGCGCCTTCGACCACGACTTCTCGAACTTCGTGGCGAATTGCGAGAAGGACAAGCGCGCCATCGAAGCGCTCGGCGCCGCGCTGACCGGCTCTGATCGCCCCCTGGTGATTACCTCCGGTACGGGAATGGGAAATGCTGAACCCGGTCAACCCGCGACTGAAGATCACTTCAATCCCGGTCATCCGAATCCGCGGAAAGCTTCAGAGTTAGCAGGAGTTTCAGTAGCCGAACGTGGCGTGAAGGTGGTGGTGGTGCGCCTCCCTCAGGTCCACGACGCGGTCAAGCAGGGTCTCATTACCTCCCTCGTCCAGATAGCCCGTGAGAAGGGAGTCTCAGCGTACGTGGGTGACGGACGCAGCCGCTGGCCTGCGGCGCACGTCCTGGATGTTGCCCGTCTCTACAGGCTCGCTCTGGAGAAGCAGGAGGCAGGCGCCAGGTATCACGCGGTCGCGGAAGAGGGAGTGCCGGTCCGGGACATCGCTGAGGTTATTGGCCGGGGCTTGAAGGTGCCAGTCGTCTCTATGTCTCAGGAAGATGCAGGCGCCTACTTTGGCTGGCTCGCGCCCTTTGCGGGCTGGGATATGCCGGCCTCCAGCGCGCAAACGCAGGCACGGCTGGGATGGCGCCCGGTTGGGCCTGGGCTGATTGCCGATTTAGAAGAAATGCGCTATTTCGAAGCCTGAACAGATTGAATATCTGCAACGCATGCGGATGAGCATGGTCTACCCACGGCAGCATGCCGCGCTCACGGTGTCGCGGCGGAGGGCTCGACGAGACGTCTGAAGTCCTCCGTCAGCGCAGCTAGAGAGTCGTCGAAGTTCCGGTCGTGGTTTTTCTGCAAGTTGGCTGCTTCGATGGACTCTGTAAGCGCCCAGAGGATGTAGTGCGTGGGGCGGTCGTAGATGACGAGGCGAAACATGGGCAGCGGGTCGGAGGCGCCGGTGGATTTGTTCGGATTCTGCGGGCCGTTGGGTGCGGTGAGCCGCAGCTCCGCGATGAGGTCTGCCTGCGCCGGATCAGAGACAAGTCTGTAGCGGTGCCAGCTTTGCACGGCGGCGTAGAACTGCTGGTAGGCGCGGTCTGGGTCGCCGCTGAAGGGGTGCGGGAATAGGCCGCTGTCCGAGCCGGCATTGGAGATGAAGAGTCGCTTTGCCGCGGTCATACCGGGCGGCAGAGGCGCTTGTTGCGGGGGCTGCTGCGCGGCCGCCATCCATACGACACAGAGCAGGAAAGGTGCAAGACAATATGGCCGCAGGGTCTTTCTCATGATCGTTCTCCTGTGGGGGAGCGATGTGAAGCGATCGTCTTCGTGATGAGACGCGCCGACGATGCAGATTGTTTCTTGGGATGCAGGGGGGTGGGTCGAGTGGTATGCCGACGATCCTTGGGCTGATGTTTCTTAGACTCGGAGGAAAATGCGTTTGCGGTAGAGCGGGTAGATCATCGCCATGTTCAGCAGCACGATGATGAGCGCGTAGGCGAGTGAGGCGTTGCGCGGCGCGAGCCAGGGTGCGAAGAGATATCGATAGGCCGCTTCGTGCAGCGAGAGCATCGATCCGCCAATGCGCAGACGGAGAACACAGAGCGATGTAATGACGCTGGAGAGCACAAAGCCGAGGATGGCGTTGGTGCCGAAGATGAGCGCGGGCGTTGTCCACCAGCGACTGCGGCGCATATCGACGAGCCAGTAGAAGAATCCCAGAGCGACCAGGCTGACGCCACCGCTGAGAAGCGCGAAGGTGCTGGTCCAGATGCGCTTGTTGATGGGCATGAGCGGGGCGCACAGCCAGCACGCGGCGCACAACACTGTTCCGACGAGTAGAAGCGCCAGCAGCTTGGTTCGTGGCCTACTGTTCGTGCGCAGCCACAGCCCGGTAAGGACACCGAGCAGGGTATTGGCGATGGCCGGCAGCGTGGAGAGGATGCCTTCCGAGTCATAGGTGACGCCGTAGCCGGGCGTGAGTCCATAGGCCCACAGGTGGGGTGTGGTGAAGACGGCGCGGTCGATATAGGCGCCGAGATAGCCGAGCGAGTCGTAGCGTGCGGGGCCGAAGCCGGGGACAGAGACGAAGCGCAGGAGCGCCCAGTAGCCGATGAGGATGGCCGCGATGATGCAGGCGAGAATGGCGCTGACGGTGCGCGGTGTTTCGCGGGCGGCGGATGCACCGTCGCGATCAAAGCGGCCGAGAAAGAGATAGAGCAACGCGGCGGCGAGGTAGCAGAGCGCGATGCGCTGCAGGATACCGGGCAGGCGCAGGTAGTGGAGATTGTAGGAGGGGAAGCCATTGACCGCGAGTCCAAGCATGATGAGGACAGCAGCCCTGCGAACAGCGTGTCCAGCGAGTTGCGCGCGCGTGTTGCCCCGGGCGAGGCGGGCGTTGGTGGAGAAGACGATCGAGATGCCGACCATGAAAAGGAAGGCAGGGAAGATCATGTCGGTTGGGGTAGCGCCCTGCCATGCGGCGTGCAAGAGCGGCCAATAGACGGCGCTATAAGTACCGGGGTCAGTGACAAGAATCATGGCGGCGACAGTGAGGCCGCGCATGACGTCGAGCGAGACAAGACGGCCCGAACCAGAATGGGGCAACGCATTATCCGCGGTCGTATTGCGAAGGCCGATATGTGCGAGTCCAGCCATAGATGGATTGCCGAAGAGAAGCATAGACTATGCGCAAACGATTGCGCAATGGCGTTTAGAAATTTAGGCCGAACCTATCGGCCGATGCGTATGCGTTATGGCAAGCCAAGGGAACCAGTGCGATGTATATCTCGTATCAAGAGACGGAAACCCAAGATACGAAGGGGCCGGGACCCAAATCGCAGCTTTTCAAGCTGCTAGAGCGGATGAGACGGGGAGCAAAGCGATGCAGGATCCAATGTGGATTCGCGGTCTGCTGGGCGTGCATATCGCCGCAGGCACGGTGAGCTTCGTGATGGCTCCGGTGGCGTTGGCCACGGCGAAGGGCGGCCAGGCGCATCGCCGATGGGGAAAGGTCTACTTCTGGGCGATGGCAGTGGTGGCTTCGACGGCGCTGGTGCTCTCGATCTACCGGCCGATCCTGTTTCTGGCGCTGGTGGCGATCTTCAGCTTCTACGCAGCGTTCTCTGCGTACCGTGTGCTGGGTCAGAAGGGGGCGGTGCGCGGCGAAGCGCATGTGGGCGCCGCAGACTGGGCGGCTGCGATGATCACGTTTGCGACCAGCCTTGCGCTGGCCGCGTGCGGGCTGCTGCGGCCTGCACTGGTACAGGGGCTGGGCATTCCGGCGATCGTCTTCGGGGTGATCGGGATGCGACTGGGCTTGAGAGACATATGGCGCTTTACGCATTCACCGAAAGAGAAGATGTTCTGGTGGTATGCCCACCTGCAGGGCATGATTGGCAGCTACATCGCGGCGTGGACAGCGTTCCTGGTTGTGACCGTGGGGAGCTTTGTGCACGCCTGGTGGCTGTGGATCGTGCCGGCGGCTTGCGAATCGCATCGCGAATCTCCTGTTTCTCAAGCACCGCCGCCATCCCATCCGCCAAGTATGCCGCAACCTGGTCGTCATTCTGCAATCGGGCGACTGCTTCCACTGGAACAAGGATGGTTCCATTTGGAAGATCCATCCGACCGCTGACATGCTTGTCCTCGATCAGTTGGAACTTGAAGGAGATTTTCGTGGGATCACTATCCGGCAAGTCTCGCTGATACGCGGGCACCAAGCGGGCACCAATTGTGTCCATGCGACGCTGCACTGCGAGGTTCTGGGAGGGAGATATCTGCTTCGGATCGGCTCCTGTAACGAAGCGTTGAACGGCTGGCTGATGATCGTTTGCCGGCACAGCGCTTGGATCGTACTGATACTTCCGATCGATCCTCTCTTCGCGATCAGTCACGGTGTTGCGATGGAGAGCGGCTTTATCGGCAATCAGCACGCCGTCCTCTCGCTGACGGCCATGGTATTCGAGCCATTGATTGGTATGGATGTCAGCGAGGGATCGGATCGGATCGGTAAAGGTGATATGGGTCGAGCCCGTGAGCAGAATGGGATAGCCATCGGCACGGACGAGCAGAGAGCCGGAGGGTTGTGGCGCAAGAATATGGTCAATGATGCCTTGTCCTTGCAGCGGCTTGTCGTTGGGCGCAAAGACAACGCGTTTCGCGTGGATCAGGTGTGCTTTTCGGTCGTCATGACCATAGATCTGCAGCGGTTCACCCAAATATGGCTTGGTCGTCCAGGAGAACCGGTTTGCGTCGGCAGAGTCCGTGTATCCGAACTCGGTGCGGCCATCGCAGTGCACGGGCATCCCGTTCACTGCGAAATCGGCAGGGGAGGTCGAGGCAGTCACCTGCCCTGAGACCACGGGGACTGCAGCCCAAGCCCACGGGGCGAGGTTCGGAAGAAGGGCCAATGCTATGCACTGGAAGGGACGTGCTGCGACGATGAGGGAACGCTTCATAGGCCGGGTAGCGCTATTGCTGCGGTGGGAGGGCGGTTGTGTTGCAACGCTCTCAGAACGTCGGTAAAGCCTACCTGATCCGAGTGCTCGCGGTGATGAGAATTACAGCGATGTGCGGCTCTATAATCGCGACATGACCGGGACGGGAATCGCGACACCGATTGCAGGGAAGCGGAACGGCCGACGTCGCTATTGGAACTGGCTGTTGGTGCTGCCGCTGCTGCTGTTGGTCTATCCAGGGCTGTATGCGCGGGCGACGCCGGAGCTGTTCGGCTTTCCGTTCTTCTACTGGTATCAGTTTGCCGTGGTGATTGCGACCGCGCTGCTCACTGGACTCGTGTATTGGGTGACGCGCAGCCGCGAAGATTGAATCTCGGCGACGATAGGCTGTTGAGCTGATTGCGGGCTGCGTATGCTGCGAGCTTTCCTGCCGGTGTCCAAGGCAGCTCCGTTTATGCTCACCTCTTCTTATGCTCACCGCTTTTTATACTCATCTCTGGGACCGCCGTCCGCGCCGCTTGGCGGGCACGCCGTTGTTGAGGCGATAGAGCATCCAACGAAACCGCGACATACGTTGGCGCACTGCGAACGCGCACGGCCTCTCGCTCGCGTCGCATCCAGGCGCATCTTAGCTGCTGGAGGAGCTCGACAATGGGTGACATGGTGCAGTTGCGGTCGAAGGATGGACAGGAGTTAGGCGCATACGTGGTGCAGTCGGGCGAGCCGGCGACGGCCGGCATTGTGGTTGTGCAGGAGATCTTCGGCGTGAACGGGCACATTCGATCCGTCGTGGACCGATATGCCGAGGAAGGGTTTGTCGCGATCGCGCCGGCGCTGTTCGATCGGATTGAGCCAAACGTCGAGCTGGGCTACGAGGGCGCGGACATGCAGCGCGCCATGTCGTTGATGGGCAAGTTCGATATGGATACGGCGGTTGACGATGTCGGCGCAGCCGTCGCATATCTCCATGGCTTCGGCTGCAAGAAGGTGGGCGTGGTGGGATTTTGTCTCGGCGGTACGCTGGCCTGGTTAAGCGCGTCGCGCCTGCCGGTGGACGCCGCGGTCGGCTACTACGGCGGCAGGATCGCACAGTACATCGATGAAACACCCAAGGTGCCGGTGATGCTGCACTTCGGCGACCAGGACCAGCACATTCCGGCGACAGAGATCGACAGGATCAAGAAGGCGTATCGGCAGATACCGATCTACACCTACCCGGCAGGACACGGATTCAACTGCGATGCGCGTGCCAGCTATGACGCACCTTCGGCCTTGCGGGCGCGCGAGCGGACCCTCTCGTTTCTTAGAGAACATCTGAGCTGACAGTGTGTGTGCACGTCCTCTCTATGTCGTGCCCGGTACACTGAGGCGATATGAAGCGGCGCGAGATCGAGCACTACGAGATCCAGAAGAAACTGGGTTCGGGCGGCAGCGGCGTGGTCTATCTGGCCAACGACACACTGTTGATGCGCCCTGTGGTGCTGAAAATCCTGAAGCGCGGCGCGCTCTCGCTGGAGCAGATGCGGACGACCGTACTGCGCGAGGCACGTCTTGCGTCCGCCATCGAGCACCCCAATGTTTGCGCTATCTACGAAGTCGGCGAGTCGAGCGACGAAGCCTACATCGTGATGCAGTATGTGCCTGGGCGCTCGCTTGATCGGCTGATTGCGCAGGGGCCCGCGAGTGTGCAGCTTGTCCTCTCGGTCGGTATACAGATCGCGGATGGGTTGAGCGCCGCACATGAGATCGGCATTTACCATCGCGACCTGAAGCCGGCGAATGTGATGCTGACCGATGGCGGCCTGGTGAAGATCCTCGACTTCGGCCTGGCGCGGCGGAAGACCCCGGATGAAGCAGAGTTCGACCCGGCGCAGCCCACCCGCCGTAAGCAGGGCGCGGTGGCCACCACCTATACCGCGCGCGGCGGCACGCTGGCCTACATGGCGCCGGAACAGTTCGTGACCGGACAGAGCAGTGTGCAGAGCGATCTGTTTGCGTTCGGTGTGATTCTGTATGAGTTGCTGAGCGGGCGCCATCCCTTCGTGCGGCCGGATGGCGAGGAGTTGCAGAGCGTGCGCGCGATTCAGTTTGCCGACCCGCCGCCGCTGAGCAACTGTTGCCCGGAGGTGCCGGAGGAACTGGGAAGCGTGATCGATCGCTGCCTGAAGAAGAATCCTGCCGATCGCTATGCGTCTGCCGCGGAGGTGCGCGAGGCGCTGAAGATGATCATGCGCACCAAGCAGGTGGAGACGGGGATGATGTCCCTGGACATGCCGTCCAATGTGCCGCCGGCGGAGCGGGAGAAGCGCACGACAGGCATGCTCTCCATGCTGGCAGAGCGTTTTCGCGAGTCTGCCGATGCGCAGGCGAAAGAGAACAGCATCCTGGTGATGCCGTTCCGTAACTTCGGCAGGCCAGGAGGGACGGGGCCGGCAGAGGAGTCACCGATGTACGGCTTTGCGCTGGCGGATGCGATTGCCGCGCGCCTGGCGCGGATGCCGTCGCTGGTCGTGCGGCCATCGAGCGCGTTAATGCAGCTGCCGCTCTCGGTGCAGCAGATGGATCCGCTAGCGCTGGGGCAGCGGCTCCGAGCGCGGTACGTGCTGGCGGGAAATTTTTTACGTTCGGAGGACGGCTTCGACCTGAATTGGCAACTGTTGGATGTGGCGGGGCAGAGCGTACGTACGGGCGGCGCGATTCGTGTGGCCTCATTCGATCTGATTGCGGTACAGACCGAGATCTCGAACGAGGTTTTTGCCACGTTGCAGGGTATGGGGCAGAAGTTGAACGGCGCCGGCAGCGAACGCGCCATGCGGGTGCCCCGGCTCGGCGAGCAGGTGTCCGAAGAATATCTGCAGGCGCGTGCGCTGCTGTCGTCCTTTCTGGCGCGTGCCGGTTCGCGCGGCGATCTCGACCGGGCGCTCGAACGCTTCGAGCGAGTCGTCGAACGGGACAGTCAGTTTTCCGCGGCATGGAGCGGGTTGGGCATCGCACACCTGCAGTATGTGCGCAATGGCTTCGGCGGCCAGATGCATCTATTGAGCGCGCGCCGCGCCTTCGACAAGGCGCTGGATCTGGACTCTGGTTCGATTGAGGCGAATCTCTATCGCGTGTACATGATGTTGTCGCGCGGCGAGAAGGAGAGTGCGCGTCACGGCATCGAGCAGCTGTTGCGCACCAGCGGCAATGACTGGAACGTGCATGCAGTGGCGGGCATCACGTTACGGCTCGACGGCATGTATGAAGATGCGCTGCAGCAGTTCAACCGTTCGCTGCAGTTGAATCCGTCGAACGCGCCGGCGATCTACAATCATCGCGCCCGCGTGTACCAGTATCAGAACCAGTTGGAGCTGGCCGAAGAAGAGCTGCAGAAGGGGCTGACGCTGGAGCCGAAGCACTCGCTGCTGCGCACATCGATGGCCTACCAGCACATGCGGAAGGGCGAATTGGAGACAGCGATCGCGCTACTGGAGACGGTGATCCGCGAGGACGACTCGATGCGCATCGCGTTTCCGACGCTGGCGCTTTGCTATGTGCAGGTAGGGCAGCGGGAGCGGGCGGAGTCGCTGATCGAAGAGGACACGCTCTCCGCCGCAGAGGCGGACAGCGAAATGGCCTACCGGCTGGCGACATACTTTGCCGTCGAAGGCGACGAGAGCGAGGCGCTGCACTGGCTGCGCCGCGCTATCTATCTGGGCAACGAAAACTATCCATGGTTCTCGAAGAATCCCGCGTGGCATCGGCTTTTCAAGCACATCGACTTCGAACGCATCCTGGAAGACCTGAGGAAGAACTACAGGAAGAACCAGAAGACCTGGCGGCGACTGCTGGAGCACGCTCCGCCGGGATAGTCTAGAGCATTTTCGGTATAGGTGTAGAGGGTCTAGCGCAAGCTGCTGTGGCTTTTCTTGAAGGAAAAGCCACGCCGAGTGTATCTCCGCCCTTCACAGCATTACCGAAAATGCTCTAGGAGCTTGTTGAAAAACTACCTTATTTCCTTTTAAGGCCTGAATTTAGGGATATCTTGAGGTCACCAGACGCTTGGAAATCGCTCCTGGGCATCCTGACGCGATGTGTTTTTGATCGCTTTGCAAGCTATAGCCTTTTTCAACAAATTCCTAGGTTGCTGCCTACGAATACGCAGGCTGCGAAGAAAGAGAACAGCCGATCTCCCCAATGCCTCGTACAGGTCCGTTCGAGATGACAGGACGGCTTATGAAGATGTTTCCTGGAGATGCATGGGCTGTCTCTCTCCGAGACACGCGAGGATGTGTTCGCGGCAGACTTTGAATGACAAGATGCCGGTGTCCATGACGAAGCATCCGGTCTCTTCCGCCTCACGACGCAGGTAGCGGCTCCAGTTCAGCATGTCGGCGTTTGCCAACTCGGGCTGATTGCGATCGTCGCGGAGTCGCCGGGTGCGGGTGGCGTCGTCGCAGTCCACCAGGACGATCTGCGCGTGCTCGATGGCGGAGAGAGACAACGCTTCGCGGAGGAAGGCGACACGCATCTGGCCTTCGAACAGCACCGAGGTTCCTGCGCGGAGCAGGCCCGCGATGCGACCGATCCATTGGATTGTGGTGGCACGCTGCCATGCTTCGGCTCCGAGGGCTGCCATCTCTTCTGCCGCCGGCACGCCGATCGAGTCGAAGTAGACGACTTCGCAACCAGGGAGCCGCGCTGCGTCAACGGCCTTCGCGAGCGTGGTCTTACCGCTGCCGGAAGCGCCGGTGAGGATGACAAGAGAGGCTGCCATGAGAGGAGTTTCCTTCATCCGGCACAGTCAGGCAATTTCAGGTGGCGTGTCTCGGCAGCTTGGGCATGAAAAAGGGAAGCCGGTATGGCTTCCCCATGGTCGCGAGGCGACACGGAAACGCTTAGTTCGAAGCGGTATTGGTGAGAGGCGTCATCCGCATGGGCTGCGTCAGGCCGAAGGTGATGGAGGAGCCGGCGGTCAGGATTGCGGCCTGCTCCTGCATCAGGATGTGCGCCGTGACCAGACCAGCACCGACACCAGCACCGACAGCAGCGCCCGTAGGGCCGCCGAAGACTGCGCCGGTTGCCGCGCCACCGCCACCGCCTAGTGCGTATTCGGCGGCGATCTTCCCGGGGCGATCCTTGGCGATGATCGTGCCTTCCGCGTTGACCTTGGTGTAGGTCCTGCGATCCGTCTGGCTGACGACGGCGCTCATGGTGTAGCGAGTGCCATCCGGCAGCACAATTTCGTCGGCCAGCAGGCGGAGTGTGGCTGCGCCTGCAATGCGGCGGCCGTAGTCTGCGTGGATCACTTTGCCATGGACGACGGAGCCGGTGGGAATGATGACGCGTCCATTTTGCGCGACATCACGCACGACCTGCGCGGTGAAGCGCGTGCCGACACCGTTGTCACGGGAAGAGATCTCCTGGTCCAGGCGTGCGTGGATCGGCGTTCCAGTGACCAACTGATCGTTCGGCGCGAGCACGCTGGTCACGATTCCCTCGTCCGGATCCCCCTGGCGGCTCTGCAGATCGGGCGCGTGTACGGGTGCTGCCGCCGCGGGGGTGACCGGCACTTCCACGATTCCATAGTCGGGATTTTCGACCTGGGCGGGCGCGGCTGCCGGTGCTTTGGGTTGCTGCACGGCGATTACAGGGGAAGCTGGGGGCGCCGCGGCTGCGGCAGGGGGCGTAGCAGGAGGCGTATCGGTGGCGCGGATGACGTCGGTCGCGGGTGGCTGGGACGTGCCCTGGTAGGGACTTGGTTTGGCTGTGGTCTGCGCTCCGGCAATTGCACTGGTGAGCGCCAGCGTGACCCCGGCAAGGATGAGTCTGGACTTCATGCGAGCAATACCCCCATACGATTCGCGCCTTCTGTGATGGCAGAACTGACACCAGCGTAGACGAAGAAGTTGCGAAGACGCGCGCGAAGCACCGCGCATGTACCTGCGCGGTTACTAAACGGAGGCCGCCGGGTGTTTACAACGCTGCGCGAGCTGCTTTGTTAGACTTTTCAGGTGCACTGCGCAGCACAGCGAGCCTGCTGCCCGCGCGGATGAGGAACTGCGAACGGCTTACCAAGACATGAGCAACTGGATCAGCATGATCGGCGGCGTGACCGGCGAGCCGATTGCGGTAGACCGCCGCCCCAAGTTGAATGACCGGTTGCGCCACCAGATCACAAGGAGCGATATGACGGAGATTGTGCAGATACACGCGCGGGAGATTCTCGACTCACGCGGAAACCCGACAGTGGAGGCAGATGTGGTGCTGGAGGGCGGCGTGGTGGGCCGCGCCGCGGTGCCCAGCGGCGCCTCGACGGGCGAGCACGAAGCCGTGGAGCTGCGAGACGGAGACAAGTCGCACTACCTGGGCAAAGGCGTGTTGCAGGCTGTCGAGAACATCGAGAGCATTCTGGGTCCGGAGCTGACTGGGATGGACGCCTCCAATCAGCGATTGATCGACGCGACGATGATCTCGATTGACGGTACAGAGAACAAGAGCCGGCTCGGCGCCAATGCGGTCCTTGCCGTCTCCATGGCCGCCGCACGCGCATCGGCGCTGGCCCTGAAGATGCCGCTCTACCGATACCTGGGGGGTGTGAACGCCTGCATCCTGCCGACGCCGATGATGAACATCATCAATGGCGGCGCGCACGCGGACAACAATGTGGACTTTCAGGAGTTCATGGTAATGCCGGTGGGTGCGGAACGCTTCTCCGATGCGCTGCGGTGGGGTGCGGAGGTGTTTCACACACTGAAGAGTGTCTTGAAGAAGAAGGGCTACAACACGGCAGTGGGTGACGAAGGCGGGTTTGCGCCGTCACTCAAGTCGAATGTCGAAGCGATCGAGGTAATCCTGGAGGCCATCGAGCAGGCAGGCTTTAAGGCGGGAGAGGACATCGCGCTGGCGCTCGACCCGGCATCGAGCGAGTTTTACGATAAGACGGCCGCCAAGTACATCTTCAAGAAGTCCGACAAGAGTGAGAAAACGAGTGAGGAGATGGCGAGCTACTGGGCGGATTGGGCGCGCCAGTATCCGATCATCTCTATCGAAGACGGGCTGGCCGAGGATGACTGGAAGGGCTGGCAGGCGATGACCGAGAAGCTGGGTGGGAAGATCCAATTGGTGGGCGACGATCTGTTCGTCACCAACACGGAGCGCCTGCAACGCGGTATCGACGAGGGTGTTGCCAACTCAATCCTCATCAAGGTGAACCAGATCGGCACGGTGAGCGAGACACTGGAGGCGATCGAGTTGGCGCGGCGCTATGGTTACACGTCGATCATCTCGCATCGCAGCGGCGAGACCGAGGATACATTCATCGCCGACCTGGCCGTGGCCACCGGTGCGGGCCAGATTAAGACCGGTTCAGCCTCGCGCACGGACCGGATTGCAAAGTACAACCAGCTTCTACGGATCGAAGAGGAACTGGGACAGGCGGCAGAGTTTCTCGGTATCGAATCCGTCAATTGTGACGAATAACGCATTTTTTCTGTAGTTGTCGAGCTGTCGGCTGACTCTCCGGTGGCCTTTCTCTAAGGGAGGCCATGTCAAGCGAGCCATTGCGGACGGCGGCGACCAGGAAATGTGCTCCAGCAAGAGCGTGGTGCGTGTCACCACGCCGGAAAGAGTGTTCCGATGAAGTATTTCCCCTCCGCTGTCTGCGGACTACTGTTGGTGTTGCCGCTTACGGCGGGCAGCGCCTTCGCCCAAAGCAGTGCCGCCCAGAGCGGCACAACCTCAAGCGGCAAATCGCAGAGCATGCCAAGTGCGCCGACCTCCACTGCGCCCTCTCCCAATCACGGCATTACGTCGCTGACACCAGGCGCACCGACTCCGCCAGCGCACCCAATCACCATGGAGCAGACGCGTGAGCTGCTGACTCTGATGGGCTACAAGAAGATCGAAGAGAACAACTGGTCGCAGATGATTGCGATGAATAAGCAGGCGGCGCCATTCATTCCCGAAGATGTGTGGACCGATGTCCAGGGCAGCATCGCCGGTATCGACTACCCGACTCTGATGCAGCCGATCTACGCCAAGTATCTGTCGCAGGAGGATGCGACGAAGGCACTGGCCTTCTACCACACGCCGGAGGGACATCGCGTGCTGCAGTCCATGCCGCCGATCCTCGGCGAGAGCGTGGCCGCGTCCCAGCAGAAGGGCCGACAGATCGGACGCGAAGCGATTGAACGGCATCGTCCGGAGATTGAAGCAGCGCAGAAGAAGTACCAGGCCGAGCATCCGCCGCAGGGTGGAGGGATGGGACCCGGCGGTCCAGGTGGTGTAAACGGTAGCAGTCCGGGTGCGGCACCAGGTGCGAGTGGTCCCGGTGCAGCGTCCCCCTCTACGTCGCCCAGCACACCGCCGTCAGGCACGACGTCCAAGCCACAGCGGTAGGACTACTGCAGGTTTGTCACCTCGGGCCGCCGCGAGTGTTTACTCACGGCGGCCCATAGCTTTTGCGGCCACTTCGGGTCCATGCATGGCCGCTCGATCAACACGAAATAGAGTGTGCAGAAGGCGAGCACGCACGGCAGCACAAGGGCGCACTGTACGAGGAAGTTGGCCAGCAGGTCGTGGGTGAGGAGCACGTAGCGGCTGGCCTTAAAGACCAGTGCGATCACGAAGAAGTGCCACAGGTAGAGCGAGTAGCACATGCCGCCAACGATGGCGATCCACTGCGTGGTGAAGAGGCGGTGGAGCAATACACCGCGGAAAGCGCCGAGGAATGCGAAGGCGATCAGCAGCGGCTCGACGATATAGGTGTTGGCACCCGTGTTGAAGAGCAGGATGCACCATGCAGCGATGCTCAGTGCGTCCCACACGTAGGATGCACGCCAGGATGGCATGTCCACGACATACACGTCGCTGAGCAGAAGGCCTGCGAGGAAATACTGTAACAGCCAGCCGATGGTCGTCCAGAAGTGCGATGTGTAGGAGATTTTGCCGTAGACGAACAGTTCGAGCATGACCGGGAGCGCGATGCTGGCGACGCCCAGGAGCGCGCGGCGCAGCCAGTGGTTGCGGATCAGGAATACAAGCGATAGCAGCGGCACCACCAGGTAGAACTGCACCTCCATCTCCAGCGTCCAGACCACAGGGTTGATCGCATTGCCGCCACTGAAAAAGAAACTGTGCATGTAGAAGGCACTGGCGACGACGGGCAGCACCAGGACGTGTACCGCGATTTGCCCGTGCGCATAGATCAGGATGGAGACAGCGCAGGCAACGATGTTGAGCAGGTAAGGCGGTTCCAGCCGGGTGAGCCGACGTAGATAGTAGCTGCGCAAGGATGGTTTGGGATGGCCCAGCAGATAGTGGCGCACAAAGGGCCGGCCGAGAATAAATCCGCTGATGACGAAGAAGATGCGGACGCCGATGTCGCCACGGTCGAGAAAACGAAAGAGCCCTTCGTACCAGACCTGGGTTTGGAGATGAACGAGGCTCTTCCCTTCGACTTGAGCGGCAAGGTGGAAGAGTACGACCAGCGCGATCGCGACGAAACGAAGACCGTCGATCTCCGGGATCCATGACGAACCGGAAGTGATGCGTCGCAGGCTCCAGATACGGTGCCGATCCGGCGTGAGGCGCGTCGAGTCAACAGCAGGCTGCATGCGTCCCACTACTGTACTATCAACCCTAAAGAGCAGGCCTGGAGCGCCGCAATGCATGCCGCGCAATTGGTACTGAAGGAGACAAAGCGAACTGATGCCGAAGCCGCTGGTGCTGGCCATTCTGGATGGGTGGGGATATCGCGCAGAGCGCGAAGCAAATGCGATTGCACAGGCACGCAAGCCGAACTACGACCGGTTGCTGCGTGAATTTCCCAACACATTACTGCATGCCTCCGACCACTTCGTAGGGCTGCCGGATGGACAGATGGGCAATAGCGAGGTGGGTCATCTGAACATCGGTGCGGGCCGGGTGGTGTCGATGGACATCACGCGCATCGACGCGATGATCGCAAACGGATCGTTCTATGAGCATCCTGAGATTGTGCGCGCCATCGACCGCGCCTGCGAGGGTGGTCGCCAGCTGCATCTGCTAGGTCTGGTTTCGAATGGTGGGGTGCACTCGCAGCAGGCGCATCTGCATGCACTGCTGCGCGCCGCGAAGATGCGCGGTGCGGAGCGTGTGTTCGTGCATGCATTCCTTGATGGGCGCGACACGCTGCCGACCAGCGGCGTGAGCTACCTGGAATCGCTGCAGCAGGCGATGCGGGAGATTGGCGTGGGCCGCCTTGCTACGGTGAGCGGACGCTACTACGCGATGGACCGCGATCGCCGTTGGGAGCGCGAGCGGCTGACCTTCGACGCGATGACCAAGGGCGCGGCAGAGGGCGGCGAGCACAGCGATGCCATTAATCGCGTGAAGGAGAGCTACAGCCAGGGTGTGACGGATGAATTCATCATTCCGTTCGTGGTGACGGATGCTGCCGGCGCACCGGCGGCGCGCGTGCGTGACGACGATGTCTGCATCTGCTTCAACTATCGCGCCGACCGGGTACGGCAGATCACACGGGTGCTGGCGCGGGAGAGCGGGCTTACTGCAGAGGGCGGCCGCGAATTGGTGGGTGCCGAAGACCTGGACCTGACGATTCCTCGCGTCGAAGTGCCGAAGAACCTGCATTATCTTTCGATGACGCAGTATGACCGGCACTTCAAGGTGCCGATGATCCTGCTGCCGGAGTCGATGGAGAATCTTCTGGCGAACCGGCTGGCCGATGCGCAGCTTCGCAACCTGCGCGTGGCGGAGACGGAGAAGTACGCGCACGTAACGTATTTCTTCAACGGCGGTATCGAGAAGGAGTTTCCCGGCGAGGACCGGCAGATGGTGCAGTCGCAGAGGGTGGCGACCTACGATCTGGCGCCGGAGATGAGCGCGCGCGGCATTGCCGATGTCGTATCCAAGGCAGTGGCAGATACGGCGTTTCAGTTGATCGTGGTGAATTTTGCGAACGCGGATATGGTGGGCCACTCCGGCAGGATGGAGCCGACCATTCGCGGCGTGGAGACGGTGGATGCCTGCCTGGGTCAGCTACACGCGGCACTGCGGCAGGCCGGCGGCTCGATGATGATAACCGCCGACCATGGGAATGCAGAGATGCTGGTCGATCCGGTGAGCGGGGGGCCGCACACGGCACACACGACGAATCCGGTGCCGCTGATTCTGGTGAGTGAAGACGCCGTGCGCTACCGGTTGCGCGAGGGCGGCTCGTTGCGTGACATTTCGCCGACCGTATTGGCGATGCTTGGTCTGGGACAGCCGGGCGAGATGAGCGGCGCGGACCTGCGCGTTCCGCTCACCTGAAAGAGGGAGCAATGCAGAACGCCGACAACATGATCGTGACGGTGCAACAGCACCTGTTGCAGCAGCAGCGTGAGGTATCGGAGGCTTCGGGCACATTCTCGTGGCTGCTCTCCGGCATCACGCTGGCTACCAAGATGGTGGAGGCGAAGATACGCAGCGCCGGGCTGCTGAACGTTTTGGGCGACGCAGGCGAGACGAATGTGCAGGGCGAGAGCCAGCAGAAGCTGGACGTCTACGCGAACCGCGCGTTGCTGCACTGTCTGGGTCTGCGGGAGAGTGTGCTGGCGCTGGTGAGCGAAGAGAACGAGGAGCCGGTCACCTTCGAGCAGGACCACACGAATGGCAAGTACATCATCGTCTTCGATCCGCTCGATGGGTCGTCCAATATCGATGTCAACGTGAATGTGGGGACCATCTTCTCCATCTTCAAGCGACCCTCCGAGACAGCGAGTCTCGACGAGTCTCTCCTGCAGGCGGGCACGAGGCAGGTTGCCGCGGGCTATGTGGTGTATGGCCCATCGACCATCTTCGTCTACACCGCGGGCAATGGCGTTTATGGATTTACGCTCGATCCGACGATCGGCGCGTTCGTGTTGAGCCACGAGAAGATGCGGATGCCGGAGCGCGGCAGCTACTACTCGGTGAATGAGGCGAACTACGATGGCTTTCCGGAGAGTTGGCAGCGATATCTTACGGATTTGCGGCAAGGCAAGCTGGGTGGCACGTACAGCTCGCGCTACATCGGTTCGCTGGTCGCCGACTTTCATCGCACGCTCTTGAAGGGAGGCATCTTCCTGTATCCGCCGACGAAGAAGCAGCCGGGCGGCAAGCTGCGATTGATGTATGAGGCGAATCCGCTGGCCTTTATCGCGGAACAGGCGGGTGGTGCGGCGATGACCGGCACTGGACGCGTGCTTGATGTCATACCGACATCGATCCATCAGCGGACGCCGTTTGTGGTGGGCGGACGTGGCGAGATCGAGGCGTTTGTGCGCGGTCAAGCGCTGAAGCAAGAATAGTCCGCCGGGCGAAAGACACTTGTCAGTTTCGCCGTTCGCGCGGTCTTCACCGGCAGCTGGAACAATGGAACAGGATTAATAACGTTGAAAAAGCTGCGCACTGCAATGCGGGTTCTATCGGAGCGAGGGCTTGGCGGCCTGACGGATGTGCTTGCTGACAAAAGGCGACGCAGCCGTGCGACACTCGACGGCTGCGAGTTTCTTCTCCAGGGTGTGCAGGACGAGGGGCTGCGCAACGGCTTCCTCTTCGGTGACTACGAACAGTACGAACGCACAGCAGTTGGCCGATATGTTGCTACCGATCTACCGGTGGTCGAGCTAGGGGCATGCATGGGTGTCGTCAGTTGCGTGACGAACCGCCGTCTCCGGCAGCCGGATCGCCATGTCGTGGTAGAGGCAAACCCTAAAGTCATCCCCTTCCTCCAGCGCAATCGCCGTCACAACGGCTGCCGGTTTCACGTTCTCAATGCCGCTATTGCCTACGGGCAGGACGCGGTTGAATACGCTCCCACATCGGACTTTGCAGGAAACTCCATGCATGAGACGCGTGGTGCGAAGAAGGTTCGCGTGCGGACCACCAGCCTGCAGAGCATCCTGGAACGTTATGGCTTCCACCGCTACACGCTCATCTGCGATATCGAAGGGCATGAGCGGGAGTTGGTGGAGCGGGAGGCTGCGATGCTGGAGCGAGCCGCACTCATCATCCTGGAGACGCACGCGCGATTGATCGGCGAAGAGGCCAATGCGCGATTGCTGGGGCGCCTGGAGCAGTTAGGGTTTGACGTTGTGGATGAAAGTTCCAACGTAGTGGTGCTGCGCAATCGCACTGCGAAGGCTTGAGGCCTCACGCTTTTTTGCGCAGTTTCGTGACTGCCTGGTGGAAGGCATCCTCCGTCCGCTGCCGCAGAGGCTGCGGTGACAGGCCGCGGCGCAGGAGGGCCATCTCCAACTTGCTGACGGAATCCATGGAGCCGTCAAGCGGCCAGGGTTTGCAGTCTATCAGGGTTGGGCCGAGGCCGCGGCGGGCACGCGTAATGGCCTCCTGCGCGACGCGGTAGATCGCGACGACATCGTTGCCGTCCACCGGGATGCCGTAGATCCCGAGCGGGTCGGTGTGGCGCGGGCTGCTGACGTCGGCATCGGCTGCGGTTTCGATCACGAAGAGAATGCCGAGCTTGGATTGCGCAGCCAGGATGAGCGCAGGGCGCAGGGCATCGAGCGATGTGATGCTCGGTCCGCTGAAGGCGAGCACGACACCCTTCTCGTCCTGCTGCTGTTGCGCCAGGGCATAGCCGGCGGCGATGGCGAAGCGAGCTTCTGCTGTGGGCGCATCCGGGAGCACGCCGGGCATTGGCGGCTTGCCGGCGAGGATGGATCGCAGCGTGTGGCCCCGAGCGAGCGCGGCGAGGCGGTCGCCGGCGGCGGCTGCGACGGTATCGCCGTCTTTAAGATGTGTCACCGTTCCGGTGACGATTGCTTCGCGCGCGACAAGCGCTGCAGGGCTGACCCGATTCCGTCGGCGGAGGAGCCGGCAGCGCAGCAGGGTGACGTACAGGTGACGAAGCTGTTGGTCGGAGATCAGTGGATGTTGAGCAGGGGCGGCTGCGCTCGACCGTTTCGGCATGTTGGGAAGGGATCCTCGAGAGGAGTGCGGGGGATGATTGCCGTCGCAGACGATTGTAGAGCACTTTTCCGATAGAGATGCCCGATCTAGAGATGCCCGATCGAAGTGTCGTGACGGCATGCAGTCTTAGAGCATTGTCACTGTTGGTGTGTAGAGCCCAGTTGCGAAGTATGGCTTTTCTTGACGGAAAAGCCACGTGGAGCATCGCGCTCGTCTCTATACCTACAGTGAAAATGCTCGAGGAAATGTTCTCGCGCGAGATGCGCGTTAGATTGCCACAGCTTTCCATCACGCGCAACGGCGTCTTTTCAACAGAAGTGTGCATAAGTCTGTGAACAAGCGCGTCGCGTAGGCGAATCATGCAGTGTTTATCGGTAGTTGCACATCATGCACCTCTTTCGTTGCATGGCCTTGAGACGATGCGCATGGCTCGGCAGACTGCAGGTTCCTTCGACAATCTCAAGGCAGGCTCTTTGCTCCACTCAGGATGACACCGTAGGAGGAAGTGCTCGGCTATGTGGAGTAGTCGGCGTTGATCGAGACATACTCGCGGGTCAGGTCGCAGGTCCAGAAGCGGCATGTGCCGTTGCCTATACCGAGATCGATGGAGATGGTGAACTCCGGCTGCATCAGGTAGCGGTGTGCTGCCGCTTCATCGAAGAATGTCGCGCGCCCGCCTCGCTCGCAGATGAGCAGGTCGCCCAGGCTGATGTGGATGCGCTCCGGCTGGACCTGCGCTCCGGAGTAGCCGATGGCTGCGATGAGGCGGCCCCAGTTGGGGTCGTTGCCGGCCCAGGCAGTCTTCACCAGGGGCGAGTGTGCGATGGCTTTGGCAATACGGAGCGCATCCGTATCCGAGGCGGCGCCACGGATGTGAAGTTCGACCAGGTGCGTCGCCCCTTCGCCGTCAGCGACAATCTGCTTGGCCAGCGAGGTGCATACGCTGCTGAGCGCTGCAGCAAAGACATTTGCGTTCGCATCAGTAAGTGTTGCACCGGATGCCGCACTGGCCAGCAGCAGCACGGTGTCGTTGGTCGATGTGTCTCCGTCGATGGAAATGCGGTTGAAACTGGTCTCTGCTGCGGTGGCGAGCAGTTGTTGCAGCAGGGTTGGTGTGGCGTCTGCATCCGTGCAAAGGTAGACGAGCATGGTGGCGTGGGGTGCGGCGGCCAGTTGGGGATGGATCATGCCTGCACCCTTCGCGACGCCCGCCAAACGCACTGGTTTCCCGTCGATTTCAACCGCGGCAGAGGCGACCTTGGGTCGGGTGTCCGTGGTCATGATTGCCTGCGCGATGGCGGCGAAGTGTTCGGCGGTATCGCCCAGGGCCGCATGGAGTGCGGGCAAAGCGGCACACACCTTATCGACGGGCAGGGGCACACCGATAATGCCTGTGGAGGCGGGAAAGACGGACTGCGGCGTACAGCCGAAGACCTCGCCGGCAACGGCACAGCACTGCTCGGCAGCGGAGATGCCCGCGTCACCTGTCGCGCAGTTGGCGTTGCCAGCATTGACCAGAACAGTGTGGACGCGGCCCGTGTTTGCGGAGAGATGCCGGGCACCGACCAGTAGCGGCGCCGCTTGCACTTTGTTCGTAGTGAAGAGCGCAGCGGCAGCAGCAGTATGCGGAGCGACGATGGCGGAGAGGTCGGCGCGGCCGCTCGCCTTGATACTGGCGCGGACTGCTCCCCAGAGAAATCCACGCGGGAGAGAAAGGATCGAGTCCATGGAGCTTTTACTCTAACAACAGTGACGGACACGACGAAGGAAACGACGTGGTTTGCGGAGCTGCGCGACGTGCATGTGGCGCGGGGCGAGTCGGTGGTGCTGCATGGGATCGACCTGGCGCTGCGGCGTGGGGAGCATGCTGTGATCCTGGGACCGAATGGTTGCGGCAAATCGAGCCTGATCAGAGTGCTCACCTGCGAGTGCTACCCGTTGCCGCGTCCCGGCTCGTCGGTGAGAATCTTCGGTCGTGAGCGCTGGGCGGTGGAAGAGCTGCGCAAGCGGCTGGGCGTGGTCTCCGCCGATCTGCCGGGGCCGAGCACGGCACACACGCCGGGACGCGATGCAGTGGTCTCTGGATTCTTCGCCAGTGCAACGCTATGGCCACATCTTGCGGTCACGGCAGAGATGCATGAGCGGGCTGCCGAAGCGATGGCGCTGATGGAGGCGACGCATCTTGCGGCGAAGCCGGTGGGCGAGATGTCCGCGGGTGAGACGCGCCGCATCATGATCGCGCGGGCGCTCGTGCACCGGCCGGAGATGCTGCTATTGGATGAGCCGTCGAACGCCCTGGACCTGCGGTCGCAACGCGAGTTGCGCGAGACGCTGCGACGGCTGACGCAGCAGGGAACCGGGCTGCTGTTGGTGACGCATCATCTGCCGGATGTGCTGCCGGAGATCGACCGCGTCATCCTGATGAGCGAAGGGCGCATCGTAGGAGATGGAGCCAAACGCGAGCTGCTGACGGCCGCGCATTTGGGTGCGCTGTTCGGCCGACCGGTCGACGTAGTAGAGCGCGACGAATACTTCCACGCGCTGGCCTGACGAATTGTGGAGGAAGGGCATCTACTCAATGGGAGCATTGATTTGCAGGGAAGCGGTTTGAACGGGATGTGCGGGTTCAAGGAGTTTCGGATCGTGCTCTGTTGAAGTGCCTTGGCTGGTTGGGCCTTTTTGTGATGATGGCTGTCCACGCGGCGCTTGCCGACGTGGGCGTGGTGCTTGCCGACCCGACGCAGATCGGCGCGTCGGTATGGACGCACGCCGGACACACCTCGGTGTATCTCTCCAACATCTGTGCGGAGACTCCTACCAAGCTACGTTTCTGTGAGCCGGGGGAGCAGGGAGTGATTCTGACCGCCTACCCGGACTTCCATGAAGCGACTGCTTACGAGTGGAATGCGGTGCCGGTGAGCTTGTACCTGGATGGCGTTACCGATCCCGCGTCCGCACCGTTGTATGCGTCACCCGCGCTGAAGCTAGCTCAGGAGAATGCCGCCGCGCACGAGTGGCTGGCGCCGGTGTGCGCAGGCGCGTGTCCGGAAGTAGAGCATGCGTACTGGCGGGACGTGGTAGGTGCAACGACGGTGCGTGATGTCTACATATTTGCCGTGCATACGACGCGGCAACAGGACGAGGCATTCATCGACCGCGGGAATAGGTTGCCGAACCGCAACCGTTACAACATGGTGATGTACAACTGCGCGGATTTTTCGCGCGACATGATCAATCTCTATTTCCCACATTCCGTGCACCGCGATGTGGTGAACGACCTTGGCATGATGGGGCCGAAGTCGGCAGCGCGTTCGTTCACGCGCTATGCACGCAAGCGTCCGGAGCTGGGACTCTATGTGTTGCATTTCATCCAGCAGCCAGGAGTGGTGGCGCGTTGCGGAACGGCCCGGGTGGGGACCGAGGTGGCCTTCCATCAGCCGAAGTACCTGATTCCAGCAGCGTTGATCGGGGATCACGAGGTTGCCGGCTCATTCTTCGTCGCGTATTTCCTGACTGCGCGCTTCAGTCTGCAGCACACCTACGAACGGTTTGCAGCCACGCCAACGCGCGCACAAGTGGACACGGCGGCCTTGGGTACGCAGCAGCAGTGGCAACGCTACCGTGAACGTTTCGATGATGTCGTCAACGATGCGGTGGCGGACGGTACACTGCGCAACAAGAAGGAGCTGCGCGTGCTGTTCTTGGAGTTGGACCGTGAGACCATTCCGGCCATCGACCCGCAGGGACATGCGTGGCTGGTCTGGCATGCGGGCGCGGCACAGGAGCGCCGTGTGGGTGTGGACTGGAGCAATGTGCAGGCGCCGGGATCGGATGTGTGGCTGGCGCGTCGCGTGCTGCTGGCGCGGATCGCCGCGGAGTTGCATGGCCCCGCGAAGGGGCGTCCCCCGCTGCCGGTGTTTGCGCAGGAATGGGCGCTGCTGGAACAGCTGCAGCGGCAGGAGTTGACAGCGCACGATGGGGCGCCGGGTGCATCGTCCGAACAACCGGTTTCGACACGTTGAAGATCGGCGGGAAGACGCCATGCCGCTACTGCAAATGCGATTTGTTGCCGCTATCGAGTCATCAACAATTCGCCCGCTTGACGACAAAAGAGTGGCGGCGTAGGTTGGAAATACACGGGAAAGGAGGATGATCCAGCGAATGAAAACTTCTGACGGTAGTTGTTCGATCACAGCACGTGAGGTGACTGAGGCTTAGGGCGTGACGCTCTAGACCTAGCGATACAGAACGTTTTTCGCTGAGGCCCACTTCGTACCTCGTTCTGCCAGATTGGGAGGCAGCCGAGGGAATAGAGAAGCGTGCACGCCTCAGGTCAACTCCAACAGATCACCGGAAAGGGGCTCGCTGCCAGCAATGGCTGCGAGCCTTTTTTCTTTCTCCGGTATGCATTCCTGCTGAGCCTTGCAACCTCACTCGGATGAAGTTGCAGCCTGTAAAACGACGCGATTGCTTGAGGAGTTCCCCAGATGAAGCTTGCTGAAGCCCTGACGCAGCGCAGTGAATGCCAGGTGCGCATGGACGAGTTGAAAAAGCGGATCGTGCGTAACGCGCGCGTGCAGGAAGGCGAGCAGCCGGGCGAGGATCCACAGTCACTGCTGGACGAGGTAGACCGCATCGCGCTGCGACTGATGGAGCTGGTGCAGACGATCAACCGCACGAATTCGCATACCGACTTCGATGAAGGGACGACCATTGCGGATGCGATCGCCGAGCGTGATGTGCTAGGTCGGAAACGCGATCTGCTGATGGCTGTGGGCGATGCTGCCAGCACGCGGCAGGATCGTTATACGAAGTCCGAGGTGCGCTTTGTCTCTGCGCTGCCTGTCGCGAAGATCCAGCGCCAGATAGACCAGTTGGCAAAGCGTTATCGCGAGATCGATACGAAGATCCAGGAGCTGAACTGGAAGACGGAGGTCGTGTAGGCACGCATCTTCTTGATCGAGGCAGTCGGTAGCTCTTCATCCATCAGGCGAGCACGAGCCCAGCCAGGGGCCAAGCTGGCATACACGCCTCTCAAGCGTGGTGACGCCGAAGGGCCGGTGTCCTGGGTTCGAATCCCATTCATGCTTAGGCCAGTACAGACACATGCGTATCGACACAGTGCACTGCGATGACCGCGTGCTGATGGTAGATGAGGGGTGAGGGTGGGTACGGGGATTGCTTCGATCCCGGTGTGACAGCGGCGATACACTGGAGTCATGGAACCACTGGTGATCGCGGGGCGTGCCTTTCAGTCGCGGCTGATCGTGGGCACGGGGAAGTACAAGGACGGCGCGGAGACGCAGCGAGCCGTTGAGGCCTCCGGCGCGGAGATGGTGACAGTCGCGGTACGGCGGGTAAATCTGGACCGCTCGAAGGAGTCTCTACTGGACTTCCTCGATCCGCAGCGCTACTTCCTGCTGCCGAATACGGCAGGCTGTTACACGGCGGAGGAGGCGATCCGCGCGGCGCGGCTGGGGCGCGAGGTGGGGCTGTCGGACTGGGTGAAGATCGAGGTCATCGGCGACCAGAAGACGCTCTATCCGGATGTGCAGGCGACGCTCGAAGCGACCAAGGTGCTGGTGAAGGAGGGCTTCACCGTGCTGCCGTATACATCGGACGACGTCGTGTTCGCGAAGCGCTTGGTAGATGCCGGCGCAGCGGCGGTGATGCCGCTCGCGGCGCCGATCGGCAGCGGACTCGGCCTCCAGAATACGGCGACACTGCGCATTCTGCGCGAGATGATCACGGAGGTGCCGCTGATCATCGACGCAGGCATCGGTTCGGCCTCCGAGGCGGCGCTGGCGATGGAGATGGGCGCCGATGCGGTGCTGATGAACTCCGCGATTGCTGGCGCACAGAACCCGGTGTTAATGGCCGAGGCGATGCAGCATGCCGTACTGGCCGGGCGGCAGAGCTTTGTCGCGGGCCGCATGCCGCGCAAGCTCTACGCCACGGCAAGCTCACCGGTCGAGGGCGTGTCGCGCGCGTGAGGTGGGTGGCTGCATGAGCGTCGCTATTCGACCGGCGAAGGCCTCCGATGCTCCTGGGATTGCACGAGTCCATGTCGAGACGTGGCGGACAGCGTACCGGGGCATTGTGCCGCAGCAGTATCTGGATGCACTCGACGCCTCGGCGAGAGCCGAACGATGGCAAGACGAGATCGCCAAGGGCGACTCCTATCTCTTTGTAGCCGAAGAGGCGGACACGGTATGCGGGTTCATCGGCGGTGGCATCGTACGTGAATCGATACAGGGATATGACGCCGAGATCTATGCGATCTATGTGCTGGCGCAGGCACAGCAACGCGGCATCGGCACGCGTCTAGCCAGTTCTCTGGCAGATACCCTGGTGCAGCGCGGGTTCGCCCGTCTCATGGTCTGGGTTCTGGCGGACAATCCGTGTCGCAACTTCTATACGCATCTGGGCGGCGTGGCGTTCTCGCAAAAGCCGATCCAGATCGGCGACGCGCAGCTGGTGGAAGTTGCGTATGGCTGGGAGAGCATCGGCAAGCTCGGCCATCGGTAGGTTTCGCATCGAACGACGTGAACCGTAACGCACACTGCTGCAGCTTGATCTGACAGGGTAGACTCGCCTCATGCGCGTCTTCGGGATCGACTGCGGCACGGAGTGCACGGGCTACGGCGTGGTGGAAAGCGATGCCACCGGCCGTGAACCGAAGCTGCGGGGCATCGCCGCAGGCGGCATCCTGCTCTCGAAAAAGCTGACATTGCCGGTCCGGCTGTCGCGCGTCTACGCTGAGCTGACCGCCCTTATCGTTTTGCATCAACCGGCGGTCGTGGCCGTTGAAGATGTCTTCTTCGCTGCGAATGCCAAGTCGGCCCTCAAGCTGGGGCAGGTGCGCGGCGTGGCGCTGCTAGCGGCGGCGAACCTCGGTCTCCCGATCGCGGAGTACGCACCTCTTAGCGTCAAATCCTCAGTTGTGGGCTATGGCCTGGCAAAGAAAGAGCAGGTGCAGTTCATGGTGGCGCGGCTGCTGGAGCTGGAGCGCGAGCCGGAGCCGGCGGATGCCGCCGATGCCCTGGCGATCGCCATATGTCATATCCACACCGCGCAAACACTTGCAGCCCAGACTGCAGCCGGACAGTCTAATACCGGACGGATCGCAGTCATGCAGGATCCAGTGGGGCAAACCTTCAGCACATAGAGGCAACGGTAGATGCGATTTTTGGATCGGTTGGGGTGCAGGGCCGTGCTTGCAGTACTGTTGTGTGGTGTGGCGCTCGGACAGACGCCGACAGCGACAGTCAAATTCCAGTTTGACAACCCGCAGCTGCAGCCGCCGAAGTATATCGTCACACTGCATGAGGATGGTTCCGGCACGTTTCACGCCGAGGCCGGTGCCGTGAAGCCGGATGATCCAGCGGCCCTCCCGAGCGAAGGGCAGGGCCGTCCGATCCAGGTGACTGCCGCGGCGACGCAACGGATCTTCGCCATTGCACGCGCGAAGAAGTTCTTCGCCATGGCCTGTGAAGCAGGCGGCGCTCACGTGGCCTTCACGGGTAAGAAGATCCTGAGCTATGAGGGTTCAGACGGCCGCGGGGCATGCGACTACAACTACAGCAAGGACGACCAGATCCAGTGGCTGACAACGGAGATGGAGGGCATCGCCGCAACTCTGGAAGAGGGGCGACGTCTGGAGATCGAACACGAGCATGGCCGCCTGACTCTGGACGCGGAGCTTGAAACCCTGGAGACGATGGTCCACAACGGCCAAGCGGTCGAGCTGGGTAACATCGCCCCGACCCTGATCGCCATCGTGAAGGACGATGCCGTGATGGAACGCGCGCAGAAACGAGCGCGTCATCTGCTGACCATCATCGACGCGGCGGGCACACCAAGCAAATAGGCCTTGCGTTTCGGGGCCGGCCATTGTTTACGCGACCCATCTTCAGCTTGGCTTCAGGTATCGCGCGTAACGCGCCGCCGGTCTGCTGCGTCTATGTAGGGTGCGGATGGAATCGAGCATAGTGCTTGCGACCTTCTGTAGGATTACGGGTTCTAATAACAAGTGAGCCGCGACCGGTGCGGCGCGAAGCTTCACTCAGTTGTAAGGGAGGTATGGCCATGCGAGTCCATCGGTTCATGCTTTCGGTTCTCGCATTTCTGGTCGGTGTCGGCAGCTTGTCGGCCCAGGCCCCAGACGCCTCTGCTGTGGTGCGGTTGAGTTTTGTGCAGGGTCAGGTCTCAGTCCTGCAGGGCACAGCGACGCAGTTCGACCAGGCGCAGGCGAATATGGCGCTGTTTGCCGGCAACACGCTCTCGACCGGCGAGAACGGCCAGGCCGAGGTGGAGTTCACCGACGGCAGCGTGGCCCGGCTGACACCGCAGAGCCAACTCAAGATCGTTCGCCTGCCTGCTGACGCGCACAGCGGCGTAACGGAGATGACGATGCTCTCAGGCCTCGGTTACTTCGAACTGAATACAGCGGACGGTCAGCGCTATGTGGTGCATTTCAATGCGGGGGTGGCGCAGCCCGCAGAGAATTCGATCTTCCGCATCGATTTGGACGAGGCGCCGGACCTGGCGGTCTTTGCGGGAAGCGTCCGCGCCCAGGCGCCGGGCACATTCGATCAAGAAGAGACGGCGAGCGAAGGTCATAGCCTCCACTTCCAGGCAGACGATGCCTCAAACATGACCACGGCCGCGAGCATTCAGAGCGATAGCTGGGACCAGTGGAACCAGGACCGCGACAACCTGATTGCGCAGCAGGCGCAGCAACAGACGAGCGCGCGCGAGACCAGCGGCGCCTCGAATGAGCCGGGCTGGGACGACCTGGACGCCAGCGGCGACTGGTATCCGATGGAGGGCTACGGCAACGTGTGGGTGCCGGGCGATGTGCCGGCCGGTTGGGATCCCTACAGCAGCGGCTATTGGGCAGACTACCCGGGGTTCGGCTATACGTGGGTTTCCGGTTATTCCTGGGGGTGGCTGCCGTACCACTGCGGGGCGTGGAACTACTGGAACAGCATGGGTTGGGGTTGGATTCCGGGACAGTGCGGCCTTGGCTGGCAGCCCGGCGTGGCGGTGTGGAATGCGCCTGCCGGCTTCCGTGTGCCGCCGCGTCCGATTCCCGGTGGACATGCCGGGCTGCCGACGCGGGTGCTGGCAGTGAACCGCGGGCCCGCGCTGCCGTCGGGCGGCGGCTTTGTTACGCATCACACGCGTCCGATTCGGGTGGACGGCCAACGGCTCGATCCGCTGCCGGTCATGCAGGACCCGACGCTGGGCGGACGCTTGTCGTATCGAGGTACCAGTGGAGCGCCGGCGCCGGTGGGCCGCAGCTACGGCTTCGCGGGCAACGGCGGCGTGCGCGTCACGGCGCCGGTGACGGGCTTACGCGCACCCGGGAGTCCAAGCAGTACGCCGGCTCCTGTGACGCCGCGCCCTATCTACCGGCAGCCGCCGACACAGGCGCAGCCACCGCGTATGACCATACCGGTCCAGCCGCGCATGTCTGCGCCTGCCGCCCCGCAACCGCGGGTAGCCGCGCCGCAACCGCGTATAGCTGCGCCTGCGCCCAGGATGTCTACGCCTGCTCCGCGTATGTCCGCGCCACCGATGAGTGCGCCCGCTGCTCATGCGCCGAGTGGACACCACTGAGCTACGTGGCGTTTTCGTCGCTAGCCGAGATCTTTCCCGTGAGACTCGGCTTCGCTGCGCTGTAGGTGGTGAAAGACAACCGCCATTCCTGGAAGGTCGACAGCTTCTGCACGCACAGTTGACTCTAGGCCGCTAGCTGCGAGCGCGGGCGTGATGGCGCTTGTTTCATAGCCGGCGTTGCGCAGGTTATTGGCCCAGGTTTTGCGCTTTTGCGCGAAGCCGGCACGCATGAATGGCACGAAGCTCTCTGCAGAGACGCCGAGTTCCACGAAGCGCGGTGCGACGTGCCAGCGGAAGACGCTGGAGTGAACCTCCGGAGGCGGCAGGAAGGCACTTGGCGGCAGGGTGAAGAGCAGTTCCTGATCACCGTGGAGCTGCATGGTTGCGCTGAGGACCCCGTAGTCGCTGCTGCCGGGCGATGCGGCGACGCGCTCTGCCACTTCACGCTGCACCATCAGGACAGCGCGGTCGATGAAGGCATGATGCGCCACCAGATGCAGCAGGATATCCGAGGTGATGTAGTAGGGAAGGTTTCCCACCACGACGAGCTTGCGCCCGCGCTGCTGCGCGAGCGCAGTGAGGTCAAGTCTTAGAATGTCCGCCTGGACAACCTCGATATCTGGAGCTGAAGCGTACTCCGTGATGAGCCCGGCGGCGAGGGCGGCATCGAACTCGACCAAATCGAGATGCCCGGCTGTTTTTGCGAGCAGCCGCGTGATGGCGCCCCGACCGGGCCCGATCTCAAGCACGGCATCTTGCGCAATATTGCCCAGCGCCGCCGCGACGCGGCTGCAGGCAACTGCATCTACAAGAAAGTTCTGACCAAGTCGGGGCTTCTTCGGCATGGAGGGGCGACACGCGCAAGGGCAGATAGAATCACTTCGAGAGTAAAGCAGCGCGCGCCGCTTTCTGAAATGAAAGCGCGTTGCCGATCGTGTATGTAGCGTAGGGAGACGGAGCAGGAATGCATATTGTGTACGCGGCCTCCGAGTGCGTGCCGTTCGCCAAGACCGGCGGACTGGCCGATGTGGTGGGGGCGCTTCCGCGCGAGATGGCGCGCCAGGGGCACAGAGTCACGGTCTATCTGCCGTACTACCGCCAGGTGCAGAAGCACATGCCGGACCGGCGCATCGCCATTCCCAGCATTACGATCCCGTTCCACTCCTATAACCGTTTCGTCACGGTGCTCGATGGCGGTATGCGCGAGGGCGTGCAGTTCTACTTCTTCGATTGCCCGGAGCTATTCGACCGCGAGGGTCTGTACGGCGCCCAGGGCGGCGAGTACAGCGACAATGCAGAGCGCTTCGGTCTTTACTCCCGCGCCGTGATCGAAGCGGCGAAGCAGTTGGGTATTCCGGACCTGTTCCACGTGCATGACTGGCATGCGTCGCTGGTGCCGGTGATGCTGCGCTCCCTCTACTACTTCGATCCGGTGCTGCGGAAGATTCCGTGCCTGCTTACCGTGCACAATGCGGGCCATCAGGGCGTCTTCCCGTCACATATCATCGAGCGCCTGCAACTGCCCTGGGAGGTCTACACGGTGGATGGCCTGGAGTTCTACGGGCAGGCGAACTTTCTGAAGGGCGGCATCATCTACGCGGATACGCTGAGCACGGTGAGCCGCCGCTATGCGCAGGAGATCCAGACCAAGGAGCTGGGCGCGGGGCTGGAGGGCGTACTGCAGAAGCGCTCCGACGATCTGAAGGGCATCCTGAACGGCGTCGATTACGATGAGTGGAATCCGGCGACCGATCGCAAGATTGCGGCGCACTACACGCCGGAGCGCATGCAGGGCAAACGCGACTGCCGCCGCGACCTGCTGCACGGCTTCGGTCTGAAGAACGGCAACGACAATACACCAGTACTTGGCATCGTCTCCTGGTTGTCCACGCAGAAGGGCTTCGACCTGCTGGCGGAGATTATGCCGGAGCTGATGACGCACGACGTGACGCTGGTAGTGGTGGGTACGGGTGAGGCCTACTACGAAGGACTGCTCCGCTCCTTGGTGGAACGATACCCCGGACGGATGGCTGTCAAGATGGCCTACGACGACACGCTGGCGCATAAGATCGAGGCCGGTGCGGACATATTCCTAATGCCGTCCCGCTACGAGCCGTGCGGTCTGAATCAGATCTACAGTTTGAAGTATGGAACTGTGCCGGTGGTGCATGCGACGGGCGGTTTGGACGATACCGTCGAAGAGTGGGATCCGGCAGCCAGGACGGGCACCGGCTTCAAGTTTTATCCCTACGATCCGGGAGCGTTCATGGCCGCATTGGACCGGGCATTCACTATCTTTGCCGACAAAGAGGCGTGGCAGACGCTCCAACAGAATGGCATGCAGAAGGACTTTTCCTGGCGCGAGCCGGCGGGCGAGTATCTACGGCTGTATGAGGAGTGCGTGCGGCGTCGTTCCTGAAAGGGAATTGCTCGCCTGGGATCGCCGGAACAGGGTTCCAAAAAGGGAATCGCCGGTGGGGGACACCGGCGTCGGAGGCTCTGTCTGCAATGGGTTTTCCTGAAACGGAACGTGTCTCGCGCCTACTTCTGGCCGCCACCGCTGGAAACGAGGGCCAGGTGCCGAGTCTGGGCAGGCTGCTGTTTGCGGCGACCGATGCGGAACCCGCCTTGGGTGTAGCAGCGGCAGGCATCCAGGCAGTTGTTGCAGAAGTCGTGGTGGCATTCGTTGCAGCGCAGCAGGCTCTCCCGCACGACGCTTTTCAGGCAGTGGTGGCAGACGGATACCTTGCGGCCCTTCATCAGGTGGAGCCTGGTGGTATCAACGGGAGCTTTGCGGGTGAGATCCAGGGAGATCATGACAACCTCATTGAAACGTGGAACTTGCTGCATGTCGCTCACCCATAGGTTGCGACGGCGCATCCCACGGAAGCAGCATTACGGAGGTCGCTGCCGGATGCCGAAGTACCCTTGTCAATTTGTCGCAGTTACGCATCTAAATCTCCAGGGGTTGGAGGAGATGCGATGCAAGTGAAATGTGCCCACCGGAAGTGCATGTGCGCGGTTCCGGACGGCAAGGAATTTTGCAGCGACTGGTGTGAGCAAAATGCGATGGATGAGGCGCCCCCCTGCGGATGCCGGCATGCCATCTGTGAGCAGATCTATAAACGCGCCACTACGCCTAGGGAAGGGACGTCGCCTTCCGCTTGAAGAGATAGAACAGCGGGATCCCGGCAAGGATGATCGCGGTACCGAGCAGTGAATTGCGCAGGTTGCTCCGGTAGCTGTAGACCAAGAGAACCGCGGCGGCAACGATGAACAACGCAGGCAGCACCGGATAGCCCCACATGCGGAAGGTAGAGGCATTCTCTCGAGCGGCCCGGCGACGGTGCACGAATATGGTGCTGGCCGCGATCATGTAGAAAAGCCACTCCGCAAAGATGGCGAGTTCGAAGAGCTGCTGAAAGCGGCCCACCGCAAGCAGTAAGAGTGTGCTGAGCGCGGCCTGCAGTACCAGCGAGGGCGCCGGCGTGCCGAAGCGCGGACTGAGCTCCGCGACCCGCGCAAAGAAGAGACCATCGCGCGCGGCGGCGAAGGGCACGCGCGCACCGGACATGATGGTGCCGTTGAGCGTGACGAAGATGCTGAGAGCCATGCCAGCCGTCACCAACGTGGCGCCGGTGGCTCCCAGGACCACGCTGACAGCGGTCACCGCGGGCCGGGGCGAAGCGGCTAGTGCCACAGCGGGCAGCATGTATTGGATAGCTGCATTGACCGCGATGTAGAGGAAGCCCACGATGCCGACGCCGAAGAGCAGGGCGAGCGGCACATTGCGCTCCGGATTGCGCACCTCACCCGCGACCATGTTCAGGTCATTCCAGCCGTCATACGCCCACAGCGCCGCGATGAGCGCGACCATGAATCCCGCGAAGCCGCCCTCGGCTCCGGGAAAGACGGTGCGGAAGTTTGCCGCGAGGCCATGCGCGCTGGCGAAGCAGGTGATGGCGATGACCAGTACCAGCAAAACTTTGAGCCAGGTGAAGACGAGTTGAAAGTTAGCGGCGCGGCGGATGCCGATGTAGTTGAGGCCGGTCATGAGCCAGGTCATGGCGATGGCGAAGAGCTGCGACCAGGCCAGCGGAATGGGTGCGGCGATGGCGGTGTGATCGAGCCACGCCAGCGCCGGGAAGAGTGCGAGTGTGCGCGCGAGGCCGATGGTGACGGTGGCGATGGAGGCTGGTTTGGCCACGGCGAACCACGTCCACATGTAGAGGAAGGCCGGCAGGTCGCCATAGGCGCGACGGATGTAGACGTACTCTCCGCCGGCCTGCGGCATGCGGGCGGCAAGCTCCGCGTAGGTCATCGCGCCGAAGAGTGAGAGCAATCCGCCGGCGATCCATGCGAGATAAACCAGTGAGCCGTGACCTACGGCACGTATCATCTCCTGCGGGACAAGAAAGATGCCGCTGCCGATGATCGTGCCGACCACGATGGCAGTGGACTGCGAGAGGCCAAGTACGCGCTCCAGCGGTTGGTGTTCACGCTGTGCGGCGGTGGTCGCGGGTGCGGCGATGGCGAGGCTCCGGGCGGATGGGGTTAGAGCAGAAGCCGAGTTGCTGTAAGGTGAAGCGCCCCTCTCGTCAGGCATTTTCGCCAAGGAAAATGCCTACATCGCCTCACTCAATACATGACATCATCCCGGCTTCCGCTCTAGCGACTAGAGTAGCGCTAGACTGGACGTTGCACGCAGAGATTCCGTTCGTCTATTGCTTCATGCCCTTGCTCTCTTTTCCGTTCTGATAGAGGACAAGGTGATCGACTTTACCGCCGGCATCCGGGAAGAACTCAATCTCCGCATCGACGACGCGGTAGAAGAAGCGAGTCGGGCTGGAGGCGAAGATCGGTGCAGCAGGCTGGTTGGTGGCCTGGGCGACGAGGTGGCCGCCGGCGAGCGTGACGGTGATCGAAAAATTCGGCGCTAGCTGATAGACACCGACATAGCGTGAGAGCGTAGCCGCAGGCACTGGGACTTCTTTTCGCTCGGAGGTCAGGACAGCGGCCTTATCGTTTTCCCGCATACCCTTTATTTCATGGCCGCCCTGGTAGAGCACCAGATGATCGATCTTGCCGGCTGCATCGGGGAAGAACTCGATCTCCGCGTCGACGACGCGATAGAAGAAGCGTGTGGGGCTGGAGGCGAAGATCGGTGCGGCAGGCTGGTTGGTGGCCTGGACGACGAGGTGATCGCCTTGCAGTACCACGGTGAGTGCGAACTGTGGCGCGATCCGGTAGACACCGACATACTGCGAGAGCGTTGTGGCGGGAATCGGGATTTCCTTGCGCTCGGACGGCAGCACGACGGGCTGGCCGTGCATGACGGATGCCAGCCGCAGTGTGAGTTCATCCGGCGTGTTGCCGTTTACGTTCGAGAGCACGATGATGCTGAGCTTCTCCTGCGGGTACAAGGCTTCGAAGGTGTTGAAGCCATCGATGCCACCGCCGTGGCTGATGCGCTCATGTCCCTGAATGGTTTCTATCTCGAGTCCGAAGCCGTAGTTGTTTTTGACGGGTGTGGTCATTCTCTTCAGTGAGTCCGCCATCAGCACCTTTCCGCCGAAAAGTCCCTGCTGCCAGCGCAGCATGTCGCCCGTGGTGGAGTAAAGCTCACCGGCGGAGAAGGGCACCGACATGTCGATATAGGTGGCATTCTCCAGGCCATGAGGACGAGCCACATAGCCCGAGGCGCGGCGAGGCAGGATGACGCTGTTCACATCGCAGCCGGAGTCTTTCATGGCCAGCGGGGTGAAGATGTTCTGCTGTAGAAAATCGCAGTAGCGTTGGCCGCTGATCTTTTCCAGCAGGTAGCCGAGCAGCGCGTACCCGGAGTTGCTGTAGCTCCATTTCTCACCGGGCGGGAAGTCGAGCGGCTTGTCGCGGAAGCGGGCGACGAGCTGTTCCGGCGTCGTGGGCTGCCCCTGGGTCTCACGGTAGTCGGCAAAGTTGGTGAAGTTGGGGATGCCCGACGTATGCGTGAGCAGGTGGAAGAGGGTGATGTTCTTCCACGCGTCCGGCGCGTCCGGCATGTACTTCGAGACCGGGTCTTCTACCTTGAGCTTGCCGCGCTCTTCCAGCAGTAGAATGCTCGCTGCCGTGAACTGTTTGGTAATGGAGCCGAGTCGGAATTTTGTATTGGGTGCGTTCGGGATATTCCATTCCAGATCGGCCGAGCCGTAGCCCTTGTCCAGGATCGGCTTACCGTCGCGCTCGACCAGAACCGTGCCCATGAAGTGATGGTTGGCGACTGCGTCCTGCACGATCTGTTCCATACGTTGCTGATGCGTATCGGCCGTTGTGACTTGACCTTGTGCGGCAACGCCAAGGGCAAACAGATAAAGCAAAATAAGCGAGACAGAAAGACGCATGGAGGATCCCCTGCGAAACGCTAAAGCAAAAGCAGGGTAAATGTAAGGTAAAGCACTTGTCTCGTCAGACTCTTTCTTGAGGAAAAAGGGCACCATGACTGATCTCGGGCATCTCACGGTAACCCTGCTTTAGATGTAATGCTTGAACTCTGTCCAGTCGTTCAGCATGCTCTTCTTCCGTCCGCGGCAGAGATAGATGTTGCGGTGTTCGTAAGGCATCGCGTAAGGGTGATCCATGCGCCCGACGATCTCGACTGAGTTGTAATACTTTCGCATCTCGTCGAGCGAAGCATCGTTCACCACGATCAGCACGTCGCCGGTGTAGCCGTGCGGCCCCCACATCCAGTAGCTGTTGTGCCCGCTGACGGCGACGGGCAGTCCGCGGCCGGCGCCGAGGAAGTTGACCGCGCTGGCCTCGCCGTAGTTCGAGCAGAGGATGCCGGCGCGCGTGCGATCCGCGGGCGGGAGTGCGTCGTAGGCACGGGTGATCTGGTCCACCATCTCCTGCCAGCCGAAGCGGTCGGCGTAAAACTGCGGAAAGTCGCTGGTGGCGTACTTTTCCGTGTGCGTGCCGATGGTGCGGAGATGCATGCGCCGGGTGTATGCGAGCCAGCTCTGGGGAGTGAGCAGAGGCAGTGACATGGGCAGCACGAGAATGCCGGTGACGATCAGCAGCATTGCATAGGCGGGGACCAGCCAGCGTGTCTGCCGCTTCGCCAGCAGTGACTGCCAGCACACACCGCCGGCGGCGAAGAGTGCGGGATAGATGGGCGCGAGATAGTAGTCCTTGGCGTCGCGCGTCGCCATCATCAGGGCAAGGAAGATGAGGTAGGTCCAGCCAAGAAAGCGAAACTGCCGGGCCTGCTTGCTGATCAAAAGCCATCCCAGGCCACCGATCCACAGCGGCATGCTGACCGGACTCAACATCTTCTCCTGTGCGTGCAGGAAGGCGAGGGGCGAAAGCGAGATGTTCTTATGCTCTACTTTGCCGTTATGCAGAAACTCCAACGTGGGAAAGTGATAGTGGATCTGCCAGAGCAGGTTGGGCAATGCCAGCAAGACGACGATCGCGATGCCCATGAGCGCGCCGCGAGTGACGACGATGCGTCGCTGGGGCGTGACCAGCAGTCCGATGAGTAAAGCGACGAGGAAGACCAGCATGGATGGCTTGTTCTCAAGCCCCAGGCCGCCGGCCATACCGAAGACGATCCACCAATGCGAAGATCCGCCACGCAGCAGCATCAGCACGGCGAGGAGCGTCGTCATCCAGAAGACCGGCTCGAAGGAATTCATGGAGAGGAAGCTGTCGAGCGCGAGAAACTCAGGCGCCAGCAACACACCGAGCATGGCCAGCGCTTGCGCGATGCGGCGGCCACCGAGCGACCAAGTGATCACACCGGTGAGGAAGAGCTTCGCAGCTCCGGCGATCGCGGTGAGCATGCGGATGCCGGCAAGCGACCTGCCGAAGAGCGCGATGGAGGCGCGTGCCTGCAGCGCGACGATGGGGCCGTGATCGACGTAACCCCAATCGAGATGCTGGCCGCAGAGGATGTAGTACATCTCGTCGCGGAAGTAGCCCCAGCCGATGTGCGCCTCCCAGAGATTGGCGACCACCTGCACGGCCAGCTTGAGGATGGCGAAGATGGCAGCAAGCACGAGCGCCTGTCGCAGCGCGGAGGATGCGGCGGTCGCATCGTCAGGCAGGCGGTCGAATTCACGGAGTGCGGTCGGGCTTGGATGGGCGTGCATGTGTGCTCGATGTGCGACCTGAAGGGGCTTGTTGCCGGTACGCAGAGCATCGTACCGTGGTTCCCGCTCGATCCGGTCTATAAATGATGCGAGAGAGGGACGGCCGAAACGCACATGTCCCAGAAGCGGGACATGGGCACCCTTTTCTTCCCATCTCAGGCCGGCTGCAGCGTCAGCAGCGTGAGCTCGGGCGGGCAGCGGAAGCGAACCGGCACTTCCACGGTGCCGATGCCGCGATTCACATAGAGCTGCAACGGGCCGACGTTGAAGTGGCCATGGACGTACTTCTTGCCACCTGGCGGCAGCATGCTGCGCGGTGTCCCGATGATAGGAAGACGCACCTGGCCGCCATGCGTGTGACCGGACAGCATCAGATCGACGCCGCCGTGCTCGATGACGTGCTTTATATAGTCTGGTTCGTGCGCCAGCAGGATGACGGGCTCGTTCGGTATGGCCTGGTGGGGCACGGCCGTATCCAGGTTGGGATAGTCGCTCTCTGAGCTACGAAGACCGGCAAACCAGAGACGACTGCCGTCGCGCTCGAAGGGAAGATAGCTATTGAGCAGTGTAGGGATGCCGTGGATCTTAAGCGCGTCGACAACCGCCTCCCAGTTCACCAGCGCATCGTGATTGCCGAGGCTGGCGAAGCGATGCGGGCATGTGATGCCCTGCAGAATGTCCGCACAAGGGTAGCTGAGACGCGCAGCGATGCGCACGGGAAGTGGTCCGAAGCTGACGAAGTCGCCGGTGAGCACAACGACATCCGGTGCAAGCGCATTGATGTGCCGAACCACCTCGCGTACAAAATAGGGCTCAGTGTATTCGTCGTAGTGGATGTCACTGATCTGCGCGATGCGAAGGCCGTGAAAGGCTCCGGGCAGGCGTGGAAGCCGGATGGTCTGCTCCACAAGTTCCAAGTGATGCCGCTCCCATAGCCCGGAGTAGGCGACGAGGCCGCCCGCAGCGGCCAAAGCGGAAAGCTTGAGGAAGCGGCGACGGGACAGGGAAGGGCTGGGCGGCGGTTCGGTCACTCGCTTTCAGGATACGGCATACCTGCCTTAGTTCCACATCGTAGCCCAGCTGCCGATGCCAATAGAGTGCAGACGTCTAGAGTGGAGAAGTCTAGAGTGCAGACGTCAGCGGCCCTTCTTTTCATGCTGAGCACCGTCGTGTTCGTGGCTGGAGAGTGCGGCACGCACCTTGACTACGGTGTTTCCGTGCACTCGGATTGCTTCGTGCAAGGCGTCGCCAGTTACGCCGAATTCCTTGCTCCAGTAGTGAATATCGGAGGCGACCTTCGGATTGATCTCGTCGGGGCTGCTGGGGCCGTGCTCTACGTTATCTGCCATGCCTTCTGCCTTCTTTCTGATTTGCTGTCTGCTTGGGTGGATGTTGAAGAGGTGTGGGGAGATGGCTGGTTCAATGAGAGGCGCATTCTGCGCAATCAGGAAAGATCGCCTGCCGGGCCGATGGTTGTGATGATGTCGGCTTGTGTTGTCGCGATGGCCTCAGGATGAAAGTGCTGATAGATGCCCTCCGCGACTTTGCGCGCGACCACGGATGTCAATGCGTCCAGCGAAGCCTGTTCGATGGCGCGCTGCGAACCGAAATGCTGCACCAGCCGCGTGCGCGTCCGGGCTCCCACGCCGGGAATCTCCATCAGCTCGGACTGGCGATCGCGGATCTCGCGACGCTTGCGGTGATAGGTGATCGCGAAGCGGTGCGACTCATCGCGGATGCGCTGGATGAGGTGCAGGACGGGCGAGCGGCGATCAAGGACGATGGGGTCGTCCTCCTGTCCGTAGAGGTAAATCACCTCTTCGCGCTTCGCGATGGAGGCGATGGGCTGGGTGGTGAGGCCGAGTTCTTCGAGCGCGATCGCCGCAGCATGTAGCTGGCCGAGGCCGCCATCGATGAGCACCAGAGAGGGCATGCGGCGCTTCTCCGAATTGCTTGGCGAGGAACTGTCTCGATCCGCTCGCGCTTCGCTGTCCACTGTCTCGATGGCTTCCGACGCGCCGGTCTCTTGCAGAACGCGCTTATAGCGGCGGCCAACGATCTCGCGCATGGAAGCGAAGTCATCGACGCCGCTCACGGTTTTCACCTGGAACTTACGGTAGTCGGATTTCTTCATCGCGCCGTCCTCCCACACCACCATGGAGGCAACTGTCTCCGCACCCTGGATGTGCGAGATGTCGAAGCACTCGATGCGGCGCGGCAGTTCTGGCAACGTGAGCAAGTCTTGCAGCGTCTCTTGGATCGCCTTCTGCGAGGGCTGCAGCACGCGAAAGCGCTGGTCGTAGCTCTGTTTCGCATTCTGGCCGACGAGATCAACGAGCGAGCGCTTCTCGCCGCGCTGCGGTGCGGCGATCTCGATACGGTGGCCGGTGCGCTCCGTCAGCAGGTGGCAGAGCGCATCGCGATCCGGGAAATCGACGGGCAGCAGGATAGAGCGTGGGACATACTGCTGGTCGATGTAGAGCTGCTTGAGCAGGGCCGAGAAGAATGCCGGCGGGTTGAAGCCGGTATGGGTAAGGGCAGGCGTTGCACTCTCTGCCGACGCTTCCTCCGCGTCGGGAACCGGGAGCTCGGGCAGGTCTTCCCAGAAGAGGTCGCGGCGGTCCACGATCTTTCCGGCGCGCATGTGGAAGAGATTCACCGCGAGCATGTCGTTCTCGTAGTGATAGCCGAAGACGTCCACGTCATCGCTCTCCGCGGTGGCGATACGCTGCTTCTCCTGCACCTGATTCACGGTGATGAGCAGGTCGCGGTACTTTGCGGCGAGTTCGAACTGTTCGGCGGCGGCGGCGGCCTCCATGCGTGTTTCCAGCGAACGGCCGAGCTCCTGCTGGCGCCCTTCGAGGAAGAGCTGCGCATCCCGGACTGCCTCACGATATTCCTGGGGCGTGGTCAGGCTCTCAACGCAGGGGCCGAGACAGCGCTTGATGTAGTACTGCAGGCAGGGCCGCGGATGATAGCGCGACAGATCCACCTTGCAACTGGGCAGCAGGAAGGAGCGGTGCAGAAGATCGACGACACGGTGGGCCAGATTGCCAGGGAAGTATGGTCCGTAGTACGCGCTGCCGTCCTTGCGCAGGCGGCGCGTAACGAAGACCTTCGGGTAACGATCGGCGAGGGTCAGCTTGACGTAGGGATAGGTTTTGTCGTCGCGCAGCAGGATGTTGAAGCGTGGCTTGCGCTGCTTGATGAAGTTATTCTCAAGCGCCAGCGCCTCGCCCTCGTTGTCGACCAGGATGTAGTCGACATCGACGGCCTCGCGCATGAGCGAGCCGGTCTTGGCGTTTGATTGGGACGACTCCAGTAAGTAGGAGCGCACCCGCGCGCGCAGGTTTTTCGCCTTACCAACGTAGATGACCTCGCCCTCGGCGTTCTTGTACAGATACACGCCGGGCAGCGCGGGCAGCGTGCGTATTTTCTGCTGGAGATCCATGGAGGGGAGAGCGGAAGCAAGCGATCCGGCCTGTTCTCAGTTTACCGCCCGGAAAGGTCCGACCTAGGCTAAGCCTGATGGAGGCGACACCCCAGTCGGGGCATTACGTAATAAGTACACCCATCGTGGATTTGGCCATTTTGAAAATTGCTCGTAAGCTATTCATAGCAATGCGGTAGCGATGTCGAGCAGCTTTGGCATGGTTCTTGCATTCAAAAACACAGGAGACCTGTGTTTTGGCGCCCCCCGCTACGCCGATTTCAGTCATCTTCGACAGACTCGCAGCAGGTGATGCGAGGAGGGAGACATCCATTGACGATATCGATGAAACAACTTAGCCAGATTTCAGGCTGTGCTGCGGGAGCATTGGCGCTGTTGCTGACCAGCGGGTGCTCAACGAAGAACTATGTAAAGAGCCAGACTGCGCCGTTGATTCAACACACCAACGAGCTGGATGACCAGACCGCGAAGAACAACCGCAACCTTCAGGAACTGGGAGAGCGGACGAACTCCGGCATCGGCAAGGCACAGCAGTCCGCAGACTCCGCGCAGCAGAACGCGCAGAGCGCCAACACCGCGTCGACCGCGGCACAGCAGAGTGCGCAGGAAGCCGTGAACCGCGCCGACTCACTGGCCAGCGTGGTCAGCAACCTAGACAGCTACAAGCAGATTGCCACCTCGTCGGTGACCTTCGCCTTCGACAAGAGTGTGCTGACGTCCAAGGACAAGGCGCAGCTTGACCAGCTAGGCCCGCAGTTGGGCGCGGCCAAGGGCTACATTCTGGAAGTGACCGGCGGTACGGACTCGACTGGCAGTCCACAGTACAACTATGAACTGAGTCAGCGCCGCGCCGAGGCTGTCGTGCAGTATCTTGCAGCCAAGTACAACGTGCCGGCACACAAGTTCTATCTCATCGGCATCGGTGAGGACAAAGAAGTGGCCACCAACAAAACGGCTGCGGGGCGTGCACAGAACCGCCGCGTGGACGTGCAGGTACTCTCCAACATGCAACAGAGCGGCGGATCGACCGTCTCTGAACTTCAGTCGCACTGACAGGGAGTCAGTTGTCGATTGCAAATGAAAAGGCCGGAGCCCAAAGCTCCGGCCTTTTCATGTCACACTGAATGCCGATTCCTATAGCAAATTCTCCGATGTCGGCCGAAATGACGATACGACTTGTTCCGAGTTCCCCTAATGGGTGAACAATGAAAGAGGGATTGTCTCACCCATGGCCTTGTAGCCGGCATCGTTCGGATGAAGGCCATCGCCGCTGTCGTAGAGTGGGCTCAATATCTCACGGGCGCTCCCGTTATTTGCCCGGAGAGCATGATCAAAATCGACGACACCGTCGTAAGTATGCGAGGTTAGAGCCGTGGTACGGATCCACTCGTTTACTTCTTTTCGAAGCGCCTCCCCGGCATCTGAAAAAGCGGCTGCATTGCCGAAGGGAGTGAGAGTCGCTCCGATCACCTTGATGCCTCTTGCATGGGCCTGTGCTGCCATCTTTGTGTAAGCAGCTTCAAGCTCTTGAGCGGTGGCCCGCTCCGCAATTTTGGGGTTCCTGGGCCTGTAGCCGGCGTTAATGTCGTTGATGCCTTCTAGAACAATCAGGTACTTCACGTTTGTCTGGCTCAGTACATCGCGGTCAAAACGCGAGAGGGCGGAAGGTCCAACCCTGTTGTAACGTATCCGGTTGCCTCCTATTCCTTCATTCAGCACGCCAATTTGCTTCGTAGCCTCATTCGCTTGCAGACGAATCGACAGTTCATCCGGCCAGCGATCGTTAGCGTCCATGGTGCTGTGGAATCCCGCCGTGATGCTATCGCCGAGACACACAACGGTTCCCGTAAGAGTGTTCTTCCGCCGATGGTCATCCGCTAGCCCTACATCCACATTCAGGAGGAAGGGCCATGCGGCATACTCGGATGGCTCGGATAGAGATTTCGACATGACCTGATCGCCCGGCGCGATGTAGTTTGTCGTATCGGCAAATGGATGCGTGGTCGCTATCGTGAGTGGCTGTGCCGGAACAAAGATGCTGACGGCAACATCCGACAACGACGGTACGTCCAAAGACGCGCCATCGCTGACGACGCTGCCGGCTGCCGGTACAACGATCCCTTCACTTCCATTGAAGCGGAGCAACACCGGTGCCGACTTCAGGTCAGCGGCGGTCTGACGCAGGGCGACACTTGCATGCTCGATCCTGAGCGGCTCTGTACCAAATGCATTGCTGATTCTTATTCGGATCGATCGGCCCGCAGCCGATACATGTACGATTTCGCGGACCGTTTCGGGTACCGATCCTACGTCGCGAGTCGCTGGAGCCGGACTGGGAGCCGACCCCCACGTCCCGATCCACCGTGTGTCCTGTGAGCTTGTCTGTGCCAAGCAGGAGACCGACACTGCAGCAAGCAACAGGGACATTGCACACTCTCGGATCGACATCATTCTGCCTCCTGTAGCGTTTTCGGTATTCGTGTAGATGAGAAGTATTGAATCAGAGCATTTCCTAGTGGCCGGAGTACTCGACCGGGCGCTGCTCGCGTTCCGTGGAGGGTGAGTCCGGACTCTCACCGGGAGACAGAGCGCGTTGCGGATTCACTCGTGGCCACCCATCGATATAGGTAATGGGATCGATGAGCAATACGCGCGTACCGCCTGATTGAGCCCTGGCGTGGTAGATCATCCAGTCGTTGGCTGCGCCATCTTGAAAGATGCCGTTCCCGCCCGGATTCCCCCACACACTATTGAAGTGCAGGATGGAATTTCCAGAACCGGCCGGGCCCGTGTAGGACTCCCAAGGGCCATCTAGACTCCTGCTTCGTGACACAGAGACCGCATATGCGTTCTGCACGGCGGGCCCTGGGCAACAGTTGAAGCCGGACGTAAACAGGTAGTAGTAATCGGCATCGGCGTGGGTGAACTCCTTCTTCCGGAAGATCACGAACGCACCCTCTCTCAGGTGCTGGTAGGTTCCGGCGGGACCGGCGTTCAGCACCGGCATTGGAGGGGCCGCAGGGTCTTGCCAGCGCGTGATATCGGCAGCGGAAAGCTCCTTACGGAGCACGGGCTGACCTTGTTCCGACCCCCAGAAGAGGAACCACCGGCCAAACGTCGGGGAGGTCGGATTGGTGTCGCGAAATGGCGCAGGATCGATGTTTCGATAACCCGGACCGCAAACGAGCGGCAGACGCGGCGTCCTACCGTCCGGCTGCATCAGCTCATGAAAGGGGCCGCGCGGTGAAGAGGATTCGGCGACACCGATGCAGTGTGCTGCCCGAAACCTTGGGTCCTTGGTGATCGCCGAGTAGTACATCACGTACCGCTTCACGGCGCCCCGGCCATCTTTTTCCGCAATCACCGTCGGCGCCCAAAATCCCTTGTTGGCAGCCCAGCTGGGTTTCGTCGTCATTGCGGGGACCGGCCTGGTCCAGTTCACAAAATCCTGGGTGGATGTCATTGGAAAGTAGCCGCCGTCTAAGAGGCCGGTTGCATAGGCATACAGCGTGCCGCCGTCCGTCATGGCCGCCGGATCAGGGAACGGAGCGCGGAGCGCTGGATTGCTGTATGTTCGACCTGATTGCGAAGCCGGCACTTGAGCCTTCACAGAGCACGCTAACAAGGCCAACGGAAGGCTCACCGTCACGCTCTTTTGCAGTGACAAACGTCTCCACCCATGCATGGCCACAGAGTAAATGAAATCCTTTACATTTAGGGAAATACTTTGCGCATCCGTGTCTGGCTTATTAGAGGAGACTGCGTTCCTCAATAGTCTGCTGGATCAGTCCGGTGCTCACAAGGCTGCGCTCGTCAAAGAGTTCGACGCAGGCTGTCAAGCAGGACTGCGGTACGGACAACAGGGTTAAGGAGGGACGATGAGAGCAGATGAACTGACAGAGGAGTGTCTGAACAACAGCCATCCGGGCGACACCCTGACACCCATGCAGCGACTCGCTCGATACGTGGTGGAAGTCGTGATTCCGAGAGAACACGCGAGAGTGGCAGCAGACGTCATGCAGAACCAACAGTGGCTATCGGCGGTACCACCATCGCCCTGTATCTGGTAACGCAGAAGGTAGCCCGGCTTCTGAAAGAGTAGCCGGTAAACAGATTTCTAACCGGCACCAGGCATCAACGAAAATGCCCACCAGATCATCCGTGGGCTTTCTTGTGTATGTATTTGATTCTCTTGGTGCCGGCAGGGGGGCGAACCCCCACGAGGTTGCCCTCGGCGGATTTTGAGTCTGATTTTAGGCGTTATGCAGGGTGCTGCACCCGAACGCATAAAATAGCAGCAAATATCTTATTTACATGTAGATACAAGATAACAATGAGTTGCAATGTGACGCAGCCAAAAGCAGAAAAGTTGGAGACGAACAGCCATCAAAACAGCCACCTAAAAATGCACCAAAAATCGTGCAAATCGTCATTAGACACGGCGGATTAGAATCCGCCGGACCGATCCTGGTGGCTGTTTAGAGGCGACCCCATGCCCGTCATACACATCGGACTTAAGTCCGATGGCTGTTGTAGTGGCTGTTGCTTCTTAGATTGGGGTCCAGGAACTCGACGAGGTCGCGGCTGCTTAATATGCCGTTAGATATCGTCAGATCGCCTTCTTTGCGGCGGCTCGTTCGGAATGTTCAAAGGCGTCTGCAAAGGGCTCAAGCTCTTCGTCACTCATGCCAAGGCCGCGTCCTGCCCCGTGCCAGTTGTCCACGGCGTGAGCGACCTCACTCAATATTTCGTTGGCTCTTGCGGGCTTGATTCGAAAATAAGGGATCACGGACATAAGCGCGTCTATGGTCATCTCGGGGCCTGCATCCTCGGAGATCCATGTCTTCAATTCGCGCACTCGCTCGGGCGATGGGTTGATGTCGAAGGCAGGCGACAACCGCCAGAATTCCCGGTTTTCATGCAGGAAGCCGTGATTGCGGAGATGGTCGTCAGTATTCGTAATCAGAATCGAGAAGGCGATACGCCGCCACAGCTCTTCAATATCAGTTTGTACTTCGGCCCCGTGTACTCGGATTGCATCCACGATTTCTGTGTACGTATGGATATCGCCTTCCGTCACTTCAACACCTAGCATTGTCGACGCGGAAATATACATAATTCGATCTCCCCGGCCTCGACGGTCGAAGCGGCGGATCAGTGCCACGGGCAAATTTTCGCTCTCTACGATGCGCGCAGCGGCCGCATTGATCCCGGCCTGCTTGGCAAGGGTGAGAGCGAGCACTTCGCCCTTGGTGACGGCGCGCTCGTCCGTGATGCTCGGGAATTTGCCAATGGAAAGTGCGCCATCTTCGTCAACGACCGTGCATTTGGGGCGCATTCCGCCAAGTGACGTGCCACGCCCGCGCAAGTACGCCAGGTCTGCAGCTGTCTCTCTGTTGGCCTCAAGGGCGCGCGACGCGCTAAGCAAATGCCCAAGCTCGATGAGTGGCGGAGCCTTCCGGCGTCCTTCTCCGTGCGCGCGCTGGAACACATTGTTTTCGTCGCGAAAGCGCAGCGCACCGACGCGGCTAACATCATCCACGGCCAGCAAATAATCAAGCGCATTGAGCGGCTGTGCCTTGTCTTCCTTTCCTTCACGTCGCAGGTGCTGTCTACGTTTGACGTAATCGCGCATGATGACACGCTTTGCCCACCCGTCGGGCTCGGTATCCGCAATCGCGGCATGGAATAGAGAGCCCTCTTTGGATTTGCGATGGAACTGTGGTCCCGCCTGGAGCGGAAGCGCCGGGCCGAGAGCGAAGCGCGCGCGGTCGCCAAGCCAGTCTGCTGCGTACTCGAAAGCGGCGTTTTCGCGGCGTCCCTGCAGGTCGTAACGCAAAGTGCCGATCTGCGGACCATCTCCCAGCGCTACGTCAATGGTGCGCTTCATGGCCTTGTTACCCGTGCTTTCTTCATGCGCACGCGCTTGGGCAGCCGTTCTTCATCCAGAAGAAGGCCAACATCGTCGCGACTCACATCAATAAGGCTTCTCAGAGGATCGCCAAAGCCCAGGACGAAGAGCGCCATCGCATAAACGCCGAGACCGACTCCGGGGTCTCCCTTTTCAGCGCGGAGGTAGGTGTTCTTCGAGACACCCATTCGCTCGGCTACGGTAAGGACTGTCAGTCCCCGTTTACGCCGCGCGGTCGCAAGATCGCTGCCGAACTTAGTCAACGACCGCTTGACAGCAGGGGGTAGAACATCCGAGACATTCGATCTCATATAAAGCTCAATACATAAAGCCTTACGGCATTATATGGACCAATATATAGGACTTTATGAAGTATTTTCAAGGTTCCGCAGGCTGATATCGACGATGTGGATTTTCCCAGCGGGCGGGAGCGGTTTGTAACGCTCGTTCAGATATGCGGCATTGATGAAGCGAGTCTCATCGTTCTCAAACGTCCCAGCCCCTCCGTGGATATGGCCAAAAATGTGAACTCGTGGCTTCTTCCTTTTGACTGTGTCGAGCAGCTCCGCGCATCCCAAATGCGCTTCGCCTGGAGCCGTCTGATCGAGAATTCCCAGTGGCGGGCCGTGTGTAATCAGCACGTCGAGGTTGTCAGGAATGAGTTCCCAGTGTCGTGCTCCTAAGCCACGCTGGTACATGAAGGCCCAGTTAATAAATTCGGGCGTGTACGGCGAACCCCAGAACGCAACACCGTCAAGCGTGGCACCCGTGTTCTCCAAGTAGCTGGCATTGGTCAGCAATTCTCGGGCTTGTTGAGGAGCATTCTCAAAGTACCTATCGTGGTTTCCTGCGCAGACTACGCGGTGTCTGAAGTCCTGCTCTCCCAGCCAGCGATTAAACGACACAATATCCTGTACGTCGTAGCCAGAGTTCATGAAATCTCCGGCGTGGACGAGGACATCTCCCGCTGGAACAGGGCCAACCTTATCATGGAGACCGTGCGTGTCGGAGATTAGTACCAGCCGCATCAGGTCGTCCTCCCCAGATTCCGATTCTTGATCGTAAACAATCAACTCGCTAGGCGCAGCAGGCAGTTCGTTTCGTGCTTAACCTTCCTGGCCGACTCAATGACTAAGCTACGATACGTTCCGGATGATCCCCACGCGCATACTTGCGGAGGTCTGCCACCGGGATCAGCACTCTGCCCCCTATCCGACGTGTAGGCAGCTTTCGATTGGCAATCAGGTAATCGAGTCCACGCTGGCTGATCGAGAGAAGCTGAGCCGCCTCTCCTCGGCTGACAAGCAGCTTCTCCTCGGCTGGAATTGTGGCTCGTGCTGGTGGCTTCCTCTGCGTGGTGTTGAATGGCTGCATCATCCGCTCCTCTATAAGAACTCGTTTTTCCTACAAACCCAACCCGTACCCCAGGCTCCGCTCGATCAAACGCTCGGACTCTGGACCGATCTTCTGTGCACCCGCGATAGCCTGTTCCGGCTGGAGCGCGCTCTTGTGCGAAACATCGTGGCTCAAGGCCTGCACCAGCTTGTCGCGATCGTTGGTGAATATCTGCGCGTCCCACTGTCCACGCGAGATGGAAACATAAGCCATCCGGTGATTCAGTAAGTCCTTAGCTCCAAGCTCGGTGTCCACATGGATCAGCACGCGGTCAGCGGTCTGTCCCTGGCTGGAGTGGCTCGTGACTGCGTAGCCGTGATCGATATGCGGAAAGCTATGCGCTCCCACCTCAACACTGCGCCCGCTATCGAGCTTCAGTCGCATCGCACCGTTCTTGCCGACGTTCTCGATGCTGGCAAGCTCACGGTTGGCTATCTTCAGCTCTTGATTGGGTGCCGTGAATTGAATACGATCACCGACTGAAAATGTCTTCTCTTCAGCTCGATACACGGAGACACCCATCTGACGTCGCGGATCGTAAATTGTCTGCTCCCCGTTGCTGCGCAGAACTGTAAGCAAGTTCTCCTGGCCGCTCACGGCAACAACACGGGCGTACTCTCCCTTGCCGATGCCCGTTTCCTTCGATGTCCGTGAATAGTGCAGCACGTCGTTGGGCTGATACTGCTGTGCCCAACTGCGATCCGCCCCGGTCAACTCTTGCCGTGGGACAAGCACCTGCAACGCGTGTTCCCGCTTGTCAACGATGCCTTGCTTCTGTAGCGCTCTATGAATCACAGTATTGATCTCAGCACGGGAGCGATTGCCTGGTGACACGACAAGCGTGTTTTCCGGCGAAGTTGCATACTCTCGCGCTATTGCAGAGATTCGGGCTTCACGCCCAATCACCTCTTGAACGCGGTCCTGGACGTCGAGCCTTTCGATGGCTGCTGCGACATGCCCGCGTGCCAACATCTCAACTGCCTCTTTCAACTCAGGGTCGCGCTGTCGCAAAATTTCATCGAGCTTCACCGTGTGCATACCCGCTTCCTGAAGCTGCGCGAAGGGGCGGCCAGCCTCCACACCTTCATGCTGACGCACGTCGCCGACCAGCAATACACGATCATTCCGATGGAGGTGCGTAAGGAACTTGTGCATCTGCCTCGTAGACGCAAGAGAAGACTCATCCAGCACGTAAAGGCGCTTCTCACCTGTATCGGGTCGATCACCTCTGGCCAAATGATGCTGAAGCGTCGATGTCGTCATGCCAGCTTCAGCAAGTTTCTGAGCGGCTCGACTTGTGGGTGCGAATCCTTCGACACGGTAGCCTCGTGCTTCCACACCTTCACGAATGACCGACAGTGTAGTCGTCTTGCCTGCGCCTGCTGCACCATCAAGCCCAACAATCTTTTCGCGCGCCAGGAAGATTTCATCGGCTGCGGCAAGCTGAGACTTGCTCAACTCTGGATGCGAATCTTCCACGCGGATGCGCAGAACTGGAGATATCAGCATGGAACTCTCATATCGGCTTTCAATGCCGTTCTTCACAAGGCCGACGATCTCTCGCTCCAAACGAACCATTTCGGCTGTCGTGTACTGCGGGGCTGCTCTTCCATCGGAGCGCTCAATCTTGCTGAACTCTCCATTCCGCACACGTCGCTCGAATTCTTGTCGAACTTGGCTGTACGTCGCTTGGCCCATGCTGCGATCTATTGCTGCCTGCAAGATGCTCCGCTCATCCTGCACAGCAGACCGCTCGAAGACATGGTTGCGTGAATAGGTCACTGACTGCTGCGCGGTTTTCTCGGGCTGTTGTTCGACCTTGTACTCGCGTTCCCGCGCCTGGTCTACAACGTGATCCGGTTGATTACCAAACTTTGCCGCAAGATCACGATGCCGTTCAAGTACCTCTTCACGCGAAAGCAGGTCTTTGCTGTCTCTCGTGCGGTGTGCTGCGATCTGTGCGGCCCCTGCACCTTCTCGCCCAATCTCCTGAAGATGCTCCTTGATCTGCGCACGCCGAGGACTTGATGCTTCCGAATACTCCTCTGAATAGCCCTTGATCTCTGGCTGTCCATGCTGACCCCGCTCTACCTCGTAGCCAAGACCTTGCAGCCGCATGGCAAGCTCAGAGCGATATACGCTCGTCGCATAGTGCTGTGACTGAAAGAGACTGCGCTCCTGCAATGCGCGGGGCCGGCCGTTATCGCGCTCTGTGATGTTGAAGATCACCGCATGAGTGTGGAGTTGAGGTGCTGCATATCCATCGACAGGGCGCGCGGTGTCATGCTCGAAGGTTGCTGCGACGAACTTGCCAGTCGTCTCAGGCGCATGGACATTGCCGATGCGAGCCTGCGTGTAGCGTTCCAGTTCGTTCAGCGCAACGCGAACACTTTCGCGATGTGCATTACGCACACGCTCATCACCACCCACAAGAGCCGTCACCGATACAGACTTTGGCGCAGAGAACGTAGCATCCCAACCTGCGCGATGTTCCGCACTCGTGATCTGCTTGCCATACTCGTTGTCATAGGTTCTCGCTGGCTGATGCCTAACGAGCTGCGCGGCACTCACTGGATGCTGACCTTCGCTCAATCGCGCAAATTCCTCATCGGCGACGAAGCCATGCAGACCCCATTCACGCGCAAGCTCTCCTTGCCACTCACTCTGTCCCTGATGATCACGACTCCAGTAGTTCTGCTTCTCAGACGTGAACTCTCGCGCATGGTATGTGCGGGCTTGATTGGCCGACAGCGCTTTGGAGAGAGTCAACATGCGTAGAAGCCTCAACACACGATTTGCAAAATCTCGCAACTGCTTGCTGCATAGCGTAACTCCGAATGTGGAAATGTGGGGCGTAATTCTGAGATTTATTTTTAGACACAGTGATGCGTTTACCCCTATGGATATTGGATGAAAGCACTATTACTCTCGAATTAGCTCTCCGATTAGAAGTCGAATCGCACCGCTTTCATGGCCGAATGAGCGCACGACTTCACGGCCTTCACGGAAGCAAATAAGAGCGTTTATCTGGGATGCAAGTTGGAAGGTATTGTGGTGTAGAAGCACGCACTCGAAGCGATGTCGACAACTACTCGATCCACTGCGACTCATCCCACGGATGAGATGCTTTATCACCGTTCTGTTGAGCTCGCGCTCCAGGAAAGATTGATCGACGTATCGGCTTCACTGGAGAGGCTGCTTGAACAATCGGTTTAACGGTACTCAAGAGAGAGCTTTCGATGGATTGGAAGCTACTCGCATTCGCTCTCTCGATGGTGGCTTGTTCAGCATCTCTGCCTGAGTTCGGTGACCTCGCTTTGAGCGAGGCATTCCTTCCTTCTTTCCACCCGTTGAAGGAGGCGATGAAGCGCTATTTAAGCACCGGAAAATCGAAGATCAAATCGTCCCCGAAAGGTCCTGCGTAAAGCTGTCTCCATTCCTCCGCGATGTCATGCCATAAATAGATCACGCCGAAGAGGAAGATGAAGGGAACAATGTAAACCAGAAGCATCGGCTGAGCGATCACTTGCGAGAAGGTTCTACCGTCATAGAAGTCCCGCTGGAAGAACGCCTCTAATTCCGGTGAAGGCCAAGTCTGAGCAGGCAGCTTCACCAGTTGTGTCCAACCGTCCTGACGTGCGGCAGGTGACAGCACAACGGGCAAGAAACCAGCCCGCTGAACTCCACATCGTGCGGAATTACGGGAACACTCTTCCTCCCGGAAGCAGACTTGTAAAGCCACTGAATCTCGGACGTATTACCGGCATTTGAAGCACCCTTAGAGCACTCCCAATAGGTCTTCAAGTAGTAGGCCTGAAGCGGCGGCAATTCCCACGGAAACCAGACCCCAAAGATGATCCAAACGAAGACTGGAACAGAGCCCACAAGGAGCGCAGTATTCTGCGGGAAACCCCTTCGGAATCCAGCTCTTCGCATGGGGTTCAAACCTCCTATTTGCCGGTGCTCTTTGAGCGTCTTTGAGACAGGTTTTCGGCAGCTTTCTGATCCTTTATCGAGTCGGCATACGTCCGCATTTTCTGGATGTCTTCCGTTGTCAAAGGCCCCTTGGATGCCTGGGCAAATAGGTTGACCATCAGGCTCCGTATCCCGATAATCTCGGCGAGTAGAACCGCATCCGTGGGCACTTCCTCCGGTGCGCGAATAGCGGCAAGAGCAGTGTCTCGAAGCCATTCGGCGACCTTTTTTCCGGCTTGAGAAGCAGCCGCTTCGACCTCGGCAAGCTCCGGTTCCGTAAGCCTGGTCGCTATTGATTTGCTACGGGAAAGTTCGCTCGCAGCCGAAGTCGGAGTTTGCGATGTCAGGGTTTGTTGCAGATTGCTGTCAGGAGAAGCCATAAGCAGTGCCACCTGTCGGGATATCTCTGGTGTCTGCTTCGATGCACTTTAACCCTGCGCAGTTCCTATAACTGTGTCAGCGGAGCACAGTTTGTACCCGCGTTAGCCCGACTGACCGCATGTTTACATCCGTGAACGCGGATTCATCAAGTACGGCAAATAAACGAGTTAACGAATCGGCATCGACAGACGCTCCACAGCACCCATTTGGGGATGACGTGTCACCTCTACTTCCGGTGCGAAGCACCGCGCTGTTCCAGACGGGCAACTTAGGCAACACTGACATAAGAGCCATTCACGGCCTGTTGCCAGACGTGAGCATAAACACTAGCCGCCACCATCTCCTTCTCTTCCGCTGTAAAGGGCGGCGTGGGCAAGCTGGAAAAGACTTTATCAAGGATGAAAACCTCAACGTCTGCCTTCGTTTGTTCCTTCTCCCAAAAATGGTCAAGCTCGGATAGCTGCGACTTGATAGATTGCAATAGCTCCCTGCTCGCCTGCTTCACCCGTTCTCGCTCGGCCTTTCCAAGATTGTCCTTCTTGAGCAGGTCAAATAAAGCGAGTTCATCTTCACTGAGTCCTTCCTCGACGGCGCGCTTCTGTTCTTCGTCCAAGGTGGCTACCAGTTCGATAAGACGCCTGAAAGTGTCCTCGACAGAGGCACGGTTTTTCTCGCGGTTGTACTCGGCAACAATCTCCTCGTACTTCTGTTGGTAGTCCATGCGGGTAGGGTTCCGTGCGAGCATTTCAGCCAGTTTCTTTTCCACAATGTCACGGATGTCCTCTACCGCTGTTGCCTTGTAGTGAACCTTCTTTCCGAACTCATCCTGCAATTTCTCGAGGTCAATCTGGCTCAGGTCAAAGGTCAATCCCTTGGCTTGGTCGTCTCCGGGTTCCTGCGTGCGTATTGCCTCATTGACGATCCGATGCAGCTCCTTCAACAAGGCTGTTACGTCCGCGGTGTCGCGTCGCTCCGTCAGCTTCTTATAGATGGCTTCGATGTTGTCGTGCCGCTCTGCAAAGGCATAGGCGGTCGGCTCCGTCAGCAGTGATTTGAAGCGAATGAATACCTGGCGCGCTAGTATTTCAAATCGGCGTTTGGCATCGTCTGACGAGTAAACCGCCTCGACGGCATCTCGGAGCGCCTTGATGCGTGCAAAGCCTTTGGAACCGACGAGGACCGTGGGATCGAAACCAAGGCTACGTAGATGGGCCTCTGTCGCCTCAATTGCCTCCAACAGCACTTGAACACGCTCCTCAATGGGGGCGACAATCTCCTCACCGCCCGTTCCTTCATCACCCAAAGCGTATTGCGCAAGCGCATCGCGCAGGCTTCGCAGCATCCCGTTGTAATCGACGATCAAACCAAAATCCTTGCCCGGATAAACCCGGTTTGCCCTAGCGATTGCCTGCATCAGAGTATGGGCTTTCATGGGCTTATCGATATACAGCGTCGAGAGCGATTCCACGTCAAAACCGGTGAGCCACATCGCGCAAACAATGGCTACGCGGAACGGATGCTTCGGGTCTTTGAAAGCCTTCTCCACATCCACGTTTTCGCCGTTCGCTGCATCAAACCCCTTCTTCATCAGCGCCCGATGAGGAATGATGTCGAAGTCCCATTTCCTGAAATCCGCGACCTCATTCTGCGCTTCGCTGATGATGATCTCGACAATCGTTTCATCCATCCATTCAGCTTCTGCTGTCAGATTGTTTGCGTCTTCAAGTAGCTTTGAGCGCATCTCTTCATCACTGGCTCCGGCAGCTTCCGCCTGCTTCGCCTGGGCGGCGACGCGAATCTCGGCGGCCTTGGCCTGCCATCGTGGCACTATCCGCTGATACATCCGGGCACAGGTGATCTTGTCGATGCAAACGAACAGTACCTTGCCGGATTCCCAGCGTGTCGAGCAGTGCTCCACAAAGTCTGCCGCGATCTTGTCCAGCCGCTCGTCGGCGGTAATTACCTCATAGTCCTTACCAAGTAGTTTTTCGAGCAGCGTCGTCTGGTCCTGATCCAATTCTGCTTCTTCAATCTTCGCCGCAATCCGCGAATTGAGGTCTCTTCTGGCAACACCCAGCTTTTCGCCTCGGTTCTCGTAAACCAATTTGACAGTGGACCCATCCTCTTCCGACCGTTTGAAGTCATAGCGGGAGACGTAGTCGCCAAAGATTTGCTTGGTCAGCTCATCCTGTTTGAAGAGCGGCGTACCCGTAAACCCCATAAATGCCGCATTCGGCAGAGCTATGCGCATATTGCGGGCCAGGCGTCCTGCCTGAGTCCGGTGCGCCTCATCCGAGATGACGATAATGTCGTCGCGCTCGCTGTATGGCTCCTTCGGATCTACATCCTTGTTGAATTTATGAATCAGACTGAAGATGTAGCTGTGATTTTCCTTCAACACCTTTTCGAGATCGTCGCCGCCAGTCGCACGCGGCGTCTTATCATTCGCAATCCCGCATCCGACAAAGGTTCCGTAAATCTGGTCGTCCAGATCATGCCGGTCGGTCATCAGTAGGAAGGTAAAGTTCCCCTCGACCTTCCGCCGTACCTTCTCGGTAAAGAAAGCCATCGAGTACGACTTGCCGCTCCCCTGCGTATGCCAGAAGACACCAAGCCTGCCAAGTTCGGGATGCGCGCGTTCTACGATCTCGACTGGCCCCTCTGGAATAAAAGACGGCAGTGCAAGCGTATCGTCCATAGCCTGATCGCCCGGCGCTGGAAGCTCCTTCGCCGCGCGCTTCTCCAGCGGCAGCTCAATCACGCGATGGCGCAGACGTTCTCCCGGCGGGAACTTCGCCTTCAGTTCTTCCTGATGAACTACAGATGCGACGGCACGGTTCACTCCCAGCACCTGATGGTTCCGAGCCACAACCTTGCGCGTCGCTCCTGGCTTGCTCTCATCAAACAAGACGAAGTTCTCCACGATGTCCAGCAGCCGGTCATGCGCTAGCATTCCGTTGAGAAGAACTTCGGCATTTACACTACCCTTCTCGGACTCGTCCTGCCGTTTCCATTCGTTAAAGTGGTCCCAATCGCTGGTAATGGAGCCATATCTGGCGCGGTCGCCGTTCGACACTATCAGGAAAGCATTGTGATGGAAGGCGTGGGCGATCACGTTCTCATCCATGTAGTCGCGCAGGTTGCCGTCAAAGCCTGCGCGGATGTTTTTGTAAACGGCCTTTAATTCGATAAAGACCAGCGGCAGGCCATTCACAAAGCAGACCAGATCGGCGCGGCGGTTGTAGTTCGGTGTGCGCCTCCCGGTCATCTTCAACTCACGAACGGCGAGAAAGCGGTTCATGCCGGGCTTGTTGTCAAAGTCGATGACGCGAGCACGGGCCGACTTATGGCGATTCTGCGCGTCGAGGTACTCAATCTTAACGCCGTCACGAAGCAATTTATAGAAGTCTCGATTTTGTTGCACCGTCGAGCGGCTCACGTCGTAGACGGTTAGCTTGCGGAGAGCATCTTCAATGGCCCTCACCGGCAGATCGGGGTTCAAGCGAACAAGTGCAGCGCGCAGATCGCGGACCAAAACAGCGTCCTTTGTGTCGGCGCGACCAAGCGTGCCTTCGGGGCCAAAGGTCTCATCGTTCCAGGCATAGACGCTCTCCCATCCGAGCTTCTGCTCCAGATGGTCGGCAAAAGTCTTCTGCACCAGCCGGTCTTCACTGTTGACACCCGTAACAGCCAAACAGTCCTCCTAACCAAGACAACTTTGTATCAGACAGCAATCTCTCCATTCATCAGGCGCGGGAGCAAAAGATCACGTGCTTGCGCTAGTTTTTCATTTTGTTCTACAAGAACCTGAATCTGGCGACTGGAATCTTTTCCAAACAGCCCGAAATTCTTCTGCAAACCCAGAGGAGGCGCGATGACGTAAGTTGAAGCGATTCTCGTCTGCCCTAGCTCTTTTTGGTTTGTCGCACCATCTCCCATTCCCTCAAACACACTTTCAAGCTCTAACAACGCGTAGCCAAACCAATACGGATCAACCGTTCCATTTGCACGAGCGACAGTGACATGGGAATCAAATGTAGTACTTGAAGGCTCAAACCAGCACTGCGCGACACGTCCTAGAGTTCCCGTCCCAGTGGAATTTATCAGAACATCAAGGAACTGGAGCGACTTCTTTGCGGGAAACTCCTTCTTTTGCCTCCGCGCTGGAGACATGGACAACATCCGATTACGAACGCATTTTTGATTTACGACAAAGAACTCAGCTTCGTCATCGTAAGACGGAGAAATTCCACGCCCGAGGAAATCTGTCATTTTTCCGATAGACCTGCGTTCCCAGCCATCGGGGAGACCGTTGGTAATTTTGACGTGTTCGTGGCCGGGGAAGCGGAAGTAGACAAACCACTCGCGGTAGAGCATCCGCGCCGCCTCTTCCAGCAACCCAATCCGCCGTCGGTTGTTCTCAATCAGGTCATCGTAGGCACCGGCAGCATCGACAATCCTCTCTTGCACAATCTTTGCAGGACATGGAACGTCCATCCGTTCTAGGATTGGCTGACTCAGATTATTTATGTTTGTCCCTGTACCATCTTGTGAAAGGGTGCGCCGAAATAGACGCGTTCTGAAATAGAGTGACAGAAATCTTGAATTTGTTTCGCTCGTAGTCGGTCTGAACCTGATACAGAAACCTGAAAAGGAAACATCGTCTAGGTCCTCCTGAATGAGCATGGACCGCCCAATTAGTTCTTTATTGCCATTTGACCGGACGAAGAGAATATCCCCTGCGCGTAAATCTGACTGTTCCACACGCAATCCTGCCGGATCAATCTCGTCAAGAATCGTTAAGTCGGGTCGCCAGCGGTCACCAAAATCCTTAACACTTATAACCTTCAGCCCGTGGCCAAAGTTTACCTTTGAGTAATTTAGTCCGTTCCGAAACTCGCCAAGGCACCCTAGCTTTCTTACATTGAAGCTCACGCGCCCAGCTCCTCAAAATTCTTCGCGATCCGCGCCGCCAGTTGCACGGCCTCCTCATTCAACCCCGTCAGGTCAATGTGAATCGAGCGTAGCGCTTCCTCAAAGTCAAAGTCTTTATCGACTTCCTCTGGAGCTACACCCACATACCGCCCCGGCGTCAGGCTCCAGTCGTGCGCCTCGATTTCAGCACGACTGACCAGCGTTACCAGTCCGACGACGGGCTGCAACTTTGCCTTCGGGAAGCGCTCCTGCAACCAGTCGGCCTGCTTGATGAAGTACCGCGTCTGCCGCAGAGCCTCGACAACCTCGGCACGCGCCGTCTCCAACGCCTTGCGCGCCTTATTGATCTCCCCGTTCGCCCAAAGCTCGGAATCTTTCGCATCGCATTCCTTGAAGGCCGTGTCGATTACGCGGCCCGCGAGCTTGACGGCAAGATCAATCTGCTTCGTTAGGTCGCGGCATCGTTCCGCTATGGGTTGTAGGGCCCTACGCGACTTGTGCAGCGCTGTGTTGTCGCGATCTTTTCCTTTTGCCCAGGTTGCGGCCTGCCCCTTTGCATCCTTGATGAAGGCTTCGCGGTCTGTCTTTTCCATCGCATCCGCTGCCGTGAGTTCCTTCCAGCTCTCGGCCAACGGATCGGGATCGCGCGCTTTAGCTGCGAAAGGCTTAATAAGTCCAATGAGCTTTCCCAACGACTGCGAGAAGGCCGTAAGCGGCTCTTCGGCTGCCTGCCCCAAAGCGACGGCTTCTGACAGATAGGACTCGACAAGCCGCAGAAAACGGTCTGACTGGCCGCGATAGAGCCAGATGATGGCGGCGATGTTCTTTTGCTGCTCCGGGCTGAAGTCGCACAGCGAGCGCGAAACCTTGCGGAAGATGTTGCGCGCATCCAGCATCAGGACATGATCGGCGCGTTGCGAGTCGCGTTCCTTAGCGCGGTCATAAAACCAGAGCTGGCAGGGAACGGTGCGGGTATAAAAGAAGTTGCCGCGAATGTCTATCATCACATCCACTGCGCCCGCTTTGACCAGCTTCTCGCGGACCTTCGCCTCATCGCGTCCGGCGCTCGATGCCTGCGAAGACATGACCACGCCAGCGCGTCCGTTCTCATTCAGATAGCCGTAAAAATACTGGAGCCAGAGATAGTTGGCGTTCGACACTTTCTTCTGCTTGTTGACTCCCGGCAGACCAAAAGGCAGACGTTTGTCGCCACTGATCTTCTGGGCATCTACTTCGTCCACGTTGAACGGCGGATTAGCCATCACGAAGTCGCACTTGCCGGTGAGTTCGTGCGGGTCTTTGTAATAGGTGATCGCCTCATTACCCGCTCGGATGGAACCTTGCAGCCCATGTACGGCCAAGTTAATCTGCGCGAGCTTGGCTGTGGTCTCAATTTTCTCGTGGCCGTAGAAGGTGACGCGCTTCATCGTCTCCTGGCCCGCACTCTCAATAAAGTGACTGGACTGTACAAACATGCCGCCGGAGCCGCAGGCAGGATCGAGGATGATGCCGTGGTCGGGCTCGATAACGTTGACGATGGTCTGCACAATAGACGGTGGGGTGAAGAACTCACCGTTGTCGTGCGCTCCCTGCTTGGAAAACTCACCGAGGAAGTATTCGTAGATGCGTCCGAAAACATCGCCCCCTGCCCTACGCAGTGCTTCGGTGTCGAAGCGGCGCATCATGTTTTCGAGCAGAGTGTTATCAAGGCTTTCATAGTTTTTGGGAAGCTGGCCGGCGAGAGGCGGAAACTTCCGCTCGACCATCTCCATAGCTTCCGTAACTGCCTTACCCAGGCCGCCGTCCTTCTTCTTTTCGAGAATGACGTCGTAGCACGCCCCTTCGGGGAGCTGCATGGCGCGGCGTTTGACGAAGTCACCTTCTACGAGGCTGCGTTTCGGCATCTTTCCCGCCGCTTGGTCTGCCTTGATGGCGGCGAGCGCCTCATAGTATCGGTTCGTGGCTTGACGCAGAAACAGTAGGCCCATGATGGGCAGGAAATATTCATTGGACGGAACACCGGAATTAGCACGCAAGTCATCCGCCATCTTCCAGAGGTCCGCGTTGAACTGCTCAATAGTTGTAAAGTGGTCAGCGGTCATTTCTGTCTATAGTTTCTCTTACCGTTTCAAGGCCGTTGGAAATGATCGCAATTGTCGTAGTTGTGCTACGACAATCCTTAGCTTTTCAAGCCGCTCTGATCCGAACGATGAAATATCCCATTCAAGCCCCATGGCTGACAGATCGGACATGCTGTTATTCTACATCCGATGGAACGGCCATCGGGGAGATTCCATGAGAGGCGTATACGAAAGTCCAGTAGGAAGCGGCATCTGGTGGATTCACTACTATGCGGCAGGCAAGCGGCACCGCGAAAAGGTGGGGCGCAAGTCAGACGCCATCAAGCTCTACCAGAGCCGGAAGGCCGACGCGGCGGCTGGACGCAAGCTGCCGGAGCTGCGCAACTCTAAGGTGCTCACCTTGAGCGAGCTGATCGACGATGCTTTAGAGTTCACCGCACATCATAAAGACCAGCGCGGATACAAAAGCAAGGGTGAGATTGTGCGAGAGGCGTTGGGCTCGCGTCCTGCTGCGGAATTGACCCCGCAGGAGTTGGAACGCTGGCTTCGAACCCGCTGCAAGACGGCAGCAACGGCCAATCGGTATAAGGCATTCATCTCTCTCTGCTATCGCGAAGGTGTCCGTAACGGCAAGGTCTCTGTCAATCCAGCTCGCCTAGTGCGCCAGAGGAAGGAAGGTGTAGGCCGCCTGCGCTTCCTTAGCCGGGAAGACTACGACCGGCTACACGAAGTCATCTCCAGACGCTTTCCAGAACACATTGCCGAATTCGTAGTGAGCGTCCATACTGGAATGCGCCTCAGTGAGCAGTACTCCTGCACCTGGTCTCAAGCGCATTTTGATCGCAAGACAATCGAACTCACGAAAACTAAGAACGGTTCCGCGAGGGCAGTGCATCTGAACTCGGATGCGGTAGCAGCTCTCGAATCGCTCAAGCGCCCTCGACAACATTCTTCTGATCCAGTATTCCCTCGGGAAGGCAGCAAAGGCCGGTTCGATACCCGCTCGTGGTTCCAACCATGCCTTGAGGAAGCGGGCATCAATGAATATGTGTGGCATTGCAATCGCCATACATTTTGCTCGTGGCTGGCAATGGCTGGAGCGAGCATCAAAGAGATTCAGGAAGCTGCTGGCCATAAAACTATCACGATGTCCGCACGGTATAGCCATCTGTCACCGGCGCACCGGCTGTCGGTGGTTGAGAGGATCGCCTCTGGCTCCAATTAGCGCCTTAGTCTGGAGATGACATTCCCCGGATGTTGGGTGGTCTGCCGAGGTTCAGGAGCCGGTGTCAAGGCTCTACGACCGCGAAGCGGCGCGCATACGCGCGGCCTTGACTCCGATCCAACCTCGGCTACGCTCAGATAATCCGGGGAATAATGTGACTTTAGAATCTATTGAACAGACAGTCGAATTATTATGGCTATTCATCAAAAAAGTTTTTTTGAGGCGCCTTTGCCAACACAGTTGGAAGTTCGGTTTGTCTCAAGCAACGAGCACAAGATTCGCGAAGCTGCGGCAATACTGGAGCCCGTTGGAGTCGCTGTGATTTCTTCTGCAATCAAAATCGAAGAACTCCAGACTAAAGAAACCGAGCGTCTGGTCAGGGATAAGGTGATGAAAGCATTCAAAGGGATCGGCAGACCGCTCTTCGTTGAACATACAGGACTGTACCTAGAGCACCTCAATGAATTTCCTGGCGGCTTGACACAGATTTTCTGGGACACTCTAGGCGCAGATCTTTTTTCGGAGCTCTTTGGGAAGCTTGCTCCGGTAAAGACCGCGATCGCGCGAACCATTATCGGATACTGTGACGGCAAGAGAATACATAGTTTTAACGGTGAGATTGCGGGGGAAATCGTGCCAGAGCCCAGGGGGCCGAGGGATTTCCAGTGGGATTGTGTATTTCGGCCAGCCGGGCATTCAATGACTTTCGCCGAGATGGGTGACGAAAAGAACAAAATATCGATGCGTCGGCAAGCGTTAGACAAGTTTGCAGCTCATCTTGGTGCGGGTGCGTAATGATTCCAGATGAATTGATCACGTCGATAAGGGAAGGACAAACGCTGCTTTTCGCCGGGGCTGGACTCTCGATGGGCCTCAAACTGCCTTCGTGGGCAGAGCTCATTGCGCATTTGGCATCCGAATTGGGATATGACGCTGAGGTGTTTGGAGGTTTGGGAGATAATCTACAACTTGCAGAGTTCTATAAGATCAAGAAGACATCTCTAGGGTCGCTTCGCAGCTGGCTCGATCGAAAATGGCACGAGGACGAGAGTCAGGTGGACTTTTCTCGGTCACATCAAGCCATTATCAACCTAAAATTTCCGACGATATATACGACGAACTATGATCGCTGGTTGGAGATCGCGTTTGATCGAAGAAAAATCAATCGCGTGAAGATCGCGAATGTCGGAGATTTTGCACAGGACCGACGCGGAGCTGTAGAGATAGTGAAACTTCATGGGGACTTTGATGACGACGAGTCTCTAGTTTTGACCGAAGAGAGCTATTTCGAACGTTTGTCTTTTGAGTCTCCACTCGATTTAAAACTCCGCGCAGACATTATCGGAAAGTCGGTGCTCTTTATCGGTTACGGCATGGCGGACGTCAATGTCCGATATTTATGGTACAAGCTTCATAAACTGTGGGAAGCCTCAGAATACTCAGCCAACAGACCACGATCTTATGTCTTCTTGGGAAGACCTAACGCGGTATCAGAAGCGATCTTGACTGCCCGAGGACTCACTCCAATATCCGCTGAATTGGATGATCCTGGGGAATCTTTGAGCACTTTCCTAGAGGAGTTAGCTCTCAAGGCTTTCGGAGTGAAGTCGCCCCTTGCATCTTCAGGCTCTGTCTAGCGGAATCTATGGCTGTATAAATTGCCGACAGATGTGCTTTTGAACCTAAATCCAATTCTGTTGTATCTAGGAGCTTGTTGAAATAGGGTTATCGGGCTAGGTTTGCTGGCGTAATTTCGGCAGGCCCATGCGTTTTGTTGGGTATGCTCGCCGGTCAGGTGGGGCCGGGGATGTTTGTGAACACTCATTCCGGATGTTTAGGCGCAGGTCTGCTGGGGACCTGCTGCTTGAAGTGCGATCAGCCGTGGCAGCCGCAGCAGGTTGTGCGCCGCGCAGCTGAAGACGAAGACCCAGTCCACCTTGTGGAGTCCGCGCAGCTTCACCTGGCGGATCGGCCCGGTCTGCTTGAGCCAGCCGAAGCACTTCTCGACCAGCCATCGCCGGCTCTGGCTGATCGCGTAGCCGGGATGCCGGGTGGTCCTGCGGTCGAGGTTGGAGCGGCGTCCCTTCTCGTCTTTTGTCACATGAACGGTGACATGCAGCGCCCGCGCCGCGGTGACGAAGTCCCTGGCGTCATACGCCTTGTCGGCGCCGACGGTGATGCGCCGCCTGCTGCCCCGTTGCTTGTCCTCCAGCATCAGCAGCGCTGCCTCGCGCTCGGCGTAGCCATCGGCGGTGGTCGCCATCGCCGCCGCGATCAGCCCGTTCTTGTTCTCCACCAGCGCATGGCCCAGGTATGCCAGATGCGACTCCCTGCCATAGCTCTTTCGGTACAGCCGAGAGTCCGGATCGGTGGTCGATTCGTGCGTCTCGTTGCTGCGCTTCTGGCCGTGGAAGTTCGAGCCGTCGTCATCGGAGCCATCCTTCTTGCGGAAGCTCTTCTGCGACGCCCACGCCTGAATCAGCGTGCCGTCCACGGTGAAGTGCTCATCGCTCATGAACCGCTTAGCCTGCTTGTTGACCTCGGCGAAAAACCGCTGCGCTACCTCTGAGCTCAGCAGCCGCTCCCGGTTCTTGGAGAACACGGCGTGATTCCACACCCCGTCGTCCATACTCAAGCCGACGAACCAGCGGAACAGCAGGTTGTAGTCCAGTTGCTCCACCAACTGCCGCTCCGAACGAACCGAGTAAAACGCCTGCAGCAGCAGCGACCGCAGCACATACTCCGGCGCGATCGAGGGACGGCCCGAAGTCGCATACATCCGGTCGAACTCCCCACTCAACGACCGTAACACCGCATCCGTCAGCTGGCGTATCTCGCGTAACGGATGATCCTGAGGCACACGCTGTTCTAACGTCACACTGCTGAACATCTCATCTTGCCGCCGCTCGTCTCCACGCATACCTCATAGACGAACCAATCCATAAATCAGACGAACACAGGAACCTTTTTCAACAAACTCCTAGCCAAAGTGTATCGGGCGCCTCATTCTGATTCAGTTCAAGCGCATAGGCCGCTCGGAGCTGGTTTTGGTATGCTGCGTTGATTTGACGTTCGTAGGGTCTTCCACGAGACGCAATTCTGTTCAATAAAACTTCGTCTGTAGCGTCGAGGTGAATGATCAAATCTACAGGCAAATTCTCGTGTTGAACTGCACCCACCGCTTTCTCAAACAGCCTGAGTTCTCGTCCGTCCATTAGGGCCCTAGCAAATATGGTGTCCTTCAGCGGCGAGTAATCGGCAATGAGGAGAGTCGATTGCTGGCTTTCGAATCGCCTCCATTGTGCATTTCGATCCAGCGCAAAGGAGAGCTACATGGGCAGTGACCACCGTGGTTTGTCGGCATAAAAATCAGCCAGAAATTCGTTTTTCTCGAATTCCTCCAGGATCAGAGTCCCTCCGGAGTACTCAGAGTAGAGCGTCGCCAACGTAGTTTTGCCTGCGGCGATTGGGCCTTCGAAGGCAATCAGCATTGTGCATCCTTCATCGATACTTCTATTCCGTCAGTTCAACTTGATGCACAGACATAACCAAGCAATGTGCATGTCAGCTTCGTCGTCATCACTGTCTGTGTAAACCGTGCATCCAACAGCCATCAGAACAGCCATCAAAGAAAATTGGCCTCTCGATTACAAGAGGCCAATTTGAATCTAAACCCTTTGTTTTGTTGGTGCCGGGAGGGGGGGTCGAACCCCCACGACCTTGCGGTCGGCGGATTTTGAGTCCGCTGCGTCTGCCAGTTCCGCCATCCCGGCTTGGTGCTTCCATCCAGTACATTGCTTTCGCTCGGTAGGTGAGGCATGTCACCGTCTATCGCGCGCACGTGTGGATCTGGAAAGGCCAGCGTCAGTCTCGCACAGCGTTCCTGCTGCCGCAAGCGCGGATGTCTTCTGAGACGCGCTGCATCAGTATGCATAAATCAGTATCCATAGATCTCGGTAATACAAGAGAACAGGCCTCGACACTTCGCTCCGGTTGAGTTGACCGGGAGACTTGTTCAGAGATTCCCTGGGGTCAGCCCTACTGGGTCCCGTCTACTGGCCGGCGGGCAGAACCAGATACTGCTCGAGTTTACCGTCGGGTTCCTCATAGGTTGTCACCGTGACTTTGCGGGTTGGAAAATCGACGCGGAAGGCGCGGAAGGTCATACCGCCACGTGGCTCCGCAGCCACCTGCGTGAAAGTCTGCGGTTTGCCCAGCGGCTTCAGGCTGGTTGCAAAGTCCTGCACGGCTTCCTGGGTGAAGTAGTGACTGCACAGGTCGGTAAGTTGGGTGCGATCCAGATCCCCGTTCTGCAGTCCGAGGAAGATCTTTTCCGCGCGCGCTTCCGCAGCCTTTGCCGCTTCGGATGACGAGCCACTCGTGTCCGGCTCATGCAGTACGATCGGCGCCAATGACCGGGCAATCGTACTTGCAGCGCTCGAGGCGTCGATGTTCGTTAATACTGTTATCGCAGCGTGGCTATCCGGATAAATCGTGTTTTGCGAGACGAAGCCCGAGACCTCGCCGCTGTGCGAAATCACCGGCTGTCCCTCCCGTTCACTTATCTGCACGCCCAGTCCATAACCGGTTGGTTTGCCGTCCTTGAGCTTCACGTTCGTGAACATCGCATCATAGGACACGGCCTTCAATAATGACCGGTTCATCAAGCTGATGTTCCATAGCGCCAGGTCGTTCGGAGACATTGCCAATTCGCCCGCTGCGAACATCCAGCCGCTGCCTTCAACCGGCGCCGGCCGCAGCGGGCCCAGTGCATGTTGGTAGTAGCCCGTCGGATCGCTGGGCGGCAGATGACTCGCATCCTGGTCGCGCACACCAGTCATATGCAGCGGCTCGAAGATGCGCGCGCGCAACTGCTCGACCAGCGGGCTGCCGCCAACGATCTCCGCGATGCGTCCGGCGATCACATAGTTCGTGTTGGAGTACTGCCACTGCATATCGGGATCGAAGTCCAGCGGCTTTGCGCCCCACACATCGAGGATGTGCTGTGCCGTGGTCGGCACCATCATCGTGGTCATGACATAGTCTTCCGGCCAGAAGTCCTGATAGCCGGCGGTCATCGACAGCACCTCGCGCACTGTCACTTCGTTGGCCCGCGTCAGGTGCGGCAGATACTTCGCAATGGGATCGTCCAGACTCATCTTGCCGTCTTCAACCAGCATCAGGATCAGCGCTGCCGTGAACTGCTTGCTCACCGACCCTACGGAGTACTGCATCCCTGTAGTAGCCGCCATCGGCGGCTCCAGGCGCGCTTTGCCATAGGCATGCAGATAGGTGATTTGGCCATGCTCGACTAAAGCGATCGAGGCGCTGGGAATGCCTGTATCGGTGATGACCTTCTCGACCGCGTTATCGACGCGCGCTGCAGTGGGAGCGTCGAGGATTCCTGTCTGTGCAAATACCTTAGGAGCGGTCCCTATAAGCAGGAGACCAGTGAGGAGCAGAAGCATCGCAGCGCGCATGTTTGGGAGAGTATCTGTATCGGAGAGTATCAAGGAAGTGCGCGCCTGGAGAAAAGAGCGCAACCACGGCGGGACTCCGGCCTCCTCCGCGGGGTGGATTTCTTCGCCGGTCATGGACAAGAATCGCTCGGACTGCATCCATAGATAACTAGCCGGGCCGAATTGAAATGTGAGGGAGAAGAGAGATGTCGACACACAAGGGCATAGCAAAAGTGGTGGAGGGTCACAAGCACTTCAGCAAGAAGGTCTATTCAGACCACCGTGAGCTCTTCGACAGCCTGAAGGACAAGCAGACGCCCGAGGTGCTCTTTATCACCTGTTCGGACAGCCGCATCGATCCGGCACTCATCACGCAGACGCATCCGGGTGACCTCTTTGTGTGCCGCAATATTGGCAATATCGTGCCTGCCTATGGGACGACCGACGGAATAGCTGCCGTGCTCGAATACGCCATCCTGGCACTCAAGGTGAAGCACATCATTGTCTGCGGACACTCCGACTGTGGCGCTATGAAGGCACTGAAGGCCCCCGATTCCCCGGCGCTGGCTGCTATGCCGAGTGTTACAAGCTGGCTACGCCATGCCGAACCAGCCGTAGGAATGGCGCGCAGCGGACACAACAACCCGACGGGTGACGACCTGACCCGGGCCCTGATTCAGGAGAATGTCCGGCTCCAGCTTCAGCACCTGCGGGGTCACCGGGTGGTGGCAGCGGGTGTCTCGGAGGGCAGCTTAGATCTGCATGGCTGGGTGTACGACATCGGCAGCGGGGTTGTGACAGCACTCGACGAGGGCGGCGGCACGTTTCATGCTCTCTCCGAAGGCCAGGCGGCAGCCGTGAGCCGCGCCTAATCCGCACATAAGTCAATTCAATTGAATTACTTGTGCGAGATCCGCAGGCACGGTGACTGACCGCTCCGCATATCTTTGCCAGCGGTGAGAAAAGGTCGAATCCTCGCCTTACATTTCCGCATCAGATTGATTGACAATAACTCACTCAAGTGCGACATTGAGACAACGCGCAAGAGCGATGAGGTCAGGAGAGCTATGGCAAAGATTATCGGTATCGATCTAGGGACCACCAATTCAGTGGTTGCCGTCATGGAAGGCGGCGAGCCCAAGGTCATCCCCAACAGCGAGGGCGACCGCACCACGCCATCCATTGTGGCCTTTACCAAGACCGGCGAACGGCTGGTCGGCCAGACGGCGAAGCGGCAGGCGGTGACCAACCCGCAGAATACGATTTACTCCATCAAGCGGTTTATGGGCCGTCGCGCGAATGAAGTCAACGACGAGATGAAGATGGTGCCCTACACCGTGAAGCAGCAGGGCGACCATGTCGTCGTCGAGGCGCAGGGCAAGGACTACACTCCGCCCGAGGTCTCGGCCATGATCCTGCAAAAGCTGAAGCAGGCAGCGGAGAGCTACCTTGGCACAACGGTGACCGAGGCGGTCATCACCGTTCCTGCGTATTTCAATGACGCACAGCGTCAGGCCACCAAGGACGCCGGCCGGATCGCCGGTCTGGACGTCAAGCGCATTGTCAACGAGCCCACGGCGGCAGCGCTTGCCTATGGCCTCGACAAGAAGAAGGACGAGACCATCGCGGTCTATGACTTTGGCGGCGGCACCTTCGATATCTCGATCCTCGAAGTGGGCGAAGGCGTCATCGAGGTGAAGTCCACCAACGGCGATACGCACCTGGGCGGTGACAACATCGACCAGCGCATCGTCGAGTGGCTGATCGATGAGTTCAAAAAGGAAGAGGGACTGGACCTGCGTTCGAAGGGCAATGAAATGGCCCTGCAGCGTCTGAAGAGCGCAGCCGAGGCGGCCAAGATCGAGCTCTCCACAACCATGGAGACGGAGATCAACCTGCCCTTCATCACCGCAGACGCCAGCGGTCCAAAGCACCTGGTCCGCAAGCTGACCCGCGCCAAGCTGGAGCAGCTCGTCGACGACCTGCTCCAGCGTTCGCTGGAGCCCTGCCGCAAGGCGATTGCCGATGCCGGCATCAAGGCAGACCAGATCCAGGAAGTCGTGCTGGTGGGCGGACAGACCCGCATGCCGCGCATCCAGGAGCTGGTGAAGCAGCTCTTCGGCAAGGAGCCCCATCGCGGTGTGAACCCGGATGAGGTCGTTGCGATCGGTGCAGCAGTCCAGGCTGGCGTACTCGCCGGCGAGGTGAAGGACCTGCTCCTGCTTGACGTGACGCCGTTGACTCTGGCCATCGAGACCGCCGGCGGTATTGCGACGCCGATGATCTCGCGCAACACCACGATCCCGACCAAGAAGACCGAGACCTTCTCGACCTTCGCGGACAATCAGAGCGAAGTCGAAGTGCACGTGCTGCAGGGCGAGCGTTCGATGGCCAACGATAACCGCACGCTGGGCAAGTTCAAGCTGGGCGGCCTCGTACCGGCACCGCGCGGCGTACCGCAGATCGAGGTCACCTTCGACATCGATGCGAACGGCATCCTGAACGTGCTGGCAAAGGATCGTGGCACGGGCAAGGACCAGAAGATCACCATCACGTCGTCTTCGGGTTTGAGCAAGGAAGAGGTCGAGCGCATGGCGCGCGACGCCGAATCCCACGCCTCCGAGGACAAGGAGAAGCGTGACCAGATCGAGGCCCGCAATGGCCTGGACAATATGGTCTACAACATCGAGAAGATGTTGAAGGAGAACGGTGACAAGGTCTCCGGTTCGGAGAAGAGTGACGTAGAGTCTGCTCTGGCCGATGCCAAGAAGACCCTGGAAGGCACGCCCGGCGCAACCGAGCTGAACGGGGCGCGGGAGAAACTGACCGCTGCCTCGCATAAGCTGGCCGAGGCCATGTACAAGGCCAACGCCGCCGCTCCGCCGACCGATGGTGCGGAGGCCTCTGCCGGAACCACGGCAGGAGCAAGCACCGACGAGCCGAAGAAGGACGAAGGCGTCATCGACGCGGAGTATGTCGATGTAGAAGACAAAAAGTAAGTCGGTAACGTGAAGACAGATGACCGTGAGGGAGTCTGCCGGCGCAACAGTAAGGGGCGCTCGCCAGTATGGTGGGCGCCCTTACGAATATATGGCCGATAAAGGAACGAGAAGAGAGCAGGAAGCAGGAGCGCGATGCAGCAGAAAAACGGGCACACGAACAACGGCACGCCAGGCCAGGGGAGGGCAGCCGCGGAGGAGCAGACAATGACAAACACGATGTGGCGGTGTGTGCAGTGGCGGGCCGGGCAGATGCTGAGCAACGTGCTCTTCAACACCAAGCCGGAGGCGGAGAAGTTCTGCGCCCAGATGCATCGCGCAGAGCCGGATATCTTCTGGCGCATGGAGCCGGTCGAAGCCAAGTTGGTCTGGAACTAGCAGGCCAGCCGCACTTGCTGTCATCCTGAGTTTGCCGAGGGCTCTGCAGTCGAAGCTAGGGCTAGATGGTTGCTCCAAGGCGCAATAGGCAACAAATGAGGTGACGAGAACGGAATGCCCGAGGGAAATGAAGTCCATCGCTTTCGCGACCGGCAGGCTGCGACCTTCGTTGGTCACACGCTCCATGCGGACTCTCCCTCGGGCCAGTTTCCGGATGCCTCCGTCCTCGACGGCCGCAAACTTCGCGGCATCATTGCCCATGGCAAACATCTCGGCTACGACTTTGGCCGCGACCTGATTCTGCACGTCCATCTTGGCCGCTTCGGCGACTTCACCGAAGGCAAAGGACCGCTGGCCGAACCGAAGGGCGCGTTGCGCCTGCGCTGGTGGGTTCAGGACAAAGGCCAAAACAAAAAACCGGCCGACTGGCTGGAACTGCGCGGACCCTCGGACTGTTCGATCTACGACCAGGCGAAGTGGGACAAACTCATGGCGCGGCTGGGGCCCGACCCGCTTGAAAAGGACTCCGATCCAAATCCCGCCTTTGCCGTCATCGCGAAGCGCAAAACAGCGATCGGTGCGCTGTTGATGGACCAGGCAGTCATGGCCGGGATTGGCAACATCTATCGTGCGGAGCTGCTCTTCCGCGCACGCCTCAGCCCCTTCTGTGCTGGTGAAGCGGTTGACGCGAAGACGCTGCGTGCCATCTGGAAGGATGCAGTCGCGCTCATGCCGGACGGAATGGTCGACCGGCGCATTGTCACCACGCGTCCGAAGGATCGACCGCACCCACGCGGCCCAGCCGAACGCGGCGAAGTGCACTATGTTTATAAGCGACGCGGCAAGCCATGCCTTGTCTGCGGCACGGCGATCCGCAGTCAGGACATGGTCGGCCGCACACTCTATTGGTGCCCGGTCTGCCAAAAAGACTAGTACAGAGAGAATCGCAGACAGCAGGATTGGACCGACAACCAGACGATGCCATCGACACAGAGCAAGGACTATTACGGCGTACTTGGAGTCAAGAAGACGGCCACGGCGGAGGATATCCGTAAGGCCTTCCGCAAGCTCGCGCGCAAGTATCACCCGGATGTGAATCCCGGCGACAAGAAGGCAGAGGAGAAGTTCAAGGAGATCTCCGAAGCCAACGACATCCTGAGCGACGAAAAGAAACGCAAGATCTTCGACCAGCTGGGCTTCTACTCGGATCAGATCGATCCGGCGCAGGCCGAGGCTGCGGCGCGCGGCGGTTATGGACGCCCTCGTGCCGGCGCCGGCCCCCAGGGCGTGCCCATCGATTTCGAAGGCTTCGACTTCTCCAACTTCGAAACCGGTCCCGGCCAGCGGCAGCCCGCTCCTGGCGCAGGCAGTGGTGGCTGGGGTGGCTTCCGTGACATCTTCTCCGGCATCTTCAGCCAGGGCCAGGGCGGCAAGCAGCCGCAAAGCGGTCCGCAGCCCGGCGCGGATATTGAGTACACCGTCAACGTCGATTTCTGGACTGCTGTCCGCGGCGGCACGGCGCGGCTGCAGATTCTGCGACAGGAGACCTGCCCAACCTGCCATGGCAGGGCCTCTTCCGGCGCGCCGATGCAGTGCCCGGAGTGCCACGGTTCCGGTCAGGTGACGCAGATGGGCGGCCGCATGAAGTTCAACATCCAGTGCCCTAAGTGCGGCGGCACCGGACGCGTGCAGGAGAGTTGCCCGACGTGCCACGGTGATGGAACGGTGCAGCGTCCGGAGACGATCGACTTCCGGATCAAGGCCGGCACGCGCGACGGTCAGCGGATTCGCCTGGGCGGCAAAGGAAATGCCGGTACCAACGGTGGCGCCGCCGGCGACCTCTTCCTTATCATTCGTTCGGGCACGCACCCGGTCTTTACGCGCGTCGCAGACAACATCGAGATCAGCATCCCGGTGCGCGTGGACGAAGCAGCGCTGGGCGCGAAGATCGATGTGCCGACCATCGATGGCCGCGCACAACTGCGCATTCCTCCGGGAACGCAGAACGGGCAGAAGCTGCGCATGCGGGAGAAGGGTGTCGCGTCCGCTGCGAACGAAGAACATCGCGGCGATCAGATCGTCACTGTAGAGATTACAGTTCCGCAACTTCGCGATGAGCGGTCGAAGGAGATCCTGCGCGAGTTCGCCCAGCTCAATCCCGATGATCCCCGCGCCGTGTTATTCAGCAAGGTGTGAGAACAGGGATCAGAGGTTAGGGATCAGGACGAACAAGACGCCGTGATCCCTAACTTCTGTTCTCGCTACTGCATGCCGCCCAGGGCGGCAATCGTTGTATTCAGCGGCTCACGGACCAGCGTCTGCAGCTTCGATCCGGTCCATAGCATGTAGTACGTGCCGCAGGTGCCGACGAAGTTGCTGCGGCAGCCCTGCATCACCAGAAGGCGGCTGTCCGGCTCATATTTGAAGCCGAAGCTCGCGTCCGTGCCGCCCTTGGGGGCGGTCAGGTTGAAGCCGGGCTCGTAGACGCGGCCGTTCAACTCGTCCAGGATGAAGAAGGTGGTGCAGCCTTCGCCGCATCCCCACTTCAGCAGCGCGTAGTGGCCGCCGAAGTTGCTGCCCTGGCTCGATCCCTCCCGGAGTCGGGTGCGGAAGTAGGCCTTCAAGGAGCTGTTGATTACGGGATCGGACTTGAGTCCCGCGGGGACCTTAACGGCCGGGTAGTCGGCCGCCGCCGGGGTCCAACCTTGCTGGGCCTGGATTGGCTGGGCAAGCATGGAGGCGACTGCAATCGCGAGGGCGGTGAGGGTGATCCGAAGGTTCTTCATGACCGCAGTGTGCGCGCAGGTCACCCTCTATCACCAGACGGTACTCGCAATTTATGGTTACTGAAGGGTAAAAATGGGGAAAAAATTACATGCTGCACCTGATGTGCAACTTTTGGTGAATAGCGTCATGCCATGGGTGGAGACCCGGCTGCGGGAGGACGGACAGTTTCTTGCATTGGCGGCTTGGCTTCCAGCCGGCAATGGCGAACCCCAGATGACAGTCCAAATGCAGCTTCCCGATGCCGCCGATCCATCCGCCGACCAATCCGCCGACCAATCCGCCACGGATCGTTCCATCCGGGAGCAGGAGGGACGGTTGGCCGAAGCACTGCGAGACCGCTGGCTGCAGGGTGAATTGGCCGCCGTGGCGTTGGTCGCGCCCATGCTCTACGGCCGCGCAGGCTCCGGTGAGCGATCGATGGCGGTGCGGCTGCATATTGAAACCCAGGCCGGCTACTGCGCGGACATTCTGATGCCCTACCGGATACGCGCCGCGTCGCGTTGGCGCGGCAGCGCGAAGAACCGCGTACACTTCAGCCATCCGGTAGCTCAGGAAAGCGACCCCTTATTGGGTGAGCTGGGGTTTGGTATCGCCGGAGAAGAACGTACCAAAGACTAGACATGCCGACGAAACGCAGATCGAAGGGCGCTTACATGATCTCCGCGGTGGCGGAGATGTACGAGATTCATCCTCAGACGCTCCGTCTTTATGAACGAGAGGGACTGTTGAAGCCGTCGCGGACGGACGGCAACACACGGCTCTACACCGACGAAGACCTGGAGCGGCTGGAGTTCATCCTGAATCTGGCGCGCGATCTCGGCGTCAACATCTCCGGGATCGCCATCATCCTTCAAATGCGGGAGCGGATGGAGGAGATGAACCGTCAGATGCAGAGCTTCGTGGACTATGTGCGCTCGGAGATGTTGCAGCATGTGCAGCAGGGCGTTCCCGGGGCGAACGATGCGGCGATGGTGCCTATGCGCAAAGCGGTGGTCATCCAGTCGCCCCCTTCACGCGATCGTAAGCGATAGATAGAAAACAGGTTACGGATATTAGGGAACGCATTTCGGGAGATCCCCTGAATTTGTCTTAATGTTGCCTGGAGTACTCTTATGGACAACTATTTCTCTATCGGGTGACACTGTTATCGCGATGCTTCATCTCCTGCTCGCATTGGGCATTTTTGGCCTTCTTACCTCCACCGTGTACGGCGTTATGGTGGTCATGGGTGTGCTTCATTTTCGGCGTCAGGCATTGCCGCTCGATCTGTCATTCACGCCGCCTGTAAGTCTGCTGAAGCCGCTTCACGGAGGCGAGCCGCACCTGGCAGAGCATCTTGAGGGCTTCTTTCAGCAGGACTATCCTGCCTACGAAATCCTCTTTTGCGCGCGAAGCCTCCACGACGCAGGTCTGGCCACTGCCCGCGAGGTTGCTGCACGATATCCGGCGATTCCGGCGCGCTTTCTGACCAGCGGCGAGCCTCCGTTTGCGAACGCCAAGGTGGCCTCGCTCGACCGGATGGCGCAGTCGGCGCAGCATGACATCCTCATCGTCAGTGACAGCGACGTGCGGGTGAGGGCTCAATATCTCCGTTCGGTTGTTGCCCCCTTGCAAGATCCAGCGGTCGGCCTGGTCACCTGTCCCTACCGCGGCGTACCGAGCCAGGCTGTGCCGGGCCGCGTGCCGCGTGCCGCGGCGCTCTGGGCGCGTCTGGAAGGCGTCGGCATGTCCATCGAGATGACTGCAGGCGTGCTCGTGGCCAATCTGTTGGAGGGCATGCACTTCGCGCTCGGCCCCACCATGGCGGTGCGCAGCGCCTGCGTCCGGCAGATCGGTGGGTTTCGCGTGCTGGGCCAGTACTGCGCAGACGATTTCCTGCTCGGTCAGATGGTTGCGGCGAAGGGGCATCGCGCGGTGCTGTCGCATCACGCCATCGACCACATCGTTTTGAATACCGGCTTTGTCGATTCCATGCGACATCAAGTGCGCTGGAGCAAGAGCACGCGCTTCTCCCGGCCCAAAGGGCACTTCGGCACATCGCTCACCTTCAGCATGCCCTTCGCCTTGCTTGCCTGCGCGACGGCGCTCTTCCTGCACTGGCCATGGCTCGCCGCGGCGGCATTGGGGTGGGGCATTCTGAACCGCATGCTGCTGGCCGCGGTTGTCGGTATGGGCGCGGTGCAGGAACGGTCGCTTGTGCGAACCATGTTGCTCTATCCCGTTCGCGATCTGATGGGCTTCTGTTTCTGGATGGCAAGTTACGGCAGCAGCACGATCCTGTGGCGGGGCGAAGACTATGTGTTGGAGAAAGGCGGCTGTATGCGCAGCTTGCATGGGGTCCCTGCGCTGAACAGCACGGAGCCGACGGAGCGTGAGTCCGCGCTTACGGTGTAGGTTCTCAAGAGATTTGTTATCGCTGAGCACTGCCAAGGGCCGGCATTCTTCTTGCAGATGAGACCGCAACCCAACCCCTAACGCTGTTCCGTATCCATCCACCGCGAGTGCACCACACCCAGATCCCAGCGCTACAGCGGATTTCAGCACTACAGCGGACGGTCCGTGTAGAGCGTCTTATCCGCAAGCTCTTGCACTGGAATCAGCCGCTTTCCCAGCACGGCTTCCACCTGATCGCGCCGCTCGCCCTGAGCGAAGAGGAACTTCCGATTTCCGCTGCCCCAGATCGATGCGAGGCGCTGGTCGTCAATGAAGATGTGCGGCGCATCCGGCCACATGGAACCCCACAGCATGGTGGACGACGCGCCGTGCACCAGCAATGCCTGTCGCCGCGTGTAGAACAGAACCGACGATCCATCCGACTGGTCACCGTACACGATCACGGTGGCGCGCTGGGCGGCAGCGGGGTCTTCGCCAGCAGGGAAGCCGGCGATGCGATTGATGGTCGCTGCCATGGGCTCGGAAGAGAGCATCGGCGCAAAGCGCACGAAAGCGATATGTGCTGCGATCAGGAAGATCGCTGTCGTGAACGCGACCGAGAGTGTCGCCTCGAAATGTCGCTCCCGCCTGCGCATCTGCAGTGCCAGCAGCGGGCCGATCAGCAGCACGATGGCAGCCATTGCCGCGGGAAGACGCAGGGCTGCGAACGATGGGCCGGTCAGGTCGAACAGATGCGACATCGACAGCGAATAATTCCCAACGCTGCGATGCGCCAGGAGTGTCCCGATGTCCGGGACAAAAGGCAGATGCCGGGATGACCACAGGCCGTATCCCAGTGCTGCGGCGGACACCAAACCGACCCCGGCGAATAGCACGTGTGCAATGGTGAGCCATCCGCTGGTGCCCTCGCGTGCCTCCCCATCGACGCGCTCGGCACGCACTTCGAAGGAGCTCAGCACCGCCGCTGTCAGCATGAGCAGCGGCAGGTAGGCCGGGAAAGTGTAGTACTCCTGGTTGGTCGAGATAGAGAAGAACACCAGCATGAATCCCGCATAGAGCGAAAGCAGCCAGATGCTGCGACTGCGGAAGCGGCTCGTCTCATCGGACTGCCGAAGATCGCTGACCCATCGATTCCGCGTGCGCCAGGCGCGACGCACGACCAGCGGCAGATATAGGCTCCAAGGCAGCAGCCAGACGATCTGACCCATCCAGTAGATCCAGAGCGGCTGCTTGTTGTAGTCGTGTGGATAGCGCTTGCCGAGAAAGCGCAACACGTGTTCGTTGATGAAGTAGAAGTAGAAAAAGCCATGCACGTGACCGGGTGTCGGATGATTGCCGACCGGATTGCCCTGATCCGGATTGCGCAGACCGGCCAGGATGTGCCACGGCGCGGCGATGGCGAGGAAGAGCAGCAGCCCGCTGAACAGGCGCATCTCGCGCCAGCGGCGCCACTCTCCGGTAAGCATGAGCCACGGTACCGCAGCGGCGAAAAAGAAGACCGGGGCGATCAGTCCCTTAGCCAGCATCGCGATGGCAAGCGAGGCCCAACTCACATAGAACAACGCCGGCTTGCGGTCTTCCAGTGCGACCAGGAAGCAGTACAGCGCGAGGCCGATAAAGAAGCTGAGCAGCGCCTCCGGGATGTCGATGCGGGTGAAGAGGAAGACGCCGACGCCGGTCAGCAGACTGAGTGCGGCGTAGAAGGCTGCGCGTTCGTTGAAGGCACGGCGCGCCCAATACCAAGCCAGCAGTGCAGTCGCGAGCACGCCCAACGCCATCGGCAGGTGGGCGGAGAAGACGTTGTAGCCGAAGATACGATCGTCGATGGCGGTGAGCCAGTAGGGAAGCGGGGCCTTCTCGAGATAACGGATGCCGTTGATCTTCAACGTTACCCAATCGCCGGAGAGCGCCATATGCTGCGCCGCGTTGGCGTGTGCGGCATCGGCGTCATCCAGCAGCGATGGTGAAAACAACGCGGCGAAGTGGACGGCGAACCACACCAGCAGGAGGATGGTCCAGGCAATGCGCGTGGAAAGGAACGGCACTGGTGCAGCGACGTCGGACTGCACCGGAAGTACGATGGGACGAGACATGACCGAACCTGCAGAATATCAGTCGCATCGTCGGCGACCGGGTGGGCGATCGAACCGGCAAGGACCGGCTCGGCAGCCGGCGGTCCCGGCGCTTCCGCCGGCACTGGCGCATCTGGTGACCGTGGCCGCGGCGATGCGCGCCATGCTCGCTGCCTGCCTGACACTGGATGGCAATGGCCCCGAAGTCATTGGCCCGGAAGTCGACAACGTGCATCAACTGCGCACCGGCACGCGTCGGGTCGAGGCAACGCTCGAAATACTGGCGCGCGAGGCCGGCGCGCGTGGGCTTGGCATGGAAACAGAGCAGGTGCGACTGCGTTGGCTGCGCCAGTTGAAGAAGGTGCGCCAGGCATCCGGGGCAGTTCGCGACCTCGATGTCCATCGCGAGTTGCTGGCCGAGCACTACTTACCGAACGACGCAAACTCGGCGGCTGCCGTTGCGGATGTGCAGAGTGCCGAAGCAACCTCCGCGGAGGAGGTAGAAACCGATCCTGCCGCGTTACTGCGCGCGCAGGCGCATGCATTGGACGCGTGGCTGGCGTCGCGTCGCGAGACAGCGATCCATGCACTGCGGGATGCGCTTCGCGGCCGCGAAGCAAAGCTCGTAGCCGTAGAGCAGGCGTTCGTCTCGGCTTTTGCGAAGCGGCGTTCTGCCGCGCGCAGCACGCATCGATCGGCGGCCCGGCTTTCGCTGGAAGACTATCTGCGCCTCATGGACGCGATGCCGCATCTCGATGCGGCAAACCTGCATGACTTCCGCAAGGGTGCGAAGAAGGCCCGCTATGTAGCCGAAGCGGACGACGACGACGCAGCGGTGGCGATGACCAAGGCCATCAAGCGCGTGCAGGATGCCATCGGCGACTGGCACGACTGGGAGGTGCTGGCCGAGGAATCGCGGGAGGCGCTTGGAGAGGCTGGAGTCGTTTTGGAGAAGGATCTGGACCGCAACGTCAAGCGCGCCTACGACCGCGCGCTCCGCACCGCCGCCACGATGGGCCGGCGCTTTGTCGGCGAGTGGCAGGCCGTGCGGCCGATCCGATCCCGCTCATCACAAGCCGCGAAGCAACAGTCGCGTTAATTGTGGATGTGTGGTTCGATGGACGGGGATGCAGACACTCGCGGCCATCGATATCGGATCGAACTCCTGCCGGCTGAAGATCGCCCGCATTGAAAACCATCGCCTCAAGATCCTGCACGAAGACCGCGAGGTAACGCGGCTGGGCGCCAGCGTCTTCGACAGCGGGATGATCTCGCCGGATGCGATGGCGAGCACGCTGCGCACGCTCAAGCGCTTCAACAAGGCAGTGCAGCAGGCGGGCGCGGAGCAGGTGCGCGCCGTCGCCACGGCTGCGCTGCGCGATGCGCGCAACGGGCAGGCCTTCGTCGCATGGGTGAAGTCGGAGACCGGCTGGGATCTGGAGATCATCTCCGGTCTGGAAGAGGCGAGGCTCATCCATCGCGGCGTAATGCGCGAACCGGGCACGCAGGGCCGCTGTCTGCTGATCGATCTTGGCGGCGGCTCGTGCGAGATCACACTGTCCGACCGCCGGCGCATTGTTGAAACCGTCAGCCTGCCGCTCGGCGCCGTGCGCCTGACAGAAGAGTTCCTGCGCGGCCTCGACCCACCCGCGTCCGAGGACATGGCGCGTATGAAGCAGTTCATTCGCCGCGAGCTGAGCAAAGCCGTCAAGCGCTTTGGACGGTTGTCGCGCGTGCAAGTGATTGCGACGTCGGGCACGGCTGCAGCGCTGTTTCAGGCGAGCCATGTGGTCTCGAAAGCCGGGAGCCGACCGGCTAAGCGCGCGAAGGCGGCAGACCGAGCGGCTGCCACGCGTGACCTGCGCCGACTCGCCAACAAGCTGCCGAAGGTGAGCAACCAGGAGCGCAGCAAGCTGCCCGGCGTGGGGCCGCGCCGATCCGAGATCATTGTGGCGGGAGCGGAGGTTTACGCGCAGATCCTCGAACATCTGGGGCTCCCTGGCTTCCGTTATTCCGAGCTGGGTCTGCGTGATGGAATCCTTACCCAGATGTTTGCCGAGCAGGATGCGCGGACCAGCGCACACCAGCAGTTCGAGCGCGATCGCTGGGAGAGCGTGCTGGCGACATGCAGTCGCTACGGCGTTGATACGCGGCAGGCCGAACCTGTCCGCGCCCATGCGGCGCAGCTCTTCCACGATTTGCAATCGGTGCATGAGCTGCCATTGGACTATCGGCAATGGCTCGAAGCGGCGGCCATGATGCGCGATGTCGGCAAGTACATCAACTATCAGGGCCATCATCGCCACACGCAATATGTGATTGCGAGTTCGGAGCTTTACGGGTTTACCCCGCAACAGCGCGCCATCGTCTCCGGTATTGCACGCTACCTGGGCAAATCTCGGCCCGCGCTGCAGGACCGCGCCTTTCGCTACATTGCCGTGACGGAGCATGAGCATGTGAAGCGCGTCATCCTGCTGCTGCGTCTTGCGGTCGCGCTGAATCAGGACAGAGCCAGCGATGTGCTTCGCGTGACGATCCGCGCCTACCCAAAACGTGTGCTGCTGGAGATTCAGCCTGGCCGCAGCGGTGCAGAACTGGAGCTATGGTCGCTCCGCAAGGAAGCCGACTACTTCCGCGAGGTCTTTCGCCGTGAGCTCTTCGTGACGCTGGCCTGAAACTGCCGAAGCATCCTGGCGTCCACGAGGGACAGGAGCTGCCCGGGGCGCCGGCTCACATCGATGCGGGCAACCGTGCCTTTGCGCATACGCAGACTGACGCGGGCGCCGCGTTGCGGAGCTACCACGAGCGCGCCGGCAAACTGCGAGAGGTTCGGATTGTGGCCGACGACCAGCACACTTTCGTATCCGGCATACTGCTCCAGCATCGCCTCGAAACTCGCCAAGGTGCCGCTTGGCTCAAGGCTGGTGTCGATGGCAATCTTCTGCTCGAAGCCGATCTCGGTGGCTACCAGGGACGCCGTCTGCAGGGAGCGCTTGAGCGGACTCGACACAATCGCGTCGAAGCTCACATGCATGGCGTTCAGATAAGCACCGATCATTAGGCACTGTTGCTTGCCCTCTTTATCGAGTCCACGTTTGCGGTCGAGCAGCAAATTAGCGCGGCGAGAACCCGCGCTGGCGTGACGAAGGAGATACACGATCATAGGGAATTGTCTTTCGGCTGAAACATCGATCCTGCGTGAGCCGAGGCGAATCAGTAACCACATTGTAACAATTAAGGTTGTTGCAACGGAGGTGCAAACGCGATCCCATGCCTTGCCCGGGGCAATCCTTCTGGAGCAATCCTTAAGGGCCGGACCGCTAAAATGACGCGGTGACTACTCGTCCTCATCGTTTTCTTGTCGGCACCATGGCGCTTCTGATAGCCCTGTTCCTGGGCTGTCTTCTCGGTTGGCTCCTCAGTCGACGGTCCAAGCCTCAGCCAGCGCCGGTAGCGTCCTCACCCGCAGCCACGGACACCGAGACCGGTACCTCTTCCGCTGAACGTCCCACCGCGGACGATCTCGCTCCTACCACCGTCTACGCGCATAATATCCAGCTTCGCAAAGGGCCGGATTTTCGTATTTACATCGTCTGGGTTACCGGCCAGATGATGCGTACGCAGCGGAAGGAGAACCCGTCCTTCGACGATCCCGATTCCTTCATCCTGCAAATTCAGAAGGGCGTGATCCACGCCAATATCGGCGACATCAGCCACTTTCTGAACGTCAGCGCGCCGGCCGATGCTCCGCTCAAGAACATCACCATCGAGCCTGCCGGCGATCAGATCAAGATCCACGGTACCCTGCACAAGGTCGTACCGCTGCCTGTGGAAGTGACAGGTTCTCTCGCCGCAACGCCGGATGGGCGGGTGCGCTTCCATGTCGCAAAGTTGTCCGTGCTCAAGATTCCTCTGAAGGGGCTGCTCGGCGGCTTCCATATGAAGCTCTCGGACCTGGTGCACGCGACCAACGTGCCCGGTGTCCAAGTCTCGGACAACGACATTGTCTTCGATACGGAGAAACTGCTGCCGCCGCCACACATCCACGGTCAGCTCACCAATGTGAACGTGAAGGTGCCGGATATCGAGGTCATCTACGGGAATGCACCGAACGACCCCACCAAGCTGGCGCAGTGGCACAACTTTCTACGCTTTCGTAATGGTGCGATCGATTTCGGCAAGCTCACCATGCACAACGTCGATCTGACCATGATCGATGCTGTCAGCGAGCCCTGGTTCGATCTGGACCTGGTGAACTACCAGGCCCAGATTGTGAACGGCTATAGCCGCATGACGGCGCAGGCCGGGCTCGAGATTTACATGCCGAGCCTCAGCAGTCAGGCGGCAAAGAAGACGAACCGCAGCGTGACCCTGCAGTGGCTGAAGAATCGCAACAGCCCTGTCCCCAATGACGTGCCTTTCAAGACCAAGCGCTGACGAGATCAGTTCACCGGAGCAGGATTCGGCACCGGGTCAAGCGGCGCCGGGTCCGGGTCCGGCTCGGGGAAGCCCGGGCCATCCGGTTCAGGACTGGGTGGAGGAAAGGGATCGGGGAAGACATCGGGCGGGGATCCGGGAATACTCCCTGCGCGAAACGAGTTCGGCGCTGGTATGAGTGGTATCTCCATAATCGTGGGAGTGTCTCCGTGCGGGGCGCGTTGCTCGCTTGCATAGCAATCGCTGTCACGAATCGGAAACGGCGTGACCGCCGTCAGCAGATCGCCGCCAGCGCTGGCTAATCAGTAGACCGAAGAGCAATTCTCGCTGGTCTTCCAGCGCCCATCCCGCCTGTCGCATCACGTCTGCATGATTCGGCAAACGGCGCGTCCTGAGGCCGGTGAGCAGCCCAAAGGCCAGATAGAGTCCCCGGATGACCCAAAGGCCCACTGTCCGCACAATGGGGCGGCTGGGGACGGCGAAGTCGGAGATGACCCACACCGCGCCCGGAACTGTAGCCTCGCTTACTCGCGCCATCAGAGATGTCAGCTCTTCCTCGTGGAAGCAGTCGAGAAAAAAATGGCTTACGACGAGATCGAAGGGGGCTTCCGGGAAGTCCTGGGAGCGGCAGGTCAGCGCGTCCCCTTGAACCAGGCGCACTGGCGCGCCGGGCGGCAGCCGGGACGCGGTGCGACGGAGCATCGCGCGGCTCGCATCTACCGCTACGATCTCCACATTCGGAGCGCGTCGCGTCAACGCGGCCAGGAACCTGCCGTCGCCATCCCCATAGAGCAGCGCGGCCCTGCATTTGGCCATTTCGTCAAGGCGTAAGTATCGACATTGCTGCAGGTAGAGGCCAAAGCTAAAGTACTCTATCCAGCAATACAGATGCGCAAGACGGCCGAACTTAGCCGGCTCTGTTGGGGCCGGCTCCGTTGGGGTTGGCTCCGTCATCGTGTCAGCCTAGGCAAGATCGTCAGAAGCAGCGGGGTCAGCAGTATCAGGTCGGCGGCGATGCGTCGGTCGGCAGCGGAGAGCCGGGAGCGATCGAGGACGAGAAAGAGTGCGGCACTCAACGCGGCGAAGGCAGCGAGCCACCGTGCCGGATGGTTCGCCAATGCCAGGAAACAGAGACCGCATAACGCGATGGCCAACAGCGCCAATTGACGGATGCGACTGCTTCCACGCCGCCGCTCCCAATCTTCGATGGCCACACAGTTAAGCCAACAAAGAACAGCGAAGAGGGGGCAGAGCAATAGCAGGGGATGATGCCGCGGCATCCCTGCAGCGAGCCGGCGGGCCTCATCCCAGGCAGGCATCGCGGATGCCGCTGCAAACAGCAATGCGACCGCGAGTTCTTTGGGAAACCAGGGCAGCGTTGCACCGTGTGCGCGCGTCGGCAAATGTACCAATCCCAAATACAGCAGTGAGAGCGCGCCGAGCACGCAGTAGGCATGCAGCAGGGATCGCGGCATGTGAGCAATAGCGACACACAGTGTGATCCCGACTGGCACGGCGACCGCCAGAAACCGGCGGCGATGCCGGTAGTGGAAGTGGTGTCGCTCCTGCAACGCGGCGTCCGGAGACAAGCGTGCATCGAGCAGGCGGTCGGCTACATAGAACAGCCACGTGCCCAGAGCAAGCGCGACCGGCATCCAGGCCGGCAGGCGCAGACGGGCCGCGCGGCCGAATGCCCAGCACCATAGCGCAGCGACGGTGGGCGCGTCCAGACTCAACAGATGCCAGTACTTCAAGAGTGTGTAGAGAGGGCGCAGCAAACTCCAGTGTAGGGCAGCGCCGCCTGCGCGGTGTCTCGTCGGTAGGTCTAACGGAGTGTGCCGTGCTGCGCCATGTCGTGCCGTGCCTGGATCAGCAGCTTCTGCAGCGTGAACGAGCCATCCGGTTGTACCTCAAAGAAGCTGCGTACCTCATCCGGCGCCGCCTTCCACACGGCATGGATAGCAGCTACCCTCGCCGGCGGTGTGCGCATGCGCTCGATCCAGTCGGAGAATGCAATCGGAACCGGCCATTCCTGACGCAGATCAGCCGCAAAGCCTGCTTCGTGAAACAGCGCAAGCCACTCTCGCGCGCTGTAGTCGCGTACATGCGACGGGTCACGGAGGATTTCGACTGCCTGCAGATGAGTGTCGAGCAGCGGCGTCTCGCCGCCGGCGGAATCGATCAGGATGACCCCCCCGTCCGGTTTCACGACTCGACGCATCTCTCGCAGCGCAGCCGGCACATCGTGCCAGTGGTGTGCGCTGTATCGGCTGATGGCCCAGTCGAAATGAGCGTCAGGGAAGGGCAAGGTCTCCGCCCTTCCTTCGACCGTTCTTATATTTTTAAAGCCGCGTACCTCTGCCTCGCGTTGCACCACCTCAAGCATCTCTGCGGTCAGGTCATAAGCGGTCACCGATGCAGCACACGGCGCCACTGCAAAGCTGGCGTGGCCCGCGCCGCAGCCCAGGTCGAGCACGACAGCGTTGGGAGTGGCGGCAACCTCCGCGGCCAGCAGGGCGAGATCATCGCCGGTGGCATGGGTCACGCTCTCAAGATACGCACGTGCCGTCGACCCGAACTGCCGGGCTACCAATACCTCGTGATCCAATGCGCCCTCCTTGTTCCCATGCTGCTAATGCTTAACGGCTTCCACTTCAAGTGTTACTTTTACATCGTCGCCGAGCATGGCGTCTCCCGACTTCAGAGTGCCATTCCAGTTCAGGCCGAAGTCCTGGCGATGGATCGATGTTGTCGCGTCAAAGCCGCGGCGTACCTGTTTCCCCATGTCCTGTTCCTTGGAGGGCGGGTCCATTGTGAGCACAACCTGTTTGGTGACGCCATGCATGGTCAGGTCGCCGGTAATGGCGTAGCCATCTCCGCTCTTTGCGATGCTCTTGCTCGCGAAGGTCATGGTCGGATACTTCGTCACTTCAAAGAAGTCGGCGCTCTTCAGATGATTGTCGCGCTGGGCAACACCGGTGTCGACCGTCGTCATGTCGATAGTCGCCTTCACTGAGGACTTGTCCAGGTTCGCAGAGTCGAACATGATCTCACCGTTCGCGCCGGCGAAGCGCCCATGCACATTTGAAATGCCCATATGCCGGATCGAGAACTCTGCGGCGGAGTGCATTGGGTCGATCTTCCAGGTGGATGACGACTGACCATATGCCAGGGTCGCGACACTAAGGACGATCGTGCCGGTAAGCGAGCTGCGGAAAGAGATCGGCATGGCGACGCTCCATCGGAAGAGTATGTGAAGACAGGTTGTGGATGACTATAACGCGACGCCGGTGCGGTGCAGCATGCGTTCCGGGGTCCGGTCGAGATGACAAAGTAGGTAAGCGGAGCATCTCTAAGATGCCGGCAAAGCGGATGCCGGCAAAGCGACCTCTGCTTTGACCTTGGACCGGCTGTTCGCTCTCTTGGTCTTCTGGCGTGCGGGTGCCTTGACCTTGGCCGGCTGTGGTTTTGCGATGGTATCGCCCGTCTCGATCGGCGGCGGTATCTGGTCCGGCGTCACGCGTCCTTCGGCCAGTTGCATGAAGAAATCCTGCGCGGAGAAGGCTCCCTTCGCGCTGCTCGCGGGGGCGCGTCGGTAATCGCCGTCCGGACCCAGGATGCGGGTCTTGGCGCTGTCGGCCAGATACGCGGCGAGGATCTCGTCCTTCAGCCGCGCGCGCAGCTGCGGGTCCTTCACAGGGAAGACGACCTCGCATCGCTCGAACAGATTGCGCGGCATCCAGTCCGCGCTGCCGCAGTAGATCTCCTCCTCGCCGCCGTTCGCGAACGCGTAGATGCGGCTGTGCTCCAGGAAACGGCCTACCAGGGAGCGGACGCGGATGCGCTCGCTGAGTCCCTTCACGCCTGGCCGCAGCGAACAGATCCCGCGAACAATCAGGTCGATCTCGACGCCGGCGGCGGATGCTTCGTAGAGGGCCTCGACAATGCTCTTTTCGAGCAACGAGTTCATCTTTGCGATGATGCGTGCCGGGCGTCCCTGGCGCGCATGCTCGGCCTCGCGCCGGATCAACTGAATCGACTGTTCGGCCAGCGTGAGGGGCGCCACCAGCAACGGCGAGTAGTCGTCCGACTCCGAGTGCGCGGTCAGATAGTTGAAGACCGCCTGCATGCTCATCGTGATGGCCGGATCGCACGTCAGCAGGCTGATGTCGGTATAAAAGCGGGCGGTATTCGGGTTGTAGTTGCCTGTACCCAGGTGGGCGTAGCGACGGGTCACGCCATCCTCATCGCGGCGCACCATCAGGGCCATCTTGCAATGTGTCTTCAGTCCCACGATGCCGTGAAATACCTGCACGCCGGCATCTTCCAGATTGCGGGCCCAGCGGATGTTCGAGGCCTCGTCGAAGCGTGCCATCAGCTCGACAACGACGGTGACCTCCTTGGACTGCGCCGCTTCGATCAGCGCGGTGAACATCGCAGAGTCGGCAGAGGTGCGATAGAGCGTCTGCTTCATGGAGACGACGGCAGGGTCTCCGGCGGCGGCTTCGATGAAGCTCACGACACCGTCATAGGAGTCGTAAGGATGGTGCAGCAGAATGTCGCGGCGCTGAATCTCATCGAAGATATTCGCGGAGTGCCGGTTCAACCGCATCTCGCGTGGAGCGAAGGGCGGGTACTTCAGGTCCGGACGCGGCGTGTCGGTATAGAGCGTCATCAGGCGGGAGAGATTCACCGGCCCATCCGTGCGCACGACCTGCGACTCATCCACTTCGAAGTTCACACGCAACCGGTCGATGATATCTGGATCAGCGCCCAGCTCGACCTCAAGCCGGACCGCGTCTCCCTTGCGCCGGTTGTGCAGCTCCGTGCGCACGCTCTCGAGCAGCGAGCGTGTCTCCTCTTCCTGCAGGTAAAGGTTGCTGTTGCGTGTCACCCGGAAGGCAGCGGCGGCCAGCAGCTCATAGCCGCGATACATACGTGCCGCATGGGCCTCGATCAGCTCGTGGAGAAAGATGTAGTCGATCGTGCCACCCGTCGACAGCAGGGGCACCAGCCGCGGCAGGGCACGCGGCACGGTGATTACGCCGAGTACGGCGGCATTGCTGCTCTTGCGCTTGCTGCGCAGCAGGAGCGCCAGACAGAGGGCCTTATTCAGCACGCGCGGGAACGGGTGCGCCGGATCGATGGTGATCGGCGTCAGCAGAGGATCCACTTCGTGCTGATAGAACTCCGAGGCGTGCTCTAACTGTTCCTCGGTCAGGTGCGCGTAGTCCAGCACGCGGATGCCGGCTGCATGGAGCTCCGGCCGCAACGACTGGTTCCAGCAACGGTACTGGCTCTCGACAAAGGTGCGCAGCTCGGAGGTATCGCGGTCGAAGGTCTGCTCCGGAGTCATGCCGTCCGGTCCGGCTTCGTTGTAGCCATCCTCGATGCGCTGCATCACGCCGGCGACCCGGATCTCGACGAACTCGTCGAGGTTCGAGGCGGTGATGGCGAGGAACTTTACCCGCTCCAGCAGGGGATTGGTGGCGTCTTCCGCCTCCTGCAGAACACGGCCGTTGAAGCGGAGCCACGACTCATCGCGGCTGAAGAAAAGCTGTTCTCGCATTGCTTGTCGCGTCGGCATGGGTGTCGTCCCGGTAGCGCCGGGTTTGTTGGTATGACGCTTTCGTTGATACAGGATACGGATACAGGATACGCGTTCACCGGTAGATGAATGCCGCGCGAAATTCCGCACCTGCGCCATCGCAAAGCCTCCGTCGTGCCGCGAGTTGACGGGCCATCGGGAGTGGCCTGAGGATGAGAGACACACGAGATAACGCCGGAACCGGCAAGTGGAGGCACCCGTGATCGAAACGCAGACAGCCACCCCTGATCAAACAAAGGACTGTACCGACAGCGGCGTGATCGAATCCGCTGCGCGCGAACTGTATCAAACCGCAGCGCTCTTCTTGGGCGACGAGACCGAGGCCATACATGTGGTTGAAGAGACGGTGGCCACCGTCGAGATGGACCCCTGCGCCGACGGCGAGGCGGCACGTGCTGCCGCGAGCAGCGAGCTGACCCGGCGGGCCCTGGCGCGCGTGGCCGCGCTGTGGCCTGCGCAGATGCATCCTACCGCCGCGGCCGACCTGGGTGGTTGTGTTGAGACCGACGATCTGAGCGCTGCCGGCATCACGCGCGAACAACTGGGAGAGCTGCTCTCCGGAGCGAGCCGCGCCCGCATGCGGCAATGGCTGGAAGGGTTGGGCCCGGCGGAGCGGAGCGTCTTCGTGCTGCGCGCCGTGCTCGGACGCAACGCGAGTGACGCCGCTCAGTTGCTCGGGCAGGCGACCGGGGACTCGTGGGCCGAGCCGCACGTGGGAGGAGCTTATCGTGCCGCGCTTTGCTCGCTGGCCAGCTCGCTCGTCCACGCCACAGCGCACTGATCGGGTGTCGTGCAGGACGGCTGTGGCGCATGGGCTGTAACGCATGAAAGATTCGCCGCATCCGTCGCATACTGCTTCATCTAACTATTTCTTCTGCCTGCAACGTTTGCCGGTCGGCACTTTCCTATCCGGCGGAGGCGGGGGATACTGACTCATCGAGACTGAGGCCGTCCATCCCGGTCCTCGGCGGGAAAGTTCTGATTTTTTAAGTCTTTGCCCGCGATCTGGCATCAAAATTGGCGACCAACATGTTGGATTCTTCGCAAAGAAACAAGTGGACGACCCGGGTAGGCCCGCGGCGGTTCCGACGGGCATCCGCAATCGCGCTGGCCTTACTTGCGCCAGCCGCCCGGCCCGCACTCGCCCAGTTCGGCAGCACCGGCTCATCCTCGGGAGGCTCTTCGTCCTCGACCTCACAGGCTCCCACGGTACCCCAGGCGCCTGCGCAGAGCGCCTACCAGGGAAGCGTGGCCCAGCAGCAGGTAACGCCCGGCATTCTGCCTCTGACGCTCAAGGACGCGGTCCTGACCGGGCTAAAGAACAACCTGGGCATCATTCTCTCCGGCCAAAATGTAAACCAGGCCGGCGGCCAGCGGCTGCAGCACCTGCAGGAACTGCTGCCGACCGTGACTGGGAGCTTTAAAGAGTCGGTCCAGCAGACCAACCTGAAGGCGGAGGGCCTGAACATCCCCGGGTTTCCTTCGATCATCGGCCCCTACGCGTACACAGACGTGCGCGGGACACTGAACTGGACCCTCCTGAGTGTTCCGTCGCTGAACAACTATCTCGCCTCACGCCATGACTTTCAGGCCACGAAACTCTCTCTCGATGACGCACGGAACCTGGTAGCTCTCAGCATCGGCTACGCGTATCTTGCCTGCATTTCGGACGAGGCGAACATCGCGAATGATGAGGCACAGGAGGCATCGACGAAAGTCTCGCTCGATCAGGCGGATGCAAACCATCAAGCCGGGACTGCGCCGGAGTTGGACGTCCTGCGCGCGCGCGTCGACTACCAGACGCAGCAGCAGGCACTCATCCGCGACCAGAACGCGCATGAGAAGGACAAGCTGGCGCTGGCCCGCGCTGTCGGGCTGCCGCTCGAACAGCAGTTCGAGTTGACCGACCGGCTGCCTTTTGCGCCGCTTGAAGGTATTCAGCCGGACGAGGCGTTGAAGGTAGCCTATGCAACGCGCAAGGACCTGCAGGCGCTGGAGGAGCAGGTAAAGGCGGCGGAGCTGAGCCGGAAGGCAGCCACCGCGGAGCGGCTGCCAAGCGCATCTTTCAGCGGCGATTATGGTGACATCGGCCCCAATCTGGGGACGTCGCATGGGACCTTCGACGTCGTCGGCTCGGCCAGTGTGCCGATCTTTCAGGAGGCCAAGCTGCGCGGAGATGCAACCCTGGCCCAGGCGCAACTGAATAATCAAAAGGCCCAATTGAGCGATATGCGCGGACAGATCGATGCCGACGTCCGCGACGCTTTTCTGGACCTGCAGTCGGCCACAAGACAGGTCGAGGTCGCGCGCAGCAATATGCAGCTTGCTGCCCAGACGCTGGACGATGCGCAGCAGCGCTACGCCGCGGGTGTCAGCGACAATCTCGCCGTGGTGCAGGCGCAAGCCAGTGTGACCCAAGCGGATAGTCAGTACGTAATGAGTCTTTATCAACACAACGTCGCCAAGCTGTCTCTGGCGCGGGCGATGGGCGTGGTGGACACGCGATATCAGGAATTTCTCGGAGGAAAGTGACCGTGGCGGAACAGGATCCGGAGTCCGGAAGGGCCGGCAATCAGAGCCAGCAGCAAAGTGATGGAGGGGGCGATGACCAGGAGAAGCGCGAGAACCCGCGGAAAAAGCGGCGTCGCAGTTTCATTCTGTTCTTCATCGTCGCCGTACTTCTGGTAGGTGCGCTGCTCTATTACTGGCACTCCACCTTTTACGAAGATACTGACGACGCGCAGGTGGATGGTCACATCATCCAGATCAGCGCGCGTATTCAGGGCCACATTCTGAATGTGCCGATCAAGCAGAATCAGTACGTGTCTGCAGGCACGCTGATCGCCGAGATCGATCCCCACGACTACGAAGTCAGCGTGGCACAGGATGAGGCGAACCTGGAGGCCTCTGAGGCAGCGTACGAGTCTGCCAAGGTCAACGTCCCAGTCACGAATGTTCAGTCGTTCAGCGCTCTCTCCTCGGCGAACTCCGATGTCCTGGTTTCGGACGCGCAGGTCAAGCGGGCTATCCGGCAACTGGAGCAGGCGCAGGCACAGGTGGCGCAGGCGGAAGCGAACAACGTGAAGTCGCAGCTCGATCTGAAGCGCTACACGCCGCTGGTCGAAAAAGACGTGATCTCGAAGCAGCAGTTCGATCAGGCAGTCGCGACAGCACAGGGGAATGAGGCAGCCGTGGTCTCGGCCAAGGCCAACGCCATCGCTGCGCAGGACTCCATTTCGGTGGCGAAGAACCAGATGGCCGCCTCGCAGGCTATGGCACGCAATGCAGCAAACGCGCCGCGTTTGGTCCAGGTGCAGAAGGCAAAGGCCGACCAGGCCGCTGCCCAGGTAGAGCAGGCACGGGCGCAGCTAAACCAGGCAAAGCTCAACCTGAGCTACACCAAGATCATCGCTCCGGTCGACGGCATCATCACCTCGAAGAACGTGGAAGTCGGCCAGAACGTGAACAGTGGCCAGAACCTGGTCACGCTGGTTTCGCTCGATGACCTGTGGGTGACAGCTAACTTTAAGGAGACGCAGCTGCACCTGATGCGTCCGGGTCAGACAGTCAAGATCAAAGTAGATCTAAACGGCCGCGACTACGACGGGCGCATCACGCAGATCGGCGGCGCAACCGGCTCCATGTTGAGTCTTTTCCCGCCGGAGAATGCGACCGGCAACTACGTGAAGGTGGTCCAGCGTATTCCGGTACGTATCGATTTCACCGATCCGCAGCAAAACAAGGACCACATCCTGCGACCGGGTCTTTCCGTCGAGCCCACGGTTCGCGTGAAGGAGTAGGGCAGCGCTTTTTGCGTGAGTATCGAAGCGTATTGTGACCCAATGCACTTCGATGGTCTGAAAACAGATCGTCTCAGAGTTTCTCCCAGCGCCTGATCGCGAGGCTTTGGCATCTAATCGGATGCAATGGAGGAATACGCATGAGCAGCAACACCCTGAAGGAAGCGGCGTCGAAAGACGCGATCAAGACAAACGCCAAGATTGGCGATCTGGTGACTCCCAACTGGCGCCAGAATGCCAAGACGATCCAGAAGTACGGCACGGTGCTCAAGGGCCTGCCGATCGGGCTGGAGGAGTCTGCTCGCCACGAGATCACAGGGCGGCTGAACCTGCTGCTGGCCGACACCATTACGCTGCGCGATCTGTACAAAAAATCCCACTGGCAGGTCGGCGGACCCACTTTTTATCAGCTTCATCTGCTGTTCGATAAGCACGCCGGGGAGCAATCGGAGCTGGTGGATGAGGTGGCCGAGCGCGTCCAGATCCTGGGCGGCGTCAGCATTGCCATGGCCCACGATGTCGCGGCGAACACGCGTATCGAACGGCCGCCCATCGACCGGGAGGAAGTTCCGGTGCAGATCTCACGCCTCCTGGAGGCGCATCACCTCATCCTGAAAGACGCGCGCGACCTGGCAGAGAAGGCCGAGGATCTTGGTGACGTTGGTACGAACGACCTATTGGCCAGCTCCGTCGTCCGCACAAATGAGATGCAGGTCTGGTTTGTCAGCGAGCACCTGGTCGAAATGCCGCTCGTCTTCGCGAAATAGCAGACGCCATCCGCACGAGACCGGCTGGTCTCGCCACTGGAGCATTGTCACTGATGCTGTGTAGGGCGGAATCCCGCGAGGTGTAGCTTTTCTTGACGGCAAAGCCCCGCGGAGCATCGCACTCTTCTCTATGCCTACAGTGAACATGCTCTCAGGCCGGATCCTTCGCGATCCGGCCTTTTCTCGTGATTGTCTGAATTTTTTGTCGCTCTTCCGACCGCCGGCACATCTATCCTTTTGATTGGATCAAGAGTTGAAACAATGCCGGTCGCGCTCGATTTTTTTATTCACCACGCATATCTGATTCTCTTCGGCTGGATCGCCGCCGAGCAGATCGGCCTGCCTATTCCAAGTGTTCCGCTGTTATTGACTGCCGGCACGCTCACGGTGACGCACCAGGTCAGCCTGTCGTTCGTCGTGCTCTCTGCTGTGGTTGCCTGCCTCATCAGCGACTCGATCTGGTATTTCATGGGTGCGCGCTACGGCGGCGGCATTGTGCGGATGGTCTGCAAGCTCTCCTTCGAATCGGCATCATGCGTTCGGCGCACCGGGGACTTCTTCCAACGCTACGGCGCACGTTCGCTGCTGCTGGCCAAGTTTGTCCCCGGCCTGGGCGCTGTGGCCGCGCCGATCGCGGGCCAGAGCAAGATGCCGTACCTTACCTTCGTGACGTTCGACATGGCAGGCGCCTTATTGTGGAGCCTGACCGCGACGCTGATTGGCCGCTTCTTCGGCGATGTGTTGAAGCGTCATCCGGAGGTACTGGGAGAGGTGGGGCATTCGGCAGGATTGCTCTTTCTACTCTTACTGGTTGGCTTCTTCTTCTATCGCATCTACCGGCAACGCTCGTTTCTGCGCATGATTCGCGGCGCTACCATCGAGCCTGAAGCGCTGAAGGAGATGCTCGACAAAGGCGAGGAGGTGTACATCATCGACCTGCGCCATCCGCTGGACTATCTGCCGGATCCCCGGAGGCTGCCCGGCGCGGTGCTGTTCAAGCCGGATACGCTGGTTGCCGAGGGTGACCGCATTCCGCGCGACCGCGATATTGTTCTCTACTGCACCTGCCCCAGCGACGCCACGAGTGCGCGCACCGCACTGCGCCTGCGCAACCTGGGCGTCTACCGCGTGCGTCCTTTGCACGGCGGTTACGACGGCTGGAAGTCCCTTGGTTATCCGCTGGAGCCGATGGAAGTAAAGACCGTTGCGTGATTGGGGCCTATTCCTGCGTGCCAGGCTTCCACACAAACGCATCCGCCTGTGGTAGTCCGAAGTGCGCCAGTACGCGGTCCACGAAGGCCTGCACCATCTCTGCCGTCGTGACCGGCTGGTGGTAGAACGCAGGGATGACCGGGAAGATCGTCGTTCCGGCATCCGCAGCCAGCTGCATGTTGCGCAGGTGGATCTTGTTGAAGGGCGTCTCACGCACGCACAGAATCAGCGGACGGCGCTCCTTGAGACATACATCCGCTGCGCGCTCGATCAGATTTGCCGCCATGCCGTTTGCAATACCAGCCAGCGTGCCCATGGAGCAGGGAAGCACGATCATGCCCGCGCTGGGATAGCTGCCGCTGGCGATCGACGCGCCGACGTCCTGTTCGGCGTGGGTGCGCGTTTTCTTCGGCGGCGTGCCCAGCAGTTTTTCGACCAGCCCGTTGCGGCCGGAGAGGTGTAGCTCCTCGGCCATCACGCGGAGTGCGCTCTCCGACGCGACGAAATCGATCGCAGTAACGCGTGCGTCTGCTTCGAGCGCCCGCAGAAGTTGCTGCGCCAGCGCGGCGCCGCTCGCTCCTGTCACCGCGACGGTGACGTTCATGCGGACACGGTCTCGTTCTGCAACACGCGCGCGAAGATCGCATCGACGTTGCGCAACTGACGGCTGAGATCGAAGGTGCGTGCCAGTTTGCCCGGGGTGAGCCGCGCCGTGATCGCCGCATCCTGTGTCACCAGGTCGCGGAAGATCAACTCCTCTTGCCAGGCACGCATGGCGTGCGTCTGCACCAGCCGATACGCATCCTCGCGCGACATACCGGATTCGGCAAGATCGAGCAGGAGTTGGCCGGAGAAGATGAGCCCGCCCGTGCTCTCCAGATTTCGCAGCATCCGTTTTGGATAGACCAACAGCTTGTCGATCAACGAGGTCGTCTTCGCCAGCAGATAGTCCGCAAGGATTGTGGAGTCGGGGAAGATCACGCGTTCGACCGACGAATGCGAGATGTCCCGCTCGTGCCAGAGGGCGATATTTTCGTAAGCCGCCTGTGTGTTGGCACGTACGACGCGGGCGAGCCCGCTGATCTGCTCACAGGTGATGGGGTTGCGCTTGTGCGGCATCGCGCTTGAGCCCTTTTGCTTCTCGGAGAAGAACTCCTCTGCCTCACGTACCTCGGTGCGTTGCAGGTGGCGGATCTCGGTCGCGATCTTGTCCAGAGTCGCCGTCAGCACGGCGAGCGTCGAAATATAGTGCGCATGCCGGTCACGCTGGATGACCTGGGTTGCTACCGGCGCCGGCTTGAGTCCCAGACGCTCGCAGATGCGCTCTTCGTGCTCCGGCTTCAGGTGCCCGAAGGTGCCGACGGCGCCGGAGAGCTTGCCGATGCGCATGTCCTCTGCCGATGCATCGAAGCGCACCAGATTGCGCTCCATCTCCGCGTACCAGTTCAGCAGCTTTAGCCCGAAGGTGGTTGGCTCCGCGTGCACGCCATGGGTGCGGCCGATGGTGGGGGTGTGCTGGAACTCGAGCGCACGCCGCTTCAGCACATCCTTCAATGCCAGAATGCCCTCACGCAGCAGCGCGGAGGCGTCTTTCACTTGTAGGGCCTGGGCAGTGTCCACAACGTCGTTGGAGGTGAGTCCGTAGTGCAGCCAGCGCGCTTCCGGGCCGATTTTCTCGGCCACCGCAGTGGTGAAGGCGATAACGTCATGCTTCACCTCGGCCTCGATCTCCTGGATGCGCTGCAGGTCGAAGTCGCCCTTGGTCCGGATGGCTGCGGCAGCCTCACGGGGCACAATGCCGTCCTCGGCCAGGGTCTCCGAGGCAGCCGTCTCTACCTTGAGCCACATGCGATACTTTGTTTCGTCGGTCCAGATGGTGCCCATGGCGGGCCGTGTGTAGCGTGCGATCAATCCGGTCTCTCCTGGCGCTCGCGGATGAAACCGGGCGCATTGTCCTTATTCTATCGGGCGCGCATCTCATTCAATCGACAGCAGAGACCGGCACTCCATGACCCGGTTTCATCGCATCAGGAGGATAGGGCAATGGTAGAGCAGGCAGCAGGGCGAGCGGGCGAAGAGATGGTGACCATTGGCCGCTACACGGACATGCTGGAGGCGGAGATGGCCAAGGGGCGGCTCGATTCGGCCGGCATCCACTGTTTTTTGGCCGGCGAAAACGCGGGTTTGCTCTACGGCAATGGCCTGGACGGCGTCCAGCTGCAGGTCAGCGCTGCAGATGAGGCGGATGCACGGGCCATCATGAGTGACCCGGGCGCACCGGAGGACGACGAACCCGTCCCGGTCTAAGCAATGACGGCTCCCGGCGGTCTAGACGGCGACGCCCAGTAGTTCGCTCATCTCGCGGTGCAGGAAGCCCATACCTGGCCGGTACGGCTGCACCCACTTGCCGTCAATGACGAACTGCGGGATGGCGCGCTTGCCCACCTGGCGCACTACTTCATCGGCGGCCCCGGGTACCTTTTCGATATCGATTTCGGTGTAGGCGATCCGGTGCTCCTCGAGAAAGCGCTTCGCTTCGCGGCAGTCGCGGCACCAGACGGCAGAATAGAGAGTGACATGCATGGGGCGGATAATACGCCGTCGAACAAACCATTGGGAATGGGCGCTGACAGCCCGTGACAAACTATCGGCGCCGCTGGAAGAACGCTCGTAACAGGGAAGTACTCTCCTCGGCCAAGAGCCCCCGCTCCACGACGATCCGATGATTCAGCGCAGGGTGGTTCAGGACAGTCAGCACGGAGCCGACCGCGCCCGCCTTGGGATCGTCCGCAGCGAAGACCAGCCGGCCAATGCGCGCGTGAATCATTGCGCCGGCACACATGGCGCAGGGTTCCAGCGTGCACACCAGCGTACAGCCGGTGAGGCGGTAGTTGCCCATGGCGTGCGCAGCCTGCCGCATGGCTACGATCTCTGCATGCGCTGTCGGGTCGTGGTCGCGCAGCACGCGGTTCTGGCTATGCGCGATGACGTTGCCATCGAGGAGGATGACCGCGCCTACGGGAACTTCGCCGGCTGCCTCGGCGGCACGGGCCTGTTCCAGCGCTAGCTCCATAATTTCTGCGTCGGTCATCCACTCACCCAGCCGGCTGCTGCTGCGTCATGCAGTGCAGCGCGCCCAGGCCCCAAATGAGGTCCACGCAGTGAATGCCCACAATGCGGCGCTCGGGAAACAGATCGGCCAGCGTGTTCAGCGCGTGGCGGTCGTTGACGTCGTTGAAGGTCGGAACCAGCACCAGGCTGTTCGCGATGTAGAAATTTGCATAGCTCGCGGGCAGGCGCTGCCCCTCGAAGACGACCGGTGAGGGAAGCGGCAGCTCCACAATCCGGAAAGGCTTGCCGTCGCGGTTGCGTGCAGCATGAAGCCGTTCCAGGTTCTCCGCCAGCGGCAGGTGGTTCTCGTCCGCGGTATTCGCCTCTACGACGGTGACGATTGTGTTGGTGTCGACGAAGCGGGTGATGTCATCGACGTGACCGTGCGTGTCGTCACCGGCAACGCCGCGGTTCATCCACAGCACCTGATCGATGCCGAGATAGCCTTGAAAGGCTTGCTCCAATTGCTCCCGGCTGACCCGGGGATTGCGCTGTTGCACATCGCTCAGCAGGCACTCCTCGGTGGTCAGCAGGACACCGGCGCCATTTGTGTCGATGCTGCCGCCTTCGAGCACCAGCTTATGCTGCGAGCCGTCCGCAAGCCTGACCAAGGGTTGGAAGGATGGCACCTGCAGCAACTCGGCTACACGGCCGGGCAGTGCGTTGTCCAGCCCCCAGTCCGCATACTTAGCCCAGGCATTGAACTTCCAGTTGGTAATGGCGAGCGGCTCAGAGCTGGCTGTGCGCCGAACGAAGATCGGCCCAGAGTCCCGGGTCCACACCCGATTTGTCGGCCATGGATGAAAGTGGACGTTGACCACGTTTACGTGCGCGCGCTTCAACACGCCATGGGCGCGCTTTTCTGCGTCCGCATTCTGCACGAGGATGTGCACCTGCTCGACCGCGGCAAGTTGACGCACGATCTCCGCATATACCCACGGAATGGGCTGGAAACGCCCCGGCCAGTCGCTTGCGTTATGCGGCCACGCAATCCACGTAGCCGTGTGCTGCTCCCATTCGGCGGGCATGCGGTAGCCCTGCGCGTATGGGGTGGTGTGGTGGGTGTCGATGGCAGTGTTCATTTCAGGTCCACCTTCGAATTCAACGGCGGATCGAGAAAGCGCTGCGTGATAGGCGCATAGGCATCGATGCGGCGATCACGCAAGAAGGGCCAGTGCCGCCGCTGCTCCTCGATCGCGGTCGGGTCCACCTCGGCAATCAGGATGTCTTCGCGGTCATGCGGCGCCTTGGCCAGAATGCGGCCGAACGGATCGGCGATGAAGGAGCCGCCCCAGAACTCCAGGCCCGGCCCTTCAACACGATCGCCGCGCACGTCGCCGTTTTCCATGCCCACGCGGTTGACCGCGCCAACGTAGACGCCGTTGGCGATGGCATGGGCGCGCTGGATAGTCTGCCACGCGTCGTACTGTGCCGCGCCGTACTCGTCCTTCTCCGCCGGGTGCCAGCCGATGGCCGTGGGATAGAAGAGCACGTTCGCACCCATCAGCGCGGTGATGCGCGCGCCCTCCGGATACCACTGGTCCCAGCAGACGAGGGTGCCCACGCGACCGACAGAGGTATCCTGCGCGCGGAATCCGAGATCGCCCGGCGTGAAGTAGAACTTCTCGTAATACAAGGGATCGTCGGGGATGTGCATCTTGCGATAGACCCCGGCAAGCGAGCCATCGGCTTCAATCGTCACCGCCGTGTTGTGGTACAGGCCGGCGGCGCGACGCTCGAACAGCGACGCGATCACCACGACGCGCTCTTCGCGTGCCACCGCGGCCAGCCGCTCCGTGCTGGGGCCTGGAATTGGCTCCGCCAGGTCGAAGAGGGCCACATCTTCACGCTGGCAGAAATATTGGGCGCGGAAGAGCTCCGGCAGGCAGATGACACGTGCGCCCGCACGTGCGGCATCGCGCACACGGTCCGCGGCCTTGTCCAGATTGGCGTCCGGGTCCGGGGAGCAGGACATCTGCACCAGGCCGATGCGATATTTCAGAGCAGAGGGCATTTCTTTAGAACCTCAAAATAATGGATGTGCAACGCAAGAGAAAGGCGCGAGCCGTGAGCCCGCGCCGCGTGAGTATGCAGCAAACGGGCTACTCGAAGATCAGAATTGCTGCGGCGATGGTCGTGGTCCACAGGCCGCGCTTGTCGCCGATCGCGGACTGCGTGATGTTGGCCGTTCGAACGATCTTGTTCGAGATGCGGTAGATCTCCTTCTTCTCATCCCAACTCTTGTCCGGATCGAAGTCCACGTCGAGCGTGGTGGCCAGCATCTCGGCCGCCAGTTCTTCCGCGTATTCGCCGGCTTGTTCTTCGGTCTCGCCGAAGCTGTGGTGCTCACTCAGGTATCCATAGGTATTGCGATCGGCCGGAATGGCCACGCCGATGCTGGATGCGACCAGGCGATGCGGCTCGCGCGTCGAATTTTCCGCCACCACGGCGAAGACAACCTCGCCCGGCGAGAGATACTCCACGCCGTCCTTGCGGGGAATCAGTTTCGCATTCGGAGGGAAGATGGAAGAGACACGGACCAGGTTTTGTGCGGCGATACCGGCATCGCGCAGCGCCAGCTCAAATGAAGTCAGGCGTTCCTTGTGCCGTCCCGCGCCCTTGGTGAAGAAGAGGCGTTTCGGGACCATGCTCTTGGGCAATGTTTGTTCCTCCGGAAGGGGCTGCCGACAAGCGCCGCTTTTCCCCAATGAGAAGTATCCCAGCAGCAGAGACACAGCGGAGCCTGCGCTCCGCGATTTTATGCTGTTTTCACAGAATACGATAGAAGCGTAGGACAGGTGTCTACGGAGGAAGCAGAGCGATGGCGGAGACCGACGCGGATGTATCATTGCACGGCCTGCGAGTGCTCTTCGTTTCGGGCCTCGAGCCTGATTACTACGGCGCGTTTCGCCTGCTCGCGCTGCGTCGCCTGGGACTGGAGCACGTGGCGGCGCTCGACCCGCAGCACTATACCGCTCCCGGCATCCTGGGAAAGCTGGAGCATCGGTTACAGATGGGGCCGGGAATCCAACGACTCAATCGGGACCTGCTCGCTACGGTCAGGAAGGAGCGCGTGCAGTTGGTGCTCTTCGACAAAACACTGGGGCTGCAGCCGGGCACGATCCGGCGGCTCCAAGCGATGGGCGTGCTCTGCGTGGATTTCGTTATAGACAATCCCTTCGGGCCTCGGCACGATCCAGGCTGGCGTCTCTACCGTAAGACGATTCCACTCTTCGACCTGGTAGGCGTGCAGCGTCCCGTCAGCATCGAAGACTACCGCCGAGCCGACGCCCGTTTAGTGGTTCGTATCCGTACCAGTTACGAGCCCACTGTCCACTATCCCCCGCCGCCGGACTGGAACGATAAACACCGGGATCGAAGTGTCTCGTTCATAGGAACACCCTACGACGCGCGTGCCGAGTTTTTGACGCGCTTATGGCGCGGGGGTGTCTCTGTAGATGTCTCAGGGTCGCGCCCGCACTGGCAGGCTGCGTTATCCGCGGAGGCCTTTGCCGGCATCTTCCGCATCGGCGAGCTCAAAGGCGATGCGTATCGTACAGCCATTTGGCGGTCGCGGATCAATCTTGCGTTCATCACGCATAGCAATTGCGATACCGTCGCACACAAGGCATTTGAGATCACCGCATGCGGCGGCTTTTTACTGGCAGAGCGCAGCGAAGAACATCAGTCACTCTTTTGCGAGGATAAAGAGGCCGTCTTCTTTTCGGATTTCGAGGAATGCCGCGCGAAGATCGATCGTTATCTGCATGACGAGACGGCACGCGCGGCGATTGCTGCCGCGGGACAACGCCGGGCCGCTACGTCCGGTTATGACAATGACAGCGTGTTGCGTGGGCTGATGATGCGCGCGGCTGAGCTGCTGGCCGCGCGCAAGTACAGCTAGCTTGCGGCGGTCACCTTCGGCTTGCGCGTCAGCATGTAGAGCATCGCGCCGAGACCGAAGATCGAGGCGACCCCGGCAAGCCCCAGAACGCGCAGCACGGAGACGGTGTAGCGCCCCTCGCTCGGCGAGTAGTTGCAGCAGTAGAGCAGGATCAGGTCGGTGGGTGAGCCGATGCGGTGGTCGCTCGCCTCAAGCAACGCCAGGCGTAGATCGCGGGGCTGATACTCGACGCCGGTAAGATATTTTGAGAGCCGTCCATCGGGCGTTGCCACCATGATCACGCTCGAGTGGGCGAACTGCGTCATCTTCCCGTCCGGTCCCGGCACGCGCACGTAGTGAAAGCCCACCGAGTTCGCAAGCGCGGTGATCTCCGGCTGTGCTCCGGTCAGGAAGTGCACACTGTCTGCAGGTACCGTTCCGCCCAACTGCGTCAGGAACTTCTGCTTTGCCGCTGCCGCATCCTTCGGTGTGTCCGCGGGATCTATGCTGGCCACAACCACATCGTAGTCCTGCCCTGCGGCATACCCGGTCTGCGCAAGCGCGGTAGCCATCCCATGCAGCACTTGCGGGCACAACATCACGCAGTTGTAGTACACCATCGCCAGCGCCACCGGCCGGTGATTGAGGTACGTGCCGAGCGGTGCGTCTGCGCCAGCGCTGTCACGAAAATGCAAAGCGAGCGGTATCCGGCCACCCAGCCGCTGGTCGATGCCTGCGTTCTTCAAGTACGCGGGTGTGGACTGTGCCGACGCACCCACCGGCCGATCCGCCTCATACTGCGCGAGTGCGGGAAGGCTGATCGACACGGCGAGAATCAGGAAGCAAAGACGGCGCAAAAAGGATCCCTCTGCCTTTAGCTTACGCCTGCTCGCGAAGCCTGACGCGCACCCGCCGTCTTCAACTACTCCGCCCGCAATGCCGTCACTGGATTGATCGACGCAGCACGCTGGGCAGGGATGATGCTGGCAAAGAACGCGCAGACTGCCAATGCAAGGATGGAGCCGCCGAGCACCAGTGGATCCCAGCCCTTGACCTGGTAGAGCTGCGTCGAGATCAGCCGTGAGCATCCGATCGAGACCGGAATACCGATCAACAGGCCGATGAGGATCTGCAGGAATGCACCCCGCAGCACAAGGCGGATCACGTTGAGACGATTGGCGCCCAGCGCCATGCGCACGCCAATCTCGCCGGTGCGCCGCTCGACGGTATAGGCCGTAACACCGTAGAGTCCGACCGCGGCCAGGATCAGCGCGAGCACACCGAAGAGCCCGGTCATCCGCGCGACGGCGCGCCGCTGGTCGAAGTTCGCGTCCACCTGCTCCTGCAATCCTTGAATCGCGAGAAGTGTCAGGTTAGGGTCGACATCGCTCATGGCGTGGCGCACCTCCGACTCCAGCCCATCCATGTTGCCGTGGACTTGCAACACGGCGCCCTCGATGAAGTGCGTCATGTCGTCGATGGGTTGCATCGTGGTGTCGCCGTAGTGCACCCGCTGCGCGAGCGGTACGAAGAAGATGGGGCGCGGCGGATCGGTGCTGGCCGGGTCGGAGTACTTGGCGTTGCGGACGACGCCCACGATCTCGTAGGTGTTGTCGTAGCGCGGCAAATCCAGTCCGAAGTGTGCACCCAGCGGCTCTTCCCCGGGCTTGAAGAAGCGCTTCACGAAGCTCTCATCCACCACCGCAATCTTCGCACCGGTCGCGGTGTCCTGCTCCGTGATGCCACGGCCGCGCAGGATGCGCTGGCCAAGTGTCTCCAGGTAGCCGGGGTTCACGTGGTCCCATGAGGAGCCGCTCTGCTCGTTCATGTTGGGCATGCCGTGGCCCTGCCGGATGACCATCTCACCCCAGTTGTCCTGCAGTGGCGTGTACTGCGCCAGGGCTGCACGCTCGACGCCTGGTATGTGCGCGAGCCTATCCTGCAATGCGCGGTACATCGCATCCAGCTTGGGCTGCGGGTAGGAAGAGAAGGGCGCGGTCAGGCTGATGGTCGCGCGATGGTCTGTCTCATAGCCGAAGTCCTGGTGCTGCAGCTTTTGAAGGCTGTGCGTCAACAGACCGGCGCCCGTAAGCAGGACGACGGACAGCGTCGCCTGCACAATGACGAGAACTTTCTGCGAGAGCGAAGAGCGGTCGCGGGTGCTGCGATTCACGCCGCGCAGCGCCTCTGCCGGGTTGGCCTGCGAGGCCAGCCATGCGGGTGCGGTTCCGAAGAGCGCTCCTGTCACCAGCGACAGAGCAAAGGCGAAGGCCAGCACCGGCACCGAAGGAGTCGCATCGATAGGAACATACTGCGCGCCATGGAAGGCGAGCGCGACGATGGCCTTGACACCCAGATATGCCACCAGCAGACCGGCGGCGCCGCCCAGCACGGACAGCACAATGCTTTCCGTCAGCGATTGCCGGATGAGCCTTCTGCGGCTTGCACCGAGCGCCAGCCGGACAGCGGTCTGCGCCCGGCGCCCGGCGCCTCGCGCTAACAAGAGATTTGCGATGTTAGCGCACGCGATCAACAGCACGAGACAGCAGACGGTCAGCAGGATGTGCAGGCTGTCTGCATAGTTCGCCCTCATGACGCCCACCCCGCCCCCAGCGGGAACGACCTTGATCGTCTGTTTGGAAAGCGACGCTTTGATATCCGACATCCACTCCGCGGGCATGCCGCTCTCCTCTACCAGCCACACCCGCAGCAGGCTCGTAAGCCGCGCCGGCAACGCATCCGGAGAGGCGCCGGGACGCAGCCGGCCGATCACGCGTACCCATGCCTGAAAGTGATGCAGAAGAGAGTTTGTCCCGCGGAAGAGCGGCTCCTGCTGGATGGGGATCCAAACCTCGGGAGGATCGCTGCGCAGTGTCTCGCCAAAGAATCCGGGAGGCGTGATGCCGATAATGGTCAGCGGATGGCCATCAAGAATGAACGTGGATCCGACGATCTTCGGATCCGACCCGTACTGCTGCTGCCAAGCGCGATAACTCAGCATGGCCACCGGTGCCGCCGAAGGCCGGTCGTCGGTCGGAACGATGGTGCGTCCCGTGAATGGGCCGACTCCAAAGGTGGAGAAGTAGTTGCCGCTGATGAATTCACCGCGCAGGGGTTTCGAGACGCGGTCGTTCGCGCCGCGGCGTGCGCTCAACTCCGATCCGCCTGCCTGGAATGCGGCAAGCTCGGTGAACTCCGGCGCGGCCTCCTTCATGCGTAGGTAGAAGGGATACGAAAACATCCCCCAGTTGCCCTGCGTGCTGCCTTCTACGCAGCAGTCCTGCCCATCGCCGATGCGGTAGAGGCTCGCCGGATTCGCCACGGGCAGCGACTTGAGCATGACCGTATGGATGAGCGAGAAGATCGCGGTCGTCGCGCCGATACCGAGCGCCAACGTCAACATCGCGGTCAGCGTGAAGACGGGAGACTGGCGCATCTGGCGTAGTGCGTAGGCGATGTCCTGCCGCAGGGTTTCCATAGAAGACCTCTGCGGAGCGGGTACGCGAAGCAGCGAAGAGATGTTCCCAAAACTGTGAACTGATTTGTAAGGCGAACGACGCGCGCTTGTTCGCCTCTAACGATATATCGGCAGATTGTCCTGCGGCAGCGGGGTCAGTTTCACCGTGCGGCCGGTCTTTGCGGAGGTTCGCGCTGCATCGAGGATCTGCATCACGGTCACGTTTGTGTCCAGCGCCGTCAGGTCACCCTGCGGCTTCAGCTTGCCGTTGATCACCGCGACCAGGTAGTGCATGGAATCGTCTTCGGGTGGTGCAAGCGGCTTGGCCTCTATCTCTTTTGCCTCGGCGTCGCCCTGCGTGCGCTCGAGCACTTTGTCCTTCTTGATGGTCATCAGGCTGCCGGTCGCACCGTAGACCTCCATGTCCTTACGGTCGAAGGGCCAGTTCCACGAGCCCTGAATGATGGCCTGTGCGTGCGGATAGGTCAGGATGATGGTGCCTTCGTCGTCGACGTGCGGATACTTGTCCGGCTTCAGTTGCTGGGTCACCGCGGTGACGGTGAGCGGCGCTTCGCCATGCATCAGCCACGTCGCCAGGTCCACGCCGTAACAACCGAAGTCATACAGCGCGCCCGCACCGTTCAACTGTGGATCGGTAAGGATCTTTAGAAACTCCGGCTGCACGCCAATCTCTGCAGGACCTCGGTGGCCATCGTGCACTACCAGCTTGCGCAGCGGGCCCAGCTTGCCGCTCTCCAGCGCGTCGTAGGCCGCGCGGTTCGATGCATACCAGGTAGTCTCATAGTTCACCAGCACGGGTACGTTTTCTTCGCGCGAGATCTTGCGGATGGCCAACGCGTCATCGAGCGAGATGGTGAGGGGCTTCTCTACCATGACGGCGATGTGATGCCGCGCCGCCTCTTCAATGGCCGGGCGGTGGCCGGCGATCGAGGTGTAGACCAGCACCGCCTGCGGGTGCGTCGCATTCAGCATCGCTGCTTCGGTCGGGAAGAACATCTTCGAGTCCAGGTGGTAGTGCTCCGCATATTTCTGACGAAGCGTGGCATCTGGATCGGAGACGCCAACCAACTGCACTTCGCTATGCTTCGGCAACTGGTCTAGAAAGCCGGCGACGTGACCATGCACCAGACCAACGATGGCTACGCGCGTCTGTGCCGGCGCGGCGGCAACTGCAGTGAGGGTTGCGATCAAGAGGCAGAGTGCACGTCGGCAGGCAGCGAGCATTGGCAGATCTCCCAAACGCCGATCATACCCGCCCCGTAGCTCGGCCCGGCGACGGTCAGCGTTTTGCCACGCGCCGGTCGCGGTGGTAGCGTGAATGGTTGTCAGTATTGACACGTATCCCATCCACGGAGCACCCGGTCCTCATGCAGAAGAGCTACAACGGCGTGGCCCTACCTCAGGGCGGCGAAGCGATCCAGTATGCCAACGGCAAATATCAGGTGCCGGACCACCCTATCGTTCCCTACATCGAGGGCGATGGCACGGGCCGCGATATCTGGCGTGCCTCGCAGCGCGTCTTCGACGCGGCAGTTGCGAAGGCCTATGGCGGCAAGCGCAGTATTGCCTGGTTTGAGATATTCGCCGGTGAGAAGGCCTATCGCCAGTTTCAGAACTGGCTGCCGGATGATTCGGTGAACGCTGCTCGTGACCTGCGCGTTTCTATCAAAGGACCGCTGACCACGCCGGTCGGCGGCGGCATCCGTTCGCTGAACGTCACGCTGCGTCAGGTGCTCGATCTCTACTCGTGCATCCGCCCAGTGAAGTACTACAGCGGCGTGCCCAGCCCGGTAAAGCATCCAGAGAAACTGGACGTGGTGATCTTCCGCGAGAACACGGAGGACGTCTATTCCGGCATCGAGTTTCGCCAGGGCACACCGGAGGCGAAGAAACTGATCGACTTTCTGAACAACGACATGGGCGGCAAGAAGAAGGTGCGCGCCGACTCCGGCGTCGGCATCAAGCCCATCTCCATCACCGGCACCAAACGGCTCGTCCGGGTGGCGATCCAGTATGCAATTGACCATAAGCGCAAGTCGGTCACATTGGTGCACAAGGGCAACATTCAGAAGTTCACCGAAGGCGCCTTCCGCGAGTGGGGCTACGAAGTGGCTGCCGAGGAATTCCGCGCGCAGACCGTGACCGAGCGCGAAAGCTGGATACTCGGAAACCTCGAGGCCAATCCGAATCTGACCGTGGAGCAGAATGCGGCAATGGTCGAGCCGGGACTTGAGTTTGGATCGGACGACTTCCGCAAGGAACTCTACGCCGAGATCAAGTCGGTCATCGACAAGATCGGCACATCGCATGGCGGCGGCAAGTGGAAGCAGAAGGTCATGATCAACGACCGCATTGCCGATTCGATCTTCCAGCAGATCATCATTCGGCCCGAGGACTACAGCGTGTTAGCCACGTCGAACCTGAACGGCGATTACATCTCCGATGCGGCCGCGGCGCAGGTGGGCGGCCTGGGCATCGCACCCGGTGCAAATGTGGGCGATGGTTATGCGGTCTTTGAGGCCACGCACGGGACAGCGCCGAAGTATGCGGACAAGGACGTTATCAATCCGGGTTCGGTGATGCTCTCGGGCGTCATGCTGCTGGAATTTCTCGGCTGGGGTGAGGCCGCGAAGCTCGTTGAATCGTCACTGGAGAAGACCATCCAGCAGAAATACGTGACCTACGACTTCGAGCGTCAGATGCAAGGAGCCACGAAGGTGAAGACCAGCGAGTTCGCGACGCGAATGATCGAGAATATGTAATTCCAGAACATGTAACCGAGGAACAGGAGAGATATGCGGAAGAAAGTAACCATCGTAGGAGCAGGAAATGTAGGCGCGACGGCCGCGCATTGGATCGCAGCCAAGGAATTGGCGGATGTGGTGCTGATCGACGTGGCGGAGGGCATCCCGCAGGGCAAAGCGCTGGATCTGTTGGAAGCAATGCCTATAGAAAAGCGCGACGTGCATGTAGTCGGCGCGAATGACTACGCCGAAGCGGCGAACTCGGACATCGTCGTCATCACGGCGGGCTTGCCGCGCAAACCGGGCATGAGCCGCGACGACCTGCTGCACACCAACTACAAGATCATGTCGGATGTGGTGGCGAAGGTGACGGCGGTGGCGCCGAACTCCATCCTCATCATCGTCTCAAACCCACTCGACGCCATGGCGCAGGCGGCGTTCAAGCAGTCGAAGTTCAACCGCGAGCGCGTCATCGGCATGGCCGGCGTGCTGGACTCGGCGCGCTTTCGCACCTTTATCGCGGCGGAGCTGAAGGTCTCCGTCGAAAACGTAACCGCTTTTGTGCTTGGCGGCCACGGCGATACCATGGTGCCGCTGCCGCGCTACTCCAGCGTCGCCGGCATCCCGCTGACCGAACTGCTGAACGCAGCCACCATCGAGCGGCTGGTGCAGCGCACGCGTGATGGCGGAGCAGAGATCGTCAAGCATCTCAAGACTGGTTCGGCCTTCTATGCGCCATCCGCCGCCGCCGTCGAGATGGTAGAAGCGATCCTCAAGGACAAGAAGAAGATCCTGCCATGCGCGGCATACCTGCAGGGTGAGTACGGCATTCAGGGCTTCTACATCGGTGTGCCGTGCAAGCTGGGCGAGCGCGGTCTGGAGCAGATCATCCAGATTAAGCTGACCGCAGAAGAACAGGCTGCCCTGCAGAAGAGCGCGGATTCTGTGAAGGAGCTGTGCGCGGTGATCGGCGTCTAGTGTGGTTCACATGGCATCTTGAAGTCTCCACATAGAAAAGCGACGCTACGGCGTCGCTTTTCTGTTCCTGTTTAACGGATCTTCGCGTGTCGGGGGTGGAGGCATATAGTGAAACCGGATAAGGTAGATATTCTCTCCCTTCCCATGCTTCGCAACCTTAAGCAGATCAACGACACCTAGGAAGCCTGATTCTCGCGCCAACCCTGGTGTAATGTCGGGAAGGCCGATGGGCGTAATGGAATCGATCTCGATCTCACCCTCATCCACGCGATAACGGTTGCCGACTGTGACATGCGGCCGCATCCAGATCCGGATGCTACAGGTGATTTGCCCTGTGCGAACTCCTTCACGTAGGCGCTTAGCGAAGACCATCAGACGTGCTCCCTCAAAAGCTTTACGCAATACGAGTCAGACTACCTTGGATCATCCCCGCCCGATCCTATCTGCGCAACTGTGTAAACAAGAAGGGCGCGGCCTCGGCCTCGCCCTTCTTGATCTCCGCCTAGACTAGCGGAGCTAGGCGACCTTCTCGATCGCCACACTCTCCAAAGTCACCTGCGTCTTAGGCTTGTCCTGCGCGCCACGTGGCACCTTGGAGATCTTCTCCGCGATGTCCTGGCCCTCAACCACTTCGCCGAAGATGGTGTGCTTGCCGGTCAGCCAATCCGTGTTCGCTGTCGTGATGAAGAACTGCGAGCCGTTCGTGTTCGGTCCGGCGTTGGCCATGGCCAGTTTCCCTGGCTTGTCAAAACGATGTGCGGAGCCCTTGGTCTCATCCTCGAAGCGATAGCCGGGGCCGCCCATGCCGGTGCCGGCGGGGTCGCCGCCCTGGATCATGAAGTCGGGAATGACGCGGTGGAAGACCGTGCCGTCGTAAAGCTTGTCGCTGGACTTCTTGTTGGTCGTGGGGTTTGACCACTCACGCTTGCCTTCGGCTAGTTCGATGAAATTGGCAACGGTCTTCGGTGCTTCCTTCTCGAACAGCCGGCACACGATGGTGCCCTCGCTGGTCTTGAATGTGGCATAGGTGCCTGGGGTACGGGACATGCATTCTCCTTTGTGGGTGTGGGCGGGGCGGCCCGGTAAAAACCGGCCGCGAAGATAACTCGAACTCAGTTGGGCCGGGGCGTTAGGGCAGGCGCTGGGGGTGGAGGCGCCGATGTCGGCGCTGCGACGGTTGACGGTGGCAGCGGCTGGCCTACGGGCACGATGGTGACCTTCTTCAAGATGACCGGTGTTAGCGGCTTGTCGTGGGCGTCTCGCTCGACGCGGGTAATTGTCTTCACCACGGTGACAGATGGCGGATCGCACTGTCCGAAGACGGTGTAGTGGCCATTCAGCGACGGCTGCATCTCCTCCGTGATGAAAAACTGCGAGCCGTCTGTGTTCGGACCGGAGTTAGCCATCGCGAGCCTTCCTGGGACGTCGAACATGAGCGAAGGATCAATCTCATCCTGGATGTAATAGCCAGGATCGCCCAGGCCGCTGCCCAGCGGGTCGCCACCCTGCGCCATGAATCCAGGGATGACACGATGGAAGATGGTGCCGTCATAGAGCGGCTTGCCGTGTTCTTTCTCGTGCGTTGTCGGATCGGTCCAGTCTTTTGTGCCCTCGGCCAGCCCGATGAAGTTGGCTACCGTCTGCGGCGCCTGCTTGTCGAAGAGACGGCAGGTGACGCGGCCCATGCTGGTGTCCATCACGACCGTGGGTCCGGTCGGCTCGACCGTGGGAGGCACCTGTGAGTTCGGGGAGTCGGGCAGGTCGGCAGGAGCACTTTCCTGAGTGCTTCCTGGCGTAGCAGGAGCCTGTTGCGCCGGCGGGATCTGAGTTGCCACCGGAGGAGAAGTCTGCTGTGCAAGGGCGAAGTTGCCGGACAGGCTGAGGATGGAGGCGAACAGATAGGCAAATGGCATGCGGTGTTCCAACACGTTAGGGTATCGCAAGCGCTCTAAGCAGCGCCAGTAGGCCGTCTGCAGGCTATGGGACGCATGAGCGCTTCACTGCATCTCACCTTTGCAGGAGGCTTTCATGGGATACATCAAGCGCAGGATTATCTTCTACGTCACGCGTTGGCTGGTGAAGCGCCGTTGGGGTCGCCGTATTCTTTGGGCATTCGCGATGCGTGCCATGCGCTCTCACGCGCGTGTTTTCATGCGGGAGATTGCAGCCCTCTATCCGGTGCTGACGCCGGTTGCGGCGTGGCTTTAAGCGAAGCGGCGGATGCATTCAGATCCGCCCTGCTTCGCGCAGTGCGTTGATTTCCTGGCTGTCGAAGACACGCGAGCGGATGAGGAAGCGCACGCCCTCTGGATTCTCCAGCGAAAACATGCCGCCGCGCCCCGGAACGACATCGAGAACCAGTTGCGTGTGCTTCCAGTATTCGAACTGGCTGCGGCTCATGTAAAACGGTGTCTCGCCCAGCGTAGCCAATAGCACATCGTTATCGCCCACCAGGAATTCACCACGCGGGTAGCACATCGGTGAGCTGCCATCGCAACAGCCGCCGGACTGATGGAACATCAGCGCACCGTGTTGTGCGGTGAGCTTCTCCATCAGTGCGGTAGCTGCGGCGGTGCAGACAACCTGGGGTGGTGCCTGCATTTGTGTGATGTCACTCATCCGTCCGTCACCTCTTCTATGGCCGCGAAGCACTACGGTAGCCCGCCGGCGGCGACACAGGAAGCCGTCCGCTGAAACACACGCGAGTGCGCCTGCCTGCATGGCAGAAGCTAAAAGAAGCCCATCGCATTCGGGCTATAACTGATGAGCTGATTTTTCGTCTGCTGATAATGATCCAGCATCATCTTGTGGTTCTCCCGTCCGATGCCGGACTGCTTATAGCCGCCGAAGGCCGCGTGCGCTGGATAGAGGTGGTAGCAGTTGGTCCAAACACGCCCTGCCTGGATGCCGCGGCCCATGCGGTAGGCACGATTGATGTCGCGCGTCCACACGCCCGCCCCCAGCCCATACAAAGTATCGTTGGCCAGTGTCAGCGCCTCTTCTTCGTCCTTGAAGGTGGTCACTGAAACGACCGGGCCGAAGATCTCCTCCTGGAAGATACGCATTTTGTTATGACCCTTGAAGATGGTCGGCTCGATATAGAAGCCTTCGGCCAACTCGCCATCGAGCGAGGCACGTTTACCGCCTGTCAGTGTCTCCGCGCCCTCCTGCTTGCCGATGTCGAGGTACGAGAGAATCTTCTCCATCTGCTCGCTTGAAGCTTGCGCGCCCATCATCGTCGTCTTATCCAGCGGGTTCGCCTGCTTGATCGCCTTCACGCGCTTGAGCGCCCGCTCCATAAAGCGGTCATATACGCTCTCCTGGATCAGCGCGCGCGAGGGGCAGGTGCAGACCTCACCCTGATTCAACGCGAACATCGCGAAGCCTTCGAGCGACTTGTCGAAGAACGCATCGTCGGCCATCGCCACGTCGTCGAAAAAGATGTTCGGCGATTTGCCGCCCAGCTCCAGCGTCACCGGGATGATGTTCTGCGAGGCGTACTGCATGATGAGCCGGCCGGTCGTTGTCTCGCCGGTGAACGCCACCTTCTGCACGCGCGAGCTGGACGCCAACGGCTTGCCGGCCTCGAGACCGAAGCCGTTGACGATATTCAGCACGCCGGGCGGCAGCAGGTCGGCGATCAGCTCCATCACCACCAGGATTGACAGCGGCGTCTGCTCTGCCGGCTTCAGCACTACGGCGTTGCCCGCGGCCAGCGCCGGCGCCAGCTTCCACGCGGCCATCAGGATAGGGAAGTTCCACGGAATGATGAGGCCGATCACGCCCAGCGGTTCGTGATAGTGATAGGCGACGGTTGTCTCATCGATCTCCGAGATGCCGCCCTCTTGCGCGCGAATCGCGCCGGCGAAGTAGCGGAAGTGATCGATGGCCAACGGAAGGTCGGCAGCCATGGTCTCGCGGATCGCCTTGCCGTTGTCCCACGTCTCGACCGTGGCCAGCATCTCCAGGTTGTCTTCCATGCGCTGCGCGATCTGTTCCAGAATGCGAGCGCGTGCCGCCGGCGACGTCTTGCCCCACGCCGTCTTCGCTGCGTGTGCGGCATCGAGCGCCTTCTCGACATCGGCTGCATTCGAACGCGGAATCTCGCACAGCACCTGACCGGTGACTGGCGTCACATTCTCGAAGTAGCTGCCCGAGGCGGGCTTAGTCCACTCTCCGCCGATGTAGTTCTGGTATTGCTTGCGAATTGAAACAGGGAAGCCGTAGGTTCCCGGCCGCAAGGCGGTAACTGTCGCCATAATGTTCACTCCTCTCCAGAGAACGGTTCGACGGCCGCTCTCCAGCACGGTGGGATTTTAGTCCCGCCGTGGAAGCTTTGTCGTGTGGCGGCTCATCACTCCATGCCGAGGCCCAGCCGGATGGCCTGTTCCACCAAGGAATAGCCTCCATCACTGCGTTCGAGTTCGAATGGCATCTTTGATTGCAGCGGCGGCTGCGCCATGAACCGGGGACGAGTGCCGTGGTTTGGTTGCGCGGCGTGAACCAGAAATGGGTGACAGAGATACACCGTTCCTGCAGGGTCCGTCGCAAACGTCTCCTCTAGCCTGCGGCTTTCCCGCTCTGCAGCGGATGCCTAAAGGCTCAGCAGGAATACAGAGGAGAAATGAATCATCATTGTGGTCATGTTGCTCAGTGCTTGCCCAACAGGCCACCCAGGCCGTTCTTGAGTGGGTTACCGGGAATCGCAGGAATCTTGTTCGCGCCCGGCTGGCCGCCCGTCTTTCCCTTCAGGAAGTTCTGCGCCGCGCTTGCGCCGACTCCAGCCATGACGCCGCTTAGATTGGGTGCAAAGGTTGGACTGCTCGTAGTGCCGCCAATGGCCACGGGAATGCCGTTGCGCAGGGCACCCGCGGCGAGGCCGCCGATAGCACCACCCCCGGCACCGCCCGGGATCATTCCGCCCGCCAGCCCACTAGCCATGCCCATCAGCCCTCCGCCGCCACTCTGCTGCGCCGGCGCGGCTTTTCCAGGAGCGCCCATCAGCCCCGTCAGTTTCAGAAGCACGTTGTAATTCAACGCTCCCGCAGCGCTTACCGTTCCGGCGCCCGTCGCCGTACCTACGCCCGCGACGTCGAGTGCCACTTTATCTGTCCGAAGATTGCCGCCCTGCTCCTGCACCACCATGCTGAGCGAGCGAATATTCGTGCCCGATCCAGTTGCAGATCCAATCCGGCCACCCGTGATCTGCGATAGTGTCTTCAGCTTGGAGCCAAGGTCGAAGCCTGCAAGCTGAGTATTATTCACGCGGACTGGACCGCTGATGATGGGATTCGCTGAGGATCCGGATACGGTCAGCGCTGTGGTCAGCGTGCCGCCCTTTAACTGCGAGCCAGACGGCAGATGCACGCCCACCGCCGGCAGAAAGGCCACAAGCTCGTCGATCGGTACCGCGTTCCCATTCACCTTCAGATTCAGCGCCGTGGTTGCTCCGCTCGATTGATAGGTGCCATTCAGGTTGATCACCGCGCGTCCCACGCTGATCGTCCCCTGCTGCAACTGCCCGGTCATCGCCTGCTCATTCTGCGCCAGAGTGAACTTTGCCACCACCGGCTTCGCGGAGGGTGTGCCGTTCTTCGCCAACTTCGCATTTGCCACTGTTGCGGTTCCAGTTGCATTCAGTGTCTGGCCGTTCGACTTCACCTGTGCCTGCAGATCCATCAGGCCGCTGATGCCGGCATCCGGCGGTAGTACGCCTGCGGTGCCAAGCTGCACATGCTGCAGCGAGACATTCGCATCCACCGGCGTCGCTGCGTTGTTCGTCTGATTAAAGGGTCCGGCATTGCCCTTCGCACTTAAACTGCCTCCGCCGGGCAACTGTGCGCTAACTGTAAAAGGTGACGCTGTCTTCGGTGTCAGGTTCGTGATCTGCGCATTCACCTGCTGATACACGGCCGGCGCGCCTGCCTGTCCGGGGGTGGTCAACGTTACAGTTCCATTCTTGATCTGTGCATCGTCGACGGAGAGGCTCTGCAACATCGACGTGCCTTCGGCATTCGTATCTTTAGGCTTTGGCTGCTTCGGCGCGTTGCTGCGCGCGATCGTAAGGCGCGGCGTATCCACCAGCAGCTTGGTGACGTGCATCTGCTGCCCGGTCCACGAGGCATCCAGCACCAAACTCTCGACAGTTCCCGAGATGCCGTCCGACGTATCCACAAATCCAGCAGCGAGCGGATCGATGTGCTTCATCTCCAGGTGGCCGGAGAAGGGAGTCGCAGAGGCGTCCTGCTGATTGATCGGTCCGGCGTTACCGCTGATGCTCACGGTCCCATCGGCCGGCAGATGCGCCGAGGCGGTGAAGGGGAACGATTTGGCGAAACCGAAGTCCTTCACGTCCAGGTTTACCTGCTCATAGGTGCGCTTGGGCATATTGTTCGCGCCCGTCACACCGGGCCCGGAGCCCACCGTGATGCGGCCGTTCTCGACATCGACATGTCCGACCGTGAGATCCGGGAATGTCTGCTTGGTCTGTGCGTCCTGGGTAGCGGGTTTGTTCGCCGTATTTCCAATCGTCGAATAGTTCCAGGTGCCGTTTGCGGCACGCAACAGTTGAATCTGCGGCGACTTCAGATCGAAGCCGCGCACATGCACCTGACGGCTGAGGATCAGCGGAATCAGCTCGACGCCGATCTTCACGCTGGCTGCCTGGATAAAGGGCTGTGTACTGAAGCGCGGGTCATCCGCCACTGTAACCGTATCCGCCACCATGCCGCCAGACCAGATGGAAAGACTGAGCTTGCCGATCGTGACCTTGCGCCCCAGCGAGTTCGTGAGCGTAGTTTCGATGCGTGTACGGAAGCTGTCGGTGTTGAGGAACATGGGGATCGCCGTGATGACGATTACAACCAAGACAACCAGGATGCCGATTACGGAGAGCGCAATACGTGTGGGTTTCGTCATGGCTGGGACTATGGCCTCGCAACCGGGGTAGATGCCTGCGGGAAGCCTGACGTTGCTACCGGGCGCACCGCTTTGTTCACCACATTCAGACTTACCCGCCGTCCAAAACGGCTACTTGATATGCCCGGCAGTGGAGTGCTGGTGCGCCTCCTTCGAACTGGAGGAGGCGTCATTGGAGCAGGTGATCGCCTTCTGGGAGCATTCCGTGGCGCGCTTGTGGTCGCCCTTTGCGTGATGTTCCGCCGCGGTCCGATGCGCCTGTGCTGCGCACTCGTGCTCTTCTGCGGCCTTTTGGTGTGCTTCCTGCGCTTTGTCTAGAGCCATATCCCCCACCTTCTTTCCAGGGAGACTGGCGTGACTGCGTCAGAGACCCTGCTTTGTCAGAGGGACAAGCGAAGAGCATGAGTTGCTTGGCGAGAAAGAAAGCACGCATGAATCTACTTGTGAAAGGGCTGCTGCTCGGCAATCTTCGGGCGCCCCTGCGGCGAGCCCTCGGCCTGCAACTGCCGGCTCACCTTCTCTACATCTCCAAAGACGCGCAGCAGGTTGCCGCCCATGATCTTGCGGCAGTCGGCCTCGGAGTAGCCGCGCTGCTTGAGTGCCGCGGTGATTTTGGGCAGGTCGGCGGCGGAGTCGATGCCCTCCGGCGCGGATGGGATGCCGTCGAAATCCGAGCCAATGCCCACGTGGTCGATGCCCGCAACTTTCGCGATGTGGTCGATATGGTCGATCAGCGCGCTCAACGGCGGCCGCGGGATCTTCGCCGCGTACTCCTTGTCCATCGCCTCTTCCTGGCCATACACCCATGACTTGCCATCGGCCTTGGCCTTCTCTTCGGCGGCCTTTTCTGCTGCTTCGCGCTCCGGCCGCTGCGCCTCCCATGCCTTGCGAAAGTCCTCCGAAATGAAGGCGGAGAAGAAGTTCACTTGCACGACACCATCGTTCACTGCCAGAGCGCGCAGCATCTCGTCGGTCATGTTGCGTGGGGAATTGGTCAGGGCGCGTGCGGACGAGTGGGACGCTATAACCGGCGCGCGAGACAAGATCAACGTGCGGTTAAAGGTAGTATCGGCCACGTGTGAGATGTCTACCATCATGCCGAGACGGTTCATCTCATACACCACGTCCTTGCCGAACTCGGTGAGCCCCTCTTTCGTGTGTGGCACCTTGGGATCGGCGATGTCGCCGGAGGAGTCGGCCCAGTCATTCGAGTTTGACCAGGTCAGCGTCATGTAACGCACGCCCAGCCGATAATAGTCGCGCAGCAGCGGCAGCGAGTTTTCGATCGAGTGACCGCCCTCGATGCCCATCAGCGCCGCCAGTTTGTGCTCACGGTGGGCGCGCTCGATATCGACGACGGAGTCGGCCATCATCATTTTGTCCGGGTGCTGTGCCGCTGCCTGGTACACCGCATCGATCAGCTCCAGCGTCCGCGTCGCGTAATGTCCCTGGTAAAACTGCGGCTCGACCCAGATGGAAAAGAACTCAGCGCCCAGGTTGCCTTGTTTCGCGGCTGCAAAGTTCAAATGGCCGCCATCGAGCGGCTGGGTCAGGTCGTAGTGCTCGTCCAGCATGCGTTGGGTGGTGTCGGCATGCGTGTCGATGAAGAAATCCGGCGCGTCGGGGGTGTGGGTCATAGTGTGGGTTACGTGCCGGTGCGGTCGAGGGCTGTTTTGCGCCAACCCGAGACTGCTTTGCGCACAGAACGATGTCGCGATCAAGCAGAGGGCGGTGACCGGCAGATTCATGGACTCCGAGTGTAGCAAAGCAAACAACCCGCGCCCTCCGAGACCTCATCCATCTTGAGCAAGAGGTGAACCATGCAGCCGATTGTGAAGGACACCAAGAAAGACGCAGCCCGCCCCGCACACCCCGATACGAACAGCAAAGCCACCGGCGAAAAGGACGCGCATGACCGCCTGAATAAGATGGCCGACAATGTTGCCGGTCGCGGCATGGAGCGGCAGCGCAAGGATGAAGAGGGTAAGGACATCATCTCGAAGTAATCGTGCTTCCCCGAAAGACGAACGCCCCGGTTCAACAAGCCGGGGCGTTCTTATGTGTCTTCGAGCTTAGGGAATCTCTGAATAGTAGGCACAACTCACGCGACGAAGGGAGACAAGCAGATCCCGCCACCGCCGGCTTCGCCGCTTCGGCCCGGATGTCAGCGATGTATGTGCGGGTATGGGGACAAAGCCCACTCCAAACTCGCGCGGAGAGCGCGTCCGCCGGGACGGCAAGTCCTCGGTCCCATTAGGATGGAGTGTTCTCATGCCGACTCAACCTATCCTTCTTGTCCACGGGGGCGCCTGGGCTGTTCCAGACGATGCCGTCGAAGCCCATAAGAATGGCGTTCGTGCAGCACTCACCGCCGGCTATGCATTGCTGGAGCGTGGCGCTTCCTCCGTCGATGCAGTGGAGGCGGCAGTCGCTGTCCTCGAAGACGACGAGACCTTCGACGCGGGCCGCGGCTCCTTCCTGACGCGCGATGGCCGAGTCCAGCTCGATGCGCTGCTCATGGATGGGGGCGCGGGCGGCACGATGCGCGCCGGCGGCGTCGCTTGCGTGGAGCGGTTGCGCAATCCCATCCGCGCCGCGCGCCTGGTTCTGGATAAGAGCCCGCACGTCTACTTCGTTGGCCGCGATGCGGAGCAGTTCGCCGCCGAGCACGGAATGCTGCTGATCGAGAACAACGAACTAGTGCTGGACCGCGAGCGCGAGCGGCTCATCGACGCGCAGGCGAAGCAGCGCGCCGGGCTGCCGGATCAGACCTTCTCCGGGGACCTGGCGATGGATAAGGAAGCCCCCGGCCTCGCGTCTCACGACACCGTCGGCGCTGTTGCGCTCGATGTGCGCGGGAACCTGGCAGCCGCTACCTCAACGGGCGGCACGCTGAATAAGACTCCCGGTCGCGTTGGCGACTCATCGCTGATCGGCTGCGGTTGCTACGCGGATAACCTCAGCGCCGCAGTCTCGCTCACCGGCTGGGGAGAGCCCATCATGAAGCTGGTGCTCGGCAAGTGGGCAGTCGATCGTGTGCTGGCCGGCGATGCTCCGGAGACTGCGGCACAGGCTGCCATCGCTTACCTGTTCCGCCGTCTCGGCGGACATGGCGGCATCATTCTGTTGGGGCCGGACGGCCGCTATGGGCTCGCGCACAACACTCCGCGCATGGCATGGGGTGTTTGCCGCGCGCAGGGGGCGGAGGTAGGCATCGAAGCATGAGCACCCGGAGCAACATCATCCTGGCCTCCGCATCGCCGCGCCGTCGCGAGCTGCTGGCGCAGGCAGGCGTCACCTTCGAGGTCGCTACAGCGGACATTCCAGAAATTCTGGAGCCCGGTGAAGACGCCATTCGCTTCGTGACCCGCCTCGCACGACAGAAGGCGGAGGCGGTTGCGGTGCGCCAGTCCGCAGCAGATGCCATCGTACTCGGCGCGGATACCGTTGTGGTCGTCGATGACAAAATCCTCGGCAAGCCGCGCGATGCAGCGGATGCGGCACGCATGCTGCGGCTGCTCTCCGGCTGCACGCATCAGGTCATCACCGGCGTCTGCCTGGTGCGCGGGTCTGAGCGACAGAGCGCCGCGGAGGTGACATTTGTCCGCTTTACGACGTTGTCGGATGAGGAGATCGAGGCATATGTCGCGACCGGCGAGCCGCTCGACAAGGCGGGAGCATACGCGATCCAGGGCTATGCAGGCCGCTGGGTGCCACGTATCCAAGGTTGTTACTTCAATGTTGTGGGGCTTCCACTCGCGCTGGTCAGCAGCATGATCGAGGCCATGCAGTTGTCAACGCTTATAGCGTTTTCGGTATAGGTGTAGAGAATCTGACGAAAGTCATTGTGGCTTTTCTAAGGAAAAGCCACGTCGGGTGAATCTCCGCAACTCACAGTATTACCGAAAATGCTATAGCGGCATGAACAGCATGCTATCTGTTCTTGATCGTCGCGGCGTCTGACGCGGTAGCCAGCCATGCGTTGAGCCCGAATTCGAAGCCGCTGAACGGCTTCTCCTTGCCGAATACCCGCGCTGCTTCCAGTACGGCCATGCCATGCAGGAAGGCCCAAAGTGCGACCGCCGCTTCGCCTGCGCGTGCTGCGCTAACAACACGAGCCACTCGATCGACGACAAACGCCCAAAGCTGCTCGTGAACCGCGACGTCGCCCTCTTCCAATGGAGTGCCAGGGAGCAGGAGCATCTCGTAGAGGTGCCGATGCTCGCGAGCAAACCGCAGGTAGGCAAACGCCATGTGACGAATCGCCTCGGCCGGCGGGCGCGTCCCGGCCGCGCGGCTCAAAGCCATATGGAGTTGACGTGCGCTCTCTGTGGTCAGTGCTTGTTCCAGCGCAGCACGGTCGGCGAAGTAGCGATAGAGAGCATTTGGCGCCAGTCCTAGCGTCACGGCGAGTTGACGCAGCGACATGTCACGCACGCCATGATGCGCCAGTTGTTGGATCGCTGCCGCGAGAATCGCATGACGGTCTGTTTTGGAAGGGTAGGGCATACCGGAACACTGTACATCTTGACCGTGCGAACGGTGAAGGTGTACGCTGAACACATTGAAGGTGTTAGATGTACACCTTCGAGCAGAAGGGAGCAAAATCATGATGGAAAAGCCAAATGTAGTGGTAACGGGTGTCTCAACAGGAATAGGGTGGGGCATTCTCAGGGTGCTTGTTGCCCGGGGATTTCAGGTATTTGGCAGCGTCCGCCGCCAGCCGGACGCGGATCGTCTCAAACAGCAGCTCGGGAACGCATTCACTCCGCTGCTTATGGATGTGACCGACCGTAGCGCGATAGAGCGGGCATCCGCACAGGTGAGCAGCCGACTGGGATCTTCAACCTTGGCTGGCCTCGTGAACAACGCAGGCATCGCCGTACCGGGGCCTCTGTTGCATCTGCCGCTCGAGGACTACCGGCGTCAACTCGAGGTGAATCTTATCTCCCCACTGTCGGTGATTCAGGCGTTTGCGCCACTGCTTGGCGCAGACCGTTCGCGGCAGGGGAGGCCGGGGCGGATCGTCAATATCAGCTCGGTAGGCGGAAAGATCGGAGGGCCATTCCTGGGCGCGTATGTTGCTTCGAAGCATGGGCTCGAAGGCATGTCGGAGACGCTGCGTCGCGAATTGATGCTTTATGGCATTGATGTGATCATCGTGGGCCCGGGAGCGGTTGTCACACCGATGTGGGAGAAGGGGGCCGCGGAGGATCTGAGCGCCTACGACAGGACCGAGTACGGCGCGATCCTCGATCGGTTCCGCAAGTATTTGATCGGAGAAGGGAAGAAAGGTCTGTCGCCTGAGCGCCTGGGTCAGACCGTGTTCACCGCACTGACGACTCCAAGACCGCGCGTCCGCTATGCAATCGTGCCGCAGAGGCTGAAGAACTGGACATTACCAATGCTTCTGCCCCACAGAATGCTCGACAAGATGATCGCCAAGCAACTCGGTTTCACGGGATAGGCCGTTGATAAGGCCCAATGATTTAGGAGAGTTGTGTCAGGCGGCGCACCGGTTTGGACGGTTGGAGGAGACTGAGTTGGATGAGACCGGGACGACGCCCGCGGCGGCGGGACGCCTCTCTTGGTTTCGGGTCAACACAACGGCGTGGCACAGAGCAACAAGCAGTATCAGCAGTTCAATCGTCATCGGCACAGGACAGCCTCCAAAGTGGTTTAGGGCTAGGGCCCAGCCCTTCCCGCAGTCAGATCGTCCAAGCGATCATTGCTGCGAGAAGGGCTGTTCGTGAGACGAGCGAATCGATGCGGATGGATTCGTTCTCCGCATGCGCGCCGTTACCAACGGCACCCATGCCGTCGAGCGTCGGTACTCCCAAGGCGGAGGTGAAATTGCCATCGGAGCCGCCCCCGGTCGCGGCCTCTTCCAGCTCGAATCCGAGCTTTTCCGCAAAGCCCCGCGCCTGCGTGTAGAGCCGTGCCGTGCCCTCGGTCCGCTCCATAGGGGGGCGGTTCAGCGCTCCGGTGACCCGCAATTCGCACTGGGGATCGCGCGGCTCAAGCGCGCGGAGCCGCCTCTCGATGGCGTCCGCATCCTTTACGGTGCGTACCCGCAGGTCGATCTCTGCCCACGCTTGTGCTGCCACCACATTTGGCTGGGTACCGCCGCCGACTACCCCAACGTTCAGTGTCACGCCCCGGTCGAGATCGGTGAGCGCACTGATTCGTTCGATCTGCCACGCTAGCTCGCGCACCGCGCTGTGCCCGGCACCGAAGTCTACGCCGCTATGGGACGGTACCCCGCGGATCTCCAACCGGAACTGACCCACGCCCTTGCGCGCGGTCTTGTACGCCCCCTGCGCCCCCTGCGCCGGCTCCAGCACAAAGACGGCCTCGCAGCCCTTCGCCACCTGCTCAATCCGTTCCCGAGAACGGTGGCTCCCCGTCTCCTCATCGCCGCTCAGCAGCAAGATCACGGGCCTGGCGGCATCTATGTCACGCACCAGCTTCATCGCTTCCAGCGCCATGACCACGCCCGCCTTCATGTCCAACACACCCGGACCGTAGGCCCAGCCATCCTCCACCCGCCAAGGCATCCGCGTCAGGGCGCCAACCGGCCAGACCGTGTCGAGGTGACCCAGCAGCAAGACTGGCTTCCGTCGGTCCTCCGGGTTGCCAAAATGCACTTCAAGCATGTGGTGTGCTGGTTGCCGATTGCCGTCGTGGCTCCGGTCGTCGTGGTTCCGGTCGTCGTGGTTCAGGTCATGGAGTTGCACTTGGCCGCCCAGCTCGGCGGCCCATCCGGCAACGGTGGAAATCGCTCGGCTCACGGCCTCCGGGTCGCTGGTTGGACTCTCCACATGAACCAGATCCGCTACCCTCTCCAGCAACTCTGCCAGATCGGCCTGGCGCAGAGATTGCAGCCCGGTGAATGGGCTATCGGGCTTATTTTCATGGGTTTGGCCTGTGGTTTTACCCCGTTGCGTGTGTTGCATCTCCGTCATTCATGGCACCTTTGTGTTGTATCTTTGCGACAGTGAAACTTTTCAAACGGTGAGTAGTCTATTCGCTGGTAGAGGTTAGTGCATTTTCCTGTAGGTGAAGAGCGACAAGTAGAACCCGATACGGGTCTCTTCTTGTAGCAAAGCTGCTCTGCTGCCTCAACGCAAGAAGGAAGATGCTTCCAGTTAGAGGTGCCCAAGGCATTCATGCAGGCCCAACTCGAACAAACAATAGCGGGCAGCATCCTTCTCTCCGGAATCGGTCTTCACAGCGGCGCTCCCGTCCAGATGCGTCTTCTTCCCGCGCCAGCAGGCACGGGTATCGTCTTCCGACGCACCGATCTCGACAACTTCGAAATCCCGGCCATCGGGAAAAATGTCGCGAAGGTCTCCTACGCCACCAGCCTGATGCGCCAGGGCGTGCTCATCTCCACCACAGAGCATCTTCTCTCCGCCTGTATTGGCATGGGCATCGACAACGTTCTCATCGAACTCGACAACCTGGAACTGCCCATCCTGGACGGCAGTGCGCTGCCCTACGTACAGGCCTTCCAGAGCGTCGGCATTAAGATCCAGCGCCGCCGGCGGGAGTACATCCGCATCCTGCGCAAGGTAGAGGTTCGCGAGAACGACAAGTTCATCGGCGTCTACCCGGGAGACGGTTACGCCATCACGTACGAGATCGATTTCCCCACCCCGATCGGCCGCCAGGAATACACCGTCGATCTCGCGGCAGACGCATATGGCGCCGAGGTTGCTGCAGCGCGCACCTTCGGCTTCCGTGAAGACGAGCGCATGCTGCGGAACATGGGGCTGATCCGTGGAGCTTCGGAGGCAAATGCCATCATCCTCACGCGCTCGGGTGTACAGAACGGCAGCCTGCGTTTCCCGGATGAGTTCGTGCGGCACAAGGTGCTCGATCTCATCGGAGACCTGGCGCTTGCCGGGCATCGCATTCTAGGCCGCGTCGTTGCGGAACGTGCGGGGCACGCCATGCACACCGCTCTGGTCTCGCGCTTGATGGCGGACCGCTCCGCCTGGGATCTCATCACGCTGCCGCAGCTAGAGGTCACAAGACGCCCGGCACGCGCTGCACGGTTTGCGCCGGTGCAGGTGTAATCCGGTTCAAGTGTGTGCAGCACGTCATGCGGATATAGCATTTTCGGTATTGGTGTAGACCGTCCGGCGATGGCTATTGTGGCTTTTCTTAACGGAAAAACCACGTCTCACTGAAATTCCGCAGACCACAGTATTACCGAAAATGCTTAATGACGAAGGAGCTTTCCTGTCATCTCGACCGGACCTCGCTAGCATTTTCACTATAGGTATAAAAGAGCGTGATGATCCGCGTGGCTTTTCCGTCAAGAAAAGCCACACTTCGCGGAACTTGGCCCTACACACAGCAACAGTGAACATGCACTAACTCGTCGCGTGCGGATCGATCTTCAGCTTCGATCCCGTGCTCCACTCCGTCATCGGGGTGACTGTCTTCACCGCATCGTCGCGCTGTCTCCAGCTTCCCAAAATAAAGTCGCGGTTCATGGTTGCGATCACTTCGAGCTGGATCTCCTTCGGACAGGCGCCGGTGCACTCGCCGATATTGGTGCAGCCCCCAAAGTTCTCCGCATTCATCTGCGCCACCATATGACGCGCCCGATGGTCTCGTTCCGGTGCGCCCTGCGGCAGGATGCTGAGGTGCGCGATCTTGGCGCCGGTGAACAGCGCCGCCGACGCGTTGGGACAGGCCGCCACGCAGGCGCCGCAACCGATGCAGGCCGCCGCGTCCATGGCCCGGTCCGATGTTTCCTTGCTGACCAGGATCGCGTTGCCGTCCGGCGCGTTGCCGGTGGAGACCGAGATGTAGCCGCCCGAAGCGATGATGCGGTCGAAGGCGCGCCGGTCGACGACCAGGTCCTTGATCGGTGGAAAGGCCGTGGCGCGCCACGGTTCGATCACCAGCTCCTGGCCTTCCTTGAAGTGCCGCATGGTCAACTGGCAGACCGTGGTTGCCGGCATCGGTCCATGCGCGACACCGTCGATCATGAAGCCGCATGAGCCACAAATACCTTCGCGACAATCGTGCTCGAAGGCGATCGGCTCCTCGCCACGCTCCATCAACGACTCATTCAGCACGTCCAGGCACTCCAGCATGGACATCTCTGCGTTCACGTTATCCATGGGATAGCTGACGAACTTGCCTGCCTGCTTGTGTCCCGTCTGTCGCCAGACCTTCAGCGTCAATTTCATTACTTGTAGCTCCTCTGGCTGGGGTGAACGTACTCGAAATCGAGTGGTTCTTTCGTGAGCTCCGGCGGATTGCCGGGGCCGCGATAGCCCCATGCCGCCACATAGGAGTACTTCTCGTCGTCGCGCTGCGCTTCACCATCGGGAGTCTGGTACTCCTCGCGGAAGTGGCCGCCGCAGGACTCGTTTCGCTCCAGCGCGTCGATGCACATCAGTTCACCCAGCTCCAGGAAGTCGGCCACGCGACCGGCCTTCTCCAGGCTCTGGTTCAGGTCGGCACCCGTGCCCGGAACGGTTACGTTTTGCCAGAACTCGTCACGCAGCTCGCGAATCTGTCCAATGGCGTGCTCCAGTCCCTCAGCCGTGCGGGACATACCGCAGTAGTCCCACATGATCTTGCCGAGTTCGCGATGGAAGGAGTCCACGGTGCGCTTGCCTTTGATCGAGAGCAGCTTCTGGATCGTCTCCTCGACACAGGCAACGGTGTTGCGCACCTCGGCGTTCGATTCCTCCACATGGCTCAGCTTGTTGCTCGCCAGGTAGTTGCCCACGGTGTACGGAATGATGAAGTAGCCGTCGGAGAGACCCTGCATGAGTGCGCTTGCTCCCAGCCGGTTGGCGCCGTGGTCGGAGAAGTTCGCCTCGCCCAACACAAACAGACCGGGGATGGTGCTCTGCAGGTGGTAGTCCACCCAGAGTCCGCCCATGGTGTAGTGAATGGCCGGGTAGATGCGCATCGGCACCTTGTAGGGATCCTCATCTGTAATGCGCTGGTACATGTCGAAGAGGTTGCCATAGCGCTCGCGGATGGTGTGTTCTCCCATGCGCCGGATCGCGTCGGAGAAGTCGAGGTAGACGCCGAGACCGCCGTCGCCCACACCGCGGCCTTCGTCGCAGACCGCCTTGGCATTGCGCGAGGCCACATCACGCGGGACCAAATTGCCAAAGCTCGGGTAGCGCCGCTCCAGGTAGTAGTCGCGCTCCGCCTCGGGAATCTGATCCGGTGAGCGCTGGTCGCCCTTGTTCTGCGGCACCCAGATGCGGCCGTCGTTGCGCAGCGACTCCGACATCAGCGTGAGCTTGGATTGGTAATCGCCGGAGACTGGAATGCACGTAGGATGGATCTGCGTATAGCAGGGGTTCGCAAACAGCGCCCCGCGCTTGTGCGCACGCCAGCTTGCGGTAACGTTCGACCCCTTGGCATTGGTGGACAGGTAGTAGACGTTCCCGTAACCGCCACTGGCCAGGATGACCGCATCGGCAATGTAGGTGGAGATTTCGCCGGTGACCAGGTGGCGCGCCACGATGCCGCGCGCTTTGCCGTCGATCACGATGAGATCCAGCATCTCGGTGCGTGCATGCATGTGGACAGTGCCCGCATGGATCTGCCGCTCCAGTGCCTGATAGGCGCCGAGCAGCAGTTGCTGGCCGGTCTGCCCGCGCGCGTAGAAGGTGCGCGATACCTGCGCTCCACCGAACGAGCGGTTGGTCAACGTACCGCCGTATTCGCGCGCGAAGGGGACACCCTGCGCAACGCACTGGTCGATGATCGAGACGCTGATCTCGGCCAGCCGGTAGACATTCCCCTCGCGTGCGCGGAAGTCGCCACCCTTCACCGTGTCGTAGAAGAGTCGGTAGACACTGTCGCCGTCGTTCTGGTAGTTCTTGGCGGCGTTGATGCCGCCCTGGGCGGCGATGGAGTGCGCGCGACGCGGAGAGTCCTGGAAGCAGAAGCACGTCACGTGATACCCGAGCTCACCCAAGGTGGCCGCAGCCGAGGCGCCGGCCAGTCCGGAACCCACTACGATCACCGAATGCTTGCGCTTGTTCGCCGGGTTCACAAGCTTCAGGTCGAAGCGGGCCTTTTCCCACGCCTCAGCGATAGGACCACTCGGAATTCTGGCATCGAGTTCCATCTATTTCACCACCCCTAGCAGAACGCTGATCGGAATCGAAATGTACCCCAGCACAATCACCAGTGCGATTACCCAAGCCGCGCTCTTCAGGATCGGCGTGTGCCGCGGATGGTTCATGCCGAGCGACTGGAACATGCTCCACAGTCCATGCCGCAGATGCAGGCCAAGCAGAACGATCGCGAAGATGTACCAGACCGAGACCCACCAGACATGAAAGCCGGCAACGACGTTGTGATAGACATCGCCCTCGATAAACCGGTACTCCGGGTGAATGTAGCCGGCCGTCAGGTGCATCAGGTGAAAGATGATGAAGGCCAGTACGATCGGCCCGCTCCAGTACATGGTGCGCGATGCATAGGAAGAGGCAATCGCCTTCTTGGCCGAGTAGCCCACCGGACGCGCCCGCTTCTTGAGCAGCGCCAACTGCACCGTGGCGACGATGTGCAGTGTCACGCAGAGCAGCAGCACGAGGCGCACCGGCCACAGCAGCTCGCCCAGACTGTGCAACAGTTGGCCATAGGCGTTCAGCTTTGCCGGTCCCTCGAACACCTGCAGGTTGCCGGCCAGGTGCCCGATGATGAACAGAAACATGACGGCGCCGGTCACCGCCATCACTGCCTTCTTGCCATTGGTCGAGCCCCAGAAGCTCGACGTGCGTTGCTTGCCCACAGCGATTGCAGTTGTGCTCATTCGACCAGTCCCGCCTTACCCATCGATCACCTCGTGTATGACTACGAATTGCAAAAGGCACAACTAGAAAGACACAACCCAATCGCGGCGCGGCATGCGCGCCTCAACGATCGCCACTGACGCTATCCGGGGGTGGTGCCATCCGGGTGCGGTACGGAAAGAAGCTCAGGGATTCGGCAGATCGGTGCAGGGAAGCCACTCATCATTATTGGTTCGGCGGGAACGACCGTCAAGGAGCGGTTGTTCATGGTGTGGGACTACGGCATCTGAAAGCGGGCTTCCGTCAGCATGCGTACCACCCAGTCTGCATGGGGAAGGTCGCTGTTCGACAGCGTTTTGGTCTCCATCATGAGGTCGTATTCGACGCGCCGAATCTCTGGTGTGCCGTCATCGAGCAGAAGGTACGAGGCGCGAGGGTCACCGTCATACGAGAGGCCCACACTACCTGTATTCACAACGGTCAATCCTGCAGGATGCGTGATGAATGGCTGGTGGATGTGGCCATAGGCGACGACAGGATATTGGAGAGCTCCGTAGCATGTTGCAAACTCTGCCTCGCTCGCCGTCGGCGGAAGCGCGCTCCACGCGCTCTCCGGACTTGCATGCACGAGCGCCATCGTGTCACGCACTTGAATCTTGGGCAATGCACCGAGCCACGCGAGGCGCTCTTCGCCGAGTGCCGTGGCTGTCGCTAGCGCCATCACTTCGATCATGCTGAAAAGCGGTTGCAAATGGGGCGATTTGGCGGCGAACTCTCTGAGCACCACGGGCCGCACCAGCATCTCGTCCGTATTGCCCATCACACCCGGCCAACCCAGGTCGCGGATATGATCAACGATCTCTGCAGGGCTCGACCCGCTGTCTGCTAGATCGCCACCATGAAAGACCAGGTCAGGTGAGGTGCGCTTCAGATCGGCTAGAACAGCATCGAAGGCTGTCCGATTTCCATGAATGTCAGAAAGAACGGCAATACGCATTGGGGCTCCGCTAAGAGCTTACAGATTAGCCTCGAGAGGGCAGCGCTGCAGGAGAGTTTGTGCTTCGCACCTTGCTATGGTGTTCCGCTCGAACTTGGAAATGAGTGAGTTACCTGGGCAGGCTCGCGAACAGCGCGCGCAGTGCCCGGCCGCGATGGCTCAGCGTCTGCTTCGTCTCCAGATCGATCTCCGCCATCGTCTTGCTCAACTCAGGCAGCAGGAACAGCGGATCGTAGCCGAACCCACCCGTGCCCCGCGGCTCGGCGACGATATCGCCCTCCACGATGCCCTCTGCTGTCTGCAAAACAGCGTCAGTCCGCGCCACTGCAAGCACACAGCGGTACCGGGACTGCCACGGCTCCGGCACTCCGCTTTTGCGCAGCCGCTCGATTAGATACAGATTGTTGCGGCCGTCTACATGCGTGGCGGCTGTCTCGCCGTCCGAGTGTGCCATGCCCACGAAGCCGGCATCGTCCGCGTAACGCGCCGAGTGAACGCCCGGCGCACCCTCGAGCGCATCGACTTCCAGGCCGGAGTCATCGGCCAGCACCAACAGCCCTGGCCGCGCGCGGCTGTAGGCAACTGCTTTGAGCCGTGCATTCGCCTCGAAGGTGACGCCGTCTTCGACCGGCCGGGGAATCTCCGCCAGCCCCGGCAGCAACTCGATGGGCACGCCGAAGAGCGCAGCAGCAGCAGCGAAGTCGCGCAGCTTGCCGGCATTCGACGAAGCTACGAAGAGGGTTTCGCGCAAGGCAGGCGTGGTCAATGCGCCTCCTCATGGTGATGCATGGCGTGCGCATGGTCGCCATCATCCATGGGCGCGCCCATCTGGTGCAGCATCCCTGCGCCGCCGGAGCGGAAAAACCGCCACAACAGCGTGGACGCAATCGCCAGAAAGACCAGGTTCAGCCACGCTGTGTGGTCCCAGTGGAAGGCCGCCTGCATGGCCATCGCTGGATGTGCCGTCGGGGTGAGGTGTAGCGCGAGGAACAGCCACTCCACCACCAGGGCGGCTCCGGCCATCGCCGCATAGAAGAGCACCAGCAACAGCATCGCCATGCGCCAGCCATAGTATTTGCGGTGGATGTTCACGATCGGCAGGATGATGAGGTCGCCAAAGAGGAAGGCGATGACTCCGCCGAAGCTGAGGCCGTGCTGCCATAACACTGCCGCCAGCGGCACATTGCCCACTGAACACACGAACGAGACCAGCGCCACCAGCGGACCGGCGAACGGCCCCCACCAGCGTGCCAGCGCCGGATGGCTGACCAAGAAGAAATGCTGCCAGAAACTTGCCGGCACCCAAGCTGCGATGCAGCCTGAGAGCACCAGCCCGAGCACGATGTCTCCCAGCACCGCGGCCCACTCCATCACGAAAATATTGCTGATGGCAGTGAACACGCCCGGAGAGCGAAGCCGGCCGATCCACGTTTCACCCTGCGCCGCCATGTCCATTGCGGCGTGGCCTTCCATGCGCCCCAGCAGTCCACGCTCTGCCTGCGTGCGTGCGGCGTCCACCAGCGGTTTGCGCAGGAACAGAGCCAACAGCAGGATGAGCAGCACGATCATGATGGGTCCGCCCACGAACTCGGCGGCGGCGAAGCGCCAGCCCAGCAGGACAATCAGCGACAATCCCAGCTCGAAGACCAGGTTGGTGGAGGCAAACTCGAAGGCCATGGCAGCGCGGAAGCCCGCTCCCTTGCGAAAGAGCGTGCGTGCCAGCGCGACCGCGGCATACGAGCACGAAGACGATGCCGCACCCAGCCCGGCAGCGATTGCGATGCTGCCGGGACGGCCATCCGGCATCAGCTTGGCGACTTTATCGCGCGAGACCGTCGCTTGGACCACAGCCGAGAGCGCGAAGCCAAGGATCAGCGCCCACAACATCTGCCAGCCCATCAGGGCGGCCATGTGCAGCGCGTGACCGATCTCGATCAGCCATTGCATGAACTTGTAGATGCATCTTCGATCGCTCGCTGTAACGATGATTGCCTAGAAAATTGCTGGGATTTACGATGATCTGCACTCGGTCCGGGGGCGGATTTGGGCATTCGCAAAGACGAAACCGAGCTGCGAGGCTCGTGGAGAGTTATGAACGGCGTGGTCACGGAGGACGAGACGTGCCTTCGCATTCGGCTCGCGATCGAGACCGATCTTCGACAGGTGGCTAAGTCGAATGATGGTTGGGAGACTTTCTATCAGGATCAGGGAGACGGACGCTATTGGGCGCTGTCATATCCGCAAAGTCAAATGCATGGCGGAGGACCGCCTCTATTACGTCTGGTTGACGTGGACAAAATTTCAGTCGGTTCTGAAGTTAAGCGCTGAAACTTCAAACCTGCTTCAACAAAGCAGGGAAGCAGGAGAGCGGACAGCCGGCACACCGGGGCTTCGGGGCGCAGTGCTCCTTGCCTACCATTACGACCAGCGCATGAAACTCATTGGCATGCCGCACCCGCTCCTTGCCGCGCTCACCGGCAAACGCGCTCCACGCCAGCGTCTGTAGCGCGTCGTAAGTCGCCCGCCCCTGTGCGAGTCCGTGCCGCACCGTCACGCGGCGCAGATACTCGTCCACCACCATCGCGTCGTGACCCAGGGCGTAGAGCAGAATCGCGTCCGCCGTCTCCGGTCCCACGCCCGGCAGCGCCAGCAGCTTTGGCCGCAAGACATCTGTCGGCATCGCGGCCAGGATGTCGAACGAACCCCGCGCCTCGGAAAACAGGAAGCCGAGAAACGCGCGGATCGCCGCCGTCTTGCGCACCATGTATCCAGACGGCCGCAGCAGCGTGCGCAGCTCCTCTTCCTGGTATGCCAGCAGAGCCGCTGCATCCAGCAGCCCGCGCTCGCGCAGGTTGGCGATTGAGCGCTCGACGCCGCGCCATGAGGTGTTCTGCGTCAGATACGCGCCCAGCGTGACCTCAAGTGGCGTCTCCGCCGGCCACCAGTGCTGCGGACCGTAGGCCTCGACAAGGCGCTCGTACATTGCGCGCAGCACAGATGCTTCACGCGATCTTTGTAGTTTGGCGGAATCGGATTGGCGGACACGTAGCATCTGAAACACAAGACTCGCAGGAGAGAAGCAGATGACGAACCAGAATGCTACGAAGAGTAGCAACTGCGGCTGGCGTACTCACACACGTTACCTTGAGATGCATACACGCAAGCGCTACGAGATGGTCCACATCACCGACCAGGTGGAGCGCATCGTTGGCGAAAGCGGTGTGGACGACGGTCTCTGCTTTGTCTCACCCATGCACATCACCGCGGCTATCTATGTGAATGACCACGAGAGCGGCCTTATCCACGACATCGGCGAATGGCTGGAGAAGCTGGCGCCGGCCCAGCCCAACTATCGCCACCACCAGACCGGCGAAGATAACGCGGATGCGCACCTGAAGGCGCTGCTGCTGCACCATGAGACGACGCTGCCGGTCACCGGCGGACGTCTTGACCTGGGTACCTGGCAGCGCATCTTCTATGCCGAGTTCGATGGCCAGCGCAGCAAGCGCGTCATCGTGAAAGTGCTCGGTGTCGGCGCCGCGTCGGGAAATTGATTGACGCGGATCAGCCTGCGACCGCAAGCTCCTCTTCGAGCAACTGCTTCTCGTAGAGGTTCGCGTAGAAACGCCCGTGCGCGAGCAGCTCATCGTGGCTGCCTAGTTCGGCGATGCGCCCTCCGACCAGCACCGCGATCCGGTCGGCATGCCGCACCGTGGAGATGCGGTGCGAGATGAAGATCGTGGTGCGGTCGCGCATGACCTCGCGCAACTGTCGCAGGATCGTCTCTTCGGTGTACGTATCCACGCTGGCCAACGCATCGTCCAGCACCAGAATCGACGGATCGCGCACCACCGCGCGGGCAATGGCGGTGCGTTGTTTCTGCCCGCCGGAGAGCGTGATGCCGCGCTCGCCGACTGCGGTATCCAGCCCGTTTGGAAACTCCTCGAACTCGCGGCGAATGTGCGCCGCCTCCGCCGCATGCAGCACCGTGTCGGACGAAGCCTCCGGCGCGCCGAAGGCTATGTTCTCGCGAATCGATTCGCTGAACAGGAACGTCTCCTGGGGAACGAAGCCGATATTCGCGCGCAGGGTCGCCAATGGATACTCGCGAATCGGCCGGTCGTCGATCAGCACGCTGCCCGGCGCCGCATCGTGCAGCCGCGCCATCAGCCCCACCAGCGTCGACTTGCCCGAGCCGGTCGGTCCCACCAACGCCAGGCTCGTCCCTGCGGGGATGGTCAGCGAGATGTCGTGCAGCACCTCTGTCTCGTTTCCGTCGGCAGAAGCGTAGCTGAAGTTCAGGTGGCGGAACTCGATCTTGCCGGCCAGCCGCGTCTCCACGTTCAGCTCAGGGTTCGCAGCCGCATCGTCGATCGTCGGCTTTTCCGTCATCAGCTCGTCGATGCGCTTCACCGATGCGGTGCCGCGTTGCACCAGATTCACCACCCAACCCAGCGCGATGATCGGCCAGGTCAGCATCATCATGTAGGTATTGAAGGCGACAAAATCACCAACGGTGATGCGTCCGGCGAGCACCTCATGGCCGCCTACCAGCAGCGTAATCGCCAGCGAAAGCCCCAGGATGAACTCGAGGGTCGGCCACAGCATGCCCATCAGTTGCACCAGCCGAAGCCCGCGCCGGACATTCTCCTGGTTGGCGGACTCGAAGGAGTCGATCTGTGCCTCTTCCTGCGCGAAGGCCCGTACCAGCCGCACGCCGGAGAAGTTCTCCTGCGCCTGCGCGGAGATATCGGAGAACATGGCCTGGATGCGCTCGAACCGTTCGTGGATCTTCCGCCCCATGGTCTGCACCAGGATGCTGGCCAGCGGTAGCGGCAGCAAGGCGACGAGCGTCAGGAAGGGGCTGATGCGCAGCAGGAAAAAGACCGCGCCAATGCTGAACAGTACCGTGTTGGCGCTGTACATAATGGCGGGGCCCAGCAGCATGCGCACGGCGTTCAGGTCATTGGTCATGCGCGCCATGATGTCGCCGGTGCGATGATCTGCGTAGTACCCGGCGGACTGCTTTTCCAACTGGCGGAAGAGATCGTTGCGCAGGTCGAATTCGATGTCGCGCGATAGGCCGATGAGGATCCAGCGCGTCAGGAAGAGGAAGACCCCCTTGCTCGCCGACACCAACACCAACAGCGCCGCATAACGCATGATCTTCTGTTGGGTAACGCCATGATTCAGGTCGTCGATTGCAATGCGCAGCACCTGCGGGAACAAGATCCAGATGGCATTCGACAGCACCACGGATACACCGCCCCAGAAGAAGCCACGTCGATAGCGCTTCAGGTAGGGAACCAGCGGCTTCAGGTCGTTCAACATCCAGGTGTCCTCATGCAATCCTTCAAGACTGTGACTTCTCCGCGTACTGCGCAATGCCATTGCCGAAGGACCAGTCGGGCGCGTCATTCTCCCGCAGTACAATCAGCAGGTCTTCCGGGCGTACCAGGCCGGTTGCGCTTATGCGCTGGGCGATCTCCCGGTAGAGCGCCTGTTTTTTCTCTGTCGGGCGCCCCTGCCGCAGCGTAATCTCGATGAACATCGGGTGACCGCTGCGGGCAATGCCAAGGTACCCCCTGTCGGCAATCAGATCGCCGGCTGCGTGCTCCCGAATGGCCACAAACCGATCGTTCTCCGGAATCTGGATGGCGGCCCGCAACGCCTCATAGACCGCACCGGCCAGCCTGTCTTTCTCATCTCGGGTGCGTCCGGCTTCCAGCGAAAGGGTGACGAGGGGCAAAATTTCCTCCACTACGGGCTAGTTGAGATAGAGATTGACGTGTTGCCATCACTTCCAGGATAACTCTCTGCAGTCATGCGGGTTGCTGCGGGCGGAACGGAGAGGACGCATGCCGGGATTGAGGGTAGAATTACATTCTCATTACAAAAACGCTGGACGTAAGGCGTCAAAATCGCGCGCGTCGTAGGGCGCCGGCACTCGTAGGCTTATGTCTGAATCGATTCAGGACCGTGTTCTTAAGATCATTGCAAATACCCGGCGCATTCCATTGGAATCGGTGCGCCCTGACAGCACCTTTGAGGAGTTGGGCGTGGATTCGCTCGACCGTCTGAATATCCTCTTCGATCTGGAGAGTGAGTTCGACATCGAAATTGATGATGAAGAGGCAAAGAAGGTTCAGAACATTCCAGAGATGATCGCCGGCGTACAGCATCTGGTCGAGGCCAAGTCGAAGACCTCGCCGGAAAGCTGACGTGCCGCGCGTTGTCATCACCGGAATTGGTGTCGTCAGTGCACTCGGGCTTACGCGAGATGCCTTTTGGCGGGCGCTCGGGGCCGGGGAATGCGGCATCCGTGCCGTAGAATCCAGCGATTTCGAGCAGATTCGCTTCAAACATGCCGCAGACGTTCGGGGATTCGTGCCGGAAGATCACTTTCCCGCTAAAGATCTCGCATTCATGGACCGTTTTGCGCAGTTTGCCCTCCTGGCGGCGAAAGAGGCTGTAATACAGTCCGGCATCGAGTGGACCGCCGCCTTGCGCGAAGACGGCGCCATCGTTACCGGTTCCTGCATCGGGGGCCGTTCTGCGGAAGAGACCGGGTACCGGGAGCTCTTCCTCAACAAGCGCAATCGTGTTCACCCGCTTACCATTCCGCTGGGGATGAGCAACGCCGGTGCCAGCCATATCTCCATGCACTTCGGCATTCAAGGGCCGGCCTATACCATCTCCACTGCCTGCGCCTCTTCTGCGCACGCCATCGGGCAGGCCTTCCATATGGTGCGCTCCGGCGCCGCGCCGATCGCCATCGCCGGCGGCAGCGAAGCGCCCCTGTATTTTGGCAATCTCAAGGCATGGGAGGCGATGCGCGTCATCAGTAAGGACACCTGTCGGCCTTTCTCGGCCGATCGCAGCGGCATGGTGCTGGGTGAGGGTGCAGCCATGCTGGTGCTGGAGCCCCTCGAAGCGGCACTGGCGCGCGGCGCCAAACCTATCGCAGAGATTGTCGGATTCGGCATGTCGGCCGATGCCTGTCATATCACGCAGCCTTCACCGGAGGGTCCCGCACGGGCCATGCGGGTGGCCATGCGCGATGCCGGTCTGGCGCCGGAGCAGATCGGCTACATCAACGCACACGGCACTGCGACCGAGGCCAATGACCGCACGGAAACCGCCGCGATTCGCCTCGCTTTCGGCTCGCATGCAGACAAACTCGCCATTAGCTCCACCAAGTCGATGCATGCGCACACCCTTGGTGCAGCCGGTGCGCTCGAAGCAGCGGCATCGGCCCTCACCCTAGCCAACGGACTGCTGCCGCCCACGGCCAACTACAGCAAGCCGGACCCGGCCTGCGATCTGGACGTGGTGCCCAACAATGCCCGGTCGCGACAGGTAGAGGCCTGCCTGTCAAACTCCTTCGCCTTCGGCGGTCTGAATGCGGTGCTGGCCCTGCGCGCTTTCGCCTAGGCCGAACCGCCTTGCATGCTGGGGTGAGCTACTCCCGCGAAGCCAGTCGACTGACTGCAGCCCAAAGCTCAACGTACGCGGTTTTATAGCATTTTCGGTATTGGTGTAGACCGTCCAGCGATGGCTATTGTGGCTTTTCTTAACGGAAAAGCCACGTTTAACTGAAATTCCGCAGACCACCGTATTACCGAAAATGCTTTAGAACCGGGCGTCGCGTCGCGTTTCAACGTCGGGACCGCAGCCAGGTCACAGAGCGCTTGATGCCCTCGTCCAGCGACACCCGCGGCGCGAAGCCGAACTCGTCCCGGGCCCGCGTCGCCGGGAACTCCTGGTCGAGTCCCAGCAGGTATACCGCGTGCCGGGTCAGCAGCGGCCGCCCCGGCACGCGCAGCAGCAAGTGTGGCGCCTCCATCGTGCGGGCAAGCGTCATTGCAGCGGAAAAGGGAAGCTGGAGCCACGGACGTTTGTAGCCGAGAGCCTCTGCCAGCGCAAAGGTATAACCGCGCCAGGTCGTGTCTGTGCCATCGCTGATGTTGTAGGCGCGTCCCAGCGTGGCCGTGCTGCCGGCAGCATCCATCATCGCTTGCGCCACGTTGTCCACGTAGGTGAAGCCTCCGCGGGCATGGCCGCCATCGATGAGCAGCATCAGCCGCTGCCGCAGCATGGTCGCGATCTCGGTCACAAAGTCCTTGCCGCGTGGCCCGTAGATCGTTGCCGGGCGCACAATCGTGACCGGGAGCCCGGCCTCATGATGCGCACACCAGACTGCGGCCTCGCCCTGGCACTTTGTGCTGTTGTAGGGCAGCCCCACATCGTGCATGGGTGCAGATTCGTCACACACAACGCGCGGATATCCATACACATCCGTCGTACTCACATGCAGGAACCGCTCGAGCTGGGGATTCTGCTGTGCTGCGGCAAGCAGGTTTTTCGTACCCTGCGCATTTGCGGCGTAGTAGGTCGCGGCTGCGGCCCAGTCTGTCGAGCAGGCGGCGCAATGGTAGATCACGCGCACATCGCGAACGGCTTCCGCCAATGCGCTGCGGTTGCCCAGGTCGCCCCGGATAACTTGTATCTGTAGGTGTGACAAGTGTCGTAGGTCGGCACGCTCGCGCGCCAGCACACGCACGGACTCTCCGCATTCGGCCAGCATCTCGGCCAGCCGGCCGCCTAGGAAGCCGCTCGCTCCCGTGACCAGTACTGCCACTTCGCTTAGTCTGCCAGCTTCGCGAAGGCGTCCAGCGCAAACTCAAGATGTTCACGCGTGTGCGCCGCCGTGACACACAATCGCAGTCGTCCCGCACCCTGGGCCACTGCCGGGAACATCACTGGCGCCGCCAGCACGCCGTGGTCGCGCAGCCGCCGCGCCATCATGGCGGTCGATGTATCGTCGTGCAGCATAACCGGAATCACCGGAGTCTCGGACAGCCCCGTGTCGTAGCCGAGTCTTTGCAGGCCCTCGCGCATGAAGCGTGCCGCGCTCTGCAGGTAGGCCACGCGCTCCGGCTCATCCTTCAGCACGGCAAAGCCCTCGCGGATGGCCGCCACCGAGGCGCCGTTCATGGCGCCGGAGAAGATGAAGGGTGAGGAGCCGTGCTGCAAATAGATGGAGAGCTGCTGCGAACAGGCGATGAAGCCGCCGTTGGAAGGAATCGACTTGGCCAGTGAGCCGGTCCACATATCCACGTCACGGCCGTCGATGCCGTAGTACTCGTCCGTGCCGCGTCCGGTGGCGCCGATCGTACCGGTGGCATGCGCTTCGTCGATCAGCAGGAAGCAGCCAAACTCTTTCTTGACCGCGATCAGCTCGGGTAGGCAACAGATGTCGCCGTCCATCGAGAAGACGCCGTCGCTGATAATCAACGTGCGGTTCGCCTCGGGGCCGTTCTTGATCTCGTGGCGCAGGCTGTCCGGATCGTTGTGTTTGAAGCGCTGCACCTGCACGCCGGCCATGCGACAGGCATCCAGCAGGCTGCGGTGGCACAGCATATCCATGATCACGCGGTCCGCCGGCCCGAACAGGCCAGCAATCAACCCGACGTTTGCCAGATACCCGGAGCTATAGGTGAGTGCCGCCTCGGTGCCCTTGTATTCGGCGATGGCCCGTTCCATTTCGGCATGCAGATCGAGGGTACCGCTCAGCAGCCGGGCGCCCCCGGTGCTGGTGCCGTACTTTGCCAGCGCTTCCATGGCTGCCCGTTCCACGCGAGGGTGGCCATTCAGTCCCAGATAGTCGTAGGAGGACAGCAGCAGCATCTCGTGCCCGTCCGCGATCACCATCGGTCCGGAGCGGCTTTCCAACGGCACCTGGAACGGATATGCGTCCACCGCACAAGCGAGTGCTGTCTGTTCGAACAGGCGGCGGGCCCGGCTGTCCAGCAAGTCGTTCTTTTTGAAGCTCCATTTGGTTTCGCGGGAGAAGTACTGGTCGAACATCCCCCCGGAGGAAGAAGAAAACGACTTGGCGGGGGCTTCGTTGACGGAGACTACCTGATTATCCATGTGTGGTGTCAGATTTTAATGTATCCTTTGCGACTTGCCTAGCAAAAGGCGCTCGCGCCGATCTTAAGGTTCGGCTCACTTTCTCCGCCAAATCCTGCGCCTTCGACGCCATCCGAAGATGGCCAGACACATCACATTGTCTTCCAGCAAAATGAGTTTCATGGATGCCGCTCCAGTGGACGTCGAAACGCTGCTCGATCTTGAGCGGTTCCGCCCCGATGCACTCGACCCGGAAGCTTGCTATTGCGCGATTGAGACTCGGGATTCGATCGATGCCGCAGCAGGAGGCGCCGTGTGATCGCTCCCTTCTCGTTTGTCGCCGACACCCTTGAGACGCCAATCGGCCGGCTTATCTTCGTCGCCGATCAAGAAGGATGCCTTCGCATGGTCGATTGGTCCGATTACGAAACGCGAGCGCTACACCTACTCCGCATCCATTACGGCAAAGATGGCTACACGCTCACCCAACAGTGCGATCCCTTCTCGCTTACCACGCGTCTTGCGGCTTACTTCGCAGGAGAGATCCATGCCATCGACGCGCTACCCACCGCGACCGCGGGAACGGCCTTTCAGCAAATGGTGTGGGCTGCGCTCCGTGCGATTCCCGCCGCCACCACGGTTAGCTACGGCGAACTGGCGCAGTGTATCGCGCGTCCCCGTGCTGTGCGCGCCGTCGGCCTGGCAAACGGTTCGAACCCTATTGGTGTCGTGGTTCCATGCCATCGTGTCATCGGTGCAAATGGCTCGCTCACCGGCTACGGCGGGGGACTGCATCGCAAAGAGTGGCTGCTGGCGCATGAACGAGCCCACACACCTCTGTCTCGATTCTCAATCTAGGTCTGCTTATGCGCGAATGGCGAGATTGCATCACACCCACGCTCCGACCGTGACGCTACGCCAAGTGCATGGATCAAATGAATGGTTGACAAGTGAATGGTCGGCAACGCCGGCACAACGCCATGAGAATCCAGCACAAATTTGCCGATCGAGATCGCGGCAACTTTCAATTTTCCATGAGGGCTCCCCATGTCGACACGATGCAGCGAGCCTCAATAGATGCGGAAGTTGACTTCAATCTGGATTGCCACCGGGACCGGTTTCCCTTGACGCATGGCGGGCGTGAACTTGTATTGGCGAACTGCTTCGATGGCTTTTTCATCGAGTCCCATACCGAGCTTGCGCGCGGTGTGGATGCCCTGCGGTCGTCCATTCGCGTCGACAATAAGCGAAACCACAGACACCCCCTGGTAGTGGGCGCTCCGCGCCTTTTTCGAGTATGTCGCGTCTACGGAAGAGATCAGCACAGGCGCACTCACACCGTTACCGACGTGATAAATGGTCTCTTCGCGATTCGAAGGGTTTACATCGAAGCCCATCGCTACTGCGCTTACACCGCTGCCCAGCAGCAGGCCGATGGCCACTGCCGTCATCGCGATCCTTCTCGCTCTACTCAACGTCGGTTGTGTCCTCGTCAATCGCATGATCCGCTCCTCCAGGATGTTGGCATCGAAGACTCCGATGGCGTTCAGGGGTGTGGCCGTCGTGCGGTCGGCCATGGTGGTTGCCAGGCGCAGCAGGGAAGCTGCATAGCTGCTGCGATCTCTTGAGGTGCCTGCGGCCATCTCGTCGCAGATCAGCTCGCGGGTCTGTGCAATGCGCCGGCGGACCAGCCAGACGGCTGGGTGATATGCCACCGCGAGCGCAATCCATTCGTAGAGCAGGTTCTTCGCGAAGTCCCGGCGCGCCATGTGTGCGCATTCATGCGCCACCGCCGCCGCCGCGTCTTCGCTGCTTTCCGCTGCGAAGAAGTCGAGCGGCGCGATCAGCCATGCTCGGCGTAGACCCAGCGTCACCGGGCCTGCTACTTCCCTGGAGCAACGCAATGTCGGTTCCGGAATGCCAAAGCGTCCGGCGATTCCACTCACAAGTGTGGCAGCAGACTGGCTGCGCGGAATGTCTTCTGACGTCCGCACCAGCCGCCGCGTACCATGCCAGCGCCACATAAACCGGCCACAGACCAGCGACAACACTGCGAGATACGCAACCAGCAACACAGCGCCCATCGAGGAAGACATGGTTAACGCGTGTGTAGACGCATCGCCGTGGATGACCAGCGAGGTCAACGTCGCCACTGAGCTGCCGCCGGCAATGGGCAGACTCAACCGTGCCAGTGCATCCGCCGGCAGCAGAGGCAGACCGGCGCACAGCATCAGCGCACCCACCCACAGGCGGTGCTGTGCCTGCGGGCCGGCCTTTGCCAGCATTCGGTCCGCCAGCCATGCCGCGGCAGCAATCAACGGCGCTTCATACGCAGCATGCACCGCATAGCGCATGCCGAGTGTCATGGCATTGAATAGAGCATCGTGCAAAGCAGGCGTCATTGCTTACTCCCTCCCTCGTCCTTTGCCTCATCCTGTGTCTGGCTTTGGTGAATGCGCTCTGCCAGCTTTGCCAGTTGCGCCGCGTCCAATTGCCGCGACTTCACCAGACTCATCACCAGTGCCTCAGGAGAGCCGGAGAACATGCGGTCCATCAGATCGGTGACTGCGCTGCCCAGCGTCTTCTCCTGCGACACTGCCGCGCGATACTCATACGCCCGCCCGCGCAGCCTGCGCTTCACGCGGCCCTTGCGCTGCAGAACGGTGAGCATGGTTTGCACGGTGGTATAGGCCAGCTCACCCTCCAGCGCCTCCCGCACCGCCTGCACATCGCTCGGACCCCGCTTCCAGAGCACCTGCATAATGCGCAGCTCCAGCGCGGTGACCCCTTGCGAACCTGATTTGCGTCCGGCCATGATGACTCCTAATGAAATAGGAGCTTATGCTGCCGCAGATACCTTGTCAACTAATAAAATAGGACTCGATAAAAACAGCAAACGACGAAAGGGCGAAGCCGCCGCTCCGCCCCTGTTTCGCTATTTTCAGCGTCTAACGCGTTTTCGGTAATACTGTGGTCTGCGGAATTTCAGTGAGACGTGGCTTTTCCATTAAGAAAAGCCACAATAGCCATCGCTGGACGGTCTACACCAATACCGAAAATGCTGTAGCGCTTCGGTATCTCTGCTATTTGCCCCCCGCATCCGGGGTTAGTACGCCATGTTTTGACGGGACTTCCGTTGAATTGTCGTTTTACTGGACCGCCAGTGACCCTGGTTCGTATGAGCCGTCGATTTGTGGCATAGATAGTTGGGCAATTTTGGAACAATAGAATTAGTTATCCATACAGCGGGACGCAGCAGCACGCGAAGGGCGAAGCTATCAGGCTTCGCCCTTTTTTGCGCTCATTTTGATCGGAGAACACCATGACCACCACCTTGCAGGACAGTTTTCTGCGCCAGGCCAGCGCCGCCGCGCGCGCAGCCGGTCACATCTTCCCTGAATACGCCGCCTGCGAGGCGGCTCTTGAATCGACATGGGGACAGTCGCGCCTCGCACGAGAGGCCAACAACCTCTTTGGCCAGAAGCAGTCGGCTCATGCGCTCCCAGGCACGGCGACACTCGAGTTGCCCACGCAGGAGTTTTTGCGCGGCCGCTGGGTTACCGTTGCTGCGCAGTGGGTTCGCTTCGCCGATCAAGCGGCGTGCTTTCGCGCCCGCATGGTGCTGCTGCAGCGGCTGGAGCACAGCTATCCCGCATACGGCCGGGCATTGGCTGCTACCAGTGGTGAGGTCTTCGTGGAGGAGGTCTCGCGCGTGTGGTCCACCGATCCACAACGTGCGCAAAAGGTGCTGGCTATCCATCGCCAGCATTGCGTCAGTTTTCTTGCGCCCACGCTGGTTGCGCAGAATGCACCGAACCAGCACTCCCATCCCATCTCGGGATGACACGGTGTTTGTACGATTTTGCGGACGCAGTCGACACTCTTGGCCGACCCCTGACACCAGGCTAATCAGGAGCTAGGAGCAACAACTGCCGGAGAAGCGGTGCATCCTTGAGTTGCTCAAGAAAGGGCTTGACATCGAGTTGCCAACTAAAGAGGATTGCCCATCGGGAATCAAAAGGTTTCGAATTCGCGCCACTAAGGCTTGAATGACACCGGCTCGCTTGCCTGGCGCGTAACTCATGACGAATACCCACCCAAGGGCACCTGGTCATGGACTGGCGCGCCGAAGATATTTCAGGAGACCTTACGTGACGACCGCAATATCCTCCCCCCGCATTGCCGTCTGCCGCGTTGCCGCACTCTTGCTCAGCCTTTTGCTTGGCGGAATGCTGGCGCATGCGCAGACGAATCAAGGTGAGATCGCCGGCAATGTACAGGACAGCAGCGGCGCCGTTGTCGTCGGCGCCATCATCACGGCCAAGAGCGAATCCACCGGCACGGTCTATAAAGCGACTTCGACCAGTGCTGGTTCCTACCGCTTCCCTTCGATCCAGCTCGGACGCTACGACATCGCAACTAAGGCGAAGGGCTTCAAGTCCGCGGTCAGCACGGGGGTTGAAGTGCGCGTCGGCAGCATCTCCGCCCTCAACATCACGCTTTCCGCAGGCGGCGCGAGTGAGACGATTACGGTGCAGGCCAATGCTCCGACCATCCAGACCCAGTCCTCCGACGTGGGCGGAACGGTCACCAGCCAGCAGATTCTTAACCTGCCGCTCGCCCTGGGCGGCGTGGGCGCGATGCGTTCCCCAGAAGCCTTTGTTTTCCTCATTCCCGGCAACACCGGGCCGGGGAGCGCGAATAATCAAGATAACGGCGTCTTTCTCAGCAAACTCGGCGGCGGCCAGAACTTCGGAGCCGAGGTGCTGCTTGACGGCGCCTCCATCATTCGATCCGAGAACGGCTCCTCGTTCGATGAAGCGGCTCCTTCGGTCGAGGCCATCTCCGAGTTCAAGGTCACCAACTCAACCCCGGCCGCCGAATATGGGCGCACCACCGGCGGCATCGAAAGCTTTACCACCAAGAGCGGTACCAACCAGTACCACGGCAGTGCATTCGACCTCTTCCGCAACGACGCACTCGACGCCAACTCCTGGTTTAACAATGGCTTCAAGGCCTACTACCAGTCCATTGGCGATCCTACCGAGGCAAACTACAACCGCCCCAGTGATAAGAAAAACGACTACGGCGGCAGCCTGGGCGGCCCGGTGACCATCCCGCATCTATATAACGGCAAGGACAAGACCTTCTTCTTTTTTGCCTGGGAGCAATACCGACAGACTTTAGGCGGCACCACCATCAGCAACGTCCCCACCCCCGCCGAGCGCACCGGCAATTTCCAGGACCGGTTGATCAACGGAACCAACGGTCAGATCAACCCATGCGACGGCAAGCCGATTTTCAATGGCGAAATCTTCGATCCGGCCACGACGCGCACGGTGAATACCTCGACTGGTCCGGTGACCTGCCGCCTCCCCTTTGGAACGGCTCCGGGTACCGCCAATTCGCCCTTCCCGGCGGACTTCAACGTCATCCCGCAGAACCGTTTCAGCCCGGTGGGTAAAGCCATCGCGAACCTCTATCCTGCGCCCACCAATCCCTCGCTGTTGAACGGCAATTACTCCCTGTCCTCGTCCTCTCCGGTCGTCAATACCACCTACACCATCCGCATCGACGAAGCGATCAACGAGAAGAACAAGATCTACGGGTCGTATTCGTCCAGGGACAATACTCGCAACAACCCGACCAACCGTGCCTTTCCTGGCGCGATCGACAACGCCACGCAGGTACAGGATTTCATCACCCACTACGGCCGCGGCGGCTGGGACTATGTGATCTCGCCGTCCGTGCTGAACCATCTCAATATCGGCTACAACCGCACCAACTCCATCAACCGATCGTTTTACGTCGCGGACAAGACTAATTTTCCGGCACAGTTAGGCATCTCGAATTTGCCGTCCCAGCTACTTCCGGAGTTCACTGTCAACGGTGAAGCCAACCTGGGTAGGAACCAGAACGGCGATAACATCGACAACGGCATCCGCATCAATGATTCGGTCAATTGGCAGAAGGGCCGCAACAGTTTCAAGTTCGGCGTCGATTACCGCTATCAGCAATATTCGGTCATCGTGAGCGACTTCCTGAACGGCACCTTCAGTTTCCAGGGCAGTCAGACCAAAGCGACCCAGACAGGTCCCTACCAGGATGGGACCGGCTATGGCTACGCAAGCCTGCTGCTGGGCCAGGGAGACTACACCAGCGTGACGGTTGCATACCATCAACCGCGCTGGATCTCCGACTATGAAGCGGTATTTGCGCAGGACGATTTCAAGGTGTCCAACAACCTGACGCTAAACCTCGGCATTCGCTACAGCATCGACCGGCCACGGAAAGAGGCCGGGAACAACACATCCAACTTCAGTCCCACCGCGATCGATCCCAGGAGCGGAATTCCCGGAGCCTTCATCTTCGCCACCAACTGCACCAGCTGTAACAAGCGGTGGGCCGACACCTGGTTTAAGGACATCGCTCCGCGCATCGGCTTCGCTTACACGCTGCCAAACAGCGAAGGCAAGACGGTGCTGCGCGGAGGATTTGCCACCATGTATGCGCCACTTCAGTACAGCGACTCTGGGGGCGCGACGACGCAAGGCTACAGCGCGAATCCGGCATTTCCTTCCAATGGCTTCGATCCTGCCTTCGACATCGGCAATGGATTTCCTGCATATCAGACGGGAATCAACCTCGATCCTGGACAACTGGACAACGGCAACGCGAATGCTCCGCGTAACTTCAACAACTACATCAAGCCCAGCTATGGCCGGCCGGCACAGATCAACCAATGGAACCTGCAGGTGCAACACCAGATCTCGACCGATCTAATCGCAACCCTTGGCTATATCGGGAGTGCCAGCTCGCACCTGAAATCACAGCTTGAAAACGTCAACAACATGCCAAGATCGAACTTTTCGCGTGGCGATGCGCTCTCCCAGTACAACCTGGGCGCGAATGGCGTAGCGACCCCGTACACGGGATTCAACGGCCAGCTGCAGCAATCCCTGCGGCCCTTTCCGCAATACGCGTACATCACGACCGACTGTTGTTTACAGAATGTCGGTCACTCCTCCTACAACGCGTTGATCGCAAGTCTGGAGCGCCGCTTCCGGCAGGGTCTGACGCTGCAAGCCTCGTACACCTGGTCGAAGACCCTGACCAATGCCGATTCGATTATCAATACCACCAACGGTGTCGCGCAGGAACAGGACCCCTTCGATTCGAAGAGCCAGAAGGCACTCTCCTATCAGGACATTCCGCATACCTTCGTTCTCAGCTACCTATACGAACTTCCCTTCGGGAAGAACAAGACATTTTTGAACTCGGGAGGCCGGTTGGTGAACTCCCTAGTGGGCGGTTGGCAGGTAGGCGCGGTGCAGCGCTACCAGTCTGGCGAACCATTTACCTTCCAGGGAGTCTCCGGCATTCCTGGATGGGACAACCTTATCGAAGCGACCAGAATTCCCGGCTCCAGCATTTCGAGCAATGCGCGAAAGAGTGGCAAGATCGACCCCTTCCGCCAACTGAAGGCGCAAAACAAACTCACGGCTCCCGATCCGAACGTCGACTCCATCTTTAACGGCCTGCTGATCCCGCTCGGTCCAAATGGGCAGCCAGATAACCCGAACTACGCGGCTCTTCAGACCAGCCCCGCCTTCATCGACCAGAACACTCCGGACTATCGCAGACTCCGTGCCAAGCAGGTAGGGAACTGCTCGACCTGCGATAACGGCGGCTTCCTGTTTGGCGACGTTCCGCGTGTTGTAGGGGAAGTGCGTAACTTCGAATACTTCAGTGAGGATTTCAGCGTCGTAAAACTTGTGCCCATCACGGAAGCTGTGAACTTCAGCTTCAAGATCGAGGCTTTGAATGCCTTCAATCGCCATATCTTTTCGACGCCTGACACAAGCTACGGCGACGCGGGTTTTGGCGTTCCCACAGCCACCCAAAACGCCCCGAGGGGTCTGCAGTTGACGGGTCGCATTCAGTTCTGAGCTGTTAATCGGGGATCACCGCGCCAAACATCAAAACCGGACAACTTGTGCCCTTCCACTAGGTGTAAACAAGAGCCAATCGTGATGTCTCCTGAAAACGTCAAGTGCGAGTCGGTACGTTTCGATACCTCGCAAGTGTTTACCCGAAGCGACAGCTTGTCAGCCGGTCACGGCGCGCTTCCATGCCAGCGTAACCTCTTGTCATGAAGAGAGCGAAGATTCAGGATGTTGCCCGGTTAGCCGACGTGTCCCTGAGCACGGTCTCCGCGGTGCTCAACGCGAAGGACGTGGTCAGTGAGTCCACCAAGCAGAGAGTGCTGGATGCCATCCAGAAGCTGCAGTATCGGCCGGATCACTTCGCCAGCAATCTGGCTCGCCACAAGACGCAGGTGCTGGGCGTGATTGTCTCGAACCTGATGAATCCGTTCTTTGCAGAGACTGCGCAATCCATCGAAGAGGAGGCTCGCCGGTTGGGTTACCAGGTATCGCTGGCGGCTACGAATTTCTCGCCGGAGCTGCTCCGATTTGCGGTTGAACAGATGCTGGGTGCTCGCGTCTCCGGGCTTGCCGTCATGACTTCCGAGCGGGACGATGCAGCCTTCGCTGCCATTGCTGCAAGCGGCGTGCCGGCAGTCTTTCTGGATGTGGGCACATCCGCTGCGGGTTCGACCAATATCCGGGTCGATTCACGCGGTGGGATGAAGGCCGCTGTGCAGCACCTGATCGAGCTAGGCCATCGCCATTTGTTGCTCGTTCGCAACTCACAGAAGACTCTTGGGCCACCGTTGTTATCGCATCGCTATCGCGATCAGGGATTTGCCGCGGCCGTGAAGGCTTGCGGCACGCGAGGACTGAAGACCCACGTCGTCGACGTGGCGGGTCCGGGCGCAGATGCGGGTCAGCAAGCCATTGCGAAGACCCTCGGCAAAGTCAGGTTTACGGCGGTGATCGCCGTCACGGACATGGTTGCGTTGGGTGTGTATCGCGGTTTGCAGGAACGTGGCGTGCGGATTCCCACCGATGTCTCCGTGGTTGGTTTCGATAACACGTATGTGAGCCGCTTTCTACATCCTGCGCTCACGACAGTCGACATTCCGCGAGACGCGTTGAGCCGGTTGACGGTTGCGGCCCTCATCTCGGATCAGGAGAAAACTCCGGCGCAACGATTGGTGAAGCTGCCGACTTCTCTTATCGTGCGAGAATCGACCGCCGCACCACACGCCCAGAATTCCTAGCTAAAGCATTGTCACCGTTGCTGTGTAGAGCCCAGTTCCGCGAAGTGTGGCTTTTCTTGACGGAAAAGCAACGCGGAACACCGTTCACTCTGGCGTGTTCAATCCGTTTCATGGCCGAAGCTGACCAGCATATTCAGCGGCTACGATGTTGCGTTGAACTGCTTGCATGGCCTGAGCAGTCGGCATTCCCTTGGTCATCACGCCCTCGAAGAAGTAGCCCTTGGCCCAATTGCTGTTATCGCCGCCGATGCCGAGGATGATGGCTCCTTCCTGTTGCAGGGGCTGATAGCCGTTGGGAAGAGGGATGACGCCGGTCGTCGTTAGGGCTCCGGACTGGGAGTTGCCCTGGTAGATGGCGTAGGTGTGCTGACCGTCGCTGGCGCCCATGTCGGTGACGAAGGGAGTGCCGGGCGGCACCTTGAGGTGTCCGTAGATGCCGTCCTCCATGTCCAGCCCTGCATCAGGACTGCATGGGTTGCCGTGACACATGATATTGATCGCGTCCATGTGGCCGGCTTTGTTGTCGAGGTTGTTCGTCTCCGCGTTGCCGAAGTCGAAGCAGCACTTCTGGTTGGGATTGAGCGTGTTGAGATGGAGAGCGGACGTGACCATGTAGACGCCTTCGGGCTGACCGCGGACGGCAGTGCCTTTCGGGGTGTCGTTGCGGTAGCCCATGCCAGGGGAGATGGCGATGCCGTAGACCTTGTGTCCGCCGGCGTTGACCGGGAGAGCGTTAGCCACGGCGGGGAGGTCGTAGCCGTTGGGGCGAGGGCCGCGCGCTGCGCCACCGGGAGGCGCGAGCGTGAGGTCGTTGTGATTGGGTGTCTGGTCGTAGAGCTTGGTGATAGTGCAGGAAGTGTTGGCACAGAAGGTGTCCTGCGCGGTTGCCTTGGCGTAGCCATCCGGGAGGAGGCCGATGTCGGTGTGCCTCTTGTCCGACTGCCGCGTGATCTGATAGAGCGGCCCAGTGTACGCCTTATACAGGGCACGGGTGGTGCTGAAGGCAGCAACACAGGGCGTCCCGGATGCGTAGAGGTCACACGGACGAGGTTTGATCGTCTGCGCTGAAGCGACGCCGAGCGGGATGATCGCGACGGCATAAAGAATCACCGTAAGCGACAGGATGATGGGGAACGATGACAGTGATTTGAGTTGCATGGGATATTCGTAATTTCTTTCGCTTTCGGTCTTAACAGTCGGTCTGTGCAACGGAATTCTCGGATTGACTTGCAGGTATCGATCGCGCCATTGACTGGCCCTACTTAGGTCATCGCGACCAGTCTGAAGGCATCGGGCTAATCTGCAGCTGCGTCGGCTTGCTTTGATCGCTAGCTCAAACGGTCGGCCTCGGTAGCTCAAGGCCGATCTCCGCGTTTCTTCTGGAGACGCCATCCAGTATTCATATTTTGCCGCAGCGCCACCGATAGAGGAGCAAATGAAAGTGTTCGTCGGCGACGAGGTAGGTCGGTCCGTTGTGCGCGTGGACGAGCATGGGGTTAGCTGCGATAGTGCTCATGTGGTTCTCCGGGCCCATCCATTTCTGCAAGACCGGCTCTCCACAGTTGTAAACGTCTCCCACCGGGGAGACAAGTGGCAGCGTGTTCGTGATCGACGAGTTCAACCAACTCATTCACTGCACGCGCGCTGGCGTCGGACTCATGGCCGCCTGTCGGCTCGTCTCTAAGAAGCAAGCCAGAGAAGCAAGCCAGATACCAAAGCCGTCGAATTGAGTTGCGGCCAAGACCACCGTTGGATTTCAGTTAAGCATTTGACGATCTATCGATAGAACCGCAGCTGATGCTCCCGATGCCCCACAGGCTGGCCGAAGCAGGTGGCGGCCAGGGAAAAGTGCCGATCATTCAGGAGTAGGCCTGCCAGCGACAAGAGGAGATGATTTCGCGCATCTCAGGAGCCTATGAAGGAAGGGTTCATCGAGGTCCGTGGAGCGCGCGAACACAACCTGAAGAATATCGATGTCGATATTCCGCGGGACGCTCTTGTTGTCTTCACCGGCGTATCCGGATCGGGCAAATCTTCGCTCGCCTTTGGCACGCTCTACGCAGAGGCACAGCGGCGCTACCTGGAGTCCGTATCTCCCTATGCTCGCCGGTTGTTCCATCAACTCACGGTGCCCGAAGTCGACAGCATCGTTGGATTACCCCCGGCCGTCGCTCTTCAGCAGCAGCGCGGAACGCCAACGACACGGTCTTCTGTGGGAAGCGTCACAACGCTCTCGAATCTCTTACGCATGTTGTACTCCCGAGCAGGTGAGTATCCTGCACATCAGTCGATCCTCTATGCCGAATCGTTTTCAACAAATACGCCGGAGGGAGCGTGCCCAAAATGCCACGGTCTCGGTCGTGTCTATGAGGCGACCGAGGCTTCGATGGTGCCGGATGACTCGCTGACCATCCGCGAGAGGGCAGTTGCTGCTTGGCCGCTGGCTTGGCAGGGGCAGAATCAACGAGACATTCTTGTGTCTCTCGGCTACGACGTAGACCGGCCGTGGCGAGAGCTATCGCGCAAGGACCGGGATTGGATACTGTTCACAGAGGAGCAGCCTAGGGTGCCAGTCTATGCCGGGTTTACGCCAGCCGAGACACGACGCGCGCTGAAAGCTAAGTCGGAGCCGAGCTACATGGGCACGTTTACTGGCGCCAGCCGCTACGTGCTCCATACATTCGCCAACACGCAAAGCTCTCTGATGAAGAAGCGCGTGTCACAGTACATGTTGAGTGCCGAGTGCGATCTGTGTCACGGCAAACGTCTGCGACTCGAATCGCTCTCCGTCAAATTTGCTGGCCTCGACATCACAGAGATGTCGCGTATTCCGTTGAAACAGGTCCACGCAACTCTAAGCCCGTTTGCGAAGAAGAAGCAGACAGCACGTTCCGATATTCAACCTGCAAGCACCCATCCAGAAAGGGCTGTTGTCGTGGAACGGATCACAACTGACCTAACCCAGCGGCTTTCCGTACTCCTGGATCTGGGCCTTGGGTATCTGACGCTGGAACGCAACACGCCGACGCTCTCTCCGGGCGAGCTGCAACGCCTCAGATTGGCGACGCAGGTTTACTCGAATCTATTCGGTGTCGTGTATGTCCTCGATGAGCCTTCCGCGGGTCTGCATCCTTCCGACAAACGTGCGCTCCTGGCTGCATTCGAAAGACTGAAGGCAGGCGGTAATTCTCTCTTCATTGTCGAGCATGACCTGGACGTCATTCGCAACGCGGACTGGATCGTGGATGTGGGTCCCGATGCTGGTGTCAACGGGGGCGCGGTTTTATACAGCGGAAAACCTTCGGGACTAGAGCAGATCACAGCTTCATACACACGGCGGTATCTTTTCGGTTCTCAAAAAATGGAGCCTGCGGCCATGCGGGGGGCCAAGGGGTGGCTTCGTCTGGAGGGCGTGAAGCGTAACAATCTCGATGGTGTAAGCGTCGCATTTCCTATCGGCTGCCTTACGACTGTGACGGGTGTTTCCGGCTCTGGTAAGTCGAGTCTGGTGAGTCAGGCTCTCGTGGATCTGGTGGCGACGTGTCTTGGGCAAAAGACAGTTTCAGACGACGGCACAGTGAATGGTCTGGAAACTCCCGCACCGGAATCATCGGAAGGAAGGATTACAAGCGGGATGAAGTCGATCCGGAGACTGGTACGCGTGGATCAAGCGCCGATCGGGCGAACTCCGCGCTCCAATCTCGCAACGTATACGGGCCTCTTCGATCGAGTGCGTAACCTGTTTGCATCGACCAGGGCAGCGCGCACTCGTCATTACGATGCCGGACGGTTCTCCTTCAACCTGCCGAAAGGCCGTTGCGAAGTCTGTGCCGGCGAGGGGTATGTCTCCGTCGAGCTGCTATTTCTACCGAGCGTCTACGCACCGTGCAGCACGTGTCACGGGATGCGATACAACTCGAAGACACTGGAGATCCAATACCAAGGACGCAACGTGGCAGACGTACTCAGCATGACCGTCGACGAGGCCAGTGGATTTTTCCGAGAAGATATTGAACTCTCGAGATCGCTCGCGGTATTGCGGGAGGTGGGCGTCGGTTACCTAAAACTCGGGCAGCCAGCGACGGAACTCTCCGGAGGCGAAGCGCAACGGATCAAGCTTGCGACAGAGCTGCAACGTGCTCAAACCGGAAAGACCCTTTACGTGCTGGACGAGCCGACCACTGGGCTTCACGCTGCAGATGTCGACCGGCTGATGCACCAGTTGCAAGCCTTGGTCAGTGCCGGTAACACGGTGATCCTGGTCGAGCATGACATGCGTGTTGCCGCTAACAGTGACTGGATCGTCGATGTCGGCCCCGGCGCCGGAGACGAAGGGGGCCATATCGTTGCGGCGGCCCGGCCTCAAGATCTTGCGCGCAATCAGAAGAGCCGGACGGCTCCCTATCTGGCGCAGCAGCTCGTGTGAAGCCACCAGCCGTGTGAGGCCCCTTGCGGACGCCCGAGAGCCTCAACGCTGGCTGACCGGTCGCCTTAGAGCCGGGGGTCGCCCTAGAGCCGGGTGCTACGGCCCCTACCGAACATGAGGTAAAGGATCACGATCAGCAAAACCAGGCTAAGACCACCGCCGCCGTAGTAACCCAGCCCGGGGCCCATATAGTAGCCGCCCCCGCCGAAGACGAGAAGAAGAATGATGAGGATCAGGATCAGTGGCATGCGCGGAAGTCTAGCATAGGATGCTATGCCTTTGGCTGAGCGAAACGACTCTCCTCGTTACTGGATTGCCCATGCATCCACTGTGCAGGTTTCACCATCAGCTTCAGCATGGCTAATTTTGAGAATGGACCAGGTCAGCCGCTGAAGTATTTTCTGATCAAGCAGAACGACCGCGTTGTCATCGAGGCGATGCCCTCGGACGACGTTGAAGGCCGGAAGAAATCGGGAACCCAGTTCGTCAGTGAGGCCTTCGACACACAACAGATGGCTGATGCAGCGCTGGATGATCATCTTGGGGATACACGAGCTGAGTAGATGGCAAGGCAGCGATGGGGCGCAGCCAGTGGTCCATAGGTGTTTCGGCTTGGTCAGCCGATGATCGATGTCGTTCTGCGCAGGCGTACTTGCAAGGAGTGGGCCAGGATCCCCATCAACCCCGGGACAAACATCTAGTCTAAATTTCCGCGCGTCGCAGTCCCGGTGCGAGTCGCGTCAACATAAGTAGCCCAATCAGGTACGCACTCGCCGCGATGGCAAAGAGAACCGCGTAACTGCCCGTCACCTGCAGGATGCGGCCAATCATCGCTGCAAACAGCACACCTCCGATGGAGCCGGCAGCGCTGCCGATGCCGACCACAGCGCCCACCGCTTTCTTCGGAAACATGTCGGAAGCCGTTGTGAACAGATTTGCCGACCATCCCTGGTGTGCGGCTGTCGCAACGCCGAGCAGGATCACCGCCACCCAAGCGTGCATCGTGTGCCCAGCGTAAAAGACCGGCACCGCCAGGCACGCGCACAACAGCATCGCGCGCAGCCGCGCCTGCTGGATCGTCATGCCCTCACCCGAAAACAGCGACGGCAGATAGCCGCCGCCAATGCTCCCTGCGGCCGACATGTTATAGACCACGATCAGCGGAAGTCCCAGATGAGCTAACCCAATGTGAAAGCGTGCGTCGAGAAACTTAGGCATCCAGAACAGATAGAAGTACCAGATCGGATCGGTAAAAAACTTTCCGCAGGCAAAGGCCCATGTCTGCCGATAGTGAAACAGCGCCGTCCACGGCACTTTCGCCGCGTCCGTATCCGAAGCAGGAGAGAGATGTTGCCCCTGGTCGACTTGCCGACTTGCTGACTCGTCGAATTGCAGATCGCGTCCCTCAATCCATGCCAGCTCCGTAGAGGAGACACGCGTGTCCGCCTGCGGCAACCGATACTTCCACGCCCACCACACGATCCACAGCAGACTGAAGGTGCCCGTCGCCAGGAAGGCCGGACGCCATCCGTAGTGCAGCGTAATCCACGGAATCGATGCCGGCGCCAGAATCGCGCCTAGATTCGCGCCGGAGTTGAAGATGCCTGTCGCCAGCGAGCGTTCCTTCTGCGGAAACCACTCTGCCGTTGCTTTGATCGCGGCAGGGAAGTTGCCGCTCTCGCCCAGCCCGAGGAAGAATCGCGCCACACCAAAGCCGAAGGCCGACCGTACCAGCGAGTGCGCCATGGCCGCGGCGCTCCACATCGCCATCACTACGACGTATCCCAGGCGCGTGCCCAGCCTGTCCACCATGCGTCCAGCCACGATCAGACCCAGCGCATAGGCAAACTGAAAGGCGCCTACGATGTACCCGTATTGCTGCTCCGTCCATCCGATCGAGTGCTGCAGCGTCGGTGCCAGAATCGACAGCACCTGCCGATCCATGTAGTTGATCGAGGTCGCTGCAAACAGCATCGCGCACACGGTCCAGCGCACGCGCGAGCGGTCCGGCTTTGCTCCCGCCATGCCCGCCGTTCCTCCCGGGCCCATAGCTTCAGTCACGATTCGAGTCTCCGTGTCACTGTCGCCAATTGTGCATCAGCGCGAGCTTTCGTGCCTCTCGCCGTGCACACCGGTCGGCTCTTCGCTTTACCCTTTGTCTTTCGCTTAGAGATCACATAGCAGGCAGCGGGCTCTTGTTAGGCGCCAGAATATCGTCCAGCCGGTCCGGTGTCCCGTCAACGCGTTGTAGCGATGGGTAGCGCATGCCGTCGTAATACTCCATCGCCACTGTGGTGTACTTATTTTCCTGGCGGAATTGTAGCTGGAGCGGTTTCTTATCCTTCTCCGCCGCCAGAATCGCATCGGTCAGCACCTTGGCCGTGTAAGCTGTGCCGTTGACCGAAACAATCTCCATGCCCGGCGTGATGCCTGCTTTGAAGGCCGGGCTACCCCACCAAACGTTCGAGATAACTCCAGACGGGGAGCCCTTCCGCCGTGAACCGAGCGAGATGCCCAGTGAAGTCGAGAAATCCGCATACCCAGCTGTCGCCTCTTCCTTCGCGAGCCAATCCGCCGGCTTGTCCGTGTACACGAGCTTGTAACCGCCCTGTGTAAAGCCGTTCATGGGGACCGCTGGGTGCAGGTCATAGACGCGCGCCTGCAGGAAGCCCTTCCAGTCGTAAGGGGTCACTTCGTTCAGGTCTTTCACGACATCCGCAAGCGTGTATTGATAGGTGACGAAGCTGCCGTTATAGACGCCGAAGAACTTCTTGCAGAAATCGTCCAGGGACTTGCTGCCGTTGGTCAGTTCACGAATCTTCGTATCCGCATCCAGCCAGATCAGCTCACCTTCGGTGTAGTAGTCCTCAGGCCGCTGATAGCTGACCCAGCTCACCGGACGCCGCTGAGAGACGATGGGCTGGTTTGTCGTATCGACCAGCGGACGCCACTCCCGGCCGGGACTCGCCGCAAAGTTCGCTGCCACATGTGCAAGGACATCACGTGTCTGCTCCGGCGTGCGCATGCCGGCACGCGCGGTCAGCACGTTGCCCCAGTACTGCGTCATGCCCTCATAGACCCAAAGCAGGTCGTCCCGCATCGGCACATTGAAATTCGGCGTCCACAGATCCGCCGGTCTGCGAAACTTGCCATTCCATGAATGCGTGTACTCATGACCCAGGAGGTCGCGCTCCGCGACGCCGTTAGCCCAATCTGTGAGGTAATTGGCAGGCTGTCCATCTTCGCTCGACTGGTGATGCTCCAGACCAACGCCGCCAACCTTGTCACTCATCAGCAGCAGGAAATCGTAATGCTTGTAGTGGTGCGAGCCGTAGAGCTTATCGGCCTCCATGGCCAGCCTCTTGTGCGCAGCCGTCTCCTCCGGCGTCATCTTCAAATCGTCTGCTGCATCGGCAAACAGGTTCAGGTGGACGGTATCGGTTGAGGCAGGCGAGAGATCGACGCGCTCATAGTAGCGGCCCGCGTAGAGTGGGGAATCGATCAGGGTATTGAGCGGTGTCCGCTGAAACGTGTGCGTATCCCCGTTGTCGGAGGCGGTTTCGAGTGCAGTCGCGTACTTCCAGCCGCTTGGCAGCATCAGCGTTGTGTCGACTGGAATGTCGCGTGAGAAGTAGCCTGCCGGGTACATCACGACTTCATTCCATTCCAGATCCGCAATCGCGTCTGATATCTCGATACGGCCCGCGCTCGCCTTGATCGGAGACAAGTAGTCGAAGTCCAGCGCCACAGACTTCGCACCTGCCGGCAGCGGAACGTGGAATGCATACACACTGACACGGTCGCGCACCCACTGGACGCGCTGGCCGTCTACCGAGGTCACGATGCCCCCCAGGCTCTCGATCGGCCCCGCGGGCTCGTGATCGCCAGGGAGCCATTGTGGATAGAGCAGCACCATCTCTTTGGCGCCCGGCTCGACTGGAATCGTCTCGTGCACCCTCTCGATCCGGTCCACATTGTTACGTAGATCGACCGAAAGCTCGATGGGCCCGATATAGGGCTTGTCGACCGGCGCCACGATGGGTGGCGGCATCGGTGTCGGCTCAGGCTGCGGCTGAGATCCCTTTTGAGCCAGAGCAGAGGAGGCGAGAACGGCGGAGGCAAAGAGCACTAACGAAGCGGAACGCGTCATGGCCACGAGTGTAAATGCCCGGTGAATCCAGCGCCACGGAAGCCTCTGTCGCCCCGGTGCACTTTCGCCATTTGCTATTCGGTCGAAGGGCTCATCGGTCGAGCGTTTGTTCTCAGGCCGATCCTGCCGGTTTCGGTACTTGAGCGCAGAAATATGCTGTTTGCAGAGCAGAAGCGGGATACACCCGAAGGCTCCGAAACTGCAATCGATGAGTCGTCACGCAATCGGAATACCGCGTATCTGTCCTGCGATGAGCGCAAGCCGGATTACTCCTCCACAGGCGATAAGACCAAAGGTGATCCTCCACTGATGATGAACAGGATCTCGATATGAACCGATGAAAATTAGTTAGGCTGCGGCATACTATGACATCTCTTCCTCATTTGCTTGCGTCCATGTCGCTGCCTATGCACGTGGACCGGAAGATTGTGTCAGGGCCCCCTCGGATTGCATAGAGGTTGCCGTGCTCTGATACCAATCCACTTTCCGCGTTACCGCCATCACTGCACCTAGTAGGCAAAACAGCAGGAAGGAGCCGAGCACCAGGGCATTATCTTCCGAGAGAAGCAGACTGTAGATAGTTGCGTACAAGATGGTGAGCATCATCCCAAACCCAATCCCCCGTACCGTGCTCCGCAACACATAGGAAAGATAGAACGTCAATAAACCGATACAAGCGACACTCGCGATCAGATACGCGAGCCCGAATGCCACACGTTCCGAGAGGCTCACGAGTAAGAGGAAGAAGATCGCGAGTCCGGAGCCGATCAGAAGATATTGCACCGGATGAATGGGCAGCTGTTTCATCAACTCAAACATTAGAAAGCCGGCAAAGGTAAGCATCACGAAAAGTATTCCGTACTTTACCGCTCGGCTGCTCAGCGTATACGTATCCACCAGTGTCGTCAGGCTTACGTTTATCAGGTCGATCGTCTTCCACGGGTTCGCTTCCATCTGCATCTGCGTGCCGCTGGCCAGGGAAGAAACATCCCAGGCCGCACGAAATCCGTCCTTTCCTACATCCCGCGTCCTCGGTAAGAACTGTCCATCGAACAGCGGCGATCTCCAGCTCGACCGTATCTCCAGATGATTGGAATCCCCAACCGGGGCAATGCCTAGCCTTTCTGTTCCAGCGAGATTCAAGTCGATCACGAAGTCCATATGCCCTTTCGCCGAACCTATACCCCGTAAGGGGATCTTCAGATTCGGCTGCCACCCTGTAGCGTCCGGCGCTCTTTGCAGCATCGTCTGCGCCACTCCGTTCACGAGAATCTTTGGCGTTCCGACGATCCCACGCACATCCGTCACAGAGAGTTCCAGATACGGCTCGCCCCACACCACTGTCCCTTCTATCGGAGGGTCAACTACGTCCAGATGTCCCTCCAACTCCCCTTGAAATTCATAGACAGCCACTTTGTATAAGCCGTGCCGGCGCTCGCTTGGCAACATATCGCCGCGCACATCCAACTCCCGGGGAAAGCTCGTAGACGTTAATTCTTGCTTGCGGACGCTCATCTTCTTCACCGCTTTGCCGTTGCTCTCAGCTGTCTCCACGATTTGCGTGTAGGGACGTACAAGCAGCGGTCCGATCAGCACTTGCGGCCCTGCATAACTGGCCTCGATGGAGTGCACAGCCGCATCGCGATACTTCTGCCTATCATCGATCACACCGTTCACCATGTAGAGCGCAATCAATATCACGCAAGCAAGTGAAGCAATAACCAACGCCTTTTGAAGAAGCATCTTGTTCATTACCAGGTCTCCCATGTCTCTTGTTTCGGTTCTGTATTGCGCGGAGTCGCCGGAATACCGCCAAAGCGTCGCTCCCTGCCATGAAATGCTGCGAGCGCCGCATCCAGGTCGTCGGCGTTGAAGTCCGGCCACATGCGATCGGTAAACCAGAGCTCGGCATAGGCGCACTCCCACAGCAGAAAGTCGGAGAGGCGTTTCTCGCCGCCGGTGCGAATCAGCAGGTCTACGTCACCGCTGTGCGCAGTCAGTGCCTGAGCAAACGTGCTGCTCCATAGATCTGCGGGCGCGTGTAGCATGCCGGCGGATACACCGAGAGCGGCAAGTGCGATTGCAGTACGCGACGAGTAATCGATGGCGACGCGCAGGTGCAGCCGCCGGCATGCGGCGGTGGCTGCCTCCGCAGAATCGATCTCACGCAGCAGCAGCTTGGGCAGACGATCGCGACGGCCGATGACCTCGATGCGTGCACCGGCGCGTCGCAGCCTCTCGCGCTCCAGCCTCAGGAACGCGCGCAGCAACCAGAAGATGCTCTGCACCTCGGCGCCGGGTCGTTGCCAGTTGTCGGACGAGAATGCATATAAGGTCAGCCGTCCAATGCCGACATGCGACGCATGCTCCACCACACGTCGCACCGCTGCAACACCGGCACGATGCCCCGCGGCGCGGGGCAAATTGCGCCGTACCGCCCAACGACCGTTGCCATCCATGATGATGGCCACATGCAGTCCGGCTTCACTTTGCGTCGTAAAGCTATTGGGCGCGACTGTAGTACTTTGCACTGTAAAGTTGCCTCGCAAAAAAAGTTACGCCCGCGATGGTGCCAAGCCGCGCAGCAGCCCTGCGGCCGACTCGTCTTTGGTCCCCTTCGCCGCATCCCGCACGACTTGTTCCAGCGTGGAGAGATATTCGAGATAGCGTCTGCGACCCGACGCGGTGATCCGGCAAACGGTCTGCGGTCGATTGCGATCGTATCCCTTCTCGATGATGACCAACTTACCGTCCTCAAGGACACGTAGGTGTCGGCTTAAATTGCCGTCGGTCAGCGAACAAAGCTGTTTCAGGTCGCCAAAGGTGAGCCCCCTGGAACTTGTGACTAGAGATGTAAGGATGCTGAGCCGAGCGCGCTCGTGGATCACGCGATCCAGCCCCTCGTACGCGAAACGTCCTTCCGTTTTGTGCGCTCCGGGTGTCTCTTTAGCTTTCATCGGAGGCCTCATGTGTGGTGAACAACAGCACGCTCGCTGCAAGCAGTTGTCCGACTCCAAAGGGAATACCCATCGCCCATGGAGAGAGTGCTCGATCTCCACCCAGGGCAATACATGTAAGCCCGGTCAGCAGATACCACGCGCCTACTGCCAGCATCGGTCGCGGTAGAAAACGACACGAGGAGAAGACGCCAAGGCTGAAGATCACCTGCCAGATGCCGGGAAGCATCCACATGGCCGCAGGAACAAAGCGCATCAACACGATCGTTATCAGCAATCCTGCGCCAATCGACGGCAGAAACTGCTCAACGGCCATGTGAATCATCTCTTCCGACATATCCGAATGCATGCGGCGGGCGCGTGTCTACATCTGCACTCCGCTCAAGCCGGCCGAAAGGATTGCAGTCCAAACCCAGATGCCCAAATAGCTCGAAGCATGATGCACCGGATCCGGCGCCCACAGTGCCTGGGCGGCCGCGGCTAAGGCCGCCATTAGACCAGTCGCTGCGAGCGTTGCCGGACCATAGCCGCGAAACTCTGTGCTACGCGCCAACTGCCTGCGTATGCTGCTGATGTCGCCGAGCGCTCTATCTAAATCGTTCATGGCCATCGCTTTGCAATGCAAAGTATTCGGAGATGCAAAGATACCCCCAGTGGAAAGCGCATGTCAATCAGAGCGAAGCACTACACCGGCTGCGGCACTTACTCGGAGCTTCGCCAGAGCAAGGATCGATTCATGTTCGCGCAGCAAGGTGCGCTTCGAGGGCCGCCAGTGTGCTCTCCATCGCGTCGAAGCCCCAGGCGCGGCGCATCCGTGTGCCCCGGACACCTTCAAGCGCTTGTCCGCAGCGAAGGAAGTAGGTCTCGGTCTGACCCATCGCATGCACCAGCCAGGAGTGATACGTCATGTCGAAGACCGCGCGGAGTGCATGCGCCGGGGTCAGCCGTTCGAAGCGCGCCGTCGCCCCGTCGATTGCGTCCGCCCGTTCTAGAAGGACGATCTCTGCGAGCGAGGTGGGCGCGTCGTCCTGGCGGAGAATGTAGCGATATTTGTCGTCTTCCGCGAAGATGCGGGCGAGTCCGGCCTTCGAATGTCCGAGCGCATCGAGTGTCGTGCTCCATAGCTTCAGCCATGGAGCGACCGGCAGCACTCGGGTCTCGCGCGGGGCAGCTGGATCGATCAGGCAGATATCGTCGGCCAAAACGCGGTGCCCTCGGCGTGCAAGGAAGGCCACCAGAGTGGACTTGCCAGCGCCCGAATTGCCGACGAAGGCCACGGCGCCCTCCGGGGTAGCGATGGCGCTCGCATGCAGAGGAAGCAGCCCGCGCTGGTGGCAGAGCACAGCGAAGACATTTCCTATTAGATAGGAGCGTATGTCGAGCTCCGGAGCGCCGGGCACGGGTGCAATCGTCACTTCAGCGCCGTCCCGCACGTAGTAGTCGGCAATGTCCGGGAGCCGCAGCAGGAACTCGGACGGGCTGGCCTCGCAGAAGGCGGAGACGGTAATAGGCGCCGCCAGGGAAGCCGGAACGTCTCCCAGCCGGATCGTCACCGGCTGCTCGTACGGCTGCGCCTCCGCGTTGGGTAACTCGGGGAGTAACATCTCAGTCATATAGAGCAAGGGGCCGATGCGGTAGGTATTCAGCGGATTCTCCTCTACATCCCCCGGAAGGTGCATTCCCCCGCACAATAGCTTGTGCGCATACTTGTCAAGAGTACCGAGGCAGGTTGAGAAAACAAGTGTAACTGCACACCTTTTCAACTGCCTGCAAGATGTTGAATGTACAGTAACTGGGCGCAGCACCAGCGGTTTGAGTTCAGGAATTATCGAATTGACGGATCTAGGGATTACCCTCGACAATACCTCTAGGCGACCGTTTGGGGTGGCACGCTCGTGGTGTACTAGTCAGACCTTTGTTGAGTGGTAAACCGGAATCAAGGGCCCGATACTGCAGGCAGGCAAGAATGATCCTGCATCGTAAGGGTGTAAGAGAGTATTTGCAGTCAGGTACCATGAAGCTGTAAGGGCTCATGGTTGCGTTCCTTCGGAGGATGGATGACGAACACCACCAGTACGAATGCCCAACCGGCATCGCTCATAGTCCCACAACGTAGGGGCTGGACGACGCCAGTGCTCGACATTCTTCCGCTGGCGAATGCAGAGCATGGTATCAGCCACGTCGGCGACGGATTGAGACCGCACAAGTCGGGCTAGGCGATTCGGCGGTTTCTTTAAACTTTTGCTTCGTGTATCTCGCGTAGTGCTGTTACTCCGATAGGGTTAGCAGCTAACCTGCTATCCCACTCAGCTTTCTTCTTGGCCCCTTTGCCGATCACCAGGTTCCGGTTCCTGGGCCTCCGGATACGACCGCTGACCGGCGCGTCTCCGCGTTCCTCTATGTGTGAGTTTTGATGCGTAGCTGCATGCGCGCCCTCGCGGGCCTCTGGTCGCAAAAGTCCAACGATTCGCAGCCGAGCCACATAGACCTTTGCGGCGCCATGCTGCGCGTCATGTCCCCCCATGCTCCCCGGTTTGCCATTTCTGAACCCTCTATCGTATTGGGCGCAAGCGACTATCGAGCGTCCGGGTTTGACGCGCCCGGTCAGGCATGCGTCGGAGGGGCAAGCTCCATCTCGATCGTTGCCGATATCCGCCTGGATAATCACGACGAACTCTGCACCGAGCTTGGTCTACACCGCACCGCGACGGACGACGATGTACTGGCCGCTGCCTGGCTGCGATGGGAACTGAACGTTCTGGATCATCTGATGGGCGGATTCGCCTTTGCCTGCTGGGATTCTCGGCGACAGGTTCTGTTGCTGGCGCGCGATCACGCCGGCGAGCGCCCGCTGCATTTCGCCCGCTCTGGCGGTCCCGAAAACGGCTTTGCCTTCGCTTCCATGCCGCTCGGTCTCTGTGCGCTGCCGGCGGTCGGTCATGTCGTCGATCCGGCGTACATGGTCCGATTCCTCTCCTGCATTACACCCCAGACCAGCCAGACCTTCTTTCGCGGTGTGGAACGGCTCATGCCGGGCGAGTGTCTGAAGGTGACGCCCGATGGCATGGACGTGCGTCGGTACTGGCACCCATCCGATACGAAGCAGATCCGGTATCGGCGCGATGCGGATTATGTTGACGACTTTCGCGAGCGGCTGGATCGCGCCGTCACAGTGCGTATGGCCGGGCGTGAGAGCGTGGCGTCCACGCTCAGCGGCGGCCTTGACAGCTCCTCGGTCACCGTTACCGCTGCACGCCTATTGGCCGCGCACAGCCGTCGCTTGACGTCCTTCACATCTGTGCCGCTACCTGAGTACAACGGTCTGGCATTGCCCGGCCGCTTTGGCGACGAGGGTCCTGCAGCAGCGGACGTGGCCGCGATGTATCCCAATATCGATCATGTCCGGGTCGATGCCTCGGGACGTGACATTTTAGACGCGGCTGCGCGCGCGGCGCGTATCAACGGCGAGCCCGCATTCAATCCCACCAACCAGCTCTGGATCGACGCCATTCTTGACGGGATGCGCGACCGCGGTCTCGATGTGCTGCTGCAAGGGATTAGTGGAAACGCCACGATCAGTTTCGGCGGGTTGGTCGGCCTGTCCGATCTATTCCGCAGCGGGCGCTGGATCACACTGTTCCGGCGGACGCAGCAGCTGCGGTCGCGTGGCTACACGTCCTGGAGGGGCGCGGCCTCCTGGGCGACCGGCCCGGTGATGCCGGATTGGATGCGGCGCCTCTTCCATCCGGAGATGCGCGAATTTTCGTTCACCTTCAGCCCCGTACATCCCGACCGCACCGTTGAGTACAACCTGAAGGCGGAGGCGTTGGAAGTCTTCTATGGAGCTGAGGTGAGCAGCGCCGCAGTGCGCCGCCAGTTCTACGACTACTACGACCCGGGGGTGAGCAACGGCGCCGTGGCCTCTGTCTGGCAGGTGGAGCAATGCGATCCCACGCATGACAAGAACGTGTATGAGTTTTGCTTCGGTATTCCTATCGAACAGTATTTGGTGCAGGGCCAGAGCCGATCGCTGATCCGCCGTGCCATGGTGGACCGTTTGCCTGAGGCCACACTGCGCCGCACCACGCGCGGACTACAGGCAGCCGATTGGTATCTGATAATGGGCGCGCAGCGCGAACGACTGGCGGTCGAGCTGCGGCGGATCGAGCGCTCACCCATGGTGCGTCACTTGATCGATACCGAGCGTTTGCGCACGCTGCTTGAAACCTGGCCGACGCAGGATTTCCACGACTCCAAGGTGAATGAAGCATGGCACCTGGCGGTCTCGCGCGGCATTGCCGCCGGCGGCTTTGTTGCCGAATACGATCCGGACATGCCCGCGGACGCAAAGCTTCCGCAAGAAAAGGCAAAGCCCGGCTCCTAAAGAAGCCGGGCTTCGTTATGCAACGGCTACTTTCTATGCAGTGGTCGTTGCGCAGTACTCGCTAAAGGCGCGTGCCAGTTCCTGGCCGATAAGCTGCGCCGTGGCTCCCTCGATTACGAAACGCTGCATCAGGTAGATGAGCTTCCCATCACGCAGAATGGCGATGGCCGGCGATGTGGGTGGCTGCCCCTCGAAGTACGATCGCGCCTGCTCCGTCGCTTCGCGATCCTGTCCGGCGAATACGGTGATGCTCTGGTCCGGCTTCACTGCATTCTGCAGAGCCAACCGGACTCCGGGACGCATCTTGCCTGCCGCGCAACCGCAGATGGAGTTCACGACCAACATGGTCGTCCCCGGCTTTGCCAGCGCCGCGTCCACCTCGGCTGCCGTACGCGCCTCCTGAATGCCAGCGCGTGTCAGCTCCTCGCGCATCGGTACGACCATGATCTCTGGATACATGCCTGCTCCTTTTCATTCGACCCGGCGCGTCCCGCTGCCGTATGGTCTGCATTCATTGTATTGAGCGGAGAAGGCAATTGCCAGCGGTTGTCTCCCCCTGCACCCGCCGCCGGTCCCAACTCAGGATCGTTGCAGCGATGCCATATCAATGGCAAAGCGATAGCGAACATCGCTCTTCAGCACACGCTCATAGGCCGCATTGACCTGCTGAATGGGGATGACCTCGATCTCCGAGGCGAGGTTGTGCTTTCCGCAGAAGTCCAGCATCTCTTGCGTCTCCGCGATGCTGCCAATCATGGAACCGGCGACGCTGCGGCGACCCATGATGAGGGGAAATGCGCCAACAGGAATCGGTTTGTCCGGCACCCCAACCACAACGAATGCTCCATCTACCTTCAGCAGAGAGATATAGAGGTTCCAGTCCAACTCCGCCGAGACAGTGTTGACGATCAGGTCGAAGGAGCCCTTCAGCGTCTCGAAGGTCTGCGGATCGGACGTGGCGTAGAAGTGGTCCGCGCCCAACCGCTCGCCATCTTCCTGCTTGCGCAGCGACTGGCTGAGCACGGTGACCTCGGCTCCGAGTGCGTGTGCGATTTTGACGCCCATGTGGCCAAGTCCGCCGAGCCCAATGATCGCTACCTTCCTGCCCGGTCCGGCGCCCCAGTGCTTCAGCGGCGAGTAAAGCGTGATGCCGGCGCACAGCAGCGGTGCGGCGCCGTCGAGCGGCAGGTTGCTTGGGATGCGCAGCACGTAGTTCTCATCCACTACGATTGCATTCGAATAGCCGCCATACGTCGGTTCGCCATGATGGTCGCGGCTGTTGTAGGTCAACACCAGACCGTCGGTGCAGTATTGGTTCAGATCCTTCGCGCAGTGCTCGCAGTGGCGGCAGGAATCGACAAAGCAGCCAACACCGACCGGGTCGCCGACCTTGAACTTTGTCACCTTCGCACCCACCGCGCTCACCACACCGGCAATCTCATGACCTGGGACCATGGGAAAGATCGAGCCGCCCCACTCGTCACGTGCCTGGTGGATGTCCGAGTGGCAGATACCGCAATACTTGATATCAATGGCGACGTCATGCTCTCCGGGTTGGCGCCGTTCGAAAGAAAACGGCGCAAGGGGAGCCTTCACAGACCCAGCCGCGTAACCAGTAACGTTTGACATGAACTCTTTCTCCTTGGCTGTTCCAGCCGCCGCGCATGCAGTCGGCAGACGGCCGGTACAGAGAAAAGTATCGTCGTTCGACCAAGCGAGACGGTAGCCCGATCCTGCAAGAGTCTTGCTCGATCCTGCAGGGAGTTGAAAATGTCGCGCAGCCAAGACAATGGTAAGGCTATTCTGATCCTGTCCCCGAGAGACGCAATTGCTACAAAAAAAGCCATCGCGGCACGCAACGGCGAAAGATGCACTGGAGGGGCCGCGTCGCGAGCTCTCCACGATCCTTGCTCAATTCGCCAGAACCAATGGCCTACACACGACGGATATACCTGGGTTGACGCTGTTCCGGCAGAACTGCCGGTCGTCGCCCGCCTGCGGTATCTATCAGCCTTCGTTGATTCTGGTAGCGCAGGGAGCCAAGCGTGCTCTCCTTGCGGATGAGGTCTACAACTACGACCAGATGCACTACCTGATCACCTCGGTCGACCTTCCAATCTTGTCGCACGTGACCCGCGCAACTCCCGAGGTACCTTACCTGTGCGTCACTCTGCGTATCGAGCCGCGCTTCCTTGCTGAACTGATCGCGCAGATGGACGTACGTGGGCCATCTGCGATTCCCACCAGTCGCGGCATCGCGGCCAGCCGCATCACGGCGCCGCTGCTGGACGCAATGCTGCGCTTGGTGCGGCTGTTGCAGTCGCCGGAGGATATCCCGGTCCTGGCGCCGCTGCTTGAGAGGGAGATCCTGTATCGGTTGCTCAATTCGGAACAGGGAACCCGGCTTCGACACATCGCCATCCGCGGCAGCCAGTCGCATCAGGTGGCGCGCGCTATTGACTGGCTGAAGCAGAACCTTGCGCGCCCCCTGCAGGTAGCGGACCTGGCGCAGACGGTGAGCATGAGCACATCCTCTCTGCATCACCACTTCAAGTCGATGACGGCAATGAGCCCGCTGCAGTACCAGAAGCAATTGCGGCTGCAAGAGGCACGTCGTCTGATGCTGATGGAGCAACTGGACGCCGCCAGTGCCGGGCACATGGTCGGGTACGAGAGCCCGTCGCAGTTCAGCCGCGAATACAGCCGTCTCTACGGTGCACCGCCGCGGCGGGATGTCGTTGTGCTGCGGCAGCAGGCCGAGTGATACACGCTACGCCCCCGCGGCTACCCCTTGACTATCTACAATCGACTATTGTAGATAGTCAGAGTATGGGGAAACCAAGCGACCTAGTGCAGGGCACACTCGACCTGCTTATCCTGAAGACGATTTCGCTCGAACCGAAGCATGGCTGGGCCATTGCCAAACGCATCCAGCAGATCTCCGGCGAGGTATTGCAGGTGCAGCAGGGCTCGCTCTACCCGGCACTCCACCGTCTGGAGCAGCAGGCGTGGATTCGCGCCAAGTGGGGCGAGACCGACACCGGCCGTAAAGCGAAGTTCTATTCGTTGACCGCAGCGGGCCGCGCACAATTGGCCGCCGAGACGGAGAACTGGACGCGCCTCTCCGGCGCAATCAATCTCGTAGTGCAGGAAGGCTGAGGAGGCAACGATGCGTTGGACAGACCGGATTCGCATGCTGAGCCGCTCACTCTTTGGCCGCAAGGCTGCCGGAGCGGAGCTGGATCGGGAGCTGCACTTTCACCTGGAAGAGCAGATCGCCGAGAATCGCCGGGCCGGGATGAACGAGACTGAGGCGCGGCAGGCGGCGCTGCGTCTTTTCGGCAATCCAACGGTGATGCGCGAGCAGGCGCGACAGACATGGAGCTGGGGATGGCTCGAGTCGCTGGCGCGCGACACGCACCAGGCCGCGCGCCGACTGATGCGGACACCCTCCTTCGCATTCACGGCGATCCTCGTCCTGGCGCTGGGCATCGGGGCAAACGTCGCGCTGTTCACCGTCGTGAACGCGGTGCTCCTAAAGCCTTTGCCCGTCGCGCATCCGGATCGCCTGGTGCGCATCTACGAAGCCAAACGCGATGACATTCAGGACAACGTTGTTGCAGGCGGCAGCTTCGCTCGTTGGCAGAAGCAGGCACGCAGCTTTGTGCAGATGGGCATCATGCAGGAGACTACCTACAACCTGGCGGGTGACAGCGCGCAGGCGCCAGAGGTCGTTCACGCGGAGCAGGCCTCTTGGAGCTTGCTGCCCATGCTGGGAGTGCATCCCGCCATTGGCCGCCTCTTCGATCGCAACGATGACCGACCCCAGGCGAACGCTACCGTCATTCTTGGTTGGGGGCTGTGGAAGCGCCGGTATGGTGGCGACCCTTCGCTCGTAGGTCGCACAATTCTCGTAGATACCAAGCCTGCCATCGTTGTCGGTGTACTCCCCGCGTGGTTCCGCTATCCCGAAGCGAATATCCAGCTTTGGACGCCCGTCTACCACGAACGTTCGCCGGAGATCATGCAGGCGTTCGTATCGCACGCTTTCGACGCGGTTGGCGAGCTAAAACCTGGCGTCAGCATCGCACAAGCGCTAGCTGAACTCAGTACGATTCAGCAGCAGATTCGTCAGCAGAATCCCAATGGACCCGTGAACGACGCAGTGAACCTGCGTCCGATTCTTGATGGGCAAGTGCGCAACGTGAAGGGCGGTCTCTATGCACTGCTGGCCGCCACGGGCTGTCTATTGTTGATTGCTTGTCTGAACATAGCCAACCTGCTGGTGGCCCGCGCCGCATCGCGCGTGCGTGAGACAGCGATTCGCACGGCGCTTGGAGGTAGCCGTGTGCAACTCATTCGCGCTCAGATGATCGAGAGCCTACTGCTCTCCGCCGCCGGCGGCAGCCTGGGCATCGCGCTGGCCTACGGCGCGGTGCAGTGGCTGGTCCATGTCCGTACCGATCTTCCAAGGGTGGATACGATCCACATGGATGCCGCTACCTGCCTCTTCGCAGTAGGTTGCATCGTGCTCTGTGGGCTCGTCGCCGGCCTCGTTCCCGCGCTGTCCTCCAACGATCGCAACGTATCTCGCGCGCTGCAGGAGTCGGGCCGCTCCGCGAGCGCAGGTCGAAGCCGTGCCCGGATGCGACGCGCGCTGCTGACCGCCGAGGTTGGCCTCACCGTCGTGCTTCTCCTCGGGGCTGGCCTTCTGCTCAAGAGCTACCGCGCCATGCGTCTCTCCAATCTTGGTTGCGCAACACATAATGTGCTGACGCTGAATCTGAGCCAGTCCCGGAACGCGAAGACACCGGAGCAGACGGTCGCCTTCTATCAGGCGTTGCTGGCGCGCGTACGCCAGATGCCCGGAGTCAAAGCCGCGGCTGCCACGAATGAGCTGCCGGGACAAGTTCGCGACCGCGATGATACGTACACCATTCGCGAGCATCCTGCGCTGCCGCAGGGCCAAATCCTTGATGCCTCGACACGCTTCGTCGATCCTGGCTACTTCCAGGCGATGCAGATACCGTTACTCGCCGGCCGCACATTCACGAACGATGAGCGCCTTCAGCGCGCCAATAAGGTCATCATCAGCCAAGAGCTGGCGCGCCAGACATTCAAAGGCGAAGACCCTATCGGCAAGCATCTCGAAGTGGCCGTCTTTAGCAGAACACCGGCAAGCTTTGAAATCGTCGGTGTGGCAGCGGATACCCGCGAGCTGCCCGCTGCGGATTTCTTTCCGACGATCTACTATCCGTTGCTCGCCGGTCAGACGAATTCCATCTATCTCGCCGTCCGCACCGCAGGAGACCCAGCCGTGATGGCCGCGCCCATCGAGCGCGTCGTCGCCTCTATCGACAGCAACCTGCCTGCCTCCGACGTCATGACCATGGACGAGATCGTCGGCCAGGCCGCGATGGAGACGAGCTTCGAGGCCACGCTGTTGGCCGCCTTTGCGGTGCTGTCCTTGGTCCTTGCAGCTGTCGGCCTCTTCGGCGTGCTGTCGTTCATGGTGTCGCAGCGCACCGCGGAGATCGGCGTGCGCATCGCGCTCGGCGCCCAGCGCGCGGAGGTGGTGCGCATGATGCTGGTGGATGGACTGAAGCCGGCGCTTATCGGTCTCGGGCTTGGTCTGGCAGGCGGTGCGGCGGCCACGCAAGGGATGAAATCGCTTTTGGTCGACACGCAGCCGCTCGATCCGTCTGTCTACTTCGGCGTCAGCGCTGTGCTTCTCGCCGTAGCCGCGCTCGCTTGCTTCCTGCCTGCATGGAGTGCATCGCGTCTCGATCCGATGCAGGCTCTGCGGATGGAGTAAATCTGCCAACCCCATCACCAGTCTGGATTCACCAGTCCGGATGCATTCCACAAAGGTGTCGTGTTTCGGCTTTCCTCTGTGGTGTACCCTCCGCCTATGGAGTTCCGGCAGCACGTCTCTCTTGCCCCCTTCACTACATTTCAGATCGGCGGCCCTGCCGCTTGGTTCGCGGAGGCGGCGAGCGAGGCCGACATCGAGGCGGCACTTTGTTTTGCAGCCGAGCGCGGACTTCGCCTCTTCGTTCTGGGAGGCGGCAGCAATGTGCTGATCGCAGACGCAGGCTTTCCGGGCCTGGTGCTGCACATTGCGCTGAAGGGTGTTCAGCAGCAGGGAAGCGTCCTCGAAGCCGCAGCCGGCGAAGACTGGGACGCACTTGTGGCGCGCAGTGTGGATGCGCAGCTAGGTGGGATGGAGTGTCTCTCCGGCATCCCCGGCACGGTCGGCGGCACGCCGGTGCAGAACGTCGGGGCGTATGGGCAGGAGGTCTCGCGTACTATCCGCAGTGTCCGCGCCTTCGATCGGCAGACGAGCGCATGGGTCGAGCTCAACAATACAGAATGCGGCTTTGCCTATCGCCGCAGCCGCTTCAATCAAGGACCGGATCGCGACCGCTTCGTCGTGACCCGCGTCAGCTACGAACTGCAGCAGAATGTGCCTGCGTCGGTGTCTTATGCCGATCTCAAGCGATACTTCCAGACGCAAGGCATCGAACAGCCGAGATTGTGGCAGGTACGTGAGGCTGTCCTGCACATCCGCCTGGGGAAGGGAATGGTCATTACCCCTGATAATCCGGAGCGGCGCAGCGCGGGCAGCTTCTTCAAGAACCCGGTGGTCGCGGAGTCCGCTCTGCCGCGCATCGCGGCGATCGTCAACGTAGCGCCCGCGGACGTGCCCCGATACCCTGCCGGTAGCAACAAAGTGAAGGTGCCGGCGGCTTGGCTGCTGGAAAAAGCTGGATTCTTGAAAGGATTCCGCCAGGGTGCGGCCGCTGTCTCTTCGCGGCACACACTTGCGTTGACCAACCAAGGGGGCGCCACGGCGAAAGACATCCTCTTACTCCGCGATGCGATCCAGATACGTGTTCGCGAGCTCTTCGATGTCACCCTTGAAGCGGAGCCGGTTTGGGTGGAATGATCCCGCAGTTGAAGAATCAGGCTTGCATCGCGGCTTTCAACATCGGTTCCAGACGCTCGCGGCGCTCACGCCACTCCTGCGGAATGCCGCCTTCTCCGGTCCGCATCACCACGATACCGCCCACGATGGCACAGTTGGTGTCAATGTCGCCGCCACCATCGATCGTGCCCCAGAGCGCGTTCTCGTAGTTGTTCAGCGACCGGGCGGCACTCCACAAGGCAAAGGGAACTGTATCCTGCACGGTGGCGTGCGAGCCATTGCCGATGGTCAGAGCGGCGTCGAGTGGCGATGTCGTGTCCGGTAGATGCAAAGCCTGTTCGATGCCGTCGCGGACGGCGCTCCGCGGTGTGCGATCGCGGATCTGTTGCAGAAGGTCTTCCGTAGGCATCGGCCGGGAAGCATCGCGATCACGCCACGCAAGCGCGGCACCCAGCGCAATCGCGATGGCGCCGGCAATCGCTTCGGGATGACAGTGCGTTGCTATCGCGGAGAGGGCAGCATGTTCGGCGACTAGGCCGAGATCGTGTGCAAAGTATGCGCCCACTGGAGCCACGCGCATAGCGGCTCCATTGCCGTACGAACCGTGGCCGTTGAAGAGTTCCTGCGCCTCTTCAAACCAGTTCGATTCGCCCAGCGTATGGATCCGCATCAGCAGGCCGTTCATGGCGGCGCCGTAACCACGCAAAGGGTCATAGAGACGCGCAAAACTGCCGGCCAACCACTCCGGATCAATCCCGCCATGACGCGCAAGACAGGCACAGACGGAGATGGCCATGATCGTATCGTCGGTGAAGTCCCAGGAACCCGGGGGTAGGCGGCGCTCGGTGCGAGCCAGGCGGCTGCAATCCTGTGGCCGGAAAAAGCATTCGCCGAATGCGTCGCCGCAAGAGAGCCCCTGCAGCGATTGGAGCGCGCGCAGCATGCACGCCTGGGCTCCGCCATGCTGCGGCAGCTTCTCTTTCGTCTCACACCCTGCCATTGTCGTTGCCACAAACTCCTGACAAGTGAGGTGCGGGAGAATGCAGACTGGATGCTTAAGCAATGCGTTTATGATTTCGCCACATACGAAGCTGCGGCCCCAGGGACCAGCGTGTCTCCGCGTCGCCAATAAGAAACGCGGCGAAGCATGCGATGAAGACGGACCAGTCGAGCGAAGCACCGAAATATCGCCATAGTGCAACATGTGATCCCGGATAGCCCGCGGAGAGCCAGAGCAGCAGCATAAGGAGTATGCCGAAGATGCTGGCGATGCGTGTGAACACGCCGAAGATCAGTCCCAGTCCGATGAAGAGTTCGCCATAGGCCGTCAGAAAGGCGCAGAGCTCTGCGTGGGGCAGCACGATGTTACGTAGAACCGTCGCCATCATTGGATAGGCGCCCTGCGTAAGAAAGCTGCGAATGGATTCTTCAAACCCGCCGTGCAGTGTGAACTCGCTGCCGAACACCTTGTATTGGCCGAAAATGAAGAAGAAGCTCCCAACCACAATACGCAATGTCGCCAGCGCGATTGCATTTCGATCCCGCTGCATGGGCATGCCGGTGAGTATAGGTCCACGGAACGGTAGGCCGCCCGGTCTATCGCAGTCTGTGGATCGATCTAATCGATTCATTTGAGGAAGGCAGCTTCTGCAGTACGCCGAGCCGCCGCTCCAAGCAGGATGCGAAGGGGCTTACATCGTGGTTGAGTGCTTTGGACGCTTCTGGTATCTGCCTTCTTTTTACCAGTTTACGGAAAGTTCATTCTTTCTGTGTAGAAAGGGTTGGAGATCATTCGACCCGGCCAACCTGTCGCTGCCGACGGTTCAGGCTCTCCGATGAAATGTCTTCCTCACCGGCCTGACCGATTGCGATCGGCGGAGCTTTGCCGGGATCCGTCGATATCCATCTATGAAGACTGCCAACCTGACCGCGAAATACACCGCTGCCGACGCCGCCCGGCGCACGAAACGGATAAGCCCGGTGGGGCGACGGCCGGACGGCGTCGATGAGGATGATCCGCGATGGTTGCTCGCACAACGAGTGGCCGCCAGCCGAAGTCTTGGAAGGTCGGAGCTCCTTTCAAACTTTCTACTCTTTGTGAGCCATCGCTACCTAGCGGCCCGCATTGGCGAGATCAACGAGCAGCAGATCGGGTCTCAGGTCTTCGGTCGAGCGGAAGGGTACAGCTCCGGGGACGACAACATCGTGCGAAATTATGCGCGCATGTTGCGAAAGCGCATCGACGACTACTTCGCAACCGAAGGACGTGAGGAGACCTTGACGCTCGCCATTCCGCGAGGCGGCTATGTGCCCGTCTTCTCGCCTCGAAATGCAGATGAGTTCGAGCTTAGCGACGGAACGCGGAAGGGACCTGCAGGAACCGGAGTTCGACTGTTGGAAGAAACGAATGTCGGGGCAGCGGATCCACCCGCGCATGGGATCGAAGACCCGATTCCACCGACCTCGACCTCGGATAAACCATTGCCGTCTTCGAAGTACGGTGAGCAGCGGGCTGGATGGGCGAAGCCGATCGCGTATTTTCTCCTGGCGCTCACACTCGTGGGAGCGGGTGCCTGGCTTGGTTTCGGTATTGCGAAGAATTGGTTCCAGCCGCTAGACCGCGCAACTCGGATCAATCGTGCGTTCTGGCACGAGCTCTTCGATATGAAGCGTGACACCTTCATCGTTCCCGCCGATGGCGGTCTGGTGATGTTGCAGAGCTTCATCCGGCGACCTGTACCTCTCTCCGATTACGCAAGCGGAGGCTATCGCAGCGAAAGCGTCATTATGCAAGGGATCGGTCAGTTCACCGGAAATACAAGGTGGAACGATCCCCAAATACTCGTTCGCAAGATACAGTCACTGGCGTCTCGGCGCTACACCAGCATGGCCGATCTGGATCTGGCGGTACGCTTCTCCCGCATCCCGGACGTCACTTCTGAGCGAATTTCGATTCGCTTCGCGCGCGATCTGCGTATGGACGATCTACGCGGCGACAACGTCATCCTGATCGGTTCTGTCGATTCAAATCCCTGGGTCGAGCTGTTTCAAGGTCAGCTAAATTTTCAGTTCTCCGAGGGTAAGGAGTTCGGCGGCTCTCCGGTCCTGGTCAACCGGCACCCGCTGCCGGGTGAGCGCGCAACCTATGCCAGCGAGTCCAACGATCCTGCCCAGCGAACCTACGGCGTCATCGCATACGTGCCCAATCTGAATCGGACGGGACATGTCCTCATCGTCGAAGGGATCAACATGGCCGGTACTCAGGCTGCGGGAGCGCTTCTGCTCGAGCCGGAAGAGATGCGCTCGATTCTGGAACGTGCGACAGGGACAGACGGCGGCATACGACCGTTCGAGGTGCTGGTCGGCACGGAGAGCATCGCAG